>NZ_OCNI01000001.1:0-4800000 GCF_900215565.1 Streptomyces sp. Ag109_G2-15
GAACTTCTCGACGCGTTCGCCGCACAGGCCAAGCGCCTCGGGGTGGTCCATGTCGCCGCGACGGCCTCCCGTGCCGAGCAGCCCGTCCCGTTCGGCATACTGGCCCAGCTGTTCCAGGCGGTGGACCTGCCCCAGCACATCAGCACCCGTGTGTCCCGCCTGCTGGACCAGGCCATGGGCTCGGGCGGCTCGGCGCCGCCCCACGAACCGGGGGCCATACCCCCGCAGCTGTTCCACCAGATGGGCACGGTCCTCCACGATCTCGTGGAACTCTCGCAGCCTCTGCTGATCAGCGTCGACGACGTCCAGTACGCGGACGCCCCGTCCCTGCTGTGCCTGTCCACCCTGGCACGCCGGCGGCGTACGGCCCCCCTGCTGATCGTCCTCAGCGAGCACCCCTCCCCGCAGTCCGCCAGCGTCCTGCTGAACGCGGAGCTGCCGCCGGAGCCGATGTCCCACCGGGTGCTGCTGCCTCCCCTGTCCCGCGGCGGGGTGCGCGCCCTGCTGGCCACGCGGCTCGGCGAATCCGCGGCCTCGCGCCTCGCCGAGGACTGCCTCGCCGTCACGGGGGGCAACCCGCTGCTGGTGCGCAGACTGATCGAGGACACCGCCGCGCGGGGAGAACCGTTCGCACTGCATGCCGGCCCCCGTTTCGAGCGGGCCATCCTCGACTGCCTCTACCGGTGCGATCCGTATGTGCGCACCGTCGCGCGGCAGATGGCCGTCCTCGACGACCCGGAGTACATCCCGCTGTTGTCCCGGCTGCCGGATGTGGACCCGCGGCACCTCTCCCTGACACTCGGCGTCCTGGAGGAGACCGGCTTCCTCAGGGAGGGCGCCTGGCGCCATCCGCAGGCCAGCGCGGCCGTCCTGCACGAGATGACCGCCGAGGAGCGCGCCACCCTGCACACGAGGACCGGAACCCTTCTCTTCAAGAACGGCGCTCCGGTGACCGCGGTGGCCCACCACCTGGTCGCCGCCAGCCGGATCGACAACGACTGCGCGGCGAGCGTGCTGCTGGAGGCGGCCGAGGAGGGCCTCGCCACCGGTGACACGGCTCTCGCGTCGAACTGCCTGTCCATCGCCTACCAGTACGGCCGCAGCGAGCAGCACCGCGCCACCACGACGGCGATGCTCTTCCGTACCGAGTGGCGAGCCGATCCACGCACCGCGGCCCGCCGTATACCGACGCTCGTGGAAGCGGCGCGGGAGGGCCACCTGTCGGGACGCCACGTCTCGGCCCCGGTCGACGCCCTGCTCTGGTTCGGCCGTCCCGAGGCGGCACTCGACGCCCTGGAGCGGATGGAGCGGCACGCCTGGCAGAGGCAGGACGTGGAGGCGTCCGCGCACCTTCAGACCCGCCGCGCCACGCTCGGCGTGCTGTATCCGGCAATGGTGTACGGCGACGGCGCCTCCGCCCCGGTCCCCGCGGAGGACGGTCCGCGGTGGGCGTCCTCCCGGAGCCAGGTCCTGAGCGAGCTGATCCGCGTGCTGCAGGTGGGCCCCAACGCGCCGTCCACCCTGGCCGCGGAACAGACGCTGGTCAGCCACCAGTTGACCGACGAGACCGTACCGAGCCTCGCCGCCGCGATCGACATCCTGCTCATCAACGGCCGCCACGCGTCGGCCGAGCGGTGGATCGACACGCTCGTCTCGGTCACCCGGAAACAGTCGGCATCCGCTTGGCATGCTCTCTTCATCAGCCTGGAGGCCAGGCTGGCTCTCCAGCGCGGCAACCCGGCCAAGGCCGCACGCCTTGCCGAGGCGGCCCTGGCCGAGATCCCCACCGCGAGCTGGGGCATCATGATCGGCCTGCCGCTGAGTGTCGCGCTCGAGGCCCACACCCTCCTGGGCGCGTACGGCGCCGCCCTCGCCCAGCTCCAGGTACCGACCCCGGACGCGATGTTCCAGACTCCGCTGGGCCTGCGCTACCTGCGCGCCCGCGGCCGTGCCCTCCTGGGGAACGGGCAGTCGCAGGCGGCCCTGGACGACTTCCTCGCGGTCGGCGAGCTGGCCGGACGCTGGCGGATGGACGTTCCCGCGGTGCTGCCCTGGCGGACCGACGCCGCCCTGGTGCATCTGCTGCGCGGCGACACCACGCGGGCGCGGGAACTGGCCACGGAGCAGCTGGGTCTGGTGCGCCAGGGCCAGCACCAGGTACGCGCGGTGACCCTGCGGGTCCTCGCCGCGACCGCGTCCACGGAGGAGCGCGGCACGCTGCTCGGTCATGCGCTGGAGGCGGCGCAGCAGTGCGGCAACCCGGTGGTTCTCGCGTACACGCTCCACGAGATGGGCCGGTGCGACCAGGAGGCGGGCCAGTACAGCAAGGGCCGGATGGCCCTGTTGCGGGCTCGCCAACTCGCCGAGGAATGCGGCGTGCAGTTGCCGGCCCGTACGCTTCCGGAGGCACCGCGCGGACAGCAGCCGCCCGCCGTGGTGGGCGGCAGCGACGAGCTGGTCGGCATGCTGAGCGACGCGGAGATGCGGGTGGTTGCGCTGGCGGTGCGCGGTCACAGCAACCGGCAGATAGCGGCCAAGCTCTTCGTCACGGTGAGCACCGTCGAACAGCACCTCACCCGGGTGTACCGGAAGCTGGGGATCAAACGGCGGAGCGATCTCACGCTCGCCCTGCACGGAGGCGACTACGCCCGCCGCGCCTCCTGACGCGGGTCCGGCCGGGCGCGGTGACCACGGCGGGACCGGGCCTTCGCCGTACGCCGGTGGCGGTGCGGGCCTGGAGCCTGCCGCTCCAGGCCCGCACCGAAGCGTCGTTCAGGCTCGGCCGGGGCCGGCGGGGAAGGGCGTGAGAGCCCCACGGATCTCGCGGGCCACCGCGTCGGACTGTCCGTCGAGGTAGAAGTGGCCGCCCGGAAGGACGCGCACGTCGACGTCGCTCGTGGAATGGGCCCGCCACGCCGTCGCGTCCTCGATCGTGGTGACCGGATCGGCGTCGCCGACCAGCACGGTGATCGGGCAGTCGATCCGGGCGTCCTGCGGTGCGAGGCGGTACGTCTCGATCGCCCTGTAGTCGGCCCGCAGCGCGGGCAGGAGCATGGCCATCAGTTCCTCGTCCGCGAGGATGGCCTGGTCGGTGCCGCTCAGGCGCCGCAGCTCCGCGATGATCCCGGCGTCACCGCGCAGATGGACCCGGTCGTCCCGGCGCAGGGAGGGTGCCCGGCGGGCCGACGCGAAGAGCCGTACCGGGCCGGCCGTGTCCGGCCGCCGCTCGTAGCGGCGGGCCACCTCGAAGGCGACGACCGCACCCATGCTGTGGCCGAAGAACGCGCAGTCACGCGGCAGTTCGGGGCCGAGCGCCCCGAACACCGCGTCCGCCAACTCCTCGATGCTCTCGGCCGGGGGATCCTGGTGCCTGTCCTGGCGGCCCGGGTACTGGACCGCAACGACTTCCACCTCGGGAGCGAGCGCCCGGGAAAGCGGGACGTACAAGCTCGCCGCACCTCCTGCGTGCGGAAAGCAGACCAGTGTCGCCGAGCTGCCCGAAAGCGGAGTAAATCGGCGCAGCCAGTCGCTCGTGTTCTCAGTCGGCATTTTCACGGACGAAGCGTAGGACGGTCCCAAAGCGTCCGGAACCCCTACCCGCTGGCTGGGACCGGTATATCGGTCCGACCCGGCAGCCGATGACGCAACCCCTGTTCCGACCCCTGAAATCAGCCCCTACTCCGGTATTCCGCGCCCCCAGATCGGTCCGTGAGTGCTTGTCCCGGTCGCGTCGGCCGGGTGAGGGTTGAGGGCGTATCTGCCATCGTGACGGCCGGCTTCCGGATGGCCGGGGACCGGCAGGAAGGAAACTGCGTACCCGTGAGGAACGAGCGAGAACGTGCGCGCCCGATAAAAGAGGTGGAGGCCGAGGAGCTGATTCAGGGAATCTGCTTCAAGAACGGTCCCCCGCGGCGTACCGGCGTGGAACTCGAATGGTTACTGCACGACCCCGACGACCCGCTCTGTCCCGTGGGCCCCGAAAGGCTCGCCCCGGCTGTCGCCGAGGTGCGTGCCCTTCCCCTCCGGTCCACGGTGACGACAGAACCCGGCGGTCAGCTCGAACTCAGCTCTCCGCCCTCCCCCTCGCTGGACGACTGCATCACGGTCGTGGACAGTGATCTCGCCCTGGTGCGAGGCGTGCTGAAGGGCCACGGACTCGTGCTCACGGGTCACGGGCACGACCTGTGGCGCGCGCCGCGTCGCGTACTGACCGAACCTCGCTACGCGGCGATGGAGACCTACTTCGACAGGTTCGGGTCCGCGGGACGCTCCATGATGTGCAGCACCGCCTCCGTGCAGGTGTGCGTGGACAGCGGAGACGACACGGACGGACCCCACGGCTACCGGTTCCGCTGGCGGCTGGCTCATCTCCTGGGACCCGTGCTGGTGGCGGCCTTCGCCAACTCCCCGCTCGCCGGGGGCAGGCCCACCGGGTGGAAGTCCACCCGTCAGCGCGTCTGGGCCTCGCTCGACCCCGCACGCACCCTCGCGCCCGCGCCCGCCGCGGACCCCCGTACCGCCTGGGCCTCCTACGCCTTGGACGCGCCGGTGCTGTGCGTCAGGGCCGACGGCACCGACTGGACCGCCCCCGCCGGACTGACGTTTCGGGACTGGCTCCGCGGCCGGGGTCCCAGACCCGCCACGGAGGACGATCTGCGGTACCACCTCACCACGCTGTTCCCGCCGGTCCGCCCGCGTGGTCACCTCGAACTGCGCATGATCGACGCGCAGCCTGGCGAGGACGGATGGATCGTACCCCTCGCCGTGACCACCGCGCTCCTGGACGATCCGACGGCCGCCGGCCTCGCCCTGCGCGCCCTCCAGCCGCTCGTCGGCGACACGGACACCCCGGAGCGTGCCCCGCGCCATCCGCTGTGGCGGGCCGCCGCCCGCCACGGTCCGGCCCACCCACCGCTCCGCGATGCCGCCGTCGCCTGTTTCGCCGCGGCCGGTGAGGCCCTGGCCCGCAGGGGCGCGTCCGCGGCGGTGCGCTCGGCTGTCGTCTCCTTCGTCGACCGCTATGTGTCCCAGGGCCGCTGCCCCGCCGACGACCTGCTCGACACCGTCCCGAGGAAGGACATCGGCTCATGACCCTTCGCGTTCCGCAGGAGACCGGCGGGGACGTCGACCCGGAGGCGCTGCGGCAGCGCGCGGTCACGGCGCTCACGACGGCGCGCGACCGCACCGAGCTGCTCACCTCCTGCGTGGCGGACCCCGAGCTCACCGCTCAGCACTCGCCCCTCATGTCGCCGCTGGTGTGGGATCTGGCCCACATCGGCAACCAGGAGGAGCAGTGGCTGCTGCGCACGCTCGGCGGGAGGGAGGCGCTGCGCCCGGACATCGACTCGGTCTACGACGCCTTCGAGCATCCCCGGGCGGAGCGGCCCTCACTGCCGCTGCTGCCGCCGGCGGAGGCGCGCCATTACGTCGGCGACGTCCGCGCGCGGGTGCTGGACGTGGTGGCGGAGATGCCGCTGAGCGGTGGCGGGCCGCTCGCCGAGGCCGGGTTCGCCTTCGGCATGGTCGCCCAGCACGAGCAGCAGCACGACGAGACGATGCTCATCACGCACCAGTTGCGCCGGGGCACCCCCGCCCTGTCGGCCCCAGCTCCCCCGCCGGCGCCCGCCGACGCGTCGGCGCTGCCCGCCCAAGTGCTGGTTCCCGGCGGTCCGTTCCGCATGGGGACGGACGTCGAACCCTGGGCCCTGGACAACGAACGGCCCGCGCACGTGCGGCACGTTCCGTCCTTCCACATCGACACCACGCCCGTCAGCAACGGCGCGTACCTGCGTTTCATCGAGGACGGCGGTTACACGGAGCCGCGCTGGTGGGCCCCCGACGGCTGGTCGTACGTCCGCCGGCACCAGCTGTTCGCCCCGCTGTTCTGGCAGCGGGAGGCGGGTCAGTGGGTGCGTCGCCGGTTCGGCGTGACCGAACCGGTGCCCGCGGGCGAACCCGTCCTGCACGTCAGCTGGTACGAGGCCGACGCCTACGCCCGGTGGGCCGGGCGGCGCCTGCCCACGGAGGAGGAGTGGGAGAAGGCGGCACGGCACGATCCGGCGACCGGCCGGTCGAGGCGCTACCCCTGGGGCGACGCCGATCCGTCCGACCGGCACGCCAACCTGGGCCAGCGCCATCTGCGCCCGGCACCGGTGGGCAGCTATCCGGAGGGAGCCTCACCGCTCGGGGTACGGCAGCTCATCGGGGACGTGTGGGAGTGGACGGCGAGCGACTTCCTGCCCTACCCGGGGTTCGCCGCCTTCCCCTACCGGGAGTACTCCGAGGTGTTCTTCGGCTCCGACCACAAGGTACTGCGCGGTGGCTCGTTCGCGGTCGACCCGGTCGCCTGCCGCGGCACCTTCCGCAACTGGGACTACCCGATCCGGCGGCAGATCTTCTCCGGCTTCCGCACCGCCCGAGACGCCGAGGAGGGCTGATGTGCCGTCACCTCGGCTACGTGGGTGACCCCCTGCCCATCGGCGATCTGCTGCTCTCCCCGGAGCACGGGCTGGTACGCCAGTCGTGGGCGCCCCGGCACCAGCGGCACGGCACCGTGAACGCCGACGGCTTCGGCGTCGGCTGGTACGCGGACGGCGACCCGGTACCGGGGCGCTACCGGCGTTCCGGACCGATCTGGGCCGACCGGTCGTTCGCCGACCTGGCACGGCTGGTGCGCACCGGGGCACTGCTCGCCGCGGTCCGCGATGCCACACGGCCGGGGCCGGAGGGCGAGGCGGCGGCCGCGCCCTTCGTCCGGGACCGCTGGCTGTTCAGTCACAACGGGGCACTGCCCGGGTGGCCCGCCTCGGTGGCGTCCCTGGCCTCGGCGCTGCCGGCGGAGGAACTCCTCGGCATGGAGGCGCACAACGACTCCGCCTTCGTCTGGACGCTGATCGCGCACCGGCTGCGGGCCGGCGAGGAGATGTCCCGGGCGTTGGCGGGCACGGTGGCCGCCCTGTCGGCGGCGGCCCCTTCGGCGCGTCTCAACTTTCTGCTGACGAACGGCCGTTCCCTCGCCGCCACGGCCTGGGGCGACACCCTCTGGTACCGGCTCCGCCCCGGAGCCGGGGTCGTCGTCGCCTCGGAACCCTACGACGACGACCCCGCGTGGGCCGAGGTCCCCGACCGCTCGCTGCTGCGCGCCACCCCGACCGAAGTACTCGTCGCTCCCCTTGAGGAATCCTTTTCGTGAGCTCGTTCACCGTGACCCGTACGCTCCCCGCCACCGCACGCGACGGCGCTCTGCGCGCCGACGTGCTGGAAGGCCTGGGCAGCAATCCCCGGCACCTGCCCCCCAAGTGGCTCTACGACGCTCGGGGCAGCGAACTCTTCGAGGAGATCACCGGGCTCCCCGAGTACTACCCCACCCGTGCCGAACGCGAGATCCTCGTGGACCGGGCCGCCGACATCGCAGCCGCCACCGGTGCCCGCACCCTGGTCGAGCTGGGCTCCGGCTCCTCGGAGAAGACCCGGCATCTGCTGGCGGCGCTCACCGGTCTGGACACCTACATCCCGGTCGACGTCAGTCAGAGCGCCCTGGAGCAGGCCGGCCTCCGGCTGCTGCACGAACGCCCCGGTCTGCACGTCCACGCACTCGTCGCCGACTTCCAACACGGACTGCGGCTTCCCCCTGCTCCGGGGCCACGCCTGGTGGCGTTCCTCGGCAGCACCATCGGCAATCTCCCCCCGGCGGAGCGGGCCGAGTTCCTGCGCGCCGTCGCCGGCATGCTCTCCCCCGGTGACGCCTTCCTGCTGGGCACCGACCTGGTCAAGGACCCGGATGTGCTCGTCCCGGCGTACGACGACGCGGCCGGCGTCACGGCGGAGTTCAACAAGAACGTGCTCGGTGTCCTCAACCGGGAGCTGGGCGCCGACTTCGACGCGTCCGCGTTCGACCACGTCGCGCTCTGGGACGCGGAGAACGAGTGGATCGAGATGCGGCTGAGGGCCCGCCGGCAGCTGACGGCCAAGATCCCGTCGCTCGATCTCGTGCTGCACTTCGAGGCCGGTGACGACATCCGCACCGAGATCTCGGCCAAGTTCCGGCAGGAGGGGGTCCGCAGGGAACTCGCCGCCGTCGGTCTGGACATGCGGCGGTGGTGGACGGACAGCGCCGGGCGCTTCGCGCTGTCGCTGGCCGTGCGCGGCTGACGTCCCGGCACGACGACCACAGGGCCGCTCCCGCCTGCGTCGCAGGCGGGAGCGGCCCTTCCAGTGGCACACGAGCGGAAAAGGGTCGGGACCCGCGGCCGGTACGGGGGATTCCCGGCCACAGGTCCCGAGTCGATGACGAGGTGTCCGGGCGGCACCTCGTGGTGTGGTCGCCGCGTCAGCGGGAGACGGGCGCCTCGGCCTCCTCCGCAGCCGGGACGGCCGGCTGCTGGGCGGGAGCCTTCTTCAGGTTCAGGGCGGCCAGGGCACCGAGCAGCGCGGCCGCCGCGGTGACCCAGCCGGCCGTGCGGAGACCGTCGACGACGTCGGCGTCACTCGGGGCCGGCGCGCCGGCGGACAGGTCCAGGCCGGAGTTGGCGATGACCAGGATGACGGCCAGACCGACGGCGGCACCGATCTGCTGGGCGGTGGAGGCGAGCGCCGAGGCCACGCCCTGCTCGGCCGGGTCTACCCCGGCACCGGCGGTGGCGAAGATCGAGGTGAAGGCGAGACCGCCGCCGAAGCCGTAGATGGCGACTCCGGGCAGCACCGCCCAATAGCTGCCGCCGGTGACCATGCCGAGCGCCATGGCGCCCATGCCGATGCCGTAGATGAGCATGCCGAGCGAGAGCGTCCCGCGCAGACCCGTCTTGTTCAGCATGGAGGCGGCGATCTTGCCGCCGGCCAGCATCGCCAGCACACCCAGCGGCAGGAAGGCCAGGCCGGCCTCCAGGGCGTTGTAGTCGAGGATGTTCTGGATGTAGGTGGTGAACAGGTAGTAGCCGCCGCTCAGGGCGCTCATGTGCAGGAACGCCACCATCATCGAGGTGATGAGGCTGCGGTTGCGGAACATCCGCAGCGGTGCCAGCGGGGCGCTGGTCTTGGCCTCGATGGCGAAGAACGAGGCGATCAGCAGCAGACCGGCGATCAGCGAGCCGAGCACGCGGGGGGTGGTCCAGCCGGACTCGGGGCCGCTGACCAGACCGAAGACCACGAGCGTGGCACCGACGGTGACCACCAGGGCGCCTGGGACGTCGAAGCCCTGGCGGGGGCCGGTACGCGGGGCGTCGGGAGCGAGCAGGCTGGGCACGCCGAGCAGCGCGACGGCGGCCAGCGGCACCATGAAGAAGAAGACCCACTCCCAGCCGAGGCTCTGGGTGAGCACACCGCCGAGCAGCGCGCCCGCGGCGAGACCACCGCTGCCGGTGGCACCCCAGACCGCGAGGGCCCGGTTACGGGCCGGTCCCTCCTCGAAGCTGGTGACGATCAGGGTGAGCGTCGACGGGAAGAGCAGCGCACCGCCCAGACCCTGCACGGCGCGGGCCGCGACCAGCACCTCCGCCGAGCCGGCGAGGCCGCCGACCAGGGCCGAGGCGCCGAAGAGGACGAGCGCGGTGACGAAGACGCGGCGGGCGCCCAGACGGTCGGCGGCGCGACCGCCGAAGAGCAGGAAGCCGCCGAAGGCGACCGCGTAGGAGCTGACGACCCACTGCAGGGTCTGCGGCGAGAAGTCCAGGGCCTTCCCGATGTCCGGCAGCGCCACGAAGACGATGTTGTAGTCGACGGCGATGATGAACTGGGCCAACGCCAGGAGCGCGAGCCTCAAGCCCGATCGCTGATGCGAACTTACGGAACGTTCCACTGGATGTGAGCCCTTCTGCAAAGGATCGTCCCGGCCGCGGGTCGGCCGGCGAAACGGGGGTTGAGCGGCAAGTGAGCGCATGCAAGAAGGAGAACGGCAGACCGTTCACTGCATGTCGTTCGATTGCTGAGCGGTGTTCAGACTTAACACTGGAGATGTTACTGACACACCGTTGAGTGTCAAGCGAACGGCGCTCGACCCCGGTCCGCAAGCGCGGTCCGGGGCCGAGCACTTGAGGGGGGATCAGGCGGAGACAGAGGGGGCGATGACGATCGGCAGCTTGCCGATCACCCGGAGGGAGACGCCGGGCCACCGCTCGACCGGCTCGTCGTCGAGGCGCACGTCGTACTCGAGGAGGGCGGCCAGCGCCTCCTGCGCGATCATGCGCGCGACCGGAGCGGCGACACAGAAGTGAATGCCGTGCCCGAAACCGAGGTTGCGGCTCTGGGTGCGGCTGACGTCCAGCCGCTCGGGGTCGTCGAAGGCGGCAGGGTCACGGTTGGCGGCGGCCATCATCACGACGACGTACTCGCCGGCCCGCACCGGGATGCCGGCCACGTCGGCGTCCTCCAGAGCCGTCCGCGTCACCATGGCCAGGGTGCTGTCGTAGCGCAGCAGTTCCTCGACCGCCGAGGGCACGTGGTCCGGGTGCGAGCGCAGCCACTCCACCTGCTCCGGATGACTCAGCAGGTTGTAGACCTGGTTGCCGATCAGGGCGGCCGTCGCGCCGAAGCCCGCTGCGAGCAGGTTCATCAGGAGCATGGCCAGCTCCCACTCGGACAGCCGGTCGCCCTCCTGCTCGGCCCTGGTCAGTTCGCTGATCAGGTCATCGCCCGGCTCGGCGCGCCGGGCGGCGACCAGCTCGATGCCCGCGTTGATGAAGACGTCACGGGCGGCGTTGCGGCCGGCCTTCTGGTCCTCGGTGAGCGTGAAGCCCGGGTCGAGGCCCCGGCCGCTCTCCATCGTGTTGGCGAAGAAGAGCGGGTGGTAGTGCTCGGGGATGTCCATCATGTCGCTGAGGACCTTGCCCGGCAGCGGACGGGACAGCACCTCCTGCAGGTCCACACGGCCGTCGGGGCTCTCCTCGACCGCCTTGGCCAGCAGCTCCCGTGCGTACTGCGCGGCCTTCGGGCGCAGCAGGTTCATCATCTTCGGCGTGAACGCCTTGGACACCAGACCGCGGATGCGCGTGTGGTCCGGCGGGTCCATGAACATGAGGATGCGACCGGACTCGCCGCTCGCGGGGTTCTCCACGAACTGGTCGGCCACCATCGGGTTGACCCCCCAGCCGAACCGGTGGTCCTTCATGACCGCCGCGGCCTCCTCGTAGCCGAACACGGCTACGACCCCGCCCGTGGTGCGGAAGGCCGAGCCGGACTCCTCCCGGATCTTCCGGTAGTACGGAAACGGATCGGCATGGAAATCAGAGTCGAACGGATCGAAGGGAAGCGTCTGCCGAGCGACTTCCGGGTTGTACGTGATGACATCGGGAATTTTTCCCGTCGCCGCCTCGCTCATATCCACATCCCACTTCCCTGAGAGTCGTTTTCCTAGGATCTGGAAACTACTGACTCTCACCCCCTATGGCCAACCCCTCTCACGGAGCCCGGACGTTAGGGGGTGCCCGGGTGAAATCTGGGGTTGGCAGTAGGGGTGACCTGCCGATAGCTTCGCCGGGAAACTCGCAGGATATCGCATTTGGCACTCGTTGACATGAGGTTCCGTATGGAAAAGGAAAGCCGCACGGGAACGGTCACGGAATACCCGGAGATCCTCGGCGGATTCGACCTGACAGATCATTCAAGATTTGCCGAGGGAATTCCGTACGACCTGTTCGCCAGGCTCCGGCGTGAAGCACCCGCGCTGTACCACCCTGCCGGCACGCTGCCGGACGGCGAGGGTTTCTGGGTGCTGACCCGGCATGCCGACATCGCGGCCGCGTCGGTGGACCCGGTCTTCTCCTCGCAGGGCGGCGGCGGCCGGGCCGGAGGCGGCTCCCACCTGGAGGACCTGCCTTTCGGCGGCGGCCTCACGGGCACCGTGCTCGCCATGATGGACAACCCCCGGCACGAGGTCTTCAAGCATCTGCTCGGCCCGGCCGTCGGCCGGGCGGTGTCTGCGCTGGAGCCCGAACTGCGGGCGGTCGCCGCCGCCCTCGCCGACGATCTGGTCGGGCGCGGTACCGGCAATCTCGTCGACGACTTCTCGGAGCCCTTCTCGCTGCGTTCCGTGGCGCTGCTGCTCGGCGTACCGCGCGAGGACTGGCAAAAGCTCACCGAATGGGTGCACACGGTCCTCGGATTCACCCACCGCAGGACCGGAAAGGTGGACGACGAGTCGCGGGCCGTTTACGCGAGCCTGCGCGGTTACTTCACCACACTGCTCGAAATGAAACGCGCGCACCCGGCCGACGATCTGGGCACGGTGCTCGCGAGCGGGGAATTGCCCCCGGACTCCGGTCAGCCGCCCCTCACCGAAATGGAGCGGGAGGCCAATGCGAGCGTGATGCTGGTCAGCGGTTTCGAGCAGCCCCGCAACACCATCGCCGGCGGCCTGCTGGCTTTCGCCCGGAATCCCGACCAGTGGCGGGAGCTGCGGAAGGACCGGTCGCTGCTGCCCACCGCGGTCGAGGAAGTCCTGCGCTGGCTTCCGGCGAATCCCTACAACCGGCGCACCCTCACCCGGGATGTGGAAATGCACGGTCAGCGCATGCGGGCCGGCGAGAAGGTGACGCTCTGGTGGCCCGCCGCCAATCGCGACGAGGCGGTGTTCCCGGACCCGGACCGTTTCGACATCCGGCGCGACCCCAATCCGCACCTCTCCTTCGGTCACGGCGTGCACTACTGCCTCGGCGACGCCTTCGGCCGGCTCGAGATCCAGCTGGCGCTGGAGGCTCTGCTCGACCGGGTCGAGGAGATCCGGCTGACGGCACCGGAGACGTGGGCGCCCAACAACAAGCACACCGTGCTGCTCGACGTTCCCGTGGAGCTGGTCCCCGCGGAGGACGCGTGACCACCGCGGCCCTGAGCTTCGTCGATGCCCTGTACTCGGGACGCCTCAGCCAGGACCTGTTCCGGTACCCGGTGCAGAGCGCCTCGGACCGGGCGGAGGGCGACGCGGCCGTGGCCGAGCTGACGGCGTTCCTGCGCGACCGGCTCGACCCCGACCAGGTGGACCTCACCGGCACGCTGCCGGAGGGGTTCCTCGACGACCTGCGCGCGAGCGGGTACCTGAAGCTGCGCCTGGGCATGGAGATCGGCGGCCTGGACCTGTCGGCGTACAACGCCTTCCGTGCCATCGAGCACGCCGCCGGCCACTGCATGCCCGCGGGCCAGATGCTGGCGATCCAGGCGGGCGTCGGCGCACCCGCGCTGCTTCCCGCGCTGCCGCCGGGTTCGCTGCGGGAGTTCGTCACCAAGCAACTCGCCGGCGGAGCGGTCTCGGGCTTCGGACTGACCGAGCCCGCCGGCCAGAACAACGCCTGGCCCGGCACGACCGCCACCCGGTCCGCCGACGGCTCGGTCTACGTCCTCAGGGGCGAGAAGGTGTTCACGGGTCACGGTCCGGTGGCGAACCTGCTGCCGGTCGCGGCGACCGAACACACCGAGGAGGGGCGGAGGTTGTGCATCTGCTTCGTGGACACGTCCGCCGCCGGCTTCGAGGTGACCTCGCGCATCGAGTTCACGGGCAGCCGGGGCCTGCCCAACGGAGCACTGCGCTTCGACGGCCTGGAGGTGCCGGCCGAGTACGTGGTGCGGAGCGATCCGGAGGACGCGCGTTTCCCCGACCGGATGGCCTCGGCCGTCCTCATCGGCCAGCTGTACTTCACCGCGGCTCCGGCTGTGGCCATCGCCAAGCTGTGCCGTCGCTGGTCGGGCGAGTTCGTCACCCGGCGCAGGATCAACGGCCGGGCGCTGAGCGAGTACGACGAGATCCAGCGGATGCTCGGCGAGACCCTGGCCGAGGTGTACGCCATGGAGAGCGTCACCCAGTGGAGTCTCCTCGGCTCGGGGCCGGAGGACCGCTGGTTCGAGAGGCTGACGGCCAAGAACCTGGCGGTGCGCACCTGCTGGCGGATCGTGGACCGGACGGTCTCCCTGTACGGCGCGGAGGGCATCGAGACGCTGCCGAGCAAGCTGCGCCGCGGTGCGGTCCCCGTGCCACTGGAGCGCAGGCTCAGGGACGCCCGGGGACTGCGCATCGCCGGCAACGTGGACTTCCAGCTGGACAGCCAGGCCGCTCGACGCCTGCTGACCTGGTTCGCCACGAGGGCCGAGGACGAGTCCGGGGCCCTCGCCCGCGGACTCGGTGCGGAACACACGGACGAGGACCGCCTGTCCGGGGCGAACGCGGCTCATCTGGCCGCGGTACGGGAGCAGGTGCTGCGGTTCCACGAGGTCTGCCGTGAACTGACCCGCAGCCATCCCCGGCAGGAGGATCTCTTCGAACAGGAGCACACAGTGATCCTGCTCGGCCGTGTCGCGGCGGAACTGTTCGCGATGTACGCGGTCCTCGCCAGGGCCGGGACCGAGCAGTCCGGCGACGACGGCGAGCAGGACGGTCAGCGGCTCGCGGACGTGTACTGCGCCTCGGCCCGGCATCGTCTCGCCGACCACTGGCGACGGCTCGGCATGGTCACGGAACCCGACTACGCCGGGATCAGCACCCGTTGGCTGACCGAAGGGCTGCCCCGACTCCGCAACGAGGCCTGACCACACGCGGAACGGCCGGGGGCGCGTCGCGCGGGCGACGCGCCCCCGGCCGTCCGGCGGCTCAGCCCGCGACGGCGACCTGAGGGTCGCCGACCGCGACGTGCCCCAACGACCTGGACAGGTCGGCCAGTTCGGCGCGGTACAGCTTCTCCGGGTCGCGCACCTGAGGGTTCAGGTGGCCGTAGACCTCGAGGGAGACAAGGCCGTGCATGCGGCCCCAGACCCGCAGCGAGAGGGCCACCGCCGCCGGCGGCAGATCGGGGAACGACTGGCGGATCAGCTCGGCGAACTCGGGGGCGAAGTCCGACCAGGTGTGGTCACTGCCGATGTACAGGTGCTGGGCCTTGGGCCAGGCGGCGGCGACGATCCCGGTGAGCACCGCGCAGGAGCGGTGCTCCGCCTCCGCCGCCGCACCGCCCTCCGGCGGCTGGTAGTCGGGCGCCGCGTCGCCGTACACCAGCCGGAACTCCTCCGGGTTGGCGACGGCCCAGTTGCGGTAGGTCTGGCCGAACGCCATCACCTGCGCGGCCGCGTCGTCCTTGGGGCACTCCTCGATGGCGGCCTCCAGGGCGGAGGCGAGGCTGCTGTAGACGTCCGCGATCAGCACGCTGACGAGGTTGTCCCGGGTGTCGAAGTAGCTGTAGATCGCACCGGCAGTCATACCCATGTCACGGGCGATGGCACGCAGCGAGATCGCGGCTGTCCCACTGGAGGCCATGTGCTTGAGAGCTGTGGCTTTGATTTCCGCCGTCGTGGCCTCGCGAAGACGCGTCCTCCGGCTTTGAGTCACCTGTCCCATGCTCTGCATCTTAGCAGTGTTGAAACATAAGTGGTCCACTCTGGTTTTTTACAGCATTCAATTGACACGCTGGGTGTAGTTCGTGAACGCTGTTCAGGGAGCGATCGCTTGCATTTTTCCCCATGACTGTCCGTGACAGTCCTGCTGAAAGGCTTACGCCGATGAGCACTGGTCCCACCACCGCCCCCGCCGCCGCAGGCGGCACCCTCCGACTGGGGGATGATCTGACCGTCAACCGGCTGGGATACGGGGCCATGCGACTCACCGGCCCGGGCTTCTGGGGCGAGCCGGCCGACCCCGACGAGGCGGTCCGCGTGGTCCGCCGCGCCGTGGAGCTGGGCGTGAACTTCATCGACACGGCCGACGCCTACGGCCCGTTCAGCAGCGACCGGATCATCAAGGACGCGCTGCACCCCTACGCCGACGACCTGGTCATCGCCACCAAGGTCGGTCTCACCCGCCCCGGCCCCGACGACTGGCGCCCGGTGGGACGCCCCGAATACCTGCGCCAGCAGACCGAGCTGAACCTGCGTCACCTCGGCCTGGAGACCATCGACCTGCTCCAGTTGCACCGCATCGACCCCGCGGTGCCGCTGGAGGACCAGGTCGGCGAGCTGGCCGAACTCCGCAACGAAGGCAAGGTCCGGCACATCGGGCTGTCCGAGGTGACGGTGGAGGAGCTGGAGAAGGCCAGGGCGATCACCCCGATCGTCTCGGTGCAGAACCTCTACAACGTGGCGGAGCGCAAGTCGGAGGACGTGCTGCGCTACGCCGAGCAGCACGGCCTCGTCTTCATCCCCTGGTTCCCCCTCGCCACGGGGCAGCTCGCCGGGCCCGGCAGCCCGCTGGAGGCGGTGCTCCAGGACCACGACGCCACCCCGGCACAACTCGCCCTCGCCTGGCTGCTGCGCCACTCGCCGGCCCTTCTCCCGATTCCCGGCACCTCGTCGGTCGAGCACCTGGAGGAGAACGTCCGGAGCACCTCGATCCAGCTGTCCGACGCCGCCTACCAGGCCATCACCGACGCCTGCTGAGACCGAGGAATCCCATGCCCACAGCACAGCCCGGCCACCGCGTGGTGGCCGTCCGCGGTACACAGGCGGTGAGGGTGCGCATCGACGGCCGTCCGGTCTCCTCGTCGGACCGGCCCGTGCTGGTCTACGAGACCGGACTGCCGGTGCGCTACTACCTTCCTCCGGAGGACGTGGACCTGACGCTCTTCGAACCCTCGGACACCCGCACCACCTGTCCCTACAAGGGTGAGGCCTCGTACTGGTCGTTCCGCGGGGACGAGGGGACCGACGGAACGGCGCAGGGCCACCCGGACGTGGCGTGGTCCTACGTCGATCCGATCGACGCGGTCCCCGAGATCAAGGGGTACATCTCGTTCTACGACGATGTCGCCGAGATCGAGGTGACCGGCGCACCTCCGGAGACCCCGGCCATGTGAACGGGGCGAGGGGGGACTTCGCGTCCCCCCTCGCCCCGTCCGCCTCCTCGGCGCCTACACGGTCCAGGTGTCCCCGCCGGCGAGCAGGGCGGCCAGGTCGCCCTTGCCGTACTGTTCGACGGCGGTGTCGAGCTGGTCGGCCATGAGGGTGTCGTAAACCGGCCGTTCGACGTCCCGGAACACGCCGATGGGGGTCGGGTGGTGCAGGCGGGAGAGAGCGAAGGCGCGGGTGGGGTCCGGGTCGTGGGCGTCGTGGACGATCTCCTCGCCGTCCGGGGCGAGCCGGTAGGGCCGGCCCTGTTCCAGACGGAGCAGAGCGCTGTCGCGGGTGGCGGGGTCCTTGAGGGCGTCGAAGGCGCCGTCGTTGAAGATGTTGCAGTTCTGGTAGATCTCGATCAGCGCCGTGCCCGGGTGGTCGGCGGCCGCGCGCAGCACCTCGGTCAGGTGCTTGCGGTCGGAGTCGATCGTGCGCGCGACGAAGGACGCCTCCGCGCCGATCGCCAGCGACACGGGGTTGAACGGCGCGTCCAGCGAGCCCATCGGTGTCGACTTGGTGATCTTGCCGACCTCGGAGGTCGGGCTGTACTGGCCCTTGGTCAGGCCGTAGATCCGGTTGTTGAACAGCAGGATCTTGAGGTTGACGTTGCGGCGCAGGGCGTGGATCAGGTGGTTGCCGCCGATGGACAGGGCGTCGCCGTCGCCGGTGACCACCCACACGCTCAGGTCCCGGCGGGAGGACGCCAGGCCGGTGGCGATCGCGGGGGCGCGGCCGTGGATGGAGTGCATCCCGTAGGTGTTCATGTAGTACGGGAAGCGGGAGGAGCAGCCGATGCCCGAGACGAAGACGATGTTCTCCTTCGCCAGGCCCAGTTCCGGCATGAAGCCCTGGACGGCGGCCAGGATCGCGTAGTCACCGCAGCCCGGGCACCAGCGCACCTCCTGGTCGGACTTGAAGTCCTTGACGGACAAGGTGAGTTCAGTCTTCATGGTGGATCTCCCGCAGTGCGGCGGCGAGCTGTTCCGCCTTGAACGGCATGCCGTTGACCTGGTTGTACGAGTGGGCGTCGACCAGGTACCTCGACCGGATCAGGGTGGCGAGCTGGCCGAGGTTCATCTCGGGGATCACCACCTTGTCGTACGACGTGACCACCGCTTCGAGATTGCGCGGGAACGGGTTGAGGTGGCGCAGATGGGCCTGCGCGATCGACTCGCCGGCCTTGCGCAGCCGCCGTACCGCGGCCGTGATCGGCCCGTACGTCGAGCCCCAGCCCAGCACCAGCGTCTTCGCCCCGTGCGGGTCGTCGACCTCGATGTCCGGGACGTCGATGCCGTCGATCTTGGCCTGGCGGGTGCGGACCATGAACTCGTGGTTGGCCGGGTCGTAGGAGATGTTGCCCGTGCCGTCCTGCTTCTCGATGCCGCCGATGCGGTGCTCCAGGCCCGGCGTGCCCGGAACGGCCCACGGGCGGGCCAGCGTCTGCGGGTCCCGCTTGTACGGCCAGAAGACCTCGGTGCCGTCCTCCAGCGTGTGGTTCGGGCCGGACGCGAACTGCACGCCCAGGTCCGGCAGCTCGTCCAGGTCCGGGATCCGCCACGGCTCGGAGCCGTTGGCCAGATAACCGTCGGAGAGCAGGAAGACCGGGGTGCGGTAGGCCAGCGCGATCCGGGCGGCCTCCAGGGCCGCGTCGAAGCAGTCGCCCGGCGTCCTCGGGGCGATGATCGGGACCGGGGCCTCGCCGTTGCGGCCGAACATCGCCTGCAGCAGGTCCGCCTGCTCGGTCTTGGTCGGCAGACCGGTCGAGGGGCCGCCGCGCTGGATGTCCACGATCAGCAGCGGCAGCTCCAGGGAGACCGCCAGACCGATCGTCTCGCTCTTGAGCGACACACCCGGCCCCGACGTCGTCGTCACCGCGAGCGAACCGCCGAAGGCCGCCCCCAGCGCCGCCCCGATCCCCGCGATCTCGTCCTCCGCCTGGAAGGTGCGCACACCGAAGTTCTTGTGCCGGCTCAGCTCGTGCAGGATGTCCGAGGCCGGCGTGATCGGGTACGAGCCCAAAAACAGCGGCAGATCCGCCTGCCTGGACGCCGTGATCAGCCCGTAGGCGAGGGCGAGGTTGCCGGTGATGTTGCGGTAGGTCCCCACCGGGAAGGTCTCGGTCGCCGGGGCGACCTCGTAGGAGACCGCGAAGTCCTCGGTCGTCTCACCGAAGTTCACCCCCGCCCGGAACGCGGCGATGTTGGCGGCCGCGATCTCGGGCTTCTTCGCGAACTTGGTCCGCAGGAACTTCTCGGTGCCCTCCGTGGGCCGGTGATACATCCAGCTCAGCAGGCCGAGGGCGAACATGTTCTTACTGCGCTCGGCCTCCTTGCGGGAGAGATCGAACTCCTTCAGCGCCTCGACGGTGAGCGTGGTCAGCGGCACCGGATGCAGGTTGTAGCCGTCCAGCGAGCCGTCCTCCAGCGGGGAGGCGGTGTAGCCGACCTTCTGCAGGGCACGCTTGGTGAACTCGTCCGTGTTCACGATGATCTCGGCGCCGCGCGGCAGGTCGCCGATGTTGGCCTTCAACGCGGCCGGGTTCATCGCCACCAGCACGTTCGGCGCATCGCCCGGGGTGAGGATGTCGTGATCGGCGAAATGCAACTGGAACGAGGAGACGCCGGGCAGGGTGCCGGCGGGCGCACGGATCTCCGCGGGAAAGTTCGGCAGGGTCGAAAGGTCGTTACCGAAAGACGCGGTCTCCGAGGTGAAACGGTCACCGGTGAGCTGCATACCGTCACCCGAGTCCCCCGCGAACCGGATGATCACCCGATCCAGGCGCCGCACGTTCTTGCTCACTGCCACGGTTCAGTCCTTGATCTCGCAAAGGGCGGCGCCGGAGGTGACGGAGGCGCCCACCGTGGCGTCGAGGCCCTTGATGGTGCCCGCCTTGTGGGCGTTGAGGGGCTGTTCCATCTTCATGGCTTCCAGGACGACGACCAGGTCGCCTTCCTTGACCTCCTGGCCCTCCTCGACCGCGACCTTCACGATCGTGCCCTGCATCGGGGAGGCGAGGGTGTCGCCGGAGGCCACCGGGCCGGACTTCTTGGCCGCGCGGCGCTTCGGCTTGGCGCCCGCCGCGAGGCCGGTGCGGGCCAGGGACATGCCCAGGGAGGCCGGGAGGGAGACCTCCAGGCGCTTGCCGCCGACCTCGACGACGACCGTCTCGCGGCCCGTCTCCTCCTCCGCCTCGGCCTCGGCCGGGGTGGCGAACGGCTTGATCTCGTTGACGAACTCGGTCTCGATCCAGCGGGTGTGGACCGTGAAGGGCTCGGCGGAGCCGGTCAGCTCCGGGGCGAACGCCGGGTCCCTGACCACCGCGCGGTGGAACGGGATCGCCGTCGCCATGCCCTCGACCTGGAACTCCTCCAGGGCGCGGGCGGCCCGCTCCAGGGCCTCCTCGCGGGTGCGGCCGGTGACGATCAGCTTGGCGAGCAGCGAGTCCCAGGCCGGGCCGATGACCGAGCCGGACTCCACGCCCGCGTCCAGACGGACGCCGGGGCCGGACGGCGGGGCGAACCTGGTGACCGTGCCGGGGGCCGGCAGGAAGTTGCGGCCCGGGTCCTCGCCGTTGATCCGGAACTCGAACGAGTGCCCGCGCAGCGCCGGGTCGTCATAGCCCAGCTCCTCGCCGTCGGCGATCCGGAACATCTCGCGGACCAGGTCGATGCCGGCGACCTCCTCGGTGACCGGGTGCTCCACCTGAAGACGCGTGTTCACCTCCAGGAAGGAGATGGTGCCGTCCTGGCCGACCAGGAACTCACAGGTGCCGGCGCCCTCGTAGGAGGCCTCCTTCAAGATGGCCTTCGAGGCGCGGTACAGCTCGGCGACCTGCTCGTCGGAGAGGAACGGCGCCGGGGCCTCCTCGACCAGCTTCTGATGGCGGCGCTGCAGCGAGCAGTCACGGGTGGAGACCACGACCACGTTGCCGTGCTTGTCGGCCAGGCACTGGGTCTCCACATGGCGCGGACGGTCCAGATAGCGCTCGACGAAGCACTCACCGCGGCCGAAGGCGGCGACCGCCTCACGGACCGCCGACTCGTACAGCTCCGGGACCTCCTCGAGGGTGCGGGCGACCTTCAGGCCGCGGCCGCCACCGCCGAAGGCGGCCTTGATGGCGATGGGCAGACCGTGCTGCTCGGCGAACGCCACGACCTCCTCCGCACCGCTCACCGGGTCCGGGGTACCGGCCACCAGAGGCGCGCCGGCACGCTGGGCGATGTGGCGGGCGGCGACCTTGTCACCCAGGTCCCGGATGGCCTGCGGGGGCGGCCCGATCCAGACCAGACCGGCGTCCAGGACCGCCTGCGCGAACTCGGCGTTCTCCGAGAGGAAGCCGTAGCCCGGGTGGACGGCGTCCGCGCCGGACTCGCGCGCGGCGTTCAGGACCTTCTCGATGTCCAGATAGCTGGTGGCGGGGGTGTCACCACCCAGGGCGAACGCCTCATCCGCGGCGCGGACATGCAGAGCGTCCCGGTCCGGGTCGGCGTACACGGCCACGCTCGCGATCCCGGCGTCCCGGCAGGCCCGGGCAACGCGGACAGCGATTTCGCCACGGTTGGCGATCAACACCTTGCGCATGCGTCTTCCGTAAGTTGTCGGGTGGCCCCACAGGCCATGGACTGATGGATGGTTCCTCGTCACACGTGCTGCCAGGAACCGGCCGGCAGGTGAGCGGACCGCCGGCCCCGGGCCCAGCCGGCCCGGCGCCGCGGCCCGGCCGTCCCGTCCGCGTCTCCCCCGGGCCCCGCCGTCCCGCCGGACTGCTGCCTGGCGAGCAGCACCGCGAGGAGGGCGGCCAGGTCCTCCTGGCTGGGATCGCCGCGCACCACCAACAGATCGTTCATCACCGCTCCTTACACCGGGGGGTTGCCATGCTTGCGGGACGGGAGGTCGGCATGCTTGGAACGGAGCATGTCCAGCGACCGGATCAGTACCTGCCGGGTGTCGCGCGGGTCGATCACGTCGTCGACCAGGCCACGCTCAGCCGCGTAGTACGGATGCATCAGCTCCGTCTTGTACTCCTTGATCTTCTGCCTGCGCACGCTCTCGGGGTCGTCCGCGGAGGCGATCTCCCGCCGGAAGATCACGTTGGCGGCACCCTCGGCGCCCATCACCGCGATCTCGTTGCTGGGCCACGCCAGGGAGATGTCCGCGCCGATCGAACGGGAGTCCATGACGATGTAGGCGCCGCCGTAGGCCTTGCGCACGATCAGCTGCACCCGGGGCACGGTGGCGTTGCAGTACGCGTACAGCAGTTTGGCTCCGTGCCGGATGATGCCGTTGTGCTCCTGGTCGACGCCCGGTAGGAAGCCGGGCACGTCGACCAGGGTGACCAGCGGGATGTTGAAGGCGTCACATGTGGAGACGAAGCGTGCCGCCTTCTCCGACGCGTGGATGTCCAGGACCCCGGCCACCGAGGCCGGCTGGTTGGCGACGACACCGACCACATGTCCGTCCAGGCGTGCCAGCGCGCACACGATGTTCGTCGCCCACAGCTCGTGAACCTCGAAGAACTCGCCGTTGTCGACGATCTCCTGGATCACCTCGCGCATGTCGTACGCCTGGTTCGGGTCGCTGGGGACCAGGTGCAGCAGGGAGTCGTTGGGGCGGTCGGCCGGGTCGGCGCTCGACTCGACCGGCGGCAGCTCCCGGTTGTTCTGCGGCAGCAGCGAGAGCAGGTACCGGACCTCCTCCAGGCAGCTCTCCTCGTCGTCGTAGACGAAGCCGGCGACGCCGGAGGTGCCGCCGTGGACGTCGGCACCGCCCAGACCGTCCATGGACACCTGTTCGCCGGTCACGGCCTGCACGACATCGGGTCCGGTGATGAACATCTGCGAGGTCTCGCGGACCATGAAGACGAAGTCGGTGAGCGCGGGCGAATACGCCGCACCGCCCGCGCAGGGACCGAGCATCACGCTGATCTGCGGGATCACCCCCGAGTTGCGGGTGTTGCGCTGGAAGATCCCGCCGTAGCCCGCCAGTGCGGTGACGCCTTCCTGGATCCGCGCGCCGGCACCGTCATTGAGGGACACCAGTGGTGCCCCCGCGGCCTCGGCGAGATCCATCAGCTTGTGGATCTTGGCGGCGTGGGCCTCACCCAGCGCGCCGCCGAAGATGCGGAAGTCGTGCGCGTACACGAACACCGTGCGTCCGTGCACCTTTCCCCATCCGGTGACCACACCGTCGGAGTGCGGTCGGCGCCGTTCCATGCCGAACGCGGTCGACCGGTGCCGCCGCAGGGTCTCGATCTCCTGGAACGTGCCGTCGTCCAGAAGCAGTTCGATACGTTCGTGGGCGGTCAGCTTGCCCTTGGCATGCTGACGCTCGGTCGCTTGCGGGTCGGAACCCTGACGGGTCAGCGACTTCAGTTCGATCAGTTCTGCCAGGCGCTCATGGGCCAGCATCGCTACGCTCCTTCGCGGCCTGAGGTCGTGGACGGGTGTGGCAGCGCGATGCGGGCCAGCAGGCGCCCGGCATCGGCGAGTTCGGCGGGGCTGGTGCCCGAGGCGGCGACGTAGCCGTCGGGCCGCAGGAGCAGGAACCCCGATGATCGCCGAACCATGTGGTCGTGGCGGAGCGGCACGGGTGACGCTCCGGCGAACGCCCGGCCGCGCCGGTCCGCTCCGCCGTCGGCCGGACCCAGCGTCAGCAGCCGGAATCCGGGGGGACCGTCCACCGCGGCGGGCGGCACCCAGTGCGGAGCCCGCCGACCGGGCTCGGGCAGTCGGCCCGGCCGGGCGGCCGCGAGCAGGTCCGCCTTCCGTTCTCCGTGCGGCGGCCGCTCGGACAGCGTGTCCGGGTAGTGGACCCGCCACCCGGCCAGCAGCGGCACGAACCAGCGGCGGAGCAGGCCCGTTGCCTCGAGGGCGCTCCACGCCCTGTTGCGTACCCGGGCCGCCGCGGGGCCGAGTGTGAAGACCTTCAGGAACTGGTGGGTGGCACGGACGATCTGCTCGGCGGCCTGGCGCCGCTCGGGCTCGTAGGTGTCGAGAATCCGCGGATGCAGCTCCCCGTTGATGACACCCGCCAGCTTCCACGCCAGGTTGTGGGCGTCCTGGAGCCCGAGATTGAGGCCCTGCCCGCCGAGGGGTGAGTGCGTGTGGGCCGCATCTCCCACCAGGAAGCAGCGCTCGGTGTTCAGGACCGAGGCGATCCGCTCCTGGCTGGTGAACCGGTTGACCATGTCGAGGTCCTCGATCGTGATGCCGCCCGGGCCGCGTTCGTCGAGGAGCTGCTGCACGCCCTCGGCGGTGACCGGATGGCTGTCCGGGACCGCGCCGGAGACCCGGATGCGGTCACCGGGCATGGCGGCGAAGACGACCGAGCCCGTACGGCCCAGGAAGTAGTGCACCGCGTCCCGTTCGAACGCGCCGTCGATCCTGCCCTCGGCGAGCAGGAAACCCGTGGACACCGGGGAGCCGACGAAGTCGATGCCCAGCTTCTCCCGGACGATGCTCCGCACTCCGTCGGCGGCGACGAGCCAGTCGGCCTCGATCGCCTCCGGGCCGTGCGGGGTCTCGGCCTTCACGGTGATGACACCCGCGGTGGTGGCCACGTCGGTGACGCGGACGGATCGCTCCACCCGGCCACCGGCCCGTTCCAGAGCGGCCTCCAGCAGCCGGCTGGTGTTCTCCTGGGGGAGCATCAGGGGCTCGTTCTCCGTGCCGAGCGCCACGCGCAGGGTGCGGCCGCCGGCCAGGTGGTAGCTGGTGGAGCGGATCCGCAGTCCCTCCCGCTCGGCCTCGTCGAGGATGCCGGCCTCCCGGAAGACACGCAGGGTGGGCGGGTGGAGCTGAACGGCCCGGGAGCCGGTGTGCGGCTCGGTCTGGGCCTCCACGATGCGCGCCTCGATGCCGCGCTGCCACAGCGCGCTCGCGACGGCCAGCCCGACCGGTCCCGCGCCCACGATCAGGACGGGGCTCCGTTTCATGCCGACTTCTCCTTTGCCGAGGTGGTGGTCGCGGACACTGCGGGGGACGTGCTGTCGAGCCATGTGTGGACGGTCCGCGCGGTGGTCGTGGCGTGCTCCTCGATCATCGAGAAGTGGTCGCCCGGCACCTCGACGGCGTCGTGGCGCCACTGCCAGGTGGACTGCCCGCCGCCGTCGAGCGGCCGGGGGGCACCGGGCACGGGCTCGGCGGGCCGCACGAGCAGGACGGGCGCCTTGACGTCGGCCGGCTGCCGGCCGGAGAGGAGATCCAGGTAGCGGCCCATGGCGGTGATGCGGTCGGTGCTCAGGGGCGCGAACTCCCCAAGTCGCTCCGCCATGCCCGCCATCAGCGCGGGGCCGATCTCCGTGAGCGCTTCGCTGTCGGGCAGGAAGGTGTCGAGGAGGATCAGCGCCTCGGGAAAGACGCCCTCGGCCTCCAGCCGCGCGGTGACCGCGTGGGCGAGGAGACCGCCGGACGAGTAGCCGACGAGGGCGAACGGGGCGCCGTCCGCGCGGCGCATCACCGCTTCGGCCGCCGCGCCGGTGATCGCGTCGAGGGTCGCCGGCAGGCGTGTGCCCTCCACGAAGCCGGGCAGCGAGAGCGCCGAGACGTCCCGGTCACCGCCGAAGGTGGCGGCGAACCGAGCGAACTGGTGCGGGCCGGAGGTGGCGAGGACGGTGGGGAAGCAGATCAGCGAGGGCTGCCGGCTACCGGTGGCGACGGCCACCGGGTCGGGGACGTCGGCGGGCTCGGGGACCTCGAAGGACGGACGGCCGCTCGCCGCCTCGGCGATCCGGTCGTGCAGCGTGTCGGCCCGGCCTTCGGCGGCGGCGCGCACGTACTGCGCCGCCAGGTCGTCCACCGTACCCGTCGGGGCGCCGTCCCGGTCGAGTTCGTCCCGCAGGAAGCGGGCCAGGGCGTCCGGGGTGCGCCGGTCCAGGATGACCCGGGCGGGCAGCTTGCGCTGCAGTACGGCGTCCAGGCGGTTGCGCAGGGCGACGGCGCCCACGGAGTCCATGCCGAGTTCGAGGAAGTCCCGGTGGGCGTCGACGGCCTGGGGGTCGTCGTGTCCGAGGAGGTCGGCGATCTCGGTCCGCACCACGTCGAGCAGCAGCGTGAGACGCTCGGCCGGGCTCGCCTCCCGCAGCTTCACCAGGACCGTCGCCGTGGCGCGGTCCGCGTCCGCGGAACCCGCGCCTTGCAGCGCCCGCCTGACCTCGGGAATGCCGCCGAGCAGCGGCCCGGGGCCTCCCGCGGCCAGCACCCGCAGATAGGTGTTCCAGTCGACGTCGGCGAGGACCAGGGCCGAGGCGTCCTCGTCGAGTGCCTGGCGCAGCGCGGTGAGGGCCCGCTGCGGGTCGATCGGCGGCAGTCCGCGCCGGGTCAGCCGTTCGCGCCGGGTCTGCGCGGCGGCCGCCGCCTCGGACTCGGCGGGTTCCTCGTCCCACACGCCCCAGGCCAGCGAGGTCGCGGGCAGACCGTGCGCCCTGCGGTGCTCGGCCAGCGCGTCCAGGTAGGCGTTGGCCGCCGCGTAGCCGGCGAGTCCGAGACCGCCGCCGAGGGCGGTGGTGACCGAGGAGAACAGGACGAACGCCGACAGGTCCAGGGTGCGCGTCAGCTCGTGGAGATGACGCGCGCCGAGCGCCTTGGTGCGCAGTACGGCCTCCAGCCGGGCGGGGGTGAGCGTGCCGAGCGCCTCTTCCTCCAGCAGGCCCGCGGTGTGGAAGACGGCGGTGAGCGGCGCCTCGTCCGCCAGGTGCGCCAGCAGGCCGACCAGGGCGTCGCGGTCGGCCGGGTCGGCGGTCGACACGGTCACCCGGGTGCCCGAGGCGTGGAGTTCGGCGACGAGGTGCTCCGTGGCGTCGGAGGGGGCCTCCGGCGCCACGGTGAGCAGCAGGTGTTCGGCCCCGGCCTCGGCGAGCCGGCGGGCCAGGTGCGCGCCAGGTCCGTGGGTGCCCGCGGTGATCAGGACGGTGCCCCGTGTCGGCAGGCCGGCGGAGGCGGTGCCGTCACCGCCCCGCGGGGCACGCACCAGCCTGCGGGCGAAGAGCCCGTACGGCCGCAGCGCCAGCCGGCTCTCCTCCCCCGCTCCGGCCAGGACCGCGGTCAGTCGGCCCAGGTCCCGCTCCGCGGGTGCCTCCGGCAGGTCGACGACACCGGCCCACAGGTGGGGCACCTCCAGCAGCGCGACCTCGCCCAGCCCCCATACCTGGGCCTGCACGGGGTCCTCGACGCGGTCGGCGGTGCCGGTGGCGACGGCCCCGCGGGTCACCGACCACACGCGGCGGTCGAAGCCCGCGTCGGACACGGCCTGCAGGAGCAGCAGGGTGCCGGCCAAGCCGTGCGGCAGCGCGGGGTGCGGCTCGTCGGCCGTGCCGTCCAGCGGCAGCAGGGACAGCACGCCGGCGGGCTGCTCGTCGCCGGTCTCCTCGCGCAGCCGGGTGGCGAGGTCCGCGCGGTCGGTGCCGGGTTCGACGACGACGGTGCGGGGGCGGGCCCCGCCGTCCTCCAGTGCCCGGACGACGGCCCGGACGAGCGGCGTGTCCGCGGCGCCGGCGGGTACCGCGACCAGCCAGGTGCCGGCGAGCGCCGTCGGCAGGGGGTCGCCGACGGGCTGCCAGACGGCCTTGTAGCGCAGGGAGTCCAGCTCCGCGTCCAGGCGGTTGTCCCGCCACCAGGACGCGAGGGCGGGCAGCACCGCGCCGAGCGGTCCCGTGTCCACGCCGAGCGTGACGGCGAGGGACTCCAGGTCCTCTCGTTGCACGGTCTCCCAGAACGCGGCCTCTACGGCGTCGGCGGAGGCGGGGTGCTGTTCCGCAGCGGCTTCCACCCAGTACCGGCGGCGCTGGAACGCGTACGTCGGCAGCTCCACCCGGCGGGCCGTGCTGCCGGCGAAGACGCCGGTCCAGTCGACGGGGACGCCGCGTACGTGCAGTTCGGCGAGCGAGGCATAGAAGCGCTCCAGGCCGCCGTGGTCCCGGCGCAGTGTCCCGATGACGGTGGCCTCGGCCTCGGTGCCCTCGGCGGTCTCCTCCACACCGAGTGCGAGCACCGGGTGGGCGCTCGACTCGACGAAGACGTCGAACCCGTCGGAGAGGAGCTTGCGGACCACCGGTTCGAAGCTGACGGGGCGCCGGCAGTTCTCGAACCAGTAGTCGGCGGTCAGTTCGGAGCCGTCCAGCACCTCCCCGGTGACCGTGGAGTACAGCGGGACGCGACCGGCCCGGGGGCGTACGAAGTCCAGCAGTTCGGCGATACGGTCCCGGAGGCGGTCGACCTGGGAGCAGTGCGAGGCGACCGTGGCGGGGATGACCCGGGCCCGTACGCCCTCCGCGGTGAGGGTGGCGACCAGCTCCTCCAGGGCCTCGGGTTCGCCCGCCACCGTGACCAGGCTCGGACTGTTGATGCCGGCGATCGACAGTGCGTCGCCGTAGGGCTGGAGCCGCGGCTCCACTTCGGCCCGCGAGGCTCCGACCGAGGCCACCGCGCCCCGGCCGACGAGTTCGTCGGCGAAGAGCTGCGAGCGAAGGACGATGAGCCGGGCCGCGTCCTCGAGGGTCAGGGCCCCGGAGACGACGGCCGCCGCTATCTCGCCCTGGGAGTGGCCGACGACCGCGTCCGGCTCCACACCGTGGGAGCGCCACAGTTCGGCCAAGGACACCATCACCGAGAACAGCACCGGCTGGACCACCTCGATGCGGTCCAGTGAGGGGGCGCCCTCCCGCTCGCGCAGGACGTCCTCCACGTCCCAGTCGACGTGGGCGCCTACGGCCCTCGCGCACTCGCGCAGACGGTCCGCGAAGACGGGTGCGCTGTCGAGGAGTCCGAGGGCCATGCCGGCCCACTGGGAGCCCTGGCCCGGGAAGACGAAGACCGTCCGGCCGTGGTCCCGCGCGGTCCCGCTGACCACCTCGGCGCGGTTCTCGCCGGTCGCGAGGGCCGTCAGACCGGCCGTCACGGAGTCGCGGTCGCCGCCGATGACGACGGCCCGGTGGTCGAGCATCGCGCGGGTCGTGACGAGGGAATGACCGATGTCGGCGAGGTCGTCCCCGGGGTGCGCGGACAGGTGGGCGGCGAGCCGGGCGGCCTGGGCCTTCAGGGCGTCCCGGCTGCGCGCCGAGACCAGGATCGGCAGCTCGGCCGGTGGGCTTCCCCCGGTCCGCTGCTCCTGTGCCGCGGCGGGGTCTTCGGCGGGGGCCTGTTCTAGGACGACATGCGCGTTGGTCCCGCTCATTCCGAACGCGGACACGGCGGAGCGGCGGGGGCGGCCGGTGTCGGGCCACTGCCGCTGCTCGGTGAGCAGTTCCACCGCACCCGACTCCCAGTCCACGAACGGGGACGGCTCGTCCACGTGCAGGGTGCGCGGCAGCACACCGTGCCGCATCGCCATCACCATCTTGATGACGCCGGCCATGCCGGCGGCGCCCAGGGTGTGGCCGATGTTCGACTTGATCGACCCCAGATACAGCGGTTCGCCCTCACGGCCCTGGCCGTAGGTGGCCAGCAGCGCCTGCGCCTCGATCGGATCACCCAGCCGCGTACCCGTACCGTGCGCCTCGACCGCGTCCACCTCATGCACCGCCAACCCGGCACCCGCCAGAGCCCGCTGGATCACCCGCTGCTGCGACGGACCGTTCGGCGCGGTCAGACCATTGGACGCACCGTCCTGGTTGACCGCACTGCCCCGCACCACCGCCAGCACCCGATGACCCAGCCGCCGCGCATCCGACAACCGCTCCACCACCAGCACGCCCACACCCTCGGCCCAACCCGTACCATCGGCCGACGCCGCGAACGCCTTGCACCGCCCGTCCGGGGAGAAGCCCCGCTGGCGGCTGAAGTTCACGAACTCGGTCGGTGTGGCGAGGATCGTCACACCGCCCACCAGCGCCATGGAGCAGTCGTCCCGGCGCAGGGCCTGCGCCGCCAGGTCGAGCGCCACCAGCGAGGAGGAGCAGGCCGTGTCCACCGTCACGGCCGGGCCCTCCAGGCCCAGGGTGTAGGAGACCCGGCCCGACAGCACACTGCGTGCGGCGCCCGTCATCTTGTAGCCCTCGATCTCGCCGGGGGCCTGCTGGAGCGTGAGCTGGTAGTCGTCGGTGACGCAGCCGGCGTAGACGCCGGTGCGGCTGCCGCGCAGGGTGAGGGGGTCGATGCCCGCCCGTTCCACCGCCTCCCAGGCGACTTCCAGGAAGAGCCGCTGCTGCGGGTCCATCGCCAGCGCCTCACGCGGCGAGATACCGAAGAACTCCGCGTCGAACTCCGCCGCCTCGTACAGGAATCCGCCCTGCCGGGTGACGGTCCGGCCGGTCCGGTCCGGATCGGGGTCGTAGACGTTCTCGTCCCATCCGCGGTCGGTGGGGAAGCCCGCGATCACGTCGGCCCCGGACGCGACCACGTTCCACAGGTCCTCGGGGGACCGCACGCCGCCCGGGTAGCGGCAGCTCATCCCCACGATCGCGAGGGGTTCGCGGCGCTTGTCCTCGGACTCCTTCAGGCGGCGGCGCGACTCCGTCAGCTCGACGGTCACGCGCTTGAGGTATTCCCGGAGCTTTTTCTCGTCAGATGTGGCGTTCATTCGATCCTCGCTGATGTCTGGCAGGTGTCCTGCCGTGCCGCCGGGTCAGGGGGTGCCGAGCTCGCTGTCGATGAAGGCGAAGATGTCCTCGTCGGAGGCCTCCTCCAGCTGCGCCGCGACGGCGGCGACCTCCGCGTCCTGGCCGGTCAGCTCCGCCAGGAGGGACTGGAGGCGGGCGCCGATCCGCTCCCGCACGGTCTGGTCGCCGGAGTGCGCGGTGATCAGGGACTGCAGCTTGTCCAGCTCCTGGTCGACGGGGGTGCCCGCCTCCGCCGGCGCGATCTCGGCGCGCAGGAAGGCGGCCACCGCGGCCGGGTTGGGATGGTCGAAGACGAGCGTGGCGGGGAGCCGCAGCCCGGTCACCACGCCCAGCCTGTTGCGCAGCGACACCGCGGCCAGGGAATCGAGTCCCAGGTCCTTCAGGGCTCGGGTGGCGGGGACCGCCTCGGGACCGGAGTGCCCCAGGACGGCGGCGATCTCCGTGCGGACCAGGTCGGTCAGCAGACGTTCCTGTTCCGGTTCGGGCAGCCCGGCCAGGGACTGCAGCAGTGTGTCCGCGGCCTCGGAGGTGCGGGCCCCGCTCTCGCCCTCCGCCTGGCTCAGCGCCTGGTCGACCTCGGGCAGTCCGCTGATCAGCGGGCTGGGCCGGACGGCGGTGAAGGCCGGGGCGAACAGCTCCCAGTCCACGTCGGCGATGACGTAGGCCGCTTCGGCCTGTCCGATGCTCTCGGCCATGGCGTCGAGAGCGAGGTCGGGTGCCATGCCGGCGAGTCCGCGGCGGCGGAGCTGTTCCCGGCGGAGCTGCTCGGCGGCCGGGTCCGGCGCCTCTGCGGCGGTGGACGGGGTGTCCGCCCACAGGCCCCAGGCGAGCGCGGTCGCGGTCCGGCCGCTGTCCCGGCGGTGCTCGGCGAGCGCGTCGAGGTAGGCGTTGGCCGCGCCGTACGCGCCCTGGCCGCCGCTCCCCCACACGCCGGCGATCGACGAGAACAGGACGAAGGCGTCCAGGGTCCCGGCATCCACGAGGTCGTGCAGATGGGCCGCGCCCGCGGCGACGGCGCTCACCGTGGCGGCGAACTCCGCCGGGTCCGTCTCGGCCAGCGCGGCGGTGCGCGGGTCGCCGGCGGTGTGGAACACGGCGGTCAGCGGCTGCTCCGCCGGGATGCCGTCCAGCAGTGCGGCCACGGCGGCCCGGTCGGCGAGGTCGCAGGGGACCACGGTCGCCTGCGCGCCCGCCGCGGAGAGTTCCTCCAGGGTTTCCGGCAGGCCCGGGCCCTCGGCGCCCGGGGAGTGGGTGAGCAGCAGATGCCGGGCGCCGAGGGCGGCGAGCCGGCGCGCGACCCGCGCGCCCATCCCCCAGGTGCCCTCGGTGACCAGCACGGTGCCGCGTGGCTGGTACGTGTCGCCGCCCGGCCTTCCCGTCGCGGCGCGTACCAGTCGGCGCACGAGCGTACCGGCGGGCCGGATGGCCAGCTGGTCCTCGCCGGCGGGCTCGGCGAGCACGGCCGTCAGGCGGCGTAGCGCGCTGTCGTCCGCGACGGCCGGCAGGTCGACCACGCCGCCCTGGAGCTGCGGGTGTTCGAGTGCCGCGGTCCGGTGCAGGGCCCACACCGCCGCCTGGGCGGGGTCGTCGAGCGTGTCCGATCCTCCCGTCCCGACCGCGCCCTGGGTGAGGAGCCAGAGCCGGGGCGGCTCGGCCGTCTCGGTGACCGCCTGGATCAGCAGCAGGCTGGCGAGGATGCCCCGGGTCACCGTGGGGTGGTCGCCGTGGGGGGCGGTGTCCAGCGCGAGCAGCGACAGAACGCCTTCAGCGGGTGTGTCGCCGGCGGCCTCGGCGAGCTGCCGCGCGAGCGTGTCCCGGTCGGTTCGCGCCGGGTCGACGGTCACCCGGAGCACCTGGGCGCCCCGTCCGGCCAGTGTCGCCTCGGCCGAGGCGATCAGGTCGGACCCGGAGAGTGCCGCGGGTACGACGACCAGCCAGGTGCCGGTGAGCGTTCCCTCGACGGGCACGCCGGCGGGCCACCAGGCGGCCCGGTACCGCCAGGAGCCGGTGACGGAGCGCCGGGCGCTGTCCTCACGCCATGAGGCGAGCGCCGGCAGCAGCTCCGCGAGTGCGCCGGAGCTGTCGGTGCCGAGCAGGTCCTCCAGCGCCGCGAGGTCGCGCTCCCGGACCGCGGTCCAGAACTGCTCGTCCTGGCCGCCGTCGCCGTCGGCCTGCGGGGCAGGCGTCTCCAGCCAGTACCGGTGCCGCTGGAAGGGGTAGGTGGGCAGTTCCACCCGCCGGGCGCCGGAACCGGCGAACAGCGCCGGCCAGTTCGCCCGGACGGCTCCGTTCGCGTGGGCCTCGGCCACCGCGGTGGTGAGCGTGCGGGCCTGCGGCCTGCCGCGTCGCTGGGTGGCGAGCAGCAGCGGCTCGGTGTCTCCGGTCCCGCTCAGGCAGTCCTGCGCCATGGCGGTGAGTACGGCGTCCGGTCCCAGCTCGACGTAGGTCTCCACCCCTTCGGCGTGCAGGGTCCGTATGCCGTCGTGGAAGCGCACCGCCCGGCGGATGTGGTCGGCCCAGTAGTCCGCGGAGCGGGCCTCGTCGGCGGTGAGGACGCGGCCGGTCACGTTGGAGACGATCGGTGTGACCGGCCGGGAGAACTCCAGCTTTCCGGCGGTCGCGCGGAACTCGTCCAGCATGGGGGCCATGTGGGGCGAGTGGAAGGCGTGGCTGACGTTCAGCCGGCGCGTCTTGACGCCGGCGGCGTCGAGTTCGGCGGTGATCCGCAGCACCGTGTCCTCGTCGCCGGAGATCACCACGGACGCGGGGCCGTTGACGGCGGCGACGGACACCTCGGCCTCGTGGCCCTTCAGCAGGCCGGTCACCTCGTCCTCGGTGGCCAGCACCGACACCATGGCACCTCCCGCGGGCAGGGCCTGCATCAGGCTGCCGCGGGCGGCCACCAGGGCGGCGGCGTGGTCCAGGGAGAGCACCCCGGCGACGTGCGCGGCGGCGAGTTCGCCGACCGAGTGGCCCATCAGGAAGTCCGGGCGCAGCCCCCAGGACTCCAGCAGGCGGAACAGTGCCACCTCGAGGGCGAACAGCGCCGCCTGGGTGTGGACGGTCTGGTTCAGCAGTCCGGCGTTCTCCGTGCCGTCCTCGGCGAACATGATCTCGCGCAGCGGGCGGGCGAGGTGGCTGTCCAAGGCGTCGCAGACGGCGTCGAGGGCTTGGGCGAACGCCGGGTACGCGTCGTACAGTTCGCGTCCCATTCCCGGTCGCTGGCTGCCCTGTCCGGTGAACAGGAAGGCCACCTTGCCGCTCCGGCCGGCGACGCCCGTGACGACTCCTGGAGCGGGGCGTCCTTCGGCCAGTGCGGCGAGGCCGTCCCGCAGTTCCGCCTCGTCGGAACCGAGCACCACGGCGCGGTGGTCGAACACCGAGCGCGCGGCGAGGCTGAACGCGACGTCCGGCATCAGGGCGCCGGCAGCGGGCGTGGTGACGTGTTCGCGCAGCTGCCCGGCCTGGGCGGTGAGCGCTTCGGTGTTCCTGGCGGACAGCAGCAGAGGCAGCACCGCCGGGCCGGTGCCGGTGTCGGTGTCGGTGTCGGCCGGGTCCTCGGCGGGAGCCTGTTCGAGGACGACATGCGCGTTGGTGCCGCTGATGCCGAAGGAGGAGACCGCGGAGCGGCGGGGGCGGCCGGTGTCGGGCCACTGCCGCTGCTCGGTGAGCAGTTCCACCGCACCCGACTCCCAGTCCACGAACGGGGACGGCTCGTCCACGTGCAGGGTGCGCGGCAGCACACCGTGCCGCATCGCCATCACCATCTTGATCACACCACCGACACCGGCCGCGGCCTGCGTGTGCCCCATGTTCGACTTGATCGACCCCAGATACAGCGGTTCGCCCTCCCGGCCCTGGCCGTAGGTGGCCAGCAGCGCCTGCGCCTCGATCGGATCACCCAGCCGCGTACCCGTACCGTGCGCCTCGACCGCGTCCACCTCATGCACCGCCAACCCGGCACCCGCCAGAGCCCGCTGGATCACCCGCTGCTGCGACGGACCGTTCGGCGCGGTCAGACCATTGGACGCACCGTCCTGGTTGACCGCACTGCCCCGCACCACCGCCAGCACCCGATGACCCAGCCGCCGCGCATCCGACAACCGCTCCACCACCAGCACGCCCACACCCTCGGCCCAACCCGTACCATCGGCCGACGCCGCGAACGCCTTGCACCGCCCGTCCGCGGAAAGCCCCTTCTGCCGGCTGAACTCCACGAACGTGCCCGGCGTCGACATCACCGTCACACCGCCCGCCAACGCCAGCGTGCACTCACCCCGCCGCAACGCCTGCACCGCCATGTCCAACGCCACCAACGACGACGAGCACGCCGTATCCACCGTGACCGCCGGACCCTCGAAACCGAAGGCGTAGGAGACCCGGCCCGACAGCACGCTGCCCAGCCCGCCGGTCAGCCGGTAGCCCTCGACGCCTTCCACCGGGTGGTGCAGCTGGGGGCCGTAGTCGTGGTACATCTGCCCGGCGTAGACGCCGGTGTGGCTGCCGCGCAACGAGACCGGGTCCAGGCCCGCGCGCTCCAACGCCTCCCAGGACACCTCCAGCAGCAACCGCTGCTGCGGATCCATCGCCAACGCCTCACGCGGCGAGATACCGAAGAACTCCGCGTCGAACTCCGCCGCCTCGTGAAGGAACCCACCCTCACGCGTGTACGACGTCCCCGCACGCTCCCCCTCCGGGTCGTACAACCCCTCCAGATCCCAACCACGATCCACCGGGAACCCCGAGATCGCATCCCCGCCCGACACCACCAACCGCCACAGATCCTCCGGCGACCCCACACCACCCGGATACCGGCACCCCATCCCCACGATGGCGATGGGTTCCTGGCCGGCGGCGGCCAGTTCCTGGTTCTTGCGGCGCAGTCTGGCGTTCTCCTTGAGCGAGTCTCGCAGCGCTTCGACCACAGTGTCGGATGCCGTGTTCGTCATCATTTCTCCGTTCAGCACTATCAGGTCTCGGAACTGGCGCGGACCATGCGAATGAGGGCGTCGACATCCATGTCGTCGATGAGGTCGGCACCGTCCTCCGGCTCGTCGGAGCCACCGCTCCGCTCGCCGGCCTGGGCGTCGACGTCGTGGGCGAGCCGGAGCAGTCCGTCGAGCAGGCCCGCCTGCCGGAGGCTGTCCACCGGGACGGAGGCGAGCACGCGGCGGATCTCGGTCTCGTCGGGTGTGTCGGCGGCTGCCGTCGACGGCTCGGGGGCGAGCACCGTCAGCAGGTGTCCGGCGACGGCCTCGGGGGTCGGGTAGTCGAAGACGAGGGTCGCGGACAGCCGCAGCCCGGTCGCCTTGCCGAGTCGGTTGCGCAGCTCCACGGCGGTCAGCGAGTCCAGACCCAGTTCCTTGAATCCGCGCGTGGCGTCGACCGTGTCCGATGCGCCGTAGTCCAGCGTCGCCGCGATCTCGGCGCACACGAGGTCCAGCAGGACCTGCTGCTGCTCGTCCGCCGTGAGCGCCGTCAGCCGCTCGGCGAGGGTCGGCCCGGAGGGGGCCTGCCCGGTGGCCGGGCCGGCGGACGCGGCGCGGCGGCCCGGCGCCCGGACCAGGCCGCGCAGCAGGGGCGGCGCGTCGGCGCCGAGCGCCCTGAGCGCCGTCGTGTCGAGCGGCAGCGGCACCAGCGCGGCCGCGTCCGTCCCGAGTGCGGCGTCGAACAGTTCCATGCCCTGAGCCGAGGTGATCGCGACCATGCCGGTCTTCGCGAACCGGTTGCGGTCGGCCTCCGTGAGTTCGGCCGCCATGCCGCCTTCCGCCCAGGGTCCCCAGGCGAGCGAGGTGGCCGGCAGCCCCAGGGCCCTACGGTGCTGTGCCAGGGCGTCGAGGAAGGTGTTGGCCGCCGCGTAGTTGGCCTGGCCCGCGCCGCCGGCGAGTCCCTGGATGGAGGAGTAGAGGACGAACGCGGACAGCCGCAGGTCGCGGGTCGCCTCGTGCAGATTCCAGGCGGCGTCGGCCTTGGGCCGCAGGACCCGGTCGATCCGCTCAGGGGTCAGCGACTCCAGGACGCCGTCGTCGAGCACGCCGGCCGCGTGCACCACCGCGGTCAGCGGATGCTCGTCGGGGATGCCGGCGAGCAGTGCGGCCAGGGCGTCCCGGTCGGCGACGTCACAGGCCGCGACAGTCACCTCGGCGCCCAGGGCCGTGAGGCCGGCCTGGAGTTCGGCCGCGCCGTCGGCCGCCGGGCCCCGGCGGCTCGTCAGCAGCAGGTGCCGCACACCGTGGTCGGTGACGAGGTGGCGGGCCAGCATGCCGCCCAGCGCTCCGGTGGCACCGGTGATCAGCACCGTTCCGTCCGGGTCCCAGGGCGCCGAGGCGTCGGCCGGGACCACGGCCCGCTCCAGCCGGAGGGTGCGCGGGGTTCCGGCCCGGACCGCGACCTGCTGCTCGTGCGCGGCCAGCGCCTTGCCGATCGCCTGCTCGGCGTCGGTGCCGGCGTCGGCGGTGTCCAGGTCCACCAGCACGATCCGGTCCGGGTTCTCGGTCTGCGCCGTGCGCAGCAGACCCCATACGGCGGCGTGCGGAAGGTCGAGCACGTCCTCGTCCGGGGCGGCGGCGACCGCCCGCCGGGTCACCACGGCCAGCCGGGACGCGGCGAGCCGCTCATCGGTGAGCCAGTCCCGCGCCAGTGTCAGGGCGCGGTGCACGGCCTCGCGTACGGAGTGGGCCCGTGTCGTCAGCGGCGCCACCACCAGGCCGGGAACCGGGGCTCCGGCGGCGACGGCGGCGCTCAGTGCCGCCAGATCGGTGAACCGTTCGGCGCCGGGCAGCTCCAGCGGGTCGTCGCCCAGGACGGTCCAGGGCCGGGCCGGCGTCTCGGTGCCGGCGTTCACCGCCACCCAGGAAGGCCGGAACAACGCCTCATGGCTGCGCCCGCCGGCCGCGCCCAGCTGCTCGGCGGACACGGCCCGCACCGCGAGCGACTCGACCGTGGCGACCGGCATGCCCGCCGCGTCGGTGACCTCGATGGTCACCGCCCCGGAGCCGGCGGGGGTCAGCCGTGCCCGTGCCGCCGCCGCGCCCAGGGCGTGGTGGCGCACCCCGCTCCACACGAACGGCAGTCGTGGTTCGCCGGTGCCCGGCAGCACCCCCAGCTCGATGGCGTGCAGAGCCGAGTCCAGCAGGGCCGGGTGCAGCCCGAAGGCGGACGCCTGTTCCTTCTGGTCGTCGGGCAGGGCGAGTTCGGCGAAGACCTCGTTGCCCCGGCGCCAGACGGCCCGCAGTCCCTGGAACGCCGGCCCGTAGTCGAAGCCCTGGCCGGCGAGGTCGTCGTAGCGGCCGGTCAGGTCCACCGGCTGCGCGTCGCGCGGCGGCCACACCACCAGGTCGAAGCCGGCGGGCGCCTGCTCGGGTGCCAGCGTGCCGCCGGCGTGCCGGGTCCACAGCTCCTCGAAGGCTCCGCCCTCGGGGCGGGAGTGAATGGTGACGGAACGGCGTCCCGACTCGTCCGGTGCTCCGACCGCAACCTGCAGCCGCACGGAGCCGGTCTCGGGCAGGACCAGGGGTGCTTCGAGGGTGAGTTCCTCCAGTTCCCCGGCATCGCCCTCGGCGCCGGCGCGCAGCGCCATGTCCACGAAGGCGGTGCCCGGCAGCAGTACCCGGCCCAGCACGGCGTGATCGGCCAGCCAGGGGTGGGTCCGCAGGGAGAGCCGGCCGGTGAGGACGGTCTCGTCGGTGTCGGCCCGGGTCAGCGTCGCGCCGAGCAGCGGGTGATCGGCCGGGGACAGCCCCGCGTCGCCGACGTCGGCGGTGCGGGCCGTGGGCTTGGCCCAGTAGTGCTTGCGCTGGAAGGCGTAGGTGGGCAGCTCGACCCGGTGGGCGCCGGAGCCGTCGAACAGCGCGTCCCAGGACGGGCTCAGGTGCCTGACGTGCAGCCGTGCCAGCCCGTGGGCGACCGCCAGGGTGTCCGTGCGGTCCTTGCGCAGCAGGGGGACGAATTCCGGTTCCGTGCCCTCCGCGTCCACGACGCAGTCCCGGCCCATGGCCGACAGCACGCCGTCCGGGCCGAGTTCCACGAACGTCGTGACGCCGGCGCTCTGGAGCGTACGTATTCCGTCGTGGAACCGGACGGCCTCGCGCACGTGCCGGACCCAGTACTCCGGTGAGCAGACCTCCTCGGCCGTCAGGAGCCCGCCGGTCACGTTGGACACGATGGGGATGACCGGCGGCGCGAAGGCGAGCCGTTCGGCCACGGCACGGAACTCGTCCAGCATGGGGTCCATGCGGGGTGAGTGGAAGGCGTGGCTGACGTTGAGCCGCCGGGTCTTGCGGCCCCGGCTCTCCAGTTCCTTGGCGACGGCGAGCGCGGCCACTGTGTTGCCGGAGATCACCACGGAGGCGGGCCCGTTGACGGCGGCGATCGCCACCTCGTGCTCGCGCCCCGCCAGCAGCGCCGCGACCTCGTCCTCGGGTGCGAGGACAGAGACCATGGCGCCGTCCTGCGGCAGGGCCTGCATCAGCTTGCCGCGGGCCGCGACCAGCGCCGCCGCGTCGGCGAGGGACAGCACGCCCGACACGTGGGCGGCCACGAGTTCACCGATCGAGTGACCGGCCACGTAGTCGGCGTGCAGTCCGAGGCTCTCGGCCAGCCGGAACAGGGCCACTTCGAGGGCGAACAGGCCGGTCTGCGTGAACACCGTCTGGTGCAGCAGCGGCCCCTCCCACTCCTCGGGGTCCGCGAAGATCACGTCCCGTACCGAGCGCCCCACGTGCCGGTCGAGTTCGGCGCACACGGCGTCGAGGGTCTCGGCGAACACCGGGAAGGCGTCGTACAGTTCGCGTCCCATTCCGGGCCGCTGGCTGCCCTGTCCGGTGAACAGGAAGGCGGTCCTGCCGCTCGCCGGCGCGCCGGTGAGGAGCCGGGCGGACGGGCTGCCCGCGGTCAGCGCGTCCAGGGCCTCCAGCAGTTCCCGGCGGTTGTCGGCGAAGAGCGCCGCGCGGTGGTCGAATGCCGTCCGGGTGGTGGCCAGCGAGTAGGCGAGGTCCGGCAGGTCCACCTCGTCGGCCGTCTCCAGGTGTGCGCGGAGCCGGCGGGCCTGTTCTGCCAGTGCCTGGGGCGACTTGGCGGACAGCAGCACAGGCGTCGTGACGGGCGTGCGGCCGGTGTCGGTGTCGGTGTCGGCCGGGTCCTCGGCGGGAGCCTGTTCGAGGACGACATGCGCGTTGGTGCCGCTGATACCGAAGGAGGAGACCGCGGAACGGCGGGGGCGGCCGGTGTCGGGCCACTGCCGCTGCTCGGTGAGCAGTTCCACCGCACCCGACTCCCAGTCCACGAACGGGGACGGCTCGTCCACGTGCAGGGTGCGCGGCAGCACACCGTGCCGCATCGCCATCACCATCTTGATCACACCACCGACACCGGCCGCAGCCTGCGTGTGCCCCATGTTCGACTTGATCGACCCCAGATACAGCGGTTCGCCCTCACGGCCCTGGCCGTAGGTGGCCAGCAGCGCCTGCGCCTCGATCGGATCACCCAGCCGCGTACCCGTACCGTGCGCCTCGACCGCGTCCACCTCATGCGTGGCCAACCCGGCACCCGCCAGAGCCCGCTGGATCACCCGCTGCTGCGACGGACCGTTCGGCGCGGTCAGACCATTGGACGCACCGTCCTGGTTGACCGCACTGCCCCGCACCACCGCCAGCACCCGATGACCCAGCCGCCGCGCATCCGACAACCGCTCCACCACCAGCACGCCCACACCCTCGGCCCAACCCGTACCATCGGCCGACGCCGCGAACGCCTTGCACCGCCCGTCCGCGGAAAGCCCCTTCTGCCGGCTGAACTCCACGAACGTGCCCGGCGTCGACATCACCGTCACACCGCCCGCCAACGCCAGCGTGCACTCACCCCGCCGCAACGCCTGCACCGCCATGTCCAACGCCACCAACGACGACGAGCACGCCGTATCCACCGTCAGCGCGGGGCCCTCCAGGCCGAGGGTGTAGGACACGCGGCCCGACAGCACGCTGGCCGCGCTGCCGGTCATCCGCTGGCCCTCGGCGCCTCCTGGTTCCGCGGTGTCGTCACGGAACATGAACGTTCCGGCGTAGACGCCGGTGTGGGTGCCGCGCAACGAGACCGGGTCCAGGCCCGCGCGCTCCAACGCCTCCCAGGACACCTCCAGCAGCAACCGCTGCTGCGGATCCATCGCCAGCGCCTCACGCGGCGAGATACCGAAGAACTCCGCGTCGAACTCCGCCGCCTCGTGAAGGAACCCACCCTCACGCGTGTACGACGTCCCCGCACGCTCCCCCTCCGGGTCGTACAACCCCTCCAGATCCCAACCACGATCCACCGGGAACCCCGAGATCGCGTCCCCGCCCGACACCACCAACCGCCACAGATCCTCCGGCGACCCCACACCACCCGGATACCGGCACCCCATCCCCACGATGACGACGGGGTCGTCGTCCGCGGCGACGGTGGCCGGGGTCTGCGGCACGAGGGGACTTCGCCGCTCGTGCAGGAGTTCGGAGCGCAGGTAGCCGACGACGGCCGCGGTCGTGGGGTGGTCGAAGACGAGCGTGGCCGGCAGCCGGACTCCGGCCGCCGCGCTCAGCTTGTTGCGCAGCTCCACGCCCGTGAGGGAGTCGAAGCCGAGGTCCTTGAACGTACGGGAGGCGTCGACGGCGTCCGCGGAGGAGTAGCCCATGACGGCGGCGACCTGGGTGCGGACGACCTCGTCCACCAGCCGCTCGGCGGCGTCCCCGGACAGGTCCGCGATGCGCTGGGCGAGGCCGGTGGCGGGCGTGCCGGTCACGGGGTGCGGCTGCGCGGCGGAGGCCCGGCGCCTGGGCAGGGCGACCAGGCCGCGCAGGGCGCCGGGCAGTTCCTCCTCGGCCGCCCTGGTGCGCAGGGCGGCGCGGTCGAAGCGGGCGGGGACGACGACGGGCGCGTCCACCGCGCGGGCCGTGCCGAGCGCGGCGAGCCCTTCGTCCACGCCGAGCGGCTGCAGGCCGAGGCGGCGGAGCCGGGCCCGGTCGGCGTCGTCGAGGCCCCGGATCAGCCCCTCCTCGTGGTCCCACGGTCCCCAGGCGAGCGAGAGGGCGGGCAGCCCTTGGGCCCTGCGCCGGTGGGCGAGACCGTCGAGGAAGGCGTTGGCCGCCGCGTAGGCGGCCTGGCCGCCGTTGCCGACCGTGCCGATCACGGAGGAGAACAGGACGAAGTCGGAAAGTTTCTGATGCTTCGTCAGCTCGTGCAGGTTCACTGCCGCGTCCACCTTGGGCCGCAGCACCCGCTCGATCTGCTCCGGGGTCAGCGTGGCGACGACGCTGTCGTCCAGGACCGCGGCCGCGTGCACGACGGCGGTCAGCGGATGCTCGTCGGGGATGCCGGCGAGCAGTGCGGCCAGGGCGTCCCGGTCGGCGACGTCACAGGCCTCGACGGTCACGTGCACGCCGGACGCCCGCAGGTCGGCGGCGAGTTCGACGGCGCCCTCGGCGTCGGAACCGCCGCGGCTGACCAGGAGCAGATGGCGCACGCCCTGTTCGGCGGCCAGGTGACGGGCCACCAGGGAGCCGAGCCCGCCGGTGCCGCCGGTGATCAGCACCGTACCGCCGGACTCCCACGCGGGAGCCGGGCCGGCCGGGATCCGCGACCGTTGCAGCCGGGGAACCAGGACGGAGCCGTTGCGCAGGGCGAGTTCGGGTTCCCCGGAGGCGAGCGCGGCGGGCAGCGAGCGCAGTGACTCCCGCTCGCGGCCCAGGTCCAGCAGGCCGATCCGGCCGGGGTACTCGGCGCGCACGGACCGTAGCAGGCCCCACAGCGCGGCGCCCACCAGGTCGGGGTCGTCGCCCGCCGTGCCGGTGGCCACGGCCCCGCGGGTGACGAGCACCAGCCGGGAGCCGGCGAGCCGGTCGTCCTCCAGCCAGGACCGCACCCGGGCGAGGGTGTCCCCGACGGCGGTGCGAACGGCTTCGGCGACCGCATCGGCCGGGCCGGCGACCGCCGGCGTGGGGCACTGTACGAGGACCGCCTCGGGGGTGACGGAACCGGCCGCCTCGATCAGCGCGGTCATGTCCGGGTGGACCACCACTCCCGCGTCGGCGGTGGTGAGGGCGGTGGCCAGGCCGAGGTCGGCGTCTCCCGCCACGGCCCACCGGCCGGACCGCGCGTCCCCCGCGGTGAGCGCCAGGCGGGTCCAGCCGATCTGGAAGAGTGCCTCCTGAGCGGGTGTTCCGGCCGCACGGCGTACCGCTTCCTCGGACAGGGGGGCCAGGGTGACGGCGTCGACCGTGGCGAGCGGCAGTCCCGCGCCGTCGGCCACGGTGAGCGAGAAGGGACCGGCCGCACCGGTCCGGGCTGCTCCGGCGGCGGGGGTGATCCGGACCCGCAGGGTCTCCGCTCCGGCCGCGTGCACGGCGATGCCCTTCCACTCGGTGGGCAGCCACACCGCGGTGGGATCGGTGCCGGCGGAGGACGCCCGGTTCGCGGCGAGCGCGTACAGGGCGGCGTCCAGCAGGCCGGGGTGCACGGCGAAGCGGGCGGCCCCGTCGCGGTGTTCGGCGTCGAGGGCCACCTCGGCGAAGAGTTCCTCGCCCAGGGTCCAGGCCGCCCGCAGGGTCGCGAAGGCCGGGACGAGGGGCGTCTCGTGCTCGTCGGCGGCGACCGGTGCGGCCCCGGCGGGAGGCCAGATGCTCAGGTCGGACGGGATTTCGGGACGGGCCGGGACGAGGGCGCCGGCGGCATGCCGCGTCCAGGAGACGTCCGTGTCGGTGTCCTGGGGCCGGGAGTGCACGGAGAACGCGCGCCGCCCCTCGGCGTCCGGCGCTCCGACGCCGACCTGGAACCGCGCCCCGCCGTCCGCGGGCAGAACCAGCGGTGACTCCAGCGTCAGTTCCTCGATGTGTGCGGCGCCCGTCTCGGCACCCGTCTGCAGGGCCAGTTCCACGAAGACACCGGCGGGCACCACGATCTCGTCGTGCACACGGTGGTCGCCGAGCCAGGGCTGGGCCTGCGCGGACAGCCGCCCGGTCAGGATGAGTTCTCCGGCCTCGGCGCGTGGTACGACCGCGCCGAGCAGCGGGTGGTCGATCGGGGCGAGTCCCGCCGAGCTGACGTCGGCACCCGTACGCTCCGGGGCCTGCAGCCAGTAGGAGCGGCGCTGGAAGGCGTACGTGGGCAGGGGGACGCGGCGGCCCCGGCCGGCCGTCGTGCGGTGCCAGTCCACGGTGGCACCGCGGACGTGCAGTTCGGCGAGCGCGCCGAGCAGCGCGGGGACCTCCGGCCGGCCGTGCCGCGCCGTCGGCAGGAAGGCGGTCTCCTCCTCGTGCTCCACGGACACGCAGTCGCGGCCCATCGCCGCGAGCACCGCGTCCGGTCCCACCTCCAGGAAGGAGCGCACACCCCTTTCCTCGAGCGCGCGCATGCCGTCGTGGAAGCGGACGGCCTCCCGGGCGTGGCGCACCCAGTAGTCGGGGGTGCTGATCTCCTGCGCGGAGACGAGACGCCCGGTGAGGTTGGACACCACGGGGATGCGCGGGGGCTCGTAGGCGAGTCCGGACGCGACCTCGCGGAAGGCGTCGAGCATCGGGTCCATGCGCGGCGAGTGGAAGGCGTGGCTGACACGCAGTCGCTTGGTCTTGCGCCCCCGCTCGCGCCACTGCTCGGCGACGGCCAGCACGGCGTCCTCGTCACCGGCGAGCACGGTGGACAGCGGGCCGTTGACCGCTGCGACGGAGACCTGGTCCTCCCGTCCGGCAAGGGTGGGCAGGATCTCCTGCTCCGAGGCCTGGACGGACACCATCGCGCCGCCGGACGGCAGTTGCTGCATCAGTCTGCCGCGGGCCGCGACGAGAGCGCAGGCGTCCGGGAGGGAGAGGACGCCGGCGGCGTGTGCCGCGGCCAGTTCGCCGACCGAGTGGCCCAGGACGACGTCGGGGGTGACACCCCAGTCCTCCAGCAGGCGGAACAGGGCGGTCTCGTACGCGAACAGCGCGGCCTGCGTGTATCCGGTGAGGTGCAGCAGGCCGGCGTCCTCGGAGTCCTCCGCGAGGAACATCAGGTCCCGGACGGAGCGGTCGAGGTGCTGGTCGAGCAGGGCGCAGACGTCGTCGAGGGCGGCGGCGAAGACCGGGTAGGTGTCGTACAGGGCGCGGCCCATGCCGGCCCGCTGGCTGCCCTGTCCGGTGAAGAGGAAGGCCAGTTCGCCGGGCCGGACCGTACCGGCCGCCGCTCCGGCGGGAGTGTCTCCGGAGGCTTGCGAGGACAGCCCGGTGAGCACCTCGTCCCGGTCGGCGGCGAGCAGCACGGCGCGGTGCTCGAAGTGGGTGCGTGTGGTCGCCAGCGAGTGGGCGACGTCGCCGAGGCTCTGGTCGGGGTGGGTCTCGAGGTGGGTGCGCAGCGCGCCCGCCTGGGCGCGCAGTGCGTCGGCGGTCCGGCCGGACACCGGCACGGGGGTGGGCATCCCGGGGGTGCGGGCGGGGGCGGACCGGTCCGGTGTCCGCGCGCTCTCCGAGTCGGGGGTCCAGTCGGAGAGGACGAGGTGGCAGTTGGTACCGCCCATGCCGAAGGAGGAGACGCCGGCCAGCACCGCGGCGCCGTCCGGGGTGTCCAGCGGGCTGAGGCCGTCGTTGACCCGCAGCCTCAGCTCGTCGAGCGGGATGGACGGGTTGGCGGAGCGGAAGTTGAGGCTGGGGACGAGGGTCCGTTCCCGTAGGCAGAGCACCGCCTTGATCAGGCCCGCGATGCCGGCGGCGCCCTCCAGGTGCCCGATGGTGGGCTTGACGGAGCCGACAAGCAGAGGGGAGTCGGCGGCCCGTCCGCTGCCGGCACCGAGCACGGCGCCGAGCGCGGCCGCCTCGATGGGATCGCCGAGCGGGGTGCCGGTGCCGTGCAGTTCGACGAAGCGTACGGCCTCGGGGGCGACGCCGGCCTGGTCGTAGGCGCGGCGCAGCACGTCCTCCTGCGCGGCCCGGCTGGGGGCGGTGAGGTTGTCGCCGCCCCCGTCGTTGTTGACGGCTCCGCCGCGGATGAGGCCGTGGATGGTGTCGCCGTCGGCGAGCGCCCGGCTCAGCGTCTTCAGGACGACGACGCCGCCACCCTCACCGCGCACATAACCGTTGGCGCGGTCGTCGAAGGTGTACGTGCGGCCCTCGGGTGACAGGGCGCCGAACTTCTCGGCCACCACGAAGCCCTCGGGCACCAGGTTCAGGCTGACTCCGCCGGCCAGTGCCAGCGCGCAGTCGCCCTTGCGGAGACTCTCGCAGGCGAGCTGGACGGCGACCAGCGAGGACGACTGGGCCGAGTCCACAACCAGGCTGGGGCCGCGCAGGCCGAGGAGGTAGGAGATGCGGTTGGCGATGATGCTCCGGCTGACGCCGGTGATGGTGTGGTGGGAGACCGATTCGGCCCCGTACTGGTGGACGAGCCTGGCGTAGTCGTCCCAGATCGCGCCGAGGTAGACACCGGCCCGCGTGCCCTTGATCGCGGCCGGGACGATGCCCGCGTTCTCCAGCGCTTCCCAGGCGAGTTCGAGCATGAGCCGCTGCTGCGGGTCGACGCTCGCCGCCTCACGGGGCGTGATGCCGAAGAACTCGGGGTCGAACGCGTCGACGCTGTCCAGGAATCCGGCCGGCCTGGTCACCGCGTCGCCGGGCAGGCCGGGCCGCCCGTCGGGCACCCGGTCGGACACGGCGCTCTCACCGGCGTGCAGCAGCTGCCAGTACGCCTCCGCCCCGGGCGCTCCGGGGAAGCGGCAGGACATTCCTACGACGGCGATGGGTTCCCCCGGCACCGTGTCGACTTCCGGACGTCCGGACACGGATGCAGTGGCCATGGTGTGGCTCTTCCTTTCGGCGACCGCGCGCGGCAGGGCCATCGCGCGCAGGAACGTGCTGGGATACCTCGTGGCGGCGGGCCGGGGCGCACCCCGGTACCCGCGCGGATGTCGGGCGTACGCGGGTCAGGCGTAGTCGTAGAAACCGCGGCCGGACTTCTTGCCCAGCAGACCGCCCTCGACCATGCGGAGCAGCAGCGGCGGAGGCGCGTACAGCGGCTCCTTGAACTCCTCGTACATCGCCTCGGCGATCGAGACCGTGGTGTCGAGGCCGATGAGGTCGGCCAGGCGCAGCGGTCCCATCGGGTGCGAGCAGCCGTCGACCATGCCCTGGTCGATGACCTCGGCCGTGGCGAGACCGGAGTCGACCATCCGGACGGCGGAGAGCAGGTAGGGGAAGAGGAGGGCGTTCACCACGAAGCCCGCTCGGTCAGGCGAGCTGATCGGCTTCTTGCCGAGCACGTCCGACACGAACGTCAGGGCACGTGCGGTGGCCCGGCTGTCCGTGACCACCGAGTCGATCAGTTCGACCAGCGGCAGGACGGGCACGGGGTTGAAGAAGTGCATCCCGAGCACCTGGCCCGGACGGCTGGTGGCGCCGGCGAGCCGCACGATGGGGATGGAGGACGTGTTCGAGGCGAGGATGGCGTCCGGGTCCTCGACGATCTTGTCGAGGTCGGCGAAGAGGTCCAGCTTGAGCTGCTCGTTCTCTTTGACCGCCTCGATCACCAGCTGCCGGTCGGCGAGTTCGCCCAGGTCCCTGGTGAAGGACACTCGACCCAGGGCGTCGTCGCGTTCCCGCTCGGTGAGCTTGCCCTTGGCGACCCCGCGTGCCAGGGACCGGGTAAGCCGCTGGGGTCCGGACACCAGGGAGGCGTCGGAGGAGACCGCGACGGTGACGTCCAGGCCCGCCTTGGCGCACAGTTCGGCGATTCCCGTCCCCATGATGCCGCTGCCGACGACCCCTACCCGGTGGATGCCCGGGGGGACGTCCGGGCGGGCGGCGTGGTGGCTCTCCGGGTGGATGTCCGCAGGTGTGGTGAGTGTGTCGCTGGACGTGGTCATGCGCCGGTCCCCCAAGTCAGCAGTGATGCACCGATGGCCATGCCGCCGCCGAACCCGGCGAGCAGCACCAGATCTCCGGCGGACAGCGCCCCGGTGCGGTTGGCCTCGTCGAGGGCGACCGGTACCGATGCGCTGCCCACGTTCCCGTACTTCCTCAGCGTTCGGTGGGTGTGGGCGTTGACGAGACCCGCGCGCTCGACCACCTCGCTGAGCATCACGCCGTTGGCCTGGTGCGGCACGAAGTGGTGCACGTCGGCGAGTTCCACGCCGACGCTCTCCGCCAGTTCCACCAGTGCCCGGGGCACGTTGTCGGCGACGAAGTCCCGTACGGCGCGGCCGTCCATCCGGAAGAAGTGGCCGCCTTCCGCGACGGTCTCCACCGTCGCCGGGTTCCGGCTGCCGCCGGCCTCCACGCGGATCAGTTGGTGGGCGTCGCCGCGGCTGGTCAGGGCGGTGTCGATGATGCCGTACGGTGCGGGGACCGCGCCGACGATCGCCGCACCGGCGCCGTCTGCGAACAGGACGGCCGTCCTGCGGTCGTCGAAGTCGAGGATCCGGGAGTACAGGTCGGCTCCGATGACCAGCGCGCGGCGGTCGGGGTTGAGCGCGACCAGGCTGCGGGCCAGGGCCAGCGCGTACACGAAGCCGCTGCACACGACGTTCACGTCGAAGCACGCGGCGCCGTAGGCCCCCAGCCCGTGCTGCACGAGGTACGACGTCGGCGGCTGGGGAAAGTCACCCGTCGAGGTGGAGACGATGATGTAGTCGATCTCGTCCGCGGACAGCCCGGCCTGCTCCATGGCGGCGGCGCCGGCACGGATGGCCAGGTCGGACGTCGCCTCGTGCGGGGCGGCGTAGCGCCGCGCCTGTATCTGGGTCTTCCGTTCGATCCACTCCGGGGTGACGCCGACGCGCTCGGCGACCTCGTCGTTGCCGACTTCACGCTTGGGCAGGTAGGAGCCGGTCGAGAGAATTCCTATATTGCAGTCCGTCACGTCAGACAGCCCCTTCGAGCACCGCGGACGCATTCCAGTCCACATTTCCTCCGATGTTCCGGAGGGGGTTGAGCCTTGCTTCCCCGATACGCGCCCGCTTCTCGGGGTCCGTGACCCCGAGCCCTTCCCTGGGCGCGAGGCAGAGAACGCCGACCTTTCCGGTGTGCTTGTTCTCCTGGACCAGTCGGGCCGCTTCGCCCACCTCGTGCAGCGGAAAAACCTCGGAGACGATCGGAGACAGATGACCGAGCTGGAAAAGACGATTACATTCGGCCTGTTCCTGGAGATTCGCGGCGTGGCTGCCCACGATGCGCTTCAGGTTCATCCACAGATACCGGTTGTCGAAATGGTGGTCGTATCCGGTGCTGGAGCCGCAAGTGACGACGGTTCCGCCCTTGCGCACCACGAAGACGGAGATACCGAATGTCGCCCGGCCGATGTAGTCGAACACGACGTGCGGGTCCTCGCCGAGCTGCCGCCGGATCTCCCGGCCGAGGCGCTTGCCCAGTTCGATGGTCCGTTCCGGGGTGGGGGCGGCGTCCTGGCCCATGCCGATGTCGTTGCGGTTGATGATCACATCGCAGCCGAGCCGGCGCAGCACCTCGGCCTTGCGCTCGGAACTGACCACGCCCACCGCGATGCCGCCGGCGTTCTTCACCATCTGCACGGCGTACGCGCCCAGGCCGCCGGTGGCGCCCCAGATCAGCACGATGTCGCCCTGCTTGATGCGCGCGCCCTTGTCGCTGACGAGCATGCGGTAGGAGGTCGCCGCGGTGAGCAGGACTCCGGCGGCCTCCTCCCAGGTCAGGTGGGCGGGCTTGGGCAGCAGCTGGCCGGCGCGCACGACGGCGAAGTGGGCCAGTCCGCCGAAGTTGGTCTCGTAGCCCCAGATGCGCTGTTCGGTGCCGAGCATCGCGTCGGCGTGCGACGCCGGTTCCTGCTCGTCGACCTGGACACAGCTGACCACCACGTGGTCACCGACGCGCCAGCGGCGCACGCCCGCTCCGACGCGGACCACGATCCCGGCCGCGTCCGAACCCACGACGTGGTGGGGCAGGTCGTGGCGGGCCGCGTAGCCGCCCTGCCGGCCGTATCGCTTCAGGAATTCGAAGGTGGGCACCGGCTCGAACGTGGCCGACCACACCGTGTTGTAGTTGATCGAGCTGGCCATCACCGCGACGACGACCTCGTCGGGCGCGATCTCCGGCATCGGTACCCGGCCGACATGAAGTGTGTCGCGGACGTCCTTGTCCGCGGTGTCACCGAATTTTCCGACGTCCGACGCGCGCAGGTGTGCGGCCAGATATTCGGCGGGCAGCTCATGCCGTTCCAGCTCGCCCGTGTCGGCGCCGCCGAGCAGAGCTTCGACCAAAGAGCTCATTGTCCCCCTCCTCGATCAGCGAGCAGCCGACAGCGCGCAACGAATTCACCCTTGAAGACGTCGCGCGCCTACTGCTCGGTCAAAGACATGCTGGTGCGGGAAATGAACTCGCCTTCACCGCACCGAGATCTACTGAATCACCCCGGGTATCGACTACGGTACGCATTCCACACCCCAGCCCCTACCCTTAACCGCCCCCTAGCCGGGACCCCACCAGCGTGGTCGGCAGCCCCCAGTCCGCCGATTCGGGCGGGCTGTGCGCCAGGGCAGGATCCAGCCGTCGGCGCGGATTCCGGAGGCCGGGTGATCGCCGGGCTGGCAGCATGGTCTCGCGCGGCGCACCGGACCGGCGCCGGGGGACGACGAGGAGACTCGGAATGCGTGGTGGCAGGGTCGCGGTCGTGGGCGGCAGCATCGCGGGATGCGCGGCGGCGCTCGCGCTGGGGCGGGGCGGGGCGGGGCCGAGGGGATCACGGTGTACGAGCGTGCGGCGGGCCGCCTGGCCGACCGCGGAGTCGGGCTCGCCGTACACAACGCCCGCTACGCGGAACTGGAGGCGGCGGGCCATCTCGACGCCTCGATGCCGTGGGTGCGGCTCGTGCGGCGCCGCTGGTACGTCCGGGACGACACGGCGGCGAACGGCCCGCTGGGCCGCGAGATCGCCGTGATGCCCTTCCCGTTCCGCACCTACAACTGGGGCCCGCTCTGGCACGCGCTGCGTCGTCGGGTGCCCGAGGCGGCGGACTTCCGGCCCGGCTCGGCGGTCGAGGCGGTCGAGGTGGCACCGGACGGCGCCGAGGTGCACGCCGGCGGGCGCACCGAGCGGTACGACGTGGTGATCGGCGCGGACGGCTACCGCTCGGCGGTGCGTACGGCCGTGTGCGCCGATGTCCGCCCCGAGTACGCCGGATACCTGGCCTGGCGCGGCGCCTACCCGTCGGCCCGGCTGCGCGACCCCGAGCTGTGGGCCGAGGACGAGTGCGGCTACGTCGTCTTCGAGGGCGGCCATCTCATCGTGTACCGGATCCCGGACGGGACCGACGGCGGCCACCGGGTCAACTGGGTCCTGTACACGGCCCCGCCGCCGGGCCTCGACCAGGGCCTCGAGACCCCCACGAGCCTGCCTCCGGGCACCGCGGGCGACGGACTGCGCGCCCATCTGGCGTACGTCGCCGCCGAGTTGCTTCCTCCCTACTGGGGCGACCTGGTACGGGCGACGACCCACGACGAGCTGTTCCTCCAGCCCATGTACGACTTCACGGCGCCCCGTTACGCGGTGGGCCGCGCGCTGCTCATGGGCGACGCGGCCGCGGTCGCGCGCCCGCACACCGGCGCCGGTGCCGTCAAGGCGCTCCAGGACGCCACGGTCCTGGAGTCGGCCCTGACCTCGACGGCCACCTGGTCCGACGCCCTGGCCGCCTACGACGCCGCACGCGCGCCCGCCGGCCGGGTCATGGTCGACCTGGGGCGACGGCTCGGCCGGGCCCTGGTCCAGGAGACCCCGGACTGGCGGACGCTCGACCGGACGGGCCTGGAGACCTGGTGGAAGCAGGCGGACGGGACCGGGGCGTTCGGAGGCCGGGAGCTGACGGACTAACCCCTGTCGGCCAGCGGGTTCGGCAGCGGCAGGTAGCGGGCGTCCGCGCCGTCCGCGTGTGTCCAGCGCAGCAGCAGGTTGGTCTTGCCGGGCAGGGTCGGTGCGGTGAGCAGGGCGGGGATCTCGGGCAGGTCGTGGCGGGCGAGTTCGCGGCGGGCGGCGGGCCAGGGGTCGAGGCCGGGGTGGTGTTCGGCGAGGGCGGCGGCGATCTCGCTGAGGTGGTTGACGACCAGGCAGTAGACGAGTCGCTCCCAGCCGGCGGCCCGGGGGACGTCCGGCAGCACCTTGGCGCCCTCGGCATCCCGGAACAGTGCCTGTACGGGCGTGCCGGCCGCGTCCACGGCGACCAGGGTGTTCTGCAGGTGCGCCTCGAGGACGACCCCGTGGGCGTCGAACGCCGTGAGGGCGGGCGGGATCACCTGCCGCAGGTACGCCTCCCACCAGGCGTCCGGATCGGCCGTGGCGGCCAGTGGGCTGCCCTCGAAGCCCTCCGCGAGCCCGGCCGCGAGCAGCGGGGTGGCGCCGGGCAGGAGGTGGCCGCGCAGCCCGTCCCGCACGAGCACGGCCAGCTCCTCGAAGGCGAAGGCGGCGGTGCGGTAGCCGCGGTCGCTCAGCCAGGCCGCGGGCGGGCCCATGGCCGCGAAGGCGGCGCTGGCGGCCGAGTCGGTGCGGCGCAGTTTCAGCAGGTCGTGGCGCCACAGCCGGCGGATGTCGTTGGTGATGCGCACGTCGAGGCTGAACTTCAGGAACAGGTCGCGCCGGGGCTCGTACACCGTGCGGATGGCCGCCGTCGGCCAGGCGTCGAAGGCGGTGGTGCCGAGCCGGACCAGGCGGCCGTCGGCGAAGGCCGGGGCGAGGTCGCGGGCGACGAGGTCGAGCTGCCAGGGGTGGGCGGGCAGCAGCCGGTAGCCGGGCGGGGCCGTGCCGAGGGCGTCCAGGGCGCTGGTGTCGCCCTCCTCGGCCACCTGGTCCTCGCGGACGCCGAGCAGCACCAGCGGGAAGCGCGCGTGTGCCTCGGGGGCGTACGGCAGCCAGGACGCGACCGGGCCGCCGCCGCGGGCCTTGGGAGCCGGGTGGTAGGGGTGGCCGGTGATCAGGGACTGCTCGGAGCGCAGGTACGGGTCCTCGGGCGCCGTGGCCCGGGCACGGGCGGTGAGCAGGGCGGCGACCGCGTCCCGGCTGTCGATCATCTCGGCGGGCAGGTCGCCGTTGGACAGCCCGGTGTGCCGGCGCAGCTCCTCGGCGACCAGTTTGACCAGCTCGGAGTGGCCGAGGCGGTGCCAGTCCCCGGCAGCGTGCACCTCGGGGTCGGCGGGCCGCCGCCCCGGCCGTACGCGCAGCAGGCGGCCGGTGCCGGGCAGCCGGAAGACCGCCCGTGGCCCCGGGACCGGATGCGGCTCGGCGACCTCGCGCAGCAGGCAGTTGAGCAGGGGTGCGGCCGCGTACGCGTCGGCACGCTGTCCGACGGTGTCGGCGGGAGGCTTGAGGTCCACGCGATCCATTCGTTCTTCGTCCTGGGCCCGAGCAACAAGTATGAATGCCGTCCCTGACAATCGTGCCCCGAGCTGCCCGCATCCGAGGAGCCCCCGTGTACCACTCCCCCACCGCAGAGGCCGATATCGCCGAGGAGCTGGCCGCCGTCCGGCCCGGCCTGCTGCCCCGGTACACGGCCGAGCTGCCGGGTGCCCGCGCGGCGGTGCTGACCCGGCTGTGGCGGGGGCTCGCCCATGAGCCCCTGCCGTGGGTCACCGGCCGGCTCCGGGGGGCACACAGCCTCGCCCTGCGGCTGGCCGACGGCCGGACCCTGCACGGCCCGCACGCGGACCCGTACGCGACCGGCGGGTACGTCACCGCCGTCCGCCTGGACCGGGAGCGCTACGACGATCCGGCACGCCTGATGAGCGACCTCGCGGTGCCGCACGCGGCGGGTCTGGCGACAGAACTCGGGCACAGTGTGGCCTCGTTGGCGCTGTCCCGGGCCGGCGCGGATCATCCGAAGGAGTGGCCCGAGCGGGAGTGGGAGTGGGAACAGCGGGTGGTGGACGGCCATCCGTTCCACCCCAACTGCCGTTCCCGGCCGGGTTTCTCGGTGGCGGACCAGCTGGCGTACGGCCCGGAGCACCGGCCGGTGGTCGGTCTCGGCACGGTCGCCGTACCGGCCGCCGAGTGCCTGCTGTCCGGGGACTGGCCGGAGGAACTGCGGGACGACGAGCGACTGTTGCTGCCGGTACACCCCTGGCAGGCGGCCCATGTGCTCAAGCGGCCGTACGACCCCTGGCGCCCCGCGCACCCGCTGATGGCCCTGCGCACCCTCGCCCTGCCCGACGGGCCGCATGTGAAGACCGCGCTGACCGCCCGGCTGACCTCCTCGGTGCGGGACATCTCCGCGTACTCCGTCGGGGCGGCCGCGACCCTGTCGGCCTTCGCCACGGAACTGTCCGCGCGCACGGACGGGCTGCTGCACATGACCCGCACCCTGGGCGCGGCCGCCCATTCCCCCGATCTGGCCGCGCTGCTGCGGGAGTCGCCCGAGGTGTACGCGGGCCCGGGCGAGCGGGTGCTGCCGGTGGCGGCGCTCGCCACCACCGACCTGCCGGACTCCCCGGCCTGGCTGGCCGAGTTCGCCCGCCTCGCCCTCACGGTCGGTCTGCGCCTGCTGGACCTCGGGGTGGCCCTGGAGGCCCACGGCCAGAACCTCCTGGTGGTCCTCTCGGCGGACAACTCCCCGCTCCGCCTGGTCTACCGCGACCTCGCCGACATCCGCATCAGCCCGGCCCGGCTGTCCGCTCACGGCATCACCCCGCCGCCCCTGACCGGCCGGCTGATCACGGATGACGTGCCGACCCTGCGCCGCAAGCTGTTCGGCTCCCTGGTGGCGGGCGCACTCGCCGGCACGGCGGGCTCGGGGCCCGCCCTGGGCGCGGCCCTGAGGGCCGCCCTGCCGGACCTGCCCCGCACCCCCGACCTGACGGCCCTGTGCGAAGGCCCGCTGCCCACGAAGGCGTTGACGCTGATGCGGCTGTCCCCGGACACCCCCGGCGACCAGTGGGCCCTGCTGCCGAACCCGCTCGTTTTGGAGCCCGGCGCCTGAGATCAATAAGATCCGCCGATGATCAGAAGACAACGGCTGGCGGCGGGCGTCTGCGCTCTGCTCGCCGCCCTGACGGCCGGGCTCGCCGTCCCGTCCACGGCTGTGGCCGACGAGACGGAGCAGCCCGCTCCGAAGGTCGAACTCGTACTGGACGTCAGCGGTTCCATGCGGACGCGGGACATAGACGGCGGCTCCCGGATGGCCGCCGCGAAGCAGGCGTTCAACGAGGTGCTCGACGCGACACCGGAGGAGGTCCAGCTCGGCATCCGCACCCTGGGCGCCAACTACCGCGGCAACGACCGCATAACGGGCTGCAAGGACACCGCGCAGCTCTACCCGGTCGGCCCGTTGAACCGGACCGAGGCGAAGACCGCGGTGGCCACCCTGGCGCCGACCGGCTGGACGCCGATCGGCCCCGCGCTGCAGAAGGCGGCCGCCGACCTCGACGGCGGTGACGGCACCCGCCGTATCGTCCTGATCAGCGACGGCGAGGACACCTGCCAGCCGCTCGACCCGTGCGAGGTGGCCCGCGAGATCGCCGCCAAGGGCATCGGGCTGACCATCGACACCCTCGGCCTGGTGCCGGACGCCAAGACCCGCGACCAGCTCAGCTGCATCGCGGACGCGACCGGCGGCACCTACACCGACGTACGGCACAAGGAAGAACTCAGCGACCGGGTGGGCGAGTTGGTCGACCGGGCCGCCGATCCGGTGGTGACGCCGGTGGCGACCGAGGGCGCGGCCGAGTGCGCGAAGGCGCCGTCGCTCAAGTCCGGGCTCTACACGGATCGTGAGGAGTTCGGCCGGCAGCGCTGGTACAAGGTGGACGTCGACCCCGGCCAGGAGCTGCGCGCCTCGGTGAGCGTGGCGGACGACCGGGCCGTCAACCCGGACCACGGGGTGCTGCTGCGTGCGGTGACCGTGCACGGCCGGGAGATCGTGCGCGGTGAGGCCGCGGGCACCGGCCGTACGGACGTGATCTCGACCGGTCTGCGCTACCCGAAGCCGGAGAGCGACGACGACACCGCCACCGCCGAGACCGTGTGCCTCCAGGTCACCAACTCCTTCTCGGCCGCCGCGGGGGTCAAGACGTCCCCGGGTCTGCCGCTGGAGCTGACCGTGGACGTCGTGGACGGCCCGAGCAAGGCGGGCGACGTGGCCTCCTTCGGCCTCGGGCGCGGCTGGTGGCTGCTGGGTGCGCTGGTGCTGGCCGGCTTCCTGGCCGGTCTGCTGTGGGGCTGGCTGTCGCGCTGGCGGGTCGCGGTCTGGAGGACGAACTGATGCGTATCACGCGAGTACTGAGCACCGCGCTGCTGGCGCTCGGGCTGGCCGCGGGACCCGCGGCCGCCGACTCCTCCCCGTCGCCGAGCGCCACGGACGACGGCAAGGCGCCCACCCGGGCGGGCACGTCCTTCCGTACGGCGACCGAGATCGAGCAGGGGCAGCAGGCCACCGCGTCCGGTTCCACCGGCGACTACCTGTACTGGTCGTTCCCCGCTGACGCCGGACAGCGCCCGACGGTCAAGGCGACCGTGAAGCTGCCCCAGACGCACGGGACGCAGAACTGGCAGATCGACGTGTACGACGGCCTGCGGCGCCGCCAGTCCTGCCAGTACGGCGCGGCGACCCGCACCGCCGCCGAGGGGGCGTCCTCGGTCGAGCTGGCCTGTGTGCTGCGCACGGTGCGTGCCTGGTCCGAGCCGTGGGCCAACGACCCGCTGCCGGGCACGTACTACGTCCGCCTGACCGTGGTGGACCTGGGCGCCTCCGACCTGGGTCAGCCGGTGAGCGCCGAGGTGCGGGTCGACTCCAAGGACATCGGCGGCGCGGCGGCCGTGGACGGCTCGCTGGCCGAGCCGCTCGTGCCGGGCGTGGCGGTCAAGTCCCAGGCGAAGGAGGACGATTCGAAGGCCGCGGTGCTGTCGAGCCTCGAACCCGACGACGGCTGGTCCTCCGGCTGGTGGTCCGACCGCTGGGTGTGGACCGCGATCGGGGGCATGCTCGCCGCTCTCGCGGGGATCGGCGGGTATGCGCTGACACGGGGCTCGGGGCGGCCGCCTGGAGTCTGAGCCGATTTGGTCGAAGGCCCGCCTGCCGGCGGGCCTTCTGCTTTCCCACCCGCCCACCCGACTCGGTAGGCCGAAAAGCCGGAGTCCGAGGCAGCAGCCCGTTTTCACGCCTCCCGCAGCGCCTTGGCGATCGTGCCCTCGCCGGTCACCGTGACCCGCCCGGCCCGGACGGCGTCCGTGAGGGTCATCTCCCCGCGGGCCACGGCCTCGCACGTCCCCGCGTCCATCGCCAACCGCGCGTCCGCCTCACCGGGCGCGGGCCCGTCGCCGTACACCGGCCCCTCCTCTGCCCCGGCGTACAGGTGGAACTCCCCCTCCTCCAGCCGTACTTCGACGATTCCCTCGCCCGGCAGCGCGCGCAGCAAGGGCAGCGCGAACCAGTGTGCGCGCACCGCGTCGGTCGGCCGCCGCTCGCCCAGCTCGCCCTCGCCCCACGTGCCCAGCGCCTGCAGCACGGGCAGCAACTCGCGCCCTCGCTCGGTGAGTTCGTACACGTAGGCCGCACCGGGCGGCGGCAGCCGCCGTCGGCTGGTCAGCCCGTCCCGTTCCATGTCCTTCAGCCGTGAGGCGAGTACGTCCGTGCTCACGCCGGGCAGGTCCGCGTGCAGGTCCGTGTAGCGGCGGGGGCCGGCCAGCAGTTCGCGGACGATCAGCAGGGTCCAGCGGTCGCCGACGAGGTCGAGCGCGCGGGCTGCGGAGCAGTACTGGTCGTAGCTTCGGCGAGGTGACATGACCCGCAGTCTAGACATGTCGTTGGACTTTCCAAGCTCCTACTTGGTAAAACCAAGCAACACGAGTTCCCGGAGGGACGCATGGAGTTCCGGCAGTCGAACAAGCTCAGCGAGGTCTGTTACGAGATCCGCGGCCCGGTGATCGAGCACGCCAACGCACTGGAGGAGGCGGGCCACAGCGTGCTGCGCCTGAACACCGGCAACCCCGCGCTGTTCGGCTTCGAGGCGCCGGAGGAGATCCTCCAGGACATGATCAGGATGCTGCCGCAGGCGCACGGCTACACCGACTCGCGCGGCATCCTCTCCGCCCGCCGCGCGGTCGCCCAGCGCTACCAGAACCTGGGCCTGGAGGTGGGCGTCGACGACGTGTTCCTCGGCAACGGCGTCTCGGAGCTGGTGTCCATGGCCGTACAGGCCCTGGTCGAGGACGGCGACGAGATCCTCATCCCCGCGCCGGACTTCCCCCTCTGGACGGCGGTGACGACCCTGGCCGGCGGCAAGGCCGTCCACTACCTGTGCGACGAGCAGGCCGACTGGAACCCGGACCTGGCCGACATGGCGTCGAAGATCACCGACCGCACCAAGGCCGTGGTGATCATCAACCCGAACAACCCGACCGGCGCGGTGTACCCGAAGGAGGTCGTGGAGGGCATCCTCGACCTGGCCCGCCGGCACGGCCTGATGGTCTTCGCCGACGAGATCTACGACCAGATCCTCTACGACGACGCCGTCCACCACTCGGCCGCGGCCCTCGCCCCCGACCTGGTGGTCCTCACCTTCTGCGGCCTGTCGAAGACCTACCGGGTGGCCGGCTTCCGCTCCGGCTGGCTGGTGGTGACCGGCCCCAGGCAGCACGCGAAGAACTACCTGGAGGGCCTGACCATGCTGGCCTCCATGCGCCTGTGCGCCAACGCGCCCGCCCAGTACGCCATCCAGGCCGCGCTCGGCGGCCGCCAGTCCATCGGCGAACTCGCCGCTCCGGGCGGCCGGTTGTACGAGCAGCGCACCGTGGCCTGGGAGAAGCTCAACGAGATCCCGGGTGTGTCCTGCGTGAAGCCCAAGGGCGCGCTGTACGCCTTCCCGCGCCTGGACCCGAAGGTCCACAAGATCCACGACGACGAGAAGTTCGTACTGGACCTGCTGCTGCGGGAGAAGATCCAGGTGGTCCAGGGCACCGGCTTCAACTGGCCGAAGCCCGATCACTTCCGCATCCTGACCCTCCCCCACGCGGACGACCTGGAGGCGGCGATCGGCCGGATCGGACGGTTCCTGAGCGGCTACCGACAGTGACGATGCGTGATCCCGTGCCGGGCGCACACTGGAAACAGAAGGTACGGGCCAGGATCCGACCCCGGAGGTGAGCCATGAGCACCCTGGAAGAACACGTCGACGTCGGGGTGACCATCGACAGGGCCTGGGACAGCCTCCACCGCGTGGAGGACTACTCACGCTTCGTGGCCGGCGTGCGCGACGCCCGCACGGAGAGGGCAGGCCAAACGCATCTGAACGTCGAGGCGGGCGGCCGGACCCGGGAGCTGGACGCCGAGGTCTCGGACCGCACGGGGGAACGCGTGATGGAGTGGCGCACCACGGGCGCCCCGAAGCTGAGAGGTTCCTTCTCCCTGCAGCCGATCGACCAGGGCCACACCCGGGTCCAGGCGCGGCTGGAGTACGACCCCGACACCGTCCGGGAGACGTTCGGCGGGCCGAAGGGGTTCGCCCAGGCGACCGCGATCGAACGGCTCGTGCGCAGTGATCTGGAGCAGTTCAAGGAGTACGCGGAACAGGGACGGTGAGGGGGAGGAAAGCCGGGCCACTGCCCCCTGTCGGTGAACGCCGTATGTGATCACCGACAGGGGGCTTTCGTACGCCCCGCGGGCGGCTGCCCGTGTCACGCACGCCGTCGAACAGGCGTATGCGAAGATCGCCTGGGTCCCGTCGTCATCCTGCGGCGGGCACGACCAGGGGGATCCACCGGAGTTCGTGGCGAAGTCGCCCGTGTGCGCGCCTGACCAGCGTCGCACCGGCGGCCGCTCGTCCTCCTGGTCCGGCTTTCGTGAAACCGGGGGGAACGTACTTGTTGTCGTACCGAAGAGGCCGGACGGTCGTCACCGTCCTGTCCGCGGTGATACTCGGGCTCATGGCTCCGACCGCACGGGCCGCATCGCCTTCGCCTTCGCCGTCTCCGACCCCGCTCGTGACGGCGGACGCGGGGCGGGAAGCGCAGGAGGCCGCCCGGTTCTGGACCGCGCGGCGCATGGCGGACGCCCGGCCGCTGGACGGGTTCCGCTCGGCGCCGTCCGCGTCCGGGAAGCCGGGTGCTGCGGCGGCAGCCCGGCCCAAGGGGACTCCGTACGGCGGGACGCGGCTCGTGGGAACGTTCTTCGGCTCCAGCGGGCCGAGCGGCACCGCCTGGCACTGCACCGGCAGCGTGATCGCCACCGCGTCGAAGAACATCGTGCTCACCGCGGCCCACTGCGGGCTGAGCATGAAGAACGACTACATCTTCGTCCCGAAGTTCGTGAAGGGAGCGAGCCCCGACCGGCAGCCGTACGGCATCTTCCACATCCAGCACATCTTCCTCGACCCGCGCTACGTCCCCGACAACGGCTCGACGACCACCAGGAAGCCCTGGTCCGACCTGGACACCGCGTTCGCCCGGGTCTCGGCGAACCAGCGGGGCAAGCAGCTCCAGGAGGCCGTGGGAGGCGGGCTGACCTTCACCAAGCCGTCCGGCTACACGCACCGGAACGTCACGGTGGTCGGGTACCCGTCGCACGCGCACAACGGCGCCGGACGCGCCCTCAAGTGCACCGTGCCGACGAAGCAACTCCCCGGGTACCGGCAGATGTCCATGACCTGCGGCGGTTACTACGGCGGTGTGTCCGGCAGTCCCTGGATCACCGACTACAAGGACGGTGCCACCACCGGTCATGTCATCGGCAACCTCGGTGGCTACAACGGCGGCGGCAACGACGCGAACGTCGACTACATCAGCTACGCCCCGGCGTTCGGCGCCGACGCCGCCAACCTCCTCGCCTACGCCGTCGCGGGGCAGGATCCGCCGTCCGACCTGCCCCCGTACAAAGGGATCGAGGCCAAGCTCCCGGGCGGAGCGGGGCGGTGGCAGCACGCCAGGCTGACGGCCTCCGGTGACTACACGGGCGATCACCGCAGTGACCTGATCGTGGTCTGGTCCGACGGCGAGACCACGCTGTATCCCGGTGACGGCAAGGGCGGATTCCAGCCGCAGAAGCGGCTCCAGCGGGCCAACTCCACCTGGACGCACGCCCGGACGATCACCGGCGGGGACTTCGCCGGCGGCGATCTGTCCGACCTGCTGGTGCGCTGGTCCGACGGGGAGGTCACCCTCTACCCGGACGTCAGCGCGGCGGGCCTGGGCCAGGAGGTCCGGATGGCGAAGCCCGGCTCGGTCTGGAAGAACGCCGTCCAGATCTCGGCCGGGCAGTTCCACGGCGGCGGGAACGCCACCGACCTGCTGGTCCGCTGGACCGACGGCGAACTGACCCTCTACACCTCGGTCGGCGCCGGCACCTTCGGCACCGAGAAGCGCCTGCTGGCGCCGAACGGCACCTGGAAGAACGCCACTCTGCTCACCAGCGGGAACTTCAGCGGCAAGGCCACCTGGGATGTCCTCGTACGCTGGGCGGACGGCGAACTCGACGCCTATCCGGGCACCTCGGCCGCGGGACTGGGCACCGAGTCGCGGCTGCGCGGCCCGAACGCCCTGTGGAAGCACGGCCTGGTCATGACGGCGGGCGACTACACCCCCAACCGCACCCGGGACGACCTCATCGTCCGCTGGTCCGACGGCGAGACGACGCTGTACGCCGACACCGGCGCGAAGGCTCTCGGCGCGGAGAACACGCTGGTCTATCCCGGCACTTGACCACTCACCCACGCACAGGTTCAGGGGGAACGATGCGAACGACGCGCACGACGGCTCGTCCGAGTGGCGGCCTGGCCGTCCTCATGGCCGTCCTCATGGCCGGACTGGCCCTGGCGGCCTGCGGCACCAGCACCGAAGCGGACGACACGGCACTGGGCAACTGCCGGACCGGATCCCTGAAGTGGACGCTGGTCCTGCTCGGCAAGGAGAAGGGCGGCAGCCGGGCCGACGCACGGCTGACCGCCGTCAACAAGGGTCCGGACAGCTGTGTGTTCGACGGCTACCCGGGCATCGAGATCCACAACGGGAAGGCGGAGAGCATCGACGGCGCCGGACCGGGGCACCCCGCCTCGTTCCCCCTCTCCGCGAAGGCGGCGGTCACCGTCGACCTGCACTACACGCCCCACGGCACGAAGGGTGCCGACGACTGGTGCGTGCGGCAGAGCGAGGCGGTGGTCCGGGCCCCGCACGACTCCGACCGCACCGTCGTCCCGGTCCTGGACCGGCACCGGAGGACCGCCGTGATCGACGCCTGCGGCGAGACCCTGTCCATGGCGCCACCGCACCGCACGCCGGCCGGGAACTGAGCGCGGCGGCCCGTCTGGCCCAGTCCGCCCTGCGGGGCGCCGCGACCGTGTGACACGGTGCTGGGAAGCGAGCGGGAAGGGCGCTGACGTGGGTGACCTCTTTCTCGTCCGGCACGGTGAGACCGAGTGGTCGCGGTCCGGACGGCACACCGGCTGGACCGACGTACCGCTCACCGAGCACGGGCGGGAGGAGGCGCGCAGGCTGGTGCCGCTGATCCGCTCGCACCGCATCGGCGCCGCCTTCGTCAGCCCCCTGCAGCGGGCCCGGGAGACCGCCGAACTGATCGGGATCCACGACGCCCGGGTCGACGCCGACCTGCGCGAATGGGACTACGGCGGGTACGAGGGCATCACCACCGTGGAGATCCAGCGCACCCGGCCCGACTGGTTCCTGTTCACGGACGGGGTCGCGCCGGGCCCGCCCGAGCACCCCGGGGAGAGTCCGGAGCAGGTCGGGGAGCGCGCCGACCGGATGCTGGGCAAGGTGGACGCCGCGCTCGCCAACACCGAGGGGGTCGTCGTCCTGGTCGCCCACGGCCACTTCCTCCGCGTCCTCACCGCCCGCCGCCTCGGCCTGCGCCCCCAACACGGCGCCCTCTTCCAACTGGCGACAGGCACCCTGTCCCGCCTCGGCACGGAGCATGGTCGCCCGGTGGTGGCGGGCTGGAACGTCCACCCGCCCACCTGACCGACCCGACGGACACCTGCCGTGCCGGCCGCGACCGCCCTGGCTGCGGGCAGTCGTGCCGCTGGGGCGGCACGGGTGGGCGCAGGGGCACCTCGTCAGCGCCGAGTCGCGCGTCCCACCCCCCGCCCAGCTGCAACCCCCGAGGGTCTGGGCCGGCCCCGGCCCGTTGTCAGACCCCGGTCGTACGCTTCGAATGGGCCGCTCACCTGGCGGTTCCGAGGTGACGACGCAGCGGAGGGAGCACGCCGTGAGCCGAGCGCCGACCCCTGCGCAGCGGCGGGTGATCGAGGGCGCCGACGAGGTCACCGGGCGGCTGCGCGGGACGGAGGCACAGTTGGCCGCGCTGGTGAAGCGGGGGCTCGCCTTCCGCCACCCGCGCCCGCCGCACGATCACTTCCTGACCCCGGCAGGGCATCGCATACGGGAGGCGGAGTCGGTGCCCGAGGCCCGGGAAGAGCCGGCGCCGTCCACCGGTGTGTTCGCGGCGCGCGTCGGCGGGGAGGAGGAGGCGCCCGCGTCGGAGCCGGCCCGGCTGCGGGAGGTGCACAGCGCCTGGCAGGGGCTGCTGGAGCTGCGCCGGATGACCAACCCGAGCGGTGCGACCGACCGCCCCTGCGGCTGGGAACGGACGCATCTGGTGCGGGCCGCCGCGCTCGCCCTGGAGGCGGCAGGGCACCGGCCGACGGGGCCGGACGGCGAGGGCTACCGGGTGCGCGCGACCCCACAGCCGGAGGCGGTAGCCGTGTACGCGCCGGACGAGGAGACGCTGCGGGCGTGTGCCGCCACGCTGGAGCGGGCGGGCTGGCAGGCCGGCGAGTACACCGAGCCGCGCACGCGGGTGCGCTATCTGCTGGCCTCCCCACGCCGGGTGTGAGCGGCGTGCCAGGATCGGTTGACCGAAGATCCGAACGCGAGAAGGGCAAGCAGTGGCCGAACCGTTTTCCGTCCGTGTGACCGTCCGCGGCTACGAGACCGACGTACAGGGGCACCTCAACCAGGCGGTGTACATCAACTACGCGGAGCACGCCCGCTGGTCGCTGCTCCAGGCCGCCGGCATCAGCCAGGCAGATCTCGTCGGCCGAGGCGTCGGCCCGGTGGCACTGGAGACGACGATCCGCTACAAACGCGAGCTGCTGGCCGGTGACGAGGTCGACGTGACCTGCGCGTTCGAGTGGAGCGGCGGCAAGACCTTCCGGATCCGGCAGGAGATACGCAAGACCGACGGCACGGTGGCGGCCGAGATCACCGCGGTGGGCGGCCTGCTGAACCTCGAGGAGCGCAAGCTGATCGCCGACCCCGACGCGGTGTTCAAGGAGCTGTCCGCGGACCTCAGCCTCTTCGGCCTCTAACCGTCCGAGCCGCCTACGCGTCGAGCAACTCGGGCTGGTGCTCGGCGTCGTAGGTCGCCCGCGCCTCGGCGATGTACACCCTGTTGTTCTCGGCCCAGTCGGTCAGCCGCTGCAGCGTCTGATGCAACTCAAGGGCGACCGGGGTGAGTTCGTACTCCACCTTCGGCGGCACCGTCGCATGCACGGTACGCGTGACCAGGCCGTCGCGCTCCAGGTTGCGCAGGGTCAGCGTCAGCATGCGGCGGCTGATGCCCTCGATACCGCGCTCCAACTCCGTGAAGCGGATGGGCCCCTGAGCGGCCGCGACAAGGATCTGCACACTCCACTTGCCGGCCACCCTGTCAAGAACTTCCCGGACGGGGCACGCCTGCGCGTTCACTGCCTGGACGGTAACACCGGTGTTCCTCTGGGACATCGGACTGCCTCCTTACGCCGGCCTCCATGGTCACCCACGATGAACCCCGTTACAAGTCGTGCACCAAGGTGCGCATGAAGAACGGGGAGCCATGTCAACCGCGATCGACAACAGCCCGTCACCGGCGACGGTGGCACCGTCACGAACGTACTCCCGCTGGACGTCCCTCGCAGTTCTGTGCGCGGGCACCCTGATGACGATCCTGGACGGCAACATCGTCACCGTGGCGATGCCGGCCATCCAGAGCGACCTCGGCTTCAGCGGACCGGGGCTCGCCTGGGTCGTCAACGCGTATCTGATCGCCTTCGGCGGGCTGCTTCTGCTAGTGGGCCGAATGGGTGACCTGGTGGGCCGCAAGCGGATGTTCACCTCGGGGCTCGCCGTGTTCACGGCGGCCTCGGTGCTGTGCGGGACGGCGACCGGGCAGGGGGTGCTGATCGCGGCCCGGGCGCTGCAGGGCGTCGGCGGGGCGATGGCCTCGGCCGTGGTCCTCGGCATGCTGGTCGCCCTCTTCCCCGAGCCGCGGGAACAGGCCCGTGCCATCGCGGTGTTCAGCGCGGTCGGCGCGGCGGGCGGGGCGCTCGGCACCTTCCTCGGCGGCGCCCTGACCCAGGCCCTGAACTGGCACTGGATCTTCCTGATCAACCTGCCGATCGGCGCGGTCGCCTGGCTGGCGGCGGTACGCGTCCTCGCGCCCGAGCGCGGTGCCGGACTCGGCAGGGGTGCCGACTACCCGGGAGCCGCGCTCGTCACGGGTGCGCTGATGCTCACGGTGTACGACATCGTCGGCGCAGGGAACCGCTCCCTGACCGCCACCCTCCTCCTGGCGGCCCTGGCGCTCGCCCTGTTCACGGCGTTCACCGTGCGCCAGGCCCGGGCGGCCCGCCCCCTCCTGCGCCTGCGCCTGTTCCGCTCCCGGCTGCTGACCGGCGCGAACGCGGTCCAGGTGCTGATGATCGGCACGATGTACGGCTTCCAGTTCATCAGCGCGCTGTATCTGCAACGTGTGCTCGGTTACGGCGAGTTGGCGACCGGGACCGCGTTCCTTCCGGCCCCGATCGCCATCGGTCTGCTGATGCTGGGGCTGTCGGCACGGACCGTCGCCCGGTTCGGCGGCTACCGGGTGCTCCTCGCCGGGATGGTGCTGATCACCGCCGGGATGGCCCTGCTGAGCCGCGCCCCCGTCGACGGCTCGTACCCCGTCGACGTCCTGCCGCCGCTGCTGTTGCTGTCCGCCGGGTTCGCGGCGGCGATGCCCGCGCTGACCGGGCTGGCGATGTCCGGAGCACGGGAGGAGGACGCGGGACTGGCGTCGGGGCTGTTCAACACCACGCAGGTGGTGGGCGGTTCGCTGGGCCTTGCGGCCCTGACCACGCTGGCCGCGATCCGCACCGACACCCTGCTCGACCGGGGCGCGGACCTGATCCCGGCCACGGCGGAGGGCTACCGGCTGGCGTTCCGGGTCGCCACGGGGATCGCGGTGGCGGCTCTCGTACTGGCGGCGACGGTGCTGCGGCCGGGCACCGACTCCCCTGTCACTCCCCGCTGAACGCCTCCCTGTGGTCCTGCGCCCACTCCCGGTACGTCCTGGCCGGCCTCCCCAGCATCTGCCGGACATCCTCGGTGACGATCGCGTTGCCCCCGCCGCGGACGAAGGCGGTGCCGGTCAGGACGCCGTCCGCCTGCGCCTCGTCGAAGCCCCAGACGGTGAGCAGATGCTCGCGTGTCTCCTCCGGGGAGAGGTCCCGGGTGGCGACCGGGCGGCCGAGGACGGAGGCGAGCACGGCGGCCTGGCCGGGAACGCTGATCGCCTCCGGCCCGGTCAGCGTGTACGTCCGCCCCGCGTGCCCGCCGTCCACCAGCGCCCGCACCGCCGCCTCGGCCACGTCCCGCGGGTCGATCACACCCGACTCCCCGTCTCCGGTCATGTTCGGCACCGGTTCGCCCCGCCCGACCTCCCGCACCCAGCTGAGCGTGTTGGAGGCGAACGACGAGGGGCGCAGGACCGTCCACTCGGTCCCGCTCTCCCGCACCGCCCGCTCTCCCTCCACATGCCACACACCGGCCGGGCCGACCTCGGGATCGCCGGTCCCGATGGCGGAGAGCTTCACCAGCCTTCGCACCCCCGCCGCCCGCGCCGCCTCGACCATCCCCAGGTCGTGCCCCTCCTCCGGGCCGGGGGGACGCAGCAGGAACGCGGCCGTCACCCCCGCCATCGCGCCCGCCAGGGAGCCGTGGTCGAGGTAGTCCCCGCGCGCCACCTCCACCCCGGCGGGCATCCGGGCCTTCGCCGGGTCGCGGGTCAGGGCGCGCACCTTCTCGCCGCGCGCCGCGAGCTGTCGTACCACGTCGCTTCCGATGGTGCCCGTGGCACCCGTCACCAGAATCATGAGGTCCACGGTGGGGTGAACCGGGCGCCCGGCTCTTGGAGATTCCGGCACGGTTCGCCCGCCCGGAAGGCGGTGCGGCGCCCTTACGGTGGAAGGGTGCCGAACGCCACCGACGGGCAGGCCCTGACCACGCCCGAGTCCCTGCGCCCCTGGATCGCGGGGGTGCGGACCGTGTCCGTCTCCGACCCGCCCGTCGAGTCCTTCGTCCACCTTCCCGACGCGGTCACCAAGGTGGTGCTCCGCGTGGGTCCGGACGGGCACCGCGATGTGCTGGCCGTCGGGCCACGGGTGCGTGCCGGGTACTACGAGGGCAAGGCCCATGTCTCCTGTGTGGAGCTGCACCTCGCGCCCGGCACGGCCCGGCCCCTGCTGGGCGTCCCGGCGGCCGACCTGGTCGGGCGGGTCGTACCGCTCGACGCGCTGCCGGGCCGGCCGGCGCACCGGCTCGCGCGCGAGGTGCGGTGGCTGGATCCACGGGAGGCGGTGCCGCACCTCGCCGAGGCACTGCCCGAGCTGCTGTCCGCCGCGACGGACCCCGCCCGGACGGCCCTTCTGCGGGCCGGTGTCGACGCCCTGTCGGTCCACACGGACCGGGCACCCGCCCAGGTCCGTGACGTGGCCCGCGAACTCGCCGTCAGCGAACGCCAGTTGCGCAACCTGTTCACCGAAGGCGTCGGCGTCTCCCCCAAGCACTACGCCCGCATCAACCGCGTCCGCACGGTCATCGACCGCGCCACGACCGCCCCCTGGTCCGAACTGGCCGCCACCACCGGCTACTACGACCAGTCCCACATGACGACCGACTTCCGCACCCTGATGGGCGTACCGCCCCGCTCGTACTTCACCGGCCGACTGCCCTCGTCCTCACCGTGCCAGGCGGGGCCCCGCGCCTGAATTCGGATGCGCGGGACAGCCCCGGGTGCCATGCTCCGGTCCCATGCCCGCACGACGCGTCAAGCCCAGCCGCTGCATCTCCGTCGACATCGAGGCCGACGGTCCGATCCCGGGGCCGTACTCCATGCTGAGCCTGGGCGCGGCAGTCGCCGGCACCCAGGACGTCGACGGGTTCGCCCCGGCCGACCCCGAACTGCAGACCTTCTATCGCGAACTCCGCCCGATCTCCACCGACTTCGTCCCCGAAGCCCTCGCCGTCAGCGGCCTGGACCGCGACCGGTTGAAGGCTGAGGGCGCCGAACCCACCGTCGCCCTTGCCGAGTTCTCCACCTGGGTCCGCGAGGTCAGCGTCGGCGCGCAGCCGGTGATGTGCGGCTATCCGGCGTCGTACGACTGGACGTTCCTGTACTGGTACCTGATCCGCTTCACCGGCGAGAGCCCCTTCGGGCACTCGGGCTGCCTGGACATGAAGACGCTGTACGCCACCAAGGCGGGACTGCCGCTGCGGGCGGTGGCCAAGGGCACCATGCCGAGGCATCTGCTGTCCCGCCGCCGTCACACGCACCACGCCCTCGACGACGCCGTCGAACAGGCCGAACTGCTGGCCAGCCTCATGGCGTGGCCGGGTCCTGCCGGGTCGGGTTGAAGCATTGGCAGAGCGCGATCAGAGATCGAGGACGACCTCGGAAGTCGGTTCGCTGCAGCAGACCAGGACGGTGCCGGGTTCGGGGAGTTCGAGGGGTGGGGTGGTGTAGGTGATGTCGCCGGCCACGAGGTGGGTGACGCAGGTGTGGCAGACGCCGGTGCGGCAGGACCAGCGGGTGGGGATGGAGCAGGCCTCGGCGAGGTCGAGGAGTGAGGCGTGGACCGGTGACCAGGCGGTGGTGATGCCGCTGCGGGCGAAGGTGACGAGCGGGCCGGTGCCCGGGGGGCCGGGTGGTTGGTGCGGTCGGACGGCGGCCGTGGGCGTGATGCCGGGGTTGATGGCCGGGAGGGCGCTGAACTGTTCCGTGTGGATCCGCTCGGGGCGCAGACCGTGCTCGCGCAGGAAGCCGCCGAGGTCGTCCATGAAGACGACCGGTCCGCAGAGGTAGGCGTCCGCGTCGGCGGGGATGCCCAGCGCCGCGAGCGACAGGGCGCTCGGGCGGCCCTGGGTGATGTGGGCCTCGTCCGGATGGGGGGCTTCGGCGGTGTAGTAGATGTGCTCGTGGGCGTCGGGGAGTTGCGCCAGGAGCGCGTGGCTCTCGTCCGCGAAGGCGTGGTGAGCGCGGTCGCGGGCGGTGTGGATCCACCAGACAGGGCGTGGATCCCTCGTGGCGGCGAGCTGGTGGAGCATGGCGAGCACGGGAGTGGCGCCGATCCCCGCGGAGACGAGGACGACCGGGCGGGTGCTTTCGTCGAGTACGAACGTCCCGCGCGGGCTGGCGACGTCCACGAGGTCGCCGGGCCGGAGCGTGTCGTGGATGTAGCGGCTGACCTGCCCGTGGGGCTCGTGCTTGACGCTGATGCGGTACGTCCCGGCCGTGGGTGCGGAGGACAGGGAGTAACTGCGCACCGTGGGGGCGGCGTCGCCGACCGCGAGGCGGAGGGAGAGGTACTGGCCCGGGCGGGCGTCGGGTAGGGGTGTGCCGTCGGTGATGTCGAGGTAGACCGAGGAGACGGTGGGGGTCTCGGGAACGATGCGGACGACGCGCATGGCCTTGAAGCCCGGCCATCCCGGCCCCTCTCCGGGCTGCTGGGTGCCGGCGCGTTCACTGGGCCATCCCGGTTCCTGCTTGGGCTGCTGGGCGGCGGCGAGTTCACGGAAGGACTGCTGCCATCCGGGGCTGAGGGCGGGGATGTTCAGCGCTCTGCGCAGCTTGGCCGGGTCACGGTCGGGCAGGTAGAGCAGCGCGTCGGTGTCGGCGACGCTGAGCTCTTCCGGGCCCTTGCGGGTGAGGGTGATCTCGTCGCCGGCCTGGACGTGTCCCTCGGTGATCACGCGCAGGTAGAAGCCGGGGCGGTGGTGGGCGACCAGCAGGGAGGCCATGGTGGGTTCACCCAGGCGCATGCCGACGCGGTAGCAGGTGACGCGCGGCTGGGTGACTTCGAACTCGGCTTCGCCGATGCGGTACCGGTCGCCGACGCACACTTCGTCGTCGGGCAGGCCGTCGACGGTGAAGTTCTCCCCGAAGATCCCGAAGGTCAGGTCGTCACGACCCAGCTGCTTCTGCCAGTACTCGTAGGACTGGAGCTGGTAGACGAGGACGGCGCGGATTTCGCCACCGTGCCCGGCGAGATCCCCTTGACCATCTCCGTCGACGTTCAGCCGCCGGACCATGCGAGAGCCCTGGACGGGGGCCTTCCAGGCTCCGGTGTGGACGGTCCTCCCCTGCCAGGACACGTCCGCGGGCATCCCCACGTTGACGGACAGCAGCGTCGCCATTGCGGACCTCCGTTGGAACCGATCCTAGATCTGTGCCGGTGCCGCCGCGATTCCCCGCGGCGCCCCGGCCACCATCGCGACCTAACCAATAAAAGCATATTGACGGGTTAGGTCAAGCGTGCTCGACTGGAAGCGTAACCACTGAATCTCACGAAAGAGGTTAGAAACATGCTCTCCCCAGCCCACCACCGCACCGCCACCGTCAACGGCCTCGACGTCTTCTACCGAGAGGCCGGCGACCCCCAGGCGCCCGCCGTCGTACTGCTCCACGGCTTCCCCACCAGCTCGCACATGTTCCGGCACCTGATCCCGGCGCTCGCCGACCGGTACCACGTGATCGCCCCCGACCACATCGGGTTCGGCCAGTCCGCGATGCCCTCCGCGCAGGACTTCCCGTACTCCTTCGACGCCCTCACCGAGGTCACCTCCGGCCTGCTCGGGCAGCTGGGCGTGGACCGGTTCGCGATGTACGTGCAGGACTACGGCGCCCCCATCGGCTGGCGGCTCGCGCTCCAGGCCCCGGACCGCATCACGGCGATCATCACCCAGAACGGCAACGCCTACGAAGAGGGCTTCGTCAAGCCCTTCTGGGACGGCGTCTTCGCCTACGCCAGGACCCCGGGACCGGACACGGAGGCCCCCATGCGCGGTGCCCTGACTCCCGAGATCACCCGATGGCAGTACGTGAACGGGGTCGCCGACCCGAGCCTGGTCAGCCCCGACAACTGGGTGCACGACCAGGCGCTGCTGGACCGGCCCGGCAACGACGAGATCCAGCTCGGGCTCTTCCGCGACTACCCGACCAACGTGGACCTCTACCCGCAGGTCCACCAGTACTTCCGCGGCTCCCAGGTCCCGCTGCTGGCGGTCTGGGGCGCGAACGACGAGATCTTCGGCCCCGCGGGTGCGGAGGCGTTCCGCCAGGACCTGCCCGATGCCGAGATCCACCTGCTCGAATCCGGGCACTTCGCCCTGGAGAGCCACCTCGGGACCATCACCGAGCACATACGCGACTTCCTCGCCCGCGTCCTCGTCTGACGCGCGGGGCGCACGCCGTAACCGGAAGGAATCCGTCATGGGACTGTCCTGGCAGCAAGGCCCCCTCTCCGCCGGCGCGATCGGACACTTCCTCACCCCCGAACCCCTCCCCGACCTGCTCCACGAGCCGGGCCGCTATCCCGTCGCCTACTTTTCGAGGGTGCGGGAGGTGTTGCGGATGTCGATGCGGTGGTACGGGTCCGCCGCGTGACCGAGGATGCGTTCGTCCTCCTCGTAGAAGGCGTCCATCGCCCGCCAGGCGAGTCCGCCTCGGCGACGCCGTGATCGCCCGCTCCGAGCACCCCGTCGTCCTCTTCGAGTCGGGATTCGCCCCACGCTGGTACGTCCCCCGCGCCGACATCGGCGAGGCACGTCGCGCCGCCTGGACGTACCGCGACGCCTACCGGGAGGCCGACCGGATCAGCGACCTGGTGTCGTGCGAACCGGACAAGGCCGAGGTGTATCTCGACGGCACGCGCCTGCGCCTCGAACCCGGGCAGAACGTCATCGCACACGGCGTCGACCGCGGCCTCGACGTCGACGAGGTCAAGGCCGGCTGACCGGTCACTCGGGCTGTCTGGACACGGTCGGCACCGGGACCTGGTTGAAGCCGTAGTAGAGGGCGATCAGGCCGTGCGCGGCGAGGGTGAGGGGGGCCGAGACGAAGGCCAGGCCCACCGTCACCGGGTAGGCCAGCGAGCCCAGGGCGAAGCGGGCCCGGGTCGCTCTGGCCGCCTGGACGTCGACGCGGGCGTCGAAGAGGTGGCCCGTGCGGGTGAGATGCCACCACAGGGCCTGGAAGGCGGCGGCCATCAGCACCATCACCAGGCTGTAGACCGCGGCCGCCACATGCGAGGCCTTGTCCTCGCGCAGGTACTCCGCGAGCATCGCCGTCGGCCACGGCACCGCGGCGACCACCATCAGCACCAGCAGGTTCAGGAACATCAGCGTGCGGTCGACGCGGGCGACGTAGCTGAAGACCTGGTGGTGGTTGACCCACATGATGCCGATGACCAGGAAGCTGACCACGTAGGCGGCGTAGGAGGGCCATTGAGCGCCCAACGCCTGCCAGAGGCCGCCGTGTTCGCCGACCTCCGGGACCTTGATCTCCAGGATGAGCAGGGTGATGGCGATGGCGAACACACCGTCGCTGAAGGCCTCGACACGGCTCGACTCGTTCAACATGGCACACAGGGTGCACCATCCGCCCCAGGGGGTACCGCTGTTCGCCGTACCCCCTGGGCGAACAGCGCTCAGTGCGCGGGCGCCAGTTCCTCGCCCGACTCCATGGGGTGGGTGACGTCCTCGGCCTCGCGGCCCCTGCCCAGGTGGTTGAAGACCAGGTTGAGCAGGACCGCCGCCACGCACCCCGTCGAGATGCCCGAGTCGAGGACGATCCGCGCCGTCTCGGGGAAGGCGTGGTAGAAGTCCGGCGCCGTGATGGGGATCAGGCCCACCGCCAGGGACACCGCGACGATCAGGACGTTGTTGTCCTTCTCCAGGCCGGCCCGGACCAGGGTCTGGATGCCGCTGGCCGCCACCGAGCCGAACAGGACCACGCCCGCGCCGCCCAGCACCGGGCGGGGTACCACCGCGATCAGCGACGCCGCCATCGGGCACAGGCCCATCAGGACCAGGAAGGCGCCGCCCGTGGCGACGACGAACCGGCTGCGGATCCTCGTCATCGCGACCAGCCCGATGTTCTGCGCGAAGGCGCTGCACATGAAGCCGTTGAAGAGGGGGCTGAGGGCCGAGCCGAGGGTGTCGGCGCGCAGGCCCGCCGCGATGGTCCGCTCGTCCGCGGGGCGTTCGACGATCTCGCCGAGTGCCAGCATGTCGGCTGTGGACTCGGTCATGGAGACCACCATCACCACGCACATCGACAGGATCGCGGCGACCTGGAACTGCGGTGCGCCGAAGTGGAACGGGCTCGGGAAGCCGATCACGTCCGCGTCCGCCACCGGGCCGAAGTCCGTGACGCCGAACGGTATCGCCACCAGCGTGCCCACGACCAGGCCCAGCAGGACCGCGATCTGCTTCACGAAGCCCCGGGTGAACCGGCGCAGGGCGAGCACGATCAGGAGGGTGATGCCGGCCAGCGAGAGGTTGGTCGTCGAACCGTAGTCGTGCGCGGCGGGGTTGGGGCCCTGGGCCCAGTTGAAGGCGACCGGGAGGAGGGAGACGCCGATCAGGGTGATGACCGTACCGGTGACGACCGGTGGGAAGAAGCGGACCGCCTTGCTGAAGAAGGGGGCTGCCACAAAGCCGAGGAGGCCCGCGACGATCACGGCGCCGTAGATGATCGGCAGTGCGTCGGACTTGTCGTGCGCGGAGGCGACGATCGCCGTCATGGGGGCGACCCCGGCGAAGGTGACGCCGTTGACGAAGGGCAGCCGGGCACCGATCTTCCAGATGCCGAGTGTCTGCAGGAAGGTGGCGAGGCCCGCGGTGAAGAGGCAGGCGCCGGTGAGGAAGGTGAGTTCGGTGCCGGTCAGGCCTATGGCCGCGCCGACGATCAGGGGTGGGGCGACGACTCCGGCGTACATGGCGGCCACGTGCTGCAGGCCGCTCGTCGCCATCTTGAGTGCGGGGAGTTTTTCGTCGACTGGGTGGGTCTCGTCGACGGGGTCAACGATCTGAGCGGACACGGCGGCTCCTCCGGTCGCGGTTAGACACGTCAGCTCTGACGTGGGTTTCAAGGAGGTGGTGCGCGACGGTCGTGCGGGACCGGAGGCCCTTCGGGGGCCTGCGGACGGTGACCGTTCCGGGGCGCGCGCATGTACGCGCGCCCCGGAGACGGCCGCCATGGACCCCGCTCGGGTCCACGGCTGCCGACCGGGAGCCGTCCCTCCCGGCCGGTGTCCTGTGGGGCTCTCAGCCCTGGGCGGCGATGCGCGCCAGGCGCTGGGCCTCGTCCCGCGTGGAGCGGGCGATGGCGTCCTCGTCGACGGTCAGCAGGCGGCCGTTCTCGACGATCTGACGTCCGTTGACGAAGGAGGCGGTGACCGGGGCCGCCGCGCCGAAGACCAGCGCGGTCACCGGGTCGGCGATGGAGGCGTGGGCGAGGGTGTCCAGCTTCCACAGCACCAGGTCGGCCAGCTTGCCGGCCTCCAGCGAGCCGGTCTCGGCCGCGCGGCCGAGCACCTGGGCACCGCCGTAGGTGCCGAGGCGCAGCGCCTGGCGGGCGTTCAGCGCGGCCTCGCGGTGTGCGCCGAGGCGGTTGATGAGAAGGGCGTTGCGCAGCTCGGTGTGCAGCTCACCCGACTCGTTGGACGCCGTGCCGTCGACACCGAGGCCGACCGGGACGCCCGCCTTCAGCATGTCGGGGACACGGGCGATGCCGGCCGCGAGGCGGGCGTTGGAGGACGGGCAGTGGGCGACGCCCGTCTTCGTCCGGCCGAAGGCGGCGATGTCGGAGTCGTTCATGTGGACGCAGTGCGCCATCCACACGTCCTCGCCGAGCCAGCCTGTGGACTCGAAGTAGTCGGTCGGGCCCATGCCGAACAGCTCGTGGCAGAACTTCTCCTCCTCCACGGTCTCCGAGCCGTGCGTGTGCAGCCGTACGCCGAGGCGGCGGGCCAGCTCGGCGCCCTGCTTGAGCAGTTCGGTGGAGACGGAGAAGGGGGAGCAGGGGGCCACGGCGACCTGGGTCATCGCGTCGAAGGAGGCGTCGTGGTGCTCCTTGACGGTGGCCTCGGTGGCGGTGAGGGCGCCTTCGAGGGTCTCGACGGCGAAGTCCGGGGGCAGGCCGCCGTCCTTCTCGCTGCGGTCCATGGAGCCGCGGGCCAGGGTGAAGCGGACGCCCATCTCGCGGGCGGCGCGGATGATCGCGCCGGACAGGTCGCCGGAGCCCTGCGGGTAGACGTAGTGGTGGTCCATGGCGGTGGTGACACCGCCGCGGGCCATCATGGCGAGCGAGCCCTGGGCCGCCGCGTACACCATCGGCTCGTCGATGCGCGCCCAGGTCGGGTACAGCGCGACCAGCCAGTTGAAGAGGTTGTGGTCGGTGGCCAGGCCCCGGGTGATCCACTGGTAGTAGTGGTGGTGGGTGTTGATCAGGCCGGGGGTCACGAGGTGACCGGTGGCGTCGATACGGCGTACGACGTTCTCCAGGCCCTCGGGTGCCTTCCCCGCGCCGACCGCCTCGATGCGGTTGTCGGCGATGACCACGTACCCGGAGGCGTACTCGGTGTCGTCGGCGTCGACGGTCGCGATCGAACAGTTCTCGATGACGATGCGCTGGGCTGCTGCCATGATTAGTCCTTTTCGCTCAGTGGACTCAAAGGGAGTGGGCACGGCAGGACCCTAGGGAGTTTGAGTGCCGCGGCCGGGGAGGCAGGGCCCGCCGGCCGCGGGTGCCGCAAAGGGAGGTGGATCAGAGGTTGGTGAGGTCCACCGGGATCTTCGGCTCGCAGCCGTCCCGGAGGATGGTCGCCTCGATCAGGCCGTAGGGCCGGTCGGCGGCGTAGTAGACCTCGTTGTCGTTCTTGAGCCCGAAGGGCTCCAGGTCGACCAGGAAGTGGTGCTTGTTCGGCAGGGAGAAGCGGACCTCGTCGATCTCGCTGCGGTTGTTGATGATGCGCGAGCCCATCTGGTACAGCGTCTGCTGCAGGGAGAGGGAGTACGTCTCGGCGAAGGCCTGGAGCATGTGCTTCTTGACCTGCTCGTAGGACTTCTCCCAGTTGGGCATCTTCTGCTCGTCGTCGGTCCAGTTGAACCGCCAGCGGCCGGAGACCTGGGTGGCCAGGATGCGGTCGTACGCCTCCTGCAGGGTCGTGTACTTGTCCTTGACGTAACCCCAGAACTCGGAGTTCGTCGAGTTCATCACGACCAGGTCCTTGAGGCCGGAGATGACCTCCCACTTCTCACCGTCGTAGGTGATCTGGGTGACGCGGGTCTCCTGGCCCTTGCGGACGAAGGAGTGCTTGACCTCGTCGGCGCCGATGAACTTGGAGTTGGCGTCGGAGGTCGCGATCCGCTCCCAGGCGTACTCCTCGATCCGGATCCGGGCGCGGTGGATCGGCTCCTGCGAGGTGACGAAGTGGCGGGCGAGGTGGATGCCGAACTGCTCGGCGGACTCGATGCCGTGCTCCTTGGCGAACGCGTACACCGTGTTCTTGGTGGTGTCGGTCGGCAGGCAGTTGGCGTTGGAGCCGGAGTAGTGGACCTCTGCCATGTCGCCGCTCAGGGCGACGGAGACGTTGAGGTCCTTGATGTGGTGGGTGGCGCCGTCCCGCGTGATCTTTACGACTCGGTTCTCGGCCTTGCCGTACTGGTTCTGTCCCAGGATGGTGGGCATTTAGCTAGCTCCCTCGGTAAACGGAGTAGCCGAACGGGTTGAGCAGCAGCGGCACGTGGTAGTGCTCCCCGGGGTTGACGGCGAAAGTGATCGCCACCTCGGGGAAGAACACGGCACCGCTGTCCCGATTCGCGGGGGCGTCCTGCTGCGCATCGGCTTGCTTCTTCTCGAAATACGTCTCGACGGCGAAGTCGAGCCGTACGTGTGTCGTCCCCTCCGGCAGGTCCGGAAGGTCCTTGCACCGGCCGTCGGCGTCGGTCGCGGAGCCGCCGAGCGCCTGCCACTCCGCGTCCCGGCCGCTACGGGCGGAAAGCTCGATGGCGACGCCCTCGGCGGGGCGGCCGACGGAGGTGTCCAGGATGTGTGTGGACACGGAGGCGGTGGTGCTGGTGCTCATGGTCTCAGGCGTCCTCTTCGACGAGTCGGGCCAGTCGGATGCGGTTGATCTTGCCCAGCTCGGTGCGGACGATCTCCCGCTCCTGCTCCGGCGAGTTGCCGATCCGCTCCTTGACCGCGTCCCGCATCTGCTCGCCGGTCCGGCCGGTGGCGCAGATGAGGAAGACGTGGCCGAACTTGTCCTGGTAGGCCAGGTTCAGTTCGAGCATCTCCGTCTTCAGCTCCTCGGCGGCGCCGGCCATGCCGGCCTGCTCCCGGGCGGAGGTCGGGTCGCCGGGCTTGGGGCGGCCGATCGGCGGGTGGCCGGCCATCGCCTCCTCCAGGTCCGCGGTGCTCAGCTCGGCCATGGCGGCGTCGCTGGCGGCGTACAGGTCGTCGGCGGTGGTGTACGGGCGGGCGGCGAGCAGCCGCCGGCCCCACTCGGTGGAGGCGCACGCCTCGTGGAGGGCGGCAAGTGCCGGGTGCTCCTCCAGGACGTTGAACCGGGCCAGGCCCGGGGGCGTGGAAGTCGTAGTCACGGGAGCCTCCGTGGCCGGAAACGGCCGTCGTGCTGAACGGGCTGCGAACAGCTAACGCCCTCCGAAACACGACGTCAACACTTTGTTGAAAATTCCGGGTAACACAACTGATCCCGCAGCGCGGGCTCAGGCACCCTTCTCCCGGTTCAGGTAGTTGTAGACCGTGAAGCGGCTGACGCCCAGCGCGCTCGCCACGGTCTCCACCCCGTGCCGCACGGCGAAGGCGCCCCGCGCCTCCAGTATGCGCACGACCTCCTGCTTGGCCTTGCGGTCCAGGTCGGCCAGCGGCCGGCCCTGACGGCGCTCCATGGCGGCGAGGATGTGGTCGAGGGAGTCGGCGAGCTGGGGCAGGCGTACGGCGACGACGTCGACGCCCTCCCAGGTGAGGACGACGTCCTCGGGGCCGGCCTCGTCGGGCGGGAGCATCTCCCCGCCCATGGCGTCGACCAGCGGCTTCACGGCCGTGATGAAGGGCTCGTCCCCGGTACCGGTCATTCGCCCGCTCCGACCACGTTGACCTGCAGCGAGATCCGGGTGGCACCGGCTTCCAGGGTCCTGCGCAGCAGTGCGTCCACGGCGGTCAGCACCGCGTCGGCGCCGCCCTCCGCCGTGTTGCCGAAGGGGCCTACGTCCACCGCGTCCAGCTCCGCCGCCTCGATCACCTCGCGGGCCGCCAGCGCGTGCGCGGGCGCCTCGTCCAGGTCGAAGGGCTCGGTCGTGAACTCCACTCTCAGTCGCACTGTGCCCCCATGGCATCTGCTCCGACCCGCGCGTTCCGCCAGGTCCGCGGCGCTGGGGGTCGGACCGCCCCGGCCGCTTGGGGAGACCTTAACGGACATGCGTGCCGACCCGGGGTCCCGAGCAGGTCGGGCTTGCTGCGACCTTCCTACCGGCCTTCCCGCGACCTTCCTGCGACCTGGCGCGACTTTCCGCGACTTCCCGCGACGGACGGGCCGCCCGCCCGCGTAGAGCAGGGGACGGAAGCCGCACAGGGAGGGGACCACGAGGTGCGCACATTCGGGTCGGGCGTGTTCAGAGGCGCCAGGGGTACGGCGGTCGCGGCGGCGGCGATGGCCGCGCTGACCGCGTCCCAGGCGCCGGGGGCGGTGTCGGCGTCGCAGGCCGCGGAGCCCGTGCGGAAGCCGGCACCCGCCGAGCACGGCCCCAGCGTGTCGGGCGACACCCCCTACCGCACCGATCTGCCCCCGCTGCGGCCCCGTAAGGCGGCCTCGGCCCAGGGAGCGCCGGGCGGCGCCCTGCCGGCGACCGTGTTCGCCGCGTACCGGCGCGCCGAGGCGGAGCTGGCCCGCACCGCGCCCGGCTGCCGGCTGCGCTGGCAGCTGCTGGCCGCGATCGGCCAGGTGGAGTCCGGGCAGGCGCGGGGCGGCCGGGTGACCCCGGACGGTACGACCGTGACGCCGATCCTCGGGCCCCGGCTGACCGGCGGTGCCTACGCCGTCGTCCCCGACACCGACGGCGGGGCCTACGACGGGGACGCGGTGTACGACCGCGCGGTCGGCCCGATGCAGTTCATCCCGTCGACCTGGGCCCACTGGGGCGCGGACGGCAACGGGGACGGGCACGCGGACCCGGACAACGTCTACGACGCGGCGCTCGCCGCCGGGCGCTATCTGTGCGCCGGCGGCCGGGACCTCTCGAACCCGGCCGACCTGGACCGGGCGATCCTCGGCTACAACCACTCGGACGCCTATCTGCGCACGGTCCGGGCCTGGTACGCGTACTACCTGACCGGACACCGGGTGGTGCCGGACGCGTCCGGCGAGTCCCGGGACCGGCCGAAGCCGTCCCGTCCGAAGACCCCGAAGCCCTCGCCGAAGCCGTCCGAGGACCGGAAGCCGGCCCCGGGCCCCTCGCGCACGCCGTCGGCACCGCCCGCCTCGCCCTCCGCCTCCCCGTCCCGTACGCCCGACGTCCCGAAGGAGTCGGAGACTCCGCTGGTCCCCCTCCCCCAGCCGACCCTCACGCTGCCCGGTGGCGGCGTACTGCCCGACCCCGGCCCACTGACCAGCAACGGCTAGAACACGATGCGTCTCGCCCCCTCCACAACCGCGGATACTCGGCGGTAATGTCGCCACCCGCCGGAAGCACCGACCGGTGGGTGAGCGCGAAGGGGCCCTCATGGCGACGGACATGCCTGCGGACATACAGGCCGCCGACGAGCGTTGGCAGCGCATGTGGAGCCACCGCGAGCAGTTGCTCAAGGTGGCCCGGCGCCGGTCGATGAGCCCGGAGGACGCCGAGGACGCCGTCCATGAGGCGATGCTGCGTGCCGCCGAGCGCCCGGATCTCGACGACGAGCGCCTCGGCGCCTGGCTGACCACCGTGACCATGCGGCTGTGCGTCGACCGGCACCGGCAGGTCAACCGGGAAGCCGAGGTCGGCGGCAGCCCCACGCTCCACGCACCGGGCCCCGTGCCGGTCGAGGAGGCGGTGTGCGACCGGGCCGAGGCGAAGTGGGTGGCCGTCCGCAGCGGGGAGCTGCCCGCCCGGCAGGCGGAGGCCCTGCGGCTGAAGTCCGAGGATCTGGACGTGAGCCAGGTCGCCGTGCGGATGGGGCTCAGCTACCGGACGGTCGAGTCGCTGCTGGCCCGGGCCCGGCGGACGCTGCGCGCCTCGCTGGCCGGGACGCTCGGGGTGGTGCTGTTCCTGCTCGGACGCGGGCGGCCGCGCGGGGCGGGGAAGGCCCAGGCCGTGGCGGTCACCTCGACCGCGGCGACCCTGGCGGTGGCGGGGTTCGTGCTGCCGTACGCGCTCGACGGGGGCGGTGGGACGGGTGCTCCGGCTCCGCGGCCTGCCGTGTCGAGCGGGGCGCAGGTCCTCCGGACGGACAGCACCCGGCAGGTGCGCTCTCCGGAGACGCCCAGGCCCCCGGCGACGGCGACCCCCAGCCGGGCGGCGACTCGGCCACCTGCTGACCGGTCTGTCGTACCGCTCTCCGTGCCGCCTCTGCCGGAGGTCTCGTCGCCTCCTCTTCCCAAGCTGCCGGTGGAGTCGACGGTGCCGTCGCTCCCCTCGGTGCCACCACTCCCGTCGGTGCCACCGCTCCCGTCGGTCACGGGCGCTCCCGCCGTACCGTCCGTTCCCGTCGCCGTACCCACGCCTTCCTTGAAGCCGCCGAAGCTGCCGTAGCCGAGCTGCCGTAACCCCCCGTCAACGCGTCCGAAAAAAATCTTGCGTCCGTCGCGACGGACGCCCCGCCCCTCCCCGTAGAGCAGATGTCGGAGCTGCTCCACGGGCGAAGGGTGGGACCGGATGGGTGTCGAGATCTGTGTGGAAGGGCTGACCAAGTCCTTCGGTCACCAGGTCATCTGGCAGGACGTCTCGCTGACGCTGCCCGCCGGCGAGGTGTCGGTGATGCTCGGCCCCTCCGGGACGGGCAAGTCGGTGTTCCTCAAGACGCTCGTCGGGCTGCTGAAGCCGGAGCGCGGGTCGGTCAGGGTCGCGGGCCGGGACATCACCGAGCTGCGCGAGCACGACCTGTACGAGGTGCGGAAGCTGTTCGGCGTGCTGTTCCAGGACGGCGCGCTGTTCGGCTCGATGAACCTGTACGACAACATCGCCTTCCCGCTGCGCGAGCACACCCGCAAGTCCGAGAGCGAGATCCGGCGGATCGTGCTGGAGAAGATGGACATGGTCGGGCTGATCGGCGCCGAGGGGAAGCTGCCCGGCGAGATCTCCGGCGGTATGCGCAAGCGGGCCGGGCTCGCCCGCGCCCTGGTGCTCGACCCGGAGATCATCCTCTTCGACGAGCCGGACTCGGGCCTCGACCCGGTGCGCGTGGCCTACCTCAACCAGCTCATCGTCGACCTCAACGCGCAGATCGACGCGACCTTCCTGATCGTCACGCACGACATCGCCTCGGCCCGCCAGGTCCCGGACAACATCGGGCTGCTGTTCCGCCGTGAGCTGGTGATGTTCGGGCCCCGCGAGGAGCTGCTGACCAGCAACGAGCCGGTCGTACGGCAGTTCCTGAACGGCCGGATGCAGGGGCCGATCGGCATGGCGGAGGAGAAGGACGCGGCGCAGGTCGAGCAGGAGCTGGCGCAGATCGACGAGCGCGGCCCGGCCGAGGGCCTCCCTCCCCGTCTGCTGCCGAGCCCCGGCATCACGCGCCCGCCCCGCTGGGAGGCGATCGCGAGACGGGAGGCCGGGCTGCGCTGGGAGGAGGTGAGCGGCGCATGAGTCTCTCCCCGACAGGCGCGCTGCGGCACTCGGGCAACCTGTTCGCGATGGCGCTGGACGTCGTCCGGACCCTGCCCCGACGGCCCTTCCAGGCAAGGGAGTTCATCCAGCAGGCCTGGTTCGTCGCGAGCGTCACCATCCTGCCGACGGCTCTGGTGTCGATCCCCTTCGGGGCCGTCATCGCCCTCCAGATCGGCAGCCTGACCAGGCAGTTGGGCGCGCAGTCGTTCTCCGGTGCGGCATCCGTGCTCGCCGTCCTGCGCGAGGCCTCGCCGATCGTCACCGCGCTGCTCATCGCGGGCGCGGGCGGCACGGCGATCTGCGCGGACCTCGGGGCCCGGAAGATCCGGGACGAGATCGACGCGATGCAGGTGCTGGGCATCGACCCGATCCACCGGCTCGTCGTACCGCGCGTGCTGGCCTCGATGGTCGTGGCCGTGCTGCTCAACGGCCTGGTGTCCGTGGTCGGAGTGGCCGGCGGCTATTTCTTCAACGTCGTTCTGCAGAACGGCACTCCGGGCGCCTACCTCGCCTCCTTCACCACCCTCGCCCAGCTCTCCGACCTGTGGGCGGCCGAGTTCAAGGCGCTGGTGTTCGGGGCGATCGCGGCGATCGTCGCCTCGTACAAGGGGCTGACCGCGAAGGGCGGGCCGAAGGGCGTGGGCGACGCCGTGAACCAGTCGGTGGTGATCACCTTCATGTTGCTGTTCGTGACCAACTTCGTGATGACCGCGGTGTACTTCCAGGTCGTCCCGCAGAGGGGTTAGCCGATGCGACCACTCGAACGCCCCCTGCGCTCCCTCGAAGAGCTGGGCACCCAACTCTCCTTCTACGGCCGCTCGTTGGCGTGGACGGGCCGCACCCTGCGCCGCTACAAGAAGGAGATCCTGCGGCTGCTGGCCGAGGTCAGCTTCGGGCGCGGTGCGCTCGCCGTCGTCGGCGGCACGGTCGGCGTCATCGCCTTCCTCTCCTTCTTCACCGGCACCGAGGTCGGCCTCCAGGGCTACGCGGCCCTCAACCAGCTCGGCACCTCCAACTTCGTGGCGTTCCTTTCGGCGTACTTCAACACCCGGGAGATCGCCCCGCTGGTGGCCGGGCTCGCCCTGTCCGCGACGGTCGGCGCCGGCTTCACCGCACAGCTCGGCGCGATGCGGATCAGCGAGGAGACCGACGCGCTGGAGGTGATGGGCGTGCCCTCGCTGCCGTTCCTGGTGACGACGCGGATGATCGCCGGCTTCGTCGCCGTGATCCCGCTGTACGTCATCGGGCTGCTGTCCTCGTACCTGGCCGCCCGCACCATCACCACCGGCTACTACGGGCAGTCGACGGGCACGTACGACCACTACTTCCACCAGTACCTGCCGCCCGTCGACGTGCTGTGGTCCTTCGGCAAGGTGATCGTCTTCGCCGTGCTGATCATCCTGGTGCACTGCTACTACGGCTACTACGCGAGCGGCGGTCCGGCGGGGGTCGGTGTCGCGGTGGGGCGTGCGGTGCGGACGTCGATCGTCGCCATCAACGTCCTGGACTTCTTCTTGAGCCTCGCGATCTGGGGCGCCAACACGACCGTACGGATCGCGGGGTGAGGCCGGTGAGAGTGCTGAGACTCAGGTTGTACGGCATCGCGTTCATCGCCGTACTCGCGCTGCTGCTGTCGCTCGCGGTGGCTGTGTACCAGCAGGCGTTCACGTCCGTCGTGCGCATCACCCTGCAGGCCGACAGCCTCGGCAACCAGCTCGATCCTCGGGCCGACGTCAAGCTGCGCGGACTGCTGGTCGGAGAGGTGCGCGAGGTGCACGCGGACGGCACGAAGGCCACGCTCGACATCGCGCTCAAGCCCCAGTACGTCGCGTACATCCCGTCGGATGTCCACGCGCGGCTGCTGCCCAAGACGCTGTTCGGCGAGAAGTACGTGGACCTGGTGGCGCCCGCGCGCTCAACGGCCCGGCCGATCCGCGCCGGGGACGTCATCACCCAGGACCGCACGCAGGTCGGCATCGAGGTGCAGCAGCTGATGAACGACCTGCTGCCGCTGCTGCGCACGGTCAGGCCCGGTGAACTGAACGCCACCCTCTCGGCTTTCGCCACCGCGCTGGAGGGCCGCGGTGACCGGATCGGTGACAACCTCACCCGGGTCGAGGCCTATCTGCGCCGCCTCAACCCGCACCTGCCGTCGCTCCAGGAGGACATCGCACGGTTCGCCGATGTCGCCGAGGTGTACGGCGACGCCGCTCCCGACCTGATGCGGATCCTGCACAACACGGTCACCACCAGCCGGACCATCGTCGAGCAGAAGGACCGGCTGGCCGCCGCGCTCCGGACGACCGCCACGGTCGCGGGCACCGCGGACGACTTCCTCGCCGAGAACGGCGACCGGCTGATCACCCTCGGCCGGGTCTCCCGCCCCACCCTGGAGCTGTTCGCCCGCTACTCCCCCGAGTACCCGTGCCTGTTGCAGGGCCTGGTCCGGCAGGAGAAGGCGTCAGAGGACGCGTTCCGGGGCGGCGAGATGCGGATCACCCTCGAGGTCGTACGGCCGCAGGCCGCGTACCGGCCCGGCGAGGAGCCGGTCTACGGCGAGCGGTCCGGGCCGAACTGCCGGGGCCTGCCGCATCCGCAGGTGCCCGGCCCGAAACCCCATCTCAACGACGGTACGTCGGCCGGAAGTCCGGGCGGCGCGCTCCCCGGAGGTGTCGACGTGTCCGCCACCGCGGCCGAGCAGCGGGCCGTCGGCTCGCTCGTGGCCCCTGTCATGGGCGTCCCCGCGGACGAGGTGCCGCCCGTCGCGACCCTGCTGTTCGGGCCGCTGGCCCGCGGGACGGCGGTGAGCGTCGCATGAGGACCGCAGGAGCCCGGCAGACCGCCGCCCCGCTCATCAAGTTCAGCCTCTTCGCGCTGGTCACGATCGCGGCGACGGCCCTGCTCGCCGCGACCATCGTCAACATCTCCTTCACTCCGAAGGACACGTACCACGCGGTCTTCAGCGACGTCACAGGGCTGGAGACCGGCGACGACATCCGGGTGGCCGGGGTGCGGGTCGGGGAGGTCGAGGGCATCCGGATCAAGGACCGGACGCTGGCCGAGGTCACCTTCACCGTCACCGCGGACCGCTCGCTGCCGGCCGGCACCCACGCGGTCGTCCGCTACCGGAACCTGGTCGGGCAGCGGTACATCGCGCTCACCGAGGGCGTGGGCGACAGCACCCTCCGGCTGCGGCCCGGCGGCACCATCCCGCTGTCCCGGACCCAGCCCGCGCTCGACCTCAACGCGCTGCTGGGCGGCTTCAAGCCGCTGTTCGCCGCGCTCAGCCCGAACGACGTCAACCAGCTCGCCACCGAGATCATCCAGACCCTGCAGGGCGAGGGCGGCACGGTGAACAGCCTGCTCGCGCACACGGCCTCGCTCACCACGACCCTCGCCGACCGAGACGAGCTGATCGGCTCGGTGATCGACAACCTCAACACCGTGCTGGGGACGCTCGACAAGCGCGGCGCCCGCTTCTCCGGGCTGCTCAAGCAGTTGCGGCGGGTCATCTCCGGGCTGTCCGCCGACCGCAAGCCCATCGGGGACTCCCTGGTGAACATCGGCGCCCTCGCCGACGCCACCTCCGGGCTGCTGAAGGACGCGCGCCCGCCGCTGAAGGACGACATCGCCGGGCTGACCGACCTGACCGGAACGCTGAACGACAACGAGAAGACCGTGGAGGGCGTGCTGAAGCGGCTGCCGAACAAGCTCGACGAGCTGACCGGGACGGCGTCCTACGGCTCGTGGTTCAACTTCTACCTCTGCGACTTCGACGGCCGGATCGTGCTGCCGAAGACCAAGAAGGTGCTCACACCCGAGATGCACGTGGCACGGGCGAGGTGCGGCGGATGAGCCTGCGTCCCCTGGGGCGGCGAGGCCGCCCCGAGCCCCTGGTGAAGGTGCGCGTCCTGCCGCCGAAGCTGCCGAAGCTCCCCCGGCGGCCGAAGCGCAAGGCACACCCCGAACCGCTGGTGAAAGTGCGCGTCCTGGCACCGAAGCTGCCGAAGCTCCCGCAGCGGCCCAAGCGCACGCCCCGCCCCGAGCTCCTGGTGAAGGTGCGCGTCCTGCCGCCCAGGCTGCCCGGGATCCGGCTGAAGCGGTCCCGACTGAAGCCCTTCCGTGAGCGCAACCCGCTGGTCGTGGGCGCTGTCGGCCTGACCGTCCTCGCGCTGCTGACCGTCGCCGCGTTCAACGCCGACAGCCTGCCGCTGATCGGCGGCGGCGACACGTACAGCGCGGACTTCTCGGAGGCGGGCGGGCTCAAGCCGGGCGACGAGGTGCGGATCGCCGGGGTCAAGGTCGGCAAGGTCGAGGACGTCGACCTGGCCGGCGACCACGTCAAGGTGACCTTCAAGGTCAAGGGCGACCCGGCGTTCGGCACCGACACCGGCGCGTCGATCCGGGTCAAGACCATCCTCGGCGCGAAGTACCTGGCCCTGCACCCGAAGGGGCCGGGCCGGTTGAAGCCCGGCAGCGAGATCCCGCTCCGGCGGACCGTGTCGGCGTACGACGTCGTCCAGGCCTTCAGCGATCTCACGACCACCACCGAGGAGGTCGACACGGACCGCCTCGCGAAGGCGCTGGACACGATCTCCGCCACCTTCCAGGACTCGCCCGAGGAAGTGCGGGCGTCGATCAAGGGACTGTCGAGGATCTCCAGGACCGTCGCCTCCCGCGACAAGGCGCTGCGCGATCTGCTCGACCACGCGAACGGAGTCACCCAGGTGCTCGCCGGCCACACGAAGGACTTCTCCGCGCTGGTGACGGACGGGAACGCGCTGTTCAAGGAGATCAGCAAGCGGCGCACGGCGATCCACAACCTCCTCAAGAGCAGCGCCCTGCTCGGCATCGAACTCTCCGGCCTGGTCGAGGACAACCGGAAGGAGATCGGGCCGGCCCTGAAGAACCTGGACACCTTCGTGAAGATGCTCGAACGCAACCAGGCGAGCCTCGACCGGAGCGTCAAGCTGCTCGCGCCCTACGTGCGGCTCTTCACGAACACCCTGGGCAACGGCCGCTGGTTCGACTCGTACGTGCAGAACCTGGTCGCCGCCCCGGTCACGCCACGGACGGGAGGCACCCGATGACCCGCAGACTTCTGGCGCTGTTCACCGCACTCGCGGTCGTCGTCGCGCTCGCCGTCCTCCTGTGGCCGCACCCCGACCCCGTCCGCGTCACGGCGTACTTCCCGCGCACCGTCGGCATCTACCCCGGTTCCGACGTCCGTGTCCTCGGCGTCCGCATCGGCGAGGTCAAGCGGATCACGCCGGAGGGCGGCCGGGTGCGGGTGGAGCTGGAGTACGAGCAGGGGCGCAAGGTCCCGGCGGACGCGCAGGCCGCCATCATCAACTCGTCGGTGGTCAGCGACCGTTACGTGCAGCTGCTGCCGGTGTACCGGAAGGGCCCGGCGCTGCGGGACGGCGACGTCATCCCCGAGTCCCGTACCGCCGTCCCCGTCGAACTGGACCGGATCTTCGACAGCCTGCACACCACGGCCGAGGCGCTCGGCCCGAACGGCGCCAACAAGAAGGGCTCGCTGTCGCGGCTGCTCGGGGTGAGCGCGGACAACCTCCGGGGCCAGGGCGAGAACCTCAACCAGACGGTCGAGGACCTCTCGCAGGCGGTCACCACGCTGTCCGACGGCCGCGGCGACCTGTTCGGCACCCTGCGCAACCTCCAGGTGTTCACGGCCGCGCTGGCGGCGGACGACCAGAGCGTGCGGTCGTTCAACACCAGCCTCGCCGAGGTGGCCGCGCAGCTGGCCGGGGAGCGCAAGGACCTCGCGGCGGCGCTGCAGAACCTCGGCGCGGCCCTCGGCGACGTGTCCGACTTCGTGAAGCACAACAAGAAGGCGCTGACCTCGGACGTGCGGGGGCTCAGCAAGGTCACCAAGGTCCTCGTCACCCAACGGGCCGCACTGGAGGAGCTGTTGGACGTCGCCCCCACCGGCCTGTCGAACCTGCAGAACGCCTACAACCCCGCCGCCGGCACCCTCGACACCCGCAACAACGCGCAGACACCGCAGGACCCGGCGTCCCTGCTCTGTTCGCTCCTGAGGACGACCGGGGACGACCACGGCAACTGCGCGGAGCTGAAGAAGCTCTTCGACTCCCTGCCCAAGGTGCCGACGGCCCCGGCGGCCACAGGCACGGTCGACAGGACCCTCGGCGGAATCCTGGGGGCCCGGGCATGAGTGTGCTGCGCAAAGGCCGGGTGGCCGCCTGGACGGCGGTCGGTTCGCTGCTGCTGACCGGCTGCGAGTTCAACGGCTGGTACGACGTCCCGCTCCCCGGAGGCGCCGCCGCGGACGGCCGCGCGTACCACGTCACCGTCGAGTTCAGGGACGTCATGGATCTGGTGCCGCAGTCGGCGGTCAAGGTCGACAACGTCACCGTGGGCGCGGTGGAGAAGGTGGAGCTGGACGGCTGGCACGCGCGCGTGCGGCTGCGGATCGCCAACTCGGTGAAGCTGCCCGGCAACGCGGTCGCCGAGCTGCGGCAGACCAGCATGCTCGGCGAGAAGTACGTCGCGCTGTCCCCGCCGGCCGGCACGCAGCCCGTCGGCCGGCTCCGCGACGGCGACCGCATCCCGCTGTCCCGCAGCGGCCGCAACCCGGACGTCGAGGAGGTGCTGTCCGCCTTGTCCGCACTGCTCAACGGCGGCGGGGTGGCCCAGCTGAAGACGATCACCGTCGAGCTGAACAAGGCCCTGGACGGCCGCGAGAGCCGGGTCAGGTCCCTGCTCAAGGAACTCGACACCTTCCTCGGGGGCCTCGACGACCAGCGGGCGGACATCGTCCGCGCGCTCAAGGGCGTCGACCGGCTGGCCGAGCGGCTGAAGAAGGAGAAGAAGACGATCGCCGAGGCCGTCGACACCATGCCGCCCGCCCTGAAGGTCCTCGCCGACCAGCGCCGCGACCTGACCAAGATGCTCACCGGCCTGTCCAGGCTCGGCAAGACCGGCACCAGGGTCGTGAACGCCTCGCGGGACGACACCGTCGCCAACCTCAGGCAGCTGCGGCCCATCCTGCAGCAGCTGAACAAGGCGGGCGACGATCTGCCCAACTCCCTCGAGCTGCTGACCACTTACCCGTTCCCGCGCAACGTGGTGGACGCCGTCAAGGGCGACTACGTCAACCTGAAGATCACCGCCGACCTGGACCTGGCGGGCATCTACGGCAACGTCACCGACAAGCCGGGCAAGGGCAGGAGCACCCCGGCGCCCGGGATCCCGGACCTGCCGAGCGTCCCCACTCCCACCCCCCTCCCGTCCGCCCCGTCCCTGCCGGACACCCCGTCCGTGCCCCCTGTCCCCTCGACGCCCTCCGACGGCAGCACCCTGCTGTGCCCGCCGGTGTGCACCGCGGCCTACGGCACCGGGGACGGCTCGCACCGCCTCCCCCAGGGGATCGACGTCGGCCTCGCCGAGCTGATGCTGAAGGGGATGCTGCCGTGATCACACGTACGGTCAAGGCCCAGTTGCTGGCCTTCGCGACCGTCACCGCCGTCGGGGTGTCGTACGTCGGCGCCGAGTACACGGGCCTGGTGGACGACGTCCTCGACCGCGGCTACACCGTGCACGCCGACTTCGCCGAGTCCGGGGGCGTCTTCCCCGGCTCCGAGGTCACCTACCGCGGGGTGCCGGTGGGCCGGGTGGGCGATCTGCGGCTGACCGGTTCCGGGGTCTCGGTGTCCCTGAGGATCGAGGACGGCGCGCCTCGGATCCCGGCCGACACCCTGGCCGTGGTCGCCAACCGCTCGGCCGTGGGTGAGCAGTACGTCGACCTCCAGCCGCGCCGCTCGGGCGGCCCGTACCTGATCGACGGCAGCCCGATCCCGCGCGGCCGCACCCGGACCCCGCTGCCGGTCACCGACCTCGTCCTCAGCCTCGACCGGCTGGTGAACTCGGTCGGCAAGGACGATCTACGCACCACCGTCGACGAGCTGGGGAAGGCCTTCGCCGGCACCGGACCGAACCTGAGCCGCCTGGTGGACTCCGGCAACGAGCTGGTCGAGTCGGCGTCCGAGTCGCTCCCGGAGACGGTGTCGCTGATCGAGGACTCGCGGAAGGTGCTCAAGACGCAGGCCGACCAGGGCTCGGCGATCAAGTCGTTCTCCCGCGACCTGGCCACGCTCACCGCGCAGCTGAAGTCGAGCGACGGGGATCTGCGCAGGCTGATCGGCAACACGGCGCCCGCCGCACAGGAGGTCAACTCGCTGTTGAAGTCCACGGGGCCCGGCCTGTCGGTCCTGCTGGCCAACCTCATCAGCGGCGGCCAGGTCACCGTGGCCCGGCTGCCCGGCGTGGAGCAGGCCCTGGTGACCCTCCCGCTCACCGTCGCGGGCAGCTACACCGTCGTCCCCGGGGACGGCACCACCCACTTCGGGCTGGTCCTGGGCGCCGACGACCCGCCGCCGTGCACCCAGGGCTACGGCACGCGGCGACGCGACCCCGCCGACACCGGCACACGCCCGGCGAACACCGGCGCGCACTGCGCGGCACCGCGCGGCAGCGCGACCTCGGTGCGCGGCGCGCAGAACGCCCCCGGCGCGTCGGCCGGCCGGGGACAGACATCCGTCGGGATCGGCTCGACGGGCGGCGAACAGGCCGTGTTCGGAAAGGAGTCGTGGCAATGGCTGCTCGTTGGACCGATGGCATCAGGCGCATGAGGTCGCTGGGGGTGGGTCTCGTCGCCGCGACCGTCCTGGCGACCGCGCTGTCCGTCTGGCTGGGGCTGCGGCTGGCCGACCAGCGCGCGGCGGAACAACGCCGCCAGGACGTGCTGGCGGCGGCCCGCCAGTCGGCGCTGAACTTCACCTCGCTCGACTACCGGCACTACGGCCGGGACAGCGGCAACGTGCTGAAGGGCGCCACCGGCGACTTCAAGAAGCAGTTCGCCGCGCAGACCGCGCAGTTGACGAAGCTCGTCGCCCAGAACAAGTCGGTGTCCGAGGGGCAGGTCCTGGAAGCGGGCATCGTGCGGTCCGACGAGCGCTCGGCCCGGGTCCTGGTGGTGGCCGACAGCAAGGTGACCAATACCGCCGCGCCCGAGGGACAGGCGCGGACCTACCGGCTCCAGCTCGACCTGGTGCGCGTGGCCGGCCGCTGGCTGACCTCCGACGTCGAGTTCGTGGGCTGAGCCGATGAGGCCGGCAGTGAGGAGAGACACCGTGGCGAACCCGACCACCCGAACCCGCGGCACCGGTTCCCCGGCCCGGCGCACCCTGACCGCGGCCGCCCGCGCGGCGGCCAAGCGTGCCAGGCTGCCGGAGCACGACGAGACCACCCACAGGGCCGAGGAACGGCTCTCGGGACACACCGTGGTCATCGAGCCCCCAGGCGGCTGGGACGACCCGCCGGAGCCGGCGCCGGAGCCGGACGCCGACGAGCAGGAGAGCGCGCCCGCACGCCCGCCCCGCCTCCCGAGGGTGCTCACCGCGGCACTCTGCCTCGCGCTCGTGGCGGCCCTGACCGCGGCCGCCGTACTCGGGTGGCAGTACCGGCAGGGACAGCAGACGGCACGGGCCCGCACCGAGGCGCTCGCCGCCGCCCGGAAGGCCGCCCCGGTCGTGCTGTCGTACGACTACCGCCACCTGGACCGCGACTTCGCCCGGGCACGTGCCCTGCTGACCGGCGCGTTCCGCGACCAGTACGGCAGGACGACGAAGACGGTGGTCGGGCCGACCGCGAAGAAGTACCACGGTGTGGTGAAGGCGACGGTGGCGGCACCCACGGACGGCGGCGCCCCGGCGGTCTCCGTCGTGTCCGCCGCACCGGACAGGGCGGTCGTGCTGCTCTTCGTCAACCAGATCACGCAGAGCACCCAGGTGTCGGGCGCCCGCCTGGACCTCAACCGGGTGCGGATGACGCTCGCCCGCACCGCCGACGGCTGGAAGGTGAGTGCCGTCGACGCCCTCTGACCAGGCACAGGAAGTGCCCCCGCGCAGCCCGCGCGGGGGCACTTTTTCGTGCCCGCTCTTGACAGTCACCCCCGGCCGCAGGCAATCTTCCATTAAGCAGAAATGAACTTCCGCAATACGGAATTCCTAGGGAAGGGAGCGCGGCCCGAATGGGATTCGCAGACCAGCGCTTCAACGTCAACCTGTCGATCCTCTTCACGGAACTCCCGCTCCTGGAGCGTCCCGCGGCCGCCGCCGCGGCGGGCTTCACGGCGGTCGAGCTGTGGTGGCCCTGGGTCGACTCCCCCACCCCCGAGCAGTCCGAGCTCGACGCCCTGAAGAAGGCGATCGAGGACGCGGGCGTCCAGCTCACGGGGCTGAACTTCTACGCCGGACAGCTGCCGGGCCCGGACCGCGGCGCCCTGTCGATCCCGGGCGAGGAGTCGGAGAGGTTCCGCGCCAACATCGACGTGGCGGCGGACTTCGCGGCCTCCCTCGGCTGCAAGGCGCTCAACGCGCTCTACGGCAACCGCGTCGAGGGCGTGGACCCGGCCGAGCAGGACGCGCTCGCCCTGGAGAACCTCGCCCTCGCGGCCCGGGCCGCCGACCGGATCGGCGCGATCCTGCTGGTCGAGGCGCTGAACCAGCCCGAGTCGCCGCTGTACCCGCTGGTGTCGGCGCCGGCCGCGATCGAGGTCGTGGACAAGGTCAACGAGGCGACGGGCCTCGGGAACGCGAAGTTCCTGATGGACCTGTACCACCTGTCCATGAACGGCGAGGACCTGCCCTCGGTCATCGAGCAGTACGCGGCGAAGACCGGCCACGTCCAGATCGCCGACAACCCCGGCCGCGGCGCCCCCGGGACGGGTTCGCTCCCGCTGGAGGAGCTGCTCGACCAGCTGAAGAAGGCCGGTTACGACAGCTGGGTCGGCCTGGAGTACAAGGCCGGCGACCGCCCGAGCGCCGAGGCCTTCGAGTGGCTCCCGCGCGAAGCGCGCTGAACGCGCTCAACGCGCCGAACCCCCCGACTTTGCAGAGCAGTTAGAGAGGCACCCCCAATCATGAGCACCAACCTTCCCAAGATCGCCTGGATCGGCCTCGGCATCATGGGCTCCCCCATGTCCGAGAACCTGATCAAGGCGGGTTACCAGGTCACCGGCTTCACGCTGGAGCAGGACAAGCTGGACCGCCTGGCCGCCGCCGGCGGCGCCGCGGCCTCCTCGATCGCCGACGCCGTGCGCGACGCCGACGTGGTCATCACGATGGTGCCCGCCTCCCCGCAGGTCGAGGCCATCTCCTACGGCCCCGACGGCATCCTGGAGAACGCCAAGCAGGGCGCCCTGCTGATCGACATGTCCTCGATCACCCCGCAGACCTCCGTGGACCTGGCGAAGGCGGCCAAGGACAAGGGCATCCGCGTCCTCGACGCCCCCGTCTCCGGCGGTGAGGCCGGTGCCATCGAGGCCGTGCTGTCGATCATGGTCGGTGGCGAGCAGGCCGACTTCGACCAGGCCAAGCCGATCTTCGACGCGCTGGGCAAGACCATCGTGCTGTGCGGCCCGCACGGCTCCGGCCAGACCGTGAAGGCGGCCAACCAGCTGATCGTGGCCGTGAACATCCAGGCCTGCGCCGAGGCCGTGGTCTTCCTGGAGAAGTCGGGCGTGAACCTGCAGGCCGCGCTGGACGTCCTCAACGGCGGCCTCGCGGGCTCGACCGTGCTGACGCGCAAGAAGGACAACTTCCTCAACCGCGACTTCAAGCCGGGCTTCCGCATCGACCTGCACCACAAGGACATGGGCATCGTCACCGACGCCGCCCGCAACGTCGGCGCCGCCCTGCCGGTCGGCGCCGTGGTCGCCCAGCTGGTCGCCTCGCTGCGCGCCCAGGGCGACGGCGGCCTGGACCACTCGGCCCTGCTGCGGGCCGTGGAGCGCCTCTCCGGCGCCCAGGTCTGACGACCCCCTGAGACTTCCGGGCCGCGGTGCCGCTGACACCTGTCCTGTCGCGCCCAGGCGGCACCGCGGCCCGGAATTACCTTCAACAAACTGTTGACGTCTCGTTCACCCGAACCTAGGCTCACGCCAGCGGAAGCTCCATAAAGCGGAAGTCTGTTTCCGAAAATTCCGAAGATTCCCGCTGCCCTCTCGCACGGAAGGTCACGATGTCGAAGCGCGTGCTCACGACAGAGTCCGGCGCCCCGGTCGCCGACAACCAGAACTCAGCCTCCGCCGGCGTCGGCGGCCCGCTGCTGCTCCAGGACCAGCACCTCCTGGAGAAGCTCGCGCGCTTCAACCGCGAGCGGATCCCGGAGCGTGTGGTGCACGCCCGCGGCTCCGGCGCGTACGGCCACTTCGAGGTGACGGACGACGTCACCGGTTTCACCCACGCCGACTTCCTGAGCGCGATCGGCAAGCGCACCGAGGTGTTCCTGCGCTTCTCCACGGTCGCCGACTCCCTCGGCGGCGCGGACGCGGTGCGTGACCCGCGCGGTTTCGCGGTGAAGTTCTACACCGAAGAGGGCAACTACGACCTCGTCGGCAACAACACCCCGGTGTTCTTCATCAAGGACCCGATCAAGTTCCCGGACTTCATCCACTCGCAGAAGCGGGACCCGTTCACCGGCAAGCAGGAGCCGGACAACGTCTGGGACTTCTGGGCGCACGCTCCCGAGGCCACGCACCAGGTGACCTGGCTGATGGGCGACCGCGGCATCCCGGCGTCGTACCGCCACATGAACGGCTACGGCTCGCACACCTACCAGTGGACGAACGCCGAGGGCGAGGCCTTCTTCGTCAAGTACCACTTCAAGACGAACCAGGGCATCCGCTCCCTCTCCGCCGAGCAGGGCGCCGAGCTGGCGGGCAAGGACCCCAACTCGCACCAGACGGACCTGCTGCAGGCCATCGAGCGCGGTGTGCACCCGTCCTGGACGCTCTACGTCCAGATCATGCCGGCGGCCGAGGCGGCCGACTACCGCTTCAACCCGTTCGACCTGACCAAGGTGTGGCCGCACAAGGACTACCCGCTGCAGCGGGTCGGCCGGCTGGTGCTGGACCGCAACCCGGACAACGTGTTCGCCGAGGTCGAGCAGGCCGCGTTCTCCCCGAACAACTTCGTTCCGGGCATTGGCCCCTCCCCCGACAAGATGCTCCAGGGCCGGCTGTTCGCCTACGCGGACGCCCACCGCTACCGCCTGGGCGTCAACCACACCCTGCTCGCCGTCAACGCCCCGAAGGCGACGACCGCGCAGAACTATGGCCGCGACGGCTTCATGGCGGCCAACGCCCAGGGTCGCGGCGCCAAGAACTACGAGCCGAACTCGTACGACGGCCCGGTGGAAACCGGCCGCCCGCTGTCGGCCCCGCTGGCGGTCTCCGGTTACACCGGCAACCACGAGGCCCCGCTGCACACCAAGGACGACGACTTCTTCCAGGCGGGCGAGCTGTACCGCCTGATGTCGGAGGACGAGAAGTCCCGCCTCGTCGCGAACATCGCCGGCGGCCTCTCGCAGGTCTCCCGCGACGACGTGATCGAGAAGAACCTGGCCCACTTCCACGCCGCCGACCCGGACTACGGCAAGCGCGTCGAGGAGGCGGTCCGCGCCCTGCGCGAGGACTGAGGCCACAAACGGCCCGCGGCAGCCGAACGGCCCGGATGAGGGGTGGCCGGTCGGAACAGCTCGCGGGCAAGGCGAGGACCGCGGCGGTGTGTGAGCCAGTGCGGTGGTAAAGGATCCGAGTTCCCTTCTCGACCAGAGGGAAGGGTTCCCGGTTCCGTCGCATCCGCCGCGGTCCCAGCCCACCCGGACCCCGTCCGGCGGCGCGAATGTCCTGTCGCGCCCAGCCTCGCGCCGTCGGACGGTCATCACACGGCACCGAAGCGCCCCCTGCTCAGGGGGCGCTTTCGTGCTGTCCGGACTCGGTCCGGGCCCCGTCCGGGCTCCGGGGGTGCGCTCGTGCCGCTTCCGCAGGACGCTGAACCCATGGGCAATCCGACGCAGTACCCCCACATCGTGGTCCACGCTCCGGCCCTCGACGGCTCCCGGCGCGTCACCGAGGGGGACGTGACGCTGGGGCTCGCCTCCCACCTGGACGATGTCATCGAGATCCTGCGGCTGGCCGACCTGGACCGCATCGAGGTCGAGGAGAGCGACCTCATCGAATGGCAGGGCGGCGGGCCGGACGACTGGCCGGGCCTGTCGGAGCACGAGGTCTAGTCACGCCCGGTACGGCAGCGGCCGTACCCGGCCTACGCAACCCTCAAATCAACCTCTGAACACCGCGAGAGAGGCTTCGACGACCGTCACCGGCGGGCACAACACCGACACATGGGGCCCGCCGGCACGGGGGCGGCGGGTCCCGTACGGGGGGTGTCTCATGGACAGTACGACGTCGATTCCGCCGGACCCTTGCGCGGTCGCCCTGCTGCGGGGCGGCGACCGCGCCGCCGTGACCGTCGCCGTCCTCGGGCTGCATCTGCGGGGCGCGGTCGAGGCCGGCCGCCCGGGCACCCTGCGCAGGACGGGGACGCGGGACGCCGTGTCCTTCCGCCACCCCCTGGAGAAGGCGGTACGCACCGGCCTCTACCGGCCCGCCGGACCGCGGGAGTTGCCCGGCAGGGTGATGGTGCGGCGGGCCCTGGCCCGGATGCGGGCCGAACTCGCGGCGGCCGGCCTGCTGCGGTCCCTGCCACCCGGCCGCACCCGCGCGGCCCGCCGCCACCTGGCGGAGCTGCGCGAGCGCCACCCGCTGCCCGACGGCCCCGACGGCCTGGCGGAGGAAGAGGTGCTGCTCGCCGTCGCGCTGTACGGCGACCGGGCCCTGACGGCCCTGCTGCCCCGTTTCGCCCGCGACTCCGGCCTCACCGGCCGCGGCACCCTCGCCGACGAGGGCCTCTTCCCCTTCGGCCGGGGCAGCGGCATCCGCGGCATCATCGGCGACGAGGGCCAAACCGGCTGGAACGGCAACGACCACGATGCCGGAGGCGGCCACGGGCACGGCGGCCACTCACACGGCGGCCACGACTACGGCGGCGGGTACGGAGGCGGCGGGTTCGACTGAGAGCCGGCGTCCACGGACATGCGGCATCGTCGGCGACGAGGGCCGAGAGTCGGCCCGGCACATGGGTGAGGGGCGGCCCATCCTCCCCGGATGGGCCGCCCCTGGTGTGCTTCTGTCGGATCAGACCTTCAGTGGCTTGATCGACGTCGGTGCGTGGCCGGGCTCGGTGGCCAGGTCCTCGAACTCGGAGATGTCGCTGATGTCCATGGTGCGGCTCATCGAGATGTTGGTGATCCGCTCCAGGATCGCCTCGACGACGACCGGCACCTGGTACTCGGCGGCCAGCTTCTTCGCCTGCTCGAAGGCGGCGCCGAGCTGGTCCGGCTCGGTGACCCGGATCGCCTTGCAGCCCAGGCCCTCGGCGACCTTGACGTGGTCGACGCCGTAGACGCCCAGCTCGGGGGTGTTGATGTTCTCGAATTCCAGGTTGACCTGGAAGTTGATGTCCAGGCCGATCTGCGCCTGACGGATCAGGCCCAGGTAGGCGTTGTTCACGAGAACGTGGACGTAGGGGATCTTGTGCTGCGCGGCGACCGCCAGCTCCTCGATCAGGAACTGGAAGTCGTAGTCGCCGGAGAGCGCGACGACCGGGGACTCCGGGTCGGCCTTGGCGACGCCGATCGCGGCCGGGATGGTCCAGCCGAGCGGGCCGGCCTGGCCGCAGTTGATCCAGTGACGCGGCTTGTAGACGTGCAGCATCTGCGCGCCGGCGATCTGGGAGAGGCCGATCGTGGTGACGTACCGGGTCTCCGGGCCGAAGGCCTTGTTCATCTCCTCGTACACGCGCTGCGGCTTCATCGGCACGTTGTCGAAGTGCGTACGGCGCAGCAGGGTGGCCTTGCGCTCCTGGGTGGAGGCGACCCAGTCGGCGCGGTCGGGCAGCTTGCCCTCGGCCTTCAGCTCCTTGGCGACCTCGACGAACAGTTCCAGCGCGGCCTTGGCGTCGGAGACGACACCGTAGTCCGGCGGGAAGATCTTGCCGATCTGCGTGGGCTCGATGTCGACGTGGACGAACTTGCGGCCCTGGCGGTAGACGTCGAGCTTGTAGCCGGTGTGGCGGTTGGCCCAGCGGTTGCCGATGCCGAGGACGAAGTCGGACTCCAGGAAGTTCGCGTTGCCGTAGCGGTGCGAGGTCTGGACACCGACCATGCCGGCGTTCAGCTCGTGGTCGTCGGCCAGGGTGCCCCAGCCCATCAGGGTCGGGACGACCGGGGTCTGGGTCAGCTCGGCGAACTCGACCAGCAGGTCGGCCGCGTCGGCGCCGATGATGCCGCCGCCGGCGACGATCAGCGGGCGCTCGGACTCCAGGAGGAAGGAGATCGCCTTCTCGATCTGGGCGCGGGTCGCGGTCGGCTTGTAGACCGGGAGCGGCTCGTACGTCTCCGGGTCGAACTCGATCTCGGTGAGCTGGACGTCGATCGGCAGGTCGATCAGGACCGGGCCGGGACGGCCGGAGCGCATCAGGTGGAAGGCCTGCTGGAAGACGCCGGGGACCTGCGCGGCCTCCAGGACCGTGACCGCCATTTTGGTGACCGGCTTGGCGATCGAGGCGATGTCGACGGCCTGGAAGTCCTCCTTGTGGATCACGGAGGTCGGGGCCTGGCCCGTGATGCACAGGATCGGGATGGAGTCGCCGATGGCCGAGTACAGGCCGGTGATCATGTCGGTGCCGGCGGGGCCGGACGTACCGATGCAGACGCCGATGTTGCCCGGCTTGGTGCGCGTGTAGCCCTCAGCCATGTGCGAGGCGCCCTCGACGTGGCGGGCGAGCGTGTGGTTGATGCCACCACCCTGCTGCAGCGCCTTGTAGAACGGGTTGATCGCCGCGCCCGGCACACCGAAGGCGTCCGTGACGCCCTCGCGCTTGAGGATCTCAACTGCCGCTCGGGCAGCGGTCATACGAGCCATCGAGTACTCCTGCTTCGGCTGTCGGATGCGTACTCCCCTCGCGCCCCGCGGTGAGTACTTCCGTATTGCGGAAAGTAATTTCTACTATCTGAAATCAATGTAGGTGGGTCCCCGAAGGTCGTCAAGAGAGGGACAAGGAGGTGCCGACAGGAGCACGATGGGGAGCGCTGTCCCGACGTGACGCCTGGAGTGGCCATGCCCGAGAGCGTGCCGGTGCGCTGTCCGGCCTGTCGGCGCGAGCACGTCTACACCGCGCCGCCCTATCCCTGTGCCTGCGGCAGACCGGTCGCCCCGCGGCTGGACCTGACGGCCGGGCCCGCCGTCCTCGCGCACCGCTCCTGGGACGAGGACTGGGTCACCGTGCGCTGCACCGCCTGCGGGTGCGGCAACCAGTTGCCGCACCCGGAACTGGGCTGCCCCTGCGGCACGGTCCTGCGCATCGCGGTGCGGGACGCCGTGTCACCGGCGGCATCGGGGGAAGCGGCCGTACCGGGCGATGCCCCGTCGCCGACCGCACGGCCGGACGCGCCCGCCCCGAAGAGCGACGGACGGACCCCCTTCCGGCCCGTCACCATCCGCACCGCCCGCGACGCCGTCACCGCCACCGCGCTCTATCTGCGCTGGCTCGGCTACCGGGACATCCGCCGCGCCGACCAGCGGCCCCCGTCCGGCATCGGCCTCGCCGCGCACGGCCTGGTCGCCCAGGTGGACCCCGCCGTGCGCCCGGCCTCGCTGCGGGACGTGGAGTGCCTGTGGCTGACGGCCATGACGGAGTCCGCGGGCTGTGTCTACTTCTCCCTGGCCGGATACGCCGAGGACGCCCGCGCCGGCGCCGACACGCTGGGCGTCCCCCTGTTCGTCATCGACCTCACGGGCACCCCGACCCCGGTGAACGGCCCGGGACGGAACCTCGCCCGGTCGGGCGAGGCCTGACCCCTGGCCCCCGGCCCCCCGGCCCCCCGGCCCCCTAGGCTCCCCGGACTCCGTACGTCTCCCGCAGCTCCACCTTGCGCACCTTCCCGGACACCGTCATCGGGAAGGAGTCGAGGATCTGGAGGCGGCTCGGAATCTTGTAGTGCGCGAGCCTGCCCTGGCAGTAGGCGCGCAGGTCCTCCAGGGTGAGCGGGTCGGCCGCGTCGCGCGGGATCACGCAGGCCAGCACCTCCTCGCCGTACTTCTCGTGCGGCACCCCGACGATCTGGACGTCCTGGATCTTCGGGTGGGCGTAGAGGAACTCCTCGATCTCGCGCGGGTAGATGTTCTCGCCACCCCGGATGATCATGTCCTTGATCCGGCCGACGATCTCCACGTACCCGTCCTCGCGCATCACCGCGAGGTCCCCGGTGTGCATCCAGCGCCCCGCGTCGACGGCCTCGGCGGTCTTCTCGGGCTCGTTCCAGTAACCGAGCATCACGCTGTAGCCGCGGGTGCACAGCTCGCCGGCCGTGCCGCGCGGCCGGGTGACCCCGGTGGCCGGGTCGACGACCTTGACCTCCAGGTGCGGCAGGACCCGGCCCACGGTGCCGGTGCGGTGCTCCAGGTCGTCCTCGATGCGGGTCTGCAGGGAGACCGGTGACGTCTCGGTCATGCCGTAGCAGATGGACACCTCCTCCATGTGCATCTCGGCGACCACCCGCTTCATCACCTCGACCGGGCAGGGTGAGCCCGCCATGATGCCGGTGCGCAGGGTCGAGAGGTCGTACGACGCGAAGTCGGGGAGGTTCAGCTCCGCGATGAACATGGTCGGGACGCCGTACAGGGACGTGCAGCGCTCCTGCTGGACCGCCTCCAGCGTGGCCTTCGGGTCGAAGGACGGCGCCGGGATGACCATGCAGGCGCCGTGCGAGGTGGCCGCCAGATTCCCCATGACCATGCCGAAACAGTGGTAGAACGGCACGGGAACGCAGATCCGGTCCTGCTCGCTGTAGGCGATCATCTCCCCGACGAAATAGCCGTTGTTGAGGATGTTGTGGTGGGAGAGGGTCGCCCCCTTGGGGAAGCCCGTCGTGCCCGAGGTGTACTGGATGTTGATCGGGTCGTCGCAGGACAGGTCCGGGTACGGCGCCGGGGTCCCGCGGGCGATCAGCGCGTCCCAGCCGGGGTGCCCGATGTACACGGTCTCCCGCAGCCGCGGGCACCTGCCCCGCACCTCCTCGACCATCGCCCGGTAGTCGCTCGTCTTGTGGCTGAGCGAGGCGAAGAGCAGCGAGATGCCGGCCTGGTTGAGGACGTACTCGACCTCGTGGGTGCGGTAGGCCGGGTTGATGTTCACCATGATCGCGCCGATGCGGGCGGTGGCGTACTGGACCAGCACCCACTCGGGGCAGTTGATCGCCCAGATGCCCACCCGGTCGCCCTTGGCTACCCCGCTCGCGAGCAGTGCGTGCGCCAACTGGTCGACGTCCGACGCGAATTGGGCGTAGGTCCAGCGCCGCCCCGAGGGCACGTCGACGAGCGCCTCGCGGTCCGGCCAGGCCGCGACGGCCCGGTCCAGGTTGGCGCCGATGGTGTCGCCGAGCAGAACGGTCGGGCTCGTCCCGTGCGTGTACGACAGCTCGGTCACCGGAAGTCCTCCTCGCGGTACTCGTCGGCCGAGCCCGCGGCGGTCGCCTCGCGCAGCTCGATCCGGCGGATCTTGCCGGAGACGGTCTTGGGCAGGACACCGAACTCCAGGCGGCGGATGCGCTTGTAGGGGGCCAGGACCTCACGGGAGTGCTCGAACAGCACCTTGGCGGTGTCGGGTCCGGGCTGCCAGCCCTCGGCGAGGACGATGTACGCCTTGGGCACGGCCAGGCGCAGCTCGTCCGGTGCGGGTACGACCGCCGCCTCGGCGACCGCCTCGTGCTCCAGCAGCGCGCTCTCCAGCTCGAACGGGCTGATCTTGTAGTCGGAGGCCTTGAAGACGTCGTCGGCGCGGCCGATGTACGTCAGGTAGCCGTCCTCGTCCCGGGCGGCGATGTCGCCGGTGCGGTAGTAGCCGCCGGCCATGGCCTCGGCGGTGCGGTCGGGGTCGCCGTGGTAGCCGGTCATCAGGCCCACCGGGCGCTCGGACAGGTCGAGGGCGATCTCGCCCTCGGCGGCTCCGGGGGCGCCGGAGACCGGGTCGAGGAGTTCGACGCGGTAGCCGGGGCTGGGCCGGCCCATGGAGCCGGTCTTCAGGAGCTGGCCGGGGCTGTTGGAGACCTGGACGGCGGTCTCGGTCTGTCCGAAGCCGTCCCGGATGGTGATGCCCCAGGCCCGGCGGACCTGCTCGATGACCTCGGGGTTGAGCGGTTCACCGGCCGCGACGACCTCGCGGGGCGGGGTGGCGAGCTGGGTCAGGTCGGCCTGGATGAGCATGCGCCACACGGTCGGCGGGGCGCAGAACGTGGTCACCCCCGCCCGGTCCATCTCGGCCATCAGCCGGCCCGCGTCGAAACGCGTGTAGTTGTGGATGAAGACGGTCGCCTCCGCGTTCCACGGCGCGAACAGGTTGGACCAGGCGTGCTTGGCCCAGCCGGGCGAGGAGATGTTCAGGTGCACGTCACCGGGCCTGAGGCCGATCCAGTACATGGTGGCCAGGTGCCCGATGGGGTACGAGGTGTGGGTGTGCTCGACCAGCTTGGGGCGGGCGGTCGTACCGGAGGTGAAGTACAGCATCAGCGGGTCGTCGGCCCGCGTGGGCCCGTCGGGGGCGAACTCGGCGGGGGCGGTGTACGCGTCCTCGTACGCCTCCCAGCCCTGCTCGGGCACTCCGCCGACCGCGATCCGGGTGTAGGTGCCGGGCACGTCCGCGAACTTGGCGGTGTCCTCGGCCCGTACCAGCACGTGCTTCACCCGGCCGCGCTCGACCCGGTCACGGAGGTCGGCGGGGCCGAGCAGCGGGGTGGCCGGGATGACGACCGCGCGCAGCTTCATCGCGGCCAGCGCGGTCTCCCACAGCTCGGCCTGGTTGCCGAGCATGACGAGGATGCGGTCCTCGGCGGCGACGCCCCGCGCGCGCAGGTGGTTCGCGACCCGGTTCGAGCGCTCGGCCAGCTCGGCGAAGGACAGCCTGGTCTCGGTGCCGTCCTCCTCGACGATGTGCAGGGCGGTCCGGTCGTTGCCGTCGGCGATCACGTCGAACCAGTCCAGCGCCCAGTTGAAGTGCTCGGGCCGCGGCCAGGCGAAGCCCGCGTGGGCGGTGGCGTAGTCCTCGCGGTGCTCCAGCAGGAAGTCCCGGGCACTCCTGAAGACCTCGGTCGCCGTCGTCATCGGTTCCTCCTAGGTTCCGGACCATTGCCGGGCGGCTCTCTGGCATCGTCTAATCCGTGATGCAGGTCTCACTACCCCCGAACGGGGGTGTGGTCCCCCCACGTGACCGCGCCGAAGGAGCGAAGAGGTGTCAGCACAGGCCGTGGCGGCGGTGGAGATACGCGGTGCGCTGGTCCGGCTGCGGCGCACCACGGGGCTTCCGGTCGCCTTCGGCGGCCTGGTCGAGTACGGCCGGCCGCAGATCCGCATCAGCGAGCTGAGCGGCACCACCACGGCCGCCCTCAGCTCGCTCGCGGTGACCTCCGGCAACGGGCTGGGCGGCAAGGCGGTCGCGCTGGCCCGGCCGTGCGCGGTCACGGACTACTCGGTCTCCCGGCAGATCAGCCACGAGTACGACGTCCCGGTGGCCGCCGAGGGCATCCGCTCGGTGCTCGCGGTGCCGGTCGTGGTGCGGCGGCGGGTGCGCGGGGTGCTGTACGGCGCGCTGCGCTCGGCCCAGCCGCTGGGCGACCGCACGCTGGGCGCGGCGGTGGCGGCGGCGCGGGATGTGGAGCAGGCGCTGGTGGTGCGGGACGAGGCGCGGGTGCTGCTGGCGGCGGCCCGGCCGGAGCCCGTCGAGGTGCCCCCGGGGCAGGGTGCCGCCTGGGAGCAGGTGCGCGAGGCGCATGCGGCGCTGCGCGCGCTGGCGCCCCGGATCGCCGACCCGGGCCTGCGCGCCGAACTGCTCGCCGCCTGCGGGCTGCTCACCGTGCCCCGCCCCGCCGGGGGCGCGAGCCTGGCGCCACGCGAGCTGGACGTGCTGTCCTGGGTGGCGGCGGGCGCGACCAACGCGGCCGTGGCCGAACAGCTGGGCCTGCGCCCGGAGACGGTGAAGGGGTATCTGCGCTCGGCGATGCGGAAGCTGGGCGCACACACACGAGGAGAGGCGGTGACCGCGGCACGCCGGGCGGGACTGCTGCCGTAGGCGGGCCCTGGGGGCCTTGTGCGGCAGTCGTAAGGAGACTTGCCCATTCATGCGACGACGCTTTGAATTTACCTATGCGTGACCGTTTGTTATTTCCCTCACCACGGCTTCCGTCCGAATTTAAAGGATCGTTGCTTAGAATTTGGCCCGGACACGACACAGGAGGGGAGCGGTGACCGTGCGACGGGACTTCCAGGAGCCTGCCCGATGCCGCCCCGACCTGCTCATCGGCCGCGAGGAGCTGTTCGCCTCGGCCCGTGACCAACTCGCCTCGGGCGGCAGTGTGCTCCTGCACGGCCCCGCCGGAATAGGGAAATCGACCGTCCTGCGGGCATTGGCCGAGGAATACGGCGCCAGCGCGCGCACCGTCTTGCGCTGCTCCGCCACGGAGTCCGAATCCCACCTTCCGTTCCTGGCCCTCGCCGACCTCCTCGGTCTGGTCCTCGACGACGTCTCCCCGCGGCTGCCCGCCGCCCAGCGCACCGCCCTGGAATCGGCACTCACCGGACGCGGCGAGTCCAGCCTCCAGCGCGACGGCCTCGCGCTGCGCCTCGCGGTGCTCTCCGCGCTGCGCGCGCTCGCCGCCCAGGGCCCGGTCCTGGTCGTCGCCGACGACCTGCAGTGGCTGGATCCGGCCAGCGCCGAACTGCTCGGCTTCGCCGCCCGCCGCCTCGAGGGCACCCCGGTCCAGCTGCTCTGCGCGGCCCGCACGGAGGGCCAGGAGAGCCAGGAGTACGACCGCCACCTGCGCGCCTGCCCGCCGGACACGCTCGCCGTCCGGCTCGGCCCGCTCACCCGCACCCAGGTCGCCCAGCTGCTCGACCACCGCGGACACGGCGGTCTGACCCGCTCCACCGTCCGCGAGATCCACCGCACCAGCGCCGGCAACCCGCTGTTCGCCCTGGAGCTGGGCCGCGCCCTCGCCGACAGTCCGACCCCGCCCCGGCCGGGCGAGCCGCTGCCGGTGCCGACCTCGCTGCGCGCCCTGGTGCTCAGCCGCCTGGACATGCTGTCGGTCGAGGCCCGCCGCACCCTGCTGGTGGCCAGCGCCGGCGCCCGCCCCACCCCGGCGCTGCTGCACGCGGCCGGCCGGGAGAACGCCGAGGCCGAGTGCGCCCAGGCCGCCGAACTCGGACTGCTCGCCACCGAGCCGGACGCGCCGGCCGTACGGTTCGCGCACCCGCTCATCTCCGCCGCGCTGTACGCGGAGGCGCCCGCCCAGGAGCGGCGGGCCGCCCACGCGGCCCTGTCCACCGCCGCCTCCGACCCGATCGAACGGGCCCGGCACCTCGCCCTCGCCACCACCGGCACCGACCCGAGGTGGCCGCCCGGCTCGCCGAGGCCGCCGCCCTCGCCCGGGACCGCGGTGCCCCGTCGGTCGCCGCCCAGCTGGGGCTCCTCGCCGCCCGGCACACCCCCGCCGACAGCGTGCCCGGCCCCGACGAGCGGCGGCTGCAGGCCGCCGAGGACGCGATCACCGCCGGCGAGGTCGACCTGGCCCGGGACATCGCCCGTGAGGTGCTCACCCGGGCGACCGTGCCCGCGGACCGGGTACGGGCCTGGATCTACGTCATCGACACCGCCGGCCACACCATGGCGGAGGTCGACGCCGTCTTCCCGCAGGCCCTCGCCGACGCCGGCGACGACCCGCGGCTGCTGGCCCAGGTCCACTACCAGCTGGCGTGGCGGGCGCTGATCGTGGAGGGCGACTTCACCGAGGCCCGGGAGGCGGCCGCGCACGCCGCCGAGCTGGCCGAGCGCGGCGCCGACCGGCGCACCGAACTGCTCGCCCTCGCCCTGCAGGCGCAGACCGAGACCCTGATGGGCCATCCGGAGGCCCCCCGGACCATCAAGCGCGCCCTGAAGGAGCCCCAGGACCCGAGAGTGGCCTGTCATCACAACGGCGCGGGCAGTGCCCGGTTCCGCTGGCTGGTCATGGGCGACCAGCTGGCCGAGGCCCGGGCGACGGTCACCGCGCTGCTGCGCGAGGTGCGCCGGCGCGGCTCGGTGGAGAGCGAGGTGCACTTCCTGCGCGGCCTCGCGGAGACGGAGCTGCGCTCCGGGCACTGCGGCCGCGCCCTGGAGCTGGCCCGCGACAGCCTCCGGCTCGCCCGGGACTCCGGTATCGGCGAGACCGCCTCGGCGATGCTCACCTCGCTCGCGGAGGCCTCCGGCGGGGACGTGGACCGCGCACTGGCGCTCGCCCGGGAGGCGGTGGAGCACGCCGAGGAGGACGGCGACCAGATGTACCTGTCCCGGGCCCTGGGCGCGCTCGGATACGCCCAGTTGGTGGCCGGCGACCCGGCGGGCACCGTCCGCTCGCTGCGCCGGGTGCGCCGCCTGGAGCTGGGCCTCGGCATCACCGACCCGGCGCGCGGCCGCTGGCACGGCGACCTCGCCGAGGCGCTGGTCCGCATCGGTGAGCCGGCCGAGGCGCAGGACGTCATCGACGCCAGCCGCGAACACGCCCTCCGGCTCGGCCGGGAGAGTGTCATCGCCGTGCTCGACCGTGCGGAGGCGCTGGTGCGCGCCGCGCACGGCGACCACGAGGCCGCCGTCGCCCAGCTGACGTCCGCTCAGGACCGGCTGGCGAAGCTCGGCTACGGCCTGGAGGAGGCGCGGGCCGCGTTCGCGCTGGCCCAGCTGCGCACCCGGCGTCCGGAGGGCGGCCCGCGCAGGTCGACGGCGTACGACGAGGCCACCCGGCTGTTCCGGCGCTGCCGCGCGCTGCCGTGGCTGCGCCAGGTGGACGAGGCCCTCACCGCCCCGGAGCCCGAGCCGGCTCTCGCCTCGCCGGAGACCCTGGACGCGCTGGCGGGTCTGGCCGCGATGGAGCGCCAGGTCGCCGCGCTCGTCATGGAGGGCGCCACCAACCGGGAGATCGCGTCCCGGCTGTTCGTCAGTGTGAAGACCGTCGAGGCGACCCTGACCCGGGTCTACCGCAAGCTCGGGATCCGCTCGCGGGTGGACATCGTCCGTTTGGCGGCGGCGCGGCGCGCGAAGTGACGGCGCGCCAGGTTAACTGACACGGACCGAGGGTTTTCCCTCACCCCACCCCCTAGGGGGTTCCCTCATTGGGAGTCGAGGGTTCCGGGTCCTAGCGTAAAGGGCGTGCCGCTCGCCCGGGCATACGGGGGTCGGTCCCGCGACCCCCGTGCACAACCCCACCCGCGCGACCCCCCACCGGCAACCCCCACTGAGGAGACTCATGTTCGGGTCAAGACGTGCCAGAAAGACCGCCGCGACCCTGGTGGCCACCGCCGCCGCCGCGGCGACCGCGCTGCTCGCCTCCCCCACGGCGAACGCCGCACCCCAGCCCATCGTGGGCGGTACGACCACCACCACCACGGCGTACCCCTTCATGATGCAGATCACGGACGCGTCCGGCAGCCAGTTCTGCGGCGGCACCCTGGTGGCCGCCAAGAAGGTCGTGACGGCGGCGCACTGCATGGTCGGCGAGTCGACCAGCAGTGTCCGTGTGGTCGGCGGCCGGACCTACCTGAACGGCACGAACGGCACGGTCAGCCGGGTGAGCAAGATCTGGATCAACCCGGACTACACCGACGCCACCAACGGCGACGACGTGGCCGTCCTGACCCTCTCGACGTCGATGCCGTACACCCCGGCGTCGTACGTCTCCTCGTCCCAGACGGGCGTGTACGCGGCCGGCACCACGGCCCGGATCCTCGGCTGGGGCACCACCTCGGAGAACGGCAGCTCCTCCAACCAGCTGCGGACCGCGACCGTCCCGATCGTGGCCGACTCCAGCTGCAAGAGCTCCTACGGTTCGGACTTCGTCCAGACCGACATGGTTTGCGCCGGATACACGTCCGGCGGCGTAGACACCTGCCAGGGCGACAGCGGCGGTCCCCTGCTCATCGGGGGCGCCCTGGCAGGGATCACTTCCTGGGGCGAGGGGTGCGCGGAGGCGGGTTACCCGGGTGTGTACACCCGGCTGACCACCTTCTCGAACCTCGTGACCACGCAGGTCAACTCGTGACCCGGAAGCAGAACACCTGAGCATCCCTCAGGTAGATACCAGGGGGCGTTGCGGGCCACCACGAGCGGCCCGCAGCGCCCCCTCTCCATGCGGCGTACGGCGCTGAGACGTCCGGGGGGCGGCTCAGCGCCGTACGACGGTGCCGAACCGGATGTCGTACGACGTCCCGGGGTGCATCGTCGCCAGCATCCGCGCCCCCTCCGCGGTCACGTCCTCCCGCTGGGCCTTGGTCAGCTCGCCGAAGGGCTCGATGACCAGGGTGTCCCCCTCCGGCTTCCACAGCCCGGCCAGGAAGCCGTCGACGAGGAGGGTGCGGTGGGCCTGATTGCCCTGCCAGCTGCGGCCCCAGTAATCGGCGGGTATGACGCGGGTGCGGTCGGCGTGGGAGAGGAGCAGGTTGTCGAACTCGGGCAGGAAGCGGGGCGGGGCCGGGGTGCCGGGGTCGGGGCGGGGCGCGTCGGGCAGGTCGAACAGTTCGACTCCGCTCGGGTCCCGGAAGGTGAGGAGCCGCGGGCGCAGGCGTTCGAAGGCGCCCTTGAGCCGGGTGAGTCCGGCCCAGGTCTGCATGTCCTGGACGGAGGCGGGTCCGAACGCGGCGAGGTAGCGCAGGACCACGGCGTCGGGGGCGGGGGCCGGCTCGGCCGGGCGGCCGAGCCAGTGCTCGGCGGTCGTCAGGGCCACCTGTCCGCTCCGCTCCCACAGGCCGCGCGGGGTCACCTGGACCAGGGGCAGCCTGCAGCGGGCGGCGACGCCGAGGGACTGCGGGTCGGCGTCCGGCCACTCGGTGCCGAGCGCCTCGCGCAGCTGGGCCATGGTCCGCGGTTCGGCCTCGACCAGCTCCCGGGCGAGTGCGGCCAGCCGGTCGAGGTCGACCCCGGCGAGGCCCTTGCGGAAGTTCGTCAGCTCCCGGTCCCGGGCGGGCTGGACGAGCGGCCTGAGGGTCAGGCAGTCCTCGGCGGTGTGGGTGTGGATGGTGGAGCGCAGGGTGACGATCCGGACGGCCTCGCGGGCGGCCATGAGCGCGGACAGCTGCTCGGGGGCGAACCCGTCGAGGCGGGCGGCGAGGGCGTAGTACGGGGGCCTGACGTTCTGCGCCTGGAGGCCGACGAGGTGCCGTACGGCGTCCGCGGCGGACAGCGGGGAGCGGCGCAGCAGGAGCTGCCGGTCGAGGGTGGCGCGGTTCAGGGCCCGGGTGTCCAGGAGGGGAGCTGCGCTGCTCTTCGTCATGCCGGCACGCTAGCGCCGCTTGCGGACACCTTCTGTCCGTAACTCTCACCGAACCCTGGACCGGTTCCGGGCGCCCGGACCGGGAGGCCGCGGCTATCCTGCACGTATTCCGCTTCGTGATCACGCCGTACGCAGGCTCGACGGAGAGGCAGCCGATGTCCGAGCGCCCCAACGGCAGAAACGGCGGCCGCAGGTCCGTCTGGCGCCGTACCGTCACCGCGGCCCCCGCCACCGAGACTCCCGCGGCCGCCCCGGAGCCCGCCGAGCCGGCCGAGCCGGCGAGCGTCGTCCAGGCGGCGCTGTACCGGGACGGCGTCCGGGTCTCCGCCCCCGCCACGCTCGCCGAGACCTTCCACGAGCTGCGCGACCAGCCCTCGGGCATGGCCTGGATCGGCCTCGCCCGGCCCACGGCGGACGAACTCCTCTCCCTGGCCGCCGAGTTCGATCTGCACCCGCTCGCGGTCGAGGACGCGATGGAGGCCCACCAGCGGCCGAAGCTGGAGCGCTACGGCGACACGCTCTTCGTCGTGCTGCGGGCCGCCCGCTACCTGGACGCGCCGGAGGAGGTCGACTTCGGCGAGCTGCACGTCTTCGTCGGCCCCGACTTCGTCATCACCGTCCGGCACGGCGCGGCCCCCGACCTGTCCGCGGTCCGCCGCCGCATGGAGGACTCCCCCGAGCTGCTGAAACTCGGCCCCGAGGCGGTCCTGTACGCGATCCTCGACGCGGTGGTCGACGGCTACGCGCCGGTCGTCTCCGGCGTCCAGAACGACATCGACGAGATCGAGACGGAGGTCTTCCGCGGTGATCCCGAGGTCTCCCGCCGTATCTACGAACTCTCCCGCGAGATGGTCGAGTTCCAGCGCGCCACCCGCCCGCTGGTCGGCATGCTGCACGGTCTGATGGCGGGTTTCGCCAAGTACGAGACCGACGAGGAACTCCAGCGCTACCTCCGTGACGTCGCCGACCACGTCACCCACACCAGCGAACGCGTCGACGGCTTCCGCCAGGCCCTCACCGAGATCCTCACCGTCAACGCGACCCTGGTCACCCAGCAGCAGAACGCGGAGATGCGGGCCCTCGCGGAGGCGGGGTTCGAGCAGAACGAGGAGGTCAAGAAGATCTCCTCGTGGGCGGCCATCCTGTTCGCGCCGACGCTGGTCGGGACGATCTACGGCATGAACTTCCACGACATGCCGGAGCTGGGCTGGAACTTCGGGTACCCCTTCGCGATCGGGTTGATGGGGGTCGTCTGCGTCAGCCTGTACGTCATCTTCAAGCGGCGGGACTGGCTCTAGAACCCGCACTCCTCGCTCGGCGCGGCCCGCCATGTCACAAACGGCCCGGCTGTCTCGTCTCGGGTAGCGAACACAGACTCTCCCGGACAGGAGCTGGACCGTGAACGAACCCGCCACGCACCGGAAGGCGGCACTGATCACCGGGGCGAACAAGGCGATCAGCCGTGCGATCGCCGAGCAGCTCGCCGCGCTGGGCATGACGGTGCTGATCGGCGCAGGCCGGCTCGACGCGCTGGCCAACAACGCGGGCATCACCGGATCCGGGCAGGTCTCACCCGAGGACGCCCGCGATCAGATCCCCAGCTCCGTCGACCTGGACATGGTCCGGACGGTGTTCGAGACCAACGTCTTCGGGGTGATCGCGGTGACCAACGCCCTGCTTCCGCTGCTGCGGAAGGCACCGGCGCCGCGCATCGTCAACGTCAGCAGCGCCGCCGGGTCGCTGACCATCGCCGCCGACCCCGGCTACGTCGACACGGACATCAACGACCACAGCGGGTACCTCGCCCCCGCACAGGGAGCCGCGGTCGCGGTGCGGCTGGCCACGCTCGCGGATGACGGACCGACCGCCGGGTTCTTCAACGCGGACGGCCCGCTGCCCTGGTAGCCGACACGATGACCGAATTCGACGAAGGTACCGCCGAGGAGTTCGAACAGCTGCGGCCGCTGCTGTTCTCGATCGCCTACCGGATCCTGGGCAGCGTGAGCGAGGCCGAGGACGCGGTTCAGGAGACCTGGCTGCGCTACGAGACCTCCCCGGCACGCCCCGCGAAGGCCAAGGCCTTCCTCTCGGCCGTGGTGACCCGGATCTCGATCGACGTGCTGCGCTCCGCCCGGGTCAGACGCGAGGAGTACGTCGGCCCGTGGTTCCCCGAACCGCTGCTGGCCGACCCCTACCAGGACCCCGAGCGCTCGGCGGAGCTGGCCGACTCGCTGTCGATGGCCGCCCTGTTGCTGCTCGAACGGCTCACCCCGCTGGAGCGCGCGGTCTTCGTGCTGCGGGAGGTGTTCGCCTTCGGCTTCCCCGAGGTCGCCTCGGCCGTCGGGCGATCGGAGGCGGCGTGCCGCCAGCTCGCGGTACGGGCGCGTCGGCACATGGACGCGGGCCGGCCCCGCTTCGAGGCCGACCGGCGCGAGCGCGAGGAACTCGCCCGACGGTTCCTCGACGCCTTCCGGGATGGGGACGTCGACGCGCTGCGGGAGCTGCTGGCCGCCGACGCGTCCCTGGTCGGCGACAGCGGCGGCAAGGCCCCGCAGTGGCGGCCCTCTTTCCACGGTGCCGGGAACGTGTCCCACGTACTCGCCGCGCTCCTGCTGTCGTACGTCCGGGTCGGCTGCGCCATGGAGCCGCACGAGGTGAACGGACAGCCCGGCGCGATCTTCCGCGACCGCGAGGGCAGGGTCATCAACACCTGGGCGCTCGACATCCTCGACGGGCGGATCCACACGATCCGCTCGGTGCTCAACCCCGACAAGCTCGGGCACGTGGGTCCCGTGGCGGACATCTGGGCGATCCTCCGCGAGGCCGACCAGGGGCCGCGCCAACACACCTTCAGCGCACCAGAACCCGAACAGGAGAACCGGACATGATCAGGATCGGCGTCATCATCGGCAGCACCCGCCCCGGCCGCAACGGCGAGCAGGTGGCCCGATGGGTACGGGACGTGGCGGCCGAACACGTGGGCGACGCCGCGGACTTCGAGCTGGTGGACCTGAAGGACCACGCGCTGCCGCTGCTCGACGAGGCCGTCCCGGCGCGCATGGCTCCGGGGCGGCACCCGCACACCCGGCGCTGGGCCGAGCGCATCGGCGCGTGCGACGCCTACATAGTCGTCACCCCCGAGTACAACACCGCCCCGCCCGCCGCCCTGACCAACGCCATCGACTACCTCTACGAGGAGTGGGGCGGCAAGCCGGTCGGCTATGTCGGGTACGGCATCTTCGGCGCGGTCATGGCGGTGCAGAAGCTGCGCGCGCAGGCGGGGCCGCTGCGGATGGCGGACATCGGGCCGCAGGTGGCACTGTCGCTGCGCGAGGACTTCGTGGACTTCGCCGACTTCAAGCCGCAGGAGCCGCACGGGGCGGAGGTGCGCGGGCTGGTCGACGAGCTGCTGGCCTGGGCGCGGGCGCTCGCCCCGCTGCGCGCTGCTTCCCCGGCCGCTGTCTGACGGCCTGCGGGCGGCGGCACGTCAGCGGTTCTCGAGGGGCATCAGCTCGGTCGTGAACGCCTCGACGAAGGCGCGGCGGGAGGTCACCGGGCCCGCCGGGCGCACCACGAACTTCGACAGGCCTGCGTCGGTGTACCGGCGCAGCTGGTCGCGGGCGTCGGCCCAGCCCCAGCACAGCAGGGTGCGCGGGTCGGCCACGTCGGGGCGGTCCTGGCGCAGCCGGGCCAGCAGGGCGTCCACGGCGTGCTCGTCGGCGTCGTCCTGGACGATCGTCAGGTAGGTGCCGTAGTGGTCCTCGTCGATCGTCCGGGACGCGCGGTCGGCGGCGCGGACGATCCGGGCCCGGCAGACCTCGGCCTCGGCCGGGGTGATGGTGCTGCCGAGCCAGCCGTCGCCGAGCCGTCCGACCCGGTCCAGCGCGGCCGGCACCCGGCCGCTGAGCCACAGGTCCAGGGGCCGCGTGGGCAGCGGGGCGACCGAGGCCTCGTCCAGGTGGAAGAACCGGCCGTGGTGGGTGACGACCGGCTCGGTCAGCAGGGCCCGCACCACGCCCAGTGCCTCCTCGAACACCTCGGCGCGCCGCCCGTCCGGCACGGGGAACACCGTACGGTCGGCGGGCCGGGCGGGGCGGACGCCGAAGACGGGCAGCACGCGGCGCGGGGCGAGCGCGGCCAGGCTCGCGAGCTGCGCCGCGAGCACCGCCGGGTTGCGGCCGGGCAGGACCACCACGCTCATGCCCAGCTTCAGCCGCTCGGTGCGGCCCGCCGCATAGGCGACGGCGACCAGCGGATCGACCACGCCCGGCGCCGAGACCAGGTCCGAGAACCACACGGAGTCGACCCCGTGCGTCTCCAGCTCGGCCACCAGACGGGCCAGATCGGGATCGCCGGGCGGTGTACCGCGCTCGGGCACGTTCCCCACGCCGATGCGAATCTTCATACCGGTATCAGATCGCCTTCCCCGCCGGCCGTCACTTCTGCGCGGCGGTGTCGGCGCGCCGGAGCAGCCTGCCGAGCGTGGTGGCCGTCGACAGGAGGATGCCGTCGGCGGTCCGGTGGGTTCCCTCGGCCAGCGCGATGCCGTCGGTGATGGTCGCCTCCGTGGTGAGGCGGCGCCACGCCTGGATGGGGACGTGCCGCGTCCAGCGGACGCCCAGATCCAGGGTGATCGGCTGGACGGTGCCGACTCCCTCGCTGCGGAAGACACACTCCAGCAGGAAGCTGTCGAAGAGCAGCAGGTCGACGGCCGCCCCGTGCGTCGCTTCGCCGATGAGGTCCGGGCGGCCCCTGACCCAGACCTCGCACCGGGGGACGCCGTCCCCCAGCCCGGCCGGGGTGAGCGGGTAGTCGATGGCCCGGACCTCGAGGTTCTTGAAGAAGGCGACCTCGTCCTCCAGCCAGGTCACCGGGGCGGCCGATGCCGGGGGTTCCACGCCGGTGACGGTCTCGTCGGTCGGCACCAGCCGGCTGTCGAGCAGCCAGGCCTGGGCGGTGAAGACCAGTTCGTCTCCCTGGATCAGGTCGACGCGGACCAACTCGGTGCTCCGGCCCTTCCGGACGGTCTCGACGCGGCCCTCGATGGGGCCGGGCGAGGCCGCCCGCGGATAGGAGCCCTGGATTCCGCCCAGGACGAGATGCGGTGCGAACGCCCGGGCGACCTCGCTCGCGAACGCCGCCACGCAGCCGCCGAAGACGCGGCCCGCGAACATCCATTCCTCGCCGACCGTCCCTCGGAAGCCCGAAGTGGACGGCGTGACGGCGAAGGCGGTCTCAAACGACAACGGTTTCTCCCTTGACTCGCAGGACAGCGGCGGCCGCGATGCCCTGGGGTTCGGCCGAGGTCAGCAGCGCGAACCGCTCGGCCGGCCCCGAGGCAGCTGCGTGGCTCAGGACGGCGGCCAGTTGGAAGGGGCCCGACGCGGCATGGACCTGGCCCAGGGACTCCGTCAGCGGCGGCAGCACCGTCGCCTCGGGGCAGACCGTGGCCAGCGCCTTGGACTCCGCGTCATCCGACGTTCCCGAGCCGACGGCGGCCCACACCCGGTCGGGCGAGGTACGGGTCAGCACCCGGTCCGCGGCCTTGAGCACCGCCGTACCGATGTCGCCGTCCACGGCCACCACCGACGCGACGGCGAGCACCTCGGCCAGACCGTCGGAGGCACTGCGCTCCAGACGGACCAGGGCGCAGCCCTCCGCCAGCGGTGTGGTGCCGTCACCGACCCACGTACGCGCCTCGGTCAACTCCTCGGCGGCGCCCGCGAGGAGGGTGTCCGCGCGGCCCGTCAGCAGCAGGCGCCGGCAGTAGCCGAGGGCCGACAGCCCGGTGGACCGGCCCCCCGCGAGGGTGGCGTTGGGTCCCCTGAGGCCGTGCCAGATCGCGGTCTGGCTCGCGACGCTGTTCATGGCCGCGTTCTGGATGACCGTCGGCTGGATGTGGTACGGCTTCCCGCGCTGCAGCGAGGCCCGGTTGACGTCCAGGATGTTCTGCGCGCTGCCGTTGGTCGTCCCGAGCACCAGTCCCGTACGGGCGCGGTCGTCGTCCTCGGTGAGCAGCCGGGCGGCGGTCGCCACGGACAGGGCCGTGGCACGGCTCATGGCCCGGGTGCCCTGCTGCCCGAGGAACTCCCGCGGTTCGAAGTCCGGCACCGGCCGGGGCCCGTCCGGAAGGGGACGGCCCGACACGGTGCCCTGTGCGAAGTCCTGGTCGTCGGTGCCGTACGGGGACAGGGCCGACCAAGCAGTAATGATCATCGGGATTCCTCGTAACGGCCCAGCAGGACGATGGCGTTGTTGCCGCCGAAGGCGAAGCCGTTGTTCTGCACGATCCGCACGTCGGCGGGGACCGACCGGTTGGGGACGCAGTCGATGCCGAGTTCCGGGTCCGGCGTCCGGTGGTTGACCGTCGGCGGCAGGAAGCCCTCGGTGATCGCGATCGACGAGGCGATCGCGCCGAGCGCGGCGGAGGCGCCCATCGTGTGACCGAGCATCGACTTCAGCGAGATGACGGGGGGTGTCCGGTCGCCGTAGACGGACTTGATCGCGCGGATCTCCGTCACGTCGTTGGACTTGGTGCCGGTTCCGTGTGCCGAGATCAGGTCCACGTCCTCGGGCCGCACCCCGGCGTCGCGCAGGGCCGACTCCATGCACCGCTGGATGCTCTTCTCCTCGGGTGCGAACGCGTGGTGGGCGTCGCAGTTCAGCCCGTAGCCGAGGACCTCCGCGTGGATGGTCGCTCCCCGCGCCCGTGCCGAGGTCAGGCTCTCCAGGAGCAGGATCCCCGCTCCCTCGCCGCTGAGGATGCCCTTGCGGTCGGCGTCGAACGGGCGGCACCGGTCGGGGGACATGATGCCCAGCCGGTAGAACGAGGCGAACGACCGCCGGCAGACGGCGTCGACGCCGCCCACCAGGGCGTAGTCGGCGTCGCCGACCCGGATGGCGTCCAGCCCGTCCCCGATCGCGTAGTTGCCCGCCGAGCAGGCGGTCGGGAACGTCATCGGGGTGACGTCCTCGAGCCCGAACTCCCAGGCGATGGAGGCGGCCAGCCGGTGGGTCCCGGCGCGCTCGACGAGCGCCGGGTCCACCGCGTCGGCTCCCCGCGCGACCGTGTCGGCGGCCAGCGCGTCGAGATCCTGCGCCTCGCCGTCGGCGGTGCCGACCGAGATGTGACCCGGACGGTCCCGCAGCTCCTCAGCGGCAAGTCCGGCCTCGGCCAGGGCCATTCGGGTCGCGGCCACGGCGAAGGCGCTCGCCCGGCCGAGCTGGTCCACCGGGGTCCGGGTGATCCAGTCGGCCGGATCGAACCCGGTGACCTCGGATCCGTTGGCGTAGGCGAATCCCGTGGTGTCGAACGCGGTGAGGGGCGCGACCTCGTTGCGGCCGGCCCGCAGCCCCTCGGCGAACTCCGCCACGCCGAAGCCGATGCTCGACACCACGCCACGGCCCGTGAGGACGACCCGCTCCGGCGTACCGGTCATGCCTCGGCCAGCACGTCGTAGATGCCGGCCAGGCTCACCATGCGCGGGGCCTCGGCCTGGTCGATGCTGACGTCGAGCGTGTCCTCGAGGGCCGTCAGGATCTCGATGACCGCCAGCGAGTCGGCGCCGAACTCCTCGGTGTACACGGTCGTTTCCGTCAGTTCGGCGGGCTCGACCTCCAGGATGTCGCAGACGATCTTCTTCACGCGTTCCCGAATGTCGTCGGTGATCTCTGCCATGTCGATCTCCTTGTCCGTAGAGCAGTTGTCGTGGGGCGCTGTCCGTTGAGCGCTGTCCGTGGGGCGTGACGGTCGGTCAGGCGCCGATGATGTTGACTCCGCCGTCGACGTGCACGATCTCCCCGGTGGTCGAGGGGAACCAGTCCGACAGCAGCGCCACACAGGCCTTGGCCGCCGGGACCGGGTCGGCGGTGTTCCAGCCCAGCGGGGCCCGGTCGCCCCAGACGCCGGCCACCTCCTGGAACCCGGGGATGCCCTTGGCGGCCGGGGTGTCCAGCGGCCCGGCCGCCACCAGGTTGACGCGTACGCCCTGCGGTCCGACGTACCGCGCCAGGTAGCGGGAGCACGCTTCGAGTCCCGCCTTGGCGACGCCCATCCAGTCGTAGAGCGGCCAGGCCTGGGAGGCGTCGAAGTCCAGGCCGACGACCGATCCGCCGCCCTTCATCAGCGGGAGGCAGGCCACGGTCAGGGACTTCAGGGAGTAGGTCGAGGCGTGCATCGCCGCACCCACGTCGTCCCAGGAGGTGTGGAGGAAGTTGCCGCCGAGTGCCGTCTGCGGAGCGGCGCCGATCGCGTGCACCACGCCGTCGAGCGTGGGTACGTGTTCGCTGATCCGGTCCGGCAGTTCCGCCAGCTGCGTCGCGTTCGTCACGTCGAGTTCGATGACGGGCGGCGCGGCGTCCGGGCCGGAGGGCAGCCGCCTGGCGATCCGTTCGGTCAGCCCGCGGCGGGGATAGGCGGTGAGGAGGACCTGCGCCCCTTGTTCCTGCGCGATCTTCGCGACGTGGAATGCGATGGAGTCCTGGGTGAGCACCCCGGTGACCAGGATGTTCTTCCCCTCAAGGATTCCCATGAACGGCTTCCTCCCTCAGAGTCCCATGGCCAGGCCGCCGTCGACCGGGACGACGGCTCCGGTGACGTAACCGGCGTCCGCGCCGGCCAGGAAGCGCACGACCTTGGCGACCTCCTCGGGGGAGGCGGTGCGGCCGAGCGGGATGCGGTCCACGGCGGCCGCCTTGATCTGGTCGCTGAGTCCCGCGGTCATGTCGGTGTCGACGAACCCGGGCGCGACCACGTTCGCGGTGATGTTCCGCCGGCCGAGTTCCCGGGCGAGCGAGCGGGCGAATCCGACCAGTCCCGCCTTCGAAGCGGCGTAGTTCGACTGACCGCTCTGGCCGTTGAACGCGACCACCGAGGAGACGAAGACGAGCCTGCCGGAGCGGGCGCGGATCATGTTCTTCACCGCACGCTTCGCGACCCGGTACGCGCCCGTCAGGTTGGCGTCGAGCACCGCGTCGAAGTCCTCTTCGCGCATCACCGCCAGGATCTTGTCCCGGGTGATCCCGGCGTTGGACACCAGGACCTCGACGGGTCCCTGCTCCGCCTCGACCTTGGCGAAGGCGCTGTCCACGTCCTCGGCGCTCGTCACGTCACACTTCACGCCGAACAGTCCGTCCGGCGCCTCGCCCGACCGATAGGTCACGGCCACGGCGTCGCCGGCGGCGGCCAGCTCCCGGGCGATGGCCAGGCCTATCCCCCGGTTTCCGCCGGTCACCAATACCGATCTCGTCATCAATGCCCCCGAATCACGATGGTTGTCATGCGGTCCGCAGCGGCGCGACCTCGCCCAGCGCCTCGACCAGCCGCGGGGGCAGCAGCGTGCTGCCCGATCCGTCGGTGGCCACCGCGACGTAGACGATGCAGCCGGTGGCGGTGATCGCGTCGTCGCGGGTGAAGGCGAAGTCCAGGGTGAAGCTCTTCTTGCCGATCCGTGCCGTGCTCATCCGCACCTTGGGCCGGTCGGCGAGGGTGATGGCCGCCTTCCAGTCGATCTCGACATGGGCGACGTGCACGTCGACGCCCAGCTCGGACCAGGTGTCGTACGGCAGGTCACGTGCGAGGAAGAAGCCGTCCACCGCCTCGTCGACGTGGGCCAGGTACCACATGTTGAACATGACGCCCTGGCGGTCGATCTCGAAGAAGCGGGGCACGACTGAGTGCTCGAACACCGCGCCGTCCTCGGTCATGAGGTCTCTCCAATCGTTCGGTTCACCAGGAGAACGCCTTCTCGTCGCGGAGGTCGACGCCCAGCGCGCCCTTGCCGAGGTATTCCAGGCACTCTTCCGGCTTGGCCGGCATCACCGCCCCGTACTGGAGTTCGCGCAGCAGCCGCTCGATCGGCTTGGCGCGGCTCACGGCCGCCGAACCGCACAGCGAGACGGCGGCCCGGGCCAGCTCCGGGCCGAGGTCGGCCACGGCGTACTTGGCGGCGTGGACCAGGGTGTTGGCCGTGGCGCCGCCGCGGCCGAGGTCGACGGCCTCACCGGCGCGTTCGACCAGGGCGCGGGCCGCGTGCAGGCGGGCGGCGTTCAGTCCCACGGTGCGCTGGACGACGGCCGATTCCGCCTTCTTGGGCGCGGCGGTCACATGGTCGACGACGGCCTGCTGCACGGCCTCGGCGATGCCCAGGTAGGCGCCGGTGTAGCCGGCGACCATCCAGTGCGGTTCGCGGATCACCTTGGGCAGCGACAGGCCCTCGATGCCGAGGAACAGCCGGAACCGGGGCACGGTGACGGCGTCCAGGGTCATGTTGGCGGTGCTGGTCCCGTACATCGCCGTCAGGTTGTGGATCTCCCCGAACCGGACCCCGGGGTCGTCCTTGCTCACCAGGAAGTGCGAGATGCGTCCCGGGTCGTCGGAGTCCTCGGGCCGGGCGGGGACCGCGTAGTAGTCCGCGATGCCGGCCAGCGACACGAACGACTTCTCGCCCGTGATCACGAACCCCTCGCCGTCGTCGGTCCGCCGGTAACGGGTCTGCAGTCCGCGCAGCTTCGCTCCGCCGGCGGGTTCGGACGCGGCGGACGCGAAGATCTTGCGGCCGCCCACCACCTCGTCGAAGAGCCAGGTGCGGAACTCCTCGGCCATCGGCGGCAAGGGCGTGTCCGCCGACTCGCACAGCGGTCCGATGACGGCGTTGTGCATGTTCAGCCCGAGTGCCGCCGCGCCGTTGTGGAAACCGACGGCGGACAGCACCCGCCAGTAGTCGGCGAAGCCGAGCCCGGCGCCGCCCGCCCGGCGCGGCACCAGCAGGGTCAGGAAACCGGCCTCGGCGAGGAGGTCGTAGGGCTCCCGGAGGTCGCCGGTGCGGGCGTCCACGCCGGCCGCCAGCGGCGCCAGCTTCTGTCCGACCTGGTGGGCGGCCTCAAGGATCTTGTCGAAGTCGTCGGGAAGCGTCATCGTGTCTCCTTCGGCGGCGAGGGCTCCGGCGGCGCCTCGGCCGCGAGCGTCAGACGGTCGGTCTTTCCGCGGGCGTTGAGCGGGAACGCGGAGAGCACGACGGCCCGGTCGGGGACCATGTACAGCGGGAGCTGGGTGCGCAGCAGCCCGAGGACGTCCCGTTCGGACACCGTGCCCTGCGTGTACGCCCAGACCTCGCCCTCGTGCTCGCCGGTCTTGGCGACGACGGCGGCGGCCCGGATCCCTGGAGCGTCGAGCAGCACGCTCTCGATCTCTCCGATGTCGATGCGGTAGCCGTGCCGTTTGATCTGGGAGTCCTTCCGGCCGAACAGCACGATCTCGCTGCCGCTCGTGCGCCTGCCGAGGTCTCCGGTCGGATAGGCGCGGCGGACGACGCCGTCGGCGAAGCGGACCTGCCGGGTCGGGTCGTGCAGTGCCCCGTCCACCAGGTAGCCCAGGAAGACGGTCGCGCCCGCTACATGGATCTCGCCCCGGTCGGCCGTGGGCTCACCGGTCTCGTCGAAGACGTCCACGACATCGCCGGGAACGGCCGAACCGATCGTGGCCTCCTGCTCCGCCGTCCACGTCGGCGGGACCCGCAGGAAGGTGCAGACGTTCGTCTCCGTGGGCCCGTAGAAGTTGTGGACGGGCCGGTCGCCGGCGAGGCGCAGAAGCGTCTCCAGTGGGCGCGGCGGGAAGGGCTCGCCCGCGTACACCAGCGTCCGCAGGTCGGACGGGAAGGCGTCGGCGATGCCACCCCGTTCGAGCATGTTGACGTAGAGGGACGGCACCGCGTACAGGACGCTGATCCGGTGTTCGGTGAGCCAGTTGACGACATCGGCGGGGAACGCCTTCAGCCGTTCCGGCATCAGTACGGTGCACGCGCCGGCCGCGGCGGCGGAGAACAGGTCGTACGTGCTCAGGTCGAAGGTCAGGGCGGCCTGCGACCCGATGCGGTCGGTGGGACCGAGGCCCGTTTCGGCGGCGGCCCAGACGGCGAAGTGCGCGACGTTGGCGTGCGACAGCAGCACGCCCTTCGGCACACCCGTGCTGCCCGAGGTGAACAGCACATAGCCGCCGTCGCGCGCGGGCTCGGGAAGCGGCTCCACCGGCGCCTGCTCCCGCGTGCGCAGCAGGCCGATGCCGCCGTCGAGGTCATGGACCTCGGGAACCTCGTCGCCGCCCACCGCCTTGCGGGCGATGTTCTCGGACGAGGCGACGGTCAGCAGCCGGGTCAAACCGCCCTGACGCAGCATGCGGCCGGTGCGGACGACCGGGTTGCGGACGTCCAGGGGTGCCACGACCGCTCGGGCGCGCAGTCCCGCGTGGATCGCGATGACGGCCTCGGCCGACTTGGGGATGAAGACCCCGATCCGGTCGCCGGGCCGCACTCCCTGTCCGGCGAGCCGTGCGGCGAGGCGGCCGACGGCGTCGTCGAGTTCGGCGTACGTCCAGACGCGGTCGCCGTCCACGAGGGCCGGCCGGTCCGGGTACGTCCGGGCGGCGCGGGCGAGCAGCCCGTCCAGCCGTTCTTCCGTGTGCTGTGTCGTGGGCTCGGCTGTCGCGGTCATGAGGGCTCCCTCAGCAGCAGCCGCAGCTCACGCTCGCCCAGTGCGGAACCCACGTTCACGGCGACCGCCCCCGCCGCGGCCGCCGCACGCTCGGCGCGCACGGTGAGGTAGAGCTGGACGAGACCGGCCAGGCTCCCGAAGTCCGACAGGTGTTCGTCGGCGTCGGGGGTCACGGCGGCCCGGGCCGTCCCGGGTGTGGGGTCGGCTCGGCGGATCAGGAAGGCGACGGCGGCGTCGACCCGTGCCGCACCGGCCTGCGGCCCGCCGTCCTGCAGCTGTGCGTGGGCGTCGAGCGGCCGGGTCTCGGTCGCCAGGTCGACGCCGAGCAGCAGCACCTGGTCCATGCCGTCGTCGAGGATCGTGTCGACGAGGTCGAGGGCTTCGCCGCGCAGATCGCCGCGGAGGGCGACGCAGGTGGTCGGTCCGGTGATGGCGTAGTCGCGGGCGACCACGCCGAGGATCGTCGTCGGCACCGATTGGTAGAACAGCAGCGGGTTGGCCACCCGCCCGGACGTCAGCAGCTTGCTGCCGAGATCGGCGGTGACCGTGTCGCCGTAGAGCGTCGCCAGCACCAGGCCGGTGCGCGCTCCCTCGTCGCCGAAGGCCTCGCCGCCCGTGACACCGGCCAGGCAGCGGTCGATGACGGACTTGATCAGCGGGCTGAAGGCCGACTCCACGAAGCCGGGCACCCGGCCCGGTTCGACGGGCTCGACCGTGAGGGCGCCGGCCGCGATGCCGGACGGCACGACGAGCGCCTCGGAGACCAGGAGTCGTTCGGTACGCGTGTCGATCATGCTCGCTCCAGGAGCAGCGCCGTGTTGGCCCCGCCGAAGGCGGAGTTGGTCGAGATCGCGCGCCGCAGACCCTGCCGACGGGGGCCGTCGGTCACGTAGTCCAGGTCGAGCGCGGGATCGGGCGTGGTGAAGTTGGCCGTGGGCGGGACGATTCCGTGGGTGAGGGCCAGCAGGGTGATCACGGCCTCCACGGCTCCGGCGCCCTCCAGGGTGTGTCCCGTCGTGCTCTTGGTCGAACTGACGGGCAGGTGCGCGGCCCGGTCCCCGAACACCCGGCGCAGCGCGGCGGTTTCGGAGGTGTCGTTGGAGGCGGTGCCCGTGCCGTGCACATTGACGTAGTCCACGGCGTCGGGGCCGAGTCCCGCGACGCGGAGCGCGGACTCCATCGCCGTCGCGGTGCCGCGGCCTTCGGGGTGCGGCCGGCTGGCGTGGTAGGCGTCGGAGGAGATGCCCCAGCCCGCGATCCGGGCGAGCACGTTCGCGCCCCGCGCGGCCGCACTGGCCTCGGACTCCAGCATCAGGCACGCCACTCCGTCGCCGAGCAGCAGCCCGGTGCGGTCCTTGGAGAAGGGGCGGACGTGGCCGTCCTTGGCGAAGGCGCGTGCCGAGTCGAACTTGGCGAACAGCTCCCGCTCGACCAGGTAGGACCCGCCGGCGAGCAGCGCGTCGGCCCGTCCCCGGCTGATGAGGCGGCTGGCGTGGATGATGCTGTCGGCGGAGGCCACACAGGCGTTGAGGAAGGTCATGCGCAGCGGTCCGACGCCGAGCGCGTCCCCCACACCGTGGGAGAGCTGGCCGGGCACGCTGTCCTTCAGGAACGCCGTGTCGGGCGTGTCCGCACCGTCGGCCAGCGAGCCCCAGTACCGGGTGATCGGCCGGTAGTCGCCCTGGCTGCCGACGAGCACGCCGGAGATCTTCGACTCGGCGATGCCCGCCATGTCGATCGCGGCCCGAGAGCAGGCCACCAGGGCGTCGTGCTGACGCGGCGGCGGATCGCCCGCGAAGCTCACCTCCGGGATCTCCGGGCCGCTGCCGTCGTATACGGCCGCCGACTTGCACCGGAACGGCGAAATGTCGAACCGGTCCACCTCGCGGAATGCCGGACGGCCCGAGAACACCCCGTCGAGCAGTGCCTTCTCACCGAAACCGAAAGCGGTGAAGACACCGAAACCCGTGACGACGACGCGCTGGGATTCCGTCATCGGCCGTCTCCTGACGCCGCGACGGCTCCTTCGGTCAGCGCGTTGACATACTCGGCGATCCGGTTGATGCTGGAGAAATCCTCGGCCCGGACTTCCCTGAGGTCGAGTTCGACGCCGAAATCGGTGCGCAGACTGTGGTCCAGCCAGGCGAGCGAGAAGGAGTCGACCAGGATTTCCGAGTCGTCCTCGATGTCCTCCACGCCGGCCAGCGTCTTGCCGTCGACGAGGATCCTCCGGATGTCGTTGGATGTGATCACCGGGAACCACTGTTCTCCGCGCTCGCGCCGGCGGCCACTGCCGAACGCTGCCTGACGACCTCGTCGATGAACTCCCCGAGCGTTCCGTTGATCAGCAGCTCCAACGCCTCGTCGGAGAACTCGATGTTGTACTCCCGCTCGAGGTGAACCGTCACCTCGAGAATGCCGATCGACTCGAGTCCGAGACCCTCCGGGCCGATCGAGGTGTTCAGGTCGACATCGTCGTCCAGTTCCAGGCCGACGGTGTCTTCCATGATGTGGGTCACGAGTGCGAGTATTTCTTGCCTCTCCGCTTCCTGGCTTTCTATGGGCATCTCTGCCCCTCCTTCGACTCGATGAGACGGGTGTGAAAAAGGCGGGTGTGAAAACGCGGGTGTGAAAACCGCTGGGTCAGCGCAGGACGTCGCGCAGCGCGTCGGCGAACGTCTCCACGTCGGCCATGGAGTTGTAGTAATGCGGGGATACGCGCACCGCGAATTCGACGCCCGCGGTGCGCATGTACAGGGGTGTGTGACTGCCCTGCGCGATCCACACGTTGACCCCGCGCGCTCGCAGCTCGGCCCGGATTCGCTCGGGCGACACCCGGTCGTGGGTGAACGTGACGATGGCGGCATGCCGGGAGCCGGGGTCCACCAGCCGCGTCCCGGGCAGCTCCTCGATCACCGCACGTACGGCGTCGCGCAGCGGGCCGGGGCCGCTGTCGGTGCGGGCGAGATGGTGGCGGACCGCCGCGTCGAGGCCCATGACGCCCGCGCTGCCGCGCTCGGCGTACTCGAACCGGCGGGCGCTGCTGGTGTTCACCTCGTAGTCGTCGTCCGCGACCATGTCGGCGATGTGCAGGTCGTGGAAGGGCAGCGAGACCCGGGCGCGCAACCGGGGCCCGATCGCGGCGAATCCGGTGCCGCGCGGCCCGCGCAGGAACTTGCGTCCCGCGCCGGTGAGCAGGTCGCAGCCGATGGACGCGACGGAGACCGGCAGCTGTCCCACCGACTGGCAGGCGTCGATGCCGTAGAAGCACCGCCAGGGCGCGAGGATCTTCCCGATCTCCTCGACCGGTGTGACGATCCCGCACCCGGACGGCACATGGGGCACGGCGACGAAGGCGACGTCGTCACCGATGTGCGCGCTCATCCACTCCAGGTCCAGGTCGCCGTCGGCCACCAGCGGTACGACCTCGATGGTGAGGCCGAAGCGGCGGCGCAGCTCGGTCCACAGGATGAGGTTGCCGGCGTACTCGTACGGCGTCACCCAAATCCGGTCGCCGGAGGTGAACGGGAGGTGGGACACCACCGACGACCAGGCGCGGGTGGCGCTGTCGAAGAGGGCGATGTCGTCGGCGGGGGCGTCCAGTGCGCGGGCGAGCGTCTCGTACACCCCGTGTTCGAGGGTGTCCGCGTGGCGCTGCTCGGCCTCGTAGGCGCCGCCCCGCGCCTCTTCGGCCAGGTAGCCGGTCATGGCCTGGGTCACGGTCTCGGGCATGAGGCCCGCGCCCGCGTTGTTGAAGTGGATGGGCATGCGCCAACTCCGTTGGGTCAGGAGACAGGAGCGGGTTCCGGCTCGGGCTCGGTCAGCCAGAGGTAGGAACTGCGCCGGACGGTGACGATCAGGACGAGCGCGATGCCGACGGCGGCACCGACCACGTACCACGGGGTCGCCGCGTGGCCGCCTGCCGTGAGCATCAGGCTCAGCTGGGGCACGGCGATCAGGCCCACGTTGACGCCCGCCGAGTAGAGCCCCATGTTGCGGCCGGTGACGGACGGGTCGGAGACCTCGCTGACGTAGTGCAGGAGCGCCGGGAAGACGATCATCTCGGCCGCGGTCCACAGCAGCGTCGCGCCCACCAGCGCGGGGCCCGAACCGGACAGGCCCATCAGCGCGAAGCCCGCGCCGGCCAGCAGATAGCCGACCAGCAGCGAGGCGTAGTGGCTCACGTTCCGCATCGCCGTGTTCAGCGGCACCTCGAAGAGCACGATGGCGCCGGCGTTGACGAAGAAGATGATGCCGGCCCAGAAGCTGTCGAGGCCGCGCTCGTGGATCACGTAGGCGCTGAGGAAGGTCGGCGGCAGCGCGTACGCGAGATGGATCGGGAGAGCCAGCAGGAAGATCGTCCAGAACCGGGTCTCGCCCTTGAGGGTCGGCGCCACCATGCGCCCCCGGACCTGCTTCTCCCCCGCCGCCACGGCCCCCTTGGAGGTCCGCAGGGTGAGGAACACGGCGGTCGCGAGGACGACACAGGCGTTGATGAGGAACAGGCCGGCCGGCCGCCAGGCGAACACGAGTCCGCCCAGCGCCGGTCCGAGGCCCATGCCGACGTTGATGGCGAGCCGGTTGCAGGAGAAGGCGACCTTGCGGTCGCTCTCCCGCGAGTACCGCACAGTCTCCGCGTACGCGGCCGGTGTGAACGCCTCGTAGAAGAAGCCCCAGACGAGGGTGCCCACCGTGAGCAGCGCGGCGCTTTCCGCCAGCGGAAGGACCAGCACCAGCGCCGCGTTGCCCACCAACCCGCTGATCATCACGGTCCGCGCGGAAACGAACCGCAGGACCGGCCCGGCCGCGATGTCGGCGGCCAGCGCGCCGACACCATAGGCGCCGACGATCGAGCCCACCTGCCCCGCGGAGTAGTCGTTCTGTGCCACCAGATAGGCGGACAGGAACGGGAACGCCATGGTTCCGGACCGGAAGAGGAGGGTGGTGATGAACAGGGTACGCAGTTCGGGCGCGAGCCCGCGGACCGCGTGCAGAGTGCTGCGCAGCATCAGACGAGGTACACCTTGTCCTTCAGTTCCTGGAGGCGCTTGTAGTCGTCGAGGACGGCTTCCTGGGTGACCCCCGTCATGAAGATGCGGAGGGGGCTGGTGAGGAGGTCGACGGTACGGCGGACCCGGCCGCCCACCGGCACCTTCACGCTCGGCAGGAACACGGTGGGCAGGGCGGCGATCTCCCGGACGACGGCCTCGTCGATCGCCTTGACCTCGCCCTCCTGTGCGCTGGGCGCGTTGTAGACGACGGCCGGCTGGCGCCGGGTGTAGACGCGGTCGCCGTAGCGCTCCAGGAACTCCTGGGGCCGCATGTAGGACAGGGCGATCAGGTCGGCCTGGTTGTGGCCGAGGCAGACCTGGTGGAAGTCCGGGTTCATGTCGCCGTTGAGCCGGGCGCCGATCTCCACCAGCGCCGGGCCGTTGGAGGTCATCTTGACCTCGGTGTGGGTGGGCCCGAAGCGGATGTTCATGGCCTCGAGGACCTGGTCCACGTAGGCGATCAGCTCGGGCACGGGGAACTCGTCGGCCGGCAGCAGCACATCCTTGTCGTAGATGTTCTTGCCGTTGACGAGCGTCTTCTCGTACTTCCAGACACCGCAGACGAAGCGGTGGCCGTCGTGGCTGACGGTGTCGACGATGTACTCCTCGCCGTCCAGGTAGGACTGGATGAGCACCTCGCGGTTGGGCAGGTCGAAGATGTCCCGCGCGGCCAGCACCTGCTGGGCGGCCTCGCGCACCTCGTCCGCGGTGTTGCAGATGAACACTCCGTCGGTGGAGGCGGAGCTGAGCGGCTTGATGACCACGGGGTAGGTGCCGTGCGCCTCGGCCCAGTCGACGAGGGCCTGCGGGTCGTCGCTCTTGAACTGGTCCGCGCAGTGCAGGCCCGCGGCCCGCAGGACCTCGATCATCTGGTACTTGTCCCGGCGGGCGGCCGACAGGCGCGAGCCGTTGCTGGCCGTGCCCATCAGCTCGCTGAGCCGGTCGGAGAGCGGCACTCCGGGCTCCTGCCCGGCGAGCACGGCGCTGACGCCGTGCGAACGCAGCTCCTTGACGATCTGCTCCTCGTCCTCGAAGACGAGGTCGGCGATGTAGTCGGCCGTGTTGGGCAGCAGCATCGAAGTCATCCACTCCGGCGTGCTGCGGACATGGACGACTTGGGCACCCAGACGGGTGAAGGCCGCAGGAAGGAAGTTTCCTGTGGAGTAACCGTCGACGATGGCGGCAACAGGCGGAGTGGAGGACAACGGACTACCTTCTTTCGGGTTGGAGCAGGTCGTGCTCGCGGGTGGGAACCTCGCGGGTCGGTACGCGAGGGTCAGTACTCGCGGATGAGTACGCGCTGATCAGTACTCGGAGCCGAAGCGGACCCGCTCCGGTTCGTACAGGTCGGCCAGAGCGGTCAGGGCGACCGGCGGGTACTCGGCGAGGCGGTGCAGGAAGTGCAGCCACCAGTTCTGCCCGTACACCGTGGCCACACGGCACGGGATGCCGCGGTCCTTGTGTGCCTTGAGCAGGGGCGGGCGGCAGCCGTGCAGCATCTCCAGCTCCTCGACGCGCTCCAACAGCCCACGGCTGTCGAGCAGTTCGAGAAGCGTGGCGTCGTGGGTGGCCACGGCCACGGGGTTGCCGTGGTCGAGGATGCGCTCCAGGATCCGGGCGTAGCGGTCGTTCAGCTCGGGGCCGCGGGGCAGCGCGACGTCCGGGGCCTCGTTGTACACGCCCTTCACCAGGCGGATCTTGCGGCCGAGCGGCAGGACGGTGGCGAGGTCGTCCTCGGTGCGGTGCAGATGGGCCTGGAGGGTCAGCGCGACGTTCTCGTGGTCCTCGGCGAGGCCCTTGAAGACCGTGAGGATGTCGTCCACGAAGGACGAGCGCTCCATGCTGATGAGGATGCCGATGCCCTGCGGGGCGGCGGCCTTGAGCAGGGCGGCCGTGTTGTCCGCGCCGGTCTGGGGCGAGATGAGGGAGCCGACGTTCGACAGGTCGAAGCCGAGCTGGGTGGGGGTGGCGAGGCCGGCGCTCTGGTGACGCTCGATCAGCTTGAGGTACTCGTCGACGACATCGCGCACCTCGTCGGCGTTGCGGGCCTCCTCGCCGACGAACTCGACGCCGGTCCGGTAGCCCTTGGCCTCCAGGACCGGCAGCCGCTCGAAGAGACCGTCCTGGTCGGCGGCGACTATGTAGCGGTTGGCGGCCGGTGCGAGCAGCGCGGCCATCAGCGGGTTGTCCACGAAGGCGCTACGGCAACGGGTGTCCGCGGCCAGCTTCTTGAGGCCGTTGGTGGCCAGGCGCAGCAGTTCGGGGTCCAGAGCGGCGGCCGCCTGGGCGTCCACGACGTGACTCATGTGGGGGTGTCCTCTCGGAAGAAGCGACGGGGCTGGGTCAGGCGGCGGTGACGACCCGGGCGAGGGCGGCCGCCTCGGCGAACGTGCCGCCGTCGATCTCGGTGGGGTCGCCTCCGTTGCGCCGCCAGTCGCGGTACTTCGAGGCGTAGCTGATGAGGGTCTCCTGGTTCTCGCGGCCCCGGGAACGGGTCAGGACGCCGGCCCACAGGCCGTCCCAGCGGGCGTAGGCGGTGTCCTCCAGGAGGACCTGGTGGGCCCGCTTCATGTTCCAGAACGGCACGCCGGTGTTGAGGTGGTGCACCAGGTGGTAGTTGTCGTGGTGGCGTCCCAGCAGGAAGCGCTCGATGGCCCAGCCGTGGCGGTTGCGGGTCATGAGGATCTGCTTGTTCTCGCTCTCCGGCAGCGGGTAGTGCTCGGCCAGTTCCGAGAGCCAGCCGACCGCGATAGCGGTGGTGAAGAGCGGGACGAACCAGAACAGCAGCAGCTCGATCAGCCAGCCCTGCCAGGCGCACAGGCCGATGATGCCGGCCCACTGCACCAGCAGGAGGACGCGCTCCGTGGAGAGCCGGATGGGCATGGAGACCGCGACGTCCTTCGGGCTGAAGAAAATACGGTCCCGAATGACGTAGCCCGCGTATTCGAGGGTCCGCATGCCGAACACGGCCAGCGCGATGTTCTTGAGGAAGAACTTCTTGTCGGAGATGCGGTGGTCGTAGATTCCGACGCCCACGTGGAAGTTGTAGTCGGGGTCCTTCTCCGGATCACCCAGGTAACGGTGATGGAAACCTATGTGGGAATTCCGGTACGGGTTGTACAGATGCAGCACCAGGTACCCCGAGAAGACGGTGCCCAGTGTCACGTTGAGGCGCTGATTCTTGGTGAGAACCTTGTGTGAAGACTCATGCAGGAGATTGACGAACGCCCGCTGGGTCGACCCGATGAGAATGGCGGCGATCGGGTAGAACCAGTACGACACTCCGACGCACAGGTAGACCGAGGCGGCGACCAGCAGGTAGTCGCACAGGATGGCCAGCGGCGCGTGGTGGTTGTCCAGCTCGCAGAGCTGTTTGAGGCGCTTGCGAACTCCTCGGTCGAGCCTGCTGAAGTCCAGGCTCAGATCTTCTGCACTTTCCAGTTCTTCACCACTCGCGTTTGCTGCGCTTTGAGCAGGCAAGGTCACGTCCCCCAGACAAAGAAATGGACATGCCGCAGCGCAGGTCTATGCGCTGGACATGAAAAGGAAGCCCGTTCAGGCCTGACAGGCCATACCACCGGACTGCATCCGGGATGCGTCAGACAGGGGCGGTCTGCAAGGGGACCACAGGTGAACCCTGGGAAAAGAAATCCTTGACACTAACAACCCCCGTTGGTGGCGCCTTCGCTTGAGTCAAACACGCTCGACAGGCCGGTTACAAGGGCGAAACTTCGAACCTCGGCAGCCTGCGGCCGGATACTGACTCAAACCCATTCTCGGTCAGTGGAATATATGCTCTTTAAATGACACAAAACAAGCCGAGCGCGGGCGCGACGATGGCGCAATCCTTCCTTTAGGGGTGGGTGTTGCAGCCCCGTGGCGCCGCACGACCTCGATGGTCATCCCTCACGCACCGTCCGCCCCCATAAGCAGAGTCGATGGCCATAAGCGATGCCGGGGCGGGGGTTATGCTCCGGTGATGCCCACGACGCTTGCCATGCTGCGCGCCTTCGCCGCCGTCGCCCGTACGGGTTCGTTCCAGCGGGCGGCCGACTCCCTCAAGGTGCGGCAGCCGGCGGTGAGCGACGCGATCCGCCGCCTGGAGTCCGAGGCCGGCCGGCCGCTCTTCAGCCGCACCCGCGACGGCGTGCATCTCACCGACTTCGGGCGGCAGTTGCTCGCCGACGCCCTCGCGGCCGTGGACGCGGCCGACCAGGTCGACGCGCTGCTCGCGGACCGCAGGCCGAGTCTCACGATCGGCTTCATGGGGGAGGCGGCCGGCCGCCGCACCTCGTGGCTGATGAAGCTCGTCCGGGACGAGACCAATGCCGACATCACCCTGCGCCGCTACGACTACGCCGACCCGAGCTGCGGTCTGACGTCCGGTCAGTCCGACCTCGCCATCGTGTGGCCGCCGCTGGACGACCCCACGATCCGGAGCCTGACGGTGGCCAGTGACCGTCGGGCCGTCGCCCTCCCCCTGGACGATCCCCTGGCCGGCCGTGACCGCGTCGAACCGTCCGAACTGGCCGGGCGCACCTGGGTCGTTCCCCTCTCCGAGGACCGGGCCTGGGCCGAGTTCCGCACCCCGCAGGCCGTGGGCATCACCGACCTGCGCGACATGGTCATGTCGCGGTCCATCGAGGAGACCCTCGAACTCGTCTCCGTCGGCCGCGGCGTCGCGCTGGTCTCGGAGAGCACCGACGAGCACTACGCCCGGGCCAACGTGGTCATCGTGCCCCTGTCCGGGAACATCCACTGCTCGACCGCGCTCGCCTGGCGCAGCGCCGACCGGAGGGCCGTGGTACGACGGGTCGCCGAGGCGGCGCTCGACGCGACCGAGCCCTGAGGGTCCTCCATCGATCGTCTCCTCGTCTACGTGCGGTCGCATACGGATGTCACCCAGCTCAGGTTCTCCGCGCTGCCCAGGCTGTCCAGGTTCTTCAGCAGGTCGTCCAGCTGGCGCGGATCGGCGAGGAAGTCGATGGTCGCCTGGGCGAAGGCGTCGCGCACCGGGGGTGGCATGGCGTCGGAGGCGTCGAAGCAGTGGACCGCCTTGGGGTCGAGGAGGGTCCGGGCCAGGGAGCGGCGCCAGTCGGGGGTGGAGTCACCGGCCGTCGGCTGCGCGTGGGCGCTGACGGAGAGGCCGGCTTCCTTGGTGCTCCACGCCCGCTGGGTCTCGGCGGAGGCGAGGTGCCGGATCAGGTCCTGCGCCTGCGGGGTGGCGTGCAGCAGGGCGACCAGGTCGCCGGAGACCTCCCAGGCGTCGTCCGTGGTGGCGCCGGGAACGAGGCGGGCCGAGTGCTCGTAGCGGCCGCGCGCCTCCTTCCACGGATCCAGGTTGCGGATGAAGGAGGCCTGGTGCTCCAGGGTGCACTGGGGCGGATGCATCCTAACCAGCTCGGACGCCTCTTGGTACTCGGTCCGCAGTGCGCGCAGGACCAGATCCCTGGATCCTCCGGCGCCGACCATGGTCCCCCAGGTGGTCCAGGCCCCCTTCACCTCCTTGGACTGCCAGGGCAGCAGGCCCCGCGCCCAGCGCTCGTAGGTGCCGGGGCCGTACTGCTGCAGCAGGATGTCCTCGATCCAGTCGGTGCCGGGCCAGCCGCTGGTGGCGCCCGAGCCCATGCCGAGGCACCACTGGCCCGGCCGCTTCGCGGCGTTCTGGCGCTGCTGCGCGCTGACTCCCGGCGGGTACCAGACCATGCTCTTGAGGTCGGCCTTGAGCGGGAACCAGTACACGTGCCCTTTCCTCGGGGTTACCCAGGACTTGCTGAAGTCGCCCTGTGGGATGAGCTTCTCGAGCGGCCGCAGCTGCCCCTGGTCCGCGTAGGCGGCGAGTTCGCCGGGGCCGGTGAGCACCACCACGTCGGGCGGTGTGCCGGCCTCGACGTCGGCGCTGAGCACCTGGCTCTGCGCGGAGCTGCCCTGGTAGTCGACGTGGACGTGGTACTTGCGCTCGAAGGGGCCGATGACCGCCTTCCGGAAGTACTGCTCGTCCGCGCCCGTCCAGTTGGCGAGCAGGGTGACGGTCGGTTCCCGCCCGAGGGCGCGTGCGCCCAGTACGACGGCCGCCGCGAGCACGGCCAGGCAGCTCGCCAGCACGGTGACCGTGCGCGCCAGGCGGCGCCGGGTACGCGGGGTGGCCGCGGGGGCGCTCACCGGGGCCTGAACCGGTAGTCGTTGATGTGCTGCCGCAGACCCGTCTCGGTCAGCGCCATGAGCACGATGCCTCCCATCACGATCCACGCCGAGGCCGCCGCGCGGAAACCGGTGTGCGCCAGGTACGCGGCGGTGTGCTGCCCCGCGTCCGTGACGGCCTGCCCGGTCACCAGCCGGTCGAGCAGACCGCGGGTGTCCGTCATGCCCTGGCGCGTCCACACCGTGAACAGCACGAGGGTCGCGAACCCTGCGGCCAGCAGACCGCACGCGGCGACGAGTTGACGGTTGAACCTGCGCCGGAAGCGGCGGCGCAGGAAGAACTGGGTCTCCACCAGGGCCGCGCCCAGGGCGAGGACGAGCAGCGCGGTCACGCTCCAGCCGAGCCACAGCGCCCACCCGAAGGAGGTCTGCCGGCCGACCACGGTGCGATGTTCGTCCTGCAGCTGTCTGAGCCGGTCCTCGATGCCGGTCTTCGCGGTCTTCAGCATGCTGGTCGCGTAGCTCAGGTAGGCGTCCTGCAACACGCTTCCCTGGGGCTCCAGTTGGGCCTTCTGGACCATCCCCGTGTACCCGGTGATCAGTCCGGCGACCGTCTGCAGGGCCTGCCGTCCGCCCGGGCCGCCCACGTCGTCGGCGGCGGCCAGGGCGAGGCTCTGCGCGGCCACCGAGATCTGCTTCTGGAACTCGCTGGTCGACGGGGTCCCGCCGGTCGCGTCCGCCTGTGCCTCGTCGAGCGCGTACAGCGCGGTGTCGATGGCGACGACGGCGGGAGCGCTGGAGGTGCGCAGCGGGTTGGCGTCCGCGTGCACCCCCTCGTAGGACAGGAACAGGGACAGGGTCAGCAGGGCCGTGAGGGCCAGCAGCAGACGCCGGCGCAGACCGAGTTCGTACGCGGTCGTGCTGCCCGGCTCCGGCGGTCGTCGCCCGGCGCCGAGGAGGCGGCCGAGGAAGCGGGGCAGCGGGGTCCGGTCGCGGGGGCCCGTGCCGGGGCGCACGGCTCTGCCCGGCCTGCTTCTGGCGTCGACGCTCATCAGGCCCCCCTCAGCAGGCGGCCGCACTTGCCCCCGCAGTACACCGAGTCCGCCGGGCCGAGCCAGCCGCAGTCCGGGCACTCGACGAGGTCGTCGGCGCCAGGCGGGGCCTCAACGCCGATGGCCGGTGGACCGGCGGCGGGCGGACCCGCGGCGGGCTGCTCCGGCGGGGTGGTCATGGCGCTGGAGAGGATCAGGTGCTGCCAGTCGACGTCCTTGAGGCCGTCGCGGACCCGGCCCGTGCCCGGCTCGGCCTCGATCCGGCGCAGGGCGCCCAGCAGTTGGGCGTCGCCCAGGTCCTCGGCCAGCGCCAGCGCCCGGGCGAGTTCCCGGTCCGCCTCCGCCCTGCCCTCGGCGCGGCGCAGCCAGGCCCGGTAGGCCCGGGCCACGGCGGCGCTCGCCTGCTGGTACACCTCGTGGCGGCGGACCCCGGGATGCTGCCGAGACGCGTCGAGCGGGTTGTCGGTCCAGCGCACCAGGACGGGCTGCGGAGCGGGCAGCCGCACGGTGCGCCCGAAGTCGGGTACGACCACGTCCACGGCGGCGAGCTGGAGGTCCTCGCCGATCTCGCGGCCGGTCGGGTCGGCGGTCAGCACGACCTGGAAGTGCCGGGTCTCCTCGCCCCAGGCCCGGGTGACGTACTCGGTGCCGCGGGCGCCCAACTCGGCGCCGGTGGCGAGGAGTTCCTGCTCGTTCGGTACGACCTGCTTGACCTGGCGGATCACCGTGCCGGGCGTCGGGGTGATCTTGATGCGCAGCTCGGGGACGGCGGTACCGAGCAGTCCGTTCATCAACTCCTCGTAGGCGGCCGGGAGTTCCGACTCGCGGCGGACCGCTCCGGCCCGGCCGTGCAGCCGCCGGGTGATGCCCAGCAGGAGGTCGGCGTCCCAGTCGTCGCCGATGCCCCAGGCGTCGCAGACGAACCGGCCGTCGCAGGCCTCCAGGGCGGTGTCCAGGCGCATGGCGGCGCGGTGATCGTGTTCGTTGCGCCCGTCGGTGAGCAGCAGGACGTGTTTGACGGGCGCGGACTGCTTGCTCAGCAGCCGCCGGGCCAGGTCGAGCCAGTGGCCGATGGCGGTGCCGCCGTTCGCGTCCAGGAGTCGTACGGCGCGTTCGGCGGCCGCCCGCTCGGCGGGCCCGGCGACGGCCATGACCTCGTGGTCGGGGCCGGGGTGCACCACCGTGGCGTCGAACCGGCCGGAGAGCACGGCGAACGCGGTGCCCTCCGGCAGCAGCCTCAGGGCGGCGACCGTGGCGTCCTTGGCGGCGCGCAGTTTGGCGTCCGGGTGGAGCATGGAGCGGGAGGTGTCGACGATCAGCACCTCGGCGAGGGCGGGCCCGGACCCGCGGACGCCCCCGGTGACGAGGCCCTGGGCGCCGTTGTTCCGGACCTCGATCTCCAGGATGGCGTGCATCTCCCGGTCGCGGGACCGCCCGGCCGCGGTCGGCACGACGGGCAGTTCCTTCTCCTGGCCGACCGCGAGGGTCACCGTGACGTCCTCGGTGTGCTCGCCTCTCCCGCTCACGCTCATGGTCGCGTCCCCCTCGCTTCCCCGGTGTCGCCCGTGTCGTCCACGCGTCAGAACCTGCTCATCGGCCGTACGGCATGGGCCAGGTCGAGCAGCCGGCCGTGTTCGCCCGCGGTGCGCGCCTGTGCGGCCAGTTGCCGGAAGGACTGCTCCAACAGGGTGCGCAGGGTGTCCTCGGCACCGGCTCCGAGCAGGTCGCCGGCGGGGAACTCCGGCCCCCAGCCGGACTCCGGGCGGCCGTGCAGGGCGTTCTCCCGGACCTCGGCGACCAGCCGGGCCCGCGACTCGCCGGCGGCGGCGCCGCCGTCCAGGTGCAGCTCGGGCAGACGGCGGTCCGCGTCGCGCAGGTCGGCCACGGACGGAGCGTGGCCGTGCAGGACACCGGCGCGGATGCGGACGGCCGCGACGCGGGCGGCGTCGTAGTGCCGGGAGGTGGCGGGGACGTCGTCGAGGACGCGTACGGCCGCGTCCCGGTCGCCCGTGGCCAGGTGGCCGCGGGCCAGGCCGAACGCCGCGGCGGTGTGGGCGAAGTCCCGGGCCCACACGGCCTCGTAGAACCGCATCGCCCGGGCCGTACGCTGCTCGCCGCCGTGTTCGGCGCAGTACCCGAGGGCCAGTTTGGGCACGTACTCGCCGGGCAGCGCCCGGTAGACGGCCTCGAAGCAGCTGCCGGCGTGCCGTACCTCGGCCTCGCTCAGGTGGAGCACGCCGCGGTGCCAGGCGATGCGCCAGTCGTATGCGGCGGCGCGCTCGCCGAGCAGGGTCTCGGCCTCGGCCAGCCAGCTCTCGGCCTCGCTCTGCGCGCCCTGTCTGAGGTAGGCGCGGCACAGCCACAGCGCGGTCTCAGGGGTGCCGAGGCGGGATTCGCGGGGCCACTGCCGGGCGACCCGGTCGGGGGCGTCGGGCGGGAAGGTGCCGAGCAGCAGGGCGGCGCCGTCGTCGGGGTCGGGGACCGGTTCCGGCAGGGCGCCGGCGACCTCGGCGGCCGAGGGCGGGGAGACGTCGAGATCGGCGGGGTGCTCACCGGGCCGGCCGGTCCAGTGCTCCAGGGCGGGGATCGCGCCGAGTCCGGCGTCGAGGCTGGCTTCGGTGGCGCGGAACCGGGTGGAGCTCTCGGGCAGTTGCTCGCCGAACTGCAGCGAGCGGAACTCCCGCAGGACCTCCCAGAGTTGGCGGGACATCTCGGCGGCCGAGCGGAACCGGGCGCGGGGTTCGGCGTGGGTGGCGCGGTCGATGAGACGGCGGAAGGAGTCGGGGGCGAGGCCGCGGGCGGCTTCGGTGCCCCGGGCCAGGGCCTGCAGGGTCATGCCCACGGTGTAGAGGTCGCTGTCGACGTGCCAGCCGCGGCTGTCGATCTCCTCCTTGGGCGGGGCGAAGCTCGCGGTGTAGACGTAGGCCGAGCCGCGGTCGCCGATCGCGCGGACCGCGCCGAGGTCGATGACCTTGATCGCCCGTCCGAAGTGGATGACGTTGGCGGGCTTCATGTCGCAGTAGAGCAGCCCGCGTTCGTGCATGTACTGCAGGGCGCCGAGGATCTTGCAGCCGTAGCTGAGGACGTGGTCGAGGCGGGGGCGGCCCTGGAAGATCCGCTCGGCGTCGTCGGCGTCGAAGAGCTGCTGCAGGGAGCGGCCGCCGATGTAGTCCATCACCAGGTAGCCGGTGGGCGAGCGGCCGGGTGCCTGGTGTTCGACGTAGGTGATGATGCGGACGATGTCCGGGTGGTGCAGATCGGTGAGCGAGCGGCGCTCCTCGACGGCGTTGCGGCGGGCGAGCGCGTCGTGGACGTTGATCAGCCCTTTGAGGACGACGCGGTAGCCGTCGGCGCGGGTGTCCTCGGCGAGGTGGATCCAGCCGAGGCCGCCGCGGGCGAGGCAGCCGAGGATCCGGTAGTGGCCGGCGACCAGGTCGCCCTTGTCGAGTTGGGGCAGGAAGGAGTAGGGGGTGCCGCAGCGGGGACATCGGCCGGTGGCACGGGCGGGCTGGCCGCCGTAGCCGATGCCGATGGTCATGGTGCAGCCGTTCGCGCCGCAGCGGCGGCCGCCGGTGGGCGGCCGGGGGTCCTCGACGAGTCCGCCCTCGGGGTCGGGGACGTCGGGCAGCCGGACCAGTCCGTGCTGGTCGAGTTCGCCGACTCCGGCGACGGCGTGGGTGGGCTGCGGGCCGGGCGGCTCCTCGGCGCCGGGGCCGGTCGGCGGGGGCGCGGGCTCGGTCCGTGGCTCGGACTGCCGCTCGGACTGCGGCTCGGTCCGTGGCTCCAGGTGCCGGTGTCCGCAGGTGTCGCAGAAGCCGGTGCCCATGATGTGGCCCGCGCAGCCGGGCCGGATGCACGAGGTCATGGGGTGCCGTCCCTTCCGGTTGCCGTGCCAGAGCAGAAGCCGACGAACCGCCGGGCGGCGGTCTCCGCCTCGTCCACGTCGCAGGGGCTCTGCCTCAGCAGCGACAGGGCGCGTTCGTAGAGCCGGTGGGCCTCCATGACCCGGTCGCCGCCCTGGGCCGCGGCCCGTTCCCGGCACAGCGGCCACTCGGCGGAGACCCGGCCGAGGAGTTCCTCGCGGCGGCGCAGCCGGTCGTCGAGGACCGAGATCGCCTGTTCCAGGCGCTGGCGGCGGCGCTCGGCGGCGTCCTCGAAGGTGAACAGCAGGTCGGCGTGGCGGGGTTCCCGCTCCCGCTCGGGAGTGTGGGCGATCCAGGCGAGCAGCATCCGGGTGCGCCGCACGCCGGCCTCGGCCTGGTCCAGCAGCTGCCGGGTGCCGGGGTCCACCGCCACGCGGTCCCGGCGTTCGTCGAGCGCGGGCCCCAACTCGTCGACGATGTGGTCGAGTTCGCGGTGCAGCCGGGCCCAGCGGGTGCGCAGCGGACGCCGGACGAAGGACTCGGCGGCCTGGGCCGCGCGGCCGCCGCGGCGGCGGAGGACCAGGAGCAGCCGGGCTCCCTGCCGGGCGAGCCGGTCCAACAGGGCGAGCAGGGCGTCGGGTTCGGCGGCCTGGTCGACGCCGACCAGGACGGCGGCGAGCGGGACGCGCAGGGCGCCGAGCCGTTCGGGCCGGGGGTCGCCGCGGATGCCGAGCCGCTCGGCGATCCGGTCCATGATCTGACTGACCGTCATACCCTTGACGTCCAGGGCGAGATCGTGGCCGCCGGCCGGGGGTACGGTCTCGGGCGGGTCGTGGCTGAAGGCGCTGGTGTTCTGCTGGGTGCGCAGCTCCCGGTCGGCCAGGGTGACGGCGCGGGTGAGGGTCCAGGCGCGCGGGCTGCGGGCGGGGACGACGGTGACGAGCACCGGCCAGCCCTCGCCCCGGAACCAGGAGGCGAGTTCGGTGGCGAACGGGACGTCGAGCCGGGCGGTGGCGCCCGTGGCACCGGGGCGCAGCGCCGGGTCGACGGCTTCGGCACCGTCGCTCCAGGCGGCGGCCTGTGGCAGATGGCTCAGGATGGTCTCGGTGGGGCTCATGTAGGTGAAGACGGAGCCCGGGCCCTCGTCGACGCGGAGGACGATCCCGATGACCTCGTCGGTCTCGTGGTCGACCACTCCCCCGCCGCTGAAGCCCGGCGCGGCCAGCTCGCCCAGGGTCTGCGGGCGCAGCTGCACCTGGTGGTCCCGGCCGCGGGCGGCGACCAGGGTGGCGCCGTGCCAGCGGCCGCCGTCGTCGTCGCCGCCGTCCGGGAAGCCGTACATGCTCACCGGTCCGTGCGGCGAGGCGAGCCGGTAGAGGCGGGTGGTGTGTTCGGCGGGCAGCGGGTCCGCCAGCCGCAGCAGGGCCAGGTCGCCACTGCGGTCGCCGAAGGCGTCCTTCCGCTGCGGCACGTGCTCGTCCGCCCGGACCGTGGCGGCCACGCCGGGTACGCCCGGCACGCCGACGAAATGGACGACGTAGGGCCGGCCGGGCCGGACGACATGGGCCGCCGTGAGCACCCGGTCAGGGGCGAGGAGCACCCCCGCGCCGAGCACCCGCCCGTCCTGTTCTTCGATGCGAGCCACCCAAGGTGGCGTCCGTAAGCGCGACTTGACGGCTCGCTCCCCCGTGCGCGTCATGTCACGAGAGGTTACTCCGCGTGCCCTCCCGGGACCACTGGTGTGCACGGGATTGTCGCGGACGGGCGGGATGGGGGCGTCCGTACCGGACCCCTCGCCGAGTCAGGCGTCACCGCGCGCGGGCCTCCCACCCGGTCCATCTCCGCACGGTGACGGCGATCACCGGGCCGTCCGGCGGGTGGTCCCGGTACTGCGGGTACTTCGCGCACAGCAGCCGTACGGCGGTCTCGTGGGCGTGGCGTACGGCCGGGTCGGCCGCGTCGGGCGGCAGGACGCGGGCCTCACCGTCGGCGCGGACCCACCACAGCTGGTCCCAGTTCTCGTCGTAGGCGTCCGCGAGCAGGCACACCGACGGGTGTGCGGCGATGTTGCCCAGCCGCTTGAGGCGGGCGGTGGTCTTGGGTTTGTGGTCGACGGCGGTCACGAGCCGGTCGGTGCCGTCGACGGCGTGTCCGGCGAAGACCACCGGCACCAGGTGCGGGCGCCCCGCCGCGTCCACCGTGGCCAGCCGGGCCACCCGCGCGGCACCGAACCGGCGCCGCGCCTCCGCCGCGTCCAGTGCGGGCATCCTCGCTCCTCGGCGTTCAGCGCGCGTGCAGTGCGTCGAGCACGTCGAGCACCTCCGCGTCGGTCAGCTGGCCGAAGTCGGCGTACCACTGGCCGACGGCGCTGAACCCGGCCGGGCGGTGCGGGCACACGATGACGTCGGCCTCGTTCGCGAGCTGGTCGAGGGAGTCCGGGGCGCCGACCGGGACGGCCAGCACGACCCGGGACGGACCCCGGCGCCATACGTGGCGCAGGGCGGCGCGGGCGGTGGCGCCGGTGGCCAGGCCGTCGTCGACGACGATCACCGTACGGCCCTTCAGCTCCGGGGGCGGGCGGTCGCCGCGGTAGCGGTGCTCGCGCCGGGCCAGCTCGGCCCGTTCCCGCTCCACGGTCGGGCGGAGCCGTTCCTCGGTCAGGCCCAGGCGGTCGAGGGTGTCCGAGTCGAAGAGGGGCGGGTCGTCGGCCGCGAGTGCGCCGACGGCGAACTCCGCGTGGTGCGGGGCGCCGATCTTGCGTACGACGAGCACGTCGAGCGGGGCGTCGAGGGCGCGGGCGACGGGCGCGGCGACGGCGATCCCGCCGCGGGGCAGGGCCAGGACGACGGGGTCGGGAAGCTCGCCCTTGTCGCGCAGGTCGCTCAGCAGGCCGGCGAGTTTCCGTCCGGCCTCGGCGCGGTCCCGGTAGTGCATGGGCCCGTCCTCTCGCCGGGGTTCTCTCCCCCGCACCTCCATGGTGCTACGGCGGCCGGGCCCGCGGTCGGAACACCTCACGAAAAATCGAACACATGAGCTATACACAGAGTATATAGTCCCGGCATGCCTCTTTCGACTTCGACCGAGATGAACCCCGCCCCACAGCACGCGCACATGAAGATGCGCACGGGGCGCCGAAGGTTGCGTCTGTCCGCGCTCGCCTCGGCCGCCGCCTGCCTGGCGCTGACGCTGTCCGGCTGCGCGGAGGTCGACACGACCGCGCCGAGCGCGGCGCGGGCCGATGCGGCGCACGGGGCACCGGCCCGCTTCGGGTCCGTCGACTGCCGCGAGGCCAGGTGCATCGCGCTCACCTTCGACGCCGGGCCCAGCGAGAACTCCGCGCGGCTGCTGGACATCCTCAAGGAGAAGAAGGTCCCGGCGACCTTCTTCCTGCTCGGCGCACGGCACATCGAGAAGTACCCCGAGCTGGTCAAGCGGATGGCGGCCGAGGGCCACGAGGTGGCGAGCCACACCTGGGACCACAAGATCCTCACCCGGATCTCGGACGCCCAGATACGCGAGGAGCTGAAGCGGCCCGACGACGCGATAGAGCGGCTCACCGGGCACAAGCCCACGCTGATGCGCCCGCCGCAGGGGCGCACGGACGCCAACGTGCACAAGATCGCGAAGGAAGAGGGCCTCGCCGAGGTGCTGTGGAGCGTCACCGCGAAGGACTACACGACCAACGACTCCGCGCTCATCACCAAGCGGGTCCTCGCCCAGGCCTCCCGGGACGGGATCATCCTGCTGCACGACATCTACAAGGGCACCGTGCCCGCCGTGCCCGGCATCATCGACGCCCTGAAGGCGCGCGGCTACGTCTTCGTGACGGTCCCTCAGCTCCTGGCGCCCGGCAAGGCCGAGCCGGGGAAGGTGTACCGACCCTAGCGCCCCGGATCGGGCATCGCCGGTCAGAACACCACGGACCAGCCTTCGCGAGCGGCCTGTTCGGCGGTGTACGAGACACCGTGGACCTTCAGGCCCGCCGCGTCCAGGAGGGTGATCTCGCCGCCGTGGTCGGTGAGTCGGGTGCCGTCGGTGATCGGGACGGCGAGGCTGGCGCCCGGCGCGAGGGGGGCCGTGGCGGACACCGGCGTGCCCTGGCCCACGCGGGCGACGAGGCTCCAGCCGGTCAGGTCGACCGGTTCGGGCGAGGCGTTGAGGAGGGTCACGGTCTCCGCCTCGGGGGCGGGGCCCTTCGGGTTGACGAGCGCCGCCACGATCCGCACGGGCCGGGTGCCGGGCTCGGGCCGGCTGCCGTCGACCTTGCGGAGGGTGTGGCCGGTGGTGTCGTCGGTGTGCCAGGACTGGCTCTGGAAGGCGAGGAAGATGCCGACCCAGCGGGACTGGCCGGGGAAGTGCAGGAGCAGTCCGCCGTCCTGCCAGACACCGTCGTCGCCGCTGAAGCGGCCGCTGTTGCCCTGGTTCATATGGATGTCGTGGACGCCGTTGCCGGGCAGGAAGCCGAACACCTTGTCCTTGACGGCCGGTTCGGGCCCGAAGCGGGCGCCGAAGAGATACAGGCGCGCCTGAGCGTCGTCGATCGCGCGCTGCACGTAGTGGTCGAGGAGGTCCGCGAGATCGTTGTCGGGGCCCGCGACGTCCGGTGGCAGCGTGCGCAGTCCGGCCGGGTCGAAGAGGTTGCCGCGCACGAAGTCCAGGTTCGGGCCGCCGGGGCCGGGCGGCAGCGGGTTCCAGCCGCCGGACAGGCCTTCCAGGCGGGCGGTCACCGGGTGCTTGAAGTCGTCGGCGACCAGGTAGAGCAGGTCGGCCGGCTTCTGCTGGGAGAGCACGTTGACCGCGGCGCGGTAGTGCGTCCCCTGGTCGTCGGTGAGATGGATCTGGTAGTGCGGAGTCTCCCTCGCGCCCTCGCGTCGGATGTCGACGGCGCGGGCGTTGAGGACGCCGTAGGTCTTCAGCGGCATGTGGATCAACTCCCCCTGCGGGCGGGCAGGTTGCCCGGCCCATGGCAGGAAGCGTAAGCGGGTGGCGGCCGTCGCTCTGTCCCTCGCACCGACTGTTCGCGGATACGACTCCTCACGGACACCCGGCTGCGCCGAGCGGCGGAGCCGGGGGCGAAGGTGCGGGTGACCGGCGACGATTCCCTACGATCGTGCCGTGCCCTTCTTCTCTTTCGAACGCACCGTGCCTCTCCCCCTCGACGAGGCGTGGCGACGGCTCACGGAGTGGCCCCGCCACGGTGATGTGGTTCCGCTGACCCGGATCACCGTGGTCACGCCCACGCCGACCCGGGAGGGCACGCGCTTCGTGGCCCGTTCGGGCCTCGGCCCCCTCTCCTTCAACGATCCCATGGAAGTCACGGTCTGGCATCCGCCGGTGGACGACGAGCCCGGGCTGTGCCGGCTCGACAAGCGCGGGCGGGTCGTCCAGGGCTGGGCGGAGATCGAGGTCCGCCCCGGGCCCGGGGGCCGCGCCCGGGTGGTGTGGCGGGAGGAACTGCGGGTCCGGCTCCTCCCCCGCTTCTTCGACGGCGTGCTGGAGCGAGCGTCACGTGCGGTGTTCGGACGGGCGGTGAACAGACTCCTCAGACGGGCGTGAGAGGGCGCCGCTCCCGCCGCTCCCCCGCTCTCAGCGGCCCTTCGCGGCCCAGTGCTCCGGCTGTGCGACGTAGATCCAGTCGAAGCCGTCGTATCCCTCGGTGTCGAGATGCTGCGCCCGGCTGAGTCCGGCGCGCACGGCCACGCGCTGGGAGGCGACGTTCGCCGGCCGGATACGCGCGATCAGCGGGAGGTCGGGCACGTGCCGGGACGCCCAGGTGGTGACCGCTGCGGCGGCCTCACCGGCGAAGCCCTGGCCCCAGGCCTCGCTGGCGAAGCGGTAGAAGAGGTTCAGGACCCGCTCCCCGTGCAGTTCCATGGACTTGACTCCGCAGAACCCGAGCTGCCGGGCAGAGCCGTGACGCCGGACGACCCAGTACCCGTATCCGTGCCGCTCCCACTGGCCGTCCCAGCGCAGGTAGAGCGCTTCCGCCTCCTCGAACCGGGCGAGCGCGTCGGAGGGGTTGTGGGTGCATGTCTCGGGATCGCTGTGGACGGCGAGGATCGCGTCGATGTCGGCTTCGCCCGGCCGTCGTAGCGACAGCCGGGCGGTCAGCAGCTCCTCGGCTGTCGTGCTCCCGTCTCTCATGTCAAGATCGTAGAACCGGGCGCAGCCGCTCGGAAAGAGCCGTCAGGCCACCGACCCGATCCGCTGTGTCGGCAGGGCCGTCGGGTCGTGGTGGATCGGGGTGTGGGCGCCGGTCAGGGACGTCCCGCTGCCGCCGCGCCGGTTGGCGACGATCTCCGCGGCGATGGAGAGTGCCGTCTCCTCGGGCGTACGGGCGCCGAGGTCGAGGCCGATCGGGGAGCGCAGGCGGGCCAACTCCAGCTCGGTGACACCGACTTCGCGCAGGCGCTCGTTGCGGTCGAGGTGGGTGCGGCGGGAGCCCATCGCGCCGACGTAGGCGACCGGCAGGCGCAGGGCCAGTGCGAGGAGCGGTACGTCGAACTTGGCGTCGTGGGTGAGGACGCACAGGACGGTACGGCCGTCGACCTCGGTGCGCTCCAGGTACTTGTGGGGCCACTCGACGACGATCTCGTCGGCCTCCGGGAAGCGGGTGCGGGTGGCGAACACCGGGCGGGCGTCGCACACCGTGACGTGGTAGCCCAGGAACTTGCCGACGCGGACCAGGGCGGAGGCGAAGTCGATGGCGCCGAAGACGATCATGCGGGGGGCGGGGACCGACGACTCGACCAGGAGCGTGAGCGGGGCGCCGCAGCGGGAGCCCTGTTCGCCGATCTCCAGGGTGCCGGTGCGGCCCGCGTCCAGGAAGGCGCCGGCCTCGGCGGCGACCGTGCGGTCCAGTTCGGGGTGGGCGCCGAAGCCGCCGTCGTGGGAGCCGTCGGTGCGCACGAGGAGGGCGCGGCCCAGCAGTTCGGCCGGTCCGGAGACGACACGCGCGACCGCCGCCGCCTCCCCACGGGCGGCGGCGGCCAGCGCGGCCGCGAGCACCGGCCGGGCGGGACCGTCCGCCCGGACCGGTGTGACGAGGATGTCGATGATGCCGCCACAGGTCAGGCCGACGGCGAACGCGTCCTCGTCGCTGTACCCGAAGCGTTCGAGGACGGTTTCCCCGTCTTCGAGCGCCTGTTGGCACAGCTCGTACACGGCGCCCTCCACGCACCCGCCGGAGACCGAGCCGATGGCCGTGCCGTCGGCGTCCACCGCGAGGGCGGCGCCGGGCCGGCGCGGGGCGCTGCCGCCGACGGCCACCACGGTGGCGACGGCGAAGTCACGCCCCTGCTCGACCCACCGGTTCAGCTCCTCGGCGATGTCCAGCATCTCTCGGTCTCCTTAACGGGGTTGCGTGGAAGGAGCGTTGGGCCGGGCGACTAGTGCACGCCGAGCCAACCCTCGATGGGGTGCAGAGCGAAGTAGATCAGGAAGATGACGGTCAGACCCCACATGAAGGCGCCGATCTCGCGGGCCTTGCCCTGGGCGGTCTTGATGGCCACGTAGGAGATGACGCCCGCGGCGACACCGGTGGTGATGGTGTACGTGAACGGCATCAGGACGACGGTCAGGAAGACCGGGATCGCGGTGGCGCGGTCGGCCCAGTCCACGTGCCGGGCGTTCATCAGCATCATGGCGCCGATGACGACCAGGGCGGCGGAGGCGACCTCCTGCGGGACGATCGCGGTGAGCGGGGTGAAGAAGAGACAGGCCGCGAAGAACAGGCCGGTGACCACGGAGGCCAGGCCCGTGCGGGCGCCTTCGCCGACGCCGGTGGCCGACTCGATGAAGACCGTCTGGCCGGAGCCGCCCGCCACACCGCCGATCGCACCGCCGGCGCCGTCGATGAACAGCGCCTTGGACAGGCCCGGCATACGGCCCTTGTCGTCGGCCAGGTTGGCCTCGGTGCCGACGCCGATGATGGTGGCCATCGCGTCGAAGAACCCGGCGAGCACGAGCGTGAAGACGATCATGCCGACGGTCATGGCGCCGACCTTGCCCCAGCCGCCGAACTCGACGTGCCCGAAGAGCGAGAAGTCGGGCATCGAGACCGCGCTGCCGCGCAGTTCGGGGGCGCCGTTCGCCCACTGCTTGGGGTCGATGACGCCGAGCCCGTTGAGGACGGCGGCGACGATCGTGCCGGAGACGATGCCGATGAGGATGGCGCCGGGGATGTTCCGGGCCTGGAGCATGAAGATCAGCAGGAGCGTGCCGGCGAAGAGCAGCACCGGCCAGCCGGCCAGTTCGCCCGCCGGGCCGAGGCTGACGGGGGTGTGCTCGCCCTGGTGCACGAAGCCGGCCTTGTAGAAGCCGATGAGGGCGATGAAGAGGCCGATGCCCATCGTGATGCCGTGCTTGAGCGCGAGCGGAATCGCGTTCATGATCATCTCACGCAGGCCGGTGACGACCAGCAGCATGATGACGACGCCGTACATCACGCACATGCCCATGGCCTGCGGCCAGGTCATGTTGGGGGCGACCTGTGAGGACAGGACGCCGGAGACGGAGAGGCCGGCGGCGAGCGCGAGCGGCACCTTGCCGACGAAGCCCATCAGCAGCGTGGTGAAGGCCGCCGCGAACGCGGTCGCGGTGATGACGGCCTTCTGGCCGAGCGTGTCCCCGCCCACGTCCTTGCCGGACAGGATGAGCGGGTTGAGCAGGAGGATGTAGGCCATCGCCATGAAGGTGGTGATGCCGCCGCGGACCTCTCGCGAGACCGTGGACCCTCTCTTGGATATGTGGAAGTACCTGTCGAGCCAGGCACGCCCGGCCGAAACGCGGCTGCCATCGCCCGCGTCGTCGGCTGCGGTCCTGGGCTCCACTGACTGCTGGGTCATGGGCCATCTCCCAAGGTTCAAAGGGGCACCCGTGCAACCGTCCTGACGGTCACGGGATTTGGGGAATGGACGACCCGGGGGACGGCCCGAGACGAACGAATTTCCTGGTACTTCAAGGACCGCGAGCGGTGCGGAACTCAAAGAGGTTCCTCCGGGCGGCGCGGCGGAGTGTGTGACGTTCCCTCACGCCGCCCGGAGAGCTTGGGTGTTACGCGGTCCCCGTCAGGTGCTCGGGCCGTACCGGAGTGCGGTTGAGCTCCAGCCCGGTCGCGTTCCGGATCGCCGCGAGGACGGCCGGAGTGGACGACAGGGTCGGGGCTTCGCCGATGCCGCGCAGCCCGTACGGGGCGTGGTCGTCGGCGAGTTCGAGCACGTCGACCGGGATGGTCGGCGTGTCGAGAATCGTGGGGATGAGGTAGTCCGTGAAGGAGGGGTTCCTGACCTTCGCGGTCTTCGGGTCGACGATGATCTCCTCCATCACCGCCACGCCCAGGCCCTGGATGGTGCCACCCTGGATCTGGCCGACGGCGGAGAGCGGGTTGAGGGCCTTGCCGACGTCCTGGGCGCAGGCCAGCTCGATGACCTTGACCAGGCCGAGTTCGGTGTCGACCTCGACCACCGCGCGGTGCGCGGCGAAGGAGTACTGGACGTGTCCGTTGCCCTGGCCGGTGTGCAGGTCGAAGGCCTCGGTCGGCCGGTGCCGCCACTCCGCCTCGATCTCGACGGCCTCGTCGCCGAGGACGTCGACCAGGTCGCCGAGGACCTCGCCGCCTTCGGTGACGACCTTGCCGCCCTCCAGCAGGAGTTCGGCGGTGGCCCACGCAGGGTGGTAGGTGCCGAACTTGCGGCGGCCCAGCTCCAGCACCTTCTCGCGGACGAGTTCGCTGGTGTGCTTGACCGCGCCGCCGGTGACGTACGTCTGCCGGGAGGCCGAGGTCGAACCGGCGCTGCCCACCCGGGTGTCGGCCGGGTGGATCGTCACCTGGGTGACGCCCAGCTCGGTGCGGGCGATCTGCGCGTGGACGGTGACACCGCCCTGGCCGACCTCCGCCATCGCGGTGTGCACGGTCGCGACCGGCTCGCCGTTGACGACCTCCATGCGCACCTTGGCGGTGGAGTAGTCGTCGAAGCCCTCGGAGAAGCCGACGTTCTTGATGCCGACCGCGTAGCCGATCCCGCGTACGACGCCTTCGCCGTGCGTGGTGTTGGACAGGCCGCCGGGCAGCTGCCGTACGTCGGCGCCCTCGCTGGACTCCCACTGGCGCTCGGGCGGCATCGGCATCGCCTTGATGCGGCGCAGCAGTTCGGCGACCGGGGCCGGGGAGTCGACCGGCTGCCCGGTCGGCATGAGGGTCCCCTGCTCCATCGCGTTCAGCTGCCGGAACTCCACCGGGTCCATGCCCAGCTTCTTCGCCAGCTTGTCCATCTGCGCCTCGTAGGCGAAGCACGCCTGGACCGCGCCGAAGCCGCGCATGGCGCCGCAGGGCGGGTTGTTGGTGTAGAGGGCGATGGCCTCGATGTCGACGTCGTCGATGACGTACGGGCCGACGCTCAGCGAGGAGGCGTTGCCGACGACCGCCGGGGAGGCGGAGGCGTAGGCGCCGCCGTCCAGGACGATCTTGCACTTCATGTGCGTGAGCTTGCCGTCCTTGGTGGCGCCGTGCTCGTAGTAGAGCTTCGCCGGGTGCCGGTGGACGTGCCCGAAGAAGGACTCGAACCGGTTGTAGACGATCTTGACGGGCTTGCCGGTGCGCAGCGCCAGCAGGCAGGCGTGGATCTGCATCGACAGGTCCTCGCGGCCGCCGAACGCGCCGCCGACGCCGGCCAGCGTCATGCGCACCTTCTCCTCGGGCAGGCCGAGGACGGGTGCGATCTGGCGCAGGTCCGAGTGCAGCCACTGGGTGGCGATGTAGAGGTGGACGCCGCCGTCCTCCTCCGGCACGGCGAGGCCGGACTCGGGGCCGAGGAAGGCCTGGTCCTGCATGCCGAAGGTGTACTCGCCCTCGACGATCACGTCGGCCCGCTTGCGGGCCTCCTCCACGTTGCCGCGGATGATCGGCTGGCGGTGCACGATGTTCGGGTGCGGGACGTGGCCGGAGTGGTGGTCGTCGCGGCCCTCGTGGACGAGGATGGCGTCCGGCGCGGTGGCGGAGGCCTCGTCGGTGATGACGGGCAGCTCCTTGTACTCCACCTTGATCTTGGCGGCGGCGCGGCGGGCCGTCTCCGGGTGGTCGGCGGCGACGAGCGCGACCGGCTCACCGTGGTGACGTACCTTGCCGTGGGCGAGAACCGGGGTGTCCTGGATCTCCAGGCCGTAGTTCTTCACCTCGGTGGGCAGGTCGTCGTAGGTCAGGACCGCGTAGACGCCCGGCGTGGCGAGGGCCTCGCCCGTGTCGATCGAGACGATCTCGGCGTGGGCGACGGTGGAGCGCAGGATCTGGCCCCACAGCATGTCCTCGTGCCACATGTCGGACGAGTACGCGAACTCGCCGGTGACCTTGAGGGTGCCGTCCGGGCGGAGCGTGGACTCGCCGATGCCGCCCTTGGTCCGGGAGCCCTGCGTGATCTTCGTAGGAGCGCCGTTGGTCGGCATGTCAGCCCCCCTCGGACTGGCGGGCGGCCGCCAGACGGACCGCGTCCATGATCTTCTCGTAGCCCGTGCAGCGGCACAGGTTGCCCGACAGCGCCTCGCGGATGTCCGCGTCGGTCGGGTCGGGGTTGCTCTCCAGCATCTCGTCGGCGGCGACGAGCAGACCCGGGGTGCAGAAGCCGCACTGGACGGCGCCGGCGTCGATGAACGCCTGCTGGATGGGGCTGAGTTCGGTGCCCTCGCCGGTCTGGGAGTCCTGCCCCTTGGCGGCCCACTGCTGGGCGTCCTGCAGGGTCGTACCGCAGGCGCCGCTCGCGCAGCCGCCCTCGGCGCGCTGCTTGGCGTAGTCCGCGAGGCCCTCGACGGTGACGACCTCGCGGCCCTCGACCTGGCCGGCCGCGACCAGGCAGGAACAGACCGGGACGCCGTCCAGGCGCACGGTGCAGGAGCCGCACTCGCCCTGCTCGCAGGCGTTCTTGGAGCCCGGCAGGCCCAGGCGCTCGCGCAGGACGTACAGCAGGGACTCGCCCTCCCAGACGTCGTCTGCTTCCTGCGGACGTCCGTTGACGGTGAAGTTGACGCGCATTACGCAGCTCCCTCCGAGGCGAGGCGGGCGTCGCGGTACGACTCCCAGGTCCAGGTGAGCGTCCGGCGGGCCATGACGCCGACCGCGTGGCGCCGGTAGCTCGCGGTGCCCCGGACGTCGTCGATCGGGTTGCAGGCGGCGGAGCACAGGTCCGCGAACTGCTTGGCGACCGACGGGGTGATGATCTTTCCGTTGTCCCAGAAGCCGCCCTCTTCCAGGGCCGCGTTCAGGAAGTCCTCCGCGGTCTTCGCACGCACGGGGGTCGGGGCGGCGGAGCCGATGCCGGTCCGGACCGTGCGGGTCTCCGGGTGCAGGGCGAGACCGAAGGCGCACACCGCGATGACCATGGCGTTGCGGGTGCCGACCTTGGAGTACTGCTGCGGGCCGTCCGCCTTCTTGATGTGGACGGCGCGGATCAGTTCGTCGGGCTGGAGCGCGTTGCGCTTGACGCCGGTGTAGAACTCGTCGATCGGGATCAGGCGGGTGCCGCGGGCCGCCGACTCCGCCTCGACCTCGGCGCCGGCCGAGAGGAGGGCGGGGTGGGCGTCACCGGCGGGCGAGGCCGTGCCGAGGTTGCCGCCGACGCCGCCGCGGTTGCGGATCTGCGGGGAGGCGACCGTGTGCGAGGCGAGCGCCAGGCCGGGCAGCTCGGCACGGAGATTCTCCATGATCTTGGTGTACGAGACGGAGGCACCCAGCCGTACGGTGTCCTCGCCGACCTCCCACTCGGCGAGGTCGCCGATGCGGTTCAGGTCGAGCAGGTACTCGGGCCGGCGGTGGTCGAAGTTGATCTCGACCATCACATCGGTGCCACCCGCAATCGGCACAGCGGTGGGGTGCTCGGCCTTCGCGGCGAGCGCCTCCTCCCAGCTGGCGGGGCGAATGAAGTCCATGACCGGCTCTCTTCTGCTTCGTCTCGTGGGTCGTACGTATTGAGCCAATCCGTGAGCGGCGGGCCCGGCTTGTTCATGTCCTGTTAACGCGGCGTGGACTCAGTACACCGCCCCGTACTCCGACGCGGTCAGTCACCGAAACCATGAAGGAGTTGGCTGGCCACGGCGATCGTCTTGTAGATTCGTATGAACGGAGGTCATCGGCAACCCCTCCGTTTTCCTCGGGAAACGCTGGAAACAGCCCGACGACCCCGGAGAACGGCCTGCGCACCCCGCGTCGGGTCACTCCCCCGTCACCCATCAAGATTCATCGTAGGTTTCGAGACAAAGAACGGCGGCGACGAGATGCGGCTGCGCGCACTGCTGGACACCGATGCGCTGGGCCTGCGGCTGCTCGGCGGCGAGGACGAGCTGGACCGCTCGGTCCGCGGGGTCATGACCACCGACCTGCGCGACCCGAGCCGCTACCTCTCCGGCGGCGAGCTGGTGCTGACGGGCCTGGCCTGGCGTCGGGACGCCGACGACTCCGAACCTTTCGTGCGCATCCTGGCGCAGGCCGGGGTGGCGGCCCTCGCGGCCGGTGAGGCCGAGCTGGGCGATGTGCCCGAGGACCTGGTGCTGGCCTGCGCCCGGCACCGGCTGCCGCTGTTCGCGGTGCACGAGTCGGTGGCGTTCGCGACGATCACCGAGCACGTCGTACGGCAGGTCTCCGGCGAGCGGGCCGGGGACCTGGCCGCCGTGGTCGACCGGCACCGCCGGATGATGACCTCGGGCCCGGCCGGCGGCGGCCCGGACGTGGTCCTCGACCTGCTCGGCTCCGATCTGGACCTGCGCGCCTGGGTGCTCTCCCCGGCCGGCCGGCTGATCGCGGGCTCGAAGGTGACGGGCCCGGAGCTGCCGCCGGAGACCTGCGCCAAGCTCGCCGCCGAGCACCTGGCGGCCGCCCGCACCGGCCGCCGCGGACCGCACCGGATGGTGCTGGGCGGCTCCCGGTACTCGCTCTTCCCGATCCGCTCCTCCGGGCGCTCCCCGCAGGCCGCCCGCGACGTCCGCGAGACGGTCCTGTCGGACTGGCTGCTGGCCGTCGAGGCGGACGCGGGCGACTGGCCCGAAGAGCGCCTCGACCTGCTCCAGGGCGTCACCCAGCTGATCGCCGTCGAACGGGACCGCCGGGACGCGGCGCGCACGGTACGGCGCCGGCTCGCACAGGAGGTGCTGGAGCTGGTGCAGACGGGCGCGGCGCCCGCCGAGATCGCCGCGCGCCTGAGGGTCGCCGCGCCGGTGCTGCTGCCCGGCCTCGGGGCGGCCCCGCACTGGCAGGTCGTGGTGGCCCGCGTGGAGTGGGAGGGCGGCGCGGTCGAGGGCGGCCCGGTCGCCCAGTCGCTGCTGGAGGAGGTCCTGGTCGACCCGCTGGCCACGGGCCCGGAGCCCTCGGACCGCATCGCCGTCGCGCACACGGGCGACGAGGCCATCGCGCTGGTCCCCCTCCCGGCGGTCTCCACCGAGCACGACGGCTCGGAGTCCGGCCTGCTCGCCGACGCGCTGCTCCAGACGGTCCGCGAGCCGCTGTCGGCGGGCCTGAACGACGACGGGCGCCTCACCCTCGGCGTCAGCGCCGCCGTGCACTCGGCGGAGGGGCTGCGGGGCGCCCTGGAGGAGGCCCGGCACGCCCGCCGGGTCGCCGCGGCCCGCCCCGGCCGGGTCTGCGCGGCCGGCCACCAGGAACTGGCCTCCCACGTCCTGCTGCTCCCCTTCGTCCCGGACGACGTCCGCCGCGCCTTCACGGCCCGCCTGCTCGACCCGCTGAAGGACTACGACCAACGCCACCGCGCCGAACTGATCCCGACCCTGGAGGCGTTCCTGGAGTGCGACGGCTCCTGGACCCGCTGCGCCACCCGCCTCCACCTGCACGTCAACACGCTGCGCTACCGGGTGGGCCGCATCGAGCAGTTGACGGGACGGGACCTGTCGCGCCTGGAGGACAAGCTGGACTTCTTCCTGGCGCTGCGGATGAGCTGAGCTCAGGCGGGCGTGGGATGATCAAACCAACTCACGCCAATGCCCCGCCACTTTGTGAAATCTTTCACCCACCCTCTTGGCCCGGCGCCGTCATTGGTGCTGGAATGCCGCCACCACTCAACAGCTCGACGGCGTGCTCGGGGAGGGCAACGTGGCGCATTCCGCCATGTCTGGTAACGGAACGACCGCCGGTGACGATCCTCTCCAGACCGCGGTATGGCGGTTGCGCTCGCGGGCCTGCTGGGCCGACGCGGCGGCGCTGCTCCCGGCGGACACCCCGGCCACGACCCTGCAGCGGGCCGCGCTGCAGGTCGAGCGGTGTCTGTACACCGAGCGGGGCTGGGAGGAGGCGGAGGACGCCCTGCGCACGGCCGAGGCGCTGGCGCACACCGACGAGGAGCGGGGGGCGGCCGCCTGCGAACGCGGCCAGCTCGCCTACGCGGCCACGCTGCACGGGGTGCGGGACCGGGCCGACGAGGCGCGGGCCGCGCTGGGGCGGGCGGCCGCGCTGATCCCCCCGGGGGCCGCGGGTCGGGCCCTGCTGGACTTCCGCCGGGGCCTGCTGGCCGAGAACCTCGCCCGCTCCCCGCAGGCGGCTCGCGCCGCGTACCGCCGGGCCCACGCGGGCGCGACGGCGCACGCCGACCCGCTGCTCCTGTCCTTCACCTGGCGGCACCTGGCCGGACTCGCCCTACGGGACGGCGAGTTGGCGGAGGCCCGGCACGGCTTCGCCGAATCCCTCCGCATCCGCGAGGAGTTGGGCTACTTGGTGGGTACAGCGCCCGCGCTGGCCTCCTTGGCCGACGCGGAGTCCGAGCCGGAGGCTTCACGGCTACGGGAGGAGGCTCGGCGACTGTTCCGGTTGCTCGGGGGCGTCCCCACCTGGCTGGCCCGCCAGTTGGCTCCGCCGGCTCCGGGGGCGGCTACGGCGTAGGGGGGTGCGGTCCCGTCGGCCGTGAAGCCGCCCTAGCTGCGGGCAGTCGTGCCTCCCCCAGTGCCTTAAGGGCCTGGGGGGACCCCCAGGCGGCACGGGTGGGCGCAGCGGCACCCCGCCAGCGCGGGCGAGCGAAACCCACCCCCGGGCCAGCTGCGGCACGAGGCGACTGTTCAGCTCGCGCCGGCGAAGTGCTCCCCGACCAGCGCCCGTACGACCTCAAGATCCCGCGAGATCAACGCGTCCAGCAGCGCCGTGTGTTCCGCCGCGTCCGCCACCAGCTCCGCCCGGCCGTGCCGTACCGGTCCCCCGACCAGCGGCCACTGCGACCGCCGGTGGAGATCATCCGCGAGCCGGACCAGCTGCTCGTTGCCCGACAGGGACAGCACCGCCCGGTGAAAAGCCCGGTCGGACTCCGCGTACGTCGCCACGCAGCCGGAGGACGCCGCGCGTACCGTCGCCTCCGCGAGCGGCCGGAGTTCGGCCCACCGCTCGGCCGGGACGGCGCGGGCCAGCCGCAGCATCACGGGCACCTCGATCAGCGCCCGGACCTCGGCCAGCTCGGCCAGCTCGCGCGCACCCCGTTCGACGACCCGGAAGCCACGATTGGGCACGACCTCGACGGCACCCTCCAGTGCGAGCTGCTGCATGGCCTCCCGCACCGGTGTCGCCGACACCCCGAAGCGTTCGCCGAGGACCGGCGCCGAGTACACCTCGCCGGGCTTCAGCTCACCCGCCACCAGCGCCGTACGCAGCGCGTCCAGGATCTGCCCACGCACCGAGGAGCGCTGCACGACGGCCCGGGGCTCGGGAATCGGCCGCTCACAGTGCGTGTGCTCACCGCGCGCGCCCGGCAGGGCGACGTCCCGTTCCCGGGCCGCGTCGACGTCCACCGCGCGCTGCTGCGCGGGCACCCGGGGGTAGCCCTGCAAGCCCTGCTTCACGGGGTCCTCCTCCGGCTGCTCGGCACTTGGGTCATTAACGGCGGGTTGTTACTTGTCCGTCAAGCACCTTAGGCGCACAAGGCGACACTTCAAACTCCCCGGAGGGCTAGATAAGGCTAGCCTTGCCTATCTAGCCTGGTCCGGAGCAACCCCTCGGGTCCACTAAGATCATCGGAATCGGACCGCCCACCTCCGGACAGGTAATTCACAACTTCCTCACGTGTCCCGGGAACTTTCCGAGGAACCATCCGTACGGGTAGTCTTATTCGAACTCAACTCCCGCCCCTCAAGCGGCAGTTCGAGCAGAACGCCGCCCTGGGCATCCCCTTGCACTTCCTTGGCGGCCTCTTGCCCCGAAACCCCCTGAGGGCCGTCGGGTGTGGGCCACTATGGCGGGCGTTACGCCCTATCCCAATGCAAGGGACCCCTGATGAGACTGACCGACATATCGCTGAACTGGCTGCTTCCCGGCGCCGTACTGCTCCTGGGCATGCTGGCGGCGGTGGCGGTGCTCGCGCGCGGCAAGCGCTCCTCCGGGGAGAACGCGAGCGCCGACGACTCGTGGGAGCGCAGCGAGGAGCGCCGCAGGCGCAAGGAGGCCATCTACGGCACGGCCTCCTATGTTCTTCTGTTCTGCTGTGCGGCGGTCGCGGCCGCACTCTCTTTCCACGGCCTGGTCGGCTTCGGCGAGCAGAACCTCGGGCTGACCGGCGGCTGGCAGTACCTGGTGCCGTTCGGCCTGGACGGCGCGGCGATGTTCTGCTCCGTCCTCGCGGTGCGCGAGGCCAGCCACGGTGACGCGGCGCTCGGCTCCCGGATACTGGTGTGGTTGTTCGCCGCGGCCGCGGCCTGGTTCAACTGGGTGCACGCGCCGAGGGGCGCGGGGCACGACGGCGCGCCGCAGTTCTTCTCCGGCATGTCGCTGTCCGCGGCCGTCCTGTTCGACCGCGCGCTGAAGCAGACCCGCCGGGCCGCGCTGCGCGAGCAGGGTCTGGTGCCGCGTCCGCTGCCGCAGATCCGCATCGTCCGCTGGCTGCGGGCCCCCCGCGAGACCTACAAGGCCTGGTCGCTGATGCTCCTGGAGGGTGTGCGGAGCCTGGACGAGGCCGTCGAGGAGGTCCGCGAGGACACCAAGCAGAAGGAGCAGGCGCGGCAGCGCCGGCGCGACCAGCAGCGCGTGGAGCGCGCCCAGCTGAAGGCGATCAGCCGGGGCCACCGCGGCTTCGTCGGCCGCACCGGCGGCCGCCAGGTCGAGATCCAGGCGCTGGAGCGCGACCCCGCGCCGGCGACCGCGGAGCCTGCCATATCGTCGCCGGAGCAACTGCCCGTACGCTCTCGGCCGTCCCTTCAGCCGGTCCGCAAGGCCGGTGAGCCGCTCACGGTCGACCTCACGGCGGAGGACGACACAATGGCTCTGCCCCGCCTGGACTCGCTCGAGCGCAAGCTGAAGGACCTTGAGCAGCAGTTCGGCTAGGACTTCGGCTCATCACGGGACGGGGGCGTGACCGCACGGGTCACGCCCCCGTCCCGTTCCCGTCTCTCTCACGCGGTCTCGCTCACGCGGCCTCGGCGCCGAGTTCGAACCACACCGACTTGCCCACGCCGTGCGACCGTACGCCCCAGGCGTCCGCGAGGGACTGCACCAGGACCAGCCCCCTGCCGTGGGTGCCGTCGCCGGTGTCCGGCGCGCGCAGGTGCGGCCTGCGGGCCACGAAGTCCCGTACCTCCACGCGCAGTCCGCGCGGTGAGACGACGGCGGTCAGGACGGCGTCGTCGTCGGTGTGCACGAGCGCGTTGGTGACGAGTTCGCTGGTGAGCAGCTCCGCTATCTCCGAGCGGCCGGGCCTGCCCCAGTGCCGCAGCAGTTCGCGCACCTCCCGGCGGGCCTCGGGCACCGCCCTGAGGTCCGCCCGCCCCAGTCTGCGCCTGACCTGAGGCCCGTGCGCCCGATCCGTGATGGTGTCGGTCTCTTCCCCCGCCTTCGCCGAGGAGGCCCCTATGGCCACGGGACCGCCCCCTCGCGCTTGCCTCTTCATGGCCCCCGCCCGCACGTCGCCGTACCTGCCCCTCCTGATCGAACACGTACACGGGGATCCATGCCCAACGGTCCTGTGGGCACGCATGGCGATCCGCCGACGGCCGTCTGTTCGGCCACACCCGTACGGCCCCCCGCCCGGCCCCGCGGCACCCCCGCACCCGTGCCGGGCCCGCCAAGCCCGCCGTACGACGTCACGGGCGCCCCATCGCGACAGCGCGCGACCGTCCGGCACCGGAGACCGACGGGCTGCCACCCGGCCCGAAACTGGCCGGAAACCATCGCTCCGGTCGGGCTTTCAGGGCCTCGGGACGTTGCGCAGGTTGGAGCGGGCCATCTGGAGCATGCGGCCGACGCCGCCGTCGAGCACCATCTTCGAGGCGGAGAGCGCGAATCCGGTGACCATCTCGGCGCTGATCTTCGGCGGGATGGACAGGGCGTTGGGGTCGGTGACGATGTCCACCAGGGCCGGGCCCTTGTGCCGGAAGGCGTCCTTGAGGGCGCCGGCGAGCTGCTTGGGCTTCTCGACCCGGATGCCGAAGGCACCGCAGGCGCGGGCCACGGCGGCGAAGTCGGGGTTGGTGTTCGTGGTGCCGTACGAGGGCAGTCCCGCGACCAGCATCTCCAACTCGACCATGCTCAGGGAGGAGTTGTTGAACAGGACGACCTTCACCGGCAGGTCGTACTGCACCAGGGTCAGGAAGTCGCCCATCAGCATGGTGAACCCGCCGTCCCCGGACATCGACACGACCTGGCGCCGGCGGTCGGTGAACTGCGCCCCGATCGCCATCGGCAGCGCGTTCGCCATGGAGCCGTGCGAGAAGGAACCGATGACCCGGCGGCGGCCGTTGGGAGAGATGTAACGAGCCGCCCAGACATTGCACATACCGGTGTCGACCGTGAACACGGCGTCGTCGTCGGCGAGTTCGTCGAGCACGGAGGCCACGTACTCCGGATGGATCGGGACGTGCTTCTCGACCTTCCGGGTGTACGCCTTGACGACACCCTCCAGCGCGTCGGCGTGCTTCTTCAGCATCTTGTCGAGGAAGCGCCGGTCGGTCTTCTCCCGCACCCGCGGGATCAGACAGCGCAGGGTCTCGCGGACATCGCCCCACACGGCGAGGTCGAGCCGGGAGCGGCGGCCGAGGACCTCGGGCCGCACGTCGACCTGTGCGATCCGCACGTCGTCCGGCAGGAAGGCGTTGTACGGGAAGTCGGTGCCGAGCAGGATCAGCAGGTCGCACTCGTGGGTCGCCTCGTAGGCGGCGCCGTAGCCGAGCAGACCGCTCATGCCGACGTCGTACGGGTTGTCGTACTGGATCCACTCCTTGCCGCGCAGGGCGTGCCCCACGGGCGACTTGACGCGCTCCGCGAACCGCATGACCTCGGTGTGCGCGCCGGCCGTGCCGCTGCCGCAGAAGAGGGTGACCTTGCCGGCCGCGTCGATCATCTCCACGAGTCTGTCGATCTCGGCGTCGCCGGGCCGGACGGTGGGCCGGGACGTGACGAGGGCGCTCTCGGGGGACTTGTCCGGGGCGGGTTGGTCGGCGATGTCGCCGGGCAGGGAGACCACGCTCACGCCGCTCTGTCCCACCGCGTGCTGGATGGCGGTCTGCAGCAGCCGGGGCATCTGCTGCGGGCTGGAGATCAGCTCGCTGTAGTGGCTGCACTCCTGGAAGAGCCGGTCCGGGTGGGTCTCCTGGAAGTAGCCGAGGCCGATCTCGCTGGAGGGGATGTGCGAGGCGAGGGCGAGCACGGGGGCCATGGAGCGGTGGGCGTCGTACAGACCGTTGATGAGGTGCAGGTTGCCCGGGCCGCAGGAGCCCGCGCAGGCGGCCAGCTTGCCGGTGATCTGGGCCTCGGCGCCGGCCGCGAAGGCGGCGGTCTCCTCGTGGCGTACGTGGATCCAGTCGATGGCGGAGTTGCGGCGGACGGCGTCGACGACCGGGTTGAGGCTGTCGCCGACGACGCCGTAGAGGCGGCGTACGCCGGCGCGGACGAGGATGTCGACGAACTGCTCGGCGACGTTCTGCTTGGCCATGGCTCGCGTCAGCCCCTTCGATGTCCCGGGATCCGCCCCTCCCGTTCCATCAATCCACAAGGGCCGCGGTTACGCCTCCCAAACGGCCGCCGCCGTACGGTCGTCCGAGTAGCCCTTCACCCGCACCTGGGTGTCCGCGAGGAACGCGGCGAGGCCGGGCGGGGTGCGGCCGGACCAGCGGCGGGCCAGGTAGGCGCAGAGGGCGGGCTCGCCGCGCAGCGGGTCGGCGAGGCCGCCGGTGCCCATCACCAGCACATCACCCGGGCGGGCTACCGAGGCACGGAACCGGAAGGGTTCGCGGGGCGGCTCGGGGGCCGGTTCGTAGGGGCTCGGCGGGGTCGGGATGCCGAGGTCCATGGTGAGGCGGTCGCCCTCGGGGGTCTCGGCCGGCGGGGAGCCGAAGCCCAGGACGGGTTCGCCGGTGGTGTCGGCGGGTGACACCCGCGGCTCGATGTCCTGCCACTCGCCGTCCCGCAGCCGGAACAGGCCCCCTTCCCCGACACCGAAGAAGACCCGGGTACGGCAGTCGGGGTCGGCGGGCAGCAGCAGACAGCGCAGGCTCGCCGAGTAGTCCTCGGGGTCCAGGTCCTGCTCGACGGCGCTGGCGCGCAGCTTGCCGAGACTGCGGTCGGTCAGCCGGTGCAGCCCCGACTTCAGGTCGCCGCGCCGGGCGGCCCGGATGTCCGCCACCAGCCGCTGATGGCTACGGCCCACGGCCCGCCCGATCAGCCAGCACGCCTCGGCCGCCGCCAGGTGAGCACCCGGCGTGGCCCGCGCACCGGTCGCCATCGCGACGAGCACCAGCGCCTGCTCCCCCGTCCCGAACCGCGCGGTGAGCAGCGCGTCCCGGCGCGGCTCCCCCCGGTACCGGGCCGAGTCCCCGCGCAGCGACACGGCCCGCAACGTCCAGGACCCGTACCGGGCACCGTCCAGCACGGTGTCGGCGACCAGATCACCGAGTTCATCGGGATCGGCGACGGGGAGCGCGGTGGGCTCGGGGTCGTAGGTGGGGGGTCCGGAGCCGAGGTAGTCGAGGGAGGAGGGGGGTGGGGGTGGAGCGGAGGTGGCGGGGAGATCGAGCTGAGTGGCCACGGGAGGCGCGCTCGCGAAGCCGGCGACCCGGGGCCGGGAGACCTCGGGACGCTCGGATGCCTCGGGGGTCGGGTCAGCCTCGGGCGGTACGGCGGACCGGTCGGCGGGCGCGGATGCGGGCGCGGGTGCCTTCTCCACCTGCCCTTCTGCGCTGCCCGACACGGGCGGCCAGGCCCGGGGCACCTCGGCTTCCGCGCTCCGGGCCGGTGCGGGCGCCTCCTCCTCCGCCCGCCCGTCCGCTCGGCCCGGCACAGGCGGCCAGGCCCCAGCCGCCTCGGATTCGGCGCTCGCGGCCGATGCAGACGCCTCCTCCGCCCGCCCGTCGGCCCTGCGCGACACAGGCGGCCAAGCCCCGGGCACCTCGGCGTCGGCAGGTGGGGGTTCCCAGGGGGCGCGCCGGCTGGGCGGAGTCGACGCGCTCGGACTGGGCGGCGGTGGCGCGGCGCGCTGTGGTGGTACCGCGGGCTCCCGAGGTGGCTCCTGGCGCGGTGTGCCCGGCGCCGTGCCCCCGGTGTGCCCCGCCGTCCCGCCCTGCCCCGCAACCGTGTTCTTCGCCGAGGCGAAGCGGTCGTCCAGGGAGTCGGGTGCGGCCGTGGGGCCCGTGTCCTCGGTGGAGTCGTCGTACAGCTGCCCCCACCAGTCGTCCTCGTGACGGGCGGGCCTACCCCCCTGCTGGCTCATGCCCCTAATTGTCCACCGCACGGGCCGGATGAAAACGGGGCATCAGGAAAATCCGGCGCACGTGGCCGACTCGAACGGCGCATCGAGGGACGGAGCGAACAGTCGTACGAGGAACGGCGGTTGATGGCCGCCGGGCGACCCCACCCCCCACGGGAGGGCCGCCCGGCGACATCGTGAGTGACCCGGCCCCGCATCCCCTCGTGCGCTCGCGCACGTGCGGGCCCGGGTCACCGTCTCACGCGACCGGGTCGCCGAGGGCGCCGGTCGAATGGCGTGATTGTGGCTTGGTTTCCTGGGACGCGGCTGTGAATTGGGCGCACGGCCAACGTCCTTCGATGCCCCCACCTTGGCAGAGTCACCCGCGGTACGGCGATGATGGGCGGCGGCGGGTTTGTGCCGTGGCCGGTTTCCGCCAGGCCGTACGGCGTGGACGGCTGGTTCTCAGGGGAGGGACGTGGGCCGATGCTGGCAGCGATAGGCCTGGACGAGACGCACGAGTCGGCGTACCGGGCACTGGTGTCCGTGGGCGCCGCCGAGGTGGCCGATCTGGCGCGGCGCCTGTCGCTGGCCGAGCCGGACACCGAGCGTGCGCTGCGCCGGCTGGAGCGGCAGGGCCTGGCGGCCCAGTCCCCGGCGCGGCCGGGCCGCTGGGTGGCGGCCCCGCCCGGGGTGGCACTGGGGGCGCTGCTCACCCAGCAGCGGCACGAGCTGGAGAAGGCGGAGCTGGCGGCGGCGCTGCTGGCCGAGGAGTACCGGGCGGCGGCGGCCGAGCCGGAGGTGCACGACCTGGTGGAGGTGGTGACCGGCGCCTCGGCGGTCGCCCAGCGCTTCCTGCAGCTCCAGCTGGGCGCCGCCGAGGAGGTGTGCGCGCTGGTCACCGGCAACCCGGTGGTGGTCTCCGGGACGGAGAACGACGCGGAGGAGCAGGCTGCCGGGCGCGGGGTCCGCTACCGGGTGGTGGTGGAGCGCGCGGTGCTGGACCTGCCGAACGGGCTCACCGAGCTGACGGCAGCGCTCGGCCGGGACGAGCGGGTACGGGTGGTGGACCGGGTGCCGACCAAGCTGGTGATCGCCGACCGTTCCCTCGCGATGGTGCCGCTGTCCTCACGGACGGCCGAGCCGGCCGCGCTGGTGGTGCACGCGAGCGGTCTGCTGGAGCTGCTGGCCGGGCTGTTCGAGTCGGTGTGGCGCGAGGCGCTGCCGCTGCGGCTGGGCGCGTCCGGGGTGATCGAGCAGCAGCCGGACGGGCCGGACACCACCGACCTGGAGGTGCTGTCGCTGCTGCTGGCGGGGCTGACCGACGCGAGCGTGGCCAAGCAGCTCGACCTGGGCCTGCGGACCGTACAGCGCCGGGTGAAGCGGCTGATGGAGCTGACCGGGGTGACGACCCGGCTGCAGTTGGGCTGGCAGGCCTACGAGCGGGGCTGGGTGTCCCGCGAAGGCTCCGGGTGACCTGCGGGTTCTTCCGTCCTCCGGCACTCTGGGCAGATGGGAGCGTGGGAACTCCTGCTGGTCGGCGTGGTGCTGGTGCTCGGCCTGTGCGGAGTGCTGGTGCCCGGGGTGCCGGGGTCGTGGCTGGTGTGGGCCGCGGTGCTGTGGTGGGCGCTGCAGGATCCGCAGCCGGTGGCCTGGGGCGTGCTGGTGGGGGCCACCGGGGTGCTGCTGCTGTCGCTGGTGGTGCGCTGGGCGCTGCCGCCGCGCCGGCTGCGGGCGAGCGGCGCCACCCCTCGCATGGCGGTGTACGCCGGGGTCGGCGCGTTCCTGGGCTTCCTGCTGATCCCGGTGGTGGGCGCGCTGCCGGGCTTCATGGCCGGGATCTACCTGCATGAGCGCCTGCGGCTGGGCCGGCACGGCGAGGCGATGGCCGCGCTGCGCACGACGATGCGGTCGGGCGGCTCCAGCGTCCTGGCCGAACTGTTCGCGTGCCTGCTGATCGCGGGGGCGTGGCTTGGGGCGGTGCTGTGGGGCTGACCGGTCAGCCGGGCCCCAGGGCACGGGCCACGATCTTGGCCACCCTGTTCATGCCCGCGTCGTTGAAGTGCAGGTGGTCGCCGGGGTCGTAGCCGGGCAGGATGCGCTGGGGCGCGGCCGGGTCGCGTACGGCGGCGTCGGCGTCGGCGACCGCGTCGAAGGCACCGCCGGTGCGGATGAACGCGTTGACCCGCTGCCGTACCGTCTCGCGGGCCGGGGTGTAGGCGGGGTAGCCCCCGTAGGGGGTGAGGGTGACGCCGACGACCCGGATGCCACGGGCGTGGGCGCGGGCGACGAGGGTGCGGTAGGCGGCGGCGAAGGCGGCGGGGTCGTTCGCCTCGGGGCTGCCCTTGATGTCGTTGATGCCTTCGAACACGATCAGGGCCCGCACCCCGGCCCGGTCCAGGGCGTCGGCGTCCAGGCGGGCCAGGGCGCTCGGTCCGACGCCGTCGCGCAGCAGGCGGTTTCCGGCGACGCCGGCGTTGAGGACGCCGAGCCGGTGGCCGCTCAGGCGGTGGGCGAGCCGGTCGGGCCAGCGGTGGTTGGTGTCGGCGGTGGAGCCGTTGCCGTCGGTCAGGGAGTCACCGAAGGCGACGACGCTGCCCGCGCCGGTGCCGAGGACGTCGACGCCGGTGACGTAGTACCAGTAACTGATGGCCGTGGTGTAGGCGGAGCCGTCCACGTCGGCCGTGTGACCGGCGCCGGCGCGGGCGAGGTAGCTGGTCTGCAGGGCGGTGCGGTGATAGGTGGCCGGACCGGAGTCGACCGGGGTGAGGACGGTGACCAGCAGGTCGGCGGCGACCGGTACGGGCAGCCGGACCGGGTCGGTGACCACATCCCGTCCCGCCGGGACGACGGCCGTCGGGGCGCCGCCGAAGGTGGCGGTGCGCAGCGTGCCGAGCACCGCGTCCGGCCCGGCGCCCCGGCGCAGCGCGACCGTGACCGCGCCGAGCCGCAGGGGCGCGGTGCCGAGCCGGTTGCTGAGCCGGACCCGCACGGCCGTGCCGCCGACGCTGAGGTGGACGACGTTGCGGACGGCGGCACCGGGCAGCGCGGGGGCGGTGCCGGAGGGGGCCGTCTCCCAACTGCCGGTCCACACCGGCGTCGCGGGCCGGGCGGCGGCCGTCGCCGTCGGACCCGGCAGCACCGCGAGCAGAAGCGCTACGACGACCCGTCCGACCTTGCCCATGCCTGCGCCCGCCCTTCCCGTGCCCGTCGCAGGCGACCGTCCCACACACCCGCCACACGGCACCGGAAGATCCGCACCGGTCCACCCGGTCGGCCTAGGGGGTGTCAGGCCGGCAGTGCCCCCTCCAGCGTCAGCAGCCACACCTTGCGCTCAAGTCCGCCCGCGTACCCCGTCATCGAGCCGTCCGCGCCGATGACCCGGTGGCAAGGGCGCACGATGAGCAGGGGGTTGGCGCCGATGGCTCCGCCGACGGCGCGGACGGCGGCGCGCGGGGCGCCGATGCGGGCGGCGATCTCGCCGTAGCTGGTGGTGCCGCCGTACGGCACGGCGTCGAGCGCGGCCCACACCCGCTCGCGGAACTCGGTGCCGTGGGTGCGCAACGGCAGGTGGAACTCCTTGAGTTCGCCCGCGAGGTAGGCGGTGAGCTGTTCCTGGGCCGCGCGGAAGGGACCGGGGTCGTGTCGCCAGCCGTCCTGGACGGTACGTCCGCCCTTCTGGCCCGGCATGGACAGGGAGGTGAGTGCGCCGTCCGGGTCGGCGGTGAGCAGGAGCCGGCCGAGCGGGGTGTCGAGGTCGGTCCAGTAGGTCGCTTCCATCAGTGGCTCAACTCTCCCGTGATGCGCAGATGGTGGGCGGCGTAGGAACGCCAGGGCCGCCAGGTGTCGGGTACGTCCGCCCCGGGCGGGGCCACGTCGGGGTCGCCGAGGGCGCGGGCGCGCAGGGTGGCGACGACGGACGGGGCCAGGCCGGGCAGGGCGAGCAGGGCCTGCTGGGCGTCGTCGCGGTCGGCGCCGGGGTCCAGGCGCAGGGTGCCGTCGGCGAGGGCGGCGGCCAGCGCGCCCAGCGGTCCGCCGAGGTCGGCCTCGGCTAGGGCGGCGGGCTCCGGGAAGAGGTGGGTCAGGCTGCCGCAGGGGGCGTCGATCGCCTTGCCGTACCGGCGGACCAGGTCCTCCGCTCCGGCCACCCCCACCAGCGCCCGTACGGCGGGCTCCAGCGGGTCGACGGAGCCGGGTGAGCGCAATCCGGGCCGGGCGGCGACCAGCGGGGCGAGCCGCGGGTCGGCGCCGAGCCGTTCGTCCACCGCGTACGGGTCGGCGTCGAGGTCGAACAGCCGCCGGAGCCGCTGCACGGCGGTGGTCAGGTCCCGTGGGTCGGTCAGGTGCAGGCGCGCGTCGAGCCAGCCGCCCGGATGCGTGCCGCCGCCCGCCTTCGGCCCCCGGGTGCGCTCCTCGACGGCGACGAGCGCGGTGCCGTACGGCAGCCGCAGGGTGCGCCGGTAGGTACGGCCGCCGGGAGTGCCGCTCACCTCCTCGACGCCGGGTACGGCCTCCCGGGCCAGCTGGTCGAAGACGGCGGCGGCCTGGTAGGGGCCGCGGTAGGCGAGCCGGAGGGGGATGCCCGCGCTCGGGGTGGCCCGGCGGGCGCCCCTGCCCCGGGGTGCGGCGGCCCGTACCTCGGTGGGCGTGGAGGCGTACACCTCGCGGACGGTGTCGTTGAACTGCCGCACGCTGGCGAACCCGGACGCGAACGCGATCTCGGTGATCGGCAGGTCGGTGGTCTGCAGCAGGACCCGGGCGGTGTGCGCGCGCTGGGCGCGGGCGAGCGCCACGGGTCCGGCGCCGAGTTCGGTGGTGAGCTGCCGCTGCACCTGCCGGGCGCTGTAGCCGAGCCGGGTGGCGAGGCCCGCGACGCCCTCGCGGTCGACGACCCCGTCGGCGATCAGGCGCATGGCCCGGCCGACCGCGTCCGCGCGGACGTTCCACTCGGCGGACCCGGGCACGGCGTCCGGCCGGCACCGCCGGCAGGCCCGGAAGCCGGAGCCCTGCGCGGCGGCGGCCGTCGGGAAGAACCGCACGTTGCGCCGCTTCGGGGTGACCGCCGGGCAGCTGGGCCGGCAGTAGATCCCGGTCGTCTCGACGGCGAAGAAGAACGCCCCGTCGAACCGCCCGTCCCGGCTGCGCACCGCTTCGTACCTGGTGTCCTCGTCCATCACGTGTTCCAGTGTGGGACGCGGCGGCGGGGCGGGCTGGCGGAAATCGGACGTGCAGCTGGTCACAGACACGCCCTCAGGGGGCGGAGTCGTCCCACTGGTCCAGGAGGTCGTCGGCCGTCTGCGTGGGCTCGTGCCGGTCCGCCCGCAGGGACTGCTCCGCCCAGATCACTTTGCCGCGGGCCGTGTAGCGGGTGCCCCAGCGGGCGGCGAGCCGGGCGACCAGGAACAGGCCGCGGCCGCCCTCGTCGGTGACCGCCGCCCGGCGCAGGTGCGGGGCGGTGCTGCTGCCGTCGGAGACCTCGCAGACCAGGCTGCGGTCGTACAGCAGCCGGACCCGGATGGGCGGGGAGCCGTACCGGATCGCGTTGGTGATCAGCTCGCTGAGGATCAGCTCGGTGGTGTATCCGATGTCCGTGAGCCCCCAGCCGTCCAGGGTGCGGGCGCACGCGGCGCGGACCGGGGCCACGGCCGCCGGGTCGGCGCGCACCTCCCAGTCGGCGATGCGGTCGCGGTCCAGCAGCCGGGTGCGGGCCACCAGCAGGGCCACGTCGTCGCTCGGCCGGGCCGGCAGCACCGCGCCGAGGATGTCCGCGCAGGTCTCCTCCGGGGTACGGCCCGGCCTCCCGGCCAGTGTGGCGCGCAGCTGCTCCAGGCCCGTGTCGAGGTCCCGGTCGCGGTCCTCCACCAGCCCGTCGGTGTACAGCACCAGCCGCGATCCTTCGGGCAGGGCCAGCTCGCGCGCCTCCACGGGCATGCCGAAGCCCAGGCCCAGGGGCGGGGAGACGGGCACGTCGGGGTAGGCGGCGGTGCCGTCGGGCAGCACGAGGGCGGGCCCGGGGTGGCCGGCCCGGGCGACCGTGACCCGCCCCGCGACGGGGTCGTAGAGGGCGTAGAGGCAGGTGGCGCCGGTGATGGCCGAGCCACCGTTCTGGTCGCCCGTCTCGTCGCTGTCGATACGGCTGACCAGCTCGTCCAGGTGGGCCAGCAGTTCGTCCGGGCTCTGGTCGAGGGCGGAGAAGTTGTGCACGGCGGTGCGCAGCCGGCCCATGGTGGCCGCCGCGTGCAGCCCGTGCCCGACCACGTCGCCGACGACCAGCGCCACGCGCGCGCCCGGCAGCGGGATGACGTCGAACCAGTCGCCGCCCACCCCGGCCTGCGCGGGCAGATAGCGGTAGGCCACGTCGAGCGCGGACTGCTCGGGGACGCCGCGCGGCAGCAGGCTGCGCTGCAGGGTGACCGCGGTGGTGTGCTCGCGGGTGTAGCGGCGGGCGTTGTCGATGGCGAGGGCGGCCCGGGCCACCAGTTCCTCGGCGACCGCCACGTCCTGCTCCTCGAAGGGTTCGGGCCGCTCGGAGCGCCAGAAGCTGGCCACGCCCATGAGGATGCCGCGGGCCCGCAGCGGGATCACCATCATCGAGTGGATGCCGTGTTCGAGGATCAGGCGCGCGTTGACGGGATCCTGTTCCTGCCATCCGGTGAGGTCGGGCAGGTGCGCCTCCAGGACGGGCTCACCGGTGCCGAAACCGATCGCCTGCGGGGTCGCGGAGCCGAAGTCGATGAGCTTGCCGACCGGGTACAGCGGATGGTTCTCGTGGATGCCGGTGAGGGCCGTACGACGCATCATCGTGCCCTCCGGCTCGTGGCCGCCCCGCAGGATCGAGTCGACCAGGTCGACGCTGGCGTAGTCGGAGAACCGGGGGACGGTGAACCGGGTGAGTTCCTCCGCGGTCCGCTCCACGTCGAGGGTGGTGCCGATCCCGGTCATGGCGTCGTACAGCAGTCTCAGCCGCCGCTCCGCCACGGCGGCCTTGCCGGTCACGGCCCGCAGCTCGGTGGTGTCCCGCAGCGTCACGACGCTGCCGGGCGGACCGCCGTAGGGTGCGGTCGGCCGTACGCTCACCGCGAGCATCCGCTCGCCGGCCTCGCGCACCTCGTCGGTGGCCTGCCGCCCGTCGGCCAGCAGGGCGGCGAGGCCCGGTTCCAGGCCCAGGTCGGTGACGCGGCGACCGCGCACGTCCTCGGGCAGGCCGAGCAGGCGCCGCGCCTCGTCGTTGACGAGCACCAGCCAGCCGTCCTCGTCGACGATGAGCACGCCCTCGCGGGCGGCGTGCAGTACGGCGTCGTGGTGGTCGTACATGCGGCGCAGCTCGGCCGGCTCCAGGCCCCGGGTCTGCCGCCGCAGCCGGTGGCTCACCAGCGCGGACCCGGCGGTCGCCAGCAGCAGCGCGCCGCCGGCGGCGCCGAACATGAGCGGCAGGTGCTGCGCCACGCGCGCGTGCACGCTGCGGACCGTGATGCCGACGGCCACCAGCCCGACGACCTTGCCGCGGCTGTCGAGGACCGGGACGGTGGAGTCCACCGCCTGGCCCACGGGTGTCTCGAACGTCGAGGTGTGCGGATGCCCGGCGAGCGCTTCGCCGTACGTGCCGGTCACGTGCTTCCCGATCAGGCGCGGGTCGGGATGGGTCCAGCGGTATCCGGCCGGGCTGAACGCCACGATGTAGTCGACGCCGGACCCCTTGCGGGCCGCCTCGGCCCGGGGCTGCAGCAGCGCGCTGGGGTGGGCGGAGCGCATCGCGTCGAGCGTGCCCGGGGCGTTCGCGAAGGTCTCGGCACCGGCGAGCGAGCGTTCCCGCGCCTCGGCCAGGCTCGCCTGCTGGGCCTGCAGCACCAGGGCCGTCACGGCCGCCGCGCCGAACAGCAGCAGGATGACGAGCTGCAGGACGAGCACCTGTCCCGCGACACTGCGTTCGAACAGGCCGAAACGCCTCTTCATGGTCTATTTCTACATCAATGACGGTAATCATCATCAACGATAGAAAACAGGTGTATCGCTCGCGGCGCAGCACTACGGCTCCTGGCGGGCGCCGAAGCCGCCCGCCAGGAACTCACCCTCACCCCGGGGCCGCTACATCCACCGCCCCCGCTTGGCCTCCATCGCCGCCTTGCCCTCGGCCCCCTTGCGCTTCCAGTCCTTGCGGATCTCGGAGCGGAGCCGGGCGTCCGTCTTGGCGACGATCCACTGGTTCTCCCGCATGAGCTTGCGGTAGCTCTCCAGGCGGCGGGCCGGGAGGGTACCGCTGTCCACGGCGGAGCGGACCGCGCAGCCGGGCTCGGTCTCGTGCGCGCAGTCGTGGAAGCGGCACTGCCCGGCCAGTTCCTCGATCTCGGAGAACACCTGCCCGACCCCGGTCTCGGCGTCGAACAGGCCGACACCCCGCAGCCCGGGGGTGTCGATGAGCACGCCCCCGGAGGGCAGGGGCAGCAGGTTGCGGGTGGTCGTGGTGTGCCGGCCCTTGCCGTCGACGTCACGCGCGGCCTGGACGTCCATGACGTCCTCACCGACGAGGGCGTTGGCGAGGGTGGACTTGCCCGCGCCGGACTGCCCGAGCAGCACGGAGGTGCCCGACCCGACGAGGGAGACGAGCACGTCGAGGCCGTCGCCGTGCAGGGCGCTGACGGTGAGCACGGGCACACCGGGCGCGGTCGTCTCGACGTCCTGGACGAGGTGGGCGAGCGTCACCGGGTCCGGCACGAGGTCGGCCTTGGTGAGCACGACCACGGGCTGTGCGCCGGACTCCCACGCCAGGGCCAGGAACCGTTCGACGCGCCCGAGGTCGAGTTCGAGGGCGAGGGACACGGCGACGACGGCGTGGTCGACGTTGGCCGCGAGGATCTGCCCCTCGGACCGCTTGGAGGAGGTGGAGCGCACGAAGGCGGTGCGGCGCGGCAGATACGCGCGCACATAGCGGGGGTTGCCGCCGGGTTCGACGGCGACCCAGTCGCCGGTGCACACGACCCGCAGGGGGTCGTGCGGGGTGACGAAGGCGGTGTCGGCACGCAGCACACCGCCCGGGGTGACCACGTCGCACTGACCGCGGTCGACCCGGACCACCCGTCCGGGCAGCAGCCCCTCGGACTCGTACGAGGTGAACGCGTCGGCCCAGGCGTCGTCCCAGCCGTAGGGAGCCAGCGCGGTGAAAACAGCGGAGCTGGAAGTCAAGGGAGACCCTTCACAAGGGTGGCCCCGGCGGGCGCGTACAGCGCAGGTCGGTCAGCCGGCGGCCACGGAGGTGGACTTGAGGAGTTCCTGGATGAGGGCAGCGCCCAGCACAGTGACAGCCATCGGTCGACACCTCCTCGCTCAGCTCGTACGTACCCACGCCACCTCGGCGTGCGTGATCACTGTAGCCCGCCTCCGGCGCCTCGCGTCAACGCATTTTCACGGCACCGGTCGCGGACGCCTCGGCACCCGCCGTCAGCTCGTCGCGCAGGCCGCCCCGTTGAGCGTGAAGGCGTACGGCACCCGGTTCTTGTCCTGCCAGGACGCCAGGAAGCCGAACGTCAACGTCCCGTGCGCGGCCACGGACTTGTTGTAGTCGGCGGCGCCGGCGGTGACGCGGGAGCCGTTCTGGTGGACCGTCGCGTCCCACATCTGGCCGACCTGCTGGCCGTCGCGGAAGCTCCAGGCGACCTGCCAGCCGCTGAGGGCCTTGTCGGTGGTGACGGTGACGGTGGCCTGGAAGCCGTCGGGCCACTGGCTGTCCAGGTTGTAGTCGACCCGGCAGGTGGGCGCGGGGCCGGTCGTACGGCTCGGACCGCCGCTGCCGGTGGTGGCGGCGGAGGTGCCCTGGGGTTCGGGGTCGGGGTTCTTCCGGTCGGACTTGCCCTTGGAGGCGGTCGGGGAAGGGGTGGTGGAGGGCGTGCGGGAGGGGGTCGGGTCGGCGGCGGTGCCGGAGGCGGCGGGGTCGACGACCGGCTGACGGTCGTCGCTGGCGGCGACCGCCTTGTCGTCGCCGGAGTCGGCGGAGCCGCCCGAGTCGCCGAACGGCATCATCGACACGCCGAGGGCCAGCACCGACAGCAGGACGGCGGCGGCCAGCAGGCCGTTGCGCAGGACGCGGCTGCGGCCCTCCTTCTCCTTCGGGTCGCCGCCGTCGGCCTCGGCCGCGCCCGGTCGGCCCACGCCGAGCCGGACCTCGGCGGCACGGCGCCGGCGCTCCAGATAGGCGAGGCCGCCCCAGCCGACGACCCCGCCGGCCAGCGCGGCGGGCAGCCCGCCCCCGTGCAGCCGCAGACAGGCGGCGGCCTCGGCGCACTGGACGCAGGTGGCGAGGTGCCGGGAGAGGTCGCCCGGCGTGTCGGCGGCCGGCGAGCGGGTGACCGCGTCCAGCAGGCGGGCGTAGCTGCGGCACTGCGCGTCCATCGGGGTGTCGACGTGCGCGCGGTGGCAGCGGTCCCGGAACAGGCCGCGGACCTGGTCGAGTTCCTCGGCGATGGCGGCCGGGTCGAGACCGAGCCGACGGGCCACGGTCGGCAGCGGCAGCGCCTCCACCTCGGCGAGCCACAGCAGCGAGGCGTCCGCGTCCTGCATGTCCCTGAGGCCGCGCAGCGCGACCGGGCGCTGCAGCGGCGGGCCGGTGTAGCGGGCGGCCTGGCCGGAGTTGAGCCACAGCCTCAGGTCGGGATCCAGCTTGTGCCCGGCGCCGTCGGCCTCCCAGCCGGCGGCCGTGTTGCGTACGGCGGTCAGCAGCTCCGGGATCATCGGCAGCCGGGCGGCGCGTCGGCCGGGGCCGCGCGCGGGCACGGTCCCGGCGGCGCGCACCTCGCGCATGCCGAGGGTGAACGCCTCGGTCGCCAGCTGATGTGCCGTCAGCGAGCCGGAGGTGCACAGGTCGGCGTACGAGAGCACCGCGTCCCAGCACTCCGAGAACAGCGCGGCCTCGGTGGCGTCCTGGGGGGTCGGCAGGTCGGGCATGGGACTCCTGCATCCACGAGCGAGGTCAACTCACCATAGAGGAAATGGAGTTGGGGGGAACCTCGCGGCGGCAGGAGCCTTTCACGTCATCGCCACAACTGACAAGCGCCGTATTCAAATCCGGTGACCACGAGGTCGCGCGACGTGACCGCATCCGCCCAGGACCACAATTCCGGTCTCTGATACGGATGCGGGCGCCGTGCGACTCACCGTCCCGTCGGAAAACTCGTGCGGATCACACCTCCGCCGGCTCCGCGGCCGGCAGGCTGTCCATGAAGGAGCTGACGGAGAACACCGCGCGGCCGGGTCCGGGCGGGCCGTAGCCGGGGGGCGAGGAGAGGCCGAACTCGTCCATGGTGGCCCGGTAGGCCTCCAGGAGCCGGATGTGGTACTCCAGCGGCGCGCCCTGCGGGTTGGCCTTGCCGAGCGGGGTGGTGGGCTCCGGGCACCAGGTGGTGAAGCGGGGCGTGATGCCCTGCGACATGAAGAAGCGCAGGCCCTCGGTGGTGGAGGCGATGGCCTCGTCGACGGTGGTGAAACCGAACGGCTCGGCCATCTCCACGCCCGCCACGAAGTTGGGGATCACGTTGCGCGCGCCGAAGATCTCCGCCGAGTCCAGGATCCGCTTGTGCCACTCGTCGCGGCCGACGTACCGCTCCTTGCCGGGACAGTACAGCTCGAACAGCCGGCGGTCCCACACCTCGAAGTTGGGGTGGTAGATCTGCACGCCGTAGTCCTTGAACCGCTGCACGTCGTCGCGCGGCAGCGCCTGGGCGACGACCTTGCCGATCCACCGCCCCGGGAAGCGCTCCTCGATGGCCTTGGCGTAGTGCCCGTAGAAGTCGGCCTCGTCGCGCCCGGCGACCGTCTTGGTGATCGCACCGCCGGTGAGGGTGTAGGCGGTGGACGCCTTCTGGGTGTCGTACCGGTCGATGATCTCCAGGGCCTCCAGGACCTCCTCGACGTCCTTGACCCCGGTGTACGGCCGCCCGGCCGCCTTGTGCTGGCGCCAGTTGTGGTTGATGTCGCAGTACTGGCACTCCTCCTTGGCGCCGAAGTACTGGCAGACCCGGAAGACGGTGAGGTAGATCAGGTAGCCCCACTGGATGGTGGGGGCCACCTCCATCACGGACTTCCCGTTGGAGAGGGTGTGCCGGTAGTACTCGGGCATCGGCGGCACGCCCACGTCGGCGATCCGCTTCCCGTCGAGGTAGAGCCCGAGCAGCCCCTCCTCGTCGGCCGCCACACGGTACGGCGAGGCGGGGTTCACGCGGACCGACACCACGGTCCGCCGCAGGTCGTACGGGCCGCCGGTGAGGATGATCTCCTCCGGCGGCCGGCGCAGCGCGGCCTCGCCCAGCTCGGGCAGGGTGCCGTGGTCGAAGGAGAAGATGAAGTACGACTTCGGCTTGACCTCGCCGCTCTCGTTGTCACTGAGGGCCGACGGGTCGAAGGCGACGCCGCCGCGAAGCAGGTCCTCCTTGAAGACGGCCTCCCGCGGCACATGCGGGAAACGCTCCATCAGATCCTCGACCAGCGCGGTGCGACTGCCCATCCGTAATCTCCTCCCGGCTCAGGCGTTCGCCTCTCACCGTATGCCCCTGCCCCCGGGTCAGCCGTGCCGGGTCCCCGCACGCCGCGCGATGTGCCCCGGTACGGCGGTGTCGGACGGCAGCGCCGGGTCCGCGACGGGCTCGCCCCAGACGGAGGTCAGCGGCAGGACCCCGGCCCACAGGCCGAGTTCCGCGTCGGGGCTCTCGCCGTCGTCGGGAGCGCCGGTACGGATCTTGACGGAGGCCTCCTCCAGGGAGAGCGCGAGGAGCGTGGTGGCGGCGAGTTCCTTCCGGTTCGGCCGCCGGGCGTACGACCACTGCCCGGGCGTCGCGTGCTCGGTGAGCCGGCGCAGCCCCTCCAGCTTCTCGTCCGGGTCGGTGACCTTGCGGGCGTCGCCATGGATCACGGCACTGCGGTAGTTCACCCCGTGCTCGAAGACGGACCGGGCGAGCACGAGCCCGTCGACGTGCGTGACGGTCACACAGACCGGGAGATCACCGGCCAGGCTGCGACTGGCCACGGACCCGTGCAGGTACAGCTGCCGCTCGTCCCGCCCGTACACGGTCGGCACGACCAGCGGCCGCCCCTCGACCACCACCCCCAGGTGACAGACGAACCCGGCGTCCAGGATCGCGTCCAGATCGGCCCGCTCCAGGCTGCCCTGGTCGCGGAGGCGGCGGTGGCGGGTGCGGTCGGTTTCCGGGAGTCGAGCAGAGAAGGATTCAGAGGGCATGCAGCGGAAGCTACCGAAACAGCCACGATACGGCCAGATATTTTTCGGATTCCGCAGATGAAAGTCATTTAGGCAACGAAATCCGTACTACTGTCGAGACAGGAAGGCGGACGCCGCACCCGCCAGGAGCGGGCCGACGACGACCAGCGCTTTCGAGCCGGGAACGTTTGTCCAGGGCGTCGGCCAGTTCATCGGGTGCAAGTGGCCCCAAAGGATGGCAGATGTCGACCAGTTCGCGACCGCGCTGACGTAGTTTCGCCACCGGTGCGTACACGATCGCAACGAGCGCGGAACTGCTGGCTCCGAAGACCAGAGTGGTCTCGATGCTGGTCTGCTCGTGCATACGCCGGCTGGTGGCTTCAGCGATCAACCACATGGCCGACACCGACCATGGTGGCCGCCCCCGGGGCGAGCCCCAGGCCGGCGAGCGCTGGCCACCACCTGCGGCGGTACGTCACCGAGCGCGGCGAGTTCTGCCCAGCGCCGCAGCTCATGGACCAAGGCGGCCCCGCTCGCGGCAGCCAGCGCGACCGCGGCACAGCTCCAGATGAGCCAGGCGTCGGTGCCCCGGTAGGCGGACGTCAGCACCACACTGAGCCCCACAGCGCCGGCCAGGGGCACCGTCAGGCCCGCAAGCCAGGGGAACGGCGCACAGCTCCGAACACCCATCACAACCCCCACGACAGTACCGCTGCTGTTTACTCCGCTCTGCGTGTCGAGTCCCGCAGCACCACATGCGTGCCCAGCACCAGATGCTGGCCGTCGGGCAGTTCCTCGCGGTGGAGGGCGAGGCGGACGGCGGCGCGGCCCAGTTCCTCCTGGGGGACGTGGACCGTGGTGAGGGCGGGGTAGACGTCGCGGGCGACCGGGATGTCGTCGTAGCCCGCCACCGCCACGTCGTCCGGGATGCGCCGGCCGGCCTCGCGCAGGGCCTGGATCACGCCCGTGGCGATCATGTCGGTGGCGGCGAAGACGGCGGTGAACTCCGGTCCCGAGGCGAGGAGTTCGCGGGTGGCCTGGTAGCCGTACGAGCGGGAGAAGGGGCCGTCGACGATCAGCCGGGGATCGGGGGCCAGGCCGAGGAGGTCGTGGGCCCGGGTGAAGCCGCTGATGCGCTGGGCGCTGGTGGACAGGCCGGGCACCCGGCCGAGGTAGGCGATGCGGCGGTGCCCGGCGGCGAGCAGGTGGGTGGTGAGGGCGAAGGCACCGCCCTCGTTGTCGTAGTCGACGACCGTGGCGGGCACTCCGGGCCCGAGCGGCGGGCGGCCGACGAGGACGAGCCGGGATCCGGCCCGGTCCAGGGCGTGCGCGAAGTGGGTCATGCGGTCCTGGTAGGCCTTGTCCTCCCAGGCGCCGCCCACCACGATCACCGCGTCGGCGCGCTGCTCGCGCATGGTCTCGACGACGGCGAGGATGCGCTTCGGGTCGCCGTGCGTGGTGCACAGCATGCACAGCCGGCCCTCCACCGAGGCCTGCTCCTCCACCCCGCGGGCGATGTGCGCGTAGAAGGGGCCGGTGACGTCGTCCACCACGAAGGCGACCGTGTTGTTGGTCGCGCCGCCGAGCGCGCGGGCGTGCGCGTTGACCACGTAGTCCAGCTCGCGCATCGCCTTGAGGACCCGGGCGCGGGTCGCCGCGGCCACCGGGTAGGTGCCGCCGAGCACCCGCGAGACGGTCGACGCGGACACCCCGGCCCGCGCGGCGACGTCCCGTACGGTCGAGGCGTCCCCGTTCGGTGCGGGCTGCGTCCGCTTGACCACCGCTCGGCCCCCCTTCCTCACATGTTCAGGTCACCTTATGAGGCGAGGGTCCGTCACGCCGCCCGCTCCAGCGCCGTGTGGTCCACCGCGTACGCCAACTCGCCGCCGGACAACAGCCGTTCGGCCTCCTCCACGACCGTCAGACCGAGCCGCGCCACCTCGTTGCCCTGGGAGCCCGCGAGGTGTGGGGTGATGAAGGCGTTGGGCAGGTCGAACAGGGGCGAGTCGGCGGGCAGCGGCTCGGGGTCGGTGACGTCGAGGACGGCGTTCAGGCGTCCGGTGCGCAGTTCCTCGACCAGGGCGTCGTGGTCGACGAGGGCACCGCGCGCGGTGTTGATCAGCACCGATCCGGTGGGCATCAGGGCCAGTTCGCGGGGGCCGACGAGGTGCCTGGTCTCCGGGGTCTGCGGGGCGTGCAGGGTGACGATGTCCGAGGTGCGCAGCAGGTCGTCGAGGGGCAGCAGGGGTACGCCGAGCCGCGCGGCCTCCGCCGCGTCGACGTAGGGGTCGGCGAGGCTGACGCGGAGGTCGTAGGGCCGCAGCAGTTCGATCAGGCGACGGCCGATGCGCGAGGCGCCGACGACACCGACCCGGCGGCCGTGGTTGCCGATGCCGGGGACGATGTCGCCATAGGGGAAGGTGCGGCGGGCGCGCAGCAGGTCACGGAAGGCGAAGACGTCCTTCCCGGCGAGCAGGATCATCGCGAGGGTGTACTCGGCGACGGGCAGCGCGTTGGCGGCGGCCGCCGAGGAGACGGCGATGCCGCGCTGCCAGACCTCGGGGGTGGTGAACCCCTTGACCGAGCCGGCCGCGTGCAGCACGGCGCGCAGCTTGGGGGCGGCATCCAGGACGGCCGTGTCGAGGCGGGGGCAGCCCCAGCCGGTGATGAGGACCTCGGTGCGGGCGAGCGTCTCCCGCACCCGTGGTCCGGTGAAGTCGTGCGCCACCAGAGTGGGATCGATTTCTACGCACGCTCGCAGCCGCGCGAGCACCTCCGGCGGAAAAACGTGCGGCACGTTCTGGGCGGTCATGGCGAACAACGCCTGCGGACGTTCGGGCAACGAAGTGACCTTCCGGCTCGGTGACGCACGGATAGCAACCGGTCTCTACGGTAGGTCGCGGCGAATGAGAGGGTCAATGGACACGCACTCACCCGGAGGGACGACAGGGATGACGGGAACGGCCGGCACGGCTACCACCAACTGGGCGCGCAACATCACCTATGCGGCCAAGGAGTTCCACCGCCCGCGTTCGCTCGACGCGCTCAGGACCCTGGTGGCCCGGGGCGCGCGGGTGCGGGTGCTGGGCAGCGGCCACTCCTTCAACGAGATCGCCGACCCGGGCGCCGACGGCGTCCTGCTGTCGATCGCCGACCTGCCGCCGGTGATCGACGTGGACACCACGGCCCGTACGGTACGGGTCTCGGGCGGCGTCCGGTACGCCGAACTGGCCCGCACGGTCCACTCGCACGGCCTCGCGCTGCCCAACATGGCCTCCCTGCCGCACATCTCGGTGGCCGGCTCGGTGGCGACCGGCACCCATGGCTCGGGGGTGGGCAACGGACCGCTCGCGGCGGCGGTGCGGGAGGTGGAGCTGGCGACCGCGGACGGCTCGACGGTGTCGATCGCCCGGGGGGACGCCCGTTTCGACGGTGCCGTGACCTCCCTCGGCGCGCTCGGCGTGGTCACCGCGCTCACCCTCGACCTGGAGCCGTCGTACGAGGTGGAGCAGTACGTGTTCACCGAACTGCCGCTGGACGGGCTGGACTTCGGGGCGGTGGCGGGGGCGGCGTACAGCGTGAGCCTGTTCACCGACTGGCGCAAGCCGGGCTTCGGGCAGGTGTGGGTCAAGCGCCGTACCGATCAGGCGCCGGTGGACTTCCCGTGGGCCGCGCCCGCGACCGAGGCGATGCACCCGGTGCCGGGGATGCCCGCGGGCAACTGCACCCAGCAGTTCGGGGTGCCGGGGCCGTGGCACGAGCGGCTGCCGCACTTCCGGGCGGAGTTCACGCCGAGCAGCGGTGACGAACTGCAGTCGGAGTATCTGCTGCCGCGGTCGGCCGCCGTCGAGGCGCTGCATGCGATCGACGGGATCCGGTCGGCGGTCGCCGGTGTACTGCAGACCTGCGAGGTGCGGACGGTCGCCGCCGACCCGCAGTGGCTCAGTCCGGCGCACGGCCGTGACTCGGTGGCCCTGCACTTCACCTGGGTGGAGGACGCGGCGGCCGTGCTGCCGGTGGTCCGCCGGGTGGAGGAGGCGCTGGACGCCTTCGATCCGCGCCCGCACTGGGGGAAGGTCTTCACCGTGCCGTCGACGGTACTCCGTGGACGGTATGCACGCCTGGCCGACTTCCGCGCCCTGGCCCAAACCCTCGACGCCACCGGCAAGTTCACCAACGCCTTCGTCCGGGGTGTCCTCGGAGACTGACGGACGTCGACGGGTGACAGACTTTCTCCACCCCCTTTCCTAACCCCTTGTCGAAAGTCCCTCCCAGCCCATAGCCTGACGCCGCGCCGGTGCCCACCTCGCCCCGGCCTGGCCTGACGGGATGGGAGGGGCAGCTCCGTGAAGCGCACTTCACGTGACATCCGCACCGCGAACCGCTACGAGGTGCTGCGCCAGATCATCGCCGAGTCTCCCACCTCCCGGCAGGAACTCGCGGCCGCCACCGGGCTGAGCCTGGCCACGGTCGCCACGCTCGTCGGCGAGCTGCTGGACCTGCGCATGATCACCGAGGTCGGTTTCGAGGACTCGGCAGGGGGCCGCCCCCGGGGTCTGGTCGCCGTCAACGCGGCGGGGGGCGCGCTGATCGGTGTCGACATCGCGGAGACGTACGTCCATGTCGAGCTGTTCGACCTGGCGCTGAACGTGCTGGCCCGCGCCGACGAGGACATGCGGCCCGGCGAGAGCCGCCCCGAGCAGGTGGTCGGCCATGTCGCCACCGCCGTCGGCTCGGTGGTCGCCCAGGCCGGGGTCGAGGCCGCCCGGGTGCTCGGCGTCGGGGTGAGCGTGCCGGGCCAGGTGGACCGGGACACCGGGATCGCCGAGTACGCGCCCAACTGGAACTGGCACGACGTCCCGCTGCTCGACCTGCTCGCCGAACACATCTCGTACCCCCTGTACCTGGACAACCCGTTGCGCGCCTGCGCGGTCGCCGAGCTGTGGTTCGGAGCCGCGCGGGGCCGCGGGGACGCCGTGGTGGTCAACCTCGGCACGGGCGTCGGCGCCGGTCTGGCGCTCGGCGGCGGGCTGCACCGGGGCGTGAGCAACAGCGCCGGCGAGTGGGGGCACACCACGCTCGTGCTGGACGGACGGCTGTGCCACTGCGGCAACCACGGCTGCGTGGAGACCTACGTCGGCGCGCCCGGCATCATGCAGAATCTGCGCGAACTCAGCCCGCAGTCCACGCTGTTGCACCCCGAGGACCAGACGGCCACCATCGACGCGCTGGCCCGGGCGGTCGCCACGGACGACCCGGTGGCGCTCAAGGTGGTCCGGGACACCGCCCGTTACCTGGGCGCCGGGATCTCCGACCTGATCAACCTCCTCAACCCCGAAGTGGTCGTGCTCAGCAGCTGGGTGGCGTCCCGGCTGGGCGAGCCGCTGCTCGGCGAGGTACGCGCGGCCGTCGCCCGGCACGCGCTGAGGCGGCCGCTGGCCGCCACCGAGATCGTCCTCTCCCCGATCCCCACCGACCCGGTGTCCCTGGGCGCGGCCACGTTCGCGCTGGAGGGGGCCCTGCAGTCCGTCGGACAGCGGGGCGCGCCGGTGTCGAGGGCGCGAGCGCGCGGAGGCCCGAAGGGCTGAGCACGGTCGCGGTCTCGACGCCGGCTCAAGGCGCCCCGCAAAAGGTCAACACGACTGGCACCAAGCGCACCACCCCACCCGCAAGGAGCCGTACCGCACCGCCTTCATGACGACGGAAGGGATGCACGTGTCTCACCCCCGCACCGGTCACCTCCGCACGAGGAGATCCGTCCTGCTGACAACCGCGGCCGCACTGGTTGTCTCCGGAGCGCTCCTCACCTCCCCGGCCGCGAGCGCCGCCGAACCCGCGACGGCCGAGGTCTCCCCCCACGCCGCCCAGACCATCGACGACATCGGCGCCTCGGGCGCCTGGTGGGTCAACGACCTGAAGAACTTCGACCCCAAGGTCCAGGCACGGGTCGCCGAGCTGCTCTTCTCGCACCAGGGCCTCGACCTGAGCGCGTACCGCTACAACATCGGCGGCGGCGGTACCGGCGTGACCTATGCGCCGCGCGCCCCCGAGGACTTCCTGAACTCCGACGGCAGCTACGACTGGAGCAAGGACAAGGCCGGCCGGTACTTCCTGTACGCCGCCGCCAAGTACGGCGTGAAGGACCTGATCGGGTTCGTCAACAGCGCGCCCGCCGCGTGGAAGACGAACGGCAAGAGCTGCGGCGGCTATCTGAAGGCGGAGAACGAGCAGGACTTCGCCAAGTACGTCGCCGACGTCACCGACCACTTCGCGCGCCAGGGCGTGAAGCTCGACTACATCAGCCCCTTCAACGAGCCGACGAACAGCTTCGACTCGTGCGGCCAGGAGGGCATGCTCGTCGACCCCTCCCAGCGGGACGACATCGTCCGCGCGCTCGGCGCCGAGCAGCGGGCCCGGCACCAGAAGACGAGCATCATCGCCGACGAGTCGACCAGCACGGTCAAGTTCAACGAAGAGATACCCCAGTGGATCTCGCAGCCGGGCACGGCCCAGTACGTCTCCAAGCTGGCCCACCACACCTACGACAACCCCAGCGACGCCAACCGGGCCAAGGTCTACGAGACCTCCAAGGCGGCCGGAAAGCAGTCCTGGTCGACGGAGATCTGCTGCTTCGGCAAGGGCGGCACGGGCTGGGCGCAGGAGTACGACCCGACGATCGACGGCGGGCTGAACCTGTCGCGGATCATCTACAAGGACTTCGCGACCGCCCATGACTCGGCGTTCCAGTGGTGGGTGGCGCTGTCGGAGATGATCGGCAGCGACCCGCTGGCGAAGAACGACGACGGCTGGAACGACGGCCTGCTCTACTACGACCCGAACTACGCCACGAACGGCAACCAGACCCTGTACTTCACCAAGCGCTACTACGCGCTGGGCCAGTACAGCAAGTTCGTGAAGCCGGGCTCGGTCGCCCACAACGTGACCGGGACGCCGGACGGCGTGGAGGTGTCGGCCTATGACCGCGGCGGAAAGTGGGTCGTCGTGGTGAACAACCACAACACCACGGACACCGAGCTGAACCTGCACTTCAACAGCGCGACCCCGATGCGGGCCACGCAGGCCGTGCGCACCTCGGCCGACGAGAACTGGGCGAAGGTCGCGAAGCCCGCCGTCAAGGGCGGTACGGCGACGGCGACGCTCGCGGCCCGCTCGATCACGACCTACGTCTTCGACCAGCGGGGTCACGGCAGTTCGGCGCTGACCGGGGCGCTGGTGGGCAAGCAGTCGGGCAAGTGCCTGACCGCCGACGCCTCGGGTGCGGCGCTCGCCACCTGCACGGGCGCGGCCGCGCAGTCGTGGTCGTACGACGCGAAGGGCACGCTGAAGAGCGCCAACGGCTATCTGACAGACGGCAGTTCGGGGCTGACGTCGGCCACCGCGACCGGTGACGGTACGCAGCAGTGGCTGCTGAACTCCAACGGGCAGATCGTCAACGAGGCCTCGGGCAAGTGCCTGGACGTCAGCGGGCAGGCGACCGCCGACGGCAGCAAGGTGATCGCCTACAGCTGCAACGGCGGCACGAACGAGGCGTGGACCAGGCAGTAGTCCCCGCATCCCCCTGACCGAGGGCCGCCGGCCATCTCCCTGACCCGGCGGCCCTCATCTCCCTTTGCCCACAGCCCTGTTCGGGATTCCGAACCGGACACAACGCTTCGCACAGACTTCGTCCAACCCCTTGCCGAAGCCTTAGCCGAAGGTTAACGTCCCGCACCGCAACGCAATTTGAGCCACTGGGCTCTCAGGCGTAGAGCCGCCGAGCCGCACTCGACAGACAAGGACGTCAGCATGTCGGCACAGAGCAGCAACTGGGACCGCCGATCGATATTCCGGGCCGCAGCGGGCCTGGCCGCCGCCGGCACGCTGGCCGCGTGCGGCGGCAACAACGGCCGTGGCGGCAGCTCCGGTTCGGGCAAGAACCTGGTCCAGTACTTCCACGCGTACGGCGAGGCGGGCACCGAGCAGGCCATCAAGCGGTACGCGAAGGCGTACTCGAAGGCCGATGTGACCACGCAGTGGATCACCGGCTCGAACTTCGAGAGCAAGCTGTTCGCGTCGCTGCTGACCGACCAGGCGCCCGACCTGTTCGAGTTCCACCCGCAGATCCAGCTCGTCAAGAGCGGGCAGGTGGCGGACCTGACCGACATCATCGAGCCGGTCAAGGACGACTTCAACCAGGCCGACATCAAGTCGCACACCGTCGACGGCAAGATCTACGGCGTCCGGATGATCGACGACCCGCAGTTCTTCTTCTACCGCAAGTCCCTGCTGGAGAAGGCGGGCATCCAGCCGCCCACCACCCTGGACGAGCTGATCGAGGCGGCCGCCAAGCTCACCACGAGCAAGGTCAAGGGCCTCTTCCTCGGCAACGACCTGCACGCGGTGATCAACCCGCTGATCTGGTCGGCCGGCGCGGACACCCTCGACGACAAGAACCAGATCGCCTACCACACGGACGGCGTCGTCGAGGGTCTGAAGAAGATGCGCAAGCTGTTCACCAGCGGCGACCTCCTGCTCGACGCCCCGGCCGACTACTGGGACCCGTCCGCGCTCAACCAGGGCCTGTGCGCGATCCAGTTCTGCGGCATGTGGGCCATGCCGCAGTTCCAGCAGACGCTCGGCGACGACCTCGGCATCATGCCGTTCCCGAAGGTCACCGACGCGGGCAAGCCGTCCGTCTACAACGGCGGCTGGTCGATGTTCGTCAACGCCAAGGGCAAGAACGTCGAGGCGGCCAAGGAGTACGTGAAGTGGCTGTGGATCGACCAGAAGAAGTACCAGGAGGACTGGGCGACCTCGTACGGCTTCCACATCCCGCCGCGCACCTCGATCGCCCAGTCGGCGACCAAGCTGAAGTCGGGCCTGCCGGCGGAGGGCGTGAAGCTCTTCACCGAGTACGGGCACTTCGACAACATCGGCTGGACCCAGGCGATGATCACCGCCACGGAGAACGTCTTCGCCGACTGCGTCCGCAAGGGCGGTGACCCGGAGGCCGCGCTCGACAAGTGCGACAAGACGGTGGGCGCCGAGCTGAAGAAGCTGTTCGGATAGGCCACCGGACGGACCACGACATGTCGACGACCACCACGCGCGGTCTCGCGAGCCCCGCCCCGGCCGAGGTCACCAAGCCCCGGCCGCGGCGGGGGCTGCGCGGCAGCCGCACCTTCAACTTCTGGCTCTTCATCAGCCCGTTCCTGATCGGGCTGATCGTCTTCGTCTACATCCCCATCATCTGGAGCGCCTACCTCAGCTTCTTCGAGGCCCGCTTCACCGTCACGCCCAGCGACTTCGTCGGCCTGGACAACTACCGGGACATCTTCTCGGACAGCCAGTTCACCGGCTCGCTGGTCACCTTCACCGTCTTCGCCGCGTTCATCGTGCCCACCACCTGGGCGGTCTCGCTGGGCCTCGCCCTGCTGGTGAACCGCCTGAGGTTCATGCGGGCGTTCTACCGGTCGGTGTTCTTCCTGCCGACCGCGTGCAGCTATGTCGCGGCCTCGCTGATCTGGAAGATGTCCCTCTTCAACGGCGTCCGCTTCGGCCTGGCGAACACCGTCATCGGCTGGTTCGGCGTGGACAACATCGCCTGGCTCGCCAACCCCGACCCGCCCTGGTACTGGCTGGTCATCGTCACCGCCCGGCTGTGGCTGCAGTCCGGCTTCTACATGATCCTGTTCCTGGCCGCGCTGCAGAACATCCCGCAGGAGCTGTACGAGGCCGCCGCCATCGACGGCGCCAAGCCCGGCTGGCAGACCTTCCGGTACATCACGCTGCCGCAGCTGCGGGCCACCTCCACGGCCGTGGTCCTGCTGCTGCTCGTCGCCGCCTACCAGGCCTTCGACGAGTTCTTCAACCTGCTGTCCAAGACGACCTGGGGCCGCCCGCCGCTCGTCGACCTGTACTACACCGCACTCGGCCAGGACCAGAACTACGGGAAGGGCAGCGCCGGCGCCATGGTGCTGACCGTGCTGATCTGCGTGGTCACCCTGTTCCAGGGCAAGATCATGGGATTCGGAAGGGGTGACGAGTCCAGGTGACCACCACCGCACCCGAGACCCGCAAGCGCGCCCGGCGCGGCGGCGTGATGAGCTCCACCGGCCTGTACATCGCCACCAGCGTCGCCGCCCTGTTCTTCCTCATCCCGTTCTACCTGCTGGTCCGCAACGCCCTCTCCACGGACCCGGAGATCACCGGCGAGAACTGGAAGTTCTTCCCCACCCACATCCAGTGGGGCAACATCACCGAGCCATTCGACGACCCCACGGTCGACTTCGGCCAGTCGATGTGGAACTCGCTGGTCGTCGGCATCCTGCATACAGTCGGCACGCTGCTCGTGTGCTCCCTCGCCGGCTACGCCCTGGCCCGCATCCCCTACCGGCACGCCAACAAGATCTTCTACGGCGTCCTGGTGACCCTGATGGTCCCCACGGCCGTCACCTTCGTCCCCAGCTTCGTCCTCGTGTCGTCCCTCGGCTGGGTCGACAGCTACCGGGGTCTGATCATTCCGGGCCTCTTCAGCGGTTTCACCTGCTTCCTGTTCCGGCAGTACTTCCTCGGGTTCCCGAAGGAGCTGGAGGAGGCGGCGCGCGTGGACGGGCTCGGCTACTGGGGCGCGTACTGGCGTGTCGTGGTGCCGAACTCGCTGAACTTCTTCGCGGCGATCGCCACGATCACCTTCATCAACGGCTGGAACGCCTTCCTGTGGCCGCTGGTCATCGGCCAGGACCCGAGCGCCTGGACGGTCCAGGTCGCGCTGTCGTCGTACATGACCAACCAGACCGTGAACTACCACCTGATCTTCATGGCCACCGCCATTTCCATCCTGCCCCTGCTGTTCGTCTTCCTCTTCCTCCAGCGCTGGCTGGTCCAGGGGATCGCGCAGACCGGCATCAAGGGCTGAGCTAGGAGACCGATGACTTTCCGCACTGCCACCGAGTACGTCGAGGACGTCTCGCCGGGATCGGGGGCGCTGCCGCCCCGGGCCTGGTACGCGTCCTCGGACGCCAAGTCCCTCTCACTCAACGGCAGTTGGCGTTTCAGACTGTCGGACACGGCCGACGCCGAGGACGACTCCTTCGCGGAGGAGGGGTACGACGCCGGTGGCTGGGCGGAGGTGTCGGTCCCCGGCCACTGGGTCCTCCAGGGGCACGGCTCCCCCATCTACACCAACCACCTCTACCCGTTCCCGGTCGACCCGCCCCGTGTCCCGACCGAGAACCCGACCGGCGACCATCTGCGCGTCTTCGACCTGCCCGAGGACTGGCCTGCCGACGGCGGGGCCGTACTGCGTTTCGACGGAGTGGAGTCCTGCGCCCGGGTCTGGCTGAACGGCACGGACATCGGCGAGTTCAAGGGCTCCCGGCTGCCGCACGAGTTCGCGGTCGGGCACCTGCTGAAGCCGAGCGGCAACGTGCTCGCTGTCCGCGTCCACCAGTGGTCGGCCGGCTCCTACCTGGAGGACCAGGACCAGTGGTGGCTGCCCGGCATCTTCCGTGACGTCACCCTGCTGCACCGCCCGGCCGGCAGCACCCTCGACTTCTTCGTGCACGCCTCCTACGACCACGTGACCGGCACCGGCACCCTGCGCGTCGACTCCGACGTGGACGGCCGGGTGACCGTCCCGGGCCTCGGCATCGACATCGCGACCGGCGAGCCGGTGACGGTGCCGGTCGAGCCGTGGACGGCGGAGCGGCCGACGCTGTACGACGGCGTACTGGCCACCGAGGGCGAGCGGGTGCCACTGCGCATCGGCTTCCGCACGGTGGAGCTGTCGGACGGCCTGATCAAGGTCAACGGCAGGGCGGTGCTCTTCAAGGGCGTCAACCGGCACGAGTGGCACCCGGAGCGGGGCCGCGCGCTCGACCTGGAGACCATGCGCGAGGACGTGCTGCTGATGAAGCGGCACAACATCAACGCCGTCCGCACCTCCCACTACCCGCCGCACCCCGCCTTCCTCGACCTGTGCGACGACTTGGGCCTGTGGGTGATCGACGAGTGCGACCTGGAGACCCACGGCTTCACCGAGCAGGCCTGGCGGGACAACCCCGTCGACGACGACCGCTGGACCCCGGCGCTGCTCGACCGCGCCGCCCGGATGGTCGAGCGGGACAAGAACCATCCCTCGGTGGTCATCTGGTCCCTCGGCAACGAGGCCGGCACCGGCCGCGGCCTGACCGCGATGGCCGAGTGGATCCGCGGCCGGGACTCCTCGCGGCTCCTGCACTACGAGGGCGACCTGGGCTGCCGAGACACCGACATGTACTCGCGGATGTACGCCGACCACGCCGAGGTCGAGCGGATCGGCCGCGGCCTGGACGGCGGCACCCACAAACGCCGCGAACTCCCCTTCATCCTCTGCGAGTACGGGCACGCCATGGGCAACGGCCCTGGCGGGCTCGTCGACTACCAGCGGATCTTCGAGTCGTACGACCGGCTCCAGGGCGGCTTCATCTGGGAGTGGATCGACCACGGCATCAAGGACGAGCGGTACGGCTACGCGTACGGCGGCGACTTCGGCGAGGAGCTGCACGACGGCAACTTCGTCTGCGACGGCCTGCTGTTCCCGGACCGGCAGCCCTCCCCCGGCCTGGTCGAGTACAAGAAGGTGATCGAGCCGGTCGCGATCGAGGGCGACGGCGGCGGCACCCTGCGTATCACCAACAAGTACGACTTCGCCGACCTGGCGGCGCTGGCGTTCACATGGTCGTACCAGGTGGACGGCGAGACGGTCGGCTCCGGCGACCTGACGGTGCCCGCGCTGGCGCCCGGCGAGTCGGCCGAGGTGAAGCTGCCCGAGCCGCCGGCCACCGCCCCGGCCGGCGAGGCCCACTGGGCGGTACGGGCGCTGCTCGCCGCCGACACCCCGTGGGCGCCGCGCGACCATGTCGTCGCCTGGGGCCAGGTCGCCGTGTCCGCGCGCCAGGCGCCGTCGGTCGCGGCGACCGACGGTCCGGTGCTCGGCGACGCGCTGATCACCCTCGGCCCGGCCTCCTTCGACGCCCGCACCGGCGCCCTCAGGACGGTCGGCGGGGTGGATGTCACCGGGCTGCGCCTGGACGTGTGGCGGGCGACGACCGACAACGACGACGGCGCCGCCTGGCAGACGGACATCCGCTACGGCCTGCTGTGGCGCAAGTTCGGCCTGCACCGGATGCGGCACCGCCTCGACGCCGTGGAGCTGGGCGACGACGCGCTGACGGTCCGCACCCGGGTGGCGCCGGCGGCCTGGGAGATGGGGCTGTCGACCGTGTACCGCTGGACGTCGGACGGAAACCGTCTCCAGCTGACCGTGTCCGTGACACCGGACGGCGACTGGACCGTACCGCTGCCCCGGCTCGGCATCCGCTTCGGGATGTCCGCGGCGGACCGTGTGCGGTGGTACGGCGGCGGCCCGGGTGAGGCGTATCCGGACAGCAGGACGGCGTCGACGGTCGGCCGCTGGCAGTCGTCCGTGGACGAGCTGCAGACGCCGTACGTCCGTCCGCAGGAGAACGGCGCCCGCGCCGACGTCCGCTGGGCGGAGATCGGCGGCCTGCGCATCGAGGGCGACCCGGAGTTCTTCTTCACCGCCCGCCGCTGGACCACCGAGCAGCTGGACGCGGCGTCCCACCGCACCGACCTCTCCCCCGGCAGCACTGTGTGGGTCAACCTCGACCACGGCCAGCACGGCCTCGGCTCCCAGTCCTGCGGTCCCGGCCCGCTGCCCCAGTACCACCTGGCGGCCGGGCCGGCGGAGTTCTCGTTCGTCTTCTCCGAGGCCCCCGCCTCGGAGACCAGGTGACCGACACGGTCCTGACACCTTCCGCGGCCGGCCGGCGGCTGTTCCCCCGGCCGGCCGTGGTCGCGTCCCGCGTGCGTCGGATCCGGCGGACGAGGAGACATATCGAGTGATCGGCAACATCGAGGTCCGCGGCCTGACCCGCACCTGACACACGACGGTCCGCCGCCCGGGCTTCGCGGGCGCGCTGCGCTCCCTGGTCAACCCGGAGCGCGTCGCCAAGCACGCCGTCTCCGACATCACCTTCGACGTCGCCGCGGGCGAACTGCTCGCCCTGCTCGGCCCGAACGGCGCGGGCAAGTCGACCACCATCAAGATGCTCACCGGCATCCTCACGCCCACGTCCGGTGAGGCGCGGGTCGCCGGTGTGGTGCCGTACCGGGAGCGGGAGCGCAACGCCCGTAACATCGGGGCGGTGTTCGGGCAGCGCACCCAGCTGTGGTGGGACCTGCCGGTGCGGGAGTCGTTCGCCATCCTGCGCGACATCTACGAGGTACCACCTTCGGCAGCTACCCGCTGAACGTGCTCCCCAGGGCGGTGGGCGGCTTCCTGACCTACGGCCTCCCGCTCGCCTTCGTCGCGTACTTCCCGGCCGCGGTCCTGACCGGCCACGGCCACACGACCGGTGCACCGTACTGGCTGGCGGCGGCATCGCCGCTGCTGGGCCTGGTCGCGTATCTGCTCTCCCGGTTGCTGTGGCGGTGGAGCCCCGGGCACTACACGGGGGTGAACGGGTGACGGCGTCGCTGCCCGGTGAATCTTGCGCTCGGCTCCCGTGCACCACCGCGTGCACTCGAACCGCGCGCTCGCGGCGCCCCGGAGGGGTGACGGCGGCGTCAGTGCGGTAGGGCCGGTGAGCCGACGGGTGCACGTCGTGCGGCGCTGCGGTAGGTGGAGATACCCAGCGCGAGCAGCCAGTAGCTGAGGATCGCGCCCATCAGGGCGGTGGTGCCCCAGCCGTTCGCCGCGTAAAAGTGTGCGGGGTTGTTGCCGAAGAACAGGGACGGCACGAAGATCAGGTTGGCTCCGGCCAGGACGTAAGCCGAGCGGCCGGTCCAGCGCGCCAGCAGGTTCGTACGACAGATGCCATAGCCCACCGTGATCAGGAAGACCGCGAGCATGAGGCGGCCGATCGCCCCGTAGAGGATGTAGGTGCCGCTGACCGTGATGGTCGGGTCGATCGGGTGGTCGGCGGCGATGACCGCGCCGGCTTCCAGCCCGCTGGAGACCAGGGTGATCGTCGCGTAGACCAGTCCGGTGGCGAAGGCCATCGTGCCGACCCATTCGTAGGCGGGGTTCACGCGCTTGACCAGTTCGCGGAAGGCCGTCACGAACACGACCAGGAACGCCAGCGCGACCATTGCGATCAGCAGCCTGGCCAGGACGTTCGAGTCCGGCGGCGGGCCGGAGTAGATGAAGTACAGGGGCACTTCGACGATGAAGGCGGCCGCGGCGGCGATTCCGGCGAGGCCCGTCAGGCGCCTGGCGATGGTTTCGTTCATGGGTGTCCCCCTGGGTTGTCCGTGTGCTGGGTTCCTCGTCGGTTCATTGCCGACGAGGTGAATCCTGCCGCTCCCGGCGCTCCTCGTCGCTGGGGCTGGACACCGGATGGGGGGTGGTCCTACCGTCACCCGCTGCTCGAAGGTGGTGTCGATGACGCCGACAACCTGCGACCTCGAACCCGACTGGAGCGTGTTTGAGAGGGGTCTTGTTGCCGGTATTCAAGTTTGCCGCCATCGGTCTCACGACCCGGCGCCGCCCGGGGTGAGGATTTCCATGAGATGTCCGTCGGGGTCGTGGAAGTAGGTGCCCCTGCGGCCTATGGTGCGCTCGCTGTGATAAATCTGCCCAATTTCTTGGCACGCGGGATCGCCGTAGTGGGTGATTCCGCCGTGCTGGATGCGGGCGAGGGCGGCGTCGAACTCCTGCTCAGGCCGAGGATTTCGGCCAGGAACTGCGCCGAGGCTTGCGGGTCACGGGCGGGGACGATGGTGTGATTCAGTTCCACGGTCATAGTGACTCCTCTTCAGGGGCGGGGCTACGCGTGGTGGGTGCTCGGCGGCCTTGGCGACCCGGCATGGTGCAGGGATGCGTGGCTACCCGGGGGAGGGCAGGGCTTCCCTGCTGCCCTCCCCCGGCTGCAGCTGCCGTGTCATACGTCGATCTGCTCGAAGATGTGCGGGTACGACACGATGTCGTCGGGGAACTCGGCCGCCATGCGCTGGAACTCCGGGCTGCCGAACGCCGTGGCGAGCGCCTCGGTCGACTCCCAGACCGCGACGTTCATCAGAAGTTGACTGTCCGCCGTTCCCTTGTGCATCTGCAGGGAGACGAATCCCGGCTGACCCTTCATGAACTCCGCCTGCCTGCGAAAGAGAGTCAGGAACGCTTCAGTCCTCTCCTTCGGGACGACGAAGGTGTTGGCCAGGACGATGGGCCCGGTCTTCTCCTTGAACTGCGCGAACATCGGCGTAAGCGGGCCGTGAAGTCAGCCGCAGTTCCCGTTCCGATGGGCGACTTCGGTCGGACCGCGCGAAGCCGTGTCAGACGTGGGGATGACACCGGACCCTGAGGGGCGCGGGCTCGCGGCCGACACGGGCGAAGGCGAAATACCGTCAATCCGCAGGAGCGCGTTCCTGCTGCGCATGGCGTCCGGATGCGCCCTGCCATGTTCGACGCGAAGCTGCTCCCGACGACGGTCAGGATGGTCGCGGCCGGCGTCGCGCTGCCGATACCGAAGATGGGCCGACCGCCACCCGACCTTCGGCAGGTCTTCGACGGGAACTGGTGGCGGGAGCGAACCGGCTCGCCCTGGCGGGACGTGCCCGAGCGCTACGAACTTTCGCGTCACGCACTGATGTTGAACAATTTTCTCAACTATCCTTCAAAATCAAACAGGTTGGCATGAACATGGTGCCCATGCGACCCATGAGACGACTCCTCACCGCCCTCGCGGCGGGCGCCCTGGCCATCGCCGGACTCACCGCCTCCACCGGCACCGCCCAGGCCGCGACCTCCGGCACGTTCAACGTGCTCACGTACAACGTGGCCGGCCTCCCGGAGGGGCTCAGCTCCAGTCATCCGGCCACCAACACCCCGCTGATCTCACCGCGGTTGGCGGGCTACGACATCGTGAACGTCCAGGAGGACTTCAACTACCACGCGGCGCTGTACGCGGGCGACAACCACCCGTACCGCACGGCCACCAGCGGCGGCGCGGGCATCGGCGACGGTCTCAACACCCTCTCGAAGTACCCCTTCGAGGACTTCGAGAGGGTCAAGTGGAACAACTGCACCGGCACCAACTGCCTGACCCCGAAGGGCTTCACGCTGACCCGGGTGCGCCTGGCCGAGGGTGTCTTCGTCGACCTGTACAACCTGCACCCCAACGCCGACGACACCGACGACGCCCTCGCCGCCCGCCGCGCCAACATCGCCCAGGTGTCTGCCTTCATCAAGGCCAACTCGGCGGGCAACGCCGTGATCGTCATGGGCGACACCAACACCCGCTACACCCGCGCCGGCGACAACATCCGCACGCTCGTCGACGACAACGGGCTGACCGACGCGTGGGTGAAGCTGGTGAAGGGCGGTACGGCTCCCACGCAGGGCGCCGACCCGTTGCTCTGCCCGACGTCGGCCCCGACGAACGACTGCGAGGTGGTCGACAAGGTCCTCTACCGCGGCAGCAACCTGGTGAACCTGACGGCCACCCGGTACAACGACGAGTGGGCGAAATTCCTGGACTCGTCCGGCGGGAACCTCTCCGACCACTTCCCGCACACCGTCGACTTCTCGTACACCCTCAACACGAAGCTCCGCGCGAGCGACTTCCTCGGCGGCCCGCACGGCACGGCCTTCAACGACGCCGACGACCTCCCGGCCACCCTCGCCCCCCGCACGCTCACCCTGCGCGGCGACGCCCGCCTGGACGCGGTCTCCCTCACCCACGACGGCGGCACGGTCCTCGGCCACGGCGGCACGGGCGGTACGGCGACCTCCCTGACCCTGGCCTCCGGTGAGCACCTCACCTCGGTGAAGCTGACGGAGGGCCAGAAGGACGGCCGTACCCGGATCTTCTCGGCCGCCTTCGGCACCGACAAGGGACACACCCTGTCCGCCGGTACGGCGACCACGGACACCGTCACCTTCACCGCGCCGTCCGGCTGGCAGATCGTCGGCTTCACCGGCCGCTCCGGCGACGAGATCGACAAGCTCGGGGTGCTGTACGCGCCGATCAGCTGAGCGGGACGTCCGCCCAGACTGTCTTGTGCACGCCGTCCGGGCGGAGTTCCACGCCCCACTTCTCCGCCAACGCCTCGACCATCAGCAGCCCGCGCCCACCCTCGTCCGGCTCCCCCTGCGCCCGCATGGGGAGCCGTTCCACGCGCGCGTCCAGCACCTCGACGCGCACGACGTCCCCCTCCAGTAACAGCCGCACGCGGAAGCCGCGCCCCCGGACCCGACCGTGTCGTACGGCGTTCGCGGCGAGTTCGGCGGCGACGAGCGTGACGGTGTCGCTCACCTTGCTCCCGTGTGCGAACCCCCATACATCCATCCGGTTCGCCACCAGTTGCCGCGCCCGCCGGGCGCCGTGCGGTGTCGCGCTGAAGAGCTGGGTGAACGTACGTTGCATGCCCCAACCGTCCCGCCTGACACGGGAGTCGGCCAGCGACAGAACTCGTACGCTGCGCACTGTACGAGTTCACGCTCTGGACAGTCACCGTGACGTTCCGTGACCCTTGGTCGACATGACCGACAGCACCATCAGCATCGAGCAGACCACCAACGAGCCCGAGCCGTCCGACAGCCTGAAGGCGTTCGGCGCGGCACACAAGGCCTTTCGCAGGCGGGCGGGTTACACGCAGGAGCAGTACGCGCCGCTGGTCGGGTACCAGCCGGGGACGATCGCTTCCATCGAGCAGGGGCGGCGGTTTCCGCCCCGGGTGTTCGTGGAGCGGGCGGAGGAAGTCCTGGACGCGTTCGGTGTGTTGAGGGGGGTGTACAGGCATGCGACGAGGGAGAAGGGGCTCGCTTCATGGTTCCGACAGTGGGCGGAGCTGGAGGAGCAGGCGATCAGTCTGTACACGTTCGAGAACCGGCTGGTGCCGGGGTTGTTGCAGACGGAGGCGTATGGGCGCTCGATCTTCAGCGAACGCGTCCCCATGCTCAGCGACTCCGAGATCGAGGCTCAAATCACGGCACGGCTGGCACGCCAGTCGCTGCTGAGGGAGCGCCCCAACACAGCCTTCAGTTTCATCATCGAGGAGCATGTGCTCCTGCGTCAGACCGGCGGCGTGAAGGTCGTGCGCGAGCAGATCGAACACGTCCTGGAGGCGACGGAGCCGCGCAACGTGGAGTGCCAGGTGTTGCCGATGGCGCGCGGCGCCCACGCCAGTATGGACGGTCCCATCCGGCTGCTGGAAACGCCGGAGAACGAGTGCTTCGCCTACTGCGAGGGACAGGAGAACAGCCAGTTCATCACTGACGCAAAGAAGATCAGCGCACTCCACATGCGGTATGCGAAACTTCGCTCACAGGCTCTGACCCCCGAGGATTCCAGGAGCCTGCTGCAGCGGATGCGAGGAGCGCTATGAGCACAACCGAACTGGTCTGGTTCAAGAGCAGCTACAGCGGCGACGACTCCGGCCAATGCATCGAAGTCGCCACCTGCCCCACCACCATCCACGTCCGCGACTCCAAGAACACCACCGGCCCCCAGCTCGCCCTCACCCCGGCCTCCTGGACGGAGTTCCTGGCGTTCGCCGCCCGCGACCGCGGGTGAGGTCGGAGCCTTTCAACCGCCGGGTGCGGCTGGTCGTCGAAGTACGTGACGACCGTGACGAACTGGAGCTGGCGGAGGGCGTGTTCGCCGCTCAGGGATGGCGGGTTCGCCCGGCGCGGGACGGCGACGCGGTCAGCGCGGACGACGGATACTCCGGGCTGATCGTCGAAGTTCCGCTCCGGGGCTCCCGCTTGACGGCCAGGTCGATGGCCGCCGAGCAGGTGACGACACTCGCCGCCCGGCGGAAGCTGGACGTGTGGGTGCGCGAGGCCAAGCTCGTACGGCCCAAGCCCGCCGAGCCGAACACGACGTACCACGTCCATCACAAGGTGCCGGACGGTGCGAGCCCCGCTCTGCGGTGGCTCGCCGAGCACTGGATAGCCGTCGGCGGGTGGGACGTACGCCATACGCTGCATCTGCGTGGCGAGCACACCGAAGAGCAACGCGACCGCGCGCTCGCCGAGTTGAGCGGGCGGAACCTCGGCGGCGCGCCGTTCGACCCCGATGCGCACGACATCCGTAGGGCGATCGGTCCCCGGCCCCGCGACGGATCGACGGATCGACACCGTAAGGCGCTGCAGTTCGCCGTCATCGGTGTGGTCGTACTCGTGAGTCTCGCGTGCGGGATCACCCTTGGGGCGTCGACCACGCCCTGGCGGTTCCTGGCACTGGCCTGGCCGCTCGGTATGTGCTGGCCGGTGGGTACGTGGGTGTCCGCCAACGAGCCCCGGCCGTGGCTCGTCCGGCTCGGGATCGGCGTGGCCCTGGTCTGGGGCCTGACCGCCTTCGGGTTCATCTGGGGGGACTCCCAGCCGGGGGGACTGTCCAGACAGTTCGCCGGGATTCTCCTCACCTTGCTCATCGGCTTCACGGTCTTCGGCCTGTGGTACGCCCTGAGCGAGTCCTGGTTCAGCCGCAACATGCAGTGGTTCCTGCCCGTACTCGCGGCTCCGCTGCCGTTCGTGCTGCCGTGGGCCGGGTCGTATCTGCACTCCATGTACCTGGAGGAGCGCTTCGGGATCCCGGCCGACTCGGTGCATGTGGCCTTCTACTGGCAGTACGCCGTGGCGCTGCGGCCGCTCGGACTGGCCGTGGCGTGTTCGCTGGTGCTGGTCGCGCTGGGCGGCTGGGCCCGTCACTTCAACCTCCAGACGGGGGCGAGCGGGCTCGTCCGATGGGTCCTGCCGTTGATGGTGCTGGTCGCGGTCCTGTCCGTGGCGATCGAGGCGCTGACCGGTGTGGACCAGGCCGCCGACCGAACGATCGCGGACGCCACCGCCGGCAAGCGCTACCCCGCCGCGTACTTCGGCATCCGGGGCGAACTCGTCTGCGTAGCACCGCTCAATCCGAAGATTCCCGTCATCAACGGGCCGGTACCGACGACCCACCCGGTCCTCGTCTTCCAGGCGAGCGGTGACACCGTCTGGCTCTGGGACCCGGACCCGGCCCGGGGCGAGGACACGTCCCGCCATGCGCTGCGCGTGCGGGCGGAGGACGTGCAGTTGGCCGCCGCCGGCGGCAGGCGCTGCGGCGCCTGAGTGACACCTTGAACCTAGAGCCCCTAGGATTGCCCCTAGGTGACCAAGGAGGAGGTGTCAGATGGCCCGTGCGGGACTCACCGTCGACCGACTGGTCGCGGCCGCCGCCGACCTCGCCGACGAGGCGGGCTTCGAGAACGTCAGCCTGTCCGCGCTGGCCCGGCGCTTCGGGGTGAAGGACGCGAGTCTGTACTCGCACGTCCGCAACCTGAACGACCTGCGCACCCGGCTCGCCCTGCACGCGGGCGGCGAGCTGATCGACCGGATCGCGGCGGCCGTGGCGGGCCGGGCCGGGCAGGACGCGCTGGCCGCGTTCGCGGGCGCGTACCGGGCGTACGCGCTCGACCACCCGGGCCGGTACGCGGCCACCCAGATCCGCATCGAGCAGGCCCTGATCGCCGACTCCCCCGCCATGCGCCGCACGGCCGAGATCACCTACGGCATGCTGCGCGCCTACGGCCTGGACGAGCCGGATCTGACGGACGCGGTCCGTCTGCTGCGCAGCACCTTCCACGGCTACTGCGCCCTGGAGTCCACGGGCGGCTTCGGCGCGGCCCGCGACGTGCAGGCCTCCTGGGACAAGGCGGTCGAAGCCCTGCACCTCGCCCTCAGCCACTGGCCCCGGGAGCGGAAGAACGATGACTGAGTCCCTGTCCTACGACTCCTACGACGTCACGGGCAGCGGTCCCGTCCTACTGCTCGTGCCGGGCGGCGCCGGGCACCCCATGGGGCTCGGACCGCTCACCGAGCGGCTGGCGCAGCGCTTCACCGTGGTGACGTACGACCCGCTGGGCCTCGCCCACGGCCGGCTCGGCCTGCCGGTCCCGGACCAGCGGCCGGCGGACTGGAGCGAGGGGGCGCACCGGGTACTGGAGACGGTGCTGCCCCCGGACGAGCAGGCGTACGTGTTCGGGACCAGCTCCGGCGGCATCGCCGTCCTCGACCTGCTCGCACGGCACCCGCGGCGGCTGGCGCATGTGGTGGCGCACGAGCCGCCGTGCGTGACGGTACTGCCGGACGGCCGGGAGCGGCGGGAGGAGCTGATCGGGCAACTGGACGGACCCGGACGGCCGCCCGCCGAGGGCGCCGACGCAACCCCGATGGGCGTCTTCCTCGCCCACGTCCTGCGCCCGTTCTCCGCCCACCTTCCCTCCCTCACCGCCCCCGAGCACCGTCTCACCGTCGCGGTCGGCGCCGACTCACGCGGACAACTCCTCTACAGCACCGGCGAGTTGCTCGCCGACCTCTTCGGCAGCCGGTTGATGGAGTTCCCGGGCGGGCATCTCGGCACCCTGGATCACCCCGTGGAGTTCGCCGACGTCCTCGCCGAAACACTCCTCTCCAGCGCACGCACCTCGTCGTAGGAAGGTGTCGTACCGCCCGGCACCCGCCCGGCGGCGATGTCCGACACCGCGTCCAGGGCCGCGCCCAGCGCCCGCCGGTAGAGCAGCGAGCCGAGGCTGACGCGGCGGACGCCGAGGTCGGCGAGCCGGGGCACGGTGGGGCCGGCGGGCGAGTACAGGATGTTGAGCGGGGCGTCGACGCGCCGGACGAGGGCGTCGATCCGGGCCGGATCGGTCAGTCCAGGCACGAACACCCCGTCGGAGCCCGCCTGTTGGTAGGCGTCGAGGCGGCGCAGGGTGTCCGTCTCGTCGCCGTCGCCCAGCCAGTACGTGTCCGTACGGGCGTTGACGAACAGGCCGGGCACGGCCGCCTTCACCGCGGCGATCTTCGCGGCGTGCCGGGCGGCCGGCCCGAGCCCGTCCTCCAAGTTGATGCCGACGACCCCGACGGCCCACAACTGGTGTGCCAGTTCGGCGACTTCGTCGGGATCGTCGGAGAAGCCGTCCTCGGCGTCGACGGAGAGCAGGTACGGCTCCGAGCCGAGGGTGAGGGCGAGGCGCAGGGTGTGGTCGCGGGTCGCCGCCTCGCCGTCGGGCAGTCCGACAGCCGCCGCCACGGCGAGACTGGTCGTGCCGATCGCGGGGAAGCCGCGAGCCGCTAGGGCGGCGGCCGAGGCGTGGTCCCAGGCGTTGGGCAGGAGCAGCGGCTCGCCGGGGCGGTGGTGGAGTGCGGCGAAGGCTGTCACGGCAGGCTCTGCGGTCATACGCCCACGGTAGGCGCGGGTCGTTTCGGCGCCGGCCGAACTGTGCGGACCAGCTGTCCCGGGTCCTCCTCCCCGCGCTGCGCTCCACACAGAAGATCCATGCTTGCCTCAGCCGGCCCCCGGCAAGATCGCACCGTACGGCTGGAGCACCAGGTCGCGCTGATACCAGGTCCCTGGCTTACCGCCGAGGTGGGCCGGGTCGGCGGGCCCGACGGGGACGAACCCGGCCTTGGCCAGCACCTGCTGGGACGCGACATTCTGGCGGGCGGTCGCCGCCCGCAGTGTGCGCAGCCCATGCCGGGCCGCCGCCAGCCGACACAGCTCCCGGACGGTCGCGGTCGCCACGCCGCGGCCGGCGACGTGCTGCGCGACCCGGTAGCCGAGTTCCGCAGTATGGTCCTCGATGTCGACCAGATTGAACCTGCCGAGTACCGAGCCGTCTTCGGCCACGAGCACGTAGAAGACACAGATGCCGGCCTCCTGCTCGGCCAGCAAGGCGTGGTACCGGTCGGCGAACTGGTCGAAGAAGTCGTCGCCGCGGTCGGAGACCGAGGCAGCGAAGTAGGCGCGGTTCGCCAGCTCGAAGGCCAGGACCGCCGGGGCATGACCGGCATGCAGCCGCTTCAGCTCGGGCATTGCCCGACCTTACCCAGGTAGTAAGCCGAGCCCCCACCTGGTTTCCGTCAGCGAACGGTCGGAGCGAGCCCCTGGCCTCACTCCCCGCGCTCCGCCGCGCTGCGCTCCACACAGAACTCGTTGCCCTCGGGGTCGGCGAGGAGCGCCCAGCCGGTGCCGTCGGGCTTGCGGTGGTCGTCGACCAGGGTGGCGCCGAGGGCGAGCAGCCGCTCGACCTCCTCGTCACGGGTGCGGTCCTGCGGCTGGAGGTCCACGTGGACGCGGTTCTTGACGGTCTTGGGTTCCGGCACGGTCACGAAGAGCAGGCCGGCGGCCTCGATCAGAGCCTCCGGATCCCCCGGATTGTCGTCCTCGTGCAGGGGCTGGCCCAGGACCTGGGACCAGAAGCTGCCGAGGGCGTAGGCGTCGGCGCAGTCGATCGTCACGTGCCGGATCTTGGAAGTCATGCATCGGATTCTGGTGGTCGCCCCCAGAAATGGAAAACGAGTTTGGCAACCTTTCCCGATCCGGCGGCGACCAGAGGCCATGACATCTGCACGACGCACGACACGCCACCGCCGGGTCCGGGTGGCCCGCAAGCCCGCGATCGGTGCCCTGGCGGCGGCCGGGGTGCTCGCCGGGGCGTGGTACGCGACCGCCGGGGCGGCGACGACCAGCTCCCCCGACCTCACGGTGACCAGCACCGCCGTGAACCTGAGCGCCAAGTACCCCTACCTGTCCGCGGGTTACAACAACACCCGCGAGTGGAACCGCACGGCCACCGCGGTCGCCCCGAACGGCACCCTACGGGTCGCCTGGCCGGCCGCGGACGGCGTCCACGTCACCCCGCTCACGGCGGCCGGCAGCCGCTCCGGCGCGGACACGGTCGTCAAGGGCACCAAGGAGGTCGGCGGCCTGGTCGCCCACAACGACGGCTTCGCGCTCCTCACCCGGGTCTCCGACAGCAACAAGTGGAACGAGACGGCCGCCGCCATCGTCCGCTACACCGGCGGCAAGCAGGCCTGGCGCACCAAGCTCACCGGCACCGCCTCGCACGACACCGCCCCGACCCTGGACGGCCAGCTCACCTGGAACGGCACCAAGTACGGCGCCTACTTCGTCGTCCACGGCGCGGGCGGCTTCGCGGACGGACACTACGGCGACAAGCTGTCGTACATCAGCGCCAAGGGCACCAAGCTCAGCGGCGGTTGGAGCTGGGGCTGCAGCCACAACGAGGGCATCGCGCTGCACGCCGAGGCCTCCGGCGCGTTCACCTCCCTCTGCTTCGACGACTGGCGCTCGGGGCTGTTCGTCTCCACCGGCATCGGCGCCCCGGACGAGGCTCCGGTGGTGCAGCGTGAGCAGTGCTGGGCGGGGTACTGCGGGGGTACGTTCCCGAGCCGCACCGGTGACCTGGTGAAGTCCGCCTCCGGGCGCTACGCGACCGCCTTCGCCTCCCGGGGCGCCGCCTCCGCCAAGAAGAACCCGGACGACTCCAGCGGCCGCGGCTGGACGGTCACCCCCAAGACCAGCACCCGCCAGGTGGCCATCGCCTTCCTCAAGAACCGCAACTCCGGTCCCGGCAAGGCGATCTACCTGTCGAACACCAAGGGCACCGAGCACGTCAACGTGCACCTCGCCCCGTACGGCAAGGACAAGCTGCTGCTGTCCTGGGAGTCCCTGAAGAACGCCAAGTGCTCGGCGGGCACCTGCACCGGCACCTTCACGGGCACCCACCTCCGACTCGTCGACTGGAACGGCAAGTTCGTGAGCGCCGACAAGGTGGTGGGCGCGCGGATCACCGGTGACATCGCGGTCCTCAAGGACGGCTCCCTCACCTGGGCCTACGCGCCCGTCACCCCGTCCTACGCCACCCCGATCACCGGGGCGTCACCGACCACGACGACCCTGCGGATCGCCCGTCTGAAGCCGTGAACCGGAACTGCCTGACCTCTCCCGAGGCCCAGCGGACGCTCAGGTCGTAGTCGCCCCGCACTTCCACGGTCACCAGGTCCCGGAGGGGCAGGGGGTCGGGTTCCGCGGTGAGGCGGACGAGGGCCACGAACAGGGTGGGGGTGGCGCCGGTCGTGCCGGAGGGGGCGAAGCCGTCCGACAGGCCGTGGACCGGGACGAGTTCGGCCTGCTCGTCCTCCCACGGCACCCAGCCGGTGATGTGCACCTCGGTGCCGGGGTCCGCCCCGGCCACCAGATGGGCCCGCACCTCCACCGCGCCGTCGGCCACGACAAGGCTGGTCACCTCCGCCCCGGAGCCCACCGTGTACCGGGAGGCCGCCCAGTCCTTCCCCACGCCCAGTGGCACGATGCCCGTGCGGATCGGGTCGCCGTCGACCATGACGATGTTGTCGGGCGGCGACCCGAGAGGCCGGGTGACCGTGGAGTACGCGAAACGCGTGTAGTACGGGTCGTAGCGGACGTCCTCGCTGCCGTGGTTGTGGAGGCGGACCACGCCGTCCGAACGGGTCGACTGCAGCAGCCAGTTGGGACCCGCGATCGGCGTCACCGCGTCGGCGCGCTCCGCCGGGCCCGGTTCCTCGGCGGCCGTCCACACCTCGTGGTCCGGGGGCAGCAGGAGCCCCAGGAAGCCCTTGCTCGCCCAGTACGGGGACGCCGGCCCCGAGTAGGTCTGCAGGACGGACTCGTCCGGGCCGTGCCAGCCGAGGGTCAGCAGCCCGTGGGAGTCCACGGCGCCCCGGTCCAGGAAGTACCTGAGCGCTCCGGAGGCCAGCCGCCGGGTCTCACCGGCCGCCAGTGGCGTACGACCCGTGAGCGCGCCCAGCCACAGCGGGGCCGTGGTCGCGAAACGGTACGTCAGCGAGCGGCCCTGGTGCAGGGGTGCGCCGTCGCCGCCGAACAGGCGGGCGTAGTCGGAGAGATGCCGTTCGAGCCGGGCGCCGTACAGCTCCAGCAGCTCGGCGTCGTCGGCCAGCCAGGCGTGCAGCACCGGGTAGAGGTGCATGGCCCAGCCGTTGTAGTAGTCGTACTTGCGGCCGTCGCCGTCGGTGTACCAGCCGTCGCCGACGTACCAGTCCTCGATGCGCGCGAGGCCGCGGTCGATCGCCTTGCGGGCCGCCTCGGGCGCGTGGCCGATCTCCGCGAGGAAGCCGCCGACGGTGACCGGGAACAACTCCCAGTTGCAGGGCCAGGGTTCGGCGGTCAGCGCGTCCGCCAGCCAGGCCGCCGTCCGCTCGCGCACCGGCTGGTCCAGGCGGTCCCACAGCAGGGGGCGGGTCAGCCGCAGGGCGAGGGCGATGGAGGCGGCCTCGACGAGCGGCTGGCTGCGGTCGGCGATCTCGGGCCAGACTCCGCCGGGGCCGGTCGCGAGGCCCTCGGCGTAGCGGCCGAGCGCGGTCTCGTCCCGGCGGAAGGCGGCCAGCAGCAGGGTCCGGGCGTAGCCCTCAAGGCCGTCGGAGAGGTGGCCCGCGTGGCTCACGTGGTCGCCGGGGAGGTGGTAGAGGGCGCGGTCGGCGGTGGCGTAGGGCTCGACGGCGGCGAGCAGGGCGTCGGCGGCGGCCTCCCAGTGGGCGCGGGTGTAGCCGGTGTACGGGCTCGCGGAGCGGTCGTCGGCGGGCAGTTCGATCACGGCGGGTGGCTTTCCTTTCCTGACGGGCCCGGGACGCTCGGGTCCGGTGGCCCTGGGGCTTCCGTCTACCGTCTACTGGCGACCGTCTACCGGCGACCCGGCGACCGGCGACCGGCGACCGGCGACCGGCGACCGGCGACCGGCGACCGGCGACCGGCGACCGGCGACCGGCGACCGGCAAGCCTAGGGCGCGCGCCCCGCTTTGGGCGGTCCTGGGACGCCCCGGTTCCGGTCGAGGCGCCCCAGGAGTTCATCCCACCCGCACTCTGCCCTCCGGCACCAGATGCTGGGCGAGGAGTTCGTCGCGGACCAGCCCCGCGTAGACGGTGGCGCCGTGCACGGAGGTGTGCGTGTTGTCCCGCTTCTCGTTGTAGAGGTAGAGCGCCTTGGAGCCCTCGACGCCGAGCGACTCCACCAGCGCCTTCGTCTTTGCCGTGAGGTCGATCAGCGGGACGCTCTCCGCTGCGGCGACGGAGCGGATGACGGCCGGGTGGTCGACGCCGAGGCCGTTGACCAGCAGGGCGGTGTTGTTGTTCAGGGTGCCGTCGGCGTTGAACCAGCGGCGCACGATCGGGGTCACGAGCACCGGCTCGCCGCCCCGGTCCCGGATGCCCGCCACCAGGGTCTCCAGGTTCGCCCGGTAGGTCGCCTCGTCGGTGGTCTTGTCGTTGTGGGCGAGCTGCACGAGGACGAGGTCGCCGGGCCGGATCAGTGGCTGGACGGTGGCCCACAGCTGCGGGTTCTGCAGGTAGGTGACCGTACTCTCCCCGGAGTCCGCGTAGTTGGCGACGGACAGTCCCCTGCGCAGGTACTGCGGGAGCTGCTGGCCCCAGCCGGAGTACGGGTCGCCGGGCTGGTCGCAGACCGTGGAGTCGCCGATCAGGATGATCTGCCGGGCGTGCCGGGCCGGGGTGACCCGGATGCCGGCGAGGGCGGGTGCGGAGCCGCCGAGGGTGAGGTCGAGGCCGGGGGTGCCGTCGGGGCCGGTCGGTTCGCCCTCGGGGGTGCGGACGTTCACGGTGAAGCTGCGCGTGACCTGCTCGCCGGCGTCGACGGCGGTCTCCGGGAGCAGGGAGCGGCGGGTCTCGCCGCCGATGCTCGTGCTCGACGCCGCCTCGCCGCCGAGGGTCACCCGGACGTCGTACGTGCCGGGCGGGACGTCGAAGTGGCAGGCGGTCGCGGTGCAGTGGTCGATACCGAGGGGCGGCTGCCGGTCGTGCGCCTGCGCGGGTACGGCCGACAGCGCGCCGCTCAGGGTGACCGCCGCCAGCAGGGCGGTGCTGAAACGTCTCACTCGGGGCTCCTCCGTCACGCCGACAAGGTGGCGGCTGGACCGTACCGCCTTTGGCAAGCGCTTTCTAGCCCCTGGAGTGATTTCACAAGGCTGCCAACCTTCCGCAAGCGAAAGCCCTTTCGCGAAATCGGTTCAACTGCCACCCTGCCAACACCCGCACCCCCACCCGCTTCCGAAGGAGGCACCCCCATGTCCGCATCTGAGAGCAGTTCGGTCGGACGCCGTACCTTCGTGCTCGGCGCCGCGGCCGCCGCCGGGTCCGCGGCCCTCGCCGGCCCGCTCGCCCCGGCCGCCTCGGCCGCCGGCTTCGGCTGGTCGGACGACGGCTCCGACTACGTCGTCGACACCGGCGCGAACCTCGTCTTCAAGGTCAGCAAGACCAACGGCGACCTGACCTCTCTGGTCTACAAGGGCACCGAGTACCAGGGCTACGGCGGCAGGAACTCGCACGTCGAATCCGGTCTCGGCACCTCGGCCGTGACGATCGCTCAGTCCGGCTCGACGATCCTGATCTCGGTCGCGTACGGCACCCTCAGGCATTACTACGCGGCCCGCAGCGGCGAGAACAACGTCTACCTGTGGACCAACAAGGCGGACACCTCCGTCTCCGCGACCCGCTACATCGTGCGCGTCAAGGCGGGGCTGTTCCTCAACGACGAGCCGGACTCCTACACGTACACGACCAGCACCATCGAGGCCTCGGACGTGTTCGCGAAGTCCGACGGGCAGACCCGGTCCAAGCACTACTCGAAGCTCCGGGTCATCGACTACGACTACATCGGCTGGACGACCGGCAGCGTCGGCCTGTGGATCGTGCGCAGCAACCACGAGAAGGCCTCCGGCGGCCCGTTCTACCGCTCGCTGCTGCGCCACCAGAGCGCGGACGGCGGCGGCCTGTACGAGATCCTGTACTACGGCGAGAACCAGACGGAGGACCAGCGCTTCGGCCTCCAGGGGCCGTACGTCATCGCCTTCACGGACGGCGGGGCGCCCTCCTCCTCGCTGTATCACGCGAACCTCACCACCTCGTGGGCCGACTCGCTCGGCATCTCCGGGTACGTCGGCGCGAGCGGGCGGGGCCGGGTGGCGGGCGTCGGGATCTCCGGGCGGAACACGGCGTACGCGTACACGGTCGGGCTGGCCAACTCGGCGGCGCAGTACTGGGGTTCGGCGCGCGCCTCGGACGGCTACTTCTCCATCGCGGGGGTGCTGCCGGGGACGTACACCCTGACCGTCTTCAAGGGTGAACTCGCCGTCTACACAGGCTCGGTGACCGTCTCGGCGGGCGCGACGACCACCCTCAACACCCTCACGATCCCGTCCTCCAACGATCCGGGCAACGCCACGGCCATCTGGCGGATCGGTGACTGGAACGGCACCCCGAGCGGCTTCAAGAACGCGGACCTGATGACGTACGCGCATCCGTCCGACGTACGGGCCGCCTCCTGGACCGGCAACGTGGTGATCGGCAGCGGCAGCGAGACCTCCGCCTTCCCCGCCTACCTCTGGAAGGACGTGAACAGCGGTCTGCTGGTCTACTTCAAGCTGACCGCGGCCCAGGCCGCCGCCGCGCACACCCTGCGGATCGGCGTGACGACGGCCTACGCCAACGGCCGGCCGCAGATCACCGTCAACGACACCTGGACCTCGGCGATCCCCTCCCCGCCCACCCAGCCGAGCACCCGGTCCCTGACCGTGGGCTCCTATCGGGGCAACAACTACACGTTCACCTACAGCATCCCGGCGAGCGCCTGGCTGACGGACACCAGCCAGTACAACGTGCTGAAGATCAACGTGGTGAGCGGTTCGGGGACGACGGGTTATCTCAGCGCGGGCACGGCGATCGACGCGATCGATCTGCTGGCCTGACGGCGAGCCGGTGATCCCGTCAGCCGGCTCGGTCAGAAGTGTCACCCTCAGGGTCGGGCTGACGCCAGGCGGCCCGTAGTTCGTGGACGGCGCGGACGAGGCCGACGCAGCCGCGGAGCACGTCTGCGGCTGCTTCGGGAAGACGGGATGCCGCCGCGAGGATCACACTGAGTCCTCCGAGGGCGGCCAGGATGTGAGTGACGCTCATGTGCATTACTGTCGTCCCACCCGGCGGCCGTACGGACGAATTCCTACGGCAGCCGACACAACCGGACGGGGGAACAGGGTGGGTGTTCCGGGTCAGTTCAAGAAGCCGTCTCTGCCGGCAGGCCGGTTGCGCGATCTCAACGACGCCCTCCACGCACTGCATCTGATCGCGGGGCAGCCGAGTCTGGAGATCATGCACCGCCTGCTGCAGAAGCGGATCTCCCGTACCCGCCTGCACGACGCCTTCACGGAGCCGCGGCTTCCGCCGTGGGACACCGTCGACGCGCTGGTCGAGATCCTCGCGGCGCGCGCTCCGGGCACGTCGCCTCAGGAGGTCCTGCCCGAGGTGCACGCCCTCTGGGTCCTCGCGTCGCGGCAGCGGTCGCTGCTGAATCCGTACGAGCGTGAGGTGCGGGACGAAGTGGTCGCGATCTTCGCACAGCAGATGGAGGTCAGGCAGCGTGAAGTGGAGCTGGAGCTGGACGTGCCTCTGGTGGAGATCGCGGCCGACTCACTGACGGTGCTCGAAGCCGTGGGCGTCATCGAGCGGTGCTTCGGCGTCGTTCTGGACGAGGAAGGCGTCATGGAAGCGGAAACGATCGGGGAGATATTGACCTTGACCCTCTCGGCGCTGAAGGCGACGCAGGAGTGAGGGTGGCCACGAGGTCTCCGGTGTTCAGGTTCTTCTTGGTCGATGAACCCTCCGCCGGAGACCTCACGAACTTCAGAGCGGCTTGATGCGGGCCTTGAGCAGGCAGAACTCATTGCCCTCGGGGTCGGCCAGGACATGCCACTGCTCGTCCCCGGTCTGGCCGATGTCGGCCCGGCGGGCACCGAGCTTCAGGAGGCGTTCGAGCTCGGCGTCCTGGTCGCGGTCGGTGGGGTTGACGTCGATGTGCAGCCGGGACTTCCCCGGCTCCGGCTCGTCCCGGACGCTGAAGAAGATCGTGGGCTGCGGACCGCCGAACCCTTCCGGCGTCCCGATCTCCACGCAGCCCTCCTCGCGGCCGACCACGACGTAGCCCAGGACCTCGCACCAGAACTGCGCCAACAGTTCGGGGTCGCGGCAACCGAGCACAAGCTCACCGATACGACATGCCATGAAGAAACCTGCTCTCAGCCTGGGAACTCCCGCGACCGTACCGGACGAGGCGAGCACGGGCGAAGTGATTTCAGGGACGCGGACTGCGGTGGCGCTCAACTACCCCGCGTCCACTGCTGGTTGGTCCCACCGTTGCAGGTGTACGTGATGATCGCGGCGGAGTTGGCGGTGGACGCGCCGGACACGTCCAGGCACTCGCCGCTCGCGCGGGCCTTGAGGTTCACGTACGAGCCGGAGGTGACGAGCGACCACTGCTGGGTGGTGGCGCCGGTGCAGTTCTCCTGGGCGACGTCGGAGGCGTTCTCCTGCAGGCACAGGGAGCTGCCCCGGCCCATCAGCTCGTAGTAGCCGTTGCCCAGGTCCTTGAACCACCACTTCTGGTTGGCGCCGCCGTTGCAGGTGTACTGGCTGATCGCGACGCCCTGCCAGAGGGACTGGCTCGGTACGTCGGCGCACTTGGAGCTGTGCCGTGCGACCAGGGTGTTGTACGTGGCGCTCGTGCCGGTGACCGTGCCGGCGGCGGTGTCGACCGTGACCTCCGGGGACCAGGACATGGACATCGAGGTGGAGGTCGGGAAGGTGAGCGGCAGCCACACGTACCGGGAGTCGTTGACCGTGCCGCCGAAGGAGTTGCCCCAGCGGTCGCCCATGTACAGGTACGAGGTGCCCGAACTGCCCTGCACGGGAAGGACGTAGGCGGTCTGGGAGCCGTAGGCGGTGGTGTCGCCGATGTTCGTCCACGCGGTCCAGGGACCGGCGAGGGACGTGGCGGTGGCGTACTGCTGCTGGTTGGGGTTCCAGCCGGTGGCGCCCGAAGTCAGCATGAAGTACACGCCGCCCCGCTTGAAGAGGGCCGGTGCCTCGCGGTGGCCGCCGGGCCAGGGGTTGGCGAGCCGGCTCTCGATGCCGGTGTAGTCGGCGGTCAGCCTGTAGATGTGCAGGTCGTAGTTCTCGTTCGCGGCCGAGACCATGTAGGCGGTGCCGTCGGTGTCGACGAAGGTGGTCAGGTCGCGGGACATGTACTGGCCGAGCGGCCGGAAGCTGCCCTGGTAGGTGTAGGAGCCGTCGACGGTGTCGGAGACGGCGACGGCGGCGCGGGCCTCGCTGTAGTCGACGCCGTTCTCCTTGTGCATCCACATGACGAACTTGCCGGTGGACGCGTTGTAGATGACCTTGGGGCGCTCGATGTAGGCGGTGGCCAGCTCGGTGGCGGAGGACTGGGACAGGACGTGGCCGCGGAACTCCCAGCTCTTCAGGTCGGTGGAGCGGTAGGCGTCCACGGAGCGGAAGGTGTTGTCGGAGTTGCGGTCCTCGCCGAACCAGTAGTAGTAGGAGCCGACCTTGACGACCCCGCCGCCGTGCGCGTGCACGGGGTTGCCCGAAGTGTCCGTGAACTGGGTGCCGTTGGTGATCGTCTGCGGTGCCGCCTGGGCGGGTCCGGCGGTCGCCAGGGCCGCGGCGAGCGCACAGCACAGGGCGAGCAGGATGGCGTACGCGCGTCTCATTTCACACACTCTCCTTGACCGTGTCGGCGACCGGGCTGCCGAAGTCAGGGGTGCCGTCCGGCTTCCAGCCGAGCTTCTGGATGCGGGTGTGGCGGTTGGGGTCGTGCAGCGGGTCGCCGGTGATCTCCTTGTACTGGCGGGCGTGGTAGACGAGGACGTCGCTGTGCCCGTCCTCGGCGACGGTGAAGCAGTTGTGGCCGGGCCCGTACTGCTTCGTCGTGTCGTTGCTGGTGAAGACCGGGGTCGGGGACTTGGACCAGCTCGCCGCGTTCATCAGGTCGCTGCCGGCGTCGGCGGTGAGCAGGCCCATGCAGTAGTGGTGGTCGGTGGCGCTGGCCGAGTAGGTGAGGAAGACGCGGCCGTGGCGCTGGAGGACGTACGGGCCCTCGTTGACCTTGTAGCCGACGCACTCCCAGTCGAACTCTGGTGTGGACAGCCGGACTTGGGGTCCGGTGAGCGTCCAGGGGTTGGCCATCCTCGATATCCACAGCGCGGTGTTGTTGTCCATGCCGGGCTCGTGCTGGGCCCAGACGAGGTAGCGGGTGCCGCGGTGCTTGAAGGTGGTGGCGTCCAGGGAGAAGGTCTCCCAGGCCGTCTTGACCTGCCCCCTCTCCACCCAAGTTCCCTGGAAGGGGTCGGGGTTGGCGTTCTCCAGCACCCAGATGCGGATCGCCCACACGTCCTCGGCGGGCGCGGAGGCGAAGTAGATGTACCACTTGCCGCCGATCCGGTGCAGCTCCGGCGCCCAGATGTGCGCGCCCATCGGACCGGTGGCGTGCGCCCGCCAGATGACCGACTCGGCGCCCGTGGAAAGCCCGTTCAGGGTGCGGGAGCGGTGCAGGATGATGCGGTCGTACTCGGGGGCGGTCGCGGTGAAGTAGTACCGGCCGTCGGTGTGGCGGGTGATGTGGGGGTCGGCTCGCTGAAGGACGAGGGGGTTCACGAAGGGGGCCGTCTCGCGGGAGGTGGACGAGGTCGGGGACGCGAGTGCGGGGCTCGCGGAGGTGGCCGCCAGGGCGCCGGCGGCCGCGGCGCCCTTCAACAGCAGGCGGCGGGTGGGCGGCTGGGGAAGGGGGTGGGGGTCGCGGCTCATGCGGATTGCCTCTCGGTGGGGAAAGCGAGGAGTTCGATATCACGAACGCCATCTGCCATTCCGAACGCCGAAAAGGTAAGGGTGAGCAACCAGGAGGTCAACGGGTCTGACGGACAAGGGGGTAAGCGATTTCTAACGGGGTCCGATTTTCTGTTATCCGTCGGCAGGTCCGCACGTCTCCCAGTCGTGCGCACCCAAACCCACAGGACAGCAGCGGCCGTAGGCGCCCTCGCGGCGGTCGCCTTCACGATCGGCGCTCCCTCCCCTTCCGCCGCGGCCGGCACCCAGGACGTCACCGCCGACGTCCTCGCGGGGCGGGACGTGACGCTCACCGGAGACGCGGTGGTCACCGTCCCGTCCGGGACGACCACGTACGACGGCGTCTTCCACGGCGAGGGCACGCTCACCGTGCGCGGCGGCGGCACGCTGATCCTCACCAAGGACAGCGACTTCACCCTGCCGAAGTCCCGGCAACGGCAGGTCGTGCGCACCCAGGGCGGCAACCACCCGTACACCACCGTGACCAACCCCGACCCGCCCGCGATCACGGTCGAACGCGGGGCCACCCTGCAGTACGGCACCGGCGGCGGCACCGGCCTGATCGGCCACTTCCCCTACAACACCCCCGGCTATCAGCTGAACCAGCTCAACGTCCGCGTCGACGGCACCCTCCGTCTGTCCCTGACCCGCACCTTCAACATCGGCACCATCAGTGGCTCGGGCCTGGTCACCCAGCCCCGCAACATGTGGGGCACCCTCGACCTCGCCGGCACCCACCCCTTCTCCGGGGTCATCGACAACGGCACCGGGATGGCCGTGGGCCGCCCCGAGTTCCCGGTGGCGCTGCCGCGGGCCCGGGCGATCCTCAACCAGGGCTCGTGGATCATCGACACCCCGCTTTACCAGACGATCACCCTGCGGCAGGACTTCTACCAGCGGGAGTACGGCAGCGACATCAACGTCCACACCCGGCCGGGCAGCAAGGTGGTGCTCACCGGGCAGTACAGCTACAGCGACCGGGGCGGCGACACCCACCCCTCGCTCAGCGTCCCGGCCCTGAACTGGCGAGCCGTTCCGCACCAGTTGAACAAGCGGGGTACGAACATCGAGGGTGCCGATGTGCGGTGGGGCGACGGGACCACGCACCGGATCTTCATGCCGGGTACGCGGGACACCGTGTACATCAATCTGCATGCCGCAAGCGGTCGGCGGTCCCGGCTGACCTTCGACTACAACGGCCCGGTGACGCTGGGCGCCCCCATCGGCGGCGGCAGGTACCACGACACGCTCGCCGCGCCCGGCGCCGGGGACGTGGTGATCGCGGGGACGCGCGGGAACGACGTGACCTTCGCGGCCGCGCAGTACTACGACGGCTCGACGACCGTCGGGAAGGGCGCGGTGCTGCGGCTGGGCTCAGGCACGAAGGGCGGCGACGGCTCCCTGATGACGGGGACGGCGGGCCGGCGGATCGTGAACGACGGGACCCTGTTCGTACGGAACGTCTCGACCCCCGTGCGGCTGGCCCAGGTCGGCGGGAGCGGCGCGCTGGTCCAGTCGGGCGCCGCGACGACCACGCTCACGGGCGACGCGGTGACGTACACCGGGACGACGACCGTGACGAAGGGCACGCTGGCCCTGCGCTCCGGGGCGACCCTGCTGCACAGCAGGGCGATCAGACTCACATCGGCGGGCGCGCGGCTCGACGCGGGCACCTCGGGGCTGCGGGTGGCCACCTCGCTCTCCGGCAAGGGCACAGTGCGGGGTGCCGTGACCAACGACGGCCTGGTGACCGGCGGTCTGACGGTGGCCGGGGACTACACGCAGCACGCGAAGGGCGAACTGGTGCTGCGGGAGCGGCCGTTGAAGGTGACGGGCGGGCTGCGTCTGGCCGGGTCCTTCGACATGTCCGCCGCCGGGACCGACCCGGCGCCCGAGATCACCGTCGTCGAGCACGGCAGCCGCTCCCGGACCACGGGCGCCTTCGACGGTCTGCCGGAGGGCGCCAAGCTCAAGCTCGCCGACACCGACTACCGGATCCGCTACAACGGCGGCGACGGCAACGACGTCGTCCTGACCGCGACCGGCGCGAGCCGCGCCCCCGGCGCCCACGTCAATGCCGCCGCCGGTCCGAGTTCCGTGGCCACCCGGACCGCGAACACCGCGGCCGACGGGTTCGGCTGGTGGCCGTACGTCCTCGCACTCGGCCTGCTCGGCGGTCTGGTGTTCCCGGCGACCCTGCGCACCCGTCGGGGCAGGGGCCGGCGCAGGGGCGGCCGGCACGCGGCGCAGGGGTAGAGGGCATACGGCAGTGGGCCCCGGCGGAACGGAATCCGCCGGGGCCCACTGCCTGAGGACGTACGACCGCGGGGTCAGTCCGTGCCGGACTCCATCGCGGCACGGTCGAGCATCGTCTCCTCTTCCGTGGCCTCGCCGCGCGAGGCGATCGCCTCGGCGCCGCCCTGGTCCATGGCGCCGATCAGACCGGTCGAGGCCGCCTGGGCCGCGCCGATCGGGGCCGGGTGGTCGGTGCCGACCAGACCCAGGGCCGCGTACTGCTCCAGCCGGGCACGGGAGTCGGCGATGTCCAGGTTCCGCATGGTCAGCTGGCCGATCCGGTCCACCGGGCCGAACGCCGAGTCCTCGGTCCGCTCCATGGAGAGCTTGTCCGGGTGGTAGCTGAGCGCCGGGCCACGGGTATCGAGGACCGAGTAGTCCTCGCCGCGCCGCAGCCGCAGGGTCACCTCACCGGTGATCGCCGCGCCGACCCAGCGCTGCAGCGACTCCCGCACCATCAGCGCCTGCGGGTCCAGCCAGCGGCCCTCGTAGAGCAGCCGGCCGAGGCGCCGGCCCTCGTTGTGGTACGCGGCCACGGTGTCCTCGTTGTGGATCGCGTTGACCAGGCGCTCGTAGACGATGTGCAGCAGCGCCATGCCGGGCGCCTCGTAGATGCCGCGGCTCTTCGCCTCGATGATCCGGTTCTCGATCTGGTCGGACATGCCGAGCCCGTGCCGGCCGCCGATCGCGTTGGCCTCCATGACGAGGTCGACCGGGGAGGCGAACTCCTTGCCGTTGATGGTGACCGGGCGGCCCTGGTCGAAGCCGACCGTCACGTCCTCCGTGGCGATCTCCACCGACGTGTCCCAGAACCGCACACCCATGATCGGGTCGACGGTCTCGATGCCCGTGTCGAGGTGCTCCAGGGTCTTGGCCTCGTGCGTGGCGCCCCAGATGTTGGCGTCCGTGGAGTACGCCTTCTCCGTCGAGTCCCGGTACGGCAGCCCGTGCGCGAGCAGCCACTCCGACATCTCCTTGCGGCCGCCCAGCTCCGTGACGAAGTCCGCGTCCAGCCAGGGCTTGTAGATCCGCAGGTGCGGGTTGGCGAGCAGCCCGTACCGGTAGAACCGCTCGATGTCGTTGCCCTTGAAGGTGGAGCCGTCGCCCCAGATCTGGACGCCGTCCTCGAGCATGGCCCGCACCAGCAGCGTGCCGGTCACGGCACGCCCCAGCGGCGTGGTGTTGAAGTACGGGCGCCCGCCCGACCGGATGTGGAACGCGCCGCAGGCGAGCGCCGCCAGGCCTTCCTCGACCAGCGCGGCACGGCAGTCGACGAGGCGGGCGATCTCGGCGCCGTAGGCGAAGGCGCGGCCGGGCACCGACTCGATGTCGAGCTCGTCGTACTGACCGATGTCGGCGGTGTAGGTGCACGGGACGGCACCCTTGTCCCGCATCCAGGCAACGGCGACCGAGGTGTCGAGCCCGCCGGAGAAGGCGATACCGACGCGCTCGCCGGTGGGGAGGGAGGTGAGGACCTTGGACATGGCAAGATTATGCAGCATCTCGCATTTTCATGCAACGTCTGCGGTTCACGCAGTTCAGGACGCGTCAGCCGGCTCCCGGCGCCCCCGCAGCCACACGTACACCGGAATGCCCGCGAACAGGAACAGCACGCCCTGGTAGACGGCCGCGTACCCGGCGCCCGCGATCAGCCAGAAGGAGAAGGCGAAGGAGAGCGCGGCGACGATCAGGTCGCGGGCCAGACCGGCCGGGCGGACCTGCTCGCGGGTGCCGCGCGCCAGCCAGTACAGCTGGGCGGCGGCCGAGAGGAGGTACGGGACGCAGCCGGTGAAAGTGGTGATGAGGACCAGGACACGGAAGGTGGTGTCCGGCCCTGCGGTGTAGTTCAGGGCGATCAGCAGCGTGCCGAGGGCCACGCAGGCCCACACCCCGAAGCCGGGCACCCCGCCCTTGCCGACCTTGGCGAACGGCGCCGGGAAGAGTCCGTCGCGGGCGGCCGCGTACGGCATCTGCGCGGCCATCAGGATCCAGCCGTTCAGGCAGCCGACGATCGAGGCGACGGCGACCAGCGCGATCGCCGTACCGCCCCAGTGGCCGCCGGTGATCGCGTCCACCGCGTCGGCGAAGGGCGCGCCGGAGGCGACCAGCTTGTCGTGCGGGACCAGGCCGAAGACGGCGACCGTGCCCAGGATGTAGACGAGGGCGGAACCGAGCGTGCCGAGGATGCTCGCGCGGCCCACCGTGCGCTCCGGGTCGTCCACCTCGCCCGCGCTGACCGCCGCCGACTCGACGCCGAGGAAGCTGTACAGGAGCAGCGCGGCGGAGGCGGCGAGGGCGCCGGGGACGCTGTCGCCGGAGGCGTTGAAGGGGCCGAAGTTGTCGGCGTCGACGAAGAACAGGCCGATGGTGGCGACCAGGAGCAGGGGGACGAACTTCAGGATCGTGGAGACGATCTGGACCGCGCCGACCCAGCGGGTGCCGGCGAAGTTCGCCGCGGCGGGCAGCCACAGCGCGGCGAGCGCGACCAGGCCCTCGGCGAGGTGGTTGCCGTGCAGGGGTATGAGGACGTCGACGTAGCCGACCAAGGCGACCGCGAGCGCGGCGATGCTGACCCAGCACATCGTCCAGTACGACCACGCCGACAGGAATCCCGCGAACGGGCCGAACGCGTCGCGCGGGTACACGTACAGCCCGCCGGTGACCGGGCTGCGCCGGGCCAGCTTCCCGAAGAGCAGGGCGAGTAGCACGGCGGCGACGGACAGGACGACGAAGGCGAGCAGGCTGACCGTGCCGTACGGGGCGACGGTGGCGGGCAGCGCGAAGATGCCGCCGCCGATGATGTTGCCCATCACCAGGGCGGTGGCGGCGGCCAGGCCGAAGGTGCGGCGGGGAGAAGCGGGCCGGGCCTCGGGCTCGGCGGCCTCGGTGGAGTCGGCTGTGTGCGGGGCGGTCATGACGGTTCCGGGGGTGCGTGGGGACGCGCGGGGGCGCGGCGCGGCGTACGGGGGTGCAGCGGGGATGGGGGCCGTGATCGTATCCCGGCGTTCCACATGCTGGTCTATTTGTTCATCAGGTGGACACAATCCGGGACCCGTATCCGCATCGACTAGCGTCATGACATGAGCAGCAACACCTCCCCCAGCCTCGCCGAAGCCCTTGCCGCCGGGACGGTCGTGCTCGACGGCGGCATGTCCAACCAGCTGGAGTCCGCGGGGCACGACCTCAGCGACGAACTGTGGTCGGCGCGGCTGCTGGCCGAGCGGCCCGAGGCGGTCACCGAGGCGCACCTCGCCTACTTCACGGCGGGCGCGAACGTGGCGATCACCGCCAGCTACCAGGCCACCTTCGAGGGCTTCGCCAAGCGCGGGATCGGCCACGCGGAGGCGGCCCGGCTGCTCGGGCTGAGCGTGGAGCTGGCCCGGGAGGCGGTACGGGAGGCGCAGGACGCCGGGGTCGCGGGGCCGCTGTGGGTGGCAGCGTCGGTCGGGCCGTACGGGGCGATGCTCGCGGACGGCTCCGAGTACCGGGGGCGGTACGGGCTGAGCGTCGACGAGCTGGAGCGCTTCCACCGGCCGCGGCTGGAGGTGCTCGCCGCTGCCGGTCCGGATGTACTGGCCCTGGAGACGATCCCGGACACCGACGAGGCGGCGGCACTGCTGCGGGCGGTGCGGGGGCTCGGGGTGCCGGCGTGGCTCTCGTACACCGTCGACGGTCGGCGCACCCGCGCCGGGCAGCCGCTGGAGGAGGCCTTCGCCCTGGCTGCCGACGTCGACGAGGTGATCGCGGTCGGTGTGAACTGCTGCGCCCCGGAGGATGTGGAGTACGCCGTCGAGACCGCGGCCCGGGTCACCGGCAAGCCGGTCGTCGTCTATCCCAACAGCGGGGAGGCGTGGGACGCGGAGGCGCGTGCCTGGACGGGGCGGACCACGTTCAGCACCGAGCAGGTGAAGGGGTGGCGGGATGCGGGGGCGCGGTTGATCGGGGGGTGCTGCCGGGTGGGGCCGGAGGGTATTGCGGGGATTGCGGGGGCGCTGGCTGTGTAGGGCGGGTCGAGCCGGTTGGAGCAACGCCCGCCCGGTCGGGCTCTGTCAGCGCTCGTTCGGCTCGTCCTGCTCGTCCGGCTCGTCCTGCTCGATCGCCCGTCCGTGCCGGATCTGGATCCAGCCCTTGACCGCGTGGATTCCCTGTGACGTGTCGTGCTCCGGCCGGCTCGGCAGCCAGGGCAGGGCCGGTTCACCGTCCGCGTCCAGCCCGTGCACCATGAGGCTGCCCGCGCGCTCCGGCATGCCCGCGGCCTCCCACGTCTGGGCGAGTTCCCCCACGGCCGACGGTTCCCCCGCGTCCACCGCCACCCGGCACAGCCGTTCGGCCTCGGAGACGTGACCGGCCTCGCGTCGGATGCGGGCAAGCGACAACAACGCCGGGGCGTGACCGCCCTCGGCGGCCTGCTCGTAGAGGCGCTCCGCCTCCACCGGATCGCCGAAGTCCCGCTGCCGCTGCGCCAGCCACGCCATGGCGTGCATGTCTCCCTCGTCGGCCGCCGCCCGCAGGATCGCCTCTCCCGCTCCGGCTCCGTCCGTCGCCTCGGCGTGGTCCGCGAGCACGGCCAGGCCCTGCTGTCGGCCCATGTACTCCCAGAACGACAGGTTCACCATCCGTGCCGGGCTCAGGCCGCCCAGAGCCGCGGCGTTCCGGGCCATGCGTTCCCCCTCCGCCGGGTCGACGCTCATCACGAGCTGAGCCATGGTCCCCAGGACGAAGAAGTCGCCCAGCTCGGCCCCCTGATACGCCGCCGCGACGGCACCGGGCACGTCGTCTTCGTCCACCAGCCGCATACGGGCCAGTTCGAAAGCGGCATGGTGGTCTCCGGCGGCGACGGCCGTGCGGAAGTACCGCGCCGCCGCGCGCAGTTCTCCGGCGAGCATGCGACGGCGGCCCAGGAAGGTCAGCGCCGCGGCCCAGCCGAGTTCGGCCGCGGCCTTGGCCAGCCGCTCCACCTCGTACTCGCTGCCCGCGAGTTCCTTGCCTTCCGCGACGAAGAGCAGGGCCTCCGGATGGCCGGTCCCGATGATCTCAGGAACAAGCCGTCGCACCGCCTCGACATCGCCGTCCTCCTCATGCCAGGTGACGAGATCGAGCAGTGCGGTGGAGTCACCCGCGTCGTGCCCCTTCCAAATCAGCTCGACGGCTTCCTCCCGGCATCCGCGGGTCTCCCGAAGGCTCGCCATCGCGGTCCACGCAGGGGCGTGCCCTCGCTCGGCCGCCCTCCGGAAGAGGGTGTCGGCGACGGCGTACCGTCCTCTGCGGCGGGCGGAGTTCGCCAGCTCGTACAGGTCGGCGGCGTCGGCCGCGAACCGCTCGGCCGCCTCCCAGAAAGGCGCGCCGGGACAGACGTAGGACCTCGCGAGGCGACCGTACTGGTCGAGGTAGTCGGCCAGCCTTCGCTGCCCCGGCCGCGCGCCCATCCCGCCGGCCGCGGCCACCTCGCCCAAGGGGGCCACGACTCCCTTGATCCGATGCCGCCCGTGGTCCAGCGCCCCGGCGAACCAGTCGGCTGCGGCTCCGGCCCGCTGTGTCTCGTTGAGATACGCCGGGGCGGCCGCTTCCAGGAAGCGGTCCGGGAGCGCGGGACCGTGGCCCAGGCGCCGCGCGTCCATCGCCGCCGTGAGAACCGCCTTGCCGTAGCAGGCCGGTGAGCCGTCGGCGGCCTCGTAGTACTCGACGAGCTGCGGTCCGGCCGCCAGCGTCTGGGTGAGGGTGCCGTCCCGGCTCGCGAGGCTCGCCACGGCCAGGGAGGGATCGCGCGTGCCGCTGATGTCGCGCAGGGCATCGGGCGAGAAGGCCGCCGGAACCCGGAATCCGATCGCCTGCGTGAGCAGGGCCCGCGCCTGCGGGTGCGGGTCCTTGCCGGGGGCGTCGGGCTGGGCGGTCAGCGCGCGGTGGTGCTCACGCCACATGGTCATCAGCACGACGATCGGCTGGGGCCGCTCCAGAAGTCGGCGCAGCTGTGCGGCGCCTTCCTCGCCCCGCTCCCGGGCGAGGAAGTTCTGCCCTTCGTCCAGCCACAGCACGGTCCGTGGACGTGCCAGGCCGGCGTCGAGCAGGCCGAGCAGGCTGTCGGAGTCCTTCGGGAAGACCAGGTCCCAGTCCGGCAGGCAGCCCCGTACCGCCTCGTACGCGGTCCGTGTCTTGCCGGTGCAGGACTCGCCCAGGACGAGCACGAGGGCCGGATCCTGACCGAGCGCCGCCCGCCGCAGCCGGTGTCGCAGGTGTCGGTCGTGGTCGCGCGGAACATAGGTGGGCAGGACGAAGTCGGTCACATGGGTGGGCAGGGTGAATTCCGTCGACGCCGCGCCGGTCGTGCCGCCGGGAGCACCCGCGGTGCCGGGGACGGCGGGGTGCACTCCGAGGCCGCCGGGATGCCAGTCGGCGACCGGCCGGGGCAGGTCCGGCAGCGCGGCGCGGCGGGATTCCGCGTCGTACCGTTCCACGGCTCGGGCGGCCTGCGCACTCTGCACCGCCAGCCCCGTGGCGTGGTTCCGTGCGCCCGCCAGCTCCGTGTAGCGCTCACGCCACCAGGCCGGTTGCAGCAACTCCTGGTCCACGGCAGGAATCGCTTGCTCCAGCGCGCTCGCCTGCTCGCGCAACTTCCGGACCACGCCGAGCAGATGCTCGACATCGTTCGGCATCCGGTCGCCGTCCAGCCACGCACTGACCGTCGACTTGGACCTCACCCCGGCCGCCCGTGCCAGCACCGACAGGCTCGGGCTCCCGGCCAGCCGGACCCGGTGCAACTCCCCGAGCCGGCGCAGTCCTGCCCGGAAGGACTCCCCCGCGCCCCCCTCGCGCGTTCCGTTCGCCACCCGCTCCCCCAGCGTTCGACCGTCCAGCGGACGGGACTGGACGCCCCGGAAGTCTACGGCGCTGAACAGGCACTTCGCGGGCCGGCCGGCCAAGGTGCGCAGACGGTCGCGGAACGCCCCGCTGGACGGACACCTTCATGTCTGCCGCCGCACGCGGCTTCCGTACCCGCCCACCCTCGATCCGGGAGTGCCCATGGCCGTCGTCGTCTGGTCCGCCGAGTTCCTCACCCCGTTCGGCACGCTGTTCCTCGTCATGTTCCTGCTGTTGTTCGCCGGTGTGATCGTCCCGGCCGTGTGGTCCCACCACCGGCACCGGCGCAACGCCGCCCACCGCGTCCTCGTCCTCCTGCTGCACTCCGCGCGGGACGTACTGGCCGCGCTGCGCAGGGCACTCACCCGTTGAACTCGCGGCGGCCGACCGCCCCTTGGGCGGGGCCCGGCCCGGCGCAGGCCACCGCTCCGGCCCCTCCCCACTGCTAGCCTCCGACCGGGAACCGGTTGCCGTCATGTTGCCGCAGTTCCCGAGGGGGCGGGCCACCCTGCCCGGGGAGGGACGAGGCGGGCATGACGAGGAAGAGCGAGGACGCCGGGCGCAGCACCATCCGGGACGTGGCGGCGCGGGCCGGAGTGTCCGCGTCGACGGTGTCGCGGGTGCTGGGCGGGGTGTATCCGGTGAGTGCGGCCACGCGGACGCGGGTGCTGCGGGCGGTCCGCGAGATGGACTACGTGGCCGACGCGCGCGCGAAGGCGATCGCCGGGGCGGGGACGCCGACGCTGGCGTTCGTGCTGGAGGACATCACGGGGCCGTCGTTCGCGCACATGGCGCAGGGTGTGGAGCGTGAGGCGGCCCGGCTCGGCCATCTGTGCCTGGTGTGCAGCACGGACGGGGACGTGCGGCACGAGCTGGAGTTCATCGAGATGATGCGCGCCCAGCGGGCGGCCGCGGTGATCCTCGTCGGGGGCACCGCGGACACCCCCGAGTACCGCGAGCGCACGCGCCGTATCGCCGACTCGCTGGCCTCGGCGGGCTCCCGGCTGGTGCTGTGCGGACGGCCGCCGCTCGGCCCCGGGGCGCCGGTGACGGTGATCGAGTACGACAACGAGGGCGGCGCCTGCGCCCTGGTGGCCCATGTGCTGGCCCAGGGCCACCGGCGCGTGCTGTTCCTGGGCGGCAGACCGGACCACACCACGGCCCAGGGCCGCGAGCGCGGCTACCTCGCCGCCCACCGCGCGCGGGGCCTGGACCCGGACCCGGAACTGCTCCTCCACGGCGACTTCACCCGCGACTCCGGCCACCGCCTCATGCGCCAGGCGCTGGAGCACGGCCTGGAGTTCACGGCCGTGGTGGCCGCCACCGACATGGTCGCCGCGGGCGCGCTGACCGCGCTGCACGAGGCCGGCCTGGACGTGCCGGGGGACGTGTCGCTGGCCGGGTACGACGACATACCGTTCGCCCGCGACCTGCACCCGGCGCTGACGACGGTGCACGTGCCGTACGAGGAGCTGGGCCGGCTGGCGGTGCGCACCGCGCTGGACCACACCGCCGACACGGCCGACGAGCATCTGCTGCTGGGCACGCATGTGGTGGTGCGGGGGTCGGTGGCGGCGGTAGGTGACTGACGGGTCGACGAGTCAGCGGCGCCGTGCCCCCACCGAGCGCCGCAACCGCCGTACCGCCGAGGCGAGTTCGGCTCCGGGGGCCCGGGCGTCGGAGGCGGGGGTCGGATCCGGGACCGTGGCGGCGGTCGACCAGAGGTCGAGTTCCGGATCCCGTGGACCGTATGCGGTATGCGGGACACCCTCGTCGAAGATCCGTACCGGATGGGAGGCGTCCCAGGCCTGCCAGCCCGGATCCCCGGTCGCGGCGAACCGTACCCAGGCCGCGTGCATCGTGGTGCACAGCTCCGGCGGAGCTCCCTCGCCGGCCAGCCGGGCGGATTCCGGGACGTCGCCGGTGTCGAAGACGAACCCCAGCTCCAGGGCGTGGCAGGCGGCGAGGCCGGGGAGGCGGGACGGCCAGGCGAACTCGTAGAGGTACGAGGTGCCGGGGCGGGCGTCGGCCAGCCGGTGCAGCGGGATGCGCAGCAGGTGGTCGGTGACCATCTGGCCGACGATCTCGGCGATGCCGGCGTCGGGGTGCAGGGTGCGGTAACCGCGGGGGACCTCGTGGCCGACGTGACAGCGGGCCATGGCTCCGGCCAGGGCGACCGGGCCGAGCCGGTCGACGCGCTCCAGGAGTCCGCCGGGCACCAGCCACAGCCGGTACTCGTCCCGGGTCCAGCCCAGGAGCAGGTCCACGCCCTGGGCGGCCTTGCCGTCGATGAGGGCCTGGAGCGGGTCGCGGGGTACGAGGTCGCCGTCGACGACGATGCCGAAGGAGGGGCCGCCCAGGACGGGGCTGCTGAGCCGCCCCACCTCGGCCTGGGTGCGCAGCAGCAGGTCGCGGTCGACGGTGGCGAAGGCCTCGGCGGTGGCGGGGATCCTCAGCCGGGTGGCCATGCGGCGCACCATGCGCCGTACCTTGTCGCGTTCCGAGACTTCCGGCGGCCCGCTCTGCAGAACCGCCCGGCGTACCAGGCCCTGGGTCTGGGGTGCGGCGATCAGGACGCCGGCGCTGATGGCACCGGCCGACTGTCCGCAGAGGGTCACGTTGCCGGGGTCGCCGCCGAAGGCCGCGATGCTCCGGTGCACCCAGCGCAGGGCGGCGAGCTGGTCGCGCAGGCCGGGGTTGGGCGGTGCGTCCGGGAACAGCCCGTAGCCCTCCACTCCCAGCCGGTAGTTGACCGAGACGCAGACGACTCCATCACGGGCGAACGTGCGTCCGTCGTACACGGGTACGGCCGAGGATCCCCTGGTCAGGGCTCCGCCGTGCAGCCACACCAGGACCGGGAGCCGGGCGCCGGGGCCCGGCTCGGGAGTCCACACGTTGAGGTTGAGGCAGTCGTCGCCGGGGATGACCGGGTCCGACAGGTACTGGGCGAACGCCTCGGAGTACGGAGGTTTCGGCGCGGTGGGCCCGAAGGCTCCGGCGTCGCGGATCCCGTCCCAGGGCTCGGGCGGCTCGGGCGGCCGGAACCGCCGGGGGCCGAAGGGCGGGGCCGCGTAGGGAATGCCCCGGAACACCGCGATGCCCTGCTCGTACCGACCGCGTACGGCCCCGTGGGGCGTCGTGACCACGGGGCCCGTCTGGTCTGCCGTCATCGCCCACCAGCCCTTCACCGTGCGCGTACACCGCTCACATCAGAGCACCACATCGCCCGGATGTATTCCGGTGCACAGACCCCACGCTGGGCCGTTCGGGCGTACGAAGGCCCTGACGGTCGCCGCAGCGACGCCATCAGGCCAACGTGTCCGGCCTGCCGTGCTCCCCCGCGTGCGCCCGTGCGCGTGGCGGAGCGGCTTTCGGGGTGGTGGGAGCGGGTGATGGTCTTTTCCCGGCCGCGTCCGACACGGGAGAGGGGCCCTTTGACGATGACTGCCGAGCCTTCCACCCCTGACACCGAACCCCCGGACCGCGCCGCGACCCTGGCCGCCGCCCCGGGGGCTCTTCCGTTGCTGGGGCATGCCTGGCAACTGCGTTTCCGTCCCCTGCGGTTCCTCGACTCGCTGTGCGGACAGGCCGATCTGGTCGCCCTGCGGCTGGGACCGGTCCCGGGATACCTGGTCAACCACCCCAGGCTGGTCCACGAGCTGCTCGTCGTACGGCACCAGGAGTTCACCAAGACCGGCAGCCCGCTGTGGGAGACCGTGCGTGTCCTCGTGGGCAACGGCCTGGGGACGAGCGAGGGCGAGACGCACCTGCGACAGCGCCGCGCGCTCCAGCCCCTGTTCCATCCCCACCGCATGGAGCACTACGCCCGGATCATGACCGCCGTCGCCGAGGAACGCGGTGCCGCGTGGCAGAACGGCCAACTCCTGCGCGTCGACCGGGAGATGTACCGGATCGCCGCCGCCGCGCTGACCCGCTGCCTGTACTCGGTACGCCTGCCCGACGACGCGGTGCACGAGATCACCACGCACCTGCCCGTCGCCTTCGCCGGCGTCGGCAAGCGCGCCGCGCTCCCGGTCGGCTGGCTCCACGCGCTGCCCACGCGCGAGAACCGCGCCTACACCACCGCCGTACGCCGCTTGCACGCCCTCGTGACGCAGCTCGTCGACGGCCGTCGGCAGGACCCCACCCCGAGCCCCGACCTGCTGACCGCGCTGCTCGCCGCCCGCGACGAACACACCGGTCAGCCCCTGGCCGAGCAGCAGATCCACGACGAGGTCATGACGCTCCTCCTCGCGGGTACGGACACCACCGCCGCCCTGCTCGCCTGGACCCTGCACCTGCTCGGCGCGCACCCCGACGTCGACCGGCGCCTGAACACCGAACTCCGGCGCGAACTCGGCGACAAACCTCCTACTCTGGAGGACCTGCCCCGTCTCGGCCTGCTGCGCCGTGTCGTCGCCGAGACCCTGCGTCTGTACCCACCGGCCTGGCTCACCCCCCGCCGTGCCGCGACCGGTGCTCGACTCGGCGGTCACCGCATCCCGGAAGGCGCCTACGTCTTCTACAGCCCGTACGCTCTCCACCACGCGCCCGGCCACCATCCCCGCCCCGACCGGTTCGACCCGGACCGCCCCGAGGGGGAGCTGTCCTACACCGGTACCGGCCACGCCTTCCTGCCCTACGGCGCGGGCCCGCACAAGTGCATCGGCAACGCGTTCAGCCTCGCCCAGGTCCACCTGGCCCTCGCCACCATCCTGCCCCGGTGGCGCCTGCGCCCGGAGCCGTCGTACACCGTCCGCCCGCGTGCCTTCACCACCCTCTCCCCGGGCCCGCTGCCGATGCGCGCCGAACAGCGCGCACTGTGAGAGCCCGTGGTCCGGCCCCCGCCCGGGGCGGGAGCGCGGACCACGCGACGGGCGTCCTGGGATGGACGACCCCCTACTTGGCGTACATGAGGGTGCCGAAGCCGAGCTGGTCGTAGCCGCCGGAGGTGGAGCCGTAGTCGCCGCCTCCGCCCTCGGGGGCCACCGAGAAGCACATCTGGGCGATGTACTGGTCGTCGAGGTAGAGGCGCCGGTTGTAGTGGTAGTGGAGCATCGCCCACACCGGGCGGACCTGGCCGCGGGAGGCCGCGGAGATGGCGGTCTGGGACTGCTGGGCGCAGTTCTGGCCGCTGCCCCAGGTGTAGGTGGTGTACGGGACGTCCTGGCCGAGGTTGTACTTGGCCACGTACTGGGCGGCCTTCATGAAGCGACGGTTGTCGTAGGAGTACAGGTCGTCGCCCTGGTTCCAGGCCATCTCGCAGAGGGCGCCCATCTGGCCCATGCCCATGATGCTGTGGGCCTGGTCGCGGCCGGACTCCTGCCACTGGCCGAGGGCGTATCCGGCGGAGTCGGTGTACAGGTAGGGCACGGCATGCCCGATGGAGCCGTTGCCGGCGCCGGACTTGAAGTAGGTGACGGCCTGGTCGTACTTGGCGGCGTCGTCGGTGAGGATGCCGATGGCCATGATCGAGGCCATGTTGCACAGGTCCCAGTTGGCCCAGTAGTTGGTGATGCAGGCGTCGTTGTGGCCGGTCAGGAACTGGTTGTTGAGCGGGTAGAAGACGCTGACCATCATCTTCTGGAAGGCGGCGAGGTCGAAGCCGGCGTGGCCGCGCACGAGTTCGGCGGCGTTGGCGAGCTGCCAGCCGTAGATCCCGGCGGCGAGGAAGCGGTCGGCGTTGCCGGTGACGGTGGTGAGGGTGGACGCCCAGGCGTTGAGGATCCGTACGGCGCAGTCGCCGTGCGCGGAGGTGCCGGCCACGTTCCAGCGCAGGGCGTTCTGGTAGGCGGCGGCGATGTCGTTGTAGAGGATGCCGTAGTTCTCGCCGGTGCCGCCGCGGACGATCGTGGACTGGGGGTTGGGGGTCCAGGTGGACTGGGCGTGGGAGTTGGCGGTGAGTTTGTTCCAGCCGGACAGCCAGGGGTCGGTGCCGGCGGCGACCCTGACCTTGGCCCGGTTGATGTCGCCCCAGTTGTGCAGCATGCCGGGGTGGGTGAAGCTCGCCGGTGCCGCGTGCGCCGTGGAGGCGGCGGACGCGGAACCGACGGCGAGGGCGGCGGCGAGCCCGCCGGTGGCCTTCAGCAGACTGCGGCGGCTCAACTCGTCGGTGTGGGGGTGGTGTTGCTCGCGGCGGCTCATCGCGATGGTTCTCCTTCGTGGGGAAAGGTCAGGTGGGCGTGATGCTCACCTCTTCGAATTGCGCGCTGGCGAGGGCCTGCGGGGTGCGGGAGCACACCACGAGGCCCGCGTAGTAGGGGGCGTCACCGAAGGACGGGATCGCGCCGGTGGAAAGAGGGGTCCAGGTGACGCCGTCGTCGGTGGAGACGGCCGCGGTGAAGGCGGTCCCGGTGCGCTTAAGCCTTAGCAGCAGGGGGAGTTGGACGGGGGTGGTGCCGGAGAAGGCGGACGCTCCGGCGACGGTGGGCCGCAGCATGAGCTGGGCGCTGGCGCCGCCGGTGACGATCAGCCCGGCCGCCTGGTCGAACGGCGACAGCGACTTGGCCATGAGCAACCCGACCCGATCGGCACCGGCCCCGGAGCGGGAGACGAGCCGCGCGGTGATCTCAGCGTCCCCGGCGACGGGCCGGCGCACGAACTGCGCTGTCATCCCTTGCGAGTTGACATTGAGGTCGCTGCCCGCGCCGCGCACGGTGAAGGTGCCGTCGGCGTAGGCGGCGTCGCCCGGGGGGAGCACGGCGACCACACCGAGCGTCCCGAAGGCCCGACGGTCGCGGACCACGTCACCGAGGTCACCACTGCTCCAGGGCGCGGGCAGAGCTGAGGCGGCCGACTCGGTCTCTGGTGCACTGACGGTGACGCTGGGCATCACGGCACGCACAGGCGTCGAACGGGGGCCGTTTCCCGCACAGTTGGTCTTGGTGACGGCATAGCGGTACGCCGTTCCGGGGTCGCCGCTCGCGTCGGTGTACCGGACGCGGGTGCCGAAGCCGACCGCGCCGACGCCGGTGGCGAGGGTGATGTAGGGGCCGTGGGCCCAGAGCGAGCGCAGGACGGTGTAGCGGGCGGCGGGGTCGGGGTCGGTCCAGGCCAGGTCGACTCCGGCGGCGTCCGTGGTGGCGCGCAGGTCGGTGACGGTGCGGGCGGGGCGGGGGACGCGATAGACGGAGCGCTCGCCCGAGGTCACGCTGACGTTGTCGAAGGCGCCGGTGCCGGTCTCGGCGTACTCCTCGTCGACGCCGAGGCAGGAGGTGAGGACGAGGCCGGCGTAGGCGGTATGCGGCAGATCGCATACCGTCGACCCCACCTCGGTCCACCGCATACCGTCCGCCGAGATCGCCCCGCTGCAGCGGTTGCCCGCGCGGGTCACCCGCACCCAGTACGGCGCCCGCATCCGGTATCCGTCACCGGCACCCTCGACATACGGAGCCTCCAGCGGGGTCGCCGACTCGGGCAGCTCCCCCAGGTCGGAGATCGGAAAGGCCGCCCCGGTGGTGATCGTCTGCTGCTGGCCGGGCGGCACCGGTGTACTGCCGGTCGCCGACACCTCCCCGCCGTCCCGCGGGCGTACGGTCCACACCCCGCTCCAGGTGTGCAGCGGCAGGCCCTGGATCAGCATGGAGGCGTGCGCCGCCGCCGGGTCGGTGCCGGCACGCAGGGTGACGCCGATCTTGGAGTACTGCGAGCTGAGCGGCCACACGATCCGCGCGGTGACGGTGCCGTCGCCGTGCAGCGGGAGGTGGACCAGGCGGTACGAGTCGGCGGTGCCGCTCGCCTCCAGCACGAACCGCTCGCCGTCGAAGTGCGCCGCCCCCGGGAGCCGTACGGCCCCGATGTCCTGGGTGGCCCAGGGCCCGGGCAGCCCGGCGGTGGCCGAGACGACGGCCGAAGTGCCGCTCACACCGGATGAGTTGGTCGCGCCGACCGTGTAGTGGTACGTCCGCCCGGTCCGCACGCCGGCGTCGCTGTACGTCGGCTCGGTGAGCCCGGAGGCGATCTCCTCGTACGGTCCCTGCGGGTGCTCGGCGCGCCGTACGCGATAGCCGGTGGCTCCGGCGGAGGGGAGCCAGGACACGGTGACCGCGTGGTCGTCGCCTGCGGCGGTGATCCCGGCCGGTGCCGAGGGCGCGCTCGGTGCGGGGGCGGTGGCGCCGGCGTAGGCGAAGGTGCCCCAGCTGGGCAGGTCGTCGTTGCTGCCCTCGACGATCCGGGCGCCCGAGGGCCCGCGGAAGACGGCGGCCTCGGTCCAGGGGGCGTCCAGGCCGCGGACGCCCGCGTAGTGGGCGTAGTACATCTCGTAGACCGGTGGCAGGGTGCCGCGCCCGGTCGCCGAGACGGTCCTCTTGATGTACTTGCCGGTGCGGTCGAGGTCGGGGGTGAAGGGGACGTCGCCGCCGAGGTTGTAGCGGGCGGCGTACTCGGCGCCCGCGAGGATGCGGCGGCCGTCGTGGCCCCACAGGTCGACGCCCTGGTTCCAGGCGGTCTGGGCGATGTCGCCCATGAGGCCTACGGCGAGCTGTTCGTGGCCCTGGTCGCGGCCGGACTCCTGGCCCTGGCCCGCGTCGGTGACGATGCGATGGCGGACGCTGCCGTTGCCGGCGCCGGCCGCCGCGTAGCGGAGGGCGTCCTCGAACAGGGTGGGTTCCTCGCAGAACACGCCGATGGCCAGGATGGTCTGGACGGCGGTGAGGTCCCAGTTGCCGTTGGCGTAGAGCATGTAGCCGGAGACGGCCGGATACCAGACGTCGAGGAAGGAGCGTGCGCAGCGGGCGATGTCGGCGTCCGTCCAGCCGTCGTAGCCGGTGTGCCGCAGCAGTTCGGCCGCGTTGGCGAACTTGAAGGCCTGCAGGCCCGCGCCGAGGGGTCCGTCGGCGCCGGTGATGATCTGCAGCGAGGCCGACCAGGCGTTGAGGATGTCCCGGGCCTTGTCGGCGTGTGCGCTCTCGCCGGTGACGGCCCACAGCAGGGCGTTCTGGTAGGCGGCGGCCGAGTCGGCGACGGCCTGGTTCATGTAGTTCGACGGGCCCCGGCCCCAGGAGGTGATCTGGCCGGTGTTCTGGATGCTGTATGCGGTCTGCGAACGAGGGTGGGCGGCGAGAGCGAGGTAGCCGTCGTACACGGGCGACTGCCGACTGTCGACCGCCGACCGCATACGGGTGAGATCGTCGGCTGTATGCAGGATGCCGGGGTGGGCGAACCGCCGCGCCCGGCCCTCCCCGCCCGTCTCCGCCCGGGCCCCGGGCACGAAGAGCGTGTTCGCGCCCGCCGCGAGCAGCACCGCCCCCGACGTCCGCAGCAGGCCCCGTCGGCTGATCGGGCTCACTGAGCGGCCGCCTCGGCGGTGGTGAGGAAGCGCAGGTTCAGCACGTGCTCGTTGGCGAACCACTGGATGGCGTCGGTGGTCTGGTACCACTTCGGCTTCTGCATCGAGTCCGCGATGACCCTGCCGTTGATCACCAGGTTCTCGAAGGTGACGTTCTTGATCGCGTGGTCGGCGTCGTAGCCGAGGAGGAGCGACGGGTTGGCGTGGGTGCCGGTGTAGGTGAGGTTCTTGACGTACACGTCCTCGATACCGCGGCCGACCGAGGTGTTGTACTTGGTGTTGTACATGACCCGCAGGTGGATGACCTGGCCCCAGCGGAAGTCCTCGATCCGTACGTCCTCGATGCGGACGTTCTTGATCAGGTTGGAGTCGCCGGGATTGAGGGCGATGCAACCCTGGTAGCCCATCTGAGGTTCGCGGTGGTCGAGGATGTCGACGTTCCTGATGACCAGGTTCTCGATGGTCTCGGGGGCGTCGGTGTTGCCGTGGGTGCCGACGTTGACGGGGTGGGCGACGTCGGCCCACAGGGTGCAGTTCTGGATGGTGATGTCGCGGGTGTCGCCGTAGTAGTTCCAGCGGTGGGCGTAGATGGCGAAGCAGTCGTCGGAGTTGCGCATGAAGCAGCCGTCGAAGAGGACGCCGGTCGAGGAGAAGACGTCGAAGCCGTCGCCGTTGCCCTTGGAGCTGAACGAACGGGCCTTTCTGACATGGACGTTGTGGCTCTCGCCGAAGGTGCCCGCGTAGCCGGCCGGGTTGAGGATGATGACGTCCTCGATCCGGATGTTGCTGCTGCCCTCGCAGAGGATGGCGCCGCCGGGGTTGGCGTACAGGATGCCGTGGCCCTTCAGGCAGGCCTTCTCGACGTTCTTGAAGTAGACCTGGGCGGTCAGGACCGCTCCCCCGGCCAGGTAGACGGTCTTGCCACTGGGCACGGTGAGGACGCCGCCGGTGACGGTGTGCACGCCGGGGCCGAAGTAGAGCACGTCGGGGTCGTCGGCGGAGGGTGCCTGATGCTCGACACGGTTGGTGATGACGTGCAGACAGTCGAAGATCTCGTCGTTGATCTGTACGACGACGTCCTTGGGCTCGTCAAGGGTGAACCGCAGGGTGTCGCCGAGGAGTTCGGGTGAGATGCCGAGCGCGTCCGGTCTCACCCGGGCCTTGGTGGTGCCGCCCTTGAGGTAGGTGACCTCGACTTCGACGGCGCCGTGGAAGTCGAAGTACACCATCGAGGTGTTGTAGACCTTGCCGGAGCCGGTGCTGGGGTTGATCTCCTCCAGCTGGGGCCGCCAGATGTCCAGGGCCTGCCAGTCGCCGTCGGGGGCGCTGCGCACCCGCACCTTGAAGCCGGTGTTGGTCGGCATGGTGGCCGGGCGGGGATAAGTGACCAGCTTGGGCGGGGAGTTGTCGTCGTCGGCCCGGGCGGCCGGGGCCCTCAGTCCGGACATGCCGACGGCGAGCGCGGTGGCGCCCGCCGCCTGGAGGGCGGTACGGCGGGACAGGGACGGGTTCATGAGCAACTCCTGTGGAGAGCGAGAACGCAACTGGACAGCGAGAGCGCAACCGCGGGGAGCAACCGGTTGCTATGAACGATGAAGGGAGCGTCATCCCGCGCAGAAGGGACGTCAAGAGGGATGGCGGACTTTCGAAAACCGTTCGGCGGCAACCGGTTGCTCATGCGCACCGGTTGCTACAGATGGGCCGTTCGACCGGCCGTACGCCGAAAGAATCGGCTTCATACCCCTTGCTGGGAGCCGCTCGACCATCCTACTGTCCCGTGGAAACCGGTTTCTAAATCACTGGAGCGCCAACTTCCGAAGGAACACGGTCAGATGAACTCCACCAGCCCCCGGAGAAGATTCCTCAGCGCCGCCGTCGCGGGCCTCGCACTGACAGGTCTGCTCTCCGCCTGCGGCGGATCCGGTTCCGGCGACTCCGCATCGGCCGACGGCCCGGTCACCCTGCCCTTCTGGGGCTGGGCGAACGGCCAGGACGCCGTGGTCGAGGCGTTCAACGCCGCTCACAAGGACGTCAAGCTCAAGTACACGAAGGTCACCGACCAGCTGACCATGCAGAAGCAGCTGACCAACGCGGTGAAGGCGGGCAACGCCCCCTGTCTGGTGCAGAACACCGCCGAGTACGTGACCAGTTGGGTTTCCCAGGGCGCCCTCGCCGACATCACCTCGTATGTGCGCCCGGCCCAGGACAAGTTCAACTCCGGTTCCTGGGCGGCCGCGCAGGTGCAGGGGCGGCTGTACGGCGTCCCCACCAGCTCGGCCCCGAACTTCACGATCTACCGCACCGACCTCTTCACCAAGTACGGCATCAAACCCCCCACCACCTGGGACGAGTTCATCGCGGCCGGCAAGGTGCTGAAGAAGCACGGCATCAAGATCACCAATTACGCCGGTGAGGACCCCAGCACGCTGGAGGTGCTCGCCATGCAGGCCGGCGCCCACTGGTACGGCATCGACGGCAACTCCTGGAAGGTGGACTTCCAGGACCCGGGCACCCTGAAGGCCGCCAAGGTCATCCAGGAGATCATCGACAACGACCTCAACTCCAAGCTGTCGTTCGCCGATTACGCGGCCGTCCAGCGCAACTACGACAACGGCGGCACCGCCACCCGCCAGATCTCCACCTGGCAGATGGCCGGCATGGTGCAGAACTTCACCAAGTCCTTCGGCAAGTGGGCGCTCGCCCCCTGGCCGGCCTACACCGGCGAGGCCGCGAAGACCCCGGCCGGCACCAACCTCACCGGAAGCGTCACGCTGGTCACCAAGCAGTGCACGCACCAGAAGCAGGCCGCCGAGGCCGCGTTGTGGATGTCCACCGACGCCGGCGCGGTGAAGACGATGGCGAGCCCGACCACCGGCAACGGTGTGATGCCGGCACTGAGGAACAGTGCCGCCTACGTCGACGAGGCGATCTCCGCCAAGCTGCTGGGCCCCCACTACGAGCCCGCCAAGAAGGTCGTCACCGACAGCCTGAACACGGTCACCACGAACTGGACGTTCGGCCCGGACTGGACCGCGATGTTCACCGAGCTGCAGAGCGGCTGGGCGAAGGTCGTCAGCAAGCAGCAGAAGGTCACCGACCTGCTCGCGCACATGCAGCAGTGGACGGTCAAGGACCTGAAGTCCCGCGGCATCAGCGTCAAGGGCTGAGGCGAGAGGCCGATGGTCCGCTCCCAGCGCTGGAAGGGCGCCGCCTTCACCGTGCCCTTCCAGCTCGGCTTCGTGTTCCTGTACCTGATCCCGATCGGCTATGCGGTCTACCAGTCCCTGTACCGCGAGCACCAGTCGGGGCTGGGCCTCGGCGGCGCCACCGAGAAGTTCTCGGGACTGGCCAACTACCGTCAGGGCCTGACGGATTCGGCATTTCTCCATTCCGTGCTGCGGGTGCTGCTGTTCGCCTGCGTACAAATCCCGGTCATGCTGTTGATCAGCCTCCTCCTCGCACTCTTCCTGGACGCGCTGTCCTCGCGCGTGGCGGGCCGGTTCCGGATTCTGCTGCTGGTGCCGTACATGATCCCCGGGGTGGTCGCGGCCATCGTGTGGATCAACCTGTACAGCCCGGACGTCGGCCCGCTGACCCCGCTGGGCAAGGTCTTCGGTCTGACCTGGAACTTCTTCGCCCCGTCCATGGTCTGGCCGTCCATCGGCAACCTGCTGACCTGGCACGGCATCGGCTACAACATGGTGATCATCTACTCGGCACTGCAGGCCGTACCGCGCGAGCTGTTCGAGGCAGCCCGACTGGACGGCGCCTCCGAGCCGCGGATCGCCCTGAGCATCAAAGTCCCGTACGTGCGAGGCGCGTTGGTCCTCACCGGCATGCTGTCGATCATCCAGATGCTGCAGATCTTCAACGAGCCGGCCCTGTTCCGGAACGTCACTCCCCAAACGGTCGGCGACAGCTTCACCCCGATCATGGTGATCTACAACCAGGCGTTCAACGCGGGCAACTACCACTACGCGGCGGCCCTTTCGGTGCTGCTCGCCCTGATCCTCGGCGTCGCCTCCTTCCTCTTCTACCGGCTCACCGCGCGAGAGGCCGACTGATGACGCTCACCGAAGAACGCCGCCAGGCGAGCCCGGTCCGCCGCCTGACCCGCCCCGATCCCGCCTCCCGCTCCCGCGGCGGCCAGCGTTTCCTGCTCCTCGGGCTGGTGCTGGCCAGCGCGTACAGCCTGTTCCCGGTGTGGTGGCTGCTGGTCGCCGCCACCAAGAACCGGACGGACCTGTACCAGAGCAACGGCCTGTGGTTCTCAGGCATGCACCTGTGGTCCAACCTGCGCCAGCTGTTCACCTACGAACACGGCATCTTCCTGCGCTGGACGGCCAACTCGTTCCTGTACGCCGGCGTCGGCTCGCTCGGCGGCACGCTGATCGCCCTCGCCACCGGCTACGGCCTGGCCCGCTTCGACTTCCCGGGCCGGGGGGCGGTGTTCGCCTGCGTGGTGGGCTCGTTCCTGGTACCGATCGCCCTGCTCACGCTCCCCCTCTACCTGCTCTTCTCCCAGATCGGCCTGGTGGACACCCCGTGGGCGATGCTGATCCCCTGCCTGATCAACCCGTTCAGCGTCTACCTGGCGAAGGTGTACACAGAATCCACCGTCCCGTACGAAATCCTGGAGGCGGCCCGCATCGACGGCGCGGGCGAGCTGCGGATCTTCTTCACCATCGTCCTGCGCATGATGACGACCGGCGGCGCCACGGTCTTCCTCCTGGCCTTCGTCAACACCTGGAACGCCTTCTTCCTCCCCCTGACGGTGCTGCGCGGCGAGGAGAACTGGACGCTCAACCTGGGCCTGTACAACTGGACCGGAAAGCGCCTGGAGTCGGGGGTCGACCTGACGAGCCTGGTGCTGACGGGGGCGTTGCTGTCGATCGTGCCGATGGCGGTGATGATGGTGGCCATGCGGAGGTATTGGCGGACGGGGGTGACGTTGGGGGCGCTCAAGTGACAGTGCTGGGCAATCCCGTGAGCCGTGGCTTCGATCCCGACGCCTCGCTGGTCAGGGCCGGCGACTGGTACTACGCGGCGGCCACGTCGTTCGAGTGGTTCCGGACCATCTAGTACTCCGGTTGCCCGAGCTGAAGCGGCTGCATGCCGGTCATGCCCCGGCGGTCCTGGCCTTCGAGCTGGCGAACCGCGCCTACTTCGCTGCCTCGGTCTCCGACCGCGGCGACGACTTCTTCGACCAGTTCGCCGACCGGTACCACGCCTTGCTGGCCGAGCAGGAGGCCGGCATCTGTGCCTTCTGCGTACTCGTGGCCGAATGGCGCGTCCCAGAAGGTGCTGGCCAAAGCCGGGTTCGTCCCCTTCCGGCCCGCCGACCCGGCCCACCTCGGCGGTAAGCCAGGGACCTGGTATCAGCGCGACCTGGTGCTCCAGCCGTAAGGTGCGATCTTGCCGGGGGCCGGCTGAGGCACAGCATGGATCCTGCCCGTTGGCAGAACCACAGCGCCGGGCACGGTCGTTCGTGCTCGGGCTGTTGTCTGACCTGCCACGCAAGAACTGGTGGACACTCACAGAGCCTGCCGGGGACACCACTCCGTACGGTCTCCAGCACCTGCTGTCGAGGGCCAGGTGGGACGCCGAAGCGGTACCCGTTCCTGGACCGAGGACACGGCCCTCTGCCGGGCCGCCGGGATACCCGACAGCATCGCCTTCACCACGAAACCCGCCTCGCCGACCGCATGATCGGCCGTGCGCCGATGCTTCGCCGGGATCGCGCTGACGAAGCTGGATCGGGGGACGCTGAGTCCCGTGGCGACACCCGGCTGGCGCCACGGACGAATCTCTGTGAGCTGAAGGCTTTCCGGCGGTATTGAGGTTGGGTGATCCCGTATCAGGCTCCCGAGAATCCCTTGGTGCTGACACCAGTGCTGGTGACCCATTCGGGCCGCGCTTGGTGTTGAGGGCACGTGCGCGCGAGTCCTGCTTGATCATGTCAGAATGCCCACCGACCTGGAGCTGGACCGGTCTTTATCGCACAGGGGTGGGGCATTGAGAGGGCTCGGACGCTGCGCTGTGACAGGCACGGTTGCGGTGATGCTGCTCCTTGCAGGATGCGGAAACAGCGCGACGCCTGCGGGACGCCGGTCACCGGCCTCCGCGACGGTATCGCCATCGCAGGCAGTGGAGAAAACCGCCGACGAGGTGCTGAGCGACCTTCGCTTCGCCTCCGTCGGTGTGGGAGAGGCCCGCGTGGGCGCTGCGCGGAGCAAGCGTGCGGCCGCCGACGGTGTCTCGCCCTGCCTGGTCGCAGGCGTGATTCTGACACCGAGAGTCCCCGGGCAGGCCAAGCTTGTCCGCTTCGCCAGTCGCCTGCACCAGCGAGGGTGGAAACTCGAGGGCGTCGTGGACGCAGATTTCACCGTCCTCAAGTCGGGGGAATGGCAGGTCTTCATGGGCTCCGCACCAGTTCCTGCGAAGTTCAGGGACCAAGCAGGCGCCAACCGGGGCGTGATCTCCGTCTCGGTGGGGGGAAGGTGCAAGAGGCCTCGTAACACCGTCGCTCCGACGGCTCCGTCCGCTTCTAGGCAGGAGGCAAGACCACCCTCACCGGTTCCGGAACAGAGGTCATCGCGCCCAAGGACTACTGGCTGACCCGCATCGCCCTAGGGTGAGCCACAGCCGACCGGACCCCACCCTGTTCGAAGTTTCGAAAGTCCCCCCGCCCACCATCCCGTGAATTCCCATGTCTTCACGCCGTGTTGACGCGCATCTATCGTAGGAAGCGCTTTCTGCATGCTCGGTGAGCAGGCCGCGGAAGCAGCGTTGGTCGCAACTTTCGATGGCCCAAGGGCGGGTCGGAGAGGCGGGTTCCCTATGGTCCGTGCGGGGAGTGCGAGCGTGGTGGCCGGGCCGACGCTGGCGGTGGTCGCCCGCGAGGCGGGGGTGTCGGTGCCAACCGCGTCGAAGGTGGTCAACGGGCGGGAGGACGTGGCTCCCGAGACCCGGCGCCGGGTCACCGAGGCGCTCGACCGGCTCGGGTACGTGCGCAGACCCCGTTTCGACGCGGCGAAGGCGCCGGCCCTGGTGGACCTGGTGGTGCACTCGCTCGAAAGCTCCTGGTCGGGTGCCGTACTGCACGGAGTGGAGGAGGCGGCGTACGAGGCGGGCCTGGAAGTGGTGGTCTCGGCGAGCCTGAACCGCGCCCGGGGAGAACAGCCCGGGCGCGGCTGGCTGGACAAGCTCACCGCACGCGGCTCCTCGGGCGTGCTGTTCAACCTGGCCGAGCTGTCCCCCGCCCAGTACGCCTGGCTGGACCACCACCGCATCCCGTTCGTGATGATCGACCCCGTGCACGAGCCGCCGGCCGGGGTGATGTCGGTGGGGGCCGCCAACTGGCAGGGCGGGGTGAGCGCGACCGAGCATCTGGTGGCCCTCGGGCACGAGCGGATCGCGGTGATCGCCGGGCAGCGGCGCAAGATGTGCAGCAGCGCCCGGGTGGCCGGCTACCGCTCGGCGCTCGCCTCGGCCGGGGTGCGGCACCGCGCCGAGTACGTGCGGCACGCCGGGTTCGAGGAGCCGACCGCCCGGCTGCGCATGCATGAACTGCTGGACCTGCCTCAGCCGCCGACGGCGGTGTTCGTATGCTCCGACCGGATGGCGCTCGGGGTGTACACCGCGCTGGCCGAGCGGGGGTTGAGGGTCCCGGACGACGTCAGCGTGGTCGGCTTCGACGACCTGCCCGAAGCCCGCTGGGCCACCCCGGCGCTCACCACCGTCCGCCAGCCCCTCGCCGAGATGGCGGCGACCGCGCTGCGGCTGCTGGTGCGGATGATGCAGGGCGAGCGCCCGGAGGGGACGCGGACGGAACTGTCGACCCGGCTGGTACGGCGGGCGAGTACGGCCCCGCCGCCCGCAGCCCGTTCGGCCGCAGCGCGGTGACCGCCCCCAACCCAAGATCGTTTACCGGGCATGAATCCCACCCCCCGCACCGCGGCGGCCCTCGCCGCGGCCGCCGTCGCCCTGGTCACCGCCTACGGCACCGCCCAGGCCGCGAGCCGGATCCTCGCCCCCGCACAGCACCGCACCACCGTGGCCGCCCCCGGCGACGAGCACGACCCGAAGGAGGACGTCGAGCTGGACGAGAACGGCCGCCCGGACCTCCGCGAGGACTGAGGAAAGGGTTCAACGGCACGGCAGAGCAGAAGGGCCGGGCGTCCCCCGCACGGGGTGCCCGGCCCGACCTTCGCACTCCCCTGTCTCAGTCCTCGTCGTCCCGCTCGAGGTCGCCGAAGAGGGCCTGGATGGCGTCCACCGCGCTGCCGTCGTGGTCGCTGCCCGCGGTGCCCTTTCCGGTCTGGAAGTTGAGCGTCCGGTCGACCTCCAGGATCGAGTCCGACTGCGAGTTGTCGATGACGGTGATCAGACTGCTCCCGTTCGCGACCGCGGGCGCGGCACCGGCCCCGAGGAGCGCGGCCACGATCACCGTCGCCGCCCCGAGCCGGGGCCCGGCACCGCGCGTCACACGCCCACGCCCTCGGGCTGCAGCCGCTCGGGGGCGATGTTCCGCTCCAGCAGCGTGGTCGACGCCTTCACGCCGACCCCGCTCGCCGGATCCACCTGCGGCAGCCGCCCGTCCTCCGCCTTCAGCTCGGCGAGCGCGGAGTCCATCGCCTCGTGCGCGGCGAACAGACAGGGGGTGCTGTAGATCGCGACATCGACACCGAGGTCGGACAGCTCACCCAGCGACAGCCGGGGCGACTTGCCGCCGGCGATCTGGTTGAACAGCAGCGGCTTGTCCCCGACCACCTCGCGGATGCGCTTGATCCACTCGACGCTGCGCACCCCGTCGACCAGGACCACGTCGGCGTCGGTCGCGGCGAGCCGCTCGGCCCGGTGCAGGATGTCGTGCTCGTCGGTGGCGTCCGTGCGGGCGACGACGACCAGATCCTTGCGGGTTTCGAGCACCTTCTCCAGTTTCTCCAGGTACTCCTCCAGCGGCAGCACCTGCTTGCCGTCCGCGTGCCCGCAGCGGCGGGGCCGCTTCTGGTCCTCCAGGATCACCCCGGAGGCGCCGATCCGCTCCAGCCCCTCCACGACGTGACAGGCGACCTCGGGGTCGACGTACCCGTCGTCGATGTCGACCAGCAGGTGGTGGTGCGGGAACGCGCCCCGCAGCCGCTGGACGAAGGCCACCATGTCCGGCCAGGCGATGAACCCGATGTCCGGCAGCCCGTAGTACGACGCCGCGAAGCCGAAGCCCGAGACGAACATCCCGTCGTAGTGCTTGGCCGCGATCGAGGCCGAGTACATGTCGTACACGCCGATCAGCGGTGTGGTCCCGGGCCCGGCGATCCGCTCGCGCAGCTTTTTCCCGTAAGTCAAGGTCCGGCTCCTCCTGTGGGTGGGTGACGCGGGACCGGGGGTCGGGCCACCGCGTCTCGACGCCCTTTACCAAGGCAAGAGCATCCCTAGATCCACACGTGACCTGCGTTATACGCGAGCTTTACTCACCCCAATGGCGCAACGGGTTCACCGCAGAAACGTCACTCGGAGAGCCGTCCCGCCCAGGCGATACCGCCGCTCAGGTGACTCAGGAAGTCCGGGTCACGGTAGGCCTCGGCGGCGTGTCCGAGGGCCGTGTAGAACACCCGTCCGTCCCCCTGTCGGCGGCACCAGGCCAGCGGATGGTCAGCTCCCATCCCTCCCCCGGCGTACGACGCCTCGTCCGCCCGCAGCAGCACCCGCACCCGCCCTCGCGGGTTGGACCGGAAGTCGTACCACTCGTCCCTGAAGTCCCAGACGGCGGGCAGCTGCCGGGTCGCGGGATGCTCCGGGTCCTCTACGACGGCCTTCCCGGGCTGGTACTCCGGATGCCGCTCGAAGCGGGCGCCGAGGAGTTCGCCGTAGTACGGCCACCCGTACTCGGTGCACGCGGCCGCGTGCACCCCGACGAAGCCGCCGCCCGACTCGACGTATGCGGCAAGCCGTTCGCGTCCGGCGGGGGTCAGCACGTCACCGCTGGTGGAGAGGAAGACGACGGCCGCGTATGCCTCCAGCGGGCGCTCCAGGTCCGTGGGGTTCTCCGTGTGCTCGACGGTGAACTCCCCCAGTGTGCCTACGGCGTTGACGGCGTCCGGTATGGAGTCGTGGCGGTAGTCGGTGGTGCGGGTGTAGATCAGCAGTCGAGGTGTCATGTGGTCGAGTTTCGATGTTCGCGGGACGAGAGTCACGCTCCGTGTCCATCGCGTTCCCGAAGCTGTCCAGGCGGGCCTGACGGTGGGTCATTCCCTGTCGACTTCGGCGTCCAGGCTGAATTCGAGCTTGGTGAGAGCTGAGACCACGGAGGGAGGCAGCGATGAATTCTGAACTCTGCCGAGGGCGATTGCTTCGGTGTTCGCATCAAAGGCAGCACGGCGTTTCCCGGCCTTGGTGAGTACGGTTCCAAGGCTACGCAAAGCGTCGATGAGTTCGGGGGTGTTCACTTCGGGATCGGTCTCGGCCAGTACTCGCCACAGTGCCACGGACTCCTTTGCCGCTTCGAGAGCAGCTGGGAGACCTCCCTCTTCGCGCAGATGGTGGCCGAGGTTGAAGAGGGCGAGGGCAAGGTCGCGGGTGTACGCATCGGGGTCGTCCTCGGCGAGCGCCCGCCAGAGTGCCACCGACTCCTCGGTCGCATCCAGCGCCTCACGCGACCGACCCACCTGGGACAACTGGTGGCCGAGGTTGTGCAGGGCATCAGCGAGGCCGCGGGAATACGCAACGGGATCGTTCTCGACCAGCGCCCGCCAAAATGCCACCGACTCCTCGGTCGCATCCAGTGCCTCACGCCAACGGCCCACCTCAGCCAAGTGATCGCCGTAGCTGTGCAGGGCTTCGGCGAGGCCGCTGGTATGCACAGCGGGGTTCTCCTCCACCAACGCGCGCCCGAGTGCCACCGACTCCTCGGTCGCATCCAGCGCCTCACGCCAACGGCCCAGCGCAGACAACTGGCTGCCCAGGTTGTGCAGGGCGTCGGCGAGGCGGCGCGTGTACACAACGGGGTTTCTCTCGACCAACGCCCGCCAGAGTGCCACCGACTCCTCGGTCGCATCGAGCGCCTCACGCGACCGACCCACCTCGGCCAAGTGATCACCAAGGTTGTGCAAGGCGTGGGCGAGATCGCGGGTGTGCACATCAGGGTCGTTCTCCACGAGCGCACGCCACAACGCCACCGACTCTTCCGTCGCCCCGAGTCCTTCCCGCGACCGACCCACCTGGGACAAGTGGTGGCCGAGGTTGTGCAGGGCATCAGCGAGGTCACACGTGTACACGTCCGGGTCGTTCTCCACGAGCGCACGCCACAACGCCACCGACTCTTCCGTCGCCCCGAGTGCCTCCCGCAACCGACCCACCTCGGACAACTGGTGGCCGAGGTTGTGCAAGGCGTCAGCGAGGCCGCGGGTGTAGGCATCGGGGTCACGCTCGACGAGCACACGCCACAACATCACCGACTCCTCGGTCGCATCCAGTGCCTCGCGCCAACGGCCCACCTCCGAGAAGTGATCACCGAGGTTGTGCAGAGCCCTGGCAAGGCCCCGGGCGTGGGCGTCCCGCTCGGTCTCGACGAGCGCTCGCCAGAGTGCCACCGACTCCTCCGCCACCGCGAGTGCCTCCCGCAACCGACCCACCTCGGACAACTCGATGCCGAGGAACTGGAGCGCACGGGCGCGTTTCGGGCCCTCGGCGGCTCGGTCGCAAAGTTGCCTGGCCAGGACGAGAGCCGTGTTCGGCAGAGACGTGGTCGAGATGGGAAGCGGCCGGTAGAGCGCGAGCAAGGACGCGTAGGACAGCTCGGCTGACTCGACCGCTACGGCGATCGCGTCGTCGATGGGGCCATGACCGTCCCGTGCGACGGTCAGAGCGACGGGCAGCAGGGTCTCTGGCTGGTGCGCGATCACCTGGGTGACGACCCGGGCCGCGTCCGGCGAGTGCCGCGCGGCGCGCGCGAGTCGGGCAAGGAGTCGGCCGGCGCGGCCTGAGCCGGCGTCGTGGTCGTGGTCGTGGTCGTGCTGAGTCATGGTGGACCCCTCAGGTGAGAAGGGCCGCGGAGGCGAGCGCCGACGGCAGTGAGGGCCGGCTCGCCACGCAGCTCGCGATGTAGCGCTCGGCGAGTCGCGCGGGAAGGTGGGGGTCGAGCCATTCGCCGCCGCGTTGGGCATAGAGCTGGTGCAGCCACAGGGCGAGTTCGCTCAATCGCTCGTCGGGGGAGGAGGCCAGGCCGGGCAGGCATCTGAGCCGGCGTACGAATTGGGCCTTGTCGTCGGCGCCGATCAAGGCGGCCGCAGCGATGGCCGCCTGCAACACCGGAAGGGGAAAGGTGACGTTCCAATTCGCGGCGTCGCTTTGCCACCACGTCTCCTCGGACTGGAACAGCCGGCTCAGGGCCAAGCTGATCGGGACGCTGCCGGACAGGCCGTGGAAGGCGACACTGGCGGCTGCGGCGTGGAGTTCGGCGATGGGGGTGGCATTGGTGATGCCCGTCAGCGTGACGGCCGGCGGCGCACCACCGAAGTGGTCGGCGTAGTGATTGACGGCTCGCTGGAAGAGCTGCTGCTGACCGGGTACGTCGCTGCCCATGGGGGTCAGATGCGTGCTCCCGGGCGGTTTGAGGCCGGCATGGGCGGCGGGATCCATCCGTTCGCGCAGTCCTCCCCACCAGCCGCCGAAGTCCCGGGCCGCCAGCACCACCCGGAGCCGGACTTCGGGCGGTTCGTTCGCGACCGCGCTGAGCATCGCGGCCAGGTCGCCAGGGTCCGGCTGGGTGTCGGCATCGTCGACGACGAGCAGGACCGGCCCGCTTCCGCCTCGTAGAGCGGCGGCTGCCACCGCGTCGGCGGCCTTTCCCCGACGTACCCAGCCGCACCTCCACCCTTCCTCCGTCAGCGTGTGTGCGGCTTGCAGCAGGAGCCGGGTCTTGCCGGTGCCGGCATCGCCTGCCACCCGCCACACGCGACGTGAGTCACTGCTTCTGCACCAGTGGACCAAGGCGCGTACGTCGGCACCGCGCAGCGGTGAGAACGGCACCACCTGCTGGTCCGGGTTCACGGCGGCCAGCAGACTGCTGGTCGCGGTTGCCCCGTCCACGCCACTGGCGGGACCTGTGGTCACTGCCGCTTCCCAGGTGCGCCGCGCGTCGTCGCGCTCCCTGCGCTCCTCCCACCAGAGCGTTCCCGCTCCCGCGAGGCCGCCGGCCGCGAGACCGAGCACTGCGGCGATCATGGGTGAAACGAAGTTGGCCAGAGCCGACACAGCTGCCGAGGCAGCGGCGATCAGCACCGCCACGGCACCGGCGGTGAGTTGTCGTCGCCGCTCCCCGGGCCACATAGGCACGGCTGCCCCCCGTGTTGCTTGTCGTCCCCCCGCTCGGCACACGCCGGGCGTGTGAAATACCCGCCTACGAACGGTGTGGAACATAGCGCACGGACAAGGCCAGGGCCTCAGGGGCAATGAGGACGTCGGTGCGATGCCGGCCCAACGGCCGGATGGTGTACGGCGCCATGCTCTAACCTCGCCGGAATGAATCCCATCCCTCCGCTGCTGGACCACCTCGTCCTCGCCACACCCGATCTGCCCGCGACCGTCGCCGAGTTCGCGTCGCGGACCGGGGTGACGCCCGCGCCCGGTGGGGTGCATGTCGGGTTGGGCACGCGGAACTACCTGGTCGGGCTGGGCGGCCGGAGCTATCTGGAGATCATCGGGCCGGATCCGGAGCAGCCGGAGCCGGTGGAGCTGAGGCCGTTCGGGGTGGACCGGCTGGCCGGGCCGGCCACGGTGACCTGGGCGATCAGCCCACCCGACCTGGAGGCGGCCATCGCGGCTGCACGCGAGCGGGGATACGACCCCGGGCCCATCCACCCGATGAGCCGTCGCACCCCCGACGGCACCCTGCTGCGGTGGCGGCTCACCGACAGCGGCAGCGGGCATCCCTCCGGACTGGTCCCGTTCCTCATCGACTGGGGCGGCTCGGTGCACCCCGCCGCCTCGGGACTGCCCGTCACCCCGCTGCTGGAGGTGACGGCCACGGCTCCGGAGCCGGACAAGGTACGGCCCCTGCTGTCGGCGCTGGGCACCGAGCTGGCCCTCGGTGAGGGGCCGTTCATGATCTCGTTCACCGTCCGGACACCGGAAGGGCCGGTCACCTTCGGCTGAGCCCCGGAAGCCCGCGTGCCCTCCGTGTGCCAGCATGAGGCTGTGATCGTGGTCCTCCCCGGCTGGGTCTGGCGAGGCGGTCCGGTGCGCAGGGCAGTGAGCGTCGGGCTTCCGGCTGGTGTCTTCTTCGGCGCGTTCGTACTGGCCGAGTCGGGGTCATGGGTGGGCGCGGTCGCGGCGGTTCTCGTCCTCGGCCCCTTCTACGGAATCAGGGTGGCCCGACGGATGGGCAGGGTCTGGCCCGGGGCCAGGGACCTGGAGCCCGCGGATCGGTCGGCGGTGGTGCGCGCCGCCCGACGTGGTGAGGACATCGGTGACGCCCGGCTGGCGCCTGCCGTCATCGACTACTGCGACGGCCTGCGGACAGCACGGGAACAAGACCGCCTCTTGCTCTGGGTGGCCCTGATCTTCGCCGGACTGGCCGTGGCTCTCGCGGTGATCGACGCCTCCTCCGGATCGACGCGGGAGGCATGGGTGTCGTGGCTGTTCGTCCTGCTCTTCCTCGTGGAACTGACGTGGTGGCCCAGGAAACAGACGCGCATCATGTCCCGGGCGGAACAGGCGGAGCAGTCGGCCCGTCGCCTGGTGCGGCAGCGGAATTCGGCCGGTGAGTGAGACGGTCTAGAACAGGCGGAAGGGGAAGGTGAAGCAGTCCCCCGCCTGGTCGTAGATCCCGCGCAGCCACGGCTGCCGTACGGCGGGAAGTCTGGCCAGCGTGTACAGGAACAGGCGGCGGTCGGGCCAGAACGTCCACCTCGGGCGCAGTGGCAATGGATCGTCGCGCTCGACGCCGCGGGGCAGTCCGCCGGTCACCGGCAGGCGCGGGTGGTCCGCGGGGAAGGCCAGGCCCAGCCACACGTCGGCGGGCAGCGGTACGGTCGCCGGGCCGCCGGGTGGCTGCCATGCCTCGCCCGTCTGCGGATGCACCGGGACCAGCGCGATGTCCGCACCCGGCGCGGACAGACCGGGGCCGGCCAGGGCCACCGTACGGGCCGGGCGCCCGGGCGGGAGAAGAACGTCGAGTGCGCGGCCGAACATGTCCGTGACCAGTCCGCCGGGCAGGGCCACACGGGCGCCTGCCGAAGCCACCAACAGGTGGGCGAGGGCCACACCGGCGGCCGCCTCCCACTGCGGGCTCCAGAACCCGGGCTGCTCGACGGGCGGAGTGCTGCGCCCCTGCTCCACCACGGTGTCCCAGTCGATGACCCGGGGAGCGGAGCCCGGAACGCGGCGTACGGCGGCGGGATGCAGCCACACCGCCTGCCAGAGCGAGCAGTCGTCCATCCTGGTCGCCACCGCCTGGCCGCACTCCTCACAGGCCAGGTTCGGGCCGTCCCTGCCGTCCAGGCCCAGGCAGTAGCCGTCGTGGCCCGGGATCAGCACGGTGCCCCGGATGTCGCCCGGCGCGACGACGACCGCGCCCGGCGGGCCGGAGGGCAGGGAGTACACCGGAGCGAACACCCCCTCGGCCGCCGCCCCCTCCTCGCCGACCTCATCCCAGGGACGCCAGGGCGGCCCCCAGGGCTTGGAGTCGACGGCGTACGTTCCCGATTCCATCAGCGCGGGGAGCATCTCGTGCCCGTAGTGCTGTCGGGCCCGCACGGGAAGCGCCACCCTCGACACGGGCACGGTCAGTTCCGTACCGCACCGGTCACACACGAACACGTCGGCCAACAGCCACTCCCCCTCGATCGAACGGATGGATCATTCCGGCGGGGGGAGGCGGGTGCAACCGGTTATCCGTCGGCGGCGACGCCGTGTCCGATTCCTTCAAGACCGGGCATCCGGCCCCTGCCTACGGTGAACCCATGACTCCACGATTCGCCGTGATCGGCGTGGTGGCCTCCGACCTGGCCGCCTCGCTCGCGTTCTACCGTCGCCTCGGGCTGGTCTTCCCCGCAGGGGCCGAGGACCAGCCGCATGTCGAGGCCGAGTTGCCCGGTGGGCTGGTGCTCGCGCTGGACACCGAGGAGACCGTCCGGTCGTTCCACTCCGGGTGGCGGCCGCCCGCCGGCGGGGGCCGGGTCGGGCTCGCCTTCCGGTGCGGCTCGCCGGCCGAGGTCGACGCCGTGTACGAGGATCTGGTGGGCGCCGGGTACCACGGGGAGCTGAAGCCGTGGGACGCCTTCTGGGGGCAGCGGTACGCCACCGTGCACGACCCGGACGGCAACGGCGTCGATCTGTTCGCGCCGCTAGCCGCTCAGTAGCTCTCCGAGGGGCATCCCGGACAACTCCCTTACGTCCCGGGCGAGATGGGGCTGGTCCGCGTATCCGGCGCGGGCCGCCGTCTCGGCGTACGGGACGCCGGAGCGGGCTAGGGTGAGGGCGCGTTGCAGGCGCAGGACGCGGGCCAGGGTCTTGGGGCCGTAGCCGAACGCGGTCACGCAGCGGCGGTGCAACTGGCGGGCGCCGATGCCGAGTTCGGTGGCCGTCGCCGCCACCGGGCGGCCCGTGTCCAGGCACTCCACCAGGTGGTGCAGGAGCGGGTCGGGGGGCGGCGACTGGGCGGCCCGGTCCAGGGCGATGTCCTCCAGGACCGTCGCCGGGTCGGGGGCCGCTTCGATACGGTCGCGCAGGCGCCGCACCCGGGCGGCGGGCCACAGGTCCGTCAACTCGACGCGTGCGTCGCGCAGTTCGTGGGCCGGCACGCCGAGCAGGGCGGGGGCGGTGCCGGGGAAGAAGCGGATGCCGGCCCAGGCGCGGGGCGGGCCCTCGGGGACGTACGCGCGGGTGTCGGGTCCGGCGACCAGCAGCCGGCCCTCGCTGAACAGCAGGTCCATGCAGCCGTCGGGCAGTACCGGGCGGACACCCTCCAGGTGCTCCGGGGTGCGCCGCCACACCACCGCGCCGGTCAGCCGGGACGGCCGCTCCTCGTACACGTACGCCAGGTTACGCCGCCCTCGTGCGGTGCTCCTGGGGGCTGACCCCGTACACCCGCTTGAAGGCGCTGGACAGGGCGAAGGCGCTGCCGTAGCCGACCCGGCGGGCGATGGCCGCGAGGGTGTCCTCGCTGTCGCGGAGCCGGTCGGCGGCCAGGGCGAGACGCCAACCGGTGAGGTAGGCCATCGGGGGTTCGCCGACCAGTTCGGTGAAGCGGCGGGCCAGGGCCGCCCGGGACACCCCGGCCTTGGCGGCGAGCGCGTTCACCGTCCAGGGGTGGGCCGGGTCGTCCTGGATCAGGCGCAGGGCGCGGCCGACGACCGGGTCGCCGAGGGCCTGGTACCAGGCGGGTGCGGCCGCCTCGGGGCGGGAGAACCAGGCCCGCAGCGCGCTGATCACCAGGAGGTCGAGCAGGCGGTCCAGGACCACCTCCTGGCCGGGTTCGTCGCGGACGATCTCCTCCATGAGCAGCGGGGTGAGCGGGCACTGCCACACCTCGGCCGGGAGGGTCAGCAGCGGGGGCAGGGCGTCCAGCAGGCGGCCGCTGATCTCGCCCTGCATCAGGTAGGTGCCGATCAGCATCACGGTCGGGGCGTCCGGGCGGTCGCCCCAGGTGCGCACACCGAGGTCCATGGAGCCGTTCAGGGAGCTGCCGTCGGGGTAGCGGCACTCGCCGCCGGGCAGGATCAGCGCCTGCGGGGCGGTGCCGGGGGTGTCGGCGCAGGTGTACGGGTCGGGGCCGCGCGCGATGGCCAGGTCGCCGGGGCGCAGCCGTACCTGCTCGCCGCCGTCGGGGGTGATCCAGGCGTCGCCGCGCGCCATCAGCATGACCGTCAGCGGGGCGCGGTCCTCCACACGCACCGCCCAGGGCGGCTCGAAGCATGCGCGGATCATGAAGGCGCCGTGCGCGCGGGGGCCGTCCAGCAGGCCTGCGAGAGCGTCCATGGGGTCAGCGTAGACGCGCGCTTATGCGCCTGAGCCGATCGGTGATGGTCCCTTGTCCGGGGCCGCAGTTGACTGACGGACATGACACGGAACACGGGTGAGACACAGGGTTCGACAGTGGTGGTGACCGGCGCGTCCGGTCGTACGGGCAGCCGGGTCGCCGAGGCCGCGCGGGTGGCCGGGCTGACGGTCCGGGCGGCCTCGCGGGCGCGGGGCTTCGACTGGCACGACGGGTCGACGTGGCCACAGGTGCTGCGCGGCGCCGACGCGGCATACCTGGTGTACCCCTCGGACGTGGGGGCGCCGGACGCGGCGGAGACGGTCGGACGCCTGGCCCGCGAGGCCGTCGGTCTGGGGGTGCGGCGGCTGGTGCTGCTGTCGGCGCGGGGCGAGCAGCAGGCCCGGCCCACCGAGGAGGCGCTGCGCGCGTCGGGCGCGGACTGGACCGTCGTACGGGCCGCGTGGTTCGCGCAGAACTTCAGCGAGGGCCCGCTGGTGGCGGAGCTGCGGGAGTACGGCGAGCTGGTGTTCCCGGCCGGGGCGGTACGGGAGCCGTTCGTCGACGCGCGGGACATCGCGGACGTGGTCGTGGCGGCGCTGACCGGGGGCGAGCGGTACGTCGGACAGGTGGTGGAGGTCTCCGGGGCCCGGCTGCTGACCTTCGGCGAGGCGGTCGCGGAGGTCGCGGCGGCGACGGGGCGGGAGCTGTCGTACCGGGCGGTGCCGGCCGCGGAGTACGGCGAGCGACTGGCCGGGTTCGGGGTGCCGCCGGAGGAGGTGGACTTCCTGGTCGACCTGTTCGCTTCCCTGCTCGACGGGCGGAACGCCCACCTCTCGGACGGGGTACGACAGGTGCTCGGCCGTGAGCCGCGGGACTTCGGGGACTTCGTGCGGGAGGCCGCGGCGGCGGGGGTGTGGAAGCCGTGACCCGGGAGCGGGCGGCGTTACTTCGGTGACGTGTCCCCGTTCACCCCGTGGGCCTTATGTGTGTGGTGGTGCGGGTTCTTCGCGTGGGTGCGCAGGCGGGCCGTGACGTCCTCCGGGGGGAGGAAGCGGGACCAGCGCTCGGGGAACTCGGACGGCATGTCGGGGTCGTCGGGGTCGGCCTCGCGGGCGGCGGCGACGCGGGCGACGTACTCGACGACCTCCGCCTCGCGCAGCCGCTCGTTGGCGGCGCGGGCCGCGGCCGTGGAGGCGGCCGGCCAGACCCGGTCGATGGCGGCGTTCACCGCGGCGCCGACGAGCACGGCGAAGGCGGACACGCCGATCCAGAGGAGCACGGCGACGGAGGCGGCGAGGGAGCCGTAGATCGTGGCGCCCTCGATGGTGCTGGTGAGGTAGATGCGGAGGAGGAAGCTGCCCAGGACCCACATGGCCAGGGCGACCAGGGCGCCGGGGACGTCCTCGATCCAGGGGGAGCGTACGGGCACGGACACGTGGTACAGGGTCGTCAGGAAGACGATGGACAGGACGATGACGACGGGCCAGTACAGGACCTGGACGACCGTCGCCGACCAGGGCACGACCCCCACCACCGCGTCCGGCCCGGCCACCATCAGCGGCAGCGCGACCGAGCCGATCAGCAGCGCCACGATGAACAGCAGGAAGGACATCATCCGGGTCTTGACGATGCCGCGGACGCCGTCGAGGCCGTACATGACGGTGATGGTGTCGATGAAGACGTTCACCGCGCGGGAGCCCGACCACAGGGCGAACAGGAAGCCGATGGAGATGACGTCGGGCCGGCCGCCCCTCATCACGTCGTGCAGGATCGGCTCGGCGATCTCCTTCACGCCCTTGTCGGACAGGACCGTGCGGGAGGCCTCCAGGATGTTGTTCTCCAGGCTCTGGATGGTGTCCGCGCCGGTCCAGGCGTCGACGTAGCCGAGGAGGCCGATGAGGCTCAGCAGCAGCGGCGGCACGGACAGCAGCGTGAAGAACGCCGCCTCGGCCGCCAGACCCAGGATGCGGTACTCCATGCAGGAGTTGACGGTGTCCTTGAGCAGCAGCCAGGCGGTCCTGCGCTTGGAGACGTTGCGGTAGAGGGCTCGGGCCCGGTGGAGCCGGCCGGCGGGCCGCTCGGGGGTTTCACTTCCTGGCTGCACGACCTAACGGTATCCGCCGAACGGGACCGTTCTCACCTTCCTGGGCAGGTGACCGGGTCCGACGCGGCGGGGGCGGTGCTGTGCGACTCTGGAGACCCGTACCGCCGTGATCCCGGGTAGGTTCGCAATCATGGCAGGCAACTCCACCCACACCGTGACGAACCAGCCCCCTCCGCTGGTGGGATACGACCTGTTCACCGCCGACCGGGCCCTCGGCGAGGCGGTCGAGCGGCACGCGGATCCCGATGTGCTGGACGAGGTGCGCGACGAGCTGTCCGTGCTGGGCCGGGCCTCGGGTTCGGCGCAGGTGCAGGAGTGGGGGGTGCAGGCGAACGAGCATCCGCCGCGGCTGCGCACGCACGACCGGTACGGCCACCGGATCGACGAGGTCGACTTCCACCCGGCCTGGCACCGGCTGCTCGGCAAGGGGGTCGGGGCGGGGCTGACCGGCGCCTGGACGCGTCCTGCCGGGCATGTGCGCAGGGCGGCCGGGTTCCTGGTCTGGACCCAGGTCGAGGCGGGCAACTGCTGCCCGCTGTCGATGACCCACGCGGCCGTGCCCGCGCTGCGGGCCGACCCGGTGCTGGCCGCCGAGTGGGAGCCGCGGCTGACGTCCACGGTCTACGACCGTGAGCTGCGGCCCGCGGCGCGGAAGCCCGGCGTCCTGTTCGGCATGGGCATGACCGAGAAGCAGGGCGGCAGCGACGTACGGGCGAACACGACCGAGGCCCGGCCGCTCGCCGAGGACGGGACGTACGTCCTGACCGGGCACAAGTGGTTCTGCTCGGCGCCGATGTCTGACGGCTTCCTGGTCCTGGCCCAGGCCCCCGGCGGGCTCACCTGCTTCCTCGTCCCGCGCGTCCTCGCCGACGGCACCCGCAACGTGTTCCTCATCCAGCGGCTCAAGGACAAGCTGGGCAACCGGTCCAACGCCTCCGCCGAGGTCGAGTTCGCCGGGACGTGGGCGCGCCGGGTCGGCGACGAGGGGCGCGGGGTGCGCACCATCATCGAGATGGTCGCCGCGACCCGGCTGGACTGCGCGCTCGGCGCGGCGGGCCTGATGCGGCAGGCGGTGGCGCAGGCGGTCCACCACTGCACCTACCGGGAGGCGTTCGGCGGAAAGCTGGTCGACAAGCCGCTGATGCGCAACGTGCTGGCCGACCTCGCGCTGGAGTCCGAGGCCGCGACCGCGCTCACGCTCAGGCTCGCGGCCGCCTACGACGACGGGGGCGAGCAGGAACGTGCCTTCCTGCGGCTCGCGGTGCCGGCCGCCAAGTACTGGATCACCAAGCGCTGCGCCCCGGTGGCGGTGGAGGCCGCCGAGTGCCTGGGCGGCAACGGCTACGTCGAGGAGTCGGGACTGCCCCGGCTGGTGCGCGAGTCGCCGCTGAACTCCATCTGGGAGGGCGCCGGAAACGTTCAGGCACTGGACGTGCTGCGGGCGCTGCAGCGCGAGCCGGGCGCACTGGACGCCTGCCTCACCGAGATCGGGCGGGCGCACGGCGCCGACCACCGGCTGGACCGGGCGGTGAAGGACCTGTTCACCGAACTCGCCGATCTGGACGGCATCGAGGGCCGGGCCCGGCGGCTGGTCGAGCGCCTCGCACTGGTGCTCCAGGGTTCACTCCTGGTGCGGTTCGCGCCGCCGGAGGTCGCCGACGCGTTCTGTGCCTCCCGGCTCGGCGGCGACCGGGGCGCGGCCTTCGGCACCCTGCCGAAGGGCCTGGACCTGGCCTCGGTGGTGGAGCGCGCCCGGCCGCTGTCCTGACCCCGCTGACCTGCGCTTTCAGGGAGACACGGTACGGGGGTGGTGCTGCGCCGACACGGCACCACCCCCGCCTCCTGGGCCCGTTGGAGGCCACGAAACGCCGCCCGAAGGCGGCGCCGGGTCAAGTCTCAGCCAGCCTCGTGCCATTCACCAGGGTTGCAGGGGGTTGCAACTTGTTGGTGACTGTGCGCGGACTCTGTGCCTCCGGCATGCGCCGGACGGCAGTATGTGGGGAGAAGTCGGACCGGAAACCGCCGCCCGGACGGCTTGACAAGTGTGTTCGACACCCTTTCCGGGAGGACCCCAGTGGTGAACCCGCCGATGAACGTGGCGCGTCTGGTCGTCGTGGACGCGGCGCAGGCGGCGCGGGTGCTGAGCGAGTTGCGTGAGGCCACGCTCGCCGGGCAACGTGCGCGGATCGCGCCCCGGCCGGAGATCGAGCAGTCCTGGGGACGGATGCTGCGCAGCGGGGTCGACCCCGACCACGACTTCAGATCCCGGCCGCTGCCGGCCGACGAAGTGCGGCGCAGACGGGAGGAGTCGCCGCTCAGGCACATCATGCCGGTGCTGCGCCAGGGGCTGCTTTCGGTCGCGGACGTCGCCCAGCACATCATGGTGGTTGCCGACGCCGAAGGACGCGTTCTGTGGCGGGAGGGATCCTCGCCGGTGCTGCGCAAGGCCGACGGGCTCGGCTTCGAGCTGGGCGCGGACTGGCGGGAAGACGTCGTCGGCACCAACGGCGTGGGCACCCCCGCGGTCGTACGGCGGCCCGTGCAGGTCTTCGCCGCCGAGCACTTCGTGCGCTCGCACGCCTCCTGGACGTGTACGGGCGCCCCGATCACCGACCCCAGGGACGGCCGGCTGATCGGGGTGGTGGACGTGAGCGGCCCGCTGGAGACCATGCATCCGGCGACGCTCGCCTGGGTGGACTCGGTGGCCAAACTCGCCGAGGCCCGGCTGCGGGAGCTGCACCTGGCCTCGCTGGAGCGGCTGCGCGCGGTGGCGGCGCCGGTGCTGGCCCGGCTGGACGGGCGGGCCCTGGTGGTGGACCGGGACGGCTGGACGGCGGCCGTGAGCGGAATGCCGTACCTGCGGCGCGTGGCGCTGCCCAAGTCCCTCACACCGGGCCACCGGTGGCTGCCCGCGCTCGGCGCCTGTGCGGTGGAGCCGCTGGCCGAGGGCTGGCTGCTGCGGGTGGCCGAGGAGCCGCTGCCGTCCAGCGCCACCCGGATCCTGCTGGACCTGAGCCGCCCGGGCCGCAGCTCGGTGACCGTGGCCCGGGCGACGGGTTCCTGGTCCCGCGAACTCAGCCCCCGGCACGCCGAGTTGCTCTACCTGCTCGCCGAACACCGGTCGGGGCGCGGCGCGGCGGGCCTCGCCGAAGACCTGTTCGGCGATCCATCCAGAACGGTAACAGTAAGAGCGGAAATGTCCAGAATTCGCCGATATCTTGGGGATCTTCTGCAACATCGGCCGTATCGTTTCTGCGAGAACACCGAGATCGAGGTGCTCCTGCCCGACAACCCCCGTGACCTGCTGCCCCGGTCGACGGCACCCGCGGTGGCACGGCGCCGGACACCTGGCTGATCCCATGGGGCGCGGGGGCGGTTCGAGGCGGGCATCTTCCGCATATTTGCGGGTCTTGCCCCTGCGGCGCCCGCCGCTGCCGTAGCATCGCTACGGGCCTCCCCACCTGCTCCTCGGTCAACGTACGGACCACCAGGCGCAGTTGGCCCGCCTCGGGAGGAAAAATGAAGCATCGCGGCAGACACCGCCGGCGCAGACGGGGCGCAGCCGTGCGCGCGTTCCTCGCCGGGACCGCGCTGGCGCTCACCGCGGCCGCCACGCTGATCAGCGCCTCACAGGCCACCGTCGCCGAGAACCCGGGCGCGCTCAAACCGCTGACCTCCCCGGCGGAGACCGACCAGCTGCGCCTGCAGGAGCACCTGGTGCCCGCCCGCACGCTGAACCGGCTCGCCTCGTCCATGGGCCGCCCCGTCGGCGTGGACGCCGTCCTGCAGAGCGCCGACCGCACCCTGAGCGCGAGCGCCGACTGCACCTCCGAGGACCACGCGTCCCTGCCCGTCGCCCCGGCCGCCACCCGCGCCTACTGCTGGGACCCGGCCGACACCGCCACCACCGCCTGGCGACCGGCCTCCGTGACCACCTCCGGGGACGCCGACGACGACGGCGTCTGGGGCACCCACCGGGCGATCCTCACCGGCTGGACCCACAGCACCACCACCGGGGCCACCGCCGAGCGCGGCCTCGCCCGGGTCGCCTTCGTCGACGCCGACGACCCCGACCGCCCCGTCTACCGCTGGGTGCTGCTGGTGGTCCCCGTCGACGGCGGCCGCGACTACCGCGGCCTCGCCTCCGGTGTCTCCGGCATGGTCTGGTACCAGGACAAGCTCCTGGTCACCACCACGACCGGCAGCGCCGACGCGCTCTACGTCTACGACCTCGACCGCATCCAGCGCACCACGGTCGACACACCCGCGATCGGCCGGGTGCCCGGCGGCTGGTCCGCCGACGGCTACGAGTACGTGATGCCCGCCGTCGGCTCCTACCGCTACCTCGCCGGCCGCTGCACCGCCTCCGGCCCGCCCTGCCCCGCGAGCCTGTCACTGGACCGGGGCACGGCACCCGACAGCCTGGTCGCCGGCGAGTGGACCGCCCCCGGCAGCGCCCGGCACGCCCGGCTGTGGCGGTACGCGTTCAGCACGGACCCCGCGCGCGCCGGGCTGCTCGCCACCGACGCCGCCGGGCGGGTGGACGCGGTCGAGGCCTACCGGACCCGCGCGACCGGGATCCGGGGCGTGCTGTCGTACCGGCAGGCCGGGGCGAAGGGTCCGTCCTGGTATGTGGGACAGCTGTCCGGCTCCGGGGACGGCCACGGCGGACTGTGGCGGCAGGACGCGAAGGGGGCGAAAGCGGCACACTGCGGCTCGGACGCCTCCCACCACTGCTGGGCCGCGTCCGCGGGCTCCCTCTCCTACTGGCAGGAGACCGGCGAGGTGTGGTCCGTGTCGGACCGGATGCTGTTCGCGGTGCCCCTGGCGGTGCTCGACGGCTCGCTGGGCTGAGCCGCGGGGCCGGGCGACCGATGCGGCGATCAAGGGAGTGACCTGCACGATCGACAGACCGCGGGCCGGGATGATTCCCTGGCCCGCATGAGCAGCATCCCTGTCACCACCTGGTCCCTGGAACAGACCTCCCCGGCCGACCTCCTGCCGGCCGCCGCCCCCGAGGGCGACGTCCGCATCGTCCGCGCCGAGGTCCCCTCCCCGGAGTTCAGCCGCTTCCTCTACACCGCGGTCGGCGGCGACATCCGCTGGACCGACCGCCTCGGCTGGACCTACGCCCGGTGGCAGGAGCAGCTGGACCGTCCCGGTGCGGAGACCTGGGTGGCCTACGACCGCGGCACCCCCGCCGGATACGTCGAGCTGGACCCGCAGGACGACGGCGTGGTCGAGATCATCCTCTTCGGGCTGATCCCCGCCTTCCGCGGCCGCCGCATCGGGGGCCACCTGCTGTCGTACGGCGCCGCCCGCGCGTGGGATCTGGCCGAGCGGTGGCCTGAGCGGACGCCTACGAAGCGGGTGTGGCTGCACACGTGCAGCAAGGACGGGGAGTTCGCTATGGACAACTATCAGCGGCGGGGGTTCAGGCTGTTCGATACGAAGGTGGAGTTGGAGGCGGAGGTGGAAGCGCCGGGGCCTTGGCCGGGGGCGTAGGAGGTGGCCAGGGACTCGATGAGGCGCAGTAGTTCATGGCTGAGGTTGACCGTCACCCTGCGGTAGGCCGGGCGCATGCACAGGACCGTGACCAACAGCAGAAGGATGGCCACGGCCGCGACGGTCCAGTTGTCGAGCAGCGTCGAAAGGGCGAAGGCGGTGGAGAGAGGCACACTGAGTGTTGTCCACGTCAGCACCCCATACTTGACGCGCTTTTCCGGATCCTCCCCGGTCGCCAGGAGCGGGGCGCACACGGTCACGCCCCCCAGGAGCACCGCCAGGCCTACCGTCGGCGCGATCCAGTGCGGGGACACGTTCCACGGATGCCAGCCGAGCAGTGCGGCGACGGACCTGGCAATCGCTCCCAGTCCGGTGACCGCGTACAGGGCGAGCCCCCACAAGGCCAACTCGGTCCACTCCGGCTTCCTGCGGTCGGCCAGCTCGTCCTTGCTCCGCTCCCACATGGCCTTGGTGAGGTAGCCGGAGGTCAGCAGGGCATCCAGTGTCTGCCGGGCCTCCTGGGGCGGCATCCGGTCGATCAGCCACGCGCGCCAGTGAGGCAGTGCGTGGGCGCTCGTCATCTCGCGCACAACGGCTCCCTCAGCCCGCTGCCCTACCCGGACGTCCTCCACGGGGTCGGCCAGCAGCCCCGTCCACCGGTCGACCGGGCCTGCGATCCGGCCAGGTGCGTCGGCCTGCGTATCCACGAGGGCGAGCGGCACGAGAATCCGGGGGTCCGGCTGGACATCAGCGGGCAAGGTGGCAGTGGGGTCGGCGGCGATGGTGGTCAGGTAGTTCGCCAGCGTGCCGACGGCTCTTGTCATCTGCTCGTCGCCACGGCGTGCGAAGGGCTTCCACACCCACTCGAAGCGATCCCCGAGCCCCGTCAGGACTCGCGCACCGCGGAGCACATCTTCGAGCGCGCGGTCGCGCAGCAGGTCGGCAAGGTACGCGGCCACCACCCTGCTCTCTGACGTGCGAAGGATCGTCAGGCCCGTCCACAGCGCGAGCGTCGCCTTCTCCGTACGCACCCGCCAGAGCACCCGGGCCACCCACTCCGTCGCGCTCGTCCACCTCTCCTCCACGGCCGGCACCGCCAGATCCCCCATCGCCACCAGCGCCTGCTCCGCCCCCGGCAGCTCCGCTATCCCCTCCGCCAGGAAGCGGGCCGCCTTCAGCACGTTCGTCGCCGCCAGCGCCCGTACCGCCATGCGCGCCCGCGCTGGGTTCGTCGTGTCCCCAGCCGCCGCGCACAGCAACTCGAACACCTCGGCACCCCGTGCTCGCCGCTGTGCCGCGACGACCCCGAACGCCGCCACCACCGCCTCCTGCTCCAAGGAGGCCGACTCGTCTCCCAGCAGCGCATGGAAGTAGGCGATGATCTCGTCCGCCAGGCCATCGTCGATCAGCTGCGCGTCGGCCAGGCACTGGAAGGCCAGCAGGGGATCGACGGCAAGGACCTCGCGGACCAGCGGAGTGCAGTCGCGGGGTTCCGCTCCGCACCACAGCCGGACCACCTCGCGCCAGACGTGCGGGTCGGCGCGGTACCGGTCCAGCAGGACGTCGGCCTGGACGGCCTTCGCCGCCAGGTACTCCTGGAGGGTCAGGTGGGCGAACTGGTAGCGCTCGCCGTTGTCGATGGCCAGCAGGAGGCCGCTGCGGTCGACGATCTCCGACAGGATGTCGTCGGTCTCCTCCACCGGACGGCCGAGGCGTTCCAGGACGGCGCCGACCTCCCGCCGTACCTTCTCGTACGGCATCGCCAGGCGGTCGTACGCGTCCGACGGCACGCTCTGCGCGGCCAGCGCGAGCTGTTGCAGGACCGCGCGCTTCAGCGTCGCCGGGAAGCGCCGGACCCGCTCCAGGTCGCGGTCCCGCAGCAGGCTGACCGTGACCTCGTTGTAGAAGTCGGCGCGGTTGTGGGGCAGGACCTGGTCGGTGCCCGCGTACTCGTAGCTGTAGAGGTGGGCGATCATCGTCAGCAGCAGCGGATTGCGGGCCAGGGGCTTCAGCTGGGGCGTGTCCCGCAGGGCGCCCAGCAGCTGCTCGACCGTGTCCGGCGCCAGGTTCGGCGGCCAGGGCCAGCCGTGCAGGAAGCGCTGGATGAGGCGGTCGTCGAACTCCTCCACCAGGAGGACCGGGACGGCCTCCTGCGCGAACTCGCCCCGGTACACCGCCACCCGGCAGGTCACCACCGCACGGCAGCGGTCGTACACCTTCATGAAGCGTCTGATCGCGGCGGCGACCCGCGGCCGCTGGGTCGTGGGGACCTCGTCCAGGCCGTCGAAGTACACCGCCAGGCGGCCTTCGTCGAGGGCCCGCTCCACCCAGGTGCCGGCGTTCGGGAAGTCGTGGTCGGCGAAGTGGTTGACGATGTGCGCGGTGATGTCGCCCGCGTCCAGGTCGACGGAGTGGAGCGAGAGCAGCACCGGGATGTCGGTCGGTGTGCCCAGGTCGACCCGGTGTCTGCGCCGGGGGTCGTACCAGGTGCGGCGCGCGGGCAGGTCGGGGCGGTAGCGCTCGCGGGCCCAGGCCAGCACCGTGTGCCGCAGGAGCATCGTCTTGCCCGCGCCGGGTACGCCGAGCACCACCGCCTGGCGGGACTCGTGCAGCGAGGCCGTGGCCTCCCGCTGTTCGGCACCGAAGCCGGTGGCGGTGCGCAGCGGGACGTATACGGACGCCATGTCCATGGCCCGGTTCCTGGCCGGCTGGAAGGAGACGGAGAAGCTCCGGTGCCGTTCGTGCGTCTTGATCGTGTAGCGGCGTAACGCCGTGCGGCGGAGCAGCGCGCTGCCGGCCAGGCGGCGGTAGAGTGCGGCCCCGGCCTTGTCCACCAGTCGTTTGAACCAGTCCTTGAGCTTGAGGACCAGAACCCCCAGGACGAAGGCGCCCACCGCCGGCAGCCACTGCCGCACCTGGTCCCCCACGGCCCGTCCCCCGTTCGCCGTCCCAGTCCCTGGATCGGCAGGATAGGGGCGGAGTTGTCCGGGTGTCCCAGGTTCGGACACAGCTTGCGGGACGCTTCTGACGCTACGTACGAGACGCACGTCACAGCGTCCCGCCATTCGAGACAGCCATGTCCAGTATGCGGATAACAGTGGACTGCCCAGAGATCCCCGTGACACGCTTCCGTCATGTCTGGAACTGGAATTGCCTTGGTGAGTCGGCGGCACGTCGACCTCGGCCGCATGTCCAGCGCCATCTGTCCGGCGAGCTGACCGCCCCAGCACCGCCGACCTCCCCGTACCTGATCCCTGCTGCGCAAGGACGCGCACGCATGCCCGCGTGCGCGCGTATGCGCAGGTCAGAGCCGCTTACCGCCTGTCCGAAGGACGTAGAACCATGGCCGCCACCCCGCAGAACCCCGCCGCGTCCGCGCCCCGCCGCAAGGTGAGTCGTCACCGCGGTGAGGGTCAGTGGGCCGCGGGGCACTTCACCCCGCTCAACGGCAACGAGCAGTTCAAGAAGGACGACGACGGTCTCAATGTGCGGACACGCATTGAGACGATCTACTCCAAGCGCGGCTTCGACTCCATCGACCCCAACGACCTGCGCGGGCGGATGCGCTGGTGGGGGCTGTACACCCAGCGTCGGCCCGGGATCGACGGCGGCAAGACCGCGATCCTGGAGCCGGAGGAACTGGACGACGAGTACTTCATGCTGCGGGTGCGGATCGACGGCGGGCGGCTGTCGACGCAGCAGCTGCGGGTGATCGGCGAGATCTCGCAGGAGTTCGCGCGCGGCACCGCGGACATCACCGACCGGCAGAACGTGCAGTTCCACTGGATCCGCATCGAGGACGTCCCGGAGATCTGGGAGCGCCTCGAGGCCGTCGGGCTGTCCACCACCGAGGCCTGCGGTGACACGCCCCGCGTGATCCTCGGCTCCCCGGTCGCCGGCATCGCCGCGGACGAGATCATCGACGGCACCCCGGCCGTCGAGGAGATCCACCGCCGGATCGTCGGCAACCCGGCCTTCTCGAACCTGCCCCGCAAGTTCAAGTCCGCGGTCTCCGGCTCGCCGCTGCTGGACGTGGCGCACGAGATCAACGACATCGCGTTCGTCGGCGTGGTCCACCCCGAGCACGGCCCCGGCTTCGACCTGTGGGTCGGCGGCGGCCTGTCCACCAACCCGAAGATCGGTGTGCGGCTCGGCGCCTGGGTGCCGCTGGACGAGGTCCCGGACGTCTACGAGGGCGTCATCTCGATCTTCCGCGACTACGGCTACCGGCGCCTGCGCACCCGTGCCCGGCTGAAGTTCCTGGTCGCCGACTGGGGTGCGGAGAAGTTCCGGCAGGTGCTGGAGGACGAGTACCTGAAGCGCGAGCTGGTCGACGGTCCGGCGCCCGCGCAGCCCGTGGAGCGCTGGCGCGACCACGTCGGTGTGCACCGGCAGCAGGACGGGCGGTTCTACGTCGGGTTCGCGCCGCGCGTCGGCCGGGTCGACGGCACCCTGCTGGCCAAGATCGCCGACCTCGCCGAGGCGCACGGCTCGGGCCGGGTCCGTACCACCGTCGAGCAGAAGATGATCGTGCTGGACGTCGAGGAGGCGCAGGTCGAGTCCCTGGTGGCCGGTCTCGAGGCCCTGGACCTGAGCGTCAGCCCGTCGCCGTTCCGGCGCGGCACGATGGCCTGCACCGGCATCGAGTTCTGCAAGCTCGCCATCGTGGAGACGAAGGCGCGCGGCATCTCGCTGATCGACGAACTCGAGCGCCGCCTCCCGGAGTTCGACGAACCGCTGACGATCAACATCAACGGCTGCCCGAACGCCTGCGCCCGTATCCAGGTGGCGGACATCGGTCTCAAGGGCCAGCTGGTCGTCGACGACAAGGGCGAGCAGGTCGAGGGCTTCCAGGTGCACCTCGGTGGCGCGCTGGGCCTGGAGGCGGGCTTCGGCCGCAAGGTCCGCGGTCTGAAGGTCACCTCGGAGGAACTGCCCGACTACGTGGAGCGCGTCCTGAAGCGCTACCAGGCGGAGCGCGAGGACGGCGAGCGGTTCGCCACCTGGGCCGCGCGCGCTTCCGAAGAGGCCCTGTCATGAGCGAGCGGGCCGCACCTTTCTACTGCCCCTACTGCGGTGACGAGGACCTGCGTCCGAGCGAGCAGGGCCATGGCGCCTGGGAATGCGGGTCGTGCAACCGCGCATTCCAGCTGAAGTTCCTCGGGCTGCTCGCCCGGGGTCTTCAGCGAGCCGACAACGGAGGGGATGACCGGATATGACGACGGCTCAGGAACAGCGTACGACCGAGGAGTTGAAGCAGCTCGCCGAGCAGGCGGGCCGGGACCTGGAGGACGCCTCCGCCCTGGAGATCCTCCAGTGGGCGGTGGACACCTTCGGCAAGCGGTTCTGCGTCACCTCCTCCATGGAGGACGCGGTGGTCGCCCATCTGGCCTCCCGCGTGCTGAAGGGCGTGGACGTCGTCTTCCTCGACACCGGCTACCACTTCCCGGAGACCATCGGCACCCGGGACGCCGTCGAGGCCGTGATGGACGTCAACGTCATCACCCTCACGCCGAAGCAGACGGTCGCCGAGCAGGACGCCCAGTACGGCCCGAAGCTGCACGACCGCGATCCTGACCTGTGCTGCGCGTTGCGCAAGGTCCAGCCGCTGGAAGAGGGGCTGAAGGGCTACCAGGCGTGGGCGACCGGCCTGCGCCGCGACGAGTCCCCGACCCGGGCGAACACCCCGGTGGTCGGCTGGGACGAGAAGCGGCAGAAGGTCAAGATCTCCCCGATCGCCCGCTGGACCCAGGACGACGTGGACGCCTACGTCACCGAGCACGGCGTCCTGACCAACCCGTTGCTGATGGACGGCTACGCCTCCGTCGGCTGCGCCCCGTGCACCCGCAGGGTCCTGGAGGGCGAGGACGCGCGTGCCGGCCGCTGGGCGGGCCGGGCCAAGACCGAGTGCGGGCTGCACGGATGACGGCGCCCACAGCTACCCACACCTCGCCCACAGATCCGGCTGTTACCGCTGTTACCGAAGCGACCACTGCGACCCAGGAGAACCACGTGACCACCGGAGCCACCGTCTGGCTCACGGGTCTGCCGAGCGCCGGCAAGACCACCATCGCGTACGAGCTGGCCGGCCGGCTGCGTGCCGAGGGCCACCGTGTCGAGGTGCTCGACGGCGACGAGATCCGCGAGTTCATCTCGGCGGGCCTCGGCTTCAGCCGCGAGGACCGGCACACCAACGTGCAGCGCATCGGCTTCGTCGCCGAGCTGCTGGCCCGTAACGGCGTCAAGGCGCTCGTCCCGGTGATCGCGCCGTACGCGGACAGCCGCGAGGCGGTGCGGGGGCGGCACGCGCAGAACGGGACGTCGTACCTGGAGATCCATGTGGCGACCCCGGTCGAAGTGTGCTCGGTGCGGGACGTGAAGGGGCTGTACGCCAAGCAGGCCGCGGGCGAACTGTCGGGGCTGACGGGGGTCGACGACCCCTACGAGGAGCCCGAGACGCCCGATCTGCGGATCGAGTCGCAGCACCAGACCGTGCAGGAGTCCGCGGCCGCGGTCCACGCGCTGCTCACCGAAAGGGGACTGGCATGACGACCGTCGCCACGGTCGAGGAGGGTACGGCCAACCCGTACGCCCTCTCCCACCTGGACGCCCTCGAGTCCGAGGCGGTGCACATCTTCCGCGAGGTGGCGGGCGAGTTCGAGAACCCGGTGATCCTTTTCTCCGGCGGCAAGGACTCCATCGTCATGCTGCACCTCGCGCTGAAGGCGTTCGCCCCGGCCGCGATCCCCTTCTCGCTGCTCCATGTGGACACGGGACACAACTTCCCCGAGGTGCTGGAGTACCGGGACCGTGTGGTCGCCGCACATGGGCTGCGCCTCCATGTGGCCTCCGTACAGGACTACATCGACCGCGGTGTGCTGAAGGAACGTGCCGACGGCACCCGTAACCCGCTGCAGACGCTCCCGCTGACGGAGAAGATCCAGAGCGAGAAGTTCGACGCGGTCTTCGGCGGCGGCCGGCGCGACGAGGAGAAGGCCCGGGCCAAGGAGCGCGTCTTCTCGCTGCGGGACGAGTTCTCCCAGTGGGACCCGCGCCGGCAGCGGCCCGAGCTGTGGAACCTGTACAACGGCCGGCACGCCCCGGGCGAGCACGTGCGGGTGTTCCCGCTCAGCAACTGGACCGAGCTGGACGTCTGGCAGTACATCGCCCGCGAGGGCATCGAGCTGCCGGAGATCTACTTCGCGCACGAGCGCGAGGTGTTCCAGCGGGCCGGCATGTGGCTGACGGCCGGCGAGTGGGGCGGCCCGAAGGAGTCCGAGACCGTCGAGAAGCGCCTGGTCCGCTACCGGACCGTCGGTGACATGTCCTGCACGGGCGCCGTCGACTCCGACGCGACCACGCTGGACGCCGTCATCGCCGAGATCGCCGCCTCCCGGCTCACCGAGCGCGGCGCCACCCGCGCCGACGACAAGCTCTCCGAGGCCGCGATGGAAGACCGTAAGCGCGAGGGGTACTTCTAAGCATGAGCACGACCACGACCGAGGCGCTCTCGGCCACCACCCTGCTGCGGTTCGCCACCGCCGGCTCCGTCGACGACGGCAAGTCCACGCTCGTCGGACGGCTGCTGCACGACTCCAAGTCGGTCCTCGTCGACCAGCTGGAGGCCGTGGAGCGCGCCTCGGCCAGCCGCGGCCAGGACGCCCCCGACCTCGCGCTGCTCACCGACGGCCTGCGCGCCGAGCGCGAGCAGGGCATCACCATCGACGTGGCGTACCGCTACTTCGCGACGCCCCGCCGCCGGTTCATCCTCGCCGACACCCCGGGCCATGTGCAGTACACCCGCAACATGGTCACCGGCGCCTCGACGGCCGAGCTGACGGTGGTCCTGGTCGACGCCCGCAACGGCGTGGTCGAGCAGACCCGCCGGCACGCGGCGATCGCCGCGCTGCTGCGCGTGCCGCACGTGGTCCTCGCGGTCAACAAGATGGACCTGGTCGAGTACCAGGAGTCCGTGTTCGCCGCGATCGCCGAGGAGTTCACGGCGTACGCGACCGAGCTGGGCGTCCCCGAGGTCACCGCGATCCCGATCTCGGCGCTCGCCGGCGACAACGTGGTGGAGCCGTCCGCCAACATGGACTGGTACGGCGGCCCGACCGTCCTGGAGCACCTGGAGACCGTCCCGGTCAGCCACGACCTGGCGCACTGCCACGCCCGGCTGCCCGTGCAGTACGTGATCCGTCCGCAGACCGCCGAGCACCCGGACTACCGGGGCTACGCGGGCCAGATCGCGGCGGGTACCTTCCGGGTCGGCGACCCGGTCACGGTCCTGCCCTCCGGTCGTACGACGACGATCTCCGGCATCGACCTGCTCGGCGAGCCGGTCGACGTGGCCTGGACGACGCAGTCGGTGACCGTCCTGCTGGCGGACGACATCGACGTGTCGCGCGGCGACCTGATCGTGCCGACCAAGGACGCGCCGGCCACCACGCAGGACGTGGAGGCCACCGTCTGCCACGTCGCCGACCAGCCGCTGACCGTCGGCCACCGGGTGCTGCTCAAGCACGGCACCCGCACGGTCAAGGCGATCGTCAAGGACATCCCGTCCCGTCTCACACTCGACGACCTGTCCCTGCACCCGCACCCGGGACAGCTCGTCGCCAACGACATCGGCCGCGTGAAGATCCGCACCGCGGAGCCGCTGCCGGTGGACTCGTACGCCGACTCGCGGCGCACGGGCTCGTTCATCCTGATCGACCCGAACGACGGCACCACGCTCACCGCGGGCATGGTCGGCGAGTCGTTCGCCTCCCCGGAGCCGGTCAAGGACGAGGCCGAGAACGACGGGTGGGACTTCTGACATGAACCCGTACGACTTCTACTCCACGTTCGCGAAGGAGGGCGGCCGCGTCGGCAGCGGCGACCTCGGCAGCGGGCAGGGCGGAGTGGCGCGATGTGTGCGTTGACGTACGCGCACTGCCTGCGCGCCCTCACCCCCCGCCCGACGTCCCGGAAGCGACGAAGACCTGCCGATCTCCCGGCCACGACCTGAAAGACCGTGACCGCCGGGCCAACGAGAGGAACACCTCCCGTGCCTGCCAACCGCTCGACTTTCCTTCGCCGCGGCATAGCCGTGGTCGCCGCACTTCCCCTGCTCTCGCTCGCCGCTTGCGGCTACGGGTCCGACTCCAAGGCCGACAACGCCAAGGAGAAGGTCGTCGCCGGGTCGTCGAAGATCGACGGCCTCGACTCCGTCAAGATCGGCTACTTCGGCAACCTGACCCACGGCACCGCCCTCGTCGCCCGTCAGCAGGGCTACTTCCAGAAGCAGCTGGGCGCCACCAAGGCCGCGTACCAGATCTTCAACGCCGGTCCCTCGGAGATCGAGGCCCTCAACTCGAAGTCGATCGACATCGGTTGGATCGGCCCGTCCCCGGCGATCAACGGCTACACCAAGGCCAACGGCACCAACCTGCGCATCATCGGCGGTTCGGCCTCCGGCGGCGTGAAGCTCGTCGTCAACCCGAAGAAGATCAAGTCCCTGAAGGACGTCAAGGGCAAGAAGATCGCGACCCCGCAGCTCGGCAACACCCAGGACGTGGCGTTCCTCAACTGGATCGCCGACCAGGGCTGGAAGGTCGACGCGAACACCGGCAAGGGCGATGTGTCGGTGGTCCGCACCGACAACAAGATCACCCCGGACGCCTACGCGTCCGGTGCCATCGACGGCGCCTGGGTGCCGGAGCCGACCGCGTCCAAGCTGGTCGCGGAGGGCGGCAAGGTACTGCTCGACGAGGCGTCGCTGTGGCCGGACAAGAAGTTCGTGATCACGAACATCATCGTGCGGCAGGACTTCCTCAAGCAGCACCCGAAGGCCGTCGAAGCCGTGCTGAAGGCCTCGGTCGAGGCCAACAAGTGGATCAACGCCAACCCGGACCAGGCGAAGGCGGCCGCGAACAAGCAGCTGGAGGCGGACTCCGGCAAGGCGCTTCCGGCGAAGGTCCTGGACCCGGCGTGGCAGTCCATCCAGTTCACCGATGACCCGCTGGCCTCCACCCTCAACACCGAGGCGGAGCACGCGGTCAAGGCCGGTCTGCTGGAGAAGCCCAGCCTGAAGGGCATCTACGACCTCACGCTCCTCAACAAGGTCCTCAAGGCCGGCGGCGCAAGCACGGTCGACGACGCCGGTCTCGGCGCCAGCTGATCCCCGACCCGATGAGTTCCCAGGAGGTGACGACCATGGCCACGACCCTCGCCAAGGCCGCCGAGACCGTGGAGTACGCGGCCCGCCTTGAGCATGTATCGAAGTCCTTCGCGGGACCGGGCGGGCAGCAGCTCGTCCTGGACGACATCAGCCTCGATGTCGCGCCCGGCGAGTTCGTCACCCTCCTGGGGGCCTCGGGCTGCGGCAAGTCCACCCTGCTGAACCTGGTGGCGGGACTGGACCGGCCGACCGTCGGTTCGATCGCCACGGACGGCCGCCCGGCCCTGATGTTCCAGGAGCACGCCCTCTTCCCGTGGCTGACCGCGGGCAAGAACATCGAACTCGCCCTCAGGTTCAGGGGAGTTCCGAAGAACGAGCGCCGCGACAAGGCCGAGGAGCTGCTCGAACTCGTCCGGCTGAAGGGCGCGTACGGCAAGCGCGTCCACGAGCTGTCGGGCGGGATGCGGCAGCGCGTGGCGCTGGCCCGGGCGCTGGGCCAGGAGAGCAACCTGCTGCTGATGGACGAGCCGTTCGCGGCGCTGGACGCCATCACGCGTGACGTGCTGCACGACGAGCTGACGCGGATCTGGGCGGAGACCGGCCTGTCCGTCCTCTTCGTCACGCACAACGTGCGCGAGGCCGTACGGCTCGCGCAGCGGGTGATCCTGCTGTCGTCCCGGCCCGGGCGGATCGCGCGCGAGTGGGCGGTGGACATCCCGCAGCCGCGGCGCATCGAGGACGCGCCCGTGGCCGAACTGTCCCTTGAGATCACTGATGTACTGCGTGGGGAGATCCGCCGTCATGGCCAGCACTGAGACGACGCCGGCTCAGGACGCCGGAAGTGTCGAGGCCGGCCTCGACGCGCTGGAGACCACGGCCACCGGCCGTACGCCGTTCGCGCAGACCTTCAAGAACAAGATCCTGCCGCCCGTCATCGCCATCGCCGTGGTGCTGGTGGCCTGGACCCTGCTCTACCCGGTCGTCGACAACCCGTCGAAGCTGCCCTCCCCCAACGACGTATGGGCCGAGGTCGAGGACCAGTGGCTCAAGGGGACCCTGCTCGACTACATCTGGGGCAGCGTCTCCCGCGGTCTGCTCGGCTTCCTGCTCGCGCTGGCCATCGGTACGCCGCTGGGTCTGCTGGTGGCGCGGGTGAGGTTCGTGCGCGCGGCGTTCGGCCCGATCCTCTCCGGTCTGCAGTCGCTGCCCTCGGTCGCCTGGGTCGCGCCCGCGGTGATCTGGCTGGGGCTGGACAACTCGGTGATGTTCACGGTGATCCTGCTCGGCGCCGTTCCCTCGATCGCCAACGGCCTGGTGTCGGGCGTCGACCAGGTGCCCCCGCTGTTCCTGCGCGCGGGCCGCACGCTGGGCGCCACGGGCCTGCGCGGCACCTGGCACATCGTGATGCCGGCGGCGCTGCCCGGCTATGTGGCCGGTCTGAAGCAGGGGTGGGCGTTCTCGTGGCGTTCGCTGATGGCCGCCGAGATCATCGCCCAGTCGCCGGACATGGGGATGGGGCTGGGCCAGCTGCTGGAGGTGGGCCGTACGAACAGCAGCATGGCAACGGTCTTCCTCGCCATCCTGCTCATCCTGTTCGTCGGCATCGCCATCGACCTGCTGATCTTCAGCCCGCTGGAGCGGTGGGTGCTGCGCAGCCGCGGCCTGCTGGTGAAGAGCTGAGGTCGCATGCGCAGCAAGCCGGTTCGTCCCGTCCTCGTAGTGATCGCCCACGGCAGCCGCGACCCGCGGCACGCGGCGACCGTGCACGCGCTCGTCCGGCGTGTGCGGTCGCTGCGGCCGGGGCTGCGCGTGGAGACCGGCTTCCTGGACTTCACCATCCCCTCCGTGCACGGGGTGCTGGAGTCCCTGGCGGCGGAGGGCGTGCGTGACGTCGTGGCGCTGCCGCTGCTGCTGACCCGTGCCTTCCACGCGAAGGCCGACATCCCCGCCGTCCTGCGGGACGCGCCGCCCCAGCTCCGCATCCGCCAGGCGGACGTGCTCGGCCCGTCCCCGCTCCTGCTGGCGGCGTTGGAACGGCGGCTGTACGAGGCGGGGCTGACGCCCGCCGACAAGTCCTCGACCGGGGTCGTGCTGGCCTCGGCGGGGTCCAGTGACCCGGAGGCGATCGCGGTGATCGCAGACATCGCGCGGGAGTGGTGGCACACCGGTTGGTGCGCCGTGCGGCCCGCGTTCGCCTCCGCATCCCTCCCCCGCACCGAGGACGCGGTACGGGAGTTGCGCGCCCTCGGCTGCGAGCGGGTGGCGGTCGCGCCGTACGTGCTGGCCCCCGGTTTCCTGCCGGACCGCATCGCGCGCGGCGCGGCCGAGGCGGACGTCCTGGCGGACGTGCTGGGCCCGGCGCCGGAGGTGGCACGGGTGCTGCTGGAGCGGTACGACGAGGCGCGCCTGCCGGTGCCGGCGGCGCTCGGCGCCTGACGGCCGCGTCGCGCCCCCGGCTGGGGCCCGTGGGTCGAGCCCGGTCAGACCGTGCCGCTCAGGCCGGGCCTGGAACCGGACCTCGGTGACCGGGTCCGGGCGGTGATGCACGCCCGGTGAGCGGCGGGCGGGGCCCCGTGTCGGCGGCGGGGCCCCGTCCGCTCACAGGCCAAGTACATGCATGAACTGCTGGGTGAACGCGAGGCTGCCGGTGCCGGCCGAGGCTCCGATGCTGATGGCCTCCAGGGCGGAGCGGATACGGCCGCGGTTCGGCGGCCCACCGTCCTCGACGGACTCCATGAGCGCGCCCCGGATGGTCTCTCCGTGGCGCACGAGGCCAGGGTACTCGGCGCGCAGTGCTTCCATCAGCCCGTCCGAGAGCCGGACGAGCCCCTCCGAGGCCGGTGCGTAGGGGTCGATCGTGCCACGGCCGAGATCGCCGATGCCGGCGGGACCGTTGAAGTTCCCGTAGTTGTATGTGCTCATCTTCCTGTCCTGACTCCTGCTCAGTGAGGGCCGGCGGGCTGAGGTCACGGCCCGGGCATGGCGATCGTGCCGTTGATGCCGAAGATGCTGGGACCGCTGACGTTACCGATGTTGCAGCCCGCGCCCGGGGCCTGCGGGACGTTGGCGCGTTTCAGCTCGTTCAGCCGGTCCTCCGCCGCGGCCTCCACGTGCGGCGCTGCACGGCCGAGGTCGGTCCGGGTGGTCGCGTGGGCGCGGAGAGGGCCGAAAATCGCCACCCATCCGAGTGATCCGTACCCGTTGACCAAGGCCCACCCGCCCACCGGAACGGCGAGCGGCACGATCATCGCGAAGCACTGCGAGCGGCGGTCGGGGGCCAAGAGGTCGACGCCGGGGCCGTACCGCGGCAGCGCCGGTAATGGCCTCGCCGTCACACTCATCCGTCCCCCTCGGCCGTTCCGCGCGCTTCACCCTAGGGACAACCCGCGGGGTTTGTCGCGGTGTTCCGAGGAGCCGGGCCGCCGCGGTCCGGCGCTCCCCTGTGACGTCGGACCGCGGTCGGCTCTTCGTTCTGCGTCAGCTCCCGCGGATGTGTCACCGGCAAGGGGAATCCATCACACCGGAGGGATGGTTATCAGCCAACCTTCCTTCGGCGCCGAGAAGTTCAGTCGAAGCGGAGGGCTCCCGTGCGGGTGCGCTTGAGTTCGAAGAGGTCGGGGTGGCGGGCCAGCACCCGGAAGCTGTCGAAGAGTTCGGCCGCCTCGGCGCCGCGCGGGATCGCCCGCAGGACGGGGCCGAACCACACCGTTCCGTCGACATGGATCGTGGGCGTGCCCACATAGCCGCCCGACTCCTCTTCGGCGCCCGCCGCGTGGCTGCGGCGCACCGCGTCGTCGTACGACGGGTCATGCGCCGCGGCCAACAGCTGGGCGGGGAGCCCGAGTTCGGCCAGGGACTCGGCGATCACCGCGTCGAAGTCCTCGATCTCCCGCTCGTGGATCCGGGTGCCGAAGGCGGTGTACAGGTCGCGCAGCACCTTCTCGCCGTGCCGTTCGGCGGCGGCCACGGCGACCCGGACCGGGCCGATCGAGCGGTCGACCAAGTCGCGGTACCAGTCGGGGAGTTCGTTTCCGATGTTGTGCAGATACAGGCTCATGGCGTGGAAGCGGAGGTCGAGCGGACGGGTGCGCTCGACCTCCAGCAGCCAGCGGGAGGTGATCCAGGCGAAGGGGCAGGCGGGGTCGAAGTAGAAGTCGACTCGGGTCGGGTCGGGGTTTGTCGTACGGCTGTGCTCGGTAGGCGTCATGGCGCCGACGCTAGTCCGCCAATGGTGCAGAATCCCGACCCAATCCACCCCTCTTTCAGTGGTCCACTTCTGGCTCTCCCGGTGCGGCGGCGATCTCGATCTCCCGCAGGCGTTCCGGCTCGGCGACGACCTCGATCCGGGTGATCCGGCCGGCGTCGTCGAACGTGAAGGCCAGGACCACACGGAGCCGCCCGTACGGCGCCATGACCAGGCCGAACCGGCCGTCCAGCAGGGCGACACCGGTGAACTGGGCGCGGGCCACGGCGGCCATGGCGCCCTGGGCGACGGGCTCGGCGCCGCGAACCGTGATCGGTTCGGGGGTGGGGACGACCCGGGCGTCGGCGTGCAGCACCACGTCCGGGGCGAGCAGGGCGACCAGGGCCGCGAAGTCGCCGCCCCGGGTCGCGGCCAGGAAGGCCTCGACGGCTTCCCTACGGCGGCCCGCGTCGGCGGTGGGTGCGGGGGTCCGGCCCCGGACCCGGCGGCGGGCCCGGCTGGCCAGCTGCCGGGTGGCGGTCGTCGTCTTCTCCAGCAGCGGGGCGATGTCGTCGAAGGGCACGGCGAACAGGTCGTGCAGGACGAAGGCGACCCGTTCGGCGGGGGCCAGGGTGTCCAGGACGACGAGCAGGGCGACGCCGACCTCGTCGGCCAGCAGCGCCTCGCGCGCCGGGTCGCCCGCCGCACCGCCGAGGGCCGTGTCCGGCTCCTGGGCGTCGAGGGGGTCCTCCCGCCGGTTCCGGCGCGTGCGCAGCTGGTTGAGGCACACCCGGGTCACCACCGTGGTCAGCCAGCCGGTGAGGTTCTCGACCTCACCGATGTCGGCCTGCTGGGCACGCAGCCAGGCGTCCTGCAGCGCGTCGTCCGCCTCGGCGGCCGAGCCGAGCAACCGGTACGCGACCGCCGCGAGATGCGCCCGGTCCGCCTCGAACCGCGCCGCAAGCCGTGCACTGTCCCCTGTGATGCCGTCCACCGTGCCCCCGTCACTTCCCTCACGCCCGCGCACCGCGAGCCCCCGGGACACGAAACGCCAACCCGGCCGGAAGATCAACCACCTTTGTGCGGTCAGCCGTTCACCGGTCGGCCGCCCCCACCGCCTCCTCGGCCAGTCGCACCAGTTCCGCTATCGGCAGGGAGCCCGCCGGCCGGTGTTCCCGGGCGTACCGGTTGGCGAGGCGCTGCAGCAGTTCGTTCAGCGGGGTCGGTGTGCCGTGCAGGCGGCCGAGGAGGACGATCTCGCCGTTGAGGTGGTCGGCCTCGATGGTGCCGGTGCCGCGGACGAGGGACTGCCAGGAGGAGCCGCCGCCGCGCGGTGACCCGTCGAGCGGGACCAGGGTGACCTTGTCCGCGCGCGCCTCCTTCTGTTCCTCGGCGCTCGCGTACGCGATGCCGGCGGCGTCGAGCACGGCCTCCCCCTCGGCCCGCACGCGCGCGTACAGGGCCATGGCCTGCTCGCTGCCGACGGGCCCGCTCACGGCTTCCAGGGCGTTGCCGAGGTTGCCGAGCAGCTTGGCGTACTGCCAGCGGGCCACGTCCGGCACGACCGGCGCCTCGAAGCGGGCGGCCGCCAGGTCGGCGGCGATGCGCCGGGCGGTGTCGTCGGTGCCGTGCGGGTACCGGCCCAGGTGCAGGATGCCGGTGAGCGGGGTGCCGGCCGCGGAGACGACGCCGGGTTCCACGAAGGTCGAGGGCAGCCACACGCAGACGCCGTACACCTGCCGGAAGCGGCGCAGTGCCAGCCGCTGGCTCTCCACCCCGTTCTGCAGGCAGACGAGCGGCAGCCGCTCGGCCGCCGTACCCCCGCCCGCCACCGGCGCCTCGCCCCAGGCTTCCAGGGCGGCCACCGTGTCCTGTGTCTTCACGGCCAGCAGCAGGACGTCGTCGGCGCGCAACTCGCCGAGCGGTTCGGGTCCCTCGACGGCGGGCAGCCGGTGCGTCGACTCGCCCTCCGGCACCCGCAGCTTCAGCCCCCGCTCGGCGAGTGCCGCCAGGTGCTGCCCACGGGCGACGAGTACGACCTCACGCCCGGCCTGGGCCAGCCGCCCGCCGACGGTGCCGCCGACCGCCCCTGCCCCGATGATGATGTAGCGCATGGGGCAGAGCCTCGCACACCGGCCCCGTCACCCTTCCGGAGCGGTCAACTCGACCAGTTTGAGGACCGTGTTCCAGTTCCGGCTGGTGGCGATCACACCCTTGGTGATCCGCGGCCGGGACAGGGCCTCGGCGAGCTTGGAGCGGCCGAGGCCCTCCGGGGCGTACAGGTACAGACAGCGGTCGCCGAGGCGGAACTCCTCGGGGAGCTGGGCGGCGGGGTCGATCTCCGCGAAGCGCTCCTCGGTGACCGGTGCGGAGAAGTAGGTGACGTGCAGCTGCTTGGCCTCCAGTTCGGCGGCCGGGAACGGGCAGGCCTCGGCCACCGCCCGCAGATAGGCGTGGTCGCGCACGATGACGTCGACCGGAAAGCCGAACCGCTCCTCGATCGCCCGGGCCAACTCGGCCGCCAGGGACTCCTCGTCGCCCGGGCCGGTGGTGAAGACCGCCTGCCCGCTCTGCAGATGGGTCCGTACGCCCTCGTATCCCAGGCCGGTCATGAGCGTACGCAGATCGGCCATCGGGAGCTTCTTGCTGCCGCCGACGTTGATTCCGCGCAGCAGCGCCGCATAGGTCGTCATCCGGCCACCCTAGAGCGGCCGTCGTGCCCCGTGGGGGTGGGCACGACGGCCGTACCCGTTCGTGCGCCGGGTTGCGCGAAACTCTGTCCGATCCGGAGGGCGCGGATCAACTCCTACGCGCAGCTGTGACTTGTTCAACAACCTTTCGTAATCACAAAGTGGATCTCTGTCGGCGGATCGGACATCCCTGAGCCCCACCCCCGAGAACCCGCCGCGAGAACCCCGATAGATGTAAGGGGCCATGGTCCTCCCCAGCGGTGACCCCGGCCCTCGGCACTTCACCGGACAGCACGACGAGGCGTCCTTATCCGGCCCATACCGTCGAAGTCGAGCAACAGAAGACGTGGCGGCAGGGGGCCGTCACCGCACACGAGGGGGACATCCCGTCATGGGGAACACGGACGTGCGCGTGCGGGGCCTGGCCGCCCGCGCCGGCGGCTGGAGCGCCCGGCACCGCTGGGCCGCCGTCGGCATATGGGTGCTGTTCGTCGTCCTGGCCATGGGACTCGGCTCGGCGGCCGGCCGGGTCGACGTGGACGAGAGCGACCAGCTCAAGGGCGAGACGCACACCGCCGCACGCATCATCGACGACGCGGGCATCAAGCAGCCGGCCGGGGAGACCGTGCTGATCCAGTCCAAGGACGGCGCCGTCAAGGCCACGAGCGGCGAGTTCCGTGCCGCCGTCGCCGACGTCGTCAAGGCCGTCGGCGCCACCGGCAAGGTCACCGACGTGACCTCGCCCTACGACACGCACACCATCTCCCGCGACGGCCGCAGCGCGCTGGTGCAGTTCGACATGCGCGGCGACGCGGACACCGCCGCCGACCGCGTCGAGCCGGTGCTGAAGGCCGTGGCCGGGGTCCAGAAGGAGCACGGCTCGCTGCGGATCGAGGAGATCGGCGGCGCCAGCATGAAGAAGCAGTACGACGACGCCTTCGGGAACGACTTCCAGCAGGCCGAGTACTCGGCGGTGCCGGTGGCCCTCGGCATCCTGCTGATCGCCTTCGGTGCGCTGGTGGCCGCGCTGCTGCCGGTGGGGCTCGCGATCACCGCGATCATGGCGACGATGGGCCTGATGGGCCTGGTCAGCCATGTGCAGCCGATGAGCGACACCGCCAACTCCGTGATGCTGCTGGTCGGCATGGCCGTCGGCGTCGACTACTGCCTGTTCTACCTGCGCCGCGAGCGCGAGGAGCGGGACGCCGGGCGGGACCCGGGCACCGCGCTCCGGATCGCCGCCGCCACCAGCGGCCGCGCGGTCATCGTGTCCGGTGTCACGGTGTGCGTGGCCATGGCGGGCATGCTGTTCACCGGTCTCGCCACCTTCGAGGCGATGGGCCTGGCCTCGCTGATGGTGGTGGCCGTCGCCATGGTCGGCTCCGTGACGGTGCTGCCCGCGCTGCTGTCGCTGCTGGGCGAGCGGGTCGAGAAGGGCAGGATCCCGTTCCTGAACCGGCGCCGGCGCCGGCAGGGCGGGCCCGCGGAGAGCCGGTTCTGGACGGCCGTCCTGCGGGGCGTGCTCGCCAAGCCCGTGGTCTCCGTGGTCGTGGCGGGCGGCGCGCTGCTCGCGGTGGCCGCGCCCGCGCTGGGCATGAAGACCCAGCAGCTCACGCTGGACCAGGAGTTCGGCAACTCGCTGCCGATCGTGCAGACCTACAACCGCATCAACGACGCGTTCCCGGGCGGTTCCGAGCCGGCCCAGGTGGTCGTCAGGGCCAAGGACATCGACGCACCCGCGGTGCGGCAGGCGCTGGCCGACTTCAAGCAGCGGGCGATCTCCTCGGGCGCCTCGCGCGGCCCGGTCGACGTCAAGGTGCACGAGGCGCAGAACGTCGCCCTGGTCTCCGTACCGCTGGTCGGCGGCTCCGACATGGACCAGGCGGTCAAGAGCCTCGACAAGCTGCGCGACGAGGTGCGGCCGGCCACCCTGGGCAAGGTCGAGGGCGTCGAGGCGCCGGTCACCGGACAGGTCGCGGGCAACAAGGACTTCAACGACCAGCTGCTCGGCTCGGTCGTCCCGGTCTTCGCGTTCGTGGTCGTCTTCGCCTTCCTGCTGATGCTGCTGTCGTTCCGCTCGCTGACCGTCGCGATCACGTCGATCGTGCTCAACCTGCTGTCGGTGGGCGCCGCCTACGGCATCCTCGTCGCCGTCTTCCAGCACGGCTGGGGCGCCTCGCTGGTGGGCGCGGAGGGCGTCGGCGCGGTCGTCACCTGGCTGCCGCTGTTCCTCTTCGTGATCCTGTTCGGCCTGTCCATGGACTACCACGTGTTCGTGGTCTCCCGGATCCGCGAGGCACGGATGCGCGGCCGTACGACGAAGGAGGCCATCCAGCACGGCGTGGTCACCACGGCCGGTGTCGTCACCAGTGCCGCGGTCATCATGGTCGCCGTGTTCGCGATCTTCGGCACGCTGTCCATGCAGTCCATGAAGCAGATGGGCGTGGGCCTGGCCGCCGCCGTCCTGATCGACGCGACGATCATCCGCGGCGTGCTGCTGCCGGCCGTGATGGCACTGCTCGGCGAGCGCAACTGGTACCTGCCGAAGTGGCTGCACCGGCTGCCGGACCTCACCCACGACGAGTCGCCCGAGCCGGTCGCGGCGGCCCCCGCGCGCGGTGAAGGCGAGCGGCTGGGCGTCTGAGTCCACCCGTTCCGAGTCCACCGTTCCGAGTCCACCCATTGACACAGGGCCCGTTGGTTTCCGGGGGAACCAACGGGCCCTGGCACGTCCTCCGGTCGTACGGACCATGCCGCTCTACGAGGCGCCGCTCGCCGCCCCCGACTGTCCCGGACGTCGTCCGGCCAGCTCCGCCTCGATCAGGTCGGCCGCCCGTCGGGTGCCGCCCTCCTCGGCCATCGCGGACTGGATCTCCTTCAGGCGCCGGGCCACCTCCGGGTCGCCGGACAGGGCGAGGGCGGTTTCGCGGAGGCGTTCGGCGGTGGCCTCCTCGGTGGAAAGACGGCGGGCGACGCCGAGGGACTGGAGCATGTCGGCGTTGCCGAACTGGTCGACGGCCTGCGGTACGGCGATCATCGGCGTGGCGGTGGCCAGTCCCTCCTGGCTGCCGCCCGCGCCGGCGTGCGTGACGAACAGGTCGGCCTGCCGCAGCACGGCCAACTGCGCCACCCAGCTGTGCACTTCGACGTTGGCGGGTAGGTCGCCCAGCTCGGCGGGGTCGACATGCCTGCCGATCTGCAGGACCAGGTGCCAGCCGGGCAGGTCGGCGAAGGCGCGCACGCACGCGCGGTAGAAGGAGGGTTGCTTGGTGAAGGCCGAACCGAGGGAGACCAGGGCCACCTTCTCGGCGTCGGCGGGCCGCTGCCAGTCGCCCTGGTCGGCGCGGTCCCCCTGGCAGGCGCCGACGAAGGTGTGGACGCGCTCGTCGACCCGGTCGGCATGGGGCTGGAGGGCCTTGGGGATCAGGACCAGGGAGCGGGCGGGACGGCCGACGAACGGGTCCGGGTGCTCGGTGATCCCGTTCTCCGCCAGCCAGGTCTCGAAGCGGGCGTAGTAGGCCTGCCCGCGCTCGGTCTTCCTCGGCTCCGCCCACATCGGCTCGGCGACCTCCTCCTCGTAACCGTCCCAGGCGACGAGGTTCGGCGAGAGGGAGATCGCGGGGACACCCCAGCGGTGGGCGAGGACGCGGGCCGGGTAGGAGGTGATGTCGTGCAGGACGAGGTCGGGCTCGTCGCCGTCGTAGGCCTGGATCAGCTGCGGCAGCGCCTGGATCGCGTCCTCCAGGAAGGGTTCCACGTTGTCCAGCAGGGTGCTCCCCCAGGCCTCCGGGTCGGCGTCGGGCCCGGGCAGCGTGGAGGTGTAGAGCACGGGCCGGGCACCCGTCGCGGCCACCTTCTCTTCGAAGGCCGGCGGGACGGCGTACGTGACCCGGTGGCCCCGGGCGACGAGTTCGCGGATCACCTCCAGGCTGGGGTTCACATGGCCGTGGGCGGCGATGGAGAACATGGCGATGTGAGCAGGTGTGTTCATGGTGGTCATGGCGGTCGTGTCAGCTGTGGCAGTCATGACGTCGAGGCTAGGCGAGACGATACGTCTCGTTCAATCGAATAAATTCGGAGCACACCCCGCCGGAACGACTCCCACCGACACCCCCTGTCCGATGGCGGGCGCCCCTACGCTGGTGGGGTGGACGACCGGCAGGCGGACTTCATCGGACTCTCCCTCGTTGCGGAGATCCGGGCGTGGCAACGGGACGAGCTGCCTCAACTACGGACGATGCTGGGGAACTTCGTCGGGAACAACGCGACCTACGCGGTCATCGAGCTGTACGACGCGTACGGGCGGCTCCTCGACCGCTCGACCGGGCTCTACCTGCGCGGAGGCAGCCGCCACGCCGAGATCGACGCACTGGACCAGCTGGCGCTGAACCAGGCCCGCGGCGGGCACGCGGTCATCGCGATCAACCGGCCTCCGTGCGGCAGGCCTCACGGCGACGACGAGTCCCGACGCAACTGCGACGACCGGATCGTTGACCTCCTACGGTTCCACCGGATCGAGCCGCATGTGTACCGGACACCGCATGCGACCGATCCAACGGTCCGGCCGGGAACGGCCGACCGGGTCGAGCTGGCACCGCAGGGACGTTGGACGCACGCCGCGGCGGGCCGCCCCGCCCCCTACAGCGCGCCGTTGAGTCTGCAGCGGCCGATCGACCCGGCCAGCCTTCGGGGCTGGCTGCTCGACCAGGAGATCTACCGGCTGCGCCGGCACGCGCAGGCCGACCCCGCGCGGGCCGCGGACCCGGCGGTGGCGCGGATCAGGGAGGCATTCGAGCAGGAGGCCCTGCGGCGCAGCGCCGAGCACGTCGTGACCCGGGCACTCCCCCCGACCACCGGAGCATGGCGGGAGGTCGAACTGCTGCCGATCGTCGCCCCGGAGCTGCCGAGGGGCATGGCGCGCAGCACCGACCCGCACCATCGGGGCTTTCTCCGGACACCGCAGTACGACCTCGTGCCGTACGTTCCCGGTCCCGGCGCCCGGCAGGCGGGCTACTACCTGGCCCGCAACCGGCAGACCGGCGTGGACGAGTGGGCGATCGCCCCGAACCTCGTCGAGGAGTTCGCCCGCGGCTCCGCCCAGCACCGGGAGTTCGCCGACTTCCTGATGGAGCGTCTGCGCTCGGAGTGGGACATCGAGAGCATGCGCACCCTGCGCCACATGAATCAGAACCGTCCGGGCGAGGCGTTCGACGCCTGGCTGCGCGCCTGGCGGGCCGCCTTCACCAGCCCGGCCTGGCTGGCCGAACACGCTCTGGAACTACTGGCCACCCTGAGCAGGCTCGACGGGCTGGCCCGTGGCTCGGCCGCGGCCGGCGGAACCGGCGTTCGCGCGGTGGTAGGAGCCGCCCCTGCCGCCGAACACCTGGCCGAGGAGTTGGCCGATGCCGTCCGAGCCGCACTCCACGCCCACGACGCGACCGGAGGGCCGAGCGGCCGCTCCCACAAAGCCTCCGCGCCGCCGCACACCCACCCGAACGACACCCCCGCCGCTCTTCCCCAAGGCTCAGGCGCGGACTTCTTGTCGTCAGGACCCGGCGCCTTCACGGAAAGCGCCCCGGCCGCGTTCGCCCAGACGGCACCTGACGACTCACATGGACCGGGACCCGCCTCCCCGGAACACGCCGGTACCACGGGAACCGACCCGGCAGCCTCCACACAGGTGGCAGACCACCACGTCCCCGCGCTGCCGACCGCCGCCCCAGGACCCGCACACACCGCAGGAACGGACCAAGCGGTTTCCGCTCAGATCACACCCGATGTCTCCCACGCGGTGGCATCCGCCGCCCCAGGACCCGCACAAACGACGGGGATCCACCCCCACGTGGCCGCACCCGCCGCCACCGATCAAGTGGCCTTCGTACAGGCACCACCCGACCACCCAACCGCACCGCCGCCCGCAGATCCGGGATCTCACAACGCCGCAGCGACGGACCCGGCGGGCTCCGTTCAGGCGGTGGCGGATGAGCCGCGAACGGGGACGGATACGGATACGGAGGGACCGGACAGTGCCGTAGGAAGTTCAGGCGGACCGGTGCAGGACGGGCCCGGAGCCGCGCAGGACAGGGACGCCGGGCCGATTCCCGCGGATCCCGGCGGGGCCGACGCCGCGGCTGCGTCTGCGCAGGCGCATTTTCAGTGGACCGAGTTCCGCGATGATGCCGGGAACCTGTATGCGATCCAGGACGAACTGGGCAGGATCACGTACAACGAGAACCACCAGGCGACGTACACGGACGGAAATCACGGGCATGGTGACTGGTTCGCTCCGCCGGCCGTGGCCGAGCCGAACCAGGTCGACTCGACTCAGGCCGATCCGGCTCTTCAGGCGCTGGTGAACCACTTGTTACAGGTCGAGGGCATGGGCCCGGCCTCTGGGTCCGGGGCGTCGTTCCTCGATCCGGGGCATGCGGCCGCTGCAACCGAGCACGGGCCGGAAGGCGGGGACCACGGTGCCGCGGCCGCCGGACTCTGAGGCCTTCAGATGATGATGCCCTTCATGCTGCGGCGTTCACGGACCCTGGGCGGCTGGAGCATCTCGTACAGTGCGTGGACCTCGTCCGGGGTGCCCAGGCCCGGTAGCAGTTCGGTCAGGACGTGGTCGCCCGGCTTGTAGTCGATCTCCAACGACGCCGTGCGGGTCAGCGCGTTGACCGGACCCTGGACGTACCTGACCTCGGTGATCTCGTAGTACCAGATGGCCCGGCGGCGTTGGGTGAGTGCGCCGAGGTGGAGATCCATCCGCCGTTCGTGGAAGAAGTACCGGTAGCGGACGGACTGGAGCCAGACGGCCGCCCAGGCTCCGACGACGAAGAGGAACAGCAGCGCGATCACCAGCGGGCCGTATCCGGCCGGACCGCCGCCGAGCGCCGCCACGGCGACGAAGAAGACGGTGACGGCGAAGGCCGGTGGGGCGACGTGCCGGGCCAGCAAGTGGCGACGGCCGCCCGGGAGCAGGTGCCCGGGCTCGGCGACTCCGTGCTGGTCGATCTGCTGGGCCAGTGTCCCGCCGCTGGGTGGGGGCGCCAACGCCTGGCCGACCAGCGCCTCCGCGACCTGCTGCTCGTCGGCCCCCTGCACCGCCCGGGGGACACGCCTCGTCGACGGGGCGGGCGTGTTCGGGTGGGGCGCCTCGCAGGTGCGGAGCCGGTTCCAGGCGTCAGGGATGTTGTCCCCCTTGAGCGCCCGGCGGTAGGCCGTGGCGGCCTCGTCCAGGCGGCCTTGCCCCTGTAACGAACAGCCCAGCTGGTACCAGGCCAAGTGGTACCCCGGCTCGACGTCGAGGACGAGCCGCAGATGGGTCTCGGCGGCCGCCCACTCGCCGAGCGCGTTCTGACAGGCGGCGAGGGCGAACCGTACGGCTCGATCGGCGGGGTCGATGGCGTGGGCGCGTTCGAGAAGTTCTCTGGCCTCGGCAGGACGCCCTGCGTGGAAGTGGACTTTGGCTCGGCCGAAGAGGGAGGAAGCATCGTCCCCGACATCTACCATGGTTCCAAGTATGGGCCTGTTGGCCGGAGTTGTGGAGGCTTGCGCGTGAAAGGCATGACCCCGCTCGGCCGGACCACGGCCGTCGTGATCGCTCTGGTGACCGTCCTGTTGGCCCTGCCGTGGCTCAGAGGCACGAATCTCGGCCTGCCGGACCTTCCCAGCCTGCCCGGCCCTCCTCAAGACTCGGCGACCCCCGATCCGCAGCCGACGGCGATCACCGCGCGCGCTCACGGGAGGGGCCCCTGGACGGTCCGCGGGTACGGGTACGAATTCACCGTCGTGCGCGTCTCGCACGAGATCGGCCCGTTCGGGCCCAACGAGGGGCGCCGTTGCCTGCGGGTGGTCGCGCGGGTCGAGCGGGTCACCGAGGACGACCACCGCGGCATGAAAGTCACCGTCTTCGACGACCGCGGCCGGCTCCTGGGGCTCGACCCGTTCTCGAACCGGGGCACCTTCGAGCCGCCCATGCACCGCCGGACCGAGGCCCAGGTGCTCGCGGTTCCGCAGGAGGGGGGCGCCCGGACCCTCTCCTTCAACCTCAGGGGCGCGTTCTGGCCCGACGGCAAGGATCTCTTCCTGGAAGACGTCCCGGTGCCCCGGTGAGACCGTTGCCCCGACGCCGACACACGGTCCGACCTGTGCGAATGCGAGACTTGCCGAAGACCGGACACGTACGGCACGGGACGAACGGCACGGAGGCGGACGATGGACGAGGCACGCGCGCGGGACGTACTGGCCGCGGCGAAGGTGCTGCCGGGCCCGGCGCGGGAAGCGCGGCTCCTCGCCCTCGGTGAGAACGCGGTGTTCGCCGCCGGCGACCTCGTCGTCAAGGTGGGCCGCGACGCCGAACTGCTGGAGCGGGCCCGGCGCGAGCTGGACATCGCCGGCTGGCTGGCCGAGGCGGGCGTACCGGCGGTGCGGGCGGCCGACCCGAAACCGCTGCTGGTCGAGGGGCACCCGGTGACCGTGTGGCACCGCCTGCCCGACCCCGTACGCCCGGCCGAGCCCCGGGACCTGGCACAGCTGCTGCGAACCGTGCACGCACTTCCCACTCCCCCCTTCGCCCTCCCGCCCCGCGATCTGCTGGGCGGTGTGGAGCGCTGGCTGCGGCTCGCGGGAGCGGCGATCGACCCCGCGGACGCGGCCTACCTGCGGGCGCGCCGGGACGGCTTCGCCGCGGCCGCGGCCGCGCTGACGCCCCGTCTGGCGCCGGGGCCGATCCATGGCGACGCGCTGCCCCGCAATGTGCACGTCGGCCCCGACGGTCCGGTCCTGGTCGATCTGGAGACCTTCTCGGCCGACCTGCGCGAGCACGACCTGGTGGTCATGGCCCTCTCCCGCGACCGCTACGGCCTGCCCGCCGAGGCGTACGACTCCTTCACCGAGGCCTACGGCTGGGACGTGCGGGAGTGGGAGGGCTGCGGGGTGCTCCGCGGGGCCCGTGAGACGGCCAGCTGTGCGTGGGTGGCCCAGCACGCGCCGAGCAACCCCAAGGCGCTGGCCGAGTTCGAGCGCCGGGTGGCGTCCCTGCGGGACGGGGACGAGACGGTGCGCTGGTATCCGTTCTGAGCGGCTGCACGGCCACCGCGCCCCTCAGCAAGCCACCTCGCCCTGGATGGTTCGTGCCGCTCGCCTGAGTTCCGCCAGGACCGTGCGGACCGCCTTTCTCGCCGTGCGCTCGGGGCGGCACAGGACGTCGATGTGCCGGGTGGCTTGGACGCCGCTGAGCGGCCGGAGGACCAGCGCCGGATGCGGGCGCATGGTCCAGCGCGGCATCAGCGCGATTCCGCCCCCGGCGGCGACAGCCTCGGCGACCACCGCGAACTCGTTGATGCGATGGGCCAGATGGAGCCGCCGGCCGGCCGCCGCGGCGATGGCCTCGATGGTGGCCAGGACCGGGAACCCGTCGTGCACGGTGATCCACGGCAGGTCGGCGACGTCACGCGGCGTCACCCGCCGCTTGGCGGCGAGCGGATGGCCGGCCGGCATCGCCACGTCCAGCGGCTCGTGCAGCAGCGTGGTCACGGTCACCGTGCGCGGCCAGGGCGGGGCGTGGTCCAGGCGGTGGGCGAGGACGAGGTCGTACGCGCGGGTCAGCCGGGGGAAGTCCTCCTGCGGTACGTCCTCGTCGGCGAGCGCCACCGTCGGCGCGTCCGGCCCGGCGAGGGCGCGCAGCAACAGCGGGAAGAACGCGGCACCCGCGCTGTGGAACGCCGCCACCGACACCTCGCCGTCCGGCCTGCCGACGAACTCCTCGACCGCGTGCCGGGCCCGTGCCAGCGCAGACTCCACCTCGACGGCCGCGTCCGCCAGCGCCTGCCCGGCGTCGGTGAGCACCAGGCGCCGCCCCTGCCGCTCGGTGAGCGGCACCGGGATCGAGCGCTGCAGCAGCCGCAGCTGCTGCGAGATCGCCGACGGCGTCACCAGCAGTGCCTCGGCGACCGCGGTGACACTGCCCAGCTCGCCCAGCTCCCGCAGGATCCTCAGCTGCCGCTCGTCCATCCCGTCAGTGTAGAGCGGCGATGTAGGCCTACTAAAAGATCGTTTAAGAAAGTGGTTCTGGGCTTCAGATAGGTGGCTGGTGCACCGTGGGCGGGTGACCGACGCCCGCCGTACCGACGTGGTACTCCTGCTCGTCGCGCTCGTCTGGGGTTCCAGCTATCTGTCCGCCCAGACGGCCGTGGGCGCCCTGCCCGTCCTCCTCGTCCTGTTCGCCCGCTACGCCCTTGCCGCGCTCCCCTGCCTCGGTCTTGTCGCCGCCCAGGGCGGACTGCGCGGGTGGACCCGCGACGAGGTCCGCGCGGGGCTGCCGCTCGGGGTCACCCAGGCCGCGGTCCTGGTCGTGGAGACGTACGGCGTCGCCCACACCACGGCCGCCAACGCGGGTCTGATCATCAGCCTCACCATCGTCCTCACCCCGCTCCTCGACCGCACCGGGCGCCGGGGCGGTCCGCCTCCCGCCTTCTTCGCCGCGGCCGGCGTATGTGTCCTGGCCGTCGCTCTGCTCATGTCCGGAAACGGCTTCCACGCGCCCCGCCTCGGGGACCTGTTGATGCTCGCCGCGGCCTGCGTCCGGGCAGTGCACGTGGCCCTCGTCGGCCGGCTCACCGCGGGCAGGGCGATCCGCCCGCTGCACCTGACGACGCTGCAGACCCTGGTCGGCACGGCCCTGTTCCTCGCCCCCGCCGCCCGCGACCTTCCGGTACTCGCCCGGGCCGACGCGGCGACCTGGACCCAGCTGGTCTATCTCGCTCTCTTCTGCAGCGTGTTCGCCTTCCTCGCCCAGACCTGGGCGGTGCAGCGCACCTCCGCCAGCCGGGCCAGTCTGCTGCTGGGCACCGAGCCCGTCTGGGCCGCGGCGGTGGGCATCGCCCTCGGCGGCGAACATCTCACCCCGCTCACCGCCCTGGGTGCGGCCCTGATGGTCTCCGGTACGTACTGGGGCCAGGCCGTGGAACGCGCCCACCGGACCGCCGCGGCCACCGAGGCCACCGAGGCCACCGAGGCCACCGAGAGTGCCATCAGCAGCAGGACCACCGACACGGCCAGGGCATTCGCGCCCGCCATGTCCCCCGAGAGGACCGGAGAAGACGCCCCATGCCCGACCCCGACACCTACCAGCATCTGATCTCCCTCCTCGACGCCTCCCACGTCGACTACCGCCTCATCGACCACGCGCCCGAGGGCGCCACCGAAGACGTCAGCGCGCTGCGCGGCCATCCGGTGAGCCAGGCCGCGAAGTGCATCGTGCTGCGGGTCAAGGTCGACCGCCGCACCACGCGCCACGTCCTCGCGGTCGTCCCCGGGGACCGGCGGGTCGATCTGGACGCCGTGCGGGCGCTGTTCGAGGCCCGATACGTCGGCTTCAGCGATGCCGACACCGCCGAGCGGCTCGCCCGCTCGGTGCCCGGCACCGTGCTGCCGTTCAGCTTCGATCCCGAGCTCGAACTCGTCGCCGACCCGGATGTCGTCGCCCAGCCGTGGCTGTACTTCAACGCCGCCCGGCTCGACCGCTCGCTCTGTCTCACCGGCACCGACTACGCGAGGCTCGCCGAGCCGCGGGTGGCCCGCATCGCGAGCCCCGCACCGGCGTGATCCCCCGGCTCGACCGCCCGGCTCAGACCTTTTCGTCCGCCAGGTCCGCCGGCTCCCGCAGCGGCCAGACCCCGTCGACCACCGCGTCCGCGTCCCCCTTGCGGCGCAGGAAGGCCTGGAAGTCCGCCGCCCACTCGGCGTACCAGTCGATCTGTCTGCGGTGCAGTTCGGCCGGACCCAGGGACGCGATCTTCGGGTGGCGGTCGGCTATCGCGGAGGCGAGACGGGCCGCGGCGAGGGCGTCGGCCGAGGCGTTGTGGGCCGCGTCGAGGACTATGCCGTACTCGGCGCAGACCGCTTCCAGGTTCCGCTTGCCGCGGCGGTAGCGGTCGACCCAGCGGTCGATGGTGTAGGGGTCGACGACCGGCGCCGGGGCGCGGCCGCCGAGCCGGTCGGAGAGGGACGGCAGGCCGTACCTGCGCAGCTCAGCGGAGAGCAGGCTGAGGTCGAAGGCCGCGTTGTAGGCGACGACCGGGACACCCGCCTGCCAGTAGGAGACCAGGACGTCCGCGATGGCGTCGGCCACCTGGTCGGCCGGGCTGCCCTCGGCCGCCGCGCGTTCGTTGCTGATGCCGTGGACCGCGACCGCGTCGGCCGGGATCTCCACGCCCGGATCCGCCAGCCATTCCCGGCGCCCCATGGGCTCACCGGCCCTGACCTCGATCACCGCGCCGGTGACGATGCGCGCCTCACGCGGATCGGTCCCGGTCGTCTCCAGGTCGAAGCCGATCAGCAGCTCCCGGTGCCAGCCCATGGGCGGCCCCCCTTCTTGGTGGTGCTTTCCCCCAGTGGCTTCCACCATCGCACGCGGCACTGACAATCCGAGGACCGCGTTCCGCTTGCCGGGGTGGACGGCTCAGGACACCGGGCGCGAATCCGCCCAGGCCAGCTCGAATTCCTCGCGGTATGTCGGGAAGAGCCCGGCTTCCAGCACATCGTCCGACTTGACCAGCTTGCTGCCGTTGCGCAGCACCAGCACCGGCGACTCCATGCCGCGCGCCCCGCGCAGATAGGACTGCACGACGGCGATGCCGTCGGCGCCGTCGCCGTCCACGAGGTAGGCGGTGAAGCGGGGCGTCTCGTCGTAGACCTGGATCTCGAAGGCGCCGGGGTCGCGCAGCCGGGACCGCACCCGGCGCATGTGCAGGATGTTCATCTCGACGGACCGGCTCAGTTCGCCCCGTTTCATCCCGAGTTCCCGCTCACGGCGCTTGACCGCGCTGGAGGCCGGGTTGAGGAAGAGCAGCCGTACCCGGCAGCCGGACTCGGCGAGCCGGACCAGGCGGCGTCCGGAGAAGTTCTGCACCAGCAGGTTGAGGCCGATACCGATGGCGTCGAGGCGGCGGGCGCCCCCGAAGATGTCCTCGGCCGGGAACTGTCGCATCAGCCGCACCCGGTCGGGGTGGACGGCGACGACGTCCGCGTACCGGTCGCCGACCAGGTCCTCGACCGCGTCGACCGGCAGCCTGCGCGCGGAGGGCACGTCGCCGCCCGCGCCGAGCACCTCCAGCAGCCGGGCCGAGGCCCGCTCGGCCTGGTCCAGGACCGCCCCGGACAGGGCCCGGTTGCGGGAGACGACGTTGCGGGTCACCTCCAGCTCGTCCAGGGCGAGTTCGAGGTCGCGGCGCTCGTCGAAGTACGGCTCGAAGCACGGCCAGTGCTGCACCATCAGCTCGCGCAGCTGCGGCAGCGTGAGGAAGCTGAGCACGTTGTCGTCGGCCGGGTCGAGCAGATAGCCCTTGCGGCGGCTGACCTCGCGGACGGCGACCGCCCGCTGCACCCACTCCTGTCCGGCGGGCCCGGCCGCGGCCACCACCCACTCGTCGCCGTGGACGGGTTCGTAGATGGGGCGCAGCACGGCGGCCACGACCGCGCGCAGCCGCTGTTCGACGAGGTTCAGCCAGATGTAGGCCCGGCCCGCCCGCTGGGCGCGGGTGCGCACCTCGAGCCAGGCGTCGGCGTCCCACTCCAGTTCCGGCCCGATGGACCCTGTCGCGTCCATCGGGCGGGCCAGGGACACCGCGCCGGGCGGGACGTCTGTGGAGTTCCCCTCGTGACTCTCGTCACCAGGGGGCAGCTCCAGGCCTCCCGAGCCCACCCGTGCACCGCCTTCCGCCACCCTGGGCCTTCCCCGTCTCAACGATCAAGGAAGGGTACTCCGGGAGCGGTCGGCGATGCAGCCGGATGGACAGGTCGGTTTCTCAACTGCGCGGGCGCCAATGGCCGTTCTGCCATGCCAGTGCGTCGGGAGTGAGCGGATTCATAGCCGTGACGTCCCGCGGGGAGATGGCGAAGCCCTGCCAGTGGATGGGCATGGGCTGCTGGTCCTCGTCCCGGGCTATGTGGTGGAAGCCGACGTTCATCCAGACCACCGGGTGGGTGAGGGCCTGGCCGTTGACCCACTTGTCGACGGACTTGCCCGCACCGGCCGGGCAGGCGCCCGGGTTGTTGCTGGCGAACTGCTCGCACTTGTTGTACTCGGTGAAGTACACGTCGTGCTTGGTGAAGCTGCGGCCCGGGTACTTGGTGGTGGGGCCGGGGACGATCTCGTACGAACGCGCGTGCCCGTCCTTGTTCTTGCCCGTCGCGCTGACCATCCGCCACCAGCGGTAGGTCTTGTAGTCGCCCGCGAGTTCCTTGGCGACCTTGGTACGGGTGGTCTTGTTGGTGGGCGCCTGCTGGCCGTGGGCGGGGGCGGTGACGGCCGAGTCGTACTGCTCGACCTTCGTCTTGGAGGAGCCGTCGAGGCCGAAGTCCAGCCGCCAGAAGACGTTGTGGCTGTGGCTGGTGGCGTAGGCCTTGGCGCCCTTGCCGATGGGCCAGCCGCGCCCGTCGCCGGCGTCGTAGTCGTCGTAGGAGAGGCTGCCGGTGGCGCCGACGTTCATGTTGACGGTGCCGTCGTCCTGGAAGCGCCACTCGGTCATGTACTCGTACCAGCCGACCTGGTTGACCGTGTAGACGAGCAGGTCCTTGCCCTGCGCCTGGAAGACCTTGTTGGCGCTGTCGCCCTGCATGCGGTAGGCGTGGCCGCGCGAACGCGTGGTCGTGCACAGGCCGTTGACGTCCGGGTGCTGCGGGTCCCAGGCGTCCGGGACGCGGACGGTCTTGATGGTGCCGCCGGGACACTCGCCCGGCGCCAGGTTCACCAGGCCCTGGGCGAAGCCGAAGCCGGTCAGGTCGTCGTACTCGACGCTGCCGTCGTCGTAGGGGACGTCGATCTGGGCGAGGCGGGCGCTGTTGAGGACCTTGATCGGCTTGGTCTCGCCCTTGGGCTGGTACGAGACGTTCTCCAGGACCAGGCCGGCCTTGCTGTCGTAGCGCCAGCACATCCGCCAGGTGGTGCCGCTGGAGAGCTTCTGCTCGATCTTGTACTGGGCGCTGCAGTCGGCGGCCGCCGCGGGCGCGGCCTTGGGCTGGGCGACGGCCGGTCCGGCACCGGCCGTCGCACCGGCGGCCAGTGCGGCCACGCTGACGCCGACGGCCGCCCGCGCGCGGGCACGGCTGATTCTCCGCGGCCGGAGGCCGCTGATCGAACGCTGTACGGGCATGACGAAGTGGCTCCCTTGCAGGACGAGCAAGTTGGAAAAGTGAACGAAGGGCTGCTGCTCGGTGGCGGTTGCCGCTCAGCGGCGGTCGAGCATGGCGACCTTGCGGGCGCTCAGGTCGACGACCAGCCACCGGGCGTCGATCCAGGGGCCGTTCTTGACCTTCGGGAACAGCCGCACACAGCGGTGTTCGCCGCACTTGTCGAGCACGGCGGGCTGGCCGCCCGGGGTGGCGCGGTAGACGGCGCCGTTGAGCAGCAGCTGGTCCGGAGAGGTCAGCTCGTGGCCGGTGGCGTCCTTGTAGTCCGCCTTGAGGCCCGCGCCCAGCGGGTCGGCGATCAGCAGCTTCGCCGCCTCGGCGTTCTCGGCACGGCTCAGCGGCGGCTGGACGCCGTGCTGGGTGCCGGTCTGCTCGACCTTGCCGGTCTCCAGGTCGACCGTCTTGGTGACGAGCGTGTCGGTCTTGTAGTCGTAGAAGGTCACGTCGGCCCGGCGCGGCGCGTTCGGGTCGTCCAGTTCGTTCGCCTCCGGGTCGGCGAGGTCGACGCTCAGGCGCTGCGGGCCGCGGCCGCCGTCGACGTTCTCGCCCGTGTTCAGCAGCTGCTGGTTCAGGGCGAGCTTCGCGACGCGCTGGATCTCGTCGTCGGTCAGCGGGTCACGGCCCGTGCCCTTCTTCCCCTCGGCGGGCGCCTGCTCCACGACACCGGGCTGGACCGCGTCCGGGCCCTGTCCCGCCTGCTGCGCGGCCTGTGTGCCGCTGCCCGATCCTCCCGATTCGTCGGCTCCTGCCGTGCCCGGCAGGGTGATCCCCACCATCACCGCGGTCCCGGCCACCGCCAGGGCCGCGCCCGCCACCACCTTGCCCAGATGGCGGTGCACTATCTCGCGCACATCTTCCCCCTACTCCCCCAACATCCCCGGGAGTACGTGTCTGCCCCACTGGTTCGGCACACGGCGGGTAGTCCCTTCGCCGTATGCACTGGTCGGACGGTAAGAGGGGCGTAAGTCACAGGAGGTTCCCTCACTTTCGGGCAGACTCGGAGCCAACGCGGCCCCGGCGGGGCGGCACACCTGGAAGAGTCGTGTCCATGCAGGTCTGGCCTGGAGAGGCGTATCCGCTCGGCGCCACCTATGACGGCGCCGGAACCAACTTCGCGGTCTTCACGGAGGCCGCGGACCGAGTAGAGCTGTGTCTGCTGCACGACGACGGCTCGGAGACGGCGGTGGAACTGCGCGAGAGCGACGCGTTCGTGCGGCACGCGTACGTGCCGGGCGTCATGCCGGGACAGCGGTACGGGTTCCGGGTGCACGGCCCGTACGACCCCGGGCGCGGACTGCGCTGCAACTCGGCGAAGCTGCTGCTCGACCCGTACGCGAAGGCGATCAGCGGGGCCGTCCGGTGGGGCGAGGAGGTGTACGGCTACCACTTCGGCGCCCCGGAGCGGCGCAACGACCTGGACTCGGCGCCGCACACCATGACCTCGGTGGTGATCAACCCGTACTTCGACTGGGGCGACGACCGGCTCCCGCGCACCGAGTACCACCACACGGTGATCTACGAGGCCCATGTGAAGGGCCTGACCATGCGCCACCCCGGCCTGCCGGAGGAACTGCGCGGCACGTACGCGGCGCTCGCGCACCCGGCGATCATCGAACACCTGACCAAGCTGGGCGTCACGGCGCTGGAGCTGATGCCCGTGCACCAGTTCGTGAACGACCACCGGCTGGCCGACCTGGGCCTGAGCAACTACTGGGGCTACAACACCATCGGCTTCTTCGCCCCGCACAACGCCTACGCCTCCTGGGGCGACCGCGGCCAGCAGGTCCTGGAGTTCAAGTCGGCGGTCCGCGCGCTGCACGAGGCCGGCATCGAGGTCATCCTGGACGTCGTCTACAACCACACCGCCGAGGGCAACCACCTGGGCCCGACCCTGTCCTTCAAGGGCCTCGACAACCCGTCGTACTACCGTCTCGCCAACGATCCCCGCTACTACATGGACACCACGGGCACCGGGAACTCGCTGCTCATGCGGTCCCCGCACGTCCTCCAGCTGATCATGGACTCGCTGCGCTACTGGGTCACCGAGATGCACGTCGACGGCTTCCGCTTCGACCTCGCGGCGACCCTCGCCCGGCAGTTCCACGAGGTGGACCGGCTGTCGTCGTTCTTCGACCTGGTGCAGCAGGACCCGGTGGTCTCCCAGGTGAAGCTGATCGCCGAACCGTGGGACGTGGGCGAGGGCGGCTACCAGGTGGGCAACTTCCCGCCGCTGTGGACCGAGTGGAACGGCAAGTACCGCGACACCGTCCGGGACCTGTGGCGCGGCGAGCCACGGGCGCTCGCCGAGTTCGCCTCCCGGCTGACCGGCTCCTCGGACCTCTACCAGGACGACGGCCGCCGCCCGCTCGCCTCCATCAACTTCGTGACCTGCCACGACGGTTTCACGCTGCATGACCTCGTCTCGTACGACCGGAAGCACAACAAGGCCAACGGCGAGGACGACCGGGACGGCGAGAGCCACAACCGGTCCTGGAACTGCGGCGTGGAGGGCGAGACCGACGACCCGGACGTGCTCGGGCTGCGCGCCCGCCAGATGCGGAACTTCGTCGCCACGCTGATGCTGTCGCAGGGCGTGCCGATGATCAGCCACGGCGACGAGTTCGCCCGCACCCAGCGCGGCAACAACAACGCCTACTGCCAGGACAACGAGCTGTCCTGGGTGGAGTGGCCGGAGTCCGTGGAGGGCGACCTGCTGGAGTTCGTCCGCGCGATGGTGTGGCTGCGCCGGGACCACCCGGTGTTCCGCCGACGGCGCTTCTTCCACGGGCGGCCGGTGGAGGGCACCCACGACGAGCTGTCCGACATCGCCTGGTTCACCCCCGAGGGCGCCGAGATGACGCAGCGGGACTGGGACTCGGCGCAGGCGTCGGCGCTGACGGTGTTCCTGAACGGCAACGCGATCTCCGAGCCCGGTCCGCGCGGGGAGCGGATCGCCGACGACTCGTTCCTGCTGATGTTCAACGCCTCGCCCGGGCCGCTGGACTTCCTGGTGCCGGTCGACCACGGCCGGCAGTGGCAGGTCGTCGTCGACACGGCCCGCACGGACGAGGTGCCGCCGGGGACGGGCGCGAAGGTCGCGGCCGGCGACCGCATCACCCTGCCGGACCGGAGCCTGACGGTGCTGCAGCGGCCCGCCTAGCGTTCAGGGGGTCGTCCGCTCCCGTTCGCCCTCCACGCGCGCGTGGGGGGCGTTTCCGGGCTGCCCCGGGTGTGTCGCCGGGCACGCCGCCGAGTACGCCGTCGGACGGGCCGTCAGGGCGATGGCGAAGGTGAGCGCGGCCGCCGTGCTCGCCGCCGCGAAGGCCGCCGAGGGGCCGTAGGACTCGGCGAGGCGGCCGGTGACGGCGACCGCGAGGGCCTGGCCGCCGACCAGGGCGCTGGTCGCGAAGGCCATCGCCTCGGACAGCCGGGCGGGCGGTACCGCGCGCTCGGTGAGCCCGAACACCGTGATCAGGTGCGGGGCGTAGGCGATCCCGAGGACGGTGACGACGGCGTACAGGGCGGTCATCCCGTCGGTCCGCAGCAGGGGCAGCGACAGCACGAGCGCGGCCCCGGTGCCAAGACGCCAGCGCGCCGGGAGCCCGAAGCGCGCCGGTACGGCGGCCATGGCGAGCCCCGCGACGGCGCTCATCACGCCCATGGCGGCGTACACCAGCCCCGCCTGGTCCTCCTGCCCGAGCCGGGCCGTGAGTGCGGTGATCCCGGCCTGACAGGCACCGAACATGGCGCCCTGGAGGGCGAGGGCGGCGCGCAGGGCGTGGACGGAGCGGGGCATGGGGAGCCGTCCCGTGGTATGGGCGCCGCGCGGCGCTCGTGCCGGGCGGTGGGCGCCCGGGGCGGTGTGGCCGGCCTCCACCACGGGATCCGGCGGGGTGTCACGGGCGCGCGCCCGGCGGTCACCGACCCGGGTGGGCCACGGAGCCTTCGCCGTCCCATCCGGGACGGTGTCCCGTGCGCGTGCCGGGTCATGAGACTCGGGGGCGGCGGCCCTGGCGGTCGGATGCAGGGCGAAGGCGCTGCCGCACACCGCCACCAGGACGGCCGCGCCGGCCAGCGCGTACGCCGGGTGGGCGAGGACCGCGGCCAGGCCGACCAGGGCCGGGCCGAGGACGAAGGACAGTTCGTCCAGGGTGCTCTCGAAGGAGAGGGCGGTGCCGACGGTCGCCTCGGGGGCGCCCGCGCGGCGGGCGAGGGCGACCAGTCGGGTGCGGGCCAGCGGGCCCACGAGCGGCACGGTGGCGCCGGCCGCGGCCCCCAGGAGGGCCAGGACGGGCGTGGGCAGGCCGGCCAGGGCGCCGGTGACCAGGGCGGCCACGGCCAGCGCGTTGGCGAGCGAGAACGCGAGCACGACCGTCCGCTGGCCGTGCCGGTCCGCGAGCCGCCCCACCAGCGGCCCGCAGGCCACCTGGCCGAGGGCGAGCGCGCCGCCGGTCAGTCCCGCGGCGGCCAGCGAACCGCTCGTGCGGGCGACGAGCAGCACGCTGCCGAACTGGATGGTGGCGGTCGGCAGCCGCCCCAGGAACGACACGCAGGGCAGCAGCGGCCCGGTCAGGCCGATCACCTCGCGGTACGTGTCGAGCGTGCCGTGCCGTGTCCAGAGCCGTCTCTTCGTCCCCATCACTCGAAGCTAGGCACGCGCGCGTGGGTGCGTGCAGGGGGCGATGACACGAAAGGCGGCGGGCTGGGTACGTAGGTTTCCATGACTTCTGCGCGACCCGGACCGGGGGTGCCCACGGCCACCTACCGGCTGCAACTCCAGCCCGCGTTCCCGTTCGCCGCCGCCGCGGCGGCCGTACCGTACCTGGCGTCGCTAGGCGTCTCGCACCTGCACCTGTCGCCGGTCCTGGAGGCGGTTCCGGGCTCCATGCACGGCTACGACGTCGTGGACCACGCGCGCGTGCGCGAGGAACTGGGCGGCGAGGAGGGACTGCGCGCGCTCGCGCACACCGCTCGGGAGCACGGCCTGGGCCTGGTGGTGGACATCGTGCCGAACCACATGGCCATGGCACCGCGGCACAACCACGCCTTGTGGGAGGTACTGCGCGAGGGGCCCGGGTCGCCCTACGCGCGCTGGTTCGACATCGACTGGGAGGCGCAGGGCGGACGCCTCCTGCTGCCCGTGCTCGGCGGACCGGTCGGGACGGAGCTGGACCACCTGGTGGTCGACGGCGGTGTCCTGCGCTACCACGAGCACGCGTTCCCGCTGCGAGTGGGCACCGAGGAACTGCCGCTGCCGCAGCTCCTGGACGCGCAGTGGTACCGCCCCGTGTGGTGGCGGCTGGCCCGCACCGAGCTGAACTACCGGCGTTTCTTCAGCATCTCGGAGCTGATCGGGTTGCGGGTCGAGGACCCGGAGGTGTTCGACGCCACCCATGCCAAGATCCTGCAGCTGCTGGCGGAGGGCGTGGTCGACGGGCTGCGGATCGACCATCCCGACGGGCTGGTGGACCCCGACGGCTACCTGGAGCGGCTGCACGAGGCGACCGGCGGGCGCTGGACGGTCGTGGAGAAGATCCTCGCCGACGGTGAGCACCTGCCCGCCTCCTGGCCCGTCGCGGGCACCACGGGCTACGACGCCCTGCGCCACGTCGACGGCCTGTTCACGGATCACACCGGGGCGTATCGACTGCTCGGTCGGTACCGGGCGTTCGCGGCGCCGCAGACGGACCGGGGCGGCAACTGGGAGGCCACGGTGCGGCGGGCCGCCTACAAGGTGATCACGCACGAGCTGGCCGCCGAGACCGACCGGCTCACCCGGGTGGCCGCCCGGCTGTGCGCCGCCTCCCCGGACCTCTCGCTGCGCGACCGGGCGCCCTGGGCTCTGCGCACGGCCCTGGAGGAGCTGCTGGTCCGGCTGCGGGTGTACCGCCCCTACGCCTCCGGTGACGCGGCCGCCGTCGTCACCGAGGAGGCCGCCGAGGAGGCCCGGCTGGCCTTCGTGGTGTCCGAGGAGGCCGAGGCCGTCGGCATCGTGCGCCGGCTGCTGGTCGAGGCGCCCGGTGGCGGGCCGGCGACGGACCACGCCGGCCGGGCGGAGTTCCGCGCCCGGTTCGCGCAGACCGCGTCGGCGCTGCGCGCCAAGGCCGTGGAGGACACGGCGTTCTACCGCTATGTCCCGCTGCTGTCGGCGGCCGAGGTGGGCGGCGATCCGGGAGCGCCCGGCGTGTCCCCCGAGGACTTCCACGCGTACTGCGCGCGCGTGCAGCGCGACTGGCCGGCCACCGGCACGGTCGTGTCCACCCACGACACCAAGCGCAGCGCCGATGTGCGCGCGGCCCTCGCGGTGCTCACCGAATGCCCGGACCGCTGGGCGGAGTTGCTCGCCGAGGTGACCCTGGCCGAGGAGGGCGTGCCCGACGGGCAGCTGGCCTGGGCGGCCTGGCAGACGGTGTTCGGGCTGGGCCCGGCGGAGGAGGAGCGGGTCCAGGGGGCGCTGCTGAAGCATGTGCGCGAGGCCGGCATGTACACGAGCTGGACGGAGCAGGAGCCGCCCTACGAGGACGCGGTGGCGGCCTTCGTCACGGCCGGGCCCTGCGGACCGCCGGGGGAGCGGGTGACCGCCTTCCGCAAGGCGCTGGAGCCGCACGTCCGGGCCAACGTCCTGGGCACCGCGCTGGTCCATCTGACGATGCCGGGCGTGCCGGACCTGTACCAGGGCACGGAGGGCGAGTACCGGGCACTGGTGGACCCGGACAACCGGCGACCGGTGCCGTTTCCCCCCGCGGCGCCCGGCGAGAAGAACGCGCTGACGACGGCCGCGCTACGGCTGCGCGCACGGCGGCCCGACGCCTTCGGCCCGTCGGCGACGTACGCCCCGCTCACCGCGGACGGGCCGGCAGCGGAGCACTGCGTGGCGTTCGCACGCTCCGGAGCGGTGATCACGGCGGTGACCCGGCTGTCCCTGCGACTGGCGGAGTCGGGCGGCTGGCGCGAGACACGGCTGGACCTGCCGCCGGGGCGCTGGGCGGACGTACTGACCCCGGGACGGGAGTTCACAGGACACGCGCGCGTGGCGGACCTTCTCGAAGGGCTGCCGGTGGCGCTGCTGGAGCGGACAGCCGAGGAGTGAGGTGCTGACGCCCGCTCAGCCGGCCCGCGCGACGGGCACGTCGCACTCCTCGTACTCCCGGACGACGGCCGCCCCCAGCAAGGGCCACGTGGCACGCAGGAGATCCACGAAGGCCTCGGCGGCCCCGGTGGGCGGTACGCGCGCGTAGATCGTCAGGGCGCGTTTCCAGGCCGGGTCGGGGGTGAGGACGACGCAGTCCTCGCCGACGGCACCCCGTACGACGTGGGCGGGCGCCACGCACACCCCGACCCCGGCGGCAGCCATGCGCACGGCCGTGGAGGTGTGCTCGGTCCACACGGCCGTCCGGGGGCGGTATCCGGCCCGTCCGCACGCCCAGTCGAGGAAGCGCTCGCCGTGAACGACGGGTTCCATGGCGCAGCGGATCCAGGCGCGGTCGGCGAGTTCGGGCAGCGTCACCCTCGTACGGCCCGCGAGCCGGTCGTCGAAGGGCACGACGAGGACGAGTTCCTCCTCGCCGACCGGTACGACGGTGCCGGGCGCGCCGACGGGCTCCGGGCCGATCGCGAGGTCGGCGGTGCCGCGCTGGACCGCCTCCTCCAGGGCCTCGGAGGTGGCGTACTCGTGCAGCCGCAGCAGGACCCTGGGGTGGGCCGTACGCCAGCGGGCGAAGACGTCGGGGAGGGCGCCGACGGCGATGGAGTGCAGGGCCGCGATGTGCAGCTCACCGCCCTCGGCGCCGGCGGCGGCGCGGGCCGCGCGACAGGCCTGGGCGGCGCTGCGGACGGCGAGTTCGGCGTGCGGCAGGAAGGCGCGGCCCATCGGGGTGAGGCGCACTCCGCGCGGCATGCGCTCCAGCAGGGCGCCACCGACCGTCTTCTCCAGGGCCTTGATCTGGTGCGAGAGCGCGGGCTGGGTGACGTGGAGCAGCTCCGCCGCGCGTGTGAAGGACGCCTCCTCGACGACCGTCAGGAAGTACTCCATCTGTCGCAGGCTCAACTCCGCTCCTTCCCATGAAGATCCTGCATGGGTTCCACAAGAACATTGCCTTGGACTCATGGCAAGGGGCGGGCGGAGGGTGGGGCCATGAGCATGAACACACCGGACGTCATCGTCATCGGCGGGGGCACGGGCGGGTACAGCACCGCCCTGCGCGCCGCCTCCCTCGGGCTCGACGTCGTGCTGGTCGAGCGCGACAAGGTCGGCGGAACCTGTCTGCACCGGGGCTGCATCCCGAGCAAGGCGATGCTGCACGCCGCCGAACTCGTCGACGGCATCGCCGAGGCCCGCGAACGCTGGGGCGTGAAGGCGACGCTGGAATCCGTGGACTGGCCGGCGCTCACGGCCACACGGGACGACATCGTGGCGCGCAACCACAAGGGCGTGGAGGCACATCTGGCACACGCGGGCGTGCGGGTGGTGCGGGGCAGCGCGCGGCTGACCGGGGCACGCACGGTACGCGTGGAGGATGTGCACGAAGGTTCCACGCCCGGCGTGCACGACTTCACCGCGCGCCGGGGAATCGTCCTTGCCACCGGCTCGCGACCGCGCACGCTCCCGGGACTCGTGTCTGACGGACGGCGCGTGGTGACCAGTGACGACGCGCTGTTCGCGCCCGGGCTCCCCGGGTCCGTGCTGGTGCTGGGCGGGGGTGCGATCGGGGTGGAGTACGCCTCCTTCCACCGGTCGATGGGCGCGGAGGTCACCCTCGTGGAGGCCGCCGACCGGATCGTGCCGCTGGAGGACACCGACGTGAGCCGGCATCTGACCCGCGGGCTGAAGAAGCGGGGCGTGGACGTGCAGGCGGGCGCGCGGCTGCTGGACGCGGAGGTGCTGGAGAACGGCGTACGCGCCCGTGTGCGCACCGCGCGCGGGGAGACCCGGACCGTGGAGGCGGAGCGGCTGCTGGTGGCCGTCGGCCGGGTCCCGGTCACCGAAGGCCTGGACCTCACGTCCGCCGGCCTGACTACGGACGAGCGGGGATTCGTCGCACCGGCGGACTGGAGCCGGCTGGAGACGGCCGTGCCCGGCATCCATGTCGTGGGCGACCTGCTGCCGCCGCCCTCGCTCGGCCTGGCCCACGCCTCCTTCGCGGAGGGCCTGCTGGTGGCGGAGACGCTGGCGGGGCTGCCGTCGTCTCCGGTGGACTACGCGGCGGTGCCCCGGGTGACGTACTCGTCGCCGCAGACCGCCTCCGTGGGGCTCGGCGAAGCGGAGGCACGCGCGCGTGGGCACGAGGTCGAGGTCAACACGATGCCGCTGACCGCCGTCGCCAAGGGGATGGTGCACGGGCAGGGCGGCATGGTGAAGGTGGTCGCCGAGGCCGGCGGCGGGCAGGTGCTCGGTGTGCACCTGGTGGGCCCGAATGTGTCGGAGATGATCGCCGAGAGCCAGCTGATCGTCGGCTGGGACGCCCAGCCCTCGGACGTGGCCCGGCACGTGCACGCGCATCCCACGCTGTCGGAGGCGGTGGGCGAGGTGTTCCTGACGCTCGCGGGACGCGGCCTGCACCAGCAGTGAGCCCCCGGATCGCGGCGGTCCGGTACCGCCCGTGAATGCGTCCGGGCGCCCCCTGGAGCCTCCCCGCCGGATGCTTGACAGTTCACCCATGCCGTGCGGCACTGGGAGGGCGAAGCCGGGCGGACAAGTCGGGGGTGAGTCTCCTGCCGGAGCTGCGCTACCCCAGCGTTCCCGAACTGATCGCCTCCGCACGGGCGTTGGCCGCTCAGGAGCCCGGGCTGTGCTCGCTCAGACAGGTGGGCGTCTCGCGAGCCGGCCGGCCCCTGCACCTGCTGTCGGTGGGACACGCCCGCCGCGCCGTGCTGGTCGTCGCGGGCGCCCACGCCAACGAGCCGACGGGCGGCTCCACCCTCCGGGTCCTGGCCGAACGCGTGCTGGCCGAGCGGGAGTTGCGGACCGGCACCTCCTGGCACTTCCTGCTCTGCGCCGACCCGGACGGCGCGAGCCTGCATGTGACCCCGGCCCCGCGCAGCCTGCTCGACTACCACCTCGGCTTCTACCGGCCGACCGGCGCGGAGCAGCCGGAGTGGTCCCCGGCGGTGCTCCCGCCGGACCGCCTGCCGCCCGAGACCCGAACCCTGACCAGGGTGATCGACGAACTGCGCCCCTACCTCCAGGTGACCCTGCACGGCACCGATCTGGGCGGCAGCTGGGTGCAGTTGACGAAGGACGTGCCGGGCCTCGCGGAGCCGTTCGCCAAGTCCGCCGCCGAGCTGCACATCCCGGTCGAGACGGGCGCCTCGGACGCCGCGGGCTGGCCTGCCTCGGGGCCCGGGGTGCATGTGATGCCCGGCCCGGAAACGGGCGTCGCCTATCCGAGCCTGCCGGACGACGCCCGGCACAGCACCTGGTACCACGCGCACCGCTACGGCGGTCTGACGGCCGTGGTGGAGGTGCCGATGTGGGCCAGCGACCTGGTGGACGACCCGGCGCCGCACCCGGCACCGGTGGCGGCGATGCACCGCCTGGCCCAGCGGCTGCTGCGGGACTCGCTGGAGGTGGAGCGGGTGCTCGCCGAGGCGCTGCCCCGGCTGGAGGGTGCGGACGGGCCGCTGCTGCGGGCCTCGCAGTGGGCGCTGGAGCTGATACCGGGCCTGGCGCAGGACTGGATCCACACACCGCCGGCCGCCACGACGATGGCGTACGTCGGCAGTGTGGACGCCTTCGGACGGCGGCTGCCGCTGCGGGCGGCGGCGATGCTGCTGCGGGTGCTGCGGGAGACGGACGACCGGGCGGCGCCCCGGCTCGAACAGCTGGTCGCCTCCTGGTGCGAGTCCTTCGCGGAGCGTTTCCGGGCCCGCTGGGTGCCGTTGGAGAACCAGGTGGAGCACCAGTCCCGGACCGTGCTCGTAGCCGCCCAGCAGGCCCGTGAACGGGCGGCGTGAGGCCTCCACGCCGACCCTCACGCGCTTCCCGCGCCCGCCGCGCTGCGGGGCTCAGCCGTCCAGGGCGAAGACCGCTCCCGTCCGCGCGTTCATGACGCACTTGCTGGAGTACGTCTCCTGGTAGTCGACCGGCCGTCCGTTCCACTGCCCGCGCGCGTGGACGGTCACGGGAGCGAAGATCATCGGACAGAAGACCTTCTTGGCCGGGATGCGCGCGATGTCGCCGTGGGCGGCCGCGAGTTCGGTGCAGGCCTCGGCCGCGCGCGGGTGTCCGAGGGGCGGGTCGCACAGCAGCAGCGTGCCGCGCGTGTAGCCGGTCTGGGCGTCGCCGCGGGTGACGGTGAGGTCGAGCCAGTTGCCGTGAAGGCTGTCGCGGGGTGCGGCCTGGGCCGGGCCCGCGGCGAGGAGACCGACGGAGGCCAGCACGGCGCCTGCCGCCGCCGTCGCTCGGGTGATGTACGTCATTCCCGAAGCATCGACGCGGCGGCCCGCGTTCCGCACCCCGACTCACCCGAACGGGACCGTACGGGCGCACAGCGGTGCGTCAGTTCGAATGCGGGACGGTGTCTCAGTCCGCCGAGAGCCGGAAGGCGATCCGTCCGAAGCCGACCTGGTCGCCCTCGCGGACCACGACGGCGCCCACCACACGGCGGCCGTTGACCGTGGTGCCGTTGGTGGACCCGAGGTCCCTGAGGACCCACATGCCGCCCTGGCGGCGCAGTTCGGCGTGCACGCGGGAGACGGTCTCGTGGTTCAGGCGCAGCCCGTTCGCGGGGTCGCGGCCGATGCGCAGCGGATGGCCGTTCGCCGGGTGCGGCAGCCGCAGCTTGGGCAGCCGCTCGGCCTGCCAGGCCCGGCGCAGCCGTACGGTGAAGCCGGAGACGGCCTCGACGGTGCCGAGGACCGCGCGAGAGAGGCGGTTCTCGCGGGGCAGGTCGGCGGTGAGGGCGGCGAGTTCGTCGGCGCGGCGGGCGGCCAGCGCGAGATCCATGCGGCGTACGAACGTGTCGTGCGACAGGCGGCCCATGGCGACGCCGTCTCGCAGCACCTGCAGCGCCTTGTCGCGCTCCGCGTCGGACAACCGCGCGGGGTACGTGGGGAACTCGAAGGACGACGTCACGCTGGTGATTGTCGGACAGCGAACCCGTGGTGTCCAGAAACGAGGGAAACGGTTACCGCACGCGCATCGTTCCACGACACCTGCCGGGAAAGGGCGGATTCGAAAGCGGATTGATCGCTTTCGCGGCACGATGGACGGGCTACATCACGGTGAGCAGACGAAGGGGAACCGTCCGTGCAGTTCGAGGTGTGGGCACCGCAGGCAGACCGTGTGACGCTCCATTGCGACGGCGCCACGCGCGCGTTGGCGCGCGATTCCGGACGCGCCGGTTGGTGGACGGGGGAGGCGCAGGCACAGGACGGCTCGCGGTACGGGTTCGCGCTGGACGACGGTCCGGTGCTGCCGGACCCGCGGTCGCGCCGTCAACCGGACGGTCCGGACGGTCTGAGCGCGGTCGTCGACCACGGGCGCCGCGCGTGGCGTTCCGCCTGGGCGGGGCGCGAGCTGCCGGGCGCGGTGCTCTACGAGCTGCACGTGGGCACGTACACCCGCGAGGGCACCCTCGACGCGGCCGCCGGGCGTCTTGAGCACCTGGCGGAACTGGGCGTCACGCATGTGGAGTTGATGCCGCTGTGTCCCTTCCCGGGGCGGCACGGCTGGGGGTACGAGGGGGTGTCGCTGTGGGCGGTGCACGAGCCGTACGGCGGCCCCGAGGCGCTGCAGCGGTTCGTGGACCGGGCGCACGAACTGGGCCTGGGTGTCGTGCTGGACGTCGTACACAACCATCTGGGCCCGTCGGGCAACCATCTGCCGCGGTTCGGGCCGTACTTCACGGACACGCACCACACGCCGTGGGGTACCGCGGTGAACCTGGACGCGCCCGGTTCGGACGAGGTGCGCGCGTACCTCGTGGGCAGCGCGCTGGCGTGGCTGCGGGACTACCGGATCGACGGGCTGCGCCTGGACGCGGTGCACGCGCTGCACGACACGCGCGCGTGCCACTTCCTGGAGGAGCTGTCGGCGGCCGTCGACGGCCTCGCCGGTGAGCTGGACCGCCCCCTGTTCCTGATCGCCGAGTCCGACCTGAACGACCCGCGGATCATCACCCCCCGCGCGGAGCACGGCCTCGGGCTGCAGGCCCAGTGGAACGACGACTTCCATCACGCCCTGCACTCCGCACTGACCGGCGAGTCCCAGGGCTACTACGCCGACTTCGCGCGCGCTCCGCTCGCCGCGCTCGCCAAGACGCTCACCTGCGGCTACTTCCACGACGGCACGTACTCGAGCTTCCGTGGCCGCGGCCACGGCCGGCCGCTGGACCGCGCGCGGGTGGCCGCGCACCGGCTGCTGGGCTACAGCCAGACCCACGACCAGGTCGGAAACCGCGCTCAGGGGGACCGGCTCTCCGCCCTGCTCTCCCCCGGTCTGCTGGCCTGCGCGGCAACGCTCACGCTGACCGCACCGTTCACGCCGATGCTGTTCATGGGCGAGGAGTGGGCGGCGGGCACGCCCTGGCAGTTCTTCACCGACCACACGGATCCGGAGCTGGCCGACGCGGTACGGCGGGGCAGGCGGCGGGAGTTCGCGCAGCACGGCTGGGCCGAGGAGGACGTACCGGACCCGCAGGACCCGGCGACCCGGGAGCGGTCCTGTCTCGACTGGTCGGAGCCGGAACGCGAGCCCCACGCGCGCGTGCTGGCCTGGTACCGGCGGCTGATCGAGCTGCGCCGGGAGCAGCCGGACCTCACCGATCCCGACCTGGCGGACACGAAGGTGGCGTACGACGAGGAGGCCCGCTGGCTGGCGTTCCGGCGCGGGGACGTGCGGGTGGCGGTGAACCTGGGCAAGGAGCCGGCGGCGATCCCGCTGGGCACCGGGCGGGTGCGGGTGCTCGCCGCCTGGGACCCGGTGGCGGCACCGGGCCCGGACGGGCTGCTGCAGGTGCCCGGGGAGTCGTGCGTGGTGCTGGTCCAGCCCTGAGCCAGGGCCTGTCTGACAATTCCCGTCGTCCGCCCGGAGGGCGGGCCCCGCGGCGTCTGGTGCGATCGTGCGTGCCAGGCGTCGCGGGGCAGGCGGGAATTGTCTGACAGGCCCTAGGGCTCCGTCTCGTCGTCCTTGAACTCGGTCACCCGCTCCAGCAGGATCGGCTCCCAGGCGCGCCGCAGCTGGATCCGCAGCAGCGGCAGGGAGCCGGTGGCGCGGCCTTCGATGTGGTCGGTGAGGCGGACGACGGTGTCGCAGCGGGCGAGCCACAGACCGCGCAGGCAGGGGCGGGCGCCGTAGCCGGCGAGGGTGGCGGCGCGGACGGCGGCCGGGGAGCCTACGGCGACGGCGAGGCCGGCGATGTCCTCGGCGGGGTCGCCGAGGGCGGCCTCTGTCCAGTCCAGGATGCCGCGGACCCGTCCGTCGGCGCTGACCACCACGTGCTCGCCGGTGAGGCCGTGGTGGGTGAGCACGGCGGTGCCGGTCTGAGCGGCGAGCTGGGCGGCGCCGGGCGGGGTGAGCTGGTGCAGGCGGGCGGCGTCGAACTCGTCGGCGGCGGCGAGCCGTTCGGCCGCGTGCACGGCCATGCGGCGCAGCGCATCCAGGGAGCGCGGGGCGGTGCGCGGCACGCCGAGCGCCTCCACCTGCCGTGCGGGCACCGCGCGCAGTCCGCTGAGCAGTCCGGCCAGGTCGGCCTCGCCGACGGCGGAGACGTCGTGCTCGTCTGCGGTGCCGCCGGGCAGTTTGGTGTCGAGGGTGTAGGCGAGGCCGGGTGCCCAGTCGCCGTGGGCGACGCTGGTCGGGACGGCGACGGGCACGTGCGGGCGGACCAGGTCGCGCAGGCGCAGTTCGCGGCGGCGGCGGACGGAGGCCTCCCGGTCGGGGGCGAGGCGCAGCACATGGCGGGTGCCGACCCACCAGGTGTGCTCGCGGCCCTCGGTGACGGGCCGGACGTCGGGGCCCTCGGTGCCGTTCGCGGCCGCCTTGCTCTCCTTGAGCAGGGTACGGACCAGTCTGCGGACGGTGTCCGCGGTGGGTGTCGGTGCCTGGGTCATGGGTCGCGCCGTAGCCGTTCCGGGATGTCGTCGAGCGGGTGTCTCCTGGTCTGTCAGCCGTTCTCTCAGTCCACTATGACCATCTCACGGGTGGTGTTGTTGAGGCGGCGACCGCCGTCCTCGGTCACCGTGACGATGTCCTCGATGCGCACTCCGAAGCGACCGGGAAGGTAGATGCCGGGCTCCACGGAGAAGCACATGCCCGGTACCAGCGGCTGCTCCTCGCCCTCGATCATGTACGGCGGCTCGTGCGTGGTGACGCCGATGCCGTGCCCGGTGCGGTGGATGAAGTACTCGCCGTAGCCGGCGTCGGTGATCACCGCGCGGGCGGCACGGTCGACCTCCTGGCAGGCGACGCCCGGCCGTACGGCCCGGAAGCCCGCCTCCTGGGCGGCGCGCACGATGTCGTGGACCGTGCGTTCCTCCTCGGTCGGCTCGCCGACGTGGACCGTGCGGGTGGTGTCGGAGCCGTAGCCGTCCTTGAGGCCGCCGAAGTCGAGGACGACCATGTCGCCGTGCTGGATGACGCGGTCGCCGACCTCGTGGTGCGGGTTGGCACCGTTGGGGCCCGAGCCGACGATGGTGAAGTCGACCTGGGAGTGCCCGAAGCGGCGCAGCAGGTCGGCGAGGTCGTGGCCGACGTCGGACTCGCGACGCCCGGCGAAGGGAACCTTCCGGATCTCCTCGAACGTTGCGTCTGCAGCCGCGCCCGCGGCTGCCAGGAGTTCCAGTTCGGCCGCGTCCTTGACGGCGCGCAGCATGGGCAGGGCGTCGGTGAGCGAGGCGTAGGAGGTGCCGGGCAGGGTGCGCTGGAGGCCCAGCAGGTGCATCGCCCAGGTGTTGTCGCTGATGCCGAAGCGGCCGCTGTGGTCGAGGAGGGCGGCGGTGACGGCGTAGGGGTCCTTGCCGTCGGTCCAGTCGCGCAGGGTGAAGGCGGACGCGCCGACCGCGTGCTCGGCGTCCGGGGCCTCCAGGGTGGGCACGACGAGCACGGGGTCGTGCCCCGGGGTGAGGACCAGCACGGTGAGCCGTTCGGTGACCGCGGTGGGCGTGTAGCCGGTCAGCCACACCATGTCCGGCCCCGGCGCCACGAGCAGACCCGCGAGGCCGGCGTCGACGGCAGCGCGCGCGGCACGCTCCATACGGGCCCTGTAGTCGTCGGCGGTGAAGGGCGCGGGCGTGCTACCGGTCATCCGGGCCTCCGAGCGCGGTCGTGGTGACGGGGCTAAGCGGTCTCGGGCAGCATCCTGCCCGGCCGGACAGGGCGGCGCGAGCCGATCGCGGAGTCCTGCTGCGGCGGTCCGCTGGGACGGGGCTCGGCATGGGGCCATCATGGCGCGTGGGGCGGGGTGCGACCAGCGAGTTTCCCGACGTGTCCGGACCCTCAGGACCGTCACTTCGGCCGCGGTCAGGTCAGCATCCCGTCAAGTCAGCACACCGTCTGGTCAGCACCCCGTCAGTCGACCACCCCGTCAGGTCACCACCCCCGGAACGACCGTCAGCTGTTGGTAGCCGCCGCCGGGGTGGCGCACGGTGAGGGTCACCTCCGTTCCGGGGCGGGCGTGGGCGACGGCCCGGGCGAGGTCGGCGGCCGTGTCGACGCGGGCGCTGCCGAACTGCAGCAGGATGTCGCCGCGGACCAGGCCCGCCGTGTAGCCGGGGCCGGGCACGTGGACGCCCACCACCAGGGCGCCGACCTTGTCGGCGTCGACGGCCTCGACCCCCAGGGTCGCGCCGGTCCGGGTCTCCGAAGGGCTCGGGGAAGGGGCGGGCTGGGCCGGGGGACGGTGCGGCGGGGCCTGGCGTTGCAGCTCGGCCAGTCTGCTCATGCCGATCACCGTGGCGCCGACCGTGCCGATGCCGACCCCGGAGAGCACCAGGACGGTGCCGGTGAACAGCCCGAACAGCAGGGTCCTGAGCCGCCGGCCGCGGCGGCGCGCGGCGTGCGGGCGCCGGGCGGAGCCGGGAGTGCCGCTTCCCGGCCGCTCCTGACCGGGCATCGGCTTGGGACGCAACGCAGTCTGATCCATGGTTCGCTCGCCTCCGGCTGGTGCTCTACCCGGGGCTCCGCTCCACGACGAGACACGAACGAGTGAGACTGGCCGGAGCGTGGCGGAGGGTAGTCATAGTCGTCGAGGCGAAGCACCGGACCGCCGTTCACACACGGTCAGCCAGCTGCCGGACCCCCGCTCACGCACGGTCAACCAGCTGCCGGACCACCTCCGCCGCCGCGCCCCTCGGAGCCCCGCCGTGCAGGAGTTCCGTGCGGTGGACGACCCGCGGTGCGGTGAGCGGGACGGCGACGGTGCCCGGGATGCCCGTCGCCGTCGAGCGGGGCAGCAGGGTGAGGCCGTGGCCGGCGGCGGTGAGGGCGGTGAGGGTGCGCAGGTCGGTGCCCTCGTAGCGGAGGGCGGGGCGGAAGGCGCCGCCGCCGTTGGCGCCGCGCAGGTGGGCGAGCGGGAGGGCCGCGCCGGGCGCGTCCAGCCAGCGGGCCTCGGCGAGGTCGCCGAGGCGCAGGCCGGAACGGCCGGCGAGGGGGTGGCCGGTGGGCACCAGGACGCTGACGGGTTCCTCGGCGACGCCGTGCGTGGTCAGCGGGGCCACGTCGGGCAGCCTGAGCGGATCGCTGGGGGCGGCGAGGCCGTCGACCAGGCCGAGGTCGGCGGTGCCGGTGGCGACGGCGGCCGGGATCTCGTCCCGGGTGAGGACACGCAGGGTCACGCCCGCGGCCGGGAGCGCGCCCAGGACGCCGGGGCCGAGGGCGGTCGGTGTGGTGGCGAGGGTCAGGCCGTGGGCGGGCGCGGCGGCCATGCGGACCACGTCGGCGCGGGCCGCGTCCAGGCGCAGCAGCAGCGGGCCCGCGTGCTCCAGGAGGCGTTCGCCTGCCGCGGTGGGTGCGACGGGCCGCCGGGTGAGCAGGGGCGCGCCGAGGTCCTGTTCGAGGGCGGCGATGTGCTGGGACACCGCGGACTGGGTGTAGCCCAGCTCGCGCGCGGCCTCGGAGAAGGAGGCGAGGCGCGCCACGGTGACGTACGTGCGCAGCAGGTGCGGGTCCATGCGGAACAGGATCCCACTCCATCAGCAGTGCTTATCGACTGTGCAGGAATCATCGTTGGACGTGAACCACGTGTGCCGCCCAGGATGAACGGCATGACGAACACCGCAGCTCACACCGCCACCCTCGCGCTCGTCGGGGACCGCTCCCCCAACGTCGTCTCGCACACCCGCATCCCGCTCCTGCTGGACGCCCTCGCCGAACGCGACCGGCTGGTCCTGGACGCCTACTGGATCCCGTCGGAGGACGCGGCGGCCGAGGACGCGGTGCGCGGTTTCGACGCGGTGTGGGTGCTGCCGGGCAGCCCGTACCGCAGTGAGGCGGGCGTCCTCGCGGCCATCCGCACCGCGCGCGAGGAGGGCATCCCGTTCCTGGGCACGTGCGGCGGCTTCCAGCACGCGCTGCTGGAGTTCGCCCGGAACGTGTGCGGGCTGACCCGGGTCGCGCACGCCGAGAACGACCCCGGCGCCGAGGACCCGCTCATCGAGCCGCTGGCCTGCTCACTGGTGGGCCACGAGGCCGCGGTGGCCATCGAGCCCGGGTCGCTGGCCGAGTCGGTGATCGGCTCGGCGCGCACGGTCGAGCGGTACTTCTGCGCGTACGGCCCCTCCCGCCACCTCGACACCCTGCGCGCCCACGGCCTGCGGTTCTCCGGGCGCGACGAGGACGGGCACGTCCGGGTGGCCGAACTGCCGGGCCATCCCTTCTTCCTGGCCACCCTGTTCCAGCCGGAGCTGTCCGGCGACGGCTCACGTCCGCACCCCGTCGTACGGGCGCTGGCGCGGGCGGCGGTCGAACACGCCACGAGGGTGCGCCAGTCGGCCTGAACCGACCGCCACCGCACCGCCGTTGCCTCGCTGTCAGTGGCGGCTGTTACGTTCGGTGACATGACCGATCACGCCCTGCGGCTGCTCAGGCAGCACCGGCATCTCACCGTGCTGGCCGCGGGCGGGCGGTGACGCGATACGCGGCGAGCTGCGGGGAGCGGCCGTCAAGGGGCTGGACGAGCTTGCCGCGGAGGTGGTGGAGCGGATCGGGGACGTCAGCTGACCAGCGTCACGGGTGCCGGGGCACGGTCGGGCAGGAAGCCGTGGGCGCGGCGGGCGAGGAACGGGGCCTTGTAGCGGTCGACCTCCCGGTGCCAGTGCAGGATGCCCGCCAGCCAGTTCTGCAGGTCGGCCACGTAGTTCGCCATGGCCTCGCGCGCCTCGGTCGACAGAGCGAAGTCGTCGTACAGGACGGGCAGTTCGTGGCTGATGATGTGCTCGAACTGCTGCATGCGCTGGGTCATCAGGTCGTGGACGATGCCGAGCGCGGCCGGATAGTCGCAGCCGAAGAAGTTCTGCACGACGAGGATCGCGTTGTGCAGCTCCCCCTCGTACTCGATCTCCTTCTGGTACGAGAAGACGTCGTTGGTCAGGCACGCGTAGTCCATGGCGGCCTTCTCCAGCGCCTCGACGGGGCCGGTGCGGTAGATCTCCGGCGGGATCGCGGGGCCCTGGCCCCTGCGGCACAGGCCGAGGGTGAGGTCGGAGCCGAAGGTGTCGCGGCGCATCTCCAGGTAGTCGACCGGGTCGGGGATTCGGTTCTGCAGCTGGTTGGACAGCTCCCACACCCAGCTCTCGGTCATCTTGTCGACGGAGTCGCGCAGGGCGCGCCGCTGGTCGGGGGTCATGCCGGCGGTGGTGCGGGCCCAGAGGTCGGTCAGGCCGCGTTCCATGCCGGTGACCGGGACGACGGTCGTCTCCTCGCCGTCGCAGGGCATGCACGCGGACAGGCGGGCGGTGGCCAGCCGGGCGGCTGCCAGGTCGCGGCGGGCACCGAAGACCAGTGGGTAGTAGTCGTCGGCGTAGGTGCCCCAGGCCAGCCAGTGGGCGCTGAGGTCCAGGGCCTCAGGGGTGGCGTCCGGGTCGATTCCGGCCGAGCACAGCGCGAGGTCGTAGGCGGCGAGCTTGTCCTCGTCCCAGACGCCCTCCTCCAGCATGCCCATGCGGTGCATCCACGCGGTCAGGCGGGGGCGGCACGCGTCCAGGTGCGGGCTCAGCTCGACCTCGTAGGGCATGTGGAAGTCGGGCAGCAGCGACGGGCCGACCTTCTGGAAGGGCACGTGCGCGTAGGCCCGCAGCCTCCCCCACTGCCCGAAAGGCGTGGGAGGTGCCCCCATCGCGGCGGCCGTGGCGAGCAGCGCGCCGACATCGGCGGCGGAGGTGCCGGGACCGGTCAGTTTCTGCCAGGGCGCGAGGGAGGTGGCGCCCTTGTTCATGTAGCGGCTGGAGCGCAGGTGCCACTCGTGGCCGCCGGACTGCCAGTCCTGAAGTCCCTTGGTGTAGGCGGCGACCGCGGCGACCTCGTCGGGCCTGAGCCCCTTCTCCAGGGCGACGGCGGGCACTTCGGTGAGCGCGGTGTGCTCGAACTGGTGCAGGCGCGAGGTGAGGATGTCGTTGACGGTCTCGGCGGCCTCCTGGGTGGTGCAGCCGAAGAACGTCTCCAGCACGAGCACGCCGTTGCTGTTCTCGCCCTCGTCCTCGACCTCCCGCTGGTAGGAGAAGAGGTCGTTGCGCAGGTGGACCGCGTCGGAGAACGTCTCCATGAGCACCCTGAGCGGCCGGGTGCCGGCGACGGCGACGGGCACCTCCGCGGTCGCGTACTCCACGAGCCCCGACGACCAGGGGGCGCCGCCCACCTTGCGGCGCATCTCGATGTACTCGACCGGGTTGGCGATCCGCCCCTCGTTCATGTTGGACAGCTCCCACATGGACTCGTTCAGCAGGTGCTCGGTGGCGACGGAGAAGCGCCGGCGCCAGTCGGCGGACATCGACGGCACCGTGCGCCTCCACAGGTCGGCGAGTCCCGCCTCGACCGGGTTCTCCGGCTCCGGCACGGGGGTGGCCGGGTCCAGCGGCATGAACAGGGGCAGGCGGTCCAGGTGGGCCTTTCCGGCGGCGCGGTCCTGGGTGCGCTTGTACATGTCGAGGAAGTGGTCGTCGAAGAAGAACACCCAGACGTACCAGTCGGTGATCAGCGACAGGGCCGGTGCGTCGCAGTCGGGGTGGGTGTAGGCGCACAGGAGCCCGTAGTCGTGCGCCTCCAGATCGGCCTGCTCCCAGACCCCGGAGCCCTCCAGCATGCCCATCTCGCGCGCCCACGCCGTCGAGTGGGCACGCGCCTCGTCGACATGCGGGTTGAGCCGCGCGGGATACGGCATGTAGAAGTGCGGGAGTTCGAACGGCTGCGTCATGGCGGGGCCCTACCCGGGGGCCGGAAGGGCCATCCGCTGCGCGGCCGATGATCACACCATCGCGTGAACCGCCGTCGAAACGGGGACCTTTCACGGGTTCCTGTGGCGTCGGCGTGGCCCGTCCGTACCCTTGCCGAGCCCCCGCGCGCGGGTCACGGTAGGCGCATGACCTCCTTCGTGTTGCCCCATGAGGTGCACGGCGACGGCGCCCACAAGGTGTTCGCCGTGCACGGCTGGTTCGCCGACCGGTCCGCCTACGCGGCCGTCCTGCCGGATCTCGACCGGACCGCCTTCACCTACGCGCTGGTCGATCTGCGCGGCTACGGAGCGGCCAGGGACGCCGTGGGCTCCTATACGACGACCGAGGCGGCCGTGGACCTGGTGGAGCTGGCCGACCGGCTGGGCTGGCAGCGGTTCTCGGTGATCGGACACTCGATGGGCGGTGCGGTGGCGCAGCGGCTGCTGTCGGTCGCACCGCACCGGCTGCGGCGGATCGTCGGGGTCTCCCCCGTGCCCGCCTCGGGGCTGCCGCTCCCCGGCGAGCAGGGCGTGCTGTTCGCGGACGCGGCGCACAGGCCGGAGAACCGGCGCGCGATCATCGACTTCACCACCGGGAGCCGCCGTCCCGCGGCCTGGCTCGACCGGATGGTGGACCTCTCCCTGGAGCGCAGCGACGCGAAGGCGTTCCGGGCCTGGCTCGACTCCTGGGCGGGCGACGACTTCCGCGCCGACGTCGAGGGCAGCGAAGTGCCCGCACTGGCGGTGGCCGGCGAACTCGATCCGGCGCTGTCGCCCGCGCTGATGCGGGAGACGTGGATGTCCTGGTATCCGCGTGCCGAACTCGTGGGGCTGCCCTGCGCCGGGCACTACGCCATGGACGAGACTCCGCTGGAGCTGATCCGCACGGTGGAGGACTTTCTGCTGGCGGACGCGGGCGAGCCGGCGTGAGCGTACGGGAGGCCCCCCCGGTGCCCGACGTCTTCGACCCGCGCCGGTACGCCGCCGGGGTGCCGTACGCCGACTACCGCGTCCTGCGCGACCACCATCCGGTGGCCTGGCAGGACGAGCCGGAGGTGCTGGGCTGGCCGGCCGGCCCCGGGTTCTGGGCGGTGACCCGGCACTCCGACGTAGTCCGCGTGCTCAAGGACTCGGCGACGTACTCCTCGTACATCGGCGCGACCCAGATCCGTGACCCCGACCCGGACGACCTTCCGTTCATCCGGCGCATGATGCTCAATCAGGATCCGCCGCAGCACGGCCGGCTGCGGCGGCTGGTGAGCCGGGCCTTCACTCCGGGGCGCGTCGACCGGTTCACGGCGGTGGCGCGCGAGCGGGCACGGACCCTGCTCGACCGGGCCCTGGACCAGGCCCGGTCGGGCGACGGCACGGTCGACCTGGTCGCCGCCGTCACCGACGAGTACGCCCTGCTCAACCTGGCGGATCTGCTGGGGGTTCCGGAGAGCGACCGGCGGCAGCTGCTGCACTGGACGCAGCGGGTCATCGGCTACCAGGATCCGGACGAGGCGGGTCCCCCGGTGCTGGACGAGGCGGGCAAGCCGGTCAACCCGCGTTCGCCGGCGATGTTGCGGGACATGTTCGCCTACGCCGGACAGTTGGCCGCATACAAACGACGGTATCCCGCCGACGACATCATGACGACGCTCGCGCTCCCCCAGTTCTCGGCTTCGCTCGAACCGGGCGGTACCCCCATCGCCGAACTCGCCGAAGCCGAACTGGAGATGTTCTTCTTCCTGCTCACGGTCGCGGGCAACGACACCGTGCGCAGCGCGGCCCCCGGCGGACTGCTGGCCCTGGCCGAGCATCCGGAGGCGTACGAGCTGCTGCACGCCGGGAAAGTCGGCATACCGTCTGCGGTTGACGAGTTGCTGCGCTGGCATCCTCCGGTCCTGAGCTTCCGCAGGACGGCCGCGCAGGACACCGAGCTGGCCGGCCGCCGGATCCGGGCGGGCGACAAAGTCGTGGTGTTCCACGCCTCGGCCAACCGCGACGAGCGGGTCTTCACCGGGCCCGACCGGCTGGACCTCGCCCGCACACCCAACCCGCACGTGTCCTTCGGGGACGGCCCGCATGTGTGTCTGGGCGCTCACTTCGCCCGGTTGCAGCTGCGGCTGCTCTACGAGGAGGTGCTGCGCGCACTGCCCGGCCTGCGACCCGCAGGACCGGCCGGACGTCTGGTGTCCAACTTCATCAACGGCCTCAAGTCGCTTCCCGTACAGGTCACTTGAGGGCGTTCACCTGGATCAGCGCGTGCGTGCCGCCGGTGCGCCAGCGCTGCTCCTCGGCCGCGACCAGCGCGGCCTCGGTGGCCGGGGTCAGGCCGGTGATCACGTCGGACTTCAGGGTGCGCAGGGCGGCGACCGGGCCGGGGAAGTAGGCGGTCACCTCCTGGAAGGGCGTGGTGGGCGGCCACAGCCGGTCGCCCACCAGACGGCGGTAGTTGAGGTCGCCCTTGAAGAGGGTCAGCGTGGCCGAGGCGAACTCGGCACACAGATCGTCCGGCTGGTCGGCGTACGGCAGCGGGGCGCAGGAGAAGGGGTGGGCCCGCACCGTGAGGCGGCCGTCGGCCATGGCCGACCAGAGCGTGCGCCCGTACCCGGCGGCCGCGCCCGGTGCCGCGGCGAGGCGCTGCAGGGCGTCGACCACGTCGGCGGTCGTGGCGTCGGAGACGTAGTAGGGGTACGGCTTGACGTGCAGGACCGCCCGGCCGATCCGGCCCTCGGCGAGGAGATGGGCGATCAGGAGCAGGTCGGGGACGAGTTCGCGACCCGCGTTGTCCGCGACCAGCACGAGCGTGCCCGTGCCGGAGGGCGGCAGCAGCGACCACAGGGTCTCGCTGTCGTCGGCGACCAGAGCGGGGACCGGTTCCGCGGCCTCGGCGCCCACCGCGGACAGCCGGAAGCCGAGGTCGGCGCGGTTGCCCCACAGCGAGCCGTGCAGCAGGGCGCGGGCCCGCTCCGGCTCCGGACGGTCCTGGAGCGCGTCGAGCGCGGCGAGTTCCTCGTCGGTCTCCGGGGCGTCGAGTTCGGCACGCTTGAAGGGGCGGAACGGGTCGATGCCCTGCCAGGCACCCGGGCCGAAGTAGCCCACCGCGTCGAGCAGCCGGCGGTAGAAGTGGCTCTCGGACCACAGCCACGGCACCTCGAACCAGGACCGGCCGACCTGGTCGTCCAGCCCCCAGGCGCGCCACCGGTCCAGGTCGCCGGCATCCTCGGGCAACTGCTCGATCACCCCTTCGGTGCAGCTCTTCAGCAGCTCGTCGAGCGCGTGGTGCTGCCCGGGGCCGTACGGGAAGGCGTCCCGCACCTGCCGGATGATCGCGGGGTGCCGCTCGGCCAGCACACTGTGCGGGAACGAGCCGGGTTCGTCGCCGAGGATGACCGGTGCCGTGGGGGTGTCGGGCATGGGCGTCACCGTACCGTGCGGGTCAGCCGGTTCTGACCTCCCGTTCCAGCTGCGTGGCGAGGGTCAGATAGCGGGGGCGGCGGTGCACCGGCACCAGACCCCGGACCATCAGGTGCCACATCTCGGCCACCCTGCGGGGCAGCCGTCCGACCGGTTCGAGAGAGCGGCCGGCGACCCGGGTGCCGACGAAGAAGCACACGAGGGAGTGGGCGACGACCCCGACATCGATCTCGGCGTGCACATCCGCCTCCTTGACGGCGCCGCTGAACTTGCGGGTGGCGAACTCCAGCCACTCGGTGAAGGGATGCCTGAGCGGTGGCCGTACCGGGACGTCCGCGGTGGCGAGGCGGAGTCCGGCGCGCGGCACCGGATCCTCCACGGCCAGTCGGGCGACGGCGAACGTGGCGCGCATCAGGGCCTCCAGCGAGGAGTAGCCGCGACCCTCGACCTCGGCCACCACCTGCTGCGCGGACCTGGCCTGGATCTCCAGGATGGCGTGGGCCAGGTCCTCCTTCGCGGCGAAGTGGAAGTACAACGCCCCCTTGGTGACCTGCGCGTGACCCACGATGTCGCTCAAACTGGTGGATTCGTAGCCCTGTCGGTCGAACAGATCGGCGGCGGCAGTGATGATCGTCGCCCGGGTCTGCTCAGCGCGTAATTGCCTCGCCATCGACTGACCCCTCCTCGCAGCTCTAACGAACGGGACACGCGGTTTGTTTTGACCCCACGCATACGATAACTCACCAGGCGCCAAAGGGAGTCAGACGGTCGGACTTCCCTATCCGCCAGCTGTCACTCACCCGTACGACATCAGGCCCAGGCGTAACACTCCGCAAACGGACGGCCCCAGAACGCCCTCCTTCCACTGCCCCTGCATGTTTCCGGAAGCCAAGGGGCGTCGCTGACCTCGCCTTTGACATCCGTCACAGGGGGCGCTCGGCCCGCACTCCGGTGCACTCCGGAAGGGGGTCGGCAAAACCGTCTGACCGGTCTGAGTCGTACGCCGAACGGTGCCGGGGACGCTGGCGAGGGTGAACGGAGTCGAGATGTGGCCCGTACTGGACGCAGCAGACCCCGTTCCCGCGCCTGCCGAGGAGACGTCCCGGATGACTCGGATGACCGCCCGCCTGAGCGTCACGGCGGCCGCTGCGACGGCCCCGCTCCTGCTCCTGCCGTGGGTGGCGGGGTCTGCCCAGGCGCACGGTGCCCCCACGGACCCGGTCAGCCGGGTGTACGCCTGCTCCCCTTCGGGCGGCAGCGCGAACCGGTCGGCGGCCTGCCGGGCGGCGATCAGCGCGAACGGCGCCCCGTTCACCGCATGGGACAACCTGCGCGTGGCGGGGGTGAACGGCCGGGACCGGCAGGTGATTCCGGACGGCAGGCTGTGCAGCGGGAACCTGCCCGCCTACCGGGGCCTCGATCTGGCCCGGCGGGACTGGCCGGCGACCCGGCTGACCCCGGGCGGCAGACTGACGATGACGTACGCCTCGACGATCGCGCACACGGGCACGTTCAGGCTGTACCTCACCAGGCCCGGCTACGACCCGGCGAAGCCGCTGAAGTGGGCCGACCTGCCGACGCGCCCCTTCGTCGAGGTCACGGACCCGCCGCTGACGAACGGGGCGTACCACATCCGGGCGACGCTGCCGAAGGACCGGACGGGCCGTCAGGTGCTCTACACGATCTGGCAGAACAGCAGCACGCCGGACACGTACTACTCGTGTTCCGACGTGGTGTTCGCGGGGGCGAGCGCGGTGGCGGGGTCAGGGCCGGTCAAGGCCACGGAGACTTCCGCCGCTTCGAAGGCGCCGGCGAGCCCGCGGCCCGTACCGACGAAGACTGCGCAGCCCGCGTCCGGAACGCCGACTCCCACCGAGGAGAAGGGGACTTCCACCGGCACGAGCAGCGACAGCGCGCCGGTGGCCGAGGCGACCCGCTCGGACGCGGGCCCCTCGGCGCCGTTGCTGGCGGGCGGCGCCGCCGCGGTGCTGGTGCTCACCGGGGGCGCCGCCCTGGTTCTGCGTCTACGGCGACGCTGAACCCTCCTGCTACGAGGGTCAGTTGACGTAGACCCGGGCGCCCGCGTCGGTGACGGGGGCGTACTTGGCAGTGAAGTAGCCGTTCGCGAAGCACAGCGACGAACCGGAGCTCTTGGTGAACTGCTGGTTGGTGAAGGTGATGCTGCTGTCGCTGTTGTCGGCCTTACCGGTCAGGCTGGGTGCCTGATAGACGCAGGTGATGGTGCCCAGCAGGGTGCGCAGCTTGACCGTGGTCTGGATGGTGGAGCCGCTGGCCGGCGTGACGGTGAGGGTGCCGTCGGAGGCGACCGTGGCGGTGTAGGGCAGGTTGTCGACCGTGATGCCGCCGACGCCGAGCACACCGGTGACGTTGCTGGTGCAGCTGCTGCTGGCGAAGGTGTGCCCGGTGACCGATTCGGTGGCCGTACCGGGTGCGGTCGGGTTGCCCGTGACCGCGGCGGTGAACTGCGACGACGTGCAGGTGACCCCGCTGGTGCCGGTCGCGCTGGAGTAGAGCGTCGCGGTGGTGCCACTGGCCAGCGGCGCGGTCAGGGTGTCGCCGACCGCGGCGGCGGTGCCGCCGGCGCTGCCCGTGGTGAGGACGGCACTGCCGTCCGCGGAGGCGGGGACGGCCGCGGCCAGGGTGAGCGCGGTGACGGTTCCGGCGAGGGCGAGGAGGGAGCGCGTACGCATGCGGGTGCCTCTTTCCTGAGGTGGGGGGCAACGTGGGGTGAGGTGGGGGGTGTTGGCGGCATGGGGGGATGGTGGGTGGGGGGTGCCGCCGTCGCCGGGCCGTGACGCCTTCTCCGTACGTGACGGACCGGCGACGGCGGCCGGCCGGGCACCGGTCGAAGGCCTCGGGGGAAGGCCTCCGACCGAGCCGGACAGGGGGCGGCCGGGCACGGGCCGAGGAGAGGGAAGCGACCGTGCCGATGCCGCGCTGGTGCGGAGCGGTTGTCGGTTGTCTGAGGAAGGCAGAGCGGTTACCGAATGAAGGCCGGGAACGCGGCCGATGCCGCTCGGCGGATCCGGCGCCACGGATCCGGGGAAACCAGGGAGAGTTGTAGACCTGATCAACCATCAACGTCAAGGCACAGCAAGGGAGTTGCTGTTATTGACGGCGGTCGGATACCCCCTCCAGACCGGGCCTGTCGGCGTCCGCGCACATCCAACACCCTTTTTTCACATCTCCCTTGACCCTCCAAAGTAACCGGCGGTAACTTCCTCGCAGGCTACTGCCGCGTAACGAGAAAGCCCTTGCATCCGCCGGGAGTGCGAGGAGGCGTGCGCGGCAGCCACTGTCCGCGCCAGGACAACGCGCCACTGAAGCCCAACCCGCATTGATCTATGCCCATGGGAGCAGACATGGCCTCGTCCCCGGACCTCTCGTCCGCCGACAACACCCCCGAGAACCCGGGAAGCGGTTCCCCGTCCGAAACCTCAGCCGCGTCAGGTACCGCCGGCGGCGGCGAAAGACGAGGTCGGGTACGACTGCGCAGGGCCGCTGTCATGGCGGTGCCTGCCACCATCGTCGCCGCCGGCCTCGCGATCCTCACCGCGGAGGGCGCGCTGGGTGTGCAGTTCGCGATCTCCGGCATGCCGTTCACCGTCACGGCCACGGAACTCAACGGCACCGGGTTCGAGCAGTTCGGCGGGCTCGACAACATGGCGGACGGCAGCCCGAACGCCGGGGACACCGGCGGTCAGGTACTCGTCGTCACCTCCGCGATCAAGAACGCCACGCTCACCAAGCTGTGCCAGAGCGTCGACCTGGGCGGCACCAACCTGAAGATCACCGCGGGCGGCGGCGACCAGAAGGTGACCGCGAGCGATCTCACCACCGACTCGACCGAGCTGTCGGGCGACGCGGCCTTCAACAACATCGAGATCGGCAACGACGCCAGCACGCTGAACAAGGCGAACGCGAAGGGCCCGATCGGCGTCTTCAGCCAGCAGGCCGACACGGTGCACATCGGCAACCTGCGGCAGACCAACTACGCGACCACCGCAGGTGTGTTCAAGCTGCCCGGACTCAAGCTGAGCTTCAGCGACAAGGCTTGCTGATCCGATGCCGGAGCGTCCACATCAGGGACTGAGGCCCGCCTTCCGCAGGTGGCGGGCCCGCCGGCCGTTCTTGGGCGGGCTGCTGCTGGCCCTCGGCGGCGGCTGGATCCTGCTCACCGAGAAGGCCTCGCTGAAGGTCGTCATGCACATCGGCATGCAGGGCCTGGCCGGCTATCTGCTGCCTACGCTGATGGTGCTGCTGGGTCTGCTGATCCTCTTCAACCCCTCCCAGCGGCTCTTCTACTCCATCACCGGCATCCTGCTCTCCCTGGGCACCTGGCTCACCTCCAACCTGGGCGGCTTCTTCATCGGCCTCCTCCTCGGCGCCACCGGCAGCTGCCTCGCCTTCGGCTGGCTCCCCGACCAGGCCCCCCGGGTGAGCCGCCGCCAACGCCGCAAGGCGGCCCGGGCGGCGGGGCAGGGGCTGGGGGAAGGGGCGGGGGCAGGGGAACCGGCCTGAGTTCGGCGCTCTACCGCTCAAGGCCGAGTGGGGTCGTGGGCAATGATCAGTGCATGAACGAGATCGTGCTGATGTCGGATCCGAAGATCGCGGCCGTCCCGGTGGTCGACTGCGGTGAACCGCTCGTCGACGTCCGGCTGCGGGACCTCGCCGTCGATGCCCGCAACGCCAACGACTCGGGGGCGTTCGCGCATCTGCGAGAAGGGGTGCTGACCCGGCTGCTCAAGGCTCAGGAACTGCTGCCGGACGGCATACGGCTGCTGTTCGTCGAGGGGTACCGGCCGCCCGCGCTGCAGCGCCGCTACTTCGAGAGCTATGCCGACGAACTGCGAGGCGACAACCCGGGTTGGTCGCCGGCGCAGGTGCGGGAGGCCGCGAGCCGGTACGTGTCGCCGCCGGAGATCGCGCCGCACAGTGCCGGTGCCGCGGTCGATCTCACCCTCGTCTCCGCCGACGGGCGGGAACTCGACATGGGGACCCGGATGAACGCCAGCCCCGAGGAGAGTGCGGGCGCCTGCTACACGGACGCCGACAACGTCGGCGTCGAAGCACGCGCCAACCGGCGGCTGCTCGGGGACGCACTGACCGCAGCGGGCCTGGTGAACTACCCCACCGAGTGGTGGCACTGGTCCTTCGGCGACCGCTACTGGGCCCTGGCCACCGGAGCCGACAGCGCGATCTACGGCCCGGGCGAACTCGGTTGACCGGACCGCCACGCGTTCTCTTACTACACCGTCACCCGAACAGGTGACCTGGGAACTTCACCGCCGTCGCGGCGAGTTCATCGGTCGGACGGATGGCAGTGGAAGGCCGTCCGGATGAGGCGATGTGTGAAGGAGCTGCGGAGTCATGGTGTTCAAAAGGCTGCTGGGGGCGATCGGGGTCGGCGGCCCCTCCGTGGACACCGTGCTGGACGGCAGGGCGGCCCTGCCCGGTGGCCCGTTGTCGGGGCGTGTGCTGCTGCGCGGTGGCGGCACGGCCGTGGAGGTCGAGCACATCGGCCTGGAGCTGATCGCACGCGTCGAGGCGGAGCACGAGGAGGGCGAGAGCGAAGGAGCCGTCGTCTTCGAGCGGTTCACCGTCGGCGGCGGCTTCCGGCTCGGCGAGCATGAGGAGCGCGAACTGCCCTTCAGCGTGCCGCTGCCCTGGGAGGCCCCGGTCACCGAGCTGTACGGCCAGCCGCTCGGCATCGTCCTGGGCGTGCGCACGGAGGTCGCGGTGGCCGGCGCCCGGGACAAGGGCGATCTGGATCCGCTCACCGTCCGCCCCCTGCCCGTGCAGGAGGCGCTCCTGGAGGCCCTCGGTCAGTTGGGCTTCGGCTTCCGATCCGCCGACCTCGAGTACGGCCGCATCGGCGGTACGGGCCAGCAGCTGCCCTTCTACCAGGAGATCGAGCTGACCCCGGCCCCGCAGTACGCGCACGCGGTGAACGAGATCGAGCTGACCTTCCTCGCCTCCCCCACCGGCAGCGAGGTCGTCCTGGAAGCGGACAAGCGCGGCGGCCTCTTCTCCTCCGGGCACGACGCGCTGACCCGGTTCGTCGTGCGCCACGAGGACGCCGCCACCCTCGACTGGAACACGGAGGTGGACGGCTGGATCCGGCAGCTGACCGAGCACCGCGAGGCCTACGGCACCCACACGGCGTACGGCCACGACGAGACGCACCCCGTCCACGACTCCGGCCACCACCACTCCGGCCCGGGCCTGGGTACGGCCGTGGCGGCGGGCGCGGCAGGCCTGGCCGTCGGTGTGGTGGGCGGGATGGTGGCCGCGGAAGTCGCGGACGAGATCGGGGACTTCTTCGCGGACGACGAAGAGGAGGACTGAGGACTACGGGGGACGGGAGGGGGCCGATGAGCGTCACCAGCAACCGGGGTACGGCTCCGTCGCGGCACGGCAGCACCGGCAACGGCCGCGACGGGCACGACGGCCGCGGCGCCCACAACGGCCGTGGCGGCCACGACACCCATGGCCGCCCCGAAGCCCTCCGGCCCGACCGGCACGGTCCGCGTATTCCCCGCGGTCGCAGGATCCGCAGAGCGCTCACCCTCTGCATGCCGCTGCTGGTGCTGGTCACGGCGGGCGTCGGCTGGCTGTATCTGAAGCTGGACGGCGGCATCCGGACCTTCGACTCCGGCGGTCTCTCCGACAACCGGCCCGGGGCCGACTCGTCGAAGGGCGAGAACGTGCTGGTCATCGGCTCGGACGCGCGCACCGACGGCAACGCGGCCCTCGGCGGCGGCGACAGGGGCGACATCGGCAGGTCCGACACGACGTTTCTGCTGCACATATACGCCGACCACCAGCACGCCCTCGCGGTCTCCATCCCCCGCGACACCCTGGTGACCGTCCCGCCGTGCAAGCTCCCTGACGGCAGCTGGACCAGAACGCAGACCGACACCATGTTCAACGCGGCCTTCTCCGTCGGGGAGACCGACAAGGGCAACCCGGCCTGCACCCAGAACACGGTGGAGAAGCTCACCGGGCTGCGGGTGGACCACACGGTCGTCGTGGACTTCAAGGGTTTCGCCGCGCTGACCGAGGTCGTGGGCGGTGTGCGGGTGTGCCTGCCGAACGACGTCTACGAGAACGACCTCAACCCCCACCGCACCACCCGCGGCGGCCTGCTGTTCAGGAAGGGTGTGCAGACCGTCTCGGGGCAGCGGGCACTGGACTACGTCCGCATCCGGCACGGCATCGGCGACGGCTCGGACATCGGCCGGATCAAGCGCCAACAGGCCTTCGTGTCCAGTCTGTTGAAGTCGGTCAAGAGCGAGGGGCTCACGCCGACGAAGCTGCTTCCGCTGGCCGACGCGGCGACCAGGTCGCTCACCGTCGACACCGGGCTGGGCACCGCCGACAAGCTCATAGCCTTCGCGATGTCGCTGAAGGACATCGACCTGCACAACACCAAGTTCGTGACGGTCCCCTGGCGGTACTCCGGATCGCGGGTGGCCGTCGTGGAGCCGGACGCCGGCGAGCTGTGGGCCGCGCTGAAGGCGGACCGCACGATCGACGGCACGGACGCGGGTGGCAGGAAGGGCAGCGCCGACGGGGCGTCCGCGTCCCCCTCGCCCTCGCTCTCCCCCACCTCCTCACCCGTCTCCGGCGCGGGCATCGAGGTGGCCGTCTACAACGGCACCACCGTCAGCGGGCTCGCGGCCAAGGGTGCCGGCGAACTCAGCGCGGACGGCTTCACCGTCACCGGTACCGCGACCGCCGCCTCCCAGGACCACGCCACGACGGTCGTCCAGTACGGTCCGGGCCTGGCGGCGCGGGCGCGGACCGTGGCCGAGGTGTTCCCGGGCGCCGAGCTGGAGCAGATCGGCGCGGCCCGCATCAACGTCGTCCTCGGCCGGTCGTACGCCGGCACCGGCTCCGCCGCCCCGCCGACGGCGACCGCGGTGCCGACCGCGGTGGCCGACGGGGCACGGTCGGCGGACGAGGACCCCTGCGCGAACCTGACCTACGGCTGACATCGCTCCGAATTCAGTCCAGGTTGCCGGAACTTATCGGCGGCCTCACGAGTTTCTACGTTGCTGTAGAAGTTGCTGTAGACATCGCGTCGAGGCATTCGACCGTGGATACGAGGAGTTCGCATGGCCCTGTGGGACCGCGTCAAGGAGTCGGCGTCGCAGATGCAGACCCAGTTGGTGGCGAAGAAGAACGACCTGAAGAGCGGCGCCTTCCGCGACGCGAGCATGGCGATGTGTGCGCTCGTGGCCGCCGCCGACGGCACCATCGACCCGTCGGAGCGGCAGCGGGTGGCCCAGCTCATCGCGACGAACGAGGTGTTGCAGAACTTCCCGGCCGACGACCTGAGGCGCCGCTTCGAGGAGAACCTGAACAAGCTGACCACCGACTTCGACTTCGGCAAGGTGAGCGTGCTCCAGGAGATCGCCAAGGCGAAGAAGAAGCCTGCCGAGGCGCGGGCCGTGGTGCAGATCGGCATCGTCATCGGCGGCGCGGACGGGGACTTCGACAAGACCGAGCAGGCGGTGGTGCGTGAGGCGTGCTACACGCTCGACCTGCCGCCGCACGAGTTCGACCTCTGATCCGTCGCCACCCGCGAGGACGGGGCATGCTCGACGACCTCGACCGTGCCCTCATCCACGCCCTGCACCTGGACGGCCGGGCGCCGTTCAGCAGGATCGCCGGGGTGCTCGGTGTCTCGGCGCAGACGGTCGCCCGCCGCTACCGCCGACTGCGCACCGAGGCCGGGCCGCGGGCGGCGGGCGCGCTGTTCGTCGACATGGAGGTCGACGCGGGGCTGTTCGGGGTGCTGACGGACCTGGCGCGAGTGCGGCGCCCATCGCGGTGAGGTCGGCGTGGGCGCCGTGCCGGGGTGAAGCAAGCATTCCGTGCATTGTCCGCATGTGGTGCACGCGCCTTGACGCCCCGCCAGTCTCACCACTTAACTCACGACTTGAAATTTGCGTCGCTCTTCCCTTGCCCTTCTCGCCCGGGCCCCGCCCGGGTCATCCCCCCACGGAGCCCCACGCATGCCGAAGTCACACCGCACACCGACCTGGACACGCCGCAAGGTGCTCGGCGCGACGGCCGGGGGCACCGCGGCCGCCGCCCTGGGCGCGTTCGGTGTCGCGCGGGCCGCCTCGGCGGCCACCACGAGCGCCACCGCGAGCAGCCCGGGCGACGTGGTCGGCAGGACAACCGTCGGTTACCAGGGCTGGTTCGCCTGCAAGGGCGACGGCGCGCCGATCAACGCCTGGTGGCACTGGGCCCCCAACAGCGCACAGACCCCCTCCCCCTCCAACAACGGCATCAAGGCCTGGCCCGACGTCCGCGACTACACGAAGACGTATCCGACCGCGTTCGGAAACCTCGGCAACGGTCGCACGGCGTCCCTGTTCTCCTCGTACGACCAGCAGACCGTCGACACCCACTTCCTGTGGATGCAGCAGTACGGCATCGACACCGCCGCGCTCCAGCGCTTCAACCCGGGCGGCAGCGAGGGCCCGACGCGGGACGCCATGGCCCAGAAGGTGCGCAGCGCCGCCGAGGCGTACGGCCGGAAGTTCTACATCATGTACGACGTCAGCGGCTGGACCACCATGCAGTCGGAGATCAAGACCGACTGGGCGAACAAGATGTCCGCGCACACGCAGAGTTCGGCGTACGCGCGCCAGAACGGCAAGCCGGTCGTGTGCGTCTGGGGCTTCGGATTCAACGACGACAAGCACGCGTTCACCGCGGACGCCTGCCTTGACGTCATCAACTGGTTCAAGAACCAGGGCTGTTACGTGATCGGCGGCGTGCCGACCTGGTGGCGCACCGGCACCGGCGACTCACGCTCCGGCTTCGCCGACGTCTATCACGCCCTGAACATGATCTCGCCGTGGATGGTGGGCCGGATCGGCAACGCCTCCGACGCGGACAACTTCTACACCAACGCGACCGTGCCGGACCTCGCGGACTGCGCCGCCCACGGCATCGACTACCAGCCGTGCATCCTGCCCGGCGACGTCGCCGAACACCAGCGCGCCCACGGCGACTTCATGTGGCGGCAGTTCTACAACATGGTCCGGGCCGGAGTACAGGGCATCTACATCTCCATGTACGACGAGTACAACGAGGGGAACCAGATCGCCAAGACGGCAGAGTCGAAGGACTGGGTACCCACGGGCTCGGGACTGCTCGCCCTCGACGAGGACGGCACGGCCTGCTCCGCGGACTACTACCTGCGCCTGACCGGCGACGGCGGCCGCATGCTCAAGGGTGAACTCGCCCTGACCGCCACCCGCCCCACCCCGCCCTACGTCAACGGCACCTCGGCCGCCACTCCGGCCACCGCCACGATCACGCTTCGCGCGCGGGCCAACGGCAAGTTCGTGACGGCCGAGAGCGCCGGGGCCAAGTCCCTGATCGCGAACCGCGACTCGGCCGGACTGTGGGAACGGTTCGACCAACTCGACCTGGGCAACGGCACCATCGCCCTGCGTTCCCGTGCCAACGGCCGCATCGTCGGTGCGGACAGCGCGGGCGCTTCCGCCCTGATCGCCAACCGCACCGCCATCGGCTCCTGGGAGACCTTCCAGCTGGTGCACAACTCCAACGGCACGGTCAGCCTGCGGGCCTCCGCCAACGGAAACTATGTGACGGCCGAGAACGGCGGAGCCGACCCGCTCATAGCCAACCGCACGGCGATCGGGAACTGGGAGCAGTTCGACCTGGCGACGGTGTAGGGACGGTCGTTCCCGTCATGGGATAGTGCTGCCGTAGCCGGGCCTGGTCCTGCGTGTCGCGAAGCTGCGGAGGGTGACTTTGCGTTCCTTGGCCTTTGTCATTGGTACGGGGCGTAGCGGCTCGACCGCGCTGTCCCGCATCCTCAACACCCACCCGGACGTACTGAGCCTCAACGAGTTCATGGCCTCCGTGGGCGACGCCGCATTCCCCGAAGGGAAGGTGACGGGTGAAGAATTCTGGCAGTTGCTCTTCCGGCCCGCTCCGCACTTCGAGCGGATGATCCGCAGCGGGCTGCCGCTGCCGGAGTTCCTCTACACCCGCCGCCCCGGAAGGTATGCGGCGGAGACCACCGGAATTCCCGCGCTCTCCCTGATGGTGTTGCCCCACCTCACCGACGACCCGGACGGGCTCCTCGACGAGTTGCGGGCAGCGCTGGTCCGGTGGCCCGAGCGCACCGCCGCCGAGCACCACCGAGCGCTGTTCGGCCTGCTCTGCGAGCGGTTCGGTCGGACCGCCGTCGTGGAGCGCTCCGGTTACTCGACAGGCTGGGCACCAGGGCTACGGGCCGCGTTCCCGGACGCGAGGTTCGTGCACATGTTCAGAGACGGACCGGACTGCGCCCTGTCCATGAGCCGTCATCCCGGATACCGCACCATCTCCCTGCTGCGCGAGATCAAGGCACGAGCCGACGTCGGCAGTCTGGCCGACCTGACCGACGAGCACGTGCGCTCGCTGCCCGCGGACCTGTCACCACTGCTCGACGAGCGCTTCGATCCCGCCCTCGTACGCGACCGGGACCTCCCCCTGCGGACGTTCGGCACCCTGTGGTCCGAACTCGTCACCGATGGAACGGAGTTCCTCGGTCAACTGCCTGCCTGGCAGCGCACCACACTCGCGTACGAGGACCTGCTCGACGATCCCGTCGAAGAGCTGACCCGCCTGGCCGAGTTCATCGGTGTCGATCCCCTCCCGCAGTGGCTGCTCGCCTCATCCGCGCTGCTGGACCACAGCCGGCGCGGCTCCGCCCTGAGGCTGCCGGCCGCCGAACTCGCTGAACTGAGGGAAAGCTGCGCCCCGGGTACCCGCGTTCTGGAGAGTCGACCGCTCCGGTGACCATCTCTCGGACCCGAACTCCCTCTGCCACAGGCCAACGGTGGCCGGGTCACGTGGAACACCTCGGCCCCCGAAGCAGCGGCCCCGACGCGGGTGCCCCCGGCCTCCGGGGGCACCCGCGTCGTCGGGTCCACGGTCGCGTCCGTGCCGCGGTGCGTCAGTCGAGACCGGCGGACTTCAGCCACGCCTTGGCGACGTCCAGCGGGTCCTTGCCCTGCAACTGCACCTGGGCGCCCAGGTCCAGCAGGGTCGCCGTGTCCAGCTTGGCGGAGACGGCGTTGAGCGCGTCGGCGCCCTTCTGGGACAGGGCGCTCTTGTAGACGAGCGGCTGGACGTTCTCGAACCCGAACAGGTTCTTCGGGTCCTGCAGGACGACGTGCTTCTCCTTGGAGATGGTCGCGTCCGTGGTGAAGATGTCCGCGGCCTGCACGGTGTTCTTCTTCAGGGCCGCCTTGGTGAGCGGGCCGCCCGCGTCCAGCGCCTTGAAGGACTTGAACTCCAGGCCGTACACGTCCTTGAGGCCGACCAGGCCCTGCTGCCGGGTCTGGAACTCCGGCGAGGCGCCGATGACCAGGTCCTTCGCGATGTCCTTGAGGTCGGCGATGGACGACTTGTCGGTGAGGTTGTACTTCTTCGCGGTGGCCGCGTTGAGCGTCACCGAGTCCTTGTCCTGCGCCGGTGAAGGCTGCAGCAGGGTCAGCTTGGAGTCCAGCTTGGCCTCGATGGCCGACGTGGTCGCCGCGACCGTCCTGGGCGTGGCCTTCGGGTCGAGGTAGGCCAGCAGCGCGCCGTTGTACTCGGGCAGGACCGATATGGACCCGTTCTTGAGCAGACCGTACGTGGTCTCGCGGCTGCCGATGTTCGGCTTGTAACTGACCTTGATGCCCTTGGCCTTGAGGGCCTCGCCGTAGATGTCACCGAGCAGGACGCTCTCGGCGAAGTTGTTGGAGCCGACGACCACGCCGTCGCCGCTCGCCTTGCTGTCCGAAAGGGGGTCGTCGCCCTTGCTGTCGGAGGAGTTACAGCCCGCCAGCAGGGCCGTCGCCGCCGCGAGGGCGACAGCCGCCGCGCCTCGGTTCCTCCGGATGGGCCTGCTGATGCGCTTGGTGGAAGTCACACCACTGATCCAATCCAGCCGGTTCTCGGTCAGTCAAGTACCTCTGGGTCACCGATTGGCTTCGATACGCGGTCAGTTGTGTGCAGAGGTTGTGCGCAGAGAGCGCTCACCTTGTAACTCATTCTTGATAAAAGGCGAGGTGATTGATCCTTCAAGGGGCCTGTAGTCTCACGGGAGTCGAAATCGGTCACAGCGGTGCACGGGGCCCGCTTCCGCCGTAAGGCACCCCCCATGAAGGAGGCTCGGTGTCCACGAACCAGGTGGACGCGCCCGCGCGGCATGCCCCGGTACCCAGCGGTGTACGAGGCTTCGCCGACCGCTGGCCCTTCCGGCGCAAGCTCAACCTGCTCGTCGCCATCCCGCTCGCCGTCATCGCCACACTGCTGTCGTACCTCGTCACCGACCTGGTCGAGCAGTCGGACAACGCCGAGTCGGCGGCCCGGACGGTGCGGGACAGCGCCCAGGTGGCCCGGCTCGTGGACCGCGTCGAGGCCGAGCACCAGCAGGCGATCCTGCTGTCCGCGCGCTACGAGTCCGGTTGGTCCAAGCCGTCGCTCGCCGCCTACCGCGCGGCACAGGAAGCGGTGGAGGCCCAGGCCGACAAGGTGCGTGCCACCTACGGCGACCGGCTGCCGGATGCCGAGGAACAGGCGCTCAGGGACATCGACGGCCTGTCCAGCCTGCGCCAGAGCGTCGAACGGGGCTATCTGCCGGCCGACAACATCGACCCCGCCTACGTCGACCCGACGGGCCGGCTGATCGACGGCCTCGGACTCGACCGCGACCCCGCTCTCGCGTCGACCTTCACCGGCAGCCTGCTGGACTCCCTGCTGCGCGCGGACGCCGCCCACGGCGCCTTCGAGACCAGCGTGTTCTCCGCGACGACCGGGGACACCAACGCGCTGATCGAGTTCACCAGCGCGGTCGGTTCGTACGACCTCTACACCCACCAGGCCGACCGCTTCACCCGGTTCGCCACCGAGCGCCAGGCGCAGCAGCTGGCCGGCATCGACCACACCCCCGCGCAGCAGAACATCGCGACGGCGTACGCCGAGCTGCAGATCGACCCCACGCAACTGGAGGCCGGGTCGAAGGCCGAGATCCACAAGGCGGTCCAGGACGCGCTGACCGACTACCCCGACTACCCCGAACAGGCCGCCGCCCGGCTGAAGATCACCACCTCGCTGATCGGCCAGATCGCCGACCGCGCCGACCGCGAGTCCTCCTCCGCCCAGTGGCGCGCGGGGCTGCTGCTGTACGGCTCGCTGGTGGGGTTCGCGCTGTGGATCGCCTTCTCGGTGCTGGTGCGCCGCTCGGTGGTGCGGCCCGTGCAGGCGCTCACCGGGGCCGCGCAGGAGGTCGCCGAGGTGGCCAGGCGCGAGCTGGACCGGGTGGCCGACGACGACGCCGAGGACGACGGGCCGCCCCGGCTGCGGGACATGCCGGTCACCGCGCGCGACGAGATCGGCGACCTGGCCGAGGCCTTCAACCGGGTGCAGACCACCGCCGCGGCCCTGCTGGCACGCCAGGTGCTCAGCCGCCGCAACACCGCCGAGATGTTCGGCAACGTCGGCCGCCGGGTCAGCAACCTGACCTCCCGCCAGCTCGCGCTGATCGACGCCGTGGAGCGCGGCGAGACCGACCCGGAGCTGCTGGAGCGCCTCTACTCCATCGACCACATCGCCGTACGCCTGCGCCGCAACGCCGACAGCCTGATGCTGCTGGCGGGCATCCGCGAGACGGCGCTGGACGGCGGGCCCCTGGCGCTCTCCAACGTGGTGCGGGCCGCGCTCGGGCAGATCGAGGGCTATCAGCGGGTACGGCTGTACGCCGCCTCGGACGCCAATGTCGCGCCCGACATCATCGGTGACCTGACCCTGATGATGGCCGAACTCGTCGAGAACGCGGTGTCGTTCTCCCCCGAGGGCAGCCCGGTGGAGGTGACCGTCCGCTCCGGCGCCGAGGGCGCCCACGTCGTCGTCACCGACCACGGCCTCGGCATGAGCGCCGAACGGCTCGCCGAGGAGAACGCCCGCCTGATCCGCCGCGAACGCCTGGACCTGATGCCGACGAAGGTGCTGGGCCTGTTCGTGGTGGGCGCGCTGGCCCGCCGCTGGGAGATCGGGGTCGAGCTGACCCGTACACCGGGCGGCGGTGTGACGGCGGAGGTGACGCTGCCGGCCTCGCTGCTGCTGACGATGAGCCCGGTGGCGGAGCCGGTCGCCGTGGCACCGACGGCCACGGACGTCCCCTCCGGACCGGTGCCGTCCGGCTCCGCCGGGGAGAAGACCCAACACCCCGAAGAGAAGACCCAATCCACCGGGGAGAGGACCCAACCCGCCGGGCAGAAGACCGAACCCGCCGGTCCCCTGCCCCGCCGGCTGCCGAGCCGCGAGGCCGCCACTCCCGAGGCGCAGCCGCAGCCCGTCTCCTCCACCACCCCCGAGGACCAGCCGCAGCTCGTCTCCTCCGGCACCGCCCGCCCCCTGCGCCGCCGCGTCCGCGGGGCCACGCTCCGCACGACCGCCGCCGCCTCCCCGGCCGTACCGCAGCCGGCGCGCCCCCGCGACGCCGAGGCGGAGCGCAGCGCGCTGGAGGAGTTCGAGGCGGCGGTGGAACGCGCCCACCGGGACAGCGACACCGGAAGCCACGCACGGCCGCACCCCGAGCCGACCTCCTCCCCTCTCCCCACGCCGACCCCGCCGCACGACCCGAACCACCTTCCGGAAGGAGCCGAGCAGTGAGCACGTCGACAGGTGACACCCCGACGGGCGGCACCGCGCCGACCGACCTGCAGGCAGCCGCAGCCGACTTCACCTGGCTGCTGAACCGTTTCGCGACCGAGACCGCGGGCGTCGTCGACGCGATCGCGGTCTCCTCCGACGGCCTGCTGATCGCCGTGTCGGAGCTGCGCGAGCGCGCCCACTCCGAACGGCTCGCCGCGATCGTCTCGGGCATCACCAGCCTGGCCGCCGGGGCCTCCGGCAACTACGGCCTGGGCGGCCTGGGCGGCCTGAACAAGGTCATCATCGATCTGGAGGGCGGCCATGTCATCGTCTCCGCGATCGGCAGCGGCGCCGTCCTCGGCGTGGTCGCCGACAAGGACGCCAAGCTCGGCAACATCGCCTACGAGATGACGGTGTTCGCCAACCGCGCCGGTGCGGCGCTCAGCCCGCAACTGGTGCTGGAGCTGAAGAACAGCGTCGGCGCCACGCGCTGAGGCGCGCCCGGACAGGAGGAGTGAACAGCCATGGCGGACGGCACCACGCCCCCGGGCCCGGACCCGGTCGGCCCCGCCCCCGCCGTACGGCCGTTCCTGGTCACCGCCGGCCGGGTGGCGGATGCCGCCTCCGGCCGGTCGATGCCCGTGGAGACCCAGGTGGTGGCGACCGCCGCGGGTCTCGACGCGCTCGGCCGGCTCTCCTTCGAGCGGTACGACATCGTCGCCGCCTGCCGCCTGCCGCAGTCGATCGCGGAACTCGCGGCCCGGCTGCGGCTGCACCTCAACGTGGTCCGCGTCCTGGCCGAAGACCTGCGCGAGGCGGGGCAGCTGACGGTGCACGTGCCCGACGCCGAGGCCACCCACGACGCCTCCGTCCTGCGCAGGCTCATCGATGGCCTCAGGGCCATCCCCGACTCCCGAGGGGAACCGAGTGACACCGACTGAACCGCTCACCCGGGGCACGGCCGCAGCCGCCGTGCGGCCGCCGCTGCCGGTGAAGATGGTGATCGCGGGCGGCTTCGGCGTGGGCAAGACCACCACCGTCGGCTCGATCTCGGAGATCGAGCCGCTGACCACCGAGGCGTCGATCACCGAGGTCGCGGCGGGCGTGGACGACCTCACGCACACCCCCCGCAAGACCACCACCACGGTGGCGATGGACTTCGGCTGCATCACCATCGACCCGACGCTGAAGCTGTACCTGTTCGGCACGCCCGGACAGGAGCGGTTCGGGTTCATGTGGGACGACATCGTCGAGGGCGCGGTCGGCGGTCTCGTCATCGTCGACACCCGCCGCCTGGACGACTGCTACGCGGCCGTCGACTACTTCGAGCACAAGGAGATCCCGTTCGCGGTGGCGGTCAACGCCTTCGACGGGCAGGTGGAGCACACCCTGGACGAGGTCCGCTGGGCCCTCGACGTGTCCGACGGCGTCCCGGTCGTGGTGTTCGACGCCCGGGAGCGCGGCTCGGTGCGGGACGCGCTGCTCGTCGTACTCGAACTCGCGCTGGCCCGCACCGAGAACTGAACGTCAGTTGCTCCGGCGCACTCCCGGCGAGACCACGATCCGGGACACCGCCCAGAACACCAGGAGGGTCGCGAGCGCCATCCCGGCGACCAGGGTGGCGCCGCCGACGACCTTCTCGTAGTTCTTCTGGTAGAGGCCGTCGATGATGTAGCGGCCGAGGCCGCCGAGGCTGACGTACGCGGCGATGGTGGCCGTCGAGACGATCTGGATGGCGGCCGAGCGCAGTCCGCTGAGGATCAGCGGGAGCGCGACCGGGAGTTCCACCTGGAAGAGGACCCGTGACTCCGGCATGCCCATGCCCCGGGCGGCGTCCACCGGGGAGGGGTCCACGGACCGGACCGCTTCGTAGGTCGTGACCAGGATCGGCGGGATGGCGAGCACGACCAGCGGGATCATCACGAGCCCCGTGCTGAAGCTCAGCCAGGTGACCAACAGCACCAGCAGGCCGAAGGTGGGCAGCGCCCGGGCCGCGGTGGCGATCAGCGCGAGCACGTTGCCGCCGCGCCCGTAGTGCCCGGTGACCAGGCCGATCGGCAGCCCGATCGCGGCGGCGAAGGCGAGCGCCTCCAGGGAGTACTGGAGGTGCTCGACGACGCGGTACGGGATGCCGTCGTAGCCGTGCCAGCGGGCGCTGTCGCCGAAGAAGGCGTTGACGAAGTGCAGGACGTTCACCGGGCCGCGCGCTCCTTCGGCATCCAGGGGGTCAGCAGAACACGCACGCCGACCAGCACCGCGTCGACCAGGACGGCCAGTACAGCCGTCGTCACCACGGAGTTCACGGCGAGCAGGGGCCGGTTGTAGATCTGGGCGTCGTGCAGCAGATTGCCGAGGGCGCCCTGGTTGCCTATCAGCATGCCGACGCTGACCAGGGAGATGCTCGACACGGTCGCCACCCGCAGGCCCGCGATGATCGCCGGTACGGCGATGGGCAACTGGACCTGGAGATAACGCCGTACGGGTCCCAGGCCCATGGCCGTGGCCGCGGCGAGGGTCTCCGGCGGCACCGAGCGGACGCCGTCCACGATCGCGGGGACCAGCACCACCAGGCTGTAGACGGCGAGCGGGATCATCACCGTGGTCTCGGTCTGGCCGGTGTAGTCGATGAGGACGACGAAGAAGGCCAGGGACGGGATGGCGTACAGCACGGTGGTCACACCGAACACGGGCGGGTAGAGCCAGCGGAACCGTACGCAGAGCTGGGCCACGGGCAGCGAGACGAGCAGCCCGGCCAGTACCGGCAGCAGGGCCTCCCGCAGGTGCAGGCCGATCAGGCCGAAGTAGCTGTTCTGGAGGTCGCTCGGGATGTCGAAGAAGCCGCTCATCGCGCGGCCTTCGCATCCGGCCGGCCCGCGGTGTGGGCGGCGCGGATCGCCTCGCCGATCACCTGCTGGGAGACGACGCCGACGGCGCGCCCCTCGCCGTCCACGGCCACGGCCCAGCCGGTCGGCGAGAGCACGGCCCCGTCGAGCGCGGTGCGCAGCGAGTCCGTGCCGGGCACGAACGGCCGCCCGTACGGCAGCAGTCGGTCCCGGTCGATCTCACCGGCGGTGAGGTCGTCCGGCGTGCCCCAGCCGAGCGGCCTGCCGTCGACGTCCGTCACCAGGAGGTAGGGGGCCGCGCCGCGGGAGGCGAGCTTCTCCGCGCCCGCGTCGATCGCGACCACGGGAGCCGTCTGCAACTCCAGTTCGGTGGACGGGAAGAAGGAGAGCCGCCGGATGCCCCGGTCGGCGCCGAGGAAGTCCTCCACGAACGGGTCGGCGGGCGCGCTGAGCAGCTCGGCCGGCGGGGCGAACTGGGCGAGCCTGCCGCCGGTGCGCAGCACGGCGACCATCGTGCCCAGCTTGATGGCCTCGTCGATGTCGTGGGTGACGAAGACGATGGTCTTGCCCAGCTCGTCCTGGATGCGCAGAAGTTCGTCCTGGAGGCCCTTGCGCACGATCGGGTCGACGGCGGAGAACGGCTCGTCCATCAGCAGCACCGGCGGGTCGGCGGCGAGCGCCCGGGCCACGCCGACGCGCTGCTGCTGGCCGCCGGAGAGCTGGTACGGGTACCGCTTGGCGAGCGCGGTGTCGAGCCCGACCCGCTCCATCAGCTCCGCGGCCCGCTCCCGCGCCTTCTGCTTGCTCCAGCCGAGCAGGCGGGGCACGGTCGCGATGTTGTCGAGGATGGTGCGGTGCTGGAAGAGACCGGCGTTCTGGATGACGTATCCCATCGACCGGCGCAGGGTGTTGACCGGCTGCTGCCGGATGTCCTGGCCGTCGAGGAGGATGCTGCCCTCGCTGGGCTCCACCATCCGGTTGATCATCCGCAGGGTCGTCGTCTTGCCGCAGCCGGAGGGGCCGACGAGGACGGTGATCGCGCGGTCGGGGATGTCCAACGAGAGCCGGTCGACGGCCACCGTGCCGTCCGGGTACCGCTTGGTGACTGCATCTATCCGTATCAAAACGCCGCGTACCCTTCGGATTTGGCAGGTTTTGGCGAAGCCTGGGCCGTTGCGGGGAGAGTCTAGACGGCGAGTGTTGCAGCACTTTGACCGGAGAGCGCCTGGCAGCCCGGCGTGACCGGACTGTGCCTGACCTGTGAGTTGCCTGAATCTCATGCCGCGCTCAGCGAGGACTCAGAGATCCCCCAGACGCGGCCCCGATCGTCACGGCCAGGACCCTTCCTCCTGTTGGGAGCACGCGCCATGACGATCCTCGCCCCGCCGCACCGCAAGCAGTCCCCGCCGCCCGGCAGGGAAGGCGTGCGCCGCGCCGCCCCGCCGGACCCCCGCTGGGCCCGGCCCGCGCTGTGGGCGGTCCTGGTGCTGGCCGCGGCCCTGTACACCTGGAACCTGACCTCGCTCAGCGGCAACTCCTTCTACGACGCGGCCGTCTACAGCGGCACGAAGAGCTGGAAGGCGTTCTTCTTCGGCGCGCTCGACGCGGGCAGCTTCATCACCGTCGACAAGCCCCCGTTCGCCCTGTGGGTGATGGGCCTGTCCGCGCGTCTCTTCGGCTACGGCACCTGGCAGCTGGTGCTGCCGATGGCCGCGGCGGGCGTCGGCTCGGTGGCTCTGCTGCACCGCATGGTCAAGCGGGACTTCGGCCCGGTCGCGGCGACCGTCGCCGCCCTGGCGCTCGCCCTGACGCCGATCACGGTGGCCATCAACCGGGACACCAACCCGGACCCGATCCTGGTCCTGCTGATGCTGCTGGGCGCGGCCGCCCTGCTGAAGGCCGTGCGCACCGGCAGGCTCCTGCCGCTCGCGTGGTCGGCGGTGGCGATCGGCTTCGCCTTCAACACGAAGATGATGCAGGCGTACGTCGTCCTCCCCGCGTTCTTCGTCGTGTACCTGTGGGCCGCGCACACCTCGCTCGGCCGCCGGATCCGCAATCTCGCCGTCGGCACGCTCGCGCTCGTCGTCTCCAGCACCTGGTGGATGGTGGTCGTCGACCTGATCCCGGCCGCCGAGCGGCCCTACATCGGCGGCTCGACGGACAACACGGTGTGGGACCTGGTCATCGGCTACAACGGCTTCGGCCGGATCTTCGGGGCGAGTTCGTCGGTGGGCGCGCAGGGCAACGGGGCGAGCTTCGGCGGCAGCGCGGGCCTGTACCGGATGTTCAACGACATCATGGGCGGCCAGATCTCCTGGCTGATCCCCTTCGCCGCCGTGGCACTCGTGGCCGGCCTGGTGCTGCGCGGCCGGGCCCCGCGCACGGACGCCCAGCGGGCCGGACTCCTCCTGTGGGGCGGCTGGTTCGTCCTGCACTACCTGACGTTCTCCCTCGCCGAGGGCACCTTCCACCCCTACTACGTCACCGCCATGGCCCCGGGCATCGCGGCGCTGGCCGGTGCGGGCGGGGTCATGCTGTACCGGGCCTTCCGGGAAGGCTCCGTCCGGTGGTCCTGGGTGCTTCCGGCGGCCGTCGCGGGGAGCGCGGTGTGGGCCGTCGTCCTGCTGGAGCGGGTCTCCGGGACCCTCTACTCCGTGGCGGAGGCCGTGATCGCGGTGGCGGGGTCCCTCGCGGTGACCGGGCTCCTGGCCGGACGGTTCCTCGAGCGGCGCCGGCTGATGGGCGTCGCGGCGCTGGCGGCCGTGGTCGCGCTGCTCGCCGGTCCCACCGCGTACGCGGTCTCGGCGGCCGGCTCCAGCCCCAACGGCACCAATCCGACGGCCGGTCCCGGCACCGGGGGCATGGGCGGAGGTCCGGGCGGTGGCGGCGGGCAGCGGCCGAGCACGAGCGGTATGAAGGGCGCGCCCGCGACGAGCAGCGCGCCGACCGCATCGCCTCGGAGCGCGGGTACCCGGCCCACCGGCGGCGGCATGGGCGGCGGCACCCAGGTCACCTCCGAGATGATCACGTACCTCAAGAAGCACCAGGACGGCGCCACTTGGCTGCTCGCCGTGGCCACCGACCAGACCGCCGCCTCGGTGATCCTGGAGTCGGGCGAACCCGTCATCTCCATGGGCGGCTGGTCCGGCAGCGACGACGCCATGACCCTCGCCAAGCTCAAGACCCTGGTGAAGGAGGGCAAGCTGCACTACATCGTCGTCGGCGACAGCGGCCAGGGCAGCAACGCGGAGATCACCGCCTGGGTGAAGAAGCACGGTACGGCGGTGAAGTCCTCGGCCTACGGCTCGACTTCGACGTCTGTTTCGACATCTACTTCGGCGTCTACGTCCACGTCCACGTCCACGTCCACGAGCAGCGGACTGTACCGCCTGGACCCCTCCGACGTCAGCTGACCCCGGCCATCGGCACCCCTGCCGTCCGCACCACCCGCCGCCCGGCGTCGACCGCGAACACCTCGCAGCCGGCCCGGGCGGCGGCCCAGGCCACGCCCTCCTCGCCCAGCGCGAAGGCGGCCGTGGCAGTGGCGTCCGCCTCGGTCAGGGTCGGGGCCAGCACGGTCAGGCTGAGCAGCCCGGTCGCCGGGCGGCCGGTGCGTCCGTCGAGGATGTGGTCGCCGCGCTCGTACCGCCCGGAGGTCGCCACCGCCCCGTCGGTCACCTCCAGCACCGCGCACACCTGGCCGGCGTCCTCGGGGTGCCGTATCCCGACGCGCCACGGCCCGCCGGAGACCACGACGTCGCCTCCGGCGTTGAGGCAGAACCGCCGTGCCCCGGCGGCCGTCAGCAGCTCCGCCGCCCGCTGCACCGACCAGCCCTTGACCACCGCGCAGGGGTCTAGGCGGCGTCTACTGGACCATGCCGGCGACGCGGGGTCGCTTCCCGCCGACCTGGTCCAGCAGACACCCCCTGGCCCCCGTCCCGGCAGCCGGGCGTCGAAGGCGCCGCCGGTCGCGGTCCGGTACTCCTCGCACAGGCCCAGGACCTCGGCGAGGTCCGCGCTCACCGCGCCGGCCGCCAGCTCGCCCCGGTCCAGCCGGGACACCTCGCTGTCCGCCCGGAAGGGGCTGAACCGGCGGTCCACCGCACGCAGCCAGGCGAACGCCTCGTCGGCCACGGGGTCCCAGGCGCCCTCGTCGTCGATCCGCAGCGACACCGGGAAGCCCATCACGTGCTCGACCCGCCGCAGCATCTACGCCTCGTCCAGCGCGGCCTGCAGCGACTTCTTGTACCCCTCGCTGGTGACCGTGGCCCCGGAGACCGTGTCGACGTCGGCGCTCTGCGCCTTGAGCGTCTCCTGGATCAGCGTCGGTACGGCGCCCTTGGTCTGCGGGCTGTCCGGCTGCTTCAGCATCCGCACGGAGCTGATCCGGTCCCCGTCGAGGGTCACCTCGACCTGGACGTCCCCCTTCTCGGTGGTGACGGTCGGCCCGGCCACGACCCGGCCGGACGCGGAGGCGCTCGGGGTCGTGGCGGTCGTGGGTGCCTCGGTGGCCGTGGTCCCGTGGGACGGCTCGTAGCGCCACAGCGGGACGAGTCCGGCGACGGTGAGGACCAGGACGGGCAGTGCTCGCTTCACGGTGTCGTTCTCCTCATCCCGCCAGGCTGAAGCGCTCGAAGTGGATCTGCCGCTTGGGCACGCCCATGTCGCGCAGGCTGCGCAGGACCGCGGCGGTCATCCCGGGCGGGCCGCACACGAACACGTCACGGTCGCCGATGTCCGGGACCAGGCGGGCCAGTTCGCGGGGTGCGAGCAGGCCGGGGTCGGCAGGACCGGTGACCAGGTGCAGCTGGGCGCCCTTGGCGGCGGCCAGCTCGGACAGCTCCTCGTACAGGACCGCGTCCCGCTCCGCCGTCACCCGGTAAAGGAGGACGGCGTGGCCCTCGATGTCCTCCAGCAGGGCGCGGATCGGGGTGATGCCGACCCCGCCCGCGATGAGCAGGCTGTCGGGGCGGGTGCGGTGCAGGGTGGTGAAGGCGCCGTAGGGGCCCTCGGCGAAGACGCGGGTGCCGGGCTCGATCCGGCGCAGGGCGGCCGTGCCCTCGCCGGCGGTCTTGACGGTCAGCCGGAGCTGCCGCCCGTCGGGGGCGGCCGACAGTGAGAACGGGTTGGCCTGCCACCAGCGGCCCGGGGTCAGGAACCGCCAGAGGAAGAACTGCCCGGCAGCGGCGGGCAGCCGGTCGAGGTCGCGGCCGGTGACGTACACCGAGACGACGGTGTCGGACTCGGCGACGACGGCCGTCACCCGCAGCCGGTGCCGCAGGTTGCGCCACAGCGGCAGGACCAGCCGGCCCACGAGGACCGCGCCGAGGGCCGTGCCCCACACCGTGTACCAGTAGGCCCGCGCGGCGGTGGACGCGGTGAAGGTCGTACCGGCCGCGACCTGGTGGCTGAAGGCCAGCAGGACGGCCAGGTAGGTGTACAGGTGGATGAAGTGCCAGGTCTCGTACGCGAGTCGGCGCCGGGCCCAGCGCGCGGACACCGCGCCCACGACCACGATCAGGGCGAAGGCGACGATCGCCCGCAGCACGCCCTCGGTGGTCTCGGCCAGGTCGACGAGCTGGTCCACCGGGTCCAGGGAGGACAGCTGGGCGTACCCGAAGGTGATGAAGACCAGGTGCGCGAGGAGGGTCCAGAGCACGGCGAAGCCGGTCCAGCGGTGCCAGGAGGTGAGCCGGTCCATGCCGATGCGGCGGTCCAGCCAGGGCAGCCGGGCCACCAGCAGCAGCTGGAAGGCCATGACGAGGGCGCCGTAGAGCCCGGCGAGGCGGCCGATGAGGATCAGCGCGTTGGAGCCGAGACCGGCATCGGTGAAGAGCACGGCCACGACGACGGCGTTGGCGGCCAGCAGGGCGTACAGGCCGGTGCGGGCCACGACCCGGGGGCGTATCGCCGTGGGGGGCGCGGGACGGGACTGGAGGGTCGTCACGGGCGGGCAGCTCCTAGATCGGGACCTGGGAGTCGAGCTTCGCCCGGGGATGCTGTCGTTTTCCTGTCGGACAACTTTCAACTGGATATCGATGTGCCTGGTGGGGACGGCCGGGTCTGGCGCGACAGGGCCCGTGAAGGAGTATGAGCGGGTGGAGAAAGTACGACTGCTGGTCGTGGACGACGACCCTCCGATCGCCGACCTCGTCGCCACGGTCGCCCGGTACGAGGGCTGGGAGGCGGTCACGGCGTACTCCGGCGAGGAGGCGCTCACCCGGGCCGCCGAGTTCCGGCCGGACATCGTCGTCCTGGACCTGATGCTGCCCGACGTGGACGGCTTCGGCGTGCTCGACCGGCTGCGCGGCTCCGGGACGATGGTGCCGGTGGTGTTCCTCACCGCACGCGACGGCGTCGCCGACCGGGTCGCCGGGCTCACCCGGGGCGGGGACGACTACCTGGTCAAGCCGTTCGCGGTGGAGGAGCTGATGGCCCGGCTCCGTACGGTGCTGCGGCGCAGCGCGGGACCCGGCTTCCAGCGGTCCGTGCTGCGGGTCGCCGACCTGACGCTGGACGAGGACACCCGCGAGGTCCGCCGGGCGGGGCGGCTGCTCGCCCTCACGCCCACCGAGTTCGAGGTGCTGCGCTATCTGATGCGCAGGTCGCCTTCGGTGCTCACCAAGGCGCAGATCCTCGACCACGTGTGGGAGTACGGCTTCGGCGGCCGCTCGAACGTCGTCGAGCTGGTCGTCAGCCGGCTGCGCCGCAAGCTCGACGAGCCGGGCGCCGAGCCGCTGATCCACACCGTGCGGGGCTTCGGGTACGCCGTGCGGCAGGCCGCCCGGTGATCGCCCGGCTGCGCCACGCCTACGGCAGACTCCGCCTCGGCACCCGCCTGGCCCTCGGGCTGGGCGCACTGTCCCTGGTGGTGTTCGCGGTGGTCGGCACGGCCCTGACGACGTACATGCGGAACTATCTGTCGGACCAGCTCGACGCCCAGTTGGGGCTCGCCCAGGTCGCCCAGTCCAAGAGCATCGCGGAGCAGGGCACGCTCCAGGGCAAGAAGTACTACCGCTGGTACTACGCGGTGTACGACGTGTCGGACGGCACCCCCGTCCTGCGCAGGCCCGAGGAGAGCACCGACCTGCCCCAGGACATCGCCGACGTCACCGCCGTGGCCAGGGCGCAGATCGCCGCGGGCACCGAGGTGCTGCGCACCGAGCACCTCACGGGCCAGGGCGAGTACCGGCTGCGCGCCTGCGAGGTCGAGCCGGGTGTGGTCCTGGTCAGTGGCGCACCCCTCGACGACATCGAGAACACGGTACGGCGGCTGGTCACGGTCCAGGTGGTCACCTTCGGGCTCGCGCTGCTGGCGCTCGTGGTGTTCGGCCGCAGGACGCTCAGGCGCGGCCTCAAACCGCTCAGCGACATGGCGCACACCGCCCACGGCATCGCCTCGCACGATCTGACGGAGTCGGCGGCGCGGCTGCCGGTGCGCGCGGACGGGCGGGACGGCGGCCCGGAGGTGGCGGAGCTGCGCACCGCCTTCAACACGATGCTGGACCACATCGACGACGCGCTCGCCGTGCGCGCGGAGGCCGAGCAGCGGCTGCGCCGCTTCGTCGCGGACGCCTCGCACGAGCTGCGCACGCCGCTGATGTCGGTACGGGGCTACGCGGACCTCTTCCAGTACGCCGCCGCGAACGCCCCCGGGGAACGGGACAGGCACCTGGCCCGGCTGCGCGCCGAGGCCGCCCGGATGGGCGTTCTGCTGGACGACCTGCTGCTGCTCGCGCGCCTGGACGCGGCGGAGGTGGACGCGCCGCTGCGGCCGCAGGACGCGGATCTGGTGGAGCTGGCCGAGGAGGCGGCCGCCGCCTTCCGGGCCGGCCACCCGGAGCGCCCGCTGACCCTCGCGCCGGGGCCGGCCTCGGTGAAGCTGCGCCTTGACCCGCACCGCATCCGGCAGGTGCTGGACAACCTGCTCACCAACGCCGCGGTGCACACTCCGGCCGGTACGAGCGTGTCGCTGGCGGTGTCCGTCACGTCCGACGCCGCCCTGGTCCGGGTCGCCGACGCGGGCCCCGGCATCCCGGCCGCCGACCGGGACCGCGTCTTCGACCGCTTCTACCGGGTGGACAAGGCCCGCAGCCGGGACCGGGGCGGCAGCGGGCTGGGGCTGTCGGTGGCGCGGGGGCTGGTGGAGGCGCACGGCGGGAGCCTCGGGCTGGAGCGGGAGGAGGGGCTGACGGTGTTCACGGTCGGCCTGCCCCTGCGGGCCGCGCGCTGAAGAAGCCCCGCCTCCTTGGGACGGTTCAGGAACCCATCACCTCGACGCCGTCCTCCAGTTCCGCGCTCTCCCGCCGCGGGCGCGGCCGTGCCGCGAGGACCGCCACGTCGTCCTCCGCGTGGCGTGCGTCCAGGTTGGTCAGGATGGTGTCCAGGACCTCGTCCACGCCATGGCCGGTGAAACGCAGGGCGGACAGGCGGGCCATGGAGGTGTCGATGTCCTCACCTCGGCGTTCCACGAGCCCGTCGGTGAAGAGCACCAGGGTCTGGTCGGGGGCCAGCTGGTGGGTGGCCGACTCGTAGCCGCCGAAACCGGTGCCGAGCGGCGGCCCGACCGGCACGGGCAGCGGTGCGGTCCGCCCGTCCCCGCTAATGAGCACGGGCGGCAGATGACCGGCGCTGGAGAGCGTGACCTGCCCCCGGCCGGGGTCGATCCGCGCCAGCAGACAGGTGGCCGGCCTCCGCTCGGCCTCGCCGGCGGCGATGTCGTCCATCTGCCGCAGCACGCGGTGTGGGGGCAGGTCGGAGGAGGCGATGTAGCGCAGCGAGGAGCGGTAGGCGCTCATGTCGACCGCCGCCTCCAGGCCGTGGCCCATCACGTCGCCGACGACCAGCAGGGTGCGGCCGAAATGGAGCCGTACGGTCTCGCACCAGTCGCCGCCGACCAGCACCCGGCTGCTGCCGGCCGGGAGGTAGCGGATCGCGACGTCCAGGTTCGGGTGCGGTCGGCCGGGCTCCGCCAGCAGCGCGCGTTGCAGGTCACCGGCCGTCTGGCTGACCAGGTCGTAGGCGCGAGCGTGCCGGATGTGGGAGGCGGCGCGTTCGGCGAGGAGGGCGAGCCGCTCGGCCTCCGAACGGGTGAACCGCGCTCCGTGCCGCCCCGCGACCAGGACACCGTACTGGTCGTCTCCGCTGGTCAGAGGCGCACAGAGCGCGGGTCGGCCGCGGCTGCCGGGCGGCTGCTCGATCCAGGGCTCCGGTTGTCTGTCGACCGCCGGGGTGCCCGCTTCCAGGGCCACGGCCGTGGCCCACCGGACATCGGGCAGCACGTCCGGATCTCCGGCGATCGCCTCGTACCCGGAGACGGTCTTCCCGGTCCGGCGCATGACCGCGGCCGCGCCGCCCGCCAGCCGCACGACGGCCCGGGTCAGCTCGGAGCAGGTGGTTTCCTCGTCGAGCGTCGTACCGATCGCGCCCGCGGCGGCCCGCAGCGCCGTCAGCCGGACCTCCTCGCCCTCCGGCTCACCGGCCCCGTCCGCTCGGTGGCTGTCGGCGGGCACGTGCCTGCGACGGGCCTGGATCCAGCGCGCGACACCCATCACCCTCACAGAATCTCAAACCGGGGCAAGCCGGGCACCAGCCACTGGTGTCCCGGCCGCCCGTGGAGCCACGCCGCGTCAGGCCTCGTCGGGCGCCAGCCGCAGCGAGATGCTGTTGATGCAGTACCGCTGGTCGGTGGGGGTCGGATAGCCCTCACCCTCGAACACATGGCCGAGGTGGGAGCCGCAGCGGGCGCAGCGCACCTCGGTGCGGACCATGCCGTGCGAGCGGTCCTCGATCAGCTCCACCGCGTCGGTGTCCTTCGGGTCGTAGAAGGACGGCCAGCCGCAGTGCGACTCGAACTTGGTCGTGGAGGTGAACAGTTCGGCACCGCAGGCGCGACAGGAGTAGACGCCCTTGGTCTTGGTGTCCGTGTACTCACCGGTGAAGGCCGGTTCGGTGCCGGCCTGGCGCAGCACGGCGTACTCGGCCGGCGTCAGCTCCGCGCGCCACTGCTCGTCCGGCTTCTCGACGTCGTACGACATGAGCCTCAGCCCCTTTACTGCTGCTTACTGCTGCGACAGGCGGTCCAGGATCTGCGGGCCCAGGTCGGTCACGTCGCCCGCGCCCATGGTGAGAACGAGATCACCGGGCTTCGCCATTCCCGCGATCACCGCGGGGATCTCCGCCTTGTCGTGCACGGCGGTGACGTCGGCGCCCGCCGCGCGCGCTGCCTCGATGATCAGCTCGCTGGTCACCCCGGGGATCGGGTCCTCACGGGCCGGGTAGATGTCGAGCACGACCGAGGCGTCGGCGAGCGCCAGGGACTCGCCCATCTCCTTGCCCAGCTCCTGGGTGCGGGAGAAGAGGTGCGGCTGGAAGACGACCAGGATCCGGGAGTCACCGGCGGCGCCGCGCATGGCCTCCAGGTCGGCGGTCATCTCGGTGGGGTGGTGGGCGTAGGAGTCGATCACCTGCACACCGGCCGCCTCGCCCTTGAGCTGCAGGCGCCGCTTGACCCCGGTGTAGGCGGCCAGCGCGGGCGCCAGCTCCTCGGCGGGAACGCCCAGGGCCGCACCGGCGGCCAGCGCGGCGACCGCGTTGAGCGCGTAGTGGCGGCCGGGCACGGAGACCTCGAAGGTCAGCTCCCGCCCGTCCAGCACGGCGGTGACCTGGCTCTTCAGCCCCTGCGGTACGACGGACAGGACCCGCACATCGGCGTCAGCGGCCTCTCCGTACGTCACGGTCTTCACCGACCCGTCCAGCCGCCGCGTCAGCTCCCGCGCACCCTCGTGGTCGGCGGAGATCACCAGCGTCCCGCCGGGCACGATCTTCCCGGCGAAGGTCTCGAAGGACTCGTAGATCTCGTCCATCGAGGCGTAGTTGGCGTGGTGGTCCAGCTCGACGTTGAGGACGATGGCGACCTCGGGCGCGTACTTGTGGAAGCTGCGGTCCGACTCGTCGGCCTCGGCGACGAAGATGTCGCCCTCGCCGTGCAGCGCGTTCGAGCCGGGCGCGTCCAGGTCGCCGCCGATGGCGTACGACGGCTCGCGGCCCAGCTCGCTCAGCGAGACCGCCAGCATCGAGGTCGTCGTGGTCTTGCCGTGGGTACCGGCCACGGCGATCGGCCGCAGCCCCAGCATCAGCGCGGCCAGCGCGTCGGACCGGTGCACCACCGGGACGCCCAGCTCGGCGGCGCGGGCCAGCTCCGGGTTGTCCTCGCGGATCGCCGACGACACCACGACACAGCTCGCGTCGTCGGCGAGGTGCTCGGCGGCATGCCCGATGTGCACGGTCGCACCGAGCGCCCGCAGCGCCTCGGCGGTCGCCGACTCCTTGGCGTCACTCCCGGCCACCTCGGCCCCGCGCTGCGCGAGGATCTTGGCGATACCCGACATCCCAGCACCGCCGATGCCGATGAAGTGCGGTCGGTCCATGGCGGCAGGAAGTCCGGGTGCCATGCAAGTCTCCATAAGATCCGGTGCGGGGCTGAGCGCCCCTAGCCTATGCGCTGGAACCCGGGTCACTTAGCAACGGGCACAGCTGGTCCCACTCAGGGGCGCGGGGCTGTCTCCGACATGCGGCTCCGCCGCGTGGGCGCGACAAGCCACGACGCCGCCGCAGCCGCCGACACACCACAGGCCCCACGGCGACTAGGCCTTACTGTGCGAGAACAGTTTCAGCACCGGCACCCCCACCTTGTGCCGAGCCCGAGAAGCCCAGTCCCGATGGAAGAACTCCTCCACATAGTGAGGATCGGTCAGCACGATCACCTCATCCGCACCGACCTCCGCGACCAAAGACTTCAGCGCGTCCAGCGGATGATCCTCGACCAACCGCCCCTCGGCCTCACTGCCGGCGCCCCGCAGGGCCTGGACGGACACATCGAGAGCCTGCTGCCCGACACTCCGCGCCTCCTCCCCCTCCGGCGTGGACCCCTCACGCCGCGCCTCGTCGAGTTCGCCGAGCGCGATGTCGTCGATGGCCCGCAGCAGCCGGTCCGCCTGGTCGCCGCGCGGCTGGAGGAGCACATGGAAGGAGACCGGCTCGTCTCCGTGCAAGGTGGTGACGAACTCCACGTCGGCGGACGTCAGGGCCTTCTCGATCATCAGAACGCTTGTGAACACGCGGCGCCTCTTCCCTCCGTGGGCCCTGCAGGGCCCTGCGGAAACCATCCTGCCCCGTGATCGCACGGGTAGTGCCGGAGCTAGTCTGCCCGCCCGAAGCTAAACGGAACGGCTGATTCCGCCGATTTCAGGACCGACGGTAACGACTGAACAGGAAACCGTCCTCTTCCAGCAGGGACGCGAGTTCGAAGCGGCGCGGCACGGTGACGGACGGCCCCCCGGCGATGCGCTGCGCGTTCCCCGCGCTGAGCATCGGGGACACGGTCAGACACAGCTCGTCGAGCACGTCCGCGGCCACCAGCTGGCCGAGCAGCCGGGGCCCGCCCTCGGTGAGCTGCCGGGTGTGGCCGAGGTCGGCGAGGGCGCGTACCGCGCGGGCCGGGTCGATGCCCGCACCCTCCCCGGCGACGACCACCCGGGCGCCGGACTTCTCGGCGGCCGCGACCCGGTCCGGGGCGGCGGAGGCACCGGTGAGGATCAGGGTGGGCACCAGGGGCGAGGTGAACAGCGGGAGGGTGAAGTCCAGGTCCAGGCCGGCGGTGACGATCGCGATCGCCGGGGCCGGGCCCTGCCCCGCGGCCTGCCGGGCCGCCGCGAACTCCGCACGCGCGCGTGCCGGGCGGTACCCCTCCTGCCGTACCGTTTCCGCGCCCACCACGATCACGTCCGCGAGGGCGCGGAGCGTACCGAAGACGCGCATGTCGGCCGCGCTGGAGATGGGCTGGGAGTGCCCCTCGTGCTGGGCGGCGCCGTCGAGGGTCGAGACCATGTTGGCCCGCAGCCAGGGCTGCCGGCGCCCGGAGCCCGTCTCCGGGTACGCGTAGGCGGCGGCCAGCTCGGCGAGGGTCCACTCGCGGTTCATCAGCAGGTGGTCCATGGCGGCCTGACCGAGCGCATGAGCGGCATGAGCACCGGCCGCCCCAGGCACCTCCTCCCCCTCCGAGCCCCCACCGAAGGCCTGGGCTGCTGTTTCGTAGGTCACAGGGAACAGGCGTCGCATGTCGTGCAGTGTGACACGGCGCTTAGCATGGGTAACCGTGTCGTCCTCCACCGCCGCCCCCGGTTCCAGCCCTTTGACCGATGCGGGCCCGCAGTCCCTGTGCGCCCGTGAGCCGCACGTCCCCGCGGACCGACTGGTCGCCGAGATGGTGCCGCCGCCGCGTTTCGACTCGGTGCGCTTCGCCACGTACATCCCGGACCCGAACCAGCCCAGCCAGACCGAGGCCGTCGGGGTACTGGACGGCTTCGCGGCCGGGCTCGGCGGCGCCCACGCCGTCGGCGGCGGCAAGCGCGGCTTCTTCGGATTCGGCCGGGCCAAGGCGCCCAAGGCCCCGGCGGGCCCCCGCGGTGTCTACCTGGACGGCGGCTACGGCGTCGGCAAGACCCACCTGCTGGCCTCCCTGTGGCACGCCACCCCGGCGGAGCCCGCGCTCAAGGCGTTCGGCACCTTCGTGGAGCTGACCAACCTGGTCGGCGCGCTCGGCTTCCAGCAGACCGTGCAGACGCTCAGCGGCCACCGCCTGCTGTGCATCGACGAGTTCGAGCTGGACGACCCCGGCGACACCGTGCTCGTCTCCACGCTGCTCGGCAAGCTGGTCGAGGCGGGCGTGGCGCTGGCCGCCACCTCCAACACGCTGCCCGGGAAGCTCGGCGAGGGCCGGTTCGCCGCCGCCGACTTCCTGCGCGAGATCCAGGGCCTGTCCGCCCACTTCCGCGCCCTGCGCATCGACGGCGAGGACTACCGCCACCGCGGCCTGCCCGAGGCTCCGGCGCCGTACTCGGACGAGCAGGTGACCAAGGCGGCGTACGCCACCGCGGGCGCCTCGCTGGACGACTTCCCGCATCTGCTGGACCACCTGGCCAAGGTGCACCCGAGCCGGTACGGCGCCCTGACCGACGGGCTGAAGGCGGTGTGCCTCACCGATGTGCGGCCGGTGCCGGACCAGTCGACGGCGCTGCGGCTGGTGGTGCTGGCGGACCGGCTCTACGACCGTGAGGTCCCGGTACTCGCCTCCGGCATGCCGTTCGACCAGTTGTTCAGCGAGGAGATGCTGAACGGCGGCTACCGCAAGAAGTACTTCCGCGCGATATCCCGGCTCACCGCGCTGGCCCGGGACGCGAAGGGGCTCGTCAGCTCGTAGTCAAGGGCCAGTTCACGCCACCCGACCCGCACTTTTCACGCACTCTTGCGTCCGTAACCCTCCGTTAACCCTGCAAAGGTCTTTGCAGGGTTAATGTGTTTCTTGACCATCCATTGACCAATGTTTGGTGTGGGCTAGAGGTGTGAACTTCCGGAAGGGGGGCGCATGTTCCGAGGTACGACGACCCGGACCGCACTTGCCCTCTTTACCGTCGCCCTGCTCGCCCTGCAGCTCTTCGCACCCACGGGAACCTTCGCATCCGCGCACACGCTCAGTGAAGCAAAGGCCAAGACCAGGGCCGGCGCGGCATCTTCCGTACAGCCGGTGTGCGCCCTGGGCCTTTCGAAAGAGCCCGTGGGCTCCCCGCACCTGCGCGACCGGCAGCGCGGCTCCGCCTCCGGCTGGGCGCAGGAGCGCCCGCTCATAGCCCGCCAGGCGGCCGCCCCGCACACGCCGGCCGCATCCGGTGCCCCGCACCACCGCACCACGAGATCCTCCAGAGCCCACTCCCCGGCAGCTCTTCAGGTCTTCCGCTGCTGAGAGACGGCTCGTCCTCCCCCACCACGAACGTCGTGCAAGCCCGACGCGCCGCTGCGGCGCGCCAGGAGGAGTCCACACATATGCAGCCCCTCATCGACAACGCCCGTACCTTCGGACAGCGCCCTGAGGAGTTCGCCAAACTCGCAGAAGGCCAGTCCCCGCAGGTCCTGTTCATCACCTGCTCCGATTCCCGGGTCGTCCCGGCCCTGATCACGGGCGCCCGCCCCGGCGAGCTGTTCGAGCTGCGCACCGCGGGCAACATCGTCCCGCCGTACGCCTCGCAGCACCCCACCAGCGAGGCCGCCACCATCGAGTACGCCGTGGAGGTGCTCGGCGTCCGCGACATCGTCGTCTGCGGGCACTCGCACTGCGGTGCCGTCGGCGCGCTGGTGCGCGGCGACGACCTGACCGCCGTACCCGCCGTGCGCGACTGGCTCGCGCACGCCACCCCGCGCCCGGCCGGCGCGGCCGAGGACCCGGAGGTCGCCGAGGGCGTCCAGGCCCATGCCCTGACCCAGCTGCTGCGGCTGCGCTCGTACCCGTGCATCGAGCGCAAGCTGGCGCAGGGTCAGCTCGGCCTGCACGCCTGGTACTACGAGGTGCACACCGGCGCCGTACGCGCGCACCGCCCGCAGACCGACACCTTCGAAGCCCTGTGAGCGCGCCGATGAACAGCACTCTCATATCCCGTTTCCCGCATCTGAGGCAGGACTTCGCCGCCTCCCTCGTCGTCTTCCTGGTCGCGCTCCCGCTGTGCGTGGGCGTGGCCGTCGCCTCCGGGGTGCCGGCCGAACTCGGCCTGGTCACCGGCATCGTGGGCGGTCTCGTCACCGGGCTGATGCGCGGCAGCAGCCTGCAGGTGTCCGGACCGGCCGCCGGACTGACCGTGCTCGTCTTCGAGGCGGTCAAGGAGTTCGGGCTGCCGATGCTCGGCGCCATCGTGCTCACCACCGGCCTGCTCCAGCTGCTCATGGGCGCGCTGAAGCTGGGCCGGTACTTCCGGGCCATCTCGGTCTCGGTCGTCGAGGGCATGCTGGCCGGAATCGGTCTGGTCCTGATCGCCGGCCAGCTGTATCCGGCCATGGCGGCCAAGGCCCCCGACTCGGGCCTGGGCAAGATGGCCGGGCTGCCGAGGGCGTTCCTGGACGCCCTCGGCGACGGGGCCGCGCTCGCCTCGCTCGCCCTGTGCGCCGGCACCGTCCTGGTGCTGGCGCTGTGGAAGCACGCACCGGCGAAGGTGCGTACGGTGCCCGGCCCGCTCGCCGCGGTCGGCCTGGCCACGCTGGCCGCGCTGCTGCTCAGCCTGCCGGTGGCCACCGTCGAGGTGAAGGGGCTGCTGGGCGCCGTCCAGCCGCCGCCGCTGAGCGCCTTCGCCGAGTTCGCCGGCGTCGGGGTGCTCGGCACGGTCGTCGCGTTCACGCTGATCGCGTCCGCCGAGTCGCTGTTCAGCGCGGCGGCCGTGGACCGGCTGCACGACGGGCCGCGCACCGAGTACGACAAGGAGCTGATCGCCCAGGGCGCGGGCAACGCGGTGTGCGGGCTGCTCGGCGCGCTGCCGATGACCGCGGTGATCGTGCGCAGCGCGGCCAACGTGCAGGCGGGTGCCCGGACGAAGGCGTCCCGCGTGCTGCACGGCGTCTGGCTGCTGCTGTTCGCGGCCCTGCTGCCGGGCGTGCTCGCCTACATCCCGATCCCGGCTCTCGCGGGCATCCTGATCTACTCCGGCGCCAAGCTGGTGCCGGTCCGGGCGCTGGCCGTGCTGTGGCGCGAGCACCGCGGCGAGGCGCTGATCCTCGCCGTGACGGCCGTGTCGATCGTGGCGGTCAGCATGTTCGAGGGCGTGCTCATCGGCCTGGCACTGGCGATCGTCAAGACGGCCTGGGAGGCCTCGCACCTCCGGATGGAGGTCGTCGACAAGGGCGCGGGTCCCATCGAGGCGTATCTGTCGGGCAACGCGACCTTCCTGCGGCTGCCGAAGATCCTCGACAGCCTGGAGTCGCTGCCCCAGGACCGCCCCGTCCGGCTCGACCTGTCCGGTCTGCACCATCTGGACCACGCCTGCCGCACGGCCCTGGAGAACTGGGCCGAGCGACACAGCGCGACGGGCACCGAGCCGGTGCAGGTGACCGCACCTGAGGAGCCCGCCAGAGCCACGGTCGCCTGACACCCGGCCGTCGTCCCCGGGCCAGGGCGCCGACGCCCCTCGGCACCCTGGCCCGGCCTTTCCGTACCGCCCATGGCTTCCGCCCCACCGCCCATGGCTTCCGCCCCGGCCCGGAACTATCGTTACAGCAGCGGACACAAAGCAAGGCCTCTCCCTGAGGAGGTCACCATGCTCCAGGATCTGCTGGGGGCCCTTGCGGCACTGGGTTCCGTCGGGGTCGTGTACCTGGCGATGGCGGCACGAGTCGTCAAGCAGTACGAGCGGGGTGTGCTCTTCCGGCTCGGGCGGGTCTCGGGTGACGTACGCGATCCGGGCCTGAACCTGGTGATCCCGTTCGTGGACCGGCTGCACAAGGTCAACATGCAGATCGTGACCATGCCGATCCCCGCCCAGGAGGGCATCACCCGCGACAACGTCACCGTGCGCGTGGACGCGGTCGTCTACTTCCGGGTGGTCGACTCGGTGAGCGCGCTGGTGAAGGTCGAGGACTACAAGTTCGCGGTCTCGCAGATGGCGCAGACCTCGCTGCGCTCGATCATCGGCAAGAGCGAACTGGACGATCTGCTCTCCAACCGCGAGAAGCTCAACGAGGGCCTGGAGCTGATGATCGACAGCCCCGCCGTCGGCTGGGGCATCCAGGTCGACCGGGTGGAGATCAAGGACGTGTCCCTGCCGGACGCGATGAAGCGGTCCATGGCCCGCCAGGCCGAGGCCGACCGGGAGCGCCGGGCCCGGATCATCAACGCCGACGCCGAACTGCAGGCCTCCAAGAAGCTCGCCGAGGCCGCCGCGCAGATGTCCGACCAACCGGCCGCGCTCCAGCTGCGGCTGCTGCAGACGGTGATGGCGGTGGCGGCCGAGAAGAACTCCACGCTGGTCCTGCCCATCCCGGTGGAGCTGCTGCACTTCCTGGAGAGGGGCCAGCAGCAGGAGAAAGGCCAGCAACAGCTCGCGCCGCACGCGGACGGTGGGCCTCCCTCCAGCTAGCGTGCCGGGCATGCGCAAAGGTTGGGTGATCGCCATGGCCGCGATGGCCGTCGTACCGGGATGCGCGGACGGGGGCGGCTCGTCCTCGGCCCCTTCCCCCACCACCCTGAGGCTCACGGTCACGAGCCCCGCGTACACCGACGCCGCCACGATCCCGAGCCGCTACACCTGCGACGGCGAGAACGTCTCACCCCCGCTCGCCGTTGCCGGCGTACCCCCGCAGACCGCATCTCTGGCCTTTCTGCTCCAGGACCCCGACGCCCCACGCGGCACCTTCACGCACTGGCTGGTGTGGGACATCGACCCGCACATCACACACCTCACGGCCGGCGAGGGCCCGAAGGGGGCGGCCGAGGGCCGCAACGGCTTCGGGAAGACGGGCTACGGCGGCCCCTGCCCGCCCCGCGGCGACAGCCCGCACCACTACGTCCTCACGGTGTACGCCGCCGACCGCCGACCGGACCTCGCCCCCGACGCCACCCCCAACGACCTCCTCCAGGCCCTGTCCGGCCACACCCTGGCGACGGGGACCCTGACCGGTAGGTACGGCCGCTAGCAGCCCCCCGCCACCTGCGTGGGTGACGGTACTGCCACGCATGGGTGCATAGGACCGCAGAGCCGGTCAATTAGTACTATTTTCATATTGTGATTTCAGTAGCACGCAGTGTCACTGCCGCCTGCGCCCTGGGCGCGGCCCTCGCCGCCTGCGGTACCGCGGGCACCCCCGGCCCCGCGCGGCCGGCCCCCGCCAAGCCGGCCGCCTCGCGGCCGCCCGTGCTCGCCCCGGGTCCGGGCGGCCTGACGCCGGTGTTCGAGCACGGCCCGCGCACCCTGGGCAAGACCGTCGCGCTGACCTTCGACGCCGACATGACCGCCGACCAGGGGCCCCGCGCCGCCTCCGGCGAGCACTTCGACAACCCGGACCTGATCGGCACCCTGCGCGCGCTGAAGGTGCCGGCGACCATCTTCATGACCGGTCGGTGGGCCGAGCAGTACCCGGCCCAGGCCCAATCCCTCGGCCACGACCCGCAGTTCGAAGTCGCCAACCACTCCTACAGCCACTACTCGTTCACCGACGACTGCTACGGCCTGCCGACCATCGGCGCAGACCGGATGAAGTCGGACGTCGAGCGGGCGTACGCCGCCATCCGCAAGGCGGGCGTGCCCCACCCGCTGCCGTACTTCCGTTTCCCCGGCGGCTGTTACGACCGTCAGGCGCTGCGCGCGCTCAGCGGGGTCGGGGTCACCGCGGTGCAGTGGGACGTGGTGAGCGGTGACGCGTTCGCCACGGACGCCGACGCGGTGGTCCGGGACGTGCTGGACGGGGTGAAGCCCGGATCGGTGGTCGTCATGCACTGCACCCGCAGCGCCGCCCCGACCACCGAGCGGGTCGTCCGCACGGTCGTGCCGCAGCTGCGCAAGCAGGGCTACCGGTTCGTGAAGGTCTCCGAGCTGATCGGCGAGACGAACGGCCACCGTTGACCGTCCTACGCTGAGGGCATGAGCGACGACGACTACTGCACCGTCACCGACGCGCCCCGGCCCCCGAAGGCCGACGGCCCGCCGTACGCCGCGTGCGTGCTGTGCCAAGAGCCCACGGAGTACCCGGAGTCGTACAAGGGCATCACTCTGTGCCCGGTGTGCGAGTGGCAGGAGGCACAGCGCACCGCCTGTTCAGGGTGAGCGGCGGGCGGTGAGCGCGCAGGCCGCCGCGAAGGCCGCGGCGGCGACGAGGCCGGCCCCGGCCAGGGGCAGCAGCGGTACCGGGACCCGGCCGGACTGCGAACCGGTCACCAGACCGCTGACCGCGGCCTGGGCCGGGGAGCCCGCCAGCACCACCGACAGCAGCGCGGCCAGCAGCATCGCCGGCACCGCGCGGCCGGTGGAGCGCAGCACCGGCCGGTTGGTGAGCGCGCCGACGGCACTGCCCAGCAGCGCGCAGGCCAGGGCGGCCAGGAGTCCGGCCGCACCCGCCCTGAGCGGCGGGACATGGATCCGGTGGCCGTTGCTCGCCGGGTCGCTGACCAGCGTCACGACCAGGGTCGCCACCACCCCGAGCGCCGCCGAGGCGAGCAGCGCGGTCAGCAGGCAGGCCAGGTGGGTGCGGGCGGGACCGCGCGCCGCGGCGACGCAGACACGGGCGGCGTCCGGCTCGCCGGTGACACAGATCCGCACCAGCCAGGCGGCCACCGGCAGCAGACCGGCGGCCGCGTAGCCGAGCGAGTCGAGCACCGGCTGGCCGCTCTGTACGCCGATCGCGAGGAAGGCGGCGTAGAGGATCACTGGTGGCAGCCAGCGCTGCGAGCGCAGCAGCAGGTCGGCCTGATAGCGCAGGAGGGCGGTCATGGGCGGCTTCCGGGGTCGAGTGGGGTGGTTCCGTCCGGCTCGACGCTCACCACGTGCCAGGGCGGGCGGGCCGTCAGCAGGGCGCGCAGGAGGACGTCCGAACGGGAGGCGGGGACGGCGAGGCGGTGGACGCCGGGGGTGATCTCCTCCGCCGAGGTGACCGTCCGCACCGCGTCGGGCGGCAGCTGCGCCCCCGGCGGTCCCTGCACGGTGACCCGGGTGAGCGGCCCGGTCGGCGGTGAACTCCCGCTGTCCGTGCGGAGCTTGAGGCCGCCGTCCACGACGGTGTACGTCGCGTCGGGCACCCCGGCCAGGCGGCGCGGGTCGTGATCCACGAAGACGACGGCACCCCCGGCGGCGGTCCGCTCGGCCACCGCCCGCTCCAGCTCGTCCCGCGCGGCCGCGTCCAGCCCGGTCCACGCCTCGTCCAGCACCAGCAGCTCCGGGTCGGCGAGGAGGGCTTGCGCGACGGCGACCTTCTGGCTGCTGCCCTTGGAGAGGCGTGACATGGGGGTGGTCGCGTAGGCGGCTGCGCCGAACCGCTCCAGCCAGCCGTGCGCGGCGCTCGCGGCGGTCTTGCGGGAGAGGCCGTGGATGGTGCCGAGGTGGGTCAGGTAGCCGGACGCGGTGAAGGGCAGGGCCGAGGGGAAGCGCTCCGGGACGTACGCCGTGCGTGGGCGCCCGGTGACGCGGCCTTCGGTCGGGGCGTCCAGGCGGGCGACCAGGCGAAGGAGGGTTGATTTTCCGGTGCCGTTGGCTCCTTCGATGCGGGTGAGTGTGCAGGGCGCTACCGCTAAGTCGACGCCGCGCAGTACCCACGGGCCGCGGATGCCGTAGCGGCGGCCTACGCCGGTCAGCCGAAGATCACGTTGCATGGGGGGATTTTGTCCGGTCTCGCCGTAGGGGGTGATCATGAGTCCGGTGTGCGAGACGTCAGGGGCTGGTCGCGCAGTTCCCCGCGCCCCTTAAAGTTGGCTGGCGTGAGCCATGTTCCAGCGTCCCCCAGCGACAGTCCCTTCCAGTCCGAGCCCAACCCCCGCGACGAGGCGCCGCAGTACGTGCTGCCCCTTGTCGTCCGTATCGAGCGGAGTGCTCCTCCTGCCCGTACCGATGCGCTGGAGACGGCCGCTCGGGCCGTGCTTCTGCTGCTCAGTGATGAGCGGGCCGTCGGGGACGGGGAGTGGGCTCAGGCCGTGCGGGACTGGGAGGACGCGCGGATCCGGAAGGTCGTGCGGCGGGCCCGGGGAGCGGAGTGGCGGCGGGCCGAGGCGCTGCCCGGGATCACGGTGAACGGCAAGTCCGCCGAGGTGCGGGTCTTCCCGCCGGTGCCGCTGGACGGCTGGCCGAAGGATCTGGCGAAGCTGCAGGTGTCCGGAACGGAGCTGGACGACCCGGAGCCGCCCGTCGAGGCGGATCGCGCGCAGCCGGTGCTGTGGCTGAACCCCGAACTGGACATGTCCGCCGGGAAGACGATGGCCCAGGCGGGGCACGGCGCCCAGCTGGCCTGGTGGGCGCTGTCCGACGAGGAGCGGACCGCGTGGCGGGAGGCCGGGTTCCCGTTGGCCGTACGCACCGCCGATCCCGCCGAGTGGCACCGGCTGACCGGCGGCGGGCTGCCGTTGGTGCGGGACGCCGGCTTCACGGAGATCGCGCCGGGCTCCTGCACGGTGGTCGCCGACCACCCCGCGCTGCGGTAGGGGGTGCCGGGTGACTCGGCTCGACGGGCGCGTCGAACGGGGCAACCGGACCCGGCAGTTGGTGCTGCGCCGGACCGTGGAGATCGCCTCGGTCGAGGGGCTGGAGGCGCTGACCGTCGGCCGGCTGGCCACCGAGCTGGAGCTGAGCAAGAGCGGGGTGTTCGCGCTCTTCGGCTCCAAGCAGGAGCTGCAGCTGGCCACCGTGCGGGAGGCAGCCCGGATCTTCATCGAGCGGGTGATCCGGCCCGCGGGTGAGGTGCCGGCCGGCGTCGGACGGGTGTGGCGGCTGTGCGAGCTGTGGCTGGAGTACTCGCGGGGGCGGGTGTTCCCGGGCGGCTGCTTCTTCTACGGCGCCATGGCCGAGTTCGACGCGCGGACGGGCCCGGTGCACGACGCGGTGGTCCGCGCCCAGCGCGACTGGTCGGCCCATGTGGAGCGAACGATCGAGGAGGCCCGTACGGCGGGTGAGGTGCGCGCCGACACGGACGTCGCCCAGCTGGCCTTCGAGTTGGTGGCGTTGCTGGAGACGGCGAACGCCCTCTCCGTGCTGCACGACGAGGAGACCGCCTACCGCAGAGCCCGGGTGGGCATCGCGCGGCGGTTGCGGGAGGCGGCGACGGGAGACGCGGTCCCGATTCCCGAAGTTCCTTGAGAGGGCGCGCTGTTGAGGGCGGCGGCCGGGTTGTTGTCCCCGAGTGTCGTAAAAAACTAGCACGATCGTTCGCACAGTTTTAGGCTCGCTCGTATGACCGTCGCCGAGAACGACATCGTGGAACTCGACCGCATCGCCGTGCACGAGGCCGTGCGGGTGGTGGGACTGGCGCAGGAGTCGGACTGGGAGCGGAGCACCCCGTGCGCGGGGTGGACGCTGCGGCGGCTCGTGGCGCACATGACCGCACAGCACGTCGGCTTCGCGGCGGCGGCGCGGGGTGCGGGGCACGAGGCGGTGTACTGGCGGGAGCCGGAAGACATGCGGGAGCCCGCCGGGGTGCACCGGGTGGCCGCCACCGCCGTACTCACCGCCTTCGCCGAACCGGGCGCGGCCGAGCGGGAGTTCACGCTGCCGGAGCTGGGCCGGAGCTTCCCGGCACGCCAGGCGATCGGCTTCCACTTCGTCGACTACGTGGTGCATGCCTGGGATGTCGCCGCCGCCCTCGGGGTGCGCCTGGACCTGCCGGAGCACGTTCTCCACGCCGCGCTAGCCGTGGCCCGGCGGGTGCCGGTCGACCCTGCCCGGCGCGGGCCGGGTTTCGCCTTCGCCCCGGCGCTGGACGTGCCATCGGTGTCCGGGCCCCTGGAGGAGGCGTTGCGCCTGCTGGGCCGGGTCCCGGAGGAGTGGCCGGTACGGGGGTGAGGGACGGCGAACCTCGCATATCGAGGAACGGCGAACCTCAAATGTTGCTCTGAACGCACGGGCGCGGGGGTTGGGAGCCGTCCGCGGGGGCCATACCCCCGTCACTCGGAGACGGAGGGGGTGGAGCCGTGCGGCGACTGGGCACAGGAATCGGCTGGCGGCCGGAGATCGCGGACGCCGTGGAGCGTATGCCGGGCATCGACTGGGTGGAGGTCGTGGCGGAGAACGTCTGCCCCGGCCACCTCCCGGACTCGCTGCTACGGCTGCGCGAGCGCGGGGTGACCGTGATCCCGCACGGCGTCTCCCTCGGCCTCGGCGGCGCGGAGCGCCCCGACGAGGGCCGACTCACCGCGCTCGCGGAACGGGTGGAGGCGCTCGGGGCGCCCCTGGTCACCGAGCACATCGCGTTCGTACGGGCGGGCGGCGCGCTCACCGCCTCCCCGCACCTGGAGGCGGGCCATCTGCTGCCCGTGCCGCGCACCCGGGACGCACTCGACGTGCTCTGCGAGAACGTGCGGATCGCGCAGGAGGCGCTGCCGGTGCCGCTCGCCCTGGAGAACATCGCCGCGCTGTTCTCCTGGCCGGGCGAGGAGATGACCGAGGGGCAGTTCCTGGCCGAGCTGGTCGAGCGGACCGGGGTACGGCTGCTCATCGACGTCGCCAACCTGCACACCAACCACGTCAACCGGGGCGAGGACCCGGCCGAGGCGCTCGCCACGCTGCCCCTGGAGGCCATCGCCTACGTCCATGTCGCGGGCGGCTTCGAGCGCGACGGCGTCTGGCACGACAGCCATGCGCACCCCGTGCCGCGTCCGGTGCTCGACATCCTGACCGACCTCGCGTCCCGGGTCGCGCCGCCCGGGGTGCTGCTGGAACGGGACGAGAACTTCCCCGGACCGGCCGAGCTGGAGCGTGAGTTGGGGGCGATCCGGGGGGCCGTGGCGGCGGGTCGGGCGGCCGCGGTGGTCGGCGGTGCGGCGAGGCCGGGCGGGGGCGTCGCCGTCCTGGCCCCGCCCGAGGCCCGGCAGCGGCTCGGTGTCGCCCAGGCGGCGGTGCTGTCCTCGCTGGTGGCCGGGACTCCGGTGCCGGAGGGGTTCGACCGGGCGCGGATGGGGGTGCAGGCGCGGGCGCTCGCGGCGAAGCGGGCGGATGTGGTGGCGAAGGTGGCGCCCGAGTTGCCTCTGCTGCTCGGGGAGGGGTACCGGGAGGCGTTCCTCGAGTATGCGCGGGTGCGGCCGATGAGCGGGGGGTATCGGCGGGATGCGCTGGACTTCGTGGGGCAGCTGCTGAAGGTCGGGCGGCCGGACGATGCGAAGGTCCGGCGGGAGCTGCGGGAGTGGTGGCTGGACCGAGCGGGTCCGGCCCCGCGGTCGCCCGGGCTGGCGGCGCGGGCGAGGGTACTGCTCCGTAGGCGGTGAGCGGAGATGGTGCGGGCCGGGGGTGGGTCCGCTCACCGGCGCCGGCCGGGTGCCGCTGCGCCCACCCGTGCCGCCCCAGCGGCACGACTGCCCGCAGCTACGGCGGAACGGCCGACCGCGGGCGGCTGCGGCCGCGCTCAACGGTGCCGAACCGAGCCACTCCGAACTCCGCAGTAATATGCCAAGCCCGCACCCGCAGCAAGCACCCCGGCGTGCGGAGCAGGAGGCACCATGCGACCGCGACCCCCCATCAAGGGCCGAGGCATATTCAACGGCACCGGGCTCATCATCACGGGCCTGGCGGCGACAGTCGCCGCGTTGCTCTTTCCGCTCTGGTCGTACGCCGACCGACCGGACCCGACCGACGCCACCACACTCAGCGCCCAGACGGTGACGACCCCGTACGGCCCGCTGTCCGCGCAGGACCGGGACTTCGTCACCAAGGTCCGGCTCGCGGGCCTGTGGGAGCTGCCCGCCGGGCAGTTGGCGGAGCGGAAGGGGACGACACAGGCCGTACGGGACGCCGGCCGGCACCTGGTCGACGGCCACACCTCCCTCGACGCACACGTCCGCACCGTCGCCTCCCAGCTCGGCGTGCCCCTGCCCAACGAGCCCAACGAGCAGCAGAAGCAGTGGCTCGCCACCCTGAACTCGGCGCAGGGCCAGGACTTCGACCGCAAGTTCGCCGGCATCCTGCGCTTCGCGCACGGCCGGGTCTTCTCGCTGGTCGCCCAGGTCCGCGCCGGCACCCAGAACTCCCTGGTCCGCGACCTGGCCGACGACGCCAACGCGACCGTACTGGACCACATCAAGGTCCTGGAGGCGACCGGGTACGTCGACTTCTCCGCGCTGGCCCGGGACCTCGCCGCGCCCCCCTCCGCCGTGCCCACACCCCCTGAGGTCGACCCCGCCTCCGCGGTGCCGGTGGTGCCCTCGCCGTCGACGACGTACGCCCTGCCGCCCGCCGCCTCCAGCCCGCCGCCGGCGAACAGCCCCTGACCTGCGGGAAAAACGGAACGTCACATACCGGCAACACTCGGTCCGGATGGTGAACAGGGCATGGCGTTTCCCAGGCCTCTGGCATAGAAAAACGTCATGTTCTGGGTCCTCCTGCTGCTCCTGGCCTGGGCGTTCGCCGGCATCACGTGTACCCGGCTGTGCCTGGCCGCCGTACGCGCCGCGGCCGTCGACGCGGACGGCACCACCGCGGACCACGGTCACGCCCTGACGCTGTACGAGGCGGCGTTCCTGTCCGGCGGCCCCGCGCGGGTCGCCGATGTGACCATGGTGTCCATGGCCCGGCAGCGGCGGCTGCTGCTCGCGCACACCGGGTGGGCCACGGTGGTGGACCCGCGCGGCCGCGACGAGATGGAGCAGTCCGTCATAGGGGCCATCGGGCCCGAGGGACAGTCCCGGATCGCTCCGGTGCGGGCCGCGGCGGCGGGCGCCGAGGCCGTGCGCCGGCTCGCCGACGGTCTGGTGCGCGCGGGACTCGCGGTGCCCGACGGCGCGCGGACGACGGTGGCGGACGGGATGCGCCAGGTGCGCGCCGCCGCACTGGTCGTGCTGGCGCTGGGCCTGACCGCGCTGCTGATGCCCGGCCAGACCGGCATGCCGCGCCTCCTGGTCGCCCTGTGGTTCGCGCTGCCGCTCACGCTGACCCTGAGCTGCCTGGCCATCGCCCGGGTCGAGGTGCATCCGTACTCGCGCTGGGCCTCCCCCGCCGGACAGCGGCTGCTCGGGACGCTGACCCGGCGGTCGGCCGGCGACGGCAACGGCGACGAGCGGTCCTTCCTCACCTCCGTCGCCGTACGCGGCATCCGCGCGATCGGCGAGCCGGAACTGCGCGCGGCCTTCACCCACCGCGACCAGCCCTGGCGGGAGTGAGGACGGCGGACTCGGGGGCGCATCGGGGGCATTGACGGCGACACCCGCCGGACGGTGCTTGCCTTCGCCGACAGCCGAACGAAACATCCCTTTTGTCGTCGCCGGGCCGTGGCAGCCGTGCCATCGCCGCGGCGCACCGAAGGGATACGCGATGAGAGCTGCCGCCCTGTACTCGGCCGCCGGTTCCTTGCTCCTGACCACGCTGGCCGCGGCCCCGGCGGGCGGCGCCCCCGCCGCACCGGGCTCGGCAGAGCTGCGGGGGACCGCGGTGGCCGCCGCGCGCGCCCGAGCGGCCGGCGTCGACTTCGGCAAGTGCGCCGCCGAGCCGGACGCGCCGGCCGGCATGCAGTGCGGCACGGTGAGCGTTCCGCTGGACTACGCGCACCCCGACGGCCGGCAGATCAGACTGACCGTCAGCCGGGTGAAGGCCACCCACAAGGACCCGCACAACAGCAAGCGGAAGGTGCCCCGGCAGGGCGCCCTCGTCTACAACCCGGGCGGCCCCGGCGCGTCCGGCATGTACTTCCCGCTGATCGGCATGCTCCCCGAGTGGAAGCGGATCGCCGCCGCCTACGACCTGGTCGGCTACGCCCCGCGCGGGGTGGACCGTTCGGCGCCGCTGTCGTGCGTGGACCCCAAGAACTTCTTCAAGGGGCCCACGCAGTCGCCGACGCACCCCTCGGAGCAGTACAAGCGCCAGCGCATCGAGCAGGCGAAGGCGTACGCGCGCGGCTGCGCCGAACGGTCCGGCGGCAGGCTGCGGTTCTACAACTCCCTCAACAACGCCCGTGACCTGGACGTCCTGCGGGCGGCGCTGGGCGAGGACCGGCTGACCTTCATGGGAGCGTCGTACGGCACCTACTTCGGCGCGGTGTACGCGACGCTGTTCCCCTCGCATGTGCGGCGGATGGTGCTGGACTCGGCGGTGGACCCGGACCCGGCGAAGGTCTGGTACGGCGACAACCTCGACCAGTCGGCCGCGTTCGAGGACCGCTGGACCGACTTCCGCGAGTGGATCGCCCGGCACGACGACGTCTACCGGCTCGGCGACACGGCGGCGAAGGTGCAGCACAGCTACGACACCGCGCGCGGGCGGCTGGCCGCGAAGGCCGCGGACGGGAAGGTCGGGCCGGGGCAGTTGCAGAACGCGTTCCTCACCGCCGGGTACTACGACGACGTCTGGCCGAGCCGGGCCGCCGCGCTGTCGGCCTATCTGCGGGGCGACGCGAAGCCGTTGGTCCGGCTGGCGGCGCCGAGCCCGGAGGCGGCCGCCGAGGCCGAGAACGGCAACGCGGTGTACACGGCCGTCGAGTGCAACGACGCGGCCTGGCCGACGGACTGGCAGGTGTGGGACCGCGACAACACGCGGCTCGCGCGCGTGGCTCCGTTCATCACCTGGGACAACGCGTGGATGAACCTGCCGTGCGCCTACTGGCCCGCACCCCGGCAGCAGCCGCTGGACGTGCGCACCGGACCCGGTGAGCTGCCGCCGGTGCTGATCCTGGCGGCCGAACGGGACGCGGCCACGCCGTACACGGGCGCGCTGGAGATGAACCGGCGGCTGGCCGACTCGGTGCTGGTGACCGAGCGGGACGCGGGCACGCACGGGATCGGGGGCGGCCCGAACAAGTGCGTGAACGCGCACCTGGACGCCTACCTGCTGGAGGGCCGGCTCCCGGGGCGGCGCGCGGCCTGCGCACCGCACCCGGAGCCGAAGCCCGAGGCCCCCGCGGACAGTGCCCCGAAGCAGTCCCTACGGGACTCGCTCAAGGGCAGGACCGCCTAGGCGAGCCCGGCCACCAGCTCGGCCACCGACTTGCGGCGCCCGGTGAAGAAGGGAACTTCCTCGCGGACGTGCATGCGGGCCTCCGAGGCGCGCAGGTGGCGCATGAGGTCGACGATGCGGTACAGCTCGTCGGCCTCGAAGGCGAGGAGCCACTCGTAGTCGCCGAGGGAGAAGGAGGCGACCGTGTTGGCGCGCACGTCGGGGTAGCCGCGGGCCATCTTGCCGTGGTCGGCGAGCATGCGGCGGCGGTCCTCGTCGGGCAGCAGGTACCAGTCGTAGGAGCGCACGAACGGGTAGACGCTCACGTAGTTGCGGGGCGTCTCGTCGGCGAGGAACGCCGGGATGTGCGAGCGGTTGAACTCGGCGGGGCGGTGCAGCGCCATGTTCGACCAGACCGGCTCCAGGGCGCGGCCCAGCCTGGTGCGGCGGAAGAGGTTGTACGCCTCCTGCAGCTGGTCGCTGGTCTCGGCGTGCCACCAGATCATGAGGTCGGCGTCGGCGCGCAGGCCGGAGACGTCGTAGGTGCCGCGGATCGTCACGTCCTTGGCGGCGAGCTGGTCGAACAGCTCCTGGACCTCGTCGGCGTAACCCGCGCGGTCCTCGGGCAGTACGTCCTTCAGCTTGAAGACCGACCACAGGGTGTAGCGGATGACCTCGTTGAGGTCCTTGGCCAGCTTGCCCTTGTTCGGGATCCTGCCGGACTCGGTGGTGGGGGCGTCGTCACTCATGGTCCCTATTCTCCCGCTCCGCCGTGCAGGCTCTGCACCGGGTTGGTCATCAGCTCCTCCACACCGGCCAGGTCGCCGCCCAGCTGGTCCACCGCCGCGTACGCGCTCGCGATGCAGGCGGGAATACCGACGCCGTCGTACTGCGCGCCGCACACCGCGAGGCCCGGCAGCTTGGTGACGTGCTCGCGGATGCGGGCCACGCGCGCGTGGTGGCCGACGGGGTACTGGGGCAGGCCGTCGGTCCAGCGGGTCACGCGGGTCCGCAGGGGTACGGCGTCCAGGCCGGTCGCCTCGCGCAGGTCGTGCCGGGAGACCTCGACCAGGCCGGCGTCCTCGCGCTGCAGGATCTCCGCCTCGCCGTAGCGCCCCACGGAGGTGCGCAGCACCACCACGTCCGGATCCTCGTCCGCGATCCAGCCCCACTTCTGGGAGGCGAAGGTCGACGCCTTGATGGTGCGGCCGTCGACGGGCGGCACCAGGAAGCCACTGCCCTCGGGGAGGGCGAGGTCGGCCCGGCGGTAGGCGAGGGTGATCAGCGCCATGGAGGCGTACTCGACGGCGGCGAGTTCGGCGGCGGCCTCGGGGGACTCGGCGCGCAGGAGGCCGGCCGCGACGGGCGCGGGGACGGCGACGATCACGGCGTCGGCATGCAGGACACGGTCGCCGGCGACCACGCGCCAGACCGTGTGCGGCCGCGCCGCCGCATCCGGCTCGGCCACCCTTCTCAGCTCGGTCACCGCGGCGCCGGTCAGGATCTCCCCGCCCCGGGCCCGCACCGACTCGGCGACCGCGAGCGGCAGTCGGCCCACCCCGCCCTCGATGCCCATGAACACGGGCCCGGTCTGCCGGCTCGCGGCGGCCTTGGCCTGAATGTCGCGGACGGCCGCGGTGAGCGAGTCGTGGGTGCGGGCGGCCTGGAAGAGCTGCGGGACGGCCGAGCGCATCGAGATGCGGTACGCGTCACCCGCGTACACCCCGCCCAGCAGGGGCTCGACGAGACGGTCGACGACCTCGCGGCCGAGCCGCGCCGCCACGTACTCCCCCACGGCCACGTCGTCGCCGACCTCCGTGCGGGGCAGTTCGGCGTCGCGCTCGATGCGGGCCAGGCCCTCGTCGGACAGGACTCCGGCCAGGGCGGTCGCCGTGCCGGGGACGCCCATCACATGGCCCTTGGGCATCGGGCACAGGACGCCGCGCGTCCAGATCGAGGCGGTCGCGGTGGCCGGCGGCTGGAGCTGCCCGGTGAGGCCCACCTCGCGGGCGAGAGCCACCGCCTCGGGGCGGCGGGCGAGCATCGACTCGGCGCCCAGGTCCACCCGCACGCCCGCGATCTCGCCCGGCAGCAGCTTGCCGCCGACCCGGCCGGAGGCCTCCAGGACGGTCACGCGCAGCCCACGCCCCAGCAGCCGGTGGGCCGCGGCCAGCCCGGCGATACCGGCTCCGATGACGACGACATGCCCCGTGCTCGTACCCGTTGCGCTCATGGCCCCACTCTCTCAGACCCCACTGACACCGCCGCCCCGGCCCGGTGTCCGGGACGAGTCCGGACCGTGACCGCATCGGAACCGCCGCCGTCCAACGTTCCCGCCCGCACCGGCGTCGAAGAAGCGTCACAGGTCACCGTCACCGGGGGGTTCCGCCCATGCGCACACCACGCTCCGCACGTTCCGCACGATCCGTCCAGGTCCTGGCCGGGGTCCTCCTCGCCGCCTCCCTCGCGCTCGCCGGGTGCAGCGGCGCGAACGACTCGGGCGACGCCAAAACCGCCGCGGGCAGCGCGGCGCAACAGCCGGGTGCCGCCGGGGCCAAGGCGGAGGGCGCCAAGTCGGCCCCCAGAGCGCCCAAGCTGACCCCGAGCGCCATCATCCGCACCGCCTCCCTGACCGTCGAGGTCAAGGACGTGCCCAAGGCCCTGGAGGAGGCCCGTACGACCGCCGAGAGCGCGGGCGGCTACGTCGGCAACGAGACCACGAGCCGGGACGCAGCGGGCCACGAGCAGACCCGGGTCGTGCTGCGCGTGCCCACCGAGAAGTACGACGAGGTCCTCGCCGACCTGCAGGGCTCCGGCAAGCTGGTCGACCGCACGGCGAAGGCGGTGGACGTCACCGACCAGGTCGTGGACGTGGACAGCCGGATCAAGTCGCAGCGCGCCAGCGTGGCCCGGATCCGCGAGCTGATGGACAAGGCGACCAAGCTGAGCGACGTCGTCACCCTGGAAGGTGAGCTGAGCAGCCGGGAGGCCGACCTGGAGGCGCTGCTCGCACAGCAGGCGTCCCTGAAGGACCGCACCAGCCTCGCGACCATCACCCTGGCGCTGTCCGAGACGCCCGTGAAGAAGGCCGCCAAGGACGACACGCCCGGCTTCGTGGACGCCCTGTCGGGCGGCTGGCACGTGTTCGTCACGATGCTGCGCTGGATCGCCCTGGCCCTCGGCGCGGTCCTGCCGTTCGCCGCACTCGCGGCCCTGCTGGCGCTGCTGTGGCTGCGCGTCGTACGCCCCCGCCTGCCCCGCCACGCACAGCCCGCACCCGCGACGGCGCCCGTCGCCCCGCTGCCCCAGGCGCGCCCGGTGCCGGACCCGTCCCGCGCGCCCGACGAGGACTGAAATGATCTCGCCCCGTAGCGTGTTCGCATGAGCATGAGTGGTGGGCGGGGCGGCAGGGAACGGCTGGTCGTGATCGGCGGCGACGCCGCGGGGATGTCCGCGGCGTCGCAGGCGCGCCGGATGCGGGGGCCGGACGAACTGGAGATCGTGGCCTTCGAGCGCGGCCACTTCTCCTCCTTCTCGGCGTGCGGGATCCCGTACTGGGTCGGCGGTGACGTGCCCGAGCGGGACCGGCTGATCGCGCGCACACCCGAGGAGCACCGCGCGCGGGACATCGACCTGCGGATGCGGACCGAGGTCACGGAGATCGACGTGGCGGGCGCCCGGGTACGCGCGCGTGACGTCGATTCCGGGGACGAGTCCTGGGTGTCGTACGACAAACTCGTGATCGCGACCGGCGCCCGCCCGATCCGCCCGGACATGCCGGGCGCGGACGCCCCGGGCGTGCACGGCGTGCAGACGCTCGACGACGGCCAGGCCCTGCTCGACTCGCTGGCCCACACGCGTGGGCGGCGCGCGGTCGTCGTCGGCGCCGGATACATCGGCGTGGAGATGGCCGAGGCGCTCATCCACCGCGGCTTCCAGGTGACGGTCGTCAACCGCGGCAAGGAGCCCATGTCGCCCCTCGACCCGGACATGGGCCGCCTGGTGCACCGGGCCATGGAGGGCCTGGGCATCACCATGGTGAACGACGCCGAGGTCACCAAGCTGCTCACCGGTCAGGACGGCCGGGTCCGCGCGGTGGCCACGGAGGACGCCGAGTACCCCGCGGACATCGTCGTCTTCGGCATCGGCGTACGCCCCGAGACCGCGCTCGCCCGGGCGGCGGGCCTCCCCCTCGGCGCCCGCGGCGGCCTGCTCACCGACCTCGCGATGCGCGTACGCGGCCACGAGAACATCTGGGCGGGCGGCGACTGCGTCGAGGTGCTGAACCTGGTCTCCGGGCAGGAGCAGTACGTCCCGCTCGGCACCCACGCGAACAAGCACGGCCAAGTCATCGGCAGCAACGCGGGCGGCGGTTACGCCATCTTCCCGGGCGTGGTCGGCACGGCGGTCAGCAAGGTCTGCGACCTGGAGATCGCCCGCACCGGCCTGCGCGAGAAGGACGCCCACCGCGTGGGCCTCCAGTTCGAGACCGTCACCATCGAGTCGACCAGCCGGGCCGGCTACTACCCCGGCGCCTCCCCCATGACGGTCAAGATGCTCGCCGAACGCCGCACCGGCCGCCTCCTCGGCGTACAGATCGTCGGCAGGGAGGGCGCGGCCAAGCGCGTCGACATAGCGGCGGTGGCACTGACCGCGCAGATGACGGTGGAACAGATGACGGCCCTGGACCTGGGCTACGCCCCGCCGTTCTCACCGGTGTGGGACCCGGTCCTGGTGGCGGCGAGAAAGGCGACCGCGAAAGTACGGGCAAGGTGAGCCACCCCTGCCTCACCCCGCAACGCTCCTAAGCCGTCCCACTGATCCGCGGCAGAGAAGCGACGGACGCGCTGGAAGAAACGGCGGTCGGCTGCTCCCCGGCGGGCCTCGCATGTGTGGCCGCCGGCCGGGTGGACCGCAGGCGATGGCTGACCGCCTCGTCCAGAGTCACCGGCCGCCCCGTCTGCGCGGCCAGCCGCCCGGCTTCCTGACCGAGCCGCGCGACATCTTCCCAGGGAAGCCGCACCACCAGGGAGACTTCGGCCTCCCCATCGGGCAGAGCATGCATCGCCGAAACCTGCGGAGCGTTCGTCATCGCCTGATCCTCACGTCGGTTGAGAACAGATACGCAAGCCCGCCCACCCGCGTTCACCGGTTCGCGCGCCGCATCGCGGGCACTACTCCTGTGTGGTCATCCCCGTCCATGACGTGAACCCGGTACGCCGCACGCCCTACGTGACGTACGCGCTCATCGCCGTCAACGTCCTCGTCTTCCTCACCACACCCGGCATAGCCGGCTCCGTGGCCGGCGGCAGCGACCTGGCACAGCTGTGCCACCTGCAGGCCTTCATGGACCACTACGCGGCGGTCCCCCGGGAGCTGATCCACCATCAGCTGCCGCGGGTGGTCCCGACGGGCGACGTGGGTGTGGGCCCGCACGGTCCGGGCTGTGTGGTGGGACCGGCCCGCTACGACAAGTCCCCGCCCCTGTCCGTGTTCACCGCGATGTTCCTGCACGGCAGCTGGCTGCACCTGCTGGGCAACATGCTCTTCCTGCTGATCTTCGGCAACAACGTCGAGGACCGGATGGGCCACATCCGCTACTTCCTCTTCTACGTCGTCTGCGGCTACGCGGCCGGCTACGGTTTCGCGCTGCTCAACGCCGACTCCGGCGACCCGCTGATCGGCGCGTCCGGGGCGATCGCCGGAGTCCTGGGCGCCTATCTGGTGCTGTATCCGAGGGCGAGGGTGTGGGTCCTCGTCCCGTTCCTGGTCTTCCTGCCGCTCAGGCTGCCCGCCTGGCTGGTGCTGGGCTTCTGGTTCGTGCTCCAGGCGGTGTACTCCTCGGGGCACGGTGTCTCCGGCGCCGGGACGGTGGCGTACGCGGCCCATGTGGTCGGCTTCGTGGCGGGCATGCTGCTGGCCTGGCCGCTCAAGCCCGGCACCCCGCCCCCGCCGGAACCGCGCCGCCTGCTGTTCGGCAGGCAGGCCCGGCCCCGTCAGGTGTGGTGAGCGGGTGCGCTCAGCGGGCGCTGTGTGTGTGGACGTACTCCACGAGCCGGGTCAGCGCGTCCGGGTCGGTGTTGGGCAGCACGCCGTGGCCAAGGTTGAAGACGTGCCCCTCGAGACCGGCGGCCGCGTCCAGCACCTGCTGGGCACTGGCCTCGACGGTGTCCTTGTCGGTGAACAGGACGGTCGGGTCGAGGTTGCCCTGCAGCGCCTTGCCGGGGCCGACGCGGCGCACGGCCTCGTCCAGCGGGACGCGCCAGTCGACGCCGACGACGTCCGCACCGGCCTCACCCATGAGCTTCAGCAGCTCACCGGTGCCGACACCGAAGTGGATGCGCGGGACGCCGTAGCCGGCGACGGCCTCGAACACCTTCGCCGAGGCGGGCATCACGGACTTCACGTAGTCGGCCGGGGCCAGCGCGCCCACCCAGGAGTCGAACAGCTGGACGGCCGAGGCGCCCGCCTCGATCTGCACCTTCAGGAAGGCGGCCGTGATGTCGGCCAGGCGGTCCAGCAGGTCGGCCCACAGCTCGGGGTCGCCGTACATCATCGCCTTGGCGTTCTCGTACGTACGCGACGGACCGCCCTCGACCAGGTAGCTCGCGAGGGTGAAAGGCGCGCCCGCGAAACCGATCAGCGGGGTCGAGCCCAGCTCACGGGTGAGCAGGCCGATCGCCTCGGTGACGTAGGGGACGTCCTCGGGGGTGAGGTCGCGCAGCCGGGCGAGGTCGGCGCGGGTGCGGATCGGCTGCTCGACGACCGGGCCGATGCCGGGCTTGATGTCGAGGTCGAGGCCGATGGCCTTGAGCGGGACGACGATGTCGCTGAAGTAGATCGCCGCGTCCACGTTGTGCCGGCGCACCGGCTGGAGTGTGATCTCGGTGACCAGCTCGGGCCGCATGCAGGACTCCAGCATGGGGATGCCCTCGCGCACCTTGCGGTACTCGGGCAGGGAGCGGCCGGCCTGACGCATGAACCACACAGGGGTGTGCGGCACGGGCTCGCGCCTGCACGCCTTGAGGAAGGCGCTGTCGTACGTCGCTGTCGGCTGCTGGCCCGTGGAGGCGTCGTTGGCGGTCACGGGGCAAGTCTCGCATGTCACCGGGAAGCGGAACGCAGGTGGCCACGGCAACAGCGGGTGCGGGGTGTGTTGCCCTGCACAAAGCCCCGGTTCCCCTTACTCTTCCCCGCATGGCTGCGGCTCAGGGACGACTGTCGGACGGCGCTGACGGAATGGACGACGCGAAGGAGAACGCGGAGGCGGAGGGGCGGGCGGGTACGGCGGGGCCGCCGGCGTTCCGGGCGGCGGTCGACGCGCTGCGGGCCGCGCGCCTGAGGCCGCAGGTCGAGGTGGAGCCGACGCCCGCCCCGCAGCGGCTGGCTCCGTACGCGTACGCGGTGGAGGCCGTGGTGGCCGACGGCGAGCAGGAGCTGGCCGACGGGCGGCTGGTGCTGCTGCACGACCCGGCCGGGCATGACGCCTGGCACGGCACGTTCCGGCTGGTGACGCTGGTGCGTGCGGAGCTGGAGCCGGAGATGGCGGCCGATCCGCTGCTGCCCGAGGTGTGCTGGTCGTGGCTGACCGGTGCGCTGCAGTCGCGCGGGCTGACCTACGGCGAGCCGAGCGGCACCGTCACGCGCGCCAGCTCGCACTACTTCGGCGGTCTGGCCGAGCGCCCCGCCGCCTCGCAGATCGAGATCCGTGCTTCCTGGACGCCCCGCGAGGGCCTCGGCGGGGCGCCGGACACCGCCGGCCACCTGGCCTCCTGGTGCGATCTGCTGGCCCAGGTCGGCGGGCTGCCCCCGGCCGGACCGGGCGACGCCTCGGTGGTGTCCCTGCCGCAGCGCAGGGGCCCGCAGTCCCGGTGACGTGACCCCCGGTCGCACCGGCGTACTCCGCACAGACCTCCGCAACACACCTCGGTACTCCTCATAGACCCCTTGTTGACCATCTCTTTGTCGATACGGCCACTTTCCGCACTCGAATCGCACCGGCCCGAACCGACTCGATCTTCGGATGATCGATCGCGTGTCCGAATTGCACGGATTGTTACTCACTAGATCGTGATCATTCTCTAAAGGCGGGCGCGTTTGCTGCCGAAGACGACTGTGACCTTGAAAGCACGGTTCGTCCCGGCTTCTTCCCCCCAAGCCGGCCCCGTCCCCCCACCCCAGGAGGCCTGGTGTCCGTTCTCCTCGAGCAGCCCGCAAGCCTGGTCGCCTACCGCCCGAACAAGCCGACCGCCATGGTGGTCGTGGCCGACCCGCGCGTCCGCTCCACCGTCACCCGCCATCTGTGGGCGCTCGGTGTGCGCGATGTCATCGAGGCCTCGTCCATCGCGGAGGCTCGTCCCCGCATCGGCAACCCCCGCGACATCTGCGTCGCCGACGTCCACCTGCCCGACGGCTCCGGCCTGACCCTGCTGTCCGAGACCCGCGCCGCGGGCTGGCCCAACGGGCTGGCGCTCTCCGCCGCCGACGACATCGGCGCCGTCCGCAACGCCCTGGCGGGCGGGGTCAAGGGCTACGTCGTCACCGGCACCCGGACGAACATCGGACTCCCCGCCCGGCCCGGCGCCACTCCTCTCGGCACCGCCGCCCGGATGCACCGCCGCCCCCCGGGTGCCCCGAGCCACCCGGGCGGCTACCGCGAGCTGTCCGGACGCGAGGTCGAGGTGCTGCGCCTGGTCGCGGAAGGCCAGTCGAACAAGGCCATCGGCGTCTCGATGGGCCTGTCCGCCCTGACCGTGAAGAGCCACCTCGCCCGCATCGCGCGCAAGCTCGGCACGGGCGACCGGGCCGGCATGGTCGCCGTGGCCCTGCGCACCGGGATCATCCACTGAGTCCCTGACCCTGACCCTGACCCCTCTATCCCCTGCCCCTGCCCCTGACCCCTCTATCCCCTGCCCGCTGAACCCGTGAACCTCTAAGCCCTTGAGCCCCTGACCCGCACCGCCGCTGAGCCGCGCGGCGGAGTCCCGGTTCACTCATGTGAACCGTAAGTTTCACCGGCCTGACTGGTTTACGACCCTCCGGTGCCCGTCGACGGAACGTTCCGTCGACGGGCGCTGTCCACACACAGATACCCTTGACAGGTGACCGACGCCCAAGAGACCGCAGCAGACAGCGCCCTGCGCACCACCGGAGGCACCCCTCCGGACGACGCCGGATCTTCTGTGACGGGGGCGCCGACGCCACTTCTCGAACCCCGCGAGGGCATTCCGCCGGTGATCGCCGACGAGAACGCCCTCGCCGAGGTGATCGCCGCCTTCGCCGCCGGCTCCGGCCCCGTCGCCGTCGACGCCGAGCGTGCCTCCGGCTACCGCTACGGCCAGCGCGCCTATCTGGTGCAGCTGCGCCGCGAGGGCGCCGGCACCGCACTGATCGACCCCGTCGCCTGTCCCGACCTGTCCGGTCTGGGCGAGGCGCTGTCCGGCGTCGAGTGGGTGCTGCACGCCGCCACCCAGGACCTGCCCTGCCTGCGTGAAATAGGCATGGTGCCGAGCGTCCTCTTCGACACCGAGCTGGCCGGCCGGCTCGCCGGGTTCCCGCGGGTCGGTCTCGGCGCCATGGTCGAGGGCGTCCTCGGGTTCGTCCTGGAGAAGGGGCACTCCGCCGTCGACTGGTCCACCCGCCCGCTGCCCGAGCCGTGGCTGCGCTACGCCGCCCTGGATGTGGAACTCCTCGTCGACCTGCGGGACGCCCTGGAGAAGGAGCTGGACCGGCAGGGCAAGCTGGAGTGGGCGCGCCAGGAGTTCGACGCGATCGCGTCCGCGCCGCCCGCCGAGCCCCGCAAGGATCCCTGGCGCCGTACGTCCGGTATGCACAAGGTGCGGCGGCGTCGGCAGCTGGGTGTCGTAAGGGAGCTGTGGCAGACGCGGGACAGGATCGCCCAGCGACGGGATGTGTCGCCGGGCAAGGTTCTCTCGGACGCGGCCATCGTGGAGGCCGCGCTCTCTTTGCCCGGCAACGTGCATGCGCTGGCCGCGCTGAACGGGTTCGGGCATCGGATGGGGCGGCGGCAGCTGGAGCAGTGGCAGGCGGCGGTGGATCGGGCGAAGGCTTTGACCGAGTCGCAGTTGCCTCAGCCGGGACAGCCGGTCGCCGGGCCGCCACCGCCGCGGGCCTGGGCCGACAAGGACCCCGCTGCCGCGGCTCGGTTGTCCGCGGCTCGGGCGGGTGTGTCGGCCTTGGCTGAGCAGCTCAACATGCCTCAGGAGAACTTGATCTCCCCGGACACGGTGCGCAGGATCTGCTGGGAGCCGCCGTCTGCCGATGTGAAGGCCGTGGAGGATGCGCTTGCGGGGTTCGGCGCGCGGGCTTGGCAGGTGGAGCAGGTTGCGCCGGTGCTTGTTGCTGCGCTGGCGGGTGAGGGTGCGGGTGCCTAGCCGCCGTAGCGCTTCCTCGCGTACGGCGGCTGCGGGTCGTCTTGGGTTGCTCGCGCAGTTCCCCGCGCCCCTAAAAGCGACTCACCTGGTCGCTCCTCGCATGAAACCGTTGTAGATGAAGCGTTGCAGGGCCAGGAAGACGATCAGCGTCGGCAGGATCACCAGAACCGCTCCCGCCGAGATGATCTCCCAGTGCGCCCCGTACGGGCCGCGGAAGCGGAACAGGGACGTCGAGATCACGCCAAGATCCTGGGAGGGCATGTAGAGGAAGGGGATGTAGAAGTCGTTGTAGACGGCTATCCCCTTCACGATCACCACCGTGGCGATCGCCGGTCTCAGGAGCGGGAAGATGATCCGCCGGTAGATGGTGAACGCGTTCGCGCCGTCCAGGCGGGCCGCCTCGTCCAGGGAGATCGGGATCGAGCGGACGAACTGCAGGAAGATGTAGATCGAGACGATGTCCGTGCCCATGTAGAGCGCGATCGGCGCCCAGCGGGTGTCGAAGAGGCCGAAGCTGTTGACGATCTGGAAGGTGGCCACCTGGGTGGTCACGCCGGGGACCAGCGCGGCCAGCAGGAAGAGGGCCACCACCAGCTTCTTGAGGCGGAAGGTGAAGCGGTCGATGGCGTAGGCCGTCATCGAGCCGATCAGGACCGTGCCGCCGATGGCGAAGACGACGATGAAGAGCGTGTTCCCGAAGGCCTGGAGCATCCGGCCGTCCTGGAACGCCGTCGCGTAGTTGTGCAGGTTCAGCAGGTCGTCGGGGAGGGTGAGCGCCCCGCTGTCGTCCGCCATCTCCCGCGAGGACTTGAGGGACGTCAGGAGGACGACCCCGAGGGGCAGCAGGACCACGACCGTCGCGGCGATCAGGGTCGCGTACACCAGCGCGCGGGCTGCGATACGGCGCGTCATACGAGGTCCACCTTGTCGTCGGGGACCAGCCGGCGCTGCAGCCAGGTCACCGTCAGGACGATCAGCAGCAGCACGACCGCGGCGGCCGAGGCGAGCCCGGTCTTGTTGTACTGGAAGGCCAGCTTCACGGTCTGTGTCACGAAGGTCTCGGTGCCGGTGGCACCGCCGGTCATGATGTACGGCACCTCGAAGACCGACAGGGAGCCGGAGACCGAGAGGATCACCGTGAGGGTGACCACCGGTTTGATGCCGGGCGCGATGATGTACCGGAACTGGTGCCAGCGGCTCGCTCCGTCCAGTTCGGCCGCCTCGTACAGCTCGCCGGGGATGGACTGGATGGCGCCGAGGAAGAGGACGAAGTTCAGGCCCATGTAGCGCCAGACGGAGACGCCGGCGAGGGAGATGTTCGCGGAGACCGGGGAGCCCAGCCAGGCGTGGTCGGTGTGGACGCCGAAGAGGCGCAGCACGGTGTCGAGGGTGCCGCCGTCCTGGAAGAAGTAGAGGAAGACGAAGCCGATCGCCACCCCGTTGATCAGGGACGGGAAGAACAGCACTCCCTTGTGAGCGGACCCGGGTGGAGGCCTCGCTGCGCGTGGAGGCCCGGGTGGGCGGCCGGGTGGCGCGGGCCGCGCTGGACGGGTCGAGCGGGACGGTACGGCTGCGGGTGCCGGACGTGCGGCTGTGGTGGCCGCGCGGCTACGGCGAACAGCCGCTGTACGACGTCGAGTTGACCTTGCTGCACGGCGAGGAGGTGCTGGACGTGTGGCGGCGGCGCATCGGCTTCAGGACCGTCGGGCTGGACCGGCGGCCGGATGCGCACGGCACCGGGTTCACCCTGGTGGTGAACGGGGAGCGGCTGTTCGCGCGGGGCGTGAACTGGATCCCGGACGACGTGTTCCCCTCCCGCGTCACGCGCGAGCGCTACCGGCGGCGCCTCGGGCAGGCGGCCGCCGCGGGCGTGGACCTGGTGCGGGTGTGGGGCGGCGGGATCTATGAGAGCGAGGACTTCTACGACGCCTGCGACGAGCTGGGCCTGCTGGTGTGGCAGGACTTCCCGTTCGCCTGCGCGGCCTACCCGGAGGAGCAGCCGCTGCGCGGCGAGGTGGAGGCGGAGGCCCGGGAGAACGTCGTACGGCTGATGCCGCACCCGTCGCTGGTGCTGTGGAACGGCAACAACGAGAACCTGTGGGGCTTCCGGGACTGGGACTGGGAGCGGCGGCTGGCGGGGAACTCCTGGGGCGAGGGGTACTACCTGGGTGTACTGCCGCGAGTAGTGGCCGAGTTGGACCCAACGCGGCCGTACACGGCGGGCAGTCCGTGGTCGGGCTCCTGGGACCGGCATCCGAACGACCCGGCCCACGGCACCCACCACTCCTGGGAGGTGTGGAACCGGGAGGACTACGCCGACTACCGGCTGACCGTGCCGCGTTTCGTGGCCGAGTTCGGCTGGCAGGCGCCGCCCGCGTTCGCCACGTTGGCGCGTGCGCTGCCCCGGGAGGAGCTCGCGCCGGACTCCCCTGGCGTACTGCACCATCAGAAGGCCGACGACGGGAACGGGAAGCTGAGGCGAGGCCTCGAGCGTCATTTCGCCTTTCCCGAGGGGGACTTCGACCGCTGGCACTACCTCATGCAGGTCAATCAGGTGAGGGCCCTGGCCACCGGGATCGAGCACTGGCGGTCGCACTGGCCGGTGTGTGCGGGAACCGTGGTGTGGCAGCTCAACGACTGCTGGCCGGTGACGAGTTGGGCGGCAATCGACGGCGACGGGCGGGAGAAGCCGCTGTATCACGAGCTGAAACGGCTGTACGCGGATCGGTTGCTGACCCTCCAAGCGCGGGAGTCCGGGCTGGTGTTGGCGGCCGCCAATCAGGGGGCGAAGGCGTGGACGGGGGTCGTGAGGCTGCGGCGGATGTCCGTCGAGGGTGCGGTGGTCGGGGAGGTGGAGGTTGAGCTGGGGGTGGAGGCGCGGACGGTGGGTATCGTTGCGGTGCCTCGGGAGTTGGAGCCCGCCGGGGCCAAGGAGTTCCTCGTGGCCGACGCGGACGGACTCAGGGCCGTGCACTTTCCCGTGCCGGATCGTGAAATCCCCTATTCCCGGCCGGAGTTCGACGTGACCGTGGCACCGGGTGCGGTGACGGTGACGGCCCACACCCTCGTACGGGATCTGCTCCTGCAGGCCGACCGGCTGCAGCCGGAGGCACGGGCCGATCGCGGCCTGGTCACCCTGCTCCCCGGCGAACGGGTCACCATCGGTGTGCGCGGCTGGCAGACTCCCGACCCGGCAGCCGCCCGTTCCGCCCTCTACTGCATGGAGCCCGCCGGATGACCTCGACGCCCAGCCCCCGGGTCACGATCAAGGACGTCGCCGCCCGTGCGGGCGTGTCCAAGGGGGCCGTGTCGCTGGCCTTCAACCACAAGCCGGGACTGTCGGAGGCCACCCGGGACCGGATCTTCGCGGCCGCCCGGGAGCTGGGCTGGGCGCCCAGCCTGACCGCCCGGTCGCTGGCGGGGGCCCGCGTCGACGTGGTGGGCCTGGCGATCTGCCGGCCGGCGCAGATGCTGGGTCTCGAACCCTTCTACATGGAGTTCATCTCCGGGGTGGAGAGCGTCCTGACGGAGCGATCCTGCTCGCTGCTGCTCCGGCTCGTACGCAGTCCGGAGGAGGAGGCCGGGCTGCTGGACTCCTGGTGGAAGGGGCGGCAGATCGGCGGGTCGATCCTGGTCGACTTCCGGGCGGACGATCCGCGCGTGGCCGCGGCCGAGCGGCTGGGCCTGCCGGTGGTGGCGGTCGGGCATCCGTCGCTGACCGGCGGGCTCACCTCCGTCTGGACCGACGACGCGACCGCCGTGACCGAGGCCGTGCGCTATCTCGCCGCGCTCGGGCACCGGCGGATCGCCCGGGTCGGCGGGGCGGCGGCCCTCGGCCACACCGGGATCCGTACGGCCGCGTTCGACGAGGCGGCCCAGGTCCTGGAGCTGGCCGGGGCCTGGCAGGTCACCACCGACTACTCCGGCGAGGCGGGCGCGAGGGCCACGCGTTCCCTGCTGACCGCCGCGCCGGCGGACCGGCCGACGGCGATCGTGTACGACAACGACATCATGGCGGTGGCCGGGCTCTCGGTGGCCGCGGAGATGGGGCTGAGCGTGCCGGGGGACGTCTCGCTGCTGGCGTGGGACGACTCGCAGCTGTGCCGGCTGACGCATCCGACGCTGTCGGCGATGAGTCATGACGTGCATGGGTTCGGGGCGGATGCGGCGCACACGCTGTTCGGGGTGATCACGGGGGAAGGCCCGGGTTCGCATCCGGTACCGACTCCGGTACTGACCCCGAGAGGTTCGACGGCTCCCCCGAAGATGTGACGTTCACCGCTCCCCCCTGCAGGACTGGGCAGCTACGTTACTCATAAGTAGCATGGGTCCTGAGCGCGCGCTCAGCGCATCGCAGCAGTGCCATCCCGCACCCTGGAGGAGAGCCATCGTGCCTCGTACCGTCAGGGATGTCGTCTTCGTAGACGGCGTCCGCACCCCGTTCGGCAAGGCGGGCCCGAAGGGCATCTACCACGAGACCCGCGCCGACGACCTCGTCGTGAAGGCGATCCGGGAGCTGCTGCGCCGCAACCCCGGCCTGGACCCGAAGAAGATCGACGAGGTCGCCATCGCCGCGACCACGCAGATCGGTGACCAGGGCCTGACCCTCGGTCGTACGGCCGGCATCCTCGCCGGTCTGCCGCAGTCGGTTCCCGGCTACTCCATCGACCGCATGTGCGCCGGCGCCCTGACCGCCGTGACGACCACCGCCGGTTCGATCGCGTTCGGCGCCTACGATGCCGTCATCGCCGGTGGTGTGGAGCACATGGGCCGCCACCCGATGGGCGAGGGCGTGGACCCGAACCCGCGCTTCGTCAGCGAGAAGCTGGTCGACGAGTCCGCCCTGTTCATGGGCATGACCGCGGAGAACCTGCACGACCGCTACCCGACGATCACCAAGCAGCGCGCCGACGAGTACGCCGTGCGCTCGCAGGAGAAGGCCGCCAAGGCGTACGCCGACGGCAAGATCCAGCAGGACCTGGTGCCGATCTCGGTGCGCCGCACCAACCCGGAGGCCGGCGAGACGGGCTGGGGCCTGGTCACGGCCGACGAGCCGATGCGTCCGGGCACCACCCTGGAGAACCTGTCGGGTCTGAAGACGCCGTTCCGCGTCCACGGCCGGGTCACCGCGGGCAACGCGGCCGGTCTGAACGACGGCGCCACCGCGTCGATCATCGCGAGCGAGGACTTCGCCCGCGAGAACGGCCTGCCGGTCAAGATGCGCCTGGTCTCCTACGCCTTCGCGGGCGTGGAGCCGGAGGTCATGGGCTACGGCCCGATCCCGGCCACCGAGAAGGCCCTGGCGCAGGCCGGTCTCTCCATCGAGGACATCAACCTCTTCGAGATCAACGAGGCCTTCGCCGTCCAGGTGCTCGCCTTCCTGGAGCACTACGGCATCGCCGACGACGACGCGCGCGTCAACCAGTACGGCGGCGCCATCGCGTACGGCCACCCGCTGGCCTCCTCCGGCGTCCGTCTGATGACGCAGCTGGCCCGCCAGTTCGAGGAGCAGCCGGAGGTCCGCTACGGCCTCACGACCATGTGCGTCGGCTTCGGCATGGGCGCCACGGTCATCTGGGAGAACCCGCACCACAAGGACGCCGGAGGCGACAAGTGAGCACCACCGAACTCCTGAAGGGCGCCGCCGAGCTGTTCCCCGACGAGGTCGTGACGTCGGCGCACGTACGCCACCTCGACCTCCCGTTCGGCGCCGGGCGCTTCGCGCTCATCACGCTGGACAACGGCCTGGACCACACCAAGCCGACCACCTTCGGCCCGGCCTCGCTGGCGAACCTCAACACCGCCGTCGACCAGGTCGAGAAGGAGGCGGCCGAGGGCACGATCGTCGGTGTCGGTGTCACCGGCAAGCCGTTCATCTTCGCGGTCGGCGCCGACCTCAAGGGCGTCGAGCTGCTGAAGAGGCACGAGGACGCGCTGGCCATCGGCAAGGGCGGCCACGAGGTGTTCAAGCGCCTCGCGGGCCTGGCCGTGCCGACCTTCGCCTACTACAACGGCGCCGCCATGGGCGGTGGCGTCGAGGTCGGTCTGCACTGCACGTACCGGACCGTCTCGAAGGCCATCCCGGCGTTCTCCCTGCCCGAGGTCTTCCTGGGCCTGGTCCCGGGCTGGGGCGGCTGCACGCTGCTGCCGAACCTGATCGGCGCCGACAAGGCCGTCTCGGTGATCATCGAGAACAGCCTCAACCAGAACAAGCAGCTCAAGGGCCAGCAGGTCTTCGACCTCGGCATCGCGGACGCGATCTTCGAGGGCGCCGACTTCCTGGAGCAGTCGCTGATCTGGACCGCGAACGTCCTCAAGGGCGACATCGAGGTCGAGCGTCCGGTGATCGACCGCGGTGAGGCCTGGGACCAGGCCGTCGCCAAGGGCTGCTTCATCGCGGACTCCAAGGTGCACGGGGCCGCTCCGGCCGCCTACCGCGCCCTGGACATCGTCGCGGCCGCCAAGAACGGCGACCTGCAGCAGGGTTACGACGCCGAGGACGTCGCCCTCGCCGACCTGATCATGGGCGGTGAACTGCGCGCCGGTATCTACGCGTTCAACCTGGTGCAGAAGCGCGGCAAGCGTCCCGCGGGCGCCCCGGACAAGAACCTGGCCCGCCCGGTCACCAAGGTCGGCGTCGTCGGCGCCGGTCTGATGGCCAGCCAGCTCGCGCTGCTCTTCCTGCGCCGCCTGGAGGTGCCGGTCGTCCTGACCGACATCGACCAGGAGCGTGTCGACAAGGGTGTGGGCTACGTCCACGCCGAGATCGAGAAGCTGCTCGGCAAGGGCCGGATCAACCAGGACAAGGCCAACCGCCTCAAGGCGCTGGTGACCGGTGTCCTGGACAAGGCCGAGGGCTTCTCGGACGCCGACTTCATCATCGAGGCGGTCTTCGAGGAGATCGGCGTCAAGCAGCAGGTGTTCGCCGAGGTCGAGGCGGTCGCCCCGGCGCACGCGATCCTCGCCACCAACACCTCCTCGCTGTCCGTGTCGGAGATGGCGTCGAAGCTGCAGCACCCCGAGCGGGTCGTCGGCTTCCACTTCTTCAACCCGGTCGCGGTCCTGCCGCTGCTGGAGATCGTCCGCGGCGAGAAGACGGACGACGCCTCGCTGGCCACGGCGTTCGCCGTCGCCAAGAAGCTGAAGAAGACCGCGGTCCTCACCAAGGACGCCCCGGCGTTCGTCGTGAACCGCATCCTCACCCGCTTCATGGGCGAGATCCAGAACGTCATCGACGAGGGCACCCCGGTCGAGGTCGCCGAGAAGGCCGTCGAGCCGCTCGGTCTGCCGATGTCCCCGCTGGTGCTGCTGGAGCTGGTCGGCCCCGCGATCGGTCTGCACGTCTCGGAGACCCTCAACCGGGCCTTCCCGGACCGCTTCACGGTCTCCCCGAACCTCGCGGCCGTCGTCAAGGCGGGCAAGCGCGGCTTCTACGTCTACGACAGCGGCAAGCCGGAGCTGGACCCGGAGGTCGCGGCGCTGCTGCAGCAGGGCGACTCCGTCCTGACCGAGGAGCAGGTGCGCGACCGCGTGCTCGACGCGGTGGCGCAGGAGATCGGGCTCATGCTCGACGAGGGCGTCGTCGCCGAGGCCCAGGACATCGACCTCTGCCTCATCACGGGCGCCGGCTGGCCCTTCCACCTGGGCGGCATCACGCCGTACCTGGACCGCGAGGGTGTCTCGGAGCGCGTGAACGGCAAGAAGTTCCTGGCTCCGGGCGTGGCGTCGGTTCCGGCGTAACACCGAAGCACATGTGAAGAGGGCCTCCGCTTCCGGGCGGAGGCCCTCTGTCATGTGCGAGAGGTGGCGTTCAGGCGAGCCAGGGCCCCAGCGGGCTGCCCACCGTCGGGGACAACTGGCGGCGGACGTGCAGCTGTCCGTCGGTGCCGATGACGGCCACGACCAGGGCGCCCGCGGCGTCGTACGCCAGGGCCGGGGCGTGGGCGACCATCTCGCCCGACTCGTGCCAGTGCGTGCCGGAGACGTTCTTGTCGCGGTCGGGCAGGGAGACGACGAGCCGGCCGCGGCTGCCGCGATGGGCCAGGAAGGCCTCGCGGGCGCCGCGTTCGGGGGCCCACAGCGCGGCGACGGCGCCCGTGCCCCCGTGGCCGCCGAGTCCCGCGCCGGAGCCGGGCCAGCGGCCGTCGGCGTGCTGGCGGTAGGCCATGACCTGCTGGGTGCCGGCCTCCCGGAAGTAGAGGCAGGTACGGCCGCCGCCCGAGTCGACGGCGGTGATCCCGCCGGTCGCCGGCCGGCCCGTCTGCAGGGTCTCGTCGAGCAGGAAGGGACCGCCGGGTTCGGCCTGGTGCCAGCGCCACACGGTGTTCTTGCCCGGCACGTACAGCTCCACGGTGCCCCGCTCGGTGACCAGCGCGGTGCCGGCGTCCTGGACGAAGCTGCCGCCGATCGCCTCCCAGGGGGACCAGGTGCCGTCGGTGTCCCGGCGGCGCACGGCGATGCCCTGGTCGAAGGTGCGGACGAAGACGTACAGCCGACCGGCCGCGTCGACCGCCGCCGAGGGAACGCCCACCTCGCGCTGACGGCGGCCGTCGCCGTGCGCCCAGTCGGGGTTCTCCAGGGTCTGCCAGCCGCTGAAGCCGTTGCCGCCGGGGTCCTGGACCGTGTGCACGACGTCCACGGTCACCCCGCTGCCGACGACGTTCTGGCGGCGCAGGGCCACGAGTTCGGCCGGGCCGCCCGGCAGGCCGGTGACGGCGAGCGTGGGCGCGATCCAGCCGTCACCGAGGACGAAGGGCCCCTTCCACTCGCCGCTCGCCGGACCGGTCTCCGTCCAGAAGGCGAGCCGGCCGGCCAGCACCCCGAAGGCGTTGAGCCGCCCGCCCGGCCCCAGCCGCAGCCAGTCGGTCGACGGGGAGTAGCGGTAGGCGGCGCTCCGCATGTGCGTGCTGCGGTACGGGTTCGGCCCCAGCTGCCGGTCGCCGCAGGTCTGGCAGGTGCCGTGCGGGCAGACCGTGGGGGCGTCCAGGCCGCCGTACGTGCCCAGGTACTCGCCCTTCTCCGTGACGGCGGCCGAGTCGAGGTTGTAGCCCCAGAAGCGGTTGGCGTAGGCGCGGTAGTGCTCGACGACCGGGGTGTGGCCCGCCTCCCGGTGCCGGGTGAGGGCGGCGAGCGCGAACTGCGCGGCAGTGGTGTGGTCGACGTGGTCGGAGCAGACGAACTCGCTGCGGCCGCCGTCGTGTTCGGGGTCGGGGTCCATGGTGCGCACCGTGCTGGGGCGGGTGTGGCCCATGAGCGCGGTCAGGGCGGCGATCACCTGCTCGCGGGTGATGTGCTGGACCTCTCCGACCGTGCAGCCGTGCACCGGCAGCGTGGGCTGGGTGCGCAGGGCGCCCTCCCACAGTTCGTGGAGCCGGGTGCGGGTGCCGCGCTCGGTGGGGGCGCCCTGGTGCAGCTGCAGGAAGTAGAGGCAGACGGAGTCGTGGTCGACGAGCGTGAACCGCTCCGCGGCGAACCCGGGCACGAGGTCGACGGGTTCGCGCCGCCAGGGGTGGTCGCGGTCGCCGGTGGCCATCCGGGCGTAGGCGGAGCGCAGCCCGCAGCCGCGCTCGGTGCTGTACCGGGCGAAGTCCGGCGGCACGGCGCGGCGCTGGGGTTCGTCGGTGTCGACGTTGATGCCGTCGCCCTCCCCCGCGGTGAGGATCACGGTGGTGATCCGGTCGCCGTCCTGCAGGGAGCGCACCAGGTCGGGGTTCATGAAGTACAGGTCGTCGTCCTGGTGGGCGACGATGTGGAGGATCGAGCGGGTGGTCGTGGTCATCGGGCCTCCTCGGGCGTCGCGTTCACCAGGGTTCTCGGGGCGGTCGGGCTCATCGGTCCACCACGTTCATCGCCATGGCACCCGACGCCGAACAGTACGGCCGTACCCACACCGGGCGGGCCGGGTGGACCACGACATGCGCGGAGGCCTCCTCGCCGACCAGCGGGACGGACGGGTAGACGTACGCGCCCTTGACGTCGGGGAAGTCCTCCAGCAGGTGGCAGACGCGCACCTTGCGGCGGTCGAACGGGTCGGGCTGCAGCCACCAGTCCCAGTCCTCCCAGCGTTCCAGGCGGTGGTCGACGACCCGGCGCAGCGGCGCCGCCGCCCGGAACGACTGACGGCCCAGGACCTCGACGGGCACGGAGAAGCTGCCCCCGTGCCGGCCGCGGCGGCTGACGATGAACAGGGCGCCCGGCTCGATCCGCCGTCCGCCGCACAGCACGCCCCGCACGGTGATGGCGCCGTCCGCCACCTCCACGCCGGTGCACTCGGCGTGTTCCTCGCGCAGCACCGTGCGCAGCATCAGCCGGCCGTTGGGCTGGGCGTAGGGCAGGTTCCAGCCGACCGGGCCGGTCGGGGGGCGGGCGACGAGGCGGGCGCGGGCGTCGATGAGGGCGCGGGTGTCGCGGACGCCGGCCTTCATGTGGACGGGCGACGCCTTGGCGGACGCCATGGTCACCTGCCAGCGTCCGTCACCGAGGTCGTCGAGGGCCGACGGGGTGAGGACGGCGGTGTAGCGGGTGCCACCGTTGTCAAGGTCCGTGCGGGAGGTGCGCAGCGGGAGGTCGGGGCGGCGGTCGCCGTCGGTGGGCTTGTGGCGCAGCACGAACTGCCAGCGGCGGCGGCCCTCGCCGGGCCCGTCGGCGGCGAAGCGCAGATAGCCGGCGTCGTCGGCGGTGACGTCCACGGTGGCCGCGCCGAGGGTGGCCGGGGGCACGGTGAGCTGCTCGGTCGCGGCCTTGCGGGGCCCGGCGGGGGCGCGGTAGCCGCGCTCGGCGGCGGCGCGGCGGCGGGCGGCGTCCTCGAACAGCTCCAGGTAGCGGTCGGCCACGGCCGACGGGTCGAAGCGGGCGGCGTTGCGCAGCGCGGCGGCGCCCATGGTGCGGCGCAGCGGCTCGTCGGCCATGAGGCGGCGCAGGCCCCAGGCGATGCCCTCGACCTCGCCGTTGGGCACGAGGAAGCCGTCCTCGCCGTCGGCCAGGATCTCGCGGGGGCCGACGGGGCAGTCGGTGGAGACCACGGGCAGTCCGCAGCGCATCGCCTCGACCAGCGTCATGCCGAAGGACTCCGCGCTGGAGGTGACGGCCGCGATGGAGCCCTTGGCCCACTCGGACTCGATCGGCGAGAAGCCGCCCATGAACAACACCCGCCCGGTCAGGCCCAGTTCGGTGACCAGGCCGCGCAGCCTGCCGGCCTCGCCGCCGTCGCCGTAGATCCGCAGCTGCCAGTCGGGGAACTCCTCGGCCAGCTCGGCGAAGGCGCGGATCAGCAGGTCGTAGCGCTTGATCGGGTGCATGCGGCCCGCGCTGACGACGACCTTGCGCGAGCAGTCCGAGGGCTCGACGGACGGCTCGGGCACGCTGTTGGGGATGCCGACCACGGGGATGCCGGGGATCGGTGTGTTCTCCATGAAGGAGTGGGCGTCGGCGTCGGTGACCGTGGTGATCCCGTCCAGCCGCGGGTAGACCCGGGCCATCTCCGCGCGCACCGCCGGCGGGATGGCCAGGTGGGTCATGTGCTCCTGGGCGACGCGCAGGGCGCCGTCGCGGGTGTGGGCGGCGACGAAGAGGTTGAGGCTGGGCCGGGTGCCGATCACCACGTCGGCGGACGTCTTCTGCAGTTCGCGGATGATGCGCCCGTCGGTGAACTTGCTGTACTGCGCGTAGAACTCCTCCTGGCGCGGTACGACCTCGCTGGGTTCGGCGCTGCCGGCGGCGCCGCGGTCGGCGGAGCCCGGGCGCAGGTCGACGAGGGCGCGGACGGTGACGCGCGGGGAGATCTCGAACTTGGTGGCGGTGGCGCGCCGGAAGACCGACACGATCTCCACCTCGTGCCGGACGGCGAGCGCCTCGGCGAGGTTGATGACGGTGCGGTTGGTCCCGCCGATGCCGTAGATGTTGTTGATCAGGAAGGAGATCTTCACCGGACCTCGCCCTCCCTGCGCTCGAAGGGACTCGGCACCGGGTAGTAGGCGCGCAGGAACGTGTCGAGCATCCGTGTCTGGCGGTCGATGTCGTGACCGTCGGAGAGGGTGTCGTTGATGCAGAACGCCTGCCGGTCACGGCGGGCGAGCAGGATGCCGAGCCGGCGCTGGATCTCCGGCTTGGCGAGGTCGAGGTAGGCGAAGGTGATGTTCGAGGGCACGGCACGACCGGTGAAGTAGGCGTAGTAGTGGTAGAGCGAGGACGGGATGGAGATGTCGGTGGCGCTGCGGAAGCGGCTGTGCGAGGTGTTCCAGTGCTCCTCGGCGAACTCGCGCTCGATCTCGTGCAGCACGCTGCGCCGCAGCGCGTAGGGGGCGTGCCGCAGCTTCTGCACGATGGCGGTGCCGAAGTGCTCCAGCAGCAGGCGCCGGTTGTTCTTGCCGGCCGCGTCGACCGGGCGGTCCACGGGGCTGAGGTCCCAGCGGGGCACCTGGGACGGCGAGAAGAAGGTGCGGGTCATGCCGTTGGACAGGAAGAAGTCCTGCGGGGTGACGGGGCTGCCCAGGAACATGTCGTCGTTGAAGTAGAGGAAGTGCTCGGACAGGCCCTTGATGTGGTGCAGGCGGCTCTCGATGGCGTGCGAGTTGAAGGTGGGCAGCGCGGACGGGTCCTCGAAGATCTCCGCGTGGTCGACGACCGTGAGGCGCGGGTGGGCGTCGTGGAGCCAGGCCGGGCGCTGGCGGTCCGTCACCAGGTAGACGTGCCGCACCCAGGGGGCGTTCTGCTCCAGCGCGCGCAGCGAGTAGCGCAGTTCGTCGCGGCTGATGTAGCGGGCCGCGTTCGCGGACTCGGTGTGGTAGCCGCCCGCGCCGTAGGCGCCGCGCCGCCGCTGCCAGTCGGGGTCGCTGCCGTCGACCCAGGTGTAGACGACGTCCACGGGGAAGCGCACGTCCTCGGGCAGGGGGTCGGCGCAGGGCCGGATGGTGCGCACCGAGCGGGTGCGCCGGGTGTGCAGGGCGGCGAAGCCGGTGAGCCGGCTGACGGGGACGGTGACACGGGGCTCGTCGAGGGCGACGTCCTCGGTGACGCGGTTGGGCCGCGGGGCGAGCAGGCGGCCGTCCTCGGGCCGCCAGAACTCGATGTCGCAGCCGTGCTCCAGGCCGAGGACCAGGGAGCCCGCCGGGTCGCTCCACACCATGCCGACCCGCAGGACGGCGGCCCGGCGGGCCAGTTGCCGGCCGCCGCGCGAGCCGGCCAGCGCGGTGTGGCCCTGCGCGGCCTCGCCGCGACAGGCGCGCAGGTAGACGGGGCTGCGTTCGGCGCAGCGCCCCAGCACCTGGCCGACCCGGTCGCGGTCGGCCTCGGCGACGGCGAGGCAGGAGCGGAAGTCGGAGGTGCCGCGGACGGCGAAGTAGTCGACGCCGGCCTCCTCCAGGGCGGTGACGACGAGTTCGAGGTTGGCCTCGCGCAGGCCCAGCGGCGACACGGTCGGCCGGACCAGGGCGATCCGGGCGCCGTGCCCCGCGAGGACGGCGAGCCGCTCGCCCGCGCCGAACAGGTGCGGCCAGCGGCGGCGGGCCCGCGCGCCGCGCAGCAGCCGGGCCCCCAGGTTGACGGTGTGCAGCCGGCGCAGCAGCTGCTTGAGCACCATGCGCAGGCCCATCGGTACCCGGCGTGCGATACGGCGTCTGAGGCCCGCGGGAACCAGGGTGCGGTACGCCCCGACCGCGGCGGATGCCTCGGCGTTGCCCATGCTCACGGCTGGTCGCCCGCCTCGTCGTGCTGGTCGGTGGTCCGGTCCCGCTCGAAGACGCTGGGGACCGGGAAGTAACGGTGCAGGAAGCGCACGACGGCCTGGGTGCCGCCGCGGACGCGTGCCTCCTCGGTGCCGAGGCCGAAGAGCTGGATCTGCTGGGTGTCGCGGCGGACCAGGAGGCGTTCCAGGTGGGTGCCGATGTCGGGGAGCGCCGCGTGCAGCGCCACCGACGCCTCGCCGGAGGGGTCGGCCAGTCCGGCGGTGTGCCCGAAGTGGTGGACCACGCCGTCCAGGGGGTGCGTGCCGGGTACGGCGGGCAGCCGCTGTCCGTCGTCGAGGGGCAGCGGCGCGGCGCCGGAGCCCATGAGCCGGGCCAGCGTCTCGGCGCGGTGCGGCTGCGGGCCGTGCGCGTAGCCGTGAGCGGTGACCCGGCCGGTGGCCGCGTACGCGGTACGGGTCCAGTGGGCGAAGGACTCCTGGGCGTTCCAGGGGCCGCGCCGCGGGCGGGTCGAACCGTTCGGGGTGAAGTAGTCGAAGGGGCGGACCGGCCGGCCGAGCAGGGCTCCGGGGCGCAGCAGCAGGAAGTGCTCCGCGAGATCGGGCAGTTGGTGCAGATGCCACTCCGAGCCCGGCCGGGCGCGGACCACGGTGAGCCGGTCGTCGGCCCGCAGCCAGGCCGGTGGCTCCGCCTCGGCGACCAGGTGGACGACGTCGGCCCAGGGGGCGTACTGGTGCAGGGAGCGCAGGGCGGCGCGCAGCAGCTCCTCGCCCCACGGGGTGGGGTGCTGCCACAGCAGGACCGCGTCGACGGGGAAGGTGATCTCCTCCAGGCGCGGGACGTCGAAGTTCTCCAGCGTGATCGTCGGCTCCAGGTCGCCGTCGATGTCGCAGTAGCCGGACAGCCGGTCGAGGCCGATCTCGACGCCGGGGGCGTCGCTGGGCACGGCGCGCTGGACCCGGTTGGGGCGCGGGCCGATCAGCCGCTCGGCGGGCAGGTCGGTGTTGGCGGTCCAGAACTCGATCTCGACGCCCTGGTCCTCGCCCACCCAGAGGTTCCCGGTGGGCTCGGTGCGCAGCCAGGTCAGGCGGATCACCTTGGCCTTGCCGTAGTGCTTCCACGCCTTCACATGGCTGCCTGGGACGTCCCGGGTGTCGTTCTGGGAGGGCGAGACGGAGACGACATAGCCGGTGTGCTCCTCCAGCAGCGCGCGCAGCACGCGGCGGACCGCGCCCTTGTCCTGCTGGTCGACGGCCAGGCTGATCCGGCGGTCGTCGAGCGCCGGGACCGCGAACCAGGGGATGTCGGCGGCGTCCAGGGCCTGGGTGACCAGGTCGTGGTCGAGCCGGCGGGCCCGGTCGGCGGTGAGGCCGGTGTGCACATGGCCGACCCGGCCGTCGGGTGCCTGGGTACGGCGCTCGGAGTGACCGAACTCCGTCCTGCGCACCCGGCGCAGGGCCCTGCGGTGCAGCCGTGCCTCGCGGCGGCTCAGGGTGCGGGCGAGCTGCCGCTTGACCTTGCGCCGCACACCCACGGGCACCGTGGTGGCGGCGGCGGTGCGCACCGGCTGGGGGACGAGGCGTTTGTAGACGTTGACCGCGGAGCTCATGGACGTCGGGTCCGACACGTCATGAACTCCGTTTCATCGCTCGTGGGGGCTGGGCGTCGGGAAGTAGGAATCGAGGAAGCCGTCCAGCAGCTCCTGTTGTGCCTCGATGTCCTCGGGTGTCGAGAAGGCGTCGTTGAGACAGAAGGAGTCCTGGTCGCGGCCGTCGAGCAGCCGTTGCAGCCGGTCCGCCAGGTCCGGCACGGCCAGCTGGAGGTAGGTGAAGGGCATCGAGCCCGGTTGGGCCCGGCCGGTCAGCGCCGCGTAGTAGAGCGCGAAGGACGAGGTCGGCGACAGGTCGGTCATCGCCCGGAACCTGCTGCCCGCGGTGCGCGCCCAGGCCTCGGGGAAGTCCTGCTCGGCCTCCTCCATCGCCGAGCGCCGCAGCGCGTACGGGATGTGCTCCATCGGCTGGGTGATGACCTTGCCGAAACGTTCCTTCAGTAGGGCGCGGTTGTTCTTGCACGCCGCGTCGACGGGGGTGTCGGTCTCCACGACCGGGCCCTGCGGGATGCGGTTGCGCGAGGGGAAGTAGCGGGCCGTGCCGTTCGGCGTGAAAAAGGCGTGCGGGGCCACCGGCCGGCCCATGAACATGTCGTCGTTGAAGTACAGGAAGTGCTCGGCCAGGCCCTCGATGTGGTGCAGCTGCGACTCGATCGCGTGCGAGTTGAACACGGGCAGCACCGACCGGTCGCGGAAGATCTCCCGGTGCGTGGCGATGCGCAGCCCGGGCACGCCCTCGCGCAGCCAGGCCGGGACCTGGTCGTCGGTGACGATGTAGATGTTGCGGATCCACGGCGCGAACAGGTGCAGGGAGCGCACCGAGTAGCGCAGTTCGTCGCGGCTGATGAAGCGGGCGTCGCTGGCGGACTCCGCGTGGTAGGCCTCGCCCTTCGCCTGCGCCTTGCGCTGCTGCCAGGCGGGCTCGTTGCCGTCGACCCAGGTGTAGACGGCGTCGACGGGGAAGGCGATGTCGTCCGCGCAGTTCACCAGGAACTCGGGGCGCGTGGGAAGCGCGGGCGCGAGGTGGCGCGGGGTCCAGTCGGAGACGAACCGGCTGAACAGCCGGGCGGAGCCCAGGACGTTCCCGCCGTCGGCGGCGACGGCCCAGGTGGCGCGGTTGGCGCGGGGCGCGAGGAGGTACGTGCCCTGCCGCTGCCAGAACTCGATGGCGCAGCCGTACTCGTGCCCGAGCAGCAGATGCCGGCCCGGGTCGGTGCGGGACCAGCTGATCTGCAGGACGCGCGCGCCGGTGACGTCACGCCAGGCCCGGGGATCGCGGGAGGAGACGGGCTTGGCCGGCCGGGGCGCGTCCGGGTCGATCACGCTGAGGTGGCCCGGGTACTGGCCGAGTCCGCGGAACACCACGCCGAGCACCCGGTCCCGGTCCTCCTCGGCGACGGCGACGACCGTGCCGTGGTCGGAGGTGCCGCGTACGGCGAAGTGCGGGACGCCGGCCGAGTCGAGCAGGGCGGTGAGCGCGGAGCGGTTGGCCTCGCGGGCGGAAAGCGGTGTCAGTCCCGGCTCGACATAGACGTCGCCGTGCTCCGCGGTGACCGTGGTGGGCCCGGCCTCGGCGGGACGCTGCGGTGCGGCTGCTCCTCGCGGGGTACGGCCCACCGGGCCGGCCCCCTGCCGGAGAGCATGATCGGAGACGGTCGTCACGCCGCTCGCCCCCCACGGGCCGACGCACGCACCAGCACAGCCACCCCTCCCTCTCCTCACCCGGACCAGGCCAAGGGCGAGTACCGGTGGTCGCTCGCCCTCGTGCCCCCCGGCTCGATTCGCGACCACGTCGACGCGACGGCACGAGGCCGTAGCGGTTCATACCGAAAATTTAACCTTCACAGGACCGGCACATCTCATCAAGCGCTTACATGCCTGTCAACTTGATCCGGAAATGACAGAAAACACATACAACCCTTACGCCACGTTGAACGTCTGATGACCGGTGGATGTCTGTCCACCACCGCAGACGGGCCCGGTCCAACCCCCCACTCGTGCCCTGAGCTGCTGAGTACCGCGGCATCGAGCCGGCACGAGAGAGGAACCGAGGCAATGACGGACGCCCTGACGGATACGGGCCCCCGGAGATCACGGCGGGCGCCGGCGGGCCGCCGGGCCAAACCGCCACGGCGGCGCCGGCGCGTGTGGCGCTGGATAGCGCTGAGTCTCGTCCTGCTCGTGCTGGCCGCGGGCGGGGTCGGCTACTGGCTCTACAGCGACCTCAACGGCAACATCAAGGGCGTCGACCTGGAGAAGGCGATCGGCGACGACCGGCCGCAGAAGCTGCCCACCTCGGGGCAGAACCTCCTGGTCCTCGGCTCCGACTCACGGTCCGGCGCCAACGCCTCGCTGGGCACGGGCAATGTCTCCGGGGCACGCTCGGACACCGCGCTGGTGATCCACATACCGGAGGGCCGTAAGAAGGCGGTTGCCGTGAGCATCCCGCGCGACACCCTGGTGACCCGGCCCGAGTGCACCGGGAAGGACGGCTCCGCGCTGCCGTCCGCGAAGCGTGTGATGTTCAACTCGGTCTACTCGCTCGCCGGTCCGGCCTGTGTGGTCAAGACCGTCGAGCAGATGTCCGGGGTGCGGATGGACCACTTCGTGGAGATCGACTTCGCGGGCTTCAAGGGGCTCGTGGACGCGATCGGCGGGGTCACCGTCACCGTCGACCAGGACATCCACGACAAGTCCAGCGGACTGGACCTGAGCGCGGGCACCCACCGGCTCGACGGCACGCAGTCCCTGCAGTTCGTCCGTACCCGGCACGGCATCGGCGACGGCAGCGACCTCGGACGCATAGGCCTCCAGCAGCAGTTCCTGATCGCCCTGCTGAGCGAGATCAAGAAGCAGGACCTGCTGGGCAGCCCCACCAAGGCCTTCCGGATCGCCGACAAGCTCACCGAGTCGCTCACCACCGACTCGGGCCTCGCCTCCCTCACCAAGCTCGCCGACTTCGGGCGCAGCATGAACGGCGTCGACCCGTCCACCATGGAGACGATCATGCTGCCGGTGCGGTACGACACCCAGGACCCGAACCGCGTCGTGGCCGCCCAGCCGCAGGCCGGCCGACTGTGGCAGGCGCTGCGCAAGGACCAGGAGATTCCCGAGTCGGCGAAGAAGTCACCCGCGACGGGAGGTTAGGGCTCCCGCCCCGGGGCGCGGGCGCGTCAGACGCGGACCGACGGGGACAGCGCCAGGCCGGGGCCGCCGGCCTGGCGGGCGATGTGCAGCGCCCCGTCCGGCGCGATCACGGCGAGCACGATCCGGCCGTACGCGTCCAGGGCGAGCGCCGGGGCGCCGATGCAGTGCTCGCCGGTCGGCGACCACCACAGGCCGGCCTGCTCGTTCTCCACGCCGCACGCGGCGAGCACGACCTGCCCGTCCATGTCCCGGTGGGCCAGCACCGTGCAGTCGTACCCGTCGAGCACCGCACGCAGCAGCGCGACGGGGTCCCCGGCCGGTGCGCCGCCGAGCGGGATCACCCAGCCGCCGGGCCGATGCGCGACGAGCCCGCCGCTGTCCGGGTCGGCCCAGTAGTACGACGCCCGGTCCGGTGCCGTCTCCAGCGCCGACGCCGTGCCCGGAGCCACCCGGAGCGGGATGTTGGGCTCCTGCCGGAAGTCGCCGTCGGCCTCCGCCTGCCGCCACCACATGACGTCCTGCTCGCCGCCCGCCAGCACCTCGATGCGTCCCGAGGCGTGGGCGACCGCGGCCAGTCCGTCGTGCACCTTGCTGCCCTTGAGGTCCTGCCACGGCTCCCACTTGCCGGTGGGGCCCTCACGGCGCAGCATCAGCCCGCGGCCGGCGTTGCGCGCGAAGACGTGCACGCGTCCCGAGGCGCTGACCGCGGCCACCGGGACGCCGAAGCGGACGGCCCGCTCCCGGTCCTTGTGCGGATTGCCCAGCGACCGCCACTCGGTCACGGGGCGGCCGGTCTGGTACTGGAGGGCGTGCACGATGTCGACGGCGGGCGGGCCGTCGCCCTTGGGGACCTCGCGCCGGCCGACGAAGTGGACGTAGCTGTCGGCGCCCTGGGCCACCGACAGATGGGTCAGGTCCGGCACGGGGAAGAAGTCGGGGCCCGTCCAGTCCGGGCCGCCCGGCCGGGTCTCGGTCCAGCGCAGCAGGCCGGCGCGGGTGCGGGCGTAGGCGGTCAGCCTGCCGTCCTTGCCGAGCACGAGCCAGCGGCCCGCCACCGTCGCCTCGGCCGTGTGCCCCTGAGTCGTCTGCGCGTGTGCGACGACGCGGTCGGCAGCTCTGCGCCGGGCGGTGCCGCGCCCGGATCCGGTCCGCATGACGTGACCCGCCCCTTCCCTGCCGCCCGGCGTGGTTGACCTGCCGATTCCCGAACACCTGTTGCACGGGGGAGGCCGAGCGCGCCTCATCATAGGTCGAACGTTCGACGAACGCGGTGTGACGATCATGTGCGCACCCGGCGCCCGGGCGGCGGACCCTCACACCTGACGCCACGCCTCCAGCGCCAGCCCCGGCTCGTTCTTCCGTCTGGTCAGCAGGAGTTGGCCGGTCGACGGGGACAACGTTGCCGCCACCACCCGGTCGTCCTCGTCCACGGCCAGGGACACCAGCGCGTCCACCGGCAGCCGCGGTCCCGACTCCGCCCACCACGCGCCCGCCGACTCCAGCTCGGTCGGGTAGGCGGCGAAGGCGACCCGGCCGCTCGCCGAGCGCTGGGCCAGCAGCGTGCAGTCGTGGCCGTCGAGGTCGCAGCGGACCGCCGTGACCGGACCGGGGCCCGCCGCGGGGAGGAGGGTGACGGGCTTGATGCCGGGGCGCCAGGCGCACAGGTCGCCCGAGTCGTCGGTGTAGTAGAGGGTCGTGCTGTCGGGGGACGTGGCCACGGCATGCAGGGTGCCGGGGCGCACTCCCGTCTCCAGGGTCTCCCGGAGCACCGGCTGGGCGCCCGGCTCCTCCTGACGCCAGTGCAGGACGGCCCCCGGCGCGGCCGCGTACAGCTCGACCCTGCCGGACTCCCCCGTCACCGCCGCCAGGCCGTCCTGGACCTCACTGCCCTTCAGGTCCCGCCAGGGATCCCAGCCGCCCTTCTCCTTCTGCGCGAGCAGGCTCACCCCGCCGCCGTTGTTGCGGACGAAGACATGGGCGCGGCCCTGCCCGTCCACGGCGACGGCGGGGGTGCCGGTGCGGTCGCCCTTCTTGTTCGGGTGGCCGATCGGGTTCCAGTCCAGGGCCGCGAGGCGCGGGCGGAAGTGGGTGGAGTGCACCAGGCCCGACTCGCCCTTGGTCGTGGGCCGCCAGGAGACCAGATGGGCGTAGGCGTCGGCGCCCTGGCCGACGGCGAGGACGGGGTGGAGTTTCTGGTCGCCGCCCACCGTGCGGGGGTCGGACCAGGGGCCGTCCGGGCCGCGCTCCGCCCGGCACAGGACGGCGTCGCCCGACAGCTGGTAGGCACTGAGCCGGCCGTCGCGGCCACGGAGGAGCCAGTCGCCGTTCACCGGTTCACTCTAAGCGGCCGGGGCGGGACGCCGGGGCCCGCCCCCGCACGGGTGACATGGGACCCTTGCTCCATGAACGACCCCCTCGGCTCCCCGGGCCCGGACGGATTGCTGCTCGTGATCGTCGACGGCGCGAACGTCGTCGGGTCGCGGCCCGACGGCTGGTGGCGGGACCGCAGGGGTGCCGCCGAGCGGCTGCGGGACCGGCTGGCCCGCGAGGGGCTGCCGGGTCATGAAGGCGCCGTGGAACTGGTGCTCGTCGTCGAGGGCGCCGCCCGTGGGGTGGAGTCCGTGCCGGGGGTACGGGTGGCGGAGGCGCCCGGCAGCGGGGACGACCGGATCGTGGAGCTGGCCGCCGAGAACCCCCACCGGGCCCGTCTCGTGGTCACGGCCGACCGTGAACTGCAGCGCCGGGTGACCGAGCTGGGCGCGGAGGTGACCGGGCCGCGCGCGGTCCTCGGCTGACGGCGACCCGGGATCCGCCCTAGAACGCCGCGAACAGGGTGAGGAAGCCGGCCAGTCCCGTGGCTCCGAGGACGGTTCCGGTGACGGCGGTCCACATGCGGCCGGTGCCCTGGCGGGCGTAGTGGATGCCCATGAGGCCGAATGTGACGGCGAGGCCGCCCGCGAGGAACGACCAGGGGAGCACGGCGAGCATGAGGCTGGGCCATGCGCCCGTGGCCGCGATGAGCCCGAGGACGAGTGCGGTGGGGCCCAGGGCGACGGCGGGCGAGTCGTCGGTTCGGCCGGGCGTGGTCGGCGCGGGCATGTGATCCCCCTCATTTGAACGTGTTCAAATCGCTGTACCGAGCATAACAGGGGGATGCTGACCGCGACCCGCCAACTCCCCTTCAGCCGTGCGGAGTCCGGGCGTAGAGCACCGCCCCGTCGACCCGCCCCACCTCCTCGTACCGCGCCGCGAGCAGCCGGCGCAGGCTCGGGACGCGGTCGGGCGCGTACGGCTTGCCGCGGGAGTCGTCGACGACCAGGGCGGGGGCGTGCTCGGCCAGCTCCGCCCGGAACACGGGCCAGGCGCCCTCGACGGCGTACTTCTCGCCGACCTGGGGGCCGTCGCGGCCGCCGCTGTAGTTGGTGAGCAGGCCCGCGGTGAGGTAGCGGGTGGCGGGGGTGCGGCGGGCCAGCCAGTACGTCTCCGGGTGCATGCCCCACACGAGGACACGGTCGGCCGGCGCGGTGCGCTGGGCGAGGGCGGCCGCGAGGCGCTGGGCGTGGGTGAGTTCGGGGCGCGGTGCGAGCAGGCCCCAGGCGAGGAACAGGGCGCAGCAGCAGGCCGAGGTGAACACGGCGCCCGACAGCCGTTCGCGGGGCAGGGTCCGCAGCGCGGCCGTGGCCAGCAGGGCCGCGGGCGGGGTGAGTTGCAGGTAGTAGTGGCCGAAGAAGTGGAAGCCGAGGGTGACGGCGACGGCCGAGGAGGCCAGCCACAGCCACAGATCGGCCGCGCCGGTGCGGGCGGTGCGCAGGGACCGTACGACCGGCGGGATCAGGCCCGCGCAGGCCACGGCCAGGAGCACGGTGTTGGCCACGCCACGGCCCAGGACGTGGAGTTCGGAGCCGGTGAAGGAGGCGTAGGCGGCGGAGCCGGTGACCGTCCAGAAGAGGAACCCGGCGGGGTCCGTGGCCAGGGCCGCGCCGAGAACCGGTACGGCGAACCCGGCTCCGAGCCGAAGCGCGCCCGCGCACGGGGTGCCCGCGCGGTGCAGCAGCCAGACCACCGGCAGCAGCACCGCGCCACCGGTCTGCTTGGCGAGGAAGGCACAGGCGACGGCGGCCCCGGCCGCACCCCAGCGGCCGCGGTCCGCGCACCACAGGGCGGCCGCCGTGGCGGGCAGTATGAACACCTCGAAGGTGGCGGCCTGCGCGTCCTCGGGGTTGAGCCCGACCGAGATCAGCAGGTACAGCACCCCCGTGGTGCGGCCCGCGGTGTCGCCCCAGCGGCGCCGGGCCAGGGAGGCCAGCAGGACGGCGGTGAGCGTCTGCGCGAGGACCGCCAGCACCCGGACCGGGGTGAGGGAGCCGGAGCCGCAGACCGCGAAGGCGGCCTCGTACAGCCAGGGCACCAGCGGGGGTTTGCGGTCCACGACCGTCTCGTACAGATGCCCGCCATGGGCGAGGAGGCGCGCCTGTACGGCGAGGTATCCCTCGTCGGGGTTCCACAGCGGCCGGGCGAAGGAGGGGGCCCGGGTGACACAGGCCAGAGCCGCGAGGGCGGGCAGCAGCCGCGTCCAGTACGCCGTCCGGGTGACCACGGTCCGTGCGGGGACGAGCGGGGCGGCAAGCATGGGTTGCACGTTATCCGGCCCCGCAGTTCCCGCCGAAGCGGGACATACGGGGCCGGTGCGGGGACCGTGCCGGGTTACTCGGCGTCGCCCTTCGGTGGCCGGTGCATGACCTCGCCGACGGTGGTCTCCTCGCGCCGGCCGAGGCGGCTGTGCGAGCGGCCGTAGAGGAAGTAGACAAAGGAGCCGATGACCATCCAGATGGCGAACCGGAGCCAGGTCTCGGCGGGCAGGTTGAGCATCAGCCACAGTGTGGCGGCGACGGACAGGATCGGGATGAACGGCACCCACGGGGTGCGGAAGGCGCGGTGCAGATCCGGGCGGGTGCGACGCAGGATGACCACGCCGAGCGCGACGACGACGAAGGCGAACAGGGTGCCGATGTTCACCAGTTCGGCCAGCTCGCTCAGGCTGGTGAAACCCGCGATCACGGCGATGAGCACGCCGAGCAGGATGGTCGGCCGGTGCGGGGTCCGGAAGCGGGGGTGGACGATGGAGAAGAAGCGGGGCAGCAGGCCGTCGCGGCTCATCGCGAAGAAGACCCGGGTCTGGCCGAGCAGCAGGATCATGCAGACCGTGGTCAGGCCGATGACGGCGCCGAAGCTGATCGCGCCCGCGTACCAGGGGTGGCCGTTGGCCTTGAAGGCGTCGGCGAGCGGGGCGTCGACGGACAGCTTGGTGTAGTGCTGCATGCCGGTGACGACGATGGACACCGCCACGTACAGCGCCGTGCAGATGAACAGGGAGCCGAGGATGCCGCGCGGCATGTCCCGCTGCGGGTTCTTGGTCTCCTCGGCGGCGGTGGCCACGACGTCGAAGCCGATGAAGGCGAAGAAGACCACGGAGGCGGCGGTGAAGATGCCCATCACACCGAAGTTGGACGGCGCCCAGCCGAACATCAGCTGGATGAGCGGCGCTTTGAGGTTGCCGCCGGCCGGCACGGTCTCCGCCTTGGGGATGAACGGCTTGTAGTTGTCGCCGTTGATGAAGAAGGCACCGGCGACGATCACGATCAGGACGACCGTCACCTTGATGGCGACGACGACCTCGGTGACCCGCGCGGACAGCTTCATGCCGATGACGAGGATCGCGGTGAGCACCAGGACCAGCGCGGCGGCGAGGATGTCGAAGCCGAAGCCGGTGGCCCCGTCCCGGCCGCCGAGGTAGGCGGGCAGGTGCCAGCCCGCGTTGTCCAGCAGCGAGCGCATGTAGCCGGACCAGCCGACGGCCACCACCGCCGTGCCGAGCGCGAACTCCAGGACCAGGTCCCAGCCGATGATCCAGGCGGGCAGTTCGCCGAGGGAGGCGTACGAGAAGGTGTACGCGGAGCCGGCCACCGGGACCGTGGAGGCGAACTCCGCGTAGCACAGCGCGGCGAGGGCGCAGACGACGCCGGCCACGACGAAACCCAAGGAGACCGCGGGGCCCGCGGTCTCCTTGGCCACCTTGCCGGTGAGGACGAAGATGCCGGTGCCGATGATGACACCGACGCCGAAGACGGTCAGATCCAGCGCGGTCAGGGACTTCTTGAGCGCGTGCTCTGGCTCCTCGGTATCGAGGATGGACTGTTCGACCTTCTTCGTTCGGAAGAGGCTGTTGCTCACGGGCCTTCCTCCCACACGCTCGTCGTCCTCGACATGATCGAGAGGGCTGGGGATGCGTATGCCCCGGCACAGGCAGGTAAACGCAAAAGGGCCGGGTCCGCCACCTGGGAGGGGGCGAAACCGGCCCTACGGGTGCTTGTCCCGTACGTGCCTAGTCGCGAGCGGGTTCTACGGAGTCCACCTCGTCGGCCGTACGGTCGAACCGGCCGTCCAGCTTGGCTACCAGTCCGGTGACCTGGCGGGCGATGTCGGGCGCGGTCAGCCCGATCTCGGCCATGACCTCGGCGCGGGAGGCGTGGTCGAGGAAGCGCGGCGGGATGCCGAAGTCGCGCAGCGGCACGTCCACGCCCGCGTCCCGGAGGGCCTGGGCGACGGCCGAGCCGACACCGCCGACGCGGCTGTTGTCCTCGACGGTGACGACGACCTGGTGCCGCTCGGCGAGCGGAGCCATCGCCTCGTCGACGGGCTTGACCCAGCGCGGGTCGACGACGGTGGTGGAGATGCCCTGCTTGTCGAGCAGGCCGGCGATCTCCAGGCACATCGGGGCGAGAGCGCCGACGGAGACCAGCAGCACGTCCGGGCGGTCGGTGCCCGGCTCGCGCAGCACGTCCATGCCGCCGACACGGCCCACGGCCGGTACGGCGGGACCCACGGCGCCCTTGGAGAAGCGCACCACGGTCGGCGCGTCCTCGACGGCGACGGCCTCGCGCAGCTGCGCGCGCACCTGGTCGGCGTCGCGCGGGGCGGCCAGCCGCAGCCCCGGTACGACCTGCAGGATCGACATGTCCCACATGCCGTTGTGGGAGGCGCCGTCGGTGCCGGTGACGCCGGCCCGGTCCAGCACGAAGGTCACCCCGCACTTGTGCAGGGCCACGTCCATCAGCACCTGGTCGAAGGCGCGGTTGAGGAAGGTGGCGTAGACGGCGAAGACCGGGTGCACACCGGCGTGGGCCAGGCCGGCCGCGGAGACGGCGCCGTGCTGCTCGGCGATCCCGACGTCGTACACCCGTTCCGGGAATCGCTTGGCGAAGCGGTCCAGGCCCACCGGCTGGAGCATGGCCGCGGTGATGGCGACGATGTCCTCGCGCTCTTCACCGAGCTTGACCATCTCCTCGCCGAACACCGAGGTCCAGTCGGCGCCGGAGGAGGCGATCGGCAGACCGGTGTCCGGGTGGATCTTGCCGACGGCGTGGAAGCGGTCGGCCTCGTCCTGGAGGGCGGGCTGGTAGCCGCGGCCCTTCTCGGTCAGGCAGTGCACGATGACCGGACCGCCGAACCGCTTGGCCCGGGCCAGCGCGGACTCCAGCGCCTCGATGTCGTGTCCGTCGATGGGGCCGACGTACTTCAGACCCAGGTCCTCGAACATGCCCTGCGGGGCGATGAAGTCCTTCAGCCCCTTCTTCGCGCCGTGCAGGGTCTCGTACAGCGGCTTTCCGACGACCGGGGTGCGGTCGAGAATGTCCTTCGTCCGGGCGAGGAAGCGCTCGTAGCCGTCGGTCGTGCGCAGGGTCGCCAGGTGGTTGGCGAGACCGCCGATGGTCGGGGCGTAGGAGCGCTCGTTGTCGTTGACGACGATGACGAGCGGACGGTCCTTGGCCTCGGCGATGTTGTTGAGCGCCTCCCAGGCCATACCGCCGGTCAGGGCACCGTCACCGATCACGGCGACGACGTGGCTGTCCCGCTTCTTCAGCTGGTTGGCCTTCGCGATGCCGTCGGCCCAGCCGAGCACCGTGGACGCGTGGCTGTTCTCGATGACGTCGTGCTCGGACTCGGCCTGCGCCGGGTAGCCGGACAGGCCGCCCTTCATCTTCAGCCTGGAGAAGTCCTGCCGGCCGGTGAGCAGCTTGTGCACATAGGACTGGTGGCCCGTGTCCCACAGCACCTTGTCCTTCGGGGACTCGAAGACGCGGTGCAGGGCGATGGTGAGCTCGACCACGCCCAGGTTGGGGCCGAGGTGGCCGCCTGTCTTGGCGACGGCGTCGACGAGGAAGGTCCGGATCTCCCCTGCCAGCTGGTCCAGCTCCTCCAGGCTGAGCCGGTCCAGATCGCGCGGTCCCCTGATGCGGGTCAGCAGCGGCACCCGTGCCTCCTTGCAAGTAGAGCTGATCGAGCTGTTGCCGGGCTCGCCCGAGTCTAATGTTCATGCTTTGCGCGACACGACAGCGCCCGGCACCTTCGCAGGGCCGGGCGCTGGCGTCGTACGTCGTGCGTCAGCCGCAGTGGCCGATGTCGAACGCACCACCGGTGTTACCGGCCCAGTCGATGCGACCGTAAATGAGGATGCAGTGGCCGGCGGCCGAAATGCTGACCGGGCCCGCCTGGTAGAGGTAGTTGCCCTGGTCCTTGACCTCCTGCGCGGGCGAATAGCTGCTACACGTGCCGGTGTCGACGGTCTGGGTGCACTTTTCCAGCTCGACAAGCATCCACTTCGAGCTGCCATAACCGTGCGAACTGTTGGAGACAGTCACCGCACAGTTCTTTCCGGTGGACGAGTCGTAATAGAGGTAGACGTTGCCGAACGTGCTGCCGCTGTAGGTCACCGGGTAGTTGTCGATCAGGTTGCCGCTGCAACCGTAGCCGCTGGCCTGCGCCGCGGGTGCGAGCATCAGGCCGCCCCCGAGAAGGGCCAGAACGGCCACGAGAATGCCCCATATCCGCTTCATACCAGAAATTCCTTCGCCTCGGTCGAACACTTTGAAAAGAACGGCCGGAGCGTAGCATGCAAGATCATCTTGCGGCAATGAAAAAAGGGGCGGCCTCGAAAGGGAGCGACAAGCACCCAAAAGGGGCGGAAAGAAAACCACGCGATATGCCGCGACAAAAGAACACCGCCGGAACACATGAAAAGGCCCGGCGCCACCATGGGGATCCCAGTGGTGGCGCCGGGCCCTTCGGCGGCGGGCGTTACGCGCGGCCCGCCGTCTTCTGCGTCTTACGAGTGATGGAGTCGATGACCACAGTGGTCAACAGCACAGCCGCGGTGATCATGTACTTCACCGGCTCCGCGATGGACTCCAGCTGAAGGCCGTACTGGATCGACACGATCACCAGCACACCCAGCAGCGCGTTCCACGTACGACCACGCCCACCGAAGAGCGACGTACCGCCGATGACCGCGGCGGCGATCGCGTTCATCAGCAGGTCACCCGTACCCGCGCTCTGGTTGGCCGACGCGATCTTCGAGGCCAGGAACAGACCACCGATCGCGGCGAACCCACCGGAGATCGCGAACACGGAGATCCGCACCGCGGTGACGTTGATGCCCGCACGCCGGGACGCCTCCACGCTGCCACCGAGCGCGAAGATCTTGCGACCGTAGGCGGTGCGCCGCAGCACGAAGTCCGTGCCGACCAGGAACGCGACGAAGATCACGGTGGCCAGCGGCAGACCCTTGTACTGGTTGTACATGTAGGCCGCGGCGAAGGAGACCACGGCCAGCAGGACCGTGCGCAGGATCGTGTCGCTGAGCGGCCGGGACGGGACGCCCGCGGACTCCCGGCGCCGGTTGCCCAGGAAGGAGCTGATGAAGAACAGCGCGACCACGGCGACCGCGAGCCCGTAGGCGGCGGCCACGTCCGTGAAGGTGTACGTGGTCAGCTTGCCGATCAGACCGTCGCTGTCGAGGTTGATCGTGCCGTCCTCGCCCAGCACCTTGAGCATGAAGCCCAGCCAGAACAGCAGACCGGCCAGGGTCACGGCGAAGGCGGGCGCGCCGAGCACCGCGAAGAAGAATCCGTGCAGCGCGCCGATGGCGGCACCGACGGCGATGGCGACGAGCACGGCCAGCCACTCGGGCCAGCCCTGGTTGACCGTGAGGACGGCCGCGAGGGCGCTGGCCGCGCCGCTGACCGAGCCGACCGACAGGTCGATCTCGCCGAGCAGCAGCACGAAGACGATGCCCACGGAGATCATGCCCGTGCCGACCATCGTGACCGTGATGTTGCTGATGTTCTGCGCGGAGAGGAACTCGGAGTTCAGGACCTGGAAGATCACACAGATGATCGCGAGGCCCAGGACGACCGGGAGGGAACCCAGCTCGCCGGCCTTCATCTTGCGCTTGAACTCGGTCCAGTAGCCGAGCAGACCCTGCTCGCGCACCAGCAGGCGCGGGTCGACCGCGGTGACCGCGGCGGCGGGGGCCTCGGGGTTCACGACGGGCGCGTCGGGGGTCTCGTCCACGTTCGCGGAGGTCTTGTCGATGCTCACTTGGAAACCTCCCCGGACGTGCGCGCCGCACGGCGGGTCACGGCGTTGTCGGTGGCGCCGGTGATGGCGGAGATGATCTCCTCCTGCGAGGTCGACTTGACCTCGAAGACGCCGTTGTTGCGGCCGAGGCGCAGCACGGCGACCTTGTCGGCCACCGCCTTCACGTCCGCCATGTTGTGGCTGATGAGGATGACGGCGTGACCGCGCTCGCGCAGGCGCTCCACGAGGTCGAGGACCTGGGCGGTCTGCTCGACACCGAGGGCGGCGGTGGGCTCGTCGAGGATGACCAGCTTGGGGTCGCCGAGCATCGAACGCGCGATGGCCACCGTCTGGCGCTGACCGCCGGAGAGCGAGGCGATCGGGATGCGGACGCTCGGGATGCGGATCGACAGCGTGGTGAGCAGCTCGCGGGAGCGGCGCTCCATCTCGACCTCGTCGAGGACACCCCACTTCCTCAGCTCACGGCCGAGGAACAGGTTGCCGACCACGTCGATGTTGTCGCACAGCGCGAGGTCCTGGTACACCGTCGCGATGCCCAGGGCCTGGGCGTCGTGCGGCCTGCTGATCGAAACGGACTTGCCATCCCACTCGATGACGCCCTCATCGATGGGGTGCACGCCGGCGATCGTCTTGACCAGCGTGGACTTTCCGGCACCGTTGTCGCCTACGAGGGCGACCACCTCACCGGCGTGGACCTCAAGCTCTACGTCGGTGAGCGCCTGAACGGCACCGAACCGCTTGGAGACCCCGCGCAACGCCAGCACGGGCGTAGCGGACACGTGAACCATCTCCTTCGCCGCCTGACCCGGCGGGAGGTTGTGCAGAAGTTTGGGGGGAGTTCCGTCCGGCGCCCCGCACCGAGCTTGCGGGGCTGTCTGATGCGCGGGGCACCGGAGGAGACTTGGGCAGTCCGTCCGGTCCCGTACGGGCATTCAAGTGCGAATGCCCGTGATCGGGAAGGGACTTGGGGGGCTGCTTAGTTGATGCCGAGCTTGTCGCAGGCGGACTTGTACTTGCCCGTGCAGATCTCGGCGGCCGTGTAGACGCCGTCCTTGATGACAGTGTCCTTGATGTTGTCCTTGGTCAGCGCGGTGACCGGGACCAGGACCGACGGGACGTCCTTGGCGGAGCCGGAGGAGACCTTGTCCTTGGCGACCGTGTCGAGCGACTTGCCCTGGGCGAGCGCGACGGCCATCTCGGCGGCGGCGTCGGCCTCGGGGGCGTACGGCTTGTAGACGCTCATGTACTGGTCACCGGTGACGATGCGCTGCACACCGGCCAGCTCGGCGTCCTGGCCGGTGACCGGGACGGAGACGCCCGCGGCCTTCAGGGCGGTGATGATACCGCCGGCCATGCCGTCGTTCGCGGAGTAGACGCCCGCGATCTTGTCCTTGCCGACCGCGGAGATCGCCGACTCCATCTCGGAGTTGGCGTTGTCCGGCGACCACTCCTTGGTGTCGTACTCCTTGGCGATGGTCACCTTGCCGTTGAGGACGGCGTGGGCGCCCTTCTTGAACTGGGCGGCGTTCGGGTCGGTGACCGAGCCGTTGATCATGACGATCTTGGAGGACTTGGTGGCCTTGCTGCCCAGCGCCTTCAGCAGGGCGGTGCCCTGGGTCTTGCCGACCTCCTCGTTGTCGAACGAGGTGTAGGCGCTGATCGGGCCCTCGGCGAGGCGGTCGTAGGCGACGACCTTGATGCCGGCGTCCACGGCCTTCTGGACGGAGTTCTGGATGGCCTTGGCGTCCACCGCGTCCAGGATCAGGACGTCCACCTTGTTGGTGATCATGGTGTCGACCTGCTGCGCCTGCAGGTTCGCGTCCTGACGGGCGTTGTTGTACTGGAAGTCCGCCTTGCCGTTCGTCAGCTCCTTGATCTTCTTCTCGATCAGCGGCTTGTCGAACTTCTCGTAGCGGGCGGTCTTGTTCTCCGGAAGGAGGAGGCCGACCTTGATGTTGTCGCCCTTGGCGGGCGCCGAGGAAGAGCTGTCGCTGCCCTTCGACTCCTTGGCACTGCCACAGGCGGCCAGCGAGACGGCCATGGCACCAGCAGCAACGGCGAAGGCCGCACGACGCATACGCATGTTCACTCTTTGAAACCTCCCTGACGAGGCCGCGTCGTTGCGGCCGAGGTGGCTGGAAGTCAACTCGGCCACACGTGCGACGTCAAGAAGTAAATCCTTAACGAGATGGCAACGGTGCCAATCGTTCTCTAAGTGAAGGCAGGCGTGGCGGCGGACAGCGTGCCGGCAGCAGAGCCGTCCAAAAGGGTCGAATCGCCCATCTCGCTGAGTGCGAGAGCAAGCGCTCCGAGCACCTCGGCACGGCCCCCAAGTGCCCCCGGGAGAACAGACAGTTGGCGCGCCGCACTCGGGATGGCATAGCGGCCGACAGACTCCCTGATGGGCCCGAGAACGAGCTCTCCGGCCTCGGCGAGATCACCGCCCAGGACCACCCGGCTCGGGTTCAGAAGGTTGCAGAGATTGGCCACTCCACTGCCGATGTGGCGGCCGACGTCGGCGATCACCCGACGACAGCCCGGGTCTCCGTCCCTGGCCAGCCGTACGACGCCTTCCATCGTCAGGTCGGTGCCATGGCTGGACTGGAGCAGCGGGAGCACGTAGCGCGCGGCCGCGAAGGTCTCCAGGCAGCCACGGTTCCCGCAACGGCAGACCGGGCCGGATTCGTCGAGTGTAATATGTCCGATTTCGCCTGCGGTGCCGCCCGGGCCGCGATAGATCTTCCCGTTGATGACCAGACCGGCGCCGACACCGCTGGCGACCTTGATGTAGGCGAGATCGCGCACGCCCTTGCCGCTGCCCCAGACCAGCTCGCCCAGGGCGCCCAGGTTGGCGTCGTTGTCCACGTGCACGGGCACACCGAGGCGCTCGCGCATCTCCTCGGCGGGCTTGGTGCCGCCCCAGCCGGGCAGGATCGCGGTGGACCCGAGCGTCCCCGACTCGACGTCGATCGGACCGGGCACGCCCAGCCCCACTCCCGCCACCTTGGACCGATCCACGCCGGTGGCCGCGATCAGGCGGTTGACCAGCTCCTCCGCCCGGTCGAAGCCCTGTGTGGCGGAGGCGTCGACGTCCAGCGGCTCGGACTCCTCGGCCAGCACCTGGTGCGCGAGGTTCCCGATCGCGACGCGCAGGTGCGTGTGCCCGAAGTCGACGCCGATCACGATGCCGGCGTCCCCGCTCAGCGACACGCTGCGGGCCCGTCGTCCGCCCGCCGACGTGGGCGTGACCTCGACGGTCCCGCCGTCCTTCAGCTCCCGCACGATGTTGGAGACCGTCGCCGCGGACAGGCCGGTCGTCCGCGCGATCTCCGCCTGCGTGAGCGACCCTGCCAGCCGCACGGCCCGTACGACTCGTTCCAGGTTGGCTCGGTGCAGCGACGACTGCGACCCCGGAGTCTCCATCGACCCATCCACTCCCGCCATCGGCCGGGCGGCCCCTGCGCCGCCCGTGGCCCAAGTCACATCTGCAGAACCGGGCCACTTACAAGTTATGAACTCCAAGCTCGGCTGTACGGGTTACCGCAGTCAAGTCCTTGACGGAAATCGCTCTCGCTTCTCCGGTTCCGCACCGGACACCCCCACGACACGTGTACGCCACCCCCGAGCAGGGCGGAAGCACGTTCCGACAGGGCTTCCGGGCGGGGATCGAGGGGTGCGGAAGAGTTGGCGTGCGGGGGCCGGCGGATCGTTCAGCCCCGGAATCCCGGGCGGCGGAACGTGACCGTGCCGTGACCGACGACCGGACGGCAGCGTGCGAATCGCAGGTGCGAAGAGTCACTGTTCCGCGAGCCGGTCCGACTCCCGTCCATCAAGCTCCTACCGGTTCGACGACGTCGGCCGACGGCATGCGGGCGCGGGGGTCCGCCCTGGGGGTTCGGCGGCCATCCGACGGGCGGCGCGCGACCGAGACGACGGCCTCCCCTCGCGCACCGTGGCTCCCGCCATGAGCCGCCGCCACGTACGCCGCCGCATGCGTTCGGCAAGGCCGCCCCGGCACCTGGCACTGGACGGCCGGGCCCGGTACGCGAGCGCCCGGCCGGTGGGCGAGCGCGAGGCCCGCGAAGACGGGCGGCCGCACAGGACTCGGGGAGCGTCGCGCACGTACCGCTGCTCGGCACCCGGCGACGTGGCACTGCTCCGAGAGCCGGACCCGCCCGGCGGGTTCGGCGGCCATCCGTCGGGCGGCGCGCGACCGAGGCGAGCGATGCCGGCGGCCGCGCCTTGAGCGGCTGGACGTACGCCGCCGCCGCGCGCGTTCGGCCGGGCCGCCTCGGCACCTGGCGCTGGGCTCGGTGCGCGAGTGCCCGGCTGGTGGGCGGCACGGCGAGCGGGCGCGAGGCCCGCGAAGACGGATGGCCGCACAGGACTCGGGGAGCGTCGCGCACGTACCCCTGCTCGGCTCCTGGCGACGTGGCACTGCTCCGAGAGCCGGACCCGCCCGGCGGCCTGCACCAGCGGGCGGCCACAGGGCGACCACCCGCCTAGGACTCCCAGGGCATCCCGCGCACACACCCCTGCTCAGCGACCGCGCGCCGCTCCGAGAGCCGGACCCGCCCGGCGGCCTGCACCAGCGGGCGGCCACAGGGCGACCACCCGCGCAGGACTCCGAGAGCATCCCCCGCGCATACCCCTGCTCGGCAGTCCGGCGACAGAGCGCTCCTTCGGGAGCCGGACCCGGGCCCGGGCCCGGGCAGACAGGCCGCGCGGCAGGATGGGCAGATGCTTCCACCCCGGCTGTTGTGGCGTGATCCCCGGCCCATCCCCCGGTTCAACCGGCAGGAGCCGGTGACCGTGATCGTGCGGGATCCCGGATTTCATGAGCCGGGGGGCGGGGACAACTGCACGTCGGTCTGGTACGTCTGCCGGGCGCATGATCGGGCCTACCGGCACGAGGCCTGTGGGGAAGGGGATCACGTCATCGCGCTGCACTGTGCGGAGCACGGGGCCGAGAACATGTGGCCGGATCCGCGCATGCTGATGTTTCCGGAAGGGTTCGCTCCCCCGCTGAGCGAGGCACAGCTGAGCTGGGTGCGCTCCTCGTGAGGGCCGCTACTTCAGCGCGCCCGCCGTCAGGCCCGCGACCACCTGGCGCTGGAAGATGATGTACGCCGCCAGGACCGGCAGCATCGCCATCACCAGGCCGGCGAAGAGACCGGACCAGTCGCCCTTGTAGCCCTGGCTGGCCGCCAGCTGGACCAGGCCCTGGGTGAGGACGCGTTTGTCGGGGTCGGTGTTGAGGACCGTGGGGAGCATGTACTGGTTCCACTGGCCCAGGAAGTTGAAGATGCCCACGCTGATCAGGCCCGGCTTGGCCATGGGCAGCATGATCTGGAAGAACGTACGGGTGTGCGAGGCGCCGTCGACGAAGGCCGCTTCCGCCACGGATGTGGGCAGGGTGCGGAAGAAGGCGGTGAGGAAGAAGACCGTGAACGGCAGCGAGTACGCGATGTAGACCAGGATCAGGCCGTGGATCGTGTTCAGCAGCCCCATGTTGTTCACGACGTAGAACAGCGGGACCAGCGCCAGCATGATCGGGAAGCTCATGCCGCCGATGAACAGGTAGTAGATGAACCGGTTGCCGGGGAAGTCGAAGCGGGCCAGGACGTAGGCCGCCATCGAGCCGAGGACCAGGGTGCCGATCAGCGAGCCCCCGACCACCAGGACGGTGTTCAGGAAGTAGTCGCTCATGTTGGCGTCGGTCCACGCCCGCGCCCAGTTGTCGAAGTGCAGCTTGTCCGGCAGGGACCAGGGCGAGTTGAAGATGGCGCCGTCGTCCTTGAAGGAGGTCATCACCGCCCACAGCAGCGGCATGACCACCATGAACGCCCACAGGATCAGCATGCCGTGGGAGAAGACGTTGAGGACGGTGCCCTCTTTCTTCTTCCGGCCGGCGGGCAGCGCCGGCGGCACGTCGACCTTGGAGACGGTCGCGCCGGGCTCGGCCGGCAGCGGGGCGGAGGTCTCGGTCGTCTTCATCGCTTCAGTACTCCAGCCGCTCGCGACGGCCCAGCCGCATCACGATCGCGGCGAACGCGAGCGTGACGACGAGCAGGGCGACGCCGATGGTGGTGGCGTAGGCGGCCTGACCGTCCCGGAACGCCTTCTGGTACACGTACAGGACCATCACGGTGGTCGAGTAGTCGGGACCGCCCGGCCCGGTCGTCATGATCTGTACGACCGCGAACGACTCGGCGCCGAGCGCGAGGATGCCCATGTAGACCCAGCCGGACTGGACCGTGTCCCACAGCAGCGGCAGGGTGACGCGGAAGAACGTGGTGGCCCGGCCCGCGCCGTCCAGCAGGGCCGCCTCGTACAGCTCGGCCGGGATCGACGCCATGCCCGCCGAGAACAGGACCACGAAGAAGCCGACCGTGGACCACACGAGCACCGCCATCACGCACCACAGCGCGAGGCTCGGGTCGCCCAGCCAGAGCGGCTGGACGCTGTCGAGGCCGACACCGCGCAGGAGTGAGTTGATCGCGCCGCTGTCCGGGTTGTACGCGAAGGCGAACAGCAGGGAGACGATCGCGATCGACAGCACCTGCGGGAAGAAATAGACGATTTTGTAGAAGGAGGAGCCCCGGACCCCGGAGATCACGGGGCCGCCCCTTCTCCGCCGTCCGCCCACATTGATCATGAAGGCGAAGAACAGCGCCAGACCGATGGTCACCAGTGGCAGCACCAGAGCGAAGAGCAGACTGTGCTGCAACGACTTCCAGAAGATGTCGTCGTGGAACATCCTCTTGTAGTTGTCGAAGCCGACCATCTTGAATTCGGGGCTGAGGCCGGTCCAGTCCGTGAACGAGTAGTAGATGGACTGGATGAACGGCCACACCACGAAGAGCGCGTACAGTCCCAGGGGCAGTGCCAGAAACCCCACGATGAACCGGTACTTGCCGTGCTGCATCGCCACTCCGGTGCGGTAAAGGTGCTGGTTACTGGTGCTTGTAGTGCTTGATCGAGGTGTCCTTGGCGGCCTCGTCGGCAAAGCCCTGGATCTTCTTGACCGCCTCGGCCGGGGTGAGGCGGCCGGCCATCATCTCGCCGAGACCGGCCACACCGATCTTCTCCTTCTGCAGCTGTACGTACCAGTCCTGCAGCCGCGGGTTCACCACGTTGGATCCGGCCTTGTCCAGCGCCGCCACACCCGACTTCAGACCGGGGGTGAGGGTGATGCCGGTGGTGCCGCCGTTGTACGCGGTCAGCGACTTCACCTTGGCGGTGAAGTTCTTCGAGGACGCCTCGGAGAGCATGATGCGCAGCTGCTCCATGCCGCCCTCGGCGTTGGCCGCCTTGGCCGGGACGACGAAGGGCTCACCGCCGGAGGCCCAGATGGTGCCGAAGGGCATCTTGTCCGAGCTGTCGATGCCGGTGGGCGCGGAGACCGCGAGGTTGAAGTCGGCCGGGATGACGTTGGCCGACTCGTTCTCCACCCAGGAGCCGTTCGGGATGAACAGCGCCTTGCCCTTGGCCCAGGCGGTCTGCGACTGGATGTGGTCCAGGCCCGGGGTGCCCTTGAGGATGTAGCCCTTCTTGTACAGCTCGTAGTAGGCCTCGAAACACGCCTTGACCGCCGGGTGCTTCCAGGCGTTCGGCTCCAGGTTGTCGATGGCGTCGAGCACCTCGCGGCCGCCGACCTTGGCGATCATCGGGTACAGCGAGAAGGGGATGTAGTACGGGTACTTGCCCGCGTACGTCCAGCCCGCCATGCCCTTCTTCTTGGCCTTCTCGCAGACCGCGAGCATCTCGTCCCAGGTCTCGGGGTACGTGGCGTCCAGCGAGTCCAGCGCCTTCTGCGAGTACCAGACGCCGTAGACCGTGTAGGCGTAGTACAGGATCCAGACCGGCTTGCCGTCGAACTGGCCCATCTCCACGATGCCGGGGCGCAGCGTGTCGCGGACCTTCTTGCTGGGGTCGTCGTACGAGGGCGCGTCCAGCAGCGGGGTGAGGTCCGCCAGCTGGTTCTTACCGACGAGCACGCCCATGTCCATCTGCTCGGCGCCGGAGTTGTCGATGAGGTCCGGCGGGTTGCCCTGATTGAAGCGGGGCTGGAGCGTGGACTGGATCTTCTGGGTGGCGGAGAACTTCACCGTGGCCTTGGGGAAGTCCTTCTGATAGATCTTCACCGCGTCCTGGGCGTACTCCTTGCCGAAACCGCCGTCGAAGAGGACGAACTCCATCTTCGCGGTCTCGTTGACGCCGAGCGGGTTCTTCGCGGTCTTCTTGCCCGTCTTCGCCTTGTCCTGTCCGGAGCCGCCGCTGCTCGCGCAGGCGGACAGCAGCCCCATTCCGGGGGCGGCCACCAGACCGATCGCGGCCGAACGCTTGATCAGATCGCGGCGGCCGACACCTTCGCCACCGTGGTGCGCAGTGGATCCCATGCTCAAGTCCTCGCCTTCTCCAGGACTCAGGCGGTGAACCGGATCCTCCCCGGCACCGCGGTCGGGTAGTGCAGGGTCATGCGGGAAACGCCGACAGGTATAGTCCACTTCCCGCCAGCGGAGCAAGATCGAATGCAAGGTTGGCAGTGGGTCTTTTCCGAGTTGAGACCTCTCGGAAATATGAGCGGCCTGTGGGTACCGCGGCCGAAAAATCGGCGACATAGGCCCCTGAATGCCACACCCAACACCCTTGACATCAGGGGCCACTTGACCACCTACTGGTTCCTGCGCACGAAGTTGACAACGTTGTCCAGAGCGGAGCGCAGGAGGGGAATCCGTAGATGCAGCGGAAGAGGCAGCGGAGAACTCGGCACAGATACGGTCCGGCGGTCGTCCTCACGGCCGCCTTTGTCATGGCCGTCGGCGCGCAGGGCGCGGCGGTCGCCCTGCCGGCCAGGGCCGCGGCCGCCGACCAGGAGTTCGCATCCTCGTTCGAGACCGGTGACCCGGTGCCGGACTGGCTCAACACCGTCGACACGACGGCGGACGGGAGCAAGCGCGCCTCGGGTGTGGACGGCGGCTACAGCACGGGCATTCCGGGCAATGTCACCGACCATGTGACCGAGGTCCGGGCCAGTGGCGAGAACGAGGGCGCGGGCGAGGTGAAGGAGAACCTCGTCGACGGCGAGCCCGGCACCAAGTGGCTGACCTTCCAGCCCACCGGCTGGGTCGAGTTCGACCTGGACAAGCCCGTCAAGCTGGTGACGTACGCGCTCACCTCGGCCAACGACTTCGACGAGCGCGACCCGAAGGACTGGACGCTGCAGGGCTCGACGGACGGCAAGGACTGGAAGACGATCGACACCCGCTCCGGCGAGTCCTTCCCGGAGCGCTTCCAGACCAAGTCGTACGACCTGGCCCAGCCGGGCGAGTACCAGCACTTCCGGCTGGACGTGACGAAGAACAACGGCGCCCCGGACATCCTGCAGATCGCCGACGTGCAGTTCTCGACCGGCGGCGGGGGCGGCCCGGTGCCGCAGGACATGCTGTCGCTGGTGGACAAGGGCCCGAGCGGCTCGCCCACGGCCAAGGCGCGGGCCGGTTTCACCGGCAAGCGGGCCCTGCGCTACGCCGGACGGCACACGGCGGCCGGCCGGGCGTACTCGTACAACAAGGTCTTCGACGTGAACGTGAAGGTCGGCGCCGACACGCAGCTGTCGTACCGCATCTTCCCGTCGATGGCCGACGGTGACCGCGACTACGACGCCACCAACGTCTCCGTGGACCTGGCCTTCACCGACGGCACCTATCTGAGCGACCTGGGCGCGCGGGACCAGCACGGCTTCCCGCTGTCGCCGCGCGGGCAGGGCGCGGCGAAGGTGCTCTACGTCAACCAGTGGAACAACGTGGCCTCGCGGATCGGCTCCGTGGCGGCCGGCAAGACCGTCGACCGGATCCTGGTGGCGTACGACTCCCCGAACGGCCCGGCGAAGTTCCGGGGCTGGATAGACGACGTGGCGCTCAGGCCGGTGGCCCCGGAGAAGCCGAAGGCGCACCTGTCGGACTACGCGCTGACCACCCGCGGCACCAACTCCAGCGGCAGCTTCTCGCGCGGCAACGACTTCCCGGCCACGGCCCTCCCCCACGGCTTCAACTTCTGGACGCCGGTGACCAACGCGTCTTCGCTGAGCTGGCTGTACGAGTACGCACGTGCGAACAACAGCGACAACCTGCCGACGATCCAGGCGTTCAGCGCGAGCCATGAACCGAGTCCGTGGATGGGCGACCGGCAGACCTTCCAGCTGATGCCGTCCGCCGTGACCGGCACCCCGGACACCGGCCGTGAGGCACGGGAGCTGGCCTTCCGGCACGAGAACGAGACCGCGCGGCCGTACTACTACGGCGTCAGGTTCGAGAACGGCCTGAAGGCGGAGATGACGCCGACCGACCACGCGGCCGCGCTGCGCTTCACCTACCCGGGCGACGACGCGAGTGTGCTGTTCGACAACGTCACCGAGCAGGCGGGCCTGACCCTGGACAAGGAGCACGGGATCGTCACCGGCTACTCGGACGTGAAGTCGGGCCTCTCGACGGGCGCCACCCGGCTGTTCGTGTACGGCGTCTTCGACAAGCCGGTGACGGACGGCGCCTCCAGCGGGGTCAAGGGCTATCTGCGGTTCGACGCGGGCGCGGACCGCACGGTCACCCTGCGCCTTGCCACCTCCCTGATCAGCGTCGACCAGGCGAAGGACAACCTGCGCCAGGAGATCCCGGACGGCACGTCCTTCGACACCGTCAAGGCGCAGGCCCAGCGGACCTGGGACAAGCTGCTCGGCAAGGTCGAGGTGGAGGGCGCGACCCCGGACCAGCTGACCACGCTCTACTCCAGCATGTACCGGCTGTACCTGTACCCGAACTCCGGTTTCGAGACGGTCGACGGAAAGGCGCAGTACGCCTCCCCCTTCTCGCCCATGCCGGGCCCGGACACCCCGACGCACACCGGCGCGAAGATCGTCGACGGCAAGGTGTACGTCAACAACGGCTTCTGGGACACCTACCGGACCACGTGGCCGGCCTACTCCTTCCTGACGCCGTCCCAGGCGGGCGAGATGGTCGACGGGTTCGTGCAGCAGTACAAGGACGGCGGCTGGACCTCCCGCTGGTCCTCCCCCGGTTACGCCGACCTGATGACCGGCACCTCCTCGGACGTGGCGTTCGCCGACGCCTACGTCAAGGGCGTCGACTTCGACGCGAAGGCCGCGTACGACGCGGCGGTCAAGAACGCGACGGTCGTTCCGCCGTCCTCGGGCGTGGGCCGCAAGGGCATGAGCACCTCGCCGTTCCTCGGCTACACCAGCACCGACACGCACGAGGGCCTGTCGTGGGCGATGGAGGGCTACGTCAACGACTACGGCATCGCCAGGATGGGCGAGGCCCTCTACAAGAAGACCGGCGAGAGGCGCTACCAGGAGGAGTCCCAGTACTTCCTCAACCGCGCCCGGGACTACGTCAACCTCTTCGACTCCAAGGCGGGCTTCTTCCAGGGCCGTGACGCCAGGGGCGACTGGCGGACGGACTCCGCGAAGTACGACCCGCGCGTGTGGGGCTACGACTACACGGAGACCAACGGCTGGGGCTACGCCTTCACCGCCCCGCAGGACAGCCGGGGCCTGGCCAACCTGTACGGCGGCCGGAGCGGCCTCGCGGAGAAGCTCGACGCGTACTTCTCCACCCCGGAGACCGCCTCGCCGGACTTCGTCGGCTCCTACGGCGGTGTCATCCACGAGATGACCGAGGCCCGGGACGTCCGCATGGGCATGTACGGCCACTCCAACCAGGTCGCGCACCACGTGATCTACATGTACGACGCGGCCGCCGAACCCTGGAAGGCACAGGCGAACGTCCGCGAGGCGCTGTCCCGGCTCTACACGGGCAGCGAGATCGGGCAGGGCTACCACGGCGACGAGGACAACGGCGAGCAGTCGGCCTGGTACCTCTTCTCCTCGCTGGGCTTCTACCCGCTGGTCATGGGCAGCGGCGAGTACGCCATCGGTTCCCCGCTGTTCAAGAAGGCGACCGTGCACCTGGAGAACGGCCGGGATCTGGTGATCAAGGCGCCGCGCAACAGCGCGCAGAACGTGTACGTGCAGGGCGTGACGGTCAACGGCCGCCCCTGGACGTCGACTTCGCTCCCCCACTCACTGCTGGCCAAGGGCGGCGTGCTGGAGTTCTTCATGGGGTCCAAGCCCTCGACCTGGGGCACGGGCAAGAACGCGGCGCCGGCCTCCATCACCCAGGACGACAAGGTGCCGACCCCCCGCGCGGACGCGCTGTTGGGTGACGGCGCCCTGTTCGACAACACATCGGCGACGAGCGCCACGGTCACCTCGGTGGACCTGCCGGTCGGCGATGCCGTCGAGCCCGTCCAGTACACGCTCACTTCGGCGGCGGACCACACCAGGGCGCCGACCGGCTGGACCCTGCAGGGCTCCGCCGACGGCACGACCTGGAAGACCCTGGACCACCGCTCCGGCGAGGCGTTCACCTGGGACCGCCAGACCCGGGCGTTCACCATCGCCTCCCCGGGCTCGTACGCGAAGTACCGCCTGGTCCTCGACGGCGAGTCGACGCTGGCGGAGGTGGAGCTGCTGGCCTGACCGCGGCACGGAGAAGGGGGCGGGCCCGCTCGGGTCCGCCCCCTGTCGTGTGTGCGGCGCTCAGCCGGTGGCGAGCGTGAACACGTGCAGGTCCGTGTTCTCCGGCAGCTTGACGCTCCGGACGGACTTGCCGGCCGGTGCCGCGAACGGCTTGGTGGCGAAGACGTACGTCGCCACCGGGTCCTTGTCGGCGCCCGCGACATTGCGGTACGCGGTCTTGGCGACGACCTCGTTGCCGTACTGGACGGTGCCGCCGCCACCGCCGACGGTCCAGTCGGTGAAGGAGAGGTCGACGGTGTCGGTCGTGCCGTCCGTGTAGGTGACGGTCGCCTCGGTCTGCTGGTTGCCGTTGACGGCGCTGCCGATGAAGGACAACTGGGTTGTGGGGCTGGCCAGTTCGATGGTCTGGCCGGTGGCCGAGGCGTTGTCCGGGCGCGCCGCGGGCGAGTTCGGCCAGGTGAAGGTCAGACCGTCGACCGTGCCCTGCCCGCCCGGGGTGAGTCCGGCCTCGGCGAGGGCCTGGCGGGAGTAGCTCCAGCCGCCGCCGTCGAAGTCGGCCTCGTCGTGCTCGCCCTCGTCGTCGGAGACACCGGTGTTGTTGTAGGCGGCGAGCAGGGTGCCCGGTGCGGCCACGGTGAGGGAGACCGGCTGCTCGTAGGAGGTGTCGCCCGAGGTCACCGTGACCTTGACGGAGGAGAAGCCCTGGCCGGCGTCCTCGGCCGCGGTGAGGGTGATCTCCTGGGAGCCGTCGGTGACCGTGCCCTCGGCGGGCGTGGCCGTGACTCCGGAGGGGGTCTCGACCCGGAAGCGCACCTCGGGGCCGGTGCCGCCGCTCAGCGCCAGCGCGCGGATGCCGATCTTCGCGCTGTCACCGGGTGCGACCGTGGCGGCGGTGGGCCCGACCCCGATCTGGTACGGCTGCTCGCCCTCCCGGAAGGACGGCGGCGGGGAGGCCGCGCCCCAGGTGCGGTCGGGCGTGGTGGAGAGGGTGTAGTCGAGGCGGCCGCCGTCGCGCACGAAGGAGGCGGGCAGCCAAGGCCGGTCGCCGGCCAGCCCGTTGACCTTCAGGGACCGGATGTACGGCGCGTCGGCCGCGGCTCCCGTCGCGCGGATGGAGATGTGGTTGCCCTGGGGGCGGTCGATCTCGATCCGCTCGAACAGAGGTGAGGCGAGGACGAGTTCGGCCCGGGAGGGCACCTGCGGGTACATGCCGAGCGCGGAGAAGACGTACCAGGACGACATCGCGCCGAGGTCGTCGTTGCCGGGGATGCCGCCGGGCTCGGTCGACCAGAGCCGGCGCATCGCCGCGCGGACGGTCTCCTGCGTCTTGTAGGGGGCGCCCGCGTAGTCGTACAGGTAGGGCACGTTGACGGACGGCTCGTTGTCCAGCTCGGACTTGGTGCCGCCCTGGCCGGTGAAGGCCCAGTCTCCGTCGCCGGTGTGGAAGAAGTCGTCGAGCCGGGCCAGCGCCTTGTCCGTGCCGCCCAGCGCCGCGAACAGGCCCGCCGGGTCGTGCTGGACCATCCAGGTGTACTGGGCGGCCGTGCCCTCCACGAAGCCGTTGCCGGTGTCGGGGGTGAAGCCGGTGACCCAGCTGCCGTCGGCCTTGCGGTTGGCGACGTAGCCGCCGCTCGGGTCGGCCGCGATGTTGAAGTTGTTCTGCCACCACTGGGCGCGGCGGGCGAAGGCGGCCGCCGTGTCCTTCTCCCCCGCCGCCGCGGCGAGTTGGGCGAGGGAGAAGTCCGCGGTGGACATCTCCAGGGTCTCGGCGGCGCCGCCCCAGGCGTTGGAGACGCTGGGCATGTAGTGGAGTTTCAGGTACTTGTCGAGCGACGGACGCTGGCCCACGGACAGCACCGGCTTGCCGGCCGCGGACAGGTCCTGCGGTGTGGGTACGGTCGCCGCCCTGACCAGTGAGTCCAGGGCGCCCTTGAGGTCGAAGTCGGTGCCGCCGAAGGCGTGGATGCCGGCCAGGGCGGTGGGCGAGGGGTCGCCGTTCATGACGTGGGTGCCGCTCGCGCCGTGCAGCCAGCGGTCCCAGATCCCGCCGTTCTGCCCGGCGAGTTCGTACAGCGACTGGGCGATGTCGGAGCCGGTGCGCGGGTCGAGGAGGGTGAGCAGCTGCACCTGGTCGCGGTAGACGTCCCAGCCGGAGAAGGTGCCGTACTGCGCGTGGTGGCGCCGGTCGACGGTGTGCGGCCTGCCGTCCGCACCACGGTATCTGCGGTCGGCGTCGCTGATGACGTTCGGATGCAGCAGGGAGTGGTACAGCGCCGTGTAGAAGGTGGTGCGTTCGGCCTCGGTGCCGCCGCCGACCCGGACCGCGTCCAGCCGGTCGCGCCAGGCCCGCCGCGCCGCGTCCTGGACGGCGTCGAAGGAACGGCCCGGCGGGTTCTCCGCGGCGAGGTTCGCCTCGGCGCCCGCCTGGCTGACGTAGGAGATGCCGACCTTGACGTTCACCGGGCCGGTGCCGGGCGCGAACCGCACATACGCTCCGGCGCCCTTGCCCGCGACCGGCCGGCCGCCGTGCGAGAAGCCGCCCGTGCCGCCGGAGGCATGCAGGGAGCCGGGGCTCAGCCTGTCGTCCTGCCAGGTGCCGGTGGCCGTGAAGTCACGGTCGAAGCGGGCGGTGAAGTACAGGGTGTAGTAGGAGCGTCGGCCCTCCGGGTCGAGGTAGCCGCAGAAGTTCCCGGAGGTGACGGAGCCGGAGACGGTCCGGGTCGCCGGATCGACGGTGACCGTCGAGTCCTCCGAGCCCACCTCGGAGTTGGCGGTGCGCACGAGCAGCGAGGCGGGCTTGTCCGCCGGGTAGGTGAAGCGGGCCGAGCCCGTGCGGGTGGTCGCGGTGAGGTCGGCGGTGACGCCGGAGGCGAGGCCCACCTGGTAGTGGCCGGGCTCGGCGGTCTCGTCGGCGTGCCGGAAGTCCGAGGCGTAGACGGCGTCCTTGGTGTCGCTCGCCGGGGAGGAGGTGACCTCGCCCGCGTACGGGAAGAGCGGGATGTCGCCGCTGCCGCCCGCGCACCCGGTGCCCGACATGTGGGTCAGGCTGAAGCCGCGGATGCGGGTGGCGTCGTACTGGTAACCGCCGGGCGCGGCCGTACGCGTGGCGTCGCCTCTGGTGTTCTCCGGGCTGAAGGAGAACATGCCGAACGGCACGACGGCGCCCGGGAAGACGTTGCCGCCGTTTCTGGTGCCGATCAGCGGATCGACGTACGGGGTCGGGTCCTTGACGAGACTGGGGGGAGCTGCGGTCGCCGCGAGGGCGGGGGTGGCGCCGGTCGCGAGCACCGCGGCCAGCAGCAGGGACGTGGGACGGAATCGCATGGCGCGGCCCTTCCTCCTGACGGACGGGTCGCGCACCACAGGTCGCACAAGCCGCAGGGACAGTAACGTGCGCCACCCGTAGCACGGAAGACCGCGTACGCCCCGGCGGGCGCGCGCCGGGATCACCCGGTCGGGCTACCCCAAGTGGGTTGACATCGTTGTCGGTTGAGGCGGTAGAGTCATGTACAGACCATACGACAACGTTGTCGCGCCCCACACGGTCGAGGCCCGCCCAGGCCTCACCGCCACAAGCCAGCACCACCCGGGCAGGGACACACCCCCCTCACCTGCCCGGCTCGCGGACCCGGTGCGCACGGCCACCGGGTCCGCCCAGAGCGGCTCAACCGACCTGACAGGGAAGGGTGGTGGAATCTTCACCGCCGGAGCCCTGGACGACGTAGCCGAACGTCGTGCTCTGCCCCGGACTCAGCGAGCCGTTCCAGTCGGCGTTGTGGACCATCACGTCCTGACCGGTGTAAGTCGCGTTACCGTTCCAGAGGCTGGCCACCGACTGGCCGGCGGGCAGCGTCCAGTCGGCCATCCAGCCGAGCATCGGGACGTCACCGCTGTTGGTCACCGTCACCTCGGACTGGTAGCCGCCGGGCCAGGTGCCTATGGTCTTCCGGCTCGCGGTGCAGGTGCCGGGCGGGGGTTCGGTGGGGTGGCCGGGGTCGTGGACCCCCGTGACCTCTCCGTTGCCGCCGTCGAAGACGACGTCGGAGCAGGAGTAGTCGGCCTCGACCGTGCCCGGGGTGCCGTTGAGCGGCGGGTGGTCGACGGTCAGGAACGGCTGGTCCTCCATCTCGTCCCAGGTGAGCGGCTTGGTCGGGTCGTAGATGTCCTTGGTGACGTACACGTAGAACCAACCCGGTTGTGCTGCCCAGGCGTTGCAGGAGAAGTCGACCGTGGCGCCCGCGGTCAGATGGGTCACCGGCCAGTCGTCGCGGGCCAGGTCGAAGCCCGTGAAGTTGGGGTTGCCGCCGCCGCACAGCTTGCCGTCCGGCACGAAGCCGCGGGTGCGGCCGGCGCCGTCCGAGCGCAGCACCGAGAACCAGTTGTAAAACGGCGTGGTGCCGCCCGCCTGCTGCGCCGCCTTGCAGGCCGGGCTGACGGCCTTGATCTCCCCGGTGTCGGTGAGCGCGTCCTGCCAGCACAGGAAGGTCCGGCTGCCCGGCTTCATGGGCGTGCCGTGGGCCGAGGCCGGGGTGCTCGCGGCGAGGATCAGACCGAGGGCGGGGAAGGTGGTGAGCAGGGCCAGGAGGACGAGGAGGAGGGCTGCGTCGCGGGTGGGGTGGGGTAATCGGGGGCGCTTCGGGAGGCCCGGCTGGGTTGTCGTAGACATGACATATCCACCTTTGAGCGTGGTCGCAGTCGTACGGTAGGAGGACAGGGCGGAAGCGCGCCCGTGCGGTCCGGGCGGGTTCCGGTCCACCTGGGCCGCGACAGGGCCATCGGGACCTATGGGAGCGCTCCCACCCCTAGTGCGTGAAGCTAGCGCGCAAGGTGTCAGGTGTAAACGCCCGTCGCCGGCGCTGTGACACAAGGACCGGCGTGAAGAAAAGGACCGGCATACCAGTCGGAATGTGATGTCCATCGCTTGGACCAGCCGTAGTCACCCAGAAAGGCCGGTGCTAGAAATATCGCATGTGGGACCTTTTGGCCCGATTCAGGCGCATCTCAAGGCGTGCAGTGGTCGGCAAGAGCCCCCGTAGCGTCGCCGGGCAGGTCTTCATCCTGCAGGTGGGGCTGGTGGTGGTGCTTGTGGTCTGCGCCGTCTTCGCCCTTGTCCTGCAGTCGGAGCGTGACACCAGCACGGAGGCCAAGCGGCGGTCCATAGCCGTCGCGCAGACCTTCGCGCACTCTCCTGGCGTCCTCCAGGCCCTGCAGACCCCCGAACCGTCGAAGGTGCTCCAGCCGCTCACCGAGGCGGGGCGCAAGAGCGCGGGCGTCGACTTCATCGTCGTCATGGACACCAAGGGCATCCGTTACACCCACCCCATACCGAGCAAGATCGGCCATCGGTTCGTGGGCAAGATCGGACCGTCACTGGCCGGGCAGGTCTACACCGAGAGCGTCCACGGCCCGCTCGGCCACGAGGTCCAGGCGACCGTTCCGATCAAGGACACCCACGGGAAGGTGGTCGCCCTCGTCTCCGCCGGGCTGAAGGTCAAGAACGTGACCAGCGAGGTGAACCGGCAGCTGCCGATCATCCTGGCCGCCGGTGCCGGAGCGCTCGTGCTGTCGACCGGCGGGACGGCCCTGGTGGGCCGGCGGCTGCGGCGGCAGACCCACAGCCTGGCCCCGGCCGAGATGACCCGGATGTACGAGCACCACGACACGGTGCTGCACTCGGTGCGGGAAGGCGTGCTGATCGTCGCTGACGACGGGCGGCTGCTGCTGGCCAACGACGAGGCCAGGCGGCTGCTGGAGCTGCCCCCCGAGGCCGAGGGACGAGACGTGCGGGAGCTGTCGGTCCTCGACCCCGAGATGACGCAGCTGCTGGTCTCCGGGCGCGAGGCGACCGACGAGGTGCACTTCGCCGGGGGACGGCTGCTGGCGGTCAACCAACGGCCGACGGACCGCGCGGGAGGTCCCCGGGGCACCGTGGTGACGCTCCGCGACTCCACCGAGCTGCAGGCGGTGTCCGGCAGGGCGGAGGCCGCCCGGGAGCGGCTCGAGCTGCTGTACGACGCGGGACTGGGCGTCGGCACCACCCTCGACGTGGTCCGCACGGCCGAGGAGCTGGCGCAGCTCGCCGTCCCGCGCTTCGCCGACTTCGTCACCGTGGACGTGGCCGACGCCGTGCTGCACGGAGAGGAGCCGGCCCCCACGGCGACGGACTTGCGGCGCGTCGCCGTGAACGGCATCCGGGACGACCATCCGCTCTACGAGAAGGGCCGGCTGATCGACTTCCTGCCCTCCACCCCGCAGGCGCGCGGCTACGACGCCGGCCGCTCCGAGCTGGTGACCGACCTGTCGGCCGCACCGGGCTGGCAGGCACAGGACCCGGTGCGGGCCCAGCAGATCATCGAGTTCGGCATCCACTCGCTCATCGCCGCCCCGATCAAGGCCGGCGGTGTCGGGCTGGGCATGGTCAACTTCTGGCGGTCCAAGCGGGACGCCTTCGACGAGGAGGAGCTGTCGCTCGCCGAGGAGCTGGTGGCCCGGGCCGCGGTCAACATCGACAACGCCCGCCGGTACACCCGCGAGCACGCGCTGGCGGTCACCCTCCAGCGCAGCCTGCTGCCGCGGGCGCTGCCCGAGCAGAGCGCCCTGGAGGTCGGGTACCGCTACCTGCCCGCACAGTCGGGGGTGAGCGGTGACTGGTTCGACGTGATCCCCCTGCCGGGGAGCCGGGTGGCGCTGGCCGTCGGAGACGTGGTCGGGCACGGCCTGCACGCGGCCGCGACGATGGGCCGGCTGCGGACCGCGGTGCACAACTTCTCCACGCTCGACCTGCCGCCCGACGAGCTGCTCAGCCATCTGGACGACCTGGTGAGCCGCATCGACCAGGACGAGTCCGCGTGTGCCCAGTCGGCCGGGGAGATCGTCGGCGCCACCTGTCTGTACGCGATCTACGACCCGGTGACACGCCGCTGTGTCATGTCGCGTGCGGGGCACCTGGCGCCCGCGCTGGTCCACCCCGACGGCAGCGTCACCTTCCCCGAGCTGCCGGGCGGACCGCCCCTGGGCCTCGGCGGCATGCCGTTCCGGACGGCCGAGCTGGAGCTGGCCGAGGGAACCCAGCTCGTCCTCTACACCGACGGGCTGATCGAGGACCGCCGGCGTGACCTGGACGTGGGTATGGAGCTGCTGCGCCAGGCGCTGGCGGGGCACCCCGACCGGCCGCCCGAGGAGAGCTGCCAGGCGGTGCTGGACGAGCTGCTGCCCGAGCGGCCGAAGGACGACGTCGCCCTGCTCATCGCGCGCACCCAGGCGCTGCCGCCCGAGAACGTGGCCGACTGGGACGTGCCGCGCGACCCGGCCGCCGTCTCGGGGATGCGCGGGGCCGTGTCCGAGAAGCTGGAGGAGTGGGGCCTGGCCGAGCTGGGTTTCGGCATGGAACTCGTGCTCAGCGAGCTGATCACCAACGCCATCCGCTACGGCTCCGACCCGGTCCATGTGCGTCTGATCCGTGACCGCACCCTGGTCTGCGAGGTGTCCGACGGCAGCAGCACCTCACCGCATCTGCGGTACGCCGCGACGACCGACGAGGGCGGCCGGGGTCTGTTCCTGGTCTCCCAGATGACCGAGCGCTGGGGCACCCGGTACACACCCCAGGGCAAGGTGATCTGGGCCGAGGTGGCGCTGCCGGACGTCACGGAGCTGTTTGCGGACTGAGCGGATGCAGGCGGAGCTGCCGAGCGGCCGCGGGGAGTTCGACCGTGAACTCGGTCCGGCCCGGGGCGCTGGTCACGCCGATGCCGCCGCCGTGTGCCGCCGTGATCCCGGCGGCGATCGCGAGCCCGAGGCCCGAACCGCCCTGGGAGCCGGGGGCCCGGGAGCGTGAGGTGTCGGCCCGGGTGAAGCGTTCGAAGACGGACGGGAGCAGGTCGGGCGGGATTCCGGGGCCGTCGTCGCGGACGCGGATCACATGGCGGCTGCCGGTGGACTCGACGGTGGCGGTGACGGTCGTACCGGGCGGGGTGTGCACGCGCGCGTTGGCCAGCAGGTGGGCCACCGCCTGGCGCAGCCTGGCCGCGTCCCCGGTGACCGGCGCCGGGGTGTCCGGGCGCAGTTCCAGCCGCCAGACGTGATCGGCGCCGGCCGCCCGGGCGTCCCACACGGCCTCCGCGACCACCGCGGCGAGGTCCACCTCGGCTGTCTGCAGCGGGCGTCCCTCGTCGAGGCGGGCGAGCAGCAGCAGGTCCTCGACCAGCTCCGTCATACGGGCCGACTCGGCGAGGACGCTGCGCCAGGCGAGGTCGGGGGCGACGCGGTTCATCAGTTCCGCGTAGCCGGCGATGGAGGTGAGCGGGGTGCGCAGTTCGTGGCTGGCGTCGGCGACGAAGCGGCGCATGCGTTCCTCGCCGCGCCGGCGCTCGGCGAGCGAGGCCTCGACATGGTCGATCATCCGGTTGAGGGCGGCGCCGACCTGGCCGGCCTCGCTGCCGGGGTCGGTGTCGGGCTCGGGCACCCTCGGCAGCGCGGTGATCCGGCCGTGGCCGAGCGGCACCCGGGAGACCTCGACGGCGGTGGCGGCGACCCGGTCGAGCGGGCGCAGCTGCCGCCGGATGACGACCGCGCAGACGCCGCCGGCGAGCGCGAGTCCGGCGCCGCCGACGATCGCCTCGGTCTCGACCAGTCGGCCGAGCGTGGCCCGGACGTCGTCCATGGGCAGGCCGGTGAGGACGCGGATGCCGCTCGCGTCGAGGGCGGTGACCCGGTAGGTGCCGAGTCCGGGCACCGTCCGGGTGTGCGCCGAGCCGTCGGCCCGGATGCCGGTGAGGGCGGCGCGCTGGGCGGAGGTGAGGGTGCGCGGGGCCGCGTCCCGGGTGACGACGGCGGCGGCGACGAGGTGCCCGGCGGCATCCAGCCGGGCGGCGAGCAGCCCCTCGGTGTGGCCGCCCTCGCGCAGGAAGGCGAGGTCGGCGGGGAGTTCGGGGTGGAGTGCGGCCGCGCCCACGCTGCGTTCGGCGGCGTCGTTCACCCGGTCGTCCAGGATGCCCAGGAGATAGGCGCGCTGGGCGAGGACGGTGGTGAGGGCGAGCGCGGCGCACACGCCCACGAGGGTGGCGGTGATGAGGACCAGCAGGCGCGTGCGCAGCGAGCGGGCCCACGGGCGGCGGCTCATGTACCGATCCTGTCCCGGTCCGCTGGGGGAACCCTGTGTTCCGCCTGAGGGTGGGTGATGACCTGGGGCGGACCGGCTCGGACGCAGCCCGGACCGGCTCGGGTACGGCTCGGGTACGGCGAAGGGCCGCACCCCCGTCACCGGGGATGCGGCCCTGTACCGCTGTGCCCTGCCGCTTACTTGCGGATCAGGCTGCGCAGCACGTACTGCATGATGCCGCCGTTGCGGTAGTAGTCCGCCTCACCGGGGGTGTCGATGCGGACGACCGCGTCGAACTCGACACCGGAGTCGGTGGTGACCTTGACGGTGCGGGGCGTGGTGCCCTCGTTCAGCTCGGTCACGCCGGAGAAGGAGAAGGTCTCCTCGCCGGTCAGGCCGAGGGACTCGGCGTTCTGGCCCTCCGGGAACTGCAGCGGCAGGACGCCCATGCCGATGAGGTTCGAGCGGTGGATGCGCTCGTACGACTCGGCGATGACGGCCTTGACGCCGAGCAGCGCGGTGCCCTTGGCGGCCCAGTCGCGGGACGAGCCGGAGCCGTACTCCTTGCCGGCCAGGACGACCAGCGGGATGCCCTGCTCGATGTAGTTGCGGGAGGCGTCGTAGATGAACGACACCGGCGCGTCGGCCTGCGTGAAGTCGCGCGTGTAGCCGCCCTCGGTGCCCGGCGCGATCTGGTTGCGCAGGCGGATGTTGGCGAACGTACCGCGGATCATGACCTCGTGGTTGCCTCGGCGGGAGCCGTAGGAGTTGAAGTCACGACGCTCCACACCGTGCTCGGTGAGGTACTTGCCGGCCGGGGTGTCGGCCTTGATGGCACCGGCCGGGGAGATGTGGTCGGTGGTGACCGAGTCGCCCAGCTTGGCGAGGACGCGCGCACCGGCGATGTCGGTGACGGGCGCCGGCTCGTGGGCCATGCCCTCGAAGTACGGGGGCTTGCGGACGTAGGTCGACTCGGCGTCCCACTCGAAGGTGTTGCCGGTCGGGATCGGCAGCGACTGCCACTGGGCGTCGCCCGCGAAGACGTCCTGGTAGGACTTGTTGAACATGTCCTCGCCGATGGCGTTGGCCACGACGTCGTTGACCTCGGCCTCGGTCGGCCAGATGTCGGTCAGGTAGACCGGGTTGCCGTCCTGGTCGGTGCCGAGGGCGTCCTTGGTGATGTCCACCTTCATGGAGCCCGCGAGGGCGTACGCGACGACCAGCGGCGGGGAGGCCAGGTAGTTCATCTTGACGTCGGGGTTGATACGGCCCTCGAAGTTCCGGTTGCCGGAGAGGACCGAGGTGACCGCGAGGTCGTGGTCGTTGACGGCCTTGGAGACCTCCTCCGGCAGCGGGCCGGAGTTGCCGATGCAGGTGGTGCAGCCGTAGCCGACGAGGTTGAAGCCGACCTTGTCGAGGTACGGGGTCAGACCGGCCTTGTCGAAGTAGTCGGTGACGACCTTCGAGCCCGGGGCGAGGGTGGTCTTGACCCACGGCTTGCGGGTCAGGCCCCTCTCGACCGCCTTCTTGGCCACCAGGGCGGCGGCGACCATGACGTACGGGTTCGAGGTGTTGGTGCAGGAGGTGATGGCCGCGACCGTCACCGCACCGTGGTCGAGGGTGTAGGTCGTGCCGTCGGGGGCGGTGACCTGAACCGGGTTGGACGGGGCGCCGTTGGGGTGGATGGCGGGGGCGTCGGAGGCCGGGAAGGACTCCTGGCCCGCCTCGTCCACGCTGTCGACGTAGTTGCGGACGTCCTGCTTGAACTGCTCGGCGGCGTTCGCGAGGACGATGCGGTCCTGTGGGCGCTTCGGGCCGGCGATGGACGGGACGACCGTCGACAGGTCCAGCTCGAGCTTCTCGGAGAAGTCCGGCTCGGCCTTCGGGTCCAGCCAGAGGCCCTGCTCCTTGGCGTACGCCTCGACAAGCGCGACCTGCTGGTCGCTGCGGCCGGTCAGACGCAGGTACTTCAGGGTCTCGTCGTCGATCGGGAAGATCGCGGCGGTGGAGCCGAACTCCGGCGACATGTTGCCGATGGTGGCGCGGTTCGCGAGGGAGGTGGCGGCCACGCCCTCGCCGTAGAACTCGACGAACTTGCCGACGACACCGTGCTTGCGGAGCATCTCGGTGATGGTCAGCACGAGGTCCGTGGCGGTGGTGCCGGCGGGCAGCTCACCGGTCAGCTTGAAGCCGACGACGCGCGGGATGAGCATGGAGACCGGCTGGCCGAGCATCGCGGCCTCGGCCTCGATGCCGCCGACGCCCCAGCCCAGCACACCGAGGCCGTTGACCATGGTGGTGTGCGAGTCGGTGCCGACGAGGGTGTCGGGGTAGGCCTGGCCGTTACGGACCATGACCGTGCGGGCCAGGTGCTCGATGTTCACCTGGTGGACGATGCCGGTGCCCGGCGGGACGACCTTGAAGTCGTCGAAGGCGGTCTGGCCCCAGCGCAGGAACTGGTAGCGCTCCTTGTTGCGGCCGTACTCCAGCTCGACGTTCTGGGCGAACGCCTCGTTGGTGCCGAACTTGTCGGCGATGACGGAGTGGTCGATGACCAGCTCGGCCGGGGAGAGCGGGTTGACCTTCGCCGGGTCGCCGCCGAGCTCCTTGACGGCCTCACGCATGGTGGCGAGGTCGACGACACAGGGAACGCCGGTGAAGTCCTGCATGATCACGCGGGCCGGCGTGAACTGGATCTCCTGGCTGGGCTGGGCCTGCGAGTCCCAGCCGCCGAGGGCGCGGATGTGGTCGGCGGTGATGTTCGCGCCGTCCTCCGTGCGGAGCAGGTTCTCCAGCAGGACCTTGAGGCTGTACGGCAGGCGAGCGGAGCCCTCCACCTTGTCCAGCCGGAAGATCTCGTACGACTCGTCGCCCACCTGCAGCGTGCTGCGGGCGTCGAAGCTGTTCGCCGACACGACAGTCTCCTTCATTGATGTGCGCGTACTCACCACGATCCTGCCGCCACGGCATCTGGGCCGATCCGCTAAGGTAAGGCTAAGTTAGGTAACCCTTACCAGGGTGGCGGCTGCGGTGCTTCTCGGCAGATATCTCGATGTCGAGATAACTCTAGTACACGGGGGCTGGCTGGTCATGTCCGGCCGGGCCCGACCCTGCCGTTTTTCGGTGGCGTCGGCCACAGGACGATGCGCGAAGATCGCGACATGTCTCTCGATACCGCACTGATCGGCCACTGGGACAGCTCCCCCTTCGACTACGGAGTGATGGAGGCGTCGGAGCTGGAGTTCCTCGACGACGGACGGGGCAGCGGCACGGTGGCCAACGCCCTGGGGGAAGACGTCACCAAGTTCACGTGGCACTGCCCGGAGCCGGGGGTGCTGGAGGTGCGCGACGAATACGGCGGCGTCGAGCGGGTCCGGTACGCCGTCGCGCCCGTCGCACCGGTGCACGCGACGGACCCCGTGCCGGCGGTCCGCTTCGAGCCGTCACTGTTCTTCGCCCGGGACTACGCGAGGATTTGTGCTGTATCCGGGTGATTGCTAGAGAAACCAGGACAGTGGACAAGTACCGGACGAATCCCCCACATCATCCCACATCCCCCGCATCGTTGCTGGTCACTGACGTCCCGTCACCCGAATGGACCCCCCAACAGGCGCCATCTCATATCTGAGATAGCCTCAACCTCATGGCAGACGACTACCTCGTACGCATCGGCAAGCTCATCCGTGACGCCCGGCAACACCGTGGCTGGACACAGACGCAGCTCGCGGAGGCGCTCGGCACCAGCCAGAGCGCCGTCAACCGCATCGAGCGCGGGAACCAGAACATCAGCCTTGAGATGATCGCCCGCATCGGTGAGGCCCTGGACAGCGAGATCGTGTCCCTGGGCTATGCGGGTCCGATGCACCTGCGCGTGGTCGGCGGCCGTCGGCTCTCCGGCGCCATCGACGTGAAGACCAGCAAGAACGCGTGCGTCGCCCTGCTGTGCGCCTCGCTGCTGAACAAGGGGCGCACCGTGCTGCGCCGGGTGGCCCGGATCGAGGAGGTGTACCGCCTGCTGGAGGTGCTCAACTCCATCGGCGTGCGCACCCGCTGGATCAACGACGGGGTCGACCTGGAACTGGTGCCCCCGGCCGAGCTGGAGATGGCGGCGATCGACGCGGAGGCGGCCGTCCGCACCCGCTCGATCATCATGTTCCTGGGTCCGCTGCTGCACCGCATGGACGCCTTCAAGCTGCCGTACGCCGGCGGCTGCGACCTCGGTACGCGCACCATCGAGCCGCACATGATCGCGCTGCGCCGGTTCGGTCTGGACATCGCGGCCACCGAGGGTCAGTACCACGCGCGGGTCGACCGCACGGTCCGCCCCGACCGCCCGATCGTGCTGACCGAGCGCGGCGACACCGTGACCGAGAACGCGCTGCTGGCCGCCGCCCGGCACGACGGCGTGACGGTCATCCGCAACGCCTCCTCCAACTACATGGTCCAGGACCTCTGCTTCTTCCTGGAGGCGCTGGGCGTCAAGGTCGAGGGCATCGGCACCACCACACTCACCGTGCACGGCGTGCCGAACATCGACGTCGACGTCGACTACTCCCCCTCCGAGGACCCGGTCGAGGCGATGAGTCTGCTGGCCGCCGCGGTCGTCACGGAGTCGGAACTGACCGTCCGCCGCGTCCCCATCGAGTTCCTGGAGATCGAGCTGGCGGTCCTGGAGGAGATGGGCCTCGACCACGACCGCAGCCCCGAGTACTTCGCGGACAACGGCCGTACCCGGCTGGTGGACCTCACCGTCCGCCCCTCCAAGCTCGAAGCCCCGATCGACAAGATCCACCCCATGCCCTTCCCGGGCCTGAACATCGACAACGTCCCCTTCTTCGCGGCCATCGCGGCGGTCGCGCAGGGCCAGACGCTGATCCACGACTGGGTCTACGACAACCGCGCGATCTACCTGACCGACCTCAACCGCCTCGGCGGCCGCCTCCAGTTGCTCGACCCGCACCGCGTCCTGGTCGAGGGCCCGACCCGCTGGCGCGCCGCCGAGATGATGTGCCCGCCCGCCCTGCGCCCCGCCGTGGTGGTCCTGCTGGCGATGATGGCGGCGGAGGGCACGTCGGTCCTGCGCAACGTGTACGTCATCAACCGGGGTTACGAGGACCTCGCGGAGCGCCTGAACTCGATCGGGGCGCAGATCGAGATCTTCCGGGACATCTGAGCGCGCTTCGAAGGAACGCCGCCGCCCCTTGCGTGACCTGCGTGGTGCAGGCCTCGCCAGGGTGCGGCGGCGCCTTACTCAAATCCATCTCGCGCACTTCCGGCATGGCATAGACGGAGCCGACCGAAACATCAGCGACGATGCTCACATCTCCACAGGAACCGATAACGTAACCTTCCGTTCCGTGGCCGACGCGCACGAACGCGTCGTCAGCGGGTACCGCAGGTAGGCCGTATGCCGAAAGAGCTTCTTCGGCGTCCTCCGGGATGCTCCAGCCAGTCCACAACCGCGTCTCTCGGAAAGCTCAAGAAATCACAGCCTCGGCCTGCGGGTCGTAGCAGACCAGACCGTGCTTACGCGCCAGAGCAGTAAGAGCCCGCGCCATCACCTGCTGCCTGGACCACGAAATACTTGCCACAACGTAGGCATCACTGTAGTAAAGAGGACTCATCCAGGGAGAATTATCCATATTCTCCTCAGTGAGATCCGGGAACACCTTTACCACGTCGGCCAAAAAATCGCCAACCGCCGAATTCGGCGCAACAACGTCAGAGGCCTCGTCGAGAATCGACCGGTAAATTTCAAGCGCGGTCGAAGCGTCAACCGGATCCTTGGAGTACCAAAACGCTAGATCAAAGCTCATCACTCGACTCCCATCGAACATCGGACCTGTCCGTGCCGCCAGTTATTTCTCGGCCGGGGGATCCTGCGGCACCCAGGCGTCAAAGACGCCATACAGTTCGATCCCATTTGTCGTGACGGCGGTATTCCCTGGCTTGTTCAGCCATTCATCGAAGCGCTTCTGATCAGGATTACGACCTGCAGATGCCCCCTTTGTTTCGATTCCATACCAGTGGCCGTCAATGTTCGCCAGCCCATCATATTTCCGCAGCTTGAAGCCGGGTACTCGAACTCCCGTCTCCCGACGCACGACGTCAACACCTTCGGTTTCCAGATGCTCCCAGACCGTCTGTTCGTTGTTCGCACCTGGCTGAGCACCGGTTGTGCCAGCGTAGTGACCACTTTTATCCCGAATGGATCCATCGGGATGCAGGTATGTGCCGTCGCCGAGATCAATCCGACAACTCTCGCCGTCGGTGTTATGCACCAAGATCGGGACGTCGCCTGCCAGCACATAGTACGTGTGGAGTTGCTGGACGGTGAGGTTGTACATGTCCGCTGCGCCTGGGCGCACCCGGACGGTGAGGATGCGGACGTGCCGGTTTGTGGCGGTCTCCAGGACGTGATGGGTCTTGAGGCGGCCTGCCGGGACCCAGGTGTGGTCCGTGTCGTCCCAGAAGGGATGACGGGAGGTGGTGTGAATGGTCCGGGAGTGGCCGGGTGCCGTCTCGACCCTGAGGTCGATGAGGTCCTTGTCGTGGTTGACGAACCTGGCGAGGACCTTGCGGGGACCTTGATGCTTGCCAGTGTCGGGATCAGCGGCTTCGACATGGTCGCCGATCTTGATCTTCCCTATCGGCTTCGTCTTGCCGTCGGCCAGGAGCACGCGCGTCGTGGGAGTGAAGCTGCACCCCGTCGGCTCCACCGGCTCCACGCCCTCGTTCGCGCCGCTGAACGCCGAGTTCAAGGCGTTTCCGAGGCTGCTGACCCCGCTGACGCAGGCCGGTCCGATGACCGGGCCGCCTTCCGTGCAGGCCACGCCGGCGGGAACTGCGACGACCAGGCTTCCTATGACCGAGGCGACCACTTCGTAGTCGTGGATCTTCTGAGAGAGCGTCTCGGCAGCGGCGGCCTTCTGGATGCGGTGGTAGCCGTCGGGGTTCTCGAAACAGGCACGGTTGCAGCTCTGCATGCCCCCGTGTCCACCGTGGTGACCGCCTCCACTCTTGTGATGCGACGGGTGCACGGGGTCGGGGTTGCAGCCTCCTGCCTGGAGCCTGCAGTCGCCGCCACCGTCAAGCGTCAGGCCGGTGGGGTCGCTGTTGGTGAGGGGGTTGTCGGCGGCGTAGGTGTAGCCGCCCAGTTGCTGGGGGCTGGTGGCTTCGAAGACGGGGTCGACGCTGATGAACCGGCCGAGCGTGGGGTCGTACTTGCGGGCGCCGATGTCGGTGTAGCCGGTGCTCGTGTCCTGGGGTTTGCCGAGGTAGGAGCGCGTGGGGTCGGGCCAGGCGGCGGAGTTGGCGCTGGCGCGTGGCTGTCCGTAGGGGGTGTACTGCTGGCGGGCGACCTGCTGGGTGGTGGCGTCCATGGCCAGGGTCGCGGTGCCATGGGCGTCGTTGAACAGATACTTCAGTCCGCCGCCCGAGAGGCTGGAGCGGATCGCCATGGGCATGCCGCTGCCGCCGTGGCTGTAAGCGCGGACCGCGCCGAGCAGGACGCTGGGGGTGACGCTGGTGTTGACGACGATCTCGGTGTCGCCGGCGAACAGGGTGGTCTGGCCGGGATCGCGACGGATGAGCTGGTTGCCGTCGGCGTCGTAGAGGTACTTGGTGGTCGTCGGGCTGGAGCCGCCGGTGTCCACCTGAGCCAGGTGGCTCTCGTCGTCCCAGGTCAACGTCTGGCCCGGGCCGTTGGTGGGGACGCGGGTGTGCAGGTTGCCGTCTTCGTCGTAGGCGAAGTTGGTGGGGTTGGTGCCGCCGGTGGTGGCGGTCAGGGTGTGGGGCTGGGCGCCGGTGGGCGTGCAGTTGGTGGAGCAGCCGTCGGTGTAGGTGGTGGTGCTGGTGGTGCCGCTGCTGCCGATGGCGTGGTCGACGCTCTGGTGGCGGTTGCCGATCGCGTCGTAGCTGAAGGACTGCCAGTAGGAACCGGGGCTGGTCGTGACGGTGCTGCTGGTGGGCGGGTTCGCGGTGCAGTTGTCGTTGGCGGTGCAGTTGTCGTTGGCGGTCCAGGCGTCGGTGAGCCGGTCCAGGGTGTCGTAGGCGAAGCACTGCTGGTCGGTGACGGTGTTGCCGGTCTCCGACTGCTGGTCGGTGGTGGAGGTGGGGTTGCCGGAGGCGTCGTAGGTGTACTTGGTGTCGTCGACCGTGGGGCCGGGGGCCTGGGTCCGCTCGACGAGACGGTCGGTCAGCCGACGGGTCTGGTCGTCGTAGCTGTACGTCGCCCACGCCGGGTTCGTCGAGGCGCCAAAGGTGACCTTGGACGGCTCGGCATAGTTCGAGTACACCGTCGCGCCGACGTAGGTGTTGATGCTGCTGCTGGTCTTCGTCGGGTTGCCCAGTGCGTCACGGTCGTAGGTGATCGTCTCGTTGTTCAGGCCCTGGGTGCGCGGGTCGGCCTGGGTCTTCAGCAGCTGGTCGTTGGTCGTGTACGTGTAGGTCGTGGTGTACGTCGACGGCAGCGGCGCCTCGGAGGCCGGCAGGGTGATCTTGGTGCCGGTGGGCTTGCCGAGGGTGGTGTAGCCGGTGGTGGCGACCGTGTAGCCGCCGGTGGTGCCCTGGACGTAGCGGGTGGAGGAGGTCGGCTGGCCGATCCGCAGGGTGTCGTACGCCCAGGAGGCGAACTGGAAGTTGGACTTGGATTTGTCCGTGCCGGTGAGCCTGCGGCCCAGGAGGTCGTAGGTGTAGTCGAGTTCGACCTTCTTGGCGTCGGTGGTGGAGGTCTGGTTGCCGGCGTCGTCGTAGCCGTAGCTGCTCCCGCCCGCGTCCGGGTCGGTCTGGGACTTCTTGCGGCCGAGCAGGTCGTAGTCGAACGTCCACACCGACTTGTCGGGGCCCGTGACCTGATGGCTTTGACCTGCGGCGGTGTAGCCATAGGTGGTGGCCGAGGTGGTACCACCCGTGGTGGTGAAGCCGGTGGCCGCGGTACCGGAGACGGTGGGCGGGGCGGTGTACTGGTCGAGTTCGGTCGCCTGGTCGCGGGAGTTGACGACCGTGGTGGTGGCCACCCCGCCCTTGGGCGGCAGGACGGTGGTCTTGTCCCCGGTGTAGGCGGTGGTCGTGGTCCAGGTCTTGGCGCCGTCGTGCTCCTCGGTCACCAGGTCGGCCCGGCCCTGCCCGTCGTAGTCGGTGACCGTGGTGTCCGGGATGGAGACCTGCGAGACCGAAACCAGCTTGCTCGCGGGGTTGCCGCCCACGTTGTAGGCGTTGTTGGTGGCAACCGTCCAGCCGTGCGAGTCGTACTGCGTGTCCGAGACCGTGGTGCTGGAGTTCTCCGCCGTCACCTGCGTCTGCAGCGGCCGCAGCATGGCGTCGCACAAGGTCTCGCTGTTCTGGTAACTCCCACTGTCCAGCAGTGTGTTGGTCGCGACGATCGACGGTGCCGACTGGGACAGGGTGTAGGTGTAGGTCATGTTCGCCGGCGCGCTGTTGGCCTTGGCCTCGTTCGGCAGCCACACGGCGGTCAAACGGCCCAGCGAGTCGTACGTCAGTGAGGTGAGCAGACCGGCCACGTCCGTCTTGCCGGTGGGCAGGGCCCGGCCCGGGTCCAGAGTGGTGGTGGCGAGCTCGCAGTCCTTGGAGGACGTGGTGGTCGCGGAGCAGTCCACACCGGGGGTGACCTGGGTGATGGTCGTGCTGCTGGTGGGCAGCGCGCCACTGCTCGGGGTGTAGGAGGTGAAGACGGTCTGCGCCAGGCTCTTGCCGTCCGGGGAGGTGGACTTGGGGGTGCGGGTGACCTTCGTGGCTCGGCCGTAGGAGTCGTACGTGGTGGCCGCCTGGTCCACGAAGGCGGTCGCGGTCGCGCCGCTGGCGGACGACGCCTTCTGGACCAGGGTCGCGTCACCGTGGTCGGGCAGGGCCGGGTTCTGCTGGCCGTCGCCGTCGTAGGCGAACGCGTGCCCGTCGTAGGAGGTGCGGGTGTCGGCGATCAGCGTGCCGCTGGGCGTGGCCCCGGCGCTGGAGCAGTCCTGGGCGGTCGTGATGGTCTCGGCGGGCACCACGAGGGTGTCTGCAGTGCCGGTGAGGTAGCGGGTGTAGGTGCACTTGGCGACGTTGTCGCTGTCGGCGGTCTCGCCCCGGTCGTCTTCCTGCACCGGCATACCGGTGGTCGGCTTGCCCAGGGTCGTGTTGTAGAAGCTGTCGGACTCTGTCTTGCGCCAGCCGTAGGAGACGGCTTCACGGGTGAGAGTCTTGGCGGTGCGGACCATCTGGGCCGTCAGGTCCGGCAGGCCGCTGCGGTTGCGGGTGGCCGTGGGGCCGATGATCGTGGGCACGGTGACGACGGCCTGGTTCAGGCTGCCGCCGGAGGCGGTGTAGGTGTCGCTCTCGAATTCCTCCCCGGCCAGCGCGTTGTTGTCCGCCACGCTGACCGTGCCGTCCTGGCTGGTCAGGTCGGGCACGGAGCGGGTCTTGCCGCCGGGCAGGGTGTCGCCGTTCATGCCCAGGAAGTAGTACGTCTTGGTCAGCGTCTTCTGGTCGTAGACCTTGGCGCCGTTGGTGTAGTGGAAGACGCTCGGGTCACCGGTGGTGACGTCCACCTCCGGATAACCGCGGGCCTGGCCCCAGGTGCGGTTCTTGGACTTGACGACCTCGTTGTCGTCGTAGTGCCAGCCCGGCTTGCCCTTGTAGGCGTAGTCCGTCTCCAGCTTGGGTTCGGTGCCGTCCTGGTAGGCGTTGTGCGTGTCCTCGGTCACCACGGAGGTCACCGGGTATGTGTAGAACCAGTCCAGCATCGGCGCCGGCTGCCCGTACGGGGTCCAGTACACCGGGAAGCACGGCAGGGTGTTGGTGGAGGCGAAGGTCTTGGCCGCCGCGTCCGTGGGGTCGTTGGGGTCGCTGGCGGGGGCGCTGGAGCAGTCCGGGCGGTCGTAGGTGACCGTCGTCTCGGCGCCCGTCTCGCTGGTGACCGTCTGGATGCGGTCGTGGTACATCAGCGGCATCTGCTGGATGGTGCCCACGCGGTTGGGCAGCTGCAGCGGCGGGTCGAAGCTCACCGCCGGCGTGGAGGTGCTGCCCGACGCCCCGCCCAGGGTGTCCAGGCCGGTGCGCTGGACGGAGTCCAGCCACAGGGTGGGGGCGTGGTCGCCGCCGTCGGGGAAGGACTCGGTGAAGCTGTACTTGTCGACCTGCTTGGTCGCACCACCCGTCTGGATCTGCGTCGTGATCGCCGTCAGCCGCTTGCGCGACCAGAAACTCGGGCCGTGGTTGGTGCAGTTGGACGAGCCGGAGGTGCAGTTCAGGTCTACCGGCACATCCGGCCAGTACGCGGCATTGGCGGCGGTGAACTGGCTGTCCGCGCAGGTGTTGCCCGACGGAGTGCCCGGGATGCAGCGTTCCGCGGTGTCGAAGAGGATCTGCTCCGGGGCGGTGCCCGAGTAGACCGTCGAGGACGTCATGCCGTAGTCGATGCGGGACAGGGTGCCGCCGCGCGTGTAGGAGACCGCGGTGTCCTTCATGTCCGCGCCGTAGTAGCCCGTTTCCGGGCTGTAGTACCAGGCGGTGGCGTTCCCGTGCAGGTCGACCGCGTAGTCCAGGTTGAAGCGGAAGCCCAGCGTGCAGGACGTCGACGCGAAGTCCGTGCTGTCCGGGCACGCCGACACACCGCCGTGCGCGTGGTAGACCGGCACCGTCCACGCCGACTTGGTCTCGTCCTTGCCCGACGACCAGCCCGGCAGCCGGTTGAGCCCGAAGAAGTACTGCACGCCCCCTTCGGTGACCTTGAAGTACTCCCCGTTCGCCGTGCCGTTCGTGGCGTTGGTCAAGTTCTCGATCTTGGTGGTGGAGTCGTCGTCGACCGGGCGGAAGGTCTTGGAGCTGTCGTCGTAGACGATCTGGGTGGACTTGCCGTTCAGGGACAGGGTGAGGATCTGACCCGCCCAGCACTCGTCCCCGTCGTTCTTCGGCGCGCCCGAGGACGAATCGTCGTCGCACGACTTGTAGGTGCGCTCGATGTAGTTCTCCGTCGAGCTCCACCCGTCGCCCAGCCACGAAGACTGGTTGTTCGTCCCCTCCGTGCGGGCGTCCTGGCTGGAGGAGTCGTACGACAGGTCCACCTTCGGCGCTGCTCCGCCGATGGCCGCGGGCACCGTGATCGGGTAGTCGTAGGTGAAGGAGCCGGTGTTCCCCGAGGTGGACCAAGAGCCGCCGGGCGACAGGCTCGTCGCCGAGTAGTCACCGGCGGAACCCGAGGTGCCCGACGTCGCGGCCATGACAACCAGCGGGCTGGGTGAAGTCATTGCCGAGTGAGGAGAGAGGGTGACCCCGGAAGCGGCCGAGGCTGCACCAGGTATGGAGACCTGGGCGGACAGCGGTGCACCCGGGGTCGCGCGCACCGGAGTCTGTGTCTGGCAGTGCGTCAGCTTCGGTGCGGTCAGGGCGCACTCGGGCAGCTGGACGAGGTGGAGACGGGAGGCGAAGTCGCCGCCGAAGGCGTAGCGGAACGACGAGTCGTCCACGCGCAGGGCGACCTTGCCGCCGCCGGGGCCGGTGCGCTGCAGGGTGAAGAGCACACCGTGGACACCGGCGGCGCGCGCGGCCTTCTGGTCCAGCACGGTCACCCGCACCCGCTGTGACCGGGCGACGGCGGCCGCCTGGGGGTGGGCACCCGCGGCGGCACCGAGCAGAACAGGCGTGTCTCCCGCCCGTACCTGGGTCGCCTTGGCGCTCAGGCGCGCGGAAGCGGCCGCGACGGGCAGGGTGACCTCGGCGCTGCCCGGCGCGGGGAGCTTCGCGTGCACGGCGGGGTCGAAGTGCTTGAACCCCTTGTGCGCGGGGACGCGCTTCGGCGTGGCGTGAGTGAAGGGGATCCGCTTGTCGTGCGGAGCGGGCGGCGCCGACACGTGGCGCTTCTCCACCGTGGCAGCGGTGGCCATACCCGAGGGCAGCAGCCCCACCAGCAAGGCTCCTGCCGTCACCACTGCCGTGCGATGAGCTCTCCGGACTGCCCAGGCCGCCCGAACACGTCTCCACCCCGTTGCCCGCGCCATGCGGTGTGTCCCCCTCGTCGGTCCCACAACGCGCAGCTCACCTGTGGCTTAAGCAGTTTGAGTGCGCGTCAAAAAAGGAGGCACTGTCGATCAAGGCCTCCTGCGGAGCATCACGCTAGGGCTTGAGATCGACACGACATGCAAAGCATCTCCACACAGAGTGCAAAGGAATCACCCATGTTGGATCCCAAGCCGACCCGCATGCATCAAAAACGGACCCTGCACGTGACGGGGCGCCGGAGCGCTGCCGACAGGCGATTGTCAGTGGCTGATGTCACGCTGGGTACACACTGTGTCCACGAAAGGCAACGATCGCGATGATCACCACGGACTTCGCCCCAGGTTCCCCCTGCTGGCTCGACCTCGGCACACCCGACGTCCGCACCGCCGCGGCCTTCTACAGCGCCGTGCTCGGGTGGGAGTACCAGTCCATGGGCGAGGGGGAGGACATGGAAGGCGGTATGTTCCGGAAGGACGGCAAGATCGTCAGCGGGCTCGGCAAGCTCACCGAGGAGGGCGCGCGCTCGGCCTGGATGATCTACTACAGCGTCACCGACGCGGACGCCACGACCCAGGCAGTGGAGCGCGCGGGCGGCACGGTGCGGGTGGCGCCCACGGACCTCGGCGACTGGGGCCGGATGGCGCAGTACAGCGACCCGCTGGGGGGCCAGTTCGCCGCCTGGCAGCCCGGGACGGACAAGGGCGTCGAGCTGGTGGACCAGCCGGGCTCGCTGTCCTGGACCGAGCTGTACACGAGCGACGCCACGGCCGCGAAGGAGTTCTACGGCGGCGTCTTCGGCTGGCGGTTCAGCGACATGGAGCTGCCCGGCGGCGGGGGTACATACTCACTCATCACCCCCGCCGGGCTTCCCGAGGACCGCATGCAGGGCGGCCTCATGGAACTCCCCGGGGAGCACCTCGGCCTGGCGAGCGGACGGCCGTACTGGCACCCGGTCTTCCATGTCACCGACTGCGACACCGCGGTCGCCAAGGTCACCGAGAACGGCGGCAGCGTGCAGATGGGGCCCGAGGACGTGGAGGGCGTCGGCCGGCTGGCCGTCTGTCTGGACCCGTCGAAGGCCGACTTCGTGGTGCTCACCCCGGCCCGGAGCTGAGCCCCGACTTCCGCGACCTCGAACACAGGCTCACCGAGCAGCGAGGAGGCGACTGATGGCCTACGACGAGGGGCTGGCCGAGCGGATCCGTGAACAGCTCGGCGCGGATCCCGACATCGCCGAGAAGCGCATGTTCGGCGGAATCGCCTTCCTGCACCGGGGCAACATGGCCGTCGGTGTCACCGGCGACGACCTCATGGTCCGCGTCGGCCCGGACGCCACCGACGCGGCCCTGGCCCGGCCGGGGGCACGGCTCTTCGACATGACGGGCCGCCCGATGCGCGGCTGGGTGGTGGTCGCGGGCTCAGCCGTCGCGGAGGACGACGTCCTGGGCGAGTGGATCGACGAGGGCCGCGCCTTCGCGGCAGGTCTGCCGCCCAAGTAGGAGTCCGCGCCCGCTCGGCAGCACCCGGCCTGTCCCCGCGGCCGGAAGTGATCGGTCGAACCACCAGGAAACGCGGTGATCGTGGTACACCGCACGGCAGTTGCCGCCCCCCTTCCCTGGCATGAAGGACGCACGTGCAGATGAGTGAGCCCAAACGAGTGAGCTTTGGCCTCAAGACCACCCCGATGCATGTCGACTACGACGACATCCTGCGGGTGTGGCTCGAGGCGGACGAGATTTCCGAGATCGAGCACGCCTGGCTGTGGGACCACATGCTTCCCCTGGCCGGTCCGAAGGACGGGAAGATCTACGAGGGCTGGACGCTCCTGGCCGCGCTGGCCGCGCAGACGCGGCGCCTGCGGCTCGGGCTTCTGGTCACCAGCAACCGCATCCGCCAGCCGGCGGTGCTCGGCAAGATGGCCACCACCGTCGACGTCGTGTCCCGGGGCCGGTTGGTGATGGGCCTCGGCGTGGGCGGCACGCACCAGCCCGCGGGCGCCGGCGGAATCGCCGGTGACAACCCGGCCGTCGCCGAGTACGAGGCGTACGGGCTCACCCTGGTGCCGCCGCGCGAGGGTATCGAGCGGCTGGAGGAGACCGTCACGATTCTCAAGCGGATGTGGACCGAGAAGGAGTTCGACTTCGAGGGCCGCTACTACACGCTGAAGGGCAACCGCAACGAGCCCAAGCCCGTCCAGCCGTCGGGGCCGCCTCTGCTCATCGGCGGCTGGGGCAACAAGACGCTGCGGCTCGTCGCGGAACACGCCGACGTCTGGAACATCCCCGGCCCGCCGCACAACCAGATCGACTACATCACCGAGCGCTCCCGCGTCCTGGACGAACACTGCGCGGCCATCGGGCGGGACCCGTCCGAGATCAGCAGGTCCGTCCAGGTCGTCATCTCCTACGACAACATCGAGGCCTCCCGCCGCCAGGTGCTCGAACTCGTCCACGCCGGCCTCGACCACATCGTCCTGAGCCTGCCGCGCGGCTACCCGCAGGGCGTGGCCCAGTGGCTGACGGACGAGATCATCAAGCCGGTGCGGGCGGAACTCCCGGACGCATAGCGCCACTTCGCCACTCCGGGCCCGGCCTACTGAAGCAGGCCGGGCCCTTTTTCCGTAACGGACGGTGGTGCTTTACATCGAATCGATGTCTATATCGATTCGATGTGACCTATGAGACGATGGACGCATGCTGGAACTCGCGATCCTCGGCTTCCTCGCAGAAGGCCCCCTGCCCGGGCACGAGCTGCGCCGCCGTGTCTCCCAGCTGATCGGCTACACCCGGCCGGTCAGCGACGGCAGCCTCTACCCGGCGATCAACCGCCTCGCCAAGGCCGGCCTGCTGGAGCGCCGGGCCGATCCCCGCGCGGGCGCGGCCCGGTATCTGCTCAGTCTGAGCGGGGTCGGCCGTGCGGACATGTACGAACGGCTGCGCAGGCCCGCCGAGCACGAGATCACCGACTTCAGCCGGTTCCAGACGGTCCTGGCGTTCCTCTCCCTGCTTCCCGACGTGCGCGAACAGCACGCGGTGCTGCGCAGGCGGCTGGCGTTCCTGGAGGAGCCGGCGAGCTTCTTCTACGACGGTGACCGGCCCGTGCGCGCGGAGGAGGTCGCCGACCCCTACCGGCGCGGGCTGCTCCTGACCGCCCGCGCCACCAGCCGCGCCGAACGCGCCTGGCTCCGCGAAGTCCTCGGCGAGGACACCCCCGAGAACCCCTGAGAGACATCGGAGGAACCCCTCATGCTCGCCTCCTGGTACGACCGGCAAGGCCCCGCCGCCGAGGTGTTGCGCGTCGGCGAGCTGCCCGATCCCGAGCCCGGGCCCGGTGAGGTCCGCGTCCGCGTGACCGTGTCGGGCGTCAATCCCGGTGACACCAAGAAGCGGCGCGGCTGGCTCGGCTCAGCCATGCCATATCCGCGCGTGATTCCGCACAGCGACGCCGCCGGGGTCGTCGACGCCGTCGGGGACGGGGTGGACGGGCGCCGGGTCGGGCAGCGGGTGTGGGTGTACGGCGCCCAGTCCTACCGGGCCTTCGGCACCGCCGCCCAGTACACCGTCGTACCCGACCGTCAAGCGGTCCCCCTGCCCGGCCACCTGAGCGACGGACTCGGCGCGAGCCTCGGCATCCCCGGCATCACCGCCCACCGGTCCGTGTTCGCCGACGGCCCGGTCGACGGCCGGCTCGTGCTCGTGCACGGTGTCCTCGGTGGTGTCGGTTCCCTGGCCGCGCAGCTCGCCCGGTGGGGCGGCGCCATCGTGATCGGCACCGTGCGGCGCGGCAGCGACCTCGATCACGTCGACCCGGCCGTCGTGTCCCACGCCGTGGCCCTGGACGCCGGCGACCCGGCGGCCGCGATCCGGTCGTACGCGCCCGACGGCGTCCACCGCATCGTCGAGGTGTCGCTCTCCGCCAACGCCGACCTCGACAACGCCGTGGCCGCGCTCGACGCCGTCATCGCCGCCTACGGCACCCACGCCGACCGGACCGAACTCCCCTTCTGGCCCCTGCTGTTCAACAACGTCACGCTGCGCCTGCTCGGCAGTGACGACTTCCCCGACGAGGCGAAGCGGCAGGCGGCCCGTGACCTCACCGCCGCGGCCGCGGTCGGTGCGCTCACGGTCGATGTCGGTGCCCGCTACGCGCTTCAGGACATCGCCGAGGCCCATGACCGCGTCGACGCCGGTGGCCGGGGCCGGGTCCTGGTCACCGTCCCGCACTGACCGGCACAGGGCCGACGGCGGTGGAGTGTCAGCTCAGGGCGGACGCCGACGGGACGACCACCCCGTAGAGGTCCTCGATCGTGGCGAGGGCGCCGTGGTGGAGCTGCTCGGCGCTCACCTCGGCCACCGCGGTGCGCAGCGGACGGGTCGCCGAGGCGTCGGCCACGACCGTGGGCCGGTTGCCGCGCAGGAACGCGCCCTGGGAGGTGAAGGCCACGCACATGTGGGTCATGAAGCCGGCGATGACGACGTCCTTGTGGCCGGCGGCGTCGACGTGGTCGGCCAGGTCGGTGCCGAGGAAGGCGTCGGGCAGCTGCTTGACGACTACCGGCTCGCCGTCGGCCGGTGCGACGCGGGGGTGGATCTGGCCGATCTCGGCGCGGATGTCGTACGGGGTTCCCTCGCCGCCGTCGTTGATGACGTGGATGACCTGCGTACCGGCCGCGCGGGCCCGGGCGAGGAGGTCGGCGGCGGCGTCGAGGGCCTCCTGCCAGCCCGCCAGCTCCATCACGCCGCGGGTGTAGGTGCTCTGGTAGTCGATCAGGATCACGGTGGCGTCGGCCAGCGAGGCCGGGGTCTGGTCGAATCCGTTGAGTTCACGAAGAGTTGTGGTAGTCACGGCTCCACGCTAGGAGCCGCCCGGCACGGCCACAACGTCATGTAACTTGCAGATCCGGACACCCGCTGGGGAGACCCTCGGCTCACCGACCGGACGGAGCCCATGGGCAGCGTCAACCGCCTCATCGTCATCATGCTCTTCACCGACGTCGACCTGCTGGACGTCACCGGTCCCCCGGAGGTCTTCTCGCTGCTCCGGCGGGAGACGGACGACGAGACGGGGTATCAGGTCGTCCTGGCCGCCGAGACCATGGACCCGGTCACCACCGCGGCCGGGGTGCGCGTCCTGCCCGACACCACGTTCCGGGAGGTGTCCGGGCGCGCCATCGACACGCTTCTGGTGCCCGGCGCGGTCGACGTCGACGACCAGCGGCGGGTGCGCGCCCTCACCGATCCCGCCGTCGTCTCCTGGGTGAAGGAACTCGCCGGCCGGTCCCGGCGCGTCGCCTCCGTCTGTGTCGGCGCGCACCTCCTCGCCGCCGCCGGGCTGCTGGACGGCAAGCGCGCCACCACGCACTGGTCGACCGCGCAGCAGCTGGCCGCCGACCATCCGGCGGTCGAGGTCGACGCCGATCCCATCTTCATCCGGGAGGGCGCCGTGTGGACGGGTGCGGGCATCACCGCCTGCCTCGATCTGTCGCTCGCCCTGGTCGCCGAGGACTTCGGCGAGGCCGCCGCCCTGCGCGTCGCCCGGCAGCTGGTGATGTACCTGAAACGGCCCAGCGGGCAGAGCCAGTTCAGCGTCCCCATCGAGCCGGTGTCGACCACACGGCGGATGGACGACCTGCGGCACCACATCAGCCGGCACCTCGACGCTCCGCTGACCCTCGCCGACCTCGCCGAGTACGCCCACGTCAGCGAGCGGCAGCTCACCAGGATCTTCAGGACCGAACTCGGCGTGACCCCCGCCGCCTACGTCGAGAGCGCCCGCGTGGAGGTGGCCCGCAACCAGCTGGAGACCTCGGACGACACCCTCGAACGCGTGGCGTCCGCCTGCGGTTTCGGCACCGTCGACACCCTGATCCGCGCGTTCCGGCGCAGGCTCGACACGACGCCGACGGAGTACCGGAGCCGGTTCCGGCACTCCGTCTAGCAGTCCCGTACGTCACCCGGCCGGCACCGGGACCCGGTCCCGCCACGGGATGCGGGTGGCGGTCAGGGTGACGATCAGGGCCGAGGCCGCGACCGTGGCCATGCCCAGGGTCAGACCGCCGGCGCCCGCGACGAAGCCGATCAGGGCGGGGCCGGCCAGCAGTCCCGTCGTCCCCATCGCGGCGACCAGGGCCAGCGCGTCCGAGCCGCGTTCGGCGGCGGCGACGTACACGCACGGCGTCACGGCGGCCGCGCCGAGACCGACGCAGGCGAACCCGAGAAGGGTGGGCACCACCCCGCCGGCCGGCAGGGCGAGGGCCAGGCCGAGGCCGGCCACGGCGCTGCCGGTGCGCACCACGTGTCCGTCGCCCCAGCGGCTGCGCCAGCGGTCCGCGCGCACCCGGGCGAGCAGCATCATGACCGAGACGACCGCGATCCCGAGCGGCGCCACCGCCGAGGGGGCCTTCACGACGTCCTTCATGTAGAGGGTCGACCAGTCGTTCATGGCGCCCTCGGTGATGGTGCCGAAGGCCATGGCGCAGCCCATCAGCAGGGTCTTCCCGGACGGCAGGGTCAGGCGGGTCCGCTGCTTGGGTGTGTCCGGGGTCGCGGTGTGCGGCAAGAGGCCCTGGCGCGCGTACACCAGCAGAAGCAGCAACAGCACCGCCGCCACCGCGAAGTGCGCCGGAACGGACGCCGTGACACCGGTGATGCCGGACGCCAGCAGCGCGGCGCCCAGCAGGCCCGCGCTGAACGTGGCGTGCAGCTGGGACATGGCGGTGCGGCCGTACGCCGTCTCCAGGGCGGCGCCCTGGGCGTTCATGGCGACGTTCAGGCAGCCGACGGCGACACCGTCACCGCAGATGACCAGCAGGGCGAGCGGGTAGTTCGGCACCACCGAGAGGGCCGCCAGCAGCGCCACCAGGCAGAGGGCAGAAACGAGGGAAAGGCGCCGGGAGCCGAGCCTGCGCATCAGGACGGCGACGAGCGGGAAGGAGGCCGCCGCGCCCGCGCCGCAGGCCATCAGCAGCAGCCCCAGTTCACCGGCGCCCAGGTCCAGCCTGGTCTTCAGCGCGGGGAGCCGGGCGGCCCAGGTGGCGTACTGGAACCCGAGGAAGCAGAACAGCGCCGCGATCGCCCACTTGGCGCGGCGGAAACCGGCGACGTCCGACATCAGCTCGCCTCCCGGTACGCGGCCACCCGGGCCGACATGTACACCGCGTCGCTGCCGTAGCCCGACGGCAGCCGGGCCTCGCGGTGCGCCCGGTAGCCGTTGGCCCGCCAGAAGGGCTCCTTGCCGCCGACCGCGATCAGCGACATCGTCCGGAAGCCGCGGGTGCCGGCCGCGTCCGCCAGGTGGCGCACCAGCCGGCTGCCCAGCCCCCTGCGCCGCAGGGGCGCGCTGACGACGAGGTCGTGCAGGTGGAGGTTGGCCGAGCGGTGGGTCACGCGCTCCGGCCGGGTCAGGTCCGGGTAGCGGAACATCGGGTACGGCAGGGCCAGGACGTATCCCGCGATCCGGCCGTCGAGGTCCAGGACGAAGCAGGTGCCCGCCGCGGCCCGGGACCGCAGCGCGGCCTCGCCCTCCGTCAGCGCGGTGTCCGCGTACGCCCCGGCCTCCAGGGCGGCGACCTGGGGCCAGTCGGCCTCGGTGATGCCCCGTAGGAGGTCTGTCATGTCAGTGGTGTCCTTCCGGGCCGCCGATGCACACGCACGGCAGCGGGCGGATGCCGTTGAAGCCCTGGGTCGTGTAGCTGGTGGCGTAGGCGCCGGCGGACAGGATCCAGACCGGATCGCCGGAGGCGAGGGCCCCGGGGACGCGCACCGGGTGCCGGCCACCGCCGTAGGCGTCGTCGCTGTCGCAGGTCGGGCCCGCGACGACGGCACCGACGTTCTCCCCGTCGTCCTCGCCGGCTCGGCCGGGAAAGACCAGTCGGTAGCTCAACTCGTCCATCTCATACAGGCCGTTGAACTTTCCGACGCTCAGGTACAGCCAGCGGGCGTGTGTCCCGTCGGGCTGCGCTCGCTCGGTCAGCCGGTACACGTGCGCGCGGACCGCGCCGTGGTCGGCCACCAGGTGCCGCCCCGGTTCCAGGACGAAGCCGAGCGGGGCGGTGGTGAGGCCGCTCAGGCGCTCCATGCCCTCGCGGATCACGGTGAAGATCTTGTCCAGGGGCGGGTCGAGGGGGTTGCCGTGGCGGTCGAGGTAGCCGAGCGCGGGCAGGCCGCCACCGAGGTTGACGTGGTCCGGTACGATCCCCAGCCCGTCCAGCGTCACCAGCACCTCGGCGATCGAGTCGAGGGCCTGCTGCCAGGCCTCGCCGGTCATCTGCTGGGAGCCGACGTGCACGGACAGGCCCGCCGGGACGAGTCCGGACGCGCGAGCCGTGGTCAGGACCCGGACGGCGTCCTCGGCCGAACAGCCGAACTTGCGGCTCAGACCCCACAGGGCGCCGTCCCCGCTGGTGGCGAGGCGGCAGAACACCCGGGCGCCCGGGGCGTGTTCGGCGACGGCCCGCACGTCCTGCACGCTGTCGGTGGCGAAGGTGCGGACGCCGAGCCGGTGGGCCTCGGCGATGTCCGTGTCGGACTTGACGGTGTTGCCGTAGTGGATCCGGTCCACGGGCACTCCGGTGCGCAGGGCCTGGACGATCTCGGCGGGGCCGGCCGCGTCGAAGCCGGCGCCCCGGTCGGCGAGGCATCGCAGCACCTCGTCCACCGGGCAGGCCTTCAGTGCGAACCGGACCTGGACGCCGGGCAGTTCGGCCAGCAGCCGGTCGTACTGGGCCTCGATACCGTCGAGGTCGTAGACGATGCGGTCCGCCGGGGCGGCGGCCAGTGCGGCGGCCAGCCGCGCGCTGATCTCCACGCTCACCAGCCCTCGTGTCCGGCCGCCTCGACCAGGTGCGGCCAGGCCTCGATCAGCAGCGCGAAGTCCTCGATGTCCCGGCAGGCCTCGGCCAGCAACTGCTCGCGGCGCCCGGCGAGTTGCTCGGCGAACTCCTCGTAGCGGCCGCCCAGTTTGCGGTAGGCGGTGTCGACGCGGTCCAGGCGCCACCCGTTCGCGGCGCGGTCCAGGGCGGTGCTCTCGCGCAGGAACTCCACGATCCGGTCGGCCCGTACGTGCTGCCGGTCGTCGAGGAGCCCGGCGCCCTCGGCGGCCATCCGGTCGTAGACGTGGTGGAAATAGAGCATCGACAGCAGGAACTTCACGAACCGGGTCTGGTAGGCGAGGAAGCCCGCGTCGGTACGGCGTTCGGGGGTGTAGAAGTTCTCGATGTGCCGGTTGTGCAGGATGCCGGGGAGCGTGGCGTCGTGGACGAGGTGGATGAGGAAGTAGTCGCTGCCGATGGTGTCGGTGGCCGGGGGCAGCGGGATCCGCTCGTACACGTCGTGGTGGAAGGCGATGTTGCACATGTCGACCCGCATGGGGTCCACCAGGGTCAGCGTGGAGTCGTCGCCGGTGAAGGGGGCCGTGCCCGCTCCGGTGAAGGACTCCTCGACCAGCCGGCGCCGGTCCTCGGGTGACGCGTCGGCGGGCGCCCACAGGCCGACCACGTCGTGGTAGACGGCCTCGTCCCGGAGCCGTATGTCGGCGATGTCGACGGAGAGTTCACCGATGAAGGAGGCGCCGGCCATCGACACCGGGCGCTCCGTGTGGGCCGGGGCGAGGTCGGTGCGGGTGACGGAGGCCGAGGCCTGGGCGGCAGGGCTGCCCAGCCAGGGAAGTTCGTGGTGGACGGGGAAGACCGGCTTCCCGACCAGGAGTTGGTAGGTGCTGTCGGAGTCCCTGCGGTGCACCGAGTCACAGCCGAGGGCTGTGGCCAGCAGGAAGGCACGGTCGGTGCAGGAGCCGTAGGACACGCCGGGCGGGAGCAGGAGGCCGAGCGTCCGGTCCGGCTCGGGCAGGCCGGCCCGGGCGATCACGCGGCGCAGAAAGGCGCGTTGCCGCCGTTCGTCGAGGTGGTGCACGGTGACGTTCGGCGTCTGCGGCAGTGCGGCCGTGACGCGGGCGTGCTCGGCGCGGGTGGCGTCGTCGCAGGAGTCGAGGATCAGGAGCTGGACGTCCGCGCCGAAGTGCTCGGCGGCGTAGGCGGCTTCCCGGTGGATCGCGGTGATGGTGGCGGGGCAGGCCCGGTTGGTGGGCAGGCTCAGGCAGATCCGGTTCACTGTGCCGCCCAGGAGTCGAGGCCCAGCAGCTTGCGGCCCAGGTCGTCCAGTTCGGCGGGGCCGTACCGGAGGGCTTCCGGCCGGCGCGCGTCGCCGAGCAGGGTGGCGTTCCAGTCGGGGGTGCCGAGCGTGCGCCAGGACTCGACGCGCGATGTCCGCAGGGCCGTGTGCTCCTCCAGGGCGGGCATCATCGACAGGTACTGGACGGCCCGGACAGCGTTGTCGGAGAGGTTCGGCGCCACGCCGTGCGCCAGGAGTCCGTTGAAGATGAGCAGGTCGCCGGCCTGGAGGTCGGGGCGGACCACGGGGAACTCGGTGCGGTCGATCGCGGGCCGGATCGGGTCGCGCCCGGCCGGCTGGGCGATGCGCCACTCCTCGAAGCGGCGGAACAGCTCCGGGGCGCACTGGAAGCCGCCGAGTTCGGGCCGGGTGTCGTTCAGGGCGATGATGCCCTGGACGCGCTGCGGCAGTACGGCGAGGGTGGTGTCGACGTCCCAGTGCAGCTCGATGTCGAAGCCCTCGTCGGTCGGCTCGATCAGGGAGCGCGAACGGGTGCGGACGTTGGGCGGGTTGAGGTTGAGCCGGTCCTGGGTGACCCACAGCTCCTCGCAGTCCCACACGTCCACGAAGGCGTCGTAGACGCGCCGCGTCTGGCGGCTGTCCCAGAGCAGCTGGTGGTGGTACGCCTCCACGAAGCCGTAGATGAACAGGTGCTGGTCGAGTTCGGAGCGGAACTCCGGTTCCTCGTACCAGGTTTCGGGGCGGTCGGGGTCGAGGCCCTGGAAGTCCCAGGCGAATGCGAGCAGGCTCTTCGCCTCGCCGGGGGTGATGGCCTCCCGGACGACGACATAGCCGTACGTCTGCCAGAAGGCGAAGTCCTCCTCGGACAGCACCCGCAGGGGCCGGGACTTGTCGAGGTCGCGCAGGGGGGTCGGGGCGAGGTACGTCTCGCCGTCCGCGCTGAAGTAGGGGCGGCCGGACGCCGCTCGGTGGAGGTAGGGGCTGGGCTTGTGCATGCCGTCACTCCGTGGTGATCGAACTGAAGCGCCCTCCCAAGCTGGACTAGACCAATTGTGGGTGTCAACGATTACCGGTCGGTACCCCCGGCAAAGTGCCGCCCAACTGCCGTACAAGTGCCGCCAGTTGAGCAAAGCAAAGGCCGACACCGGTGAGGCTTCCGGTGTCGGCCTGAGCGGGTTGATGGTGTGGTTCAGCCCCTGACGACCGCCTCCGCCGCGGCCACCCCGCACACGCGGGCCGCGCCATGGGTGGCGATGTGCAGGGCGCCGCGCGGCGGGGCCTGCGGCACGCCCATCTCGACCACCACGGTGTCCGGCCGGGCGGCGAGCAGCGTGTCGAGGGCGGCGCCCATCCAGGCGTGCCGGTGCTCGTCGCGGACCACGGCGACGATCCGGCGCCCGTCGGCGGCCGCGAGGGCCTGGCGGCCCGCGTCGGGCCCGCTGAAGGAGCCGGCCGTGCTGCCCGGCAGCAGCCGCCGCAGCTCGGCGGCCACACCCCAGGGGGTCTCGTCGCCCACGGCGATGTTCGGGGCCGGGTTGAACTGGGCGACGTGGACCGGTTCCGTGACCGGCGCGGCGGAGCCCGCGCGGGTCACCGTGAGGGCGCGGCGGGCCGCGATCAGGCCGATCTCCGGGTCGGGTACGGCGGTCTCGGCGCCGCTCTTCGCCTCGGCGGTCCACCGCGCCAGCGCCCGCACCCGGGCGGCCGCGTCGGCCAGGCGCTCCTCGGGCAGTTCGCCGGAGCGTACGGCGGACACCAGCGCGTCCCGCAGCTTCAGCACGGTGGCCTCGTCGCACAGGCCGCCGCCGACGCAGATCGCGTCCGCGCCCGCCGCGATCGCGAGGACCACGCCGTGCTCCAGCCCGTACGTCCCGGAGATGGCGCGCATCTCCATGCCGTCCGTGACGATCAGGCCCTGGTAGCCGAGTTCGCCGCGCAGCAGCTCGGTGAGGATGCGGCGGGAGAGGGTGCCGGGGCGGTCCGGGTCGAGGGCGGGGACGAGGATGTGCGCGCTCATCACGGCCCGGGTACCGGCCGCGATGGCGGCGCGGAAGGGGGGCAGTTCGCGCTCGTACAGCGTGTCCGCGTCCACGTCGATGCGCGGGACGGCGTGGTGGGAGTCGACGTTGGTGTCGCCGTGCCCGGGGAAGTGCTTGGTGCAGGCGGCGACGCCGGTGGACTGCAGGCCCTCGACCCAGGCGGCGGTGTGCCGGGCCACCAGCGCGGTGTCCGCGCCGAAGGAGCGCACGCCGATGACGGGGTTGTCGGGGTTGGCGTTGACGTCGGCGGAGGGTGCCCAGTCGAAGTTGACGCCGCAGGCGGCCAGCCGCCGGCCCAGCTCGCGGGCCACACCCCGGGTGAGGCCGGGGTCGTCGACGGCGCCGAGGGCGTGGTTGCCGGGGAAGGAGGAGCCGGTGCGCACGTCCAGGCGGGTGACGTCGCCGCTCTCCTCGTCGATGGCCACCAGCAGGTCGTCCCGCTCGGCGCGCAGCTCGGCGGTCAGTGCGGTGACCTGCTCCTCGGTGACGACGTTGCGCCCGAACAGGGCGACGGAGGCGAGGCCTTCGCCGAGGCGGCGGCGCACCCAGTCCGGTGCGGTGGTGCCGTCGAATCCGGGCTGCAGGACCGCGAGGGCGTCCCGGGTCAGGGTGTCCGAGCCAGTGGCGAGCGTTGTCATCGGCGGTGTCATCCCTTCACGGCGCCGTCGGTCAGACCGCTGACGGCCTTGCGTTGCAGGAAGATGAAGAGGATCAGGATGGGCAGCGCGAACAGGGACGAGGCGGCCATCGTGGCGCCCCAGTCGTCGCCGAAGGCGGTCTGGAACTGGGAGAGCCAGAGCGGCAGGGTCTGCTTCTCGATGTCCTTGTTCAGGATCAGGACCAGCGGGAACTCGTTCCAGGCGGTGATGAAGCCGAACAGCGAGGTGGCCATCAGGCCGGGCGCCAGCAGCGGGAAGATGACGCGGACGAAGGCCTGGGTGCGGGTGCAGCCGTCGACCATCGCCGACTCCTCCAGCTCCTTCGGCACGGCGGCCACATAGCCGCGCAGCGTCAGGATGGTCAGCGGCAGCACCATGATCGCGTAGAAGACGGTGAGCGGGACCAGGCTGTCGAGCATGTCGTTGTCACGGACCAGCATGTAGATGGCGATGACCATGACCTCCCAGGGCGCCATCTGCGCCAGCATGAAGGTCACTATGAAGCCGCGCCGGCCCTTGAACCGCATCCGGGCGAGCGCGAAGGCGGCGAACAGGGCGATGACGAGCGACAGGAGCACCGCGCTGACCGTGACGGTGACGGAGTTGAGGACCAGGGTCCAGAAGTGGTCGGCGTGCACCGCCTTGGTGAAGTGGCCGACGGTGAGGTCGGTCGGGAACCACACCGGGTTCTCGGAGATGATGTCGCCGGTCGGCTTGAAGGCCGTCGCGAACATCCAGTAGACGGGGAACACGAAGCCGACGAAGAGGATGACGGCGGTCGCGTTGGGCCAGATACGGCCGAAGACCGAGCGCTTCACAGCTCGTCCTCCTCTTGCTTGAGCACCATGCGCAGGTAGTACGAGGTGATGACGAGCAGCACCACGATGGTCAGGAAGGAGATCGCAGCGCCGACGCCGAAGTGCTGGTTGCCGACGCCTTCGACGAAGGCGTAGATCGGCAGGGTCTCGGTGAGGTGGTCGGGGCCGCCCTCGTTCAGCGCGAAGATCTGCGGGAAGGCCTTGAAGACCCAGATGACCTCGAGGAACGTCGTGGCGTACAGGAACGGCCTGAGGAACGGGAAGGTCACCGAGGTGAAGCTCTTCCAGGCGCCGGCGCCGTCCAGGGACGCGGCCTCGTACAGCTCTCTGGGGATCGTGGTGGTGGCGGCGTACAGGTTGATCGCCACGAACGGGATCGACTGCCAGACGATGAGCAGAGTGATCACGGAGAAGGTGGAGAACTGGGAGCCGAACCAGTTGTAGTCGGCCATGGAGTGCCAGCCGAGCTTGTCCAGGACCCAGTTGACGACGCCGAAGCGCTGGGCGAACAGCCACTGGTAGACAGTGGTGGCCGCGATGACGGGCATGGCCCAGGCGAGGACGAGGCCCAGCAGGAGCAGCAGCCGCATCTTCTTGCCGAGCCGGGCGAGCAGCAGCCCGATCAGGGTGCCTAGCAGCATGATCAGGACGACGTTGGCCGCGGTGAAGACCACCGACCGCTCGACGACGTGCCAGAAGTCCGAACCGGTCAGGACTTCCTTGTAGTTGTCGCCGCCGTTCCACTCGGTGAGGTGCTGGATGAGCTGCCGCGGGTTGAGGTTCTGGAACGACAGCATGCCGTTCTTGACCAGGGGCCAGCCGAGCAGGATCAGGGTGGCCAGCAGCGCGGGCAGCAGGAGCAGATAGGGGGCGGCGGCACCGCGGCGGGACGGGGACCCGGAGCCGTGGTCCTCGCTCCTCGGCGGCCCTGGTGTCCGGGCCTTGCGGACAGCGGGCTCTCCGGCCGTGTCCGTGCCTTCGGTCTGCACTGACATGAGTTGCCATCTCTTCCGTGGCGGTACCGGCCGTACCGGCCGTACGAACGACTGAGCCGGGGGCGTCCGCCGACGCCCCCGGCGCGGGTCATCAGTTCTGCTGGGCCAGTCGCTTGTTGATCTCGGCCTCGACCTGCTTGGCGGCGTCCGCCGGGGACTTACCGTTGAGCACGGAGGTCATGTAGGACTTGATCGGGTTCGGGGTGTTCTCCACCGCGGCCCACTCGGGGATCAGCGGGGTGGTGCCACCGGCGGAGGCACCGGGCGCGGCGGCCTCGGCGACGGCGTTGCCCTTGAGGTTGGTCTCCAGGGACTGCTTGTTCGGGATGACGCCGTTGAGCTTGGCCAGCTCGCCCTCGTACTGGTCGGACAGGGCGATCTTCAGGAACTCCTTGGCCAGGGCCTGCTTCTTGCTGCCCTGGGCGACGGCGAGGTTGGAGCCGCCGAGGAAGACGCCCTCGGGCTTGTCGGCCGTGGCGCCCGGGATGGTGAAGTAGCCGAGGTCCTTCTCGATGGCCTTGTTGGCCTGGACCGCGGTGCCGGCCTCCCAGCCCATGCCGATGAAGGCGCCGGTCTTGCCCTTGGCGAAGACCTGGGCCTGCTGCGGGGTGGCCTCGTCCTTGTCCTTGGGGGCCTTGGAGTAGGAGGCGTACTTCTTGTAGATCTCCATGGCCGCGGCGACCTTCGGGTCGCTCAGGTTGGAGACGTACTTGTCGCCGTCCTTCTTCACCAGGTCGGCGCCCTGGCCGATGGTCAGGCCGTCGAAGAAGTACCAGTTCTGGCCCGGCATGTAGAGCGGCTCGGCGTCGGTCTTCTTGCCGATGGTGTCCAGGTCCTTGAAGAACTCGTCCCGGGTCTTCGGGGTGTCCTTGATGCCGGCCTTGGCCCAGATCTTCTTGTTGTAGATGACGACGCGGTTGGCGAAGTACCAGGGGGCGGCGTACTGCTTGCCGTCGTAGACGGAGGACTGGGAGACCGAGGGGGTCCAGTCCGTGCCGATCTCCTGCTTGAGGTCGCTCAGTTCGGCGAGGCCGCCGGTGGCCGCGTAGGCCGGGGTCTGGGTGTTGCCGACCTCGAGGACGTCCGGCGGGTTGGACTCGGAGAGGGCGGTGGTGATCTTCTGCTGGATCCCGTCCCACTTCTGGATCTCGAACTTCAGCTTGGCGCCGGTCTTCTTCTCGAAGGCGGCCTGGACGTCCTTGGACCACTGGGGCGGCGCCGAGCCGTCCATCGTCCAGACCGTCAGGGTCTGGCCCTTGAAGCTGTCAGGACCCGCGTTCTTGCCCGTGTCCTTCCCGTCGTCGCCGCCGCACGCCGAGACGGAGACCATCATGCCCGCGATCACGATCGCGGCAGCAAGCTTGCGCTTCACGCCACCCTCCTCAGGGATGCCACTAATCCCCCCACGCCCTCGGCGGTGACCTGCGTACGACGCTGTTGCACGTAGGGCTCGGGACCTGGCCACTAATGGTGTAGACCAGTACGGTGGAGCTTGGCCTAGACCTTTTGAGGTGTCAAGGGTGGTTCGGGAAGGCGATCCGGCCGTTACGAGAAAGTCACCGGAGCGCGTCCGTCCCCTTTTGCCCGGACCGGGGGCGGCGCGCCTGCTGGACTAGACCTCCCGCACTGGTTGGACTAGACCATAGGGCAGTTGGTCGCTATAACGGGAGCCCACCCACACAGCCGGGAAGGCAGGCATGGCCACCCACGTCAGCAGCGCGCGCGTGCCGAAGTACTACCGGATCAAGCAGCAGGTGCTGGAGATGACGCAGGCGCTCGAGCCCGGCTCGGCCATGCCCGCGGAGCGCCTGCTCGCCGTCCGGCTCGGCACCTCGCGCACCACCGTCCGGCAGGCGCTGCAGGAGCTGGTCGGGGAGGGCCGGCTCGACCGCATCCAGGGCAAGGGCACCTTCGTCGCCCAGCCCAAGCTGTACCGGACCCTCCAGCTCACCTCGCACACCGAGGACATGCGCGCCCAGGGCCTGGAGCCCGCCTCGCAAATGCTGGACATCGGCGAGGTCGCGGCGGACGCCAAGCTGTCGGCGCTCCTCGGCATCGACGTCGGCGAGCGCGTCCTGCGCATCGAGCGGCTGCGGCTGGCCAGCGGCGACCCCATGGCGATCGAGACGACCCATCTGTCGGCCCGGCGCTTTCCCGGGCTGCGGCAGTCGCTGGCCACGTACCCGTCGCTGTACACGGCCCTCGCCGAGGTGTACGGCGTCCAACTCGTGGAGGCCGACGAGACGATCGAGACCTCGCTGTCGACCCCGCGCGAGGCCCAGCTGCTCGCCACCGACGTGGGCCTGCCTATGCTCCTGCTGTCCCGGCACTCGCGGGACGCCGAGGGCAGACCGGTGGAGTGGGTGCGCTCGGTGTACCGGGGCTCCCGCTACAAGTTCGTCGCGGCCCTGCGCCGGCCGGCACCCTGATGAGCCCGCCCCACGCCGCGGCCGGCCCGGACAGCCTGGCCGCCGCGCTGGTCCGGGCCCGCGAGGCGGCCTGCCTCACCCAGGGGGAACTGGCCGAGCGGTCGGGGCTGAGCGTGCGGGCCATCCGCAACCTGGAGACGGGCCACACCGCCCGCCCCCGCAAACAGTCGCTGCTGCTGCTCGCCGAGGCGCTCGGGCTGCCGTCCCGCGAGGCGGGGCGGTTACTGCGGTTCCCCCGCACCGAGCACCCGGAGATGTCCGTCCCCGCGGAGCTGCCCGCGGCGCCCCGCCACCGACTTGTCGGGCGTCAGGGACTCCTGGCGGACCTGACGGCCCGTCTCGCGCGACCCGAGCCCGGCCCCGGCCGGCCCGCCGTGGTGGTCGGGCCTCCCGGGGCCGGGAAGACCGCGCTGGTGCTGCGGGCCGCCCACGAGGTGCGCGACCGGTTCCCGGACGGACAGGTCTACGTCGACCTGCACCCCGCCTCCCCCATCTCCCCCACCTCCTCCCTCCCCTTCACCTCGGACGTGCTCGTCCGCCGGCTCCTGCGCTCCCTCGGCGGCGCAGCGGCCGCGGAGAACCCGGAGGAGGCGCGCGCCCGGCTGCGGGACGCGCTCAGCAGACGGCGGGTGCTCGTGGTCCTCGACAACGCCGACAGCGAGGCGCAGGTACGGCCGCTGCTCGTGGACGGCGGCCGGAGCGCGGTCCTGGTGGCCGCGCGGCGCGAACTGTCCGCGCTGCCCGACGGGTTCCACCGCCGGATCGGCGCCCTGGACCGGCCGGACGCCCATCGGATGCTGGCGGACCTGGTGGGCACCGCCCGCGTCCGGGCCGAGCGCCCGGCGGCGCAGCGCGTCGTGGAGTCCTGCGCGGGGCTGCCGCTGGCCCTGCACATCGCCGGCCTGTGGCTCACGGCACGCCCGCACCGGTCCCTCGGCGACCTCGCGGACCGGCTGGCCGACGAGAGCGAACGGCTGCGCTCGCTGCGCGTCGGGGACCTGTCCCTGCACACGAGCGTGACCGCCTACTACCGGCTGCTGCCGCCCCCGTTACGTACCTCATTGCACCAACTGGAGCCGATCGGCGGCGACTTCGGGATCGACCAGATGCTGTCCCGGGTGACCCCGTCCCGCCGGCTCGCCGTGGACCTGCTGGAGGACCTGCTGCACCGCCAGATGATCCACACCGGCGAGCCGGACCGGAACGGGCAGATCCGCTACCGCCTGTACGACGCCGTACGCCTGTACGTGGCACACGGTGCCGTACTGCCGCGGGCGCGGCATCAGCACTGCCTGTAGAGGCTCAGCCGCGGCGGCACCACGGGGCGTTCGGGCGGGAGTCCCGGACCCGGGTGTCGGGGTGGCCCGCCCCGTCCGCGATGGAGATGACCCGGTACTGCTGCTCGTGGAGGACCCAGCACCAGCTCTGGCCACCCACCCGGAACCTGCCGGGGACGTACAGGAAGTCGTCGACCTTGCCGACGCCCTGCAGGGAGGTCCACTTGGTCAGGTCGCGGTCGCCGCGCTCCATGACATCGGTGTGCATCCCGCCGTCGGCGATCGAGATCAGCCGGTAGCGCTGGCCCTGCGGAGTGGTGTGGAAGAGCCAGTACCACGACTTGCCGTTGTCCCGGAGCTGGTCCGGCACCAGGAGCACCGCGTCGACCCGGGTGACCCCGCCGAAGGAGTTCCACCGGGACAGCTGCTGGTCGTCGCCGACACGGCGGCTGGTGTGACGGGCGTCGTGGGCGATGTTGACGCGGCGGTAGACCTGGGTGCCGCCCTTGGTGTGGAACAGCCAGTAGCTGCTCTCGCCGTTGAGGCCCTGCTCGTCGGGCACGGGCAGGATCGCGTCGACCTTCTCCACGCCCGCGAAGGCGGGCCACGAGGACAGCTCGGTGCCCAGGTCGATGAGGGTCCCGGTGCGGTCGTCCGCGCCGGTGGTCAGCTGCTCAGCCTCGGCCGCGCCGATGCCGGCGACGCGGACGGTGCGCCCGGAGAAGATCCAGTAGCGGCCGTCGACGTCCGGCCAGGGCAGGATCTCGTCCAGCGGACCGGGCTGCACCGGCTGGGGCTGCCCGGTCTGTCCGCCCGTGGTGGTCGTCGTCTGCTGCCCCCCTGTCTGGCCCCCGGTCTGGCCGCCGGCCGAGGTCGCGCCCTCCAGGCGGCCCCGGCTGAGTCCGCGCAGGGTGGTGAGGGACGGGGCGAAGGCGTAGACGGAACCCTCGGTGGTCACGAACGGCTGGAAGTTCAGCATGGTGGTCTTCCGGTCGCCGTTGCCGTTGACCCGGCTCTCGAAGGCGATCTCGCCCGTGGTGACTCCGGGGAGTTGGCCGCTGATCATGGGATCCGGGCCGGGCTTGGGATCGCGGTCGTGCGGGAAGTTCGGGTCGTTGACCCAGTCGGTCTGGATGAACTCGAACTGCCGGGCCAGGTCGGCCTGGTAGCAGACGAACAGCAGACCGCGGGGCTCGTCCGGGCCGCCTCCGTCGTCGTTGGCGGGGTCGAAGGGGGCGCCGTAGGGGATGCCGCGGCGGATGATGCGGCGCGCGTCCATGAACTCCTCCACGTCCACCAGTTCGCCCCCGTCGACCAGTCCGTCGCGGGGAGCGGTCTTGCGCAGGTGGGAGAAGAGCGGGGTGGTGACGCCGTGGGGGTCGTCCCTGAAGCTGAGGTCGTTGTCGGGTTTGGTGCCCGCCGGGGGCGCGGCGTCGGGGAACTTCGCCACCGAGGCACCGCAGCGCCAGCGGCCCACCAGGCGGGCGGCGAGCCACTCGCTCTTGGTGTTCCCGTCCACCACCTCGTCTTCCCGCAGCTTCGCCAGCTCGGCGTTGACCTGCGCCCACCAGCCGGGGACGTCCTGGCCGAGACGTCGTACGACCTGGAAGGAGCCGTACTTCATCCAGTCGGGCGCGCCCGCGGGCATGGGGGTGGCTGTGTCGGCGCCGAGGACGAACTGGCCGGCGGGGACCTTCCCGGGGCCGTTGTCGTCCACCGGGACGTCGAAGCCCCGCACGTCCGGTTCACTGACTCCGTCCTTGAAGCCGAAGTGCTCCTTGCCCCGGCGGCTACCGGGCAGCGTGGCGCCGCTCTGCGGGTGGACGATCAGGATTCCGGCGCGTGAGGCGGCCTCCGTCTGGCGCCTGAGTTCGTTGTCGTGGTCGTCCTTGAGGTCGGCGGCGATGGTCAGCACGGCGTGGATGGGGGGCTTCTGCGCGGAGCCGAAGATCCAGCGCTTCGGCTCGTTGCAGCCCGTGTCGCCGAGGGCCTCGGCACGGGCGGCGGACCCCTGGACGAAGGCCCGGATCGTGCCCGTGGGCTTGTCGCCGAACACCTTCTCCTTGCCCGTGAGGAACAGGATCCCCGGATAGGTGAGGCTGACGCCCACCCAGGTGGCCTTGAGGTTCTTCGGGTCGTCACCGGCGGAGTTCTCGCGGGCGTCGTGGAACTTCTGGTTGAACGCGGCGACCTGCTGGGTGGTGGCGATGGTGGGGATCAGCTCCGCCAGCCAGTTCCGGGCGGCGGTCATGTCGCCGAACTGGAGGAAGAGCAGGGTCATGTAGTCCTTCTTGAACCCGGCGAGGATGTCGCCCTGGATCTCGGTGCTGTCGCGCAGCGGTAGCGGGGTCGTCATGGAACTCCCTTGGTGAAGGGGGACGGTGGGGACGGTCCGGGGTGCGGGAGAGGGTGCGGGGGCCGTCAGGCGCCGGGCCGCAGCTGCACCCACTTGGCGACGCTGGGCACGCCCCGGTCGTCGAGCAGGAACAGCAGGTAGTAGCCGGGCGGCGCGTCATTGACCGACGGCGGGGTCTTCAGCACGAGCTTGTTGCCGGCGCTGCTGGTGATGGGCAGTTCGATGCGGCGCTGACTGGTGTCGACCGAGTGGGTGGAGGTGATGGGCGCCATCAGGACGGCCTTCTCGACCTGGTCGGGCGTGCTGGTACTGACGCGGAGGCCGGCGCCGTAGCCCACGGTGGGGTTCGACACGTCCGTCACCGTCGGCCGGGTGCCGCCCTGGTGCAGATACGGCGGCTCGTAGATCTCGATGGTGCCGTTCTGCCCGGACTTGATGTCGGGGTTGTTGGCGATCTCCTGCAGCTCGTCGCCGGTGACCATGATGCGGCCGTCGGGCAGGATGACGGCGTTGGAGTGGTAGCCGCGCGGCAGTCGCTGGACGGGGCCGAGCTTCCAGCTGCCGTCGAGGCCGCGGATCTCGGTCTGCCGGTACTTCTCGTGGGCGTTGGGGTTGTAGAGCCCGTTGCCGTAGTCGCGGATGTCGTAGCCGCCGTTGACGGTGAAGAGCCGGCCGTCGGGGAAGATCAGCGTGTCGTCCTGGGTACGGCCGAAGGCACGGGCGGTGTCCTCGGTCCAGCGGCCGCCGGAGAACCTGTACGTCTTCGGGTCGTTGCGGTCGCCGCCGAGGATCAGGACGGAGTCCGGCCCGTTGCCGGGGGTGCCGTTCGGCAGGGCCACCGCGGAGCCGTAGTTGCGCATGCCGCCGTCGGGGCGGTTGCGCAGCGGCTGCTCGGTCTCGGTCTGCGGGTCGAAGACGTACTGCTCGTTGTACGTGCGCCCGAAGCCGTAGATCTTGCCGTCCCGCAGCGAGAACAGGTGCGGATAGTCGGTCGAGTACTCGGCCTTGATCGGCCACTTGTCGAGCGCCTGCCCGTCCGCGATGGCCGTCGGGTCGTACGACACCGCGGTGTTCTTGGCCGGGAAGCGCTCGATCGTCTGGGAGAGCTTGCCCCAGCCGGTGTCCCCGTGGCCGGAGGTGATGAACTGCCGGCCGTCGGCGCCGGTGACGACCGACGGGTACCAGCGGCCCTCGGCCAGGTCCTTCTGCTGGTGCCAGGTCTCGGTCCAGGGGTCGAAGACCAGGGCGAGGTGGGCGCCGGCGCCGTGGTTGCCGCCGAGGTTGCCGCCGAAGACGCCGACCATGCCGTTGGGGAGGTAGGAGTGGCCGGCGCAGAAGATCGGCGCGGGGCGGTCCTCGTCCAGGCCGTCGTCCACTTTCACGACCGGCGGCTGTACGGACTTGAAGGCGGCGGCGCCGGTGCCCTTGGCGGGGTCCCAGACGTAGGCGCGGCCCGCGTTGTCGCGGCCGATCACCTCGGTGGGCGCGGTCTCCTTGTTCGGGCTCTCCTCGACGGCCTCGAAGGAGAACAGCAGCACCTTGCCGGTGGGCAGCAGGGCGACGTGGTCACCGTAGTCGGGGCTGGAGAAGTAGTCGGTGAACCTGCCCGACTGGGACGGGGCGAAGGCCGCGTTCAGCTCGGCCTGCGAGTCGGTGAGCCGCTTCAGGCTGCGGGTGCGCATCGGCTGGGGGTAGCCGCGGTCGACGGCGCGCAGGCCGATGCGGTCCCGGGCGAGTTGTTCGGCGCGGGGCCGGCCGAACGCCTTCACCTCCTCGGGGCGGACCTCCTTGGCGAGTTGGGCGCGGGTGATGTGCACGCCGCCCGGGCGGGGGTCGGCGGAGGCCGGGGCCGGGCCGAGCGCGGCGGGCGCGGTGACGGACAGAACGAGCGCGGCACAGCCGGCCGCGAACGTCCACCTCCTGCGGGGGTTCCCTCTGCGGGACATGGGACTCCTGGTGGGAACACGCGGCGCCGCGGGCGGCACGGGGGCGGCATGGGGCGACCACGTAGAGTGACGGAATACCCCCAGTTAATCACACACCGTAGCGATCGAGAGGGGCCTGCTCGAAAGATTGACCGTTTTACCCCGTTGAGCGGTAACGCTGCGTGTCCGGCGTGGCGGGTGCGGGGCAGCGGGCTCCACTGAGCGGAACCCATCCCCACACGCTCTTCCGAGGAGTGTCACCATGCCGGGAACACGCACGTCCCTCGCCGCGGCCGCGGGCGCCCTGACCCTGCTCTGCTGTGCCGCCGCACCGGCCGCCGCGGACCAGCCCCCGCAGCACCTGGCCGGACCCCTCATCAGCGGCGGTGCCGACGGCCACCACCACGAGGTGTTCTGCCCCGGGATGCAGCACGTCCAGAGCGGTGGGTACGCCCTCAGCGCCAAGTCCGGCACCGAGTTCTCCGAGGTACCGGCCGACGTCCTGGAGAACCGGCCCAACAGCCACGCCACCGGCTGGATCGTCGCCGTGCGCAAGACGACGTGGCAGGGCCACGACTCCGGCACGGACCGGCGCGAGGCCGGCCCGGCCGATCTGCGGATCCACCTCGTGTGCACCGACGAGACGATGTCGCACGGCGCCTGACGACACCTTCGGCGGTGCGCTCAGTCCAGGAACGCCGTCTCGATCCAGCGGCGCACCGCCCGCGGGCGCATCCGGTGCAGCCGGTCGACGGTGTCGGCCACCTGTTGGGAGCCGCCGACCGACAGGAACTTCTCCCGCACCAGGTCGGCGTGGCCCGCCCGGGTCTCCGGACCGGCGGCGCCCACCGGGATCAGCCGGGTGCGGGAGACCGTACGGCCGTCCGTCAACCGTACGGTGACCCGGGCGCCGGTGGCCTTGGTGGACCGGGAGAAGTCCCGGTCGTCGGCCTGCAACGCGCCGATCAGATCAACGAGTTCGTCGCCGCCGAAGCCGCGCAGCCACGGCACGGCCAGCTCCCCCGCCTCCCGCACGGCCTCGCCGAACGGCGCGTCGGACAGGAACAGTTCGCGGGTCATCTCCGTGTCGTGCTCCAGCCGGATCCGCTTGGCCAGCGCCCAGCGGTCGGGGTCGTCCAGATACGGCGCGGAGAAGTCGTCCACCGAGAACTCGCCGGTGAGCAGGGTGGTGGCCACGGGATAGGGCACGTCAAGGACCAGCGCCCCCAGCGGTGAACCGGGCCCGGTGACGTACTGGGCGGCCCGCTCCCCGGCGAACAGCGTGTACAGGGAGGCCTCGACGACCACTTCGGCCACGTCCTGCGGCCTGACCGGGCCGAGTTCCCGGTGGATCTCGGCGGCGCAGTCCACCGCGGCGTCGATACCGGGCCCGCCGGGGTGCATCTTGAACGACAGCGTGTCGGTGTGCCAGCGGCGCCCCAGGCCCTTCGCCACGGCCTGCGGCAGCGGCACGGTCGCGAACCGGGCCAGGAAGCCGTCGCCGTGCTCCATGATGTCGGGTGCTCCGCGCAGCCCCGCGTACGCCGCGTCGCAGGCGTCCATCGCGGTGCGCACCGGCGTGAAGGTGTTGAACAGCCGGGCGTCACTGGCGAGGAAGGCCCGCATCAGCGGCCAGTTGGGCATGGCGAAGGCCAGCCCGAAGGAGTTCTCGAAGAGGGCGGCGGAGGCCCGGTCGCAGTGCAGGCGGCCCGCGACCGCGCCGGCCAGGTGGGTGTGCACGGCGCTCTGTCCGCGCAGCGGTCCGAGGGTCGCGGAGGCGGTGATGCGGGCCGCGCACTCGTTGGCCGCGACCACCGCGGTGAGCAGCGAGAGCCCGTCCAGCCGGCGGGCGTAGGCGAAGGCGAGCGGGACCGCGACCGTGGAGTTGGACAGGTGCCCGGCGTACGCGGTGTCGTCCAGGTTCAGCCAGGAGCCGAGCGCGGCGAAGACGCCCGCGGCCTGCCGCGGGTCGCGCTGCATGGGGTGGCCGAAGGCGGCCACCAGTTTTCTGCCGAGGGGGTGCTGGAGACCGGCCCGGATGGAGGCGATCTGCGACAGCACCTGGCTCGCGGCGAGCTTCAGCACCCGGCACGGGATGTGCTGCGGGCGCAGGGTCGCGGCCCAGTGCGAGAGTTCGCGCAGCGGGGTGTCGACGGGCGTGCGGCCCCGGGCGGCCCGGGACAGGGTCTGTGCCTGCTCGGCCCAGTCGGCGCACAGGGCCCGGGCGACGCTCTCCCCGAGGACAGCGGTCATGAGGCGGCTACCTTCCTTGCCGTGCGTGCGTCACGGGTGGGAACACGACTAGGCCCTGTCGTCGAATTCCCGTCGTCCGCCCGGAGGGCGGGCCAGGCGGGAATTCGACGACAGGGCCTAAGGGGAGCACCGTCGCCCCGGTGCTCCCGCGGTGTGGGGGTGGTGGTCAGGCGGCCGGCACCTTGTCGAGGAAGCCGTAGACGGCCTTGATCTTGCCCTCGGCGTCGGTGACGATCACGTCGAAGCCGATCGCGATCGGCTCGGCACCCGGCTCGGTCACCAGGCCCCACTGGAAGCGGGCCTGGTCGTGGTGAGCGTCGACGGCACCGTGCAGCTCGAAGCTGAGGCCCTTGAACTGGTCACGGGCGCCCGCCACCACGGCCGCGAAGCCCGCGTGGCCCTCGACCGCCGCGAGCGGGTCGATGTACGGGGCGTCGGCGGTGAACAGCTCGGCGATGGCCGCGGCGCGCTTGTCGGCGTCCGCCTCGTTCCAGATGTCGAGGTAACGGGAGACGGTGGTGGTCAGGTCGCTCATGCGGGCGTTCTCCTCTGTGACTTGCTTGACTTGTTCTTCTGACAGGTGGCTTCGTACGGGCTTCAGGGGGTGGCCGGCGCCCAGACCGGGAGGGCTCCCGGGAGCACCTCGAAGGTGGCCGAGGCGCCGATGCCGTGCTGGTACTCGCCGTCGTGCTCCAGCGGCAGCCGCCGGCCGTCGGTGCGCTCGACGGTGATCCGGCGGCCGCGCGCGTACACGGTCCCCGGGTGGTCCATGTGCGCGGCGCGCAGGGTCAGTTCGGGCACGTCGGCTGCGGCGATCTCGCCGCCGATGACACAGACGTCGAGCAGTCCGTCGTCGAGCAGCGAGTCCGGCAGCACCTGGAACCGGCCGCCGCGGTACCGGCCGCCGCCGACGTTGGCGAGGACCGTGGGGCCCTCGTGCACGACCCGGCCGTCGACGGTGACCCGGCCCGGGTACGGCGCATAGCCGTCGGCCGTGTCCGCGAAGGCGCGGGCGTAGCGCTCCCGTCCGGTCAGGGGCAGCTCCCGGGCGGTGATCAGCGCGTCGGCGATCACGCCCGAACAGGCGCCCAGATAGACGTAGTTGCGGGTCTCGGCGAGCCGCGCCAGGTCCAGGCGGCGCAGCCGGGCGCTGCCGCCGATGCCGTTGTCGGTCAGGATCGCCTTCAGGGACTCGCTCCAGGGCCGCTCGCCCCACAGCATCTTGTAGCCGGAGTTACCGGTACCGCCGGGCACCACCGCGAGGGTGGCGTTCCCGGTGACGGGCACAAGACCCTGTACGGCTTCGCGAACGGTCCCGTCGCCGCCGATGACGACGATCAGGTCGGGCGCCCCGGCGGTCCGCTGCAGCGCACGGCGCACGGCGACGGTGGCGTCGCCCGGTCCGGTGGTGAGGTGCACCTCGGCGCGCTCCAGGCAGGAGGCGCACAACTGGCGTACCTCCTCGACCAGTTCGGGCGAGTGGCTGCCGGAAGCGGGGTTGCCCAGGACGAGTGCCCGGGTGGGAGCCGGGGCTGCGGTGTCTGCCATGGGGGGCGTACTCCTTCGTCGGACGGCACCCGCGTGGACCGGGCCGGCTGTGCGCCCGGCGTCGCGGCGATCTCCACTGTGCCGGGGGGCGCTGTCACGGAGCTGACGTGGCGCTGACGCGGCGGCGAGGGGCGGGAACGCGAACGTCCGGCCCCTTGCTACGGGGGGCCGGACGTCGGGTACGCGGCGGGTGCCACTCCTCGGCGGTGTCACTCCTTGACGGGTCTCACGCCTTGGCGGGTCTCACTCCTTGGCGAAGGCCAGCAGATCCGCGTTGAGGCGGTCCGCGTGGGTCGCGAACAGCCCGTGTGCCGCGCCCTCGTAGGTGAGGAACGTGCTGCCGGGTATCAGCCCGGCGGTCCGCGGCCCGCACAGCGGGTACGGCGCCGCCAGGTCGGCGGTCCCGTGGATCACCAGGGTGGGCACCGGGACCGCGGCCGTCTCCGTGCGCTGGTCGGTGGTGAACAGCGTGCGGTAGATCTCGATCCCGGCTCTCGGCGAGGTGTTCAGACACATGCCGATCAGCCAGCCGGCGAGCTGCTCGGAGAGCGGCAGGTTCTCCGGGTCCGGCTCCGGGCCCGCGAAGAACGGCCAGGTCAGCGCCTCCAGCCAGGCGGCCCGGTCGGTCCGGATGGCCTGTTCCACCTGGTCGAAGAGCCCGGGTTCCAGTCCGTCGGGGTTGTCCGGCGCGCGCAGCAGGAACGGCGTCGTCGAGGCGACCAGGGCGAGCCTGGCCACCCGGGCGGTGCCGTACCGGGACAGGTAGCGCACGCACTCCCCGCCGCCCACCGCGTAGCCGACCAGCACGGCGTCCCTCAGGTCGAGGTGGTCGAGCAGGTCGGCGAGGTCGCCGGCCAGGGTGTCGTAGTCGTATCCGGACCAGGGGATGTCCGAACGGCCGCTGCCGCGCCGGTCGTAGGTGAGGCAGCGCAGCCCGTTCCCGGCGAGGAACGGCGCCTGGAACTCCCACATGCGCGAGTCCGCCATGGCCGCGCCCAGCAGGACGACGGGCCGTCCGTCGCCCCAGTCGCTGTAGTGCAGCCGGGTCCCGTCCCGGGTGGTGAGGTACGGCATCCCTTCTTGCCTCCTTTCCTGTGGTCGGGGGTTGTCCCGTCGGGGTGCGGGGCGTTCACTTCCGGGCGGTGCGGCCCGGGGCCGCGAGGATCAGCAGGGAGGCGAGGACACCCAGGCAGACGAGCGGGATCAGGGTGATGGCGAACGCGTGCGGGTAGGCGTCGGCCTTGCCGCCGGCGTCCGCGAGTGCCGGGAAGAAGACCGTGCCGGCGATCGCCACACCGACGGCGGCCCCGCCCTCCTGAGCGGTGTTCAGCAGCCCCGAGGCGGCGGCCGCGTGCTCGGGGACCGCGCCGCCCAGCACCAGGTTGGTCAGCGGGCCGGTGGTCAGGCCCATGCCGAGCCCGGCGACCAGCAGGACGGGCAGCAGCCACAGCACATGGCCGCTCATGTCCAGGCCCCGTGCCGTCAGCGCGATCGCGGTGTAGCCGGCGGCCAGCACCACCGGGCCGGCGGCGACCCGGCGGGCGGTCACCGAGGCGGCGAACCGGGCCGAGACGATGGAGGCCCCGAAGTAGCCCGCGCCCAGCGCCAGGAACATCAGCCCGGACTCCAGCGGGCTCAGGCCCCGGCCCAGTTGCAGGTAGAGGGCGAGGGTGAAGAAGAAGGAGCCCATGGCGAGGAAGTAGACGACCGTGGCGACCAGGCCGACCGAGAACAGCCGGGAGCGGAACATCCCCGGCTCGATCAGCGGCCCGCGCCCGGCCGCGGCCCTGCGGCGCAGGTGCCACACGGTCACCGCCAGCAGGACGGCCGCCCCGGCGAGCGCCTCCCACACCCACACCGGCCAGTCGCGCTCCTGTCCTTCGAGCAGCGCGAACACCAGCAGACCCAGGGTCGCCGTGACCAGCAGGGCGCCGGCCAGGTCGAGCCGGGTGCCGCCCTGGCCCCGGGACTCGGGGATCGTACGGCGGGTGTAGGCGAGGGAGAGCAGGCACAGCGGGACGTTGATCAGGAAGATCGTGCGCCAGCTCAGGCCGGCCACGTCGACCGAGATCAGCGCGCCGCCGATGAACTGGCCGAAGACTCCGGCGAGTCCGATGACCAGGCCGTAGACGTTGAAGGCGCGGTCGCGGGCCTCGCCCGTGTACACCGTGCCGATGATCCCCAGCACCTGCGGCACCATCAGCGCGGCGGACGCGCCCTGGGCGATCCGGGCCACGATCAGAACGGTCACCGAGGGCGCGAAGCTGCACGCGGCCGAAGCCACCATGAACAGCGCCATGCCGAGGGCGAACATCCGCCGGCGGCCGTAGAGGTCGCCGAGCCGGCCGCCGGTGATCAGGCCCGAGGTGAAGGCCACGCCGTAGCCGACGACGATCATCTGGGCCTGGGCGGCGGTGGCGTGCAGGTCGGCCTTGATGGCGGGGACGGCCACGTTGGCGATGAAGAAGTCCAGCACCGTGATGAACGTCCCGACGAGGACCACCAGGAGGGCACCGGCGGAGGGGGCGGCAGCCGGTGCGTCCGCGGGGATCGTCCTCTCACGCCCCTCCACCGCGACTTCCGGGCTTGCTTCAGAAGTCATGACGACTCCGTTTCCTATTCCTTGATCTTGCACTGTGGGTTGTCCGGTGCACCGGGATTCCTCCGGTCACCAGGTCACGGGAAGACGGTTCACCCCGTGGAAGACCGTCCCGCGGCGGAACAGCGTGCGCGGGTCGGCCGCGAGGCGGAGGTTCGGGAATCGGCGCAGCAGGGACCGCAGGGCCAGCTCCATCTCGAGCCGGGCCAGTGGGGCGCCCTGGCAGTAGTGCGGGCCGAAGCCCCACTGCAGATGGCCGCTGGTGTCGCGGTGCGGGTCGAGGCGGTGCGGGCAGGCGAAGACGGACTCGTCGTGGTTGCCGGCGGGCACCGAGATGACGACGGCGTCGCCCTTCTCGATCGTCACGCCGCCGAGTTCCATGTCCTCGGTCGCGAGGCGGACCATGGCGTCCTGGGAGATCGACCAGTAACGCATCGACTCCTCGATGAATGCCGGAATGAGCGCGCCGTCGTCGGCTGCGACCTGGGCCCGCAGTTCGTCGTCGCGCAGCAGGGCGAGGACGTTCAGGGCGATCTGGTTGGTGGTGGTCTCGTGGCCGGCGACCAGGACGAGGCGGGCCATGCCGACGAGTTCGTCGAGGGTGAGGGCGCCGGTCGCGTGGTGGTTGACGGCGAGCCTGCTGATCAGGTCGTCCCCGGGGTCGGCGAGCTTGCGCAGCGCCAGCTTGGCTAGGTACTCGGACATCTCGACGAAGGCGGCCTGGGAGACGGCCGGGTCCTCCTGGGAGATGGTGACGCGGGTCTTCTCGATGAAGAACGGGGAGTCCTCCTCCGGGACACCCAGTAAGCGCGCGATGACGAGGGTGGGCAGCGCCCGGGAGAAGACGGCGTGCAGGTCGGCGGGTTGCGGCTGGGCCTCCAGTTCGTCCAGCAGCTCGTCCACCAGCTTCTGGACCGGCTCCCGCAACCGCTTGACGCGGCGGGCGGTGAACTCGGTCTGGATCATGCCGCGCAGCCGCGCGTGCTCGGGGTCGTCCAGGCGGAGGAACGAGCTGGGGTTGCCCCCGGGCGGCACCTGGATGCGCACGGGGGCGCCGGGTAAGGTCTCGTCGGCGCTCAGCCGCGGGTCGGCCAGGGCCTGGCGTACGTCGGCGTACCGGGTCACCAGCCAGGCCAGTCGTGACTCCGCCGCTCCCGCCGGGATGCGCACCGCGCAGGGGGGTGCCGTGCGCAACTCGGCCAGCAGGGGCGGCGGGTCGCCGTCCTCGGTCCGGGCGAAGGGCCAGTCCAGGATGTCGGTGTGGTCCGCGAGTGACATGTTCGTCCTCCGTGATCGGGGGGCAAAGGTGATCCTCGGCACCGACTCTCTTTCTGCGTGGGTCACGGTGAAGGGGGCCTGGGCGGCATGACGTCGGGGTGAAAGAGGAATCTTTACCTCCGAGTTGTGCGCGGACGCCGTACGCCACCTTCGCGCAGTGCCCTGACACCGCGCTGACACAGCGCTGACACGGGTCCCCGCAAGGGCCCGTGTGAGTCGGTGGTGAGTAATGACTTTGCCAAGGAGGACTGACCCGATGCTGACCGGAGGCTGACGACGGCGGGCGGCGGTGGGGGGCGGGGCCGTGGTGGGGGCACGGCCCTCCTGTCACCCGGGGGGTGCGGCCGTCACCAGGTGACGGGGAGTTCCTCCAGGCCGTACACGAGGGTGTTCTCGCGGAAGCGCACGTCGTCGACGGGGACGGCCAGGCGGAGCCCGGGGAAGCGGGCGAAGAGGAGGCTCAGGCACACCTCCAGCTCCATGCGGGCCAGCGAGGCGCCGGGGCACAGGTGCGCGCCGAAGCCGAAGGCGAGGTGGCCGGAGGCGTTGCGGTGGATGTCGAGGCGGTCCGGGTCGGGGTAGACCGACTCGTCGTGGTTGGCGCCGGGGATCGCGACGATCACGCCCTCGCCCTTGCGGATGTGCGCCCCGCTCAGCTCGACGTCGGCCACCGCGGCCCGCACCTGGTTGTCCTGCGAGATGGACCAGTAGCGCAGGAGTTCCTCGACCGCCGGCTTGAACAGGGCGGGGTCGGCGCGGAGTTCGGCCAGCTGGGCCGGATCGCGCAGCAGGCTGAGGACGCTCAGGCTGATCTGGTGGGCCGAGGTCTCGTGCCCGGCGACCAGGAAGAACCGGGCCATGGCGACGAGTTCCTGGTGGCTCAGCTCGCCGGACGCCACGTAGCGGGTGGCCAGCCGGCTGATCAGGTCGTCCCGCGGGTCGGCGGTGCGCTGGGCGGCCAGCCGGTCCAGGAAGCGGGTCATCTCCACGAACGCGCCGTACGTCTCCTCGGGCGTCGCGTCCTGGGAGAGGATGACCTGGCTCTGCTGGGTGAACGTCGCCTCGTCCTCCTCCGGGACGCCGAGCATGCGGGCGATCACCAGCGACGGCAGCCGGACGGCGAAGTGCTCCACCAGGTCGACCGGGTTCGGGCCCTTTTCCAGCTCGTCGAGCAGCTGCCCGACGAGGAGTTCGACCTCGGGGCGCAGGGCGCGGGTGCGGCGGGCGGTGAACTCGGTCATCGCCATGCGGCGCAGCCGGCCGTGCTCGGGGTCGTCCATGCGGTTGAACGACATCACGCCGGGCTCCGGCGGCAGCTGGATCCGGATCGGGAAGCCGGGCTGCTGGTCGTCGGCGCTGAAGCGGTTGTCGTTGAGCACCTGGCGGACGTCCGCGTGCCGGGTGACCAGCCAGGCCTCGCCGCCGCGTATGCGCACGCGCACCGGTGGCTCCTTGCGCAGGCCCGCGTACGCGTCCGGTGGCGCGTAGGGGCAGGAACGGGCCATGGGCCACTCGGGCAGCTGCTGCTCGCATTCGGACATGGGGATTCCCTCCGTTGGCTGGTTTCCAGTGGGTTTCCAGCGTTGGAGACATCCTGATGAGCGGCCCTGACAGGAATCTGATGGATTACTGACGCGTTTTCAGCCAGTAAATGACTGGTTTCCGCTTGGCAAAAAGGGAAGGTTGCGTTCTGAACATTCGGCGGGAATGGCCTTCCGTACACGCGAAAAGGGGGCCGGCGAGTTCTCGCCGGCCCCCTTCGGGGACGCGTTTCGGACGTCGGTCAGGCAGCGGCCTGCCTCGCCCGCGGCAGCAACTGCACCAGAGCCGCCACCAGGACGCAGAACCCGGCCTGCACCAGCAGGCTGGTGCCGAAGGCGTGTGCGTAGGAGTGGGCGTCGATCCGGTGCCCGGCCACGCTGAAGAAGACCACGCCGATCACCGCGATGCCGATGGCGTTGCCCATCTCCTGGGCGGTGGAGAAGACACCGGACGCGGCGGCCGCGTGGTGCGGGGCCACCCCCTCCAGGACCAGCGAGGTGAGCGGGGCGACGACGAAGCCCATGCCGAACCCGCCGAGCACCATCGCCGGGATGCACCAGGCCACGGAGCCGCTCGTGTCCAGGTGCCACACGGTCTCGGCCAGCGCCAGGTCACCCGCCGCCAGCAGCACGGCGCCCAGGGCCAGCACCTGCTTGCCCAGCTTGGCCGCGGCCTTCGGCGCCTGCACCGAGCCGATGAAGAAGCCGAGGCCGAGCGGGATGAACAACAGCCCGGACCGCAGCGCGGACTGGCCGCGGCCCTCCTGCAGATACAGCGCGAGGACCAGGAAGAAGGAGGCCATCGCGGCGAAGAACACCAGCAGCGAGACCACACCCACGCCGAACGCGCGGTCCTCGAAGAGGCTCGGGTTGACCAGCGGCGATTTGCCGCGGGCGGCCTTGCGGCGCTGGGTGTACCAGAACCCGGCCAGCAGCGGCACGGCGGCCACCAGGCACTCCCAGGTCCAGGTGGGCCAGCCCTGCTCACGGCCCTCGACCAGCGGCAGCACGACGGCGGTCAGCCCGGCGGTCACCAGGACCACACCGGTCAGGTCGAGGCCGGTGTGGCCGTCGGCGCGGGACTCGGGCACCAGCTTCGGGGTCAGCAGCAGGACGACGGCGCCGATCGGCACGTTGATCAGGAAGATGGTCCGCCAGTCCCAGCCGAACACGTCCGCCTTGATCAGCAGGCCGCCGATCAGCTGCCCGAAGACCGCCGAGGCGCCGAGAGTCAGGCCGTAGGCGTTGAACGCGGCGACCCGGGCCTTGCCCGTGTACGTCGTGGTCAGGATGCCGAGGACCTGCGGGATGACCAGCGCGGCCGCGGCGCCCTGCACCGCGCGCGCCGCGATCAGCTCGCCCATGTTCGGCGCGATGCCGCAGGCCAGTGAGGCGAGTGTGAACAGGGCCAGGCCGATGGAGAAGACCCGCCGGCGGCCGTAGAGGTCGCCGAGCCGGCCGCCGGTGATCAGCATGGCCGACAGACCGATGTTGAACGTGGCGGCGACCAGCTGGATCTCGGCCGAGGTGGCGTGCATCCCCCGTTGCAGCGAGGGGATGGCCACGTTGACGATGAAGAAGTCGAGGTTGGTGATGAACAGGCCGGCCAGCACGACCAGAAGCGCGCCCGCGCCGGGTGCCCCGGCGGCCTCCTCGATGTCCGGTGGCGGTGCGGCCGAGGCCGCGCTGCCGGTCAGTTCCGCTTCGGTGGTCATGGGACGACCCTCCCTAGGTCGTTTCGTGCTGGTGGAATCCGGGCCGCGGGGTGTCCGCGACGCACTGCGGGGGCGCGGGACGGCACCCGGAACGCAGTCATCGGGTCACTGTCCCGCGCCCCGCTGACACGGCGCTGACGCGGCCTCGTGGCTCAGCCCTGCGACTCAGCCCGCGGCCTTGGCCACGGTCCGCTGCAGTCGGTGCGCGAAGTGCGCGGTGACGGCCTGGGCGTGCGTGTCGATGTAGAAGTGGCCGCCCTCGTACTCGTTGTGGCCGAGGTAGGCGGGGGTGCGCCCGGCCCAGTGGGTCATGGCGTCCGGGGCCTCCTGCAGCGGGTCGCTGCGGCCGCCGTAGGAGGCGAGCGGGCAGGTGACACCGGCGCCGTCGTCCTCGTAGTCGCCGGCGACCCGGAGGTCGGCACGGAGTGCGGGCACGACGAGCGCGAGCATCTCGGGATTGTCATAGACCTCGGCCGGGAAGGACCCCAACTTCTTGATCCACTCGATGAGTTCGGGTTCCGGCATCCGGCTCTGCTCCTCGGTCGGCTGGAAGAAGCCCACGGGCGACCAGCCGGACATGCCGACCATCACCGGTGCCGGACCGCCCTCCTCCTCCATCTTGATCGCCAGCCGGAACGCCAGCTGGGCACCGAGGCAGTGGCCGAAGAAGGCGAACGGCCGCTCGTCCAGGTCGCCCAGGACCGCCTCGTGCAGGGCGTCCAGCAGCGGCCAGAAGTTCTCGTAGGTCAGCTCCTCGCGGCGGTTGTGCCGGCCGGGCAGGGTCACCGCCTGCGGCGCGATGTCCGGGGGCAGCAGGCTCTCCCAGTCGCGGTAGATGATGGCGCCGCTGCCCGCGTGGGGCAGCAGGAACAGCCGGATGGAGGCGTCGGGCGAGGGCTCCACGGGATGGAACCAGTGCCCCTCGCTGGACATCTGGCTGCCGACGGTGCCGATGGCGGTGGTCACGACTGCGTACTCCCAACGGTGGTGGACGAACCGAGGGCGCGTACCGCGGGCAGCAGCACCTCGGCGATCTCCTTCAACTGCGGCTCGGGGTCCAGGGATCCGATCCGTACGACCAGGTGCCGGGCACCGGCGCGGACGTAGCCGCCGAGCCACTCGGCGCACTTCTCGGCGCTGCCCCAGGCGTAGGCCTGGATGCTGCTCATCTGCTCCAGGGAGCGGCCGTAGTAGTGGCTGATGTAGTGCTCCAGTTCGGCCTTGGCCGCGGTCTCACTGGCGTTGACCGTGACGGTGGCGTACAGCGCGGGGACGACCGCGCCGGCGCCCCTGCCCGCCTCTTCCGCGAGTTCGGCGACACGACGGCGGGCGCGTGCGTAGGCGTCGACGTCCGGGAGGAAGGGCAGCCAGCCGTCGTAGCGGGTCGCCACGCGGGCCAGGACCTTGGGGGTGTCGCTGCCGGCCAGCCAGAGCGGCGGGCCGCCGGGGATCGCGGGCGAGGGGAGCCGGTCCAGGTTCTCCGCCTGCCAGAACTTCCCCTGGAACTCGGTGGGTTCGCCCTCCTCACCCGACCGCCACGCCGTGCGCCACAGTGCGGTGATCTCGTCGAGGCGGCCGACGCGGCCCTGGAAGGAGGCCCCGACCGAGGCGAACTCCTCCTCGGTCTCGGCCATCGGGAAGCCCGAACCGAGGCCGAGGATCAGCCGGTCGGCGGCGACATGGCTGAGGCTCGCGACCATGTTGGCGCCGATGAGGGGGTGGCGCAGGGCGGGGGTGAGGGCGGCGGTGCCGACCGAGATGCGCGTCGTCGCTGCCGCTGCGGCCGAGAGTACGACGAGGGGGTCCAGGCGGGGGCGGGCGGTGAGGGAGTCTCCGGCCCACAGGGAGTCGAAGCCCAGCGCCTCCGCTTGGCGGGCGAAGTCCAGCAACGGGGCTGCCGCATAGGTGCCGTTGATGGCCTGCTCTCGGGTGGGCAGGAGGATGCCGATGCGTAGTGAAGTCACACTGAACTCCCCAGTGGGTCCCTGGCCGGTGTCGTCAACTGCTCCCGTACCGCGCGGCGCAGGATCTTGCCCGAGGGGTTGCGGGGCAGGGACTCGGTGAAGTGGTACGTGCCCGGGATCTTGTAGTCGGCGATGCGGCCCCGCAGGGACAGCAGGAGCTCCCGGGGTGTGGCGGTCGCGCCGGGCTGGAGGACGACCACCGCGTGCACGCTCTCGCCCCAGCGGTCGTCCGGGAGGCCGACCACCGCGGCGTCGGCGACGGCCGGGTGGGCCGCGAGGGCCTTCTCGACCTCGGCCGGGTAGATGTTCTGCCCGGCGACGATGATCGTGTCGTTGATGCGGTCGCACAGGTGGAGGTAGCCGTCCGCGTCGAGGTAGCCGGCGTCGCCCATGTGCAGCCACTCCCCCACCAGGGTGCGGGCGGTGGCCTCGGGCAGGTTCCAGTAGCCGAGCATCCGGGAGGGGGCGCGGACGCAGATCTGGCCGATGGCGCCGGGCGGGAGCGTTGCGCCGTCGGGGCCGATCACCTTGACCTCGTTGCCGGGGCACGGCATGCCGACCGAGGTGAGGACGGTGCTGCCGGGGTGGTGGGCCTCGGGCGGGAGGCAGACGGCCACGCTGCCGGTCTCGGTGCTGGCGTAGATCTGCGCGAACTCGCAGCGGTAGGTCTCCAGGCACTGCTTGAGCAGCGTCTCGGACATGGGGGCGGCGCCGTAGGCGATCTTGCGCAGGGAGGCGAACGCCTCGGGGCCCGCGCCGCGTTCGGCCGCCATCGCCTGGAGCATGGCCGGGGCGGCGAAGGTGGTGGTGACCCCGTGGGCGCGGATGAGGCGTACGGCTTCCTGCGGGTCGAACTGGGGCATGATCACGTTCGTGCCGCCGGCGTTGAACGTGTGCAGGAACCAGCCGATGCCGGCCACGCCGAAGCCCGGCAGGGAGATCAGGGCGACGTCCTCGGGCCGCCAGTCGATCCAGTCCACGCCCTGCTCGCGGCTCGCGTGCGGCAGCGTGAAGAAGCTGCGGTGGGCGAGGACCGCGCCCTTGGGCAGGCCGGTGGTGCCGCTGGTGTAGATCTGGATGACCGCGTCGTCCGGGCCGGTGCCGGGCGTGAGGTCGGTGTCGGGCTGGTCGGCGGCCCAGGCCGGCAGGCCCGCGCCGCGGGCGGGTTCGCCGTCGGCGTCGGTGCCGTCGACCCGGATCACCCGGCGCAGTCCGCGCAGCTGATGGCGGACGGTGGCGACGGTGTCCCAGAACTCGTCGTCGACGAAGATCAGGGCGGCGCCGGAGTCGCGCAGGATGTGGTCGACCTCGTTCGGGGTGAGCCGCCAGTTGACCGGCACCAGGACCGCGCCGGCCTTGGCGCAGGCGATCATCACCAGGTAGTAGTTCGCCGACTCGCGGCCCAGGTAGGCGACCCGGTCGCCGCGCCGGACCCCGCTGGTGTGCAGGGCGTGCGCGGCGCTGTTGCTGTCGCGGTGGAGCTTCTCGTAGGTGGTGACGCGGCCCTCGCAGACGATCGCCGGGTGGTCCGGGCGGCTTCCGGCGTGGGCCCGGGAGGAGTGGTGGAGCGTCCAGCGCTCCCTCGGTATGTCGGTCATCGTGGTTTCCCGTCCCTTGTGACTGTCACGCTGTCGGCGCCGGGGCGAGCTGCCCGTCGACGAACTGGGCCAGCGCGCGGACCGTGGGGTGGTCGTGGGTGAGGGAGGCCGGCAGGGGCAGCCGGAAGGTCTGCTCCAGCGCGGCCTTGACCTGCTGGGCCATCAGGGAGTCCAGGCCCAGCGACACGAACTCGGTGGACACGTCCAGCTCGTCGCCCTCCTCCAGGTGCAGGACGGCGGCGACCTTCTCGCGCACCACGCCGGTGACGGCGGCCAGGCGTTCGGCCCCGGGCAGCGCGGCCAGTGCCGTGAGGTCGAGGCCGGTGCCGTCGTCGTCGGGGGTCTGCCGGGCGAGCCGGTCGTAGAACAGGTCGCCGGTGACGCTGCCCGCCACATAGCGGTCCCAGTCGAACTCACCGACGATCCGCTGGGTGCGCGGCCGCCCCCACAGCCGGGCCAGGGTGTCCAGGGCCCGGGTCGGGGAGAAGAAGCGGACACCGCTGCGTTCGATCTCCTGGCTGAGGTGCTCCTCCAGGCGGGCCGACATACCGACCCGGGCCCAGGCGCCCCAGTTGACCGAGAGCCCCGGTACCCCGCGGCGGCTGCGCCACTCGGCGAGTGCGTCGAGCCCGGCGCTGGCAGCGGCGTAGTGGCCCTGGGTCGCTCCGCCGAGGACGGAGGCGATGGAGGAGTAGGTGACGAAGAACTCCAGCTCGGGGAAGGACTCCTCGGCCGCCTCGTGCAGCAGCCAGCCGCCGTACGCCTTCGCCGCCAGCTGGGCGTCGATCGACTCCCAGGTCAGCTCGGAGATCAGCTTCTTGTCGTAGGAGCCGGCGGCGTGCACGATCCCGCCGAGCGGGTACGGGCCCGCCGCGAGGTGCCGTACCAGGCGCTGAACGTCCTCGGAGCGGGAGATGTCGGCGCGTACGACGTCGATCTCGGCGTCGGCGGCCAGGTCCGCGAGGACCGGTGAGGCCTCCTCGGTGGCCCGCCCGCTGCGGCTGACCAGGGTCAGGTGCCGGGCGCCGAGGGCGACCAGCTTGCGGGCGGTGACCAGGCCGAGTCCGCCGAGACCGCCGGTGACCAGGTAGGTGCGGTCGGCGCGGAGTCCGGCCGGGCCCTCGTCGACGGGGTCGCTCTGCTCCTCGGCCGGGTCCTCGGGCAGCGTCACCCAGGTCCGGCCCGCCGGGTCGGACAGGGCGGTGCGCAGGGCCTCGCCGGTCTCGTCGAGCCTGAAGCGGGGCGCGGTGTCGTCGGAGCCGGTGGCGTGGACGACGGCCACCGCGGGGACGGTGAGCGTGGAGCGGAACGTGCCGTCGTGGCGGACCAGGACCTCGTCGCCGGGTGCGAAGCCGGTGCCGGCGGCCGCGGCGAGGACCGTGCCGCGGGCCAACTGGCCGAGCAGCGGGGGCGGTTCCTCCTCGGTCGCGTCCTCCTCGGTGCGCTCGGCGCGTCCGGTGTCCAGGGCGGTGCGGGCGTCCTCGGCGGTCAGGCCGACGGTGTGCACGCGGACCTGGACCTCCTCGGCCTCGGGTGCCCGGCCGGTGGCCGCGGCGAGCGCCAGGTCGGACAGGTCACCGGAGTCGGGGGCGCGCAGTTCGAAGCCTCCCCCACGCTCGGCTTCGCTCGCGCGGGGGGACCCCCATGTCCAGGTGAGGGTCGAGTCACCGGCGAGCAGCCGGCGCACATAGCGGCGGCCGGGGCGGTGGGCGACCTGGTACTCGCCGGGCGGCTCACTGCGCCACTCGTCGGCGAGCGGGGCGAGACCACTGCCCGGCGCGAGGTCCACCAGGGTCGTCCGGTACTGCGGGTACTCGGTCAGCAGCACCCGGCCGAAGCCCCACAAGGTGGCGGCGCCGAGGTGCCCGCCGTCGCCGGCCGGGTCTCCGGGCAGCCACTGGGCGCCCTCGGTGACCAGCCACAGCCGGGGCGGCCGCGGAGCGCCGGAGGCGTCCAACGCGCCGATGAGAGTGAGGAGTTCGCGGTAGTTGTCCTCGCACTCCACGCGCAGCCTGCCGTCGGACATGGGCGCCGGGCGCTGCCGCCAGATCCGGCAGACGTCGGTGACGGTGGGGTCCTCCACGGCGGCCTTGAGGTCGGTGAGGTCGGGCAGCCAGGTGACCTTCAGACCGGGCTCGGCGGCGAGTTCGGCGGCGCGGACCGCGGACGGGTCGAGCAGGACGACGTGCCGGGCCGGCGCGTGCTCCTTGGCGGGCAGCGCCCGGCGCACCCAGTCGGGGCGGTGCAGGAACTGGCGGCGGCCACCGCGGCCCTCGGGCCGGGCCATGCGGACGCCGAGCAGCTCGGCGACCGGGTCGCCGTTCTCCAGCAGCAGCACGTCCGCCAGGCGCCGGTCCTGCTCGCCGCGGACCCGGGCGAGGACGCGCAGGTTCTCGCCGCGCGGCTTGCGGAAGTGCCGTACGGAGGCGATCTCGCGCGGCACGAACACCGGGCCCTCGGGGTCGAGGACGACCAGGGCCTGCACCGCGGCCTCCAGCAGCTCCGCCGGGACGTGCTCGACGGCGGTGGCGTCGCGGCCGGTCAGCTCGCCGGTGACCAGGCCGTCGCCGTGCCGGGCGGCGCGCAGCAGCAACCGCATCCTCGGGCCCTGCGGGCGGCCGACGGAGGCGAGGTCGGTGTAGATGTCCTCGTCGTCGATCTGCTGTCCGGCCGGGGCGAGGGTGGCGTCCAGTTCGGCCAACTCCGATACGGGAACGAGGGGTTCGCGTTCCGCGGCGACGACCGCGGTGGCGTGGATGTTCTCCTCGCCGCCGACGACCGTGAACACCTCGACCTCGGCGCCACCGCCCGGGCGCGGCCGCCAGCGGGTGGTCAGCGCGGTCACGGTCTCGGCGGGCAGCTCCAGCGGGGCGAGCAGCCTCAGGTCGCGGACTGCGGAGCGGGCATGGCCCTGGACCGCGTCCTGCACGGCGAGCAGCAGGTCGACGTAGGCGCCGGCCGGCAGGACGGTACGGCCGCCGTCGGCGAGGTCGGCGAGCGCGCCGAGTTCCTCGGTGGTGAACTCGGCGTTGAACTCCCGTACTCCGCTCGCGAACCGCTCCTCGACGCCGAGCAGCAGGTGCCGGGCGGTGCCGTTCGCGGCCGCCCTGCGGGGGGTGGCGGTGGGCAGCCAGTAGCGCTTGCGCTGGAAGGCGTACGTCGGCAGGTCCACGCGGGCCGGCGTGGGGTGCCCGGCGTGGTAGTCGGCCCAGGAGACGCCGAGGCCGGCCGCGTAGTAGTCGGCGAGCGCGGTGAGGGTGGTCGAGGTGGTGGTGTCGCGGCGGCGCAGGCTGGCCAGCCACAGGTGGTCCTCGACGGTGACACCGCGCCGGGCGAGCGCGGTGAGCCCGGCCTGCGGGCCGACCTCGATCAGGGCGTGCCGGCCGCGCTTGGCGACGGCCCGGATGCCGTCGAGGAAGCGGACGGGTTCGCCGATGTGCCGCACCCAGTAGTCGGGGTCGCCGATCTCGCGGAACCGGGCGAGGCGTCCGGTGACGTTGGAGATGAGGCTGATCTTCGGCTCGTGGAAGGTGATGCCGTCCAGGGCGGCGCGGAAGTCGTCGTAGACCTCGGCCATCAGCGGGGAGTGGAAGGCGTGCGAGACCGTGAGGCGGTCGACGCGGACACCCCGATCGGTGAGGACGCCGGTGACCTCGTCGAGGGCGGCGGTGGCGCCGGAGATCACCGTCTGGTCGGGGGCGTTGATCCCGGCCAGGGCCAGGTCGGCGCGGCCCTCCAGCAGGGGGGCGACCTCCTCGACGGGGGCGGCGACGGCGGCCATGCCGCCCTCGGTGCGCACGGCCTGCATCAGCCGGGCGCGGGCGGCGACCAGCGTGACCGCGTCGGCCAGGCTGAACAGGCCGGCCACGGCGGCGGCGACGACCTCGCCGATGCTGTGCCCGATGAGCACGTTGGGGCGCACGCCCCAGGCCATCCACTGCTGGGCGAGCGCGTACTCCAGGGTGAACAGGGCGGGCTGGGTGTACTCGGTGCGGTCGATCGCCTCGGGGTCGGCGGCGGTGCCGAGCAGCAGCTCGCGCACCGAGCGGCCGAGGTGCTCGGCGAACAGCTCGTCGCACGCGTCGACCTGCGCCCGGAAGACGGGCAGGGCTTCGTAGAGGGCGGCGCCCATGCCGGCGTACTGGGAGCCCTGGCCGGTGAACATGAACGCGGTCTTGCGGATGCCGGAAGGGCCCTCGTGCTCGGCCTCGGCGGCCTTGTCCAGCAGCCGGGCGAGCGCGGCGCGGTCGGCGACGGGGGCGGCGACGCGGTAGGGGTGGTGGGCGCGGGTGGTGTTGGCGCTGTGGCAGAGCGCCGACAGCGGCTGCTCGTCGACCAGCTCCCGGTATTGCGCGGCCAGTTCACGCAGGGCGCCGGCGTTCTTCGCGGACAGCGTGAACACCGGTGCGGCCCCGCCCTCGGCAGGCTGCTCGACCGGCACGGGCGGCGCCTGCTCCAGCACGACCGCGCCGATGGTCCCGGCGAACCCGAAGCTGTTGACGACCGCGCGCCGGGTCTCGGCCTCCCAGGGCTCGCAGGCCGTCGGGACCCGTACCGGGTAGAGGTCCCAGGGGATGCGCCCGGACGGGGTGTTGAGGTTGATGTGCGGGTATATCGTGCCGGCCCGCAGCTGGAGCACGGTCTTGATGACGCCGACGATGCCGGACGCGGGCTCCATGTGACCGAAGTTGGTCTTCACCGAACCGACCAGCACCGGCCGGTCCTTGGTGTGGGAGTCGACGAACACGTCGCCGATGGCGCCGAACTCGATGGGGTCGCCGAGCGGGGTGCCGGTGCCGTGCGCCTCGACGTACTGGATGTCCTCGGGCGCCAGGTGGGCGGCGGCCAGCGCGCTGCGGATGACCTTCTCCTGGGCGGGGCCGTTGGGCACGGTCAGACCGGCGCTGTCACCGTCCTGGCCGACGGCCGTGCCGCGCACCAGGGCGAGGATCCGGTCGCCGTCGCGCTCGGCGTCGGAGAGCCGCTTGAGGACGACGATGCCGCAGCCCTCGGCGCGCGCGTAGCCGTCGGCGGCCTCGTCGAAGGTCTTGCACTGCCCGTCCGGGGAGAGCATCTGCGCGTTGGAGAACATCACCGGGATGCGCGGGTGGTGCAGGGCGTTGACGCCGCCGCACAGCGCGATGTCGCTCTCGCCGGCGCGCAGCGCCTGCACCGCGAGGTGCAGCGCGACCAGGGAGGACGAGCAGGCCGTGTCGACGCTCATGCTCGGGCCGCGCCAGCCGAGGAAGTAGGACAGGCGGCCGGACAGCGGGAACATGGTGATGCCGGACGCCAGATGGCCGTCCAGCTCCTCGTAGGGCAGCGAGTCCAGCTCGAGCGCGTAGTCGATGGAGCTGGCGCCGATGTACACGCCGCCGTTGCCGCGGCGCAGCGGCGCCGGGTCGATGCCCGCGTGCTCCAGGGCCTGCCAGGCGGTCTCCAGCAGCAGCCGCTGCTGGGGGTCCATGTAGCGGGCTTCCTTCGGGGAGATGTTGAAGAAGCCCGCGTCGAACAGGTCGATGCGGTCCAGGAACCCGCCGGCCGAGGCGCGGATCTTGCCCTTGTCGTCGGGGCCCTCGGGCGTGAACGCGTCGACGTCCCAGCGGTCCCGGGGGATCGGGCCGATTCCGCTGCGGCCCTCCCGCAGGAAGGCGTCGAACTCGTCGGGCGAGCCGCTGCCGCCGGGGAACCGCAGACCGATTCCGACGATCGCTACCGGCTCGGGCGCCTGCTCTGATTCCGTACGCGGCATGGAGCGACTCCTCAAGCTTCCTGGATGGCCTGGGTCAGGTGGTCCACGAGGTGGGCGATCGTCGGCTCGTTGAAGAGCACGTTGACGTTGATCGACAGGTCCAGGAGCTGCTCCAGGCTCTGTCGTATCTCGGTCAGCCGCAGCGAGGTGAGGCCGAGATCGAAATAGCTGACGTCGAGGGGAAGATCCTCGGAATCGTCCATGAGCAGTACGGCCTTGAATTTCTTCAGGACGATTGACTCGATTTCTTCGGCGAGTTCACTGCGCGGCAGATCGCGCAACCGCTGGATCGTGCTGTCGACAGGTGGCATGCGGTCATGCAAGCAAGGGCGGCTGACGCCCCGCTGACAGCCCCGAGAGCGCTCCCATGGCTTGATCGGCGCGGTCAGTCACGTGTCAGCGCCGGGTCAGATTCCGCTGTCAGGCTCGCATTGCTTCAAGAAATCCACACGCCATATCCGAAAGGCTGAAGATGCTTCGCGAAGCCGCGCAGGAGGAGAGTGCTGAGGCACCTTCCGGATTGAAGAGTTACGACCTCTACATCGCGGGCAAGGACGTCGCCGGGGACGGATGGGTCTACACCGTCAGCGGGCGCTCCCTGCTGGAGGACGTGTTCACCAGCGTCACCCTGAAGCGCTCGCTCGAACAGGACCCGGAATCCGAGGCGGCCAAGCACCCCTATGTCGTCGGGCGCTGCGCGATCGCGGACGACTCCGCCATCGACCTGGCCACCCAGGCGGCCGCGGCGGCCGCCCCCGACTGGGCGGCCGTACCGCTGGAGCGGCGGATGCAGCTGGGCACCCGCTTCCGCGAGGAACTGATCAAGCACCAGGACGAGTTCCTGCGCATGCTGGTCGCCGAGTCCCACCCCGTGAAGCTGGCCCGCTGGGAGCTGAGCTGCCTGCTGCAGATCTACTCCCCGGGCTCCCTGCGCTGGTACCTGAAGCAGATGCGGGTCGAGAAGGAGTACAACGGCCGCAAGCTGATCCTGCACCGCCAGCCGGACGGCGTGGTCGCCTTCAACCCTCCGCAGAACGCCCCGCTGCCCAGCACCGCCCTGTGCGTGCTGGCGCTCATGGCCGGCAACGCCGTGGTGGTGCGGGCGCCCCGCAGCATCGCGCTGTCCACCATGTGGCTGCTGCGCGACATCGTCGCACCGCTGCTGGAGGAGATCGACGCGCCGGCCGGCGTGCTCAACGCGGTGTGCTCCAACCCGAAGCAGACCATGGACCGCTGGATCGCCGACCCGCTGATCAACGACATCTTCTACATCGGCGGCAGCCAGGAGGGCCTGCGCTTCGAGCAGCAGTGCGTGGCGCACGGCAAGAAGCCGATTCTCGAACTCGCCGGCAACGACGGCATCGTGGTGTGGAAGGACGCCGACGTGAAGTGGGCGGCCGAGGCCATCACCGAGTCGTTCTACGGCTCCGGGCAGATCTGCATGGTGCCCAACTACGTGCTGGTCCACCCCGAGATCGCCGAGGCGCTGATCGCCGAGGTCAAGGAGCAGGTCAAGGGCATCAAGCCGGGCCTGCCCGAGGAGGAGGACGTGCTGCTGTCGCCGGTCCGGCGCAGCGAGCGCTTCTTCCGGCTGCTGCGGCAGGCGGTGGACAACGGCGCCGAGCTGGTCACCGGCGGCAACCGCACCGAGGTCGACGGCACGGTCTCCGAGACCGGTGTCTTCCTGCAGCCGACGGTGGTCCGGGTGGACGGCCTGGACCGGGCCCGGACGTACGACGTGGTCCGCGAGGAGACCTTCTTCCCGCTGATCCCGATCGTGGTAGCGGAGCGCGACAACGACGACGCCCTCCTCGAGGCCTTCCTGCAGTTCGTCAACAGCAACGACTACGGGCTGCGCAACTCCCTGTGGTCGCGCTCGGACCACGTCATCGAGACCTTCGTGCGCCGCGTGGTCAACGGCGGCCTGCTCAAGGTCAACGACTCCCACATCGGCTTCCTGCCGTACCTGCCGAGCCACGGCGGCACCGGCCGCACCGGCGGCGCCTTCGGCGAGGCCAACTACCCGATGCTCAAGACCTCCCACGTCCAGGGAGTCAGCATCGCCCGCGACGTGAGCCCGTACGACGCGGTCTTCGGCGCCTGACCACACCCAGTCCTGCGGAGGTTTCCCGTGCGTTCCCTCGATGCTGCCCGGACCGTCTGCGAGCGGTTCCACCCCGGACTCCTCAAGGAGCTGGAGCAGATTCCGTACGCCGAGCGGGAGCGGCCCGGCAGCCCGGTGATCGACCTGTTCCGCATCCACGGCGGGGTCGGTCTGCTGATACCCGAGGCCTACGGCGGCCACGGCGCCGCCCCGCTCGAGGCGCTGCGGGTCCAGCTCGCCCTCGGCGCGCTCTCGCCGTCCCTGGTCGCGGCCGTGTCCATGCACCACTTCACCGCCGCCATGCTGTACTCGCTGGCGGTCAAGTCGGGCCGGCTCACCGCCGGGCAGACCGAACTGCTGCACCGGATCGTGCCGGAGCAGCAGGTGATGGCCTCCGGCTGGGCCGAGGGCCGTACCGCGCAGAACATCCTGAAGCCGGCCGTGACCGCGCGTCCGGTCGAGGGCGGGTTCCTGCTGTCCGGCTCGAAGAAGCCGTGCAGCCTGTCGGGTTCGATGAGCCTGCTGACCGCGTCCATCGCCATCCACGGCGAGGAGGGCGGCGAGCCGGAGCTGGCGCTCGCGCTGGTGCCGGCCGACGCGCCCGGCATGTCCGTGCACCCGTTCTGGGGCAACGACCTGCTGGCCGGCGCGGAGAGCGACGAGGTGCGTCTGGAGGACGTGTTCGTCCCGGCCGAGATGGTCGTCCGGGCCGGCGCCGACGACCCCACCCGCCTCGACGACCTGCAGTCGGCCGGGTTCGTCTGGTTCGAGATGCTGATCTCCGCCGGGTACGCGGGCTCCGCCGCCGCGCTGGTGGAGCAGGTACTGGAGCGGCAGCGGGGCAGCGTCGAGGAGCGAGCGGCTCTCGCCGTGGACATGGAAGCCGCCCTCGCTCTGTTGGAGGGCGTGGCCCGCGGGACCGGTCCCGAGCCCGGTGACGAGGAGTCGGTGGCGCGGGTGCTGGTCGCAAGGTACGCGGTGCAGAACGCTCTGCCGGACATTGTGGCTCGGGCGCTGGAGCTGCTCGGGGGGCTGGACTTCATCAGCAATCCGGCGAGTGCGCAGGTCGCTGCCGCTACTCGGGCGCTGGCCTTTCATCCGCCGTCCCGTATCGGTGCCGCCGAGCCGCTTCTCGCGTATTTCGACGGGGGGCCGCTGGTTCTGGCGTAGAGCTCGGTCGGCAGAGCCGAGTGGGCGACTGCGGGTCCGTCGTGGCTGGTCGCGCAGTTCCCCGCGCCCCTTTGGGGGCGCCGCACCCCACCGACCCAATGGCACACCCCCCTTTGGAGTGAGCGACAAGTGACCGTCATCCAGGAATCCCCCGAAGTCCCGGCGCCGGCGACCGCCGCCGTCGACGAGGCCGAGATCCTCAATCTGTACCGGGCCCACCTCAGCAAGGGCCGGGCCACGCTCGCCGAGTTGTTCGGCAGTCATATGGAGGTGGCGTCCGAGGGCGCCTGGCTCACCACCAGTGACGGTGAGCGCTTCCTGAACGCGGGCGGCTACGGCGTGTTCATCATGGGCGCCCGGCACCCGATCGTCATGGAGGAGGTGGAGCGCCAGCTGCGCACCCACCCCACCGCGACCCGCATCCTGCTGGAGCCGACGGTGGCCCGGGCCGCCGAGGCCCTGGTCTCCGTGCTGCCGCCGGGACTTGACCGGGTGCACTTCGCGCTGTCCGGCGCGGAGGCGGTGGAGACCGGCCTGAAGCTGGCCCGTGCGGGCGGTTTCAAGCGCACGATCTCGATGCGCGGCGGCTACCACGGCAAGACGCTGGGCGCCCTGTCGGCGACCGCGAAGGACGTCTACCAGGCGCCGTTCCGCCCGCTCGTCCCCGACTTCCAGCACCTGCCGTTCGGCGACGCCGACGCCCTGGAGGCGGAACTGCGGGCGCACCCGGGCGAGGTGTGCGTGATCCTGGAGCCGGTGCAGGGCGAGGGCGGGGTGATCCTCCCGCCGAAGGGCTACCTGAAGCGGGTCGAGGAGCTGGTCCGCGAGTACGAGGGCTTCCTGATCCTCGACGAGGTGCAGTCCGGCTTCGGGCGGCTCGGCGAGTGGTGGGGCGCCGACATCGAGGGCGTCGTCCCGGACGTCCTGCTCACCGGCAAGGCGCTCGGCGGCGGGGTGATGCCGGTGTCGGCGGCCGTCGCCACCCGCAAGGCGTTCCGCCCCTTCGACAAGGACCCCTACGTCCACACCGCCACCTTCTCCGGGCAGCCGGTGCTGATGGCCGCGGTGCAGGGCGCGATCCGGGCCGTCAAGGAGGAGCGCCTGGTCACCCGGGCGATGGACCTCGGTGCCCGGCTGCTGCCGCGGATCGCGGAGGTCGCCCACCGCAACATCCCCGAGCTGGTGGTGGACGTGCGCGGCCGGGGGCTGCTCATCGGTGTGGAGCTGGTCGAGGCGGGCCTCGCCGGCGAGCTGCTGATCGAGCTGTTCAACCACGGCGTGGTCGCCAACCACTCCATGAACGGCAGCTCGGTGGTGCGGTTCACGCCGCCCGCCGTGCTGGACGACACCGACGTGGACTTCCTCGTCAACTCCTTCGACCTGGCCACCCGCGACCTCATCCGGGGCGCGGCCAAGATGCCGGAAGGCGGTAACTGATCGTGCGGCACGTCGAACTCGATGCCCTGATACCCGCGGAGCAGGCCGAAACGGTCCTGCACGCCGTACGGCGCTGGGAGAAGTACCCGGACCTCGCGCCCCACGTCAACGCGACCACCGTGCACGCCTCCTACCCCGACCCGAAGGCCTCCTCCAGCTGGGAGCTGCACTTCCGCAGCGGCCTGCTGCGCTGGACCGAGGACGACACCGTGCTGCCGGAGAGCGGCGAGATCCGCTTCGAGCAGTCCGACGGCGACTTCGACTCCTTCACCGGGACCTGGTCGATCCAGCAGGACGGCGCCGACGTCACCGTCCGCTTCGACGCCGACTTCGACTTCGGCATCCCGAGCCTGGAGGGCATCCTCGACCCGATCGCCGAGCGGGTCATCAAGGAGACCGTCGCCTGGGCGCTGACCGGGCTGTACCCGGCCGTGCGCATCCAGGGCGGCGTCGAACTCACCGAGCCCGCCGCGGTCGGCGCCCAGTAGTCCGCCGAGGAGCTGACCATGGACCAGGCGAACCCCTTCGAGACACCGCGCACGTACTCGCTGCACCGCGCCGAGTACCTGGTGGGCCTCGCCGTCACCACCGGCCTGATCGTCTACCACTTCAGTGACATCCGCTGGCTGCCGGCGATCGGACTGTTCCTCTACATCGACCTGATCGGCTACATCCCCGGCGCCGTCGCGTTCAAGAAGAGCGGCGGCCGGCCGATCCCCAAGGCCTACTACGTCCTCTACAACGTCATGCACAGCCTCATCACCCAGGGCGCGGTGGCCGCGCTGTGGTGCTGGCTGGTCAAGCCCGAGTGGGCGCTGCTGGTGCTGCCGTTCCATCTGTTCGGCGACCGCGGTCTGTTCGGCAACTTCATGAAGTCCTTCGCGCTGCCCTTCGAGCCGGTGCGCCAGGAGGGCTACCTGCGCCTCCTCGACGACCTGGGCCTGCCCCACCCGAAGCCGGTCGGGCACGCCATGGACCCGGTGCCGGTCGGCCACGTCCCGGCGCGGCCGGTCGTACGGGAGACGGAGGCCGTGCGATGACCACCGCGACCGGCGTACGACGCAGGGTCCGCCAGGACCCGGCCGAGCGCCGCCAGGCCCTGTACCACCTGGCCTCCCCCGTGTCCGTGCTGACCACGGGGCCCGAGGAGCGGATGCACGGTACGACCGCGAGCACGGTCACCCTCGTCTCGCGCTCGCCCCTGCTGGTCGGGGTCGTCCTGCGGGCGGGCTCGTCCTTCGCCCGGCTGGCGGCCGACGAGGGCCGGTTCGCGATCAACGTGCTCGGCGGGGACCAGGCCGACGTGGCCCGGCGGTTCGCCGACAGCGGCCGGCCCGACGGCGACGCGGCCTTCGCGGGCCTCGCCTGGACGGCGGACCGGTACGCGCACGCCCCGCTCATCGCGGGGGCGCTCGCCCACTACGTCTGCCGGTTCCACTCCGCGCACGAAGCGGGGGACAGCGAGCTGCTGCTCGGCCACGTCGTGCGTGCCACCGCCGACAACGGGCGGCTCCCCCTGTTCAGTTACGCCGGCGGGCTGTTCGCCGGTTCCCTGCGCCCGGCGAAGGAGGCCGCCGCATCATGACCGCACCCGTAGCACCCGAGGCCGACTGGGAGAAGGCACCCGGTCTGCTGGACGGCGCGAAGGAACTCACCCTCGGCCCCGAGGAGTGCGACCTCGCCTACTGGATCACCTCGGTGGCCCAGGGCACGCTGCGCGACCGCGGGGTGACCGGCCACCACGAGAACGCGCTCACGCCCGGCTTCCTCAAGGCGCCGGGACCGCTGCGCGAGGCGCTGGTGCTGGAGTTCGGCTTCCGGGCACTGGCGGAGGAACTGGCCACCCGGCTGCTCGGCCACTACGTCTCCATCGCGCCCGGCATCCCGCAGATGGAGTTCTACGCCACCCAGCTGATCGACGAGGCCCGGCACGCCCGGGTCTTCCGCCAGCACCTGGTGGAGCTGGGCGTCCCGGCGAGCACCCTGCTCAAGGACATCGAGGAGATGGCCCGGGACTACCGCAAGCGGGTCCTGGACCCGGTCGTGGACTTCACCCTGGACATCGTCCGCGACCAGGCCGACTTCCCCGGCGGGGTCGCCGTGTTCGCCATCATCATCGAGGGCGTGCTCGCGCCGGCCGCCGAGCTGAGCGAGCGCAAGTGGACCCCGCTGTCCCCGGCGACGGGCGAGATCTCGCGCGGCACCGCGATCGACGAGATCCGCCACCTCACCGTGGCCAGCACCATCCTGCGCGACCACGTCATCGAGCACCCGGAGTACAAGCCGCGGCTGCTGGAGATCCTGCGCTCGGGCGTGAAGCTGTGGGACGAGATCCCGGACCGGGAGTTCGTCATCCACCGCGAGGAGCTGTTCCAGGAGGGCATGCTCCAGCACGCCGACAAGATCGGGGACTACGAGATCTGGCCGGGCGTCCGGCTGCTCGACACCACCGCCGAACAGCGCTACGACATGGCCGAGCGGTGGACCGACGAGATGGCCGAGGTCCGCATGGACTACATGGGCCTGCCGGTCGGGGTCCTCGCCTCGGAGGCCGGCGCATGAGCACCGGGCGGGCCGCGGTCGTCACCGGCATCGGGTCGTACGTCCCGCCCCATGTGGTGACCAACGACGACCTGGCCGCCCGCCTCGACACCTCCGACGCCTGGATCCGGTCGCGCACCGGCATCGCCGAGCGGAACTTCATCTCCCCGGGCACCTCCACCGGCGATCTGGCGGTGGAGGCGGGCCTGAGGGCCTTGAAGTCGGCGTGCGACCAGCAGGACGGGGCGGAGGTGGGGGCGGTGGTGCTGGCCACCACCACCCCGGACCAGCCCTGCCCGGCCACCGCACCGCAGGTGGCCGCGCGGCTGGGGCTCGGGCAGGTGCCCGCCTTCGACGTGGCGGCCGTCTGCTCCGGGTTCCTGTACGGCCTGGCCTCGGCCGCGGGGCTCATCGCGGCCGGGATCGCGGACCGGGTGCTGCTGATCGCGGCGGACGCCTTCACCACGATCATCAACCCCGAGGACCGCACCACCGCGGTGATCTTCGCGGACGGCGCGGGCGCGGTGGTGCTGCGGGCCGGCTCGGCCGCTGAACCCGGGGCGATCGGCCCGCTGGTGCTCGGCAGCGACGGCGAGCTGAGCCATCTGATCGAGGTCCCGGCGGGCGGTTCCCGGCAGCGGTCCACCGACCGGCCGGCCGCCCCGGAGGACCACTACTTCCGGATGCTCGGCCGGGACACCTACCGGCACGCGGTCGAGCACATGACCGCCGCGTCCACCGAGGCGGCCGAACGGGCCGGATGGCGGCTGGACGAGGTCGACCGGTTCGTGGCGCACCAGGCCAACGCCCGGATCCTGGAGGCCGTTTCGGACCGGCTCGGCATCCCCGCCGAGCGGCAGCTGAGCAACATCGCGCGGGTCGGCAACACCGGCGCCGCCTCGATCCCGCTGCTGCTCGCCGAGGCCACCGCCGAGGGCCGGCTCGCCGCGGGCCACCGGGTGCTGCTCACCGCGTTCGGCGGGGGCCTGTCCTGGGGCGCCGCCAGTGTCATCTGGCCGGAGCTGCAAACAATCTGACCGATCGTCAGTCACTCATATCGATTCAGCGGTACGCGGGGCGCGTACACCTTCGAAAGGAACCGACATGCTGGAGCAGCTCAAGGAAATCCTGTCCAACAAGCTCAAGGTGTCGCCCGAGTCGATCACTCCGGAGGCCACCCGGGAGGACATCGAGCTGGACTCGCTGGCCGTGGTGGAGCTGTCGCTGCTGCTGAAGTCCGAGCTGGACCTGGACATCAGCGACGACGACCTCCTGGAGGCCGAGACCGTGGGCGACATGGTCCGGCTCATGGAGGAGCGGAGCGCGAAGGTCTGATGGCCGGGATGGACATCGCCGTCACCGGGCTCGGCCTGGTCACCCCGGGTGGCGTCGGGGTCGGGCCGAGCTGGGCGGCGGTCTGCGACGGCAGGCCGGCCGCCGCCCTCGATCCGGTGCTGGCGGACAACCCCGTACAGATCTCCTGCCGAGTGCCCGGCTTCGACCCCGAGACCCTGCTGAGTGCGCGGCGGGCCCACCGCCTGGACAGGTTCGTGCAGTTCGCGCTGGTCGCCGCGCACGAGGCGGTGGCCGACGCGGGCCTCGACCCGCAGACCTGGGACGGCGCCCGCGTGGGCGTGGTGCTGGGCTGCGCCGACGGCGGTCCGGGCACCGTCGAGGAACAGCACCATGTGCTGCGCGAGCACGGCGCCGCCCGGGTGTCGCCGCTGCTGCTGCCCATGCAGCTGCCGAACATGCTGGCCGGTCAGACGGCCATCGAGTTCGGGGCGACCGGACCCAACCTGGTGGTGGCCACCGCCTGTGCCTCGGGCGCGACCGCCATCGGGACGGCCCGGGACCTGCTGGCGCTCGGCCGGTGCGACATCGTGCTGGCCGGCGGCAGCGAGGCCATGATCACCCCCCTGGTCATGGCCGGGTTCGCGCAGATGGGCGCCCTGTCCAAGCGGCACGACGATCCGTCGACCGCCTCCCGCCCGTTCGACGTGGACCGGGACGGCTTCGTCGCCGGTGAGGGCGCCGGGATCCTCGTGATGGAGCGTGTCGCGGACGCCCGCGCCCGCGGTGCGCACATCCACGGCCGGATCATCGGGTACGGCGCGACGGCTGACGCACATCACATGACGTCACCGCATCCCGACGGCGTCGGCATCGAGGCGGCCGTACGGGCGGCTCTCGCCGACGCGGGGGCCGATCCGGACGATGTGCAGCACGTCAACGCCCATGGGACTTCGACCCCGTTGAACGACCTGTCGGAGGCCCGGATGATCCAGCGGACCCTGCGTGGGGATCCGTTGGTCACCTCGACGAAGGGAGTCACCGGTCATCTGCTGGGAGCGGCGGGCGCGGTCGAGGCGGCGTTCGCTGTGCTGAGTGTCGAGCACGAGTTGATTCCGCCTGTCGCCAACCTGGTCATGCCCGATCCTCGGATCGAGATCAAGTTGGCCCAGACCGTCACCGAGATGCCCATCGATCTGGCCCTGAGCAACTCCCTGGGCTTCGGCGGTCAGAACACGGCACTGGCGATCGCACCTGCCTGACCAGGTACGAGGCCAACAGCGAACAGCCGTCCGCCGGTCCGCCGCGGGCGGCTGTCGCACGTTTCCCGTCCCTCTCCCCAACCCCTTCGAGCAACCCGGGAGTCACCCATGTCCACCAGCGGTTCCCCGCCCTCCCGGAGCCGACTCGGCACCGGGCACATCCTCTTCCTCATCGTCGCCGCGGCCGCCCCCCTCTCCGCCATGGTCGGCACCGTCCCCCTCGCCTTCGCCTTCGGCGACGGAGCCGGCGTACCCGCGGCCTTCCTGTTCGCCGGCGTCACCCTCCTCTGCTTCTCCGTCGGGTATGCGGTCAGTGCCCGCCGTACCGAAGGCTCCGGCGGCTTCTACGCCTCCGTCGCCGACGGGCTCGGGCGGCCGCCCGCGGTCGCCGCCGGGTATGTCGCCCTGCTCTCCTACAACTGCGCGACCATCGGGCTCGCGGGTGCGCTCGGGTACTTCACCCACCTGGTCTTCGCCGCCCACGGGCTGTCGGTGTCCTGGGAGTGGTGCGCCGCCGTCGGACTGGTGCTGACGGCCGTCCTCGGGTACCGGGAGATCGCGCTCAGCGCCCGGGTGCTGGCCCTGCTGATGCTCGGCGAGATCGGCGTGCTGGCCGCCCTGGACGTGGCGATCCTGGCCCGGCACGGACTGCACGCCCTGCCCACCGCCTCCTTCTCCCCGCATGTCGCGGCCGGGCACGGGGCCGGCGTCTCGCTGATGTTCGCGTTCGTCTCCTTCATCGGCTTCGAGTCGGCCGCCCTGTACGGCAAGGAGGCCAAGGACCCGCGGCGCAGCGTGCCCCGGGCCACCTATGCGGCCGTCGTCCTGATCGCCGGTTTCTACGCCCTGACCAGCTGGCTGGCGGTCGGCGCGGTCGGCAGCGACCGGGTGCGCGAGGTCGCGGGCAAGCAGATGGGCGACCTGTTCTTCGTCCTCGGCGACGACTTCCTCGGCAAGGCGGGCAGCACCGGGCTCCAGGTCCTGCTCTGCACCAGCCTGTTCGCGGCGACGCTGGCCCTGCACAGCGCCGCCAACCGCTACGCCCAGGTCCTCGCCGAGGACGGTCTGCTGCCGGGCGCCCTGGCTGCCGAGCACCCGCGGCACCACTCCCCGCACCGGGCCAGCCTCGCGCAGAGCGCGCTGACCACGCTGGTCGTGGCCGGCTTCGCCGTCGCCGGTCTCGACCCGTACGCCGACCTGACCACCAGCATGCTCGGCCTCGGCACCCTGGGCATCGTCGCCCTGCAGGCCCTGGCCGCGCTGTCCGTGCTCGGGCTGCGGCTGCGGGGCGGTGGCGGGCACTGGTGGCGGGAGGTGGTCGCGCCGCTGCTGGGTTTCGCCGGCCTCGCCGCCTCGGTGTGGCTGGTGGTCGGCAACTTCGACATGCTGACCGGCTCCCCCTCCAAGGTCATCGCCGCGCTGCCCTGGCTGCTGCCGCTGGTCGCCCTGGGCGGCCTGATGTACGCGGCCCGACTGCGCTCGGCCCACCCGCTCCGCTACCGCCTGCTCGGAACCCGGCACACCGCGCCCGCCGTACCGGAGCAGTCCCCCGCCTCCTCCCCCGCCCTGTCAGGAGACCGCCATGCATGATCCCCACGAGTTGATCGAGGCCGGTCCGGACGCCGTACGGCGCCTGGCCCGCCGCCGCTACGCGCTCGACCTGGACACCCTGAGCACCGCACTGCACGCCCGCTCGGCCACCCAGGCCGACGTGACCCGGCTGCGCACCGAGCTGAACCGCACCGCCAAGGCCCGCCGCTCCGGCCCGCCCACCGAGGCGGAGAAGGAGGCCGCCCGCGCACTGCGCGCCGAGGTGCAGCAGGCGGAGGGTGCCGCCCGCACGGCCGCCGGTGAGCTGACCGAGCTGCTGCTCGGCATCCCCAACCTCCCGCTGGACACGGTCCCGGACGGCGACTCGGAGAAGGAGGCGGTGGAGGTACGGCGCGGTGGTCCGGCCCCGCGCCCCTCGGCCGGCGCCCGCCACCACGCGGAGATCGGCGAGGCCCTCGGCATCCTCGACTCCCCCGCGGCGGCCAAGCTCTCCGGCGCCCGCTTCACCGTCTCGCACGGCGCCGGCGCCCGTCTGGAGCGGGCCCTCGGCGACTTCTTCCTGGACCTGCACACCCGCGAGCACGGCTACACCGAGCAGTCGGTGCCGTTCCTGGTCAGCCGCGACACGATGACCGGCACCGGCCAACTGCCCAAGTTCGAGGAGGACTTGTTCCGCACCCAGGTCGGCGACCGCGAACTGTTCCTGATCCCGACCGCCGAGGTCCCGCTGACCAACCTGGTGGCCGGACAGCTCCTGGACGCGCGGACGCTGCCGTACGCGTTCACCGCGCGCACCCCCTGCTTCCGCGCCGAGGCGGGGGCGTACGGCCGGGACACCCGGGGTGTGCTGCGCCTGCACCAGTTCGAGAAGGTGGAGCTGGTGCGCATCTGCGCCCCGGAGGAGGCGCAGGAGCAACTGGAGCTGATGGTCTCGCAGGCCGAGGAGTGCCTGCGCCGCCTCGAACTCTCCTTCCGGACCGTTCTGTTGCCCGCGGGCGACATGGGCTTCTCGGCCCGGATGACGTACGACATCGAGGTCTGGCTGCCCGGTGGCGGCTCCTACCGGGAGATCTCCTCGGTCTCCGACTGCGGCACCTTCCAGGCCCGCCGCGCCGACATCCGCGTCAAGCGCGCCGACGGCCGCAAGACCCCGGCGGCCACCCTGAACGGCTCGGCCCTGCCGATCGGCCGCACGGTCGCCGCGCTCCTGGAGCAGGGCGTCCAGGAGGACGGGTCGGTGGTCCTGCCCGAGGCGCTGGTGCCGTACACCGGGTTCCGACGGATCCTGCCGGGCGGGGCGACCGAGTAAGGCACGTGAGCGCAACGAGGACCCGCCCCGCCCGAGGCTTGCGCTCCTCCGGCGGGGCGGGCGCGTGCGCGCGTCACAGCGTCGCGGTCGTCCCCTCACCGGACGCGCTGCCGGCGAGCCACTCCTGCCAACCCAGGTTGAAGTCGGCGTAGCCGTTGTCGGCCGGAGCCTTGGCCCGGGTCGAGCCGGTGATGGTGACGGGGTCGCCCTGCTTGACCTGGCCGTAGAACCACTTGGCGTCCGACATGGACAGGTGGACGCAGCCGTGCGAGCCGCGGGCGCTGCCGCTGCCCGGGTTGGGGTCGCCGGTCGAGTAGTGCACGTAGGTGCCGGACTGGGTCAGGTGGATGTCCCAGGGCAGCGTGAGGTCGTAGTAGTTGGGGCTGCTCTTGTCGCAGCTGATGCCGACGCTGCAGGAGGTCATGTGGACCTTCTCCTGCTTGTCGATGACGGCCATCGTGCCGTTCCACGTCGGATACTGGGGGCTGCCCGCGTTGATCGACAGGGTGCGCACCGCCTTGCCGTTGCGGGTCACCTTCATGGTGTGGCCGGTCACCGAGACATCCGCGCGCACGTCGTCGCCGACCGTGAAGGTGTGCGTGTAGCTGCGCACGCCGTAGCGTCCGTTGCCGTTGCTGACGCCCTGCATGTCGGCGTCGATCTTGACCTTCGTGCCGGAGGGCCAGTACGTCTTCGGCCGCCAGTCGGCGCGCCTGTCGCCGAACCAGTGCCAGGCGCCGGCCACCGGCTGCGAGGCGCTCACCTTCATGTGCTTCTCGACCGTGGCCCGTGCCTTCGCCGCCACCGGGTTCGTGAAGACCACCGAGATCGGCATGGCCACGCCGACCGTGGTTCCCGTCTGCGGGGTGATCGTCTCCAGCAGCATCGGCGGCCCCGCGGGCTTCGTCGGCGACGGAGAGGCGCTCGCACTCGGCTTGCCCGGCGCCTTCGCGTCGTCCCCGCCCGCCTTGTCGCTGCCGCCCCCGCCGCAGGCGCTCGCGCCCACCAGCATCGCACCCGTGACGAGTGCGATCCCTATGCCGCCCTTGCGCCGTCCCACGCCCTGCCCCGCTCTCTCGCGCCTCGGCCCTGACGGGCCCACCTCCCTGTCAGACAGCGAGGGGGTGGGGCGCAGTTGCATGCGTTGCGTAAAGCGTGTCTCAAGACTCGGGAGGCGGGATCGAGGTGTGCGGCCTCGGCTCCCGCCCCTTTGTGGTCCGTAGCTCACGCCCCCATCATGTGCACCCCGCCGTCCACGTGCACGATCTCGCCCGTGGTGCGCGGGAAGAAGTCCGACAGCAGGGCCACGACCGCGCGAGCGGCCGGGTCGGGGTCCGTGAGGTCCCAGCCGGCCGGGGCCCGCTCGGTCTCCCACACGTCGGACAGGTGGGAGAAGCCGGGGATGGACTTGGCGGCCATGGAGCGCAGGGGGCCGGCCGCGACGAGGTTGCTGCGGATGCCACGGGGGCCGAGGTCGCGGGCGAGGTAGCGGCTGGTGGACTCCAGGGCGGCCTTGGCGACGCCCATCCAGTCGTAGTGCGGCCAGGCGACCGTCGCGTCGAAGGTGAGGCCCACGACCGAGCCGCCGCGCCGCTCCAGCAGCGGCAGGCAGGCCGTGGTCAGGGACTTCAGGGAGTACGCCGAGACGTGCACGGCCGTCGACACGTCGTCCCAGGTGCCGTCCAGGAAGGAGAAGGCGCCCTGGGGGCCGTAGGCGATGGAGTGGACCACGCCGTCGAGGGAGTCGACGTGCTCGCCGATGCGGTCGGCGAGGGTGTCCAGGTGGCCCTGGTCGGTGACGTCCAGCTCGATGACGGGGGCGGGCTTGGGCAGCCGGGACGCGAAGCGCTCGATCAGGGTGAGCCGGCCGAAGCCGGTCAGCAGGACCTCGGCGCCCTCCTCCTGGGCGATCCGGGCCGCGTGGAAGGCGATGGAGGCGTCCGTGACGACCCCGGTCACCAGGATCCGCTTGCCGGCGAGGATGCCGCTCATGCCACCGACACCCCCTTCGGCAGGGCGCTGACCAGCGGGGAGTCATGGCCCTGGGGGCCGAGGGCGCTGCCGCCACCGGGTTCGCCGAGGCTCTCGAAGAAGGCGGCGTTGGAGGCCGCGTGGTCGTCGCCCCACTCCTCGGGCAGGTCGTCCTGGAAGTAGATGGCGTCGACCGGGCACACCGGTTCGCAGGCGCCGCAGTCCACGCATTCGTCCGGGTGGATGTACAGGGCGCGTCGGCCCTCGTAGATGCAGTCCACGGGGCATTCGTCGATGCAGGAGCGGTCCTTGACGTCGACGCAGGGCAGTCCGATGACGTAGGCCATGCTCAACTCCTTCTCTGTGCAGGTGAGTTCAACGGACCGGTCGGCCGGTGGTGCGCTCGCCCAGGGTCAGCACGGTGGCGGCGAGGAGGGCCATGGCCGCGGCGATGACGGCGAACAGGGCGCCAGGTCCGTGCGCCTCCAGGACCGGCAGCAGCACGAACGGCAGTGCGGCGGCGCTGAGTTTGGACAGCGAGTAGGCGGCGCCGGAGGCGGTGGCCCGGATCGCGGTGGGGTACTGCTCGGACAGGTAGACGTGCGAGACGCTGGAGAAGACGTTGCTGCACAGCGTGTAGACGAAGCCGCAGGTGACGATCAGCGCGGCCGAGCCGGCGTAGGCGAAGCCGAGTCCGGCCAGGACCATCGCGGCCGCCGACAGCGCGATCAGGGTGCGCCGCTCGACACGGTCCACGACGGGCAGGGCGAGCGCGGAGCCCACCGGGTAGCCGAGGAAGGACAGCGCCGTGAAGCCGAGGCCGGCGACGATGCCGTAGCCCTTGGCGGCGACGATCTGCGGGGCCAGCGTGCCGAAGCCGTAGTAGCCGATGACCGACAGCACGCAGAACAGCCAGAGCACGAGGGTGCGGCGGAGCATGCCGGGGCGGAGGACGTCACGCGGACGGGAGTGGTCCACGGACTCCTCGGCCGCCGGCTCGGGCGTCTCCAGCGGCAGTCCACGGCCCGCCGCCTCCGCCTCCATCCGGGCCACCAGCCGCTCGGCCTCGGCGGCCTTGCCGGTCGCGGCCAGCCAGCGCGGGGACTCGATCAGCTGCCGGCGCAGCACCCACACCACGGCCGAGCCCAGCGCGCCGAGCACGAACAGCCAGCGCCAGCCGGCCACGCCCAGCGGGGTCAGCGGCACCAGCCACAACGCGGCGAAGCCCACCGCGGGCACTCCGCAGAAGGCGAGGGTGTAGGCCCCGGCGATGAACCGGCCGCGCTTCCTCGCGGGCAGCACGTCGGCCAGGTAGCAGTCGGACAGGGCCTGTTCGGCGCCGATGCCGATCCCGGCGAGGAAGCGGGTGACGATCAGCCAGGTGGCGTTCGGGGAGAAGGCGCCGAGCAGCGAGAAGACGGAGTAGATCGCGAGGTTGACGAGGAAGGCCCGGCGCCGGCCGAACCGGTCGGCGATCCGGCCGAGCGTCAGGGAACCGATGAACTGGCCGACGAACACGGAGGCCAGGGTGAGTTTGAGCGAGGTGGCGCCGAAGCCGAAGTCGCTCTGCAGCACCTTGCCGATGGTGCCCGACAGGTTGTTCTCGAAGGTGTCGAAGAACAGTCCGACGCCGATGACCGCGGTGAGTCTGCGGTGCAGGGGAGTGATCGGCATACGGTCCAGGCGGACCCCGATCGAGGCGGGAGCGGTGACACCGCCCGCCGCCGCGGTGGTCTGGGACATGGGGCTGGCTCCTTTGGGGACTCCTTGCGAACGCCCCCGTCGCTTCCGGGAAGGAACCGCCCGGGCCACCGGCCGGCCCGGGCGTGCGGCCCGGGGGCCGGGGTGTGGGGAATGTGGGGGGTGTGGGGGAAGCAGCGGTGTGAGTAAGGGAGTGAGAGGAGGTCAGGCCGCTTCTTCCATGGCCCGGCGGCGGAGCTGCTCCGCCACGTCGCCGCGGCGCACCGGCGCGCTGACCTCGTGCAGGTAGGCGGCGACCTCGCGGTACGAGGCCCAGAACCCGACCTCGTGGTACGGCACCCCGCGCTCGGCGCAGTACTCCATGGTCAGCTCCCGGGCGCGACCGAGGTTCTTCTGCGGCATGGCCGGGAACAGGTGGTGCTCGACCTGGTAGTTGAGGCCGCCGTAGAGGAAGTCGACGAGCCAGTTGGGGCGGATGTTGCGGGAGGTGAGGACCTGGCGCTCCAGCCAGTCCAGGGTCTCCTCCTCGCCGTCGCGGACGTCCATGCCCTTGTGGTTCGGGGCGAAGATCATCCCGAAGTAGACGCCGAGGGCGGCGTGCTGGACCAGGATGAAGGCGACCGCGAGGCCCGGGGACAGCACGGTGAAGACGAGGCCGAGGTAGACGGCGGCGCGCAGCAGGATGAGGAACGTCTCCAGGGCGGGCCGCTTGGTCTTGCCCTGGACGATCGACAGGACGGCGGTCCTGAGCATCTTGAAGCCCTCGAGCACCAGCAGCACGAAGAACAGCACGCTCTGGTAGCGCACGACGAACTTCTGGGTGCCCTTGCGGCTCGGGTACTGCTTGAGGTCGAAGATGGCGGTGCGCCGGCCGATGTCCGGGTCCATGTCCAGGTGGTTGGGGTTGCTGTGGTGCCGGTTGTGGTGGTTGACCCACCAGCCGTAGCTGACCCCGTTGACCAGATTGGCGTGGACGTAGCCGACCGCGGAGGCGGCCTTCTTGCTGCGGAACATCGCCTTGTGGCCGGCGTCGTGCCACATGAACGCCGACTGGCCGCCGCACAGGCCCATCCACACGGCCGTGACCAGCTGCCACCAGGAGTCGCCCAGCTCGAAGAAGGCGACGAACCCGATCAGCAGCAGGGTGGTGTTGAGGGCCAGCTTGCCCACGTAGTAACGGGGGTCGAGGTCGAGGAGGCCCTCGGCCTTGACCCGTTTGAGCAGCTCGGCGAAGGTCGCCGAGGCGCCGGTGCGCTGCCCGGCGCCGGCGCCTCCACCGGCGGCGAGTGCCCCGGCTTCTTGTGTGTGCGGACGCTGCATGCGTTGCTCTCCTTGGGAGAAGTGCCCGGATCGGGCGGCGGCGCCGCTGCCCCGCGGACCTGCGGGCGCCGCGAGTCGACAAGGCTCCCGCGTGCGGGGTGCCCGCCCGGCGGACCGAGGAGACGGGGGCACAGTGCGGTGCTCCCGGGCCCGGACCGCCGGGCGAACGTGTGTCCAGCGTTCCGTGGAGCGCTGATGTGACACTGATGTCCCTCTGATCGGACGTGCCGTGCCGGGTTCAGGCAGCCGCCCCGGCGTTCAGCCGCTCGTCCAGGGCGCGGACGACCGCGTCGGCCGCCTCGGCGACCGCCTGGTCGTCGGGGGCGCCGATGACGGCCATCAGCTGCTCGACCATGGCGTGCTGGAGTTCCTCGGTGGACTGGCTCATGTCGGTCTCCTGTCGTTGTGACGGTCAGTCAGAAGGCGTTGCAGGCACGGAAGATGTGCGCGAAGCCGGGCAGTGAGGCCTGCGGGCCGTCGAAGGCGACGTACTCGGGGATCACCACGTCGGGGGCCCACTTCTGCTTGTACGACAGCTGCGTCTGCGCCGGGTACAGCGCGGCGCCCTCGGCCCACAGGGCGTGCATCAGCCACTGGAACGCGGGGCTGTGGCCGTCGAGTTCGTGGCTCGCGTCCAGGCCGGTGAACGGCGTGAACCCGAAGTGCAGCCACTCGACGCCCTCGGCCCGGAACACCTCGATGGCGTGTGCGTTGATGGCCTCCATCAGGCCCGGGGAGCCCTCGGGGATCCGGCGGCTGAGGTCGTGCATCCAGCCGGCCCGGCTGCCGTACACCGGCGAGTACGAGATGTACGCGACCGGGGCGCCGTCGATGGTGCCGATGAAGAGCCTGCGGTGCGCCTGGGCTTCGCCGCCGATCTGGCCGACGAGGAACTCCAGTTGCTGGGCGCCGCCCTTGGAGCCGAGCCAGGCCTGGTCGATGGTGGCGATGGCGTCCCGCACGTCGGCCGCGTCGACCTCCTGGATCCGCAGGCCGTTGCGGTGGGCGCGGGAGATCTTGTTGCGCAGCTGCATGAACTTGGTGCCGCGCAGGGTGAACTCCGGCAGGCTCACCGCCCAGGAGGCGCCGACCTGGTTGACGGTGAAGCCGAGCGCGGCGTAGCGCTCGGCGTCGGTGCGCTGGAGCTGGACGCCGACGAGGGTGAGGCCCTCGTCGCGGACGTACTGCCGGAAGGCCGCCAGGAGGGTGCCGTAGTCCTGCTCGGCGGCGAAGGGGCCGCCGAACTGCACGGCGTAGCGGCCGGTGCGGCGGTAGACGACGACACCGTCCGCGTCCGGGACGGTGAACGTACTGTTTCCGCTGTTGAGCGCCAGGAACGAACTCGGGTTCTCGCTTGCCGTGTGGATGCGTACGGCGTCGAGAAGCGGGTTGTCCGTGCTGGTTTCGGTGGTGGTCGCGGTCATTCCCGTACCCCTTTCTGGAGCGTTTTCCATCGAAGGGAGTACAGCACCGAGAGGACGTCCGGGAAAAGGGCCACAAGGAATTCATTGCCGGTGTCAGAAGCGTGTCAGCATTCCGTCAGCGAGTGGTGCCAATGTGGTGCTCGACCGGAATTCCGTACACGGTGACCTCGAATTCACCGACGGCGTGCGGAACGAGCTTTTCCCACCCGGTGCTGCGCCAATGGCGGCTCGGCACCGGTTGTCCCAGGACCGCCGGCCGCCCCCCGTCCCGGCGGAGCAACCGCCCCGGCGGGTCGTCGAGGAAGCAGACGCCCGCCGGGGCGTGGCGCGTTCGGTCACCCTCTCTTTCACCGCAGCCCGACCCCAGAAAGAAACACCTTCGCCAGGATTTTTCACCAAGGGGGGAATACATGCTGAGGTTCTCCATTCTCGGTGCACTGCAGATACTCACCGCGTTCGGCCCGGCGGACATCTCCGGCGATCTGCAGCGCACTCTCGTGCAGACGCTGCTGGTCAGCGAGGGCCAGCCGGTGTCCGGGGAGAGCCTGGCCGAGGAGATGTGGGGGGACGCCGTCCCCGACAACCAGGCCAACGCGCTCCAGGCCCATGTCAGCCGGCTGCGCCGCAGACTCCGTGACCTGGAGCCGGACCGGCCGGCCTCCCGGGTGACCATGCACCCCTCCGGGTACCGGCTCGGCGTCGGGGAGGGCGAGCTGGACGCGGCCGAGTTCATCAGGGCGGTGCGGCTGGCCGAGTCCGCCGCGCCGGACGACGCGGCCCGCACCGCACGGCTGCTGGGCGACGCGCTCGGGATGTGGCGCGGCCCCGTCTTCGGCGGGTTCGCCGGCGGGACGCTGTGCCAGCTGGCGGGCGCCCGCTACGAGGAGTACCGGATGCGGGCCATGGAGCTGCGCTTCGACGCCGAGCTGCGGCTCGGCCGGCACGCGGCGGTCCTCGCGGAGCTGACCGAGGCGCACACCAACCACCCCCTGCGGGAACGGTTCTGCGAGCAGTTGATGATCGCCCTGTACGGCTCGGGACGGCAGGCCGACGCCCTGGACGTCTTCCGCCGGATGCGCCGCCACCTCGACGACGAACTCGGCATCCAGCCCTCCCCCGCCCTGCGCCGGGTGGAGAGCGCGATCCTCTCCCACGACCCCGCGCTCACCGGAGACCTGCGGCTGCAACCCGCCTGACAGCCGGGCGACTTGAGGAAGGCGCGAGCCGGACCGCGTAAGCCTTCCGTCAGCCACCGGTCAGTCCGCCTTGGCACGCTCGACGGGCAAGTGGAATCAGACCCCCTACCTTTGGAGGCCCCATGACCACGAGCCAGACCCCGGCGCACGCGGCGACGCATTCGCCCACCCGTGCCGCCGCGGCGCGCCCGTTACGGACCTTCCTCGCGCTGGACGCGGCCGTGACCGCCGCCAACGGCCTGATCTACCTGCTCGCCGCGGGCCCGGTGGGCGATCTGCTCGGCCTCGGGACCGGGTTCCTGCGGGGCATCGGCGTGTTCCTCACGCTGTACGGCGGCCTCGTGGCGCTGCTGGCGAGCCGCCCGGTCCCGGGCAGGGCCGCCACCAAGGCGGTCATCGAGGCCAACGCACTGTGGGCGGTGGTGTCCGTCGCCACCGCGGTCTTCGGCTGGTTCGGCCCGAACACCGTCGGCACGGTGTGGACCGTGCTGCAGGCAGCGGTCGTAGGGGCGTTCGCCGCGCTCCAGTCGAGCGGTCTGCGCCGGCTCGGCAACTGACGTTCCGTCACTTCAGGGAAGCAGGGGGAGACATGAGGTCCCACGTCGAGGAACTGGCCGGCATACGCGAGAGCGTCCTCGCCGGCCCCGGTGAGAAGGCGACCGCCGCCCAGAAGGCCAAGGGCAAGCTCACCGTGCGCGAACGGATCGGCCTGCTCCTCGACGAGGGCTCCTTCCAGGAGGTCGAGCCGCTGCGCCGGCACCGGGCGACCGGTTTCGGCCTGGAGGCGAAGAAGCCGTACACCGACGGTGTCGTCACCGGCTGGGGCACGGTCGAGGGCCGCACGGTCTTCGTCTACGCCCATGACTTCCGGATCTTCGGCGGTGCGCTGGGCGAGGCCCACGCCGCCAAGATCCACAAGATCATGGACATGGCCCTCGCGGCGGGCGCACCCCTGGTCTCCCTGAACGACGGCGCGGGCGCCCGCATCCAGGAGGGCGTCACCGCCCTCGCGGGCTACGGCGGTATCTTCCGGCGCAACACGGCCGCGTCCGGTGTCATCCCGCAGATCAGCGTGATGCTCGGCCCGTGCGCCGGAGGTGCCGCCTACAGCCCCGCGCTCACCGACTTCGTGTTCATGGTCCGCGAGACCTCGCAGATGTTCATCACAGGACCGGACGTGGTCAAGGCGGTCACCGGCGAGGAGATCACCCAGAACGGCCTGGGCGGCGCCGACGTCCACGCGGAGACCAGCGGCGTGTGCCACTTCGCCTACGACGACGAGGAGACCTGCCTGGAGGAGGTCCGCTATCTGCTGTCCCTCCTCCCCCGCAACAACCGCGAGACCCCGCCCGCGGTGCCCTGCGACGACCCCGCCGACCGCCGCTGCGAGACACTCACCGACCTGGTGCCGGTCGACGGCAACCGGCCGTACGACATGGCCAAGGTCATCGAGGAGATCGTCGACGACGGCGAGTACCTGGAGGTCCACCAGCGCTGGGCGCGGAACATCATCTGCGCGCTGGCCCGCCTGGACGGCCAGGTCGTCGGGATCGTCGCCAATCAGCCCCAGAGCCTGGCCGGCGTCCTGGACATCGAGGCGTCCGAGAAGGCGGCGCGCTTCGTGCAGCTGTGCGACGCGTTCAGCATCCCGATCGTCACCCTGCTCGACGTCCCCGGCTTCCTCCCCGGCGTCGGCCAGGAGCACGGCGGCATCATCCGCCACGGCGCGAAGCTGCTCTACGCCTACTGCGACGCGACCGTGCCCCGCATCTCCCTGATCCTGCGCAAGGCGTACGGCGGCGCCTACATCGTCATGGACTCCCAGTCGATCGGCGCCGACCTCACCTACGCCTGGCCCACCAACGAGATCGCCGTGATGGGCGCGGAAGGCGCCGCGAACGTCATCTTCCGCCGCCAGATCGCCGAGGCCGACGACCCCGAGGCCAAGCGTGCCGAGCTGGTCAAGGAGTACAAGGCCGAGCTGATGCACCCGTACTACGCCGCCGAGCGCGGCCTGGTGGACGACGTGATCGACCCGGCCGACACCCGCCGCGTCCTCGTCGGCGCGCTGGCGATGCTGCGCACCAAGCACGCCGAACGCCCCGCCCGCAAGCACGGCAACCCCCCTCAGTGACGGAGGTCCCCATGTCCGTATCCCCCACGGCCCCCATCCGCGTCGAGAAGGGCGAGGCCACCGAGGAGGAGCTGGCCGCCCTCGCGGTGCTGCTGCTCAGCCGCACCGCCCTGGCCGGGTCCGGCGCCGAGCCCTCCTCCCCCGGCACCACGTCCTGGCGCCCGCACGCCTTCCACGCCCCCCACAGCTGGCAGCGCTCCTGACGTCTGACTCCTGACTCCTGACTCCTGACGACAGGACCGAGCGGCCCGGCACACGTACCTGGACGTGTGCCGGGCCGTTCGGCGTGGGTGTCACTCCTGGACGAGGGTGACGTCCTGCTCCTGGACCGCGTGGAAGGCGGGCAGCGGGACGATGCCCGAGGGGCGCAGCTCCATGAGGGTGGCCTCCACATGGGCCGTGCCGGCCCTGAGGGAGTCGGCCGAGACCTTGCCGGAGTTCTGCCAGGGGTGCTCGGCGCCGTCGCACAGGGCGGCGCTGCCGCCGATGCCGTGCTTGAGCCGGGGGTCGTCCTGGCTGACCGAGGAGCTGACGAAGACCGGTCCGGTGTTGCCGGTGCAGCGGTAGGTGCCAGAGAGGGTGATGGTGCCGTCTGCGGCGATCCGGCCGGTGGGGGCGACGGTGACGGTCTCGCTCGCGTCGGCGGTGGCCGGGCCGGCGGCGGCACACAGCAGCGCCGCGGCACCGAGTGCTGCGGCGAGGGCGGGGCGTACGGGCATGGGATACCTCCCGGTTCCGTGGGGTGGGGGCTTCCACTGGTACCGGGCGGCGTTGCCGCCGGGCGTGATCGTCACCCCTTCGGTGGCGCGTCATGGAACCGTCCGGGAGTTGTCCGCATGTTGTCACGCTTCACGGCGGGCGGTTCCGGGGCGTTCACGCCGGGAGCATGGTCTATCCATGACGGGCGGCGGCCGAACCGGTCCGCCCCCTCACATCCGCTGTGGAGGTGCGCCATGTGCTCCTACGAAATCTCGTGCGCCGCGTCCGACACCGGCACCCCGCACACCGTGTCCGCCCACCCCGAACAGGGCTGGGCCCTGCTCTGCGACGGCTCGATCCGCTTCGACGACAGCGGGGAGCTGCTCGCGGACGGCAGCGTGGTCCCGCCCCGCCGGGTCCCCGTGGGCCGGCTCGCCGTGGCGGCCTGACGGGCTACGGCAGCACCGCGAACCCGTCCAGCTCCACCAGCGCCTGTTCGTCCCACAGTCGTACGACCTCCACGACCGCCATCGCCGGATAGTCCCATCCTGCCAACTGCCGCCAGATTCCGCCTAGTTGGCGGGCATGGGTGCGGTAGGCGGCGACGTCGGTGGCGTAGACGGTGACGCGGGCGAGGTCGGCCGGGGTGCCGCCGGCCGCGCCGAGTGCGGCGAGGAGGTTGGTGAGCGCCTTCTCGAACTGCTCGGGGAGCGTGGCGCCGTTGACCTTGCCGTCGGCGTCGAGGGCGGTCTGGCCGGCCAGGAACACCACGCGGGAGCCGGCGGCGACGACGGCGTGCGAGAAGCCCGTGGGCGGGGACAGCTCGGGCGGGTTGATGCGCTCGGTCGTCACGGTCGGTCCTCCCGGGTGGCGGTGGCGTACAACTCCTTGGCGATGATGCCCCGTTGGACCTCGCTCGCGCCCTCGTAGATCCGCGGGGCGCGCACCTCGCGGTAGAGGTGTTCGAGCAGATGGCCCCGCTCCAGCGCCCGCGCTCCGTGCAGCTGGACGGCCGCGTCGACGACGTACTGCGCGGCTTCGGTGGCCAGCAGCTTCGCCATCGCGGCCCGCTTGGGCACGTCCGGGGCGCTCGCGTCGTACGCCGTCGCCGCCGCGTACACCATCAGCCGGGCCGCCTCCGTGCGCAGGGCCATCTCGGCGACCTGGTGGGCGACGGACTGAAGGTCCATCAGCTTGCCGCCGAAGGCGTCCCGCCGGGCGGTGTGGGCGAGCGTCGCGTCGAGCGCGGCCTGGGCCATGCCGACGGCGAAGGCGCCGACGCTCGGCCGGAAGAGGTTGAGCGTGCCCATCGCGACCCGGAAACCGCGGTCGGCCTCCCCGAGCACGTCGTCCTGGGTCACGGGTACGGCGTCGAAGTCGAGACTGCCGATGGGGTGCGGGGAGAGCATCTCCAGGGCGGAGCCGGTGAGGCCGGGCCGGTCGGCGGGGACGAGGAAGGCGGTCACGCCGCGGGCGCCGGCGTCGGGGGTGGTCCGCGCGAAGACCGTGTAGAAGTCGGCCTCGGGGGCGTTGGAGATCCAGCACTTGCGCCCGGTGAGCCGCCAGCCGGAACCGCCGTCCGGCTCGGCCGCCAGAGCGAGCGCCGCCGCGTCCGACCCCGCCCCCGGCTCGCTGAGCGCGAACGCGGCCACCGCGGTGCCGTCGGTCACGCGGGGCAGCCAGCGCTCCCGCTGGGCCGGGGTGCCGTGGGCGTGGACGGGGTGGGCGCCCAGGCCCTGCAGGGCGAGGGCGGTCTCGGCCTCCGTGCAGGCGTAGGCCAGGGACTCCCGCATCAGGCAGAGGTCGAGGGCGCCGGAGGCGAACAGCCGGGACAGCAGCCCCAGCCGCCCGAGTTCCGCGACCAGCGGCCGGTCGACCCGCCCCGGCTCGGCCTTCTCGGCGAGCGGGCGCAGCCGTTCCGCGGCCAGGGTGCGCAGCTCGGCACACCAGGCGACTTGTTCCGGTCCGAGTGAGAATGCAGGCATCGCCGGTCCCCTCTCCCGTGCTGTCACCCGACCGTATCGCGCTCCATTGACTGTCGTCACCAACACGATACGCTCCTTGTGCTAGGCCACCACGAGCCAACCCGGCAAGGGGGCGCCATGCATCTCTCGGCCCACGTCGACACCTTCGCGCGCGACCACCTTCCGCCGCCGGACGAGTGGCCCGAGCTGTGTTTCGAGCTGCCAGAGCTGAGCTACCCCGAACGGCTGAACTGCGCCGTCGAGCTGCTCGGCGGCACCGACCCCGCCCGCCCGGCCTTCCACACCCCGGCCGGCCCCAGCTGGACCTACGGCGACCTGCGCGCCCGCGTCGACCGCATCGCGCACGTCCTCACCGGCGAGCTGGGCGTCGTACCCGGCAACCGCGTCCTGCTGCGCGGCCCCACCACGCCGTGGCTGGCCGCCTGCTGGCTGGCCGTGCTGAAGGCGGGCGCGGTCGCGGTCACCGTGCTGGCCCAGCAGCGCCCGCACGAGCTGGCCACGGTATGCGAGATCGCCCGGGTCGGGCACGCGCTGTGCGACATCCGGGCCGTGGACGACCTGGCGAAGGCCCAGATCCCGGGCCTGCGCATCACCACGTACGGCGGTGACGCGCCCGACGACCTGCTGCACCTGCCCGCGCCCGGCACCCCCTACCCGGCGGTCGACACCGCCTCCGACGACGTGGCCCTGATCGCGTTCACCTCGGGCACCACGGGTCGCCCGAAAGGGTGCATGCACTTCCACCGGGATGTGCTGGCCATAGCCGACACCTTCTCCCGACATGTGCTGCGCCCCCATGAGGACGATGTCTTCGCCGGCAGTCCCCCGCTCGGCTTCACCTTCGGCCTCGGCGGCCTGGTGGTCTTCCCGCTGCGCGCCGGCGCCAGTTCCCTCCTGCTCGAACAGGCCGGTCCCCGCCAGCTGCTGCCCGCCATCGCCGAGCACCGGGTCTCGGTCCTGTTCACCGCGCCGACCGCCTACCGGGCGATGCTCGACCACCTGGCCGGGTACGACACCTCGTCCCTGCGGCGCTGTGTGTCGGCCGGCGAGAACCTGCCCGCGGCCACCTGGCGGGCCTGGCAGGAGCGCACCGGGCTGCGCCTCATCAACGGCATCGGCGCCACCGAGCTGCTGCACATCTTCATCTCCGCCGCCGACGAGCGGATCAGACCCGGCACGACGGGCGTCCCGGTGCCGGGCTGGCAGGCGCGCGTCCAGGACGCCGACGGCGACCCGGTGCCCGACGGCGAGCCGGGCCTGCTCGCGGTCCGCGGCCCGGTCGGCTGCCGCTACCTCTCGGACCCGCGGCAGCGGGAGTACGTGCGCGGCGGCTGGAACATCACCGGCGACACCTACGTCCGCGAGAGCGACGGCTACTTCCGCTATGTGGCCCGCGCCGACGACATGATCATCTCCGCCGGCTACAACATCGCCGGACCGGAGGTGGAGGACGCGCTGCTGCGCCACCCGGACGTGGTCGAGACGGCGGTCGTCGGCCGCCCCGACGAGGCGCGCGGCCAGGTGGTGGTCGCCTACACGGTCCTGCGGGACGGGGCACCGCACGACCCGGAACCCCTGCGCACCTTCCTCAGGTCCGAACTGGCGCCCTACAAATGCCCGCGCGATTTCGTCTTCCTCGACTCACTGCCCCGCACGGCCACCGGCAAGCTGCAGCGGTTCCGGCTGCGTACCGGAGGCGACCAGCAGTGATGCCGACGACTTAAAATGATCAACGTGTCCGAGCAGCACGCCCCCAGGTCCCTCATCGTCACGCTCTACGGCGCGTACGGCCGCTTCATGCCCGGCCCGGTGCCCGTCGCCGAGCTGATCCGGCTCCTGGCCGCGGTCGGGGTGGACGCCCCCTCCGTACGCTCCTCGGTGTCCCGGCTCAAACGCCGCGGCCTGCTGCTGCCGGCCCGCACCGAGACCGGCGCCGCCGGGTACGAACTCTCCCCCGAGGCCCGCCAGCTGCTGGACGACGGCGACCGCCGTATCTACGCGACGGCACCGCCCGAGGACGAGGGCTGGGTCCTGGCGGTCTTCTCCGTCCCCGAGTCGGAGCGGCAGAAACGGCACGTACTGCGCTCCCGGCTGGCCGGCCTGGGCTTCGGCACGGCGGCCCCCGGGGTGTGGATCGCCCCGGCCCGCCTCTACGAGGAGACGCGGCACACCCTGCGCCGGCTCCGCCTCGACCCCTACGTGGACCTCTTCCGCGGCGAGCACCTCGGCTTCGCCGCCACCCCCGAGGCCGTCACCCGCTGGTGGGACCTCGCGGCGATCGCCAAGGAACACGAGCGCTTCCTGGACGCCCACGCACCCGTCCTGCGCGCCTGGGAACACCGCACGGACACCCCGCCCGAGGAGGCCTACCGCGACTACCTCCTCGCCCTCGACTCCTGGCGCCACCTCCCCTACACCGACCCCGGCCTCCCCGCCCACCTCCTCCCCACCAACTGGCCGGGCGTCCGCTCGGCCCAGGTGTTCCGTGGGCTGCACGAGCGGCTGCGGGACGCGGGGGCGGGGTTCGTAGGAGTGGTGTGAGCGGCCGGTGGCTCAGAAGCGGCGCAGCCGCATCGCGACGCCGTGCCCGACCGCGAGGTAGATCACCGCGGGCAGACCGTAGTTGAGGAGCACCCGAAGGTTCTCCGTGTCCATCGTGAAGATGTCCTGCGACCACCAGGCCAAGGTGTCCGCCACACCTTCCACGAACCCGACGAAGACGTTCGCGTGGTTGGCCTCCAGCAGGTACAGCGCGATCCACAGCCCCAGGAACGCCGCCGCGACGTCGGCGATCGTGTGGATGACCAGGGCGGCACGCTGGGTGCCCGGGTGCGGAGAGGGGTCGTAGCCGTATCCGGGGGGCTCGGGCAGCGGCCTGGTGTCAGTCATCTGAGTCTCGATCCCTGTGGGTCTTCCGAATGGCTCGAAAGAACCTAGGCAGCCGCCGATAACAGGTCGGTTCAGGAACCGTGCGAATCACGTGGAAGGGGTGTGACCAAGCGGGGGGCAGGCTGTCCGAGCCGCGCGGCTGGTCACACGTAGCAGGAGCAGTACAGCCGCGCACCGGCCGCCCTGGCCCGGCGGGCCATACCGACGAACGTGCGGACGCTGTCCTCGGCGTGCAGGTAGTCGGCGAAGCGGGTCTCCTCGATGTCCCACCACTGGAGGGCGAGCATGGGCACGGCATCCTCCACGACCCCGGCGAGGGCGTCCCGCCAGCTCTCGGGAAGCTCCTGGAGGATGAGGCCGCTGTCCCAGGGGGACGCCGTGCCGGGTGGCGCCTGCCGGCCGTACGGCCACTCCACCGGGTCGGGCCAGACCAGTTCGGGGTCCACGACGCTGCCGAACGGTATGCCGGCGGCGAAGGAGACCAGCTTGCCCAGCACGACGTTCGGGTCCAGGCCCTTGACCTCCAGCCGGTCCGCGCACGCCTCGTCCAGCGACCCTCCGTTCCGCCAGTCCCCGTCCGGGCCGACCGCCCAGTCGACCGCCGTGGCCCGGTCGGCCGCCCAGAAGTAGTCGTACAGCGTGCTCATGGTCTCTCCGTCGTCTCGCCGTGTCGCACGCGAGTACAGCAGACGAGCCTCAGCTGCCGAGCGTCAGGCGGGGTTTCGGGGCGTCCGTGCGGCCGGTCTGCGGGCGGCGGCTGCCCGCCCGGTAGGGCGCGGGCCAGGTGATGCCGGGGCCCTCGTAGCCCTGCTCGGCGGCCGCGTGCAGGGTCCAGTGCGGGTCGTACAGGTGTGGGCGGGCCAGGGCGCACAGGTCCGTACGCCCGGCCAGGATCAGGGAGTTGACGTCGTCCCAGGAGGAGATCGCGCCGACCGCGATCACCGGGACGCCGGCCTCGTGCCGGATGCGGTCGGCGAACGGCGTCTGGTACGACCGCCCGAACTCCGGCCGCTCCTCGGACACCACCTGTCCCGTCGACACGTCGATCGCGTCGGCGCCGTGCGCGGCGAAGGCCCGGGCGATCTCGACCGCGTCCTCGGCGGTGGTGCCGCCCTCGGCCCAGTCGGTGGCCGATATGCGCACGGTCAGGGGTTTCTCGTCCGGCCACACCCCGCGTACGGCGTCGAGCACCTCCAGCGGGAACCTCAGCCGCTTCTCCAGCGAGCCGCCGTAGGCGTCGGTGCGCTGGTTGGTGAGCGGGGAGAGGAAGCCGGAGAGCAGGTAGCCGTGCGCGCAGTGCAGTTCCAGCAGGTCGAAGCCGGCCCGGGCGGCCCGCCAGGCGGCCGCCGAGAACTGCTCGCGGATGTCGGTGAGTTGGGCCCTGGAGAGCTGGCGCGGGGTCTGGCCGCCCGGCTTGTACGGCAGCGGGGAGGCGGCCACCAGCGGCCAGTTGCCGTCGGGGAGCGGCTCGTCCATGCCCTCCCACATCAGCTTCGTCGAGCCCTTGCGGCCGGAGTGCCCGAGCTGCACACCGATCGCCGTACCCGGTGCCTGGGTGTGCACGAAGTCGGTGATCCGCTTCCAGGCGTCCGCCTGGCGGCCGGTGTAGAGGCCGGTGCAGCCGGGGGTGATCCGGCCCTCCTCGCTCACGCACACCATCTCGGTCATCACCAGACCCGCCCCGCCGAGGGCACGGGCGCCGAGGTGGACGAGGTGGAAGTCGCCCGGGACGCCGTCCACGGCCGAGTACATGTCCATCGGGGACACGACGACCCGGTTGCGCAGGGTCAGGCCGCGCAGCCGGAACGGGGTGAACATCGGGGGTGTGCCGGGCGGGCAGCCGAACTCGCCCTCGACGGCCTCGGTGAAGCGGGCGTCGCGCAGCCGCAGGTTGTCGTGGGTGACGCGGCGGCTGCGGGTGAGGAGGTTGAAGGCGAACTGGCGGGGCGGCTGGTCGAGGTGGAGCCGCAGGTTCTCGAACCACTCCAGGCTCGCCCGGGCGGCCCGCTGGGTGGAGGCGACGACGGGTTTGCGCTCCTCCTCGTACGCCGCGAGCGCCTGTGGCACGTCGGGCTGTTCCTCCAGGCAGGCCGCCAGGGCCAGCGCGTCCTCCACGGCGAGCTTGGTGCCGGAGCCGATGGAGAAGTGGGCGGTGTGGGCCGCGTCCCCGAGGAGGACGACGTTGCCGTGGGACCAGCGGTCGTTGACCACCGTACGGAAGGTGGTCCAGGTGGACTTGTTGGAGCGCAGCGGCCTGCTGCCGAGCGCGTCGGCGAAGATCTTGGCGCAGCGCTCGATGGACTCGGCCTCGTCCAGTTCCTCGAACCCGGCCGCTCGCCACACCTCCTCCCGCATCTCGACGATCACGGTGGAGGCATCGGCGGCATACGGATAGCCGTGCAGCTGCATCACGCCGTGCTCGGTCTCGGCGATCTCGAAGCGGAAGGCGTCGAAGGCGAAGTCGGCGGCGAGCCAGATGTAGCGGCAGCGGTGGGTGGCCACACGGGGGTGGAACACGTGGGCGTAGGTCTCGCGGGTGGTGCTGTGGACTCCGTCGGCGGCGATGACGAGGTCGTACGACTCCGCGAGCCGGCCCGGGTCCGGCGCCTCGACGCGGAAGCGGATGTCCACGCCCAGGTCGCGGCAGCGCGTGTGCAGGATCTCCAGGAGCCGTTTCCTGCCGAGGGCCGCGAAACCGTGTCCTCCGGAGGTTTGGCGGGTGCCTCGGTGGACGATGTCGATGTCGTCCCAGCGGGTGAAGTCCTTCTGCAGGGCCTCGTAGACCACGAGGTCGGCGTGTTCGATGCCGCCCAGGGTTTCGTCGGAGAGGACTACTCCGAAGCCGAAGGTTTCGTCGGGGGCGTTGCGTTCCCAGACGGTGATTTCGCGGGTGGGGTCGAGTCGTTTCAGGAGCGCTGCCGCGTACAGGCCGCCGGGGCCTCCGCCGATGATCGCCACGCGTAGGGGGTGGCTGGTTTCGTCTGGCGAGTGCGGGTGCGTTGTGGCTGGTCGCGCCCCGCGGCGGAGCCGCAAATCAGCAGGGCCCCGCGCCCCTTCGTTCCTCACGTCGGCTGCCATGGTTACCGCCCCTGCCATTTCGGCGGGCGCTTCTCCGTGAATGCCGCGTGGAACTCGGCGTAATCCTCGCCGTTCATCAGGAGGGCCTGGGTCGAGGCGTCCAGTTCCACCGATGCCGCCAAGGGCATGTCCAGCTCGGCTGTGAGCAGGGCCTTCGTCTGGGCGTACGCCAAGGCCGGGCCGTCGGCCAAGCGGCGGGCCAGCACCGAAGCCGCCTCGTCCGCGCGGCCCTCCTCCGTCAGTTCGCTGATCAGGCCGATGCGCTCGGCCTCGGGGGCGCGAACGGGCTCGCCCAGCATCAGGAGGCGGGTCGCGTGGCCCAGGCCGACGACCCGGGGCAGCAGGTACGCCGCGCCCATGTCGCCGCCGGAGAGGCCGACGCGGGTGAAGAGGAAGGAGAAGCGCGCCGAGGGGTCCGCGACCCGGAAGTCGGACGCCAGGGCCAGGACCGCGCCCGCGCCGGCCGCCACGCCGTGTACGGCGGCGATCACCGGGAACGGGCATTCGCGGATCGCCCGTACCACCTGCCCGGTCATCCGGTTGAAGTCGAGCAGCTGGGCGGTGTCCATGGACAGGGTGGCGCCGATGATCTCGTCCACGTCGCCGCCGGAGCAGAAGCCGCGCCCCTCACCGGCGAGCACGAGGGCGCGGACCGACCGCTCCCGGCTCAGCTCGGCGAGCAGATCGCGCAGGTCGGCGTAGGCGCCGAAGGTGAGGGCGTTGAGTTTGTCGGGGCGGGCGAGGGTGACGGTGGCCACCCCGTCGGCGAGCTGGACCCGCACGTGCTCCCAGTCGGAGGTGCGGGCGGCGGAGCCGGTGAAGGGACTCATGACGTGCGGCCTCCTAGGGGGTGGTGCCTCACGCAGCGCTCCCCACGAAGTTAACACGTATTTGTGACTGTCGTCACGAGGGCACGACAGCACGCCTCTGGATGGCCGGGTCCCGTCACGCGCGTCACTGATCGTCCACAGCGTCGTAACAGTGGGCACAGCCGGGCGAGGCGGGGCGTTCAGCCGGGTAAGCCGCCCGGTACCGGGGCCGAAGGTCCCGAGCGGTGCCCGACGACGGTCCCTGTGGCCGGGCCCGTACCATTTCTGAGGTTGAAAGCAGGACAGCCTGCTCCATGAACGGACTCGCCTTGTACCAACGCCCCGCCGAACCGGCCTCTTGGCGCATCGCGCTGCCGCACACCGCAGCGGCGGTGCCCGTGGCGCGTGCCCTGGTCCGAACGGCCCTCGCCGAGGTGGAGCACGCGGCCGATCCCGACACCGCCGAGCTGCTGACGGCCGAGCTGGTCGCCAACGCGGTGGAGCACACCGACGGGCGTGGCCCGATAGAGCTGGTGGTCGAGCTGCTGCCGAGCGGCTGCCAGGTCGAGGTGCACGACCCGGACCCGGCGCCGCCGGGCCATCTCACCCGTCCGGTGATCGAGGAGCCCGACCCCTGGCAGGAGGGAGGGCGCGGTCTGCTGCTGATCCGCGCTCTCAGCTCGTCCTGCGGTCACCGCCCGACCCCGTCGGGCAAGGCGGTGTGGTTCAGACTGCCTGCAATTCCTGGTCAGCGGCGTCCGGCGTGACCTCGCGGGCCGGCTGGGCCAGCGTGGAGTGCCGGCGGCCGTAGGCGACGTAGACGAGCAGGCCCACCGCGAGGAACACCGCGAACTGGAGCCAGGTCTGCCAGCCGGTCTCGTACATCAGGTACAGGCAGAAGGCCACGCCGAGCAGCGGGCCGACGGGGTAGAGCGGCACCCGGAAGCTGCGGTCGAGGCCCGGCTCACGGCGGCGCAGGGCGATCACCGCGATGTTGACCACGGCCATGATGGCGAGCGTGCCGATGGTGCACAGGTTCATCACCGCGTCCAGGGAGGCGAAGGCCGCCGGGACCGCGAAGACGACCGCGACGATGACCGTTCCGGCCACCGGGGTGGAGGTCCGCGGCGACACCTTCTCGAAGACGCGCGGGATCAGGCCGTCCCGGGACATCGACATCAGGATGCGGGTCTGGCCGTACATCACCGCGAGGACGACGGAGGCGATGGCGACGACCGCGCCGAAGGCGATGACCCCGCCGCCGACGGTGGAGCCGGTGACCTCGTTGACGACGTAGGAGAGGGCAGCGGGACGGCCGGCGACCTGGTCGCCGCCGATGGCACCGATCGCGGCGACCGCCACCGCGCAGTAGAGGAGGGTGACCAGGCCCATGCAGACCAGGATCGCGATCGGGATGTCCCGGCGCGGGTTCTTCGCTTCCTCACCGGCCGTGGTGATCGCGTCGAATCCGATGTAGGAGAAGAACGCGGCGGTGGTGCCCGCGCCGATGCCGCCGAGGCCGGCCGGGGAGAACGGGGTGAGGTTGCCGTCCTTGAAGGCGCTGTAGCCGATGGCGCAGAAGGCCAGGAGGATGACGAGCTTCACGGCCGCCATGGCGGCGGTGGCCCGGGCGCTCTCGCGCACCCCGCGCACCAGCAGCAGGGACGCCATCGCGATGACGATCACGGCGGGGAGGTTCACGATGCCGCCGTCGCCCGGACCGGCCGACAGGGCGGCGGGCAGCTGCCAGCCGGTCAGGCTGTGGAGGAGTTCGTTGACGTACTGGCTCCAGCCGACCGCGACCGCCGAGATGGAGATGCCGTACTCCAGCAGCAGGCACCAGCCGACCAGGAAGGCGGTGGACTCGCCGAGACCCGCGTAGGCGAAGGAGTACGAGGAGCCGGAGACCGGGATCGCGCCGCCCAGCTCGGCGAAGGAGAGGGCGGTGAAGACGCAGGTGATCGCGGCGAGGACGAAGGAGACGACCACGGCGGGGCCGGCCTGGGCGACGGAGTCGGAGAGGCCGACGAAGATGCCGGTACCGACGATGGCGCCGACGCCGAAGCAGATCAGCTGGAAGAGACCCATCGTGCGCTTGAGGCCGTGGCCTTCGCGGTCGGCGCCGGATTCGGCTATGAGCGCGCCGGGGGACTTGATGCGGGGAGCGGGCATGCGGGTGGTGCTCGTTTCTGGTGGTGCGGGCGCGATCACTGGTCGATCGCTGCGGCGGCCGTGGCAGGGGTGGAGCCGGGCCGCCGGTCAGGATAAGGCCTGGTGAGGTGGGTCAGGCAAGGCTGTGTGACGCGCCCGCCAGGGTGGCCACGAGAACCGCCTTGATCGTGTGCATCCGGTTCTCGGCCTCGTCGAAGACGACGGAGTGCTCGGACTCGAACACCTCGTCGGTGACCTCCAGCTCGGTCAGTCCGTGCCGCTCGTGGATCTCCCGGCCGACAGCGGTGCCGAGGTCGTGGAAGGCCGGCAGGCAGTGCAGGAACTTCACCTGGTCGTTGCCGGTGGCGCGCAGCACGTCCATGGTGACGGCGTACGGGCCGAGCAGGGCGATGCGCTCGTCCCAGACCTCCTTGGGCTCACCCATGGAGACCCAGACGTCGGTGGCGATGAAGTCGGCGCCGCGTACGCCGTCCTTCACGTCGTCGGTGAGGGTGATCCGGGCGCCGGAGGCGGTGGCCAGCTGCCGGGCCACCTCGATGATCGTCTCGTCCGGCCACAGCAGCTTGGGCGCGACGATCCGGACGTCCATGCCGAGCAGGGCGCCGGTGACCAGGTAGGAGTTGCCCATGTTGTACCGGGCGTCGCCGAGGTAGGCGAAGGCGATCTCGGCCAGCGGCTTGTCACTGTGCTCGGTCATGGTGAGCACGTCGGCGAGCATCTGGGTGGGGTGCCACTCGTCGGTGAGGCCGTTGTAGACGGGGACTCCGGCGTAGGTGGCCAGCTCCTCGATCACGCCCTGGCCGTGCCCGCGGTACTCGATGCCGTCGAACATCCGGCCGAGGACGCGGGCGGTGTCCTTCACGGACTCCTTGTGCCCGATCTGCGAGCCGGACGGGTCGAGGTAGGTGGTGTGGGCGCCCTGGTCGGCGGCGGCGACCTCGAACGCGCAGCGGGTGCGCGTCGAGGTCTTCTCGAAGATCAGTGCGATGTTCTTGCCGCGCAGGTACTGCGTCTCGGCCCCGGCCTTCTTGGCGGCCTTCAGCTCGGCGGCCAGCTCGACCAGACCGCGGAACTCCTCCTCGGTGAAGTCAAGCTCCTTGAGGAAGTGGCGGCCGGCGAGGGCGGTCGGAACTGTCGCCATGGGGGCGCTCCAGGGGTACGGGTGGACGGACCTTGGAATTCTATACGACGGTCAGCATTTATATACAGTCCGGTATGCGGGCCGACACAGTCCGCTCGGTCACACCGCCTCACGCTCGACGGGACAGCTCATACAGCGCGGGCCGCCCCTGCCCCGCCCCAGCTCGCTGCCCGGGATCTCGATCACTTCGATGCCCTGCTTGCGCAGATGGGTGTTGGTGGTGACGTTGCGCTCGTAGGCGACGACGACACCGGGCTCGACGGCGAGCACGTTGCAGCCGTCGTCCCACTGCTCGCGCTCGGCCGCGTGGACGTCCTGGGTGGCGGTCAGGACGCGGATCTCGCTGAGCCCGAGAGCGGCGGCGATCGCGCGGTGCATGTGCTCCGGCGGGTGGTCGGTGACCTTCAGCTCCTTGTCGGCGGCGCCCGGCTCGATCGTGTACGAGCGGAGCATGCCGAGGCCCGCGTACTGGGTGAAGACATCGCCGTCGACCATGGTCATCACGGTGTCGAGGTGCATCAGGGCGCGCTTCTTGGGCATGTCGAGCGCGACGATCGCCTGCGCGGACCCCGCGGCGAACAGCTTGTGCGCGAGCATCTCGACGGCCTGCGGGGTGGTGCGCTCGCTCATGCCGATGAGGACCGCGCCGTTGCCGATGACCAGGACGTCGCCGCCCTCGATGGTGGACGGGTAGTCGGCCTGCCCCTCGGACCAGATGTGGAACATCTCGTCGCGGAAGAGCGGGTGGTGCCGGTAGATCGCCTCGAAGTGCACGGTCTCGCGCTGCCGCGCCGGCCAGCGCATGGCGTTGATGGAGACGCCGTCGTAGATCCAGGCGGAGGTGTCACGGGTGAAGAGGTGGTTGGGCAGGGGCCTGAGCAGGAAGTCGTCGAGGTCCATGACATGGAACCGCACGGAGGTCGGCTCCTCGTGCGCCTCCAGGAACTCCCGCTTGGTCATCCCGCCGACGAGGGCCTCGGTCAGCTCGCGCACGGGCAGGGACTCGAAGGCGGCCCGGAGGTGGTCGGTGGCCAGCGGGCCGTACTCCTTCTCGTGGAAGACCCGGTCCAGGACGAGCGCCCGCGCCGCCGGGAACTCCAGCACCTCCGCGAGCAGGTCGCCGAAGAGGTGCACGGCGACCCCGCGGTCGCGCAGGACGTCGGCGAACCCGTCGTGCTCGGCGCGCGCCCGGCGCACCCAGAGCACGTCGTCGAACAGCAGGGCGTCCTTGTTGCTGGGGGTGAGCCTTTTGAGCTCCAGGTCGGGCCGGTGCAGGATCACGCGGCGCAGCCGACCGGCCTCGGAGTCGACGTGGTATGCCATGCCACCATCCTGGCCATTCATGCTCGCCTTCACGCCCTTCTTGGCCGTTTCCGCCCCTTCCTGTTTTCGTCCCCTTGACGAGAATCGGCCGCACGGTTATCGTCGCCATGACGAAAAGCGAGGGGGACTCATGGCCGACATCACCCGGCGCCTGGGCTGGCGCCATCTGCGCGGCGCGCCCACGGCGCACATACGGCACCACCGCTCCGGCACCCTGGTCCACGACGGTCCCGGGCTCAGCTTCTGGTTCCGCCCGCTGTCCGCCGCCCTGTCCGAGGTGCCGGTGGACGACCGGGAACTGGCGATGACCTTCCACGCCCGCACCTCCGACTTCCAGGACGTGGCGGTGCAGGCGACGGTCACCTACCGGATCGCCGACCCGGGCGTCGCCGCCGCCCGCCTGGACTTCTCGATCGACCCCGACACCGGCGCCTGGCGCGGCACCCCGCTGGAACAGCTGGGCACACTGCTCACCGAGACGGCCCAGCAGCACGCGCTGGACGTCCTCGCCCGTACGCCGCTCTCGGCGGCGCTGGTGGACGGGGTCGCGGCGGTGCGCGAGCGGGTCGCGGCCGGGCTCGGCGCGGAACCGCGGCTGCCGGCCACCGGCATCGAGGTGGTGGCCGTACGCGTGATGGCGCTGCGGCCGGAACCGGAGGTGGAGCGGGCGCTGCGCACTCCGGCCCGGGAACAGATCCAGCAGGAGGCCGACCGGGCGACCTACGAGCGGCGGGCCGTCGCGGTCGAGCGGGAGCGGACCATCGCCGAGAACGAACTGGCCAGCCGGATCGAACTCGCCCGCCGGGAAGAGCAGTTGGTCGAGCAGCGGGGCACCAACGCGCGCCGCGAGGCCGAGGAGCAGGCGGCCGCGGACGCGGTACGCGCCCAGGCGGAGGCGGCGCGGTCGGTGAAGCTCGCCGAGGCGGAGGCCACGCGGTCGGTCAAGCTCGCCGAGGCCGAGGCGGCGCGGTCGGTCACGCTGGCGGAGGCCGAGGCTGCCCGGACGACGAAGCTCGCCGAGGCGGAGGCCGCGCGGGCCGAGCGGGTCGCCCGTGCGGAGGCCGAGGGCGCCCGTGAGGTCGGCGAGGCGCGGGCGCAGGCCCAGGCGGCCTGGCTGCGGGTGCACGCGGAGGCCGGGATCGACGGGACGACGACCCTGCAGGCGCTCACCGCGACCCGACTGGCCGAGAACCTGCCGCGGATCGACAGCGTCACCGTCTCGCCGGACGTGCTCACCGGACTGCTCGCCAGGCTCTCCCCGGGGACCGCGGAGTGAGCCTCGCGCCGCGTGCCGTCCTGGTCCATCGCACCACGGAGTACGAGGAGTTGGTGGCCCGGCACGGCACGCACGGCCAGGCCGCCTTCTTCCTCGCCTCCCGGGGCCGGGACATCGAGGAGGTCGCCGAGCGCCACCGGCGGGCCCGCGGCGCCCTGGCCGAGGTGACCGCGGCCGTCCCCCTGACCTGGCGTCAGGCGCAGGTGGAACGGGCCGACCTGGACCGCTTCCTGTTCGCGCCGGAGGACGTGGTCGTGGTGGTCGGCCAGGACGGACTGGTCGCCAACGTCGCCAAGTACCTGGCGGGCCAGCCGGTGATCGGCATCGACACCGACCCGGGCCGCAACCCCGGGGTGCTGGTACGGCACCGCCCGCAGGACGCGGCGAAGCTGCTGGCGGCGGCACCGGCCACGGTGGACGAACTCACCATGGTCGAGGCCGTCGCCGACGACACCCAGCGGCTGGTGGCGCTCAACGAGATCTACCTCGGCACACCGGGCCACCAGACCGCCCGCTACCGCCTGGGCCTCGACGACGACGGGGGTGCCGTCGAGGCCCAGGCCTCCTCCGGGGTGCTGGTCGGGACCGGCACCGGCGCGACCGGCTGGCTGCGCTCGGTGTGGCAGGAGCGGGACAGCCGGCTCCCGCTGCCCTCCCCCACCGAGGACCGGCTGGTGTGGTTCGTCCGGGAGGCCTGGCCGTCACCCGCCACCGGTACCACCCTGGTGGCGGGCGAACTCGCGGCCTCGGCGTCCCTCACGGTCACCGTGGAGTCCGACCGGCTCATCGCCTTCGGCGACGGCATCGAGAGCGACGCACTCCAGCTCACCTGGGGACAGACGGTCCGGGTGGGGGTGTGCGGGCAGCGGCTGCGGCTGGCGGGCTAGCTCACAGACGGGGGTCGACCGGCTCGGACTCCAGGGCCAGCACCCCGAACACCGCCTCGTGCACCCGCCACAGCGGCTCCCCGTCCGCGAGCCGGTCCAGGGCCTCCAGGCCCAGGGCGTACTCGCGGATCGCCAGCGACCGCTTGTGGTTCAGGAACCGCTGCCGCAGCTTGGCGAGGTTGTCCGGCCGGGTGTACTCGGGACCGTAGATGATCCGCAGGTACTCGCGGCCCCGGCACTTGATGCCGGGCTGCACCAGCCGGCCCTCCGGGCTGCGGACCACCGCGCCCACCGGCTTGACGACCATGCCCTCGCCGCCCCGGCCGGTCATCTCCAGCCACCAGTCGACGCCGGCGCGGACCGACTCGGGGTCGCCCGTGTCGACGTACAGACGCCGGGTGGTCTGCAGCAGTCCGGTGCCGTCGTGCTCCACCAGCCGGTCGATCAGGGCCAGCTGCTCGTCGTGCGGCAGCGCGGCCAGGCTGCGACCGCGGGCGGCCAGGATCTGGAAGGGGGCCAGGCGGACCCCGTCCAGGCCGTCGGTCGTCCAGCAGTAACGGCGGTAGGCGTCGGTGAACGCGGCCGCGTCGGCGGCGCGGTCACGCTGCCGGTCCAGCAGCCCGCCCACGTCGGTGCCACGGGCCGCTGCGGCCTCCAGTGCGGCCAGCGCGCCCGGGAACACCGCACCGGAGGCGGCGCCCACGGCCGCGTACTGGCTGCGCAGCAGCCCCGAGGCCTTCAGCGACCACGGCATCAACTCGGCGTCCAGCAGCAGCCAGTCAGTGTCCAGCTCCTCCCACAGGCCCGCGGCCCCGACCGCCGAGCGCAGGCGGCCGAGGATCTCCTCGGTCACCTTCTCGTCGTCGAAGAACGGCCGCCCGGTACGGGTGTACAGCGACCCCGTGGGCCCGTCCACACCGAACCGCTCGCGCGCCGCGTCCGAGTCCCGGCACACCAGGGCCACCGCCCGCGAGCCCATGTGCTTCTCCTCGCACACGACCCGCGCGACCCCGTCCGCCGCGTACTGCGCGAAGGCCTCCACCGGGTGCTCCAGGTAGCCCTCCTCCTGCGAGGTGGCCGTCGGTGCCATCGTCGGCGGCAGGTACGGCAGCAGGCGCGGGTCGACGGCGAAGCGGCTCATGACCTCCAGGGCCGCCGCCGCGTTCTCCTCGCGGACCGCGACCCGGCCCGCGTGCCGGGTCTCCACGGCCCTGCGGCCGTGCACGTCCGCCAGGCCCAGCGGCCGCCCGTCGTGCCCGCCGGGTGCCTCGCCGCGCAGCGGCTTGGCCGGCTCGTACCAGACCCGCTCGGCCGGTACGTCGACCAGCTCGCGCTCCGGCCAGCGCAGCGCGGTCAGCTTGCCGCCGAAGACCGCGCCGGTGTCCAGGCAGATGGTGTTGTTGAGCCAGCCGGCCTCCGGGACCGGGGTGTGGCCGTACACCACCGCCGCGCGGCCCCGGTAGTCCTCCGCCCACGGGTAGCGCACGGGCAGCCCGAACTCGTCGGTCTCGCCGGTGGTGTCGCCGTACAGGGCGTGCGAGCGCACCCGGCCGGAGGTGCGGCCGTGGTACTTCTCGGGGAGACCGGCGTGGCAGACGACCAGCTTGCCGCCGTCGAGGACGTAGTGGCTGACCAGCCCCTCCAGGAAGCGGCGCACCTCCGCCCTGAACTCCTCGCTCTCGCCCTCCATCTGCGCGATGGTCTCGGCGAGCCCGTGGGTGTGCTGGACCTTGCGGCCCTTGAGGTAACGGCCGTACTTGTTCTCGTGGTTGCCGGGCACGCACAGCGCGTTGCCCGACCCGACCATGGACATCACCCGGCGCAGCACGCCCGGGCTGTCCGGGCCGCGGTCCACCAGGTCGCCGACGAACACGGCGGTCCGGCCGTCCGGGTGCACGCCGTCGGTGTAGCCCAACTTGGCCAGCAGCGACTCCAGTTCGGAGGCGCAGCCGTGGATGTCGCCGATGATGTCGAAGGGGCCGGTGAGGTGGGTCAGGTCGTTGAAGCGCTTCTCGGTGACGACGGTGGCGCTGTCGACCTCCTCGACTCCGCGCAGGACGTGCACCTTGCGGAAGCCCTCGCGCTCCAGGTGCCTGAGGGAGCGGCGGAGTTCGCGGATGTGCCGCTGGATGACCCGGCGGGGCATGTCGGCGCGGTCGGTGCGGGCCGCGTTGCGTTCCGCGCACACCTCCTCGGGCACGTCCAGCACGATGGCGATGGGCAGCACGTCGTGCTTCTTGGCCAGCTCGATGAGCTGGCGCCGGCTGTCCTGCTGCACGCTGGTGGCGTCGACGACGGTGCGGCGGCCGGCGGCCAGCCGCTTGCCGGCGATGTAGTGCAGGACGTCGAAGGCGTCCCGGGTCGCGCTCTGGTCGTTCTCGTCGTCGGAGACCAGACCGCGGCAGAAGTCGGAGGAGATCACCTCGGTCGGCTTGAAGTGCCGGCGGGCGAACGTGGACTTGCCGGAGCCGGAGGCGCCGACGAGGACGACGAGGGAGAGGTCGGTGACGGGGAGGACCCGTCCCGTACGGTTCTCGGTCATGCTGCCTTCGCCTCCTTCTCGGTGTCGTTGCGGTGGAACAGGGCCATCTGGGTGGGCGGACCCACCTCGGGGTCGTCCGGGCCGACGGGAGCGAACTCGACCTCGTAGCCGTACCGTTCGGCGATCGTCGCCGACCAGGTGCGGAACTCCTCCCGGGTCCACTCGAAGCGGTGGTCGCCGTGCCGGACGTGTCCGGCGGGCAGGGTCTCCCAGCGGACGTTGTACTCGACGTTCGGGGTGGTCACCAGGACCGTGCGCGGGCGCGCGTGTCCGAACACCGCGTACTCCAGGGCGGGCAGCCGGGGCAGGTCGAGGTGCTCGATCACCTCGCTGAGCACGGCGGCGTCGTAGCCCTTGAGCCGGTTGTCGGTGTAGGCGAGCGAGCCCTGGAAGAGCTTGACGCGGGCCGCCTGCCGCTCCCCCATGCGGTCGAGCTTCAGCCGCCGCGAGGCGATGGTGAGCGCCCGGACGGACACGTCGACCCCGACGACCTCGCTGAACCGCACGTCCTTGAGCAGTTCCTGCACCAACTGGCCCTGCCCGCAGCCCAGGTCGAGCACCCGGGCGGCACCGGACGCGCGCAGGGCGGCGAGGATCGCCTCGCGCCGCTGCACGGCGAGCGGGGTCGGCTTCTCCTCGGCCTCCGACTCCTCCTCGACCGCGTTGTCGATCGACTCGACCTCGCTGTCGTCGGCCTCGGCCAGGCGCACCAGCTCCAGCCGCTCCATCGCCTGCCGGGTCAGGGACCAGCGACGGGAGAGGTAGCGGCTGGTGATCAGCTTCTGCTCCGGGTGCCCGGGCAGCCAGCCGTCCCCGGCCCGCAGCAGCTTGTCGACCTCGTCGGAGGAGACCCAGTAGTGCTTGGCGTCGTCGAGGACGGGGAGCAGCACGTACAGGTGGCGCAGTGCCTCGGCGAGGGTCAGCTTCTCCGATTCCAGGACGAGGCGGACGTACCGCGAGTCGCCCCACTCCGGGAACTCGGTGTCGAGGGCGACCGGGTCGGCGGTCACCGCCCAGCCGAGCGGTTCGAAGAGCTGTCGTACGAGATCCGGGCCGCCGCGGGCGGGCAGCGCGGGCACCTCGATGCGCAGCGGCAGGGGCGCGGCGGCCCGCTCCGGGCGGGCGTTGCACACGCCCCGCAGGGCGCTGGAGAACACGCCGCTCAGTGCGACCGCGAGCAGCGAGGAGGCCGCGTAGGGGCGGTCGTTGACGTACTGGGCGAGTGCCGCGTCGGGTGCTCCGCCACGGCCCTTGCCCTTGCCCCGCCGGACCAGCGCGACCGTATCGACCTCGAGCAACAGCGCGGCCGTGCAGCGCTCGGCGTCCGCCTCCGGGTAGAAGACGTGCGCGGTGCCGTAGGAGGTCGAGAACTTCTGCGCCTTGTCGGGGTGCTTGTGCAGCAGGAACCCGAGGTCGGTGGCCGGGAGGGCGGCAGTGCCGCTCGTGGAGATCGTCAGGAACACGTGTCCGAGTCTCTCGTGTACGGCACCTTTCCGACCATCGGTTTTAGCGCGGCGCCCGGCTCAGGACTCCTTCTCGACGATCGTCCGCGCGTTCTCGACAGCCCGGTCGTCCGCCGCGCGCATCGCGTCCAGGTCCTTCTCGTGCTTGCCGATGACCGTCTTCTGAGCGCGGGCCTCGACGGCGTGGACGGTGTCGATGTAGTCGGTGTCGAGCTTGCACCGGGCATCGGCGGCCGCTGTCTTCTTCTCCCTGCCCGTCGGCTCGTCCGTCCGGTACCAGGCGGTGTCGAACGACGCCTCGTCCGGGTCGGGGTAGCGGAAGCCCTTCTCCTTCATGCAGGCCGACCACGCGCGGTCGGCCTTCTTCCAGGCCGGGTCCTTCCGCGCCTCCTTGTGGGACTCGGACCACAGTGCGAGGGCCAGTGAGTAAAAGCCGGTGAGCTTCGTGCCGTTGACCTTCGTCGGCTTGGGCGGAGAGCCGTAGATCGTCCGCGTCGCCCGTCCCAGGCAACCGCCCTCGGGGATGGGGTGACCGTTGGCCTGGTGGCTGTCGCCGGAGTCGAACGAGCCGGTGAGGGCGACGTACTGGTCGGCCGGCCACTCCTGGGGCTGGGCGTCGGACTCCTTCAGATTCCGGTTGTGGTACCCGTGCTCGGCGGCCCGGTCGGGATCGTCCACCCCGTAAGGGCTGTCGTCACCGGTCGTGCCGCGGCCCATCAGGGTTCCCTGCCGGACCGGGTACGTCGACTCGACAGCCTTGGTGTCGAGCACCGTGAAGCCGGCGAAGCCGAGCCGGACCATGCACTTCTTCGCGAGGATCCACTGCGCCCTGCTGACGGCCTTTCCCCCGTCCGACGACGGGTCCGGTATGTAGGCGTGCAGCGGGAACGACTCCATGGTGTTGAGGCGTCGGGCCGCGTCGGCGGGGTCGTCATGGCCGACGAACTGGCAGGCCGACAGGGCCAACAGGCCGGTGACAGCGAGAGAGGCGAGAGGGAGCACTTTACGCACCCGGTCATCCGATCAGGACTGGATCATGTGCGCCGTGATGGAGCCCACAGTTCCGGCACAGAGAGTCCACATTCCGAGCACATCACCCTGCCCGCTGTGATCTCCGCCATGGCCCTTCGGTCCCGGACCTGATGAAGTGAGCGACCGTCAACTGACCACTGACAGAACGGGGATGGGAATGACCATCGACACAGGCGTACCCATGCACAGACGAGCCGCGATCGCGGCGACGGCCGCCGCTGTACTGTCCACGGGGGTTCTCGCGGCCGCACCCGCCCATGCGGCTCCGTCGGCGCCTTCCGTGTCGGCGCAGGGCGCGTACGCGATGAACGCGGCCACCGGCAAGGCGCTGTTCGGGAAGGCCGCGGACACCGAGCTGCGGACCGGCTCCACGACGAAGATCATGACGGCGCTCGTGGTGCTGTCGCAGCGGAACGTGGATCTCAACCGCAAGGTGAAGATCAAGAAGGAGTACACGGACTACGTCATCGATCCGGTGACCCACAACCAGCGGTACTCCAGCGCCAACCTGATCCTGGGCGACTCGATGAACGTGCGGGACCTGTTGTACGGGCTTCTCCTGCCGTCCGGGTGCGACGCGGCGTACGCGCTCGCGGACACCTACGGGTCGGGATCGACGACGGCCCAGCGGACGAAGTCGTTCATCGCGAAGATGAACGCCAAGGCGCGCGAACTGGGCCTGACGCACACCCACTTCGACTCCTTCGACGGGGTGTCCAACGGCAAGAACCACGCGTCCCCCCGAGATCTGGCGAAGCTGGCCGGGGTCGCGTTGAAGAACAAGACGTTCAAGACGGTCGTCGGCACCAAGGTGAAGGACGACATGAAGTCGTACCGGCCCGGTGGCGGAACACACGCGATGTCCCCGTGGAAGAACACGAACACGCTGCTGAACACCTACCGGGGCGCGATCGGCGTGAAGACCGGATCGGGTCCGGAGGCGAAGTTCTGCCTGGTCTTCGCGGCCACCCGCAACGGCAAGACGGTCGTGGGCACCGTGCTCGCGGACACGTCGGTGGACGAGCGGCTCAAGGACGCGAAGAAGATCCTGGACTACGGCTTCACGCAGAGCGGCTGACGGACGGCGGGGCCGGGCAGGCGGGTGCCTGTCTGCCTGCCCGGCCCCTCTCAGGTGAAGTCCGAGTAGGCGAGGCTGGTGCCGCAGACCCGGCAGCGGAACAGGTAGGAGGCCGGCTGACCGTCCGCGTCGAGTGCCTCGAGGTACTCGGCGGCGTCGCCGCAGTGGGTCAGCCAGCGCGGGGACTGCCAGGACGGGATGCCCGGCGTGCGTTCCAGGATCCCCCGGGCCACCTCGTCGGGGACGTCGCCGTCGATGACGTCGTTGAACGTGGCGCCGTAGCGTGCGGCGGCCTTGCCGAAGGCGATGCAGTACGGGCAGATGCCCGCGTCCGGCGCCTCGGCCCCGAACACCGGCCCCGTGTACACCCAGCCGCGCACCTGTCCGCAGCACACGCACGGCTCGTCCGCCGGCGCCACCACCCCGACCAGCGAGTGGTAGGCGAACCGGGGCAGGACCGGCCGCTGCGGGGGCTCCGGCAAGGGGCGGACGACCTGCTCGATCGCCCTGCCCGACCAGCCGGCGTGCGGCACGACGACCGCGTGGGCGCGCATGTCGTCGTCGGGCAGATGCCGCCGGTCGTGCTCCCGCTGCAGGAGCACGGGACACTCATGCGGCATGATCACGGCGCCGGCGCGGCGGGCGAGTTCGGCCAGCGCGTCGAGGACGAGGCCGCTGGAGACGTGGGTGAACGACAGGCTTGTGGCGTCGCCGTACACCTCCGCCTCGCCGCCGTCCGGGGTCCGCAGGTTCCACCACTCGGGCAGGCCCCGATCGGGCATGCCGCCCACGGTGACGGGGCCCAGCACCTCACGGATCACCGCCTCCTTCATCGGAACCGGCTCGCCGTCGCGGAACTTCAGCACGTGGATGGGGTAGCTCATCGCTCTGCCTCTCGCTCTCCTTCGCCTGCCTTCACCCGGGCCCGGCGTTCCGCGGCGTACCCGTTCGCCACGACGAGCGCGATCGAGGCCAGGCCCAGTACGGCGACCAGCGTGTTGATCCAGAAATAGGCGGGGCTGCTCGGGTAGGTGCCGCCGTCGTCCAGGACGCAGTCGAAGCGGAGCGGCAGCCAGGAGGCCGTCTGGCCGACCAGGTGGTCGGCCCGGTAGTCGTCGCGGCACTCGTGGGCCGGCGTCGAGTCCGCGCCGGACGAGGACTCGTGCACGGAGAGCGCGACCGCCCCGGCGCCGAGGACGTACAGGATCACGGCGCCCGAACCGGTCATCCGCGCGGACCAGCGCAGCAGATCCGACCGCCAGTCCGGCCGCCGGCCGGGCAGGGCCACGGAGACGAGTTTGAAGGCGACCACGATCAGCCAGACCGGGACGGCGAAGATGGCGGGAATGCACAGCAGGGCGAAGAGCGTGCCGAGCAAGGAGTCGTCGTCCATCGGACGAGATCACCAGGGACCGGTCGGCATGGCTGTGGTGGAGGCCATAGTTCCGGTCACAGGACCGTCACAGGTCGCGCCGTCCCCTCCGACCGGGGCCGGAGGAGGCGGCACGGGGGTGTCACGACAGCTGCGACTGGACCTGGGAGGAGATCAGCTCCAGGTGGTCGAGGTCGGCCAGGTCGAGGATCTGGAGGTAGATCCGCCGGGAGCCGACCTCGGCGTACCGGCCGATCTTGTCGACCACCTCGGCGGGCGAGCCGGCCAGACCGTTGGTCTTCAGCTCGTCCACCTCGCGGCCGATCGCCGCGGCACGTCGGGCGACCTCCTGGTCGTCCCTGCCGACGCACACCACGAGCGCGTTGGAGTACGTCAGGGCGTCCGCCTTGCGGCCCGCCTCCTCGGCGGCGACGCGCACCCGGCCGAACTGCCGCTCGCTGTCCTCGACGGAGGCGAAGGGCATGTTGAACTCGTCGGCGTACCGGGCCGCGAGGCGCGGGGTGCGGGTCGCGCCGTGCCCGCCGATGAGCACCGGGATCTTCGCCTGGGCCGGCTTGGGCAGCGCGGGCGAGTCGGTGAGGTCGTAGTGCGTGCCGTGGAAGTCGAAGGTCGCGCCTTCCTTGGTCGCCCACAGCCCGGTGACGATCTCCAGCTGCTCCTCCAGGCGCGCGAACTTCTCCTTCGGGAAGGGGATGCCGTACGCGCGGTGCTCCTCCTCGAACCAGCCTGCGCCCAGGCCGAGTTCCACGCGGCCGCCGGACATCTGGTCGACCTGGGCCACCTGGATGGCGAGCACGCCGGGCAGCCGGAAGGTGGCGGCCGTCATCAGGGTGCCGAGGCGGATGCGCTTGGTCTCACGGGCCAGGCCGGCCAGGGTGATCCAGGCGTCCGTGGGGCCGGGCAGGCCGTCCACGTTGCCCATCCGCAGGTAGTGGTCGCTGCGGAAAAAGGCGTCGAATCCGAGGTCTTCGGTTGCCTTGGCCACGGTGAGCAAGGTGTCGTACGTCGCCCCCTGCTGGGGCTCGGTGAAGATTCGAAGGTCCATACACCTATCCTGCACGGCCCCTGCCCCGTCAACCTCACCGGTACCGCCGGGCGCGGCCGTCCCCGGTCGGGTGAAATTCGCCCACCCATCGCACCGGGTGAGGCGTGGGCCAGTGACCGGCCCCGGCGGTGATCGTTGGCCCGTCGGAGCCGGGCCGTCCGGCACCCGCGGCGGACGGTCGTCGCCGTCGCGCGCCGGGCCGAGGAGGCCGTCATGTCAGAAGAGTCCATTCCCTCGCGGGGTGGATCCGCCGGTCAGCCGAAGGGGTTGCTGGAGCAGATGGAGGAGCTGATGGCCGCGTTGAACGCGGATCTGTCAGCCCTGGACGCGGATCTGCAGCGGGCGTCGGCCGAAGAGGGCGAGCTCGCCTGACATGCGGTCGCACTGGGGGCCGTCGTCCCCGGCCCCCGCTGATGACCCCCGCTCAGGTGTGGTCCGGTAACACCTCCTCCCGCGCCGCCAGCTTGCGCAGCATCTCCAGGACCCGGTCCCGGGACTCGTCCGCGGCGTCGATGGCCTCCATGCACTGCCAGTAGGTCGTCTCGTCGGCCGCGGAGCTGGCCATGCCGACCAGGGCTATGCCGACCTCGCCGAGCAGCCCGCCGAGGCACAGGAGCGTCTGCCGGGCGTCGTCCAGCTCGGTGAGCTGGGCGGCGCGCAGGTCGCCCGGGTCGAGTTCGGGAGGGTCCAGGACGCCGCAGCCCCGGCCCGCCAGCTCGGTCAGGCCCAGTGCCTCGCCCCGTAGCTCCGGCGGGCCGGACACCGCGAGTCGGCTGCCGATCGCCTGGGCCAGGGCCTGCGCCTGCCACACCTCGGCCATGATCTCGGGTATGTCGGCGCCCGCCGCCAGAGCACGCCTGCTGGTCCCAATGAGCCGCACCGCATCCATGCGCTGCCCCCGTCCCACTCGTCGTGCGTCGTCGCACGTCCGCTTGAACTCCCTTGTCCACTACCCAGCGTGAAACCCCTTGGGGTGAAAAGCCAGAGGTAGCCCGAATTCTGTGGACAACAATTCGGATTCGGTAGGGGATTTGACTCCGTAGAGTAATAACGGAGCCATGCGGTCCGGGAGTTGGAGTCGTGGTCGATGTCAGGGGGTGTCGTCCGCACCGGGGGCCGGAAAGCGCCGTTCGTTGCGGTCGATCTTGGCCGACAGGGCGGTCAGCGGGTCGATGCCGAGGACCTCGCAGAGCTGGAGGAGATAGGCGAGCACGTCGGCGACCTCGTCCGTGACGCGGTGCGCGGTGTCGGGGTCGTCCATCACGCGGGCCGACTCCTCCGGGGTCAACCACTGGAAGATCTCGACCAGTTCGGAGGCCTCCACGCTGAGGGCTGCCACGAGGTTCTTGGGGGTGTGGTAGGGCTGCCAGTTGCGCGCGGCGGCGAACTCGGCCAGCCTGCGCTGGAGTCCGGCGAGGTCAGGGTGTTCCGTCACGCGTTCAGGTGTACCACTGTGACCCCCTCGGTCCCCGCCGCCCACGAGGCGTCGCTCACCGCGCCGACGCAGCGGATGTGCCCGCGCTCGCCCATCCGGGCCGCCATCCCCAGCAGTGCGCGGCGCTGGACCGGGTCGAGAGCGCGGTCGAAGCCGTCGGCGAGCACGGTGAGGGTCCGCAGGGCGTCGGGCACCTCGCCCGGCGTGTCCACGTCCAGGACGCCTGGTCCGGTCAGCAGCACCAGAGCCAGCGCGACATAGCGCAGTTCGCCGTCGCCCAGCCGGGCCAGTTCGGTGCGGAAGCCGTCACCGCGGTCCAGCAGCGCCCGGACCGTGCCGTCGGTCAGTGGCTCGGCGACCAGGTCGGTCACCGGCCCCGCGCAGCCCGCGCGCAGCGCCTCGACCAGCGCGGAGTGCCGGCGGCCGCACTCGAACCGGGTGCGCCACAGGACGTCGGCGAGGTTGTCGCAGCCGGGCATGAGCCGTCCCGTACCGGTCGGGACGGGGGTGCGCATGTACTCGGGGCGCGGGTCGCAGGCGAAGACGGAGCGCAGGGCGACGACCATCTGCTCGGCGGCGGCCAGCACATGCCGCTGTCCGTCCGTCTTGCCGGCCACCCGCAGCGGCAGCAGGGCGGTGCCGAGCCGGTCGTCGGGCAGCGGGGCGCGGGTCACCGGGGCCGAGCCCGCGGTGTGCCAGGCGGCCTGTACGGTCCGGCGGCCGGGGTCACGCAGGGCGGTCTCCAGCAGGACCACGCCCCGCGCCGTCAGCCGCTCGCCCACGATGCGCAGTTCCGGTTCGGCCTGTACGGCGACGTCGAGCCGGACCGGTCCCTCGGCACCGTCGGCCGTACACCCGATCCGGAATCCCCGCCGCCCCTCGGTATCGGGCCGCGCCCGCTCCGGCACACAGGCGACCGGATCCGGGAACACCTCGGCGAGCCAGGCCCCTCCCCCGAGCCGCGCCAGCGCCTCGTACGCCCCGAGCGCGGTCGACTTCCCCGCACCACTCGGCCCGGCGAAGAGCGTCACGGACCCCAGCGGAAACGCGACCCGCCGATGCCCGGCAAAGGCCGAGAGCCGCAACTCGGTGATCCGGGCGCGTACGTCGACAGGGGCGGATCCCGGCGTGCGGGCAAGCTGCGCCGGCACGATCGTAGGCTCGGTGGGCGCGGAGGGCTCCGGGACGGACGTGGAGAGGTCAGGGACCGCGGAGGCCCCGCACGACGCGGAGGACTCGGCGGACGCGGAAGGTACGGCCATATCCGGACGGTAGGCCTCCACAGCAACGCCGAACCGTTTTGCCGAGGGCACCTTCCTACGATCGGGGGACCGTAGGACACAGAACCGGCTCCCCGCCCCGCCCCTCAGCTCCCGGAAACCCCCGCGCCCTCCATCAACCCGCTGACCTCCGTGCCGGGCGGGGTCAGGAGGAACACGTTGCGGTCGACCCGGTGCATTCCGCTGCCCAGGCCGAAGACGACGCCGGTGCTGAAGTCGAGGACGCGCTTGGCGACCTCGCCCTCCGCGCTGGAGAGGTCGAGCAGCACCGGTACCCCTGCCATCAGCGTCTCGGCGACCTCGCGGGCGTCCGCGAAGACGTTGACCCGCAGGACGACGAAACGGCGCCGCGTCTCGGTCTCCGCGTCCGGCAGCGAGCGGTGGTTCACCGCGGACGGCCAGGCGTCCCGGCCCCGCAGCGGCACGACCTGGGCGAGCCCTTCCCACTGTTCATCGGTGACGTCGTAACGGCTCACCGGCTCCCCCTGACCTGACTCGCACTCAATGCCTGCACCAGCCAATTCTTACGCCAAGTCACCCGTTCGGCCCAACAGCGACACGAAGCGCGACAGATCCGTCGGCCTCTCCTCCACCCCGCCACGCGGCACATGTACGAATACGCCCGTTTCTTACCGCCCTCACACCGGACTCTTCACCTGCCACGACGCCTCGCTCACCGGCTGCCACTAGCGTCCGGTGCCGTGCACTTGGCAGAAACACAGCTGGTGACACCCGGCCGGCGGACGCAGTCGGCGGTGTCCGCCGCCCCGGGGGGTCGCACGGAAGACTTCCAGAGCCCCGCGCAGTGGCATCGCGTCCTGACCCTGCTCGCGGATGTGAGCCTCTTCATCGGCACCCGGGCGGTGTGGACGCAGGCCGCGACGCACCGCCTCGCCCTCGCCGCGGTCATCTCCGTCTGCTACGCCTCGATCCTGGTCAGCGGCGTCCTCGCCCTGACGGTCCGCCGGGCGCGCTCACTGGCCCGCCTGGACCTCGTCGTCCTGCTGACCGCGATCGCGCTGGTCCTGTGCACCTGGGCGCTGAACCACGCCGGCGGCGACGAGGCGGTCCTGACCACGCAGGCCGCGAGGGAGATGGTCAACGGGCACAGGCTGTACGCACAGCCCTGGCCGTGGCTCTTCCACACCAAGGGCGTCGCCCTGACCGCGACGATAGACGGCGGTTACGACTTCACGTACGGCTATCCCCCACTGGCCCCCCTGCTCACCGCACCCCTGCTCTGGCTGGGCCACGGCGGCGCCCCGGCGACGGCGGCCGCGACACTCGTACTGATCGTGGGCGCGGTCGTGCTGTGGCGGATGCTGCCGGTGCCGTGGCGCTCGGCGGCGACGATGGTGTGCCTGGGCTTCAGTTTCCTTCCGATGTACGCCCGCCAGGGATACCCGGCGATCATCGCCATGGCTCTGCTGGTGCCGGTGGTGGTGCGCTGGCCGCGGATCGGCGCCGGCGGACGGCTCGGCGCCGCCGGGATCGCGCGGGCCGTCTGCCTCGGCGCCGCGTGCGCGGCCCAGCAACTGCCCTGGTTCGTGACGCCGTTCCTGCTGGCCGGCGTCTACGCCGTCCGCCGCGGCGAACTGGGCGGCCGGGAGGCCGTTCGCGTGGTGCTGCGGATCGCCGGGATCGCCGCCCTGACCTGGCTGCTGATCAACACGTACTTCATCGTGACCGAGCCCGGCCCCTGGCTCCAGGGCATCGCCCTGCCCATCACCCAGGGCGCGGTGCTGCACGGCCAGGGCCTGGTGGACATCTCCCTGTACTTCACGCACGGCAGCGACCGGCTCGACTGGTACGGCCACGCGAGCGTGCTGCTCGCCGCCGCCCTGCTGGCGCTGTTCGTGCTGTTCGTACGGCGGCTGGGCCCGGCCGCGACCGTACTGCCCTGGTGTGCCTTCTACCTGGCGACCCGCTCCCAGGACGGCTACTACCTGATGATGACCCCGCTGTGGCTCGCGGCGGCGATCACCGTGCCCCTGTCGGACTTCGCGCAGGCCTGGCAGCCGCGCCCCCGCCGGCTGAAGGGGCCACGCCGCCGCCCGGCGCTGGTGGGCGCGGTGGTCCTGCTGGTGCTGCCCGCGCTGGTGAGCGCGACCCTGGCGGTGACGGGCCGGCCGCCGCTGCGGATGGACATCACGTCGGCGCGCCGGGCCACGGGGCAGTCGCTGGCCGCGCTGACCGTGCGGGTGACCAACACGGGGAGCGCCCCGCTCACCCCGCACTACATGCTCACGAACGGCCAGGGCATGAGCAGGTACTGGACCCTGGGGCGCGGCCCGGTCACGATCCCCGCGCACACCACGGCGACCGTCGAACTGCGGGCGCCCTCCGGCCGGTTCCCGCTGCCCGTCAAGCAGAGCGCCCACATCCGGCTGCGCGCCTTCACGGCGAGCCCGCAGACGCTCTCCACCCTGGACGTACGGCCGGCCGAGCTGGGGGTCAGGCCGCAGCGCGGGTGAACTTGAGCGCGGCCGTCACCGTGGTCAGGCCGCGCATCATGCCGAGCTGGTTCCAGGTCACGCCGAACTGCTCGCGGTCCACGGTGAACTCGGCCTCCAGGCCGAGCGCCTCGGCCGTCGCCGAGGTCAGCCGTGCGCTGAGGTTCACCGGCCGGCTGATGCCCCGTACGGTCAGCTGACCGGTCACCCGGACGCTGTCGCCGTCGAGGCGGTCGGCGCCGCGGACGGCGAAGGTGATCTCCGGGTGGTTGCCGGCGTCCAGGAGGTCGGCCGAGCGCAGGTGCTCGTCCCGCTTGGCGTTCTTGGTGTCCAGGGAGGCCACGTCCAGCGTCACGGTGCCGGTGGCCGAGCCGTCCGGCCGGACCTCGCCGTGGCCGGTGACGGCGGCGAAGGTGCCCTTGACGGTGACCAGGCCCCAGAAGGTCTTGTGCCGCAGGCCCACGGTGGACGCGGTCGGGTCGAGCTGCCAGGTACCTGTTTCCACGGCGACGGACATGACCGTCCTCCTTTTCGATGACACGTTCGATGACACGTTTGATGACGGGTTCGGTGACGGGTTCGACGACCCATGGTCGTTCAAATTTGGATGACCTCACGCTAGCCCACTATCCAAATTTGGACAACAGGTAGACTCGAAGCCATGGCCGCCCCCGACGCACACCCCGCCGACCAGCCCCCTTGCCCCTCCGCCGCGGGCGGCGGACTGCTCCCGGCCGAGCTGCGCGCCTGGATGCTGCTGCTGGCCGCGACGGGAGCGGTGGAGCAGCGGCTGCGGTCGGTCGTGAAGCAGACCCTCGACGTCTCGCACGACGAGTTCCTCATCCTGTGCCTGCTGGCCGAGCAGCCGCGGGGCGGCCTGCGCATGACCCGGATCGCCGAGCTCCTCGGCCGCCCCAAGACCCGGCTCACCTACCAGATCGCCTGCCTCCAGCGGTCCGGCCTGGTCACCCGCGAGTCCGTGTGCGGCGACAAACGCGGCATCGAGGTAGCCCTCACCGACAAGGCCCGGCGCCTGCTGCGAGAGGCCTCCGACACCCTCGCCGAAACGGTCCGCGAGGCCCTCACCCGCTTCGTCGGCCCCGAGCAGCGCGAGGCGTTGTGCGCGCTGGTGCCGGATCTCACCGACGAACCGGACCAACCGTAGGAAGTGGAGCAGGACCAACCAGAGGAAAAGGGGCCTTCACACCCCCGAGGGGCGCAGGTCACAGCCGCAAGGAGGGAAAGGTCACAGGCCCACGCTCTGCAGTCACTTGAGCGCCCTGACCTAACATCCGAGCATGACGGTCCTGCCTGACGACGGGCTCTCACTGGCCGCCGAGTTCCCTGACGCGACACACGAGCAGTGGCAACGCCTGGTCGAGGGTGTGCTGCGCAAGTCGGGCAAGGAAGTCTCGGGCGCGGCAGCTGAGGACGCTCTGTCCACCACGCTCGAGGACGGGCTGCGTACCCGGCCGCTGTACACCGCGCGCGACGGCGCGCCCGACCCCGGTCTGCCCGGCTTCGCCCCGTTCGTGCGTGGCGGCCGCCCCGAGGGCAACACCGCGGGCGGCTGGGACGTACGGCAGCGGCACGCGGCGCTCGCCGACGGGGCGGTCCTGGCGGACCTGGAGAACGGCGTCACCTCGCTCTGGCTGGTCGTGGGCGAGGGCGGCATCCCGGTGTCCGGCGTCGCCCGCGCCCTCGACGGCGTCTACCTCGACCTGGCCCCGGTCGTCCTGGACGCCGGCCGTGACGTGGAGGCCGCCGCGGCCGAGCTGCTGCGGCTGTACGAGGAGCGGGGCGTCGACCCGGAGGCGGTGCGCGGCAACCTCGGCGGCGACCCGCTGGGGTACGAGGCCCGCACGGGCGAGGCCCAGGACTTCGCGCCCTTCGCCGCGCTGGCCCGGCGGACCGCCGAGCAGTACCCGGGCCTGCGCACGCTGACCGTGGACGCGCTGCCGTACCACGAGGCGGGCGGCTCGGCCGCGCAGGAGCTGGGTGCGTCCCTTGCCACCGGTGTGGCCTACCTTCGGGAGCTGACCGAGGCCGGTCTCACGGTCGAAGCGGCCTGTGCGCAGCTGGAGTTCCGGTACGCGGCCACCGCCGACCAGTTCCTGACCATCGCCAAGCTGCGCGCGGCGCGCCGGCTGTGGGCGCGGGTGGCCGAGGTGTCCGGGGCGCCCGGCGCGGGTGCGCAGGTGCAGCACGCGGTGACCTCGCCGGTGATGCTGACCCGCCGCGACCCGTGGGTGAACATGCTCCGTACGACGATCGCGACGCTGGCCGCCGGGGTGGGCGGCGCCGACTCCGTCACCGTGCTGCCGTTCGACCACGCGCTCGGCCTGCCGGACGCGTTCGCCCGCCGTATCGCGCGCAACACCTCCACGATCCTGGTCGAGGAGTCCCATCTGGCCCGGGTGATCGACCCGGCGGGCGGCTCCTGGTACGTCGAGCAGCTCACCGACGAACTCGCCCGGGCCGCCTGGGAGTTCTTCCGGTCGATCGAGCGGGACGGCGGACAGGCGGCCGTACTGCGCTCCGGCCGGATCCGTACGGACCTGGCGACGACCTGGGCCGAGCGCTCCAAGAAGCTCGCCAAGCGGCGCGAACCCATCACCGGTGTCAGCGAGTTCCCGTTCCTCGCCGAGAAGCCGGTGGAGCGCGAGCCCGCGCCCGAGCCGCCGTCCGGCGGGCTGCCCCGGGTGCGCCGGGACGAGGCGTACGAGGCGCTGCGCGCCCGCTCCGACGCCCACCTGGCGGCGACCGGCTCCCGGCCCCGGATCTTCCTGGCCACCCTGGGCTCGGCCGCCGAGTTCACCGCGCGCTCGACCTTCGCCGCCAACCTCTTCCAGGCGGGCGGCATCGAGCCGGTCACGGAGGGCACATTCGAGGACAGCGGCGCGACCGAGGCCGTGGTGTGCTCCAGCGACGCGCAGTACGCCGAACAGGCCGAGCGGACGGCCGAGTCGCTGAAGGCGGCCGGGGCCCGGCACGTGGTCCTCGCGGGCCGGGGCGACTACGCCGGCATCGACTCGTACGTCTTCGCGGGCTGCGACGCAGTGGACGTGCTGTCCGCGACCCTCGACCGCATGGGAGTGTCCTGATGGGAATCCCCGACTTCTCCGGCATCGAGCTGGGGACCCCCGTCGCCGAGGGTGGTGACGCGGAATGGCGTACGGCCGTCAAGCACGCCACGGGCAGCGAGACACCGCTGTGGGAGACCCCGGAGGGCATCGGGGTCAAGCCGCTGTACACCGGACGTGACCTGGAGGGCCTGGACTTCCTCGGCACCTACCCGGGCATGGCGCCGTACCTGCGCGGCCCCTACCCGACGATGTACGTCAACCAGCCCTGGACGATCCGCCAGTACGCGGGCTTCTCCACCGCCGAGGAGTCCAACGCGTTCTACCGGCGCAACCTCGCGGCCGGTCAGAAGGGCCTGTCGGTCGCCTTCGACCTGCCCACGCACCGGGGGTACGACAGCGACCACCCGCGCGTGACCGGCGACGTCGGCATGGCGGGCGTGGCCATCGACTCGATCTACGACATGCGGCAGCTGTTCGACGGGATCCCGCTGGACAAGATGACCGTGTCGATGACGATGAACGGCGCCGTGCTGCCGGTGCTGGCGCTGTACATCGTGGCGGCGGAGGAGCAGGGCGTACCGCCCGAGAAGCTGGCCGGGACCATTCAGAACGACATTCTGAAGGAGTTCATGGTCCGCAACACCTACATCTATCCGCCGAAGCCGTCGATGCGGATCATCTCCGACATCTTCGCGTACACCTCGCAGCGGATGCCCCGCTACAACTCCATCTCCATCTCCGGCTACCACATCCAGGAGGCGGGTGCGACGGCCGACCTGGAGCTGGCGTACACGCTCGCGGACGGAGTCGAGTACATCCGCGCCGGGCGGGAAGCCGGCCTGGACGTGGACGCGTTCGCGCCCCGGCTGTCGTTCTTCTGGGCGATCGGCATGAACTTCTTCATGGAGATCGCCAAGCTGCGGGCGGCCCGGCTCCTGTGGGCCAAGCTGGTTTCGCAGTTCGAGCCGCAGAACACCAAGTCCCTGTCCCTGCGCACCCATTCGCAGACCTCCGGCTGGTCGCTGACCGCGCAGGACGTGTTCAACAACGTCACGCGTACGGCCGTGGAGGCGATGGCGGCGACCCAGGGCCACACCCAGTCGCTGCACACCAACGCCCTGGACGAGGCCCTCGCCCTGCCGACCGACTTCTCGGCGCGCATCGCCCGCAACACCCAGCTGCTCATCCAGCAGGAGTCGGGCACCACCCGGGTCATCGACCCGTGGGGCGGCAGCGCCTATGTGGAGCGGCTCACGTACGACCTCGCTCGCAAGGCCTGGGCGCACATCCAGGAGGTCGAGCAGGCGGGCGGTATGGCGCAGGCCATCGACGCCGGCATTCCCAAGCTGCGCGTGGAGGAGGCGGCCGCGCGCACGCAGGCCCGTATCGACTCCGGTCGTCAGCCGGTGATCGGCGTCAACAAGTACCGGGTGGAGAACGACGAGGCGATCGAGGTCCTCAAGGTCGACAACTCCTCCGTGCGCGCCCAGCAGATCGAGAAGCTGCGACGGCTGCGGGCGGAGCGGGACGAGACCGCCTGCCGGGACGCGCTGGACGCACTCACCCGGGCGGCCGACGGCGACGGCAACCTGCTGGAGCTGGCCGTGCACGCGGCCCGCGCCAAGGCGACCGTCGGCGAGATCTCCGACGCCCTGGAGAAGGTGTACGGCCGGCACGCGAGCCAGATCCGTACGATCTCCGGCGTGTACCGCAACGAAGCAGGGGAGTCCCCGTCCGTGGACCGCACCCGTGCCCTGGTGGACGCCTTCGAGGAGGCCGAGGGGCGCCGGCCGCGCATCCTGGTCGCCAAGATGGGCCAGGACGGCCACGACCGCGGCCAGAAGGTGATCGCCACCGGCTTCGCCGACCTCGGCTTCGACGTCGACGTCGGCCCGCTGTTCCAGACCCCGGAGGAGGTCGCCCGCCAGGCGGTCGAGGCGGACGTCCACGTGGTCGGCGTGTCCTCGCTGGCCGCCGGTCACCTCACCCTCGTACCGGCGCTGCGCGAGAAGCTCGCCGAGGAGGGCCGGGAGGACATCACGATCGTGGTCGGCGGGGTCATCCCGCCGCAGGACGTGCCGGTGCTGCTGGAGATGGGCGCGGCGGCCGTGTTCCTGCCCGGGACGGTGATCCCGGACGCGGCGTACGACCTGGTGAAGCGGCTGTCGGCCGACCTCGGCCACGACCTCTGATCCGCATGGCAGCGATCGATCTCGACACGTATGTGAAGGGTGTGCTCGACGGGAAGCGGGCCCTGGTGGCCCGCGCCATCACGCTCGTCGAGTCCACCCGACCCCAGCACCGGGCGCTGGCGCAGGAGTTGCTCACCGAGCTGCTCCCGCACAGCGGCCGGGCGCGGCGGATCGGCATCAGCGGGGTGCCGGGCGTGGGCAAGTCGACGTTCATCGACGCGTTCGGCACGCTGCTGACCTCGCAGGGCCACCGGGTGGCCGTACTCGCCGTGGACCCGTCCTCCACCCGTACCGGCGGCTCGATCCTCGGCGACAAGACCCGGATGGAACGCCTGGCGGTGGACCCGAACGCCTTCGTCCGCCCCTCCCCCAGCGCGGGCACCCTGGGCGGGGTCGCCAAGGCCACCCGCGAGTCCATGGTGGTGATGGAGGCGGCGGGCTACGACGTGATCCTCGTCGAGACCGTCGGCGTCGGCCAGTCCGAGACCGCGGTCGCCGACATGGTGGACTCCTTCCTGCTCCTGACCCTGGCCCGCACCGGTGACCAGCTCCAGGGCATCAAGAAGGGCGTCCTGGAGCTGGCCGACGTCATCGCCGTCAACAAGGCCGACGGCCCCCACGAGCGCGACGCCCGCGCCGCCGCCCGTGAACTGGCGGGCGCGCTGCGCCTGATGCACGGCAAGGACGCGTTCTGGAATCCGCCGGTGCTGAGCTGCAGCGCCCGCGAGTCGTCCGGTCTGGACGTGGTGTGGGAGCGGCTGGAACAGCACCGCACGCTCCTCGACTCCACCGGCCGGCTCACCGCCAAGCGGCGGGACCAGCAGGTCGACTGGGCCTGGTCGATGGTCCGCGACGAACTCCTGGGCCGCCTGCACGCGCACCCGGGTGTTCGCGAGGCCGCCCCCACCCTCGAACAGCAGGTCAGGGACGGCACGTTGACGGCGACACTGGCGGCGGAACGCATCCTGGCGGCGTTCGAGGGAGGGCCGGCTTCGGCAGCCGACGGGTGAAGCCTCTCAGCGTGGCGCGATGTGGAAGTCGAAGGCGAGCGTCCCGGGGTCGAGGGCCGTCGCTCCACCGTCGACGGTGAGTACGGCGCCGTTGACGTACGACGCCGCCGGGGACAGCAGCCAGCTGATCGCCTCCGCGATCTCCCGCGGCTCGCCCGGCCGCCCCAGGGGCAGCAGCCTGGTCGCCTCCTCGTAGGCGGCGTCCAGGCCCCCGTCGCCCAGGTCCGTCTCCTCGGCGAAGCGTGCCATGCGCCGGTCGGCCATCTCGCTGCGCACCCAGCTGGGGCAGACGATGTTGGCACGCACCCCCTGCCGCCCGTAGTCGACGGCGACGGAACGGCAGAGCTGGAGCAGGGCCGCCTTGGAGGTGGCGTAGGGGGCGTTGCTGGTGCCGTTGCGCAGTGCGGAGACCGAGGCGACGCCGACGACCGCCCCTCGGCTCTCCAGCAGGTGCGGGATCGCCGCGCGCAGCAGGAGCAGCGGGCCGGTGACGTTGGTGCGCATCACCTCGTCCCAGTCCGCCAGGGACAGGTCACCCACGGCTCCGCCGCGCCCGATGCCCGCGTTGAGCACCAGCCCGTCGAGCCGGCCGTGCGCGGCCAGAGCGGCCTGGACGAGACTCTCGGCCGCCGCGGGATCCCCGACGTCGGCGGGATGGGCGAGGGCCCCGGTCTCCCGCTCGACGCGCCGCAGGGGTTCGGCCCGCCGACCGGAGACGACCACCTCGTGCCCCTCCTCGCGCAGCAGCCGGGCGGTGGCCTCCCCGATGCCCGTACCTCCACCGGTCACGATGACAACGCGCTTGTCCGACACCGAAGTTCAGCCCCCTCAGCCGAGATCACACAGCGCGTCCGAGCCTAGGCGGTGTCCGGGTGGGTCAGCGGCTCGGGTGGGGTGAGGTCGAGGAGGGCTGTGTAGCGGGCGAGTTGGACGGAGGCGTTGAGCATCGCGAGGCCTCGGACGGTCAGGCGTTGCCGCCAGTCGTCGAGGGCGGCGGACAGCGCCTGGGTGCCGCCGGCGGTGCGGATCTGCTGGACCACGGTGGAGATCTGGTCCAGCTGATAGCCGCCGCGCCGGAGGAGATGGGCCAGTTCGGCGTCGCGGATGTCGGGGGCGCCGTACGTGCGGTGTCCGGTGACCGGGGCGCGGTCGGGGACGAGGATGCCCGCCGCTTCCCAGTTGCGGAGCGTCGCCGCGGTGACGCCCAGGCGGTGCGCCAGTTCGCCGATGCTGAAGGTCTCGCTGCTCACCGGCGCCTGTGCGGCGGTTTCCGGGTTGGTGGTCAGGTGCGCCACAGCCTGTCCGACCACGTCCAGGGTGCCCCGGTCGCGCAGCAGTTGGGCGTGACTGCGGTCGACGGCCGTGAGAGCCGCGTCGAGTTCGCCCGTGTTGAGCGCCCTCATGATCTGCCCGCTCACGGCGTAACCGTGCGCCGGGATGAGCGCCAGATAGGCACGCAGGGCCGCCGCGTGCACCTCGGTGTAGACCCGGTAGCCGGACGCCGTGCGTTCGGCGAGCGGGATGCACCCGTCCCGCTCGTAGTTGCGGACCGCCTGGGTCGAGATGCCGTGCTCACGGGCCAGGTCGGTGGGGCGCAGGTGATCCATGGTTTGAGACTTTAGCGCAGTAATGCAGGGGCTTTTCTTACAAAGTTTCCATCGGGATTGCAGGTATACGCTTAAGCATCAGGAGCAGGGAAGTTCTGAAATCGTCTCAGCTCGGAAAGGAAATCCGGTAAATGCCAGCAGCGATCGAAGTGGCTGGACTGTGCAAGAGCTTCGGCTCGGTGATGGCACTCGACCACCTTGAACTCACGGTGCCGGAGGGCACCGTACACGGTCTGCTCGGCCCCAACGGCGCGGGCAAGACGACCACGGTCCGCCTCCTGAGCACCCTGATCAGCCCGGACGACGGGACGGCCGAGGTGTTCGGCATCGACGTGCGCAGCGACCCGCGGCGCGTACGGTCCATCATCGGTCTCACCGGTCAGTACGCGGCGGTCGACCAGTTACTGACCGGGCGCGAGAACCTGCACATGATCGGCAGGCTGTTCCGGCTGTCCAAGTCCGACAGCAGGGCGCGGGCGAGCGAGCTGCTGGAGCGCTTCGATCTGGGCCAGGCGGCCGACCGGCAGACGAAGACGTACTCGGGCGGCATGCGCCGCAGGCTCGACCTCGCAGCGAGCCTGATGGCACGCCCCAGGCTCATCTTCCTCGACGAACCGACCACCGGCCTGGACCCGCGCAGCCGCATGGCGGTGTGGCAGATGGTGCGCGAACTGGTCGCCGAGGGCACCACCGTGCTGCTCACGACGCAGTACCTGGAGGAGGCGGACCAGCTCGCCGACTCGCTGTCCGTCATCGACCAGGGCAGGGTCATCGCCGGCGGCACGCCGGACGAGCTGAAGGCGCAGGTGGGCCAGGACTGGGTCGGCATCACGCTCATCGACGGCGCCGCCCTGGAGGAGACCACGAGACTCCTGCGGGAGCGGTTGGGCACCGAGCCGGTCGCCGACCCCGAGACGCTGGTGGTCCACGCACCGCTGGCCGACGGCGGCACGCTGCCCGATCTCCTGCATCTGCTCAAGGGCTCCGGTGTCGCGATCGCCAACGTGGCGGTCCGCCGCCCCACCCTCGACGACGTGTTCCTCGCCGTCACCGGTCGCTCCGCCGAGCACAGGACCGACCAGCAGAACAGCGGGAAGGACACCAACGGGAAGGACACCGAGCGGTCATGACGTCCACGGCCCTGACCTTGCAGAGCGGCAGAGCGGACACGAAGCCGCACGGCGGAGTCTCCTGGTGGTTGTCCGATGTGTGGGAGATGACGCTGCGGAACATCCGGCACACTCTGCGCAGCCCCGAGCTGGTGAGCTTCTCGCTCCTCCAACCGGTCATGTTCATCCTGCTGTTCACGTACGTCTTCGGCGGCGCGATCAACATCGGGGGCGGACGCTACGCCCAGTTCCTGCTGCCCGGCATCTTCGTCCAGATGGCGCTCTACGGTTCGGCCGCCGGCACCACCATCGGCATCGCCACGGAAATGCGCGAAGGTCTGATGGACCGCTTCCGTTCGATGCCGATGAGCCGCTCCGCCGTACTCGTCGGCCGCACGGTGTCGGAGATCTTCCGCAACGCCGTCACCGTGGCCGTGACGGTGCTCATCGGCCTGCTCGTCGGATTCCGGTTCCTCAACGGATTCCTTCCGGCGCTGGGCGGCATGCTGCTGTTGCTGCTGTTCGGTTACGCGGTGTCCTGGTTCGGCGCCTTCATCGGTCTGTCGGTGCCCAACGCGGAGGCCGCCCAGGCGGCCGGCGCCGTGTGGATCTTCCCGTTCACCCTGATCTCCTCGGCGTTCGTGCCGACCGGCACGATGCCGGGATGGCTCCAGGCCTACGCCGCCCACAGTCCCATGACCGCGGCCGTCAACGCGCTGCGCGCACTGTTCAGCGGTGGCCCGGCGGGCAGCTACGTCCTCCAGACGATCGCCTGGTCGATCGGCCTGATCGTGGTCTTCGCTCCGCTCTCGGTGCGCAAGTACGCGGCAAGCTCCCGCTGACCCGCCGACCCGCTGTTCCGCTGACCCACCGGTTGATCGACGGTTTGAGACTTTCCAGCGTGGTTGATCCTCCTTTGAGGGGCCGTAGCGCTGGAAGTCTCAACCGGTCTTCCAATGGTTCAATTGAGACACATGAGAAAGAACCTGCACGACCTCACCGTGCCCTCGTGTGACCTGCTGGCGCTCGGTGAGCCGACCCACCAGGAGCCCGCCTTCGGGTGGGTGCGCAACGAGCTGTTCGTCCAGCTGGTCGAGCGTGGCTTCCGGTCGATCGCCCTCGAAACCGATCGCGTGGCCGCCCTCGACGTGAACGACTTCGTCCAGGGGGGAGCCGGAAGCCTCGACACGGTCCTGCGCGAGGGCTTCTCCCACGACTTCGGGGACCTGGAGCCCAACCGGCAGCTGATCGCCTGGATGCGCGACTACAACCAGACCCGGCCCGCGGAGGAGCGCCTGGCGTTCCACGGCTTCGACACCCCGACGGAGAACCACAGCGCGCCCAGCCCGCGACGCTATCTCGAGTACACCCGCGACTACCTGCAACTCGGCGTCGACCTCGCGGAACTCCTCGGCGACGACGAGGGCTGGAGCCGTACGGAGGCGGTGATGGACCCGGCCATGTCGCTCGGCGGCACGGTCGAGGCCGAGCAGGTGCGCTCGATCGCCGACGCCATGCTCGCCCTGCTCCACACCCGCGCACCGGAGCCGGCCGCGGCGGACTCGCACGCCAAGTGGCTCAGGGCCAGGACGCATCTGATGGCCGGCCTCGGCCTGCTGCGGTATCACAAGCAGTGTGCGCAGAGCCTCGAACACGCCGCACGGATCTCCCGCCTGCTGGCCACCCGGGACGCGCTCATCGCCCAGAGCCTCCTCGACGTCCGCAGTGTCGAGGCACGGCGGGGCCCGACGCTGGTCTTCGGCCACAACCTCCACTTCCAGCGCGACCTGAGCACCTGGTGCCAGGCGGACCTGGACCTCAACTGGCACGGCGCCGGCACCGTCCTGGGACCGCTGATGGGTGAGCAGTACGCCTTCGTCGCCGGCAGCCTGGGCCGCAGCGAGGCTCTCGGGCTCCTGGACCCCGAGCCGGACACCTACGAGGGCCTGCTGCAGAGCCGTACCACCGCCTGGGAGCTGACAGCGGACGTCATGGACGCTCCCGCCCGCACCCGGACCGACATCACTCCGCGCCAGGGCTACCGCCCGCTCGACCGGACGATCCTGGAGGGAGCCGACGCGGTCCTGCACATCAGCGACGGCACGGCCGCCGCCCGGCAGTCGCAGGACGCACTCCTGCCCGCGCTGGCGGTCACGTCATGATCGGTCACGGCGACGCGCCGACGGAACTGTCGGGGCGTCGGCCGGCATCTGGGTGATGTTCTCTTGGCTCGACACCGCGTGGCCCGGCTGCGGCACGCGGTGTCGTAGCGGCGCACGCCCTCAGGCGGCCGCGTTCTCCAGCACATAGCCGCGTCCCCATGCGGTCCGGATGACCAGGTCGATCGGGGACAGGCGGCGGCGGAGCCGCATGATGTGGAGGTCGAGCGAGTTTCTCGTGGGCATCGGAACCCGGTCGGCGAGCCGCTGTGTGAGTTCGTGCCGGTACACGACCTCACCGAAGTGCTCGATCAGCAGCTCCATCAATTCGGTCTGGGCATTCGAAACAGTGATCGAATGCGGGCCGAAACACAGCGTTCCGGCCGAATCGAGGGTCGGAACCTGGCGGCTGTCGAGCCGGTTCTGTAACGCCCTGACACGGGCGTCCAAATCCTCTCGAGATATGGGCGCACGAACCCAGTCCTCGAACGGATCGTTGCACACGGGAGGTCGTGCACCTCCCTCGACGACGAGAAGACGGGGCACCCCCTCCCTCCTACATCGATTCCGCAGATCCGTTTGTGCCGGCCATCGGACGAACATTACGTCGCTGTTTGCGCCAGCCACAGCACAAGCCTCCCCGTCGACGCTCATGGATTGGTCAGGTCCATGTCTCTATGCCATGTTAGGTTGTTCGGCCTGCAACCGGGAGGCGGTACCGGCCCATTCCGGCCCGCCCCCAGCGTGCGCCTTGCACCACGGCGCGCGACCTACCGGTTCATCGCCTCTCGGAGACTGCGGGGCCGCATGTCGGTCCAGCTCTCCTCCACATAGGCGACGCTCTCCACCCGTCCCGCCGGACCGAAGACAACGCGCCAGCCGGCCGGCACCTCGGAAAATGCGGGCCACAGCGAGTGCTGCTCCTCGTCGTTGACCAGCACGTAGAACTGGCCATTCTCGTCGTCGAACGGATTGATACTCACCCTAATCCTCCAGATCTCGTTCCACCGGTCAAGGGTTTGGGCCAGATCATTGCGCTGCGCGCAGAATCTGGTTGATGACACGACAGATTTCAGCCGCGTTACGCGGCCAGTACATCTCGTTGTGCGCGCAGGGGATGTCAATGCGCTGCATTCGGCCGTCGACGTACTCCTGCCACAGCACCTCGAGTTCCACCTCGAGCTGCCGCTTGTCGTGGGTCTCCGGGTCGAGGAGTGCGTTGAAGAAGACGACATCGCCGTGGTACCGCGGCGAGGTGAACCGCCGCATCTGTTCCATCTCCCCGACGAAGATGGACGAGGCCGTGGCGACCAGGGTCGGGTATTCCTCCATTCCGGCCAGATGTCCCATGTAATTGGCCAGGAATCGGCGCACCATGGCCTCGTCGAGCGCTTCGAGATCGGCGAAGTGGCTGGAGGGCGCGGCGTCCAGCAGGGCCAGGAGCGCCACCTCGTGTCCGCGGCGCTGCAGTTCGGCCGCCATGGCGTGCGCCAGGGTGCCGCCGAAGGACCAGCCCAGCAGGTGGTAGGGGCCGCTCGGCTGGACCTCCAGCACCTGCGCCAGATAGTCGTCGACCATCTCCTCGATGGAGTTCGCCGGCGGTGTGGTGCCGTCGAAGCCGCGCGCCTGGATGCCGTAGAGCGGCCAGGACGGGTCGATGTGCCGGGCGAAGCCCAGGTAGGGCCAGCTCAGCCCGCCGCCCGGGTGCAGCCACCACAGCGGGGGCCTGTCCCCCTCGGTGCGGATCGGCAGCAGTACGGCGAACGGGTCCTCGAAGCCCACCTGTGTGTCCGCGGACAGCTGCGCCGCCAGCTCGGCCACCGTGGGGTACTGGAACACCGTCCGGATCGGCACGTCCACGCCCAGCTTCTCGTGGATCTGCCAGACCAGGCGGGTCAGCCGCAGGGAATGGCCGCCGCAGGCGAAGAAGTCGTCGTCGATCCCGATCCGGTCCAGGCCCAGCACCTCGGCGAAGAGTCCGGCGAGTTCCTCCTCGCGCGGTGTGCGCGGGGCGCGGTAGTCGCCGCCGGTCGGGTCGGGCTCGGGCAGCGCGGCGCGGTCCACCTTCCCGTTCTCGGTGAGCGGCAGCCGGTCGAGGACGATGATCTCGCTCGGCATCATGAACTCCGGGAGCCGGCCCGCGAGTTCCTCCCGCAGCCGCGAGGGCAGCCGGGACACACGGCGGGACACCGCGGGAACGTTCACCAGACGGGACGAGGGGGCGTCGGCCGGCCGGTAGACACCGTCGCAGCAGAGGGCGTCGACGTCGGGCAGTACGACCGCCTCGAAGCAGTCCGCCGCCTGGGCCGACCAGGTGCAGTACACCGCGAGCCCTCGTGCGGCGCCCCACGCCTCCAGCTCGGCCGGGTCGAGCGTGCCCCCCGACTCGACCGGGGCGCCCCACTCACCGGCCAGCCTGGCGTTGGGGATGCGCGTCAGGCGCAGTTGGCCGCCGTGCCGGGCCAACGCCGTCTCCACGTCGGCCGGTTCCCGTACGTCCGCTCCCCAGACCACCGTGGGCAGGTCCGCCAGGTGCAGGGAACGGGTGGGCTCCTTGTGCAGTACCACCTCGTAGCGGTGGCGGGTCAGCTCGTTGTGGTGGCTGCCCTGCTTGAGACGGATGTCGGCGGCTACGGCCTCCGGACGCGCCCCGGCCCAGCGGGTGAAGTAGCCCGGGTCGACGACCAGTTCCTTCTCGCCCAGCACCGCCCGCTCGACGGCGGCCCGCACGGCCGCCGGGCCGTCGTCCGGTTGCCGGGAACGGTGGACGGCGGCGCTGAACATCCGCAGGGTGCGGTAGTTGCGGACGTCACCGATCACGATGCGTCCGCCGGGCGCGAGCCGGTCCATCGCGAGGTCGAGCACCCGGCTGAGGTAGTCGGCGTCCGGGAAGTACTGCACGACCGAGTTGAGGATCACCGTGTCGAAGAACCCCGTCGGCAGGCCGTCCGGGTCGTCGGCCGGCTGGCAGCGCAGCGACACCTTGTCCGAGAGCCGCCGGTCGGCGCCGACCTGGGCGCGCAGCCGCTCGATGACGGGGGCGGAGAAGTCGGTGCCCCAGTACTCCTCGGCCTCCGGCGCCAGCGGTCCCAGCAGCAGGCCCGAGCCGACGCCGATCTCCAGCACCCGGCGCGGCCGCAGGGCGCGCACCCGCCCGAGCACGGCCTCGCGCCAGGCCCGCATCTCGGGCAGCGGGATGGGCCGGCCGGTGTAGGAGCTGTTCCACCCGGTGAAGTCCTCGCCGACCCCGCCCGGGTCCACCGCTGTGCCGCCGTACATCTCGTCGTAGATCTCACGCCACTCGCCGACCTGCTCGACCGCGTCCCGGCCGGTGGAGGCGGACGCGTCGGGCACCACGTAGGCGACCATGCTGCGTTCACCGAGGCGGTCCCGGCGTACGGCGACGACCGCGTGCGCCACGCCCTCCCGCTCCCGCAGCACCGCTTCGAGTTCGCCCGGCTCCACCCGGAAGCCGCGGAGCTTGATCTGGTCGTCGGCCCGGCTCACGTACTGAAGGCTGCCGGCCGTGTTCCAGCGCACCAGGTCGCCGGTGCGGTACATGCGCGCCCCGGGCGGCCCGAACGGGTCGGCGACGAACCGCTCGCCGGTCAGGCCCGGCCGGCCCGCGTACCCGAGGGCCACTCCGTCGCCCCCGATGTACAGCTCACCCACCACACCGGTCGGCACCGGCCGCAGCCGCTCGTCCAGGACCAGCAGCCGGCTGCCGTCCATGGGCTCGCCGATCGGCAGCGGGTCGGTGCACCGGTCCACCGAGGACACCCGGTACCGGGCGGCGAACGTGGTGGTCTCCGTCGGGCCGTACCCGTTCACCACGGTGAGGCCGGGACAGGTGTCGAGGACCCGGCGGACCGCGGTCGGCGAGAGCACGTCACCGCCCGCCCACACCTCCGCGACGTGCGTGAAGCACTCCGGGTGCTGCTCGGCCATCACGGCGAAGAGCCCGGCGGTCAGCCACAGCCCGGTCACCGCCCGCTCGGCGACGACCCTGGCCAGCTCCGCGGTGTCCGGCCTTCCGGCGCGTGCCACCACAGCGGTGCCACCCCCGAGCAGCGGCACCCACAGCTCGTACGTCGACGCGTCGAAGGTGTGCGGTGAGTGGACCAGGACGCGGCGGTGGGCACCGGTGGCCCAGCAGGCGTCGAGCGCGAGGTCGACCACGTTCCGGTGGGTCACCTCGACACCCTTGGGGCGGCCGGTGGAGCCGGAGGTGTACATCACGTACGCGACACTGTGCTCCCCGACGCCGTCGGCCTCCAGCGGCGAGTCCGGACACCCGTCGAGGTCCTCGGCGGCGAGACCTTCGTCCACTACGACGGTGGGGGTGAGGTCGGTGACCATGAACTCGATGCGCTCGGGCGGATAGGTGGGGTCGACCGGCACGTAGGCGGCGCCCGTCTTCAGCACCCCGAGGATCGCGGCGACGAGCAGGGGCGAGCGTTCGAGTACGAGCGCCACCCGGGTGTGCGGGCGGGCGCCGCGTGCCCGGAGGTGGTGGGCGATGCGGTTGGACCAGCGGTCCAGTTCGGCGTAGGTCCAGCTGGACGCGCCGTCCGCGGAGACCAGAGCGGTCGCGTCCGGGGTCGCGGCGGCCGTTGCGGCGAACCGCTGGTGAACGGTGCCGGCCCCGAACCCGGCGTCCCGGCCCTGGCCGCCCCACCGTTCCAGCGCCGCACGCTCGCCGTCGGCGAGGATGTCCACGGCCCCGATGGGTGTGTCCGGGGCGGCGACCACCTGGCGCAGGAAGTGCAGCCATCGGTCGAGCATCGTGGTGATCGTCCCGGCGTCGAACAGCTCGGTCGCGTACTCCGCGAACCCCTCGATCCGGGCCGGCGCGCCGGCGTCGTCCCGTTCGGTGAGGCTGATGAACAGGTCGAAGCGCGAGGTGCCCATGCTGAAGGGTTCCTCGGACACCACCAGGCCCGGCAGGGCGAACTCCGGCCGCGCGTTGTTCTGCAGCGCCAGACACACCTGGAAGAGCGGGTGGTGGGCCGGCGAGCGCACCGGGTTCAGGACCTCGACCAGGTGCTCGAAGGGAATGTCCTGGTGGTCGTACGCGGCGAGGCTCATCTCCCGTACTCGGCTGACGAGTTCGGCGAAGCCCGGGTCGCCGGAGGTGTCCGCGCGCAAGACCCAGGTGTTGACGAAGAAGCCGACCAGACGGTTGAGCGCCTCGTCGGTGCGTCCCGCGATCGGCGAACCGATCGGCACGTCCGTGCCCATGCCCAGCCTGGTGAACATCGCGGCCAGCCCCGCCTGCAGCACCATCGAGACCGTCGCACCGGTCTCCCGGGCCAACCGCCGCACACCCTCAGTGAGTTGCTCGTCGAGTTCGAGCGGCACCAGATCACCGGCGTACGACGCCACAGCGGGCCGTGAGCGGTCGGCAGGCAGGTCGATGGACTCAGGCAGGTCGGCCAAGTGGGTTGTCCAGTAGTCCAGTTGACGCCGGTACAGGCTCCCCGGGGTGTCACTGTTCCCCAGCAACTCCCGCTGCCACAGCGTGTAGTCCGCGTACTGCACCGGCAGCGGTTCCCACTCCGGCTGCCGGCCGTCACGGCGGGCCTCGTAGGCCGCGGTCAGGTCCTGCGCGAGCGGCAGAGCCGACCAGCCGTCCGCCACGATGTGGTGCGCGCCGATCAGGAACACCGACTCCAGCTCGCTGATCCGGAACAGCCAGGACCGGATCGGGATCTCGGCCGCCAGGTCGAACGGCAGACGCGCCGCTTCCCGCAGAGTGTCGGGGAGTTCGGCCTCGGTGACCTCGCGTTCCTCCCAGGGCACCTGGATCGCGGTCGGCTCCAGGATCTGCTGGTACGGCTGCCCGTCCGCCTCACCGAAGACAGTGCGCAACGACTCGTGCCGCACCACGACGTCGTGCACGGCCTGGCGCAGTGCGGCCGTGTCGAGGTCACCGCGCATCCGCAGGGCCAGGGAGACGTTGTACGTCGCCGACGGCCCCTCGAACCGGTGGATGAACCACAGCCGCTGCTGGGCGAAGGAGACCGGAAGCCGCTCCGGCCGGTCCTGGGGCAGCAGGGGCGGGCGGACCGTTCTCAGAGACGTGAGGTGTGCCGCCAGCTCGGCGACCGTGGGTGCCTGGAAGACGATCCGGATCGGGATCTCCACGCCGTGCTCGGCTCGGATACGGCTGACCAGCTTGGTCGCCAGCAGCGAGTGACCGCCGATGGTGAAGAAGTTGTCGTCCACCCCGACCCGGTCGAGTCCGAGCACCGCGGCGAACAGCGCGCACAGCGACTCTTCCTCCGGTGTCGACGGAGCGCGGCCGCTGCTGCCCGCCGAGTAGTCCGGCACGGGCAGCGCGCGCCGGTCCGGTTTGCCGTTGTCCGTCAGCGGCACACTGCCGATCGGCACGATCGCGGACGGCACCATGTACTCGGGCAGGGTCTCGCGGAGGTGCGCGCGCAGGGTGGGCAGCAGCGCGGTGACGCCGCTCGCGACCGCGGGATTGTTGACCGGCGCCCGGTCCCCTTGCCCTGGCACGTACGACCCGGTCAGGATCCGGCCGGCCACCGGGCCGTCCCGGAAGACGAGCACGTCCACCTGGTCGACCGCGGTCGCCGAGAGCGTCACGAGCGCTTCCCATCCGTGCCGCTCGGCCCACGTGCGGATCGCGGGCGGGTCCAGCGGCGGGACCGTCGGCGCGCCGGAGTCCTCCTGGCCCAACTCGCGTGCTGCCGCGGCCTCTTCGGTCAGGCGCGCGTTCGGGACGCCGGTGATGCGTACGACTGCTTCGTCGTGGTCGGTGAGGCGATCGAGGTCTCCGTCCCACACCAAGGAGGGGACGGCCGCCAAGGACAACACGTCACCCGACTTGTGCAGCACGACCTCGTAGCGGTGCCGGGTCAGCTCGTTGTGGGCGCTGCCCTCCTTGACCCGCACGTCGACGGCGGCTCCCCCGGCACGGTCGGCCCAGCGCAGGAACCACTCCGGGTCGATGACGAGTTCCTTCTCCAGCAGCACCGCCTGCTCCACCGCGCTGGCCAGCACGGCCGGTGTGGCATCCGGGTGCTTGGCCCGCTGGACGCCCGTCTGCAGGACCCGCAGGGACGCCGCCCGCCGGATGTCGCCGAGGACGATCCGGCCACCCGGCGCGAGCAGTTCCCAAGCGCCGTTCAGGACCTGCTCCAGGTACCGCTCGTTCGGGAAGTACTGCACGACCGAGTTGACCACCACGGTGTCGAATCGGCCCCGGGGAAGTCCCGAGAGGTCGTCGGCCGCCCGGCACCGCAGCTCGACCCGCTCCGCCAGGCCCGCCTCCGCCACCTGCTGCCGCAGCCGCTCGATCACCTGCGCCGAGAAGTCCGTGGCCCAGTACTCCTCCACCCGCCCCGCGATATGTGCGAGCAGCAGACCCGAGCCGACACCGAGTTCAAGGACCCGCTTCGGCGACCAGCACAGCACGCGGTCCACCGCCGCATCCCGCCAGGCACGCATCTCCTCCAGCAGGATCGGCTCACCGGTGTACGAGCTGTTCCACCCGACGAAGTCCTCGCCGAACTCGCGGTCACCGGCGTCCAGATAGGCGTGGTCGTAGACCTCCTGCCACTCGCCGACCTGCTCGTCCGCCCCGCCCGCGCTGTCCACGGCTTCGGGGTCGGCGACGACGTACGCGACCAGGCGCAGGTCGCCCGGCTGATCCTCCCGCGCGGTGACGATGGCCTGGCGGACAGCCGGATGGCGGGCCAGGGTGTGCTCGATCTCGCCGGGTTCGATGCGGAATCCACGCAGCTTGACCTGGTTGTCGGCGCGGCCGAGGAAGCAGATGTTCCCGTCCGGGAAGAAGCTGGCCCGGTCACCGGTCCGGTAGAGCCGGTCACCCTCCCGCTCGCTGAACGGATCGCGGACGAAGCGCTCCGCCGTCAGATCCGGCCGGTTGACATAGCCGACGCACAGGCAGTCCCCACCGATGTACAGATCGCCCTCGACACCGACCGGACACGGCTCCATGTCCTCGTCGAGGACGTAATAGCGCGCGTTGTCGATGGGACGGCCGTAAGGAATGCTGCGCCAGTCCGGGTCGATCTCGCGCACGCGGAAGTAGTTGGACCACACCGTCGCCTCGGTGGCGCCGCCGAGGCTGATGATCTCGGCGCCGGTGAAGACCCTGCGGACCTCGTCCGGCAGGGACAACGGCGTGTAGTCACCGGAGAGGAAGACCAGGCGGAGGTCGTCGGTTCCCTCGTACCCGGTGTTCCCGGAGAGCAGGGAGGCCACCTGGTTGAGGGTGGTGGGCACCGAGTCCCAGAAGGTGATCGGCTCGGTGAGCAGAACGTCGAGCAGGAGCTGGGGGTCGCGTTGCTGGCTGGCGTCCGCGATGTAGAGGCCGCCGCCGCAGCCCAGGAGACCGAAGATGTCGAAGACGGAGAGGTCGAAGCCGAGCGAGGTGACACACAGGGCCACGTCGTCGGAGCCGAAGTCGAAGGTGCGGTAACACCAGTTGAGCAGGTTGTGCACCGGGCGGTGGGTGACCTCGACGCCCTTGGGCTTTCCGGTGCTGCCGGAGGTGAAGATGATGTACGCGGTGTTGTCGGGTCCGGCGACCGGTTCCGGATCGGGAAGCGCCGCCTGTGTCGCCTCGGCCCCGTCCACCTCGATGACCTCGACGCCTTCCGGGACTGCCCACCGTTCGGTGTCCGAGGTGGTCAGCACCGTGGTCGCTCCGGCGTCGGCGAGCATGTCGGCGACGCGCTCGGCCGGCAGTGACGGTTCCAGGGGCAGGTAGGCGCCGCCGGCCTTGAGCACGCCGAACACCGCGGCGATCATGATCGGGCCGCGGCGGATGCCGACCCCGATGACGGTCTGTGGGCCGACGCCGCGTTCCTTGAGGTCCCAGGCGATCCGGTTCGCCCGCTGATTCAACTCGCCGTAGGTCATGGTTCCGCCGGCCCAGCGCAGCGCGATCGCGTCCGGCCGTAGTCTCGCCTGCTCCTCGAAGAGCAGGTGAACCGGGCCCGGGCAGGGGAAGTCACGGGCCGTGTCGTTCCACTCGACCAGGATCTTGTGGCGCTCATCCGCGTCGAGCGCGCCCGACGGCAGTACGGACGCGGTGCCGTGCTCCCGCTGTGCTTCGGCCGGTATCTCGAGCGCGCCGACGGTGGCCTGCGGGTCGGCCACCACCTGCTCCACCACCCGCAGGAACCCCGCCGCGAATCCCTCCACCGTCGAACGGTCGAAGAGGTCGGTCGCGTACTCGATCTCCCCCACGACGGATCCGCCGGCCTCGTCCGGCGCCAGGTTGAAGAACAGGTCGAACTTCGCCGAGCCCGTCGGGACGGGCTCCATCGACACCGCCACACCGGGCAGATCCAGCTCCGGTCGTGCGTTGTTCTGCCACGCGAGCACGACCTGGAACAGCGGGTGATGGGCGGTCGACCGCTCCGGCCGCAGCAGCTCCACCAGCCGCTCGAAGGGCACGTCCTGGTTGTCGTAGGCCGCGAGCGCCTTCTGCCGGACCTGTTCCAGCACCCAGTCGAAGGACCGGTCCGCGGTCACCCGGACCCGCAGTGCCCAGGTGTTGACGAAGAACCCGATGAGATCGCTCAGGGCCTCGTCCGTGCGGCCCGCTATCGGGGCCCCGACCGTGATGTCCTCGTCGCCGCCCAGCCGGTGCAGCAGCATCACCAGCGCGGCCTGGAACACCATCGACACCGTCACGCCACGGGCCCGCGCCAGATCCTCGACCCGCGCCCGCACCTCGCTCGGGAGCCCGATCTCCACGGAGTCGCCGAGGAAGCTCGCCACTTCGGGTCGGGGCCGGTCCAGGGGCAGCGACAGCGGCCGCGAGACCCCCGCCAACTCCTCGCGCCAGTAGCCCGCCTGGACCGACAGGACGCTCTCCGGATCGGACTCGTCCCCGAGCAGTTCCTGCTGCCACAGCGCGTAGTCCGCGTACTGCACGGGCAGCTCGGACCATTCCGGAGCGTTCCCGGCCACACGCGCCCGGTAGGCCGTCGAGATGTCCCGGGCCAGCGGCGCCAGCGATCCACCGTCACCGGCGATGTGGTGAATGACCAGCACCAGCACGAATTCCTGGTCACCGCACTGCACGACGGAGCCCCGCAGGGGTACGTCGACGGACAGGTCGAACCAGCTGCCGGCCACCGACGACACCACACCCGGCACCCGGTCGGGCGCCACCCGGCCCCAGTCCTGCCAGGGCAGCTCGATCTCGGCGGGGTCGAGGATGCGCTGGTACGGCTGTCCGTCCACGTCGTCGAAGACTGTCCGCAGGACCTCGTGGCGGACCATCACGTCCTGGAACGCCGTACGTAACGCGGCCGTGTCGAGCGCTCCGTGGAACCGCAGGAGCAGCGGGATGTTGTACGTCGAGGACGGGCCCTCGAAGCGGTTGATGAACCACATCCGCCGCTGCGCGTAAGAGAGGGGAATCATGGTGCTTCTACCTTTCGGTCATCCTGCGCAGCGGCTTTCGGGAAGAGGCCGACATCTCGTTCCAGCGCTCGGTCAGCTCGGCGACGGTGGGGGCGGTGAACAGGATCCGGATCGGGATCTCCACTCCCAGCTCGGCGCGCACCCGCGCCACCAGACGGGTGGCCAGCAGCGAGTGTCCGCCCAGGGCGAAGAAGTCGTCGTCGATGCCGACCCGCTCCACGCCCAGCACCTCGGCGAACAGCCCGCACAGCACCGCCTCACGCGGGGTGCGCGGAGCCTGGTACTCGTCCCCGTCGAACTCGGGTCGTGGCAGTGCCAGCCGGTCCAGCTTCCCGTTCGGGGTCAGCGGCAGCTCCGCCAGCACCACGATCGCCGCGGGAACCATGTACTGCGGCAGCCGCTCCCCGACCAGCGTGCGCAACTGCTCCGCCGGCGGTACGGCGGCGCCCGGCTCGGGCACGACGTACGCCACCAGTTGCCGGTCGTCCGGGTTGTCCTCGCGAGCGATGACGGTCGCCTGGCGGATGGCCGGATGGCCGGACAGGGTGCGCTCGATCTCGGCGGGTTCGATGCGGAACCCGCGCAGTTTGATCTGGTGGTCGGAGCGGCCGAGGTACTCGACCTCACCCGTGCTGGTCCAGCGGGCCAGATCCCCGCTGCGGTACATCCGCGTACCCGCCGGGCCGAACGGATTGGCCACGAAGCGCTCCGCGGTCATGCCCGGCTGGTCGTGGTAGCCGCGGGCCAGGCCGTGCCCGGCGATCCAGAGATCACCGGTCACCCCGGGGGGCACCGGGTGGAGCGTGCGGTCGAGGACGAGGATCTGCGCGTTGGTGACGGGGCCGCCGATGGAAGGTGGCATGCCGGCGGTGCCGGGGTCGAGGCGGGCGGCCGTGGAGTAGATGGTGGCTTCGGTGGGGCCGTAGAGGTTGGTGACCTCGGCCGCGTGGTCGTACAGGGTGTGGGCCAGTGGTGTGGGCAGGGCCTCGCCGCTGGTGATCACGCGCAGGCCGGTCAGGCAGGCCGGGGCGTGGGTGACCAGCACCTGCCAGAGGGCGGGGGTGGCCTGCATGTGGGTGATGCCGGCGCGTTGGACGAGGTCGAGCAGTGCCGAGGGCTGGGTGATGGTGTCCTTGCCGGCCAGCACCACCCGGGCACCGGACAGCAGGGGCAGGAACAGTTCCAGCGCGGCGATGTCGAACGCGACGGTGGCGACGGCCAGCAGCCGGTCGTCCGGTGACAGCGAGAAACGGTCCTGCATGCCGGTGAGCAGGTTGCTCAGGGAGCCGTGCTCGATGACCACGCCCTTGGGCTTGCCGGTGGAGCCGGAGGTGTAGATGACGTAGGCGGTGTGGTGGCAGCCGACCGCGGTCTTCGGGTCGTCGGCGGGATACGCGGACAGGTCGGCCTCGGCCAGCCGCTGGGGGCCCAGCACCAGCACCGGTGCGCTGTCCTCGACCACGGACCGCACCCGCGCGGCCGGATACTCCGGGTCCACCGGCACATAGGCACCGCCGGCCTTCCACACCGCCAGCAGCGCCGCGACCAGGTCGAGCGAGCGGGGCAGCAGCACCACCACGCGGGACTCCGGCCCCACGCCCTGCTCGATAAGCCAGTGCGCCATCCGGTTGGCGCGCTCGTCCAACTCCCGGTAGGTCAGCCGGTGTCCGTCGCACTCGACCGCCACCGCGTCCGGCGTCGCCGCCGCGCGCTCGGCGATCAGCTCGGGGATGGTCCGCTCGGGCAGTGCGGCCGCGGTGGCGTTCCAGCCGTGCAGCACCTGCTCGCGCTCCGCGTCGGACAGCACGTCGATCGCGCCGACGGTGGTCTCCGGTTCGGCGGCGAACTGCCGCAGCACCCGCACCAGCCGATCGGCGATCACCTCCACCTCGGCGTGCTCGAAGGCATCGCGCTGGTACTGGAAGGAGAGGCGCAGCAGCGGATCGGCCGCCGCGATGACGGTCAGCGGGTAGTGCGGTGGGGCGTACGGGCGGATGCCGGTCACGGCCAGCTCCGCCGACGCGCCGGCCGCCGAGAGGCCGACGCGGTCGACGGGGAACGACTCGAAGACCACGAGCGTGTCGAACAGCGCGCTCAGCCCGGTCGACCGCTGGATGTCGGCGAGCCCGAGGTGGTGATGGTCCAGCAGTCTCGCCTGGGCGTCCTGCAGCCGCCCCAGCAGCCGCGGGAGGCTGTCGGTCGGGGTGCACCGCGCCCGTACCGGCACCGTGTTGATGAACAGGCCGATCATCGCGTCCACGCCGGGCAGTTCGGACGGCCGGCCGGCGACGGTGGTGCCGAACAGCACGTCCTCGCGGCCGGTCAGTTCGGCGAGTACGACGGCCCACGCGCCCTGCACCAGGGTGTTGGGGGTGACGCCCCACTCGGCGGCTCGGCGCGCCAGCCGGGTGGCGTCCTCGCCGGACAGCGCCGCGTCGACCTGCCCGCTGCCGCCACCGGCCGGGCGTGCCGTGGGCGCCAGGAGCGTCGGCTCCGCCACGCCGGCCAGCTCCGCGGCCCACGCCTGTGCGGAGCGTGCCGTGTCCTGCCGTGACAGCCAGCGCAGGAAGTCCCGGTAGCCGTGGGGGCGTGGCGGGTCGGTGTCGTGGCCGCCCGTGGCGTACAGGTCCATCAGTTCCCGCTCGATGAGCGGTACCGACCAGCCGTCGAGCAGGACGTGATGGGCGGTGAGCGCGAGTTCGGCCCGTTCCGGTCCCAGCGTGACGAGGGTGAGCCGGAGCAGGGGCGGGCTGTCGGGGCGGAAACGGGTGTCCCGCTCCTCGGCGAGGATCTCCTCCAGCCGCGCCTCGGCCTCGGGCGCGCCGGTGAGGTCCACATGCCGCCAGGGCAGGGGGACGTCGTCCAGCACGATCTGCACCGACTCGCCGGTCGCGCTCGACAGGAACGCCGCCCTGAGGTTCGGGTGCCTCTTGAGCAGGGCCTGGCCAGCGGCCCGTAGGCGCACCGCGTCCACCGGGCCGCTGAGCCGGAACACGAACTGCGTCAGGTAGGCCTCGGAGGCCGTGTCGGCGAGCATCGTGTGGAACAGCAGGCCGTCCTGCAGCGGGGTGAGCGGCCATACGTCGTTGACCTGGCCGAAACGCCGCTGCCAGGTGTCCAGTTCGGCCTGGCCGACGTGCACCGGCGCGACATCGGACGGGGTCAGCCCGGTCGCGCCCGTCCTCACCAGGGTGTGCAGGCCGCGCAGGGCGGCGCACCAGGTGTCGGCGAGGTCGCGGACCTCGGCGGCGGGCAGTACGCCGGTGGCGAAGGTGAACAGGGCGGTGAGTCGCGCGCCGTCCCCGGTGTCGGTGACCAGGGAGTTGAGTTCGAGTGCGCTGAGCGCGGGCATGTCGGGGTCGGGTACCGCGACGAGTTCGGGGCATTCCGGCGCCGGTGTCCAGCCGGGGCCGTGTGCCGGCTCCGGGCCGTCGAAGGAGAAGTGGCCCAGGAAGTTGAAGCCGATCTCGTCCGCCGGGTACGGGCGCAGCGCCGCCGCGGTCTCGTCGTTGAGGTGGCGCAGCAGCGTGTAGCCGATGCCCTGGTCGGGCAGCGCGCGCCGCTGCTCCTTCACGCGTTTGAGGGCGTCTCCGGCGGCCGCTCCCCCGGCGATCGCGTCGTCGACATCGATGCCGGAGAGGTCGATCCGGACCGGGTGGACGGTGGTGAACCAGCCGACCGTGCGGGACAGGTCCGCGCCCGGGGCCAGCTCCTCCTGCCGGCCGTGCCCTTCCAGGCGTACGACCGTGGCGTCGTCCCTCACGCCCCGCCGGTGCCGGGCCAGTGCCAGGACGAGGGCGGTGAGCAGCACGTCGTCGACGCCGCTGCGGTACGCCGCCGGCACCGAGGTCAGCACGGCGTCGGTGAGGTCGGCCGGGAGCTGGACGCGCACGGTTTCCGTCGCCGCGGTGACGTCGGCCTTCGGGTCGAACGGCCGGGATCCGACCGGGGCCACGGGGGCGGCGAGCAGGTCGCGCCACAGGGACAGCTCGGCCGCCCGTCCGGGCCGTACCGCCTCGTCGGCCAGCGCGCGCAGCCACCGTCGTAGCGACGTCCCCACCGGCGGCAGGGCCGGTGTCTCGCCGGTCCGAACTCGCCGCCATGCCTCGGCCAGGTCGGGGAGCAGCACCCGCCAGGACATTCCGTCGACGACCAGGTGATGCGCCGCGACCAGCAGTCGTCCGGGTCCGCCGGTGGCCGGCTCGAACCACACCAGCCGGAGCATGCGACCGTCCGAGGCCTTGATGTCGTGGGCCGCGGCGGCCGCCTCGGTGCGCAGCAGCGTCTGCCAGGCGTCGCCGCTCCAGTCTCCTGGGCAGGCGACCCGTGTGATGAGCCGGGCCGCGTCGACGGAGCCGGGCGGGTGCACCAGCAGGCCGTCGTCGACCAGTTGGGACCGCAGGACGTCGTGCCGGTCGAGGACGGCGCGTACCGTCGCGGTGAGGTTGTCGTGGTCCGTCTCGGCCGGTACCTCCAGCAGCAGCCACTGGGCGAGCCGGTCGAGGCCGGGTCCGCGTTCGGCGACGAGCCGGGCCATCGGTGGCAGGGGCAGCAGACCGACGCCTCCGCCGTCGAGTTCGGCGAGTGCCGTGGGAGCGGTGTCCCGGGTCGCGGCCGCGGCCAGCGCGGCGACGGTGCGGCACTCGAACACGGTGCGCGGGCTGAGCGCGAGGCCGGCCGCGCGGGCGCGGGCCACGACCTGGATGGCCCGGATGCTGTCGCCGCCGAGGGTGAAGAAGTCGTCGTCCACCCCGATCCGGCTCAGCCCGAGCACCTCGGCGAACGCGGCCGCCAGGACGTGCTCCTCGCTGGTGCGGGCGGGCCGGTGAGCCTGGCCGGCGAACTCCGGCTCGGGCAGCGACGCCCGGTCCAGCTTGCCGTTCGCGGTCAGCGGCAGCCGGTCCAGCGCGACGAAGGCGGCGGGTACCAGGTGGGCGGGCAGCCGGGCCGCGACGAAGCCCCGCAGCTCGGCGATGTCCAGCCCGGCGTGGAGGTCCCAGTCGGCGCCGGGCCTGCCGATGCTGCCGGAGGTCGTCGGCACGATGTAGGCGACGAGCTGGGCGGCCCCGTCGGCGCCGCGGCCGCGCCGGGCGAGGACGGCGGCCTGGGCCACGCCGGGGTGTGCGGCCAGCGTCGCCTCGATCTCCGCGGGCTCGACCCGGAAGCCACGGATCTTCACCTGGTGGTCGGCGCGTCCGGCGAACTCCAGCTCGCCGTTGCCGTTCCAGCGAGCCAGGTCGCCCGTCCGGTACATGCGCCGCCCGGACGGGCCGAACGGGCAGGCGACGAAGCGCTCCGCGGTCAGGGCCGAGCGGTCGTGGTAGCCCCTGGCCAGGCCGGCGCCCGCGATGTACAGGTCGCCGTACACGCCGGGCGGGACCAGTCCGAGCCGGCTGTCGAGCACGTACAGCGCGGTGTTCCAGATCGGCGTGCCGATCGGTACGGTGCTCGCCCCGGGCCGGTACTGCCAGGCGGTGACGTCCACCGCCGCCTCGGTCGGCCCGTACAGGTTGTGCAGGGGCACACCCAGTAACTCGTGGAAACGCGCGGCGAGTTCGGCCGGCAGTGCTTCGCCGCTGCAGATGACGCGGCGCAGGCCGGTGCAGGCGCCCGCAGCCTCGTCGTTGACGAACTCGGCGAGCATCGAGGGAACAAAGTGCAGGGTCGTGACCCCGGCGCGTTGGATCAGCTCGGCGAGGTAGGCCGGGTCGCGGTGCCCGTCCGGCCTTGCGACGACGAGGCCGGCGCCGGTGATCAGCGGCCAGAAGAACTCCCAGACCGACACGTCAAAGGAGGCCGAGGTCTTCTGCAGCACCCGGTCGGAGCCGTCCAGCCGGTAGCGGTCCTGCATCCACAGCAGCCGGTTGACGATCGCGGCGTGGGTGATGACGGCGCCCTTGGGCCGGCCGGTCGATCCCGACGTGTAGATCATGTACGCCGGATGCTCGACGGAGTGCGGCGCGAGCGCGGTGGGACCGTCGGTGAGCGGGGCCTCGTCGACCGTGATCAGGGGGATGTCCGTCCGGGGCAGCCGGTCCGCCGTGCCCTTCACCGTCAGCAGCAGCGTGGGCCTGGCGTCGGCGAGCATGAACTCCACGCGGGCGGTGGGGTAGTCCGGGTCGACCGGGACATAGGCGGCGCCCGCCCTGAGTACGGCGACCAGCGCGACGACCAGCTCCAGCGACCGGGGGATCGCGACCGCGACGAACCGTTCCGGCCCCGCGCCGCCCTCGATCAGCAGGCGGGCCAGCCGACCGGACCGCTCGTCCAGCTCACGGTACGAAAGGCAGGTGTCCTCGAAGGTCACCGCGATGGCGTCGGGGGTGGCCCCTACCTGCCGCTCCAGCAGCTCCGTCAGCGTCAGGCCCACCGGGGTGACCGCGGGGCCGGGGTACTCGGTGAGGAGCGCGTGGCGTTCCGCTGTGCTGAGCACGCTGACGTCCCCGGCCCGGGCGCGCGGGTCGGCCAGGGCGGCCCGGAGGAACGTCACAAATCTGTCGGCGAGTCCGGCGACGTCCTGGTCCCCGTAGTGCGACCGCGGGGCGTCGAAGCGGACGTACTGGTCGCTGTCGGCCGCGCCGTCGGTGTAGGTCGAGATCATCACCTCGTCGATCACACCGAACGTGCCACCGGCGAACCGCGCCACGCTGCCCGCGAGATCGAGCGCCTCGACGAAGGGGATCACGTTGACGAGGGCGCCGAACGGGCTGCGCACCGACCCGGCGTGCCCCGTCGCCCGCTTGATCAGGGATACGTCGTGGCCCGCGTGCCGCAGCACGCGCCGGCGCTCCCGGCCGAGCGCCTCGGCCAGCTCCACGAGGGTCGCCCCGGGCGGCACCTCCACGCGGATCGGCAGCCGGTTCGAGAGCAGGCCGAGCGACCGCCGCAGGGGACCGACGCGGTGGTTGACGGTGAACTCGTGCAGCGGTTCGGGCACGGCGCACATGTGCCGCAGGAACGCCGTGGCCGCCGCCGCGAGCAGGTCCGGCAGGCTCGTCCCCACGGCGTCGGCCGTGCGCCGCCAGGCGGCGAGTTCGCCGGCCGGGATCCTGGCGGTCCGGGTGGTCATGCCGAGCGGTTCGGTGAGGCCGTCCCAGTGCCCGGCCGGCCGGCCGTCGGCGGCGGGGCGGACGCCGGCGGGAAGCCGCGCCGCGGTCGGCTCGTCCGCGAGGTAGTCCCGCCAGAACTCCTCTGCCTGGGCGAACCGTTGGGATGCCCGGTACGCGGCGTCTTTCTGCTGCGCGTCTCCGCGCGCGTTCGCGGGCAGCTCCGGTACAGCGGAACCCGAGCGCAGCGCGCGATAGATCTCCGCGATCCGCTGCGACAGCAGCGTGACGACGCCGAACGCGTCGGTGACGATGTGGTGGAAGACGAGAACCAGGAGGTGGCGGGTGGCGCCCAGCCGGATGGAACCGACCCGGAAGAGGGCGTCCTCGCCCAGGTCGAACGGCCGGCTCACCAGCTCGGCGACCACGGCTCGGGCCGCGTCGCCGGGGTCGTCCGCGTCGCCGACGTCGAAGTGGAACGGCTCGGGCCTCTCCGGATCGCGGGCGACCATCCGCAGACCGTCCTCGCCCCGCCGGAAGTTCACCGTCAGCGCCCCGGCCTCGGACACGGCCGTACGCAGCGCTTCGGTGAGCAGGGGGATGTCCAGGTCTCCGTCGACGTCCCACAGGGTCACCACGTTGTTCGGCCGGTCGGGGGCCAGCTCCTGTTGGAGCCACATGGCCTCCTGTACGGCCGTAACGCCTGTGTAACCCATCCAGAGTCCCCCCTGTACATGTGGTATCCAGAGCAGCGGCCAGTCGCTGTGCCTGATCGTCGTCGCCCCTCTGAGGCCGATCAACCGACGTGAAAGATGTCGGCCAGATAGCCGACCAGACCCGGACGTACGCCCCGCAGCCAGGCGGGAAAGGCCTGATCAACCCAGCGATCGCCACGGCTGCCCGGTGCGTCCGCGGCGGCGACCGGATGACAGAAGTCGGCAAGAGATCGAAAGCGGAACCGAGGGCGGCGCAATCATGGCCGCATGACGGAACCTGCTTCCCAGCCCGACGGAATGGACGCGCTGACCCATGTCTTCGACGCCGTCTACCGCGGTGAGAGCCCGTTCGGTAAGCGTCCGCCCTGGGACATCGGTGCGCCGCAGCCGGCCTTCGTCGCACTCGAGGAAGCGGGACTCATCAGCGGTGCGGTGCTCGACGCGGGCTGCGGCACCGGCGAGGACGTGCTCCACCTGGCGAGCAAGGGCTACGCGGTGACGGGACTCGACCTGTCGTCGGAGGCGGTCTCCCTCGCGCGGCACAAGGCCGAGGAGCGCGGACTCGACGCCACCTTCGCGGTCGCCAACGCCCTGGAACTCGCCGGCTACGACGGATGTTTCGACACCGTGATCGACTGCGGCCTCGCGCACACCTTCGACGCCGACAGGCTACGGAGCTACGCGGCGGCGCTGCACCGCGTCTGCCGCCCGGGCGCGCTGGTGCATGTGCTGGAGGTCAGCGATGTCGGGGCCGCGAAGATGCAGGCGCGGCTCGCCGAAGTGATCGAGGGGATACCGGCGTCGGAGCCGCCCGGCCCGAAGCGGTCCGCCGACGACCTGCGCAAGGGCTTCGCCGACGGCTGGACCGTCGAGTCCGTCACCGACACCACCCTGTACGGGATCCTCCCGTCCGCGTCGGAACCCCTCGACCTGCCCGCCTGGCTCGGCCGTTTCCGCCGCGCCTGACCCGGGATCCACCGACCGGGGAACGTCCGAACCGCGCATCCGGCCAGTGTGAAGGTGATGGATCATGAAGGCACGCGCAGGCAGACTGCTACGGCTCCTGGCCCCGGCACAGTCCAACCGGGCGACCAGACGCATGCACCTGCGGACCGGCACTTCACCGGACTCACCGCGCTGGAGCGGGGCCGCCCGGGGCGCCTTCCGATTCGCCTTCGTCTACGCCGGTTCCTACTGCCTGACGACGCCCCAGATCTTTCTGACGCTGCGGGGTGGCGGACTGGGCCACAAGCAGGAGGCGGCCGACGCCTGGGCGAAACTCTGGTCGATGCGTCCGGTGCGGAAGTGGGTGGCCGCTCACGTATTCGACAAAGAATTGGGCGAACGCTTCGACGGCGGCGACGACCTGAACGCCTGGGTGGGACAGTTCTGTTGGCTGGCGGGCGCCGCCGCGGCCACCCCGATCTGGTCCCTGCTGGACCGGCGCCGGACGAACTACGAGACGCTGGACTCGTGGTTCCGGCTGGTCGTCCGGTTCTGTCTCGCGGGGCAGATGTTCTCCTACGGTGCCGCCAAGGCAATTCCGCTGCAGTTTCAACTACCGTTGACCAAACTCGTCGAGCCGTTCGGCAATTTCAGTCCGATGAGTGTGCTGTGGTCGCAGGCGGGATCCTCGAAACCGTACCAAGTCCTACTGGGCTGCGCGGAAATCGCCGGCGGACTGCTGCTGGTCCTGCCGAGGACGGCGACCCTGGGTGCGCTGCTGTGCGCGATGGAACTGACCCAGGTGTTCATCCTGAACATGACCTTCGACGTCCCGGTGAAGATCCATTCGTTCCATCTGCTCCTGCTGAGCCTGGTGTTGCTGGCACCGGAATCGGCGCGCCTCGCCCAGACCTTCCTGTCGAACGGGACGGTCCCGCCGTCGCCCCGACAGGAACTGTTCCGCACGCCCGGCGCGAACCGGATCGCCGCTGCCGCGCAGGTCGCCGCGGGTCTGTGGCTGCTCCGCGCACAGCTCCGCAACGACTGGACGGTCTGGAAGACGTACGGCGGCGGACGGGAAAAACCCGAACTGTACGGCATCTGGAACGTGGACGCATTCTCGGTCGACGGCGAGCAGCACGCACCGCTGACGACCGACGAAAAGCGATGGCGGCGCGTCGTTTTCGACTCCGCCGACGCCGTGACCATCCAGCGCATGGACGATTCCCTCGACGGCGGCTATGTCGCGGCGGTCGACACGGAAAGCCATTCGATGACCCTGCTCAAGATGGCCGATCCGAAGTGGAACGCCCATTTCACGCTGCAGCGCCCCGCGGACGATCTGCTGACCCTGGACGGTGAAGTCGACGGACAGCGGTTGTGTGTACGACTGCACCGAATGAATCTCGCCACGTTCCCGCTCGTCGACCGTGGCTTCCACTGGGTGCAGGACAACTCGTACATGGTGTAGTGCTGGTGCGGTAACTTCACGAACACATGGGAGGCACACCATGACCCCCGGCACGAGGACGGACTTAGAGTCGTCTGCGCTGCACGCTGCCGACAGTCACGATCTGATCCGCGTGCACGGTGCGCGTGAGAACAATCTCAAGAACGTCGACGTCGAGATCCCCAAGCGCCGGCTGACGGTGTTCACCGGAGTCTCCGGCTCGGGCAAGAGCTCGCTGGTGTTCGACACCATCGCCGCCGAGTCGCAGCGGCTGATCAACGAGACCTACAGCGCCTTCATCCAGGGCTTCATGCCGACACTGGCGCGCCCCGAGGTCGACATCCTCGACGGGCTGACGACTGCGATCATCGTCGACCAGCAGCCGATGGGCACCAGCCCCCGCTCCACGGTCGGCACCGCCACCGACGCGGGCGCGTTGCTGCGCATCCTGTTCAGCCGGCTCGCCAAGCCGTACATCGGCTCGCAGAAGGCGTTCGCCTTCAACGTGGCCACGGCCGACGCGTCGGGCACGCTGGTGGTGAACGGCAAGAAGATCGAGAAGGGCTTCAGCGTCGTCGGCGGCATGTGTCTGCGCTGCGAGGGCATGGGCTCCGTCACCGACATCGATCCGACCCAGCTCTACGACGACTCCAAGTCGCTCGCCGACGGCGCGATCACCGTCCCCGGCTGGAAGCCCGACGGCTGGGTGGTGCAGTCGTTCACCGAGTCCGGGTTCCTCGACCCGCACAAGCCGATCCGCGACTACACCGGCCAGGAGCGGGACGACTTCCTGCACCGGGACCCGGTCAAGGTCAAGGTGAAGGGGATCAACACCACGTACGAGGGCCTGCTCGCCCGGGTCCAGAAGTCGTTCCTCTCCAAGGACAAGGAGTCGCTGCAGCCGCACATCCGGGCGTTCGTGGAGCGGGCGGTGACGTTCTCCGTCTGTCCTGAGTGCGACGGCACCCGGCTCAGCGCGCTGACCCGGTCCTCGAAGATCGACGGCGTCAGCATCGCCGACGCGTGCGCGATGCAGATCAGCGACCTGGCCGCATGGATCCGCGCCCTCGACGACCCGTCGGTCGCGACGCTGGTGAAGGTGCTCGACGAGACCCTCAGCTCGTTCGTCTCGATCGGCCTCGGCTATCTCTCGCTCGAACGGGCGTCGGGCACGCTCTCGGGCGGTGAGGCCCAGCGCGTCAAGATGGTCCGCCATCTCGGCTCCGCGCTCACCGATGTCACCTACGTCTTCGACGAGCCCACGGTCGGCCTGCATCCGCACGACATCCAGCGCATGAACGACCTGCTGGTGCGGCTGCGCGACAAGGGCAACACCGTGCTGGTGGTGGAGCACAAGCCGGAGACGATCCTGATCGCCGACCACGTGGTCGACATCGGGCCGAAGGCCGGCACGGCCGGCGGCGAGGTGGTCTTCGAAGGCACGGTGGAGGAGCTGCGGACCAGCGGCACGATCACCGGACGGCACCTGGACGACCGGGCCTCGGTGAAGCCGTCGGTACGCAAGCCGTCCGGTGTACTGGAGGTGCGCGGCGCGGCGACCCACAATCTGCAGGGCGTCGACGTGGACATCCCGCTCGGCGTGCTCACCGTGGTCACCGGGGTCGCGGGCTCCGGCAAGAGTTCCCTGATCCACGGCTCGGTGGCCGGCCGGGACGGTGTGGTGACGGTGGACCAGGCGCCCATCAAGGGTTCCCGGCGCAGCAACCCGGCGACGTTCACCGGCATGCTCGAACCGATCCGCAAGGCGTTCGCGAAGGCCAACGGCGTCAAGCCGGCGCTGTTCAGCCCCAACTCCGAGGGTGCCTGCCCCAACTGCAAGGGCGCCGGCGTCATCTACACGGACCTGGCGATCATGGCCGGCGTCGCCACCACCTGCGAGGAGTGCGAGGGGAAGCGGTTCCAGGAGTCGGTGCTGCGGTACCGCCTCGGCGGCCGGGACATCAGCGAGGTGTTCGCGATGCCGGTGATCGAGGCCGAGGAGTTCTTCCGCACCGGTGAGGCGCGCACTCCGGCCGCGCACACCGTCCTCGACCGGCTCAACGACGTCGGGCTGGGCTACCTCAGCCTCGGCCAGCCGCTCACCACCCTGTCCGGCGGCGAACGGCAACGCCTCAAGCTGGCCACCAACATGTCCGGTGCGGGCAGCGTCTACATCCTCGACGAGCCGACCAGCGGCCTGCACCTCGCCGACGTCGAGCAGCTGCTCGCCCTGCTCGACCGGCTCGTGGACTCCGGCAAGTCGGTCATCGTCGTGGAGCACCACCAGGCCGTCATGGCGCACGCCGACTGGATCGTCGACCTCGGCCCCGGTGCCGGTCACGACGGCGGCCGGATCGTCTTCGAGGGCACCCCGGCCGACCTCGTCGCGGCCCGTTCGACGCTCACCGGCGAGCACCTCGCGGCCTACGTCGGCGGCTGAGCGGCCTCTCGCCTTGTGCGGCCCCGTCCCGGCAGAACCGGGACGGGGCCCGGCCAAGTTCTCGACGGAAGGTACCGACCCATGTCTGCGAACACCCCCATGTCCGCGAACACCTCCATGTCTTCGCGCACCGAAACCGAAACGGTCGTCGTGGGGGCCGGCCCCGCCGGGCTCACGGCGGCGCTCGCCCTGGCCAGGTACCGCCAGCGCGTGGTCCTCGTGGACAGCCGCCGCGCACCGCGCAACAGCGCGTCGGGAGGCGTTCACGGGCATGTCGGCCTGGACGGCGCCGCTCCCGCCGAGATCCGCTCGCGCGCGTGGAAGGAACTCTCCCGGTACGCGACCGTGGAGCTGGTGGAAGCCGATGTCGACGGCGTGCGCACCACGGACGGCGGCCGCTTCCAGGTCGGTCTCGACAGCGGGGACACCGTCGAGGCTTCGACCGTGCTGCTCGCCACCGGTGTCATAGACATCCATCCGGCGGACGTGGAGGGGTTCTCGGCCTGCTGGGGCCGGAGCGTGATCCACTGCCCGTTCTGCCTCGGCGAGGAGAACGCCGACCGGCGGTGGGGCGTCGTCGTGGACAACGCGGAACTCGCCATGTTCTCGGCTGTGGCGTTCCGTGCGTGGAGCAGCGACACGGTCGCGATCTGCCGCGAGTCGATGCCGGGTGCCGAGGGCGCTCGCACCGCCGCGCAGAGCATGGGCGGTGACGTCGTCACGGGCACGATCAGCCGCCTGCACCACCGTCAAGGGGCGCTGTACGCGGTCGAGTTCGACGACGGCCGCATCCTGGAGCGGGAGACGCTGGTGTGGACGCCGGCGCAGCGGCAACAGCCTGTCGTCGCTCGGGCCATCGACGAGTTGAAACTGACGGCCGACGACGAGGGGTACCTGACCGTCGACGACATGCAGTGCACCAACGTCCCGGGCCTGTACGCGGCCGGGGACCTGGCCTCCCGGTGGAAGCAGTCGTTCACCTCGGCGGCCGCGGCGGGTGCCACGGCCGCCGAGGCCATCCACGCCTCGCTGATCCTGAGCGCCGTCCGCCCCTGACCACGTCGTCGTGCGGTCGGTCCACGGACCGACCGCACGACGTAGCGTCCTCCTACGCCTCCTCCGACGGCTTCTCCGTGGCCGTGTGCGAGCTGGTGCGAAGCACCTCGGCAACCATCAACTCGTAGGAGGAGTACCACCGTTCCCGGCCCAGCCGCTGCGCCACCTGATGCTCGGGGTCGGCACGCCACTTCTCCAGGGTCTCCGCGTTGCGCCACAGCACGACCGCGAGGCGCTCACCGTCCTCGCCCGTGTAGTGCTGGACGTCCACCAGATCGTCCCCGGCGATGGCACGGACCCGCTGCCGCATCTCGTCCTCGGTGGCGTAGTAGTCCTCGCCCGCCTGATCGGTGAGGCGCGACTTGAACAGGATCACGAACATCCGGAGTCCTCCAGGGTGACTGTGTTCGGGTCGAGGGGCAGGCAGGCGCGCAGCCGGCTGTCGGACGCAGTGACCAGCTCCGCGCCGTGCCGGCTGAGCAGGCTCTCCACGAGTCGGTCCAGGCGCTGGTCGTTCCTCAGCACCGAGGCGTAGCTCTCCTCCGTGAAGGCGCACTGCTCGTACAGGGGCACGAAGCGGTCCGGGAAGAGGTCGACGAGACGCTTGCGCAGGACTCCCCTGTCGTGTGCGGTCTCGTCCTGCGGCGGGTTGGCCATGATGTGGTAGTGCTGGTAGGAGAGGCGGGAGATGGCGTGGGCGTCCTCGATCCGTGACTTCTCGTAGGCGGCCAGGGCCGCCGTCCAGTCCTCGGTGGCGTCGAGGCAGTCGACGAGCGTACGGGCGTCCTCGAAGCCGCAGTTCATGCCGTGCCCCATGAAGGGGGCCATCGCGTGACAGGCGTCCCCGAGCAGCGCGAACGTGTCCCGCCAGACCCATCGGTCGCAGCGTACGACCGTGAGGGTGGAGACTGACTTGGTGGCGAGCTGTTCGGCGATGTCCGGGATGGCGGCCGTAGGTTCGGGAAAGCGGTCGGCGAACACCTCGTACAGGTCCTGGCCGCCGTCGGCCGTGGCGTAGGAGGGCGCCGGCCCTTCGCGACGCATGAACAGGGAGCCGGAGTACTCCCCCGACGGCATGGGGAACGCGGCGAACAGTGCGTCACCGGTCGGCCAGTAGTGCATGGTCCGGCTGTCGAGCCAGCCGCCCGGCACGTCGATCTCCTGATAGGCCAGCTCGAGATTGCGTACCTCCGCCGGTGCGGTGCGGGCGGCGAGGGCAGCCCGGGCGGTGGAGTGCGCGCCGTCGCAGCCGAGGACGCGACGGCAGGTCAACCGCTGTGTGCCGGCACCGTCTTCCACGAGCACGGCCGGTTCGTCCAGGTCCACGGAGCGCACCCGCTGCTCGAAGCGGACGCGTATGCCGGGAGTCGCCTCGGCGGCGTCCAGCAGCATGTGGTGCAGCCGCTCGCGCTCGACCGACCAGATCGGCTGCCCGTCCCTGCTGTACGGGGTGATGTGGGAGCTGCCGTCGGGCAGGTGCGCGCAGCGTCCGTGCAGGGGGACGCATATCTCGCGCACCGTCTGCTCAAGGCCCAGGTCGGACAGGACGCGCCAGCCGCGTGCGGACAGCATCACCGTGAGGGACCGTCCCTGTCCGCCGCCACCGCGGCGCGGGTCCGCCCGCTTCTCCAGGATCGTGACCGGACCGAACCGGGGGGCGAGATACATGGCCGTGACCACCCCGACCAGGCCGCCCCCGACGACGACGATCTCGGGATTCCGCTCGGCGCGGCCTTCGCTAGGCCCCCGCATGGCATCGCCGTCCCCTCGTCCGGCCCGCGTTCGGCTGCCGCAGTTCGGCCAGGACCACAGCGCCCACCTCCTTCGTGCTCAGGGACCCGCCGAGGTCGGGGGTGACTCTTCCGGCCTCGACGGCGGCCGCGACCGCCCCGCGCACGGCGTCGGCCTCCTCGGCATGGCCCAGGTGTTCGATCAGCAGCGCCGCGGAGAGAAGGGCGGCGAACGGGTTGGCGATCCCGGTTCCCGCGATGTCGGGCGCGCTGCCGTGCACCGGCTCGAAGAGCCCCTGCCGCGTGGTGGGGTTGAGATTGGCCGACGCGGCGACGCCGAGGCCGCCGGCGAGGGCGGCGGTGAGATCGCTCAGGATGTCGCCGTACGAGTTGTTCGTGACGATGACGTCGAACGTGGTCGGGTCGGTCACCAGCCTCATCGCGGCGGCGTCCACGTAGAGATGTGAGGTGTCGAACTGCGGGTGCCGTTCGACCGCCTCGTGCCAGCACCGCTGCCACAACTGCCCGCCGTTGCGCACGGCGTTGGCCTTGTCCACCACGCACACCGACCGTCGTGCCACGGAGAAGGCGAAGTCCAGGATGCGCGAGACACCGTGGTGGGTGTTGAGGTCCACGTCGATGGCGATCTCCTGCGGGGAGCCCGTGCGGGTGCTGCCGCCGACACCGCTGTACAGCCCTTCGGTGTTCTCCCGGACGATCACGCAGTCGATGGCGCGCCGCGTGTCGTCACGCAGCGGGCTGAGCCGGTCGTGCCACAGCCGTACGGGACGGTAGTTGGCGTACAGGTCCAGCTCGGAACGCAGTGTGGACAGCACGCTCCGCACGTACGCGGTGTCGCCCAGCCGAGGGTCGCCGACCGCACCGAGCAGCGTCGCCTCGCTGGTCCGGATCCGGTCGAGATCGGCCTGGGACAGGGCACTTCCGGCGCTCAGGTACGTCTCGGCGTTCACCTGGTCGAGGACGTCCAGCCGTACACCGAGTGCGAGGGCGTCGAGAACGGCCAGCGCGGGTTCGATCACCTCCGGCCCGATGCCGTCGCCGGGGATCACGGTGATCCTTTTCGAGGCGCCGCTCATGGCCGGCCCTGGCGCACGATGTACGCCACCAGTTCCGCCACGTCGGTCGTCACGTGGAAGTGCCCGCCCGGCCGCGCGCGCACCGCGAACTCGCCGGAGGTGACCTGCGCCCACTCCCCCAGGCGTGTCTCGTCCACCAGCGGGTCGCCCACGCCGTGGTAGCAACTCACGGCGCAGGACAGCGGTTTGGCCCCGGGTCGCGGCCGGTACTCCGCGTGGGCCCGCAGGTCCGAGCGCAGCGTCGGCAGCAGGAGTTCGCGCAGCTCGGCGTGCTCGGCGATCCCGGGTTCGATACCGCCGAGCCCCACCAGCGTCGACCAGAACTCGTCGTCGGGTGCCAGGTGGAGGTCTCCGCCCTCCACGCTTCCGGGCGGCTGGCAGGCGGAGACGCACAGGCTCCGCGGCTCCTCCCCCGCGTCCCGCAGGACCAGGGCGGTCTCGTAGGCCACCACCGCACCCAGGCTGTGCCCGAAGAGCACGAAGTCGCGCGGGGGAAGCCGCAGCAGGTCCGCCGCCGCGTGGCCGGCCATCGCGGCCACGTCGTCCACGAGCGGCTCCCCGAACCGGTCGCCGCGGCCGGGGTACTGGACGGCCATCAGCTCCACGCCGGGCGGCATCGCGGTGGACCACTCGCCGAAGGCCGTCGCCGAACCCCCGGAGTGCGGGAAGCACACCACACGAAGCTCGGGACGTTCGACGGTGGTCAGAGACCGCACCCAGCCCCGTTCCCGTATCCGGCTCATCGTCTCCGCCTCTCTCCTCGGCCCTCGGCTGACCCGTCCCGTCCCATGTTTTCCGCCGCGCACGAAATCGCGGGATCCGCGACAGATGTCGGCAAGACATCAGGGGCGCCGTGGGGCCGGGGCATGACGATGCGGGGAAAAGGAGGATCCCGGATGAGCCCGTCGCTCGATCTCACCGACCCGGCCACCTTCGTCAGGAACGACCCCTACGAGTTCTGGCACCGGGTACGCCAGGAGAGCCCCGTGTACTGGCATCCGTCCGCCGCGGAGCGTCCCGGTTTCTGGGTCGTGGCGGGGTACGACGACGTCCTGTCCTGCTACGGCGACTGGAAGCGGCTCAGCTCCGCCCGCGGCAACGTCCTGGACGTCCTGCTGCGCGGGGGCGACTCGGCGGGCGGGAAGATGCTCGCCGTCTCGGACCGGCCCTGGCACCGGCATCTGCGGAACCTGATGCTCCGCGCCTTCTCGCCCCGGGTGCTGGGCGAAGTGGTACGCAAGGTCGAGGAGCGCGCGCAGGAACTCATCAGCACCGTCTCGGAGTTGGGCTCCTTCGACTTCGCCGCCGAGGTCGCCGAGCACATCCCGATGAACACCATCTGCGATCTGCTGTCCATCCCCGCGCAGGACCGCAAGCAGCTGCTTCTGTGGAGCAAGGAGGCGCTGGCGTCCGAGCATCAGGAGGGCGCCCGACTGGACGCTCTGGAAGCACGCAACGAGATCGTGCTCTATCTGATGGAGCTGGCGTTCGAGCGCCGGTCGAAGCCGGGCGACGACGTGATCAGCATGATCGCCACCGCTGAGGTCGACGGCCGCCCGCTCACCCCGGAGGAGATCGCGCTCAACTGCTACAGCCTGCTCCTGGGCGGGGACGAGTCGTCGCGGATGACCGCGATCAGCTCGATCCTGGCCTTCACCCGGTACCCCGACCAGTGGCGCGGGCTGCGCGAGGGGACGATCGACCTCGACACGGCGGTGGAGGAGCTGCTGCGGTGGGCGACGCCGGGCATGCACTTCGCGCGCACGGCGCTGTGCGACTTCTCCCTCGGCGGGCAACGGGTGCGCGCCGGTGACATCGTCACGTTCTGGAACACCTCGGCGAACAACGACGAGACGGTCTTCTCCGCCCCCCGGACCCTCGACCTGTCCCGCCGCCCCAACAAGCACCTCACCTTCGGCCACGGCCCGCACTTCTGCGTCGGCGCGGCGCTGGGCCGGGCCGAGCTGCGCGCGCTGCTGCAGGCGCTCGTCACGTCCGTACGGGACATCGAGCTGGACGGGGAGCCGCAGCGCATCTACTCGAACTTCCTGTACGGCTACGGCAGTCTCCCCGTCGCCTTCCGGCCGCGGTCCGCCTCCTGAAAGGGAACGCCTCATGCTCGACGGTTTCGTCCCCTGGCCCGGCCATCTCGCCGAGGAGTACCGCCGCAGGGGAATCTGGCTCGGCCGGGCGCTCGGTGACCTGCTGTACGACTCCTGCCGGCGCCATGCCGACCGGGTGGCCGTGGTCTGCGACGGGCGCAGGATGACGTACGCGGAGCTGTCCCGGCGGGCCGACCGGCTGGCGGGCGGCCTGATCGAACTGGGCATCAGACCGCTCGACCGGGTGGTCGTCCACCTGCCCAACATCCCCGAGTTCGTCGTCCTGGTCTTCGCACTGCTGCGGGCCGGAGCCATACCGGTCCTGGCGCTGCCCGGGCACCGCAAGTCCGAGATATCCCACCTGTGCGCCCACTCCGGTGCGGTGGCCTATGCCGTGAAGGACGAGTTCGGCGGATTCGACTACCGCGCACTCGCCCGGGAGATCCCCCCGGTCCGGCACGTCCTCGTCAGCGGCGACGCCCAGGAGTTCACCGCACTGGAGTCACTGGGCAGCGAGAACGTCCCCCTGCCCCACGTCGACCCGTCCGATCCGGCGCTCTTCCTCCTCTCCGGAGGCACCACCGGACTGCCGAAGCTGATCCCCCGCACCCATGACGACTACGCCTACGTCATGCGGGCCACCGCGGACGCGATGCACGTCGGCGAGGAGGTGGCCTACCTCGCCGTCAATCCGGTCGCGCACCAGGCGGCGCTCGCCTGCCCGGGGGTGTTCGGGAGCCTCCTGCTGGGCGGCAAGGCGGTCCTGACGTCGAGCGTACGGCCCGACGAGGTGTTCCCGCTGATCCACCGCGAGCACGTCACCGTGACCACGGTCGTGCCCTCCGTGCTGCGGCTGTGGGCCGACTCCGGACAGAAGCCCGATCTGTCCCACCTGCTCATCCAGGTCGGCAGCGCCCCGCTCGACCCCGCACTCGCCAGTCGGGCGGGACAGGTCCTCGGGTGCCGGATCATGCGCTGGTACGGCATCAGCGAGGGCCTGCTGACCCACACCAGGTTCGACGATCCCGAGGACGTGATCATGGGCACGGACGGCCGGCCCATGACGGAGGACGACGAGGTCCTGATCGTCGACGAGTCCGGGAACCCGGTGCCCGAGGGGGAGGCCGGCGAGATGATCGCCCGCGGCCCGTACACGATCCGCGGGTACTACCGGGCCCCCGAGGAGAACACCCGCTCCTTCACGCCGGACGGGTTCTTCCGGACGGGCGACCTCGTCCGGCGCAGCCCGGAAGGCAACATCACGATCGTCGGACGGATCAAGGACGTCATCAACCGCGCCGGTGAGAAGGTCTCGGCGGAGGAGGTGGAGCGACAACTGCGCACCCACCCGTCCGTCCAGGACGCGGCCGTGGTCGGCGTCCCGGACACCGTGCTCGGCGAGCGGACGTACGCCTTCCTCGTGCTGACCGGGTCGGAGATCCGGCCGTCGGCGATGAAGGAGTTCCTCCGGGGCTGCGGCCTGGCCACGTACAAGATCCCCGACCGACTGGTCCCGCTCGCCCAGTTGCCGCGCACCCCGATGGGGAAGGTGGACAAGAAGGCGCTGCGTGCGCTCGCCGTGACGTCGGCGAGGTGAGGTGAGGGCCCCGCGCCCTCTCCTACTTCTCACCGTGCCGTATGTGCCACAAGGCGGGAAAAGAAGGCGTGAAAATCGCTTTACGAAGGAACTCCGCACCGGAAGTGCCCCCCGTACCGATCTTGTTGCCAATGACCCGCTGGACGAGAACGACATGCCGGTACTGCCATTCCTGAAAAGCCTGGTCGAGATCGACCAGGCCCTGGCAGATCTGTTCCACCACACCGTCGTCGCTGTGCAGGCCGTGCAATGCGGAGGGCAGGTCGTGAGGTGCGTACCCCTTGGCGTCGAGATAGGCGAGGAAGGCGTCGAAGAGGGTGGGCTCGCCGGCCCTCGCCCTGATGCGCGCCCGCTCCGGGCTGTTCTCGGGAAAGTGCTCGGCCGCCGTCCCGTCACGCCGGCCGAGCACCACCTCGATCTCACGGAACTGCGCCGAGTAGAAGCCGCTGCCCACCAACTGGTCGCGGAACGTGTCGAATTGCTCCGAGGTCATCGTCTCCAGCACGTCGATCTGCGCCGTCAGCGCCCGGAAGATCGCCCTGGCCCGGCGCAGCGTCCGCAGGGCGGGGCCGCTGTCCGCCTTGCTCAACGTCACCTGGAGGGCGTCCAGTTCGTGGAGCAACTCCTTGAACCACAGCTCGTGCGACTGATGGACGACGACGAAGAGCAACTCGTCATGCTGTTCCGTGATCGGCTTCTGAATGTCGAGCAACGTTTCGAGAACCAAGTAATCACGATAGCCGCAGTAGGCGGAATGGGAATTACTCATCACGGGTGGAGGCCTCCGCTCGCCGGGCGTTGACTCCCCTTGGTAACACGGCGAAACCGACCGCAGGTCAGAATCTGTCACCTCTCATTCAAGGGGGAGGCTCACCACCCTGGCAGACCATCATGATGAGGAGCCATGAGCGCCAGGAGAAATGGTCGTCGTTCCAATGCATCACTGAATGGAAACGAAATGGACGATGCAAAGCACACCGTCCCCCAGCTTTTCGAGGCCGTCGCCGCCAAGGCGGGGGACGACACCGCCGTCCTGTTCGAGGGCAAGGCCGTCGGCTACGCGGCGCTGAACTCCGCGGCCAACCGGCTCGCGAGGTACCTGATCGCCCGTGGTGTGGGACCGGACTCGGTGGTCGCCGTCTCCGTGCCCCGGTCCGCCGACCTGGTCACGGTGCTCCTCGCGGTACTCAAGGCGGGCGGTGCCTACCTCGCGCTCGATCCGGCCTATCCGGTGGAACGCCTGGCGCACATGATGGCCGACGCGCGGCCCGTTCTGCTGCTCCGCGCATCGGAGCACACACAACTCGCACTGCAGGACGAGAGCGTGCCGGAGATCGTCCTCGACGACCCCGCGTTCCGTACGGAGTGCGAGGCACACCCCGACCACGACGTGTCCGACCGGGAGCGCCTCGCCCCCCTGCACGCCGAACACCTCATGTACGTCGTCTACACCTCGGGGTCGACGGGCCGGCCCAAGGGTGTCGCGGTGACGCACAGCGGCGTCGCCGGCCTGGTGGCGAGCCAGGCCGAGCAGATCGGGGCGGGCCCGGGCGACCGCGTTCTGCAGTGGGCGTCGATCAGCTTCGACGCCGCCTTCTGGGACATCTCGCTGGCCCTGCTGTCCGGTGCGGCGCTCGTGATGGCACCGGCCGACGACCTGCTGCCCGGCCAGCCGCTACGGGACACGATGATCGAGAACCAGGTCACGCACGCCACGCTGCCCCCGGTGGCGCTCAGCGTCACCGAGGCGGACGGCGTACTGCCCGGAGGGACGCTCGTCTCCACCGGCGACGCCCTCTCCCCGTCCCTCGTGCGGACCTGGGCCGAGGGCAGGTCCCTGCTCAACGGCTACGGCCCCACCGAGGTCACCGTCGGCATCTCCATCGGGCGGATCACCGGACCCGACGACATCAGCATCGGCCGGACCTTCCCCGGCAGCACCGTGCACATCCTCGACGAGCGGCTGGCGGAGACCGGCCACGGCGACGAAGGCGAGCTGTACCTGGCAGGACCGGGCCTGGCACGCGGGTACCTGAACCAGCCCGGGCTGACCGCCGCTCGGTTCGTGGCCGACCCCGCCGGTCCGCCGGGCAGCCGGATGTACCGCTCGGGCGACCGGGGTTGGCGCCGCGCGGACGGAGAGCTGTTCTTCGCGGGACGCGCGGACGACCAGGTGAAGCTCCGCGGCTTCCGGATCGAGCTGGGAGAGATCGAGACACGCCTTGCCGCGCATCCCGCCGTCGACCTCGCCTGTGTCGTGGTGGAGGGTGATCTCGCGACCGCCCGGATCGTCGGCTACGTGACCACGTCGGCGGATACGGAAGCCACCGGCGCGGAGTTACGGCAGTACGTGGCCAGGTCGCTGCCCGAGCACATGGTGCCGTACACCGTCATCGTCCTCGACCGCTTTCCCACCACCCCCAACGGCAAGGTCGACCGCACGGCCCTCCGCACCGCCGGCACCGCCAACCCGCCCGCGCCGGAAACGGCACCCTCCGCCGACACGGACCTGTACGACCTCGTCCAGCAGATCCTCGGCATCCCGGAGGCACGGCCCGAGGACAACTTCTTCCAACTCGGCGGCCATTCGGTCCTGGCCACCCTCCTGGCCAGGAGAATTCGCAAGGAGTTCGACGTCGCGATCCCGATGCGGACGATATTCCAGGCCACGACACTGGCGGAGCTGGCGAGCGTGCTGGAGGCGGCCAGGGGGCCGGAGAGCGCCTGATGGGGCACATCACGGGCTGCAGGCACGGTCACCAGCGGCCACGAGGTGCCGCCACCGCTTCGGACGCCCGCGACTGTGTTCCACTCACCGCAGGCACTGCTCGCAATCGACGTCGACCTGCCCTGGCGCAAGACCGAGTACCTGCAAGCCGTGGCCGCCGCAGCGTTCGACGGGCAGCTCGACGGAGGCTGCTGACCTCCTCGCCGAAGGAACAGCCGCGGTCACGCGGACGGCCATGGTCGACGACATCGGCCTGGGCGGCCAGCGACAGCCCGTCCTTGACGTCGACCGGCAGTTCCACCAACTGCTTCATCCGTCCCCCCGCGTCGTCCCGCGCCTCTGCCGACACTCCGGACTTCGTCCCGCCCGGGATTCTCCAGTCCACGTCATCACCCGCCTGAGTGGGCCGGCCTGACCTCATGACCCTTCAGCTCGGTGAGCCGATCGCGTCCAGGATTCCGGGGAAGTACGGTTGCCGCGACAGGTACATCGTTGCAGCGCAATGGGCTCATGTCACAGCGATGCCATCGCGCATCACCTTGCTCAACACCGCCTGTTCGGGTAGCCGGAGTTCGTTAGCGATACGGGTTAGGCTGGACTGATTCAGAATGATCGTCGCGCGGTGTTGCGGGTTATTCGTCAATCGCGCCATGCGCAAAGCATCGAAAGGATTAGTGAGAGCGTCGGGGCCGGAGGACTGTCCACTGCCTCGTTTTTCGCGTAGACGTTCCGCATGATGGGCAACGTTTTCCCAGAAGTCCGGCTGGGGGGTTGTGGCGGATCGATTTCTGGAAAGTGTCTTTGCCTCAATCACCAGACGATGTGCTTCCAGGTATATCGCGCGTGCAAGGTGCTGGTCGTTCAGTGCGGCGACAGCGGCCTCGGAGGAAGCCGTACGGGCAGTCGCGTCGTCCGCCTCCAGCTGCGCACTCTGTGTGGCCGGCAGCGTGAGCCAGAGCAGCAAGCGCGCTGTCTCGGCCATTGCCGCTCTTGGGATCCACAGCAACCACTCGCTGGTCCGGGCCCGGATGTTGAAGCGCCGTGCTCCGCCTGCCACATCGTCCGCACGCCAGGCATAAACATTGGCATTCCACGAGATGTACGCATTGCCGTTGGCTCGCATTGTCTCCGACCCGGCGGTAAGTGACTCAAGGGCCGTGGCGACAAATACGCGAGAACGGACGTTGCGAGGAGCTGCGTAAGCCAGTGCATGGGCCAAAGCGGCGATGCGTTGCTGAGGTGGGTAAGCGGCCCAAAGCGGGAGGCCCAGAACAAGGCAGCTCTTCCGGCGAAACCCGTAGTGGGTAACGGTGATCGAGAACTCCGGACTGAACTGGACCGTATCGGGGCGCCGTACTCCGCAGGTGTCCGCTATCTCGTTCAACAGTTGAAACAGGGCCGGAGCATCTGCCCCCCGCAGTGTGGGCAGGTCAGGATTCAGCCGTCCGGGGCGTGGGCGCAGTGCAAGAGCCAGGCCCAGCAGCACCAGACCCACCAGGGGCTGAACAACGGTGCGGAACCCGAGAACGATCAACAACAGGCTGCCGGTGAACAGCGCCGCCGTAACGAGGTGGACCATGCCGGCGACGGCGTACGCGGCTGCTGTCGTGATTTTGATGCGGGCAGCGCCTACCGGTCGACTGTGACGATCACGTTCCACATGCTCCCCCTCAGCGGTGAACGGTCGGTGCCGCTCGAACACGTGCCGATCCGACCATCGCGGCGGAGCGCCGAGCAAGCGGTCTGAGCAACATCTGAGCCGCCGGGGTGCGCGGAATCTGCTCCGTGCGCCATGGGCCGGGTGAGGCACGAGAGGGTTGGATGTCGTCGGTAACGTCGGGGCCGCTCACCGTCGTCGAACGCGCAGTAGTACAGCACGTACTCACCTCCCCCTTGGCCGCCCTTCCGCCCGGTCCGGGACCAGCGACGCAGCACCACGGCGTCGAAGAAGGCGCTGTCGGGCAGGGCGTGGATCCGGCGGTAGGCGTCCCCCAGAGGGCCAAGAGGAACGCGAGGAGCAGGACGGGTGCGGTGGCGACGGCCGATGCGAAGAACGCACGACGTCCGCGCGGCCACACCAGGCTCCGGAGTGGTTCCCGGCCCCTGTCGCGAGCGGTGGCGTCCGGTGCCCGGTCACCCTTCGCCCCGCCCAGCCGCAGCGCGGTTCGGTGCCGGTTCCGGCTCGGAGAGGTGCGCTGCCGCGCGGCGGGGGAGCAGCAGCGGGGTCGCCAGCAGGAGCAGGCCGGCCAGGCCGATGGCCGTACGCGGGCCGAGCAGGCCGCCCAGCACGCCCCAGACGGCCGTCAGGAGGGCGGTCGAGGCCTTGGTCGTCACCGCCCAGGCGGACAGTGTGCGGGCGACCCGGTCCGTCGCGGTGCGTTCGAGGCGGTAGGTGGTGTAGACGGGGTTGAAGATCCCGCAGCAGAAGATGAGTCCGAGTTCGACGCCGATCACCAGCAGCAGCCCTCCGGTGCCCGGCCCCAGGAAAGCCAGGCCGACGGGCCAGAGCGCGCGCAGCGCCCCGGCCGCGACGAGGACCTGGTGCTGTCCGAACCGGGTGACGAGCGGTCGGGCCAGCCGCGAACCGAGCAGCCCGCCGATCGAGGGCGCGGCGAAGGCGAGGCCGTACTGCCATGGTGCGAACCCGAGTCGGCCGAGCATCAGGACGGCCAGCAGCGGCTGGGTAGCCATCACCAGGCCGTTGAACAAGGCGGTGTTGAGGAACAGCGGACGCAGCGTCGCGTCGGCGAGGATGTACCGCCAGCCGTCGAGCAGGTCCCGGGCCCGCATGCGCGCTGCCTCCCGGCGCTCGGGCCGCGGCTCGTGCCCGCCCGTCGCGCGGATGCCCAGGGCCGAGAGCAGGTAGCTGACCGCGTCGGCCACCACCGTCGCCACCGGACCGAGGAGCCCGATCGCCGCGCCGCCCAGCGGCGGTCCGATGATCGTGGTCGTCCAGGCCGTGGACTCGAACCGGGCGTTGGCGACGAGCAGGTCCTCGGCCGGCAGCAGCGTCTTCAGGTACGCGCCGGAGGCGGCACGGAAGGTGATGTCGGCCGCCGCGACGACGACCGAGACCAGCAGGAGCTGAAGGAAGGTGAGCACGCCGAGCGCGAACGCGGCGGGGATCGTCAGCAGCGCCGCGAACCGCACCAGGTCCATCGCGATCAGCACCGGCCGCCTGCGGCGGAACTCCACCCACGGGCCGAGCGGCACCGCCACGGCCGCGCCCACCGCGGCTCCCACGGAGGAGAGCGCGGCGACCTCGGCCGGTCCGGCGTGCAGCACCCGGACGGCGATCAGCGGGAACGCGCCGAAGGCGAGCCACGTGCCGAGCGCGCTGGTCCCGTACGCTCCCCAGAGCCACCCGAACTGCCGTCCCAGCCGGTGCCCGCTCCTCATGCCCGATGCCCCTCGCCCCTCGCTCGTACAACCGATTCGCGATCAGAAGCATCAAAGCGAGCACCATACCCAGGGATCAAACAACCGCAGAGCAGCCGATCACAACCATCGGTTGTACCCATAGGGTGTCGGCATGGACCTCGACACCGTCCGGACCTTCGTCGCCGCCGCCGACGCGGGTCAGTTCCAGGAGGCCGCCGCCGAGCTGGAGGTCACCCAGCAGGCTGTCTCCAAGCGCATCGCCACGCTGGAGCGCAACCTCGGCGTGCGGCTGTTCACCCGCACCGCGCGCGGCGCCGAACTCACCATCGACGGGCAGGCGTTCCTGCCCCACGCGCGCGAGCTGCTGCGCGTCGCCGAGCGCGCGGTCGCGTCCGTGCGCCCCGGCCGCCGTCCGCTACGCGTCGACGTGATCGCCTCGCGCGGCGCGGCGGCGGGCCTGATGCGCGGCTTCCACCGCGCGCACCCCGAGATCGACCTCGACGTGGTGATGCTGCTCGACATCGAGACGGCCGTCACCGCCATCCGGTCCGGTGCGATCGACGCGTCCTTCCGCGCCGTCGCCGCACCCGGTCGGCCTCTTCCCGAGGACATCGAGTCCGTCCGGGTACTCGACGAGCCGCTCCAGCTCCTCACCGGCCCCGCCCACGCGCTGGCGGGCGCCCGGTCGGTGACCGTCGCCCAGCTCGCCGGACACCGGATCTGGATGCCCGGCATCGTCCCCGGTACCGAGTGGGCCGCCTACTACGACGACCTCGTCGCGGAGTTCGCACTCACCATCGAGGCGACCGGCCCCAACTTCGGCTCCGACGCGCTCCTCGACACCATCGCCGACACCCCGGCCCTGGCCACCTTCATGGGCGAGCACACCCGCCTCGTCTGGCCCGCCGACCACGGCCTGCGCCGCATCCCGGTGACCGACCCGACGCCCGTCTACCCGCACTCACTCCTCTGGCACCGCGACAACCCCCACCCAGCGCTGGCCACCCTCCGCACCCACCTCGCCGCCACAGCAACCGGCCACGAGACCGCCGGGACGTGGACACCGGGCTGGGTGCTTCCGCGCTGAACGCAGCCGCGTCCACGATCATCGTGGCCGGAGCAACGGAGCAAAACAGCTCCGTTTTCCGGCTCATTGCTCCGCGTGCGTGCGCCGAGAGCGTCAAGACCAACAGTCCCCTCCTCCTCATCACTCGCGACCGGCATTCAGGACTTCAAGGACAGCTTCTTCCTGCACCACCAGGATGTGCTCGAGCAGTCGCAGCAGGGAAGACGAGCCTTCGGTGCATGCCGGAATCCGGTTGGGGTACTCGACTCGATTCGGGCTTGAACAGAGGAGGACCATGGACGACGTCGCCGTTCCCCTGTCCGGGCATCAGGCGCGTTCTGGCGCCCCGCTCGACGGAACGCTGGAAAACCTGCGGGCGTCCGCCATCGCGGTCGATGACGATGGCCTCATCGTCGCGGCCAATAGCGCGGCCCAAAGTCTGCTGGGCAGGGAAGCCTCAGAACTCGTCGGTCAGGACTTCCACGACCTGCTGCACCGGGACAGATACGGGCACTCGGTGCCGCGCACGCGCTGCCGGATGAGGAAGGCCATCCTCACGGGGGAGACCAGACATGGCGACGCCGAGTGGTTCGCCTGCGGGGACGGCACTCTCGTCCAGTTGTCCTGGCTGGTCACGCCCTACTCACCCGGTCCGGGCGGGACAGGTGCGCTGGCGATGCTGTACGAGCCGAAGCCAGGGGACGTGCGCCACACCGACGGCGGGCACTCCGCGCCGCTGACGGAACTGGACCGCCTGTCCCTGCTGGCGGAGACGACCACGCAGCTCACCTCCACCCTGGACGCGGACGAGGCGCTGCACCGACTGGCGGCCCTGACCGTGCCCCGGCTCGCGGACTGGGCCGTGTTCGACCTGCTCACCGAACGTGACGAAGTACGACGCGTTCTCGTGATGGAGCACAAGGACGGCATTCTCGTCGAGCGGGACGACCTGCAGGGCCCGATGCCTCCCGTGCCGGCAGAGTCACCGATGCCCCTGTCACGGGCCCTGCGCGGCGCCGCCTCCTCCCTCGCCGGCCCCGCCACCTACCAAGGTCCGCCCGACTCCGGCATAGCGGTCGAGCAGCAGCGCCTGTTCACCGCGACAGGTATGCACTCCGCCGTCATCGCACCCATTCGCGGACTGCGGGACGTACTCGGCGCCCTGACCCTGGGCCGCGCCCAGCGTCATGACGCCTTCACCCCTGCCGACCTGCCGCTGCTGGAGGACCTCACCCGCCGGGCGGGCCTGGCGCTGGACAACGCGCGCCTGTACCAGCGCCAGCGCAAAGTCGCCGAGACCATGCAACGCCACCTGCTGCCCCAGCTGCCCGTCCTGCCCGGGCTGGAGATGACCGCGCGCTACGTACCCGCTCCGGACGCCTCATCCGTGGGCGGTGACTGGTACGACGCCTTCGCTCTGGCCGCCCACGCCCACGCACTGGCCATCGGCGACGTCGTCGGACACGATCTCGACGCCGCAGCCGGCATGGCGCAGGTCCGCAACATGCTGCGCGCCTTCGCCTGGTCCCACTCCGAGGCCGCACCCAGCGCCGTCGTCACACGGCTCGACGATGCCGTGATGCACATAGCCGAGGTCCCCATGGCCACCATGATCCTCGCCAGGCTCACCCTCGGGAATGACACACTGTGGCGCCTACGGTGGACGAACGCCGGCCACCCGCCGCCCCTGCTCATCACCCACGACGGTCGGACCCGCTACCTCGACGAGGCTCACGGCATACTCCTCGGAACCGGAGTCACCAGACCTCGCCCCGACGCCGTCACCGTCCTGCCACCCCAGGCCACGCTCCTGCTCTACACCGACGGACTGGTCGAATCCCCGCACCACTCCATCGATCACGGGCTTGACCGGCTGCGCCGACACGCGGCCTCCCTCGCCCACCGCCCCCTCGACTCCTTCTGCGACTTGCTGCTGGACCAGGTCCGCCCCAGCGACAACGATGACGACGTCGCCATGATCGCGCTGCGCACACCCCCTCCCGTAGGACCCGCCTGACCCGCGCGTGAGGCAGATCGAGTGGGCGGAACAGGAGACTGCCGAAGCTCCTGAGCCGGTGGGCTGAGGCTTCGAACGCCTCCCTCCGCCGCGCGAGAACTTCGCGCTGTGCGGGCCCCGCACTGCCCCGCCGGTGAGCGGGGCCAGAACGCGGTGTCCGCGTGCCGGTTCGCCGCGGAGGACGGGCACCGTGGGCATGTAGGTCGGGGGCGGCCAGGAGGAGCTGTTTGGTGAAGGCGTACGGCAGGTCCTGCGGTGCTCGCGGTATCGGCGTCATGGTGTCCAGGTCGGCTCCGGCGTATGGCCATCACCTTCGACGGCGGACTCGGCACAGCACGACATTCGCCTCAACCGCCTTACGCACACCGATGATGGGACAGCCTCTTGGCCGGCAACGAGGGCCCGGGAGGAAGACCGTCCTCACCGTGATCGCCCTGTCTGGACTCTCGTTCTGCGGGACCACGGGGGGCGGGAAGGGCGGTGCGTGTGGAGGACGAGCAGCGCCAGGGCGCCGGTCGCTGCGGACCAGGTGAGGGAGAGCAGGCCGTGGGACCAGGGGATGTGCGGGGTGAGGGCTGAGCTCAGCGCCAGCTGGTTCACGCCGTACAGAGGAAGCGCGGACACGCCCGCCACATCCATGAGCGTGTTGAAGACGGGATTCTGCAGGCCGGTGTCGACCAGGCTGAGCATGATGATGAGGAAGAAGCCCTCCAGCTCGCCGCGGACCAGAGAGCCGAGCAGAAGACCGATGCCGCCGTAGGCAAGGCCGGCGCCCGCAAGGGCCACCGCCAGGGGTGCTGTGTGGCGTACGGGCAGGGAGATCCACAGCAGGATCGTGGTGTAGAAGGCCAGCAGGGCGGCGGTGAGGGCGACGGCAGCAAGTTTGGCCAGCAGCATCGGCAGCCGGGGGTAGCCGGCCAGCAGTAGACGGCGGTCCATCTCCCGCGATTGGAAGGTCTCGGTGAAGGCGATGAAGCCGGCGACCATGGTGATGGCGCCCAGCGCGCTGGCCACCTGGCCGGCCTGGCTGGCCGGGGCGGAGACGGGGGTGCTGATGGCGTCCAGCCGGATGCGCACCACTTGGCCGGAGGTGCACAGGCGTGCCACGGCGATCCAGATGGGGATGAACACGATCGTCAGAACCAGGGCCAGCCGGTTGCGCAGGTGGCCCAGCAGAGTGCAGCGCAGCAGTTCGGTGAATGCCGTCCAGGAGAGCCTCATCGGTCGGTCTCCTCGAAGTGCAGACGCCCCTGGCGCAGGTGAGCGATCGCGTCGAAGTGGTGCAGGTCGTGCAGCAGGTGAGAGACCACGATGATCGACCGGCCCTGATCACGCAGGTCGGCGGCCAGGGTCCAGAACCGCTGATGGGCGTCCCAGTCGAAGCCCTGGTAGGGCTCGTCCAGGACCAGCAACTGCGGATCGTGCATGAGAGCGATCAGCAGGTTCAGCTTCTGTCGCGTTCCGCCGCTGAGTTCGCCGGCCTGCTGTCGCCGGCAGCCGGTCAGCGCCAGCAGCTCCATCAGCTCGTCGGCGCGCTCCAGTGTCGGCAGCCGGTGGGCCAACTGGAACAACCGCAGATGCTGTTCGACGGTGAACGCGTCGTTCAGTACCGCCCGTTGCGGGCAGTACCCCACCGTCCCGGTCCGTGTCACCGTTCCGCGGTCCGGTGCGAGGCGTCCCACGGCGATCTCCAGCAGAGTACTCTTCCCCGCCCCGTTCTCGCCGACGACTCCCACCAGCGTCCCGGCAGACACATCAAGATCCACATCGCGCAGGACCTGCCTGCCGCCGTACGCCTTGCAGACTCCGCTGATCCGCAGCCGTGGCCGGTGTGACCGGTGGCGCGTCGTCACTGCCTGCACATGAGCCCCTCGAAGGATCGGACAGGTGGAGCGACCCGACCCGGAGGAAAAGCCCGCCACAGAGTGCGGGGCCGCGCAGGCTCATGTCCCCTGGCGTGCCAGGGGACATGACCGCTCAGCCGCGCCCTGCCCGGACGGCCCGGCCCTGGGGCGGACCGATCCCCCGCAAGGTCTGCTGCCCAGTGCCCAACGACTCCGTACCGCCGGTGTAACGGCGGTCACCCGCTGTTCTACACCCGTCAGTTGGGCGTGACGTGCGCCGCGGTCTGCCGTCGTAGGAGGCGATGCCCACGACACCACAACGAGATCTCAGCGCTCCCACGATCGTGATCGGAGCCGGCCCCCACGGCCTGGCGGCCGCCGCGCTACTGAACCGCTCCGGAGAGCCGGCCGTGATCATGGAACGGTCGGACCGCGTGGGAGCGAGCTGGGCGCAGCGCTATGACCACCTGCGCCTGCATACCACTCCCAGCACGTCGAAACTCCCCGGCCTGTCGGTGCCGCGCCAGGCGGGCCGGTGGGTGAGCCGGGCCTTGGGCGCCACCCGGGAGGGGTCGGCGACCTCCGGCAGTTCGCTCGTTCGTGCGTCCAGTGCCGCCGGTATGCTCATGACCGCCATGCTGTGCCCTCCCGAAGTTCGAGCCGACCGCTACCGCCTGCAGAACGGCCGACGGCGCAGCGCATACCCCGTACTCCCGTACCCATACCTGTGCTGCGTTGAGCGGGCCCGCCACCTGGTCGTGGTCAGCTGGGGAGGTAACAGCGAATGGTGGTGCCGTCGGGGCCGGTGTGGACGCGGACGAGGTCGGCGAGTTGGTGGACGAGTAGGAGTCCACGGCCGCCGGGCTGCGTGGGATTCGGCGGGCGGCGGCCGGCCAGGGGATCGGTCAGCTGTCCGCCGTCGTGGATCTCGCAGACGATCCGGTCGCTCTCGGCCCAGATCCGCAGTGTCCCCGAACCGGCGCCGTGGATGACGCTGTTGGTGGTCAGCTCCGCCACCGCGAGTTCCAGATCTCCCAGGCTCACGCCGGACACGCCCAGGGACCGCGCCTGGGACACGGCGAAGTCGCGGGTGTCGGGCAGTGTCTGGGCGGCGAACGGGCGGGCCGCGGCTTCGAGGGGGGCGATCAGTGGCTCGTTGTAGCGGGCGATGATCTGCTCGGGGCCATAGGCGGTGGATTGCGTCTGGCCATCGGCGTCGATGACGACCGGGTGGGTCGCCAGGGCGTCGCTGAGGGCCTGCTTGTCCAGCTGCCCGGCGTCGTAGGGGCACAGGATGGTCACCGCGCGCCCGGTGAAAGCGGTGTTGATCAGCGCCTCGTGCTGGACGCACGCCGGATACTCGACGGCGGAACGACCCTGCCAGATCGGCTCGCCGATGATGCGGACCCGGCGGGCGCTCGGCTGGGCGTCGGCGAACTTGCGCAGCACACTGGGGATGATGCGGCCGGGGTTGCGGCCGGCCTGGGTCATGTCGATGAAGCGCACCTCCGCCGCTCGCTCACCCAGCCCCTCGCGTATCAGCTCCAGGCGATCCGGCGGAGCGGCGACGGCTGCGGGCTCACCGGCGTCCAGCCCTTCCCGCAAAAAGGGAACCGTGCCCTCGATGTACTGGTCCGTGCCGCGGTAGAAGAGAGCCGGGTGAACGAACGGCTCGTGCGAGGTGGCTGTGCTCATCACGCAGCCACCTCGATCGCGGCAATATCGGGCCAGAAATGCTCGAGGATGCGTGGCAACTGCGGCGGTGGTCGGTGAAGCACGATCCGCTGCCCCTCGGGGAGACGCTGGGCGGTGACCGCCAGGTCCGTCACACCGGCCACATCCACGAACCTCACCCGGGACAGATCCACGTGCAGCACATCCGTGCGACGCTCGACCAGCTGATTCAGCGCCTGCTGCCATACGGACCGTGTGTTCATGCTGATCTCCCCTATCGCCCCCAGCCCCGAACTGTCAGGCAACGGATTGATCTGCAGTACCGCACCACGTGGCGGCACGGCGGGGCACCCGCCCACGCCAGGTACGACATCCACGCTCTTGCCCCCAGTTCCCCGGGCTCGGCCGCACGGCGGCTCCACCGATCACCTTGCACGATAGGCGAGTTGGTGGAGCTCATGCGACCGAGTAGGTGTCCTCCCGTAGTGGCGCCCATGCTGACTCACGCTTAGGTGCCCAGCAGGCCACCTCTCCGCATCCAGGTATCGAAGCACTGTTACGTCTCCCCAGAGTCAGGCTTCGAACGGAAGCCGACGCTGAAAGCAACGGGAGGTCCGTACGGGCGTGGTCGGGGCTGCGACGGATCAGCTCGGCCGTGGTCGCTTTCTACCTGGCCACGTCGGTAGCCACGTCCCGGTCGCCGGCCACTGCGTCCGGGAGTCGCGCCGCGGGACCTCCGCACGCCGCCGCAGCCCGGCTGGGCGCACGGCCGCCGGTAAGGCCGGGGGGCGGGGACACGGCAGGAGGTCGCGCGGGTTCCATCGCGCGTGCGTGTCCCGCCCCCGACTGCAACACGCCCTACCCTGCTGCCGTTTGGGAAACCTATGGGCTGTATGGCCTCTTACGTACCAGGTCGCCTCACGTCCGGCATGCGCACGGGGCCCGGCCGTCATATCGGACGGACCCCGTGATGAAGGCGCGCTGCGGGTCAGATCACCATCGGTACCAACGACCTCGGCCGCCACCGGCGGTGGTGGAGCGCATGACGAAGCCGAGAAGCCACAGCACCAGGACGACGACGGCGACCCACCAGAGGATCTTGATGGCGAAGCCGGCACCGAAGAGGAGCAGCGCAAGAAGCAGAACAAGCAGCAGGGGAACCATGTTTATCAACCTCCTGCACGCTCGTCTGCCCTGCAATTCCGTCGCCATTCACCAACTACGCTTTGTTTGTGAAAGGAACGCCGGGGCACAAGCGGGTTACCGCGACAGCGGCATACGAGCTATCAGGAGGTACTCTTCCATGACTGCCGGCGAGAAGGCCAAGGCAAAGAGCGAGCAGGCCGAGGGCAAGGCCAAGGAAAAGGCGAAGGACGCGTTCAAGCACTAAACCTGCATTCTCCACCGAGAATTCGAAAGGGGCCTGCCCGGCGTCACTCCGCAAAGCCCCTTCCGACGGATCGCCGAGGGCCGAACACGCAGGAACTGAGTCTCGCCTCAACTGCTCATCGGCCTTCTCGCCCGCCACCATGCAGACGATTTCCCGTCCATGGCCGTCGCCCAGGTCGCCATCAGGCCCGCACCCGCGGGTTCCCGGCGGACACGGGAACGTGCCGAAGGCTCTGTTCACCACACGGTGGCTGAGAGAGGCAGGGGACCGTGGCCCCCTGTGACCGTCCGCCGGCCAGAGCGGCTGCTCGAAAAGCGTGCCGGGCATGCGTACAGTGAGGGCCAGAGCGTCTCGGGCAGCAGGCACTTGGTGCGGTACGCGACACACGCGGCCGGGTGGTGTCGCACCGTAGTGCTGGATGAGACGGCCCGAGGACGGAGGTGAGAACGTCCGCATCATGGATGATGCAGACGGTCACACGGCTCGGTGGTGGGCGGCGCTGCGCCGGACGCCGGTGGCCGTCTGGCACGACGACGTCACGGACTGGGCCGCTGCGCTGACCTATTACGCGGTCCTGGCCCTGTTCCCCTTGCTGCTGGTGATCCTCTCGATCCTGGGTCTGACCATGCCCACGGCCAGGCCGGAGGTCATCGACCACATGTCGCAGGCCGCTCCGGTCGCATCCCGCGCTCTGCTGCGCAGCACCCTGCTGCAGATGGCCGGACAGTCGTCGGCGGCATGGACGTTGATCATCCTCGGAGGGGCGGGAGCCCTGTGGTCGGGGTCCAGCTATCTGAGCGTCTTCCGCCGGGCGTTGCACGCCATGCATCGGACCAGCGCGCACCGGCCGGTCTGGCGCACTGCTCCGCGTATCATCGCCACGGCCCTCGTCCTGATCTCCCTGCTTCTCACGTCGACCCTCGCGCTGTCTCTCACTGGCAGCCTGGCCCGGCGTCTGGGCCGGGTGCTGTCTCTGGGCACCTGGCCCCAGGCTGCCTGGGACACACTGCGGTGGCCGGTCGTGGCCGCCGTCGCCGTCGCCCTGGTACTCGTCCTGTACCGTTCGGGCCCGGCGCCCTCCCGCCCTGTCGGGAAGATGGCACCCGGCGGCACATTGGCGGTAGTGCTTCTGTTGGGGGTCTCACTCGGATTCGCCGTCTACACCTCCCATGTCAGCACCTACCACCGTCTGTACGGTTCACTGGCAGGCGTCGTGGTCTTCCTGGTCTGGCTATGGCTGTCCAACCTGTCCCTGCTGGTCGGCGCTCAGTTCAACGCAGAGCTGGCGAAGCCCGTGCACGGGGAATGAGCCGGTCTTCCAGTACCTGCGGCGGGACCGCCCGCAGCCTTCCCTCGGCCGGTTCGCCTAGTACGGCACGCACGCGCCGACACCGCACGAACCGTGAGCAGGCCGCTCAGTTGACCTGTGGCGGTGTCTGCCCGCCAGCCGCGGGGCGGTCGCGGCCTCCGGCCTCGCGCGGTGCGCCGCGTCTCGGGGGGAACGGTGCTCGGAGCGCCGTATCTGTCATCGGCCCGTACCCGATCGCGGCGAGCGTGGAGGCGGACCGCACCACGCAGCCGCGGGGCCCCGCCCGATCGGCAGGACCTCGCAAAAGTGAGGCACTACACCCGACATCTCCCCCGCTCCGCAGGACGCCCGGCTGCCGTCCGGCTGCCGGGCCCCCGACCGTCAGACGGTGCTGAGCATGCCTTCGCGCGTCAGACGGTGCTGAACATGCCTTCACGCAGGCGGGCCAGGAGACGGGAGATCAGCCGGGAGACGTGCATCTGGGAGACACCGAGACGTTCACCGATCTGGGCCTGGGTGAGTTCCTCGACGAACCGCCAGTGGATGATCTGCCGGTCGCGTTCGTCAAGTTCGGCGATCATCGGGGCGAGGGCGTGGAAGTCCTCGACCAGGCCGAGGGCGGCGTCCTCGTCGCCTATGAAGTTATGCAGCGCTGCCTCGCCGTCCTCGCTGCCGCCGATCGCCGCGTCCAGGGAGGCGGACTTGTAGCCGTTGGAGGCCAGTTGGGCCTCGACGACCTCGTCCTCCGGAAGGCTCATCAGCTCGGAAAGCTCTTTGGTGGTCGGTGTCCGGCCCAGTCGGCTGCGCAGTTCCTCGCTGGCGCGGGCCAGTTGGACGCGGGCTTCCTGGAGCCGGCGGGGCACGTGCACGGCCCAGGAGGTGTCGCGGAAGAACCGCTTGATCTCGCCGACGATGTAGGGGATGGCGAAGGAGGTGAACTCGACCTCGCGGGTCAGCTCGAAGCGGTCGATGGCCTTGATGAGGCCGATCATGCCGACCTGGACGATGTCCTCCATCTCCTCCGGCCCGCGGCTGCGGAACCGGCCGGCCGCGAAGCGGACCAGGGACATGTTCATCTCGATCAGCGTGTTGCGCGCGTACTGGTACTCGGGCGTCCCCTCCTCCAGCACTGCCAGCCGGTCGAAGAACGGCTTCGACAGCTCCCGCGCGTCCTTCGGCGCGACCTTGGAAGGATCCGCGATCTCCGGAACGTCCAGCGTCTGCGCGGCAGTCTGCACGGTCGTCGTCGGCATCATGGCGCCCTCCCAGTCGATCAGCCTCGTCCTCGCCGGTCCATCGTCCGGCAGGCACGCGCCTACCCGTCCGCCGATCGGCATTCCTTGAACTGTTGTCAGTCGCCGCCGGACTCTCCATGGCTGCGTACGATCTCCTTCACCTTGGCGACCGCGAACCCCCAGCCCTGCTCGACGGTCGGCTTGGCCGGGACGGCGATCTCGTCGGGGTTGGTGAGGACGTCCAGCAGGACCGGGCCCGGAGTGCCGAAGGCGCGTCGCACGGCGCCCTCCACGTCGGCCGGGTCGGTCACGCGGATGCCGGTGATGCCCATGGCTTCGGCTACGGCGGCGAAGTCGGGGTTGTCGAGCACGGTGCCGAACTCGGGCAGGCCGGACTGCTCCTGTTCGAGTTTCACCATGCCCAGCCGGCGGTTGTCGAAGACGACGAGCTTGACGGGCAGGCGGTACGTCTTGAGGGTCATGAGGTCGCCAAGGAGCATGCTCAGTCCGCCGTCGCCGCAGAAGGCCACGACCTGGCGCTCGCGGTCCAGGCACTGGGCGCCCAGGGCCTGGGGCATGGCGTTGGCCATCGAGCCGAGATTGTAGGAGCCGATGAGGCGCCGCTCGCCACGCATCTCAACGAAGCGCGAGAGCCACACCGTCGCCATGCCCGTGTCAGAGGTGAAGACGGCGTCATCGGCCGCGATCCGGTCGACGGCCGCGGCCAGCGCCTCAGGGCGGATGTCCTGGGCGCGGTTGTCCAGCGCGGAGCGGATACGGCCCACCACGCCCTTGTCGTGCGACGGATCGGCAAGCCGGGCCTGACCGGTGCGCCACTGGTCGAAGCGTTCACGCGCCTTCTCCAGGTGCGAGCGGTCACGTGCGCCTTCGCACCCGGCGGGCGCGGCGGCGAGGTCGTCCAGGAGGTCGCGTACGGTGGCGCCGGTGTCTCCCACGAGCCCGACGTCGACCGGTACCCGGCGTCCGATATGGGTGGCCTCGGTGTCCACCTGGATCACGGTCCGGCCCTCGGGATACCAGTCCCGGTAGGGGAAGTCCGTGCCGAGCAGCAGCAGGGTGTCCGCGTCCTGGAGGGCCGCAGCGGCGGCGGGGTTGCCGATCAGCCCCGTCTGGCCGACCTGGAAGGGGTTGTCGTCGCCTTCGAAGCCCGCCTTGGCCTTCAGGGTGAGCACCATCGGTGCGGCCAGGCGGTCGGCGAGGGTGAGGACGTCCTCGCGAGCGGCGCGGGCGCCCTCCCCGACGAGCAGGGTGACCCGTTCGGAGCGGTCGAGGAGTTCCGCGGCGCGGTGGACGGCCGACCCGGCCGGCCGGCTCACCGGGGCGTTCAGGGAGAACCGGGCCGGCCGGTCGGCGGTCAGTTCCCGCTCGCCCAGGTCACCCGGCACCGTGAGGACCGCAACGCCCCTGCGGCCCAGTGCGTGACGCACCGCCGTCTCCAGCATCTGCGGCAGCTGGTCGGGCGAGGTGATGGTCGCGCGGAACACGGCCACATCCCTGAAGAGGGCGTCGTTGTCCACCTCCTGGAAGTAGTCGCTGCCGAGTTCGGCGAGCGGCACCTGGCCGGCGATGGCCAGGACCGGGGCGTGGCTCTTCGCCGCGTCGTACAGCCCGTTGAGGAGGTGGACGGAACCGGGTCCGACCGTGCCCATGCACACGCCGAGGGCGCCGGTGAGCTGCGACTGGGCGCTCGCGGCGAAAGCCGCCGCCTCCTCGTGCCGACAGCCCACCCATTCCAGGCCCTCGGTGGTGCGGATGGCGTCGGTCAGGGGATTGAGCGCGTCTCCCACGACGCCGAACACCTGGCGCACGCCGAGCTCGCTCAACGCGTCCACGATGACGCGGGCAACAGTACGGGTCACGTAGTCCTCCAGGTCACACGGTGAAACGGTCGGGGTCGGCGGTCTGCCAGTCGGCCGCCCAGGAGGCGGGCGGCTCGGCGAGCAGCTGCCCTGGCGCAAGCCACTCGTACAGCTCCTCGAAGGAGTGCTCGGTGCAGGGGTCGACGCGCCGGCGGAGCATGTGCGGACGCAGTTCCGCGGGATCGGTGACACCCATGGACGCCATGATCTGCAACGCGCTGGCCACGGTCGCTTGCTGGAAGCGCTGGACGCGCGTCGTCTTGTCGCCTACGTCGAGGGCGCGGGCACGCCGTGGGTCCTGGGTCGTGACACCCGTGGGGCAGGTGTTGGTATGGCACCTCTGCGCTTGGATGCACCCGACGGCGAACATCATCGCTCGCGCAGCGTTGCCGTAGTCGGCGCCCTGCACCATTCGTTTGACCAGGTCAGTGCCGGTGGCGATCTTGCCGCTCGCCCCGATCTTGATCCGATCGCGCAGACCCACGCCCACGAGGGCGTTGTGAACGGTGTGCAAACCCTCGGTGAGCGGGGTGCCCACATGGTCCGCGAACTCCAGCGGCGCCGCACCGGTCCCGCCCTCGGCGCCGTCCACCACGATGAAATCAGGCGCAGTGCCCTCCTCCAGCATGGCCTTGCACACGGCCAGGAACTGCCGGCGGGAGCCCACACACAGCTTGAACCCGGCAGGCTTGCCACCGGACAACTCGCGCATGCGAGCGATGAAGCGCACGAGTTCGCGCGGGGTGGCGAACACCCGGTGGTACGGCGGGGAGACGACCGTCCGCCCCTCGGGCACGTCGCGGACCCGGGCGATCTCGGCGTTCACCTTGGCTCCCGGCAGAACACCGCCGATGCCGGGCTTCGCGCCCTGCGACAGTTTCAGGGACACACACCTGACGTGATCGTGTGCGGCCTTGTCGGCGAACTCGGCCGCGTCGAAATCGCCTTCCTCGGTACGGCAGCCGAAGTACCCTGTGCCGATCTCCCACACGAGGTCGCCTCCCGGACGGAGGTGATACTCGGACAGCCCGCCCTCACCGGTGTCCTGGGCGAAACCCCCGGCCGCGGCACCCCCGTTGAGCGCGAGGACCACGTTGGCGGAGAGCGAGCCGAAGCTCATCGCCGAGACGTTCAGCAGTGCCATGTCGTACGGACGGCTGCAGTCCGGTCCGCCGACCCTCACGCGCGGCGGGTCCTTCGGCACCGGGCACGGCGCCATCGACGGGACCAGGAACTCGTAACCGGGCTGGTACACGTCCCGCTCGGTGCCGTACGGCTCCTCCGCGTCGGTGCCCTTGGCGCGCTCGTAGACGATGCTGCGCACATCCCGGTCGAAGGGGCGCCCGTCATAGTTCCGCTCGATGAAGTACTGCTGCAGCTCCGGGCGTACGCGCTCCAGGAGGTAGCGGGCATGGCCGAGGACGGGATAGTTGCGCAGCACCGAGTGCCGCCGCTGCACCAGGTCCCAGGCGCCCAACATCCCCGTGAACATGAGCGGAACGGCCGCGAACCACCAGTAGGGCGAGATCCCGAGCGCCGCGGCCAAAGCCCCGAGAGCGGCCACGAGAGTCAGGAAGACGATTCCAACGCGTGTCACACCTGGCGTGTTGCCCGGTTATCGATCGCCATGCGCGACAGCCGGGCACTGGACGCTCCCGGTCGCCGTGGCCGCCGGACGGGACGCGAGCCCCCAGCCACGCTCGTCAGGGTGGTGGACCGCATGGGGCTTCTACAACGCCCTCGCCCTCAGCGCCGCGTCCACACGGGAACACGCCATCAGCCCCAGCCCGTACCGCATGGGCAAGACCCGGCTGGCCTACAGCAGGTCAGCAGCACTGAGATGTCCACCGCGAGGGAACCGTCCGCTCGACCCGGTGCAGACAGGAAACAGGTCGAGCGAACCACCCGGGCCGCAAACCCGCAGATCAGGAGCCCTTCGCAGCAGGCTCCAAAATCGCCACGCACTCCACATGATGCGTCATCGGAAACATATCGCCACGTAGCAGAACTGGAAGAAACTACAGGTCGTCCGGCATCTCTTGGCTCTTCTGGCCATCTCGCGGCACCCTCGGAGCGTCAACCGAGCGTCGCGGATCACGTCCGCCCGAGTGGTGTCTCGACGGCCGCTCGGTGATCTCACCTACCTCGGGCCGACCGTCGCGGAGGTGGTGGCCGAGGTTGGCGGGTTCGGGGGCTCGGTGAGGTGCTGGGTGCCGCCCGGGGAGGTGCAGGCGTGGACCCCGGAGGTGAGCAGAACACATGCCTTGGCCGTTGAGGGGCTTGGCGCTGCGACCATCGCGCTGAAGGTGTCGGTGTCGTAGTGGACCTTGTTCTGGTAGGTCCGGCCCCCCTCGCCGACGACCCGGGCGGTGTCGCCGGGGTGCCCCCAGCTGATACGGGACCAGGCAGCCTTGCAGGCGTCGCTGTAGCGCAGCTCCACGTAGACCCCGGCGACCCTGTACAGGGCAGCGGTCCACGCGTCGCCGCCACAGCCGGTTCGCCCGGGGTTCTTCCCGGCACAGCTGTCCGCGAAGCAGTTCACGTCGAGTTGCCTGGTCGGTGCGTCCTTGCCCACGGTGCCGTCCCGGTCGGTTTCGTGCGCGCCCGAATGCCGGCCGAAAGCGCCGTACAGCGAGACGGACAGGCCAACGACAGCGGCCAGGGCGACCACCGCCCGGATCAGCTGCCGTCGGCCGAACCGACGGCTCACGGACGGCGGCTCCTCGGCCTGCGCGGCGGGAGCGCGCTCCGTTACGGAAGCGAATTCCTCGAACGGCCGGTCGTGGACATCGTCGGCATCGCGGGCCCCGTCCGTGTCACTGGTTCCGTGGTCGTGCCAAGCGGTGTTCGCCAGTTCCCACAGTGCCACGAGCCGGGCGGGATCGGCGTCGGCCAGCTTTCCGAGGGAGGTCACCGCGTGCTGCGGCGGCAGTGCCTTGCCGTTGAGATAGCGTTCCCAGGAGGACTTGCTGTACGGAGTGCGGCCGCCGAGGACGGCCAGACTCAACCCGGCGCGGTCCTTCAGGTTCCGCAGTTCAGCGACCAGATGCCGGACGTCCGAGGCGAGGCCGCCGGGTAACGGCTTCCAGTCAGTCACGTACGCCCTCCGGGCCCAATGCTCTCGGGATCGTCACCTACTTTCCTACTGTATCTGCGCGGCCGATCGCGAAACCGCTGGTTTCGCGCAACTGGGCACGCTCAGAACGTAGTTGACGTCACGAGAGTGAGACGGTGCCATGGGCGAACGGACGACAGCGCGCGCCGCACTGTGCGTACTGATTCTGGCGGTGGCGTGCGCGGGGTCCGGTGCCTCGCTGAACCAGCAGTCCCACGACCGGCGTGGCAGCGTGCTCGTCGCCGACGGGCTTGGCGCCACACAGCAGTTGGCGGTCGGCCGCACCCGGCGCAGCGACCTGATCGGCCTGTGGCAGAGCGTGCTGTGGGCCGACGGATACTCGGCACGCTCCTCGGTCACCTGCACGTACGACAAGGCGACGGCCGAGGCCACCCGCGTCTGGCAGAGCAACCACCACCTGTCCGCGGACGGGATCGTCGGGCCGGCCACCTGGGGCGCCGCAGCGGAGCGTATCGTCCCCGTCGGCCAGTGGATGGTCTACCAGGGCGAACGCTACGGTCTTCCGCTGCGCCCAGACCCGGACGGCGTCTACGAGGTCTATGACACCGGGCGGTTCCATCGGCTGCGCACGAACGCCGTCACCCTCACGCGCTGCCGCTAACGGCGTCGATCCAGCTGTCGTACTGTGCGACGCCGAGTTGTCGGCCATGGACGACGACCGTGGCACGTGCCGCGTCCGGCCCGCTCGCCACCATCGCCGTGTACGCCCCGCCGTCGGTGGCTGTCTGCTGGTCGCCGCCCGTCGTGGCGATCCGCAACCCGGCCGTCGCGGCCGCGGTGTCGACCTCCGCCCAGCTCGCCCGGCAGGCGGGACTGTACTGAAGCGTCAGGACGCGGCCGTACGCGCGCAGCCGGTGGACGACGACACTGTCGCGGTCGCACCTTTCGCGGTAGGGGTCCAGGCCCCGGCAGCCGGCCGCCCGGCACCCGGCGGCCGCCCTCTCCGCCGCGCTGTGCAAGGGCCACGGCCAGGCCGGCGTTCCGGGTGGAGCGCCGGCCGGGGGGCGGTCGGCCTCCGTCCCGCTGGACCAGCCGTCCCATGGCCGGGCGAGCAGCACGGCGGCCAGCAGCGAGCATGCGGCGACAGCGGTCAGTACGCCCGTGTGCGTCACTCGAAAGCCGCGTGAGGACGGCCGGTCCGCAGCCGGTAAGGGGCCTGCGGGCACGGCGTCCGGGGGATCCGGGTGCCGTACGTTACCTGCCGGACGCAGCGGTGCGGGTGACGGGCCAGAGTCGTCGGCCGGGCGCTCCCCCGTCCAGGCGTGGGCCGCCGATTCCCACAGCACACGCAAGGATTCGACATCGGCCTGCGCCAGCCGGCCCAGTCCGAGCACCGCCGCCCATGGGGGCAGTCTCCGCCCGTTGAGGTACCGCAGCCAGGAACTACGGCTGTAACCGGTCTTGGCGGCGACGGTCATGGTGGTCATCTCGCACCGGTCCACGTACCGCCGCAGCTCTCGCACCAGCCGGACCACCTCGGCGGGCAGGTCGCCCCGCAGCGGCTGCCAGCGTCCCACGTCGGCGTCCCCCTTCTCCCGCAGGGCCCACTATCTCACAGGCGTCCCGTCCCGCCACCCATTCGCCGGACGTCTCCGCAGGTCAGAAGGGCTCCGTCCCAGGATTGAGTCAACTAGCGGGCAGCGCTGGCCCGCAGCCGTCCGCCCCCACCAGACTCGGGGAAGCACCTGCAGGACGGCCCCGGATCGGCTGTCCTCGCCGCCCCGGGAGAGGACCCGTGCGGCGGCACCCAACGTCCTGCACGCGGAAGTCCTCGTCCCACGTCCGGGCTTCCGGTCCGACCGTCGCGGGTGCGCACACCACTTATGCACACTGCGGGGGAATTCCGGCATGACGGCTCACGTCAGCTCGCCCGGCACGGACGAGCTGGAGATCACGAACATCACGTCGACCAGCCCCGGCGGGCGCCGTACGCCGCCAGTCGCCGGCAGGCAGGGCTTGGGCGCGGGACGGCGGTACCGCTCCGCCGCCGACCACCCGGCAGCACCGGAGACCGCCGAGCCCGGCGAGTTTCAGGTTCCGGTACGAGCAGCCGTGCCCGGCCCGACGGAGCGTCACCAGGTCGATCTCGGGTCGGTACGGCTGTCGTTGCTCAGCCTGCCCGTGCCACCGGCCGTTCTGGAGATGGGCCGGTATGCCGGCGGCCTGCCGCTGACCTGGCACCTGGTCTTCGCACCGCGTGGGCCACTGGTCCTCGGCCGCGATCGGCGGCTCGTGCGGCTGGAGTCCGGCAGCGTGGTGTTGTGGGAGGCCGCCGAGCCGTTCCGGCTCTCCGTCGGCGCGTCCGCCGGCTCCGACGAAGTCCGCGCGCTGGTCCTGCACTTGCCCGAAGCGGCCTTGCCGCTGCCCGGCAAGGTGCTGCGCGACGTCTCCGGGCGTCCGACACCGACCGGGTCGGGCCCGGCGGCCCTCCTCGCGTCCTTCGTCTTCGGGCTGGCCACGCACCTGCCTTCCGCCGAGGACCGACACGCCGCCTGGCTGGGCACCGCCGCCGTCAACCTCGCGACGGCCTTCCTCGACAGCGAGACCGCGCGGCTCCAGGGCGGCTGGACCGGCCCACGCCCGGCCGAACCGCTGCCCCCTCGCCCCCACCCCGTCCCGCCCGCCGCCGACCTGCTGCTGGACGGCATCAAGACGTACATCGAGCACCACCTGCACGACCCCGACCTGTCACCCACCTCCATCGCCGCCGCCAACCACATCTCGCTGCGCTACCTGCACCACGTGTTCCAGCGGGACGGGCTCACCGTCGGCGCGTTCCTGCGTGAGCGGCGCCTGGAGCACTGCCGGACCGATCTGTCCGACCCGGCCAAGGCGCAGCGCAGCGTGTGCGACATCGCGAGGCGCTGGGGCTTCCGCGACCCAGCGGTGTTCAACCGGACGTTCAAGTCGGTCTACGGAGTCACGCCCGGCTCGTACCGCAGGCAGCGGCTGCGGTGGTGACCGGACCAGAGCCAGGCGGGCGCAGGCGGCCTGCGGGGGCCGCCTGCCTCGGCCCGTCCATCGGGTCCGGGCGCGGCGCGTCGGTCACGACCGCAGCGCGGCCCAGGTGTTGACGCCGACCTCGCCATCGACCTGGAGGTGGTGCTCGCTCTGGAACTTCTTGACCTCGGTCAGCGTGTCGTAGCCGAAGATGCCGTCCACCCCGCCGGGGCCGATGTTGTAGCCGCGGGCCTTGAGGATGCACTGCACCTCCTTCACGCGGGAGCCCTTCTGGCCGTAGACCGTGAGGGTGGTGCCGGAGTAGTACGTGCAGGACTTCCAGGGCGCGGCGGGTGTGGTGCGCGGCGGGGCGGGTTTCGTGGTCGGGGCGGAGGTGGTGGGCCGCGTGGCCGGCGGGGGATCGTACGGTTGCTGCGGCTGGGCAGGATCCGTGACGCCGTCGGCCGGCTGGTTTCCCGAGGACGGTGGAGCCGTGACAGTCGCGGTCACCGCCGTCCTGGGCCGGGACTGCGGCCGTGGAGAGCCCTGTTGCTCGTGCGGCGAGTTGGTGGTGGCGGCGGAGGAGTGTGACCCTGCGGGCGTGGCCGCGGCCTCATGGCGGGCGGCGTCTCCTCCGGCGGCCCCCAGGGCGACGGCCGCTCCCGCGATCGCGACCACTACCGCCGCGCCCACCACCAGCGGCCACCGGCGTCGGCCGGACATCTCCTTTCCCGGGTCCTCGGGCTTGGTGCGGCGCAGAATCGTCAACTGGTCCATGGGCGGCACCACCACCACCGTCCCGCGCCAGCCCGCCCGTGCGGCGACGGTCTCGGCGACCGCATCGGGCCACTGCCCGTCGACGGCATGCCCCCGCGTGGCGCCGACGACGTCCTGCGGGCTCGGCCGCCGCCGCGGGTTCTTGTCCAGGCACCGGCCGATCAGTTCGGCGAGGCCGGGATCGCGCCGGGCGGCCTCCGCGATCACCTGCTCGTTCGGCGGCGCGTAGATGATCCGGTGGACGACGTCGCCGGTGGTGCCCTCACCGAAGGGGGCCGAGCCCGTGACCGCCGCGGCGAGGACCGAGCCGAGGGAGAACACGTCCGAGGCTGTGCCCACTTCGCGGCCGTCCGCCTGTTCCGGAGACATGAAGGCCGGGGTGCCCAGGTGCTGACCGGTCATGGTGAGCGAACTGGCGTCGGCGGTGTGCGCCACCCCGAAGTCGATGATGCGCGCACCGTCCGGCCCCAGCAGGACGTTTGACGGTTTGAGGTCGCGGTGGACGATGCCCACGGCGGCGATCGCGGTGAGCGCCTGACCGATCTCGTACGCCAGCCGCCACACGACCGGCGCGGGCAGTGGCCCGCACCGCTCGACGGCCTCGCCCAGGCTGAGGCCGGGCACGTAGGCCGTGGCCATCCACAGCAGTTCGTCGCGGTCGTAACCGGAGTCGAGCAGCTCGGCGGTGTACGTCCCGTGCACCCGGCGTACGGCCTCGATCTCGCGTTCGAAGCGACGGCGGAACCGCTCGTCCTCGGCGTACTCCGAGCGGATCACCTTGATCGCGACGAGCGCCCCCGCCCCGTACGCCCCTTCGGTGTCGGACTCCCGCCCGAGGTAAAGCCGGCCCATCCCCCCGCCGCCCAGCCGGGCGAGCACCCGGTAGGGGCCGATGTCCGGCGGGTCGGAGCGGCGCAGTGGCTCGGCGCCGAGCAACGCCAGGTCGTTCGCGGACAGTTCGGCTGCGGACGGGTCGTCGGTTCCGGAGGCAGGGGGGTTCGTGTCGGGCATGGGGCGTCCTCGGTCCTCTTCGCGGCTCTTACGCGCCACCCGCGTGCGAGATGTTGGTGAGGATTTTCTGGACCTGCTGCTGCAGGTGTTCCAGCGACGCCCTCATCTTGTCCAGGTCCCCCTTTGCCTGCGGCCACACCTCGCCCCTGAACCTCTGCGCCAGCGGTCCGTCCCAGTTGTTCGGGTCGCTCAGCGTCTGCCCGTGGCTGTTCAGCTGCCCGATGAGCCCGGGAAGCTGACTGGTGATGAGGCTCAGCATTTTCCCGGCTTCCTGGTGGGCCAGGTCGGTGGACTTTACGGTCGCCATTTCTCTCCTCCGAGATTTCTGAACTTCCGCCAGTATCCCTAGCGACCTCCCGCCACGTCATTGATTACGAGTGCACACGGCATGACGCAGTGCGCAATCCACGGTGCGGCGCAGGCGGGCGTCATCCAAGGTTCGGGGACCAAGCGGCCTCGGGCCGCTCAGTGACCTGGATCCAGAATTCTGTGGCAGTAGGCGGCGACTTCATCGAGGATCTCGTCGGCGGTGCACGATACGGGACCGCCCAGGTCACCAGGCCGAGTTCGACCGATCCCACCTCTCCCGCGACGCCTAGCCGCCGCTCGGAACGGAGGTCGGCTCGGAGTCGGCCGGTCCCATGAACTGGTTGATCAGCTCCGCCAGTTTCCGGCCACCCTTGGAGTGCTGGGTCCAGGCCCATGCCGACGTGGCGGGGTCGTCCATCGTCGCGTGCGGGCCGCGCAGACTCGCGAAGAGCTGGTTCGGGCCGTCCGGTCCATTGAGGTCTGGCCACTTGGTCGCAACCCACTTTTCGCCGGACCTGTGCGTGATCATGCCGTGCGAGTAAAGGGTGTTGCACATGAAGTACAGGGCACTGTTCCTGTTCATGGCCTTGACGAAGTCGGAGATCTTCGCACCATCCGCGCCCTTGGGCCAGGGTATCGGCGGGCTCATCAGCTTGGCCAGATCCTCATTCACCGCGGACGCGGTCTTCGAACCGACGTCCCACTTCCCGAGCGGCAGGCTTACGCCGGCTGCCATGACGCTTTCGGGGACGAAGGCGAAACCCACAGCGAACATCGCATCAGTCAGGATGCCCTGGACCTTGTCGTCACGCACCTGGGCATCGATGAAGACCTTCGCGATGTGCCCGTAGATGCCGTTGAACGCACGCATGTTGGCGCCGAAGCTGTTGGCCCATTTGGACAGGGCCTCGGGGTGTCTTGCGATGGTGTGATCACTCGGCAGGGGACCGCTCATGGCACCGGCGGCAGTGGCCAGGAAGCGCCGCATGTCGGGCAGAATCGCCTGGAGGTCGTCCGGGGTCACGTCGGGGAAATGGGCTCCCATCGCGACGACCAGAGATTTCACCTCCCCGGGGTGCATCTCCGGCACCGCGGAGGTGAGCAGGGACAGATAGGCGCGCTGCGAACCGGACTGAGCTTCGAGGGTGTATCCGGGGTCCGCTTCATGCCGGTAACCGAGCCCGCCCGTGAAATGCAGGAGTGCCTCCGGATCCTTGCTGAGGTACCTGGCGAAGACGGCCGCCGCGGCTGGGTTGGCGGCCAGGGCGTTGAGGGTCGCCGCCGGCGCCGGGTTGCCGTTGGGCTGCTCCATCTGCAGCTCCAGCGACCGCACCAGCTCATGTTCGACGCGGTCGTCCAGCAGTCCGCTCGCATAGGCAGTGGCCAAAGCGCGGTTCACGGTCGGGCCGCCGTAGATGATCAGGCCCGCCACCGTGCCGCGCGGCAGGGAATTGAAAAACTCCACGCAGAACGCCTCGTCGTCCTGGTACTTGGCAAGCTCCTTCAGCCCGGGAGCCAAGTCGTGGGTATCCGTCGAGCTCCAGTCGAAGGAGAGTGCCAAGGCGTTTCCGCCACCGTAGTGTCCGACGGCCCGCTCGGCAGCGGCGAGCGCCGCGTCGTCGGTGAAGGCGGTCAGATTCGGATCCGGGGCGGCCAGGGGCGGTTGTCCCAGCACCGGGCGCGGTCCATTGACGAACGGCACCCCGTTCACCACCGTCTCACGGGTGCCGCCGGCCAGCTGGAACAGCTTGCCCACCAGGACCACATGCTCGTCCGTTGCGATGATCCGCGGCAGCAGGGCGGCCACCTGCCCGTCGATGGTGCCGGGCGCACCAGGCGCGTATCCCGCGGAAGCACGGAAGATGTGGCTGCCGAAGTCAATGGCGGTCGCCTGGTAACCGGCGACGGCGGGAGCCAGCGTGCCGCGGACGAACTCCTCCAGGAGACGCGCCGCGTTGGTCGCAGCCGTGGAGTAGTCGAAGAGGAACTGCGGCGTCGCTGACGCGCTTCCGCTGTCGGTCATGGGCCTTCCCTGTCAGTGATGCTTGGCGCTCAGCTTCGCCGTCGCCGCAGCGGTCGCGTTGTCCACCTGCGCCTTAAGGCTCGCCGCCTCCTGGGCCAGTGCGTTCAGAGCCCGCCGTTGGGCGTGGAGGTCCCGAACGAACTGGTCATGGTTCTTTCCGCGCCACGACTGTTTCCCGCAGTCGAAGTACTTGCTGCTTCGGGTGTCGCGAACCCAGTTCAACCAGTGGATTTTGTCCACCAATTGGTGCAGCGCTCTGCTCAGTTCGTCGGCTGCGGCAAAGTCGTATTTGACCTTCCCCTGAGGTGGCATGGTGAACTCCGCGCGTCGGACGGCCCGGTCTTCATTCGGTGAACTCCTCCCGGCAGGGCGTGGTCCACATACGTCATCTTCCCCAGCCACTCCTCGGCCCGTCCTTGACGGGTGACGCAATGCCCTTGACCTTGCGCGCACAGTGCACCCACCGTCAGTGGGCCACCTGCACCCCGCCGGCGACGCCGTCCGTGACCAGATAGCCACGGCCCGGGAGCGGGGCAAGGCGGTCATGCCGCGGCAGGGTCGTGCCGAGCAGGTCGCCGTCGAGGTCATGGTCCGGGGCGAGCAGGACGCCGCAGCGGCTGTCGCGGGCGCGCTGAGTCCAGTGGCCGTAGGTGCGGCGCAGGGCGTCGGCGCGGCCGGCGGCGACGAGGTGGCGTCCGGGCACGGCCGCGGACAGCCAGCGATCCAGAACCCCGAGATCGTCCTCCACGGTGTCCGCGTCGTCGACGAGGAGAAGGGTGGGGCCCGGGTGCGGGGCGAGGGCCGCTTCGAGGGCGCCGTACTCGGTGACGAGCGCGGTCAGCCCGGGCAGTTCGCGCAGCGGCGAGCGGCGGGGGGCGAACGCGACCACAGCCGGCGGGTCCGCCGCGGCGGTCACCTGGCGTGCGATCGTGCACAGGGCGCTGGAGCGTCCGGACCGTTGCGGCCCGGCAATCAGCGCGTGCTCCTGTTCGTACAGCCGCATGGCGGTGCCGCCGAGGGTGTCCGCGTCCAGACCGACGGGGATGTACCAGGGCTCGGCGGTCACCGCAGCCTGTGCCTCGAGGGCGCCGAGCGTGATCTCGGCGGGCAGCAGGCCGACCCTGGGCGCGGTGGTGGCGGCGCCGGGCCAGCGGGCGGCGCAGGCGGCCACCGCGGCACCGAGGTCCTCGGCGGGCAGGCCGATCTGGATCACCTGACGGGTCGCGGCCACCAGCGCGCGCCCGGGAACGTAGGTAGGGACCGCGCCGCGCGGCACGTCGAAGTAGCCGTACTCGCCCGGGTCGGCCATGCGCATCAGCAGCTTCTGCTGGGTCAGTGCCGCCCACGCGGACGGCACCGCGCCGGACCGGTCGGCGGTGACGGCGAAGCGGATGCCGACGGCCGGCCCGTCGGCGTAGACCCGGGCGAGTTCGTCAATGAGGTTCATCCCGGCGATGTCCTTGTCGAAGTCCGACAGCAGCGCCCCGAGGTTGTCCAGGAGTATCAGCCAGTCCGGGGCCGGCGCCCCGTGCCCGGACGCCGCGACGCCGCGCGTCTTGCGCTCGTCGAGTTCCCGGCGCAGCAGCCGGATGAGGCGGATCTGCCGCTCGCGTTCGGCCGGCCCGATGTGGGCCCCGGTGTGCGGCAGGCCGGCCAGCGGCGCCAGGTCGCCCGCACCCATGTCGAGGGCGAAGATGTGGCACCGCTCTGGTGGCTCGGCGCCGGCGGAGGCCAGGGCGAGGGCGGCCAGAGCGGTGGACGTCCCGGCACCGCCGCCGCCGTAGATCAGGATGTTTCCCGCTGCGGGATCCCAGCCGACCGGGTACTGCCGCTGCCGCTCGGGGTCATCGGCGAGGGCGTACGCGGGGAGGCCGACGGCTTCTGTCTGCAGACCGCGTTCCGCGACGGGTGGCAGATCGGCGGCGCGTACGACAGCGGGCAGGGGGTCGGGCCAGGGTCGGCGTGGCTCGGCGAAACCGGCCAGCCCTGCCGCCTCCCTGGCGGCCGCGACCAGGCGCTGCAGGTCGGTCGCCCCGCCGGTTTCCGCCGCGCCCGGCTCGGCGGCGGGCAGGGCCAGCAGGAAGGGGTCGGCGGTCGCCGGGGCCGTGACGGCTGTCTCGGGGGTGACGCCGGTGGACAGAGCGGTCTGCACCGGCACGACTTCACGAGCGCTGAGCCTGTAGAAGGCGCGGCCCCACTGCCGGCTGCCGATCGCCGCGGCGGCCGGATCGTCGATGACGTCCTGCGAGTCGCCGGTGGATTCCAGCCGGAGCGCGATGCGGAGCTTGACGTTGTTCTTGATCGCGTCGTTGACGGAGCCGGCGGGCCGCTGCGTCGCCATGATCAGATGCACGCCCAGGCTGCGGCCGCGCTGCGCGATGCCGACGAGGGCGTCCACGAAGTCCGGGAGCGCCTTGACCAGCGTGGCGAACTCGTCGATGACCACGGCCAGCCGCGGCATCGGCTCGAGTTCGGTCCGCCCGGTATCCCGCAGCCGCTGGTAGTCGCGCACGTGGCTCAGGCCCGTCTCGCGCAACAGCCGTTCGCGGTGGTGCAGTTCGGCCTCCAGACAGCGCAGGGCACGTTCGCTGAGCTGCTCGTCGAGGTCGGTGACCAGGCCGACGGTGTGCGGCAGTGCGGCGCATTCGTCCAGCGCGCCGCCGCCCTTGTAGTCGATCAGCGCGAAGGTGAGGTGCTCCGGGTCGGCGTCGACCGCCATGCTCGCGATGAGCGTGCGCAGCAGCTCGCTCTTGCCGGAACCGGTCGTACCCGCGATGAGCGCGTGCGGACCGTCGTCGTCGAGGTCGACGGTGAACAGGTCGCGTTCCGTGACGCCCAGCACCGCCCGGACCCGGAGCTCGGGCAGCCGTTTCTTCCAGTGGCCGACCACCGCTGCGCCGTCCACGCCCTCCAGGTCCAGCAGAGGGAGCAGTGAGATCCGGTCGGGCAGTCCGGCGCCCTCGATCCGCAGTTCCGGGTCCTCGAAGCGGGCCAGGGCTCGCGCGGTGTCCCGCGCTTCGGCCAACGGCACGCCGTCGAGCAGCACCTGCTCCACGGTGACGCCCAGGGCCACGTCACGGACCTGTCCGATGCCCTCGGGCGAGGCGGTGACCACGGAGGTGCACAGCGCGGGCAGGCGGGTGGTCAGCACCAGCGCCCCGCAGCGTACGGAGGTGCCCGCGATCAGGTCGCGAAGCCGGTTGGGGCGGCCCTCCAGCAGGGTGGCGCCGTCCACGACCACGAGCAGCACCGGACCTGTGGTCGGCCGACCGGCCGCGGCCTGCGCGGGCGGCCCCGCGGCGAGCAGGTGCTGGGCCAGCGTGTCGGCCTGCTCCGGACCGACCGCCACCAGCCGTGTCGTCCCGGATCGTACGTCGGCTCCGTGCGGCAGCCACTTGGTCCAGTCCCAGTCGGCGAGCCGGTCGGCGTCGGTGAACACCGCGACCGTGACGTCGGCAGGCCCGCTGCCCACGACGGCTTGGCACAGCAGGGACCGAGCGACGGCTAGACACGCCCTCCGATTGCCTTCAAAACCCACGGCCTCAGCCGCCGAGACTCCCACCACCACGGGCACCTGCGGCAGTACGGAGCTGCGCGCGAGTACGGCCGCGGGTTCCGGTGCGGGCTCGGTGGAACCCCGGTCCAACGGCGGATCCCAGGGCAGGTCAGCCGTCCCGACCACGAGTTGGAGGAAGTCCTCCGCGGCCGGACGCCGCTCCCACAGCGCGGTCCCGGGGGCGGATGCCCGGTAGAGCGTCTCGGCCGGATCGAGGTGGGCCGCGCGGCGGGACCGTACCTCTTCGGTGTGCCTGCGCTCCACCGCCGTCTCGAACTCCGCCAGCTGTGCGGCGTATTCACGACTCCCCCGGCGCAGTGCGGACCTGCCGCGCAGGCGTTCCTCGGTGAAGTTGGCCAGGAACATCAGCGGGGTGAGCGCCGCGATGGCCGCGTAGCGCGGGTCGCCGGTCAGCACGACGGTCGCTGCGGCCATGGCCAGCGGACCGAGCAGGGCCGCGACACTGAAGGGGGCCTTGTGCGTACGAGTCGGCGGCGTGGGCACGACGATCGGCACCGAGCCGGCCGGACGCCCGCCCCGCGGCGGGCGGTTGAACGGCAGCGTCCCACCGGGCCCGGCCTCGCGGACGGCGTTGATCCGCTGCACCGGACCGAGCCGGTCGGCGGGCAGTACCCGGACAAGCAGTTCACCGCCGAGCGACACCAGGTCGTCCGCTTGGACCTCGACCGTCTCGCGGATCCTGGCGCCGTCGACGTCCGTGCCGTTCGCCGAGCCCAGGTCGGTGACGGTGACCCGGCCGTCGGGCAGGACATCGAATGCCGCATGAAGCCTTGAGACGCCCGTGGCCACAACGCGGACGTCCGCTTCCGCTCCGCGCCCGACGACCGTGCGGCCCACCGCCAGCGGGACGCTGCGGCCCGCCTCCAGACCCCCCACCAGCCGTAGGACGGCCCTGGGCTTTCGTAGTCCACCGACCACAGGTCCACGGGCGCCGGCCACCCGCGCCCCGTGCACGAGACCGGACTCGTTCACCACCGTCTCGGAGGGCAGCACCCGCCCGTCGACGGCAAGCACATGGCCTGGCATTCCCACGGCAGCGGCCAGATCGGCGAGGGTGGCGTCCGGACGGCCGAATCGCACCTCCACATCCCACTCGCGTCCACCGTCGACACAGACGATCCGCACCGCTTTCCACTCCTCATTGGTCTAGTGACGGGGGTCCCAGCCTTCCGCGGCTCACCAGGGAGCGCATCGGCACCGGGTGCAAACCGGTTGACCGAGCAGGCAACGGCAACGGTTCAGCCCCGTCCGCCCGGACCGAGGCCAGTCACGCTCAGCGTGGGATCTGTCCATGGCATCGGAGCCGGGAAAGACGCATGGCTTGACCACGGCGTCCGGTGGCGCGCCCCGCCTGTCGGACCTCTCCGCTTCCCACACCTTCGTCACATACGGCCCATTCCGCCTCCGATGAGCCGATCGTTCGACGTCAATGACTTTGCGTTGTGCATCAATGACACACCTGCTGACGGAAGGGACGGTATTGAGCAAGCCGCGGTCACCGACGACTCGCGGCAGACCGGTGGTCACACCGGACACACGCGGAAAGGAATCACGCATGTCACTGCGTCCTAAGACAGCCGCATTGGCTTTGGTCGTCGCTGTTGCCGCTGGTATCACCGTCTCAACGACGCCTGCTTCGGCCGACACAAGCCTGGGCTACGTCTCAGGAAGCGGCGACTGGACCGACGACTGGTGGGACGAGGGTCCGATCTCGGCGTCGTCGCACTCCTACAGCAACGCGGCCGCGATGTGGCAGACGATTCTCTGGGCGGACGGATACCTCTCGTACTCCGGCATCGACTGCCGATTCGGGTCCGGGACCACGTCGGCCACCAAGAGCTGGCAAAGCAATCACGGGCTCACAGCCGACGGCATCGTCGGACCCAACACCTTGAAGAAGGCCAGCACATGGCTCGATCAATCAGGTGCCAACTACATCTACCAGGGGGTCAACGGCCGATACATCACGTTCAACCGAGACGACTACAGCGGCGCCTGGTACATGTACATCGGCAGCGACATGAAGGGGCTTTTCTACAACACCGCCACCTTCAGTGTGTGCTGAGCGCGGCGCCGCGCTTGCGGAAAGTCCAGCGGGCTTACTCACGCGTTCGTGCTCGGCACGGCAACCCCCTACACCCGCTTCCTGGGCGCCGGCCGCAAGCACGCCGACGACGCTGGAGCAGGTGGCGGAGGCCCGCCCCAGGACGTCCGTTGGCGACACCCTCGCCCTTTACCCGAAGGCGCCATTGGTCCATTACGTCCTGGTTGGCGTGTCGGTGGCTGACCCTCTCTCTACGGTCCGGGCAGGTCGGTCGACGAGGGAGGGAAGAGTGGCCCGCCCGGGAGATGTGGGGTGCGAGTCGGCTACAGGCCCACGTCGCGGCTGCGGATGTCCTCCAGGGACTCCCCTCGCACCAGGAGGCGGGCAAGGCCGTCGCGTACCGGCGGCCACCGGAGGACGGCCGACCAGGTTGTACCGGAGGCCATGGACAAGCGGTGAGTGCCGGACACCGACATCCCCGGGGCGCACGTCAGCGGGGGGGCCACGTCCACTGCCAGCACGTCGCCCGCCTCTCAGCGCCGGCCGGCCACGGTGCCCGGTGCCGGGGCCGCCGTGTTGTGCCGACCCACCAGTCGTGGCGTGTACCGCACGCCGTACAGGGCCGGCGCGGGTTGTCACTCATCTCTCCGTCCACGGCCCGGCTCGTTGATCAGGCGGGGTACCGGGAGTCCTGCGGTGGCGCAGGCGCCGGCGGGTTCCGGGCGGACCTTGCGGGCCAGTGCCGTCAGGTCCAACGCCTCCTCGCCGGGAAGGTAGGCAATGCCGTGGCCGCCGCGAGGTCGAGTGCCGGCAGGACCAGGCCATGCTGCTCGTGCAGCCGGGTCATGGGCCGGCGGCGCATGACACCCATGCGACCCTCCGCTGCGACCACACGACGACAGGGTGAAGGCCGAGCGGCAGTACCAGCGCCCCGATCGATGACGCTCCATCAGGATGAGCGTCAACTGAGCGTCGAGGCGGTCAGCCTCCCTTCGTGCCGAGAGAGGCGAAGATCGCACCGCCATCCCGGCACGTTCCCTGAACGCCAGGTCAGACGGCGTTCGTCAGCAGACGACGCGCTTCACGTCGTGCGCTTCGGGAAACAGGTCGAGCACGCCCGGCCATACTGGCCGATTCACAAGAAACAACAGGTCAGACCCCCTTTGTAGTGGGCTCAAGAATGGCCACGCACTCCACGTGCGACGTCATCGGAAGCACGTCACCACGAGTGGGCCCGGCAAAGTGGCAGCTCAGTAGCGGTTTAACGGCTTTCCCGGCAGTCACCGGACGCACCGAGCGTCAAATGGGCGTCATGACGGTGAGATGATCGCGTGAGTGCTGTGAGGTGTGACGTCTGGCTGCGGCAAGCACAGGGTCGGGAAGCCCGAGGCACTCGTACCCGATTCGACACACGAGCGTCGCACCTGCGCCTTGTCAGCCCCGTTGACGGAAGGCGACGACCGGCCCGATCAGGGTGGGGCCGGCCGCCGACGGGGTACAGGCCGGTTCAGCGCTGCAGGGTGAGGACGCCCGGGCGCCACGGCAGTTGGTCGTACGGGCCGCCCGCGGTGGGGGACTTGCCCTGGTAGAGGAACTGCAGGTTGCAGGGGTCGATGGTCATGGTCTGGTCGGGGTTGTTGCGGACCAGGTCACCGTGGCTGATGTCGTTGGTCCAGGTGGCACCGCTGTTGGCCTTGCCCGCGAAGGGGTTGCTCTCGGTGGCGGCCTGCGGGGTCCACGGGCCGTTCAGGCTGGAGGCCGTGAACGAGCGGAAGTAGCGCTCCTCATTCGCACCCCGCGCCTCGACGATCATGAGGTACTGGTTCTGGCCCTGAACCTTGTAGACCTGCGGCGCCTCGAACAGGTTCTTCGTCGAGTCGCTCATGACCGTCGTGTACGACGAGCCGAAGTTGCCCGGGAAGTTCCCGATCGGCATGCTCGCCCGGTAGATCTTGCCGTTGTCACCGGCGAAGAACAGGTACATGTTCTGCCCGTCGGCGATCAGGGTCTGGTCGATCGGGCCGGTGGAGGATTCAGTTTTGGGGATGCTGCCGGTGAACAGCGGCTGCGGAGCGGACCAGCCGTTGGGGTTGGTGGGGTCGCTGGAGGTGCGGTAGATGAAGGGCCAGGCACCCCACTGGTACGCCAGCACCCAGATGTTCTTGGGCGCGAAGTAGAACAGCGTGGGCGCCACCGCGGCCTGGCTCATACCGGTCTGGCGGGCCGCCGCCATGTCCGACCAGTTCGTGAAGGGGCTGAACATCATCGAGCCGTACGACGACCCCGAGACGTTCGATGCGTAGACCAGGTGCTTGCCGTTGTGCGTCACAGTGGTGAAGTCCTTCACCGCGGTCCACCCGTTCGCCGGCTGCGCCAGCGCACCCGTCGACGTCCACCGGTACGTCGACGGAAGGGAACACGTGCCGTCCGGCGGGGTCGGGGTCCCGGACAGGCCGGACCACTTCTGGTTGCTGCCGCCGTTGCACGTCCAGATCTGCACCGCTGTGCCGTTGGCCGTACCGGCGCCCGTAGCCTCCAGGCACAGCCCGGACTCCACCCCGACGACCGTGCCGTCGGAGTTCACCCGCCACTGCTGGTTCGCCCCGCCGGAACAGGTCCAGATCTGCACCCGGGTACCGGCCGCCGTGGCATGGCCCGGAACATCCAGGCACTTGTTGCCGTACACGGTGAGCTGGTTGCTGTCCGTCAACGTCCACTGCTGGTTGGTCCCGCCCCAGCAGTCATAAATCTGCAGATAGGTGCCGTCGGTCTGGCTGGCGCCCGGCACATCGAGACACCGGCCGGAACCAACACCGCGCAAGGCACCGCTGGAAGCCGCCTGAGCCGGGGCGGCGACGAGCATCGCCGCCAACGCGGCCAGGGCCGCAGCCACGGCGGCGAGCACCACAGACGGATGTCTGCGGCTGAAACTTCCTCTGTGCATGGATTACTTCCTCAACCTTGAGTAGGCGGTTCCGGTTGGCCTCGTCAGAGGCCGGCCGGACTGTCGGTGTGGTGCCGGAGCACCACGGCAGACGGCGACGAGCGTTGGCGCGGTCATGACATACGCATGCGGTATTTGGCCCTTGCGGCTCTGACTTCAGGCGGTGCCACCCGGAACGGCCCTGCTGTGTGATGGGGCAGCCCGACACGTTCGTCATATCGAACATAGGTCGAAGTGTCGAGCAACCCGAATGATAGAGAGCCGGTGAACGGCGTCAATACCTCTCGCATATATCGCTACCAACACCGAAACCCTTCGAACCCCTACGCGCCGAACAGCGCACGTCACACCGTCAAATGACTGACTCGTACGCCACTTGACCCCGGAACGGAATGCTCGGATGGTGCTGACACACGGTCGACCGTGCCAGCTCAAAGTTCCGAAAGTTTCGTATGACGATCGGAAATTTCTCCTGCAGGAAGTATTGACGATCCATGGTCACCACCTCAATCATCCCTGTCTGAGAAACCGGCCCTAGTTCGAGATTCCGAGGCCTACCGGCCTGGGCAATCCGTGCTGCACGGCAGATCCACGAGCTGCACGACAGATCCGCGCACCACAGCACCTGCGCCACCCTGTTTCGTTCCGGTGAGGTTCGCACCAGCGCATCCCGGCTGTTCGCGCAGTTGGAGAGGTACGCGACGGCGCGTGACGGTCCCCCGGCTGAGCCGCGATGGAGTACCCCATGTCTGTGTCGCGACACCGCCGCCGCCCGCCGTACGTCACCCGACGGCGGGCCGGGTGCGGCCCGTGCCGGTTGGGATGGTCCTGGTCCCATGACCGCGGTGCCCGGTGATTCCGTGCTGCCCGGGCTCCGGCCCGCCCCGTCCGCCGGCCCACCCCGTCCGTCTGCCGAATGGGAGCGGACGACGCAATCCCCTGCACTTCAGTCCATCCATGATTTCTACCTCGGAGGCACAGTCATGGGCTCGTATGCCCTTCCCAGACCCGTTATCCGCCGGAAGATCCGCGGCCTGCTGCTGGCGCTGGTCGTCGGCGTCCTCGGTGCGGTCACCGCGCTGGTCGCGCCGCCGACCGCACACGCCGCCGAGAGCACGCTCGGCGCCGCGGCGGCGCAGAGCAGCCGCTACTTCGGCACCGCCATCGCCTCGGGCAGGCTGGGCGACTCGGCGTACACGACGATCGCGAGCCGTGAGTTCAACATGGTCACGGCCGAGAACGAGATGAAGATAGACGCCACCGAACCGCAGCGGGGCCAGTTCAACTTCACCGCCGGTGACCGCGTCTACAACTGGGCGGTGCAGAACGGCAAGCAGGTGCGCGGTCACACCCTGGCCTGGCACTCCCAGCAGCCCGGCTGGATGCAGAGCCTCAGCGGCAGCTCGCTGCGCCAGGCGATGATCGACCACATCAACGGCGTGATGGGCCACTACAAGGGCAAGATCGCCCAGTGGGACGTCGTGAACGAGGCCTTCGAGGACGGCAGTTCGGGAGCCCGGCGCGACTCCAACCTGCAGCGCACCGGCAACGACTGGATCGAGGTCGCCTTCCGGACCGCGCGCGCCGCCGACCCGGCAGCCAAGCTCTGCTACAACGACTACAACATCGAGAACTGGACCTGGGCCAAGACCCAGGCCGTGTACTCCATGGTCCGGGACTTCAAGCAGCGCGGCGTACCGATCGACTGTGTCGGCTTCCAGTCGCACTTCAACAGTGGCAGCCCCTACAACAGCAACTTCCGCACCACCCTGCAGAGCTTCGCCGCCCTCGGCGTCGACGTGGCCATCACCGAACTCGACATCCAGGGCGCCTCGTCCTCGACCTACGCCAGTGTGACCAACGACTGCCTGGCCGTCTCGCGCTGCCTCGGCATCACCGTCTGGGGAGTGCGCGACACCGACTCCTGGCGATCGGGGGACACGCCGCTCCTGTTCAACGGCGACGGCAGCAAGAAGCCCGCCTACATCGCCGTCCTCAACGCACTCAACGGCGGCTCCACGACGCCCCCTGCGGATTCCGGACAGATCAAGGGCGTCGGTTCGGGCCGTTGCCTGGACGTGCCCAGCGCCAGTACCGCCGACGGCACCCAGCTCCAGCTGTGGGACTGCAACAACGGCACCAACCAGCAGTGGACGTACACCGCCGCGGGCGAGCTCAGGGTCTACGGCAACAAGTGCCTGGACGCCGCCGGCACCGGCAACGGCACCAAAGTCCAGATCTACAGCTGCTGGGGCGGCGACAACCAGAAATGGCGCCTCAACTCCGACGGATCCATCGTCGGCGTCCAGTCCGGCCTCTGCCTCGACGCCGTCGCGGCCGGCACCGCCAACGGCACCCTGATCCAGCTCTACACCTGCTCGAACGGCAGCAACCAACGCTGGACCCGCGCCTGATGAGGCCTGTCACAGACGAAAGGGTGATCGATGACGGCCCACGGTGCGGCATCCCTCGTCCCTCCGGGAAGACATCGCTGGTGGTCCCGGGTCGCCGCCGTGGTGGCGGCCGCCCTCGCGATCGGCATGCTCGCCGTGGTGAATCCGGCGCCCGCCGAGGCGGCGACGGTGGACACCAGTGCCTGGTACGTCCTGGTCAACCGCAACAGCGGCAAGGCGCTGGACGTCTCCGGCTCGTCCACCGCCGACGGCGCGCGGGTCAGCCAGTGGACGCGCAACGACGGAGCCAACCAGCAGTGGCAGTTCGTGGACTCCGGCGACGGCTTCTACCGCCTCAAGGCCCGGCATTCGGGCAAGGTTCTCGACGTGGCCGGTGCCTCGACCGCAGACGGTGCCGCGATCCAGCAGTGGGCCGACCACAACGGGGCCAACCAGCAGTTCCGCCTGGCCGACTCCGACGCGGGCCACGTCCGGCTGATCAACCGCAACAGCGGCAAGGCGGTGGAGGTGCAGGGCGCCTCCACCGCCGACGGCGGCAACGTCGTCCAGTACACCGACTGGGGCGGCGCGAACCAGCAATGGCAGATGATCAAGCTGTCGTCCGGTGGTGGCGGCGGATGCGGCAGCGCACCGACTCTGGCGAGCGGTACACACACGATTCAGAGCGGCGGCAAGAGCCGCAGCTTCATCCTCAGGGTTCCCGACAACTACGACAACAGCCACCCCTACCGGCTGATCTTCGCGTTCCACTGGCGGGGCGGAACCGCCGGCGACGTCGCCTCGGGCGGCACGAGCGGCAACGCCTGGTCCTACTACGGCCAACAGGAGCAGTCGAACAACAGCGCGATCCTCGTCGCCCCCCAGGGCCTCGGCAACGGCTGGGCCAACTCGGGCGGTGAGGACATCACCTTCGTCGACGACATGATCCGGCGAATCGAGGGCGGCCTCTGTGTCAACCCGGCACAGCGTTTCGCCACGGGATTCAGCTGGGGCGGCGGTATGAGCTACGCACTCGCATGCAGCCGGGCGAACGTCTTCAGGGCCGTCGCGGTCATGTCCGGCGCCCAGATCAGCGGGTGCAGCGGCGGCACCCAGCCCATCGCCTACTTCGGAATCCACGGCGTCAGCGACTCCGTCCTCGACATCGCGCAAGGACGGTCCCTGCGCGACAGATTCGTCAGGAACAACGGCTGCACCCCCCAGACCCCGCGCGAGCCCGCGCCGGGCAGCCGAACGCACATCACCACCACCTACTCCGGCTGCCGTGCCGGATACCCGGTCCAATGGGCCGCGTTCGACGGAGGCCACATACCCGGTCCGGTCGACGGCTCCTCCGGCGAAAGCGGCGTTGCCACCTGGACCAAAGCAGAGATCTGGAGGTTCTTCGCACAGTTCCAGTGACACACCCGCACCGTGGAGTGGAGCCAGGATGATCCTGGCTCCACAGGCGAGCCGCCGAGGAGGCAACGAACACACATGACGAGCCATCAGAACTAGCGTCAACTGAGCGTCGAGGCGGTCGGCCTCCCTACGTACCGAGAGAAGGGACGACCGCACCGCCGTCCCGGTACGCCAACTAGAACGCCAGGTCAAACGGCGTTCGTCAGCAGACCACGCGCTTCACGTCTTGCACTTGGAAAAACAGGTCGAGGCTTCCCGGCGCGCCTTGGCGATCCAGGAGGACATGCAGGTCAGAGGCCCTTTGCAGCGGGCTCCAGAATCGCCACGCACTCCACATGATGCGTCATCGGAAACAGATCGAACGCCCGGAGCATCCGCACCCGATACCCACCGTCCCGGAAGTACCCCAGATCCCGAGCCAGCGCAGCGGGATCGCAGGCGACGTAGGCGATGCGGCGGGCGCCGAGGGAGGAGAGGTGTTCGACCGTCTTGCGGCCGGCGCCGGCGCGGGGCGGGTCGAGGACGATGAGGTCGACCTCCGTGATGCCGGTGCGCGGGAGGACCGACTCGACCTTGCCCTGTTCGATGCGGACGCGCGGGAAGTCGGCCAGGTTGTGACGGGCGTCCTCGACCGCCCGCTTGCCCGACTCGATGCCGAGGACCGCGCCCTTCTCGCCGAGGCGGTCGGCGAGGGCGCCGGCGAAGAGGCCCACGCCGCAGTAGAGGTCCAGCGCCGTCTCGCCCTTGCGGGGCAGCAGGCCCTGCATGACCGCCTTCACCAGGGTGTCGGCCGACTGCGGGTGGACCTGCCAGAAGCCGCCGCTGCCGACGCGGTAGGTGCGGCCGTCGGCGCGCTCACGGACGAACGCGCGGCCGTGGACGCGGTGGATGCCGCCGTCCTTCTCGTCGACGCGCATGACGGAGACGGGCCTGTCGAGCTCGACGAGGGGCAGCCGGGCACCGGGCCGTGGCTCCAGGATCACCATGCGGTCCTGGGATCCCGTCGCGGCGATCGCCTCGACGGACGCCATGCCGGCCCAGTCCCGGTCCTCGATGCCGAGTTCGCTGACACCGGGCGCGGCGATCATGCAGTGATCGATCGGTTCGACCTCGTGCGAGCGGTGGCGGCGCAGTCCGGCGTTGCCGTCGGCGTCCACCGCGTACTGCACCCGAGTCCGCCACTGCGGGACCTGACCCGCCGGGAGCTTGTCGCCCTCGGCCGGCATGACGGTGCCGTCCCAGCCCGCCTCCTCCGGGGTGAGGCCCGCGAGCCGTCGGAGCTGCTCGGCGATCACCTCGCCCTTCAGCCGCCGCTGGGCGCCCGGCTTGGCGTGCTGCCAGTCGCAGCCGCCGCAGCGGCCGGGGCCGGCGAAGGGGCAGGGGGCCTCGACGCGGTCCTTGGAGGCGTCCAGGATCTCGACGGCGTCCGCCCGCAGGAAGCGTGCGCCCTCCTCGCCCTCGGTCACCCGGGCCACCACCCGCTCGCCGGGCAGCGCGTGCCGGACGAACAGCACCTGGCCCTCGGAGGTACGGGCGATGCAGTGGCCGCCGTGGGCGACGGGGCCGATCTCGACCTCGTACTCCTCGCCCACCAGAGACTTGGTCGGTTCTGCCTGCATGGTGGGGTGACTCCAGATCGGGAGGGGACTGCGGGGATGGGGAGGGACTGGGCCGCGGGAAAGAGGGAGGCCGCAGACCGGTGGCGCTGACAACAGCCCACCAGTCTACGGCCTTCGCCGGACGGCTCAGTCCTCGGCGCCTCGGTCCTACGCGAGGCAGTCCTCGGCGCCTCAGCCCCGCACGCCTCAGTCCTTGACCGCCGCCTCCTTGGGCCGCTCCCCCGCCGGACCGCGCCGCACCGCACCCGGCGCGCTCCACTCCTGCCGCTTGCGGGCGCGCAGCTTGGCCGCCTCGGAGGAGGCCAGCTGGTAGGGGACGGAGGTCACCATCACGCCGGGGGTGAAGAGCAGGCGGCCCTTCAGGCGCAGGGCGCTCTGGTTGTGCAGCAGGTGCTCGTACCAGTGGCCGACCACGTACTCGGGGATGATCACGGAGACCGCGTCGCGCGGGGACTCCTTGCGCAGGCCCTTGACGTACTCGATGATCGGCCGCGTGATCTCGCGGTACGGCGAGTCGAGGACCTTCAGCGGTACGTCGATGCCGCGCCGCTCCCACTCCTCCTGCAGCACCTTGGTCTCCGCCGGGTCGACGTTGACGGTGAGCGCCTCCAGGGTGTCCGAGCGCATCAGCTTGGCGTAGGCCATGGCGCGCAGGGTGGGGCGGTGGATCTTGGAGATGAGGACGACCGAGTGGACGCGGGAGGGGCGGACGCTGTCGTCGGTCGGGCCCTCGGGGGCCGCGATCTCGTCGGCGACCCGGTCGTAGTGCTTCCGGATCGCGGTCATCGTCGCGTAGAAGATGCACATGCCGAGCAGGGCCACCCAGGCGCCGTGCGTGAACTTCGTGACGAGGACGACGACCAGCACCAGGCCGGTGAAGAAGGCGCCGAACGCGTTGATCGCGCGGGAGCGGACCATGTGTCGGCGCTTGGCCGGGTCCCGCTCCGTCGCCAGGTGGCGGTTCCAGTGCTTGACCATGCCGGTCTGGCTGAGCGTGAAGGACACGAACACGCCGACGATGTACAGCTGGATCAGGCGGGTGGAGTCGGCGCCGTAGATGACCGTCAGCAGGGCCGCCGTGCCGGCGAGCAGCACGATGCCGTTGGAGAAGGCGAGGCGGTCGCCGCGGGTGTGCAGCTGGCGCGGCAGGTAGCGGTCCTGGGCGAGGATCGAGCCGAGCAGCGGGAAGCCGTTGTACGCCGTGTTCGCGGCCAGGAACAGCACCAGGGCGGTGGCCGCGGCGAGCACGATGAACAGGAAGCTGCCCTTGCCGAACACCGCCTCGGCGACCTGGGAGATCACCGGGTTCTGGACGTAGCCGGAGCCGAGCGCGATGCCGTTGTGGATCAGGTCGGTGGCCGGGTTCTCGGCCATGCGGACCTTGGTCACCATGGCGAGGGCGATGATGCCGCAGAACATGGTCACGGCCAGCAGGCCCATGGCCGCCAGAGTGGTCGCCGCGTTCTTGGACTTGGGCTTGCGGAAGGCCGGGACGCCGTTGGAGATGGCCTCCACGCCGGTGAGCGCGGCACAGCCGGAGGAGAAGGCGCGCAGCAGCAGGAAGACCAGGGCGAAGCCCGCGAGGCCCTGGTGTTCGGCCTTGATGTGGTAGTCGGCGGTGGGCGCCTTCATAGTGTCGCCGAGGACCAGGCCCCGGAACGCGCCCCACGCGATCATGATGAAGACGCCGCCGACGAACACGTACGTCGGGATCGCGAAGAGCTTGCCCGACTCCTTCACGCCCCGCAGGTTCATCAGCGTCAGCAGGACGATCACCGCGATGGCGCAGAGCACCTTGTGCTGCACCACGAAGGGGATCGCGGAGCCGAGGTTCTCGATGCCGGAGGCGATGGAGACGGCGACGGTCAGGACGTAGTCGACGAGGAGCGCGCTCGCGACGGTGAGGCCGGCCTTGGGGCCGAGGTTGGTGGTGGCGACCTCGTAGTCGCCGCCGCCGCTCGGGTAGGCGTGGACGTTCTGCCGGTAGGAGGCGACGACCGTGAACATCAGCACGACGACCGCGACCGCGATCCAGGGGCTGAAGTGGTAGGCCGACACGCCCGCGATGGACAGGACCAGCAGGACCTCCCCCGGCGCGTAGGCGACGGAGGACAGCGGGTCGGAGGCGAAGACGGGGAGTGCGATGCGCTTCGGCAGGAGCGTTTCGCCCAGCCGGTCACTGCGCAGTGCGCGCCCGATCAGGATCCGTTTGGGCACGTCGGTCAGTTTGGACACGACAGAGGATGGTAGGCCTTCGAACTGGCAGCCGCCCACCCGGCATCCCGGTTCTGCCTCATGAGTGAAATCGCGGGCGCACGGAACTGCGGATTCCGTGGTCCGCGCGCCCTCCGTGTCTAGATGGCAGACCCCGCCAGTCATCGCACCTCGGAGGTCCCATGCCCGCGCCCGCAGAGCTGATCGGGGCCACGGTCGCCCTGGTCGGCCTCGGAATCCTGACCCTGTTCAGCGTGCGCAGCATCACTCGCCGGTCGGCGCCGTCGGGCACGCGCCGGTGAGCGGTGGCCCGTGATCGCCACCGGGCGATCACAGCAGGTGATCGCGGGAAACCCTGGCACAGGGGTGCCCGCCCCCAACCACTCGTGTGTAGCTTTGGGCGTCGGTCTGAGACCCTGATGCTGAGCAGTAACTTTTGGACACCGGAAGGACGGTCGTGCACATCGTCATCATGGGCTGCGGAAGAGTGGGTTCCGCTCTTGCCCAGACCCTGGAGCAACAGGGACACACGGTCGCCGTGATCGACCAGGACCCCACCGCCTTCCGCCGGCTGGGCCCCGGGTTCGGTGGCCGCCGGGTCACCGGGGTCGGTTTCGACCAGGACACCCTGCGCGAGGCGGGCATCGAGGAGGCCGGCGCCTTCGCCGCCGTCTCCAGCGGCGACAACTCCAACATCATCTCCGCGCGCGTGGCCCGCGAGATGTTCGGCGTGGAGAACGTGGCCGCCCGTATCTACGACCCCCGCCGTGCCGAGGTCTACCAGCGCCTGGGCATCCCCACCGTGGCCACGGTCCGCTGGACGGCCGACCAGATGCTGCGCCGCCTGCTCCCCTCGGGCGCCGAGCCGCTGTGGCGCGACCCCACCGGCGGCGTCCAGCTCGCCGAGGTGCACGCCTCACCGAAGTGGGTCGGCCACAAGATCAGCAAGCTGCAGGAGGAGACGGGCGTCCGCGTGGCGTTCCTGACCCGGCTGGGCGAGGCCATCCTGCCCACCTCGCAGACGGTGCTGCAGGAGGGCGACCTCGTTCATGTGATGATGCGGACGGACGACGTCGACAAGGTCGAGGCGGCGTTCGCCGGAGGCCCGGAAGAGGAGGGCGGTCACTGATGAGGGTCGCCATTGCCGGAGCCGGCGCCGTCGGCCGCTCGATCGCGGGCGAGCTGCTGGAGAACGGCCACGAGGTCCTGCTCATCGACAAGGCCCCGACCGCCATCTCGGTGGAGCGGGTGCCGCAGGCGGAGTGGCTGCTGGCCGACGCCTGTGAGATCACGTCCCTGGACGAGGCGGCGCTGCAGCGCTGCAACGTGGTGATCGCCGCGACCGGCGACGACAAGGTCAACCTGGTCGTCTCGCTGCTCGCGAAGACGGAGTACGGCGTTCCGCGCGTCGTCGCCCGGGTGAACAACCCCAAGAACGAGTGGCTGTTCAACGAGTCCTGGGGCGTCGACGTGGCCGTGTCCACGCCGCGTCTGATGTCCGCCCTGGTCGAGGAGGCGGTGAGCGTCGGCGACCTGGTCCGCCTGCTCCGCTTCAGCCACGGCGACGCCAACCTCGTCGAGCTGACCCTTCCGGAGGAGTCGGCCCTGGCCGGCACCCAGGTCGGCGACGTGGAGTGGCCGCAGGACACCACGCTGGTCACGATCATCCGCGGCACCCGCGTTCTGACCCCGTCCAAGGAGGACTCCCTGGAGCCGGGCGACGAACTCCTCTTCGTGGCCGCGCAGGCCCGGGAGGAGCAGCTGGAGGACCTGCTGTCGGTGCGACGCGAGAGCTGAACCCACGAGGAAGGGCGCCCTTGATGCCAAGGGCGCCCTTTTTCGTCGTACGACGACCGGCTACGCGTCCCGGCGGTGCCGTCCACCCGTGGGCTCGCCGCCCTCGGTGGCCGGCGCGGCCTTGCGTTCCTGCTCGGCCTTCTCCTCCGCCTCCATCTCCGCGAACACGTCGATCGGCGCGGGCGCCTTCGCCAGGAAGACCCAGGTGAGCCAGACCGCCAGCAGGAACGGCGGGATCTTCAGGGCGACCAGCACCCAGCCGAGCTGGGCGGTGTTGGCCCACCAGTACAGCGGGAAGAGGATCGCGCACTTGGCGAGCAGGATCAGACCCCAGGCCCAACTGGCCTTCGCGTAGGCCTTCTTGCGGCCCGGGTTACGGGTGCGCCAGGAGAGGTTCTCCTTGAAGATCGGGCCGAGGATGAGACCGATCAGGGGGACACCGGCGAGGGTCGTGATGATGTAGGCCAGCGCCATGCCCAGCGTGTAGAGCATGCCGGGGAGGTAGAAGTCCTTGGCGTTGCCCGTGAACATCGCGAACAGGACGCCGAAGGCCACACCGAAGACACCGCTGAACGCGTGCTTGACGGTGTCCTTGCGGACCAGCCGGACCACGACCAGCACCAGGGACACGGCCAGCGCGGCGATCGCCGAGATGTGCAGGTCCTTGTTGACCGTGAAGATCGCGACGAAGAGAAGGCCGGGCAGGACCGTCTCGACCATGCCTCGGACACCGCCGAACGCCTCGAACAGCGCGGCCTCGGTGACCGCGCGGGCGTCGTCCGACTGGGTCTTTTCGGTGTCTTCGGTCGGCTTGTCGAGGGACGTCACCGGCTACTCCCGTCCGAGGGGTCGCAGTTCGTATTTCGGATTGAACAGCACCCGGCGGCCCCGGCTCATGGAGATCCGGCCCGATGCGATCAGCTTGCGCCCCGGTTCTATGCCCACGATGGAGCGCCTGCCGAGCCACACCACGTCCAGCGCTGCCGAGCCGTCGAACAGCTCGGCCTCCAGGGCCGGCACTCCGGCGCGCGGGCGCAGGGTGACCGTGCGCAAGGTACCAGTTACGGTGACGATCTGCCGGTCCAGGCAGTCACCGATCCGGGTACACCCCGCGGTCTCGGCGTCTTCCCGCAGCTCCTCGGACTCCAGGTCCTCCTGCGAGGTGGAGAGCCGGTCGAGCATGCGCCGGAACCGGCCGGCCGGCTTTTCGGAACGAGGAACAGCAGTCATATCTGAAGCGTACCGGGGCCCACCGACGGCGCCGTAGCGCAGCTCACTTCTCGAACCGGTACCCCATCCCCGGCTCCGTGATGCTGCATCCCCCGGGGGGCAACCCCCGGACCCCCGGCCGCCCCGCAGCTCACTTCTCGAACCGGTACCCCATCCCCGGCTCCGTGATGAAGTGCTTCGGGTGCGACGGATCCGCCTCGAGCTTCCGCCGCAGCTGGGCCATGTACACCCGCAGGTAGTTGGTCTCCGTCCCGTACGACGGCCCCCACACCTCCTGCAGCAGCTGCTTCTGGCCGACCAGGCGGCCGGTGTTGCGGACCAGCACCTCCAGCAGGTGCCACTCGGTCGGGGTGAGCCGGACGTCCTTGCCGGAGCGGTTGACCTTCTTGGCGGCCAGGTCGACGGTGAAGCCCTCGGTCTCCACGGTCGTCACGTCGTCCTCGCCCGGCCCGACCGGCTCGGCCCGGCGTACCGCGGCCCGCAGCCGGGCCAGCAGCTCGTCCATGCCGAAGGGCTTGGTGACGTAGTCGTCGGCGCCCGCGTCCAGCGCCTCGACCTTCTCGTCGGAGGAGTGACGGGCGGACAGCACCAGGATCGGCACCCGGGTCCAGCCGCGCAGCCCCTTGATCACCTCGACGCCGTCCATGTCCGGCAGGCCCAGGTCGAGGACGACCACGTCGGGGTGGCGGGAGGCGGCGAGTTCGAGGGCGGTCCTGCCGTCGGCGGCCGCGTCCACCTCGTACTTGCGCGCCTTGAGGTTGATCACGAGGGCCCGCACGATCTGCGGCTCGTCGTCGACCACGAGCACCCTCGTGGAGGTCTGGGGGGTCCCCCCAGTGGTGCTCACCATAGGGTCTGCCTTTCTTGTTCTGTGCCGGCCTTCCCGAGGGGGAGGGGCTCGGGACGCGATCCTGCCGCGCGGAGGCTGAGCACCATGGTGAGCCCGCCGCCCGGCGTGTCCTCGGCGTTCAGGGTGCCGCCGATGGCCTCGGCGAAGCCGCGGGCGACCGCGAGGCCGAGGCCGACCCCGGCGCCGCGCGGGGCGTCGCCGTACCGCTGGAAGGGCTCGAAGATACGATCCTTCGCCTCGTCCGGGACCCCGGGCCCGCGGTCCACGACGCGCACCTCGACACGGTCGACCAAGGCGCTGGCGGACACCAGGACGCGCTGTCCGGGCGGGCTGTACTTGACCGCGTTCTCCACCAGGTTGGCCACCGACCGCTCCAGCAGGCCGGGGTCGACGGCGACCATGGGCAGCGTCTCGGGGACGTCCAGGTCGACGCTGTCCTCGGGCACGCCGCCCAGGGCCATCGGGACCACCTCGTCCACGTCGATCTCGCGGATGAGCGGGGTGACGGTGCCGGTCTGCAGCCGGGACATGTCGAGCAGGTTGCCCACGAGGTGGTCGAGCCGGTCGGCGCCCTCCTCGATGCCCTCCAGCAGCTCCGCCTGGTCCTCCTCGGACCAGGCCACGTCGTCGGAGCGCAGCGAGGAGACGGCGGCCTTGATCGCGGCGAGCGGGGTGCGCAGGTCGTGGCTGACGGCGGCCAGCAGGGCGGTGCGGATGCGGTTGCCCTCGGCGAGCGTCCGGGCCTGGTCGGCCTCCTCCTGGAGGCGCCTGCGGTCCAGTACGACGGCGGCCTGCGCGGCGAAGGCGGCGAGCACCCGGCGGTCCTCGGCGGGCAGCACCCGGCCGGTCAGCGCGAGTGCCATGTGGTCGCCTATCGGCATGTCGACGTCGGCGTCCTCGGGCCGCTCCAGGGACGGCCCGAATCCTGCGCGGCCCGCGCAGGTCCACGGCTCGACGTCGCTCGCCCGTTCCAGCAGGGCGGCCGACTCCATGGCGAAGGTCTCCCGGACCCGCTCCAGCAGCTCCTCCAGGCCGGTCTCGCCACGCAGCACGTTGCCGGCGAGGAAGGAGAGGATCTCGGACTCGGCGCGCAGCCGGGCCGCCTGATGGGTGCGGCGAGCCGCCAGATCCACCACCGACGCGACCGACACCGCGACCCCGAAGAAGATCGCGATGGCGACGATGTTCCTGGGGTCGGCGATGGTCAGCCGGTGCAGGGGCGGGGTGTAGAAGTAGTTCAGCAGCAGGGAGCCGAAGGCCGCCGAGGCCAGGGCGGGCAGCAGACCGCCGACCAGGGCCGCGGCGACGGTGACGGCCAGGAACAGCAGCATGTCGTTGGCGAGGCCGAGGTCGACGGTGTTCAGCAGCACCGCGAGGATCGCCGGGCCGGCCAGACCCACCAGCCAGCCCCAGATGATCCGGGCCCGGCCGAGCCGCGCGCCCCGGGCCACGGGCAGTCCGCGGCCCTTGGCGACCTCCTCGTGGGTGACGATGTGCACGTCGAGGTCGGGGCCGGACTCCCGGGCGACCGTGGCGCCGACACCGGGCCCGAAGACGTACTGCCAGGCCTTGCGGCGCGAGGAGCCGAGCACGATCTGGGTGGCGTTGACACCGCGCGCGAAGTCCAGCAGCGCGGCCGGTATGTCGTCGCCGACCACATGGTGGAAGGTGCCGCCGAGGTCCTCCACGAGGGTGCGCTGGACGGCCAGCTCCTTCGGGGAGGCCGAGGTCAGCCCGTCACTGCGGGCTATGTAGACCGCCATCACCTCGCCGCCGGCGCCCTTCTCGGCGAGCCGCGCGGCGCGCCGGATCAGGGTGCGTCCCTCGGGGCCGCCGGTCAGACCGACCACGATCCGCTCGCGCGAACCCCAGATCGTCGACACCTGGTGCTCGGTGCGGTACTCGTTCAGGTACTCGTCGACCCGGTCGGCCACCCACAGCAGCGCCAGTTCGCGCAGGGCGGTCAGGTTGCCGGGCCGGAAGTAGTTCGACAGGGCCGCGTCGACCTTGTCCGGCTTGTAGATGTTGCCGTGCGCCATACGGCGGCGCAGCGCCTCCGGTGACATGTCGACCAGCTCGATCTGGTCGGCCCGCCGCACGACCTCGTCGGGCACCGTCTCCCGCTGCCGCACCCCGGTGATCGACTCCACGACGTCACCCAGCGACTCCAGGTGCTGGATGTTGACGGTCGAGATCACGTCGATCCCGGCCGCCAGCAGCTCCTCGACGTCCTGCCAGCGCTTGGCGTTGCGGGAGCCCGGGACATTGGTGTGGGCGAGTTCGTCCACGAGGGCGACGGCGGGGGTGCGGCGCAGCACCGCGTCGACGTCCATCTCGCCGAAGGTGGCGCCCCGGTACTGCAGCTCCCGGCGCGGTATCTGCTCCAGGCCGTGCAGCATCACCTCGGTGCGCGGCCGGCCGTAGTGCTCGACGTAGGCGACGACGCAGTCGGTGCCCCGCTCCACCCGGCGGTGCGCCTCGGACAGCATGGCGTAGGTCTTGCCGACGCCCGGTGCCGCGCCGAGGTAGATCCGAAGCTTGCCGCGTGCCATGGCCCCATTGTCTTCCGGTGACTGTTGCGTACGCAGCGTCGACCTTACGGCCAGCGATGCGGACAAAGCGGACGATGGCCCGGTCAACGGGGGTCTTTGACGCAACTCTGACGGCCGGACGGCCTCAGTGCTGCACGATCTCCCCGTCGCGCAGCTCCAGCACCCGGTCGGCCAGGTCGAGCAGGGTCGCGTCGTGCGTGGCGACCAGCGCGGTGGCCCGCTCGCTGCGGACGACCGCCCGTAGCAGCTCCATGACGGCGTGGCCGGTCTCGGCGTCCAGCTGGCCGGTGGGCTCGTCGGCGATGAGCAGGGCGGGGCGGTTGGCGAGGGCGCGGGCGATGGCGACCCGCTGCTGCTGGCCGCCGGACAGCTCGCCCGGCCGCTGGGCCGCGTGGTCGGCGAGCCCGACGAGGGAGAGCAGCAGCTCGACGCGGTCCTCGCGCTCGCGCGGGTCGGCCCGGCGCAGCCGCAGCGGTACGCCGACGTTCTCGGCGGCGGTGAGGATCGGGATCAGCCCGAAGGACTGGAAGACGAAGCCGATCCGGTCCCGGCGCAGCTCCAGCAGTCCGGTCTCGCCGAGCCCGGCCAGGTCCTGTCCGCCGACCTCGACCCGCCCCCGGTCGGGGGTGTCGAGTCCGCCGACGATGTTCAGCAGGGTGGTCTTGCCGGAGCCCGAGCGCCCCTTGAGGGCGACGAGTTCGCCGCGCGGGACCTCGAAGGAGACCCCGCGCAGGGCGTGGACGGCGGCGGCGCCGCGCCCGTACGACTTGTGGATGTCCTCGACGCGCACCATGGTCTCGGTGAGCACCTGACTCATTCCGCCTCCCCCGTGTGTCCCCGTGTCCCCCGTGGGCCGGGCGTCAGTATCGCCGCGGGACGCCCGGCCGTTCAACGGTTCAGTTCGGGTTGTCGCCGTGGGTGAGGGTCTCCCAGGCGACGAAGAGGTTGTTGCTGCCGGCCGGGCGGTTGTTCTGGGTCAGGGTCTGGGTGTTGGTCATGGCGATGCCGAGGCGGTTGTGCAGGGCGTTGTAGCCGACCTCGGTGACCGGGCCGAGCCCGAGCGTGAGGGAGCCTCCGCACAGCCAGCTGGGAACGGCCGCGCCGAGCTGGTACTTGGCCTGGAAGCCGAGTGCCTGTCGCAGCCGCTCGCCGACGTCGGTGCCGTACAGGTCCTGGCCCTGGATCCGGCTGGTCTCGGCGACGTGCGAGATCGCGGAGATGCCGTACCCAGTGTGCACGAAGTCCCGGCAGGTCTCCTGGGTGAGCCCGGTGACGAAGGTGGACTGGCCCTGCCAGTAGGAGACGATCTTGTCGCGGGTGTCCAGGTTCTGGCTGGGCACGGTCTTCGGCAGGTCGCCGTCGGAGGCGAGGTAGACGTAGGCGGCCGCACGGGTGCGGAACCTGGCCATGGCGGTGTCGTACGACGCCTTGTCGTCGAGGAAGACGGAGATGCCGACGGCCGCCTCCGTCATCGACAGTTCCCAGTTGCCGTTGGAGTTGGAGCCCTTGATGACGACCGGCAGATAGACGTTGCGGAGCATGGTCGCGAAGCGGCCGGAATTGGCCCAGCTTCCCGTGTACGTGTACTTGATGATCTCGGCGGCCTTGGGCCAGGAGGAGCCCGCCCAGCCGGTCTGCAGGGGCGCGTTGCTGTTGGTGTGGCTGGTGATGGTGGCCGACCAGGCGTCCATGATCTGGATGGCCTTCTGGGCGTAGCGCGGGTCGCGGGTGACGTACCAGGCGAGCGCGTCGGTGTAGGCGGCTATCGCGTCCTCGCGCTCGTCGGTGCAGCCGTAGTTGGGGTTGGAGTAGGAGCCGCACTCCACGGTGGCCCGCGGCTTGGGTGTGCGGTTCAGGTCGGCGTACGGGCTCGCCATCATCTGGTCGTAGGCGCCCTTCCAGGGCTGGGCGCCGGCCAGCACCTTGCCGCGGGCGAAGTCCAGCTGGCCCTGGGAGACGGTGACTCCGGGGTGGACGAAGGCGGTGGGGGCGGAGTGGGCGGCGGGTGCCGTGAGGGCGCCCAGCAGCAGGGCGGCCAGGGCGGCGAGCAGGCCAGTACGGCGCATAGCGACTCCGTTCTTGTATGCGAACGTGGAGCGCCTTTGTGAACGCAGGCGTTGAGCCGAGACCGTAGGTACAGACCAATCCGCCGTCAAGGGGTCCCGCATGCGCGCATGCGAAAGGGCCGCACCCCGTGAGGTACGGCCCTTCGTCGTCGCGTTGTCAGCGAACCTCGGTGATCTCCGGTCCGCGCTGCAGCTGGCCCATGCCACCGGAGAAGCGCGAGCCCTCCTCCTGCTGGACGCCCTCGGGAACCATCTGAGCGTCGTTCGGCAGCTTGAGGACGATCGGGTCGCGGGGCGCCATCGGGCCCTCACCGCGGACCACGACGGTGTCCCGGAAGATCTGCTCCAGCAGGCCGGCGGCCTGCGGCTGCACGGCGGCCTGGCCGGAGATCACACCGCGCAGGAACCAGCGCGGGCCGTCGACGCCGACGAACCGCACGACCTGGAAGCCACCGGTGCCGTCCGGCAGCTGCACCGGCACCTGGGCGCGCAGCTCCCAGCCCAGCGGACCCTCGACCTCGTCGACGATGCCGCCCTGCTGCGTGATGCCGCCCGCGATCTCCTCGCGGACCTCGCCCCAGATGCCCTCTCGCTTGGGCGCGGCGAAGCCCTGCAGCTGAATGGCGCTGTCGCGCAGCACGACGGTCGCCGCGACGATCGCGTCACCGGCGACCTCGACCCGCAGTTCCATGCCGTCGACGCCCGGCACCAGAAGACCGCCGAGGTCCACGCGGCCCTCGCCCGGCTCGCGCACCTCGGTGCTGTCCCACGGCCCGTCGGGCCGGGGCTCGGGCTCCAGCCGAACGCGCTCGCGCTCGGCCTCTTTCTCGTCCGCCTCGGTGTCGACGCTGTCGACGACCTGCTCGGCCTCGCCGGCCGCGTCCTCGGCGGCACCCTTCTTCTTGCGACGTCCGAACACGTCACTGTCCTTCCCGGTCGGATACGACCGAAGCGTATCGATTCCCACCCGTCCCGCCGCTCACGGCGGCCGGACCGCTTGTGCCGCTCTCGCCGCCCACCGAGGCGTGGCCACCGGTGGACCCGAAGCCCCCTTCGGCCCGCGCCGAGCCGGGAAGTTCCGCCACCTCCTGGAAGCGGACCTTCTCGACCTGCTGGACGACCAGTTGGGCAATCCGGTCGAAGCGCTCGAACCGCACGGCCTCGCGCGGGTCGAGATTCACCACGATCACCTTGATCTCCCCACGGTACCCGGCATCAACCGTCCCCGGGGCATTCACGAGGGCGACACCGCAGCGTGCGGCGAGGCCCGAACGCGGGTGCACGAAGGCCGCGTACCCCTCCGGGAGGGCGATCGACACACCCGTGGGCAGCACGGCCCGCTCACCGGGCTTCAGTTCGCAGGCCTCGGTGGTGCGCAGATCGGCTCCGGCGTCCCCGGGGTGTTCGTACGCCGGAAGCGGTACGTCCGGGTCGACGCGGCGGATCAGCACGTTCAGGGGGTCGCGGCGCAGCGGGGCGAGGGAGTGCTCGAAGGTCACGGGTTCACCTCGAAGGCGCGGGCCCGGCGGATCTGGTCCGGGTCGCTCATGGCGGCCTGGATCTCCTCCTCGCGGCCGTGGTCGATGAAGTGGTCGACCTTCACCTCGATGAAGAGGGCGTCCGCGCGGACGGCGACGGGCCCCTCTGGGCCGCCGATCCGGCCGGTGGCGGTGGAGTAGATCTTCCGCCCGGCCACGGCGGTGACCTCCGCCTCCAGGTGCAGCGCGGTGCCCACCGGGACCGGCCGCACGAAGTCGGTCTCCAGCCGGCCGGTGACGGCGATCGTCCGCAGCAGCCAGTTCAGCGAGCCGAGGGTCTCGTCGAGGGCGCTGGCCAGCACTCCGCCGTGCGCGAGGCCCGGGGCGCCCTGGTGGGCGGCCTGGACGGTGAACTCGGCGGTCAGCGAGACACCCGCACCGGCGCGCGCCTCCAGGTGCAGACCGTGCGGCTGCGCGGGACCGCAACCGAAACAGTGTTCGTAGTGGGCACCGAGAAGCTCGCCGGGTGCGGGAGCGTCGGGGTGCCGTACCGGTTTCACCGCGTCGGCGGGGGGCTGAAGAGCTGCGGAACTACCACTCACAGCCGCAGACCTTACCCGCCCGCCCGTCACCCACCACCGCCCTACCCGACAGCGCTTCGCGCTGACTGCCCCGACTCCGGCGATATCCGGATACCGTGCCAAGCTTGGCCCCATGCAGCTCTCCGCCACCCCCTACGAAGAACGCCTCACCGCCCCCCGCTCGTGGTGGCTGATCAGCTTCCTCGTGGGCGTCTCGTTCGCCCTGATCCTGCTCCCGTTCGGCACCCTGCCGCTGCTCGGCGGCCTGGTCGGCGGTACGGCCGCGGCCGCGGTGGTGGCCAGCGCCTACGGCTCCCTGCGCATCCGCGTCGTGGGCGGTTCCCTGATCGCGGGCGAGGCGAAGATCCCGGTCTCGGCGCTCGGCGACGCGGAGATCCTGGACCCGGAGGAGGCCCGCGCCTGGCGCACGTACAAGGCCGACACCCGCGCGTTCCTGCTGCTGCGCGCCTACATCCCCAGGGCCCTGCGGGTGCAGGTCACGGACCCGGAGGACCCGACGCCGTACCTGTACCTGTCGACGCGCGAGCCGGAACGGCTGGCGGCGGCCATCGAGGCAGCGAAGCACCAGGCCAAGGACCAGGCCAAGGACCAGCAGGCATAACCAGGTGCGGGGACGTCAGTCCCCCCACTCCTCGGGAGGCTCGGCCAGTTTCAGGGGCTTCGCGGGCTTCTCCAGCGGCGGCAGCTCCGGCAGCGCGTCCCACGGCACCTGGATCTTCCGCAGGTCCGACCGGATCCGCGCGGCGAGCTTTCTGGTGTCCCGGCGGTTCATGACCGCCCCCACCGCCGCGCCCACCATGAACGGCATGAGGTTGGGCAGGTCCCGGACCATGCGCTTCATGATCTGCTGACGCAGCTCGCGTTTCATCTGGCCCCCGAGGGCCGAGTTGATCGTCGACGGCTTCATCACGTCGATCCCGCGCTCTCCTGACCAGGAGGACAGATACGCGGTACTGCGGGCCATCAGGTTCCCCGGCGGTCGCAGGCCGTACACCTCGTGCAGCTCGGCGATCAGCTTCAGCTCGATCGCCGCGACCCCGGTGATCTCCGCGGCCAGCTCGGTCGGCATGGCAGGCGGCACCGGCAGCATCGCCGCCGCCCCGATCCCGGCCCCGACCGTCGAGGTCGCGCCGGCCGCGCCCGCCACGAGCTTGTCGGCGATCTCCTCGGGTCCGAGACCCGGGAACTGCCTGCGCAGGGTCGCGAGGTCGCGTACGGGGATACGCGGGGCGATCTCGATGATCCGGTCCGTGAGGTACGCCAGCCCCGCCCGCGCGCGGCTGCCGCCCATACGGGCGCCTTCCCGGGCCAGATCCCGGGCCCTGTCACGGATCACCGCGGCCCGTCGCCTGGCGACGGGCGCGGGCCGCCGCACCGGCGTCGGCAGGCCTTCTGGGCCCGACGCCGGTTCGAGCGAGGCTCCCACGTCGGGTGAGCCCCGCTCGCCGTCACGCGCGCCGTGCGGGCCGTCGTGCGGCCCCTTGTCCGCTCCCGGCAGGGGGAAGCGGCGCTTCCGTGGAGGGGTCGAGCCAGTCACGGCCGACCCGTCCTCAGTCGCAGTCGCGGCAGATCGGCTGACCGTTCTTCTCCCGGGCCAGCTGGCTGCGGTGGTGCACCAGGAAGCAGCTCATGCAGGTGAACTCGTCCTGCTGCTTGGGCAGCACACGGACGGCCAGCTCCTCGTTCGAGAGGTCGGCGCCCGGCAGCTCGAGGCCCTCTGCGGCCTCGAACTCGTCGACGTCCACCGCGGAGGTGGTCTTGTCGTTCCGGCGGGCCTTCAGCTCTTCGAGGCTGTCGGAATCGACGTCGTCGTCGGTCTTACGTGGTGTGTCGTAATCGGTTGCCATGTCGCTCTCCCCCTCTGGGTGTCTGCGGTGTCTCCAGCGCACGTAACGCGTGAGAGGCCGGACTTGTGCCCGACCTGAGGCGGAGATTTTGCCTCACATCAAGGTCTGTTACTCAATCGACACCCAATCCGATCCCTCGAGAGTGATCGGCTTGGATGGCGGTGAGGACCGTACACGGTTCGAATGCCGCACCTCAAAGGCGCCTCACCGTGTACTTCCCGTGATCAAGTGCCCTGAAAACCAGGATTTTCCCGGCTTTACGACTCCTGTCATGATCACAGAGAGTACATGGCCGGAAATCCGCCCATGTGATCGATCACACAGGGTAAACCCGTTCGAGCGCCCGGAAAATTCCGCGCAAAGCGAACATCCTCCGCGTGTGTCGGATCTTCGTCACAGCGGCATGGTGACGCGCATCACCAGACCGCCGCCCTCGCGGGGCTGTGCCACGATGTGGCCGCCGTGCGCGCGGGCCACTGACCGGACGATGGACAGGCCGAGGCCCACACCCTTGTCACTGCCCGTGCGCTCCGTACGGAGCCGTCTGAAGGGCTCGAAGAGGTTGTCGACCTCGTACGCCGGCACGACCGGCCCGGTGTTCGAGACGGTCAGCACCGCCTGCCCGTGCTCCACCTCCGTGGTGACCTCGACCCAGCCGTTCTCGGCCATGTTGTAGCGCACGGCGTTCTGTACGAGGTTCAGCGCGATCCGCTCCAGCAGCACACCGTTGCCCTGCACCACGGCTGGTCTGCGCTCGCCGCGGATCTTGACGCCCTTGGCCTCCGCCTCGGCGTGCACCTGGTCGATGGCCTGGCTGGCCACCTCGGCCAGGTCGACCGGTTTGCGCTCGACGATCTGGTTGTCGCTGCGTGCGAGCAGCAGCAGGCCCTCCACCAGCTGCTCGCTGCGCTCGTTGGTGGCCAGCAGCGTCTTGCCGAGCTGCTGCAGCTCCACCGGGGCGTTCGGATCGGACAGGTGCACTTCCAGGAGCGTGCGGTTGATCGCGAGCGGTGTGCGCAGCTCGTGGGAGGCGTTGCCGACGAAGCGCTGCTGGGCGGTGAAGGCCCGCTGGAGGCGCTCCAGCATGTCGTCGAAGGTGTCGGCCAGCTCCTTCAGCTCGTCGTCCGGGCCGTCCAGCTCGATCCGGCGGGACAGGTCGGAACCGGCCACCTGACGGGCGGTGCGGGTGATCCGGCCGAGCGGGGACAGCACGCGGCCCGCCATCGCGTAGCCGAAGGCGAAGGCGATCACGGCGAGGCCCAGCAGGGCCAGCAGCGAGCGGCTGAGCAGGTCGTCCAGGGCCGCCTGGCGCTGGCTGTCCATGCACTCGCGGACCGCGTCGTTGAAGGCCTGCAGCGACAGGCCGTTGGTGATCGCGTGGCAGCTGGGGCTGGCGACGTTCAGGCTGTTGAAGCCGACGATCTTGAACAGCGGCTGGTTGCCCGTGTTGATCGCCTGCGCGGCCAGCAGATAGATGATCGACAGCAGCAGGATGCCGGCGATCAGGAACATGCCGCCGTACAGCAGCGTGAGCCGTATCCGGATGGTCGGGCGCAGCCACGGGAAGGGGGGCTGCGGCCGCCGGGGGTCCCAGGTGGGTTTCGGGGGCGCCTGGGGCGGCGCGGGTGTCGTGGCCACGGCGGATCAGATCCGGTAGCCGGAGCCGGGCACGGTGACGATCACGGGCGGCTCGCCGAGCTTGCGGCGCAGCGTCATGACCGTCACGCGCACCACGTTGGTGAACGGGTCGGTGTTCTCGTCCCAGGCCTTCTCCAGCAGCTGCTCGGCCGAGACGACCGCGCCCTCGCTGCGCATCAGCACCTCCAGCACCGCGAACTCCTTGGGCGCGAGCTGGACCTCCTTGCCGTCGCGGAAGACCTCGCGGCGGTTGGGGTCGAGCTTGATGCCGGCGCGCTCCAGGACCGGGGGCAGGGGCACGCTCGTACGGCGTCCGAGGGCACGCACGCGCGCGATCAGCTCACTGAACGCGAACGGCTTGGGGAGATAGTCGTCGGCGCCGATCTCCAGGCCCTCGACGCGGTCGCTGACATCACCGGAGGCGGTGAGCATGAGTACGCGCGTGGGCATGCCCAGCTCCACGATCCTGCGGCAGACGTCGTCGCCGTGCACGAGCGGGAGGTCGCGGTCGAGGACGACCACGTCGTAGTCGTTGACGCCGATGCGCTCCAGGGCGGCCGCACCGTCGTACACGACGTCGACGGCCATGGCCTCCCGGCGCAGTCCGGTGGCCACCGCATCGGCGAGCAGCTGCTCGTCCTCGACGACGAGTACGCGCACGTCGCTTGTCCTTCCTGTGTCCACCCGCGTAGCGCTCCGTGAGCGCGCGCGGGCAGGGGTGTCCGTGGGATGTGACCTCCATCCTGCCCTTTTCGGCCATAAGTCGGCTGTAAGGCGGGGTCCCGGCCGCAGAGATCCGCCTCCTGGGGCGGGAATGCGGGATTTTCTCGGGCGGTTGAGGTTTCCACGGAAGGGCGCGGGGGGAGGACGGCTTTACACCCCGCGATCACGCTCTGCATGTGCCGCAACACCATGCGGTACGTCGCGATCCGCTTCCGCAGAGCGGGCGTGGGTGTCCGGCACCGTCGCCGCCCAGCAGGGCAGCGCTGGGCACCCGCGAGAGACGTGATCGCCCCTTCCGAACGGCACACCCCCGTGCCACCGACCCACGACCCAGGACGAGGGGGCGCAGCATGGACGCATTCACCGCAGGACTTCTGCAGCGCATAAAGGCGACCGAGTCCGACCTGTCGCGGGCTCGTGACGAGGGCGACGACTTCCTCGCCGAGGTGGAGCAGGGAGAGCTCGACGACCTGCGCCGCCTGGCCGCCGAACACGGTGTGGAGGTCAGCGCGTCACGCGTCTGATCGGCCCGAAGCACGACAGCGGAACCCCCGGCGAATCCAGCGCCGGGGGTTCCGTCCATGTCCGCCCTACGTAGGACCTAGTCGTGCCACGCCCCGAAGTCCTCCAGCAGCCGCTGGAGCGGCTCGAAGACCCCGGGGGTACCGGCGATCGTCAGATCGCGTGCCGGGCCCTCTCCCGGCCGTCCACCGGTCAGGGCGCCCGCCTCCCGCGCGATCAGGTCCCCGGCGGCGAAGTCCCAGGCGTTGAGTCCCCGCTCGTAGTACCCGTCCAGCCGGCCGCAGGCCACGTCGCACAGGTCGACCGCGGCCGACCCGCTGCGCCGGATGTCCCGCAGCAGCGGGATGAGCCGGCCGGCCACCTCGGCCTGGTGGGCGCGGACCTCGGCGACGTAGTTGAAGCCCGTGGAGACCAGCGCCTGGTCCAGCGGGGGCGCGGGGCGGCAGGACAGCGCCCGCTCGCCCTCCCACGCGCCCGTGGCCCAGGCACCGCCGCCGCGTACCGCCTGGTACGTCTCGCCGCGCATCGGCGCCGCGACGACCCCGACGACGGTCTCGCCGTCCTGCTCGGCCGCGATGGACACGGCCCAGGTCGGCAGCCCGTACAGGTAGTTGACGGTGCCGTCGAGCGGGTCGATCACCCAGCGGATGCCGCTCGTGCCCTCGGTGTCGGCGCCCTCCTCGCCGAGGAAGCCGTCACCCGGGCGCCGGCCGGAGATCAGATCGGTGATCAGCTTCTCCGCGGCGATGTCCATCTCGGTGACGACGTCGATCGGGCTCGACTTGGTCCTGGCCACCGCCAGATCGGCGGGGCGGCCGTCCCGCAGCAGCTCGCCGGCGCGGCGGGCGGCCTCCTGGGCCAGGTCGAGCAGTTCCCTGTGCAGGGGGTCGGTCACGGGTCTCCTTACGCGTAAGGGCTATCGGCGCCCGCGGCGGCCGGGCGGGGGGCGCGGGACGGGCAGCAGCCGATCGGGCAGAGGTTGTGGCTCGCGCCGAGCGCGCCCAGGGCGCAGGGGGTGACCTCCTGTCCGAGCTCCACTGCGGCCCGCTCCAGGATCAGGTCGCGGATCGCCGCGGCGAACCTCGGGTCGGCGCCCACGGTGGCCGAGCGGCGCACCGGCAGGCCCAGCTCCTCGGCCTTGGCCGTGGCCTCGGTGTCGAGGTCGTAGAGGACCTCCATGTGGTCCGAGACGAAGCCGATGGGCGCCATGACGACGGCCGGGGCGCCGGCGGCGTGCCGCTCCTCGAGGTGGTCGCAGATGTCCGGCTCCAGCCAGGGGATGTGCGGGGCGCCGGAGCGGGACTGGTAGACGAGCCGCCAGGGGTGGTCGACGCCGGTGCGCTCGCGGACCGCGTCGGCGATCAGCTGGGCCACGTCCAGGTGCTGCTCGACGTACGCGCCGCCCTCGCCGTGGGCCTCGACGGGGCCGGAGGTGTCGGCCGCGGCGGTCGGGATGGAGTGGGTGGTGAAGGCGATGTGGGCGCCGTCGCGGACGTCCTCGGGGAGGTCGACCAGGGAGCGCAGCACCCCGTCGACCATGGGCTCGACGAAGCCGGGGTGGTTGAAGTAGTGCCGCAGCTTGTCGATCTTCGGCAGTTCGAGGCCCTCGGCCTCCAGGGCCGCCAGCGCGTCGGCGAGGTTCTCGCGGTACTGGCGGCAGCCGGAGTAGGAGGCGTAGGCGCTGGTGGCGAGCACCAGGATGCGGCGCCGGCCGTCGGCGACCATCTCCCGCAGGGTGTCCGTCAGATACGGCGCCCAGTTGCGGTTGCCCCAGTAGACCGGCAGGTCCAGGGCGTGCTCGGCGAAGTCCTTGCGCAGGGCGTCCAGCAGGGCGCGGTTCTGGTCGTTGATCGGGCTGACCCCGCCGAACAGGAAGTAGTGCTGCCCGACTTCCTTGAGGCGTTCCTTGGGGATGCCACGCCCACGCGTGACGTTCTCCAGGAACGGGACCACGTCGTCGGGGCCTTCGGGGCCGCCGAACGAGAGCAGGAGCAGGGCGTCGTAGGGGGTGGCATCGAGCGCGTCTGGCATGACTCGATCCTGCCACCCGGCTCTGACAGCCGGGCAACAGCAGGGTGAAGAGTCGAGTTCCAGACGGTTTAGTCCGTTATTTCCGGCTGTGATTCCTGGTGCAATTAGGGTCACCTAACTCGTAATCTGTATCAGCCGCATTCGCGCCTTACCGACCGCCCCGGAGACCACGTGCCCAGCCCCTACCGCGCCCTGTTCGCCGAGCCCGGCACCAAGAGCTTCTCCGCCGCGGGCTTCCTCGGCCGGATGCCACTGTCGATGATGGGCATCGGCGTGGTCACCATGATCTCCCAGCTCACCGGGCGCTACGGCCTCGCGGGCGCGCTGTCGGCCACCATCGCCCTGTCCGCCGCCGCGGTCGGGCCGCAGATATCCCGGCTGGTGGACCGGCACGGCCAGCGCCGGGTGCTGCGCCCCGCGACCCTGGTCACGCTCCTGGCGGCCGCCGGCCTGCTGCTCGCCGCACATCTCAAGTGGCCGGACTGGACGCTGTTCGTCTGCGCGGCCGGCATCGGCACGGTGCCGAGCCTGGGCGCGATGATCCGGGCCCGCTGGGCGGCCCTGTACCGGGGCACGCCGAAGCTGCACACCGCGTACTCGTTCGAGTCGGTGGTGGACGAGGTGTGCTTCATCTTCGGGCCGATCATCTCCATCGGCCTGTCCACGGCCTGGTTCCCGGAGGCGGGCCCCCTGCTGGCGGCCTGCTTCCTGGCCGTCGGCGTCTTCTGGCTGACCGCCCAGCGCGCCACCGAGCCGGAGCCGCACCCGCGTGAGCGGCACGGCGGCGGCAGCGCGCTGCGCTCGGCCGGGCTCCAGGTCCTGGTGGCGACCTTCGCGGCGACGGGGACGATCTTCGGGTCGGTCGACGTGGTCACCGTCGCCTTCGCCGACGAGCGCGGCCACAAGGCGGCGGCGAGTGTGGTGCTGGCGCTGTACGCGGCCGGTTCCTGCGTCGCGGGCGCCGTCTTCGGACTGCTGCGGTTCTCGGGAGCGCCGGAACGTCGCTGGTTGCTGGGCGTGGGGGCGATGGCCGTGAGTATGATCCCCCTCCTACTGGTCGGAAACTTGCCGCTTCTGGCCGCTGCGCTGTTCGTTGCGGGGCTGTCCATCGCACCGACGATGATCACGACGATGTCCCTCATCGAAGAGCACGTACCTCGCGCGAAGCTCACCGAAGGCATGACCTGGGTGAGCACCGGCCTCGCGGTCGGCGTCGCGCTCGGCTCCTCCGTGGCCGGCTGGGTGATCGACGCAGCCGGCGCGCGTGCCGGGTACGGGGTTCCGGCCGTGTCCGGAGCCGTCGCGGTCGCGGTCGGTTTCCTCGGGTACCGCCGGCTCCGCAGGCCGGCCGCGGGTCGGGGAGGCACCGTTGAGCACCACAGCGAGCGCGAAGAACGGCACCTGGCGTAACTGGGGCGGCAATGTCGCCGCCCGCCCCGCCCGGCAGGTCGAGCCGGCCTCGGTGGACGAACTGGCCGCGGCCGTGCGCAAGGCCGCGGAGGACGGCCTGAAGGTGAAGGCGGTCGGCACCGGGCACTCCTTCACCTCCATCGCCGCCACCGACGGTGTGTTGATCCGCCCTCAACTGTTGACCGGCATCCGCAACATCGACCGGGATGCCATGACCGTCACGGTCGAGGCGGGCACTCCACTCAAGAGACTCAATGCGGCCCTCGCGCGCGAGGGCCTCTCGCTCACGAACATGGGCGACATCATGGAGCAGACCGTCTCCGGGGCGACCAGCACCGGCACCCACGGCACCGGCCGGGAGTCGGCCTCGATCGCCGCCCAGATCAAGGCACTCGAACTCGTCACTGCGGACGGCTCGGTGCTCAGCTGCTCCGAGAAGGAGAACCCGGAGGTCTTCGCGGCCGCCCGAATAGGCCTTGGCGCACTCGGCATCGTCACCGCGATCACCTTCGCCGTGGAGCCGCTCTTCCTGCTCACCGCGCGCGAGGAGCCGATGCCCTTCGAGCGGGTGCTGGCCGAGTTCGACCAACTGTGGGCCGAGAACGAGCACTTCGAGTTCTACTGGTTCCCGCACACCGGCAACACCAACACCAAGCGCAACAACCGCAGCGCGGGCCCCGAGCAGCCGGTGGGGCAGCTGGCCGGGTGGTTCGAGGACGAGTTCCTCTCCAACGGCGTCTTCCAGGTGGCCCAGTGGGTCGGACGCGCCGCGCCCGCGACCATCCCGGGGATCGCCCGGATCTCCAGCAAGGCCCTGTCCGCGCGGACGTACACCGACATCCCCTACAAGGTCTTCACCTCGCCGCGCCGGGTGCGCTTCGTGGAGATGGAGTACGCCGTCCCGCGCGCGGCCCTGACCGAGACGCTGCGCGAACTGAAGGCCATGGTCGACCGCTCCGGTCTGCGCATCAGCTTCCCGGTCGAGGTGCGCACCGCCCCGGCCGACGACATCACCCTGTCCACCGCCTCCGGCCGGGACAGCGCGTACATCGCCGTCCACATGTTCCGGGGCACGCCGTACCAGGCCTACTTCACCGCCGCCGAGCGCATCTTCACGGCGCACGAGGGCCGGCCGCACTGGGGCAAGGTGCACACACGGGACGCGGAGTACTTCGCCGAGGCGTACCCGCGCTTCGGCGAGTTCACGGCGCTGCGGGACCGCCTCGACCCGGAACGCCTGTTCCAGAACGACTACTTGCGGAGGGTTCTGGGGGCGTAGGCACTCCCAAGTACGAAGCCGGTTCGGCGGCCACGGCCGCCGCCGGTGCGCACGGCTGTACGGGAAAGGGACGCACGGACGAAACCATTAGTTCCGTTTCTGGGGATTGCGTGAAGTTCGCCACGTTCGTGATCGCCAAACCCGGTCGCGCACGGCCAAGTCGCATCCCTTGCGAGAAGTTGGGCGGCGCGCCCATCCACGCACATGGTCCAAATGGAGTACTGTTGCGAGCCCTGGGTCCGGTTTCCCACCAGGGTGTCCGCGGCCTCGCAGGACCGCTGGGAGGGGGCTAGTTGCACAGGGTGATGAAGTTCGTCACTTAGCGTTGCGAATAGGTAACCGTGCCATAACGGCGACCCAGGGCCCATGCCCGACACGCCGGGCAACTCGGCAAGGTTGTGGCAGGCTGCACCCGGGCAGGCCACACTCGACTAGCGGAAGCAGCGACGCACGTGACGTCGGCAGGCACCACCCGGGAGGTCCCCATGCCCGAACTGCGTGTCGTGGCCGTCTCGAATGACGGCACACGGCTGGTGCTCAAGGCTGCCGACTCTACGGAGTACACGCTTCCGATCGACGAACGCCTGCGCGCCGCCGTGCGGGGCGACCGGCCCCGCCTCGGCCAGATCGAGATCGAGGTGGAGAGCCATCTCCGCCCCCGAGACATCCAGGCCCGTATACGTGCGGGTGCCACCGCGGAAGAGGTGGCACAGCTCGCCGGCATCCCCGTCGACCGGGTGCGGCGCTTCGAGGGTCCGGTGCTGGCCGAGCGCGCCTTCATGGCCGAGCGGGCCCGCAAGACCCCGGTCCGGCGCCCCGGCGAGAACTCCGGTCCGCTGCTCGGCGAGGCCGTCCAGGAGCGGCTGCTGCTGCGCGGTGCCGAGAAGGACACCGTGCAGTGGGACTCCTGGCGCCGCGACGACGGCACCTGGGAGGTCCTTCTCGTCTACCTGGTAGCGGGCGAACCGCACTCGGCGAGCTGGACCTACGACCCGCCCCGGCGGCTCGTCCAGGCCGTGGACGACGAGGCGCGCTCGCTGATCGGCGAGTCCGACGACCTCGCCGTACCGGAACCGAGTTTCCCGTTCGTCCCGCGCATCGCCCGGCTGCCGCGCGAGCGTTCGATGGACCGCGCCCTCGACCGCGGGGACCGGGAGCGGCCGAGCCTGCCGGCGCAGTCGTCCGAGCCCGCCGAGGAGAGCACGGGCGAACGCGACTCGCTCACCAGCCTGTTGGAGGCGGTGCCGAGCTTCCGGGGCGACCTGGTGGTCCCGGAACGGCTCACGGAGTCCCCGGAGGAGCCACCCGAGGAGCCCGCGGCGGAGGAGCCCCCGGCGCCCGCCGCCTCGGCCGGCTCCGCCTACGCGGACGTCCTCATGCCGCGCTCGGTGGGCAGCCACCGCGACCGGCTCACTGGCGCGACCGACCGCCAGGCCGAGGCCGACGGCGTCCGCCCCGGCCGCCGCGCAGCGGTCCCGAGCTGGGACGAGATCGTGTTCGGGACCCGGCGCAAGAAGCAGGAGTAAACCGGCCGTACGGCCGTATGAAGTGGGGGCACGCGCGCGTGCCCCCACTTTTCGCGCTGCCTACTGCGGGTCCGGCCCCACCGCGACCGGACGGGACGGGTCCGAGGACCACTCCGACCAGGAGCCGACGTACAGCGCCGCCGGGATGCCCGCGACCGCGAGTGCCAGCACCTCGTGCGCGCCCGAGACGCCCGAGCCGCAGTAGGCGCCCACCGGCGCCTCCTCGGACACGCCCAGGGCCTTGAAGCGGTCCCGCAGGTCCGCCGCGGGCAGGAAGCGGCCGTCCGGGCCCACGTTCTCGTTCGTCGGCGCCGACACCGCACCGGGGATGTGCCCGCCGACCCGGTCGATCGGCTCCACCTCACCGCGGTACCGCTCCCCCGCGCGGGCGTCGAGCAGCACGCCCGAGCGGGCCAGGGCGGCGGCCCCGTCCGCGTCGAGCAGCCCGGCCGCGTCCGGCGCCGGTGCGAAGTCGCCCTCCGCCGGGGCGGGTACGTCCGTCGACAGCGGGCCCTGCCAGGCCGGCAACCCGCCGTCGAGGACCCGCACGTCCGGGTGACCCGTCCAGCGCAGCAGCCACCACGCGCGCGCGGCCGCCCAGCCCTGTCCGCCGTCATAGACGACGACCGGCCGGCCTGCCGACACGCCCGCGCGGCGCATGGCCGCGCCGAACTCCGCGAGGTCGGGCAGCGGATGGCGACCGTGTGATCCGGGGGCCGAGGCCAGCTCCCGGTCCAGGTCGACGAAGACCGCGCCGGGCAGGTGCCCGGCCGCGTACTCGGCCCGGCCGTCGAAGGCCGGGGCGCCCGCCGCCTTCGCCACGGTCAGCTGCCAGCGGACGTCCAGCAGGACGGGCGGGCGCTCTCCGGTCAGGTCGGCGGCGAGTTCGGTTGCGGTGATGATGGCTGTCATGGCGTCCATCCTTACGTCAGGGGTGGCCGCGGCGTCCAGGTCCGGCTACTCTCCCGCCGGACAGGTCCGATCACGAGGCGTACGGGATCGGGCACACGCTGTACAGCTGACGGACACCCGTCGGCCATCGTCAGGAAGCGTCCTAAGACGGCAGATCGGACATCCTCCCAGACGTACCGCCCGGGCGTCGGCGCGCACGGCACGCGGCACGCCGGAGGATGCGGGTACCAGGCATGGGCGTGCGCGCGCCAGCGGCACACCCCCTTCCGGGGAGCGGAAGCGACACGGCCACCGCGAGGGGCCGAGGAGAGAGTGATCGATGACCGAGGCACGGGAGTCGGCCGGTCCGCACGCGCGGCGCACGCCGGGCACGCCCTGCTGGGTGAGCCTGATGGTGCACGGGCTGGCCACGACCGAGGAGTTCTACGGGGAGCTGTTCGGCTGGGAGTTCCGGCCGGGCCCGCAGCAGCTCGGCCCCTATGTGCGGGCGCTGCTGGACGGGCACGAGGTGGCGGGCATCGGCCAGCTGCCGCCGGACCGCCGGCTGCCGGTCGCCTGGACGCCGTACCTCGCCTCGGACGACGTGGACCACACGGCCGAAATGGTGCGGCTGTGCGGCGGCACGGTGGCCGTCGGACCGCTGGACGCGGCCGAGGCCGGGCGGATGGCCATCGCGTCCGACCCCGCCGGGGCGGTGTTCGGGATCTGGCAGGCGTCCGCCCTCCTCGGCACGGCGCTCAGCGGCGTCCCCGGCACCCCCGCCTGGAACGAGCTGCTCACCTTCGAGACGGAGAGCGTCACCAAGTTCTACGAGACCGTGTTCGGGTACGCGGAGGAGCCGGTGGTGTCCGCCGACTTCGACTACGTGACCCTGCACATCGGGGGCCGCCCGGTGGCCGGCATCCACGGCATCGGGCACGGTCTGCCCCGGGACCGGGGACCGCACTGGCTGACGTACTTCGAGGTGGCGGACGCCGACGAGACGCTGCGGCAGGTCACCGAACTGGGCGGTCGGGTGGTCAGGCCGGCCCACGACAGCGAGCACGGGCGGGTCGCCACGGTGGCGGATCCGGAGGGAGCGATCTTCTCGGTGGTCCAGGGCCCGCGCTGAGCCGTGTGCGGTGACCTCAGACCGCGGACACCGGCAGGACGTCCGGGGACAGGGCCGCCGCGCGGGCCGACGCGGCGGTCATCCGGCGCCGGTGGTGACGGCGGCACAGCACCTCGTAGCCGACCTCGCCCGCGGACTGGTTGACGTCGCCGACGACCACCTGCGCGCCTTCCACGACCATCTCGCCGCCTATCGTGCGGGCGTTGTGCGTGGCGCGGGCGCCGCACCAGCACAGCGCCTCGACCTGCAGCACCTCTATGCGGTCGGCCAGCTCCACCAGCCGCTGGGAGCCCGGAAAGAGCTTGGAGCGGAAGTCGGTGGTGATCCCGAAGGCGAAGACGTCCATGCCGAGGTCGTCCACCACACGCGCGAGCTGGTCGATCTGCTCGGGCGCGAGGAACTGCGCCTCGTCCGCGATCACATAGTCCGCGCGGCCGCCCTGCGAGAGGTGCTCGACGAGGTAGGCGTACAGGTCCTGGCCGTCCTCGACCTCCACCGCGTCGGTGACCAGGCCCAGCCGGGAGGAGAGCTTGCCCTCGCCCGCCCGGTCGTCCCGGGTGAAGATCATGCCGACGAGGCCGCGCGCGGAGCGGTTGTGCTCGATCTGCAGAGCCAGCGTCGACTTCCCGCAGTCCATCGTTCCGGAGAAGAACACCAGCTCGGGCATGAGGAGTTGAGCACCTTTCGGCAAGAGGCGGGGCAGGGAGGTGTCAGGAGCGTACTTCGAGCAGCGGGACCAGCTGCTCGGCAGGGGTCATCGAGCCGTGGTTGCCGACCAGCGCCGACTCCTTGGGCTCCCGCTCAGAGGCGATGATCAGCACGTCGTCGTGCGCCGCCGCGACCACGTCCCCGAGGCGCGCGTACACCCGGTCGTCCACCTGCGGCCCGAACCAGCCCGCCGCGATCGCCTCGTCCCGCGAGGCCACCCAGAACTGCTCGCCGAGCACCTCGCGCCACACGGTCAGCACGTCGTTCTCGGCGCCCGGCACCGCGTAGACGTGCCGCGCCCGCCCCTCCCCGCCGAGCAGGGCGACTCCGGCGCGCAGCTCCCAGTCCTCGTCGAAGTCGATGCGGTGCTGCTCGTCGAAGGGGACGTCGACCATGCCGTGGTCGGCGGTGACGTACAGGGCGCTGCGCGGGGGCAGCTGCTCGGCGAGGCGCTGGGCGAGCCGGTCGACGTACATGAGCTGTCCGCGCCAGGTGTCGGAGGCGACCCCGTAGCGGTGTCCGGCGCCGTCCAGCTCGGCGTAGTACGTGTACACCAGGGAGCGGTCGCCGGCGGCCAGTTGCTCGGCGGCGAGGTCCATGCGGTCCTCGCCGGTCAGCCGTCCGTGGAAGCGGCCGCCGCTGAGCGCGATCTTGGTCAGCGGGGTGTGCTCGAAGGCGGGCGAGGACACCTGGGCGGAGTGCACGCCGGCCTCGTGGGCCAGCTGGAAGACCGTGGGGTACGGCTGCCAGGGGCGCGGGTCGGTGTACGGCTGCCAGCGGAGCTGGTTCATCAGCTCGCCGGTGGCCGGGTTGCGGACGGTGTAGCCGGGCAGGCCGTGGGCGCCCGGGGGCAGGCCGGTGCCGACGGAGGCCAGGGAGGTCGCGGTGGTCGCCGGGTAGCCGGCGGTGAGCGGGCGTCCGGTGCCGCCGCGCGAGCTGCCGAGCAGGGAGGTGAGGAACGGGGCCTCGTCGGGGTGCGCCCTCAGCTGCTCCCAGCCGAGCCCGTCTATCAGGAAGACACAGACCCGGTCGGCCGGGGTCAGCTCCGTGATCGTGGCGGTCGTACCGGGGACGCCGAGGCCGGCGGCCAGGGTCGGCAGGAGGTCGGCGAGGGAGCCGGTGCCGTACTGGGGCAGCGGGGCGGTGTCCAGGGCGAGCGGTTCCGGGTGGTCCCAGGGGGAAGGCAGGGCCATTAGCGTGTGACGTCCGCGGTCGCCTCGGAGATGGCCTGCGCGAAGGCGAGCGCCTGGCGCACCGTCTCCGGGCCGTCCCCTGCCTCGCTGACGCGCAGGCTGAGATCGTCCGCCGTGGAGTTGCCCGTGTAGCCGTGGTCGGCCTCGCAGTTGGGATCGCCGCAGGCGGCGGGCTCCAGGTCGATGCGGCTGACCGCGCCCCAGCCGATGGTCAGGACGACCTCGCGGGGCAGCGTGCCCGGTGTGTACTGCTCCGGGTTCGCGACCACCCGGCTGACCACGACCGACGAGATCCGGCCGAGCTTCACGGACTCCGTGGACGTCGTGGCGTACGGCGTCGGGGAGGTGCTGTCGGCGGCCTGCTCGTCGGTGTGGCTGACGATGAAGCGGTTGCCGGTGAGGACCAGGACGGTCACGTGCCGGCGCACCTCGTTCTGGTCGAAGGTGGTCTCCTGGTGGACCAGGTACGACCGGACGGGCTCGCCGCCCACAGCGGCCTCCACCGCCTCGGAAACGAGGGCCGGGTAGTAGCCGCTGCGCTCGATCGCCGTGCGCAGCCCCTGGTTCGTCGTACTGGTCTTGGCCATGGCGTCCATCCTAATCCGTGGGCAAGGGGGGTCCGGGCCAGTCGCGGGCACCGGGGGCGGCCTTCGCACCCGCGCGCGGGTGCCGTGTGACGAGCCCCGGCAGGATGTCCAGCCGCTCGGCGCCGACCAGACAGGAGACGGGTTCGCGACCGCCGGCGTCCGCTTCGAACGCGACGACGAGGGGCGGTGCTTCGCCCAGGGCCCGCACGAGACGCGCGGTCTCCTCGGCCGTGGGGGCGCGGAAGACGGGGTCCTGGAAGGCGAGCGGGCAGGACACGAAGGCGGGCGCGACGAAGACCAGCTCCAGGCCGCGGTGGTAGGTGAGGTCGTACCCGGCGGCCAGCCGCAGCTGCCCGCCGTCCCAGACGATCACTTCCCAGTCCCACCAGCTGCCCTCGGGCAGTTCCCGTCCGGCGATCTCCATCCGGTCCCCCCTCCCCCGCTCAGTAGGCCGGCAGCGTGCGCGGGCCGAGGTCGTCGCGGGCGGGGGGCGGTGCGAGCCGCAGGGTGGCGCCGAGGACGCTCACGCCGTGCTTGGCTACGACCACCGGCTCCAGGGTGACGGCGACGACCTCGGGGTGATCGTCCACGAGCCGGGAGACCCGCAGCAGCAGCTCCTCCAGCGCGGGCGTGTCCACGGGCGTGGAGCCGCGCCAGCCGAACAGCAGCGGGGCGGTGCGGATCGACCGCACCAGCGAGGTCGCCTCCCGGTCGGTGACCGGGATCAGCCGGTGCGCCATGTCCCCGAGCAGCTGTGAGGCGGCCCCGGCGAGGCCGAAGGACAGCAGGGCCCCGGCGGCCGGGTCGATCACGGCCCGGACGACCGTGTCGACTCCCCGGGGCGCCATCCCCTGCACCACCGGCCGCAGCTCCTCGGGCTGCCCGAACAGCTCGGTCAACTCGGTGTAGGCCCTGCGCAGTTGCTCCTCGTCCGCCAGGTCGAGGCGTACGCCGCCCAGATCGGCCCGGTGTCTGAGGTGCGGCGCGGTGGCCTTGAGGGCCACGGGGTAGCCGAGGGTGCGGGCGGCCTCGGCGGCGGCGTCCGGGGCGGGCGCGGGGAGCGCCCGGCGCACGTGGATGCCGTACCGGTCCAGCAGCTCGCAGGTCTCCGCCTGCCCGAGCGTGAGCCCCTGCCCGCGCTCCAGCAGCCCGCCGATCAGCTCGGCGGCCCCCTTCTCGTCGATGTCGTCGTACTCCGGCACCTTGCCCGGATCAGCGGCCTCCCGCCGCCACTGCGCGTACTTCACCGCTTCGGCGAGGGCCCGCACGGCACGCTCGGCGGCGGGGTAGGCGGGGATGAGCCGGGAGCAGCTCTGGGAGGCTTCCGGTGCTTCCGCTCCGGCGGTGGGCAGTCGTTCCGCAGGGCGATGGGGGTCGCCCCGCTCGAGCGAAGCCGAGAGTGGGGGAGGGTGGGCACCGCCCTCAGCGCCGGGCGCCTTCGCAAGGGCCTGTGGTGACGTACTCGCCGCAGCCGACAACGCCTCCGCAAGCCCACCAAGCTCCACATGCACCACCAGCACCGGCTTCCCCGGAACGGCAGCCGCAGCCGAGCGCAGCGCCTCCGCCAGCTCCGCGTCCCCGGGCGACCCCTCCCCGATCGCCGGAATCGCCGTGACGACGACGGCGTCACACGTCTCGTCCGCCAGCGCCCGCGACAACGCCCGATGGAAGTCCTCCGCAGTCGCCCCGGTCGTCAGGTCCAGCGGAGGCGACGGCCGCAGCCCCTCCGCGAGACACCGGTCGTACGTTAGCACCCCCAGCGACTCGGAGTTCCCGAGGATCGCCACGCGCGGCCCCGCGGGCAGCGGCTGCCGGGCCAGCAGCAGCCCCGCGTCGACCAGTTCGGTGATCGTGTCGACCCGGATCACCCCGGCCTGCCGCAGCAGCGCGGAGACGGTCGCGTGCGGCAGCCGTGTCGCCCGTACCGCGTGCCCCTGCGGCACGGAGCCGACCCCCTGCACCACGACCAGCGGCTTCGCCGCCGCCGTGCGCCGGGCGAGGCGGGTGAACTTGCGCGGGTTGCCGAGGGACTCCAGGTACATCAGGGCGACGTCGGTCTCCGGGTCGTCGTACCAGTACTGGAGGACGTCGTTGCCGGAGACGTCGGCCCGGTTCCCGGCGGAGACGAAGGTGGACACCCCGGTGACCCCGGTGACGCCTCCGCCGCGCCGGTGCAGCCGGGACAGCAGCGCGATGCCGATGGCCCCGGACTGCGTGAACAGGCCGATGCGGCCCGGGCGGGGCATCTCGGGGGCGAGCGAGGCGTTCAGCAGGACGTCGGGCGCGGTGTTGATGACGCCGAAGGCGTTCGGGCCGATGATCCGCATGCCGTACGCGCGCGCGAGCTGGACCAGGGCCCGCTGCCGCTCGCGCCCCTCGGGCCCGCTCTCGGCGTACCCGGCGGACAGCACGACCAGTCCCTGCACCCCGTGCTCGCCGCACTCGGAGACCACGGCGGGCACGTGCTCGGCCGGTACGGCGACGACGGCGAGGTCCACCGGCCCCTCGATGTCCCGCACCGAGCGGTACGCGGGCACCCCGTCGACCTCCTTGAGGTCCTCGGGGAAGGCCTTGTTCACGGCGTACAGGCGGCCGGGATGGCCGGCGTCCCGGATGTTGCCGAGGACGCTGCGGCCCACCCCGCCGGGCGCGCGGCCGACGCCGACGACCGCGACGGAGCCGGGTGCCAGCAGCCGCCGTACCGAGTGTGCCTCGGCGCGCTGCTCCCGCGCGCGCTGCACGGCGAGGGAGCGGTCGGTGGGTTCGAGGTCGAACTCCAGGCGTACGACGCCGTCCTCGAAGCTGCGCTTCTGGGTGTACCCGGCGTCCGTGAACACCTTGATCATCTTGCTGTTGGCGGGCAGCACCTCGGCGGCGAAGCGGCGGATGCCGCGCTCGCGAGCGACGGCCGCGATGTGCTCCAGGAGGGCCGAGGCGACCCCGCGGCCCTGGTGGGCGTCCTGCACCAGGAAGGCGACCTCGGCCTCGTCGGCGGGCGCGGACGCGGGCAGACCGTCGGCACCGATGCGGTCATAGCGTACGGTGGCGATGAACTCGCCGCCGATGGTGGCCGCGAGTCCCACCCGGTCCACAAAGTCGTGGTGCGTGAAGCGGTGGACGTCCTTGGCGGAGAGTCGCGGGTACGGCGCGAAGAAGCGGTAGTACTTCGACTCGTCCGAGACCTGCTCGTAGAAGCTGACCAGGCGGTCGGCGTCATCAACGGTGATGGGCCGGATGCGCGCGGTACCCCCGTCGCGCAGCACCACGTCCGCCTCCCAGTGGGCGGGGTACTCGTGCCGGTCCTGCCGGTCCGCCGGGCTCTGCATGGGCCCCAGAGTACGGCTCGCGTCCGACAACGGCGCGAGGCAGTCTGTGGAGGACGGAAGTCGGACCGAGGCCGCGGTCCGATGTCACACCGGAGCAGGACGAACACCCCGCTCCGGACTCGCTTCACGATATGGGAAACTGGTCTAGACAACCCTGAACACTGAAGGGCAGCAACACATGGCTGAGCGCCGCGTCAACGTCGGCTGGGCCGAGGGCCTCCACGCCCGCCCCGCTTCCATCTTCGTCCGGGCCGCCACGGCCGCAGGTGTCCCGGTGACGATCGCCAAGGCTGACGGCAACCCCGTCAACGCGGCCTCCATGCTGGCTGTCCTGGGTCTGGGCGCCCAGGGCGGCGAGGAGATCGTCCTCGCCTCCGACGCCGAGGGCGCCGAAGTCGCCCTGGACCGTCTGGCCAAGCTGGTCTCCGAGGGTCTGGAAGAGCTTCCCGAGACCGTCTGAGGTGCGCCAGGAAGCCGCGTCGCCCTTTCCGGGTGGCGCGGCTTCCGCGTTTTCGCACCCGGTTCGAGGAATTCACCACGGGCACACGAAAGGCACGCGACCGTGAATTCGCGGCGCGCCGGAAAAAGGGCAGCGGAAATACCGGTCCGCTGAATATCCCCTCTTTGTATACGGCGCCCGTGTTAATGCCGCAGGCTCGACATGTTTACGGCATGTTGCGAGTTCCTCACACGCTCGGAGCGGTCCCCACCCGAGGTGAACCGCAACCGGTGCGCGCCCGTCGAGCGCTCGGTGTGCAGCGCCGTGATCGCCCGCGCGCGCTCACTGTCGCCGCGGGCCACCGCGTCCACGATCGCGCCGTGCTCCGCCCAGGAGTCCACCGGGCTCGGCGGTGCCTCCACCGTGTACATCCAGGCGATCTTGTGCCGCAGCTGGGTCAGCATCGACGTCAGCGAGGCGCTGCCGGCGGCCTGCGCCAGTGTCTCGTGGAACCAGCCGCCCAGCGAGCGCAGATCCTCGCTGTTGCCCCGCCTGGCCCGCTCCTGGCCCAGCCGGACCAGACCGCGCAGCACCTTCAGATGGGCCTCGGTGCGCCGCTGGGCGGCCCGGGAGGCGCCGAGCGGCTCCAGCAGCGTGCGCATCTCCAGCAGGTCGGCGGCCTCCTGCTCGGTCGGCTCGGCCACGCACGCGCCCGCGTGCCGCCGGGTCACCACGAAGCCCTCCGCCTCCAGGGTGCGCAGGGCCTCACGGACGGGGACGCGCGAGACGCCGTAGCGACGGGCCAGTACTTCCTCGGTGAGGCGGCTGCCGCGCTCGTAGACACCCGCGACGATGTCGTCCCGGATCGCCGTGCACACCGAGTGCGCCGGAATACGCATGACCGACCTCCGCCTTAATCCCCGTGAAACGTCGACGTGGACGTGTGTTCCGTGACTCTATTGCAATGAGCCGGAATTTCCGACGGCAGGCCGGAATCCAGGGATATTTTTTGGACAGCAGATGCGGCAGGCGCTGCGAAAAACGACGAAAGCCCCGGCTCGTGAGCCGGGGCTTCGGGATGTCGTGCGCCGGAGCGTCAGACGTTCACGCCGTGCTGGCGGAGGTAGGCGATCGGGTCGACGTCCGAGCCGTACTCGGGGGTCGTACGGGCCTCGAAGTGCAGGTGCGGTCCGGTGACGTTGCCCGTCGCGCCGGACAGGGCGATCTGCTGGCCGGGAGGACCTTCTGGCCCACGGTGACGCCGATCGACGACAGGTGGCCGTACTGGGTGTACATGCCGTCGGCCATCCGGATCACGATCTGGTTGCCGTACGCGCCGCCCCAGCCGGTGGAGACGACCGTGCCGGAGCCGACCGCGTGGACGGACGTCCCGCTGGCCGCGTGGAAGTCGATGCCGGTGTGGGAGCCGGAGGACCACAGGGAGCTGCTGGCCCGGTAGCCGGTGGAGACGTACGAGTGCGCGATCGGGGCGACGAAGGCGTTCAGGCGCTTGCGCTCGGCCTCACGCGCGGCGCGGGCCTGGGCCTCGCGCTCCTTCTTCGCCTCCTCGGCCGCCGCCTTGGCCGCGGCCTCCTCGGCCGCCTTCTGCCGCGCGGCCTCCTGCTGGGCCTCGGCCTGCGCGTCGATCTGCTCGGCGACCTTGTCGCTCACGGTGATGACCGGGGTGAGACCGGTGTCCTCGACGGAGTTGTCCGCGGCGAGCGCCGGGGTGGCCGCCAGGGTGCCGATGACGCCGGTGGTGGTGAGGGCCGCGACACCGGCCGCCTGAGCGGTGGTGCGCTTGACCCGACCGGGCTTGCGGTGCTTCCCGGTGGCGCACATGAACGCCATGAAGTGGCTGGTCCTTTCCTTCCCTCTCGCCTACCGGGTTAGCTGACGGGTTCGGAGCAGGAAGGTCTCCTACGGACCCCCTCGCTCGCGCGCGGGCGTCCGATTCACCCCAGGGACTGCGTGGGTCCCCGGCTCCCCTGGCTCGCGCCGTACGGGGACTCGGCGATGACTGTCCGGTGCCGCGGGCGCGGCGCACTGCCTGACGAACAGCCCGGAAGACGCTAAAGGGCCCGACTTTCGATCCCCAAACGGATCCGGGCTTTTGTAGCGCATCCCACAGGTCAGACAGGCAACCTCCGCCCCAATTCGGACATCTGGGGAAGGTGCTCCAGCGTCGCGCACAGCAAAGGGCCCTGACGACCCGTCGGCCGTCAGGGCCCCCACGCGCGCGTGGCGCCGCCGGACCGCTACTCGGCGGCCACGACGGTGACTTCGCCGATGCCGAGCGCCTCGACCGGCGCCTTGATCTCGGCCGCGTCACCGACGAGGACGGTCACCAGGCGGTCCACCGGGAAGGCGTTGATGACCGCCGCGGTGGCCTCCACGGTGCCGGTGCCGGCGAGCTGCTGATACAGCGTCGCCTGGAAGTCGTCGGGCAGGTGCTGCTCGACCTGGTCCGCCAGCGTGCCCGCGACGGCCGCCGCGGTCTCGTACTTCAGCGGCGCCACACCGACCAGGTTCTGCACGGCGACGTCCCGCTCGGCGTCGGTCAGCCCCTCCGCCGCGAGCGTGCGCAGCACCGTCCACAGGTCCTGCAGCGCGGGGCCGGTGTTGGGGGTGTCCACGGAGCCACTGATGGCGAGCATCGCGGCGCCGGTGTCGTCCGGCGCGGAGCGCAGGACCTGTCCGAAGGCGCGCACGCCGTAGGTGTAGCCCTTCTCCTCGCGCAGGACGCGGTCCAGGCGCGAGGTGAGGGTGCCGCCGAGGCAGTAGGTGCCGAGCACCTGGGCGGGCCACACGCGGTCGTGCCGGTCGGGTCCGATCCGGCCGATGAGCAGCTGCGTCTGAACGGCACCCGGCCGGTCGACGATGACCACCCGGCCGGTGTCGTCGGCCGTCACCGGCGGCACGGGACGCGGCGCGCCCGCGGTGCCCGTCCAGGCACCCAGGGTGTCGGCGAGCAGCGCATCCAGGTCGGTGCCGGTGAGGTCGCCGACCACCACCGCGGTGGCCGTGGCGGGCCGCACATGGCGGTCGTAGAAGGCGCGTACGCCCGCCGCGTCGATCTTCTCGACCGTCTCCTCGGTGCCCTGGCGCGGGCGCGACATGCGCGAGGTCGCCGGGAACAGCTCCTTGGAGAGTTCCTTGGCGGCACGGCGGGCGGGGTTGGCCAGCTCGTGCGGGATCTCGTCCAGGCGGTTGCGGACCAGCCGCTCGACCTCGCTCTCGGCGAAGGCGGGCGCGCGCAGGGCGTCGGCGAGCAGGCCGAGGCCCTTGGCCAGGCGGGAGGCCGGGACCTCCAGGCTGAGGCGGACGCCGGGGTGGTCGGCGTGCGCGTCGAGCGTGGCGCCGGCCCGCTCCAGCTCGGCGGCGAACTCCTCGGCGGAGTGCTTGTCGGTGCCCTCGGAGAAGGCCCGCGCCATGATCGTGCCGACGCCGTCCAGGCCGGCCGGCTCGGCGTCCAGAGGCGCGTCCAGCAGTACCTCGACGGCGACGACCTGCTGGCCGGGGCGGTGGCAGCGCAGCACGGTCAGGCCGTTGTCCAGCGTGCCGCGCTCGGGGGCCGGGAACGCCCAGGGCTTGGCCTCGCCCGGCTGCGGCTGGGGGTGGAAGTCCATCGTGGCGAGCTCGGTCACTTGGCCGTCTCCTCGTTGTCGTTACCGGCCTCTACGGTCGCTTCCTGCTCCGGGTCCTCGGGTACGTCGGCGTCCTGGACCGTCTCCGGGTGCTTCGGCTCGTAGACGAGGACCGCGCGGTTGTCGGGGCGCAGGCGGGCCTTGGCGACCTCCTGGACCTCCTCGGGGGTCACCTCCAGGACGCGCTGGACGGCGGTGAGGGCGAGCTGCGGGTCGCCGAACAGGACCGCGAACCGGCACAGTTCGTCGGCGCGGCCGGCGACCGTGCCGAGCCGGTCCAGCCATTCGCGCTCCAACTGGGCCTGGGCGCGCTCCATCTCCTCGGCGGTGGGGCCCTCCTCGGCGAACCGGGCCAGCTCCTCGTCGATCGCGGACTCGATCACCGGCACCTCGACGTCACCGGAGGCCTTCACGTCCAGCCAGCCGAGCGAGGGTGCGCCGGCCAGGCGCAGCAGGCCGAAGCCGGCCGCCACGGCCGTACGGTCGCGGCGCACGAGCCGGTTGTACAGGCGGGAGGACTCGCCGCCGCCGAGGACGGTCAGGGCGAGGTCGGCCGCGTCCGCCTCGCGGGAGCCGTCCTGCGGGAGCCGGTAGGCGGCCATCAGGGCGCGCGCCGGGACCTCCTCCTCGACGACCTCGCGCAGCTGCTCGCCGATGATCTTGGGCAGGGAGCCGTCGCGGGGCTCGGGCTTGCCGTCGTGGGAGGCGATCGACCCGAAGTACTTCTCGACCCAGGCGAGGGTCTGCACGGGGTCGATGTCGCCGACCACGGAGAGCACCGCGTTGTTGGGCGCGTAGTAGGTGCGGAAGAACTGGCGCGCGTCCTCCAGGGTGGCCGCGTCCAGGTCCGCCATCGAGCCGATCGGCGTGTGGTGGTACGGGTGGCCCTCCGGGTAGGCGAGGGCGGTCAGCTTCTCGAAGGCGGTGCCGTACGGCACGTTGTCGTAGCGCTGGCGGCGCTCGTTCTTGACGACGTCCCGCTGGTTCTCCATGGACTCGTCGTCCAGGGCGGCGAGCAGGGAGCCCATGCGGTCGGCCTCCAGCCAGAGGGCGAGCTCCAGCTGGTGGGCGGGCATGGTCTCGAAGTAGTTGGTGCGCTCGAAGCTGGTGGTGCCGTTCAGCGAGCCGCCGGCGCCCTGCACCAGTTCGAAGTGGCCGTTGCCCTTGACCTGCCCCGACCCCTGGAACATCAGGTGCTCGAAGAGGTGAGCCAGGCCGGTACGTCCCTTGACTTCGTGTCGGGAGCCGACGTCGTACCAGAGGCACACCGCCGCCACCGGGGTCAGGTGGTCCTCGGAGAGCACCACGCGCAGACCGTTGGCCAGGTGGTGCTCGGTCGCTGCCAGGCCCCCGGAGCCTGCCTCGGCTGTGGTCGTGTGACCCATGGGCATGTACGTCCCTTCGCGAGCGGAGGCGGTCGTCGAAACCGCTGTTTTCCTGCCGGTCCTGCCACTGTATGCAAAGCGTGCGGGGCCTCGGCGAAGTTCCCGCCGGACGTACGCCCAGAGCGGATCGCGTAGCCTGCGCCGGACCCGGCTCCGCGGGTGCGGGAATCCCGCTGGGACCGGGTCGTGGCACGGGTTGTCAGTGCCTCGGTCCACAATGGTCCGCGTCAGATCCATCAAACGCTTCAGTAGCAAGGAGCCGGCAGCGATGGCCCGCCGCAGCACGAAGACCCCGCCGCCCGACGATTCGTACGAGGAGAAGATCCTCGACATCGACGTCGTGGACGAGATGCGTGGCTCCTACCTTGAGTACGCGTACTCGGTCATCTACTCGCGCGCCCTGCCGGACGCCCGTGACGGCCTCAAGCCGGTGCACCGCCGGATCGTCTACCAGATGAACGAGATGGGCCTGCGCCGTGACCGCGGCTACGTGAAGTGCGCCCGGGTCGTCGGCGAGGTCATGGGCAAGCTGCACCCGCACGGCGACGCGTCGATCTACGACGCCCTGGTGCGCATGGCCCAGCCGTTCTCGATGCGCCTCCCGCTGGTCGACGGCCACGGCAACTTCGGCTCGCTGGGCAACGACGACCCGCCGGCCGCCATGCGGTACACCGAGTGCCGGATGGCCGAGGCGACGAGCCTGATGACCGAGTCGATCGACGAGGACACGGTCGACTTCACGCCCAACTACGACGGTCAGGAACAGGAGCCGGTGGCACTGCCCGCCGCCTTCCCGAACCTGCTGGTCAACGGCTCCTCGGGCATCGCGGTCGGCATGGCGACGAACATGCCGCCGCACAACCTGCGCGAGGTCATCGCGGCCGCCCGCCACCTGATCAGGTACCCGAACGCGGACCTGGACGCGCTGATGCGGCACGTCCCGGGCCCCGACCTGCCCACCGGCGGCCGGGTCGTCGGCCTGGACGGCATCCGGGACGCGTACGCGACGGGCCGCGGCACCTTCAAGATGCGCGCGACGGTCTCGATCGAGACCGTGACCGCCCGCCGCAAGGGCCTGATCGTCACCGAACTGCCGTTCACGGTCGGTCCGGAGAAGGTGATCGCCAAGATCAAGGACCTGGTCAACGCGAAGAAGGTCCAGGGCATCGCCGACGTCAAGGACCTCACCGACCGCGAGCACGGCCTGCGCCTGGTCATCGAGATCAAGAACGGCTTCGTGCCGGAGGCGATCCTGGAGCAGCTGTACAAGCTGACCCCGATGGAGGAGTCCTTCGGCATCAACAACGTGGCCCTGGTGGACGGTCAGCCGCTCACCCTGGGCCTGAAGGAGCTGCTGGAGGTCTACCTCGACCACCGCTTCGACGTCGTGCGGCGCCGCAGCGAGTACCGCCGCGGCAGGCGCCGTGACCGGCTGCACCTGGTCGAGGGCCTGCTGACCGCGCTGATCGACATCGACGAGGTCATCCGGCTGATCCGGGCCAGCGAGAACTCCGCGCAGGCCAAGGAGCGCCTGATGGAGCGCTTCTCGCTGAGCGAGATCCAGACGCAGTACATCCTCGACACGCCGCTGCGCCGGCTCACCAAGTACGACCGCATCGAGCTGGAGGCGGAGAAGGAGAAGCTCACCGCGGAGATCGCGGAGCTGACCCGGATCCTGGACTCGGACGCGGAGCTGCGCAAGCTGGTCTCGGCCGAACTGGCCGACGTGGCCAAGAAGTTCGGCACCGACCGGCGTACGGTCCTGCTGGAGTCGGCGGGTGCCCCGGTGGCCGCCGTGCCGCTCCAGGTCGCCGACGACCCGTGCCGGGTGCTGATGTCCTCCACGGGCCTGCTGGCCCGTACGGCGGACAACGAGCCGTTCTCGGAGGACACCGACGCGCGGCGCGCCAAGCATGACGTGATCGTCTCGGCGGTCCCGGCAACCACGCGGGGCGAGGTCGGCGCGGTGACCTCGGCGGGCCGTCTGCTGCGGATCAACGTGGTCGACCTGCCGCAGCTGCCCGGGACGGCGACTGCGCCGAACCTCGCCGGAGGGGCGCCGCTCGCGGAGTTCGTCTCCCTGGAGGACGACGAGACGGTGGTCTGCCTGATGACGCTGGACGAGTCGTCACCGGGTCTGGCGCTGGGCACCGAGCAGGGTGTCGTCAAGCGTGTGGTGCCCGACTACCCGTCCAACAAGGACGAGTTGGAGGTCATCACGCTCAAGGAGGGCGACCGGATCGTCGGCGCGGTGGAGCTGCGCACCGGCGAGGAGGACCTGGTGTTCATCACGGACGACGCGCAGCTGCTGCGCTTCCAGGCCTCCATCGTCCGTCCGCAGGGCCGCCCGGCCGGCGGTATGGCGGGCATCAAGCTCACCGAGGGCGCCAAGGTCATCTCGTTCACGGCGGTCGACCCGGCTGCCGACGCGGTGGTCTTCACGGTGGCGGGCTCGCGGGGCACGCTGGACGACTCCGTGCAGACGACGGCCAAGCTGACCCCGTTCGACCAGTACCCGCGCAAGGGCCGGGCCACCGGCGGCGTGCGCTGCCAGCGGTTCCTGAAGGGCGAGGACTGCCTGTCGCTGGGCTGGGCGGGCCCCGTCCCGGCCCGGGCGGCGCAGAAGAACGGCACCCCGGCCGAGCTGCCGGAGCTGGACCCGCGCCGGGACGGCTCGGGCACGTCGCTGGCGAAGACGGTGTCGGTGGTCGCGGGGCCGGTGTTCTAGACCGGGTACGCCGCCGCGTCGGGCTCCTCCTCGGAGCCCTGTACGTACCGCAGGACGCCCCACATGCCGTGCTCGTCGGCGTGTGGGGCGTCGTCGCTCCTACACCCCTCCAGTTCCTTGCCGAGCGCGTCCGCCTCGATGCCGGAGCCGATCAGCACGAGCTGGGTGAGGCGGGCGTCGGCGGGCGGCCACGGTTCGGGGTAGAAGCGCAGGAACGGGCCGACGGCATGGACGGCGTAGCGGTTGACGGTGTCGTACGGCCCGAAGTCCACGTATCCCTTGATTCGGTACAGCCCCTCCGGTCGGCTGTCCAGGAACCGGATCAGCCGACGGGGCTCCATCGGTACGTCGGAGGTGAAGGACAGGCTGTCGTAGCCCGTGTGCAGGTGGCCGTGGTGGTCGTCGTCGGGTTCGTGCAGGTCGTGCAGGTCGGGCAGGTCGTCGAAGGACAGCTGCCCGATGCGCTCCTCGCTCGGCCTGCAGTCGAAGAGGAACTCCGGGTCGACGCGTGCGTAGGTGGCGGGGACGACGGCGGCCCGGTCGGTCAGCGAGCGGACCAGGTGAAGGACGCGGTCGGCGTCGGGCGCCCGGTCTAGCTTGTTGACCACGACGAGGTCGGCGAGGGCGAGGTGCCGGTCGATCTCGGGGTGCCGGGCTCGGGTGCCGTCGAACTCGGCGGCGTCGACGACCTCGACGAGGCCGCCGTAGACGATGCCGGGATGCTCGCTGGCGAGCACCATCCGCACGAGTTCCTGCGGCTCGGCGAGTCCGCTGGCCTCGATGACGATGACGTCGATGCCGGCGGCGGGCGCTGCCAGGCGGTCCAGATAGACGTCGAGTTCGCTCGCGTCGACGGCGCAGCACAGGCAGCCGTTGCCGAGCGAGACGGTCGAGTCGCCGAGGGCGCCGGCGACGGCCATGGCGTCGATCTCGATGGCGCCGAAGTCGTTGACGATCGCCCCGATGCGGCTGCCTCCGCTGCGGTGCAGCAGATGGTTGAGGAGCGTGGTCTTCCCTGAGCCGAGGAATCCGGCGAGCACGATGACCGGGATCTGCTGCGGGGTGACGGGGATCTGCTGCGGGGTGCGGCTGTTGCCCAACGGGCGCCCTCTCTCACGTGGACCGACTGCCGGACCAGGATAAGAGCGGGGCGCCCCGGGGCGGGGCGCCGCCGGGGCCCGCCTGTGGCTTGCGGGGTCCCTCAGGGCTGTGCCGGCACCGCCACCGGCGGCTCCGGGCCGACGTACCTGGCGACCGGTCGGATGATCTTCGGGTCCTCCGCCTGTTCCAGGATGTTGGCGCTCCAGCCGACCACCCGGGCCGCCGCGAAGGTGGGGGTGAACATCTCCCGGGGCAGGCCGCACAGTTCCATGACCACGCCCGCGTAGAACTCGACGTTCGTGTGCAGTTCGCGGCCGGGCTTCAGCTCGGCGAGGATCGTCTCGACCTGTCGCTCGACCTCGACTGCGAAGGCGACGCGCGAGCCCCCGAAGCCCTCGGCGATCTCGCGCAGCATCCGCGAACGGGGATCCTCCGTGCGGTAGATGGCGTGCCCGAAGCCCATGATGCGGTCGCCGGCGAGCACCCGCTCCCGGATCCAGGAGTCGATGCGGTCGGGTGTTCCGATCGCGTCCAGGGTGTCGAGGGCACGGCTGGGCGCCCCACCGTGCAGCGGTCCGGACAGCGCGCCCACGGCCCCGACCAGGCAGGCCGCCACGTCGGCACCGGTGGACGCGATGACCCGCGCGGTGAAGGTTGATGCATTGAATCCGTGATCAATGGTTGAGATCAGGTACTGCTCGACCGCACGGGCCCGCCGTGGGTCCGGTTCCTCACCCGTGAGCATGTAGAGGTAGTTGGCCGCGTACGACAGGTCCTCGCGCGGCTCCACCGCGTCGAGGCCCTGCCCGATTCGGTACAGCGCGGTCAGCAGGGTCGGTACGGCCGCACAGACGGCGACGGTGTCCGCGCGGCGTCGGTCGGCGTCGATGTCGTACACGGGCCGGAACCCCTGCGCAGCACCCAGCAGCGACAGTGCCGAGCGCAGCCCGGCCAGCGGACCGGAGAGGCGGCTCGCCGCCGCTATGGCGGGCAGGGCCGCGCGGACCTCCTCGGGCAGCCGGCGCAGTCGCGCGGTCCCGGCGCTGAAGGCGGCACGGTGTTCCGCATCCGGGAGCGTGCCGTGGACGAGGAGGTGCCAGACGTCTTCGAAGCCGCGGGTCTGCGCGAGTTCGACGGCCGAGTACTGGCGGTAGTGGTAGAAGCCCTCGAGTCCCCGTACGTCTCCGATCTCGGTGTCGGTGACGACGACTCCCGCAAGGCCGCGCGGTACGTCGACACGGGGTGCGGTCCTGTTGATGGACATGATGTTCCTCCCTGGACTTGATCCGACTGTCCATGCTTGACGACTTTCCTGTCAACATTGATCTAATCAATGTTCATCAAGTGGGGTCATCAAGATGTGCAGAGGCGGCTACGGTGACTTCCATGCGCGATCACGAACCCGCTCCCGACCGTCCCGGGCGAAGGCTGACCACCAAGGAGACCGCCGAACTGCTCGGCGTGAAGCCCGAGACGGTGTACGCCTACGTGAGCCGCGGCCTGCTCAGCAGCAGGCGCGAACCCGGGGGCCGCGCCAGCACCTTCGAGGCGCGGGAGGTCGAGGCCCTCGCCCGGCGCAACCGGCGGGAGGCCGCGGGGAGTCCGGGCTCCGGCGGGGATCTGTCCGTCCGGACCCGGATCACCTTCATCGACAAGGACCGGTACTACTTCCGTGGCGTCGACGCCACGGAGCTGGCCGCCCGCCACTCCTACGAGGAGGTCGCGGAGTGGCTGTGGACGGGCCGGATGACCCGGGGCGTGACCTTCACCGCGCCCGAGGAGACCGTCGAGGTCGCCCGCCACGTCGTGCGGGCCCTGCCGGAGCACACCTCCCCCACCGACCGGCTGCGGGTGGCGGCGATCGCCGCGGCGACCGAGGACCCGCTGCGCTTCGACCTGTCCGAGGAGGCCGTGCTGGGCACGGCGCGCATTCTCATCCCCACGCTCGTCGCCGCGCTGCCGCCGGTCCTGTACGCCCCCGAGGACGACGGTCCGCTGGCCCACCGCCTGTGGGGCCGGCTGACCGCCAGCCCCACGGACGAGGCGGCACTGCGCGTCCTGGACACCGCCCTCGCCCTGCTCGTCGACCACGACCTGGCCGCCTCCACGCTCGCCGTCCGGGTCGCCGCCTCGGCCCGCGCCCACGCCTACGCGGCCGTCTCGGCCGGGCTCGGCGTCCTGGAGGGGCCGCTGCACGGCGCCGCCAGCGGCCTGGCCCACCGGATGCTGCTCGACGTGCTCGACCAGGGCACCGCGGTCCCGGTGATCGCGGACGAACTGCGCGCGGGACGCCGTATCCCCGGACTCGGTCACCGGCTCTACCCCGGCGAAGACCCGCGCGCGCGGGCGCTGTTCGGCCTCCTGGAGCAGCTCCCGCGAGCGGAACCCGCCCTGCTCGCGGCCCGCGACATCGTCGCCACGACCGCCCGCCACACCCCGCTGCACGCCAACGTCGACCTGGCCCTGGCCGTGTTCACCGTCTCCTGCGGCATGCCCGCCACGGCCGGCGAGACCATCTTCGCCGTCGCCCGGACGGCGGGCTGGATCGCCCACGCCCTCGAGGAGTACGGCGAGCGCCCGCTACGCATGCGCCCCAGCGGTCACTACGTCGGTCCGCGCCCTCCGCAGCCCCTCCCGGAGTAGTGCAACGGCCACGGCCGGAAGTCGCCCCGGGGGAAGTCAGGTTAGGCTCACCTCTGTGAGTAGGTGTGCGACCGTCTCCCGGAGCCTCGACGAGCCCGTTGCCGGCACGGCTGCCACGGCGACGACGTGGCTGCTGCTGGAACAGCCCGGCCCGTGGGGTGTCAAGGCGCTCACTTCGAGCCACCTCGACCCCGCGCTGGGCCGTGCCCTGGAGGCCGCCGCCGAGGGAACCGGCGTCCGCGTCGCGCTCATCCGACGCCCCGGCCGCCACGCGGACCCCGGCACGCCCGCGCTCCGGCAGGTGTACGTGGCCCACACCGTCCCCGGGAACGTCTGGCTGCACAGCGCCACCACCCGCGATCCGTACCGGCTGCTCGGCCTCGACCTCGCAGCTCTGGGCGCGGGCGACCCCCGTTCCTTCGACGCGGCGCTGGGCTGCGGGCCACACACGGGCGACCCACTCGCGCTCGTGTGCACCAACGGCAAGCGCGACCGCTGCTGCGCCCTCCTGGGCCGTCCCCTCGCCGCCGAGCTGGCCTCTTCCGGTGTGCGGGGCGTCTGGGAGGTCACCCATCTGGGTGGTCATCGCTTCTCGCCCACGGTGCTCGTCCTGCCGTACGGCTACGCGTACGGCCGCGCGGAGGCGCACACCATCAAGGAGGCCCTGCACGGGGTCCAGGAGGGGCGCGTGGTGGTCGAGGGATGCCGCGGGTGCTCCGCCTGGGACCGGCCCGGGCAGGCGGCCGAGCTGGCCGTGCGCTCGGCGGCGGGCGAGTACGCGGCCGGCGCGCTGAGCGTCGTACGGACCGAGGGCAGGGCACCGCGCTGGGAGGTCATGGTCGCCCACACCGACGGCCGCCACTGGCTCGTCACGGCGGCCCAGGGAGCGTCCCTGCCGCCGCGCCCGGAGAGCTGCGACGCGGCGGTGCTCGGGGCGCCGGCGCGGATGGACGTGGTGGCCGTGCGCGAGTTGCGGACGACGGCGCTGGCGAGCTGATCCGGGCCGCCCCCCAACCCACTTCTTCAAGAAATGGTCAAGAGATCCACGCCACAACCCCTACGGCGACCACCGTCCCCCCACGTACCGTCGTGGGTATGAGCCCCACTCCCCCCGCGCGCCGCCTGCGCCTCGGTCTGCCGCGGCGGGTCTTCTCGCAGGTGCTGCTGATGCAGGTGGCGATCGCCGCGGGAGTAGCGGTGCTCGCGACCGGGCTCTTCCTGGCCCCGCTGAGCAAACAGCTGGACCAGGAGGCGATGCGCCGCGCCCTGGCCATCGCCCAGACCACGGCACAGGACCCGCAGATCGCCGAGGGCGTCCAGCACACCCCGCCGACCAGGAACGGCCCGGTGCAGAAGGAGGCCGAGCGGATCCGGCACGCCACGAACGCCGAGTACATCGTGGTGCTGGACCGGCACTGGATCCGCTGGTCGCACCCCACGCCGAGCGAGATCGGCCAGCAGGTCTCCACCGACCCCCGCGACGCCCTGGCCGGCAAGCAGGTCATGGAGATCGACAAGGGCACCCTGGGCCGCTCCGCGCGCGGCAAGGTGCCCCTGTACGACGCCGACCACCGGATCATCGGGGCGGTCTCGGTCGGCATCGCGTACGACAGCGTGCGCGCCCGGCTGATCAGCGCGATCCCGGGGCTGTTCGCCTACGCCGGCGGTGCTCTCGCGGTGGGCGCGCTGGCCGCCTGGCTGATCTCCCGCCGGGTGCAGCGGCAGACCCGGGACCTGGCCTTCTCCGACATCTCGGCGCTGCTCGCCGAGCGCGAGGCGATGCTGCACGGCATCCGGGAGGGCGTGGTCGCCCTCGGCCGCGGCGGCCGCATCCGGCTGCTCAACGACGAGGCACGGCGGCTGCTGGGCATAGGCGACGAGGCCGTCGGCAAGTCCCTGGACGAAGCGCTGGGCGAGGGTCGTACGGCGGACGTCCTGGCCGGGCGGGTGACCGGCACCGACCTGCTGACGGTGCGCGGCCAGCGCGTCCTGGTCGCCAACCGCATGCCCACGGACGACGGCGGCGCCGTGGCCACCCTGCGCGACCGCACCGAACTGGAGCAGCTGGGCCGCGAACTCGACTCCACGCGCGGCCTGATCGACGCCCTGCGCGCCCAGGACCACGAGCACGCCAACCGCATGCACACCCTGCTCGGCCTGCTGGAGCTGGAGATGTACGACGACGCCGTGGAGTTCGTCGGCGAGGTCGTCGGGGACCACCGGGTCACCGCCGAGCAGGTCACCGAGAAGATCCAGGACCCGCTGCTCGCCGCCCTGCTGGTCGGCAAGGCGACCGTGGCTGCCGAACGAGGCGTCGCCCTGTGGGTGTCGGAACGCACCCGGCTGCCGGACCGGCTGATCGACCCCCGGGGTCTGGTCACCGTCGTGGGCAACCTCGTGGACAACGCACTCGACGCGGTCGCGGGCACCCCGCACGCGCGCGTGGAGGTCGAGTTGCGCACCGAGGGACGTACGGTCGTCCTTCGCGTACGCGACACCGGGCCCGGCATCCCGGAGGACCAGCGGGAATTGATCTTCACGGACGGGTGGTCCACCAAGAAGCCGCCCGCACACGGCAAGCGGGGCCTCGGCCTCTCGCTGGTGCGCCGGCTCGCCGAACGGCAGGGCGGGAGCGCGGCGGTGGGCGCGGCGGACGGCGGGGGCGCCGAGTTCACCGTCGTCCTGCCCGAGGCGCTGACCGAGCCGGAGCTGGAGCCGGCGGTGCTCGCGGAGTCCCTTCAGACCGCCGCTGTCGCCGAGGAGGAGGCGCGATGATCGAGGTCCTGGTCGTGGACGACGACGTGCGGGTCGCCCGGGTCAACGCCGCCTACGTCGAGAAGGTGCCCGGCTTCCATGTGGTCGGCGAGGCGCACAACGCGGCCGAGGCGCTGAGCCAGTTGGAGGCGCTTCCGCGGCTCGACCTGGTTCTCATGGACCACTATCTGCCCGACGACACCGGGCTCGCGGTCGTCCAGGAGATGCGTCGGCGCGGCCACCAGACCGACGTGATCATGGTGACGGCAGCGCGGGACGTGTCGACCGTCCAGGCCGCCATGCGGCACGGCGCCCTGCAGTACCTGGTGAAGCCGTTCGCCTTCGCCGGGCTGCGGGCGAAGCTGGAGGCGTACGCCCAGCTGCGCCGCACACTGGACGGCGGCGGCGAGGCCGAACAGGCCGAGGTGGACCGCATCTTCGGCGCCCTGTCGGCGCCGTCGGAGCCGGAGCTGCCCAAGGGGCACTCCCCCACCACGGCCGAGCTGGTGCGCCAGTCCCTGATGAGCGCCGAGGGGCCGCTGTCCGCCCAGGAGATCGCCGAGCGGACCGGGGTGAGCCGCCAGACCGCCCAGCGCTACCTCAAGCTCCTGGAGCGCACCGGACGGGCCCGGCTGACCCTCAAATACGGCGACGCGGGCCGCCCGGAACACCGTTACGTGTGGGCGACCCGCGCCTGAGCGGGCTTCAGCGAGCGGTCACTCAGCGGCCTTCTCGACGAACTCGGTCGTGAACGTCTTGCTCAGGTCCACCTTGGCGTTCTTGATGGTGGGGTTGAACGACTTGAGGACCTTCTCGACGGTCTCGGGGCCGTTCGCGGGCATCACGCCGTCCTTGGTGAACATCGGCAGCGTGCTCTTGATCGCCTGGGCGTAGAGCGCCTTGTCGCCCTGGGAGTAGTCGGCGGGCATCTTGGCCGCGATCTCGTCCGCGCTGTGGGTGGACATCCACTTGAGCGTCTTGACGAATGCATTGGCCAACTTCTGGACGGTGTCCTTGTGACCGTTGACCCAGTCCGTCTGCATGTACAGGCTTGACGAGGGGTACGGCCCGCCCAGCGCCGCCTGCGAGCCCTCGGGGGTGCGCATGTCGATGAGGACCTTGCCGGCCTTCTTGTCCAGGATCGTGGCGACGGTCGGGTCGGTCGTCATGCCGCCGTCGATCGCGCCCTGCTGGAGTGCGGAGATGAAGGTCGGTCCGGCGCCGACGGCGACCGGCGTGAACTCGCTGACCTTCACGCCGTTCTTGACGGCGAGGTACTTGGTGAGGAAGTCGGTCGAGGAGCCGAGACCGGTGACGCCGAGCTTCTTCCCCTTGAAGTCCTTGGGCGAAGCGATGTCGCCCGCCGCCTTGTCGGAGACGACCTCCACCTCGCCCGGCGCGTGCGAGAACTGCACGACGGACTCCACCGACTTGCCCTTCACCTGGAGGTCGAGGGTGTGGTCGTAGAAGCCGACCGCTCCCTGCACCTGGCCGGAGACGAGCGCGGTCTCGGCCTGGACGCCGGCGGGCTCGCTCAGCAGCTCCACGTCGAGGCCCTCGGCGTCGAAGTAGCCGAGCCGCTGGGTGAGCATCGCGGGCAGGTAGATGACCTTGTCCAGGCCGCCGACCATGATCTTGACCTTGGTGCCCTTGCCGTCGCCCTTGCTGCCGGCGGCGGTGCTGGCCGCGTCGTTGGCACAGGCGGTGAGGGAGGAGAGGGCGAGCAGGCCGGCGGCGGCCAGGGTGGTGTATCTGGCGGACTTGCGCATGGCGGTTCACGTCCTTGTGAGAGGGCGGTGCGGGAAAGGGGGGTGGCTCGGAGAAGCGTTCAAAGGGGGGTGGCTCGGGGGCGTTCAGCTGTCGGAGCCGGCCGGCTTCCAGCGGAAGATGCGGCGCTCGGCAAAGGTGAGCAGCCCTTCGGCGACGAGCGCGACGGCGGCGAGGATGACCATCGAGGCGTACACACCGGCCGCGTTGAAGGTGCCCTGCGACTGCGCGACGAGCAGGCCGATGCCCTTGGTCGCTCCGATGTACTCGCCGACGATGGCGCCGATGAGGGCGAAGCCGAAGCTGACGTGGAGGCTGGTGAAGATCCACGAGGTGGCCGACGGGATGACGACCTGGAGCGTCACCCTGCGGTCGCTCGCGCCGAGGATCCGGGCGTTGGAGACCAGGTTGCGGTCGACTTCGCGGGCGCCCTGGAAGGCGTTGAAGAACACCGGGAAGAACACCAGCACGACGGCCGACGCGACCTTGGAGGCGGGGCCGAGTCCGAACCAGATCACGAAGATCGGGGCAAGGACGATCCTGGGTATCGAGTTGAGCACCTTGATGTATGGACCAAGGACGTCGGCGAGGAAGGTGATCCGCCCGAGGGCGATACCGAACACGACACCGGCGACCACACCGAGCACCCAGCCGAGCAGCGCCTCGTAAAGCGTGGCCCAGATCTGCTCGCCGAGGGAGCCCTGGGCGGTCCCGTGCATCACCCAGGTCCAGATCTGGTCCCAGATCTTCGAGGGCATCGAGAAGTTGAACGGATCGATGGCCTTGGCCCGGGAGAGCACCTCCCACAGGCCGAGGACGGCGACCAGGAGCAGTACGCGGGCGCCCATGACGACGATCTTGCGTCTGCGGGCGGCACGCGCGCGTGACTGCGCGCGGTCCGTCTTGTTGCCGGGTTCGGTCATGGTCAGCGCGACCGGGGCCTCGGGCATGACGTCAGGCGACATGGGCGGCACCCCTCTCGCGGGTGATGCGGACCTCTTCGCCGAGGGACTCCCAGATCTCGCGGTAGATCTCGATGAACCGCGGCTCCAGGCGCACCTTCTCGACCTTGCGCGGCCGGGGCAGGTCGATGTCGAAGACCTGCTTCACGGTCGCGGGCCCGGCGGTCATCACGACGACCTTGTCGGCCAGCGCGATGGACTCCTCCAGATCGTGGGTGACGAAGACGACGGAGGCGCCGGTGCCCTCCCACAGCTCCAGCAGCTCGTCCGACATCAGCGCGCGGGTCTGCACGTCGAGCGCCGAGAACGGCTCGTCCATGAGCAGGATCTCGGGGTCGTTGACGAAGGTGGCGGCGAGGGCGACGCGCTTGCGCTGGCCGCCGGAGAGCTGGTGCGGATAGCGGTCCTCGAAGGCGGCGAGCCCGACGCGGGCCAGCCACTCGCGGGCCTTCTGCTTGGCCTCCGCCTTGGGCACGCCCCGGAAGCGGGGACCGGCCATGACGTTGGACAGGACCGTCCGCCAGGGGAAGGTGGCGTCCTGCTGGAAGACGAAGCCGACCTTGTCGCCGACGCCGTCGACCGGCTCCCCGGCCACCAGCACCTCGCCCTCGGTGGGCTCCTCCAGGCCGCTGACCAGGGTCAGCGTGGTGGACTTGCCGCAGCCGGTCGGGCCGACGACGGCCACGAACTCACCGCGCCCGACGGTGAGGTCCAGATCCCGGACAGCGGTGTGCAGACCCCCCGACGGGGTCCTGAAGGTCTTGCTCGCGCCCCGTAGCTCGATGGCGGGGCTGGTGTCTGCGCTCATGGGCCGGGACGGTAGGTGTGGCCCCGGCCACAGCTGCAGTCTTGTGAGCACAAGCCGTTCTTTTGCTCGCAAGAGCCTGTTGTGCTCATTTTGCTCGCGCTACAACTGCGGAGCACGTAACACGGGCTTAACGCTCGCCGGCCTTGAAGGAGAGGCCTGATGATTGACGTCCTGGTGGTGGACGACGACTTCCGCGTCGCTGAGATAAACGCCAAGTACGTGGGAAAGGTTCCCGGCTTCCGGGTGACCGCCCGCGCGCACAGCGCCGCCCAGGCCCTGGCCGCCGTCGAACGCGGTGCCATCGACCTGGTCCTGCTCGACCACTACCTGCCGGACCGGACCGGCCTCGAACTCGTCCACCGCATGCGGGAGCAGGGCCACGGCGCCGACGTCATCATGATCACGGCGGCCAGCGATGTGACGACCGTGCAGCAGGCGATGCGTCTGGGCGCCCTGCACTATCTGGTCAAACCCTTCACCTTCGCCGCCCTGCGCACCCGCCTGGACTCCTACGCGGCCCTGCGCCGCACCGTCGACCGGGTGGGCGGCCGGGGGCTGACGGGCCAGGAGCAGGTCGACCGGATCTTCGGTGCCCTGCGTACGTCCCCCGCGCCGTCCGCGCCGGGCCTGCCCAGCGGCCACTCGGAACCCACCACCGACCTCATCTGCGGCGTCCTGCACCGTGCGGACCAGCCGCTGTCGGCCCACGAGGTCGCCGCCAGAACCGGCCTGAGCCGCTCCACGGCCCAGCGCTACCTCCGCCACCTGGAACAGGCGGGCCGCCTCCGCCTCTCCCTGAAGTACGGCGACACCGGCCGCCCGGAACACCGGTACGCGTGGGTGGCGCCGTAACGCGGCCGGGTGGCCGTCTAGCCGGGACACGGCCGTGCGGACGCTCCCGGCTAAGCCGCGCCCGCCCCCGTCAGCGATCGCACCTCGGTCTCCGCGTACTTGGCCTCGTCCGCGGCCTCGTCCGAGGTGACCGTGCCCAGCCAGCCGGCGAGGAAGCCGAGCGGGATGGAGACGATGCCCGGGTTCTGCAGGGGGAAGTACTGGAAGTCGACGTCCGGGAAGAGCGAGTCCGGGCTGCCGGACACCACCGGGGACAGCAGCACGAGACCGAGCGCGGGAATCAGCCCGCCGTACACGGCCCACACCGCACCGCGCGTGGTGAAGGCCCGCCAGAACAGCGAGTAGAGCAGCGCGGGCAGATTCGCCGACGCGGCCACGGCGAACGCCAGGCCGACCAGGAAGGCGACGTTGAGGTCGCGGGCCAGCAGGCCCAGGGCGATCGCCACGACGCCGATACCGACCGCTGCGATGCGCGCCACCGCCACCTCGCTGCGCGCCTTGACGTGCCGCCGCCGCAGCGACGCGTACAGATCGTGCGCCACGGACGCCGAGGAGGCGAGCGTGATTCCGGCGACCACGGCGAGGATCGTCGCGAAGGCGACGGCTGCGACGACCGCGAACAGAACCGTTCCGCCAGTGGAACCGGCGCCGCCGCCCAGATCGAGCGCGAGCAGGGGCACCGCCGTGTTTCCGGCGGCGTTCGAGCGGCTGACGACGTCCGGCCCCACCACAGCGGCGGCCCCGAAGCCGAGAACGATCGTCATCAGGTAGAAGCCACCGATCAGCCCGATGGACCACACCGCCGAGCGCCGGGCCGCCCGCGCGGTGGGCACGGTGTAGAAGCGGGACAGGATGTGCGGCAGCCCTGCCGTGCCCAGCACCAGCGCGAGCCCCAGACTGATGAAGTCGAGACGGGCGGTCCAGCTCCCGCCGTACTTCAGCCCCGGCGCCAGAAACGCACTCCCGTGGCCGCTGCGCTCCGCGGCCGTGACCAGCAGCCGGTCGAAGTCTCCGTGGAACCGCACCAGTACCAGCACGGTCAGCGCGACCGTCCCGCTGAGCAGCAGGACCGCCTTCACGATCTGGATCCAGGTGGTGGCCCGCATGCCTCCCAGCGACACATAGATCACCATCAGAGCGCCCACGCCGATGACCGTCCAGGCCTGGGCCGCCCCGCTCGTCCGCCCCAGCAGCAGCGCCACCAGGCTGCCCGCGCCCACCATTTGCGCCACCAAATACAGAATGGACACCGTGACCGAGGAGGTTCCCACGGCGATCCGCACCGGCCGCTCGCTCATCCGCGCGGCCACGACGTCGGCCAAGGTGAACCGGCCGCAGTTGCGCACCAGTTCCGCCACCAGGAACAGCACGACCAGCCAGGCGACGAGGAAGCCCACCACATACAGCAGCCCGTCGTAGCCGAACAGCGCGATAAGCCCGGTGACCCCCAGGAAGGAGGCGGCCGACATGTAGTCACCCGCGATGGCAAAACCATTCTCCATCGGGGAGAAGAGCCGCCCGCCGGCATAGAACTCCTCCGCGGAACCCTGCCGCCTGCGGCTCACCCACGTCGTGATCCCCAGGGTGACGGCCACAAAGCCGCTGAACAGCAGCAGCGCCGGCAGCTGGTGATCGCCGGTCACGAGGCGCCTCCCCGGGCTCCGCGCGTCAGCTGCTGGGTGTCCCAGCGCAGCTCCAGCGCTGCCCGGTCCCGGCGCAGCCGCGCATGCCGCGCGTAGGCCCAGGTGAACAGGAACGTGGTGAGGAACTGCCCGAGCCCCGCCAGCATCGCCACGTTCACCGCCCCCACCACGGGACGGGCCATGAGCCCGGGTGCCGTCGTCGCGGCGACCACGTATGCCACGTACCACGTGAGGAAGGCGGCGACTCCCGGCACCACGAACCTCCGGTACCGGCTGCGTACCTCCTGGAAGGCCTCGCTGCGCTGCACCTCGAGGTACACGTCACGAGCGCGAACATCTGGCGCGTCCTGCTCCCGGCGTGCAGCCGGTACGGCCCGCGCCGGCATGCCGGTGCCGTCCAGCTCGCCCCAGCCGGTGGCCAGCGCGTCGTACCAAGGGTCCTCGTACCTCGCGTCGCGGGACACCGCGCCGGGGTCTTCCTGGCTCTCGGCCGAGTCCCCTGAACCGTCCCCGTCTCCACGGGCACGACCGTTGCTTGACTGCATGCCCAAGGATGGACAGATCGGGAAGATCCCTGACTCTTCTTCCCTCGGCTCTTCACCCCATCAGGTGATTCACTCCGCGCGTGGCCGGACCAGCCCCTTCCCGTACGCGTAACGCACCGCCTGCGCCCGGTCCTTGAGGCCTGTCTTGGCGAAGAGGTTGTTGATGTGCGTCTTCACGGTCGCGGTGGAGACATGCAGCTTGCGGGCGATCTCTTGGTTGCTCAGTCCCTCGGCGATCAGCACCAGGACCTCGGTCTCCCGCGCGGTCAGCCCGTCGGGCGCCTCGACCGCGGCCGGCTTGGGCTCGGGCCGGGGCTCCGACAGCCGTTCCAGCAGCCGCCGCTGGACGCTCGGCGACAGTCCCGCGTCCCCCGACAGGACGCTCTCCACGGCGCGCACGATCTCGTCGCCCCCCGCGTCCTTGGTGAGATAGCCCCGCGCTCCCGCATGCAGCGCGGGGAACAGCGACTCGTCGTCCGCGTACGTGGTGAGCACCACGACCTGGGTCCCCGGGTACTGGGCCCGGATCCGCCGCGTGGCCTCCACGCCGTCGCAGCGGGGCATCCGCAGGTCCATCAGGACCACGTCGGGGGCGAGTTCCCCGACCAGCCGCACCGCCTCTTCGCCGTCCCCCGCGGAACCGACGACCTCCACACCGGGCAGCAGCCCGAGCAGCATCACGATGCCTTCCCTGACCACGGTCTGGTCGTCCGCGACGACCACCCGCGCCGGCTTCCTCTCCCCCTCCGTCTCCGTCATACCGGCACCTTCAACGTCACCACGAACCCCTCCTCGTCCGGCCCCGCGTCGAGCGAGCCGCCCAGCAGTTCGGCGCGCTCCCGCATCCCCAGCAGACCGTACCCGCCGCCGGACCCCGTGAGTTCGCCCGGCCGGCCGCCCGAGTCCCGTACACCCAGCGTCACTTCGTGCGGGCCGTAGTCGAGCCGCAGGTGCACCTTGGCGCCGTGGGCGTGCTTGCGGACGTTCGTCAACGCCTCCTGCGCCACCCGGCGCACGGCCTGGGACGCCTCGGCCGGCAGGGGTCTGCGCTCACCCGTGACAGTGACCTCGGCGCCGTCGGCCCCGCTGACGAGTTCGGTCAGGAAGTCCTCGAGCGGGGTCAGCTCGCCGCGCAGCGCGGACAGTGCCTGCCGGGTCTCGGCGAGGCCGTCGCGGGCCATGCCCCGGGCAGCCACCACCCGCTCCAGGATCTTCTCCCGGTCGGCACCGCGCTCGATCAGCAGCCGCGCCGCCTCGAGGTGCACCAACTGCGCGGAGAGGCTGTGGGCCAGCACGTCGTGGATCTCCCGGGCGATCCTCGCCCGCTCGGCCAGCGCCGCCGACTCCGCCTCGGCGGCCCGCGCGGCCCGCTCCTGGGCGAGCAGCCGCTGCGCGCTGCCCCGGGCCTCCGCGTCCAGCCGCAGGACGTAGCCGGCGAGGGCCATGCCCGCCACCGTGGCGGCCGTGGTCAGCCACACGTCGTTGTTGAACGCGGAGTACGAGGCCAGCGCAACCGACGTCACGGGCAGAGCGGCCCCGAGAGGCATCCGCTCCAGAGCGGCGATCCCGCAGCCGCACCAGATCACCAAGGCTGGTCCTCTGAACCCGGTGGCCTGGGCGGCGACCGCGATACCCAGGATCAGTCCGATGAGCACCATGGAGGGCACCAGCCGGTGCTGGTAAGTGGTGCGGAAGAAGGCCCAGGAGAGGAGAGCGGTGAGCACGACGCCCGCCGCCGCCGCGAGCGCGCCCCAGATGCCGACGTGCTTCTGACTGAACGCACTCCACAGGAGCAGAGCGATCACGAGCACCCTGACGGCCCAGGCCAGCATGCGCCGGGGCCGGCTGATTCCCGCCCGGCCGAGCGCCTCTCGCGACGGCCAGCGCGTCCAGGCGTTGTCCTTCACACGCGCTCCTTCCACGCCGACCGCATGTCGTCACCGTACGCGGGCGCCGGGTCGCTCGCGGAGCCGAGGGACTGAGCCCGCCAGGCCAGGATCCCGGCACGGACGAGCAGGGTGCCGGCGAGGCCGAGCATCAGTGCCGAGCTGTCCTGGTGCACGCCGAACGCGGTGCCGAGGGCGAAGACGCCGACCCGGAGGGCTATGCCGACGAGCCACACGACGGCGCTGGCCTTGGTGCTCTTGGTCCACACGACACCGTCCGACGCGGTCCAGACCCGGGTGGTCCAGGCCCAGCCTGCGCCCGTGGCCAGGCCGATGAACACTTCCACGGCGAGCAGCACGGCGGACTCGGTCCGGTGCTGGGCGTCGAGTATGCCGGGATGGCGCAGCGCGACGACCGCGAGGATCACGGGCAGCAGCCACCAGCGCCGGTCGGTGTCGATCGCGCGGGCGCGGAACTGTCGCACGATCACTATGGCGACCACGGCCACGGTCACCGATGCGTTGACGAGCCCGGACATCACAGCCTCCGCAAGCGAGAAGGTGGTGTCGGAAGCGAGCGCTGCCGACGCCTTCGAAGTTACGGAAATGCGCAGGTCAGGAGATCGGAGCAGGGGTGGATCGCGGGTGGAATCCGGCGACCGGCCCGCCTCCACCCACGGGTGGAGAGACCTGCGACGAGGCGGTGATCTCGAGGGACGCGGTGATCTCGAGGTCGGTATGGCCGGCCGAGTCCGCTGAGTCACTCCGCGGAGCGGCCCCGCACACCGGCCGACCGGCCCGCTCCCCGTGAGCAGCCCGGTCGGCCGAATCCCGGCTCAGCGGTTACGCGTCGATCCGCGACCGGTCCAGTGTCGCCGCCGAGCTGGAGATGAACTCCTTGCGGGGCGCCACGTCATTGCCCATGAGCAGGTCGAAGACCTGTTCGGCGGCCTCCAGGTCGGAGAGGTTGATCCGGCGCAGGGTGCGGTGACGCGGGTCCATCGTGGTCTCGGCCAGCTGGTCGGCGTCCATCTCGCCCAGACCCTTGTAGCGCTGGATGGAGTCCTTGTACCGGATGCCCTTGCTCTGGAACTCCATGAGCTTGTCGCGCAGCTCACGGTCCGAGTACGTGTAGACGTACTTGTCCTGGCCCTTCTTCGGCTGGATCAGCTCGATGCGGTGCAGCGGCGGCACCGCGGCGAAGACCCGGCCCGCCTCGACCATCGGCCGCATGTAGCGCTGGAACAGCGTCAGCAGCAGGCACCGGATGTGGGAGCCGTCCACATCGGCGTCGGTCATCATGATGATCTTGCCGTAGCGGGCCGCGTCGATGTCGAAGGTGCGGCCCGATCCGGCTCCTATGACCTGGATGATCGCGCCGCACTCGGCGTTCTTGAGCATGTCGGTCACCGACGACCGCTGCACGTTGAGGATCTTGCCCCGGATCGGCAGCAGCGCCTGGAACTCGGAGTTCCGGGCCAGCTTCGCCGTGCCGAGCGCGGAGTCGCCCTCGACGATGAACAGCTCGCTGCGGTCGACGTCGTCGCTGCGGCAGTCGGCGAGCTTGGCCGGCAGGGACGAGGACTCCAGAGCGGTCTTCCGCCGCTGGGCGTCCTTGTGCTGGCGGGCCGCGACGCGCGTACGGGCGGCAGCCACCGCCTTCTCCAGGACGACCCTGGCCTGGGCGGCGGCGTCACGCTTGGTGGCGGTCAGGAACGCCTTCAGCTCATTGGTGACCACGTTGTTCACGATGCGCCGGGCCGCCGACGTGCCGAGGACCTCCTTGGTCTGCCCCTCGAACTGCGGCTCGGCCAGGCGCACGGTGACGACGGCGGTGAGGCCCTCGAGAGCGTCGTCCTTGACGATGTTGTCCTCGGCCACACGCAGCATCTTCTTGGCGCGCAGGACGTCGTTCAGCGTCTGGGTGATGGCCTGCTCGAAGCCGGTCACGTGGGTGCCGCCCTTGGGGGTGGCGATGATGTTGACGAAGGACCTCAGGGTGGTGTCGTAGCCCGTGCCCCAACGCAGCGCCACATCCACGCCCAGCTCGCGCTTGACCTCGGTGGGGGTCATCTGGCCGTGCTCGTCCAGGACCGGGACGGTCTCCTTGAAGGTGCCCTGGCCCGAGAAGCGGAGGATGTCGCACACCGGCTTGTCGTTGGCCAGGTACTCGCAGAACTCGCTGATGCCGCCGTCGAAGCGGAAGGACTCCTCGCCCTTGCTGCCGCCCTCGCCGAGTCCGAACTCGTCGCGGACGACGATGGTCAGGCCCGGTACCAGGAAGGCGGTCTGCCGGGCGCGCTGGTGCAGCGTCTCCAGGGAGAGCTTGGCGTCCTTCAGGAAGATCTGTCGGTCGGCCCAGTACCGCACGCGCGTGCCGGTACGGGTCCTGGGGATCTTCTTGGCCTTGGCCAGACCGCTCTTGGACTCGAACTTCGCGTCCGGACCGTCTCCTCCGAAGGCCCCCGGCACACCACGGCGGAAGCTGATGGCGTGGGTGTGGCCGCTGCGGTCCACCTCGACGTCGAGTCGGGCGGAGAGCGCGTTGACCACGGAGGCGCCGACGCCGTGCAGACCACCGGAGGCGGCGTAGGAGCCGCCGCCGAACTTGCCGCCGGCGTGGAGCTTGGTCATCACGACCTCGACGCCGGAAAGGCCGGTCTTGGGCTCCACGTCCACGGGGATGCCACGGCCGTTGTCCCGCACCTCCACGGAGCCGTCGTCGTGGAGGATCACGTCAATGTGATCGCAGTAGCCACCGAGGGCTTCGTCCACGGAGTTGTCGATGATCTCCCACAGGCAGTGCATCAGACCGCGGCTGTCGGTCGAGCCGATGTACATGCCCGGGCGCTTGCGCACGGCCTCGAGCCCCTCAAGGACGAGCAGGTGCCGCGCGGTGTAGTTGGAACCGTCCCGGTCTGCTCCTGCCAGCAGCGCTGTGGACGGCACGGACGTATCGGCGGTCACGCGGTTCGCTCCTCGCTGAATTTCAGGTGACCCCCTTCTGGGTAAGGGGGCGGCTTCGGTTGCCGCTCAGAGGGTACCGAGGCCTGGTAGAGCCGTTGTAACGCCACCCTCGTCGGGAACTCAGCCTAGTCCAGGCTCGCATGCATGTTCGATCCCTCGATGGAGTGAAGTACATATCACGTTCCCTTGGAGGCATGAACCATTTAGGCTCCGGGCACGTCCTCATGAACAACCGGCAACCCGGCCGGGAGGACGTGAACCCAAGACAGCGCGAAACCGTAAAGCACATAAGACACGCACTACGGCACATTCGCCGCCAACCGGCAGCAGACAGCCGCCCCGGAAGATTTTTTCGAGGAAAAGCCACGAGCGGGAACGTTTTCGGGCTGGTTGGATGTTGACCCTGGTACGACAGCTCGTCGAGCTAGAGAAGAGGCGACGTGACTACTGTTCTGACCCCCGCGAGCCCGCTGACGGCCGCCGATCGCTGCGACCGCTGCGGCGCCCAGGCATACCTGCGCGTTGTGCTGCTCAGCGGCGGAGAACTGCTCTTTTGCGCCCACCACGGGCGCAAGTTCGAGCCGGAACTCAAGAAGATCGCCGCTGAGATACAGGACGAGACGGAGCGGCTGACGACCGTTCCTGGCATCGCTTCCGAAGAAGAGCGCTGAATCTCGCACCACGACGAGCCAGCCCTGGCACAGGCCAGCGCACGGGCGGCCGCTCCTCACCAGGAGCGGCCGCCTGTGCTTCATGGCCCCCTGCAGTCCCTCAGGACCCCCTGTGGGGCCGCTGCGGACCAGCGGCGGCCGGTTTCAGCGCGCGCAGGACGTCGGACACGCGCGTGTAGACACCGGGGCTGCCGGGGCGCCCACAGCCGCTCCCCCAGGACACGAGCCCGATCAGCCGCCCTGAGGCCACCAGAGGGCCCCCGCTGTCGCCCTGACAGGCGTCCGGCCCGCCCGCGACCTCTCCGGCGCAGAGCATGGAGTCGGCCCGGTAGACGCCGTCCAGGCCGCCCGGGTAGGCACGAGCGCAGAGATCGTCCGCGAGCACGCGCACGCGTGCGGCGTGGAGCCGGTGCGCATAGGTGCCGCCGCCGGTCGTGTCGCCCCATCCGGAGACCATGGCCTGCGTCCCCGCCGCGTACGCCGGGTCGCCGGTCGGCGCCATGGCCACGACGGCGCTCTGCGGCAGCGGCGCGGCGAGCGTGAGCACGGCGAAGTCGCCGGAGTTGGTCACGGCGTCGTAGTGCGGATTCACCCGGGCGTCCTTCAGGGCGATCTCCTCGCCCTCACCCGACAGCAGGTCCGTGCGGCCCGCGATGACCTTGAGGTCGCGCATCTGGTTCGCAGGCGCCCCCAGGACCTCCTCGGCCACGCAGTGGGCCGCGGTGAGCACGGTGGTCCGGCTGACCGCCACCCCGCCGCAGAACTGCCCGGCGCGCGTACCCCCGAACCGGTCACGGCTGGACAGCGCCACGGTCCACGGGGCCTGGGAAATCTCTATCGGAAAACCCCCTACGACCACGCTGTCGGCGGCCGCCGGGGCCGCTCCCATCAGGGGTATGGCGGTCATGGTGGCCGCCAGGGCCAGGGGCCGGATCAGTGCCCGGGCAATGGAACGGCGCATGCCTGCTCCTCACTCTGGGGTGGTACTGGGACACCCAGAGTCATTCAGGACACTGCTGCGCGCAGCACGAAGGCCCGGCTCCCACGAGGGGAGCCGGGCCTTCGCCGTCGTACTACCGGGACCTAGTCGAGGTAGTCGCGCAGTACCTGCGAACGCGACGGGTGGCGCAGCTTCGACATGGTCTTGGACTCGATCTGACGGATGCGCTCACGCGTCACGCCGTACACCTTGCCGATCTCGTCGAGGGTCTTCGGCTGACCGTCGGTGAGACCGAAACGCATGGAGACGACGCCGGCCTCGCGCTCGGACAGGGTGTCCAGGACGGAGTGCAGCTGCTCCTGCAGAAGCGTGAAGCTGACGGCGTCGGCGGGGACGACGGCCTCGGAGTCCTCGATGAGGTCACCGAACTCGCTGTCACCGTCCTCACCCAGCGGGGTGTGGAGCGAGATGGGCTCGCGGCCGTACTTCTGGACCTCGATGACCTTCTCCGGGGTCATGTCGAGTTCCTTGGCCAGCTCCTCCGGGGTGGGCTCGCGGCCCAGGTCCTGGAGCATCTGGCGCTGCACACGCGCGAGCTTGTTGATGACCTCGACCATGTGCACCGGGATGCGGATGGTGCGGGCCTGGTCGGCCATGGCGCGGGTGATCGCCTGACGGATCCACCAGGTGGCGTACGTGGAGAACTTGTAGCCCTTGGTGTAGTCGAACTTCTCCACCGCGCGGATCAGACCGAGGTTGCCCTCCTGGATGAGGTCCAGGAAGAGCATGCCGCGGCCGGTGTACCGCTTGGCCAGGGAGACCACCAGACGGAGGTTGGCCTCCAGGAGGTGGTTCTTGGCGCGGCGGCCGTCCTCGGCGATGATCTCCAGCTCGCGCTTCAGCTTCGGGGCGAGCTTGTCGGCGTTCGCCAGCTTGTCCTCGGCGAACAGACCCGCCTCGATGCGCTTGGCCAGCTCGACCTCCTGCTCGGCGTTGAGCAGGGGGACCTTGCCGATCTGCTTGAGGTAGTCCTTGACCGGGTCGGCGGTGGCACCGGCTGCGGCGACCTGCTGGGCGGGAGCGTCGTCCTCGTCCTCGTCGGAGAGTACGAAGCCGGCGCTCTCGGTGCCCTCGGGCTCGTCGGCGACCTTGGTGTCCTCGAGGACCTCGTCCTCGGTCAGCTCGACGTCGTCCGACTTGGCCGCGGTCTTCTTGGCGGCCGTCTTCTTGGCGACGGTCTTCTTCGCGGCCGCCTTCTTGGCGGTCGTCTTCTTGGCTGCTGCTGCCTTCTTGGCGGGTGCGACTTCCTCGGCGGGATCGTCGACTGCCGGGGCGGCGGGCACGGCCGGAGCGGCCGTGGTGGCGGTGGCCTTCCTGGTGGTCACCGTCTTCGCCGCGACCGTCTTGGTGGCGGTGCGCTTCGCCGGGCTCTTCGCTGCGACGCTCTTTCGGGTGCGCTTGGGCTCTGCTGCACTGACCATCAGCGTCACACCCTCTTCCTCAAGGATCTGGTTGAGGCTGCGCAGTACGTTCTTCCACTGAGTGGCCGGAATCTGGTCAGCTTCGAAGGCCCGACGCACATCGTCGCCGGCGATCTGCCCCTCAGCCTTTCCCCGCTCAATGAGCGCCATGACAGAGATGGACTCGGCGATCTCCGGCGGGAGCGTACGGGATGTGCTGGCCGACACGAACAACCTCTCGGAACGTTGGAAAACGGCTTCCGGCCCCGTCCACAGTGGACAGGAGCCGACCACCGGCCTGGGGATGGGCCGACGGAGCGGGCGGGGGCCGGGAAGATGCACAGCGCCTGTGATGGCGTCCGTATTCCCTTCGCGGCTGTCACCTCTTAGGTCATCGCGCTGCTCCCGCGAGCGTTACGCCCAATCTGCGTGGCCCGAGTCACACCCCGTAAGCGGTCAAAAACGGTCAGACATGGACAGAGGGGATCACTGATGTGTCGACCGGAACCACTTTGCCAACATGGGCGGCCCGCCGCGCCGCCGGGCCCCGCCGGACCTCCAAGGATCCGGCGAGGTCCGGCGACGGCCGGTTCCCAGGCCCGGCACCGCCACGAGAACCACGAGAACGCGGCACACTGGCGACCGCACCGCCTTCGGTACGGGTCAGTGCTCGCGCGGGGCGGGAACCACGCGCTCCACCTCAGGGTGGACGGTGAGCAGTTGACGCATGGCCGCCTCCGCCGCCGCGCCGTCGCCGGTGCCGAGCGCGTCGACGATCCGCGCGTGCAGCGCGAGGGAGGCCTCGTTCGGCCGGTCACAGCCCGTGACCGGTCCACCGGAGACCTGGAGGGCGGCCGAGACGATCCCGGAGAGGTGCTCCAGCATGCGGTTGCCCGCGATCTGGATGAGCAGCGCGTGGAACTCCGTGTCGGCGCGCGAGAAGGTCAGCGCGTCGCCCTGCGCCATGGCGTGGCTCATGATCTCGACCATGTCCGACAGGCGCTGCTGCACCTCCTCGCGTCCGTGCCCGGCGGCGAGGCGGGCGGCGAGCGGCTCGATCGTCCAGCGCAGCTCGCTCAGCTCGCGGCGCTGGTCGTCGCGCTGCGGCCCGAAGGCCCGCCACTCGATGATGTCCGGGTCGAGGAGGTTCCAGTCGCTGACGGGACGCACGCGCGTGCCGACGTTCGGGCGGGCGCTGACGAGGCCCTTGGCCTCCAGGACGCGGAGGGACTCGCGGACGACGGTACGGGAGACCTCGAAGCGCTGGCCGATCTCCTCGGGCACCAGCGGGCGGTCCGCCCCCAGGTCCCCGGAGACGATCATCTGACCCAGCTGCTGGACGAGTTGGCCGTGCAGTCCGCGTCCGCGGCTGCCGGTGGCGCGCCGACCTACGCGGCCCAGCTCGGGGTCGGCTCCGTCCCAGGCGGGCGCTCCGACACGGTCGGCCACCGGGGCCTCGGTGTAGGGGTAGCGGTCGAGATCGCCCGGGCCGGTCAGACCAGAGTCTGCGGAGCGGGCGGCGGTCATCATGGTGTGCGCAAGGGTACTCACGGATCCTTTGTCGGCGCCGCCTCCAACTCCCTTGAGGTCTTTGGTGAAAAGCACACGAAAGGGTGATCGCTCACCCCGTCGCAATTGACGCCTTATCGGAAAGAAACGGGCTTTCTCCGGGGAGTTGTGGGCACAGCAGGACCGCAAGCGTACGGACGGTGGTCATCGGGCCCTGGAGCGCAGCGTCGTGACCAGATACGCGCAGAGCAGTGCGGCCAGCGACAACGTCAGTGCGCCACCCACGGGTTGGGCGAGAACCCGGGCCGTGGCGAGCAGATACCGCTCCCCTCCGAAGGGCCAATCCAGCAGAAAGACCTCCCGCATCCGCACCGGGAAGCCGGCCGCCATCCGCACGGCGCGACCCTGCAGCGCCTTGTGCACGGCGGGGACGACGAGGACGGGTACGGCGAGGACCGCGGCGAGGCCCGCCGTGGTGGACCGGAAGACACCGGCCGCCAGGACACCGGCCCATGCGCAGCCGATGACCAGTCCGAGCCAACTCGCACTCATCGAGAGCCAGTCCGAGGGAACTTGTGTCAGCTCCCGTCCGTAGACGAGATAGAGCATTTCGGCGTTGCAGCCCACGGTGAGGAAGGCCAGCATCAGGGCGGTGGCTCCGGAGACGAGGAGTTTCGCGGTGAGCAGCCCCAGCCGGCGGGGCACGGTCCCGCGGTCCGCCGCCAGTGCGGGGTGGCGGAACTCGTCTCCGAAGGCCAGCGCACCGAGCAGTCCCGCCGCGAGCGCCGTGGGCGGCAGCGGCAGTTCCCGCGGCCACGCCGCGAACAGTCGCGCCTGCGGGGTGTGGCCGAGCCGCGCCAGGAGTACGGCGGTGAGCGCGGACACCACCAGCACGGCCCCGCAGGTGAGGAATCCGGTGCCGATTCCGGTGGCGCGCCGGAGTTCGTAACGCAGGGGGCGTAGGGGGCTGCGGGCGGGTCGGACGGAGATGGGGGGCGGGAGGGAGGACAAAGCGTCGCGAGCGGGGATGGAGTCGGCATGCGAGCGTGCCGGGTGCCCGGCATGACCGGCCTGCCCGGCCCGGGCTTGGGGACTGCCGGAATTCCGCACGTCTGAATTCCGGTCGTCTGGATTCCGGGCATCTGGGTTCCGGACTTCTGGGTTCCGGACTTCTGGGTTCCGAGCGTCTGGATTCCGAGCGCCGGGGACGGTCGCGCCGACCGCCAGCGTGCCGACCGCGGCTGTGCTCGCGGTGTCGGCTTCTGCTCCCGGGTCCGTGGAGGACTCCGAGGAGTCGGCCTCGAGTGCGGCCGCGAGGGGGCGGGTGTCGGCGGCGATCGCAGGCGCGCCGGCAGGAGCGGCCGCCTCGGCACCGCCGCCCACCCCGTCCACAGCGGCGGAGGCCGCACCCGGGGACGTGAGGTCGGCTCCAGGAGCAGCACCAAGGGACGTACGGCCGGTTCCGGAGACGGTGTCGGCTTGCGCCAGCCCATCGGCCGGGATGCCGTCGGCGATCCTCGTGTGGCCCGGCAAGGAGCTGTGGGCGTGAACTCCCCCGAGCGACGACCACTCGTCGCCGACGCCCTCCTCCGACTCCGGCTCCGACTCCGACTCCGACGTCGAGACGCTGGACACCACCCGCTCCTGCTCCGCGGACGCGGGACCGGACGCTGCCAGCGCAGGCGGAGCAGCCCGCTCCTCCGACGACGAGCCGGACACGGCTTCTGCCCCGCCCTCCGGCGAGCGGTCCGCCACGGTCTGTTCCGGCCCGGCCGCCACCTCCTCATCACCCGCTCTCACCGCGCCCCCGGCTCCGGCTTCCGCACTCGGCCCCATGTCCCCGACTTCGTCGGCGAGTTGGTGGACGAGGATGCCGTGCCGGAACGCGGTCTCGCCGATGTCGGCGGTCGTACTGCCGTACACGGAGAGGCGGTTGCCGCCCTCCCGCACGACCTCGACGGACCGCTGGTCGGTACGGGCCTCCTTGGTGAGCGCGGCCGCGAGACGGGCGGCGTGGGGACTGCGGACGGCCACGCGCGGACGCAGCCGCGTGCGGGCGAATGCTCTTGCCTCCTGGTCGGCGACGATCCTGCCGCCGTCGAGGGTGACTACCCGGTCGGCCTCGCGTGCGGCTTCCTTGGAGTCGGCAGTCGTGAACAGCACCGTGCCGCCCTGGGTCGCGTGCGCGCGCAGCATGCCGTGCAGCCAGCGCGCCTCGCGGGCGGAGAGGCCGTCGGCGGGGTCGTCCAGGACGAGCGTGTGCGGGTCGGGCAGGAGGGCGCAGGCCAGTCCGAGTCTGCGATCCATGCCGCGCGACAGGGTGCCTAGGCGTTCCTCGCGGAGGCTGACGAGACCCACGACCTCGAGGACTTCATCGGCGCGCCGGACGGGAACTCCCGCCGCCGCGCACAGCATGCGCAGATGCCCGCGGACCGAGCGGGCCGGATGACCGGGTACGTCGCCGAGGAGCACGCCGACTTCCCGCGACGGGTGGGCGATCTGATGCAGGGGCCGACCCCTGAAGTAGGTGATGCCGCGGCCCTGTTGGAGTTCGAGCATCAGTCTGAGCGCCGTCGTCTTGCCCGCGCCCTCCGCCCCGAGGAGCACGGTGACACGGCCGGCGTGCGCCTCGAGGGAGACGTCGTCGACGGCGGGCGGGTGACCCTTGCGGGGGTTGCTGGTCAGTCCGAAAGCCTGGATCACCTGCAGCAAGATAGCGCGGGATGTCTGGTTTTTCGGGTATCGCCTGATCTGTTCCTAGGTGGCGCGCAAGTCGAAGGGGACTTTTGTCCTCCATTCGATGGATTGGATGGATTCGGTGGATTCGGTGGATCAGACCTCAGGACGGAGCATCGGAGGGTTGAGCAAGGTGGCGCCGCCGGCCCGGAAGAGCTGGGCCGGCCGCCCGCCCTGGCGGGTTGTCGTACCGCCCGTCGGAACCAGGAATCCCGGCGTTCCGGTGACCTTGCGGTGGAAGTTGCGCGGATCGAGGGCCACGCCCCACACGGCCTCGTAGACCCGGCGCAGCTCGCCGACGGTGAACTCGGGCGTGCAGAACGCGGTGGCCAGCGACGAGTACTCGATCTTGGAGCGGGCCCGCTCGACCCCGTCGGCGAGGATCTGGGCGTGGTCGAAGGCGAGCGGTGCCACGGGTTCGCCATCGCGACCGTATCCGCCCTGCTGGAGCAGCTCCTCGACCGGCGCCCAGCGCGCGTTGCTCGCGTCGCCGCCGGCCCGGGGCGCGGGCAGGTCCGGGGCGAGGGCGAGGTGCGCGACGCTGACAACCCGCATCCGGGGGTCCCGCTTCGGGTCGCCGTAGGTGGCGAGCTGTTCCAGGTGGGCGCCGTTGTCCTGAGCCGGAGCCGAGGGATCGTGGGCGCGCAGCCCGGTCTCCTCGGCCAGCTCACGCGCTGCCGCCTGGGACAGGTCCTCGTCGGCCCGTACGAAGCCGCCGGGCAGCGCCCAGCGCCCCTGGAACGGCGGCTCGCCCCTGCGTACCGCCAACGCGCACAGGGCATGGCGGCGCACGGTCAGCACGACCAGGTCCACGGTGACGGCGAAGGGCGGAAAGGCTGACGGGTCGTAGGGCATGCGGCGATCATAGTCGTCTGCCTGACGATAAACACTCCCTTCGTCGACCGCGCAGGTGGCGGATCCGCTTCGTTCCGGTATGGGGTGCAGGGCGGGCTCCCGTGCGTCGATCCTGTGGCGTCGTACGAGGTCACACTCCTAGTTGCAGGCCGTCCGCCGCCTCCTCGACCATGGCGAGTCCCAGTCGGCTGACCCGCACGGCGAAGGGAGCGCCCGCGACGCGAAACCCCGTCAGACCGATCTCACCGAGCGGAGCGCTCTGCACCGGGCGCAGGGTGACGGTGCGGGCGGGGGCGTCGGGCCGGATGCCCGCGAGCGCGGTGAGGACCAGGACCGCGGAGGCCGCGGCGGTGGCCGCCGGGCGGCAGGCCGCCGGGTGCGGGAGGGGGGCGCTCCCGGCAGAGCGCTGCTCCCCCGCGAACATCTCCGGCAGCCGGTGGCCGAAGTGCTCCGCTGCCGCCAGCAGCCCCCTCAGCAGGCCGCTCGCCTCCTTCTCGTAACCGGCGGCGGCCAGTCCGGCGACGGCGAGCGCGGTCTCGTGGACCCGCACGGCTCCGGTCCGGTGGCCGAACGGATTGTGTCCGGCCTCCTTTGCGCCGAGGCCGCGCAGCCCCCAGCCCGCGTCCATCGCCGGGCCGCCGAGCAGCCGGGCGAGCTGTTCGGTCTGCACCTTGTCGAGCAGGCCGGGGGCGAGCCGGCCGGCGCCGAGCAGGCCGGTGTCGAGCAGGTGCACGGCGGCGGAGCCGAGGTGCGGGAGGGGCCGGCCGTCCGGCGCCAGGGCCGCAGCCGGGCGTCCGCCGCCGCGGTCCTCGACCCAGAAGCCCGTGCGGAACGCGTTCCGCGCGGCCTGGGCCCACTGTCTTAACTCCGAGCCCCCTGGCCTGCCGTATGCGTCGAGGAGATCGGCGCCGAGCAGAGCGGCGCGGTGTGCGTGGGCCTGCGTCTCGCAGCGGACCGGGCCTCCCGGCTGCGGGTCGGGGAGGTGGGTTCCGTCTCCGACGGTGGTCCGCAGCCAGGTCAGGCAGCGCTCGGCGGCGGGCAGCAGTTCCTGTGTCTCCTGCTCGGGGAGCCCCCAGCGACGGGCCTCGGCGAGCAGGACGGGGAAGAGAAGCGTGGCCTCGGTGCCCGTGCACGCCGGCGGGAGGAGCGCGCCGGCGTCGCGTCGCGGACCGGGGATCAGGCCGGCCTGTGGGCCCGGGCCCGGATGCTGCGTGCGGGCGAGGGCGCGCAGCGTGCCCGCGGCGAGCCGGGTGCCGAGGGGCAGCGCCATCCGAGCCGCGGCGAGCGCCTCGGCCGGTGCCATGCCGCAGCGCCATGGTGCGCCCGCCGCCAGGTAGGTGTCGGAAGGGTGCGCGGGGTCGCGCAGCAGCAGGGCCTGGAGGTCGTCGACGGCGGCCCGCAGCAGGGCGGCCACCCGCGGGTCGTCGCCTGCGGCCCTGGCGGGCGCGAAGGGGCTCGTCGCGGCCTGGCCCACGGCGCGCAGCGGTCCGGCCCCGTCCGGGCGTACCCGTAGCTCCACGCCTGCCGTTCCGCCCGGAGACAGTTCCAGTTCCCAGCGCAGCAGTCCGGCGGAGGCCAGTGCGTCGGCGGGCGGAGGGTGCGCGGTGACGCTGGCGCCGCCGGCCGAGGACCAGCGCAGGCCCGAGTCGTGGACGCTGGCCGGGAGTTCGGGGCCTGCCCTGCCGGAGGCGACGGCGCCGAGGTCCGCCAGGTCCGTGCCGAGGGAGACCTCGAGCGGGAGGCGGAGGGGGCGTGGGCCGGCGTTGTGGAGCGTGATGCGTTCGGTTCCGTCGGCGTTGCGGGTCCGCTCGACGACGACGTCGGGATCCGGACCCGCCCCCGGGGAGACACGCAGGGTCCCGACGAAGCGAGCCTGGTCGGCCCCGGTCATCCTGGCCTGCACCGCGAGCGGTTCGCGCCCGGCGATGCGGATCTGGCACCGCGAGAGCAGGCGCCGGCCGCCCCGGTAGAACCCCTCCAGCCCCCGGCCGGTCAGCTGTCCCTGCTCGCCGGAGATGGCGAGGCCCGGCAGAGCGACGCAGATCAGGGCGGTGTGTGTGGGCGGCAGGTCGGGGGCCGGCCGGGGCGTCGGGTGCGGCGTGCGCGGGGAAGCGCCGGGCGCCGATGCGGTGGTGGGGCGGCGCGGCCGGCTCGTGGGTTGCGCCGAGGCCTGGGGCCGATCGTCGACGGCTGGCGCGATCGGAGACGTACCCGGGGGCGACGGTGGCTTGGGGTCCCGGATGACCGGTGCGGTGTTCCCGGCACCGGACCGTGGGAAGAGGCTGCGCCGGGCCCCGGGCGGGCGGTTGTCGTCGGCGGCTGAGGGCCGAGTCGGCTGCTGCTGCATGCGGTGGCTTCTTCTCCGCTCGGTGCGCCTCGGACGTTCTGGGCGCGGGGTGGGGCACCCGTAGGGACAAGGGTCGTACGGCGGCACGGCCCGACCAGGCGTTCCGCCACTCAGGTGAACGGGCAGGGACTCCTCCTGGTCACGCCTCACATCGGGCAAGCCGGCCCGACGACGGCGTGGCGGGAGGGATCCCACGGAGGCACCTGTGCGGAAGAGGGGGCTCATCCTCCGTCGCTGCGTCCCGGCGCTCATCCGTCCCCTTCGGTCTCCCGCTGGCCGGTCGCCGCCGCGGTGTCGCGGCTGCTGCCCTCACCTGCACGGGCGCGCATGCCGTCCGGCTTGGCGCTGCCCGGACGCGAAGGTCCGCCGGCCGGCGATTGAGGGTGGGAGCCGCCCGACCGCCGCCGTGCGTCCTCCCCTCGCGACGGCCGAGACCTGCCGTCTCCGCCCTCCGCGGCCCGCGTTCGGCGACGGCGCCGAGGACCACCGGTCCGCGAGGCACGGTCACCATCGCGACCGTCTGTCCGAGCGGGTGCTCCAGGGTCTGCGACGACCGCGTCCGAAGGCGTACCCGGGGCTGCTTCCTCTGCCTGATCCGTCTGCTCCGCGCGCTCCGTGCGGGCACGCCCCGCGCGTTCCGCACGCAGGCAGCGGCGGACCGACTCGGGGTCGAGTCCTTCGTTGCAGGCCTGGTGCAGGAGGCGGGCGAAGAGGTAGTCGGGGTCCGCGCCCAGTGCCATCGCGAGGGCCTCCCGGGCCTCCAGCTCGTCTCCGGTGGACCAGGCGACCCAGCCCGCCAGGGTCAGCGGGGCGGCAGCGTGCTCGCCGTACGGCCCGACGCAGCGACGGGCCAGTGCGCGCCAGAGCCGCAGAGCCGGACCGGCCTCGTCGCCCTCCATCCACGCGGCCGCCTGGTCGCGGGTGGTGCGGTCCTGGAGCCCGAGGATCAGCGTCGCCGCCTCGTCGTGGGTGAGCAGTTCGTCGTCGCGTAGGTCCGCCGGGTGCGTGCCGGACACCGGCGCCGCCGCGGCGAACCTGTGAATGATCCGCTCGGCCAGGTCGAGGGTCTCCTCCGCCACACTCTGCCGGGCCGCGTCGTCCAGGATGCGGGGCACCAGGGACATGCCGGCCGCGTCCAGGGCGATCTCCTGCTCCAGGGCGGCACTGGTCTCCCAGGGCAGCAGCCTGGCCCGGAACTCACGGAGCGTGCCCCGCACCTGGATCCCCGCGTAGGTGGCCGCGGCGGCCAGCACCGAGGTGCCGGGCAGGCCCATCGGCGTTCCGTCATCGGGGCAGCATCCCTCGACCGCGCAGCTGTACGACCAGAACCGGCCGTCCGAGATGCACAGTGCCTCGACCACCGGCGCGTCGAGGTCACCGCACTGGGTGCGCAGCAGTTCGACGAGCGGCTGGAGGCGGAGCATCACGTCCCGGCCCGTCTCGCCCTGGCCCGGTTCCCGGCAGACGTAGGCGACCATCTGCTCGGGCCGCTTACCGCGTCGCTCGCTGCTGGTCACCAAGCCCCGGACCAGCTGCTGTACGGCCTCCTTCCAGTCGTCCGCGCCTGCGGGGATGCCCAGCCTGGCCCGGCCGCCGAACCTGCCGCGGCCTCCCCGGTCGTGCAGGGCGACCAGCACGATGCTGTCCTCGGGTCGGTACCCGAGGAGGTAGGGCAGGGCGTCGGCCAACTCGGCCGGGGTGCGCAGGGTGACCTGGGTGTCGTGCGCGGACGGCTCGTCCAGCGGCTCTCGTCCCGCGATGTCGCCGTTTTCGAAGGGTCCAGTCGTTTCGCTATGATTCGTCATGCGCAGACGATCTCGCGGATCCCGAAATTCCGGTTGAGCCTGTGGATAACTCGAATCAGGGACACGACAAGGACGGCCCCGGCCTTCGGTGCTCCATCCATAGCGGGACCGTCACGGTCGTCCGCTCACGACCGGCGGCCGCCCGATTGTCAGTCCCGTCCTGTTGTATGGGACGCATGGAGCACACGAGCAACGCGGACCTCCGGGCACAGGCCGACGCCGTCCTCGCCCGGCTCGTCGGGGACGCCACGGGCACGGCCCGGCTGCGCGAGGATCAGTGGCGGGCGATCGAGGCGCTGGTCGCCGACCGGCGCCGGGCCCTGGTCGTACAGCGCACAGGGTGGGGCAAGTCCGCGGTGTACTTCGTGGCGACCTCGCTGCTGCGGGCCAGAGGCGGCGGACCCACGGTGATCGTCTCCCCGCTGCTCGCGCTCATGCGCAACCAGGTGGACGCCGCGGCCCGCGCCGGTATCCAGGCCCGGACCATCAACTCCTCCAACACCGAGGAATGGGAGGCCGTCCAGGCCGAGATCGAGGCCGGCGAGGTCGACGTACTGCTCGTCAGCCCGGAGCGCCTGAACAACCCCGACTTCCGCGACCAGGTCCTGCCCAAGCTCTCCGCGGCGACGGGACTGCTCGTCGTGGACGAGGCCCACTGCATCTCCGACTGGGGCCACGACTTCCGCCCGGACTACCGCCGGCTGCGCACCATGCTCGCCGACCTCCCGCCCGGTGTCCCGGTGCTGGCCACCACCGCCACGGCCAACGCGCGCGTGACCGCCGACGTCGCCGAGCAGCTCGGTACCGGCGGCGCCTCGGACGCCCTGGTGCTGCGCGGGCCGCTGGACCGGGAGAGCCTGAGTCTCGGTGTGCTGCGGCTGCCCGACGCCGCGCACCGGATGGCCTGGCTCGCCGATCACCTCGACGACCTGCCGGGGTCCGGCATCGTCTACACCCTCACCGTGGCCGCCGCCGAGGAGGTCACCGCCTTCCTGCGGCAGCGCGGACACGCCGTCGCCTCGTACACGGGCAGGACGGAGAACGCCGACCGGCAGCAGGCCGAGGACGATCTGCTCGCCAACCGGGTCAAGGCGCTGGTCGCCACCTCCGCGCTCGGCATGGGCTTCGACAAGCCGGACCTCGGATTCGTCGTGCACCTCGGCTCGCCGTCCTCCCCCATCGCCTACTACCAGCAGGTCGGCCGCGCGGGCCGTGGCGTGGAGCACGCCGAGGTGCTGCTGCTGCCGGGGCGCGAGGACGAGGCGATCTGGGAGTACTTCACGTCGCTCGCCTTCCCCTCCGAGGATCTGGTGCGCCGCACGCTGGACGTCCTCGCCCGGGCGGACCGGCCCCTGTCGCTGCCGGCGCTGGAACCCCTGGTGGAACTGCGTCGTTCCCGGCTGGAGACGATGCTGAAGGTCCTCGACGTGGACGGAGCGGTCAACCGCGTCAAGGGCGGCTGGACCGCGACCGGGCAGCCATGGTCGTACGACGCCGAGCGTTACGACTGGGTGGCACGGCAGCGCAAGGCCGAGCAGCAGGCGATGCGCGAGTACGCGTCCACCACCGACTGCCGGATGGAGTTCCTCCAGCGCCAGCTGGACGACGAGGGCGCCAAGCCCTGCGGTCGCTGCGACAACTGCGCGGGGCCGCGCTACACCGTCGACACGTCCACGGCGGCCCTGGACGCCGCGCGCGTCGACCTGGGCCGTGCCGGGGTCGAGGTGGAGCCCCGCCGCATGTGGCCGACCGGCCTCCCGGCGATCGGCATCGACCTCAAGGGACGTATTCCGGTCGGTGAACAGGCCTCGTCCGGGCGGGCTCTGGGTCGGTTGTCGGACATCGGCTGGGGCAACCGGCTGCGGCCCCTGTTCGGTCCCCAGGCCTCGGACGCGCCCGTGCCGGACGACGTGGCGCGAGCCGTGGTGGAGGTGCTGGCCGACTGGGCGAAGGGCCCCGGCGGCTGGGCCTCCGGTGCGGCCGGCGACCAGCCCCGGCCCGTGGGTGTGGTCACCGTCGCCTCACGCACCCGGCCGACGCTGATCCACTCCCTGGGCACCCGCATCGCCGAGATCGGGAGGCTGCCCCTGCTCGGCTCCGTGCAGTACGCCGGTGACGCGTCACGGGTGCCGCGCAGCAACAGTGCCCAGCGTCTGAAGGCCCTCGACGGCTCGCTGACGGTGCCATCCGCCCTCGCCTCCGCGCTCGCGCAGGCCCGCGGTCCGGTCCTGCTGGTGGACGACTTCACGGAGACCGGCTGGACCCTTGCGGTCGCGGCACGTCTGCTCAGAAGGGCCGGGGCCGGCGGGGTGTTGCCCCTGGTGCTGGCCGTCCAGGGCTGACCACCGTGGCGCGTGGTGCGTCGGCGCCCGGCCCGACGCACGCACGTGCCGTGATCGAACGCCACAGGGGTCATCAGGGGCTCTCGTGGGTAGGGATATAAGCCACGCACCACCAGATAACAGCCGGTGGCCCCAATTGCTCGTTGCCGCATCCAAGTTCGACAGGAAGAATTGAAGTCCGCTCCCCGCACGGTCGTCCGTGATCCGGTTGGGCTCTGCTGCGGCGCGCGGTCCCCCGAATCCGACCTCGCCCGCAGTGTGGGCGCGTAGCCGAAGGGAGGAACGTGACCTTCGGATTCGCCTCGTCCTCGGCGGCCTCGTTGTCGACGTCCGCGTCCGCCGCCTCCGCCAGTCGCCTGCTCGAGCCCGCGGAGTGGGCAGCCGCCGGAATCCCCCTGCTGCGCAACCCCCGTGAGGTCGTCAGCGGGCTGCACGCCCGCCATCGTCCCAAGCCGTCCATGGCGATCGTGGCCGTCCTGGATCCCGAGGAACGGCTGTGCGCCAGCGCCTCGTTCCTGCGCCGTCCGGCACCGGCCGACGGCTGGATGTTCCGCAACGCGCTGCTCGCACAGCTGCGTCGGGTCATTCCGCACGACCTGCGCCGCCGCACCCCGGTGCGCACCGCCGTGCTGCTCTACTGCCGCGAGGGCGACGCACGTTGGACCGAGGAGGACGGCGCCTGGATGTGGGGGCTGCGCGACGCCTGCACCCTGCACGGGCTGCGCTGCGGGGCGTACATCACGCTGACCGGTGACGGCTGGCAGGTGCTCGGCGAGGGGCGCGGCGGACGTCGGCCGAACACCCACTCGCAGCCGGAGCCCTTCGCCATGTCGGAAGCCCCGCCCCTGCCACCTCGCACCGGCGGCCCGGTCTCCGAGGTCCTGCGCCGCGCGGCTGCTCGCTGAAGGCCCGGCTCAGGGTTCGGCCGCGTACGAGTCACACGGCACCGAGGCTCGTACGCGGTGCGTCACGATCCGCCGGCGCCCGGACGCACCGCCTTCACACGGACGCCCGGACGTCCCGACAGGCGGTCGTCCTCCGAGGAGGAACGGCCACTGCCAGTCATCCGGGCATGCCGAAAACCGCACCGTGCGGATGTCTTCGGAGCCGCCTTCGTCGCCTCGGCACCCGGCGGTGCCGGACGGGACTCAGACGCCCGCGCCCAGCACCGAGTTGATCTGCTGCGGGTCCCCGCAGACGATCAGCAGTGCTCCGGCCCGGGAGTGGGCCAGCGGGAGGGCGGTGGCGGCAGCGGCGGCGGAACCGCCGTTGACGGCCACGACGACCACGGGGCGGGACGCGGCACGGGAGGCGACGGCGGCGTCCGTGTAGAAGACGTCGTCACCGGAGTCATGCTGCGCCCAGTAGGAGGCTTCGCCGAAGGACAGCTCGTGCTCGGCCCACGGGTGCTGGGCACCGGTGGTGATCACCAGCACGTCTCCGGGGGCACGGCCCGAGTCCAGAAGCAGGTCCACCGCCTCGTCGGCTGCGTCGAGCGCACCCTCGGCCGAGGCCGGGATCAGCTGGATCTGCGGGGTCGCCGCCGGGGCGGCGGGAGTGGCCGGGCCCGACGGGCCTGGCTTGGCCGGAGCCACGTCACGCTGGGTCCGCTGCACCGGCGGCGTGGGCCGCAGAGGGCCGGGACGACCGGGGCGCGACGGAGCCGCGGGGCGGGGGCCGGGTACGGGGCGGGGGGTCGGCGCGGTACGGCCGCTGGACGGCGTGGCGCGGGGACCCTGGGCACTCTCGTGAATCTGAGGCTCCTCGGGAATGAGAGGCATGAGCTGATATTTATCAAACGTTGGTGCGGCGCGGGTGACCGGGTGGCACATCAGTGCGAGCGGAATCGTCAGAAATCGAAGCCGAGCTGACCCTCGATTTCCGGAGCGCTTCCGTCCGCCCAGCTGCGGACCTTCTTGAGGTGCCGCCACTGGGGCAGCGCATCAAGATACGCCCACGACAGGCGGTGGTACGGGGTGGGTCCCCGCACCTCCAGTGCGGCCTTGTGCACGGGCGACGGATACCCGGCGTTGTCCGCAAACCCGAAGTCTGCATGGTCGATACCCAGTTCGGCCATCATTTTGTCGCGCTGAACCTTGGCGATCACCGACGCCGCCGCAACGGCCACGCACGACCGATCGCCCTTGATCACCGTGCGCACCTTCCACGGGGCACCGAGGTAGTCGTGCTTCCCGTCGAGGATCACGGCGTCGGGGCGGACCGGCAGGGCGTCCAGGGCACGGACGGCGGCGAGCCGCAGTGCGGCGGTCATCCCCAGGTCGTCGATCTCCTCGGGGGAAGAGTGCCCCAGGGCATAGGCCGTCACCCACGACTGCAGTATCCCCGCCAGTTCCGTACGCCGCTTGACGGTCAGGAGCTTGGAGTCGGTCAGACCCTCAGGCGGCCGGCGGAGTCCGGTGATCGCCGCGCAGACGGTGACGGGCCCTGCCCAGGCGCCCCGTCCCACCTCGTCGACACCGGCGATGACCTTCGCTCCGGTCATGGCACGCAGGGAGCGCTCGACGGTATGGGTGGGTGGTTCGTACGGCATGGCGCCCATAGCGTACGCCGCCGGGATCCTCGCGCGACACCCCAGGTCCCCCCGGTCGGCGCCGAGGTCGCCGGCAGTCGGGATCAAGCGCCGTGCGGCCGTAGCAGCGGAAGCATCAGCTGGTCGATCATCTCTTCCAGATCCCGATCGTTCCATTCACTGCCGCACATCTTTGATCGGTACATCATCATCGCCGGAATGGCATCGAAGACGTAACCGTTGGCCGCGTCGGACCGCACCTCCCCCCGCCCTATTCCACGGGTGATGACCTCGCGCAGCAGTTTGAGGGTCGGCTCGACCACTCCGTCGAAGATCACGCCATGGAAGCGCTCGGCCTGCGCCGGATCGCACTCGTGAATCACTGCGCGCAACGCGAAACCGGGGCGCGAGAACATGGCGTCCCGCGCCCGTCGACACAGGGCCAACAGGTCTTCGCGCACACTGCCGAGGTCGGGCACCTCCTCGAAGCGGGGCAGTCCGGCCTCGAGCGCGTCGGCGACCAGGTCTTCCTTGGAGGGCCAGCGACGGTAGACCGCGGCCTTGCCGGTCTGGGCGCCGGCCGCGACACCCTCCATCGTCAGGCCGTTCCAGCCGACCGTGCTGAGCTGCTCCAGAGCGGCGTCCAGGATCGCGCGCTCGAGCACGGCACCGCGCCGACGAGAGGAAGCCGTCTGAGCAGGGGCGGCCGTCCAGCGCGAGGTAACCATCTGAGTTTCTCCAGCGTGCAAGGGGAAGCGGGGGTTCCGGGGCGGGGCTGCGTCGCGTCGCAGCAAGGGGGGACGCGATACGCGACACAGGATTAAGTGAACGCTTGCGTTCACTGTTGGGGACTCACTACCGTTGACGCGACAGTGAACGCGAGCGTTCACTAACACCTTTGTGGGGGACCCATAGTGACAACCTCTCAGCTCATCCAGGAACAGAAACCAGGCGCGGCCCGCCGGGAGGGGCATCCCGGCATAGCGCTCACCGTCATCGCGGCCTGCCAACTCATGGTGGTGCTCGACGCGACGATTGTGAACATCGCACTCCCGCACATTCAAGACGCGCTCAAGTTCAGCACCACGGACCTCACTTGGGTGGTCAGCGCCTACACGCTCACCTTCGGCGGTCTGCTGCTCCTCGGCGCGCGGGCCGGTGACATCCTCGGCCGGCGCCGGGTGTTCATGACCGGCATCCTGCTGTTCACCTTCGCCTCCCTGCTGGGTGGCCTGGCTCAGGAACCCTGGCAGCTGCTGGCCGCACGCGCCCTTCAGGGTGTGGGAGGCGCCATCGCATCGCCCACGTCGCTCGCGTTGATCACCACCACTTTCCCCGAAGGCCCCGAGCGCAACCGGGCGTTCGGTGTGTTCGCCGCCGTGTCGGCGGGCGGCGGTGCCATCGGCCTGCTCGCGGGCGGCATGCTGACCGACTGGCTCGACTGGCGGTGGGTGCTCTTCGTCAACGTGCCCATCGGCGTGCTGATCGCCGCACTCGCTCCGCTGTACATCAACGAGTCCCAGCGGCACCCGGGACGGTTCGACATCGCGGGTGCGCTGACGTCGACGGCGGGCATGGCCTCGCTGGTGTACGGGTTCATCCGCGCCTCGGAGGACGGCTGGCGGGACGGACTCACCCTCGGCTCGTTCGCCGCGGCGGTGGTGCTGCTGCTGGCCTTCGTCTTCACCGAGCTGCGGGCGAAGGAACCGATCACCCCGCTCAAGATGTTCCGCGACCGCAACCGCTCGGGCACCTACGTGGTCATGCTGAGCCTGGCAGCGGCGATGTTCGGCATGTTCTTCTACATCGTGCTGTTCGTCCAGAACGTGCTCGGCTACAGCCCGATCAAGGCCGGTCTGGCCTTCCTCCCCGTGACGGTCGCCATCGCGGTCGGCGCGGGTCTGTCGCAGCGGTTCCTGCCCACGCTCGGCCCCAAGCCGTTCATGATGACCGGCTCGGCGCTCGTGGCGATCGGGCTGTTCTGGCAGACCTTCATCACCCCTGACAGCTCCTACGTCAGCGGGGTCCTGGGCCCGATGCTGGTCTTCGGCTTCGGCATGGGCCTGAACTTCGTGACGGTCACCGTCACGGCGGTCTCCGGTGTCGCCCAGCACGAGGCGGGTGCGGCCTCCGGGCTGCTCAACGCCACGCAGCAGGTCGGCGGCTCGCTGGGCCTGTCCATCCTGACCACCGTCTTCGGCTCGGCGAGCACGGACGAGGCGAAGAAGCAGCTGCCGAAGTTCCTCGCGCAGGGCACGCCGGTACAGAAGGCGCAATTCGCCAAGACGCACCAGCTGCCGACGCCCTGGGGAAGCGAGGTGCTCGCCCACGGCATCTCGATCGCCTTCATCCCTGCCGTGGCGATGGCCGGACTCGCGTTCCTCACCGCCTGGATGGCGATCAAGGTCCGCAAGAGCGACCTCGAAGCCCTCGCCGGAACGGCGGGCCCGGGAATCGGCTGACCCCAGCACAACGGCGACCGGCACTGCCCACACCCCCCTGAACTCCTCGTCTGCCGCCTGCCCCAGCCGAGCCCTCGTTCGGCTCGGGCCGGCGGCGGATACCGGGAAAACGGGCGGCAGTCACGCAGAGTTCCCGACGCGCACGGAGAGTCGCAGAGAGGTGCAGAGTCGAACGGTCCTCAGAGACCGGTGGGCACCCAGTCCGGCAACGCCTCGACCCGCTCCACCCACTCCGCAGGCGGCGCCCCTGCCTTCCCGGACGCAAGGACACCGCCCACGATCGCGCAGGTCGTGTCCACGTCTCCGCCCACCTGGGCGGTCGTCCAGAACGCCGTCTCGAAGTCGGCGAGGGACCGCGCCGCCGACCAGAGTGCGAAGGGGACGGTGTCATGGGCGCTCGTACGACGTCCGCACCCCAGGACAGCCGCGACCGTGCCCGCGTCGCCGTAGTCGAGCATGTCCCGGGCGCGGCGCAACCCGGCGCCGACGGCGCTCTTCGGCACGAGGGCGATGACGCCGTCGAGGAGCGCCTCGGGGCTGGGCGGGCCGTCCGGCGAGGCGGCCAGTGAGGCGGCCGCGGCGACGGCCATCGCACCCACCACGGCCTCACGGTGCTGATGGGTGGGATACGCCGAGATCTCCGCCTGGTGGGTCGCCTGCTCCGGATCGTCCGCGTACCAGGCACCCAGGGGCGCGATACGCATCGCGGCGCCGTTGCCCCAGGAACCCTGTCCGTTGAAGAGGCCTGCGGCCAGCTCACGCCAGTCCTCGCCCTCCCGGACGAGGCGGAGCAGCCGGTTGACGGCGGGGCCGTAGCCCCGGTCGAAGTCGTGGTGCTCGGCGAAGGAGCGAGCCAGCGCGTCCTGGTCGAGACGCTGGTGGGCGGCCATGACGGCCACCACGGAGCAGGCCATCTCCGTGTCGTCCGTCCACTGCCAGGGGCCCGCGGGCAGCTCGCGGCGCTTGAGCAGGGGGTAGTTCACCGGAACGAAGAACTGCGAGCCCAGCGCGTCCCCCACCGCCAGTCCACGCAGGCTGGCCAGGGCGCGCTCCAGGCGCCGGAGAGAAGAGGAGTCAGCGGTCATCGCCTTGCCACTCTATCCGCTGACCCAGTGCGGAAGCGGATCCCGCCAGCGCTCGAAGGGCCGGTTGAGTGTGTACTTGCCATCATCCCCGAGAACGAGCATCCGCATCTCGGCGTTCCCGGGGTTCGACAGCGACTCGAATTCCGCGACCGTCCAGTGGAACCAGCGCATGCAGAACAACCGCATCGCGAGTCCGTGCGTCACCAGGAGCACGTTCGGCGGATGGTCGGGGGCCTCGAAGCTGCGGAACAGGCTCTCCAGGAAGCCGCCGACACGGTCGTACACGTCGGCGCCGGACTCCCCCTGCGGGAAACGGAAGAAGAAGTGGCCGTACGCGTCCCGGTACGCCTTCTGCAGGCGCACGTCGTCGCGGTCCTGCCAGTTGCCCCAGTCCTGCTCGCGCAGCCTGGGTTCCTCACGCACCCGTATGAGGTCGGGGTCCAGGTGGAAGGCGCGCAGGGTCTCGTGCGTGCGGCGGTACGGGGAGACGTACACGCTCACGCGTTCTCGGCCGAAGAGTTCCCGGAGCGTCTTGCCGGTCTCCTCGGCCTGCCGCCAGCCGCGTTCGGTCAGCGCGAGAGCATGGTCGGGCTCCCGCTCGTACACGGAGTCATCAACATTGCCCGTTGACTCGCCGTGCCGGACAAGGACGATGCGCCGTGGTCGTGCCATGCCAAAACCCTAGATCGTGCGAGGGACGGTCGAGCACTCGTACGGGCCCCATACGGCGTAGGTCACACGAATCCCGCGTATGGAACCGCTCCCGGGCACACAATTCAAGCATTTGATTTTCAAACTTACCTTGGCCACGTACCGCCCGGCCTTGGAGGCCCCGCCCCGACGGACACCCGTCTCAGACCGTCCAGGACGGTTCCAGCTCCACGATGTCACCAGAGAGAGCGGCGATGTCCGCCTCCGTCTGGGCGCGCAGGGCGAGGCGCTCCACCCGCTCGGTGCGGTACTTGCCGTGCTCGGCCGCCGACCGCCACATGGACAGGACCAGGAACTCGTTCTCAGGCGCCTCGGCGAACATGCCCCGGATCATGCCGGGCGAGCCGGCCATCGCGGGGTTCCAGACCTTCTCCTGCATGAGGGTGAAGTGCTCGACGCGCTCCTCGTGCACCCGGCAGAGGGCCACCCGGATCAGGTCCGAGTCGGTGAACCGGGGCTCGAAGCCGGTCTTCACGTCGAAGCGGTACTCGAAGAGCTTGACCTGGGCGTCCTTGAACGTGCCGGACTGGGCGGCCGCCAGACGGTCGTGGGAACGGGCCATGAAGGAGTCGTAGAAGGCACGGCTCTCCCAGAAGGCGAAGATGTGCGCCACTCCGGGCCGCTGCCGGCTCCAGCCTCCACCCTGTCCCCGAAATCCCGGCTCCCCCAGAAGCCCCGCCCATTTCCGCTGCCCCCGCTCGAAGCCGCGGCGGTCCACCACGGTGCAGCGAATCCACTTGACCAGCACCGCGCCATCGTAAGGCCACCGGGCGTGGCGTCGGTCACGCTCCGGCGGAGATCGCCCGCGCATACGCCCCCGCGCGCGTGGCACGATGAACAAGGAGCCCCGACTTCAGGGAAGTTGGGGAAGAGGGATCTTCAGGGGGGAAGGGGAAGCCCGGTGACCGGCTTCAGCAAGGGAAACCGCAAGATCGAGGTCGCCCTCAAGTGGGACCCCAGTCCGGCGGGTCAGCCGCCCACCGACCTCGACGTCGTCGCCGCGACCTTCGTGTCCGGTGACCCGTACGGAACTCCGGCCTATCTGGTGCACTTCGACAGCCGCTCGCCGGACGGCACGATCTTCCTCAACCGGGACAGCACGGACGGCAGGGGGTTCGGCTGGGACGAGGTCATGATGCTCGAACTGGACCGGCTCGACAGCCGGTACACGCGCGTGGTGGTCGGTGCCGTCATCCAACAGCAGCCCGGGCGCCGGACGTTCGTCGACGTGCTCAATCCGGCCATGCGCGTGCGTGAGGGCTACACCGTGCTCGCCGAGGACGACTTCGGCTCGGTCCTCGGCGCCACGGCGGCCACGATCGCCGAGTTCGTGCGGGACGCGTCCGGCGGCTGGACCTTCCGCGCCGGTGTCCACGGCTTCGACGAGGATCCGGCGACCTTCACCCGGGTCATGGGCAGGGCGAACCGGCCCTGACGCTCAGGCCGTGTAGGGGGCCACGATCGCGAGCGTCCGGGCCAGTTCCTCCAGGACGGCCTCGCGGTGGGTGAGCGAGCGCGGCGGCTCGTCCGTGTTGCGCCTGCTCAGCCCGCGGTCGGCCAGGACGTAGAGCATCCGCAGCGTGCGCATGGCGTTGGAGGCCCAGGCGGGCACCGGGCCGGGTTCGCCGGTCCGGAAGGCCGCCGCGACCGGGGCCAGCCAGCGCACCGAGTCGGCCTCGGAGAGGGCGGGGTGGCCGAGGATCTGCGCGAGCGCGTAGGCGAGGCGGTCGTCCTCCTGCGCGTCGAAGAGGTGATGTGTGGGCGACAGCAACCGGGCCGCGGCCAACTCGGCGAGCGGCTCGGGGGGCTGGCCGGGGTGCCGGGCGAGCACCGCCAGGAGATCCGCTCCGTGGGCGACGGCGTGTACCCAGCCCAGGTCCGGGTCATGGCCGCGCAGATCCGTTTCCGCGGGGTACCAGTCCGCGAAGGCGTCCCACCACTGCGCCCGCCAGTCGCCGGCCTCCACGATCCGGGCGAGGACGAGCGGCGCGAAGCTGCGTGCCTGCACGGCCGGGTCCTTCAGATGAACGGTCATACGGTCGCCGAGCCGGCCGCGCTCCCCAGGGAGGAGCGCGGGTATCCACCGGACAGCCGCGAGGTAGGCGCCGTCGTCGCGCACCACGGGATCGGGTGAACGAAGGTCCTCGGCCAAGGTGTCGAGGGCCATGGGCCGGTCCGCCTCCGGGAGGGCGCGGATGTCGGCGTCGTACGGCTGTTTCGTGGTCATGAGCGGAGGCTACGGTGCCCGCACGACCCGGGTACCGACTCCGCGGACGCCCGAAGGAAGTGGTCACCCCGAAAACGCGTCGCCCCGGAAAGGTAAGGGGCGCCGACCCAACGGCCGGCGCCCCTTACCTCAGGAACCCTGTGTCATCAGCTGCAGCCGCTGGTCGAGCCGCAGCCCTCGCAGATGTAGCAGGAGCCGGCCCGCTGCATCTTCGTACCGCAGGAGAAGCACAGCGGGGCGTCGGCCTGGATGCCCAGCTGCATCTCCACGAGCTCGGCGCTGGTGTGCGCCTGCTTCGGCGCCGGCTTGACCACCTCGGCCTCGGCCTTCGGGGCGGCGACGGCCTTCAGCTCCTGGGCGCGCGGCGCCGACTGGGCCAGGCCCTCGACGTCGACCTCGTCATCGGCCGGCTCGTAGGAGCCGGTCTCCAGGTGCCGCTGACGCTCCTCGGCGGAGTGGATGCCGAGCGCGGAGCGCGTCTCGAAGGGCAGGAAGTCCAGCGCCAGGCGGCGGAAGATGTAGTCGACGATCGACTGCGCCATCCGCACGTCCGGGTCGTCCGTCATACCGGCCGGCTCGAAGCGCATGTTCGTGAACTTCGAGACGTACGTCTCCAGCGGAACGCCGTACTGGAGGCCGACGGAGACCGCGATGGAGAAGGCGTCCATCATGCCCGCGAGAGTCGAGCCCTGCTTGGACATCTTCAGGAAGACCTCGCCGAGACCGTCGTCCGGGTAGGAGTTGGCGGTCATGTAGCCCTCGGCGCCGCCGACCGTGAAGGACGTGGTGATCCCGGGGCGGCCCTTGGGGAGGCGCTTGCGGACCGGGCGGTACTCGACCACCTTCTCGACCGCGGTACGGATCGTGCCTTCGGCCTTCTCGGCGATCTCGGCCTTCTCGTCCTCCTTCTTCTTGGCGGAGAGCGGCTGACCGACCTTGCAGTTGTCGCGGTAGATCGCGAGCGCCTTGACGCCCAGCTTCCAGGCCTCGTAGTAGATCTCCTCGACCTCCTCGACGGTCGCCGTCTCCGGCATGTTGACCGTCTTGGAGATGGCGCCGGAGATCCAGGGCTGGATCGCGGCCATCATGCGGACGTGGCCCATCGGGGAGATGGCGCGCTCGCCCATGGCGCAGTCGAAGACCTCGTAGTGCTCGTGCTTGAGGCCGGGGGCGTCGATCACGTTGCCGTGCTCGCCGATGTGGGCGACGATCGCCTCGATCTGCTCCTCCTGGTAGCCCAGGCGGCGCAGGGCCTGCGGGACGGTGCCGTTGACGATCTGCATCGAGCCGCCGCCGACCAGCTTCTTGAACTTCACCAGCGCGAGGTCGGGCTCGACACCGGTGGTGTCGCAGGACATCGCGAGGCCGATGGTGCCGGTCGGGGCGAGGACGGACGCCTGGGAGTTACGGAAACCGTTCTGCTCACCGAGGCGCTGGACGTCCTGCCAGGCCTCCGTGGCGGCGGCCCACACCGGGGTGTCCAGGTCGTCCATGCGGACGGCCGTGCCATTGGCGTCGGCGTGCTGCTTCATGACGCGCTTGTGGGCGTCGGCGTTGCGGGCGTAGCCGTCGTACGGACCCACGACCGCGGCCAGCTCGGCGGAGCGGCGGTAGGCCGTACCCGTCATCAGGGAGGTGATGGCGCCGGCCAGGGCGCGGCCGCCGTTGGAGTCGTACGCGTGGCCGGTCGCCATCAGCAGGGCGCCGAGGTTGGCGTAGCCGATGCCGAGCTGGCGGAACGCGCGCGTGTTCTCGCCGATCTTCTGGGTCGGGAAGTCCGCGAAGCAGATCGAGATGTCCATCGCGGTGATGACCAGCTCGACGACCTTCTGGAAGCGCTCGGTGTCGAAGGACTGGCTGCCCTTGCCGTCGTCCTTGAGGAACTTCATCAGGTTCAGCGAGGCCAGGTTGCAGGACGTGTTGTCCAGGTGCATGTACTCGCTGCAGGGGTTCGAGCCGTTGATACGGCCGGACTCCGGGCACGTGTGCCAGTGGTTGATGGTGTCGTCGTACTGGATGCCCGGGTCGGCGCAGGCCCAGGCAGCCTCGGCCATCTTGCGGAACAGGGCCTTGGCGTCGACCTCCTCGATGACCTCGCCGGTCATGCGCGCACGGAGGCCGAACTTGCCGCCCTGCTCGACCGCCTTCATGAACTCGTCGTTCACGCGGACCGAGTTGTTGGCGTTCTGGTACTGGACGGAGGTGATGTCGTCGCCACCGAGGTCCATGTCGAAGCCCGCGTCACGCAGGGCGCGGATCTTCTCCTCTTCCTTGACCTTGGTCTCGATGAAGTCCTCGACGTCGGGGTGGTCGACGTCCAGGATGACCATCTTGGCGGCCCGGCGGGTGGCGCCACCGGACTTGATGGTGCCGGCGGAGGCGTCGGCGCCGCGCATGAAGGAGACCGGGCCGGAGGCGTTGCCTCCGGAGGACAGCAGCTCCTTGGAGGAGCGGATGCGGGAGAGGTTCAGGCCGGCACCGGAGCCGCCCTTGAAGATCATGCCCTCTTCCTTGTACCAGTCGAGGATCGACTCCATGGAGTCGTCGACGGACAGGATGAAGCAGGCGGAGACCTGCTGGGGCTGCGGGGTGCCCACGTTGAACCAGACGGGGCTGTTGAAGCTGAAGATCTGGTGCAGGAGGGCGTACGCCAGCTCGTGCTCGAAGATCTCGGCGTCGGCGGGCGAGGCGAAGTACTTGTAGTCCTCGCCGGCCTTCCGGTACGTCTTCACGATGCGGTCGATCAGCTGCTTGAGGCTGACCTCGCGCTGCGGGGTGCCGACGGCACCACGGAAGTACTTGCTGGTGACGATGTTGACCGCGTTCACCGACCAGAAGTCGGGGAACTCGACGCCACGCTGCTCGAAGTTGACCGAGCCGTCGCGCCAGTTGGTCATGACGACGTCACGGCGCGCCCACTCCACCTCGTCGTACGGGTGTACGCCGGGGGTGGTGTGGATGCGCTCGATACGCAGCCCCTTGGTGGCCTTGGTGCCCTTGGCTCGGGAACCTCGTGCCGGACCGCTCGCCGTCTCTGTCATGCCGCCTCCCTCTACGGGCTAAAACGCCCTGAAGTGCCACGATGTTCCCGTGGCACGGTGTTCTGTCTTGTGTTGCGGGCACCCTCAGCTCCGCCCGCAACAGGTCTTCGGTCGCCGCCTCCCGGCCGGAACCCGGGCCTCCGTCCGGCTCCCGGCCTGCCGGTCAGTCGGCGGCGTGGGCGGGCACAGGGACCTGAGTGGTCCCTCCGGGCCCGCGATCGTCTTCCTGGCTCCCCGCTCCCGCGTCTTCGTCGTCCGCGGCGGGGCCTCGCGTCGCCTCCCTCAGCTCCGCGATGGCGGCCTCGAAGTCCTCGAGCGAGTCGAACGCCCGGTAGACGGAGGCGAATCGCAGATAGGCGACGAGGTCGAGCTCCTGCAACGGGCCGAGTATGGCCAGACCCACGTCGTGGGTGGTCAGCTCGGCGCTTCCGGTGGCCCGCACCGCCTCCTCGACCCGCTGACCCAGCTGGGCGAGTGCGTCCTCGGTGACAGGCCTCCCCTGGCATGCCTTGCGCACGCCGTTGATGACCTTGATACGGCTGAATGGCTCGGTGACTCCGGACCGCTTGACCACCATGAGCGAGCACGTCTCCACGGTCGTGAAACGACGGGAGCAGTCAGGGCACTGGCGGCGCCTGCGGATCGACGTGCCGTCGTCGGTCGTACGACTGTCGACCACACGGCTGTCGGGGTGCCTGCAGAAGGGGCAGTGCATGATCTCCAACCCTCCTCACAGCAGACTAAACAGCCCCCAGAGGCCTCAGGGGCCTCTCGAAGCAGCCCCAAGCATAGGCGATCGCGGAGCCCTCTCAGACCCGGGGGACCACAACTTGTGGGCTGCTGTAGCAATCCAACCACTAGATGTGGGGATTGGCTGATACATCGACAGCTCGCGCGTGTCGCACGCGCACACGTCCGTACGGCGGAGTCACCCCGCCACCTGTGAAAACACGCGCGCGCGGACGTGTCGCCGGGACACTTACGGAGATAGCGTGGGCGCCGCACGGAGGACGCGTAGGACTCCGGCGCAGATGGGACCCGGATCCCGGTTGACGGGGCTCCGGGTGGCAGACTGGGGAAGCAGCCCACGAGGTGATCCACCCCGGCAGTGAAGCGTACAACAATGGGCGCTTTTGTCTGCCAGAGGTCGCGTTAGCCATACACCCGGACACATGATCGCGTCAGGCGAATCGCACTTTTTCACTCGAACGTGTGTTTGGCGCAACCTTTCGAAAGCAACTACCGTTGTCCAGCAGGGAGACCATCGAGAGGGGCCGACGTGACCACCACCGCAGACAGTGCCACCATCACTGCCCAGGACCGCTCCCAGGGCCGAGTCGAGCCGGTACATGCGATGAACGAAGCCACGAATCCTGAGGGACACAAGCGCTCCCTGCCGGGCCGACCTCCAGGCATCCGGGCGGACAGCTCCGGACTCACCGACCGGCAGCGCCGGGTGATCGAGGTCATCAGGGACTCCGTGCAGCGGCGCGGTTACCCGCCGTCGATGCGCGAGATCGGCCAGGCCGTCGGGCTCTCCAGCACGTCCTCGGTCGCGCACCAGCTGATGGCGCTGGAGCGCAAGGGCTTCCTGCGCCGCGACCCGCACCGCCCGCGCGCGTACGAGGTGCGCGGCTCCGACCAGGCCGTGACCGTGCAGCCCACGGACACCGCGGGCAAGCCCGCCGCGTCGTACGTCCCGCTGGTCGGCCGTATCGCCGCCGGTGGCCCGATCCTCGCGGAGGAGTCGGTCGAGGACGTGTTCCCCCTCCCCCGGCAGCTCGTCGGTGACGGCGAACTGTTCGTCCTCAAGGTCGTCGGCGACTCCATGATCGAGGCCGCGATCTGTGACGGCGACTGGGTCACCGTCCGCCGCCAGCCGGTCGCCGAGAACGGCGACATCGTGGCGGCCATGCTCGAGGGCGAAGCCACCGTCAAGCGCTTCAAGCGCGAGGACGGCCATGTCTGGCTCCTCCCGCACAACTCGGCCTATGAGCCGATCCCTGGCGACGACGCGACCATCCTCGGCAAGGTCGTCGCCGTGCTGCGGCGCGTGTGACGGCTGCGGCGGGCGGGCCGGGAACGGCCCGCTCCCTGACCGGGCCCCGGAACCCCTGCGCCGGTTCCGGGGCCCTGTGCGTTCGCCCCAGAGCCGCCGCCCAGCCCACCTGGGCCTGACTGCCCAGGTGGGAGACCTCTATCAGGCTTCCGTCTGCTTCGCGGCCGCGTCGATCGCCGCGAGCGACTTGCGGACCTGATTACGGTCCGTGGTGGACCAGAAGTCGGGCAGTGACGCCTTGAGGTAGCCGCCGTACCGCGCGGTGGCGAGCCGCTGGTCGAGCACGGCGACCACACCACGGTCCCCCGAGGCCCGTACGAGGCGGCCGGCCCCCTGGGCCATGAGCAGAGCCGCATGCGTCGCGGCCACCGCCATGAAGCCGTTGCCACCCGCGTCCTCCACCGCCTTCTGGCGGGCGCTCATCAGCGGGTCGTCGGGGCGCGGGAACGGGATCTTGTCCATGACGACCAGCTGACAGCTGGGGCCCGGGACGTCGACGCCCTGCCACAGTGACAGCGTGCCGAAAAGACAGGTCTTGGGATCCGCCGCGAAGTTCTTGATCAGCTCACCGAGCGTCTCCTCGCCCTGGAGCAGGATCGGGAACTCGGGGATCCGGGAGCGCAGCTCCTCGGCGGCGAGCTGGGCGGCCCGCATCGACGAGAACAGTCCAAGGGTGCGGCCGCCGGCCGCCTGGATCAGCTCGGTCAGCTCGTCGAGCATGTCGGTGCGCTCGCCGTCCCGTGCGGGGCGGGCGAGGTGCTTGGCGACGTAGAGGATGCCCTGCTTCGGGTAGTCGAAGGGCGAGCCGACGTCGATGCCCTTCCAGGCCGGGAGATCCTCGCCCTCCACGCCCTCGGGCCCCAGCCCCAGGGAGGCGCCGACGCCGTTGAAGTCGCCACCCAGCTTGAGGGTCGCCGAGGCGAGGACGACACTGCGGTCCGCGAAAAGCTTCTCCCGGAGCAGCCCGGAGACCGACATGGGGGCGACACACAGGGAGGCACCGAAGCGGTCGTGGCGCTCGTACCAGACGACGTCCCACTCGGAACCGTTCAGGACCCGCTCCGCCACGTCGTGCACCGTCTCCACCGACGCCAGCGCCTGCTTGCGGACCGCGTCCTCGTCCTGGACGGACTTGTCGCGAGTCGCGCCGATGGCGGAGATGACCGTACGGGCCGCGTCCCGCAGCGCCATCAGGGCATAGCCGAGGTCTTCCGGGGTCTCCTCCAGACGGCCCGGCAGAGCCAGCTCCATGACCCGCTCGAAGCCCTCGGCGGCGGTCTGGAGCTGGTCGGCGGCCTTCTCGTTGACGAGCTTGGCGGCTCGGCGCACGGCACGGTTGACCTGGCCGGGCGTGAGCTCACCGGTGGCGACGCCGGTGACACGGGAGACCAGTTCGTGCGCCTCGTCCACGATCAGCACCTCGTGCTGCGGCAGAACCGGAGCACCCTCGATGGCGTCGATGGCCAGAAGCGCGTGGTTCGTGACCACTACTTCGGCGAGCTTGGCACGCTCGCGGGCCATCTCCGCGAAGCACTCGGCCCCGTAGGCACACTTCGACGCGCCGAGGCACTCCCGCGAGGACACCGACACCTGGGCCCAGGCACGGTCGGAGACGCCCGGCGTGAGGTCGTCCCGGTCGCCGGTCTCGGTCTCGTCGGCCCAGTCCCGCAGGCGCAGCAGGTCCTGGCCCAGCTTGCTGGTGGGCGCGGCGGCCTCGAACTGGTCGAAGAGCCCGTCCTCCTCGTCCTGCGGCACGCCCTCGTGCAGGCGGTGCAGGCAGAGGTAGTTCGACCTGCCCTTGAGCATGGCGAACTCCGGGCGGCGGCGCAGCAGCGGGTGCAGGGCGTCGACGGTGCGAGGCAGGTCGCGTTCCACGAGCTGGCGCTGCAGCGCGAGTGTGGCCGTGGCGACGACCACACGCTCCCCGTGCGCGAGCGCGGGCACGAGATAGCCCAGCGACTTTCCGGTGCCGGTGCCGGCCTGGACCAGCAGATGGGATCCGTCGTCGATCGCCTCGGCGACCGCTTCGGCCATGGCCACCTGGCCGGGGCGCTCCGTACCGCCGACGGCTGCGACAGCGGCATGCAGGAGTTCGGGGAGTGAGGGCTTCGTCATAGCCCGACCACCCTACGGCCCGGCACTGACAAACGGGCGGTCAAGGCTGGTGCGAGGGGTGGGATCACTGCCGGGACTCCTGGGACGGGACGGGATGGGATGGGACGGGACGGGGATAGGGACGGGGACGGGGCTCCGAAATTCGTTCCGTCGAGCGGGAACGTCCAGAGCCCACCGGACGTACAACATGTGAACGCGTCGTCACATCGCGTTACATCAGACCGCGCAGGACTCGGTCCCGGATCATGAGGGCGGCCCGCTTACCGGGCAGGTCGACCTCGGCCGCGTACCGAAAGCCGGCGCTCAGGAAGGCGGCCACGGAGGGGGTGTTGCGAAGATCGGGCTCCGCGATGACACGAGCGCAGGCGGGGCGGCGGTCGAGGACCAGATCGGCTACGGATCTGAGCAGGGCGGATCCCAGTCCGCGCCCTCGGTCGGCGGCGCCGCCGATGAGGAGGTGGAGCCCGGTGTCGTGCGGACGGGCCGGGTAGTGGCGGGCCAGTGGATCCAGGTCCGCCCGGTAGATCTCCCAGTAGCTCATGGGCGTGCCGTCCAGCACTCCCAGACAGGGCGTGCTGCGTCCGTCCCCGTCGAGTTGGGCGCGCAGATGGCTCTCCGTCTCGTTGTGGGGCCCGGCCAGCTCCCAGAACGGGGCGACGACGGGGTCGTTCATCCAGCGCTTGATGAGCGGCAGGTCGTGCTCGACGCGTACCGGCACCAGCTGGAACCTGCCCACGGGGGTGGGGATCGGCCCCCAGGTGGAGACATGGTCGAGCAGGTCGTCCAGGGCCTCGGCGAGGCGCGCCCCGGCGAACTGGGCGACGAACTCTTCGGGCAGGCGCAGGTCCAGCGTGTCCTCGCCGTCCCCGAAGGGGGTGCCGGTGCTCGCGTCGGTGGGAGGCACGGTTGCGCTCCTCTCAGGAGACGAAGGGAGTCATGGTCCTCGGAGATGACGGAAGACAGTGCGGTTCGTTCAGGAGTGAAGGGGGTTGGCGATGGTGACGTAGACGGACTGGGTGTCGACCGGGCCGACGAGTTCGTCGAGGCCGTGCAGCCTGGTCAGCAGGTTGGCCTTGCAGCGCAGCACGGGTGAGTCGAGCAGGAGGCCGGGCAGCGCGGAGCGCGGGGCGACGGGGCCCGAGGCGACGTCGGTGAGGAAGCGGCGGAACGCCGCGAGGAGCAGTCGCTCGTCGGCGAGGCGCTGGGAGCCGAGCGCGCCGATCAGACCGAGCACGTTGTTGATGGCGAGGTAGTACGCGAAGCGTTCGTCGGTGACCTCGTCGGAGACGAACGTGTCGCTGCGCTCGCCGATGCCGGGCAGCCGGGCATCGAGGTCGGCTCGCCGGGACTCGCGGAAGTAGTAGCCCTGGTTGTCGCGGTAGCGGCCGCCGGCGGGCCAGCCGTGGCGGTCGAGCAGGAGCAGCGTGTTCTGCTGGTGGGCCTCTAGGGCGATGCCGGCCTCACTGTCCAGCCACAGCACGGGCCGGACGACCTGCTCGAGGTAGCGCAGGAACCACTCCGCGGCCACGGCTCCGACGGGCCGGCCGGTGCGTGCGGACAGCCGTGCGACGAGCTGGGCCAGGCGGGACCGTTGGGGCCAGGCGCCGTGCGTCGGCGCGGCGTCGGTGCCGGGTTCGGCGAGGGGCCGGGGCGAGACGAGACCGGCGACGCAACTGACGTCGTCGGCCGGGGCGAACGGGTTGTGCCTGATCACGACGTCGAGGCCGGGCACTGGGCGGCCGTCCGGGTCGTCGACGGCAAGCCAGGCCGGGTCGCGGACGATGTCGAAGCCGGGGTGCACGGCCTGCCACTGCTTGGACAGGCCGCTGCGCAGCAGCCGGTGCACTTCGACTCCGCGGTGGAGTTCCTTGCGCAGGTTCTCGCGCCGGGAGTTGGTGATGCGCAGACCCAGTGACAGCTTGAGCATCGCGGGGGCGCCGGACCGGTGGACGGTGCGTACGGAGGAGGTGGGGTGCCAGGGAGAGCCGAGCGGACCGAGGTCGCGCAGGGCGCCGGAGTCGAGCAGGGCGGCGACCGGCTCACGGTGCCGGATCTCACGTGCCTGCCAGGGGTGCAGGGGGAGGACGGAGTAGCCGTCGGGCAGGGGCAGGGCGGTCCCGGCGAGTCGTTGCGCGAGGTGGTCGGCGGGGACGGGTCGGCCGCGCTCGGTCCAGGCCGAGTCGGTCGCGAGCAGAGAGGGGGCGACAGCCATCCAGTGCAGGGGGAAGGAGCCGCGCAGTTCCGGTGAGTACAGCCGGGCTTCGGCCTCGGTCAGGCCCTCCCGGCTCTTCGGGGTCGGGTGCAGGGGGTGTCCGAGGAGAAGGGCCTGCTCGGCGCTGAGGAACAGGTCGGGGCCGTCCGCCGGGCGTGCGCGGCGGTCGCGGACGAAGACCGCGGTGCGGCGCAGCGAGTCGGCCACCCTGGCGACCAGGTCGGCGCCCTCGTCGGCGGCCGTGGGCTTCGAGGTGCTGCTGCCCTCCCTGTCCCCGGGTGTCTCCCTGACGAGCAGGGCCGCGAGGGTGACCGCGTCGATGGATGGGGCCGTTTCGGGAGCGCCGGCGAGACGGGGTGGTCCGAAGCGGTGCCAGCCCGTCGGGGACCAGTGGCGGATCGGTGCCGTCAGGGCGGTGCCGCTGGCGGGCAGCGGGATGCGCAGGGTGTTGGTGGCGGGGGCGGCGAGGTTCGTCTCCCGTACCCAGCAGCGCAGGAGGCTCTCCACGGCGGCGGCCTGGGCTGCGGTGCGGGGGTCGGGATCGTCCAGCGGATCGGCGCCGGGCTCTCCTGCCCGCGTGGCGTCCGGGGTGCGCCGCTTCTGCGGGGGAACCGACTCGGCGAGTGGCACGGGAGTGGGCTGGGCGCCGGAGTCCCCCTGGTCGTCGGGGCTGCCGGACCAGCCGTCGGGTGTGGGGGTGGCGTTCAAGACGGCTCCTCGGGGCTGATCTGGGGTGGTGCGGGGTGGTTCTCGTTCGGTCGGGTCCGCTCGGTCGTCGTGCCGTGGTCGGTGGGGGCGACTGGTAGCGCTGACGGGGCCGTGTGGGGCGGGGCGTGCGGGCGTGGTCGGGGTGTCTGTCGGGTGGTGAGGGGATGACGGTGCGGGACGGGACGGGCTGGACGGAGGTGCGGTGGTGAGGGGGTGTGGTGCAGGCCGCGGTGGGCTCTCCGGCTTCGGCGGTGTGGCCTCCGCTGTGCGGTTTCTAGCCGGTGCCCTGGGCAGGGCCGTCCTGCTGTCGCTGACGGCGGCCGCGGTCCTGCTGATGGCGGGCCGCCGCGGCCACCGCGTCGGTCAGGCGGTCCAGCACGGCTGCCGCCTGTTCGTCGCTGATGGTCAGCGGCGGAAGGAGCCGCACGACACTGTCGTGGCGGCCGCCCAGCTCCACGATGAGGCCGCGGTGGAGGCACTCCCGCTGGACGGCCTGGGCGAGTTCGGGGTCGGCGGGGCGAGGCGTGCGGGTGGGTTCCAGTCCGCTCAGTGCCCCGCGGTGGTCGTCGGCGGAGGGGCTCTGGCCCGGTCCGGTCCCGTCGCCCTCGGGGTCCACCAGCTCGACCCCGATCATCAGGCCGCGGCCGCGGACGTCGCCCACGCAGGGGAACTCCGACTGGAGTTGCCGCAGTTGGGACAGCATCCGGGTGCCGAGGGCGGCGGCTCGCTCGGCGAGGCCGTTCTCCCGGACGTGGGCCAGGGTGGCGGTGCCGGCGGCCATGGCGAGCTGGTTGCCGCGGAAGGTGCCCGCGTGGGCGCCGGGTTGCCAGACGTCGAGGTCGTCGCGGTAGACGACCACGGCCAGCGGGAGGCTGCCGCCGATGGCCTTGGACAGGACCATGACGTCGGGCGTGACACCGCTGTGCCCGACGCCCCAGAAGGAGCCGGTCCGGCCGACACCGGTCTGGATCTCGTCGGCGATCAGCGGGACGGACCGGTCGGCCGTGATCTGCCGGATGCGGCGCAGCCAGTCGTCCGGTGCCGGGATCACCCCGCCCTCGCCCTGGACGGGTTCGAGGATCATCCCGGCAGGCAGAGGCACGCCCGACTTGGGGTCGTCGAGGAGGGACTCGGTCCAGCGGGCGGCGAGTTCGGCGCCGGTCGGGCCGCCGACACCGAACGGGCAGCGGTAGTCCTGCGGGTACGGCAGGCGGGCGACCCGTACATCGCCTGCGCCGCCGGAGGCGGCCAGGGCGCCGGACGTCATGCCGTGGTAGGCGCCGGTGAAGGCGAGCATGCCGGTGCGCCCGGTTGCGGCCCGGACCAGTTTGAAGGCGGCCTCGACCGCGTCGGTGCCGGCCGGTCCGCAGAACTGGACGCGGGCGCGGTCGGCGATCCCGGGCGGCAGGGTGCGGAACAGCTCGGTGATGAAGGCGTCCTTGACGGGGGTCGCCAGGTCGAGGACGGAGAGCGGGGCGCCGGATTCGAGGACGCGGCGGATGGCTTCCAGCACGACCGGGTGGTTGTGGCCGAGGGCGAGGGTTCCGGCGCCGGAGAGGCAGTCCAGGTAGCGGCGGCCATCGGCGCCCTCGATGGTCAGCCCCCGGGCCCGCACGGGCACGATGGGCAGGGCCCGTGCGTAGGTGCGCGCCGCGGATTCACGCGCCGACTGGCGCCTGAGGATCCCCTCGTGCACGGCACGCGCTCCCCCGTGAGCGCCTTCAGCCACCGACTCGGTCACGGCCACAGCTCGCTGTCCTCCCCGCTGTCCAGAGGCGAGTTGATCCACGGGGACCGGGCACAGGCAGCAGGATCCCCACCGCTACCAACAGCTCACCGGCCTGCGGGTTACGGGTTGCCTCAAGATCCTTGCCGTGACGGAACTGTTGCGCTTCCGTCGGAAGTCCCCCACAGCGAGCGCATAGTGTGTGGTCCCGTTCCCAGAGGGCCGTGAGACCGGCATGAACTCCCCATGAGTTCCTGGCCGGTGTCGGGGCCGAAGCGCCGAGTTCCTTTACAGCAGGGGGAGTCAAGAGCATGCGATCCATACGGCCGTCGTTCACCGTTCGCCGAGGGAGGGGCGTGTCCCGCAGAACCTCCCCCGTGCTGGCGACGGTCGCCCTCGCTTCGGCGCTGGCGCTGACCGCCACCGCCTGCAACGGCGACGGTGACGACCACGCCGACGGCAAGCCGACCGTCAGTGCGACGGCGAACGGGGCCGGCGACGGAAAGATCCAGATCCCGGACGACATCAAGGACAAGCTCAAGAAGCACGGGATCGACATCGACAAGTGGAAGAACGGCGCCTGGAAGAACTGGAACAAGGACGACTGGCTGCGCGAGGCCAACGACTTCATCAACCCGATCATCAAGGGCCTGTGGGACCCGGACCGGATGCGGGGCGCCAACGACCCGGACAAGGGTGTCGACGACAACGACATCTCCGGTGACCAGGGTGTGACGGACCCGACGCCGGCGCCGGTGAAGGCACAGGCGGTCAGGCCGCCGTACCACACCAACGCGGCCACGTCGGGCAAGGTGTTCTTCGACTCCCCCGAGGGCACCATGGTCTGCTCGGCGACGGTCGTCGAGGACCCGGCGCACCCGGGCAAGTCCAACCTCATCTGGACGGCGGGCCACTGCGTGCACGCCGGCAAGAACGGCGGCTGGTACCGCAACATCGCCTTCGTGCCGTCGTACAACAACGCGGGCAAGTCGGCCGACCAGCTGCAGAACGCCACCCGGGAGCAGGTCGCGCCGTACGGCGTCTGGTGGGCCGATGCGGCGAAGACGTCCCAGCAGTGGATCGACCAGGGCGGTGAGACCGGCGGCAACGGTGCCTCCTACGACTTCTCCGTGATCCATGTGACGCCGGAGCAGGGCAATGCCGGCAAGTCGCTGGAGGAGACGGTCGGCGGAGCGCTTCCGGTGAACTTCAACGCCCCGGCCGTGCCGAAGGTCAGCAGCATCACGGCGACCGGCTACCCGGCGGCGGCTCCGTACGACGGTCGGCTGGCATACCAGTGCCAGGACAAGCCGGGCCGGCTGTCGATCAACAAGTCGGACCCGACGATGTACCGCATCGGCTGCACAATGACCGGCGGCTCCTCCGGCGGCGGCTGGGTGGAGACGGGCGCGGACGGCAAGCCGGCGCTCGTGTCCAACACGTCCATCGGCCCGGTGACTTCGGGTTGGCTGGCGGGTCCCCGGCTGGGTGAGGTGGCCAAGGGCGTGTACGACTCGGTCAGCAAGAAGTTCGCGGGGCAGTAGGCCCGCGGGCACAGCCCGGGCATGGGCGGCGGCGAGGCCTCTCACAGGAACCTTCACCGTCTCGCCGCCGTCCGTCCCCAATCCCACGGGCATAGTGGGATGTCATCACATGCTTCAACGGGGGGTTACGCACTCATGCGTTCCGCACGAAGGTCCTCGGTGGGCCGTCGCCGTACCGTCCTCGCCGCGACCGGCCTCGTCGCCGCCCTGGCGCTCACCGCCACGGGCTGCAACGGCTCCGACGACAACAAGGCGAGCGGCCAGGCCGGCGCCGGCGCTGCCCAGGCCACCGACGACGGCGGCAAGATCCACATCCCTGACGACATCGCCGGCAAGCTCAAGGAGCACGGCATCGATGTCGACAAGTGGCAGAACGGTGGCTGGAAGGACTGGGACAAGGACAAGTGGCTCAGTGAGGCCAAGGACTTCGTCAACCCGGTGATCCAGGGCCTGTGGAAGCCGGAGCGGATGAAGTCCGCCAAGGAGGCCAACAAGACGCTGTCCACCAAGGACGCCGCCGCCGACCAGGGAGTCAGCGATCCGGAGCCGCAGCCGGTGCGGGCCGTGGCGGAGAAGACGCCGTACCACCGGAACGCGGCCCCCGTGGGCAAGGTCTTCTTCGACTCGCCCGAGGGTGCGATGGTCTGCTCCGGCACGGTGATCAAGGACGTCAACCACCCGGGCAAGTCCAACCTGGTGTGGACGGCGGGCCACTGTGTGCACGCCGGCAAGAACGGCGGCTGGTACCGCAACATCGCCTTCGTGCCGTCGTACAACGACCTCGGCAAGCCGGAGTCGGAGCTGGCGAACGCGACGACCTCGGAGGTCGCCCCTTACGGCACCTGGTGGGCGGACTGGGCCTCGACCTCGAACGAGTGGATCCAGGGCGGCTCGGAGACGGGCGGTGCGGGGGCGGCGTACGACTACGCGGTGCTGCATGTGAAGCCCGAGTCCGGGGCGAAGTCGCTGGAGGAGACGGTCGGGGCGGCCCTCGACGTCGACTTCTCGGCGCCGTCCGCGACCGAGGTGGCGACCATGGGCGCCTGGGGCTACCCGGCGGCGCCGCCGTTCAACGGGCTGAAGATGTTCAAGTGCCTCGACCGGCCCGGCCGGCTGTCGCTCAGCTCGTCGCTGCCGACGATGTACCGGATCGGCTGCACGATGACCGGCGGCTCCTCCGGCGGCGGCTGGTTCCGCGTGGTGAACGGCAAGACGGAGCTGGTCTCGAACACGTCGATCGGCCCGACGAACAACACCTGGCTGGCCGGCCCGCAGCTGGGCCGGGAGGCGCAGGCGCTCTACCAGAACATGAGCAAGACGTACGGCGGTCGGTGACCCGCGGAAAACCGAAGGCCCGCCCCTCGCGAAAGGGGCGGGCCTTCGGGCTGTTCCAGGCGGCTCAGGTGAGCTGCGCCGGGACGTACGGCGCGAGGTCCGCGGCGAGTTCCTCGTGCACCCGGACCTTGAGCAGGGTGCCCTCCGCGGTGTGCTCCTCGGAGATCACCTCGCCCTCGGTGTGGGCACGGGCGACGAGCTTGCCGTGCGTGTACGGCACGAGCGCCTCGATCTCGACGGACGGCCGCGGCAGATCGCGGTCGATCAGCGCGAGCAGCTCCTCGATGCCCCGGCCGGTGCGGGCCGAGACCGCGATGGAGCGCTTCTCGTTCCGCAGCAGCCGCTGGAGCACCAGCGGGTCGGCCGCGTCGGCCTTGTTGATCACGACGATCTCGGGCACGTCGGTGGCGCCGACGTCCCGGATCACCTCACGCACGGCGGCGAGCTGCTCCTCCGGCACCGGGTGCGAGCCGTCGACCACGTGCAGGATCAGGTCGGAGTCTCCGACCTCCTCCATGGTGGAGCGGAACGCCTCGACCAGGTGGTGCGGCAGGTGCCGGACGAAGCCCACGGTGTCGGCCAGGGTGTACAGGCGGCCGCTCGGGGTCTCGGCGCGGCGGACGGTCGGGTCCAGGGTCGCGAACAGGGCGTTCTCGACCAGGACGCCCGCGCCCGTGAGGCGGTTGAGCAGGGAGGACTTGCCGGCGTTGGTGTAGCCCGCGATGGCGACGGACGGCACCTTGTGGCGCCGGCGTTCCTGGCGCTTGATCTCGCGGCCGGTCTTCATCTCCGCGATCTCCCGGCGCATCTTCGCCATCTTCTCGCGGATCCGTCGCCGGTCCGTCTCGATCTTGGTCTCACCGGGGCCACGGGTGGCGAGGCCACCGCGACCGCCACCCATCTGGCGGGACAGCGACTGACCCCAGCCTCGGAGCCTCGGCAGCATGTACTGCATCTGCGCGAGCGCGACCTGCGCCTTGCCCTCTCGGGACTTGGCGTGCTGGGCGAAGATGTCCAGGATCAGGGCCGTACGGTCGATGACCTTGACCTTGACGACGTCCTCCAGCTGGATCAGCTGGCCCGGGCTCAGCTCACCGTCGCAGATGACGGTGTCCGCGCCCGTTTCGATGACGATGTCGCGCAGCTCCAGCGCCTTGCCGGAGCCGATGTAGGTGGCCGCGTCGGGCTTGTCGCGGCGCTGGATCACGCCGTCGAGCACGAGCGCGCCCGCAGTCTCCGCGAGGGCGGCCAGCTCCGCGAGGGAGTTGTCCGCGTCCTGCGCGGTGCCCGTGGTCCACACCCCGACGAGCACGACCCGCTCCAGGCGGAGCTGTCGGTACTCGACCTCGGTGACGTCCTCCAGCTCGGTGGAGAGGCCCGCCACGCGGCGCAGGGCCGCGCGCTCGGAGCGGTCGAACTGGTCGCCGTCCCGCTCGCCGTCGATCTCGTGGCTCCAGGCGACGTCCTCTTCCATCAGGGCATCGGCCCGAAGACCTTCGGGATAGTCGTGCGCGAGGCGCTTGGTGTCCTGGGAAGGGGAAGAAGAGGAGGTCATTGGATCCTTACGTCGATGCGGATGCGGATTCGGCGGTCATAGTCAGAACGCGCGAGCACCCCCGGAGATTCCCGTGCGGCGTGCCGCGCCGACCTGAAGCCGACCTGAAAATGGTCGCACGGCACGGCACGTCTCGTCACCGCCTTATTTCCGAGCCGGGCCCTTGGTGTTCCCGGTGTTCCTGGCGTCCTTGGTGTCCGTGGCGTCCTTGGCCGGCTTCACGGTCTTCCAGTCCGGGTGGCCGGGCATCGGCGGGGTCTTCTCGCCGTACAGCCAGTCCTGGAGGAAGCCGCTCAGGTCACGGCCGGCGACGGTCGAGGCGAGGCGGACGAAGTCGGCGGTGGAGGCGCTGGAGTCCCGGTACTGCTTGACCCACGTCTTCTCCAGGCGCTCGAAGGCCCGCACGCCGATCTTCTGGCGCAGGGCGTACAGCGCCAGCGCGGCACCGTCGTAGACGTTGGGACGGAAGATGCCGATCTTCTGGCCGGGCGCGGGCGGCTTGGGCCGGGCGGGCGGGCCGCCGGAGTCGCGCCAGCGGTCGGAGGCGCTGTAGGCGGCCTTCATCCGGTCCTCCAGGGGCTTGTGCGCCTTCTCCTCCGCGTAGAGGGCCTCGTACCAGGTGGCGTGCCCCTCGTTCAGCCAGACGTCGGACCAGGTGCGGGGGCTGACGCTGTCGCCGAACCACTGGTGGGACAGCTCGTGCACCATGATCGACTCGAGGTACCACTTGGGGTAGGCGGTCTCGGTGAACAGGTTCTTCTCGAAGAGCGAGAGGGTCTGCGTCTCCAGCTCGAACCCGGTGGAGGCCTGTGCCATGAGCACGCCGTACGTCTCGAACGGGAACTTGCCGACCTTGCTCTCCATCCAGGCGATCTGGTCGGGCGTCTTCGCGAGCCAGGGTTCGAGGTCCTTGCGGTCGGCGCTGGGCACGACGTCCCGGAGGGGCAGTCCGTGCGGTCCCTCGCGGTGCGCGACGGCGGAGCGGCCGATGGACACCTGGGCGAGTTCGGTGGCCATGGGGTGCTGGGTGCGGTAGGTCCAGGTGGTGGAGCCGCCGACCCGGTCCGCTCCGGCCGGTACGCCGTTGGCCACGGCGGTGTAGGCGTTCGGGGCGGTGACGTGGAAGGTGAACATGGCCTTGTCGGACGGGTGGTCGTTGCACGGGAAGACCAGGTGGGCGGCGTCGGCCTGGTTGGCCATGGCGAGGCCGTCGGAGGTGCGCACCCAGCCGCCGTCCTCGTCCTTGCCGGTGACGGGATCACTGGTGTGCTTGACGGTGATCCGGGTCCAGCGTCCCTTGTGCAGGGGGCTGTCCGGTGTGACGACCAGGTCCTCGCCCGCGCTGGTGAAGCCGGCGGGGTGGCCGTCGACCTCGACGGACTCGACCTTGCCGTGCGCGAAGTCGAGGTTGACGCGGTCCAGGCGGCTGGTCGTCCAGGCGTCGATGGTGGTGACGGCCTGCAGCGGCTTGTCGTTGGTGCCGGGGTAGGTGAAGGACAGGTCGTACGACGCCACGTCGTATCCGGGGTTGCCCAGGTACGGGTAGAGGCGGTCGCCGATGCCCAGGGGCTTGGCGGGTGCGCCGGCGGCCAGGAGGCAGACGGAGACGGCGGCGGCGAGCAGGGCCGCCCTCCGGCGGCGGAGGGGCCGGTGTTTCACGCGCGGGCGAGAGGTGAGCGGCATGCAACACCGCTACCAGCGCGCGCGTGCTCCACGGCGGCGACGCGCGCCCGGCCCACCCGAACGGGTTGGTCCGGGCCGCCTTTTTCAGGAAGCCCGGCGTCTGCTCAGGGGGCCGGCGCCTGGTGCTGGGCCCGGCTCACGTCGTACACCCCGGGCACGTCGCGCATCGCGCGCATCAGGGCCGGGAGGTGGGCCGCGTCCGGCAGCTCGAGGGTGTAGGTGTGGCGCACCCGCTGCTGGCTGGGCGGTTCCACGGTCGCGGAGACGATCTCGGCGCCCTGCAGGGCGATCGCCTCGGTCAGGTCGGCGAGCAGATGGGGGCGGCCGAACGATTCAGCGACCAGGGTGACCCGGCATGCGGTGGTGTCCCCCCAGCGCACGCCGATCTCCTCGCGCCCCCGGCTCTTCATGTGCGCCACCGCCGCGCACCCCACGCGGTGCACGGTCACCACTCCCCCGCGTACGGCGAAGCCGGTGATCTCGTCGGGCGGTACGGGCGTGCAGCATCCGGCGAGGCGTACGGCGGCGCGGGGCACGGCTCCGGGACGGTCCACCAGGACGTCGGCGCCGCGCGGGCGGACGGCGGGGGCACCATCGGTCCCGTGGGTCCCGGCGGTCCTGGTGGACCGGGTGGCCGCGCCACTTCCCGTGCCCGCGGTGCTCCCGCCGGCTCTGGCGGTCTGGCCCTCCACACCGCTCGCCGCGTCCGCGGTGGTCCCGTCCGCCCCTTCGGTCCCGCTCTCCCCGCCCCCGGCCGGATGCGTGGCCAGCCACCGCTGGATGGCGATGCGGGCGGCAGGGGTGTGGGCGTGCTCCAGCCACTCGCGGGAGGGCTCGGAGGCCGGATCCTGGCCCATGAGGAGCTGGACCGTGTCGCCGTCCCTCAGGACCGTGCTGAGGGTCGCGAGGCGGCCGTTGACGCGGGCGCCGATGCAGGCGTGGGCGTCCTCGCCGTACTGCGCGTAGGCGGCGTCCACGCAGGTCGCGCCCTCGGGCAGGCCCAGGGTGGTGCCGCCGTCGGGCCGGAAGACGGTGATCTCGCGGTCCTGGGCGAGGTCCTCGCGCAGGGTGGACCAGAAGGTGTCCGGGTCGGGCGCGGCCCGCTGCCAGTCGAGGAGGCGGGAGAGCCAGCCGGGACGGGTGGGGTCGGCGCGCTCGCCGTCGGCCGGGTCCTCGGCGCCGGGCGCGTACGGGTTGCCGAGGGCGACCACGCCGGCCTCGGCGACCTTGTGCATCTGGTGGGTGCGGATGAGGACTTCGGCGACCTGGCCGTCCGCGCGGGCGACCGCGGTGTGCAGGGACTGGTAGAGGTTGAACTTCGGTACGGCGATGAAGTCCTTGAACTCCGAGACGACCGGCGTCATACAGGTATGCAGTTCGCCGAGGACGCCGTAACAGTCCGCGTCCTCGTTCACGAGCACCAGGAGGCGGCCGAAGTCGGCGCCGCGCAGTTCTCCGCGCTTGCGGGACACGCGGTGGACGGAGACGAAGTGGCGGGGGCGGATGAGGACTTCGGCCGGGATGTCGGCCTCGCGCAGCACCCCGCGGACCTCGTCGGCGATCTCCGCGAGGGGGTCGTCGGGGCGGGCCGCGTTCCCGGCGATGAGTTCCCGGGTGTGTTCGTACTCCTCGGGGTGGAGGATGGCGAAGACGAGGTCTTCCAGTTCGGTCTTCAGGGCCTGCACGCCGAGGCGTTCGGCGAGCGGGATGAGGACGTCGCGGGTGACCTTGGCGATCCGCGCCTGTTTCTCGGGGCGCATCACGCCGAGGGTGCGCATGTTGTGCAGGCGGTCGGCGAGTTTGATCGACATCACGCGCACGTCGCTGCCCGTGGCGACGAGCATCTTGCGGAAGGTCTCGGGCTCGGCGGCCGCCCCGTAGTCGACCTTCTCCAGCTTCGTGACGCCGTCGACCAGATAACGCACCTCCTCGCCGAACTGTTCCCGAACCTGGTCCAGCGTCACATCGGTGTCCTCGACGGTGTCGTGGAGCAGAGAGGCCGTCAAGGTGGTGGTCTCGGCGCCGAGTTCGGCGAGGATCAGGGTCACCGCCAACGGGTGCGTGATGTACGGCTCGCCGCTCTTGCGCATCTGGCCGCGGTGCGAGGACTCGGCCAGGACGTAGGCGCGGCGCAGGGGTTCGAGGTCCGCGTCGGGGTGGTGGGCGCGATGCGCCTCGACGACGTGGCTGATCGCGTCGGGCAGCCTGCCGCGCGCGGCGGGGCCGAGCAGCGCGGCCCGGCCGAGCCTGCGCAGGTCGATCCGGGCCCGGGACTTCCTGCGGGCCACTGCGGGCGCCGGGGGCGCTACCGGGCCAGGGGTCGCAGGGTTCGTGGCCTCCGCACTCATGGGCACCTCCGGCTCGTCGACCGGCGGACGGAGCCCAGGGCATGCGCGGCTCAGGGATGGCGACGTTCCCCCGTCCGTGCCGGTGCTTGATGCTACCGAGCCCACCACGTGCGACTGACCGCCTCTCGCCGAGCGTGAAACGGATCACCCATTCGAGCGACGCGGAGGAGGTTTAGAGTTTGCGCCACCTGCCCTGCACTCGGCCGCGGTTTCGAACGGTCCCGGCCGCCGGAAAGCGCTGAACCCGGCGCCCGGAGCCGCTCTTTGCTCGGTTTTCCCAGGTCAGCGGAGCGCGTTTTCCAGCCACTCGGAGTCGATCTCGCCCTCGGCGACGATCACGGCGGGTCCGGTCATCTCGATCTCGCCGTCCGGTCGTTCGGTGATGATCAGGCGCCCGCCGGGCACGTCCACGGTGTACGTCGCCGGCGTGCCGGTGACGGCCGGGTCGGCGCCGTCGCGCCGGGCGGCGGCCACGGCGACCGCGCACGCGCCCGTGCCGCAGGAGCGGGTCTCGCCGGAGCCGCGCTCGTGCACCCGCATCGCGACGTGGCGGGGGCCGCGGTCGACGACGAACTCGACGTTGACCCCGTCCGGGTAGGCGGCGGCCGGGCTGACGGGCGGCGGGGAGTACAGGGTGCCGGCGTGCGCGAGGTCCTCGACGAAGGCGACGGCGTGCGGGTTGCCCATGTTCACGTTGCGCGCGGGCCAGCTGCGCTCGCCGACGCTCACCGTGACGTCCCCTTCGGGGAGACGGGCGCTGCCCATGCCGATGGTGACGTCACCCGCGGCGGAGCCGCTATTGGGCACAGTCTTGGCGATGTGCACGCTCTTCACGCCCGCGCGCGTGGCGATCGCGAGGTCGCCTTCGGTCACATGTCCGGCGTGCTGGAGGTAGCGGGCGAACACACGGGTGCCGTTGCCGCACATCTCCGCGATCGAGCCGTCGCCGTTGCGGTAGTCCATGAACCACTCCGCCTCGGCGGCCATCTCCCGGGCCTCCGGGTGCGCGGCGGACCGTACGACGTGCAGCACCCCGTCGCCGCCGATGCCGGCGCGGCGGTCGCACAGGGCGGCGACGGCCTCCGGCGTGAGGTCGAGGGTGTTCTCGGGGTCCGGGACGATCACGAAGTCGTTCTCGGTGCCATGACCTTTGAGGAAGGCGATCCGCGTGCTCATTCCTCGATCGTACGGGAGGGCTGCGCTGGGGGGCCGAGGGGCGGTGCGGGCCAGTGGGACAGTGCGTGCCGCCTGTGGCTGGTCGCGCAGTTCCCCGCGCCCCTGAAGGGGCGCTCTAGCGGAGCCTTGCCACTCGCCAGACTGCAAGGACGACCACGACCGCCACCAGCAGCACGTACCCGAGCACCACCCGCCAGTCCGGGCGGCGGCCCGAACCCCGGGCCGGCAGGCCCGGCCAGGTGTAGCCCACTCGGCGGGCGGCCATCATGCCCCAGCCTGCGGCGCAGGAGCAGATCAGCAGGCCGAGCATGGCGATCACCGCGCCGCTGTCGCCGAAGTCGAAGGCGAGCGGGAAGGCGAACATCAGGGAGCCGCCCGCGGCCAGGGCCACGATGGGTGCGAGCTGCCAGATGCGCAGCCGCCGCTGCGGGCGCAACTCGACCTCGACCTCGGGACCGCTCGCGTACATCTCCTCGGGCGCCGGCCCGTCGGCGGTCACGCCGCCCGGTGTCTCGTCGGGCCCGTCGTCGGTCAGCTCGCTCAGACGGTCCTCGCGCTGGTCCGGCGCGTCACCGTCGGTGGTGACGTGCTCGGCACTCTGTGCGGTGTCGCGAGGGCCGGCCTCCATCGCCACGCGCCCTCCCAACTAGGACTCCACTTGGTCGATCGAAGCACGATGATGGCACGGCACCGCAGGCCCCGATGACCGGCGGCGCATCCCGATGCCATGACGTGATCAGGCTGTGACCGGTCGTTCGACCAACGCCAGGGCCTGCCGCGGAAGTTCTCCGCGGTCCGCCACGGCCCCACTCAGCCAGTGCACCCGGGGATCCCGCCTGAACCATGAATCCTGACGGCGCGCGAAGCGCTTGGTGGCGCGCACGGTCTCGGCCCGCGCTTCCGCTTCGGTGCACTCCCCGGCGAGCGCCGCGAGCACCTGCTGGTAGCCCAGCGCGCGCGAGGCCGTGATGCCCTCGCGCAGACCCTGCGCCTCCAGGGCGCGCACCTCGTCGACGAGGCCCGCCTCCCACATCCGGTCGACGCGGCGCGCGATGCGCTCGTCGAGTTCGGGGCGGGCGACGTCGACGCCGATCTGGACGGTGTCGTAGACGGAGTCGTGGCCGGGGAGGTTGGCCGTGAAGGGCTGGCCGGTGATCTCGATCACTTCGAGGGCGCGGACGATACGGCGGCCGTTGCTGGGCAGGATCGCGCGGGCGGCGTCGGGGTCGGCGGCGGCCAGGCGCGCGTGCAGCGCCCCGGAGCCGCGCAGCGCCAGCTCCTCCTCCAGGCGGGCCCTGACCACGGGGTCGGTGCCGGGGAACTCCAGGTTGTCGACGGCTCCGCGGACGTACAGGCCGGAGCCACCGACCAGGATCGGCCAGCGGCCCTCGGCGAGCAGGGCGTCGATCCGGGCGCGGGCCAGTTTCTGGTACTCGGCGACGGAAGCGGTGACCGTTACATCCCAGATGTCCAGCAGGTGGTGCGGGATACCTCCGCGCTCCTCGGGCGTCAGTTTGGCGGTACCGATGTCCATCCCTCGGTAGAGCTGCATGGAGTCGGCGTTGACGACCTCGCCGTCGAGTCGCTGGGCCAGGAAAACGCCCAGATCGGACTTTCCGGCCGCTGTGGGTCCGACGACGGCGATGACGCGGGGGGCGGAGGGTGCACTGCTCACCGCACCAGTCTCGCAAACCTCACGGCCAGGCCTCGAACGAGTTACGTGACGACACGCATCCCGGGTCGTTGCACCGAGGTGCCGCCAGCCGGTCGCTGGACGCGGTGACCCGGGTGGCGCAAATGGACGCACCGTGTGACGCGGGATTTCGCCCGCACGAGTAACGTATGGAGTGGATATGGGCGTTTTTGCACGGCTCCTCGGCAGGTCGAAGGCGACGCAGGAGGCGGCGGCCGCCGAGGCGCAGGCCGGTACCGAGCCGGAGGCGGCCGAGGTGGAGGAAGCGGAGCGGGCGGCGGAGGCGAAGGGGTCGGCCGAGGACGGGCGCGAGGGCGAGGCGGCGGAGTCGAAGGCCGCCGAGGCCGGCACGGCCGAGGGCGCCGAGATCCCCAAGCAGCAGTCCGCGGACGAGGCCGCCGACAGCGAGGCCGGTGAGGGCGCCCGCACATGACTGTCCCCGTGAGGGAAGGTGGACCATGGGTCTTTTGGACAATGTGAGGGCCAAGCTCGCCCCGGCCAAGGACAAGGTGTCGGACCTCGCACGTCAGCACGGCGACAAGGTCCAGCACGGCCTCGACAAGGCCGCCAAGGCCGTGGACGATCGCACCAAGGGCAAGTACAGCGACAAGATCCACGCCGGTACGGACAAGGCGAAGGGGGCGATGGACCGCCTGGCGCACAAGGAGGGTCCGGAGGCCGGCGACGCCGCGACCCCGACCCGGCCGGAGGGCCCGCCACCGGCTTCCTGAACGGCACACGGATCGGCGGACGGCCGTGGAGCGCCAGCGCTCCCGGCCGTCCGCCGTGTCGTCTCCGCCCCCGGCCGACGCCTAGGACCAGGTGGCGACCAGGTACCCGACGCCGTACGGGGCGTCGTCGTAGAGCAGTGCCCCGCTCAGGCCCGCGCCCTCGGCCGCTCCGGCGAGGACCTGCCAGGGCGCGCGGCCGGAGGCCTTCAGCTCGTACGCCAGCTCGGCGTCCAGCGCCTCGACGGCCGCCACGTCCGCCGCCCCCAGCGCACGCGCGACCTCGGCGTCGAAGGGCGCCGCCCGCTCGTCGAGGTAGCCGGGAGCCTTGAGCGTGCGGCAGGCGCTGGCGTCGCCCATCACCAGCAGCGCCACCCGGTCGGCCCGGGCGGCGATGTCCCGTCCGACCTCGATGCAGCGCTCGGGCGCGAGGGGTTCCCCGACGCCGAGTCCCTCGATCGGGGCGTCGGCCCAGCCGGTGCGCTCCAGCAGCCACCCGGCGACGGCGAGGGAGGGGGGAAGGACCCGCCCGGAGACAGGGGCCTTCCCCGCGCCCAGCCGTACGTCCACGTCCACGCCGAAGCCCCGGAAGGAAGCCGGCGTGCCCTGCGGGTACGTGCCGCGCCCGCTCTGCTCGGCGGGCCCGACGACCACCAGCAGGTCGGGGCGGGCGGCGGCGAGCACGCCGAGCGCGTCGGTGCACGCCGCGCGCGCGGTGTCCAGTTCGGGAGCGGCACCCGCGGCGACCTCCGGCACAAGGAGCGGCGGGCAGGGGCAGACGGCGGCTGCGACAAGCATGATCGGGAGCCTACTGCCAGGGGGCGTGGGCGCTCAGTCCAGCGCGCAGCCGCTCGTAGCCGCCGGCAGCGGTGCCGGGACCCCGATCGTCGGCAGCCCGAGCATCACGCCGGCCGGCTTCGCGGCCTGAGCCGCGTTCCGCTTCTCCCACGCGTCGCCCGCGCGCGTACGGCGCACGGCGAGGACGGGGCCCTCGGCGAGGAGGTGGTGCGGGGCGGCGTAGGTCACCTCGACGGTGACCACGTCGCCGGGGCGGACCTCCTGCTCCGGCTTGGTGAAGTGGACCAGGCGGTTGTCGGGGGCGCGGCCGGAGAGGCGGTGGGTGGCGCCGTCCTTGCGGCCCTCGCCCTCGGCGACCATCAGCTCCAGGGTGCGGCCGACCTGCTTCTTGTTCTCGTCCCAGGAGATCTCCTCCTGGAGGGCGACGAGCCGCTCGTAGCGTGCCTGGACGACCTCCTTGGGGATCTGGTCGTCCATGGTGGCGGCGGGGGTGCCGGGCCGCTTGGAGTACTGGAAGGTGAACGCCTGCGTGAAGCGCGCCTCGCGGACGACGTGGAGGGTCTGCTCGAAGTCCTCCTCCGTCTCCCCCGGGAAGCCCACGATGATGTCGGTGGTGATCGCGGCGTGCGGGATGGCGGCCCGTACCTTCTCGATGATCCCGAGGTAGCGGTCCTGCCGGTAGGAGCGGCGCATCGCCTTCAGGACGGTGTCCGAGCCGGACTGGAGCGGCATGTGCAGCTGCGGCATGACGTTCGGCGTCTCGGCCATGGCGGCGATGACGTCGTCGGTGAAGTCGCGCGGGTGCGGGGAGGTGAAGCGGACCCGCTCCAGGCCCTCGATGGTGCCGCAGGCGCGCAGCAGCTTGCTGAAGGCCTCGCGGTCGCCGATGTCGGAGCCGTAGGCGTTGACGTTCTGCCCGAGCAGCGTGATCTCGGAGACGCCCTCGGCGACCAGTGCCTCGATCTCGGCGAGGATGTCGCCGGTGCGGCGGTCCTTCTCCTTGCCGCGCAGGGCCGGGACGATGCAGAAGGTGCAGGTGTTGTTGCAGCCGACGGAGATGGAGACCCAGGCCGCGTAGGCGCTCTCGCGCCGGGTCGGCAGCGTGGAGGGGAACGCCTCCAGGGACTCGGCGATCTCGACCTGCGCTTCTTCCTGGACGCGGGCGCGCTCCAGCAGGACGGGCAGCTTGCCGATGTTGTGCGTGCCGAAGACGACGTCCACCCAGGGCGCCTTCTTCACGATGGTGTCGCGGTCCTTCTGCGCCAGACAGCCACCGACCGCGATCTGCATACCGGGGCGGCTCGCCTTCCTGGGCGCGAGGCGGCCGAGGTTGCCGTAGAGCCGGTTGTCGGCGTTCTCGCGCACCGCGCAGGTGTTGAAGACGACGACGTCGGCGTCGCCGTCCGACCCCTCGGGCGCGCGCACGTACCCGGCCTCTTCGAGCAGTCCGGACAATCGCTCGGAATCGTGGACGTTCATCTGGCACCCGTAGGTGCGGATCTCGTAGCTTCGAGTAACGCCCACTTCGTCCACCGCTTCGGCCCGGTCACTGCTGCTGGTCATGCCTCAAGGGTAAGGGCGCGCCAGCAGCACCCTCTCCGGAGCACTCCTGGTGCCCCATACCGCTGCTGCAGAGAGCTCGTAACACGATCTTGTGGCCTCAGAGAGGGAGCACCGATGGTCACTTCTCGGAGTCGGACCAAGTCGCCACAAGTGCTCGCCGATCTGGAAAGCGGGGACCGGAGACTGTCTCCCGGGTGAGTTCACCGTTGAGCCAGCACACTTGCTCGGGGGCGCCGTCGCCAGTGTCGAACAGGCAGCACACTCCTCCGCTGTCGGCGGTGAGGTCGGTGAACGCCTTCCTGATGTTGGCCGACCGCGCAAACAAGCGGCTCATCCCCGACGTCGCTGCCCAGCACTCCACCGACGTGTAGCCAGGGTGCAGAAGGGACTCGAACCGGATCGTCGCGTAGATGTACCCGATCTGGATACGCCTGTCTGCCTCGGGTTCAGGGCCGTTCGTCTGCGCGTACTCACGCAGTGCGTCATAGGCGTCGAACATGAGGGACATGTCCAGCTCGAGCGTGCTGCTCGTTGAACAGTCGACCGGCTCGCTCTTGAAGTGGGACGTGAACGGGAGGACGAGCCGGTCACCGCCGGGCAGGGTGATCTCAAGCGGCGGCACGGCACGTGCCAGTGGCGCCAGCTCGGCCAGATTGGCCAACGCCCTGGCCACGTTCCGAGGATGCAGATAGATGTCGTAGCCGTAGATCAGCCCCACTTTTCCCCCTGTCCCAGATCGAACCGCACCCTCTCACGACCCGCCCCTTGGGCGCTTGTCGGTTTAGAGCTCGCGACACGTTCATGAGCGGTTCCTCTTGATGCGCCGCCAGCAGATCAGGCTGCAGGCCAACGAGAGGAAGGCGTCGTGGAGTTCGAGGCGTCGTTCCCATCGGACGGCGAGGCGTTTGAACTGGTGGAGCAGAGCGAAGGTCTGCTCGACGACGTAGCGGAGCTTGCCCAGCCCCTGGATGTTCGGGGCGCCCTTGCGGGAGATCACCGGCATGATCCGGCGTTTGCGTAGTTCGCAACGCACGGCCCGGGAGTCGTACGCCTTGTCGCCCAGCAGGGCGTCGGGGCGACGGCGGGGACGGCCCGGACGCCCGGCGACGGGCGGAATGCCGTCGACGAGGGCGAGGGTCTGCGTGATGTCATTGACGTTCGCCGCGGTGGTGAGCACCTTGAGCGGGGTGCCCTTCCCGTCGCAGATCAGGTGGTGTTTGCTACCCGTCTTGCGCCGGTCGACCGGCGACGGACCGGTCGAGGCTCCCCCCTTTTCGCGCGGACGTGCGAGCCATCCACACACACTCGTGACCAGTCGAGCTCGCCGGCCGCGTTCAGTTTCGCGAGCAGAATGCGGTGCAACTGGTCGAAGACCCCTGCCTGCTGCCAGCGATCCAGACGCCGCCAGCAGGTCTGCCCGGATCCGAACCCCAGCTCCAGGGGCAGGAGTTGCCAGGCGATGTCCTGGTGCAGGACGTACAGGATGCCCTGCAGGCACAACCGATCAGGCACCGGTCTCGGACCCGGCGACCGCTCGGGCCAGGGCGGCAGCAATGGTTCGATCAACGCCCACAAGTCGTCGTCCACGATCCACGGCCGAGTCGTCACACCCATCCGAAGGGTCAGATCGTCACATCGGTCACGCCCGAGCAGGGCACTTCAACAAGATCCTGTTACGAGCTCTAAAGTTACCCGGCCTGAATGGCATCTACCGGGACCTCAAAGATGATCGTGAGTCCGTCGTGCTCGTTCCCCTGCTCGCCGACGCGCGTAAAGCCGAAGCCCTCGATGGTGGCCAGGGAGGCAGTGTTGTCGGATCCGATCCTGGCACGCACGGTCCTGACACCGGGCTCGGCGGCGGCCCTGACGAGCAATCCCCTCAGCATGGCGCGGGCGTAGCCCTGGCGGCGGTACCCGGGCACGACGGTATAACCAACCTCGACCATGCCGGCCTCGTCCGGCGGCCCGTGGAACCCGGCGTCGCCAACGACGACCCCGTCCGGCTCGGACACCGCGGCCCGCGTGATCCAGGGCGCGGCAGAGGGGTCCTTGGCAAGCTGGTCGGCGCGGTAGCCGAAGATCCAGCGGGCTCGCTCACCGACGAAGTGTTCGTCAAGGTCGACGCCGGCCTCGGCGCTGCCTCCGGCGAGGTCACCGTCGGCAAGCGCCCGCAGTGTCTTTGCGCTGAGCTCGACGAAGCGGACGCGTTTGGGGGTGGAGAGAGGTTCGTTGTTCATCGCGGTGATGCTCACCCAGAGCCGAAGAGCTGTCCACCGCTTTACGGCCTCGGCGGACATGGTGACGGCCACACGGACGCCGCGATACCTACGCCGAGACCCATCTCGCGATCGCCTCGCTCGTCTCCGCGCAGCGTGCCCTACCGCCGGACGAGTACCGAACTCGTCCTCGTCCGCGACGCCGCCCACTGATCACCCACCAGCCGAGCCGCCAGGCCAGCACGCCCGAAGCTCAATTTCCCCCAAGCCCGTAACCGAGGTTGACGTTCGGGGTGCCGTCAGCCGCTCAGGGCGGCCTCGGCGTCGGCGACGTTGTCGAAGACCCGCAGGACGTGATCGGCTCGGGTCATCTCCAGGATCTGGCGCAGCGGGACCGGGACGCAGGCCAGGACCAGCACCACCGCTGCCTTCTCCGTCCGGGACGTCGTGGAGCGGGTGACGCCCAGCGTGCTGGCAGCACGGGCCGCCGGACACGTTGAGCCGGAGGAGATCCTCGCCGAGCACATAAGGCACACCGTCGACCTGCTGCTGGACCGCTCCCGGGTGCTCGCCGACAAGGTCGCCGCCGGCCAGGCCGCCGTGGTCGGTCTGTGCTACCGCCTGTCCGACGGCAGCGCCCAACTCGTCGCCTCTCGCGGCCTCGACGCGGCGGTCCCCACCGCGTCCTGACCGCCCGGTCTCTGCGACGACCCGCAGGGCACGGTCGCGTTCGGGCACCAGCCGTATCTTCTCGCCCTTGGTCACTCGCGGACTGTCGATGAACACCTTGATGCTCTGCGCCTGCCCGGCCCATACCGGGCGATGGCAGGGGTGGTGGGTGGCTTGCGGGCAGCGGGCCGGATCTGCCAGGGACTGAACGCGAGTTCCCGTGCGAGGTGCCCCTTGGACACAGCCCTCTGGGGCAGATGAGCGTCACACGTGGGCGATGCTGACACGGGCTCGCCGCAGTGGCGCTCCTGCTCGGTGGAGGCTGGCGAGTGCTTGCCGGTAGGAGGTGATCAGTCCGGTTTCCAGGTAGTCCACGCCCAGGTCCTGGCAGTAGTGGCGGACGATGGACCGGGCCTTGCGCAGGTGGGGGCTGGGCATGCTGGGGAACAGGTGGTGTTCGATCTGGTGGTTCAGTCCGCCCAGGGCGAGGTCGGTGAGCCAGTTGCCGCGTACGTTGCGTGCGGTGAGGACCTGGCGGCGCAGGAAGTCGGGGCGGTCGTTGCCGGTCAGGATGGGCATACCTTTGTGGTTGGGGGCGAAGAGGCAGCCGAGGTAGAGGCCGAACAGGCCCTGGTTGACGGCCAGGAACGCGATCGCCATGCCTGGCGGGAGGACGAGGAACACCGCGGTGAGGTAGGAGGCGATGTGCCCGTAGAGCAGCGTGCCGTCCAGGGCACGGTTCTTCAGGGCGCGGTTGCCCAGTGCCCGCGCGCTCGAGACGTGCAGGTTGACCCCTTCGAGCAGGAGCAGGGGGAAGAAGAGGAATGCCTGCCAGTGGCCGATGATCCTCGGCAGTCCGGTCGCGGCGCGGGCCTGGTCCTGGGACCACACCAGCAGGTCGGGGGCGATGTCGGGGTCGAGGTCCTCGTGGTTGGGGTTGGCGTGGTGGCGGGTGTGTTTGTCCTGCCACCATCCATAGCCCATCCCGATCGCGGCCCCGGCGATGCGGCCGGACGTCTCGCTGGGCCGGCGCCGGCGGAAGACCTGGCGGTGGGCGACGTCGTGGGCGAGCAGAGCGACCTGCCCGAACATCACGGCGAGGAACGCGGCGACCGCCAGGGTCCACCAGCCGGCGCCGATGAGGACGAACGCGCACCAGCCACCGGCATAGGCGACGGCCACGGCGATGGAGCGGACGGTGTAGTAGCCGGGGCGCCTGTCCATCAGGCCGGCCTCGGCGATCTTCTTGGACAGGCGGGCGAAATCACTGCCGCCTGCGGGGGGGGGGAGGCGGGCGACGGGGCGGGGTATGCGTGGTCATGCTGTCGGTGTGTCCTTCCCGGCCGATGGGCCGCGTCCGTCCGTGCGCCGGATGCGAGGCGGCAGCCGGGTACCCACATCCCTGCGGCCGGCACACCAGCCGGGGTGCTTGTCAGAGTTTGCAGGCGTCGCGGGGCTCGACGTAGGGGTCTTCCCGGGCGGGTGGCCGCAGTCGATGGCCCGGGCGCGTTCTAGTTCGGCGTTGAATTCCAGGCCGAGCAGGATGGCGATGGTGGAGATCCCACGTCCAGACCAGGTAGATGATGATCGCGGCAAGCAGGGCGATGATGCTGTGGCCCCGAGGATCCACTACGTGGTGGTTACGCCACTCACGTTATCGGCTTCCTGGATCATGGCCTCGTCGTGAGCCGTTCGGGAAGCTGCGTCGCGCCCTCGGGGGCCGCCGGTGTCGACCGTGGTAGTCGACAGGCATGCCGATGCAGACCCCGGGTGCCGCAGGCCGTTCCTCTCTGTTCGAACGGCTGGGCCGCGTGATCAGCCATTCACCGGTTGGACGCGGATGGCGGCGGAGCAGCGACCTGGGGTTGGGGCAGCGTTCGCTGGGGTTCGCGGCGCTGGGGTTCCTCACGCTGGTGCCGCTGCTGATCATTGTCTCCTCGGCCGATCCAAAGCATGGGCGGGGATTCGCGCAGTGGCTGGGGGAAGGACTCGGCGTGTCGACGACCTCCAGGGAACATGTGGAGCAGTTGTTCACTAGTCCCGGTCAGGCTCTGCGGACCACGACCGCGTTCGGAATCGCCGTCCTCGCCGCTTTCGGCCTGGCCTTCGGGGCAGCGGTGCAGTCCGGCTATGAGAAGGTCTGGGATCTGCCCCCGGCCCGCTGGTGGGCCAGGTGGCGCCATGTGGTGTGGCTCGGCGTACTCATCGGCTACCTCTTCGCTTCCGCCACCACCACGCTGCGACCCGAATCCCTGGCCGGTGGGTTCGTCGCATCGCTGAGCGCCGTCCTGTTCTTCTGGTGGTCGCAGCGCATACTGCTGGGCGGGCGGGTTCGCTGGCGCGCCCTGGTTCCCGGCGCGGTGGCTACCACGGTCGGGCTGCTCGGTCTCAGGATCTTCTCCCGGCTCGTCTACTCGCCGCTGATCGCCTCCAACGCCGTCACCTACGGCCCCGTCGGAACCGTCCTGGTCATCCAGTCCTGGCTGGTCGGTGTGGGCGTCGTCGTATTCGGCGGTGCCCTGGTCGGCCGGCTGCTGCACGAGGAGCTCCCACGCGTGGCACGTGCACTGAAACGGTGAGGATGAGACGGCGCCTCGGGAGCCCGGAGCTGCTCACACCCGAACGCCCGACGCCGGGGGCGTGCGCCTGATCAGCGTGCATCAGACCGCATCCTCGCGTGGACGACGGCCATACACGGCGAGCAGTAGCGTTCGGCCGGCGTGTCATCGAGGACCGGTCTGGCACCCACGGTTCGTGCGACCTCCTGTCCGCACAGTGTGGTGCGGGCATCACCCTTGGCCCTGACGTGCCACATGACCCCGGCACCGGTCGTCGCAGGGTCGGCGATCATCTCGTACATCGGCCTCTCCTCTGGTTGAGACCCCCGTGGGCGGTGGGTCGCTTCGTCCGGGGCGAGCCGGGAACGCGCAACTGGCCGGGGAGCCCCACCCCACTCGCCCCTCGGTGGGTGGCGGTGGGCACTCGCCGCAAGGGGCGGGTCGGTGACCGCTCGGTATCAGGGCCTGCGCGGTGTTGTTGGTGGACCGCTGCCGTCCGCTGCCCGCTGGGGTTCATCGGTCACTGCGGGTCCGGTCCCGGGAACCGGGACCTCACCTGCGTCTGCTTCGCTGGGCTGCGCTGCTGTGCCCGTCGCCGTCCAGGCGGCGCAGTACAGCAGCAGCCTGGCCATGAGGTTGATCCACAGCACGACGGCGACCGGGACGGCGAAGGCGCCGTACATGCTCTTCCCTGCGACGCCCTGGAAATAGCCGGTCAGCAGCAGCTTGAGCAGTTCGAAGCCGACCGCACCGATCAGACCGGCGACCACGACCGCACGTCGGCCGGGATGCACCCGCGGCAGCCGGGTGAGCAGGTAGACCAGGAGCAGGAAGTCGACGAGCAGGGCAATGGCCAAGCCCGCGAAGAACAGCAGCACCCGTCCCGCCCCGCCCTCGATCCCGACCTTGTCGGCTGCCCAGCCGACCGCGCTGTTCGCGAAGACCGAACTGCCCATCGCGACCAGCCCGACCACGCCGAGACCGACCAGTACCCCGGTGTCCTTGATCCTGAGCAGGATCGGATTTCCCGGGTCCTGCTCCTTCTCCCAGACCGCACGCAGGCACCCGCGAAGGGCGCCGACCCAGTTGATGCCGATCACGAGCAGCAGCGCGCCCGCAATGAGCCCGACGGTTCCGGCGTGCGCGACGAGGCCCTTCAGGTTCATCAGGTTGGAAAGGCCCGGCGCCTGGCCGGCAATCTTGTCCTCAAGCTTGCTGAGCTGGTCCTCGCTCAGCAGCTTGGCGCCGATCGCCGCGCCCGCAGTGATCAGCGGAAAGAGCGCGACGAAACTGATGTAGGTGACGGCGGCGGCGAGCCGGGCCCAGTGGGTCTTGGCCAGCCGCTCGTACGCCCGCCACACGTGCGTACGCATCAGCCGTGCGATACCAGGAAGCCTTGTCAGCCAATCCATGGTGAACACCTACTCTCAGCGTACCCACGGCGGGAGAAGAGGCATGTGGCGGCGAAACCCGCTATTCCGTACTGAGATCGCTTGGCCACCAGTTCAGGGACAGGGCAGTCGCGGTGACCGACCTGCATGCACGGCGAAACCCGCTGGAGGGCCCGGGTTGTCAGCGGAAACCTTGATCTCTCCGGTGGCGGAAACGATCACCCCACTGGCGGACAACTCCCCGCAGACAGCAAAACTCCCCACTGTGCACGGCTTCCACCCCTAGCGGAACGGCCCCACGGGAACCATCGACCCGTACTTCGCCGGGCCCCCAGGGCGCAGTGGTCAGTGCTTGAAGGCGTCCTTGATCTTCGCCCCGGCCTGCTTGATGTTGCCCTTGACTTGGTCTCCGCGGCCTTCGGCCTGCAGGCGCCGACTGCCGGTGGCGCGGCCGGTCGTCTTCTTGGCGCCGCCTTTCATCGCTTCGGCCTTGTGCGCGATCTTCTTAGCGAGACTCATGGATGGCCTGCCTGGGTGAGTTCTCTGCTGGGGTTCGGTGGCAGGAAGATCCGTGGCGCTGGCCGGCCACCGATCTGAGCGTGGGGGCGGTCTACCGGGGGGCGGGCCGGTGCCCGAACAAAGTGCAGTCTGCTCCGATGACCGCCGTCCGGGGCGGGAGCGCGATCACCGTGGAGTGAGCCTCCCTGCGCGTTCGCGTCCGAGGATGACGATCATGACCCGCTCCAAGGATCTACCCGCTGCTCCCACGGTAGAACCGCACCGTCCACGAAGCCACCGCGGCAGGGACGGCAGGATTCCCCGGGACTGGCGGCTCACTCGCTGGCGACCATCGACCGCGGCACCGCTCGATCTTCTAGGTGGCCGTGGTCGAGAGAGGGCTTGGTGAGTCACGCTTGTGTTGCCGCTCGAAGAGCACCCAGCCGGGGCGGGCCTGGTGAACCGGCAAGTGAACTACTCCCCGCTGCCGGTCAGCACCTTGCTCGGATGGCATTCCGAGATGCCACATGGCCTCGGCGAACGCCGCTGCGGGCCGCCCGGCCCGACGGCTCCGCCTCGACCTTGGCGATCACGACAAACGGGAAGGATCATCGATCCCCGTGATCGGCTTCCACTCCCGGCCTCCGTCCGGAAAAACGGTTCCACACCCGGAGACCGGCGACCGCCTGGCGTGACCTGCCGGAACGCTATGGGCCATGGAAGACCGTTCACGAGCGGCACCGTCGCTGGTCGGCGGACGGCACGTGGGAGTTGCTGCTGCGGCGGGTCCAGGCCGAGGCGGACGCGGTCGGCGACATCGACTGGGACGTGTCCGTGGACTCGACCTCGGTCCGCGCCCACCACCACGCGGCCGGGGCCCGCCTGGCGGCGCCGCCCGCGGTTAAAGGGGGCTCCGCCCAAGCGGTCAAGAGCGCTCGGATCCGGGCGGAGCCGGTCGCCCTGCTGGCGGAGGTGGTCGAGGAGGTGAGGCGCTCGGCCGTTCGCGCGGCGGCTCCACCTGAGCGCGGAGGGCCGCTGCCGCCCGCTGTCCCTGGTCCTCACGCCCGGACAGTGGACCGACTGCACGCAGTTCGAGCCGGTCATGGACCGCATCCGCGTCCCACGCCTGACCGTCGGCCGACCCCGCACGAAGCCGGACAGCGTCAGCGCCGACAAGGGATACAGCAACCGCCGCACCCGCGCCTACCTGCGCAGACGCTCGATCCGGCACGTCATCCCGGAGAAGGTCGACCAGGCGGCCAACCGTCGTCGGCGCGGCAGCGCCGGCGGTCGGCCGCCCGGCTTCGACACCGAGCGGTACAAGAAGCGCAACACCGTCGAGCGGGCGATCAACCGCCTGAAGAACTTCCGCGCGGTCGCGACCAGATACGACAAGCGCGCCTACGTCTTCCTCGGCACCGTCACCGCCGCAACCCTCGTGATCTGGCTCCGCTCGTGATCGCCAGGACAGCGCCTAGAAGACAACAGGCCCCGGCCGGATGAGCGCCCGGTCTCACCAAGCGTGAAGCCCGAGGACGCCACCAAGCCCCTCGATTGCGCGTCAACCGCCGACAGCGTCAGCGCCGCCGAACTGTGCACGTCGACAACAGCGCAGGTCGAAGGCCATCCTCTGCTAACGAAACTGCGGACCCTAGACCAACCGAGGCGTTTGACAGCGAATCCAGTCGTTTCGACTTCTGTGACAGTGAGCCTAGCCGTGCGGAGTGAGCACGCTGGGGGAGTTGTATGGCCGTACCGGCTGGGGTTGGTGCTGCGAGGCCGCGCGTCGGACCGCCAAGACCCCTCGCCTTGCGGCGCTACTTGCGGGCTGACCCGCTGCCTCCTCAAGACGGCCGGTTGTGGCGTGGTAGGCACTCTGCGTCTCCGGGATTCTCATGCGATAGAACAGAGATCCAACCGCCTGTTCACATAGGCGAGTTCACTTTGAGGGGGAATGTCTGTGGGGCTGCCACCGGACCTGAAGGTCATCGCCGAGGGCATGATTAAAGCGTCCATGGCCATGGTGGACACGGTGATGGTCGGTGCCCGGGACACTGCCATCGCGCTCTTCCACGAACTCGACCGGCAGCACGGCATGGCCGGCGACGACGATGCCGGGCGCGCCTTCGCGAAGGTGTACAAGTCGGCGGCAGCCACCACCCTCGACAAGATCGGGTTCAGCGCGTACGTCATGGGCGAGACCGGCAAGGGGCTGATGCGCAATGCGCGTGAGTTCATGGCCCAGGAGAGCGCTATCGCCTCCGCGATCCTCGGAAAGCAGGTGGACCTGACCGCGGGCATGGGCAACCCCGGTGCGGACTGCACCGAGAGCTTCCTCGGCCTGGGCCAGGAACTGCCCGAGGTTGTGGGTGACACCGCCTGGTACGACCAGTACGCGCCTGCAGGCATCAGCGACCGATTCCGCGGCTCGCCGGACAAACTACGGGACGTGGCCGGCACCTGGCGCCAGGGCGGGAAGCTGATGCTGCGCTTCCTGGAAGACGCGCAGGTGTACGCGCACACCGCGGACAAGGCGCACTCGGGCGAAGCCGCCGATGCCTTCCGCCGCTACTTCAAGGCGTTCGTAGGGTTCGCCGCGCCACCGGAGCAGGCCCACGAGGACGAGACCCTGGTCGCCAACCTGGTGGCTGCCTGCACCCAGCTCGCCAAGGCATGCGAGCGGTACGCCGACCATGTCGAAGAGGCCAAGAAGAAGATCGTCCAGCACCAGGTGGATCCGTTCGCGATCGATATGCCGTGGGACCAGCCCATGTTCGGCGGCAACGGCTACGACGGCGGACTGCACGACGCCGTCCTGGACGACCCGTGGATACGCCGGCTCGGCAACGTTGCGCACGCGCTGGATGCCTCCGAAAAGCGAGTCAGGCTTCCACACGGCTCAGGCGATCCACCGGGGATCCCCGGGCTGCCGCTGCTGCCCGTCCCGGTCCCGGAACCTCTGCCGCTCATGCTCGCCTCCTACCGCGGGCAGGCCCCGGGCATCCTGCCCATGGCCAGCAGGGTCGACCCCTCCATACCCAGCCAGGACCCCATCCCTCCGGAGCCGGGAACCTCACGCCTGCTCAGCTTGGCCGAGCAGCAGCAGTTCCGAACCTGGGCGAACTCGCTCAACGCGGGTGGTTTCGCCGGCGGCGGCGGACCCACTGACCCGGACAACGCCTACCAGTTGCGCGTGGCCGGCTACCCAGAACGTGAGGTCCCGCTGCCGACTTCGGCCACCGGCGCCAGCGGCAGGGGGCTGATGGTGGACGGGATGCGCCCGGCGGACGGCTACGCGATCGATGCGAAGCACGTGCGCGAGCCCGGCTGCCGCAGCACCTACCGCAGCCTCGCCAAGGTCGATCAGACGCTCGGTACTCCGCCCAAGCTGGACGACAAGGGCAAGGTGAAGTTCGACCCCTACCTCGACGGGATGTACTTCAAGGACGGCAAGGAGCTGGCCCGCTACCGTGCGGCGCTGTCCGATCCCCGGAACAGTGAGCTGCGGGGCTTGGAGATCATCACCAATGATCAGGAGGCGGCCCCGTACTGGCAAAGCATGATGGTCATGAGCGGCGTGACCGGCACCGCGCGATACGTTCCCTAGGAGTTCACACCCACCATGAGCACACCCAACCCGCGCCGGACCACCTTCAGCTTCGCACCGCCGGTCGACAACGCGGCGGCATGGAACCTGAGCCTCGACGATCTCGCCAACCGGCTGCTGCAAGCCTTTCCGGGTGCCTCGGCCACGCCGGAAGGGCCCTCGGGGCCGCGGGCCAGTGAAGGTCTGTCGTTCGAGCTTCCCCTGGGCGGCGGGGTGTGGCTCGAAGGTCTCGCCAACATGCCGTACCCGGGGATGGGGTCCGTCATGGCGGTCATGGCCACGGCAGACGAAGCCGCTGTCCTGGCCCGCTGGCTCCGGGACTCCGTCGCTCCTGCTCCCAACCTGGTGTACTTCACCAGCGAGCTGGCGCTCGACCGGGGAGACACCAACTACCAGCAGATCCCGCCTCAGGGAGATCGGGAGGAAATCGCGCGGGTGTTGCAGGATCACCTCGATCACGCTGACCGCCCGTGAGACAGGCCGGTGATCCTTCAATCGCTCCCCACACCGACCGGTGCCCGGCCTTCGTGGACAGCCGGTGACATTCAATCCAGTCGTCCCAGATCAGCACGCCGCACACGACTTGTCGAGGGACAAACTGCTGCCCCTTGCCGCTGTGGGATCTCCGGCCCCGTGGCCGAATGCACGAACCCGGTCGCTCAGTAGCCGGTTGGCCTCAGCCGTGAGACTGGCCGACTACCTGTCGCATGCGTGGCCACCAGTCGGCGCGGTCGGGTTCCCCATGGCGTGATCTTCGGCGTGAAACAATGCCGGGATGGATCAGGGGGCAGCTGCCGTACTCGCGGCGCTGCTCGCGGTGGCAGGTGTGGCACTTGGCCTGTTTGGGGCCCGCTGGCAGGCACGCGGCATGCAGGAGCAGGCGAACGCAGCCATCGAAGCGGTCAAGGCGCAGGGACGGGACCAAAATGCACAGTGGCGTCGGACCGTAAGGCGCGACGTCCGGGTCGAATATCTCGGCGCCGTGGATGAGTTCAGGCTGGCTGCCGGAGAGGTAGCAGGACATCTCGCTGACGAAGATCTACCGGAGGCCGAGCTGGGACTCGAAGCGGCTCATTCTCGATCTGTGGGCGCAACCGACGCATATCGCAAGATCGAGCTCGAAGGACCTGAGCAGATCGTCTCTAAGAGCTCGTAACACGATCTTGTGGATGTGTGATGGTGGCCGCGACCGGTGTGACGGTTCCGCCGTCCGTGAGGTGTGGGGAACCGGCCGTGGAACGTGGACGACGACCCGTGGGTGCTGATCGAGCCGTTGCTGCCGCCTTGGCCGCAGAAGGCTCCCGGCCCGAAGCTGGTGGACGACCGGCTGTGCCGTCGAATCCGACGCACACAACGACCAGCAGTCCGCACCGCACCGAGGTCAGGGCCTTGGCCAGTGCTTCGGCGGCTCCAGGGGCGGATCCAGGCCTGCAACCGACTGCGTCGGGAGGTATCAACGGCTGTGAGAAGGGCAAGGCACTGACCCTCCGCCTCCTCCAGTTCGACCAGGGTGTGAGGCAGCGCGCGCGTGGCGGTGCGAGAGGCCGACCAGGCCCCGGTGCTAGGCCCGCGCCGAACTCGAATCCGCACAGCGCATGCCCCGTTGCCCGGAGCATCCTCTGCACACCCATGCTCTTGGAGTCGACTGTGACCGCTTCGCACCACAACGGGCTGGAACGTGCGCGACGTAGCCGTCCTACGCAAGTATCCGCGATACGGTGCCACGACACGTCGTGCCGAGAGAGGATGCTCATGGAGTTCCGGCCGATCCAGCGTGCGTCCGAGTTTCAGCAGCCCGTGATCGCTGACGGTATCGAGGCAGTCTGCCGCCGGGGCTTCGAACGGACACGAAGGTGCTCTCCACGGCCGGGCAAATTGCACTGAGGGGCATGGCTGGCTTGGTCTGGTCGGTGAGGACGGTGACAAATGGAGGAGTTGCGCGTGGCCTCATCTCTTAGATCACGACGCGTACGCATGCCGTCGCGACAGCGGCGGGTTGATGTCATGACCCTGATTAACCTGCTCTGCCACTTGCCGAACTTTGCGGGGAGTCTCTTCGTCGTGGCGCTCCTGGCCAGCGCTCTGTCCTGGACGTTCAGCGGGGCGATCGTCGCTGTCTGGCTGGTAAGTGGGGCTCTTGTGTTTCATCGGCCCACTGAGCGGACCCTGGCCCGCCGTCAGCTGCGCCTGCGTCGACCCACTCCTCGGGAGCGAGCGAGGCTCGAACCGGTCTGGCACCTGGTCACCGCCCGGGCCGGTGTCGCCGCGTATACCTATGAGTTGTGGGTGGAAGACAGCGATGACATCAACGCGGTCGCAGCGGCCGGCCACATCGTCGGTGTCACGCGCTTCGCCTTGAACAGGCTTCCCGACGGAGAACTGGCCGCTGTCCTAGCTCACGAACTGGGCCATCACATGGGCGGCCATACGTGGTCATCACAGCTCGGCTACTGGTATGCGTTGCCCGGTCGGCTCGCATGGCAAGGGCTTCGGGGTGTGATCGGTTTCGTGTTCATGGTGTCCAGGGCCTTCGGGTGCCTGGGCACAGGAGTCTTCGTAGTCTTGATCGGAGGAGTTGCGCTCGCGACCCTTGGCGCGACGTTCGGGTTGCCTCTGCTGTTCCTGGTGATGCCGTACACGCTGGCTGCCGTGGGACGACAGGCAGAGTTGCGGGCCGATCGGCACGCTGCGCTTCTGGGATTCGCACCGACTTTGGCCACAGTCGTGGCGAAAAGCGCCGTAGCGCAAGAACCCGGCGAGGATGAGAAACGGCCCAACTCCGACGTCAAGAAGAAGAATCCAGGCATGCTGGTGAGCCTGCTGGAGACACACCCTGATGGTTCAGAGCGCATTGAGCGTCTCCGTCATTACCTGCCTTCCACCACGGCTACACCCACCGTCCCTGTGACGGCCAAAGGTGCCGTTCAGGTGCGGAGTTCGTAGAGGTACGCGCCTTGCCTGCCACCCGCAACGATTCCACTCCCATCCGGGAGCCACGCGCAGGCGACCAGGGAGTTGTCGGTGCGCATCAGGGTAGATGCTCGCTTCTGTCTCCAGTCCCAGATCCTGAGGGTGCCGTCGCGGCCAGTTGAGGCAAGTCGTGTGCCGTCCGGGGAGAACGCGACTGATCGTACTGGCCCAGCGTGGCCCTCTAGGCTCGCCGTTAGCTGACCGGTGGCGACCTGCCAGAGGCGCACCACGCCGTCCTCACCTCCGCTGGCGAGCCATGCCCCATCAGGTGCAACCGCAATCGTGCCGATCCAGCCATGATGCCCAGTCAGGGTCCGTGTACGTCGAACAGCGTTGGGGTCCCAAAGCCGCAGCGCACCATCCTCCCCGCCTGTGGCGAGCCATGCACCGTCAGGAGCCACCGCCACTGCCCCGACCCAGCCGCGGTGCCCAGCCAACGTGCCGATTTGTCCACCAGTGTCGACATCCCAGAGCCGCACCTCGGCATTGGTTTCAGCCGTCGCTAGCCAGGCACCATTTGGCGAAAATGCCATCGAACTCACCGCAGCGGTCAAACCATTTAGCCTTGTCAACTGGTTTCCGTCATCCGGGTCCCAGATGCGGATGCTTGAGTCGTCGCTGGTGGCAAGCCTTGCTCCGTCAGGCGAATACGCGATCGAGGTCACTGCGCCTTCATGCCCATCAAGATTCAGGGAGACCCTTCCTGTGGCCACGTCCCAGAGTCGGGCCGTTGTGTCCTCGCCTCCGGTGGCAACGTGCAAGCCGGAGGGGGCAACAGTCACTGCCTCGGCCCCACCGATATCCGTCGCGTCTGTCATTCCGGCTGCATCCACATCCCAGATACGCACGTCGCTTCCCCCGGTGGCGATCCAAGTACCGTCCGGGGCGAACGCCACCGCGCGAACCCAGTCGCGATGCCCTGTCAGGGCCGCGCAAGCGGAGGCGGAGGCACGGTCCCAGACCAGGGCCATGCCGTCGTTGCCGCCTGAGACCAAGCGGGCGCCATCTGCTGAGAATGCCACCGCGTTGACCCAGTCACGGTGTCCCGTAAGGGTTGCGGCAAGCGTTGCGACGGCGCGGTCCCAGATGCGCACCGTGCCGTCGTTGCCGCCAGAGGCGATCCAGGCACCGTCTGCCGACACCGAAACGGCATTTGCCGCCCCTGTGTGCCCGGTAAGTGTCGCGGTGAGGGTGCCGGCACCCCAATCCCAGACGCGTACTGCGCCGTCGTAGTGGCTGGTTGCCAGCCAGACGCCATCACGCGAGAACGCCATACCGCTGACGCCGCTGTGCGCAATAAGTGTGGTGGCAAGGGTGCCCGTAGCCGTGTCCCAAGCCTGGATCCGCGCGTCAGTCCCCCCAGTGACAACGTGTTGACCATCAGGCGAGATAGCCAGTGCGTGCACCCAGCTGGCGTGCCCCGTGAGTGTCGCCCTGAGCACACCTGTGGCCGTCTCCCAAATCCATACGGAGGAATCCTGGCCACTGGCGGCGAGCCAGGTGCCGTCGGGAGAAAAGGCGACCGCATTCACCGCCCCTGCAGGCCCAGTGAGGGTCGCGACAAGTCGGCCCGCGGTTGCGTCCCAGATCAGCACTGTCGAGTCCTCGCTGCCCGTAGCGAGAGTTTTTCCGTCAGGCGCTGTGGACACTGCGTTTACCCAGCCCCTGTGGCATGTAAGGGATCGCTGAAGGGCAGGGTCCGGCAGATCCGGGGGGCGCCAGCGATTGATCAGGGCAGGCTGGGTCAGGGCAGCTTGGAGGACCAGGACTTGTTCATGCCAAACAGTAAGTGGCTCCAACCTGCTGTACAGCACTGCCCGAAGGGCCTCGGGGGGATCGGTCGGTGCTAGCAAGTGGGCAATGCGGGCCAGGTCACGTGCCCGGGTCGCAGCTGAATGCGTAGGGATCCTACTCAGGTCGATCCACGGAGCGGTGGGCCCCCGGTGATACAGCCGCGCCTCGACCCACCGCAGATCGCTCGCCACGGCCTCGGCTTGTGTGACACGGCCAGCAGCCACCATGTGGGCGATAGTTTGATCAAGAAGGTACCCCTCGGTCAGTTCCCACCATGCGACGTCAGGGCCAGGGGCCGAGGTGGCCAGCGGAGCAGCTACCGGCAGGCCATCCGCGACTGCATCCACCAGTACGGAATGAAGTTCACCGAGGCGCGTAGTACCGATTTCGCCACGCAGATAGTCGCGAATGACGTCGTGAAGCGTGAGATGCCCCCCGCCTTCTGCGCTGAGGCCGATCAGCGATAGATCGGCCAGGGCTCGACACAGTTGCCGCGTCTGAGTCGCCGTGAGGGATCCAGTGCTTTTCCATAACTCAGCTACAACAGTCAGCGGGATGAACTCGTCCTCCGCGAAGACGCAGAGCTCAGAGAACCGCTCATAACCACCTGCAGGCAGACGGCGCGTGGCGGCCTCCACTGTTGCACGCACGGCAAGCTTCCGTCGCTTCGGGTCGTCAAGATCGATACTAGCCGACGGATCGTCAACACCTGTCGGTCCGTTTTCATTTAGCCGACGCAGAGTATCCTCGGCGGCAACCGAAGGATCCACACCTGTGGCCACCTCGGCCGCGATCAGTCGATTGGCCAAACGTAGGAGAAGCGGCCACCGCCCTGTCGCCTTTAGAAGGCCCTGTGTCACATCCTCCGAAAGCGGAGCCAGCCCCCAGGTGAGTACGCGCCGGGCCTGAACTGGAGACATCTCGTCAACCTGGACCCGCTGCGTACCGGCTGGCAGCGCCGCGGGGATACGCGTGGTCACGAGACGCACGCAACGACGACCGCCAACGAGAAAGGGAGTCAGCTGCTCCGGCTCCCACACGTCATCGACGACTAGCAACGTGTTCGGGCGCTGGTCAAGCAGTCGCCCCAGGTGGGCTCCGGCCAGATCGGGGTCATCGAAGGTCATCGTATTCCCGGTGATGAACCGGGTAGCCTCGGCAACCTTCAGGGCGATTGCTGCGCGGCCGCGCACGTCCCGACCCATTGTGATGAAGTAGATCCGGTCATGGAAGCGGCGTCTCACTCGAGGGTGGGCGCAGATTACCTCGGCGAGCGTCGTCTTGCCGAAACCTCCCGCGCCCTCCAGCGCCGTGGTGATACCCACAGCTCGACTACGTGTGCACACCGCGGCAACGACCTGGTCACTCTCAGCCCGATCGACCACCCAGTCCGGCACCGTCACGAGAGTCGGCGGAGGCGGGTCATCCGCCCCCACAGTCGAGCGCTCCTGGAACAGGAGCAGACCCACGGCAACCACCCCGCCCAAGACAAACAACGCGGCGGACGCCGGCCAAGCGTGCTGGCGCAACACGTCCAGACCCCATGGCCAATGTTCCTGCGACGTCGCCGCATTGCCTGCCAGCGCTGCCAGCGTTGCCACGGCACACGCAGTGATGGTGAGCATCACCAAAACAGAGCCGCGCAACTTACTCGCCACGCTCCACCCCCGAAGTGATCTCGCGCTCCACTCTCGCGATGGGAGAGTACAGGCACCTCGTCCTCCGCCACATGAGCCCAGATCAGCCTCCTGGAGACGGGCTGGGAGGGGAATGTTGGAGCAGGAGGACTTTGTGGCTTCGTCGCCACAGCCCGCAGCGACCGCATTCCCGTGATGGGGTGCTCCGTCGACAGCGGCTGGCCACAGGTGCAAGGGAGCGGCTGCCTGTGCACCAAGGTCTCGGAGGTCATCCTCGACCTACACGTCGACGTCGGCATTCCGGTGAACACGGCCTGGGAGACCCTGCACTGGGTGGAGAACTATCCACGCTTCGTGGAAGGAGTGCGGGGCGCGCGTATGGAGGGGGCCGGTCACATCTGGAGGTCGAGGTGGGTGGCCGGTCCCGGGAGGTCGAGGCCGAGGTCACCGACCGCGGTAAGCGCGTAATGAAGTGGGCAGCGCACTCCACGTGATGGGTTATCGGAAAGAAGCCGAACGTGACCGCACCCGAGGTGCGGCAACGCAGCCGACATGAAGATCACGGCCCTCGGCGCGGGTTCTATGCGAGACGAAATCCGCGTGCTGCCTCAGAGATCGCAGCGTGCAGGCGCAGTCTGTTCGCTAGATCGCTCCCTGGAACGATCAGCACTGTCGTCATCCGGTCAGCCGCGCCGCGCATCCCGCCCCTGACCGGCCTGGCTCGATGGGCCACCACGGTGAGTCCGTCGCCCAGCAGCAAATGCCTGTGCTCGTCCCAGTCCGCTCGCGCCCAGAACAGGGCGTAGCTTTCTCCCGTGCCCACCCTGCGCCATTCCACCAGAGGGCAACATCGCCGGCCAGCACCGAACCGCTATGCCCCGAGTCAGGGAGCACCACCCCCGAAAAGCCAGGTCAGAACGCTAGCCGGGGTTTGTGAAAGTCACCACCCGTAGGTGCGGATCTCGTAGCTCTTGGGTGCTGGAACGTCCACTGCCGGGCTCCGGTCGCTGCTGCTGGTCATGGGTCAAGGGTAGGCGGTCCCGGAGAGCCGGTGCCGCGGTGCTCCGGTCCGCCGGGGTGCACGCGGTCGGCACGCCTTGCGCGGGTGCCGCTCCGCCCATGCTCCGGCCTCTTGCGGCGGGAGCGGAATTCCCTGGAGAAAGAGGACGGAATTTCCCCAGCAGTTTTTACGAGAACCGGCGCCCGCGCCTGAATCAGCGCCACAGGTAAATCAGCGCCACATGTAACTGAAAAACCAGCCGAGCGCCGCGACGGCCTCGTCGGTCAGCTCCGGGTGGCGCCTGCGCATTTCCTCACGGAAATGGGCCGTCCCGGAGGAGAGGCTCTGGTCCCCCCATTCGATGTCGAACGCCGCGGCCTCGCTGACGATCTCCTTCGCGTAGGCCGCCAGCCCGGGGCCGTCGTCCGGGCCGAAGCGGGCGAGCACCGCGGCCTCGTCCCGCTGCGGGAAGGGCGACTCGCCCCGCCCCAGGAACACCGTGATCGCGGCGCTTTTCCTCTCGTCGGACATCTCGGGCCTCCCAGACCTCGAACACTGCTCCGGGACGCCGGACGGCCGCCCCGAGGATCTCTTCACTGCCGGCCGCGACGGGGCCACCCGCCCACCGAACCTCACGGGTCCGTGGGCGGGTGGCAGCCTATCCGCGGGCCGGCCGCCGGTAGCGCACCAGGCGCTACCGGCGGCACCGCGCGCTAGCCTTCTTCGGCGGCCATCGCCTCCGCCTCCGCTATCGCCTCGGCCTCCGCCTCAGCCTCCGCCTCGGCCTCCGCCCGCGCGGTCTGCGCCTGGGCGAGCGCCTCGGCCTCCTGGGTCTGGACGTTGGCATTGGCCTTCTGCACTGCCGACGCGACCTCCTCCCGGGCGTCGCTCTCCGCCGCGGCCGCCCCCGCCGCCGTGCTCATCTCGCCGCGGTTGACCGCGATCTGGCCGGTCTCGTCACCCAGGATGTCGAGCATCGTGATCTTGGAGACCTTGGGGTTGTTCATCAGGCGGTCCATCTCGACGGTCTCCCAGACACTGCCCGGGCGCTGGTCCTCGCCGAGGACCACCCGCACCTCGCCGGAGGCGTTGTTGGCGTAGGCGGCCGACGCGTCCTCCCACGCCTTGACGACGTCGGGATTGTCGGGATCCCAGTCCGGCAGCTTGATGCCGCGCTCCTTCATGAGCATCTCCAGCGTCGTGCCGCCGTGCTCCTGCGCGACCCAGTCGGCCAGGCTGTCCGGGCCGGCGTTGACCCCCTCGGTCCGTCCGGACCAGAAGAACGCCGTGCTGGGCTTGGTGGCGAACTGGGACGCGACGATCGGGACCAGGATGGCGGCGGTGGCGTCACGCCCCGAAGTGCCGCTTCCGCCGCACGGGTTGACCAGCACGTAGTAGCAGGTGTTGCCGCCCCGGTGATGGTCCTGCCAGGAGTGCGAGCTGCCCCCGTAGTCGGGCGAGGCCGGGTCGTTCTCCGAGTGGTAGTCACCGTACGTACCGTTCGACCCGGAGCAGTAGTGCGGGTAGCAGCTCTCCTGGCCGCTCGGGTCGGCGGAGGTGACGGGGTTGTCGGCCGCGTAGGCGTAACCGCCGAGTTGCTGCGGGTCGGTGGTCTCCAGCTTGGGGTCGGCGCTGATGAAGCGGCCCAGGGTCGGGTCGTACTCACGGGCGCCCACGTCCGTGTAGCCGGTGCCGGCGTCCTGGGGCTTGCCCAGGAAGGAGTGGGTGGAGTCGGGCCAGGCCGTGGTGTTGGCACTGGCACGTGACTGTCCGAACGGTGTGGTCTGACGGCGTGCGACCGCTTGCGTGGTGGCGTCCATCGCGAGGGACGCGGTGCCGTGAAGGTCGCTGAAGAGGTACTTCAGGCCGCCGCCGGACAGGCTGGACCGCACGGCCACCGGGTACCCGGGCATGCCGCCGTGGGTGTAGGTGCGGACCGCACCGAGCAGCACGTTCGGGGTGACGCCGGTGTTCACGACAATCTCGGTGTCACCGGCGAAGAAGACGGTCTGTCCCGGGTCCCGCCGGATGAGCAGCGCGCCTTGGGCGTCGTAGAGGTACTTGGTGCTCGTGGGACTGGCGCCGGTGGTGTCCACCTCGGCCAGGTGACCCTCGTCGTCCCAGGTCAGGCTCTGGCCCGGGCCGCTCTTGGGGGTACGGGTGTGCAGGTTGCCGTCTTCGTCGTAGACGAAGTCGGTCGCGTTGGTGCCACCGGTGGTGGCGGTCAGGGTGTGCGGCTGCGCACCCGTGGTGTTGCAGTTGGCGGTGCAGCCGTTGGTGTAGCCGGTCGTGACCGTCGAACCGCCGCTGCCGATGGCGTGGTCGACGCTTCCGAGCCGGTCGCCGATCGCGTCGTAGCTGTAGGACTGCCAGTAGGCGCCCGCGCTGGTGGCCAGGGTGCCGCTGGTGGGCGGGTTGGCCGCGCAGTTGTCGTTGGCGGTCCAGGCGTCGGTGAGCCGGTTCAGCGTGTCGTAACCGAAGCACTGCTGGTCGGTGACGGTGTTGCCGGTCTCCGACTGCTGGTCGGTGACGGACGTCGGGTTGCCGGAGGTGTCGTAGGTGTACTTGGTGTCGTCGACCGTCGGACCGGGTGCCTGGGTACGGCTGATCAGGCGGTCGGTGAGCCGGCGCGTCTGGTCGTCGTAGCTGTAGGTGACCCACGCCGGGTTGGTCGAGGCGCCCAGGGTGAGCTGGGAGGGCTCACCGTAGCCGGTGTACGTGGTGGCGCCCACGTAGGTGTTGATGCTGCTGCTCGTGATGGTGGGGCTGCCCAGCGCGTCGTGCCCGTAGGTGATGGTCTCGCTGTTCAGGCCCTGGGTGCGCGGGTCGGCCTGGGTGGTGAGCAGCTGCTCCTTGGTGCTGTGGCCGTAGGTGGTGGTCCAGGTGGTCGGCAGCGGAGCCTCGGACGCCGGCAGGGTGATCTTGGTGCCGGTCGGCTTGCCCAGGCTGGTGTAGCCGGTGGTGGCCACGGTGTAGCCGCCGGTGGTGCCCTGGACGTAGCGCGTCGAGGAGGTCAGCTTGCCGATCTGGAGGGTGTCGTAGGTCCAGGAGGCGAACTGGAAGTCGGACTTGGCCTTGTCGCTGCCGGTCAGCTTGCGGCCGAGCAGGTCGTAGGTGAAGTCCAGCTCGATCTTGCGGGCGTCGGTCGTGGAGATCAGGTTGCCGGCGTCGTCGTAGCCGTAGGAGCTCGGGCCCGCGTCGGGGTCGTTCTGGGACTTCTTACGGCCCAACAGGTCGTAGCCGAACTTCCAGACCGCCTTGTCCGGGCCGGTCACCTGTGACTGCTGCCCCGCCTCGTCGTACTGGTAGGTGGTGGCCGAAGGGGTGCCGCCGGTGGCGGTGAAGCCCGCCGCGGCGGATCCGCTCAGGGTGGGCGCGGCGGTGTACTGGTCGAGTTCGGTGGTCTGGCCGCGGGCGTCCACGACCGAGGCGGTGGCGACTCCTCCCTTCGGCGGTAGGACGGTGGTCTTGTCGCCGGTGTAGGCGGTGGTCGTGGTCCAGGTCTTGGCGCCGTCGTGCTCCTCGGTGACCAGGTCGGCCCGGCCCTGCCCGTCGTAGTCGGTGACGGTGGTGTCGGGGATGGACACCTGCGAGACCGAGATCAGGCTGTTGCCGGGGTCACCGCCCACGTTGTAGGCGTTGTTGGTGACGACCTTCCAGCCGTGCGAGTCGTACTGCGTGTCCGAGACGGTGGTGGTGCCGTTCTCCGCCGTGCTCTGCGTCTGCAGGGTGCGGAGCATGGCGTCGTACAGGGTCTCACCGGTCTTGTAACTTCCGCTGTCCAGAAGAGAGTTGGTCGCCACCACGGTGGGAGCGGTCTGGGACAGGCGGTAGCTGTAGGTCATGTTCGCCGGCGCGCCGGCGGACTTGCTCTCGTTCGGCAGCCAGACCCCGGTCAGGCGGCCCAGCGCGTCGTAGGTGAACGAGGTGAGCAGGCCGGCCGCGTCGGTCTTGGCCAGGGTCAGCGACCGGGCCGGGTCGACCGTGATGGAGGCGACCTGGCAGTCCTTGGAGGAGGTGCTGATGGTGGTGCAGGCGGCACCCGGGGTGACCTGAGTGGCTGTGACGGTGCTGGTCGGCAGTGCCCCGCTGCTCGGGTTGTAGGCCGTGGTGACGGTCTGCGCGAGGCTCTTGTTGTCGGGCGAGGTGGAGTGCGGGGTGCGGGTGACCGTCGCGGTGCGGCCGTAGGCGTCGTAGGTGGTGGCGCTCTCGTCGACGAACGCCGTGCCGGTGGCACCGCTGGCGGCCGAGGCCTTCTGGACCAGGGTGGCGTCCCCGGTGTCGGGCAGGGCCGGGCTCTGCTGGCCGTCGCCGTCGTAGGCGAAGGGGTTCTTGTCGTAGGAGGTGCGGGTGTCGGAGAGCAGCTTCCCGCTGGGAGTGGCCCCGGCGGTGGAGCAGTCCTGTGCCGTGGTGATGGTCTCCGCGGGCAGGGTCAGCAGTGGCTTGGTGTTGGACAGGTACCGGGTGTAGGCGCACCTGGCGACGTTGTCGCTGTCGGCGGTCTCACCGCGGTCGTCGACCTGGACCGGCATGCCGGTGGTCGGCTTGCCCAGGGTGGTGGTGTAGAAGGTGTCCGTCTCGGTCTTGCGCCAGCCGTAGGAGACCGCCTGCCGGGTGAGGGACTTGGCGGTGCGGACCATCTGGGCCGTCAGGTCCGGCAGGCCGCTGCGGTTGCGGGTGGCCGTGGGGCCGATGATCGTGGGCACGGTCACGACGGCCTTGTCCAGGCTGCCGCCGGAGGCGGTGTAGGTGTCGGTCTCGAAGACCTGGCCGGCCAGCGCGTCGTCGTCGGCGACCGAGGTGGCGCCGTCCTGGCTCGTGAGGTCGGGCACGGAGCGGGTCTTGCCGCCGGGCAGGGTGTCGCCGTTCATGCCCAGGAAGTAGTACGTCTTGGTCAGCGTCTTCTGGTCGTAGACCTTGGCGCCGTTGGTGTAGTGGAAGACGCTCGGGTCACCGGTGGTGACGTCCACCTCCGGATAACCCCGGAACTGGCCCCAGGTGCGGTTCTTGGACTTGACGACCTCGTTGTCGTCGTAGTGCCAGCCCGGCTTGCCCTTGTAGGCGTAGTCCGTCTCCAGCTTCGGCTGGGTGCCGTCCTGGTAGGAGTTGTGCGCGTCGCTGGTGACGACCGAGGAGACCTTGTACTTGTAGAACCAGTCCATCCACGGCGCCGGCTCACCGGTGGGCGTCCAGTACACCGGGAAGCAGGACAGGGTGTTGGTGGAGGCGAAGGTCTTGGCCGCCGCGTCCGTGGGGTCGTTGGGGTCGCTGGCCGGGGCGCTGGAGCAGTCGGGCCGGTCGTAGGTGACCGTGGTCTGGGCGCCGGTCTCGCTGGTGACCGTCTGGATACGGTCGTGGTACATCAGCGGCATCTGCGGGATCGTCCCGACCCGGTTGGGCAGCTGCAGCGGCGGGTCGAAGCTCACCGCCGGCGTGGAGGTGCTGCCCGACGCCCCGCCCAGGGTGTCCAGGCCGGTGCGCTGGACGGAGTCCAGCCACAGGGTGGGGGCGTGGTCGCCGCCGTCGGGGAAGGACTGCGTGAACGAGTACTTGTCGACCTGCTTGGTCGCACCACCCGTCTGGATCTGCGTCGTGATCGCCGTCAGCCGCTTGCGCGACCAGAAACTCGGGCCGTGGTTGGTGCAGTTGGACGAGCCGGAGGTGCAGTTCAGGTCTACCGGCACATCCGGCCAGTACGCGGCATTGGCGGCGGTGAACTGGCTGTCCGCGCAGGTGTTGCCCGACGGGGTGCCGGGGATGCAGCGCTCGGCGGTGTCGAAGAGGATCTGCTCCGGGGCGGTGCCCGAGTAGACCGTCGAGGACGTCATGCCGTAGTCGATCCGGGACAGCGTGCCGCCGCGCGTGTAGGAGACCGCGGTGTCCTTCATGTCCGCGCCGTAGTAGCCCGTTTCCGGGCTGTAGTACCAGGCGGTGGCGTTCCCGTGCAGGTCGACCGCGTAGTCCAGGTTGAAGCGGAAGCCCAGCGTGCAGGACGTGGACGCGAAGTCCGTGCTGTCCGGGCACGCCGACACACCGCCGTGCGCGTGGTAGACCGGCACCGTCCACGCCGACTTGGTCTCGTCCTTGCCCGACGACCAGCCCGGGAGGCGGTTGAGCCCGAAGAAGTACTGGACACCGCTCTGGGTGACCTTGAAGTACTCCCCGTTGTCGGTGCCGTTCGTCGCCCCCGTCAGATCCTCCACCTTGGTGGTGGCGTCGTCCCGGGTGGGGTGGAAGGTCTTGGTCGAGTCGTCGTAGACGAGCTCCGTGGACTTGCCGTTCAGCGACAGGGTGAGGATCTGCCCGGCCCAGCACTCGTCCCCGTCGTTCTTGGGCGCGCCCGAGGACGAGTCGTCGTCGCACGACTTGTAGGTGCGCTCGACGTAACTCTCGGTGGAGCTCCACCCGTCACCCAGCCAGGAGGACTGGTTGTTGGTGCCTTCGGTCCGCGCGTCCTGGCTGGAGGAGTCGTACGAAAGGTCCACCTGCGGCGCCGCGCCGCCGATCGCCGGCGGCACCGAGATGGGGTAGCTGTAGGTGAACGCGCCGGTGTTGCCCGAGGTCGACCACGTACCCGCGGGCGACAGGCTCGTCGCCGAGTAGTCACCCGACGAACCCGAGCTTCCCGACGTCGCGGCCATGACCACCGTCGCGCCGGACGACGCCGTCGCCGTCCGGGCGAGGGAGGCACCGCCGGTCGCCGCGCCCGGCACGGTGACCTGTCCGGACAGCGGCGTTCCGGGGGCGGTGCGCACTGGGGTCGGGGTCTGGCACTTGCGCAGCTTCGGCGTGATCAGGGCGCACTCGGGCAGCTGGACGAGGTGGAGACGGGAGGCGAAGTCGCCGCCGAAGGCGTAGCGGAACGACGAGTCGTCCACGCGCAGGGCGACCTTGCCGCCGCCGGGGCCGGTGCGCTGCAGGGTGAAGAGCACACCGTGGACACCGGCGGCGCGCGCGGCCTTCTGGTCCAGCACGGTCACCCGCACCCGCTGTGACCGGGCGACGGCGGCCGCCTGGGGGTGGGCACCCGCGGCGGCACCGAGCAGAACAGGCGTGTCTCCCGCCCGTACTTGAGTCGCCTTGGCGCTCAGGCGCGCGGAAGCGGCCGCGACGGGCAGGGTGACCTCGGCGCTGCCCGGCGCGGGGAGCTTCGCGTGCACGGCGGGGTCGAAGTGCTTGAACCCCTTGTGCGCGGGGACGCGCTTCGGCGTGGCGTGAGTGAAGGGGATCCGCTTGTCGTGCGGAACGGCCGGAGCCGACACGTGACGCTTCGTCGTCGGCGAGGCCGCCGTGGCCGTGCCCGCGGGCAGCAGGCCCGACACCACCACGGCGCCGACCGTGACGAACACCGAACGCCGAAGTCTTCGGGTGCGTGAGGCCAACCGCCCTTTTCGCCACCCCGTAGTTCGCACCATGGTGTGCGATTCCTCTCTGAGGCAAGAGCACACAGGTCGCCCGCGGGCATCTGAGTGCACGTCAAAAGAGGGGCACACAAAACTCACACCCCCCGCAGTGGATCACGCTAGGGCCTCACGCGATCTCCACAGGCAAAGGATTTCCTGTGAAAACCCCAAGGGATGTTCCAAGTTGAAACCCAAGCCATCTCGCATACGTCAAAAGTGGACTAACTACGGACGTCATTCGATCAGTTGACGATGGACCCCCGATCACACGGGACCTCAGAATGCACAGCGGCGCGGACCCACGGGGGGACCGCCTGATACCTGCTAAGGATCCCAACCTCGATGTCCGCCTTCCGCACACCCCTACGTGCGTCCAGACGTCCCGCGTCCAGACCCCTCGCCGCCGCCGTCGTCGCGGCCCTGGCGGCCGGGTCGCTGACCGCGACGGTGTCGGCCCACGCGGCACCCGCCGCCCCCGCCCGGTCGTCTCACGCGAAGTCGCACAGCACGCGTTCCCAGTCCGCCGCCAGGCGTTTCAACCCCACGGAGTCGGCATCCGCCCGGGCGAAGGCGACCGGCAAGCCGGTGACCATCGACCAGCTCACCGACACCGGCACGACGGTGGTGGCCAACCCCAACGGCACCTTCACCCGCACCGACTCCTCGATGCCGCAGCGCACCCGGCAGCACGGCAAGTGGGTGCCGATCGACACCACGCTGGTACGGAAGGCGGACGGAACCTGGGCTCCCCAGGCCGCCGTCACGGACGTGGCCTTCTCCGACGGCGGCTCCGGTGCGCTGGTCACGCTGCGCAGCGGCAAGGACCGGCTGGGCTTCTCCTGGCCGGGCAAGCTGCCCGAGCCGGTGATCTCCGGTGACACCGCCACCTACCCCGACGTACTGCCCCAGGTCGACCTCCAGCTGACCGCGGACGCCTCCGGCTACTCCTCGATCCTCGTGGTCAAGTCCCCCAAGGCCGCGGCCGATCCGCACCTGCAGGGCCTCGCGCTCCAGACCACGTCGGCCAACCTCAAGCTGGCCGCCACGCACGACGGTGGCGCACAGGCCACGGACAAGCACACCGGCAAGACGGTGTTCCACAGCGACACCGCGCTGATGTGGGACAGCGCCGGTCAGAAGGCGGCCGGCGCGCCCCTGGCCCACACCGCGACCGCCTCCTCCGCCCGGGCCGAGCACAAGGCTGCGGCCAAGGTCGGCAAGCACCGCGCCCAGGTCCGCGTGACCCTCAAGCACGGCAAGCAGCTGCTGGGCCTGGACAAGACGCTGCTCACCTCCAAGAGCACCACCTACCCGGTCTACGTGGACCCGGAGTGGAGCGGCAGGCCGTCCCAGCTGGACTGGGCGCGGATCTCCGACAACGGATGGAACGTCTACAACTCGACGTCCACCACGGGTGAGAACAACGCCCGCGAAGGGTGGGACAACTCCTACCCCGGCAACGGCGAGCGGGCCCGCACCTATTACCAGATGAACACCAGCGGCATCAAGGGCGCCGTGGTCAGCCACGCCTCGCTGTACGTGAAGCAGCTCTCCGCCGCCTCCTGCGCCGACACCCCGGCCGCCGTCTACGGCACCGACCGCCCCGCCGGCTGGGGCTCCTCCTCGCTGTACTGGGGCCACGAGCCCGGGGGACGCACCGGCTCGCTCGGCACCAACCCGAAGAGTCATGAGGCCGGCACCTGCCCGGTCACCTCAGGTTCCAACTCCTGGGTCAGCCCGCCCTCGCTGGAGTTCGACGTGACCTCCCGCGCGCAGAGCGCGGCGGCCGGCGGCTGGAAGAGCATGACGCTGATGGTCCAGTCGCCCGACATGAACGACGCCACGCAGTGGAAGCAGCTCGCGTTCGGCGGCGGCGCCACCATGTCGGTCACCTACAGCTACCGGCCCAAGCTCAAGAACGGCACCGGCACTCCCGCCATCAAGCCGTCCACGGTGAGCATGGGCAAGACGATGACCACCACCCACACCCCGACGCTGTCCGCGCGCGCGGTCGACCCCGACCTGGCCGGCGGCAGCGAGCTGGTGCGCATGGACTACCACGTCTACAACTCCTCCGGCACCCAGGTGGGACAGGGCTTCGGCCCCAACCTCGACTCCAAGAAGCGCGCCCGGTACAACACCAACGGCAGTGACTGGACCACCCCGAGCCTGCCGGACGGCACCTACACCTGGAAGGCCACCGCACAGAACGCTGCGGGCTACTGGGCCGGCACCGGCAACGGCGTGTGGACCAAGACCCAGACCTTCACGGTGGACACCAGCGCGCCGCCCGCGCCCACGGTGACCTCCAGTCAGTTCCCGGCCAAGCAGATCGGTGCCGCCTTCGGCGACAAGGGCACCTTCACGATCAGCAACAACCACACCAACAACATCACCGGTTACCTGTTCGCGCTGGACGGCACGCTCGGTAACACGGTCTACAGCAGCAGCGTCACCAAATGGACCACGAGCACGACGATCGTGCCGGCCCATGTGTACTACGCCACCTCGGACAACGGCCCCGGCACCGGCACCGCGGTCGTCAACGGCAGCGCCTCCCCCGCTTTCGCCCCCGCCAAGGCGGGACCGCACACCCTGTACGCCAAGGCCGTGGACCAGGCCGGTTCGACGTCCATCACGCAGACGGCCTACGCCTTCTACGCGGGCACCAGCACGCCGACGTACGCCTACGGCGACAAGATGATCAGCGGCTGGACGGCGACCAACGCGGACAACACGACCACCGCCGTGCCCAAGGCGACCACCACCTCCACCGGTGGTCAGCTGATCAGCCAGGCCGCCGGCAGCGGCTACGAGTTCGCCGACGGCTACCAGGCCATGCTCGCCAACAAGAGCACCACCAAGGTCGTCGCCGGTGACAGCGCGACGTTCAGCTTCGACATCCCCAAGGACGGCCCCTGGGGCTTCGGTGCCAACCTGACCAAGGCCAAGGACTACGGCATCTACAAGCTGGTCCTGGACGCGGGCAAGCCCACCGAGTCCACCCTGCTCAGCAACTTCGACGCCTACAACTCCTACGTCACCACCCGGTTCGTGAACCTCGGCATGCCCAAGGACGCGAACGGCCAGCTGCTCACCCTCAAGCAGGGCGTGCACACTCTCACGCTCACCCTGACCGGCAAGAACACCGGTTCCACCGGATACCAGGCGGGCCTCGACGTGCTGCGGCTCGCGCCGGCGCTGACCTGCGCCATCAACAGCACCAGCAGCTGCCTGAACAACACCGCCACCAGCACCTTCACCACCACGACCAGCCCGGCCGACGCCGACGGCTCCGGCAACAGCATCAACTCCGCCGACCTGACCGGCACGGCGGGCTGGCAGAGCGGCAAGACGGTGACCGTCGACGGCGCCGGCATCAAGCTGCCGACGTTCGGCAGCGGCACCTACGACAACCTGCTGGCCTCCGGACAGACCGTCACCGTGCCGGGCAGCGGCGTCGTGAACACCGGTGACGCCGTGGTCTTCCTCGGCTTCGCCACCGGCGGCGCGGCGAAGGGCGCCACCGGCACCATCACCTACGCCAAGAACAACTGCCTGGACCCGGACGGCAACCCCGCCGACCAGTCGTACACGCTGGACACCGTGCCGGACTGGCTCAGCGGCCCGTCCTCGGCGGCCTCGCTGACCCTGGTCCACGAGAACCACAGCAACAACACCCAGAACAGCCCCAGCCCCGGCCCGAAGATCTACGCCGTCAGCGTCCCGCTGGCCTGCCCCGGCTCGGTCATCAGCAGCATCTCCCTGCCCCTGTTCACCAACGGCGTCCAGGCCGGCCAGCCCGCCCTGCACATCCTCGGTCTCGGCGTGCGGCCGCTGACCGTCACCGGCAGCGGATCCAGCGCCCAGCACTGGGTCGGCACCTGGTCCTCCGTGCAGGACACCGCCAAGGTGCAGCAGTCCGGCGGCACCACCGCCACCGTCAACGGGCAGACGCTGCGCATCCCGGCGCACGTCAGCATCGGCGCCGACAGCGGCAACGGCGTCCGCGTCCACCTGTCCAACGCCATGGGCAGCGCGCCGGTGACCTTCGACGCGGCCTCCGTCGCGCTGCAGGACGGCACCGCGGGCGGGGCCACGGCGGCCGCGGCACCGACGGCGCTGACCTTCGGCGGCGCCACCTCGGTCACCGTCCCCGCGGGCGGCGACGTCACCAGCGACCCGGTGACGCTGGCCGTCGCGCAGCAGGCCACCGTGCTGGTCAGCCTGCAGGTGCACGGCTCGGTGTCGGCCATGGCCGGCCATGCCGCCGCCCAGACACCGGTGTGGGTGAGCGACGCGGCCAACCGCACCGGTGACACCGCGGCGACCAAGTACACGCAGACGACGTACACCGGTCTGCCGTACCTGGCCGGCATCGACGTCACCACGCCCACCTCCGCGCCCACCGGCTCGCTGGTCCTCTACGGCGACCAGAGCGTCAACGGGGACACCGCGAGCGGCGACGGCCAGCACCACCTCAGCGACGCCATCACCGGCGCCCTGGTCAACGACCCCAACGGCGACGACACGGTGGACTACGGCGTGCTCAACGCCGGAACCAACAGCAACAGCCTGAGCAACAACCTGCTGCCGCAGATCACCAACAGCGACAGCCCGACCAACGCGCTCAACCCGCTGGACCGCAACGTGCTGGCCCAGGGCAACGTGCGCACCGTCCTCGTCTCGACCGGCGCCACCGACCTGCTCAACTGCACCGGCGACGCCAACACCTGCGCCACCAACGTCGAGAACGGACTGGCCTCGCTCAACAGCCAGCTCAGCTCGTACTACACCGACGACGGGCAGACCTACATCAACGGGCAGCCGGTCACGCAGAACTCCAACATGACCGTCTACCTCACCACGATCCCGCCGTTCACCGCCGCCCACCCGGGCACGGCGACGCAGGAGAGCGCACGTGAGCAGGTGAACCAGTACCTGCTCGACAACTTCCCGTCCCAGGTCATCGACTTCGCCGCGGCGGTCTCCACGGACGGCACGGCCACGTCGTCGACCGTGAAGGCGGCCGACCTGTCGAGCGGCAACCCGTCCAACGCGTACTACACCGACCTCGCCGGCCGGTACCTCAACGACACCAACACCCAGGTCGTCAGCATCGCGCCGAACCTGATCGTCCCGCTGGCCACCGGCAGCGACACCCCCGACAACGAGTGGGAGCTGTCCGCCGACGGCACCGACGCGCGCGGGGACAACCCGTTCACCGCGGTCGGTGGGGCGACCTTCAACGCGGCCGGACCGGACGCGGTCAACGCACCTGCCGCCGCCACCTCGTTCGACGGCAGCACCGGATTCCTGGAGAGCGACCACACCGCCGTCAACACCCTCGCCGACTACACCGTCTCCGCCTGGGTGAAGCTCGACTCGGCGGACAATCCAGCCACCGCCATCTGCGAGGGGACCAGTCAGCACCAGGCGTTCTACATCGGGTACGACAGGGGCAACAAGGGCTGGATGTTCCAGACCACGACCACCAACGACGACAACGCCGACTTCCCGACCGCGGAAGGAGACACCGGCACCGGGGCCCTGGGCACCTGGACTCACCTCCTGGTCACCTACACCGCCCCCGTGGACGGTGACTCCAGCACCGGCCTGATGTCGATCTACCAGAACGGCACCCTGATGGGGACCGCCACCAACCTCACCCCGCAGTACGACTCGTCCATGCCCCTGACCGTCGGCGGCTGCGTCAACAGCCCCGACACGACGTCGCCGTACAACGCCTTCCCCGGTTCCGTCTCGGACGTGCAGGTCTACCCGTACGCCATGACCCCGAGCGACGCCGACGCCGGCAGCGTGATCGTGCCGAGCGGCTGGGACAAGGGCATGCCCGAGGACGAGTGGAAGCTCTCCGGGGACGGCACCGACACCGCGTCCCTGAACCCGGTGACCCCGTCCGGCACCGTCACCTTCGGCACCGACGCGCCGAGCGGGCTCTCCGGAAGCGCGGCCTTCGACGGCAGCACCGGCTTCCTCAAGAGCAAGCAGAGCGCGGTGAACACCCTCGGTGACTACACCGTCTCGGCCTGGGTGAAGATCAACTCGGCGCTCGGCACCACGGCCGTCTGTCAGGGCACCACGCAACACCAGTCCTTCTACCTCTCCTACGACAAACCCAGTGCCGCCTGGATGTTCCAGACCACGACCACCAACGACAGCAACTCCGACTTCCCGACCGCCGAGGGAGACAACAACACCGGTCCGGTCGGCACCTGGACCCACCTGGTCGCCACCTACCGGGCACCGGTCGCCGGGGACTCCAGCACCGGCTCCATGGCCCTCTACCAGAACGGCACCCTGATGGGGACGGCCAAGAACCTCAGCCCCCAGTACGACTCCTCCCTGCCCCTGACCATCGGCGGCTGCGTCAACAGCGCCTCCGCCACGACCCCGTACCTGGCGTTCCCCGGTTCCGTGGCCGATGTCCACGTCTACCCCCGGACGCTGTCGGCGACCGAGGTCAGCGCACTGCACTGACCCCCACCGCCGAAACGGGCCCCCGTCGCTCCTGCCCGGAGCGGCGGGGGCCCGCTGTCGTCGGTTCAGTGGTGGGCGCCCCGGACGCGGTCGATGACGTAGTGCGGGTCCGCGGGCGGGGTGTCCCCGCGCCAGGCGACATGCTGGTCGGGCCGGATGAGGACGAGGTCGCGCTCGTAGAGGGCCTGGGCGTGGGTGTCGCGGACGTCGACGACACCGAGAGGAACGTCGCGCTCGGCGGCGGCCTCGGTGAGTGCGGTGACGTCGTGGTCGGCGAAGCGCAGCAGGGTGAAGCCGCGGTGGAAGAGGTCGAAGAGGGCGCGGCCGTCCGAAAGGTGCAGGCTCGGTGGGCGGGCGCCCGGCCAGGTGCTGGGCGTGTACGCGTCCATGGTCTGGCGTGGAGCCCGGCCGCCGGGGTCTGGGCAGACGACGGGTGAGGTGTCGTAGCGGTAGCCGAGTTCGATGCCGAGTGCCTCGTTCTCCAGGTTTCCCAGGTCGGCGATCTCCCGGCCGAGCCGGGCGCGAGCGCGCGCTCCGAACCAGCGTTCACTCTGTACGGCGGTGCGGTGGGCGGCCTTCACCGCTCCCCGTCGTTCTACAACCACTTCGACAGCAAGGAGGACCTCTTCCGGGTCGCGGTCGAGGAGGCGCTGGAGTGGTGGGGCTCGGTGATGGACCGCCTCACCGCGGACATCGAGGACCCCGCGGTCGCGTACGCCCAGAGCTTCCGCATGACCGGCCGGCTGCACCGCCGCCATCCGGAGCTGAGCCGGGTCCTGCTCCACCACGGGCTCGAACTGGCCCAGTCCGAGAAGGGGTTGGCACCGCGTGCGTTCCACGACATCCGTGCCGCGGTGGACGCGGGCCGCTTCGAGGTGGAGGACCTGGACCTCGCGCTGGCGGTGACGGCGGGCGCCGCGCTGGCACTGGGCGCGCTGCTGCACGCACAGCCCGACCGCGACGACGGGACGTCCGCGGACCTGGCCGTCCGCGGCCTCCTGCGCCAGTTCGGCATCCCCGCCGACGAGGCCGAGCGCATCTGCTCGCTCGACCTGCCGGACCTCGATGCCGTGGACACCCTGGTGCGCTGAGCCGGCCCCCTGCCGTCGCGCCTCGCCCCATTAGAGTGGGGGCATGACCAGGGGGAATCCGGAGCGGAAGCAGCGTGCCAACGGCGTGGAGTCCCGCCGCCGCATTCTCGACGCCGCGGTGGAGATCTCGGGCGAGCGCGGGTACGAGGGCACGTCCATCGCGGCGGTCAGCGCCAAGTGCGGGCTGCCGGCCAGCTCGATCTACTGGCACTTCAAGGACAAGGACGACCTGATCGCCGCGGTCATCGAGCGCAGCTTCGAGACCTGGCTGGCGGCCGTCGAACTGCCCGGCGACGAGGCGGGCACGCCGCTGGAACGGGTCACCGCCATGGCGGCGAACGTGGCGCGGTCGCTGGCCGCCACTCCCGAGTTCCTGCGCCTCGGACTGATGCTCGCCCTGGAGCGGCGCCCCAAGGAACCGCAGGGCCGGACGGTGTTCCTCCAGGTCCGCGGGATCGCGCACCAGAGGACCGGCGACATGCTCAGGACACTCTTCCCCGAGCTGGACGAGGACGCCGTACGAACGCTCACCACCTACGCCATCGCCGGCGCCGACGGCCTGTTCGTCCACCAGGAGATCAACGCGGACGCCGGCGACCTGGTGGAGATGTTCGAGCTGCACGCGCGGCTGGTGTACGACGCGGCAGCGCGGTCGGCGGCTAGGTCCTGATCATTTTGCCGTCCTCGTAGCAAGGGAACTCCGGGCGGGCGGGTTCCCCCCTCGCACCCGCCCGCCCGGCCCCCGCACCGCTCAGGCGGAGCGCGGGTCCTCTCCCATTCCATCGGGTCGGCCGGGCGTCCGCCGGTCGTGCGGCGGGCGGATCCCGGCGGGTATGCGCTCCACGAGCGCCGCCGCCGCGGGCGTACGCACCACGAAGTGGACGTCCCACCCGGCCCCGCGGGCCAACTCCGCCTCCACGGCGGCCCATACGGCGGCCAGACTGACGTCGTACGGCAGTCCGCCGCGGCCCGAGCCGAGCAGCGGGAAGCACACCGAGCGCAGCGGCGGGTCGAAGCGGTCGTGCTCCTCCGCCAGGACCGCGAGAGCGCGGGAGGCGGCGCGGGTGATGTCGGACGGCAGCACGTCGTAGTCGTTGGTCCCGGCCCGGGGGACGGCCACCGCCGCGTGGTAGATCCGCCGTACGCCCTGTCCGGCCAGGGCCCCCGCACCGGTGGCGGCCACGGTGCCGGGCAGCACGGCGCGCCCCGAAGTTCCGTTCCGGGACGCCCACTTGGTCAGCTCGTCGTGGACCGGGTCGTCCAGGACGTCACCGGTCACACCGCGCACCGAGGCGGCCCGGCGCAACGAGGCGGCGACCGACGACTTGTACCGCTCGGGCAGCGCGAAGTGGACGTTGGACGGGGAGACGACCACGTCCACGTCGCGCAGCAGGTCCACCGGATGCACATGGAGGGTGAGCGTCACCGGCCGCTCGCCGGCCCTGACCCGCACGGTCCGGTGCGTGCCGACGCCCTCCTCGGCCACGACGGCTCCGGGCTCCGCGGCCGCCTCCGCCGCCAGCCGCAGCACGTGCTCGGCGACCTGTCCGAGGACCATCACCTCGTGGTCCTTGCGGAACCGCTCGACGCTCACCCCGTACACCGAAGCCGCCCGGGCCCGGCGGGAGGACCCCGGCCAGTCCCGGGTGCCCTGGGCCAGCCCCAGGGTGTACTCGGCGGCGGTGCGCAGGGTCCCGGCGTCCAGGCGCGCCACGGCGAGTCGCAGCAGCGTCTCGACGGCCGCTCCGGGAGCCCGGGCGCCGGGCGCGGTCACCGTCTGCGCCGCCGACTCCAGGGCGGGCAGCTCCCGCCCGCGCAGCCTCACCAGTCCGGCGCGCCTGACCTCCTTGAGTTCACGGAGAAGTGACGCATGGTCAGGGAGGGACGATGCCATGCGCCCACGATGACATCACGCCTCGACCACCGACAAGCGGGACGGAACGGTCCCCCCATCACTGCCACACGGGCTCCGAGATGACCGCCCGCAGCGGTTCGAGGATCTCGTTGGCCTTCTTCATTCCCTCCTGGGAGCCGAGGTCCGGGATCCCGCCGTCCCGCAGCACCTCCAGCGGCCCGCCGTCGCAGTGTGCGAAGCGATCGTGGAAGAGCACCAGGGCGCGCTGGGACCGGTTGCGCCGGGACTCCCAGATCAGCCCCATGGCATCGGGTGCCTGCGCCCGGATCTCGCTCGACCAGCGCCGCGCTGTCGCGTAGTTGCTCTCGTCCTCCAGGAGCGTGGAGTCCTGGCAGACGGCGGCCAGATCCCTCCCGTCGACCAGGGAGACCAGGGTCAGCTCGCACCGGGTGCGCAGACCGCTCAGCGACCGTCGCCACACCGCGCTGTACGGGATCCGCCGCGTGCCGGCGGGCAGTTCGAAGGGCCGGGAGCGCAGCACGCTCTCCGCGAGGGCGGTGAGCGGGGTGTCCGCCACGTACAGGCTGTGGTACGGATCCAGCACCGTGCCCTCGAAGCGGCCGCCGCCGAAGTGGATGTCCGCGAGCTTCGGGCTGAACTGGTCCGGCGCGTACTTGGACTGGTGCACCCGCCACAGCTCGGTGCCTGCCGGCATCACCAGCCGGTTGGGGCGCAGCTCCAGCTCGATCATGGGGAAGAAGTCGCTCATCAGTCCCCCTCCACCAGTGCGGTGGCCGCGCCGACCAGCCGATGGTCCGGCAGCCGGCCGAGCAGCGACGCGGGTGTCCCGCCCAGCCAGGTGTTGCCGCTGAGCCACCAGGCCGCGGCTCCCCAGGGGTCGATGTCGGCGAGGAGCAGCCGGTTGACCTCGAGGACGACCTCGCGCGGGGTGCCGCTGCCCTCGGTGAACTGGAACTCCGGATAGCGGTCGCCGTCCCGGGGATCCCGCAGTCTGATCAGCTCGGGGGGCGGCGCGCCGCCGCAGCGGACCCGCGCCTCGTCGGCCGAGAGGGCCGGCGCCCCGAGCAGCAGTTGGTCCTCCTCGGGCGCGGTGCCGTAGGCCGGTTCGGGTGCGGTGCCGTAGGCGGGTTCGGGTGCGGTGCCGGACGCCGGGTCGGACGCGGTGCCGTACACCGGTTCGGGCGCCGTGGGCAGGGTCATCAGCAGGGCCAACAGCTCGCGCGCCCCCACCACGGCCGTCGGCTCGGGGGGCGCCGCGACCTGCCGTAGGGAGTCCAGCGCCCTGTACACCGGATGGTCCAGCGGCAGGCGCAGCAGGGCCAGGCGAACACCCTGGCACGCCCTGCGCACCGCCCTGTCGTCATCCGCGTCCGTGGCCGCGAGGGCCTCCAGCCGGGCCAGCAGCGTGGCGTACTCCTCGTCGTCGAGCGCCTCCCGGATGGTGTCCTGGTGCTCGCCGATCAGGGCGAGCAGCTGCTCCATCAGACCGCCGGGGCCGTCGCTGGTACCGCGGTCGTTCATGCGTTCCCCCCTCCAGTAGCTGTAGCTGTCTCTCCCCGGGTTCCGGTCCTCGCCGCTCCCGGATGCCCCTGGTGGATGAAGGCGGCCCAGAGCGCGATCCGGTCGAGATCGGGGCGTTCCAGCTGCCGCAGCAGTTCGCCGCCGAGCGAGCCCGGGTTCGTGCGGTGCGGGTCGAGCATCCACAGCTGGGCGGCCCTGAGCGCGTCGACGGGGCTGAGCCCGTCGACGGTCAGGTGGTGATGGAACACCGCCATCAGCAGCGCCGACGCGCTGTCCTGGGTCGTCCACCGCGATCCGACGACATCCCGCGCGCCGCCCGCGACGAACGCCGTGGTGAGGGTCAGCGCCTCGTCGTGGTCGCGAGTGCTCAGATCGGTCTGGCAGGCACTGAGGACGACCAACGGCCCGTCCTCGGCGGCCTGTTGCCCCGGCCGGTCGAGGAGCCGGGTGACCGTCAGCAGGCCCGGGTCCGGTGCCGTCCCCGGTCCGCCGCCATCGCCATTGCCATTGCCATCGGCATCGGCATCGGCATCGGCGAGATGCAGGGCCGAGACCGTGGGACGCGTTCCCGCCGATCCGTGCGAGGCGACATGGAGCAGCGAGGTTCCGTCGGCGAGGAACCCGAGGACGTCTTCGGGTGTGCCGGGGGCCAGCTCCTCCTCGGGTACCTGGAAGAGGCCCCCGCACATCCGGGCCTGCCGGTAGAAGGCGTCGCGCAGGGCGATGACCTCGACCTCGGCGTGCGTGAGGTCCATGGTCGGGTCGGCCAGCAGGACGGGTGCGGCCGCGGGTTCGCGCGGCGCGCGCTTCAGTGTCCGCAGGAACTGGCTGCCGGACGCCGCGTAGCTGATCACGGCGGACTGGCAGAGGTAGTCGTGGGGCGCTTCGGCCGGGAGGCGCGCGGCGTGCCAGGGAACGATGCCGAGTCGCCCGCAGGGCACGAGGACCAGTCTGAGTGGCCGGTCGCCCGGGTCTCCGTCGGCCGTGAGCCGCTCGCCGACATCGGTGAGGAGGGGGGCGAGCACCTCATAGGCCCAGTCGCAGAGCGCCGAGAGGGCTTCTTCCCAGGCCTGTTCGGCGGACGGGTCGTTCCGGCCGCCGTCGCGTACGGCGGTGGCGTCGAGGTAGTGCTCCAACGGGCCGTTCTCGGCGCCGGACAGGAGCGACCGTACGCCCACCCCGGCTCCGAGTCGCGGCCCCACCGCGATCACCACGCCGGGGTTCTCGCCCTCGCCGGGGACCAGGTAGACGAGCGCGTCGGCGCCGCTCTCCTCGACCCCGTCCGCGAGTTCGCTCAGCGTGGGCGTGTTGAGCAGGCTGCCGTCCCGTCGGTAGCCGAGGGCTTCGAGGGCCTGGCGGCGCAGCGTGCTCGGCAGTTCGTCGGGTACGCCGTCGTCGTCAGCGGCGTCGGGGCGCTGGGTCGCGTCGACCGCCCGCCACGCCTCGGCGAGCGCGTGGTGGCCGCCCTCGTCCAGGAGTTCCGGCACGGCCGACGAGGTGGACGCCGCGTGCAGCACCAGGGCCCGGCCCAGTTCCAGCACGGCCACCGCCTCGTGCAGCCGGCCCTGCGAGGCCGCCCACAGCGCAGCCTGCACACCCCTGCTCGCCCCGGCACGGGCCGTCAGCAGCCCGTGTTCCGCCCCGGTCTGGAGGAGGACGTCGGCGGCGAGCGCGGTCAGCGCCTCCTTGGCGGCTTCCAGGGCGGCGATGTCCCGCACGTCGTCGTCGCCGACACCGCGCTCGCGATAGGCCATCGCGAGCTGCCACAACGCCTCGGCGGCGATCCGCGGCGCCCTCCCCTCCCGGACGCCGTCACGGACCAGCTCCAGCTCGCGGATCAGCCTGTCGAGGTCCGCGCGATCGCGGGTGAGGCTGTAGCGGAGGGCTACGGAGAGCGCGGAACGGTGCAGGTCCTCCGTGGAGGCGCCCGGAGGCGGGGGGACGGGGTCGTGGTCCTTCGCCGCCGCCGTGTCGCGGGTGAGCGCCGCGCGCAGCAGGTCGATGTCCGGGAGGTACGGCACGGGGAGCTCGTCGGCGAACGGGAGACCGCTCTCCTTGATGCCGGACATCCCCTTCTCGAGGTACGGCAGGGACCGCAGCATCAGCTCCTCGTCCCTGGTGAGGGCACCGAGCCTGCCGTAGGCCGCCCCCAGGGTCATGAGGACCACGAAACGGAACGAATGACCTTCCGGTACGGACTTCTCCAGCGCCTCGGCCTCGTCCACCACGTCACGCAGCGCCTGGACGTCCTCCGCCTCCCCGGCGTCCCTGACCCGGCTGTACAGCAGGAACGCCCGGCCCCAGACTCCGGGATCCCCCATGCCCGGCGGCAACGATCCCGCGAGCTTCTCGAAGTGGCCGACGATCCGCTCCATGTGGGCACGGCCGGCCGACTGGTCCTGGAGCGAGCCGCCGGCGCCGGAACTGATGTTGAGCAGCAGCGCCCTCATGGCCTCCATGGCGGAGGTCGGGTCCGGCCCCGGGGGCGGCAGGTCCTGCACCGAGTACAGCCTGCGGAGGAGTTCGTTGATCGCCCCGGCGGGATCGTCGCTCTTCAGCGCACCGTCGAGGCCGTCCGTGGCGGCGTTCACCGCGTCCATGGCGGCGGCGAGCCGACGGATGTCGTCGGCGGTGAGCGTGGGCTTCGGATCCGAAGGGGGGTTGGAATCCGCGGAGGGATCAGGGGCCGTGGACGGATCAGGGTCTGTAGACACATCGGGCGCCGCGGACGGATCAGGAGCCCTGGACGCGTCGGGACCCGTGGACGGATCAGGCGCCGTACACGCACCGGGAGCCGCAGACGGACCAGAGGCCGCAAACGCACCAGGCGCCGCAGACGGACCAGCAGCCGCATCAGCCACCGCGGACGCATCAGACGCCGCAGACGCACCGGGCTCCGCAGACGGACCAGAGGCCGCAGACGCACCGGGCTCCGCGGACGGACCAGAGGCCGCAGACGCATCAGGCGCCGCAGACGGACCAGCGGCCGCAGACGGCTCCGCGTCCGCGGTCCTGCCGGCTCCCGGCGCGTCCGTCTGCCCGCCCGTGGGAGTTACGGTCGTGCCGAACACCCCGTCCATCGTCCTCCGGAAGAGATCCGCATAAGGATCCCCGGCGGGCATCATGTTCGTGATCGGGTCGAAGTACCCCGGCCCGGGCAAGGTCGTGAAGAGCGTCTGCATCTGCCGCAGCTGCCCTCGGAACTCCGGCGGCAGGGGCAGCTCCACCACCTCCGCGGTCAGCTCCTCGATCTCCGCCGCGACGCTCGCCATCCCGGCGGGCCCCACCCGGGTGACCCACTCGAGGAAGGCGGAGAGGTCGGGCGCCGCCCCGAACCCGCCCCGCTGCGGCTGTATCGGCGAGATGAGCGGCAGCAGGAACAACGCCGCCCACCGCCGGTCCTCCTCGGTCGCCGTCGCCCCCAGCACCGTACCGGGGTCCCGCGCGTCCCTCAGCAGCGTCTCCGCACGCTCCCGGTCCGCGGGCTCACCGCCCCCGGCGAGGTGCCGCTGGGCCAGCGCGCCTGCCAGCCATACGCCGACCGCGCTGCGCAGGGCGGGGTCGTGGTCCAGCAGCCTTGCCAGCTGGTCGAGTTCGCCGACCGACGCGTCGTAGGCCCGCGGCGCCACCGCACCGGCCCCCATGGCCGGGATCAACCGCTTGACCCGCTCCGCCGCGTCCACCGCCCACGCGCGCAGCCCCCGTACGCCGCCGCTCTCCTCGTCGCTCACCGGCGCCCTGCCTTTCCGGGTCCTCGACAGCCCTTGGACTGACCGCCACTATGCCGAGCCGCCGCACCGCCGGCGTCAAGATCCCGCGCATCGGGTGCTCAACGCCCGAAATCCACCCGGGACGCGCCCAGTTCGACCCTCATCGCGCGCCGTATCCGCCGCAGCCTGCTCCACAGCGCGTCGATGCTCTCCTGTACGGCGGCCTGCGAGTCCCCCGCGCGCAGGGCGCCGTCGTCCAGCCGCCGGACCATGCCGTAGACCACGCCCAGGTCATGGCTGAAGTCGCCCGCGAGGTCGAGCACGCGCTCGGGCACCCGCAGCTGCGCCTCCGCGTACACGTCCCGGTACTGGTCACGGGCTTCGGTGAGCCGCTGTCGTACGACCCTCAGGTCCTCGTCGCGGCCCAGCGCGTGCACCTGGTCGGTGAGCGCGGCCAGATACTGCCGGGCTGAGGTGTTCAGCGCGACGTAGCACGACCGCAGCTCCTGGGCCTGCCTGCGCCGCTCCTGCAGTTCCTCGGCGTGCTCCTGCTCACGTCGGCGACTGCGGTCGGCCGCGCGCTGGGTCAGCAGCGCGGACAGCAGCGTCCCGACGACTCCGACGACCGCGACCACGAGCGCGGTCGCACCACCGACGTCCACGCCGCCTCCGTCCGTCGTCCCGTCACTACATCCAGGAGACACGCGATCCGGGGCACCACTGGGGCACATTCCGGTTGTTGTAAGGGAGTTGCCGGACCACCTTCATCCACCAGGGCCATCCCGGCCCGGGCCGCGACCGGGCTACTCCTCCACGACGCGCGCGACCGCCAGCGTGATGTTGTCGGGGCCGCCCGCCGCGATGGCGGCCTTCCACAGCTCGAAGGCCGCCCGGTTGTCCTCGCGCTCCCGCAGCACGTCGTCCAGCACCTCCGGCGGCACCGGATCGGTCAGACCGTCGGTGCAGATGAGCCAGCGGTCGCCGGGCGACAGGGGCGCGGCCGCCACATGGGGGCGGATCGGGCGGTAGCCGGGGCTGCCGCCCAGGCACTGGGTGACGAGGGAGGTGGTGCGCTGCCCGGGTTCGAGGGGTGGGCTGTCGTCGACGCTCAGCTGGCGCAGCCCGTCCTCGGAGGCGGCGAGGACCCGGCTGTCGCCCACGTTGAACACCATCAGCGAGCCGGGCTGTACGACGATGCCGGCGACCGTCGTCCCCATGGCCGTCAGCTCGCTTCCCTCGTCGCCGCCGGCGGCCAGGTACACGGCGCGGTTGCAGGCGCTCAGGGCGTCGCGGACGGCGTCCTCGCTGCTCAGGCCGGACCCGATCGACGCCATCCGGCGGACGACCAGCGCGCTGGCCACGTCACCCCCGGGATGCCCGCCGAGTCCGTCCGCGACGGCGACGACCACGGGCGTCCCGAGCGGGAAGAACAGGGTCTGCGGGCTCTCGGTCACGGTGGCGCACAGGGTCCACGGCCCTACGACGAGACTGTCCTCGTTCCGCTCGCGGAGCAGCCCGGGATGGCTCAACGCGGTCACAGTCATGTACGGCATAGAACGCCACCGCCTTCCCTCCAAGTCTAGTTTCGTGCCGGAAACCCGGTGGAGGCACACCGCCCGCCGTGCCTAAGGTCGCGGGATGAGTACCCGAACCTTCCGTATCACCGTCCGCGGCGCCTTCGACGGGCTCAGCGAGGCCCAGCGGGCCGAACTGCTCGCCGACGCCGCCCGGCACGACGTGCTGCACGCCGCCTACACGCCCGAGGGGCACCTCAGTTACGACATCGCCGCCCGGCCGGCCTTCGTCTTCCGCTTCTCGGACACCGGGGAGGAAGAGGAGGACATCCTGGAGGCGACCGAGCGGGCCGAGGAGGCGGCGACGGCATGGCTGACGGAGCGCGGCTACGGCTTCAAGAACCTGAGGTCCAGCGCGGAAGACCTCTCCCAGGCGCCCTTGGGGAAGCGGCAGCGGCGCGCCGCGCGTACGAGCGGCGCATAAACTTGAGTAGTCAAGGAGATGGCAATCAACAGGACGGGGGTGCGGGATGAGTGACGCCCTGGACGCGTCACTGCGCCTGGTGCGGGCCCAGACCGCGCTCGTGCGGCGCTTCGACGCCCGGCTGGGCGGGCTGCACGGGGTGAGCCTGGCCGACTTCACGATGCTGCTGCGCCTGGGGCAGGCGCCCGGCGGCCGGATGCGCCGGGTCGATCTGGCCGAGGCGCTGGGGCTGACCGCCTCCGGCGTGACCCGCGGGCTGGCTCCCCTGGAGCGGATCGGGCTGGTGACCCGCGAGTCGGACGCCCGTGACGCACGCGTGGCCTACGCGTCGCTGACCGGGACCGGCCGGCAGCGGCTGAAGGAGATGCTGGCCACGGCCGAGGAGACCGCCGCCGAGATCTTCGCCGGTCCCGGGTGGAGCGGGGAGGACATCGGACTGCTGTCCGGCCTGCTGACCCGGCTCGGTGGCACGGGGCTGACGGGCTGACCTCCGCCCGGGCGGGTCGGGGGCTCGCCGCAGCGGCGGCCCTCCGCCCCGCCCGGCCATCCGTCCCACCCGGCCGTCCGTCCTGCCCGGCCGGCGCTGGCCGCCGGGATCCAGCCATCGCATGGCCTGAACTCGCCGTGCGCCAGGTCACGTTGGGATGTGGCCGGATTGTGAGGGGCCGGTGCGTGCAGCCATGGCATGCTCATGGCTCACCACCGAGTTACCGACCGGTTCTACCCACGGGTAGCCGGGCCGTCGGTGCTGCCTTCCTCACCACCCCCCACTCCATCCCGGGACCAACCTTGCGCAGACGCATGAGGCACCGGCGTGCCCTCCTGCCCGCCTTCGCCGTGACCGCCCTCCTCCTCGCCGCCGGCTGCTCCTCGCCCGCGCCGCACGCCGCACAGCCGGCGGCAGGCCAGGGCCAGGACGTCCGGGCCACCGACGGCCCCAGCAGCGACACGGACCACTCCCTCACCGTCGCGGCGGCCCCCGCCGCCACCGCGACCGCCACAGCAAGCACGTCCGGCACAGACCGGCGGGCCCACAAGACCACGCTCACCGTCAGCTCGTACGACGGCCGGACCCGACGCGCCGTCATCGCCAAGGCACCGGCGAGGAGCGGGTCTTCGCAGCCCTCTACGACCCCCTCTCCGTCCTCCTCGGCGGCGCCGCACGAGGCCGCCGTCGGTGACGTCATCGCCAGTGCCCCGGCGCCCGGGGCCCCGCACGGCCTGCTCGCCAAGGTCACCAAGGTGATCGGCGAGACCGACCGGGGCACCGAGGTGCAGACCGAACCGGCGGCACTCAACGCGCTGCTGGGCGACGACACGGCCAAGGGCACCGTGCCGGTCGACCCGTCCGCCTTCGCCGTCGACAAGCTGCTGCCCGACGTCAAGGTCTCCTGGTCCAAGGCGGGCGACGTACACGTCGGGCCCAAGGGCGCGACCGTGCCGCTCGGCAGCCTCCGGCTCGACGTCGGCGCCAAGGTGCCGACGCCCGAGGGCGCCCCGGTCTCGGCCTCCGCCTCGGTGTCCGGGTTCGTACAGGTGGCCCCGCAGGTCGACTTCCGCTACGGCGGCACCGGGACGGACGCGGCGCCCGGCTCGGCCTATCTCGGTGTCTCCGGCGACTGGACCTCCGGGTGGGCCGTGAAAGGCCAGGCCGGCGTGGGCACCGGCACCCCGCTGCGGATCCCGTTCGCCAAGCTGCACGCCGACCCCGTGCTGCAGGTCGGCCCGGTCCCCGTCGTCGTCAACCTCGACCTGACCTGCTACGTCCAGATCAGCGGCGACGGACACGTCACCGTCGACGTCGAGCAGAGCCTCAAGGGCGCCTTCAAGGCGGGCGGCACCTTCGGGGCGGGCAAGGGGTGGACGCCGGTCAGCTCGGCGGACATGACGAGCACGCCCGTACGGGCCTCCCTGACCACCGCCGGGAGCCTGAAGACGGCCCTCGGCGCCGAGGCCTCCGTCGGCCTCTACGGCACCGTCGGCGTCACCGCCGACCTGGCGCCGTACCTGCGCGGCGAGGCCTCCGGGACGGTCACCGCCTCCTCCGACACGCCCGGCGCGAAGGCCGAGGGCACCTGGGGGGTGTACGGCGGTGTCGACCTGTCGGGCACCCTGCGGATCCAGCTGTCCGTTTTCGGAACGCCGGTGCTGCAGCGGAGCGTTCCGCTGGGCTCCCTGCACCGCGAGTGGAAGCTGGCGGGCGGCTCGCTCACGTCCTAGGCGTCAGGCTGCGCCGCCCGGAATCCAGCCCTGGCGGCGCAGGACGGCCGACACGTCCGGTGCCCGGTAGTGCTCGCCCTTGAGGACCTTGCCGTCGGCCCGGCGGGCGACCTGGCCGTCGGGGCCCAGCTTGCTCATGTTGGCGCGGTGGATCTCGGCGATCACCTCGTCGAGATCGATCCCGTGGACCAGCGCGGTGCCGTACGCCACGTACACCACGTCCGCCAGTTCGTGCGCGAGCTGGTTCAGCGGGCCCTCGACGGACACCTCGGCGACCTCCGCGGCCTCCTCGGCGAGCAGGTGCCCGCGGTGCGCGGCCAGTTCGGGGGCCACCTCCGTCGGCGTGGTGCGGGCGTCGAGGCCGAAGGCGTGGTGGAATTCGCGGACGAGACGGGCGGGCGAGGAACTCATACGGCGACTCTAACGGCCGCCACTGACAGTCCCACCGCGCTTCCCCGGGCCCCGGATCGACCCCGGCGCTGGTCAGCTCCACGCACGGCCTGGCAGGATCGCCCGCATGTCCAAGGTGTTCCCCCGTATCAGCAGGCGCCGTGCGCTCCAGGGCGCGACCGTCGGCGTCGTGGCCCTCGGGCTGCTGCTGTGGTGGCTGCTGCCGCTGGGCGAGACCCCACCGAGCGGGACGATCGTCTTCAGCACGGGCACGCCCCGCGGGGTCTACCAGGAGTACGGCGAGCGGCTGCGCACCGAGCTGGCCAAGGACATGCCCGGGCTGAAGGTGAAGCTGCTCAACAGCGCCGGCTCGCAGGAGAACGTCGAGCGGCTGGCGACCGGGAAGGCCGACTTCACGGTCGCGGCGGCCGACGCCGTGGCGACGTACGAGCTGCAGCACCGCGCCGGCGCGGACCGGCTGCGCGGTGTGGCGCGGCTCTACGACGACTACGTGCAGCTGATCGTGCCGCGCGACTCGAAGGTGGGCAGCGTCGCGGACCTGCGGCACAAGCGGGTGGCCATCGGGCTGCCCGACTCCGGCGTGCGGCTGATCGCGAACCGGGTGCTCAGGGCCGCGGGCATCGACCCGCGGAAGGACATCACTCCGGTGGCGGAGGGCATCGACACCGGGCCGGACCGGTTGCGGCACGGCCGGATCGACGCCTTCTTCTGGTCGGGCGGGCTGCCCACCAAGGGGTTGGGCGAGCTGGCCAAGAAGTACGCCTTCAAGTTCGTACCGATCGACGGCGACCTCGTCACCAGGCTGCACGCCGGCGGAGAGACCGCGCGCTACTACCGGGCCACCAACATGCCCGAGTCGGCGTACCCGTCCGTGCAGCACGGCACCGCGGTGCCGACGATCTCGGTGTCCAACCTGCTGATGACCCGCAAGGACATGGACCCCCGGCTGACCGAGTGGGTGACCCGCACGGTGATCAAGAGCCGCGACGGCATCGGCGCCCACGTCCACTCCGCCCAGCTGGTCGACCTGCGCACCGCGATCTACACGGACCCGCTGCCCCTCCAGGAGGGCGCCCGGCGCTACTACCGGTCGGTGAAGCCGTAGAGGTCGGTGCAGTCGGTGCAGCCCTAGAGGCTGTCCGGGTTCCTCGGCACCGTCACCGTCACCTGGAGTCCCCGCGGCTCGTGGTGCGCGTAGGTGATCGAGCCGCCGCCCGCCGCGAGCAGGGCGCGGGTGATGGACAGGCCCAGACCCGAGCCCCTGACGTTCTGGTGGCGGCCGCTGCGCCAGAAACGGTCGCCCACGCGCGCGAGTTCCTCGTCGGTGAGGCCGGGGCCGGTGTCGGTGACCACGACTGTCGAGGTGTCGCCGTTGGAGGAGACGGCGACCTCGACCGTGCCGCCCTCGGGGGTGAACTTCACGGCGTTGTCGATCACCGCGTCCAGCGCGCTGGACAGGGCGATCGGGTCGGCCCACGCGGTGGTGGGCGGGCAGTCGCCGACCAGCCGGACCCCCTGGGCACCGGCGGCCGGTGACCAGGCGGCCACCCGCTCCTCGGCCATGGCTCCGACGTCGGTCAGCATGAGGTCGGCCGCGGCGTGCTCGGCCAGCGCCAGATCGAGCAGGTCGTCCAGGACCTGCGCGAGGCGCTTGCCCTCGGTGCGGACCGAGGCGATCTCCTCATTGCCCTCAGGGAGTTCGAGGGCGAGCAGTTCGATGCGCAGCAGCAGCGCCGAGAGCGGGTTGCGCAGCTGGTGCGAGGCGTCCGCGACGAAGGCGCGCTGCTGCTCAAGCACGTCCTCGACGTTGTCCGCCATCTCGTTGAACGACCGGGCCAGCCGTCTGAGTTCCGGCGGCCCGCCGGCGACCGCGACCCGGGACTTCAGGCGCCCGGTGGCGATGTCGTGGGTGGTGGCGTCCAGGATCCGTACCGGCCGGAGCACCCAGCCGGTCAGCCGCAGCGCGGCACCGACGGCGAGCAGCATCGCGGCGATCTCACCGGCCCCGATGACCAGCCAGCCGCGCAGGATCCGGGAACGCATCTGCCCGGTGGGCGAGTCGGTGACGACGACCGCCACGACGTCCCCGTCCCGGATCACCGGCGAGGCGACGACCAGGCTGCTGTGCTGCCAGGGCCACACCTGCCGGGGGTCGTGGCTGCGGCGGCTCAGCAGCGCCTCGGCGAACGCCGCCCGGACCTCCCCCGTCCGGGGGACGAACCAGTCGCCCGGGGCGTTGGCCATGGCGGCCGAGCCGTTGCGGTAGAAGACCCCCGCGCGGATGCCGTAGACGCCGTAGTAGCTGTCCAGTTCGCGGCGGAGCGTCTCCTGGCGCTCGTCCGGGCTGGTACGGCGGGATCCACTGGGCCCGTCGGTGACGAACTGGGCGAGCGCCGCGAAGCGCGCGGTGTCGTCGATCCGGTCGACGACGACCCGCTGCTGCTCGCCTGCGGCCACGCTGACGGCGAGCGGGACGCCGAGGGCGAGGAGTACGGCCGCCATCAGGACGATGAGCAGCGGCAGGAGCCGTGTGCGCACCCGACCCCGCTAGGCGGCCGGGGCGACGAGCCGGTAGCCGACGCCGCGTACGGTCTCGATCAGCGCGGGCATGCGCAGCTTGGCGCGCAGGGAGGCGACGTGCACCTCCAGGGTGCGGCCCGTGCCCTCCCAGCTGGTGCGCCACACCTCGCTGATGATCTGCTCCCGCCGGAAGACGACGCCGGGCCGCTGGGCGAGCAGCGCGAGCAGATCGAACTCCTTGCGGGTCAGTTGGATTACCGAACCGTCCACGCTGACCTGCCGGGTGGGCAGTTCGATGAGCACGGCTCCCAGCCGCAGCGCGGTCTCGGCGCCCGGTACGGCGTCCTCGTGGGCGGTGCGCCGGCTGACGGCGTGGATCCGGGCGAGCAGTTCCCCGGTGTCGTACGGCTTCACCACGTAGTCGTCGGCGCCCAGGTTGAGCCCGTGGATGCGGGAGCGGACGTCGGAGCGCGCGGTGACCATGATCACCGGCGTGCTGGTGCGCTTGCGGATCTTGCCGCAGACCTCGTAGCCGTCCTGGTCGGGCAGGCCCAGGTCGAGCAGGACCACGCCGAATCCGGCGCCCTCGGGGACGAGTGCCTGGAGGGCCTCCTCGCCGCTGCGCGCGTGGGTGACCTCGAAGCCGTGCCGCGCGAGGACCGCCGACAGCGCGGCTGCGACATGGTTGTCGTCCTCGACGAGCAGCAGTCTCATCCCGGCCCCCTCCGGTTCAGCGGTCATACGGTCATGGTTCTCGTTCGGCTTATAGATCGCGCGCACGCGCGCGTGCACCATGGAAGTCACGCCGATGGAGAAGGACGGCGTCAAGAGGGTTCCGGTTGCCTGCCGCTTCCGTTACCCGCCCGATACGCGCGCGGATCTCAAGTGCTACGACACGTGTCCGATTGCTATCGGATCGTGATGCTCAGATTCCCCTCAGATGTGATGACGCTGGTCACCGGCCATCACTACTGTCCACCGAAACCGAGGAGGACGGAGCCTGAGAGCGATGACCAAAGTATCGGTGGCCAAGGAAGACGTGGCCGCGTCCGGCGATCTGGTCGTCCTGAAGAGCGTCAACAAGCACTTCGGCGCGTTGCACGTACTCCAGGACATCGACCTGACGATCGCCCGCGGTGAGGTCGTCGTGGTCATCGGGCCCTCCGGGTCCGGAAAGTCGACCCTGTGCCGCACCATCAACCGCCTGGAGACGATCGACTCGGGCACCATCGCGATCGACGGCAAGCCGGTGCCCCACGAGGGCAGGGAGCTGGCCCGGCTGCGCGCCGACGTCGGGATGGTCTTCCAGTCCTTCAACCTCTTCGCGCACAAGACCGTGCTCGAGAACGTGATGCTCGGGCAGGTCAAGGTCCGCAAGGCGGACAAGAAGCAGGCCGCGGAGAAGGCCCGCGCCCTGCTCGACCGGGTCGGTGTCGGCACCCAGGCCGACAAGTACCCGGCCCAGCTCTCCGGCGGCCAGCAGCAGCGCGTCGCCATCGCCCGGGCGCTGGCGATGGACCCGAAGGTCATGCTCTTCGACGAGCCGACCTCGGCCCTCGACCCCGAGATGATCAACGAGGTCCTCGAGGTCATGCAGCAGCTCGCCCGGGAGGGCATGACGATGATCGTCGTCACCCATGAGATGGGTTTCGCACGATCGGCTGCAAACCGGGTGGTCTTCATGGCGGACGGCCGCATCGTCGAACAGGCTGCGCCCGACCAGTTCTTCAGCAATCCGCGCAGTGACCGGGCCAAGGACTTCCTGTCGAAGATCCTGCACCACTGACGGCACCGAGCCCGCGCCCCGGACACCCCGGGGCCACCCGTCCCTCACGGACCGCGTTCCTCACCACTCAAAGGATGTTCACGATGAAGCTCCGCAAGGTCACCGCCGCCTCTGCCGTCGTACTCGCCCTCACCGTGACCGCCACCGCGTGCGGCGGCGACAAGAAGGACGAGGGCGGCTCCTCCGGCGGCGGCAAGAAGATCACCATCGGCATCAAGTACGACCAGCCCGGCATCGGCCAGAAGACCCCGCAGGGCTACGCGGGCTTCGACGTCGACGTGGCGACCTACGTGGCCGGCAAGCTCGGCTACAAGCCCGACCAGATCGAGTGGAAGGAGTCGAAGAGCGCCGACCGCGAGACCATGCTGCAGCGCGGTGACGTCGACTTCATCGCGGCCTCCTACTCGATCACCCCGGAGCGTCAGCAGAAGGTCGACTTCGCCGGCCCGTACCTGCTGGCCCACCAGGACGTGCTGATCCGCGCGGACGACAACACCATCAAGTCGCCGGCGGACCTGAACAAGAAGAAGCTCTGTTCGGTGACCGGCTCGACGTCGGCGCAGAACGTCAAGGACAAGCTGGCCCCCAAGGCGCAGCTGCAGCAGTACCCGACGTACTCGGCGTGCCTGACCGGTCTGCAGAGCAAGGCGATCGACGCGCTGACCACGGACGACTCGATCCTCGCCGGTTACGCCGCCCAGTCCCAGTTCAAGGGCAAGTTCAAGCTCGGCGGCTTCAAGATGACCAACGAGAACTACGGCATCGGCGTCAAGAAGGGCAGCGACCTCAAGGCCAAGATCAACAAGGCCCTGGAGGACATGGTGTCCGACGGTTCCTGGCAGAAGGCCGTGGACAAGAACTTCGGCCCGGCCGGCTACAAGAACGAGCCCGCTCCGAAGATCGGCGACATCAAGAGCTGAGGAAACGCCCGGCGGGTGCGCCGTCCATGAGGGCGGCGCACCCGGGCATCCCTACACGCGGAAGCGCGGGAGATCGTGTTCGACTTTCTTGACAAGTACGACGTGCTGGGAGCCTTCTGGACGACGGTGCAGCTCACCCTGCTGTCCGCCGTCGGCTCTCTGATCTGGGGCACTCTGCTGGCCTCCATGCGGGTGGGCCCGGTGCCGCTGATGCGCGGTTTCGGTACCACGTACGTGAACATCGTGCGGAACATCCCGCTCACGGTGATCATCCTGTTCGCCTCGCTCGGGCTGAACCAGACGCTGGGCGTCAACCTGGGCTCGGACAAGGTCGACACGACCAACTTCCGGCTGGCCGTGCTCGGTCTGATCCTCTACACGTCGGCCTTCGTCTGCGAGGCGATCCGCGCGGGCATCAACACGGTTCCGGTCGGCCAGGCGGAGGCGGCCCGGGCCATCGGCCTGAGCTTCACGCAGGTCCTCGGCCTGGTCGTGCTGCCGCAGGCGTTCCGCGCGGCCGTCGTGCCGCTGGCCAACGTGCTGATCGCGTTGACGAAGAACACGACCGTGGCGGCCGCGATCGGCGTGGCGGAAGCGGCGCTCCTGATGAAGGAGATGGTGGAGAACGAGGCGCAGCTGCTGGCGATCTCCGCGGTCATCGCCTTCGGGTTCTGTTGTCTGACCCTGCCGACCGGTCTGATCCTCGGCTGGGTGGGCAAGAAGGTGGCGGTGAAGCGATGAGTTCGGTCCTGTACGACGCCCAGGGCCCCCGCGCCAAGCGGCGCAACGTCCTGTACACGGCGGTCTTCCTGGTCGCCTTCGCGGCCGTCCTGTGGTGGGTGTACAAGGCCCTGGACGACAAGGGCCAGCTGGAGTGGGTGCTGTGGAAGCCGTTCTTCAGCGGTACCGAGGCCTACTCGACATACATCTGGCCCGGTCTGCAGAACACCCTGAAGGCCGCGGCGCTCGCGATGGTCATCGCGCTGCCGCTGGGTGCCACGCTCGGCATCGCCCGCCTCTCGGACCACCTGTGGATCCGCGTCCCGGTCGGGATGGTCGTCGAGTTCTTCCGGGCGATCCCGGTGCTGGTCCTGATGATCTTCGGGCTCGCCCTGTTCGCCCAGTACACCGACGTCAGTTCGGACGACCGTCCGTTCTACGCAGTCGTGACCGGTCTGGTGCTGTACAACGCGTCGGTGCTGGCGGAGATCGTCCGCGCGGGCATCCTCGCCCTGCCGAAGGGCCAGTCCGAGGCGGCCATGGCGATCGGCCTGCGCAAGAACCAGGTGATGCGGCTCATCCTGCTGCCCCAGTCGGTGACCGCGATGCTCCCGGCGATCGTCAGCCAGCTCGTCGTGATCGTGAAGGACACCGCGCTCGGCGGCGCGGTCCTCACCTACCCCGAACTCCTTGCTTCGGCCAACACGATGAGCGGCTACTACGGCGCCAACATCATCGCCTCCCTCACCATCGTGGCCGTGATCTACGTGATCATCAACTTCTCGCTGACCTCGTTCGCGAGCTGGCTGGAGGGACGGCTGCGGCGGCGCAAGAAGTCGACCGGCGCGGTGCTCGGGCCCGAGGACATGGTGAACATCGCGGGTACGGCGGCGACGGGAGCCGGCGGTGCCGGCGGTGCATCATGAGCTGACGATCATTCAAGTGGTGTGATCCATCCGGAGGCAGTGGCATGATCGCCACTGCCTCTGGTCACTTGACGCAAACTCTGCCAATGGGTTGCATACGTTCTGTGATCGTGCACCCCGCTTCACCTTCCTGTTCCTCCATGTCCGTCAGGGCACCGCTGCGGGCAGGGGGCGCCGCGCCGTGGACCCGGTGATCATCGTCGGAGCGGGGCCCGTCGGGCTCACGCTCGCCCTGGCGCTGGCCCGCCAGGAAGTGCCCTCCGTCGTCTTGGACGAGGGCCCCGGCAAGGACGAACCACGCCCGGCGCGCACCGTCGTGCTGCGCGAGGACACGGCCGCCCTGCTGGAGCGGCTGACCGGAGTCGCGCTCGGTGATCGCGGCGCGAGATGGACCGGATGGCGCTCGGTCAGGCGCAAGCAGGTGATGACCGAGATCACTTTCGACGAGGGCGATCCCGCCGCCCCGCTGCACCTCGCCCAGGACGTCCTCACGAGCGCCCTGCGCGCGGCCGTCGCGCACGAGCCGCTGGTCGAGGTCGCCGTGGACAGCCGGCTCGACTCGATCGAGCAGGAGCGTTCCGGCGTCTCCGCCCACACCCGCGGCCCCAAGGGCACCTGGTGGCGGGGCAGTTACCTGGTCGGCTGCGACGGGCCCCGCTCGACCGTGCGCAAGCTGCAGGACATCCGCTTCCCGGGCCGTACGGCGGTGGAGCGGCACGCGGTGGCCGCCTTGCGCGTGGAACTTCCGTGGGAGGGCCAGGCGTTCCTTCATCGGATGCCGCCGTGGCGGTCGTCCGGGCCCTCGGCCGGGGAGGTGACCGCCCGCCCCCTCCCGGACGGCGTATGGCGTCTGGACTGGCTGCTGCCGCCGGGCAAGGACCTGGTCACGCCCGAGATCCTGGTGGCCCGGATCCGCGAGACCCTCGCAGGCTGGACGGAGGGCACCACACCGGCGTACGACCTTCTCGACACCGGTGTCCACACGGTGCACCACCGGCTGGCCCGGCGCTGGCGCGCCGGCCGGGTCTTCCTCGCCGGGGACGCGGCCCACCTGCTCGGCGCGCTCGGCACCCAGGGGCTCGACGAGGGCCTCAGGGACGCCGACAACCTGGCCTGGAAGCTGGCCCCGGCCTGGCACCACGGGCACCACGAGGCGCTGCTCGACAGCTACCAGGCCGAGCGGCGCGCGGTGGTCGCCGCCCGGTTGCGCGCCGCCGACCAGTTGCTGCCGGTGCTCCGCGGCGGGGGCGGGCTGCGTCACTACGTCCCGGGCGCGGCCCGGGGTCACGACGCGCTGCTCACGGACGGTCACCTGGGGCGCGGTCCGGTGGGTGCGCCGGGGGCGTACGCCGACTCGCCGCTCGCACCCCGGCACCTGGAGGCGGAGATCCCGGTCGACACGCCGTTCGGCTCAGCGGTGACCGATGTGCGGGTCACCGCGGAGGACGGTTCCTTCGTACGGCTGCGCGACCGGCTGGGCCGTGGCGCGCTGCTCGTCGTGCTGATCGCACCGGGCACGGGCGTGTGGGACCGCAAGCACTGGGTGTCCGCCGGGGTCATGCCCCGGCTCGCCGCCGCGGTGACGGCGCTTCCGCACCCGGCCGAGCTGCTGGTCGCCGAGGACTACCCGGGTGCGCCGGCGCACAGCGTGCTGCTCGTGCGCCCCGACGGCCACCTGGTCACCGCGCTGAGCGGAGTGCGTCCGGCCGACCTGTACGCGGCGGCGGAGGCGACGCTGGGCGGCGCCGTGCAGACGAAGGAGGAAAAGGAGAAGGAGGGGGCGGAGGCCGGCTCCGGCGCGCGCTGACCGTGCGCCCGGTCACCCTCTGTCCACATGGTGACGGTGAGTTGACCGGAGTGCGGCAGCGTGCTGTACTCCGGATCGTGACCGACACCTGTGTGCGCCTGTGGCGGAGGGTCCATATGGACCTCGTCCGCTATGCGGGCTGCGTGTGTCGTCCGTCCTGCTGAATTCGCTCCCCCTCTTCTTTCTCCGGGCGCCGTTGTGCGCCCATTCGGCGAACCCTCTTCAGGACGGTGCACGTGTCTGTATCCCCCTCCGTCTCCCCCGCCGCCACCGCCGGTGCCACCGGCTCGGCGCCGACCCAGGCGGACCTCCTCGACTTCGCGCGGCGCACGGCCGCCGACACCGAGCTGATCGCCTCGCTGCCGCTCGACCCGGAGGGCCGCACCTGGGCGCGGCTCGAGGGCCCCGGCGGCAGCGAGGCCTGGCTGATCGGCTGGCCACCCGGCACCGGCACCGGCTGGCACGACCACGCCGACTCGGTCGGCGCCTTCCTCACCGCGGCGGGTGAGCTCAAGGAGTACTCACTGGCCGCCCGGCTGCCCACCGACGGCTGGAAGACCCTGGAACTCACCGAGGGCGTCGACCGCGAGCGCCGGCTGCCCGCCGGACAGGGCCGCTCCTTCGGCCGCCACCACGTGCACGAGGTGCTGAACGAGTCCCCGGACCGGCATGCCATCTCCGTCCACGCCTACTACCCGCCGCTGCCGCGGATCCGCCGTTACAGTCGCACGGGTCAGGTGCTGCGCCTGGAGCAGGTCGAGCGCCCGGAGGACTGGCAGTGAGCGGCGGCACGGAGACACAGCCCGTGGGCATCGACGACCTGCTGGAGCGGGTCCGCGCGGGCTACCGGCGCATCGAGGCACGGCAGGCGCACGAGGCGGCGCGGACCGGTGAGGCCCTGCTGGTCGACATCCGGTACGCGGCCCTGCGCGAGCGGGACGGCGTGATCCCCGGCGCGCTGGTCATCGAGCGCAATGAACTGGAGTGGCGCCTCGACCCCCGGGGCAGCCACCGGGTCCCCGAGGCCACCGGCCACGACCTGCGCATCGTCGTCATCTGCAACGAGGGTTACGCCTCCAGCCTGGCGGCCGCCTCCCTCCACCAGCTGGGCCTGCACCGGGCGACGGACCTGGTCGGCGGCTTCCAGGCATGGCGGGCGCAGGGGCTGCCGGTGGAGCCGGTGAACGGCTGACGGAGGCTCAGCGGGGCGGCGGCCAGGGCCTGTCTCTCCTCTTACTCCTTGGCCGTGGCCACCGTCACCGCCGGCACGCGCAGCGCCGCCCGTCCCGGAAGGGCACTGGACACGAGCGCGAGCAGGGCGGCGATCGCGACCACGCCGACGTAGAGCAGGGGCGTGACCGTGGGCGCCGCCCGGCCGGTCATGCCGAGGCTGAACGCGGTGAGTACGGCGAGGGCGATGCCACTGCCGAGCGCGGTGGCGAGGAGCAGCACGGACAGTGCCTCGGTGCGCAGCACGCGCAGCACCTGACGGCGGGTCGCTCCGGCGAGGCGGAGCAGGGCGAACTCCCGGACACGCTCAGCGACCGACATGGCGAGGGTGTTGACGACCGCGATGGCGGTGAAGGCCAGCACAAGCCCCATGGCCAGATAGTTGACCTCGGCATTCGCCTGCTGCCGGTCGGCCTGGAGGGAGTCCGCATCGGCCGGCGAAAGAATCCGCAGCCCCGGGAACTCACGCAGCGTAGTCGCGAGTTGTGTCTGTGTACGGGTCGTGCTGACGAGGACGGAGGAGGCGAGCGGGTTGTCGATGTGCCGGGCCACGAGGTCATGGGCGAAGGTGAGGTCGCCGAAGCCGAGACCCCGGGCGTAGACGGCGGCGACGGTGAGCGTGGCGGGCGTGCCGTCGCCGAGTGTGACTTTCAGGGTGCTCCCGGGCTTCAAGTGGTGCTGGTCCGCGGCCAGTTCACTGACGGCGACGGTGCCGGGGGCGAGATCACGCAGGGAGCCGGCGGTGACCTTCGGGTCCCAGGTGCGGGTCAGACCGGTCGGCGTGACGCCCTGGGCCGGGTACTTGTCGAGGCCGACGCGGACGGTCGTGCGGACCACCTCGGTGACGGTGTCGTGCTGCGCGCGCAGCCGCCGTGCTGCCTCACCGGGGACTCCGGGCCCCTGGGCGGCGACGACCCAGTCGGCGGTGACACCCTCGCGCGCCTGGGTCCGGGCGGCGTCGCCGAGGGTCGACTGGACGAACAGGACGGTGCAGGTCATGCCGATGAGCAGGGTGAGGGGGGTGACGACGGAGGCCATCCGGGTGGCGTTGCCGCGCAGGTTGGCGGTGGCGAGGCGGCCACCCTGACCGGTGAGCCGCAGGGGACCGGCCAGCAGCAGCGCGGCCGCCTTGACCAGCAGCGGGCCGAGCAGGGCCACGGAGGTGGACAGGACGACGACGGCGAGGAAGGTCACGGGAGTCGAGGCGGGCTCGGTGCGCAGGGAGGTGAGGACGACGACGAGGACGACTCCGCCGGCGAGGAGCAGCAGACCGGCGGCGATACGCCCCCAGGCCGGGCGGGTGCGCTCGGTCCGGGCCTCCGCCAGGGCTTCTGCCGGGCGGATCCCGGCGATCCTGCGGGAGGCGATCCGGGCCGCCGCCCAGGCACCGAGCAGGGTGGCGGCGAGGGCGGCGAGCGGCGGGAAGACGCTCACGGTGTGCTGAAGCGTGACGGGTACGGCGCCCAGGGCGACGAACCGGGAGTGCAGCCAGCCGCCCAGCGGCAGCCCGAGCAGTGCGCCGGCGCTGCCCGCGGCCGCGCCGATGATCAGCGCCTCCCGGCCCAGCAGCCTGCGGATCTGGCCGGGGGTGGCGGCGATGGCACGGAGCAGGGCGAGTTCGCGGTGGCGCTGCTGGACGGAGAGCGCGAAGGTGCCGACGACCACGAGCACCGCCACCAGCAGCGAGGTGCCGCCCATCGCGCCGCCCATGCTGACCAGCCGGGTGCGGGCGGCGGCCGCGTCCAGGAACTCGACGGGCCCGCGGGCGTCGCCGGTGCTGACCTGCGCGGTGGTGCCGTGCAGCGCCCGCACCACGGCCTGCCGCACCGCCCCCGGATCGGCGCCCTCGGCCGGGAGCACGCCGAACGCGGTGACCTGCCCGGGGTGCGCGGCCAGCCGCTCGGCCTCCGCGGTGGAGAAGAACAGAGACGTCTGGTGGCGCACCGCGGTGGCCGGTGTAGCGATACCGGTGATCCGGTAACTGCGCGGTGACTGGGTCGACTGCACGGTGAGGCGGTCGCCGGTCCGGAGGTGGGCGCGTGCCGCGAGGTCGTCGTCGATGACGAGGTCGCCGGCGGCCCTGGGCGCGCTGCCCGCGGTCAGCCGGTACGGCGTCAGCGCCGCGGAGTCCCAAGCGTGCCCGTAGGCGGTACGGCCGCCGGTACCGGCCGGGGTCAACGGCTGTGCAAGGAAGGTCAGTTCGGGGACGACCCGGGCGACGCCGGGGGTACGGGCGAGGTTTGCCCGCAGGTCCGCGGAGAGCCAGGCGCGTTCGGCGACGGGTTTCGCCTTGTGCTTGACCTTGGTCTTGCCCTTCTTGTGCTTCACGGTGGTCTGGTGAACGTACTGGTCGGCGGAGACCACGACGGGAGCGGCGGCATAGCGCTCGGTGCGGATCGTGCCGCGCAGGCCGGTGTCGAGGAGGGTGCCGCAGGCGGTGATCAGAGCGGCCGCGCACATCAGGGCGAGGAAGGCGCCGAGGAAGCCCGCCTTACGGGCGCGGATGGTCTGGAGGGCGTAGCGCAGCAGCATCGGGCGGGCTCTCTTCTGTTGTGCGTCTCGGAGTCCGTGCGCCGCCGGCCTCGGCGTGGGCCGTGGTCCGGGGCGTGGATACACACTCGCGCGTGCACGGGTCCGCAAGCACTGCGGTGGCCCGGCGTCTTGGGCGGGGGTTAACCCCACCGCCCGGCCGGGCGTCCGGCTGTCAGAAGGTCTCGCCCTCCAGGAACTCCGTGTCCTCGCCCTCTTCCTCCAGGGCCTGGCGGACGACACGGAGGGCCATGCCCTCGGGGTAGCCCTTGCGGGCGAGCATGCCGGCGAGGCGCCGGAGCCGCTTGTCGCGTTCGAGGCCACGGGTGGCCCGCAGCTTGCGGGCGACCAGCTCGCGGGCGGTCGCCTCCTCCTGCTCGGAGTCGAGCTGGCCGACCGCCTCGTCGATCAGCGCGGAGTCGACGCCCTTGGTGCGCAGTTCCCGGGCAAGTGCGCGGCGGGCGAGCCCCCGGCCGTGATGCCGGGACTCCACCCAGGCGTCCGCGAACGCGCTGTCGTCGATGAGCCCGACCTCCTCGAACCGGGACAGGACCTCCTCGGCCACGTCCTCGGGGATCTCCCGCTTGCGCAGGGCGTCCGCGAGTTGCTTGCGGGTGCGCGGGGTCCCGGTGAGCAGGCGCAGACAGATCGCCCGCGCCCGCTCAGCCGGGTCCCCTGAAGACTCCCCCCGCTCGGCCCTCGACGAGGTGGGGGTGTCTTCGTCCTCACCGGGCGGCTCCCCGAAGCCGCCCCGCCGACGGTCACGGCCGTGCCCCCGACCGCGACGTGACCCGGACCCGCCGTGCTCCCCGTCTCCGTACCCGTCGTCACCGGCCGTGGCGGAGCCCGAGTCGCCGCCGGTGCCCCTCCCCCGTGGGGTACCGGGGGTGGCGTGCTCGTACTCGGCCCAGTCGGTTCGTCGTGTCACGGGTCAGCTCTTGGCAGTGGCGGCCTTGGGCTTGGTGGCCTTGGCGGGCGCCGCCTTGGCGTCGTCCTCGGCCGCGGTGGTCACCGCCGCGTCAGCGCCCGGCTCGGCGGCGGGCTCCTCCGGCCGGACACCCACGCCCAGCTTCTCCTTGATCTTCTTCTCGATCTCGTTGGCCAGGTCCGGGTTGTCCTTGAGGAAGTTGCGCGCGTTCTCCTTGCCCTGGCCGAGCTGGTCGCCCTCGTACGTGTACCAGGCGCCGGCCTTGCGGACGAAGCCGTGCTCCACGCCCATGTCGATCAGGCCGCCCTCGCGGCTGATGCCCTGGCCGTAGAGGATGTCGAACTCGGCCTGCTTGAAGGGCGGGGCGACCTTGTTCTTCACGACCTTGCAGCGGGTGCGGTTGCCGACCGCCTCCGTGCCGTCCTTCAGGGTCTCGATACGACGGATGTCGATACGCACCGAGGCGTAGAACTTCAGCGCCCGGCCACCGGTCGTGGTCTCCGGGGAGCCGAACATCACGCCGATCTTCTCGCGGAGCTGGTTGATGAAGATCGCGGTGGTCTTGGACTGGTTGAGCGCACTGGTGATCTTCCGCAGGGCCTGGCTCATCAGCCGGGCCTGGAGACCGACGTGACTGTCACCCATCTCGCCCTCGATCTCCGCGCGCGGGACGAGCGCGGCGACCGAGTCGATGACGATGAGGTCGAGGGCGCCGGAGCGGACCAGCATGTCCACGATTTCCAGGGCCTGCTCGCCGTTGTCCGGCTGGGAGAGGATCAGGTTGTCGATGTCGACGCCGAGCTTCTTCGCGTACTCGGGGTCGAGGGCGTGCTCCGCGTCCACGAAGGCGACCTGGCCGCCGGCCTTCTGGGCGTTGGCCACGGCGTGCAGGGTCAGGGTCGTCTTGCCGGAGGACTCCGGGCCGTACACCTCCACCACTCGGCCGCGCGGCAGGCCGCCGACACCGAGGGCGACGTCGAGTGCGGTCGACCCGGTCGGGATGACCTCGATGGGCTCGTTCGGCCGCTCACCCAGGCGCATGACCGCGCCCTTGCCGAATTGCCGTTCAATCTGTGCGAGCGCGGCGTCGAGCGCCTTCTCGCGGTCGGTTCCTGCCATGGGTTCCACCCGGTTTGCTTGAGTCGATCGCTTCACGTCAAAGACGCTAACGCCTGCCACTGACAATGCGCCCCGACGCCGGCCCGGCCTGTGGATAACGAGGGGACATCTCACCACGAAACACGTCGAAATCCCCGTCTGGAGCCTTGCCTGCGCCTCCATAAGAATGGATGTTCGATTTTCGTGTCAAGCGGCACCACGCGGTACCCGGAGCCCCTTCCGCGCCGCGGCGCGCGCCGCTACTCCCGGCGTCGTACGGCGGGTGTCTTCGGCCGGACGACGACCGTGCGGGGCGCTCCCGGGAGCCTGGGGCCATGAAGAGTCCGCGCCCCGCCGAGCGCCTGTGTCACGCGACCGGTCTGCTCCTCGTCCTCTCCGGTCTCGCCCACCTGGTGGTGTTCGCGGTCGACGGCGGCCCCTGGGACGGGCCCGTCTCCTGGCGCAAGCCCGTCACGTTCGGGCTCTCCTTCGGGGTGACGCTGATCGCGATCACCTGGGTCACGTCCTACCTGCGCGTCGGGGCGCGGCTGCGCACCGTCCTGCTCGTCGTCTTCGCCGCGGACTGTGTGGTGGAGGTCGGCGGCATCACCCTTCAGGCGTGGCGCCGGGTGCCCTCGCACCTGAACATGGAGACCCCCTTCGACACGGCGGTGTCCATGACGCTCGCGGTGGGCGGTGGTGTCCTGGTGGCGCTGCTCACCGTCTTCGCCGTCGCGTCCTTCCGGCACCGGCCGGCGGGCCCCGCCGGCATGCCGCTGGCGGTGCGCTCGGGGTTCGCGATCCTGCTCGTGGCGCTGGCCTCGGGCGCGGCGATGATCGCTCGCGGGGTCGTGCTCACCCGGACCGGCCACCAGGAGGCCGCCTATCACTCGACGGCCCCGCTCAAGCCGCTGCACGGAGTGAGCCTGCACGCCGTCCTGGTGCTGCCGCTGCTGGCCTGGCTGCTGTCCCGCACGACCTGGAGCGAGCGGGTGCGGTGGCGCACCGTGGCCACCGCGGTGGGCTGTTACGCGGCGGCCGTCGCAGCCGCCGGGGTGTGGGCGGTCCTGACGTACTGAACACGGCACGTACTGACACGGCCCCCGACGCAGGCCCCTGCCCCCGACGCGGGCTCCTACGAGGACTCCTCCGTGCTGGGCCGCCGTTGCCACAGCCGTCGCAGGCGCGGGCCGGCCGGCCCCCGCGTGCGGTGTCCGTGCACCCGGGGGTCGTCCGTGACGGCGTACCGCTTCACGTACGCACCCAGGAAGGCCTGCAGCGTGGCGACCGCCGGGATGGCGATCAGCGCGCCGACCGCGCCCAGCAGCGCGGTACCCGCGATCACGGAGCCGAAGGCGACGGCCGGGTGGATGTCGACGGTCTTGGCGGTCAGCTTGGGCTGCAGCATGTAGTTCTCGAACTGCTGGTAGACCACGACGAAGACCAGCACCCACACCGCGTACCAGGGGTCCACGGTGAACGCGATCAGCATCGGCAGCGCACCCGCGAGGTAGGTGCCGATGGTCGGGATGAACTGCGAGACGAGACCCACCCAGACACCGAGCACGGGCGCGTACGGCACGCCCAGGGCCGCGAGCAGGATGTAGTGCGCTATCCCGGAGATGAGCGCCATGAGGCCGCGCGAGTAGAGGTAGCCGCCCGTCTTGTCGACGGCGATCTCCCAGGCCCGCAGCACCTCCGCCTGGCGCGCGGGCGGCAGGACGGAGCAGAGCGCGCGGCGCAGCCGGGGGCCGTCGGCGGCGAAGTAGAACGAGAACAGCGTGACCGTCAGCAGCTGGAAGAGACCGCCGAGCACCTGGGCGGACACGTCGAGCACTCCGGCCGCGCTGTTCTGCGCGTACTTGCGCAGCCAGTCGGAGTGCAGCAGGCCCTCCTGGACGTCCACGCGCCTCAGGTCCATGTGGAACGTCTCGTTGATCCAGTTGATGACCGAGTCCAGGTAGTCGGGGAAGCCCTCGACCATCTTGATGATCTGGCCGGCCAGCATCGAGCCGAGCAACGTGATGAAGCCGGCGGTGACGATCATCAGGCCGAGGAAGACCAGGAAGGTGGCGAGTCCCCTGCGCATGCCGCGAGCGGCCAGCCGACTCACCGCGGGCTCGATGGCGAGGGCCAGGAAGAACGCGATCAATATGTTGATCAACAGCCCGGTCAGCTGGTGGAAGGCCCAGCTGCCCAGCTGGAAGGCGGCTATGAGCGCGAGCGCGAGCACCATGGCGCGCGGCAGCCAGCGCGGCATGCGGCCGCCCGGCGCGGCGGCGTCGGCCGGGGGCCGGTCGGGCGTCGTCGTAGCGGTCGGGGATGCTGCGTGCCGGTCGACCGGCACGGTCTCGTCAGTGGGTGCCACGGGCCAAGTCTCGCCCACGCCACCGACAGCCCGCTGCCCGCCCGGGATCTTCGTGCCCGGTCAGCGCTGCTCCCCGGGCACGTTCATCACCGAGCAGACCACGCGCCACACGTCCTTGGCCTCCCAACCGGCGTCCAGGGCCTCGTGCACCGTGTGCCCGCCCAGCTCCGTCATCACATGATCGCGCGCGAAGGTGTCGGCGTACCCCGGACCGAAGTGTTCCGCCATCCGCTGCCAGAAGACCGTCAACCGCATGACTCCAGTATCCCGCCCCTGGGGGTGGGGCCCGCCCGGGACCGCTTGCCGAGACCGCTTTCCGCCCTACGGTCTGTCGCATGGCCGAAACAGGAGCTTCCCCACTCCCCTCTACGACCCCGGCGCGCTCCCCGCTCTTCCGCGCCGAACAGTTCGTCTGGCTCACCGCGCGTGTGCTGGAGCAGCGGCTCTTCGCCTACCACTTCCTGAACGGCGCCGCCGATCCGGTGGAGGCCGCGCTGGACGCCTACCGCAACGAGGACGGCGGGTACGGCCACGCGCTGGAACCCGATCTGCGCGGCCCGGTGAGCCAGCCCCTGCACACCGGTCACGCGCTGCGCGTGCTGGACGCCGTCGGGCGCTGCGGCGGGCAGCGGGTGGAGCGGGTGTGCCGCTATCTGACCTCCGTCTCCACCGCGGACGGCGCCCTGCCGGCGATCCATCCCAGCCAGCGCGGCTATCCGGTGGCCCCGTTCGTCCCGGTCGTGGACGACCCGCCCAGCGAACTACTCGCCACCGGTCCCGTGGTCGGGCTGCTGCACCGCAACGAGGTGTGGCACGCCTGGCTGTTCCGGGCCACCGACTTCTGCTGGCAGGCCGTGGAGTCCCTGGAGAAGTCCCACCCGTACGAAGTGGAGGCCGCCGTGGCCTTCCTGGACTCCGCCCCCGACCGCCCGCGCGCGGAGGCCGCGGCCGACCGTCTCGGCCGCCTGGTGCGCGAGCAGCGGCTGGCGGCCCTGGACCCGGATCGCCTCGACGCCTACCCGGTCGCTTCCGGCTACGCCCCGGGCGAGCACCACTTCCCGCACGACTTCGCGAAGAGCCCGCACTCGCTCGCGCGCGCGTGGTTCACGGACGAGGAGATGGCGCGCTCCCTGGACTTCCTCGCCGCCGAGCAGCAGGAGGACGGCGGCTGGCCCGTCCGCTGGCGTCACTGGGCACCGGCTCCCACGCTGGAGGCGCGCCCCATGGTGACCATCGAGGCCCTGCGCACCCTCAGGGCGTATGGCCGCTTCGTGGGCTGACCCGAGCCGAGCCCGGCTGACGCCGACCGAGCCCGACTGGCCCCGGCCGAGCCCGGCTGGCCCAGGCGGCCCGGGTGGCCCGGCTCGCCCCCCGGCTGACATCGGCTGAGCCCGACGGAACCCGACTGAGCCCAGCTGGCCCCGGCCGAGCCCGGCTGCCCCGGCCGACCCCAGTTGGCATCAGCTGGCATCAGCTGTCCCCGGCCCCAGCTGTCCCCGGCGCCGACCCCGGCCGCCCTCACCCGCCGATCGCCCGCACCCCCGCCGTCACCACCACGGCCGCCGCGACGACCAGCAGAAACGGTGCGCGCAGCATCAGCGCCACGGCGGCCGCGCCGAGCCCCGCGGCCCTCGCGTCCAGCACAAGCGTGTGCCCGTCGGCGAACGTCTGCTGGGCCGTGAGCGCGGCGAGGAGGGCGACCGGCAGCAGGGCCGCGAGCCGCCGGACGAACGGCCGCTCCAGGACGCCGGCGGGCACCAGCAGTCCGGCAAGTTTGACGGCATAGCAGCCGAGAGCGGTCGCACCGATCGCGATCCAGGTGTTCATCGGACCTCCTCCGATCCGTCCGGCACATCCAGTCCGTCCGATATGCCCGATACATTCGGCGCATCCGATCCGTCCGGCGCGTCCTGTCGGGTACGACCCCCGCGCCGACCCTCGGCGAACAGCACGGCCGGTGCCGCCAGCGCGGCCACCAGGACCGGTACGCCGGCCGGCAGGACGGGCAGCAGGCCGAGGCCCAGCAGGATCGCGAGGCCGGCGACCACGCGCTCGGTGGAGGTCTTCAGCATCGGGGCGAGCAGCGCCAGGAAGACCGCCGGCCCGGCCGCGTCCAGGCCCCACGCGTCGCTGTCCCCGATGGCCTTCGCACCCAGCGCGCCGAGCAGCGTGGTGAGGTTCCACAGCAGGTAGAGACTGAGCCCGGTGACGGTGAACCCGATCCGGGCGGCACGCCGGGTCGGCTGGGCCAGGGTCACCGCCGTGGTCTCGTCGATCACCCACTGGGCGGCGAACGGCCGCACCGCGCGCGGGAGGGCCAGCAGCTGCGACAGCCTCAGCCCATAGAAGGCGTTGCGCACGCCCAGGAAGAACGCGCCGGCGGCGGCCGTCAACGGGTTGCCGCCGGCGGCGAGCGCGCCCACCAGGGCGAACTGGGAGGCGCCGGTGAACACCAGGAGGCTGAGCGCGCAGGTCTGCAGGAGTCCGAGTCCGCTGCCGGCCGAGGTCACCCCGAAGGCGACCCCGGAGAGTCCGACGGCGACGCCGACGCCCAGGGCGTCGCGCACGACGGCGGCGTCGGGCTTTCCCGTGCCGTCGGCGGCCATGTCCGCGAGTGCTGTCTGTTGTTGTGCCACGCCCCGGACGGTACGGGCGGCCGTCAGCCCGGGTCTTGTACGTTCTTGCGCTCGCGCTGATAGGCGCCCGGGGGCACTCCGACGATCCGGGTGAAGTGCCGGTTGAGGTGCGGCTGGTCGGTGAAGCCGACGACGACGGCCGCCTCGGCGGGTGCCGTCCCCGCGTCCAGCAACAGCCGCGCGCGGCGCACCCGGGCGTCGGTCAGCCAGGTGTGCGGCGGCATGCCGTAGGCGTCGCGGAACGCCCGCAGCAGGGCGAACGGGCTGGTTCCGAGGTCGGTGGCGAGGCGCTCCAGGGTCGGCGGCTCGGCCATCCGCTCCTCCAGCACGGCACGCGCGCGTGCGGCGATCCGCGCTCCGGCGGTCCGCGTCCGCCGCTGCGGCAGCGGCCCGCCGTTGAGCCGCAGCAGCCTGGTCACGGCCACGCGCAGCAGGGTGTCGGCGGCCAGTGCGTTGCCCTCGTCGGCGGCGCGGAGCACCTGATGGACCAGGCGGACGGTGTACGGATCGTCGAGGACCGGGCTGACGAAGCCGGGCGTGCCGCGGATCGTGGTGGTCTCGGCCGCGATCTTGGCCACCACCTCGGGCGAGGGATAGACGGCACCGTACCGCCAGCCCTCGGGCACACCGGCCCGGCCCGTGTGCGAAGTGTCCGGGTTGACCAGCGCGAGGGCGCCGGCTCCGGCGGACACGTCGGAGCCGCGGTGGTGGAACACCTCGACGCCGTCGGCGATGGCCGCGATCACGAAGTTCTCGTGGGTGTGCCGGACGAAGGTCTTGTGGATGTAGCGGGCACGCAGCAGATCGACGCCGGGCAGCTCCTCGTACCGCCAGTGCCGCGCCCGCTCCGCCGAACCCGTCATACGACCATTGTCCGTCCCGCCCTCCGATCCGCTCCCGTCGGCCTGCCCACCCCTGATTCCCCAGGTCAGCGCGATTGTCAGTGGCTGGGTGCAGGATGGGTGGCATGGTCAGCTCCGCACACCGAGCCCTCGACGGCTTCACGCCCGCGACCCGCGGATGGTTCACGGGGGCGTTCTCCGCGCCCACCGCGGCCCAGGCGGGCGCGTGGCAGGCCATCCGGGAGGGCTCGGACGTGCTGGTGGTCGCCCCCACCGGCTCGGGCAAGACGCTGGCCGCGTTCCTCGCCGCCCTGGACCAGCTGGCCTCGACCCCTCCCCCGGCCGACCCGAAGAAGCGCTGCCGGGTGCTGTACGTGTCGCCGCTGAAGGCGCTCGCGGTCGACGTCGAGCGGAACCTGCGCAGTCCGCTGACCGGTATCCGCCAGGAGTCCGTGCGCCTGGGGCTGCCCGAGCCCGAGGTGAAGGTCGGCATCCGCTCCGGCGACACCCCGGCCGCCGAGCGGCGCGCCCTGTCCACGCGCCCGCCGGACATCCTGATCACCACCCCCGAGTCGCTGTTCCTGATGCTCACGTCGGCCACGCGGGACGCGCTGACGGGCGTGGAGACGGTGATCCTGGACGAGGTGCACGCGGTCGCGGGCACCAAGCGCGGCGCGCACCTCGCGCTGTCCCTGGAGCGGCTGGACGAGCTGCTGCCGAGGCCGGCCCGCCGGATCGGCCTGTCGGCGACCGTGCGCCCGGTGGACGAGGTGGCCCGGTATCTCTCGCCGCGCCGCAAGGTGGAGATCGTCCAGCCGGAGTCCGGCAAGGAGTTCGACCTCTCCGTGGTCGTCCCGGTCGAGGACATGGGCGAGCTGGGAGGCTCCCCGGCGGCCGACGGCAACGAGGGGGCGGAGAAGCCGTCGATCTGGCCGCATGTGGAGGAGCGGATCGCCGACCTTGTCCAGGCCCACCGCTCCACGATCGTGTTCGCCAACTCCCGGCGCCTGGCCGAGCGGCTGTGCAACCGGCTCAACGAGATCGCCTACGAGCGGGCGACCGGCGAGCCCCTGGAGGAGCATCACGCCCCGGCGGAGCTGATGGGCGGTTCGGGCGCGGCCCAGGGCGCGCCCCCGGTGATCGCCCGCGCGCACCACGGCTCGGTCTCCAAGGAGCAGCGCGCCCTCGTCGAGGAGGACCTCAAGGCGGGCCGGCTGCCCGCCGTGGTCGCCACCTCCAGCCTGGAGCTGGGCATCGACATGGGCGCCGTCGACCTCGTCGTACAGGTCGAGTCCCCGCCCTCGGTGGCCTCCGGACTCCAGCGCGTCGGCCGCGCGGGGCACCAGGTGGGCGCCGTCTCCACCGGCGTGGTCTTCCCCAAGTACCGGGGCGACCTGGTCCAGTCGGCCGTGGTCACCGAGCGGATGCGCACCGGTGCCATCGAGTCCCTGAAGGTCCCCGCGAACCCGCTGGACGTGCTGGCCCAGCAGCTCGTCGCCATGACGGCGCTGGACACCTGGCAGTTCGACGACCTGCTCGCCGCGGTCCGCCGCGCGGCCCCCTTCGCCTCGCTGCCCGAGTCGGCGTTCACGGCGACCCTCGACATGCTCGCGGGCCGCTACCCGTCCGACGCGTTCGCCGAGCTGCGCCCGCGCGTGGTGTGGGACCGCGTGGCCGGCACGATCACGGGCCGGCCGGGCGCCCAGCGCCTCGCCGTCACCTCCGGCGGCACGATCCCCGACCGCGGCCTCTTCGGGGTCTTCCTCGCCGGTTCCGACCCCAAGAAGGGCGGCGGCCGGGTCGGCGAGCTGGACGAGGAGATGGTCTACGAGTCCCGGGTGGGGGACGTATTCACGCTGGGCACGAGTTCCTGGCGCATCGAGGACATCACCCGCGACCGCGTTCTGGTCTCCCCCGCGCCGGGCGTGCCGGGCCGGCTGCCGTTCTGGAAGGGCGACCAGCTGGGCCGCCCGCTCGAACTGGGGCGCGCGGTGGGCGCGTTCCAGCGCGAGGTCGGCTCGCTGCCCAAGGACGACGCCCGGCTGCGGCTGCTCGCCGCGGGCCTGGACACATGGGCGGCGGACAACGTGCTGTCCTACCTGGACGAGCAGCGCGAGGCCTGCGGCCATGTCCCGGACGACCGCACGATCGTGGTCGAGCGCTTCCGCGACGAGCTGGGCGACTGGCGGGTCGTCGTCCACTCCCCCTTCGGCGCCCAGGTCCACGCCCCTTGGGCCCTCGCACTCGGCGCCCGCCTCTCCGAGCGGTACGGCATGGACGCGCAGGTCATGCACGCCGACGACGGCATCGTGCTGCGCCTGCCCGACGCCGACCTGATGGGCCTGGACCTGCTCGACCAGGAGCCCATGAAGGCCGGCACCGAGTACGACAGCGAGCAGGCGCCGGTGGGCGCGGCGGACGTCGCCTTCGACAAGGGCGAGGTCGACCAGATCGTCACCGACCAGGTCGGCAGCTCCGCCCTGTTCGCCGCCCGGTTCCGCGAATGCGCCGCCCGCGCGCTGCTGCTCCCGCGCCGCAACCCGGGCAAGCGCACGCCCCTGTGGCAGCAGCGCCAGCGGGCGGCCCAACTGCTGCAGGTGGCGAGCGAGTTCGGCTCGTTCCCGATCATCCTGGAAGCGGTCCGCGAGTGTCTCCAGGACGTCTTCGACGTCCCCGGCCTCGTGGAGCTGATGGGCGACATCGAGTCCCGCAAGGTCCGCCTGGTCGAGGTCACCACCCCGGAGCCGTCCCCCTTCGCCCGCTCCCTCCTCTTCGGGTACGTCGCCCAGTTCCTGTACGAGGGCGACTCCCCGCTCGCCGAGCGCCGCGCCGCCGCGCTGTCCCTGGACTCCCGGCTGCTGGCCGAGCTGCTGGGCCAGGCGGAGCTGCGCGAGCTGCTCGACGCGGACGTGCTGACCGAGCTGGAACGCGAGCTGCAGTGGCTGACGGAGGACCGGCGCGTCAAGGACGTCGAGGGCGTGGCCGACGTGCTGCGCCTGCTCGGCCCGCTGACCGACGCCGAGCTGGCCGAGCGGGGCGCCGAGCCCCCGTGGGCACGGGAACTGGCCGCCGCCCGCCGGGCCATCAAGGTCCGGATCGCAGGACAGGACCACTGGGCGGCCGTCGAGGACGCGGGCCGGCTGCGCGACGCGCTCGGCACGGCACTGCCGGTCGGTGTCCCCGAGGCGTTCACCGAGCCGGTGAAGGATCCGCTCGGCGACCTCCTCGCGCGCTACGCCCGGACCCACGGCCCCTTCACGTCGGCCACCGCGGCGGCCCGTTTCGGCCTGGGCGTGGCGGTCACCGAGGGCGCCCTGCAGCGGCTGGCCGCGAACGGCCGTGTCGTACAGGGTGAGTTCCACCCAGCGGGCATCGGCCAGGAGTGGTGCGACGCGGCCGTACTGCGCCGGTTGCGCCGCCGTTCCCTGGCCGCGCTGCGGCACGAGCTGGAACCGGTGTCGCCGGCCGCCCTGGCCCAGTTCCTGCCGCAGTGGCAGCACATCGGCAAGGGCCACGGACTGCGAGGCATCGACGGACTGGTTCGCGCCGTCGAGCAGTTGCAGGGCGCGTCGGTACCGGCCTCCGCGCTGGAGAAGCTGGTCCTGCCCTCCCGCGTGGCGAACTACACGCCGTCGATGCTCGACGAACTCACCGCCGCGGGCGAGGTGGTGTGGGCGGGAGCGGGCGCCCTGCCCGGCAAGGACGGCTGGGTCTCCCTGTACGTGGCGGACGCGGCCCCGCTGCTTCTGCCACCGCCGCATCCCCTGGAGTTGACCGCGCTCCACCAGTCCGTCCTGGACGCCCTCTCCGGCGGCTACGGCCTGTTCTTCCGCCAGATCGCCGACCAGGTCCGTGCCACCACCCACCCCGACGCCACCGATCCCCAACTGGCCGACACCCTGTGGGACCTGGCGTGGACGGGACGGCTCACCAACGACACCCTCGCTCCCATGCGCTCCCTGCTGGGCTCGGGCCGCACGGCGGGCTCGACGGCCCATCGCGCCAAACGCGCCGTCCCGCGCGGCCGCTACGGCTCCCTGACGGCCGCTGCCCGCCCCGCCTCCCGCACGGGCCCGCCGACGGTGGCCGGCCGCTGGTCCCTGCTCCCCGCGCCCGAGCCGGACGCCACCGTGCGCGCCCACGCGCGTGCGCGCGTCCTCCTCGACCGGCACGGCGTGGTCACCCGGGGGGCGGTCGCCGCCGAGGGCGTCGAGGGCGGCTTCTCGGCGGTGTACCGGGTGCTGTCGGCGTTCGAGGACAGCGGCCAGGCCAGGCGCGGCTACGTGGTCGAGGGCCTGGGCGCCGCCCAGTTCGCGATGGACGGCGCGGTCGACCGCCTGCGCGCGGTGTCCAACGCCCGCGAACGCGGCGAGGGCCTGCCCGCCCCGGGCGTCCCGGACGGCTTCGGCGGTGGCAGCCCGCTCTTCCTCGACGGCGGCCACACCACCCCGAACGCCTTCGACCAGGCCGACGCCGGACTCGCCCACCCGGGCCTCGACGGCGACTTCACCTGGCCACCGGAGGACCACCCGGCCACGCCCGGCGACTTCACCTGGCCACCGCAGAACCGTCGCGCCGACGAGTACGTCTCCCCCCGCGACCTCGCTCCCACCGATCCCTTCGCCTCCCCCGGCTACGGCGGCCCCCGGGGCGGCGGACGGGCCTCCCCCTACGGCTCACCGGCGAGCCGCGCCTTCGGCGACCGCCTCACGCGCTCGTCGTCCCCCGACCCGCGCGCCGTGGTCCTCGCCGCGGCCGACCCCGCCAACGCCTACGGCGCGGCACTCCCCTGGCCCGAGCCGCCGAACGGAGCCGGGCACAAGCCGGGCCGCAAGGCGGGCTCCCTGGTCGTGCTGGTGGAGGGCGAGCTGACGCTGTACATGGAGCGCGGCGGCAAGACGCTGCTGGCCTGGCCCTCCGCCCCGGACACCGCCGCGACCGACGATCCACGCCTGCGTACGGCTGCGGAGGCGCTGGCCGCGGCCGCCCGCGCGGGCTCGCTCGGCACGGTCACGGTGGAGCGGATCAACGGCGCCCAGGCCCTGACCGCCCCCCTGGGCACGCTTCTGGAGGCAGCGGGCTTCATCGCGACCCCGCGCGGTCTGCGCCTGAGAGCCTGAGCGCAGCGGCCCCGGGCACGGCCGTCCTGCGTCACCCCACCGTGGCACCCTTGACGCATGCCCGAAGGTGACACGGTCTGGCAGGCCGCGAAGCGGCTGCACGAGGCCCTCGCGGGCAAGGTGCTGACCCGCAGCGACTTCCGGGTGCCGAAGTACGCGACGGTCGACCTCACGGGTCGTACGGTCCTGAGCACGACCCCGCGCGGCAAACACCTGCTCACCCGCTTCGAGGGCGATCTGACCCTGCACACGCATCTGCGCATGGAGGGCGCCTGGAAGGTGTACGGCACGGGCGAGCGCTGGCGGGGCGGCCCGGCGCACCAGATCCGGGCGATCCTCGGCACCGCCGATCGCACGGCCGTCGGCTACCGCCTCCAAGTGCTGGAGTTCCTGCGCACCGGCGAGGAGGAGCGCGTCGTCGGCCATCTCGGCCCCGACCTGCTCGGCCCGGACTGGGACCCCGAGCGTGCCCTCGCCAACCTCCTCACGGACCCCGCCCGCCCCCTCGGCGAGGCCCTGCTCGACCAGCGCAATCTCGCCGGCATCGGCAACGTCTACAAGAGCGAGCTGTGCTTCCTCCTCGGCGTGACGCCCTGGCTGCCGGTCGGCGCCCTGCCCGCGGACCGCGCCGCCAAGCTGCCCGCCCTCGCCAAGAAGCTCCTGGAGGCCAACCGCGACCGCCCGGTCCGCCAGACCACGGGCCTGCACCGGCAGGACCTGTTCGTGTACGCCCGCGCACCCCGCCCCTGCCTGCGCTGCCGCACGCCGGTCCGGGTGGCCGACCAGGGCGACGGATCCCAGGAACGCCCCACCTACTGGTGCCCGTCCTGCCAGACGGGTCCCGCACCGGCACCGGGAACGGCACAGCAGTGGCGTAACCGCTATCCCCGTCCAACTAATTGACGGACCGTCAGAAACGCTCGTACCGTCCCTGTATGCCCCTCAAGGCGTACGACCTCACCGGACGCACCGCGTTCGTCACCGGAGCCGCCGGCGGCATCGGCCGGGCGTCCGCCGTCCTGCTAGCGGCGGCGGGAGCCACGGTGCACTGCGCCGACCTGGACGCGGACGGCCTGCACGGCACCGCCAAGCTGATCGAGGACCGCGGCGGCACGGCCCGTACGCACGCCGTCGACGTCACCGACCGGACCGCCCTCGCGGAGGCCGTCCGTTCCTGCGGGCGCCTGGACGTCATGGCCGCGATCGCCGGGATCATGCACAGCAGCCCGGTCCTGGAGACCCGGGACGAGGACCTGGACCGGGTCCTGAACGTCAATTTCAAGGGCGTGCTGTACGCCTGCCAGGAGGCGGCCCGGCTGATGCTCGCCCACGACACCCGGGGCAGCATCGTCACCATGGCCTCCGGCGCGGTCGACACCGGCGGCCCCGGGCTGCTCTGCTACGGCGCATCGAAGGCGGCCGTGGTCCAGCTGACGAAGACGCTGGCCTCCGAGGTCGGCCGGCACGGCATCCGGGTCAACGCGGTCGCACCGGGCTGGATCCGGACCCCCATGACCGACCGTCACGACCGGGCGGCGCAGGCGCACACCGAGTCCCTGATGGCCCGGATGTCCCCGCTGGGCCGGGTCGGTGAACCGGACGACGTCGCACACACGGTGCTGTACCTGGCGTCGGACGCGTCGGCGTTCACGACGGGTCAGATCCTGCGCCCGAACGGGGGTGTGGCGATGCCCTGGTAGCGTCCCCCGCCCGCCAGGCAGCCGCCCACCGCCCCGTTTCCACAGCCCCTACCGCCCGTCTCTTGGGCACACAGTGCACAGGGAGCACGCTCAGCCCCCACCCGCTGACCGCGACGGCCCCTTCGAGCAACCCGGCGCCCGACCCCACGGTGATCCGCAGCACCGCCCACCACCACACCGCCCCCAGCACGAGAACGGCCCCCCAGCGCAGTATCCGCCCCACCATGGCCGCCACCTCCAGCGGGAAGCTAGAACGCCTCGTGACCCGCAGGGGAGGCGCACCGAGGGCTCACCGATGCACCACCGGGCACTCCGGCACGCTCACGCGTTCTCCGCCTGGAACATCCAGTGATGCTTCTCCAGGTCCGCGGTGATCCCGATGAAGATGTCCTGCGACACCGGATCGGCCTCCCCGGTCGCCTCGACCCGCTCCCGCATCCGGGTGATCACCGCGCCGAGGGCGTCGACCATCGTCCGGACCGCGTCCGTGTCCTTGACCCAGCCGGCCGGGGCGGTCCCGATGCCGCTGCCGGAGGCCACCGTGGCAGCGCGCCCGTCGGGTGGGACCCCGAGGGCGGACGCCCGCTCGGCCACCGTGTCGGAGTGCGTTCGGGCGGAGTCGACGACCTCGTCGAGCTGGAGGTGGATGGACCGGAAGCGGGGTCCGACGACGTTCCAGTGGATCTGCTTGGCGACCAGCGAGAGGTCCACCAGGTCGACGAGGGCGCCGTGCAGCGCCTCGGACACGGTCTTCAGATCGTGATCGGGCAACGGACTCTTCACGACGTACATCCGGTTTCCTCCGGTGGTTCGGCGCCGGCACGTCCCTCCACGATGACCGCCCCGTCGAATACCAGCAAATGGAGGCAAAAGAGACATAGATCACACGCCCGGAGCAAACGAAAGCCCCGGCCGGGCTTCCCCAGGTCTCCCTGGACAAGCCCGGCCGGGGCTTCACACGTTCGGGGTCGCTAAGCCGCGTACGCGGACGTCACGCAGCGACCACGTCCACCGCACCGGCGGGCGCCTTGATGGTCACCCGTTCCGGCGGCACACCGGCCACCGACACGGAACCCAGCACCGGACGGACCGGCGTGGGCACGGACTCGGTGGCCGTGGCGGACTGGGCCAGCTCGGCGAGCGCGAGTTCGTCGCTCACCTCTCGCATCAGTTCCGACATCCGTACGTCCAGCGCGTCGCAGATGGCGGAGAGCAGCTCGGAGGAAGCCTCCTTCTGCCCCCGCTCCACCTCGGAGAGATAGCCGAGTGAGACTCGGGCGGACGAGGAGACTTCGCGCAGAGTACGGCCCTGGCGTTGGCGCTGCCGACGCAGCACGTCACCAAGCAGGCGACGGAGCAGAATCATCGGTGGCTCCCTCCTCGGACCGCGTAGCCGCATCCTTCTCGCCCCACCGTACCGCCTCGCGCCGCGGCCGTGCGGGGAGCGATGTCGTGTTCACTCAGGGCTGCAAACATCAAAACCCCCCGTTCCGTTCCGTATCCTGTGCCCGCTCATTCCCGGTCTGTTCGCCCGCAAGCTCCCTCAGGAGCAGTGCGAGTACGCTCCGTACACTCTCCATACGAATTTCCGCACGGTCGCCGTTCAACCGCAGCGCCGCGACTTTTCCGCCACCGGCAGAACCGGAGCTGGAGGTGAGCGGCCCGTCGACGGCCACGAAGACCGTCCCGACGGGCTTGCCGTCCTGCGGTTCGGGCCCGGCGACACCGGTCGTCGCAATCCCCCAGTCGGCTCCCAGGGCCTTGCGCACCCCGGCCGCCATCTGGGCCGCGACCTGCGGATCCACCGCACCCTCCGCCGCCAGCAGGGTGGCGTCGACCGCCAGCAGCTCGTGCTTCAGCTCGGTGGCGTAGGCGGTGACCGAACCCCGGAAGACCTTGGACGCCCCGGGGACGGCCGTGATCTCCGCCGCGACGAGACCACCGGTGAGCGACTCCGCGACGGCGAGGCTCTCGCCCCTCACGGTCAGTAGTCGCACCAGTTCGGTGGCCGGGGAACTCACGCTTCCTTCTCCTCCAACGCTGCCGCGCGCTCGGCGATTCCCCGCCGGCGCAGCACAATGGCTTGTCTCACGTAGTCGAGACCGGTGACGACGGTGAGGACGACCGCCACAGCCATCACCCAGAACCTCAGGGTGGCCAGCCACCCCGTCAGTGCCAGGACGTACATCCCGACGGCCACGCCCTGGGTGAGCGTCTTGAGCTTGCCGCCCCGGCTCGCGGGGATCACGCCGTAGCGAATGACCAGAAAACGCATCAGCGTGATGCCGAGTTCCCGGCCGAGGATCACGGCCGTGACCCACCACGGCAGATCGCCCAGGGCGGACAGACAGATGAGCGCCGCACCCATGATCGCCTTGTCGGCAATGGGGTCGGCGATCTTCCCGAAGTCGGTGACCAGGTTGTAGGTGCGCGCCAGATGCCCGTCGAACAGGTCGGTGATCATGGCGACGGCGAAGGCCGCCCAGGCCAGTGAGCGCCAGGCCGGGTCGTAGCCGCCGCCTGCCAGCATCAGTGCCACGAATCCGGGTACCAGCACCAGCCGGAGCATCGTCAGCAGATTGGCGACGTTCCACACGCTGGCCTGGTTGACGGCCGCGGCCGCGATCTTCGCGCCACGCGGGGACTTCCCGCCTTCGCCGGCGGAGCCGGAAGCAGTACCGGAGACCTCGGACGCAGCGCCGTCGGCAGCGGCGGCGGAACCCCGCGCGCCCTGCGCGCCGGAGGAGCCGCCCGCGGCGGATGCCGGGACTCCGGTCATCTGCCCGCCTCCTCACTACACGCGAGCGAGCCGGTCAGCGGCTCGGCGACCAGGTCGACACCTTCCGTACCGACCACCTTCGCCTCGACCATACGTCCGACGCTCAGGCCCTCGCCGCTCGTGAGCAGCACCTGGCCGTCCGTCTCCGGCGCCTGGTGCGCGGCACGGCCGTACACGCCCTCCTCCTCGTCCACGGACTCCACGAGGACGTGCACGGTCTGCCCGACGCGCTCCTCGGAGCGCTGGGAGACGAGGTCCTCGGCGAGCCGGGAGATGTGGGCCAGGCGCTCGGCGACGACGTCCTCGTCGAGCTTGTTGTCGTACGTGGCCGCCTCCGTGCCCTCCTCGTCGGAGTAGCCGAAGACACCGATGGCGTCCAGGCGGGCGCCGTTCAGGAAGCGCTCCAGCTCGGCCAGGTCCGACTCGCTCTCGCCGGGGAAGCCGACGATGAAGTTGGAGCGCACGCCGGCCTCGGGGGCCTTGCTGCGGATGGTGTCCAGCAGCTCCAGGAAGCGGTCGGTGTCACCGAAGCGGCGCATGGCGCGCAGCACGTCGGGCGCGGAGTGCTGGAAGGACAGGTCGAAGTAGGGGGCGACCTTCGGGGTCGACGTCAGTACGTCGATCAGGCCCGGGCGCATCTCGGCCGGCTGCAGGTAGCTCACCCGCACGCGCTCGATGCCGTCGACCTCGGCCAGCTCCGGCAGCAGGGACTCCAGCAGACGGATGTCGCCCAGGTCCTTGCCGTAGGAGGTGTTGTTCTCGGAGACCAGCATGATCTCCTTCACGCCCTGCTCGGCCAGCCACCGCGTCTCGTTCAGCACGTCGCTCGGGCGGCGCGAGATGAAGGAGCCGCGGAAGGACGGGATGGCGCAGAAGGAGCAGCGCCGGTCGCAGCCGGAGGCGAGCTTGACCGAGGCGACCGGGGCGCCGTCCAGGCGGCGGCGCAGGGGCGCGCGGGGGCCGGAAACGGGCGCGACTCCCTCGGGGAGGTCGGACGGGCCGTGACCGGGCAGCGCGACGGAAGCGGCCGACTCCTGGCGCTCGGCCGGGCTGATCGGCAGCAGCTTGCGGCGGTCGCGCGGGGTGTGGGCGGCGTGGATGCCGCCGGACAGGATGGTCTGCAGGCGGTCGGAGATGTCGGCGTAGTCGTCGAAGCCGAGCACGCCGTCGGCCTCGGGCAGCGCCTCGGCCAGCTCCTTGCCGTACCTCTCGGCCATGCAGCCCACCGCCACGACGGCCTGGGTTCTGCCGTGATCCTTGAGGTCGTTGGCCTCCAGAAGGGCGTCGACGGAGTCCTTCTTGGCGGCTTCGACGAAGCCACAGGTGTTGACCACGGCGACATCGGCGTCCGCGGCGTCCTCGACGAGCTGCCAGCCGTCCGCCTCCAAACGGCCTGCGAGCTCCTCCGAGTCCACCTCGTTACGGGCGCAGCCGAGAGTGACGAGTGCGACGGTACGGCGTTCAGGCATGGGCTCAAGACTACTTCGTCCGTCCGACACCCCACGTCGAAGGGGTTGGCCGATCTTGGCCAACCCCTTCACATCCGCTCCCCCAAGGGCCCGTCATCCGGCCTCGGGGTCGCCCTTCGTGTACGTGAGGCGCTCCACAGCGCCCTTCTGGAAGTTGTCCTCGATCTTCTTGCCATTGACGTACAGCTGGATCGCGCCGGCGTCACCGAGGATCAGGTTGATCTTGGAGCTGTCCTGGAAGGTCTTGGACTCGCCCTGCTTCAGCAGCCCGTCGAAGAGCATCCGGCCGTTGTGGTCCTTGGCGGAGATCCAGCTGCGCCCGCCCGCCGCGCTGACCTGGACGGTCACCTTGTCCTGCGGGGCCGCCGCGATGGCGCTGTCGGACGCCTCGGACGTCGGTGCGGCGGGCTTGTCCTTCTTGGGCGTGGGCGAGGCGGCCTTGCTGGGGCTGGCCGTGGGGGCGCCGTCGGCCACCTGCGACTTGGCGTCGTTCCCGCTGTCGCCGCCCTTGAAGGCGGTGAACCCGACGAAGCCGACGACGGCGACGATCGCGGCGACCATGGCCGCGGTCCAGTTGGGCCCACGCCGCTCGGGGCGGATACGTTCCGCCTCGAACAGGGGCGCCGCCGGGGTGGGAGCGGGCCGCCCGCCGTGCGCGGCGTCGTACTGCGCGATCAGCGGTGCGGGGTCGAGGTGTACGGCCCTGGCCAGCGTGCGGATGTGCCCACGGGCGTACACGTCGCCGCCGCAGGGCGCGAAGTCGTCCGCCTCGATGGCGTGCACGATGGCGATACGGACACGAGTGGCGCTGCTGACGTCGTCGACGGTGAGCCCGGCCGCGATACGCGCCTGCATCAGGGCGCGCCCCACAGAGGGACCTGTTTCCTCGGACACGTCTTGGAACGGACGCTCGTCTTCAGGGGAGTTGCCGATGGACACGGGGGCGCCTTTCGAGCGTGTGAGCCACCTGTGCTGGAAGTTCAGTCTAGGGGGGTGTGAAAGGGTGGGGCGACCGGGCGGTGCTATTTGTACGCCATCGGAACGGCCGCTCATCCCAACGGCGGGCCAGGCCCGAAAGCCCACAGTGAGCCCCGAACCTGTCCTCTCGCTCAACTTGACGTGCGACAAAGGGAAACGGTTGCCCGCCGATCTCTAACGGGTGGATCACGGCCGTGCATCCACCCGGCGTAAACCCGACACGCCGGGCGGCCCGTTGCCCTATCCGTCAGCCTCCCCGCGAATCAGCGCGAGCACTCCGTCCAGCTCGTCAGGCTTCACAAGAACGTCACGCGCCTTGGAACCCTCGCTGGGCCCGACGATGTTCCGGGACTCCATCAGGTCCATGAGCCGCCCGGCCTTGGCGAAGCCGACGCGCAGCTTGCGCTGGAGCATGGACGTCGACCCGAACTGGGTGGAGACCACCAGCTCGGCCGCCTGGCACAGCAGGTCGAGGTCGTCGCCGATGTCCTCGTCGATCTCCTTCTTCTGCTTGCTGCCCACGGTGACGTCGTCCCGGAAGACGGGCGCCATCTGGTCCTTGCAGTGCTGCACCACGGCCGCGACCTCGTCCTCGGTCACGAACGCGCCCTGCATACGGGTCGGCTTGTTCGCGCCCATCGGCAGGAACAGGCCGTCGCCCTTGCCGATCAGCTTCTCGGCGCCGGGCTGGTCGAGGATGACCCGGGAGTCGGCGAGCGAGGAGGTCGCGAAGGCCAGCCGGGAGGGCACGTTGGCCTTGATCAGACCGGTGACCACGTCGACCGACGGGCGCTGGGTGGCGAGCACCAGGTGGATGCCGGCCGCGCGCGCGAGCTGCGTGATGCGCACGATCGCGTCCTCGACGTCCCGTGGCGCGACCATCATCAGGTCGGCCAGCTCGTCCACGATCACCAGCAGGTACGGGTACGGCTGGAGTTCCCGCTCGCTGCCCTCCGGCAGCTTCACCTTCCCCTCGCGGATGGCCTCGTTGAAGTCGTCGATGTGCCGGTAGCCGAAGGCCGCCAGGTCGTCGTAGCGCAGGTCCATCTCGCGTACGACCCACTGGAGCGCCTCGGCGGCCCGCTTGGGGTTGGTGATGATCGGTGTGACCAGGTGCGGGATGCCCTCGTAGGCGGTCAGCTCGACGCGCTTGGGGTCGACCAGGACCATGCGGACGTCCTCGGGGGTCGCGCGGACCATGATCGACGTGATCAGGCAGTTGATGCACGACGACTTGCCGGAACCGGTGGCTCCGGCAACGAGGATGTGCGGCATCTTCGCGAGGTTGGCCGTGACGTAGCCGCCCTCGACGTCCTTGCCGAGCGCCACCAGCATGGGGTGGTCGTCCTCGGAGGCGTCCGCGAGGCGCAGCACGTCGCCGAGGTTGACCATCTCCCGGTCGGTGTTCGGGATCTCGATGCCGACCGCGGACTTGCCCGGGATCGGGCTGATGATCCGCACGTCCGGGCTGGCCACGGCGTACGCGATGTTCTTGGTCAGCGCGGTGATCCGTTCCACCTTCACGGCGGGGCCGAGCTGGACCTCGTACCGGGTGACGGTCGGGCCGCGGGTGAACCCGGTGACGTCGGCGTCCACCTTGAACTCGGAGAAGACGTTGCGCAGGGCGTCGACGATCGCGTCGTTCGCCTCGCTGCGCGCCTTGCCGGGGCCGCCGCGCGTGAGGAGGTCGAGCGACGGCAGCGCGTAGGTGATGTCCCCGGAGAGCTGGAGCTGCTCCGCGCGCGGGGGCAGGTCACGGGGCTGTTCGGGGGCCGCCTTCGTGAGGTCGGGGACGCTCGCGACCTTGAGCCTCTCCTGCTTGGGGCGCGCGGCCGGCGCCGGAACCGGCGCCGGCTTGGGTTCCGGCGACGGCGCGGGTACCGGTGTGGTCTCCTCGCGGTCGCCCACGCTCACCCCCTGAGTGAGGTCGGCGACCAGCGGGGACGGCGGCATGCCGTGCAGGACGGCACCGTCGAGGGCGGCAGCGGCGGCCGCCGCGACGTCCACCGCGTCCATCTGGCGTTGCAGATCGGGCTGGGGCACAGCGGAGCGCCTGGGGCGGCCGCGGCGCTGCGAGAGGGCCTCCTCCTCGGCGTTGTCGGGGTCGTACGCCTGCGGGGCGCTCCGGCGCTTACGGGGGCGCGCGGGCAGCGCCTCGCGCCACTGCTCGTCGTAGCGCGCGTCGTCCTCGGAGGGCTCGTACTCCTCCGGGTCAGGCAGCAGGCCCAGGCGCACGCCGAGCGCGCGCAGCCGCTGCGGGATGGCGTTGACCGGGGTTGCCGTCACCACCAGCAGCCCGAAGATCGTCAGCAGCACCAGCAGCGGTACGGCGAGCACCTCGCTCATGGTGTACGTCAGCGGGGTCGCCGCCGCCCAGCCGATGAGGCCGCCGGCGTCCCTTATGGCCTGCATGCCGTCGCTGCGGGCGGGTGATCCGCAGGCGATGTGGACCTGGCCGAGGACGCCGATGACGAGCGCGGACAGGCCGATCACGATCCGGCCGTTGGCCTCCGGCTTCTCCGGGTGCCGGATGAACCGTACGGCGATCACCGCGAGCAGTATCGGCACCAGCAGGTCGAGCCGGCCGAAGGCGCCGGTGACCAGGATCTCCACCAGGTCGCCGACGGGACCGCGCAGATCGGCCCACGTACCGGCGGCGACGATCAGCGCGATACCGAAGAGCAACAGCGCGACGCCGTCCTTGCGGTGGGCCGGGTCGAGGTTCTTCGCGCCCTGCCCTATGCCCCGGAAGACGGCGCCGACGGCGTGCGCGAGACCGAGCCAGAGGGCGCGCACGAGCCGGTACACGCCCCCCGTGGGATTCGGTGCCGGCTTCGGGGGCGCGGCCTTCTTCGCGGGGGCCTTCTTGGCCGCCGCCTTCTTCGCCGGGGCTTTCTTCGCGGCGGCCTTCTTCGCCGGAGCCTTCGAGGGAGCGGCCGCCTTCTTCGCGGGCTGCTTCTTGGCTGCGGTGGGACGTGAGGCCATGGGTGTGAGGTTACCGGGGGAGACGACAGCGGACACGTGTGCCCACTGCTTCACCCGTTCGTGTCGCCCTTGCCGGGGCGCGGAGCTGACGCACGCTCATGGGCAACTCCGCTCCCGGCGGGCGTCAGTTCTGCGAAGGCACCGAGGCGGTGCCGCTGCCCGCGCCGGGCTCCAGGGCGTCGAGCGCGCGGCGCAACCCGGTGAGTTTGCGTTCCAGATGTGCGGCGGTGGCCACCGCGGCGGCGTCCGCGGACTCGTCGTCCAGCTGCTTGGACAGCGCCTCCGCCTGCTCCTCGACGGCCGCGAGCCGCGCGGACAGCTCGGCGAGCAGCCCGGCCGACTCCTTGCCGCCGACCGCACCCTTGCCGCCGCCCTCCAACTGGAGCCGCAGCAGCGCCGCCTGCTCCCGCAGCTGGCAGTTCTTCATGTACAGCTCGACGAAGACGGACACCTTCGCGCGCAGCACCCACGGGTCGAACGGCTTGGAGATGTAGTCGACCGCGCCCGCCGCATAGCCCCGGAAGGTGTGGTGGGGACCGTGGTTGATCGCGGTGAGGAAGATGATCGGGATGTCCCGGGTCCGCTCCCGCCGCTTGATGTGCGCGGCGGTCTCGAAACCGTCCATGCCCGGCATCTGGACATCCAGCAGAATGACCGCGAAATCGTCCGTGAGCAGTGCTTTGAGCGCTTCCTCCCCGCTCGATGCCCGCACCAGCGTCTGATCGAGCGCAGAGAGGATGGCCTCCAGCGCCAGCAGATTCTCCGGCCGGTCATCGACCAGGAGGATCTTGGCCTTCTGCACCATGGCCCGCCCTCCTCGCCCCGGCGGTACACCGGGCGCCGCCCCAGGGGACGACTCCGTTTCGCCGCCCGTCCTTGTGCCGGTCATCGTAGCCGCACCCCGCCTGTCGCCACACCCTGTCACCGCGATGTCACTGTGCACGCAACGGAAACGCGGCGAGAGACCGGAAAGTTCCCGGAATCCGGGATTCCCACACGTCCCCAGCCCCTTCCTCAGACAACTCCGAGTGCACACCCAGGGTTCCCGCAGCGTTCACATCCGCCCCGGTCATCCTGTCACTCCGCACGCATCCACTGCCGCATGACAGCCAGCAGATGATCGGGGTCGACCGGCTTCGTCACATAGTCGGAGGCACCCGACTCGATCGCCTTCTCCCGGTCGCCCTTCATCGCCTTCGCGGTCAGCGCGATGATCGGAAGTCCGGCGAACTGCGGCATCCTGCGGATCGCCGTGGTCGTGGCATACCCGTCCATCTCGGGCATCATGATGTCCATCAGCACCACCGCCACGTCGTCGTGCTGCTCCAGCACCTCGATGCCCTCGCGGCCGTTCTCGGCGTACAGCACCGACAGCCCGTGCTGTTCCAGGACGCTGGTGAGCGCGAACACGTTGCGGATGTCGTCGTCGACGATGAGCACCTTCTCGCCGCCGAACCGCACCGCACGGGCCGACTGCGGTGTGCTCTCCTGCTCGGCGACCGTCGCCCACTGCTCGGGCCGCAGCTCGGACGGCGGCAGGCTCCGGCGGCGGCGCCGGAAGAGCGCGGCGGCGCCGTTCTGCGTCTCCTGGTACGACTTCACCTCCGCCGGCGTCTCGATCTCCACGGCGGTCAGCTCCGAGGACAGCCGGGCCTCGGAGGCGACCAGCTCGCCGGCCTCCAGCGGGGTCACGGACTGCTGGTAGCCCTGCGGCGGGAGTTCACTCGGGTGCAGCGGCAGGTACAGCGTGAACGTCGAGCCACGGCCCGGTTCGCTCTGCGCGTGGATCTCACCGCCGAGCAGCTGCGCGATCTCCCTGGAGATGGACAGGCCGAGGCCGGTGCCGCCGTACTTGCGGCTGGTCGTGCCGTCCGCCTGCTTGAACGCCTCGAAGATCACCCGCATCTTGCTGGCCGCGATACCGATGCCGGTGTCGGTCACCGAGAACGCGATCAGCGGCGCGTCCGGATCGCTGAGCGAGCCGGCCTCCAGCAGCTGCTCCCGGATCGCCTGCGGCACACCCGCACCGGCGGGCCGGATCACCAGCTCCACCGACCCCGAGTCGGTGAACTTCACCGCGTTCGACAGCAGGTTCCGCAGCACCTGCAGCAGCCGCTGCTCGTCGGTGTGCAGGGTGGCGGGCAGCTCCGGCGAGACCCGTACGGACAGGTCCAGGCCCTTCTCCGCGGTCAACGGCCGGAAGGTGGCCTCCACATAGTCCACGAGCTGGACGAGCGCGATACGCGTCGGGGAGACGTCCATCTTGCCCGCCTCGACCTTCGACAGGTCGAGGATGTCGTTGATCAGCTGGAGCAGGTCGGAGCCCGCGCCGTGGATGGTCTCCGCGAACTCGACCTGCTTCGGGGTGAGGTTGGCGTCCGCGTTGTCGGCGAGCAGCTTGGCCAGGATCAGCAGTGAGTTGAGCGGCGTACGCAGCTCGTGCGACATGTTGGCGAGGAACTCGCTCTTGTAGCGCATCGACACCGCGAGTTGCTCGGCGCGCTCCTCCAGGACCTGCCGGGCCTCCTCGATCTCGGTGTTCTTCACCTCGATGTCCCGGTTCTGCCGGGCCAGCAGCTCGGCCTTCTCCTCCAGTTCGGCGTTGGAGGCCTGCAGCGCCTTCTGCCGGTTCTCCAACTCCGCCGACCGCTCACGGAGTTGCTCGGTCAGCTCCTGCGACTGCTTCAGCAACAGCTCGGTCTTGGTGTTGACCGAGATGGTGTTGACGCTGGTCGCGATCATCTCGGCGATCTGGTTGAGGAAGTCCTTCTGGATCTGCGTGAACGGCGTGAAGGACGCCAGCTCGATCACACCGAGCACCTTGCCCTCGAAGAGCACCGGCAGCACGATCACCTGCGCGGGCGGGGCTTCGCCGAGCCCGGAGGAGATCTTCAGATAGCCGCTCGGCGCGTTCTCGACCAGGATCGTGCGCTTCTCCTGGGCGGCCGTGCCGATCAGCGCCTCACCGGGCCGGAACGACGTCGGCATGGAGCCCATCGAGTAGCCGTACGAGCCGAGCATCCGCAGCTCGTAGCGGTCCTCGGCGTCGCCGCTGAGGTCCTGACCGTCCATCAGCGGCATCGTCAGGAAGAACGCGCCGTGCTGCGCGGAGACGACCGGGGTCAGCTCGCTCATGATGAGCGAGGCCACGTCCTCGAGGTCCCGGCGGCCCTGCATCAGCGCGGAGATGCGGGCGAGGTTGCCCTTGAGCCAGTCCTGCTCCTTGTTGGCGATCGTGGTGTCGCGCAGGTTGGCGATCATCTTGTTGATGTAGTCCTGGAGTTCCTGGATCTCGCCGGAGGCGTCGACGTCGATCTTCAGGTTCAGGTCGCCACGGGTCACCGCGGTCGCCACGCGCGCGATGGCGCGCACCTGCCGGGTCAGGTTCCCGGCCATCTCGTTCACCGACTCGGTGAGGTCCCGCCACGTTCCGTCGACGTCACGCACGCGTGCCTGACCGCCGAGCTGTCCCTCGGTGCCCACCTCACGGGCCACACGCGTGACCTCCTCGGCGAAGCTTGACAGCTGATCAACCATCGTGTTGATCGTCGTCTTCAACTCAAGGATCTCGCCGCGGGCGTCAATGTCGATCTTCTTCGTCAAGTCACCCTTGGCGATGGCCGTGGTGACCATGGCGATGTTGCGCACCTGACCGGTCAGGTTGGACGCCATCTGGTTCACGGACTCGGTGAGGTCCTTCCACGTACCGGCCACACCCGGTACGTGCGCCTGGCCGCCCAGGATGCCGTCCGTGCCCACCTCGCGGGCCACCTTGGTGACCTGGTCGGCGAACGAACTCAGCGTCTTCACCATGGTGTTGATGGTGTCGGCGAGCTGCGCGACCTCGCCGCTCGCCTCGATGGTCACCTGCCGCGTCAGGTCACCGTTGGCCACCGCCGACGCCACCTGGGAGATGTTCCGCACCTGCATGGTCAGGTTGTTGGCCATCAGGTTGACGTTGTTGCTCAGGTCCTTCCAGATGCCCGTGACACCCGGCACGTGCGCCTGGCCGCCCAGGATGCCTTCCGTGCCCACCTCACGGGCCACCCGGAGCACCTGCTCGGCGAAACTGGACAGCTGGTCAACCATGGTGTTGACCGTCGTGACGAGTTCAAGGATCTCGCCCTTCGCGTCAACAGTGATCTTCTTGGACAGGTCGCCCTTGGCGACCGCGGTCGTGACCTCGGCGATGTTGCGCACCTGGATGGTCAGGTTGTTCGCCATGAAGTTGACGGACTGCGTGAGGTCCTTCCAGGTGCCGGAGACGCCCTGGACCTCGGCCTGACCGCCGAGGATGCCCTCCGTGCCCACCTCACGGGCCACCCGCGTGACCTCCTGGGCGAACGACGACAGCTGGTCGACCATCGTGTTCAGGGTGTTCTTCAGCTCAAGAATCTCCCCGCGCGCGTCCACGGTGATCTTCTGGGAGAGGTCACCACGGGCCACGGCGGTGGCCACCTGGGCGATGTTGCGCACCTGGGCGGTGAGGTTGCCGGCCATGCCGTTCACTGAGTCGGTGAGGTCCCGCCACACACCGGCCACACCCGGCACCTGCGCCTGACCGCCGAGCCGGCCCTCGGTACCCACGTCCCGGGCGACCCGGGTCACCTGGTCGGCGAAGGCGGAGAGCTGGTCGACCATCGTGTTGATGGTGTTCTTCAGCTCGAGGATCTCCCCGCGCGCGTCGACGTCGATCTTCTGCGAGAGGTCACCGTTGGCCACCGCCGTCGTCACCTGGGCGATGTTGCGCACCTGCGAGGTGAGGTTGCCGGCCATGAAGTTGACGGAGTCCGTCAACTCCTTCCAGGTGCCCGAGACACCGTCCACCCGGGCCTGACCGCCCAGCCGGCCCTCCGTACCCACGTCCCGGGCCATGCGGGTCACCTGGTCGGCAAAGCTCGACAGCTGGTCCACCATCGTGTTCACGGTGTTCTTCAGCTGAAGCATCTCGCCGGAGACGTCGACGGTGACCTTCTGCGAGAGGTCACCGTTGGCCACCGCGGTCGTCACCTGGGCGATGTTGCGCACCTGACCGGTCAGGTTGCGGAACGCGGTGTTGACGGAGTCCGTCAGGTCCTTCCACGTACCGGCCGCACCCGACACCTGCGCCTGGCCGCCCAGTTCACCCTCGACGCCGATCTCCCGCGCGACCCGGGTCACCTCGGCACCGAACGCCGACAGCTGGTCCACCATGCCGTTGACGGTGTTCTTCAGCTCCAGCATCTCGCCGGCCACGTCCACGGTGACCTTCTGCGACAGGTCACCGCTGGCCACGGCGGTCGTCACCGCGGCGATGTCCCGCACCTGCGTGGTCAGGTTCCGGAACACCGTGTTGACGGAGTCCGTCAGGTCCTTCCAGGTACCGGCCGCGCCCGGCACGTTCGCCTGCCCGCCGAGCCGTCCCTCCCCACCGACCTCGTTGGCCACACGCGTGACCTCGTCCGCGAAGATCCGCAGCGTCTCCGTCATCTGGTTGATCGTCTCGGCGAGCTGCGCGACCTCGCCACGCGCCGGAACCGTCACCTTCTGCGACAGGTCACCGTTCGCGACCGCGGTCGTGACCTGTGAGATCCCCCGCACCTGCGCCGTCAGGTTGCCCGCCATCGTGTTGACGGAGTCGGTCAGCTCCTTCCACACGCCAGCCACCCCGGGCACCTGCGCCTGGCCGCCCAGGATGCCCTCGGTGCCCACCTCTCGGGCGACCCGGGTGACCTCGGAGGAGAAGGAGGACAGCTGCTCCACCATCGTGTTGACGGTGTTCTTCAGCTCCAGCATCTCGCCGGCGACATGAACCGTGACCTTGCGGGACAGATCACCCCGCGCCACCGCCGTCGTCACCAGGGCGATGTCCCGCACCTGGGCGGTCAACCGGTTCGCCATCGTGTTGACGGACTCGGTCAGGTCCTTCCACGAACCGGACATACCGCGCACTCGGGCCTGACCGCCGAGCTTGCCCTCGGTGCCGACCTCGCTGGCCACGCGCGTGACCTCGTCCGTGAACGTCGACAGCTGGTCGACCAGATTGTTGACGGTACGGCCGACCTTCAGGAACTCGCCCCGCAGCGGATGCCCGGTGCCGTCGGGCGCCTGGGTGCGCAGGTCCATCCGCGGCGAGAGATCACCCTCGGCGACCGCCGTCAGGACCCGGCTGACCTCCGAGACGGGCCAGACGAGATCGTCGACCAGCGCGTTGGAGTTGTCGATGGCGGCCGCCCACGAGCCCTCACAGGCGCCTGTCTCCAGCCGCTCCGTGAGCTTTCCCTCACGCCCGACCATGCGCCGCACCCGCGACAGCTCACCGGTCAGGTGCAGATTCCGGTCGGCCACCTCGTTGAAGACCGCAGCGATCTCCGACATCACGCCGTCGCCGGACACCGTGAGCCGCTTGCGGAAGTTGCCGTCGCGCATCGACACGAGGGCCGCCAGCAGCCGGTTCAGGGCAGCCGTATCCACGGCGGTGGTACCGCCGTTCCTGCCCAGGGACGGTCCGCCCTTCGCGCGCGTCTTCGTGCCCCGCGTCGCTGCGCCAGACTCCACTGTGTCCCTCCCGAAGGGGTAGACCATTACTGCCGTGCTCACCGCGTCGGCCCGGCATGCCGATCACCCGGCTTACCGGTTACTTCCGCGTATTCGTTACTGCTCGGTATTTCTGCCAGACCAGATCCGGCCACACCAGAGGCTGCTGCCCGCTGTACACGGAACACACGCAGCATGACCGGACCTTCATCAGAAGCTTGCCCAGTGTTTCACCCCGGCCGAACCAGGCCATAACAGTTCGGCAGCTTCGCACATCGTCCGCACACCCTGGGGGCGTAAACACCGGCGACCGGCATCCGCTCGGAGGGCGAAGGTAAGTAACCTTGCATGCGGCTGTCCAGCCGCACCGGTCCGACCGGCCTGGGCGGTGGCACGAGCACGAGCGGGCATCGGAGGGGCGGCCGCAGACCATGACCACCGGACTGATCCCCGGGGGACATTCCCCGGAGCCACGGCCGACGGGCAAGCGAATGCCGCAGCAGCGGCGCGAGCCGGCCGGCCATGCAGCCCTGTACGTCGACAACCGGCCGAGGAGTTCTGTGATCACCGCGCGCGCGGCCGCCAGTTTCGAGCCCGTCGGGCGATCGGTCGCGACCGCCCGGTCCTTCGTCCGAGACACGCTCCAGGGCTGGGGCTTCGCCGACATCGTCGACGACGCGGTGGTCCTCACCAGCGAGTTGGTGACCAACGCGGTGGTACACGCGGGCACCCACGCGGAAGTGCTGTGCCTGCGCACCGAGGACGGCGTGCGCATCGAGGTCTCGGACCGCTACCCGGAACGCGAAGTCCCCCTCCAGGCCTCACCGGCCTCCATGGGCAGCCCCGACCGCGAGGGCGGCCGCGGCCTGCAACTGTGCGCGGCCCTGGCCGCCCGCTGGGGCGTGGACTACACCCCCACCCACAAGAACGTCTGGTTCCATCTCGACCTGCCCGAGCGCCCGGTCGGCACCCGCGCCGCCGGCCCCTCCCTGCCCGCCGACCTCCTCCCGCTCGCCGACGGCCGGGTGCGCGTCGCGGTCCTCCAGATCGACCGGAAGGGCTCCATCAGCGCCTGGAACGAGGACGCGGAGGAACTGTTCGGCTACCCGTCCGCCGAGGTCATCGGCAAACCCCTCACCGACCTCGCCGCCTGGCCGCACACCCCGGGCACCGGCACCGGCATCGCCGAGGCCCTCCAGCTCTCGCGCTGGGAAGGCAGTTACGGCGTCCGCGGCGCCGACGGCCGGGTGGCCCCGGTCTACGCCTCCCACCTCAGGGTCCGCGACACCGGCGGCGAACCCTCCACCGTCTGCCTCCTGGTACGGGACCACGAACGCGCCGTCCTGCAGACACCCTTGCGCGTCCCCACCACCGACCAGACAGCCGGCTCCGACGGCCAGAGCACCGACCCCTTCGAGGTGTTCATCGGCTCTCCCGCCCCGGACGACCTCGACGGCCTGCTGCAGCGCACCGTTGAGCGGGCCCGCGACATGCTCGACGGCGACTCCGCGTTCCTGCTCCTCGCCACCGACGACGAGACCGAGCTGGAGGTCCGCGCCTCCACCGGCCTGCCCTCCGCCCGCCAGCGCTTCGCCCGCGTCCCGGTCGAGGCCGGCCCCGGCCGCTACGGCTCCGCGCGCATGCCCGCCGTCCACGACGACCTCAACGCCGTACCCGGCGCCGTACCGCTGCTGTCCGGCACCGGCATGCGCTCGGTCGTTACCGTCCCACTGAAGGTCGAGGGCCGCCTCACGGGCTCCCTCGGCGTGGCGGCCGAGGCGCCCGGCCGGTACTCCAACGAGGAGGCGCTGCGCCTGCAGTTCGCCGCCGACCGGATCGCCCTGGCCGTGGAGTCGGCCCGCCTCGGCGAGCTGGAGCGGCTGCGCCGCGGCTCCCTGAGCTTCCTGGTCGAGGCCTCCGACCTGCTGGCCGGCACCCTGGACCGCGACCAGACCCTGGCGCTGATGGCCCAGATGACGGTCCCGACCCTGGCCACCTGGTGCGCCGTCTACACGATCGCCGACCAGGCCTCCGAGCCGTACCTCTCGTACGTCCTGCACGAGGACGAGGAACTCATCGACGGCATCAAGTCGTTGCTGTCGAAGATGCCCCCGCCCGACCCGGTACCGACGCCCGGCGCCCGTGTCTGGACCGCCCCCGGTGAGGTGGCCCACCAGGCGGCCCTGCGCTCCTCGATGCGCAGCCTCGGCCTGGCCGGCGGCCCCACCCGCCAGGTCGCCTCGGGCATCGGCCCCACGCTCGCGACGGCCTCCGCCGTCGGCGGCGAGACGGTCGTCCTGCCGCTCGTCGCCCGCAACCGCGTCATCGGCATGCTGACCCTCGGCAAGCCCACGGACGAGCACTTCCGGCAGGAGATCCTCGAACTGGCCGAGGACCTGAGCCGCCGGGCCGCACTCGCCCTGGACAACGCCCGCCTGTACTCGGAGCGCACGGCCATCAGCCAGGCCCTCCAGCGCAGCCTGCTGCCGCCCGGCACGCCCCACATCGACGGTGTCGAGGTCGAGGTCATCTACCGCGCGGCCGGCGAGGGGAACGAGGTCGGCGGCGACTTCTACGACCTCTTCCCGATCGGCAACGGCGCCTACGGCTTCGCCATCGGCGACGTCTGCGGTACGGGCCCGAACGCGGCGGCGGTCACAGGCCTGGCCAGGCACGCGCTGCGCCTGCTGGCCCGCGAGGGCCTGTCCGGCCCGGCGGTCCTGGAACGCCTGAACTCCGCGATCCTCGACGAGGGCGACCGCAGCCGCTTCCTGACGCTGCTCTACGGCGAGTTGCGGCCGCAGGAGGACGGCAGCGCCGAACTGAAGGTGGTCTGCGCCGGCCACCCGCTCCCGCTGCGACTGCGCCAGGACGGCACGGTGGCGGCCGCGGCCGAACCCCAGCCGCTGCTCGGCGTCATCGAGGACCTGGAGCTGTACGAGGAGACGATCACCCTCGACCCCGGTGACGTCCTCCTCTGCGTCACGGACGGCGTCACCGAACGCCGCGAAGGTACGCGCATGCTGGGCGACGACGGCCTCGCCGACGTCCTCACCACCTGCACGGGCCTCACGGCTGGCGCGGTCGCGGCACGCATCATGCGCGCCGTGGAACGCTTCGCGTCCGACGCCCCGTCCGACGACATGGCGATTCTGGCGATGCGGGTCCCGGGGCTTCACATGGACTGAGGCCCCCGGGCCCGCCCGGGCCTCCGGACATACGAAGAAGGCCCCGCCCGATAGGGCGAGGCCTTCTTTGCTGAGCCCCCAAACGGAATCGAACCGTTGACCTTCTCCTTACCATGGAGACGCTCTGCCGACTGAGCTATAGGGGCCTTGTCGCTTTTGAGGTTTCCCTCGCGGCGACAAGAAAAGACTACCCCGAACAGGCCGGAGTTCCCAAATTCGTTCGGTGCCCGTTCAGAAGGCGGGCTGGAGCAGTCCGCCAAGGGCGTTGCAGGCAGAGACGATCCGCTGCATCTCACGCTTCGTCAGCGAGGCGTCCACGGGCAACGCCAGCGTCTCGTCCGCGGCCCGCTCGGTCTCCGGCAGCGCCACACAGCGCCGGAACTCGGGCAGCCGGTGCACGGGCGTCTTCACGGGAACACGGCATTCAACTCCCCTGGCCCTCAGGGCCCGGGCGAAGGCATCGCGGTCCGGCCGGCCATTGCCCGGCACCCGCACCACGTACTGCTGGAAGGTGTGCCCGTCGCCCCCGTCCGGGGTGCTCACGCCCTTCAACTTGGCGTCCAGATAGGCGGCCCGCTCCCTGCGCTGCGCTATCTCGTCGTACGGCGCCTCGGACTCGCCCTGCTCCAGCACGAGCAGCCCGTGCCGCTGTCCGACCTCGTGCAACCGTGTGATGTCGGCGTGCCGACCGAAGCGGTGCACGACAACGACCGCAGCCGTGTGGGGAGTTACGGCCGCTTCCACAGCGGACGGGTCAAGGCAGTAGGTCACCGGATCTATGTCGGCGAACACCGGGAGCGCACCCGCCAGAGCCACGGCCTCGGCGACCTCGACGTTCCCGAAGGCCGGTACGACGACCTCGTCACCGACTCCGACGCCGGCGGCCCTGAGCATTGCAGCAGTACCCATGTACTGGATGCTCGGCGCGCAACGTGAACGACACGTTAAGCACAACGTAAAAAGGCCGGACCCCGAACCGAAGTTCAGGATCCGACCTTTTCAAAATTTGTTCGGCGGCGTCCTACTCTCCCACAGGGTCCCCCCTGCAGTACCATCGGCGCTGTGAGGCTTAGCTTCCGGGTTCGGAATGTAACCGGGCGTTTCCCTCACGCTATGACCACCGAAACACTATGAAACTGACAACCAGACCATGCGTGGCCACATGGGGCTGTTCGTGGTTTCAGAACCAACACAGTGGACGCGAGCAACTGAGGACAAGCCCTCGGCCTATTAGTACCAGTCAACTCCACCCGTTACCGGGCTTCCATATCTGGCCTATCAACCCAGTCGTCTACTGGGAGCCTTACCCCATCAAGTGGGTGGGAGTCCTCATCTCGAAGCAGGCTTCCCGCTTAGATGCTTTCAGCGGTTATCCCTCCCGAACGTAGCCAACCAGCCATGCCCTTGGCAGAACAACTGGCACACCAGAGGTTCGTCCGTCCCGGTCCTCTCGTACTAGGGACAGCCCTTCTCAAGACTCCTACGCGCACAGCGGATAGGGACCGAACTGTCTCACGACGTTCTAAACCCAGCTCGCGTACCGCTTTAATGGGCGAACAGCCCAACCCTTGGGACCGACTCCAGCCCCAGGATGCGACGAGCCGACATCGAGGTGCCAAACCATCCCGTCGATATGGACTCTTGGGGAAGATCAGCCTGTTATCCCCGGGGTACCTTTTATCCGTTGAGCGACGGCGCTTCCACAAGCCACCGCCGGATCACTAGTCCCGACTTTCGTCCCTGCTCGACCCGTCGGTCTCACAGTCAAGCTCCCTTGTGCACTTACACTCAACACCTGATTGCCAACCAGGCTGAGGGAACCTTTGGGCGCCTCCGTTACTCTTTAGGAGGCAACCGCCCCAGTTAAACTACCCATCAGACACTGTCCCTGATCCGGATCACGGACCCAGGTTAGACATCCAGCACGACCAGACTGGTATTTCAACGACGACTCCCACCATACTGGCGTATGGCTTTCACAGTCTCCCAGCTATCCTACACAAGCCGAACCGAACACCAATATCAAACTGTAGTAAAGGTCCCGGGGTCTTTCCGTCCTGCTGCGCGAAACGAGCATCTTTACTCGTAGTGCAATTTCACCGGGCCTATGGTTGAGACAGTCGAGAAGTCGTTACGCCATTCGTGCAGGTCGGAACTTACCCGACAAGGAATTTCGCTACCTTAGGATGGTTATAGTTACCACCGCCGTTTACTGGCGCTTAAGTTCTCAGCTTCGCCCCACCGAAATGGAGCTAACCGGTCCCCTTAACGTTCCAGCACCGGGCAGGCGTCAGTCCGTATACATCGCCTTACGGCTTCGCACGGACCTGTGTTTTTAGTAAACAGTCGCTTCTCGCTGGTCTCTGCGGCCACCCCCAGCTCGAACAGCAAGTGTTCTCACCAGGAATGGCCCCCCTTCTCCCGAAGTTACGGGGGCATTTTGCCGAGTTCCTTAACCATAGTTCACCCGAACGCCTCGGTATTCTCTACCTGACCACCTGAGTCGGTTTAGGGTACGGGCCGCCATGAAACTCGCTAGAGGCTTTTCTCGACAGCATAGGATCATCCACTTCGCCACAATCGGCTCGGCATCAGGTCTCAGACTCATGCAAGGCGGATTTGCCTACCTCACGTCCTACACCCTTACCCCGGGACAACCACCGCCCGGGATGGACTACCTTCCTGCGTCACCCCATCACTCACCTACTACCATCTTGGGTCAGCGGCTCCACCACTTTCCTTTCCCCGAAGGGTCCGGAACGGCTTCACGGCCTTAGCATCAATAGGTTCGATGTTTGACGCTTCACAGCGGGTACCGGAATATCAACCGGTTATCCATCGACTACGCCTGTCGGCCTCGCCTTAGGTCCCGACTTACCCTGGGCAGATCAGCTTGACCCAGGAACCCTTAGTCAATCGGCGCAAACGTTTCTCACGTTTGTATCGCTACTCATGCCTGCATTCTCACTCGTCAACCGTCCACAACTACCTTCCGGTGCTGCTTCACCCGGCAGACGACGCTCCCCTACCCATCACAGCACCCGTTGGGGCTATATGCTGCAATGACACGACTTCGGCGGTACGCTTGAGCCCCGCTACATTGTCGGCGCGGAATCACTAGACCAGTGAGCTATTACGCACTCTTTCAAGGGTGGCTGCTTCTAAGCCAACCTCCTGGTTGTCTGTGCGACTCCACATCCTTTCCCACTTAGCGTACGCTTAGGGGCCTTAGTCGATGCTCTGGGCTGTTTCCCTCTCGACCATGGAGCTTATCCCCCACAGTCTCACTGCCGCGCTCTCACTTACCGGCATTCGGAGTTTGGCTAAGGTCAGTAACCCGGTAGGGCCCATCGCCTATCCAGTGCTCTACCTCCGGCAAGAAACACACGACGCTGCACCTAAATGCATTTCGGGGAGAACCAGCTATCACGGAGTTTGATTGGCCTTTCACCCCTAACCACAGGTCATCCCCCAGGTTTTCAACCCTGGTGGGTTCGGTCCTCCACGAAGTCTTACCTCCGCTTCAACCTGCCCATGGCTAGATCACTCCGCTTCGGGTCTTGAGCGTGCTACTGAAGCGCCCTGTTCGGACTCGCTTTCGCTACGGCTTCCCCACCCGGGTTAACCTCGCAACACACCGCAAACTCGCAGGCTCATTCTTCAAAAGGCACGCAGTCACGAGAAGCACCGAAGTGCTTCCGACGCTCCCACGGCTTGTAGGCACACGGTTTCAGGTACTATTTCACTCCGCTCCCGCGGTACTTTTCACCATTCCCTCACGGTACTATCCGCTATCGGTCACCAGGGAATATTTAGGCTTAGCGGGTGGTCCCGCCAGATTCACACGGGATTTCTCGGGCCCCGTGCTACTTGGGTGTCTCTCAAACGAGCCGCTGACGTTTCGACTACGGGGGTCTTACCCTCTACGCCGGACCTTTCGCATGTCCTTCGCCTACATCAACGGTTTCTGACTCGTCCTGTCGCCGGCAGACGACAGAAGAGAGATCCCACAACCCCGCATGCGCAACCCCTGCCGGGTCTCACACGCATACGGTTTGGCCTCATCCGGTTTCGCTCGCCACTACTCCCGGAATCACGGTTGTTTTCTCTTCCTGAGGGTACTGAGATGTTTCACTTCCCCTCGTTCCCTCCACACTGCCTATGTGTTCAGCAGTGGGTGACAGCCCATGACGACTGCCGGGTTTCCCCATTCGGAAACCCCCGGATCAAAGCCTGGTTGACGACTCCCCGGGGACTATCGCGGCCTCCCACGTCCTTCATCGGTTCCTGGTGCCAAGGCATCCACCGTGCGCCCTTAAAAACTTGGCCACAGATGCTCGCGTCCACTGTGCAGTTCTCAAACAACGACCAGCCACCCATCACCCCGAACCACAAGATTCGAGTGCACTGGGGCCGGCGACTGAGGAAATCCATTCCCTCAGACACCCAACAGCGTGCCCGACACGATCAGCCGACCAGATCAGCGTTCCACGCCCCGAAGAGCAGTACTAGCGCCTGGTCCATCCTGGACCGTGCCGAATAATCAACGTTCCACCCATGAGCAACCAGCATCAGACATTCGCCGATGTACTGGCCTCTGGACCGCTAGGCGGCCTAGAAGTGCTCCTTAGAAAGGAGGTGATCCAGCCGCACCTTCCGGTACGGCTACCTTGTTACGACTTCGTCCCAATCGCTAGTCCCACCTTCGACAGCTCCCTCCCACAAGGGGTTGGGCCACCGGCTTCGGGTGTTACCAACTTTCGTGACGTGACGGGCGGTGTGTACAAGGCCCGGGAACGTATTCACCGCAGCAATGCTGATCTGCGATTACTAGCGACTCCGACTTCATGGGGTCGAGTTGCAGACCCCAATCCGAACTGAGACCGGCTTTTTGAGATTCGCTCCACCTCACGGTATCGCAGCTCTTTGTACCGGCCATTGTAGCACGTGTGCAGCCCAAGACATAAGGGGCATGATGACTTGACGTCGTCCCCACCTTCCTCCGAGTTGACCCCGGCGGTCTCCTGTGAGTCCCCATCACCCCGAAGGGCATGCTGGCAACACAGAACAAGGGTTGCGCTCGTTGCGGGACTTAACCCAACATCTCACGACACGAGCTGACGACAGCCATGCACCACCTGTACACCGACCACAAGGGGGGCACTATCTCTAATGCTTTCCGGTGTATGTCAAGCCTTGGTAAGGTTCTTCGCGTTGCGTCGAATTAAGCCACATGCTCCGCCGCTTGTGCGGGCCCCCGTCAATTCCTTTGAGTTTTAGCCTTGCGGCCGTACTCCCCAGGCGGGGAACTTAATGCGTTAGCTGCGGCACCGACGACGTGGAATGTCGCCAACACCTAGTTCCCACCGTTTACGGCGTGGACTACCAGGGTATCTAATCCTGTTCGCTCCCCACGCTTTCGCTCCTCAGCGTCAGTAATGGCCCAGAGATCCGCCTTCGCCACCGGTGTTCCTCCTGATATCTGCGCATTTCACCGCTACACCAGGAATTCCGATCTCCCCTACCACACTCTAGCTAGCCCGTATCGACTGCAGACCCGAGGTTAAGCCTCGGGCTTTCACAATCGACGTGACAAGCCGCCTACGAGCTCTTTACGCCCAATAATTCCGGACAACGCTTGCGCCCTACGTATTACCGCGGCTGCTGGCACGTAGTTAGCCGGCGCTTCTTCTGCAGGTACCGTCACTTTCGCTTCTTCCCTGCTGAAAGAGGTTTACAACCCGAAGGCCGTCATCCCTCACGCGGCGTCGCTGCATCAGGCTTTCGCCCATTGTGCAATATTCCCCACTGCTGCCTCCCGTAGGAGTCTGGGCCGTGTCTCAGTCCCAGTGTGGCCGGTCGCCCTCTCAGGCCGGCTACCCGTCGTCGCCTTGGTGAGCCATTACCTCACCAACAAGCTGATAGGCCGCGGGCTCATCCTTCACCGCCGGAGCTTTCCAACCCCCAAGATGCCTTGGAGGCTCGTATCCGGTATTAGACCCCGTTTCCAGGGCTTGTCCCAGAGTGAAGGGCAGATTGCCCACGTGTTACTCACCCGTTCGCCACTAATCCACCCCGAAGGGCTTCATCGTTCGACTTGCATGTGTTAAGCACGCCGCCAGCGTTCGTCCTGAGCCAGGATCAAACTCTCCGTGAATGTTTACCGGTAATCCGGTGCACACATCACGAGAGCGGTCCAAGAGGAGGAATGATCCTCTCGGACACAGCGTCCTCGCTGTGTTATTTCAAAGGAACCTCGTCCCAGCCGTGATGGCCGGAGACGGGGTATCAACATATCTGGCGTTGATTTTTGGCACGCTGTTGAGTTCTCAAGGAACGGTCGCTTCCTTTGTACTCACCCTCTCGGGCTTTCCTCCGGGCGCTTCCCTTCGGTCTTGCGTTTCCGACTCTATCAGATCTTTTCTCGATCCGATTTCCTCGGTGCTTTCCAGGTTTCCGCTCTCGCGGTTTCCTTTCCGGCGGTTCCGACTTTATCAGAAGTTCTGAGCCGGATTTCCCACCCGCTCCGGGGCGCCGTCGTCCTACGTATGAGGCACTCGGGTTCCCGGTTGGGCGGAGCCGTAAACGTACTGGAGCGGGGCGCCCCGATGCAAATCGAGGCGCCCCGCTCCAAGTTCACGCGGACGGGGTGTCAGACCTCCACCACGACCGGCAGGATCATCGGCCTGCGGCGATACGAGTCGGAGACCCACTTGCCGAGGGTGCGCCGAATGAGTTGCTGCAGCTGGTGGGGCTCCACCACGCCGTCCTGGGCCGAGCGCTCCAGGATCTCCGTGATCCTCGGGATGACGTCGGCGAAGGCCGCGTCCTCGATGCCGGAACCGCGGGCCTGGACGTGCGGGCCACCCGTGATCTTGCCGGTGGAGGAGTCCACCACCACGAAGACCGAGATGATGCCCTCGTCGCCGAGGATCTTGCGGTCCTTCAGGGCCGGCTCGCCGACATCGCCGACGGAGAGGCCGTCGACGTAGACGTAACCCGCCTGGACCTTGCCCGAGATCTTCGCCTTGCCCTCGATCAGGTCCACCACCACGCCGTCCTCGGCGATGACGATCCGGTCGTGCGGAACACCCGTCATCGCGCCCAGCTCGGCGTTGGCGCGCAGATGGCGCCATTCGCCGTGGACCGGCATCAGGTTCCTCGGGCGGCAGATGTTGTAGAAGTACAGCAGCTCGCCCGCGGAGGCGTGGCCGGAAACATGCACCTTGGCGTTGCCCTTGTGGACGACGTTGGCACCCCAGCGGGTCAGGCCGTTGATGACGCGGTAGACCGCGTTCTCGTTTCCGGGGATGAGGGACGAGGCCAGGATGACCGTGTCGCCGTCGACGATGCGGATCTGGTGGTCCCGGTTGGCCATGCGGGACAGGGCCGCCATCGGCTCGCCCTGGGAGCCCGTGCAGACCAGGACCACCTCGTGGTCCGGCAGGTCGTCCAGCGTCTTGACGTCGACGACCAGGCCCGGCGGGACCTTCAGGTAGCCGAGGTCGCGGGCGATGCCCATGTTGCGGACCATGGAGCGGCCGACGAAGGCGACCCGGCGGCCGTACTCGTGCGCCGCGTCCAGGATCTGCTGGATGCGGTGGACGTGGCTGGCGAAGCTCGCCACGATGATCCGCTTGCGGGCGCCGGCGAAGACCTGGCGCAGGACGTTGGAGATGTCCCGCTCGTGCGGGGTGAAGCCCGGGACCTCGGCGTTCGTGGAGTCGGTGAGCAGGAGGTCGATGCCCTCCTCGCTCAGCCGGGCGAACGCGTGCAGGTCGGTGAGGCGGTTGTCCAGCGGCAGCTGGTCCATCTTGAAGTCGCCGGTGTGCACCACCATGCCGGCGGGGGTGCGGATGGCGACCGCCAGGGCGTCCGGGATGGAGTGGTTGACCGCGACGAACTCGCAGTCGAAGGGGCCGATGCGCTCGCGGTTCCCCTCCGCCACCTCCAGGGTGTACGGCCGGATCCGGTGCTCCTGGAGCTTGGCCTCGATGAGGGCGAGGGTCAGCTTGGAGCCGATCAGCGGGATGTCCGGCTTCTCGCGGAGCAGGAAGGGGACGCCGCCGATGTGGTCCTCGTGCCCGTGCGTGAGGACGATGCCCTCGATGTCGTCGAGGCGGTCCCGGATGGACGAGAAGTCCGGCAGGATCAGGTCGATTCCGGGCTGCTCCTCCTCGGGGAAGAGCACTCCGCAGTCGACGATCAGCAGACGGCCGCCGTACTCGAAGACCGTCATGTTTCGGCCGATCTCACCGAGGCCGCCGAGCGGGGTGACCCGGAGGCCGCCCTCGGGGAGCGGCGGGGGCGGGCCGAGTTCAGGATGCGGATGACTCAAAAGACTCTCCTCACCACACGCGCCACGTACCGGTCGGGCACGTGGCGCGCATGACGTTCGTGCAGAAGCAGTTGTCGTTGTGGGGTGCGGGCACCGGTGGCCCGCTTATGCGGTTGTCTCTTCAGTTGTGAAGCTCGGGTGGTGCCAAGTCTGTTGTCAGAGCTGTACCCCGCCGGCGGCAAGATCGATCTTGAGCTGGGCGATCTCCTCGGGCGAACACTCGACCATGGGGGCGCGCAGGGGCCCGGCGGGGAGGCCCTGGAGGGCGAGCGCCGCCTTGGTGGTCATCACGCCCTGGGTGCGGAACATGCCGGTGTAGACCGGGAGCAGCTTCTGGTGGATCTCGGTGGCCTTGACGACGTCGCCCGAGGTGTACGCCTCGACGAGGGCCCGCAGGTCGGGGGTGACGACGTGGCCGACGACCGAGACGAAGCCGACCGCGCCCACGGAGAGCAGCGGCAGGTTCAGCATGTCGTCGCCGGAGTACCAGGCGAGGCCGGACTGGGCGATGGCCCAGCTGGCGCGGCCGAGGTCGCCCTTGGCGTCCTTGTTGGCGACGATGCGGGGGTGCTCGGCGAGGCGGACGAGCGTCTCGGTGTTGATCGGGACGCCGCTGCGGCCGGGGATGTCGTAGAGCATGACCGGAAGGCCGGCGGCGTCCGCGACGGCCGTGAAGTGCCGGTACAGGCCCTCCTGCGGGGGCTTGTTGTAGTACGGCGTGACGACCAGCAGGCCGTGCGCGCCGACGCGCTCCGCTTCGCGGGCCAGCTCGATGCTGTGGTGGGTGTCGTTGGTGCCGACACCGGCCACGATGTGGGCGCGGTCTCCGACCGCCTCCAGTACGGCTCGTACGAGGTCCGATTTCTCCGCGTCGGTGGTGGTCGGGGACTCGCCGGTGGTGCCGTTGATGATCAGGCCGTCGTTGCCTGCGTCCACCAGGTGGGTGGCGAGCCGCTGCGCGCCGTCGAGGTCGAGTGCGCCGTCCGCCGTGAAGGGCGTGACCATGGCGGTGAGGACCCTCCCGAAGGGGGTCTGCGGAGTCGAGGTCGGAGCCATGGGTAACACGCTACTCGGTGCTCCATGCGGGGTCTGCCCGTGGGGTGCCGGGAAAGTCAGGACAAATGCGGAGCCCGGCACTGCCTGCTCGGGGGTTCAAGCAGTGCCGGGTCCGTTTGATCAGGCTAGATGAACTTCTCCAAATGCCGCAATACGGACACTTCGCGCGACTGATCCGTACATCCGTTCCGCGTGGGGGAACAGGGCTTCGTTACGGGGCCACACGTCCGTTCGTATTGAAGGCGGCGTAGGTGAGCGGCATGAGCCTGGCCCACTCCGCCTCCATCTTCTCGCCGACCATCTCGATCTCCCGCTGCGGGAAGGACGGCACCTTGGCCAGCTCGTGCTGGGTGCGCAGGCCGAGGAAGTGCATCAGGGAGCGTGCGTTGCAGGTGGCGTACATGGAGGAGAAGAGACCGACGGGGAGGACCGAGCGGGCGACCTCGCGGGCGACGCCCTCCGCGAGGAGCTTCTGGTAGGCCGCGTAGGCCTGCTCGTAGGACTCCTCGAGGGTGCTGCGCACGGTCTCGTGCTGGGCCGGACTGCCCTCGACGAAGACGTACTTGCCCGGGCGGCCCTCCTGCACGAGCTTGCGGGACTCGCCGGGGACGTAGAAGACGGGCTCCAGCTCCCGGTAGCGGCCCGACTCCTCGTTGTACGACCAGCCGACCCGGTGCCGCATGAACTCGCGGAAGACGAAGATCGGGGCGCTGATGAAGAACGTCATCGAGTTGTGCTCGAACGGGCTGCCGTGCCGGTCGCGCATCAGGTAGTTGATCAGGCCCTTGGAGCGCTCGGGGTCCTTCTTCAGCTCGTCCAGGGACTGCTCGCCGAGCGTGGAGACGCGGGCGGCGAAGAGGACGTCGGCATCCGAAGCGCTGGACTTCACGAGCTCGACGGTGACGTCACTGCGCAGGGTGAGCGACTCGGGGGTGGTCACGGGGGTCCTTCCCATCACTTCTTCAGGTTCGCGCCCACTGTACGGGGGCCCACTGACAGAGCCCGAACCGTGGCCTTGTCGGGGATTTTTTCGGACATGGGCACCTTTTGTGTCACTCGTGCGTCTGTATCGATGAGGCCTGCGTGTTCGAACCCGAGAGGAGCGGTGCCCCCCGTGCTCAGCAATGTCACTCCCCCGCCCCGTCAGCGGGCGTCCGCCCGCCAGATAGCCGGAGGCTGGCTGCTGGGCCTCACCATCGTGGCCGGGCTCGTCGGCTCGGTGGTCATCGGCATGCCGGCCCTGTCCACGCCGTCCAGTACGCCGGCCCAGCAGTCCCAGGCCTCGCAGGGGCACTGACCCTTCCGGCCGCTCCAGGGTGGTGAGCGGGAACACGGCCGGATAGCCTCACCGGGCACAGCCCCAGCAAGGATTGAGTGAGGACCAGCCGTGCCCCTGCCCTTCCTGACGGCCGACCGCACCTTCGAGGCGGCTTCCGAGAGCCCGCTGCCCTTCGACGACCTGGAGCGCTGGCGGCGCCCCTACCGGCCCGGTCCCGGGCGGGTGGGCGGGGCGGCCCTGGGGCTGCTGCTCTCCTCGTTCGTGCTGTTCGCGGCGGTCGCGATCGCCCTGACCGGCTCGGTGTCCTCGGCCGGCGTGGTCCTCGGCCTGGCGCTGGCGGTCATCGCCTGCACGCTGCGGATGCTGCGCATGGGCGTGTGGGTGAGCGCACGCGGGCTGCGCCAGGTCGGCTTCCTGGTGACGCGTACGGTGCCCTGGCAGCGGGTGGTCTCGGTGCGGACGGCCCAGCAGCCGGTGCGCTGGCTGGCGCTGCCGCGCACGGTGCAGGGACAGGCCCTGGCGCTCGTACGCAAGGACCGGGCCGCCGAGGACACCGCGCCCCTGCTGACCTCGCACGGCCTGGACTTCCTGAACCGCCCCGCGGCCTTCGACCGGGCGGCGGACACGGTGGAGGCGTGGGCCGCGGAGTACGTGCGCCGCTGACCGAAGCCGACAAGCCGGAGGGGCCGGTCCGCTGTGCTGCGGATCGGCCCCTCCGGCGTCCCGGCCGTACGGCTCAGGCCTGGACGGGCCTGCCGTCATGCAAGGCGATGGCGCGCTGCATCGCCTTGCGGGCACGCGGGGTGTCCCGGGCGTCGTGGTAGGCGACGGCGAGCCGGAACCAGCTGCGCCAGTCGTCCGGAGCCGCCTCCGTCTCGGCCTTCCGCTTGGCGAACACCTCGTCGGCCGAGTCGCGGTCGACACGGCCGCCCGGGGTGCGCTTCAGCTCGTCGACGGGCAGACCGCCCTCCGCGTCGAGTTCGGCGGCGAGCTGGTTGGCCTTGCGGACGAACTGGGTGTTCTTCCACAGGAACCACAGGCCGATGACCGGCAGGATGAGCACCGCGATCCCGAAGGTGACGGTGAGGACCGTGCCGGACTGGATGAGCATGACGCCGCGGCTGCCGACCAGCACGAAGTAGAACAGCAGGACGGCGGCCGTGACGAGGTAGGTGATCTTCGCGCGCATGACGTCTTCAGGCTCGGCTCAGGTCTCAGCTCAGGTCCAGGAAGTGCTCCAGGCCGAAGGTCAGGCCCGGAGTCGAGACCACGCGGCGGGCGCCGAGCAGGATGCCCGGCATGAAGCTGCTGTGGTGCAGGGAGTCGTGGCGGATGGTGAGGGTCTCGCCCTCGCCGCCGAGCAGCACCTCCTGGTGGGCCAGGAGGCCGCGCAGGCGGACGGCGTGCACGGGGACGCCGTCGACATTGGCACCCCGGGCGCCGTCCAGGGCCGTCACCGTGGCGTCCGGCGCCGGGGCCGTGCCGGCGGCGCGGCGGGCCTCGGCGATGAGCTGGGCCGTGCGCGTGGCGGTCCCCGAGGGGGCGTCCACCTTGTTCGGGTGGTGCAGCTCGACGACCTCGACCGACTCGAAGTACGGCGCGGCGATCTGCGCGAACTTCATGGTCAGGACTGCGCCGATGGAGAAGTTCGGCGCGATGAGCACGCCGGTCTGAGGGGACTGGGCGAGCCAGCCCTTCAGCTGCGCGAGGCGGTCGTCGGTCCAGCCCGTCGTACCGACGACCGCGTGGATGCCGTGGCGCACGCAGAAGTCGAGGTTGCCCATGACGGAGGCGGGGGTGGTCAGCTCGACGGCGACCTGGGCACCGGTCTCCGCCAGCGTCTCCAGCTTGTCGCCCCGGCCGAGGGCGGCGACCAGCTCCATGTCCTCGGCGGCCTCGACCGCCCGTACCGCCTCGGCCCCGATCCGGCCCTTGGCACCGAGGACCGCCACGCGCAGCTTGCTCATGTTCCTGCTTCCTAACCGGTGGTGTTTCAGGCGACGGCGTCGTGCAGCCGGGAGGCCTGCTTGTCCTTCAGCGGGCCGATGACCGACAGCGACGGACGCTGTCCCAGGATGTCGCGGGCGACCGAGCGGACCTCGTCCGGGGTGACCGCGGCTATCCGGGCCAGCATGTCGTCGACGGACATCTGCTCGCCCCAGCACAGCTCGCTCTTGCCGATACGGTTCATCAGCGCGCCGGTGTCCTCCAGGCCCAGGACCGTGGAGCCCTGGAGCTGACCGATGGCGCGGCCGAGCTCGTCGTCGGAGAGGCCGTTGGCGGCGACGTGGTCGAGTTCGTCGCGGCAGATCTTCAGCACGTCGTGCACCTGGCTCGGGCGGCAGCCGGCGTACACGCCGAACAGGCCGCAGTCGGCGAAGCCGGAGGTGTACGAGTACACGCTGTAGGCGAGGCCGCGCTTCTCCCGGACCTCCTGGAAGAGGCGGGAGGACATGCCGCCGCCGAGGGCGGTGTTGAGCACGCCCATGGCCCAGCGGCGGTCGTCCGTGCGGGCCAGGCCGGGCATGCCGAGGACGACGTGCGCCTGCTCGGTCTTGCGGGCGAGCAGCTCGACCTTGCCGGCCGTGCGGATCGTACGGCTGCCGTCGCGCGGGGCGATGGGCTGCGCGTCCAGGTTCTTGAAGGCGCCCGCCTTCTCGAAGGCCGCGCGGACCTGTCGTACGACCTTGTTGTGGTCGATGTTGCCCGCGCAGGCGACCACGAGGTGGGTCGGGTCGTAGTGCTTCTTGTAGAAGCGGCGGATGCGGTCGGCGCTGAGGGCGTTGACCGTGTCGACCGTGCCGAGGACGGGGCGGCCGAGGGCGTTGTCGCCGAACATCGTGTGCGCGAACAGGTCGTGCACGCAGTCGCCCGGGTCGTCCTCGGTCATCGCGATCTCTTCGAGGATCGCGCCGCGCTCGACGTTGACGTCCTCTTCGAGGATGAGCGAGCCGGTCAGCATGTCGCAGACGACGTCGATGGCGAGCGGCAGGTCGGTGTCGAGCACGCGCGCGTAGTAGCACGTGTACTCCTTCGCCGTGAACGCGTTCATCTCGCCGCCGACGGCGTCGAGGGCGGCGGAGATGTCCAGCGCGCTGCGCTTCTGCGTGCCCTTGAAGAGCAGGTGCTCCAGGTAGTGCGTGGCGCCGTTCAGGGACGGCGTCTCGTCGCGGGAACCGACGTGCGCCCAGATACCGAAGGTCGCGGAGCGGACCGAGGGCAGGGTCTCGGTGACGATGCGCAGGCCGCCCGGGAGGGTGGTCTTGCGGACCGTGCCGATGCCGGCTGTGCCCTTGATCAGGGTTTGGGTACGGGCAACGGCCCGCGCCTCCGAAGAGGTGCGGGCCGTCGCCTTGGAGCTACGGGACGTCACTGCTCGGCGTCGTCCTTCTTCGTCTCGTCGCCTTCTTCGCCCTCGATCACCGGAACGAGGGAGAGCTTGCCGCGGGAGTCGATCTCGGCGATCTCGACCTGGACCTTCTGGCCCACACCGAGGACGTCCTCGACGTTCTCCACGCGCTTGCCGCCGGCGAGCTTGCGGATCTGCGAGATGTGCAGCAGACCGTCCTTGCCGGGCAGCAGGGAGACGAACGCACCGAAGGTGGTCGTCTTCACGACCGTACCGAGGTAGCGCTCGCCGACCTCGGGCATCGTCGGGTTGGCGATGCCGTTGATCGTGGCGCGGGCGGCCTCGGCGGAGGGGCCGTCGGCGGCACCGATGTAGATCGTGCCGTCGTCCTCGATGGTGATCTCGGCGCCCGTGTCCTCCTGGATCTGGTTGATCATCTTGCCCTTGGGGCCGATGACCTCACCGATCTTGTCGACCGGGATCTTGACGGTGATGATCCGCGGAGCGTGCGGGGACATCTCGTCGGGCCGGTCGATGGCCTCCATCATCACGTCGAGGATGTGGAGCCGGGCGTCGCGGGCCTGCTTGAGGGCCGCGGCCAGGACGGAGGCCGGGATGCCGTCCAGCTTGGTGTCGAGCTGGAGGGCGGTCACGAACTCCTTGGTGCCGGCGACCTTGAAGTCCATGTCACCGAAGGCGTCCTCCGCACCGAGGATGTCGGTGAGGGTGACGTAGTGCGTCTCGCCGTCGATCTCCTGGGAGATCAGGCCCATGGCGATACCGGCGACCGGGGCCTTCAGCGGCACACCGGCGTTCAGCAGCGACATGGTGGAGGCGCAGACCGAGCCCATGGAGGTCGAGCCGTTCGAGCTGAGCGCCTCGGACACCTGGCGGATCGCGTAGGGGAACTCCTCACGCGTCGGCAGGACCGGGACCAGGGCGCGCTCGGCAAGCGCACCGTGGCCGATCTCGCGGCGCTTCGGGGAGCCGACGCGGCCGGTCTCGCCGGTGGAGTACGGCGGGAAGTTGTAGTTGTGCATGTAGCGCTTGCGGGTCACCGGGGAGAGGGTGTCCAGCTGCTGCTCCATGCGGAGCATGTTGAGGGTGGTGACGCCCAGGATCTGGGTCTCGCCACGCTCGAACACGGCGGAACCGTGCACCCGCGGGATGGCCTCGACCTCGGCGGCGAGCGTACGGATGTCCGTGACGCCACGGCCGTCGATGCGCTTCTTCTCCTTGATCACGCGCTCGCGGACCAGCTGCTTGGTGAGCGAGCGGTACGCGGCGGAGATCTCCTTCTCGCGGCCCTCGAACTCCGGCAGGAGCTTCTCGGCGGCCAGGCCCTTGACGCGGTCCAGCTCGGCCTCGCGCTCCTGCTTGCCGGCGATGGTGAGCGCCTGGGCCAGCTCGGGGCGGACGGCGGCCGTCAGGGCCTCCAGGACGTCGTCCTGGTAGTCCAGGAAGATCGGGAACTCGCCGGTCGGCTTGGCAGCCTTCGAGGCGAGGTCCGCCTGGGCCTTGCACAGGACCTTGATGAAGGGCTTCGCGGCCTCCAGACCGGCGGCGACGACCTCCTCGGTCGGCGCCTCGGAGCCACCCTCGACCAGCTGGATGGTCTTGTCGGTGGCCTCGGCCTCGACCATCATGATCGCGACGTCGCCGTCCTCCAGGACGCGACCGGCGACCACCATGTCGAAGACGGCGTCCTCGAGCTCGGTGTGCGTCGGGAACGCGACCCACTGGCCGTTGATCAGCGCGACGCGGACGCCGCCGATCGGGCCGGAGAAGGGCAGACCGGCCAGCTGCGTGGACGCGGACGCGGCGTTGATCGCCACGACGTCGTACAGGTGGTCGGGGTTGAGGGCCATGATCGTCGCGACGACCTGGATCTCGTTGCGCAGGCCCTTCTTGAAGGACGGGCGCAGCGGGCGGTCGATCAGACGGCAGGTGAGGATCGCGTCCTCGGAGGGACGGCCCTCACGGCGGAAGAAGCTGCCGGGGATCTTGCCGGCGGCGTACATCCGCTCCTCGACGTCCACCGTCAGCGGGAAGAAGTCGAGCTGGTCCTTGGGGTTCTTGGATGCGGTGGTGGCCGACAGCACCATGGTGTCGTCGTCCAGGTACGCCACGGCGGAACCGGCGGCCTGCTTGGCCAGGCGGCCCGTCTCGAAGCGGATGGTACGGGTGCCGAAGGCGCCGTTGTCGATGACGGCCTCGGCGTAGTGGGTCTCGTTCTCCACTAGCGTTTTCTCCTCGTCTTCGTCCCTGGGCTGCCCGTGTGGCAGGGGGACGGTTACGGAGAAGCGCGCCGTGCGGTGCGGGCCGGTCTTCGATCGAAGCACCCGGGGCTCGCTTCCCCCGGGGGCCACTACCGAGGACCGGCGGCGGCGAGGTGCACTTCTCCTCTTTTTATCGTGCTGTGTCGTCCGTATTGCGTTGTGCTACCACACTACAAAGCGTGAGTGACACTCCGCACGTTTCGGCCCTGACGACGAGGGCTTCGTGCATACGCAAAGGGAGCGGTCCCGGAGTCCTTCCGGGAACCGCTCCCCTCACGGCGTCTTACTTGGCGCCCGCAGCACCGCGGCGGATGCCCAGGCGGTCGACCAGCGCACGGAAGCGCTGGATGTCCTTCTTCGCCAGGTACTGCAGCAGGCGACGGCGCTGACCGACCAGGATCAGCAGACCACGGCGGGAGTGGTGGTCGTGCTTGTGGGTCTTGAGGTGCTCCGTCAGGTCGGAGATCCGACGCGAGAGCATGGCGACCTGGACCTCGGGGGAGCCGGTGTCGCCCTCCTTGGTACCGAACTCGGTGATGATCTGCTTCTTCGTAGCGGCGTCGAGCGACACGCGTACTCCTCATAGTCTGTGAGTGCCATCGAGTGCCCCCGGTCCACTTCTCGGGGGAGCTTCCGTAACTCGGGAGGCGGGGATCCGCTGGGCGCGGCCTCCAGAACCTTCTGAGAGGGCTCCGGGGGTGCGTACACAAACGGCCGTCACACAGGGTACCAGCCAGTGGCGGGAACCCTCTCCCGCCTTTTGGAACGCCCCGGGCACGGTGGAGGCGGCCACTAGGGTGAGCGTGCTGATCGTACGGACGTCGGGAAGGGGTCGCTTCGGGATGGCGGAGACGGAAGCGGAGATCAAGGCGCGCAAGGAGCGGGAGCGCGACGAGCTGTACGCGCTCGACATCTCGGGCGTCGAGTGGCACAGCGCCCCGGGTACGGAGGAGCACGAGGAGCGGGTCGAGATCGCATACCTCCCGGAAGGGGCGGTGGCGATGCGGTCCTCCCTCGACCACGACACCGTGCTGCGGTACACGGAGGCGGAGTGGCGGGCGTTCGTCCTGGGTGCCCGGGACGGGGAGTTCGATCTGAAGCCGACGCCGGAGAACGGCGGGCTCGCGGCGCAGTGAGCGCGACGTAAGACGTGAGAAAGGGCGGCACGCGCGCGTGCCGCCCTTTTTCCGCGTCTGGTGAGCCTGCGAGAACCTAGCTGGTCATCGCGCGCGCCTGCTCGTACACGTCGAACACGGCCAGCGCCAGCGGGATCAGCGTGAGCAGGACGAAGCTCTCGGCGATCTCCAGGAAGCGCCCCCAGAAGGGGGTGACACCGCGCCGCGGAGTGATCAGAGCGATCGCGGTGACCAGGGCGGTGGCGGCGCCGACCGCCGCGGCGAGCCAGACGCTGCGGATGTCGAGGGCGGTGTGGTCGCCCTGGAAGGCGTCGATCAGGTAGTTCCGGGGCGGGTTCAGGGCGAGCCCGAGGCCGAGGAAGACGATCGCGGCGAGGCCCGCGGCCAGGGTGGCGCCGACCTGCGCGGTGTAGCGGAACAGGTGCGCCCGCATCAGCATCGCCACGCCGGTCGCGAGGGCCAGGAGCTGGGCCCAGAGGTTGCTGGAGAAGCCGAGGACGATCGACGCGCCCACCGCGACGAGGGCACAGCCGCCGACGAGGCCGACGAGGAGTTCGTGGCCGCGCCGGGCCTGGGCGGCCACCCGCTCGAGGTCCACGGGCTCCTGCGGGGCGGGCTCGCCGCTGTCGTAGCCGCCGCGCGAGGGGTTGGGCGGCTCGAAGCCGATGGGCAGCCGTGCGAAGCGCATGGACAGGCCCGGCAGGAAGGCCAGCGCCACGACGGACAGCGGGGCGCAGATCGCGGCCGTCTCGATGGGCTTCAGCTCGGTGAGGATCGCGATGAAGCTGGTGATCAGACCGATGGCGGAGGCGAAGACGAACGCCACGAAGGGTCCGTCGCCGCCCGGCGACACCAGGGTGAGCACCACGGAGGCGACCAGGACCGCCGTGCAGGCGAGCAGGAACTGGAGCCGTCCGATGCCCTGGCCGGCGGAGAGCGTCAGCAGCCCCGAACCGGCCACGGCCACGTTCGGCAGGGCTCCGAGTCCCAGCGCGACCGCGGAGCCCCGGTCGCCGTACACACGCGCGCGGACGCAGGCGATGGTGACCAGCAGGATGCCGGTGACGCCCGCGATGATGCCCTGCAGGCTGTTCATGTCGTGGCGGATCTGGGAGCTCCAGGCCACGAACGCGAGCAGCGCGGGCAGGATGCCGCCCGCGACGAGGCCGGCGGCACGGGTGAGGTCGCCGCTCCACAGGGTGCGGTCGCGGGTGACGGCGGAGGCCACCGCCTCGGAGACGTCGTCGAGGACCGCGGGCGGCAGCGACTCGGCGAACGGGCGCAGGGTGAGCAGCTCGCCGTCGAGGATGCGCTGCGCCGTGAAGGAGCGGGCGCCGTCGAGGACGGTGCCGTCACGCCGGACGAGGTGGTAGCCGACCGGCGCGCCCTCGGAGGGGCTCTGCTGGGACAGGCGCAGGATCTCCGGGTACAGGTCGGCGACCGGTACGTCGTCGGGCAGCGCCACGTCTATGCGGCTGTCGGGCGCCACGATGGTGACCCGGCAGAAGCCGAATCCCATGCCTGCCCCGGAAGGGGCTCCGGTGCCCGGTCCACCGGTCGCGCCGGCAGGCGCGGAGGCCGTCATGCTCACCTGCTGTTCCCCCTCGTCGGTGGTGGGGCGGCCTGCGTGCCGCCGCGCACCCTTCCGCCCGTAAAGATCCTGTGTAGGTTGTGCCGCGCCATCCGCACCGCCGGCCAACCGAGCGGTCGTATCCGGGGGTTGCGGGGTGGCGCTTGCTTCGAACCGTTGCGGATTGCCCGGGTTTTCCCGGCACGATTCGCAACTGCTCACGCGTCTCACCGGCACCCTACCGCCCGCCGTTGTCAGTGGTTGTCAGTAGGATCGCGCTTCGCGGTCGACGTCCGCCTGACACGGGGCGGCGGACGAAACATCTCGGTCCGGCAAGGGAATTGGTGCGTAGTGAGCCACATCGTCGTCAAGCGCCCACCGCGGGCACTGCCGAAGGAAGTGCCCACGGACGAGGTCGTACTGCAAGCGCCGCCGGAGCTTCCGCGCGGCCAGCAGGAAGGCGCTCTGATGCAGCTCCTGCCCATGCTCGGCATGGGCGGGTCCGTGGTGTTCTTCTTCAACCCCCAGGCCCAGCCCTTCATGAAGATCATGGGCATGGTGATGGTGGCCTCGACGATCGGCATGGGCATCTCGATGCTGATCCGCTACCGCCGCGGCAGCCAGGGGCAGATGGCCGACATGCGCCGTGACTACCTGCGTTACCTGTCGCAGACGCGGCGCGGCGCCCTGGAGACCGCGCAGGCGCAGCGTGACGCCCAGTACTACCTGCACCCTTCGCCGGAGCAACTGTGGGCCCTGGTCGCCGAGGGCAGCCGGGTGTGGGAACGGCGCACCGGTGACGAGGACTTCGGGCAAGTGCGGGTGGGCCTCGGCCCACAGGCCCTGGCAACTCCCCTGATCCCACCGCAGACCGCCCCGGTCGACGAGCTGGAGCCACTGACCGCGGGCGCCATGCAGCGCTTCCTGGCCACGCACAGCGCCCTCGACGACCTGCCGATGGCAGTGTCGCTGCGCGCCTTCTACCACGTGACGATCAGCGGCGAGCCGGGCACCGTGCGCGGCACCGCCCGGGCCGTCACCGCCTCCCTCGCCTCGCTGCACTCCCCCGAGGACCTGGTCATCGCCGTCGTCACCGGACGCGCGTCGGCGCCCGAGTGGGAGTGGGCCAAGTGGCTGCCGCACGTGCAGGCACCGGGCGTCGCCGACGGCGCCGGCAGCGTGCGTCTGATCACCACCGACCCGGTGGAGCTGGAGGACCGGCTCGCCTCCCGCCTCCAGGGCCGCCCGCGTTTCCACCCCGGCGGACCGCCGGTGCCCGAGCAGCCGCACGTGGTGGTCGTACTCGACGGCATCTCCCTGCCGCCGACGTCGTTGCTGGCCAGCCCTGAGGGCATGCAGGGCGTGACGGTCCTGGAGGTCGTGCCCGGCGACCTCACCTTCGGCCGCGGCGACCTCTCCGTCCTCGTGCAGCCCAAGGAGCTGCGCCTGGAGTCGGCGCACGGCATGGTCTACGACGGGACGCCGGACGTCCTGTCGTACGAGGCCGCGGAGGCGCTCGCCCGCCAGCTGGCACCGCTGCGCATGGCGTCGGGCGGCGACGACGACGAACCGCTGCTCGCCAACCTGGAGTTCACGGACCTGCTGAACCTGGGCGACGCGGCCTCGGTCGACACGAAGCGGACCTGGCGGCCGCGCTCGCAGTCGGAGCGGCTGCGCGTGCCGATCGGTCTCGGCGAGGACGGCCGGCCCGTGATGCTGGACCTCAAGGAGGCCGCCCAGGAGGGCATGGGCCCGCACGGCCTGTGCGTCGGTGCGACCGGTTCCGGCAAGTCGGAGCTGCTGCGCACGCTGGTGCTCGGCCTCGCCGTGACCCACTCCTCCGAGACGCTGAACTTCGTCCTCGCCGACTTCAAGGGTGGTGCCACGTTCGCGGGCATGGCCCAGATGCCGCACGTGGCGGCCGTGATCACCAACCTCGCGGACGACCTGACCCTCGTCGACCGTATGGGTGACTCGATCCGGGGTGAGCTGAACCGCCGCCAGGAGATGCTCCGCGACGCGGGCAACTACGCGAACATCCACGACTACGAGAAGGCCCGCGCGGCGGGCGCGCCGCTGCAGCCGATCCCGTCCCTGGTCCTGGTGATCGACGAGTTCAGCGAACTGCTGACCGCGAAGCCGGACTTCATCGAGATGTTCGTGCAGATCGGCCGCATCGGCCGTTCGCTGGGCGTGCACCTGCTGCTCGCCTCCCAGCGCCTGGAGGAGGGCCGGCTGCGCGGCCTGGAGACGTACCTCTCCTACCGCATCGGTCTGCGGACGTTCTCGGCGGCCGAGTCGCGCGCCGCGCTCGGCGTCCCGGACGCCTACGAGCTGCCGAACGTCCCGGGTTCGGGCTTCCTGAAGTTCGGTACGGACGAGATGGTGCGCTTCAAGGCGGCGTACGTCTCCGGGGTGTACCGCACCAGCTCGCAGCAGGTCGCCGCGCTGGGCGGTCCGCTGCCCGTGGACCGCAGGCCGGTCCTCTTCACGGCGGCCGAGGTCGCGGTGCAGTACGCGCCGGTTCCGAAGCAGCGCCAGGAGGCGCCCGAGGAGCAGAAGGACGACGCGCTCGCCGACACCGTGCTCGACGTGATCGTGCGGCGCCTGGAGGCGCAGGGTCCGGCCGCCCACCAGGTGTGGCTGCCCCCGCTGGACAGCCCGCCGTCGCTCGACGCGCTGCTGCCGGGCCTGGCCCCGGTGCCCGGCCGCGGCATGACCCAGCCGGGCTACGAGGGCGCGGGCCGGCTCGTGGTCCCCGTCGGCCTCATCGACAAGCCCTACGAGCAGCGCCGCGACCCGCTGTGGCTCGACTTCGGCGGCGCGGCCGGCCACATGCAGATCGTCGGCGGCCCGCAGTCCGGCAAGTCGACGCTGCTGCGCTCGATCATCGCGTCGTTCGCGCTCACCCACACCCCGCAGGAAGTGCAGTTCTACGGCCTGGACTTCGGTGGTGGCGGTATGGCCGCGGTGGCCGGCCTGCCGCACGTGGGCGGTGTCGCCTCGCGACTGGACCCCGAGAAGGTCAGGCGTACGGCGGCCGAGGTGTACGGCGTCATGACCCGCCGCGAGGAGTACTTCCGCTCCGCGGGCATCTCCTCCATCGCGGAGTTCCGCTCCCGCCGCGCGCGGGGCGAGATCTCGGTGACCGACCAGCCCTGGGGAGACGTCTTCCTGGTCATCGACGGCTGGGGCAACTTCCGCTCGGACTACGAGGCCCTGGAGCCGCTGGTCCTGGACATCGCCGCGCGCGGCCTGGGCTACGGCATCCACCTCGTCCTCACCGCCTCGCGCACGATGGAGGTCCGCGCGAACCTCAAGGACCACCTGATGAACCGCCTGGAGCTGCGGCTGGGCGACCCGATGGACTCCGAGATCGACCGCAAGGTCGCGGCCAACGTCCCCACCGGAGTGCCGGGTCGCGGTCAGACCCCGCAGAAGCAGCACTTCATGGCTGCGGTCCCGCGCATCGACGGCCTCTCCTCCGACACGGACCTCGCGGAGGCGTCGACCGCCCTCGCGGCCGAGGTCACCCGTCACTGGCAGGAGCCCGGCGCGCCGGAGGTACGCCTGCTGCCCCGCGAGTTCTCCGCGGCCCAGCTTCCCCCGGGCGACCGCTTCCCGAACCGCGGCATCTCCTTCGCCCTCGACGAGGACAACCTCGAGCCGGTGTTCGTGGACTTCGAACAGGACCCGTTCTTCCTGGTGTTCGGCGAGAGCGAGTCCGGCAAGTCGAACCTGCTGAAGCTGCTGATCAAGCGCCTCACCGAGCGCTACGACGGCAACACCTGCAAGCTGTTCGTCGTCGACAACCGCCGCTCGCTGCTCGGGGTGACCCCGCCGTCCCACCTGGCGGAGTACATCCCCATGTCCAACCAGATGCAGCACCACATGGACGCACTGGCCGACCTGATGCAGCGCCGCACCCCGACGGCCGACGTGACCCCGGAGCAGCTGCGCGAGCGCAGCTGGTGGCGGGGCCCCACGGTGTACGTCGTCATCGACGACTACGACCTCGTGTCCACGTCCAGCGGCAACCCGCTGGCGGGCCTCACGGAAATGCTGCCGTTCGCCCGCGACGTCGGCGTCCGCTTCATCATCGCCCGCTCCACGGCGGGCGCGTCCCGCGCCGGCTACGAGTCCTTCATGCAGCGCATCAAGGAACTCGGCGCCCAGGGCGTGGTCCTCGCGGGCGATCCGGCGGAGGGCGACCTGCTCGGCGGGGTGCGGCCGCGGGCGATGCCTGCGGGGCGGGGGATCTTCGTTTCTCGGAAGAGGGGGAAGCCGATGGTGCAGGTGGGGCTGGTGGCGGACGAGCACGTGTGACGGTGGGCTGACGAATGGAGAACTCGGGGCCGTGGTCGCCTGGCGACCACGGCCCCTTGGTGTGCGTTCAGAACACCGGCAACGCGTAAAGCGAACTGTCGTTTCTGATGAACGCCCTGTTGCCGGCGACCACGATCGCATGGTGCTCGGCTTCGGGCAGTTTGTACGTCCAGCCCGGATAGCCGTTCGACACGTTCACGGCGTTGACCTCGGTCTTGTAGGAGTGGTCGATCGTCCACACGCCAGTGCCCTGGATGAGGACGGGGCTGTCGCTGCTGCCGTCGAGCCGGGACGTCCAGGTGCTACTGCCGTCGGTGAGGGCGCGGCGTTCGGGAAACGTCCCGCCGACCGCGTAGACGGAGTCTCCGTGGACGCTCACCGGACCCCATTCTGCGGGGGCGTCGTACATGTCTGTGGTCGTACTGCTCCAGATCTTGTGGCCGTCAGCGAGCCTCAGCGCGGTCAGTGTCCTGCCGTTGAGGTACACGACCCCGTCCCGCACGACGGGATTGATCGAGATCTCTTTCGCCTGGTTGCGGCGCTGCCACGCCGGACGGCCATCACCTGTCGCCACTGTCAGTACGTGGCCGTCGACCGTCGGGAGCACCAGACGTCCAAGGCCGACAACTACCCTCGGGGAGATCTTTCCGCGGTATTCCGACGGAATCCGTGCCGTCCAGCGGACCTTGGCATCCGAGCGGCCCACGCTGCGCAGCCGGTGGTCCTTCGTCATAACGTAGACAGCCTTGTCGTCCGCTGCCACGACAACCGCGGCCTCGGCGTCCGCGGTCCACTTGCGCTCGCCGGTGGACGGCACGAACGTATGCAGAGTTCCTTCGGCGTCGACGGCGACGATCAGGCGGTCGGACAGCGAGAGGTAGTGATCCGGCTGTACATCTCGTGCCGCCCAGCGCAGTTTTCCGTCCACGACGTTGTAGGCCGCGATCCCGCGTTCACCGTTGCCGTAGTCCCCGACCACGACAACGTCCCGCACGGGCAGCGGAGCGGCAGAGTCCTTGTCGACGATCTCGTGACGGCTCCACAGGGGTTTGGGCGACCCCCCGACGATGTAGTCACCGTCATCCGCGAGGAGCAGCCGGGCCTTCGGCGTCGTCACGGCGGGGGGGATGTCGAACAGGCCGTCCTTCTTGTCCCGGCGTGCCTGCTGCCGGAGCAGCCACCATCCCGTTGTACCTCCCCCCGCGGCGAGCACCGTGCCACCGGCGGCAAGGCCGGTGAGCAGGCGGCGCCTCGTCACGGTCGTCGAGGAGCCCGTCGTGGGCGGCGCGGTGAACTGGCGTACCTGGCGTTCCCGCTCCTTGATCTCGTCCCCCACCGGGCCGCGCTGCCACACGCGGCCGCTGTTCTTCGGTGGGGCGAATGCCGTGGCGATCTGCCCCGGGGCCGGCCGTGACGCACCGTCCTTGGCCAGACAGGGGGCGACGAGCGTGTGCAGCTGAGGAGGCAGGCCGTCCCAGCGCGGCTCGCCGTGAACGACCTCGTACTGTACGGCGGCCACATGGGCCCCCTCGAACGCGCGTCGGCCGGTGGCCGCGTAGACGAGAACGGCGCCCAGGGAGAACACGTCCGCGGCGGGTGTCACTCGCCGCCCCAGCACCTGCTCGGGGGCGCCGTACCCCGGCGTGACCGGGATCTGGCCGGTCGTGGTGAGCGTCAGGCCGTGCTCCGGGCGGGCGATGCCGAAGTCGATGACCCGTGGTCCGGTCGACGTCAGCACGATGTTCTGGGGTTTGAGGTCGCGATGAATGAAGCCCACCGCATGGATGTCCGCCAGGGTCTGCGCGATCGACGCCGCCAAGGCGCGCACGCCCGTCTCATCGAGCGGTCCGTGCTTGTCGACCGCCTGGTCCAGGGTCGGTCCGGCGAGGAACTCGGTAGCGATCCAGGGTCGCCCGCCCTCGGTCTGTGCGCCCAGGACCGCCGCCACGCCCGGGCTTCGCACCGCCTGCGCCGCGAGCGCCTCACGTACGAAGCGCTGGGCGAGGTTCGCGTCGTGGGCCAGTTCCGGGCGGAGCACCTTGATCGCGGCGATGGCCCCAGCGCCATCCTGGCCGAGGTACACCTTCCCCATGCCGCCCTCGCCCAGCACACCGAGCAGACGGTACGGCCCGAGGCGGATCGGGTCACCGGTACCCAGGGGTTTCATCGCTGACTGCCTTCTCTTCTGTCCATCGGATGACGGCGCTCACTTGAGGGGGAATGCCGCGAGGAACTTGCCGCCCAGCGCGATGGTCACCTTCGCCTTCTCGTGGGCGACGAAGCGGTCCCCGGTGGTCTTGTAGGAGGCCGTGGGCGTGTGCGACGCGAGATCGATCGCCCAGAGTGCCGAGGAGCGCTTGCTGTATGCGTAGTCCGTGCCGATGACCGGTGCGGCGGACACATCCGCTTTCGTTCCCGCGCCGCCCTTCTCCTCCCACCGCACTCGCCCGCTGCCGGAGTCGAAGGCGACGAGGCCGAGGCCCTTCTCGACGGCGTAGACCACGCCGTCCTTGACCGCCGGGGGTCCGTAGGTGCGCCCGGGACGCTCCGTCTTGGAGTCCCACACCTGAGCGCCGTCGCTCAGCCGGAGAGCCTGCAACCGCCCGTTACCCAGGTACAGGTTCTCGGCGTCTGTCGCCAGCGGCAGTTGTACGCGGTCCGGTGCGACGCCTTCGAATGGCTTGTCCCAGCGGACGGCACCCGTACGTGTGTCCCGTACGACGATGCGTACCTTGCCGGCGTTCGTCTCCTGCAGGGCCACCAGGTTGTGGCCGACGACTCGGGCCGTGAGAAAGTGCAGGCGGTCCGTCTTGTCCGGTCGTGAGGGCAGCGGCGCGGCCCAGAGCTTCTTCCCCGTGCTGATGTCGACGGCGAAGACGGACCAGGACTGGGATGCCAGGAAGTACGCGATGTCGTACTTCCCCTTGCCGGCCGCCGCGTACACGACGCCATCGGCCGTGCACAGCACCTGGTTCTCGTCAATGACCCCGTTGAAGTCCGTGAGCTGGGCGAACGGCTTGGCCGCCGCTCCCGTGCCAGTGTTGACGGACGCCAGGATGAGCGGAAATCCGCCAGGCTTGCCCGCGTTCCCCTCGGATCCTGGCGGGGCCACCATGCGCACGAGTCGCTCACCGTCGGTGGCGATCTGCCAGTGGATCTCCATCTGCTCCGACGTCCACCGGACTTGTCCCGAGCCGGCGTCGATTCCGCCCAGACCGGTACCGGCCACCAGCGTTACAAGATCTCCAACGGCGAGCGGCTGTGCGGGTAGGACCGTGCCATACGGCGGATCGGCGACCTGGATCTGCCAGATCGAGTCAAGCTTCTTCTTCGGCAGGAGGTTGTTGCTGGGACTCGCGACAGGCTGCTTCTCGTGCGATCCGGACCGCCGGCTCCAGGCCCAGGCTCCCGCCCCGGCGACCGCCGCGCCGAGCGCCAGTCCACTGCCTGCCAGCAGCAGCCGGCGACGGGACGTCGGCGCGGCCGGTACAGTCGGCGATTCCGCGTACGGTGCCGACGGTGCGGGGAGTCGCCGAGGTGCGATCTGCCAGACCTCGGTGGCACGGCGGGCGATCTCCGCGAGCAGCGAGTCCGGCAGGTGCTCCGCGAACTCGCCCGATCCGTCGTGCAGTTGAGCGGCGAGTTCCGAGGTTGTCGGTCGGCGGAACGGGTTCTTGTCCAGGCACGGGCCGAGAATCGGGACCAAGGCGGCGGGTACGTCGCTCAGGTCCGGATCGCCGTACCGGACCCGGTAGAGAAGATCGGCGGTCTGACCGTGGCCGAACGGGGCACGGCCGGTGGCGGCGAAGACGAGCACTCCGGCCAGCGCGAACACGTCGCCCGCCCCGGTGTGCTCCTCTCCGCTCGCCTGCTCCGGTGACATGAACGCCGGGGTGCCCACGGCCGCCCCGACTCTCGTGAGACGGTCGTCGCCGATCGCGCGTGCGATGCCGAAGTCGATGACCTTTGGCCCGTAGGCCGTGACCAGGATGTTGGACGGCTTGAGGTCGCGGTGGACCACTTCGGTGCTGTGCAGCTGACCGAGCGCCCCGCACAGAGCCGCCCCGAGAGCACGCACGGTTGCCTCGGTGAGCGGTCCGGCAAGTTCGACGGCCTCGTCGAGCGGCGGGCCGAGTACATACTCAGTGGCGATCCATGGCGTCTCGGCCTGCGTGTCCGCCTCCACGACCTGAGCGCCGTGCAGCCCTCCGATGACGCGGGCGGCATCGGCCTCCAGCCGGAACCGGGTTCGGGCACTGGAGTCGGAGGCTATGCCGGCGTGCATCGTCTTGACCGCGACGGTCCGTCCACCGCCCGAGCGCGCCAGGTAGACCGTGCCCATGCCACCGCTGCCGAGGCGGACGATCGGGCGGTACGGTCCGAACGCTTGCGGGTCGTCGTGAGTGAGCGGAGTGGGCATGGCGGTGGTCGTCAGTCCTGGCGTGAGGTGGGCACGGTGGAGCGCGGAATCTCGGCGCTGAGTACGGCGGCCGACTGGTGGGCGATGGCGGCGATCACGGGGCTCGTCAGCCATCCCGGGCCGAGCAGCGCGGCGGTTCTGGTGGCGAAGCCGGCATCGACCGGCACTTGGACCATGGCGGGGTCGGCAGGATGGGGCGCCGAGGGCGTGATCGCCGCGGTTGGAGCGAACAGGTCGAGCAGTTCGGCCAGTTGAGGCCGGGCGCCCGGGTCCCGGGCCAGGCAGCGGCTGAGGATCGTACGCAGTGCGGAGGGAAGTTCGTCGCGTTCGGGCGTGGTGTGACCGGTGGCCGCGTAGGCGAGCGTGGCGCCCAGAGCGTACACATCACCCAGTGGCCGTGGACGCCCGCCGGACGCCTGCTCGGGCGGCAGGCTGCCCGGCTCGAGTCCCGGCAGGCCGGAACGGGGCGTGCCGTCCGGGGCCGCGGCCCGTACGGCTCCGAAGCAAGTGAGGCGTGGCCCGTCGGCGGCGAGCAGCACGGCTGCTGGGGACACACCGGCGTATGTCAGTCCCTGCCCGTGCGCGATGACAAGAGCCTCGGCAAGAGCCGCTCCGAGGGCTCGGACGGTCCGCTCGGGAAGTGGGCCGCCGTGGACGGCGAGTGCGGTGGGCAGAGGAAGCGCAGGCAGATAGGGGCGGGCGTGCCAGGCGGCCTCACCGGAGGCGGCGCATGTGACGGCGGGCGACATGAACTGACCGAGAAGGTAACGAGAGGCCTCGGCTTCCGCCATGAAGCGCTGTGGATCGGTGCCTGCGAGCGGAGTGCTGAGCAAGACGGTGTGCTCACCGTCGGCGCTGCGGGCGATGTAGCGCCGCTCGGGCACCGGGTTATGGCTACGGGGGTCGTCCAGCGCGGTGATCAGGACGTAGGGGCCGATCCGTCGGGAGGCCGGGACGCCCTGCTGCGCTTCACCGGTTCCGGCAGTTGTCGCGTGCACCTGATTCCCAGTCCTTGTCTGTGCGCTTCCCGACGCCTCAGCCGCGACACAGAATCGGGCGACCGGTGCGAGATCGGGCTGCGGCCCAACGACAGGGTGGGCGCCTCCCGCGCGCGCCCACCCTGGAGTTGCTTCTGCGAGGTTCGGCCTACCGGAAGTAGGAGGCCGCCTTCTTGTCACCTTCCATGTACGTACCGCCGGACTGGGCGACGACGTGGCCGATGCCGGTCAGGGCCTGGTGGATGTCGTTCGCCTCCTTGTCCCAGCGGTGCAGCTTCTCGTTGAAGGTGCCCTGGGCCTCGCCCTCCCAGTACTGCAGGCTGCTCACGACCATCTTGCGGAGCTCCTGCAGGTCCTGCTCGAGCGTGCTCGCCTCGTTACCGATCTTGGTTGCCGCGACGTCGAGCCCGTCATAAGTGACTGACAGTCCCTCAGCGTTGTTGGCCATGCCTGTTACCTCGTCTCACTGGTGTGTAGCTGGTGGGTGCGCCGGCTGCCCGGCAGTTGTCCTGGGTGCCGCTCGACTCAGTAGGAGCTGAGGGAAGACGTCGGAACCGTGGGAGCGCCGTCCTGGAGGTCGATCTTGTTGACCGCCGCACGCACCTCGTCTTCCTTGCTGTCCTTGATGTTGCGCGTCGAGGTCATCGCCTCGATGACGTCACCGAGGATGTTGCCGATGTTCCGCAGCGATTCGTTGATCTCGAACTGCTTCTTGTCGAACGCGGCACGACCGATACCCTGCCACTGGCCTTCCAGGCCGTCGATGACGCCCTGAAGCCCGTGCACGCGCTTCTGGATGCCCTCGTACTTCTCCACCATCTGCTTCTGCAGGTGGACTACTGCGGCATCTTCGAGCTTCTGCTTTCCGCCGGCCATGATCGGCCCTGCCTTTCGTGTGTCCGTTGTTGATCTGATGGTTTCGGCTCACCGCTGTTCTTGTCGCTCTGCAGCGGTGAGTACGCAGTGCCCTGCCCTATCCGAACAGCATTGAGCTGCTGCGGCTGTTGACGGCTATGGACGTCACCTGGCGCGTCGCGCCCGCATGACCGCCAGGCCTCCACCGCCGATCACGACGACCGCGGCGACGGCGCCGAGTGCGATCCAGAGGGTGTTGCTGTCGCTCGACGACTTCGCGCTTGATCCTTCCGCTGAAGTAGCGCCGCTAGAACCCTTTTCCGGGGCTTGTGACGGGGTTGATGCAGAAGCGGAGGGCGAGGTCGAGTTGGAAGACGAAGAGGAACTTGCCGACTTGGCCAGCAGGTCCCCGCCGTTCTCCTTGCGGAGTGGATCGACGTTCGCCGGGCCAGGGTTGTAGCGGGAATCCGCCAGAACCACTCGGGGGCGAACGGCACCATAGCCGAGGTACGTGCTCGGTTTGTTCTTCGGCCACTTACGTCCAGCCGTGTCGATCAGCGCGCGGGTGACCTGGTTCACCGTCCAGTCAGGGTGCGCAGACCAGATCAGTGCGGCAGAGCCTGAGGCGATCGCCGCCGCCGAACTCGTACCGTTCATGTTGTCGCAGTACGAGCGGAAGGTACCGTCGCACCAGCCGGGGAAGTTCTGGCCCGGTGCCGAGAAGTCGACGTAGCCGCCAGACGAGGAGAACTTGGAAACCGTGCCAGCTGCATCGGTCGAAGCTACACCGACCACGTAATCGTCAGCCGCCGGATAACCGATGTGACCGCCTTTCTCGCCGTCATTCCCGACTGCGGCAATCAGCAACTTTCCCTTCGAAGCGGCGTAGTCGATAGCAGCCTGTTCGTCGGAGTCAGGTCCGTCAGAACCGAAGGACATATTGATGATCTTCGCGTCAGTGTCAGCTGCAGCCCGGATGGCGGTGGTGGTGTCGGCCGTCTTCTTCAGCTCCTCCGCGCTGCCCTTCAGGTCTTCGAACTTGACACGGATCGGGATGATCTTCGCTCCAGGTGACAGACCCTTCAGGCCGCCACCCGCTCCAGTACCCGCAATCAACTCGGCAATGGTTGTGCCGTGGCCGTCGTAATCGTCGGTGGCCCGGTACGCGACTGATTTCGGAACTTCGTCCGTCAGGACCTGTCCCTTGAGCGACGAGGTGTTTGCGTTCACTCCGCTGTCGATGACAGCGACCTTCACCCCCGTCCCAGTGCTGACCTTCCACATCTTTTCGGCCTGCATCGGACCGAGGTACCACTGCTTCGACTGAACGTCGTCCGCAGCGGCACTCGGAGCCAAGCCCACCGTCGTGGCGGCCAGGGCGCCAACGACCGCGGCTACAGCACGCACTCGTCTACCGGAGCGTGCTCTGTGAACCGTAGCCTGCTCGGCTCGTCGGCTGATCCCTGACTTCATCGTCTTTCGTGTCCTCGCTCGCGCTCAGTTGATCACCGGCGGCACATCACGCCGGGGCTTGTCGGGCAGGTGTGTCTCTTCCTCTTCGACCAGGTAGTCCGGTCGCGGTGTCCCATCCGTCTTCCGCTCTTCGCCGGGCCTTCCGTTGTGGCCGACGCCGCGCGCGAGACCGGCACCACCACGGGTCATTCCGTTACGCTCAGCTCCTGCCGCGGAGTTGCGCGCGGTCGGCCTGCCGGTGACGGCCTCGGACGATCCCGAAGCGGCACGGGAGCCCGCCGCATTCGAACCGGGCCGCGCCGCGGACTCAGGCGCTCCGAAGACACCGCGCTGGCCGAGCCGGCCAGTCGCAGACCGGGAGTTGGCCTCTTCCTCACCGCCGATGACCGTGCCGCGAGGGATCCTCGACCCGTTCTTCGACGACGGATTCGTGGTGGAGGGCCGTCCCCCGACAACTCCGTTGGACCGGCCGGCGCCGGTGGTCGGCCCGCTGGTCGTACGCTGCCCCGCCGTGCCTGCTGGGCGCGGCGTGCCACCCGTGACTCCTCGGCCCATCGGCGAGGACGCCCTCGGTCCGGCACCAGCGCCCTTGACCGCAGACTGGCCGGTCGACGTGGCGCGGCCCATCTGGTCCATGGGCCCTCGCCCCGTGGAGCGCCCGGAGCCTGGACTGGTCGACTCGGACGTACCCACGCGCCCCTGAGCGGTCGCAGGGTTACGGAACCCGCCGGCGCCGTTCAAGCTCCGGCCCGATGTGGGGTTGGGCATGGGCAGCTTGAAGCCACCACCGTCGAACACATTGGGCTGGCTGCCACTTGTGGGAGGCGCGCCTGTGACCGGAGGAGTGTGGCTGGGCCCAGGCGTCGTTGTCGTGGGTGGTGGCAGCGTGCCGGTGGTGTCGATGTGCGTACCGACGGGCTGGTCGGGGTGCGGGATCTTGTCCGGGACGTGCTGCGTGGGCGTCGGGCCGTCACTTGTGACATGCCTAGTGACGTCAGCGCTCGGCGCCGTCACGTGATGGCTGCCGCTGGATACCGATCCCGTATCTCCGTGCGAGCCCGAACCCGTGGAGGACCCCGGACTGCCGACGCCGTATCTCTTCGCGGGCTTGGGAACCCCCACGTTGGGCGGCATGCTCGTGAATTTCGGCTCGTTCGTCGGCAAAGACGACATCACTTCTTCGGACACCGCGTAGTACGACGCCAACCGGTTCATCTGGTTGATCGCCTCTTGGCGGTCCTTCTCCACCTTTACGGCAGTGGCGTACCCCTCTTTGTCTGCCGCCTTCTCGGCCGCCGTGAAATCCTTGGGCCGCGTCCGGTTCGCTTCCGTGTCACGAGGCGGCATGGCTCCGCGGACGGCGGCAAGGCCCACTGCGGCAGCCGTGATCTCGTCGCCTGCCGCTCCGGCGAACTCGCTCAGGTGGTGCGTATTTTTGACGAGATTCCTGCCCCAGGTACGGAAGTCACTGCCCGATTGGCCAACCCAGTGCACACCCTCGATGTAGGCATGAAGGTCGTCGGCTGCTGACTTGATGGCGTCGCGCGCATCCCATAGGGCCTTGCCGGAGGTCTCGAGGTCCTCCGGGTCCATCTGCTCGACCAAGTCGATCATCTTGTTGAGAGGGAGATCGCTCTTGCCGAAGTCCGTCCGAGTGGCGACCGCTCGCCCGACGGGTGTGGCCCTGATGGCCACGTCAACCATTCCGAGAAGGAACCCGCTGTGCGGACTGCTCTCGTAACCGCGAACCCAGTCGGTGGCGTCGTTCTGATTGCCGACTCGCTTCAGATCGGCGTCGTGCTTGTCAGTCATCGTTACAACCCCGCACCACTCTTGGCGTTGTTGCCGGTGTGCTGTTTGCCATCCTTCACATCCTGGCTGTCCTGGATGTGCTCCTGGATGGCCCAGAACCGCTGGCGCTGCTCCTCTTCGAGCCCGTCGAAGCCATTGCTCGCACCGTCAACCGCGATGCCCATCGCCTCGATCTGCAGATGCAGGCTCTTGGACAGGTCCGTGAGGTCTTTATGGACTCGTTTGTACTGGTTGTACAGATCGTGCGCTTCAGGGAAGATGCTCGCCGGTCCCGAAGTCAGTGACGCGGGCCTGACCGTCTGCGCACCAACTCTCGTCGGGTTGCCGGCGGACTCTTCGAGCTGACGAAGCACGGCGTCCACCCGCCCCACGAACTTCTTCAGCGCGTCCCGGTTGGCCTCCAGGTTCGGCCCCGACCCGCCCCCGCTCATGTTCCTCCCCGTTTCCCCGTACACCATCGGCCCCGAGGGGATCGAGACCGACCACCCGCTCGCCGTACGATCGCAAAGCGAGCCGCGCCTCACAACGCTTTTAACACTGTAGTCAACCTGTACAACGGCTCCAACCTGGCTGTGTGTTAACTCAGTTACGAGACCGAACCCGGTGCCGCACTATGCCCGGTTTGCCGGTGTGCGGCAGTGGTTGCACTGGCTCCTCGATCACACCGCAGGTGCGACACCGCCCCACCATGACCATGCTCGACGCCGTCTGCGCCAGATCTTCATCGAACTCACACGCTGCTGCCCGCCGTACGGAACATCAGACACAAGCGAGTGCCATGAACCTACTGGTGCCGACTCTCATGATCCTGACCATGGGCGGGATGATCACCCTCGTGATCAACATGTTCGTGCACAGCGCTCGCCGGGATAACACGCCGCAGGCGCCTGGTGCAGCTCAGAGTGTCGGTGTAGGCCACCCGCGATCGGCTACTCAAAGGCGAGCAGCCTACCGAAGACGCTCTGCAGAGTTGAAGGCGTGATCGATCGCAGCCGAGCAACTCCCGCCAAGAACATCACGGTTCGAGCATATGGCCCCGGCGAGCACTTTGCCCGCGGCCGCCCTGTCTGCACCGCAGATCAGTCGCCCTATCCAACGGAAGGAGACCAAAGCCCCCGCCCCATCTCAGCTGTCAGCAACGAACGAGCCCTGGCCAAGGACGGTGTAGAGCCTGCCCTCCTCGCGTAGGGCGGCCACGGCCTTTTGGATCGTGGACGGGGCAACGTCCAGTTCCGTCGCGAGATCCACTACAGCGGGAAACCGCGCCCCCGGGGCGTACGTACCCGCGTCGATACGACGGCGCAGTTCGTCCGCGATCTGGGGCCATACAGGTTTGCTGCGGTCGAGATCCATACGGAGAGGATGCGCGTAGCCTCGGATTCCCGCGACCGCGAATGCGCGTATGCGCGTATACTAGCAACCGAAGCGAACGGCCCGCGAACATGTACACGAGCTACCGAGGAGCTGACCCCAGTGAGCCAGCCCAGTCGCCTTCGCCTACTGCCCTGGAGCGGCCCGGAGGGCAAGCCCGCCTATCTCGTCACGGACGGCACAGCCAGCCCGCTGGCTCTGCTGGCGGACAGAGTTGAGGTCCAGCAGATGGAGACGGCCGCCGTCGTCCTGAGCCTGGCGCAGCCGATGATCGAGGAAGAGGCGAACCTCACCGCCGACGAACTGCGCTTCATCACCCGCCGCCTCATCGAGTCACTGACGGACGTACTCAACATCGCTGAGAGCCGCAGCCGACGAATCCCCCCGTACGCTGACGAGAAGTAGTCACCCCTGAACGACAAGCCCCAAGACATGCTCGTTCTGACGCGTCTCGGGGCTCCGGCACCTTCTCGGCTCCCAGAACGCCAAGCTGCTGTTTGCCGACGAAACCGCACACTCTGCGACGCGAAGCCCCCCAAGGCCGTCAAGAAGATCACCGATGACCCGCCCCCGCGATTCAAATGCTCGTCAAATCCGCCCAGGCCCGCTGGCGCACGGTGAACGCGCCCTACCTTGTCGCCCTTGTCCAGGCCGGAGCCCGTTCGAAAGCGGCCAGCTCGTCGAACGCCACGAGCTCAGCGCCGCCTCAGCCACCTCAATCGCTCCAGGATGACGATTACTCTGGCGGGCCACCGGCAGGCCGGTGGCCGTTGAAACGATGCCGAGCCATGCTGTTCAACTGCCATATGTGACAATGCCGTTGCCAATGTGACGCGGTACGCCAGAGAGCTGATGGGGATAGGGGCCATGGCAGGAAGTACTCAAGGCGAGCACCACGCTGGAACGGGGCAGCCCGTTGGAATGCGGTTGAACCAGCTGCCGGCCGACCTGGGCGGTGGTAGCTCCCCGGGCGGTGGGCAGCCGGACCTCGCGTCCTCTCCCGCCGAGAAGAAGGCCGCGGCAAACACGCTCCACAACGAGATCGAGCCACACACCACGACGGCGGGGGCCTGGGCGGACGACGAGACGAGCGCCGTGGTGAAGGCGTTCGATGCGAAGGACGGGCATGGCTGGGTCACGTCCAGTGCCGTGAGCAAGGCGCACAAGACCTGGAGTGAACAGGTCCAGAACCTGGTGAACCAGTTGTCGGGGGACGAATCGGCCCTCCGGAACAACAACACATTGATGACCGGGACGGACGTCGGAGTGGGCGCCGGGGTGCGCAAGGTCTCCGTGCTCGACACGTACTCACCGCCACCGGAGCACTGACAGACAGCCGAGCCGTCTCGCACGCCACTGGACTAACGGGGACCCATGCCGACATACCACGAGATCCTGACGACAGACGTGTCCACGCTCACCACGGCCGCCGAACGCTGGGACGGCATGGCGAAGGAGCTCCACAAGCAGGAGACCGCCTACCGGCGGGACGTGCACGGCATCACCCTGCGCCCGACGTGGGTCGGCGAGAGCCAGCAGGCCGCCAACGCGCGCTTCGGAATCAGGCTCACGGAGTTCCAGAACGCCCAGACCGAGGCCAAGGCGATCGCCTCACTCCTGCGCGATGCGCACACCCAGTTCGTGGACCTGCGCAAGAAGCTGGAGTCGGCCCGGGACGACGCCATCGCCCAGGGGATGAAGGTGTCGGACCAGGGCGTGGTCTCGTACGACACCGGGAAGCTCAGCCAGGGAGATCGCCAGGCACTCGCGCATGATCCCGACTACCAGGAGAGCGTACGCAAAGCCGTCGCCTCCTGGCAGGCCAGCATCGACCAGTGCGTGAAGGACGTGGACGACGCCGACAAGGGCGTCGAGGTCGCCTTCACCGCTGTCGTGAAGGGCCCCGACACGGGCCTCGGCAAGGTCCCCGACTTCAACGGTAAGGCTCAGGGCGACATCGAGAAGTACGAGGCCGACGAGGGCAAGGACATCGCGCAGCGCGTCAACTCCGGCAAGGCCACGGCGGCCGACTACCGGGAACTGCAACGCCTCTTCCACGACAACTCCGGCGACAAGGCGTTCAGCCAGACGCTGCTGGACGAACTGGGCGCCAAGGGCACGCTGCAGCTCTCCAACAGCCTCGACGGCCTTGCGTACCACAACGACAAACAGCACAGCGGCCAGTACCTGGACATCCAGAAAGGCCTCGCCACCACGCTGGCGACCGCGACCCAGGACCCGCACTCGTCCTTCTACAAGGACTTCCGCGAGGACATGCGCAAGGCCGGAACCGAACAGTTCAAGGTCGATGGCCTCAGTCCCATCCCGGACGAGAAGGTCCGCGGCTACCAGAGCCTCGCTACGCTGATGCAGCAGGGTCACGGCTACAACGGGCAGTTCCTGGAGGACACCGCGGACGACATCCGGCACGCGGAGGAGTCGTACACGGCCAAGGGGGACAACCCGACCGAGTCCATCTGGGCCCTGCGGGACAAGTTCAGCGACAACCACCGGGGCTGGTTCGCCAACGACCCGCTCGACGGCGTGCTCGGCATCATGTCCCATGATCCCAAGACCAGCACCGAGTACCTGGACCCGGCCCATAACGACAACCTGGAGTACCTGCTCCACGGGCGGGACTGGGACACCGTCGTGGACCACTTCGCGACCCCGCCCGGCGGTACGACGACGGGCATACCCGTCCTGGCGGAGGACGGCGACGTCCGCAAGGGCTTCGGCGCGGCCCTGGAGGCCGCGACGACCGGCCAGGCGCCGGGCGGCTATCACCCGATCGGTCAGCACACCGAGCCGCAGGCACGCATCCTGCAGCACACGATCAATACGCTGTACACCGACAAGCATGCCCAGGACCTGCCGAAGAACCTGGTCCAGCCGCTGGCCCACATCCTGACGTCGTACACGGCCGACACGCACGAGACCTACGCGGAGTCGTCGTCGAAGTACGACATCGACTGGGACAGCGAGGGTTCCGTCTGGAGCGACAAGGACGGCTCGCACATGGCCGTGGGGCACCAGCGCCTCGCTGCCGTCATGCGCGGCGTCGCCAACGACCCGGAGGCGTTCGGACACCTCTATGGGGCCGAACAGCAGTACGCACACCATGTCATGGACGGGATCCCCGCGGACGCCGGAGACAAGACGATCCGGGATCGAGTTGTGGAGTCGTCCCGTGCCATGGGCGCCTATGACGGCATCCGGTCGGACATCATCTACGACGAGCGGTTTAAGAAGACGCAGTGGGCCGCCGACTTCAACCACGGCCTGGGCACGTCCCTCAGCACGGCGCTGATGTTCAACCCCGTCAGTGATCTCAGCCCCGTGGGAGACCTCAGCCAGAGAACCCTCGACGTGTGGGCGTACGAGTCGAACAAGGAGCACGTGTCCGAGGCGAACCTCGAGGCGACCGAGAAGAACGCGAAGACCTACGACGCCGGCCAGCACGATGTCGAGAAGCTGGTCAGAGCATGGGCGGACAGCCGCGGCCATGCCGTCGACAGCGACTGGACGAAGTACTACGTCCACGCAGGTCAGAACGACTACGAGCACGGCCGTGACCGGACGCTGAGCACGCTTCGCGCCGACCGCTGACACGGCACCGAACGTCCCCCGACAGAATGAGCACGATGCAGATGAAATCCGGGTTCCGACGTATACACGCCGGGTGGTACGCAGGGGCGTGCCTGCTGGCTCTGGCGCTTCTGGGGCTCGTGCTCTACGGCACTGGGGCCTTCGACTCGGGGAGTGACGACCGCTCACTGGACCGGGCCTGTGACGGCACCCTGGCCCAGGACGGGCTCCGGGCGGCTCTGCACTCGTCACACCTGAGCGCCGGTGACGAGGGCGACAGCGATTACCTGGCCGCCTGCAGCGTCCACAACTCGGCATCCGGCCCACAGGGCAGTTCCCTGGAGCTGAAGCTGCGCTGGAGCAGTGCGGCGGCCCCCTCCGGGACCCTCGCCTGGTACAACGCGGACTACAACGGGGTGAAGGCGCAGGCGGCCCCACTCGGCCACGGCTGGTCTGGCGTCGTCAGGTACGACAGCGGCACCTACCAGGTCATGGTCGCGCTCGACTGCGTGAACCAGAAGAGCAAGGCTCTGGTTGCCTACGGTGACCTGCTCGGTACGGCGAACAGTACGACTCTGGGCGGACTCGGCCGGGTGACCACCGAGACCGCCCAGAAGGCAGCCGAGAAGTACGGCTGCCAGGTGAAGACCGGCAAGCGGCTCACCGGCCTGTCCACCGCACGGCTCGGCACGCCCGACACGGCCAAGCTGCTGCAACAGGCCGAGGGCTCGTGCGTCGCGCTGCGGGGTACGGCGGCGGCCCAGAACGGCACCCCTGAGGTCATGGAGTACCCAGCGGATCCCGACGCTCCGCAGACCAACTGCTACCTAGTGACGAAGACCGGGAAGCCCGGCTACGGCCTGTACGCCTATTACGGTGCCGCCGCCAAGGACTTCCTCACGAGCGAGCGCAGCCACCTTAAGAAGGGCTACGGCCCCACCAACAGCGACCGGGACTATAGCTGGGCCACCGCGACGTGCCCTCAGTCCGCGCAGTCGGCGGTGTTCGTGCTGTACCACCTGTACGACAGGGACACAGACAGCTATCCGGTCCCGCACTACTCCGCGTCGTTCGCCGAATTCGCACTGAAGGCCTTCGCCGACCACGAAACGACGCAGCGCGGCTGCACCGCCGTGCAGATGATGTCCCGGGCATGAAGAAATCCGGGCGGATGGTCACAGCCCTGTTGTGCACTGCCCTAATGGCAGCGGCGGCGGGCTGCAGCAGCACCCGTGCCACCGTCCCCGCGGAGTTCTGCAAGGTCCCGGTGCCGAAGGGGGTCCTCTCACCGCTCATCCCGAAAAACGGATCGGTAAAGCAGACGTACACGGCCACCCAGGCACAGCCGGGTGCGGCCTGCGCCCTGAGTGTCGACGGCCACCGGGTGCTGTACGTCGACATCACGCGCTGGGACCGCGCCCCGGATCCCGTGAACTGGAAGACAGTGAGATCGTCTTACAAGTACGCCGCCGAGCGGGACGTGTCCTTCCCAGGGCATGCGTCGATCGGAAGCGACCGCGCCGTGGTCCAGGCGAACTGCACCTCTCAGAACGCGTACATGTCCTATTCCGCTGCAACCAAGTGAAAATGCTCTGGCGGGGACGACCGCGCTCGACTGACAGGCGGGAAATGAGGACCGAGACGGTCGCGCTGCTGAAGACGGGTGGCGGCAGTGACCACCAACAGCGCGAAGCGGCGTGTCCTGCTCTTGACCGTCGCGGTCGGTGCTGCAGGCGTGATCACGGCCGGTACCGTCGGGGCCTGGCTATGTCTCGGAGCGACCGATGAGGACGGGACCTGTCACCCGCTTCTGGAAGACAAGCGCGTGCGCTCAGCCCTCGGGGCGCATTACCGGGGCGATCTCAGCTGCTCTGAGCTGGGAGCCGCTGTCAAGCGGGCCACCATGGGGGCCACGGCGGGCAGACACTCCCTTCAGCAGGCGCGGTCCATGCAGAACCTGCTGCTGGCCATGGACGACACGGCGGGAACCGGCTCGGCGGAGGTGGAGCCCGCCCTGGCCGTTCCCTTCTCCGAGGCGCTGGCCGACTACGCGGACGACACGGACCAGATCCTGACCTCAGTGAACGTCGACTACATCCGAGCGGAGACCTCGTCCACGTCCCCGTGGCAGGACGAGGCCGGCGTGCACATGTCCGTCTCGGTGGACTCCCTGCTCCATGTCGTACGGGCGATATCGCACAGCCCGCCGCATACGCCACAGTGCGGGAGGCCGCCACCTGGCACATCGCGGCCGACCTCGCGGCGACCCCCCGCAGCGCCGGGAAGGACACGCTGAGCCTCCGCGCCAAGCTCGGCGCCCGGGTCTTGGGCTCCCTGGACGGCGTGGCGGAGAAGGTCACACAGGCACAGGGGCGGGGTGAGGCGCAAAAGTGGGGCGCGGACGTTATCGCGCGCCTCTCGGCGAACGCCGAAGCCCCGCCCGCCTACAGTGCGAACCCCACCGGTCATCTGCTGAACTCGTGGAAGCGCGAGCTGAAGGACGCTGGCCCGAAGAACGCGCTCACGCGGCTGGAGGCGCAGAGCATGGACATGACCCGTCTGTGGACCCAGGGGCTGGGCTCGACCAGGGGTCGAAAGACTCATTGCCGTACGACTCCCGCGACAACGCGGCCGCCGCCCGCACCGACGCCCTCAACAAACTGCGCTGACCTCAGTCGAACGGCCCGCTCGAGCGCGCTCCCCACCGGCCATCGGCCCCGGGTTCGACCTACGCCCCCCAGAGCCACCAGGCGGTGCCGCCCGCGTCGGCAAGGGCGACCGGGCCGCCGACCGCGAGGGTCGTCAACAGATGGCGACGGAGAGGTCGCCCGGCCCACTGGTTCCGGGCAGGGTGGTCAGCTCGTACAGGTGGCGTTCCCGCCGCTGGATGTCCGCGGCAACGGGCCCGTGACGCCAAACGCGGTCGGTGCCGCGCGGCAGGGCGAACGCCTGAGCGATCGCGGCCGGGGCGGGCCGGTGTGCGGGGTCGTTGGCCAGACACGGGCCGATCAGGGCCTGGAGGACAGGTCGGCTGGGTCCGGGTAGCCGTCGACGATGAAGATCTCCTGCGCTGCGGCGACACCTACACCCCAACTGGCCGCCATCTTCCGGATCGGCGTCTCCGCCGTCTGCCGCTTCGCTACGGGAGGCGGTCGACGTCCCGGCCGCGGTCAGACCCAGTCTTGCCGAGTGAGTGCGGTCCACGGCCACGGCACCGAATTTCGTGTTCGCGGTGACGAGCCGGGCAGGGCAGTGCTGAAGAGGCCTCACACGCCACGCAGCCCGGCCGTCGGCGTCTTGCCCTCCTGCACTTGGTCGGCCCGCTGCGCGAAGACCGTGGCGAACTTGGTCAGGAACGAATCCGCCATCTCGATACGCGGAACGGATTCGGCCATGCTCAACATGATGACGCTGCCAACACGCACCTGAACCAGCGTCCCCTTCGAGTCCTTCGCCATGGATGCACTCAAACCGGCCACGGCATCACGCTGTTCACCGACCTCGCCGACATTCACGGGCCGCGACGAGGGCACTCGCCCCTTCCAGCCCTTCCAGACTGCCCTGTACGCGGATTTCGCGGTCGCTGAGTCCTTGTACGTCTGGACGATGAAGGAAAGGTCGGGCTTCCCCTGCTGATGGAAAGCCGAGACTCCGAGGAAGCGCACACGCGCACAGGAATCCGGCGCTTCCCCGTAGCAACGGCCCACGCCCATCGACAGCGCCTTCTTCAGGGAGTAAGCCACCGGCTCCAGTGAGACCTCCCAGCCGGGGACGGACTTGGCGTCTGGGAGCGTCGCCACGGTCTGCTTCGCGTCGAGGCTGGGTGCTTCTCCTGTTCCGCCGCCGCACCCGCTCAGGAGAGCAAGGGAGGCACCGATCGCCACAGCCGCCTTACGAACATTCATCGGTGTTCCCAACAGCCTTGGTGTACGCGGTGGCCAACTTCTTCATGGCGGGTGCATTTCCGAGGTCCGAGGCGCGTACCTGGATCGAGGTGTAAAGGGTGTGCCCAGCTCGATCAGGCTTCTTGCAACCCTTGACGCGCATCACTGCCCCTGTCCCGCTATAGATGAAGGTACCGTCGTCGGACAGATTTCCCGACTTCACTGCCCGGTTGCCGAGGGCCAACGTGGTGATGGGCACGTCCTCCTCCCACCACTCCTGGTTCGCGATCAGCGCCCACTTGTCGTCGACGTTCACCTGACAGATTCTTCTACTGGGCACTGGATGCGTACCCCGAACCTCAGCCTGCTTGCCCGGCGGGAGGAAGGGAGAGACCAGCTTCGGGTCCACCGGGACGCCGCACAGTTTCCCGGGTACGGCGTATGCCTTCTTCTCTTGGGGCCCTGAGCAGCCGACGAGCATGCCGAAAACTGCAAGCACCACCGTGGCTTCCATAACTCGCCGAGCCATTAAATACCGAGCCTCTCCTTCGACCGGGGCGACATGAGGTCTTAGATGTCCGTAACAAGTTCGGGTCCGACCTGTTGCATGTAGGAGCTGGCGCCCAGAAATCCCTTGGAGGCAGCGTCCTCCGCCCACGTGGCGATGTCGTCTCGGTGCGCGAGATGGTAGGTAGAGGCTGCCGCAAACGCGCCACCGCGGGTGTATTTAACGTTTTCGACCGATCCCCTCTGCCAACTATCGCCCATCTTGGCACCCGCCTCGTCCTTGGCACTTCCTTCGGCGTCCTTGAACAGTTCCTCCAGAATGACGCTGGTCGCGGTTCCAGCGGCACCCCCCACTCCGGCTCCGACCGCAGGAGACGCAATGAAGGAGGTACCGACACCCACGCCTGTGCCAATTCCGCCGGACAGGACGTTCTTCCACTGGGACACCGAGTGATCGAAGTCCTTGTCCTTCACGTCGGCGGGTCCCGCGATTGCTTCGCTTCGCCCCATCGCCAAGGTTCCAGAAACCTGGCCCGAGTGTTCGGCGATGGCCCGAACTGTAAGTTCCGGATCGTGATTCGGGCGCATATTTTCCGGAAGGTCAGGATTAAGGTGATAGTCCATGAGTTTACCCATGTACTTCTTCTGGCCCACTTCGACCGCTGCGTAGCCCTCGGGATCTTGGCCTACGGCGAAGAGGAACCTTGCGACCTCGCGATGGTCCAGTTCAGCCGCCGAGCCTTCCACGGGATAGAGCTTCTGAATACGCTCCCACGCCGCCTGGCCGTCTTCATCCCCCTTGCCCGGGTGCTGATCCACGTCGGTTGTCGCACGGTCGATGTCGGGCAGGTACTCGGAGGCGATCTGACCCATGCTGTCGGACATGTAGACGTGGTCCGTGAGGCGCTCGTTGTCGTCCGAGATCGAAGAGATGATGCTTTCGAACAGCTTGGTCTGCCCCGGATTGTGCGCAGGCGTGTCGTGCGTCGGCAGTTCACCCGCCGGATGCCCTGTGGTGGCCGCCTCGAGCGCCGCGGCCAGGCTGTTGCGGCCGTCGATGCTCTCGCCCTGGCTGAGGTCGCTGTTGCTCTCGTGCGGCCAGTGCCGGTCCTCGAAGAGGTACTTGAAGTTGGAGACGGCGTGCTCGTGGTCCCCGTCCTTCGGGATGAAGTCGTCGTTGAAGAACTGGGTAGCCGCATCAGGACTGTTGGAGAGTCCCTTGAGGTAACCCGACATGGGGTCCCAACCGGAGTCGCCCGACATGTGATTGAGGTACGGATCGAAGCCGAGCCGCTGCCATGCAGCGTGCTTGCCGTCGCCCGTGAACCTGCGCTCCGTCTCCATGAGGCTCTTGCCGTACTGCGTCATGAATTCGTCGTTGTAGTCACCGGCGCGCATGAGGTTGCTCATGACCTGGAATCCGAGGATGTTGCCGCGCTGGCCATTGACCGGCTGGCCGCCGATGTCGATCATGTGCCGCTTCCACTCGGTCATGTCGACCGTGTCACTCTGGCTGGCCGTGGCGAGGGTGAGGCTGAGGTTCTTCTGCAGCTCGCCCAGCTGCTCGCGCCGGTCCCTGGTGATGTCGGGGCTGACGGCCGGGTCGGCGACGGCGGCCCAGAACGACAGTGTCTTCTCCGGGCCGAGGTCCTTCGCGAAGCGCTCGGAGAACAGCGGGTCGTCGTGGTACTTCTTCAGCCCCGCGTTCAGCCGGTCGAAGTCCTTGAGCGACAGGTCGTCGGGGTCCTTCTTCGCGAGCTTGGCCAGCTCGTCGGCCTCCTTGACGGCCTCTGCGGCTTCGTCCCGGTTCTTGTAGCTGGCGTCGGAGAAGCCCATCGCGCTCTGGTCCGCGATGGCCGTCAGGACGTCCTTGGCCGTGTTGTCGCTCTCGGTGGCCTTGTTGAGGATGCCCTGGATCTTGTCGCGGAGGTCGTCCACGTCCTTCTGGCTGGTCGTGCTCGTGTTGCCGCTCGGGTCCGAGTGCCAGTCGGGGCGGGTGTTGCCGGTGACCGTGAAGCCGCCGTGGCCGGTGTCGACCACGGTGAGGTTCTTCCCCCGGCCCCACGAGACCGCGTCGGTCAGCTGCAGGTGGTATTCCTTCAGCTCGTCCCGGGTGTCGCTCAGGATGTTGTGGATGGTGGTGGCCTGCGTGTGGGCGTCGGTGAACTCGCCGGCGGTCTTGCCGATGAACTCCTTGGACACCTGCGCGTTGACGCCGGCCCAGTCGGCCTTGTTCGCGGCCTTGTGCAGGCTGTCCTCGGCGTCCTTCTTCAGTTCTTCCAGCTGTTTGACGAGCGTCCGCCAGTCGGTGACGGCGTCGTCGAGCAGCTTGAAGTTGGCGTGGAACAGAGCGTTGAAGTCCATTGGTTGTCTTCGTCCCCAGGAGTAGCGGCATCAGGCGGACATGGCGGGTGTCGTCGTCTGCTCCCCGGCGCCGTTACTCCTTCTTCTTGCTCTTGTCCTTCTCCCCGTAGTAGGGGTTCTTCTCGCCCGGCGCCCCGACCCGCTCGTCGAACCCGGCGTCCAATGCGTCGATGCTGCTCATCTGCCGCTGGATGTAGTTGTCGTCGTTCGCGTGAACGGCCTTGGTGACCTGCATGTGGTTGGAGATCTGAGCGCACGCGTCCATCAGGGACTTCAGCTGCTCGTCCCACCGGTTCGACACGTGCTGCAGTCCGGACCCGAGTGCGAATCCCTGCTTCGAAAGGTCTCCGGCCGCGGAATCGCTGGTGGGGACGGCGACGCGGGCCTTGTCCCACAGCTGGTTGTACAGGTGGTGCGCAGCGCTGCCGATCTTCACCAGATCGTCGTGCCTGACCTTGAGGTCACCGGTCTGGCTGGGCATGGCGGAGTAACCACCGCCACCGTCGACCTGGTTCAGCTGCATGCGCGTCGACTGACGCTCGGCTGCCTGTGCCTTGAGCTGCTCCCACTCGTCCCATGCCATGGGTGACCCCTTCCCCCGTGCCCGGCGCTCGGTGACCGCGTCGGGCGGTCGGCGCTGAGCCGTAATTCCGGTGCCCGGTCAAAATAGCAACCCATCCCATGGAAAATTTGCGTCACGTCCGTTGTGTGATGTTTGTCAGGTGTGAATGTTCGAAGCAGATGCACGCCGTGACGAGCGAGGGCCGGCTGCAGAGGCGGGGGCTGGGCGGAGGAACCCGATGCGCGTCTACTGCCAGCACCCCCATCGGCCGGGTCGCTCAGCACCCCCCAACTGAGCTACGTGTCGGCTCAGTTACTTCTGCTCCATACCCCTACGACCTCACGTCTCCAGGCCTGTGCCATCAAGCGGAAGCCCCGGTTCACCCCACCACCCCCATCCGCCATAATCGGGGCCATGGAGCATTGGGCTGGGGAACTGATCAAGTGGTCGCTGTTCGCCTTCATCGCGGGAATGTTCATCCTCGTGTTCACGGTGTCGGCGCGCGGGCGTAAGAAGGATGCGCGGATCAGAGAGGGCTACGCGCAGCTTGCCCGGATCGCACCGGAACGTGGGTGGACATATCAGACACGCGTGCAAGGGGAGATCGATCAGTACTGCGGCGTGCGCCCCTTTCCGGGCCGCGGGAGCAATCTGCGTGCCTGGCACTACACCACGGGAGAGTTCCGCGGTCGCACCTTCAAGTACTTCGAGTACCGCTCCATGAACCTCCAGTCGGGCGCGGACACCGGGGAACGCAAGCAGCCCAACATCGAGTCTGTTTTCATCGTCACGGCGCCTGGCTCCGGGCCGTTCGTGCAGATACTCCGTCCGAGCGTGCTGGACACACTGTTCGACCGGAGGGCCAAGATGCAGCTCGGTGTGCCGGAATTCGACAAGAATTTCCGGGTCATCACCCGGGATGAGGATTTTGTCCGCAACGCTCTGAGCGACACCGTGGTGCCCTATCTGACGACAGACCCGAAGACCAGGTCCTCGCTCCAGCTGCGCGACAACGAACTGTTCACGTGGTACAGGGGCCCCCTGACTCCACAGGCCGTCGACGAGAAGCTGAACTACCTGTGCGATGTCCTGGACCGGGTTCCGGAACGGGCTTGGAGCGCTGCCTGAGCAAAATCAGAGTGCCCGTTTTCCCGAGGCCGGCAGGGTCGCGGGAAAACGGGCACTCTGTCGTTCAGTCGGAGTCTTCCTCGGCCGGGCGCACCGTCCGCAGGAAGGCCTTGAAGTCGTCCAGCACCTCGGCCATCTGGCTCGGCTTCGCGGTGAGGACGAGTTCGATCACCGCGCGCTTCGCCGTGTTCCTGACGTCCTCCATGCCGAGGTACACCTGGCTCTGGAGCAGCTCCAGTGGCTCGCCCTTCAGGGTGGTGTGGAGGCGGAGGTTCTGGACCACGCCAGGGGCGTCCGTCAGGCCCGGGATGTCCGGGGTGCCTACTTCGGACTTCTTGACGACCTCAACGGTTCCCGCCTGTTCGAGCCGGGGCACCGACTCGTCGGCGATCTGCCACATGGTGGCGCTGTCGTTGCGCATCTGCCCGGCGATGGTGATGTTCGCCGTGAACCCGCCGTCGATGGAGGCGGGGTGGAGCGCGACGAAGGCGGCGCCGGGGGCTCCCACCTCGTCCGGCGGCGCCGCCTGCCAGCCGTCCGGCAACGAGAACGAGATCTTGACCGGCAGTGTGGTCGCCATGATGCTCCCTTCCTTGATGAGCGTCAGCTCAGCCTAGAACCAGTCGCCGATCGCGTCGGCCGCGTCACCGAGCGAGTCGACCAGCTTGTGCGGATCGACGGTGACGTCGAAGGAGACCTTGCCGCCGATTCCGAGGCCGACTCCGACCTCGCCGCCGATGGTGAACTTGCCGTCCTTCATCCCCAGGTCAGCGCTGGCGGACGCACCCGCACCCGCCCACGCCTCGCCGCCGACACCGGCGCCGACACCGGCGACGTCACCGGAGACCGAGCCGGTGGCCTTGGCGCCGGCGAACGCCTCGGCGCCGGCGTGCAGGCCGTCTTTGCCGACGCCCAGGTTCGCGGAGGCCTCGGCACCCGCATAGGCCTTCCCTTCGGCCTGGGCCGCCGCATAGCCGTATTCGACACTGCCGTTCGCGGAGGCCTGTGCGAGGTACGCGCTGCCCGAGACGCCGGCCTGGAGCCGTCCGTTGGTGATGCTCGCACCGGCGGAGCCGTCGACACCGAGCGCCGAGACGCCCAACGACCCCGTCAGCTTGCCGTCACCCGCGAAGGACGTCTCTCCCTTCGTGCCGTCCGACCAGACGTTGGCACCGCCCTGCCACTCGGCGAGCTTGACGGTCAGGTTGGTCTTCTTGCCGGGGGTGGTCCCGTCCTCCTCGTCCCCGGTCGGCTCGGGCTTGTCCCGGATGAACCAGTTGCCGTCCTCGTCCTTGCCCCAGACCTTGTCGGCGCGATAGTGGCCGTCGCCCTTCGGGAGCCAGCGCTCGGTCTCCAGCTTCCACCGGTTCTGACTCGTCTTGCCGACGCTGTGATCCTGGATCCACTTCCAGTCGTCGACCCGTTGCCTGGCATTCACCAGCCAGCCAGGGCTGTGTGCCGCACCCCCCGCGAGGTCGCCGAGCTTCTTCGTCATCTTCTCGAGCTCGGGCTTGAGTTGCTTGCGCGCGGCGTTCAGCGTCGTCTGCGCCGCGTCGTGGTCGCCGGACTTCCACTGCTCGATCGCCGTCGATGCCTGCTTCTGTGCCCATCCGAGGGTGGAGGAGTACGAGGTGACCGCGTCGGCCGCGCCCGACATCGCGTCGGCCGCGAGGTACCAGTTGGACTTCTCCTTGGCCAGAGTGGGCCAGAAGGCGTCACTGGCCTCGCCCTTCCAGCCTGAGATCTTCAGGTCGCGCAGGCCGTCGCCGATCTTGTCGAACTTCTTGGACCAGCCGGTGAGGGAGGAGGCGAGCTCGGTCAGCTTTCCGGTGTCTCCCGGGATGAGCTCCTTGGGGTCGGTCGTCGACCCCAGCTCGGTTGCCATGGATTCGGATTCCCCGTCTCTGATTCAGTCTTCTAACTCAAGTCCGACTTGACCGAATTCACCGCATCGCGGATGGCCTGGTCCGTCTCCGTGAAGTTGTTGTTGGCCGAGTTCAGGCCTTCTGCCAGGGATGCCGCGCAGTCGGCGAGGAACTCGGCCCCCAGCTCCCAGGTGCCACAGAACGTGACCAGCGCCTCGGCCGCAGAGTCATCTCCGATCGCGGAACCCTGCTCGGCCAGGCCCTTCAGGTCCACCTTCTGGACCGGCGTCAGACATTCCAGAATGTCCGAGGCGCCCTTCTTCAGGACCCCCGGCTCCACTCCCAGATCAGTCGACACGAGACCCCAGTCCCCCCTTTCCTCAACCCCGCCTGCACATATATGCCTTGGCGAATTAGCTCGCTCACGCTAGCACCAACACCGGCCCCCTCTGCACCAGCTCACTACCCCCACACGACTCCTACCGCTCAGCGCCACCCAGAGCGCCGGTAACCTCCTGTGCCATGAACAATGAGGCCCCGTCCCGCCCGGCCGAGCGACGCCGTGTGGTCATCGTCAACGACCGTGAAATTCCACGGCGTTACTTCCTCCTGGCCGGCACCGGAATCGTCGTGCTCTTCGCCGGTGCCTTCGGCGGTATCGTCTGGGCCAGTTGGTCAAGTGCGCGGAAAGATTCCCGTAGCGACGAGGAGTTGTCCCGCCTCACTGCCCTCGCGAGCGAGCACGGGTGGACGTACAAGGCGCAGGACGCAGGTGGCGTCGACCGCTACGAAGGCGTCGCCCCCTTCCCGAACCTGTCGTCGGGGCTGAGTGCCTGGGACGACATCGAGGGCCGTCACCGGGGCCGTAGCATCCGCTGCTTCGAGTACCGCGACGAGGAGACCGTCCGGTCGGCGGGGCCGAAGCGCCTTGACACGAAGACCACGTACTACTCCGTCTTCTCGGTCACCACACCCGGCACCGTCCCCCGCGCCGTGGTCCACGAACCGGGCGATCTCGACGGGAAGTTCGCCAACGGGAAGCTGGAGAATTTCCTCCGCACCGACCCCCGGGCCGACGGCGTTCCTCTTCGGTTCGACAAGGGCGAGTTGATCACCTGGTTCGAGGGGCGTCTACGCCCCACGGACGTGCTGCCGAAGCTCAATTTCCTTTGTGACGTTCTTGAGCACACGCCGACGTCCGTGTGGGACTGACGTTCACTCACCCCTCACAATTGCCGATCCTTCTCCTTATCGGTGAGGATCTTTTGCAGGGTGGCAGTGGCAATATCCTCCGGCTCGCGCCAGGCGGCTCCTTCGGTACGAAGTCCGGAGGAATGCTGTCGGTATGCTTCGGGCGTCCCCTTGTCTTGATCACCTGAAATGGAGCTCAACATGACCATAGGCCGTGTATCCGCAGCAGCTTGGAGCCTTTCGGCCGTGGCCACCGGTGTGCTGCTCGTCGGCTGCTCTGCCTCGGTCAAGGTGGAGAAGTCCGAGCCGAAGTTGTCCGCCGACAAGCTGGCCACCACGGTCTCCGAGAAGCTCGCCGCCCAGACGGGTCAGCCGAAGCCGAAGATCACCTGCCCCGAGGACCTCGCCGGGAAGGTCGGCACCACCACTCGCTGCACGCTCACGGCGAGCGATGGCAGCACTCTGGGAGTGACGGTCACCGTCTCCTCCGTCAAGGGAGATCAGATCAACTTCGACATCAAGGCCGACGCCAAGGCTTCGCCGGCCGCGAACTGAGCGACGTCGACGGCCACTTGGGCGATGTCGAAGGCTCCCCGGTTCCGCCGGGGCCGACTCCTTCGTAGGTTGGATCAGCCCGATGTTCCGTACGTCATCCGTTACGGCGGCGGTGAGCAGTGCGACCTGCTCGCGGAGTGGCGGTTTACGGAGCCCGCCTGGCAGCACCTCTTCGTCCAGTCCCAGGTCAGTCACGCCGTGCGGATCCGGGTGCGGCTGGACCACAAGGAGCACGAGGTGCGCGCTCTCGAGGAGCAGTGGGAGGTCAGCCGGGTCGGGACTTCGACGACGCTCCGGAGGACGTCGGAGTACACGCGTGGGCCGAGCCGGACTGTCAGCCGCCGGTGGACCATCGGACGCGGGGAGAGCGGTGGCCTCGAAGCGACGGAGACCTTCCGCTTCGACAGCGCGCGGCTGCGCGAGCCACTGCGGAACACCGTCCTCAAGTCCGGCTGGACCTGGCGGGGAGTGGTCTTCGGCAATCTGTGAGGTCATTCGGCCTGCCGACACTCCCCTTGGTCAGCACTCCCCCTGCTGCGCCGTCACAGCCATCCTGTATCCCCGATACTTCAGGAAGCTCTCCCGACCGTTGAGACCCGGCGGGGAGTAGTCGTCCTTCTTTGAGCGGGTGCGTTCGATGTGCGTGCAGAACGCGCTGTCCGCGCCCTCGGCCGTGACCGTGAAGTACGCGTCGTCGGCCGTGTTGTCGTCGGCCGCGGTGGCGGTCACGCCGTCCTGCGGGGCGTCGCCGCCGCCGTTCTCGATCACCTTGTCCTCCAGCAGCGACTCGTAGCTGTTGAAGTAGTCCGGCGTACCGGAGTCGTCGACCCTGAACATGTAGCCGTCCAGGTCGTCCGTGGCGTGCTGTACCGCGCTGCTCAGCTCCCTGTCGTCCCACGACAAGTCGTCGGCGACACCGAATCCCTGGATCGACGCGTAGACGCCGATGGCGGCCATGGTCACGAGTGTGACGCGGCCGACGACGAAGGCGGCGTCGGGCAGTTCCGGTGCCGAGGGATTGATGCTCGAGCGCCAGGCGCGCACCCGGTCCGCCTTCACGCACGCCATGGCGACAAGGCCGGCGCAGAGGATCAGACTCAGTGTGTTCAGCTTGGTCAGAGTGTCCATCAACCGGCCCCCAGGCTCCGCCCGCGCCGGCGCCGCGCATCCCGCACCGCCACCGCCGTACCGCTCAGCCCCGCCACCACGACCAGGCCCCCGACCACGACGTACGTCCCCATGCGGGAGTTCCGTTCGTCCGCGGTCTCGCCGAAGTGCAGGGGCGTGACCGACGGGGCCTCGCCCTTGGCGACGCCGTTCTCGGGTTTCGGGGACTCGACGGGGTGGCCCGGGTCCACGTCGGTCAGCGCCTTCACCGGGTCCACCACGCCCCAGCCCACCAGCCGGTCGTGCCCGGGGATCGAGCGTTCCGCGGTCTGTTCGATCTGGGCGACGACCTCCTGGGCCGTCCAGTTGGGGTACTTGGCCTTCAACAGGGCCGCCACGCCCGCGACATAGGGGGCCGAGAAACTCGTGCCGTTGTCCGAGCAGTGGCCGCCGCCGGGAACTGTGGAGATCATGTCGACACCGGGTGCGGCGACGCCCACCGTGTCCTGCGATTGTGAAAACGGGGCCCGTTCGTTGTTGCGGTCGGACGCCGCCACCGCCAGGACGCCCTGGTACGACGCCGGGTACGTCTGCTTGACGTTGCCGCCCAGGCCGTCGTTGCCGGCCGAGGCCACGACCACGACCTTCTGGCGCAGGGCGAAGTCGACGGCGTCCTTCAGGGTCGAATCCTTCGGGTCGAGCGCCTTGGCTGTGTCCTGGGAGATGTTGATGACGTCGGCGCCCGCCTGGACCGCGTACTTGATCGCCGTGGCCAGCGTGTCCGCCGTGCCGTCGCCTTCGGCGTCGTTCTGCTTGATCGGGATGATCGTCGCTTTTGGGGCCAGGCCCACGAAGCCCGTGCCCTTGAGCGGGCGGGCCGCGATGATGCCGGCCACGCGCGTGCCGTGGCCGACCGTGTCCGTGGTGCCCGAGTTGTTGCCGCGCTCTATCTTCTCGCCCTTGGCGTTCTTGGGCGGCAGCAGGTTCTTGCCCTTCGAGGCGTCCACGGCCTTGGTGAGCTGCGCGTTCTTTACGTCCACACCGGTGTCGATCACGGCCACCTGCACCCCCTTGCCCGTCGACTGCGCCCACAGCTCGTCCAGGTTGACGCGCTGCAGCGCCCAGGGCCGGCCCGCGTAGGGCTTCGACGGGAACGTGCACTGGCCGTCGTCCGCCCGGGCCGGGGAAGCGGGGAGGGCGACCATCGTGGTCGTCGCGGTGAGGACCACTGCGGCGGCCACGCCCCCTGCCCGGGCCACGGTCCCCGACGTCCTTGCCTTCAGCATCAGTTCGCTTCTCCTCTGCCCGCGCCGCTACGAACCCTGCGGCTGCCGCGCCGCCGCCTCCGACAGGCGCGGGCCCGTCGGTAGGAACGTCGACCACTCCAGGGGGATGGGCGTGGGCTTGACCTTCTCGTAGCCGAGGCGGGTCTGGGCGATCTGCGCCTCGCTCAGCTCCTCCTTGCGCTGCTTGGCGGAGGTGCCGATGCCCTGGTCGTCGGTGGCGCTGTCGCTGTTGGACTGCAGGGCGTAGCGCAGGCCCGTGTCGGTGACCAGGAAGACACCGCCGGCGTCGGTCTCCGTGCCCTGGAACTGACGGTAGAGCTGGCCGGAGCCGGCGGTGACGTAGCCGCTGGAGGAGCCGGTGGGCAGCTGGGCGGGGAAGTCCTTGCCCACCCAGGTCGACAGGGTGGTCTTGCCCTTGCCGGCGACCGAGAGCAGGACGTTGCAGACCGTGTTGCGGCCGCTGGTGGTGCTGGAGCCGTCGTTCACCGTCTTCGGCTTGTACGTCGGCCAGTTGTGGTTGCCGTCGAACGTCGTGCTGTCCGCGACCGCGGCGGGGCTGACCTTCTGCGCCTCGCCCGCCTGGCCCACGTCGATGAGGGCACCGCTGTTGAGCAGGAGTGTGGCCGTGAACTCGGAGATGCGGGCCACCTTGCCCCGCAGGACGACGTAGTACTGCATGGTCTGGCCGTCGGGCGCCGTGAGGATCTCGCCGACCTTGTCGTACTGCCCCAGCAGGCTGCCGGCGCCGGCCTTCGATCCGGGCGTGCCCTCGATAGGCGGGATCGAGATCGCGTCGCCCTTGTTGAGGGTGTCCAGCCAGTCCTGGGAGACGCGCTGGGGGGCGCGGCCCTGGGTGTCGAGGGCCTTGAGCAGTTCCTTGTCGCTCGGGTTGGCGATCTGGTACGCCGTCCCCCGCGCGTCGACGACGTACTGGGTCTTGCCGTCCGGGGCGACGACGTACATCAGGTCGCCGCCGGTGAGCTTGTCGGACCCCTCGGTCTTGGGCCATTCCTTCTTCGCGAGGACGAACGCCGCCTTCTGGATGGCGCGGCCGCCGTCGCCGGGGCGTTCGCAGACCGCCCACCGCTTGGCGGCGGAGGCCTCGTCCGGGGAGGGCAGGCGGTCGGGGGCGTAGGGGATGCCGATCGTGGCGCCGTGCGGGGGCTTGCCGCTGTCGAGGATCTTCTCGTCGACGGTGATGACGCTGTCCTTGTCGGGGTCCAGCAGGAGCTTGGCCGAGGCCATGTTGAGGACCGGGTGCAGCTGCTTCTGCTTGCCCGTCTTCAGGACGACGTACCGCGTGGTCGACTCGCTGGCGACGATGACGTGCGCTTCCGGGTCGTCCCAGCCCTTGGGCGCGGTCGGGCTGAACATGCCGATCGCGCCGAACACCGCGAGGACCACGGCGCCGACGACGAGGCCGGGCACCAGTGCGCTCAGCGGCTTGGGGGCGCCCTCCTCCGAGCCGGAGGGGGAGGGCTGCAGGAATGATGCGAGCGTACGGCGCTTCGCGAAGGTGTAGGCGTTGAGTTCGTCCCGCCGTGATGCCATCTGTGTCCGCTCTCTCCCCGTTGCGGAGCCGTGGGGGACCTGTGAAGATCCGTCCCCCGCCCTCGGTTGCCTCTGGTGTCTCGACTGTCAGACCCGGCCCCTACTATGCCTGTTGCCAGGACGTGCGTGTGGCACGGGTAGGGTGCTCAGGGCTTGAAGGGACCGGAGCGCCAGGGTTTTCGGGAGAGTTCGGGGGTTTTGGAGTGATGGCTTCCGCAACGCGGACCCGGTCGCGATCGCAATCGGGGTCACGATCGGGCGGCGCGCGCCGGTCGCGTGGTCGCGGCACTTCTTCCTCCCGGCCGGGCGCCCAGCAGGCACCCACGGCGTACCAGGGCGCGTTCGCGCCGCATGTGGAGTCCCGTTCGGGGCGCGGCGGTTCGTTCGCGGTGCAGCGGCTGGTGCTGCTGGAGATCGCGGGTGCGCTCGTGGTGAGCGGGTGGCTCCTGGGTACGGTCGCGCTGATCGCCGCCGTCGCGGTCGCCGCGCTGTTCGTGGTGCTCGCGGTCGTACGACGCCGGGGGCGCTCCCTGCCGGAATGGCTCGGCACGCTGCTGGCGCTGCGGGCCCGCAGGCGGCGGGCCGCGAGCACGCCGCTGCCGCCGGGCACCGACTCCGGTCTCGCGCCCGCCGTGGAGTGCGACCCGACCCTGCGCACGTACAGCTACAGCCGCGGCGACGACCGCGACCAGCGGCCGATCGGCATGGTGGGCGACGGCGGCTTCCTGACCGCGGTGCTCCAGGTGGAGTCGGACGCCGACGCGCTGCGCGCGGAGCGCAGCCGCAGACCGCTGCCGCTGGCCCTCGTACGGGACGTCCTCGAAGTCGACGGGATCCGGCTGGAGTCGGCGCAGATCGTGGTGCACACGCAGCCCGCTCCCGCGCTGCACCTGCCCCAGCAGTCGGTCGTGGTCAGCAACTACGCGCCGCTGCAGGCCCAGACCGGCTCCCCCGCGGTGCGCATCACGTGGATCGCGCTGAAGCTCGATCCCGAGCTGTGCCCGGAGGCCGTGGCCGCGCGTGGCGGCGGGCTGCCGGGCGCGCAGAAGTGCCTGACGCGCGCGGCCGAGCACCTGGCGAGCCGGCTGACCGGCGCCGGGTTCCAGGCGAGCGTGCTCACCGAGGAGGAGCTGACGGCCGCCATCGCCACCTCCGCCTGCGCCAACCCGATGGTGACGGCCCAGGCGGCCCAGGCCGGGCGGGGCGAGGCGCCGCAGCGCCGTACCGAGGAGTCCAGCCGCAGCTGGCGCTGCGACAACCGCCGGCACACCACCTACTGGGTGCGCCGCTGGCCCCAACTGGGCGGATCGGGCGGCTCGCTGGCGCAGCTGGTGGCGCAGCTGACCGCGGTTCCCGCGCTGGCGACGACCTTCAGCCTGACGCTGGCCAAGGGTGCGCAGCAGGACGTGGCCATCACGGGTCATCTGCGGATCACCGGCCGCAGCAACCAGGAGCTGACCGACGCGCGGCGCGATCTGGAGCATGCGGCGCGGCAGACGCGGACCGGGCTCGCGCGTCTCGACCGTGAACAACTCCCCGGCGTTCTCGCCACCCTGCCGCTCGGAGGTTCCCGCTGATGGCCATGACGACTTCGCCCGCACCGTCGGGCACGAACGGGTCGGCGCCGGGCCTCGGCGAGCGGCTGCGCACCGGCTTCGGCCTGCTGGGCCCCCGCCATCCGCGGCACACGCTGCCCCTGGAGCAGGTCGACGCACTGTCCCTGCCCATCGGCGACGACGGTGTGGTGGTCGGCGACAACGCCGAGGGCCAGCCCGCCGTGCTCGGGGTGAACCGTCCGACGCCGTACGACATCGTGCTCATCGGCGGCCTGTGGACCGCACAGGTCATGGCGCTGCGCGCCGCGGCGACGGGCGCGCGCGTGGCGGTCGAGACGGGGCGGGCGCAGGCCTGGATGCCGATGGTGCACGCCATGGGCGGCGGGCAGAACGGCCTCGCGGTGTACGACGTCGGCCGCGTGCCCCCGCAGGGCGCCTCGGCCGGCACACCCGTGCTGGTGGTGCGGGACTGCGGCATGCGGCCGCCGCGCGGGCGCGTGGTGTCGGCGCCGTGGCAGTCCGTGCTGACGCTGCTGCCGTATCTGAGCCCGGTGGCGCCGCGGTTGATGCGTCAGGCGCGTCTGGTGGGCGTGCAGCGGGTGTCGCCGGACGAGGCGGCGGAGATCGGGCGGGTGCTCGGGCTGCCGCGCCCGGAGGTCGAGTCGCTGCCCACGCTGGCGGACGGTGTGACGCTGTGGTGCACGGAGCGGGACCGGCAGTACGTGGTGACGCGGGCGACGGACCCCGAGACCGGACTGCTGGGCGTGGCACGCCGGATGGACTGACGGGCGTCCAACTTGGCCCGTTTTCACGGGGACTGGCGCGCTATCGCGTGAATTCGCGCACTATCGGGGGCTGAGCGCGCCGCGTCTTCGTCACGTTTTGGTGTACGTACGTGTGTGCCGCGGAGGTCGAAGGCCCGGTGTGACGCGTCGGACGGGCGTGAAGGGGCCGCCGGGCCTGCCGGGCCCACGGTTCAGGTGATTAGGCTGGGACCGGGCACGTCGCGGGTTTCCGCGAGCGGGCAGTGCGCGCTCCGCGACAAAAGGGGCCAACTGGCCCAAGGGGGAAGCCCGGCGAATCGTACGACAGGAACGGTCGCCCCCAGGCACGGCATGAGGGTGTTCGACCACACCAGGAGGAACTGTGAACAGCGATCGGGACGGGATCCGCGGGGGTTGGGACACACCCGACGACGACCAGACCGACGCGGAGTCCGGCATCGAGATGACGGGCGAGTTCACGATCGACTACGCGCCGCCCGCCTGGTACACGCAGAACGCGTCGGGTGGTGCGTCGGGTACGCCGACCGCGGCCCCGGTGCCGCCCCCGGCGGCCGCGCCCGCCACGCCTCCGCCGCCGCCGGTCGGTCAGCCCTTCGCGGTTCCTGACGTGCCGCCCGGGAGCGGCTACCAGCCGGCCTGGACGGCGCCGCCCACCCCGGTCGCTCCGCCCGTGGCTCCGGCAGACCCTGTCGCCCCGCCCGCGGCCCCGGCCACCCCTGCCGTCGCGCCCTTGGTGCCGAGCGAGGAGGACAGCGGTGACCTCGTCAGCGGCGCGACCATGCGGATCTCCGCCTCGGCGGTGAAGCGGGAGATCGCGGAGCGGTCGGCCGCGGCAGCCGCTGCCACTGCCGACCAGGCAGGGACCGACGCCGAGACCGGCAGCCAGACGCACGGCAGTGAACCCTCTGCCGAACAGCCGGGTGGTGCTGCCGAGTCGGCTGCGAGCGGAGACGGCGACGGCGGTCCGGAGGCGGACGCTGACGTGGCCGCGGCCGCAGCCGCAGCCGCAGCCGCCGTGGACACGTCCTCCCGTGCGGCCACCGCGCACGACGGCGCAGCACAGGACGACGGGAACGGCGGGGACGCCGCGTCCGAGGACGACGCCGAGACGGACGCCCGCGCGGACGCCACGGAGACCGGCCTCCCGGACACCGACGCCGAGTCCGCGCCCGACACCGAGCCCGGTGAAGGCGACACGGCAGGCGCGGACGCCGCCCAGGCCGAGGGCGCGTCCCCGGACGCCTCCGCACCGAGCGAGCAGACGCAGGCGCCCGCCCCGGAGAACAGCGGCGCCCAGGCGGGCGAGGCTCCCGCCGTGAGCGCGGACGCGCAGGCCGACGGACCCGCCGTCGCGAGCGCCGAGGCCGCACAGGTCCCCGCATCCGCCCCCGCAGGCCCCGACGCCGCACAGGGCGACGCCGGCTCCCCCTCCGCAGCCCCCGAAGCCACACCGGGCCCTCAGCCCGCCTGGGCTCCCCCACCGGCGCCGCAGGGCAACGTGCCGCCGCTGCCGCCCTCCTACCAGCCCGCCGCCCCGGCCCCGGCCGCGCAGTGGCCCGCGCAGCCGCAGCCGACCGACCCGTCGGCGCCGCAGCCGTACGCCGCCCAGGCGCAGCCGCCCGTGCCGCCCCAGCAGCAGCCGCCGTTCCACCCGCAGGCACCCCAGCCCGCGCCCGCCGCCTGGAACCAGCCCGGCACCCCCACTCCGCCGGCTCCGGCGCCCGCGCAGCCCGCACCGCAGCCCGGCCAGCCCTACGCCCCGCCGGTTCCTGGCGTCCCCGGTGTCCCCGCCCCCACCGCCGGCCAGCCGACGCCCCCCGCACCGGCACCGCAGCCGACCCCGCCGGGCGGTTACGGCTTCCCGCCGCCTCCGGCACCGCAGCCGACGCCGCCGGGCGGCCCCCACCCGCAGTCCGGCACCCCCAACCCTCCGGCCCAGCCCGGCGGCTACGGCTTCCCGCAGCCGGGACAGCAGCCGCCCCCGCCGAGCGGCCCCAACCCCCAGCCCGGCACCCCCAACCCCCCGGCCCAGCCCGGTGGTTACGGCTTCCCCCAGCCGGGACAGCAGCCATCCCCGCCGAACGGCCCCAACCCGCAATCCGGCTACGGCTTCCCGCAGCCAGGCACCCCCAACCCCCCGGCCCAGCCCGGCGGTTACGGCTTCCCCCAGCCGGGGCAGCAGCCTCAGCCCCCGCAGAACGGCCCCAACCCCCAGTCCGGCTACGGCTTCCCCCAGCCCGACGCCCCCAACCCCCCGGCCCAGCCCGGTGGTTACGGCTTCCCGCAGCCGGGGCAGCAGCCTCAGCCCCCGCAGAACCCCGAGTCCGCCGCGGGTGCCCCGCAGCCGACCGCCGACCCCCGTGCCGGTGCCGCCTGGCCGCAGCCCATCCAGCACGACCAGCGGCAGATGACCAACCCGGGTGCGGCGCCGCTGGGTTACACCGCGGCCGTGGAGCTGTCCTCGGACCGGCTGCTCAACAACAAGAAGCAGAAGGCGAAGAGCGGCCGGCCCGCGGCCGCCTCGTCCCGCTTCAAGCTGGGCGGCAAGAAGGAGGAGGCCGAGCGGCAGCGCAAGCTGGAGCTGATCCGCACGCCGGTGCTGTCCTGCTACCGGATCGCGGTGATCAGCCTCAAGGGCGGTGTCGGCAAGACGACCACCACCACCGCCCTCGGCTCCACCCTCGCCATCGAGCGGCAGGACAAGATCCTCGCCATCGACGCGAACCCGGACGCCGGCACGCTCGGCCGACGGGTGCGCCGGGAGACCGGTGCGACCATCCGCGACCTGGTGCAGGCGATCCCGTACCTCAACTCGTACATGGACATCCGCCGGTTCACGTCCCAGGCGTCCTCCGGCCTGGAGATCATCGCCAACGACGTGGACCCGGCCGTGTCGACCACGTTCAACGACGAGGACTACCGGCGCGCCATCGACGTGCTCGGCAAGCAGTACCCGGTCATCCTCACCGACTCGGGCACGGGTCTGCTGTACAGCGCGATGCGCGGGGTGCTCGACCTCGCCGACCAGCTCATCATCATCTCGACGCCGTCCGTGGACGGTGCGAGCAGCGCCAGTACGACGCTGGACTGGCTGTCCGCGCACGGCTACGCCGACCTGGTCTCCCGCTCCATCACTGTGATCTCCGGGGTCCGCGAGACCGGCAAGATGATCAAGGTCGAGGACATCGTGGCGCACTTCGAGACGCGCTGCCGCGGTGTGGTCGTGGTGCCGTTCGACGAGCACCTGGCCGCCGGTGCCGAGGTCGACCTCGACATGATGCGGCCCAAGGTGCGGGAGGCGTACTTCAACCTCGCCGCCATGGTCGCCGAGGACTTCGTACGCCACCAGCAGTCGCACGGACTGTGGACCAGCAACGGCAACCCGCCGCCGGTGGCCGCCCCGCCGATGCCGGGCCAGCCGATGCCGGGGCAGCCCGTCCCGGGCCAGCAGTACCCCGGCCAGCCGTATCCGCAGCAGCCGGGACAGCCCTACCCGCCGCAACAGGGCCAGCCCTACCCGCCGCAGCAGCAGGGACAGCCGTACCCGCAGGCCGCCCCCGGCCAGCCGTACCCGCCGCAGCAGGGACAGCCGCCCCAGCCCGAGCTGTACGGCTACCCGCAGCCCCCGCAGGGCGGGCAGCCTCCGCAGGCCCCGCCGCCGCCCCAGCAGTAGGACGGCACGACGAAAGGGCGGCCGGTGCTCACCGCACCGGCCGCCCTTTCGTGTCGTAGCGAAATCGAAGAGAAGCGAAGCCGAAGAGAAGCGAAGGCCTACGCCTACGCCTCCGCCGCCGCCTCCGCCGCCACGATCTCCCGGCAGCGCTTCACGTCCTCGGCCATCTGCTCCAGCAGGGCTTCCAGCGACTCGAACTTCGCCTGGCCGCGGACGTAGGCGAGGAAGTCGACGGCGACGTGCAGGCCGTACAGGTCGAGGCCGACGCGGTCGATGGCGTACGCCTCCACCGTGCGCTCGGTGCCGTCGAACTGCGGGTTGGTGCCGACGGAGATCGCGGCCGGCATGACCTCGCCCTGCGCGTGCAGATAGCCGGCGTACACGCCGTCGGCGGGGATCGCGGTGTGCGGGAGCGTCTCGACGTTGGCCGTGGGGAAGCCCAGCTCGCGGCCGCGCTGGGCGCCGCGGACGACCACGCCCTCCACCCGGTGCGGGCGGCCCAGGATCTCGCGGGCGCCGGCCACGTCGCCCTCGGCGACCAGGCGCCGGGTCAGGGTCGAGGAGAACGGCTCGCCGCCGCCCGCCTCACCGGTGACGTACAGGTCCACGACCTCGACCTCGAAGTCGTAGATCTTGCCCTGCTCGGTGAGGAACTCCACGTTGCCGGCCGCCTTGTGGCCGAAGCGGAAGTTCGGGCCCTCGACGACCGCCCGGGCGTGCAGCTTGTCGACCAGCACCTTGACGACGAACTCGGCCGGCGACAGCTTCGAGAACTCGGTGGTGAAGGGGAGGATGAGGCACGCGTCGACGCCCAGCTCCGCCATCAGCTCGGCGCGGCGGTGGTGCGGGGCGAGCAGGGGCGGGTGGCTGCCGGGGCGGACGACCTCGCTGGGGTGCGGGTCGAACGTGACGACGACGGCCGGGACGCCCAGCTCGCGGGCGCGGTCGACGGCGTGCTTGATGATCAGCTGATGGCCGCGGTGAACACCGTCGTAGGAACCGATGGTGACGACGCTGCGCCCCCAGTCCTGGGGGATGTCCTCCAAGCCACGCCAGCGCTGCACTGTGACCGCTCCTCGAACCCGTGTCCGTGTCTACCGTTGACCTCTTGTGCAGGTCTAAGGGTGCCATGCCGGGTGCCCCGGTCCGGCATCGGCATGGGGGCTGTGACCGGGCGCACGTTCGCGGCGGCCGGTCAGGCCGGTACGCGTACCCCGGCCAGGTTCTCGATCATGCGGCGGGTGCTGGGGCCCACCACCGCGGCCCAGTCCTGAGGGGTCTCGCCCAGCCAGCGGGCCATCCGGGCGGCGAAGCCGGGCACGTGCCGGGCCAGGACGACCAGGCCCCAGTCGAACCGGGTCGCACCTTCGGGGGTGCGGACGAGGAGCAGGCCGGTGCGGTGGACCAGGGCGCGCAGTTCCGCGTCCCGGTCCTCGCCGTGCGGGGCCGCCGCCTGCAGGACGGCGTCCAGGACGTCCGGCTCGTGCTCGCGGGCGAGCAGGAAGTCCAGCAGCTCGCGGCGCAGGGGGCGGGAGACGGGGGTGCCGGGGGCGGCGAGCACGGTGGCGAGGGCCGCCCGGACCCCTTCGGGGCCGCCATCGAGGAGGCGGGTGACCAGGGGCAGCAGGACGGGGCGGGCGGCGGGGCCCTGGTCGAGGCGGCGGTCGACGTACGCGGCCACGTGTCCGGCGGTCTCCGGCCGCAGCCCGGCGGCCTCCCGGACGAGGGCGGCGACCCGGCAGGCCAGGGCCGGCGTGGTGACGTCGGCGAGGGTGCGGAGCGTCTCCCCGGCGTCCGGGGCGCCGCGCAGGCGGGCGCGGAAGGCCTCGAGGACGGGCTCGGTGTGGCTGGTCAGGGCCGGGACCAGGGCGGCGGGCGGGAACTGCGGGTCGCCGTCGGCGAAGTGGCGCAGGGCCTCGGCGAGATACCGGTCGCGGGTGTCCGGGTCGCGCACCAGGAGGGCGAGGGCGCCGCCGGGCAGGGTGCGGTCGGCGGGGCGGGCGAGCAGGGCGAGGGCGGCGTAGCGCAGCAGTTCGCGGTCGGCCGCCGAGCGGACGTGGGGGGCCGCGCGCAGCCCGTACGCCACGGCGGCGACCCGGCGGGCGGGGCGCTCGTCGTGCGCCCAGCGGTCGACGGCCCGGCAGAGCGCCGAGGGCTCGTCCTCGGCGAGGACGGCGAGCAGCTCGTCGGCCCTGCGGTGCGCGCTCTCCACGAGCACCTCGGTGAGGTCGTCCAGGGCCCCGTGCCGGTGCGTGTGCAGCAGGGCCTGCGCGGCGGTCGCCACGGTGGCGTGCGGCGTCGCGGGCAACGGCCGCTCGTCGTCGAACCAGCGGGTGAGGTGCGGCTGTACGACAGCGGGCTCGGCGGCGAGCAGCCGGGCCACGGCGTCCAGGTGGCGCTCACCCGCGGCGGCGCACCCCGGGTCCGACGCTTCCCCGTCCGCCAGGACCAGCCCCCGCAGCAGTGCGAAGCGCTCCGCATCAGGGAGGGGCAGCGCGGTCCAGAAGGCGGGGCCGAACTCGGAGGGTACGGGGCGTCGGGCCAGGCGCCAGCCGGCGATGTGGTCGGCGAGGAGGCGGAGTACGTCGGTGTACGGCGTCGCGTCCGGGACCTGGAGGAGGGTGTGGGCGAGCAGCCGGGCGGCCCACCAGGAGGTGGGGTCCAGGTCCAGGGCATCCACCAACTCCCTTAGCCGGAGGGAGAGTTGGCGGGGGCCCTGCTGGCGGCCGAGGAGGAGCATGGCCTGGACGACGGGGCCGATCCGGTGGTGCGGGACGGGGAGCGGGTGCGGTCCCTGCGGGGTGCGGGGGCGGTGGACCAGGGCGTGCAGGGCCTCGTCCAGGTCGAGGTGCATGCCCTGGATCCAGTCGGCCAGCTCCTCGTACGCGAAGCGGTAGCCGCCGCCGGCCGGGACCAGCAGGCCTTCGGTGAGGACGGCGGAGGCCCAGCCGGAGCCGCCGCCGAGCCGGGCCGGGGCGGGCCCCCAGGGGAACACCGCCTCGAAGGAGGCCCGGTCCAGCTCGCCCTGGCCGGGGCCGAGGCTGCACCGGGCGGCCTCGTGCACCTGCCCGGCGACCCGGGCCGCGAGCCGCCGTACGGCCGTGCCGCGCAGCCCGTTCTCGGCGGCGAGGCGGACCGCGATGCGCAGGCACATCAGGTCGAGGTGGGCGGCGAAGACCTCGTGCCGGTCGAGCGGCCCGGTGGGCGGGACGTCCGGGAGGGCGGCACGGACCTCGGAGAGGAGGTGCAGGGTGAGCGGGTGCCTGGCGTCGCGGTCGGTGAGGGCGCCGTCGGGGATGCCGTAGCGGGTCCGGGCCCGGCGGGCCTCGTCCTCGGTGAGGTCGGCGAGCCGTACGCACGCGGGCCAAGGGAGCGGGTCCGCCGGGAACTCGGCCGCGGCGCGCTCCCAGTACTCCTCCCGGCAGGCCACCACCAGCCGCGCCCCGGTCTCCCGCAGCCACGCGGCCGTCCCCTTGGTCCACTCGGGCAGCCGGTGTACGAGCACGGGGGGCATCTCCTCCGGGCCGTCGAGCAGGAGCAGCAGCGGGCGGCCGGCCCGCCCGGCGAGGCGGGCCAGGCGCTCGGGGGTGAGGTCACCCAGGTCGGCGGGGTGCGCGGAGCGGGAGGCGGCCACGATCCGGGCGGCGCGCTGGAGGGTGCGGCGGGCCGCGTCGGCCACGGAGTCGTCGGCGTCCCTCAGGTCGGCGCCGCGCAGCCACAGCGTGGGCGCGGGCCGCTCGGCCCGGCCCCGACGGGCGGTGAGGGCCGCGAGTTCCGTGGTACGGCCGCTGCCCGGTGCGCCGACCAGACCGAGCACGGCACGGTCGGGTTCACCGTCGGCGAAGTCGGACAACTCCCGTGCCACGTCGGCGCGTTCGACCGGTTGCACGCGGCCGGGACCGGCGGTTCCGACGTGCCCGGCGAGGGCACCGGGCGGGCCGTCCTGGCCCACCGAGGTGGCGGTCAGCTCCAGGACGCCGGCCAGGTTGAGGTCGGCGCCGTAGGCGGGCACGGTGGCCGCGTTGCGGGCGAGCAGCTCGGCCAGCGGGCCGTCGGCGGGCCGGAGCGGCACCGCGAAGCAGGCGTCGCGCTGGGCGGAGTGCACAGGGGAGGGCGCGGTGGAGTGCAGGGCCGTGCCGAGGACGCCGAGGACGGCGCCGGTCCGCGCGTCCAGCACCGGTCCCCCGCAGGCGCCGCCGCCGAGCCGGAGCGCGTCCCGGCCCGCCGTGCCGATGGCCAGCTCCAGGGCGTCCTCGACGAGGTGGAAGCGGTCGGTGGCGGTGTACGTCACCTGGGTGGCGGCCAGCACCCGTGCCTCGCGCCAGCAGCCGGCGGCGATCCGGACGTAGGTGCCGGCCTCGACGCGCTCCCGGACGGTCAGCGGCAGGGGGTCCACGTCCAGGCCCTCGGTGCGGACCAGGGCCAGGCCGAGCGCGGGCAGCGGCGTGACGTCGGCGGCGTCGACCACGCGGGTGCGGTCCGTGGCGGTGTGCAGGACCAGCCGGGCGAGTCCGTCGACGACCTCGTGGCTGGTGAGGAGGGTGCCGTGATGGTCGGCCAGGAAGCCGACGCCGCGGGGGCGGCCGGCCAGGTCTCGGATCCGGACGAGGACGTCTGTGCGAGCCGGATCGCCGGCACGGCCCGTGCGCGGATCGCCGGCACAGTCCGTGCCGTCCCCACGGCGCTCGCCGTGGCCCCTACGGCTCTCGTCCTGGTCTCTGTGGCTCTCGTCCCGGCCCCGGCCGAAGACGCCGGTACGGTTCGCATCGCCGACCCGACCCGCCATGGCCGTACCTCCCCGCCCGTACACACGTGCCCTCGCGATCGACGGTAGGGGCGTGGTGATCAGCGGGACAGCACTCGGGGTGAAAGCGCCCCCTTCCGCTCCCCCCCTTCACTCCGAGCGCCTGCCCGGTCGGGTGAATAGGCGGGGGCGGCTGGATACACCCTAGGGGTGGGGGAACCGAGGGGGGACCGTGGAGCGGCGGCAAGGGCAGTACCCCGTGGCCGCCGCTCCACGGGCTGGTACCCGTGGAGCGGCGCGGTCCGGACGCCGGTCAGCCGAAGACGGCCAGGCTCTTCGCCTTGCCCTTGTGCTCCTCGACCAGCGCGAGGAAGCGGCTCTCGGGGTCGAAGACGGCGACGGGGCCGGCGCCCGCGTACGTCTCGGGCATCTCCAGCCGGACGCCGTTGAGGAGCAGCCGGGCGCGCTTGGCGTCCACGTCCCAGCGTCGGAACGCGGCCGCGGCGGCCTCGGCGATCGGCATCACGGTCAGCTCCGCCTGGAGCTGGTCCAGCGTCTTCGCGGAGTCGATCTTGTACGGCCCGACGCGGGTGCGGCGCAGCGCGGTGAGGTGGCCGCCGACGCCCAGGTCGGCGCCGAGGTCGCGGGCGAGGGCGCGAATGTAGGTGCCGGAGGAGCAGACCACCGAGACCACCAGGTCGAGCACGGCGGTGCCGTCCTCGGCGACGGCGTCCCGGACGTCGTACACCGTGAAGGAGGAGACGCGCACCGGCCGGGCGGGGATCTCGAAGTCCTCGCCCTCGCGGGCCCGCTTGTACGACCGTACGCCGTCGATCTTGATGGCGCTGACCTTGGACGGCACCTGCATGATGTCGCCGGTCAGCTTGGCGATGCCGGCGTCGATGGCGTCCCGGGTCACCTTGGACGCGTCGGTGGAGGAGGTGATGTCCCCCTCGGCGTCGTCGGTGACGGTGTTCTGGCCGAGCCGGACGGTGCCCAGGTACTCCTTCTCGGTGAGGGCGAGGTGCCCGAGGAGCTTGGTGGCGCGCTCCACACCGAGGACGAGGACGCCGGTGGCCATCGGGTCGAGGGTGCCGGCGTGGCCGACGCGGCGCGTGCGTGCGATGCCGCGCATCTTGGCGACCACGTCGTGCGAAGTGAAGCCCGACGGCTTGTCGACGATGACAAGGCCGTCGGGCGTGGTGTGCTTCTGGGTCATTCCGCGGCGTCGCCGTCCGTCTCGGCGCTCTCGTCCTCGGCCGGCTTGCGGTACGGGTCCGCGCCGCCCGCGTAGGACGCGCCCGCGGAGGCCTCGCGGACCTTCGCGTCGGACTGCCGTGCCTTGTCGAGGAGGTCATCGATGGTCCGGGCGGTGTCGGGGAGGGCGTCCGCGACGAAGGTGAGGGTCGGAGTGAACTTCACGCCGGCCGCGCGGCCGACCTCGGAGCGCAGGATGCCCTTGGCGCTCTCCAGGCCGGCGGCCGCGGCCTGCCGCTGCTCGTCGTCCCCGTAGACCGTGTAGAAGACGGTCGCCTCCCGCAGGTCACCCGTGACCCGGGTGTCCGTGATGGTGACGTGCGAGCCGAGCCGCGGGTCCTTGATCCCGCGCTGCAGCTTCTGGGCCACCACCTCCCGGATGAGGTCCGCCAGCCTTTTCGCCCGCGCGTTGTCGGCCACTGGTCCGTCTCCCGTTCTTTCTTCTTCTCGTTCTGTGGTCAGTCGTCGTCGCCGTGGATGCGCCGTCGCACGGACAGCAGCTCCACTTCGGGGCGGCCGGCGACCAGCCGTTCGCACCGGTCCAGTACGTCGGTGAGGTGCGCCGCGTCGCCGGAGACCATGGCCAGGCCGATGATCGCTCGCCGGTGGAGGTCCATGTGGTCCACCTCGGCCGCGCTCACGGCGTACTTCCGCTGGAGTTCGGCGACGATCGGGCGGACGACGGAGCGCTTCTCCTTCAGCGAGTGGACGTCGCCGAGGAGGAGGTCGAAGGACAGAGTCCCCACGTACATGTGTGTAGCCGGTTCACCCGCCGGTACGGGATCGATGGCCCCGGGTCCGTGCGGGCCGGGGACATCAAGAACGGTACCCCGTTCCTGCCGGAGGCTCGACGGGGTTTTACCGCACCCTGGGCTGCGGCTCCCGTCTGGGGGCGGAGCCCCTGGAACGGCGTGCTGGCCGACGGGACCGGAGTCCCGTCGGCCAGCAGCGAACCGTAGGCGTTACGCCCGCGGCTTCTCCCGCATCTCGTACGTCGCGATGACGTCGTCGACCTTGATGTCGTTGAAGTTTCCGAGGTTGATACCACCCTCGTAGCCTTCGCGGATCTCGGTGACGTCGTCCTTGAAGCGACGCAGACCCTCGATGTTGAGGTTCTCCGCGATGACCTTGCCATCGCGGACCAGGCGCGCCTTGGTGTTGCGCTTGACCTCGCCGGACCGGATGAGGACACCGGCGATGTTGCCCAGCTTGGACGACTTGAAGACCTCGCGGATCTCCGCCGTACCGAGCTCGACCTCTTCGTACTCCGGCTTGAGCATGCCCTTGAGGGCCGCCTCGATCTCCTCGATCGCCTGGTAGATGACCGAGTAGTACCGGACGTCCACACCCTCGCGCTCGGCCATCTGCGCCGCGCGGCCGGCCGCACGGACGTTGAAGCCGATCACGATGGCGTCGGAGCCCATCGCCAGGTCGATGTCCGACTCCGTGACCGCACCGACGCCGCGGTGCAGGACGCGGATGTCGACCTCTTCGCCGACGTCCAGCTGGAGCAGGGAGGACTCGAGCGCCTCGACGGAACCAGAAGCGTCACCCTTGATGATGAGGTTGAGCTGCTGGACCTCGCCGGCCTTGAGCACCTTGTCCAGGTCCTCGAGGGAGACGCGGCGCGTGCGCTTGGCGAACGCGGCGTTGCGCTCACGGGCGGCGCGCTTCTCGGCGATCTGACGGGCCGTACGGTCCTCGTCCACCACCAGGAAGTTGTCGCCCGCACCCGGGACGTTGGTCAGGCCCAGGACCTGGACCGGCGTCGACGGGCCGGCCTCGGCGACGTTGTTGCCGTTGTCGTCGAGCATGGCGCGCACGCGACCGTAGGCGTCGCCCACGACCATCGTGTCGCCGACCCGCAGCGTGCCTCGCTGGACGAGGACCGTCGCCACGGCACCACGGCCGCGGTCGAGACGGGACTCGATCGAGATGCCCTGCGCGTCCTGGGCCGGGTTGGCCCGCAGGTCGAGCGAGGCGTCGGCCGTGAGGACCACGGCCTCCAGCAGCGAGTCGATGTGCAGACCCTGCTTGGCGGAGATGTCGACGAACATCGTGTCGCCGCCGTACTCCTCGGCCACCAGGCCGTACTCGGTCAGCTGACCGCGCACCTTGGTCGGGTCGGCGCCCTCGACGTCGATCTTGTTGACCGCGACGACGATCGGGACGTCGGCCGCCTTCGCGTGGTTGAGCGCCTCGACCGTCTGCGGCATGACGCCGTCGTTGGCCGCGACGACCAGGATCGCGATGTCGGTCGACTTCGCACCACGGGCACGCATGGCGGTGAACGCCTCGTGACCCGGGGTGTCGATGAAGGTGATCTTGCGCTCTTCGTCGTTGACCTCGGTCGAGACCTGGTAGGCACCGATGTGCTGGGTGATGCCGCCGGCCTCGCCCGCGATGACGTTCGTCTTGCGGATGGCGTCGAGCAGTCGGGTCTTACCGTGGTCGACGTGACCCATGACGGTGACGACCGGCGGACGGACCACCAGGTCCTCCTCGTCGCCCTCGTCCTCGCCGAACTCGATGTCGAAGGACTCGAGCAGCTCGCGGTCCTCCTCCTCGGGGCTGACGATCTGAACCTCGTAGTTCATCTCGCCCGCGAGGAGCTGCAGCGTCTCGTCGGAGACGGACTGCGTGGCCGTGACCATCTCGCCGAGGTTCATCATGACCGCGACGAGGGACGCCGGGTTGGCGTTGATCTTCTCCGCGAAGTCGGTGAGCGACGCGCCGCGGGAGAGACGGATGGTCTCGCCGTTGCCGCGCGGCAGCATCACGCCGCCGACGCTCGGGGCCTGCATGGCCTCGTACTCCTGGCGCCTCTGCCGCTTCGACTTGCGACCACGACGCGCGGGACCACCGGGACGACCGAAGGCGCCCTGCGTGCCACCGCGGCCACCGGGACCACCGGGACGACCACCGAAGCCGGGACGGCCACCGCCGCCGGTACCGGCGCCGGGACCACCGGGACGACCGGCGAAGCCGCCGCCACCGCCACCGGGACCACCGGGACGACCGGCGAAGCCGCCACCGCCGCCACCGGGACGACCGGCGAAGCCGCCGCCACCCGGACGACCGCCGCCGCCACCGGGACGACCGCCGCCACCGGGACCGCGGCCGCCGGGGCCACCGCCACCGGGACGCGGGCCGGCAGCGGGACGCTGCGGCATCATGCCGGGGTTCGGGCGCGGACCGGCCGGGCCGGGACGCGGACCACCCTGCGGACGGGGCATACCGGCGGGCGACGGACGGGCACCGCCCGGAGCCTGCGGACGCGGACCGCCGCCCTGGGCACCGGGGCCCTGCGGACGGGGACCGGCGCCGGGGGCACCGGGGCCACCGTGGCCGCCGGGACGAGGTCCGCCCTGCGGGCGCGGAGCCTGGGGACGGGCCATGCCGGTGGAGCCACCGGAGGTGAAGGGGTTGTTACCCGGACGCGGACCGGCCGGACGGGCACCGGGACGCGGAGCCTGGCCACCGGGGCGCGGGGCACCCTGACCCGGACGGGCCTGGCCCTGACCGGGAGCCGACGGACGGCCACCGGGACGCGGCGCACCCGGACGGGCGCCGCCGGGACGCGGACCCTGCGCGGCCGGAGCCTGCGGGGCCTGCGCGGCCGGAGCCTGTGCGGCCGGAGCGGCCGGCGGAGCGGTGAACTCCGGGGCGGCCGGAGCCGGACGCGGCGCGGGCTTCGGACCCGGACGCGGGCCCGGGGCCGGCGAGGGGGTCAGAGGGGCCGACGGAGTCGCGGCCGCCGCCGGAGCAGCGGGCTGCGGAGCCGTCGGAGGCTTGGGGGCCGCCGGCCTCGGAGCAGCCGGACGGGCCGCCTGCGCCGGAGAGGGCGCGGCGGGCTTGGGGGTGGCCTTGCGCGGGGCGGGCTTGCCGGCGGACTTGCCGGAGCCACCCTGGAAGGCGTCGGTCAGCTTGCGTACGACAGGCGCTTCGATCGTCGAAGACGCCGAACGGACGAATTCACCGAGTTCCTGGAGCTTGGCCATGACGACCTTGCTCTCAACACCGAACTCCTTGGCGAGTTCGTATACCCGGACCTTAGCCACTTCGCTCCTTTGAGGTCCGGGGAAGCCGGACCGTCGCTAGTTCATGGGCGTACTCATCGCGTACTCATCGAGTGCTCATCGCAATCTCGACCTGCTTTCGACTCGCGAGGTGTACCAGGCCGTACAGGAGGATCCGTACGGCTCGCTTTCTTACTGTGTTGCCTGCTCAGCAACTGTCTGACTGCTCGACGTACCGGCGCAACGCCTTTATGTCGAGCGGCCCCGGGACGCGCAGCGCCCGTGGGAACGCCCGGCGGCGTACCGCCTGGTCGAGACAGACCAGGTCGGGGTGTACATAGGCACCCCGGCCGGGCAGCGTACCGCGAGGATCGGGAACGCACTGTTCCTGATCCGCCACGATGCGCAGCAGATCGTCCTTGGCCGCTCGCTGCCTGCACCCCACACAGGTGCGTTCAGGGCATGCGCGGGCACGCGTCCGGCCAGACACTCCTAAGTCTACCTCCCCGTACCGACCTCACCCCTTCGGGGGAAAAGTCGAACAGTTGCCTGCTGCAGGCTGTCGTGATCTCAGCGGCGTACGGCCGAGATCTATTCCCCGGCGGGCTCCCCGGCCTGCTCGGTGTCCGGACGGATGTCGATCCGCCAGCCGGTGAGCCGGGCCGCGAGCCGGGCGTTCTGCCCTTCCTTGCCGATCGCCAGCGACAGCTGGTAGTCCGGCACGGTCACCCGGGCGGAGCGGGAGGCGAGGTCCACGACCTCCACCTTGCTCACCCGGGCGGGTGACAGCGCGTTCGCCACCATCTCGGCCGGGTCGTCCGACCAGTCGACGATGTCGATCTTCTCGCCGTTCAGCTCGCCCATCACGTTGCGCACCCGGCCGCCCATGGGGCCGATGCAGGCGCCCTTGGCGTTCAGGCCCGAACGGGTGGACCGTACGGCGATCTTGGTGCGGTGGCCGGCCTCACGGGCGATGGCCGCGATCTCGACCGACCCGTCGGCGATCTCCGGCACCTCCAGGGCGAAGAGTTTCTTCACCAGATTGGGATGCGTACGGGAGAGGGTCACGGACGGGCCGCGCACACCCTTGGCCACCCGGACGACGTACGAGCGCAGCCGCATGCCGTGCTGGTACGACTCGCCGGGCACCTGCTCCTGCACCGGCAGGATGGCCTCCAGCTTGCCGATGTCCACGAGCACGTTCTTCGGGTCGCGGCCCTGCTGGACCACTCCGGTGACGATGTCGCCCTCGCGCCCCGCGTACTCGCCGAGCGTGGCGTCGTCCTCGGCGTCCCGCAGCCGCTGCAGGATCACCTGCTTGGCGGTGGTGGCGGCGATCCGCCCGAAGCCCGACGGGGTGTCGTCGAACTCGCGCGGCTCCTGCCCCTCCTCCAGGTCCTCGGGATCCTCCTTCGCCCACACGGTCACATGCCCGGTCTCCCGGTTGAGCTCCACGCGCGCGTGCCGGCGGCTTCCCTCGGTGCGGTGGTACGCGATGAGGAGGGCCGACTCGATCGCCTCGACCAGCAGGTCGAAGGAGATCTCCTTCTCCCGAACCAAGCCCCGCAGGGCGCTCATGTCGATGTCCACGGCTACGCCTCCTCCTCTTCCTTCATGTCCTTCTTGTCCTTGCGGTTGAACTCGACCTGAACGCGCGCCTTGGCGATCTCCGGGAAGCCGAGCCGGCGGGCGGTCGCCTTACGGCCCTTCACCCCGGGAACCTCGACGTCGATGCCCTCGTCGTCGACCGTCAGGATCCGCGCGACCAGCTCGCCGCCCTCGGCCAGCTGGAACTTCACGAGGCGGTCCACGGCACGCACATAGTGGCGGTGCTCGGTGAGGAGGCGCTCGGCGCCGGGGGTCCCGACCTCCAGGTCGTAGGCGTCGTCGCCCATCGCGTTGGTCTCGTCGAGCTTCGCCGAGAGCGCGCGGCTCACATCGGCGATCTGGTCCAGATCGGCTCCGGTGTCGGAGTCGACGGTCACGCGCAGCACCCTCTTGCGTCCGACGGAGTCCACGGCAATCTCTTCGAGATCCAGCCCCTGGGAGGTGACGAGCGGTTCCAGCAGCTCTCGCAGCCTCTCGCTCTGGGTGGTGCTCATCCGGGTGACTCCTCGGCCGCGTGTGCTGTTGTGGGATGGGTCGCGTGTCTGGTCAAAGGGTATCCGGTCGAGGGGAGTGTTGCCGTCCACCTGTGTACGCGCGGTGCCGGTGAGTGGTGTGCGCGGGGAGCGCGGGTACCGTGATCACGGGCGTGCCGCCCGTCGCTGTTTTTCCTTTGGTAGTTCTTCCTTTCATAGTTCTTCCTTTCGTACGAGTTCCCCGAGGACGTCTGCAGTGCCGTACCCCCCGCCGCCGCGCACCCCCTCGGGGCCGCGCAGAAGATCCCTGTTCGCGTCGGCCGCCGCGGCCGCCCTGCTGGTGGGCTGCTCGGCCGATCCGGACTCCGGGGGCGACGGCGACACCCCCTCGGCGACCGAACGGGCACGCGCGCGTGCGGCCAAGGACAGCGCGGGGCTGTTGGAGCGCTACGACGCCGTGCTCGCCGCCCATCCGGCGCTGGCCGAGCGGCTGCGCCCGCTGCGCGCGGAGGTGGCGGCGCACGCGCAGGCGTTCGGGGGCGCCGGGGCCAGGGCCACCAAGTCCCCCTCCCCCACGGCCTCCACGGCGACTCCCCCGGCCGTTCCGGCCGCCGAGAAGGACGCCCTCGCCGATCTCGCCGCCGCCGAGCGCGGCCTCGCCGACCGGCGGACCAAGGCCCTGCTGGACGTGCCGGGCGAGCTGGCCCGGCTGATGGCGTCGGTGGCGGCGGCCGGGGCGGCCCACGCGTACCTGCTGACCGAGGGGGCCAAGTGAGCGACGAGACCCAGAAGGCCGAGCTGACCGCGCTGCAGGCGGCACTGGGCGCGGAGCACGCGGCGGTGTACGGGTACGGCGTCGTCGGCGGGCGGATCGACCAGCGGCGCCGGGCGGAGGCGCGGGCGGCGTACGACGCGCATCGCGCCCGCCGTGACGCGCTGGTGCGCGAGGTACGCGACCTGGGCGGCGTGCCGGTCGCCGCGAGCGCCGCGTACGCGCTGCCGTTCCAGGTGCCGGACGCGGCCGCAGCGGTGCGGCTGGCCGCCCAGTTGGAGGAGCGGGTGGCCGGGGTGTACTCGGACCTGGTGCGGGCGGCGACCGGCGCGCGGCGTGGCTCGGCGGCCGCGGCGCTGCGCGAGGCGGCGGTGCGGGCGGTGGGCTGGAGCGGGGAGAGCGTAGCCTTCCCTGGGCTCGCCGAGCGGGCCGGTGAGGACGCAGGTGCGGCCGGCCCCCGTACCTCGGCGTCCCCGACGACGTGATCGTGTAGCCGCCCGTACGGCAGGCCCAGGAGGAAGGGAACAACTCGCGCATGGCTTTCGAACCGCCCCAGCGGCTGGTGCGGGCGCTCGGTGAGACGGCGCCGGCCGGGGACGACTGGCTGGCGCGGCTGCCCGGGACGGCCGAGCGGGCGGTCGCCCGGCGCGAGTTGACCGTGGAGCGGGTCCAGGTGCCCGGCGGGCGCAGCAGCCTGGTGGTGCTGGTGCGGCGGGCGGACGACAGCCCGGCCGTACTGAAGCTGGCCCCGGCCCGGGCCCGCCCCGAGAGCGAGCGGGCGGCGCTGGCGCACTGGGCCGGCCTGGGCGCCGTACAGCTCCTGGAGACGGATGCCGAGGACGCCGCCGAGGGGGTGCTGCTGCTGGAGCGGCTGCACCCGGACGTGTCGGTGCGGTCGCTGCCGGAGGCGAAGGCGCTGCTGGAGGCGGCGGGGACGCTGCGGCGGCTGTGGGTGGAGCCGCCGGGCGGCCACGCGTTCGAGACGGTGGCCGAGCGGACGGGACGGCAGGCGGAGGCGATGCGGGCGACCGCGTCCGCGTTCGCCGAAGTGGCGGAGTTGGTCGACGCCGCGTTGGCTGCACGCGCGGAGTTGTCGGCGGCGCCGCCCGAGGATCGGCTGCTGCATGGGACCTTTCGGCAGAGCAAGGTACTTGCCGGGGAGCGGATGCCTTGGCTGGCCGTGGGGCCCGATCCGGTCGTTGGTGAGTGTGCCTTTGATCTGGCGCGGTTGGTGCGGGATCGGGTGGAGGACCTCATTGCCTCGCCGTCGGGGGCGGCCACGACGCGGCGGCGGGTGAAGCGGTTGGCTGAGTCGCTGGATGTGGATCAGGAGCGGCTGCGGGGGTGGACGTTGTTCCGGGCCGTGGAGTCGGGGGTGCGGGCGCTTCGGGTTGGGCGGCCGAAGGATGCGGAGTTGTTGCTGGAGTTTGCGGGGTGGCTTTAGGCCGTGTTCAGCTGCGGGTGATTCGTGGCTGGTCGCGCCCACGCGGCGGAGCCGCATATCGATACAGTCCCGCACCCGTGATCTGCTCGGGGAGCAGTTCGGCGCACAAGCCATGGCCCTCGCAGGTTGTCCGGTCGATGTCGATTCGCTGGTCCATGTCAGGTCTCCTGGGGAACGGGCAGCAAGGGTGTGCGGTCGGTCGCGGTGCACAAGCCCCGTGCGTGGGCGTCGAGTTCGGGCGCGAACGTGGTCAGTGCGCTGCGGACCAGGCGGATCGTGCCGTCGGGGTGGTGGCAGGCGCCGCGGCCCTCCGTCAGGGCCGTCCAGCGGGTGATGTCGTCGCGGGTGGCGCCCTGGGGGCCGGGCTCGGCCAGGGTACGGAAGGCGGCGGCGATGCGCGGGAGGCCGTTGAGGCAGGGGCCGCACTGGCCGGCCGACTGGAGGGCCAGGTAGCGCAGGACGTGGGCGGTCTCGGTGAGGCCGCAGCGGTCGGCGGGGAGGGCGGCCAGGACTCCGGCACCCAATGTGCCGGCGTCGAGGGGGAGTTGGGCTGCCTGGGCGGTCGGGATCCAGGTGCCGTGGTAGCCGCCGACGAGGGCGGCCGCCGTGCCGTTCAGGGGCAGCAGCCGGGCCAGTGGCATTCCGAACGGGGCCTCCACCACCCGGACTTCACGCCCGGGCACGTGCAGGGTGCACAGCGCGCTGCCCGGCTGGGCCGGTGTGCCGGCGGCGCGGAACCAGTCGGCGCCGTAGCAGGCGATCAGCGCGAGGTGGGCCAGGGTCTCGACGTTCTGGACCAGGGTCGGCACCCGGCGCACTCCGCGCTCACGGACCGGCGGGTCGGGGTGCGTGGGCAGGGCGGGGCCGCCGAAGACGTACCGGGCGAGGGCCGAGGCCTGTCCGGCGAGGAACCGGCGGGGCAGGCGTACGACGGTCACGGGCAGCGGGTCGTGGCGCTCGGCGAGCGCGGCCTCCAGCCAGGAGGCGCCGTCCTCGACCGCGAGACACGCCTCTTCCGCGCCGAGCGCCGAGGCTGCCACCTGGAGCCCGTCCAGGACGAGGTGGGGGGACAGTCTCAGCAGGGTGCGGTCCTTGTGGCTCGCGGGTTCGCTCTCCGCGCCGTTGGCCACGACCACGGGCGCCCGCCCGGTGCGCCGGGCCGCGTGGGCGACCGCCACGAACTTGCGGTACGCCGGGAACGCCGCTCCCCCGCGCCCGGTGAGCCCGGACTCGGCGAGCGTGCGCAGCAGCCCGGCGGGGTCGCCGTACGCGAGGGGGCCGTAGCGCCGCACGTGGGTGGTGTGGTCGGCCGGGGTGGCGCCGGGGGCGAGCAGCCGCGGGGACATGTGGAGGTCGGGGAAGGTCGCGGTCACGGGCGGGCTCCTTCGGCCGTGCGGAGAAGGGCGGCGGGGGTGCGGCGGGCCGCACGGGCGGAGTGCGCCACGCGGATGCCGAGGGCTGCGAGAACGGCGGCCGCGCAGCAGACCGTCAGCCACGTCATCCAGTCGATGCCGGTGTCCGTGCCGAGGCCGTGGGCCAGGGCGACGGGCCAGGAGGCGTACGCCAGCCAGTGGACGGCACGCCAGGTGCGCTGTCCGACGCGCTCGCGGAGCAGGCTGGTGATCAGGACCGCGAGCATCAGGTCCACGGCGACCGTGCCGAGGCCGAGCCACAGGGGCTGGTAGTCGGAGACGAAGGGGACGAGGACGTCGAGGGCGCCGATGTTCACGTAGCCGTCTGTCACCGCGACACCGATGTGCAGCGCCAGGAAGGCCGTGGCGGACAGCGAGAGCGTGCGGTGCAGCGAGACGGTGCCGAAGCGGGGCAGGCCGGGGAGCCTGATCCGCAGGCGGACGGCGATGCCGAGCAGGACGACCAGGGTGAACAGGGCGAGACAGACGCCTCCCGTGGCCCGGTTGGCGTACCAGAGGGTCTCGGAGGTCATGCGGCGACCTCCGCACGAGCCGACGTCGGCCATCCCGGTGTCGTGAGGATGAGCCCGTCCTGCCGCACCAGCCGGGCCGGCAGCCCGCGCCGTGTCAGCCAGCGCGGCGCCCCCTCCCCCTTCACCAGCGCCGCCGTGCTCGCCGCGTTCGCGTCCGCGCAGGTCGCAGCTGACACGGAGACCGTGCGCCAGGGGGTGCGGACGGGCAGGCCGGTGCGCGGGTCGACGATGTGGTGGAGGTCGTGGCCGCCGCGGCGCCAGCGGCGGGCGGCGGTGCCGGAGGTGGCGAGGCCGCCGTGGCGCAGGGCGACGGTGTCGTACGAGCCCCGCGCGGGGGGGTGGGCCGACCGGTCCCATGACGTCCTGCACGCGGATCTGCCAGCCGTCGGCCGGTGCCTCGCCCGCGACGGCGGTGTCGCCGCCCAGGCTCACCAGCACCCCGCAGCCCGCCGCACGGGCCAGGGTGGCCGCGGCCCGGTCGGCGGCCCACGCCTTGGCCGTGGCGCCCAGGTCGAGGTGGACGCCCTCGGGGACGGTGACGGTGCCGGTCGCGCGGTCCAGGCGTACCCGGCGCCAGCCGGGGACCCGGCGCAGGCGCAGCGCCACCGGGCGGTCGTCCTCGCGGACCAGGGTGAAGTCGCGGTCGTAGCCGATCGCGTCCAGTGCCGAGCCGACCGTGGGATCCACGGCACCGTCCGTGGCCTCGGCGGCGCGCAGGGCCACGGCCAGGGCCTCGGCGAGCAGCGGGCTGACCCGGGTCGGGCGGCCGGCGGCGGTGTCGAGGGCGGTCAGCTCGGAGTCGTCCCGGAAGCGGCTGCACGCCGCGTCGACCTCGGCGAGGTGGCGGGCCAGGAGCAGGTTGCAGGAGTCCAGCAGGGCCGGGTCGGTGACGACCAGGCGGACGGTGGTGCCGAGGGCACGCCAGTCGGCGGCGGCGGTTCTCACGACGCCCCCGAGGTGGCGTCGGTGGATCCGCCGGAGGAGGAGGCGAGACCGTCCGAGGACTGCAGGCTCGCGGAGTCGTCGGAGCTGCTGCTCGACCCCGTGCCGCTCGACCCGCTGCCGCTCGTACCGGTGCTCGTGCTCGTGCCGGCGCTGGTGCTGCTGCTGGTGCCGGCCGCCGTGTCGGTGGCCGAGTGCATCGTGCCGATCAGGGCGAACATTCCGGCGGCCGCCGACAGCGTGACCGCCGCCGCGACGGTCGCCGTCCGCCGGGCCCCTCTGCGGACCGCTGCCGCGGCATCCCGTTCCCTGGTCTCCATGACCGTTCCCCTCCCGTGGTGATCGTGACGCTGTGTCACGTCCTACGGTCGGGGAACGGCCTGAGAGAACCCTGTGCGGTGCCTATAGGCCCCGGGAGAACTCCCTGAGGGTTTCCTTTACTGCGCGGTGAGGCGGGCGATCGCGTCCTCGACGGACAGCTCCTCGCGCTCACCGGTCTTGCGGTCCTTCAGCTCCAGCACGCCCTCGCCGGAGCGGCGGCCGGCCACCAGGATCTGCGGTACGCCGATCAGCTCGGCGTCGGTGAACTTCACGCCCGGGGATACCCCGGCCCGGTCGTCCACCAGGACCCGGACGCCCGCGGCGGCCAGCTTGTCGGCGACGTCGAGCGCCAGCTCGGTCTGCAGGGCCTTGCCGGCGGCGACGACGTGCACGTCGGCCGGGGCGACCTCCTTGGGCCAGCACAGGCCGTGCTCGTCGGCGGTCTGCTCGGCGAGCGCGGCGACGGCGCGGGAGACGCCGATGCCGTAGGAGCCCATGGTGACGCGGACCGGCTTGCCGTTCTGGCCGAGGACGTCGAGCTTGAGGGCGTCGGCGTACTTGCGGCCCAGCTGGAAGATGTGGCCGATCTCGATGGCGCGGTCCAGCTTCAGGCCGGTGCCGCACTTGGGGCAGGGGTCGCCCTCCACGACCACGACGACGTCCACGTACTCGTCGACCTCGAAGTCACGGCCGGCGACGACGTTCTTGGCGTGCGTGTTGTCCTTGTTGGCGCCGGTGATCCAAGCGGTGCCGGGGGCCACGCGCGGGTCGGCAATGTACTTCACCTTCTCGCCCAGGCCCTGCGGGCCGACGTAGCCACGCACCAGGTCCGGGCGGCCCGAGAAGTCCGCCTCGGTGACCATCTCGACGACCGCCGGGGCAAAGTGCTCCTCGACCTTGCCCAGGTCGACCTCGCGGTCGCCGGGCACGCCGACGGCGACGATCTCGCCGTCCACCTTGACCAGCAGGTTCTTCAGCGTGGCGGAGGCCGGGACGCCGAGGGAGGCGGCCAGGGTCTCGATGGTCGGGGTGTCGGGGGTGGGGATCTCCTCCAGCGCGGGGACGTCCGAGCCGTCCACCGGCTTGAGCTCGTAGGAGACCGCCTCGGTGTTCGCGGCGAAGTCGCAGTTCGGGCAGTCGGCGAAGGTGTCCTCGCCGGCCTCGGCCGGGGCGAGGAACTCCTCGGACTTGGATCCGCCCATGGCGCCGGCGGTGGCGGCGACGATGCGGTAGTCGAGGCCGAGGCGCTCGAAGGTGCGCCGGTAGGCCTCGCGGTGCAGGGCGTAGGACTGGGCGAGGCCCTCGTCCTCCGTGTCGAAGGAGTACGAGTCCTTCATCAGGAACTCGCGGCCGCGCAGGATTCCGGCGCGGGGACGGGCCTCGTCACGGAACTTGGTCTGGATCTGGTACAGGATCACCGGCAGGTCCTTGTAGGACGTGCACTGGTCCTTGACCAGGAGGGTGAAGATCTCCTCGTGGGTCGGGCCGAGAAGGTAGTCACCGCCCTTGCGGTCCTTGAGCCGGAACAGCTCCTGGCCGTACTCGTCCCAGCGGCCGGTCGCCTCGTAGGGCTCGCGGGGCAGCAGGGCGGGGAGCGACACCTCCTGGGCGCCGATGGCGTCCATCTCCTCGCGGACGACCCGCTCCACGTTGGCCAGGACCTTCTTGCCGAGGGGCAGCCAGGACCAGATGCCGGCGGCGGTGCGACGGACGTAGCCGGCGCGGACGAGGAGCTTGTGGCTGAGGACCTCGGCGTCCGCCGGGTCGTCGCGCAGCGTCTTCGCCATCAACTGGGACATGCGCTGGACCGGTGCGTTCGCCATGGTTCTCGTACTCCTGCCGGGTAAGGGTTCTGGCATAGGAGGTTAGCCGGGCTGGCTGTTCCGGTGGAAATCGGTTAGCGCCGACGCAGGGGCAGAGGGGCGCCCATCACGGCGTACGGCTTCGGGGCGCTCGGGAAGTGGACCTGCCGGGCGAGGTCGACGTAGCCGAGGGAGTGGTAGAGGCCGCGGGCCGGGCTGTCGGTGTCGATCGCGGAGAGGATGGAGCGGGGTTCGGCGGCGCCGTCGGTGATGGTGGTGATCAGACGGCGGCCGATGCCGCGGTTCTGGTGGGCGGGGTGGACGTGCAGCTCGGTGATGACGAAGGAGTCGTCCAGCCAGAAGTCGTTGTGCTGGGCGCGGAGGTAGGGCTCCACGACCGTGGACCACCAGTGGGTGCGGGAGTTGGGCATGCCGTAGACGAATCCGACGAGCTGTCCGCGGGTGGTCGCGCCGAGGGCTCGGGCACCCGGGTACTGCATGTGGCGCTGGACGATCTGGCGGCGTACGGCGACTTCGTCCGGTTCGAGTCCGAAAGCCACGGCTTGGACGGCGAGGGCCTCGTCCACGTGGGCTGCGAGGTCCAGGGGGCCGATCACGAGGTCCATGCGGGGAGGGTACAGGTGGGTCAGAAGAGCACGCTCATGAAGGCTCCGACCTCTTGGAAGCCCACCCTGCGGTACGTCCTTCTCGCCGCCGTGTTGAAGTCGTTGACGTAGAGGCTGACCACCGGGGCCACGTCGGCCAGGGCGTAGCGCAGGACCGCTGCCATGCCGGGCGCCGCGAGGCCCCTGCCGCGGTATTCCGGTGCCACCCACACGCCCTGGATCTGGCAGGCCTGGTTCGTCGCAGCGCCGATCTCCGCCTTGAAGACGACCTTGCCGTGCTCGTCGAGGCGGGCGAAGGAGCGGCCGGAGCCGACCAGTTCGGCGACCCGGGCCTGGTAGAGCAGGCCGCCGTCGCCGGCCATGGGCGAGACGCCGACCTCCTCGGTGAACATCGCCACGCACGCCGGCATGATCGTCTCCATCTCGTCCTTGCGGATGCGGCGGACGTAGGGATCCGGGGCGATGTGGGCGGGCATGCGGTCGGTGACCATCAGGGGCTGGTGGGCGCGGACCTCGCGGGCCGGGCCCCAGTGCGGTTCGAGCAGGCGCCACAGCTGGGCGGTGGATTCGGCGGGCCCGACGATGGAGGAGCAGCGGCGGCCGGCCCTGCGGGCGCGGTCGGCGAAGGCGCGGACGGCGCGCGGGGAGGCGCAGATCGGGACCAGGTTGGCGCCCGCGTAGCACAGCGACGTGAGCATGCCGTCCTCGTACCAGCCCCACATCTCGCCGCCGAGGCGCCAGGGGTCGAGCCCGGCGATCTGCACCCGGGACGTCACGAAGGCGTTCGCGACCGGCTCGCGGTCGAGGACGGCGAGCGCGGCGTCCAGGTCACTCGGTTCGAGCACCCGAGAGGTGGTCTGGGTCAACACGTGCGGGGCCTCACCCTGGGGTTCTGCTGATCTCCAGACTGTACCTGGCGAAACCAGGAGGCGCCGCCCCCGTGGGAGCGGCGCCGGGATCCTGCTGGGTTCAGCCCGCGACCGAGACCGACGGCTCGCCGGAGGCGATGCCCTCGGCCTCCATCTGCTCGGCCAGCTTCATGGCCTCCTCGATGAGGGTTTCCACGATCTTGGACTCGGGGACGGTCTTGATGACCTCGCCCTTGACGAAGATCTGGCCCTTGCCGTTGCCGGAGGCGACGCCGAGGTCGGCCTCGCGGGCCTCGCCGGGGCCGTTGACGACGCAGCCCATGACGGCGACGCGGAGGGGGACCTCCATGCCGGTCAGGCCGGCGGTGACCTCTTCGGCGAGCTTGTAGACGTCGACCTGGGCGCGGCCGCAGGACGGGCAGGAGACGATCTCCAGGCCGCGCTGGCGCAGGTTCAGCGACTCCAGGATCTGGATGCCGACCTTGACCTCCTCGACGGGGGGCGCGGAGAGGGAGACGCGGATGGTGTCGCCGATGCCCTGGGAGAGCAGGGCGCCGAAGGCGACGGCCGACTTGATGGTGCCCTGGAACGCCGGGCCCGCCTCGGTCACGCCGAGGTGCAGCGGGTAGTCGCACTGCTCGGCGAGCTGGCGGTAGGCCTCGATCATCACGACCGGGTCGTTGTGCTTGACCGAGATCTTGATGTCGCGGAAGTCGTGCTCCTCGAAGAGGGAGGCCTCCCACAGGGCGCTCTCGACCAGGGCCTCGGGGGTCGCCTTGCCGTACTTCTGGAGCAGGCGGCGGTCGAGGGAGCCGGCGTTGACGCCGATGCGGATCGGCGTGCCGTGCTCCTTGGCGGCCTTGGCGATCTCCCTGACCTTGTCGTCGAACTGCTTGATGTTGCCGGGGTTGACGCGGACGGCGGCGCAGCCGGCCTCGATGGCGGCGAAGACGTACTTCGGCTGGAAGTGGATGTCGGCGATGACCGGGATCTGCGACTTGCGGGCGATGGTCGCGAGGGCGTCGGCGTCGTCCTGGGTGGGGCAGGCGACGCGGACGATCTGGCAGCCGGACGCGGTCAGCTCGGCGATCTGCTGGAGGGTGGCGCCGATGTCGGACGTACGGGTCGTGGTCATCGACTGGACCGAGACGGGCGCGTCTCCGCCGACCGCCACGGATCCGACCTGGATCTGCCGGCTCTTCCGGCGCTCGGCGAGCTTGGTCGGAACGGACGGCATGCCGAGAGAAATCGCAGTCATCTGCTGTGCAACCCCAAGTCGTGGATCAAGGTCCGGTCCCGTGGACGGCGGGCTCCAGGCTTCGAGATTACGGCACCGGCCCCGGCGCCAGCACATCCCACCCGGTAAACCCACTCAATGGAAGGCGGCCCGGAACGCGGGGTTCCGGGCCGCCTGGAACGTCGGATGGCTAGGAGATTTTCACCGGGTTAACCACGTCCGCGATCAGCACCAGGACGGTGAAGCAGACGAAGATCCCGGCCACCACGTAGGCCACCGGCATCAGCTTGGCCACGTCGAACGGACCAGGGTCCGGCCGGCGCAGCACCCGGGCCACGTTCCGCCGCAGGGACTCCCACAGGGCGCCCGCGATGTGCCCGCCGTCGAGCGGGAGCAGCGGAAGCATGTTGAACAGGAACAGGGAGAGGTTGAAGCCGGCGAGCACGAACACGAACATGGCGACCTGCTGCGAGGCCGGGATGTCCAGGGTGGCGATGTCACCGGTGATCCGGGCCGCGCCGACGATGCCCATCGGGGAGTCCGGCTCGCGCGGGCCGTTGCCGAAGGCCGCGTCCCACAGGGCCGGGATCTTGCCGGGCAGGGCGACCAGCGAGTCGACGGCGTCGCCGACCCGGTCGGTCATCCAGGTCACGGAGTCGCCGAAGTTCTGCTGGACGACGCCGGTGGCGGCGCTGAAGCCGAGGAAGCCGGCCTCCACGTACTTGCCCTGGACGTAGGTGCCACTGGAGTCCTTCTTGGCGACCTGGTTGGTGGCGATCTTCGCGTGCAGGGTCAGCTCCTGGCCCCCCCGCTCGACGACGATCGGCACGGTCTTGCCCGCGCTGTCCCGGATGAGGTCGGACAGCGTGTTCCAGTCCTTGGTCGGCGTGCCGTCGAAGGAGACGATCTTGTCGCCGTTCTTCATGCCGGCGGCCTGGGCCGGGGACGGGGCGTCGGACTTCTTGCAGCTGTCGCGATGCTCGCTCTGCGCGATGACGCAGGGCGAGACCGAGGCGACCGTGGTGGTCTGCTGCTGGATGCCGAAGCCCATCAGCACGGTGAGGAACAGGCCGATCGCGAGCACCAGGTTCATGAACGGGCCCGCGAACATGACGATGACCCGCTTCCACGGCTTGCGCGTGTAGAACATGCGCGTCTCGTCACCCGGCTTGAGCTCCTCGAAGGCCGCCGAGCGGGCGTCCTCGATCATGCCGCGCCACGGGGAGGTGGAGCGGGCGGAGATCCGGCCGGCGTCGTCGGGCGGGAACATGCCGATCATCCGGATGTAGCCGCCGAGCGGGATCGCCTTGATGCCGTACTCGGTCTCGCCCTTGTGCCGCGACCAGACGGTCGGGCCGAAGCCGACCATGTACTGCGGGACGCGGATGCCGAAGAGCTTGGCCGTGGACAGGTGCCCCAGCTCGTGCCAGGCGATCGAGACGAGCAGGCCGACCGCGAAGACCACTATGCCGAGGATGAACATCAAGGTCGTCATGCACGCGCCTCCGCGGTTGCCGTCCGGTCTGTCAGTTCGCGGGCCCGGGCCCGTGCCCAGGTCTCCGCTTCGAGGACGTCCGACACGGTGAGTGAAGTTCCCGTGACCGGGGTGCCGTGCTCCTCGACCACCCGGGTGACGGTCTCCATGATGCCGTTGAAGGGCAGTGCGCCGGTGCGGAAGGCCTCGACGCACTCCTCGTTGGCCGCATTGAACACCGCCGGGGCGGTGCCCGCGAGCTGCCCCACGTGCCGGGCGAGGTTCACCGAGGGGAAGGCCTCGTTGTCCAGCGGGAAGAACTCCCAGGTGGAGGCCTTGCTCCAGTCGAAGGCGGGCGCCGCGTCGGGAACGCGTTCGGGCCAGCCCAGACCGATGGCGATCGGCCCGCGCATGTCGGGGGGCGTCGCCTGGGCGATCGTGGATCCGTCGGTGAACTCGACCATCGAGTGAACATACGACTGGGGATGCACGACGACCTCAATGCGGTCGAAGGGAATGTCGTAGAGCAGGTGCGCCTCGATGACTTCCAGGCCCTTGTTGACGAGGGTCGCCGAGTTGATCGTGATCACCGGGCCCATCGCCCAGGTGGGGTGCGCGAGGGCGTCCTCGACGGTGACGTGCGCCAGCTCGGCCTTGCTGCGGCCGCGGAAGGGGCCGCCGGAGGCGGTGACGACCAGCTTGCGCACGTCGGCGCGGGTGCCGGCGGCGAGCGCCTGGAAGAGCGCGGCGTGCTCGGAGTCGACCGGGATGATCTGCCCGGGCTTGGCGAGCGCCTTGACCAGCGGGCCGCCGACGATCAGCGACTCCTTGTTGGCGAGCGCGAGGGTGCGGCCCGCCTCCAGGGCGGCGAGGGTGGGCGCGAGGCCGATGGACCCGGTGATGCCGTTGAGCACCGTGTGGCAGTCGGAGGCGGCGACCTGGGTGGCCGCGTCCGGTCCGGCGAGGATCTCGGGGAGCGGCTCCCCGGCGCCGTACCGCTCGGTCAGCGCCTCGCGCAGTGCCGGTACGGCGTCCTCGCGGGCGACCGCCACGGTGCGCACCCGCAGGCGGTGCGCCTGCTCGGCGAGCAGGGCCGTGCGGGCGCCGTTCGCGGAGAGGGCGGTGACCCGGAAGCGGTCGGGGTTGCGCAGCACGAGGTCGATGGCCTGGGTTCCGATGGACCCGGTGGAGCCGAGGATCACCACGTCCTTCGGGCCGTCGGCCGCGAGGGGGTCGTAGACGAGGTGCGGATCGGCGAGGGGCGCCGGACTGGCGGGACTGTCGGTCATCCCCCCATTGTGGCCGCAAGCCGTGGGCAGGCGGACAGGGCATCCCTCGGGCGGGTGCGTTAACAGCTTTCGTCGCCCGATGGAGCGTTTTTCCGCTTGTGAAGTCCGAGTGAAGATCATGTGATAACACTTCAGTCGGGCCGGTGGACGACCGGCCCGGGTACGACTTCGCGGACGACATCCTGGGGGGATCTCTCCATGCGTACTGTGCGTATACGCGCCGCCCTGCCCGCCCTCGCGGGCGCGGCCCTGCTCACCGGAACCCTGCTCAGCACCCCGGCCCAGGCGGCCGGTGGCGTGCACATCCACCACGTCTGGTTCGACAGCCCGGGCCCGGACGACCGCTCCAACAAGAGCCTCAACGCCGAGTGGGTCCAGATCAAGAACGGCGGCAGCTCGGCCGTCTCGCTCAAGGGCTGGGTCCTGAAGGACGCCTCGAACCACAAGTACGTCTTCCCGGACGTCAAGATCGGCGCCGGGAAGTACATGAAGATCCGTACCGGCAGCGGCTCGGACACCGCGTCGACCAAGTACCAGGGCCGCCGTGCCTACGTCTGGAACAACGACAAGGACACGGCCACGCTGACCAAGGCGAGCGGCACCAAGGTCGACTCCTGCTCCTGGACGACGCGGGATCCGAGCGACAAGTACTGCTAGCCCCCGAACGGGCGGCGGGCGTTCTCACGCTCGCTCGGGCCCGGGGTCGCGTCGGCGATCCACGGGCCCTCGCCCGAGGGGTCGACGATGCCTTCCTCCAGCCACTCGTAGGCCCCGCCGAGCACTCCCTTGACCACCTTGCGGTCGAGGTCGTCGGTGTTGGCCCACAGGCGGTTGAAGAGTTCCTCGACCCGGAGCCGGGACTGGCGGCAGAAGGCGTCGGCGAGCTGGTAGGCCTCGCGGCCGTGCTCGCCCTCGCCGCGCAGCCGCTCGGCGCGCACACAGGCCGCGCTCATCGCGAACAGCTCGGCGCCGATGTCCACGATCCGGCCGAGGAAGCCCTGCTTGGTCTCCATCCGGCCCTGCCAGCGGGACATGGCGTAGAAGGTGGAGCGGGCCAGCTTGCGGGCGTGCCGCTCGACGTAGCGCAGATGGCCGGAGAGGTCGGTCTCCCGCTTGAACGCGTGGTACGAGGAGGGCAGTTGGCCGGGTCCGGCGACCAGCTTCGGCAGCCACTTGGCGTAGAAGACGCCCGCGTTCGCGCCCGCCCTCGCCTTGTCCGACAGGGACTTGTCGGGGTCGATGAGGTCGCCGGCGACCGAGAGGTGGGCGTCGACGGCCTCGCGGGCGATCAGCAGGTGCATGATCTCCGTCGAGCCCTCGAAGATGCGGTTGATGCGCAGGTCGCGCAGGATCTGCTCGGCCGGGACGGACCGCTCGCCGCGCGCCTTCAGGGACTCGGCCGTCTCGTAGCCGCGACCGCCGCGGATCTGGACCAGTTCGTCGGCCATCAGCCAGGCCATCTCGGAGCCGTAGAGCTTGGCGAGGGCGGCCTCGATGCGGATGTCGTTGCGGTCCTCGTCGGCCATCTGCGAGGACAGGTCGAGGACGGCCTCCAGGGCGAAGGTCGTGGCCGCGATGAAGCTGATCTTGGAGCCGACGGCCTCGTGCAGCGCGACCGGCTTGCCCCACTGCTCCCGCTCGGCGGCCCACTCACGGGCGATCTTCAGGCACCACTTGCCGGCGCCGGCGCACATCGCGGGCAGCGACAGCCGGCCGGTGTTGAGGGTGGTGAGCGCGATCTTCAGCCCCGCGCCCTCGGGGCCGATGCGGTTGGCGGCCGGGACCCGGACCTGGTGGAAGCGGGTGACGCCGTTCTCGATGCCGCGCAGGCCCATGAAGGCGTTGCGGTTCTCCACGGTGATGCCCTCGGCGGTCGCCTCCACCACGAAGGCGGTGATGCCGCCCTTGTGCCCGTCGGACTTCGGCACGCGCGCCATGACGACGAGCAGGTCGGCGACCACCCCGTTGGTGGTCCACAGCTTCACCCCGTCGAGGACGTAGTCGTCGCCGTCGGGTACGGCCGTGGTGGCGAGGCGGGCCGGGTCGGAGCCGACGTCCGGCTCGGTGAGCAGGAAGGCGGAGATGTCGGTGCGGGCGCAGCGGGGCAGGAAGGCGTCCTTCTGCTCCTGGGTGCCGAAGAGCTTCAGCGGCTGGGGTACGCCGATCGACTGGTGGGCGGAGAGCAGGGCCCCGACCGCGGGGCTGGCGGAGCCGACCAGGGCGAGGGCCTTGTTGTAGTACAGCTGGGTGAGGCCGAGACCGCCGTACTTGGGGTCGATCTTCATGCCGAGCGCGCCGAGTTCCTTCAGGCCGGCGACGACCTCGTCGGGGATGCGGGCCTCGCGCTCGATCCGGGCCGAGTCGATCGTCGTCTCGCAGAAGACGCGCAGCTTGGCGAGGAACTCCTCGCCGCGGCGCACGCTCTCGGCCTCCGGGAGCGGATGGGGATGGATGAGGTCGAGCCGGAAGCGCCCGAGGAACAGTTCCTTGGCGAAACTGGGCTTGCGCCAGTCCTGCTCGCGGGCGGCCTCCGCCACCTGCCGGGCCTCGCGCTCGGTGACGTTGGTGCGTTGGGTGGTGGGGGCGGACATGAGGCTCACCTCGCCGCAATAGGGATGTTGAGGACCGATCCTTACCGACCAGTGCTACTGGATCGTTCGTACCCGAATCCGGCCGCCCCCACCAGTCCTCGCGCGCCGTTCGGTGGACGGCACCGGACGGGTTCAGCCGATGTCGACCGAGTACGACTTCGTGTCCAGCCGCCCGGAGCCCTTGAAGATGTCGCCCTGATGACCTCGTCGGTGGGCCGACAGGAGCGTCTTCGCCTTCTTCGACAGGCGCGGTCTGCGGTGTTGCGTCGGGGGGTCCTTCCGGGGGACGGTTCGCCTGCCGCCTCCCTGTGGTCGCCGGCCCGCCGAATGGCTGCCGAACCCCCGGCTCCGGAATTGCTGTCGAAGCGCTTCGACAGCCTATGGACACCCACCCCCACTGAAGCTACTGTCAATACACCCTCACTCACCCTTGTCAGCCCCTGCGCAGTGTCGAAGCGCTTCACAATCTTGGAGAGCTGGATGGTCACCCTCGCCGAGGTCGCCCAGCACGCCGGAGTCTCGGCGAGCACGGTGAGCTATGTCCTCAGCGGCAAGCGGTCCATCTCCGCCACCACCCGGCAGCGGGTCGAGCAGAGCATCCGGGACCTCGGCTACCACCCGAACGCGGGCGCGCGCGCCCTGGCGAGCAACCGGTCGAACATCATCGCGCTGATGATCCCGCTGCGCACCGACATGTACGTGCCGGTGATGATGGAGATCGCCATCGCGGTGGCCACCACGGCACGCATGCACGGGTACGACGTCCTGCTGCTCACCGGCGAGGAGGGCCCCGACGCGGTACGCCGGGTCACCGGCAGCGGCCTTGCCGACGCGATGATCCTGATGGACGTCGAGCTGGAGGACGAGCGGCTGCCGCTGCTGCGCGGGACCGACCAGCCCTCGGTGCTGATCGGCCTGCCCGCCGACACCACCGGTCTGACCTGCGTGGATCTGGACTGGAGTGCGACGGGTGCGCTGTGCGTGGAGCATCTGGCGGGGCTCGGACACCGGGACATCGCTGTCATCGGCGAGGCCCCGGCCGTCTACGAGCGGCACACCGGCTTCGCCGAGCGCACCCTCGACGGGCTCCGCTCCCGCGCCCGCGAGACGGGCGTGCGGGTGCTGCACCGCCCGTGCGAGGGCGGCTACGACGCGATGGCGGTGACCCTGGCCCGGATCCTCGACGAGCGCCCGGGCACCACCGGGTTCGTCGTGCAGAACGAGTCCGCGGTGGAGCCGCTGCTCGCGCTGCTGCGCCAGCAGGGCCGGGCCGTGCCCGAGGACGTGTCGGTGGTCGCGATCTGCCCGGACCAGGTCGCGGTGCAGGCCTCGGTGCGGCTGACCTCGGTCGCCATCCCCGCGCAGGAGATGGGCCGGCACGCCGTGCAGCACCTGGTGGCCAAGCTGGACGGGCGGGGCAGCGACGAGGTCGTGCTGATCGCGCCCGAGCTGACGGTACGGGCGAGTTCGGGACCGGCGCCCGCCGCGTCCTGACGTACCCCCTTCTCACTGCCTCGCGGCTGCGGGGCACACCTCTGCCTGCTGTCCCTGTCTGCACTCCTTACTTCAGGAGCATGCCCGTGAATCAGCCTGCCGGAATTCAGCCCGAGGTCAGCCTCGCCCAGTCCTCCCCCACCGTCGGCACCTTCCGTGAGCGGGACGGCGCGCTGGAGTGGAGCGGCCGCCAGGAGACCGTGCGGATCGAGTCGTGGGGTCCGGACGCGGTCCGGGTGCGCGCCCGCCTCGGCGGACCGGTGCTGGAGGATCTGCCGGGCGCACTCCTGGACGCGCCGCCGGCCACCGCGAGCACCGTCAAGATCGCCGAAGAGCACGGCCAGTTGACGGTCGGGGCGCTGACCGTCGAGGTGACCGCCGAGGGGCTGGTCCGCTTCCTGCGCACCGACGACCGCTCGGAACTGCTCGCCGAGGAGCGCGCCCACTTCTGGTGGCCCGGCTCCCGCCTGTACACGGCGGTCGGCAACGGCCACCACCGCCTGGAACAGCGCTTTTCCGCCTACGAGGGCGAGAAGCTGTACGGCCTCGGCCAGCACCAGCACGGCCGCCTCGACCAGAAGGGCCTCGTGCTGGACCTGGTGCAGCGCAACACGGAGGTGAGCGTCCCGGTGCTGGTCTCCAGCCGGGGCTACACCCTGCTGTGGAACAACCCGGCGATCGGCCGGGTGGAGCTGGCGGCCAACGGCACCCGCTGGGTGGCCGACTCGGCGCGGCAGCTCGACTACTGGATCACCGCGGGCACCCCGGCCGACGGCCAGCGCGCCTACAGCGCGGTGACCGGGCGTTCGCCTATGCTCCCCGAGTGGGCGGCGGGCTTCTGGCAGTGCAAGCTGCGCTACCGCACCCAGGACGAACTCCTCGCCGTGGCACGGGAGTACAAGCGCCGGGGCCTGCCGATCTCCGCGATCGTCTGCGACTTCTTCCACTGGACCCACCTGGGCGAGTGGAGGTTCGACCCGAAGGAGTGGCCCGACCCGGCCGCGATGGTCCGCGAGCTGGACGAGCTGGGCATCAAGCTGGTGGTCAGCGTCTGGCCCTCGGTCTCGCCGCTGTCCGAGAACCACCCGCTGATGGAACAGCGCGGCTACTTCATCGGCACCCAGTACGCCCCGATGGCGCACGCCGACTGGCCGGACAAGGGCGTCGACTCCACCGTCCAAGTGGCCTTCTACGACGCCACGAACCCCGAGGCACGGGAGTTCGTGTGGTCCCGCGTCCGCGACAACTACCTCGCCCCGTACGGCATCACGTCCTTCTGGCTGGACGCCTGCGAGCCGGAGCTGAAGCCGGGCTTCCCGGAGAACCTGCGCTACTGGGCGGGCCCGGGCCTGGAGGTCGGCAACCTCTACCCGCGCGAGAACGCCCGCACCTTCTACGAGGGCCTGCTGGCGGCGGGCGAGTCGGAGGTGGTCTCCCTCAACCGCTCGGCGTGGGCGGGCAGTCAGCGCTACGGCGCCGCCCTGTGGTCCGGTGACATCGGCACCGACTTCGCGACCCTGCGCCGCCAGATCGCGGCCGGCCTCAACACCGCGCTCTCCGGCATCCCCTGGTGGAACACCGACATCGGCGGCTTCCACGGCGGCGACCCGGACGACCCGGCGTACCGCGAGGTCATGGTCCGCTGGTTCCAGTTCGGCGCACTGTCCCCGCTGATGCGCCTGCACGGCTTCCGTGACCCTGGCATGCCGCTGGGCCCGGACATGACCGGCGGCCCGAACGAGGTGTGGTCGTACGGCGAGGAGGCCGGCGCGATCCTGGAGAAGTACCTGCGGCTGCGCGAGCGCCTGAAGCCGTATGTGCTCCAGGTGATGCGGGAGGCGCACGAGGAAGGACAGCCCGTGCTGCGGCCGTTGTTCCTGGAGTTCCCCGACGACCAGGCGGCCTGGTCCGTCGACGACGCCTACCTCTTCGGCCGCGACCTGCTGGTCGCCCCGGTGCTGACGGCGGGGGCCACGGCCCGGACGACGTACCTTCCGGCGGGCGCGCGCTGGACGGACGCCTGGACGGGTGAGACGTACGAGGGCGGTACGGCGGTGACGGTGGACGCCCCGCTGGACCGCATCCCGCTGTTCCTGCGGGACGGCGCGGAGCTGCCGATCGCCGGCTGAGCACGGAAGAGGGGCCGGTCCCGGGCGGGACCGGCCCCTTTCGCTTCCGCGCTGCTCAGCTGCTGCTGACGCCGTAGCTGTTGGTGACGAAGTCCATCCCGCCGGACGACGAGGTGATCTCGTAGCCGAACTGGAGGTCACCGATGGTCACGTCGCCGAACCACCCCTTGGTGTCCTTGATCCACTTCAGGATCGGCAGGATGTTCACCGTGCCGGAGCCGGAGTTGGAGCTGCGGACGAAGGAGAAGACGTCGTTGGAGCCGTTGTTGCCCTTGTAGACGGTCCAGGTGGAGCCGCCGAGGGTGAGGGAGCCCTGTGAGGTGCCGAGCGGGCCGACGGCTCCGGTCTTGTTGACCCAGAGCATGACCTCGTACTTGTAGCCGGTGTCCCAGATGTCGTACGACGTGTTGTACGCGCCGGACGACGGCACGGTGACGTTGTAGCTGCTGGTGAGCGAGGAGAGGGAGGTGATCGACTTGTTGATCACCTTCTTGGCGTTGGGGTAGGACTTGATGCCGCCGGTGTTCGGGTGGTCGGCCCAGACGCCCCAGTTGGTGCCGGAGTTGGCCCAGACGCACTGGCTGCCGGCGCCGGAGCCCCAGATGTTGTTGTAGAGGGTGTAGCCGTTCAGCGTGGTGTTGCCCCACTGGTCGCAGGAGTTCCAGACGGCGGCGGAGGCGGGTGCCGAGGCGAGGCCGACGGTGGCGCCGAGGGCCAGGGCGGGGGCGATCAGGGCCTTGGCGACCCTGCTCAGCGTGCTTGTTGCCATGGGTGTCCCTTCCATGGGTGGGGGGAGTTCTCCGGGTTACCGCGCCCCCAGGGTGAGGACGCGGTCTTCTCCGGCGACGAGGTCGAGCGGCTCCGCGCCGGAGGAGGTCCGCAGTTCGATGCGGTGGGTGCGGCCGGGCTTGATGACGGCTCGGGCACTGTCGGGGGACCAGCTGAGGTCGATCTCCGCGCCGAACCGGGTGCGTACGCCCCTCAGTTCGCCCCGCGGACAGGCGCCCGGGACGGCCGGCAGCAGGACGAGCCGGTCCGGGGTGGACTGCACGAGCATCTCGATCAGCACGGCGGGGAGGGTGTGCGCGGCGTCGGCGTTGTAGACGTCCCGGTTCGGGTAGTGGGCGCTCATCAGGGAGGCGTGGAAGAAGTCGCCCCGCAGGACCTGGCGCAGGGCGTGCGCGACCCGGTCGGGCTCCCTGAGCCGGGCCGCGATCAGGGCGTGGTGGAGATGGCCGTGGGCCGAGTGGTTCTCCGCGCCGCGCAGTGCGAGGGCGCGATGGGCGGCGGCGGCCAGGTCCGGGGTGTCGTAGGGGCTGATCTCGTCAAGAGGCCAGACGCCGTAGAGATGGCTCAGGTGCCGGTGGTCGTAGGTGTCGTCCAGGCCGGGCCAGGCCCACTCGGCGAGGGCGCCGTCGGCATTGATCCGGTGCGGGGGCAGACGGTCGGCCAACTCGCGCCATTTCCCTGCCTGTTCGGGGTGATAGCGGGCAGCGGTCAGCAGGGCGTGCCGGGCGGCGGAGAGGTCCATGGCCGCGTTGAGCGTGCCCCAGCTCGCGTTCGCGGGACGGTTCTCGGGTGAGTAGGACGGGACGACGACGAGGTGGCCGTCGGCGTCGGTGCGGGTGAGGAAGTCCTCGTAGAAGGCGGCGATCTCGGCGAGCACGGCGGCCGTGCGCGGATCCTGTGCGCCCCGGGTCTCGTCGTGGTCGACCAGCGGTTTGAGCAGCCAGTCGGCGCCGGCCGTCCACAGCTGGTGGGGGTACTCGCGGTCGAAGTGGTACGTGTACCCGGACTCGCCGTCGGTGTGCGTGGGGGCGACCACGCCACGGGCACCGAAGACGGCGCGCGCGTTCTCCCGCCAGTCCGCGAGCCGGCGGTGGATCAAGTTGGCGTGCGCGTCCGTCACTTCGGGCAGGGCGGCGGCAGCAGCCGAGGCGGTCTGCAGGTTGAGGTTGGCGTTCGTGGTGAACGCCCCGGACCAGGCCGTGTTCCAGTCGCCGGTCCACAGGCCGGTCAGGCGGGGCGGGAGCAGGCCGCTGCTGGAGAGCAGGTGGTAGCGGCCGGCGGCGAAGAGCCGTTCCAGCAGGGCGGTGGTGTGCGGGCGCTTGAGCAGCTCCGAGCCGGGCAGGGCGCGGTCGGCCGGGTCGGCGCCGAGGTCGAGGGTGACCCGCCGGTAGGCGGTGCGGTGGCGGTCCAGGTGGCGGCCGAGGAGATCCTCGTACGACCCCTCGCCGCTCCCGAGGAGATCGCGCAGCTCCCGGCCCTCGGCCACCACGTCCAGGTCGCCGGTGTGCCGGCGCACCCGGGTCAGCAGCAGCACCGAGCGGGCGCCGGTGACGCGGACGCCCGGCGGGACCAGTTCGGTGGTGCCGCCGAAGGCCGCGACCAGGGTCACGCCGGTGTAGGCGCGGTCGCTGTCGGGGTAGCGGGCGCGCAGGCTCAGCAAGGCGCCCTCGGGGGTGAGGAGCGCGCCGTGGCCGACGCCCAGGCCGGCCGGGGCGCCCGGGAGCCGGTGGTCCAGCGAGACGACCAGGTCGGCCGCCGTGACCTCCTGCACGATCACGTCGTCCGCGCGGGAGACGAACAGGCGGCTGTTCCAGTCGGCACAGGCGGCCGTGGCCTCGCCGGTGGTGAAGTCGACGGCCCGGCGGTAGCCGCCGCGCACGCTGTCGGCCGGCCTGCTCAGCCGTATCTGGAAGGCCGGGTGGAACGGCTGCACCCACTGGAGCGGACGCCCGTCGGTGAAACTCTCGGCAGCCAGGCGGTCTCCAGCGAGCAACCGGTCCTGGAGCGCGGGGAGTTCAGCGGCGAGGCGGGGCGGCCGGGCGTGTTCGCTGCCGTTGGGGCGGACCAGGGTGTGCTGGGTGACGATGACCCGGTCATCGTTCGGATCACCGAACACAAGGGCGCCGTGGTGGCCGTTGCCGCTCAGGAAGGCGTCCTCCCAGCGTGCGGCCGGGGCCGGCTCCCAGCTGCCGTGGACGGGTGCGTGGCTCATGACCGCAGCACCGCCACGCCGTAGCGGCCGAGGGTGACCTCGCCGGTGACGGTCGTATCGCCGAGCAGCTCGTGGTGGGTGCCCGGGACCTCGACGGCGACCGGCTCACGCCCGTGGTTGAGCAGGAACAGCAGCTCGCCCCGGCGCACCGCCTCGACGGCCGCCGGGAGCCCGTCGAGCACCGGGCGCACGCCCGCCTCGGCGGCGATCCGGGCGAGCAGTGCGCGCAGCGCGTCCGGTTCGGGGAGCGTGGAGACGTACCAGGCGCGGCCCCTGCGCAGCACGGCGGGCAGTCCGTCCAGCTCGCCGCCCTTGTACGGCACCGTCTCGGCGGCGCCGGGCTCCGGCTCGATCTCCTCCGACCACAGGGTGCCGCGGAAGCCGTCGCACTCCACGGTCTCCCCCGGCTCCAGCGGCCACCACTCGTGCAACGTGCGGATGCCGAACAGCTCGCGCAGCCGGGCGTCCATCCCGCCGGGCCTGACCCGGTCGTCCTCGTCGGCGATGCCGGTGAGGAAGCCGGAGACCAGGGTGCCGCCGTCGCGGACGTATTGGAGGAGGTTGGCGATGGCGGTGTCGGTGAGGAGGTAGAGCTGGGGGATCACGACGACCCGGTAGGGGGACAGGTCGTGCTCCGGATGGGCGAAGTCGGTGCCGAGGTGGGACTCCCACAGGGCCCGGTGCCAGGCGTGCAGCACGTCCGGCAGGTCGACCTCGGTGGACAGCCGGCCCTCGTGGGCACCGGCCCACCAGGAGTGCCAGTCGTGCAGGATCGCGATCTCGGCGCCGCTGTGCTGCCCCGCCACCTGGGGTCCGATCCGGGCGAGTTCGTTGCCGAGCTGCCTGACCTCCTGATACGTCCGACCCTGCTCTCCTGCGTGGCTGACCATGCCGGAGTGGAACTTCTCGGCGCCCTGCCGGGACTGGCGCCACTGGAAGTAGCAGACGGCGTCGGCGCCCCGGGCGACGGCCTGGAAGGACCAGAGCCGGTTGAGACCGCGCGGCTTGGGGTGGTTCACACCACGCCAGTTGACGGGTCCGGCCGCCTGCTCCATGAGCATCCAGGGGCCGCGCGCCTGCGAGCGGGTGAGGTCCTGCACCAGGGCCCCGCGCTGGGCGCCCAGCGGGTCACGCGGATCGGGATAGAGGTCGACGGAAACGACGTCCTCCTCCTCCGCCCAGCGCCAGGCGTCCTGCCCGAACCACAGCGGCATGAAGTTGCTGGTCACCGGGAGGTGCGGGGTGTGCCTTCGGACGATGTCCCGCTCGGCGGTGCAGCACTCCAGCAGCATGTCGGACGTGAAGCGGCGGAAGTCCAGCACCTGGGCCGGGTTGTGCAGGTAGTGCACGCGTCGCGGCGGCAGGATGCCGTCCCAGGTGTCGTAGCCCTGGCTCCAGAAGGCCGTGCCCCAGGCGGAGTTGAGGGCGTCGAGGGTGCCGTACCGCTCCCGCAACCAGCGGCGGAAGGCGGCGGCCGCCTCGTCGCCGTGGTCGAAGGTGCAGTACTCGTTGTTGATGTGCCACATCGTGAGGGCCGGATGGGCGGCGTAGCGGGCGGCCAGGTCCTCGGTGATGGCGGCGGCGTAACGGCGGTAGGTGGCGCTGGAGTGCGAGAAGTGCTGGCGCCCGCCCCACCACTCGATCCGCCCGTCGGCGTCCCGGGGCAGGGTGTCCGGGTGCAGCCGGCCCAGCCAGGGCGGCGGGGAGGAGGTCGGGGTGGCGAGGACGACGCCGATGCCGTTCTCGTGCATCAGATCCATCAGCCGGTCCAGCCAGCCGAACTCCCTCCGTCCCGGCTCGGGTTCGAGCTTCGCCCAGGAGAAGACGCCGAGGGTCACGGAGTTGACGCCGGCGTCCCGCATCAGCCGGACGTCCTCGTGCCAGGTCTCCTCGGGCCACTGCTCCGGGTTGTAGTCGCCGCCGAAGAGGATGCGCCCGCGGGTGGCGTCGGCGAGGGTCGGCTTCATGCGGGCTCCCCGTACTGGATGCCCCGTCCGTCGGTGGCGAGGTAGACACGGCCGTAGACGCGCGGATCACCGGTGATGGCGTCGCCGATGTACCCCCACTGGTGGGCGTCGTCGTTGATGCGCACCCAGCTCTTCGCCTCGTCGTCGGAACGGTGGACGGCGGTCATGGGGTCCGTGGTGCCGGCCTGGTAGATCGCAAGGTTCGGATCCGCTGCCGGTTTACTGCGGTTTGACTTGGCATCGACCTCATCGCCGTCGACCCTGCCTACACCAGCCGCTGGGGCGCCCAGCACTGGCGGGGGCGTGAGGAAACCCGCCTGCACAACTACCCGCAGCTCTGTATGCACGCCCCTCACCCCTTGATCGCCCCCGTCAGCATTCCCTTCTTGAAATGCCGCTGGACGAACGGCGACAGCACGGCAACCGGCAGCAGCGCCAGGACCATGACCGCCATCTGCACAGCCAACCCCGACAACTGCCCAGTCCGGATCGCCTGCCCCAACCCCACCGGCGCCTGCTGCTTCTGCACCAGCTGGATCATCACGTTCTGCAGCGGCATCATGTCCTGGTTGTTCAAATACAGGGACGCGTTGAACCAGGCGCTCCAATACCCCACGGCGTAGAACAGGGTGATAACCGCCAGCACCGCCCGCGACAACGGCATCACGATCTGCCGCAGAATCCGGAAGTCCCCGGCTCCGTCGATCCGTGCACTGTCGATGAGTTCCTGCGATATCCCCATGAAGAAGCCGCGTAGCACAAGGATGTTGAACACGCTGATCGCACTCGGCAGGATCAGCGCGAGGTAACTGTCCATCAGTCCGAGGGACTGCACCAGCAGATACGTCGGGATGAGACCGGCGCTGAAGAACATGGTCGCCAGCAGGACCATCAGGATCCACCGGTGCCCCAGCGAGCCGGTCCGGGAGAGGCCGTACGCACACAACACGGACACGGTCATCGAGAACAACGTGCCGACCAGGGTAATGAGCACGCTGATGACCGCGGCCCGGGTGACCTGCCCCCCGCTGAGCAGTTCCTTGTACGCGATGAAGGTGATGCCCTTGGGCACCATCACCAGCCCGCCGGCCTCGTCGATGGTCTTCCGGGAGGACAGGCTGGTGACCACGACGATCCACAGCGGGAACAGGATCCCCAGGCAGGCGAGGGTGAGGACGAGCCCCTTGCTCGCCAGACCGACCTTGCCGGGCTCCTCCTCCCACACCGGCCGGGGCGGGGCGGCCCACCGGCCCCGCTCGGCCGCGACCTCGCGCACGGGCTTGTCGATGACGGCGGTCATTTCTTGTACACCCCCTGCTCGCCCATGAGATGGGCCACTTTGTTCGCGGCGAGGACCAGTCCGAGGCTGACTACGCCCTTGATGAGACCTGCGGCGGCCGCGTAGCCGAAGTCCTGGTTGCGCACGCCGTTCCACCACACGAAGGTGTCGAGGACCTCCGCCGCTCCCGGTCCGACGGCGTCGCGTTGGAGGAGGATCTGCTCGAAGCCGACCGTCAAGGCGTCACCCACGCGCAGCACCAGCAGCAGGGCGATCACCGGCCGCAGTGCCGGCAGGGTGACGTGCCACATCCGCCGCCAGCGCCCGGCGCCGTCCATCGCGGCGGCCTCGTACAGGTCCGGCGGGACGGAGGCGAGCGCGGCGAGGAAGACGATGATCCCCCACCCGGCGTCCTTCCACACGCTCTGCGCGGTGACGAGGAACTTGAAGGTCGACGGGTCGGTCATGATGTCCAGGCCGTCGAAGCCGTGTTGCCTGAGCAGCTGCGACAACAGCCCGGCGCCCCCGAAGAGTTGCTGGAAGACAGCGATGACCAGCACCCAGGAGAAGAAGTGCGGCAGGTAGAGGATCGCCTGGGAGAGCGCCCGGACCCGGGGCCGGACCACGCTGTTGATGAGCAGCGCGAGCAGGATCGGGATCGGGAAGTAGAGCACGAGCTGGATGAAGAACAGCACCAGGGTGTTCTGCACGGCGTTCCAGAAGGCCGAGTCCGCGAAGATCTGCTGGAAGTTGTCCAGACCCACCCAGGGGCTGTGCAGGATCGCGACGACGCCGTTGTCGCTGATGTAGGGGTCGTAGTCCTGGAAGGCGACGACATTGCCCAGGATGGGCAGGTAGTTGAAGACCAGGACCAGCACGACGGCCGGCAGCGTCATCAGGAGCAGGCCGCGGTCGCGGCGGAACCTGAGCCGGAAGCTCAGCTTGCCGGGCTCCTTCTTCTTCCTGGATCCGGTGGCGCCGCCGGACGCCACCGGGGTCTTCACCGGCGTACTGGCCTCGGCACTGCTTCGAGGCACCGTGCTGTGGGACACCGCGGACCTCCTTGCCTCGGTGCCGGATCAGCTCGCCGCCGAGCCGTTGTCGTCGAGGAGCCTCTTGTACCAGTCGCGCAGCTTGTCGCCGCCCTTGCTCTTCCAGTCGGAGATGAACTGCTGCATGTCACTGATCTTCTTGTGGCCGCGGACGATGTCGTCCTCCAGCTGCTCCATGTCATTGGTGAGGTTGGTGTAGCGGTTGGGCTCGACGACCTGCAGGCCCCAGAAGGACGACTTCTTGGTGAAGGAACCCATTCGCTGCTGCCACTCGACCATGCCCTTGGTGTAGTCCGGGAAGTCGGGGTGGGCGATGGTCGCGGCGGGGCTCGCGACCATGACGTAGGCGTTGGCGACCTCGTTGTTGCCCTTGTCGTTCTTGACGGGGACACCGTTCTTGAGCGTGTAGTGGGTGCCCTCGACGCCGTAGTTGGTCATCATCCATTCCTTGGTGCCGTACGGCGCCGCGGTGACGTTGGCGACGGCCAGCACGTCGCGGATGACGGACTCGGAGGCCTTCTTGTTGACGAAGGCGAAGATGGTGGCCGGGTTCGCGGCCCACAGGACGGGGTTGCTGCCGTCGTGGCCCCAGAGATCCATGCCCCAGACCTTGAAGTCCGGGTTCTGGGCGGCCTGGATGGCCTGCTGTCCATACCAGTTGGAGATGTCGTTGTTCCAGATCAGGAACTCGCCGGCGGCGAACTTGGAGCTGGGGTCGGTGGCCTGGCTCTTGCCCAGCTCGAAGTCGGGGTGGACGTACCCAGCGGCGAACAGCTTGCGCGTCCACTCCAGCGCTTCGAGGTACTCCGGGGTCTCCATGCGGTGGGTCATCTTGCCGTCGAGCACGGTCCAGCTGAGCGACTTCTCCCCGCCGCTGATCACACCGAAGGTGTTGAACGCGGTCCACTTCATGTCACCGCAGGCCCACCGCTTGCCCCTGGCGTTGGTGATTTCCTTGCACAGGGCCGTGAACTCGTCGGCGGACTTCGGGACTTCGTAGCCCTGCTTGTCGAAGATGTCCTGGCGGTAGAGGGGCACGATGTTCTGGACGTACGAAGCGGGCATCGGCAGGCCCATCAGCTTGCCGCCGAAGATGGACCGCTGCCAGGCGTCGCTGGGGATCGCCCCGAGGTTCGGGTACTCCTTGACCTTGTCGCCGGACAGGTAGGGACCGAGGTCGGCGAACTTGCCGATGATGGCGCTGGGTATCTTGGCGGTCATGTTCCAGCCCGGGATGACCACCACGTCCGGGATGTCGCTGGAGGCGAGGACCGCGCCGAGCTTCTGGTCGTAGGTGTTGCCGTCCTGGTTCTGCCACTGGACGTCGACGCCGATCAGGTCGTTCATCGACGTGTAGTAGGCGTTGTTCTGCTTCGGCGGCGAGCCCCAGAACGGCGACATGATGGTGACCTTGCCGCCCTTGCCGAGCTTCTTCGGGACGGAGGTCTTGAGGTCGGCGATCGCGAGCCCGCGGGTGAAGCCCATCGCCGAACCGTTCCTGGCGGGGATGTCGGGCGTCACCACGTTGCTCGCGACGTAGGCCGGCAGCAGCTTCTTCGCGCCCTTGCCCGAGGTGGTGCCTCCGCGCGAGCCGCTGTCCGAACCGCCGCAGGCGGCGAGTAGCGGCACGCCACCCGCCACCGCTGCAGTGGCGACCGCCGTGGAGGCGAGGAAGCTTCTCCGGCTGGGGGAGCTTCTCCGGCTGGGCGCGGAGGATGCGGAGGCGGCGTTCGGCGTCATTGCGTCAACCCTTCATGGCGCACCAGGACACCCGGCGGTGGGCCGTCGGCTGCGGTGTCTCGAGTGGATCTGGCTGAGCTGAAGCGCTCGCAGTGCGGGGGCGGCTAGTCGAAGCGCTTCGATGTTGCTGCGAGGTTAAGTGAACACCTGGGGGCGCACAAGGGTCGATCCCAAGATTCCTCCGATGTGCCACGTCACCCTCAGATCATCCGTCCCGCATGCCTTGTAGGTGAGAAGTCCGGGCTGATTCGACACAGTGCCTTGACACCCCATGGGTGGTCGAATGAGCATCGAAGCGCTTCGAAAGCCTCTCAGTCAGCTCCTCGTCGTTCCATCGCAAGGGGAACCGCCCGTGACCGTTCACTCGCCGACCACGCCGCCCTTCCGCGATCCGCATCTGCCGGTCGCGAAGCGCCTCGACGACCTGCTGGCGCGGCTCACCCCGGACGAGAAGGTCTCCTTCCTGCACCAGTTCGCGCCCGCGGTCGAGCGTCTGGGCATCGCCGCGTTCCGTACCGGCCAGGAGGCGCTGCACGGGGTGGCCTGGATGGGCCCGGCGACGGTGTTCCCGCAGGCCGTTGGCCTCGGCGCGACCTGGAACCCGGACCTCGTACGGCGGGTCGGCGAGGCGGTGTCCCGGGAGGTCCGGGCGATGCGCGCCCACGACGAGCGGATCGGCCTCAACGTCTGGTCCCCGACGGTCAACCTGCTGCGCCACCCGCTGTGGGGCCGCAACGAGGAGGGCTACTCGGAGGACCCGAAGCTGACCTCGGCGATCGCCACCGCGTACACCCACGGACTGCGCGGCGACCACCCGACGTACTGGCGCACCGCCCCGGTCCTGAAGCACTGGCTGGCCCACAACAACGAGACGGACCGCGCGACGTCGTCGGCCTCCGTCCGCCCGCGGGTGCTGCACGAGTACGACCTGCGCGCCTTCAGGGAGACGGTCGAGGCGGGCGCGGTGGCCGGCGCGATGCCCGCGTACAACCTGGTCAACGGCCGCCCCAACCATGTCTCCCCGTACCTGCGCGCCCACCTGCGCGCCTGGACCGAGGAGGACCTGCTGGTCTGCTCGGACGCGGGCGCGCCATCCAACCTGGTCGACGCCGAGCACTACTTCGACACCCACGAGGAGGCGACCGCAGCCGCCCTCCTGGCCGGTGTGGACAGCTTCACCGACCACGGCACGGACGCCACCCAGATCACCGCACGGGTCAAGGGCGCCCTCGAACAGGGCCTGTTGACGGAGGCGGACATCGACACCGCGGTCCGCCGCCAGCTCTCGGTCCGCTTCCGCCTCGGCGAGTTCGACCCGCACTACGACCCGCACCGGGGCACCGGCGAGTTCGACACCCCGGCCCACCGGGCGCTCGCCCAGGAGGCCGCCGAACAGGCCGTGGTCCTCCTGAAGAACGACGACGCCCTGCTGCCCCTCGCACCCGACACCCGCATCGCCGTGGTCGGCCCGCTCGCCGACGAGTGCAAACTCGACTGGTACAGCGGCAGCCTCCTGCACCGGTCCACACCCCTGGAGGGCCTGTACGAGCGTTTCGGCGCGGAGCGGGTGGAGTTCGCGGAGGGCGTGGACCGCGTCCGTCTGCGCACCACCGCCGGCGCCTTCCTCCATGTGCCGCCCACGGACGCCCCCGACACGGTGCGCGGCACCGAGGGCGCCCTCGACCCGGCCCTGCTGTCCGGCCGCACCGACCTGCCCCCGCTCACCACGGACGCCACCGGCACCGAGTTCGCGCTGGCCGACTGGGGCGAGGGCGTCCTGACCCTGCGCGCGCCCGACGGCCGCTATCTCTCCGTCGCCGAGGACGGCCACGTCCGTGCCTCCGCGGACCAGCCCGGCGGCTGGGTGGTCCAGGAGACGTTCCGCCTGGAACCCCACCAGAACGGTCACCTCCTCCGGCATCTGGGCACGGGTCGCCCTGTCTCGGTCGCCGCCGATGGCGTGAAGGTTGCCGACGCGGGCGAGATCTTCGAGGTGATCACGGTCGAGCGGGGCGAGGAGGCGGTGGCCCGGGCCGCCGAGCAGGCGGACGTGGTCCTCGTGATCGCGGGCAACGACCCGCACATCAACGGCCGTGAGACGGAGGACCGTACGACCCTGGACCTCCCCGCCCACCAGCAGCGGCTGCTGTTCGCGGCACGCGCCGCGAACCCGCGCACGGCCCTGGTCCTGACGTCGGCGTACCCGTACGCGCTGGAGGCGCCGTCCCGTCTGCCGGCCGTCCTCTGGACCGCGCACGGCGGCCAGGCCGCGGGCACGGCCCTGGCCCGGGTGCTGGCCGGTGACGTCTCCCCCGCGGGCCGCCTCCCGCAGACCTGGTACGAGTCCGACGCAGACCTGCCGGACCTGCTCGACTACGACGTGATCGGCGGCCGCCAGACCTACCTCTACTTCGAGGGCACCCCGCTCTTCCCTTTCGGCCACGGCCTGTCGTACGCGTCCTTCGGCTACGCCGACCTGTCGGCCCGGGTGCAGGACGGCACGGTCCACGTCGGCTGCACGCTCACCAACACGGGCGACCGCACGGCCGACGAGGTCGCCCAGCTCTACACCCGGGCGGTGGACCCGTCCGTGACCCGGCCGCGCCGCGAGCTGCTCGCCCACCGCCGGGTGACGCTCGCGCCCGGCGAGCGGACGGAACTCCGCTTCGAAGTCCCGCTGTCCGCCTTCGAGTTCTGGGATGTGGCACAGGGCGGTTGGCGCCTGGAACAGGGCCCGTACGACCTCCTACTCGGCGCGTCCAGCGAGGACATCCGGCTGCGTACGACCGTCACCCTCGACGGTCAGGCCCCGGCGCCCCGCTCGGTGGTCCGACGGGGCCTGGAGGCGGCCGACTTCGACGAGCAGTCCGGCATCGCGATAGTCGACCGTACGAAGACGGCGGGCGACGCGGTGACCCCGGTGGACGGCGGCTCGGCCGAACTGGTCTACCGCGCCTGCGACTTCGGCGACGGCGTGATCGAGGTGACGGCTCAACTGGCGGGCGAGGGCGTCCTGGAACTGTCCCTGGACGGCGGCCCGACCCTGGCCGCCCTGACCCTCCCCACTCCCACCGCGGACGCCTACACCTACACCACCTTGGGCGCCGGAATCGTCACCGAGGGCGTCCACGACGTCCACCTCAGACTGCGCGGCCCACTGCGGCTCGCGCATGTCGGCTTCACCGGTTGAGGGTCCGGAGAAGCCGACACCAGGAAGGGGCCCGGCACCGGAAGGCAGCGGTGCCGGGCCCCTTCGCAGACGCCGGGCCCGCGTCGCACGCAGCCTACATGAAAATGGTTCCCATTAGCTAGGTCGGTACCGATGTGGTGCGTCGGTCATGGCGTACCCCGTACGATGCGACGTCGTGGCAATACAAACGCCCTGGGGAGGGCCCTACGGCGGCGGGCCTCCGCCGCCGAACATCCCGGCGAAGGACCTGCGGCCTCGGCGCATCTGGTACCTGGTAGCAGCCCTGCTGGGGCTCGTACTCGCCGGTGTCGGCACCGCCTTCATCGTGGTGACGGTGAAGAACACGGTGGACTTGATCGACACCACCCGGAGCTTCTCCAGCGGCGACTCGCAGACGTTCCACTTCGTCCAGGGGGAGACCAAGGCGATCTACGTCTCCCAGTCCGGGAAGGGCCGGGTCCAGTGCCGGATCCCGGACCTGCGGCCCGGGTCGCTGACCCAACCGAACAGCACCTTCCACATCACCATCGGGTCCCGCACCTGGGAGCGCGTCTTCGAGGTGAAGCCCGACAGCACCGGCGAGTACGCGCTCACCTGCACCTCGGAGCTGCCGGCCGACTTCGCGCTGGGAGACAAGCCCCAGGTGGGGGCCACGATCGGCAGCATCGCCGCGGGGGTCGTGTGCTTCCTCACCGCGTTCGTCGCGGCCGCGGCCATCACCATCGTCACCGCCGTCCGCCGCAGCCGCCACCGTCGGCGGCTCACCGCCGGCTGGGCGCCTGCGCCGCAGTGGGGCCCTCCACCGCAGTGGGGTCCACCGCCCGCCGGTCCCCCACCGGGGCCCCCGCCAGGCCCGCAGTATTAGTCCGGCGGTAGCCGAGCGGCGGTCGACAGAGACCTACATGCACAGACGAACGGCCCGGGTGTGGAACCCGGGCCGTTCGCATGCGAAGGATCAGTGCCGCGTCAGCTGTGGTGGCTCGCTGCCGCGATGGCGTTGACGAAGTGGAGTGCGTCCACCGTGCCCACGCCCGTGGCCATGTCGTAGCCCTTGACGGCCTTGTAGCCGGTGACGCCTTCGTAGCTGTTGTTCGTGCCGTCGTTGACGTCGACGACGCCGGTGTTGCGGTGCTTGGCGAGGTTGTACAGCGCCTGGTTGATGTTGCCCAGCCGGTGGCCCGCCGCCTGGTCGGCGAGGGCGATGATGCCCGAGAAGAGCGGGCTGGCCTCGCTGGTGCCGCCGGTGACGTCCCAGCCGGTGGCGGTCGGGTCGTAGCTGGAGTAGATCCAGGCGCCGCCGTTGACCGCGGCGGCCATCGACACGTCCGGGGTGCCGCGGCGGGTGCCGACGATGTTCTTCACGCCGTCCTGGAAGCCCGGGCGGGTGAAGACGTGGGACTGGCCGCCGCCGCCCGCGCCGTAGTCGTTGTAGACGCTGTCCGGCTTGACGCGGTCACCCTTGTCGTTCAGGTGGAGCTGGGTGCCACCGATGGAGGTGACCAGCGGGTCCGAGGACGGCCAGGAGTTGACGCGCTTGTCGTAGTAGTGCTTGCCGTCCGCCTTCATGTCGGTGGCACCACCGTCGCCCGAGGAGGCGAGGACCGTCACGTGCTTGCGGTTCGCGGCCTGGAAGGCGTACCGCAGCTTCTTGATGCTGGAGAAGTCGCCCCGGTTGAAGCCCGGGAAGGTGTTCTCGGTGGCACCGAAGCTCTGGGTGATGACGTCGCCGACGCCCTGGTCGATCAGGTGCTTCTCGGCGGACATCATCTCCGGGAGACCGGTGGTGCCCTCGGTCTCGGAGACGGCCGTCTCCACCAGGACGATCTTGGCGCCGGGCGCCACCGCGTGGGCCATCTCGACGTCCAGGGTGGTCTCGCCGGCCCACCCGGTCATGTCGGAGTTCTTGGGGTCGAAGGCGGGGACGTGCCCCCACTTGACCACCTTGACCTTGGTGCTGGGCAGGCCGAACTGCCTGCTGTAGACGTCGAGATCGTGCTGGACGGTCGGAGAACCGAACGAGTCCACGATGACGATCGTGCGCCCCTTGCCCGTGATGCCCTTGCGGTACAGCGGGTTGAGGTTGTACGCGGTGCGGTACTGGAGCGGGTTGTAGCAGTTGATGTGCCACTTGGCCTGGCACTGCTCGCTGGAGAGCGGGCTGGCCACGCCGTGAACCAGGGTGTGCCCTGCGATGGCCGGAACCGCCTTGGTGTGCGGCACGGCGGCGGGCGCGGCGAGGGTGACGCCGGCCTGCGAGGTGGTCGCCAGCGCGGCGGCGACGAGGGCAGCGGTGGCGGCCGCGGAAGCCGCGACGCCGCGCCCGGTACGGGCTATGTGCATGAATTCCCCTGAGTGGTCCGTGAGTCGGACGAAGTGGTCGACTCGCATCCCATCGAGTGAGTCATGCACAGAACAAGACTATTGAACGGACGATGCCGAATCCTTTACCCGGCAATAGGAACGGCAAAAGGAACGGCCGCAGCCCCCGCACAGTGGGCTGCGGCCGTTCCGTCCGACCTGTCCGTGGCAGGTCAGAGCGCGAGACCGGTGAGAACCAGCACGCGCTCGTATGTGTAGTCCTCCATCGCGAACTTCACGCCCTCGCGGCCCACACCGGACTGCTTGGCGCCGCCGTACGGCATCTGGTCGGCGCGGTAGGACGGGACGTCGCCGATGACCACGCCGCCCACCTCCAGCGCGCGGTGGGCGCGGAAGGCGACCTGGAGGTCGTGGGTGAACACGCCCGCCTGGAGGCCGTACTTGGAGGAGTTGACGGCGGCGAAGGCCTCCGCCTCCCCGTCCACCTTCTGCACGGTGAGGACCGGTCCGAAGACCTCCTCGCAGGCGACGGTGGTGTCCGCCGGCACGTCGGTGAGGACGGTCGGCGCGTAGGAGGCGCCGTCGCGGTCGCCGCCCGTGAGGAGGGTGGCGCCGGCCTCGACGGCCTCCTTCACCCACGACTCCACGCGCTTGGCCGCGTCCTCGCTGACCAGCGGGCCGACATCGGTCTTGGCGTCGCTCGGGTCACCGGTGACCTGGGCCTCGACGGCGGCGACGATGCGCGGCAGCAGGCGGTCGTAGACGGAGGCGTCGGCGATCACGCGCTGCACGGAGATGCAGGACTGGCCGCCCTGGTAGTTCGAGAAGGTCGCGATGCGGGTCGCGGCCCAGTCGAGGTCGGCGTCGGAGGCGAAGTCACCGAGGACGACCGCGGCACCGTTGCCGCCCAGCTCCAGGGTGCAGTGCTTGCGCGGCACCGAGTCCATGATCGCGTAGCCGACCTTCTCGGAACCGGTGAAGGAGATGACCGGCAGGCGCTCGTCCTGAACCAGCGCGGGCATCTTCTCGTTGGCGACCGGGAGGATCGACCAGGAGCCGGCGGGCAGGTCGGTCTCGGCGAGCAGGTCGCCGATGATCAGGCCGGAGAGGGGGGTGGCCGGGGCCGGCTTGAGGATGATGGGCGCGCCGGCGGCGATCGCGGGGGCGACCTTGTGGGCGCACAGGTTCAGCGGGAAGTTGAACGGCGCGATGCCGAGGACGACACCCTTCGGGAAGCGCCGGGTGAGCGCGAGGCGCCCCTGGCCGCCGAGGTCGGTGTCGAGGCGCTGGGCCTCGCCGCCGTTGAACCGCCGGGCCTCCTCGGCCGCGAACCGGAACACGGACACGGCACGGCCGACCTCGCCGCGCGCCCACTTGATCGGCTTGCCGTTCTCGGCGGAGATCAGCTGGGCGATCTCCTCGGTGCGCTCGACCAGACGCTTGCTGACGTGGTCGAGGGCGGCGGCGCGGACGTGCGCCGGGGTGGCGGCGAACTCGTCCCGCACGGCGTACGCGGCGGCCACGGCCTCCTCGACCTGGGCGTCGGTCGGCACGCTGACCTTGCCGACGAGACGGCCGTCCCACGGGGAGGTGACGTCGAAGGTGTCCTCGCCGGTGACCTGGCGGCCGGCGAGCCAGAAGGCGTGGGTGGAAGTCATATGAGTCCCGGCCCTTCCGCGTAGGGGGTGTGCGTGTGCTTGCGTGTCCCACGGTAGGGCGGGGGTGGCCGGGGGTCGCTTGTCCGAGTCGGAGTGGTGAGGGTGGGGGATGCTCCGGTTTGGCGTGGTGGGGGGGCTGAGGTGGGGTGTTCTTGGGTCTCGGCCACTTCTCGACCCACCGAGTCGGGTGGTGGGTGGGCATAGGCCGTGGGTCCAGGGGGCGGAGCCCCCTGAGACGGCTACTCCGGGGACGTCGCCTTCAAAGCCAGCCACAGCTCCATCCGGACGTCCGGGTCGTCCAGAGAGCGCCCCAGGATCTCCTCCACCCTCCGCATCCGGTACCGCAACGTATGCCGATGCACCCCCAGATCCGCCGCGGCCGCGTCCCACTGCCCGTGCCGGGACAGCCACGCCCGCAGCGAGGCGACCAGATCCCCCCGCCCCGTCGCATCGTGCTCGTGCAGCGCCCGCAGCAACCCGTCCGCGAACGCCTTCACCGCGTCGTCGGCCAGCAACGGCAGCACCGACCCCGCCGCCAGCTGCTCGTGCTCCACCAGCACCCGCCCCCGCCGCCGCGCGACGGACAGCGCCTGCTCGGCCTGCTTGTAGGCCGCCGCCGCGGCGATCGGTCCGGCCGGGGCCGACAGCCCGACGACCAGCTCCTCCTCGTCCCCGGCCGCCTGCTCGGGCACGGCCCGCCCCGCCTCCAGCGCAGCCGCGTACGCGGCACACGCGGACACCGCCGCACCCCCGTCCGCGGCCAGCACCACCAACCGCTCTCCCTCGGGCACGACCAGCACGGCCTCCCCGGCGCGGGCGGCCGCCGACTCCACGGCCTCCACGATCCCGCCCAGCCCATCGGCGTCCGCCCGCGCCGCGGAGCCGGTCGCCGACTCGGCGACGATCACCCGGAAGGGCGCGTCGAGGAGCCCGCCGTACAGGTCACCGGCGACGGCCCGGGCATGGTCCGGCTCCCCGGCCAGCAGCATGCGCAGCACGGCCGCGCCGACCCGCTGCTCGGCCGCGTGCAGCGAACGGGACCGTTCGGTGGTGAGCGTGAGCAGGGCGATCGCGGAGTGGACGGCGTACCGCTCGGCGGTGCCGAGGGCAGCGGCCGTACCGACGGCGAGGGCGGCGCGCGGGCGCCGGCCCGTGCCCAGGGAGTGCAGCTCCACGCGGTCCTCGTTGTCGGGTCCGCCGACGACCGAGGAGGCGGGCGCGGGCCGCTCCCGCAGCCGTTCGACCTCCGCGGTGAGCCGGGCGGCCCGGCGCCCGGCCCACTCGGGTGCGGTGGCGACGACGGCGCCCGAGGCGTCGTACAGCGCCGCCCACCCGTCGACCTGCGCGGCGAGCGCGCCGAGCAGCCCCTCGGGGCCCGCGTTCAGGGCCTGCTTGGTCAGCTCCCGCTGGGCGGCGAAGCCCGCGGTGACCGCCCGGTACTGGTCGGCGGCGATCGCGGCGGAGACGGCCTTGCTGATGGCGAGGAAGGGGGTGCGGCGGGGCACCTCCAGCAGCGGCAGCCCCTCCTCCTCGGCGGCGTCGACGAGGGCCTTGGGGATGTCGTCGTAGTTCACGCCGACCGCGAAGCCGAGCCCTACGACACCCGCGCCGACCAGCCGCTTCACATAGCGCCGCATCGCCTCGGGATCCTCCGCGTCCAGCTTGAGCGCGGTGATCAGCAGCAGCTCGCCGCCCTCCATGTAGGGCACGGGGTCGGCCAGCTCGCTCACGTGCGCCCAGCGGACGGGCACGTCGAGACGGTCCTCGCCCGCGCGCACGGTCAGCTTGAGCGCGGAGTGGTGGACGAGCGAGGCGAGGGTCGGGGGCATGAGGCCTTCAGGGAGGGGAGAACCGGGACAGCGGGTGGGGAGAACCGTTGATCACTGTGATCACGGAGATCAATTGGCCGCCGCGTATGAACAGCCTATGCCGATTCTGCCTCACCGTACGGTCCCCGGGTGCCCCTTGCCCCGAGCGCCCTCAGCTCCGCAGATCGACCAGCAACGGCGGAGCGTGCTCCCCCTGCACGGTCGTCAGCGACAGCACCGCGTGCCCGGGCGGCACCCCGTGCGCCAGCTCGGAGGCCGACCAGCGCTCGCGTTCCACCTGGCGCACGGTGACGGCCCGGGCGGTGGGCGCCTGGCCGGTGATGACCCGGCGCAGCATGTGCACGGCCTTGCCGGCCGGGGTCTCGGCGATGATCTGCCGGTCGGTGACGTCCCGGGTCTCGGTCCACTCCTTGCCCCACACCTCGGCGAAGTCCTGCCCGTCCCAGGGGGTGAGCCCGGACAGCGCCATCCGGCATCCGGTGGCGCCGAGCAGCGGTCCGCGCAGCGGCCGGGGCACGTCGTCGAGGGTGCGCAGCGTCAGCACGGTGCCCGCGTGGGCGGACCGCAGCCGCTGGATGCCGCGCACGGACTCCGGGGTGATCACCCCGGAGGCGTCGTCCAGCAGCAGGCAGGCGAACAGCGACCGGTCCTCCCGTACCGTCACGCTGGCCGTGAACTGGGCGAGGACCAGCCGGGCGAGGATCCGGGAGGCGTCGGCGTGCCCGCGCTGGGGCAGGTCGATACGGACCCGGACCGGGTGGTCGAGGGCCTTGAGAGAGAACGGCCGGGACTGCCCGGAGGTGTCGAAGAAGGCGGCGAAGGCGGGCCGGTCGAGCAGGGCGATCCGGTCGGCGAGCACCGCGCCGACATCGCCCGGGTGGGCCATCTGCCGCTCGCGCGCGTCCAGTTCCCTGAGCAGCGACTCCTGCCCGGTGTCCGTGAGCCCCTTGCGGAGTGCGGCCAGCGGTCCCGGTGTGCCGTCGAGGAGCTGGCGCAGCTCGGGGACGGAGGGGAAGCGGTCGTGGACGGCACGGAAGGGGCCGAGCAGCTGGGCGAGGACGGTGGTGGAGCGGCGGCTGTCTCCGCCGGGGTGCGGGTCGGCGAGGTCGCCGACGAGGGCCTCGGCGAGTATGGCGGCGGCCTCGTCCGGGTCGGTGGTGCCGCCGTACAGATCGAGGTCGTAGACGGATTCGGGGTGGCCGATCCGTACGACGACGTCGTACGCCTCGGCGGGGCCGAGCCCGGCGCCCGCCGCGCCGACGGTCACGACGGCGGCCCGTCCGGCGAGGGCGTGCAGGCACAGCGACTCGGTGAGCGGCCGGATGACCGCGCCGGTTTTGCCGGAGCCGGCCGGGCCGACGGCGAGCAGCGAGGTGGCGAGCAGCTCGGGGCCGAGGGCGAGTCCGGAGCCGCGGTAGTGGTACGGGTTGCGGGGGTCGTCCGCGGTGGTGCCGAGCCGTACCTGCCCGGTGAGCAGGTCGTGCCGGGCGTGCCGGGCGGGCAGGTCGCGCTCTCCGGAGGGGTGCAGACAGGCGGCCGAGCCGTCCTTCAGTACGGCGCCCGTGAAGGAGGCGAGCGTGTGCGTGCCGGACCGTACGCCCTGCCAGGCCCGGCTGATCCGGGCGTGGTCGACGTCCCGCATGAGTCCGGCCTTCGCCTCGGCGGCCAGCCGCTCGGCCGCCTCATGGGCTCCGGCGCTCCGCAGCTGGGGCCATTCGGCGGGGTCCTGCTCCGGGGCGGGCGCGGGCTCGGCGGCGGGTACGGCCTCCCGCCAGGCGGGGGGACCATAGCGGCGCCAGACCTCGCCCCAGCGGCCGAGACGGCCGACGACGAGCATGATGATGACGGCGATGAGCGTGTAGTACGAGTACCAGAGGAGGGCGTTGCCGACGCGGTCGTTGCTCTGGCGCCAGGAGTCCGGGGTGAACAGCTCCAGGGGCAGCACCCACCAGCCCCCGAGGTAGCCGTTCCAGAGCAGGGACCACACCAGCCAGCCCACGAGGAAGGCGATCAGTGCACCACTCAGCAGCTGCCGGGCCGGGATCCGCTCGGGCTCCTGCTCGGGCCGGGGCCGGTACCCGAACCGCCACACACCCGGGGCGGCCTGCGGCCGGGACGCCCGCAGCCAGGCCAGGAAGGCCGAGCCGTCCGGCCTGGGCGGAACCCCAGGTGGCCCGGGCGGCATGGGCGGCAGGGCGGAACCCTCGACCGGCCCCGGCTGGCCCTCCGGGGGCACCGCCGGGCGCGGCACAGGATTCGCATGCGTACCGCGCGCGTCCCGCGTCCCGTCGCTGTCCATCGCCCTTGCCCCCTGACCAGCCGTTCCGTCCACCATCAGCGAGCCAATCTAACGCCCCGACAAAGGGAGTTCACCGCTTACGCGGCCGTAAGGACGCGCCGACCGGGCGCATCCCTCCCCTACTGCTATGTCCACGACGGACAACCAATCTTCCCGACAACGCCCACATGGAGCATGCCCACCCTCCATTTCCGGCCCTAGCCTGCGAAGAAAGAGACAAGCGTCCGAAAAACGCACCGTCCGGAACCGCCCGGGAACACCCGGTACGCAAGATCATCAGGGAGCCCTCATGACCGCACTTCCGCAGGAGCGCCGCGTCGTCACCGCCATCCCCGGTCCGAAGTCGCAGGAGCTGCAGGCCCGCCGCCTCGCCGCGGTCGCGCAGGGCGTGGGCTCGGTGCTGCCCGTCTTCACCACCCGCGTGGACGGCGGCATCATCGAGGACGTCGACGGCAACCGACTGATCGACTTCGGTTCCGGTATCGCCGTGACCTCGGTCGGCGGCTCCGCCGAGGCCGTCGTACGCCGCGCGAGCGCCCAGCTGGCCGACTTCACCCACACCTGTTTCATGGTCACGCCGTACGAGGGCTACGTGGCCGTCGCCGAGGCGCTGGCCGAGCTCACGCCGGGTGACCACGCCAAGAAGTCCGCGCTGTTCAACTCGGGCGCCGAGGCCGTCGAGAACGCCGTCAAGATCGCCCGTGCGTACACCAAGCGCCAGGCCGTCGTCGTCTTCGACCACGGCTACCACGGCCGCACCAACCTGACGATGGCGCTGACGGCCAAGAACATGCCGTACAAGCACGGCTTCGGCCCGTTCGCGCCCGAGGTCTACCGCGTCCCGGTCGCGTACGCCTACCGCTGGCTGACCGGCCCGGAGAACGCGGGCCCGGAGGCCGCCGCGCAGGCCATCGACCAGATCACCAAGCAGATCGGCGCCGACAACGTGGCCGCGATCATCATCGAGCCGGTGCTCGGTGAGGGTGGCTTCATCGAGCCGGCCAAGGGCTTCCTGCCCGCGATCAGCCAGTTCGCCAAGGACAACGGCATCGTCTTCGTCGCGGACGAGATCCAGTCCGGCTTCTGCCGCACCGGCCAGTGGTTCGCCTGCGAGGACGAGGGCATCGTCCCGGACCTGATCACGACCGCCAAGGGCATCGCCGGCGGTCTGCCGCTGGCCGCCGTCACGGGCCGCGCCGAGATCATGGACGCCGCGCACGCGGGCGGCCTCGGTGGCACCTACGGCGGCAACCCGGTCGCCTGCGCCGGTGCGCTCGGCGCGATCGAGACCATGAAGGAGCTGGACCTCAACGCCAAGGCGAAGAACATCGAGGCGATCATGAAGGCGCGCCTCACCGCCATGGCCGAGAAGTTCGACATCATCGGCGACGTCCGTGGCCGTGGCGGCATGATCGCCATCGAGCTGGTCAAGGACCGCGCGACCAAGGAGCCGAACGCGGAGGCGACCGCCGCCCTCGCCAAGGCCTGCCACCAGGAGGGCCTGCTGGTCCTGACCTGTGGCACCTACGGCAACGTGCTGCGCTTCCTGCCCCCGCTGGTGATCGGCGAGGACCTCCTGAACGAGGGTCTCGACATCATCGAGCAGGCCTTCGCGCGCATCTGAGCGACTGGTTCGCACCTCTGAAGGGTGCCTACGGCAGGCCGTGTGAAGAAGGTGTGCGGGGTGGATGGCGTAACGCGATTCCGTCTGCCCAAGCGCCTCGGGCTGCCGTAGGTTCTACCCAGATGAGAGATACACCCCGCCCACAGGGGACTGTGGGCGATCTCAGGCCGGGGCCTCCCCAGCTTCGACCTGGTCGTGCCCTCGCGCACACAACCGGGGCCTGACGGCTCCGGGATCTCCTCACCGATCGGACGGTCGCCGCCCCAAACCCCCCGGGGCGCGCGACGTCCCGATCCGGACGGCCGCCTCGGAACCACCCCCCCTGTTCCGGGGCGGCCGACCTCCTTCCCTTTCTCCCCTTTCCGGGTCCGAGAAGCCCCTTCCTCCCCCGCCGGGTCCGAGAAGCCCCTTCCTCCCCTGCCGGGTTTGAGAAGCTGGAGCGCGTGTCGACGTCACCGGATCCGCGCCCGAAGTACGCGCTCCTGGCCCTGCCCACGCTCCTGGCCCTTCCCGCGCTCCTGCTCGCCCTGATCACCTGGCAGGTCGTCACCCACGGCCCGCTCCTGCGCCTCGACGCGCGGTTGAGCCGGGACCTCCTCCACCCGGACCGCTTCTCCGCAGGCCTCTCCGATCTCGGCAACGTCCAGGTCGCCGTGCCGGTGCTCGTCCTCGCCCTGGCGTACTCCGCCTGGCGCGGCCGCGCGACCGGTACGGACCGCTGGTGGCTGCCGCCCGCCGCGGCGGCCGTACTGATGGCGCTGGTCCCGGCGTTCGTCGTACCGCTGAAGGACTGGACCGCACGCCCGGGGACCCCGCTGATGCCGCCGGGGGTCGGCTACTTCCCCTCCGGTCATACGGCGACGGCGATGATCGCGTACGGCGGAGCGACCCTGCTCCTGCTCCCCTGGCTCCGCTCGCCCGCCGCCCGCCGGGCCCTCGTCGGCGGCTGCGTGGCTCTGGTGCTCGGCGTCTCCTACGGCCTGGTCCGCCGGGGCTGGCACTGGCCGCTGGACGTGGTGGCCAGCTGGTGCCTGGGCACGGTGCTGCTGACCACCCTGTCCGTGGTGCTCAGCCGAAGTACGCGTCGAAGTTCCGCTGGAACTCCCAGTTCGAGTAGCGGTCCCAGTTCACCGACCATGTCATCAGGCCCCGAAGAGCGGGCCACGTCCCGTGGGTCGGGTACGAGCCGCAGTTCGTCTTCTTCGTCAGGCAGTCCAGGGTCTTGGTGACCTCGGACGGAGCGACGTACCCGTTGCCCGCGTTCGTCGACGCCGGCATGCCGATCGCCACCTGGTCCGGGCGCAGCGGCGGGAAGACGTTGTTCGCGTCGCCCGCGACCGGGAAGCCGGTGAGCAGCATGTCGGTCATGGCGATGTGGAAGTCGGCGCCGCCCATGGAGTGGTACTGGTTGTCGAGGCCCATGATCGGGCCCGAGTTGTAGTCCTGGACGTGGAGCAGGGTCAGGTCGTCGCGCAGGGCGTAGATGACCGGGAGGTACGCGCCGCAGCGCGGGTCCTGGCCGCCCCACTTGCCGGTGCCGTAGTACTGGTAGCCCATCTGGACGAAGAAGGTCTCCGGGGCCATGGTCAGCACGAACTTCGAGCCGTACTTGGCCTTCAGGGTCTTCAGGGCCGAGATGAGGTTGACGATCACGGGTGTGGTGGGGTTCTTGAAGTCCGTGTCGTTCGCGTTCAGGGACAGCGAGTGGCCCTCGAAGTCGATGTCCAGGCCGTCGAGGCCGTAGGTGTCGATGATGTTCGAGACCGAGGAGACGAAGGCGTCACGGGCCGCCGTCGTCGTCAGCTGGACCTGGCCGTTCTGGCCGCCGATCGAGATCAGCACCTTCTTGCCGGCCGCCTGCTTGGCCTTGACGGCCGCCTTGAAGTCGGCGTCGCTCTCGACGTTCGGGCACTCGGTGACCGGGCAGCGGTTGAAGCGGATGTCGCCGGAGGTGGCCGAGGTGGGCTCGCCGAAGGCGAGGTCGATGACGTCCCAGCTGTCGGGTACGTCGGCGAGGCGGGTGTAGCCGGAGCCGTTGGCGAAGCTCGCGTGGAGGTAGCCGACCAGGGCGTGGGCGGGCAGGTCGGTCGAGCCGCCGCCGGTGCCCGCCGTGGTCGTCGCGGTCACCGCGGCCGATCTGGCGGACTCGCCGGCGTCGTTGCTCGCGGTGACCTGGAAACCGTACGCCGTCGAGGGCGCGAGTCCGGTGACGGTGGCCGAAGTGCCGCTCACCGTCTGGACCTTGGCCCCGTCGCGGTAGACCGCGTAACTCGTGGCGCCGGTCACCGCGCTCCAGGACAGGGCGACGGAGGAGGACGTGACCGTCCCCGTCTTGAGGCCGGTGGGCGCGGCGGGCGGCTGTCCGGTGCTCGCGCCCGGGCCGATCAGGGAGATGTCGTCGGCGTAGTAGGCGCCGGTGCCGTACCAGCCGTGCGTGTAGAGGGTGACCTTCGTGGTGGTGGCGCCGGTGGTGAACGTGGTGGTCAGCTTCTGCCAGTCGGGGGCGGACTGGGTCCAGGTGGAGACGTCGGTGGTTCCGGTGCCGTTCGCGCCCAGGTAGACGTAGGAGCCGCGGACGTAACCGGACAGCGTGTACTGGGCGTTCGGCTGGACGGTCACCGTCTGCGCGCACTGGGCGTTGTCGCTGCCGGCCGGGGTCGCCTGCAGCGCCGAACTCCCGCTGTGCACAGGTGAGTTGACAGTCGAACCGGCCGTGCAGGTCCAGCCGTCGAGGCCGGATTCAAAGCCGCCGTTCTTGGCCAGGTCCGCGTCGGCCGCACGGGCGGCCGACGAGAGCGCGGTGATCCCGGGCACGGCCAGCAGCGCGGCCGTGAGCAGGGCGAGGACGGATCTGGGGCGTCTGGCGCGTCGGGCGCGGTCCACAAGGGCCTCCGGTGAAGGGGGAGTTGGAGGGGTGGAGCGCACTCAACTTGGTCCAGACCAATCCTCTTGTCAAGGTGTCCGGTGCTCCCCCTCCCCCTCCCCGGCCAGCCCGGCCGCCGCTTCGTGCATCGCCAGCTCCAGCAACGCCGGGTCGGTCAGCGTGCCGGAGCCGTCCGGCGGCACCAGCCAGCGCACGCCCCGCGCGGCCCGGCCCGGGTGCGGCACAACGATCCAGGTGCCGGGTCCGGCGGTACGGATGCCGGTGCCGAGCCAGCGGGCCGCGGTGCCCGGCGGCACGAAGAAGCCGACCCGGTTGTCGCCGAAGTCGGCCAGCACCGGGCCGGGTTGATCGAGCACCCGGGTGAGCACGTCGAGCGTGGGGTAACCGAGGTCACCCGGCAGAATCAGCACGTCCCAGACCTTGCCGGCGGGGAGCAGCGCGACCCCGAGGGGGTTGCGCTCCCATTCCCAGCGGCAGGCCTCGGGATCCGGTGCGACGGATGCCAGCCATTCGACCGCCGTCTTCGCCCCAGTCATGAGAAGGCCTCCCTTTCCCTTGTGGACGCGATCGCGTCACGAGGGAGAGGGAGGCCTTCCGGCGGGCATTACGCGGTTTCCGGCTCCTCTTTGGAGTGACCCGGGTCACTCCCGCTGCGGTCCGGCAGGGCTCGCCGGAGAGGGCTCAGCTGTCGAAGCCCAGACCCAGCCGGTCCATCGTCCGCAGCCACAGATTGCGGCGGCCGCCGTGCGCGTCCGCGCGGGCCAGGGACCACTTGGTCAGGGCGATGCCGGTCCAGGCGAAGGGCTCCGGCGGGAACGGCAGCGGCTTCTTGCGGACCATCTCCAGCTCGGTCCGCTCGGTGCGCTCCCCGTCCAGCAGGTCCAGCATCACATCGGCGCCGAAGCGGGTGGCGCCGACGCCGAGACCGGTGTAGCCCGCCGCGTACGCCACCTTCCCCTGGTGGGCCGTGCCGAAGAACGCCGAGAAGCGCGAGCAGGTGTCGATCGCGCCGCCCCAGGCGTGGGTGAAGCGGACGCCCTCCAGCTGCGGGAAGCAGGTGAAGAAGTGGCCGGCCAGCTTGGCGTAGGTCTCGGGGCGGTCGTCGTACTCGGCGCGGACCCGGCCGCCGTAGTGGTGGATCGCGTCGTAGCCGCCCCACAGGATCCGGTTGTCGGCGGACAGCCGGAAGTAGTGGAACTGGTTCGCCGAGTCCCCGAGGCCCTGGCGGTTCTTCCAGCCGATCGAGTCCAGCTGCCCGGCGCTCAGCGGCTCGGTCATCAGGGCGTAGTCGTACACCGGGACGGTGTACGAGCGCACGCGCCGCAGCAGGCTCGGGAAGATGTTCGTGCCGAGCGCGACCCGGCGGGCGCGGACCGAGCCGTACGGCGTGCGTACGGCCATGCCGGCGCCGTACTGCTTCAGGGTGAGGGCGGGCGTGTGCTCGTACACGCGCACCCCGAGCCTGACGCACGCCTGCTTCAGGCCCCAGGCCAGCTTGGCCGGGTGCAGCATGGCCACGCCCCGGCGGTCCCACAGACCCGCCTCGAAGGTGGGCGAGTTCACCTGCTCGCGCACGGCGTCGGCGTCGAGGAACTCGATGCCGTCCGCGAGGCCCTTCTCGTCCAGCTCCCGGTGCCAGTCACGCAGCTCCCAGGCCTGGTAGGTCTCGGTGGCGACGTCGATCTCGCCGGTGCGCTCGAAGTCGCAGTCGATGCCGTGCCGGGCGACGGCGGCCTCGATCTCGTCGAGGTTGCGCCGGCCCAGCTCCTCCAGCCGCTGGATCTCGTCCGGCCAGCGGGTCAGGCCGTTGGGCAGGCCGTGGGTGAGGGAGGCGGCGCAGAAGCCGCCGTTGCGGCCGGAGGCGGCCCAGCCCACCTCGCGGCCTTCCAGCAGGACCACATCGCGCTGCGGGTCGCGCTCCTTGGCGTTGAGCGCGGTCCACAGTCCGCTGTAGCCGCCGCCGACGACCAGCAGGTCGCAGGTCTCGTTGCCGGTGAGGGCGGGCTCGGCGGGTGGCTTGCCGGGGTCTTCCAGCCAGTACGGGACCGGCTGGGCTTCGGAAAGAGAGGCGATCCAGTTGTCTTTGCCACGACTCATGGCGCTTGGGGCCATGATTTCAACTCCCTACAGAGGGTTCATGCCTTTGGGCTTTACGCCTTTTGACTGTTACGGCGGTTGGTGACGAGCATCGAGACCAGGACGAACAGTACGGCGACGAGGAACATGGCCGTACCGATGACGTTGATCTGAACGGGTGTTCCGCGCTGCGCCGAACCCCACACGAACATGGGGAAGGTGACGGTCGAGCCCGCGTTGAAATTGGTGATGATGAAATCGTCGAAGGAGAGCGCGAACGAAAGCAGCGCGCCCGCGGCGATTCCGGGTGCCGCGATCGGCAGGGTGACCCGCACGAAGGTCTGCACCGGGCCGGCGTACAGGTCCCGGGCGGCCTCCTCCAGGCGCGGGTCCATCGACATCACACGCGCCTTGACCGCGGTGACGACGAAGCTGAGGCAGAACATGATGTGCGCGATCAGGATCGTCCAGAAGCCGAGCTGTGCACCCATGTTGAGGAACAGGGTGAGCAGCGAGGCCGCCATGACGACCTCGGGCATCGCCATCGGCAGGAAGATCAGCGAGTTGACGGCGCCGCGGGCGCGGAAGCGGTAACGGACCAGCGCGAAGGCGATCATCGTGCCGAGGATGGTGGCGCCGACCGTCGCCCAGACGGCGATCTGGAGGCTGATCGACAGCGAGCCGCACATGTCGGCGACGCCGCACGGGTCCTTCCAGGCGTCCGTGGAGAACTGCTGCCACTCGTAGTTGAAGCGCCCCTTCGGTTTGTTGAAGGAGAACACCGTCACGACGACGTTCGGCAGCAGGAGATAGGCGAGCGTACACAGGCCCGCGATGACGACGAGACGGCGCTTGAGCCAGGTGACGAAGGGCATTTAGACCAGATCCTCCGTCCCGGAGCGGCGGATGTAGACCGTGACCATGAACAGGATCGCGGCCATGAGGATGAAGGAAAGCGCGGCCGCCGTCGGATAGTCCAGAATGCGCAGGAACTGCGTCTGGATGACGTTGCCGATCATGCGGGTGTCGGTCGAGCCGAGGAGTTCGGCGTTGACGTAGTCACCGGCCGCCGGAATGAAGGTCAGCAGGGTTCCGGAGACTACGCCCGGCATCGACAGCGGGAAGGTCACCTTGCGGAAGGTGGTCCACGGCTTGGCGTACAGGTCGCCGGCCGCCTCGTGCAGCCGCCCGTCGATCCGCTCCAGCGAGGTGTAGAGCGGCAGGATCATGAACGGCAGGAAGTTGTACGTCAGACCGCACACCACCGCGAGTGGCGTGGCCAGCACACGGTCGCCGGCCGTCCAGCCGATCCAGTTGGTGAGGTCCAGGATGTGCAGCGTGTTCAGGGTGTGCACGACCGGGCCGTTGTCGGCGAGGATCGTCTTCCAGGCCAGGGTGCGGATCAGGAAGCTGGTGAAGAACGGCGCGATCACCAGGATCATGATCAGGTTCCGCCAGCGGCCCGCGCGGAATGCGATCAGATAGGCCAGCGGGTAGCCGAGCAGCAGGCACAGGACGGTCGCCGCGGCGGCGTAGAACACGGACCGCAGGAACTGCGGCCAGTACTCGACCAGGGCGTCCCAGTAGGTCGCGAGGTGCCAGGTGACCTTGTAGCCCTCCTCCAGGGAGCCCGTCTGCACGGACGTGGAGGCCTGGTAGATCATCGGCAGCGCGAAGAAGACGACCAGCCACAGCAGGCCGGGGAGCAGCAGCCAGTACGGCGTGAACCGGCCCCGCTTGCGCGGGGACTGCTTCGCCGGCTCGGCGGGGGCGAGAGGCGGGGGCGCCTCGGTGAGCGTCGACATGTCTACGCGGCCTCTTCCTCGACGGTCTCCACGCCGGCGTCGATGTCCTGGGCCGCGTCGAGGCCGAAGGTGTGGGCCGGGCTCCAGTGCAGGACGACGTCGGCACCGGGGACGAGCCGGCCGTCGCGCTCGACGTTCTGGACGTAGACCGCGAACTCGTCGCAGACCGGGGTGTCGATCACGTACTGCGTGGAGACGCCGATGAAGCTGGCGTCAGCGATCTTGCCGGTGATGCGGTTGCGGCCCTCGGGGATGGAGCCGGCGTCGTCGGCGTGGGTGAGCGCGATCTTCTCGGGGCGGATGCCGACCAGCACCTTGCCGCCGGTCTTCGTCGGGGCGGCACAGCGCGACTCGGGGAGGACGAGCTTGTCGCCGCCCGCCTTGAGCACGATGCCGTCGCCGTTCTTCGTGTCGACCTCGGCCTCGATCAGGTTGGAGGTGCCGAGGAAGTTCGCGACGAAGGTGGTCTGCGGGTTCTCGTACAGGTCGCTCGGCGAGCCGAGCTGCTCGACGCGGCCCGCGTTCATCACGGCGACCGTGTCGGCCATGGTCATGGCCTCCTCCTGGTCGTGCGTGACGTGGATGAAGGTGATGCCGACCTCGGTCTGGATGCGCTTGAGCTCCAGCTGCATCTGGCGGCGCAGCTTCAGGTCGAGGGCGCCGAGCGGCTCGTCGAGGAGGAGGACCTTCGGGTGGTTGATCAGCGCCCGGGCCACCGCGACACGCTGCTGCTGGCCGCCGGAGAGCTGGTGCGGCTTCTTGCGCGCCTGCTCGCCGAGCTGGACCAGCTCCAGCATCTCCTCGACCTGCTTCTTCACGCTCTTGATGCCGCGCCGGCGCAGGCCGAAGGCGACGTTCTCGAAGATGTCGAGGTGCGGGAAGAGGGCGTAGGACTGGAAGACCGTGTTGACCGGCCGTTTGTACGGCGGCAGATGGGTGACCTCCTGGTCGCCCAGGTACACGGTGCCGCTGGTCGGCTCCTCCAGGCCCGCGATCATGCGCAGGGTGGTCGTCTTGCCGCAGCCCGAGGCGCCGAGCAGGGCGAAGAAGGAGCCCTGTGGCACGGTCAGGTCCAGCGGGTGTACGGCGGTGAAGGAGCCGTAGGTCTTGCCGATACCGGTGAGGCGGACGTCGCCGCTGCTGTCTGTCGTCGTCATCTTCGTCACGCCCCTGTGAGCTTCGCGAACTTCTCTTCGTAGGCCGTCTCTTCCTTCTGGCTCAGGGAGCGGAAGGCGTGGGACTTTGCCTGCATGGCCTTGTCGGGAACGATCAGCGGGTTGTTCGCCGCATCCTTGTCGATCTTCGCAAGGTAGGGCTTCACGCCGTCGACCGGAGTCACGTAGTTGATGTAGGCGGCGAGCGCTGCGGCCTGTTCGGGCTCGTAGTAGAAATCGATCAGCCGCTCGGCGTTCGTCTTGTGACGTGCCTTGTTGGGGACGCACATGTTGTCGGTCGACGTCATGTAGCCGCTGTCCGGGATGATGAAGTCCACGTCCGGGCTGTCCGCCTTGAGCTGGACCACGTCTCCGGCCCACGCGATGCAGGCCGCGAAGTCGCCCTTGGTCAGGTCGGACGTGTAGTCGTTGCCGGTGAAGCGGCGGATCTGGCCCTTGTCGACGGCCTTCTGGAGCCGGGCGATCACCGCGTCGAAGTCGTCGTCGGTGAAGTTCGCCGGGTCCTTGCCCATGTCGAGCAGGGTCATGCCGATGCTGTCGCGCATCTCCGACAGGAAGCCGACGCGGCCCTTGAGCTTGGGGTTGTCGAGCAGGTCGGAGACCGACTTCACCTCGATGCCGTCGAGCGCCTTCTTGTTGTAGGCGATGACCGTCGAGATGCCCTGCCAGGGGTACGAGTACGCGCGTCCCGGGTCCCAGTCGGGGTTGCGGAACTGGGCCGACAGGTTGGTGTAGGCGTGCGGCAGGTTGGCCGGGTCCAGTTTCTGGACCCACCCGAGGCGGATCAGCCGGGCCGCCAGCCAGTCGGTGAGGACGATGATGTCGCGGCCGGTGTCCTGGCCCGCGGCGAGCTGCGGCTTGATCTTGCCGAAGAACTCGTTGTTGTCGTTGATGTCCTCGGTGTACTTGACCGAGATGCCGGTCCGCTTCTGGAAGGCGTCGAGCGTCGGGTGGTGCTTGCCGCTGTCGTCGACGTCGATGTACTCGGTCCAGTTGGAGAAGTTCACGACCTTCTCGGCGGCCGAGTGGTCCTGAGCGGACATGCCGCCCTGCGTCTTGCCCGCCGCGGGGATCCCGCAGGCGCTCAGCGCCCCGAGTCCGCCGACCGTGAGCGCGCCGCCCGCGGAGGCGCGCAGCAGCGACCGGCGGGTCATCGCCGCCCGGCCGTTACGCAGGCTGCGCCGCATTGCGGCCACTTGGGGCGGGGTCAGGCGGTCGGGCTCGTACTGCTCCATGCGCTTGGTGCCCTTTCGGGAGGGATCGGCCTGGTGACTGGCCTGGTCGGTCTCTAGCGGTCCCCGAAGATGGTGCGGTGCCAGTCCTTCCTGGCCACCGCAGTGTTGTCGAACATTACGTGCTTGACCTGCGTGTACTCCTCGAACGAGTACGCCGACATGTCCTTGCCGAAGCCGGAGGCCTGGTAGCCCCCGTGCGGCATCTCGCTGATGATCGGGATGTGGTCGTTGATCCACACGCAGCCCGCCTTGATCTCGCGGGTGGCGCGGTTGGCCCGGTAGACGTTGCCGCTCCAGGCGGAGGCGGCGAGGCCGTAGGGAGTGTCGTTGGCCAGCCGGATGCCCTCATCATCACTGTCGAACGGCAGTACGACCAGTACGGGACCGAAGATCTCGGACTGGACGATCTCGCTGTCCTGGGCGGCGTCCGCGATCAGGGTGGGCCGGTAGTAGGCGCCGTCCTTGAGGTCCCCCTGCGGGGCCTCGCCTCCGGTCACCACGCGCGCGTAGGCCCGCGCCCGGTCCACGAAGCCGGCGACCCGGTCGCGCTGGACGTGCGAGATGAGCGGACCGAGGTCGGTGCCCGGGGCGAACGGATCGCCGAGCCGCACGGTCTCCATCAGCGCGGCCGTCTGCTCCACGAAGGCCTCGTACAGCGGTCGCTGCACGTACGCGCGCGTGGCAGCCGTGCAGTCCTGCCCGGTGTTGATGAGCGCGCCCGCGACCGCGCCGTGCACGGCGGCCTCCAGGTCGGCGTCGTCGAAGACGACGAAGGGCGCCTTGCCGCCCAGCTCCAGGTGGAGGCGCTTGACGGTGGCGGTGGCGACCTCGGCGACCCGCTTGCCGACGGGGGTGGACCCGGTGAAGGAGGTCATGGCCACGTCGGGATGCCCGACGAGGTGCTCACCGGCCTCCTTGCCGGTACCCGTGACGATGTTGATGACGCCGTCCGGAATCCCGGCGTCGGTGGCGGCCTGGGCGAACAGCAGCGAGGTCAGCGGGGTCAGCTCGGCGGGCTTGAGCACGATGGTGTTGCCCGCGGCGATGGCTGGAAGGATCTTCCAGGCGGCCATCTGGAGGGGGTAGTTCCAGGGGGCGATCGACCCGACGACACCGATGGGCTCGCGCCGGATGTACGACGTGTGGTCGCCCGAGTACTCGCCGGCGGACTGACCCTGCAGATGCCGGGCCGCGCCCGCGAAGAAGGCGGTGTTGTCGATGGTCCCCGGTACGTCGAACTCGCGGGTCAGCTTCAGCGGCTTGCCGCACTGCAGGGACTCGGCGCGGGCGAAGTCCTCGGCACGGTCCGCGAGTACGGCGGCGAACCGGTGCAGCGCGTCGGAGCGCTCGCCCGGGGTGGTGGCGGCCCAGCCCGGGAAGGCGTCGCGCGCGGCGGCGACGGCGGCGTCGACGTCGTCGGTGCCGGCCAGCTCGTAGGTGTACACCTCCTCGCCGGTGGCGGGGTCGACCACGGCGTGGGTACGGCCCGAGGTGCCCTTCGTCAGGCGGCCCGCGATGAACTGCGCGCCGTCCGCGAAGCGCTCCTGTGCGGGGAATCGTTCCGGGGTGGCGGTGCCCGGGTTGTGCATGTCGCTCTCCTCCGCCGTTTGCCCCGTCCCGGGGGGTGGGTGGCGTAGCTCCAGCTCGATTTGAGTGCCGATCCTGACAGAGCAATAGGACTCCAACAAGTGATTCCGTTGTTGCCTTTTGGTTACGCGACGGAATCTGTCGACCAGGTGTCGAGTCGGCGCGGAAAAGGGCGGACGGAGTGTCAGTGGTGCGTGCCAGACTCGCGTGCATGGGAAAGATCGACGGATTGGAAGCCCTGATCAGGGAAGTCAGGGCGGGGGCTCAGATCAAGTACCTCCACTTCTGGGGGCACCGGCCGCGGCCTGACGGCCGGGTCGGCGCGAGCTGTCTGAGCCAGTGGTGGCCGTCACCCTTCGTGGTCGGCGGTGTCGAATACGCGACGGCCGAGCACTGGATGATGGCCGGCAAGGCGCGACTGTTCGGGGACGCGGAGGCGGAGCGCCGGGCGCTGGCCGCGAAGCATCCCGCCGAGGCCAAGAAGGCGGGGCGCCTGGTCCGCGACTTCGACGACGCGACTTGGGAGCGGGAGCGCTTCGGGATCGTCGTCGAGGGCAGCGTCCACAAGTTCTCCTCGGACGACAGCCTCCGCACCTTCCTGCTGAACACCGGCAACCGCGTGCTGGTGGAGGCGAGCCCCGTGGACCGCGTGTGGGGCATCGGCCTGACGGCCGACGACGAGGCGGCCGCGGACCCCGAGCGGTGGCGGGGTCCGAACCTCCTGGGGTTCGCGCTTATGGAGGCTCGGGAGCGGTTGGCGGGGGTGTGACTGTGCGGGGCGTGTCCCTGCGGGGCTTCGGCGGGGGTGAGTGGGGCGGGGCGTGACCTTGCGCGGCCACGGCGGGGGTAGTGGGCGGGGGCAGGCTGACCCTGCGGGCCCACGGCGAGGATGAGCGGGGCGGGGCAGCCAGACCGGTGGGCTGAGCCCTGGCCGGCCCGCCGTCAGCCGGACCGCAGGGGGCTGGGCTGGGTCCGCTTCCGTCCGAGCGGCCGGGGCAGTCGTTGGGCGGGGTGGCCGTCGGGCGGGGCGGCTTCCAGGCGGAGGCGATGTCGGCGGGGGCGGCCGACGCACGGGGCAGGCCGTCGTACGGCGGGTGCCGGTCGGGACGGCCGGCGCGCGGGTCAGCTCTTGTACGCCGCGATCACGAACGCGAAGAGGCCCAGGATCAGCACGATGCTCGCGGCGCCGCAGATGATCCCGGCCAGGGCCACGCCAGGGTTGGTGGCCTCGCCCCGGCGGGCCTTGCCGCGGCCCAGCGCGCCGAGGATCACGGCCACGACGCCCATCACCAGGGCCAGCGGCCACGCGCAGAAGCCGACCGTCGCCAGGATGCCCAGCACCAGGGAGGCCGTGCCCATGCCGTTGTTCGGCTGCGGCTGCAGGCCCGGCCAGCCGTAGCCGCCCGCCGCGGGGTAGGAGGGGATGCCGGGTGCGCCGTAGCCCGGCTGCGGGTGCGGCTGCTGGGGCGGGTAGCCGTACGGAACCTGTCCGGGGCCGTCGGGGGATACGGGCGGCGGGGGTACGGGGGCCGTCTCGTAGGGCTGGGCCATGGGTGGCCCGTACGGGTTGGCGGGGGCGACCGGAGGGGCGTACGGCGTCGCCGAGGGCGGGGCGGCGGGCGGAGCGAACGGGTTCTGCGGGGCTCCTGTGGGCGGAGCGAACGGGTTCGCCGGCGCGGAGGCCGGAGGGGCGTACGGGTCGGCCGGTCTGGCCCAGGCCGGTGGGACCGCGTCGGCAGGGGCGTCCGGCGTGGGGAAGGAGGTGACCGTCTGCTGATCGTGGACGGAAGGGTGCGGTGGCGGTGCCGGGGTTCCCGGTGCTCCGGAGAGGACCGTGTCGCCGGCTCCCTGCTCACCTGGCCCAGTCGCCGGAGACGCCCATTGATCCGCCGCGCTCCCCTTGTTCAGGGAGACCCGGGGTGACTCGGGCCCGCCCTCGGCGCTGTGCTCCCGTGGCGTCGGCTGTGGCGCCTCGTCGGACATGGCTCAGGCCCCCCTGTGATCGATGTCCCGTCATGCTACGGCGGGGGCCGGGGCGTCGTGGGCGGGGGCCTACGATGATCCCGAGTCATCGATCAGCCGATCACCCGCGCCCGGACCACGGACCTCGCTCCACGGGCGCCGTTCCCGGGGAGGAACCTTGACCGACCGCAGCTCCGTGCCCGCCGCCGGTACGCCCGACCGCGATCTGCACGCCTTCATCGCCGGACTGCCCAAGGCCGAACTGCACGTCCACCACGTCGGCTCCGCCTCCCCCCGCATCGTCTCGGAACTGGCTGCCCGCCACCCCGACTCCAAGGTCCCCACCGACCCCGAGGCGCTGGCCGACTACTTCACGTTCACGGACTTCGCGCACTTCATCGACGTGTACCTGTCCGTCGTGGACCTGATCCGCACCCCGGAGGACGTCCGGCTGCTGACCTACGAGGTGGCCCGTGACCTGGCCCGCCAGCAGGTGCGGTACGCCGAGTTGACGATCACCCCGTTCTCCTCGACCCGGCGCGGCATCGACGAACTGGCCTTCATGGCCGCGATCGAGGACGCGCGCAAGGCGGCCGAGGCCGAGTTCGGCACCATGCTGCGCTGGTGCTTCGACATCCCCGGCGAGGCCGGTCTGGAGTCCGCCGAGGAGACCGCCCGCCTCGCCACCGACGACCGGATCCGCCCGGAGGGCCTGGTGTCGTTCGGGCTCGGCGGGCCCGAGATCGGCGTGCCCCGGCCGCAGTTCAAGCCGTACTTCGACCGGGCCATCGCCGCCGGCCTGCACTCCGTGCCGCACGCCGGGGAGACGACCGGCCCGGAGACGGTGTGGGACGCGCTGACCGAGCTGCGCGCCGAGCGGATCGGGCACGGCACCAGCTCGGCGCAGGACCCCAAGCTGCTCGCCCACCTCGCCGAGCACCGCATCGCGCTGGAGGTCTGCCCGACCTCCAACATCGCCACCCGGGCGGTCCGCACCCTGGACGAGCACCCGATCAAGGAGTTCACCCGGGCCGGTGTGCTGGTCACGATCAACTCCGACGACCCGCCGATGTTCGGCACCGACCTGAACAACGAGTACGCGGTCGCCGCCCGTCTCCTCGACCTGGACGAACGGGGCCTCGCCGACCTCGCCAAGAACGCCGTGGAGGCGTCCTTCCTGGACGCGCCGGGCAAGGCCAGGATCGCGCAGGAGATCAACACGTACACCACCACGTGGCTCGCCCCCTGATCCCTGCGCGATCGACCACCGCGCCATGGTCACAATGGGGGCCATGCAGACCGTGACCGCCGTGGCCCACCGCGGCGCCCCCTACCGCTTCCGGGAGAACACCCTCGACTCGCTGCGTTCCGCGCTCGACCTGGGCGCGGACGCGGTCGAGATCGACGTACGCCTCACCCGCGACGGCGTCCCCGTGCTGCTGCACGACGGGACGCTGAAGCGGCTGTGGGAGCACGACCGGCCCCTGCTCTCGCTGTCGGCGGACGAGGTGCGCGGGCTCACGGCGGGCGGGGTACCGACGCTGGCCGAGGCGCTGGCCGCGACCGGCGACAGCCGGGTGATGGTGGACCTGTGCGGACGGGTCGACCGCCGGACCGTACAGCGGGTGATGGACGTGGTCCGGCAGAGCGGGGCCCGGGACCGCGTGTACTACTGCGCCCACGCCGAGGCCATGCTCGCCGTCCGCTCCGCCGACCCCGCCGCCGAGATCGCCCTGACCTGGACGACCCTGGCCCCGCCCCGGCCGGCGCTGCTGGACGTGGTGCGCCCCCGCTGGCTCAACTACCGCTTCTCCCTGGTCGACCGGGACCTGGCGGCCCGCGTCCACCACGACGGATACCTCCTGTCCGTCTGGACCCCGGACACCCGCCGCTCCATGCGCCGCCTCCTCGAGCTGGGCGTCGACTCGATCACCACGAACCGCATCGACGCCCTGCACGCCCTGCGCAACGGCGGCTAACCGGCGGCGAACTCCAGCGGCGGCGCGATCGCCTGGGCGTCCGCGCCCTCGCCCACCCACAGGCGGATCAGCAGCGCGGCCGTGGCCTCCAGCAGGCCGGACCGGTCGAGGCCGCCGGCGTGCAGGGGTTCGCAGCCGAGATCGCGTACGAGCCGTCGTACGACCGTGAGCGCGTCCTCGTCGTCCCCGCACAGCGGGACGGCGAGGGGGCGGCCGGCGAAGACCGGCGGGGTCAGCCGCCAGACGCTCTCGTGGCAGAGGTTGAAGGCCTTCACCACGCGGGCGGTGGGAGCGGCGGAGGCGATCCGCTCGGCGGCCGCGGGGCCACCGGCCGTGAGCAGCCCGAAGTCCGGGCCGACCGGGTTGGTGCAGTCGATCAGCACCCTCCCGCGCAGGACGTCGGCGAGTCCGGCGACCACCTCCACGACCGCCGCGTAGGGCACCGCCAGCAGCACCGCGTCCGTCCCGTGCCCCGCCGCCGCCCGTACGTCCCCGCGCGACCGGCTGCCCGCGAGCACGTCGTGCCCGGCCCGCTTCCACTGCTCCCCCAGCGCGTCCGCCATGCCACCCGTGCCGAGAATTCCGATGCGCACAACTGCCACCCCGTCCAGGTCGGTTGGATTCACCTACGGCCACGACAGTAGGGAGCGGCTCGGGCACCATTCGGTACGTGACCGAAGACCAGGACTTCCTCGCCGACTGCCGCGCCCGGCTCGCCTTCGACCTGCTCGGCAACACCTGGAACTCCGTGGTGCTGTGGGCGCTCAAGGACGGCCCCCGGCGCCCGGGCGCCCTGCGCGAACACATCGGCGGGATCAGTCAGAAGGTGCTGACGGAGACGCTGCGGCGGCTGCAGTTCAACGGCCTGGTGGAGCGGCGGGCGTACGACGGTGCGCCGCCCCGGGTGGAGTACGGGCTCACCGGCCTCGGCCGGACCCTGCTCGCGCCCATCGACGCCTTCGGTGCCTGGGCGTTCGCGCACGGGGACGAGGTCGTGGCCGCGCAGGAGCGCTACACGCGCGAGCGCTGAGGGACCGTCGCCGGATCGGCGGGGGTGGCGCGGGTGAGGTACTGCGGGACGGGCGCCGAGTCCTTGCCGTCGTCGCGGACCAGGCCGTAGCGGATGGTGCCCTGCGGGGGGCCGGTGGTGACGTCCTGGTGCACGGCCTGCCAGGTGGACGGGAAGACGATGACGCCGTAGTCGCAGCCGCGTTCGTTCACGGTGAGGGTGACCGTGCCGTCCAGGTAGAAGTACTCGTTCTGCCACATCTGCTGGGTGCCGGCGGGCAGCACCGCGTAGCCGATGGTGGGGCCGCCCATGCCGGTGGCGTAGCCGTCGGGGCTGCCCGCGAGGGGGTCGTCCATCCGGCGGCCGCCGCCCGAGGCGACGTGGAACAGCTTGCCCTTCAGCCCGGTCCAGGCCGGCGGGACCAGCGAGCCGGGCCGGGACTTGGGCAGGATCTGCCAGCGGACCTGGACATAGCCCCGGCCGCTGAGCGTGACGCTGTCCCCGCGGTGCTGCATCACGGCCTTGGCGCCACCGGTGCTGGTGATGCCGGTCTCGGGCCGGTGGGGCAGCGCGGCCGGAGGCGTGTCCGGGTCGGGTGCCCGGTCGACGGCGTCGACGACCCTGCCGTAGACGGCCTTCTGCCGGGTCGGAGAGGGCGTGGGTGAGGGGGTGGGTGAGGCCGACCGAGGCGGCGAGGCCGAAGTGACGAGGGGCTGGACGGCCGTGCGGTCCGCCGTGGGCGTGGGTGCCGTGCGGGCGGGCGGTGCGCCGGGGGTGCGTACGGCGATGTAGGCGCCGCCCGCGACGAGTGTCGCGCCGGCCGTCACGGCCACGGCGGGCTTGGTCAGGGCGCCCAGCACCTTGGTGGACCAGCCGGCGGTGGTGGCCGCGGCCGCCGTCTTGCCGCCGAGGGCCAGCGACAGGGTGAACCCGGCCGGTACGGGCACCAGGGCGATCCCGACGATGAGCCGCTCGGCCGGTACGACGGGTTCGCGGGCGTCGCCGCAGTAGCCGCAGCCCCGGATGTGCCGGGCCAGCCGTTTGCGCCACACCGAGTCGGGCCGGCCGGGCCAGCGGGCGGTCAGTTCGCGCAGCTCGGGGCAGGCTCCGGCCAGGGCCCGGACGATGCCCCGGGAGGTCGCGAGGCGCTCCTTCATCCGCTGCACGCGGACGGCGGCGTGCTGTCTGCTGATGCCGACGGCGGCCGCCAGCTCGCGCCGGGTCAGCTCGCCGGCCACCTCCAGCCACCACAGCGACAGCAGCTGCCGATCCTCGGCGTCCAGCCAGCGCACGGCCTCCGCGACCTCGCGCCGCTGCCCCTCCAACTGGAGCCGCAGGACGGAGAGTTCGGCGAAGTCTCCGTCCTGCGACGGGCACTCGGCGGACCGCCGGCCCTTCCCCCGGCGCGCCCGGTCGCGTATCTGCCGCATGGCGATGGCCATCAGCCAGGACCGGAAGCTGTCCGGGTCGCGGAGGGTGCCGAGGTTGTCGACGGCGCGGATCATGGTCTCCTGGACGACGTCGTCGACGTCGGCGTGGCCGTTCAGGGCGCGGCCGACGACGTTGTAGACCAGCGGCAGCCAGCCCTCCAGCAGTTCCTCCAGGGCCCGCCGGTCACCGGCCTGCGCGGCGGCGACGGTGGCGGACCACTCCCGCCCGCTGACGTCCGTCCTCATGCCCGCACCTTCTCAGCCCGGGCCGTCCTGCGTGCAATGCCGTGGATCACAGTGAGGAGACGGGCTCGGCGGGGGCCGGATAACAGTTTTCCGGGCTGTCTTCGCTCTGCTTTCGCTCTACTGGGTGGAGGTGGGGTTCACCCACCAAGGTTCTCCCGTCGATCGCTTCGCCGCGGTCGCGGTTGCGGTTGCGGTTGCGGCGAGCGGCTTCGATCGACGTGTGGTGTTCCTGCCGTCGGTGACGGCGATCGTGTAGCGGTGGCGAGAGCCAGGGGTGACGGAGTCTGCGTACGTCATCTCCGGAAGGTTCCAGTCGACCGAACGCTTCTTCAGCGAAGCCACACGGACTCCGTCGCGATAGATCAGGTACGTCAGCTCCGCGTCGTCCCGGTCCCAGGTGGCCTGCCAGGCGAGCGTGACCTTGCCGTCGCCTGAACTCTTGGCCGTGAGCTCGGGGGTTGCTTCGGGAGCGGTGTTCGCGGGGCCGGCCGAGAAGCGTGTCAGGCCCTGCTGGGGTTTGCCGTTGACCGTCGTGAACTCGCCGCCCGCCCAGAGGATTCCCTTGGCCATCACCAGTGCGCGGGGACCGACCGCCTCCCCGAGTCCGTCGTCCGTGTCGGGGAACCAGTGCAGGATGCGTCTGTCGCTGACGGACTGGACCAGGAAGTGCCGACGACGTCCATCGGGGAAGCCGCCGGGAGTGCGCACGCAGTTGTGGGCGTGGGATGCGCTGTAGAGAACACCGTAGTGCACGAGAATGGCCTGGGTGGCACCCTGACAGTAGTCCTTCCAGACCATCTTGCCGTCGGACAGACGGCCGGCGATGCGACCGTCGAAGACGCCCGTCCCTCTGCCTTCGGCCCCCACATAGAAGTTGGTCTTGTCGCGTGCCAGTGTCTTCACCGACGAGTACTTCGGAAGCCACCGCCGGAACGAGGTCACGGTCGAGCCCGTCGAGGGATTCAGCGCGACCAGCGACCCTTCCGACGCGCCGTTGACCTGGTGGAAGTCACCGCCGACGAGAACCTTGCCGTATTTGGGCGCGGCCAGGACGGCCCGCACCGGCTCATCGATGTCCGCCGTGAAGGGCAGGAGTGAGCCCTTTGTACTGAGCGCGGCGATGTGGTTTCTGGTCTCCCCGTTGACGGCCTCGAAGTCGCCACCCAGGTACACCGTGGATTTGGTGGTGTCGATGGCCCGAACCGTGGCCCCCACCGCGGGGCGGAAGTCCTCGCGCAGCGAGCACTTGGCCGTGTTGAGCGCGACCGCGCTGGCCACGCCGGTCTTGTCGACCCTGCCGAACGATCCGCCGACATACAGCACCTTGCCGTCGGGCGACGCCTTCAGGGCCCGTACGGTCCCTTCGGCCTCCGTGAAGGAGTGGGCGCACGGCAGCAGCTTGCCGGTGACGGCGTCGAACGCGGCGAAGTTCTTCCGGGCGACCTCCTTCTGACCGGGTTCCGCGCCCGGCGGGCGGACGCTGTCGAAGGTGCCGCCTACGTACACGACACCGCGCGCGTAGGCGACCGACCAGACGATGCCGTTGGTCTGCCATGTCGCCAAAGGGGCGGCGGTCAGGATCTTTTCGGCGCGTGCCGGCGAGCCGTGGGCGGTCGCGGGCGGAGCGGCCGCGAGAAGGGCCACGGTCGAGGCCGTGGTGACGAGCCTCGTCGTGCATTTCCTCAGACGCATGGAACATCCCGGGATGGAAGTGGTATAGGGGTGGCCGGAAGGGGAGAGGGTGACGAAAGCCCCGCAAACTATACGAATTACACACCTTGCCGGGGTGGTTCCCAGGCCGACGTCGACCGTCGCGTCACCCGTCGGCAGCATCCCGGGGCGCCCGTTTCGCAATGCCCGCATGTCCGCGCACCAGGCCCTTCGCTCGGCCGAGTTTCCCCGGCTTCACCGACATCCACATCGCCTTTCTGGTCCTTTTATAGGACTCAAATGGCCCAGGGAATGGAGTCGCAAAGCGTGCAGGCCACCGTGCTGTGGAAATGTTCACGGCGCCTGGTGGACAGACGTCCAGCGCTCGAACTCCCAACAGAAGAAGCCTGGGAGTTCGTGAGGGCGAGATCAGGCGCCCGAGATCTGGGGCCCTAGCAACAAGGAGGAGTGCTCGTCATGCGAGTGACTACCCGTTCGAAGAGACAGGTGTGGGGAGCGCGGCTCGCCTGCGCCGGCCTGACCACGGCAGTGGCTCTCGGCATCGCCGCCAGCCCCGCGTCGGCCGCTCGGGAGCCGGGGCCGCCGAGCGCGGCGGGCGTGCAGCCCGTCGAGTACGACCAGCACCCGAGCTGCGAAGACATCCTGGGGGCCGGCGCGTTCACGTTCGATTTCAGGCAGCAACCCGTGAACGACGGGACCTTCACCTTCGACTCCCCGAACGACAACGGTTCGGTCACCCTCGACGTTCACGGCCCCTCCACCGCTCAACTGGTCGACTTCACGATCAACGGGCCGTACGCCGCCCGCGGGATCATCGTCGAAGGCGGGTCGAGCTCCAACTTCTACAGCTACGGCGCGCCTGGCTTCCCCAACGGCATCGAGTCGGACGAGGACCTCCACGCGCCGGTCAAGAACATCGGCGTGGGGTTCGACAACCCCACCCACCTCCACGTCTGCGGGATCCCCAGCAACTACTACACCTGACAGAGGCACGGGCCGGCCGCACAGGACCGGCTCACGGGCGGGGCGTCGTGACCACGCTCACGCACCCGCCACCGCAGTGAGATCGGGGCCCGGGAAGCCGGGCCCCGTCTCCTTTCCGAACCCCATCCGAACCACATCCGGACCGCATGCGGACACCACGCCTAGGGGCCATCCCGTACAACTCCCCTGATCCACGCCCTGGTTGCTGGGGGATGTGTCAGGGTCGCGACCCCTCCCTGCCGACGATCCCGATCACGGCGCACCGGCCGAGGATGATCACGAAAGCCCACCTCATCCTCCCCAGGAGCCTCCATGCGTCTGCGCAGCCGCAGCACCGTACTCGCCGCCTCCCTCGTCCTGGCCCTGACGGCCAGCCCGCTGGTGGCGCCCGCCTTCGCCGCGCCGACGGCCGCGGTGACGGCGCGAACGGCGAAGACCGTCCCGGATCCCGCGGCCCTGCAGGCCGCCCTCGCCGGGCTGCCCGACTCCGACGCGACCGCCGCGCTGGTGCGGATCGGCGGCACCGACGGCAGTTGGCGGGGCAGCGCGGGTGTGCACGATCTGGCGAGCGGGCGGGCGGCGGATCCGGACGCCCTCTTCCGGGCCGGTTCCACGACGAAGGTCGTGACGGCGGCGACCGTGCTGAAGCTGGCGGCCGAGGGCAGGGTCGACCTGGACACTCCCGTCCAGCGCTACCTGCCCGGACTGCTCACCCCGGCTTTCAAGCCCATCTCCGTACGGCAGTTGCTGAACCACACCAGCGGGATCAAGCCGGGCGACGGCTGGGGCGACGACTTCGCGGACCAGTACCCGCACCGCTTCGACACGATCACCCCGGAGCAGGTGGTGGCCTCGGCGGTGGCGAAGGGGCCGGAGTTCGACCCCGGTGACCAGCAGGACTACCTGAACATCAACTACACGATCCTCGGGATGCTGATCGAGAAGGTGACGGGACACTCGTACGCGCACGAGGCGACCCGGCTGGTGCTGCGCCCGGCCGGCATGCGCCACACCTACTTCCCGGGCACCGACCCCGTGATCCACGGCCCGCACAACCACGGCTACCAGCTGGTGAAGGACGCCGACGGGACCACACGGTTCGTGGACGTCAGCGACTGGAACCAGGCGGACCGCTGGGCGGCGGGCGACATGATCTCCACGACCGCCGACCTGGAGCGGCTGATCAGGACACTGTTCCGGGGGCAGATCGTCCCCGAGCCGCAACTGCGGGAGATGTTCACGGTGCCGGCGAACATCACAGGTGCCACGTACAGCGCCGGTCTGCAGCGGTTCGAGTACAAGGGCACGGTGTACTGGCTCAAGTCCGGCGCCCGCTACGGATACAGCACGGCGATCGCCGCCACCCAGAACCTGAGCCGCACCCTCGTCTACTCGGTCAACTCCACGGACGCCAAGGGCGAGTCGGCGAACGCGGTCGCCCAGCGCATCATCATGGCCACCCTCAAGCAGCAGCCGGAGCGCTGAGCGCCTCCAGCCGCTTGATCTTCTGCCGTACGACGTACAGCGGGACGACCCCGAACACCCCGAACGACATGTCGATCAGCGACCACCAGAAGGGGATTCCCCGGATCGGTCCGCAGATCAGGGCGAGCGGGATGATCCCCGCGCAGGCGATCATCCCGAACTCCACGACCCAGATGTTGCGGACCGGGTCGCGGTACGGCCCGTAGAAGGCGACGGCGATGACGAGATGCGCGAACGCCAGCCAGTCCGTGCCGTACAGCACGAACGGGTACTTGGCGTCGACGGTTTCGAGTCCGTCCCGCACCCGCGAGATCCACGCCATGAGCCCCGGCAGATGCTCGGGCACGGACAGCGCCCGCAGCACGCTCTCCGTCCACCGGAGTTCGTGCACCAGCGGAAAGGCGGTGGACCCGCTGAGCACGAGACACACGACGAAGGTGACCAGCCAGACGCGAATGCCCTTGAGCAGGGCGGCTCTGTCGCTCATGGCAGGAGCGTACGCCTGCATTTGAACACGTTCAAAACCACCCCTCCCCGTTCTGGCGTCTTCTGAGAGATCCAGGCCCTTCGGGCACTGGTGGACCAGCCGTTCCCGTGGTGTGCTGGACGTGGCGGGAAGGACCTCTTGGAGACGCGGGGAAGCGGCTCACTGCCGTGCACCGCGCAATCGGGATCCGCGAGAAGTGGATGACGCCCTTCCCGCCCTTCATGCCGTCACGCCGGCCCGGCGTCTACTGCGCGGGCAGCGGTACCCGCCATTCCAGCGTGGCGCCGCCGCCGTCAGGGGTGGACACGTCGAGGTGCCCGCCGAGCCGCTCCGCCCGCTCGGCCATGTTGCGCAGCCCGCTGCGGCGGCCGCCGGGCGGGATGCCCACGCCGTTGTCGGTGACCGTCAGTGACACGTCGTGGCCGTCGGTCCGCAAGACGACCTGGGCCCGGTCGGCGAGGGCGTGCCGGGCGGTGTTGGCGAGGGCCTCGGAGAGCACGGCCACGACGTGGTCGGCGACCGACGCGGACGACCTGGCCCGCATCCCTGCGCTGTTGCAGCCGTGGGCGGCCCTGCCGGGCATGGACCACGCGGTGCGTATCCATCCCGTCCTGGTCACGGGCATGCTCCTGACCACGAGAGGCGAGGTGCCGGAGGACGAGGACGCCTGATCGCCCGTACGCCTCGCGGTGGCTCGTACGCCGGTGGATCCTGAGGGCGGACGGCGGAGGTCGACGCATGGCCAAAGGCTGGGCCGGGCGGATTGCCCAAGGCTGGGCCGGCCGGGTTCCGGGGCTGCGCGCTCGCGTGCCCGGACCCGGTGCACTCCTCGCGGGCCTGTGGAGCCGGCTCCGGGACGACCTGCCGGCGGGCGTGACGGTGGCCGCGTACCTCGTGCCGCAGGTCATGGCGTACGCGGGCGTGGCCGGTCTGCCACCGGTCACCGGGCTCTGGGCGATCCTTCCGGCGCTCGGCCTCTACGCGGTGTTCGGCTCCTCGCACCTGCTGTCGGTCGGCCCCGAGTCCACGACGGCCCTGATGACGGCCACGGTGGTGGGCCCCCTGGCCGGCGGCGACCCGACCCGCTACGCCTCTCTGGCATCCGCCCTCGCCGTCACGGTCGGGCTGCTGTGCCTGGTGGCCCGGGTGATCCGGCTGGGCTTCCTCGCGGATCTGCTTTCCCGGCCGGTCCTGGTCGGCTATCTCGCGGGCGTGGCACTGATCATGGCGGTGGACCAGTTGCCCAGGCTCACCGGTGTGCGGACGAGCGGCACGAAGTTCTTCCCGCAGCTGTGGTCCTTCTTCGGCCATCTGGCGCAGGCCCACACGGCGACCGTGATCCTCTCCGCCGCCGTACTGGTCTTCCTCTTCACCGTCGCCCACTTCTTCCCCGCTCTCCCCGGACCGCTGCTGGCCGTGGTCCTCGCCACCGCGGCCGTCGTCGCCTTCGACCTGGACGGCCGGTACGGCGTCGCGGTGATCGGCACGGTGCCCTCCGGCCTTCCGGACCTCGCGCTGCCGGATCTCGCCGAGGTACCGGACCTGGCGCTGCCCGCGGTCGGTGTGCTGCTGGTCGCGTACACCGACATGATCCTCACGGCGCGGGCGTTCGCGGACCGCGGCGAGCAGAAGCCGCTCGACGCCGACCGGGAGTTCCTCGCCCTGGGCGCCACCAACCTCGGCGCCGGTGTCGTGCACGGCTTCCCCGTCAGCAGCAGCGCCAGCCGTACGGCGCTCGCGTCCTCCGCGCACGCCCGCAGCCAGGTGTACTCACTGATCGCGGGGGCGGCGGTGCTGGCCGTCCTGTTGTTCCTCAGCCCGCTGCTGTCCCGCATGCCCGCCGCCGCGCTCGGCGCGCTCGTCGTCTACGCCGCCGCCCACATGATCGATGTCGCGGGCTTCCGCCGGCTCGCCTCCTTCCGGCGCCGGGAACTGTTCCTCGCCCTGGGCTGCCTGGCCGGGGTGCTCGCCCTGGACATCCTGTACGGGGTGCTCGTGGCCGTCGGCCTGTCGGTCGCCGAACTGCTGACCCGGGTGGCCCGGCCCCACGACGCGATCGAGGGCCTGGTCCCCGGGGTGGCCGGCATGCACGACGTCGACGACTACCCGGAGGCACGCACGATCCCCGGTCTGCTCGTGTACCGCTACGACTCGCCCCTGTTCTTCGCCAACGCGGAGGACTTCCGGCGCCGGGCGCTGGCCGCCGTGGACGCACAGAACGAATCCGTCCGCTGGTTCGTCCTCAACACCGAGGCCAACGTGGAGGTCGACATCACCGCCCTGGACGCCGTGGAGGAGCTGCGCGGGGTGCTCACGGACCGAGGCATCGTGTTCGCGCTCGCCCGGGTCAAGCAGGACCTGCTGGACGAACTCGAGGCGTACGGCCTCGCGGAGTCCGTCGGCGCCGGCCGCATCTTCCCGACGCTGCCCACGGCGGTGGCCGCGTACCGGGCATGGTGCCGCGACCGCTGACCCGCTTTCGCCGCCAATGGGGCCGATCGGCCCTGGTGCGGACGGCACCCACGGATGATGATCGGCCTTGAGGACGGCCCTCAGGCTGTCCCGGCCGGGGAACGAGGGGTCGTCATGACCGAGGCACACACCTTCACCGAGCAGCACCCGATCCGGGTGTTCCTGCTGGACGACCACGAGGTCGTACGACGCGGCCTCGCCGACCTGCTCGACGCCGAACCGGACATCCGCGTGGTCGGCGACGCCGACACCGCCGAGCACGCCCTCACCCGCGGCCCCGCACTGCGCCCGCACGTCGCCGTGCTCGACGTCCGCCTGCCCGACGGGGACGGCATCTCGGTCTGCCGGGAGCTGCGCAGCCGGATGCCGGAGCTGGCCTGCCTGATGCTGACCTCCTTCGACGACGAGGACGCCCTGCTCGACGCGATCATGGCCGGGGCGTCCGGGTACGTCCTGAAGCAGATCAAGGGCTCCGACCTGGTCTCGGCTGTCCGCACGGTCGCCTCGGGCCAGTCGATGCTGGACCCCGCGACCACCGCCCGCCTCATGCGCTCCCTGCGCGCCGGCCCCGCCGAGACCCCCGCACTGCCGCCCGAACTGGCAAGCCTGTCCCCGCGCGAACGCGACATCCTCGCCCTGATCGGCGACGGCCTGACCAACCGCGAGATCGGCACCGAGCTCTACCTGTCCGAGAAAACCGTCAAGAACCACATCTCCCGCCTACTGGCCAAGCTGGGCGTACAACGCAGGGTCCAGGCAGCGGTCCTGGCCTCGCAGCTGGAGCAGCAGGGTGAACGGGGTTGAGGGGCGGCGCGACTGGCGCGAAGTTCCCGGGCCCTACAACCCCACAATCTTGTTCCACCGCTTCGCGAACTCCACCCGCTCCGTGGAGGTGATGTCCCGGGCGATGGCCAGCCGCTTGCGCATGGTGGTGTCCGGGAAGATCAAGGGGTTGTCGGCCAGGGCCGCGGTGTCCTTGTCCTTGGAGGCTGCCAGGACTTCCCTGGCCGCCGGGACCGGGCAGACGTAGTTGACCCAGGCGGCGAGTTCCGCGGCGACCTCGGGGTCGTAGTAGTAGTCGATCAGCCGCTCGGCGTTGGTCTTGTGGCGGGCCCGGTTGGGGATCATCAGGGAGTCCGACCACAGTTCGGCGCCCTCCTCGGGGACGACGAAGCGGATGTCGGGGTTGTCCGCCTGGAGCTGGATGACGTCGCCCGAGTAGGCCTGGCAGGCGAGGACGTCGCCGCTGACCAGGTCCTTGGTGTAGTCGTTGCCCGTGAAGCGGCGTATCTGGCCCCGGTGGACCTCGCGCTCGACCTGGTCGCAGACCCGGTGGAAGTCGGCCGCCGTCCACTGGGTGATGTCCACGCCGTTGCCCTGCATCAGCAGCGCGAACGACTCGTCCAGGCCGGAGAGCAGGGTCACGCGGCCCTTGAGGTCGCTCGCCCAGAGGTCCGAGACCTGGCGTATCTCGCGGCCGAGTTTGCGGCGGTTGTACGCGATGCCGGTGATCCCCGACTGCCACGGCACCGTGAACCTGCGGCCCGGGTCGAAGGCCGGTGAGCGCAGCAGCGGGTCCAGGTACTTCGCCACATCGGGCTGGTGGGCGCGGTCCATCCGCTGCACCCAGCCCAGGCGGACGAACCGCGCGCACATCCAGTCGCTGATGACGATCAGGTCGCGGCCGGTCGACTGGTGGTTCATCAGCGCGGGGCTGATCTTGCCGAAGAACTCGTCGTTGTCGTTGATCTCCTCGACGTAGTCGACGGAGATGCCGGTGCGCTTCTCGAAGGCCTCGAGAGTGGGCCGCTTGTTGGGGTTGTCGTCATCGGTGTCGATGTACAGCGGCCAGTTCGCCCAGGTCAGCTTCTTGTCGGTGGCGGACACGTCGGTCACGGCACGGTCGCCGGGCTCGACGTAGGCGGCGGGCACCCCGCAGCCGGCCAGCGCACCGAGTGCGGCGGTGCCGCCGAGCGCGGTCAGCAGGGAGCGGCGGGACAGCGCGGAACGGCGGGACGACATGGGGTGGCGCGAAGAAGTCTGGGGCACCACGGCAGGATGCCGTGGTGCCCCAGACCTGAACAATCGACGGTGCGTCGAGCCCACCGGGTGGGACCCGACACCTTGTCGATCAGCTGTCGAGAGACGTCATCACGTGCTTGATCCGCGTGTAGTCCTCGAAGCCGTACGCCGACAGGTCCTTGCCGTAGCCGGACTTCTTGAAGCCACCGTGGGGCATCTCGGCGACCAGCGGGATGTGGGTGTTGATCCACACGCAGCCGAAGTCGAGCTTCTTGGACATGCGCATCGCGCGGCCGTGGTCCTTGGTCCACACCGAGGAGGCGAGGGCGTACTCGACGCCGTTGGCCCACTGGACGGCCTGGTCCTCGTCGCTGAAGGACTGGACGGTGATGACCGGGCCGAAGACCTCGTTCTGGATGATCTCGTCGTCCTGCTTCAGACCGGAGACGACGGTCGGGGCGTAGAAGTAGCCCTTCTCGCCGACCTGGTGGCCGCCCGCCTCGACCTTGGCGTGCGCGGGCAGGCGCTCGATGAAGCCGGAGACCTGCTTGAGCTGGTTGGGGTTGTTCAGCGGGCCGAAGAGGACGTCCTCGTCGTCCGGCTGGCCGGTCTTGGTCTCGGCGGCCGCCTTGGCGAGCGCCGCGACGAACTCGTCGTGGATGGCCTCCTGGACGAGGACGCGGGTCGCGGCCGTACAGTCCTGGCCGGCGTTGAAGAAGCCCGCCACGGAGATGTCCTCGACGGCCTTGGCGATGTCGGTGTCCTCGAAGACGACGACCGGGGCCTTGCCGCCCAGCTCCAGGTGGACCCGCTTGAGGTCCTTGGAGGCGGACTCGGCGACGGACATGCCGGCGCGTACGGAGCCGGTGATGGAGGCCATCGCCGGGGTGTCGTGCTCGACCATCGCGCGGCCGGTGTCACGGTCGCCGCAGATGACGTTGAAGACGCCCTTGGGCAGGATCGAGCCGATGATGTCGGCCATCAGGACGGTCGAGGCGGGGGTGGTGTCCGAGGGCTTGAGGACGACCGTGTTGCCTGCGGCGATGGCCGGGGCGAACTTCCACACGGCCATCATCATCGGGTAGTTCCACGGCGCGACCTGCGCGCAGACGCCGACCGGCTCGCGGCGGATGATCGAGGTCATCCCGTCCATGTACTCGCCGGCCGAGCGGCCCTCCAGCAGCCGGGCCGCACCCGCGAAGAAGCGGATCTGGTCGACCATCGGCGGGATCTCCTCGGAGCGGGTCAGCCCGGTCGGCTTGCCCGTGTTCTCCACCTCGGCCGCGATCAGCTCCTCGGCGCGCTCCTCGAACGCGTCCGCGATCTTCAGGAGGGCCTTCTGCCGCTCGCCGGGGGTCGTGTCGCGCCAGGCCGGGAAGGCCGCGGCGGCGGCCGCCATCGCGGCGTCCACGTCCGCCTGTCCGGACAGCGGAGCGGTGGCGTACGCCTCGCCCGTCGCGGGGTTGACCACCTCGGTGGTCCGTCCGTCGGCGGCGTCCCGGAACTCACCGTCGATGTAGTTGCGCAGACGACGCAGCTCGGTGCTCACTGCCGGCCTCCTGATCTGGTTCGAGGGTTCAAGCTGTGCAGCTCGTCCAGCCTGTGCGGCTGTCCAATCACTGAGACACCCACCCTAATCGGCAGACCCACGTTTTCAACACCCCCGTCGCCACCAGTTCTGCGAAATCCGCAAGTCTCGGACTCGAAAACAACGAATTTCATCGATCGGACCTTGCGAAACTGTCGAGACGTCGTGCACAGTGAGGTCGTGGCCAGTCGAAGCGCAGACCAGAGGGACTCGTCCCGCGAGTCCAGGAACGGCACCCCAACGCTGGATGCCGTCTCCCTCGCCATCATTCAGCAGCTCCAGGAGGACGGTCGTAGGCCGTACGCCGCGATCGGCAAGGCCGTGGGCCTCTCCGAAGCGGCCGTGCGCCAGCGCGTCCAGAAGCTGCTGGACCAGGGCGTGATGCAGATCGTCGCCGTCACGGACCCGCTCACCGTGGGCTTCCGCAGGCAGGCGATGGTCGGGATCAACGTCGAGGGCGATGTCGAGTCGATCGCGGATGTGCTGACCGGCATGTCGGAAGTCGAGTACGTGGTGATGACCGCGGGCTCGTTCGACATCCTCGCCGAGATTGTCTGCGAGGACGACGACCACCTGCTGGACGTCATCAACAAACGCATCCGGGCACTGCCCGGCGTGCGCTCCACCGAAAGCTTCGTCTACCTGAAGCTGAAGAAGCAGACCTACATGTGGGGAACCCGATAACCGTGACCGAGAAGGACCTCAGCCGCAGCGCGTACGACCACTTGTGGATGCACTTCACCCGCATGTCCTCGTACGAGAACTCCCCCGTCCCGACCATCGTCCGGGGCGAGGGCACCTACATCTACGACGACAAGGGCAGGCGCTACCTCGACGGTCTCGCGGGTCTGTTCGTGGTCCAGGCCGGTCACGGCCGCACGGAACTGGCCGAGACCGCCTTCAAGCAGGCCCAGGAGCTGGCCTTCTTCCCGGTGTGGTCCTACGCCCACCCCAAGGCCGTCGAGCTGGCCGAGCGCCTGGCCGACTACGCCCCGGGCGACCTGAACAAGGTCTTCTTCACCACCGGCGGCGGCGAGGCCGTCGAGACCGCCTGGAAGCTCGCCAAGCAGTACTTCAAGCTCAAGGGCAAGCCGACCAAGTACAAGGTCATCTCCCGTGCGGTCGCCTACCACGGCACCCCGCAGGGCGCCCTGTCCATCACCGGCCTTCCGGGCCTGAAGGCCCCCTTCGAGCCGCTGGTGCCGGGCGCGCACAAGGTGCCCAACACCAACATCTACCGCGCCCCGCTCTTCGGCGACGACCCGGAGGCCTTCGGCCGCTGGGCCGCCGACCAGATCGAGCAGCAGATCCTCTTCGAGGGCCCGGACACCGTCGCCGCGGTCTTCCTGGAGCCCGTGCAGAACGCCGGCGGCTGCTTCCCGCCCCCGCCCGGCTACTTCCAGCGCGTGCGCGAGATCTGCGACCAGTACGACGTGCTGCTCGTCTCGGACGAGGTCATCTGCGCCTTCGGCCGCCTGGGCACGATGTTCGCCTGCGACAAGTTCGGCTACGTCCCGGACATGATCACCTGCGCCAAGGGCATGACCTCGGGCTACTCCCCGATCGGCGCCTGCATCATCTCCGACAAGCTCGCCGAGCCGTTCTACAAGGGCGACAACACCTTCCTGCACGGCTACACCTTCGGCGGCCACCCCGTGTCGGCCGCGGTGGGTCTCGCCAACCTCGACCTGTTCGAGCGCGAGGGCATCAACCAGCACGTGCTCGACAACGAGGGCGCCTTCCTGCAGACCCTGCAGAAGCTGCACGACCTGCCGATCGTCGGCGACGTCCGCGGCAACGGCTTCTTCTACGGCATCGAGCTGGTGAAGGACAAGAACACCAAGGAGTCCTTCAACGAGGAGGAGACCGAGCGCGTCCTGTACGGCTTCCTCTCCAAGGCCCTGTTCGACAACGGCCTGTACTGCCGTGCCGACGACCGCGGTGACCCGGTCATCCAGCTCGCCCCGCCGCTGATCTCCAACCAGGAGACCTTCGACGAGATCGAGCAGATCCTGCGGGCCACCCTCACGGAGGCGTGGACCAAGCTCTGATCATCCGACTGGATGATCAATACCGGCCCCGGCGCCGTCCGTTCGAGTGAGAACGGCGGCCCGGGGCCGTGTGCTGTCCGGCCTCCCGGTACCGGCTGCCTAGCGTTCCAGTGACCGATCGGCCCAGCCTTCGTTCCCCCGGACGGGGGATGGAGCACGGGAACAACGGATCAGAACCGAGGTGTACGCCCATGGAGGCCCCGCCGGACAACGACGTGATGTGGGCACGCTCCCTGCACTTCACGCACCGCGACGGCTCGCCCGGCCTGGCCGGTGTCTCGCTCGAGGTGCGGCAGAGCGAGATCCTCGCCGTCAGCGGCCCGCGCGGCAGCGGCAAGACCACGCTCCTCAGGTGTCTGTCCGGTCTGGTCAAGGCGCAGCAGGGCGAGGTCTGGTTCAACAGCGCGCCCATGCACACGCTGGGGCCGATGGCCCGTGAGCGGCTGCGCCGCGACCGCTTCTGCTGGATCGACCCGGCCCCCGTGCTCGTACCGGAGCTGAATGTCTGGGAGAACGCCGCCCTCCCGCTGATGCTGCGTGGCACCAGCCGCCGCCGGGCCAAGGTGGCCGCGCTGGAGTGGCTGGAGCGGCTGGACGTCGGCGACCGGGCCCGCAGACGCCCGCACGAGCTGCGGCAGGCGGAACGCCAGCGCGTGTGCATCGCCCGCGCGCTCGCCCCCGGGCCCACGATCCTCTTCGCGGACGAGCCGACGGCCCCGCTGCACCGCGCCGACCGCGCCCATGTGCTGCGCACGCTCACCACGGCGGCCCGCTCGCACGGCATCACCGTCGTGCTGGCCACGCACGACTCCGAGACCGCGGCCCTCGCCGACCGCGCGGTCTCCCTGCTGGACGGGCGGCGCGTGAAGACCGTCCATCTGCCGGAGAGCCCGGAGACGGAGGGCCGGGCCGCGTGCTCGCTCTCCGCCTGACCCGCGCGGCCCGGCCCGCCGTCCAGCTGCGCCGCCTGCTGGTGGCCGCCGCCTCGGGGGGCACCGGCTTCCTCCTGCTCGGCGCCCTGGGCTACGCGCTGGGCCACCCGCAGACCCCGGGCGCGGCCGTGCTGCGGCTGGCCTGGTGCCTGGTTCCGCTCGCCGCCACGGTGTACTTCGCGCTCGCGGTGGCCCGCACGGACCCCGGCACCCGACCCCGCCCGGGCCTGTCGGCGGTGGGCCTGGGCCCGGCCCGCCTGATGGCGATCTCGGCCCTGACGACGGCGCTGTCCGCCACCCTCGGCTCGATGCTGGCGCTGCTGGTCTTCCTGCACCTGCGCGGCGACCTGACGGGCATGCCCTTCGACGGGGCGGCGGCCCAGTTCCTGGCCGCGGACCAGCCCCTCCCGCTGCCGGCGGCCCTGACCCTGCTGACCCTGGTCCCGGTGATCGCCTCGACGACGGTGGCCGTCGCCCTCCGCCCCAGGGACCCCCGCCCACCCGCCAAGGCCACCCGCGCCTTCGGCCGCTTCGGCGCGTACGGCCACTCGGCACAGCGGGAGACGTTCGGGGCGTACGGGAGGTTCGGGGCGCGGTGGCGTACGGCGGCGGGGAGGAAGGGGACCACGCCGGAGGCTCCGCCCGAGGTCACCGATCCCCGGAGCACCGACTCCGGGGGCTGCGGCTCCGGGGCCATCGCTTCTCGGGCCACCGGCTCCGGGGTCGTCGACTCCCGGGCCACCGGCCCCAGCGTCATCGACTCCCGGCTCACTGACTCCGGCACCACCGACTCCCGGGCCACCGGCCCCGGCGCCACCGACTCCCGGCTCACCAAATCCAGCACCACCGACCCCCGGCTCACCAACCCCGAGGCGCCAGCACAGTACGCCGACCAGGCCGGCACCCCCACCCACCTCCCGCCGCCCCGCGAAGCCCCCGTCGGCCTCCCCTGGGGCATCGCCACCATCGCCGCGGGACTCGCCGTGCAGGCCTACGCCGGCCGTACCACTCCCGCCCCCGACCTCACCGACCTGCCCGTCGAGGCCTTCACCGTGCTGGTCGGCTGGGTCCTGACCGCCCTCGGGCTCGTCCTCGCCTCCCCCGGCCTCACCCATCTGTGCGGGCGCCTTCTCCAGGCCGTCCGTCCGGGCGCCCTCAGGCTGCTCGCCGGCCGGGTCCTGATGGGGGAGGCCACCCGGATCGGCCGCCCCCTCGGGGTGGTGTGCGCGGTGGCGTCCGCCACCTACGCCATGACCGCCCTGTACGACGGTCCCACCCCCACCTTCGGCCCGCTGACCACCCTCGGCGCGCTCGTGGTCACCGGCAGCACGGTGGCGACCCTGCTGACGGCCGCCACCGAGGCCCGCCAGTGCCGCGCCGACACCACCGCCGCCCTGCTGCGCCTCGGCGCCCCCGGCTCGATGCTGCGCAGTGCCGCCGCTCTCCGCGCCGCCGCCCTGCTCGCCCTGTTCGGCCCGCTCACGCTGGTGATCGCCAACCTGGCGGCGCTGCCGATGGCCCACTGAGCGCCGTACGAGAAAACCCTCCCGGGAATTCTCCCGAGAAAAATCTCCGGCCGCCGATGAGTTCCGCACCGACCCGGCGTCTACCCCAGCGAACCGCAGCAAGCGCACGGACCCCAGGGAGAGACCCCATGTACCAGCAGATGATCTTCGTGAACCTGGCCACCGCCGACGTCGAGGCGTCCAAGAAGTTCTTCACCGCACTCGGCTACACGATCAACCCCCAGTTCAGCACCGACGACTGCGTCTGCGTCGTGATCAGCGACACGATCATCGCGATGCTGCTCAGCAAGCAGCACTACGCCACCTTCACGAAGAAGGAGATCGTCGACTCGACGGCGTCCAGCGAGGTGCTGGTGTGTCTGAGCGCCGAGAGCCGCGAGAAGGTCGACGAGCTGGTGGACAAGGCGATCGCGGCGGGCGGGAAGCCCAGCGGCGAGACGCAGGACCACGGCTTCATGTACGGGCGTGCCTTCGACGACCTCGACGGCCACACCTGGGAGGTCATGTGGATGGACCCGGCTGCGGTTCAGGGCTGACCCCTCCGGACCGAACATCCGTGCCTAGCATGGGCGGGTGCAACCGACATCCGCCCAGCCACACCCAGCCGCCCGCGACCGCGAGATCGAGTCACTCGCCGAGTTCGACGAGGTCGTCGCCGCGCACGGGTCACTGGCCCAGTTCCGTGTCCAAGCCGTCGATCTGACGGGCCGTACGGAGGCACTGCTCGGCCTCGACACCACCGGCGCCGTCTTCCTCGGGTGCCCGATGGACCCCGAGGCGGCCGCCCGCGTCCGGTCGTCCGGCGCCCTGGTGTTCCCGCCGGTTCCGGGGCTCCCCTTCGACCCGTACCGCGGCTTCGTCTACTCGCCCGACGAGTTGTTCGAGTCGCTGGAGGAGGGCTACGAGGCGACACCGGACGCGCAGGCGTACGCCTGGTTCCAGCGCACCAAGGCCGACGGTGACATCTACGCCTCGATGCTGCGCGCGATCCACGACGACGCCGTCTCCGACGCCCTGGACGAACTCCTCGTCGGCACCCGGGTGGTGGGCGTCATGGGCGGCCACGCGATGGCGCGGGGCACGGCCGAGTACGCGGGAGCCGCGCGGCTGGGCCGGGAGCTGACGCGCGCCGGGTTCACGGTCGCCACCGGCGGCGGACCCGGCGCGATGGAGGCGGCGAACCTCGGCGCGTACGCCGCCCCCTTCGCCGACGGCATGCTGGAGGAGGCGCTCCAACTCCTGGCCAAGGCGCCCTCGTTCCGGCCGTCCGTCACCGACTGGGCGCGGGCGGCCTTCGAGGTGCGCGAACGCTGGCCGGGAGGTGCGGAGTCGGTGGGCATCCCCACCTGGTTCTACGGCCACGAGCCGCCGAACGCCTTCGCCGCGCACATAGCCAAGTACTTCGCCAACGCCACCCGTGAGGACGGCCTGCTGGCCCGCTCCACCGCCGGGGTGGTGTTCCTGCCGGGCGCCGCCGGCACCGTACAGGAGATCTTCGACAACGCGACGCCGAACTACTACGAGTCGCGGGGCGAGCCCACGCCGATGGTGCTGGTGAACGAGGAGCACTGGACGCGGGAACTGCCGACCTGGCCGCTGCTGCGGTCGCTGGCCCGGGGGCGGGCGATGGAGTCCCGTATCGCCCTTGTTGACCGGATCGAGCAGGCCCCGGAGGCGTTGAAACGTCTCGGTGGTTAATAAGCAGGCAAAGCCAACCGCCCTCGTGGGCATATGCATTGACACTCCTTATGGAGCGCTTATAAACCTGTGAGCCTCTTGGGGGTGCTGGGGCTTCACCTCATCCGTCGCCCCATCTCCCCTCTCAGCCCCCCGCAGTTCTGCACTCTGTAAAGGACAAACGTTGTCCATAACCCGCCGCAACGCACGCCGTTCCGTGCGCGTCCTGGGTGTCGCCTCCGCCTCCGCCGCACTGGCCCTCGGTGTCGCCGGCCAGGCGCTCGCCTGCAACATCAGTGAGTTCTCCGCCGAAGCCCAGTGCGACGGCAACAAGGGTGTCATCGTCGTCACCGACAAGGACGGCTCCGGCACCCCGGCCACCATCACCGTCTTCTCGAAGAACGCCGCCGGTGTCGAGAAGCAGGTCGGTGAGCCGCAGGACGTCAAGGGCTCCGCCCAGGGCACCACGGTGACCTTCCAGGAGGACTGGAAGCCCAACGCCACCTACCGCGTCCACGTCAAGGCCGGCAACCTGGTCGACGAGGACGTCAAGCCCGACCTGGTGACCCCGTCGACGGCCTGCAAGAAGGAGGAGTCCCAGACTCCGACTCCGCCGGCCACCCCGACGCCGAAGCCGTCGGCGTCCACCTCCACCCCGACTCCGTCGGCCTCCGAGAGCAGCTCCGCCCCGGCGACCACGCCGAGCAACGCGCCGTCCCCGGCTGCCGGTGACGGCAACCTCGCCGAGACCGGTGCCAACTCCAACACCGGTCTGATCGCCGGTGTCGCGGGCGCCCTCGTCGTCGCCGGCGGTGGCGCGGTCTACTTCGGCATGCGCCGCCGTGGGGCGAACAGCAGCCGCTGACGCCTCACTTCGCACATCGCTGCGGCCCGTCCCCGTATCCCCGGGGGACGGGCCGCGGTCGTGTTCGGCGTTCTCGGCTTTCAGCACTCGGCTTTCAGCACTCGGCCTTCGGCCTTCAGCCGAAGCTGGTCCGCTCCAGCCAGAACTCCAGCACCTCGCGCTCGCCCAGCACCTGCAGGCCGGGGGTGTCCAGCGGCAGCCGCCGGAAGAAGGCGAGCATCACCGGGGTGAGCGGGCCGCGCAGGGCGACCGTGGCCTTCTCGTGGCCCCGGCGCCAGCTCACGCCCTCCTCCCCCAGCTCGACGAGCCACTCGGCGTTCAGGGCCGGGGCGGTGTCGGTGGCGTGCAGGTGGATGCTGCGTCCGTCTCCACGCAGCTCCCCGGCCGCCGGGAGCGCCGCGTTCCGCTGCACCCACTCCACGAGCTGCAGCCACTCGTCCAGGGCGTCGGCGGCGATGTCGGGCGCGACCTCGTAGGGCAGCCCGGCCGTGAGCGCGGCGTCGGCGCGGTGCACGGTGATCTCGTGCGTCATGCGCCGGGCCCAGAAGCCCGAGTCGAGGCTCCCGGCCCACGCCCAGACCGTGGTGTCGGGCCCGGCCTCGCGCAGCGCCGCCACGACCAGCTCGCCGGTCTCCGCCAGCCACTTGTCCAGGGCCGCCGCGTCACCCCGCTCCTCGGGTCCGGCACCGAGCGGGATCTCCTCCTGCGGGATGTTCTCCTGCGCCCGGCTGCGCACCAGGGTGTCCACCCAGCGCAGGGCGCCACCCATATGGCGTACGAGGTCCTCCAGCGACCAGTCCGGGCAGGTCGGCACGGTGGTGGCGAGGTCCGTGCCGGAGGTCAGCACGGCCCTCAACTGCCCTACCTGAAGGGCGATTTCGTCGCAGTAACGGTCATGGGCGAGCAAAGTCATGCCCTCACCCTAGGGGCGGGGTGATCAGCCGAGCACGACGATTTCGGCCACGTCGAACCCGACTCCCACCTCCGCCCCGGCCTCCGGCGCGTCCCGGAGTGCGCAGGCCGCCTCCAGGCGCGGGCCGCCGTCCCGGGGCCGGAGGTGGACGGTCACATGGGTGCCCTTGAAGGTGCGGGCGGTCACCGTGCACGGCAGGCCCTCGTCGGCCGCGACGAGCCGGACCCCGGCGGGCCGGACCAGCAGCGGGCGGCTGCCCTGGGGCGAGCCGTCGGGCACGGGCAGCTTGCCCCACGGGGTGTCCGCCGCCGTGTCGGCGACGGTCGCCGGGACCACGTTGTCGAAGCCGAGGAAGCGCGCCACGAACTCGTCGGCGGGCCGCTGCCAGACCTCCAGCGGCGTCCCCGACTGGGCGATCCGCCCGTCCCGCATCACCACCACCCGGTCGGCCAGTGCGAAGGCCTCGCCCTGGTCGTGGGTGACCGCGAGCACGGTCGTACCCAACCGGCCGAACAGTTCCCGGAGTTCGACCACCAGCCGTTCGCGCAGCGAGCGGTCGAGCTGGCCGAGGGGTTCGTCCAGCATGAGCAGCCGGGGCCGGGGTGCGAGCGCCCGGGCGAGGGCCACCCGCTGCTGCTCGCCGCCGGACAGCCCGGCGACGGCCCGCCCGGCGGCGCCCGGCAGCCCGACCAGCTCCAGCAACTGCCCGACCTCCGCGTCCCGTCCACCCTTCGGCACGCCGTGCATGCGCAGCCCGAAGGCCACGTTGCCGCCGACGTCCCGCTGCGGGAAGAGCTGGTGGTCCTGGAACATCAGCCCGACGCCCCGCCGGTGCGCGGGCACGCCCGCCTGGTCCCGGCCGTCGAGCAGCACCCGCCCGGCGTCCAGGGGCTGCAGCCCGGCCACCGCCCTGAGCAGCGTCGACTTTCCGCTGCCGCTGGGCCCGAGCACGCACACCACCTCGTGCTCGGCGACGTCGAGGTCGACCGCGTCGAGCACCGGCCGTCCGCCGAAGCGCACGGTCGCGGCCGCGAGGCTCAGCAGCATCAGAACTCCCCCGTCCGGTCGGTGCGCAGCCGCTCCAGGACCAGCAGCGCGGCCGCGCAGACCACCATCAGAATCGTCGACAGGGCCATCGCCTGCCCGTAGTTGAGGTCCCCGGGCCGGCTCAGCAGCCGGGCCACGGCGACCGGGAGCGTCGGGTTGTCCGGCCGGGCGATGAACACGGTCGCTCCGAACTCCCCTAGGGACACGGCGAACGCGAACCCGGCCGCGATCAGCAGCGCCCGCCGCACCAGCGGGAGGTCGACCTCCCGCCACACCCGCCAGGGCGAGGCCCCGAGCACGGCCGCCGCCTCCCTGAGCCGTCCGTCCACCGCCCGCAGCACGGGCAGCATGGTCCGTACGACGAAGGGGGCGCCCACCAGCGCCTGGGCGAGCGGGACGAGAATCCAGGACTGCCTGAGATCCAGCGGGGGCTTGTCCAGCGAGATGAGGAAGCCGAAGCCGACCGTCACCGCGGAGACGCCGAGCGGCAGCATCAGCAGCGCGTCGAAGCCGCGCATCAGCCGGCCCGCGTCCCGGCGGGCCAGCGCCGCGGCGGCGAGGCCTCCGATCAGCACGGCGATGGCCGTGGCGGCGACGGCGTACTCCAGGGAGGTCCACACGGCGTGCAGCGGCGCGACGAGGAAGGTGCCGCCGTCGGCGTCGGTCAGGGCGCGGTAGTAGCCGAAGCCCGGCGCGTCGAGGGAGCGCCGTACGAGCACGGCGAGCGGCAGGACCAGCAGCAGGGCGATGGTGACCAGGACCCCGGCGAGCAGCGCCCACTGCCCGGCACCGCGCGGCCGGCGGGCGGTAACCTTCGGGTCGACGAGTCGCAGGGCGGTCTCCCGCCGCCGTACCGTCCAGGCGTGCACGGCGAGGATCGCGCCCACCGCGACGAACTGGACGAGGGTGAGGACGGCGGCCGTGGACAGGTCGAAGACCTCTGAGGTCTGGCGGTAGATCTCCACTTCGAGGGTGGAGAAGGTGGGCCCGCCGAGGATCTGCACCACGCCGAAGGAAGTGAAGGTGAACAGGAACACCATCAGCGCGGCGGCGGCCACGGCGGGTGCGAGGGCGGGGAGCGTCACCTTCCGCCAGGCCCGCAGCGCGGACGCGCCGAGCATCCGGGCGGCCTGCTCCTGCCGGGGGTCGAGCTGGGCCCACAGGCCGCCGACCGTGCGGACGACGACCGCGTAGTTGAAGAAGACGTGCGCCAGCAGGATCGCCCACACGGTGGTGTCGAGCCGTACGCCCCACAGGTCGTCGAGGAGCCCGCCACGGCCGACGAGCGCGAGGAACGCGGTACCGACGACGACGGTCGGCAGCACGAAGGGGACCGTGACGACGGCTCGCAGCAGCTGTCTGCCGGGGAAGTCCAGGCGGGCGAAGACGTAGGCGGCGGGCAGGGCGAGCAGCAGGGTGAGCGCGGTGGAGGCGAGCGCCTGCCAGGTGGTGAACCACAGCACGTGCCGGATGTCGGGCTGGGTGACGACGTCCGCCATCCGCCCGAACTGCCAGACGCCGTCCACCTTCAGCCCGCGCGCGACGATCGCGGCCACGGGCCAGGCGAAGAAGACGGCGAAGAACGCGACGGGCAGGGCCATGAGCCCCAGCCGCGCCGCGCTCCCGCGCGTCCGCCTCGTGGCTACTTCAGTACGAGTGACGTCCACGACTTGACCCACTGGTCGCGGTTGGCGGCGATCTTGGCGGGGGCCATGGTCTCGGGATCCTTGGCGGCCGGCCCGTACTTGGTGAAGTCGGCGGGCACCGCGGCGCCCTTGACCACCGGGTACACGAACATGTTCAGCGGCATGTCCTGCTGGAACTCCTTGGAGAGCAGGAAGTCGATGAACGCCTTGCCGCCCTTGGTGTTCTTCGCGTTGCTCAGCAGCCCGGCGAACTCGATCTGCCGGAAGCAGGTGCCGGTGGCCACACCGGTCGGAGCGGTGCTGGGCCGCTTCTTGGCGTAGATCACCTCGGCGGGCGGGGAGGAGGCGTACGACACGACGAGCGGCCGGTCACCGCCCGCCTTCTTGCCCTCCGACGACCCGGAGAACTCCTGGTAGTAGGCCTGCTCCCAGCCGTCGACGACCTTGACGCCGTTGGCCTTGAGCTTCTGCCAGTAGCCCTGCCAGCCTCCCCCACTCTCGGCTTCGCTCGAGCGGGAGGTGCCCCCATCCCCGTACTGCGCGGCGCTGCCGAGCAAGAAGCCGAGGCCGGGCGAGGAGGTGGCCGCGTTCTCGGTGACGAGGAGGTTCTTGTACGCGGGCTTGGCCAGGTCGGCGAAGGTCTGCGGCGGGGTCAGCTTGTGCTCGCCGAAGTACGCCTTGTCGTAGTTGACGCAGATGTCGCCGTAGTCGATGGGCGTGACCCGGTGCTTGTCCTGGTCGAGCTGGTAGGCGGCGCCGACGGTGCCGAGGCCCTTCGCCTCGTACGGCTGGAAGAGACCGTTGTCGAGGGCCCGGGACAGCAGCGTGTTGTCGACGCCGAAGAAGACGTCGCCCTGCGGGTTGTCCTTGGTCAGGATCGCCTTGTTGACGGCCTGGCCCGCGTCGCCGCCCTTCAGGACCCTGACCTTGTACCCGGACTGCTTCTCGAAGTCCTTGAGCACGTTCTTCGAGACGGCCCACGAGTCGTGGCTGACGAGGGTGACGGTCTTGGAGTCCGCGGAGCCCTTGGTGTCCGTCGATCCGCACGCGGACAAGGTGAGCAGGCCGAGGCCGACCGCCGTGGCCACGAGGGTCTTGGTGTGCACGTGAGTGTCCTCCTGGGGTTGGCCAGGAAGAACGCGGCCCCGCCCGGTCCTTCGGGGAAGGATCCGGGCAGGGCGCAACAGCATGAGTGGTGACCGAACTTCCTACCCAGAATGACCTGGGCGAGGTTCAGAGGGTCTGCGGCCCGCTTGCCGCACTCTCAGCGCTGTGGCGCTCCCCTGTCGGAATATGAAGATGTGATTGACGTGGCCAGATTACCGCTCGGTGGCCGCGAGCTGACCACAAGCCCCGTCGATCTCCTGCCCCCGCGTATCCCGGATGGTGACCGGCACCCCATGGGCGGCGATCGCCTCGACGAACGCCTTCTCGTCTTCCGGCCGCGAGGCGGTCCACTTGGACCCCGGCGTCGGGTTCAGCGGGATGAGATTGACGTGCACGGGCTTGCCCTTGAGCAGCCGTCCGAGCCGGTCACCGCGCCAGGCCTGGTCGTTGATGTCGCGGATGAGCGCGTACTCGATCGACAGCCGGCGCCCGGACTTCTCGACGTACTCGAACCCGGCGTCCAGCACCTCACGCACCTTCCAGCGCGTGTTCACGGGGACGAGGGTGTCGCGCAGCTCGTCGTCGGGGGCGTGCAGGGAGATCGCGAGCCGGCACTTGAAGCCCTCGTCGGCGAACCGGTGGATGGCGGGCACGAGCCCGACCGTCGACACGGTGATCCCGCGCTGCGAGAGCCCGAGCCCGTCCGGCGCGGGATCGGTGAGCGCGCGGATGGCTCCGACGACCCGGTTGTAGTTGGCGAGCGGCTCGCCCATCCCCATGAAGACGATGTTGGACAGCCGAGCCGGCCCACCGGGGACCTCACCGTCCCGCAGCGCCCGCATCCCGTCGACGATCTGATGGACGATCTCGGCGGTCGACAGATTCCGGTCGAGCCCCGCCTGCCCGGTGGCACAGAAGGGACAGTTCATCCCGCACCCGGCCTGCGAGCTGATGCACATGGTCACCCGGTCCGGGTACCGCATCAGCACCGACTCCACGAGCGTGCCGTCGAACAGCCGCCACAGCGTCTTGCGCGTGTCCCCCTGGTCGGTCGACAGATGCCGCACGACGGTCATCAGCTCCGGGAACAGCGCCTCGCGCAGTCTGTCCCGCGAGCCGGCCGGGATGTCGGTCCACTGCTCGGGGTCGTGCGCGTACCGCGCGAAGTAGTGCTGCGAGAGCTGCTTGGCACGAAACGGCTTCTCCCCGATCTCGGCCACCGCGTCCTTGCGCTGGGCAGGCGTGAGATCGGCAAGGTGCCGCGGCGGCTTCTTGGCTCCGCGCGGGGCGACGAAAGTGAGTTCTCCGGGCTTAGGCATGGCTGTACCAGTGTCGCAGATCCAATTGGGTGACTTGCGGCGCGAGCCGTGCACTGGGGGGCGTCCACCTGTGCTCAACGCCGACTCACAGGTCAGGATCATCGAACTGGTCGAGAAGAAAGTCGACCGGGGCGAGGCCCAAGGCGGCGGATGCGCCCTCGTCAAGAAGCTGCTCCGTCCAGATGACCTTGCCGTGAGTGGTGTACCGCGTCCCCCATCGCTGGGCGAACTGCGCCACCAGGAACAGCCCCCGCCCGCCTTCGTCGGTGGTCGCCGCCCGCCGCATGCGCGGCGAGGTGCCGCTTCCGTCCGACACCTCGCAGATCAGACAGCGTCCGTGGAGCAGCCGTACGCGGACCGGCGGCGAGCCGTACCGGATCGCGTTCGTGACCAACTCGCTGACGATCAGCTCCGTGGCGAATGCGGTCTCCTCCAGCCCCCACTCCAGCAACGTCTCCCGGCAGCGCGCCCGCACCGAGGGAACCACCGCCGGGTCCGGCGGCACGTCCCACATGACCACATCCGAGCGCGGGAACCTCCGGGTACGTGCCGTCAACAGCGCGATGTCGTCGGAGGAGTGCGACGGCTTCAACGAGTCGATCACCGCCTGACACGTCTCCTCCGGCGTGCGGCCCCCGGACCCACCCAACGCCCGGCGCAGTCGCTCCATCCCGACGTCGATGTCGTGGGTACGGTCCTCCACGAGGCCGTCGGTGTACAGCACCAGTTGCGAACCCTCCGGCAGGGACAGTTCCGCGGTCTCGAAGGGGTAGCCGCCCAGGCCGAGCGGCGCCGAGGCCGGCACGTCAGCACAGGTGACCGTCCCGTCCGGGTGCACCACCACCGGTTCCGGATGCCCCGCACGGGCCATCGTGCAGACCTCCGTCACCGGGTCGTAGACCGCGTAGAGGCAGGTCGCTCCGGTCACGCCTTCCCCCTCGTGGCCCTCTCCGGCGTCCCCCGTGTGCTCCTCGTTGTCCATGCGCACGACCAGGTCGTCCAGGTTCCCGAGCACCTCGTCCACCGGCAGGTCCAGGGTGGAGAAGTTGTGCACGGCGGTGCGCAGCCGGCCCATCGTCGCCGCCGCGTGCAGCCCGTGACCGACGACGTCACCCATCACCAGAGCCACACGGACGCCCGGAAGCGGGATGACGTCGAACCAGTCCCCGCCCACCCCCGCCTCCCCGGGCAGATACCGCCAGGCCACCTCCAGCGCGTCCTGCTCCGGTTGCCTCCGCGGCAGCAGGCTGCGCTGCAACGTCACCGCCATCGCGTGCTCCCGGGTGAACCTTCTGGCGTTGTCGATGGCCACCGCCGCCCGCGCGGCCAGTTCCTCCGCGAAGGTGAGATCGTCCGGCTCGAACTCCGGGGAATCCGCCGTCCGGTAGAAGTTCGCCACGCCCAGCGATACGTTCCGCGCCCGCAGCGGCACGGCCACCAGCGAACACAGCCCGGACTCCAGGGCCCTCCTGGCACGCTCCGGATCCTGTTCCCGCCAGCCCTGTGCCTGCCGCAGGTCCGCCTCGAGCATCACCCGCTGCTCCTGGAGCGCCCGCATCTGCGGCGTCAGGCGCGAGAACGAGATCATCTGGCCCAGCGGATACACCGGAATCATCCGCCGGTCGCCGCCGATCGCCGCCCGGCGCAGATGCCGCCAGCCCTCCGCGGTGGGCTCCCACCCCCGCAGCACCGCTTCGAGCAGATCCACCGTCACGAGGTCGGCGAACTGCGGCACCGCCACGTCGGCCAGCTCCTGGGCCGTACGCCCCACATCCAGCGTGGTCCCGATCCCCACCCCCGCCTTGTACAGCAGCTTCAGCCGCTCCCGCGCGACGTCGGCCCGTCCCGAGACCGCCGCCAGCTCCGTGGTGTCCCGCAGGGTCACCACGCTGCCCGGCCGGCCGGCCCGCGGGTACGTCGGCCGCTTGTTCACCGCGAGCATCCGGTCCCCCACGAGCCGCACCTCATCGGTGACCTCCTCCGACGACGACAGCAGACGCATGATCGGCTCCGGCAGCCCCAGCTCCCCCACCGGACGCCCCCGCACCTTCGCCGGCAGCCCGAGCAGCCTTGTCGCCTCGTCGTTGGCCAGCAGCAGTCGTCCGTCGGCGCTGGTGATCAGCACTCCCTCCCGCACCGCGTGCAGGACCGCGTCGTGGTGCTCGTACTGCTCCGCCAGCTCCTCCGGTGCCAGGCCGAACGTCTGCCGCCGCAGCCGCCGGGACACCAGCGACGTTCCCGTCACGGCCAGCACCAGCGCGGCCGCGCCGCTGCCCAGGATGATCTGCAGCTCCGGCACCCACAGTCCCGCCACGTTCCTGACCGTGATTCCGGCGGAGACCAGGCCGACCACCTTGCCGTGCGAGTCGGTCACCGGGACCACCGCCTGCACGTCCGTCCCCTTGCCCGCGGGCAGAGGCGGCCCGCCGGCCTGCTCGACGACGGTACGGCCCTTCAGCGCCGGTTCGATGGTGCCGACGAACTTCTTCCCGATCTCCCGCGGGTAGGGATACGTATAGCGAATCCCGTCCGTGTTCATGGCGATGACGAAGTCCACGCCCGCGCGCTTCCGCGCCTCCTCGGCCCGAGGCTGGAGCACCGCCGTCGGATCCGGGCTCTGCAGCGCCTCGGCCACGCCAGGAGCACTCGCGAACGACTGCGCCGCGACGATCGACTCCCTACGCCCCTGCTGCAAGGCGGCACTTGCCGCCTGGAGCACCATGGCCCCCACCGCGGCCACGACCAGCAGGACCACGATCACGACCTGGAGAAGGAACACCTGACCGGCCGCACTGCGCAGGTCCAGCAGGGAGGCGCGACGTGCGCGCGAGCCCCCGACGGGCGGATGACGTTCCGGACCCCGAGGGCGCCCGGAAAATACTTCCATACACCCTTGATAACACCGGTTCCGGTGATGTGGGTCCCTGCCGAGGCAGTGAGCGTGTGCCCGCAGCTGATGCCGACGTCCCGGGCCGAATCTAGACTGGCCGGAGAATGGAAAGTTCCGAATTAGGGAGATGTAGACCATGGCCAAGCGAGGGAACAAGCGACGCGGCCGCAAGAAGAAGAAGGCCAACCACGGAAAGCGCCCCAACGCCTGAGCGAACATGTGGCAACAGTGTGCCATCTGAGGGGGTTGAGGCAATTCGTGTTCGGCGTGCCCCAGAGGCTATTCCGCGTCGACCGTAATCAGCCCCCTCACGTCGGCGGACCATGACACGGCGACGGGCGTAGCCATAAATCACCCGGCCAGAAAATATACGACAGTTCAGGCGTTGCGATCAGCCGGCACCAAGCTGGAAGGTGAATTCCCAGAGGTATCCGGGAAAGATGACGCGACCAAAGAACTGAGGGTAAATGCCTGTCATCGTGGACAAGTACATCACCCGTCGCGGAATGGAACACCGACGTCGACACCAACGTGAACTTCAGGAACGGCGACTGGGTCGACATCAGTGCCAGCGGCAGTATCTGGGCCGGTGTGTGGTTCACCGGCGAGAACGGTCCCAACGGGTGGACCGGATGGAGCGCCGGCAACGACAGCCCCCTTCCGGGAGCGGCTCCGTTCAGCCTGCTCGGGAAGACGGCGGAGGACGGCTACTTCTTCGTCGGCTCCTCCCTCAGGCGCACCTATCAGAACGAGAGCCTCGGCCCGGGAGAGACGCGCCTGGCCTTGCGCATCAACGACGACACGCCCGGAAACGGGTCCGGCGCCTTCTCGGTCCGGATCCAGGTCTGGCGTTGACGGACCGTCCTCGGGGCCGGGTGCCGGAAACCCGCTTGGCCGGGCTCCCGGGCCTCCCTAGTCTGGCCGCATGCCTGCCGCCAAGACGTCGTACGTCTGTCTGTCCTGCCGGGTCTCGTACAAGCAGTGCTACGACCCGTGGCGGGAGCGGACCTGCCCGCACTGCGCGGGTGCGCTGACGTACGCGGGCTCGGCCTTCGCGGCGCCCCCGAAGCGGGACAGAGCCGCCTGGCGGACGCTCACCGTCCTGCTGAACGCGGGCGCCGGTTTCCACAAGGGCTGCTGCGGCGGCCCGGGCTACCGGCCGCGCACACTGCGCGAGGTGCGCGAGCGGATGGCGTACGCCCGCCGTACCGGTGAGCCCGCCGCGACGGCGCTACGCCGGGTCGATCTGCCGTGACGGGCCTGGACTCCCTGGTCCGGGCCGTGCCACCGCCGGCCGACCCGGTCGACGCCCGTGGGGACTGGGCCGAGGTGGAGGCACGGCTCGGGGTGCGGCTGCCCGGTGACTACAGGCTGCTGGTGAAGACGTACGGGTGGGGTGAGTTCTGCGACCACCTGTACCTGCGCACGCCCTTCGGCACGAGCCCGCACAACGGCCTGGAGTGGCACGACGGCCTGCTGGTCTGGGGCACCACGATGGACGCCGACCGGCTGTGCTGGCGTACCGACGGGGACCCCGAGGAGTGGCCGGTGGTGGTCCGGGGCCGGGGCATCCGGCAGCAGGAGGAGTTCGCACCGGGTGCGGCCGGGTTCGTCGAGGGGTGGGTGACGGGACGGATGCGCTCCGCGGTCCTGGCCGACATGGAGCCGGACCTGGCGCCCTGGTTCAGCGCCTTCCGGCCCCGGCTGCACCGGTGCCTGCGCCTGTCCGAGGGCCCCCGGCCGTACGCCGAGCGGCTGCGCATACTCCGGGACGTGCTGGCGCCGACCGCGGACCGGGGATCGTGGCAGGACGAGGACGGTGTCCACGGCCAGGACCACTTCGCGACCGTCGACACCGACTGGCACCTCACCTACGACCGCTCCCACCCCCACCAGATCCGCGTCTCCTTCCCGCCCGAAGCCCGCACGCAGGCCCGCGACCGCCTCTTCGCCGCCGTACGCCTCATGGGCTGCACGGTCCTGGAGATCACCTCGACCACGGGCCGGCCACTGCCGGACTGGGACGCCGACGACTCCGACGACGCCGAGGATTCAGACGGCTAGGCGGCCGAGACCGAACGGGCCCCCGCCGGGTACGACAACGGGCCCCGCCCTGTGTTCAGGACGAGGCCCGGAAGTCGTAGCGCGGATCAGCCGCTCCCGACGAAAATCACCAGGAGGAGCCACACCACCGGAGCCGTAGGCAGCAGCGAGTCCAGCCGGTCCATGATGCCGCCGTGCCCGGGAAGCAAGGTGCCCATGTCCTTGATGCCCAGGTCGCGCTTGATCATGGACTCGCCGAGGTCGCCCAGGGTGGCGCTGGCCGCGACCGCGAGGCCCAGCAGCAGGCCCTGCCACCAGCTGCCGTCGTCGATCAGGAACTGCATGCACAGCGCGCCCGCGACCATCGCGAACAGCACCGCGCCGAGCAGACCCTCGCGGGTCTTGCCGGGGCTGATGCGCGGGGCGAGCTTGTGCTTGCCGAAGCGCCAGCCGACGGCGTACGCACCGGTGTCGCTGACGACCGTCAGGAGCAGGAAGGTGAGGACGCGCCAGGGGCCGTCGTCGGCGGTGAGCATCATGGCGACGAACGTCGCCAGGAACGGCACGTAGAACGCCGCGAAGACGCCGGCCGTGACGTCCTTGAGATAGCCCTCCGGCGGTTCGGTCATGCGCCAGACCAGGACGGCCAGCGCCGTCAGGGCCATGGCGACCCAGGCGCCCTCGGCACCCCGCACATACCCGGCGACCACCATCGCCGCACCGCCGACCGCGAGCGGCACGAGCGGCGCCTTGATGGCCTTGCGCTCCTGCAGCCTGCTGGTCAGCTCCCACAGACCCACGACCACGGCGACCGCGACCACACCGACGAACACGGCCTTGTAGATGAACAAGGACGCGATGATCACCACACCGAGCCCGACGCCGACCCCTATGGCCGCGCTCAGGTCACGGCCCGCGCTCTTCTTCTGCGGCGCTGGCGCCGGCTGCGGGGCGTCGGGCATGGGCTCCGGATTCTGCGTGTCGGCTCGGAACGTGTCGTCGGGGAACGCGTCGTTGCGGAAGGTGTCGTTGTGGAACGTGCCGTTGTGGAACGTGTCGCCTTGGAACGTCTCGTCTCGGAACAAGGGGCCGCCCAGCCGAGCGGCCCCCCGGTCGTCGTCCTGGTCTCCGCCATACGCGGGTACGTCGGGCACGATGGGCATGGGGCGAGTGTGCTGCGCCTCAGGCGCATCGTACGCGGGACCCGCCGGGGCAGCGCCCTGGACAGGCCCACCCTCGGTGGGCCCCCAGTACCCGGCCTGCCCCGCCGGCGGCGGTGCCCCCCAGGAAGAGTCGCTCATCAGACTTCGAGCAGCTCCGCTTCCTTGTGCTTCAGGAGCTCGTCCACCTGGGCCACGTACTTGTGGGTGGTGTCGTCCAGCTCCTTCTCCGCACGGCGGCCCTCGTCCTCGCCGATGTCGCCGTCCTTGACCGCCTTGTCGAGGGCGTCCTTGGCCTTGCGGCGCACGGAGCGGATGGAGACCCGGGAGTCCTCGGCCTTGGCCTTGGCGACCTTGATGTAGTCGCGACGACGCTCCTCGGTGAGCTCCGGGAACACCACACGGATGATGTTGCCGTCGTTGCTCGGGTTGACGCCCAGGTCGGAGTCGCGGATCGCCTGCTCGATGTTGCGCAGGGCGCTCTTGTCGAACGGGGTCACGACCGCCATGCGCGGCTCCGGTACGGAGAACGAGGCCAGCTGGTTGATCGGCGTCAGCGCACCGTAGTAGTCGGCCACGATCTTGTTGAACATCGCCGGGTGCGCACGGCCGGTGCGGATCGCGGCGAAGTCCTCCTTGGCGACCACGACGGCCTTCTCCATCTTCTCCTCGGCCTCGAGGAGGGTCTCTTCGATCACCACTTGCTCCTGCGTGTCTTGAGTAAGGCCCGGCTGCGGTTCCTCGTCGGAGCGGCGGCCGGCTGCGTCGCGTCTTCTTCCTGCACGGTTCCCGACCGGCAGGACATTGTCCATCCCCCGGCCAGGGTGCGTCCCGTCCGTCCCCCGGACAGGTGGCGTATCCCGGGTGACGGGGGTGCCGGTCAGGCCCGGCTGTCCTGGTCACCCACCAGCGTGCCGATCTTCTCACCCTTGACGGCCCGCGCGATATTGCCCTCCGCCAGCAGCTCGAACACGAGGATCGGCAGCTTGTTGTCGCGGCACAGCGTGATCGCGGTGGCGTCGGCGACCTTGAGGTCGCGGGTGATGACCTCGCCGTAGCCGAGGGCGTCGAACTTGACGGCGTCGGGGTTGGTCTTGGGGTCGGAGTCGTAGACCCCGTCCACGCCGTTCTTGCCCATGAGCAGCGCCTCGGCGTCGATCTCCAGGGCACGCTGGGCGGCGGTGGTGTCGGTGGAGAAGTACGGCATGCCCATACCGGCGCCGAAGATGACCACGCGGCCCTTCTCCAGGTGGCGCACGGCGCGCAGCGGGATGTACGGCTCGGCGACCTGGCCCATGGTGATGGCGGTCTGCACCCGGCTGTCGATGCCCTCCTTCTCCAGGAAGTCCTGGAGGGCGAGGCAGTTCATCACGGTGCCGAGCATGCCCATGTAGTCGGAGCGGGCGCGGTCCATGCCGCGCTGCTGGAGTTCGGCGCCCCGGAAGAAGTTGCCGCCGCCGATGACGACCGCGATCTCGGCGCCGTCCCGGACGACGGCCGCGATCTCGCGGGCGATCTTGTGCACCACGTCCGGGTCCACGCCCAGGCCCCCGCCACCGGAGAAGGCCTCTCCGGACAGCTTCAGCAGAAACCGGCCGCGTACTTTGCCGTCGTCGCTCTTCTGGGCCTTGGTGGTCATGGAGATCCCGCCTCTTTCACGTGTTGCACATACGAAGAAGGCCATTGCCGGTGGGGTCGCTTTTCGCTCCCATGCGCGGCAATGGCCTCCTCGTCAGATCTGCTGCCGTCCGCCACGTGCCTGGGTGTGGCGGTGTGCGCGGACGACTGCTGTCGACCCTATCGAGAATTCTCCTCGGGTCGCGCGTCGATCGCGGTACGGACTCAGATGCCGACCTTGATGCGCGTGAAGCGCTTCAGGGTGACACCGGCCTCGTCCAGCACCTTCTGGACCGACTTCTTGTTGTCCAGCGCGTAGGGCTGGCCGAGCAGCGTGGCGTCCTTGAAGAAGCCGTTGACGCGACCCTCGACGATCTTGGCGATCGCGGCCTCGGGCTTGCCCTCGGCGCGGGTGGTCTCCTCGGCGACTCGGCGCTCGGTCTCGACGACCTCGGCCGGCACGTCGTCCTTGGAGAGGTACTTCGGCGCGAAGGCGGCGATGTGCTGGGCGATGCCCTTGGCGACCTCGGCGTTCGGCTTGTCCAGCTCGACGAGGACACCGATCTGCGGGGGCAGGTCGGGCATCGTGCGGTGCATGTAGGCCAGCACGAAGCCGTCGGCGAACTGCGCGAAGCGGTCCAGGACGATCTTCTCGCCGAGGTTGGCGTTGGCCTCGTCCACGAACGCCTGGACGGTCTTGCCGGCCTCGATCTCGGAGGCGAGCAGGGCCTCGAGGTCGGCCGGGGAGCTCTTGGCGACGTGCTCGGCGATCGCCGTGGCGACGGCCTGGAACTTCTCGCCCTTGGCGACGAAGTCCGTCTCGCACTTCAGCTCGACCAGGACACCGGAGGAGTTGTCGTCGGCGATGATGGAGACCACGGCGCCGTTCTCGGCGGAGCGGCCCTCGCGCTTGGCGACGCCCTTCTGGCCCTTGATACGCAGCGCCTCGACGGCCTTCTCGACGTTGCCCTCGGCCTCGTCCAGCGCCTTCTTGCAGTCCATCATGCCGGCGCCGGTCAGCTCACGGAGCTTCTTGACGTCGGCGGCGGTGTAGTTCGCCATGAGTCTGTGAGTCTTTCTCGAAGTCTTGGGAGATCGGAGATCGGTACGGTCTGCGGTCCACATGTGAACGTGGATCGCGGACGGCGCGCCGACCTACGGGTGAACAGCGGGGGCGGACTTCATGTCGCCGCCCCCGCCGTCAACGCTGACGTCAGGCCTGCTCGCCCTCGGTGGCCGTCTCGGCCTCGGCCGCGGGGGCCTCGGCGGGAGCGGCCTCGGCGGCCGGAGCAGCCTCGGCCGGAGCCTCGGCGGCCGGAGCCTCGGCGGCCGGAGCCTCGTCCTTCTTCTCACCCTCGAGCAGGTCGCGCTCCCACTCGGCGAGCGGCTCGCCCGCGGCCTTCTCGCCCTTGTCGCCGGTGGCGACGCCGGAACGGGCGATGAGGCCCTCGGCGACGGCGTCGGCGATCACACGGGTGAGCAGGGTGACGGAGCGGATCGCGTCGTCGTTGCCCGGGATCTTGTAGTCGACCTCGTCGGGGTCGCAGTTGGTGTCGAGGATGGCGACGACCGGGATGTTGAGCTTCCGGGCCTCACCGACCGCGATGTGCTCCTTCTTGGTGTCCACGATCCAGACGGCGCTGGGCACCTTCTGCATCTCGCGGATACCACCGAGGGTCTTCTCCAGCTTGGCCTTCTCGCGGGAGAGGACCAGGAGCTCCTTCTTGGTCAGACCGGAGGCCGCGACGTCCTCGAAGTCGATCTGCTCGAGCTCCTTGAGGCGCTGCAGACGCTTGTAGACGGTCGAGAAGTTGGTGAGCATGCCGCCCAGCCAGCGCTGGTTGACGAAGGGCATGCCGACGCGGGTGGCCTGCTCGGCGATGGCCTCCTGCGCCTGCTTCTTCGTGCCGACGAACATGACCGTGCCGCCGTGGGCGACGGTCTCCTTGACGAACTCGTAGGCGCGGTCGATGTACGACAGCGACTGGAGCAGGTCGATGATGTAGATGCCGTTGCGCTCGGTGAAGATGAAGCGCTTCATCTTCGGGTTCCAGCGACGGGTCTGGTGACCGAAGTGGACGCCGCTCTCCAGCAGCTCCCGCATCGTGACGACGGCCATGGCCGTATCTCCTTGAAGTCCTCGGTTGTGCCGCGGATGCCGGACGGCTCCCGCGCCTGACGCCCACCTGCGCCGTGCCACAAGGACCGAGAGGCGCTGACACCGGCTTGTGATCACCAGATGTCGGGGCGTGCGAAGTCGACCCGGTGACCCGGATCGCCAGAAGAAGTGTACGGGACCGACGAGGCACCGGGTGACGCCGCTCTCCACAACCGGTGAGTAGTCCACAGATCCCGGCCATGATCGGCGGGGGCGCGGGAGGGTTCTCGCATGCGACGAGTGATGCGATGCGTGGGCGTGTGGGCAGTCTTGCTGCTGGTCTCGGCGGCGACGGCGCCGACTCCCCCGGCCTGGGCCTCCCTGCCCCCACCTGCCCGGGAGGCACCGGTTCCGGCCATCGCCCGCACCTGGCCGGTGGGCGTCCGCCCACTGGTGCTACGGGGCTGGCAGCCCCCGGCGACGGTGTACGGCCCCGGCCACCGGGGCGTCGACCTGGCCGCACCACCCGGCGCCCCGGTACGAGCGGTAGCGGCCGGCCGGGTGACCTTCGCGGGCCGCGTGGCCGGGCGTGGCGTGGTATCGCTCCAGCTGACGGGGACGGACCTACGTACGACGTACGAGCCGGTCAGCCCGTCGGTGCGGAAGGGGGACGCGGTGGGAGCGGGTGAGGCGGTGGGCACGGTCGAGGCAACGGGGTCGCACTGCTCCGGCACGTGCGTGCACTGGGGCCTGCTCAGCGGCGAGACCTACCTGGACCCCTTGTCCTTGCTACCGCCATGGCTTCTGCGGAGGGGGCCGTCGAGACTGCTGCCGGTACTCGGCGTACCGCTGCCTACGTAGCTGCGAGCAGTCATACCTGCGTAACTGCGGGCAGTCATGCCGCCGGCGCGGCGCCCACCCAGCAGCGGCCGTCACGCCTGCGTAACTGCGGGCAGTCATGCCGCTAGGGGCGGCACGGGTGGGCGCAGCGGCACCCCGCAAGCGCGGGCAAGCGACCCCACCCCCGCCCAGCCGCAGCCGCAGCCGCAGCCGCAGCCGACGTCAGCCCCTCACACCCCGCAGAGCCATGGCCACCGCCGCGTCCGTCACCACGGAAGGATCCTCAGCGGCACCCAGCTCGATCCGCCGCACGGCCGCATCCACAACCCCCTGCAGCAACATCGCCGCCAGCCGAGGCTGCCCGTGCCCCATCTCCCCCAACGCCTCGACGACCATCGCGACCAGCCCCCCGTGCGCGGCCCGGATCTTCTCCCGCGCCCCCGCGTCCAGCTCACTCGCCGAGATGGCCACCACAGCCCGGTGCCGCCGGTCCCCGACCAGCGCCAGCTGCTGCCGCACATACGCCTCGACCTTGCCCTCGGCCGACGACGCCCGCTCCATCGCCGACGCGACCTCCGCCGCCCACACGGGGAAGTCGACCTCGCACAGCTCCTCGACCACAGCGGCCCGCGAGCGGAAGTACTCGTACACGGACGACCGCGCAAGCCCCGTCCGCTCGGCGAGGGCCGGGAAGGTCAGCGCCTCCGTCCCGCCTTCGGACAGCAGGGACCGAGCCGCGTCCAGCAGGGCGGCTCGCTGCATCGACCGGTGCTCGGCCACGGAGGCCGCTCGAATCCTTGGCACGTCAACCACTTTACGGACCACCCACCCCGGAAGGGAGGAGTCAGCGCCCGAAGCTCGCCAGCTTGGCCCGCAGCTGCAGCACCGACTTGGTGTGGATCTGGCTGACCCGGCTCTCGGTGACCCCGAGCACGTTGCCGATCTCGGCGAGGGTGAGCCCCTCGTAGTAGTAGAGCGTGACGACGGTCTTCTCCCGCTCGGGCAGCGTGTTGATCGCCCGCGCCAGGAACCGCCGCAGCTCCCGGTCCTCGGCCACCTCCACCGGATTGTCGGCGGCGGTGTCCTCCAGCGTGTCCATGAGGCTGAGCCGATCCCCGCCCTCGCCGCCGACATGCAGCAGCTCCTCCAGGGCGACCACGTTGGCCAGCGACAACTGGCTGAACACGGCATGGAGTTCGTCGACCTCCATGCCCAGCTCGGTGGCGACCTCCCCTTCCGTCGGCGTCCGCCGTAGCCGCGCCTCCAGGGTGGCGTAGGCCCGCTCGACGTTCCGCGCCTTCTGCCGGACGGACCGCGGGATCCAGTCCAGCGCCCGCAGCTCGTCGATCATCGCGCCCCGGATCCGGGTGATCGCGTACGTCTCGAACTTGATCTCCCGGTCGATGTCGAACTTCTCGATCGCGTCGATCAGCCCGAACACCCCCGAGGAGACGAAGTCGGCCTGCTCCACATTGGGCGGCAGACCGACGCTCACCCGGCCCGCCACGTACTTGACGAGCGGCGAGTAGTGCAGGATCAGCTGCTCCCGCAGCCGGTCGTCCCCCGTCGCCTTGTACGACCGCCACAGCTCGTCGAGCGTCGAGGGAGCGGGCGGCCGCACGCTGCCACCGTCGCGGACGGCTGGGGGGATCGCCGCCCGGTCGGACCCGGAGGTGTGCTGGGGCATTCGTCGCCTTGTGCCGTTCTGCCGTACCTGAGTGAGCTGTCGGTCTGATGTCGAGTTGGCGCGGTCTGCGCCGGGGCTTTCGTGAGCGTAGCGTGACCGAGGAGTCGCGGTGTGCGAACAGTGAGGGTCCACCCCTGCGCGGGCCCCTTCCATTGCTCGCACCACCGCACCCCGCAGCTCGCTCTGCGTGACCGGGCAAAGGGGTCAACTCCGGGAAATCCCAAGGGCGTAGGGGATTCCCCCGGACGGCCGAACCCGCTCGGTCAGCACGGACCGTGACGGCTCCGGGCCGAGATCATCGCCTGGCGTGTCAACTTCCAGCCGTCGCCGTGTCGTTCGACGTAACCAAGTGCTCGGAGTTCGTACAGCCTCGCGATCGCGTCGTCGGGCGTGGTGCGCGCGCCGCACGCGATCTCCCCGACGGGGGCCGCACGGCTGCCGGGCAGGGCGGCGAGGACGGCCCGGGCGGCCGGTTCCAGCAGGTCACGCGGGAGTACGGGGCCTCTCCTGGGCGGGGCCAGCTCGCCGATGTCGCCCACGAGTTCGACGACGTCGGCGGCGTCGGTGACCAGGACGGCCTCGCCGCGCAGCAGCTCGTGCACTCCGGCGGAGAGTCCGCTGGTGACGGGCCCGGGGACGCCCATCGTGTACCTCCCGAGGCGGGCGGCGGCCCGAGCGGTGACCAGCGAGCCGCTGCGGCAGGCGGCCTCCACGACGACGGTGCCCCGGGTGAGCGCCGCGATCACTCTGTTCCGCAGGATGAACCGGCTAGGGGTCGGGTGATCACCGGGCGGCAACTCCCCGACCACCAGCCCCTGTTCCGCGATCCTGTTGATCAGGGCGGTGTGGCCGCGGGGGTAGGGCCGGTCGACGCCGCAGGCCAGGACGGCGACGGTGGCTCCGCCGGCGGCGAGGGCGCCGCGGTGGGCCGCTCCGTCGATCCCATAGGTTCTTCCGCCAGTAGCTTCGACCCCGAGTCAAAGTGGTTGGTCGACGTTCTGCCTGGCCAATAGTGGGGTTTGCTCGGGCTAGTGGCGCAACAGCCCTGTTGCATCCGGCGCGGAGGTCAGCGCTCCACAACCAGTAGCCACGAACCGAGTCGTTCTGAGACCGTCCCTGGGATTACTTCCTCAAAGCCCCAACGGAGAAGCAACGTCTGGCTAGGAACGTTGCGGCGGTCAACGCGCGCCAAAACGGCAACAGACTCACTGTCGGGCTCACGCCCGACGATGTCGTAGAGCGCATCGACTAGCGCCTCGTCAGCGACCTTGCCGCCTTGGAAACGGTGCCGCAAGGCGACCCCGAGCATGAGGAGGCACCGGCAGGCTTGCCCTGCGGGAAGGTGCAGGTCTGGGTGAAGGCTCTCCGGTCGCGCATGGGTATAGGCGGCAGCAACCCCTGAGGGGTCTTCGGCTATACGAAAGCGCTGGTCAAGGCGGGCTGAACGGTTCGTATCCGCCAGAGCCTCCTGGCGGAAATACTTCTGAACCTCTTCCTCCCAGAAGAGTGGGCGACCACTGGGAGGCTTGCCGTCCGCACAGGTAAAAGTCTGCAGCAGCCTGCGATCTTGCTTCTCCGGGGTTCTCCATGTGAAAGCACTCACGGCCTAGGCGGCAACTTTCGACGGGGACCGTCTTCCGCGCTTAGACGCTCGTTGATCGCCTGAGCCTGAGTTGAAGTCATCGGAGCCTTGATCTGCTCGATCAGCGGCTTGCCGACTCCTCTGGTGCGGAGCCGCCTGGGGCCAGGAACAAGGCCTCGCTGCGGGGGGTAGCTCACGCGGCAAGCGATGCCGGTGCCCTGCTCGTGGAGATCAGCCAGCACCCGGCGAATAGCCGCTATCGAACGGCTGTGCTCATTGCGGAAGGTGCCCAGGCGCACGAGAACGTCAATGTCTTCCAGGTCATGTCTGATGGAAGTTCGATGCCCGAGGCTGCCGGCAAGGAGGAGGTGCCATAGCGGCGAGAGATCGGGCTGGTTTCTCCTGATGTGAGCTGCCAGCAGCGCCAGTCCTTCGCCCTTCTTGGCTGAGCTGGTGCTCTTGATCAAAGTCGAGGCATGCCTCTGCCCATGATTCGCAGCAGCGGGACTGTCCGCTGCGCGGTGATCATGCTGTGGGCGCGAGACCATGCTCTTAGCGTACTGGCCGACACCGCGTTGAGGCATTGGCAGGGTTGGCAGGGCTTGTTCCAAGCCAACGTGCAAGGGTGTCAGCTCCCGATCAAGGCAGCGGCTGTCTCCTTCGCGGCAGGGCTCTGACCTTCGCGGCGTCGGCATCGCGCCCGGAGAGGGTTGCGTGCTCCAGTGCGAGTTGGTTGAGGGCCGTCGCGTAGATCTCTAGGCGGCTCTGCAGGTGACGGCAGTGCTGGCGGAGCTCAGCGTTCTCCCGTTTCAGTTCTTCGTAGGCGTCGACGGACTGGGCGGCGGTTGCCCGCTTGGCTTCTGCGAGTGCGATCTCGGCCTGGAAGCGGTCCTTGAGATCCGTGTGCTGGTGGGTGAGGTGCCAGCGCTTGACGTCGGCCTCGATCGCCAGCTGGCTGACGTTCAGGCGTCCGTTGGATCGGTGCGGGGTGCCGGCGAGGAGGCGGTTGATTGCGGCAATGATCTCGCGGCGGACTGGGTCGGTCTCGCCGTCGAGAGAGAGGACGGTCATCTCTGGGCCCCGCACTGATGATCTTGGATGATTGCGCGGAGCCGGTCGAGTTCATGCTGCTCGCGCGCGTGACGGATGGGTGGGGCGAGGGGGTCCGCGACTATCTCGGCGAGCTCGTCCACGCGGTCCTGGATGACCTCGATGTCGCGGTCGGTGCGGGCGAGGCACTGGCAGCGGGGACGGCAATCGTCGATGTCGGGGGTGACCATGGGGTCCTCCGCCGAGCCTCTGAGCTGGCAAGCAGCGACGGCGGGGTTGAGGACGCAGGTCATGCCCTCGCCGTGGTGGATCTGCAGGAGAGGGTTGCCGAGCAGGTCGCGCGCGTTCCGTTCGCTGTTCAGGACGCGGCCGGCGAACTCCCGGCTGGCTGCCTGGACGCGGTAGCGGTAGGCGTCGGCGGCGGGTCCGCTGACGTGCTCGCCTGCAAGGAGTCGGCGTTCGTCTTCGGCGATGCCTTCCATGCGGAAGAGCCAGTCCTCGAAGGCGTAGTCGTCCAGGAATCCGGCCTCGTAGGAGCCCGCGTAGCCCTGGAGCATCCGGGTGTAGGCGTGTCCGTATTGGATGGATGCGGCGATCAGGCCGCGGGGTTTGCGCCGGATGAACCAGGCAAGCGTCCGCCGGAAGCGGCTGGGGGCGATGGGGCCGCCCGCGTCCGCGGGGATGTGGTCCTTGCGGCCCACCTGCTGGCAGCGCTCGTTGACCCAGATGGCGAACTTGGCCAGGTCCTCGGCGATGAGACGGTCCGAGCGGGCTTCACCACGCCGTTTGGGTTCCTTGCCGGGGGTGTTCTTGATCGGCTTGAGCCGGTTCGGGAAGAGCAGGTGGCTCTCGTGCAGTCGTTCCAGGACCACGACCGCCTGCGCGACGAGCTCGATGACCACCCAGGGTTCTTCGCGAACGGTGCCTTCCGGGATCTTGTTGCCGTCCTCGTCCTGGGCTCCCTTGAAGTAGAGCCCCTCCATCAACCACAGGCCAGTGTCCTTATCGCGGCTGGTGCAGCCCCGCCGCAGGTTGAGGACCTCTCCGACGCGGGCGCCCGAAAGGTAGGCGACGATGACGAAGCAGGCCGTGCTCAGCAGCCGGGCCAGCTGCGGTGCCTGGTCGAACGGGATCCGCGGGTGCCAGGGCCGCCCGTCCAACTCGGCGGTGACAGGAGTGTCGAGGTAGGCGTCCTCATCGATGGGCAGGCCGGATTCCGTGATCATGCGGCCGGACGTCGTGACCTGGAACGAGCCCGCGCAGTTCAGCTGGGACGCGATGTGACGCCATGCGATCTCCAGGGTTCCGTCGTCCCGTCGGGTGCCGGGAAGGCTCTCACTGCGGCTGCGGAGCCGGTCGAGGTAGGCGGTGACGTCGGCCTGCAGCTCGCCGGACTGCCGGCGGCGCCGTTTGCCCCGCATGTGCTCGGGGCGCCGGGACAGCAGTGTCCGGTACTCGTCCCAGGCCGCCAGGACGTCCTCGCTGAAGTCCTCCAGGAAGCGGATGGCCCACCGCAGGAGGGCCTGCATGGTGTGCTCGCCGATCCGTTTCGTGCGGTTTTCCCGGTCGCCGCGGGTCCGTTCCAGCAGGTCCTGGGTGTCTTCGCCGTCCCAGGGAGGGGCTTCGGGAAGCCGCAGGTAGAACGGCAGAAGGTCGCGGTGGATCCACAGCCGTCTCACCTCGGTGATGCGGCGGTAGCGCTTGTAGATGGCGATGCCGTCCGCGTCGAGCGCGTCCAGGTAGTCCCAGAGCATCTCGTGGGTGACCTGGCAGAACTCGGTGATCCCCTGAGCTGCGAACCATTTCAGGACATGCTGCAGGGAGCCGTAGAAGAAGATCTCGATCGTGTGGAGGGCCATCCGGCTCGTCGTCGAGCGCCGCATCGTGCGGGCCTTCGGATGGTTGATCAACTGCCAGACGTAGAACTTGGCGGCCAGCCGCAGCGGCTCGGGGATGATCTCGAAGTTGAGGGTCTCGGACCGTGCATGGTCCTCGAAGATCCCAGGGTTGAGGTCCCAGCGGTTGTCTGCGAAGCGTGACATCCGGGCCGGATCGGCATCGCTCCTGACCGGGCGGTTCATCAGGACGAGCGTGCTGGGGCCCGGCCAGACGGTGCCGCCCGGGAGCCCTTCGGGGAGCCCGTCCGTCTCGACGGGCAGGTTCGGGGCTGGGGATGTCATCGGATGTCGAGTTCCCTGTTCAGCAGGCGGTCGGCGAGTTTGTGCTCGGCCGGTCCGGCGGTCTTGCGGGCGTCCTCGACCGCGGTGTCGTCCGCCTGGTCCAGCAGGTCGGCCAGTTGTGCGTGCGGGCCGGCGAAACGCTTGCCCCACTGAAGTGGGTCCATCTGCTCGCGTCGCTCTGCGAGCCGGTCGTGGACGACGACCTGCAGCGGAAGGTGTCGGGGCAGGGCTCTGGCGCATTCGCAGTCCAGGCAGAGCAGGAACGAGGCCCGGCAGGGCTCTCCGGGGTTGTAGGCGCCGTTGGTGTTGTCGGTGCAGGCTCCCAGCACCGTGTCCAGCTCCCCCGTGAGCATCCGCTTGAGCACGGTCGGTTCCAGGCCCATCTCGGCAGCTGACTGGTCAACGTTCTCCAGGGCTTGGGCCACCTGCTCTGCGGTCATCACGGTGATCTTGGAGCGGGCTCGGGCCTTGGCGACCTCAGCGGTCAGCGTCTGGGCGACGACCGTGCGGTATTCGTTGATGTTGCCGCGGTTGCGGACCAGGTAGCGGGTTGCCGCGGTCCGCTCTGTGTGGGCCGTGGGCTTCTGGTGGAGCTCGATGTAGGTCATCCGCAGCGTCTCCAGCCGCAGCGGTGCCATCGGAATGGGTCGGCCCTCCTTGTCCGTCTCGTCCGAGGGCAGGTTCCAGATTCTCCCGAGCCTGCTGATCAGGGTCCCGTCCGTCCTCATCGGACGCCATCCCCGGCCCTTGGCCGCGCGCGGGCCGCCGCCGGAGGACATGTAGGTGACCAGGAGGCGGTTGCCGCCCGCGAAGTGCCGGGCCCGCGCGGTCAGGTCGTGGATGAGGACATAGAGGCCGAAAGGCGTGTGCAGGACGTCTCGAGTGGACAGCTGATCAGGCTGGTCCGGGATGCTGATCCAGTCCGGGACTTCCGACAGCGCCAGATCCATGTAGGCCCGGCTCTGGCGACGCGGCTTGCGCAGGCCGACAATCGCCGTCCCGGGCCCGACGCCGCCGTCCGCCCGGTGGTGGGCGGCCGTCAACTTCACGATCGGCTCCGGATTCTGGCCGGTCATCACGCCGAACAGCACCGCGGCGGCCGCGATCTCCTCCGGGGTCAGATAGAGCCAACCGACGATGTCCCTGACCGAGCCGCGCAAGGTAACCCAGACCTCGGGGGCGTACTGAATCTTCCCGGCGGTGTTGCGCATCCGACGGGGGACGTCGCCGAATCGGTCCAAATGATCGAGGATCTGCAGCCGACGCCGCAGATGGACGTCGGTGCTGACGTCGAGATTTCCCGCGCGGAACTGCCCGAGCCACTCGCGGTTGCCGCGGATGCGCGTCTCCGCCGAACGCAACATCGTTCTGGCGGCCTGCGCGATCCTCTTCAACTCGGCTCGGCTGTAGCTGTGGGCGGGCTCGCCGTCGGGCCGGGACGGCATCGCCCCCGCGAGCCGGCCCGCCAGTGCGTCGCTGATGCCCGCCGTCCGAAGCAGCAGCAACCGGACCTCTGCCAGATCGTGCGAGGCCGTCTTGACGCCCTCCGCCTTGCGGTGTTCGTAGAACCCATCGAAGTGTTTGGGGACGACCTCAGCCGCGCTCTGCGGGACCCTGTCCAACTCCGTGAGGTAGCGGTCGAACGCCACCAGGGACAGATAGGACTTCTTGAAGGAGTGGTGGGACGTCAGGCCCGCACCGGGTGCCGTGCGGGCCGCCAGGGCCGCAATCAGCGGCTCGCGCAGTGCCTCGGGCATCGTCAGCACCGACACGTCCAGGTCGACGCGGCTCTCGCCGTCCTGGTTGTAGCGCCGGACGACCCGGCGGCCGTCCTCGGCCGTCATCAGTCCATGCCGAGTCCTGCGTCCAGCCGGCAGGGCGGCCCGCCGTCCTCGGCTCACCGGGCCACCGCCAGCGGATCCGTGCGAACCCACGGATGCTCGGCGAACACGTCCGCCATGAACGACGCGACCGGGAAGCCGTCGGCATGAGCCAGCAATGCCTCCACCTCCATCGTCCGGAAGGGCTCGAGATAGACGTTCTTGGTCGTCTCGACGCAGAGGTGTCCGAGCATCGTCTGAACCAAGTGCCAGGTGTCGCCGACCTCCTCACGGAAATCACGCTGTTCGTCCTCCGTCAGATGCCCCAGCCGCCCGTACTTGATCAGCTTGCCGACCGCGTACCACCTCAGCGCAAAGGAATGCCGCAACATGTGGGCCGTGCAGCTGAAGTTCTCCAGTCCGAGCGACTCGATCCGCTCGTTCGCGACGTCGAAGGTGTGCTCCCAGCCGCCGCCGTCACGTGGCAAGCCGTCCTCGTTCAACCAGAGGGTCACCGGCTCCAGGCCCTGGGCAGTGTTGCGGAACAGAAGCCTCCGGGTCTGCGGCCCAACGTCGTTCCACCGCTCCCGCTTGGGACCAGCAAGCGAGGACATGGTCACCGAGTGCCTGCCGTGGGTAGCCAGCACGATGCGCCGGTCGGCGATCCGCTCGTAACGGCCCGCGGCCTGAGCCCGCCGGACCGCCGCTGCCCTGGCCCCCTCGGCATAGCCCAGCACCCCGCGCAGGGCCGATCGCGACATCCAGTACTTGTGCCCGTAGCCGCCCTTCGCGCATTTATCAGCGAGTTCGCAGGTGAAGAACCCCCGCCGCCGGTCGTAGGAAGGCAGCTCGGGCAGCACCACACTGGCCCACTCCGAGACGCGCAGGCCGGTGCCGTAAAGGCCGTCGCAGAACGCTCGATCCCGCTGGTCGTTGCGACCCTTCCACCACGGATCCGGCCGCCCATGGAGATCGAAGCCCCTGACCCCCAGATCAACCCAACGGGCGTATCCGCCGGGGTCGAGCCACTTGACGTCCGCGTGCCGGACGATGCGCTGCGGCTCCATGTCCGCGAATGGGTCAGCCACCCCGAAGCGCCGAGCCAGCTTGTAGAACTTCTTCAGACCGGCGACGTCCCGGGCGAAGGTCCCGGTCTCGACCGTGTCCTCGTTCACGGGATCCGTGATGCGCCAGAACTCGAAGTCAGAAGCCACCTCGTCATCAGCGTCCCACCAGTTCACATCGATCGTGAGCAGGTAGTTCAGCCACACCACCAGCGAGTACGCGTAGTCACGCTGTGTCCGCCAGGCGAGTTTTCGCCACTTCGCCGAGCCCAGGCACCAGTTCACTCGTAGATCGGGCCGGCCGTCGGGGCCGATCACAAAGCGCTGCCCATCACGTACAACCACGTCCGCCATAGGAACAGCACGGCCCGGCAGCACGTCCCCCAGTAACTCGGCCACGGCATCCGCCGTACGGCTCGAGGCGTACTTATGCAGCTGCCAGCACCGCGCGCTCGACTCCAACTCCGCCATACGCGTGACAACGAGCCTCCGCAACAACAGTCACTGGTTACAGAACGGCCGCGCCGCCCGACACGACGACCCAGCCTCGCTCGGCCAGCCCGGAGGCGAGGGTGGCCGCGACATGGGCGCCGTACTCGGTGCAGGCGCGTGCGCCCACGACGGCGACGGACCTGAGCGCCCACATCCGCAGACCGGCCGGCCCGCGCACCCAGAGCCCCGTGGGCCGGGCGTCCCCGAGATCGTCGAGCTGCCTCGGCCACTCCGCGTCCCCGGGACAGACGAACCGCACCCCGGCAGCCCGCGCCACCTCGAGATCACGCTCCGGCTCGGCCCGCCGGGCCCGCCCGACCAGCCCGCCCCACCGGGTCCCGCTCACCCCCGGCAACGGCTCCCCACCGTCCCGCAGCCGCCGCACCACCTCCCGAACCCCGAACTCCCGCAGCCACCGCCCACCGGCTTCGTCCCCGGGCTCGATGACCCGGGCGAGGAAGACCCGGGCCATCAGCTCACCGTCTCCGGTCATGTCAGGGCCCCGAGGGCCATGGGCACGCCCCTCGGCACTCCGGTACGCAGTTGCAGGGCGAGGCACACGTCGGTGGCGTCCGGGCGGTCGTGGCCGACGAGGTCCGCGACCGTCCAGGCGACGCGCAGCACCCGGTCGATCCCGCGAGCCGTGAGCACGCCCCGCTCGAGGTTCCGTTCGGCGTCGTCCATCGCGCCGGCGGCGGCATGGAAGCGGCTGCGCAGCTCCCGTCCGGGCACCTCGCTGTTGGTGCGCCATGGGGTTCCGGCGAGCCGGACGGCCGCCCGCTCCCGGGCTGCCCTGACCCGGTCGGCGACGGTCGCGGTGGATTCGCCCCGGGCGCCGGGTTCGGTGAGCTGGGCGCGGGTGACCGGGTCGACCTCGACCCGCAGGTCGACCCGGTCCAGCAGCGGGCCGGACAGCCGGGCCTGGTAGCGGCGGATCGCCGACGGCGGGCAGTCGCACAGGGAGTCCCGTTGCGAGAAGCGTCCGCAGGGGCAGGGGTTGGCCGCCAGGACCATGAGGAAGCGCGCGGGGAACCGGACCACGCCCGCGCTGCGCGCGATCACCACGTGTCCGGACTCCAGCGGCTGCCGCAGGGCGTCCAGGGTCTGGCTGTGGAACTCGGGCGCCTCGTCGAGGAACAGCACGCCCCGGTGCGCGAGGGAGACCGCGCCGGGCCGTGCGATGCCCGGGCCGCCGCCGACGAGTGACTGCATCGTGGCCGAGTGGTGCGGGGCGCAGTAGGGCGCGACGTCGATGAGCGGCTTGCCCGGAGGCAGCAGCCCGGCCACCGAGTGGACCGCGGTGACCTCCAGGGACGCCTCCCGGGTGAGCCGGGGAAGCACGGCGGGCAGGCGTTCGGCGAGCATGGTCTTGCCCGCGCCCGGCGGTCCCTCGAGGAACAGATGGTGCCCTCCGGCGGCGGCCACCTCCACAGCCGTACGCGCCGAGGTCTGGCCCACGACATCGGCCAGGTCGTGGTCCTGTTCGTGCTGTGCCGCACCGACGCTGTGCATACCGGTGGCGGCTCCCGTGCCCGGCACCCGCAGGCCGGCCAGCAGGGGGTCCGGACGTCCCTGGTCGTCCGGCTCTTCCTCGGGCACGGGCTCGTCGGTCAGCACGGCGATCAGCTGCCGGAGGCTGCGGATGCCGAGCACCGACACACCGGGAACGAGCGAGGCCTCGGCGGCGGCGCACTCCGGTACGACCACCTGTTCGTAGCCCGCGTCGGCGGCCGCGAGGACCGCGGGCAGGATGCCCCGCACCGGCCGCACCCGGCCGTCCAGTCCGAGTTCTCCGATCATGACGATGTCGGCGAGGACCCGGGGGTCGATGCGCTCGGCGGCGCCGAGCACCGCGCAGGCGACGGCCAGGTCGAATCCGGAGCCGGCCTTGGGCACGGACGCCGGGCTGAGTCCGACGGTGAGCTTCTTCTGCGGCCACTCGCCGCCCGAGTTCACCACCGCCGCCCGGACCCGGTCCCTGCTCTCCGTCAGGCTCTTGTCCGGGAGGCCCACCAGGGTGAAGGCGGCCACTCCGGGTTCCAGGTCGGCCTGGACCTCGACGACCACGCCCTCGACGCCGACCAGGGCCACGGAGCACGTACGGGCGAATCCCATCTCAGACCACCCCCCGCGCGTGCTCGACCACGGGGGCGCCGCGGTCGGGGAGGACGACACCGATCAGGTCGATGCGGACGCCGCCGGGAGGGGCTCCTCCGTGGGTCTGGATCCAGCGTTCGGCGAGGCCGCGCAGCCGCTCCGCCTTGTCCGGCGTCACCGCGGCCATGGGGTGTTCGAAGCGCCCGCCCCTGCGGGTCTTCACCTCGCAGACCACCAGGACGTCGCCGTCCTGCGCGACGATGTCGATCTCGCCCGTCCTGCCGCAGCGCCAGTTGCGCTCCAGGACGGTCATTCCGGCCTCGGTCAGCCGCCGCGCGGCCAGTTCCTCGCCGTACTTGCCGAGTGCACCTCGTGCGTTCATGTCGGCACCACCTCCGGCGCCAACCGTCACGCATCACACCCGGAGAAGTGGATCTTGGTGGATTACTCAGCGGTTGTGGATAACTCCGTCACCCGCCCGGAAGCTCCAGGTCGCTCTTGTTCAGCTCCTCGATGTTCACGTCCTTGAACGTGAGGACACGGACCTGCTTCACGAAACGGGCCGGCCGGTACATGTCCCAGACCCAGGCGTCCGCCATCGACACCTCGAAGAACACCTCGCCCTGGACCGAGTGCACCTGCATCTCGTAGTCGTTCGTGAGGTAGAAGCGCCGCTCGGTCTCGATCACGTATTTGAACAGACCGACGACGTCTCGGTACTCCCGGTAGAGCTTCAGCTCCATCTCGGTCTCGTACTTCTCGAGGTCCTCGGCGCTCATGGCATGTTCCCCTTCAGCCGTGCGATCCCACCATTGTGCGCCAGTCCGACGAGCCCTCAGACGATTTCCGTGTCAAGGGTCACGGGCCTGGCCGGGGGACCTTCGTCGAGCAGCGTACGCAGCAGCTCGGCGAGTCTGGTCGGATACACCGTCTCATGTGCCCGGGTCAGTTCCTGACACGTCCACCAGCGCGCTCCGGCGACGCTGCGCCGCTCCAGCTCCGTGAGCCCCACGGCTTCGGTGGCCGTCTGGGTCGTACGGGCCAGGTAGTACCACTCGTCCTGGTCCCAGCGGCGGCCTGCGAACGGGAAGGAGCACCGCCGGCGCCACAGCACGGGACCGAGTTCGACGTCGGTGATGCCGGTCTCCTCGGCGAGTTCCCTGAGCGCCGCCTCTTCGCGCGTCTCGGTGCCCTCCAGGCCGCCGCCGGGGGTGAACCACCAGTCGTCGGCCGGGTCCTCCGGCTCATGGCCGTGCAGCAGCAGGATGCGGTCCTGGGGGTCGAGCAGGACCACCCGGGCGACCTTGCGCAGACCGCCCTCGTAGGTGTCCTCGCCGGTCCGCGTGGTCTCAGCGGACACCGGCGGGCTCCGCGCTGGTACGGCTGCGGGAGCGGCCCAGCAGCTTGGCGATCGGGCCGTAGGCGCCGCCGCCGAGGACCAGGACGGCGCCGACGACGATCATGAGTTCGATGATCCGGAGCGGGCCCGGCTGGGAGAGGGCACCCAGGGTCTCGAAGCCGGTGGGGCGCTTGAGCATGCCCTTCATGGGCCAGACGACGGAGTCGACGCGGGCGGAGACGGCGTCTCGGGACACGGTGCCCTTGGCGGCGTCGGTGAGGTGGGCGGTGGAGTCCAGGGAGCCCTGGCGTTCGTCGCCGAGGAGGAAGAGCCGGCCCTTGGGGACGGTCACGGTCGGGAAGTTCTGGTTCTCGGCCAGGCTGCCCGCGGGCAGGTACGGCTCGTCGATCTGCTTGCCGTTGACGGTGAGCTTGCCGTTCGTGCAGCAGGAGACGGTGTCGCCGCCGACCGCGACGACCCGCTTGACCACGTTCGCGTCGGTGACCCAGCTCTTGTCCCGGAAGACGACCACGTCACCGCGCCGGACGTCGGTGCCGTCTACGCGCTGGGCCAGCACCCGGTCGCCGATGGCGATCGTCGGGCTCATCGAGCTGGTGGGCACGGTGTACGGCCGGTAGACCAGCGCTGCCCAGCCGAAGCCCGCCAGGAACAGCACCAGGCCCAGCGCCATGGCCACCCCGGACAGCCGGTGCCCGATCCGGCTGCCGCCGGCCTGTGCCGTGCCTGTGCCCGCGCTGCGCGGGGCCGTACGCGTCGTGCTCTCGCCACCCATGGACCCGCACCCTACCCGGCGGTACCGAGCAGGGGCAGCCCCTCTTTCGCGGCCTGGGCCACTGCTTACCGCTTCTTGGACTCCGGGCGGTCCGCCCGCCTGCGCCGCCACACCGCCACCGGCAGGACCGCCGCCACGGCGACGCCCTCCGGCGCGACCGACAGGGACGCCGCAGCCGAGGACTTCTGGTCCAGGCCCTGGTCGAAGGTGTCCGGGACGGGCAGGGTGCCCCAGCGGTTGATCGGCCAGGCCTTGACGATGGCGCGGCCGACGACCTTGTCGACGGGGACCATGCCGTGGTGCTTGTCGGACTGGTTGTAGCGCGAGTCGCGGGAGTTCTGGCGGTGGTCGCCCATCACCCAGATGTAGCCCTTGGGGACCTTCACCTTGAACTGGCCGCCCTGGTCGTCCTGGCTGCACGGCGTGTTGCCGGGGTAGACGTACGGCTCGTTCAGCGCCTTGCCGTTGACCGTCAGCGGGCCGGTGCCCTTGCACTGGACCGTGTCGCCGCCGACCCCGATCACCCGCTTGATCAGGTCCTTCTCCTCCGCGGACGGCATCAGGCCGATCCAGCTGAGCACCTTCTGCACCGGGTTCGGGTTGGGCGCCGGCTCGCCCGCCAGCCAGTTGTCCGGGTCGTGGAAGACGACGACCTCACCGCGCTCGGGCTCGGAGCCGAACCACGGGGTGAGTTTGTCCACCAGGACGCGGTCACCCTGCTGGAGGGTGTTCTGCATCGAGTCGGACGGAATCGAGAACGCCTGCACCAGGAACGTCTTGATCAGCAGCGCCAGGACCAGCGCGATGACGACCAGGATCGGCAGCTCTTTCCAGAAGGAGCGCGGCTTCTTCGGCGAGGGTGCGGCCTCGTCCGTGCCCTCACTCCCCGTCTGCGGCTGCTCCCCGGGAGCGCCGTCGTCGGCCGCCGAGAAGTCCGAGGTCACGGCTGCGTCCGGAGCCGGAACGTTCCCGTCCACGGGGTGCCCGCGGTGCTCCTCGCCGTCGTGTCCCGACCGTGCGCCAACCGCCACATCCCCCACGCCAACTCCTTACTCTGTGCCGCCGCCTGCCCCAAGCACGGTGCAGGCCCACCACTCCCATAACGAGCGGGAGTTCCGCAGGGGTCGGGAGTTGGGTCATTGCGTTCGGATCGTCGGAGGCAACCCTATGCGACAGCGGAGGGGCCGCGGACGACCCCGACACGGAGTTCGCAACGCTTGCGAAGGTTTTAGGTTCGTCGAGGCTGGTCCAGTGGCCGACGGGCCAGCCGATGACCATGGCACGGCCGACCACGGAGTCCTCGGAGACCGTGCCGCCGTACGGGGTGTTCTGGTGGGCGCGGGAGTCCGCGGAGTTGTCGCGGTGGTCGCCCATGACCCACAGCCGCCCCTTGGGCACGGTGATGTCGAACGGAGTGGAGGAGGGGTTGTTGCCCGGGTACAGGTAGTCCGCTTCGGTCAGCGGCACGCCGTTGACGGTGACCCGGCCCTGCGCGTCACAGCACTTGACGTGGTCGCCACCGACCCCGATGACCCGTTTGATCAGGTCCTTCTCGTTGTCGGAGGGCAGCAGGCCGATGAAGGTCAGGCCCTCCTTGACCTGCTTGACGACGACGGGGTCGTGCTTCTTGGCGGTCTGCTCGTCGGCCAGCCAGCCGCCCGGGTCGTGGAAGACGACGACGTCCCCGCGCTGCGGCTTGGAGCCGAACCACGGGGTGAACTTGTCGACCAGGACGCGGTCGCCGATCCGGATCGTCTGCTCCATGGAGCCCGACGGGATCACGAACGCCTGGACGAGGAAGGTCTTCAGGACCAGCGCTATGAGGACGGCGACACCGACCAGAAGGGGAATCTCCCGAACAGCCGACCGCCTGCGCTTGCGCTTCACCTTGCGCTGGAGCTTGCGCCGCTCCGCACGCGTGCGGCCACCACCGGGCGTGGAGGTGCGGCGCGAGCCGGTGGGCAGCAGGTTGTCGGCGGGCGTGCTGGGCACCCCGCGCGGTTTGCCGCGGTTACCCATGCGCGCCCTCCGCGGAGGCCGCGGGCACGCGCGCGTACGCGGACGGCCGCGTCAGGTGCGTCCAGTGGTCGTACGGCCAGGCGATCCAGTCGGCCCGGCCGATGACCTCGCCGACGGGGATCATGCCGCCGCCGGGCGAGCCGAGGTGGTCGCGGGAGTCGCTGGAGTCGCTGCGGTGGTCCCCGAGGACGAACAGGCGGCCCGCGGGCACGACGACGTCGAAGGGGACGGAGGACGGGGTGTCCCCGGGATAGAGGAACGCCGTCTCGTCGACCGGCCGGCCGTTCACCTGGAGCCTCCCCTCCTTGTCGCAGCAGACCACATGGTCTCCGCCCACCCCTGCAACGCGCTTGATGTAGTCGGCGTCCCCGAAATACCCGGTGCCGTCGAAGACAACCACGTCACCGCGGCGCGGCTCGGCACCGAAACGGTACGCCAACTTATTTACGAGAACGCGGTCGCCGATCCTCAATCCCTGTTCCATGGATCCGCTCGGAATCTGGAACGGTTGCACCACGAAAGCGTTGAGGAGCAGCAAAAACGCCAGGCAGGCGAAGAGGGTGAGGGTGATCCTGCCGCCCGGCAGCCACTCGGCGAGCCGCGACACCAACGCGAAACGCGACCGGCCCTCCGTCCCCGGAGTACCGGGGTGGGAGGAGCGGTCGCGTTCCGTCGGCTGTGCTTCGGTGTCCATCGGGGCCAGATGTTATCCGGCCCCGCTGTGACTCCGGGAAAGCGCTCAGCTCTCGCGCTTCTCCTTGATCTTCGCGGCCTTGCCGCGCAGGTCACGGAGGTAGTACAGCTTGGCGCGGCGCACGTCACCCTTGGTGACCAGCTCGATCTTCTCGACGATCGGGGTGTGCACCGGGAAGGTGCGCTCGACGCCGACGGAGAACGAGACCTTGCGGACCGTGAAGGTCTCGCGGACACCGGAGCCCTGGCGGCGGATCACAACGCCCTTGAACTGCTGCACACGGGAGCGGTTGCCCTCGATGACGCGGACGTGGACGTTGACAGTGTCACCCGGGCGGAAGGCCGGGATGTCGCTGCGCAGCGACGCGGCGTCGACGGTGTCGAGCAGGTGAGACATTTCGTCTGCTTTCTTCGCTGATGCCACAGGTCATCAACGGGAACTAGGTGTACAAGAGGTCTGCCGTGCGGGTCGGGGCGGGCGTCGTGTCCCCCTGCGGCAGGGGCGCACGCCGGACGGACGCACAGCAACGGCCTATTCTTCCACGCCGTCGGCCCGGCGCCAAAATCGGCCGTACGGCTCGCCCTCGGGGTCCGGCTCCCAGCCCAGGATGGAGAGCATCTCGCGGTCCTTCTTGTCGAAGGCCTTGGGGTCGCAGCGCTCGATCAGGTCGGGCCGGTTGGCCGTCGTACGCTTCAGGGCCTCGTCGCGGCGCCAGCGGGCGATCTTGCCGTGGTGGCCGCTGAGCAGCACGTCCGGGATGTCCCGGCCACGCCAGACGGGCGGCTTGGTGTAGACGGGGCCTTCCAGGAGGTTGGCCATCGCGCCGGGCGCGAAGGAGTCGTCCCGGTGGGACTCGGCGTTGCCGAGGACGCCGGGCAGCAGCCGGGCCACGGCCTCCGTGACGACCAGGACGGCCGCCTCGCCGCCGGCGAGCACGTAGTCGCCGATGGAGACCTCGTAGACCGGCATCCGGGTGGCGTACTCGTCCATCACGCGCCGGTCGATGCCCTCGTAGCGGGCCGGGGTGAAGATCAGCCAGGGGCGCTCGGAGAGTTCGACCGCGAGTTCCTGGGTGAAGGGGCGGCCGCTCGGGGTGGGCACGATCAGCGCGGGGGCCTGGGCGCCGGCCTCGTAGCCGTCGGCGAGGACCGTGTCGAGGGCGTCGCCCCAGGGGTCGGTCTTCATGACCATGCCGGGGCCGCCACCGTACGGCGTGTCGTCGACGGTGTTGTGCCGGTCGTACGTCCAGGACCGCAGGTCGTGCACGTGCACGTTCAGCTGTCCACGCGCGCGTGCCTTGCCGACCAGGGAGACGTTCAGCGGTTCCAGGTACTCGGGGAAGATCGTGACGACGTCGAGGCGCATCAGGACTCATCCCGGTTCGAGTCGATCACCGCGCGGTCGTCGATCAGGCCCGGCGGGGGCGCGATGACCGCCTTCTGCTCCTCGAGGTCGATCTCGGTGACGATCTCCTCCACGAAGGGGATCAGGACCTCGCTGCCGTCGGGGCGCTCCACGATGAAGAGGTCCTGGGAGGGCAGGTGGGAGATCTCGGCGATCCGGCCGACCTCCGTGCCGTCCTCGGTCACCACGTCGAGGTCGATGAGCTGGTGGTCGTAGTACTCGTCCTCGCCCTCGGGGAGTTCCTCGGGGTCGATCTCGGCGATCAGCAGGGTGTTGCGCAGGGCCTCGGCGCCGTTGCGGTCGCTGACGCCCTCGAAGCGCAGGAGCAGGCGACCGCTGTGGACGCGGCCGGTGGCGATGGTGAGGGGCCCGGTGGAGGCCGGGTCGGTGGCCAGAACGGCGCCCGGGGCGAGCCGCAGCTCCGGCTCGTCGGTACGTACCTCGACGGTGACCTCGCCCTTGATGCCATGGGCGCGGCCGATCCGTGCGACTACCAGCTGCACGAGTACAGATCTCCTGTCATACGACTGCGGGCCGGGGACGGCCCAGTGGCCCTCCCCGGCCCGAGCCGGTTGCGATGAAGCGTCAGCGGACGTGGTCCACGTCGACGAGGTCGACGCGGACACCGCGGCCGCCGATGGCGCCCACGACGGTACGCAGAGCGCGCGCGGTACGGCCGTTGCGGCCGATCACCTTGCCGAGGTCGTCGGGGTGGACCCGGACCTCCAGCACGCGCCCGCGGCGCAGGTCGCGCGAGGCGACCTGCACATCGTCAGGGTTGTCGACGATGCCCTTCACGAGGTGCTCAAGCGCCTCTTCGAGCATGCTGCTCAGGCCTCGGTCGACTCGGACTCGGCAGCGGCCTCGTCCTTCTTCTCAGCCTTCTTCTTCTGGGTGATCGCCTCACCCTTGCCCTCGTCGTCACCGCCGAGAGCCTCGAACGACGGACGCGCGGCCTTCGGAGCGGCCACGAGCAGCGGCGCCGGGGCGGGCTCGCCCTTGAACTTCTGCCAGTCGCCGGTCTTCTTCAGGATGGCGAGGACGGGCTCGGTCGGCTGCGCGCCGACACCCAGCCAGTACGCCACGCGGTCGGCGTCCACCTCGATGACCGACGGGTTGTAGGTCGGGTGGTACTTGCCGATCTCCTCGATCGCACGGCCGTCACGGCGGGTGCGGGAGTCGGCGACGACGATGCGGTAGTGAGGCGAACGGATCTTGCCCAGACGCTTCAGCTTGATCTTGACTGCCACGGGAGTGGGTTCTCCTGGTTTTGACGTGGTTGGGCACGGCGAGACTGCCGCGTGGGGTTGCGGTACCCGAGTGCCCGATGGACGCGTCAGCCGGAGGAGAGAGGGGTCCTGTGCGGCTGTCGAGTACAGCTAGCCATTGTGCCACACCCTGCGGGTCGCTTCCGGCCGAGGGGGTCGGACCGCGTCCGGGCATGCCTGGGGCGCACCCGGCGTGGAGGTGACCTACGTCGGGTGCGCTGCCCGGCGCTGTGAAGTTGCCGTCCGCGCACACCGCGGCTGCCACGAGCAGCCGCGGTGTCAGCTCGCCGCCGCCCCCACGACCTCCGGGATGCGGAACGGCTTGCCGCAGCCGCCGCACACGATGGGGGCCTGGGCCAGGACCGACGGGACCACCCGGACGTTGCGCCCGCAGTCACAGACGGCCTTCACACGGACGCCGCCGCCGGAGGAGCCGTGCCGGGCTGCCGGGCCGCGGAACGTGCGTGAGGTGTCTGCGGAGGTGGCCACCGTGTGGGCCTTCAGGGCGCGCTGGAGCCGCTCGATCGTCGGGCGGTAGCGGCGCTTGGCCTCGGGGTTGAGCGTGACCAGGGAGAAACCGCTGCTCGGGTGCGGTTCCTCGGGGTGGTCCAGGCCCAGCTCCTCGGCGATCGCGAGGAATCTGCGGTTGTGGTAGCGGCCGGCCCGGGAGGTGTCGCGCACGCCGCGGGCGGCGGCGATGCCGTGGACTGCTTCATGGAGCAGTCGCTCGAAGGAGAGTTCGTGACCGCACGCGGACGACGACTCCCCGATCAGGGACTCTGGCGCGGCAAGGTCCGGCAGCTCGGGGTGGTACCGCTGAATGTCGGCCCACGCCTGCGCCAGCTCTGCGGCGAGAACAGGTGGTGTCTGTGTCGTGCTCACGTAATGACAACGAGCGGGGGTGCCGCTGTGTTCCTATTCCGGGCCATCCCAAATAATTTGCACGTACCCGTCAGTTGCCGCTGATGCGTCCTGACGAGGGCGGGTGCGCTGATCTGCGGAGAAGACGCACAGCTCATACCAAGCCGGTGCGTAGTCTGACGTACGGCCCGCCCTGTAGCGGCGAGGACAGCGGTGCCCGGCGGATGCGCAAGAAGTGTTTCGGTCGCTCTCGCACGAGGCCGTCACCTCATACAGCGTCCGTGACGATCGCGACGTTACCGGGTACGTGCACGCGCCCGGCCACCGGCCCGTCCCGGGCGAGTGGACACCGTACGGTCACCCAGATTGCGTGGATGTGAAATCTCGCCACACTCGGCACCGACCCCCAAGCCGGGGCCCACGACCCCTGGACGGCACCGCGAGCCGGGAGTTACCTGACATACGTGGATAGTGCGAGCGCACGGCATCGGGGGCCACGCAATCGGGCACACGGCGAACTGTCGGCGGAATGGGGCGCTTACCTATGACACCTACGCTCGTGCGGGAACACCTGTCCCACCCGGGCTCCGTACCTCCCCGGGCGAACCTGTGCGCACGCGCGCGTGACTGGTCCGAGATCCAGGAGCGGATGCTGGTGCCGCTCTACGAGACCGTCCACGAGCGACTTGAAGTGGGCCCTGCCACACGGCTGCTGGGCCTGCGCTGCGGTTCCGGGCTCGCCCTGCTGATGGCGGCCTCCAGAGGTGCCGCGGTCACCGGTGTCGACACCTGCCCCGAACGGCTCGCCCTCGCACGCGAGCGCCTGCTGCCGGACGTTCCGCGCGGCACGCGCGCGCGTACGGGCGCGCGACTCGTCGAGGGCGCTCCCGGGGACGCGGCCGACGCGGACACGCCCGGGTACACCCTGGTGACCGTCTTCGAGCCGATCGGCTGCCTGGCGGGTGACGCCGAGGGGCTCGGCGAGCTGCTGGCGGCCGCGCTGCCGCCGGCCGCGCGCGGGGCGGCCGTGGTGCTGGCCGGCTGGGGGCCGCCGGAGCGCTGCGCGACCTCCTCGGTGCTGCGGGTGGCGACGAAACTGGCCGATCCCCTGCGCAGCGCGGGCAGTTGGCGCCCCGCCCGCCGTGACGACCTGGAGGAGGTCGCCCAGCGGGCCGGTCTGAAGCCGGACGGCTCGGGGCGGGTGGCCTGCCCGTTCGGGTACGCCGATCTCGACAACGCCGTACGCGGTCTGCTGTCCACAGGCCTGTTCGACGCGGCGATCGCGGCGACCGACCGCAAGCAGGTGGACAAGGAGCTGACGGAGGCGCTGCATCCGTACCGGCGCCCGGACGGCACCGTGTGGATGCCGAACGTCTTCCGCTATCTGATCGCCCGCGTGCCCTAGGGCTGATCCGCCGGACAGGCACTAGGTGTCAAGGTCCTTGGTGAGGCGTGTGATGCCGGCGATGCGGTAGGCGTCCGCCTCCTCCAGGGTCTCGTTCTCCAGCAGGGCCTGGGCGAGGGCGTCCAACTGGCCGCGGTGGTCGCGGAGTTTGCGGCACGCCTCCTCGTAGCACTCGTCGACGATCCGGCGCATCTCACTGTCGATCACGTCGAGGGTCTGCGGGGCGGCGGCGAGGCCGTAGGCCTGCTGGGCGTCGTTGGGCAGGGCGGAGAGGCGGCCGACCTGGTGGCTCATGCCCCAGCGGGAGACCATCCCGCGCGCGATGTTGGTGACCTGTTCCAGGTCGCTCTCGGAGCCGGTGGTGACCACGCCGTAGACGACCTGCTCGGCCGCCATGCCGCCGAGCGCGCCGATGATCCGGCCGCGCAGGTAGTCCTCGGTGTACGCGTACCGGTCCGCCTCCGGCGTGGACAGCGTGACGCCGAGCGCCCGGCCGCGCGGCACGATGGTGATCTTGCGAACCGGGTCGGCGCCGGGCTGGAGCATGCCCAGCAGGGCGTGGCCGCTCTCGTGGTAGGCGGTGCGCCGGCGTTCCTCCTCGGGCATCACCAGCGGGCGTTCGGCGCCCAGCTGGACCTTCTCCAGCGCCTCCGAGAGGTCGGTCTGTGTCACCTGCTCCTGCTTGCGCTTCACGGCGAGCAGGGCGGCCTCGTTGGCGAGGTTGGCCAGTTCCGCGCCCGTCATGCCCGGGGTCGTACGGGCGACCTGGGCGAGGTCGACGCCCGGGGCGAGCGGGATGTCGCGGGTGTGGATCTCCAGGATGGCCTCGCGGCCGCCGCGGTCCGGGGGCGAGACCTGGACCACCCGGTCGAAGCGGCCGGGGCGGGTCAGCGCCGGGTCGAGGATGTCGGCCCGGTTGGTGGCGGCGAGGACGATGACGCCCTCGGCGCCGGAGAAGCCGTCCATCTCGGTGAGGATCTGGTTCAGGGTCTGCTCGCGCTCGTCGTGCCCGCCCATCCCGGAACCGCCGGCGCGGGCCCGGCCGATGGTGTCGATCTCGTCGATGAAGATGATGGACGGGGCGACCTTGCGGGCCTCCGCGAACAGCTCCCGCACCCGGGAGGCGCCCACGCCGACGATCATCTCGATGAACTCGGAGGCGGAGGCGGAGAAGAAGGGCACGCCCGCCTCTCCCGCGACCGCGCGCGCGAGCAGTGTCTTGCCGGTGCCGGGCGGGCCGGCGAGCAGCACACCGCGGGGCATCTTGGCGCCCATGCGACGGTAGGCGTCGGGGTTCTTCAGGAAGTCCACGACGTCGTTCAGCTCGCCCGCGACCTCGTCGATGCCCGCCACGTCGGCGAAGGTGGTGCGCTTCTCCCCCGGGATCAGCTCCACCGGCTTCGGCGGTGCCTTGCGGCCGAGCATGCCGCCCGCGCCGCCCATCCCCGCGCTCATCCGCCGCGCGATGAACACCCACACCGCGATCAGCAGCAGCATGGGCGCCAGCGAGATCAGCAGGTTGGCGAGAAAGCTGCGGTGCTGGACGACGGGCTCGGCCGTGACGGTGACGTTGTGCTTGGTGAGGTTCGCCCACAGCTGGTCGTCGGCGAAGGACGGCCGCTGGGTGTTGAACTCGGTGTACTTCCCGCCGCTCGGGTTGCTCTGCTCCGTCTTGAGCTTGCCCTGGATGGCGTCGCCCTTGGCGTAGATCTTGCTGACGTTGCCGTCGTTCACCTGCTTGCTGAACTCGGTGTACGAGATCGTCGGCTCGTTGGCCTGATCGAAGAAGGACAGCACCAGGTTGGCGATCAGGTACACGACCAGCGCGGTGAAGACAAGCCGCCACCAGCCGCCGCGCAGCTTGCGCCCGCCGGGCGGCGACTTCGGCGGCTCCTCGGGAGCACCCTCGGTACGCCAGGGCTGGTCCGGCGACTTGCGCGGCGGCGCAGGGTTGGTCATATCGGGACGTTACGACACCGATCCGGCACCGGCACGTGCAGATACGACGGGGGCGCCCCTCCGAAGAGGGGCGCCCCCAAGGTCGTACTGACGTGCTACAGGCCGTACCGCCGTGCTACGGCACTCAGCCCATGAACTTCTTGAACTCGTCCGGCAGCTCGAAGTCCTGAGCGCCCTGCTGCGGCAGCCCGAAGGCGCCTCCGCCCTGTGCGGCGGCCTCACGGCGCTGCGCCGCCTCCAGCTCCTGCTGCTTGCGCTTCATCGGGTTGCCGGAGCGCTGCTTGCCCTTGGCCTGCTTCGGCTGCTTCTTCTGCCGGCCGGGGCCGCCGCCCATGCCCGGGATCCCCGGCATGCCGGGCATGCCGCCGCCCTGGGCCATGCGGGACATCATCTTGCGGGCCTCGAAGAACCGCTCGACCAAGCCCTTCACCGCGCTGACCTCGGCGCCGGAACCCTTGGCGATACGGGCGCGGCGCGAGCCGTTGATGATCGTCGGGTCCTGGCGCTCGGCCGGGGTCATCGACTTGATGATCGCGGCCATGCGGTCGACGTCCCGCTCGTCGACGTTGTTGATCTGCTCCTTGATCTGACCCATGCCCGGCAGCATGCCGAGCAGCTTGGAGATGGAGCCCATCTTCCTGACCTGCTCCATCTGGGCCAGGAAGTCGTCCAGGGTGAAGTCCTGGCCCTTCTTCGACGCCAGCTTGGAGGCCATCTTGGCGGCCTCTTCCTGGCTGAAGGTCTTCTCCGCCTGCTCGATCAGGGTGAGCAGGTCACCCAGGTCGAGGATGCGGGAGGCCATCCGGTCCGGGTGGAACGCGTCGAAGTCCTCGAGCTTCTCGCCGTTCGACGCGAACATGATCGGCTTGCCGGTGACCTGGCGGATCGACAGGGCGGCACCACCACGGGCGTCACCGTCGAGCTTGGAGAGCACCACACCGTCGAAGCCGACGCCGTCGCGGAAGGCCTCGGCGGTGTTGACGGCGTCCTGACCGATCATCGCGTCGACGACGAACAGGATCTCGTCCGGAGAGACGGCGTCGCGGATGTCCGCGGCCTGCTGCATCATCTCCTGGTCGATGCCGAGGCGGCCGGCGGTGTCCACGATCACGATGTCGTGGACCTTGGTCCGCGCGTGCTCGATGGAGTCCTTGGCGACCTTGACCGGGTCGCCGACGCCGTTGCCCGGCTCCGGGGCGTAGACGGCGACACCGGCGCGCTCGGCGACGACGCTCAGCTGGTTGACGGCGTTCGGGCGCTGGAGGTCGGCGGCGACCAGCAGCGGCGAGTGGCCCTGCTCCTGGAGCCACTTGCCGAGCTTGCCCGCGAGGGTGGTCTTACCGGCACCCTGCAGACCCGCCAGCATGATCACGGTCGGGGGCTGCTTGGCGAAGCGCAGGCGCCGGGTCTCGCCACCGAGAATGGTGACGAGTTCGTCGTTGACGATCTTCAGCACCTGCTGGGCCGGGTTCAGCGCCTTGGAGACCTCGGCGCCGAGCGCGCGCTCCTTGACGTTCTTGATGAACGTCCGGACGACCGGCAGGGCCACGTCGGCTTCGAGGAGCGCGATACGGATCTCGCGCGCGGTGGCGTCGATGTCCGCCTCGGAGAGCCGTCCCTTGCCGCGCAGGCTCTTGAAAGTCGCTGACAGGCGATCGGAGAGAGTGTCGAACACGGCGCTCGCGGTCCTCGGGGTCGGTGATGGCTGCTGGGAATCGCCCTCCAGGGTATCCCGGCGGTGAACTCATCGGGGAAGGGTCATCCCCGCAGGGTCTCCTCGAGCACCCGGGCCAGCGAGTTCGCGTCCTGTGCGGGCAGGGGCGCACCCGTGCCGGTGGTGACGTAGAACGCGTCGACGGCGTTGGCGCCCAGAGTGCTGACATGCATGCTGCGCACCCGCACCCCGGCCTTGTCCAGGGCCATCCCGATCCGGTGCAGCAGTCCGGGGGCGTCCTGGGTCCGCACCTCGATCACCGTGGCGTGGTGGGAGGCCGCCGGGGCCACCGTCACGCGGGGCGGCGGGGCCACCCAGCCGCGGCGGCGCGGGTAGGCCGCGTCCCGCTCGGCGAGGCGGCCCGCGATGTCGAGGGAGCCGTCGAGGGCGCGGACGAGGTCGGCGCGCAGCCGGGCGGCCTGGGGCAGGGAGCCGTACTCGGCCGCGACCCGCCAGTTCAGCAGCAGGACCGCGCCGTCGTCGACGTCGTCGGGCAGGCTCAGGGCGCTCAGCTCGGCCGTGCGGACGGTCAGGCGGTGCACCGCGAGGACGCCGGCGACCGCGGGCAGCACGGCGGGCTGGTCCGGTACGGCGATGAGCAGCTCCACACCGAGCGGCTCGGGCGAGCCGGCGGCCTCCTCCGGCACCGGCTCGGTCTGTGCGCGCAGGGCGAGGACCGGGCTGCCGGTGCGGAAGGCCTCGATGGCGAGGCGTTCCTGCTCGGCCGTGGGCGCGGCGGGCTCGGGTTCCTCGGGGGCGTCCCCGGCGAGGACGGCGGAGACGCGCCGCACCAGGTCGGCGACGAGGGAGCCGCGCCAGGACGACCAGGCGGCGGGTCCGGTGGCGAGGGCGTCCGCCTCGGTGAGGGCGTGCAGGAGTTCCAGCGTGCTCTGGGTGCCGACGGCCTCGGCGACCGAGCGGACGGTCGCCGGGTCCTCCAGGTCGCGCCGGGTGGCCGTTTCGACGAGCAGCAGATGGTGCCGTACCAGCGTGGACAGCACCGCCACGTCCGCGCGGTCGAAGCCGATCCGCGCGGCCACGTCCTTGGCGATGATCTCGCCCGCAACCGAGTGGTCACCGGGCCAGCCCTTGCCGATGTCGTGCAGGAGGGCGGAGACGAGGAGCAGGTCGGGGCGGCCGACCCGGCGGGTCAGCTCGGAGGCGCCGACGGCCGTCTCGATCAGGTGCCGGTCCACGGTCCAGATGTGGACGGCGTTGCGCTGCGGGCGGCAGCGGACCCGCTCCCAGTCCGGCAGGAGGCGGCTGATCAGGCCCTCCGCCTCCAGGGCCTCCCAGACGTCGACGGTCGGGCGGCCGGAGCCGAGCAGGGTCACCAGCTGTTCGCGGGCCTCGGCGGGCCAGGGCGTGGGCAGGGGGCGCGCGGTGGCGGCCATGCGCCGTACGGCGTGCAGGGAGAGCGGGAGTCCGGCCTGCGCGGCGGCGGCCGCGGCACGCAGGGGGAGCACGGGGTCGCGTTCGGGGCGTGCGGTCCGGGCGAGCACCACCTCGCCGTCCTGCTCCACCACCCCCTCGGCCAGCGGGGAGCGCTCGGCGACCGGCTTGCCGCCGCCCAGCATGGCGCGCAGGCGTGGGCGGACGGCGCGCGAGCGCAGCACGCGCCCCACCTCGCGCCAGGTGACATCACTGGCGTACGAGATGACGCGCGCCGCTTCGTAGACCTGCCGCAGCAGGGTGTCGGCGTCCAGCAGTCCCAGCTCGGCCGCCACCTGGTCCTGTTCCTGCAGTGCGAGCCGGTCGGTGGCCCGGCCGGTGGCCAGGTGCAGGGCGTCCCGGACGTCGAGCAGGCGCCGGCGCGCGTCCGCGAGGCCCTCGCGCGGGGCGTCGGCCAGCCAGGAGGCGGCCACGGCACGCAGGGCGGTGGCGTCCCTGAGGCCGCCGCGGGCCTCCTTGAGGTCGGGTTCCAGGAGGTACCGCAGCTCGCCCTGGCGTTCGGCGCGGTCGGTGCAGAGTTCCTGGAGTTCGGGGAGGCGCTTGGGTGCCTGGTTGCGCCAGTCGGCCAGGACGGCCGTACGCAGTCCGGCGGTGAGGCCGAGGTCACCGGTGAGATGGCGGGCGTCCAGGAGGCCGAGTTGGACTTTCAAATCCTCTGTGGCGGTCTTGCGGGCCTCCGCCGGGGTGCGGACGGAGTGGTCGAGGGCGAGGCCCAGGTCCCACACCGGGTACCAGAGGCGGTCGGCCAGGGCGGCGACCGCGCCGGGGTCGCTCCCGTCGTGCAGCAGCAGGAGGTCGAGATCGCTGCGCGGGGACAGCTCGCCACGGCCGTAGCCGCCGACGGCGACCAGTGAGACGCCCGTGAGTCCGTCGGCCGCCGCCGTGAACAGCCCGGCGAGCCAGTCGTCGGTCAGTTCGGCGAGGGCGGCACGGCGCGGCGGCCCGGACCGCGCTCCTTCGGTGAGGAGGCGCAGCCGGGCCGCCGCGTAGCCGCTGGGTCCCGAGTCATCCGCTTCGTTCCGCACATCCGTACCCGTCACCCAGCGACTCCTGTCTTCTGTCGTGTCAGAGCGCGTCCGGGCCGCGCTCGCCGGTACGGACCCGTACGGCCGTCTCGACCGGCAGGGACCAGACCTTGCCGTCACCGATCTTGCCGGTGCGGGCCGCCTTGACGATGACCTCGATCAGCTGCTCGGCGTCGTCGTCCTCGGCCAGTACCTCGATACGGATCTTGGGGACCAGGTCGACGGTGTACTCGGCACCGCGGTAGACCTCGGTGTGGCCCCGCTGACGACCGTAACCGCTTGCCTCGGTGACCGTCAGCCCGTGGACGCCGAAGGCCTGCAGGGCCTCCTTGATCTCATCCAGCCGGTGAGGCTTGACGACGGCGGTGATGAGCTTCATGCGTCCACCTTCTTGCTGTGCGTGGCGGCCAGGGCCGGGGAGGCCGCGGCGGATCCGATGACACCGCCGCCGGCGCCGCTGAAGTCGTATGCGGTCTCGGCGTGCTCGGCCTGGTCGATGCCCGAGACCTCCTCGTCCTCGCTGACCCGCATTCCGATGGTCTTGTCGAGGAGGAAGGCGAGGACCGCGGAGGCGATCAGCGAGTAGGCCAGGACCGCACCGACACCGGCGCACTGCTTCCACAGCTGGGTGAAGGTGTGGTCGCCGTAGAAGACGCCCGTGGCGGCGGACTGGCCCTTGCCGGTGGCGAAGAAGCCGATGAGCAGGGAGCCGATGATGCCGCCGACCATGTGGACACCGACGACGTCGAGCGAGTCGTCGTAGCCGAACTTGAACTTCAGCCCGACGGCCGCGGCGCAGGCGACACCGGCGATGGCGCCGACGGCGATCGCGCCGAGCGGGGAGACCGCGCCACCCGACGGGGTGATCGCGACCAGACCGGCGACCGCACCGGAGGCGGCGCCCAGCGTGGTGAACGCGCCGTGCCGGATCTTCTCGTAGGCGAGCCAGGCCAGCATGGCGGCGGCCGTCGCGACCTGCGTGTTGACGAACATCAGCGCGCCGACGCCGTCGTCGTTGCCGAGCCACGAACCGGCGTTGAAGCCGAACCAGCCGAACCACAGCAGACCGGCACCGAGCATGACCAGCGGGAGGCTGTGCGGGCGCATCGGGTCCTTCTTGAAGCCGACGCGCTTGCCGATGACCAGGATCACGCCGAGGGCACCGGCACCGGCGTTGATGTGCACCGCCGTACCACCGGCGAAGTCGATCACACCGAGCTTGTAGGCCCAGCCGTCGGCGCCCCAGACCCAGTGGGCGACCGGGACGTAGACGATCGTGAGCCACAGGGCGATGAAGAGCGACCAGGCGGAGAACTTGACGCGGTCCGCGAGCGCGCCGCTTATCAGGGCCGGCGTGATGATCGCGAACATCAGCTGGAACACCATGAAGACGAAGATCGGGATGGTGTAGCCGTCCCACAGCTCCGTCAGCCCGATGTTGCTGAGGCCGAACCAGTCGGAGTTCCAGCCGATGAGGCTGTTGTGCGTGCCGAATGCGAGGGAGAAGCCGTAGAGCACCCACAGAATGGTGACGATGCCCATGCTGATGAAGCTCATCATCAGCATGTTGAGGGTGCTCTTGACCCGGACCATGCCTCCGTAGAAGAAGGCCAGGCCCGGGGTCATGAGCAGCACCAGGGCGGAACAGATGAGCATGAAGCCTGTGTTCGCGGAGGACAGCTTGGGTGCCTCCGCGGCAAGCGTGATGGCTGGTGCCATCGGCGTCTCCTCGTCGGTTGGTACGGCCCCGTGCGGGCGAAGCCTGAGAGCGGTCCGGTTCAGTGAGGGGTGGGCCGGTTATGCGCCATGAGATTGGCGCAGCGCGGTTTCGGTGGAAGCCCCTCGTTGTTTCGCCGGGGTGACGAAGGCGCCCTGTGTGTTACGCGTAGATGAAGTGCGAGATGTCTGGCTGCGGGATCGTTATCGTGGCGCAACCTTCTCCGGAGGATCCCTCCGGAGGAAAGGGCCGGCCGCGGCGGGCCTCTCGATGACCTGGCGTGGGGGAGCCGAGTCGGGCAGTTCGGGAGGACCGGCCGCGGCCGGGGCATGCGTGTCCTTCGGGGTCAGACGGCCTCGGCGGTCTCCGGGAGGTCGACGGCGAGCTGGTCGGTGAGGTCGACGACGGCGCTGAGATCGCCGAAGTCGCGCACGGCCGTGTCGACCGTCTTTCGAATACGAGTGTTCACACGCTCGGAGCGGACCTTCTTGGCGATGTCCATGGCCTGCGAGGCGTACTCCGTGCTGCGCTCGGGCTCGCGCTGGAGCAGGTGCACGGTGGCCATGCCGATCAGGTTCAGCGCATACGACCGCTGGTGCTCGCTGTCCTTGGCGAACAGCTCCACGGCCTGCTGCATCAGCGGCTCGGCCAGCGAGGCGTAGGTGGGGCTGCGTCCGGCGACGTAGGCGAGGTCGCGGAAGGAGTGGGAGTTCTCCCCGTACAGCTCGGCCTCGGAGAAGAAGCGGATCCAGTCGGGGTCCGGCTCGTCCCACTCGTCGGCCTCGCCGAAGGTGTCCTCGGCCATCCGGACCGCCCGCTTGCACTTGCCGGGCTGGCCCATGTTGGCGTAGGCGCGGGCCTCCATCGCATACAGCATGGACTGGGTGCGCGGGCTCGCGCAGTCGCGGCTGCCGTACTGGGCGAGGTGGATCAGCTCCAGGGCGTCGTCGGGCCGGCCGAGATGGATCATCTGGCGGCTCATGCTGGAGAGGATGTAGGAGCCCAGCGGCCTGTCGCCGGCCTCCTTGGCGGCGTGCAGGGCGAGGACGAAGTACTTCTGCGCGGTGGGCTGGAGCCCGACGTCGTACGACATCCAGCCGGCCAGCTCGGCCAGTTCGGCGGCGACCTTGAAGAGCTTGCGGGTGGTGGCCTCGGGCTGGGGTTCCTGGAGGAGGTCGGTGACCTCGTGCAGCTGGCCCACGACCGCCTTGCGGCGCAGGCCGCCGCCGCACTGGGCGTCCCACTGGCGGAACATCCGGGTGGTGGACTCCAGCAGGTCCAGCTCGGGCTTGGACAGCCGGCCGGGCCTGCGGGACTCGAAGACGGGCTCGGGCTCGAACTCGGGCGGGACCGGCGAGGAGGGGGCCGGCACGAGCCAGCGCTGCATGGGCTCGATGAGGGACGGGCCCGCGGACAGGGCCAGCGAGGTCCCGAGGAAGCCGCGCCGCGCCAGCATCAGGTCGCTGCGCGAGAACTCGCTGAGCAGGGCCACCGTCTGCGGACCCGTCCAGGGCAGGTCGACGCCGGACGCGGAGGGTGACTGACGGGCGGCGCGCAGACCGAGGTCCTCGATGGAGACGACACAGCCGAAGCGCTCCGAGAACAGCTCGGAGAGGATCCGCGGGATCGGCTCGCGCGGGTTCTCCCCGTCCAGCCAGCGGCGCACCCGTGAGGTGTCCGTGGAGATGTGGTTGGCACCCAACTGGCGTGCCCTTCGGTTCACCTGGCGGGCCAGCTCGCCCTTGGACCAGCCGCTGCGCACGAACCACGAACCGAGCAGCTCGTTGGGGCGCTTGTCAGCGTTCGTACCGCTACCGCCGTTGCCGCCCACTGGAACGCCCCCATCCCTGAGACCACTTGTCGCCGAATGCGCCAAGCCCTATCAGAATGCCGGTAAATACGGCCTCCGTCCGCCGGTTCTCACCCTTCGAACGAGCTGACGACTTGCCTCCGGCATACCCACGGGTGCATGTGCCCCCAGGCCTCGCACACTCACAGTAATCCTACGATCACCGACCCAGCCATGGCGATCCCTGAAACGCCACCATTCGCCACCCCTTCGAATGAACTCCCGATCGCCTCCACGCGATTCACTTGACATAGGACGGCCGGAAGTGGGCGGAGTGATGCGCGCAGGGGCGCGCGAAGTCCGATGCACCACCCGTGGCGCTGCAAAGCGCCGCCTTGGCCTCGCGGGAGCGGGGGAAGGCGGAGCCGTAGGGTCACGTTCCGCTTCCGTCTCGCTCCGTGTCGTAACCACCGGCGCGCTGGACCCGTTGGAGGGGGCATGGGCTTCACGATCGGCGGCATTCGCGAGATCCGCTCCGGCACGCGTCGGCGCGGCCGCTCGTCGGAGTGCACCGCCGTCGCCGAGTTCACCGGGCTGTGGGGCTGGGACGTGGTGCCGGGCGCACGGGCCGCGGCGGGCGCCTGCTCCTGCGGGCACCCGGACTGTCCGGCGCCGGGCGCGCACCCGCTCGACTTCGCGCCGCAGGTGTCGGCCGGGGCCACGCTCGACGAGGCGTCCAAGGCCTGGGCCGAGTTCCCGGGCGCGTCCGTGATGCTGCCCGTCGGCCGCGCGTTCGACGTCGTCGAGGTCGCCGAGCCCGCCGGGCGCCGCGCCCTGGTCCGCCTGGAGCGCATGGGCCTCCCGCTCGGCCCGGTCGCCGCGACCCCGGACGGCCGCGCCCACTTCTTCGTCGCCCCCGGTGCCGCGGCCGAACTCGCCCAGCTGCTCTACCGCATGGGCTGGGACGACCCCTCCGCCCTGGACCTGCGCGGCCTCGGCCCGGGCACGTACGTCACCGCCCCGCCCTCCGACCGGGGCGGCCTCGGTCCGGTGCGCTGGCTGCGCCCGCCGGCCCTGGACTCGGCGACCCGGCCACCGGCGGCCCGGCTGCTGCTGGGCACGCTGGCGTATGTGGCGCACCGGTCGCGGGCGCGGGCGTGACGGCCGTATCCGCGACGCACATGGCGAAGCGCCCGTCCCCAACTGCACCTTGGGGGCGGGCGCTTCTTTCGCGACTCAGTAAATTTACTGCCTGAGTCAGTCACCGATCAGGGCGTCCACGAACGCCTCCGGCTCGAACGGCGCCAGGTCGTCCGCGCCCTCGCCGAGGCCGATCAGCTTGACCGGCACGCCCAGCTCGCGCTGGACCGCGACCACGATGCCGCCCTTGGCGGTGCCGTCCAGCTTGGTCAGCACGATGCCGGTGATGTCCACCACCTCGGCGAACACCCGGGCCTGCACCAGACCGTTCTGGCCGGTGGTGGCGTCGAGGACGAGCAGCACCTCGTCCAGCGGGGCGTGCTTCTCGACCACACGCTTGACCTTGCCCAGCTCGTCCATGAGGCCGGTCTTGGTGTGCAGACGCCCTGCGGTGTCGATGAGGACCACGTCGACCCCCATCTCCTTGCCTTCCTTGACCGCGTCGAAGGCGACGGAGGCGGGGTCGCCGGCCTCCGGCCCGCGCACGGTGTAGGCGCCGACCCGCTCGCCCCAGGTCTGCAGCTGGTCGGCGGCGGCGGCACGGAAGGTGTCGGCGGCGCCGAGAACGACCGTACGGCCGTCGGCGACCAGGACGCGGGCGAGCTTGCCGGTGGTGGTGGTCTTGCCGGTGCCGTTGACGCCGACGACCATCACGATGCCGGGCTTGCGGTCCTCGGGCTCGGTCTTCACCGTGCGGTCGAAGTCGGTGCCGACCAGCTTGAGCAGCTCGTCGCGCAGCAGGCCGCGCAGCTCCTGCGGGGTGCGGGTGCCGAGCACCTTCACGCGCTCGCGCAGCCGCTCGACCAGCTCCTGCGTGGGCTGCACACCGACGTCGGCGGTGAGCAGCGTGTCCTCGATCTCCTCCCAGGTCTCGTCGTCGAGGTGCTCGCGGGACAGCAGCGTGAGCAGGCCCTTGCCGAGGGCGTTCTGCGAGCGGGACAGGCGGGCGCGCAGGCGGACCAGCCGCCCCGCGGTGGGCTCCGGGATCTCGATCTCGGGAGCCTCGATGACGGGAGGCTCCTCCACGGCGACCGGTGCCGAGCCGCCGGGGAGATCCACCTCCTCGATCGTCCGGCGCGGTTCGTCGCGCGGCGTCTCGGCCTCGTCGCCGACGTGCGGCTCGGCCGGGGGCGCGGTGATGTCGGGCGCGGCGGGCGGCGGCGGGGGCAGCGGCTTCCTGCGCCGGCTGCCGACGATGAGCCCGCCGAGCGCGCCGAGCACGACCACGGCGATGACTACAGCAAGGATGACGGTTTCCATAACCCGTCCAGTATCAGCCATGGGTTACGGCAGAGCCCTGCTTGTACCTTCCTCTGAGAGACAAACGACCCGTAAGGCGAGGAGTCGGACCAAAGTACGATGGCAGCGACTCTATCAACGCGCGTAGAGTCCCCACGTCCCCTGTCCCCCCACCCCTAGGGCATCGTCTTTCATGAGCAAGACAGCCGAGACCGAAGGCGCTCTCGAGACCCGTGGCATCGAGCAGGTACCGGACCACGAGCGCACCGCGAGAACCCGGGAGCTGTTCCCGACCTGGGTCGGCGCCAACATCAGCGTGCTGCTGCTCACCATGGGCGCGAGCCTGGTGGTGGCCTACCACCTGAACATCTGGCAGGCGCTCGTCGTCGCGGTCGCCGCGCCGATCGTGTCGTACGGCCTGGTCGGGCTGATCGGCATCGCGGGCAAGCGCGGCGGGGCGCCCGGCATGGCGCTGTCGCGCGCGGTGTTCGGGCAGCGCGGGAATCTGCTGCCCGGTTCGCTGATCTGGGTAGCCCGCTGGGGCTGGGAGACGATCAACGCGGTGACCGGCGCCTACGCGATGCTCACCATCCTGGACATCGTGTTCGGCATCAAGGCCAACAGCGCGCTGGACCTGGTGACGCTGCTGGTGTTCGTGGTCGCGACCTTCGCGATCTCGGGGCTGGGCATCAACGCCGTCCAGAAGTGCAACAAGTACGCGACCTATTTCTTCGGCGTCTTCTCGCTCCTGGTCCTGGTGTACCTGGCCGTGAACACCGACTGGTCGAAGGTGACGGCCCACAGCGCCGGTTCCACGGCGGCGGTGATCACCGGTATCGGCATGATCGCGGCGGGTGGCGTCAGCTGGATCCCGTCGGCACCCGACTTCACCCGGTATCTGCCGCGCACGGCGTCGTCGAAGGCGATCGTGGGCACGGCGGTGGGCGGTGCCGGCATCGTCGTGCTGCCGATGGTGCTGATGGGCGCGGTGATGGCGGTCGCCACCCCCGACCTGGCCTCGGCCTCCGACCCGGTCTCCTTCCTCGGCGAGATCCTGCCGACCTGGATCGCGGTGCCGTACCTGCTGATCGCGCTGATCGGCATGCTGCTGATCAACTCCATGTCGATGTACTCGGCCGGCTTCACCGCGCAGACCCTCGGCTTCAAGGTGCCGCGGCACTGGGCGGTCTCGGTCAACGCCGTGATCTCGCTGGTCTTCGGCGGGGTGCTGATGCTGGTGGCGACCAGCTTCATGGGCTCCTTCATCGCCTTCCTCTCCCTGCTCGCGGTGGCCTTCTCCGCCTGGGTCGGCGTGTTCGGCGCGGACATGCTGCGCCGCACGGAGTACGACGGCCGCGCCATGACCGACACCACCCGCACCAGCGCCTACTGGTACCGGGGCGGCTTCTCCCCCGCCGCGGTGGCCGCCTGGGCGATCGGCCTGGTGGCGGGCCTGATGTTCACCACCTCGGACTGGTTCACCGGCCCGCTGGCGAAGAACAACGTCATCGGCGAGTACGGCCTGGGCTGGGTCGCCACGATCGTGATCTCCGGCCTGCTGTACCTGGCGCTGCCGAAGCCGGCGGTGGTCACACCGCGGGCGGCGGAGGAGGAGGCCAAGGAGGCCGAGCCTCTGGCCGTCTGACGCTCCGTCAGCTACCGTCCCCCTCCACCGAGCCGCACCGGAGGGGGACTTCCCATGCCCGTCACGGTCGTACGTTTCAACCTCGTCGCTCCCGGCGCCACCCCCGCCGCTCTCGCCGCCCGCTACCGGGCCGCCCTGGAGATGGCCGCGTACGCGGACCAGCACGGGATCACCACCGTGCAGACCGAGGAGCACCACGGCGCGGACAACAACTGGCTGCCCTCGCCGTTCGCCTTCGCGGGCGCGGTGTTCGGGGCGACCCGGAACATCGCGGTGACGGTGTCGGCGGTGATCGGCCCGCTGCACGATCCGCTGCGGCTGGCCGAGGAGATCGCGGTGCTGGACCTGCTCAGCGGCGGGCGGCTGGTGACGGTGGCCGGGATCGGCTACCGGCCCGAGGAGTACGCCCTGTTCGACGTGGACTGGAAGCGGCGCGGCCGGCTCCAGGACGAGCTGCTGGAGACCCTGCTGAAGGCGTGGACCGGCGAGGAGTTCACCTACCGGGGCCGTACGGTACGGCTCACCCCGCGCCCGTACACCGATCCGCACCCCCTGCTGCTGGTCGGCGGCTCGTCGAAGGCCGCCGCCCGCCGGGCCGCCCGGCTCGGCCTGCCGTTCTTCCCCAGCGCGCATCTGCCGGAGCTGGAGGCGTACTACAAGGAGCAGCTGACGGAGTACGGCACCGAGGGCTGGACGATGATGCCCGCCGCCGAGACTCCGCTGCTGCACGTCGCCGAGGATCCGGACCGGGCGTGGTCCACGTACGGCGAGCACTTCCTGCACGAGGCCCGGACCTACGCCTCCTGGCAGTCCGGCGACATCCGCTCGGCGGTGAAATCGGCGGCCACGACGGTCGAGGAGCTGCGCGCGGAGGGCGTGTACCGGATCCTCACACCGGAGGAGTGCGTGGCGCAGGGCCTGGACAGTCTCGTACTGCATCCGCTGGCGGGTGGGATGCCGGCGGCGGAGGGGTGGCGGAGCCTGCGGTTGTTCGCGGAGCGGGTGGTTCCGGTGCTGGGGAGCTGAGCTGCGGCGATAACCGGTGGTCCGGCCGGGAGCTGCGGTGCTGCACTGGGGTCATGAGTCTGAGCGTGGATGTGGTCGTCCGGGGACCGGACGGGGAGTTCGACGTGCTCGACGTGCCCGAGGGCTGCAACGACTCGGCTGGATTCGAGTCCTGGCGCTGGAAGGTATGGGGATCGGACGCGGTGCGCTCGCTCGGGGCCCGCTGGTTTCCGCTGCTGGACGGGGAGTGGGTCGAGGTCGCGACCGAGGAGGTGCCGGAGTTCCTGGCGGAGATCGCCCTGCTGCGTGCCCACCTGGACCTGATCGGAGGGGCGACCGGGGTGGATCCGTGGGGGATCGGCCGCCGCCTGGACAACATCGAGGCGGCGGCGCTGCGCGCCCGTCGACTCGGGGCCGGCGTCCTCATCTGGTGAGACAGCAGAATCTGGTGAGACAGCGGACCGCCGCCCCCGCTCGGACAGTGACCGAGCGGGGGCGGCGGACGGTACGAGGAGGCGGGCAGCGGGGACTTGGCCCGTCTCCTCGGGACTGTGGGGCCTAGCCCATCTCCTCCAGCGCCTTGCCCTTCGTCTCCTTGACGAACTTCAGGACGAACGGGATGGAGAGCGCGGCGAAGACCGTGTAGATGATGTACGTGCCGGAGAGGTTCCAGTCGGCCAGCGACGGGAAGCTCGCGGTGATGGCCCAGTTGGCGATCCACTGCGCGGCGGCGGCCACGCCCAGGGCGGCGGCGCGGATCTTGTTCGGGAACATCTCGCCGAGCATGACCCAGACGACCACACCCCAGGACAGGGCGAAGAAGAGGACGAACACGTGGGCGGCGATCAGGGCGATCCAGCCCTGGGTCGCGGGCAGCTTGCCGTCGACCAGGTGGTACGAGAACGCCCAGGCCTCCAGGGCGAGACCGACGGCCATGCCGACCGAGCCGATCAGCGCGAGCGGCCTGCGGCCGACGCGGTCCACGAAGATCATCGCGATCACGGTGCCGACGATGTTGATGATCGACGTCGTGAAGGAGTAGAAGAACGAGTCCGTCGGGTCGACACCGACCGACTGCCACAGCGTCGAGGAGTAGTAGAACGCGACGTTGATGCCGACGAACTGCTGGAAGACCGAGAGGCCGATACCGATCCAGACGATCGGCTTGAAGAAGAAGCCGCCACCGAGCAGGTCCTTGAAGGTGGACTTGTGCTCGCTGTTCATCGCGTGCTCGATCTCGGCGACGCGGGCGTCCAGGTCACGGTCCTGGCCCTCGACCTCGGCGAGGATCTCCTTGGCGCGCTCACGCTTGCCGACGGAGATCAGGAAGCGCGGGGACTCGGGGATCGCGAAGGAGAGCAGGCCGTACAGCACGGCCGGGACGACCATCACGCCGAGCATGACCTGCCAGGCCTCCAGGCCCATCAGCTTGCCGCGCTGGTCGCCGCCGGCGGCGTTGAGCAGACCCCAGTTGACCAGCTGCGAGATGGCGATGCCGATGACGATCGCCGCCTGCTGGAAGGAGCCGAGGCGGCCGCGGTACGCCGGCGGGGCGACCTCGGCGATGTAGGCGGGGCCGATGACCGAGGCCATGCCGATGGCGAAGCCGCCGACGACGCGCCAGAGGGCGAAGTCCCACAGCGAGAAGGGCAGCGCCGAACCGACGGCGCTGACCGTGAACAGCACGGCGGCGATCTGCATGACCCGGATGCGGCCGATGCGGTCGGCTATCCGTCCGGCGTAGGCGGCGCCGATGGCACAGCCGATCAGAGCGATGGCGATGACCTGCGCAAGGGCCGCGGAGCCGATGTCGTAGCGGCCGCGGATGGCCTCGACCGCGCCGTTGATCACGGAGCTGTCGTAGCCGAAGAGGAAACCGCCCATGGCGGCCGCCGCCGCGATGAAGATGACGTGCCCCAGATGTTCGGGGTGAGCCGTCCTGGCTCCTTGCTGAGGTGCCTGCGCTGTGCTGGTCACGAAAAATCTCCTCGGGGCCCGGCAACGCTGCCGGGTGGGGGTGAGCCCTCTCAGGTGGTGACACCTGAAGGTAAAAGCAACGTTGCAGAGACTATGCCTTCAAGTTTCGAAGTCAATAGTTCAACTGCTGTGAGTTTTTAGATATGCCGAAGGGCTCTGTGTTCAAGAAGTGAAGACGGAGTCAGTTGATCTTCAGGGTTGACTAGCGGAGGCGCTGAGAGATGACCTTCGACACGCCGTCACCCTGCATGGAGACGCCGTAGAGCGCGTCCGCGACCTCCATCGTGCGCTTCTGGTGCGTGATCACGATCAGCTGCGAGGCCTCCTGCAGCTCCTGCATGATCCGGATCAGCCGCTGGAGGTTGGTGTCGTCGAGGGCGGCCTCGACCTCGTCCATGACATAGAACGGGCTCGGCCGGGCCTTGAAGATCGACACCAGCAGCGCCACCGCGGTCAGCGACCGCTCGCCGCCCGACAGCAGGGAGAGCCGCTTGACCTTCTTGCCCGGCGGCCGGGCCTCGACGTCCACACCCGTGGTGAGCATGTTGTCGGGATCGGTCAGGATCAGACGCCCCTCGCCGCCCGGGAAAAGGCGGCTGAAGACGCCCTCGAACTCCCGGGCCGTGTCCCGGTAGGCCTCGGTGAAGACCTGCTCGACGCGCTCGTCCACCTCCTTCACCACCTGGAGAAGGTCGGCGCGGGTCTTCTTCAGATCCTCCAGCTGCTCACTGAGGAACTTGTGCCGCTCCTCCAGGGCCGCGAACTCCTCCAGCGCCAGCGGGTTGACCTTGCCCAGCTGCTGGTACGCCCGCTCGGCGGCCTTGAGCCGCTTCTCCTGCTCGGCGCGCACGAAGGGCCTCGGCTGGTTGCGCGGGTGCTCGGGGTCCTCCGGCAACTCCTCGCCCTCGGCGGGCGGGGACGGCGGTACGAGCTGATGGGGGCCGTACTCGGACACGAGCCCCGCCGGCTCCACGCCCAGCTCCTCCAGCGCCTTGGCCTCCAGCTGCTCGATCCGCAGCCGCTTCTCGGCGCCGAGCACCTCGCCGCGGTGGACGGAGTCGGTGAGCTTGTCCAGCTCGGCCTTGAGGTCGCGGCCGGCGGTGCGCGCGGCGGTCAGCTCCTGCTCCCGCGCGGCCTTGGCGGCCTCGGCCGCGGCCCGCTCCCGCTCGGCGCGGGCCAGGGACACCTCGACGTGCGCGAGCAGCTGGCGCGCACCGGAGGCGACGGCTTCCGCCACGGCCGCCTCGTGCCGCAGCCGCGCCCGCCGCTGCTCGGCACGCGCGCGTGCCTCGCGTTCGGCGCGGGCGGCACGGTCCAGGGAATCGGCCCGCCCGGCGAGCCCCTTGACCCGCTCCTCGTGTGTACGGACCTGGAGCCGGGCCTCCATCTCGGTCTGCCGGGCGTTGGCGCCGTCGGCCGCGAGCCGGTCCCGCACCGAGGTGTCCGGCTCCTCCTCGACCGGCATCTCCTCGGCGACGGCCAGCCGCTCGGCCAGCTCCTCGGCATCCTGTACGGCCTTGTCGAGCGCCTCCTGCGCACGCGCCGCCGCTGCCGTGGACCGCTCGGCCTCCCCGGCGGCACCGCGCGCCTGCCCGGCGAGCCGCCCCAGCTGCTGGGCCACGGCCGACTTCTCCCGGTCGGCGGCCCGGCGCCGCTCCCCCAGCTCCTCCACGAACGCGGCGGCCTCGGTACGCCGCCCGGCCGCCGCCTGCTGCGCCTCGGTGAGTTGCTCGCACCGCACCGCCAGCTCTTCCAGCTCCGCCGCGGCCTCGTCCACGGAGGCCTGCACTTCCAGCAGACTGGGCGCCCCGGCGGACCCACCGTGCGCGAAGTGCGCACCGAGCAGGTCGCCTTCGGCGGTGACGGCGGTCAGCTCGGGGTGGGCGTAGACAAGATCCTCGGCATCCTCGAGCGTGCCCACGACGACGATCCCGCGCAGCAGGCGGCGCACGGCGGGCATGAGTTCCGCGGGGCCACTGACCAGGTCGGCGGCGAAGGGGTGCCCATCGGGGCGGGGGCGGCGCAGGGCGCCGGCGTCCGGGGCGTACTGCCCCGAAGCGGCGGCCTCTGACACCGGGGCAGTGGCCGCGCCCGGCGTGGGTGCGGGCGGCGTGTCATGCCCGGCGCCGGTACTGCCTGCCGGGCCGTGTCCGCCTGCGCCACCGCTCGAACCGCCCGCACTCGCCCAGTGCTCGGCCGTCTGCCCGCTCGGGACTTCAGCAGGGGTGGCCGTCTCCGGCGCGCCATGCCCGGTACCAGTACCGCCTGCCGGGCCGTGTCCGCCTGCGCCATCGCTCGGACCGCCCGCACTCGCCCAGCGCTCGGCAGCCTGCCCGCTCGGGTCATCAGCCGAGGTTGCCTCCTCCGGCGCGCGATGCCCCGCACCGGCACCGCCTGCCAAGCCGCGTCCACCTGCGTCACCACTCGCACTCACCCAGCGCGCGGCCGCCTGCCCGCTCGGGACTTCGGCGGGGGCTGCCTCCTCCGGTGCAGCCGCCAGCAGTAGTGCCGCGCGGCCCCCGTCCTGTTTGCGCAGCAGTCTGATCGCCTCGGCCGCCGATGCCGGTGTCGTCACGGCGATCGCGTCGGCCGCCGTGCCGAAGGCGGCGGCCAGTGCGACCTCGTGGCCCGGGGTCACGGTCAGCAGTTCCGCGGCCGGGCCCAGGAGTCCGGTGAGGCGGTCCCGGGCGCCCAGCAGTATGCCGGTGCCGTCCTTGCGCCTGAGGCCCAGCGCCAGCGCCTCGTGGCGGGCCTGGGTCGCGGCGCGCCTGCGTTCGGCCGCGGTGGCCGCCTCGCGGGCCGCGGTCAACGCGGACTCGGCCTCGGCGAGCTGCCGTTTCGCCGCCTCGTGCTGCTCGGCGAGGTCCGCGTCGCCGGCGTCGAGGCCGTCGACCTCGGCCTTGAGCGCCTCGTACTCCTCCTGGGCGGCGACGGCACGTTCCTGCGCCTCGTCGCGGGCGGCGGCCAGCCGGTCGATCTCGGACTGGGCGGAGGCGGCGCGCGAACGGGCCGCGTTGACCTGGCCGTTGAGCCGGGCCAGGCCCTCGCGGCGGTCGGCGATCGCGCGGGCCACGTCCTTCAGGCGCCGCTCCTCGAGGGCCAGTTCGCGCTCCAGCTCGGCGCGGTGCGCGACCGTGTCCTCCAGGGCCCGCTCGGCCGCCTCCAGGGCCGCCTCCAGCTCGGCCTCCTGCTCGCGGATGCGGGCGGCCTCGCGCTCCATGTCCTCGGGGTCGCGGCCGCGCCGCTCCTCGGGGGGTGCGGAGGTGGCGCTCTTCACCCGCGCGTCGGCCAGCGAGATCGTGCCCCGCACCCGCTCGGCGAGCTGGGACAGCTCGTACCAGGTCTGCTGGGCACGCTGGAGGCGCGGTGTGAGCTGCCGTACCGCGTCCTCCAGCAGGGCCTCGCGCTGGAGCGCCTTCTTCAGTTCCTGCTCTGCGGCTTCCTTGCGCTCCTTCAGGGCCGCTTCGTCGGCGATCTCGGTCTTCAGGGCGTCGCGCAGGCGTACGAGGTCGTCGGCGAGCAGGCGCAGGCGCGCGTCGCGGAGGTCGGCCTGGATGACGGCGGCCCGGCGGGCGACCGCGGCCTGGCGGCCGAGCGGCTTCAGCTGGCGGCGCAGCTCGTCGGTGAGGTCCTGCACGCGCGCGAGGTTGGCCTGCATCGCGTCCAGTTTCCGCAGCGCCTTCTCCTTGCGCTTGCGGTGCTTGAGCACACCGGCGGCCTCTTCGATGAAGGCGCGGCGGCCCATCGGATCCGCGTGCAGGACGCTGTCGAGCTGGCCCTGGCCGACGATGACGTGCATCTCGCGGCCGATACCGGAGTCGGAGAGGAGCTCCTGGATGTCCAGGAGGCGGCAGGTGTCGCCGTTGATCTGGTACTCGCTGCCGCCGTTGCGGAACATGATCCGCGTGATGGTGACCTCGGCGTACTCGATGGGCAGCGCCCCGTCGGAGTTGTCGATGGTCAGGGACACCTCGGCGCGGCCCAGCGGTGGACGCCCCGTGGTGCCGGCGAAGATGACGTCCTCCATCTTGCCGCCGCGCAGCGACTTGGCACCCTGCTCACCCATGACCCAGCTGAGCGCGTCCACGACGTTGGACTTGCCCGAGCCGTTCGGGCCGACGACGCACGTGATCCCCGGTTCGAACCGGAGCGTGGTCGCCGAGGCGAACGACTTGAACCCGCGGAGGGTCAGGGCCTTGAGGTGCACGCCGCTGGACTCTACCTTCCGCCGCTATCTCACTCCACGAACACTCGCAACAGGTGCTGGACACCCTGGTCACCCGCTTTCTCTCCGCATTCGGCGACACGGATCATGTCCGCGGTCCGGGAATGCGGGGGCGGGGTCCCTCACGCCCCGGAGCCACCGACGGTGACGCCCAGCTCGGCCGCCATCGGCAAAGGTCACACATTCGATGCAAGAACTCCCGTTCCCTTCCGGGAGTGCGTGTCCCACGGTTTCGCCGTTGAACATGCAGGGCACACCAGACGTTAAAGAAGGTGAAAGGATGCGCGGGGGAAAGAAAGAAGGGACGCCGAAGCGTCCCTTGCAAATCTGACGACTGGGTTTCAGTCGTCTGGCAACTGTGCGGTTGATACGGGCAGCCCAACCGCTGCGACTGCTGTTGTGGAGCTGATGCAGCGATCAGGTGAGCGCAGGCTCCGCCTGGTGTGCGTCGATGCTCTCCATGATCCTGTCCTGAGAGGCGGCAGCCGTCAGCGCGTCGTTCTCCGCCTGGATCCGTCCGAGCTCGGACTCCAGGTCCTGGACACGCTGCTGCAGCCGTCGCATCTCGGCGAGGAGTCGAGGGTCGGAGCCGCCGACGTAACCGAGAAGCGCCTTTGCCATGATGGATGGTCCTCCACACTGAGTGACCGACCGATGCGGTGTGGGTCGTGAGGGATTCGCACCCGCGGTGCTTGACACACTCGAGTGTTGCTCTGCCGTTCTTACATGCCAAACAGCTAAGGTGCGCGGGGCTTTCAGCGTCTCACCAAAAAGTTTGACGGTCAACACGATCACGCCCTGTATTGGCGGGCAGACCCGGGGCGCGCGGCCTTCGAACGGCGGCGCTGCTGCTCCTGCGGGGCCCTCAGGGCGTGACGATCAGCTGTATCGGTGGAGCCTGCCATGCCACGCTCTTCTTGGCAACCACCAGCCCATTTCTGCTTCGGGCATGTGCCCGGGGCAGATCGCCGCGGGCCGGCCTGCGGCTCTTTACAGAATCGGTTCAGCGGATGGCGAAGCCGTCATAGCCGCCACGGGGTGTGTCCCAGATCTCGGTGACACCGTCCACGCGCCCGGGCGTGTCGCCGCCCCCCAGCCAGTCCAGCAGTCCCTCGCAACCCGGCCGCGGCCCTTCCGCGACCACTTGGACGCGGCCGTCGCCCAAATTGAGAGCAAAACCACTCAGACCACCGATCTCCAGCGCCTTGGCCCGCGTGAACCAGCGAAAACCCACACCTTGGACGCGTCCTCGGACCCAGGCAACCAGTCGAACATCCTCGCTCATGGGTGCAACCTAACGGGCCAAAGTCGCTCGGAACACTTCCCCCCTCACCCGTATGGGGTACCGTCCCGACCCAATACATCTCATATGAAACTCACTCGATCGAGTGAGTCGGGTTGACCGGAGGTCAATCGCCACCACGGCGCCGGGCGCCGGGTCGACCCCGCGAGACGAGGAAGAGGGCAAGGACATGGGACGCCACCGACGCTCCGCCGCCGGCCGCGCCGCCACGGGCCGCGCCACGGGGGTCACCCACACGAACCGCTCCGTCACGGGCGGCGAAGACCCGCAGAACTCGTACGCGGGTGACCGCGCCCCCATGGGCATCGCGCCGTACCTGAACCCGGAGGCGTACGCCGAGACCAACGCCAGGAGCACGGCCTACCTGTACGCGACGGGCGACGAGTCGTCGTCGGCCGCCTCCGGCGGGGGCGGCTTCACTCCGGCCGGCGGTCCGTCCCGTGGCCACCGGCACAAGAAGAGGGTCGCGAAGCCGGTGCGCACCGGCCTGCTCGGGGTCTCGGCCGCCGTCGCCCTCGGCACGGTCGCGGTGGCCACAGGTGTGGTGCCCGGGCTGCAGAACTACCAGCTGGGCGGCAGTACGCACACCACCGGCGGCGACCGAATACAGGCCGCGGACTCCCCCAGCAACACGGCCACCGAGCAGGGCGGCACCTCGGGCAGCGCGGACAGCCCGGCCCCGAGCCGCGAGACCCGGCCCGCGACATCGCCGACCCCGTCCGCCTCGGCTTCCGCCTCCGCCTCACCCTCCGCCTCCGCCTCCGCCTCCGAGTCCGCCTCGGCCTCCGCCACCCCGACGAAGCAGCCGTCGCAGAAGCCGTCGCAGAAGCCGAAGCCGGCCGCCACGGCCGCCAAGCCGAAGACCACCCCGTCGCGCAAGGCGACCAAGGCGCCGACGGCGTCCTCCGCCCCGGTGACGGTGTCGACGCAGGCCGCCACCGAGGCGCAGGTGCTGAAGCTCGTCAACGAGGAGCGGGCGAAGGTCGGGTGCAGCGCGCTGGCGGCGAACTCCTCGCTGACCAAGCTGGCCGAGGCGTTCAGCGACGACATGGCCGCGCGGAACTTCTTCGACCACACCGACCCGGACGGGGCCACCCCGTGGGACCGGGCGGCGAAGGCGGGCATCACCGACCTCGGCGGCGAGAACATAGCCCGCGGCCAGGCGGACGCGGCCGCCGTGATGGAGGCCTGGATGGCCAGCCCCGGCCACCGCGCCAACATCCTGAACTGCGACTTCAAGACCCTCGGCGTCGGCGTGCACCTCGGGCCGGGCGGCCCCTGGTGGACGCAGGACTTCGGCTACTGAGACAGCAGCCCTTCGGCCGCGGCCGCGGTCACGCGGCGGCGCGGCCCAGCGCGAACACCTTCGCCGTCTCCGTCACCCGGCGGCCCAGGTGCTCGGCCGTGGCCACGTCGGCCTTGTGCACGGCGTCCGGGCCCTCGTCCACGTTGGTCTGGGCGGCCGCGCCGGCGAAGACGCCGAGGCGGTTGAGGTCGTGCTCGGAGCCCTCGCTGTTGTTCCAGCCGGGGTGCAGGCCGAGGTTGACCCAGTGCATGCCGTGCTGGGCGGCGAGGATCTGGAAGAACTGCAGGGTGTGCAGCTTGTCGCCGCTCTTGGAGCCGGAGTTGGTGAAGCCGGCCGCCAGCTTGTCCTTCCAGTCCTGCCCGAACCAGCGCTTGGAGGACGCCTCGGCGAAGACGTGGAAGGCGCCGGAGGCGGTGCCCATGTAGGTGGGCGAGCCGAAGACGATCGCGTCGGAGCGGTCCAGGGTCTCCCACTGCTCGTCGGTGATCTCGTCCACCTTGATCAGGTGCACCTCGGCACCGGCCTCGGCGGCACCGGCTCGGACGGCTTCGGCGAGCACGGCGGTGTGGCCGTAACCGGAGTGGTAGGCGATGGAAACGACAGGGGTGGTCATAGGTATCTCCTCGAAGGGGCAGCTCGGAAGCAGTGACCACAGGAAAGCACTAACTTCTAGTTAGTGCAACCTAGTGGGTAGCGCTGCCCTGGAGTACGCTTGTGATATGGACAGCACTCAGCAGCTCACCCCAGAGGACGACCTCGCGTACAACGTGTTCGCCAAGGCCTGCCCGTCGCGCGGCACGCTGGAGCACGTCACGGGCCGCTGGGGCGGGCTGACGCTCGGCGCGCTGTACGAGGGCTCGCTGCGCTTCAACGAACTGCGCCGCCGCGTCGACGGCGTGAGCGAGAAGATGCTGTCCCAGACCCTGCACGCACTGGAGCGCGACGGCCTGGTGCACCGCGAGGCCCAGCCGACCAACCCGCCCCGCGTGGACTACGACCTGACTCCCCTGGGCCGCCAGGTCGCCGAGCGGCTGCTCGCCCTCATCCACTGCGTGGAGGGCTCGATGGACGACGTCCTCGCGTCCCGTGCGCGTTACGACGAGACGCGCGGCGCCCTCTGACACTTCGGGCAGAAGTAGCTGGACCGGTTCATCCAGGGGCGGCGGCGCATGGGTGTGCCGCAGCGCTTGCAGGGCAGGCCCTCACGGCCGTACGCGTCCAGGGACCGGTCGAAGTAGCCCGACTCGCCGTTGACGTTGACGTACAGGCTGTCGAAACTGGTGCCTCCCACGGCCAGGGCCGCGTTCATCACGTCCCGGACGTGGCCGAGCAGTTCGGCCGTGACCGGGCGGGTGAAGTTGGCCGTGGGGCGCTCGTAGTGGATGCGGGCGCGCCACAGGGCCTCGTCCGCGTAGATGTTGCCGACACCGCTGATCAGCGACTGGTCCAGCAGGGCCCGCTTGATGGTGGACCGCTTGCGGCGCAGGGCCAGATGGAAGGCCTCGTCGTCGAACAGCGGGTCGAGGGGGTCGCGGGCGATGTGCGCGATGACGTCGGGCAGGCCCTCGGGGGTGTTGTCGTGCAGCGACAGACCGCCGAAGGTGCGCTGGTCCACGAAGCGCAGCTCGGTGCCCAGGGAGTCGGCGAAGCGGACGCGGATACGCAGATGCTTCTCGTCCGGCGCCTCGTGCGGCTGCACCAGCAGCTGTCCGCTCATCCCGAGGTGGGCGAGGACGGACTGGTTCGTCTCCTCCAACGGCAGCCACAGGTACTTGCCGCGTCGGCTGGGCGTACCGATGTGGTGGCCCTTGAGCCGGTGCGCGAAGTCGTCGGCGCCCGCTATGTGCCGGCGCACGGCACGCGGGTGCAGCACCTCGACATCGGCGACGGTGCGATGGGCGACCCACCGCGCAAGGCCCCGCCGGACGACCTCGACCTCGGGCAACTCGGGCATCTGGACCCCCGTACGGACCGGTGGATGAACCGAGCGCCCGCCCGGAGACAGGCTTCGGACGGGCGCTCGGGTGGTGCTCTTGTGGTCAGGCGGTCGCGGACGACGTGTCGTCCTCGGCGGGCTCCTTGGCCGCCTTGGCTCGCTCGTCCGCCGCGGCCCGGATGGACCTCCAGGCGGACTCGGCGGCCTGCTGCTCCGCCTCCTTCTTGCTGCGGCCGGTGCCGGTGCCGTACGAGACGCCTCCGACGCGGGCGGCAGCAGTGAAGGTCTTCTCGTGGTCGGGGCCGGTCTCCGTGACCAGGTACTCGGGCACGCCGAGCCCCTCGATCGCGGTCAGCTCCTGGAGACTGGTCTTCCAGTCCAGGCCGGCTCCGAGGTTCGAGGACTTCTCGATGAGCGGGTCGAAGAGCCGGTGCACCAGCTCGGACGCCGCGTCGAGGCCCTGATCGAGATAGACCGCACCGATCACCGCTTCAAGGGTGTCGGCGAGGATGGACGCCTTGTCCCGGCCGCCCGTGCCCTCTTCACCCCGGCCGAGCCGGATGAAGGAGCCCAGGTCGAGGCCACGGCCGACCTCCGCCAGCGCACGCGAGTTGACCACCGCGGCCCGCAACTTGGCCAGCTGGCCTTCGGGCAGGTCGGGGTGGGTGCGGTACAGCGTGTCCGTGACGACGAGGCCGAGCACGGAGTCCCCGAGGAACTCCAGCCGCTCGTTCGTCGGCAGACCGCCGTTCTCGTACGCGTAGGAACGGTGGGTCAGCGCACGCACCAGAAGGGCGGACTCGAGCTGGTAGCCGAGCCGCCCTTCCAGAAGCGTGTGGGACGAGGCCGTGTTGTCCGCCTTCTTCTTGGCGGGTGCGTCCGCCTTGGCGTCTTCCGCCTTCTTGGGACTGGACACAGTGCCTCTCACCAGCCCGCTCAGACTTCGAGGACCTGGCGCTTGTTGTAGGTGCCGCAAGACGGGCACGCAATGTGCTGCTGCTTGGGCTCGTGGCAGCGCTCGCACGCAACCAGGGTGGGGACCGCAGCCTTCCACTGCGACCGGCGGTGGCGCGTGTTGCTGCGCGACATCTTCCGCTTCGGAACAGCCACGGCTACTTCTCCTGCTTCTCGTCGACGCCCGCTTCGGCGCCGCTCATCTCGTCCTTCTCGCCTGGTTCGAGCGAACCGGCGAGTCCCTGCAAAGCCGCCCAACGGATGTCGACGGCGTCGTGGTGGTGGTCCGGGTCGTCCAAGAGCCGCGCTCCGCACTCGGAGCACAGGCCGGGACAGTCGTCCTGGCACACCGGCTGCATCGGCAGTGCGAGCACCACCGCATCGCGCAGCAGAGGTTCGAGGTCGAAGAGTCCGTCCTCGAGGAAGAACCTGTCCTCGTCGTCCTCGGCGTCGTCGCCCGGTTCCGCGATCACACGGCCCCGGTCGTCGGCGTCAGGGTACGAGAACAGCTCCTGGAAGTCCGCTTCGAGCTCCAGCTCGACCGGCTCCAGACACCTTACGCACTCCCCCTCGGCCTGTGCACGGGCGGTGCCTGTGACGAGCACCCCTTCCATGACCGACTCGAGCCGGAGTTCGAGCTCCACCGGGGCGCCTTCCGGCACTCCGACGACTCCCTGGATACCGAGATCCACGGGGGCGTCGATCTCGCGGGTCAGGCGCTGCAGCGCGCCAGGACGCCGACCCAGCTCGTGCGTGTCGAACACGAGGGGGTTGCGGTGGTCGAGGCGGGCGTTGGGAGCCATTCCTGCTTTCGATCTTCAAACTCGGAGGGACGCCGCCCGTCGGTGTTCCCGGGCAGCGTTGATCGCGGACGTACGCGCGACCGAAGAGCCAGGATACTGGACCTTTCGCTCAGGGCCCAATCCGGTGCCCTGCTACAGACCCCGGCCCTGTTCGTACGCCCGCAACTGCTCCGCACTGATCATGCTCGTGTCGAAGAGGCTGGTCTCGTCGAGAGCGTAGCCCTGCTGGGGCTGGGGCTGCTGCTGGGGCTGCTGAGGCTCATAGGCGGCCTGCTGGGCGTCGTAGCCCTGGTAGGCGTAGGGATCGGCCTGCTGGTAGCCGTACGGGTCCTGCTGGGCGTAGTCGGGCTGCTGCGGGAAGCCCGCGTACGCGTCCGGCTGCTGCTGGTAGCCGTAGGCCGGCTGCGGCTCGTACGACGGCTGCGGCGGCTGCTGCTGGGGCTGTGCCGGGCGCTCGGCCGGGGTGTCGGCGATGGCCGCGAGGTCGGCGAGGTAGTCGGCGTCGCTGGAGTGCTGGAAGGTCGTGGTGTCGTCGGCGAGCGCGCCGAGGTCGTCCGTGGCGATCCGGCCGTGCAGCTTCTGCCGGCCGCGGCCCACGGCCTCCAGGGTCTTGGCGAGGACCGCCTCGAAGGCGCCCAGCTTGGTGTCGACGTAGGCGTCCGCGTTGTGGCGCAGGGTCTCCGGGTCCTGGCTGCGCTCGGGGGCGTCCTCGTCCTCGTAGCCGTTCTCGTCCAGGCCGGGCCCGGTGCCGAGGAGCTTCTCGCGGCCGCGGCCGACCGAGCCGAGGGTCTTGGTGAGGACGACCTCGAAGTTGGCGAGCTTGGAGTCGACGTAGTCGTCGGCCTCGGCGCGGACCTCCTCGGCCTCCGCGCGGGCCTCGGCGAGGATCCGGTCGGCCTCGGCCTGGGAGCGGCGGGCGATCTCGGTGTCGGAGATCAGCGAGCCGCGTTCGGCGTGCGCGTTCCCGATGATCCGCTCGGCCTCCTGACGGGCCTGCTCGACCATCTGCTCACGGTCGCCGATCAGCTCCTGCGCCTGCGCGAGGGAGCCGGGCAGGGCCTGGCGCACCTCTTCGAGCATCGCGAGCAGCTCGGCACGGTTGATCACGCACGAGGCCGACATGGGCATGGACCGGGCGCCGGAGACCGTGGAGACGATCTCGTCGAGCTTCTTCTGGACGTCCACCTGTGCTCGCCACTCTCTACAGCTGTGTTGGAGACGGACGGGACGACTCTAGTCCCATCAGGCCTTAGTCCCATCAGGCCTTGCGGAGACGTTCGTTCAGGGCCCCGAGAACCTGGGGCGGCACCAGGTGGGAGACGTCTCCGCCCCAGGCCGCGACCTCCTTGACGAGCGAGGAGGACAGGAAGCTGTAGGTGGGGTTGGTGGGCACGAACAGCGTCTCGACGCCCGTGAGCCCCATGTTCATCTGGGCCATCTGGAGTTCGTAGTCGAAATCGCTGACCGCGCGCAGGCCCTTGACGATGGCCGGGATGTCGCGCTGCTTGCAGTAGTCGACGAGGAGGCCGTGGAAGGCCTCGACGATCACGTTGCCGTACTCGGCGGTGACCTCGCGGATCAGCTCGATCCGCTCGTCGATCTCGAACAGGCCCTTCTTGGACTTGTTGATCATCACCGCGACGTAGACCTCGTCATACAGACGGGAAGCGCGGGCGATGATGTCGAGATGTCCGTTGGTGATCGGGTCGAACGACCCGGGACAGACGGCGCGGCGCACTTGAGATCCCTCGCTCTCCGGTCCGGTCATCGTGCGTCTTCGCACGTAGAGGCGGCGCGACCGTACCAAAACGTTCCCTCGCCGTAACGACGGGACCGGAGGGCCTCGAAACCGTCCGGCCAGCGGAATTCACCGCCTCTGGTGCTGCGCTCCACGGTGACGAGGGCTTCGTCCGTGAGCCAGCCCTCCGAGCGGAGTGTGAGCAGAATCTCCCGAAGATCGTCGTCAGTGACGGCGTACGGGGGATCCAGGAAGACGAGGTCGTACGGCTCTGCGGGGGGTGCCGTCCTGATGACCTGTTCCGCTTTGCCCGCTCTTACCTCGGCGCCGGGTAGGTCCAGGTTTTTCACGTTCTCGCGGACGATCTTCGCTGCGCGGGCGTCCGCCTCGACCAGGAGGGTGTGGCCGGCGCCCCGGGACAGGGCCTCAAGGCCTACGGCGCCTGAGCCGGCGTAGAGGTCCAGGACCCGTTCGCCGTCCAGGGGGCCGCCGAGGAGGGATTGCCAGGTGGAGAAGAGGCCCTCGCGTGCGCGGTCGGATGTCGGCCGGGTGCCTGTCCCTGGCGGGACGGCCAAACGGCGTCCGCCGGCTGCGCCGGCGATCACGCGGGTCATTTCGGGGTCCTTCTTCGTGGGCGGCTTTACGGTTCAGTTTGGCAGGCGGTCGGGGGTGGGTGCCTGGTCGCCTTCGGCCGGTGCGGGTTCATTGTGGCTGGTCGCGGCCACGCGGCGGAGCCGCATATCGATACAGCCCCGCGCCCCTGAGTGGGTCCACTTCACCCCTTTTCCAAGTACTGCTCCCTGTCCTCGTCCACAAGGGCGTCCAGGGCCGTTCGCAGAGCGGGGAGGTTGGTCAGCTCCGGGTCGGCCGCTACGACCTCCGCCGCCTCCTCTCTGGCCTCCGCGATGACCTCCTCGTCCTCGATGACCGCCAGGACGCGGAGGCTGGTGCGGGCGCCGGACTGGGCCTGGCCCAGGACGTCGCCCTCGCGGCGTTGTTCGAGGTCGATGCGGGAGAGTTCGAAGCCGTCGAGGGTGGAGGCCACGGCGTTCAGGCGCTGACGGGCCGCGCTGGCCTCGGGCATCTCGGTGACCAGGAGGCACAGGCCGGGGGCCGAGCCTCGGCCCACGCGGCCGCGGAGCTGGTGGAGCTGGGAGACGCCGAAGCGGTCGGCGTCCATGATCACCATGGCGGTGGCGTTGGGGACGTTGACGCCGACCTCGATGACCGTGGTGGCCACCAGGACGTCGGTCTCGCCGGCGGCGAAGCGGCGCATGACCGCGTCCTTGTCGTCGGGGTGCATACGGCCGTGGAGGACCTCGACCCCGAGGCCCTGGAGGGGGCCCTTGGCGAGCTGGTCGGCCACGTCGAGGACGGCGAGGGGCGGGCGCTTCTCGGCCTCGTCCTCGGGGGACTTCTTCGCCTTCTTGGGGTCGGCCGCCTCGTCGATGTCGTCTCCGATCCGAGGGCAGACGACGTACGCCTGATGGCCGTTGCCCACCTCCTCGCGCACCCGCTCCCAGGCGCGGGCCAGGAAGTGCGGTTTGTCGGCGGCGGGGACGACGTGAGTGGCGATCGGGGAGCGGCCGGCCGGGAGCTGGTCCAGGACGGAGGTCTCCAGGTCGCCGAAGACGGTCATCGCGACCGTGCGCGGGATGGGGGTGGCTGTCATGACGAGCAGGTGCGGGGGCTGCTTGCCCTTGCCGCGCAGGGCGTCGCGCTGCTCGACGCCGAAGCGGTGCTGTTCGTCGACGACCACCAGGCCGAGGTCGTGGAACTGGACCTTGTCCTCGATCAGGGCATGCGTGCCGATCACGATCCCCGCCTCGCCGGTGACGAGGTCCAGCAGGGCCTGACGGCGGGCGGCCGCGCCCATGGAACCGGTGAGCAGCACGATCTTGGTGGCGTGCTCGGCGCCGCCCAGCATGCCGCCCTCGGCCAGCTCGCCCATCATCTCGACGACCGACCGGTGGTGCTGCTGGGCGAGGACCTCGGTGGGCGCGAGCATCGCGGCCTGGCCGCCGGCGTCCACCACGGCGAGCATGGCGCGGAGGGCGACCATGGTCTTGCCCGAACCGACCTCCCCCTGGAGCAGCCGGTGCATCGGATGCTCGGTCGCCAGGTCGTCGAAGATCTCCTTGGAGACCTTCTGCTGGCCCTCGGTGAGGGTGAAGGGCAGGCGGTCGTCGAAGGCCGTGAGGATGCCGTCGGGCTTCGGGCTGCGCGGCACCGCCGGGAGTTGGGTGTCGGCGTAGCGGCGGCGGGCCAGGGCGACCTGGAGGACGAAGGCCTCGTCCCACTTCAGGCGGGAGCGGGCGTCGGCGATGTCGGCCTTGGTGTGCGGGCGGTGGATCTTGAGGAGCGCCTCGGGGAGGGTGACCAGGCCCCGCCCCTCCCGGAGGCCCGGCGGCAGCGGGTCGAGGGCCTCCTGGGCGCTGGGCAGCACCGTCTGGACGGCCTTGCCGATCTTCCAGGACTCCAGCTTGGCGGTGGCCGGGTAGATGGGGATCAGGGCGCCGGCCCAGGTCTCGACGCTCTCGTCACTGTCGCCGCGCAGCAACTCGTAGGCGGGGTGGGCGAGTTGGAGACGGCGGTTGAAGACGGAGACCTTGCCCGCGAACATCGCGCGCGTGCCCGGCAGCAGCTCCTTGTGGGGCTTGTGAACGCCGTTGCCGAAGAAGACCAGTTGGAGCCGGCCGCTGCCGTCCGTGATCGTCACTTCGAGGCGCTGGCCCTTGCCGCGCGGGGCCTTGGCGGAGGCGAAGGTGTGCAGGCGGGCGTCGGCGACCTGGGCGACCACCGTGACGTGCTCGTCCATGGGGAGGTCGGCGAGGTGGGTGAGCTGGCCGCGCTCCTCGTATCTGCGCGGGTAGTGGTGCAGGAGGTCGCCGACGGTGTGCAGGCCGAGGTGCTCGGCCATCACCTTCGCGGTGGCGGGGCCGAGCACCTTCTTCAGTGGTTCTTCCAGTGCGGGCACGAGATCCATTGCACACCACGGCACTGACAATGCCGAAGACGTCCCCTCGGGTCCCCGCCCTCGTGCCGTGTGCACAGGTGCCGTATACGTACCCGGAAGCCCTGGTCAGGGGTGCTGTTCCGGGCCTAGGATGGCCCGCTCCGGCCATCCCCCGCGGTCACCGCCCCACCCGGGACCGCCCGACCCCGCGCCGAACGCAGGCTCCCCCCACCGGCGCTGCGACGATGGACTCCCAGACCTCACAGTCATCCCAGGCATCCCAGTCACCTCATACGTTCCAGGTCGACCTGCGTGGTCTGGTGGACCTGCTCTCCCATCACCTCTACTCCAGTCCCAAGGTCTACCTGCGCGAGCTGCTGCAGAACGCCGTGGACGCCATCACCGCCCGCCGGACCGAGGAACCGGACGCCCCGGCCCGGGTACGTCTGCATGCCGCGGACGGCGCCCTGCGGGTGGAGGACAGCGGTATCGGGCTCACCGAGTCGGACGTGCACAGCCTGCTGGCGACGATCGGCCGCAGTTCCAAGCGGGCGGACGGCCTGCAGGAGGCCCGGTCCGACTTCCTCGGCCAGTTCGGCATCGGTCTGCTGGCCTGTTTCGTGGTCGCCGAGCGGATCCGGGTGGTCAGCCGCAGCGCCCGTACCCCCGAGGCCCCGCCCGTGGAGTGGACGGCCCGCGACGACGGCTCGTACACCGTGCGGACGCTGCCCGACGCCGAGCGGCCCGAGCCCGGCACCACCGTGCACCTGGTGGCGCGGGCCGGGGCGGCCGAGTGGCTGTCGCCCGAGCGGGTCCGCACCCTGGCCCGGGACTTCGGCTCGCTGCTGCCGTACGACGTCCGGGTGGGCGAGGAGGCGGTCACGGACCTCCCGGCGCCCTGGGACCGCGCCTACCCGAGTCCCGCCACGCGCAGGGTGGCGCTGGCCCGGCACTGCCACGAGCTGTTCGGTTTCACCCCGCTGGACTCGATCGACCTGGACGTGCCGCTGGCCGGGATCCGCGGGGTGGCGTACGTGCTGCCGTCGGCGGTCAGCCCGGCCCAGCGGGCCACGCACCGCGTGCACCTGAAGGGCATGCTCCTGACCGAGCGGGCCGAACAGCTGCTGCCCGACTGGGCGTTCTTCGTGCGCTGCGTCCTGGACACCGACAGCCTGCGGCCCACGGCCTCGCGGGAGTCGCTGTACGAGGACGAGACCCTGGCGGCCGTTCGGGAGGCGCTCGGCGAGCGGATCCGGTCCTGGCTCACGGGCCTCGCGGCCGGCGATCCGGAGCGGCTGGCCGCGTTTCTCGCCGTGCACCACCTGGGCGTGAAGTCGCTGGCCCGGCACGACGGCGACATGCTGCGCACGATGCTGCCGTGGCTGCCGTTCGAGACGACCGACGGGCAGCTGTCCCTGGAGGAGTTCGCGCAGCGGCACCCGGTGGTGCACTTCACGCGGACGGTCGAGGAGTACCGGCAGGTGGCGCCGATCGCCTCGGCGCAGGGCGTCGGAGTCGTCAACGGCGGTTACACGTACGACAGCGAGCTGGTCGAGGCGCTGCCGTCGGTGCGGCCGGGGACGGTGGTCGCGGAGCTGGACGCGGACACCGTGACCGCGCATCTGGACGCGGTGGACCCGGCCGAGGAGCTGGCGCTGTCCGGGTTCCTGGCGGCCGCGCGCGCGAAGCTCGATCCGCTGGGCTGTGACGTGGTGCTGCGCGCCTTCCACCCGCTGTCCGTGCCCGCGCTGCACCTGGACGACCGGGCCGCCCGGCACGAGCAGGCGCGGGCCGAGGCCGAGGAGCAGGCCGACGACCTGTGGGCGGGCATCCTGGGCTCGCTGCGCGGCAGCGCCCCCCGCGCGCGTCTGGTGCTCAACCATCTCAACCCGCTGATCCGGCGGATCAGTTCACTGAGGGATCCGGAACTGATCGGCACCGCCACCGAGTCGCTGTACGGGCAGGCGCTGCTGATGGCGCAGCGTCCTCTCAGGCCCGCGGACTCCGCGCTGCTGAACCGCGCGTTCATCGGCCTCCTGGAATGGGCCACACACGGGGAGGACGGTCACCGATGAGTGAGAACACGGACTTCGACGCGCTGCGCCGGGCGATGGCGGAGAACTCCGAGCAGCCGGAGGGTCCCGCACGCAACGCGCGCGCGGAGCAGCTGCTCGCCGAGGCCGAGAAGCTGAACATCCCGCTCGCCGTGATCGAGGCGCTCGGGCACCAGCTGAAGGTCTACAACTACAGCTCCGAGAAGGACCGGATGTTCGTCCCGTTCGCGCGGCTGCTGCGCCTGTGGGACGAACGGCCGGAGGACTTCGACGAGTACGAGGCGCACTCGCTGCACTGGGTCTTCAAGTGGGTGTCGGCGGGCATGCTGGACCAGCCGCACATCCCGCTCGCCTCGATCGAGAAGTGGCTCGGCGAGATGGAGCACCGCTACCGGCTCGCGGGGCACTCCGAACGGGCCGTGCGCAGCGCCGAGTTCAGTGTCGCCGCGCACGTCGGCGACCTGAAGCGCGCGGAGCGGGCGTACGGCGCCTGGCTGGCCGCGGACCGGGACCGGATGGCCGACTGCCACGCCTGCGAGCTGCACGGCCAGGGCGCCTGGCAGGTGAAGTGCGACCGGGACGCGGAGGCGCTGGAGTTGTGGCGGCCGGTGCTGGAGGGCGAGTACAGCTGCGCCCACGAGCCGCACACGGTCCTCGCCTCCTCGCTGACTCCCCTGCTGCGCCTGGGCCGCCTGGACGAGGCCCGCGCCCACCATCTGCGGGGCTTCCGCCTTGTACGCCCCATGGAGAGCATGCGGGGCGCCTACGCGGACCACGTGGAGTTCTGCGCGCTCACCGGCAACGAGGCGCGCGGTCTGGAGCTGCTCGCCGAGCGGCCGGCGTACTTCACGGACACCGGGCATCCGCGCAGCCGGCTGGACTTCATGGCCGTGGTGACGCTGCTGACGGACCGGCTGACCGGGCTGGGGCTCGGCGAGCGGCAGGTGCCGGGGCCTGCCGGGCAGTCCTGGACGGCACGGGAACTGGCCGCCCACGCGCGCGCGGAGGCACTGGAGCTGGCGGAGCGGTTCGACCGGCGCAACGGCACGTCGTACGTCGGCGACCGCGTTCGCGCGCGCATGGCCCAGCGCCCGCTGGTGGACCGGCTGCCGCTGGGCGTCCGTACGGTGCGCTCCGCGCCGCAGCCCGTGATCACGTCCCCGGCACCCGAGGCTCCCGAGGTTCCCGGGCAACCGGATCTGGCCGACCTGCTCACCGAGGCACGCCGGCTGTCCCGCACCCTGCAGCCGCACGCCCTGGAGGCGTGGGCGGCGGTCGCGCGGGCCGCCGAGGGGACCGAGCTCGACGCCCGCGACCGCGCGGAGATCGCCGATCACGAGGCGATGTCCCAGGGGCCCGAGGGCATCGCCCTGTTCGATGAGGCCGCCGTGCTGTATGCGGAGGCGGGCGACCCCGGGGAGGCCCTGGCGGCACGCGCGCGTGGGGCGTACGTACGCGCGCTGACGGGCGAGGTGGACGCGGCCCTGACAACGGTCGCCGCACTGTACGACGAGGCACTCGCGCTGTACGCCGAGGACGCCACCGGAGTACGGCAGACGGCGTCGGTGGTGATGAGCCGGGCGCGGATCCTGATGCGGCGGGTGCACGAGGACGCCGAGGACACGGAGAGCCCGGACGTGCGGGCGGCGGCCGAGCGGGCCGTGCTCGAGGTGCTGGCGCTCGTCGACGGGCGGGCCGGCGACGACGTCCGGTTGGCCGCGCGGGCCGCCGAGGCGCGGGCGATGCTCGCCGAACTGGCCGGGGAGTCCGGGGACGTCGAGCGGACCGCTGAGCTGTTCCGGCAGGCCGCCGCGGAGTACGTGGGCGCCGGGCTGCCGTGGTTCGCGGTGGAGTACGAGGTGCAGGTCGCGGCGCTGGCGCACCAGCTCGGCGAGCTGGCCGAGGCCGAGCGGGCGCTGCGGGCCGCCCTGGAGCACGGCGCACCGTACGTGGAGCCCACCGGGCGGGCCCAGCTGCATCTCCAGCTCGCCGAGGTGCTCGGCGTCCGGGACGAGGCCGTGGAGGCGGCGGAGCACGCCCTGGAAGCCGCGCACTGGGCCGACGAGGCGGGCGAGAGCGCCGCGCTGGGCGCCTGGGCGCGGTACCAGCTGGGCGGCTTCCTGCTGCGCCAGGGGCGGTGCGCGGAGGCCGCCGAGGTGCTGGAGTCGGCGCTGCCCGACCTGTCCGCCGAGACGCATGGCGACGGGGCCGTCGTACAGGCGCAGTGGTGGCTCGGGGACTGCCTGAGCGAACTGGGCGAGCACCGGGCGGCCGCCGAACGCCGGCTGCAGGCGGCCGAGATCGCCCGGCACTGGCCCGAGCAGCAGGACCATGCCACGCTCGCCCACCTGGCCGCCGAGTCCCTGAGCAACGCCGGGCTGCTGGACGAGGCCGATCAGGCCTACGCGCGCGCGGGCGAGCTGTGGCGCTCGCTCGGCAACCCGCACTTCCTCGTCCGCTCGCTGCGCGCCCGTGCCTGGCTGGCGCTGCGCGGGAAGGCCGGAGCGGAGGGCGCGCGGGAGCTGATGACGGAGGCGGTGCGCGGGTGCGAGCGTGCGCTGGAGGACGCCGCGGATCCGGTGGCCCGGGAACAGCTCACCGCCGAACTCGGCAACACCCACCGCCAGTTCGGCGACCTGCTGGCCCGCTCGACGGCCGAGGGCGACGAGGACCGGGACGAGGTGATCCAGGGCGCGTTCGAGGCGGCGCTGACCCAGATGGACCGCGCGGGCGCGGTGTTCGGCGCGCTCGGCGCGGAGGGGCTGCACGGCCGTACCGGTGCGGAACTCGCCGCGGGCTGGCTGGAGGCCGACCTCGGCCGCCCCGCCGAGGCGGCGGCACGCGCGCGTGGCGTGCTCGCGGCCTACGAAGGCGCCGACGACGCGGACGAGACCGTCCAGGCACGGCGGGCGGAGGCGACGCAGATGCTCCAGCTGGAGCAGTGAGGTCGCGCCCGCTCACTCCACGCCGATGAGCAGCAGCGCCCCCTGCCGGCCGCCCCGGTACACCACCGTGTCCACCGCGAGGTAGGACTCGCGCACGCGTGCCTCCAGGCGGTCGGCGACGCTCTCGGGCGCCTCGTCGCCGACGACGAGGGTGACCAGCTCGCCGCCGGCCTGGAGCATGCGGTCCAGGACGGTCTCGGCGGTGGCGGTGACGTCCGCGCCGATCACCGCCACATCGCCGTCGATCAGGCCCAGGACGTCCCCGGCCTGGCAGATGCCGGCCATGGTCCAGGACTGGCGTTCGGCCACGACGACCTCGGCGTACCGGGTGGCGCCCGCCGCCGAGGTCATCTGGACGACGTCCTCGTCGAAGCGGCGCTGCGGCTCGTGCACGGCGAGCGCGGCGATGCCCTGGACCGCCGAACGGGTCGGGATCAGGGCCACCCGGATGCCCTCGGTGCGGGCCTGCTCGGCGGCCGCGGCGGCCGTGTGGCGCAGCTCGGCGTCGTTGGGCAGCAGCACGACCTCGCGCGCGTGGGCACGCCGTACGGCCTGCACCAGCTCCCCGCTGGCGGGCGGCTCCCCGGGGCGCGCGAGGACGGCGGTCGCGCCGGCCTCGGTGTACAGCCCGGCCAGGCCCTCGCCGGGCACGACGGCGACGACGGCCCGCTGGGCGCGTTCGCGCGGCGGCCGCGCGCCGCCGGTGTGCACGTCGCCGAGCCCGAAGTGCGTGATCCGGATCCGGTACGGCCGCCCGGCCTCGACGCCCGCCTCCACGGCGGCGCCCGCGTCGTCGACGTGCACGTGGACGTTCCACAGCCCGTCGCCGCCGACCACGACAAGCGAGTCCCCGAGACCGTCGAGCCGCTCCCGCAGCCGGGCGACGGCCTCGTCACCGGCCTCCAGGAGATAGATCACCTCGTAGGCGGGTCCGCCGGTCTCGGAGCCCTCGGCGCACAGGTCCGCATCCGAAACGGGCTCCACGCGCGCGTGGGCGTCGGACTCGGAAACTGCCTCCACGCGCGCGTGGGCGTCGAAATCGAAAACAGCCTCCACGCGCGCGTCGGAAACGGCTGCGGCCCCCGGGACGGCTTCCGGTGCCTTCGCGGCCTCCCGTACCGCCTCCCCGGTGAACGCCTCCACCAGCGCCCCCAGCACGGCCACGAGCCCTCTGCCGCCCGCGTCGACCACCCCGGCCCGCTCCAGCACGGCCAGCTGTCCCGGAGTCGCCGCCAGGGCCGTCCTGGCGCCCTCGTAGGCGGCCCGCGCGACCGTCCCGCAGTCGCCCTCGGCTCCCTCGGCGGCGTCCGCCGCGGCCGAGGCGACCGTCAGCACCGTGCCCTCGACCGGGTGGGCCACGGCCTGGCGCGCGGAGTCGGCGGCCTGCCGCAGGGCGAGCCGCAGTCCCGCGCCGTCGGCGAGAGACGCGTCGTCCGCGAGCACCTGGGCCATGCCCCGCAGCAGCTGGGCGAGGATCGTCCCGGAGTTGCCCCGGGCGCCTATGAGCGCCCCGTGGGCCATCGCGCGCACGGCGTCCGCGAGAGAGGGCTCCTGCGCGCCCGTCCCGTACCCGGCGAACACGGCCTCCACGGCGGTCGCCGCCGACTCCAGGGTCAGGTACAGATTCGTCCCGGTGTCCCCGTCGGCCACCGGATAGACGTTGATCGCGTCGATCTCCTCGCGCGCTCTCCCGAGCGCCCCCAGCGCCAGACCGCACCAGGTGCGCACCGCGAGAGCATCGAAGAATGTCTGCGGCACCTGCGCCACCTGCGCCTCCCTGACTGGCTGGACGTGGACGCAGCGTAGACCCCGGAGTGGTGTGTTCCGGAAGAGGGCCGGGAGCGGGCCCCTGATCAGCCATGGTAGTTTCGTTGTACTGGCGCAGTCGTTGTATGCTGCTCCGGTTGCTCGATCCAGATCGGGCCGTTCCCCTGGCAAAGCCACTCAGATCTCTGATCCTGCGATCTCGATCCCGGCCTGCCGGGATTATCCGTAAGTGCATCTGAAGTCTTTGGAGTGACCCGTGGCTGCCAACTGCGACGTCTGCGGCAAGGGGCCGGGCTTCGGCAACAACATCTCGTTTTCGCACCGCCGTACGTCCCGTCGCTGGAACCCGAACATCCAGCGTGTGCGTACCGTGGTCGGCGGGACGCCGAAGCGCGTGAACGCCTGCACCTCGTGCATCAAGGCCGGCAAGGTCTCGCGCTGACGCACAGCTAAGCGCGCGGCCACTGCTGGTTCGCTGCACTGAGCCGGTCCACCTCAGGGTGGGCCGGCTTTTTGCCGTGCCCCCGCGCTCTTTTGCCGTACGCGTGCCGTACGCGCGCGTCAGCTCACTTCCGGAACCGCCACCCGTGATCCACCGGCCCGATCCCCGCCCCCAGCGCGAACCCGGCGGCGATGGCCCCGGTGACGTACGCCTTGGCCTCGGTGACCGCCTCCGGCACGGAGAGCCCCTTCGCCAGGCCCGAGGCGACCGCCGAGGCGAGCGTGCAGCCCGTGCCGTGGGTGTGCCGGTTGTCATGGCGGGGCGCCCGCAGCCAGTGCTCCGCGGAGCCGTCCGTGAGCAGGTCCACGGCGTCCCCGGACAGATGCCCGCCCTTGATCAGCACCCAGCGCGGACCGTACTCCAGCACGGCCTCGGCGGCCCGTCGTAGATCATCCTCCGAATCGACCCGCACCCCCGTGAGTTGGGCCACCTCGTCGAGGTTCGGGGTCGCCACGGTCGCCACCGGCAGCAGCTTCGTGCGCACCGACTCCAGCGCGGACGTGGCCAGCAGCGAGTCCCCGTGCTTGGAGACGCCCACCGGGTCCACGACCGAGGGCGCGTCCGTGCCGGAGATCAATTCGGCGACCGCCTCGACCAGTTCGGCCGAGGCCAGCATCCCGGTCTTCACGGCCTGTACGCCGATGTCGTCCACGACGCTGCGGTACTGCGCCCGCACCGCCTCCACGGGCAGCTCCCAGGCCCCCTGCACGCCCAGGGAGTTCTGCGCGGTCACAGCGGTGATCACGCTCATCCCGTGCACGCCGAGCGCCAGCATCGTCTTCAGGTCGGCCTGGATGCCCGCCCCGCCGCCGGAGTCGGAGCCCGCCACCGTGAGGACCCTGGGAATCATGACTCGATGTCCCCGAAGTGGTCCCAGCCGCCCTTGCTGGTCCAGGGCGCCCCGTCGACCGTCACCTGGGGCAGCGCCGAGGGGTTGAGGACCTCGCCGATGACCTTCCAGCGGGCCGGCAGCTTGGTGTCCGACGGGAAGGTCGCCACGATCGCGTGGTCCTCTCCCCCGGTCAGCACCCACTGCAGCGGGTCCACGCCGACGGCCTGCCCGATGTCGTTCATCTGCGTGGGGATGTCGATCGCGCCGGAGCGGATGTCGATGCGGACCTTGCTGGCCTCGGCGATGTGCCCGAGGTCGGCGATCAGTCCGTCGCTCACGTCGCACATCGCGGTCGCGCCGAGCGCGGCGGCGGCCGGGCCCGCGTGGTACGGCGGCTCGGGGCGCCGGTGGGCCTCGACGAACGCGCGCGGGGAGCGGAAGCCGCGGGAGAGCACCGCGTAGCCGGCCGCGGACCAGCCCAGCCAGCCCGTGACGGCCACCAGGTCGCCGGGCTGGGCGCCGGCGCGGGTCACCGGCTCCTGGTTGCGCAGATCGCCGAGCGCGGTGATCGACACCATGATCGTGTCCCCGCGTACGACGTCCCCGCCGACCACGGAGGCGCCCGCGACCTGGCACTCGTCGCGCAGCCCGTCCATCAGCTCGCTGGCCCAGGTGACCGGGAGTTCGGCCGGGACGACCAGGCCGAGCAGCAGCGCGGTCGGTACGGCGCCCATCGCGGCGATGTCCGCGAGGTTCTGCGCCGCCGCCTTGCGGCCGACGTCGTAGGCCGTGGACCAGTCGCGGCGGAAGTGCCGCCCCTCCAGCAGGATGTCGGTGCTCGCCACCACCCGTCGGTCGGGCGCGGCGACCACCGCGGCATCGTCGCCGGGGCCGATCCGGACCGCCGGGGTGGTGGTGAGACGGGAGGTGAGCTCCCTGATGAGCCCGAACTCCCCCAGCTCACCAACAGTGCCCTTCATGACCCTTGCTCCCCTTCTGTCCCTTGCCGTGCCCGGTCGCGCCCCACCAGTGTCCCCGATACGGTCGAGGTGACCGTCAACTTCTGTCGTGCCTGCACCCTGGCGCGCAAGCCCGGTTCCCGCAGGTCTCCCCGCGGGGAGCGGCGACGCGATACCGTGGCGTTCCTTTTCCCCACATGATCCTCGTGGCCGCCCTGGAGGTTCCGTGGTACAGGCGTACATCCTGATCCAGACGGAGGTCGGCAAGGCGTCGACCGTCGCCGAGACGATCAGCAAGATCCCTGGAGTGATCCAGGCCGAGGACGTGACGGGTCCGTACGACGTCATCGTGCGCGCCCAGGCCGACACCGTCGACGACCTCGGTCGCATGGTGGTCGCGAAGGTCCAGCAAGTGGACGGCATCACCCGCACCCTGACCTGTCCGGTCGTGCACCTGTAGCCCCCGTCTACGCTTGGCCGGTGAACATCTTCCGTCACCGGCCCTTCGGCCTGCTCGCGCCCGTGCTGCTGATCGCGGTCGCGGGCTGCTCAACAGCAGACGACAGCGCCACGGTGGCGGTTCCCAGCCCCGACGCGAGGACGGCGAAGGTGTGCCGGGATCTGCACCGGGTGCTTCCCGAGAAGCTGGACGGACGGGGACGTCACGACCCCGAGCCCCGGTCCGCCTACACGGCGGGCTGGGGAAGCCCGGCGATCATACTGCGCTGCGGTGTCGTACGGCCGCCGAAGATGGTCGATCCGAAGGTGGCCGAGGGCGGGGACCGGGACGCCGTGGCGGGCGGGGTCGACGGTGTCGACTGGCTGATGGAGAAGCAGGGCGACGGCACCTGGCGGTTCACCACCGCCAACCGCGAGGCCTATGTGCAGGTGAACCTGCCCGAGGGGATGCCCGGCGAGGACGCCACGCCCGTGCTCACCGGACTCGCGCCCGCCGTGAAGAAGGCGATCCCCAAGGGGATCGCCTCCATGAGATGACGGTGCCGGTGCGGGTCAGCGCAGCCCGGTCGAGCGGCGCAGTGCGGCCTGCACCAGGCGGTCCACCAGCTCCGGGTAGCTGATGCCGGTGGCCTGCCACATCTGCGGGTACATCGAGATGGGCGTGAAGCCGGGCATGGTGTTGATCTCGTTGATGACGAACTCGCCGTCCTCGGTGAGGAAGAAGTCCGCGCGGACCAGGCCCTCGCAGGAGGCCGCGTCGAACGCCTCGACCGCGAGCCGCCGCACCTCGGCGGTCTCCTCGTCGGTGAGCGGGGCCGGGACGATGCCGGGCGTGGAGTCGATGTACTTGGCCTCGAAGTCGTAGTACGCGTGCGCGTCCGGCGGCGGGATCTCGGCCGGCACGGAGGCGCGCGGCCCGTCCTCGAACTCCAGGACGCCGCACTCGATCTCGCGGCCGCGCACCGCGGCCTCCACCAGGATCTTCGGGTCGTGCCGCTGTGCCTCGGCGATCGCCTCGTCCAGGCCGGACAGGTCGTCGACCTTGGTGATGCCGATCGACGAACCCGCGCGCGCGGGCTTCACGAACAGCGGCCAGCCGTGCTCGCCCGCGAGGTCGATGATCTTCTTGCGGGCGGCGGACTCGTCCTGCTCCCACTCGCGGGGCCGGATCACCACGTACGGGCCGACCTTGAGCCCGAAGGAGGTGAACACCCGCTTCATGTACTCCTTGTCCTGGCCGACGGCCGAGGCGAGCACACCCGCGCCCACGTACGGAATACCGGAGAGCTCCAGGAGGCCCTGGAGGGTGCCGTCCTCGCCGTACGGGCCGTGCAGCACCGGGAAGACCACGTCGACCTCGCCGAGGGCCTTGGGCACGGAACCGGGCTCGCTGTAGACGACCTCGCGGCTGGCGGGGTCGACGGGGAGCACCACGCCGCCCTCGCTCGACTCCGCCAGTTCCGCCACGTTGGGGGTACGGCGGTCGGTGATGGCCATCCGCTCCGGCTCGTCCGCCGTCAGGGCCCAGCGGCCGTCCGCGGTGATACCGATCGGCAGGACGTCGTACTTCGTCCGGTCGATGGCCTTGAGGACAGCGCCGGCGGTGACCACGGAGATCCCGTGTTCGGAGCTGCGTCCGCCGAACACGACGGCCACGCGCGGCTTGCGGGACGGCTGCTCAGGGCTCTGGGGGAGGTTCTCGGTGCTCATATCGCGTTGAGAGTACCCGTTGGTAGAGCCCGGATACAGCGTCGACGGGCCGCCGGAAAGGGGGCGTCGCTCAGCGTCGCTCGGGCTTCGCGCTGCGCGACATCAGCTCCTTGAGGGCGACCACCGGCGGCTTGCCCTCGTGCACGATGTCCACGACCGTCTCGGTGATCGGCATCTCCACGCCGTGCCGGCGGGCCAGATCCGCCACGGACTCGCAGGACTTGACGCCCTCGGCGGTCTGCTTGGTGACGGCGATGGTCTCCTCGAGGGTCATGCCCTTGCCGAGGTTGGTGCCGAAGGTGTGGTTGCGGGACAGCGGCGAGGAACAGGTGGCCACCAGGTCGCCGAGGCCCGCGAGTCCGGAGAAGGTCATCGGGTCGGCGCCGAGTGCCACACCGAGCCGCGCGGTCTCGGCGAGGCCGCGGGTGATGAGCGAGCCCTTGGCGTTGTCGCCGAGCCCCATGCCGTCCGCGATGCCGACGGCGAGGCCGATGACATTCTTCACGGCACCGCCCAGCTCGCAACCGACCACATCCGTCTCCGTGTACGGCCGGAAGTACGGCGTGTGGCAGGCGGCCTGGAGCCGCCGGGCGACCGTCTCGTCGGTGCAGGCCACCACGGCGGCGGCCGGCATGCGGGCGGCGATCTCCCGGGCCAGGTTGGGTCCGGTGACCACGGCGATGCGGTCGGCACCGACCTTGGCGACGTCGTCGATGACCTCGCTCATCCGCATGGTGGAGCCGAGTTCGACGCCCTTCATCAGGGAGACGAGCACGGTGCCGGGCGCGAGCAGCGGGGTCCACTCGGCGAGGTTGGCGCGCAGGGTCTGGGAGGGGACGGCGAGGACGGTGAAGTCCGCGTCCCGCAGCGCCTCGGCCGGGTCCGCGGTGGCGCGCAGGTTCTCCGGGAGTTCGACGCCCGGCAGGTAGTCGGGGTTGGTCCGCGTGGAGTTGACCGCCTCGGCCAGCTCGGGGCGGCGGGCCCACAGGGTGACCTCGCAGCCCGCGTCGGCGAGGACCATGCCGAAGGCGGTGCCCCACGAGCCGGTGCCCATGACGGCCGCCCGGACAGGCTTGCTCACTTGCCGCTCTCCTCTTCCGTGCCGCTCCGCGCGACCTCCGTGCCGGCCGGGGCCGCCTCCGTCGCGCTCAGCGAGGCCTCCTCGCCGCTCTGCGCACGGGTCTTGCGCCGTTGCTCGATCCGCTCGCGGCGCGGGTCGTACGGCGTCTCGGGCGCCTTCTCGCCGCGGATCTCCTCCAGCTGGCGGGTGACGGCCGCCATGATGACCTCGGTGGCCTCCTTGAGGACGTCCGCGGTCATCTCCCTGTCGTAGAAGCGGGAGAGGTCCACCGGCGGGCCCGCCAGGACGTGGTGGGTCTTGCGCGGGAAGAGGTGGGGCTTCTTGGCGTAGGGCGGCAGCAGTTCGTTGCAGCCCCACTGGGCGACCGGGATCACCGGGCACTTGGTCTGCAGGGCCACCCGGGCGGCACCGGTCTTGGCGGTCATCGGCCAGCCGTCCGGGTCGCGGGTGAGGGTGCCCTCGGGGTAGAACGCGACGCACTCGCCGCGCTCCACGGCGTCGATCGCGGCCCGGAAGGCGCTGAGCGCGTCCGTGCTCTCGCGGTAGACCGGGATCTGCCCGGTGCCGCGCATCGCGGCACCGACGAATCCCTTCTTGAAAAGCCCGCTCTTCGCCAGGAATCGCGGAACCCGTCCGGTGTTGTACTGATAGTGCGCGTACGCGAAGGGGTCCACGTGGGAATTGTGGTTGACCGCGGTGATAAATCCGCCGTCGGCCGGAATGTGCTCCATTCCACGCCAGTCCCGCTTGATCAGAACCACCAGTGGCGGTTTGCAGAGGACCGCTGCGAAGCGGTACCAGAACCCGATTCTGCGGCGGGACACGCGGACACCTTCCTCTAGGACTTGCTCGGGGCCCGGGGGCCGCACAAGTGTCGCCCCAGGCCGCCGGTCTGTCGAGAACACCGTACGCCCGCCCGTCACCCGCCACCGCCCTTGCGAGGAGCTTCGCGCCCCTCCCCGATCCCGGCGTGCCGGATGCCCCGGGTGACAATGAGCGCGACAAGAGAGGGGCGGTACGCCGGTGCAGTGGACCTTGGTCATCCCCCTGAAGCCTCTGGCGCGGGCCAAGAGCAGGCTCTCCGACACCGCCGACGACGGGGTGCGCCCGGGGCTGGCACTCGCGTTCGCACAGGACACGGTGGCCGCGGCACTGGCCTGTCCTGCGGTCGCGGATGTGGCGGTCGTCACGGACGACGCGCTGGCCGGCCGGGAGCTGGCGGCGCTGGGCGCCCGGATCGTCCCGGACGCTCCGGCGAGCGGCCTGAACGCCGCTCTGGCGCACGGAGCGGCCGTCGTACGGGAAATGCGACCCCGTGCCGCGGTGGCGGCGCTGAACGCCGATCTTCCCGCTCTGCGCCCGCTGGAATTGTCCCGGGTACTGGACGCGGCGGCCGAATTCCCGCGCGCCTTTCTCGCGGACGCGGCCGCACTCGGCACGACGCTGCTGGCCGCGGCCCCTGCCGAAGAATTGCGGCCGGCTTTCGGTACGGATTCCCGGGCCCGCCACCGCATCTCGGGCGCGACGGAACTCGCCCTCACCGAGGTCGATTCGGTACGCCAGGACGTGGACACCGGCCATGACCTGCGCTCGGCACTGGTACTCGGGGTGGGGCGGTACACGGCGTCGGCGTCGGCGGGGTTGCTGATCCCGGGGTCCTGAGGCGCCCGGCGCGCTGGCTGGACGGGGGTTGGGCCGCTTACCGGCGCTGACAGGGTGCCGCTCTCTTTGGGAGCGGGTGCCGCCCCAAGCGGCACGACTGCCCGCAGCTACGGACGGCAACTGTGCGGCCGACGGGACTGCAACTCCCCAGGGGCGCGGGGAACTGCGCGACCAGCCACAACGGACCCGCCACCCGGCAACGCACATCAACCCCGACGCCGCGCCCCCTGACCTCCGCGGGCATTAGGCTGGCCGTCATGCAGGCAACCGCATACACGTACGACCCAGACACCCGCAGCGGCCAAGTGCTGCTCGACGACGGCACCCCCGTGCCCTTCGACGCGGCCGCGTTCGACGCGGGCGGACTGCGGCTGCTGCGGCCCGGGCAGCGGGTGCGGATCGAGACGGAGGGTGCCGGGGACAGCCTGCGGATCACGCTGGTGACCCTGCAGACGCTCTGAGGCTTCCCGGAAAACGCCGCGGGCCGGGCTCCCCAGGGGAGCCCGGCCCGGCGCGTGAGTGCCCTGGCGACTTACGACGCCTTGCGGGCAGTGGCCTTCTTCGCGGTGGTCTTGCGGGCCGTCGACTTCTTGGCCGGGGCCTTCTTGGCGGTGACCTTCTTCGCCGGGGCCTTCTTGGCCGTCGTCTTCTTCGCGGCGGCCTTCGCCGTGGTCTTCTTCGCGGCGGCCGTCGTCTTCTTGGCGGTGGTCTTCTTGGCGGTGACCTTCTTCGCCGTGACCTTCTTCGCCGGTGCGGCCTTCTTCGCGGTGACCTTCTTCGCCGCGGCCTTGGTGACCTTCTTCGCCGCGGCCTTCTTGACCGTCGCGGCAGCCCCGCCGGTCAGGCTGCCCTTGGGCGCCTTCTTGACGGCGACCTCGCCGCCGCGCGGGAGCTTCTTCGAGCCGCTGACCAGGTCCTTGAAGCCCTGGCCCGCGCGGAAGCGCGGCACGGAGGTCTTCTTGACCCGAACCCGCTCGCCCGTCTGGGGGTTACGGGCGTAACGGGCGGGGCGGTCCACCTTCTCGAAGGACCCGAAGCCGGTGACCGAGACCCGCTCGCCCGCGACGACCGCGCGGACGATGGCGTCCAGGACATGATCGACAGCGTCGGCGGCCTGCTGGCGGCCGCCCATCTTGTCGGCAATCGCTTCTACGAGCTGCGCCTTGTTCACGTCTTCCCCTTCGGAGACATCGCCAGAACGAATGTGTTCAAGCTTTTTCGCACGTTAGGCAGATATATACCGCAAATCAAACACGAAACGGGCTTATCACCCTTGTGCCGCAACGGACTCGGTTGTCTCGGGCTGTTCAGCGGTCCTCGTCGGGGATCCGACCCTCGTCGAGGTCCTTGTTGAACCGCTCGAGCCGCCTTGCCGCATCGGCGAGATCGTGCTTGGCCGCGGCCGTAATGACCAGCAGCTTCCGGGTCAGCGCCATCCGTACGCCCTCCGGGACTTGCAGTGCGCGCACTCTTGTGTGCGCTTCCTTCAGTTGGTCCGCGACCGCCGCATAGAGCTCGAGTTGGCCGTCGTGTTCCATGCACAGATTGTGCCATCTGGGGCGAGTTGTCGCCTGCGCAGGGTGCAACTGCCGCCTCAAACGGCCTTCCGGGCACTTGCGGAAGCCGCGTTCACCACACTCGCGTACCCCAGCAACGGCCTTCCTAACGTGGGGAGTTGAGCGGACCTGGGAGAACGCCGAGGGCCGTTCGGGTGCAGACATGGCTGTACCCCCGATCGTGGCGATCGGGGGTACAGACGGGGTGTTGGGGTGGCCGAATCTCGACTCGCTCGGGGGATCCGGATCAGGCTTGGATCAGACCTGGATCAGAGCCGGATCAGACCGGGAGCGTGCGCGGCTTGTAGCCGGGCCGCTTGGCCTCGTAGGCGGCGATGTCGCCCTCGTTCTGGAGGGTGATGGAGATGTCGTCCAGGCCGTTCAGCAGCCGCCAGCGGGAGTTCTCGTCCAGCTCGAAGGAGGCGGTGACGCCCTCGGCGCGCACCTCACGCGCCTCGAGGTCCACAGTGACCTCAGCAGTGGGGTCCTGCTCGATCAGCTCCCACAGCGCGTCCACGACCTTCTGGTCGAGAACCACGGTGAGCAGGCCGTTCTTCAGCGAGTTGCCCCGGAAGATGTCCGCGAAGCGCGAGGAGATCACGGCCTTGAAGCCGTAGTTCTGCAGCGCCCAGACGGCGTGCTCACGGGAGGAGCCGGTGCCGAAGTCGGGGCCGGCGACCAGGACGGTGGCGCCCTGCCGCTCGGGCCGGTTGAGGACGAAGTTCTCGTCCTTGCGCCAGGCCTCGAACAGGCCGTCCTCGAAGCCGTCCCGGGTCACCTTCTTGAGCCAGTGAGCAGGGATGATCTGGTCGGTGTCGACGTTGCTGCGGCGCAGCGGGACGGCCCGGCCGGTGTGGGTGGTGAAGGCTTCCATGATTCTCAGACTCCAGCGGGCGCAGGGGCGTCGGACAGGTCGGCGGGCGAGGCCAGGTGGCCCAGGACGGCGGTCGCGGCCGCGACCTGCGGCGACACCAGGTGGGTACGGCCGCCCTTGCCCTGCCGGCCCTCGAAGTTGCGGTTGGAGGTGGACGCGGAGCGCTCACCCGGGGCCAGCTGGTCGGGGTTCATGCCGAGGCACATCGAGCAACCCGCGTGCCGCCATTCGGCGCCGGCCTCCTTGAAGACCACGTCCAGGCCCTCGGAGACAGCCTGCAGACCGACCCGCGCGGAGCCCGGGACGACCAGCATCCGTACGCCGTCGGCGACTTTGCGGCCGCGCAGCAGGTCCGCGGCGGCGCGCAGGTCCTCGATCCGGCCGTTGGTGCAGGAGCCTACGAAGACGGTGTCCACGTTGATGGAGCGCAGCGGCTGACCGGCCTCCAACCCCATGTATTCCAGGGCCTTTTCGGCGGCCAGGCGCTCCGAAGCGTCTTCGTACGAAGCCGGGTCGGGGACGGACGCCGAAAGCGGCGCGCCCTGGCCGGGGTTGGTGCCCCAGGTGACGAACGGCGACAGCTCGGCGGCGTTGATGACGACCTCGGCGTCGAAGACGGCGTCCTCGTCCGACTTCAGGGTCTTCCAGTACTCGACCGCGGCGTCCCAGTCGGCGCCCTCGGGGGCGTGCGCACGGCCCTTCAGGTACGCGAAGGTGGTCTCGTCGGGGGCGATCATGCCCGCGCGGGCACCGGCCTCGATCGACATGTTGCAGATGGTCATCCGGGCCTCCATCGAGAGCTTCTCGATGGCGGAGCCGCGGTACTCCAGGATGTAGCCCTGGCCGCCACCCGTACCGATCCTGGCGATGATCGCCAGGATCAGGTCCTTGGCGGTGACGCCCTCGGGCAGCTCGCCCTCGACGGTGATGGCCATGGTCTTGGGGCGGGCCAGCGGCAGCGTCTGGGTGGCCAGCACGTGCTCCACCTGGGAGGTGCCGATACCGAACGCCAGCGCACCGAAGGCACCGTGCGTGGAGGTGTGCGAGTCACCGCAGACAACGGTGGTGCCCGGCTGGGTCAGACCCAGCTGCGGACCCACGACGTGCACGACACCCTGCTCGACGTCGCCCAGCGAGTGCAGGCGCACGCCGAACTCGGCGGCGTTCTTGCGCAGCGTCTCCAGCTGGACGCGGGAGACCGGGTCGGCGATGGGCTTGTCGATGTCGAGGGTCGGGGTGTTGTGGTCCTCGGTCGCGATGGTGAGGTCGAGACGGCGCACCTGGCGACCGCTCTTGCGCAGACCGTCGAAGGCCTGCGGGCTGGTCACCTCGTGCAGCAGGTGCAGATCGATGAAGAGGAGGTCGGGCTCGCCCTCGGCGCGCCGGACGACGTGGTCGTCCCAGACCTTCTCCGCGAGTGTCCTACCCATCGCTTTCCCTCCGACCGGCAAACGTCCACCGGCCCAACTAGAGATCTTGAGGAAGCGGCGACTGCCTTTTTAGGGGCCCCTGAAGTCGTGATTCCGGGCGTCCACCGCCAGGCCCGTTGGTCTGCGGGCCGCTGTGTGGTTCCAGGGTGGCGCGTTCCACGGAAAATTGAACTTGCGTTTCACAGAGTGAGACGTGAGTATCGTTGCATGGACAACAGTAGCGGCGTCGGCGTTCTGGACAAGGCGGCCCTCGTCCTGAGCGCTCTGGAGTCCGGTCCGGCCACCCTCGCGGGTCTGGTCGGGGCCACCGGACTGGCACGACCCACGGCCCACCGCCTGGCCGTGGCCCTGGAACACCACCGCATGGTGGCACGCGACATGCAGGGCCGGTTCATCCTCGGCCCGCGCCTCGCGGAACTGGCGGCGGCGGCCGGCGAGGACCGCCTGCTGGCCACGGCGGGCCCCGTGCTCACCCACCTCCGCGATGTCACCGGCGAGAGTGCACAGCTCTACCGACGCCAGGGTGACATGCGGATCTGTGTGGCCGCGGCGGAGCGCCTGTCCGGCCTGCGGGACACGGTCCCGGTCGGCTCCACGCTGACCATGAAGGCGGGCTCCTCGGCGCAGATCCTGATGGCCTGGGAGGAGCCGGAGCGCCTGCACCGAGGCCTCCAGGGCGCCCGTTTCACGGCGACGGCCCTGTCGGGCGTACGGCGCCGCGGCTGGGCCCAGTCCATCGGCGAGCGCGAGCCGGGCGTGGCGTCCGTCTCGGCGCCCGTGCGCGGCCCCTCCAACCGCGTGGTGGCCGCCGTGTCGGTCTCCGGCCCCATCGAGCGCCTGACCCGCCACCCGGGCCGTATGCACGCCCAGGCGGTCATCGACGCGGCAGCCCGCCTCTCGGAGGCCCTGCGCCGCACGGGCTGAGCCGGGCTTTCCGGAACACCGAGGAGGGCCTGCCCCAACGCCGCGGCAGGCCCTCCTCGCTCCCCCGCTCCCCCTCCCCGTCAGCCGGCCTTCTCCGCCGCCGGCGCCTTCTGCGACCGGTACGCGAACCGGTCCTTCGCATACCGGCCCCGCTTCTCCAACGGCACCTGCCCGTGCGCCGCGGCCAGGCCGAACGCCGGCATGTCCCCGTAGATCGCCTCGTACGACCCCTCCGGCACGACGTACGACTCGTGCCAGATGCCCACCTGCCCGCGCAGCTTCCCGGCCCGCTCCTTGCGGTTGAGCAGGGCCCACGCCTTGTGATGGAGGGCGTCGGGCGCGGTCGCGTAGGCGTACAGCTTCTCTTTGGACTCCCAGTACTGCACGACGTAGTACGTCCGAGGCGACGCGGTGAGCAGCACCCGGCTCCGCAGCCCCCGCTCGGGAGCCCGCTCCAGTTCGCGCAGCATGCGGATCATCGCGACCATCACCGGCAGCCACAGATGCACCGCCCAGAAGCGGTTGATCCGCATGCCGATCAGCAGGACGACGACCTCGCCCTTCGCGTCGGCGGTCGTACGGGACACCATGATTTCCCCCTCGTTGGTGAGCGGCGCTATCCAAGTACGAATGCTTGGATAGTGCCCTTATCCAAGAAGGAGCGCAAGACATGCGGCTCGCCGAACTGAGCAGACGCAGCGGTGTGTCCACCGCGACGATCAAGTACTACCTGCGCGAAGGCCTGTTGCCGCCGGGCCGCCAGATCAACACGACGACGGCGGAGTACGACGACGAGCACCTGCGCCGGCTGCGGCTGGTGCGCGCGATGATCCAGGTCGGCAGGCTCCCGGTGGCCACGGTCCGGGAGGTGCTGCGGAACGTCGACGACGAGTCCCTGGGGCGCGCGATCCGGCTGGGCGCGGCCCTGTGGGCGCTGCCGCAGGTGCCGGAGCCGGACGAGGAGGACGAGTACGTCCAGGCCGCGCACCGGGAAGCGGACAAGCTGCTGGAGACGCTGGGCTGGTCCAACGCCCGGCTGCTGACGACCATCTCGCCCGCGTACCGGTCCCTGGTGGTGGCGGTGGCCGCGTTCCGCCGACTGGGCTACGACTGGGGCGCCGAACTGCTGGTGGAGTACGGGAAGTTGATGCACGAGGTCGCGAAACTGGACGTGGACTTCGTGGAGACGCATCAGTCGGAGGCGGAGAAGATGGAGACGGCGGTGCTCGGCGCCGTACTGACCGAGCCGATGCTGCAGGCGCTGCGCCGGCTGGCCCAGGAGGAGGAGTCGGGCCGGCGGTACGGCTTCGAGTAGGGCCGGGTACGACGAAGGCCCCCCACCGAAGTGGAGGGCCTTCCCTGTGCGTACCCCCGACCGGATTCGAACCGGCGCTACCGCCTTGAGAGGGCGGCGTGCTAGGCCGCTACACAACGGGGGCGTGGACTCTGCGTTTCCGCAGGTCCGAGCTGGTCTACCTGGACTCGAACCAAGACTAACTGAACCAGAATCAGTCGTGCTGCCAATTACACCATAGACCAATGATGGTTTAGACCAGTCGTACCCCCGACCGGATTCGAACCGGCGCTACCGCCTTGAGAGGGCGGCGTGCTAGGCCGCTACACAACGGGGGCCCTAGCGATCCCGACAGGATCAGGATCAGTACCCCCGACCGGATTCGAACCGGCGCTACTGCCTTGAGAGGGCAGCGTGCTAGGCCGCTACACAACGGGGGCTTTGCAGATGAGCTCTGCGAGCTGGCCTACCTGGACTCGAACCAAGACTAACTGAACCAGAATCAGTCGTGCTGCCAATTACACCATAGGCCACTGGAACTCAAGCCCCTGAAGGGATCTCGTTCTAGTTCGCTCCTCCGGTTCCCGGCCTTTCGGCCCGCTCCCCGGCGGCGCAGGAAGAACATTACCCGAAGGTGGACGGGGCTCCAAAACGAGTATCCGAGCGCACCAGCGCGGGGAGTTCGGCGAGGGTCGAAATCCGGTGCGCGGCCATGGCGTCCGCGCTCTGCGCGTACACCCCGCCGCGGTCGATCCAGACGGACAGCAGCCCGGCCCCGGCCGCGCCCCGCCCGTCGATCTCCGGGTGATCGCCGACGTACGCCACCTCGTGCGGGGGCAGGTCGAGCGCCTCGCAGGCCGCTAGGAACGCCCCGGCCTCCGGCTTGGAGACGCCCAGCTCGGCGGCGCACAGCACGCTCTCGAACCGGTCGCGGACGCCGAGGGTGCGCAGCTTGTGTTCCTGGACCGTGAGGCTGGAGTTGGACAGCACCGAGTGCCGGTGGCTGGCGGCGAGGGCGTCCAGGGCGGGCAGCACGTCCGGGAACAGGCTCCAGGCGGCCTCGTAGTGGGCGATGTACCGCCGGAACCAGGCGTCGGCCTCGGCGTCGGACAGCTCCTGCTCCAGGAAGACCCGCACGCGGTCGCGCCGCTGCCCCTCGAAGGAGACCTCCCCGGCCGAGAAGCGCGCCCACTGCCGATCGGTGATCTCCCGCCACCGCACCAGGGCCTGCTCCGGGCTGTCGTACCCGCCGAGCAGCCCCTCCACGGCCAGATGAGCCCGCATGCCCTCGCGGTCCGCGGTCGTGTAGTCGAAAAGGGTGTCGTCCACGTCCCAGACCACGGCTCGGATGCTCATGACCCGACGGTAACCGGGCGGACGGCCGGATGTCCGGTGGTTGACCGCGAACGTGTGCGACGAAGGGGCGGCACCCGGTGTCCCGGGTGCCGCCCCTTCGTGTGTGGCGTTCGTTACGCCGCGAGCTTGGTCAGCGCCGCGTCGATGCGGGCCAGCGTCGCGTCCTTGCCCAGCACCTCAAGGGACTCGAACAGGGGCAGGCCGACCGTGCGGCCGGTGACGGCCACGCGGACCGGGGCCTGGGCCTTGCCGAGCTTGAGGCCGTGGGCCTCGCCGGCGGCCAGGACGGCCTCCTTGAGGGCCTCGGCCGAAGTCCAGTCCGCCGACTCCAGCTTCTCGCGGGCCGTGCGCAGCAGGGCGTCCGAGCCCTCCTTCATCGCCTTCGTCCAGCTCGCCTCGTCGAAGGCCGGCTCGGGGAGGAAGAGGAAGTCGACGTTGTCGGTGATCTCGGAGAGGACCTTCAGCCGGGTCTGGGCGTGCGGGGCGATCGCCTCCCACTTGGCCTCGTCGAAGGCCTCCGGCGCCCAGGGGGCGAACGGCGCCTTCAGCCACGGGCGGCAGCGCTCCGTGAACTCCTTCACATCCAGCATGCGGATGTGGTCGCCGTTGATCGCCTCGCACTTCTTCAGGTCGAAGCGCGCCGGGTTGGGGTTCACGTCGGAGATGTCGAAGGCCGCGACCATCTCGCCGATGGTGAAGATGTCCTGGTCGGCGGAGAGCGACCAGCCGAGCAGCGAGAGGTAGTTGAGCAGGCCCTCGGGCAGGAAGCCCTGCTCGCGGTAGAGGTTGAGGGACGCCTGCGGGTCGCGCTTGGAGAGCTTCTTGTTGCCCTCGCCCATCACGTACGGCAGGTGGCCGAAGGCCGGGGTCTGCTTGGCGATGCCCAGTTCGGTCAGCGCCTTGTAGAGCGCGATCTGGCGCGGGGTGGAGGAGAGCAGGTCCTCGCCGCGCAGGACGTGGGTGATCTCCATCAGGGCGTCGTCCACCGGGTTGACCAGCGTGTACAGCGGGGCGCCGTTGGCGCGGACGATGCCGTAGTCCGGGACGTTCTCCGGCGTGAAGGTCAGCTCGCCGCGGACCAGGTCCGTGAAGGTGATCGTCTCGTCCGGCATGCGGAAGCGGACGATCGGGGTGCGGCCCTGGGCCTGGTACTGCTCGACCTGCTCGGCGCTCAGGTCGCGGCAGTGGCCGTCATAGCCGGAGGGCTTGCCGGCGGCGCGGGCGGCCTCGCGGCGGCTGTCCAGCTCCTCCTGGGAGCAGTAGCAGTGGTAGGCGTGGCCGGCGTCGAGCAGCTTCTGGGCGACGTCCTTGTAGAGGTCCATGCGCTGCGACTGGCGGTACGGCGCGTGCGGGCCGCCGACCTCGGGGCCCTCGTCCCAGTCGAAGCCCAGCCAGCGCATCGCGTCGAGCAGCTGGTTGTACGACTCCTCCGAGTCGCGGGCCGCGTCGGTGTCCTCGATACGGAAGACCAGGGTGCCCTGGTGGTGCCGGGCGAACGCCCAGTTGAACAGGGCGGTGCGGACCAGGCCCACGTGGGGGTTACCGGTGGGCGAGGGACAGAAACGGACGCGTACGGGGGAGCCGGATGCGCTAGCCACGCTTGACAACCTTGTTGGTGAGAGTGCCGATGCCTTCGATGGTGACGGCGACCTCGTCGCCGACGTTCAGGGGGCCGACCCCCGCGGGGGTGCCGGTGAGGATGACGTCGCCGGGCAGCAGGGTCATGGCCTCGGAGATGTTGACGATCAGGTCCTCGATGGAGTGGATCATCTCGCTCGTGCGGCCCAGCTGGCGCTGTTCGCCGTTGACCGTGAGCTGGATGGTCAGGTCGTTCGCGCGGTCGAGGTCCAGGTCCGTCTCGACCCAGGGGCCGAGCGGGCAGGAGGTGTCGAAGCCCTTGGCCCGGGCCCACTGCTTCTCGCGCTTCTGCACGTCGCGCGCGGTGACGTCGTTGGCGCAGGTGTAGCCGAAGATCACGTCCTTGACGCGCTCGCGCGGCACCTCGCGGCACATGCGGCCGATGACGACGGCCAGCTCGGCCTCGTGGTGCAGCTCCTGCGAGAAGGACGGGTACTGGATCTCGTCACCGGGGCCGATCACCGAGGTGGACGGCTTGAAGAAGGCGAACGGGGCGTCGGGCACCTCGTTGCCCAGCTCCTTGGCGTGGTCGGCGTAGTTGCGGCCGAACGCCACGACCTTGTTGGGGAGGACCGGCGGGAGCAGCCTGACCTTGCTCAGCGGCACCTTCGTCCCGGACAGCTCGTAGTCCGCGAACGGGATGCCCTTGATGATGTCGAGGACGAGTTCGTCCTGCTTGTCGCCCTCGACCGCGCCGAAGGCTACGTTCCCGTCGATGGAGAACCTGGCGATGCGCACGGGATCCTTGCGCCCCTCACTGAGTACCGGCGTACTGACGCCCCAGGTTAACCGGTCGGGCCTGCCGCGTTCGGGAAGGCGACGGACGCAGAAGAGGAGCGCGGCCCGGAAGATCGTCGTACCTGCGACGATCTTCCGGGCCGCGCTCCACGTGCGTGTGCGGTGCCCGCTCGGCTACTCGCCGGCCGTGGCCGCCGCCACCGGGACCTCCATGAGAACCGTGCGCCTGGGGTTCGCCGTCTGGGCGGGGAGGTCGACGGGGTGCTCCGGCAGCTCGGGCGTCTGCAGTTCGTCGGCGTCCTCGAGGTGCGCCAGAGTCGTGCGCCGCGGGTTGGCTATGTTGCGGAACATCATCGTCGTCTTCACCGTTGTACGTCCTGTGGCTCGGGTTGAGTTGGCAGAGCTGCCCATCTTGTAAAGCGTCAGGCTAAACATCCGATTCCCCGCCACAGTCATGAACTCCCCATGATCCGCATGTGAGTTTGCTCACGAATCCATGGGCAAACCGGTCAATTCCGGCTGACAACTCTCCCCTGCGAAACGGACATTGACCCCCTGAAGCAATCATTCCGCTCCTGATCATGGCGACTGGGACACGTGACACCAGGGGGCGACTCGCAGGGATACGCCCACTTTGGTCGGGATCGCGCTCCACAGCTGGTGACTCGGGCCTCACAGCCCGTCACGTAGGTCACAGCTCGGGGCACGGCCCTTGTTGGAGATCCGGCACTGTGCTGGAATTCCACGGACCGCCGCGGGATCGAGCCGGCGCGCAAGGGGCGCAACAGCAGCGCCGGGTGGCGGCGAGATAGGGGGAACCTGCGCCGGTCACTCCAGACCACTCGGAGGGTGCATTCAGGGCGCTCTCCGATACGCCGACACCGTGTCCCTCCGTTCACGCGGAGGGGTGCCTGGTCCAGAGGTTGCGACGCTAGTGCAGGGACGTTTCAAGAGGGATGGCAGCGCTTCGGCGGAGCCGGAGGCGCACGGCGGGACCGACCGCGGCTCATCGCCCCAGCACGCCCAGATCCCGGGCCCGGCCCCGTCCGGAGACGGCGGTGAGCGCCCCGGGCGCCTCGGCGCGTCCTCCTCGCCGGGCCCCGCGAAGACCGGGAACCCCACCCCGGCCGTGAAGCCCCCCAAGGGCCCCACCGGCCCCGGTTCGCGCATGGCCCTGCGCAACTGGCGCATCTCCACGCGTCTGGTGTCGCTGCTCGCGCTCCCCGTGGTGGCGGCCACCTCGCTGGGCGCGCTGCGTATCGACCAGAACATCACCGACATCCAGCAGCTCGACAACATGAAGCTGCTGACGGAGATGACCAAGCAGGCCACCGAGCTGGCCCAGGCGCTCCAGGACGAGCGTGACCTGTCCGCCGGTCCCCTGTCGCACGGTCTGAAGGCGACCGACTACCAGATCAAGGGCGACCAGGAAAAGACCGACCGGGCCCGCGAGAACTTCCTCAACGCCTCCGAGCAGATCGACGAGGCGAGCAAGAACGGCAACCTCCAGGGCGTCCGCGACACCCTGGTGAGCCTCGCCAACCAGCTGGACGACCTGGCCAAGATCCGCAAGAGCGCGTACCAGTCGAAGAACAACTCGACGCAGACCGTCGAGTCGTACCACCGGCTGATCACGCAGCTGATCGACCTCTCCCAGGCCATGGCCGAGGCGTCCAGCAACCCCGAGATGATCACGCGCACCCGCGCCCTGGCGGCCTTCTCCTCCGCCAAGGAGTACGCGTCCGTGCAGCGTGCCGTCATCGCCGCGGCGCTGACCTCCAGCGGCGACACCAAGGGCAAGCTCTCCGCGAACGACCGCCTCTACGGCGAGTCGGCTTACGCGAGCGAGAACTCCGAGATCGCGATCTTCCGGAAGATCTACAGCAGCCAGAACCCGGACGAACTCCTCAAGCCGATCGAGGAGAACAACCCGATCATCCAGGCCGCCGACCTGTACGCCAAGCGGACCCTCGAGTCCCCCACCGGCCTCGACGGTCTGCCGCCGCGCTCGTACCGCGACTGGGTGGACGACAGCTCCACCAAGATCGACCAGATGAAGAAGATCGAGCACACGCTGCTCGAGGACATGGAGCAGAAGGCCCGCGAGCTGCGCAGCGCCTCCGAGCGCGACGCGATCATCTCCGGTGCGCTGATCCTGATCGTCCTCGGCATCTCGCTCGTGGGCGCGTTCGTCGTGGCCCGGTCCATGATCCGCTCGCTGCGCCGCCTCCAGGAGACCGCCACCAAGGTCGCCCAGGACCGCCTGCCCGAGCTGGTCAAGCAGCTGTCCGAGGCCGACCCGCAGGACGTCGACACGTCCGTGGAGTCGGTCGGTGTGCACTCCCGGGACGAGATCGGCCAGGTGGCCGCGGCCTTCGACGACGTGCACCGCGAGGCGGTCCGCCTCGCCGCCGAGCAGGCCCTTCTCCGGGGCAACGTCAACGCGATGTTCACCAACCTCTCGCGCCGCTCCCAGGGTCTGATCCAGCGCCAGCTGTCGCTGATCTCCGAGCTGGAGTCCCGCGAGGCCGACCCGGACCAGCTGTCCTCGCTGTTCAAGCTCGACCACCTCGCGACGCGTATGCGCCGTAACGGTGAAAACCTCCTCGTTCTCGCCGGTGAAGAGCCCGGCCGGCGCTGGACCCGCCCGGTCCCGCTGGTCGACGTGCTCCGTGCCGCCGCGTCCGAGGTGGAGCAGTACGAGCGCATCGAGCTGGCCGCGGTCCCGACCACCGAGGTCGCCGGCCGCGTGGTCAACGACCTCGTGCACCTGCTCGCCGAGCTGCTCGAGAACGCCACCTCCTTCTCCTCGCCGCAGACCAAGGTGAAGGTCACCGGTCACGCGCTGCCCGACGGCCGTGTGCTGATCGAGATCCACGACACCGGTATCGGCCTCTCCCCCGAGGACCTCGCGGCGATCAACGAGCGGCTCGCCTCGCCGCCCACCGTGGACGTCTCGGTGTCCCGCCGCATGGGTCTGTTCGTGGTCGGTCGTCTGTCCCAGCGCCACGGCATCCGCATCCAGCTGCGCCCCTCCGACTCCGGTGGTACGACCGCGCTGGTCATGCTCCCCGTCGACGTCGCCCAGGGCGGCAAGAAGCCCGCTCCGGGCAAGCCCGGCGCGCCCGCGCCGACCGGTGGTCCGGCCGCCGCGCAGGCCGCGGCCGGTGCTGCCGCCGCCCGCCGCAACAACGGCGGCAACGGCCAGGGCGGCGCCCTCGGCGGTGCCCCGTCCGGCGGCGGACTCCTCGGCGCCGGTCCCGCCCCGCGCGGCCAGGTCGGCTCCGCCCAGGGTCCCCGGGCCGCGCTGCCCGGCACCGGCCAGGGCGGCCGTCCCGGTGCGCCGGGTGGAGCGCCGCGTGGTCCGCAGGGTCCGGGTGCGCCGCAGCAGGGCCGGCCGGCTCCGGCCGGTGCGGGTGCGGGCGGCTTCGGCGGTCCGGGTGCCGCGCAGGGCTCGCAGTCCGCGGGCTTCGGCGGCTCGCAGCAGGACGCCTTCGGTGGCCGTGGTCCGGCGCAGCCGCGCGGTGGCGCGGGCGCTTCCGACCAGGGCCGTCAGCCGCAGCTGCCGCCGCGCGGCGGTCCGCGGGCCGAGCTGCCCGGCGCCAACCCGCCCTCGCGCACCCCGGACTGGAGCGACAACGCCCAGGCTCCGCTGTCGCGCGCCTCGCTGGACGCCCCGCGCGGCCATGACGAGCAGGACCCGTCGCAGACCGCGCGCATGCCGCGCGTCGACGACCGGCAGGGCCCGGGCTCGACCTCGGAGATACCCCGTATCGACGCGCAGGGCCCGGCCGCCACGGGCGAGTTCCCCCGCCCGGAGTTCGGCGCGAACGGCTCCACGGGCCAGTTCCCGCGTGCGGACCTGAACGGCGCGAGCAGCTCGACCGGACAGTTCCAGCGTCCCGGCACCCAGCAGGGCAACGGCCAGTACGGCCAGCAGGGCAACGGCCAGTACGGCCAGCAGGGCAACGGTCAGTACGGCCAGCAGGACACCAGCGGCGGGTTCGTCCGCTCCGACGTGTTCGGCACGTCGGCACCCGGACAGCAGGACCCGCAGAGCACCGGCCAGTTCGCGGCGCCGCAGGCCTACGACACCGGCTTCGACGCCGGTTCCACCGGCCAGCACGCGCTGCCCGGCCGCCCGGGTCAGGGTCCGGCGAACACCGGCCAGTTCGAGCGGCCGCAGCAGGGCAACCGCGGCGACTTCGGTGCCGCACGCCCGCCGGCCGCGCCGCGTCCGCCCCGCCGGGAGCCGGAGGCGCTGCCGCCGGCCAGCGGTCCGGTCGACGGTCGTACCCCGCTGTACGACACGCTGGAGACCAACTGGTTCCACGGCAACCAGCCGGGGCAGCAGGACAACCCCCCGGCGCCGGCTCCCGCGCCGCAGCAGCAGGCGCCCGCGCCCGCTCCGCAGCGTGCTCCCTCCGCCTCCGCCACCGGCTCGTGGCGCACCTCGCCCAACGACGAACTCGTCCGTCAGGCGGAGCGCGTACGGCAGCCTGCGGCGGGCGGCATCACCACCTCCGGCCTGCCGCGCCGGGTGCCCCGGGCGAACCTCGTCCCGGGCACGGCTCAGCAGCAACAGCACCAAGCCGGTCCGCAGGTCTCGCGTGCGCCTGACGACGTACGCGGCCGGCTGACCAATCTCCGTCGGGGCATCGCACAGGGTCGCCAGGCCGGCAACGGCCAGACCGGCAGCTACCCGAGCCCCACTCACCAGCAGGAGCGTTAGTTGAGTCCGATGAGCCAGGCGGCACAGAACCTGAACTGGTTGATCACCAACTTCGTGGACAACACCCCCGGGGTGTCGCACACGGTGGTGGTCTCCGCCGACGGCCTTCTGCTGGCGATGTCCGAAGGCTTCCCGCGCGACCGCGCCGACCAGCTCGCGGCCGTCGCCTCCGGGTTGACCTCCCTCACGGCCGGGGCTTCCCGGATCTTCGAGGGCGGCAACGTGGCGCAGACGGTCGTCGAGATGGAGCGCGGTTTTCTTTTCCTGATGTCCGTCTCGGACGGGTCGTCCCTCGCGGTTCTGGCCCACCCTGAGTGCGACATCGGCCTCGTCGGCTACGAGATGGCACTGCTCGTCGACCGCGCGGGTGCAGTACTCACCCCGGACCTGCGCGCCGAACTCCAGGGCAGTCTGCTCCACTGACCCGCCCCGGCACCACCCACCTCACGAAAACACCGTCCGGCCGACACAATCCCCCCACCGGCCCCATTCAGACGGCTTGACTGACCGACTTGCTGTCCCGCCCGGAGGATTCATGACCCCGCCCACCGCCTCTCATGATCCGTACGCGGAGCCGTACGGGGACGAGGGCGACCAGCCGCTGGTACGTCCGTACGCGATGACCGGTGGCCGGACCCGGCCGCGCTATCAGCTCGCCATCGAGGCGCTGATCAGCACCACGGCCGACCCGGCAGCGCTCATGGGACTGCTCCCGGAGCACCAGCGCATCTGCCACCTGTGCCGCGAGGTCAAGTCGGTCGCGGAGGTGTCGGCGCTGCTGGCCATGCCGCTCGGCGTGGCCCGGATCCTGGTGGCCGACCTCGCCGAGGCCGGCCTGGTCGCCATCCACCAGCCGGGTGGCGACGAGAACAACGGTGGCGCTCCTGACGTGACGCTGCTCGAAAGGGTGCTCAGTGGACTTCGCAAGCTCTGACGCGGGCCGGGCCACCACCTCGGCGAAGATCGTGGTGGCGGGCGGCTTCGGCGTGGGCAAGACCACGTTCGTCGGCGCCGTCTCGGAGATCAACCCGCTGCGCACGGAGGCCGTGATGACGTCCGCCTCGGCGGGCATCGACGACCTCACCCACACCGGGGACAAGACCACCACCACGGTGGCGATGGACTTCGGCCGTATCACCCTGGACCAGGACCTGATCCTGTACCTGTTCGGTACGCCGGGCCAGGACCGCTTCTGGTTCATGTGGGACGACCTGGTGCGCGGCGCGATCGGCGCGGTGGTGCTCGTGGACACCCGGCGCCTCGCGGACTGCTTCCCGGCCGTGGACTACTTCGAGAACAGCGGTCTGCCGTTCGTCATCGCCCTCAACGGCTTCGACGGCCAGCAGCCGTACACCCCGGACGAAGTGCGCGAAGCCCTGCAGATCGGGCCGGACGCACCGATCATCACGACGGACGCCCGCCACCGCGCGGACGCCAAGTCGGCGCTGATCACGCTGGTGGAGCACGCCCTGATGGCCCGCCTGCGGTAGCACCCAAATACGACGTGCCGTACGGCAGTTGTCGTAAACCCATCGGAGCCGGCTGTGGCCTTTGACACGGTCGGCTCCGGTGTTCATAACAGTTCGGCAGAGGAATCCCCCGGGATCACCACGCGACGCGGTCGAGCGGTACCGCTGCGCTCACGAAGGCCCCGCCTTTTGGCGGGGCTCGCTCTTTATGACCGTTTTATCTGGGGCTTACAACCGCCCCACTTGGGGTTTCCGCTGTTTGGAAGAGCACTGGTTCACATGCTCAAATGCCTGAACTGCCCAATAGTCAAAGACGTACCTAGTGGTCGATGACGAACGGGGCTCTGAGAGACTGCGGCACGACGAAGGTGCCGACCGCCGAGAGGTTGTTGGTCGAGTGAGGCGAAGCAAGAACGGTCCCGAGCCGTCGGCGCGGGGCAACTTCACCCCGCCGCCGCGCGCTGCGGCGCCCACCCCTGTGCCCGGTTCGGAGCCGGCGGCCACTCCCGCGAAGAGCGGTGGCCGTTTCTCCCCGCGCAACTGGCGCGTGCCGACCCGGCTGAACGCGATTCTGCTCATACCCGTGGCGGTGGGTCTCGTCATGGGCGGCTTCCAGGTGAAGAGCTCGATCAACACCTGGCAGGAGGCCCAGGACGCGGAGAACACCGCCCGTCTGGTGCGTGCCGCCCTCACCTACGCCGACGCCCTCGAGAACGAGCGTGACGTCACCGCGGCCCCGCTGCTGCTGAACAAGAAGGACGCCCCGAGCAAGGCGATCGTCGACGGCGCCCGCAAGGCGACCGACCAGGCCGCCGACTCCTTCGACGCGGCCGCGCAGAACATGCCGGACAAGTCCGGTCTGCAGCGCCGCCTGCTGCAGTTCCGCAAGGCGGAGACCAAGCTGGCGAAGCTGCGCCAGGTCGCGTACAAGACCCCCGGCGTGCAGACCGAAGAGGGCTACATCGGGGTCAGCCACCCCCTGATGGAGTTCGCCAACGAACTCGGTCTGGGCACCGGCAACATCACCTCCTACGGCCGTACCGTCTACGCCATCTCGCTGACCAAGGCGGCGCTGTCGCTGGAGCGGTCGATCGGCACGCATCTGCTGGTCAACCCCGGCCCGGACGCCCCGAACCTGGCGACCCAGCGGGTTTCCCTGTCCTCGTACGCCTACCTGGAGCGCATCGCTCTGGAGGAGTACATCGGCGGTGGCACCGACGCCGACGCGCAGAAGCTGGCCGACGCGCAGGCGAAGATGAAGACGGACGGGGCCGCCATGGCCGCGGCGGCCAAGGCGAAGAACCCGAAGTACATCGCCCCGCCGTCCGACCCGTCCAAGATGGTCTCGCTGCTCGTCACCATGAAGGACACCAGCGCGCTCACCCGTGACCAGCTGGCGGCCGGTGGCGTCACCGCCCAGAACTGGTGGGCGGTCAACACGCTCAAGTACAAGGCCTACCGCCAGATCGAGTCGGATCTCGCCGACAAGGCGGTGAACGAGGCCTCCAGCATCGCCGACGACGCCAAGACCTCCGCGATCATCACCGGTGCCGTGGTCGTCGTGGCCCTGCTCCTCGCCTTCATCCTGGCCGGTGCCGTGGCCCGCCAGATGAGCCGCTCGATGCGCCAGCTGCGCAACGCCGCCTTCGGCATCGCCGAGCAGCGCCTGCCGATGCTGGTCGACCAGCTCTCGCGCACCGACCCCGGCCGCGTCGACACCCGGGTCGCCCCGATCCCGATCAACTCGACCGACGAGATCGGCGAGGTCGCCCGGGCCTTCGACCAGGTCCACCGCGAGGCCGTCCGGCTCGCCGCCGAGCAGGCCCTGCTGCGCGGCAACATCAACGCGATCTTCACCAACCTGTCGCGCCGCAACCAGTCGCTGATCGAGGGCCAGCTGACCCTGATCACCGACCTGGAGAACAACGAGGCCGACCCGGACCAGCTGGAGAACCTCTTCCGCCTGGACCACCTGGCGACCCGTATGCGCCGCAACGGCGAGAACCTCCTGGTCCTCGCCGGCGAGGAGCCCGGCCGCCGCTGGGACCAGCCGGTCCCGCTGGTCGACGTCCTGCGCGCCGCCTCCTCCGAGGTGGAGCAGTACGAGCGCATCGAGCTGTCCGGCGTCCCGGAGGCCGAGATCCACGGCCGTGCCGTGACCGACCTCGTGCACCTGCTCGCCGAGCTGCTGGAGAACGCCACGACGTTCTCCTCCCCGCAGACCAAGGTTCGCGTGACCGCCACCCGTCTCCCCGACGGTCGGGTCATGATCGAGATCCACGACAAGGGCATCGGCCTGACCGCCGAGGACTTCGCGGACATCAACCACAAGCTGGCCAACCCGCCGACCGTGGACGCCGCGATCTCGCAGCGCATGGGCCTCTTCGTGGTCGGCCGGCTGTCCGACCGGCACGGCATCCGCGTCCAGCTGCGCCCCTCGGGCGAGCAGGCCGGTACGACCTCCCTGGTCATGCTGCCGGACGCGATCACGCACGGTGGTGGCGGCGAGGCGCCGCTGGACCGCGAGGAGTTCACGGTCTCCCAGATCATCCCGGAGCAGCAGTTCCAGGGTGAGAGCTTCGGGCAGGTGGCGCCGCCGATGCGCACCGCGGCCGAGCTGGGCTTCGACGACAGCCGCTACTCCGAGGTCCCCGACGACATCCGCGACCTGGACCCCGTCGGCCGCTCCCTGATGCGCGAGGAGCGCCGGGCGGCCCTGGAGTCCCAGGGCCACGGCCAACCGCAGGAGTCCGCCGAACAGCCCGGGTTCCGGGGCGAGTTCGACGCGCAGCAGGGCTACGACGGCAGCAGCACGGGCTACACCGAGCAGCCGGCGTACCAGGAGCAGCCGCAGCAGGCGTACCAGGAGCAGACGTACGAGGAGCCGTACGAGAAGTCGTACGACGACCAGTACTACGCGCCGAACGGCGGTCTGCCGCAGAACGACGGCTTCGCCTCGAACGGCGCCGGCTACCCCGAGCCCGCGTATGCGGAGCCCGCTCAGGAGGAGCCCGCGCCCGCGCACGCCTCCGCGTCCGACGGATTCGGCTCCTACGAGAGCCAGTCCTACCAGGACGACTGGCCGCAGCAGCCGCAGCAGGACGGCTACCAGAACGGCTACCCGGCCCAGTACGCTCCGGAAGCGGAATCCGCGCAGGCCGGTGACGCAGAGCAGCGGAACCGCGTAGGCTTCGACCGTCCGGGACCGGCTTCTCCCGCCGCCCACCAGCTGACCGACGCCGGGCTGCCCCGCCGTGGATCCGCCCCGAGCGGCTCCAACGGCTCGAGTGCCGCCAACGGCACGGCACATGTGCAGCAGGAAGCGCCGGCTCCCGCGCCCGGGAACTCCCTGGGGCAGAACGGCGACAGCGGCTGGCGTTCGGCGAACGACGAGCGCTGGCAGCAGGCCTCGCAGCTCCGGAAGCCCAAGGCAGGCGGGGTCACCGCCTCCGGCCTGCCGCGGCGGGTACCCAAGGCCAACCTGGTCGAGGGCACCGCCGAGAGCACCCCTCAGGGAGGCCCACAGGTCTCCCGCGCCCCGGAGGACGTCCGGGGCAGGCTGAGCAACCTGCGTCGAGGCGTCCAGCGCGGACGCAACGCGGGCAGTGAAACGAACGGCCAGGGCTTCGGCCCTGACAGCACCTACAACCAGGAGCGTTAGTGTGAGCCCGATGAGCCAGGCGGCACAGAACCTGAACTGGTTGATCACCAACTTCGTGGACAACACCCCGGGGGTGTCCCACACGGTGGTGGTCTCCGCCGACGGACTCCTTCTGGCGATGTCCGAAGGCTTCCCCCGCGACCGCGCCGATCAGCTCGCGGCCGTCGCATCCGGTCTGACGTCGCTGACGGCAGGCGCCTCCCGGATCTTCGAAGGGGGCGCCGTGAACCAGACGGTTGTGGAGATGGAGCGGGGATTCCTGTTCATCATGTCCGTATCCGACGGTTCGTCACTGGCGGTTCTGGCCCACCCGGAGGCGGACATCGGCCTCATCGGGTACGAGATGGCACTTCTGGTGGACCGCGCGGGCACGGTCCTCACCCCGGATCTCCGCGCGGAACTCCAGGGAAGCCTTCTCAACTAACAGACGAACGGTGCGTATACGCGTCCCGGGGCCGTAAGGTTTCGGGACGCGGCTCCACAGGGATGGGTGCCCGGCACGGTCGGAGGAGGAGAGAAAGTGGCAACACCCCCAGGCGGTTCGAATACGGGCAACTGGTCGTACGGCCCTGCCCAGGGCCAGGGCGACGGATCCGCGAACCGGTACAACTTCCCCTCCGCCCCGAGCCACCGGCAGCCGTACGCGCCGCAGGGCCCCGGCCCGTCGCCGTACGACCAGCCGCCGGCCCCGCGTATCCAGCCGGTACAGCCCCAGCGCCGCCCCGAGCCGGCGCCGGCCACGGCTTCCAACAACCCCCTGGTGCGTCCGTACGCCATGACCGGCGGCCGGACCCGCCCGCGCTACCAGCTCGCCATCGAGGCACTGGTGCACACCACCGCCGCTCCGCACCAGATGCAGGGCCAGCTGCCCGAGCATCAGCGGATCTGCAACCTGTGCCGGGAGATCAAGTCGGTGGCCGAGATCTCGGCCCTGCTCACGATCCCCCTCGGCGTGGCCAGGATCCTCGTCGCCGACTTGGCGGAGGCGGGCCTGGTCGCCATCCATCAGCCCGGCGGCGACGAGAACGCCGGTGGCCAGCCAGACGTGACACTGCTCGAAAGGGTGCTCAGTGGACTTCGCAAGCTCTAGCGGCGGTCCTTCCCGCTCCACCACCTCCGCGAAGATTGTGGTGGCGGGCGGCTTCGGCGTGGGCAAGACCACGTTCGTCGGCGCCGTCTCGGAGATCAACCCGCTGCGCACAGAGGCCGTGATGACGTCCGCGTCTGCCGGCATCGACGACCTCACCCACACCGGGGACAAGACGACCACCACGGTCGCCATGGACTTCGGCCGTATCACCCTGGACCAGGACCTGATCCTGTACCTGTTCGGTACGCCGGGCCAGGACCGCTTCTGGTTCATGTGGGACGACCTGGTGCGCGGCGCGATCGGCGCGATCGTCCTGGTCGACACCCGCCGCCTGGCCGACTGCTTCCCCGCGGTCGACTACTTCGAGAACAGCGGGCTGCCGTTCGTCATCGCCCTCAACGGCTTCGACGGCAACCAGCCGTACCAGCCGGACGAGGTCCGCGAGGCCCTGCAGATCGGCCCCGACACCCCGATCATCACGACGGACGCCCGCCACCGCGCGGACGCCAAGTCGGCGCTGATCACGCTGGTGGAGCACGCGCTGATGGCCCGCCTGCGCTAGCTCGACCCAGCTCTTCCGAAGGGGCCCTCTCCACATGGAGAGGGCCCCTTCGTCGTACGACGGTCGTACTACGCCTGCGGACACACCACAGCCCCGCCCTCCCGAAGGAGAAGCGGGGCTGTGGTCACGCGCAAAAAGACTCAGTGCCAGCTGTGCGGCGCCCGGAAGCCGGGCTCGCGCTCCAGGCGGCGCCAGCCGGCCTTGGCACGGCCTCGGTGGGTCTGGGCCGAAGGCGCCGGCTGGGCGGCCGCACGGGCCAGGAGGACGGCCGTGATGGCGGCGACTTCCTCGGGCTCGGCGTGGCCCTTCTCGACGCGGATGTCAGGCGTGTTCATGGATGTCAGTCTCCGTGAGAGAGAGGTCCGCGGGGTTGCCGCGGCGGGTCCGCTCGGTTACTGCGGGGGGTTGCCGTGCTTACGGGAGGGCAGGTCGGCGTGCTTGGACTGCAGCATCGCCAGGGACTTGACCAGGACCTCGCGGGTCTCGGCGGGGTCGATGACGTCGTCCACCAGGCCGCGCTCCGCCGCGTAGTACGGGTGCATCAGCTCGGCCTTGTACTCCTTGACCATCTTCTGCCGCATGGCCTCGGGGTCCTCGGCCTCGGCGATCTGGCGGCGGAAGATGACGTTGGCCGCGCCTTCCGCGCCCATCACGGCGATCTCGTTGGTGGGCCAGGCGTAGGTGAGGTCGGCGCCGATCGACTGGGAGTCCATGACGATGTAGGCACCTCCGTACGCCTTGCGCAGGATGAGCGAAATCCTCGGCACGGTCGCGTTGCAGTAGGCGTAGAGCAGCTTCGCGCCGTGGCGGATGATTCCGCCGTGCTCCTGGTCGACACCGGGAAGGAAGCCCGGTACGTCCAGGAAGGTCACGATCGGGACATTGAAAGCGTCACACATCTGGACAAAGCGCGCAGCTTTTTCACTCGCCTCGATGTCCAGGACGCCGGCCAGGACCTGGGGCTGGTTCGCGACGATGCCGACCACCTGGCCGTCCAGGCGGGCCAGCGCGCAGATGATGTTCCGCGCCCAGCGCTCGTGGACCTCCAGGTACTCGCCGTCGTCGACGATCTCCTCGATGACCTTGGCCATGTCGTACGGCCGGTTGCCATCGGCCGGCACCAGGTCGAGGAGGACGTCGCTGCGGCGGTCCACCGGGTCACCGGACTCGACCCGGGGCGGGTTCTCGCGGTTGTTCTGCGGGAGCAGCGAGAGGAGGTAGCGCACCTCGGCGATGCAGGTCTCCTCGTCGTCGTACGCGAAGTGGCAGACACCGCTCGTCTCGGCGTGCACGTCCGCGCCGCCCAGGCCGTTCTGGGTGATCTCCTCGCCCGTCACCGCCTTGACCACGTCCGGTCCTGTGATGAACATCTGCGAGGTCTCGCGGACCATGAACACGAAGTCCGTCAGCGCCGGCGAGTAGGCCGCGCCGCCCGCGCACGGGCCCAGCATCACGGAGATCTGCGGGATCACCCCGGAGGCCTTGGTGTTGCGCTGGAAGATGCCGCCGTAGCCGGCGAGGGCCGAGACGCCCTCCTGGATGCGGGCGCCCGCGCCGTCGTTCAGGGAGACCAGCGGCGCCCCGGCCGCGATGGCCATGTCCATGATCTTGTGGATCTTGGTGGCGTGGGCCTCGCCCAGCGCGCCGCCGAAGATCCGGAAGTCATGCGCGTAGACGAAGACCGTGCGGCCCTCGACCGTGCCCCAGCCGGTGATGACACCGTCGGTGTACGGCTTCTTCGCCTCCAGGCCGAAACCGGTCGCCCGGTGCCGGCGCAGCTGCTCGACCTCCTGGAAGGACCCCGGGTCCAGGAGCAGCTCGATGCGCTCCCGCGCCGTCAGCTTGCCCTTGGCGTGCTGCGCCTCGGTCGCCTTCTCGCTGGGGCCTGCCACGGCCTGCGCACGGATCTCGTGCAGCTCGGCGACCCGTCCGCGCGCGTCCGTCGGCTCGCCGGTCGGCTCACCCGTCGTCTCTTCCAAAACGGTCATGTAGCGACCTTACGAAGGACACCAAGGAAAGCGAGCCGTCGACTCCGTACAGTCTCCGGCCCGTTTTCCTGGTGCCACTGAACAGAACCACAGCGGCATGCAGCCGTTCCGACTGCTCAGGGGGCGTCGGCGTTGTAGGGAGGCCACAAAGGCATCACCTGAGAGCCACCTCACATTCGTGGGTGGAACATGCCATCCCTGGAGTGACGCGGAGCCTCAGACGGCGTCCCGCCGAGAGGACTTCCACGGCGTCGTCGGTCCGTACGACCGAGCGCACGGGGTGGTCCCAGACGATCTCCAGCGGTGCGCCCGTGCGGGGCGGCTCGCTGACACAGAGGGTAGCGGCCCGGCCCCGGCGCCGGACGAGCAGGCTCGCGCCCGCGGAGGCGGTCAGGGCACCCACCGTACCGGCCTCCCACAGGTTGGCGGCGGTCAGGCCGAGCGCGGGCACGGCGACGGCCTGACGGCGGGCGTCGTTGGCGAGGACGCACAGCCAGTGACGGTCGGCGGCCCGGGCGGCGACCTCGCCGCGGGAGGCACCCGGCAGCAGGACGTACAGGTACGTGGCGTCGGCGGGGTCGGTGCCGTGGTCGAGCCAGAGGGTCTGCCAGCGGCGGGTGCGCCGCTCGTCCGTGCTGGTGGTGTTGATGTCGGACCAGGCGCCGGTGCGGTCCTCGCGGAGGGTGCGCAGCTCGCCGCCGCAGGGCAGGATCCAGCCGCCGTGGCCCTCCAGATGGGCCCAGCCGGGGCCGTGGACGAGGGTCTGGGTGCCGTTCTCGCCGAGGTTGCGGTTGTCCACGACCGTCTCGACGGGGACGCCGTCGGCGCAGGTGATCCCGGCGCCCAGGCAGACGACGGCGTCGGCGAGGAAGAACCAGGACTTGCGGGCCTCCAGCGTCGATCCGAGCCCCTTGAGGTGCTGGCCCACGGCCGCGTACTGGCCGTCGGTCGCGCCGCCGACCCAGCGGACGTCCGGCTTGGGGGCACCCCACTCACCGCCGGCCCGGTCGGCCAGGCGCCTGGTCGACACGGTGGTGCCGGGGAGGCGGTACCAGTCCACGGTCGGCCAGAACCAGTCCGTGTACTGATCGGACCGGTCGCTCTGCCCGGCCGGCCACCAGGAGAGCATCCCGGAGCCCGTGTGCCAGCCACGCGGGTTCTCGCCGTTGCCGCACTCGTAGTGCGCGATGCGGTCGGAGGCCATGGAGAGCGCGGCGGTGAAGCGGGGGCGACGGTGGACGGCCCGGTCCATGGCCGGAAAGAGGCGGTGCCCGACGGGTTCCGGGCTCGCGGGTACGGCCGCGTCGGCGACGGCGTGCAGCCGGGCGAGGTCGGCGACCCCGAACTGACCTGCCGCCAGGATCGGTGTCACGGTGTCCCGTTGGATCCAGCCCTTGATCCGGCCGTACCACCGCTCCCGCTCCGCCTCGCTCGCGCCGCCGGCGAGCAGGGTGACGGCCGCGATCAGGGCCTGGCCGTGGTAGTGGTCGCCGCGCATGAGGTGCAGGTCGTCGCCGCGCAGGTAACCCCGGCTGATGGCACGGCCGTTGACGCAGTCCATCACCAACCCGTCGTGGATCAGGGGCGCGTAGGCGTGCTCGACGCTGTCCAGGACGTTCTGCCGGGCCGGGTCGGTGACCTCCCAGGGCGAGCCGGCGAGCAGGGCGAACAGCCGCCCGAGGCCGTCGAGCAGCACCTGGCCGTACGTGCCGGAGTAGGCGACCCAGGTGTGCTGGACGAAGGAGCCGTCGGCGTACAGGCCGTCGCCCCGGCTGACGTACGGGAAGACCGGCGACAGGGCGTCCCGGGCGAGCGCGATGCGGCCGCCGTCCCGGCCCAGGATGCCGCGCAGGGCGACGGATCGGCACAGGTCGACGCGGTTGGCGCCGGTGGAGGTGCCGGAGTACTCGGTGAGCATCGCGTCCGGGATGAAGTGGTCGACGGCCGCACAGGCCGCCGCGACGCGGGCCGCGCCGAGGTGGTCGTACAGGGCGGCCGTGAGGTCCATGAGGAGGCGGGGGCTGCCGATCTGCCATTCCCACCAGTTGCCGTAGCGGGTGGCGGCCGGGTTGTAGACCGTGGTGGAGAGGTGGTCGAGGCCGCGGAGCAGGTCGGCGAGGAGGGTGTCGTCGCCGGTGGAGCCGGTGCCGGGCTGGACGTAGGCCTGGGCCATGGTCCACAGGCGGCCGTAGCTGAAGGTGATGCCGGAGGGCGGGTCGAAGGGGTGGCCGGGCCAGAGGGAGGCGGGGGCCGGGGCCATGGTGGCCCGGAAGTCCCGGGCCAGTTCCCCGAGTTGGGCGAGCCGGGAGGCGTACGGCTCGGCGGCCGGGTCGTATCCGGTGCCGAGGGAGATGTCGAGCCAGCGGCGGCGGAGGGGGTCGTAGGGGTCGGCGGCGGGTGCCGCACGGGCCCGGGGTGCCGGGGTGGCGGTGAGGGCGGCGGCCAGCAGCAACGCGCGTCGGGTCATGCCCATACGACTGGTCACCGCCCCCTCCCCCGGCTCAGCAGCCGCCGCAGTTGTAGTAGAGGACGTCCCAGTGGTTGCCCTCGTCGGCGTAGATGTTGCCGGAGCCGGACTTGTACTGCGGGGCGCCGTCGCCACGCAGGCCGATGTAGGTGAAGTTGTTCTTGATGTACGACGTGACGCAGGTGTTCTTGCCGTAGTCGAGCTTGTAGCCGTTCCAGTGGGAGTAGGTGCCGGAGGCGTGGCCGGTCTCGGTGCCGCCGGTGATGTTCAGGGCGCAGCCACTGGCCCGCTTGAGGGTCTGGGCGCCCTGCGCGGTGGCGAGGTTGAGCTGCTCGAAGGACGTACAGGTGGGGTTGTTCCGGTCGGAGCAGTTGCCCGAGGAGGACCAGGTGATGCCGACGTCGCGGAACATCTGGGTGGCGGTCGCATGGCTGATCTTGGTGACGGCGAAGGCGTCGGTGGCGGTACCGACGACGGCGACGCCGGGGGCGACGACGAGGGCGAGCGCGGTCAGGACGGAGCGGACCTTCATGGCCTTCGTGACCTTCGTGGCCTTCATGGGGACCCTTCCTGCGGATGGCCGTGCTTCCTGAGGGGCGGCTGTGCAGGTGGTGCACGCAGATGGTGCCCGAGCCCTTCGCGCGTTCGCCAGAGGGCGCGCACGGTGACTCCCGGTTACCGTGAAAACACGATGCGGATGATGTTGAAAACCGAACGGAATAGGTCTACGGTCGGAGTCGTTGGATTCGTTGAACGTTAAACAGAAAGCCCCCGCGGCTTCGGCACCGCCGACCGCGCCCGTCCCCAAGGAGCACGTCATGGGCATTTTCGGCCGCAAGGAAAGCACCCCCGCCCCCGCCTCGGCGCCCGCCGCCGTCAGCCCCGACCTGGCCGCGCTGACCGGTGACTACACGCTCGACCCCGCGCACACCACGATCGGCTTCGTGGCGCGCCACGCGATGGTCACCAACGTCAAGGGCAGCTTCCAGGACTTCACCGGCTCCCTGCACCTGGACGGCACCGACCCCGCCAAGTCCACCGCCACCATCGACGTCCAGATGGAGAGCGTCGACACCGGCAACGCCGACCGCGACGGCCACCTGAAGTCCTCGGACTTCTTCAAGACCGACGAGTTCCCGGCGATGACCTTCCGCTCCACCAAGGCGGAGGCCCTGGGCGGCGACGACTACCGCATCACCGGCGACCTCTCCATCCTCGGCGAGACCAAGCCGATCACCATCGACCTGGAGTTCAACGGCGCCGCGAAGGACCCCTTCGGCAACGAGCGCGTCGGCTTCGAGGGCAAGACCGAGATCCTGCGCTCCGAGTGGGGCCTGACCTGGAACGCGGCGCTGGAGACCGGCGGCTTCCTGGTCTCCGACAAGATCAAGCTGGTCTTCGACATCTCGGCGATCAAGAACGCGTGAGCCTCCGGCGGCCGAGCCGGTCCCAAGACCTCCGCACCCTGAGCGCGCCCGCCCTCCACTCCCCCGAAAAGGGAGGGCGGGCGTTGGCCCGTGCGTGCCAGGATGGCGCGATGACATCGTCCGGGCAGTACGAACAGACCGACTGGGTCCACATCACCTCGTACGAGAATGTGCCGGGGCGGCCCCACCCCGGTCGATTCCTCCTCGGTTGACTGCGTGACCGCGGCATCGACTGGATGCCGTTCGAAGCGGAAGAGATACGGATCGACCTCATGTGCCGCATCGCCGAGGACGGGCACTGGCACGGCACGCTCGGCCTGAACGTGGACGCCCGGGCGCTGTGGCGGCTCGGGCTCCATCCCGACCAGCCCACCTCCGTCGTCAACGGCCCTTCCCCGCCCACCTGGTGGCACGCCGCCGGTGAGCGTTACGCCTCCCGTCACGCCGTACGCCGGCGCCACGACGGCCGCTGAACCGGCAGCAGGAACCAGGACGCCCCGACGGACAGGATCGCGCCGACGGCGATCGCCGCCAAGCGGGTCGGGAGCAGACTCTGCGCGTCCTGGCCGAAGTAGCCGAGGAGCAGGGAGAGGGCCGTGGTCATGCCGGCCGCCCAGTAGGCGTAGGTGAGCGGGCGCAGCCACAGGGCCACGGCCAGGACGGCGAGCAGCACCGCCACCGCCGCGTGGCCGGTGATGCCGACCGCCGCCACGCCCGTGGCGAGCAGGGTGCCCGCGCAGGCACCCAGGAAGCGCTCGACTCCCTTGCGCAGTACGTCGGTTCGGCCGCGGTTGCCGCTCGCCACGACGTACGCCGTCAGGACCAGCCAGGGCCAGTGGTCGCCGTAGAGCAGCCGGCCGAGCGTGAAGGACGCGGCCACCGCCGCCGCCATCTGTACGGCCATCCGGGTGCTGGGGCGGGGGTGCAGCCGGGAGGGCCGGCGCGGGGTGCCCGGGTCGGCTTCGGCCGCCCAGGGGCCGTACCGGTCGGCCACCGTCCGCACCAGCCACACGCTCGCCCACGCCAGTACGCCGATGAGCGCCGACCATGCCCAACTCACCAACTCCCCCTGCGCCTTGGGCGGCAGAGCAGGACCCGGGACCACCAGGAGCGCCACCAGTGGGAGGGTCATCAGGGTGCCCGCCCCGGTGGCGGCCGGGCCGTAGCGGCGGATCCAGATCGCCAGGGAGATGCCCGCGGTGAAGACGGCCGCGCCCAGCCAGTAGTGGGTGGCGATCAGGCGGCCGACCAGGGCGCAGACCGCCGACACCGCCGGCAGCAGGGCCAGCGCCCTGAGGCGGCCCCGGGTGTCCGCCGTCCGCTGGGTCCGGGCGAGTGTGACGGTCAGGACCACCGCGAGGACGACCGAGTCCGTGTGCAGTCCGGCCACGCCCTCCAGCCACAGGGCGATCGCCCAGGAGAGCAGGACGGCCGTCATCGTCAGGGCCGCTTCGTACGCATTGCGTATTAGTTTCTCGGTCACATTCCCAGAGTATTGAGGATGCCCGGGCGGCAGAAGTAATGATTCGCGTATCATCTAGAGCCATGGATCACCTTTCCGAGGCCGCCCTTCTCCGGCGTGCCGTCGTCCGGCTGAACCGGCGGCTCAGGCAGGAGCGCGGGGACGGGAGTCTCAGCCCCAATCAGCTCGCGGTGCTCGGGTATCTACAGCGGAACGGGTCGGCCACGCCCGGTGAGATCGCGGCGGAGGAACGGCAGCGGCCGCAGTCGCTCACCCGGGTCTTCGCCGAGCTGGAGACCGATGGGCTGATCGTGCGGGAGACGGGCACAGTGGACCGGCGTCAGTCCGTGCTCACGCTCACCGAGTCGGGGCGGCGGGCGCTGGAGCGGGACACGGCCGAGCGGGACGCCTGGCTGGCCGAGGCGCTCGGGGCGCTCGGTGAGACCGAGCGGGGGGTGCTGGCGCTGGCCGCGGCGGTGATGGAGCGGCTGGGCACGATCGACGTTCCAGTGCGCCCGGGCTGATGCTCCGCCGCGCCTCAGAAGCCCCCGCCGAAGTCCCCTCCCCCACCCCCGCCCCCGTCGAAGCCCCCTCCGTCGCCGAAGCCGCCGCCGAAGTCTCCGGGGTCGAAGTCCGCGCCGGACATGTCGCCGCCCTCGTAGCCGCCGCTGCCGAAGTCCGCGCCGCCGAAGTCGCCGTACCCGGTGCCGTAGTCGGCCGCGTACGACGGGGTGGCCATCACGCTGCCGAGCAGGGTGCCGACGAGCAGGCCGGGCAGGATGCCGCCGCCGAAGTAGCCGCCGGCCCAGGGGCCGTAGGCCGGGCCCGCGTCCCAGTAGGGGCGGCGGCCGTAGTCGGTGTCGACCTCGCGGATCACCGGGTCGCGGCCGTCGGCCAGACGGGTGGCGTCGGCCGCGCAGACCGGGACCTCGCGGGGGGACCCGCCGGGCGGGGTCCAGGCGGCGTCGGTGACCGAGGGACCGTGCCGGGGGTCGAAGAAGCAGGGCGGGCGGCGCTCCGGGAGGGGGCGGCCCTCGCGGCGGGCGGCCAGCTGGGCCAGGGAGAAGCGGCCGTCCTCCAGGGCCTCGGTGACCGCGCGGACGTCCTCGGGTTTCCGCGCGTCGGCCATGTACTGCTTGGCCTTGTCGTAGGCGTCCAGGGCCCGTTCGTAGTCCCCGCGCTTGGCGTCGTCGGCGCCCGCCTCGGCCGGGTGGAAGTCCAGCCGGTCGAGTTCCTCGCCGAATGCGGTGATGTCCTCGTCGACGACCACCCGCAGCCGGTCCAGGGCGGCCCGCTGCTCCTCGGCGTGGCGGCGGCGGTTGCGGCGGACCAGGGTGTAGGCGCCCGCGCCGCCGGCCACCAGCACCGCGGCCGTGATGATCAGTGCCGTGCTGGACACTCCGCCACCCGAGCCGGAGGAGCCCCAGGACGCGGGGGCGTGACCGCCCATGTTGGTCAGGGCGCGGTCGGTGAAGTCGGTGAGCTGGGTCCTGGCGCTCTCCCCCTGGACACTGGTGACGAGGTTCTGCACGGCGCTGCGCGGGAGGACCGAGGAGTCGGCGCGGGCGTCGAAGCGGTCGCCGAGCCGGATGGCGTACAGGCCGGTGACGCCGGTGGCCGTGCGCAGGTCGGTGAAGAGGTTCCGGGTGGGGTAGCCGGCCGGCAGGACCGCGATGAACAGGGGTTTGTTCGCGGCCTTGATCTGTTTGGCGAGGGTGTCGGCGTCGCCGGCGGACAGCTGGGCGGAGGCCGCCGGGTCGACGTAGACCGGGCTCTTGCGGAGGGCCTCGGCGATGGTGGAGACGCTGGTGGCCGCCATCGCGCCAGGGGTCAGCACGGTCACGATCACCAGGGTGAGGGCGGCCAGCAGAAGCACTGGGAGGCTTCGGGTCCGCAGGACGGCCTTCATCCTTCGAAGCTACCCGAAGCCTCCCAAAAGTGGGCATCCCTTCAGATCAGACGGATGACTGACGGATGCCGACGGATGACTGACCGATGGCCTACGCGGCCCGGTACGCCTCCGCCAGCTTCTGCACCGCCTTTCCGTACCTGCCGGTCAGCAGCAGATGGTCCGCGTCTGCGAAGGGCTTCGCCACGGCCTCGGTGATCCGCTGCCCCACCTGCTGCTGGACGAGCAGCCGCGCCTTGGCGACCAGCTCGCGTCCGGCCCGGTCGGCGCCCGCCCGCTCGGCCGCCGTCGCCGCCAGGGCGAGCGCGCGCAGGGTCGCGGTGCCGCCCTGCGGGACCCGGGTGAGGGTGGTCAGGCCCCAGCCGTAGGGGAACTGCGGGTCGTAGGACTCGTCGCCGACGTTGATCGGCAGCTGGGACTCGGACCTGGGCCAGGTGACCGGGAGCTGTCCGGTGAAGGGGCGCTTGCCGTAGAGGACGTCGGCGACGCCCTCGCCCTCGGTGCCGGGCAGCCAGGAGGCCACGAGCGCGTCGATCCGGTCGAGCCGGTCACCGATCAGCTGCGGGCGCCCGGAGACGATCAGCACCGCGCACTTCATGGCCGCGCACACCTTGTCCACGGCGGCCCGGTCGGCGGCGGACAGCTGGAGCACGTGGCCGTTGCCGACGTCGCCGACGCCCTCGGCGTACGGGGTCTCGCCGACGACGACCACGCCGACGTCGTAGCCGTCGGTCGGTGCGGAGGCGTCCTTGGAGTAAGTGACGTTCCCGCCGGCCGCGCGCATGCCCTGGAGGATGGTCGTGCCCGGGGTGATGTTCCCGGAGGAGCCCTGCCAGGTGAGGGTCCAGCCGCCGCTCTGGTTGCCGATGTCGTCGGCGTTGGACCCGGCGACGTACACCTTCTCGCTCTTCTTCAGCGGCAGCAGCCCGCCGGTGTTCTTCAGCAGCACCTGGGACTCGGCGGCGGCCTCGCGGGCCACGGCCCGGTGTGCCGGGGAGCCGATCGCGGCGGCGCCGGTCGTGTCGGCGTACGGGTGCTCGAAGAGGCCCAGCTTGAACTTCTGCGTGAGGATGCGGGCGACGGCGTCGTCGATCCGCTGCTCGCTGATCCGGCCGGCCCTCACCTCGTCGACGAGCGTGCCGGTGAAGTCCTTGTAGCCGTACGGCACCATCATCATGTCCAGGCCGGCGTTGACCGAGGTGCGGACGTGGGACGCGTAGTCGCCGGGCAGCTGGTCGATGGCGTTCCAGTCGCTGATGACGAAGCCGTCGAAGCCCATGCGGTCCTTGAGGACGCCGTTGATCATGTCGGCCCGGGCGTGCATCTTCACCGGGCCCTGCCCGTCACCGAGCACGTCCAGGGAGGAGTACGACGGCATGACCGTGCCGATGCCCCGGTCGACGGCGGTCTTGAACGGCGCCAGGTGGACGGCCTCCAACTGCTGCCGGGTGACCTTGGTGACGCCCTGGTCGATCGTGTACGTCCCCGTGGTCGAGGAGCCGTACTCGGTGCCGCCGTCGCCCACGAAGTGCTTGGCGGTGGCGAGGACCTTGTCGTTCCGGCTCAGGTCCCTGCCGTTGGCGCGGCCCTGGAGGCCCTGGATGACCGTCTCCATGGACTGGACGAGGGCCGGGTCCTCGCCGAAGGACTCGTAGGAGCGGCCCCAGCGTTCGTCGCGGCTCACGCACAGGCAGGGTGCGAAGTCCCAGGGGATGCCGGTGGCCCGCACCTCGGCGGCCGTCACCGCGCCCGCCTGCTCGGCGAGTTCGGGGTCGCGGGTGGCGCCCATGCCGATGTTGTGCGGCATGACCGTGGCGCCGGCCAGGTTGTTGTGGCCGTGGACCGCGTCGACGCCGTAGATCAGCGGGATCTGGAAGCGGGTCGCCTGGGCGCGCAGCTGGAAGGCGTCGATCATCCCAGCCCACGCCTCGGGGGTGTTGGGCGTGGGGGTCGAGCCGCCGCCGGAGAGGAGTGACCCGAGGGCGTACGTCGCGATGTCGCCGCCGCCTCCGACGGCCCCGCGCTCGGCCTGGGTCATCTGGCCGGCCTTCTCCGCCAGGGACATGCGGGACAGGAGGTCGGCGACGCGCCGCTTGACCGGCAACTTGGCGTCCAGGTACGGCAGTCCGTGCGCGTCGACGACGATCTGCGGGGTCTCGGCGGGGGCCTTGGCGCCGGTCACCGTGAGCTTGAGCGGGACGGTCTCGGCGGACTCGGCGGCCCTGTCCCTGAGGGTGGGCACCTCGATGGTCCGGGAGGCGCCGGAGGCGGTGCCGGCCGGGAAGGTGAGGGTGCCGGAGACCGGGGTGTAGTCCTTGCCCGGTTCGGCGGTGCCGCCGGTGGTCTCGTAGGTGACGGTCACCGGATCGTCGATCGGCGCGGAGCCGGTGGTGGCGACGGTGACCTTCACGGCCGCGGTACCGCCTTCCCTGACCGGGTACACGGCCGCGTCCGTGGTGACGTTCGCCCGCAGGGACTGGTCGGCCCTGCCGTACAACTCGACGTCGTCCAGGGCGAACCGGCCCTTGGTGCCGGCCGGGAGGGTGACGGCGTAGCCCCACATCGCGGTCAGTCCGAGGACGTGGTCGATGCCGCCGACGGGCTGGTAGTCCGTGCGGTAGACGAAGTCGGTGAAGGGGATCTCGACCTGTTTCCAGCCGGTCCAGTCGTCGGTGAAGGAGGTCGTCCACAGCTCGGAGGCCTCGCCGTTGGCGCCGCCGTCCTTGATCTCGAAGGCGATCTTCCGGCCGTTGTCCTGGCCGTCCCACCAGAAGCGGATGCCCTTGTGGGCGGACCAGTCGTGGGCGGGTTCGGTCGCGGCGAAGTCGTGGGTGAAGCCGCCGTAGCCGCTGATGTCGTAGCTGCCGGTGAGGACCTTGGCGCCCTCTGGGGCGTCGGTGCGGGCGGTCAGTTGCAGGGCCGGCGGGTCGTCGGTGTCGCTGCCCCAGGTGAAGATGCCCTCGGCAGGCTGGGAGGCGAAGGGGACCTCGCCCTCGAAGCGGTCGACGGGGACGGGGGCGGGGTCGTCGGCCGCCTGGGAGGCGGTCGGTGACAGCAGAGCGGTGAGCAAGGCGGCGGAGACGAGCAGGGCGGTTCTTGGCATGGACCATCCTCGGCTCTCGTGGTTCACTCAGGACTTAGATCACGCCGTGAGTTAACTAACGGCCCACAGACCCGTCAAGACGTCACGTCAGACATTTCGGGAAGGGCGACGCCCCATGAGGAGATCCCCCCGCGCGGTCCGGCTGCTGTTGGCCGGACTGCTCTCCACGGCCGGCCTCACCGCGGCCACCACCTCCGCGCACGCGGCCGGTGAGCAGGTCACGGCCTGGCTCACCACCACCGACGACTCGGCCGGACGGCATGTCACCCGCGGCCTCCAGGCGCAGACGCCGTTCGCCTTCCAGTCCGGGACCGGCGGCAGCGGCGAGAACATCACGGTCGACGAGAACACCCGCTACCAGACCTTCACCGGCGGCGGTGCGTCCTTCACGGACACCGCGGCCTGGCTGATGAACAGCAGCGGGGCGCTGTCGCAGAGCACGCGGGACGCGACCATGCGCAAGCTGTTCTCGCCGACGGACGGGATCGGGCTGTCGTTCCTGCGCAATCCGATGGGCGCCTCGGACCTGGCGCGGTACGGGTACACGTACGACGACGTGCCGTCCGGCCAGACCGACCCGAACCTGAACAGCTTCTCCATCGCCCACGACCTCGCGGACGTCGTCCCGCTGACCAAGCAGGCGCTCCAACTCGACCCCTCCCTGACGGTGATGGCCTCGCCGTGGACGGCGCCGGCCTGGATGAAGGACAGCGGCTCGCTCAACGGGGGCTGGCTGAAGTCGGAGGACTACGGGGCCTACGCCTCCTACTTCGTGAAGTATCTCCAGGCGTACAAGGACCAGGGCGTCAACGTCTCGTACGTCACCGCGCAGAACGAGCCGACGTGCTGTTCGAGTTACCCGTCGATGAGCTGGAACGCGAGCGGTCTCGCGTACTTCACCAAGAGCGAGCTGCTGCCGAAGCTGCAGGCGGCGGGCCTGTCGACGAAGGTGCTGGCGCACGACTGGAACTGGGACGTCTACGACTCCTACGCGGCCCAGACGGTGGACGACGCGGCGGTCCGCAACCACCCCAACTTCGGCGGGATCGCCTGGCACGGCTACGGCGGCGACATCGGCAAGCAGACCTCCGTGCACAACCAGTACCCCACGCTGGACGCCTTCGGCACCGAGCACTCCGGTGGCACCTGGATCGCCAACCAGCAGCGCGAGGACATGTCCAACATCATCGACTACACGCGCAACTGGGCGAAGTCGGTGACCAAGTGGTCGCTGGCGGTGGACCAGAACATGGGCCCGCACAACGGGGGTTGCGGCACCTGCACCGGGCTGATCACCGTGCACAACGGGGACGGCGCGAGCGGGACGGTCGACTACACGGTCGAGTACTACACCATGGGCCATCTGACGAAGTTCGTACGGCCGGGAGCCCAGCGCATCGCCTCGACGGCCTCGTCCGCCGTGCCGAACGTGGCGTGGCGGAACCCGGACGGCAGCAAGGCGCTCATCGCGTACAACGATTCCTCCGCCGCCAAGACCGTGACGATCAACTGGGGCTCGCAGCACGCCACTTACTCCCTCCCCGGCAAGACCTCGGCGACCTTCACCTGGTCCGGCACCCAGTCGGGCGGAGGCGGCCAGAGCGGAGCCTTCGTGGGCCTGGCGGGCAAGTGCCTTGACCTGACGGGCGGTTCGAGCGCGAACGGTACGGCCGTCCAGCTCTACGACTGCAACGGCACCAGCGCCCAGCAGTGGACCGTCCAGACCGACGGTTCGATCCGGGCGCTCGGCAAGTGCCTCGACGTGACCTCGGGGTCGACGGCGGACGGGGCCAAGGCGCAGTTGTACGACTGCAACGGAACCGGTGCGCAGCAGTGGTCGTACAACGCGTCCACCGGTGATGTGGTGAACACGGCGGCGAACAAGTGCCTGGACGTGACGGACAACTCGTCGGCGAACGGGGCGAGGGCACAGATCTGGTCGTGCACGGGGGCCGCCAACCAGAAGTGGCACTTGCAGTAGGGCGGGTCGCGTCCCGCCCTCGGAGGGGGGCGGGCGTGAGACGCAGGGGAGCCGGGCTGGGCGCGGCGGCCGGGGGTCTGCACGCTGAGCGGCTCCGGGGACGAGGCGTCGGACGACACCTTCTGGAGAACGGCCGGCGCCGGAACCGGGGCCGTCACCTTCCCGCTCTTCTCGCCGCCCCGCTCCTGGAAGGCGGACCGAGGGGGCCCGCAGCGGCTGCTGACCGGCCGCGACTACTGGTTCTCGGGGACCGTGGGACGGGGCGAGAACGTCGACTACCGCATCGTGGTCACCTTCGCCGCCGACTACCTGACCCGGCTGGAGCCCGGCCAGGTGTGGGCCGACGAGCGGGCCCTGAGCCGGGACGCCTTCGACGAGCTGGTGGACGACGAGTGCTGAGCAGGCGGAGCAGGGTGACGGCCGCCGTGCTCGGCGGCGTGAGCGGGATGCTGCTGCTCAGCGGCTGTACGGCGGTCGATCTGCCGCTCGCCGGTGTGCGGGTCGGGGCGGACGGGGTGCCGTACGCCCTGTTCCGGCCCTGTGGCGGCGACGGCTACCAGGGGCCCTCGCTCGACGGGCGGGCGCGCCACGGTGGTGGCGGGCCCGTCACCACCGGATGGGACGTGCGGAAGGAGGGGCTCCACGGGGATGCCGAGTTCCCGCTGTTCGCCCCTCCCGGGGAGTGGAAGGCCCGGCATCGGGGAGCGCAGCGGCTGCTCCCCGGCCACCGGTACACGCTGGCCTTCGGGCACTACGTGACCGGTGACTCGTACAACGGGACCGTGGAGTTCACCACCGAGCAGATCGGCCGGCTCGGGCCCGGTCAGGTGTGGGCCGACGGCCGGGCGATGCGGCTCGGGGCCTTCGAGAAGCTTGCCGAGGACGCGTGCTGATGGGCGGGCGCTCACCGGCTGGGGGACGATGAAGGGAGCCGGCATCCCGCCGGGCGCCTTCCCGAGGGAGTCCGACATGAGCACAGCGCGGGACCTGTTGATCGTCGCTCTGGACGTCCCGTCCGGTCGGCCCGTCGAGCAGGGGGACCTGTCGCTCGCCCTGGCGGGAGCCGAGCTGGTCGACCTGATGGACGCCGAGGCCGTCAGGCTGGACGACGAGCGCATCGTGCCCGGTCTGCAGCCGGCGACGGGTGACCGGCTGCTGGACGCGGCGGGGGCGGCGCTCGCCCGGCAGGCGCCGTACGAGTCCGTCGAGGACTGGCTGTGGCGCCGCGGGCGCGGTCTGGCCGCCGCCTACGCCGACGATCTGGAGGAGCGCGGGAGGGCGGCCGGCGGAGAACGGCACCACTGGCTGCCCTGGAGGGGCGGGGACGAAGGCGCTCCGGCCGACTCGCCGGAACGCCGGCACGCCACCGACCGCTGGGCCTCCCGCGAACCCGTCCTCGTCGGTCTCGCGGCCGCCCTGGGGATCCCCGAAGGCGCGCCGGAACAGGCCCCGGAGGACCTTCCCGGCGACGCGACGGTGACCGTCCTGGCTGCCGTCAACGGCGCATTGACGGAGCTGGAGGCCGTGCGGCAGCGGCGGCGTATCGAGAAGGACGCCTTCGACAACGTCTGGCGTGCTCCCTGAGGCCGACTACTCGGCCGGCTCGACCCCGGCGCGCAGCAGGCCGTAGGTGTAGGCGTCCTCCAGGGCCTGCCAGGAGGCCGCGATGACGTTGTCCGCCACGCCGACCGTGGACCACTCGCCCGAACCGTCGGAGGTGGAGATCAGGACGCGGGTGGTGGACGACGTGCCGTGCTTGCCCTCGAGGATGCGGACCTTGTAGTCCACCAGGTCGAGCTTGGCGAGCTGCGGGTAGATCTTCTCCAGGGCGACGCGCAGGGACCGGTCCAGGGCGTTGACCGGGCCGTTGCCCTCCGCGGTGGCGACGATCCGCTCGCTCTTGGCCCACAGCTTGACCGTGGCCTCGTTGGCGTGGGTGCCGTCGGGGCGGTCCTCGACGATGGCCCGCCAGGACTCGACGTCGAAGTACTTCAGGGGCCTGCCTTCGACCTCGGCGCGCAGCAGCAGCTCGAAGGAGGCGTCCGCGGCCTCGTACGTGTAGCCCTTCAGCTCACGTTCCTTGACCCGCTCGACCACCCGGCCGACCAGCTCGCGGTCGCCGCCCAGGTCGATGCCGAGTTCCTTGCCCTTCAGCTCGATGGAGGCGCGGCCCGCCATGTCGGAGACCAGCATGCGCATGGTGTTGCCGACCTGCTCGGGGTCGATGTGCTGGTACAGGTCCGGGTCGACCTTGATCGCGGAGGCGTGCAGGCCCGCCTTGTGCGCGAAGGCGGAGACGCCGACGTACGGCTGGTGCGTGGACGGGGTGAGGTTCACGACCTCGGCGATGGCGTGGGAGATGCGGGTCATCTCGCGCAGGTGGCCCTCGGGCAGCACCTTCTTGCCGTACTTCAGCTCCAGGGCCGCGACCACCGGGAAGAGGTTGGCGTTGCCGACGCGCTCGCCGTAGCCGTTCGCCGTGCACTGCACGTGGGTCGCGCCCGCGTCCACGGCGGCCAGGGTGTTGGCGACGGCGCAGCCGGTGTCGTCCTGGGCGTGGATGCCGAGCCGGGCGCCGGTGTCGGCGAGGACCGTGGAGACGACCGCCTGGACCTGGGCGGGGAGCATGCCGCCGTTGGTGTCACAGAGGATGACGACGTCGGCGCCGGCCTCCGAGGCGGTCCGTACGACCGCCTTCGCGTACTCGGGGTTCGCGCGGTAGCCGTCGAAGAAGTGCTCGCAGTCCACGAACACCCGGCGGCCCTGCTCACGCAGGTAGGACACGGTGTCCCGGACCATCTCGAGGTTCTCGTCCAGCGTGGTGCGCAGCGCCAGCTCCACATGCCGGTCGTGCGACTTGGCGACCAGCGTGATCACCGGGGCACCCGAGTCCAGGAGCGCCTTGACCTGCGGGTCGTCGGCGGCCTTGGCGCCGGCGCGGCGGGTGGCGCCGAAGGCGACCAGCTGGGCGTTGCGGAAGTCGATCTCCTGCTGGGCGCGGGCGAAGAACTCGGTGTCCCGCGGGTTCGCGCCGGGCCAGCCGCCCTCGATGAAGCCCACGCCGAAGTCGTCCAGGTGCCGTGCGATGGCGAGCTTGTCCGCGACGGTGAGGTTGATGCCCTCGCGCTGCGCGCCGTCGCGCAGCGTGGTGTCGAAGACGTGGAACGAGTCGTCGAGCTCGCTGGTTGCCGTCTCGGTCATGGTCTCAAGGCTCCTGATTGTGGATCTTCGGTCTTACCGGAATGACCGGCTCCACCGTCCCCCCAATACTCCCTCGCGCTCCGTTCCCGGCTGAAGGTGGGCCGGAAAACGAAAAAACCCCTCGCGGGTGCGAGAGGTCTGCGCGCGGGTCGAGGACGACGGTGGCCACCCGTACCTGGTCGTACGTGGTGGTCACTGCGGACCGGCGCGCCTGCTGCCAATAATCATGGCGAACGAGAGCACGGAGGCAGTCTGGCACAGCCCTGCCCCAGGCTCACCGACTGTCTCAGGATGCGGTCGTCAGGCGTCCGGAGCGAGGAGTGTCTGGGCGAGGAACTCCCGCACATGGGAGATCACTTGCTCCCGGTCCGTGCCGCGCAACCCGATGGCAACGTGGATGGAGAAGCCGTCAAGCAGCGCACGCAACTTCGCCGCGAAGCGGTCGGCGTCGACCGGGCGGAACTCGCCGCGCGAGATGCCCTCGGCGATCAGGGCGACCAGGTCGCGGTGCCAGGCGCCCTCGATGGCGGCCTGCCGCTCGCGGGCGTCGTCGTCGGCGTTCTGCGAGCGGTTCCAGACCTCCAGCCAGAGCGTCCAGTGCGGGTCGCGGTGGCCGTCGGGGACGTACAGGTCGACGTACGCCTCCAGGCGCTTCCGGGCGGACCCGGGGCGGGTGAGCAGGCGGCCGCGCTCGGCGCCCAGCCGGCCCTCGCTCCACTCCAGGGTCTGCAGCAGCAGCTCGTCCTTGGAGCGGAAGTAGTACAGCAGATGGCCGCTGCTCATCCCGACCTCACGGCCGAGCCCCGCCATGGTGAGCTTCTCCAGACCGCGCTCGGCGATCATGTCCATGGCGGCGACGAGGACCTCCTCGCGGGGCGGCGCGTTCTTGCGCGCACGGGCCGCACCGGCCATCTGCTGCTCCTGTGTGTGTCAGACCTTCGGCTGCTGCTGGGTGATGCAGTGGATGCCACCACCACCGGAGAAGATCGTACGGGCGTCCACGAGGGTGACCGTCCGCTCGGGGAAGAGACGGCGGAAGATCCCGGCGGCGATCTCGTCGCGCGGGTCGTCGAAGCCGCACAGGACGACCCCGCCGTTGCAGAGGTAGTGGTTGATGTAGGAGTAGTCGGCCCAGTGGCCGTCGGCCTCCAGGACGGTCGGGGCGGGCACCTCGACCACCTCCAGGCTGCGGCCGCGCGCGTCGGTCGCCGACCTCAGGATGCCGATGACCTCCTTGGTGACCTCGTGATCGGGGTGGGCCGGGTCCGGCTGGTGGTGGGCGACGACCACACCGGGGCGGGCGAAGGCGGCGACGATGTCGACGTGGCCGAGGGTGCCGAAGCCGTGGGGCGGGTAGTCGCCGGTGAGGCCGCGCGGCAGCCAGATCGCCTTGCGGGTGCCGAGGTGGGCGTGGATCTCCGCCTCGACCTCCGCGCGCGACCAGCCCGGGTTGCGCTCGGGGCCCAGCTGGACCGTCTCCGTCAGCAGCACCGTGCCCTCGCCGTCGACGTGGATCGCGCCGCCCTCGTTGACCAGCCTGGAGGCGTACGTCTTCGCACCCGCGAGGTCCGAGACGTACGAGGCGATCTTCGCGTCGTGCTCCCAGCTGGCCCAGTGCTGGGCGCCCCAGCCGTTGAACGTCCAGTCCACGGCGGCCAGTTCGCCCTGGCCGTTGGTGAGGAAGGTGGGGCCGATGTCCCGCATCCAGGCGTCGTCCAGCTCGCGCTCGACGGTGTCGACGCCGGGGCCGAGCAGCACCTGCGCGTCCGCCGACTGGCCGGGGCCGCACACGACCGTCACCGGTTCGAAGCGGAGGACGGCGCGGGCCACCGACGCCCAGGCCATGCGGGACAGGGTGAGGTCGTCCGGGTCCTCGAAGGTGGTGTTGGGTCCCGGCCACGCCATCCAGGTGCGCTCGTGCGGGGTCCACTCGGCGGGCATGCGGAAGCCGTCGGCTGCGGGGGTGGTCATGTCGCGGGTCCTTAGAGGAAGTAGAGGCGGTTGAGGGAGACGGAGTCGGCGGGCTCGGAGCGCAGCGGGTCGCCGTCGAGGGTGACCAGGCCGGTGCGCTGGTCGACGTCGACCGCTCCGATGCGGGCGTTCAGGCGCAGGTCGGCGGGGCCGATGCCCCGGGTGCCACGTACCGCGACCCTGCGGCGCCGGGTGGGCATTTTGTCGTTGCCCTGGTCCACGGCGGCCTGCGCGACGAACGCGACCGAGATGTCCGCGGGTGTGCCGCCGTGCGCGCCGAACTGCGGGCCAAGGACGAGGGGTTCGCAGGTGTCGGTGGCTGCGTTGGGGTCGCCGGTCACGCCGTACGCCGGGAAGCCGGACTTGAGGACGAGCTGCGGCTTGGCGCCGAAGTACTCCGGGCGCCACAGCACGATGTCGGCGAGCTTGCCGACCTCGATCGAGCCGACCTCGTGCGCGAGGCCGTGCGCGAGGGCGGGGTTGATCGTCAGCTTGGCCATGTAGCGCAGGACGCGGGCGTTGTCGTCGGCCTCGCCGTCGCCCTCCATCGGGCCCAGCTCGGCCTTCATCTTGCCGGCCATGGCGAAGGTACGGCGGACCGTCTCGCCCGCGCGGCCCATGCCCTGCGCGTCGGACGAGGTGATGCCGATCGCGCCCAGGTCGTGCAGCACGTCCTCGGCGCCCATGGTGCCCGCCCGGATGCGGTCGCGGGCCATGGCGGCGTCGCCGGGCAGGTCGGTCTTCAGGTCGTGGACGGAGACGATCATGCCGTAGTGCTCGGCGACCGCGTCCCGGCCGAAGGGCAGGGTGGGATTGGTGGAGGAGCCGATGACGTTCGGCACACCGGCCATCTTGAGCACGTTGGGCACGTGCCCGCCGCCGCAGCCCTCGATGTGGAAGGCGTGGATGGTGCGGCCTTCGAGGACGCGCAGGGTGTCCTCGACGGACAGGCACTCGTTCAGGCCGTCGCTGTGCAGGGCGACCTGGACGTCGTGCTCCTCGGCGACCCTGAGGGCCGTGTCGAGCGCGCGGGTGTGGGCGCCCATGTCCTCGTGCACCTTGAAGCCGCTCGCCCCGCCCTCGGCCAGGGCCTCGATGAGCGGCGCTTCGTGCGAGGACGAACCCCGGCCCAGGAAGCCGATGTTGACCGGCCAGGCGTCGAAGGCGCTGAACGCGTGCCGCAGCGCCCAGGGCGAGTTCACGCCGACGCCCCACACCGGGCCGAACTCCTGCCCGATGATCGTGGTCACGCCGGAGGCCAGGGAGGCCTCCATGATGCGCGGCGACAGCAGATGGACGTGGGTGTCGACGGCCCCGGCGGTGGCGATGAGCCCCTCGCCGGACACGATCGACGTACCGGTGCCGACCACGACGTCCACCCCGTCGAGGGTGTCGGGGTTCCCGGCCCGCCCGATCGCGCAGATGCGCCCCTCGCGGATACCGATGGACACCTTGCGGATGCCCTGTGCCGCGTCGATCACGACGACGTTGCTGATCACGACGTCACAGGTCTCGCGGACGGCGGCGGCCTTCAGGTGCAGCCCGTCGCGGGCGGTCTTGCCGAACCCGGCGAGGAACTCGTCGCCGTACTTCTGCGAGTCGGACTCGACGCGGATCGTCAGACCGGAGTCGCCGAGGCGGATGCGGTCCCCGGCGCGAGGTCCGTGAGTGGCCGCGTAGGCATGGGGGTCGATATGGATCGACTCGTCGATCTCGCGTCCCTTCGAGCGGCTCATCGCTCGCCTCCTTCCGGTGTGGCTCCTTGCGTGACTCCGAGATATCCGCAGGCGGCGGCCCTGCGCAGGGCCTCCTCCTTCGCTCCGGGCGCGTCCAGCGGCCCGTCGACCAGACCGGCGAAGCCGATCGCGATCCGCTCGCCGCCGATCGGGACCAGCCCGACCTCGCCGCTCTCCCCCGGCCCGAACCGAACGGAGGACCCGGCGGGTACGGCGAGCCGCATGCCGTAGGCCTTCTCCCGCACGAAGTCCAGCCGCGGGTTGGCCTCGAAGAAGTGGAAGTGGGAGGTGACGGAGACCGGCACGGTCGCGGTGTTGGTGACCGTGAGCCGGAGCGCCGGCTCGGGCTCGGGGTGCTCGGGGCCCGGCAGCAGCGCGCCAGGACCCTCAGCGCCCGAGCCGGCGCCGATCGGGTCGGAGACCACCGCGAGCCGGGAGCCGTCGTCGAAGACGGCCTCGACGTGCACCTCGGTGACGACGTCGGCGACGCCCGGCAGCACGTCCTCGGGACCGAGGGCCGACCGGGCGGCCTCGATGGCCTCCGCGAGCCGCCGGCCGTCCCGCGCGGCCTCGCAGACGGTGTCCGCGATCAGCGCGGTGGCCTCCGGCACGTTGAGCCTGAGACCGCGCGCCCGGCGGGCCCGGGCCAGCTCGGCGGCCCCGAAGAGCAGCAGCCGGTCACGTTCCGTGGGGGTCAGTCTCACGACGCGGCACCTCCTTGCCTTCCACACGTTTGAGCATCACTCTAAACGCACTCTTCATGAAACAGAAGCATTGACCGACGACCACTGTTCACGTCACATTGAACGTCGCTCAAACTCTCAGAGGCGGCCGTCGAAGGAGACTCAGCCATGCCGATCGAACAGCACGGTGTCGACACCATCCCGGACGAGGAACGGACCAGCGGTCCACGGGACCTGGTCTCGATCCTGCTCGGGTCCAACCTCTGCCTCGGGGTGATCATCTTCGGCTGGCTGCCGCCGTCCTTCGGGCTCGGCTGGTGGGCGTCGGTGACCGCGATCGTGGCGGGCACGGTGATCGGCACGCTGTTCACGGCCCCGCTGGCGCTGGTCTCCCTGCGCACCGCGACCAACCTGTCCACGTCCTCCGGCGCCCAGTTCGGCGTGCGGGGCCGGCTGGTCGGCTCGGTCGTCGGCCTGCTGCTGGCCCTCGGCTACACCGCCCTGACCGTATGGATCGGCGGCGACGTGATGCTGAGCGTGCTCGGCCGGCTGTTCGGGCTGCCCGCGGACGGGGTGTCGTACGCCGCCGTCTACGCGCTGCTCGCCGCGGCGACGGTCGCCGGCGCGGTGTACGGCTACCGGGTGCTGCTCGCCATGTCCCGGGTGCTGGCGATCGGCATGACCACCCTGCTGGTCCTCGGGATCTTCGCCTACGCCCCGCACTTCACGACCTCGGCCCTGCCGGGCGCGGGCGGCTATCTGCTGGGCTCCTTCTGGCCGACCTGGTTCCTGGCGGCGGTGGCGGCCGGGCTGTCCGGACCGATCGCCTTCATCACCCTGCTCGGCGACTACACCCGCTACATCTCCCCCGCCCGAAACTCCAGCCGCCGCGTCCTGCACGCCACCTGGCTCGGGCTGATCCTCGGCCTGCTGGTGCCCCAGCTGTTCGGCACCTTCACGGCGTACGCGGCCCGCGCGGCGACCGACTACGCCGGTCCCCTGGTCTCCGCCTCCCCCGCCTGGTACCTGGTCCCGCTGCTGCTGTCCGCCTCCGCGGGCTCGGTCGGCAACGCGGGCCTGATGCTCTACTCCATGGGCCTCGACCTGGACGCGATCCTGCCCCGCGCCTCCCGCGCCCGCGCCACCTACACGGTCGCCATCGTGGCCACGGCCTGCGTCTTCGTCGGCCACTACGCCTGGAACGCCCAGTCCGCGATGACGTCCTTCGTCCTCCTCCTCACCGCCATCGGCACCCCGTGGGCGGTCATCACCCTCATCGGCTTCGCCCGCTGCCGCGGTGTGTACGACGCCGACGCCCTCCAGGTCTTCAACCGCCGCTCACGGGGCGGGATCTACTGGTACCGGGCCGGCTGGAACATCCGGGCCACCGTGTCCTGGGCGGCCGGCGCGGCGGTCGGCCTGCTGGCGGTGTCCCTGCCGTCGTACGAGGGCCCACTGCTGAAGCTGACGGGCGGGGTGGACTGCAGCTTCCTGCTGTCGGGCCTGGTCGGGGGGGTGGTGTATCTGCTGCTGACGCTGTCAGGCGCAGTGGGGCCGCGCCCCGAAGGGGCGCGGGGAACTGCGCGACCAGCCACAACGGACCCGCAGACGCCCGACGCCCCTTCTCGGCACTTCCAGCCGCGCGCTTAACCGATCCGGTACATCCAGCCGTGCTTGTCGTCAGCGGTACCGCGCTGGATGTCGAGCAGAGCCTGGCGCAGGCGCAGGGTCACCTCGCCGGGCTCTCCATCCGACTGCTTCCACTCGGCAGAGGCCCGCTTCACCGTGCCGACCGGAGTGATCACAGCCGCGGTGCCGCAGGCGAAGACCTCGGTGAGGGTGCCGTTCTCGGAGTCGCGCTGCCACTGCTCGACGGAGACGCGGCCCTCCTCGGACTCGTAGCCGAGGTCGCGGGCGACGGCCAGCAGGGAGTCACGGGTGACGCCCTCCAGGATGGAGCCGGTCAGGGTCGGCGTGACGATCTTGTCCCCGTACACGAAGTACAGGTTCATGCCGCCCAGCTCCTCGACCCACTGGTGCTCGACCGCGTCGAGGTAGCAGACCTGGTCGCAGCCCTTGGCGGCGGCCTCGGCCTGGGCGAGCAGGGACGCGGCGTAGTTGCCGCCGGTCTTCGCGTCGCCCATGCCGCCGGGGACGGCCCGGACGCGGTCCTCGGAGACCCAGATCGACACCGGCTTCACGCCGCCCGGGAAGTAGGCGCCGGCCGGGGAGGCGATGACGAGGAACAGGTACTCGTTGGCGGGCTTGACGCCGAGGCCGACCTCGGTGGCGATCATGAACGGGCGCAGGTAGAGGGACTCCTCGCCGCCGTGCGCGGGCACCCAGTCCTTGTCCTGCTGGACCAGGGCGTCGCAGGCCTCGATGAACGTCTCGACCGGCAGCTCGGGCATGGCGAGGCGCTTGGCGGAGCGCTGGAAGCGCTTGGCGTTCTGGTCGGGGCGGAACATGGCGACCGAGCCGTCGGGCTGGCGGTAGGCCTTCAGGCCCTCGAAGATCTCCTGGGCGTAGTGCAGGACGTTGGTGGCCGGGTCGAGGGGGATCGGCGCGTACGGAACGAGCTGGCCGTCGTGCCAGCCGCGGCCCTCGGTCCACTTGATCGTCACCATGTGGTCGGTGAAGTGGCGGCCGAATCCGGGGCTGGCCAGGATCGCCTCGCGCTCCGCGGCGGCGAGCGGAAGGGCGGAGGGCTTGAGCTCGATCGTGGGCGTCGTCATGAGTGGTTGTCCTTCACCGGTTGTGTAGTGACGGGCCGCATCCACGCCCACTGCTAGGACGTCCGAGCTTTCCCTCATACCGCGGCTCCGCGTTCGATTATCGCGCGGGGCTCCGGCCGGAAGGGAATCGGGGTGAAAACGGCCCAGGGTTGATGGTGGCACCCGACGACCGCATAGGAAAAGCCGCCGGGTGCGGATGCGACCCGGCGGCTTGGTGTGTAGCGCGGCGGGTCAGCCGGCTACTCGTACGGCGAGCGCGTCGCCGATCTCGGAGGTGGAGCGGGCCGGCTTGCCGACGCGTTCGGTGAGGTCGGCGGCGACCGCGGTGTCGATGCGGTCGGCTTCGGCGTCGTAGCCGAGGTGGCGCAGCAGCAGGGCGACGGACAGGACCGTGGCGGTGGGGTCGGCCTTGCCCTGGCCGGCGATGTCCGGGGCCGAGCCGTGGACCGGCTCGAACATGGACGGGAACTCGCGGCTGGGGTTGATGTTGCCGGAGGCGGCCACGCCGATGCCGCCGGAGACGGCCGCGGCGAGGTCGGTGATGATGTCGCCGAAGAGGTTGTCGGTGACGATCACGTCGAACCGCTCGGGCTGGGTGACCAGGTAGATGGTCGCCGCGTCGACGTGGATGTAGTCGGTCTCGACCTCGGGGAACTCCGCGGCGACCTTGTTGAAGATGTTCGTCCACAGGTGCCCGGCGAAGGTCAGCACGTTGTTCTTGTGGACCAGCGTGAGCTTCTTGCGCGGGCGGGCCTGGGCGCGGGCGAAGGCGTCGCGGACCACGCGCTCGACACCGAAGGCCGTGTTGACGGAGACCTCGGTGGCGACCTCGTGCTCGGTGCCCTTGCGGATGGTGCCGCCGTTGCCCGTGTAGGGGCCCTCGGTGCCCTCGCGGACGACGACGAAGTCGATCTCGGGCTGGCCGGCCAGCGGGGTCGCGACACCGGGCAGGAGCTTCGACGGACGCAGGTTGACGTGGTGGTCGAAGGCGAAGCGGAGCTTGAGCAGGAAGCCGCGCTCCAGGACGCCGGACGGGACACTCGGGTCACCGATCGCGCCGAGCAGAATGACGTCGTGCTGCTTGAGGGCGGCGAGGTCGGCGTCGGTGAGCGTCTCACCGGTGGCGTGGTAGCGCTTGGCGCCGAAGTCGTACTCCTTGGTCTCCAGCTTCACATCCTGCGGCAGGACGGCGGAGAGGACCTTGAGACCCTCGGCCACGACCTCCTGGCCGATGCCGTCACCGGGGATCACTGCGAGATTGATGCTGCGAGACATGTCGGCACCCTACTCCTCGTCCCAGGTGATGACATGCCCCGTCCGCCATACGGACACCCGTACGGGTTGCGGGTGTCATCCCGTCGGCTGTCGTTCACCCGTATGTGACACGGGCGTTGGACCCCGGTGGCATCTTCCCCGACATGGAGACCCCAGACGTCGGCATCCCGCGACAGCTCGCCGAACGCATGAGCATGGCGGAACAGTACGAGTACCTGCACACCCGGCTGGTCCGCCGCCGCACCCTGGTGACGGCGGGCGCGGTGGCGGGCGGCCTGCTGACCGGCTGTTCCTCCGCCTCCGGTACGGCGCGCCCGGCCCCGGCCGCCTCGAGGGTGTCCGGCTCGGTGGTCCGGCCCTTCGGCCGCCATCTGGCCTTCGGCGCCGACCCGAAGACACAGATGCGGGTCTCCTGGCAGGTGCCGTTCGCGGTGCGGCGGCCGTACGTGCGCGTCGGGCTGCGCCCCGACGACCTCGGCCGCCGGATCCCGGCCGAGGTGCGCAACCTGAACACGCCCGGGGTGCAGGGGGTGCGGCCCGCGGTCGAGCAGTACTACGTGCACGCGGCCCTGGACGGCCTGAGGCCCGGCACGACGTACTACTACGGCGTCGGCCACGACGGCTGGGACCCGGCCGCTCCCGCCCACCGCGCCACCCTCGCCTCCTTCCGCACCGCACCCGCGACCCCGGAGCACTTCGTCTTCACGGCCTTCGGCGACCAGGGCGTGGGGCAGGCCGCGCACGCCAACGACCACCTCGTGAAGCAGCAGGACCCCGCCTTCCATCTGCACGCGGGCGACATCTGCTACGCCGACGTCAACGGCGCCGGACAGACCGAGGACGGCTACGACCCCACGTTCTGGGACCAGTTCCTGAAGCAGAACGACCCGGTCGCCAGGTCGGTGCCGTGGATGGTGACGACCGGCAACCACGACATGGAGGCCTGGTACTCGCCGGACGGCTACGGCGGACAGCTGGCCCGGTTCTCCCTGCCGGACAACGGCTTCGACCCGCACGGGACACCGGGCGCCTACGCGTTCACCTACGGCAACACCGGCTTCGTGGCGCTGGACGCCAACGACGTGTCGTACGAGATCCCGGCCAACTTCGGGAACAGCGGCGGCCGGCAGACCAAGTGGCTGGACGCGAAGCTGGGCGAGCTGCGCGCGACGAAGGGCGTGGACTTCCTGGTCGTCTACTTCCACCACTGCGCGTACTCCACCTCGCAGCACGCCTCGGACGGAGGTGTGCGCAAGGAGTGGCTGCCGCTGTTCGCGAAGCATCAGGTGGACCTGGTGATCAACGGGCACAACCACGTGTACGAGCGGACGGACGCGATCAAGGGCGGTGAGGTCGGCAGGTCCGTCCCGATCGGCGCGTCGACGGATCCGACGCGGGACGGGATCGTGTACGTCACCGCGGGCGGCGGCGGCCGGGACCTGTACTCCTTCCCCTCGGGCGTCAAGGACAGCTACGAGGGTCAGGTCACCCGGCACGAGGACGTGGAGACCTTCCACTGGGCCAAGGGCAAGGAGCGCGCACCGGAGACGGCCTCGTGGTCGCGGGTGCGCTACACCGGCTTCTCGCTGCTGAAGGTGGAGGCGCGTCCGGGTCCGTCACCGCGGCTCACGGTGTCGGCGCTGGCCGAGGACGGACGGCGGATCGACCACTTCGAGGTGCGGCGCGGCGGCTGAGGCCGCGCCGCACCCATGGGGGTCCCCCCGCTCGAGCGAAGCCGAGAGTGGGGGAGGGTGCGGCTCCCGGATCAGTGGCGGCTCAGTGGCCGGTCTCGCCGCCGTTGTCGCGGCGGTCGAGGGCGCGCTGGAGGGCGGCGGCGGCGTTCTTGCGGTCGGACTCGCTCGTGCGGGACACGTGGCGGACTCGGCGGCGGACGGTCGTCTCGGCCATGGAAATCGACTCCTTCGGCAAACCGGAGTGCGGCAAGGGGGGTTACGAGACGCCGGAGGGGCGGGGAGCGGTGCCGCAGGGGTTGCCTGCACGGGGCCCGGCTCACGACCGCCATTCGCTTGATCGAGCGAGACGTTCGGCTCCTACAAAGTTAAGGGAGCGGGCCGCGCCTGTCTCCACAATTACTCGGACTTCCTACTATCTGAGACGGTGGACTGGGTCACACCGCCGTGACCTGCGCTTTCGCCGTACGCGGGTGGAGGGAGCGCAGCTCCCGGACGAGCGCCCGAACGGCGGAGGTCGTGGCCAGTTCCGGGGTGGTGACGTAGCCGACGGAACGGGACGGCCGCTCCGGTCCCAGGTCGGTGACGGCCACGGAGGGCGGGGCCGCACTGAGGGAGAGCGCGGGCATGATCGCCATGCCGAGACCGCTGCCCACCATCGACAGCACCGCCCCGTCGTCCTCGGCGCGGACGGTCGCGGCCGGGATCCAGTCCTGGGCGGCCCACCAGTCGCGGGTGTAGGAGCCGCAGTTCTCCATCCAGTCGACCAGCGGGAGGGTGCGCGGGGCCGGGTGTCCGGCCGGGTGGACCAGGGAGTACGGCTCCTCCAGCAGCACGTCGCCGACCAGCCCGGCGGGCAGCGGCGAGCCGCCGCCGAGGGTGGCGATGCCGAGGTCGGCCCGTCCTTCGGCGACCTCGCCTGCGGTGCCGGGGCCCAGTTCCCGTACGACGGTGACGCTCACCTCGATGCCCGGGTGCCGTAGCGCGAGCCGCTCCAGGACGGGCGGCAGCAGATGCAGGGCCGCGCCGCGGAAGGCGGCGACGCGCAGCGCTCCGGCGGCCTCGCCGGTGCCCGCGCCCCGGGCGTCGGCGGCCAGCGCCTGGAGCATCCGCAGCACGCGCCGCGCATGGGCCGCCGCCCGCTCCCCGGCGGGTGTCGGCCGGGCACCGAACCGGCCGCGCTCGAAGAGGACGACGCCCAGCTTGCGTTCGATGCCGCGCACGGCGTGGGACACGGCGGACTGGGTGGCCCCGAGCCGGGCGGCCGCCGCCGAGAAGCCGCCCTCGTCGGCCACGGCTACCAGGGTCCTCAGCTCCTGCGGGGCAAGGTCAGCTGCTGTCACCGGGGGCTCCCACCTGCGTCTATGAGGGCGGCTCATGGATCGCCGCGTTCCATGAGCGCAACCCCCTGCCCGGCCCCGGCATTCCTTCCTACGGTCCCCTGTCATGACCGAGATCGCGCTCACCGTGCAGCAGACCGCCCGCCCGACCGGCTTCCCGACCGCCGGCCACTTCCGCTTCGCCGAGTCCCCCGTCCCCGAACCGGCCCCGGGTACGGCCCTGCTGGAGAACCTGTACTGGTCCGTGGACCCCTACCACCGCGAAATGATGGACGGCGACTTCGAGTTGAACGCCCCGCTGGAGGGCCGCACCCTGGGCCGGGTCGTCGCCTCCCGCACCCCGGCGCTCCCCGAGGGCGAGATCGTCTTCCACCGGCAGGGCTGGCGCACGCACTCCGTGGTCCGCCCCGAGGAGGTCAGGCGACTCCCCCACCACGCGGGCGTGCCGCTGTCGGCGTATCTCAGCGTGCTGGGCGGCACGGGCCTGACCGCCTACGTCGGCCTCACCCGGATCGCCGGGCTGCGCGAGGGCGACGACGTGTTCGTCTCCGGCGCGGCGGGCGGGGTCGGCACGGCCACCGGCCGCTTCGCCCGGCTGCTGGGCGCGGGCCGGCTGATCGGCAGCGCGGGTTCACCGGAGAAGGTGAAGTACCTGACGGAGCAGGTCGGTTACGACGTGGCCTTCGACTACCACTCCGCCCCGGTCTCCGAACTCCTCACCGCGGCCGCCCCCGACGGCATCGACCTGTTCGTCGACAACATCGGCGGCGACCATCTCGGCGCGGCGATCGGCGCACTGCGGGAGCGGGGCCGGGTGGTGCGGATCGGCACGATCAGCCAGTACAACACCCCGGACGCGCCGCCGGTCGTCTTCAACCACGCGGATGTCGTGGAGAAGAGCCTGCGCATCGAGGGCTTCCTGGTGAGCGGCCACTTGGACGCGCAGGAGGAGCTGTACGACTTCGCCGTACCGCACCTGCGCAGCGGGGCGCTCGCGCTGGACGAGACGGTGGTCGACGGGTTCGAGCTGATCGTGGAGGCGTTCCTGCTCATGCTGCGGGGCGGCAACACGGGGAAGATCCTGATCCGCAAGGCGTGACTGGCCTTACTGGCCTGACATGCCGTCAGGCGACGTCCCCGTCACGCCAGTCGAGGACGAGGGCATGGGCCGGGTCCAGGGGTCCGGCGAGCGCGGGCCTGATGTACACGCCCCCTTCCTCCTCCGGGAGCCGGACGATCCCGTCCGGCGAGAGGGCGCACACCTGCCCGCTCCACTGCTGCCAGCCGCGGGCCGTGTACAGCGGGGCGCCGTCCTCGCTCGCGGAGAGCGCGCCGAGGTCGTAGGCCCGGTCGACGATCCGCTCCAGGGCTCCCATCACCCGCCCGCCGAGCCCGGTCCGGCGCAGATCGGCCCGTACGGCGACGGCCTCCACGTATCCGGTGCGCAGCCAGCGCCCCCGGTGCCGTATCCGCCGCATCACGACCGAGCCGTGCGCGGCGAGCCCGGCATCGTCGTGGACGAGGACGTGCATGCCGCCGAGGCCGTGGTCCCAGTCCTCGTCAGCGAAGCCCCCGTCGAAGGCCTCGTCCAGGAGGGCGCGGGCGGCGCGGAGGTCGGCGGGGTCGAGGTCGGCGGTGTGGGCGGTGCGCAGAGGAAGGGTCACGGACCAAGCATCCCCAGCCTGAGCGCCTCCCGGAAGCCCTTCGGGTCCTCCGCCCACGGCAGGTGCCCGGCGTCCGGGAGGATCACCCGACGGGCGTGGGGCAGGGCCTTGGCGAGGGAGTCGACGGCCGTGCGCGGCCGGATGTCCCGGGCACCGTCGATGATCAGCGCCGGTACGTCGAGCCCCTGGCAGGCGGTGTACAGCTCCGGGGTGCCCCAGACGCGCTTGCGCTCCTCGTTGAGCACCGTGTTGGACTCGGCGTTGATCCCGAACCACGGGTCGGCCATGCGCCCGGCGGGCTCCAGGGCGCCGTCCCGGTCCTCGAACTCCGCGGACCACTGCAGGACCGCCCGCTCCCGCTCCTCGTCCCGCGTGCGCTCCGCGCGTGCGGTCAACTCCTGCCAGCGGGCCAGGCGTTCGGGGTGGTCGGCGAGACGGGTGAGGAAGTTGTGGTGGTAGGCGCCGTACCAGTCGGAGTCCGGGCCGATGCCCGTGCCCGCGACGTACACCAGACAGCTCACCCGGTCCGGGTGCGCCAGGGCGTAGCTCAGCGCCAGCTGCGCACCCCAGGAGTGACCGAGCAGCGCCATCCGCTCCAGCCCGAAGTGTCGTCGTACGGCGTCCAGATCGGCGACGAACCGCTCGCTCGTCCACGGCCCGTCGCAGCGCTCGGAGCGCCCGCAGCCGCGCTGGTCCCAGCGGATCACCGGGGTCACGTCCGCGAGCAGCTCGGCCACGTCATCGAACATGTCCCACAGGCCGGGCCCGCCGTGGGATAGCACCAGCGGGTCGCCCTCGCCGCCCGAGCGCTCCGCCCACAGCCGTACTCCGTCGTCCGTCGTCACCGTCATGGGTCAAGTGTGACCGCTCCCCCTTTTGGAGGGGGATTCCCGGGTGCCCTCAGCTGCGCGAGGTGGCACGCAGGCGCAAGCCGACGGTTGCGAGACCTTCGAAGGTGGCGACCTGGTAGGCGGGTTCCGGTCCGGGCGGTTCGCTCAAGCGGTAGCGGCGGGCGGTCTGCGCGGTCAGGAGCGTCAGCATCGCCATGGCCAGGGCGGCTCCCTCGCAGCCGTGCGGCCCGGTACCGAAGGGGAGGAAGACCCCGGGTTTCGCCGACGAGTCCGAATCGTCGAGCCAGCGCTCGGGCTGGAACCGGTCCGGCTCGGGGTGTTCCCGTGCGTCGCGGTGGGCGGTGTAGAGGCAGACGAGAACGGTGGACCCGGCGTCGACGGTGTAGTCGGCGAGCTGAGTCTGTCGCGTGGCGCGCCGGGTCAGCAGCCAGCTCGGGGGGTGCAGTCGGAGCACCTCGCGTACCACTGCCTGGGTGTATTGCAGGCTGTCGAGGTGGGCGCTGGTCGTCTCGGCCGGGTCCGCGGGCAACAGGGCGGCTTCGGCCGCGACGCGGCTCGCTGCCTGGGGGTACCGGGCCAGGTGGAGCAGGATCCATCCGGCTGCCCGGGTAGGTGTCTCGAAGGTGGCGACGGTGATTCCGGGGAGAGTGTCGAGGACGGCCTCTTCCGGCAGTAGGCCGTAGCGGGAGGAGGGCCGGAGTATCTGTCCCAGCATGTCGTCACCGAGCCGGCCCGATGAACGGCGCCGGCGGACGATGGGCCGCAGCGCGTCGGTGAAGGCGACTTGCTGCCGTGTGCGGAACCGCCGTGCCGGTGTGGGGACCCAGTGCGGCCATACCCAGCGCGAGGGGCGTACGAGCACCTCCCGGGCCAGGAAGAGCTGTGCGGCAAAGGGCATCAGGGTGGGAGCGTCTTCGGAGAAGAGGTAGCGCACGCCGATCTCTGCCAGGGCGTGCCGGACCGGGGGCAGAATCTCGACGTCCTGGCCCGTGGGCCACTGGTCGGCAAATCGAGCGGCCCCGGGCGCGATCTCACCGATCCGGGCCGCAACCGCCTGGGCGCGTAGTCCACGCATGCGGGCGGCGTGAGCGCGCGCACGCTCCTCAGGTGTCGGTGCTCCACTCGACCGCTTCAACGGCGGGAAGAGAGGCGAGGGCACCTTGGGGAAGTCCTGCGCGCGGCGCAGAACGTCTTCACACGGCCCGGCCGTAGCGGCTACGTAGACACCCGGCTCCAGCTGCCAGACGTCCCCGCACTCGTCAGCGCCACGGCGCGCCAGTGCCAGCCGGTCGCGGCTCCAGGCCGCGAAGCTGCCTCCGGGCAACCGCGGCGGCTCGTTCGTTCGGCCCACGAGATCATCCCTGGCGCCGGCGGGCGCCCGGGGGCGCCCGCCGGCAGTGCGGTCAAGCCCAGTCGTCGCCGGCGTACGCGTTCCAGTCGTGTTCCCCGTACGCACCGTAGTGGCGGGTGAAGGACAGCTTGCCGAGCAGCTTGGCGATCATGACGTACTCCTCTCGCCTGTCTGAGCACTCCCAGCCGAGGGTTTTCGGCAAAGAAGTTCCCACTAGCACCAAATGCCACGCGTGCCATATTGCCACATATCGCACATTTAGCGGGTAAGTCGCAGGTATGGATATATAAGGTTGAATTGGAAACGGGCCGGGAAGCCTGCTCGGATGTCAGGCTTCCCGGCCCGTCGCTCGGGGGGCTGAGGATCAGCCCATGTGCGGGTACGTGTAGTCGGTCGGCGCGACCAGCGTCTCCTTGATGGCGCGGGTCAGGGTCCAGCGCAGCAGGTTCTGCGGGGCGCCGGCCTTGTCGTTGGTACCGGAGGCGCGGCCGCCGCCGAAGGGCTGCTGGCCGACGACGGCGCCGGTCGACTTGTCGTTGATGTAGAAGTTGCCGGCCGCGTAGCGCAGCTTCTCCATCGTGTACGCCGCCGCGGCGCGGTCGTTGGAGATGACCGAGCCGGTGAGGGCGTAGTCGGAGACCGACTCCATCTGCTCCAGCATCTCGTCGTACTTGTCGTCCTCGTAGACGTACACACCGAGGACCGGACCGAAGTACTCGGTGCGGAAGACCTCGTTCTCCGGGTCGGTGGAGACGATGACGGTCGGGCGGACGAAGTAGCCGACCGAGTCGTCGTAGGTGCCGCCCGCGACGATCGTGCAGGTCGGGTCCTCCTTGGCGCGGTCGATCGCGGCCTTGTTCTTGGCGAAGGCACGGTCGTCGATCACGGCGCCGATGAAGTTCGACAGGTCGGTGACATCACCCATGGTCAGGTAGTCGACCTCGGCCGCGAACTCCTCCTTGAAGCCCGAGTTCCAGATGGAGGCCGGGATGTAGGCGCGGGAGGTCGCGCTGCACTTCTGGCCCTGGTACTCGAAGGCGCCGCGGGTGAGGGCGGTCTTCAGGACGGCGCGGTCCGCGCTCGGGTGGGCGACGAGGAAGTCCTTGCCGCCGGTCTCGCCGACCAGACGCGGGTAGGAGCGGTACTTCTCGATGTTGTTGCCGACGGTCTTCCACAGGTACTGGAAGGTCCTGGTCGAGCCGGTGAAGTGGATGCCGGCGAGGTCGCGGTGCTCGAGGGCGACCTTGGAGACCTCGATGCCGTCACCGGTGACGAGGTTGATGACGCCCTTGGGCAGACCGGCCTCCTCCAGCAGCTGCATGAGGAGGACGGCGGCGTGGGTCTGGGTCGGGGACGGCTTCCAGACCACCACGTTGCCCATCAGCGCGGGCGCGGTGGGCAGGTTGCCCGCGATGGCGCTGAAGTTGAAGGGCGTGATCGCGTAGACGAAGCCCTCCAGCGGGCGGTGGTCCATGCGGTTCCACACGCCCGGGGAGTTCGCCGGGGGCTGCTCGGCGAGGATCTGGCGGGCGTAGTGGACGTTGAAGCGCCAGAAGTCGACCAGCTCGCAGGGGGTGTCGATCTCGGCCTGCTGGGCGGTCTTGGACTGGCCGAGCATGGTGGAGGCGGCGATGGTCTCGCGCCAGGGGCCGGCCAGCAGCTCGGCGGCGCGCAGGATGATCGCCGCGCGGTCGTCGAAGGACATCGCGCGCCAGGCCGGCGCGGCGGCCAGGGCCGCGTCGACGGCGTCCTGCGCGTCCTGCTGGGTGGCGTTGCGCAGGGTGCCGATGACGGCCTTGTGGTTGTGCGGCTGGACCACCTGGATGGTCTCGCCGGCGCCCATCCGCTGCTCGCCGCCGATGGTCATCGGCAGGTCGATCGGGTTCTCGGCCAGCTCCTTGAGCTTGGCCTCCAGGCGGGCGCGCTCGGGCGAGCCGGGGGCGTAGCCGTGCACCGGCTCGTTGACGGGGGTGGGGACCTGGGTCACAGCGTCCATGAGATCCGTAACTCCTTGTACGTGAGCGGGTGTTCGGGCTCAGCCCTTGCTGACCATGGAGCGGAGGAAGAAGCGCAGGTTGGCGGGCTTCTCCGCGAGACGGCGCATGAAGTAGCCGTACCAGTCGGTGCCGTAGGCGGTGTAGACGCGCATGCGGTGGCCCTCGGCGGCCAGCCGCAGGTGCTCCTCGCCGCGGATGCCGTAGAGCATCTGGAACTCGTACTCGTCCAGTTTGCGCCCGGCCTGGTGGGCCAGTTCCTGGGCGATGGCGATGAGGCGCGGGTCGTGGGACCCGATCATCGGGTAGCCCTCGCCCTCCATCAGGGTCTTCAGGATGCGCACGTAGGCCTTGTCGATCTCGTGCTTCTGCTGGTAGGCGACCTCGGCGGGCTCCTTGTAGGCGCCCTTCACCAGGCGGACGCGGCTGCCGGCCGCGGCGAGGCGGCGGGCGTCGGCCTCGGTGCGGAAGAGGTAGGCCTGGATGACGCAGCCGGTCTGCGGGAAGTCCCTGCGCAGCTCCTCGTGGATGGCGAACATCGAGTCCAGGGTGGTGTGGTCCTCGGCGTCCAGCGTGACGGTCGTGCCGATGGCGGCGGCGGCCACGACGACGGGCCGGACGTTGGCGAGGGCCAGTTCGTGGCCGCCTTCCAGCGCCTGCCCGAACATCGACAGCTTGACGGACATCTCGACCTTCTCGCCCAGCTCCAGGTCGCGCAGCCGGTCGATCAGCTCCAGGTAGGCGTCCCGGGCGGCGGTGGCCTGCTCGGGGGTGGTGATGTCCTCGCCGACGACGTCCATCGTCAGCTCCAGGCCCTTGGCGGTCAGGTCCTTGATGATCGGGACGATGTCGCGCACGGTCTCACCGGGGATGAAGCGGTCCACGACCTGCTTGGTCACCGGGGCCGCCGAGATCAGGCGTCGCATCCGGTCGCTGCGCGACGCGGCGAGAATCACGGGACCCAGCACGGGGCACCTCCACAACAAAAGCACCAGAAGACGGCCGACATCCCACGATTCGGGTACGGCACGGAGAACCACCGTGAAACCTAAGGATCTCTCCGATCGTCGGCCATCGACAGCTGTCACGCATCCGTGCACTGGATCTCAGACAGATGTATGAAGGCGGCCCGGAAATGCGCGAGAATGCCCGAGTGGCGGCGGAATTCAAGGCTGATTACCAGGAGCTGGTGGACGAGATCTCGGAGCTGCTGGGGGCGCCCGCGACCCTGGAGAACCGGGACTTCGAGCTGATCGCCTTCGGTGCGTACGACAGTGAGGGCGACCTGGATCCCTCCGCGCTGGACCCGGTGCGCACCCGCTCGATCCTGACCCGGCGCTCCACGGCGGCGGTGCGGGCATGGTTCGAGGGCTTCGGCATCACGCGCGCGACGGGACCGGTACGGATCCCGCGGACCCCGGAGGCGGGGGTGAACCGGGGCCGTATCTGCCTGCCGGTACGCCATCGGGGTGTGGTGCTGGGTTACGTCTGGCTCCTGGACTACGACCCCGGCCCCACGGACGCCCAGCTGACCGCCGCGATGCGGGTGACAGGCCGGATCGGTGCCCTGCTCGCCGACGAGGCGCAGGCGGGGGCGGGTCTGAGCCGGGAGCTGCGGGCGGTGCTGACGGCGGAGAGCGGGTGGCAGCGGGACATGGCGGTGGCCGAGTTCCGCACGGCCCTGGGTCCCCGCGCGGACGCCCCGCACACCCTGGTCTGCGTCGCCCCCTGGTCCTCGGCCGACCCGGACGAGGCCCCCTCGGTCCGGACGGTCCCGCACGCCACCGCGCTGTGCACGGTGCCGTGGGGGACGACCGGTCAGAGTCTCGCGATCCTGGTGCGGCTGCGCTCGACGGATGTGGCGGTGCCCGCGCTGACGGCGGCCTCGCGGCTGTTGAAGGAGGCGGAGGGGAAGCGGTCGGGCGCGGCCGCGGCCGGTGTCGGCGAACCCCGCTCCGGCCTCGCCGAACTGGGCACGGTCTGGCAGGAGGCCTCCGCCGCCGCGCGCGCCGCGCTGGCCGAGCCGCGGCTGGGGCCCGTGGCCGAGTGGCGGCGCATCGGCCCGTACCGACTGCTGACCGCGCTGCCCCCGGAGGCCGCCCGCGACCCGGCCGTCGCCCTCCTCCTCTCCCCCGCCCACCAGGAACTGGCCCGCACGGCCGAGGTCTATCTGGACCGCGCGGGCCAGGCCGGCCGCGCCGCGGCCGAGCTGGGCATCCACCGCCAGACCCTCTACTACCGCCTCTCCCGGGTGGAGCAGCTGACGGGCCTGGACCTGGACGACGGCGAGGACCGCCTGCTGCTGCACATGGCGCTCAAGAGGGCGCGGCTCTAGGGCCTCCGGGTCAGCGGCACTGTCCGGACCGCGGCCCGGTCACCGTGTTGTCGCTCTGGTTCAGGGCGGGTTCGTTGCCGTCGCAGGAGAGCGGGCCGTTGACCTGGTTGTCCTCGAAGGTGGGGGTGCCCTCGTCGGGCAGCGGGCCGCTGCCGCTGTTGCCGGTGATGCTCACTGCCCCGGTCACCGTGTTGCCGCCGGCCCCGATGCCGCCGGTGTTGGCGTCCAGGGTCAGCGGACCCCGGATGACGTTGCCCGCACAGGTCGTCGCGTCGCCACCGATCCGTACGTAGCCGGTGCTGTGCCTGACGGTGAGGGGCCCGGTGAGCGTGGACCGGCAGACGGCGAGGGCGAGAGCCCCGTCGGCGGTGACGGCTCCGGTGATCCGGGCGTCCGAGACGGCGAGCGATCCGCCGGTCTGCACCGTGACCTTGCCGTCCTGGCTGCCGCCGGGGCCGATGCAGATCGCCTGGTCGGCCGGGACGGTCAGGGCGCCGTGGTGGGCGGTGGTGATGCAGGGCCGGCTGAAGCCGACCGTGAGGTCCGTGGGCCCGTCGGTGGCACTCGGTGTGAAGCTCTCGTCGCCGCTGTAGGTGGCGGTGAGCGCGTGGGCGCCGGGGCGGAGCCCGCCGGTGGTGAAGCGGGCCCGGCCGGCTTCGAGCGGCACGGTCGCCAGCGGGGTCGTGCCGTCCGAGAAGGTCACCGTGCCGCTCGGGGTGCCCGCGGCGGGGTTCGCCGGGGCGGCGGTGGCGGTGAGGGTGACGGGGTGGCCGAAGAGCGGGGTGGACGTGTCCGTGGCGAGCGAGACGGTGGTCCCGTAGCGGAAGGAGACGACCGCCTTGCCGGTGCCGTGGTTGACGCCTTGGAGCAGGGAGACCTCGGACGCGGCCGGTGTCGCGTAGCCGCTTCCGCCGCCGCCTCCGGCCCCGTAGAGGTTGCCCGGGTTTCCGCCGCCGGAGCCGCCTCCGCCGCCGAAGTAGCCACCGCCGCCTCCGCCGCCGCCGTTGCCGCCCCGGGCACCGTTGCCGCCGGTGCCGCCGCTGCCGGGGTTGGGCAGGCCGGTGTTGGGGTCGGTGTCGCTCGCGGCGCCTCCGGGGCCGCCGAGGGCGGAGTTGGGGCTGCCGGTGCCGGGTGTGGTCCGGCTTCCGCCGCCACCGGCGATGCCGGACCCGTCGGGGCCGCCGCCCTGGCCGCCGTCCTGGCCGACCGGGCCGCCTCCGTCCCCTCCGTGCAGGAGCGGTCCGCCGTTGCCCGCGCCTCCGCCGCCGCCGGCCACCAGGACCCGGTCGGCGGCGCCGAAGTCGCCCACCCGCACATCGGAGGCGCCGCCGCCGGAACCGCCGCCGCCATGGGCGCCCCCGCCGCCGGACCCGTGACCGAATCCGCCCGGCCGGGCGAACTCGCCGTGCCGCGAGGTGCCCGGGATGCCGGCTGCCCCCACGGTGACCTGGAGTTTCTGGTCCCCGGTGACGGCCAGCCGGGCCTGGCTCTTCCCGCCGAGTCCGCCCGGTGCTCCGGTGTTCGGCGGGTTGGGGGCGACGAAGCCGGCCGCGCTGCCGCCCTCGGCGCCGTACAGGTCGACGCTGATGGCGTCCACGCCGTCCGGCACGGTGAAGGTGTCCGTCCTCCCGGCGGTGCTGTAGGTGCAGGTGGGCGGGGCGGTGGTGAACAGGCCGCCGGTGCCGCAGGGCGACGCGGGGGCGGCGGTGGAGGAGTCGGCGGGATCGGCCGGGACGGCGGCCCCGGCCGGGAGCGGCGCGAGGACCGCCGCGACCAGGCCGGCCGCGCCGACCGCGGGCAGGAGCGTGGTTCTGAGGAGGCTCAACGGGGTTCCCTGAGGGAGGAGTCGGATCATCGGGGGCGGCGCGGCGGGATCAGACGCCGTCGTCGGCGCACAGGGCCCAGACGTCGGAGGAGGTGCTGGGCGAGCTGCCGCCGCCGGTGTGGGTGAAGGCGGTCCAGTAGGCGGCCGTGGTGGTGCCGTCGGCGACCGGGGTGCCGCCGGAGTCGCTGGGGTAGCTGCCGTTGAGGTGGTCGCCGACGGAGCCGGGGCCGGTGAAGTCGGTCGTGGTGACGCTGCCTCCGCTGATCGCGGCCCCGCCGCTGACGAGCTTGCCGTCGTTCTGGCCGCAGCCGGCGGTCACGGTCTGGCCGCTGGTCGCGGCGGTGGGCCCGCTGACCTCGCTGAAGCGCACCTTGACGGTCGTACCGCCGATGTTGATGTTGTTGCCGCTGCAGATGGCGTAGGCGTAGGTGGTGTTGCTGCTGTTGCCGCCACCGCCGTTCCAGCCGACCGCGGTCCAGGAGTCGGGGTTGGTCTCGCCGTCGGCCGCGGCCTTCTGTCCGTAGTCGTGCGCGGAGTTGTTGAAGGTGGGGAAGCTCGCGATCGGCTTGAGGCTGCCGACGCTCGCGGGCGTGATGCGGGCGCCGCCGCCGAGCAGCCGGGTGTTCGCCGGGCAGGTGGCGGTGACCAGGCCGACCGTGCCGCTGGTGGTCGGAGCGGCGATCTTGTTCATCACCACCTGGGTGTGGTTGATGAGATTGCTGGTGAGGCACAGGGCGTACGGGGTGCTGGAGAAGTCGGCGTTGACCGCTCCCCCGCTGCCGCCGATGCCCAGCCAGTAGGCGACGTCGGTGCCGACGACGCCGGTGGAGCCGGTGTACTCGGTGCTGCCGTCGGGGCTGGGCGAGGTGCCGTTGATCTTGTTGCCGTTGGACGAAGTGCCGGTGCCGATGGCCTGGTTGATGCCGCCGCCGGAGATCAGGCCGCTCGTGCAGTGGGCGTTGGTGCTGATCTCGGAGAAGGTGGAGGCGGGGCCGGCCGTGGCGCCGGGGGTCTTCACCGTGACCCCCACGGTGTTGGCGTACGCGACACCTGACACCGCGAGGGCGAGTGCGGCGGCGATGACCAGGGTCTTTCCTACGGCGAGCCGCCGCAGACGTCTTGTCCTCATCGAGTCCTGCCTTTGGGAATGCCGCTACGGGGAGAGCCCCCGTGCGGAGGGGCGACGAGCCGGGCGGCCGTCGCGTGGGCCGACTCACTCCCTGTGGGGAGTTGGCTCCGATACCGCGGCAGCGGCGTCTCCCAGGTGTCTCGGGGCACCCGCCGACCGCTGGAGCATGCGGACCATATCAGCCAGGAAGGGTCGCATCTACAGCGCTATTTGATGGAAATCCCTGGCAGATGCGGCATGCACATTTCGGTCCGACCGCGCCTCGGGTGAACCACACAGACAACGGCCGGACACGCCCGACCCTGCTCGTGCGATGCTCCAGCGGACGGCAAGTTGTTGAAAATGATTATCATCGTGCTACGGTCGGCGCACCATCCTTGACCACCCCTTTACCCGGAGGGTCCCGTGCCCCTGCCCGGCCGCCGCCTGCTCCCCGCCGCCGCCCTCACCGCGGCCTCCGCCCTGCTCACCGGCTGCTTCAGCGGCGCCGGGCCGGACTCCGAAGAGGGCGGGCGGATACGCGTCGCGATGATGCAGCCCCCGCGTTCCGGCCTGTCCCCGCTGTCCGACGACGCGTTCAAGCTGTCCCGCTGGTCCACCGCCGAGACGCTCGTGAAGCTGGACGAGGACGGCGACGCCAAGCCCGCGCTGGCCACCAAGTGGAGCCGTTCCGGGCGCAGTTGGACGTTCGTGATCCGTGACGGGGTCACCTTCCACGACGGCACCGAGCTGACCGCCGAGGACGTCGTACGGTCCCTCACCCGGGCCGCGGCCGCCTCCCCCAAGCCCCGCATCCTGGACGGCGTCGAGCTGACGGCGCGGGCGAAGGGCCACTCGGTGGTCGTCACCACCGCCGAGGAGGACCCGCTGGTGCCGCAGCGGCTCAGCTCCCCGCAGCTGTCGATCCTGGCGGCCAGGGCGTACCAAGGGAAGACGGTGAATCCGGTCGGGGCGGGGACCGGGCCCTTCGCGCTGGTCGCCGTGCGGGGCACCGCCTCCGCGACCCTCGACCGGTACGACGGCTACTGGGGCGGACGGGCCAAGGCCCCCGGGATCGACGTGTCGTTCGTCCCGGACGGCACCGCCCGTGCCGCGGCCCTGCGCAGCGGCGAGGCCGACATCGTCGAGGCGGTGCCGGTGTCGCAGGCCGCGCTGCTGGACCAGGACCTCGTCACCGAGGTCCCGATGCCGCGCACCAACACGCTGTACCTGAACACCGCCAAGGGCCCCTTCAAGGACCGGGGTCTGCGAGCGGCCGCGCGCGAGGCGATCGATGCCGGGTCGGTCGTCGAGGGGGTGTACGAGGGGCGGGCCGACGTGGCTGAGGGGCTGCTCGGGCCCGCACTGCCGTGGGCGGCCGGGCTGCGGCCGGGCGTCCGGCGCGCCAAGGCCGGCGATCCGGGCGGGCGCTCCCTCACCCTCGGCACCTTCACCGACCGCGCCGAACTGCCCGAGGTCGCCGCCACGCTCCAGCAGCAGCTGCGGAAGGCCGGGTTCAGGGTGAAGCTGGACGTGCGCGAGTACGCGAACATCGAGTCCGACGCGCTGGCCGGCGAGTTCGACGCGTTCCTGCTGTCCCGGGCCACCGTCCTGGACTCCGGGGACCCGGCCGCCTACCTCTACAGCGACTTCGCCTCCGACGGCTCCTTCAACCTCTCCCAGCTGCGGGACCCTTCCGTGGACCGCGCGGTGCGGGAGGCGAGCGGGACCGGGACCGGTGCGGCCCGCCGCAAGGCCGTGATCGCGGCCGAGTCCGCCGTGCTCGCCACCGACGCCGCCGTGCCGCTGCTGCACGAGCGGGTGATCCAGGGTGACGCGGCGGATGTGGTGGGCGCGGCCCATGACCCGCGGGAGCGGGAGCTGGTCACGGCGGACACCTACGTCAAGTGAGGCCTTCCGTCGACACGTTGACCCGGGCCGGCGCGCTGGCCGGTGTGCTGGCCGCGGTCGGGGTGCTGCCCTGGCTGTCCGGCCGGGACCCGGCACTGACCGTGCTGCGGGCGCGCTCCGCCGAGCAGGAGCCGACCCGGGAGGCCCTGGACGCCGTACGCCGGGACCTCGGTCTGGACGCCGGTCCGCTGCCGCTGCTCGGGCAGTGGGCCGCCGGTCTCGCGCACGGCGATCTCGGCACGTCCTGGGTGTCCGGCAGCGGAGTTCTGCCGTCCGTGCTGGCCGGGCTCCAGGTGTCGCTGACGCTGATGGGGGCGGCCCTGGGCGTGGCGGTGCTGCTGGCCGCCGCGCTCGTCGCGCCCGTGCTGGTACGGGGGCGGGGGTCGGGCGGGGCGGTGGCCGCGATGCTCGCGGCCGTGCCCGAGTTCCTGCTGGCGACCGTCGCGTTGCTGGTGTGCGGGGTGTGGCTGGGCCTGCTGCCCACGTCCGGGTGGCGGGGGCCCGGATACCTGGTGCTGCCGGCGGTGGCGCTCGGGGTGCCGGCCGGCGGGCTGCTCGGCCGGCTGGTCGCGGACGCGCTCCCCGCGGTGCTCGGGGAGCGGTGGGTGGAGCTGTGGCGGGGCGCGGGGGTGAGCCGGGTGCGGATCGCGGCGGCCGCGCTGCGCCGGGCGCTGCCGCCGCTGGTCCCGCAGTTCGGGATGGCGGCCGTCGGACTGACGGGTGGTGCGGTCGCGGTCGAGACGGTGTTCGCGGTGCCGGGCATCGGGCGTACGGCCCTGGGTGCGGCGAAGTCGCAGGATCTGCCGCTGCTGCAGGGGGCGGTGCTGGCGCTGTTGCTGCTGGGACTGGCCGTGGGCGCGGCGGCGGCGTTCACCCGGCGTCGGCTGCTGGGCCCCGCCCTGCGTGACGCCTCCCTCGCCCTGCCCGCCGCCCGGCCGGTCCGTACACACCCGGCCGTCCCGTTGACCCTGTTCACACTCCTCGCCGCGGCAATCGGCTGGGGCCTGCTGCGCGACCCGTACGCCGTTCACACCACCGCCCGCCTGGCCGCACCCACGGTGGCCCATCCGCTCGGCACGGACGGTCTCGGCCGCGACGTCCTCGCCCGCCTCGGGCACGGCGCCGCCATCACCGTCGGCACGGCGGCGGCCGTCTGCCTGCTGAGCCTGCTGGCCGGCCTGGCCCTGGGTTTCCTGCCCGGCGTCGCGGCGGGCGCGGCGGACATCGCCAACGCGCTGCCTCCGGTGATCGTCGGCATCCTGGTCGCGGCCGTGTCCGGCCCCGGCACGGGCGGCGCCGCCCTCGCGGTCGCGCTGATCTCCTGGCCGCCGCTCGCCGCACACGCGGCGGCGCTGGTGCAGGAGGTGCGCGCGTCGGCGTTCCTCCTGGCCCAGCGAGCCATCGGCGCGCCCCCGTGGTGGGTCCTGACCCGGCACGTGCTCCCGACGGTGGCCGGCCCGGTCGCCCGGCACGCCCTGCTGCGCCTGCCCGGCATCGCCCTCGCCCTGGCCTCACTGGGCTTCCTGGGCCTCGGCGCCCAGCCACCCGCCCCCGAGTGGGGGCTCCTCCTCGACGAGTCCCGCGCCTACGTGGAGCGGGCACCCTGGGCCGCGCTCGCTCCGGCGGCGGCACTCGCGCTGCTCGCGGGGCTGGCCGTCACGGGGGCGCCGTACACCCAGCCCCGCATGAAGGAACGGACCGATGGATGAGCGACCGACCGAGGAACGGCCGACGGATGAGCGGCCGACGGATGACCGAACCGATGGATGAGCGAACCGATGGATGACGTGCTGCTGTCCGTGCGCGACCTGCGGATCGGCTTCCGCGGGGTGGACGCCGTGCGCGGGCTGTCCTTCGACGTGCGGCCGGGTGAGGTGCTGGCCGTGGTGGGCGAGTCGGGTGCGGGCAAGTCGCTCACCGCGCGGGCCCTGCTCGGCATGGTGCCGCGTGGCGCGAGGACGAGCGGGAGTGTCCGGCTGCGCGACGAGCCCGACCTCGCCGCAGCCCGGGGACGGCGCGTGTCCCTCGTCCCGCAGGACGCCCTGTCCGCGTTCTCCCCCGTACACCCCGTGGGCGATCAACTCGCCGCCGCCGTGAGGTCGGTGCGCCGCGTGTCCCGCCGGGAGGCGCGTGCCCTGGCCGTAGCCGCGCTGGACCGGGTCGGCATCCCCGACGCCGTGCGGCGGGCCCGGGCGTATCCGCACGAGTACTCCGGCGGTATGCGTCAGCGGGCGGTGGTGGCGATGGCGACCGTCAACGACCCGGAGCTGGTCGTCGCCGACGAGCCGACCACCGCGCTGGACGCGGAGCGCCGCGAGCAGGTGCTGCGGCTGCTCGCCGAGCGGACGGCTCGGCGCGGGGCCGCGCTGGTCCTGGTGACGCACGACCTGGACGCCGTACGGGAGCACGCCGACCGGGTGCTGGTGCTGTACGCCGGCCGGGCTGTCGAACTCGGCCCGGCCGAGGCGGTGTCGACCCGCCCCCACGCCCCCTACACCGCCGGCCTGCTGGCCTGTCTGCCCGGCCACTCCCCCGACAGCCCCCGGCTGCCCACACTGCCCGGCTCCCCGCCACCGCCGGGTGCGCTGCCCCCGGGCTGTGCGTTCGCCCCGCGCTGCCCGCTCGCGACGGAGTCCTGCCGCGCCACGGAGCCCGAGCCACGGGAGCTGGCGGGCCGACTGGTCGCATGCCACCACGCGGAGCAAGTCCCGCCCGTCGCCGCCGAGTTGTTCCGGAAGGAGCTGCCCGCATGAACCCCCTGCTGGAGGTCCGGGACCTGGTCGTCCGCTACGGCTCCGTCACCGCCGTGGACCATGTCTCCTTCTCCGTGGCGGTGGGCGAGACCCTGGCCCTGAACGGCCCCTCGGGCTGCGGCAAGTCCTCGACGGCTCTGGCGGTGCTCCAGCTGCGCCGCCCGGCGAGCGGCCGGGTCCGCTTCGAGGGACGCGAGTTGACCGGCCTCCCGGAACGGGAGCTGCGCCCGCTCCGCCCCCGCATCCAGCCGGTCTTCCAGGACCCGTACGGCTCCCTCAGCCCCCGCCACCGCATCCGCGACGCCGTCGCCGAGCCACTGAAGGTGCAGGGCCGCTGGCACCGGGAGACCGGGCAGGCCCGGGTCGCCGAACTCCTCGACCGGGTCGGCCTGGCCCCCGCCCTCGGCGACCGTTTTCCGCACGAACTCTCCGGCGGGCAGTGCCAACGCGCCGGAATCGCCCGCGCGTTGGCCTCCGAGCCCCGGCTGCTGGTCCTCGACGAACCGGTCGCCGCCCTGGATCCGTCCGTCCGGGCCGGCATCCTGAACCTGCTCGCCGACCTCCGGGACGACCTGGGCCTCGGCTGCCTGTTCATCTGCCACGACCAGGCCGTCGTACGGCACTTCGCGGACCGGGTGGTGGAGATGCGGGACGGCCGGATCAGCTCTTCGCGGCCGCTTCGATGATCTGGCGCAGGCCCTCGGTGAGGGCGTCCCCGTCGGCTGCGGTCTTCGGGTCGAACGTCCACTGTGCGATGAGTCCGGTCATCAGCGTCAGGTAGAACCTGCCGAGCGTGTCCGCCGTCTCGTCGGAGACCTCCTCTTCCGGCACGCCCATCAGCAGAGCCACCAGCCCGCGCCCGCCCTCCCGCTGGGCGCGGGCCAAGTGGTCACGCACCTCCGGCAGTTCGATGGTCATGACCTCCATGCTCAGCCGCCACACCGAGCCCGGCTCCCGCATGGTGCCGACGATGTTCGACCACACCCAACGGAAGCGCTCCAGCGAACCGGGCGCGCCCTCGATCTCGGGGCCGCCCCCCTCGAAGGCGCCGGACATGTTCTCCACGAGCGCGATGTAGGCCTGCGCGAGCAGCGCGTCCTTCGAGCCGTAGTGGTAGCCGATCGAGGCCAGGTTGGTCCCCGACGCCTTCACGATGTCCCGCGCGGTCGTGCGCGCGAAGCCCTTTTCCAGCAGGCAGCGCTTGGCGCCTTCCAGCAGATCTTCACGGTGTCCCATGCGGACCACCCTACCGCCGATCCATACAACCGTCCTAGACGCATGACTTATACAAGCGTTCTAGACAAGCGTTTAAGACGCTCGTACAGTTCTCGGCATGACGAACTCGACGAGCACCAACTCCCCCGCCGGGCGCGCCGGTCGACGCGAATGGACCGCACTGGCGGTGCTGATGCTTCCGCTGCTGCTGGTCTCCATGGACGTCTCGGTCCTCTACTTCGCCATCCCGGCGATCAGCGCGGACCTCGAACCGAGCGGCACCCAGCAGCTGTGGATCTTCGACATCTACGCCTTCGTCCTGGCCGGCCTGCTGATGACGATGGGCTCGCTGGGCGACCGCATCGGCCGCCGCAAGCTCCTCCTGATCGGCGCCGCCGCCTTCGGGGCCGCCTCCCTGGTGGCGGCCTACGCGAACAGCGCCGAGACCCTGATCGCGGCCCGCGCGGTCCTCGGCATCGGCGGTGCGACCCTGATGCCCTCGACGATGGCGCTGGTCCGCACGATGTTCACCGACCCCGGGCAGCGGGCGAAGGCCATCGGCATCTGGTCCGGCGTGATGACCGGCGGCATCGCACTCGGCTCCGTGCTGAGCGGCGTCCTGGTCCAGTACTTCTGGTGGGGCTCGGTCTTCCTGGTCAACCTGCCCGCGATGGCGCTGCTGCTGGTCCTCGGCCCGATCCTGCTGCCGGAGTCGAAGAACCCCGAGCCCGGCCGCTTCGACTTCGTGAGCGTGCCGCTGTCCATGGCGGCGGTGCTCCCGGTCGTCTACGGCCTCAAGGAGATCCCGTCCGAGGGCTGGCACCCGCAGTACGTCGTCTCGGCCACCGTCGGCCTGCTCTTCGCGGCCCTCTTCGTCCACCGTCAGCGCACGGCCGCCTCGCCGATGATCTCGCCGGCCCTGTTCCGCGGCCGGGGCTTCGCCCCCGCGGTGGTCCTGAACCTCGTCTCCGCGTTCGCGATGATGGGTTCGGCGTTCTTCACCACGCAGTACCTGCAGTCGGTGCTCGACAAGAGCGCGATGGAGGCGGCCCTGTGGGCGCTGCTGCCCTCGGTGCCGATCGGCATGGCGGCCCCGATCGCGACCTCCCTCGTCCAGAAGGGCGTCAACCGCGCCTACGTGGTCACCGCGGGCTTCGTCATCGCCGCGGCGGGCTACGGCCTGCTGGCCCTGGCCGGCACGGACTCCCTCTGGCTCGTCCTCGCCGCCTGCGGCGTCCTGGCCTCCGGCATCGTCATGGTGATGTCGCAGATGACCGACCTGGCCATGGGTGCGGCCCCGGTGGAGAAGGCGGGCGCCGCCTCCTCCCTGCTGGAGACCGGCCAGGAGTTCGGCGGCGCGCTGGGCATGGCGGTCCTCGGCTCCATCGGTACGGCGATCTACCGCCACGAGATGCCGTCCGCGGCCCCGGCCGAGGCCCACGAGACCCTGGGCGGCGCGCTCGCGGTCGCCGGACAGCTGCCGGGGCGCACGGGTGACGCCCTGGCGACGGCGGCCCGGGAGGCGTTCACCACCGGCATGCACGGCGCGGCCCTCGCGGGAGCGGCGGTCCTGGCCCTCGCGGCGATCGGGGCGGCGACGACCCTGCGCCGGATCCACGTGCGGGAGACTCCGTCGGGGGAGCGCGAGGAGGCCGTGGTCTGAGCCCGACTCACAGCACACCAAAGCGCCGGGCGGACTGAGAACCCTCAGTCCGCCCGGCGCTTCACGACGGCGATCAGCCGCATTTCAGCCCGTCCGGCGTTTGAGGACGAGGCCGTTCAGGCCGAAGCGGGGGTCTGGGGGCGGCGGCCCCCAGGTACGGCCAACCTCAGCTCAGGTTCACAGACCGAGCCGACGCCGCCCCGATTTCCTCGGCGACCTCGGCCAGAACCCCGGCGGACACCGTGTCATCAACCGTCAGCACAGCCAACGCCTCTCCGCCGACGCCGGCGCGAGCGACCTGCATGCCGGCGATGTTGATGCCCGCCTCGCCGAGGATGCGGCCGACGGTGCCGACGACACCCGGGCGGTCCTCGTAGCGCAGGACGACCATGTGGTCGGCGAGGGCGAGGTCGACGTCGTAGTCGCCGACCGCGACGATCTTCTGCACGTGCTTCGGACCGGCCAGCGTGCCGGAGACCGACACCTCCTCGCCGTTGCCGAGCGTGCCGCGCACGGTCACCACGTTGCGGTGGTCGGCGGACTCGGAGCTGGTGGTCAGGCGCACCTCGACGCCACGCTCCTGCGCGAACAGCGGAGCGTTGACGTACGACACCGTCTCGTCGACGACGTCCTCGAAGACACCCTTGAGCGCGGACAGCTCCAGCACCTTGACGTCGTGCTGGGTGATCTCGCCGTAGACCTCGACGTCGAGGCGGACCGCGACCTCGCCCGCGAGCGCGGTGAAGATACGGCCGAGGCGCTCGGCGAGCGGCAGACCCGGCTTGACGTCCTCGGCGATGACACCGCCCTGGACGTTCACCGCGTCCGGCACCAGCTCACCGGCGAGCGCGAGGCGCACCGACTTGGCGACGGCGATACCGGCCTTCTCCTGGGCCTCGTCCGTCGAAGCACCGAGGTGCGGGGTGGCCACCACCTGGTCGAACTCGAACAGCGGGGAGTCCGTGCACGGCTCCTTCGCGTACACGTCCAGACCCGCGCCCGCGACGCGGCCCTCCTTGAGCGCCGAGTACAGCGCCTCCTCGTCGACGATGCCGCCGCGGGCCGCGTTGACGATGCGCACGCTCGGCTTGACCTTGCGCAGCGCCTCGTCGCCGATCAGGCCGAGGGTCTCGGGGGTCTTGGGCAGGTGGACGGTGATGAAGTCGGAGACCTCGAGCAGCTCGTCCAGGGACAGCACCTTGACGCCCATCTGCGCGGCCCGCGCGGGCTGCACGTAGGGGTCGTAGGCGACGACCTTCATGCCGAAGGCGGACATGCGCTGCGCGACGAGGGCACCGATGCGGCCCAGGCCCACGACACCCAGCGTCTTCTCGGCCAGCTCGACACCCGTGTACTTGCTGCGCTTCCACTCGCCGTTCTTCAGCGCGGCGTTGGCCTGCGGGATGTTGCGGGCGGTGGCGACGATCAGACCGCAGGCCAGCTCGGCGGCCGTGACGATGTTGGAGGTCGGGGCGTTGACGACCATCACGCCGGCCTTGGTGGAGGCGGAGACGTCGACGTTGTCCAGGCCGACGCCGGCTCGCGCGACGACCTTGAGCTTCTTGGCGGCGGCGATGGCCTCGGCGTCGACCTTGGTGGCGGAACGGACCAGGATCGCGTCGACGTCGGCGATGGCGGGGAGCAGTTCGGCTCGGTCGGCTCCGTTGCAGTGCCGGATCTCGAAGTCCGGGCCGAGCGCGTCGACAGTCGCGGGCGACAGCTCTTCAGCGATGAGTACGACGGGTTTCGAGCTCACGTGAGTCCTCACAAGTCCAATGCGGACGGCCGTCCCGACGGCCGCTGGCGGTGGAGGGGGCTAGCCGCGGAAGACGCACGACGCTGTGGGCCTGACGCGTATGTTGTGCAGCAGTGTAGTGGCGTGCCGGAGGGCGTCTTACGCCTCTGCGGAAGGATCACCCGTCCGTGGCTGGACGGGATGGACAAAGGGGGCCGGAGCAGTCTGCCCCGACCCCCTGACGTGGGGCTTACGCCTCCTCGTTCACCCAGCTCATCAGCTTGCGCAGCTGCTTGCCGGTGGTCTCCAGCAGGTGCTCGGAGTCCTGCTGCTTGTACTCGTTGTACTTCTTCAGACCGCCGTGGTACTCGTCCATCCAGGTCTGGGCGAAGGTGCCGTCCTGGATCTCGGCGAGGACCTGCTTCATCTCGGCCTTGGTGGCGTCGGTGATGATGCGCGGGCCGGTCACGTAGTCGCCCCACTCGGCGGTCTCGGAGACGGACCAGCGCATCTTCTCCAGGCCGCCCTCGTACATGAGGTCGACGATCAGCTTCAGCTCGTGGAGGCACTCGAAGTAGGCGATCTCCGGCTGGTAGCCCGCCTCGACCAGGGTCTCGAAGCCGGCCTTGACCAGGGCGGAGGTGCCACCGCACAGCACGGCCTGCTCACCGAACAGGTCGGTCTCGGTCTCCTCGGTGAAGGTCGTCTTGATGACACCGGCGCGGGTGCCGCCGATGGCCTTGGCGTACGACAGGGCCAGCGGGAAGGCGTTGCCCGTGGAGTCCTGCTCGACGGCGGCGATCGCCGGAACGCCGCGGCCCTCCTCGTACTGGCGGCGCACCAGGTGGCCCGGGCCCTTCGGGGCGACCAGGGCGACGTCGACGCCGGCCGGGGGCTTGATGAAGCCGAAGCGGATGTTGAAGCCGTGGGCGAAGAACAGCGCGTCGCCGTCCTTCAGGTTCGGGGCGATGGACTCCTCGTAGACCTGGGCCTGGATCGGGTCCGGGATGAGGATCATGATGACGTCGGCCTCGGCGGCGGCCTCGGCCGGGCTCACCACGCGCAAGCCCTGCTCCTCGGCCTTGGCCTTGGACTTGGAGCCCTCGTGCAGACCGACACGGACGTCGACACCGGAGTCACGCAGCGACAGGGCGTGCGCGTGGCCCTGGCTGCCGTAGCCGATGACCGCGACCTTGCGGCCCTGGATGATGGACAGGTCGGCGTCAGCGTCGTAGAACAGCTCGGCCACTTTGGGTTCTCTCCTTGGTGTGCAGGTTGTGCGTCCCACCGTATGCCGGTGAGGGGACGGAAAGTCTTCGGGTCTCGGCATACGGGCGACCGGCGCGGCGCCGACCGCCCGTATTCAGCCTTACGCGGATCGGTCGATAGCGCGCAGCGAGCGGTCCGTGATCGAACGGGCGCCGCGGCCGATCGCGATCGTGCCGGACTGCACCAGCTCCTTGATGCCGAACGGCTCCAGCATCTTGAGCATGGCGGACAGCTTGTCGCTGGACCCGGTGGCCTCGATGGTGACGGCCTCCGGGGAGACGTCGACGGTCTTGGCGCGGAACAGCTGGACGATCTCCACGATCTGGGAGCGGGTCTCGTTGTCGGCGCGCACCTTCACCAGAACGAGTTCGCGCTGAACGGCCGAACCCGGCTCCAGTTCGACGATCTTCAGGACTTCGACGAGCTTGTTGAGCTGCTTGGTGACCTGCTCCAGCGGCAGGGCTTCGACGCTCACCACGATCGTGATGCGGGAGATGTCGGCGTGCTCGGTGACGCCGACGGCGAGGGAGTCGATGTTGAAGCCGCGGCGGGAGAAGAGGGCGGCGATCCGGGCCAGGATGCCCGGCTTGTTCTCCACCAGGACGGAGAGCGTGTGCTTGGACATTTTCTTCTGCGTCTCTCTCGCTCAGTCGTCTTCGTTGTCGCCGAAGTCGGGGCGGACGTCCCGGGCTGCCAGGATCTCGTCGTTGGAGGTGCCGGCGGCGACCATCGGCCACACCATCGCGTCCTCGTGGACGATGAAGTCGATGACGACGGGGCGGTCGTTGATGGAGTTCGCCTCTTCGATGACCTTGTCCAGGTCCTCGGGGCGCTCGCAGCGGATCGCGTAGCAGCCCATGGCCTCCGACAGCTTCACGAAGTCGGGGACGCGGGTGCCGGCGCTCGGCTGCTTGCCGTCCGCCTCCGGGCCGCTGTGCAGCACGGTGTTGGAGTAGCGCTGGTTGTAGAAGAGGGTCTGCCACTGGCGGACCATCCCGAGGGCGCCGTTGTTGATGATGGCGACCTTGATCGGGATGTTGTTCAGGGCGCAGGTGGTCAGCTCCTGATTGGTCATCTGGAAGCAGCCGTCGCCGTCGATCGCCCAGACGGTGCGGTCCGGCCGGCCGGCCTTGGCGCCCATGGCGGCCGGGACCGCGTAGCCCATCGTTCCGGCGCCGCCGGAGTTCAGCCAGGTGGCGGGCCGCTCGTACTGGATGAAGTGCGCGGACCACATCTGGTGCTGGCCGACGCCCGCGGCGAAGATCGTGCCCTCCGGGGCGAGCTGCCCGATGCGCTCGATGACCTGCTGCGGGGACAGCGAGCCGTCCTCGGGCTGGTCGTAGCCGAGCGGGTAGGTCTCGCGCCAGCGGTTGAGGTCGCTCCACCAGGCGGTGTAGTCGCCCTTGTGGCCCTCACTGTGCTCCTTCTGCACGGCCTGGACCAGGTCGGCGATGACCTCGCGGGCGTCGCCGACGATCGGCACGTCGGCCGCGCGGTTCTTGCCGATCTCGGCCGGGTCGATGTCGGCGTGGACGATCTTGGCGTACGGGGCGAAGCTGTCCAGCTTGCCGGTGACGCGGTCGTCGAAGCGGGCTCCGAGGGCGACGATCAGGTCGGCCTTCTGCAGCGCGGTGACGGCGGTGACCGCACCGTGCATGCCCGGCATTCCCACGTGCAGCGGGTGGCTGTCGGGGAACGCGCCGAGCGCCATCAGGGTGGTGGTGACGGGCGCTCCGGTGAGTTCGGCGAGGACCTTCAGCTCGGCCGTGGCCTGCGCCTTGATGACGCCGCCGCCGACGTAGAGGACGGGCCGCTTGGCGGAGGTGATCAGCTTGGCGGCCTCGCGGATCTGCTTGGCGTGCGGCTTGGTCACCGGGCGGTAGCCGGGCAGGTCCATGGTGGGCGGCCAGGAGAAGGTGGTCTTCGCCTGGAGGGCGTCCTTGGCGATGTCGACCAGGACCGGGCCCGGGCGGCCGGTGGAGGCGATGTGGAACGCCTGCGCGATGACCCGCGGGATGTCCTCGGCCTTGGTGACGAGGAAGTTGTGCTTGGTGATCGGCATGGTGATGCCGACGATGTCCGCCTCCTGGAAGGCGTCCGTGCCGATCGACTTCGAGGCGACCTGGCCGGTGATCGCGACCAGCGGCACCGAGTCCATGTGCGCGTCGGCGATCGGCGTGACCAGGTTGGTGGCGCCGGGGCCGCTCGTCGCCATGCAGACGCCGACCTTGCCGGTGGCCTGCGCGTAGCCGGTGGCCGCGTGGCCGGCGCCCTGCTCGTGGCGGACCAGCACGTGACGCACCCGGGTGGAGTCCATCAGCGGGTCGTACGCCGGCAGGATCGCACCGCCGGGGATACCGAATACCGTCTCAGCGCCGACCTCCTCGAGGGAGCGGATGAGGGACTGCGCACCCGTGACGTGCTCAACGGGGGCGGACTGCTGTCCTCCGGATCGGGGCCGCGGCTGCGGATGGGCCCCGGTGGCCTGCTCGGTCATCGGCATTCTCTTCTCGATGCTGAGGGTTTTTGCGAGGTTTGTACGGTGTACGACTGCGGTACGACTGGTGCCTGTGCAACAAAAAACCCCTCGTGCCGTAGGGCAAGCGAGGGGAGCGCGCCGGTGTGGTCGCTGGGGGTTCCGGATCGTCCTCCGGTCGTTCCCAGCTCAGCCGACGCGCTGTCCAAGTACGAGAATTCGGGTGCGCATGGCACTGACCCTCCCCCCGACGCGCACCACGTGTCAAGTGGGTGGGACGGGAGTCTCATTATGTGAACGAAGGCCACTGCCACCTCCGAAGACGGCGGACACACCTCCGGTGTACACCCCTGATCCCCCACCCGCGAACGCCGGCTCGGCCGGGGCGTGCGGCACGGGATAATGACCGGATCCGAGCGCCCGGCGCAGCCGGTACTCGTCCAGCGGCCCCGCGAACGCCATGCCCTGCCCGTGGGTGCAGCCCATCGCGCGCAGCGCGACCACCTGTTCCGGCAGGTCGACACCCTCGGCGACGGACTGCAGCCCGAGATCGGCGGCGATGCGCAGCAGCCCGCTGGTGATCTTGTGCAGCCGCGCGGACTCCACGACACCGTCGACCAGGCCGCGGTCGAGCTTGAGGATGTCGACGGGGAGCCTTCTGAGGGCCGTGATCGCCGCGTAGCCGCTGCCGAAGCCGTCGAGCGCGATCCGCACCCCGAGCCGGCCGAGCGCGGTCAGGCGCCGCTCCAGCTCGTCCAGGGAGGCCCTGGGGTCGGTGTCCGACAGCTCGACGACCAGTGCGCCGGGCGGCAGCCCGTGCCGGGTCAGCAGCGCCTCCACGGAGCCGAGCGGACTCGAGCGTTCCAGCAGCCGCCGGGCACTCGTGCGGACGCACACCGGCACCACGGTCCCGGTGGCGGCCCGCTCGGCGGCCCGCTCCACGGCCTCCTGGAGGATCCAGCGGTCCAGCTCGGCCGTCTTGTCGCCGTCCTCGGCCACCCGCAGGAACTCGGCCGGGGTGAACAGCACCCCCTGGGAGGAGCGCCAGCGCGCCTGCGCGGAGACCGAGGTGATCCGGCCGCTCTCCAGGCAGACCACCGGCTGGTGCAGCAGCGCGAACTCGCCGTCGTGCAGCGCGGCACGCAGCCGGGTGGCCAGCTCCGCCTTGCGTACGACGTCCTGCTGCATCTGCGGCTTGTACAGCTCGACGCGGCCCTTTCCGGCCGACTTCGCGCGGTACATCGCGAGGTCCGCGTTGCGCAGCAGCTCGCCCGCGCCGAGGCCGGGTTCGGCGAAGGCGACCCCGATGGAGGCGTTGACGCGGACATCGTTGCCGCCGATCGCGTACGGCTGGGAGAGGGTCACCCTGAGGCGGTCGGCGAGCTCCAGGATGTTCCGCTCCCGGGCGGCACGGTCACGGGTGCCGTCCCCGACGATCAGGGCCGCGAACTCGTCGCCGCCCAGCCGGGACGCGGTGTCCCCGTGCCGGACCGCGTCCTGGAGTCTGCGGGCGGCCTGGACGAGCAGCTCGTCCCCCGCCTGGTGCCCGATCGTGTCGTTGACGGCCTTGAAGCCGTCCAGGTCGATGAAGAGCACGGCCGTACCGCGCAGGGCGGCGCCCCGGTCGGTGGCGCGGCGGCCGGACAGGGCCTGCTGGACGCGCTTGGTGAACAGTGCGCGGTTGGGCAGGTCGGTGAGCGGGTCGTGCTCGGCGTTGTGCTGCAACTGGGCCTGCAGCCGCACGCGTTCGGTCACGTCCCGGCTGTTGAAGATCAGGCCGCCGTGGTGCCGGTTGACGGTCGACTCGACGTTGAGCCAGCCGCCCTCGCCCGAGCGGAAACGGCACTCGATGCGGGTGGTGGGCTCCTCCGGCGGGCTGGCGGCGAGGAAGCGGCGCACCTCGTGCACCACGCAGCCCAGGTCCTCCGGGTGGATCAGAGCGGCCAGTTCGGTGCCCACCAGTTCCTCGGCGGGCCGTCCGTAGACCCCGGCGGCGGCCGGGGAGACGTACCGGAGGATGCCGTTGGGCGCGGCGATCATGATGACGTCGCTGGAGCCCTGCACCAGGGAGCGGAAGTGGTTCTCCGTCTGCGCCAGTTCCTGGGTGAGGGTGATGTTGTCCAGCAGCATGATGCCCTGGCGCATGACGAGCGCCAGCACGACACCACCCGCGGTGATCAGCACGACGTGGTCGGGCCGGCGGCCGTTGAGGACGTTGTACAGGATGCCCAGGGTGCACACGGCGGCGGCGAGGTACGGGGTGAGCGCGGCGAGGGAACCGGTGATCGGCCGCCCGGCCGGGTACCGGGTGTGCTCGCCGCCCGGCGCGGGCGCGGGCACATGGGGGTGGCCGGTGCCGCGCTGGCCGGGCACGTGCTCGTGGACCACGCGCGTGTGCCCGTCCGGTACGCGCCGTTCGTCGTCCTGTGCTCCCGGGCGCCGGGGGGCGGCCCAGGGGGCGTAGGCGAGCAGCAGTGAACCGGCGAACCAGCCCGCGTCCAGCAGTTGTCCGGAGTGGTAGCTGCTGTGCAGCAGCGGCGAGGTGAACAGCGCGTCGCACATCACGGTCAGGGCCAGCGCGCCGATCGCGGTGTTCACCGCCGTGCGGTTGCCCGGGGTGCGGCGGAAGTGGAGCGCGAGCACCATGCTGACGAGCGCGATGTCGAGCAGCGGGTACGCCAGGGACAGCGCGGTGTGCGCGACGCTCGGCCCGTCGAACCGGGCCGCCTGGGCGAGCGCGAGGCTCCACGACAGGGTGAGCAGGGAGCCGCCGATCAGCCAGGCGTCCAGCGCCAGGCAGATCCAGCCCGCCCGGGTCACCGGCCGTTTGGCGAGGACCAGCAGGCCCACGATGGCGGGCGGCGCGAAGCACAGGAAGAACAGGTCGGCGTAGCTCGGGCTGGGCACGGGGCGTTCGAGGACCACCTCGTACCACCCCCAGACCGCGTTGCCCAGGGCCGCCATCGCCGAGGAGAGTGCGAACAGCAGCCAGGCCGGCCGGAAGCGGACCCGCTGGCTGCGAGCGTAGATGAAGCAGGAGACGGCGGCGGCGCCCGCCGCGGCGGTCAGCCCGAAGTCGCCCATGATCAGCGCGAGCCGGCCTGAACCCCAGTCGAACATGGACCCGATGACGTAGACGCCGCAGGCCAGGGCGAGGACGAGCTGATGGACCAGTCGCCTCCCCTCGCCGGCGGCCGGCGGACGGGGTGGCAGCGGGGCCCCCGGCGGGTGCGGTGCGCGCAGCGCGCCGTCGAGGGTGGTGGTCACGGAGGGCGGCGCGTTCACCGGGGCCTCCCGGTCCGCGCCGCCCCCGGGTCCCGTGGGTCCCGGTGCGCATGCCTCCTGCGGCCGCCCGGCCTGCGGTGGTGGCTGCTGTGATGGCTCGTGTGATGGCCGCGTCTGCGCGCCGCCGTGCGCCAGGGTCGCCGTCGGCGGCTCCGCCGCGTCGGATCGTTCGTCCATAGGCCGTGCATCGCCCGTCGCCCCCCTCACAAATCTGAAATGTCCATCCCCGGCGCCGAACGTCACCGGCGCAGCCCCTGTCGGGACGATACACCAGTATCGTCACTCAGGGACATAGCTTCTCTACGCTCCGTGACGATCAACAGATGGGTGAGCACGGCCCGCGTTCGGAGGATTGCGGAGGGTACCGGAACCGGATTACGCCCCTGTTGTGAGGATCACGTTCCGCAGGGGCTCCTGGTTCACGAAGCGGTTCAACTGGTCCACGAGCAGCCGCTTGGCGCGCGGCAGGAAGGCCGACGTGGGCCCGCCCACGTGCGGGCTGATGAGCACGCCGGGCGCGTGCCACAAGGGGTGTCCGGGCGGCAGCGGCTCGGGGTCGGTGACGTCCAGGGCCGCCATGACGCGTCCGCTCTCCACCTCCGCGAGCAGCGCCTTGGTGTCGACGACGGCTCCGCGGGCGACGTTGACGAGCAGCGCTCCGTCCTTCATCCGGGCCAGGAATTCGGCGTCCACCAGACCCCGGCTCTCCTCCGTCAAGGGCGTGCAGAGGATCACGACATCGGCTTCCGGAAGCAGCGAGGGCAATTCGGTGAGCGGGTGCACCGGACCGCGCGCCGTGGTGCGCTGGGAGCGCGCGACGCGCGCCACCCGCGCTACTTCAAAGGGCACGAGCCGGTCTTCGACGGCGCTGCCGATGGCGCCGTAACCGACGATGAGGACGTTCTTGTCGGCGAGGGCGGGGTGGAACGCGCTCCGCCAACGCTCCTCCTGCTGCGCCCGGACGAACTCGGGGATGCCGCGCAGGGAGGCCAGGGTCAGGGTCAGCGCGAGTTCGGCCGTGCTCGCCTCGTGCACACCGCGCGCGTTGCACAGCCGCACGCCAGGCACGATCGCCGACAGCCGGGCGGTGACGTCGTCCACGCCCGCGGTGAGCGTCTGGATGACCTGAACGTGGGTCAGATGCTCCAGCGGGCGCACCTTGACCGGCCACCGCTTCATGTACGGCACCACGTACACGGCACAGTCGGCAGGGTCGCCGGGAAACTCCTGGTCGCCGCTCTCGCCCCCGTCCCAGAACAGGTACCGGAGCCCCTCGGGGAGCCCCTCGATCTCGTCCGGCGGGATGGGAAGCCACACGTCTGCACTCATGGCAGGAGGCTATGTCAGTCGTACAGGTGTGCAGAGGTTAGGTTGGGGGCCGGCAGAGGGAGGTTCACGAGCAGGTGGAGCGCAGGACGATCGGCGCGGGGGCGCTCGCGGTGGGGGCCGTCGGACTCGGGTGCATGCCGATGAGCTGGGCGTACAGCGGGTCCCGGCAGCGGGGCGACGAGTCGCTCAGAACCGTGCACCGGGCGCTGGACCTGGGCTCGACCCTCCTGGACACGGCGGACATGTACGGCCCGTTCACCAATGAGCTGCTGCTGGGGCGGGTGCTGAAGGAGCGGCGCGAGGACGCCTTCGTGTCGACGAAGGTGGGGCTGCTCGTGGGTGAGCAGCACATCGTGGCCAACGGCCGTCCGGGGTATGTGAAGCGGGCCTGCGACGCCTCGCTGCGGCGTCTGCAGACGGACGTGATCGACCTCTACCAGCTGCACCGCGCGGACCCCGAGGTCCCGGTCGAGGAGACGTGGGGCGCGATGGCCGAGCTGGTGCAGGTAGGGAAGGTACGGGCGCTGGGCGTGTGCGCGGTGGGTGCGCGCGGCGGGCGCCGCTCCGGGTCCCGGCTGCACGACACGACGCTGCGCCAGCTCCAGCGGATGCAGCAGGTCTTCCCGGTGAGCGCGGTGCAGGCGGAGCTGTCGGTGTGGTCGCCGGAGGCGCTGGACGGGCTGTTGCCGTGGTGCGCGGCGCGGGGCGTGGGCTTCCTGGCGGCGATGCCCCTGGGCAACGGCTTCCTGACCGGCACGCTCACCCCGGGCGAGGGCTTCGAGCCGGACGACGTCCGCGCCCGCCACCCCCGCTTCACGGCGGAGATGATGGCGGCCAATCAGCCGATCGTCGCCGGTCTGCGGCGTGTCGCCCGGCGGCACGGCGAGGACGTCACCGCGGCCCAGGTGGCGCTGGCCTGGGTGCTGGCCCAGGGCCGCCAGGTGATCGCGCTGCCCGGCACCAAGCAGCGGCGCTGGGCCGAGCAGAACGCGGCGGCGGCCGCGCTGCGGCTGACCGCGCAGGATCTGGCGGAGGTGTCGCGGCTGCCGGCGGCACAGGGATCCTGGGACTGACAGGGCGCGCCTGTCGCCGGGTCACCGCCTCGAAGGGACCATGATCGTGCAACGTCGAGTTGTGACGGCCGTGTTGGCCGCGACCGCGCTCCTGCTCACGGCGGGCTGTTCCTCCGGCAGCGGTGGCTCGCCGGACGGTCGCGGGAGTACGACGTCACCGGGCGCCGCCGCCTCCTCCGCCCGGGCCACGGAGTCGGCCGCTCCGGCCAAGGGCTCGGTGAAGGTGCTGCGCACGGTGGCCGAGGGCCTGAAGTCACCGTGGGGCCTGGCTCCGCTGCCCGACGGCGGTCTGCTGGTCTCGTCCCGTGACGAGGGGACGATCGTCCGGATCGACGAGAAGACGGGCCGGAAGACCGAGCTGGGCCAGGTCTCCGGGGTCTCCCCGGCCGGCGAGGGCGGCCTGCTGGGCATCGCCCTGTCGCCCGACTACGCCTCGGACCACATGATCTACGCCTACTTCACCTCGGCCTCGGACAACCGCATCGTGCGGATGCTGTACGACACGCAGAAGCCGACCGGCGAGCAACTGGGCGCCCCGGACACGATCTTCAAGGGCATCCCCAAGGGAATCATCCACAACGGCGGCCGGATCGCCTTCGGCCCCGACGGGATGCTCTACGCCGGCACCGGCGAGAGCGGCAACCGGGGCCTCGCACAGGACAAGAAGTCCCTGGGCGGCAAGATCCTCCGACTGACCCCGGAGGGCGAGCCGGCCCCGGGCAACCCCTTGCCCGGGTCCCCGGTGTACTCGTACGGCCACCGGAACGTCCAGGGCCTGGCCTGGGACTCCAGGCAACGCCTGTTCGCCTCGGAGTTCGGCCAGGACACCTGGGACGAGCTGAACGCGATCAGGCCGGGCGGCAACTACGGCTGGCCGGACGCGGAGGGCAGCTCCTCGAAGCCCGGCTTCCAGAACCCGATCGCCCAGTGGCACACCGACGACGCCTCCCCGAGCGGCATCGCCTACGTCGACGGCGTCATCTGGATGGCCGCCCTCAAGGGCCAGCGCCTGTGGCGCATCCCGCTGCAGGGCACGAAGGCCTCGGCCGCCCCCCAGGCCTTCCTCACCGGCGAGTACGGCCGCCTGCGCACGGTGGTCGCCGCGGGCGGCGACAAGGTGTGGCTGGTCACGAGCAACACGGACGGGCGGGGGACGCCGAGGAAGGGGGACGACCGGGTGCTGGAGGTGGAGGTGAAGTAGCTCCCCGGCTCATCCGTGGGCTCACTCCTCGTCCCCCGGCTCCTCGTCCCCTGGCTCCGCTTCCGGGGAAGGCGGAGCGGGCCGGCGTACGACGACCTTTCCCGAGGCGAGGTCTATGGGTCCCCGGCTCGGGTCGTTGTCCCCGACGTCCTCCCGGGTCAGCTCCAGGCGCTTCTCTTCGTCATGGGTGTGCTTGCGACTGGGCGCGAACAGTTCCTCGAAGGCGTTGAACACGGCTTCTCCCCCCTGCCGGTTTCCTCCAGCGTACGGCTCAGCCCGGCGTCCGGGCCGTGACCGGCTCGGCCGGGAACAACCCCATCCGATGCGCCACCGCCGCCGCCTCGCCCCGGCCCGCGACACCCAGCTTGGACAGGATGTTGGAGACGTGGACGCTCGCGGTCTTCGGGGAGATGAAGAGTTCCTCGGCTATCTGGCGGTTGGTGCGGCCGGTCGAGACCAGGCGGAGGACGTCCCGCTCCCGGTTGGTGAGGCCGAGGCTCTCGGCGGGGTCGAGGGCCTGGCGGGGGACGGGGGTCCCGCCGCGCGAGCGAAGCCGAGCGTCGGGGAGGGTGAGGGTGAGCCGGGCGCGCTGGGCGAGCAGGGCGACGGCCTCGGCGAGCGGGCGGGCGCCCAGGTGGTCGGCGACCGCCCCGGCCAGGCGGAGCAGCTCCGTGGCACGGTCGCGTTCGTCGTCGCCGGCGGCCTCTTCGAGCAGGGCCTGGGCGAGCCGGCGGCGGACCCGGGCCAGGTCGTAGGGGCGGTCCAGGCACTCGAAGTCGGTGACCACGTCCGACCAGACCGCGGCGGTGTCGGTGCCGTGGGCGCGGTGCAGTTCGGCGCGGGTCCAGCGCTCGTAGGCGTCCCAGACGGGTGCTCCGGTGGTGAGCTTCCGTGCGGCTTGGGTGAGCCTGTCGAGGACGTCGGCGCGGCCGTCGGCCGCCACGGGCAGGGCGCGGGCGTCGGCCTCGGTGGTGGCGGCGGCCAGCAGCAGGGGCCAGCCGTAGCGCTGGGTGCCGGGCGGGAAGCCGACCTCCAGAGCGCGGTCCAGCTCGGCCCGGGCGTCGAGGATCCGGCCCTCCTCGGCGGCGACACCGATGGCGATGCGGGCGATGGGCAGCAGCTGCTGGGGCATCGGGTCGTGGGTGCCGTAGTGGGTGTGGGAGATGGCCAGCTGGCGGCCGGCCTCGGCGGCGTCGCCCCGGGCGAGGGCGATGTGCGCGAGGCGCAGCGCGCCGGAGCCCCGGGGCTTGGCGCTGGCCGCGGAGCCCAGGGCGCCCGACGCGGCTTCGGCGGCCTCGTCCCACTGGCCGAGCGCGTACAGCGAGTCGGAGAGGTTGCCCCAGATCCACGCCTCGGAGTCCAGCAGCCCGTACTTGCGGGCGAAGGCGATGCCCTCGCGCAGGATGGGCACCGCTTCCCGGGAGCGGCCGACCGACTCCAGCTCGGAGGGCAGGTTCACATGAGCCCGGCCCGCGACATGGGCCACGCCTTCCTGCAGCGCGGTCTCCATCACCCGGGCCGTCTCCGCCAGCCCGGCCTCGACGTCACCCGCGTCGACCATCAGGCAGCCGAGGGTGATGCGCGCGTTCAGCTCGATCTCACGGGCGCCCACCATCCGCGCGTACTCCACGGCCCGTTCGGCGGCGGCGAAGGCCTCGGGGCCGGGCCGGTGGAGCATGGACCAGCCGGCCACGTTGGCCAGCACGTCGGCGTGCACCTCCGAGGGCGGCAGACCACGTACCAGGTCCTGGGCGTTGGCGAGTTCCGGCCAGCCGTCGCCCCGGGCCAGGGCCTGGACCAGCCGGGAGCGCTGCACCCAGAACCAGGCAGCGCGCAGCGGGTCCGGCTCGTCCTGGAGGAGCCGCAGCGCCTTCTTGGTGATCTTCAGGGCGCGTTCGCGCTCCCCGCAGAAACGGCCCGCGACCGCCGCCTCCGCCATCAGGTCGAGGTAGCGCAGCGGGGTGGTGGCCGGATCGCAGCCGCTGGGGGTCCCCCCACGCCTTTCGGGCAGTGGGGGAGGGTAGACGTCGGTGTAGTCGACCGGGCGCAGGGCGGCGCGTACCTGGTCGGGGGCGGAGTCCCACAGCTCCATCGCCCGCTCCAGGAGCCGCAGTTGCTCGGTGTAGGCGTGCCGGCGGCGGGCCACGACGGAGGCGTCCAGGACGGCGGGCAGGGCCCGGGCGGCGTCGTGGGCGTGGTACCAGTAGCTGGCCAGGCGCATCACGCGCGCGTCGGCGGGGACGAGGGTGGGGTCGGTCTCGACGGCCTCGGCGTAGCGCCGGTTGAGCCGGGAGCGTTCGCCGGGCAGCAGGTCGTCGGCGACGGCCTCGCGGACCAGGGAGTGCCGGAAGCGGTAGCCGTCACCGCCGGTCGTGGCGGTGAGGATGTTGGCACCGACGGCGGCCCGCAGCGCCTCGATGAGGTCGTCCTCGGCGAGCTGGGCGACGGCGGCGATCAGCCGGTACTCGACGGTGGAGCCGCCCTCGGCGACGATCCGGGCGACGCCCTGGGCGCTCTCGGGCAGCGCCTCGACCCGGACCAGGAGCAGGTCGCGCAGTGAGTCCGTGAGCCCGGTGCAGCAGCCCTCGGTGGCGGCGACGGCGAGTTCCTCGACGAAGAAGGCGTTGCCGTCGGAGCGTTCGAAGATGTCGTCGACCTGGGCCGGGTCGGGTTCGGTGGCGAGGATGCCGGCGATCTGGCGGGCGACCTCCTCGCGGGTGAAGCGGGCGAGTTCGAGGCGGCGGACGGTGCGCAGCCGGTCGAGTTCGGCGAGCAGGGGGCGCAGCGGGTGGCGGCGGTGGATGTCGTCGGCGCGGTAGGTGGCGAGGACGAGGAGGCGGCCGGTGCGCAGGGTCCGGAAGAGGTAGGCGAGGAGGTGGCGGGTGGAGGCGTCGGCCCAGTGCAGGTCCTCCAGGACGAGCACGACGGTGTGCGCGGCGGCGACCCGCTCCAGCAGCCGGACGGTGAGTTCGAACAGGCGGGCCATGCCCTGCTCGTCGTGGCGGCTGGAGGTCGACTCCCCCAGCTCGGGCAGCAGCCGGGCCAGTTCCTCCTCCTGTCCGGCGCCGGCGGCGGCGAACTCCTCGGGCAGGGCGTCGCGCAGGGCCCGCAGCGCGGTGGAGAAGGGGGCGAAGGGCAGCCCGTCGGCGCCGATCTCCACACAGCCACCCACGGCGACGACGGCACCGCGGCGGCAGGCGGCCGCGGCGAACTCCTCGACGAGGCGGGTCTTGCCGACCCCCGCCTCTCCGCCGAGCAGCAGCGCCTGAGGCTCGCCCGCGGCGGCACGGGCGAGCGCGTCTTTCAAGGTGTCCAACTCGTCGGTGCGGCCGACGAACACGGGACTGACGGACCTGGTCTCCACGGGCCCGAGCATCGCACGAGGTCCGGACGGTGGTGCACCCGTTTTCCACAGCTCCGGTGCGATGGTCGTACGAATCTGGGGCAGAGGACGGCCGACCCCCGTGCGGCCGCCCTCTGCCCTCCCCGCGCTCACGCGGTGCGCGGGAGCCGGTGCCGGCGGGGGCGGTCGGTATGGGTCTCGGCACCCGCGGTGCTGTGCAGTGCGGCCTCCTCCCGGCGCGCGGTGCGGCGGGAGCGCCGGACCTGGCGGGCGAGGCGCTCCTGTGCGGCCTCCTCGCGCAGCTGGGCGGAACGCATCCGGTGGAGTTCGTACTCGAACATGGCCTGTCCTTCGGGAGAGGTGGTTTCGTGCTTCGCTTTCTGCGATGCCTCCACCTTCGTCTCCCAGGGGGGTGCGCCACATCGGGAGAGTTCCGCATCTTCGCGCGCGTGGCGGGCCGTTGACGCGCCTAAGGGGCCTCAGAGGCTCCGTAAGGTACCTACGGATTCCCTAAGGCCCCCTGCGACCTGCGGTTTCTCAGCCCGTCGAGGGCAGGGCGAGGAGCGCGTCGGAGTACTTCAGGATGGCCAGGAGCAGGCCGATGACGCCGAGCGAGACGCCCGCCCAGGCAGCCGACTTGATCCAGGCGGCCTGCGGCCGGCCGGGGGCGCCGAACGCGGGCCGGGCGAGCACGACCACGCCGGTGATCAGCGCGGCCAGCGCGAACAGGCCGGCCCACAGGGCGGTGGTGTGCCAGGCGTCGCCGTAGACCTCCTTGACCTGCTTGGCGACGCTCGCCGTGGACGAGGTCTGGAGCTGGCCGACCAGGGTCTCGCGGGCGGCGGCGACCGTGCCGATCCAGCCGCCGCTGAGCGAGACCAGGCCCAGCGCGGCGGAGACGACGGCACCGGCTCCCTGACCGACCCCGGAGGGGGTCTTCTCCTGGGGTGCCTCCTCGGACTCCTGGGTTACCTCTTCGGACTCCTCGGGCTCTTCGGTCAGCTGCTCGGCCGCTTCCGCACCGTCCGCTTCGGTGTCGACGGCCGCCGTCTGCTCGTCGTCGGTCTTGGTGACGTCCTCAGTCTTCGTTGCCATGCCCGGCACCGTACGGACGCTGTCTGAGAGGTCTCTTAATGATCGTTGTGCGCGCCGCGCGCGCGTGCGGCACGCCACTCGGGGGCGAGGACCGACCAGACCTCGATGTCGTGCCGGACGCCCTGGTGAGGGTGGCTCTCCCGGAGCACACCGTCCCGTGTCATCCCCAGCCGCCGGGCGACGTTGATGCTCGGCAGGTTGCCGGACGCCGCGTGCCACTCCACCCGGTGGATGCCCCGCTCCTCGATCGCCCAGTCGACGAGCACCCGCATCGCGCGGGTGATCAGTCCGCGTCCCGTCGCGGCGGGCTCCAGCCAGCAGCCGACCTCACAGTTGCCCTGCCCGGCGTCGAAGTTCAGCGTCAGCACCCCGCCCACGAGCTTCCCGTCCAGCCAGATGCCGTGGTACGAGGCGGTGTCGGCGGCGCGCATGTCGGCGTATCGCTGCAGCGTGTCCCGCGCGGACGCCACGTCCGTGGCCTGCGAACCGAACGGGATGAACTGCCCGATGAACTCCCTGCCCCGGTCCAGGTGCGCGAGGAACTCCTCGGCGTGCCAGACCTCCAGGGGCCGCAGTTCGGCACCGTCGTCACCCAGGGATATCGCGTACATCGCGCTGCTGCTCCTCCCGCAGTTCCTCCACCGGCATCCTGCTGAGCCTCTCATGGGCGGCGCGGCACTCGGGCGGCTCGATGCTGATGCGCGGCAGCCGGCGCTCCAGCCAGGCGGGCAGCCACCAGTTGGCGGCGCCGAGCAGGTGCATCAGGGCGGGCACGAGCAGGGTGCGCAGGACGAAGGCGTCGAGGGCGACGGCGGAGGCGAGCGCGATGCCGAACATGGCGATCACCCGGTCGCCGCTGAGCACGAAGGCGAGGAAGACCGAGATCATGATGACCGCGGCGGAGTTGATCACCCGGCTGGTCTCGGCGAGTCCGACGCGCACCGCCCGCCGGTTGTCGCCGGTCTCCAGCCACTCCTCGTACATCCGGCTGACCAGGAAGACCTGGTAGTCCATGGAGAGCCCGAACAGCACCGAGACCATGATCACGGGCAGGAACGGCTCGATGGGGCCCGCCCGGCCGAGGCCGAGCAGTTCGCTGCCCCAGCCCCACTGGAAAACGGCGACGACGATGCCGAAGGCGGCGGCCACGGCGGCGATGTTCATCGCGGCGGCCTTCAGCGGGATGCCGAGCGAGCGGAAGGCGACCAGCAGCAGGAGACAGCCGAGCCCGATGACCACGCCGACGAACAGCGGCAGTCTGCCGACGATCACATCCGCGAAGTCGTCGTAGCTCGCCGTCACTCCGCCGACGTGCACGTCGAGGGAGGTGCCGGTCTCCGCGCGCGCGAGCACCTCGGTGCGCAGCCGGTCGACGAGGTCGCTGGTGCGCTGCGACTGGGGTGCGGAGTCGGGGACGACCGTGAGGTAGGCGGTGTCGCCGCCGGAGTCGTAGGTCACCGGGGTGACCGAGGCGACGCCCCGGGTGGCGCGCAGGGTGGTGTCGAGGCCGTCCAGGGCGAGCTTGTCGTCGCCGCCGTCCACGCGTGTCACCAGGGTCAACGGGCCGTTCACGCCGGGTCCGAAGCCCTGCGCGAGGAGGTCGTAGGCCTGCCGTGTGGTGGACGAGCGGGGGTCGTTGCCCTGGTCGGAGGTGCCGAGGTGGAGGGAGAGCGTGGGCAGCGCGAGCAGGGCGATGACCGCGACGGCGAGGGAGCCCAGCAGCTTGGGACGGCGCTCCACAAACGCGGACCAGCGGGCGGCGAGACCGGTGGGCAGCTCCGGCTGCGGCCCGTGCTCGGCGAGCCGGCGCCGTTCGCGGCGGCTCAGCGCGCGCGGTCCGATGTACGACAGCAGGGCGGGCAGCAGGGTGACGGAGGCCGCGACGGTCAGGGCGACCGTCAACGACGCGGCGACGGCCACCCCGTTGAGGAAGCCCAGGCGCAGTATCAGCATGCCCAGCAGGGCGATGCACACGGTCGCACCCGCGAACACGACCGCGCGTCCGGTGGTGGCGACGGCGTTGGTGGCGGCCTCGGTGACACTCAGGCCGCGTTTCAGACCGCGCCGGTGCCGGGTCACTATGAAGAGCGCGTAGTCGATGCCGACGCCGAGCCCGATCAGCATGCCGAGCATGGGCGCGAAGTCGGCGACGGTCATCGCGTGCCCTAGCAGCCCGATGCCGGCGTACGCCGTGCCCGCGCCGATCAGCGCGGTGGCGATCGGCAGCAGCGAGGCGGCGAGCGAGCCGAAGGCGAGGAACAGTACGACGGCGGCGACGGCCACACCGACCACCTCGGCCGTGTCCCCGCGCGCGGACTCGGTGAGCCCGATGGCGCTGCCGCCCAGCTCCACCCGCAGCCCGTCCCGTTCGGCGGCCCTTGCGGTGCGTACGACCGCCTCGGCCTGGGACTTCTTGACGTGCTCGGCCGGCTGGGCGAAGGTGACGGTGGCGTAGGCGGTGTGGCCGTCGGCGCTGATCCGGTGGGCGCCCCGACGGCCGTACGGGCCGGACACGGAGGCCACTCCCGGCAGGTCGGCGATCCGCTCCAGGGTGCGGGTCATGGTCCGCCGCACGCCGTGCGCGCGGACGGTGCCGTCGGTGGTGTGCCAGACGACGGTGTCGCTGTCGCCGCCCAGGCCCGGGAAGCCCTCCTTGAGCAGCTGGGTGGCGCGTCCCGACTCGGTGCCGGGGACCTCGTAGTCGTTCGAGTACGCCGAACCGGCAACGGCGGCGGCCGCACTGACCCCGCCACAGGCGAGGAGCCACAGCAGGACGGCGATCAGGCGGTGCCGGACACACCACCGTGTGAGGGCTGCCAAGGACGTGCTCCCAGGGGACGATTTGTGGATCTTTGGCCGGGAACCATCGTCCATGAACTGAACAGCCCGCAAAGAACATATGAGCAACGGGGGCCACTCTTGCAGGCGAAAGTGATCGTTTGCCGCGTTCGTGGACTTATTCACAGGAGTGGGAGGGACGTCACAGGACAATCAGGTGAACTCTGTCGTCCCTGCGGGTACTTTAGGACGCTTTCGCGCCGCCTCAGTCGAACTGGTCGCCGAGCGCCATGACCATCGTCCCCACGATCAGCAGCCACAGCGCGCGGCGGGTACGGCCACGAGAGCCGAGGACGGCGGCGAGGGCACAGACGGCGGCGCCGAGGGCATAGGCGGCGGGCACGAGGGCCGGGGCGGAGCCGGTGAGCCGCAGCAGCGCGGCGGCCAGCCCGGCCAGACACAGCAACGCCCCGGTGCCGGAGGCGATCCAGCGGGCCCGGCGGGCGTCCGAGACCTCGTCCGCCGGCTCCTCCGTCTCGGTTATGACGGGCTCGGTGTCGGAAACGGTGTCGGAAGCTGTGTCGGAAGCGGTGCGTCCACTCATGGCGGGCGAGCGTAGCGCGTCCGGCTGGGAAACCTGATGCGGGGCCGGTAGGCACATGACTGGGGGGACACACCGGTTCCGGTGTGTCCCCCCAGGGAGTTCACGAACGTCAGCCCTCGCTGACGCCCAGCTTCTCCAGGATCAGTTCCTTGACGCGGGCCGCGTCGGCCTGACCCCGGGTCGCCTTCATGACCGCGCCGACCAGGGCGCCGGCCGCGGCCACCTTGCCACCGCGGATCTTGTCCGCGATGCCCGGGTTGCCGGCGATGGCCTCGTCGACGGCCGTACCCAGCGCCGAGTCGTCGGAGACGACCTTCAGGCCGCGCTTCTCGACGACCTCGTCGGGGGTGCCCTCGCCCGCGAGGACGCCCTCGATGACCTGGCGGGCCAGCTTGTCGTTCAGGTCGCCGGAGCTGACCAGCTCGGTGACCCGGGCGACCTGCGCCGGCGTGATCGCCAGCTCGTCCAGCGACTTGCCCGACTCGTTGGCGCTGCGCGCCAGTTCGCCCATCCACCACTTGCGGGCGGAGGCCGCGTCGGCACCGGCGTCGATCGTGGCGACGATCGGGTCCAGCGCGCCGGCGTTGAGGATCGCCTGCATGTCGGTGGCCGAGATGCCCCACTCCGCGAGCAGGCGGGAGCGGCGGGCCAGTGGCATCTCCGGCAGCGCGGCGCGGATCTCCTCGACCCACGCGCGCGAGGGCGCCACCGGGACGAGGTCGGGCTCCGGGAAGTACCGGTAGTCCTCGGCCTCCTCCTTCACGCGGCCCGAGGTCGTCGACCCGGTGTCCTCGTGGAAGTGGCGGGTCTCCTGGACGATCGTGCCGCCGGACGAGAGGACGGCCGCGTGCCGCATGATCTCGAAGCGGGCCGCACGCTCCACGGAGCGCAGCGAGTTGACGTTCTTGGTCTCGCTCCGCGTGCCGAACTTCTCGCTGCCCTTGGGCATCAGCGACAGGTTGACGTCGCAGCGCATCTGGCCCATCTCCATGCGGGCCTCGGAGACGCCGAGGGCACGGATGACCTCGCGCAGCTCACGGACGTACGCCTTCGCCACCTCGGGGGCACGGTCGCCCGCGCCCACGATCGGCTTGGTGACGATCTCGATGAGCGGGATGCCCGCGCGGTTGTAGTCGAGGAGCGAGTGCTGCGCGCCGTGGATACGGCCCGTGGCGCCGCCGACGTGCGTCGACTTGCCGGTGTCCTCCTCCATGTGGGCGCGCTCGATCTCCACGCGGAAGGTCTCGCCGTCCTCCAGCTGTACGTCGAGGTAGCCGTTGAAGGCGATCGGCTCGTCGTACTGGGAGGTCTGGAAGTTCTTCGGCATGTCCGGATAGAAGTAGTTCTTCCGGGCGAAGCGGCACCACTCGGCGATCTCGCAGTTCAGCGCGAGACCGATCTTGATCGCGGACTCGACGCCGGTCGCGTTGACGACCGGGAGCGAGCCGGGCAGGCCGAGGCAGGTCGGGCAGGTCTGCGAGTTGGGCTCGGCGCCCAGCTCGGTCGAACAGCCGCAGAACATCTTGGTCTTGGTGCCGAGTTCGACATGGACCTCAAGGCCCATGACGGGGTCGTACGACGCCAGCGCGTCCTCGTACGACACCAGGTCGGTCGTGGTGGTCACGGTGAAAACTTCCCTCTCAGCCCAGCAGGACGTCGTCGTCGCCCAGCCGCTTCAGCTCGCGGTAGAGGATGGCGAGGCCGGTGACGATCGCGACGGCGGACACGGTGGCGTCGATGAGCCGCAGTGTGTCGTGCTCGGCGCGCGCCTTCTTGATCTGCTTGGCCACACCGATCGCGCCGAACGCGGTCCCGGCCATCGACAGGTACGTGCCGGACTTCGACTTCTTGAAGCCCTTGGCCTTGTTCAGTGCACTCACAGCGACGGAGCCTCCTCGAGGAGCGGGTGCCCCCACTTTTCCACGAAGGCGGCCTCTACGGCGGCGCCGACCTTGTACAGCCGGTCGTCCTTGAGCGCCGGGGCGATGATCTGCAGGCCCACCGGGAGGTTGTCCTCCGGGGCGAGGCCGCAGGGCAGCGACATGGCCGCGTTGCCCGCCAGGTTGGTCGGGATGGTGCACAGGTCGGCCAGGTACATCGCCATCGGGTCGTCCACGCGCTCGCCGATCGCGAAGGCGGTGGTCGGCGTCGTCGGGGAGACGATCACGTCGACCTGCTCGAAGGCCTTCTCGAAGTCGCGCGTGATGAGCGTGCGGACCTTCTGCGCGGAGCCGTAGTAGGCGTCGTAGTAGCCGCTCGACAGCGCGTACGTGCCGAGCATGATGCGGCGCTTGACCTCGGGGCCGAAGCCCGCCTCACGGGTGAGGGAGGTGACCTCCTCGGCCGAGTGGCTGCCGTCGTCGCCGGTCCGCAGGCCGTAGCGCAGGCCGTCGAAGCGGGCGAGGTTGGAGGAGCACTCGGACGGGGCGATCAGGTAGTACGCCGACAGCGCGAGGTCGAAGGACGGGCAGTCCAGCTCGACGATCTCGGCGCCCAGCTCCCTGAGCAGCGCGACCGACTCGTCGAAGCGCTGGAGCACACCGGCCTGGTAGCCCTCGCCGCGGAACTGCTTGACCACGCCGACCCGCATGCCCTCGACGCTGCCGTTGCGCGCGGCCTCGACCACCGGCGGGACCGGGGCGTCGATGGAGGTGGAGTCGAGCGGGTCGTGGCCGGCGATGACCTCGTGCAGGAGGGCCGCGTCCAGGACCGTGCGGGCGCAGGGGCCGCCCTGGTCGAGGGAGGACGAGAACGCCACCATGCCGAAGCGGGAGACCGCGCCGTACGTCGGCTTCACGCCGACGGTGCCGGTGACGGCGGCCGGCTGGCGGATGGAGCCGCCGGTGTCGGTGCCGATGGCGAGCGGGGCCTGGAAGGAGGCGAGCGCGGCGGAGGAACCGCCACCGGAGCCACCGGGGATCTTGGTGAGGTCCCAGGGGTTGCCGGTCGGGCCGTAGGCGCTGTTCTCGGTGGAGGACCCCATGGCGAACTCGTCCATGTTGGTCTTGCCGAGGATGACGACGTCGGCGGCCTTCAGCTTCTTGGTCAGCGTCGCGTCGTACGGCGGGATCCAGCCCTCGAGGATCTTCGAGCCGACGGTCGTGGGCACGCCCTCGGTGGTGAAGATGTCCTTGAGCGCGAGCGGGACGCCGGCCAGCGGGCCGAGCTTCTCGCCGCGGGCGCGCTTCTCGTCCACGGCACGGGCCTGCGCGAGCGCGCCCTCGCGGTCGACGTGCAGGAAGGCGTGGACCTTCTCGTCCACGGCCTCGATGCGGGCGAGGTGGGCCTCGGTGACCTCGACGGCCGTCAGCTCGCCGGAGGCGATCTTCTCGGCGGTCTGGGCCGCAGTGAGCTTGATGATGTCCGTCATGGGATCAGTCCTCCCCCAGGATCTGCGGCACCTTGAAACGCTGCTGCTCCTGGGCCGGGGCGCCGGAGAGCGCCTGCTCGGGGGTGAGCGACGGACGGACCTCGTCCGCCCGCATGACGTTCGTCAGCGGGAGCGGGTGAGAGGTCGGCGGTACGTCTTGGTCGGCGACCTCGCTGACGCGGGCGACCGCGCCGATGATGTCGTCAAGCTGGCCTGCGAAGTGATCGAGTTCTTCGGGCTTCAGCTCCAGACGCGCCAGCCGGGCGAGGTGGGCGACCTCCTCGCGCGTGATGCCAGGCATGCAGCGATCCTCTGGGGTGAGTGTGTGTGGTTTGGGGCTGGGGCTAGTCGTCCCATTCCCGTCGTCCGCCCGAAGGGCGGGTCGCGCGGCGTCTGGCGCGTGCGATCGCAAGGCGCCGGAGCGTCCTCGTGGCGGAGCCACGTGGACGATTCGGCAACGCGGCGAGCGTGCGTGCCAGGGGTCGCGCGACAGACGGGAATGGGACGACTAGCCCCAATCCTATGGGGCGGGGGCCCGTGCCCGTGAAACGGTTTGCCGGGGCCTCGTCCGACGAGGTCAGCGGCGCCCCTCCCAGGCCACGCTCTGGAGGTAGTGGTTGTCGTACAGCTCCTGCGCTTCGAGGAGGCTTTCCAGGGTCGCCTCGCCGAGGCGCAGGCGCTGGAGGTGGCGGAAGTACTCGAAGCGCTCCACGCCCGGGGTGATCACGATCAGGATGTCCGCGGTGCTGCCCGGCACGGCGGCGAAGGCGTGCGGCTTGCCGGGCGGGACGATGACCAGGTCGCCGCGCTCGGCGGTGACGATGTCGTCGCCGGAGAGCAGCTCGGCGGCGCCGTCGAGCAGGTAGAACATCTCGGCGGAGTTGTGGTGCAGGTGCGGCCTGGCGCCGTCGGCCCCCTCCCCGAGGGTGACGCGCACGGTGGACAGCGCGCCGCCGCTGGCGCTGCTGTCGGCCAGCAGCTTGACCCCGACCGGGGCGCCGCCGACCACCTCGGCCTCGGCGTCCCGCACGATCACGGACTCATCGAACTTCGGTACGAACAACGACATTTCCGAACCCCCTGTTGATGACGTGGACGTACGTCCTCAGACCGCGAAGAGCAGTCCGGCACTGATCAGCACAACGACCGCGGTGGCGAAGTGGATCCCGAAGGCGACGGCCTTCGTACCGCCGTTGCGCAGGACTATCAGCGTGTCGCCGAGCGGGACAAGGGCCACGCAGACCATGAACCAGGCCTCGGCCTGCGCGCCGACGAAGGCCAGCAGGGCCAGACCCACGAGGCCGAAGGCGCCGTCCCGGAGGCCCTTGACCGAGAGGTAGGCGCCGGCGTCGCCGTCCGGCCGGGCGGGGACGCCGTAGCCGGCCGCGGCGGAGGCGGGCTGGAACAGGAACCGGTACCCGAGGAACACGCAGAACAGGTCGAGTACGACGGCCAGGGTGTACGCGGTGACGGTCATGTCTCTTCTCCTCGCTAGCAGCGCTAGGGACAAGAGCGAAGCTATCAGAGCGCCGACAGAAAGGCTAGCGATGCTAGAATCACGGTCATGACGATCCAGACGCGCCGGGAGCGCGAACGAGCGGAACGCGAGCGGCTGATCGTGACGGCCGCGCGGGAACTGGCGGAGGCGGAGGGCTGGGACGCGGTGACCACGCGCCGGCTGGCCGCCGAGATCGAGTACAGCCAGCCGGTCCTCTACAGCCACTTCAAGGGCAAGGACGCGATCATGGCGGCGGTCGCGGTGCAGGGCTGCGCGGACCTGGCAGCCGAGCTGGGGGCCGCGCGCGCGAAGGCGCGGAGCGTGCGGGAGTCACTGGCGGCGGTGGCGGAGACGTACACGTCCTTCGCCCAGCGTCGGCCGGCCCTCTACGACGCGATGTTCACCCACCTGGTGGACCTGCCGTTCGCCACGCCCGAGGCCCCGGCCCCCCTGCGCGAGGCCTTCGGCGAACTGCTCCACGCGGTCGAGCCGATCGCAGCCGAGGGCGACGACCCCGGCCTCCTCACGGAGACGTTCTGGGCGGGGCTGCACGGCCTGGTGACGCTGATGCGCAGCGGACGACTGCCGGCGGAGGCGCACGAGAGGCGGTTGGCGTTGCTGATCGGCCACTTCGCAGGCGGCTGAACAGCTTCAGCCGCCGACGGCGATCAGCCCTGCGGGAAAGGTCACCGCTCCAGCCAGGTTGAACGGGCACATGGCGGGCGACGACCGCGCCACCCGCAGCCGCCGACGGCGATCAGCCCCCACCGGAGACGGCAGCCATCCAGCCCGGTTGAACGGGCGGGCGGGGTGGGAAAAGTTACTCGGCAGCCGGCAGAGCCGCCCGCGGTCGCTGCCAGCCACGAGACCCCCGCGCCAGCAGCCACGCCGTCGTCTCCTCCGGCGGCATCGCCGCGGCGACCAGCCACCCCTGCACGGCGTCACACCCGAGATCCCGCAGCCGCTCCCAGGTCTCGTCGTCCTCCACCCCCTCGGCGACGACCAGCAGCCCCAGCGAGTGCGCCAAGTCGACCGTGCAGCGCACGATCTCCGCGTCCTCGGTGTCCACGGCCAGCCGGGCCACGAAGGACCGGTCGATCTTCAGCTCGCTCACCGGCAGCCGCCGCAGATGCACCAGCGAGGAGTACCCGGTGCCGAAGTCGTCCAGGGACATCTTCACGCCGTGTCCGGTGAGCCCGGCGAGGGTGTCGGCGGCCCGCTGCGGGTCCTCCAGCAGCACATGCTCGGTTATCTCCAGCTGGAGCGCCCCCGCGGGGACCCCGTGCCGGGCCAGCCGGGCGGCGACGGAGCCCGCGAAGCCGGGCGTGTGGACGTCGCGCGGGGAGACGTTCACGGCCACCGGCACCCGCAGCCCTTGGGCCCGCCACCGGGCGACCTGCGCGAGCGCGGTCTCCAGCACGTACTCCGTCAGATGGGGCATCAGCCCCGAGGACTCGGCGATCGCTATGAACTCGTCCGGCGGCACCTTCCCGCGCTCGGGATGCACCCACCGCACCAGCGCCTCCAGGCCGGCGACCTGTCCGTCGAAGCGGACCTTCGGCTGGTAGTGCAGCTGCACCTCGTGCGCGTCCAGCGCCCGGCGCAGATCGCCGAGCAGGCCCAGCCGGTCGGGGGTGTTGGAGTCCCGCTTGGACTCGTAGACCTCGACGCCCGTACGGTCCCGCTTCGCCTGGTACATCGCCACGTCGGCCCGCCGCAGCAGCCCCTCGGCGTCCAGCGCGTGGTCCGGGAAGACGGCGACGCCGGCGCTGGCCTCCAGGACGAGGGTGAGCCCGTCGAGGTCGAGCGGGGAGCTGAGGGCGGCGACGAGGCCGCGGGCGATGCGCGTGGCCGACGTGGTGGAGTCGGCGACCGGCAGTAAGACGGCGAACTCGTCGCCGCCGAGCCGGGCGGCCTCCGCGCCGCGCGGCAGGGCGATCCGGAGCCGTTCGGCTATCTGCAGCAGCAGCCGGTCACCGGCGAGATGACCGAGGGTGTCGTTCACCGACCGGAAACGATCGAGGTCGATCAGCATGAGGGCGGCGCGAGCGCCGATGCGCTCGGCGTCGTCGAGGGCGGTCCATATCCGCTCCTGCAGCCACTGCCGGTTGGGCAGTCCGGTGAGCGGGTCGCGCAGCTGCTCCTCGGCGCGGGCCCGGGCCATCCACAGCGTGGAGTCGAGAGCTATCAGCGGGATGGCGAAGAGCGGGAGCAGGATCGGCTGAGCGTCGGCGACCACGCACACCAGCGGGGCGATGCCGAGCAGCGCGACGGCGACCAGACCCTGTCTGACCAGGGCGGTGCGGGCGACGGTGGGCAGTCCGCCACCACGCGGCGCGTGCAGGTACCACAGCAGGCCGCGGCTGACCGCGAGATAGGCGGCGGCGACGAGCACCACCTCGGGTGCGGTGGTGACGCTCCAGCTGTCGGGACTCCAGGGGTCCTCGACGGTCGGCACGCGCCCGAAGGAGCCGAGCACCAGGGCGCCGGCGCTGATCCCGAGGATGTCCACCGCGCCGTGCAGCACGCCCTGCCGCCAGCGGTGCCGCCTGGCTATGCCCACCAGGACGACGACGGTGAGGCTGACCATCCCGGCGGGCACCCAGCCGTACAGCAGCAGGACGGCGAGGGTGAGGGCCGCGCCGGAGCCGGTGCCGCCCCACCAGCGGGCGCGGCCGAGCATCACGAGGTGGCCGACGATGGTGCCGGTGAGCACGGCCAGCGACCAGCCGAGCGTGCCGCCCGGGAAGAGCGCGTGGTTGCCGCTGAAGGCGCGGTAGAAGCCCGCGCCCAGGGCGAACCCGGCGGCTGCCACGAGGCCCGCGGGCAGCGCGGGCCAGGACAGGTGCCGTTCGGGGTCGGTGCCGGGCAGCACGGGGGCGGGCTCGATGGCCAGCGGGATCGGTGTGTGTGCCTCGGTCGCGGTGCCCGGTCCGGCAGGGCGCGCCGGGGTGCCCGTGCGCTCGGCGCCCCACCCGGTCCACCGGATCCCCCGCCACGCGCCCGCGCGGCGGCGCAGGCGCAGCCGTGAGTCCGGGGCGGCGCTCTCGGTCGGTTCCATTCCCGTCCCTCTCACAGCCGGCGGTGCCCACGCCACGCGGCCCGATGCCCGACAACCATCAGCGGCTCCGCGTTGAAGAAACCTTCCCCGTGCCCTCGGCGGGCAGGGGGATGCCCCAACCGCAGTTGGGCACGGCAGGCGCACACCTCAACAGTAGGCCGCAGAAGGCTTCCTCGGGCAGCGGTCGTCGACGGTTGCCCGAATGCGCCCGGGCCACCCGTATGCAACTGATATGCGCCGAACGGGTGGCCTTCAACCGCTACTCCCCGGTCGGAAGTGCGACTTCCGCCGCCGCCTCGGGGCCCTGCTCCAACAGGACGCCGAAACCGTCCTCGTTCAGAACCGGAACCTTGAGCTGCATGGCCTTGTCGTACTTCGATCCCGGGTTCTCACCCACGACCACGAACGAGGTCTTCTTCGACACCGAACCGGTCACCTTCGCGCCGCGGCTCTGCAGCGCCTCCTTGGCGCCGTCCCGGGTGAAGTTCTCCAGCGTGCCGGTCACGACGACGGTGAGACCCTCCAGCGGGCGCGGCCCCTCGTCCTCGCCGGCGGACTCGTCCTCCAGCGGCACCCCGGCCGCCTTCCACTTTCGGACGATCTCGCGGTGCCAGTCCTCGGCGAACCACTCCTTGAGGGCGGCGGCCACGATCGGACCGACGCCGTCGGTGTCCTTCAGCTCCTCCTCGGTGGCCGCCTCGATCCGTTCGATCGAACCGAAGGCACGGGCCAGCGCCTCCGCCGCCACCGGCCCGACGTGTCGGATGGAGAGCCCGTTCAGGAAGCGGGCGAGCGGACGGGTCTTGGCCGCCTCGATGTTCTCCAGCAGCGCGAGGGTGTTCTTCTTCGGCTCGCCCTTCTGGTTGGCGAAGACCGTGACGACCTTCTCCTCGCCCGTCTTGGGATCCCGTTTGGGCAGGCCGCTGTCCGCGTCGAGGACATAGGCCTTGATGGGCAGCAGCTTCTCCACCGTCAGGTCGAACAGGTCGCCCTCGTCCACCAGCGGCGGGTCGGCCGGCTCCAGCGGGCGGGTCAGCGCGGCGGCGGCCACCTGGCCGAAGTGCTCGATGTCCAGGCACTCACGACCGGCGAGGTAGGAGACACGCTCGCGCAACTGGGCCGGGCAGGTACGCGCGTTGGGGCAGCGGAGGTCGATGTCGCCCTCCTTCATGGGCCGCAGCGGCGTCCCGCACTCGGGGCACTCGCTCGGCATCACGAACTCCCGCTCGGCGCCGTCCCGCAGGTCGACCACCGGGCCGAGGATCTCCGGGATGACGTCGCCGGCCTTGCGGATCACCACGGTGTCGCCGATGAGCACGCCCTTGGCCTTGACGACCTCCTGGTTGTGCAGGGTGGCGAACTCGACCTCGCTGCCCGCGACCGTGACCGGCTCGACCTGCGCGTACGGCGTGACGCGGCCGGTGCGGCCGACGCCCACCTTGATGTCGATGAGCTTGGTGTTGACCTCTTCCGGCGCGTACTTGTACGCGATCGCCCAGCGCGGGGCACGCGCGGTGGAGCCGAGGCGGCCCTGCAGGCGGATCTCGTCCACCTTGACGACGACGCCGTCGATCTCGTGCTCCACGGAGTGGCGGTTCTCGCCGTAGTGGGCGATGAACGCGCGGACGCCGTCGAGGTCGTCGACCACCCGGTTGTGCCGGGAGGTGGGCAGGCCCCAGGTCTTCAGCAGGTCGTAGGCCTGGGAGAGACGGGTCATGCCCGTGAAGCCCTCCAGGGCGCCGATGCCGTGGACGACCATGTGCAGCGGACGGGTGGCGGTCACCCGCGGGTCCTTCTGGCGCAGCGAACCGGCCGCGGCGTTGCGGGGGTTGGCGAAGGGCTTGTCGCCGGCCGCGACCAGACGGGCGTTCAGCTCCTCGAACTTCTCCATCGGGAAGTAGACCTCGCCGCGGATCTCCACGAGGTCGGGGACGTCGTCGCCCTGGAGGCGGTCCGGGATCTCCGTGATCGTCCGGACGTTCGGGGTGATGTCCTCGCCGGTGCGGCCGTCGCCGCGGGTGGCCGCGCGCGTGAGGCGGCCGTGTTCGTAGGTGAGGTTGACGGCGAGGCCGTCCACCTTCAGCTCGCACAGGAAGTGGTACTCCTGCTCGCCCAGCTCGCGCGCGATGCGGTCGGCCCAGGCGGCCAGCTCGTCGTCGTTGAAGGTGTTGTCCAGGGACATCATCCGCTCGCGGTGCTCGACCGCCGTGAACTCCGTCGCGTACGACCCCGCGACCTTCTGGGTCGGCGAGTCCGGGGTGCGCAGCTCCGGATACTGCTCCTCCAGCGCCTCCAGAGTCTTCAGGAGCTTGTCGAACTCCGCGTCGCTGATGACGGGAGCGTCCTTCACGTAGTACCGGAAGCGGTGCTCCTCGACCTGCTCCGCGAGCTGGGCGTGCTTCTCGCGGGCCTCGGCGGGCACCGCCGTCGTCTCCGCTTGCTTGTCGCCGGCCACCGTGTTGTCCTCCCGTTACTCTGGGTTGTCCGCGAGTGATCTCGCCGCCCGGACGCAGTGGGCGAGCACCTGGCGTGCGTAGGCGGGAGAAGCGCCCGCGAGACCGCATGCGGGGGTGACCGTGACCGCCTCCGCGAGCAGCCCCGGATGCAGCCCCAGCCTGCGCCACAGCGTCCTGACACCCATGACGCTACCGGCAGGGTCTGACAATGGGCCGTCCGTGCCGGGCACGACACCTGCGAACAGCCGGGTGCCGCCTTCCACGGCCTCGCCGATGGCGTCGTCGTCACGTTCGGTGAGGAGCGAGAAGTCGAAGGAGAGGGCGGCCGCGCCGGCCCTGCACAGCAGGGCGAACGGGACGTCGGGCGCGCAGGAGTGGACCACGACGGGTTCGTCGCCGTGCACGCCGATGACGTCCCTCAGGGTCGCCTCCACGATCTGCCGGTCCACGGCCCGGTGCGTGCGGTAGCCGCTGGCGGTGCGGACCTGTCCGCGCAGTACGGCGGTGAGGGAGGGCTCGTCGAGCTGGAGGACGAGCCGGGCACCCGGGATGCGGCGCCGTACCTCGGCGAGGTGCAGCCGCAGGCCCTCCGCCAGCGAGCCGGCGAGGTCGCGGCAGGCGCCGGGGTCCGACAGGGCGGACTCGCCGTTCCTCAGCTCCAGGGCGGCGGCCAGCGTCCACGGCCCGACCGCCTGCACCTTGAGGTCGCCCTCGTACCCCTGGGTGAACTCCTCCAGGGCGTCGAGGTCCTCGCCCAGCCAGGACCGGGCCCGCTTGGTGTCGCGGCCGGGCCGGTCGCCGATGCGCCAGCCGCTGGGCTCCACGCGCGCGTACAGCTCGACGAGCATCCCGGCAGTGCGGCCGATCATGTCGGCGCCGGGGCCGCGGGCGGGCAGCTCGGGCAGAAACGGGAAGTCCTCGAAGCTGCCGGTGGCGGTCTTGGCGGCCTCCCGGGCGTCCCCGCCGGGCAGGGAGCCGACACCGGTGGCGCCCGGGAACCTGAACTCGCTGTTCTCACTCACCTCGGCAGGGTATGCCGACGCACCAGGGGGCTCAGCGCCCCGGTCGCACCGTCAGGTCGTTCACCTCCGCGTCCCTCGGGAGGTCCAGGGACATCAGGATCGTCGTCGCTACCGACTCGGGGTCGATCCACTGGGCGGGGTCGTAGTCCTTGCCCTCCTGCTGGTGGACCTTGGCCTGCATGGGGCTGGCCGTGCGGCCGGGGTAGACGGAGGTGACGCGGACGCCGTTGCCGTGCTCCTCGTGGCGCAGGGAGTCGGCGAGGGCCTTCAGACCGTGCTTGGAGGCGGCGTACGCGGACCAGCCGGCCGATGCGTTGAGTCCGGCACCGGAGTTGACGAAGATCACGTGGCCGCGGGCGGCGCGGAGCTGGGGCAGGAAGTGCCGGGTCAGCTCGGCGGGGGCGATCAGGTTGACGTTGAGCTGGTGACGCCAGGACTTGGGGGTCAGCTCGCCGACCTCGCCGAGGTCCACGACTCCGGCGATGTGCAGCAGCGAGTCGACCCGGTCCGGGAGCGACTGATGGGAGAAGGCCCAGGAGAGCTTGTCGGGGTCGGCCAGGTCGCCCACCAGGGTGCGCGCCCCGGGGAACTCGGCGGCCAGCTCCTTCGCGCGGCCCGCGTCGCGCGCGTGCAGGACGACTTCGTCCCCGCGCGCGTGCAGACGGCGGGCGACGGCCGCGCCGATGCCGGAACCGGCCCCGGTGATCACATGAGTAGCCATGCCCGCCATGCTCGCATCACCGGGCGCCGTACGACTCCTCCAGGTAGGCCAGCGCGGCCGCCGGCTCCTCGGCGAAGAACACCAGGTCGGACAGCGGGCGGGGCAGGAAGCCCTCCTCCTCCATGCGGCGGAACTGTTCGCGCAGGCCGTCGTAGAAGCCGGCCGTGTTCAGCAGCACGACCGGCTTCTCGGTGTGGCCGTGCTTCTTGAGTTCGAGGATCTCGGTGGCCTCGTCGAGCGTTCCGGTGCCGCCCACCATGATCACCACGGCGTCGGCCTTCTCCAGGAGCAGCTTCTTGCGTTCGGCGAGGTCGGCCGCGATGAGCATCTCGTCGGCGCCGGGCCAAGCCTTCGCCGACAGGAACTCGACCGAGACGCCGAGCAGCCTGCCGCCGGCCTCGTGCACCCCGTCGGCGACCACCTTCATCAGACCGACGTTGGAGCCGCCCCAGACCAGGGTGTGCCCGCCCTTGCCGAGCAGTTCCGCGAACTCGCGCGCGGGGCGCGTGTAACGCTCGTCGAGATCGGCCGCGGAGAGGAAGACGCAGATGTTCATGTCCCCCACCGTACGCGGGAAGAAGTACGGGCCCTCGCGCGCTGTTCCTACATGACCACAGGACACACGATCACCATCGAACGAGGCGAGCAGCACGTGCGCGTGGTGCACGGCGACCAGGTGCTCGCGGAGACCGACCGTCCCCTCGTACTGCGCGAGACGGGCTCTCCGGTGCGGTACTACATACCCGCCGAGGACGTCCGCCTGGACCTGCTCACGCCCTCCGACACCCACACCGTCTGCCCCTTCAAGGGCACCGCGTCCTACTGGTCGCTGCCGGACGCGCCCGACCTGGTCTGGGCGTACCCGGACCCGAAGCCGGACGTGGCGGAGATCAGGGACCACTACTGCTTCTACGAGGCCGACGTGTCGTGACCGCTGAATTCCATGCCGTACGGCAGTCTGCACCGGCATGGACAAGATGACGACTTCCCGCGACGGCACCTCCCTCGCGTACGGAGTGATCGGCCAGGGGCCGACGGTGATCCTGGTGAGCGGCGCGATGTCCACCGGCGGCACCGTGACGCCCCTGGCGCACCGGCTCGCGGACCGCTGCACGGCCGTCGTCTACGACCGCCGGGGTCGCGGCGAGAGCGGTGACACCGAGCCGTACGCGGTGGAGCGCGAGGTCGAGGACCTGGCCGCGCTGATCGAGGCGGTGGGCGGTGCGGCGGCGTTGTTCGGGGTCTCCTCGGGCGGTGCGCTGGTGCTGGAGGCGGCGGCGAGCGGCCTGCCGGTGCGCCGGGCGGCCGTGTACGAGGTGCCGTTCGCGGACTTCCTGGCGGGCGGCGCCGAGCGGGAGGCCACGTACAAGGAGCAGCTGAACAAGACGCTCGCGGAGGGGCGGCGCGGGGACGCCGTGGAGCTGTTCCTGCGGCTGACGGGCCTCGGCGAGGAGATGATCCAGGGGGCCCGCCAGTCGCCGATGTGGGCCGGTATGGAGGCCGTCGCGCCGAGCCTGGCGTACGACGACGCGGTCATGGGCGACGGCCTGCTGCCGCGCGCGCGGCTTGCCGCGATCTCCGTGCCCGTCCTCGTGGCCGCGGGCGGGGCGAGCCCCGAGTGGATGCTCGGGGCGAACCGCGCGCTCGCGGAGGCGGTGCCCGAGGGCACGTACCGCGTGCTGGAGGGTCAGACCCACATGGTGGAACCGGAGGTCCTCGGCCCGGTGCTGGCCGACTTCCTCACCCGCTGAGCGGGCCGGTCACACCGCCGCTGCGGCCGCGCGCGTGGTCGACGCGATCGTGGCCGAGCCCACCACGCGTGTGTTGTCGTACAGCACGATCGCCTGGCCCGGGGCGACGCCGCGGACCGGCTCGGTGAAGCTGACGCGCAGTTCGCCGTCGACCAGTTCCGCGGTGACCTCGGTCTCGCCGCCGTGGGCGCGCAGCTGGGCGGTGTAGGTGCCGGGGCCGGTCGGGGCGGTGCCGCACCAGCGGGGCCTGATCGCCGTCAGCGCGGTGACATCCAGGGCGGCGGCCGGGCCGACGGTCACCGTGTTGGTCACCGGGGAGATGTCGAGGACGTAGCGCGGCTTGCCGTCGGCGGCCGGGGTCCCGATGCGCAGCCCCTTGCGCTGGCCGATGGTGAAGCCGTACGCGCCCTCGTGCGTGCCCACCGTGGCGCCGGACTCGTCGACGATGTCGCCCTCCGCCTTGCCGAGGCGGGAGGCCAGGAAGCCCTGGGTGTCGCCGTCGGCGATGAAGCAGATGTCGTGCGAGTCGGGCTTCTTGGCGACCGCCAGACCCCGGCGCTCGGCCTCCGCGCGGATCTCCTCCTTGGTGGTGACCGTGTCGCCGAGCGGGAACATCGCGTGGGCGAGCTGCTTGTCGTCCAGGACCCCGAGCACGTACGACTGGTCCTTGGCCATGTCGGAGGCGCGGTGCAGCTCACGGGAGCCGTCCTCGCCCACGATCACCTTCGCGTAGTGACCGGTGCAGACGGCGTCGAAGCCGAGGGCCAGCGCCTTGTCCAGCAGCGCGGCGAACTTGATCTTCTCGTTGCAGCGCAGGCAGGGGTTGGGGGTGCGGCCGGCCTCGTACTCGGCGATGAAGTCCTCGACGACGTCCTCGCGGAAGCGGTCGGCGAGGTCCCACACATAGAACGGGATGCCGATGACGTCGGCGGCGCGGCGGGCGTCGCGCGAGTCCTCGATGGTGCAACAGCCCCGCGCGCCGGTGCGGAAGGACTGGGGGTTCGCGGAGAGCGCGAGATGGACGCCGGTGACGTCGTGGCCGGCTTCCGCGGCCCGCGCGGCGGCGACGGCGGAGTCGACCCCGCCGGACATGGCGGCGAGGACGCGGAGGGGGCGGGGGCGCTGCGGGGTGTCAGTCATAGCCCTTCCAGAGTACGGGGGCGCGGGAACCGGGGCCGCCGGATATCCGTTGACGATCACATGGGGGCGACGAGTGAGACCACCGAGGGGACGACCGAGGCGGCGGCGAAGGACGGGGACCGGCGGCTGGGGCGGCGGGCCCTGCTCATCGGCGGGGCCGCGGCCGCCGTGGGCACGGCCGTGCTGGCCCGCGACGAGCTGTCCCGTCTGTGGTGGCGGCTGCCCGGGGTGGAGAAGCCGCGGGTGGCCGGGGCCGTCGACTTCCGGGGCGCGCGCTGGGTGGCGGCCTCACCGGCGAACTACCGGCGGGCGGACCGGCCGGACGACTACCGGATCGACCGGGTGGTCATCCATGTCACGCAGGGCGGGTACGCGTCGGCGGTGAAGGTCTTCCAGGACCCCGCGCACGGCGCCGCGGCGCACTACATCGTGCGCAAGGACGGCCGCATCACCCAGCTGATCCGCGAGCTGGACGTGGCCTTCCACGCGGGCAACCGGGAGTACAACGAGCGCAGCGTCGGCATCGAGCACGAGGGCTTCGTGGAGGACCCCTCCTCCTTCACGGACGCGATGTACGCGGCCTCGGCGCGGCTCACGGCCGCGATATGCGGGCGCTACGGCATACCCGTCGACCGGGAGCACGTCATCGGGCACGTGGAGGTGCCGGGGACGGACCACACGGACCCCGGGCGCCACTGGGACTGGGACCGCTATCTGGGGCTGGTGCGGCGGGCGCGGGCCTGAGGCGCGCCCCACCGGGCCTGAAGCGCGCCCCACCCCGGGCCTACGTCAACCCCGCGCACAGGCCCTACGTCAGCCCCGCCGCCCGGGCCCGCTCCACCGCCGGACCGATCGCCTTCGCGAGGGCCTCGACGTCCGCGTCCGTGGAGGTGTGGCCGAGGGAGAAGCGCAGGGTGCCGCGGGCCAGGTCCGGGTCGGTGCCGGTGGCGAGCAGGACGTGGCTGGGCTGGGCGACGCCCGCGGTGCAGGCGGAGCCGGTGGAGCACTCGATGCCCTGGGCGTCCAGCAGGAGCAGCAGGGAGTCGCCCTCGCAGCCGGGGAAGGTGAAGTGGGCGTTGGCCGGGAGGCGGCCCTCGGGTGCCGGGTCGCCGCCGAGGATGGCGTCCGGCACCGCCGTGCGGACGGCGTCGATCAGCTGGTCCCGCAGGGCGCCGATCTCGCGCCCGAACCACTCTCGCTGCTCGGCGGCCACGCGGGCGGCCACCGCGAAGGAGGCGACGGCGGGGACGTCGAGGGTGCCGGAGCGGACGTGGCGCTCCTGGCCACCGCCGTGCAGGACGGGTACGGGGGTGTACTCGCGGCCGAGGAGCAGCGCGCCGATGCCGTACGGGCCACCGATCTTGTGGGCCGACACCGTCATCGCGGCGAGGCCGGAGGTGCCGAAGTCGACCGGGAGCTGACCGAAGGCCTGGACCGCGTCGGCGTGCAGGGGGACGCCGAACTCGCCCGCGACGTCGGCGAGTTCGCGGACCGGCATGACGGTGCCGATCTCGTTGTTGGCCCACATCACGGTGGCCAGGGCGACGTCGTCGGGGTTGCGGGCGATGGCCTCGCGCAGCACCTCGGGGTGGACGCGGCCGTGGGAGTCGACGGGGAGGTATTCGACGGTGGCGCCCTCGTGTTCGCCGAGCCAGTGCACCGCGTCGAGTACGGCGTGGTGCTCGACGGGGCTGGCCAGGACGCGGGTGCGGGCCGGGTCGGCGTCGCGGCGGGACCAGTACAGGCCCTTCACCGCGAGGTTGTCGGCCTCGGTGCCGCCCGAGGTGAGGACGACCTCGCTGGGGCGGGCGCCCAGTGCCTCGGCAAGGGTTTCGCGGGACTCCTCGACCGTGCGGCGGGCCCGGCGGCCGGAGGCGTGCAGGGAGGACGCGTTGCCGGTGATGCTCAGCTGGGCGGTCAGGGCCTCTGCCGCCTCCGGGAGCATCGGGGTCGTGGCGGCGTGGTCGAGGTAAGCCATGGTGAGCCGATTCTACGGCGCCCTGTTCATCGACCTTGCTCGAGGTTGGGTACGGCCGTGCGCCTTGCCTGTGCTGCGGCTGGGGTCGGTGGCGGCGCGCCCGGCAGTGGCGGCAGTACAGCCGTGCCCCGTCGTCCTCGGGGCTCTCGGCTGTTGGTCACAGGCTCCACGAAACCGTGTGGGACATCTCCATCGCGATCACCAGGACCGCCAGGTCCGCCACGCCCAGGGTCAGGCCGAGGTAGGCGCGGCCGCGGCGGTTCGTGCCGCGCCAGAGGGCGACGGCGGCCAGGGCGATGGCGATCGGGCCGAGGAAGATGTTGAGGACGAGCAGGCCGAGCAGGCCGAGGATGAAGGACGCCACGGCCATCCCGTCGGCGTCCCGCGCCTGCGAGCGGGTGTCGGTGCGGCCGGTGGCCGGTGCGGTGAGTTGCATGGTGCTCAGCTCCTGGAAGTCGTTCCGGAAGGTCAGTTGGCCGAGGTGCCGCGACGGCGGCCGTGGCGCTCGCGGATCGCGAAGACGGCGAGCCAGGCGGCGATGACAGCGGCACCGGCGACGGTGACGGTCAGCGGTGCGTGAGCGACGGTGCCCAGCACGACGCCGAACAGCATGAGTGCGACAACGAGGAACAGCATGGGATCAGATCCCCCCTCCGGGATGCCTTGGGTTTGACCCCTGTGAAGTTTCGGTGAACAGTTGTAGTAACACTTGTTCACTGACTTCGAGTCTAGCGCGCCCCGCGGCTTTCCAATTCCAGAGAACAGTTGTTAACTGGATGACATGAGTCACACCCTCGGCATCCGGCAGGCCCAGAAGCAGAAGACCCGGCAGGCTTTCCTGGACGCGGCGCTCGCGCTGCTGGAGGAGCAGAGCCTGAGCAGCCTCGGTCTGCGCGAGGTCACCCGCGCCGTCGGTGTCGCCCCGACCGCCTTCTACCGGCACTTCCGCTCCACCGCCGACCTCGGCGTCGCCCTGGTCGACGAGGCTCTCGGCAGCCTGCACCCGATGGTGCGGACGACGGTGTCCACGGCGGGCGACAGCGAGGAACGCATCACGCGCGCGATCGAGTTGATCGCGCACCACGTGGACACCCATCCCGCCCACGTCCGTTTCATCGCCCGCGAGCGGCACGGCGGGGTCCAGCCCGTGCGCGAGGCCATCCAGTCCCAACTGGCCCGGTTCGCCGAGGAGGTGAAGGCCGAGCTGGCCAAGGACCCGCAGGCCGAGGGCTGGAGCGACGACGACCTGCTGATGCTCGCGCACCTCTACGTCGACCAGATGCTCATCACCGCCTCGCTCTTCCTGGAGACGCTGGAGGGATCCGAGGACGAGCGGGAGCGCGTCGCCCAGATCGCCACCCGGCAGATGCGGCTCATCAGCATCGGCCGCCGGCACTGGCTGGACTGACCGGCCGCGGCACACGCGCAGGGGCGGCACGCCCGTCCCGCCGAGCGCACCGCCCCTGCCGTCGTACGGCCGTACGGCCCTACAGATCAGCCCTGCAAATCGGCTCTATCGATCAGCCCCGCCGATCAGCCCTGCTGGGCCTGTCCCCCAGCCTGCCCACCGGTCTGGCCACCGCCCGGACCGCCGCAGCCGCCACCCTGCCCAGCGCCCTGCCCACCACCGGGACCGCCCTGCCCGCCGCCGGGCGCGCCGCTCGGCATGCCCGAGGGCGCACCGCTCGGCCGGGCCGACGGCGACCCGGTCGGCTTGACCGTGGAGGCGCCCGAAGGCGCGCCGGACGGTGCCCCGCTGGGCCGGCGGCCCGTGCCACCGGTCGGCATGCCGGACGGCGCCTGGCAGGCCTGCTGGCCGGAGGTGCCACTGGTCGAGGAGGACGAGTCGCCCGAACCGCACGCGGTGAGCAGCAGCGGGGACAGCGCCAGGAGGGCGACGGCGGGGACGAGGCGTGCACGCTTCATGGGAGTCAGCTCCGCGGAAGATGAGGGAATCCTGAGGCGGGCACTCAACCAACGGCGGTTAGGGCGTTCTTGGGCCCGCCCTGTGCCTCGCCTGTCGATCGGGTAAAGCGCACCCCAAGTACCCCCGCCCACCTGGGCTTTCACCCGTCGCTCGGGCCATCCCCCTGGTACAAGGCCGTGACAGAACCGACCGCCCGCAGCAGCTCCGCGCGCGCCTCGGGCGGGTCGAGTATCTGCACCTGGTCGGAGAACGCGAGCAGTTGGCGCACGGCGCGCAGCACCGGGTACGACAACCGGGCCGTGACCCACTCGCTCTCGCCGTCGTCGTCGGGGAGTTCGGCCAGCTGCGCGGCGGCCATGCGCTGGAACATGTCGAGTCGCTCGCGCCGGAGCCGTACCGTGACGTCGATCCCGTCCTCCGGCCGCTCCTCCACCTGGCGGCGCAACACCTCCCAGACGTCCGCGAGTTCGACACCGGGCCGGCGCCGCACCGGATCGTCCAGCAGGCGTGCCGAGCGCACCCGGTCGGCGCGGAACAGCCGGGGCGCGCCGCGCCGGTCGGCGACCAGGTACCAGACCCCGGCCTTGGCGACCAGGCCGTAGGGGTCCACGGTGTACGTGCGCGGCTCGCGCTCACCACTGTGCCGGTAGCGCAGCCTCAACCGCCGGTCGAGGAACACCGCGTCCTGGAGCACCTCCAGGTCGACGGCCTGTTGCGGGCCGGTGCGCCAGCGGGTGGCGTCGACCAGGATGCGGCGGCTGGTGACCTCGGCGGCGGGCCGGTGCGGGGCCGGCAGGGCCGCCATCACCTTGCGCAGGGCCGAGCCGAGCGCCGCGTCCAGACCGAGTGCGGCGTGGGCGCCCTGGGCGGCCAGGATGAACAGGGCGCGGGACTCGTCGGCGGTGAGGCCGGTGACGTCCGTGCGGAATCCGGCGAGGAGTTCGATGCCGCCGTGCCGGCCGCGCTCGGCGTACACGGGGACGCCGGAGGCCGACAGCGCCTCGATGTCCCGGTAGATGGTGCGGACCGACACCTCCAGCCGGTCGGCGAGTTCGTGTGCGGGGACACGGCCCCGGGTCTGCAGGAGCAGCAGGATCGACAGCAGCCGGTCGGACTTCACGCCGACAGGATCCCGCCGAGCGGGTGGCCGGAGCAATCGACGGCGACGGTGACGGGCAGACCGTGCCGCTGTTTCGTCGACGACGTCGAGGGCGACCGCTGGGCGGCGGCGTACGACGAGGTCAGGCCACGGGTACTGAAGGCCTGGGAGAGCGACGACCGGATGACGTCACCGGTGCGCGTGCCGTGGGGCGAGATTCCGGGGCGGGCCGCCGAAGGAGCCGACAGCTACGGGCGACTGGCCGGCTGGCTCGGCCGCAGGCCGCTCGGCCGAGCCCGACCCGAGCAGGTGGTGACACCGGGCCGAAATCCTGACGGAAACTGTCAGGTTATCGAGGGAGCCTCACTGCACCGACCGACAGAGAGGCACCCCATGAACACCATCGACCCGCGTCCCGTCTACACCCGCGCCACCGAGCAGGCGGCCGCGCTCATCAAGACGGTGCGCCCGGAACAGCTCGACGGCCCCACGCCCTGTACCGAGTTCGACGTACGGGCCCTGCTGAGCCACATCGTCGGCGGCACCCGGCGGATCGCCGTGGTCGGCGAGGGCGGCGACGGACTCGCGATCCACCCCTCCGCCGAGGGCGTCGCGGACGACGGCTGGGCGGCCGCCTACGACGAGGTGCGCGTCCGCGTCCTGAAGGCCTGGGAGGCCGACGAGCGGATGACGAGCCCGGTGCGCGTGCCCTGGGGCGAGGTCCCCGGCCATGCGGCGCTCTCCGGCTACGTCATGGAGATCGTCACCCACACCTGGGACCTCGCCGAAGCCCTCGGCCACCGCGAGGAACTCGACCCGGAACTGGCCGAGTTCGCTCTCACCACCGCCCGCCAGGTACTGCCCGACTCCCGCCCCCGCGACGAGCAGACGCCCTTCGACGCCCGCCACCAGGCACCCGAAGGAGCGGGCGTCTACGAGCAGCTGGCGGCCTGGATGGGCCGCCGCCCCCTCGACCGGGGCTGACGGTCAGGCGAGTCGGGCTCGGGCGAGCTGGCGGGACTGGGCGACCAGGCGGTCCTCGCTGTCCCAGACCTCCGCGTCCTCCTCCAGGAAGCCGCCGGCCAGGTTGCGCGTGGTGATCGACACGCGCAGCGGGCCGGGGGCCGGGCGGTGGCGGACGTGGACGGTGAGTTCGACCGTGGGCACCCAGCCCTTGAGGCCGATCTCGAAGGCGGTGGGCGGAAGGGCGTCCACCGCGAGGAGGAGGGAGAGCGGGTCGGCGTCGCGGCCGTCGGCGAGGCCGAACCAGGCCCGCATCTCACCCTTGCCGGAGGGTGCGCCGAGCGCCCAGCCGAGGGTGGCAGGGTCCAGCTTGAGCATCAGCCGGTCGGTGATGGCCGAGCTGCCCGGGATCGGGGCGGGCGAGTCGTCCGGGCCGAAGCACTGCTCCAGCGGCGGGATGGCCGGCGGGGTCGCCGTCGTACGGACGTCGTCGGGGAGGGTGGTGAGGTCGCCGTAGGAGGCGAGGACGCGGATGCGTTCGACCTCGTTGCCCTCGTCGTCGTACTGGAAGAGCGAGGCCTGGCCGGTGGAGAGGGTGCGGCCGGTGCGGACCGGCTCGGTGCGGATGACCGCCGGGCCCGGCTGGGACGCGGTCAGGTAGTGCGCGGAGATGGTGAACGGGTCCGGGTGCGGCAGGGTGTCCGCGAGGGCCCGGCCGAGCACGGCCAGCAGATAGCCGCCGTTGACGGCGTTGATGATGGTCCAGCCGGCGGAGAGGTCGATGTCGTAGACCCCGGGCTCGCGCCGGGTGACCGCCGTGTCGCGGTCGAACTCGCTGTCGCCGATCACGGCCCGCGACGGGGAGGGTGCGGAAGCTGCTTCTGGCATGCCTGAACGGTACAACAGGAAATTACTAAGCGGTAGCTTTGGATGTTGCGGGCAGATGACATGATCCCGCCGGGCGGATGACAGGATGGGCCGAGGCCACCCGCCGGGTGCCGAGGCCCCCCTGCCGGGTGAGGTTCCGGCAATTTCTAGGTAAGTGTCCCGACACGTCCACAACCCCGGGCCCCTGTTTCCCCTCTATGGGGACATGAGCCTCACCGGGACTCCGTTCCTCTACACGACCATCGTGCTCTCCGTGGTCGCCGTCATATTGCCGCTCGTCCTGTGGTCGAGGATGCGGGGGCCCAAGCCCCTGCGCGTCGCAGCCCGGGTGCTGATGCTGCTCTTCGCCCAGGGCACGGCCGTCACGCTGGTCTTCGTACTGGTCAACAACCAGAACAACCTGTACGACAACTGGGCCGACCTGTTCGGCACCGGCAACCACGTCCAGCAGGCCGCCGACCTCGGTCGCGACGGCACCGGCGGCATAGCGCTGAAACGGTTGCCCAAGGTCAAGCAGAACTTCGAGCCGGCCGACGGACCCGGCATGCACGCGGCCGGCGGGGTGCGCGTCACCCAGCTCAAGGGCCGGGTCTCCGGCGTGAACGCCGAGGTCTACGTCTGGCTGCCGCCGCAGTACAACGAGCCGGCCTACCGCAACAAGAAGTTCCCGGTCGTGGAACTGCTGCCGGGCTACCCCGGCTCGGCGAAGGCCTGGTTCGGGTCGATGAAGACGCACGAGCAGCTGCTGCCGCTGATGAAGAGCGGCCAGGTGGCGCCCTTCATCCTGGTCGCCCCGCGCACCAACCTGCTGGCGGGCGTGGACACCGGCTGCGCCAACATCCCGGGCCAGGTCAACGCCGACACCTGGCTCAGCATCGACGTGCCGAAGATGGTCATGGACAACTTCCGGGCCCAGCCGGCACCGCAGGGCTGGGCAGTGGCCGGGTACTCGGCCGGCGCGCACTGCGCGGTCAAGCTGGCCGTGGCGCACCCGGACCGGTACCGGGCCGCGGTGAGCATGTCCGGCTACAACGACCCGATCGGCGAGCGCAACTCCCTCGCCGCCCAGAACCCCACCCTGCGCGCCGAGAACAATCCTTACCTGCTTCTCAAGAAGGCGGCCGTACCGCCCCGGATCGCGCTGTACTTCTCCGGCGAGTCCGGCGACGGCTACCAGGCGGGCGTGGCGCTGGAGTCCATCGCCAAGGCGCCGACGACCGTGCACGTGGTGTTCCTGCCGCGCAGCGCGGGCGGGCACACCATGGCGCTGTGGCGGCCGCAGGTCACCACGGTGTTCCGCTGGCTGACCCTGCAGATGGGCCAGAACCACGCCAGAGGGGCGGACCGGTCCCTCACCGGGTCCAACGGGTCCCTCACCGGGTCCGCCGGGTCTACTCCTCTGACACCGTCGACCGGCGGTTCCACGCGCGCGGCGCTCGCCAGTGGAACCTCATCGCCAGCAGGCGCAGGACGAAAGCGGTGACGACCGCGAGCCCGCTGGTGAACGACGTCAGGACGTCGTAGTGGATGCACAGCACCACCATGGTGGCGCCGACGATCGCCGGGACCGCGTACAGGTCGCGGTCCCAGCGCAGCAGCGAGGGAACCTCGTTGGCGAGCACGTCCCTGAGCACACCGCCGCCGACCGCGGTGGCGAGGCCCAGGGTCGCGGACGCGGTCAGGTTGAGGCCGTAGGAGTACGCCTTCGTCGTCCCGGTGACAGAGAACAGGCCGAGGCCGGCCGCGTCGAAGACGAGGACCGCCGACTGGATGCGCTCCACGTGCGGATGCAGGAAGAAGACCACGAGCGCGGCGAACAGCGGGGTGAAGAAGTACCCGAGGTCCGTGAAGGCGGCCGGGGGTACGGCCCCGATGATCACGTCGCGGAACAGCCCTCCGCCCAGCGCGGTGACCTCGGCGAGTACGGCGATGCCGAAAACGTCGAAGTTCTTCCGGACGGCCAGCAGCGCGCCGGAGATCGCGAACACGAAGATGCCGATGACATCGAGCGTGTGCTGGACGGAGGGACTGAAGAGTTGCTGGAGCTGCACCCTGACATTCTCACCCGTCAAGGGGTGTGAACCTTACAAAGCCAGGCCAGCCAGGCCGGTCGGGCCTAGAGACTCGGCTTCCCTGTCGTGAACAGCCAGGTGTCGAAGAGGTCGTCGAGCTGCTGCCCGCTGATCCGCTCGGCGAGGCGGACGAAGTCGGCCGTGTCCGCGTTGCCGTACCGGTGGAGCCGGGTCCAGGTGGGCAGCAGCTTGAAGAACGCCTGGTCGCCGATCCGTTCCCGCAGTGCCTGGAGGGTCATCGCGCCGCGCTGGTAGACGGCGGAGGCGAACATCGTGTCGCGCTGCGGGTCGGCCACCTTGATCTGCCAGAAGGCCGCGTCGGCGGGGCGGGCGTTGTAGGCGGCGAGGAAGGAGTCGTGGGCCGAGCGGGTGCCCTGGTGCTCCGCCCACAGCCACTGGGCGTAGGTGGCGAAGCCCTCGTTGAGCCAGATGTCCTTCCACTGGGCCACGCTCACCGAGTCACCGAACCACTGGTGGGCCAGCTCGTGCACGATGGTCGTCTCGTTGCGCACGGCCGAGTAGGCGGGCTTGCTCTGCACCTCCAGCGAGAACCCGGCCTCGGGCATGTCGTCGACGATCGCGCCGGTCTCCTCGAAGGGGTACGGCCCGAAGACCTGCGACCAGTAGTCGGTGGCGGCGGCCGTGACGGCGTACACGTCGACGTTGTTGCTGTTCTTCAGTACGGGGTCGATGGCGACGTAGATCGGGGTGCCGCCCGGGGTGCGGCCGGTCCGCACGTCGAACTTCCCGATGGTGGCGGTGGCGAGATAGGTGGCCATGGGCCTGCTCTCGCGCCAGTGCGTGTACGTCGAGTCGCCCCGGTCGTACGTCGACACGAGCCGGCCGTTGGAGACGCCGGTCAGGCCCTTGGGCGCCTTGATCCGGATGTCGTAGGTGGCCTTGTCGGCGGGGTGGTCGCTGGACGGGAACCAGGTGGAGGCGGCGTTGGGCTCACAGGCGACGAAGACGCCGTCGGCGGTCTTCATCCAGCCGTACTTCGACCCGAAGACGATGGGGCCGCCGAGGGGCTCGGGTATGCCGCCGTAGGTGACGGTCACGGTGAAGTCGCGGCCCCTGGCGAGGGTTCCGCGCGGAGTGACCGTGACCTCGTCGCCGTCCCGCGTGAACTGGGCGCGTCTGCCGTTGACTTCGACCTTCGTGATCTCCAGCTGCTGCAGGTCGAGGTCGAAGGAGGAGAGGTTCTGGGTTGCGCGCGCGGTGAGGGTCGTACGGCCGTCCAGGCGGCCGGAGTCCGGGTCGTAGGCGATGTCGAGGTTGTAGTGGCGGGCGTCGAAGCCGCCGTTGCCGAGCTGCGGGAAGTAGGGGTCGCCGATGCCGGGTGCGCCCGCGGTGGGGGCGGGGGCGGCAGCGATGACGAGGAAGGAGGCCGCCGCGGTGGCGAGGGTCCCTAAGCGTGCCGAACGGGAGAGTGCCATGGTCGTCCCTTTCGATCGTGTACCGGTCGGTGGACGGACACGGACGACTCTGCACTCTCCCGTTCATGCATGTACATGACTTTGCCCAGTTGTCATGTGCTACTTGTCGGTTGACTCCTGGGCGTCGGTCTCGGGAGCCTCGGCGGCTGCCTCTTCGGTCGCGGCCTCCTCGGTCACGGCCTCCTCGGTCGCCTCCGGCGTGGCCGCCGCTTCCGCGGACTCCTCCAGCACCGAGTCCGGCACCAGTTCGGACGCCTCCTTCGCCGCCGAGAGCAGGACCGTGTCCTGGGGGGCCTGGTCGGCGAAGTTCTCCGGGTGGTGGCAGGCGACGCGCTGACCGGGCCTCAGCTCCACGAGCTGCGGCTCGGTCGTTCTGCAGATCTCCGTCGCCTTCCAGCAGCGGGTGTGGAAGCGGCAGCCGGAGGGCGGGGCGATGGGCGAGGGCACGTCGCCGCGCAGCAGGATGCGCTCGCTCTTCTGGCCCCGGCGCTTCGGGTCGGGCACCGGCACCGCGGACATCAGCGCCTTGGTGTACGGGTGCATCGGCGCCTCGTACAGCGAGGTGCGGTCGGCGAGTTCGACGATCTTGCCGAGATACATCACCGCGATCCGGTCCGAGACGTGCCGGACGACGGAGAGGTCGTGCGCGATGATCACGTAGGTGAGGCCGAGTTCCTGCTGAAGGTCGTCCATGAGGTTGACGACCTGTGCCTGGATCGACACGTCCAGCGCGGAGACCGGCTCGTCCGCCACGACCAGCTTCGGCTTCAGGGCGAGCGCCCGGGCGATGCCGATGCGCTGGCGCTGGCCGCCGGAGAACTCGTGCGGGTAGCGGTTGTAGTGCTCGGGGCTCAGACCGACCAGTTCGAGCAGCCGCTGGACCTCCTTCTTCACCCCGCCCTCGGGCTCCACGCCCTGCAGCCGGAAGGGCGCGGAGACGATCGAGCCGATGGTGTGACGGGGGTTCAGGGAGCCGTACGGGTCCTGGAAGATCATCTGGATGTCGCGGCGCAGCGGACGCATCTGCCCGGTGCTCAGCCGCGTGATGTCCTGCCCGTCGAAGGTGATCGTGCCACCGGTCGGGTCCTGGAGGCGGGTGATGACCCGGCCCATCGTCGACTTGCCGCAGCCCGACTCGCCGACCACGCCCAGGGTCTCGCCCTTGCGCACCTCGAAGTCGATCCCGTCGACGGCCTTCACCGCGCCGACCTGGCGCTGGAGCAGGCCCTTCTTGATCGGGAAGTGCTTGGTCAGACCCTCGACCCTGAGCAGCACCTCACGGTCCTCGGGAGCCGACCCCTGCTGCGGGATCACGGCCTCGGCGACGGTGTCCGTCTTCTTGGTCTCACTCACAGCTTCGGCGCAATCTCTTCGGTCCAGATCCGCTGACGGTCCTCGGCCGGGAGGTGGCAGGCGGACCAGTGCCCGGTGTCCACCTGCTCCAGCTCGGGGCGCACCGTGCGGGTGACGTTCCCCTTGGGGATGTCCGCGTACGGGCAGCGCGGGTGGAAGGCGCAGCCCGAGGGGACGTTGATGAGGCTCGGCGGCTGGCCCTTGACCGGGATGAGCCGTTCGGAGGTCTCGCGGTCGATGCGGGGCATCGAGCCGAGCAGGCCCCAGGTGTACGGGTGCTGCGGCTTCTCGAAGACCTCGTCGGCCTTGCCGCGCTCCACGCACCGGCCGCCGTACATCACCAGGACGTCGTCGGCGATCTCGGCGACCACGCCGAGGTCGTGGGTGATCATGATGACCGCGGAGCCGAACTCCTTCTGCAGGTCCCGGATCAGGTCGAGGATCTGCGCCTGGACGGTGACGTCGAGGGCGGTGGTCGGCTCGTCCGCGATGAGCAGCTCGGGGTTGTTGACCAGCGCCATGGCGATCATGGCGCGCTGGCGCATACCGCCGGAGAACTCGTGCGGGTAGCCGTCGACGCGCTTGGCCGGCTCGGGGATGCCGACCCGGTCGAGCATCTCGATGGCCCGGGTGCGGGCCACCTTCTTGCTCACCTTGTGGTGGACCCGGTACGCCTCGACGATCTGGTCGCCGACCTTGTAGTACGGGTGCATCGCGGACAGCGGGTCCTGGAAGATCATCGCCATCTCGCGGCCGCGCAGCTTGCGCACGTCGTCCGGGGCGGCGGCGACCAGTTCCTGGCCGTCCAGCCAGATCTCGCCGGACATCCGCACGTTCTTGCCGCGCGGGCCGAGCCGGTGGAGGCCCATGATGGCCAGCGAGGTGACGGACTTGCCGGAGCCGGACTCGCCGACGATGGCGAGGGTCTTGCCCTTCTCCAGCGAGAAGCTGAGCCCGTCGACGGACTTGACCAGGCCGTCGTCGGTCGGGAAGTGCACCTTGAGGTCGCGGACCTCGAGAAAGGCTTCGGGTGCCTGGCCGGGAGAGGTGGGCTCCCCCACTGCGGCGCCGGTCTTGGAGAGTTCGGTCACGAGAGCCTCACCCGCGGGTCGGCGGCCGCGTAGAGCAGGTCCACCAGAAGATTTGCGATCACGACGAAGAAGGCGGCGAGCAGGGTCACGCCGAGGATGGGCGGCAGGTCGTTGTCGTCGATGGCCTGCACCGCGTACTGACCGATGCCGTGCAGCGAGAACACGTACTCGGTGATCAGGGCACCGCCGAGCAGCAGACCGAGGTCCATGCCGAAGACGGTGATGATCGGGGTGAGCGCGGCGCGCAGTCCGTGCCGGACCACCACCTTGCGCTCGCGCAGGCCCTTGGCGCGGGCCGTGCGGATGAAGTCCTCGTTCATCGTCTCCATCATGCCCGAGCGGGTGAGCCGCGCGTAGATGGCGGAGTACAGGAGCGCCAGCGAACACCACGCCGGGAAGAGGGTGTTGGCCCACTGCGCGGGGTTCTCGGTGAACGGGACGTAGGTGCGGCCGAAGATCGGCCACTGGTAGGTGAAGAGCAGGATCGCCAGGTTGCCCGTGAAGAACATGGGCAGCGAGACACCGGCGAGCGCGACGCCCATGAAGGTGCGGTCGAAGAACGAACGCGGCTTCAGCGCGGAGACGACACCGATCGCCACACCCGAGACCAGCCACAGCACGGCGGCCCCCACGGCCAGCGAGATGGTCACCGGAAGGCGGGAGGTGAGCTGCGGCCAGACCGCTTCGTGGGTCTTGAAGGAGTAGCCGAAGCAAGGTGCGTTGCAGTGCACCGTGGTGGGGCCGAGGTCGTAGGTGGCGCCGGCCACGATCCCCTTGATGAAGTGCCAGTACTGGACGTAGACGGGCTGGTCCAGACCGAGGTTGTGCTTGACCGCGGCGATGTCCGCCTTCGACGGGCTCTTGCCGATGTACTGCTGCGCCAGCTGGTCCGCTGTCTGGCCGGCGAGCCGTGGCAGCAGGAAGAAGATGGCGAAGGTGACCGCGGAGACGACCAGCAGCAGGATCACTGCCGCGAACGTCCGGCGGAGGATGTACGAGATCACGGGGACCGGCGCTGGTGCCCGCGGGCCGCGAAGCCCGCGGGCACCAATGCCTTCACCTGCCTTCCGGGGCTGCTACTTCGACGCGACGCCGATGTTGAGGTAGTCGTACTGACCGCTGAAGGCCGCCGTGGAAACCAGGTTGGTGGCGTTCGGGCGGGCCAGCAGGACCTTGAAGTAGGTCAGCGGGACGATCACCGCGTCGTCCATGGTCTTCTGGTCGATCTGGGTGTAGAGGCTGTTGCGCTCAGCGTTGTCCTGAGTTCCGATCGCCTTCTCCAGAAGGGAGTTGACGTCCTTGTTGTCGTACTGCGACAGGTTCATGTTGCCGGACTGGCTGATCGCCTTGCCGTTCAGGATCTGCTGCAGGAAGCCGTAGCCGGACGGCCAGTCGGCACCCCACTGGACCATGATCAGACCGATGTTCTGCTTCTCGGTGAACTTCGGCACACCCGCGTAGTCGGTGAAGTACTTGCCCGACGGGTACGTCTTGAGGGTGGCGTTGATGCCGACCTTCTTCAGCGAGTTGATGATCGCCGTGGCGGCGTCGACCTCCTGCGGACGGTCGGAGCGCGCCGTGATGTTGGTGTTGATCGACGTCTTGCCGCAGGCCTTCAGCTGCGCCTTGGCCTTGGCCACGTCGCCCTTGTTGCCCTTGGAGGCGTAGACGTCCGCCTTGGCGTAGCCCGGGATGTCCGGCGGGAGGACGGTGGAGGCGATGTCACCGCGGATCGGGCCGCCCTCGGCGGTCTGCACCGAGACCTTGTCGATCGCGTACTCCACGGCCTTGCGGCACTCGACCTTGTCGAACGGCGCGACCTTGGAGTTGACCGCCATGTAGACCAGACGGCCACCGTAGGTGTTGTCCGTGTTGGCCTTCTTCGAGGCGTCGGTGAGCAGCTGCGCCTGGGTCGCGGTCTGGACACCGGTGCCGCCGAGGTCGATCGCGTCGCCCGCGAGGACGTCCTTGTCGATCGTGTCCGGGTTGACCTTCAGGTTGACGACGATCTTGTCCGGCAGCTGCTTGCGCAGCGGGTCGGTCTTCGCGTCCCAGTTCTCGTTGCGGACGAGGACGACCTGCTTGCCCTCGTCGTAGCTCTGGAACTTGTACGAGCCCGAGGACACGATGTTCTTGACGTAGTCGACGCCCTTGTCCTTGGACTGGGGCACCGGAGCCGTCTGCGGGGCCGCGACCAGGTAGTCGAACTCCTGGAAGGCCTGCTTCAGGTGGAAGACGATCGTGGTGTCGTCCGGCGTCGCGATGGACGCCAGGCCCTTGGCGCTCTTGTCCTTGTAGGGGCCCTTGTACTTGTCGCCGCCGACCAGGAACTGCTGGAAGTAGTTCGGGCCGAGGGAGAGCACGTCACGCGCGAAGTTGGAGCGCTCGACGGCGTACTTGACGTCCTTGGACGTGATCGCCGTGCCGTCCTGGTACTTCAGGCCCGAACGCAGCTTGTACGTCCAGGTCTTGCCGCCGTCGCTCGACACACCCTTGCTCGCGGCGAGGTCCGGGACGAGGGTGTTGCCCTTCTGCCCGGCGCCGGGCGCGAAGGTCATCAGCGGGCGGGCGTACAGCCGGCTGATGTTGTACATGTACGCGTAGTACGTGTTGCCGGGGTCGAACGAGTCCGGCACGTCGGACAGCTCGTAGGTGAGCGTGCCGCCCTTCTTGTCGGAGGCGTTGACGACACCCTGGGTCGCGGCGTTGGCCCCGGCGGACTTGGTGTCCTTCTCGTTCTTGTTGTCATCGGCCTTGCTGCAGCCGGCAAGAAGCAGGCTGGCGGAGCCGATGGCCGCGATCGCGGCCAGCGCTGACCTTCGCATGATGGGCGCTTTCCCCTCCATAGTCGGAAACTTGTTGGGCTCTCAGTGGCAGGCGTCAGCGGCTGCGCGGGTCGAGAGCATCGCGGAGACCGTCACCGAGCAGGTTGAACGCCAGGACGGTCACGAAGATGGCGAGACCGGGCACGATCATGTACTGGGGATCGACCTGGTAGTAGGTGACCGCTTCGCGGAGCATGCCGCCCCAGGACGCCTGCGGGGGCTGGATGCCGACGCCGAGGAAGCTCAGGGACGCCTCGAAGAGGATGTTGGTCGGGATCAGCAGCGTCGAGTAGACGATGATCGGGCCGACCAGGTTGGGCATCAGCTCCCGGAACAGGATGTACGGGCCCTTGGCACCCATGCCGCGGGAGGCGTCGACGAACTCGCGCTCACGCAGGGCGAGGGTCTGGCCGCGCACGATCCGGCCCAGGTAGGGCCAGTTGAAGAAGCCGATGACGAAGATGAGCACGCTCAGGTGGAGCGGCAGTCCGTTGAGGCCGAACGCGCCGCCCTGCAGCGTGGCGGAGATGGCGATCGCGAACAGCAGGAGGGGGAAGGCGAGGAAGATGTCCATCATCCGGCTGATGATCGAGTCGACCCGGCCGCCGTAGTAGCCCGCGACGACACCCATGATCGCGCCGATCACGTTGGACAGGATCGTGGCGCAGAAGGCGACCACCAGCGACACCCAGGAGCCCTCCAGGATGCGGGTGGCGATGTCCCGGCCGAACTTCGGGTCCACGCCGAGCGGGTGATCCAGGCTCATCCCGCCCCAGCCGCCCTTGGGCAGCGTGGTGTCGGAGGTGATCAGGTCCTGGTGGAAGGCGTTGGGGTCGAGTCCGAACAGGGCCTGGATGGGGCGGGAGAGGATCGCGAGGGCGATCAGCAGGATGACGATGACTCCGCCGGCCACCGCGACCCGGTCCTTCTTGAAGCGGGACCAGGCGATCTGTCCAAGGGAACGACCCTCGATCTGCCCCTTACCGGCACCCTCCAGCACAGCTTCCGGCTGTGCTTCGGCTGCCGACCCGGTGGTCTCGATCGGTGCGGTCACAGTGACCCGACCCCTCTCGCCGGTGGTGACCGGCCTGCGCCTGCCGCGGTTTGCGGCTTTGTCGACTTGCACTCAGACACATGGTCTCGACCTCGTGTCTGAATCCGGAGTCTTCAGCGTGGCCGCGATCACCCGCCAGAGTTGACGGAGAAAGTATGCGCAACCGTGATGCTGTCCTGGGGATTCCGTTATCCGATCAGTGGGTAACGGCCACCGGACAGGGGACACTTGGGACAGAACGGCAATTCTGCGCGGTTCGGAAGGATCGGCGCTCTTCTACGCGCGCAGAAGTGTCCAGAGACGGTAAATTCTGCAACCCGGTCCAAGAACGGGCCCGCGCGGGCCCGTTGATCAGTAGCCGCCGTGCACCGGAGGCGGGTAGCCGTAGCCGGCGGCCGGGGAGCCGGTGGGCGGGGCCTGCAACTGCGGCTGGGGCGGGGGCGGGGCCGCGTGGGCCTCGCGGTCGTAGAACGGACGGGCGCTGGCCCGCATCCACATCACGACCGGGTCGTAGTCGTCGGTCATCGCGACCGTCGACACCGGCAGCCCGTCCGGGACCGCGCCGACCGACTGCTGCATCATCGCCCGCACCGAGTCCACCGCGGCCGGCGAGGTGTCGTACACGTCCAGGCCGATGGCGAGGTACGGCGCCCCGAGCGCGGGCTGGACCCAGGCGCGGCGCAGCGAGCGCAGGGCCGGGGTGCGGTGGGCGTTCTGCGCGAGCAGGGCGTAGAACTGCGGGATCTCGATGCCGGGTTCGGACAGGCGCAGCGGGCCGGCGGGCTGGCGGTCCAGGCCGGTGGCGATGCGGCGCAGATCCAGCCAGGGGATGCCGACGCCGCCGCCCGGGGCGTGCGGGTTGAGCCAGAGGCCGAAGTGGTCGGGGTAGAGGGTGCGGGCCACGTCCAGGCCGTCGACCACTTCATAGGAGCGGTTCCAGCCGCTCGCCGAGAGCTCCTGGGCGGAGGTCACACAGGGGGCGTAGCTGAAGCCGTCGACCTCCATGTTTCCGTACTGGGCGTCGGGCGAGCCGGCCTGGCCGTGCCACAGCAGCATCCAGATCTGGCCGGAGGAGGGGGTGGCGAGGGCGCGCAGCAGTGCCTCGTAGGCGTCGTAGCGCCCGGGGGTGACCTGGCGCAGCATGTGCTCGACGCTGCCGCTTGGGCTCGCGCTCACCTGTCTTGCCCTTCTTTGAAGTGGCCCGCGTGTGGAGACAGCTTAAGCGCCCACTGGGTCGGGGCCTTGTGTTCGGGCGCGCTGCGGGTGCGTGGTGGCTGGTCGCGCCCCGCGGCGGAGCCGCATATCGGATACAGCCCCGCGCCCCTTGGGTACGTTCAGTGCCCGTACTGATAGAAGGGGCGCACGTTTGTCTTCAGCCAGTCGCCTACCGGGTCCTCGGCCACGTCGAGGAGGACCAGGTTGACCGGCCACTTGACCGGGACTTTGCCGAGGGCCTTGCCGAGGGCCTCCAGGGGCAGGGCGCGCAGGTCGCCTTCCCACTGGGAGAGTTCCACGCCGACGAACATCACGGGGTCGGCCGTCTCTATGGCGGCGAGGCAGCGGCGGGCGGTGAGGACCACGCCGGTCGCGGCGAACTCGGCGGAGGCGGCGGCCAGGAAGTCGACCGGGTCGTCCTGCCAGTCGGGCTCGAAGAGGCGGACCCGGCCGCCGGAGTTGGGGCCGTCCAGCGGGGTGCGGCCCGCGCGGCACAGGTCGGCCACCGCCTCGGGCGGGAGCGGTATGCCGACCACGCCGCCCGGGTTGACGGCGATGCCGACCTGCGGGGGCAGGCCGCGGGCGAACTCCACCGCCGGGGCGATGGTGTACGACATATGGGAGCCGGTCGCCTGGTGGAGCTGTTCCTCGGAGCTGAAGACCGGGACGTACACCTGGCCCTCGATGTCCATCGTGGGCAGGTCCAGCGGACCGCTCTGCGGGCCGCCGCCGCTCGGCAGCGGGATCCAGAAGAAGCTCCGGCCCAGCACCTCGATGATCCGGCCGCCCGCGGAGGGTATGCCGAGGGAGGCCGAGAGCACCTCCTCCAGCTCGTTGCCGGGCCAACCGCCGTGCGGGTGGGGGTGCGCCTGTGCCGGGAAGTCCGCGGGAATGTCCGCCGGGAAGTCCATCTGCCTACCGCCTGCTGGGAACCATGCTGTGGATCAGAAGGCTAGCGGGTGCCTGTGACAGTGGCCGGGCCGATCAGCCCGAGAAGGCTATGCGGTGCAGGACGTCCGCCGCGTCCCGGTCCAGCAGCACCGCCGAGCCGCAGCCGGCGGGCAGCTCGCCGTGCTCCACCGCGCGCAGCAGCCGGGCGGTCGTACGGCGGTGGCGGCCGAAGGCGTACCGGGACACGCCGCGGCCGCGCTCGCGCTGGCCCTCGCGGGCGGTGCCGGGGGTGACGTCGAGGAGGAGCAGGTGCAGGGTGCCGCCGCGGCGGCGGGCCTCGCGGGTGAGCCAGGCACGCACCCAGGGCTGGGTGCCGCAGTCGTGCACGACGACTCCCTCGCCGGTGCGCAGGGCGCGGCGCAGTCCGGCGTAGTGGGCGAGGCGGACCAGGGGGCGGTAGAGCGCGTAGGGGAGGAAGCGGGGCGCGCGGGCGTCCCAGCGGTCGCGGGTGTCCTGGGAGTCGATGCGGTGACCGGGGACCGCGCGCCGCATCAGGGTGGACTTGCCGCTGCCGGGCAGGCCGGTGATCACCACCAGGTCGGCGGGCCCGAAGAGCAGGGCGCGCGGACTGCGCCCGCCGCGCTCGCGCAGGTCGCGCACGACCGGGGCCGGGCGGTCGGCGCAGCGCTCGCGGGCCGGGGCGGAGGGCTGCTTCGGCACCGCGATGCCGGTGGCGGCGTAGGCAGTGGTCCTGTTCACCGTGATCGTCCTCCCCTGTGGGCCTCAGTCATCTCTTGCCCATCGAATGTAAAGAGAAGGTAATGCGCCGTGTCCAGTGGTTCGGTGCGCGTACTGCCACAGGTCGGTTACAGATGCGGCCCTGACGGGTGAGGGTGCGGCGTGCAATGATGTGCCCGCCAACTGCATACCGGCCGTTTGAATCCGCGCGGGAGAGTCCCCAGCAGCAGCCTTCGCTGGGGCGCCGAAGGAGCAAGTCCCTCCCTTGAATCTCTCAGGCCCCGTTACCGCGCGGGCGAGGCACATCTGAAAAGCGGGCCGCTGTGTCAGTGGCTCCACCCAAGGTGCAAGCCGTGATCGTCCCTGTGGCGGTCTCGGCGAACCTCTCAGGTTCCGATGACAGATGGGGAGGAACGACCTCGCCCGTCATGCCCTGGGAGACGACCGCCCGATGAGCAGTACCGAACTCCGTCACACCGCGCTGGACGCACTCCATCGCTCGCTCGGTGCGACGATGACCGACTTCGCCGGCTGGGACATGCCCCTGCGCTACGGCTCCGAGCGCGACGAGCACGTCGCGGTGCGCACGAAGGCCGGCCTCTTCGACCTCTCCCACATGGGCGAGATCACCGTGACCGGCCCCGAGGCGGCCGCCCTCCTGAACTTCGCCCTGGTCGGCAACATCGCCTCCGTCGGCGTCGGCCGCGCCCGCTACACCATGATCTGCCAGGCCGACGGCGGCATCCTGGACGACCTGATCGTCTACCGCCTCGCCGAAGCCGAGTACATGGTCGTGGCCAACGCCTCCAACGCCCAGGTGGTGCTGGACGCGCTGACCGAGCGCGCCGCCGGCTTCGACGCCGAGGTGCGCGACGACCGTGACGCGTACGCGCTGATCGCGGTCCAGGGCCCGGAGTCCCCCGGCATCCTCAAGTCCCTCACGGACGCCGACCTGGACGGCCTGAAGTACTACGCGGGTCTGCCCGGCACGGTCGCCGGTGTCCCCGCCCTGATCGCCCGCACCGGCTACACCGGCGAGGACGGCTTCGAGCTGTTCGTGAAGCCCGAGCACGCCGTGGAGCTGTGGCAGGCGCTGACCAAGGCCGGCGAGGGCGTCGGCCTGGTGCCCTGCGGCCTGTCCTGCCGGGACACCCTGCGCCTGGAGGCGGGCATGCCGCTGTACGGGCACGAGCTGAGCACGTCCCTGACGCCGTTCGACGCCGGGCTCGGCCGGGTGGTGAAGTTCGAGAAGGAGGGCGACTTCGTGGGCCGCGAGGCGCTCACCGACGCCGCCGCCAAGGCCGAGGAGAACCCGCCGCGGGTGCTCGTCGGTCTGATCGCCGAGGGCCGCCGGGTGCCGCGCGCCGGGTACGCCGTCGTCGCGGGCGGCGAGGTGATCGGCGAGGTCACCTCCGGCGCCCCCTCCCCCACCCTGGGCAAGCCGATCGCCATGGCGTACGTCGACGCGGCGCACGCGGCGCCGGGCGCCGAGGGCGTCGGTGTGGACATCCGGGGGAGCCACGAGCCGTACGAGGTCGTGGCGCTGCCGTTCTACAAGCGCCAGAAGTAGACACTGGGCGCGGTCCGTACCGAGAACGTGACCCTGCGCACACTTCCCCTGCTCACCAGCAGTTCCAGTAGTCCCCCATTCATCAGCACTCCCGCGCGTACAGGAGAATTCAGGCCATGAGCAACCCCCAGCAGCTGCGCTACAGCAAGGAGCACGAGTGGCTGTCGGGCGCCGAGGACGGCGTCTCGACGGTCGGCATCACGGAGCACGCGGCCAACGCGCTCGGCGATGTCGTCTTCGTCCAGCTCCCGGAGGTCGGTGACACGGTGACCGCGGGCGAGTCCTGCGGCGAACTGGAGTCGACCAAGTCGGTCAGCGACCTGTACGCCCCCGTGACCGGTGAGATCACCGCCGTCAACCAGGACGTCGTCGACGACCCGTCGCTGGTGAACTCGGCCCCCTTCGAGGGCGGCTGGCTGTTCAAGGTACGCATCACGGACGAGCCGGCCGACCTGCTCTCCGCCGACGAGTACACCGCCTTCACCGCCGGCTGAGGAGTCGTAGCCGTATGACTGTCCTGAACACGTCCCTGCACGAGCTGGACCCGGAGATCGCCGCCGCGGTCGACGCCGAGCTGAACCGCCAGCAGTCGACCCTGGAGATGATCGCCTCCGAGAACTTCGCGCCGCTCGCGGTGATGGAGGCCCAGGGCTCGGTCCTGACCAACAAGTACGCCGAGGGCTACCCGGGCCGCCGCTACTACGGCGGCTGCGAGCACGTCGACGTCGCCGAGCAGATCGCCATCGACCGGATCAAGGAGCTGTTCGGCGCCGAGTACGCCAACGTGCAGCCCCACTCCGGCGCCTCCGCGAACCAGGCCGCGCTGTTCGCGCTGGCCCAGCCCGGGGACACCATCCTCGGCCTGGACCTGGCGCACGGCGGCCACCTGACCCACGGGATGCGGCTGAACTTCTCCGGCAAGCAGTTCAACGTGGTCGCCTACCACGTGGACGTCGAGACCGGCCTGGTCGACATGGCCGAGGTCGAGCGCCTGGCCAAGGAGCACCGCCCGAAGGTGATCATCGCGGGCTGGTCGGCGTACCCGCGTCAGCTGGACTTCGCCGAGTTCCGCCGGATCGCCGACGAGGTCGAGGCGTACCTGTGGGTCGACATGGCGCACTTCGCGGGCCTGGTCGCCGCGGGTCTGCACCCGAACCCGGTCGAGTACGCGGACGTCGTCACCTCCACCACCCACAAGACGCTGGGCGGCCCGCGCGGCGGCATCATCCTCGCGAAGAAGGACTTCGCGAAGAAGCTGAACTCGTCCGTCTTCCCGGGCTTCCAGGGCGGCCCCCTGGAGCACGTGATCGCGGCCAAGGCGGTCTCCTTCAAGGTCGCCGCCTCGGAGGACTTCAAGGAGCGCCAGCGCCGTACGGTGGAGGGTGCGCGGATCCTCGCCGAGCGGCTGACCTCGGCCGACGCCCGCGAGGCCGGCGTGAACGTGCTCTCCGGCGGCACGGACGTGCACCTGATCCTGGTCGACCTGCGCGAGTCCGCGCTCGACGGCCAGCAGGCCGAGGACCGTCTCCACGAGGTCGGCATCACGGTCAACCGCAACGCCGTCCCGAACGACCCGCGCCCCCCGATGGTCACCTCGGGTCTGCGGATCGGCACGCCCGCCCTGGCGACCCGCGGCTTCACGGCCGAGGACTTCGCCGAGGTCGCGGACGTGATCGCCGAGGCGCTGAAGCCGTCGTACGACGCGGAAGGCCTGAAGGCCCGGGTCAAGGCCCTGGCCGACAAGCACCCGCTGTACCCCGGTCTGAACAAGTAGTTCCTTTTCGAGCGGTGCCCCACACACTGGAAGGTGAGTGGGGCACCCTCCCCCCGCACCACCCCCGCATTGAGGAGTTCCCCGTGGCCATCTCGGTCTTCGACCTGTTCTCGATCGGCATCGGCCCGTCCAGCTCCCACACGGTCGGCCCGATGCGCGCGGCGCGCATGTTCGCGCGGCGCCTGCGCAACGAAGGGGTGCTGGAATCCGTCACGTCCATACGCTCCGAGCTGTACGGCTCCCTCGGCGCGACCGGCCACGGCCACGGCACGCCCAAGGCGGTGCTGCTCGGCCTGGAGGGCGCCTCGCCGCGCACGGTGGACGTGGAGACGGCCGACGAGCGGGTGGAGGCGATCAAGGAGGCGGGCCGGATCTCGCTCCTCGGCGAGCACGAGATCCCCTTCTCCTACGACGACGACCTGATCCTGCACCGCCGCAAGGCGCTCCCCTACCACGCCAACGGCATGACGCTGTGGGCGTACGACGCCGCGGGCACGGAACTGGTCTCCAAGACGTACTACTCGGTCGGCGGCGGCTTCGTCGTGGACGAGGACGCGGTCGGCGCGGACCGCATCATGCTGGACGACACGGTCCTGAAGTACCCCTTCCGCACCGGCGACGAGCTGCTCCGCCTGACGAAGGAGACAGGCCTGTCGATCTCCTCCCTCATGCTGGAGAACGAGCGCGCCTGGCGCACCGAGGACGAGATCCGGGCGGGCCTGCTGGAGATCTGGCGGGTGATGCAGGCGTGCGTGTCGCGCGGCATGTCCCGTGAGGGCATCCTGCCGGGTGGCCTGAAGGTGAAGCGCAGGGCGGCCGTCACGGCCCGCCAGCTGCGCGCCGAGGGCGACTCGCTGGCGCACGCGATGGAGTGGATCACCCTCTACGCGATGGCGGTGAACGAGGAGAACGCGGCCGGCGGCCGCGTGGTCACGGCGCCCACGAACGGCGCCGCCGGCATCATCCCGGCCGTCCTCCACTACTACATCAACTTCATCCCCGGCGCCGACGAGGACGGCGTGGTGAGGTTCCTGCTGGCCGCGGGCGCCATCGGCATGCTCTTCAAGGAGAACGCGTCCATCTCCGGCGCCGAGGTCGGCTGCCAGGGCGAGGTCGGCTCCGCCTGCTCGATGGCCGCCGGCGCCCTCGCGGAGGTGCTCGGCGGTTCCCCCGAGCAGGTCGAGAACGCGGCCGAGATCGGCATGGAGCACAACCTCGGCCTCACCTGCGACCCGGTCGGCGGCCTGGTCCAGATCCCCTGCATCGAGCGCAACGGCATGGCCGCGGTGAAGGCGGTCACCGCCGCACGGATGGCGATGCGCGGCGACGGCTCGCACAAGGTGTCCCTGGACAAGGTCATCAAGACCATGAAGGACACGGGCGCGGACATGAGCGTCAAGTACAAGGAGACGGCTCGGGGTGGGCTGGCTGTGAACATCATCGAGTGCTGAGGGGATGGGTCCTGACCAGCGCGTTCGTGTCTTTCAGCGCGGTCAGAGCCTTCCCTGCTCATACGGAGGAAAGTCCCCGGAATGTCCCTGGGACAGGCTCAAAAGTCCCCGGGAAACGCTAGAAACGGCCGCTGACCTGGGGTTCGCCTACCCGGCTCCCGGCGAAGGCCCCGTCCGCCCGGTCTCTGTACCGCTTCACGAAGGCACCATCGCAGCCCTCAGAGCACGTACCGGCGAGCGAGGCATGTCCGCCTACGTCGAAGCCCTCATCCAGCGCCAGCCGGAGCGCGACCGGCTGCGCGAGCTCATCGAAGACGCGGAAGCCGAACACGGCCCCGTAAGCCAGACTGCGGTCGAGGCGAAGCGAGCCGTCTTGCGCGGTGACAGTGCAGGCTCGGCGGACGCCGCGTGAGCGGCACTCTCGGCCTGGACTGCGAGGGCCTGTCCAAACTCGTACGACGCGCACCCGAGCTCACCGAGTGGCCGGCCGCAGCCGAGGCGGAGGACGTCCGTGTCGTCACCAGCTCCGTCACCCTCGTCGATGCACGTGGCCGGCAAGCTCCTCGCCGCAGCCGGAAAGGCGACTCATAACCGCATGCGATAGTGGGTCACGATTCAGCCGCCGCCGACAACGTCAAGCAGGCCGGCGAGAAGGTCAAGGACGCCGGCAGGGACATCCTTGGCAACCCCTGACCGGCTTCCGCGAAGGCGAGCCGCGGCATCGGGCTGCAGCCCGCCTTCGCGTGCTTGGCTCACGCGGGCCCTGCCCCCCGCACGTGTGCCGGCCGGCAGCGGATGGGCCTTTCCCCCTGAGCGTGGAAACCTCGGAGACCGGACCTTGAGGGTCCAGAGGAAGAGATGTCACGCATGGGGATGAAGGTGTATTCGGCGGAGTTCAAGGCGGACGCTGTCGCGCTGTACCTGTCGGACCCGAAGAACACGTTCGAGGGCGTCGGCAAGGATCTGGGGATCAGCCGGGAGACGTGCATCCGGGAGACGCCCAGGCGTTCGCCGATCTGGGCCTGGGTGAGTTCCTCGACGAAGCGCCAGTGGATGATCTTGCGGTCGCGTTCGGTGAGTTCGGCGATCATCGGTGCGAGGGCGTGGAAGTCCTCTACCAGTTCCAGAGCCTCGTCCTTGTCGCCGATGAAGTCCGCCGGCGCAGCCTCGCCGTCCTCGCTGGCGTTGATCGCTGCGTCCAAGGAAGCCGACTTGTAGCCGTTGGAGGCCAGTTGAGCCTCGACGACCTCGTCCTCCGGCAGGCTCATCAGCTCGGACAGCTCTTTGGTCGTCGGTGTCCGCCCCAGTCGGGAGCGCAGTTCCTCATATGTGCGGGCGAGCTGCGGCGGCCTCGGACTCCAGGGCCCGCCGGAGCCAGCCCTCCCGGCGGGTGGCGAAGGCGCTGTGTGCCGCCGCCATGCACACCTCGCCGGCGTCCGCCTCCCGCACCGCGCGGCACACCTCCTCCACCAGGTCGCCGGAGCGGACCACGAGCCGTCCGCCGCGCTCGCGCAGGGAGGCGTCCAGGTCGGCCACGCAGTCGGCGAGGAAGGCGCTGCGGTTGGGCGTGGCGGACCCGGCGGCTTCGACGGCCGGGTCGCGCACGAAGAGCGGGACCGCCGCGTCGGCGGACTCCAGCGCCGCGTGCAGCGGCGGGTGGTCGTGCAGACGCAGGTCGGAGGTGGACAGGACGACCGAGACACGCATGGGCTTCACCTTCTCTCCACTGTCCCCCGGCGGCTCAGCGCTTCCGGGCACGGTACGGCCGGTCGTGAGGGGCTCAGCTGTGCGGGGGACGGTCGTGCTGGGCACGGGCGGCGGCGCGGACGATGTTGCGGGCCATGCCGCCGAAGACGATCGCGTGGAAGGGAGAGACGCTCCACCAGTACAGGTGGCCCAGCAGTCCGCGCGGGTGGAACAGCGCCCGCTGCCGGTATCGGACAGTTCCGTCATCGTTACCGTCCACTCGCATCTCCAGCCAGGCCAGGCCGGGCAGCCGCATCTCGGCGCGCAGCCGCAGCAGCCGGCCGCGTTCGATCTCCTCCACCCGCCAGAAGTCGAGCGAGTCACCGATCCGCAGCCGCCGGGCATCCCGCCGGCCCCGGCGCAGGCCGACGCCGCCGACGAGGCGGTCGAGCCAGCCGCGCACGGCCCAGGCCAGTGGAAAGGAGTACCAGCCGTTCTCGCCGCCGATGCCCTCGATGACCTGCCACAGCGCCTCCGGCGCCACGTCCGCCTCGCGTTCGCGGACATCGGCGTACAGGCTGCCGCCTGCCCAGTCCGGATCGGTCGGCAGCGGATCGCTGGGGACGCCCGGCACGGAAGCCGAGGACCAGCGTGTGGCGACCTGGGCTTCCCGGACGCGCTGCAACGCAAGGGTGACGGCTCGGTCGAAGCCGAGCGGATGGCCGGGCGGACTGGGCAGGTACCGCTCGATGTCCCGCTCCCGGCAGACCACTTCGTGGCGCAGGGACTCCGTGAGCGGGCGGGCGATCGAGGCCGGCACCGGGGTCACCAGGCCGACCCACTGGCTTGACAGACCGGGTGTGAGCACGGGCACGGGCACGATGAGTCGCCGGGGCAGCCCGGCGACGGCTGCGTACCGCTGCATCATCTCCCGGTAGGTGAGCACCTCCGGGCCGCCGATGTCGAAGGCACGGCTGACATCGGGGGGCAGAGTTGAGCAGCCCACCAGGACGCGCAGGACGTCCCGCACGGCGATGGGCTGGATGCGGGTGTGCACCCAGCGCGGGGTGACCATCACCGGCAGCCGCTCGGTGAGGTAGCGCAGCATCTCGAAACTGGCCGAACCGGATCCGATGACGACGGCTGCGCGCAGGACGGCGGTCGGCACACTCGAGTCGAGCAGGATGCGGCCCACCTCGGCGCGGGAACGCAGGTGGGGGGAGAGCTGCGACTCGGGAATCCCTTCCGGGGTCAGTCCGCCGAGGTAGACGAGGCGGCGGACGTCGGCCCGGCGGGCCTGCTCGCCGAAGACGCGGGCCGCGTCACGGTCGGTCCGTTCGAAGCCACGGCCGGTGCCGAGTGCGTGCACCAGGTAGTAGGCCACGTCCACGCCCTCCATCGCCCGTGCCACCGACGCGGCGTCGAGGACGTCGCCCTGGACGACCTCCACCCGGCCGGCCCACGGATGGTCGCGCAGCTTGCGCGGTGTGCGGGCCAGGCAGCGCACCCGGTACCCGGCGTCTAGCAGCTCGGGCACGAGCCGACCGCCGATATAGCCGCTCGCGCCGGTGACCAGACAGGTCGACGCCCCGTGAGCCGTCGCCCCGTCCCCGGTCGTCGTCCCGGCCTTCTCGTCCGCCACGGGTACCGTCCCGTCCTCGCTCGTGCGCCGGTGCGCCGCATCGCGCTCTCCCGGACTTCCACAGTGCAGGCGCCCGGCCGGTTGCGCCTTGTGCGCGCGGTGATCGGGTGGCGTCCGGCGCCACCGGGCGGGCGGACCGCCCGGCGCGACCGGAGCAGCCCATGGCATCACGCCGCACCCAGCGGGCACGCTGATCGCATGGCGTCCCGACCTCAGTACACCGCACGCGCGCTGCGCACCCTGCTCACACCGCCGCCCGCCGCCCGGGGCGGGGCCAGCTCCTCCCACGGCCCGGTCCGGACACTGCTGTCCCGTGCCGACCGGCGCCTCTTCGAGGAGGTCGCCGCCCGCCACTGGCCGCTCGCCGAGCAAGTGCTGCCCCGGCTGAGCCGCAGCGCCGACCACGGCCTGCTGTGGTTCGGGGTCGCGACCGGCATGGCCGCGCTCGGCGGGCGGACCAGGCGGCGGGTCGCCGTCCGCGCCGTCGCGTCGCTGGCCGTGGCCTCGGCCACCGTCAACACCTTGGCCAAACGGTCCGCGCGGCGCGCCCGTCCGCCGCTGGATGGCGTACCGGCGGTGCGGCACCTCACCCGCCTGCCCTTCACCGCCTCGTTTCCCTCCGGCCATGCCGCCTCGGCCGCCGCGTTCGCCTTCGGCGCCGGCCTGGAGTCCCGCCGCTGGGGCCTTGCCCTGGCTCCCCTGGCCTGCTCAGTGGCCTTTTCCCGCGTCTTCACCGGGGTGCACTACCCCGGCGACGTGCTCGCCGGCATGGCCCTCGGGGTGGGCGCGGCGTACGCGGTGCGCGGCATTGCTCCCACCCGGGAGCAACTGGGCCCGCAGGCCCGTCCGCGCACCGAGGCTCCGGCTCTGGCCGCCGGGCGCGGCCTGGTGGTCGTGGCCAACGCCGCGGCAGGCACAGGAGTCGAGGCGTTGCGGCAGGCGCGCGCCGCACTGCCGGAGGCGGAGTTCGTCACCGCGGAGCCCGACACCTCGCTGGAGGAGCTGTTCGAGCAGGCCGCCGGACGCGCCACCGCGCTGGGGGTGCTCGGCGGCGACGGCACGGTGAACGCTGCCGTCACCGCGGCCGTACGGCACGGGCTGCCGCTGGCGGTCCTGCCCGGCGGGACGCTCAACCACTTCGCCTACGACCTGGACCTGCACTCGGTCGAGGACGCGGCCGAGGCCATCACCGGCGGTCACGCGGTGAGCGTGGACGTGGCACGGTTCCGGCCCGGGCCGCACGGACGCGAGGCCTACTTCGTCAACACCTTCAGCATCGGCGCCTACACCGACCTGGTCAGAGTGCGGGAGAGGTGGTCGCCGCGTCTGGGCAGCGTGGCCGCAGGGGCGCTGGCGGTGCTGCACGTGCTGCGCACGGCGCGTCCTGTGGAGGCCGAGTTCGACGGGCGGCGGCGTCGCATGTGGCTGTTGTTCGCCGGCAACTGCACCTACCGTGGGCTTGGTCTGGCACCGGTACGCCGCCACGACCTGGCCGACGGACTGCTCGACGTCCGCGTCGTACAGTCCGGGCGCCTGGCCTGGCTGCGCCTGGTCGCCGCTGCCCTGTCCGGCACCCTGCGCCGTACCCCTGTGCTGTCCGCTCGGCGCGTCGAGCGTCTGCGCCTCACCGGCCTGGACGGCGCCACCCACGTGGCCTACGACGGTGAGACCGCCCCGGCGCCGCCCGCACTGCTGCTGGACAAGGCGCCGAGCGCGCTGACCGTGTACCGCCCGCTGCCCGAGGCGCCCTGATATCCGATGCCGAGCCGTCGCCCTTCCGCTGGTAGGGCCGGGGGCGGGCACACGGCTGGAGGTCGCGCGGGCCCCATGGCCTCCCACGGGTTCGGTCCGCCTCGACAACCGGCACAAGTACGGGGTCCGGCCGAAAGATCGGCCGGACCCCGTCATGATGTTCCCTCCGGGTCTACCGCACAGTAACCGCTTTCTCCTACGCTGCCGCCAACTCGGCGACAGCGAAGGGGAATTGACCCATGCGGGTTCTGGGGCGGACGGCGGCGCTCGTGGGCGCGGCGGCGATGTTGGTGGCGATACCGGGCAACGCCCGGGCGGCGTCGCCGAAGTTCTCCGAGACGACGACGATCGGCACGCACAACGCGTACGAGAAGGGCAAGTACACGTACTGGGCGCAGGCGTTGGACTCGGGGGCCTCGCTGCTGGAGCTGGACGTGTACGCGGACAGTGTGAGCAGGCGGTGGCGGGTGAGCCACGACAAGCCGCTGGCCAACGACAACAACTGCGAGTACGCGGACGAGCCGAGCGAGCTGTACAGCAAGGACCGCAACCAGGACCTCGGCAGCTGCCTGGACAACATGGCGGCCTGGAACCAGCTCCACCCGGACCACGCCCCGATCGTCGTCAAGGTCGAGATGAAGGTCGGCTTCAACAACGACGCCGGGCTGGGCCCCGACGAGTTCGACACCCTGGTGTCGAAGAAGCTGGGCAGCAGCGTCTACAAGCCGTCCGACCTGCTGGGCGGGACGTACTCCACGCTGGACGCCGCGGCGAAGGCGAACGCCTGGCCCACCCGTGACGCGCTCAAGGGCAAGTTCGTCTTCGAGCTGATCCCCGGCACGGTCGAGGAGAGCAACCCCCTCGACTCGTACTGGACGGACGAGGAGTACGGCGACCACCTGCGCGACCTGTACGCGGCGGGGAGGATCGGCGAGGCGCAGGCCTTCCCGGCCGTGCTCGGCGCCGCGAACGGCGACCCGCGCACCAGCCGTTACGACGCCTCGATCCGCCCCTGGTTCGTGTTCTTCGACGGTGACGCGGCGACATACGTGAACAGCGGCTACGACACGTCCTTCTACTCGACGAACCACTACATCCTGATCATGACGGACGCGTACGGCGTGTCCCCGGCGGTCTCCTCCACCAACCCGACGGACGCCGAGGTCGCCGCCCGGCTCGCCCTGCTGGCCAAGGACCACGCGAGCATCATCACCTCGGACTGGTCGGCCAAGTCGGCGTCGGTGCTGGGGTCGGTGGCGACGCGCGGCTGACATCGCGGCTGACATCGCGCCCGACATTTCGGGTGCACCGGCGGATCTCCCGTGCCAAGGTGGGGTGTACAAGCGTCAACTCCTGTCACCCCACTGACACTCAAGGGAGTCCCCCTCATGCTGCATGGCATCGACGTCAGCGCGTTCCAGTCGTCGTCGTACGACACGGACGGCCTCTCCTTCGTCTTCATCAAGGCGACGGAGGGGCGTTCGTACGTCAACCCGAGACTCGCGGCCCAGACCAAACACGGCCGTGACGCGGGACTCGTCGTCGGCTTCTACCACTTCCTGTGGCCGGGCCACGTCACCGCCCAGGCCGAGTACTTCGTCCGGCACGCCCCGGAGAAGGCGGGCGACCTGCTCGCCGTCGACTGGGAGACGACCAGCGACGGCACGCACGCCAGCAACGCGGAGAAGGACCTGTTCATCCGGACGGTGAAGGAACTCCGCCCCCACAACAAGGTGTTGCTCTACGCCAACCGGGAGTACTGGCTGAACGTGGACGTCACCTCATACGCCGGCGACGGCCTGTGGATCGCCGACTACGTGAGTGCGGGCCACCCCCGCATCAAGGCCAAGTGGCGCATCCACCAGTACAGCAGTGAGCCGCACGACAAGGACGTGGCCGCGTTCGCGGACCGGGACGCGCTGCGGGAGTGGGCCGCCGGGGACTGAGGCCGGAGTCAGCCGCGGAAGTCCGCCGACCGCTCCGGGGACGCCTCCGCCAGGGCCTTCTGTACGGCCTCCAGGCCCGCCTGCAGGCCGTACACCGGGGTGCCCGGCTGCTGGCGCCAGGAGTCGTCGAGGCCGCCCGCGTCGACCGTGTCGAAGCCCAGTTCGTCGATGAGGTCGCGGACGACCCGCTTGGCGGCCTGGTCGTCGCCGGCCACCGGCAGGGCCAGGCGCTCGGGGTCGCCGGCCGGGCGGGGGCGGTCCAGGATGTCCTGGGCGTAGGTGCCGTTGAAGGCCTTGATCACGGGGTGCCCGAGGTGCCGTTCGGTCCAGCGGCTCTCGGTCAGGCCCTCGTCCTCGATGCCGGCGATCCGGCCGTCGCGCTGCTGCGGGTAGTAGTTGTTGGTATCGATCACGGCGACGCCCTCGGCCGCGCCGTCCAGCAGGCCGGCGGGGAGGTCGGGGACCCTGTTCAGGGGGACGGTGACCACGACGACCTGGGCGCCCTTCGCGGCCTCCGTCGCCGGGACCGGGGTCGCGCCGGTCTCGGCGGCCAGCTCCTTCAGGGTCTCGGGGCCTCGGGAGTTGGCCACGGACACGTCGTGGCCGAGGGCGGTGAGCCGCCGGGTGAGGTTGCCGCCGATGTTGCCCGCGCCGATGATGCCGATCTTCATGACAGACCTTCCGATGATCGATGCATGTGCATGATTCGTCCGCGACAACCTCAGGGGTCCCGGGACTATTCCGGACACTGCGCCAGACGTGACTGCCCCGTCAGCAGCAGATCCAGCGTGCGCCCCAGTTCCTCGCGCAGTGCCTCGGCGGCAGCCCGCGCGTCGCCCGCCACGACCGCTCGGACGAGGGCCTCGTGGGTGTCGTCGCCGGTGTTCGGGTCGTGTGCGCGCAGGTCGGTCAGGGTGAGGAGGTCGATGAGGCCGGATCGCAGGGAGGGGATGAACTCCTCGAACAGGGCGGTCAGGAGTGGGTTGTGCGCGGCCGTGACCACCGCCGCGTGCAGGGCGATGTCCGCGTCGACGAAGGCCTCGTCGCCGGCCGTCGAGGCCGTGCGGCGGCCTTCGAGCGCGGCGGTCAGTGCCGTGACGTCCTCCGCGGTGCGGCGCCCGGCCGCGAGTGCGGCGGCCTGCACCTCGACGCCCATGCGGACCTCGTAGACGTCCGTCACGGCGGCCCGGCGCAGCCGCGTGGGCCAGTCCTCGACGGGTTCGGTCGCGAGGACGAAGACGCCGGAGCCGTGGCGCGGCTGGACGAGCCCGGCGCCGGCCAGCGCGCGCAGGGCCTCGCGGACCGTGGAGCGGCCCACGCCCAGCTCCTTCGCGAGGGTCGTCTCGCCGGGGAGTTTCGCGCCCACGGGCCAGTGCCCCGCGGCGATGTGCGCGCGCAGCCGTTCCGCGGCCTGTTCGACCAGGGGGCTGGGGCGGAGGGCGCCGAGCGGCATGAGCGTCACCAACTTGTCTGAGGAGTAGGGCGGTTCTGACTTGTCTGAGGACCTGATGAGTGGTTAGCGTACCGGGCATGACGCTCTGCGGTCTCCTTCTCCTCGGCTGCCGCGGCGGGGTTTGACGCGACCGGCGCCCCGCCGCGGGACGCCGTGCTGCCGGTCATCGACCGACCGAGCCGAAGGCAGCAGACGACGATGACCCTCACCTCCGCACAGCCGCTGTGGAACCCCCAGCGTCCCGGCCCCATGCCGTACCACCGCTATCAACCCCACGACCGGCGCGTGCACGTGCCCGTCACCGAACGGCACTGGCCCGCCGCCCGCATCGAGCGGGCCCCGCTGTGGGTCCCGGTCGACCTGCGCGACGGCAACCAGGCCCTGGCCGAGCCGATGGACACCCCGCGCAAGCGCCGCTTCTTCGACCTGCTGGTCTCCCTGGGCTACAAGGAGATCGAGATCGGCTACCCCTCCGCCAGCCGCACGGACTTCGCCTTCGTACGGCATCTGGTGACCTCCGGTGCCGTACCCGAGGACGTGACCCCGGTGGTGTTCACCCCGGCCAGAACGGAGCTGATCGACCGCACCTTCGAGGCGATCGAGGGGCTGCCCCGGGCCGTCGTGCACCTGTACATCGCGACCTCCCCGGTGTGGCGCGAGGTGGTGCTGCGCCGGGACCGCGCCGGGGTGCGCCGGACCCTGCGCACGGCGGCGGAGCACATGGCCCGCCGGGCCGGGGACGCGCCCGGGATCCGCTTCCAGTTCTCCCCCGAGACCTTCAACCTCACCGAGCCCGACTTCGTCCTCGAACTCTGCGACGGGCTGACGGAGTTGTGGGACGCGAGCCCGGACCGCCCGGTCATCCACAACCTCCCGGCCACGGTGGAGATCGCCACCCCGAACGTCTACGCCGACCAGATCGAGTACGCCCACCGCCACCTGTCCCGCCGCGACTCGGTGATCCTCTCCGTCCACCCGCACAACGACCGGGGCACCGGCGTCGCCTGCGCCGAACTGGCCGTGCTGGCGGGCGCCCAGCGTGTCGAGGGCTGTCTGTTCGGCAACGGGGAGCGCACCGGCAACGTCGACCTGGTGACCCTCGCGCTGAACCTGTTCGCCCAAGGAGTGGACCCCATGGTCGACTTCGGGGACATCGACGCGGTCCGGGAGGTGGTCGAGGAGTGCAACCGCCTCCCGGTGCATCCCCGGCACCCCTACGCCGGCGAACTCGTGCACACCGCGTTCTCCGGCACCCACCAGGACGCCATCGGCAAGGGCCTGGCCGAACACGCCCGCCGGGCCGCCGAGTCGGGGGTGCCGGAGCGGCAGGCGCCCTGGTCGGTGCCGTATCTGCCGGTCGACCCGGCCGACCTGGGCCGGTCCTACGAGGCGGTGATCCGCGTCAACTCACAGTCGGGCAAGGGCGGTACGGCGTATCTGCTGCACACCCACCACGGCGTGGACCTGCCGGCGGAGATGCGGCCCGAGGTGGCCCGCCTGGTCCAGGAGGCGACCGACGACAGCGGCCGGGAGGCCACCCCGAAGGAACTGTACGACCTCTTCCGCACCGCCTACCTGGAGGGCGACGCCGTACGGCTCGACTCCTGGTCGGTGCTGGAGGAGGCGCCGGGCCGGCACCGCTTCGTCTGCACCCTGCGCCTCGACGGGGGGCGCGCCGGGGACCACGAGGGCACGGGCACCGGACCGCTGACCGCGTTCGCCGACGCACTGGCCGGCGCCGGGTTCACCGTCCGGATCCTGGACTCGGTCCGCACCGGACGGTTCTCCTACGCCCGCTGCCGGGTGAACGGGACCACGCTCTGGGGCGCGGCCGAGGACGACTCCGCCCTGTCCGCCTCGGTCCGCGCGGTGCTGTCCGCGGTGAACCGGGCGACGCCGCGATGACGGTCGTCGCGCGCACCGCATGACGAAGGGGGTGCCCCTCCGCGCGGACGGGCACCCCCTCGGTCACGGTCACTTGCTCAGGTAGGCCCAGAACTCGTCGAACGACAGGACCTTGTCGCCGTTGAGGTCGCGCTGCTTGATGATGGCCTCGGCGACCGTCTCGGTGACGTTCCAGTCACCCTCCTGGGCCAGGGCGTGCTTGAACTCGGCGGCGGTGATGAATCCGTCACCGTCCGCGTCGATCCGCTGGAACTGCTTGCGTGCTTCCTCGATGTCCGCCACCGATCCGCCCCTTTTATTCGTGTTTCTCATGCCGTGCTGGCGTACTGACGCAGGTCAGATTAACGGTCCGCGCGAACACGGAGTGCGGCGACCACCCACGCGAAGTCCTCGGCGTGCGGAGGTGCGGGCTGCCGGTTCACGACGGCGAGCAGTTCGCGGTAGCGGGCGACCCGCTCGTTGAAGCCGGCCGTCATGCGGTCCAGCACGGCGGTCCGGTCCGCGTCGCCGAACAGGTCCCGCAGCACCTCCTCGGCCTCGGGCGCCGCCGGGGCGATGCCGCGCTCCCGCGCCGGGCCCACCAGCTCCACCAGCCGCCTGGCGAACCACAGGGACTGCCCGCGCGGCGCGTCGGGCCCCCGGTCGGCGGCGTTGAACTCGACCGCCCGGCGCATCTGCGCCCGGAACTCCGGGTCCTGGAGCATCTCGGCCAGCTCCACCCAGGCGTCGACCTGCTCCGGCGTCGGGTTCTCCGCCAGGTCCACGGCGGTGCGCCGCATCCGCTCCCGGATCTCCGGGTCGACCGTGTCGAGGCCGTGCAGCGTCTCGGCCACGAACTCCTCCATGATCCGCTGCCGCTCGGCGGCCGACAGTCGGGCCAGTTTGTTCATCAAGGTCATCTCCTCCGCGCTCGAACCTCGTCGTGCCACGCTCGACAGCACCGCCCGCGTCACCTTCAACGACCGGATCTGCGCGTCCAGCGCCGCGACATGGGTGGCCGCGACCTCGGCCACGGTCCGCTCGCCGACCAGCACCCGGCGCACGTCCTCGAGGCCGAGCCCCAGCTCGCGCAAGGTGCGGATCAGCTCCAGGCGGGCCACGGACGCGGCGTCGTAGAGCCGGTAGCCGCCCGCGGACCGGCCCACCGGGGGCAGGACGCCCTCGTCGGACCAGTAGCGGATGGTGCGAACCGTCAGGCCGGTGGCCCGGGCCAGCTCGCCGATGGTGAAAAGTCCGGTGCCGTCATCGATCACGTCTGCGAGTCTGGGCCTTCCAGTCGGTGGAGACTCAAGGAGCGCGGTTTGGAGAGCTTGCGGGACATTCTCGACGCGGCGGCGCAGGGCGTCTTCCCGCCGGCGGACGGCGGTACGACGGTCGTGTCCCAGCCCTCGCCCCGGGACGCCGGTGTCCTGGCCTTCACGGCCCACTCGGTCGTGTTCACCGACGAGGATCCGGACTGGGTGCACGAGACGCTGCGCGCGGTCACCGAGGAGTGCGACGCGCTGGCCGCCACGATGAACGCGCGCTTCCTGACCGCGCTGATGGACCGCACGGGGCGCCGTACGGACACGATCGACGTGATGGTCGTCGGGTCACCGCTGCCGGGCCGTCCGGCGCTCGCGCTGCGAGAGATCGCCGACCCGTCCCATCCGCGGGTGGTCGGCTCGCGCCTGCGGCGCGACGACGTCCGGGTGTGGGCCGCGGACGGCGGAGTGCTGGTGCTGGGGCGCGGGGTGGCGGGCCGGCTGGAGGTGGCGGTCGAGGTGGACGACGCGGTACGGCACCGCGGGCTGGGCCGGGCCCTGGTGACGGCGGCGCGGCAGCTGGCCGGCGAGCCGGTGTGGGCCCAGGTGTCGGCGGGGAACGCCCGCAGTCTGCGGGCGTTCCAGGCGGCCGGGTACCGTCCGGTGGGCTCGGAGGTGCTGCTTCAGCGGAAGATACCGGTGTGACCCAGTGAGTAGCGGCCCGGCTGCGGGTAGACGGCGAGGCCGTGCGGCCCGCTGCCGACCCTGATGCGGGCCAGTTCGGTGCCGGTGCCGGTGTCGATGGCGTACACCTCGGAGTTGTAGCGGCCGGAGAGCCACAGCACCTTGCCGTCGGCGGAGACCCCGCCCATGTCGGGGCTGCCGCCACCGGGCAGGTGCCACTTCTTGGTGAGCCGGTTCCGGGTGAAGTCGAAGACGGAGATGGTGCCTTCGCCACGGTTGGAGATGTACATCTCCCGGGAGTCCCGGCTGATGTACAGCCCGTGGGCGCCCTTGCCGGTGGGCAGGAACTCCGGCTTGTCGAAGGCGTCGCCGTTCACGATCCACATGCCGTTGGCGACCATGTCGGCGATGTAGAACAGCCTGCCGTCCGGGGAGACCTTGACGTCCTGCGGCATCGCCCCGCGCAACGGCAGTTTCTGCTGGGCGACGACCTCCATCCGCGCGGTGTCGACCTTGAGGAGCTCGCCGCTGAACTCGCAGGAGACGATGAAGTAGCGGCCGTCGAGGGAGTAGTCGGCGTGGTTGACGCCGTAGCAGCTGACCGGGACGGCCTTCACGACCTTCATGGTGTGTGCGTCGCGGAAGACGAGCTGACGGTCCATCGAGGCCATGACGATCGCGTACTTGCCGTCGGGCGTGAAGTACAGGTTGTACGGGTCGTGCACGGCGACCGGCTTGCCGGCCTTCCCGGTCCTCGGGTCGATGGGGGTGAGGCTGTTGCCGAGGTCGTTGTTGACCCAGAGGGTCTTCAGGTCCCAGGACGGCACCACGTGCTGGGGCTGCCGGCCGACCGGGATGGTCTCGATGATCCGGTAGTTCTTCGGGTCGATGACCGTGACGGTGTCGGAGTTGGTGTTGGGGACGTACACCCGGGACGGGAAGTCCCGGACCGCCGGCGAGAGCTGGTTCGGCCGGTCGGCGGCGTAGACGTCGGTCGGGTCCAGCACCGGGGGCATCCCGGGCAACCCGTTCACCTGCTCCTTGTTCACCTGCGGCCGGGCAGGCGCCTTGCTGGCGAGGGCCTCGTTCTCTTTGTGCTGGGCGCCGCCGCTGCACGCGGACAGCAGCGCCAGCGCGGTGAGGGCGGCTCCAGCGGCCAGGAGGCGGGCGGCTTTCGTGGTTCGCATCAGCTCAGCAGCTCCGTGGTGGTGACCGCGCGCAGGTGGCGGCGGTCGAGTTCGTGGAGGACGGCGGGGAGGGCGGCGACCGTGTCCGGGTAGCCGAAGTGCAGGCTCACCACCGATCCACTGCGCACTTCGGCGAGAACCTTGCGGGTGACGGCGTCGGCGCCGGGGCGGGTGTAGTCGAGCGAGTCGACGTCGTACGACAGCACGTGCGGGTAGCCCGCTGCGCGGGCGAGCCGGGTGACCAGCGGGGAGGCGGTCGGGGAGCGGGAGGGCCGGAACCAGGTGCCGATCGACCCGGTGAGCCGCTTCAGCCGGTCCGCGCAGTCGGTGATCTCCTTGCGGGCCTCGGCCTCGGCCAGGGCGTTGACGGAGATGTGCCGTTGGGTGTGGTTGCCGAGGTCGTGGCCGCCGTCGAGGATCCGGCGGGCCAGGCCCGGGTGCTGGTCCAGCCAGGTGCCGACGGCGAGCACGGTGAGCCGGGCGCCACGCTGTTCGGCCGTGCTGAGCAGGGACTCGGCGAGGTCGGGGTCGCCCTGGCCGTGGAAGGTGAGGGCGACCTGGGCGCGGGTGCGCGGGCCGTGGGTGATCTGGGCGGGTTGGCCGGCGTAGGCGCGGGGGGCGGGGGCGGCGTGGGACGTCCCCGCAGGATGGCCGGACGCGCGGGCGGGCGAGGCGGCCCCGGTGGTCGCGGCGGCGGGCGGCGCGTCCTGGCCGGTACCGCACCCTGCGGCAAGCGCGCCCCCGGCGACGAGCCCGGCGCCCGCGCGCAGCACCCCGCGTCGGTTGGTCGTGGTCACCCGCACCATTTAAGGGGCGTTGGGTAAGAAAACCACCGATTGGTCCGATCGAGGGGCGATTTCGGGTCGCCGTCGTCACCGGATCCCGCGCACACGGGCGGCCCGGCCCACAGGAGGGTCGGGCACGCCCGTGCAGCGGTGCTACGCGGTGCCGAAGGCCACCAGGTGCCCGTCCCTGGTGGCCACGTAGACCCGGCCGCCGTCGGTGGCGGGCGGTGACCACTTGGACGCCGTCTCGATCGGGAAGGAGCGGCGCAGCTGCAGGACGCCGTGGACCGGCACCGGGTCGTAGACCCGCAGCGCGCTGGCGGATCCGGATTTGTTGACGGTCCAGACCAGGGCGGAGCCGGGCGTCGTTCCGTTGGAGGTGATCACAGGGGAGGACGAGCCGTAGCCGAAGTTCTCGGCGCTGGTGCCGACATAGGTCAGGACCGGGGTGCCGGCGCTGTTCACCGAGTACTTCAGCGCCCGAAGCGGCGAGCGGCCGGTGCCGGTGTCGGTGGCCACCGTGTACACGTAGCCGCCGTCGCCGCCCCAGACGCCGGGGTGGCCCCAGATGCCCTGGAACGGTCCGGCCACGCTCACCGGGTTGTCCGTGCCGTTCGGCCCCTGGCCCATGCCGCCCAGATGGTCCCGGTCCAGCAGGAAGATACGGCCGTCCTTTCCGACCTGGACCAGCAGGCGCGGATGCGCGGTGGTGCCGAAGCTGTTCGGCAGGGCGACCGGACCGCCCGAGCCGAGGTCGGTGTCGTGCGCGTCCATGGTCTTGTTGTTGGTCGGGCTGAAGAAGTTCCTGGCCGAGAGGCTGCCGTCGCTGTTCACGCCGAGCCGCACCACCGACTCCCCGAGGCCGGCCGGGGGCAGGTAGCCGGGTCCGGCGCTCGGCGAGGCGCCCGTTCCGGCGCCGTTGCCGGTGGCGAGGAAGATCCGGCCGTTGCCGTCCGAGACCAGCCCGCCGCCGCTCTGCCAGATGCCGGCCTCCTTGTTGTCGGAACCGGCCTCGGCGGACCACAGGGTGAGCTTGCGGCTGCTGACGTTCACGCCGACCACCTGGCCGACGTACGGGCCGTGGTCGCAGTACGAGGCGAACCCGGCGTACACCGACCCGTTCAGCAGCAGCAGGCCGGGGCGCTGATTCGCCGTGAGCGGGTTGAACGGGTGGCCGGGGCTGTTGGTCGGCGTGCCCTTGACGGTCACCGGCCAGCCCGCGCGCTCGGCGCCGGTGGAGGCGCTCAACGCGTGGATGTACCAGTGCGGGTGCATCACGTCCGGACCGTCGTTGACCTTGCTGGTGAGGTAGACCGTGTTGGACGACGCGTCGTACACCGGGGTGGCGGTGATCCCGGTGGTCCCGGAGTTGCAGTCGACGGTCGAGGTGGGCCAGCCCGGACCGAGCTGGCGGGTCCAGTTGGTCTTCCCGGTCACGGCGTCGATGCCGTAGACGTAGTTGGTCTGGGTGGCGACGACCACGTTCTTGCCCGTGACCAGCGGCTGGGCCGCCACCACGCCGTTGACCGGGGTCGACCAGCGCTGTCCGAAGGCGGACGACGACACCACGGACGGCGAGAGCTTCGGCTCGTGCGAGTCCCACCCGGTGCGCAGGTTGTTCACCGAGATGGTGGACTCGACGGCCTGCGACGGACCGGCGATCCCGAGCAGCAGGAGACCCACCATCGCCGCCGCCTTGGACCTCGGCCTCAGCAGGCCTCGTCCTCGTTCTCGTCCTTGCCCTTCCCCTCTTCCTCGTCGGTGCATCGGGGTGATGAGTCGCGCCATGTGATCCGCCCTTGTCTCCGCTCGCGTGGACGCCTGCATCCGGCAAGGCCAGTGTGGTGACTGACAGTCACGGCACGGCTCACGCGTGGAGGGCGTGGCGGAGGATTCATTCACAGGGAGCAAGCCGCCAGGTCCGCTCGACCCGGCCACCGGGCCTAGCGGTCGGCCACCCGCATCTCGAACCAGGTGGTCTTGCCGCGCGGCAGGAGGTCGACGCCCCAGCGGTCGGAGAGCTTGTCCACCAGGAACAGGCCGCGGCCGCTGACGTCCAGTTCCTGAACCGGCATCAGACAGGGCAGTCCGCGCGACGGATCGCGGACCTCGACGCGGATCCAGCCGCGGCGGCGGCGCATCCGGAGGCCGAAGACCCGGGCCCCGGTGTGCCGTACGGCGTTGCCGACGAGTTCGGAGACGAGTAAGACCGCGTCCTCGGTCATCTTGGGGGTCAGCCCCCAGTGCCGCAGTACGACGACCTGGGCCAGCCGGCGTGCGGTGGCGGCGGACTCCGGGCGGGACGGCAGCGGTACCTCCGCCTCCGTGGGGTTGCCGTACAGTTCGAGCGCCTTGAGCGCCTGTTCGTCCTCCACCGCGGGCGACCAGCGCGCCGCGGCCGCACGGCTGTGTCCCCGCGGCTGTTCGATACCCTCCAGCCCCGCCATGCCCCCATGATGGCCGTCCGGAGCCGTCTCCGTGGCCGTTCCGAAGGAATACGCCCCCCGTACGCCCCCTCCGCGCTCCGGCCTGCCGGCATATGCCGACGGCATGTCCGATCTTGGAACAGCCCGGCTGACCTGCGACGACGGCTCACTTCCGGGCAATCGACGCACTCCCTCGACGAGGCAGGTTTAAGGGTGCCTTAAGGCTCCCATAAACCGCCCCATCGAGGGACCCGGATCAGACAACGCGTCAACTGCAAGCCCTGTCGGGGAAGTTCATCGGGGGAGTTCCCCGGTGAACGTCACAGGAACTTCGCCTTGCCCGGCCCCTCCTCGACGAAGCTGCGCATGCCCCGTTCTCGGTCCTCGGTGGCGAACAGACCCGCGAACCAGTTCCGCTCGACGGCGAGCCCGGTGTCGATGTCGGTCTCCAGACCGGTGTCGATCGACTCCTTCGCCGCACGCAGCGCGAGGGCCGGTCCCTGGGCGAGCCTGGCGGCCCAGGCGTGCGCCTGCTCGTAGACCTCGGCGGCCGGGACGACCCGGTCCACCAGGCCGATCGCGAGGGCCTCGTCGGCCTTCACCATCCGGCCCGTGAAGATCAGGTCCTTGGCCTTGGAGGGGCCGACCAGCCGGGGCAGGCGCTGGGTGCCGCCCGCGCCCGGGACGAGACCGAGCAGGATCTCCGGCTGGCCGAGCTTGGCGTTGTCGGCGGCGATGCGGTAGTCCGCGCACAGGGCCAGCTCACAGCCGCCGCCGAGCGCGTACCCGGTGACGGCCGCGACGACGGGCTTGGGGATACGGGCCACGGCGGTGAAGGAGTCCTGCAGGGCGCGGGCGCGCAGGACCATCGCGGTGTGGTCCATGTCCTGCATCTCCTTGATGTCCGCGCCCGCCGCGAACACCCGCTCGCCGCCGTAGATCACCACGGCGCGCACGTCCTCGCGGCGCGTGGCCTCCTCGGCGAGTTCCTTGAGCCGGTCCTGCGTGGCGATGTCCAGCGCGTTCATGGGCGGCCGGTCCAGACGCAGGGTTCCGACGCCTTCGGCGACTTCGAGAGAGACGGTCATGGGGAGCAGGTTAACGGGGACTAACGGCGACCGGTCCGGTGCGGTCCATCACACCCGGCCGGGGGTCCGGGGGTTGCCCCCGGGCAGGCACAGCACGGTGACCAACGACAGCAGGCCCGGTGCCGTAGGTCACAGCACCGGGCCCGTCCGTCAGCGGGGGCTCACTTCTTCCAGTCGGCCCAGCTCATGTTCCAGCCGTTGAGGCCGTTGGCCGGGTCCACCGTGCGGTCGTGGGAGTTCTTGACGACGACCACGTCGCCGATGATGGAGTGGTTGAAGAACCAGGCCGCCGGCACGGACTTGCTGTAGCCGCCGCGCACGTCCCGCAGGCCCACGCAGCCGTGGCTGGCGTTGTAGTTGCCGAAGGCGCCGCCGCCCCAGTAGTTGCCGTGGATGAAGGTGCCGGAGTTGGTGAGGCGGATGGCGTGCGGGACGTCCTTGATGTCGTACTCGCCGCCGTAGCCGACGGTCTCGCCGTTCATCCGGGTCACGGTGAGCTTCTCGCTCATGACCATCTGGCCGTTCCAGGTGTCGTAGCCGGGCTTGCCGGTGGTGACCGGGATGGTCTTGATGACCTTGCCGTCCTGGGTGACCTTCATCGTGTGCTTCTTGGCGTCCACGATGGAGACCTGGTCGCGGCCGATGGTGAACTTCACCGTCTTGTGCTGCTCGCCGTAGACGCCGTCGCGGCCCTCGACGCCGTCGAGGTTGAGGTCGACGGTGACCTTCGTGCCGGCCTTCCAGTACTTCTCGGGGCGGAAGTCCAGGCGGTCGTTGCCGAACCAGTGGCCCTCGACGTCGACGGCCGGCTCGGTCTTGATGCTGATGGCCTTCTTGACGTCGTCGGGGTTGGTGATGCCCCGGGTGAAGCGGACCGAGAACGGCATGCCCACGCCGACGGTGGAGCCGTCCTCGGGGGTGAAGTAGCCGACGAAGGTGTTCTTCGGGGTGAGCGTGGTGAAGCTGGAGTCCTCGGCGGCCTCGCGGCCCTCGGAGTCCTTGGCGACCGCGTGCACCGTGTACTTGGTGCCGCCGGCCAGATGCGTCGACGGCGTCCACGAGGCGCCGCCGGCGGCGATGGCGCCGTCGACCTTCGTGCCCTTGGCGTCCTTGACGGTGACCTCGGTCAGCTTGCCCTTGCTGACGTTCACCTTCAGCGCGCCACTGGTGTCGACGCCCGTGGCACCGGACTTGGGCGAGATGCTGACCGCGGCCGTCGACTGCTTGCCCTGCTGCGTGCTGGAGTCCTTGCCCTTTCCGTCGCTGGAACCGGAACCGGACCCGGACCCCGAGTCACCGCCGCCGCACGCGGTGAGGGTCACGAGCAGGGCGCCGGCTATGAGCGCCAGCCCCTTACGGCCTCTCCCCCGGCTCCCCACCGACGCCCCCGAAACAGGCCGCACGTTCACTTGTTCTCCCCTCGCCGGGCCAGGTCAGGCCCGCTCCCCACCACACTTGGTGTGCGCATGTTAACCGCAGGGTTTTGAGCGAGGTGTCAGGTGAATGTCACCGTTCCGTCGCAAATTCAACCGGCCGCCCTCGCCCGAAACCCCGCCCCTCATCTGGTTACTTGACCGCGCTGCCCGCTTTCCACTCCTTCCAGGCCATGTTCCACCCTCCGAGGCCGTTGTCGGGAGAGACCGTTTTGTCCTTGCTGTTGACGACCTCGATGACGTCTCCGACCAGGCTGCGGTCGAAGAACCAGCCCGCCGGAGTGTCCGAACCACCGCCCTTGACGTCCCGCAGCCCCACACAGCCGTGACTGACGTTGACCCGTCCGGGAGCGTCCGGGGACCAGTAGTTGCCGTGCAGGAAGGTGCCGGAGTCGGTGAGTTTCATGGCGTGCGGGACGTCGGGGATGTCGTACTCGCCGCCGAAGCCGACCGTCCGGCTGTTCATGCGGGTGACCTCGAGCATCTCCATCACCACCATCTTCCCGTTGTAGGTGGTGGTCTTGGGGGCGCCCGCGGTGATCGGCACGGTGGCCAGCAGCTGCCCGTCGCGCCGCACCTCCATCATGTGCTCGGCCGCGTCCACCAGGGAGACCTGGCTGCGGCCGACGGTGAAGGTGAACGTCTTGTCCTGCAGGCCGAAGGCGCCGGGCGCCCCTTCGACGTCCCTGAGGCCGAGGTCGACGGTGACCTCGGTGCCGGGCTTCCAGTAGCGCTCGGGGCGGAAGTCCAGGCGGTTGTCGCCGAACCAGTGCGGGCGGATCTCCACGGGCGGCTTCGCGGTGACCCGTACGGCGCGTTCGACGGCGGCGCGGTTGGTGATGTCCCGGCTGAAGGCGAGGGAGACGATCATTCCGGTGCCGACGGTGGAGCGGTTCTCGGGGGTGACGTAGCCGATGAACCGCTCCCCGGGGACGAGGGTGGTGAAGGTGGTGTGCCGGGCCGAGCGGCGGCCGTGGGCGTCCAGCGCGACCGCGTCCACGGTGTACTTGGCGGCGAGCGCCAGCCGTTTGCCGTCCGGTTCCCAGGTGAGCCCGTCGGCGCTGATGTGCCCGGGGACCGGGGAGTCCTGCGCGTCCTGGGATCTGACGACCTTCACCTTCTCCAGGCGCCCGTCGGGCACCCGCACCCGCAGCCGGTCCCCGGGCTTGACGGCCGTGCCGCCGTCATCGGGGGTGACCCGGATGACGTCCTCGGGTGCCGGGGGTTTGCCGCCGAGAACCCGGTCGATATCCAGTCCGCCGGGGCTGCCCGAGGAGCAGCCGGCCAGCAGACCCGCCCATGTCACTGCCGCGGCCAACGCGGCCCCCGCGCGCCGTGCGCGCCCTTTTACGTGCCTCACGTGGGCCTCAACGACCGGGCCTGCTCCGGGGAAACGTGAGTGCGACCCCAGGGCTGGGCAGAACAGTGGGGAGGACGACGCGAAGGGGAGCCGCCGCGCCCACGTCGGAGCCGCCGGGGCGCAGCCGTACCGGGCGGCCGAGCGTGCCCGGATCCGGGAGGGTCCGGGCACGCTCGGCCCTTCGGCGCGGCCGACTGCGCCCCGGGGGCGAGCCACTGAAAGAGGGGCCGACTGGTGACGAGCGCAGCCGAGCAGCGGGCACGGGCCACGGGGCGGACCGCCGAGAGCGGGCAGCCGGCGGCCGTGGTGGACGGCGCCCGTCGGGCCGTGCCGCCCTCCCCACCCGTGTGGCCGGGTGCGCCGACCCCGCTGGGGGCCCGGTTCCGGGTCGGTCCGGACGGGGTCGCGGGCACCAACTTCGCGCTGTGGGCGGGCGGGGCGGAGGCGGTCCGGCTGTGCCTGTTCGACGAGCGGGGCAGGGAGACGCAGGTCCCGCTGACCGAACTGACGCACGAGATCTGGCACGGCTTCGTCCCGGGCGTGATGCCGGGCCAGCGCTACGGCTACCGCGTCGACGGCCGCTGGGACCCGTGGACCGGCGCCCGCTGGAACCCGGCCAAGCTGCTGCTGGACCCGTACGCGCGGGCGGTGGACGGCGAGTTCGGGCTGCCGCCCGAGGTGTACGGGCACGTCCGGGACTGGCCGGAGCAGCATGTCGCCGACACCGTGCGCGACGACCGGGACTCGGCGCCGCACGTCCCCAAGGGTGTCGTGGTCGACGATGACGACGACTGGGAGGACGACCGCCGCCCCAAGACGCCGTGGGCGGACTCGGTGATCTACGAGCTGCACGTGCGCGGCTTCACCAAGCTGCACCCCGGCATCCCCGAGGACCTGCGCGGCACGTACGCCGGTCTGGCGCACCCGGCCGCGATCGAGCACCTGGTGAAGCTGGGCGTCACGGCCGTGGAGCTGCTCCCCGTGCACCAGTTCGCCCACGAGGACCACCTGCTGCGCCGCGGCCTGAGGAACTACTGGGGCTACAACTCCATCGGCTACTTCGCCCCGCACGCGGCCTACGCGGCCTCCGGTACGACGGGCCAGCAGGTCGGCGAGTTCAAGCGGATGGTCCGCGCGCTGCACGCGGCCGGCATCGAGGTCATCCTCGACGTGGTCTACAACCACACCGCCGAGGCGGGCGAGCTGGGTCCCACGCTCTCCCTGAAGGGCATCGACAACCGCGGCTACTACCGCCTCCAGGACGACGCCCGCCGGTTCGCCGACTACACCGGCTGCGGCAACACGCTGCACGTGGTCCAGCCCCAGGTGCTGCGCCTGATCACGGACTCGCTGCGCTACTGGGTGACGGAGATGGGCGTGGACGGCTTCCGGTTCGACCTGGCGGCGGCCCTCGCCCGCTCGATGCACGACGTCGACATGCTCTCCCCCTTTCTGGCGGTCATCGCCCAGGACCCCGTGCTGCGCCGGGTGAAGCTCATCGCCGAGCCCTGGGACATCGGCTCGGGCGGCTACCAGGTGGGCGCCTTCCCGCCGCTGTGGACGGAGTGGAACGACCGCTACCGGGACGCCGTACGGGACTTCTGGCGCCATGCGCTGCCCGACGTACGGGAGATGGGCTACCGCCTGTCCGGCTCCAGCGACCTGTACGCCTGGGGCGGCCGCCGCCCCTACGCCTCGGTCAACTTCGTCACCGCGCACGACGGTTTCACCCTGCGCGACCTGGTGTCGTACCAGACCAAGCACAACGAGGCGAACGGCGAGAACAACCGGGACGGCACCAACGACAACCGCTCCTGGAACGGCGGGACGGAGGGGGAGACGGACGACGAGCGGGTACGGGCCCTGCGGCGCGGGCAGCTCAGGAACCTCCTGACGACCCTGCTGCTCTCCACCGGCGTGCCCATGCTGGTCGCCGGCGACGAACTCGGCCGCACCCAGCGCGGCAACAACAACGCCTACTGCCAGGACAACGAGATCAGCTGGCTGGACTGGTCCCTGCTGGACGACCCGGCCTGGCGCCCCCTGTTCGACCTGACCTCCCGGCTGATCGCCCTGCGCCACCGGCACCCGGTGCTGCGCCGCCGCGCCTTCTTCTCCGGCCGCGCCCACTCGGCGGACGGACTGCGCGACCTGGCCTGGTTCACCTCCCGGGGCGAGGAGATGACCGAGGGCGACTGGTACGCACCCGCCGCCACGCTTGGCATGTATCTGTCCGGTCGGGACATCCCGGGCCGGGACGAGCGGGGCGCGCCGGTCCTGGACGACAGCTTCCTCACGGTCCTGCACGCGGGCGACCGGCCCACCGGCTTCGTGCTGCCGGGCGCGCCCTGGGCACAGCGGTACGAGGTCGTGGTCGACACCTCCCGCGAGGAGCAGGCCGAGGCGCCGGGTACGGTCCACCCGGCCGGTACGGAGATCACGGTGCCGGCGCGGTCCGTGCTGCTGCTGCGGGTGAACTAGGGCTGCGTGCCAGGCGTCGCGGGGCAGGCGGGAATTGTCAGACAGGCCCTTGGGCCGGCTGACGCTGTGTGACAGCTGTGCGTGACGCGGATCACGCTCGCCGAGTGCAGCGCGGCAGGGGGTCCAGGGCCTTTCCCCCTGTGAAGACAGCCGGCGAGAACGGGGACCGTGGGAATGGAGCAGGCTCGCGCCGGTGAGTACGACGCGTTCGTGGCGGCCCGCTGGTCGGTGTTGTTCCATCTCGCCCGTCTGCTCACCGGAGGGGATCGGCATCGGGCCGAGGACCTGTTGCAGGAGTCCTTGGTCAAGCTGTGGTTCGTCTGGCCGAAGGTCGCCGACGAGGCACCGGAGGCGTATGTGCGCAAGGTGCTGGCCCGGGCCGCGGCCCGCTCGGCCCGCCGGCGCTGGTGGGGCGAGCGGCCCGTCGAGGAGCTGCCCGAGGTGGCGGTGGCCGGCGACATGTCCGCGGCCGTCGCCGAGCGCTCCCGGCTGGAGGCGGCGCTCGCCCAGCTGACGCCGCAGCAGCGGGCCGCCGTCGTACTGCGCTACTACCAGGACCTGCCCGACCGGCAGGTCGCCGAGGCCCTGGGCTGCCCGGTGGGCACGGCCCGGTCCCATGCCGCGCGCGGGGTGGCCCGGCTGCGCCGGCTCCTGGCCGACGTCATCGAGCCGGTGGGGTGAGGAAAGAAGCCATGGATCACTTCGAACGGCAGCTGACGCAGCTGATGCACAGCACCCAGGAACACAGCCCCTTCGAGGCCAGGCATCAGGACCGGCTGTACACGGGCGTGCGCACCCGGCGCCGGGTGCGAGCGGTCCGCCGGGCCGCCGGGTCCGTCCTGGCGGTCGCCGGGCTCGGCCTCGGCCTGTTCCTGTGGCCGCACGCACCGACCACGGACCGGCCCAGCGCACCCCACCCGCGGCCCGCCGTCAGCCCGGCGCCCACCCCGAGCACGTCCCCCTCGCCGGACGACTCGCCGAGCCCACCGCCCAGTTCGACCGCGACCACGCAGGCACCGGACCCGGGCGGGACCATGGAGACCTCCGTACCGCCCGCGTCGTCGGACAGTTCCGACCCGGCCTCCGACCCGACGCCCACCAACACGGCCACGGCCACCCCCACGTTCCGGGACACGGAGACCGCGCCGCCGCCCACGGACACCGCAAGCCCGCCGGCCGACTCGTCGGACGCCCCCTCCCAGGTGGCCAGCCCGACCGGATAACGCGCCGCCCTCCTGCGTCACTTCACCGCCGCGCCTTCCTTCGGCGCGCCTCGCATCCGAGAACACAAGGGACTTACGTGATAAAACTCCGCCCGCGTCGGGCGACACCGGCGAGGACTCCCCTGCCCCGGCGCGCCCCGCTGCCGGCCCATCACGACGAGCCCGTACTGGACCTGGCCGTGCCGGTGTTCAACGAGGAGCAGGACCTGGAGCCGAACGTCCGGCGGCTGCACGCGCACCTGCGGGACACGTTCCCCTACCCGTTCCGGATCACCGTCGCCGACAACGCCAGCACCGACCGCACCCCGCGCATCGCGACCGGGCTCGCGGACGAGCTGGCCGAGGTGGAGTGCATACGGCTGCCCGAGAAGGGGCGGGGGCGCGCTCTGCGCGCGGCCTGGTCGGGCTCGCGGGCGCCCGTGCTGGCGTACACCGACGTGGACCTGTCCACCGGGCTCGCGGCGCTGCTGCCGCTGGTCGCGCCGCTCATCTCGGGCCACTCCGACCTGGCCATCGGCACCCGCCTCGCGCCCGGCGCCCGGGTGGTGCGCGGCCCGAAGCGCGAGGTCATCTCCCGCTGCTACAACGCCCTGCTGCGCTGCACGCTCTCCGTCGGCTTCTCCGACGCGCAGTGCGGGTTCAAGGCGGTACGGCGCGATGTCGCCGAGCGGCTGCTGCCGCTGGTGCGGGACGGGGAGTGGTTCTTCGACACCGAGCTGCTGGTGCTCGCCGAGCGGGCGGGGCTCAGGATCCACGAGGTGCCGGTGGACTGGGTGGACGACCCCGACAGCCGGGTCGACATCCTCGCCACCGCGCTGGCCGACCTGCGCGGGATCGCCCGGATGCGCCGCGCACGGGCCCACGGCCGTCGTACGGGATCGAGCGCCGTATGACCACGACGCCCCTGCACCACACACCCACCCCGGCTCCTGAACAGTCGCTCCCCCTCCGAGAGCGCCTGCGCGCCACCGCCCGTCACCACGGCCCGGTCCTCGCCTTCTACGGCGCCCTGAAGCTGCTCGGCTTCTGCTCCTTCATGTACCTGCTGGACTCGGCCGGTGACTTCCGCACCAAGCACCCCCGCTTCGGCGGCGGAGCGCACGCCTGGGACGTCCTGGCCACCTGGGACGGCTGGTGGTACCAGCAGATCGCCGTGCACGGCTACGACCCGAAGCTCGTCCATGTCCCCGGCGCCACCGGCCTGATCACGCTGGAGGGCAACTCGGCGGCGTTCTTCCCGCTCTACCCGGCGCTGATGCGGCTGACCTCGGCGGTCACCGGCCTGGGTCCGTACGGCGCCGGCCTCCTGGTCTCGATCCTCGCCTCGTTCGTGGCCGCCCTCGGGATCTACGCCGTCGCCGACTGGTTCGGCGGCCGACGGGCCGGTCTCGCGGCGGCCGGCCTCTGGGCGGTCTGGCCCGGCTCCGGTGTGGAGTGGGCCGTCTACTCCGACTCCCTCTACGTCGCCTTCGCCGCCTGGGCCTGCTACGCGGTCATGACCCGCCGGTGGCTCACCGCCGGCGTCCTCACCTTCGCGGCCGGCCTCAACCGCCCCACGGCCGCTGCCCTGATCGCCGCGCTCGCCGTCGCCGCGCTCTTCGCCCTGCGCGACCGCCGCGACGGCGTCCTGCGCCCCCTGCTCGCCATGGCCCTGGCCCCGCTCGGCCTGCTCGGCTACCTCGGCTGGGTGGGCCACCGGATGGGCGACTACGGCGGCTACTTCAAGCTCCAGTCGGGCGCGTGGGCGCACAGCTTCGACTACGGCAAGCAGACCTTCGACGTGCTGACGTCCGTACCGGTGGGCCACTTCACGTACCTGTTCGCCTGGCCGTTCGCGGACGTGATCGGCGTCGGGGTCGTCCTGCTGGCCTTCGCCCTCCTCCCCCTCCTCCTGCGGCTGCGCCCCCCGGCGGTCCTGGTGATCCACACGGTCCTCACCCTCGCCCTGGTCCTCGGCAGCCAGCAGATCTTCGCCAACGTCTCCCGCTATCTGCTCCCCTGCTTCCCCCTGTTCATCCCCCTGGCCGTCGCCATGCGCCGCGTCAGCCTGCGCGTCCAGTGCGCGGTGCTCGGCCTGGCGGCCCTGGCCTCCGGCTCGTACGCGGGGTACGCGTTGTTCGAACTCGGGGTGCCGTAGATCCCCGATCCCACCTGCCGGACAGCTTCTTGACGCCGCGTCCAACCGCTGGCACGGTCCTGTGATCATGAGGCCTTCCGCGGAACACCGGTGCGCGTGCGTCGCGCTCGTGGCGCGGCGTCACGTCGATCTGTGCCGGCAGGCAAGCGCCATCTGTCGCTGAGCCGGAGCCTCACTCACCCTTCCTCTCCCTTTCCTTCGCCCTGCCGTGCCCCGCCCCGGGGTACGGCTGTCTTGAGGATCCCGCATGTCCGACATTTCACGCCGTACGTTCGGCGGGCTCATCGGCGGCGGCGCGGTCACCGCCGTAGCCGGCACAGCGACCACCGCAGAGGCGGCTCCTGCCGAGCGCCCGTTCCGAGCCCGTACGACCGCGTCCCACAAGAGCCGCCCCAACTTCCTGGTCATCCTCGGTGACGACCTCGGCTGGGCCGACCTGTCCTCCTACGGCGCCCCGCACATCAGGACCCCGAACCTGGACCGGCTGGCCCGCCAGGGCGTGCGCTTCACCGATGCCTACTCGGGCTCGGCGACCTGCTCCCCCACCCGGTTCAGCCTCTACACCGGCCGCTATCCGGGCCGTACGAAGGGCGGCCTGGCCGAGCCCATCGCGAACCGGACGCAGGGCCTGGACCCGAACCACCCCACACTCGCCTCCCTCCTGAAGCAGGCGGGCTACGCCACCGCCCTCATCGGCAAGTGGCACTGCGGCTGGCTGCCCGACTACAGCCCCACCAAGTCCGGCTGGGACGAGTTCTTCGGCAACCACGGGGGCGTGCTGGAGTACTTCTCCAAGCTGGGCCAACTGGGCGCCTACGACCTGTACGAGGGCGACGCGGAGTACAAGGACCTGCGTTACTACACGACCGTACTCACCGAGCGGGCCGTGGAGTACGTGACCCGTGAGCACGACGAACCCTGGCTGCTGAACCTCAACTTCACCACCCCGCACTGGCCGTGGCTGGCTGAGGGCGACGAGGAGACCGGCGCCGAGATCGCGGCGAAGATCCGTGCCGCCAAGACCCAGGCGGAGGTCAGCAACGCCCTCAACCACTACGACGGCGGCTCGGTCGCCAAGTACACGGCGATGGTGGAGAGCCTCGACGCGGCCGTCGGCGAGGTGCTCGCCGCCCTGCGCCGCTCGGGCCAGGAGGACAACACCCTGGTGCTGTTCGCCAGCGACAACGGCGGCGAGCGCTGGTCGTACCTGTGGCCGCTCAGCGGCGAGAAGTTCGTCCTCCAGGAGGGCGGCATCCGGGTCCCGACCATCCTGCGCTGGCCGTCCCGCATCGACGGCCACCAGGTCAGCCACGAGCCGAACTTCTCCCCCGACTGGACGGCGACCCTGCTGGAGCTGGGCGGCGCCCGCCCCGACCCGGCCTACCCGCTGGACGGCACCAGCCTCGCGGGCTATCTGCTGCACGGCGAGAAGCTGCCGGAGCGGGACCTCTTCTGGCGCGTGCGGGCCAATCGCGCGCTGCGGCGCGGCGACTGGAAGTACTACCAGGACTCGGCCGGCAAGGACCACCTGTACAACCTGGCCGAGGACCTGCGCGAACAGGCGGATCTGGCGCCGGACAGGCCGGAGTTGCTCACCGAACTGAAGGGGACGTGGGAGGAGATCGCAGCGGGGCTGCTTCCGTATCCGGCCCCGTAGGGCACCGCACGGATCGGTCTGTACGACTCCTCGAACGCCCAGGTCGTAGGACCAGCGACGGACGCGGGTCCGGCCAAAACTCGGTGGGCGATGTCAGTGCGGATCCGTAGGCTCGCGATGATGCCCACGACACGTGCAACCACCGAGGACCGCTCCGCCGTACGCACCCTTCTGCGGCTGTGGCCGTACGTCCGCCCCGTGCGGGCCCGGCTGTTCACGGCCGCGTTCGTCGCGATCGTCGCCTCCTGTACCGGACTGGTGATCCCGCTCGTCCTGAAGTGGATGGTCGACGGGCCGGTCGCCGACCGGGACCCGGCCGGGGTGTGGCTCGGCGCGCTGTACCTGTTCCTGCTCGGCATCGCCGAGGCCGTCCTGTTCGGCATACGGCGCTTGCTGGTGGCCCGGCCGCTGTCGCACGTCGAGGCGGAGATGCGGGCGGGTCTGTACCGGCATCTGCAGCGGCTGCCCGTGTCCTTCCACGACCGCTGGGCGTCCGGCCAGTTGCTCTCCCGGGGCACCACCGACCTGATGCTGCTGCGCATGTTCCTCGCCTTCCCGCTGACCTTCCTGCTGGTCAACGGGGTGACGATCCTTGTCGGCGTGGTGATCATGCTGATGCAGGACTGGGTGCTCGGGCTGGTCATCCTCGGGCCGGCCGTCCCGGTGATGTGGACCTGCGTGGTCTTCGAGCGGCGCTACGCCGAGGTGGCGCGGCGCGCCCAGGACCAGGTCGGGGACCTGACCACGGTGGTCGAGGAGAGCGTGCTCGGCATCCGCATCATCAAGGGCTTCGGCCGGCACCGCAGCCAGGCGCGCGCGTTCCGGGAGCTGTCGGGCACCCTGCGCGGCACGGAGCTGCGCAAGGCGCGGCTGCTCGCGACCATCTGGGGCGTCATCGTGACGCTTCCCGAGGTGGCGATCGGGGCGGCGCTGGTGCTGGGCGCTCTGCGGGTGGCCGACGGTGAGCTGTCCGCGGGCACGCTGGTCGCCTTTCTGAGTACGGCACTTGCTCTTCGGTGGCCGGTGGACTCGATCGGCTTCCTGCTGGCGATGAGTCAGGAGGCGGCGACGGCGACCGAGCGGTACTTCGAGGTGATGGACGAGGAGCCGGAAAGCACCGGCGTGGTCGCGGAGCAGCGGACCAGCACCGAAAAGGTACGTGGACTGCGCTTCGAGAACGTCCGGTTCCGCTACCCCGACGCCCCGCCCGACTCCGCGCCCCTCCTCGACCGTATCGACCTCCACGTGCGCCCCGGCGAGTCCATGGCCCTCGTGGGAGCCACCGGCAGCGGAAAGACGACCCTCACCGCGCTCATCCCCCGCCTCCACGAGCTGACCTCCGGCCACATCACCCTGGACGGCGTCGACATCACCGCGATGCCCCGCGAGGAGCTGCGCGCCAAGGTCGCCGTCGCCTTCGAGGAACCCACCCTGTTCTCGGCGAGCGTGGGCGAGAACGTGCTCATGGGAGCCGCGGACGACGCCGGAGAGTCGGACCTCGACCGCGCCCTCGCCGTGGCGCAGGCCGAGTTCGCGCACGCGCTCCCGCAGGGCACCGCCACCCAGGTCGGCGAACAGGGCCTGAGCCTGTCCGGTGGCCAGCGCCAACGCCTCGCGCTGGCCCGCGCGGTCGTCGGCCGGCCGGACTTCCTCGTGCTGGACGACCCGCTGTCCGCCCTGGACGTGCACACGGAGGCCGCCGTGGAGGCCGCGCTGCGGCACGTCCTCGCGGACACCACCGCGCTGATCGTGGCCCACCGCCCGTCCACGGTGCTGCTCGCCGACCGGGTCGCCCTGCTGTCGGGCGGCCGGATCGCCGCCGTCGGCACCCACCAGGAACTGCTGCGCACCAACGCCGAGTACGCGCACCTGATGTCCGGCGAAGAAGGCGAACAAGTCGAACAAGGTGAAGAAGGGGATCGAGGGGACCACCGATGACCACCACCACGACCGCCGCCCCCACCACGGACGACGACGAACTGCCCCGCCCCCAGGACACCGGCGGCGACCCCTTCGACCAGGACGTCCTGCCCACCCCGCCGGGCGCCACGGCCTCCCTCCTGCGCTCGCTGCTCGCGCCCCTGCGGGCCCGGGTCGCCCTCACCACCGTCCTCCTGCTGCTCCAGCAGGCGGCGGTGCAGGCGGGCCCGCTGCTGGTGGCGTACGCCCTCGACACCGCCGTACCGGCGTTGCGGGACCACGACCACGGTCCGCTGATCGCGGTCGCCGTCGCCTATCTGCTGTGCGCGCTGCTCTCCGGCGGGCTGCAGTTCGCGTTCATCGAGGCCTCCGCCCGGGTGAGCCAGGACGTGCTGCTGGACCTGCGCGGCCGGATCTTCCGGCACGCGCAGGCGCTGAGCGTCGACTTCCACGAGCGGTACACCTCGGGCTGGCTGATCTCCCGCTCCACGACGGACGTCGAGTCACTGCGCGAACTCCTCAACGAGGGGCTCCAGGAGCTGGTGACCGTCATCCTCTCCTTCGTCTACATCTCGGCGATGCTGCTGTGGCTGGATCTCGGCCTCGGCGCGGTCGCGGTGGCCTCCTTCGTGCCGCTGTACCTGCTCGTACGGCTCTACCAGCGGCGCGCGGGACGGGTGTACCGGATCCGGTCCACGGCGATCGCGGTGGTGATCGTGAAGTTCGTGGAGACGATGAACGGCATCCGCCCGGTGCGCGCCTTCCGCCGGGAGGCCGCGAACGACGCCGAGTTCGCCGTACTCAACAAGCGGCACGAGCGGACCAACGGGGACGCGCTGCTGGAGATGGCCCGGTACGTGGTCGGCTCCCGGCTGGTGGCCAACACGGCGGTCGCGGCGATCGTGCTGTGGGGCGCCTACCGGGTGGCGTCCGGCTCGCTGGCGCTGGGTGTGCTGGCGGCGGCGGTGCTGTACCTGCGGCGGTTGTACGACCCGATCGACCGGCTCGGCATGTTCCTGAACTCCTACCAGTCGGCGGCCGCCTCCCTGGAGAAGATCGCCGGGCTGCTGGCGCAGACGCCGTCCGTGCCGGAGCCGTCGGCGCCCCGTGAACTCCCGCCGCTGAAGTCCGAGTTCCCCGGCCGCGAGGTCGTCTTCGACGGGGTCCGCTTCGCCTACCGCACCGGCGGCGAGGTACTGCCCCGCTTCGACCTGACCCTCCCCGCCGGGCAGACCGTCGCCGTCGTCGGCTCCACGGGCGCGGGCAAGTCGACCCTGGCCAAGCTGCTCGCCCGCTTCTACGACCCCTCCGACGGCCGGGTCCAGCTGGACGGCGTCGACCTGCGCGAACTGGCCATGCCCGAACTGCGCCGCGGGGTGGTCATGGTGACGCAGGAGGCCTTCCTGTTCTCCGGCACGGTCGCGGACAACATCGCGATCGGCCGGCCCGACGCCACCCGCGAGGAGATCGAGCAGGCGGCGAAGGCGATCGGCGCGCACGAGTTCATCAGCGCACTGCCCGACGGCTACGACACCGACGTACGCAAACGCGGCGGCCGCATCTCGGCCGGCCAACGCCAACTGGTCGCCTTCGCCCGGGCGTTGCTCGCCGACCCGGCGGTCCTGATCCTGGACGAGGCGACCAGCTCCCTGGACATCCCGGGCGAACGAGCCGTCCAGCGAGCGATGTCGACGGTGCTGCGCGGCCGCACCGCAGTGGTGATCGCACACCGCCTCTCCACCGTGGAGATCGCCGACCGGGTCCTGGTCATGGAACACGGCCGGATCGTCGAGGACGGCGGCCCGGACGAACTGATCGCGGGCACGGGCAGGTTCGCGGACCTGCACCGGGCGTGGCGGGACAGTCTGGCGTAGCGACAGCCGAAGGACGGGGGCAGGATGATCGACGCGTACGAGGACCCCGGCAAGCCGGACACCCGTGGCGGCTGGCACTACCTGTGGTGGCTGGTGCTGCGTCAGCCGGTGCGGTCGCTGGCCGGGGCGTTGCTGGGCAGTACGTGGATGGTGCTGCTGGCGGCGCAGCCGTACATGATGGCGCGGGCCGTGGACGACGGGCTGGTGCCGGGGCGGTTGGACGTGCTCGGCTGGTGGACCGCCGTGATGTTCGGGGTCGGGGCGCTGAACGCCTGGCTGAGCATCATGCGGCACCGCACGATGACCCGGGTGCGGATGGACGCCAACTTCCGTACGGTCAAGCTGGTCGTCGGACACGCGACCCGACTGGGGGCGGTGCTGCCGCGCCGGGCCGGGGCCGGGGAGGTCGTCACCATCGGGGTCGGCGACGTGGCGACCCTCGCGCAGGCGCTGACGGTGGTCGGGCCCGGGGTGGGCTCGATCGTGGTGTACATCGTCGTGGCCGGGCTGCTGCTGGCCATCTCGGCGCCGCTCGCCGCCGTGGTGCTGCTCGGGGTGCCGGTGATCGCACTGCTCACCGGACCGCTGACGCTGCGGCTGCAGGGCGCGGAGAGCGAGTACCGGGAGCGGCAGGGCGTGCTGGCGGCGCGCATCGGAGACCTCGCGGGCGGGCTGCGCGTCCTCAACGGCCTGGGTGGCAAGGGGCTGTTCTCGGACGCCTTCCGGAAGGACTCGCAGCGGCTGCGCGCGCAGGGCTACCGGGTGGGCGCGGTGGCCAGCTGGGTGCAGGCGCTCGGGGTCGGTCTGCCCACGCTGTTCCTGGCCGTGGTGACCTGGCTCGCGGCCCGGCTGGCGGCCGAGAGGTCCATCAGCGTGGGCGAGTTGGTGGCGGTCTACGGCTATGTGGCGGTGCTGATCGGACCGGTGGCGTTCTTCGTGCAGATGGCCTACGACCTGAACCGGGGCGTGGTCGCCGCGCGCCGGGTCGTACGGCTGCTGCGCCTTGAGCCGGAGCCGGACACGGGCACCCTGGCCGCACCGGACGGGCCGGCCGAGCTGTGCGATCCGGCGTCCGGGGTCCGGGTGGCGCCGGGCCGGCTGGTCGCGCTGGCCGCCGCCCGCCCCGCGGAGGCCGCCGCCGTGATCGACCGCCTGGGCCGGTACGGCCCCACCGAGGCCACCTGGGGCGGGCTACGGCTCGACGCCGTCCCGCTGGCCGACGTGCGGGCCCGGATCCTGGTCGCGGACAACGAGGCGGACCTGTTCGCCGGACCGCTGAGGGAGGTCGTGGCCGCCGAACACCCGGCCGAGGAGGCCGCGCTGCGCCGGGCGGTGTACGCGGCCGCCGCCGAGGACGTCGTACGAGGTCTGCCGGACGGGCTGGACTCGCCGGTGACCGGGCAGGGGCGCAGCCTCTCCGGCGGGCAACGGCAGCGCATCCGGCTGGTGCGGGCGCTGCTGGCGGACCCCGAGGTACTGCTCGCCGTCGAGCCGACCTCGGCACTGGACGCCCACACGGAGGCCACGGTCGCCGAGCGGCTGCGGGAGGCCCGGGAGGGCCGTACGACGGTGGTGGTGAGCACCTCACCGCTGGTGCTGGACCGCGCCGACACGGTGCTGTTCCTGACCGACGGCAAGGTGACGGCGAGCGGCCCGCATCGACGGCTGCTCGCGGAGGAGCCCGGGTACCGGGCGCTGGTGGCACGAGACGCCGATGACACTGCCGAGGAGGCCGTACGGTGACCACGGACACGGGACTGCTGCCGGTCGCCGACCGGGCCGGGGTGCGGCGGGCGACCGGGCGGCTGGTGCTGGCCGATCGGCGGGCGTTCGCCGCCGCGTTGGTGCTCAACGCGCTGTCGGCCGGGGCGGGGCTCGCCGGGCCGTGGCTGGTCGGGCGGATCATCGACGAGGTGCGGGCGGGACACGGGGTCGGGGCGGTGGACCGGCTGGCGCTGTGGATCCTGGTCTGCTCGCTGGCCCAGCTGCTGCTGGCGCGCTGGGCGCGATACGTGGGGCACCGGTTCGGGGAGCGGACGCTGGCCCGGGTGCGCGAGGAGTACGTCGACCGGGTGCTGGCGCTGCCCGCGTCGACGGTGGAGCGGGCCGGCACCGGCGACCTGACCGCGCGCGGTACGGCCGACGTGGCGACCGTCGGCACCACGCTGCGGGACGTCGGACCGGAGCTGCTGGTGTGCACCGTGCAGGCGCTGTTCGTGCTCGGTGCGGTGTTCGCGCTCGACCCGGTGCTGGGGCTGTTCGGCGTGCTGGGTCTGACCCCGATCTGGCTGGCGCTGCGCTGGTACCTGCGCCGGGCGCGGGACGGTTACCTCGCCGAGGGCGCGGCCACCTCGGAGGTCGCCGAGATCGTGGCGGCGACCGCGGCCGGGGCGCGGACGGTCGAGGCGTTCCGGCTCCGGCGGCGGCGGATCACGGCGAGCCGGGACACGCTGGAGAAGTCCCGCCGGACCCGCTTCTACACCCTCCACCTGCGCACGGTGTTCTTCCCCGCGGTCGAGGTGACGTACAGCGTCCCGGTGGTGGGGGTGCTGCTGCTCGGCGGATGGCTGCACGAGCGGGGTGCGGTGGGCGTCGGGGCGGTGGTGGCCGCGGCGCTGTATCTGCGGCAGTTCACCGAACCGCTGGACCAGATCCTGATGCGGGTGGAGCAACTGCAGAGCAGCGGTGCCTCGTTCGCGCGGGTGGAGGGCCTGGCACAGGCGCCCCGGGCCGAGGCGGAGGACGGCTCTCCGGAGCCGGCGGACGACCGGATCGACGTGCGCGGGGTGCGGTACGCGTACGAGCGCGGCGGTGAGGTGCTGCGCGGGGTGGACCTGACGGTACGCCCCGGCGAACGCCTCGCCGTGGTGGGCCCGTCGGGCGCCGGCAAGACCACCCTCAGCAGGCTCCTTGCCGGCATCGACACCCCCAGGGCGGGCACGGTGACGGTCGGCGGCGTACCGATCGCGTCCCTGGAACCGGAACGCCTGCGCCGTCAGGTCGTCCTGGTCACCCAGGAACACCACGTGTTCCTCGGCACGGTCCGCGACAACCTCCTGATCGCCGAACCCACGGCCACCGACGCCGACCTGTGGGCGGCACTGACGGCGGTGGGCGCCGACGACTGGGTCCGTGCCCTCCCCTCCGCCCTCGACACCCCGCTGGGTCCGAACGGCCACCCCACCGACGGCTCCCAGGCCCAGCAACTCGCCCTGGCCCGGGTCGTGCTGGCCGACCCCCACACCCTCATCCTCGACGAGGCCACCGCCCTCCTGGACCCCACCACGGCCCGCCACACCGAACGCGCCCTGGCCGCGGTCCTGGAGTCCCGCACGGTCATCGCCATCGCCCACCGCCTCCACACGGCCCACGACGCGGACCGGGTGGCGGTGATGGAGGACGGCCTCCTGACAGAGCTGGGCACCCACGAGGAACTGGTGGCCGCGAACGGGGCCTACGCGGCCCTGTGGCGAACCTGGCACGGGGACGCGCCCTAGGGGGTGTCTTCTGGACCAGGCCGGCGGATCGGGCGCTAGTCGAGGCGGGAGACCTGGTAGTGGTCGATGCGCCAGTCGTCGTCCGAACGCTTCAGCAGGACGCCGAGGTTGACGGTCAGCGTGGGACGGTCGGTGAAGGAGAAGTCGACCTTCAGGTAGCCGAGCACGAGGTCGTCGGCAAGGCGCCGGCTCTCCTGGACGCGGTACTCGGCCGACAGGCCCAGCGGCTGGGACGCGTAGTAGTCGGCGACGCCCTGCCGTCCGACGCTGTAGGGGTGCAGCCCCTGGAAGATCGCGTCCTCGGTGAAGAGGGCGGCGACCCGCCGCGGCTCGTGGTGGTCGACGCCCGCCTTCCACCGGTCGAGGACGCTGTGCAGGATCGCTTCGGTGTCCGTCTTGGTGTGTGTCATGGTTCTCCTTCAGCGGCCGGCGCTGACGCCGCCGTCGACGTGGAGGATCTCGCCCGTGACGAACGGGGCGTTCTCCAGGTAGATCACCGCGTCCACGATGTCGCTCTGCTCGCCCATCCGGCCGACCGGCTGCAGGCCGGCGAGCACCTCATGGGTCTCCTCCGGGTGCATCGGCGTCTTGATGGTGCCCAGGGAGACCGCGTTGGCGCGGATGCCTCGGGTGGCGTACTCGATGGCCAGTGACTTGGTGGCGGACTGCAGTCCGCCCTTGGTCAGCGAGGCCAGTACCGAGGGGACACGGGAGTCCGCGTGGTCGACCAGGCTGGTGGTGACGTTGACGATGTGACCGCCGCCCTGGGTGAGCATCCGCTCGACGGCCAGCTGGGTGACGCGGAAGAAGCCGGCGAGGTTCACCCCGGTCACGGCGGCGTAGTCGTCCTGGGTGTAGTCGGTGAAGGGCTTGGCGACGAAGATTCCCGCGTTGTTGACCAGGGTGTCGATCCGGCCGAACCGCTCCACGCCGGCGGCGATGACGCGTTCGGCCGTGGCGGGGTCGGTGATGTCGCCCTGGACGGTCAGGACCTCCGGGTCGCCGGAGGACGCGATGCCGCGCGAGGTGGCGACGACGGCGTAGCCGAGCTTGCGGTAGGCGTCGACGAGTCCGGCGCCGATGCCCTGGGAGGCGCCGGTGATGACTGCGACCTTCTGCGTGCTCATGAGGATGTTCTCCAGAGTGGGGTGGGACCGAGGGATTCCGCGACCTGACGTCCAGTTACTAGCCGACCGGTCGACTATTTGACCGTAGGCCGACTCGCCGAAGGGCGTCAAAGGTCGGGAAGGCCCGGGCCGGGACCCGCTTCCTAGCAACTGAGAGGCGCGGGCTCCCAGTGCACGTCAGTCGGCTGACGGCACATCGCGGCACTACCCGCGGAGCGATCAGCGCTGGTACGGGTCCCCGTCGGGCAGCCAGCTGTCCGGGCCGTGGATGCCCAGGTCGCCGACGCCCTCGCACAGGGCCTCGACGACGGCGAGGACCGCCGTGCGGACTTCGTCGCGGCGCCACACCAGGGACCAGGTCCAGTGGATCCGCGGTGCGACGACAGGGCGTTGGACGAGGTCGGGAGGGAGCGGAGTCGTCTGGCCCTTGGGCGAGTTGATGACGGGGCGGCCGCTGCGGCGGACGTGGTCGAAGAAGGCGGGGCCGGTGATGCCGCCGTCGGAGATGCGCAGCGCGCGGGCCCCGGTGTCCCGGGCCAGTTGCTCGGCGTAGGCGTTCCAGGACGACCAGGAGGTGGCGTCGTCGTCCAGGAGCACGGCGGTCTCCCCGGCGGTCACCTCGCTCGTGTCCTTGCCGGTGGCGACGGCATAGAGCCGGTCGGCGCCGATGAGCCGGGCGCACAGGTCGCGCCGCTCCAGGTCCTCGGTGCGCACCCAGCACACCGCGAGGTCCAGGCCGCCGTCGGCGACCCGGGCGGCCTGGGCGTGCGAGGGAGCGACCCATGCGTCGATGTGAACCTGGGCCACGGCGGAGGTACGGGCGATCAGGTCCGCGGGCAGCCAGTTGACGTAGCCGAGCCGGACCGGTTCCGAACCCGCCAGCCCACGCGCGCGTCGCTGCAGGTCGTCGGCCTGTTCCAGCAGGGCGCGGGTGTGCGGGAGCAGCGCCGAGCCGGCCGGGGTGAGGGCCACCGAACGGCGGTCGCGGTCGAACAGGCGCACCCCCAGGTCGCGTTCGAGCGCCTTGATCTGCTGGGACAGGGACGGCCCGGCGATCAGGAGCCGTTTGGCGGCCCGGCCGAAGTTGAGTTCCTCGGCCACCGCGACGAAGTAGCGAAGTTGGCGCAGCTCCACGCCGGTCATGCTACGTCGGTGAGAGGCGGCGCCTCCCAGGAGCGAGGAAGCCTGTCGTGGCGTGCCCGCCGGGGCGGGCGGACGATGAGGACATGGAGGCCCGGCGAGAAGTGACCGCGGCGGGCCCGGCCGTACGCCCCACCGAAGCGGAGCAGGACCATGCGAGAGTTCCTGGTCGAGATCACGACCACCGTCCCCGACGGCACCAGCCAGGACGAGGTCGACAGGCGGCGGGCCGCCGAGGCGGTCCGCGCGCGGGAACTGGCCGCCACCGGCAACCTGGCGCGGCTGTGGCGCCCGGTCGGCGAGCTGCGCAGCATCGGCGTCTGGCGGGCCGCGGACGAGGCGGAACTCCACGAGAAGGTGCTCGGCACCCTGCCCCTGCGCGCGTGGATGACCGTGACCGTCACCCCGCTCGAATCCCACCCCAACGACCCGGGCAGCCACTGACGGCACAGCCGCCGCCCGCACCCCGCTCTCCCTCCACCCCATCGCCGCCAGGACTTCCTCATGCCCTCCTCGGCCGAGACAGCCCGAGAAAGCGCTCAGCTCCGCTCCCCCTGGCCCCATGTCGCCCAAGCCGCCGCCGCGCTGGCCGCGGGCATGGGGGTCGGCCGGTTCGTCTACACCCCGATCCTCCCCCTGATGCACGCCCGCGCGGGACTGTCCGCGGGTGCGGGCGCCCATCTGGCGACCGCCAACTACGTCGGCTACCTCGTCGGCGCGCTCGCCGGGATCCTCGTGCCCGCGCTGGTCCGCTCCCCCGCCCTCCTGCGCGCCTCGCTGATCGCGCTGACCGTCAGCCTGGCCGCGATGCCCGCCACCCACAGCACGGCGGTGTGGATCGTGCTGCGGCTGCTGGCCGGCGTCGCCAGCGCCGTGATCTTCGTGATCGCCGTCAGCTCCCTCCACAGCCATCTGCGCGAGCACCCCGCCCATCTGTCCGGCTGGGCCTTCGGCGGGGTGGGCGGCGGCATCGCCCTGTCCGGCCTGCTCGTCCTCGCCCTGCGTTCCGTCGCCGACTGGCGGGCCGCCTGGTGGGCCTCGGCCGCCCTCACCGCGATCCTCGCCATCGCCGCGTGGCGACTGCGCCCCGAGCCGGCTCCCGCGGTCACCGCGGCACCGGCCGGGTCGGCGGCCGGCACTCCTGCCCTCCGCACCCGCCGCTGGTTCGGCGTCCTGTTCGCCTCCTACACCCTGGAAGGCATCGGCTACATCGTCGCCGGGACCTTCCTCGTCGCCGCGATCGGGCAGAGCTCACCGGGCTGGATCGGCAGCGGCGCCTGGGTGCTGGTGGGTCTGGCGGCCGTACCGTCCTGCGCGCTGTGGGCCCGGCTCGGACGCCGCTGGTCCCGGCCCGGGCTGCTGCTCGTCGCGCTCGTCATCCAGGCGGCCGGCATCGCTCTGCCGGCCCTGATCGGCGGGGTGGCGGCCGCCCTCGTCTCCGCGCTCCTGTTCGGCGCCACCTTCATCGGCGTCAGCACACTCGCCCTCGCCGCGGGAGCCCGCCTGCGCTTCCCGCGCTCGGTCGCGCTGCTGACCGCCGGCTACTCCGTCGGCCAGATCCTCGGCCCCCTGGCCGTCACGCCCCTGCTCCGCCACGGCTACCACCAGGCCCTGCTCCTGGCCGCCCTCGTGGTCCTGACCGCCGCCACGGCTGCCGCCGTACTGCGCATCGGGTTCCCGCACCACGGGGTGGTGGTGCGGCAGGGCACTCCGGTACGACGGCCCGCACCTGCGGAGGCCACGGCGGACCCCGACCGGGGCGACGCCTGAGGGAGCGGAGCCGAGGCAGGCTCGGAACGGGCTGACGGCTCGTCAAGTCGCTGGCTCCGCCCAGAGGTCGGGCGGGACGACGCCGACGGAGCGGCCATGGGGGTCCAGGAGGTGCCCGAGCAGTTTGTCCTGGCGCAGGGCGATGACGCGGTCGACGATGTCGAGGCTCGGGCGGGCGGTGGCGAGTTGGGTTTCCAGGCGCAGCACGTCGCTGACGGAGTGCAGGCCGGCCTGGAGGATGAGGTTGTGGGGGCCGCTGACGGCGGCGCAGTTGCGGGTCTCGGGCAGGCGGATGAGGGCGGGACCGAGACGACCCGAAGGCAGCGGTCACCGAGTGGGCGCGGATCTTCGGCAACCCCCTCACCTGGGACGACCTGCCGTGGCTGCGCTCGACCACCGACCTGCCGCTGCTCCTCAAGGGCATCTGCCACCCCGATGACGTCCGCCGCGCCAAGGACGGCGGCGTGGACGGCATCTACTGCTCCAACCACGGCGGACGCCAGGCCAACGGTGGCCTGCCCGCCCTGGACGCCCTGCCCGGCGTGGTCGACGCGGCCGACGGCATGCCGGTCCTGTTCGACTCGGGTGTGCGCACGGGAGCCGACATCGTCAAGGCGGTCGCCCTGGGCGCCACCGCCGTCGGCGTCGGCCGCCCCTACACCTACGGTCTCGCCCACGGCGGCGAGGCCGGCGTCGTCCACGTCCTGCGGGCCCTGCTCGCCGAGGCCGACTTGATCATGGCGGTCGACGGCTACCCCTCTCTCGCCGACCTCACCCCCGACACCCTCCGCCGCCTCGGCTGACACCCGTCGACCGGCCGGGGCCGGATGCTGCAGGCCCGTCCCCGAACAGATCACATTTCAGGACATAAGCCTATTAGTCGAGCAGGATCAGACTGGCGCGCCGGCTACGGCATCCCCCACGACGCCCGAAACCCAGCCCCAGCAAGAAAGTCGATGGCAACCATGACCGAGCAATCCACCGTCCGCAGCGTGACCTACGACCTGCTGCGCACCCTGAACCTCACCACGGTCTTCGGAAATCCCGGCTCCACCGAACAGCCCTTCCTTCAGGATTTCCCCGAGGACTTCACCTATGTCCTGGCGCTGCAGGAGGCGTCCGTCATCGCGATGGCCGACACCTTCGCCCAGGTGACCGGCCGCCCCGCGCTGGTCAACGTGCACTCCTCGGCCGGAATGGGAAACGCGGTGGGCAACCTGGTGGCGGCCTACCACGGAAGCACGCCACTGATCATCACCTCCGGCCAGCAGCACCGGGAACTGGTGATCGGTGAGCCGTACCTCGGCAACCGCGAGGCCACCACACTTCCGAAGCCGTGGGTGAAATGGTCCTACGAACCGGCCCGCGCCGAAGACGTCCCCGAGGCCTTCATGCGGGCCTACGCGGAGGCGTTGCAGCCGCCGACAGGACCTGTCTACCTGTCGATTCCCATGGACGACTGGAAGCGGCCCCTGTCCGGTTTCAGCCGGGTGCGCACGGTGAGCGACCGCGTGGCCCCCGACGCCGAGCGACTGCGCGGATTCGCCGAACGCATCTCCGCGAGCCGCCGTCCCGCGCTGGTCTTCGGGCCGGAAGTCGACCGCAGCGGCGGCTGGGACGCGGCCGTCGCACTGGCGGAGAAGCTGCGCGCGGCCGTCTACGGCGCCCCGCTGCTGGACCGCGCCTCCTTCCCCGAGGACCACCCGCTCTTCCGCGGCCCGCTCGGCATGTCGGTGAAGACCATCAGCGACCGGCTGACCGGGCACGACCTGGTCGTCGTGATCGGCGCGGAGGTGTTCCGCTACTACCCCTACGTGCCCGGCGACTACCTCCCCGAAGGCACCCAACTGCTGCAGATCACCGGCAATCCGGGGGTGGCCGCCGCGGCGCGGGTGGGCGACAGCCTCCTGGGCGATCCCAGGACGGCGATCGAGCTGCTCCTGGACATGGTCACGGAGGGATCGGCACGGACCGCTCCGGAACCGATGGCGCGCCCGCGTGAGCTGCCGCAGGCGCCGAACACCCCGCTCACTCCGCCGGAGGTGTATGCCGCCCTGAACAGGGTCCGGCCGTCGGACGCGGTCATCGTCAACGAATCGACCTCCACGATGGCGCAGCAGATCGAGTGGCTCCCCACCACCCGGACCGGATCGTTCTTCGCGACGGCCAGCGGCGGCATCGGCTGGGGCACCCCGGCCGCGGTGGGCGTGGCGCTCGGCGACCGGGACCGGGGCGTCGAACGGCCGGTGATCGGCCTGATCGGCGACGGCTCCTTCCAGTACTCCGTGCAGGCCATCTACACGGCGGCCCAGCACGACCTCCCGATCGTCTACGTGGTGATGCGCAACCAGGAGTACTCCATCCTCAAGTCGTTCGCGGTGCTGGAGGAGACGCCGGGCGTGCCGGGGCTCGACCTGCCGGGGCTCGACATCGCCGCCGTGGCCCGCGGCTTCGGATGCCGCGGGGTCGACGTGGAGACCACCGACGACCTGGAGCGGGAGTTCAAGACGGCCCTGTCCGCCGGCACCACCACGGTCATCGTCGTCGCCACGCAACCTCAGAAGGCGATGTTGTAGGCCGCGTAGCTCACACGATCGGGAAAGAGACCAGCGGAGAGAGGGCAGCGATCATGGATTTCGGACTGAAGGACCGGGTGTACATAGTCACCGGTGGCACCCGGGGGCTGGGCATGGCCGCCGCGCGCGAGCTGGTGGCCGACGGGGCGAGGGTGGTCGTCAGCGGCCGCAGTGAGAAGTCGGTGGCCGCCGCACAGGCGGAACTCGGCGGCCCGGGGCAGGCGGTCGGCGTCGTGGCCGACAACGCCGACACGGACGCTCCGGACCGGCTGATCGCCGCGGCCCGCGATGCCTTCAAACGGCTGGACGGGGTGCTCATCAGCGTCGGCGGACCCCCGGCAGGCACGTCGGACACCGTCGACGACGACCAGTGGCGCGCCGCCTTCGAGTCGGTCTTCCTCGGCGCGGTGCGGCTCTCCCGCGCCGTCGCGGCGGAGCTGGGCGAGGGAGGCGTCATCGGCTTCGTCCTCTCCAGCTCCGTGTACGAACCGATTCCCGGCCTCGCGATCTCCAATGCCCTGAGGCCGGGCCTGGCCGGTTACGCGAAGAACCTCGCGAACGAGCTGGGCCCGAGGGGCATCCGCGTCGTCGGCCTCGTGCCCGCCCACATCGAAACCGACCGAGTACGCGAACTCGACGCGCGGGCCGGCGATCCCGCCGCGGCCCGCGAGCGCGCGACCGCCGGCGTCCCGCTCCGCCGCTACGGAACCCCCGACGAGTTCGGCCGCAGCGCCGCCTTCCTGCTGTCGCCGGCCGCGTCGTACCTCACGGGTGTGATGGTGTCGATCGACGGCGGCGTACGCAAAGGCTTCTAGCGGTTCCCGAGGAGTCAAAATGCCCGTTTACACCTGCACGGCCGCCCAGGGGTCTCTGACAAGCGACTTGAAGGCCCGACTGGCAGCCGAGATCACCCGGATTCACGCGGACATCAACCATGTGCCGCCGGCCTACGTCAACGTGCTCTTCTCCGACCTGCCCGCGGACAGTGTCTTCGCGGGCGGTCGACCGGCGACACCGCTGATCCTGACCGGCTGGGTACGGCGCGGCCATCCGCAGGAGGAGGCGACAAGACTGGCCCAGGAACTTTCTTCGGCGACCGCACGGATCTCCGGCGTGGACGAGAGCCGGATCATGGTGGTGCTCCAGGACAGTCCCGCCCGGTCCGCTGTCGAAGGCGGTCATGTGCTGCCCGAGCCGGGTGAGGAGAAGGAGTGGTTGCGCCGGACCGAGGCATGAACGCAACCGTCTGAACGGCGTGGAGCGGCGGGCGGGCCTCACACCCCCGCCACAGCCTCCCGCGCGCCCAGCAGCGCAAGGCAGTTGGCCCACAGGGCGCCCAGCCGATGCGGGCTGTTGTACAGCTTGGCGAACAGCACCTGACCCTCGAGCTGGGCGACCACGGCCCGCGCCGCCTCCCTCGGGTCGGCCACGTCGGCCTCCCGCCGCTCAAGCGCCTCGGCGATGACCGAGTCGACCATCTCGACCTGGGCGTCGAAGATCTCCTGCAGCCGGGCGCGGATCGCCTCGGTCTGGTTGCTCATCTCCAGGGCGAGGTTCCCGAACAGGCAGCCCGAGACGGTGCCGCAGCTCTGCTGGCCGGCCCGCTGGGCGGCCTCGGTCTCCTCGAACAGCCGGCGCAGTCGGTGCAGCGGTTCCGCGTCGCCGTCCAGAGCGGCGCTCCAGGTGCGTTTCTGGCCGGCCCAGTGCTCGTCGATGACGGCCAGCGCGAGCGCTTCCTTGGACTCGAAGAAGTAGTAGAAGCTCCCCTTGGGCACGCCGGCCGCCTTGCAGATCTCGGCCACGCCCAGGGCGGAGTAACCACGCGCCTCGATCAGAGACCACGCGGCGCCGAGGATCTTCTCCCGGGCATCACTGGTACGTCCCATGGGGCCATTTTACGACCGGTCGACTATTCCGAGCTGGACCGATCGTCGGACGGCCGACAGCCCGACCAACCCGGCCAACAATCCGCATATCGAACATGAACAACCGGTCAACGGACCATTTCCAGCCAAGTTTCTGACGCGGTCCTGACAGACACCGTGATCCCCTGCCACTCTTCCCACGGCCGACCCACAGCAACCCCACAGCTCCGCATGCTCGCGTGGGCCCGGCTCTGCACCTGCACGTGGTTCCGCGTAACGCCCTGTTCTGCCCGGACGTCCCAACCCACCGTCCGGTCTCCCCTGGCCGCGCGACCCGCGGTCACGCAGAAGGAGTCAGTGTTGAGTAGCACCTCTCGCAGACGCACCTCCCACATCTCGCACCGCCGCACCGCCACCGTCGCCCTCGCGGGTGTCGCCGCCCTGATCGCCGCGGCCGTCCAGTCGGGTGCCGCGTCCGCCGCCCCGGCGAAGCCGCAGGCCGGCAAGGTCAACTCCGCCCATGTGGCCGTCAAGCTCACGCCCTCGCAGCGCGCCGAGCTGATCCGGCACGCGGATGCCCAGAAGGCCGCCACGGCGCGGTCCATAGGCCTCGGGGCCAAGGAGAAGCTGGTCGTCCACGACGTCGTCAAGGACGCCGACGGGACCGTGCACACCCGCTACGAGCGGACGTACGCGGGTCTGCCGGTGCTCGGCGGCGACCTCATCGTGGACACCGCCAGGTCCGGCGCGACGAAGTCCGTCATCAAGGCCACCAACGCCTCACTGAAGGTCGCCGACCTCACCCCGGCCGTGTCGAAGGCCTCGGTCGAGAAGCAGGCCGTCCAGCGGGCCAAGGCCCTCGGTGGCAGCAAGTCGGCCGCGGACAGCGTGCGCAGGGTGATCTGGGCGGGCAGCGGCAAGCCGGTTCTCGCGTACGAGACCGTCGTCGGCGGGCTCCAGGACGACGGCACCCCGAACCAGCTGCACGTCGTCACCGACGCCGCCACCGGCAAGAAGCTCTTCGAGTACCAGGGCATCAAGACGGGCATCGGCAACACCCAGTACAGCGGCCAGGTGACACTGACGACCACCCAGTCCGGCTCGAACTACACGCTGAACGACGGGGCGCGTGGCAACCACAAGACGTACAACCTGAACCGCGGCACCTCGGGCACCGGCACCCTGTTCTCCCAGACCAACGACACCTGGGGCAACAGCACCACGTCCAACGCCGCCACCGCGGGCGCGGACGCCCACTACGGCGCCGCGGTCACCTGGGACTTCTACAAGAACGTCTTCGGGCGCAGCGGCATCAAGAACAACGGCGTCGGCGCCTACTCCCGCGTCCACTACGGCAACGCGTACGTGAACGCCTTCTGGGACGACAGCTGCTTCTGCATGACCTACGGCGACGGCTCCGGCAACGCCGACCCGCTGACCTCCCTCGACGTCGCCGGCCACGAGATGAGCCACGGTGTCACCTCCAACACCGCGGGCCTCAACTACAGCGGTGAGTCCGGCGGTCTGAACGAGGCCACTTCCGACATCATGGGCACCGGCGTGGAGTTCTACGCCAACAACTCGTCCGACGTCGGCGACTACCTCATCGGCGAGAAGATCGACATCAACGGCGACGGCACCCCGCTGCGCTACATGGACAAGCCGAGCAAGGACGGCGCGTCCAAGGACAGCTGGTACTCGGGGATCGGGTCCATCGACGTGCACTACTCGTCGGGCCCCGCGAACCACTTCTTCTACCTGCTGAGCGAGGGCAGCGGCACCAAGGTCATCAACGGCGTCACCTACAACTCGCCGACGGCGGACGGCCTTCCGGTCACCGGCATCGGCCGGGACAAGGCACTGCAGATCTGGTACCGGGCGCTCACCACCAAGTGGACGTCCACCACCAACTACGCGGGCGCCCGCACCGGCACCCTCGCGGCGGCCGGCGAGCTGTACGGCACCACCAGCGCCGAGTACAAGGCGGTGCAGGACGCCTGGGCGGGCGTGGCGGTCGGTGCGCGCTCCGGTGGCGGCGGGGGCGGCGGCACCTCGTACGAGAACACCTCGCCGGTGTCGATCCCGGACAACGGGCCCGCGGTCACCTCGAACATCACCGTCTCCGGCAGGAGCGGAAACGCGCCGAGCAACCTCTCGGTGAGCGTGGACATCACGCACACCTGGCGCGGTGACCTGGTGATCGACCTGGTCGGCCCCTCGGGCACCTCGTACCGCCTGAAGAACTTCTCCTCCTCCGACTCGGCGGACAACGTCAGCGAGACCTACACGGTCAACGCCTCCTCCGAATCGGCCAATGGCACCTGGAAGTTGAAGGTCCAGGACCAGGCCGCGCAGGACGTCGGAACGATCAACAGCTGGAAGCTGACGTTCCCGTAAACCACACCCCACCAGCGCGGGAACAGGGCGCCGTCCGGGGGTTCGAGCCCCTCGGGCGGCGCCCGTTCACATTCCTGAAACGTTAACCGGACAGTCGATTTTCGGCCAACATCACTTTCAGGTCCTGACATGTACGCGTCCCTGATGTCACTCTCTCTCCACCCGCCGCAGCAGCACAGCAACTTCACAACGCCACACACTCCGGCCAGTAACCCCACACTGCCCGGACTCCCCCACGAGAAGGAGCTTCTGTGAGCCCCCTCTACGCGCGTCACAAGCGCACCACTCTGGCCGTCGCCACCGCTGTCGCCGCCGGAGCCCTGCTCTCCACCGGGCTGGCCACCAGCGCCAACGCCCAGACCCCGGCCGAGGCCGCCGCCACCAAGACGCTGGCCGCCGCCCCGACCTCGCTGTCCGCCGCTGCCCGTACCACCCTGATCCAGCAGGCCCAGGCCGGCGCTGCCCAGACCGCGCAGCGGATAGGCCTCGGCGCCAAGGAGAAGCTGGTCGTCAAGGACGTCGTCAAGGACGTCGACGGCACCGTCCACACCCGCTACGAGCGCACCTACGCCGGCCTGCCGGTGCTCGGCGGCGACCTGGTCGTCCACACCGCCAAGTCGGGCAAGGCCGAGGGCGTCACCAAGGCGACCAAGGCGACCATCAAGGTGGCCTCGCTCAAGCCGCAGATCACCGCCGCCAAGGCCGAGAAGCAGGCCGTGGGCGCCGCCAAGACCCTGGGCTCCGCCAAGACCTCCGCGGACGGCGCGCGCAAGGTGATCTGGGCCGGCTCCGGCAAGCCCGTGCTCGCCTACGAGACGATCGTCGGCGGTCTGCAGGACGACGGCACCCCGAACCAGCTGCACGTCATCGCCGACGCCGCCACCGGCAAGAAGCTCTTCGAGTACCAGGGCGTCGAGAACGCGACCGGCACCGGCAAGACGCTGTACTCGGGCACCGTCAGCCTCACCACCACCCAGTCGGGCTCGACGTACAACCTGACCGACGCCTCGCGCGGCAGCCACAAGACCTACAACCTGGCCCGCAAGACGTCCGGCAAGGGCACCCTGGTCAGCAACTCGACCAACACCTTCGGCACCGGCACCGCCTCCACCTCCTCCTCCGACCAGACCGCCGCGGCCGACGCCGCGTACGGCGCGGCGGAGACCTGGGACTTCTACAAGAGCACCTTCGGCCGCAGCGGTATCAAGAACGACGGCGTCGGCGCCTACTCCCGCGTCCACTACGGCAACGCCTACGTCAACGCCTTCTGGGACGACAGCTGCTTCTGCATGACCTACGGCGACGGTGACGGCAACGCCGACCCGCTGACCTCCCTCGACGTCGCCGGCCACGAGATGAGCCACGGCGTCACCGCCAACACCGCGGGCCTGGACTACTCGGGCGAGTCCGGTGGCCTGAACGAGGCCACCTCCGACATCTTCGGCACGGGCGTGGAGTTCTTCGCGAACAACGCCTCGGACCCCGGTGACTACCTCATCGGCGAGAAGATCAACATCAACGGCGACGGCACCCCGCTGCGCTACATGGACAAGCCCAGCAAGGACGGCGGCTCGGCGGACTCCTGGTCCTCCTCGGTCGGCAACCTGGACGTCCACTACTCGTCCGGCGTCGCGAACCACTTCTTCTACCTGCTGTCCGAGGGCAGCGGCGCGAAGACGATCAACGGGGTGTCGTACAACTCCCCGACGTCCAACGGTTCCACGGTCACCGGCATCGGCCGCGCCAAGGCGCTGCAGATCTGGTACAAGGCGCTGACGACGTACTTCACGTCGACGACCAACTACAAGGCGGCCCGCACCGGCACGCTCAACGCGGCCAAGGACCTGTACGGCTCCGGCAGCACCGAGTACAACGCGGTGGCGGCGGCTTGGTCGGCGGTCAACGTCAGCTGATCACAAGCCACTTGAGGCAGGGCGGTACCCGGGCTGAAGGCGCCCCGGGTACCGCCCTACTCTTGTGACCCATGTCCTCGGCGCCCTTCACCTACGAGCCGGTCGGCGCGACCCGCGACGACCCGACCTTCTGCCCGCCCGGCTTCCACCCCCTGTTCGAACGCACCCGCCTAGGCGAGGGCCCCGAGGTCTTCCGACGGGCCGCCGAGGCGGTCCTGACCTGGGAGATGCACCGCGCGATGGGCGTGGGCATCGACGCCACCGCCGACCGCGCGGCCCCCGACGTCGACGTCACGGTCACGCTCGCGGGCCTCATCAAGGCCCCCTGCCGCATCGTCTGGACCGTGGACGAACCCCGCCGCGCCGGCTGGGCCTACGGCACCCTGGAAGGCCACCCCGAGTGCGGCGAGGAGGCCTTCGTCGTCGACCGCACCGGCGATGGCACCGTCTGGCTGACGGTGGCCGCCTTCAGCCGCGCCCGCAAGTGGTACGCCCGCGCGGGCGGGGCCGCGACCCGCGGACTGCAGCACGCGTACGCCCGCAGGTGCGGCAAGGTGCTCAGGGAACTGGCCACCCGGGGCCTCGAGGACTGACGCTCACCGCATCAGCACCCCGGCACCCTCCACCGCCTCCTCCGACGGCACCGTCACCAGGCCCAGTTCCGCGCCCGCGGCGAGCAGGCGGTGGGCCGGGAGGATGCGGATCGTGTAGCCGTAGGGGCCGGTGCGGTCCAGGGAGAGCGGGCCCTCGTAGACGCGGCGGCCCTCCAGGTCGGGTGCGCCGGTCGGCTTCAGCGGTACCACCGTGGCGTCGGTGATGCGGTCCTGCGCGTCGACCCGGCCGGAGACCGCCTGCACCTCCACGTCGTCCGGTCCGAGGTCGCCGAGCCCCACCCGCACCCGCAGCCCCACGGTCGAGCCCAGTTCCGCGGTGGCCGTGGCGGCCGTCGTCTCCACGTGGTCGACACTCACGCCGGACCAGGCGGCGCGCACCCTGGCCTTCCAGACGGCCAGTTCACGGGCCGTGTCCCCGGTCAGCGCCCGATGCGACTGGGCGGCGGGCGCGTACAGCCGCTCCACGTACTCGCGGACCATGCGGCCCGCCAGCACCTTCGGGCCCAGCAGGGTGAGGGTCTGGCGGACCATGTCGATCCAGCGGTCGGGCAGCCCGCCCCGGCCGCGCTCGTAGAAGCGCGGGGTGACCCGCTGTTCGAGGAGGTCGTACAGGGCCGCGGCCTCGATGTCGTCCCGGCGGTCCGGGTCGGTGCCGACGCCGTCGGCGGTCGGGATGGCCCAGCCGAAGTCCGGCTGGAACCATTCGTCCCACCAGCCGTCCAGGACCGAGAGGTTGAGGCAGCCGTTCAGCGCCGCCTTCATCCCGCTGGTGCCGCAGGCCTCCAGCGGGCGCAGCGGGTTGTTCAGCCAGACGTCGCAGCCGGGGTAGAGCTTCTGCGCCATCGCCATGCCGTAGTCAGGCAGGAAGACGACGCGGTGGCGGACCCGCGGGTCGTCCGCGAAGCGCACCAACTCCTGGACCAGGCGCTTACCGCCGTCGTCCGCCGGATGCGCCTTGCCGGCCACGACGATCTGGATCGGCCGCTCCGGGTGCAGCAGCAGCTCCATCAGCCGGTCCCGGTCCCGCAGCATCAGCGTGAGCCGCTTGTAGGAGGGGACGCGGCGGGCGAAGCCGATGGTCAGGACGTCGGGGTCGAGGACGCCGTCGATCCAGCCCAACTCGGCGTCCCCGGCACCCCGCTGCCGCCAGGAGGCGCGCAGCCGCTCCCGTACCTCCAGCACCAGCTGTTCACGCAGGGTGCGGCGCAGCTCCCAGATCTCCTGGTCCGGGATGTCCGCGACCGAGTCCCAGCGCTCGGAGCCGCCGACGGTCAGCGCGTCCTCGGCCCGCTGGGCGCCGACCTCCCGGGCACCGAGCCCGAGCACCTCGGGGGCGACCCAGGTCGGGGCGTGCACCCCGTTGGTCACGGAGGTGATCGGCACCTCCTCGGCGTCGAATCCCGGCCAAAGACCCGCGAACATCTCCCGGCTGACCTGCCCGTGCAGCAGCGAGACCCCGTTCGCCCGCTGGGCCAGCCTGAGCCCCATCACGGCCATGTTGAACAGGTTCGGCTCGCCACCCGGGTAGGTCTCCATGCCGAGCGCCAGGATCCGCTGCACGTCGATGCGCGGGAGTTCGGCGTCCGACCCGAAGTGCCGGGCGACCAGCTCCCGGTCGAACCGGTCGATCCCGGCCGGGACGGGGGTGTGCGTGGTGAACACGGTCCCGCCCCGCACGGCCTCCAGCGCCGAGTCGAATTCCAGTCCCGTGTCGCACAGTTCGGCGATCCGCTCAAGACCGAGGAAGCCGGCGTGCCCCTCGTTGGTGTGGAACACCTCGGGCTCCGGGTGCCCGGTGAGCCGGCAGTACGTCCGCACGGCCCGGACACCCCCTATCCCCAGCAGCATCTCCTGCAGCAGCCGGTGCTCGCTGCCACCGCCGTACAGCCGGTCGGTCACCCCGCGTTCGCCGAAGTCGTTCTCCTCCACGTCCGAGTCGAGCATCAGCAGCGGCACCCGGCCCACCTGCGCCAGCCAGATCCGGGCGTGCAGCGCCCTGCCGCCGGGCAGCGCGAGGGAGACCTGGGCGGGGGTGCCGTCGGCCTCCTTGAGCAGGCTGACGGGCAGCTCATGGGGATCGAGCACCGGGTAGTGCTCCTGCTGCCAGCCGTCCCGGGACAGGGTCTGGCGGAAGTACCCGTGCCGGTAGAGCAGGCCGACACCGATCAGCGGGACCCCGAGGTCGCTGGCCGCCTTGAGATGGTCGCCGGCCAGGATGCCGAGGCCGCCGGAGTACTGGGGCAGCGCGGCCGTGATGCCGAACTCGGGCGAGAAGTAGGCGACGGCGGCGGGCAGTCCGTCGTCCTGCTGCTGGTACCAGCGGTCGCCGGTCACATAGTCACCCAGGTCGTCGGCGACCGCGGTCAGCCGGCGCAGGAACCGCCGGTCCCCGGCCAGCTCGGTGAGCCGGTCCGGGCTCACCCCGCCCAGCAGCCGCACCGGGTCGCCCCCGGCGACGGCCCAGCGTTCGGGGTCGACGGACTGGAACAGATCGCGCGTTTCCGCGTGCCAGGACCAGCGCAGATTGCGCGCCAGGTCGCTCAGCGGCCGGAGGGGTTCGGGGAGAACGGGACGGACGGTGAACCGACGGATCGCCTTCACATTCCACCTCGACGCGTTGCGGGGTGAGACGCACGGCGCTGTACGTCTCGTCGTCAGGGTCGACGTTAGTGGTTACCGGGGGGTCGGTGGGGACGTGGCAGGGGCGGGTGTCGGGGCGCGGCGGGGGCGTGACGGCCGCCCCGGTGGGAAACCGGAAATGGGGCCGGTCTTGTGCGTAGACATACGCGTGAGTAGTTAACAAAGTGCCGGATTGCCCACCCGAATAGGGTGGGAAGGCTCCTCCGGTACGCCCCACAGCCGCACCCCAGCTCACCTGCAGGACCCACCTCCCCACACCCATCCGCCCACACCCACGTTGAAGCGGACAGGAGCGGTCATGCCCGCCACGCACCACTCGTCAGCACCCACGACAACCAGCAAGGCAGCCGGAAGGAAAACTTCTGGCAAGAAATCCGGAAAGCCGGCCGAGGACGTCCACGACGCGGCCCCGGTGCCGCCCCGGCAGCGCGCCGCCCCGGCCGAACCCACCGCCCTCGGCCGTATCCCCGTCCTCGACGTGCGCCCCGTGGTCCAGCACGGGCGCAGGCCCGCCAAGGCGGTGGCCGGTGAGTCGTTCGAGGTGTCGGCCACCGTGTTCCGCGAGGGGCACGACGCCGTCGCCGCGAACGTCGTCCTGCGGGACCCCCAGGGCCGCCCCGGCCCCTGGACCCCGATGCGCGAACTAGCCCCGGGCACCGACCGTTACGGCGCCACCGTGACCGCCGGCGAGCCCGGCCACTGGACGTACACGGTGGAGGCCTGGTCGGACCCGGTCGCCACCTGGCGGCACCACGCACAGATCAAGATCCCGGCGGGCATCGACACCGGCCTGGTCCTGGAGGAAGGCGCCCGGCTGTACGAGCGGACGGCCGCCGAAGTCCCCGAGGAGCGGCGGGATGTCGTCCTGGAGGCCGCCGCCGCGCTGCGGGACGAGGACCGTCCGGCCGCCTGGCGGCTCGCGGCGGCACTGGCGCCCGAGGTGGAGGCGGTGCTGTCCCGTTATCCGCTGCGGGAGTTGGTCACCGCGTCCGACGCGATGCCGCTGCTGGTCGAGCGGGAGCGGGCGCTGTACGGCTCCTGGTACGAGTTCTTCCCGCGTTCCGAGGGCACGCCCGAGCAGCCGCACGGCACCTTCCGTACCGCCGCCCAGCGGTTGAAGGCGATCGCGGAGATGGGCTTCGACGTCGTCTACCTCCCGCCGATCCACCCGATCGGTACGACGTTCCGCAAGGGCCGCAACAACACCCTCACCGCCGGCCCGGACGACGTGGGTGTGCCGTGGGCGATCGGTTCGCCCGAGGGCGGGCACGACGCCGTCCACCCCGACCTGGGCACCCTGGAGGACTTCGACCATTTCGTCGCCCGCGCGCGGGAGCTGGGCCTGGAGGTGGCCCTGGACTTCGCCCTGCAGTGCTCCCCGGACCACCCCTGGGTGCACAAGCACCCGGAGTGGTTCCACCACCGCCCCGACGGCACCATCGCCTACGCGGAGAACCCGCCGAAGAAGTACCAGGACATCTACCCCATCGCCTTCGACGCCGACCTGGACGGCCTGATCACCGAAACGGTCCGGATCCTGCGGCACTGGATGGGACACGGCGTGCGGATCTTCCGCGTGGACAACCCGCACACCAAACCGGTCGTGTTCTGGGAGCGCGTGATCGGAGAGGTCAACCGCGTCGACCCGGACGTCATCTTCCTGGCGGAGGCGTTCACCCGCCCGGCGATGATGCACGCCCTGGCGCAGGTCGGCTTCCAGCAGTCGTACACGTACTTCACCTGGCGCAACAGCAAGCAGGAACTGACGGAGTACCTGACCGAACTCTCGGGTGAGGCCGCCTCCTACATGCGGCCGAACTTCTTCGCCAACACCCCCGACATCCTGCACGCCTACCTCCAGCACGGCGGCCGTCCCGCCTTCGAGACCCGTGCCGTGCTCGCCGCCACCCTCTCCCCCACCTGGGGCATCTACAGCGGCTACGAACTGTGCGAGAACACCCCGCTGCGCCAGGGCGGCGAGGAGTACCTCGACTCGGAGAAGTACCAGCTCAAACCCCGCGACTGGGAAGCCGCCGCACGCGAGGGCCGTACCCTCGCCCCCCTCATCACCCAGCTCAACGACATCAGGCGCCGCAATCCCGCGCTGCGGCAGCTGCGCGACCTCCACTTCCACCACGCCGACAAGGACGAGGTGATCGTCTACTCGAAGCGGAGCGGATCGAACACGGTTCTGGTGGTCGCCAACCTCGACCCCCACCACACCCAGGAGGCCACGGTCTCGTTGGACATGCCGCAACTCGGCCTGAACTGGCACGAGTCGGTGCCGGTGCGCGATCTGCTCACAGGCGAGACCTATCACTGGGGCAGGGCCAACTATGTGCGCCTCGAACCGGGCCATAGGCCCGCGCATGTCTTCTCGGTTCTGCGACCGTCCACCCCGCAGATCGGAGGGTCACCCACAATATGATCGTCAACGAGCCCGTCCCGGACACCTTCGGGGACACACCCGCCCAGGACCGGGACCCGGAGTGGTTCAAACGCGCCGTCTTCTACGAGGTGCTGGTCCGCTCCTTCCAGGACAGCAACGGTGACGGCGTCGGCGACCTCAAGGGTCTGACCGCCAAGCTCGACTACCTGCAGTGGCTCGGCGTCGACTGCCTCTGGCTGCCGCCGTTCTTCAAGTCACCCCTGCGTGACGGCGGCTACGACGTCTCCGACTACACCGCCGTACTCCCCGAATTCGGTGACCTGGCTGACTTCGTGGAGTTCGTGGACGCCGCCCACCAGCGCGGCATGCGCGTCATCATCGACTTCGTCATGAACCACACCAGCGACCAGCACCCGTGGTTCCAGGAGTCGAGGCGGGATCCGGACGGTCCGTACGGCGACTACTACGTCTGGGCCGACGACGACAAGCAGTTCCAGGACGCCCGGATCATCTTTGTCGACACCGAGGCCTCCAACTGGACGTACGACCCCGTACGCAAGCAGTACTACTGGCACCGCTTCTTCTCGCACCAGCCGGACCTCAACTACGAGAACCCGGCGGTGCAGGAGGAGATGATCTCCGCGCTGAAGTTCTGGCTCGACCTGGGTATCGACGGGTTCCGTCTGGACGCCGTGCCGTACCTGTACCAGCAGGAGGGCACGAACTGCGAGAACCTGCCGGCGACCCACGAGTTCCTGAAGCGGGTGCGCAAGGAGATCGACGCCCAGTACCCCGACACCGTGCTCCTGGCGGAGGCCAACCAGTGGCCCGAGGACGTCGTCGACTACTTCGGCGACTACCAGGCCGGCGGCGACGAATGCCACATGGCCTTCCACTTCCCCGTCATGCCCCGCATCTTCATGGCCGTCCGACGCGAGTCGCGCTACCCGGTCTCCGAGATCCTCGCCAAGACCCCGGCGATCCCCTCGAACTGCCAATGGGGCATCTTCCTGCGCAACCACGACGAGCTGACCCTCGAAATGGTCACCGACGAGGAACGCGACTACATGTGGGCCGAATACGCGAAAGACCCGCGTATGCGCGCCAACATCGGCATCCGCCGCCGCCTCGCGCCCCTGCTCGACAACGACCGCAACCAGATCGAGCTGTTCACCGCCCTGCTGCTCTCCCTGCCCGGCTCACCGATCCTCTACTACGGCGACGAGATCGGCATGGGCGACAACATCTGGCTCGGCGACCGCGACGCCGTGCGCACCCCCATGCAGTGGACCCCCGACCGCAACGCCGGATTCTCCTCCTCCGACCCCGGACGGCTCTTCCTGCCCACGATCATGGACCCGGTCTACGGCTACCAGGTCACCAACGTCGAGGCCTCCATGTCCTCGCCGTCGTCGCTGCTCCACTGGACCCGCCGCATGATCGAGATCCGCAAGCAGAATCCTGCCTTCGGACTGGGGTCCTACAACGAACTCCAGTCCTCCAACCCCGCCGTCCTCGCCTTCCTCCGCGAGTACGAGGACGACCTGGTGCTCTGCGTCCACAACTTCTCCCGGTTCGCACAGCCCACGGAGCTGGACCTGAGGCGGTTCGGCGGGCGGCATCCGGTCGAGCTGTTCGGCGGGGTGCGGTTCCCGGCGATCGGCGAGCTGCCGTACCTGCTGACCCTGGCGGGGCACGGCTTCTACTGGTTCCGGCTGCGCCGGGACGCCGCGTAAGCGCTCCGCTGGAGAGGCCGCGATGGGCCGTCGGTCGTCCGCCGGTCCGTCGCGGCTGGTCGCGCAGTTCCCCGCGCCCCCGAGGGGCGCTGCCGGGCGGGGCAGCGGGTTTCCGCCGCCCCGCCCGGGGCACCCATCAGGAACACCCCCGACGACCCGGGGAAAGGACATGACGCCCATGGCGGATACGGTCACCCCTTCTGGCACCACTCCCCCTTCCGGTCACCTCCTCGCCTCGCTCGCACCGCTGTTGCGCGAGTGGCTGCCCAGGCAGCGGTGGTTCGCGGGCAAGGGCCGCCCGGTCACCGGTTTCACCCAGGTGGCGGCCACCGAACTGCTGCCCCCCGACGGCCGGCTGGGCCTGTACCACCTGCTCCTGCGCGTCCACCAGCCGCCCGCGCTCGGCGCCCCGCCGCACCCCGGCGACTGCTACCAGCTGCTGATAGGCGTGCGCGAGGCGCTGCCGCCCCGGCTGGCGCCCGCGCTCATCGGACATGTGGCCGAGGGCCCGCTGGCCGGCCGCACGGTGTACGAGGCCCTGTACGACCCCCGGCCCGCCGATGTGCTCCTGGAGGCCCTGCGCACCCAGGCGCGCGTCGGCGGGCTTCGGTTCGAACGGGAACCGGGCCAGGAGATCCGGGAGGGACTGGTGGCCCGCCTGATGACCGCCGAGCAGTCCAACTCGTCGATCGTCTACGGCGATACGTTCATCCTGAAGCTGTTGCGCCGGGTGGTCCCCGGCGTCAACCCCGACCTGGAGATACCGCGCGCCCTGGCCCGCGAGGGCTGCGCCCGGGTGCCCGCGCCGACGGCGTGGCTGCGGGCCGAGCCGGCCGACGAGCCCGACGCGTCGTACGTCCTGGCCGTGCTCCAGCCGTTCGTGAGCGGTGCGGCCGACGGCTGGGAGCTGGCGCTGCGCGAGCTGGCCAAGGGCGAGGACTTCGTCGCCGAGGCCCGGGCGCTGGGCCGGGCCACCGCCGAGGTGCACACCGCCCTCGCCCATGCCCTGCCGACGGTCACCCTGGGCCACGCCCAGCTGCGGTCGCTGGTGGACGGCATGACCGAGCGGCTGGCGGCGGCCGTCCAGGCGGTGCCGGCGCTCCGGCCGTACGAGCGGGGGCTGCGCTCGGCCTTCGAGGCGCTGGACGGGCTGGCCGCCGAGGGGCGCACCTGGACCGCCCAGCGCATCCACGGCGACCTGCATCTCGGCCAGTGTCTGCGCTCGCCGTCCGGCGCCTGGTCGCTGATCGACTTCGAGGGCGAGCCGGTCCGGCCGCTGGCCGAGCGGCGCCTGCCGCAGCCGCCGGTGCGAGACATCGCCGGGATGCTGCGCTCCTTCGACTACGCCGCCCGCTCGGTGAGCCCGCCCGCACCGGGCTGGGCGGACCGCTGCCGGGCCGCGTACTGCTCCGGGTACGCGGAGGCGGCCGGCCGCGACCCGCGCACCGATCCCGTCCTGCTGCGGGCCTACGAGACCGACAAGGCCGTCTACGAAGTCGTCTACGAGGCCCGTCACCGCCCCGACTGGCTGCCCGTACCCCTCGCCGCGGTCCGCCGCCTCGCCACGTCCGACCCGACCCTCGCCCGGGAGACCCGTCAGTGACGTCCAAGAAGCCAGCCACCCCGAAGAACAAGTCCGGCAAGAGCAAGGCCGAGAAGAGCACGGCAGAGAAGAGCACGGCCGGGAAGAAGGCCGCGGCCGCCGGTTCGGCCGGGAAAACGGGTTCCGCCCAGAAACCCGGTTCCGCCGTCATCCCCAGCGCCCGCAAGCCCGAACCGCCCGCCCAGGAGCGCCCTCTGGAGGTCGCCGTCTCCCCCGCGATCGACGCCGGTGACCGGGAGCGGCTGCTGCACGGCACGCACCACGACCCGCACGCCGTCCTCGGCGCCCACCCGGTCCCGGGCGGGGTCGCCTTCCGTGCCTTCCGTCCCTACGCGCAGGCGGTCAGCGTGGTCTCCGGCGACCTGCGGGCGGACCTGCACGACGACGGGGACGGCTTCTTCTCCGGGCTGCTCCCGCTCACCGAGGTCCCCGGCTACCGGCTGCTCGTGACGTACGACGGCACGGTCCACGAGACCGAGGACGCCTACCGCTTCCTGCCCACGCTCGGCGAGCTGGACCTGCACCTGATCGGCGAGGGCCGGCACGAGCGGCTGTGGCGGGTGCTCGGCGCGCACGTCATGACCCACCAGGGCGTGACCGGCACCCGGTTCTCGGTGTGGGCGCCGAACGCGCGCGGTGTGCGGGTCGCGGGGAACTTCAACTTCTGGGACGCCGGCGGACATGCGATGCGCTCGCTCGGCTCCTCGGGGGTGTGGGAGCTGTTCGTGCCGGGCATCGGCGAGGGCGAGCTGTACAAGTTCGAGATCACCCGCCCGGACGGCTCGCGCACCCTGCGCGCCGACCCGCTGGCCCGCCGTACCGAGGTCCCGCCGGCCACGTCGTCGATCGTGCACGCATCGCACCACGAGTGGGGCGACGCGGAATGGATGGCCCACCGCGCCGACACCCCCGTACACGAGGCGCCGTTCTCCGTGTACGAGGTCCATCTGCCCTCCTGGCGCCCGGGTCTGACGTACCGCCAACTTGCCGACCAACTCTCCTCGTACGTCACCGAGATGGGCTTCACCCACGTCGAACTGATGCCGGTCGCCGAGCATCCCTTCGGCGGCTCCTGGGGCTACCAGGTCACCGGCTTCTTCGCTCCGACCGCCCGGCTCGGCACCCCGGACGACTTCAAGTACCTCGTGGACCGGCTGCATCAGGCGGGCGTCGGCGTCCTGATGGACTGGGTTCCGGCGCACTTCCCGCGGGACGAGTGGGCACTGGCCGAGTTCGACGGGCGTCCGCTGTACGAGCACCACGATCCGCTGCGGGCCGCGCACCCCGACTGGGGCACCCTGGAGTTCGACTTCGGCCGCCGCGAGGTGCGCAACTTCCTCGTCGCGAACGCCGTGTACTGGTGCGAGGAGTTCCACATCGACGGGCTGCGGGTGGACGCCGTGGCCTCCATGCTCTACCTCGACTACTCGCGCGAGCCCGGCCAGTGGACGCCGAACGAGCACGGCGGCCGGGAGAACCTGGACGCGGTGGCCTTCCTGCAGGAGATGAACGCCACCGTCTACCGGCGCTGCCCGGGCGTGGTGACCATCGCCGAGGAGTCCACCGCCTGGGACGGCGTCACCCGGCCCACCCACCACAAGGGCCCGAGCGGCTTCGGCGGGCTCGGTTTCGGGCTGAAGTGGAACATGGGCTGGATGCACGACTCGCTCCAGTACATGAGCCACGAACCCGTGCACCGCAAGTACCACCACCACGAGATGACCTTCTCGATGGTGTACGCGTACAGCGAGAACTACGTGCTGCCGATCTCCCACGACGAGGTGGTGCACGGCAAGCGGTCCCTCGTCTCGAAGATGCCCGGCGACTGGTGGCAGCAGCGCGCCAACCACCGCGCCTACCTGGGCTTCATGTGGGCCCACCCGGGCAAGCAACTGCTGTTCATGGGCCAGGAGTTCGCGCAGGGCGCCGAGTGGTCCGAGGCGCACGGCCCGGACTGGTGGCTGCTCGATCCGTCGTACGGCGCCGAGGCCGACCACCGGGGCGTCCGGGACCTGGTCCGTGACCTCAACACCGTCTACCGGACGACCCCGGCGCTGTGGGAGCGCGACACGGAACCGTCCGGCTTCCAGTGGGTCGTCGGGGACGCGGCCGAGGACAACCTCCTGGCGTTCCTGCGGCTCGACGCGGCCGGTGTCCCGCTGCTGGCGCTGTCGAACCTCTCCCCGGTCGTCCGTCACGACTACCGGCTGGGCGTCCCCGAGGACGTCCCCGCCTGGCACGAGGTCCTCAACACCGACGCCGAGCGGTACGGCGGCAGCGCCGTCACCAACCCCGACCCGGTCAAACCGGAGCCCCAGCCCTGGCACGGCCGGCCGGCCAGCATCCGCCTGACCCTGCCTCCACTGGCGACGGTGTGGCTGCGGCCGGCCTGACCACGCCCGCGCACCTCTGAACCCCGGCCCCGGGCAGCGGTTGCCCGGGGGCCTCGTACTCGTTGACGGTCACCCACCTACGCAAAGGCGCCGGCCAGAGCCTTCGGCAGTTCGCCGGTGTACAGCACCCCCAGCCGCTGGGTCGCCCGGGTGAGTGCCACGTACAGGTCGCTCGTGCCGTAGCGGGCCGGTTCCACGACCAGGACCGAGTCGAACTCCAGGCCCTTCGACTGGCGGGGGTCGAGGAGGACGACGTGCTGGGTCAGGTCGGGCTCGGCGCCCGCCGTCACCCCGGCCAGCCGTGCGGCCAGCTTGCGGTGCAGGTAGCGCGGGGCGATGACCGCGAGCCGGCCCTCGGCGGGCGTCAGCTCATCGACCGCCTTGGCGACGGCGCCGGGCAGGTCGTCGGTGGCGCGCGCCCAGGGCCGTACCCCCGTCGAACGGACCGAGCTGGGCGGTTCGAAGCCGGGGTTCTCGGCGCGGACGACGGCCGCCGCGACGGCCATGATCTCCGCCGGCGTACGGTAGTTGACGCCGAGACGCGTGTGCTCCCAGCGGTCCTCGACGTACGGCTGGAGGATCTTCGACCAGGAGCCGACGCCCGCCGCCTCCGCCGTCTGGGCCGGATCGCCGACCAGGGTCATCGAGCGGGTCGGGCTGCGCCGCATGAGCAGCCGCCACGCCATCGGCGACAGCTCCTGCGCCTCGTCGACGATGATGTGCCCGAACGCCCAGGTCCGGTCGGCCGCCGCCCGCTCGGCGGCGCTGCGGTGGTCGTCCTCCTCCTGCCGCTCGGCGAACCGCTCGGCGTCGATGATGTCGTGCGCGGACAGGACCTCCGAGTCCTCCTCGTCCTTGTCCTCGAACTCGTAGGTCCGGGAGGCGTACGAGACGTCCAGGACGCCCTGCGCGTACGCCACCTGCGTCTCCCGCTCCCGCTCCGCCCGCGCCCGCGTCACCCGCTCGTCGACGCCCAGCAGTTCGGCCGCCTCGTCGAGCAGCGGTACGTCCGCCACGGTCCACGCCCGGGTCACCGGGCGGCGGATCGCGGCCGCGTCGTCGTCGGGCAGATAGCCCACGGGGTCGGCGAGGAAGTCCGCGACCAGGCGCTGCGGCGTCAGACGCGGCCACAGCTGGTCGACGGCCGTCCAGACCTCGGGGTTCTCGGCGAGTTCGTCGCGGATCTGGGTGATGTCGGAGGCGTCCAGCAGGCTGCTGCCGTCGTACGGGTCGGTCCCCACGCGCTCGGCGTACAGCTCGGTGAGCGTGTTGAGGATGTGGCCCTCGAAGTGTTCCCGGGCCACGTTGTGCGGCAGCTTGGCGGCGCGGGTGCGCTCGCGGGCGACCTTCACCAGGCCGTCGTCGAGCATCAGGATCTCGCGGTCGTGCTCGATCGCGATCACCGGATCGGGCAGCGACTGCCAGTCGCGTACGACTTCGGCGAGTACGTCCGCCATGTCGGCGCGGCCCTTCACCGCGGCCGCCTCCCGGCCTTCGGTCGCCGTCGCCTTCACGCCCGGGAACAGCTCGCCGACCGTCGCCAGCAGCACCCCGGTCTCGCCGAGCGAGGGCAGCACCTCGCCGATGTAGCCGAGGAAGGCCGGGTTGGGGCCGACGATCAGGACGGCGCGCTTGGCGAGCAACTCCCGGTGCTCGTACAGCAGATACGCGGCCCTATGCAGGGCGACCGCCGTCTTGCCGGTGCCGGGGCCGCCCTCGACCACCAGCACCCCGCGGTAGGGCGCCCGGATGATCTCGTCCTGCTCGGCCTGGATGGTCTGCACGATGTCGTTCATACGGCCGGTGCGCGCGGAGTTGAGGGCGGCGAGCAGCACGGCGTCGCCGGTCGGGTCCTCGTGGCCGGTCCTGGTCCTGTCGCCGAGGTCGAGGATCTCGTCGTGCAGGGCGGTCACCGTACGGCCGTCGGTGGTGATGTGCCGGCGCCGGCGCAGGCCCATCGGGGTGTGGCCGGTGGCCAGGTAGAAGGGGCGGGCGACGTCGGCACGCCAGTCGATCAGGATCGGGGTGCGCTCGGCGTCGTCGGTGCGCAGGCCGATGCGCCCGATGTGGTGGCTGGTGCCCGAGGTCAGGTCGATACGGCCGAAGCACAGCGAACCGTCGACGGCGTTCAGCGCGGCGAGCAGCCCGGACCGCTCGGCGACCAGGATGTCCCGCTCCAGCCGGGCCTGCATGGGCGTGTTGCCCTGCGCGAGCGCGTCCGCGACGCCGGCCTCGGTGTGCCCGCGCAGGGCGTCCACGCGCGCGTACAGCCCGTCGATGAATTCCTGCTCACCGCGAATTTCATCGCTGTTTGACAATTCCACTCCCGCACGGATATACTGTGCTCACTGAACTTCTTTGCGACTCAATCTCCTTGAAGTCGCGAACCATTGAATATACGCAAGAAAATCCCCCGAGCGCAATTGCTCGGGGGATTTCTCGTGTCAGGCGACGCTCAGGCCGCGTGTCAGGACGAGCCGATGACGAACAGCCACAGGCCGTTGCGCTTGAAGACGGTGAAGGTCTCCTGCTGTCCGGTGCGGCGGAAGTGAATGGTGCCGCCCCGGACGTCGTACGGGTCCTCGGGAGTGAGGTCGATGGAGACCGGTCCCGCCGCCCCCTTGCCGTAGGTGCCGATGACACGGCGGGCGGCGGCCGCCTCGGCGTGGCGGGCGAACCAGCGGCGGTGCCAGGAGAGGTCCGTCAGGCGGTCCGCGTCGCCGTCACTCAGGCGCTGCACGTAGAGCTCGAGATAGAGCTTCAGCGTGCTGGGGGCGCTCCGGTCGCCCGTGTACGTCACCGCGGGCAGGCCGGCCCGGCTCGCCCGGCGGTAGTCCCACTGGTCGCGCGGGGCACCCCAGGCGAGGGCGGCGCCCCCGGCCAGCAGAAGGGCCAGGCCGAGCGCGAGCCACAGAATGGTCTTTCGGGTTCTGTTCATATCAGTACCAGTGGGGTGTGATGTGGGCGATGTAGACCGTGACGCCCGGACGGCGCTTGATGATGGCGGCGAGGTTCGTGTTCCGGTAATGGCTGGAGTGCTGGTAGACCTTGATGGAGCTGGTCGTGGAACCGGTGCCGTAGATCACGGCCGCGTGGTCGAGGTTGGAGTCACCGTCGCCCGCGTACTCCAGCAGCATGATGTCACCGGCCGAGACGCTGCTGAGGTTCCGGACCCAGGTGACGCTGTCCTCGTTGCCCATGAAATTGGCGAAGTTGTTGGCGGCGGACCAGGAATAGGTCATGTCCGACTTCGACTTGCGCCACCACTCGTACGGGCTGCGCCTCATGTCGATGACCGATCCGTACTCCATGTGCGCGCCGCCGCCTCGGTTCAGGGACTTGGAGGCGAAGTTGGTGCAGTCGGTCCGCAGTTCGTCCGCGTCCGCGTAGTGCGCCGCGGCCCAGGAGACGGTGCCGCCGCGGCTGAAGGAAGCGCGCTTGGCGGTGGCCGCGGGCGCGGTGCCCACGGGGAGGGCGTCTCCGTCGGTGTAGAAGGCGTCCATGCCGGGCGCCGTGACGTCCGTGTCGTCCCCGTCGAGCGGGACCTGCGCGGCCGCGGTGCCGGAGGCCGACAGGCTGCTCAGGAAGTCGGTGGCGTCAAGCCGCTGGGTCAGCACCGGAGACGGGCCGCTCGTGTCGAAGGTGTACACCTCATGGGCGTCCTCTCCGCTCTGAGTGGTGCCGTCGGTCATCGTGGTGGCGCCCGTGTGGTGGGTGTACACCAGGTCCGAGGTACTGGTCAGGGGCCCGGCGGTGGTGTCGGCCAGGTTCGTGGTGATGCCGGAGTAACCGACCCCGTCACCGGACAGACGCGCCTTCTCGGCGAGCAGATCGTCCTCGTCGATGTGCAACTGGGCGCTGAACGCGGCCCCGTCGGCGCTGGCGGCGACGGCGGCGTCCGCACTCGCGTAGGTACCGGTGAGCAGACCGCTGCGGGCGTCGAGGTACTGCTGGAGGATCGACTTGTAGGCGGTGGTGCTCGCGGCGTGCGTCGCGGCGGGCCTGACCGACGATGAGGCGGCCGGCGCGCTGGTGCCGTGGGCGGTGGTCGCGGTGACGGTGACGGTGTAGCCGACGCCGTTGGTGAGCCCGGAGAGTACGGCCGTGGTGCCGCCGGTCGCGGCGTCGACCGAGGTCTGCGCCGCCTGCTGGGTGGTGCCGGCCGCGTAGGCGGTGACGGTGTACGAGGAGATGTCACCGGAGTAGCCGGTGTTCTCCGGGGCGTTCCAGTGGACCAGCAGTCCGGCGGCCGTCGGCGTGGCGGTGACGGTGGTGGGCGCGTCGGGGGCGCCCGGGGCGATGTAGGTGACCGTGAGCTTGGTGCCGGAGGCCGGGTAGGTGGCGCCGGTGGTGGTGCCGGAACCCTCGTCGGCGGCCTGGAGTGCGAGCCCCTGGTCGGGGTTCGAGCCGTCGAGCCAGAGCTGTACGGCGGAGGTGACGTCGAGCGAGGCCGGGTCGGCGGTGCTCAGGTCGAGTGCGTTGCCGTCGGCGGCGGCGACCAGATCGGGGCCGGTGCCGGCGGCGGTCCAGTCGGCGTTGAGGGGGTGGACCTCGATGTCGTGCGCCTCGCAGGTGCCCATGCAGCCGGCGGTGCCCATGCTGAGGGTCGCCGAGGTGATCCGGGCACCGGAGGGGATGGCGGACAGGTCGGGCAGGATGTAGCTGCGCCAGTGTGTGGTGCCGGAGGCGCCGACCTTCAGCGTGCTCGCCGCCGAGCCGGTGCACGCGGCCCCGGCGCAGTCGGTGGCTCCCGTGTCCACGGTCGCCTGGGTCAGTGCCGAGCTGCCGATGACCGTCGTGGTCGTGGTGGGCGTCGTCGGCGCGGCGGGGAGATGGACGGTGAAGCTCTGGGTGCCGGTGTAGCCGGAGCAGCGGCTGTTGGAACAGGCCCGCATCTTCCAGGTGTACGTGGCCCCGTCGCTGAGCAGCCCTGCCGGGACCTGTACGGCCGCCCGCTCGCCGTTGTCCGCGCCGATGGTGGCCAGGGGGCTGCCCCCCAGGGCCGCGCCGGTGCTGTCGTACAGCAGGAACTCGGCCTGGACGGTGTTCCCGGAAGGAGCGGAGACCACGCCGGACAGGATGGGGGTGAGGGTCTGGCTCGCGCCGCTCTGGAGTGCGGTCGGCAGGTCGGCCGGGGGTTTGGGCGCCTTGGAGGTGTCCACGGTGAAGTTCAGCCAGCTGGACCAGGCCGAGTAGTCGGTGCCGTCATGGCCGCGGACCTGGAACTTGTACGTGGTGTGGTCGGCGAGCACACCCGCGGGAACCGTCCAGGTGGCCTTGGCGCCGGACGCCACCGAGGCTCCGGAGCCCGTGGTGAGGACGGTGCCGCTGCTGTTGGCGATGGAGAACTGGGTGGTGAGGCTGTTGGAGTCGGCGTCCTTGACCAGGGCGGCCAGGGTCGGGGTGGTGGAAGTGACGTAGGAGGCGCTGCCGGAGGTGCTTCCCGGAGTGGCCTGGAGGCCGGAGGGCTTGGCCGGCAGGGTGTTGTAGGTGACGGCGAGAGTGGGCTCGCGCGTCGCGGTGTTGCACGAGCTGTGCGACGAGTCCGGGTTCATCGAGCAGAAGCGCTTGCCGTACGTGAGGTCGGCGGCGGCGTTGTTCAGCTGGATGCCGTGCTGGGCGTGGGTGCCGTCCACCCAGCCCTTGATGATCTTGGTGATGTCGATGGACTCGGTGGCGTTGGCGCAGCCGTCGGTCTCGTCGCCGTGATTGAAGCTGTCGCTGATCCACCACGTGCCGGAGTAGTCGGCGGCCGGCCTGTTGGCCCACACCGTCGAGGGCGAGGAGTTCGCGTCGAGCGGGTGGACGGACATCGGCTGGGCGGTGCAGGTGTTGGCGTCGTACTGGTAGAGCTTCAGGTTGGCGCTGACCACGTGCTTGCCCTGGATGGCGTCGAGCTTCCAGTTCAGGTACGAGCGGTAGTTGGTGACGCCGTTGTCGAACGTGCCCACCATCAGTCGGTAACTGCTGATCTGAGGCGTGGTGCTGTCCGTGTAGACGTACGTGTCACCACTGCGGCTGAGCGAGGAGATGTCCGGGTCGATCGTGACCGGGTACACCGTACGCGGGCTGGCCAGGAACTTCATCGAAGGGCGCAGCCGCATCCAGGTGCTGCCGTCCGGGCCCTTGGTCAGGGTGGTGGCGACCTTGCGCTCGGCATCCGGGGTGGCCTCGGCCCCGTGCGCGGAGTCCCACATCGTGAACTGGTGGGCCGACGCGACGGTGGCGCCGGACGACCCGCGGCGCAGGGCGATCGCGCCGTTCGTGGTCTGCCGGGCGCTGAGCTTGCCGCCGAGGACGAGCGGAAGCGTGAGCGAGAAGGACCTGGACGGCCGGGCGGTGAGCACGACATGGGCCGTGAAGCCGCTCGCGGTGGTCGACACGACCAGGTTCTCGGTGGCGGACACCCGGTAGGTCGCCACGCCGCCGTGGACCTTGGGCTTCGGCAGGTTCGTGGGCCAGCCGACGCCGACCTTCGAGCCGTCGCTCTTGGTCAGGGTCGCGGCGGTGCGCGAACCGCCGTCGGACACCACCACGGGTACGGGCGAGTTCCTGGGGACCCAGCCGCGGTTGCCGGCCCGCTTGAGGGTCAGGTTCACCGGGGCGAAGGTGCCGTTGGGGCCCGCGATCCGCTGCTCGCCCTCGGATATCCGCGTGGTGAGCGTGCCGTCGGGGTTGGCGTAGGTGGTCGAGAACTCGTCGTCCAGTCCCGTGATGTGGACCGGTTCACCGGTGTCCGCGGCCTCGGACAGCGCCGAGGCCGCGTCCCCCGCCGACCCGTCGGTCGGGGTACCGCTCTGCGACAGGTCCGGTACGGCGGCTGCCGCGGCACCGGCGAGTCCGGTGGCGAGCGTGAGGTTGAGCGTGAGCGCCGCGGCGGCCAGGACCGCCGTGCGTCTCACGGTTCTGAGGGATGGCAAAGAAGATTCCTTGATCAAGCGGAGAAGTTCAAGGGATGCTCACAGCAACCCCACTTCTCGTTCAAGGGATCTTGGCTGAAAGTACACTGTCTTTACCTGGCCGACTCGTCCTGGGCGCCGGCCGGCTCGCTACAGCACGTCGGCCAGCTCCTCCAGCAGCCGCCGCTTGGGCCTGGCCCCCACCATGGACCGGACCGGCTCCCCGTCCCGGAACACCATGAGGGTCGGCGTCGAAAGCACCCCGTAGGCGACCGTCGTCGCGGGGTTGCGGTCCACGTCCAGCTGGACGATTTTCAGCCGGTCGCCCTCCTCGAAGGCGATGTCCTTCAGCACCGGCGCCAGCTGCCGGCACGGACCGCACCAGTCGGCGGTGAACTGCACCAGCACCGGAAGGTCCGCGCCGATCACCTCCGCCTCGAAGTCCGTGTCCGTCACTTCGGCCAGTCCGCTCACCAAGCTCATCGCGTCAGCTCTCCCAGCTCGCATACCGGTTCCGGACCCCCCGGAACCTGCGCCTCGGCCGCCAGCTCGTCCCGGGCCCGCTCGGCCCGCTCCAGCTGCCCCGCGACCGTCTCCCGCACGGCCTGGAGCTGCCCGATGAGCGCGTCCAGCTCGTCCAGCTTGTGCCGGTAGACGAGTAGGGAGGCCGGGCAGGAGTCGCCCTCCGGGTGCCCGGCCCGCAGACACTCCACGAACGGCCGCGTCTCCTCCAGGTCGAACCCGAAGTCCTGCAGCGTCCGGATCTGCCGGAGCAGCCGGACGTCGGCCTCGTCGTAGGCGCGGTGTCCCTTGTCGTCGCGCCGGGCGGGCAGCAGCCCCCGTGCCTCGTAGTAGCGCAGGGTGCGGGTGGTGGTTCCGGCCCGTGCGGCCAGCTCGCCGATTCGCATGTCTACGACCGTAGGTGTTGACGTCGGCGTCAAGGCAAGACGGGTGGCAGCAGCGGCTTCCGGCGCACCGGTGAGGACAGCACGATCGAGGTCGTCGTACGGCCGAGCGCCGAGGTCTGCTCCAGGACGTCCTCCAGGTGCACGGTGTCGGTGACGGCGACCTTGAGGATCCAGCAGTCCTCGCCGACCACGTGGTGCACCTCGGTGATCTCCGGGCGGTCGAGCAGCTCCAAGGTCCTCGGGTGCTTGAGGGTGTAGCCGCCGTGCGGGTTGACCCGGATGAAGGCCTGGATGCCGTAGCCGAGACGCGCGGGCGCGACCTGGGCGCCGTACCCCTCGACCACGCCCGCCGCCTCCAGCCGGCGCACCCGCTCGGTGACCGCGGCCGGGCTGAGCCGCACCCGGCGCCCCAGCTCGCTCAGCTTGATCCGGCCGTCGGTCTGGAGCAGTTCGAGGATCTGCCGGTCCAGCGCGTCGAAGGCCGCCGACGTTTCGCCGGTGGCGGCGCGCAGCTGCCGTGGTTCTTTCGGTGCGGTGGCCGGAACTCCCATGTCTTCCCCTTCAGACTTCGCTGCTACGCCCGGAAAATTATGGTCCATGAGACAGGGACGAGAAATACTGGTCATCGGCGGAAACCGCTATTTCGGCAAGCGGCTGATCGCACGTCTGCTGGCCGCCGGAGACCGGGTCACGGTTCTCAATCGCGGCTCCTCCGCCCCGCCTTCCGGCGCGATTCACCTGGTCGCGGACCGCGATGACGAGAAGTCACTGATCGAGGCGCTCGGCTCCCGCACCTTCGACGTGGTCGTCGACCAGGTCTGCTACACCCCGCGCCAGGCGGCCGTCGCCCGCCGGGTCCTCACCGGCCGCACGGCCCGCTATGTGATGACGTCGACGGTCGAGGTGTACGAGTACGAGGACTCGGCCGCCCCGGTGCGCGAGACGGCCGTCGATCCGCTGACCGTCCCGGTCGACCCGGAACTCCCCTGGGACGACGAGCAGTTCCTCGACTCCCACTACGGCGAGGGCAAGCGGCAGGCGGAGGCGGTGTTCGCGGCGGCCGGCCCGGAGTTCCCGTACGTGTCCGTCCGCGTGGCCCATGTCCTGGGCGGCGACGACGACTTCACGGGCCGCCTCCAGCACTACGCCGACCGCGTCCGCACCGGCGCCCCGATCGCCGTACCCGCCGTGAACCACCCGGCGACGTACATCCACGTCGAGGAGATCGCCGACTTCCTGGCCTGGGCGACGACCCAGGACTTCACCGGACCCGTCAACGCCGCCTCCCACGGGACGCTGACGACCGGGGAGCTGTGCGAGGCGGTGGCCGCGCACCTGCCCGGCGGCGAGGCGGTGTTCCAGGCCGTGGAGGTCGGCGAGGTCTCCCCTTTCTCCTTCTACCGCTCCTACGGCATGGACAACTCCCGGGCCACCCAGCTCGGTTTCGCCTTCGGTGACGTACGGCAGTGGCTGCCGAAGGCCGTCGCCGAGACCCTCGGACAGGACGTGTGACATGAGATACCGCACCCTCGGCGACGTGCGGGTGAGCGCGATCGGGCTCGGCGCGATGCCGCTGTCCATCGAGGGCCGCCCCGACGAGACCCGCGCCCTGGCCACCGTGCACGCCGCGCTCGACGCGGGCGTGACCCTGCTGGACACGGCCGACTCCTACCATCTTCCGGGCCAGGACCCCGGCCACAACGAACTCCTCCTCGCCCGCGCACTCGCGACCTACGGCGGCGACACGGACGGCGTGCTGGTGGCCACGAAGGGCGGCCGGGGCCGGCCGGCCGACGGCGACTGGACGGTGACGGGCACGCCCACGCACCTGAAGGCGGCCGCCGAGGCCTCCCTGAAGCGCCTCGGCATCGAGTCGATCGGCCTCTACCAGCTGCACAAGCCCGACCCGGCCGTGCCCTTCGAGGAGTCCGTCGGCGCGCTGCGTGACCTGTTGGACGAGGGCAAGATCCGCCTGGCCGGCCTCTCCAACGTGACCACCGACCAGATCCCCAGCGCCCGCGCGATCCTCGGCGACCGGCTGGTGTCCGTCCAGAACCGCTACTCCCCCGAGGTCCAGGACAGCGAACCCGAGCGGCGGCTCTGCGCGGAACTGGGACTGGCGTTCCTGCCCTGGAGCCCGCTGGGCGGCATCTCCCGCAGCTCGCTGGACGGGCCGTCCCGGCTGGAGGGCTCTACGGACCGGTTCGCCGTATTCCACCAGGTGGCCCGGGAGCACGGGGTGAGCCCCCAACAGGTCTGCCTCGCCTGGCTGTTGTCCCTCTCCCCGACCGTGGTCCCGATCCCGGGCGCGAGCCGTCCGGAGACTGTACGGGACTCGGCTGGGGCAGCGAACCTGGTGCTGGGCGAGGAGGAGTTGACACGTCTGACGCGGGCAGCGCGGACGCCGTGAATCCCCCTTGCCACACCAACGCCCCGTGAAGCCAGTGAATCCAGGAGTTTCGCATGGACGCCCTGCACCTCACCGACGCCAGCCGCATCCTCGCCGGTGTCGTCCTGCTCACCGTGCCGACCATCGAGATCGGCGGCTGGTTCATGACCCGCATCGTGCGCGGCCTGGTGCCGATGACGCCGTTCCAGAAGGCGTTCGCCCGAGCCGGCCACGCGCACGCCGGTGTGCTCGTCATCCTCAGCCTGGTGTGCCTGCTGTACGCCGACGCGGCCGGGCTGACCGGGGCGGTCGGCTGGATCGCGCGCCTCGGGGTCCCGGCCTCGGCGATCCTGCTGCCGGGCGGCTTCTTCGCGTCCTCCGCGGGCCGCGGCGACGTCGACCGCCCGAACGGGATGTTCGCGCTGGTGTGGGCCGGGGCCGCCGCGCTCGCCCTAGGCGTGGTCAGCGTGGGAGTCGGGCTCCTGACGGCCTGATCGCCGCACGGACGGTCAGGCGGCCACCCCGGCGGACTCCTCCACCTCCAGCAGGGACGCGCTGTGCCGCTCCTCCTCGAACTTCCTGCGCCCGCCGCGCAGCCCGAACAGCCGCTTGGCCAGGGCGATGTAGAGGACCGCGAGGATGTTGAGGACGAGGGTGGCGATCTTCAACCAGCTGATGTGCTCGGTGAGTTCGTAGATCTCCAGCGGGAGGAAGGCGGCGGTGGCGACCACCGTCAGGTACTCCGCCCAGCGCTTGGCGTACCAGAGGCCGACCGCCTCGACCAGTTCGATCAGCGCGTACGCCAGGAGCAGGGCCGCGACCAGCAGCAGCGTGGAGTGCCGGTAGCCGAAGGCCTTCTGGATGGAGTCGACGACCGGTGAGTGGTCGAGGTCGTAGTGGAAGTGCCGGAAGACCGGGCGGAAGACGTCCAGGTTCTGGTTGAAGAGGCGGCGCACCGCGTCCTGGCTGTTGCTGAACTTCCACACCGCGATCGCGACCAGCACGATGAACACCCCGCGCACCGCCCGCTCGATCGCCAGGAAGCGCAGGATGAACAGGTCCCGCAGCACCTTCCCGCGCGGCACCAGCGGTGCCTCGTCGGCCGGCCCCGAGCCGTGCGGCTCGCCCAGGGCGAAGTCGCCGCAGCGCAGGCAGCGCCATACGTCGCCGAGCGCGGTCTGCGCGTGCAGCCGTACCCGCAGCCGCGGATCGTCGGGCGCGTAGGTCACATGTCCCTTGCGCGCGCAGGTCCGCCGGTCCCAGTCGATCTTCATCCCCCGTGCCTCCAAGTTCGTTCGGGAACACGCACGAACGTGCCGTTCCGGTTCCGGAGCGGCACGCTAGTGGATGCGAGTGAGAAGACGCGGTAAGGGGTCAGCCGGCTGCGCTCTCCGCCAGTTCCTTCTCCTCGGCCTTCTCCTCCTGCACCGCCTGTACGGCGGCCTCGCGGCGCGGCAGCAGGACGGCCACCAGGACCGTGCCGATGCCCAGGATCACCGCGCCGACCAGGCTGGTGTGGGCGACGGCGTCGGAGAAGGAGGAGCCGACCGCGTCCGCCATCTGCCGGGCGCCGGAGGCGAGCTGGGCGGCCTGCTGCTTGAGCTGCGCGGCCTGCTGGGGGTCGCTCGTCTGCGCGGCCTGTGCGGCCAGCTGGTGCGCCTTGTCGCCGATGCCCTGTGCGACCGCGTACCCGGCGCCGACCGAGTCCTGTGCGGTCTCCAGGGCGCTCGCCGGGAGCTTGCTGCCCGCGGTGGCGTCGGTGAGGTGGTCGCCGTACGAGGTGGCGAGCAGCGAGCCGAGGATCGCGATGCCGAGCGAACCGCCCAGCTCCAGCGAGGTGTCGTTGACCGCGCCGCCGACGCCCAGTTCGGACTCCGGGAAGGCGCCCATGATCGCGTCGGTGCAGGGCGAGAGGGCGAGGCCGATGGCGAGGCCCAGGATGACGAGGGGCGCCACGAAGTCGCCGTACGCCGAGCCCGCGTCGACCTGGGTCAGCAGCGCGAGGGCCGTCGTACCGCCGACCATGCCCGCGGTGACGGTGAGCTTCATGCCGACGCGCGGGGTGAGCCAGCCGGTGAGGGCCGAGCCGACGAAGACCGCGCCGGCCAGCGGGAGCATGCGGACGCCGGTCTCCAGGGCGTCGTAGCCGAGGACGAACTGCAGGTGCTGGGTGAGGTAGTAGAAGGCGCCGAAGACGGCCAGGAAGAAGAGGGCCACGGCGAGGTTGGAGCCCGCGAAACGGCGGTCGGTGAAGCGGCGCACGTCCAGGATCGGGCGGGGGTGGCGCAGCTCCCAGACGACGAAGGCGACCAGGCCCACGCCCGCGAGGACGGCGGCCGTGACCGCCTTGACGCCCCAGCCGAAGTGCGGCCCCTCGATGATCATGTAGATCAGCGAGCCGGTCCAGATCACCGACAGCAGTCCGCCGACGTAGTCGATCCGGTCGTGGTGCCCGGCCTTGGACGGCGGTACGAGGACGAGGGCGCCGATGATCGCCAGCACGGCGATGGGCACGTTGATCAGGAAGGTCGAGGACCAGCCGTGGTCGCGCAGCAGGGCGCCCGCGACCACCGGTCCGGCGGCGATGGCGAGGCCGGCCGTGGCGGTCCACAGCGTGATGGCCTTGGCGCGCTCGGCGCGCGGGAAGGTCGCGGCGAGGAGGGACAGGGTGGCGGGCATGATCAGCGCGGCACCGACACCCATCACGGCACGGGCCGCGATGACCGCCGTGGAACTGCCGGCCAGGTAGCCGCCGACCGCTCCGCCGGCGAAGACGACGAGACCGAGGACGAGGGCGCCGCGGCGGCTGTACTTGTCGCCGATCGCTCCGAGCAGGAGCATCAGCGCCGCGTACGGGACGGTGTAGCCGTCGATGACCCACTGCAGGTCGGCGCTGGACAGACCGAGGTCCCGGGTCATGTCGGGCGCCGCGACCGTGAGGGCGGTGTTGGCCATCACGATGATCAGCAGGCTCAGGCAGAGCACGAGAAGTGCCCACCAGCGTCGGGCGTAGGGCCGGTCCGTCCTGTCGACCGGTTCGTTCATGACGAGTCGCATGGCAGGGATCGCCTTCCTCACAGCGCGACGAGACTTGCACAGCACCGTGCAATTGCACAGCCATGTGCAATGTACGTCGTTGCACAGCACTGTGCAAGTCGAGGAGGGGTGTGCAGAATGACTGCCATGACCACCGGTAGCTCCAGCCGCGCCGACGCCAACCGGCGCCGCATCCTCGACGTCGCCCTCGCCGAGCTGCTGCGCGATCCCGACGCCTCCATGGACCAGATCGCGCGCGCCGCAGGGGTCGTACGGCGGACGGTGTACGGGCACTTCCCGAGCCGTGAGGCGCTGATCAGCACGCTCGTCGACGGGGCGGTCCAGGCGCTGGCGGAGGCGGACGCGGGGGCCCGGGCGGGGGTGGCCGACCCGGCGGAGGCGGTGGCCCGCTCGGTGCTCGCGATCTGGGAGATCGCCGACCGCTACCGGCTGCTGGTCGCCCTGGCCCAGCGCACGGTCACCGTGCAGGGCATCCGCGAACGCCTGGCGCCCCTGCGCGAGAACAAGGTGCGGCTGCTCCAACACGGCCTGGACGAGGGCGTCTTCAGCTCCCCGCTGCCCGCGCCGGCCCTCGCGTACGTGCACGAACAGATGCTGTTCGCGGTGACGGAGGCGGTGAACGACGGGCTGGTGACAGCGGAGGAGGCGGGCCGCGCGGCCACGGTCACGGTTCTGACCGCGGCGGGCGTGCCCGCCTCCGCGGCCACCGAACTGGTGGCCAAGGTGACTGAGGGGTCGTAGCGCACAGGGAAGCCGGGCGGCTGAGTTAACGGGGGAGACTCAGCCGCCCGGCGGCGGTACCCGGACGCCCGGCCCGGGTTCAGGCGGGGCCGGACGTCCGGAGTATGGGGGCGTTTCGCGCCCCTCAGGGGCGCGGGGAACTGCGCGACCAGCCCCCACCGGCCCGCAGAAACGGAACCGGCTTGCCCAACGGAGTGTTTACGCCTTGGCCAGCTCCTTCTCCCCGTCCTCGCGAACCTCAGCGGCCGCGCCCTCGTTCTCGTCCAAGAGCGTCGTCTCGTCGAACGGCAGCTCACCCGCGAGAACCTGCTGCACCCGGCCCTTGTCGATCTCCTTGGTCCAGGTACCGATCAGCACCGTGGCGACCGCGTTGCCCGCGAAGTTGGTCAGCGCACGCGCCTCGCTCATGAAGCGGTCGATGCCGACGATCAGGCCGACGCCGTCGACCAGCGCGGGCTTGTGCGACTGGAGACCGCCGGCCAGGGTGGCCAGACCCGCGCCGCTGACGCCCGCCGCGCCCTTGGAGGCGAGCAGCAGGAAGAGCAGCAGCGGGATCTGCTCACCGATCGACATCGGGGTGCCCAGGGCGTCGGCGATGTAGAGCGACGCCATGGTCATGTAGATCATGGTGCCGTCGAGGTTGAAGGAGTAGCCGGTCGGCACGGTGATGCCGACGACCGGCTTGCTGATGCCCAGGTGCTCCATCTTCGCGATGAGCCGCGGCAGCGCGGACTCGGAGGAGGAGGTCGACAGGATCAGCAGGAACTCGCGGGCCAGGTACTTGAAGAGCGTGAAGATGTTCAGCCCCGCGACGATCCGCAGCAGCGTGCCGAGCACGATGAAGACGAACAGGAAGCAGGTCACGTAGAAGCCGAGCATCAGCACGGCGAGGCTCTTCAGCGCGTCCAGACCCGCGGAGCCGACGACGGCCGCGATGGCACCGAAGGCGCCGATCGGCGCGGCCCACATGACCATGGACAGGATGCGGAAGACCAGCCGCTGGATGTGCTCGATGCCCCGCAGCACCGGCTGCCCGACCGACCCCATGGCCTGCAGCGCGAACCCGGCGAGCAGCGCGACCAGCAGGGTCTGCAGCACCTGGCCCTCGGTGAACGCGGACACGAAGGTCGTCGGAATGATCGACAGGACGAAGTCGACCGGCGGCAGCGCGTCCGGGGACACCTGCTCGTGCCCGGTCGCCTTGATGGCGTTGGTGATGTGCAGCCCGTCACCCGGGTGCAGCACGTTGCCGACGACGAGCCCGATGGCCAGCGCGACCAGCGACATCACGAGGAAGTAGCCGAGGGCGATACCGCCGACGGCACCGACCTTCGCGGCCTTCCGTACGGAGCCGATGCCGAGCACGATCGTGCAGAAGATGATCGGCGAGATCATCATCTTGATCAGGTTCACGAAGCCGGTGCCCAGCGGCTTCAGCTCGACTCCGGCATCGGGCCAGATGAGCCCCACGGCGATACCGAGCGCGACCGCCACGATGACGGCGATGTACAGGTAGTGGGTCCGGTCCCGCTTCACGCGGGGTGCGGCAGGTGCCGTATCGGGGGATGTGGCGGCCACGGCTGCCCTCCTTGACGTCTTCGTCGGCATCACCGGCGTGCGGCTCACGTCCGGGGGTTGTGGGGGATGCCGTGACTATCTCCCGCTCTGTGAGGGCGGTCACCCTTCCGTTCATTTAGTTCATGCTTAACCCGAGAGGCACACTGCTGACATGCGCTTCCCGTCCCTCCCCCGCCCCCGCAGCCTGGCCGGCCAGCTGTTCGCCATGCAGGCCGTGCTGATAGCGGTGGTCGTGGCCGGGTACGCGCTGTTCACCTACGTCAGCGACGAACGGCAGGCCGAGGACGCGGCGGCCCGCCACGCGACGGCGGTGGCCCGCTCGATCGCGGACTCCCCCTCCGTCCGCACGGCGATCCACACCCCCGATCCGACCAAGGACCTCCAGCCCTACGCGCTGCAGGTCATGCGGGACGCGAACGTCGACTTCGTGACGATCATGACCCCGTCCGGCATCCGCTGGACCCACCCCGACGAGAAGCAGATCGGCAAGCACTTCCTCGGCCGCATCGGCCCCGCCCAGCACGGCCGCACCTTCACCGAGACCTACACCGGCACCCTCGGCGCGTCCGTCCGCGCGGTCACCCCGGTGGAGGAGAACGGCAGGGTCATCGGCCTGGTCAGCGCCGGCATCAAGGTGGAGGCGATCAGCGCACGGGTCCGGGGCCAGGTCACGGCCCTGCTCGGAGTGGCCGGCGTCGCGCTGCTGCTGGGCGCGGTGGGCACGTACGTCGTCAACGCCCGCCTGCGCCGCCACACCCACGGCATGAACGCGACCGAGCTGAGCCGGATGCACGACTACCACCAGGCGGCGCTGCACGCGGTCCGCGAGGGGCTGCTCATGCTGGACGGGCAGTTCAGGGTGGCGCTGATCAACGACGGCGGCCAGGAGCTGCTCGGGGTCGGCGAGGAGGAGGACGTGATCGGCAGGTCGGTGGCGGACCTGGGCCTGCCGGCACCGCTGACCGGCGCACTGCTGTCGTCGGAGCCACGCGTGGACGAGGTGCACCTGACGGCGTCCCGGGTGCTGGTGGTGAACACGTCACCGGTGTCGGGCGGAGAGCGCCGGGGCACGGTGGTCACCCTCCGGGACGTCACCGAACTCCAGTCCCTGATGGGCGAGTTGGACTCGGAGCGCGGCTTCACCCAGGCCCTGCGCTCCCAGGCCCACGAAGCGGCGAACCGCCTCCACACGGTCGTCTCCCTGATCGAGCTGGGCCGGGCCGAGGAAGCCGTGGACTTCGCGACGGCGGAACTGGAGCTGGCCCAGGCCCTCACCGACCAGGTGGTGGCCGCCGTGAGCGAGCCGGTGCTGGCCGCACTGCTCCTGGGCAAGACGGCCCAGGCCAACGAGCGGGGCGTCGAGCTGGTGGTCTCGGCGGACAGCCGGCTCGACGACGGCGTACTCCCGCCCGAGCTGTCCGCGCGGGACCTGGTGACCGTCCTCGGCAACCTGATCGACAACGCGGTGGACGCGGCGCAGGGCAGTGTGCGAGCCCGGGTGACCGTGACGGCGTACGCCTCGGCCGCCGAACTGGTGCTGCGCGTGTCCGACACGGGACCGGGGGTCGACCCCGCCCATGCCGACCTGGTATTCCAACGGGGGTTCTCGACGAAGCCGGCGGGACCCGGCGGGCGCGGCCTCGGCCTCGCCCTGGTCCGGCAGGCGGTCACCCGGCTCGACGGGACGCTGACGGTGGCGGAGGCCGAGGAGGGCGGAGCGGTGTTCGAGGTGCGGTTGCCGTTGCGCACATCGGTGGGTGGCGGCTGATGACGGGTTCTGTTTCGCAACCCATCCGCGTCCTCGTCGTCGAGGACGACCCCGTGGCCGCCGACGCGCATGTGATGTACGTCGGCCGGGTGCCGGGGTTCGTGGCGGTGGGCAAGGCGCACACGGGCGCGGAGGCACGGCGGATCCTGGACCGCACGGCCGTGGACCTGTTGTTGCTGGACCTGCACCTGCCGGATGTGCACGGGCTGCAGTTCGCTCGGTCGCTGCGGGCCGCCGGGTATCACGCGGACGTGATAGCCGTGACGTCGGCGCGGGACCTTGCGGTGGTGCGGGAGGGTGTCTCCCTGGGGGTCGTCCAGTACGTCCTGAAGCCCTTCACTTTCGCCACGCTGCGGGACCGGCTGGTGCGGTACGCCGAGTTCCATGCGGCGGTGGGCGAGGCGAGCGGGCAGGACGAGGTGGACCGGGCCCTGGGTGCGCTTCGAGCACCTTCGCCTGCGGCGCTGCCGAAGGGCTTGAGCGGGCCGACGCTGGAGCGGGTCACGGGGGTGCTTCGGGAGGCGTCGGAGGGGCTTACGGCGGCGGGGGTCGCGGAGGCGGTGGGGATTTCGCGGATTACCGCTCGGCGGTACCTGGAGCATCTGGTGGAGGCGGGGAGGGCTGGGCGGGAGCCGGTTTATGGGCAGGTGGGGAGGCCGGAGTTGGTTTATCGGTGGGTTTCTCAGGGGCGGTGAGGGCGGCGGCTTGGGCGCGGGCGTTGGCGGCTTCAGCGGGAGCGCCGGCTCTGTTGTAGGCATCGGCGGCCTGGAGCAAGCAGGCGTAGGTGTCAGCGGAGTGGTGGGCACTCTGGTGAGCGCGTGCCAGGCCTTCGAGGGTCTGACCTGCTCGGTACCAGTCCTCGAGCTCCCGGCAGATCTCCAGGTCTTTCCCATACGCCTCGATCGCCTCCTCCACCCGGCCCGCATGTAGAAGGGCCAAGCCGAGGTTGTGCCACGAGACGCCCTCACGGTGGCGATCCCCAGTGGCCTGCTCCAGGTCACGGGAGCGGATGTGGGCGTCGATCGCCTCCCCCACCCGGCCGACGTCCCGCAGGGCGAGGCCGAGGTAGTCCCACGCTTCGGCTTCGCCTTGGAGGTTGTCGAGAGCCTGGTACACGTCGCGGGCCCGGGTGTGGGCGTCAATCGCCTCCCCCGCCCGACCGACCTCCCGCAGAGCGTAGCCAAGGAGGTCCCACGCGCTCGCCTCGCCATGGACGTCGTCGAGAGCCTGATACAGGTCGCGGGCCCGGGTGTGGGCGTCAATCGCCTCCTCTACCCGCCCGATCTCGCGGAGAGCGTAGCCAAGGTTGTTCCACGAGAAAGCCTCGCTGCGGTGGTCCCCGATGTCGTGAGCGGCCCCTTGGGCAGCATGGCTAGTGGTGAGCCAGTCGTCGAAGTACCGTCGCCAATACAGGTACAGCGTCATGGATGCGGCCAGCCGCACCGCGGCGGCCGCGTAGCGCTCCTCGCGCGCCCACAGCGCTGCCGCAACCAGCCCCGCCCGCTCCCCGTCCAGCCACGCCAGCGCCTGTCTCCGGTCCGCGAACCGCTCCGGCTCCGGCATTCCCGGCACCCACCGCAACCGGTCTTCAGCCCTCGATGCCCACCGGAGGTAGAACTCCAGCACCCGAGCCCGCGCCGCTTCCCCCTCCTCCCGCAAGCCCGCATCCCCGGCCACCACGCCCACCCCGAACGCCCGCACGAGATCATGCAATCGCCACCGCCCTCGGCCGCTCCCCCGCTCCACGAGGTTCGCGCGGGCCAGTCCCCTCAGGTCCCGTAGCGGAAGGACGTCGGCCCCGACCAGCGCGGCGGCGACCTCGTCACTCACCTCGGGCCCCGGTGCCAGAGCGAGCAGGCGCAACAGGCGGGCTTGGCCGGGCGGGAGCCGACGGTAGGAGAGGTCGAAGGCGGCGCGGATGCTGCGGTGGCCGTCATCGAGGGCGGCGAGACGGTCGTACGACGTAGTCAACTCGTCTACAAGATCCGCGACGGACATGCCGGGATCCTCGGCCAACAACGCGGCGGCGATCTGCAGAGCCAGCGGGAGGTGCCCACAGAGTCCGGCGAGCCGTCCAGCCGCCTCGGCCTCCTCGCCGATACGGCTGTCATCCGGGTCGGCGATTCTCAGTGCACGGTCGAGAAGGTCGTACGCTGCCGGAGGCCCGAGCTGATCCAACGGCAGGAGCCGGGCGTCCAATTGGGGCAGCCGATCCCGGGAGGTGACGAGGATCCTGTGCCTGTTGCCGCCCGGCAGCAGGGGCCATATCTGATCCGGTGACGACGCATTGTCAGCGAGGACGAGCAGGGCATCCCGACCCGCCAGCAGCGACCGATAGAGCCCCGCTCGCTCGTCCGCGACCGCCGGAATGTGCTGGGGCTCGACGCCGAGGGCCCGCAGCAACAACTGAAGTGCCTGATCAGCCGTCACCGGTACGTCGTCGTATCCGTGCAGATCGACAAAGATCACGCCGCCTGGATACCAACCCGCCTCCCGGGCCGCGTACGCCGACTCCACCGCCAGCGTGGTCTTGCCGATACCGCCCAGCCCGGACACTGCGGTGACAAGTACAGCCTGTGCTCCGCTGGAGCAGGCCGGGTTCAGGACATCGAGCAGCCGACCCAACTCCCCGTCGCGACCCGTGAACCCAGCCGCCCTAGGAGGCAACGCATCCAACGCCGTAGGCGCCGGAGCCTCCTGCCGGTACTCCGCCTTCCCGATGACCGTCCCTTTGAACTCCCCGTCCTGGAAGTGAATGTGATCGCTCACCCCGCCCGGCCTCCGCTCCCGAACGGCAGGGCGTACTGAACGATGTACACCCCCAGCCCGAGCACCGAGACCGCCTCCGGAACGGAGAGAATCACCAACCCGGTCGAGGCGTCAGCCCCAACCCAGTACACGACCAGCGCACTCAACGGCACCACGCAGAAGGCCAGCAGGTCGATCACGCACTGCGCGACCTTCCGCGAGACCCGCCGCGCATCCCCCCGATGGGCGGCCTCCCACTTGAAGACCTCGCCCCCCTCCACCTGAACCATCTCCGCGAGCCGAGGCCCCAACTCCCCCCGCACATAGGCCCCAATGGCGGAGATCTTCTGGTCATTGACGAGATACGTCCACCCGAGCACCACACACACCGGCGGCAGCGCCAGCAACATCGCGGCCTGCTTGGCCTGCGCGGCGGCGGCGATCACGGCTGCCACGACAGTGAGGGTGACGTACAGCAGATTGTCCCGGAACCCGATCCGCGTCTTCTGCTCGTCCTTGATCGTCTGGTACTCGGTGAGCAGCAACTGCCCTACCGTAACGTCCCGTTCCGCCACTCGTGCCCCTTCCCCCGGCAGTACCTTAAGAGTGTGCCGCAGACGAAGCCGACTGTTCTGATCCTGACCGCACTCGCGCTGGAGTACACGGCGGTGCGGGCGTACATCGAGGACCGCGAGGAACGCGTCCACCCGAAAGGAACCCGCGTCGAGATCGGCAGGCTGCCCGACAGCCCCTGGCAGGTCGCGGTCAGCGAGTTGGGCGTGGGCGCCGAGCGTGCCGCGGCGCTCGCGACGCAGCTCATCGAGTGGCTGCATCCACAGGCCGTGTTCTTCGTGGGGGTGGCCGGCAGTCTGAAGGACGTCATCGAGATCGGTGATGTCGTGGTCGGCACCCAGGTGTACGAGATCCACAGCGGCAAGCAGACCGACGAAGGCTTCAAGGTTCGCCCCAAGGCCCTGCCCAGCTCCCACGCGCTGGAGCAGGCGGCCCGTTCGGCGGCCCGGGACCTGGAGGGCGTGGAGGTGCACTTCGCGCCGATCGCGACCGGTGACGTGGTGCTGGCCGACGCCGAGTCCGACATCGCACGGCACATCGAGTCGCACTACAACGACGCCGGCGCGATCGAGATGGAGGGCTCCGGAGCGGCCAACGCCGCCCACTTCAACGGACAGTTGGACGCCCTCGTCGTCCGAGGCATCAGCGACCGCGCGGACGCGAACAAGCGCAAGGCCGACGCCGGCGGCTCGCAGAAGCGGGCGGCGGCGCAGGCGGCTTCGGTGACGGTGGCGGTGCTGCGCAAGCATCTGCCTCGCGACGGGGGTTCCGGCGACTCCGAGGAGGGTCCCCAAGTCGGTTCCGGGGGCGACCGCATCGATTTCCGGGGCGGGACCTTCTACGGCCCCGTCATCGGGAAGCAGGTCGGAGGCCGGTAAGGGCACGATCCACGGCCCGGTCCCCCGCGCGACCGCCACCCTGCCGCCCCGCCCGCTGGGCTTCACCGGCCGGTCGGCGGAGCTGGACCGCCTGCTCCCGCACCTCGCCCCCGACGAGTCCCATACGACCGCACTTCCGCTCCTCATCTTCGCCGTCACAGGCATGGGAGGCATCGGCAAGACCGCGCTGGTGGTGGAGGCGGCGCATCGGGCGCGTGCGGAGGGCTGGTTTCCGGGCGGGACTCTGTTCGTGGACCTGCGCGGGTACGACGACGACCCGGTCACAGCTGATCAGGCGGTTCTGGCGCTGCTCGACGCGCTCGGGGTACGGGGGCAGGAGCTGCCGCCGACGGCGGAGCGCCAGTACGACGCGTACCGGGCGCTCCTCGCCGAACGGCGGGATCGGATGCTGCTGATCCTGGACAACGCGTCGGATCCGTCCCAGTACCTGCCGCTGCTCCCCGGCACGGACCATCACCGGGTGCTCATCACGTCCCGGGACCGTCCTGACGCTCTTCCGGTACGACTCATCGACCTCGAGACGCTTGATCCGGACGACTCAGTCGCCCTGGTGACGCGCGCCTTGCGCGACACCGACGAGCGCGACGAGCGCGCTGTGGGCGAACCCGACGCACTACGCGAACTCGTCGATCGTTGTGGCCACTTGCCCTTGGCGCTCCAGATCGCGGTGGGGATGCTGCGTCGGCGCCGACATCGAGGCATCGCCTCTCTGGTGGCCGATATCCGGGACGCCGGAGACCCGACCGCCGTTCTCGACCATGGCAGTCCGGGCACGGATCTGTACGGGCGCTCACTCGTCTTGCGTCCTGTGCTGGAGACGTCGTATCGCCGACTGTCGTCCGACCAAGCCCGGCTGCTGCGTCTCCTCTGTCTTGCTCCGGGTGCGGGGACCAGCACGGAAGCGATCGCCGCTCTGGCTGACCTCGACATGGAGGCCGTGCTCTGCCTGTTGGAGGAGTTGGCCGCCACGCATCTGGTCATGCCGGCGCGGGACGTCGATGGGACGGCTCCTGCTATGCGGTGGCGGTTGCATGACCTGGTGCGGGCGTTCGGGGCGGGTGTGGTGGCGGGGAATACGAGGTTGAGGGAGGAGGGGGAGGCGGCGCGGGAGCGGGTGCTCGGGTTCTACGCCCGGTGGGCGGATGCCGCTGATGACCGATTGCGGTGGCTGCCTGGCATGGCGGAGCCAGAGCGGTTCGGGGACCGGGGTCAGGCGTTGGCATGGTTGGACGGTGAGCGGGCGGGTCTGGTAGCCGCGGCGGGGTGGGCGCGGGAAGAACGGTTCGCGGGCGCGGCAGTGCGGCTGGCAGAGTGTCTGGGGGAGTACCTGTACTGGCGGCGGTATTTCGACGACTGGATCGCCGTCGCGGAGGCGGCGCGGGAGGCCGCTCACCGAGCCAGGCACCGGTTGGGCGAGGCCATGGCGTGGGACCACCTTGGCAACGCTCTCGGAGAGATGGGCCGGACAGAGAAAGCGATCGACGCCCACACCCGGGCCCGTGACTTGTATCAGGCTGCGGAAGACCCCCACCTTGAAGCAGGCGCGTGGCACAACCTCGGCATTGCCCTACGGGAGGCGGGCCGGGTGGAGGAGGCGATCAACGCCCACATCCGCGCCCGCGACCTACACCAGGCCACCGGAGACCGCCACGGCGAGGGCAAGGCGTGGAACAGCCTCGGCAGCGCCCTGCGGAGGGCGGGCCGGACTCGGGAAGCGATCGACGCCCACATCCGCGCCCGCGACCTGCACCAAGCCACCGGAGACCGCCATGGCGAGGGCGGAGTGTGGAACAACCTTGGTCTCGCTCTGCAGACGGCGGGCCGGACGGAGGAGGCGGTCGAGGCATACGGCACGTCCCTGAAGATCCGCCGAGCGTTCGAGGACTGGTACGGCGAGGGTCTGACGTTCAGCAACCTGGCCCTTGCCCACAAGGCCGCTAACCGCCCCGCCGAAGCCCGCTCCGCCTACCTCCAGGCCGCCGACGCCTACACCCGCGCCAATGCCCCGGACCGAGCCGACCAAGCCCGCTCCCGCGCCGCCGAACTACCGGAATAACCCCAACCTCACCCCACCCCCACATACCCCCGAGCCCCCCGCCAAGGCACCACCGCCCACATCCGCATCCCACCCCCAGGCTCCCGCGCCTCCCCGAACCCCCACTCCCCCTGACACGCCCGCACCACGCACCCGAGCACCCGCAGCGCGGCCCGCCTCCGCGTGTCGCAGGCCGCCGCCAGCCGGGGATGGTCGTGCCGGGCGTGTCCGTCGTAGACGTTCACCCGCAGGCCCCCGTCCCGGTACCGCAGGGACACGTACACCTCACTCTCGGGTGTGAACCGACACGCGCAGGCGGCCAGTTCGGAAACCACCTGCACCACCGCGTCCGTCATCTCGGCCAGGCCATGGATCTGGAGAACGACGCGGGCAGCCGCACGGGCAACACGGGGGCTGGCCGGCCCGGCGGGGAGCGTGAAGCTGTAGGCGAGCGTGTCGGGGGACGGCGGCGTTGTCTGCCATTCGTCGGCGGAGCGGGGACAGGCCGAGACAGTGACCGGTGCGGACACGGACGACTCCTTCGCGTGTACGGGTGTGCGTGATTCCGAATGCATGCGCGGAGTACGTGTACTACTCTTCGTCGAAGTCCTCGGTGGACCGATCAGTCACACCAGCGGCAGACTGTCCCCGTCACACGGCCGAACAGGAGGGCGGATGCCACCGAGGAGCGCTCCCACAGAGCGTCAGCGACGGCTCGGTGCCGAGTTGCGCAAGTTGCGTGTCGCGGCCGGGATGACCACGGAGCAAGCGGCCGCGCTGCTGAGCGTCCCGCGCACGAACGTGCCCAACATGGAGTCGGGTCGCTCCGGCATCAGCGCCGAGCGCGTACGGACCCTCGCGGGCAACTACGGCTGCGCGGACCAGGCCCTCGTCGAGGCCCTCGCCGCCATGGCTGCCGGGCGCGAGAAGGGCTGGTGGGAGGCATACCGGGGACAACTCCGGGACGCTTTCCTGGACATCGCCGAGATGGAGTGGCACGCCATACGCCTGCACATCGCCGTCACCGTGCACCTGCCGGGACTGCTGCAGACCGAGGACCACGCCCGCGCCGTCTTCGAAGCAGTGATCCCACGCCTTTCCTCGGACGACGTCGACATCCGGGTCGCCCACCGGATCGACCGGCAGCAGGTACTCGACCGGCCGAGCCCGCCGTCGCTCGACGTGATCCTCCACGAGGCCGCCCTCCGCATGGAGTTCGGCGGTCCTGCGGTCGCAAGGCGCCAACTTGAGCATCTGGTACGCATGTCCGAGCGCGAGACCGTGACCCTGCGGGTCATTCCGTTCAAGGCGGGCGGCTTCCCGGGAGCCGGGCAGTCCGTGGTCCACGCAGAGGCAGCCGTCCCCCGCCTCGACACCGTGGAACTCGACAGCACGCACGGCCCGGAGTTCATCGATTCGGAAGCCCAACTCGGCAAGTACCGAGCCCAACTGGACGCCGCGCAGGCCGTATCACTCGCGCCGCATGCCTCGCGTGACTTCATCCACGCCCTGGCCAACGACCTCTAGGAGCGCCGCCATGACCGACATCAGCTGGGAAGAACCCTTCTGCGGAGAGGGCGCCAACTGCTTCCGCATAGGCACCGACCCCCAAGGCAACGCCTACATCGCCATAGCCGGCCAGGAGGACCACCCCCTCACCGACTCCCGCGAAGCCCTCCGCGCCCTCATCCGTGACATCAAGTCCGGCAAGGCCGACCACCTCCTGTAGCCCGCCACCGAAGCCCAATCACCGCAGACTCATTGACCTGACTAGACCACTCCTCTTACGTTCACACGGCAGCCATCTCCACGCCAAGCCACAACGATGTGTGCCCGCAGGAGGTCATGCCCGTGCGCCCCACCGCCGCCACCCCCACCGCCGCCACCCTCATCGCACTCACCCTCGCCGCAACCGCCCTCACCGCCTGCGGCAACGGATCCGGCAGCAGCCCCAACACCCTGAAGGTCTCCTTCAAGCAGTCGACGGACAACTCCATCAAGGTGATGGACACCTACCTCGCCGACATGAAGAAGGAGTTCGAGAAGAAGTACCCGGGCAAGAAGGTCGAACTCGTCCCCATCAAGGCCCCGGACTCGGAGTACTACACCAAGCTCCAGCAGATGCTCCGCTCCCCCAGGACCGCCCCGGACCTGGTCTACGAGGACACCTTCCTCATCAACTCGGACATCACCAGTGGGTACTTGAAGCCCCTCGACCCGTACCTCGCCAAGTGGCCGGACTGGCAGCAGTTCATCGACACCGCCAAGAACGCGGCTAAGGGTGAGGACGGGAAGACGTACGGCGTTCCCGACGGCACGGACACCCGGGGCCTGTGGTTCGACAAGCGGGTCTTCCGTCAGGCCGGGCTCCCCACCACCTGGCAGCCGAAGACCTGGGACGACATCCTCTCCGCCGCCCGGATCATCAAGAAGAAAGTCCCCGGCGTCACCCCCCCTCAACGTCTACACCGGCAAGCCGGCGGGTGAGCGGGCCACCATGCAGGGGTTCGAAATGCTCCTGTACGGCACCGGCGACGGGACGTCGGACCCGCTGTACGACAGCGGCGGCAAGAAGTGGATCGCCGGGAGCCAGGGGTTCAAGGACTCGCTGAAGTTCGTCGAGACCGTGTACAAGGAGAAGCTCGGCCCCGACGTCTCCGACGCCCTCGACCCCAACTTCGCCACCACCGTCAACGGCGAACTTCTCCCCCAGGGCAAGCTCGGCATCGACCTCGACGGCTCCTGGCTCCCGCAGGCCTGGCTGCCGGGCAGCGGGCACGAGTGGAACGACTGGTCCCAGCAGCTCGGGCTCGCCCACATGCCCACCCAGCACGGCCAGGCCCCCGGCAAGGTGAGCATGTCCGGCGGCTGGACCTGGTCCGTCCCGGCGAAGGCAGCCCACCCGGACCTCGCCTTCGACTTCATCAAGACCATGCAGACGAAGGACAACGCCCGGAAGTGGTACATCGCCAACTCCGGAATAGCCGTGCGCAAGGACGTCGCCGCCGACCCCGCGTACGCCACCGCCCAACCCGGCATCAAGTTCTTCACCGACCTGGTCGCGAGCACGCACTACCGGCCCGCCTATCCCGCGTACCCGAAGGTGTCGACCGCCGTCCAGGAGGCGATGGAGAGCGTGACGACCGGCGACCAGTCCGCGGAGAAGGCGGCGAGTGCGTACGACTCGACGCTCAAGGACGTCACCGGCGGCCAAGTGGTCCAGAGGTGAGCGTCCGGCGCCGGTTCACCCGGGCACTCCCCCTCACCCCCGCCGTGGTCCTCATCCTGCTCTTCCTCGCCGGGCCCATCGCCTACTGCGTCTACATCGCCTTCACCGACCTCCAGCTGACCGGTCAGGCCCACTCCTCCTTCGTCGGCCTCGACAACTTCCGCAAGGCCTTCCACGACGACGCGTTCCTCAACGCCGTATGGCTGACCCTTGTGTTCACCGTGCTGTCCTCGCTCGTCGGGCAGAACACGCTGGGGCTGGCCCTCGCAGCGCTGATGAAACGTGCCTCCAAGCCCGTACGAACTCTCACGGGCGGGGTCGTGATCACGGCCTGGGTGCTGCCTGAGGTCGTCGCGGGGTTCCTGCTCTACGCCTTCTTCCGGCGTGAGGGGACGCTGAACGCCATCCTTCAGCATCTCCATCTGCCCACGCAGAACTGGCTGTTCACCCTCCCCATCCTCGCCGTCTCCTTCGCCAACGTCTGGCGCGGAACGGCGTTCTCGATGCTCGTCTACTCCGCCGCGCTGGATGAGATACCGAGCGAGATCACCGAGGCCGCGGAAGTGGACGGCGCCGGCGGATGGCGGCGGATGTGGCACATCACCCTGCCGATGATCCGGCGTTCCATCGGCACCAACCTCATGCTCAACACCCTGCAGACGCTCTCCGTCTTCGGGCTGATCTGGGTGATGACCAGGGGCGGGCCGGGCGACAAGAGCCAGACCCTGCCGCTGTTCATGTACGAACAGGCCTTCCAGAACAGCATGATCGGGTACGGCACCGCCGTCGCCCTGCTCCTGCTGCTCGTGGGCTCCCTGTTCTCCGTCGCGTATCTGCGTCTGCTGCGCACGGAGGTGTAGGACCGGCCATGCCCCGCAAACGCGCCTCTCGTCGCCTCGCCGCCGACGTCTCGCTCCTCGCCGTGGCCCTCGCCTTCGCGCTGCCCCTCGCCTGGGTGCTGCTGTCCTCCGTGGACCCGCGGGCGGACCTGAAAGTGAAAGTGCCCGACGGGCTCACGCTCGGCAACTTCGACGCCGTCCTCACCCCGGACATCACCTACACACCGCTGCTCAACAGCCTGATCCTGTGCGGCGGTGCCACCGCGCTGACCGTCGTCTGCGCGGCCCTCGCCGCCTATCCCCTCTCCCGGTTCCGGTCCCGGCTCAACCGGCCCTTCCTCCTGACGATCCTGTTCGCGACGGGTCTGCCGATCACCGCGATCATGGTGCCGGTGTACGCGTTGTTCGTGCGGGTGAACCTGATCGACACGGTCCAGGGGACGATCTTCTTCTTCGCCGCCTCCCAGCTTCCCTTCGCCATCTGGCTCATGAAGAACTTCATGGACGGGGTGCCGAAGGAGCTGGAGGAGGCGGCCTGGACGGACGGGGCCTCCTCCCTCCAGTCCCTGGTCCGGATCGTGCTGCCGCTCATGGGGCCGGGGCTCGCCGTCGTCACCGTCTTCTCGTTCGTGATGATGTGGGGGAACTTCTTCGTCCCCTTCATGCTCCTGCTCAGCCCGGACCAGATGCCGGCCTCGGTCAGCATCAACGACTTCTTCGGCAACCGGGGCATGGTGGCGTACGGGCAGCTCGCCGCCTTCTCCGTGATCTACTCGACGCCGGTGATCTTGTTGTACGTGCTCGTGGCGCGACGGCTGGGGGGTGGGTTCGCACTCGGTGGCGCGGTCAAGGGATAGCGGGAACGGGTGATCCGTCCGTTACCTACCGAACGGCCGGAACATACCGAACGGCCGGAACCGTACGTTCCTACAATTAGTGATCCTGTCGGAACGGCCCGTAGTCAACTCATGGGTAGCTCCCTACCTTGTGCTGAGTGCGCCAGCCCTCAGCCCAAAACCCCTCGACCCCCCCGTTCAACGCCCCGGCCGCCCGCAGGCTCCGTGCCGCCCTCGGCATGGGGCCCGAGCACGTCGCCTACGGGATGCGTGCGTCGTACGGGATGCCCTATGTCACCCCCGACCTCGTGGCCGCGTGGGAGCGCGGCACCGCCGCGCCCAGCAACCCCGAACTCACCGCTCTCGCGGGCGTGCTGTGGTGTTCGCCGGGCGAACTGATCGGCCGGCCGCGGACCCTGCGCGAGCACCGCGTCTCGCGCGGGATCGCACCGGAGGATGTCGCCCGTGCCGTCGGCATGGACCTGTCCGGGTACCTGCACATGGAGGACAGCGGGACATGGCGCGGCAACGAGCGCCAGTCGGCCGTGCTCGCGGACGTGCTGCAGCTGTCCCTGCCCGACTTCGTGACCGTCACGGACCGCGAGACCAAGCTCGCCGAGTTGCTGCACAGCGCGGTGACCACCCGCTGGCAGGCCTATGTGCGCCCGGTGGCGAAGGTTGCGCCCCTGGACCGGGGGGTTCTGGAGGACGTGCTGCAGGAGCTGCACGAGGACTACCAGGGGCACATGGCCGCCACCCTCAGCTGGGGCGGCGGCACCAAGGAGGCCAGTGTGTCCGGCCGGGACTTCCTCGATCAGATCGTCGAGAACTTCTGGACCGCGGTCGAGAGCCGGAATGGTTAGAAGCCGGAACGGTTAGAAGACCGACTCCGCCTCGTCCATGCGGTCCTTCGGGACCGTCTTCAGCTCGGTGACCGCCTCCGCGAGCGGCACCATCATGACGTCGGAGCCGCGCAGCGCGGTCATCTTGCCGAAGTCGCCGCGGTGTGCGGCCTCTACGGCGTGCCAGCCGAAGCGGGTGGCGAGGACACGGTCGTACGCGGTCGGGACGCCGCCGCGCTGGACGTGGCCGAGGATGACCGGCTTGGCCTCCTTGCCGAGGCGCCGCTCCAGCTCGTAGGCGAGCGCGGTGCCGATGCCCAGGAAGCGCTCGTGGCCGTACTGGTCGATCTCGCCCTTGGCGTAGTCCATGGTGCCCTCGGCGGGGTGGGCGCCCTCGGCGACGCAGACGACCGCGAACTTCTTGCCGCGGGCGAAGCGCTCCTCGACCATCTTGACCAGGTCGGCGGGGTCGAAGGGGCGCTCGGGCAGGCAGATGCCGTGGGCGCCGGCGGCCATGCCGGACTCCAGGGCGATCCAGCCGGCGTGCCGGCCCATCACCTCGACGACCATCACGCGCTGGTGGGACTCGGCCGTGGTCTTCAGGCGGTCCATCGCCTCGGTGGCGACGCCGACCGCGGTGTCGAAGCCGAAGGTGCGGTCCGTGGAGGAGATGTCGTTGTCGATGGTCTTGGGGACGCCGACGACCGGCAGGCCCGCGTCGGAGAGCATGCGGGCCGCGGTCAGCGTGCCCTCGCCGCCGATCGGGATCAGCGCGTCGATGCCGAACTCCTCGACCATGTCGGCGGCGCCTTCACATGCCTCGCGCAGCCGGTCGCGCTCCAGGCGGGAGGAGCCGAGGATGGTGCCGCCGCGGGCCAGGATGCCGCTGACCGCGTCCAGGTCGAGGGAGCGGTAGTGGCGGTCGAGCAGACCCCGGTAGCCGTCCTCGAAGCCGATGACCTCGTCGCCGTACTGCGCCACCGCTCGGTGCACGACCGACCGGATCACGGCGTTCAGGCCGGGGCAGTCGCCGCCTGCGGTGAGAACTCCGATGCGCATCGTGCTGTGTCTCCTGCTCGCTGTCGGTGCCGGTGAGCCAGTGCCGATTGTTTCACGTCCGCCGGAGCGGTGAAGTCCTGACGGGCGCCTTATCCGGCACCGGGGGTATTGTCAAGAGGGTTCTGCTCACCTTGGTGGGCGATTTTTATGCCGTAGACGAGACATCGCAGACGACATCGCAGACGAGTCATCTCTGCCGAGACACAGGGAACGGAGTGCACACGTGACGCGCAGCGTGTACGTGACCGGGATCGACCGCGGCGACGGCCGGCAGGTCGTCGAACTGGGGGTCATGGAGCTGCTGACCCGGCAGGTCGACCGGGTGGGTGTGTTCCGTCCGCTCGTGCACGACCGGCCCGACCGGATGTTCGAACTGCTGCGGTCGCGCTACCGCCTCTCCCAGGACCCGGCGACCGTCTACGGCATGGACTACCTGGAGGCGTCCGCGCTCCAGGCGGAACAGGGCACGGACGAACTGGTCTCCGCGCTGGTCGACCGTTTCCATCTGGTGGCCCGGGACTACGACGTCGTCCTCGTCCTCGGCACCGACTTCGCCGGCACCCAGCTGCCGGACGAGCTGTCCCTGAACGCCCGCCTCGCCAACGAGTTCGGCGCGTCCGTGATCCCGGTGGTCGGCGGCCGTAAGCAGACGGCCGAGTCCGTGCTCGCCGAGACGCGCAACGCCTACCGCGCGTACGACGGGCTGGGCTGCGACGTCCTCGCCGTGGTCACCAACCGGGTGGCCCGCGAGGACCGCGACGAGATCGCCGTACGGCTCGCGGACCGCTTGCCGGTGCCCTGCTACGTGGTGCCCGACGAGCCCGCGCTGTCCGCGCCGACCGTCGCGCAGATCGCCCAGACCCTCGACGCCAAGGTGCTGCTCGGGGACGACTCCGGGCTCGCCCGGGACGCGCTGGGCTTCGTCTTCGGCGGTGCGATGCTGCCGAACTTCCTCAGCGCCCTGACCCCGGGCTGCCTGGTCGTGACCCCGGGCGACCGGGCCGATCTGGTCGTCGGCTCGTTGGCCGCGCACAGTGCCGGCACCCCGCCGATAGCCGGCGTGGTGCTCACCCTGAACGAGGTGCCGAGCGAGGAGATCCTCACGCTGGCCGCCCGGCTCGCCCCGGGCACCCCGGTGATCTCGGTCTCCGGCACCAGCTTCCCCACCGCCGAGCAGCTCTTCTCCCTGGAGGGGAAGATGACCGCGGCCACCCCGCGCAAGGCGGAGACCGCGCTCGGCCTGTTCGAGCGGTACGCCGATACCGCCGAGCTGGCCCGCCGGGTCTCGGCGCCGAGCAGCGACCGGGTCACCCCGATGATGTTCGAGCACAAGCTGCTGGAGCAGGCCCGCTCGGACAAGCGGCGGGTCGTGCTGCCGGAGGGCACCGAGGAGCGGGTGCTGCGCGCGGCCGAGGTGCTGCTGCGCCGGGGCGTGTGCGACCTGACCCTGCTCGGTCCGGTCGACCAGATCCGCAAGAAGGCCGCCGACCTGGGCATCGACCTCGGCGACACCCAGCTGATCGACCCGGCCACCAGCGAGCTGCGGGACGCCTTCGCCGAGCAGTACGCGGCGCTGCGCGCCCACAAGGGCGTGACGGTGGAGCTGGCCTACGACGTCGTCTCCGACGTCAACTACTTCGGCACCCTGATGGTCCAGGAGGGCCTGGCCGACGGCATGGTGTCGGGCTCGGTGCACTCCACGGCGGCCACCATCCGGCCCGCGTTCGAGATCATCAAGACCAAGCCGGACTCTTCGATCGTGTCGTCCGTCTTCTTCATGTGCCTGGCCGACAAGGTGCTGGTCTACGGCGACTGCGCGGTCAACCCGGACCCGAACGCCCAGCAGCTGGCGGACATCGCCATCCAGTCGGCGGCCACGGCGGCGCAGTTCGGCGTGGAGCCGCGGATCGCGATGCTGTCGTACTCGACCGGTACGTCGGGTTCGGGCGCCGACGTCGACAAGGTGCGCGAGGCGACCGAGCTGGCGCGCTCGCGGCGGTCCGACCTGAAGATCGAGGGGCCGATCCAGTACGACGCGGCCGTGGAACCGTCCATCGCCGCGACCAAGCTGCCGGACTCCGATGTCGCCGGGCAGGCCAGCGTGCTGATCTTCCCCGACCTCAACACCGGCAACAACACGTACAAGGCCGTGCAGCGGTCGGCCGGCGCGATCGCCGTCGGACCGGTCCTGCAGGGGCTGCGCAAGCCGGTCAACGACCTGTCCCGGGGCGCACTCGTCCAGGACATCGTCTCCACCGTCGCCATCACGGCGATCCAGGCCCAGAACCCGAGCGAGAAGGCGTCCCAGCAGTGACCTCCCCCACCCGTGTCCTCGTCCTCAACTCCGGCTCCTCGTCGGTGAAGTACCAGCTGCTGGACATGCGGGACAGCAGCCGGCTGGCGGTGGGTCTGGTCGAGCGGATCGGCGAGCAGACCTCCCGGCTCAAGCACACCTGCCTCACCACGGGCGACACCCGCGAGCACACCGATCCGATCGCCGGCCACGACGCGGCCCTCAAGGCGGTCGCCGAGGAGCTGGCCCGGGACGGCCTGGGCCTGGAGTCGCCGGAACTGGCCGCGATCGGGCACCGGGTGGTGCACGGCGGCATGTTCTTCACCGAGCCCACCGTCATCGACGACGAGGTGCTCGCCGAGATCGAGCGACTGATCCCCGTCGCGCCGCTGCACAACCCGGCCAACCTCACCGGCATCCGCACCGCGCAGGCGCTGCGCCCCGATCTGCCGCAGGTCGCCGTCTTCGACACGGCGTTCCACACGACCATGCCGGAGTCCGCGGCCCGCTACGCGATCGACCCGAAGATCGCGGACCGGCACCGCATCCGCCGCTACGGCTTCCACGGCACCTCGCACGCGTACGTCTCCCGGGAGACCGCGCGGCTGCTGGGCAAGGACCCGGCGGACGTGAACGTGATCGTGCTGCACCTCGGCAACGGCGCCTCGGCGTCGGCGGTCGAGGGGGGCCGGTGCGTGGACACCTCCATGGGGCTGACGCCGTTGGAGGGCCTGGTGATGGGGACGCGGTCCGGCGACCTGGATCCCGCCGTCATCTTCCATTTGGCGCGTGTTGGCGGAATGTCCATGGATGAGATCGACACTCTTCTCAACAAGAGCAGCGGTCTGTTCGGCCTGTGCGGGGACAATGACATGCGGGAGATCCGCCGCCGGATCGACGAGGGCGACGAAGCGGCCGCGCTCGCCTTCGACATTTACATTCACCGGATCAAGAAGTACATCGGCGCCTATTACGCGGTGCTCGGCCGAGTGGACGCGGTCGCGTTCACGGCCGGCGTCGGCGAGAACGCGGCGCCGGTGCGGGAGGCGGCGATCGCGGGCCTGGAGGGCCTGGGCCTGGCGGTCGACGGCGAGCTGAACGCCGTACGCGGCGACGAGCCGCGGCTGATCTCGCCGGAGTCCGCGCGGGTCGCGGTCGCCGTGGTGCCGACCGACGAGGAACTGGAGATCGCCACACAGACGTACACGCTGGTCGGAAAGAGCAGTTGAGCAAAAGGCAGTACAGCTGAGCAGTGGAGCTGAGTAATACACGGCAGTAACACGCCTGAGCGCATGTCCGCCCATTTGTATCTTCCGCCAGACGGAATATTCCGCAGCGAAACAAACCGATAGGATCGCCCCCATGCGCCGTTCGAAAATCGTCTGTACTCTCGGCCCCGCGGTCGACTCCCACGAGATGCTCGTCTCGATGATCGAGGCCGGCATGAATGTGGCCCGCTTCAACTTCAGCCACGGCACCCACGCCGAGCACCAGACGCGGTACGACCGCGTCCGTGCGGCCTCGAAGGAGACCGGCCGGGCCATCGGTGTCCTCGCCGACCTGCAGGGCCCGAAGATCCGCCTGGAGACCTTCGCCGAGGGTCCGGTCGAGCTGGAGCGGGGTGACGAGTTCGTCATCACGACCGAGGACGTGCCGGGCGACAAGCACATCTGCGGCACGACGTACAAGGGGCTGCCGGGCGACGTGTCGCGCGGCGACCAGGTCCTCATCAACGACGGCAACGTCGAGCTGAAGGTCCTGGACGTCGAGGGTCCGCGGGTGAAGACGATCGTCATCGAGGGCGGTGTCGTCTCCGACCACAAGGGCATCAACCTGCCCGGCGCGGCGGTCAACGTCCCGGCGCTGTCCGAGAAGGACATCGAGGACCTGCGCTTCGCCCTCCGCATGGGCTGCGACATGGTCGCCCTCTCCTTCGTCCGGGACGCCAAGGACGTGCAGGACGTCCACCGCGTGATGGACGAGGAGGGCCGCCGGGTCCCGGTGATCGCCAAGGTCGAGAAGCCGCAGGCGGTCGAGAACATGGAGGAAGTCGTCGCGGCGTTCGACGCCGTCATGGTGGCCCGTGGTGACCTCGCCGTCGAGTACCCGCTGGAGAAGGTCCCCATGGTGCAGAAGCGCCTGGTGGAGATGTGCCGGCGCAACGCCAAGCCGGTGATCGTGGCGACCCAGATGATGGAGTCGATGATCACCAACTCCCGGCCGACCCGCGCCGAGGCCTCCGACGTGGCCAACGCGATCCTGGACGGTGCCGACGCGGTCATGCTCTCGGCGGAGTCCTCGGTGGGCGCCTACCCGGTCGAGACCGTCAAGACCATGTCGAAGATCGTCACCGCGGCCGAGCAGGAGCTGCTCTCCAAGGGCCTGCAGCCGCTGGTCCCCGGCAAGAAGCCGCGCACCCAGGGCGGTTCGGTCGCCCGGGCGGCCTGCGAGATCGCCGACTTCCTCGGCGGCCGCGGCCTGATCGCCTTCACCCAGTCCGGCGACACCGCCCGGCGTCTGTCCCGCTATCGCGCGTCCCAGCCGATCCTCGCCTTCACCACCGACGAGGACACCCGCAACCAGCTGACGCTCAGCTGGGGCGTGGAGCCGAACGTCGTGCCGTTCGTCAACAGCACCGACGAGATGGTCGACATGGTCGACCAGGAGCTGGCCAAGCTGGGCCGCTTCAACCCCGGCGACACGGTCATCATCACCGCCGGCTCGCCCCCCGGCGTCCCCGGCACCACCAACATGGTCCGGGTCCACCACGTGGGCGGCGAGACCAAGTAACGCTCCCCGCAAGGGCCTTGTACGACAGTGAGGGCGCCCCCTGTGACAGGGGGCGCCCTCAGATCGTCGGCGTAAAGGGCCACCAAAGGCCGTGGCCCGGCCCTCCGCAAGTGGAGGGCCGGGCCACGGCGTGCGGCTCCCGAACGGGCTTGAACGGCTGCTCAGTCGGTCGTGTACACGTGCATGCCGGGCACGTGGAGGTCACCACCGAACTGGGCCGCCTGGACCACCTTCACGTTGGTGAAGTAGATCAGCGGGATGTTCAGCGGCGGCGGGCTGTCGGGGCTGAACGTCACCGGGATCAGGCCGAACAGGTTGCCCGAGATGCTCTGGGTGTACATCACGGTGTCGCCGTTGCGGATGGTGGACGTCGAGCCCTTGGCGGCCTGCACGTGGTAGGTCTTGCCGGACTGCTTGTCGTTCACCGTCTGGTGCAGGTCACCGATGTCCGTGCCGCCGGAGATGACGTACTTCAGCACCTTCTTCTTGGTGCCGTCGGCCGTCTTCACCTCGACGATGCCCTGGTAGTCGGCGCCCTTCAGCAGCAGCGAGCTGGCGTTCAGGTACCAGGGGTCGTCCGCCACCGGCACCTTGTTGTCGACGCCGCTCTCGTCGTCGGTGGCCACCGGGCAGTCGTCCGCGGAGGTCGAGGAGCTGGCGGAGGGGCTGGGCGTGGCCGACTCGGCCGCGTCCTTGACCGCCTTGGTGGCGTCCTCGGCCGTCTTGGAGACGGTGCCGGTGGTGTCCTTGACCGTGTCCTCGACCGTCTTGGCGGCCTTGGTCGCGGTGTCCTTGACGGTGTCGGAGGCGCTGCCCTTGCCCGAGGAGCCGGACGAACCGGACGTGCCGGACGAGGACGACGTGGCCGGCGACGACGACTCGGACGCGGACGGCGTGGGGCTCGCGGACGTACCGGAGTCCTTCTTGCCGCCGGTCAGGACGTCACCGATGTCACCGATCGTGTCGCCGATGGTGTCCAGGATGGTGCCACCGCTGCTCTGGGACGCCGACGGGGTCGGCGTGGCCGTGCTGCCGCCACCGGAGCCCGAGGAGCCGGAGTCCGAACCCGAGTCGGAGGAGCCGGAGGTCGCCGTCGGCTTGGGCGTGGCCTGGTCGCCGGAACCTGAATCCGACGAAGGGGTCTTGCCCGTGTCCTTGCCGTCCTGGGTGCCGGCGGACGCCGTGGGGGTCGGCGTGGCCGTGGCGGTGGACACGCTCGCGGACGGCGACGGCGAGGCCGAGGCGTTCTTGGAGTCGTCCAGCGCCGTGACGCAGTCCTTGTAGTCCGCGGCCTTCTGGCTGTTGGACGTCGACGGCGTGCTGCCGTTGTCGGCGAGGGCGAGGGTCGACGTGAAACCCATGCCCACGATGACCGCCGTGGGCATCGCCACGGAGGCAATCGCCTTGCCGCCCGGCATGTGGAACCTGGTGAACAGCGGCTTCTTGGGTGCCGCGTGGCGTGGCCCGGTTCTGGTACGGGACCCGTCCACGTCGGTCCCGTGGGCCACCTCGTCAGCCGGCACTGTGCCTCCCGTTCGCCTCGTTGGCCGGGCTCGTCCCTGACAGGTCGTACGACTCGCTCACCCCGTCCGCGGCCTGACGCGGCAGCGGTGCGGCTTCGGGGGCGGCACCCTCACCCGGGCCGGGCCCGGCCGGCGGCTCCGACTGCGGCTCCGCGCCCGGCACCCACGCCACGGCCATCGCTCCGCCGACGAGGGCGAGCAGGAAGCCCACGATAAAGCCGCCGAAGTTCGACACGGGGAGTGACACCAGCGCCAGCAGGATCGCGGCGACTCCCGCGAACGTCCGTACGTGCTTCTGGAACCAGAGGCTGACGCCCAGCACCATGAGCAGCACGCCGATGATCAGGGAGCCGGCCCCCGCCGTGGTCGCCATCGCCAGCGTCAGATGACCGAGCTGGAGGTGGAAGTACGGGAAGTACATGATCGGAAGGCCGCTGAGCAGGACGTACAGCCCGGCCCAGAACGGACGGGCGCCCCGCCATGCGCGGAACTGCAGCCTCCGGTGGGTGAACTGGCCGGGGTCGGCGGCAGGAGTCTCGGCGCTCATGGAAAACAGCTCCCTGGTGCGGCGTTGCTGTGGTGGTGATGTGTGCCGCGCGTGAAGACGCGGCCGGAGTGCGGGTCGGGCGGGGGTGCCGTCGGCGCCCCCGCCCGATCACCGAGTGCCTAGTAGCACTCGATTCCCTTGCCGTCGCCCTTGTGCAGCGACATGTGCAGACCGCTGAGCTTGAACGTGCCGGCGGTGGTGGCCCACGCCGTCTGCTGCACGTTGGTCAGGTCCGCCGAGTCCGCCTGCTGGGCGAAGCCGAACGGGTTGGCCTGCTCGCCGTTGCCCTTCATGCCCGGACCCTTGCTGGCGTCCTTGGCGGCCACACCGATGTCGATGCCGTGGAAGACGGCGTCGGCCTTCAGGTCGTCGACGTCGATGTAGAGGTTGTGGGCCTGGACCTTGTCGTGACCCGCACCGCCGGCCTCCAGACGGAGGGTGATCGACCCGAGGAACGGCACGTCCGGGGTGACCACGGACTGGCACATGTTGGTGATCGTGGCGTCGTTGAACGACGAGACGGCGACCGCGTGGGCCGTCTTCTTCCCGTCGAGCGTGTAGCCGCTGTCGACCGCCCCGTACTGGGCGAAGCCCTCACCGTGGAGGCTGTCGGCCGTCACCTTGAACTGCTGACCCGAAACGCTGAACGAAGCAGCGAGAGCGCCCTGCGCGAGGGCGACACCTATCGCGGCCGTTGCGGCGACGCTGGGCACCATGACCACAGCGAACCGCTTCCATCTGGTCCCGCCACGCACCTGGGACTCCATATTTCCTCCTTCTCGGACGTACATCTCCTGGCCCGGACTCGCCCCAGTCGGCGGCTCAGCCAGGCAGGGATGGGAGAAGTGCTACGTCCTCGGGAAGGAGAGCGCCCGTACTCGGAGGCGCGAACCGCGCCCGAATCACCGGCGATCACCCCCGAGCGACAACCACTGGTCGCGCCTGACACGCATCACGCACAACCTCTGGACAGGCTTCGCCGGTCCGGCGAAGACCCCCCTGCCCTAGAGCCGGCGCCACTGCCGCCGGCTCTGCTCGGTGGGGACCCAGAGTCTCCCGTGACCCGACCGGCTGTCGGGGTACGGGAATGGACCGAGCGTCGCCGATCGTGGTGCATTCTCGCGCCCGGCACAAGGGGGTTCGTTACTCGCTAGTAACGGCCGGATAACCGAACAACGACCCGCCGGTCTCGGAGGGCAACACTCGGTCGCATCCAGGGGCAGAGCAAAGCCGTTGATCCATGGACGAAACCAGACAGATCAACGGCCCTGATTTACTGCGAGTAACAGCGGCTGCGATTACCAAGATTTGGTAAAGCGCAGCCGCCCTGACGCCACGTCGGCAAATCTTTCACCCCGGCATCACAAGCCGTGGCGTTTAGTAACTGGTCAGAACAGGGCGCGGGCCAGGGCGCGGCGCGCCCCGACCACCCGCGGGTCCTCGGGGCCCACGACCTCGAACAGCTCCAGCAGCCGGCGCCGCACCGCGTCCCGGTCGTCACCCACCGTGCGCTGCACGGTCTCGATGAGCCGCCCGAAGGCGTCCTCGACATGACCGCCCACCAGGTCGAGGTCGGCGGCCGCGATCTGCGCGTCCACGTCACCCGGCTTCTCGGCGGCCTCCTTGCGCACCTGCTGCGGGTCCATACCCTGCACCCGCCGGAGCAACTCGGCCTGCGCGAGGCCCAGTTTGGCCTCCGTGTTGGCCGGGTCGTCGCTCAGTACGTTCTTGTAGGCCTGGACGGCCCCGCCGAAGTCGCCCGCGTCCAGCGCCTGTACGGCCGCTTCGAGCAGGGCGTCGTACGGCCCGGCCGGCACCTCGCGCTCGGCGGCGGCGCCCGGCTGCGCGTCCGGGTCGACGACCAGACCGGTCAGGCCGAAGCGCTGCTCGGCGACCTGTACCAGCTGGTCCAGGGTCTCCCGGATCTGCTGCTCGCCGGCGGCCCCCTGGAAGAGCGGCAGCGCCTGCCCGGCGACGACCGCGAACACGGCGGGGATCCCCTGGACCCCGAACTGCTGCATCAACATCTGGTTGGCGTCGACGTCGATCTTGGCGAGCAGGAAGCGCCCGTTGTACTCGACGGCCAGTCGCTCCAGGACCGGGCTCAGCTGCTTGCAGGGCTGACACCACTCGGCCCAGAAGTCGATGACGACGGGGACTTCGGCGGAGCGCTGCAGGACATCGCGCTCAAAACCGGCTTCGTCGACATCGATGACGAGATCGGCCGGAGAGACGGCCCCCGCCCCGCCCTGCCGGGCGGCTTCGGCGCGCGCCTGCTCCGCCTTGGTCTTGGCCTCCTGGGCCGCCTTTACCGCGGCGAGGTCGACGACGCCGCTCGTGGACATGTTCCGTGGCTGCATGCGTCTATCCTCCCCCGTTCCCGCGCATGAATGAAAAAGCGATGTGGTGGGCGTCGGGGTCCCCACCCCACGCCGGTGATCGTCGCCCGTGTACGTCCCTCACGAGCTTTCGCTACGAGTCGTAGCGTAATGGCATGCGGGGCCCCCGCGACACCACGCCTCGGTGATCTCCCTCACGACCTCACAGAAACGGCCGGTTATGGTCGTGGGATGCAGAGCCGCACCCCCGCCAGCCGTACCGGACGCCCGCGCAGCGCCGCCGCTGACGCCGCGATCCTGGCGGCCACCCGTGCGGCACTGGTGGAGCTCGGCTGGTCCAAGCTCACGCTGGGAGACGTGGCGACACGGGCCGGGGTTGCGAAGACGACGCTGTACCGCCGCTGGGCCGGCAAGCACGAACTGGTGGTCGACGCGGTCGCCGAGCTCTTCGACGAACTGGAGATGCCCGACCGCGGCAGCCTGGCCGCCGACATCGAGGGCGTGGTCCTGCAGTTCGCGGCCATCCTGGACCGCCCGGAGGCCCGCAGCGGCCTGATGGCGGTGGTCGCGGAGTCGACCCGCGACGACGCCCTGCGCGAACGCATCCGCGCCTCCATCGTGGACCGCCAGATGCGCCTGGTCCTGGAGGGCCGCGCCCGCGCCCAGTGCCGCGGCGAACTCCCCCCGGAACCCGACGCCGCGGAATCCGCCCGCACGGGTGACCTGATCTTCGACATGGTCGCGGGTGCGGTGGTCCACCGCACCCTGGTGAGCGGCAAACCGGCGGACGAGGAATGGGTGCGGAGCTTCACCCGGGTACTACTGACGGGCCTCGCGTCTCAGCAGTAGGCCGAAACACCACGCCCACCTCTCGACCCACCGAGTCGGGATGGGGGTCCCCCCGCGCGAGCGAAGCCGAGCGCGGGGGAGGGTGGGCATAGGCCGGGGGTCCAGGGGGCGGGAGCCCCCCGGTACGCCCGGACCAAGCAACGGCGCCTAGAAACCGGCAGGCTCCGTGTACACCCCCCACTCCTCCCGCAGCACCCCACAGATCTCCCCGAGCGTCGCCTCGGCACGCACCGCGTCCAGCATCGGCTCGATCATGTTCGCCCCGGACCGAGCCGCGGCAAGCATCCCGTCCAGCGCCGCAGAAACCGCCGCCTCGTCCCGCGCAGCCTTCCGCGCACCCAGCGCCCGGACCTGCTCCCGCTCCACCTCATGGCTGACCCGCAGGATCTCCAGATCCCCGGTCACCGACCCGGTGTGGACGTTGACGCCCACCACCCGCTTCTCACCCTTCTCCAACGCCCGCTGATACCGGAACGCGGACTCCGCGATCTCCCCGGTGAACCAGCCGTCCTCGATCCCGCGCAGGATCCCGGAGGTGATCGGCCCGATCGGGTGCCGCCCGTCCGGGTGAGCCCTGAGCCCCCGCTCCCTGATCTGCTCGAAGATCTTCTCCGCGTCCGCCTCGATCCGGTCCGTCAGCTGCTCGACGTACCACGAACCACCCAGCGGATCCGCCACGTTGGCGACCCCGGTCTCCTCCATCAGCACCTGCTGCGTACGCAGCGCGATCTCCGCGGCCTGCTCGCTCGGCAGCGCCAGCGTCTCGTCCAGGGCGTTGGTGTGCAGCGAGTTGGTCCCGCCGAGCACGGCGGACAGCGCCTCCACGGCCGTACGCACCACGTTGTTGTACGGCTGCTGCGCGGTCAGCGAGACACCGGCGGTCTGCGTGTGGAACCGCAGCCACTGCGCCTTCTCGCTCTTCGCCCCGTACACGTCCCGCATCCAGCGGGCCCAGATGCGCCGGGCCGCACGGAACTTGGCGATCTCCTCGAAGAAGTCGACGTGGGCGTCGAAGAAGAAGGACAGCCCCGGTGCGAAGACGTCCACGTCGAGCCCGCGGGAGAGCCCCAGCTCCACGTACCCGAACCCGTCCGCGAGCGTGTACGCCAGCTCCTGTGCGGCCGTGGCCCCGGCCTCGCGGATGTGGTACCCGGAGACGGACAGCGGCTTGTAGGCGGGGATGCCGGCGGCGCAGTACTCCATGAGGTCGCCGATGAGGCGCAGATGGGGCTCCGGCTGGAAGAGCCACTCCTTCTGCGCGATGTACTCCTTGAAGATGTCGGTCTGCAGGGTCCCGTTGAGCACCCCGGGGTCCACACCCTGCCGCTCGGCGGCGACCAGGTACATGCAGAAGACGGGTACGGCGGGCCCGCTGATCGTCATCGACGTCGTGACGTCACCGAGCGGGATGTCCTTGAACAGGACCTCCATGTCGGCGGCCGAGTCGATCGCCACCCCGCAGTGCCCGACCTCGCCCAGCGAGCGCGGTTCGTCGGAGTCGCGCCCCATCAGGGTCGGCATGTCGAAGGCCACGGACAGACCCCCGCCACCGGCGGCGAGGATCATCTTGTAGCGCTCGTTGGTCTGCTCGGCGTTGCCGAACCCGGCGAACTGGCGGATCGTCCAGGTACGCCCGCGGTAGCCGGTCGGATGGAGCCCGCGCGTGAAGGGGTACTCCCCGGGCCAGCCGATCCGCTCGAATCCCTCGTACGTGTCGCCCGGTCGGGGCCCGTACACCGGCTCCACGGGATCACCGGAGAGCGTGGTGAAGTCTGCGTCGCGCTTGCGCGCGGCGTCGTATCGGGCCTGCCAGCGTCGGCGGCCCTCCTCGATGGCGTGAGCGTCCATACCATCGAATTTACTAGGACGTCCTAGTAAATGTCGATGGGCAACCGCCGTACGGCACCTGTACGGCACTCGTACGGCGGTGATGGCCGATGGAGGTCAGACCTTGGCGACGGCCGGGGCCGGCTCTGCGACCTTGGCCTCCAGCTCGCGGCTGATCTTCCGCTCGACGAAGAAGGCGGCCGTCGGGATCGTCCCCGCCAGCAGCACCCACAGTTGCTTGCCGACCGGCCACTTCGCCTTGGAGCCCAGGTCGAAGGCGAAGACCAGGTACACGACGTACAGCCAGCCGTGCGCGATGGCGACGACCCGGGTGAAGTCGGCGGCGCCGTCGACGTCCATCCCGTACTTGGCGATCATGCTCAGGCACAGCAGGACCAGCAGCACACCGGTGACGTAGGCCAGGACGCGGTAGCGGGTCAGCACGCTCTTCTTCATGCGGTCGAGCGTAACCGTCCGTTCCGGGAGATCTTGCCCCGGGTCACTCCTCGTCGAAATCGTGTGCCGAGATCCGCAGCGGGCGCAGCATCGCGAAGATCTCCGCGCATTCCTCGGCGTCGTACACCCCGAGGCCGAAGTCCATCGCCATCAGGTCGCGGGTGGCCGCGTCGACCACCTCGCGGCCCTTGTCGGTGATGACGGCGAGCGTGCCGCGCCCGTCGTTGGGGTTGGGCCGCTTGGCGACGAGCCCCGACTTCACCAGCCGGTCCACGGTGTTCGTCACGGACGTGGGGTGCACCATCAGCCGCTCGCCGATCTTGGACATCGGCAGCTCACCGGCCTTGGAGAAGGTGAGCAGCACCAGCGCCTCGTAGCGCGCGAAGGTCAGGCCGTACGGCTTGACCACCGCGTCGACCTCGGCCAGCAGGATCTGCTGCGCCCGCATGATCGAGGTGATCGCGGCCATCGAGGGCACGTTTCCCCAGCGCTGCTTCCAGTGCTCGTCGGCACGGGCGATGGGGTCGAAGGGGAGGCTGAGAGGCTTCGGCACGTCATCAGACCCTACCCGCCGGTCATATCCCGTTCAGCCCTGTCTCGGCTTTCGGTCGCCCGGCAGGCCAGGGCGAGCCCGCCGCAGCACAGCACGCCCAGCGCACCGGCCCCCACGACGGTCGCCCGCACCCCCATGACCTGGGCCGCGACCCCCGCCAGCGCCATGCCGACGCCCTGGATCGTCATCAGCCCCGCGCTGAGCAGGGTCATGGCCCGCCCGCGCAGCTCCTCGGGCACGGCCCGCACGAACCACTGGTCCAGGCCCAGGGTGTACGCCGATCCCGCCCCGGACAGCAGCAGGAACAGCAGGGAGAGCCCGAGGCCGGGGCGCAGCCCGTAACCGAGGTACGGCAGCAGGGTCAGGCAGACCAGCGGCAGCGCGATCCGCTCCCGGGCCGCGGGGCCCAGCCGCGCCCCGGCGTACAGCTCGCCGGCCACCGTGCCGACGGGCAGCGCGCACATCAGCAGGCCCAGGCCGGTGGACCCGGCGCCGAGCGTGTCGGCGTAGGGGGCGGCCAGCGCCTCGGGGACGACGGAGAACATCGCCGGCACCCAGAAGAGGAGGAGCAGCACGCGGATGCGCCGGTCGGCGAGGAGGTGGCGGGCGCCGGGCAGTGGATCCCGCGTCTGCCGGGCGCGGGCGGGGCGGCGGCGGGTGCCGAGGCGCAGCAGGGCGGCCGAGGCGAGGAAGGTGCCGACGGTGATCAGCAGGGCGTGGCGCGGGCTGACGACCGTGAGGAGCAGACCGCCGAGGCCGTATCCGACGAGCAGCGCGCTCTGCGCGACGATCCGCAGCAGGGAGCGGCCCAGCACGAACGGCTCGCCGTCGCCGAGGACGTCCGCGAGCGTCGCCATGCGGGTGCCGGCGAACACCGGAGCGACGAGGGCGAGGCCGCAGCGCAGCGCGAGCAGCACACCGATGTCCGCCCCCGGGGCCACCATCAGCGCCACGCACCCCGCGCACACCAGGTCACACGTCACCAGCACGCGCCGGGCCGGGAGGCGGTCGGCGACCGAGGCGAGCAGGGTGCCGCCGACGGCGTAGGGCAGGAAGCCGAGCGCGAAGGTCAGGGCGCTCATGAGGGGTGAGCGGGTGAGGTCGTAGACGAGCACGGAGAGCGCGATCTCGCTGATGATCACGCCGAGCATGGACAGGATGTGCGCGGCGAAGACGGCTCGGAACTCGGGCACGGCGAGGACGCGGCCGTAACCGGCGTGCGCGGGCGCCGTGGCCTCGGAGGATGCGGACATGCCGCGCAGCGTGCCCGGGCCGGCGGCGAGCACCGTAGAGTTTCGGCCCAGGCCGAATGTTCCGCACCTCCGAAAGGACTGCCATGCCCTCGCAGCTCCACTTCGGTGAGGACGACTTTCTGCGCTGCCGGTTCGCCGTCTCACCGCTGTGGGAGACACAGGAGGCGGTGCGGACGCTGAAGCGGCCCGACCGGCAGGGCTATCACGTGCCCTGGCTGCGCCGGATCCGTACGGCGGCGGCGGGGCTGGACCTGACACCGCTGTGGCTGCTGATGCCGCGGCGGGGGCACTCGCCCGACTGGCTCGGGCCGCCGCCGATCGGTCCCGCGGCCGGCTTCGAGGAGGAGATCGCGGCCGTACGAGGGGCCGACCCGGACGCGGCCCGGGACGACACCGCCCGCTCGCTCGCCTGCACCCCGGGCGCGCTGGAGTCGGCGCGGGGCCGGGCGTGGCTCGCGGATCCGGCACGGATGGTGCGGGAACTGGCGGACGCGCTGGAGGAGGCCTGGCGGGTGCTGGTCGAGCCGGAGTGGCCCCGGCTGCGGGCGCTGCTGGAGGCGGACGTGGCCTTCCACTCACGGCGGCTGGCCGAGGTGGGACTCGGCACCCTGCTGCCGGAACTCGACGCACGGCTGTCCTGGGACGGCCGGACGCTGACGCTCCCGCTGCACGGCGAGTACGCGCGCGACCTCGGCGGCCAGGGCCTGGTCCTGATGCCGAGCGTGTTCTCCTGGCCCGACGTGATCACGGGCTTCGACCCCCCGTGGCAGCCCACGGTCGTCTACCCCGCCCGGGGCATCGCCGGCCTGTGGGCCGAGCCCGCCGACCGAACCCCCCAGGCACTCATACGCCTGCTCGGCCCCAACCGCGCCGCCGTCCTGACCGCACTCGACGACCCCGCGACCACCACCACCCTGGCCCACCGGCTACGCCTCGCCCCCTCGTCGGTATCGGCCCACCTCACGGTCCTGCGCGACGCGGGCCTGCTGACCGCACGCCGGTACGGCCACCAGGTCCTGTACGAGCGAACACCGCTGGGGATGGCGCTGACGGCAGGCGGCTGACCCTGGTGCCGGGTACTGGGTGATGCCGGGCAGGGGCAGCCAACCCAGGGGCGCGGGGCTGTATCGATATGCGGCTCCGCCGCGTGGGCGCGACCAGCCACAACGCACCCGCACCGGCACACGACCCGCACCCCTATGGCGCCCGCCCGCGAGCCCGGCGCAGCCGATGCCGCACCGCCCGCTGAGCAACCGGCCCCAAATCCTCCAGCGCAGCAACCAACGCACCGAGCTGCTCCAAAGCATCAAGGGCGGCATGGGCACCACCCTCGTCCACACCCTCATACAGCTCGATGCCGACGAAGGACACAGCAACAGCACGAGCCAGCCCCACCGGATCAGCGAACCCGCCTAAGGGCGTAGCCACCAGCACACGCCGCAGCACCCGCTCGATCTCCTCGATCCACAGATCGAGCCCGGCGGCCGCCGCCGGCCCCAGGGCGGCATGGGTCTGGGCGCCCGCCAGCAGCTGCCCGAGGAGGGCGACATGACCACCCGCCCGTTCCTCCTCGTGGATCTCCCGCCCGACGGCGAGCAGCTCGGAGAGGGAGGTGACGGAGGCGAGCCGGCCGCGATGCCGCGCCACGGACCGCTCCGCGCCGTAGCGGCAGGCGGCGGCGAGCAGTTCGTCGACCGAGCCGAAGTGGTAGAAGACCAGCGCCTGGTTGACGCCGGCCGCCGAGGCCACCGTACGGGCCGAGGCCCTGGCGATGCCCTGCTCGGTGAGCGTGCGCAGCGCGCCCTCCAGGAGTCTCGTCTTCGTCTCCTGGGCCTTGGCCGTCTCCGGGCTCATGCGCGCGCCTCCTCCCGCACCGGGTCGATCACCGTCCGGGGGTCGAAGGGGCGGGAGCGGCCGGGCGGGTCGAAGGTGCGCACAGAGGTCACCGTCTCACGGCCGAAGGTGCCGGCGTGCGGCACGTTCGCGATCACCCGTGCTTCTCCAGGGCGGCCAGGAGGCGGGGTGCGCGCGCGTGGGTGACCGGGGTGCGCAGGCAGCGGCGGGCGGCCGGGGTGCAGGCGAGCGGCGCCTTGAGGAGGGCGAGCGAGAGCGCGACCATCAGCAGCAGCGGACAGAGGAAGGCCATGGTGGCCGCGAACGGGCCGAAGCCGCGGATGCCGGACTCCCGCCCCAGACCGGTCAGGCACGCCGTGAGCACCAGCGCGCGCACCGCCAGCTCGGCCAGCCAGTTGGCCAGGGCCCGCTCGGGGGTGATGCCCCGCTCCAGCCACAGCCGCAGCCGGTCGAAGGACCAGGCGGTCGCCCAGCCCGTCAGCGGCCGGAACAGCAGCCGGTCGGCGAGCGCGCCGAAGGCGCCCCAGCGGGGGCGGTAGTCGTAGCCGGTGAGGAAGCGGACGCCCTGTGCGTCGGGCACGTAGCGCCAGTAGCCGCTGCCCTCCGCGAGCAGAGAGAGAGGGTGCGGGGAGACGAAGCGCAGGACGGAGGTGCGGGTGCCGTCGGGGCGCTCTTTCTCGCCCGCGGTGACCCCGGTACCGGACACCTTGAGGAACGGCAGCACGCGCGCGGCGTACCGGAAGCGCTGCGGTTCGCCCTCCGCGCTCGGGAGGTGGTCGATCTCGATGAACCGCAGGTCCCAGCGCTGGTGCTGGGCGGGGTCCTGGGTGCGTGCCCAGAGATCGTCCAGGTCGGTGCGGATATGCGTCTCTATGTAGAGACCCATGGTGTTCCCCCACGTCAGAGTGGTGTTTGAGCGACTGCTCAAAACGTCTGGGAGGGAAAGTACCCATCTTTGAGCGACCGCTCAAAGAAAGCGGTTGGGAAAACCCCGGCCCCCACACAGGGCCGAGGTTCACGGTGATGCGGCCGGCGCTACGGCGCCAGGTGCCGCTCGACCGTCTCCACCTTGGAGGTGAGTCCGTCGGTCACGCCGGGCCGGATGTCGGCCTTGAGGACGAGCGACACGCGCGGTGCGCGCGCCTCGACGGCGGCGACGGCGCGCTTGACGACGTCCATGACCTCGTCCCACTCGCCCTCGATGGAGGTGAACATGGCGTCGGTCCGGTTGGGCAGGCCCGACTCGCGGACCACGCGGACGGCGTCGGCGACGTACTCCCCCACGTCCTCACCGACGCCGAGGGGCGTCACAGAGAAGGCGACGATCATGCGACGGCTCCTTCTTCCTTGCGGGCGCGGGCCGCGATGACGGCGTCCTCGGCCTCACGGCGCAGCGCGCGCTCGATGATGAAGCCGCCGCCCGGGATGATCGAGTACGCGAAGTAGAGGGCGGCCTTGCCCTTGGCCCACTTGGTGCGGTTCCAGGCGTCCGCCCAGAAGATCACGTAGAGGATGAACAGCACGCCGTGGATCGGGCCCAGCACCGGAGCGACGTCGAAGCCCGAGGCGACCGTGTACTTGATGATCGTGCAGGTCGCGAGAATGATCCAGGAGATGCCCTCCGGCACGGAGATCAGGCGGAGGCGGCGGATGGCGGAGGCTGTCTTGAGATCCACGGGTCACCTTCGGTGGGAGAGACGTCGCAGTTTGTGAACGGAAGCACAAGCGTTCGCCCATTGTGGCAAACCGTGCCCCTAGGGGTGCGCTCAGGGTCGCGCTCCACCCACGGGCCCTGTTCGGCCCACCCGCGTCGCCGCTACTTTCGCAGCGTGGCGATGTTCCGACTCCAAGGGAGCAAGGTGCTCGCCGTCGACATGACCGGGGACGCCGTGAAGGCGAAGAACGGCTCGATGGTCGCGTACGACGGGCAGATGGCCTTCAAGAAGCTGAGCGGTGGCGGTGAGGGACTGCGCGGGATGGTGACCCGGCGGCTCACCGGCGAACAGATGACGGTGATGGAGGTGAGGGGCCACGGGACGTGCTGGTTCGCGGACCGGGCCTCGGAGATCAACCTGGTCGGCCTCCAGGGGGACAAGCTCTACGTCGAGTCGAGCAACCTGCTCGCGACCGACGCCGGGCTCAGAACGGGCACGACGTTCACCGGGCTGCGCGGTGCCTCGCAGGGCAACGGTCTGTTCACGACGACCGTCGAGGGACACGGGCAGGCGGCGATCGTCTCCGACGGTCCGGCCGTGGTGCTCCGGGTCAGCCCGCAGTACCCGCTGATCGTCGACCCGGGCGCGTACATCGCCCACCAGGGGAACGTACGACAGTCCTTCCAGTCCGGTGTGACGTTCCGCACGTTCTTCGGGGAGGGCGGCGGCGAGGCCTTCCAGATCCGCTTCGAGGGCGACGGGCTGGTCTATGTGCAGCCGAGCGAGCGGAACACGATCGCGGGGGACCTGTGAGATGAGCTTCCGGGAGATCAACTCCAAGATGGTCGAGGCGACCGTGCTGCCCGGGCAGCGGCTGTTCAGCCAGCGCGGGGCGATGCTCGCCTACAAGGGGGACGTGTCCTTCACACCCAACCTCCAGGGCGGCCAGGGCGGGCTGATGTCCATGCTCGGGCGGCGGGTGGCCGGCGAGGCGACCCCGCTGATGACCGTCGAGGGCAGCGGCACCGTCTTCTTCGGGCACGGCGGCCACCATGTGCACGTCATCAACCTCACCGGCGACACCCTGTACGTCGAGGCCGACCGCCTGCTCGCCTTCGACGGCACACTGCGTCAGGGCACGATGTTCATGGGCTCGCAGGGCGGGGTCATGGGCCTGGTCCGGGGCCAGGTCACTGGGCAGGGCCTGTTCACCACCACCCTCCAGGGGCAGGGCTCGGTGGCCGTGATGGCGCACGGCGGCGTCTTCGAGATCCCGATCACACCCCAGCGCCCGGTCCATGTGGACCCGCAGGCGTACGTCGCCCACCACGGCGACGTGCGCAACAAGCTGTCCACCGCGCTCGGCTGGCGCGACATGGTGGGCCGCGGCTCCGGCGAGGCGTTCCAGCTGGAGCTGAGCGGCAGCGGCACGGTGTACGTCCAGGCCTCGGAGGAGAAGCTGTGAGCGCGTACGGTCCCGCCGGCGGCCCGGTGGTGCACGACCCGATGACGCTGCCCGTCGACGACAACGTCAACAAGTACACGTTCTGCGTCGAGCTCAAGAGCGGGCAGTGGTTCCTGCAGAAGGGAAAGATGATCGCCTACTACGGGGCGATCGAGTTCAACGGCATCGGGCACGGCCGACTCGACCGACTTGTCCGTACGTCTTTCCATTCGCCACTGCACGCGAGCGACTGGGTCGTGGCGCAGGGCTCGGGCAAGATGCTGCTGGCCGACCGGGCTTTCGACGTCAACTCCTACGACCTGGACGACGGGAACTTGACCATTCGCGCGGGCAACCTGCTCGCTTTTCAGCCAAGTCTCGCGCTCAAACAGTCGATCGTGCCGGGTTTTCTGACCCTTATCGGAACCGGAAAGTTTGTGGCCGCATCTAACGGTCCGGTGGTGTTCATGGAACCTCCGATCCGGGTCGACCCCCAGGCGCTCGTCGGGTGGGCCGACTGCCCGTCACCGTGTCATCACTACGACCACGGGTACCTGACGGGCGTGATGGGCGGTCTACGTGCGATGACGGGCCTGGGCGGAGCCTCCGGCGAGGAGCACCAGTTCGAGTTCGTGGGAGCCGGGACGGTCCTGCTGCAGTCGAGCGAGACCCTGATGGCCGAGCAGGCCACGGGGGTCGTTCCGCCCGAACCGGGGGTGCCCGGTGGTGGCGGAGCGGCACCGTCCGGACACGGTCCGCAATCGTCGGGCGTACCGCGCCTTCCCGGACAGCTGGGAGACCTCCAGCGTCGCTTCGGGCTGTGAGCGGTAGTCTGCGGAGTGTGACGGTCGAACGCGTGCGCACCGTCACACCATCCGAAGTAGTTCGTCTTTCAACTTCTTAGGTAGACTTCATTCATGGAGACCGAGACGGCCACGCGCTGGCTGACCGATGCGGAGCAGTGCGCCTGGCGCACCCACCTGGAGGTCAACAGGCTGTTGACGTACCAGCTCGAGAAGGATCTGCAGCCGTTCGGCCTGACAATGAACGACTACGAGATCCTCGTGAACCTGTCCGAGTCCGACGACGTGCGGATGCGGATGAGCGACCTGGCCTCCGCGACGCTGCAGTCCAAGAGCCGGCTCTCGCACCAGATCACGCGGATGGAGAACGCGAACCTGGTGCGGCGCGAGAACTGCGAGTCCGACCGGCGGGGGTTGTACGCCGTGCTGACGGAGCACGGCATGGAGACGATGAAGAAGGTCGCGCCGCACCATGTGGCGTCGGTGCGGAAGCACTTCATCGATCTGCTGTCGCCGGAGGCGCTGATAGAGCTGGACAAGGGGCTGAAGCCGATCGCCGAGCACCTGAGGGGGCAGCGGGGGCGTCCCTGAGGGTGCTGTAGCTGGGCGGGGGGTCGCGCGGCTCGGCGCTAACGAGGCGCCGCTGCGCCCACCCGTGCCGCCCCAGCGGCGCGACTGCCCGCAGCCAGGGCGGCGACCAGAGCGGTCCCGCCGGCCAGGGCGAAGCACAGCGTCAGCGGGAGTCGGCCGATCAGCAAACCTGTCACCAGCACACCCCCCGAACTTCCCGCATTCACCCCCGTGTTCACCCACGCCCCCGCCCGCGTCCGAGTGCCCTCCGTCGCGGTCTCGTCGGCCAGCAGATACGCGGTCGTCAGGGCCGGGGCGATGAACGCGCCCGCGCAGGCCATGGCCACCGTCAGGGTCCACAGGCCCGGTGCCAGGCCCGCTGCGGCGATCACCAGACCGAGGCCCACCGCGAACCAGCACAGCCGTACCCGGGCGGCCGAACGCCACTCCACCGCCCCGTTGACCAGCCCGCCCACCGCGCTGCCCGCCGAGAGCGCGCCCAGGACCCAGGGCACCAGGGCGGTGTCGTACGAGCGCTCGGCGGCGAAGGCCAGCACCAGCAGCTCGACACCGCTGAGGGCCAGTCCGACGCCCGTCGCCACCGCGACCGGGGGCAGCAGGCCGCGGACGCCGCCGGGGCTCTTCCCGCGGGGCTGGGGACGCGGTCCGGGCATCGCCGGGGACGTGACGAAGGCGCAGGTGCCCGCGACATTCAGGAAGGCGCTGAGCAGGATGCCCGACGCCGGTGGTGCCCATCCCACCAGCACGCCGACCAGCGCCGGACCGGAGACGTACAGCAGTTCCTCGGCGACGCCGTCCAGGCTGTAGGCGCGCCGCAACAGGCTCCGGTCGGCGACCAGTTCCGCCCACAGGGCGCGCATGGTGGGGCCCAGCGGGGGTGCGCAGGCGCCCGCCAGGGCGGCGGCCGCGGCGATGAGGGCCGCCGGCGCCCCGGGCCGCCAGGTGAGGGCTGCCAGAGCGCACAGGAAGCTGCCGTAGAGGGCGGCCATCGGGAGCAGGGCGCGGCGCGGGCCGTGCCGGTCGACGAGGGACGCCCGCAGGGGCATCAGGAAGACCGCCGCGCCGCCGAACAGGGACATCACGGCCCCGGAGACGGCGTAGGACCCGGTGGCCCGGGTGACGGAGAGCAGGACGGCCAGGGAGACCGTGCCGTAGCACAGGCGGGCCGCCAGGGCGGCGGCGAAGGTGCGGCGCGCGTGCGGGACGCGCAGGACGGCGGCGTACGAGGGCCTGTCGTCACATTGGACAGGCCCTTGGAGCCGCGAAGGGTGTGTGGACACGCTGAGGTTCCTCTGAGCGAGGCGGAAGAGGGGACACCGAGGGACGCGGTGGCCCTGTGCCGGGCCCCGCGATCCGGTGCGCGCTCTATGCCAAGGAGAGGAACATGCCGGTCAAGCTAGCAGCAGCGGCGCCGAGTTGACGACCCTCAGCCCTCCGTCAGGCCCGTCACGAGTTCGTCCGCCGCGCGGTACGGGTCCAGCTCGCCGGCGACGATGCGCTCCGCGAGGGTGCTCAGGCGGCGGTCGCCGTGGAGGTCGCCGATGCGTTGGCGCAGGGCGGTGACCGCGATCGTCTCCACCTCGCGGGCCGCGCGGGACTTGCGGCGTTCGGCGAGGACGCCGTGCTCCTCCATCCAGGCGCGGTGCTTCTCCAGGGCCTCGACCACCTCGTCGATGCCCTCGGCGCGGGCCGCGACCGTCTTGACGATGGGCGGGCGCCAGTCGCCGGGGCCGCGGGCCTCGCCCAGGCCCAGCATGTGGTTCAGTTCGCGGGCGGTGGCGTCGGCGCCGTCCCGGTCCGCCTTGTTGACGACGTACACGTCGCCGATCTCCAGGATTCCGGCCTTCGCGGCCTGGATGCCGTCGCCCATGCCGGGGGCCAGCAGGACGACGGAGGTGTCGGCCTGGGAGGCGATCTCCACCTCCGACTGGCCGACGCCGACCGTCTCGACCAGGATCACGTCGCAGCCCGCCGCGTCCAGGACCCGGATCGCCTGGGGCGCGGCCCAGGCGAGGCCGCCGAGGTGGCCGCGGGTGGCCATGGAGCGGATGTAGACGCCGGGATCGGAGGCGTGGTCCGACATACGGACCCGGTCGCCGAGCAGGGCGCCGCCGGAGAACGGCGACGACGGGTCGACGGCCAGGACACCGACCCGCTTGCCCTGCTTGCGGTACGCCGTGACCAGGGCGGAGGTGGAGGTGGACTTGCCGACGCCGGGCGAGCCCGTCAGACCGACCACGTAGGCGTTGCCGGTCAGCGGGGCCAGCGCCGCCATGACCTCCCTGAGCTGCGGGGACGCCCCCTCCACCAGGGAGATGAGCCGGGCCACGGCCCGCGGCCGGCCTTCCCTGGCCTGGGCCACCAGAGAGGAGACGTCCTGCATCAAACAGCTCCGTTCAGTTCACCGACGTACAGGAAACTCAGGCCTTCGGCACGCGCACGATCAGTGCGTCGCCCTGGCCGCCGCCACCGCACAGCGCGGCCGCGCCGACGCCGCCGCCCCGGCGCTTGAGCTCCAGCGCCAAGTGGAGCACGAGGCGGGCACCGGACATGCCGATCGGGTGCCCCAGGGCGATGGCGCCACCGTTGACGTTCACCTTTTCCGTGGATACGCCGAGGTCCTTCATTGACTGCACGGCGACCGCGGCGAAGGCCTCGTTGATCTCGATGAGATCGAGGTCGGAGACCTCCAGGCCCTCCTTCTTCAGGGCGTGCTGGATGGCGTTGGACGGCTGCGACTGCAGCGAGTTGTCCGGCCCTGCCACGTTGCCGTGCGCGCCGATCTCGGCGAGCCACTCCAGGCCCAGCTCCTCGGCCTTGGCCTTGCTCATCACGATCACGGCCGCCGCACCGTCCGAGATCTGCGAGGAGGTGCCGGCGGTGATCGTGCCGTCCTTGGTGAAGGCCGGGCGCAGCTTGCCCAGGGACTCCACGGTCGTGTCGCCGCGGATGCCCTCGTCCTTGCTGAAGACGACCGGCTCGCCCTTGCGCTGCGGGATCTCGACCGGGGTGATCTCGGCCTCGAAGACGCCGTTCTTCTGCGCGGCGGCGGCCCGCTGGTGGGACAGGGCGGCGATCTCGTCCTGCTCGGGGCGCTGGATGCCGAGGCGCGTGTTGTGCTTCTCCGTCGACTCGCCCATGGCGATGCCCTCGAAGGAGTCGGTCAGGCCGTCGTAGGCCATCGCGTCGAGCATCTCGATCGCCCCGTACTTGAAGCCCTCGCGGGACTTCGGCAGCAGGTGGGGGGCGTTGGTCATGGACTCCTGGCCGCCGGCGACCACGATGTCGAACTCGCCGGCGCGGATCAGCTGGTCGGCCAGCGCGATCGCGTCCAGGCCGGACAGACAGACCTTGTTGATGGTGAGCGCCGGGACGCTCATCGGGATGCCGGCCTTGACCGCGGCCTGGCGGGCCGGGATCTGCCCCGCCCCGGCCTGCAGCACCTGGCCCATGATCACGTACTGCACCTGGTCGCCGCCGATCCCCGCACGGTCGAGGGCGGCCTTGATCGCGAAGCCGCCGAGGTCGGCTCCGGAGAAGGACTTCAGCGAGCCCAGCAGTCGCCCCATGGGCGTGCGGGCGCCCGCGACGATCACCGAGCTGGTCGTTCCAGAAGACATGAGCTGCGATCCCCTTCCAGCTGCAAGGAGCCGAGGAGTGAACGAGGGTTTACTTCGAATGTACTGAGTGGCACTCCGTGCCGTCATCGGGCCGTCGGTGTGATCGCGCGCACGTTGCGTAACCACCTCCGTGGCGCTGCACTGAACCCATGCTGACGCGAATCGACCACATCGGGATCGCCTGTCACGACCTCGACGCGACCGTCGAGTTCTACAAGGCCACCTACGGCTTCGAGGTGTTCCACACCGAGGTCAACGAGGAGCAGGGCGTGCGGGAGGCCATGCTCAAGATCAACGAGACGTCCGACGGCGGCGCCTCCTACCTCCAGCTGCTGGAGCCGACCCGGGAGGACTCCGCGGTCGGCAAGTGGCTGGCGAAGAACGGGGAGGGCGTCCACCACATCGCCTTCGGTACGGCGGATGTGGACGGGGACGCCGAGGACATCCGCGGCAAGGGCGTACGCGTTCTGTACGACGAGCCACGACGCGGCTCCATGGGGTCGCGGATCACCTTCCTGCACCCCAAGGACTGCCACGGTGTCCTGACAGAACTGGTCACTTCGGCCCCTGTTGAGTCACCTGAGCACTGACCCTCGTACATAAGGGCCGGTAGGGTTGGGGGCGGTCGTCCTCATAACCGGGGCGACCGCATGCCGGGGTCCGGGTTTCGGGGGACGAGCGTCGGGGCAGCAGCCCGTGCTCCGCCGTTGATCTGACACCATTCCCCGGGGGCCCCGTCCGGCGGATGGACGGAGCTCGTTGGAGAAGCTGACCAGGGGACGGATGGGACCGCGCAGTGCGGGGCTACGAGAGCCAGGAGCGAGAGCCGGCGGCTGACGTCGACCACCTCTCTCGGTTCGAGGCCGAGATGAAGCGGCTGAAGACCGAGCGGGAAAAGGCGATCCAGCACGCCGAGGACCTCGGCTACCAGGTCGAGGTGCTGCGCGCCAAGCTGCACGAGGCGCGCCGCACTCTGATGACCCGGCCCGCCTACGACGGCGGTGACATCGGCTATCAGGCCGAACAGTTGCTGCGCAATGCCCAGATCCAGGCCGACCAGCTGCGCCAGGACGCCGAGCGGATGGCCGCTGAGGCCCGCGCGCAGACCCAGCGCATCCTGCAGGAGCACGCCGAGCAGGCCGCCCGGCTCCAGGCCGAGCTGCACCAGGAGGCGGTCACCCGCCGGCAGCAGCTGGACCAGGAGCTGGCCGAGCGCCGGCAGACCGTCGAGTCGCACGTCAACGAGAACGTGGCCTGGGCCGAGCAGCTGCGCGCCCGGACCGAGTCGCAGGCCCGCCGGCTCCTCGACGAGTCCCGCGCCGAGGCCGACCAGGCGATGGCCGCCGCCCGCGCGGAGGCCGAGCGGCTGATCAACGAGGCCCGGCAGCGGCTGCAGAACGACGCCGAGACGGCGCGTACGGAGGCCGAGCAGATCCTGCGCCGCGCCCGCACGGACGCCGAGCGGCTGCTGAACGCCGCCTCCACGCAGGCCCAGGAGGCCACCGACCACGCCGAGCAGCTGCGCACCTCCACCGCCAGCGAGTCGGACGCCGCCCGCCGGCAGTCCGCCGAGCTGAGCCGGGCCGCCGAGGAGCGCATGGCGCAGGCCGAGGAGGCGCTGCGCAAGGCGCAGTCCGAGGCCGAGAAGCTGGTCACGGAGGCCGAGCAGGCCGCCGCCAAGACCCTGTCGAGCGCCGAGGCCGCCAACGAGACCCGCACGCGCACGGCCAAGGAGCAGGTCGCCCGGCTGGTCGAGGAGGCCACCAAGGAGGCCGAGACCACCAGGTCCGACGCCGAGCAGGTGATCGCCGACGCCCGTGCCGAGGCCGAGAAGATCGTCGCGGAGGCCTCCGAGAAGGCCCGTACGATCACCGCCGAGGAGAGCGCGACCCAGCTATCCAAGGCCGCCAAGACCGCCGAGGACGTCCTCAACAAGGCGTCGGACGAGGCCAAGAACACCACCAAGGCCGCCGCCGAGGAGGCCGAGCGGATCCGCACGGAGGCCGAGGCCGAGGCGGACCGGCTGCGCGCCGAGGCGCACGACATCGCCGAGCAGCTCAAGGGCGCGGCGAAGGACGACACCAAGGAGTACCGCGCCAAGACGGTCGAGCTGCAGGAGGAGGCCCGCCGGCTGCGCGGCGAGGCCGAGCAGCTGCGCGCCGACGCGGTCGCCGAGGGCGAGTCCATCCGCGCCGAGGCCCGCCGCGAGGCCGTGGTGCAGATCGAGGAGGCGGCCAAGTCCGCCGAGGAGCTGCTGGCCAAGGCCAAGGCGGACGCCGACGAGCTGCGGCAGAAGGCGACCGGGGACAGCGAGAAGGTCCGCACCGAGGCGATCGAGCGGGCCACGACGCTGCGCCGGCAGGCCGAGGAGACCCTGGAGCGCACCCGCAAGGAGGCCGAACGGCTCCGCGCGGAGGCCGGTGAGCAGGCCGACGCGGCCAGGTCGGACGCCGAGCAGGCCGCGCGCGAGCTGCGCGAGGAGACCGAGCGGGCGGTCGAGGCCCGTCGTACCGAGGCCGCCGAGGAACTGACCCGGCTGCAGACGGAAACCCAGGAGCGGCTGGCGGCGGCCGAGCAGGCGCTCACCGACGCCCGCGAGGAGGCTGCCCGGATCCGCCGGGAGGCCGCCGAGGAGAGCGAGCGGCTGCGCGCCGAGTCCGCCGAGCGGATCCGTACGCTCCAGCAGCAGGCCGAGGCCGAGGCCGACCGGCTGCGCAACGAGGCCGCGTCCGACGCGTCCGCCTCGCGCGCCGAGGGCGAGGCCATCGCCGTACGCCTGCGTTCGGAGGCGGCGGCCGAGGCCGAGCGGCTGAAGGCGGAGGCCCAGGACACCGCCGACCGGGTCCGGGCGGAGGCGCAGGCCGCCGCCGAGCGGCTCGGCGCGGAGGCGTCCGAGACGCTCGCCGCCGCGCAGGAGGAGGCCGCCCGGCGCCGCCGCGAGGCCGAGGAACTGCTCGGTGCCGCGCGGTCCGAGGCCGACCAGGAGCGCGAGCGGGCCCGCGAGCAGAGCGAGGAGCTGCTGGCCTCGGCGCGCAAGCGGGTGGAGGACGCGCAGACCGAGGCGGTCCGGCTGGTCGAGGAGGCCGACCGGCGCGCCACCGAGATGGTGTCCGCCGCCGAGCAGCACGCGCAGCAGGTGCGGGACTCCGTCGCCGGGCTGCACGAGCAGGCGCAGGAGGAGATCACCGGGCTGCGCTCGGCCGCCGAGCACGCGGCGGACCGTACCCGCAGGGAGGCCGAGGAGGAGGCGGACCGGGTCCGCGCCGACGCCTACGCCGAGCGGGAGCGGGCGAGCGAGGACGCCTCGCGGGTCCGGCGGGAGGCGAACGAGGAGTCGGAGGCCGCCAAGGCGCTCGCCGAGCGTACGGTCGGCGACGCGATCGCGGAGTCCGAGCGGCTGCGCTCGGACGCGTCCGCGCACGCCCAGCGGGTGCGTACGGAGGCGTCGGACGCGATCGCCGAGGCCGACCAGGCGGCGGCCCGCACCCGGGCGGACGCCCGCGAGGACGCCAACCGCATCCGCTCGGACGCGGCGACCCAGGCCGACACGCTCATCACCGAGGCGCGCAGCGAGGCCGAGCGGCTGCAGATCGAGACGGCCACGGAGGCCGAGCGGGTCCGCACGGAGGCCCTCGCCGAGGCCGAGCGCCTCCAGACGGAGACGGCCGCCGAGGCCGAGCGGGTGCGCACGGAGACGCTCAGCGAGGCGGACCGGGTCCGGGCCGAGGCCCTCGCGAACGCCGAGCAGCTCCTCTCGGACGCCACCGGCGACGCGGAGCGGCTGCGCGCCGAGGCCGCCGAGACGGTGGGCTCGGCCCAGCAGCACGCGGAGCGGCTGCGCAGCGAGGCCGAGCGGCTGCGGGCGGACGCGGAGGCGGAGTCCGAGCGGCTCGTCAACTCCGCGCGCGAGGAGGCCGAGCGGACCCTCGACGAGGCCCGCAAGGAAGCGAACAAGCGGCGTTCGGAGGCGGCCGAGCAGGTCGACACGCTCATCACGGAGACCGCGGCCGAGGCGGACAAGCTGCTCACCGAGGCCCAGCAGCAGGCGCTGAAGGCCACCGCGGACGCGGAGTCGCAGGCCGACGCGATGGTGGGCGCGGCCCGCAGCGAGGCCGATCGGCTGGTCTCCGAGGCGACCGTCGAGGGCAACTCGCGGGTCGAGAAGGCCCGTACCGACGCAGACGAGCTGCTGGTCGGCGCCCGCCGGGACGCGACCGCCATAAGGGAGCGCGCGGAGGAGCTGCGCGACCGCATCACCACCGAGATCGAGGAGCTGCACGAGCGGGCCCGCCGCGAGGCCGCCGAGACGATGAAGTCCACCGGCGACCGCTGCGACGCGCTCATCAAGGCGGCCGAGGAGCAGCTGGCCAAGGCGCAGGCGAAGGCCAAGGAGCTGGTGTCGGAGGCGAACTCCGAGGCGGGCAAGGTCCGGATCGCCGCCGTCAAGAAGGCGGAGGGCCTGCTCAAGGAGGCCGAGCTGAAGAAGGCCAGCCTGGTCAAGGAGGCCGAGGAGCTGAAGGCCGAGGCCATCCGGGAGGCCCGGCGCACGGTCGAGGAAGGAAAGCGCGAACTGGAGATCCTGGTGCGCCGGCGCGAGGACATCAACGCCGAGATCTCCCGTGTCCAGGACGTCCTGGAGGCGTTGGAATCCTTTGAGGCGCCGTCGTCCGGCAAGGACGGCGGAGTCAAGGCGGGCGCCACCGTGGGCGCCCCCCGATCGGGTGGCAAGTCGCCGGACAGCTAGCGGGCGGGACGGTTTCCGGTGTGTTCTGGGGGCTTTGCCCCGGTCTTTGGCAAGCCGTCCCGTGGTCAGCCACTCAAAAGAGGTGTCATTCTCCAGATCAAACACGTATCCGCTCGATGACACACCGCTTCGGCCCCTAGGATTCCCCCTATCACCTCACCGGTCTCTTTCGACAGGAACCCCATGAGCGACACTTCCCCCTACGGCTTCGAGCTTGTGCGGCGTGGGTACGACCGCGCTCAGGTGGACGAACGTATCTCCAAGCTCGTCTCCGACCGTGACAGCGCTCTCGCCCGCATCACCGCTCTGGAAAAGCGCATCGAAGAGCTGCACCTCGAGACGCAGAACGCCCAGGCCCAGGTAACCGACGCAGAGCCGTCGTACGCCGGTCTCGGCGCGCGGGTCGAGAAGATCCTGCGCCTCGCCGAGGAAGAGGCCAAGGATCTGCGGGAGGAGGCCCGGCGCGCCGCCGAGCAGCACCGCGAGCTGGCGGAGTCGGCGGCCCAGCAGGTCCGCAACGACGCCGAGTCGTTCGCCGCGGAGCGCAAGGCCAAGGCCGAGGACGAGGGCGTCCGGATCGTCGAGAAGGCCAAGAGCGACGCCGCCCAGCTGCGTTCCGAGGCGCAGAAGGACGCGCAGTCCAAGCGCGAGGAGGCGGACGCCCTCTTCGAGGAGACCCGCGCCAAGGCCGCGCAGGCCGCCGCCGACTTCGAGACGAACCTGGCCAAGCGCCGGGAGCAGTCCGAGCGCGACCTGGCCTCGCGTCAGCAGAAGGCCGAGAAGCGTCTCGCCGAGATCGAGCACCGCGCCGAGCAGCTGCGTCTGGAGGCGGAGAAGCTGCGCACGGACGCCGAGCGCCGCGCCCGCCAGACGGTGGAGACGGCCCAGCGCCAGGCCGAGGACATCGTGGCAGACGCGAACGCCAAGGCCGACCGGATCCGCTCGGAATCCGAGCGCGAGCTGGCCGCTCTCACCAACCGCCGCGACAGCATCAACGCCCAGCTGACGAACGTCCGCGAGATGCTCGCCACGCTGACCGGCGCCGCGGTGGCCGCGGCCGGCTCCCCCGTCGAGGACGAGCCGATCTCCCGGGGCGTTCCGGCGCAGCAGTCCCGGTAAGCACCGGTAGTCGTACGACACCGTGAGGGGCGGTGGGACTCGGTCCCGCCGCCCCTTCCGTGTGTCCTAGCGCAGTCCCAGGAGGGGCGGGTCGTCGGTGCCGTCCCCGTTGACGACCACCCAGGTGTCACCTGCCCGCAGCAGCTGGCCGCCGGTGCCGTAGCGGCCGGTGCGCACCGTGGTGTCGTCGTCCTCGCCGACGCGGTGTCCGTCGGCCGTGTCGAGCGTCCACAGCCGACCGTTCCCGAGCACGGCCACCCGGTCGGGGCGGGCCTGCCGATGGTGACCAGCAGGGCGATGTAGCCGGCGAAGGTCAGCGCGAACGCCAGGATGAGGGTGGGTGTGGTGCCGTCCGGGCAGGGTGAGTATCTGCCGCCGCAGGAGTTGCCGGGGATGGACGTCCATCCCAGCAGATGGAACTCCACCGCGAGCCCGGCCGCCGCCCCGGCCGCCACGATCGCCAGTCCCGCCCGCACCGCGCTCCACCCGTCGCGCGGTCTGCCGTCCTCAACCACTGTCGCCCCCGCCCTTGTTCTGTTGTCCGGTGCCCCCAGCACCGCCCCTGCTGATCAAGGTACCTGGGAGGCCCAGGTACCGGAATCCGTTTGCCCTCCCGGGTGGCAGCCGCCCAACACCCGTCTTAGCGTGGCCGCATGATCGAGCTGGCGGGGCTGACCAAGCGGTACGGCGAGAAGGTCGCGGTGGACCACCTCACCTTCGCGGTCAGCCCTGGCATCGTGACCGGGTTCCTCGGACCCAACGGGGCCGGGAAGTCCACCACCATGCGGATGATCCTCGGGCTCGACCACCCCACCGCAGGTGACGTGCGGATCGACGGCAAGCACTACGACCAGCTCAGGGACCCGATGACGTACATCGGCGCGCTGCTCGACGCCAAGGCGGTGCACGGCGGCCGGAGCGCCTACAACCACCTGCTGTGCCTCGCGCAGAGCAACGGCATTCCCACGCGCCGGGTGGCCGAGGTGCTGGACACCGTGGGGCTGACGGCCGTGGCCCGGAAGAAGGCCAAGGGGTTCTCGTACGGCATGGGCCAGCGCCTCGGGATCGCGGCCGCGCTGCTCGGTGATCCGCGGATCCTGATGTTCGACGAGCCCGTCAACGGGCTCGACCCCGAGGGCATCCACTGGATCCGGAACCTGATGAAGTCGCTGGCCGCGCAGGGGCGGACCGTGTTCGTGTCGAGTCATCTGATGAGCGAGATGGCGCTGACCGCCGATCATCTGGTGGTCATCGGGCAGGGGCGGCTGCTCGCCGACACCTCCATGGCGGACTTCATCCGGGAGAACGCGCGCAGTTACGTACGGATCCGCTCTCCGCAACGTGAGCGGCTGCTGGACGTGCTGCACGAGGACGGCGTCACGGTCGTCGAGGCGGGCGGTGGCGCACTGGAGGTGGCGGGCGGCAAGGCCGAGCGGATCGGGGAGCTGGCCACGCGGTACGGGATCGTGCTGCACGAACTGAGCCCGCAGCAGGCCTCGCTGGAGGAGGCGTTCATGCAGCTGACGGCGGAGTCGGTGGAGTACCACGCGCACGCCGCGCCCGCTCCCGTCCCGCAGGACTGGGGCGCCGGCTGGAAGGGGGCCTGAGGCCCATGACAGCCGTTCAGGTCATCCGGTCGGAATGGACCAAGATCCGGTCCGTCGCCTCCACGGTGTGGACACTGTCACTCGCCGTGGTGGTCACGCTCGCCCTCGGGGTGCTCATCTCCGCGCTGTCGAGGAGCCAGTACGACAACATGCCCGTGCGGGAGCGGCTCTCCTTCGACCCGACGGTGATCAGCTTCGCGGGCATGACCCTCGGCCAGCTCGCGATGATCGTGTTCGGGGTGCTCGTCGTCTCCAACGAGTACAGCACCGGCATGATCCGCGTCTCGCTGGCCGCCGTACCGCAGCGCGCCACCTTCCTGTTCAGCAAGATCGCCGTGGCCACCGCGCTCGCCCTGGCCGTCGGCATGGTCACCAGCTTCGCCGCCTTCTTCCTCGGGCAGGCGATGCTCGGCTCCCTCGGGACCCGGATCGGCGACCCCGGTGTGCTGCGCGCGGTGATCGGCGGCGGGCTGTACATGGCGCTCATCGCGATGTTCTCCATGGGTGTCGCCGCGATGCTGCGCTCGCCGATGCTCTCGCTCGGCATCCTGATGCCGTTCTTCTTCCTGATCTCGAACATCCTCGGCAATGTCGACGCGACCAAGAAGATCGGCCGGTATCTGCCGGACCAGGCCGGCAGCCGGATCATGCAGGTGGTCCCGCGTATCGACGACGACACCCCCTACGGGCCCTGGGGCGGCCTCGGGATCATGGTGCTGTGGGTGATCGCGGCCCTCGTCGGCGGTTACGCGGTGCTCAGGAAGCGGGACGCGTAGCTTTACTTTCTCTTGGCCGGAACCGTCAGCGCCCGGATATCCTCCTAACCCTTACGGGGGCGTGTGCCCTGCTGTCCTGAACCTTTCGATGGGTGCGGAGCATGATCGAGGCTGTAGGCCTTACCAAGCGCTACGGCGACAAGACCGCCGTGTACAACCTTTCCTTCCAGGTGCGACCGGGTGCCGTGACCGGCTTCCTCGGGCCCAACGGCTCGGGCAAGTCGACGACCATGCGGATGATCCTGGGGCTGGACAACCCGACGTCCGGCACGGTGACCATCGGCGGCTATCCGTACCGCAAGCTGCCCAACGCCCCCCGCCAGGTGGGCGCGCTGCTCGACGCCAAGGCGGTGCACGGCGGCCGGGCCGCCCGCAACCACCTGCTGAGCCTCGCCCAGCTGTCGGGCATCCCGGCCCGGCGGGTGGACGAGGTGCTCGGGGTCGTCGGCCTCCAGGAGGTGGCGAGGAAGCGCTCCAAGGGCTTCTCGCTCGGCATGGGCCAGCGCCTCGGCATCGCCGCCGCGCTGCTCGGCGACCCCCAGGTGCTGCTCTTCGACGAGCCGGTCAACGGCCTCGACCCCGAGGGCATCCTCTGGGTGCGCAACCTGATGAAGGCGCTGGCGGCCGAGGGCCGTACGGTCTTCGTCTCCTCGCACCTGATGAGCGAGATGGCGCTGACCGCCGACCACCTCATCGTGATCGGGCGCGGCCAGCTGCTCGCCGACATGAGCGTGACGGACTTCATCTCGGCCAACTCCGCCGACTTCGCGCGGGTGCGCACCCCGGACACCGAGCCCCAGCTGCGCGAGAAGCTGTCCTCCGCGCTCACGGAGGCGGGCGGCCATGTGCTCCCGGAGCAGGACGGCGCGCTGCGCGTGACCGGGCTGCCGCTGCCCCGCATCAGCGACCTCGCGTACGAGGCGGGCGTACGGCTGTGGGAGCTGTCGCCGCACCAGGCCTCGCTGGAGGAGGCGTACATGCGGATGACGCAGGGCGCCGTCGACTACCGCTCGACCATCGACCAGAAGGCGGGCCTGCAGCAGCAGCTGCCGCCCGGTGCCCAGCCGCCCATGCCGGTGCCCGGCCAGGGCCAGCCGGGCTGGTACGCCCCACCGCCGCCCCAGCAGGGCGGGCAGCCGTTCGCGATGCCGACGCCGCCCTCGGGTCCGTACGGCGGTGCGCCCGCCGGTGCGTACGGCGCTCCGGGCGCGGGTGCGCCCAACCCGTACGCGGCCCCGCAGGGTCAGCCTCCGGTGGCCGCTCCCCCGGTCCCGGCCGCAGAACCGTCCCAGCCCGCTCCCGCGGCCCCCGCCGCCGACCTGACCAAGTCCGAGGACGCCCGATGAGCACCCACCAGCCCCCGATGCCGCAGGCACCGGCAGCCGCGCCCGAGTGGCAGGCGGCGCCCGGCGGTCCGTACCCCGGCTACAACTCGCCGATCCCGGTCGTGCGCACCCACCTCGGGCACGCCCTGGCGTCCGAGTGGACGAAGATCAGGTCGGTGCGTTCGACGATGTGGACGCTCGGTGTCTTCATCCTGCTCGTGGTCGGCATCGGCCTGCTGGCCGGTTTCGCGGTCAGCGGCTCCGGCGACCTGTCCGGTCAGAGCCCGCTGACCCTCGGCTTCTTCGGTCTGCTGATCGGCATGATGTGCATCATCACGCTCGGCGTGCTGACCACGGCCTCCGAGTACGGCACGGGCATGATCCGTACGACGATGACCGCGTGCCCCAGCCGGGGCCGGGTGCTGGCCGCCAAGTCGATCGTGTTCTTCGCCATCGCCTTCGTGGTGACGCTGGCCACCGTGTCGTTCGTGGCGATGGTGCACGCGTCCATGCTGAAGGGCCACGGCGCGAGCACCCCGTCCGGCGGGGAGTGGCTGAAGGCCACGGTCGGCATCAGCCTCTACATCGCTCTGCTCGGACTGCTGTCGCTGCTCGTCGGCTCGATCATCCGGCACTCCGCGGGCGCCATCACGATCATGATCGGCGCGGTGCTCGCCCCGCTGGTGATCGCGCTGTTCATGAACGCGTCGTCCCTGGAGAAGGTGCAGAAGGCGCTGCTGGAGTACTCGATCCCGAGCCAGATGGGCGTCTTCTACGACAACACCCTCAGCTCGTCCGGCCCGACGGGCTGGGACCCCCTGTGGATCATCCTCGGCGTGACGGCCGCGGCGTACGCCGGCGCCTACGCGCTGCTGCAGAGCCGGGACGTGTAGCTCAGAACTTCGGCGCGTTACGGGACCGCTGCACCCGGGTGGTGCGGCGGTCCTTCGCGTTCCAGCACGCCTTGTGCCAGTGGCGGCGGTCGTCGACGCCCGAGTGCTCCGGCCAGGCCACCACGTGCGGAACACCGGAGGGGATCATCTGGTCGCAACCCGGGCAGCGGTAGGTCTTGCCCTCCGCGCTCGCCCCGGCGACATGGCGCACGCTCCACTCCTCGCCCTGCCAGCTCTCCGTCGACTGCCAGCCACCGTACCGGCCGGTCCGGTCGTCCTCGGCACTCCGGCCGGACGAGTCGGCTGCCTTCGGTCGGTTGCGACGCGGGGACACGGGACACCTCTCGGGGCTATACAGGAAGCACGGGCTGCATCCAGCCTACGCGGCCCCCAGCGGGGTACGCGTAGCGCACCAACCCGTACAAGTCCCCCTCCAGGGCGGCCCATTCTGCAGACAATCGGCAAATCCCTCCGCCAGGCCGTGTCCTCGGCACGTGTCAGACGGTTATGCCGGGTGGGGGAGCTCCGGTCGGAGCCAAGGAAGCAGGAAGAGCGATGCACGTAGGAAGTTTTGTGCTGGCGGCCCAGTTCCCGGGCCAGGGCCCGGGGGAGGCCCTGCACCGGGCGGTCCGCTCGGCGGAGGTCTCCGAGGAAGCCGGTCTGGACACGGTGTGGCTGGCCGAGCACCACTTCGTGCCGTACGGCACCTGTCCGTCCGCGGTCACCCTCGCCGCGTTACTGCTCGGCCGCACCCGGCGCATCCGGGTCGGCACGGCGGTCAGCGTACTGCCCACCGCGCACCCGGTCGCCCTCGGCGAACAGGCCGCGCTGCTGCATATGACAAGCGGCGGACGGTTCACGCTGGGCGTGGGGCGCGGCGGGCCGTGGGTGGACCTGGAGGTGTTCGGCACGGGCCTCGACGCATACGAGCACGGGTTCCCGGAATCACTCGATCTGCTGGTGCGCTGGCTGCGCGAACCGTCGGTGTCGGCCTCGGGTAAACGGTTCTCCTTCCGGGAGGTGCCCGTCGTGCCCCGCCCGTCGGACGAGCTGACGGACCTCCCCGGGCCCGAGGTCGTCGTCGCCTGCACCTCGCCGGCCAGCGTGCGGCTGGCCGCCGAGCGCGGGCTGCCGATGCTGCTCGGCATGCACGTCGGGGACGAGGAAAAGGCCGAGATGGTCGCCCTGTGGCGGCAGTTCGCGCGGGCCGCGGGACGGCCGGCCGAGGAGATCGCGAGTGCGGCGCATGTCTCGGCCGGCGTCTGCCAGATCGCGGACCGGCGCACGGACGCGGCGGAGACGCTGCTGAAGGCGATGCCGGGGTGGCTGAAACAGGGCCTCGAAGCCCATGTGACGGTCGATGGCCGGATGCGTGCGATGCGGGATCCGCTCGCGTACACCGAACTGCTCTGCGGGCTGCACCCGGTGGGCACCCCGCGACTGGCCGCCGACCGGCTCGCGGCCACCTCGGAGCGCACCGGAATCTCCCGGTTCGCCCTGCTCGTCGAGGGGTCGGGCGACCTCGCGGCGACGGAGGAGAACCTGCGGCGCCTGGGCGCCGAGGTACTGCCCCAGCTGCGCTGACCGGCTGCCGACTCCCTTCTGCCGTCGGGCGCTTGCCGCCCCAGCACGAACGCACCTCCCCCGGGTGGAGCGGCAAGCGAGAAGCTCACTGCGTCGGGAGCACGGAAGCCACGCGTCAGCAGTCCCGAAGCTCCGGCGACTGGTTCAGCAACTGGCTGCGCACCGAGGTGAAGCGGGCCAACCTCTCGTCCGCCGAGGCGTCGAGCGGAAACACCGCCACCCGATGGCAGTTCTGGAAGGCCAGCCGCACACCGAAGTGCCGCTGCAGCGCGCCGCGTATGGCGTCACTCGCGAGCGCACGCAACAGCTGACCGCGCGCCTGCTCGTCCGGCGGGGGCGTCTGGTTGTCGGCGAAGGGTCCGCCGTCCACCTTCAGCTGGGCCACCAGGGAGCTGATCATCTCCCACGCATAGGGCAGGGAGGTCCGGACGCAGTCGACGAATGCTGCTTCGTCGACCTCGCCTCGCTCGGCCTGTTCGAGTAGGGCCGGTGAGACGTCGAGCGACATGGGTTCTCCTCTCGCACCCCCGACGAGCAGGGGTTGCCTGACAGAAAGGGAAGTTCGCGATTTCGAACACGCTCAGTACACAAGTCGCGACCTCCCGTTTACTACGGTAGGCAACGGTCGGTGACCACACCAGCAGAATGCGTATATGGAACGGCCCCTTTAGGCGCACAATCGGCCAGGGATGAACAAGAGTTTCCAGGATGAATGGGGTGACCCACGGGGTCCCGGTTGACGGTCGGGGCGGGCGGCGAGGAGGGCGAATCGCGTGCACCCGTGTGTGTCGAGTAGCGTTGCCGACCATGCGTCTCGTCATTGCCCGATGCTCGGTCGACTACGCCGGCCGGCTCACCGCCCACCTGCCCTCGGCGCCCCGCCTGATCCTGGTCAAGGCGGACGGCAGCGTCTCCATCCACGCGGACGACCGGGCCTACAAGCCCCTCAACTGGATGTCGCCGCCCTGCACGCTCAAGGAGGGCACGGGCGAGGACGAGGGCGTGTGGACGGTCGTCAACAAAGCGGGCGAGAAACTGATCATCACCATGGAGGAGATCCTCCACGACTCCTCGCACGAACTCGGCGTGGACCCCGGTCTGATCAAGGACGGCGTGGAAGCGCACCTGCAGGAGCTGCTCGCCGACCGCATCGAGACGCTGGGCGAGGGCTACTCCCTGATCCGCCGCGAGTACATGACCGCGATCGGCCCGGTGGACATCCTGTGCCGGGACGCGGACGGGCAGACGGTCGCGGTGGAGATCAAGCGCCGCGGCGAGATCGACGGCGTGGAGCAACTCACCCGCTACCTCGAGCTGTTGAACCGCGACCCGCATCTCGCCCCGGTCCGCGGCGTCTTCGCGGCCCAGGAGATCAAGCCCCAGGCCCGGGTCCTCGCCACGGACCGCGGCATCAACTGCCAGGTCCTCGACTACGACGCCATGCGCGGCATCGAGGACGACAAGCTGCGGCTGTTCTGAGCGGGGCCCTCCGCCACGGCAGGCCCACAGCCCCTTACAGCGACCGGCAACCCCATTCCCACCGCGACGGCGCTCAACCCGTACGTGGTCGAGTACCGTCGCGGCGGAGAAATTCTGCTCGCCCCCTACATCACCGGGGCGGAGCTGTCGGCCGGGCTGCTCGATGACGGCGGGCCGCTGGCCGAGTTGGTGGTCGACGGGGTCGTTTCCGTCTGGGTCGGAGTCGGGGTGGGCGTGGGGGTGGGGGTCGGCGAGGAGCTGGTCGGTGTGGCCGACGGCGTCGTCCTCGTCGGCCTCGGTGAGCCGGGCTTCGTCGTCTGCGACTTGGACGGGGAGGGAGTCGTACCCCCGCCGCCCGTCCCCCGCGTACTGGTCGGGCTCGCCGAAGGCCCCGTCGCCGAGGGGGTCGGGGCGTCCGGGGTGCCGTCCGGACCCGGGTCCGTCGGGCTGCCGGAAGGCGTGCCGGTGTGGCCGGGCGAGCTGTCGTCCTTCTTCGGGTCCGCGCCCAGGCTGCCATCGTCCAGGCCCTGGCTCGCGGACGGGTTGACGCCGACCTGGCCGGCCGGGTTCTTGTCCGCGTTCTCGTGGGACGTCATGCCGAGCGTGACGACCGTGCCGAGGACGGCGGCGAGCAGGGCGCCGGAGCCGGCCGCGACCATGTTGCGGCGGGCCAGACGGCGGATGCCGCCCACGGACTTGAGGGCCGGGGGCCGGTGGGTGACCAGGGTGTCGTCGGCGGGGATGTACGGCAGCGGGTAGGGCGCCGGTACCCCGCCGGGCGGCGACGCCGACTCCTCGTGCCGGGCGTCCGGCATCTCCTCACCCGCCATCGGCCCGGGCACATCGCCCGCGAGGTCGGCGACCAGGGCCAGGGCCCGGCGCCCGGCGACGGTGCCCCGCTTGTCGGCGAGCGCCCCGCGCAGACCGCCCGAGGCCTCCAGCTCGGCGCGGGCCCGGTCGAGCTGCCCGCCACAGAGCGCGAGGATGCCCAACTCATGGTGGAAGAAGGCCTGTTCGGAGACCTCACCGGAGAGCCGGGAGGCCTCGGCACCGGACCGCAGCGCCCGCTCCCAGGCGCTCCAGTGCAGCCCGACGGCGAAGGCGGGCGCGGCCGTACGGGCAAGCCGTACCGCGACGCTCTCCTCGCCCTCGACCGGAGGCAGGGTGGCGGGCACCACGACCGCGAGCGCGGCGAGGACCGCGTCGGCCTCGGCGGACACCCGCTCGGGCGTGACCGAGGGGTGCCCGGCCCACCAGGTGTAGTGCTCGGCGGCGGCGAGAGCCTGCGCCGGGGCGTCGTCGGCGTAGCCGGCGGCCTCCAGCTGGGCCGGCACGCCCGCCGCGAGGCGGTAGCGGCAGCCGACCGGGGAGACCAGTCCGCAGCCCGCGAGTTCACCGAGGGCGGCGTCCGCGTGGGTGTCGCCGACCAGCGCGGGCAGGTGCGCCTGGTGCGGCACCTCGCCGCCGAGGGCGACGGCGAAGCGGAGGGTGGCGCGGGCGGAGGCGCTGAGCCGGGAGGCGAGCAGCGGCGCGGGAGCGGCGGCCTCGCCGAGGGACGGCAGCGGGACGTCCTCCGCCTCCGCCGTGTCCAGGGGTGCCTCGACGGGAATGCGTACGTCCTCGAAGACGCCGTACTCGTCCACCGCGCCGGTGCTGGCGCGCAGCTGGTCGCGCTGCCGGAGCAGGGCACCGGCCTGGACGAACCGCAGCGGCAGTCCCTCGGACTCGAACCACAGGTCGCCGGCCCAGTTGGACTCCTCCTCGGTGAGGACCCGGCTGACGGCGCGCTCCAGGATCTCCACGCCGGCCGCGCGGTCCAGGCCGGTGAGGAAGACCTCCTCGACCTCGGAGTCGGCGGAGGGCGCGGGGATGTCCGGGGTGGCGCCGAGCAGGAAGGCGCACTCCGGGGTGGCGTCCAGCAGCTCGTCGAGCGCGGCGCCGCCGAACTCCAGGTCGTCCACGACGACGACCGCGCCGATCTCCCGCACCAGGGCGAGCAACTGCTCCCGGTCGGGCCGGTGCAGGGGGGCGTCGTAGACGGCGTGGAAGAGGTCCTGGAGGAGGTCGGTGGCGGTGCGGTGGAAGCCGGTGAGGCGGACCACGCCGTCCGGTGCGAGGTCCAGGCAGTCCTCGCCGACCAGGTCGAGCAGGGCGGTGCGGCCGGAGCCTCCGGGGCCGGTGAGGCGCACGGAGCGGCCGCGGGCCAGGAGACGGACCAGGCGCTCGCGTTCGTCCTGCCGTTCGAGGAGGGCGAGCGTGGGCTGCGCCGGGCCCGGTGGCACCGGCGGCCGGGCGGCACGCTCGGTCTCGGCGCGCTCGGCGGCGGTCCGCTTGCGCGGCCGGCCCGGCCGTTCGTGGGGCGGGCAGGGCTCTATCTCGCTGCCGTCGACCGGGTTGACGGTCAGCAGGAAGTCGCCGGAGACGAGCTGCGCCGTACGGGCGAGCCCGGGCGTGCTCTGGCCGAAATCGGAGGTGAGGGATTCCCGGGGCGGGCGGCGGCTCGGAGCCTGGCCGTGCTCCTCGGGTCCCGGAGTGATCGGGTCCATAGGTTCAAGCCCCCCAAAAGCGTTGTGTGCCCTGGCAAATACCGGCCCCTCCCGGCCTGCTGCACACTGCGCTGTCGCTTCTGGTCCGGGCCCGCTCGATCGAGGGTTGCGAGGCAGCGGGCGACCGAACCCTAAACCTTCGCACAGTATCTACGACAGGGCGGGGTGCCGTGCGGTCCGAGACATCACAGTCCGATGAGGATTGCCCTCGACGTACGGTTCGGCAACTGCGTCCGGGTCTCCCCCGTCGCCCGGTTCACACCCGATAAGGGCGTTACACGCGGGGCAGCGACTCCACGCCGATGCCGCCCTCGATGGCGAGGATGCGGTGCAGCCGGGTGGCCACCAGCAGGCGTTGCATCTGCGGCGGGACACCGCGCAGCACCAGACGGCGCCCGCAGCGGCCGGCCCGCCGGTGGGCACCCATGATCACCCCGAGTCCGGTGGCGTCCCAGGAGTCCAGTTCGGACAGGTCGAGCACCAGGTCGCCGACTCCGGTGTCGACGGCCGAGTGCAGAGCCGTACGGGCGTCCGCCGCGCTGCGGACGTCGAGGCGGCCCCCGACGACCAGCTCGGCGTGGTCGCCCCTGATGTGCATATGCGCTCCCCGTTGAGTGCGGTGTGGCGTACTCCGTGACGGTGCTCGTGCTGTTGCTGTGCAACGTCTGACTGCCTGAGTGGCAGAGCGGTTGCTGCTTGTAAGCGAACCGATACCGAATTCACCCCCGGGAGTGATGCTCCCGGGGCGTGCGTCCGGTCGTGTACGGGTCAGTACTTGTAGAAGCCCTGCCCGCTCTTGCGTCCGATGTCACCGGCGTCCACCATCCGGCGCATCAGCTCCGGCGGGGCGAACTTCTCGTCCTGGGACTCGGTGTAGATGTTGCTGGTGGCGTGCAGCAGGATGTCCACGCCGGTCAGGTCGGCGGTGGCCAGCGGGCCCATGGCGTGGCCGAAGCCCAGCTTGCAGGCGAGGTCGATGTCCTCGGCGGTCGCGACGCCCGACTCGTAGAGCTTGGTCGCCTCGACGACGAGGGCGGAGATGAGCCGGGTGGTCACGAACCCGGCGACGTCCCGGTTGACGACGATGCAGGTCTTGCCGACGGACTCGGCGAACTCCCGCGCGGTGGCGAGGGTTTCGTCGCTGGTCTTGTAGCCGCGGACCAGCTCGACGAGCTGCATCATCGGCACCGGCGAGAAGAAGTGCACACCGACGACCCGCTCCGGGTGCTCGGTGGCCGCCGCGATCTTGGTGATCGGGATGGCGGAGGTGTTGGAGGCGAGCACGGCGTCCGGGCGCACGATCTTGTCGAGCGCGCGGAAGATCTCGTGCTTGACCTCCAGCTTCTCGAAGACGGCCTCCACGACGATGTCGGCGTCGGCGGCGGCGTCCAGGTCGGTGGTCGCGGTGATACGGGCCAGGGCGGTGTCGGCGTCGTGCGCCTCCATCTTCCCCTTGCTCACGAACTTGTCGTACGAAGCCTTGATGCCGTCGGTGCCACGCCTCAGTGCCTCGTCGGTGACGTCGCGCAGAACGACGTCCCAGCCCGCCTGCGCGGCGACCTGGGCAATGCCGGACCCCATGAGACCGGCCCCGATGACGGCGAGCTTCCGTGCCACTCCGACTCCTTTGAACGCTGTCCAACGCTTGCCTCTTCGGCGGACCATAGCGCTCCGGAGCCGCTGTGTGACGGGTAAGTAATGCGCGTCACGTCTCATCTGACGGACATCACACCGGCAGAGGTCAGGACGCGCCCCGGACGGCGTAGTTGAGGACCTTTTCGCTCAACAGGTCCTCGATGTCGTCGAGGAGAATGAGTACCTCTCGTGACACTTCGGCCGGTTTGCGCCCACTGAGCATCTCCCGGCCGATGGCGACGAAGACCGCCTGATGGATCCAGCAGATCTGACCAGCCATCAGATCCGGCATCGGGTCGTCGGTGGCGGCGCCGGCCTCCTCGCGCAGCACCGCCTCCACGTTGTCGTGGAACTCCTGCTGCAGGCTCCACAGGCGGGAGCGCAGCGGCGGCGCCTCGTGGATGACGCGCATGAAGCGGTCGTACCCCTCCATCAGGCCCACCCGGGGCGAGACGGCCTCGACCTCCCCGCGCAGCTCGCGCAGGACGGCGCGCGCGGCGGACTCCCCCGCGTCCCGGCCGCGGACCCAGCGGGCGAGCCGGTCGGCCATGCCGGCGGAGCGGTCGAAGAAGAGGTCCTCCTTGGCCGGGAAGTAGTTGTAGACGGTGTTGACGGAGACGTTGGCCGCTTCGGCGATCTCCGCGACCGTGACCGCGTCGAATCCGCGCTCCATGAACAGCCCCGTGGCGACATCCGAGATGTACTGCCTGGTCTGCCGTTTCTTCCGCTCCCTGAGTCCCTCAGCCATGTCCGCATCCTAACTTTGCTGGACCCATTGAAAACTTGGTGTCATTGCAAAATTTCAGGGACTCTGTTTTTCTGTGGCCATGGCAGCAGTCATCAGCGCGGCCGGACTGGCCCGCACCTTCCAGACGAAGTCCGGCCCCGTGGAGGCCGTACGGTGCATCGACCTCACCGTCCGCGAGGGCGAGATCCTCGGTTTCCTCGGCCCCAACGGCGCGGGCAAGACGACCACCCTGCGGATGCTCACCACCCTGCTGAAGCCCACCGGCGGCGCGGCCACGGTCACCGGGCACGACCTGGCGACCGACCCGGGCGGGGTGCGCCGGGTCTCCGGGTACGTCGCCCAGTCCGGCGGGGTGGATCCGCAGATCACCGTCCGGGAGGAGCTGGTCACCCAGGGGCGGATGTACCGACTGTCGAAGGCCGAGGCGGTCGCACGCGCTGCGGAACTCGCCCGGGAGCTGGACCTCACCGAGCTGCTCGACCGGAAGACGGCCGCGCTCTCCGGTGGGCAGCGCCGGCGGCTCGACATCGCCATGGCGCTCACCCACCGGCCCAAGGTGCTGTTCCTGGACGAACCGACGACCGGGCTCGACCCCGGCAGCCGGGCCGACCTGTGGGACCTGGTGCGCCGGCTGCGCGACGAGCACGGGACCACGGTGTTCCTGACCACCCACTACCTGGACGAGGCCGACGCCCTCGCCGACCGGCTGGTCGTCGTCGACCGGGGTGTCGTCGCGGCCGAGGGCACGCCGAGCGCGCTCAAGCTGGCGCACGGCGGCTCGATCGACGCCACCCTCCAGGACACCTTCCTCGCCATCACCGGCCGCGGGCCTGCCCCGGCCGACGCCGCACCCGTCGCCGTACAGGCCTTGTAGAACCGCTCACGGAATCAGAGAGATGCTTCTTCACGACACCGCCCTCGTCTACGGCCGCTACCTCCGCCAGTCCCTGCGCTCCCGCTTCGCGCTGCTCTTCGGCGTGCTGACCCCGCTCCTCTATCTCCTCTTCTTCGGCCCGCTCCTCACCGACCTGCCGCTCGGCGGGCAGGGCAGCTCCTGGCAGGTGCTCGTGCCCGGACTGCTGCTCCAACTCGGGCTGTTCGGGGCGCTGTTCGCGGGTTTTACGATCATCATGGAGAACGCCCAGGGGGTGGTGGACCGGATGCGCGTGACGCCCGTCAGCCGGCTCGCCCTGCTCCTGGGCCGGGTACTGCGGGACGCCACGGTCTTCGTCTTCCAGGCGGTGCTGCTGGTACTCGCCGCGGTGGTGATGGGCCTGCGCGCACCCCTGCCGGGCATCCTCATCGGCTTCGCGTTCGTCGCCCTGCTCACCCTCTCGCTGGCCTCGCTGTCGTACGCGCTGGGCATGAAGGTCCGCACCCCGCAGGAGTTCGGCCCGCTGATCAACGCGGTGTCGATGCCGTCGATGCTGCTGTCCGGCCTGATGCTCCCGATGACCCTCGCCCCCACCTGGCTGGACGTGCTCTCGCACTTCGTCCCGTTCCGCTATCTGGTGGACGCGGTGCGCGACGCGTACGTCGGCCAGTACACGAGCGCGCACATGCTGTACGGCGTACTCGTCGCCGTCGGTTTCGCGGGGCTCGCCGTGACAGTGGGCACACGCGTGTTCCGGACGGCCGGAGCCTAACTAGGCTGGTCTTATGGTCAATCTGACGCGCATCTACACCAGGACCGGCGACAAGGGCACCACCGCCCTCGGTGACATGAGCCGGGTCGCCAAGACCGACCTCAGGATCTCGGCATACGCCGACGCCAACGAGGCCAACGCGGTGATCGGCACCGCGATCGCGCTGGGCGGGCTGGACGAGGAGGTCGTCACCGTCCTCACCCGGGTCCAGAACGACCTGTTCGACGTGGGCGCGGACCTGTCGACGCCGGTGGTGGAGAAGCCGGAGTTCCCGCCGCTGCGGGTCGAGCAGTTCTACGTCGACCGGCTGGAGGCGGACTGCGACCGCTTCAACGAGCGGCTGGAGAAGCTGCGCTCCTTCATCCTGCCCGGCGGCACGCCCGGTGCGGCCCTGCTGCACCAGGCGTGCACGGTCGTGCGCCGGGCCGAGCGCTCCACCTGGGCGGCCCTGGAGGTGCACGGCGAGCACATGAACCCGCTCACCGCGACCTACCTCAACCGGCTCTCGGACCTGCTGTTCATCCTCGCGCGGACCGCGAACAAGGCGACCGGGGATGTGTTGTGGGTGCCCGGTGGCGAGCGGGGGTGAAGCCGGCCCGGCCTAGGCCGCGACGACCTTGATGTCGTTCGGCCACCGGGGATCGATTTCGTAGTGCGTGCCGAACTGGCTGCTGAAGCCGATCACCCGCACCGTCTGCCCCGGCTTCAGGGTGGAGATGTCGATCCCCGTCTGCACGTTGACGAAGATCAGCACGCTGCCCGTACCGTCGTCGACGGACAGCTTGTACCCGTAGGGCAGGTCGCTCGTCGGGGCCTGGGTGATCCGGCCGACGACCTTGACGAGCCGTCCCTCGGTGGTCTCTCCGACCCCTGCGGTGCTGACCCGTTCCGGTTTCGCCGTCTGGCCCGTGTGGCGGAGTTCGACGGCGGAGGGATCGGCCGGCACCAGGGTCAGCAGTCCGGAGCTGTCGCGCAGCGTGCCGGTGACGCGTGCGTGCTGGCACGGGTACGCGTGCACGTCGCTCTGCAGGCTGACGTAGAGGCCGGCGGTCTTGTCCTGGAGGCCGAATCCCTTGTCGCCGAAGCTGGATTCGAAGGCTCCGGAGGGGGTCGTCACCGAACCCTGCACGGTGACCACGGTCCCGAGCGGCAGGCTGCGGGCCTGGGCGATCGAGAGCGTCTTTGCCAGCGGCACGGCGGATGCCGAACCGGTCCCCAGTGCGGGTGCCAGCAGCAGGGCGAGCAGGGGGGCGAAGAGCAGCGTGAGGAGACGCCGGGTCAGGCCCATCGATGCGCTGTCCTTTCCGAGAATTGACGGCGTGTGCCGAGAATTGACGACGTGTTCCGGTCAATCCTTTCGGATGTAGCGCATCCGGGACCGCTGCGACCCGCCCTCAGCGGCGGACCCGGGCCGATCCCTCCCGCTTGGGGAAGAGGGTGTAGCTCGCGGCGATCACCACGTTGATGCCGATCACCCACAGCATCCGCAGCTGCCACGCCCGCAGCGAACCGGTGTCCCCGGCGCCGCCGACGTACCAGGCCGCGCCCTGCAGCAGCGCGACGGCGACGAGCGCGGCCAGGATCCAGCGGCCCGCGACCTTCCACTCGTGGACGGCGCGGGCCGTGCCGTACTTCGGGGGCTTGACGGGCGGCGGGCCGCCGGCGAAGCGGTGGGCGACGCGGGCGTCCGCCCACTTGATCGTGGAGTGGCCGAGGCCGACGGTGAAGCCGATGTAGACGGCGGCGAGGCCGTGCCGCCAGTCGGGTTCCGCGCCGTTCCTGAGGTCGATCGCGGTGACCGCGAACAGCACCACCTCCAGCAGCGGCTCGCACAGCAGCAGCGCGAGGCCCGTACGGGGCATGCGCCACAGGTAGCGGAAGGCCAGCCCGGCGGCCAGCAGCACCCAGAAGGCCACCTCACAGGCGACGATCAACCCGACGATCACGTTTCGCTCCCTTCGCTCACCCTTCCAGGCTCGCGTCGGCGGACGCGCGGTTCATCGTCGGCGGGGGCGAACCCGCCGTAAGCGAAAGTTGCAGTCCGGGACCGTCCCCGGGGAGCACGCGCGGCGGTCGCGGGCCGTGTTGGATGGGGTCATGTCCCTCGCGCTCCCCCGTCCGCACCGCGACGACCTGCGCATCGCCGTGGGCGGGCTGCTCGGCGGGGTGCTGCTGTGGGTGCTGGGGATCCACCCCCGCATGGCCTCGGACAACCTGGTGCTGTGGCAGGCGCCGTGGGCCCCGCTGATGCCGCTCGCGGTGACCGCCGCCTGCGAGCCGCTGCGCCGCATCCGGCCCCGGACCGGTCTGCTGATCGGCACCGCCGCCCTGACCCTGGACACGGTGACCCTCGGCAACATCGTCACCATCGTGCTGTACACCGATCTGATGTACGCGGCCGTGCTGTACGGCAGCCTCGCCGCCGCCCGGCGCATCCCCTGGGTCACCGGGATGCTGACGGTGCTCGGCGGAGTCGTGCCCGCCGCTCTCTGGCGCGATCCGCAGGGGCTGCTCATCGGTGTGGGCGTCGGCGTGGTCGCGTTCGCGCCCGCCTCCACGGGCTGGGTGGTCCGCAACCACCGCGACGCGGCCGAGGCCGCCCGGCTGCGCGCCGAACAGACCGCACTGCTGGCCGAGATGGACCGCACCCAGGCGGTCACCGCCGAACGGGCCCGGTTCGCCCGGGAGTTGCACGACATGGTCGCGGGCCATCTGTCGGCGATCGCCATCCACTCCACGGCGGCGCTCTCCCTGGACGACCCGAAGACCTCGAAGGACGCCCTGGCGGTCATCCGGGAGAACAGCGTCGAAGGGCTGGCCGAGATGCGGCGGCTGATCGGGATCCTGCGGGCCGGCTCCGGTGACCGGGAGCCCGCCGCCTCCCCCACGCTCGACGGCCTCGGTGCCCTGGTGGACGGCGCCCGCGCCAACGGTCTGGAGGTCACCCTGGACGCCGGCCACGACAGCGTGCCCGTGCCGGTCGAGCTGGCCGCCTACCGGATCGTGCAGGAGTCGCTGACCAACGCCCTGAAGCATGCGGCGAAGGGCCGTGTCCATGTCGCTCTGCACCAGGAGAACGGCACCCTGCGGGTGTGGGTGACCAGCCCGTACCGGCCCGGCGACGCTTCCCGCGTCTCCGGCTCGGGCTCCGGTCTCGCCGGGATGCGGGAGCGGGCCGCGCTGCTCGGCGGCAGCTTCGAGGCCGGGCCCGAGGGCGGCCGCTGGGCCGTACGGGCCGTACTTCCGCTCACCGAAGGAGACCCCGCATGACCCCTGCCATCCGTGTCCTCGTCGCGGAGGACCAGTCCGCCGTACGCGCCGGACTCGTCCTGATCCTCCGCAGCGCGCCCGACATCGACGTCGTCGGCGAGGCGGCGGACGGCGAGCGCGCGGTCGAGCTGGCCCGGGAGCTGCGGCCGGACCTGGTGCTGATGGACGTTCAGATGCCCCGTCTGGACGGGGTGTCGGCGACCCGGCGGATCGTCGCGGAGCGGATGGCGGACGTCCTGGTGCTGACCACCTTCGACCTCGACGAGTACGTGTTCGGGGCGCTGCGGGCGGGGGCGGCCGGGTTCCTGCTGAAGAACACCGAGGCGAGGGATCTGCTGGAGGCCGTGCGGACGGTGGCGCGCGGGGAGGGGATCGTCGCGCCAGCGGTGACCCGGCGGCTGATCGCCGAGTTCGCGGCGAAGCCGGTGCGCGAGACGACGGCCGACCCGGCCGTGCTGGACGGTCTCACCCGGCGTGAGCGCGAGGTGCTGTCGTGCATCGGCGAGGGGCTGTCCAACGCCGAGATCGCGGGCCGGCTGGAGATGGCGGAGGGCACGGTGAAGACGCACGTCAGCCGTCTGCTGGCGAAGCTGGAGCTGCGCAGCCGGGTCCAAGCGGCCGTACTGGCGCAGGAGTTGGGGATCTAGCCGCTCCAGGGGCAAGTGGTCCAGACCTATTGACCTATGGTCCAGACCTTTCTATTCTCGCGGCACCGTGGGCGTGAAGGCTCAGTCATGCCCCTGACACCCCTATCGAGAGCCCCATACAAGAGGGAGGCGCAGCATGCGCTTCAGACACAGAGCCGCGGCAGGGTTCGCGACCCTGTTGCTCCCCCTGGCCGGCCTGGTCGGTCTCGCGAGCCCCGCCCAGGCCGCGGCGAACGCCACCGCCACCTACACCAAGACCACTGACTGGGGAACCGGCTTCGGCGGTCAGTGGACCATCAAGAACACCGGCAGCAGCAGCATCAGCTCCTGGACGGTCGAGTGGGACTTCCCCTCCGGTACGTCCGTCACCTCCGCGTGGGACGCGGACGTCACGAACTCCGGCACCCACTGGACCGCCAAGAACAAGTCGTACAACGGCACCCTGGCCCCCGGCGCCTCGGTCTCCTTCGGCTTCAACGGCGCCGGGTCCGGCTCCCCGTCCAACTGCAAGCTCAACGGCGACAGTTGTGACGGCACCACGGTCCCCGGCGACGCGGCCCCCTCCGCGCCCGGCACCCCGACCGCCTCCTCGATCACCGACACCTCGGTGAAGCTCGGCTGGAGCGCGGCCACCGACGACAAGGGCGTCAAGAACTACGACGTGCTGCGCGACGGCAAGGTCGTCGGCACGGTGACGACGACGTCGTACACGGACACCAGCCTCACCGCCGGCACCGACTACTCGTACACCGTGCAGGCCCGCGACACCGCCGACCAGACCGGACCGGTCAGCGGCGCGGTCGCGGTCCACACCACCGGCGGCGGCACCACTCCCCCGCCCACCGGCAACAAGGTCAAGCTCGGCTACTTCACCGAGTGGGGCATCTACGGCCGCAACTACAACGTCAAGAACCTGGTGACGTCCGGCTCCGCGTCGAAGATCACGCACATCAACTACGCCTTCGGCAACGTCACCGGCGGCAAGTGCGCGATCGGCGACTCCTACGCCGACTACGACAAGGCGTTCACCGCCGACCAGTCGGTCAGCGGCGTCGCCGACACCTGGGACCAGCCGCTGCGCGGCAACTTCAACCAGCTGCGCGAGCTGAAGGCCAAGTACCCGAACATCAAGGTGCTGTGGTCCTTCGGCGGCTGGACCTGGTCCGGCGGCTTCGGCGAGGCCGCGAAGAACCCGGCCGCGTTCGCGCAGTCCTGCTATGACCTGGTCGAGGACCCGCGCTGGGCCGACGTCTTCGACGGCATCGACATCGACTGGGAGTACCCGAACGCCTGCGGGCTGAGCTGTGACACCAGCGGGGCCGCGGCCTACAAGAACCTGATGTCCGCGCTGCGCGCCAAGTTCGGCTCGAACAACCTGGTGACGTCCGCCGTCACGGCCGACGGTTCCTCCGGCGGCAAGATCGAGGCCGCGGACTACGCGGGCGCCGCCCAGTACGTCGACTGGTACAACGTGATGACGTACGACTTCTTCGGCGCCTGGGACGCCCAGGGCCCGACGGCCCCGCACTCCCCGCTCACCTCGTACAGCGGCATCCCGAAGGCGGGCTTCACCACCGCCGACGCGATGGCCAAGTACAAGGCGATCGGCGTCCCCGCGAGCAAGCTGCTCATCGGCATCGGCTTCTACGGCCGCGGCTGGACCGGCGTGACGCAGGACGCCCCGGGCGGCACCGCCACGGGTCCGGCGGCGGGCACGTACGAGCAGGGCATCGAGGACTACAAGGTGCTCAAGACGTCCTGCCCGGCGACCGGCACCGTCGCGGGCACGGCGTACGCGCACTGCGGCAGCAACTGGTGGTCGTACGACACCCCGGCCACCATCGCCACGAAGATGGCGTGGGCCAAGACGCAGGGCCTCGGCGGCGCGTTCTTCTGGGAGTTCAGCGGCGACACCAGCAACGGCGAGCTGGTGAGCGCCATCAGCAACAACCTGTAAGAGCGCTAAGCGACGTTGACGCTCCCCCAGACTTCGTCCGGGGGGACCCCCACCCAGCGAGTGAACGTGGCTACGCCACGTTCACTCGCTGTCCGGGCGGGGCTGCTTCCAGCCACGCGAGGAAACCGGTCAGCGCGTCTTCGCTCATCGCGAGTTCGAGGCGCGTGCCCCGGTGGGTACAGGCGAGGACCACCGCGTCGGAGAGCAGCGCCAGCTCCTCCTCGCCCTCGGGCAGCCGGCGGCCGGCCACCTCGATCGCGGCCCGCTCCAGGGTGCGGCGCGGGCGGGGGGCGTAGGAGAAGACGCGGTACCACTCGATGCGGTCGCCGTTGTAGCGGGCGACGCCGTAGCTCCAGCCCTTGCCGCTGGTGTCCGGTTTCTCGGGGAGGTCCCAGCGCAGCGAACAGTCGAAGGTGCCGCCGGAGCGCTGGATCAGTCTGCGGCGCAGTCCGAACAGGAACAGTCCCACCACCACGAGGGCGATCACGATTCCGCACACAGTCAGAGCGAGGACCATCGGCACCGACCTCCTCGTCTCCTAGGCGATGAAACTGGGTAATGAAAAGGAAAAAACACCCACATCTGCCTCAGCCGCGACCGGCACCGGATTGCTCCGGGCCGGCCGCGGCTGAGTGACGTCATACCGCGCGCTGGATCAGCGCGCCGCGGTCGCCGCCCGCAGGCGGACATCCGCACGACGCTCGGCCTCGGCGTCGTCCTCCGCCTTCGCGCGCTCGAGCTCGCGCTCCGTGCGCTGGACATCGATCTCGTCCGACAGCTCGGCGATCTCGGCCAGCAGCGACAGCTTGTCGTCCGCGAACGAGATGAAACCGCCGTGCACCGCGGCGACGACCGTTCCACCGTCACTCGTACGGATGGTCACCGGGCCCGACTCCAGCACACCGAGCAGCGGCTGGTGACCGGGCATGACGCCGATGTCGCCGGACGTGGTGCGCGCGACGACCAGGGTGGCCTCGCCGGACCAGACCTGGCGGTCGGCGGCGACCAGCTCGACGTGCAGCTCAGCAGCCAAGGGTGGCTCCTCGGGTCACCACCCGGCGGTTCTGCCGGGTGTTGGTTACAAGTCTAGTGGGCGTGAGAGAGGGGGCGGGACGCGCCCGCCCCCTCACACGAGCGCGAGGCTCAGGAGACGCCCAGCTCCTTGGCGTTGGCCTTGAGGTCCTCAATGCCACCGCACATGAAGAACGCCTGCTCCGGGAAGTGGTCGTACTCACCGTCGATGATCGCGTTGAACGCGGCGATCGACTCGTCCAGCGGCACGTCCGACCCGTCGACGCCGGTGAACTGCTTGGCGACGTGGGTGTTCTGGGACAGGAAGCGCTCCACGCGACGGGCACGGTGGACGACGAGCTTGTCCTCCTCGCCCAGCTCGTCGATACCGAGGATCGCGATGATGTCCTGGAGGTCCTTGTACTTCTGGAGGACCGACTTCACGCGCATGGCCGCGTTGTAGTGGTCCGCCGCGATGTAGCGCGGGTCCAGGATCCGGGACGTGGAGTCCAGCGGGTCCACGGCCGGGTAGATGCCCTTCTCGGAGATCGGACGGGACAGAACCGTCGTCGCGTCGAGGTGGGCGAAGGTGGTGGCCGGGGCCGGGTCGGTCAGGTCGTCCGCGGGGACGTAGATCGCCTGCATCGAGGTGATCGAGTGACCACGGGTCGAGGTGATGCGCTCCTGGAGGAGACCCATCTCGTCGGCCAGGTTCGGCTGGTAACCCACCGCGGAGGGCATACGGCCGAGCAGCGTGGAGACCTCGGAGCCGGCCTGCGTGAAGCGGAAGATGTTGTCGATGAAGAACAGCACGTCCTGCTTCTGGACGTCACGGAAGTACTCGGCCATGGTGAGGCCGGCCAGCGCGACGCGCAGACGGGTGCCCGGGGGCTCGTCCATCTGACCGAAGACAAGAGCGGTCTTGTCGATAACACCGCTGTCGGACATCTCCTCGATGAGGTCGTTGCCCTCACGGGTGCGCTCACCGACACCGGCGAACACGGAGACACCGTCGTGGTTGTTGGCGACGCGGTAGATCATCTCCTGGATGAGCACCGTCTTGCCGACACCGGCACCACCGAACAGACCGATCTTTCCACCCTTGACGTACGGGGTGAGAAGGTCGATGACCTTGACGCCGGTCTCGAACATCTCGGTCTTCGACTCGAGCTCGTCGAAGTTCGGGGCCTTGCGGTGGATCGGCCAGCGCTCGCCGTCGTACTGCTCGTCGACGTTCAGCACCTCACCGAGGGTGTTGAACACCTTGCCCTTGGTGAAGTCGCCGACCGGGACGGAGATGGCGGAGCCGGTGTCCGTCACCTGGGCCTGGCGGACCAGACCGTCGGTGGGCTGCATGGAGATGGTGCGGACCAGGCCGTCACCCAGGTGCTGGGCGACCTCCAGGGTCAGCGTCTTCTTCGCGCCCTCGTTCGCCGGGTCGGAGACCTCGACGTGCAGAGCGTTGTAGATCTCCGGCATCGCGTCGACGGGGAACTCCACGTCGACGACCGGGCCGATGACCCGGGCGACGCGGCCCGTAGCCGTCGCGGTCTCAACAGTGGTGGTCATTATCGGTCACTCCCCGCGGTCGCGTCGGCCAGGGCGCTCGCGCCACCGACGATCTCGCTGATTTCCTGGGTGATTTCGGCCTGGCGGGCCGCGTTGGCAAGACGGGAGAGCGTGTTGATCAGCTCGCCCGCGTTGTCGGTGGCCGACTTCATCGCGCGCCGCGTGGCGGCGTGCTTCGAAGCGGCCGACTGGAGCAGCGCGTTGTAGATACGGCTCTCCACGTAGCGCGGCAGCAGGGCGTCGAGGACGTCCTCCGCCGAGGGCTCGAAGTCGTACAGCGGGAGGATCTCGCCCGAGGGCTTGGCCTCCTCGGCGACCTCTTCCAGACGCAGCGGCAGCAGCCGGGCGTCCAGCGCTGTCTGCGTCATCATCGAGACGAACTCGGTGTAGACGATGTGGAGCTCGTCCACACCACCCTCCGCCGTGTCCTTCTCGATCGCCTCGATCAGAGGCTCCGCCACCTTCTTGGCGTCCGCGTACGACGGCTCGTCCGTAAAGCCCGACCACGACTCCGAGATCTTGCGCTCACGGAAGTTGTAGTGGGCGACACCACGGCGGCCGACGATGTACGTGTCCACCTGCTTGCCCTCGCGCTCCAGGCGCTCGGTCAGCTGCTCCGCCGCCTTGATGGCGTTGGAGTTGAAGGCGCCGGCCAGACCGCGGTCGCTCGTGAGGAGCAGGACCGCGGCACGGGTCGGGTTCTCCGCCTCCGTGGTGAGCGGGTGCTTGGTGTTCGAACCCGTACCGACCGCCGTGACCGCGCGCGTCAGCTCGGTCGCGTACGGCGTGGAGGCCACCACCTTGCGCTGCGCCTTGACGACGCGCGAGGCGGCGATCATCTCCATCGCCTTCGTGATCTTCTTGGTCGCGCTGACGGATCGGATGCGACGCTTGTAGACCCGGAGCTGGGCTCCCATGAGTCAGGTCCCTTCCTTACGTCACTTGGCGGCAGCGGCAGGAACGTCCTCGCCGAGCAGCTTGCCGTCCGAGGTCTCGAACTGCTTCTTGAACTCCGCGACGGCGTCGTCGATCGCCTGGATCGTGTCGTCCGACATCTTGGCGCCCTCGCGGATCGAGGTGAGCAGGCCCGACTCCTTGCGGTGCAGGTAGTCCAGCAGCTCCCGCTCGAAACGGCGGATGTCGGCGACCGGGACCTCGTCCATACGGCCGTTGGTGCCGGCCCAGACGGAGACGACCTGGTCCTCGGTGGACATCGGCTGGTACTGGTCCTGCTTCAGCAGCTCGACCATGCGCTGACCGCGCTCCAGCTGGGCCTTGGAGGCCGCGTCCAGGTCGGAACCGAAGGCGGCGAACGCCTCCAGCTCACGGAACTGGGCGAGGTCCACACGGAGGCGGCCGGAGACCTGGCGCATCGCCTTGTGCTGGGCGGAACCACCGACTCGGGAGACGGAGATACCGACGTTCAGCGCGGGACGCTGACCGGCGTTGAACAGGTCCGACTCCAGGAAGCACTGGCCGTCGGTGATGGAGATGACGTTGGTCGGGATGAACGCCGAGACGTCGTTGGCCTTGGTCTCGACGATCGGCAGACCGGTCATCGAACCGGCACCCATGTCGTCGGAGAGCTTGGCGCAGCGCTCCAGCAGACGGGAGTGCAGGTAGAAGACGTCACCCGGGTAGGCCTCACGGCCCGGCGGGCGGCGCAGCAGCAGGGACACGGCGCGGTAGGCGTCGGCCTGCTTCGACAGGTCGTCGAAGATGATCAGGACGTGCTTGCCGTCGTACATCCACTGCTGACCGATGGCCGAACCGGTGTACGGCGCCAGGTACTTGAAGCCGGCCGGGTCGGACGCCGGGGCGGCGACGATGGTCGTGTACTCCAGGGCGCCGTTCTCCTCCAGCGCGCGGCGCACGCCGGCGATGGTGGAGCCCTTCTGGCCGATGGCGACGTAGATGCAGCGGACCTGCTTCTTCGGGTCGCCCGAGCGCCAGTTGTCGCGCTGGTTGATGATCGTGTCGACGGCCAGGGCGGTCTTGCCGGTCTGGCGGTCACCGATGATCAGCTGACGCTGACCACGGCCGATCGGGGTCATCGCGTCGACGGCCTTGTAGCCCGTCTCCATCGGCTCGTGCACCGACTTGCGCTGCATGACCGTGGGGGCCTGCAGCTCGAGGGCGCGGCGGCCGGACGTCTCGATCTCGCCGAGGCCGTCGATCGGGTTGCCGAGCGGGTCGACGACACGGCCGAGGTAGCCCTCGCCGACCGCGACGGAGAGGACCTCACCGGTACGCGTGACCGGCTGACCCTCCTCGATGCCGCTGAACTCACCGAGGACGATGGCACCGATCTCGCGCTCCTCGAGGTTGAGGGCGAGGCCGAGGGTGCCGTCCTCGAACTTCAGCAGTTCGTTGGCCATGGCCGAGGGCAGGCCCTCGACCTTCGCGATGCCGTCGCCGGCAAGGGTGACCGTACCGACCTCCTCGCGCGAGGCCGCGTCCGGCTTGTACGACTGGACAAAGTTCTCCAGCGCGTCCCGGATCTCCTCCGGCCGGATCGTGAGCTCCGCCATCTGGGTTCCCTGCTCTCCTTGTTGGGCCCGAAGTTTCTGTGGGGGTCTGGGGGCGACCCCCAGGAATCCTCTTCACGGCCCAACCAGGGCCGTAAGTACGTACTGCTTTTCTCGAATGCCGAGGTGCTGCTAGCTCGCCATGCGGCGGGCCGCGTCCTCCAGCCGGTCCGCGAGGGAACCGTTGATGACCTCGTCACCGACGTGCACCCGGATCCCGCCGACGACCTCGGGGTCGACGTCGAGGTTGAGGTGCATCCGACGGCCGTAGAGCTTGGTCAGGGCGGCGCCGAGGCGCTGCTTCTGCCCGTCACTCAGCGGCACCGCCGAGGTGACGACGGCGACCATGCGGTCCCGGCGCGCGGCGGCGAGCTTGGACAGGGACTCCAGTCCCGCTTCCAGGCTACGTCCCCGCGACGCGGTCACGAGGCGCGTCACCAGGCGCTCGGTGGCGGGCTTGGCCCGGCCGCCGAGGAGCCGGTGCAGCAGCTCGATCTTGGCCGAGGCGCTCGCGGAGCGGTCGGTGAGCGCGGCACGCAGCTCGGTGTTCGAGGAGACGATCCGGCCGAACCGGAACAGCTCGTCCTCGACGTCGTCGAGCGTGTCCGCCTTCTCCGCCGCCGTGAGGTCGGCGATGTTCGCCAGCTCCTCCAGCGAGTCCACCAGGTCGCGCGACTGCGACCAGCGGGAACGGACCATGCCGGACACCACGTCGACCGTGGTCTCGCCGACCTGGCCACCGATCAGGCGCCGGACCAGCTCGGCCTTGGCCTCACCGGGCTGCGCCGGGTCGGTGAAGACCCGACGCAGGCTGGGCTCGCGGTCGAGCAGCGCGGTGACGGCCGCCAGCTCGTCCGCGAGCTGGACGGCGTCCACGGACGTGGAGTCCGTCAGCGCGTCGAGACGCTCACGTGCGGCTGCCAGGGCCTCGCGGCTCGCTCCGTTCATCGCGTGGCCTCGGCCTTCTCCTCGAGCTCGTCGAGGAAGCGGTCGATCACACGGCTCTGCCGGGCGTGGTCCTCGAGGGACTCACCGACGAGCTTGCCGGCCAGTTCGGTGGCGAGCTTGCCGACGTCCTGACGCAGGGCGCCCGCGGCGGCCTTGCGGTCGGCCTCGATCTGGGTGTGACCGGCGGCGACGATCTCCTCGCGCTGCCGCTGGCCCTCGGACCGCATCTCGGCGATGAGGGCGGCACCCTGCTCCTGCGCCTCCTGGCGCAGGCGGGCGGCCTCGTGCCGGGCCTCGGCGAGCTGGGCCTTGTACTGCTCGAGGACGCTCTGGGCCTCGGTCTGCGCGGCCTCGGCCTTCTCGATACCGCCCTCGATGGCCTCGCGGCGCTCTTCCAGAACCTTGTTGATGTTCGGGAGGAGCCTCTTGGCGAGGAAGATGAAGACGATGGCGAAAGCAATCAGGCCGATGACAAGCTCTGGGATCTCGGGGATCAGAGGATTCTGCTCCTCTGTCGCCGCCAGCGTTACCAGGGCGTTCACATCAGTGCCTTCCGTCTAAGGGAGTTGCGTCGAAGCGCGCTTCAGCTACGGAAGAGGAAGCCCATGACGATACCGATCAGCGCCAGGGCCTCACAGAAGGCGAAACCCATGATCTGGTTGGCGCGGATCAGACCGGCAGCCTCGGGCTGGCGGGCGAGGGCCTGGGTGCCGTTACCGAAGATGATGCCGACGCCGATGCCGGGGCCGATCGCAGCGAGGCCGTAGCCGACCGAACCGAGGTTGCCGGAGAGGCCGTCAGCGGCGAGGGTCTGGAGAGCGGACATGCCGGTTCTTCCTTCTCTTCTTTACGCGTACCGGTGGGGGTTGGCCACCGGTCAGTCAGGTTGGACAGGGAGGGCGAGGAGGCTCAGTGGTGCTCGGCGAGAGCGCCCTGAACGTAGTTGCAGGCGAGGAGTACGAAGACGTACGCCTGAACGGCCTGGATGAAGAGCTCGAACGCCGTGAGCAGGATGGTCATCACGAACGAGGCGCCAGCGTAGATGATGCCGACGCCGTTCAGCAGGTACCAGCTGCCGATGGTGAAGGTCAGCAGCAGCAGGTGGCCGGCGAACATGTTCGCGAAGAGTCGCACCGCGTGGGTGAAGGGCCGGATCAGGACGTTCGAGAAGAAGTCGATGATGACGATCACCGGCAGTACGGCGCCGAGCGACTTGTCGTAGCCGGTGATGTTCTTCAGACCGCCGACGAAGCCGTGCTTCTTGAAGGTCAGGAACATCCACAGGATGTAGACGATGGCCGCCAGACCCGCGGGGAACGCGATCATGGACGTCACCGGGAACTGTGCCACCGGGATCACGGACCACAGGTTCATGATCCAGATGAAGAAGAACAGCGACACCATGAGGGGTACGTACTTCTCGCCCTCGCGCTTGCCCAGCGTCTCGTAGACGATGCCGCGGCGGACGAAGTCGTACCCGGCCTCACCGATCATCTGGAGCTTGCCCGGCACGAGCCTGGGCTTGGCGAACGCGGCCCAGAAGAAAGCGACGATCGCGACCGTGCCCAGCAGGGCGAGGAGCATCGGCTTGTTGAACTCGAACCCGCCGACAGTGAAGAGCGGCTTGAAGACAAAGGAGTGCAGGCCAGGAGCCGGGAATCCACATCCGGAGAAGATGTGACAGTCGGACTCGAAGGCGAGCACCTGAGTCGGGTCAGCACTCACCGCGGGCTCCTTCATCGTGGCGCATAGGTACGGCAACCTCGTTGTGTCGGCGCGACGCGGGGCCGCGGTTCGGCACGGGACTGGTGTAACGGATGTGGGGGCGGCTGTGGGGCATCTCGCCTCGCGATTGAGCAGGCGTCAGCTCAGATGCCCGCGCCCGCGATGCCGCAGTTGGCACCGGACGATAGCAGCATCTCTCGCGTGCCTTTATCCCGGCCCTACCTCTCACCGTGAGTGCCCCGTCTTCTCGGGCTTGTCGCCCTTCGACGAGTCGTCAGGTTCGACGTAGAGGATCTTGGCCTTCATGTGGGCACGGGTCTGCGCGATGATCCACGCCAGGGTGGTGACCACGAGAACGATGGCGAAGACGCGGGGATTGAACAGCGTCGTGTCCTTGAACGCGGCCACGAAGACGACGAGCAACAGCAACTGGGCCGTGTAGAGCATCAGGCCCATACCCTGGAACAACTGCGGAAGCGATTTGGCGATGCGCTGCAGTACGTAGAGACCGGACCCCATGAAGAGGCACACGACCGCCGTCGCGACGACAGCCCCGATCGCTCCCTTGCCGCCCGCGACCACTCCGCTGACGACGGCGGCAAGCGCGCCGACGACAGCCGTGGGTACGGCGGCCTGGGCCAGGATCCGGGCGTCATTGGACGGCATGGCGGCAACTCCGCTTTCACAGGGGGGCAGGGTGTCGTCATGGACGAGCGTAGTCCCGGGCTGAGTGATCGAGACCTCACGCCATTGGACCGACGCACTTCGGTCCTTCGGCTCTATCCGGGGTTCTCGTGAACCGTATCACAAACTATTTGATGAGGTCTTTACCTGGTAGGTGTGCCCGCTGTCACACATGAGAGTGACAGCGCGCGTCTGTGCAAAAACCGGGGTGTGTTGTCTGGTATTGGGACCCTTTGCTCCCCCACGACTTGGCAATGCTCTAGTCAGATTCTTACCTTGCCGTCGGCGTGAGAGCACCTCGATCAGGGTCTCCACGATCTTGAATGACAACGGTGCCGGGCTAGCGCACGTCGGCCTCGGGCCCCCGGTCCGGTACCAGGGCCTGGTCCCGGAGCGCCGTGGAGCCGTGGCACTCGCGTACCGCGGCGCCCGTCGGCAGTCCGGCGTCGAGTGCCGGGACCGCCCGCCGCCTGCGGTACCGCGGCGGCACGAAGCGCTCCGCCCACCTGGGGGCACGCGGGGTGAAGCGGGGCAGCAGGAGCAGGACCAGGCCGATCGCGCTGAGGAAGACCACGCCCAGCACGATCCACATCGACGCCGAGTTCACCGAGTACGCCAGCGCGCCGAAGGCGATCAGCGCCGACCAGAAGTACATGATCAGCACGGCCCGGCTGTGCGAGTGGCCGATCTCCAGCAGCCGGTGGTGCAGATGCCCCCGGTCGGCCGCGAACGGCGACTGACCGCGCCAGGTGCGCCGCACGATGGCCAGGACCAGGTCGGCCGCCGGTACGGCGATGATCGTCAGCGGGAGCAGCAGCGGGATGTAGACCGGCACCGTCTGGTGCACCGCCGCCTTCTCCGAGCCCGTGAAAAGGGCCAGCGCGTCCGGGTCGACCTGCCCCGTGATGGAGATCGCACCCGCGGCCAGCACCAGCCCGATCAGCATCGAGCCCGAGTCGCCCATGAAGATCCGCGCCGGGTGCATGTTGTGCGGCAGGAAGCCCAGGCACATGCCCATCAGGATCGCCGCGAACAGCGTCGCCGGAGCGGCGGCCTCGATGCCGTACGAGTACCAGATCCGGTACGAGTACAGGAAGAACGCCGCCGCCGCGATGCACACCATGCCCGCGGCCAGGCCGTCCAGGCCGTCCACGAAGTTCACCGCGTTGATCGTGATGACGACCAGGGCGACCGTGAGCAACGTGCCCTGCCACTGGGTCAGCGCCACGTTGCCGACGCCGGGGATGGGCAGCCACAGGATCGTCAGACCCTGCATGACCATGACGCCGGCGGCGATCATCTGGCCGCCCAGCTTGATCAGCGCGTCGATCTCGAACTTGTCGTCCAGGACACCGATCAGCCAGATCAGCGCCGCCCCGGAGAGCAGCGCCCGCGGTTCGTTGGACTTGGCGAAGACCTCGTTGAGGTTCGTGAGGTGGTCCGCGACCAGCAGGCCCGCGCACAGGCCGAAGAACATGGCGATCCCGCCGAGGCGCGGAGTGGGTTCCCGGTGCACGTCACGTGCCCGGATCTCCGGCATGGCTCCGGCCACGATCGCGAACTTCCGTACCGGCCCTGTCAGCAGATACGTCACCGCGGCCGTGATGCAGAGCGTCAGCAGGTATTCACGCACGGGCTTCCCCACAGGTCTCGCTGGCCATCACAGCCCACCACCCTAGCGAGCGACGCATATGGATGAGGACTGCCGGGTAGCGACGATGGTTGCACGCCTGGCTGTGCACGGCGGTGCACACCGGGGTGTACGGATGTGCGCCCACCCCCGCTCAGCCGGGGTACGGCGGAAATCTACCGGCCAGCTCGCGCACTTCCTCCCGCGCCGCGGCCGGTTCCGTCTCGCCCCGCAGGACCGACGCCAGCAGCGCGGCGATCTTGACCATCTCCGGCTCCCCCATGCCCTGCGTGGTCACCGCGGCCGTCCCCAGGCGCAGCCCGCGGCCGTCGCCGTGCGGCAGCACACAGCAGTCCAGGACGAACCCGGCGGCCGCCAGCCGGCCGCGCGCGGTGCGCCCGTCCACGCCGAGCGGGGCCGGGTCGGTGGTGATCAGGTGGGTGTCCGTGCCGCCGGTGGTGACCGCGAGCCCCTCGCTGACCAGCTGAGCCGCGAGAACCCTCGCATTGGCGACCACCTGATGGGCGTACGCGCCGAACGCCGGTGTTGCCGCCTCGCCGAAGGCGACGGCCTTGGCGGCGATGGTGTGCATCTGCGCGCCGCCCTGGGTGAAGGGGAAGACCGCCCGGTCGACGCGCTCGGCCAGCTCACCGCCGCACAGGATCATTCCGCCGCGCGGGCCGCGCAGCACCTTGTGGGTGGTGGCGCACACCACGTCCGCGTACGGCACCGGGCTGGGCGCCGCTCCCCCGGCGACCAGGCCGATGGGATGCGCGGCGTCGGCGATCAGATAGGCGCCCACCTCGTCGGCGACCTCCCGGAAGAAGGCGTAGTCGAGGTGGCGGGGGTAGGCGATCGAGCCGCACACGATGGCCTTCGGCCGGTGGTTGCGGGCCAGGTGGCGCACCTGGTCGTGGTCGATGAGCCCGGTCTCGGCGTCGACGCCGTACCCGACGAAGTCGAACCAGCGGCCGGAGAAGTTCGCGGGCGAGCCGTGGGTGAGATGGCCGCCGTAAGCCAGCCCGAGGGCGAGGACGGTGTCGCCGGGGCGCAGCAGGGCGGCGTAGGCGGCCAGGACGGCCGAGGAGCCCGAGTGGGCCTGCACGTTGGCATGCTCGGCACCGAAGAGCGCCTTGGCCCGCTCGACCGCGAGGCGCTCGGCGACGTCGACCAGTTCGCAGCCGCCGTGGTGCCGGGCGCCGGGGTAGCCCTCGGCGTACTTGTTGGCGAGCGACGAGCCGAGGGCTGCGAGCACGGCCGGCGAGGTGAAGTTCTCGGCGGCGATCAGCTGCAGCGTCGTCGACTGCCGCTCCAGCTCCCCCTGCAGAATCTCGGCCAGCTCCGGGTCCTGCCGCCGCAGGACATCGGCCTCGAGCGTATGGGTGACCGACATGGCGGGCTCCCGGGCGGTCGACGATGACGTAGGTCCAATGTAGGTCGCCGCAGGGTGAGGCGCGCGCCGCCGGAACGCCGGCTGTCGCCTACATCCGCGCCGTTACGCCGGTCAACGCCGTGACCACCGGATCCAGCGCCTCGTGTATCTCGTCCCCGATCGACCGGAAGAACGGCAGCGGCGCCCCGTACGGGTCGTACACCTCGTCCGCCTCGGCGTTGGGCGCCAGCAGCCACCCGCGTAGAGCGGCGGCCGCACGGACCAGCGCCCGCGCCCGCGCGACCACGCCGTCCTCCAGCGGTGGCAGCGTGGCCGGATCTATCGCGCGGACCAGACGGGTGAACTCCTTGAGCGTGAACGTCCGCAGCCCCGCCGAGTGCCCCATCGAGATCACCTGCGCCCGGTGGTCGCGCGTGGCCGTCAGCACCAGGTCGGCCATGATCACGTGCTCGTCCAGCAGCTCCCGGCCGACGAAGCCGGAGGCGTCCGCGCCGAACTCGGCCAGCACGGTCTCCGCGTTGGCCTCCATGGGCGCGCCCTCGTGGCCCCAGGTGCCCGCGCTCTCCACGATCAGCCCGCCGCCGAGTACGCCGAGCCGCTCCGCCACGAAATGGCGGGTCAGCCGCTCGGTGATGGGCGAGCGGCACACGTTGCCGGTGCTGACGTGGAGGATGCGGAAGCTGTCACGCGGAAGCCCCACGAACGTCGTCGTGATCTCCGCGTCACGTTCCCCGTTGCCTATGCCACGCCCCGCGTCAGGGGCCGTCAATTCGCCACCTCGAGGTCGGGTACGACCTTCCGCAGCTCGTCCGGGGAGATCGCGCCCTCGCGCAGCAGCACCGGCACCGGGCCGGTGACGTCCACGATGGACGACGGCACGTTGCCGGGGGTGGGGCCGCCGTCGAGGTAGACGGAGACGGAGTCGCCGAGCATGTTCTGGGCGGCGTCGCAGTCCTCCGGCGCCGGGTGGCCGGTGAGGTTCGCCGAGGACACGGCCATGGGGCCGACCTCGGTGAGCAGCTCGATGGCGACCGGGTGCAGCGGCATGCGGACGGCGACCGTGCCGCGGGTGTCGCCGAGGTCCCACTGCAGGGACGGCTGGTGCCGGGCGACCAGCGTGAGGGCGCCCGGCCAGAACGCGTCGACCAGTTCCCAGGCCAGCTCGGAGAAGTCCGTGACCAGGCCGTGCAGGGTGTTCGGGGAGCCGATGAGGACAGGGGTGGGCATGTTGCGGCCCCGGCCCTTGGCGGCGAGCAGGTCGGCGACGGCCTCCGAGGAGAACGCGTCGGCGCCGATGCCGTACACCGTGTCGGTCGGCAGCACCACCAGCTCGCCCCGGCGGACCGCGGACGCGGCTTCACGCAGACCCGTCACGCGGTCGGTCGCGTCGTTGGTGTCGTATCGCCGTGCCATGTCTAGCGGGCCTCCTCGTACACGTACTGCGGGCTGGAAGTCGTCGGGGTGCTCACGGCAGCGCCTTGCGGGCGGTCGCGAACCGGGGGCGGTTGTTGAGGTCCGGGTGGTCGGCCGCGTCGGCCCAGCCCCGCTCCTCGGTGAAGATCCACGGCACCTGGCCGCCCTGGGTGTCGGCGTGCTCGATGACGACGACCCCGCCGGGGCGCAGCAGCCGGTGCGCGGTGCGTTCTATGCCGCGGATGAGGTCCAGGCCGTCCTCGCCGGAGAACAGCGCCAGCTCCGGGTCGTAGTCGCGGGCCTCCGGGGCGACGTACTCCCACTCGGTGAGCGGGATGTACGGCGGGTTGGAGATGACCAGGTCGACCTGGCCGTCGAGGTCGCGGAAGGCGTCCAGGGCGTCGCCCTGGCGCAGGTCGACCCTGGATCCCGCCACGTTCTTACGGGTCCACACCAGGGCGTCCTCGGACAGCTCCACGGCGTGCACGCGCGAGCGCGGGACCTCCTGGGCGAGGGCGAGCGCGATGGCGCCCGAGCCGGTGCACAGGTCGACGATGCAGGGCTCGACGACATCCATGGCGCGCACGGCGTCTATGGCCCAGCCGACCACGGACTCGGTCTCCGGCCGGGGCACGAAGACACCCGGGCCGACCTGGAGTTCCAGGTACCGGAAGTAGGCCCGCCCGGTGATGTGCTGCAGCGGCTCGCGCTGCTCACGCCGGGCGATGACCTCCCAGTAGCGCGCGTCGAAGTCGGAGTCCTTCACGGAGTGCAGCGCGCCCCGCTTCACGCCGTGCACGAACGCGGCGAGCTCCTCCGCGTCGTTGCGCGGCGAGGGCACGCCGGCGTCGGCCAGCCGCTGGGTGGCCTGGGCCACCTCCGCGAGCAGCAGGTTCACGCTCGTCCTCCGTGTGGTACTCGTACGTCCCTTACGCGGCCGCGAGCTTCGCCGCCGAGTCGGCGTCGACGCAGGCCTGGATCATCGCGTCGAGGTCGCCGTCCAGGACCTGGTCCAGGTTGTACGCCTTGAAGCCGACCCGGTGGTCGGAGATGCGATTCTCCGGGAAGTTGTAGGTGCGGATCTTCTCGGAGCGGTCGACGGTGCGGACCTGGCTGCGGCGGGCGTCGGCGGCCTCCCGCTCGGCCTCCTCCTGCGCCGCGGCGAGCAGCCTGGAGCGCAGGATACGCAGGGCCTGCTCCTTGTTCTGCAGCTGGCTCTTCTCGTTCTGGCAGGAGGCGACGACCCCGGTCGGGAGGTGCGTGATGCGCACCGCGGAGTCGGTGGTGTTGACGGACTGCCCGCCGGGCCCGGAGGACCGGTACACGTCGATCCGAAGGTCGTTCGGGTTGATCTCGACGTCGACCTCCTCGGCCTCCGGCGTGACCAGCACACCGGCCGCGGAGGTGTGGATACGACCCTGGGACTCGGTGGCCGGCACGCGCTGCACGCGGTGCACACCGCCCTCGTACTTCAGCCGGGCCCACACGCCCTGGCCGGGTTCGAGCTGCCCACGGGCCTTCACGGCGACCTGGACGTCCTTGTAGCCGCCCAGCTCGGACTCGGTGGCGTCGATGACCTCGGTCTTCCAGCCGACGCGCTCGGCGTAGCGCAGGTACATGCGCAGCAGGTCACCCGCGAAGAGTGCGGACTCGTCACCACCCGCACCCGCCTTGATCTCCAGAATGACGTCCTTGTCGTCACTCGGGTCACGCGGGATGAGCAGGAAGCGCAGCTTCTCGGTCAGCTCCTCGCGCTGCTTGTCCAGCTCCTTGACCTCTGCGGCGAAGTCAGGGTCGTCGGCGGCAAGCTCGCGCGCGGTCTCCATGTCGTCGCCGGTCTGCTTCCAGGAGCGGTACGTGGCGACGATCGGGGTCAGCTCGGCGTAGCGCTTGTTCAGCTTGCGCGCGTTCGCCTGGTCGGCGTGGACCGACGGATCGGCGAGCTTCTTCTCCAGATCGGCGTGCTCGGCGACGAGTTCCTCGACGGCCTCGAACATCTTTCGGCTCCTGTACTGCGGGGGGAGGGGTGGCGGCGACCAAAAACGCCGGTCCCGGGCACACCCCGGTGGGGGCGCGACCGTGGACCGGCGAAATGGGGCTCGCTACTTCTTGGAGCCTGCGGCAGCCTTGCCGAAGCGGGCCTCGAAGCGGGCCACACGGCCACCGGTGTCGAGGATCTTCTGCTTACCCGTGTAGAACGGGTGGCACTCGGAGCAGACCTCGGCCCGGATGGTGCCGGACTGGATCGTGCTACGGGTGGTGAACGACGCGCCACAGGTGCAGCTGACCTGCGTCTCGACGTACTCGGGGTGGATGTCGCGCTTCAAGGTGTCTCCTAGATTCCGGGAGGGCGCCGGGTCGCTGCCGCGGGGTGCGAAAGCGTGAACCGGAGCCGACGTACCAGTCTGCCAGGACTGGCGCCATCCTCCCAAACCGGGGGTGCGGTTGTTCTATTCCCTCGGGTGGGTGGGGTGCCTAGGGAGTCACCACGCCCTTGGCTTCACCGGTTGCCGTTCCCTGTGTGGCCGCCTTCGGGATCGGCTGGTCGTTCTTCAGGGCGTTCCAGACCAGCTGGGCCTTGGACTTCTCCATCAGGACTCGGTTGAGGTTCGCCGGGTCGTACTGGACCGGCATCGTGACCATCTTCATGTGGGACGAGCTGATGCCCTTGAGGCCGTTCGCGAAGTCCGCGAGGGCGTTGACCGAGCCGAGGTCGGAGTCGGTGGTGACGGCCTTGGTCGCGGTGTCGGCGAGGTCGTACAGCTTCTTGGGGTTGCTCAACACGCCGACGTGCTTGACCTGGTCGAGCAGCGCCTTGACGAAGGCCTGCTGGAGCTGGATGCGGCCCAGGTCGGAGCCGTCGCCGACGCCGTGCCGGGTGCGGACCAGGCCGAGGGCCTGCTCGCCGTCGAGGGTGTGGGTGCCGGCCTTGAGCTTCAGGTGGCTCTGCGGGTCGTCGATGTTCTTGGTCGTGGTGACCGGGACCCCGCCGAGGTCGTCGATGAGCTTCTGGAAGCCGGCGAAGTCGACCTCCAGATAGTGGTCCATGCGGATGCCGGTGAGCGACTCGACGGTCTTGACGGTGCAGGCCGCGCCGCCGGTGGAGTACGCCTCGTTGAACATCACGCCGGCCGCGGCCGGATGCGCGGTGCCGTCCGTGTCGGTGCACGCGGGGCGGTCGATGAGGGTGTCGCGCGGGATGGAGACCACGCCGGCCTTCTTGTGACCCTCGTAGACGTGGACGATCATCGCCGTGTCGGAGCGGGCGCTGCCGTCGTCGGTGCCGCCGCCCAGCTTCTTGTTCGAGCCGGAGCGCGAGTCCGAGCCGAGGACCAGGATGTTCTCGGAGCCGTTGTCGATCTTCGTGGGCCGGTCCGCACCGAGGGCCTGGTTGATGTCGACGCTCTTGAGGTTGCCGTTGAGCTTGAAGTAGACGTACCCGGCGCCGGTACCCCCCAGCACGACCACACCGGCTGCCGTCCAGGCCACGGCGAGCAGGGCCTTGCGGCTGCTGCTGCGGGGCTTGCGGCGGCTGCCCCCACGGCGGGATCCGGTCTCGCCCAGCCCCGGTATACCGGGCTCCGGCGTGCTCTCGGCGGACACGTCACTCCTAGGTCTCGTCCATCACACCATCGTCGCTCTGTCTGGTCAGACGGAGGAACTCGGGCAAGGGTTGCACAATGCAAAGTGCCCATCGCGTACGGCGATGGGCACTCTGCGTGATGGTGTCACCTCGGTGAGCTTGACTCACCTGGGCTTTCAGCCCCAGAGGTCATACTGCTGGAAACCGGTACCGACCGAGACACGTGTGGCAAAGATCTCGCTGGTCGCCTTGCCGGTGCCCTTGTACAGGTAGAGCGTGCCGCCGGAGGTGCGGGCCAGGAAGTCGGCCTTGCCGTCACCGTTCACATCGCCCACCGCGTCGAAGGCGTTGTAGCCGGTCCAGGCGCTGCGCACCTTGATCCGGGCGGAGAAGGCGCCGGAGCCGGACTTCCCGGTGCCCTTGTACAGGTACAGGTCGCCGGTGCTGCTCTGCCGGGCGAGCAGGTCGGCCTTGCCGTCGCCGGTGAAGTCGCCGTGGCCGAGCACCATGTTGTACTGGCCCCAGCCGGTGCCGACCTGCACGCGCGCGCCGAAGGTGCCGTCGCCCTTGCCCGGGTAGAGCCACAGCGTGCCGGCCGAGTCGACGGACAGCACGTCGGGCAGGTAGTCGCCGGTGAGGTCGCCGGGCGTGATGATCCGGGTGCGGGTCTTCCAGCCGGTGAAGATCTTCGTGGTGGTCCAGGTGCCCTGGGTACGGTCGCTGTTGAGCACGACGTGGTCCCAGTACACGTCACCGGTGGAGCTGACCCGGTAGACCAGGTCCTGGTAGCCGTCCCGGTTCAGGTCGGTCTGCCGGACCAGGTTGACGCCGCTGAAGTCGCCCCAGGAGACCCGGGCGCCGAACGAGGTGCCGCTGGAGTCCTTCTCGTAGCCGGTGTTGGTGGAGGAGGCCCGGACGAAGAGGTCGGCCTTGTTGTCGGGCTTGCTGTTGAGGGGGCTCAGGTTGGTGTCGTCGATCTGCGGGTAGGCGGCGCCGACGTACGTGGAGACCTTGCTGAAGACGGGGTACGAGCCCTTCTTCACGCAGTCCGGCCTGCCCCAGGAGACCACGCCGGCGATCCGGCCGTTCACCACGAGCGGCCCGCCGGAGTCACCGTTGCAGGTGGTGGTCGTACCGGTGTCGCCGCCGCTGGCGGGGCTGCCCGCGCACACCATGTGGCCCTTGACGAACTGGGTGCCGTAGTAGCCGGAGCAGACGCTGTCGGACTGGATCGGCAGCGTGGCCGTCTTCAGGGTGTCGGAGATGTTGTCGCTGGTGGAGCTGGTGCGGCCCCAGCCGTAGACCTTCGCCGGCGTCGCGGCGGCGTAGGAGCCGGTGTCGCCCGAGGTCACCATCCGGATCGGCGTCGCCTTGACCGGGACGTCCAGGGTGAGCACGGCGATGTCGTTGTCGATCGTTGCCGGGTTGTACGACGGGTTCTTCCACTGGCGCTGCACAGCGGTGGCCTGGCCGCCGTGCAGGTCGGTGCCCGGGGACAGCTGGTCGGTGCCGGTGACGACCCAGCCGTGGTCCTTCCAGTCGAAGGCCTTGTTGTGCTCCTCGTCCCAGACGCAGTGTGCGGCGGTGAGGATCTTCGTCGGCGAGACGACCGAGCCCCCGCAGAAGAAGACGGTGTCGTCGCTCGTGTCGGTGGTGCTCTTGTCGTCGACGTACCAGAGCTGGGCCATCCAGGGCGCCGAGGAGATGGTGGTCTCGGTACCACCGATGATCTTCGGCGACACGGCGGACGGGCTGCTGCTCTGCGTCGACGTGTCGAGGCCGGAGGCGCTCGCGATGCGCTGCTTCAGGGCGGCCTGGGAGGGCTGGCTGACGACGGGCGCGTTGGTCGGCTTCGGCAGCGGGGTGGTCGCACCGGCGGACGTCGTGAGCAGCGCGGCGGTCACGGCGGCGGCGACACCGGCGGCGGCGAGGGGCAGGGCAAGGCGTATACGACGTCTGTGCCGCCCGGGCAGGGGCGTGGGCAAGGGAGTGCTCCCAGGGAGAGGTGAGACGGGAGAGGCGCGTGGTGCGCTCCCGATACCTCTCAGCGCCAAAAGGCCGCCCCCCGTCACCTGAATGACGGGGGGCGGCCTCTCTTCTTACCCAGTACCTACCGACTAGTCGCCGTTGCCGGGCGTCGGCGTCGTCTTCTGAATCTGCATCAGGAACTCGACGTTCGACTTCGTCTGCTTCATCTTGTCGAGCAGCAGCTCGATCGCCTGCTGCTGGTCGAGCGCGTGCAGCACCCGGCGCAGCTTCCAGACGACGGCCAGCTCCTCGTTGCCGAGCAGGATCTCTTCCTTACGGGTACCGGACGCGTCCACGTCCACCGCCGGGAAGATGCGCTTGTCGGCGAGCTTCCGGTCGAGCTTCAGCTCCATGTTGCCGGTGCCCTTGAACTCCTCGAAGATCACCTCGTCCATGCGGGACCCGGTGTCCACCAGAGCGGTGGCGAGGATGGTCAGCGAGCCGCCGTCCTCGATGTTGCGGGCCGCACCGAAGAAGCGCTTCGGCGGGTACAGGGCGGTCGAGTCGACACCACCGGACAGGATGCGGCCGGAGGCCGGGGCGGCCAGGTTGTACGCACGGCCCAGACGCGTGATCGAGTCGAGCAGCACGACGACGTCGTGGCCCAGCTCCACCAGACGCTTGGCGCGCTCGATCGCCAGCTCGGCGACCGTGGTGTGGTCCTCGGCCGGGCGGTCGAAGGTCGAGGAGATGACCTCGCCCTTGACCGACCGCTGCATGTCGGTGACCTCTTCCGGACGCTCGTCGACGAGGACGACCATCAGGTGGCACTCGGGGTTGTTGTGCGTGATCGCGTTGGCGATCGCCTGCATGATCATGGTCTTGCCGGTCTTCGGCGGGGCCACGATCAGACCGCGCTGACCCTTACCGATCGGCGACACCAGGTCGATGATGCGGGTGGTCAGCACGCCCGGGTCGGTCTCCAGACGGAGCCGGTCCTGCGGGTACAGCGGGGTCAGCTTGTTGAACTCCGGGCGGCCACGGCCGTGTTCGGGCGCCATGCCGTTGACGGAGTCGAGGCGGACCAGCGCGTTGAACTTCTCGCGGCGCTCGCCCTCCTTCGGCTGACGGACCGCACCGGTGACGTGGTCACCCTTGCGCAGGCCGTTCTTGCGGACCTGGGCGAGGGAGACGTACACGTCGTTCGGGCCCGGCAGGTAGCCGGAGGTCCGGATGAAGGCGTAGTTGTCGAGGATGTCCAGGATGCCCGCGACGGGGATCAGGACGTCGTCCTCGGCGAGCTGCGGCTCGTTGCCGGCGAACTCGTCACGGCCACGGCGGCCACGGCGGTCGCGGTAGCGGCCGCGACGGCCACGGCGGCCGCCCTCGAAGTCGTCGTCGTCCTGCTGCTGCTGGCCGCGGTCCTGGCGACCGGCGCCGCCCTGCTGCTGACCCTGCTGCTGACGCTGGCCGCCCTGGCCCTGCTGGTCGTCGCCCTTGCCCCGGCGGTCACGGTCACGGTCACGCTCGCGGCCGCGCTCACGGCGGTCGCGACGGCCACGGCCCTCGCCGTCACCGGCGTCGCCCTTGGCCTCACCCTGCTGCTGCGCGGGCGTCTCGGCCTTGGGCTCGGCCTTCACCTCGGTCTTCACCTCGGCGACGACGGTCTCGGCGCTGCTCGCGGCCGGGGCGCCCGCCTCGGCGGTGGCGCGACGGCGACGGCGCTCGGTCGGGGCGTCGTCGGAGGCCGGCTGGCCGGGAATCTCGATCTGCTGCTGGGCCACGGCCTTCTCGGCGGGGGCCTCCGCGGCCTTCGCCGGCTTCTTCTCGGCGGCGTCCTCGCCCGTACGGGCCTTCGAGGTGGCCCGGCGCTTGGGCTTGGTCTCGGTGGCGGCCTCGGCCTTGGGGGCGGCGCCCCCACCGGCCTGGGCCTCCTTGATGACCTCGATCAGCTGGCTCTTGCGCATCCGCGCGGTGCCCCTGATCCCGAGGCCCGAGGCGACCTGCTGCAGCTCGGCCAGCACCATGCCCTCGAGGCCGGTACCACGGCGCCGCCGGGAGCCGGCACCGGTGGCAGGCGCGGAGGCGTCCGTGGCGGGCGCGGCAGCGGTCTCCTCGACACGTGCGCCCATCAGATCGGTGGTGTCGCTCACGAAGGGTCCTTCCCTGGAGCGGACGTCGGCCTGTCTGGCTCGGCGACCGGTTGTGCTGTCCGGCTACGGTCCTGTCTCTGTGAACCGTGCCGGGGCGGTGGTCCGCCAACGCGGCGGAAGAGAGATTTGCAGGTGATGGCGCTTCCGCGAACCGTGGCACCCAGTGTCACGTGGCGTGGTAGCACCGATTCCGGAGCGTGCCCGGCAGCTCGCTCAGTGTCCGCATACGACGTACTGCCCAGGTACGGCACATGGAACACGGAGTGGCTTGGGAGGCTCCCGGAGGAAGGTCTGTCCCGGACGGGGACACGAGGCACCTCGCCATGGTGGGGTCGGGTGCAGACTTGAGGTTAACACTACCGGATCCAACAAACATTCCCCCTCTCCAAATCCGGCAAGCATGTGTCAGGTCGCAAGCGGCAGCACGCTCGCTCCCTGGGCATCCAGGCTCAGCCGGTTGGCGGCCCAGTCGGCGCCGGCCAGGGCTTCCACCTTGTCGGCGGTGCCGGCGTCGGCGAGGGCCATGACGGTGGGCCCGGCGCCCGAGATGACGGCCGGGATCCCGTCGGCCCGCAGCCGCTCCACCAGCGCGGCGCTCTCCGGCATGGCCGGGGCGCGGTACTCCTGGTGGAGGCGGTCCTCGGTGGCGGGCAGCAGCAGCTCGGGGCGCCGGGTGAGGGCCTCGACGAGCAGGGCGGCACGGCCCGCGTTGGTGGCGGCGTCGACGTGCGGCACGGTGCGCGGGAGCAGGCCGCGCGCGGTCTCGGTCAGCACCGGCTTTCCGGGCACGAAAACCACCGGAACGATGGAATCGTTCGGCTCCATCCTGATCGCCCGGGCGGCGCCGGCCTCCATCCAGGACAGGGTGAAGCCGCCGAGCAGACAGGCCGCCACGTTGTCCGGGTGGCCCTCGATCTCGGTGGCCAGCTCCAGCAGCGCGGCGTCGTCGAGCCGGGCCTCGCCGCCTATGGTCACCGCGCGGGCGGCGACGATGCCGGCACAGATGGCGGCGGAGGAGGAGCCCAGGCCACGGCCGTGCGGAATGCGGTTGGCGCAGACGATTTCCAGGCCACGGGGCTGTCCGCCCAGCAGATCGAAGGCGGTGCGCAGGGAACGGACGAGCAGGTGACTCTCGTCCCGGGGCAGGGTCTCGCTGCCCTCACCCGCGATGTCGATGTGCAGCCCGGAGTCGGCCACCCGGACGACGACGTCGTCGTACAGCCCCAGCGCGAGGCCCAGGGCGTCGAAGCCCGGACCGAGGTTGGCACTGGTGGCGGGAACGCGCACCCGGACGGCGGCGGCGCGGAACGCTGGACCAGCCATCGCTCGTTGACTCTCCTTGAGCTGCGTGACTGTCGAAGTGACATCCGATGGAGTCGAATGTCACCCGAGGGATTCGATGGACATTCGATGACGTACGAAGACCCGTCGGGACGCGGAGACGGCGCGGCCCCCGTGCCCACATGCAAGGGCATATGCGGTAGGCGGGTTCAGTACAGCCTATCGAAGGAAGGTTCTGCCGCGACATAGGGCGCACAGGAGGCGCACGATGCGTGTCGTAAGCCCCCTGTGCACCCTGACGCGGTTTGCCCCTGCTCAGGCCGGTGCTCAGGCCAGGCCGAGGCGCTCGGCCGCGGTGGTCGCGTCGACCGGGACGGTGACCGGCTGCGGGGCGCCGGCGACGGCCCAGTCGGGGTCCTTCAGACCGTTGCCGGTGACGGTGCACACGATGCGCTGCCCCGGGTCGACCTTGCCCTGCTCGGCGGCCTTGAGCAGACCGGCCACGGAGGCGGCGGAGGCGGGCTCCACGAAGACACCCTCCTGCGCGGCCAACAGCCGGTAGGCGCGCAGGATTTCACGGTCCGTCACCTCATCGATGGCACCGCCGGACTCGTCCCGGGCGGCGAGGGCGTACTGCCAGGAGGCGGGGTTGCCGATGCGGATCGCGGTGGCGATGGTCGAGGGGTCCTTGACGACCTCGCCGCGCACGATCGGGGCACTGCCGGAGGCCTGGAAGCCCCACATGCGCGGGGTCTTGGCGGCGATGCCGTCGGCGGCGTACTCCTTGTAGCCCCTCCAGTAGGCGGTGATGTTGCCCGCGTTGCCGACCGGGAGGACATGGATGTCGGGGGCGTCGCCGAGCATGTCCACGATCTCGAAGGCGGCCGTCTTCTGGCCCTCGATCCGCACCGGGTTGACCGAATTGACCAGCGCCACCGGGTAGTTCTCGCTCAGCGCGCGGGCGAGCGTGAGGCAGTCGTCGAAGTTGCCGTCGACCTGGAGGATCTTCGCGCCGTGCACCAGGGCCTGGCCCATCTTGCCGAGCGCGATCTTGCCCCGCGGCACGAGCACGGCGGAGACCATGCCCGCGCGCACGGCGTAGGCGGCGGCGGAGGCGGAGGTGTTTCCGGTGGAGGCGCAGATGACCGCCTTGGCCCCCTCCTCCTTGGCCTTGGAGATGGCCATGGTCATGCCGCGGTCCTTGAAGGAGCCGGTGGGGTTGGCCCCCTCCACCTTGAGGTGGACCTCACAGCCCGTGCGCTCGGAGAGCACCTGCGCGGGCACGAGGGGCGTGCCGCCCTCGCGGAGCGTCACGACCGGCGTGGTGTCGGAGACCGGCAGCCTGTCCCGGTACTCCTCGATGATTCCGCGCCACTGGTGAGTCATTGCTGGTTACTCTCCTTCAACCCGCATGATGCTGGCGACACCCCGCACGGTGTCGAGCTTGCGCAGCGCCTCGACGGTCCCGGTGAGGGAGGCGTCGGACGCGCGGTGGGTGACGACGACGAGGGAGGCCTCGCCGTCCTTGCCCTGCTGCCGAACGGTATCGATCGACACCCCGTGCTCGGCGAAGACGGTCGCGACCTGGGCGAGTACACCCGGTTTGTCCGCGACGTCGAGGCTGATGTGGTAGCGGGTGACGACCTCGCCCATGGGCGAGACGGGCAGGGCCGCGTACGCCGACTCACCGGGCCCCGTTGCGCCGTTGAGCCGGTTGCGGCAGACGGCGACCAGGTCGCCGAGCACGGCGGAGGCGGTCGGGGAACCGCCGGCGCCGGGGCCGTAGAACATGAGCTGTCCGGCCGCGTCGGACTCCACGAAGACGGCGTTGTACGCGCCGCGCACGGAGGCTAGCGGGTGGCTCAGCGGAATCATGGCGGGGTGCACGCGCGCGGTGACGGACGCCCCGTCCTTGGAGCGCTCGCAGATGGCGAGCAGCTTGATGGTGCAGCCCATCTCCTTGGCGGAGCGGAAGTCGGCCGCGGTGACCTCGGTCATGCCCTCGCGGTAGACGTCGTCCAGGCGCACCCGGGTGTGGAAGGCGATGCCGGCGAGGATGGCGGCCTTGGCGGCGGCGTCGAACCCCTCGACGTCGGCGGTCGGGTCGGCCTCCGCGTATCCCAGGGCGGTGGCCTCGTCGAGGGCCTCCTGGTAGCCCGCGCCCGTGGAGTCCATCTTGTCGAGGATGAAGTTGGTCGTCCCGTTGACGATGCCCATCACCCGGTTGATCTTGTCTCCGGCGAGGGACTCGCGCAGCGGCCGGATCAGCGGGATGGCACCGGCGACGGCGGCCTCGTAGTAGAGGTCCTTGCCGTGCTCCTCGGCGGCGGCGTGCAGGGCCGCCCCGTCCTGGGCGAGCAGGGCCTTGTTGGCGGAGACGACGGACGCGCCGTGCTCGAAGGCGGTGGTGATGAGGGACCGGGCGGGCTCGATCCCGCCGATGACCTCCACGACGACATCAATGTCGCCACGTTTGACCAGGGCGGTCGCATCCGTGGTGACCAGGCTCGGGTCGATGCCCGCCCGCACCTTGGAGGGGCGGCGGACGGCGACGCCCGCCAGTTCCACCGGGGCCCCGATCCTGGCGGCGAGGTCGTCGGCGTGCGTCGTCATGATGCGCGCCACCTCTGAGCCGACCACTCCACAGCCCAGCAGCGCCACCTTCAGCGGACGCGTACGCATCATCCGACCTCGTTTCCTCATACCGTCTACGGTTGGACCAGTCTCACTCACCGGACGGCAGTTTCTACCCTTCGTCCGGATCGTGAGACATCTATTTCATGTCGCTGGGACGCATAGACCGAAGAATCTCCGGCCCGCTCTCCCTGTTTCTGTTGTTCCTCACCCGACGTCGAGACGCAGGAGGTCATCCTCCGTCTCGCGCCGGACGATGACCTTCGCCTTGCCGTCCTTCACGGCGATGACGGGCGGCCGGAGCACGTGGTTGTAGTTGCTGGCCATGGACCGGCAGTAGGCGCCGGTGGCGGGTACCGCGAGCAGGTCGCCCGGTGCCAGGTCGGCGGGCAGGAACGCGTCCTTGACCACGATGTCCCCGCTCTCGCAGTGCTTGCCGACGACGCGCGCGAGCATGGGCTCGGCGTCACTGGTGCGCGAGACGAGGGCGACGCTGTACTCGGCGTCGTACAGCGCGGTGCGGATGTTGTCGGACATGCCGCCGTCGACGGAGACGTACGTACGCAGCCCGTCGAGCGGCTTGACGGTGCCGACCTCGTACAGCGTGAACGCGGTGGGACCGACGATGGCGCGCCCGGGCTCGACGGAGATCCGCGGGGTCCGCAACTTTGCGGCCTCGCACTCCCGCGTGACGATCTCGGTGAGCGCCTTGGCGATCTCGTGCGGCTCCCGCGGATCGTCGTCACTGGTGTAGGCGATACCGAGCCCACCCCCGAGGTCGATCTCGGGCAGCTCGACCCCGTGCTCGTCCCGGATGTCCCTCAGCAGCCCGACGACACGGTGGGCGGCGACCTCGAACCCGGACATGTCGAAGATCTGCGACCCGATGTGGCTGTGAATGCCGATCAGCTCGAGCCCGTCCAGCTGCAGGGCCCGCCGCACGGCCTCGGCGGCCTGCCCGCCCGCGAGCGGAATCCCGAACTTCTGGTCCTCGTGAGCGGTGGCGATGAACTCATGGGTGTGGGCCTCGACCCCGACGGTGATCCGGATCTGCACCTTCTGCCGCTTGCCGAGCGACTGCGCGATGTGCGCGACCCGCACGATCTCCTGGAACGAGTCGAGCACGATCCGCCCGACGCCGGCCTCTATGGCCCGCTCGATCTCCTGGACGGACTTGTTGTTGCCGTGGAAGGCGATGCGCTCGGCGGGCATGCCGCCGGAGAGGGCGGTGGCCAGCTCCCCACCCGAGCACACATCCAGATTGAGCCCCTCCTCGTGCAGCCACCGCACGACGGCCCGGGACAGGAAGGCCTTCCCGGCGTAGAACACGTCGGCGTCGGCGCCGAAGGCGGTGCGCCAGGCGCGCGCCCGGGCCCGGAAGTCGGCCTCGTCGAGGATGTAGGCGGGGGTGCCGAACTCCTCGGCGAGCCGGGTCGCGGGAATCCCGGCGACGGTGAGGACACCTTCCTCGTCCCGGCCGACGGTCTGGGCCCACACCTTGGGGTCGAGGGCGTTCAGGTCGGCGGGCGGGGCGGAGTAGTGCCCGTCGGACAGGACGTCGGCGTGGCGGGGCCCGGCAGGGTGGGCGGAACGGCTCATGACGTTGGCTCTCAGACTCTCTGTCTCGCTCCGGGGCTCATGCGTGTCGCTCTGAGGCCCTCAGAGGTGTTCGGGTGCGTCGATGCCGAGCAGGGACAGGCCGCCGGCCAGCACCGTCCCGGCGGCTTCGGCGAGGGCGAGCCGGGCACGGTGGGCGGCCGAGGGTTTCTCCTCGCCGCGCGGAAGCACGGTGGGCAGAAAGGGCAGGACGGCATCGGCGACGGTGACGAGATGCCGGGCAAGCCGGTCCGGGCCGCGATGGGTGGCGGCCGCGGTGAGGATACGCGGGTAGTCGGAGAGGGCGGTGAGGATCTCACGGGCCGGCACGGGACCGGGTTCGGCACTGAACCCGAGGCGACCGGCGTTACGGCTGACGGCCCGGACCCGGGCATGCGCGTACCGCACCCGGAACAGCGGATTGCTCTCCCGCTGCACGAGATGGTCGGCGGTGATCCGGGGCCGGTCGTGCGGCGCGGGATGCAGCAGCGCCCACTGCGCGGCATCGGCCCCGAGCGGCGCGGGATCCTCCGGCGCCGGAACCGGCCGCAGATTCACGGGCTCCCCGTGCTCGACCTCACACCGCCCGCCCTGCGTCCCGACGATCCGCACGACCGCGTCGGCGACAACCTCGGCGCGCGCCTCATACGGAACCCGAAGGACGACGACCTCCCCGGCGAGCCCGCTGCCGTACCCGTACCTGCCACCACACTCAAGGATGTCCCGTACGACCCCTTCGGCGACGTCGGCCTGCTCCTCGAGGCTGATGTTGAGAAACCCGGGTCCGGTGACGACAACATCCCGTATCCCCTCGGCACCGACGAGATACGGCAGCAGAATCTCAGCGACCCGCAGGGGCGGCAGCCCGGCCGACCGGGCGAGCTGGAGCGCAACGTTGGTGGCGTAATCCCCGCACCCCCCGGCCCCGGGCTCGGTCACCACGACCCGCTCCGGCACGGCCACACTCAGCTCCCCCTGCTCGACGGCACGACGCACTGCGTGCAGCACGGTGCGGGAGAGCTCGACGGGGGTCACGGGACAAGCGTAGGGGAGGTGGGGGGTGGGTATGCGAGCTGGTTTGTGACGGGTGGGGTAGGCGTTACTGGACTCGGTGGGGTTTGCGGGAGCTGTCAGCCGAAGGAGACCCATCGCCCACGCCACCGGCGACGCCACCGGTCACACCGCCGACGACCCCACCGGTCACACCGCCGACGGCCTGACCGGTCACACCGCCGACCACGCCACCCGCGACCCCGTCGGGAATCCCACCAATCCCCCCGCCGATCCCCCCACCACCCTCACCATCCCCGTCAATCTCACCCTCACTCTCCCCATCACCTTCACCTCGCCCTCCCCTCCTGCCCCCGGGCCGGCGCTCGATCAGGTGCTTGACGAGCCGAACGAGTTCCGCGGGTTCGAAGGGCTTGGCGAGGAAGGCGTCGACGCCTACATCGAGGCCGGTCTCGACCTCGTACTGCGTACAGGCGCTGATGATGGCGAGGGGAAGATCATGCGTGCGCGGATCGGCCCGAAGCCGAGCGGCGGTCCGGAGCCCGTCCAGCCGGGGCATGACGACGTCGAGCGTCACGACATCGGGCCGTACCTGATGCACCACATCCAGACACTCGGCACCATCGGCCGCGGTCACGACCTCAAGCCCCTCCAGCTCGAGGTTGACCCTGATCAGCTGCCGGATGACCTTGTTGTCGTCCACAACAAGCACCCGACCCGACGCGCCTGGCACAAGTCGAGAGTAGGTCCGGACCGGCCACCGCGTCCGGGTTTTCCCCACTTCCAACACCTGCGAGGGACCCACCCGCGAGCGCCCCCCACAAACCCGTTCCTGATCACCCCGGAAGACCTGCTAGGGTTCTACCCGTCGCCGCAAGCAAGAAGTCAAGCGCCCGACACGCCCCCGTAGCTCAGGGGATAGAGCAACGGCCTCCGGAGCCGTGTGCGCAGGTTCGAATCCTGCCGGGGGCACTTCGCATGAAGTGCCTGAAGACCCCGCTATCAGCAAATTCGCTGAATGCGGGGTCTTTCTGTATGCGCAGGTAGGTGCGGATCATCGGCCGAGTGACGCTGATGGCATCCGGTCGGCACGGGTAGGTGTCGGCCGAGGTTCGTGCCACGACCGTGCCAGATTCTCGGGCCTCACCGGGTCTCGAAACACCAGGTCAGTGGCGTGATGCGGTTGTTCCAGTCTGGATCTGTGCCGACGGCCACAGCGAGTGGGAGACACGTAGGGTCATACTGAGCCATGACCAAACCTGCGGCGCCGAAGCGTCATTTGCCTACCAGCCCCTTCAAGGCCCCGGTCACAGCGGCTCCCAAGCACTTCGCCATGGGCGACCAGGTCACGCATGACGTGTACGGCCTCGGCCGGGTAGTCGGCATCGAGGACGGAATCGCGGCGCTCGTGGATTTCGGCTCGGCGCAAATGCGGATCTTGAGCCCGTACTCCAAGATGACCAAGCTGTAGGACCGCTGTGCCCGCTCAGGGCACGCCAGGTCCCATCAGGGACCTGTAACGAAAGGCAGACCTCTCATCGACCCGACGTCGCTGTTCTCCGCCCTGGAAGGGCAACCCCGCCGTTCCACCGCAGTATCACCGCCTCCGACGACAACGCCCTTCCAGGCCCCGGACTTCGGAGAAGACGAGATCTTCTGGTCCGAGGATGCACAGGAGCCCGCCCCGGGCACGCGTGCGGCACGGCCCAAGGCTGCCTAGCGCCCCGAAGCCGTCCCGGCACCGGCGGCTAGTCGCCCATGAAGCCAGGTGAACGCCCTGGCACACTGCCCAGCACCCCACCAACACAGTTGGAAGGCGTGCGCCCTCGGCGCCTGATGGTCTCTGACTACGCGTCGCTTGGGTATGGCCCCTGAACCTCGCGCTGCTCCGTCGATGACCACTCGCGTAAGTGCGGTGACCGATGGAACCGGCAGAGAACAACGGACTCGAAGAGGGCTCCGCAAGCCTGGTCTTGGAGAGGCGCGATCCGTCCGCCAGGCGTCTGCGTCCCTCCGCCGCAGGTCAAGCCCTGAGCAAGCCCCAAAGCCCCTCAGTTTCCCAAGCTGAGGGCTTTGGGGAGGCGATCGACTCTGATTCGTGGGATCAGGTGCATCTCCCTTCCGTGCAGATGACCTGAAAGCAATACAGGGCACCCCAAGCTTCGCTAGATTCCGGCCCGTGACATCGGCCCCTTCTCCCAGTGCAGCACCGCCGAGGACACCACCGCCCAGACCTACGTGGACCCGCCGGGCCCGTCGTTGGTGGCGGTCGCGTGATGCGCTGTCGCGGGTACGGCGCTGGCTGCTCCTGCGAGCGTTACCCGGGGCACTTGTCCTCGCGGTCCTGTTCGTAGTGAACGGTGTGTTGGACGGCTGGGTAAGCGCCTACAACCTTCTGGTCGGCATTGACTCCCCCGGCGATGCCGAGACCAAGTGGAGTGCCTGGCTGCTCTCTGTCACCGGATGGGCTGCCGTCCCCGCCTTCATCGGTGGGTTCGTCGGCTATCTCGTCACCCAACAAATCGACGCTCACCGTCAACACGACGTCGACGTCATCCTCGCTGAACTGCAACGTGCCGCACTGCCTCCACAACAGCCACCGAGGCCGTAAGGATGCGGTCCCTCTACGACCTGCATGCTGAGGGCGGCGACGAAGCAAAGTTCGCGGAACAGTTCACTCACCAGTGGCACGCCGGCGACTGGCACGCAGCGGAGGACCACTGGGAGCAGTTGGTGGTCAGGATGCTGAGGGCGAAGGGACTGGAGATGTACTCGGCTGAGAGCGCTATGCGGCAGGCTGAGATGTACATCCGCAACTTTGCCGAGACCGCCTTGCCCGTACCGGGAAGCCGGTGTCCCCTCTGTGGAACTTCCTCATAGCCTCGCCTGCCTCAACCGATCGCCCTACCCTGGAGTCATGGTGGAGAACAGAACGTCAGCTGATGAGCTGCGTGAACTGCTCTACTTGGCCTGCCCGGACGCGCCGGCCAGTGCCCGTGCCTCTACAGCTGCGATGATCATTGCCTCTGGCGATCAGCGCCTGAGCGAGCGTGACGTCAACAGGGCTGTTGCAGCCTTGAGCGAGGCCGCACAGACGGACAGACAAGCGCGTCCTGCCTCCAGCACACCCGCGTTTGCCCTGCTGAGCCGACACAAGGCAGATGCTTTCAGCGCGAGCACCCATGTGACAGCCGGCCTTCGTGACCTCTTTCGTGCGCTTGGCGCGCCAGGCGGGGGATCCTCACCCCTGCCCAGTGGGACTGGAGGGGTCGGCCTATGACATCAGGGGGAGAGGCCCAGCGGGAAGTAGACGCTGGTTTCGACATCGCCATGAAGTGGGCGCAGTTGCCACCTGAGCATCTGCAGATCGCCCTCCAGGCGCTGGAGCCCCAGCTGAAGCGCGAGCACCAGGCTCGCATGGCTCAGCTTGAGGCCGAAGCCGAGCATGCTCGGCTGAAGGCAGCTGAGCTGCAGGCAAAGCGCACACAGGCGAAGTACCTCACCAACTTCATCGCGGCACTTGTCGTAACCATCGCACTGCTGGTAGCTGCGGTGTTGGTCGCCGCAGAAGCCCCTTGGCTGTCTGCCGTCCTCTCAGGTCCAAGCCTGATCCTCCTCGCCAAATTCTTCGTGCTGCGCAGAGATGACACGAAGCTATTGCGCGAAGTAAGCGATTCGGCACGTGCGGAGCAGGAAAAAGGGACCGACCAGAAACGCCAGGCCGCACAGTAAGAATCGCCGAATGCATGAAGTGAAGCTGTCCGACGGGGTCATCGCTCTGTCCCCGCTGTGCCTGGACGATGTGGAGGCACACCTCACGGGGGAGGATGAGCTGCTCGTTCGCTGGCTCACCGGCGGACCCGGGACACGTGAGGGCGTCGAGGCGTACATCCGGCACTGCCAGGAACAGTGGCAGACTGCCGGGCCGCTCCGTGCTTTCGGTATACGGGCGGGCACCGGCGAAGTGCTCGCGGGGACGGTCGACCTGCGGTTCGCGGGAGAGGGGCTGGCTCCCGGTCAGGTGAACGTCGCGTACGGCCTCTATCCGTCCTGGAGGGGACGTGGTCTGGCCACCCGCGCGGTCCTCTTGGCGTCCCAGTACGCGGCGAACGAGGGCGCAGAGGAGGCGGTGATCCAGGTGGAGCCAGAGAATCCCGCATCTGCCGCAGTCGCGCGGCGGGCAGGGTTCACCCCCGGCAAGCAGACGCACGGCAAGGACGGCACACGGTTCAACTGGTACCTGCGGGAACTGCACGCCACGACCCGGTGACGAGCGGCAGTTACGAGCCAACCCTTAGGGGTGGCATGCAGCGGTCATCGCCTCGGCCCCCTCCGGAACGGACGTCGCCCTTGGTGATCAGAGCATCGCCCTGAACGGCGGCGAACATGCCGGCGGTGTCGTCGGTGACGACCGTGCGGCCGTCGGGATGGGCATCAAGGGTGATCCGGCCGAGTTCGTCGAGCGGGAGGACATCGGGCCCGGCGACGTCGGCGACGGTGTCGGAGACGACCTGGGCGGCGATCAGCTGGAGCGGGGTGGTGGACAGGCGGACGGTGTCGCCCTCGGTGGTCCAGGACAGGACCGCGTCCATGAACTCCATGAACTGGGTGGCGCGGACGATCGAGTAGGGGATCGGCCCGGCCTTGAGGATGTCTTCCTGCAGGACCTTGGCCCGGTAGTAGTCGCCCTTCCGCGCGGCGGCGGGTCCCTGCCCCGCCACCGCACCCGCGCCCACGCCGGCCGCCGCCCGCTCCCGGCGTCGTCAGAAGCGTCCGCCGCAGTGCCCGGACGGGGCGCAAGGGACCCGTGATGCAATGGGTGCGACGGAGCAGATCTCGGGGCGGGGTGGGCGTGTTGAGCAACGGTGGGCCCGATGCGGGGAGTTTTGAGCCGCTGGGGGAAGGTGATCCGCGGACCGTGGGCGGGTACCGGCTGGTGGCGCGGCTCGGGGCCGGTGGCATGGGGCGGGTCTATCTGTCGCACACCCCGGGCGGACGGGCCGTCGCGGTCAAGGTGATCCGGCCTGAGCTGGCCGAGAACGCCGAGTTCCGGAAGCGGTTCCGGGCGGAGGTGGCCGCGGCGAGCCGGGTCCACGGGATCTACACCGCACCGGTGGTGGACAGCGACACGGAGGGGGCCGTGCCGTGGTGCGCGACCGCCTATGTGCCGGGGCCCTCCCTCTCCGACGCCGTACGCGATCACGGGCCGCTGCCCGTCGACACCGTGCTGCGGCTGATCGCCGGTGTCGCCGAGGCGCTGCAGGCCGTGCACCGCGAAGGCATCGTGCACCGGGACCTCAAGCCGGCGAACGTGCTGCTCGCCGCCGACGGCCCGCGCGTGATCGACTTCGGTGTGGCGCGCGCGGCCGACTCCACGTCACTGACCCAGAGCGGTACGGCCCTGGGCACCGTCGCGTACATGGCGCCGGAGCAGGTGCTGGGCGGGGAGGCCGCACCCTCGGCCGACGTGTTCGCGCTCGGGCAGATCGCCGTGTTCGCGGCGACGGGCGGCGCCGGGTTCGGGGACGGGGATCCGCACGCGGTGCTGTACCGGGTGGTGCACGCGGAGCCCGATCTCAGCCGCGTGCCCGCCGAGATACAGGAGCTGGTGGCCCGGTGTCTGCGCAAGCCCGCCGCCGAGCGGCCCACCGTCGAGGAGGTCATCCGCGCCGTCCAGGAGATCCAGGCGTATCGCGGTGACGAGGCGCGGTACGCGTCCGGGGCGTGGCTGCCGGGCGAGTTGGCCGCCGGAATCGAGGCTCGGGCCGCGGGCGCCGATCAGGCCCGGGGGCGGGTGGCGGATCCGGGCACGGGTACGGGTACGGGTCAAGCCGCCCACCCTTCGGGCGCTTTCGGGGCAGCCGACGGTTCCGGTGCTCCCCATACGCCGGGCCCTCCTGGCGCTTTCCCGACCACCGGTCCCGGCGCGTTCGGGCCGCCGGCGGCTTACTCCCCCACCCCTCCGACGGCACACTCCCTCACCCCGCCGGCGGCGTACGCCCCCACCCCGCCGTCCCACACCGCGCTGCCCGGACCCTTCGTCATGGGTCCGGGGGCCGCGCCTGGTGGTGCGTACGCGCCGGTCGGCGGGCCCCAGCCGCACCTCCCTGCCGACACACAGACCGCACCCACCGCACCGGTGGCCGCGGGCGGCAAGGCCCGTAAGGGACGGTTCTGGCTGTTGTCCGCCGCCGCCGTCGTACTCGTCGCCTGCGGGGCGGCCGTCACCTTGCTGTTCATTCCGGGGGACGGCGACAAGGGCGGTGCGCAGGCACAGGAAGAGACCGCGTCGCACTCGGCCGCGTCCGTCGACCCGTCGCCGTCGGCATCGGCGTCCGGCTCCCCTTCCGCCAAGGCCTCGAAGCAGGCGAAGGCCTCCAAGTCCGCTGTGCCGCCCAGCCCTTCGGGGCCCCCGACGCCCACGCGGACCGCGTCCTCGGCTCCGCCGAGCACCGCGGCGAGCAAGCCCGCGGCTCCCAAGGCCCCCGTCCCGGTGACGTACGCCGGGATCCGGATGACCAAGAGCCACGACCTGTACCTGGCGGACACCCCGGTGCGGTCCAAGGCGGACACCGGTACCTCCGACGAGGATCTGACCTACGCCGTCTACTCCTCGGGCGCGCTGCTCGCCCCCGGCACCACCTCCGGAAGCTCGCTCGCGCTGCTGCCCGTGGGCCGGCAGGGGAGCCTGGACGTGTGCAAGGCGGCGACCGGCTACAAGAGCTACATCTGGATCAAGGACCTCACCGTCGGCCAGCAGATGTGCGTCATCAGCGGGACGGGGCACGTGGGGCTGGTGACGTACCGGGGCTCGTCCGGGACGACGTACGCCGATCTGGACGTGAAGGTGTGGCGTAACGCGGCCTAGGACCACTTAGGCCCGGTACCACTTCGGCCCGGTACCACTTCGGCCCAGGACCACTCCCGGGCGTGATCTCGATCCTCTTCGGGTAGTCATGCGCTGCTTCGCTGCGGCTGGACTGAGGGGGAGGGTCGCGGTGTCGGATGACAGACCGCCGGACGCGTGGGAACCGCATGAGCGCCGGATCTGGGAGGCGTACCGGCGGGGCGAGTGGTGCGACGACGTGCCGGAGGTCCGTGCGGAGGTGCTGCGGTGGCTGCTCGTCGCCGCGCCTCCCCCGGTGCGGGGGTGTCTTGCCCGGCTCCGGCTGCGCGGGGCGCACATCGTCGGAACGCTCGATCTCGCCGAGGCAGAGGTCCAGTGCGCGATACGCCTGTGGTCCTGCCGCCTGGACGGGGCGCCCCGTTTCGACGGTGGGCGTTTCGGCGCGCTGGAGCTGAGGGACTGTGCCCTGCCGGGGCTGACCGCGGTGGGGGCGCGGGTCGGTCAGGAGTGCGTGATCGCGGGGTGCGTGATCGACGGCACGCTGGCTCTGCGGTCGCTGAGCGTGGGCACCCGTCTTTCGCTCGACCGGTCCAGGGTGGTCGTCCCGGACGGCCAAGCCGCGGTCGACGCGCAGTCGCTCGCCGTCGAGGAGGACTTCTCGGCGGCCGAAATGGAATGCACCGGGCCGGTCTACCTCAACAGCTCCCGCGTGCAGGACGCACTCGATTTCCGCGGCGCGCGGATCCGTGGGGAGCGGACCTGTCTTCAGGCCCCCGAACTGAGTGTGGGCGGCGGTCTGCACCTGGACCGGGGTTTCGTGAGCGACGGAGGCATCAACCTCTACGGCGCCTCGATCGGCGGTTCGCTGCACCTGGAGGACAGCACCCTGACCGGCACGGGCGAGAAGCGGGGCCAGCCGGCGCTGCAGTTGCTCTGTGCCACGGTCGGCGGGGACATCCAGGCCGGTCGGGGGCTCGTCGTGCGGGGATGCGTGGATCTCAGGGACACCACGGTGCGCGGCAGTGTCGTGCTGAAGAGGGCCCGGCTGCACCAACCGGCCGGCACGGCGCTCAAGGCGCAGCGCCTGCACGTCGGTGGCAACTTCAGCTGCCGTGAGGGGTTCGTCTCGCAGGGCCTCGTGGACATCCGCGATGCCCGGGTCGGCGGCTCGGTCCTCTTCGAGGGCGCGGAGCTGACCGGCCCCGCGGGGACGGCGTTGCGGGCGAACGGCATCGAAGTGGGTGCGGAGTTCAACTGTTGTGATGGTTTGACCGCACACGGTCGAATATCGCTCAGCAACATCACCGTACGCGCCAGGCTCTGCTTCGAAGGCGCGCTGTTCGATGTACCGAGCGGGAAGCATGCCCTGGTGTGCCGACGGTCCACGGCCGCGGAGCTGGAGCTGAGCCCGCGCGAAGCCCCGGTGGGCGTCGTCGACCTGAGTCACACCCGGGTCGGTGTGTTGCGGGACGACCCGGGCACGTGGCCCCAAGCGCTGCTGCTGGAAGGTTTTCTCTACGACAGCGTCCATCCCGTGCTGCCCGCCGAGCGGCGGCTGCCCTGGCTCGACCGGGAGCCCACGGGCTTCGCGCCGCAGCCCTACGAGCAGCTGGCGGTCAACTACCAGCAGCACGGCCGGGACGCCGATGCCCGGACCGTCCTGCTGGCCAAACAGCGCCGCGTGCGTCGCACCCTTGCGTGGCCGGCCCGCGCGTGGAGCATCCTCCAGGACGTCACCGTCGGCTACGGCTACCGGCCGCTGCGCGCGGTTGGGTTGCTGGCCGCGTTCTTCGCGATCGGGACCGCGGTCTTCGCCACCTGGCCACCCGCGCCCACCGGTGAGGGGAAGCCGCCGGACTTCCAGCCGGCCATCTACACCCTCGACCTCCTGCTGCCCGTCGTCGACTTCGGGCAGGAGCGGGCGTTCAGCCCGCACGGCGGCATGCAGTGGATCGTGGTGGTACTGGTCAGCGCGGGGTGGCTGCTCGCTACGACGGCCGCGGCCGGCGCGAACCGGGTGCTGCGGCGGACCTGATCCGACGTAGGAACAACACGCTGGTCAGCACCCCGAGGAGGACGACAGCGGCGTTCGCCGCCACCGCGACCTTCAGGCCGTCCAGGATGCCCGCGGCGTCCGTGGCCGGCATGGCCGCCGTGGCGATCGCGCTCATGATCGGGGTGCCCATGGTGATGCCGATCTGCTGGGTCATGGTGGCGAGGCCGGTGGCCAGGCCCTGTTCGTGGTCGGGCAGGCCCGAGGTCGCCGTGACCATGAAGGCAACGATGACCAGCATGTTGCCGACGCCTCCGGCGAAGGTGGCGAGCAGGAGGAGCCAGAGCCAGGAGCGGTCGGGGCCGAGGCCCAGCAGGGCTGCCGTGCTGAGTGCCTGGAGCAGTCCGCCGGTGATCAGGGTCGGCCTGCTGCCGAGGCGGGCGATGGCCTTCGGTGCGGCCGATCCGCCGATCACCGTGCCGAGGCCCAGGACGCCGAAGGAGAGGCCCGCGGTGAGCGGGGAGAAGCCCAGCACCTCCTGGAGGTAGAGGGTCAGCAGGAAGACCAGGGACGTCTCGGTCAGGAAGGCGATCAGGCCGGCGATGTTGCCCCAGGCCACCGAGCGCCTGCCCAGCACGGTGAGGGGGATCAGGGGTGCGGACACCCTGCGTTCGATGCCGTGGAAGAGGAGCAGCAGGGCCGCGCCCGCCGTCAGCGGGAGCAGGGTGGGCTGTGCGGTCCAGCCGTGGTCGCCTGCCTGGGTGAGGCCGAAGACCGTGGCCAGGAGGCCGAGGGTGACGGTGACGGCGCCGGGCAGGTCCAGCTTGGGGCGGTCGGCGGAGCGGGGTGACTCCTTGATGACCGTCGGAGCGGTGAGGAGGACGGCCAGGGCCACGGGCACGTTGACGAAGAACGCCCAGCGCCAGGAGAGGAGGTCCGTCAGGAGGCCGCCCAGGATCGCTCCCGTGGTGAACCCGGCCGACATCAGCGCTCCGTTGAGGCCGAGCGCCTTCTCCCGCAGGGGGCCCTCGGGGAACGAGGTGGTGAGGAGGGAGAGGGCTGCGGGGGTCACGGCCGCTGTGGCCAGGCCCTGGAAGATCCGCGCCGTGATCAGTGACTCCGGGTTCTGCGCCAGACCGCCGAGCAGGGACGCGGCGGCGAGGACCGCCAGGCCACCCAGGAACAGGCGGCGCCGGCCGAACAGGTCCGCCACCCGGCCGAAGAGCAGCGTGAAGCCGGCCGCGCAGAGGGCGAACGCCGTGGCGATCCACTGCAGATGGGCCAGCGGGAAGCCCAGGCCCTCGCCGATCACCGGCAGCGCCACGTTCAGGATGGAGAAGTCCACCGCCAGCATGAACTGGGCCGCGAGGAGGAGGACCAGGACCAGGCGCAGCCGGGGTGTGAGTCCGGCCGGAGATGTTCCGGCGCCGACGGAGGTGTCCGCTGCCTCCGCATCGGTGAGGGGCATGACGTCGCTTCCTTTCCTCTCATGAGGGTTCATGCACGGTTCCGTGCACGGTTGCCGAGGAAAGGCTCTGCCGCCCGTCGCCGCCCAGCCAGAACCCTGTCCCGGGTAGGCGGCGCCTGGGTGGTCATTCCATGACCACCCTCGCCCGTCGCGGACGCGGAGAGCGAAGGGCATCATGGACGGCAAGTGGTCCGGATCCGGGAGGCGTTGATGGACGCGGGGGTATCGTCCGAGCTGGGGGACTTTCTCAAGTCCCGGCGGGCCGCGCTGCGTCCCGAGGACGTCGGCATCACAGCGCAGCCGGCCCGCCGCCGCGTCACCGGACTGCGCCGCGAGGAGCTGGCCACGCTCGCGGGCGTCAGCATCACCCACTACACCCGGCTCGAACAGGGCCGCGCGGCAGGCGTGTCGGACGCCGTGCTGGAGGCGATCGCGCGGACGCTGCGGCTCGGCGACGACGAGACCGCCCATCTCATGGATCTCGCCCGCCGTCCCACCGCCGCCTCCCGGCGGCCCGCTCCGCCGCGGGTGGAGCACGCGAGTGCGTCGGCAAAGCAGCTGGTGGCGGCCATGACCGACGTACCCGCACTCGTCCTGGACCGGCGGGGTGACGTCCTCGCCTGGAACCACCTGGGGCACGCTCTGCTCGCCGGTCACCTGGCGGCCGACAGCCCCGGTACGCCCGCCGCCCGCCCCAACCTGATCCGGATGCTCTTCCTGGACGAGCGGTACCGGGAGCTGTACGGCGACTGGGGCGAGGAGGCCCAGCTGGCCGTCGCCTCGCTGCGCCTGGTGGCCGGGCGTCACCCGGACGACCGCCGGCTGGCCGAGCTGGTCGGTCAGCTGTCCCTGCACAGCACCGAGTTCGCCGCGCTGTGGGCCCGGCACCCGGTGCGCACCTGTACGTCAGGCGTCAAGCACCTGCGCCATCCGGCCGTCGGCGCGCTGGAACTCAGCTTCGAGAACCTCTGCGTGCCCGGTGGCTCGGGGCAGCGGCTGATCGCCTACACCGCCGAGCCGGGTTCACCCTCCGAGACCGCACTGCGCCTCCTGGGCAGCATCGCCGCCACCAGAGCCGCCGGTGTGACGGCCTGACGGACGCCTACCGCGCGCCGGGGCCCTGCAGTGACTCCTCGTCGTCGTTCGCGGCGTACGGGTGGACGAATCCCTCGGCGTCGAAGGGCGTGAACCAGTCGGCCACCGCGGTGGGGTCGATGTCCAGGTCGTCCTCGGTGAGGTCGCCGTCGATGCCGTCCGCGAACGTCTCCAGGGCCGCGCTGACCTCCTCGGTCAGGAGGTCGTAGAGGTCGGCCGTCACCTCGGCCTGGGTGAGCAGGAATCTCAGCAGGAGTTCCTCCGCCACGCAGGTCGGACGGGTGGGGTGCGGTTGGGTGAGGCGGGCGGTCAGGGTCACCGCCGTGACGGTGAGGCGGCGGGCGAACAGGACGGTGTACTCGTCGGCGAACTGCGGGGGCAGGTCGTCCAGGAGCATGAAGGTGGCGTCGCTCTCGGCCACGGTCGGCCCGTCGTCCTCCAGGCCGGCGAGGTCGGTGAAGAGTTCGTCCACCAGGAGGTCGATGCCGAACACGAGGGCGCCGGCCGCGATCTCCGCCGCCTCCCGGCCCACGGTCCGCTGCCCGGGGTCGTCGGAGTAGCCGAAGCGGTCGAGCGGGAAGGCCGCGAGCAGGGGGGCCAGGGCGCGGAGCCTGGAGCGCATGGCCTCGACCTCGGCCGGGTCGAGACGGCCCGGGGCCGGGGCCGGCTCGGCGGCCCGGTGGCGCCGGGCGCGTTCCGCCGGGTCGGCGGGCGGGGCGTCGGGGCCGTCGGCCGCGTCCAGGCTCTCCTGGAGGAGTTCGGAGTTCAGCTCCACCGCGCACCGGGTGATCTGCCAGTCGGCGAGCGGTTCGGTGCGTTCCAGGAGTTCCGCTACGACCTCACGGGCGGCGTCCTCCGCGAACTCCAGCGCCGGTGCGTCCACGAAGAGCTTCAGCAGGACCCCTCCGGGATGGGCGGCGATGACGTCGTCCATCAGGTCTATCTCCATGCCGTCGGGCCCCTCGATCGCTTCGAGCGAGTCGAACCCCTTCCGCAACAGGAAGATGACGCCCTCCCGCTGGAGCGCGTCGAGTTCCGGAGCGCCCTTGGGAGGGGCCATGGCCACGGTCACCATGTATGTCACCCCCTCATCGTGCCCGAGTCGTCCCACCTCGCGGGAGGGAATCAGGGGGTCATCTTCAGCCGTCGGCCGCGCCCGCCTCTCGACCGGTGACCTTCGTGGGCGTCGGACGGTGCGGTCAGGCCGAGCGCTTGCGGGTCGCCGTCTTCTTCGCCGGGGTCTTTTTCGCCGGGGTCTTCTTCTCGGTCGTCTTGGCGGTTGTCTTGGCTGCGGTCGACTTGGCGGTCGACTTGGCGGTCGTCTTCGCCGCCGTCGTCTTCTTCGCGGCCGTCTTGGCGGTTGTCTTCGCGGCCGTGGTCTTCTTCGCCGCCGTCTTCTTCGCCGCCGTCGCCGTCGACTTCTTGCCGCCCGTCTCCTTGGGGGTGGCCCGGCCGCGGGCGAGTGGCCTGACCTCGGCCTCCTCGGTCGGGGCCGGTTGCTCGCCGCGGGACTCACGGGCCTCGCGCACGCTCTTCTCCAGGGCTGCCATCAGGTCCAGCACCTTGCCGCCGGCGGCGGGCTCGGGGGCCTCGGGCGGGGTCTCGCCGGCCGCCTTCGCCGCGATGACCTCCTCCAGCGCCTCGCGGTACTCGTCGTGCAGGTCCTCCAGCTCGACCTCGCCGAGGGTGTCCATCAGGGCGTCCGCGAGGTCCAGTTCCTTGTCCCGGACGGTGACGTCCACGTCCGGGGCCACGCCCTCGGGGGCGCGCACCTCGTCCGGCCAGAGCAGGCCGTGCATGGCGATGGCGTCGCCGACCACGCGCAGCATGCCCAGGCGTTCGCGGCCGCGCAGCGCGTACTTGGCGATGGCGACCTTGTTGCTGCGCTTGAGGGCCTCGCGCAGGAGGGTGTACGGCTTGGCGGCGGGGGCTCCGCTGGCGGCGAGGTAGTAGGCCGCGTCCATCTGGAGCGGGTCGATCCGGTCGGCCGGCACGAAGGCGACGATCTCGATCGTGCGGGCGGTCGGGATCGGAAGGTGGGAGAGGTCGTCGTCGCTGATCGGGATGATTGTGCCGTCCGCGTCCTCGTACCCCTTGCCGATCTCGGCCTGGCTGACCTCGCGGTCCTCCAGCTCGCACACCTTGCGGTAACGGATGCGGCCGCTGTCCTCGGTGTGGATCTGGCGGAAGGAGACCGAGTGGCTCTCGGTGGCGTTCACCAGCTTGATCGGGATGCTGACGAGACCGAAGGAGATGGCGCCGTTCCATATGGATCGCACGTGCAGCACCCTTCCTTTCGGTTTCCGGTTTCCGGTTTGCGGTGTTACGTGGCTGTATGCCTGGAATCGTCATCCTATGACGCCTATCACCGACGTGGAGGGGCGACGGGTCGCGCTCAGCAACCTGGAGAAGGTGCTCTATCCGGAGACCGGCTTCACCAAAGGGGAGCTGGTGCACTACTACGCGACCAGCGCCGAGGTGCTGCTGCCGCATCTGCGCGACCGTGCGGTGTCCTTCCTGCGCTATCCGGACGGGCCGGACGGGCAGGTGTTCTTCACCAAGAACGTGCCGCCGGGTACGCCCGAGTGGGTCACGACGGCCGAGGTCCCGCGGTCGGAGGGGCCGGCCCGGATGGTGGTCGTACAGGACCTGGCGAGTCTGGTGTGGGCGGCGAACCTGGTGACCGAGTTCCACACGCACCAGTGGCTGGTCCAGGCGCCGGAGGAGGCCGACCGGCTGGTCTTCGACCTGGATCCCGGGGCGCCCGCGACGATCGTGCACTGCTGTGAGGTCGCGCTGTGGCTGCGGGAGCGGCTGGCGGTGGACGGGATCGAGGCATACGCCAAGACGGCCGGGTCGAAGGGGCTGCATCTGCTGGCGGGGGTGCGCGGGGGGTCGTCCGAGCGGGCGAGTGAGTACGCGAAGGCTCTGGCCGTCGAGGCGGAGCGGGCCATGCCGGGGCTGGTGGTGCATCGGATGACGCGGAGTCTGCGGCCGGGGAAGGTGTTCGTGGACTGGAGTCAGAACGCCGGGCGCAAGACCACGGCCGCGCCGTACACGCTGCGGGCTCGGCGGGTTCCGTTGGTGTCGGCGCCGGTGACGTGGGAGGAGGTTGCGGGGTGTCGGGCGCCGGGGCAGTTGGAGTTTCTGGCCGGGGACATCGCGCCTCGGGTGCGGGATCATGGGGATTTGCTGGCACCCCTGCTGGATTCCGGGCGGTCGGCCTCGCTGCCCTGAGGTTTTCTCGCCCCCGCCGCCCCTACCCGTCCCGGCCAGGGGACTCCGTCGCCCTGTGACCCCTGCTGGGGGCTGCCGCCCCCAGGCCCCCGCTGTCGGCCCTGGACGGGCCTTGTCCTCAAGCGGAGGCAGGATTTACACCCTCCCCCACGTCCCCCGGTCCCTCGCCATCGCGTGCAGTGCCTCCACATCCGCCGGCTTCAACACCCCGCCCAGGTGGGCCAAGGTCGGCAGGTCCGTGTGGTGGAGGATGCGGATGGCTCGGGGTGGGGTCGTGATGCGTATCTCGGTGGGGTCGAGCAGGGCCAGGACGGGGTGGACCTCCGCTGTCAGGGCGTAGGAGGCTCGGTCGGTGGTGGTGCGGAGGCGGCGGAGCAGGGGCTCGGGGTCGTGGCGGCCCAGGGTGACCATCGGGTCGGCCACCTGGACCCGCTGCCTGCGGGCGTACAGGGCGTGTACGACGTAGAGGCCGCCGGGGCCTATGAGCAGGTGGTGGATGCGGTCGCCGCCCGGGAGCGGGACGGAGTGCAGGGTGTGCCAGCCCGCCCCTTCCCACTGGTCCAGGGCCTCGCCGACGGTCTGCTCCGCGGTCAGGGCACGCCGGCGCGGGTCCGGGCGGAGCCGGTGGGCGGGGCCGGGGTCCCGGTCGAGGGCGACGAGCAGGGCCTCGCCGGGGCGGTTGGGCGCGAGGTCGTCGTCCGGGTGCAGGGTCAGCCGGGCCAGTTCCGCGGGGGTGGGCACCGGGGGCGGGCCCACGGTCACCGGGCCGGTCAGGAACGGCTTCAGGGCGTCCAGCACGTCCGCCTCACGGTCCTCGGCGATCAGGTTCACCCGGCCCGTGTCCCGGTCGTACCAGGCGACGTTCCGTCCGTCCGGGCCGCAGACGTACAGCCGTTCGTGGCCGTGTCGCCAGGTCGGCACCACGCGCAGTCCGCTCATGCGCCATCACCCCTCGACCATGGGAACAGGCGGGGTGCTCCCACGCAAGAACCCGGCTACCGTGGAGAGCGGCCCTGCGAGGGGGAGTTGGGGAGGCGCCGTTGCGTACCCGCGGAACGCAGCCCGACGTACCGGCTCCGGAGAGCCCCTGGAGCGAGATAGAGCCCGGCCTGTGGATGGGCGGGCACCAGTTCCGGGGCGGTTCGGGGCGCCTGCAGTCCGCCGTCGTGCGAGATCAGTTCGACGTGGTGCAGTCGCTCCTGAGGTTGCCGGGCTACGGCCCCGGCCCCGGGACCGAGCATCATGTGTGGCCGATTCCGGACGGCCCGCTGGACGGCACGCAGCTCGCGGGCGTGATCCGGCTCGCGCGGGCGGCGCACGAGGCGCTGGACGCCGGCCGCTCGGTGCTGGTGCGCTGCTACCACGGCTACAACCGCTCGGGCCTGGTCGTCGCGCACACCCTGGTCCGGCGGGGCCGCAGCGCCGAGGAGGCGATCGAGCTGATCCGCGCCCGGCGCTCCCCGTGGGCGCTGCACAACGACCTGTTCGTGGAGTACCTGCGCACGGGACTGGCCACCGCCCGGCTGCTGGAGGAACTGGCCGAGTAGCCTCTCCCCCAGCACCGCCCCGGGTGCGCAAAAAGGACTTCCCTACGAATAAGGTGTACGGGGCCACTGTCGCCCCCGAATCCTCAGGAGCCCCGTGTCAGCCCGTCGCATCGCGCGCACCGCCCTCACCGCGGCCGTCGTCGCCCTGCTGTCGGCGACGGCGGCGGCCTGTGGCGACCGGGGCGGCCTGGAGGGCGCCGGGGCGACCCCGACCGCGGTGAGCCCGGCGAAGCTCTGGCCGGACCTCCGGCCGGCGTCCAGCCCGGCCTACCCCTACGACGAGGGGAGCACCGAGACCGTCAAGGGCGTCAAGATCCCGGGCGACGACATCCGCAAGGTCGATCCGGTGGACGTCGTACGGGCCGAGATAGCCGCGCATCCGGACGACTACGGGTCGAAGGGGGCGTACCACGCGACCGTCGAGCGGATGAAAGAGTGCGGCGCGGGCGGGGACCGGGCGCGGTGCCCGCTGCTCAAGGCGTACTACCGGGATCTCACCGGGGACGGCCGGGCCGACATGACGCTCGGCTTCCGGCTGTACCCGACCAACCAGACGGCGGTGCGGGTCTACACGGTGGAGAAGCACAAACTGGTGCAGGTGCTGGCCGACAACGACGCGATCATCGGCGTCGAACTGGCCGGCCGGGCGGTGATCGTCCGCTCCCCGGCCGGGATCTCCGGGTACGAGTACCGCACCACCTGGGCCTGGGACCCGGACCAGCGGGCCATGGTGTTCTCCCGGGACGAGTTCCTGCGCACCGGCAAGGGCCGGCACAGCCACGCGCCCTCCCCGTCCCCCAGCACCACCCCCGCGGCGAGCGCCGGATGAGGCCCACGCTGCCCCGGTGGGCCGGGACCCTCGCGGCGAAGGCGGCCGCGTTCATCACCGTGATGTGCTGCGCGCTGGCCGCGCTGCTCGGTGTCCTGGTGCATGTGTCGGTGACCAACCAGACCGTCGGCCAGGCCCGTGACCTCGCGCTGAGCCGGCTGCAGGACGCCACCCAGGCGTACGAGGCCGGGGACACGCTGCTGCCGGGTGCCGGGGTTGATCCCGAGGGGCTACCGGTACGGCTGCGGTCGCTCGCCCTGACCGGGAAGCGCGGCACGATGGTCTCCTCGCACCAGGGCCGGCCGACCATGTGGGCGGCGGGCCCGGCAGGCGGCCACCGGGCGCTCGCGGTGGAGGTCGACTACTCGCAGCAGGCCCGCACGATCGCCGGGCTCGACCGGTCCATCCTGTGGTCGTCGGCGCTGGCGATCGGGGCGACGCTGCTGGTCGGCGCGTTCGCGGTGACCCGGGTGACGCGGCGGCTGCACGGCACCGCGCAGGTGGCCCGGCGGATCACCGCGGGCGATCTGGACGCCCGTGTGAACGACCCCCGGACCAAGGACCCGACGCGCCCCCAGGACGAGGTGGCCGCGGTGGCGGCCGCGCTGGACTCCATGGCCTCCTCGCTGCAGAGCAAGCTGCTGAGCGAGCAGCGGTTCACCGCGGACGTGGCCCATGAGCTGCGCACCCCGCTGACCGGGCTGCACGCGGCGGCCGAGCTGCTGCCGCCCGGCCGGCCGACCGAGCTGGTCCGGGACCGGGTGGCGGCCCTGCGCACGCTCACCGAGGACCTGCTGGAGATCTCCCGGCTGGACACCGGGCGGGAGAAGCTGGAGGTGGACACCGAGGAGCTGGGCGCACTGGCCGGGCGGGTGGTGCGGGCCTCGGGGACGGACACCGAGGTGCGGATCGTGCGGGACGCTCGGGTGGAGACCGACCGGCGGCGGCTGGAGCGGGTGCTGGGGAATCTGGTGGCCAACGCGCACAAACACGGGCGGGCGCCGGTGGTGCTGACCGTGGACGGGCCGGTGGTGACCGTGCGGGATCACGGGGGCGGGTATCCGGGGTATCTGGTGGCGCACGGGCCGCAGCGCTTTCGTACGGAGGGTGGGGCCAAGGGGCATGGGCTGGGGCTGACCATCGCGCTGGGCCAGGCGGAGGTGTTGGGCGCGCGGTTGTACTTCGCCAATGCGGTGGGCGGTGGGGCCGTGGCGACGCTGGACCTCCGGCGGGCGGGCGGGTGAGAGCTCGGGGCTGCGGGTGATTCGCCGAGTGCGGGTCGCTTGCGGCTGGTCGTGCGGCACCACCGGGTCCACGCCACGCTGGTGGTGACAACTCGGGCAAACGGCACACGGCGCGCCCCGTTTGGGTAGGTTCCGGACATGACCAAGGCCGGAACAGCCATGGCGGCGCCGCGGACACCCGCCCCCGCCGTACGCCTCCCCCGACGCCGTGGCATCGAACTGGCCCTGATCGTGCTGGCCGTCCTGCTGTCCGTGTACGGCTACTGCGCCGTGGGCCTGGCGCGGACCGGTACCGTCCCGCCGGGCGCCGTCGGTTACGGCGCCGGACTCGGGGTGCTCGCCCTGTGCGCGCATCTCGCGGTCCGGATCCGGGCGCCGTACGCGGACCCCCTCCCGCTGCCCATCGGCGTGCTGCTCAACGGTCTCGGCCTGGTGCTGATCTACCGGCTCGACCTGGAGACGCCGGGTGACGGGGCCGCCCCCACCCAACTGGTGTGGTCCACGCTCGGGGTGGGCCTGTTCATCGTCGTCGTACTGATGCTGCGCGACCACCGGGTGCTCCAGCGCTACTCGTATGTGTGCGTGGTCGCGGCCCTGGCGCTCCTGTTGCTGCCGATCCTCTTCCCGGCGGTCAACGGCGCCCGTATCTGGATCCGGATCGCCGGATTCTCCATCCAGCCGGGCGAGTTCGCGAAGGTGCTGCTCGCGGTGTTCTTCGCCGCCTACCTGGCCGACAACCGCAACGCGCTCGCCTACACGGGCCGCCGGCTGTGGGTGATGCAGTTCCCGACCGGGCGGGTGCTCGGGCCGATCGTCACCATCTGGCTGCTGAGCGTCGGCGTCCTGGTGCTGGAGCGCGACCTCGGCACCTCGCTGCTCTTCTTCGGCCTGTTCGTCGTCCTGCTGTACATCGCCACCGGCCGCACCGGCTGGATCGCGGTCGGTCTGGTGCTCGCCGTGCTCGGCGCCTTCGCCGTCGGCCACTTCGAGCCGCACGTGAACGGCCGGATCGAGGACTGGCTGCACCCCTTCGCCACCATCGAGGCCGGGCAGGGCCCCAACCAGCTCGCGCAGTCCCTGTTCGCCTTCGCGGCCGGCGGGGTCCTCGGCACCGGGCTCGGGTTCGGCCACTCCATCCTCATCGGCTTCGCCACCAAGTCGGACTTCATCCTGGCGACGGCGGGCGAGGAGCTGGGCCTCGCGGGCCTCGCGGCGATCTTCCTGCTCTACGCCCTGCTCGTGGAGCGCGGCTACCGGGCCGGCCTCGCCCTGCGCGAGCCCTTCGGCCGACTCCTCGCGGTCGGCCTCGCCTCGATCGTCGCGCTCCAGGTGTTCGTGATCGCGGGCGGGGTCACCGGTCTGATCCCGCTGACCGGCATGGCGATGCCGTTCCTCGCCCAGGGCGGCTCCTCGGTCGTCACCAACTGGGCGATCGTGGCCCTGCTGATCCGGGTGAGCGACTCGGCCCGCAGCCAGTACGACGGGCGGGAGGCCCCGTGACCGAGTACGGCAACGGCCGGCCGATGGCCCGGTACATCCGGCACGCCTGGGCGTTCTGCGCCCTGCTGCTGGCGGCCCTGCTCGTCAACGCCGCCCGGGTGCAGGTGGTCCAGGCGGGTTCCTACGACGCCAACCCGGCCAACCGCCGCCCCACGATCGCCCGTTACCAGCAGCCGCGCGGCGACATCCTGGTCGGCGGCGAGCCGGTCACCGGCTCCAATGACACCGGCGAGCAGCTGCGCTACGAACGCACCTACCGGGACGGCCCGTTGTACGCGCCGGTCACCGGCTTCGCCTCGCAGATGTACGGCAGCACGTTCCTGGAGCACGCGGAGGACGGGGTGCTCTCCGGCACGGACCCGATGCTGTCGCCGTTCCCGCTGTGGAACGACGTGACGCGGGGGTCCACCCCGGGCGGGGACGTCGTCACCACCCTGGACGGGGTCGCGCAGCAGGCGGCGTACCAGGGGCTGCACGGGCGCCGGGGCGCGGTGGCCGCGATCGAGCCGGCCACGGGCCGCATCCTGGCGCTGGTGTCGACCCCGTCGTACGACCCCGCCGCCCTGTCCGGCAACAGCGAGGCGACGGCCGCGGCGTGGGCGCGGCTCAACCACGACCCGGAGAAGCCGATGCTCAACCGGGCGGTACGGCAGACCTATCCGCCGGGGTCGACGTTCAAGGTGGTCACCGCGGCGGCGGCGCTGGACGCGGGCGTGGTCACGGACCTGGACGCGTCCACCGACTCCCCCGACCCCTACCGGCTGCCCGGGACCAGGACCCGGCTGACCAACGAGGGCGACGGCTGCGCGGACGCCTCGCTGCGGGAGGCCTTCGAGTGGTCGTGCAACACGGTGTTCGCCAAGCTGGGCGTGGATGTCGGGGTGGCGGACATGTCGGCCACGGCCCAGGCGTTCGGCTTCAACGACACCCGGCTGCGCGTCCCCTTCGAGGTCTCCCCCAGCACCTTCGACACCCATGTGGACCGGGCGCAGCTCGCCCTGTCCTCGATCGGGCAGTACAACACCCGGGCCACGCCGCTGCAGATGGCGATGGTCGCGGCGGCCGTCGCCAACGGCGGCCGGCTGCGGACGCCGTACCTGGTGGAGCGGACCACCCGTCAGGGCGGCGAGACGCTCGCGGGCGGCGGGATGCGGCCCGACCGTCAGGTGATGCGCCCGTCCACGGCCGTGCGGCTGAGGGAGCTGATGACCGATGTCGTCACGGACGGCACCGGCACCAACGCGGCGATTCCCGGCGCCGTCGTCGGCGGCAAGACCGGTACCGCCCAGCACGGCATCGGCAACTCCGGTGTGCCGTACGCCTGGTTCGTCTCCTGGGCGCAGGCCGACGCCGACCTGGAACCGAAGGTCGCGGTCGCGGTGGTGGTCGAGGACGCCTCGGCGGACCGGGGCGAGATCAGCGGCGGCGGGGACGCGGCACCGATCGCACGGGAGGTGATGCGGGCGGTTCTCGGGTTGTGAGACGGGGGGTGCCGCGGCCGGGGCCGCCGACCTACCGTTCGGTCATGACGCATGCGCCGGTCGCCCACGAACTCGCCCAGGTCAACATCGCCCGCCTCAAGTTCCCGTTGGACTCCCCCGAGTTGAAGGACTTCGTCGACGCGCTCGACCCGGTCAACGCCGTGGCGGACGCCTCGGACGGGTTCGTCTGGCGGCTGCAGAGCGACGACGGCAACGCGACCGACATCGCCGTCTTCGGCAACGAGTGGCTGATCATCAACATGTCGGTGTGGCGGAACACCGACACGCTGACCGCGTTCATGTACCAGGGACAGCACCGCGAGTTGCTGGCCCGGCGCCGCGAATGGTTCGAGCGTGTCTCCGAGGCGATGGCCGCCCTGTGGTGGGTTCCCGCCGGCCACCGCCCGACCGTCGCCGAGGCGGAGGAGCGGCTGCTGCATCTGAGGGAGCACGGCCCGACGCCGTACGCCTTCACGCTGCGGACGTCGTTCCCGGCGCAGGAGGCGGTGGCGGTCAGCCGATCGGCTTGATCATCTCGTCGCGGACCTTGACCGTGTTGCGGGCGGCGGCCTTGAGGTCCACGTCGGCGGTGTCCTTGAGCGCCAGGTCGACCTCGCCGATCACGGCCGCCGTGTTGCCGTCCGCCCAGGCGCAGACCGGGTAGGTGAGGGTCAGCGTGGACTGCTTCTGGGTGAGCACCTCGCAGCTGATGGTGACGTCCGAGCCGGCCGGGGTGACGTCCTTCTCGGGTTCGACCACCGTCACGCCCTCGGCGTCAGTGGCCCCCTTGAGCATGTTGCTCCGGACGTCGTCCTCGTTCTTGAACCGGCCGTACATGCTCGACACCAGCAGCATGCCCTTGGAGTCGTCGCCGCCCGGGCTGTAGCGGCCGACCAGGGCGTGGACGTCCTTGGCGTCCCAGGCGCCGTCGGCCTCGTCCTCGACCTTCTGCCCCTCGGTGTCGGAGAGGTCCTGGGCGAGTGTGTACTTCCCGTCCACCAGCTCGTGGGGCAGGGTGAGCTTGTTCTCGGCCGTGGGGAAGTCGGTCCCGAGCAGCGCCCCGAACCCGCCGACGGAACCGAGCACGGACAGACCGACGACCCCGCCCACGATCCCCAGCGCCAGACCGACCCCGCGCTTCTTCGGCGGCGGACCCATGGGCGGCGCGCCCCAGCCGGGGTACGGCTGCTGGGGGTACGGCTGCTGGGGGTAGGGCTGCGGAGGGTACGGCTGCTGCTGGGGGTACGGGGAGCCGTACGGCCCCGGAGGCGGTGGAGCCTGCGGCGGCTGCTGCCCGTACGGGTACTGCGGCTGCTGGGGCTGGTGCGGGTACTGCGGCTGCTGCGGCGGCGGAGGCATGGACACGCCAGAACGCTACTGCACCCGGGCGAGCGGTTCAGACCCCGCCCGCCCCCGACTCGATCGCCTTCTGGACCTCGGCCACCCGCTCCCGCTCCTCCGCGGCGAAACGTTCCGCGTCCAGCCGCTCGGCGATCTCCTCGTCCTGGGCCATCAGCAGGTCCAGGTTGGAGTCGCCCATCTCGAACACCCCCATGTCGACATAGGCCTGCTGGAGCCGCTTGCCCCACAGGCCGATGTCCTTGACGCAGGGCACGATGCGGCTGAACAGCAGCCGGCGGAAGAGCTGCAGGAACTCGGAGTCCGCGCTGATCCGCTCGGCCTCGGCCCTGGGGATGCCGAAGTTCTCCAGCACCTCGATGCCGCGCAGCCGGTCGCGCATCAGATAGCAGCCCTCGATGACGAACTCCTCGCGCTCGCGCAGTTCGGCGTCCGTGAGCTGCTTGTAGTAGTCGCGCAGGGCCATCCGCCCGAAGGCCACGTGCCGGGCCTCGTCCTGCATGATGTAGGCCAGTATCTGCTTGGGCAGGGGCTTGTTGGTGGTGTCCCGGATCATGCCGAAGGCGGCGAGGGCGAGCCCCTCGATGAGGACCTGCATCCCGAGGTAGGGCATGTCCCAGCGGCTGTCGCGGAGGGTGTCGCCGAGCAGCGACTGGAGGTTGTCGTTGATCGGGTAGACCATCCCGATCTTCTCGTGCAGGAAGCGGGCGTAGATCTCGGCGTGCCGGGCCTCGTCCATCGTCTGGGTCGCCGAGTAGAACTTGGCGTCCATGTCGGGCACCGACTCCACGATCCGCGCCGCGCAGATCATCGCGCCCTGCTCGCCGTGCAGGAACTGGCTGAACTGCCAGGACGCGTAGTGCCGCCGCAGCTCACCCTTGTCCTTGTCGGTGAGCTTGGCCCAGTACGGGGTGCCGTACAGCGACATCGACTCCTCGGGGGTGCCGAGCGGGTCGTGCGGGTCGACCTCCAGCTCCCAGTCGATGCGCGTCTGCCCGTCCCACTGCTTGTCCTTGCCCTTCTGGTACAGGGCGAGCAGGCGGTCCCGGCCCTCGTCGTACTCCCAGCTGAACCGGGCCGCGCCACTGGCGGGCACCTGCCAGGGGGAGTCGCCGGGGTCGTTCGTGTACAGGTCATGGGTCGGCATACCCCGCAGGCTCACACGTAGACGCCGAGTCAACAAGTCACGCGCGGGGGATTGACGACCTTGCTGACAGGCAGTCTCATAAGAGCCGACGACGTACCCCGGGTAACGAGGTGAAAGAGCCATGACGACCCTGACGGAAGCGGACGCGCTCGACGGGCTGCGCGACGCACTCGGCCTGCTGAAGGACCGGGAACAGGTGGCCGAACGGCTGCTCGTCTCTTCCGCCAAGCACTCCTTCGACCCGGACAAGGAGCTGGACTGGGACGCGCCCTTCGAAGAGGGAAAGTGGTTCTGGCCGCCGGAGCTGGTCTCGCTCTACGACACGCCTTTGTGGCAGCGGATGGGCGAGGAGCAGCGGATCCTGCTCTCCCAGCACGAGGCCGCGGCGCTGGCCTCGCTCGGCATATGGTTCGAGCTCATCCTCATGCAGCTGCTCGTCCGGCACATCTACGACAAGGCGGCGACGAGCGCACACGTCCGGTACGCCCTCACCGAGATCGAGGACGAGTGCCGGCACTCGAAGATGTTCGCGCGGCTGATCGCGCGGGGTGACGCCCCCTGGTACCCGGTGAGCCGGGCGCACCAGAACCTCGGCCGCGTGTTCAAGACCATCTCCACGACCCCCGGCTCCTTCACGGCCACGCTGCTCGGCGAGGAGGTGCTGGACTGGATGCAGCGGCTGACGTTCCCGGACGAGCGGGTGCAGCCGCTGATCCGGGGTGTCACCCGCATCCACGTGGTCGAGGAGGCCCGGCACGTCCGCTACGCCCGCGAGGAACTGCGCCGCCAGATGCTGACGGCCCCGAAGTGGTCCCAGGAGTTCACCCGGGTCACCTCGGGCGAGTTCGCGCGGGTGTTCTCGGTCGCGTTCATCAATCCCGAGGTCTACTCGAACGTGGGACTGGACAAGCGGGAGGCGATGGCGCAGGTGAAGGCCAGCGGGCATCGGCGGGAGGTCATGCAGACGGGGGCGAAGCGGTTGACGGACTTCCTGGACGACATCGGGGTGCTGCGGGGGGTGGGGCGGCGGCTGTGGAGGTCGTCGGGCTTGCTGGCGTAGGTGAAGTGTCCTGACTCGAGGGGCGCGGGGCTGTATCGATATGCGGCTCCGCCGCGTGGGCGCGATCAGCCCCCACGCACCCGCACCCGGGACGACTACCCTGAGCCCCATGACCCCCACCGTCCCGGCCTACCGCAGGTTGAGCGTCGAGGAGCGACGAAGTCAGCTCCTCGACGCCGCGCTCTCCCTCTTCGCGCACCGCGCCCCCGAGGACGTCTCGCTGGACGACGTGGCCGAGGCGGCCGGAGTCTCACGGCCCCTGGTGTACCGGTACTTCCCCGGCGGGAAACAGCAGCTGTACGAGGCCGCGCTGCGATCCGCCGCCGAGGAACTGCGGCTGTGCTTCGACGAACCCCTGCACGGCCCCCTGCTCCCCCGCCTGTCCCGGGCCCTCGACCGCTATCTGGCCTTCGTGGACGAGCACGACACCGGCTTCAGCGCGCTGCTCCAGGGCGGCAGCGTGGTGGAGACGTCCCGGACGACCGCCATAGTGGACGGGGTGCGCCGGGCGGCGGCCGAGCACATCTTCAGCCACCTCGGCGTCACCGCCCCGGGCCCGCGGCTGCGCATGACCGTCCGGATGTGGATCACCGCGGTGGAGGCGGCCTCCCTGATCTGGCTGGACGAGGACAAGCAACCCCCGGTCGAGGAGCTGCGGGCCTGGCTGGTCGAGCAGTTCGTGGCGGTCCTCACGGTGACCGCGGGACGCGACCCGCAGACGGCGGCCCTCGTCGGCGCGCTCGCCGAGGATGGCCGAGACTGACACCGTGAAGAGTCAGGACACCCCCTTCGAGGGCGGCCCCATGGACGGGCGCGTGCTCCCCGTCCTGCTGGGCATGACCGGCCACCCTCCGAAGACGTACCGCATCCCCGTCCCGGACGCGGCCGGCGGCCCGCCCACCGTGCTGGTCTACCGCCGCGTGCCGAGGGGGCACAGCAAGATCGGCGTGGTGCGGGGGTGGAAGTACCAGTACGACCCCGAGGGCAGGCTGGGCGGCAAGGTCAGGTGGCCCTGGTCCAAGCCGGACGACGGCCCGTCCGGCAAGCCGGATGACGCGACCGGGTGACAGGGTTGCGCCGAACCGCGTAGGCAGGGCACACACATCTCCCTACATGTCTGATTATCGCCGTGCGGCACCAGGCGGAAGGCCCGCCCGTACCGCATCGGAGGTGATGACGTGTCAGGAGTGCTTCTGCGCCTGGCCTGTACGGCCGCGGTGGCGGCCCAGGCCGTCCTCGCGCCCGTACCCGCGGTGGCCGCGCCCGACCCTCAGCGGCCCGTCTCCGAGCTGCTGACGGACCTTCAGCGGCTGTACCGGCAGACCGAACAGGCCACCGAGACCTACAACGCCACGGCGGAGCAGCTCACGAAACAGCAGGCCGAGGTGGACCGCCTCGACGGCGAACTCGCCCGCGCGCGGCTCGCCCTGCAGGGCAGCCGGATCGACGCCGGCCGCCTGGCCCGGGAGCAGTACCAGAACCGCAGCGACCTCTCCCCCTACCTCCGCCTGCTGCTCGCGCCCGACCCGCAGCACGCGCTGGACGAGGGCCATGTCATCGGACAGCTGGCTCGCGAGCGCGCCGAGACGGTGGACCGGCTGACCGGGACCGAGAGGAGGAAGGACGCACTGGCCAGGGCGGCCCGCAAGGCCCTGGACACCCGGCAGACCCTCGCCGCGCGGCAGAAGAAGCAGCGCGACGACGTGACGGCCAAGCTCGCCGACGTCGAACGGCTCCTCGCCTCCCTCACCCCGGAACAGCTCAGCGCGATCGCCCGGTTGGAACAGCAGGGAGTCACCGCGGCCCAGGACAAGCTCGTCACCTCGGGCGCCCTCGGCAAGGCCGCGGCCCCATCCTCGGCCGGGGGCGAGCGGGCGGTCCGCTACGCCATGGACCAGATCGGCAAGCCGTACCAGTGGGGAGCGACGGGCCCGAAGTCGTACGACTGCTCGGGCCTCACCTCCCAGGCCTGGGGCCACGCTGGCACCCCCATCCCCCGCACCAGCCAGGAGCAGTGGGCCCGACTGAAGCGGATCCCACTGACCGACCTGCGCCCCGGAGACCTGGTCGTCTACTTCCCCGAGGCGACGCACGTGGCGATGTACGTAGGGGACGGAAAGGTCGTACAGGCGCCAAGACCTGGCGAGAAGGTGAAGCTCTCCCCCCTGGCGTCCTATCCAGTACTTGGCGCCGTACGACCCGATCAGGCCACGGAACCCAAGTAAGCCTGAGTCTTCTCCGGCGTTCTTCGGCGTCGGAGGCTGGATTGCAGGTCCAGAACGCCCGCCGGGTTCGCCGGGCGCTGAGAGACGAGGTCACTCATGCCACAATTCATGCGCGCGCTCGTAGCCGGAATGGTTGGCGAGCCGGCCGATGTCCTGCGGCTGGAATCCCGGCCTGTTCCCACTCCGGAGGCCGGTCAGGCGTTGATCCGCGTGAAGGCGACTCCGATTCACGCCAGTGATCTGCATGTGCTGCGTGGCCGCTACGGTTTCTCCCCCGAGTTTCCCACTGTCGGGGGTCACATGGAATGCGTGGGCCGTATTGAGGCCCTGGGCCCGGATACCGAGGGACTGGAGATCGGCGAGCGCGTGGTGGCCGTTGCCGTCCCGGCGGTACCCGGGCCGAAGGTGGCCGGTACTTGGCAGGAATACCTTGTCGCCGATGTACGAAGGCTCCTGCCGGTCCCCGACCGTCTGAGCGACTCCAGCGCCTGTCAACTCGCCGTCAACCCGTTGACCGCGCTGCTCCTGGTGACTCGCGAACTCGACGTACAGCCGGGTGAATGGTTGTTGCAGACGGCCGCTGGCTCCACCGTCGGCCGGCTCGTCATTCAGCTGGCCAGGCATCTGGGTATTCGCACGATCAATGTCGTGCGGCGGCGCGCTGCCGTGGAGGAGATCAAAGCGCTCGGTGGTGACGAGGTCATTTGCACCGAGGACGAGGACCTGGTGCAGCGTGTGGCCGACATTGCAGGACCGGCCGGCGTGCGCAAGGCCACCGACTGTGTCGCGGGCGACGTGGGTGCCCAGGTGTCCCAGGCACTGGCTCCGGGAGGAGAGGTCGTGGTCTACGGCGCGCTCTCCACCCATCGGCAGACCGACCCGGCAGCGCTGACGATCCCGCTGCAGGCACGCTCGGTCATCTACGAGGCCAAAGCAGTCCGTGGCTTCTGGCTGAACCGCTGGTTCGGCACTGCTTCACCCGAGGATGCGCTGCGCGCGCTGTCCGAGGTGCGCAGTCTCGTCGCTGACGCAGTGCTGAGCATCCCCCAAGGCCGGCCTTTCCCGCTCGAACGCTTCACTGAGGCCATCGCGTTCGCCGAAGCACCCGCGCACGGCGCCAAACCGCTGTTCGTCTTCGAAGGCTGAATCGCGACCTACTGGGACCCAGTCGGCATGATGTGCGTCCCCGAGTGGGGTGAGCCGTAGTTCACGCGGCAGCGAGCGGCGAACATGCGGAGACGGCCCCGGCAGCACAACCGGGGCCGTCTCCGGGCCGTCCCAGGGCAGCCGACAACGACCGACAACGAGCAGTAACAACGGTCGGATCGCTGGTCAGAGCCCTGTCAGGCTCCGGCGACCGAGGCCAGGTAAGCCTCGGTCTTCTCCGGCTCGTAGAAGAAGTCCTCGAAGTCGGCCGGGTCGTTGAACGCGTTGGCGAATCGATTCGCCACCGGTGGCAGCTGGCCGGCCGCGCCGATGAGGTTCAGGATGTGCTCCGGCGGCGGGGCCAGCATGGCGTTGGTCCACTTGGTGACATGCGAGGCGGTCGCCCAGTACCGGTCAAAAGTACTGCGCATCCACTCCTCGTCGAACGGCTTGTCCTCCCGCTCCAGGATCGAGGCGAGGTACGCGGCCGCGCACTTGGACGCGGAGTTGGAGCCCTGACCGGTGATCGGGTCGTTGGCGACGACCACGTCGGCCACGCCGAGGACCAGACCGCCGGAGGGAAGACGGCCGATGGGGTTGCGGACCGTCGGGGCGTAGCGGCCGGCCAACGTGCCACCGGCGTCGGTCAGTTCGACCTTCGTGGCCCGCGCGTACTCCCAGGGAGTGAACTTCTCCATGAGTTCCAGGGTCAGGGAGAGGTGCTCCGCCGGGTCCTTGACGCCGTTGAAGACGTCGAGCGGGCCGCCGGGTATGCCCTCCCAGAACAGGATGTCGGCGCGGCCGGAGGTGGTGAGCGTCGGCATGATGAAGAGTTCGCCGACGCCGGGGACCAGGTTGCAGCGGACCGCGTCGTACTCCGGGTGCTCGGGGCGGGGGCCGAGGCCGTGGACGTACGCGACGGCCAGCGCGCGCTGGGGCTCGGTGTACGGGGAGCGCTCCGGGTCGCGGGCGAACATCGAGACCAGCTCGCCCTTGCCCGCCGCGACCAGGACGAGGTCGTAGGTGCGGGAGAAGTAGTCGAGGTCGCCGACCGCCGCGCCGTGGATGACCAGCTGGCCGCCGCGCTGGGCGAAGGTCTCCATCCAGCCGGCCATCTTCACCCGCTGGTCGACCGACTGGGCGTACCCGTCGAGCCGGCCCACCCAGTCGATCGCCCGCTGGGTCGGACCGGGGTCGTGCGAGCCGGGGGCCGCGACCGAGACGCCGAGTCCTTCGATCTTCGGGGCCTGGGACTCCCAGAAGTTCAGCTGGAGATCGCGCTCGTGCTGCAGTGCCGTGTCGAACATGCACTGCGTCGACATGACCCGGCCGGAGCGGATCTCGTCCGCGGTCCGGTTCGACATCAGGGTGACCTCGTAGCCGTGCGACTGCAGGCCGAGGGCGAGCTGGAGTCCGGACTGGCCGGCTCCGACGACGAGTATCTTCCGCATGCGGGTGTGTCTCCTACGGGGGCTGGGGACTACTCGGGGGTTTCGTCCAGCGCGTGGCCCACCAGGGCCAGGAGGGTCTCGATCACCGAGATCCGGCGCCGCGCGTCCATGATCATGACAGGGATGTGCGCGGGGATCGTCAGGGCCTCGCGCACGTCCTCCGGCTCGAACAGCTCGCTGTCGTCGAAGTGGTTGACCGCGACGACGTACGGCAGTCCGCAGCTCTCGAAGTAGTCCAGTGCGGGGAAGCAGTCCTTCAGGCGGCGGGTGTCGGCCAGCACGACGGCGCCGATCGCGCCGCGCACCAGGTCGTCCCACATGAACCAGAACCGCTGCTGGCCCGGCGTGCCGAACAGGTAGAGCACCAGGTCGTCGTCGAGCGTGAGGCGGCCGTAGTCCATGGCCACCGTGGTGGTCAGCTTGCCGGGCGTGGCGGAGAGGTCGTCGGTGCCCACGCTCGCCTCGGTCATCAGCGCCTCGGTCTGCAGCGGCGTGATCTCCGAGACGGTCGTGACCAGCGTGGTCTTGCCGACGCCGAAGCCGCCCGCGACCACGATCTTCGTGGCGATGGGGGGCCGGTCCCGGTCCTTCTGCCAGGCCTTCAGATCCTCGTCGGGCTCGGCGAACCCGGCGACGAGGGGGGTGACGCCGGTGACGTCAGAGACGGCGGAGTCCACTCAGCACCCTTTCCAGCAGGACGCGGTCCGGACGGCCGGTGCCGTGACCGGTTCCGGTGCCGTACACACGGATCTTTCCCTGGTCCGCGAGGTCGCTCAGCAGGACGCGGACCACGCCGAGCGGCATCCTCAGCAGCGCGGCGATCTCGGCCACCGTGCGCATACGGCGGCACAGTTCGACTATGGCCCGCATCTCCGGCATGACCCGGGCGGAGAGCGGCGCACTGGTCAGCTCCCTGCGCTCCTCGGGGGCCTCCAGGGCGGCCACGAAGGTCTCCACCAGGAGGACGTGGCCGAAGCGGGTACGGCCGCCGGTGAGCGAGTAGGGACGGACGCGGGCGGGTTTGCGGTCGCCGCCGCGGACGGGGAGTTGCTGCTTCTTCGCTGTGCCGCTCACTGGGCGCTCCCGGTCGACTCGGCCTCCAGGGATTTCCGTAGCTCGCTGCGGAGTTCGGGGGTCAGGACGTGGCCGGCGCGGCCGACGAAGAGGGCCATGTGGTACGCCACCACGCTCATGTCGCACTCGGCGGAGCCGTGCACGCCGAGCAGCGAGCCGTCGCTGATCGACATCACGAACAGGCTGCCCTCGTCCATCGCGATCATCGTGTGCTTGACCCCGCCGAACTCCATGAGCCTGGCGGCGCCGACGGTGAGGCTGCCGATGCCGGAGACGATGGTGGCGAGGTCGGCGGAGGAGCCCTTGGGGCCCTTCGTCTTGACCTTCTGGCGGGACTGCTCGGTGTGGCCGGGGTCGGACGAGAGGAGCAGCAGGCCGTCCGAGGAGACCACGGCGACGGACTGGATGCCGGGGACTTCCTCGACCAGGTTGGTCAGCAGCCAGTGCAGGTTGCGGGCCTCACTGCTCAGTCCGAAGGTACTGGGCGCGGTCAACTGCTTGCCTCCTCGACTGTGCCCCCCGTGGTCTCTTCGGTACGTTCTGCGATCTCTGCCTCTACGTCCCTGTAGCCGGCCTGTGCTCCCTGGCGGAAGCCGCCGAGTCTCCTGCGGAGGGCTTCGGCGTCCACAGTGCTGGTCCGCTGACGTGGGGTGTGGGCGGGTGCGGTGATCCGGGGTGTGCGCTTGGGGAGGCCCTTGCTGGTGAGCGCCTCGGCTTCGCCATCGGCGTCGTCGTTCCCACCCGCACCACCCGCGCGGCTTTCGTCGTCGGGTGCGGGTGGCCCCGGTGGGGCGTCCTCGCCGTCGGCGACCGCGGGATCCGTCCTGAACTCCGCCGCGGGGTCCGTCGTCGGGTCCGCCGTCAGGTCCGGGAGCAGCAGCTCCATCGTCGTCTCGGCGAAGGTCTCCGCCGGCGCCTTCGGCCGGGTCGCCGACCCGGCCGCGCTCGGCTCGACCGCGTCCGCCCGCCCGTGAGTCTCCACGGTCCCAGGCTCCGGGTCGGCCGCACCCGCGAGCGTCCCGACGGGCGCAGGCTCCGGGTCGGTCACACCCGCGTACGCCTCCCCAGCCGCAGACTCCGGGCCAGCCGCACCCGCGTACGTCTCGCCGGCCGCAGACTCCGGCCCAGCCGCACCCGCGTACGCCTCCCCAGCCGCAGACTCCGGCCCAGCCGCACCCGCGTACGCCTCGCCGGCCGCAGACTCCGGGCCAGCCACACCCGCGTACGCCTCCCCAGCCGCAGACTCCGGGCCAGCCACACCCGCGTACGTCTCGCCGGCCGCAGGCTCCGGTTCCTCCGCCTCGCGTACCGCCTTCTCCGCCAGTGCCACCAGCGGGTCCGTGGCCTTGGTCTTCGGGCGGGCCGGGAGGACGTTGGAGTTGGCCTCGGCGGTGGCGCCGGGGAAGGAGATGGTCTGTGTGGTGTCCGAGGGTGGGGCCGCTGCCGTGGGGGCCTCGGTGAGGAGGGGCTGGGGGAGGACGACGACCGCCGCCACTCCGCCCTGCTTCTGCTCGCGCAGCTGGACGCGGACGCCGTGCCGGTGGGCGAGGCGGGCCACGACGTACAGGCCGAGGCCGAGACCGGTCTCGCCCTCCTGGTCGTACGGCGAGGCGGGGTCGAAGTCGGTCAGGCGGGAGTTCAGGCGGTCGAGGCGGTCGGCCGCCAGGCCGATGCCCTCGTCCTGGACCGAGAGCATGACCTCGCCGGATTCGAGCAGCCATCCGGAGACCTCGACCGGCATCTCCGGCGGGGAGAACGAGGTGGCGTTCTCCATGAGTTCGGCGAGGAGGTGGGAGAGGTCGTCGGCCGCGAAGCCCGCCACGTGCGCATGCGGGGGAAGCGCGGCGATGCGGACGCGCTCGTAGCGTTCGATCTCGCTGACCGCCGCGCGGACCACGTCGACCAGCGGGACCGGGCCGTGGTGCTGCTGGACGTGCTCGGTGCCGGCGAGGACCAGGAGGTTCTCGCTGTGGCGGCGCATGACCGTGGCGAAGTGGTCGAGCTTGAAGAGGGTGGCGAGCCGCTCGGGGTCCTGCTCGCGCTCCTCCAGGCCCTCGATGACCGCCAGCTGACGCTCGACCAGGCCCAGGGTGCGCAGGGCGAGGTTGACGAACGTACCGCCGATGCTGCCGCGCAGCCGCTCCAGCTGGGCGGCGGAGTCGGCGAGTTCGGCGCGCAGTTCCTCGCGGGCGTCGGCCATCTTCTGCCGCTGGCCCACCAGGTGCTTGCGGTCGGTCTCCAGGGTGGTGACCCGCTCGTGCGCGGCGGCGGTCTGCTCGTGCAGGGCGACCGCGTGTGCGTGCAGGGCGTTGACCGAGCGGACGACCTGGGCGAACTCGTCGTTGCGGCCGGTGAAGGTGATCGGTTCCTGGGTGACCGGGTCCGCGGCCTCGGCCAGGCGGGCGGAGCCGCGGCGCAGGACGGACAGCGGGCGGGTCAGGGTGCGGGCCATGGCGGTGGCGATGCCGACGGTGACCAGCATCAGGGCGCCGAGGACGGCGACGCGGATCTCCAGGGCGGTGACGTCGTCGTCCCGGAGCACCGCGAGGTCCTTGGTGCGGTGGTCGTAGAGGGCGGACTCGGCACCGCGCATCAGGTCGACGCGGGCGGACAGGGCCGCGTCCAGCTTCTTGGTGCTGGTGGCCGGCTCGCTGCCGGTGAGCGTCGGCTGGTCGGTGAGGGCGGCCAGGTACTTCTCCGCCGAGTTGACCTCGGGGCCGGTGACCGTGGAGTCGTACGAGGCCACCGCCGCCTTGGGGGCCGTCTCCCGGAAGTCGGCGAGGGCCGCGTCGGCCCGCAGCCGGGCCTGCTGGGCGGCGGCGGTGAGCGCGTCGCGCTGCTTGCGGTCCGCCTCGGTCGTGGTGGTGGTCGTGGTGGGCAGGCCGGTGGTGGGGCTGATCAGCGTCTGGGTGGTGGACGGGATGTTCAGCGCGGCCAGCAGCAGGCCGCGGGCGGCCGCGGACTGCTGGACGGCGGAGTCCAGTTCGGCGAGGGAGTAGGCGCCGGAGCCGGCCCGCGGGGGCAGCTGATCGGCCAGGTCGTCGGCGAGCCGGTGCAGTTCGCTGATGGTGGCCGAGTACGCCTGGTGGGTCTGCAGCGCGTTCGTCTTGCCGGTGAGGGCGGCGCGCCGGACGGCCGCGATGGCGTCGAGGTCGGTGCGCAGCGAGACCGGGGTGTCGGTGTCGGCGCGCAGGTCCTCGACCTGGCGGTCGACGCGGGCGCTGCGCTGCTCGGAGGGCGCCTTGGCCTTGGGGCGGCCGGCGGCGATGTAGGAGGTGACCTCGTCGCGTTCGTCGGCGAGCGAGTGGGCGAGCGCGAGCGCGTCCTGGGTGCGGGCGGCCAGCGTCACCAGGTCCTGGGAGTCGCTGAGGTCCTGGGAGGCGGTGAGCAGCGCGGGCGCCCCCGCCGCGGCGATGGCCGCGGCCACCACGGCCACGGCGATGATCAGCCGGGTGCGCACATGAGTGGGGCGGCCGGTGCCCACGGGGGTCTGCTCGGCGACCCCCTCGGGGGCCGTCTGCCTGCCTGTGCGCCGAGGCCGCTTCTTCTGCACCGGTGCTCGCAATCCTGAACTCGTCTACCCAAGGGCCCGGATGGCGCCCCGTGGTCTCGATGCCAAGTGGTGCGTACACCCGATTCGTACGGTTCCCGACCCTCCCAGCGCCGGTGGGCAGTGGTCGCGCATCACCTGACCCGCCACCCGAAGGAGTGAACATCGGAGGGGAGTTGGCGGGCAAGTTCCTGTGGCGTGTGCGGGACCCTTGTGCGGCGGGCCGGTTGGACGCGCGCGGCAGGCTTTGGCAGTATTCGCCAGCACGCCTTCCCGGAGTATGTCATTTGCTCCCAAAACAGGCGCCAGGCCTGCGGTGCCGTGCCAATTCGGCGGCGCTTGCCAGCCTTTGGCGAAGTCTGTGAAGGGGTCGTGCAGACTGGCCGAATGCGCACTGATCTGGTTTCCGAACCCGGCGACGCGACCCGCCCCAACGAGGACTTCGCGGGAGTCGGACTACCCGCGTCCGGTCAGGGGGGTTGTGTGATCTTGCTGGACGGAGTGACGCCGCCGCGGGACGGGACGGGGTGTCTGCATTCCGTCGCCTGGTTCACGGCGCGGCTCGGCGGCGCGCTGACCGAACTGACCGTTTCCGACCCAGATCTGACGCTCCCGGAGATTCTCTCGTGGGCGATTCACCGGACCGCGGAGGCCCACGCGCACACCTGTGAGCTTTCTCACCCGCGAACACCCCAGGCGACGGTGGTCCTGACCCGCTGGTCCGCCGAGACCCTGGAGTACCTGGTGCTGTCCGACTCGGTACTGCTCGTGCAGTCCCCCGACGGCACGGTCACCCCGGTCCTGGACGACCGGCTCGCCCGGCTGCCCCGCTCGGCCCTCGCCACCGACGCCCTGATCGACGCCAACCTGCGCAACAAGGAGGGCGGCTTCTTCACGGCCGCCGCCGACCCCTCGGTCGCCTCCCGCGCGGTCAGCGGCACCCTCCCCCGCCACGAGGTCCGGGCCCTGGCCGCGCTGACGGACGGCGCGACCCGCTGGACGGAGAAGTTCCACGAGGGCGACTGGACGGCCCTGTTCGACCTCGTCGCCAAGGAGGGCACCCGCTCCCTGGTCGACCGGGTACGGGAACTGGAGTCGGCGGACCGGGAGGAGCGGGCGTTCCTCGGCCGCAGCAAGACACACGACGACGCGACGGCGGTGTACGTCGAGCTGTAGGCCGCGCCGGCTACTTCTTCATGACCGTGTTCAACTGGTGCAGCAGCCGGGCCAGTTCGGCCACCTCGCGGCGGTCCCAGTGGGCGAGCTGGCTGACGTAGCGGGCGCGACGGGCCTCGCGGACCTTGCCGACGCGGCCGCGGCCCTCGTCGGTCAGGGTCACCAGCCAGGCGCGGCCGTCGGCGGGGTCGGGCTCGCGGGCGATCAGGCCCAGCTCCTCCAGGGCGCGCAGCTGGCGGGACATGGTGGCTTTGCCGACGCCGATGTAGGCGGCGAGTTCGGTGGCGCGCTGGCCGCCGAGTTCGTCGAGGCGGATGAGCAGGCCGTAGGCGGAGGACTCCAGGTCGGGGTGGACCTCGCGGGCCATCTCGCCCTGGTTGGCCCGGGCCCGCCTGAGCAGCACGGTCAACTCGCGCTCCAGCGCCAGGAATTCCTGGTCTGCACCACTCGGTGTCACCTGGCCGGTGACCCGATGTCCGTCGCCGTTTTCGTCCTCATGCACGTCAGCACCCCTGATCGGTTTCGCTGTCCTGAAAGTTTCTGTCAAACGCCGTCATTGCCGCAGCTCCGTAAGTATTTCGCAGGCGTAGACCAACGGCAGCCTCCGGACCCCCTTCCCACGCCTCATCTACGTGCGTAGCTTCTTCAGCAGGCAATCAATGGCATGCCCACGCCAGTGGATCAGCGGTCACTTCGATCAGCGGTCACTTCACGGTCCCCCCACCTCACTCCCCGGAGGCACGTCATGCCCGTGCACAGACCCGGTTCCCCCCGCCCGCGTCCCCTCGCCGTCCTCGTCACCGCCCTGCTCTCGGCCCTCTCCCTGGCCCTCCCCCTCACCACCGCCCAGGCCGCGAGCACGCCCAGCCGCGGATCGGCGTACATGGGCATGGGAGTCCTCGCCCACGACGGGCAGAACGGCACCCCCTCCACCGGTGACGCCACCCAGACCGAGGGCGTCGACGTCTCCGGCTACCAGGGCAACGTCGCCTGGAGCACCCTGTGGAACAGCGGCGTGCGCTGGGCCTACACGAAGGCCACGGAGGGCACGTACTACACGAACCCCTACTTCGCGCAGCAGTACAACGGCTCGTACAACGTCGGCATGATCCGCGGCGCGTACCACTTCGCGACCCCGGACACCACGAGCGGCGCCACCCAGGCGAACTACTTCGTCGACCACGGCGGCGGCTGGTCCCGCGACGGCAAGACCCTGCCCGGCGCGCTCGACATCGAGTGGAACCCGTACGGCGCCGCCTGCTACGGCAAGTCCGCCAGTGCGATGGTCAGCTGGATCGCCGACTTCCTGAACACCTACAAGGCACGGACGGGCCGGGACGCCGTGATCTACACGGCCACCAGCTGGTGGACCCAGTGCACCGGCAACTACGGCGGCTTCGCCACGAACAACCCGCTGTGGATCGCCCGCTACGCCTCGGACCCGGGGACGCTGCCGGCGGGCTGGTCCTACTACACGATGTGGCAGTACACGTCCTCCGGCCCGACCGTCGGGGACCACGACAAGTTCAATGGGGCCCTGGACCGGGTGGTGGCACTCGCCAACGGCTGACCCCCACTGTGCGTATCCGGCGGCCGTCTCCCCGGGGGCGGCCGCCGTGCGCTGCGTTGGTGCTCCGCGCCGGCCGGGATCATGCTGGTCAGGAGAGGAGCCTGCCGAGCAAGGGCGAGATGAGCGGCGATGGAGCGACAGTCGACGTACACGGCCACGGCCACCATCGATGAGCAGGGCATCCTGACCGGCTGGAGCGAAGGCGCCCAGCGGCTGCTCGGCCACGAGGCCTCTCAGGTCGTCGGACGGCCCGCGTCCGCGCTGCTCGCGGCCGAGGCCGGAGCGGCCCGGCGGACCCTGGCCGGGCGGGACCGCTGGAACGGCACCGTGCCGCTGCGGCACCGGGACGGCCGGCGGCTGGAGCAGGGGCTCCTCGCCCACCGCCGGACCTCGGGCACCGGGGCCACCGACTGGCTCGTGGTGACCGCCGTGGCGGACCGGCCGCAGCCGCCCCGGGGCGAACCGCTGGAGGAGTGGACGTTCATCCAGTCCCCCTTCCCGCTGGCGATCTTCGACACCGCGCAGCGCCTGATGCGCGCCAACCGCCGCCTGGAACGCGCCCTGTCCCTGCCCGAGGCGGCGATGCGCGGGCTGCGCCTGCCGCACATCGCGCCCGGTCCGGCGAGCGAGGAGGCCGACCGGACGATGCGCCAGGTACTGGAGACCGGCGAGGCCCGAGAGGTGCAGACCGACCTGGTCCCGGACCTCGGCCGGCCCACCGTCCTGACCCCGCTCAAGGACGGGACCGGCAGGGTGCGCGCCGTCTGCCTCGCCGCACACCGACGCGCCCCGGACACCGCCGCCCGGCAGGGCACCGAGGGCGAGACCGGCGCCCACGCGGGTGCGGTTCCCGACCTCGCGCGCGCCGCGCAGGACCTGGCCGAGGCCACGGTCCCCCGGCTCGCGGACTTCATGGCCGTGGACCTGCTCGACTCCCCGCGGACCCCGGCCGGCGCCGCCGACACGGGTCCGGTGGTCCTGCGCCGCGCCGCGCTGCGAGCCCTCCCGGAGGACGAGGGACGCGCGTCCGGGGCCCGGGTGGGCGAGGCGATCGCCTACGAGCCGGGTTCACCCCCGGCGGACTGCCTGGCCTCCGGCAACTCCGTCCTGTACGACGCCTCGGACCCGGTGGTCGCGGCGTGGGCGGCCGTGGACCCGGCGGCCGCGTGGCTGCGCGCGTACGGGACGCACGCACTGCTGCTGGTGCCGGTGCTCGCCGAGGGCTCCACGCTCGGGGTGGCCCTCTTCGGCCGCCACCGGCGCCCCGACCCGTTCGGTCCGGAGGATCTGCGGCTCGCCGAGGAACTCACCGCTCAGGCGGCCACCGGCCTGCACAGCGCCCGCCGTTACTCCCGCGCGCGCACCACCACCATGTCCCTGCAGCGCAGCCTGCTCCCGCACACGCTGCCCGACCAGGCGGCCCTGGACATCGCCACCCGGTATCTGCCCGCCGCCACCCGGGCCGGTGTGGGCGGCGACTGGTTCGACGTGATCCCGCTGTCCGGGGCGCGGGTCGCCCTGGTCGTCGGCGATGTCGTCGGCCACGGCATCCGCGCCTCCGCCACCATGGGCCGGCTGCGGACCGCGGTACGCACCCTGGCCGACGTCGACCTGCCCGCCGACGAGCTGCTCACCCACCTCGACGACCTGGTCCTGCGGCTGGCCGCCGACGAGGGCAGCGCCGACCCGGCCGCCGAGACCGCCGGGGGCATCGGCACCACCTGTCTGTACGCGGTCTACGACCCGGTCTCGCGCCGGTGCACGCTCGCCCGGGCCGGCCATCCGCCGCCCGCCGTGGTGACCCCGGACGGCACCGTCCGCTTCCTCGACGTGCCCGCCGGTCCGCCACTGGGGCTCGGCGGGCTTCCCTTCGAGGCCTTCGAGACCGAGCTGCCCGAAGGGAGCCTGCTCGCCCTCTACACCGACGGGCTGCTCGAGGCCCGCGACCACGACATCGACGAGGCGCTGGACAAGCTGTTCAGCGCGCTCGGCCGCCCCTCGCCGACCCTGGACGCGGTGTGCGACCGGGTGCTGACCGAGCTGCTGAGCCACCGCCCCGAAGACGACATCGCCCTGCTCATCGCCCGCACCCGGGCCCTGCACGCCGACCGGGTCGCCGCCTGGGAGCTGGACAGCGACCCCAGCGTGGTGGCCCGGGCCCGCAAGCACACCACCGAGCAGCTGAGCGTCTGGGGGCTGGACGAGGCCGCCTTCACCACCGAGCTGATGGTCAGCGAACTGGTCACCAACGCCATCCGCTACGGCCGCCCGCCCATCCAGCTCCGGCTCATCCACCAGGACTCCACCCTGATCTGCGAGGTCTACGACTCCAGCGGCACCACCCCGCACATGCGGCGCGCCCGGATCTTCGACGAGGGCGGCCGGGGCCTGCTGCTCGTCGCCCAGCTCGCCAAGCGCTGGGGCACCCGCCACGACCGGGTCGGCAAGACCGTGTGGGCGGAGCAGTCACTGACCGGGTTCTGACATGGGGCTGCCCCGCCGGGAGGGGCGGGGCAGTCCGGGTCTCGCTCTGCTCAGTTGTCCGGGTCTCGCTGTGCTCAGTTGACGACCACGTCCGGCGGGGCGGGCGCGTCGGGGGCGGTGCCGCCGCCGCTGTCATGACCGGGGTTCGGCGCAGCGGGTCCGGAATCGGCCGGGGGGTCGGCCGGAGAGGGCTCCGGGGTGGGCGACTCCGGGGTGGTGGTGCTGCCGCCGGTGTCCCCGCCCGAGGGGTCCGGCTTGTGCTCGGGGCACGGCGGGCCGTCGCTGCCGTTGGTGCCGGTGCCGTTGCGGCCGTTCGTCCCCTTGCCGCCGCAGGAGCCCCTGCCCCGGCCGCCGGAGCCGCCGGTGCCCGTACCGCCCGGAGCCGTGCAGACCGTGGCGTCGCCGCCGGTGCCGTTGCCGCCGTTGCCGCCCGTGGCGTTGCCGGCGCTGCAGGTGTCGTGGTCGCCGTGGTGTCCGTCCCCGTGATCACCGTGCTTCTTGTGGTGGTCGTCCTTGTGGTGGCCGTCGCGCTTCTTGTGGTCCTTGCTGCCGTGGTCGTCGTGCGACTCGGAAGCCGTCACGCTGTGCGACGCGGGGGCGGCGAAGGCTGCGCCTGCGGGGATCAGGACTGCGCCGAGGGGGAAGAGGAGGGAGGCGGCGGCCACGGCCAGGCTGCTCTTGCGGACGTTGCGGGTCATGAGGGGTGCCGTTTCGTGAGGGGGGTCGGGGTTGCGGGGGGATTCGTGGCCGGGGGTCGGGTGGCGCGGTCGCCGACCGCGCCACCCGGGTCCGCCGTCGCTCACTGTCTGCTGTCAGTGAGGTGGGCTTCAGTTGGAAGTGGCGTCACCACCGTTACCGCCGGTCGCGTCCCCGCCACCGTTGCTCGTGGCGTTACCGCCGCCACCACCGGTCGCGTCGCCGCCACCGTTGCTCGTGGCGTTGCCACCGTTACCGCCGGTCGCGTCGCCGGCACCATTGCTCGTGGCGTTACCGCCGCCACCACCGGTCGCATCTCCCTTGCCATTGCTCGTGGCGTTACCGCCATTACCGCCGGTCGCGTCGCCGGCACCATTGCTCGTGGCGTTACCGCCGCCACCACCGGTCGCATCTCCCTTGCCATTGCTCGTGGCGTTACCGCCATTACCGCCGGTCGCATCGCCGGCACCATTGCTCGTGGCGTTACCGCCGCCACCACCGGTCGCATCACCCTTGCCATTGCTCGTGGCGTTACCGCCATTACCGCCGGTCGCATCACCCTTGCCGTTGCTCGTGGCGTTGCCGCCCTTACCGCCGGTGGCGTTGCCGTGGTCCTTCTTCTTGTGGTCCTTCTTGTGGTGGTCCTTCTTGTGGTGCTCGTCCTTCTTGTCGTGGTGCGTGGTCGCCATCGACACGGTCGCCGAGGCCGGCATCGGGCTCGCCGAGGCCGCAGCGGCCGGGAGAACGATTCCGCCGGCGACGACCACGGCCGAGGCGACGATCGTCGAGAGACGGAACCCACGCTTGGGACGGACGATCTCGCGGTTCTCGTTGGTGCGCTTCATGACTTTCTCCTACTTGATTCAGGGCCCTTTTTCGGTTTCCGGTTTCTCCGGTGGGGCCGTGCTTCAAGTAGGCCGGAATGCCAGAACGGGGTCACGTTCCGAGGACTCGGGACTTGACGAGAAGGGAAACGCCCGGTATTTAGGCGGGCGCCTATGACTCCGGTCCCTTGAGGACCGGGCCGGCCCAGGCGGGCGGGGCGGGCACCGGCTCGGCGGCGGGGAGGGTGCCGGCCGCACGGGCGTCCACCAGCGTGGGCGTACGGCGCTGCGGGCGGGAGTCGGCCAGGGCGGCGCGCAGGGCCGAGACGAACTCCAGGCAGGTGCCGTAACGGTCGTCCGGGGCCTTGGCCAGCGCCTTCTGCAGGATGTCGTCGGCGGCCGACGGGATCCCGGGCCGTTCCTCGCTCAGCAGGGGCGGTGGGTCGTACTGGTGCGCCCACAGCAGCTCCAGGTCGTCGTCCCGCCGGAAGGGCGGGGCGCCCGCCAGGGTCTCGTAGACGACACAGGCCAGGCTGTAGAGGTCGGACCTGCCGTCCACGGGGCGGCCCGCGACCCGCTCCGGCGCCACGTAGTCGAGGGTGCCGACGAACTCGCCCGCGGTGGTGAACCCGGTCAGCGACAGGGACTTCTTCGCCAGCCCGAAGTCGGTGAGGTAGACGTGCTCCGGGTGGTCGCTGTCGATGCCCTCGGCGACCAGGACGTTGCCGGGTTTGACGTCCCGGTGCACCAGATCGTGCTCGTGGGCGGCGTCGAGCGCGGACGCCAGCTGGGCGGCGATGCACAGCGCGGCCGGTACGGGCAGCGGGCCGTCGCGGTCGAGCACGGCGCGCAGGTCCAGCCCGTGGACGTAGCACATCGCGATGTACAGGATCCCGTCGGTCTCGCCGGCCTCGAAGACGGGCACGATGTGGGGGTGGTCGATGGCGGCGGCGATCCGCGACTCCTGGTGGAAGCGGCGGCGGAAGGAGTCGTTGCGGGTGTACTCGGGCGCGAGGAGTTTGAGGGCGACCGTGCGGCCGAGACGCAGGTCCGTGGCGCAGTAGACGACGGCCATGCCGCCGCGGCCCAGCTCGCGCTCCACCCGGTAGCCGGCGATCTCCGTCCCGATCGGGCCGGAGGGTTGCACCACCTGCCCACTCACGCCTGAATTCTATCCAGTTGATCCATCTGCCCGCTTGTCCACCTGTGTGCCCGCTCATGGCATGGCGAAGGCCCGGGCCTCCCTCACGGGACCCGGGCCTTCCCTCATCCGGCAGCGTCCGTCACGCCGCTACCGGAACCTCCGGCTCCGCGCCGCTCGTGGCGGGCGCGAGCGCCAGTTCCAGGACCTGGCGGACGTCGGTCACGGCGTGGACGTCGAGCTTGTCCAGCACCTCGGCCGGGACGTCGTCCAGGTCGGGTTCGTTGCGCTTGGGGATGATCACGGTGGTCACCCCGGCGCGGTGGGCGGCGAGCAGCTTCTGCTTCACCCCGCCGATGGGCAGCACCCGGCCGGTCAGCGAGACCTCGCCGGTCATCGCCACGTCCGTGCGGACCAGACGGCCGGAGAGGAGGGAGGCGAGGGCGGTGGTCATCGTGATGCCCGCGCTCGGGCCGTCCTTCGGGACCGCGCCCGCCGGGAAGTGGATGTGCACGCCCCGGTCCTTCAGATCGGCCACCGGCAGCTCCAGTTCGGCACCGCGGCTGCGCAGGAAGCTCAGCGCGATCTGCGCCGACTCCTTCATCACGTCGCCCAGCTGGCCGGTCAGGGTCAGCCCTGCCGCGCCCGTCTCCGGGTCGGCCAGGGACGCCTCGACGAAGAGGACGTCGCCGCCGGCTCCGGTGACCGCGAGGCCGGTCGCCACGCCGGGCACGGACGTACGGCGCTCGGCCGGGTCCTGGGCGGACTCGGGCACGTGGTGCGGGCGCCCGATCAGGGCGCGCAGGTCCTCGTCCCGGACGGTGAACGGCAGCTTCCGCTCGCCGAGTTCGTGCTGGGCCGCGACCTTGCGCAGCAGCCGTGCGATGGACCGCTCCAGGGTGCGCACGCCCGCCTCGCGGGTGTACTCACCGGCGAGCTTGCGCAGCGCGCCCTCGTCGATCGTGACCTCGTCCTCGGCCAGGCCGGCCCGCTCCAGCTGGCGCGGGAGCAGGTGGTCACGGGCGATGACGACCTTCTCGTCCTCGGTGTAGCCGTCCAGGCGGACGATCTCCATACGGTCGGCGAGCGCCTCCGGGATGGCCTCCAGGACGTTGGCGGTGGCGAGGAAGACCACGTCGGACAGGTCCAGTTCGACCTCCAGGTAGTGGTCCCGGAAGGTGTGGTTCTGCGCCGGGTCCAGCACCTCCAGCAGCGCCGCCGCCGGGTCGCCGCGGAAGTCCGAGCCGACCTTGTCGATCTCGTCCAGCAGGACCACGGGGTTCATCGACCCCGCCTCCTTGATGGCACGCACGACACGGCCGGGCAGCGCGCCGACGTACGTACGCCGGTGACCGCGGACCTCCGCCTCGTCGCGGACGCCACCGAGGGCGACACGGACGAACTTACGGCCCATGGCGTGAGCGACACTTTCGCCCAAACTGGTCTTTCCGACCCCAGGAGGCCCAACCAGCGCCAGCACGGCACCGCCGCGCCGCCCGCCGATGACACCCAGTCCGCGCTCACCGCGCCGCTTACGCACCGCCAGGTACTCGGTGATGCGCTCCTTGACGTCCTCCAGGCCCGCGTGCTCGGCGTCCAGGATCGCCTTGGCGCCCTGGATGTCGTACGCGTCCTCGGTCCGCTCGTTCCACGGCATCTCCAGGACGGTGTCCAGCCAGGTGCGGATCCACGAGCCCTCGGGCGACTGGTCGGAGGCCCGCTCCAGCTTGTCGACCTCCTTGAGAGCGGCCTCGCGGACCTTCTCCGGCAGGTCGGCGGCCTCCACGCGGGCGCGGTAGTCGTCGGACTCCTCGCCGTCCTGTTCGCCGTTCAGCTCGCGCAGTTCCTTGCGGACGGCCTCGAGCTGACGCCTCAGCAGGAACTCGCGCTGCTGCTTGTCGACGCCCTCCTGGACGTCCTTGGCGATGGTCTCGGCCACGTCCTGCTCGGCGAGGTGGTCGCGCAGCTGTTGCGCGGCGAGCCTGAGGCGGGCCACCGGGTCGGCGGTCTCCAGCAGCTCGACCTTCTGCTCGGTGGTGAGGAAGGGCGAGTAACCGGAGTTGTCGGCGAGCGCGGAGACGTCGTCGATGGCCTGGACGCGGTCGACGACCTGCCAGGCGCCGCGCTTCTTCAGCCAGCTGGTGGCAAGGGCCTTGTACTCCTTGACCAGTTCGGCGGCATGCCCGGGCAGCGGATCCGGCACGGTCTCGTCGACCCGCGCACCCTCGACCCACAGCGCCGCGCCCGGACCCGTCGTACCCGCGCCGATCCGCACCCGGCCGCGGCCGCGGATCAGGGCCCCCGGGTCGCCGTCGGCCAGCCGGCCGACCTGCTCGACGGTGCCCAGCACACCGGTCTTGGCGTACGTGCCGTCGATGCGCGGCACCAGCAGAACCTTGGGCTTCCCGGGCTCCGACCGGGCGGCGGCCTGCGCGGCCTCCACCGCGGCCCGCACCTCGGCGTCGCTCAGGTCCAGCGGAACCACCATCCCGGGCAGCACGACCTCGTCGTCGAGCGGCAGCACGGGCAACACGAGCGTGAATGCCGTGGACTCAGCAGCCATGATCTCCCCTTAGGCAGTCAACTTGAGCTATGCCGACTCAATGCACGGCGCTCCGCTGTTGTTCCCGGGTTGTTGTTCGCTGTGAGCGATCGCTTGCTGACGCGACTGTTTCTGCAGGTGAGAGGGTGTCAGTCGCGCCTGAGGGGGTGGGGTGTTGCGGTCAGAAAGCGCCCCGGCCTCGGAGCCGGTCGCTACGCCATCGGGCGAACGTCTACACGGAAACCGGGGAAACCGCCGGAAGGCGCCAGCGGCGGACCAGTGGCCAGCCCGCGATGCCGAGTGTGAGGGCGATCAGGTGGCCCCAGTTGGTCAGCGGGTCCTGGAAGGCGATCAGGTCGTTGACGAGCTGGCTCGCGACCAGGGTGAGGAGGGGCCAGCGGACCCAGGGGGTGAGCAGGCCGGACAGGGCGCCGATGCTGGCGGCGACGCCGAAGCTGATGCCGTAGTCGAGGCGGTGCAGGGAGGTGTCCGGGAGGTGGCCGAACAGGACCGCGAGGCCCACCGGGACCTCTGTCGCGAGCGTGGCCAGGACGTGGCCCGCCAGGAACACGCAGGCCGCCCGGGCTCCGCCTATCCGCCGCTCCAGCGCGGTGAGCACCAGCACGAACGCGGCCGCGTACGGCGACACGATGCCGCCCGCGATCCACAGCGCGCTCGCCAGCAGCACCAGCACCGGCGTGCGCACCAGGTGGGCGACGTCGGTGCTTGAGTCCTGGTACAGCGTGTGCATCAGGGCGGGGTCGGCCCAGGCCGCCACCAGCGAGGTGAGGGCGAGGAGGGCCGCGTAGGCGAAGGTGAACGGGGTGCCGGCGGGGGTCGGCAGGAGGTGCCAGGGGCGGAACGAGGGACGGGCCGCGGCCGGGGCCGGCGTCGGGGCGGGAGCCCGGGCGGGCAGCTCGCGCTGTCGTGGGACCCCGTCGAGCAGGCCGGAGACGTCAGGTAGCGGGGACGCGGCCGTCTGAGGGCCGGTCACGGTCCGTTCCACGCTGAGGCGCTCCTTCCGTCGCGCCCCACACTTCGTGTTCCCGAGGCCGCTGTCTATGACCGACGCCACGCGAGAGCGGATTCACAGCAACCTCAGAAGCTTCGTACGCGTCCGCCCCCGGCCGCCCTCAGGGCCGAGGCAGGGTCACCTCCCTCGCGTGCGCGGCCTGGATGTCCGGGGACCAGTCGCCGGTGCAGTAGACGGACATCTCACTGGCGCGGGACGGTGCCGAGGGCGGGGTGGCTGTGGCGGCGGAGCGCGACGAGGGCGTCCCGGCCCGAGGTCTGCAGCCGCCACTGGGGCAGCGTCAGGTCGAGGAAGACGTCCTCGGTGAACAGGCCCTCGGGTGCGGTGTTGGTCTGCAGGAACCGTACGAAGAGTTCGGCGCGGCGCCCACACCTCCGCACCGCGCCCTTCACCCGGAGCCCGCTCCCCACCACCCGGCCGCACGCGGCGTCCTCCGCGGTCAGTTCTCGGAGAAGGCGGGACCAGGGGCGGAAGGGGCGGGTGGCGGTTTCCAGGGGGCACCAGGTCCACAGGGTGCGGAAGCCGGGGGCGTGGGAGGTGGCCTCCTCGGCGGTGCGGGTCTTGCCCGCGCCCGCCGCGCCGGTCAGTGTGACGAGGCCGCCATGTCCGTGCGCGGCCCGCGCCGGACCGGTGAGGGCGTCCGTTCCGAGCGTAGGCACGGCCGACGGCGCGCGCGAGGCGCGCGGCGGCGGCGTGCGGCGGCAGCCGGGGGCAGCCGGGCCCGACCAAGAGCCCCCGTTACCCGTCGGTTCGCGGTCAATTCCCATGAACGCAACGCCTTGTTCGAGCAGGATGGACGTATGACTGCCGCCTACGACACACCCGTGGTCCTGGACCGTCGCGAAGGCCCGTACGGCGAGGTGGTGCTGCGCAGACACGGCGCGCTGCTGCAGATCATCGCCAACGGCTGCTTCCTGATGGACACCTCCGACGGCCGCTCGGAGCGGCTGCTGATCGACGCCGCGTACGACGCCCTGGACGGCCGCCCGGCACCGGACGTGCTGATCGGCGGACTGGGGGTGGGATTCTCGCTCGCACACGCCGCGGCGGGTCACCACAGGTGGGGGCGGATCACCGTCGTCGAACGGGAGCCCGCCGTCATCGACTGGCACCGGAGCGAGGGTCCGCTGTCGGCCGTCTCCGCGGGTGCCCTCGCCGATCCCCGTACCGAGATCGTCGAGGCGGATCTCGTCACTTACGTCAATGAGACATCAGACACGTTCGACGCCCTGTGTCTCGACATCGACAACGGCCCCGGCTGGACCGTCACCGAGGACAACGACGGCCTCTACTCACCGGCCGGACTCGCTGCCTGCGCAAGGGTATTGAGGCCGGGCGGGGTGCTCGCGGTATGGTCGGCAGAACCCTCTCCGGAATTTGAAGGAACCATGTGGAATGCCGGGTTCCGTCAGGTGCGTACCGAAGAGGTCCCCGTTGCCCGGGGCGTTCCGGACGCCGTGCACCTCGCCGTCCGACCTGGATAGCGACGGCGCGGTGAGTCCCCGTAGGGTGCTGCCCTGACGCCGATCATTCAAGCGTCAATAGCAGTCATGGGATCACCCCACGGGTTCCGGAAAGCAACAGGGGCGGGCGATGGAGCAGACACACACCTCCCAGAGCGGCGCGGCCACGACAACCCAGGGCGCTCAGCGCCGGGTGCTGGTCGTCGAGGACGACCCGACGATCGTCGATGCCATCGCGGCCCGGCTCCGCGCCGAGGGATTCCTCGTGCAGACCGCGTCCGATGGCCCCGCGGCGGTCGACACGGCCGAGGCCTGGCAGCCCGACCTGCTGATCCTCGACATCATGCTGCCCGGCTTCGACGGCCTGGAGGTCTGCCGGCGCGTGCAGGCCCAGCGCCCGGTGCCGGTGCTGATGCTCACCGCGCGGGACGACGAGACGGACATGCTGGTCGGGCTCGGCGTCGGCGCCGACGACTACATGACCAAGCCGTTCTCCATGCGGGAGCTGGCCGCGCGGGTGCACGTCCTGCTGCGGCGCGTGGAGCGGGCGGCCATCGCCGCGTCCACGCCCCGCTCGGGCATCCTTCGCCTCGGCGAGCTGGAGATCGACCACGCGCAGCGCCGGGTGCGGGTGAAGTCCGAGGACGTCCACCTCACGCCCACCGAGTTCGACCTGCTGGTGTGCCTGGCGAACACCCCGCGCGCGGTGCTCTCCCGGGAGCAGCTGCTGGCCGAGGTGTGGGACTGGGCGGACGCCTCGGGCACACGGACCGTGGACAGCCACATCAAGGCGCTGCGGCGGAAGATCGGCGCCGAGCGGATCCGTACCGTGCACGGTGTGGGCTACGCGCTGGAGACACCGACGCCATGAGCGAGGGGCGGGAGGCCGCACGGAGGAGCCCCGGGGAGGAGCCCTGGGGTGGCGTACGCCCGTTCTCGATCAAGACCAAGCTGGGCGCGCTGGTCGTCATCTCGGTGCTGATCACCACCGGTCTGTCGATGATCGCGGTGCACACCAAGACGGAGCTGCGCTTCATCACGGTCTTCTCGATGATCGCCACACTGCTGATAACGCAGTTCGTGGCCCATTCGCTCACCTCGCCGCTGGACGAGATGAACCTGGTGGCCCGCTCGATCTCGCAGGGCGACTACACCCGCCGGGTCCGCGAGAACCGCCGGGACGAGCTGGGCGACCTGGCCCAGACGATCAACGTCATGGCCGACGAGCTGGAGGCCCAGGACCGCCAGCGCAAGGAGCTGGTGGCGAACGTCTCGCACGAGCTGCGCACCCCGATCGCGGGCCTGCGCGCGGTGCTGGAGAACATCGTCGACGGGGTCACCGAGGCCGACCAGGAGACCATGCGGACGGCCCTGAAGCAGACCGAGCGGCTCGGCCGGCTCGTCGAGACCCTGCTGGACCTCTCCCGGCTCGACAACGGCGTCGTACCGCTGAAGCTGCGCCGCTTCGAGGTGTGGCCATACCTCTCGGGCGTGCTGAAGGAGGCCAACATGGTCGCCTCCGCGCGCGCGGGCATCGCCTCCGGCTCCGGAAGCCACACGCGCACGGACGTACACCTGCACCTGGACGTCTCCCCGCCGGAGCTGACCGCGCACGCGGACCCCGAGCGCATCCACCAGGTCGTCGCCAACCTGATCGACAACGCGGTCAAGCACAGCCCGGCGCACGGGCGGGTCACCGTGAAGGCGCGGCGCGGGCCGCAGCCGGAGTCGCTGGAGCTGGAGGTGCTGGACGAGGGGCCCGGAATCCCCAGGTCGGATTGGCACCGGGTGTTCGAGCGGTTCAACCGCGGTGCGGTGATGCGGCCGCACGGTCCGGGCAGCGACGGCGGCACCGGGCTCGGCCTCGCGATCGCCCGGTGGGCGGTCGATCTGCACGGCGGCCGAATCGGTGTGGCCGAATCCGACCGGGGCTGCAGGATCATCGTCACTCTTCCGGGACTGACTTCCGTCCCAAGTTGACGTAAAGTCCGAAGCGGAGCCACAAGATCCACGAGCGTCCGCGCAGTCGGACACGTGTGATCAGGGACAGGCCCGCGCAGCGCATCCGACTCAGTCGCGCCGGGCCCCGCTCGGTGATCCCGCACACCCTCGCCCACATGCGGAACCACGCTTGTTTCCCGCCATATCAAGCCCTGAAACAAGATTTCTGATGTGACTTACGCGACGATGACCTTGCTCGACCTGACCTTCCCGGCCATGGAGGCGTAGCCTTTATTCCCGCTGTCCATCACCTTGTGAAGCGGAAGAGGGCGGTTGCCGCCGTGTCGCCACAGTCCCCCAGTAACTCGAGCATCTCGACCGACGACCAAGCCGGGAAGAACCCCGCTGCTGCGTTCGGTCCCAACGAGTGGCTCGTCGACGAGATCTATCAGCAGTACCTCCAGGACCCGAATTCGGTAGACCGTGCCTGGTGGGACTTCTTCGCCGACTACAAGCCGGGCGCTCCTGCCGCCGCGGCTGCGGCGGGTACTGCGGCCGCGGGGGCCGCAGGGACCACCACGGCTCCTGCCGCCCCGAGCGCGCCCGCGGCCCCGGCCGCTCCGGCGCCCGCCCCCGCGGCTCCGAAGCCCGCCGCCGCTGCGGCCCCGGCTCCGGCCCCCGCCCCCGCGGCGCAGCCCGCGGCCCCCGCCCCGGCCAAGCCGGCGACGCCCGCACAGGCGCCGGCCCAGCCGAAGGCGAAGGCCGCCCCGGCCACGGAGGCCCCCGAGGGTCCGGAGTACGTGACGCTGCGCGGTCCGTCCGCGGCCGTCGCGAAGAACATGAACGCCTCGCTGGAGCTGCCGACGGCCACCTCGGTCCGCGCGGTCCCGGTGAAGCTGCTGTTCGACAACCGGATCGTCATCAACAACCACCTGAAGCGCGCCCGGGGCGGGAAGATCTCCTTCACGCACCTGATCGGCTTCGCGATGGTCCAGGCCATCAAGGCCATGCCGTCGATGAACTGGTCGTTCGGCGAGAAGGACGGCAAGCCGACCCTCGTCAAGCCGGCCCACGTCAACCTCGGCCTCGCCATCGACCTGGTCAAGCCCAACGGCGACCGCCAGCTGGTCGTCGCGGCGATCAAGAAGGCCGAGACCCTGAACTTCTTCGAGTTCTGGCAGGCCTACGAGGACATCGTCCGTCGCGCTCGCGACAACAAGCTGACGATGGACGACTTCACCGGCGTCACGGTCTCCCTGACCAACCCCGGCGGCCTCGGCACCGTCCACTCGGTCCCGCGTCTGATGCCCGGCCAGTCCGTGATCATGGGCGTCGGCTCCATGGACTACCCCGCGGAGTTCCAGGGCACCAGCCAGGACACCCTGAACAAGCTCGGCATCTCGAAGGTCATGACGCTCACGTCGACCTACGACCACCGGGTGATCCAGGGCGCCGCCTCCGGCGAGTTCCTGCGCCAGGTCGCGAACCTGCTGCTCGGCGAGAGCGGCTTCTACGACGACATCTTCGAGGCGCTGCGCATCCCCTACGAGCCGGTCCGCTGGCTCAAGGACATCGACGCCTCGCACGACGACGACGTCACCAAGGCCGCCCGGGTCTTCGAGCTGATCCACTCCTACCGGGTCCGCGGCCACGTCATGGCCGACACCGACCCGCTGGAGTACCGCCAGCGCAAGCACCCCGACCTGGACATCACCGAGCACGGCCTGACCCTGTGGGACCTGGAGCGCGAGTTCGCCGTCGGCGGCTTCTCCGGCAAGTCCCTGATGAAGCTGCGCGACATCCTCGGCGTGCTGCGCGACTCGTACTGCCGCACCATCGGCATCGAGTTCATGCACATCCAGGACCCCAAGCAGCGCAAGTGGATCCAGGACCGCGTCGAGCGCCCGCACACCAAGCCGGAGCGTGAGGAGCAGCTGCGCATCCTGCGCCGGCTGAACGCCGCCGAGGCCTTCGAGACCTTCCTGCAGACGAAGTACGTCGGCCAGAAGCGCTTCTCCCTGGAGGGCGGCGAGTCCGTCATCCCGCTGCTGGACGCGGTCATCGACAGCGCCGCCGAGTCGCGCCTGGACGAGGTCGTCATCGGCATGGCCCACCGCGGCCGGCTGAACGTCCTCGCCAACATCGTCGGCAAGTCGTACGCGCAGATCTTCCGCGAGTTCGAGGGCAACCTCGACCCGAAGTCGATGCACGGCTCCGGTGACGTGAAGTACCACCTGGGCGCCGAGGGCACCTTCACGGGCCTGGACGGCGAGCAGATCACGGTCTCCCTGGCCGCCAACCCGTCCCACCTGGAGACGGTCGACCCGGTCATCGAGGGCATCTCCCGCGCCAAGCAGGACATCATCAACAAGGGCGGTACGGACTTCACGGTCCTGCCGGTCGCCCTGCACGGTGACGCGGCCTTCGCGGGCCAGGGCGTGGTGGCCGAGACCCTGAACATGTCGCAGCTGCGCGGCTACCGCACCGGCGGCACGGTCCACATCGTCATCAACAACCAGGTCGGCTTCACCGCGGCCCCCGAGTCCTCGCGTTCCTCCATGTACGCGACGGACGTGGCCCGCATGATCGAGGCCCCGATCTTCCACGTGAACGGCGACGACCCCGAGGCCGTCGTCCGCGTTGCCCGCCTGGCGTTCGAGTTCCGCCAGGCGTTCAACAAGGACGTGGTGATCGACCTCATCTGCTACCGCCGCCGCGGTCACAACGAGTCGGACAACCCGGCCTTCACCCAGCCGCTGATGTACGACCTGATCGACAAGAAGCGCTCGGTGCGCAAGCTGTACACCGAGTCCCTGATCGGTCGCGGCGACATCACCGTGGAAGAGGCCGAGCAGGCGCTGCAGGACTACCAGGGCCAGCTGGAGAAGGTCTTCACGGAGGTTCGCGAGGCCACGTCCCAGCCGGCCGCCGGGGATGCCCACGCGCCGCAGGACGGCTTCCCGATCGCGGTCCCGACCGCGATCTCCGCGGAGGTCGTGAAGCGGATCGCCGAGTCGCAGGTCAACATCCCCGACTCCTTCCACGTGCACCCGCGTCTGCTGCCGCAGCTGCAGCGCCGGGCGACGATGGTCGAGGACGGCACGATCGACTGGGGCATGGGCGAGACCCTCGCGGTCGGCTCCCTCCTGCTGGAGGGCACCCCGGTCCGCCTGTCCGGCCAGGACTCCCAGCGGGGCACCTTCGGCCAGCGTCACGCGGTCCTCATCGACCGCGAGACGGGCGAGGAGTACACCCCGCTCCAGTACCTCGCCGAGGACCAGGCGCGCTACAACGTCTACAACTCCCTCCTGTCCGAGTACGCGGTCATGGGCTTCGAGTACGGCTACTCGCTGGCCCGCCCCGACGCGCTCGTGATGTGGGAGGCGCAGTTCGGCGACTTCGTCAACGGCGCGCAGACGGTGGTCGACGAGTACATCTCGGCGGCCGAGCAGAAGTGGGGCCAGACGAGCGGCGTGACGCTCCTCCTCCCCCACGGCTACGAGGGCCAGGGCCCGGACCACTCCTCGGCCCGCGTCGAGCGCTTCCTCCAGCTCTGCGCCCAGAACAACATGACGGTCGCCATGCCGACCCTCCCGTCGAACTACTTCCACCTCCTGCGGTGGCAGGTGCACAACCCGCACCACAAGCCGCTGGTGGTCTTCACCCCGAAGTCGATGCTGCGCCTCAAGGCCGCCGCGTCGAAGACGGAGGAGTTCACGTCGGGTCAGTTCCGCCCCGTCATCGGCGACTCGGCAGTGGACCCGGCCGCGGTCCGCAAGGTCGTCTTCGTGGCCGGCAAGCTGTACTACGACCTGGAGGCCGAGCGCACCAAGCGCGGCGTCACCGACACGGCGATCATCCGCGTCGAGCGCCTGTACCCGCTGCCGGGTGCCGAGCTCCAGGCGGAGGTCAACAAGTACCCGAACGTCGAGAAGTACCTGTGGGCCCAGGAGGAGCCGGCGAACCAGGGTGCCTGGCCGTTCATCGCGCTCAACCTGATCGACCACCTCGACCTGGCGGTCGGCGCGGACATCCCGGCCGGCGAGCGGCTGCGGCGCATCTCGCGCCCGCACGGCTCGTCCCCGGCGGTGGGCTCCGCCAAGCGCCACCAGGCTGAGCAGGAGCAGCTGGTGCGCGAGGTGTTCGAGGCGTAAGCCTCCGGCGGTTCGCCAGATGTAAGGGCCCGGTGCCGAGTTCCGACTCGGTGCCGGGCCCTTTGCCTACCTGTCGGGGTTGCAGCTGCCGTACCTGTGTCGCGCCGTCGGCTCAGCCCAGGTACGGCTCGAAGTCCCAGTACGGGCGGGTGCGTTGGCGGGCGGAGATGGTGTGGGGGTGCTGGGCGCCCAGGGTGCGGGTGAGGCCGAGGAGGCCGTCGTCCTCCAGCTTTCCGGCCTCCTCGTGTTCACGGGCGGCCCGCAGGTCGGCGGCGAGCGCCACCTGGCAGGAGAGCGTGAGCGGATGCTCGTGCCCCAGCGTGTGCCGGGCCCGGCGCAGGGTGTCCCGGCTCAGCTCGACGGCGTCGGCGATCCGGCCGTTCAGGTTGCGGGCGCTGGCCGCGTTGAGGGCGCAGCCGAGGACCCAGGGGTGGTCGGCGCCGAGGGTGGCGGTGAGGCCCGCGAAGGACGCCTCGAACATCGACATGGCCTCGGCGCGTTCACCGGCGGCCTGCATGACGAGACCGGTGTTGGAGAGCATGCCGGTGGCGACCGGGTGGGCCGGGCCGAGCAGGGCCCGGTAACCGGCCTCGGCCTCGTCGATCAGCTCCCGGGCCTGGGAGAGGTCGCCGTGTTCCCGCAGGAAGTTGCCGTAGTTGGTGATGAAGGCCAGGGTGCGGTAGTGCTCGCGGCCGTGCACCTGCGCCAGCTGGTCGAGGAGGCTGGCCATCTCGGGCCCCACGTCCTGTGTGTGGCCCCCCTCGCGGCGGCGGCACATGACCAGCTGTCCGCGGGCCGACAGGGTCTGCGGATGCCGGGCGCCGAGCACCTGCAGATGGAGCCGGACCACGGGTTCCTGACGGGCCAGCGCATCCCGGTACTTGCCGAGCAGCCGCAGGTCGTGCGCGACGGCGCCACCGGAGTTGAGTGTGCTGATGTGCCGGGCCCGCAGCACGTTCTCCCGCTTGGCGAGCGTGTCCAGATCGAGTTCGTACCCGTCCTGGTACCGGCCGAGCAGCCGCAGGCCGACGCCCAGGTTGTGCCGGGCGATCAGGGCGAGGCCCTCGTCCGGTCCGAGCAGTCTGCCGTAGCCGTCGAGGACCTCCAGCTGGAGTTCGTGTGCCTCGTCGTAGCGGCCCAGGTGGCGCAGGCTGGCGGCCATGGCGCCCTTGGTGGACAGTTCGGCCAGCTCGCTGCGCGGCTCGGCGGTGCCCAGCCGCTGGTGGACGGAGCGGTCGAGTTCGTAGGCGTCGCGGAACCTGCCGCTCGCCCGCAGGATGTTGCTCTCCTGCGTGGTGAGGTCGAGCATGGGCTGGGCCAGCGGGTCCATGATCCGGGACCAGTGGTCGCGGATGCGGCGGGCCAGGTCCAGGCCGCCCTTGTACTCGCCGCTGCGGTAGCAGTAGCGCAGACAGTTCAGGACGGTCTCCTGGACGCGCGGCTGGGCGCTGCTCAGCGCGCCCGAGGGCTCCAGGTGGGGCAGCAGCTCCGCGTACCGGGGCCAGTTGCGGCTGTCCAGGGGGTTGCCGGGGTCGGCCTGGGCCAGCAGGGTGCGGACCGCCTGGCGGTGCACGACCCGGCTGTCCTCACTGGTCAGCTTGGAGACGATGTCGTGGACCAGCCGGTGCATGTGGACCGACTCCTGGTGCGGGCCCATCTCGACGCCGACCGGGCCGCGGGTCTCACGGGTGAGCACCGAGTAGTTGACCAGCGTGTCCAGGGCCCGGGTCCAGGCGGGCAGGTCGGTGGCCATCCACCGCAGTTCCTCGGGCAGGTCGGCGTGCGGGTAGGCCCGGATGAGGCCGAGCGGGATGCGCCCCGGGGCGAACGAGGTGCACAGGCCGAGGACGTCGATCGCCTGTGGCTGGGCGCCGCGCAGCCGGTTGAGCAGTATCGACCAGGACGTCATGGACGACTGCGGGAAGCCCTCCCCGGTGGCGGGCTCGTCCACGGTGGACAGCCGGCGCTCCCGCACCATGCGCAGGTACTCGGGCACCTCCATACGGGACTCGCCGAGCCAGGAGGCGGCCTGGACGAGGGGCAGCGGTACGTCACCGAACTCGGCGGCGACCTCGTCGGCCTCGGCCGAGCTGATGTGCGGGGCGCGGCGCAGCAGGTAGGCGGTGGACTCGGCGCGCAGGAAGGCGGGGATCTCCAGGATCTCGGTGTGCTCGCTCCAGCCGCGGTTGCGGGAGGTGACGAGGACGTGGCCCGCGCCCTGCGGCAGCAGCGTGGTGATGCCCTCGGTGTCGTCCCAGCCGTCGAAGATCAGCAGCCAGCGGCCGTAGGGTTCGCCGCGGCGCAGGGCCTCCCGGACGGCGCGGATGCGCTCGCCGGGCTCGTTGCCGACCCTGAGGCCCAGTTCCACGGCGAGTTCGCCGAGCCGGTCGCGCTGGATGTTGCGGTCGTCGGAGTTGACCCACCACACCACGTCGTAGTCGGGGCTGAAGCGGTGGGCGTACTCGGCGGCCAGCTGGGTCTTGCCGATGCCGGACATGCCGAGCAGGGTGCAGACGGCGGCGCCGCGGTCGGCGTCGGCCAGCCGCTGGTGGAGGGTGGTGAGCAGGTCGTCGCGGCCGGTGAAGCGCGGGTTGCGGCGCGGGACCTCACCCCAGATCTCGCAGCGGGTCTCGGGGTAGCGGGCCCGGCCCGCCGTCGGCCTCGGGACACGCCGGCGCTCCAGGCCCAGCCGGCGCATCAGGCGTTCTTCGGCGGCCTCCTCGCTCAGACCCCACAGGCTGGCCGGTTCCAGGACCGCGGTGGCCGGCAGCAGCGACCGGTTGGTGAGGTTGACGGCGGCGAACCGGTCGGAGTTCGCCGCGACGAACCCGCGCAGGGCGTCGTTCCACTCACCCGCCGGGCGCGGCCCGAGTTCGAAGAACCAGTCGTCGAGGACGAGCAGCACCGGGCCCGAGGCCAGCAGCAGGTCGGCCAGGGAGTCCTCCAGGGGAATCTCGCGTGGCGGGTCCCAGCGTTGCAGCGTGGCCTGGTGTCCGTGGCTCTCCAGGCACTGGGCGATCCACGCCGCCCAGGCGCGGTGGTAGCCGGGGAAGACCACCAGGATGCGTTCGGATGCCGAGGCACCGTCCCCGCCCGACCGCCGCAGTTCCGCCATCGCACGCTCCCTGATCTCCCGTGCCACCGCACTTTCACGGCACACGCTAACGCACAGAAATTACTCCCCTGCGGAGCGTCACAGAACGTTTTGGGCCGTCACGCCGAGTCCGGCGTGGTGGCGCTCCATGCCCTGGACGAACTCCCTTCCCGCAGTGGTCAGTTCATCGGATTCCAGCAGGAGGGACAAGGCCTGCCCCACCTCGGCGCGATACGCCTCGAACCTCTCTCCGGCCCGTCGTCGCCACGCCGGGGCGGCCGCGGCGCCGGTCCGCACCCTCCACCACAGGTCGGTGAGCGCCAGATGCGCGTAGGCGCCCTGCAGCACGGCCGAGGCCGGGCGGGGGTCGGGGCGCCACCCGACCCGGTGCACGGCACCGCCGCCCGGCCGGCACAACGGGACGAGTTCGTCCAGGGCCGCCAGCTTGGTGTGGTGGGTCTCGTGCACCAGCGACTCGGCGAGTTCCCGCGCCGTGCCGGGCAGCTGGATCAGTGCGGCGCCCGGTGCGGCCCTGAGCGTGGCCCCCACCGGGGTGGCGCCCGCACCGGGAGCGGCCAGTGGTACGACGGCACGCAGCACGGCCGCGGTCTCGGCGGCGCGCTGCCCGTCGACCGCGGTCAGCAGTTCGAAGGCCTGCCGCCAGCGCCGGGCCCACGTCCCCCAGGGGGCGTCGGAGCGGTCGGCGGCACGGAGCGCTCCGCGGCCGGTGTCGGGCGAGGGCAGCCGGTACGGATCGAGGTCGTCGAGGCGGACCGTGCCGCCGGGCAGCGTCCGCAGCGCGAACCAGCCCCTCCCGCCGCCCGCCCGCCGGGACGCGCCGGGCCCGGGCCGGACGGCCGGACGCGCCAGGACCACATCGCCGTGCCCGGTGTCGTCGGCGATCCTCGACCAGCCCGGTCCGCTGCTCAGCCGGACGCGGCCGGACGGGCAGTGCAGCACGCCGAGGCCGGGCAGCACCAGGAGGCCCGTGGGCACCACGAGGGTCCCGTCCACCGCGTGACCCGCGCGGACGGCGGCGGCGACGGCCACACCGCCCAGGTGCGCCGACTGCCGCTCGAACGCGACACCCCGGGGCGCGGCGAGCGCTACGGCGAGCCAGGCCCCGGTCGTCGGGTAGTCGAGGACGTCGCGCACCGCGGCCGGGTCGGTCCGTTCCGCGGCCACCAGCAGCGCCCAGGCCTGCTCGAAGTGCCGGCGCGCGGCGGGGCCGAGCAGGTGGTGCTGCCGGTCGCTGCGGACGAGGAGGGACTTGAGGAGCAGCATGCGACGCGCGTGGACCGCGGCACGCAGTGCCTCCGTACCCCGGGGCGTGGGGCGGGTGCCCGCCAGCGCCGGGAAGACCTCGGCCGGTACCGGTGCCGGTGTCATCCCCGCTCGTCCGGGAGCCGGCCGGCCTCCGCGAGTCCGGCCGAAAATGTTCGTACGACGGAGGGTTGCAGCTCGCCCTCGCCCTCGCCGCTGTGCCAGACCTCCTGGCACTCGGCGGCGTTCCGCAGGACGCGCTCGACTTCGGCGGTGAGGGCGGGATCGTCCAGGACGCGCAGGGTCCGCAGGTCGACGTGGGTGAGGTCGGGTAGGCGCGCGGCACGTCCGGCGTCCCGACCGGGGGTGGCCACCCCTCTCCGCTGCTCCGCCACACTCGGCTCCTCCCTGCCGGCGTCCGGCCCGCTCCGTCGCCGTGGCTGCCCAGTTCTTCCCGACAGCCCGCAGGGGGAAACCAAGGGCAGATCAACTCCGGTCGAATTCCGACCAGTTGCTCCATTCTCCGGTCCACGGCCACCAGGGCGGAGCCACCCGCTCCCAGTCCCCTTCTTCCCGGTCCCGCAGTTCCCGTTCCGCACGTGTCCGTCCCTCCCCCGTCGCCGGCTCCGACTCCACCCGCCGGGTCAGTTCCACGTCCGCCCAGTCGACCTCCCGCAGCGCCCCCACCAGCCGCTGCCACTGCTCCCGGGCCGCCGTGTAGGCGCTGCGGGCCGCCCCCGGCCGTCCCATCAGCGCGAGCACCGCCCCGCTGCCGTGCCGCGCCCGTGCGGCCGTCACCGAGCCCGGGTCGCTGCCGTGGGCGGCCTGCGCCTCCCGCTCGGCGCTCTCGTACGCCTGCAGGGCGTCCATCAGCACCGGCGCACCGGCGTGATGCCAGCCCTCGAGGCGCACCCGCCCCAACTGCAGCCACACCTCGGCCCGTACGGCTGCGTCGGCCGCGGCGCGCACGGCCTGGCCGAGCAGGTGCCGGCTCTCGAACAGGTCGGGCAGGAAGCCGAGATGGCGGAACCGCTGGGCCAGTGCGCTGCCGACCAGGCCCTGGAGCCGTCCGCGCTGGGCGGACCGGGCGGGCAGCGACTTCAGCGCCTCGCGCAGCACGTACTCGGCCCGGTCCACGATGCCCGCGCCGTCCCGGGTCGAGGCCCGCCGCAGCAGCGACTCGCCCCAGGCGGTGAGGAGTTGGCAGCGCAGGGCGCCGTCGGCGGGCGCGAGCAGCACGGCCCGCTCGTACGTCTCGTCGGCCTCCCCGGCCTCCCCCGCAGCGTCGTGGAACGCGGCCAGCGCCGCCAGGCAGGGCAGCAGCAGCTCGGGGTCGTCCCCGGCGGCCCGCTGGGCCCGCAGCAGCGCCCGCCGCGTCTCGCCGTCCTCGGCCCCCGACTCCCGCAGCGCCCGCGCCAGATCCAGCAACGCGGGCCCGCGTACGGCATCGGCGGCTTCCTCGACGTCCAGGATCCCGCAGGCTTCCCGCAGTTCCTCGATGGCCGCACCGGGGTGCCGCAGATCGAGCAGGATCCGCCCGCGCAGCAGCAGCCGCGACCGGTGTGCGGCGACGGGCCAGTGCACGTCACCCCGCCCGACGGCCCGCCGGGTACCTGGCGCATCGCCCGCCTGGCTGTGACCCCGACCGTCCCCTGCGTCGCCCTGCGGAGGCCCGGACGCGGCGGGGTCACCGGGGCCGGCTCCGGCGCCTCCCGGCCCGGACCGGGGCGCATCAGCCTCACCGAAGCGGTCCACCCCGGACCCCGACCCCACGGACCCGCCCGAGCCACCCCCAGAACCACCCAGCCCAGATCCCGGCACCGCAGCCTCACCGAAGCCGTCCGCCCCGGACCCCGGCGCCCCAGTCGCACCCAAGCCGTCCAACCCAGATCCCGGCGCCGTCAATCCCCCCGAGCCACCACCGGAGCCCTCCCGCCCGGCCCCCGGCCCGACGGCCTCGTCGAAGCCATCCAACTCGGACCCCGGCCCCACGGACCCGCCCGAGCCACCCCCAGAACCACCCAGCCCAGATCCCGGCACCGCAGCCTCACCGAAGCCGTCCGCCCCGGACCCCGGCGCCCCAGCCTCACCCAAGCCGTCCAACCCAGACCCCGGCACCGCAGCGCCGGCGGAGCCGCTGCCGGCCCCCTTCCCGCCCGCCGATGAGGCGGAGCCGCCCCCCGGCTCCCTCCCCCCGGCATCGCCGAGCCCGGCCCCGGTGTCCCCGTCCCCTCGTTGCCACTCGCGGAACCAGGCCCGCGCACGCTCCGTCAGCCCGGGCCAGGGCGCCAGCTCGGGGTCCAAGACATCCAGGGCTGCCGTGAGATGGTCGCTCTCCGCCGTCAGCTGCCACAACTCGCGGCGGCAGGAGGCGAGTTCCAGCGCGGCGTCGGCCCGTTCGCGGCTGTCGGCGGGGGCCGACGCGTGGGCCGCGGCGAGGGCGGCCGCGGCCTCGCGCAGCAGCTCGGCGCGCCTCCCCGCCGTACGCGCCGCCGCCGTGCCCGCCTCGGCGCGCAGGATGCGGCCGAGGACCAGGCGGGACCGCGGGTCGGTGCCGGGGGCCGGGCCGGGGACGGCGGCCGCGAGGGCCTGTTCGCGGGCGCGGCGCAGCACCTCCGGGTCGGCCAGATGGTGCCACTGGTCGAGCAGGCGCTCGGCCTCGGTCAGCGGGTCGGGCGTGACCAGGTCCGGCAGGTAGAAGCGCAGGACCCGGGCCGGGATGCGGGCGAACAGCTCGGCCTCGACGCTGCCGCCGCCCTCCGCCGAGCCGCTGTCCTCGGGCAGGGGCGCGGCTCCGCCGGCCGGGCCGTGGTCGGCAAGACGGGCCGCGGCGAGGGCGGCGAAGTTGCGGGTGCCTCTGCCGAAGTGCCGTTCCACATAGGCCGAGCAGTGCTTGAGCACGAGGCCGGCCGTGTCCTGGTCGAGGGAGGACAGGAGCAGGTCCTGCACCCGGCCCGAGTAGGCGAAGCAGGGCTGGTCCTCGGTGCCGGGGAGCTGCCGGAGCAGCCCGCCGAGCAGCACCTCGGCCAGTTCCATGGGGCCGGTGTCGGGCAGCATCGCCCGCTGGACCAGTTGCATCACGGGCAGCGTGAGGGGGGCCGCGGCGAGGTAGACGGCCAGGCGCAGGGCGCCGGGCGAGGCTCCGGCGCGGAAGGCGCGCAGCAGGTCGTCGTCGCTGCGCGGGGCCGCACCGGCGGGGGCGGCCGCCGGGGTCGTAGCCGGGTCGGTGAGGGCCGCCCAGGCGCGTTCGCGGGTGGGGCCGGCGCCGCCGAGCAGACGGGCGAAGGCCTCGAACGCCTCCGGGGTGGGCTGCAGCACCGGAACGGGCCGCGCGCCCGGCGCCGGTTCCTCCCAGGGCTCGTCGTCGGGCAGGAAGCCGAGGCGGCCGCCCACCTCGGCGGGGCGCAGCAGCAGGCCGGGCTCGGCGGGCAGGGCGGTACGGCCCCACAGGCGCGGCGGCAGCGGCTGGACGACGGCCAGCGGGGCGGTGCGCGGCCACTGGTGCAGCAGGCGCTGTGCGCTGCCGTTCTGCCACAGGGGGCCCACACAGTCGCTGATGACGAAGGTGAGCCGGCGGCCGGTGGGGTCGTGCAGTTCGTCGGCGGGGCGCAGCCGGGTGTGCCGGCCGGGACCGGCGGTCGTACCGATGAGGGGTGCGCCCGAGTCGTCGGCGTACAGGTGGTGGACGCGCACGGAGGCGAACGCGCCGGACTGCTGGCAGGCCTGGCGCAGTTCCTCGACCAGTTGCCCCCAGACGGCCATGGCGGGCCCGGTGTCCATGAGCAGCTGGACGTCGCAGCGCCGGCGGCGGCCGGGCCGGGTGACGGGGAGCAGGATGCCGCTGGCGGCGGCGCGGTCGGCGGTGGCCTCCTCGTCGATCGGCTCGTCCTCGGAGCGGACGGAGGCGACCCGGTAGCGGCCGAGGGCGCGCAGCGCCTTCTCCAGGCCCAGCAGTCCCGGCAGGGCACCGGCGGCGGGGGCGCGGACGGGAAACGCGGCGGGCTCGCCGGAGTCGGCCCGCAGGCGCGGCGTGAGGCCGGGGGTGAGCAGCGGGACCGGGGCGGCGGGGGCGTCCGCCGGGGGCCGGGGCGGATGGGCGATCGGCGTCTCGGAGGAGTTGGAGGGTAACGCCTCCGGATCGCCGTCGACCTGGCCGGACAGTGCCGTGTCGGGCCGTCCGGGCGCGTCGCGGGGCGCGGCCGCGCCGAGCCGCCGGGCCAGCCAGACCGCGTCCGCCACGTCCTCCGCGGTGAGGTCGAGCCCGCCCTGGCGCAGCTTGCCGATCAGCTCGTCCAGGCGCATCCCGGGCATCCGCCCCTCACCTCGTACGGTCGAGCGGCTGCATGAGCATCTCGGCGATCCGCTCCCGGGTGAGGCTCTGCGCGCGCGGGTCGTGCCGGGTGAGGAACAGGGCGTTGAGGAGCTGGTCGGCGGCGAGCACCTCGCCGGGCTCGCGCTCCAGGAACCGGCGGACGAGATCCGCGCCGGAGTCGACACCGTCCGTGCCGAGGTGTGCCTCGACCATGGCGGTGAGCTGCTCCTCGCCGGGCGGGTCCAGCTCCAGCTGGATGCAGCGCCGCAGCAGCGGGGCGGGGAAGTCCCGTTCGCCGTTGGAGGTCAGGACGATCACCGGGAAGGCGGTGCAGGCGATCCGTCCGCCGTGCACGGCGACCCGGTCGCCGTCGTGGGTGAGCACCTCGACATCGGGTTCGCGGTCGGCGAGCCGCTCCAGCTCGGGGATCGAGAACTCGCCCTCCTCCAGGGTGTTGAGCAGGTCGTTGGGCAGGTCGAGATCGCTCTTGTCGAGTTCGTCGATGAGCAGCACGCGGGGCTGCTCGGCGGGCAGCAGCGCGGTGCCGAGCGGGCCGAGCCGGATGTACGACCCGATGCCGGGGGCGGCCGCGGCACCCTCGGCGCCGCGGGCGCGCTCCAGCTGGACGTCCTGGAGGCGGCCTATCGCGTCGTACCGGTACAGGCCGTCCTGGAGGGTGGTGCGGCTGACTATGGGCCAGCGCAGCACCCTGCCGAGGCCGAGTTCATGGGCGATCGCGTACGCCAGGGTCGATTTGCCCGTGCCCGGGTTGCCGGTCACCAGCAGGGGCCGGCGCAGGTACAGGGCCGCGTTGACCGCGTCCACCTCGGCGGGCCGGGGCGCGTAGTTCTCGACCAGACGGCGGCGGACGCCGAGCCGGCGGGCACTGCTCGGGTCCTCCGGGCCGGCCTCCACGCCCTCCCGGGAGGCCGCGAAGTCGCGCCAGGGCGGCGGTGCCGGCAACCGCAGCATGCCGTCGTGCGGCTGACCCACTCCGCGGTAGATCCGCCAGTCGTTCACCTTGGGCTCCTCCCGGCTTTGGTGATCATGCAGCGGGCCCGGCCGTTCGACGTACGAGGCTACCGTCAGGCGACCGTGTCTGCCGAGGTTCGGGGTGTCCGGCGTACACTTCCGGCCCGCCGAACAGCCTTGCGAGTCAAGCGGCTTGACGGGGTGTCCGGCGCGGACGCCGGACGGGTCAGCCGCCAGGGGCGGCCAGCGGCGGCGGCCGCATCGTCTCGGTGCCGTACGGTGGCCGGTCCGGCGGGTCGAAGAGGACGGCCAGCTTCCCGCGCAGGCCTTGGGCCCGGGCCGATTCCGGGTCGTACAGACGGATGCGCAGGTCACGCACCGGGCCGTGCAGGCCTTCGGCGTGCCGGGCCATCCCCAGTACATGGGCGGCCTGCCGGTGGAAGTCCTTGCACTCGTCGTGGTCGTGCCGGTCCCGGCGCCAGAGCACCACCGAGTGGCCGGCCATCAGCGCGTCCCTCATCGCCGCCTGCCCCTCTCCGCTGCCGACGGGACCGCAGTAGACCGGAACGCACGGGTCGTCCATCAACGACAGGGCGCCGTAGTACGGGTACTTGCCCGCGGAGCGGGCCGCGACGGGGTGGCCGTCGGCCGGGGCCCGGCCGTGCAGCGGCTCGTGCGCGAGCGGCCCCTGGACCGCGCCGCGCCAGCGTCTGCGCCACTCCGGGGTGGGCGGACGGTTGTTGCGCCGCGCGTCCCGGATGACGACGGTCCGGCGCATCCCGAGCGGCATGGACCGCTCATCGAAGAAGTCCCCGTCGTCGTCCTCGCCGTCCCCGTCGTCGCCGTCGTCCTCGTACGTCTCCATCGCCGCCGAACCGGGCAGCAACTGCCACTCGTCCACCGGCAGATCGAACAGCTTGCGGGGCAGGAACACCTCCAGCGCGGCCAGATGCTCGCCGTGGTCGCCCTGGCTGAGCGCCCGGGCCAGCGGTTCGCGCAGCACCGCGGCCAGCTCCTCGACGCGGACACCCCGGTCGTCGGCGTCGACCGGGGTGACGTCCAGGCCGTCGTAGATCAGCTGCACGCTCCACGGGTAGCGTCCGTCGTACATGGGCGGGCCCACCTTGACGAGGACGTCGGTCCGGGTGGCGGGCGGCCGTACGACGACGGGCGGGGCCTCGGGCGTGGCGGGGCGGCCGTCGTCGCCCTCCTGGACGTCGACCCCCTCCAGCAGCCCCCGGACGGCCTCGCCCACCGCCCAGTTCCGGTGGCCGTCGGCCTGCCCGCCGAGCCAGCCGGCGAACGCGCCCAGCCGCGCGGGATCCACCTCGCCGGGCCGCTCCCGTACGACCTTGCGGACCACCTTGGCCGCGTACAGCAGGACGGCGTCCAGGTCGACCAGTGTTCCCCCGCCGCCGGGTTCCAGCGTGCGCAGCCCGTACAGCAGCCCGGCGCCCTCACGCCACGTCCGCACGTTCTGCAGCACCAGCGAGCGCAGCCGCTCGCCGCGCACCTGCTCCTTGACCTCCTCCACGAGGTGGACGATCTCGCCCGCTCCGGCGGGCGGCGGCAGCTCGGCGAGATGGCCGTAGAGCCGGGCGCGGAGATCGGCGCTGATCCCGGAGGCGGGGGGCGCGAGAGCGGGCAGGGTGGCCTGGAGCGTGGTCCAGTTGGCGTACGGCGACGGGTCGTCGAGGAGGCGGAGGTGGTGCAGGTCGTGCGCGCGCAGGACCTCGTGCAGCACGGCGGGGCCCCCGCGCAGGTCCAGCAGCTCGTGCAGCGCGGCGACCGGGACGGCGACCCCCTCCTCCCGGCGGCGCCCCTTGATCACGCCGATGACGGACCCGTGCCGCCGGTCCAGGACGGGCCCGCCGGACAGCCCGCCGATCGGCAGGCTGCCGCCGAGCAGCAGCGCCCGCGCGTCGGAGCCCGCCAGCTCGCCGGTGCCGTGCCGGATGCCCAGCTCGCCGGTCTGCACGGACCAGCCGTACAGCTCGATCGGGGCGCGGGCGCCGGGCTCCCGGTCGCTCAGCCAGAGGCAGCGCACGTCGTCCGCACCGGCGACGTTGACGAGCGCCAGGTCGGGAAACGGCCAGGGGTCGCGGAACGACTGCGAGGTCTCGGGTGTGGGCGCGAGGAGCACGGCCGTCCCGGTGCCCGTCCGCTCCACCCAGGCGCCGGCGGCGGTGCGCTCCTGCCAGGTCACGCGCATGGCGCTCTCCCCTCGGCACACCGCGGCTCCCCCCTTCCCCACGACGTGGGCGCAGGTCAACAGCCAGCCCGGGGCGATGAAGAACCCCGACCCCCAGTACAGGTCACGGTCCGTTGCATACCCGTCACCCGGTGCGCCGATGCGTGCGAGCGAGGGGCGCACCAACTCGTCGAAGGCGCTCATACGGCGCCGGAGGCCGGGGACCTGGGCGGTACGACGGCGCCGGCGGGCGCCCCGGGATCCGTGCCGTCCGCCGTCGCGGCCGGTTCGGTCCAGGTCAGGGACACCGTCAGGGAGGACTTGCCGCCGCCCTCCGCGATGGCGCTCACGATCTTGCCGGACTGCGCCGTCAGTTCGATTCCGAAGCTGACGGACACCTCGACCGGGGCGGGTGTGTCCAGACCGGCGCGCAGGGAGCGCACGACGCCCCCGACCGTGCCGGCGAGCCCACCCGCCATGTCGACGACCCGGTCCCCGAGCCCGGTGTCCCAGTACCCGCCCTCGTCCAGCGCCGCCTCGTCGGCCGCGCCGATCCTGGCCCAGACGACGGTTCCGTCGTCGAGCCGTATACGTTCGACTCCTCCACCCATGACGCCCCCGTTCGCTGAATGGGAGGAGAAGGCTAACTCCGGAAAAAGCGGAGGGGGAGGGTCATCGAACGATAAGGCCGATGATCGCCCCTACCGTGACGGGAGTGACCCCTGCTACTCGTCGTCTACTCGTCGTCCTCGTCGTCGAGCCGGGCGAGCCAGGTCGCAAGTCGCTCGATGGGCACCTCGAAGTCCGGATTCAGATCCACGAACGTGCGCAGCTGCTCGGCAAGCCACTCGAACGTGACCTCTTCCTCGCCGCGCCGCTTCTCCAACTCCTCGATCCCGCGGTCGGTGAAGTACATGGGCTGCCTTTCCTGCGTGTACGTCGTCCAGGGACAGCCTATGCAACGGGGAACGCGTCGCGTACGGGCACATCTGCGTAGCTGCGGCAGTCGTGCCGCCACATCTGCGTAGCTGCGGGCAGCCGTACCGCCATGCCTGCGCAGCTGCGGGCAGTCGTGCCGCTGGGGCGGCACGGGTGGGCGCAGCGGCACCCCGCCGGCGCGGGCGAGCGAGACTCACCCCCGGCCGGCGGCAGTACCGGGGGCCACGCAAGCTCCGTCGAGCAGCACGCACCAGCACCGCGCACCGAACAACCCCCGCCCAGCATCAAGCCGTACCCCCGCGCATGCCCCACCCACGCCCGCGCACCCCTTCGTACGCCAGCCCCAGCGCCCCATGCGCCAGGAGCAGCACCCCCGCCGCCACCCACCCCCCGCGGCGCCGCCACACCCCCCACGCCATGGCCGGCACGCCCGTCGCGACCTGCGCCAGCCCCAGCCACCGAGCCCGCGGATCCCCCGACCCCGGCAGCCACGCCCCGAGCCGCCCGCCCTCCCCCGGTTCGAACTCCGCCCGCACCGCCTCCCGCCACCCCGCCCCCTCGGCCGGCCGCACCCCACCCGCAACCCCGGCCACGGCAGACGACAGCCGCTCGGCGGACACCCCCGGTGTCAGCCCGTCCGGCAACTCCACCCCCGCGCGCGTGAGCACCGCGATCAGCCCCCGCAGCCGAGCCCGCGCATCCGCCTCGGAGTCCGCCGCCGTCAGCCGCTCCAGGGACTGCATGTCGAGGACGGGATCCAGCCCGAGCCGCGCGGCGAAGGTGCGCATGGCCTCGTCCTCCCCCGCGGGCGTGCCGTTGGCGAGCCACACATAGCCGACGGGCCGGCGGAAACCGGAGGCGAGGGTGAACCCGGCACGGTCGGCGTCCCACCACAGCGCGAGCACGGGCCAGGCCGAACCGACGGCGAGCGCGACGGCCCAGCCCGCGACCACCCTGTCGACCGGCTCACCGCCCCCGGCCGCCGCTTCCCAGGGCCCGCCCTCGGGCACGAGCACGCTCCACCGCTCCCCCGCGCGCGTGAGCACCATCCGTTCGCCCAGCAGCGGCGCGAGGGGGGCGACGGACTCCGGATCCGCCCGGCACAGCAGCAGGGCACCGGGTGCGGAGGCGGCCCGGGAGCCGCGAGGGAACGGGTCCGTCGGCATGGCAACACGCTAGGCAATTTGCACATCAATCGCCCGACATGGACAGGAACGGGTCTCACGAAAGGGCGTCTTGACTTTCCTCGACCGCGATATATCGTGTTTAGCAGAAGACGCGATATGGCGTGTCGCACCAGCGCGACCGTGTCCCGCCGAGGAGGCTCCCCATGTCCGAGTGGTCCGTCGCCGAGCCGCAGAAGCTCACCTTCGACACCCCGGTGAGCGACCTGCACGTGCGCATCGTCAACGGAACGGTGAACGTCGTGGGCACGGACGAAGGTTCCGCCCGCCTGGAGGTCTCGGCCATCGAGGGCTCACCCTTGACCGTCACCCAGGAGGGCGGCACCCTCACGGTGGCCTACGAGGACCTGCCTTGGAAGGGCTTCCTCAAGTGGCTCGACCGCAAGGGCTGGCGGCGCAGCGCCGTCGTCTCCCTCGCGGTCCCCGCCGGCACGCGCGTGGAAGTGGGCGTGGTCGGCGCCGGCGCGGTCGTCTCCGGCCTCAGCGGCCCCTCGGTGATCAAGGGCGTCAACGGCGACACGACTCTCGTGGGTCTCTCCGGCACGGTCCGCGCCGACACCGTGTCGGGGAACCTGGAGGCCCAGGCCGTCACGGGAGACCTGCGGTTCAACTCGGTCTCGGGCGACCTGACCGTGGTCGAGGGCTCCGGCCCCTCCGTCCGCGCGGACTCCGTCAGCGGCTCGATGATCATCGACCTGGACCCGGACGGCCCCACCGACGTCCGGCTGACCAGCGTCTCCGGCGAGATCGCCATCCGCCTGCCGCACCCGGCGGACGCGGACGTGGAGGCGAACACCGCGAGCGGCACGATCTCCAACGCCTTCGACGGCCTGCGGGTGCACGGCCAGTGGGGCGCTCACAAGATCACCGGCCGCCTCGGCGCGGGCAACGGCAAGCTCCGCGCCACCACGGTCTCCGGCTCCATCGCCCTGCTGCGCCGCCCGCCGGGGGAGGACGAGCACGACACATCGTGGGAGACCAAGGTGCCCACCGGCCACGGAGTCAGCGGGACACCCACCGGCCAGACGGCCACCGGAACACCCACCGACCCGGCGGCCGAACCCAAGACCGCCTCGGGGGACAATTCCGTCTCCGGCCAGGACGCCACCGCCCCCGACGCCCCGGCCGACGGCACGACCGACAAGAAGGTGCTCTGACATGCCCCCCGTCTTCGCCCACGGCCGCCTCCGCCTCTACCTGCTCAAGCTGCTCGACGAGGCCCCGCGCCACGGCTACGAGGTGATCAGGCTCCTCGAAGAGCGCTTCCAGGGCCTGTACGCGCCCTCGGCGGGCACGGTCTACCCGCGCCTGGCCAAGCTGGAGGCCGAGGGCCTGGTCACGCACACCACCGAGGGCGGCCGCAAGGTGTACGCCATCACGGACGCCGGCCGCGCCGAGCTGGCCGACCGCAGCGGCGAACTGGCCGACCTGGAGCTGGAGATCCGCGAGTCCGTCGCGGAACTCGCCGCCGAGATAAGGGCGGACGTGCGCGGCGCGGCGGGCGACCTGCGGCGCGAGATGCGCGCGGCCGCCTCCGAAGCTCGCCGGGGCACCAAGGCGGGCGGCGGCGAGGCGGGCCCCTTCGCGGAGTACGGCGACCTCACCGACAAGGAGGCCTGGCGGGCCGCCAAGGAGGAGATGCGCCGGGTCAAGCAGGAGTGGAAGGAACAGGCCCGCCGCGCCAAGGACGAGAGCCGCCGGGCCCGCGAGGAGGCCCAGCGGGCCCGCCACCAGGCCCAGGAGGCCCAGGCGCGGGCGCGGGCCCAGGCCCAGGAGGAGATGCAGCGCATCGCCCGCCACGTCCAGGATCGCGTGCAGGACCACTTCACGCGCGGCGACTGGCCGACCGGCGTCCGGGAGGGCCTGACCGAACTGGCCAAGGAGTTCGGCGAGTTCGGGAAGGACTACGGGAAGGAGTTCGGCAAGGACTGGGGCTTCGGCCGCACCGCCGGGGAGCCGGGCCAGGGCGCCCGCAAGTCGGCCCCCGCGCCGGGACCGGACATCTCCGCCGCCCCGGAGGACTTCCCGGCCGAGTACGAGCCGTCCTGGGCCCACGAGGACGGCACCGGCGACCCGGCCCGCGACCTGGACCGCCTCCTCGACCGCTTCCGCGACGACATCCGCGACGCGGCCCGCGACCACGGCGTCACGGCCGACCAGCTCCGCGACGCCCGCCACCACCTGTCGACGGCGGCGGCCCGCATCGGGGCGCTGCTGCGCGGCCCGAAGGTCTGACCCACCGAGGACCGGCCGCCCCGGCAGCGTGCCCCGGACACCCGGGACACGCTGCCGGACGGAGAAGCCTCAGCCGTTCGTCAGGACGATCTTTCCGAACTGATCGCCGGATTCCAGTCGTTCGAAGCCCTCGCGGGCCCGGTCCAGGGGCAGCACCTCGTCGATGACGGGCCGTACGCCGGTGGCGGCGCAGAAGGAGAGCAGGTCCTCCAGCTCCTCCTTGGTGCCCATGGTGGAGCCGACGACCTTCAGCTCCAGGAAGAAGATCCGGGTCAGCTCGGCGTGCGAGGGGCGGTCGCCGCTGGTGGCACCGGAGATGACGATCGTGCCGCCTGGCCGCAGGGACTTCACGGAGTGGGACCAGGTGGCGGCGCCGACGGTCTCGATGACGGCGTCCACCCGCTGCGGCAGCCGGGCCCCCGGCTCCACCGCCTCGACCGCCCCCAGCTCCAGGGCCCGCTTCCGCTTCGCCTCGTCCCGGCTGGTGGCGAAGACCCGCAGGCCGGCCGCCTTGCCCAGCACGATCGCGGCCGTGGCGACACCGCCGCCCGCGCCCTGCACGAGGACCGAGTCACCGGGTCGTACCCCGGCGTTGGTGAACAGCATCCGGTACGCCGTCAGCCAGGCCGTCGGCAGACAGGCGGCCTCCGCGAAGGACAGCTCCTTGGGCTTGGGCAGGACGTTCCAGGTCGGCACGGCGACCTGCTCGGCGAAGGTGCCCTGGTAGCGCTCGGTGAGGATGGAGCGCGGCTCCTTGGGGCCGACGCCGTGGCCGGTCTGGCCGATGACGGAGTGCAGGACGACCTCGTTGCCGTCCTCGTCGATCCCGGCGGCGTCGCAGCCGAGGATCATCGGCAGCCGCTCCTCCGGAAGTCCGACGCCCCGCAGGGACCAGAGGTCGTGGTGGTTGAGGGAGGCGGCCCGCACAGTGATCGTGCTCCAGCCGGACCGGGCCTCGGGGGCCGGGCGCTCCCCCAACTCAAGGCCGGAGAGCGGCTGGTCGCGGTCGATTCGGGCGGCGTAGGCAGCGAACATGGCTCGACGATAGGTGCGCCGTGCAGCGGACGGAACCGCGGGGCGCTGTGACACATGCCCTCTTGCGTGACGGCACCCGTACAGCGCAGCCCGACACGAACAAGCCTCAAGGGCGCCCTTGTAGACACCCGATCGGGCGGGCGTGTGGGCAAAAAAATGGCCCCGCCCAAACGGACGGGGCCATTCAGTGCAACGTCACCGACGGGCAACGCCCTCGGCACGAGCAGCGGCAGCCACCGCCGCGGTCACCGCGGGAGCAACCCGCTCATCGAACGGCGACGGGATCACATAGTCGGCGGCAAGGTCGTCCCCGACCACAGCGGCCAGCGCCTCCGCGGCAGCGATCTTCATGCCCTCGGTGATCCGAGTCGCCCGCACCTGCAGCGCGCCCGCGAAGATCCCGGGGAAGGCCAGCACGTTGTTGATCTGGTTCGGGAAGTCCGAGCGCCCGGTGGCGACGACCGCCGCGTACTTGTGCGCCACGTCGGGGTGCACCTCCGGGTTCGGGTTGGCCATCGCGAACACGAAGGCGCCCTCCGCCATGGAGGCCACGGCCTCCTCCGGGACCGTACCGCCGGAGACGCCGATGAAGACGTCGGCGCCCGCGAGGGCGTCCTCCAGCGAGCCGGTGATGCCGGCCTTGTTGGTGAAGCCCGCGAGCTCCCGCTTGACCGAGGTCAGGTCCTCCCGGTCCGCCGACACGACGCCCTTGCGGTCCGCCACCGCCACGTCCCCGATGCCGGCCTCGACCAGCATCTTGGCGATGGCGACACCGGCCGCGCCGGCACCCGAGATGACGGCCCGCAGCTGCCCGATCTCGCGCCTGCTCAGCCGCGCCGCGTTCCGCAGCGCCGCGAGGGTCACGACGGCCGTGCCGTGCTGGTCGTCGTGGAAGACCGGGATGTCGAGCCGCTCCTGGAGCTGCTTCTCGATCTCGAAGCACCGGGGTGCCGAGATGTCCTCCAGGTTCACTCCGCCGAAGGAGGGAGCGAGCCGGACCACGGTCTCCACGATCTCGTCCACGCCCGTGCAGTCGAGCGCGATCGGCACCGCGTCGACGCCACCGAACTGCTTGAACAGGATCGCCTTGCCCTCCATCACGGGGAGGGAGGCCTGGGGACCGATGTCCCCGAGTCCGAGCACGGCCGTGCCGTCGGTCACGACAGCCACCACGGAGGACTTCCAGGTGTAGTCGTTGACCAGGTCAGGCTGCTCCGCGATCGCGGTGCACACGCGCGCGACGCCGGGCGTGTACGCGAGGGAAAGGTCGTCCTTGTCGCGGACCGGCACGGTGGCCTGCACGGCCATCTTGCCGCCGCGGTGCAGCGCGAACGCCGGATCGAAGGAATCGAGGGGCTCGGCCCCTTCCTGATCCGTACTGCTGTCGCTGCGAGGATTGACGATCTCCGCTGCCACTTTGTTTTACCCCTTAGGTATGCATGGTTTGAGGGTCGACCACTCCTGGTGAGGGGTGGGCGGGCACCGCGTAAGGCCCGATTGCTGATACGTACGAGCACAGACGCGACGGGCGCGCCGCACACGCGCCCTGAGCCCCGGATGAGGGGTGTAAAGAACCTTCTTACCGGACGGACGGCGCTCACGACGAGTCCATTAGGTGCAAGGTCACATCTCCGGACCAGAACGCCACACGTGCATGACACGCGGCTGACACGAGCACGACACGGATGTGACTCGGGGGTAACCCGGACTTGGCCGGACACCGCGCAACGATGGACCACATCGTGAGATGGCCCGAAGATTTTCCGGCCGGAGTGATGGATTTCCGCAGATCTGCGGCCCTGAAGTCCCGTACTGACGGGACCTGACACGGTTCGGGGGTCACCCGTTATGCGATTTTGACATAGTCACGCCCCTGAATGGCGTAGTCCGAATGGCAAGATGCCGTAAACCCACGAGGTCGCGACACCCGATGGTGTGTGTTTCCGTCGACCCATCGGCACCTCTTCCCATCCGCCGGAGGAACCACGATGACCGCAAGCTCCACCCGTCGTACGACCGCCGCGCACTCCCGGCTAGCTGCGGTCGGTGCGATCGCGGTCGCAGGCGCCCTGCTGCTCACCGGCTGCGGTGACCAGACCAAGGACAAGAACAACGGCTCCGGCAGCGCGTCCACCAGCAACGCCCCGCTGGCCGACAAGCTCCCCAAGGAGATCCGCGACAAGGGTGAGATCAAGGTCGGTTCGGACATCGCCTACGCCCCGGTGGAGTTCAAGGACTCCTCCGGCAACGTCGTCGGCCTCGACCCCGACCTCGCGGCGGCCATGGGCAAGCAGCTCGGTGTGAAGCTCACGTTCGAGAACGGCACCTTCGACGCCCTGCTCACCGGTCTGCGCTCCGGCCGCTACGACATCGCGATGTCGGCCATGACGGACAACAAGAACCGTCAGGAGGGTGTCGACCCGGACACCGGCAAGAAGGTCGGCGAGGGCGTCGACTTCGTCGACTACCTGACCGCCGGTGTCTCGATCTACACGCGCAAGGGCGACACCAAGGGCATCACGTCCTGGGCGGACCTGTGCGGCAAGAAGATCGCCGTCGAGCGCGGCACCGTCTCGGAGGACCTGGCCAAGCAGGAGGCCAAGAAGTGTCCGAGCGGCAAGAAGCTCACCATCGAGGCCTTCGACGACGACCAGCAGTCCCAGACCCGTCTGCGCTCGGGCGGCGTGGACGCGGCCTCCTCCGACTTCCCGGTCGCCGCGTACGCGGTGAAGACCTCGGGCGGCGGCAAGGACTTCGAGATCGTCGGCGACCAGGTCGAGGCGGCCCCGTACGGCATCGCCGTCGCCAAGAGCGACACCCAGCTGCGGGACGCGCTCCAGGCCGCGCTGAACGCGGTCATCAAGAGCGGCGAGTACGAGAAGATCCTCGAGAAGTGGGGCGCCCAGGACGGCGCCGTCAAGGAGTCCGTGATCAACGGCGGCAAGTGACCCGCGGCACCCGAGCGGCCACTGAGAGGCAACACCCGTGACTGACATCGAGAAGACGGCGGACCCGGCGGACACGCCCCCGGCCGGCGCGGAGGCCATCAAGGCCATCCCGGTCCGGCACTACGGGCGGTACGTCACCGCCGTCATCGCGATCGCGCTCCTCGTCGCGATCATCTACGCGTTCGGCCAGGGCAAGATCAACTGGCACGCGGTTCCGGACTACTTCTTCGACGACCGGATCATGACCGGCGTCGGCAAGACCCTCCTGCTGACGGTCCTGTCGATGCTGATCGGCATCGTCGGCGGCATCGGCCTCGCCGTGATGCGCCTGTCGAAGAACCCGGTGACCTCGTCGATCGCGTGGTTCTACATCTGGTTCTTCCGCGGCACCCCGGTCCTGGTCCAGCTGTTCCTGTGGTTCAACCTGGGCCTGGTCTTCGAGTACATCAACCTCGGTCCGATCTACAAGAACTACTGGTCGGACTTCATGACGCCGCTGCTGACGGCGCTGCTCGGACTCGGCCTGAACGAGGCCGCGTACATGGCCGAGATCTGCCGCGCCGGCCTGCTCGCCGTCGACGAGGGCCAGACCGAGGCCGCCCACGCGCTGGGCATGAGCCACGGCAGGACGCTGCGCCGGATCGTCATCCCGCAGGCGATGCGCGTGATCGTGCCGCCCACGGGCAACGAGGTCATCAACATGCTGAAGACGACCTCGCTCGTGGCGGCCGTCCAGTATCCGGAGCTGTTCCGCTACGCCCAGGACATCGGCCAGAACTCCGGCGCCCCGGTGGAGATGTACTTCCTCGCCGCGGCCTGGTACCTGATCATGACGTCCATCCTCAGCGTCGGCCAGTACTACATCGAGCGGTACTACGCCCGCGGCTCCAGCCGCAGCCTGCCGCCCACTCCGTGGCAGAAGGTCAGGGCGCACCTGACGACCTTCTCGAGCAGGAAGGTCGCGGCAGCATGACCGACAAGCTGAGCAAGACGGACTCGACCCCGCGGCACTCGTCCGTCCCGATGGTCAAGGCCGAGGGCGTGCACAAGTCCTTCGGTCCCGTCGAGGTCCTCAAGGGCATCGACCTGGAGGTGAAGCCGGGCGAGGTGTTCTGCCTCATCGGCCCCTCCGGCTCCGGCAAGTCGACCTTCCTGCGGTGCATCAACCACCTCGAGAAGATCAACGCCGGCCGTCTGTACGTGGACGGCGAGCTGGTCGGCTACCGCCAGAAGGGCGACAAGCTGTACGAGCTGAAGGACAGCGAGGTCGCGCTCAAGCGCCGGGACATCGGCATGGTCTTCCAGCGCTTCAACCTGTTCCCGCACATGACGGCCGTGGAGAACGTCATCGAGGCGCCGGTCCAGGTCAAGGGCACCGGCAAGGCCCAGGCCAAGGAGCGCGCCATGCAGCTCCTGGAGCGCGTGGGCCTGGCCGACAAGGCCGGGAACTACCCCTCGCAGCTCTCCGGCGGCCAGCAGCAGCGCGTCGCCATCGCCCGGGCCCTCGCCATGGACCCGAAGCTGATGCTGTTCGACGAGCCGACCTCGGCCCTCGACCCGGAGCTGGTCGGTGACGTCCTGGACGTCATGCGCGACCTCGCCGAGTCGGGCATGACGATGGTCGTCGTCACCCACGAGATGGGCTTCGCCCGCGAGGTGGGCGACAGCCTGGTGTTCATGGACGGCGGCGTGGTGGTCGAATCCGGCCATCCCCGGGACGTACTGACGAACCCTCAGCACGAGCGGACGCAGTCGTTCCTGTCCAAGGTGCTCTGACACACCACTGCGAAAAGGGCGGTACGGGCTCCCCGTACCGCCCTTCTCCTTGAGTGCGCCTGCTGGAGTGCGCCTACTTGACCGCGAGGAGCAGCGTGTCCGACGGCGAGCACCACACGGGCCGTGCCTCGCCGAAGCCCTTCTCGCGCAGCACACGCGCGTGCCACTCCGCGGACGGCATGTCCCCGTCGGCATGCTCGCCGTAGATCTCGAAGCGGCGGGCGGTGGGCTCGGCGAGGACCGGGTCCTGCGCGGCCACCTGCCACCACTCGGCCCAGTCCAGGGCGCCGCCCTGCTTGGCCTGATCCATGCGGGCGTGCCGCTGGGCGCGCTCCGCCGCGTTGATCCGGGGCGTGCTCTCGTCGATCATGTGGTCCGCGTTCATGAAGACGCCGCCGTCGCGGACCAGCCCCGCGACCTGACCGTAGAGGGCCGCGAGGGGTTCGCTGTGCAGCCAGTGCAGGGCCGTGGCGGTCAGGACCGCGTCGTAGGAGTCGTACGGCAGTGCCGTCGGCCAGTCGGGGTCCTTGAGGTCGGCGGTGACGAAGGAGACGCGGTCGTCGCCCTCGAAGGTGCCCCGCGCGATGGCGAGCAGCGCCGGGTCGAGGTCGACCCCGGTGCTGGTGGCCTCGGGGAACCGCGCCAGCAGCCGGGCGGTGATGCTCCCGGTGCCGCAGGCGAGGTCGAGCACGCGCGGGGCGCTGCCGACGAGCGCCTCGACCATGTCGAGCATGATCCGGAACCGCTCCTCGCGGTCCGGCATGTACCACTCCTGCTGCCGGTCCCAGCTCTCCTGCCAGGCGGCCCAGTCGGTTCCGGTACTGGTGGTCATGGATTCCCCGTCCCCTCATGCATGCGTAATACCCTGGAAGCACGACCGGCTGTTACCCGACCGCAGACATGACCATAGAGCGCCTCCGTAAGGACTACAAGTGGAACTGGCCTATTACTCGGATTACGCCGTACGCCTCGTCAACAGCGAGGAACCGGTCCGGGGCAAGGACTCGCTGACCTCGGTCGAGGCCATCCGCGACCTCTTCGGCGTGAACTCGTCGGCGGCCCGCCGTGCCACCGACGCCGATGTCACGCGCTTCCGCTCGGTACGGGGCAGGCTGCGCGCGGTGTTCGAGGCGGCGGACCAGGGCGACGAGACCCTGGCCGTGGACCTGCTGAACTCACTCCTCCTGGAGTTCCCGGTCAGCCCCCAGATCTCCGGGCACGACCACCGGGACGAGGACGGCCGCCCCCTGTGGCACATGCACCTGGCCGACCACCCGTCCAACGCCACGGCGGGCTACGCGGCGATCGCGGCGATGGGCCTGGCCTTCCACCTCACGGAGTACGGCGTCGACCGCCTCGGCCTGTGCGAGGCCGCCCCCTGCCGCAACGCCTACCTCGACACGTCCACGAACCGCTCCCGGCGCTACTGCTCGGACCGCTGCGCGACCCGCGCCAACGTGGCCGCCTACCGGGCCCGCAAGCGCCTGGAGGCCGACCGGTCGGGCAGCAGCGGCCTGGCGGCCGAGAACACCCAGCGGGCGAGCGCCAGCGGCGAACGCTGACCGCTCTTGCGCGGCCGGTACCGGAACCACGCCTTCCCCAGAATCAGCTCCTCGGGTACGACCCCGTAATCCGTGCTGTCCCCACCCGCATACGGATTGTCCCCGAGCACCCACCAGCCGCCGTCGCGCCGCTCCACGGCACGCTTGACGACCAGCAGGTCCTGCTGGAAGGGATGGCGCAGGACCACGACGTCCCCCGGCCTGATCCCGGCCCCGTACTGCAGCAGCAGCCGGTCTCCGTGACGCAGCGTGGGAACCATGGACGGGCCCGTCACCTCGGCCACCCCGAAGGGCGCCCCGGCCCTCCCCCGCTCGGTCTCCTGCGACAGCTCCGGCATCCCCGGCACCTCCCCGGTCCGTTCCTCCACCAGTCCCAGTCTGACCCTGGACTTTTGTCCTAAGCCCTAGGGGGCACTCACGAAAACCCGTCCCTCAGGGAGTAATGTCGCACCTGAGAAGACGATCACGAGGAAGGAATGCTCCATGCTTTCCCGCCTGTTTGCCCCCAAGGTCAAGGTCAGCGCGCACTGCGACCTGCCCTGCGGTGTGTACGACCCGGCCCAGGCCCGCATCGAGGCGGAGTCCGTGAAGGCCGTCCAGGACAAGATGGCCGCCAACGACGACCCGCACTTCCAGGCGCGTGCCACCGTCATCAAGGAGCAGCGCGCGGAGCTGGCCAAGCACCACGTCTCCGTGCTCTGGAGCGACTACTTCAAGCCCCCGCACTTCGAGAAGTACCCGGAGCTGCACCAGCTGGTGAACGACACCCTGAAGGCCCTCTCGGCCGCCAAGGCGTCCACCGACCCGGCCACCGGCCAGAAGGCGCTGGACTACATCGCCCAGATCGACAAGATCTTCTGGGAGACCAAGAAGGCCTGAGTATCCCGCCTGCCCGCACCCGGTCCCCCGGTCCGCCGAACACGGCGCGTCCGAGGGACCGGGTGTGGTGTTTTCTCCCCCGGCCACGGATCAACGCCGACAGACCAGAATGCCGCCCTTGCAGTTGATCTCGAAGGCCCCGTGCCGGCGATGTGCCGCGTCCGACACCGAGAGCGTCACCCGCCGCCCACCCTCCGGAGCTGCCGACGTGACCGAACTGTCCGCCGCACACGATGCCGCCGTCACCGACCGGGACCGCCTCGCCGGAAGCGCCTACAACAGCGACCGGGACCTGGCCGCGCGCCAGTCTCTCTACCGGACCCCCCGAAGTGCGGTGCCGCTCCGTGGCGGATCTGGTGCGCAACGGGGTTGAAAGCCATCTGTCCTGATCACGTGCGACATGCCACATTTGACGTAATGACCATTTCGGGTTGGCCGGCCGCGTCACTCTGGAAAGGTTGATCACGGTCGTATCGGGAGCCCGTGTGCACGGATCACGTGAGAGGGCCGAGCGGATCGGCCATGACCGCCGTACGGCCACGCGCGTGTCGGAGCGGGCGCTGGATCCGCTGCACGAGGTGAGCAGGGACACGGTGACCGAGACTTTTTTGAGGACACCGGTGCAAGGGTGCGGCCATGGCACAAGGTGAGCGGCGGCCGGACACCGGCATGACGGACCGTTCGGAAGGATTCGGTGAGCGGCTGCTGGGGGTGCTGCTGGACCGGGCACACGAGATGCCGCCGCAGCTGATCGCCCCGCTGATCGCGGAAGAGGTGGCCAGGGTCGGTGGCCGCGACGTCTCGATCCTGCTGCAGGACTACGGCCAGCTGGTGCTGGTACCGCTGCCGGGTCGGCGGCTGATGGTCGGCGAGCCCGAGCCGATCGGTGACTCTCCCGCCGGCACCGCCTTCCTGCAGGCGACCACTGTCGAGGTGCCGCAGTCCGACGCCGTCCGGATGTACCTACCGCTGCTGGACGGCAGCGACCAGGTGGGAGTGATGGGCCTCACCCTGGACACCGTCAATGACGACGACCGGCGGCTACTGCGCAGGCTCGCCGGTCTGGTCGCCGACATGCTGGTCACCAAGCACAGCTACACCGACCAGTTCTTCCTCGCCCGGCGCCGCGAACCGATGAGCGTGGCCGCGGAGATCCAGTGGTCCCTGCTCCCGCCGCTGGCGATGTCCGTCCCACAGGCAGCGGTGGCCGGAATCCTGGAGCCCGCCTACAGCGTCGCAGGCGACAGCTTCGACTACGCCCTCAACGAGGACATCCTGCACCTGGCCATCGTCGATGCGATGGGCCACGGCCTGGACGCCGCCACGATGGCGACCGTCGCCATCGGGGCCTACCGGCACGCCAGACGTGCCGACATCGGCCTCTCCGAGATCTATGCGTTCATGGACCGGGCCATCGCCGACCAGTTCGGGCCCGACCACTTCGTCACCGCGCAGATGATGCGTCTGAACATCGCAACGGGCCACCTGCAGTGGGTCAACGCGGGCCACCCCGCACCGCTGCTGATCCGCAACCACCAGGTCGTCCGGCAACTGACAGGCCCGACCACCCTGCCGGTCGGTTTCGGCGGTGAAGAGCCCCAGATCAGCGAGCAGATGCTGCAACGCGGCGACCGGGTGCTGTGCTTCACCGACGGCCTGATCGAGGAACACGAAGCCGGTGAAGAGCAGTTCGGCGAGGAGCAACTCATCCACTGGGTCAACCGCATCGAACACACAGAGAAGGGAGTACGCGCGGTGGTGCGCGCACTCTCCCACGCACTGAAGCAGCAACGGGGCGGCCGCACCAGCGACGACGCGACCCTCTTCCTGATCGAATGGCGCGGGGGCGCCGCCGACCACCTCGCCCTCCTGGAGTGAGCTCCTCGGGCGGGTTCACTTCTCCGTACGGCGCCACGGCCATAGCCGCCACCGCCGGGGACGTCCGGAGGGCAAGGTCGCCATGCGGTCATCGTGGCTCGCGGTGAACAACTGAATCACGATCACGCCCAAGACGATCACAGCGAGGAGCACGCTCACCGTCGCGAAGGTGTCCATGCCCCTCACACTCCTTCCGCCGGGGTAGGCACGTGGCAGATGACCGCTTCAGCAGGAGTACGTGAGGCCGGGTGGCGGGCGTCATGTCCGCCTTCGGAGTCCCAGACCGCCTCCCGGTACGAGTCCGAGTCGGCCGCTGCCTCTGCCGCGGTCCGGAAGCGTTCGGCCTCATGGATCAGGCCGGTCGCCGTGAGGCTCCGCGACGGGTCGGTGGCCGTGGCCATGAGCCGGGCCGCGGTGGCCGGCGCTGTCTCCGGTGGGATCACCAGCAGGTCCCAGCGGCCGACGGTGTAGGAGAGCAGCAGCAGCTCGTGCGGGTCTTGCTCGGCCTCGAACCAGCCGACGTGCACCACGTGCCCGTGGACGGGCACCTTTCGCGGGATGACCGGCCAGAACAGGGGGTTCACCGTTACCCGGGTGATCCGCCCCCACAGCGGGTCGAGCACCTCGATGAGCGCCGGAAGCTGCGCCTTCAGGTCGCGGGAGCGGGGCCACCAGGCACCGTCGATCAGGGCCGGAGCGGTGTCGGCGGGTGCCAGCACGAGTCGGGGCGGCAACGAAGAAGGGGTCCGCTCCTCGACCGTGGGCGTCAACAGAATGGTCGCGGTCATGATGCGGACCCAACCCCGGGCCGGTCACGGCCGGCCCGGTTGTTTTGAATCGCCGAGAACGACCCGGCGTGGAAGCCGGTGTACGAGATGCTCTCGGTAATCACCAGGATACTCCTCGCCGACGCCCGGCGGACCGATGCGGAGCGACGGGCTGAACGGAACACGAACCGCCCCGGCGTGTGCGGAGTACCGTGGAGAACACCGAGGGCATTTCGCACACCGGCTTCCACGCCGGGTCGTTCTCGGTGAGAGATGAAACCCGGGTCGCCGCAAAGGCGGCCCGGAGACGGGTCCGCATCATGTCGGCGACCTTGCACCAACCCCTGCCACACCACGAGCCCGTCGCAGCCCCGGCCGCGCGTCTCGCGCTGAAGACCGAGGGCACGTCGCGCGGCCTCCTGGACGGTGCCTGGTGGCCCCGCTCCCGGGACCTGCTGAGCGAGCTGCCCGCACTGACCGATGTACTGGACCCCTTGTGGGGCCGCATCACCCGCATCGCCGTCAACCCGAAGTACTGGCCGGTCATCCCGCACGAGATCCCCGTGGGCGGTCATGTCGTCAAGGTCGGCTGGTTCACCCCGGAGATCGACCCGCACAAGCTGCTGCTGCTCTCCTACGGCACCGGCCGCTGGGATCTGCTGGTCATCCCGCCCGAGACCGGGGCGGAGTCGGCGGCCCGCCTGATGGCGGCCGCGTCCGACTACGACGGTCCGCCGCTGACCGCAAGCGCTCTCATCGCCGCGGACGAGACCCGGCGCGCCGTCTCCGCTGCCGACCGGCCACTCGAACCGGACGAGGCAGGGAAGTACGAGGGCGGCCCCTCCTCTGAGGCCGTTCCGGCACAGACCGGTCGCGTCAGTCGCCTGATCATCGGCATGTGAGACAGCCGCCATGAACACCTTCCTGACGACCGGCGCCTTCCTGGTCCTCATCGCAGCGGCGGCATTCGTGATCCACCGGCTCACCATCGAGCACGCGGAAGGGATCGCCGTGCACCGGTACAGTCGCGCCCTGCCTGGCGGCCCGTGCCGCTTCCCACCACGCCGCCGCCGCGACCGCACCACTCACCACGGGTGACGAGGCGATGTCCCACGTGGTCCTCGTCCCGAGGAGCAGCACATGCAGGCCCTGATCATTCTCATCGTCGTGATCGGCCTCCTGGCCGTCCTGGCCCTCGTCTTTTCCGTGAGGGTCGTCAAGCAGTACGAGAAGGGAGTGCTGTTCCGCTTCGGCCGACTCGTCGGAACACGCTCCCCGGGGCTGCGGTTCATCATCCCGTTCGTCGACGTCCTGCACCGGGTGTCGCTGCGGGTCGTCACCATGCCGATCCAGTCCCAGGGCATCATCACCCGGGACAACGTGAGCGTGGACGTGTCGGCGGTCGCCTACTTCCGGGTCGTCGACGCCGTGAAGTCGGTCATCGCCGTCGAGAACGTCAACGCGGCGATCAACCAGATCGCCCAGACAACCCTGCGGAAGGTCGTCGGCCGGCACACGCTCGACGAGACGCTGTCGGAGACGGACCGTATCAACCTGGACATCCGCCAGATCCTCGACGTCGCCACCGTCGACTGGGGGGTGCAGGTCACGCTGGTCGAGCTGAAGGACATCCAGCTGCCCGACACCATGAAGCGCGCCATGGCCCGCCAGGCCGAGGCCGAGCGGGAGAAGCGAGCGAAGATCATCAACGCAGAGGGCGAGTCGCTGGCAGCAGCCGCGCTCGGCGACGCCTCGGACACCATGATGGCCCACCCCCTGGCGCTTCAACTGCGCAATCTCCAGAGCCTGGTGGAGATCGGTGTCGACCAGAACACCACCGTCGTCTTCCCAGCCCCCCTCATGAGCACGATAGGCGAGCTCGGCTCCTTCCTCGCCCGGGAAACCGCGGCCGCCGCGGCAGCGCCACTGGCCGGCACCGGCCGCACCGACAAGTCCCTCAGCCCGGCCGGCAACGCGCCCGGCACCGCGGCGTGACCCGACTACGGCCGGTCCGTGCCACCAGGGCGGACTCGTGGCCGACGCCTGTCGCGCGCGTCCTCCGGGCATCGGCTGATGATGGGAGTACGGCCGAACACGCGGAGCTGATCATGACGGGTTGGCGGGTCAGGGACTACACCCAGGACGATCTCGAAGCGCTGATCCGTGTCGACATGGAGAGCGGCACGACCGAGGAACCGCCGCTCTTCCCGCTCTCGGACGCCGTGACGGCCCTCCAGGACCGCCACCCGGCTGTGGTGGCCACGGCCGACGACGCGCTGATCGGCGCGGCGGTGAGCAGGGTGGAGGGCGAACGGGCATGGATCCTGCGCATCTGCATGGCGCCCGGCTGGCGGCAGCGCGGGCTGGGCAGTGCCCTGATCACCGCCCTTGAGCAACGGCTCTTCGCCGTCGGCGTCCGAGCGGTGCACGCCGTCCTGCCCGAGGGCGAGACCGGCGCCACCGCCCTGCGCAACTGCGACTTCGGCGCCCGCCCCGGGCTGGTCTTCTTCGAAAAGCGCGGGCCGGTGACCCCGCAGTCGGCCGGCACGCTGTCCTCGCTCGGAGCGGAGCTGCCGCCAGGGGGACTGTGGCAGAAGGTCGCGGGCATGCAACGGGAGAAGCAGCTCATCGAGCGGCGCCTGGTCCTGCCGCTGGCCCATCCCGAACTGGCCGCCCAGCACGGAGTGGAACTGCCGCGGGCGGTGATGCTGTTCGGCCCGCCCGGGACCGGCAAGAGCACGTTCGCGCACGCGATCGCCAGCCGCCTGGGATGGCCCTTCCTCGAACTGTTCCCCGCACGTCTGGCCGCCGAGTACGGCCTGGCGACCGGGCTGAACCGGCGCTTCGACGAGATCGCACAACTCGACCACGTCCTCGTCTTCATCGACGAGGTCGAGGAGATCGCCGGCGAACGCGGCGGTGCGGACGCGACCGCTGTCGGCGTCGTCAACGAACTGCTCAAGGCGATCGTCCGGTTCCGAAGCCAGGACGGAAGGCTGCTCGTCTGTGCCACGAACAACGTGACCACGCTCGACTCCGCGTTCCTGAGACACGGCCGCTTCGACTACGTGCTGCCGATCGGCCCTCCCGACCACACCGCCAGGACCGCGCTGTGGGAGAGCTACCTGGCCCGAGCGGGCGCGCGGGCCGACAGCACGGTTCTTGCGTCCGCCAGCGAGGGGTTCACCCCCGCCGACATCGCCCACGCGGCGCGCACCGTCTCCCAGGCCCAGTTCGAGCGCACCTTCGACACCGGAACCCGGACCGCCCCCACCACCGACGACTACCTGGACACGATCCGCAGTACCAAGCCCACGGTCAGCGCCGCCATGGTCCAGGAATTCTCCCAGCAGACGGAGAAGTTCGCCCGCATCTAGCGTCCAGACCGACGGGGAGTCGATCTGCGGTGTCAAGCCGGCGTGGGGGGCGTGTCGCTGCCCGTATCGATGAGGATCTGTTTGGCCTCGGTGACGTTGCCGGCCCGTACGGCCCTGGCCATCGCGGCGCGTGCCGCGTCGGGCGACGTGTCTGGAGGGACCAGCATCAGGGAGAAATGGTCCCGGTCGCCCCGGGTGACGAGGACGGTGTCGTCGCCGACCGGGAAGGAGTCGATGTGCACGACTCGGCCCTCGACCATCACCCGGGTCGGCAGTTCGCCCCAGGCACTGCCGTCCAGACCGACCCGGGTGACAGGTCCGAGGTGCTCGGTCAACGCGGAGATCAGCGAGGGGAGTTCGGCACCGATGTCCTGGGACCGCGGCCACCATGCGCCGTCCAGGATTCCCTCGCGTGCGTGTGTCGTCTCCAGTCTCAGCAGGGCCGTCCCGGGTTTCACCGACCGGTGGACGGCGTCCGGCAGGAGCCTGGGGAGGTCGGGGGTGTCTGAGTCGGCCATGGTGTCCGCCCGTCGGCAGAGAGCAGTGCGATCACAGGGCGTGCGACCGCCGCACGAAGTGACCCTGCCACCTCACCGTACTCCGCACGACGCTCGTGCGAGCGCTTCGCCCCAGGCGGTTGCGGAGACAGGCAACGGCTCCGGCGTATACCCGCCGGAGCCGCCCTTCCGGGTCATTGCACGTGAGCGTGCGCCGACCCGGTTCCCACATTACGCCAAAGGGATTAATCCGGCATGAGCAATCCTTGCGAAGGTTCACTTCGGTCCGAGAAGCCGACGCGGCGACTCAGCCACGTCCTTCCTCTTCTGTCTCCATCTGTCGGATCCCCTGGTGCGTCAGCGTGATCATCGCGGGCGTGTTGCCCCTCGCCCAGTCCACGACGACCCAGCCTTCGCCCGCCAGGTACATACAGGCAGCGGCCATGTCCTGCTCAGGGATACCGAGGTCGTTGCGGAGCTTCGCCCCATCGACGCCCAGGAGGCGATTGCCCTCGGCGGCTTGGTACAGAGCCTGCATGATCCTCTCGCGGTACGTCTTCCGGTCTCGCAATATCGCCATGACGTGCCTTCTTCTGCCGCCCCCGGTCGGGCCCAAGTCGATGTCATCCGCGGTCGCTGTCGCCATTGGGCGTGTCGGCGGTCCCGCCCGCAGCCCGTCGGCGGTGCCTCCGGAGCCGGCGACCGATCCCCGGTAGGGCATCGCTGTAGTGGAAGGCAGCGATACGTTCGTTGTGCTGAGCGTTGAGCCGGTGGATGAGAACGACTCCGACGGCGATCACGACAAGCAGCACAGCCACAGCGATGAGAGTCATGGTTCTCTGACACCCTCTGCGTCTTCATCACCGGGAACGACACCGCAGGGAAACCGGCATGCGAAAAACTCCCGGTGGCTTCACTCTACTCCGCTCCCGAGCCCGAAAAAGTCCGCATGACCAGCTATTTTCCCGGCTCGGGAGTGACTGGTCAGAGCCGGCCCGTCGGCCGGGCGGCCCCCTCGGACTCGGCCCGCCCCTAGGGGTGCTCCCGATCGTCCTCCCCCGCCTCCAGCAGCCCCGCCGCCGCCCCCACCACGCGCGGGTCGGGCGTGCCGACGACCTCCTCGTCCTTGTCGGCGTAGGTGAAGCGGGCCAGGACGCTGCGCATGGCCTCGACTCGGGCGCGTTTCTTGTCGTTGCTCTTGACCACGGTCCACGGGGCGTGGTCGGTGTCCGTCTCGCGGAACATGGCGACCTTCGCGGCGGTGTAGTCGTCCCAGCGGTCCAGCGAGGCCAGGTCCATCGGGCTGAGCTTCCACTGCCGTACGGGGTCGACCTGGCGGATCGTGAAGCGGGTGCGCTGCTCGCCCTGGGACACCGAGAACCAGAACTTGAGCAGGTCGACGCCGTCGTCGACGAGCATCCGTTCGAACAGGGGTGCCTGACGCATGAAGCGCCGGTACTCGTCGTCCGAGCAGAAGTCCATCACCCGCTCGACACCGGCCCTGTTGTACCAGGAGCGGTCGAAGAGCACGATCTCTCCGGCAGTCGGCAGGTGTTCGACGTAGCGCTGGAAGTACCACTGCCCCCGTTCGCGCTCGGTCGGCTTCTCCAGCGCCACCACCCGCGCGCCGCGCGGATTGAGATGCTCGGTGAACCGCTTGATGGTGCCGCCCTTGCCCGCCGCGTCCCGCCCCTCGAAGACGATGACCAGCCGGCGCCCGGTCTCCTTGATCCAGCTCTGCAGCTTCAGCAGCTCGATCTGCTGGAGCCGCTTGTGCCACTCGTACTCCTTGCGCTCCATCCGCAGGTCGTACGGGTAGTTCTCGCGCCAGGTGTCCACCGGGCTGCCGTCGGGCCGGATCAGCACGGGGTCGTCGGGGTCGGTGTAGTCGACCCGCAGGCCCTCCGTCATCAGAGGCATCAGAGGTGTCAGAGGTGTCATCTCGTCCCCCTTCGTCTCGGTCAGTGGAACTGCGGCACGATCAGATAGAGCCCGTACGCCACCACCGCCACGCAGGCGAGGAAGCACAGTCCCGCCTGGGTGATACCCAACGCACGCCCGGCGCCCGGGTGTTCACGGGAACCCTCGACGCGGGCGAGGCCCAGCACGCCGAGGGCGAAGACGGCGACCACGGCGACGGTGACTCCGATGCTCACCGCGGTGACCTGGCCGAGGGCGGTCCAGTCCAGATGCATGTCAGCTCTCCGTGGCTCAGGCGGCCGTGTCGACGTCGGTCGGCGCGGTGGTGCGGATGGTGACCTCGTGGTGGTCGTTGACGTTGTTCGCGTGCACGGGGTTGCGGCGCGAGGCGAGGACGATGACCGTCGCGAGGGCGACGGCGACCAGCGCGATCACCGCCGTACCGGCGTTGCCGCCGTGCTTGACCACGCTCGCGGCGAGCCCTCCGACCAGGGCGGCCGCGGGCAGGGTGATCAGCCAGGCGGCCACCATGCGGCCCGCGACACCCCAGCGGACCTCCGCCAGACGGCGGCCCAGACCCGCGCCGAGGATGGAGCCCGAGGCGACCTGGGTGGTGGACAGGGCGAAGCCGAGGTGGGCGGAGGTGAGGATCACGGTCGTGGACGCCGTCTCGGCCGCGAAGCCCTGCGGGGACTGGATCTCGGTGAGGCCCTTGCCCATGGTGCGGATGATCCGCCAGCCGCCCAGGTAGGTGCCGAGGCCGATGGCGAGGCCCGCGGAACCGATCACCCAGACCGGCGGGCCCGCCTCGTGGCCGAGGGCGCCCGCGGAGATGAGGGTGAGCGTGATGACGCCCATGGTCTTCTGCGCGTCGTTGGTGCCGTGCGCCAGCGAGACCAGCGAGGCCGAGGCGATCTGGCCGATCCGGAAGCCCTTGGTCACCGACTCCTTGCGGGCCCGCTCGGTGAGCCGGTAGGCGAGGTAGGTGGCGATCAGCGCCGCGACACCCGCGACCACCGGCGAGAGCACGGCCGGGATCAGCACCTTCTCGACCACCTTGTCGAAGTGCACGCCGTCGGACCCGGCACCGACCCAGACGGCCCCGACGAGCCCGCCGAACAGGGCGTGCGAGGAGCTGGACGGCAGCCCGGCGAGCCAGGTCAGCAGGTTCCACAGGATCGCCCCCACCAGACCGGCGAAGATCATCGCCGGGGTGACGAGCGTGTCGTCCACGATCCCGCCCGAGATCGTCTTGGCGACCTCGGTGGACAGGAAGGCGCCGACGATGTTCAGGACGCCGCTCACCAGGACCGCCGTCCGTGGTTTCAGCGCCCCGGTCGCGATGGACGTCGCCATCGCGTTCGCCGTGTCGTGGAATCCGTTGGTGAAGTCGAAGGCCAGCGCCGTGACGATGACGACCGCCACGAGGAACGTGATGTGGTCCATCCCCAGAGGAAAGCAAGCACAGGCCAATGCGAGGCGAACCGGGGGCGAAGGGCGGGTCGAACTCGTGGGTCTCTGTTGTGCGTTCCTGTGTGAATGAGTGCCGATTGGGCCGACGGTGTTCTGTGCCAAGCTGGGGAGGTGACTCTGGAGGACCTGGTACGGCTGCGGCGGGTGCGCGACCGCATGGACCGCGAGTACGCCGAGCCGCTCGACATGACCGAGCTGGCCCGTGGCGCCCATATGTCGCCCGGCCACTTCCAGCGCAGCTTCCGCAAGGCGTACGGGGAGACGCCGTACAGCTATCTGATGACCCGCCGGGTCGAGCGGGCCAAGGCGCTGCTGCGCCGCGGCGACCTCACCGTGACCGAGGTGTGCTTCGCCGTCGGCTGTACCTCGCTCGGCTCCTTCAGCTCCCGGTTCACCGAGCTGGTCGGCGAGACGCCGAGCGCCTACCGGGCCCGCCCGCACGAGGAGAGCGCGGTGATCCCGTCCTGTGTGGCCCGCTCCTTCACCCGCCCGCGCCGCCGCCCGTACTGAAGCACTCCGGCCGGGCCTCGCCTAGCGTGAAGCCATGGACCTGAAACTCAAGCAGTGCTTCATCGCCGTGGACGACCACGACAAGGCCCTCCACTTCTACTGTGACGTGCTCGGCATGGAGGTCCGCAACGACGTGGGCTTCGAGGGGATGCGCTGGGTCACCGTGGGCTCGCCGCTCCAGCCGGACGTGGAGATCGTGCTGGAGCCGCCGGGCGCGAGCCCGGACATCTCCCCGGCCGACAAGCAGGCGATCGCCGAACTGCTCGCCAAGGGTCTGCTGCGCGGGGTCATCTTCACCACCGCCGACTGCGACGCGCTGTACGAGCGGGTCCGGGAGGCCGGCGGCGATGTGCTCCAGGAGCCGACGGACCAGCCGTACGGGGTCCGCGACTGCGCCTTCCGGGACCCGGCCGGGAACATGCTGCGGTTCCTGGAGCGGCCCGCGGACTGAAATTCCCGGGGCCTCACCGCGCGCGGCGGCCTACGATCCCCACCGTGATCACCATCCGCTGGACCTACGCCTTCGTCGACCGCCCCGCCGCCCGGCTCGCCGGCGCCCGCGCCTTCTGGACGGCCGTCACCGGCACCCGGCCGTCCGAACCGCGCGGTGAGCGGGGCGAGTTCATGACGCTGCTGCCGGACGGGACGGACGCGTGCGTGAAACTCCAGGGCGTCGCCGAGGGTGCGGGCGGCGCGCACCTCGACCTCTGCGTCGAGGACCCGGCGGCCCTGGTCCGGGCGGCCCTGGACCTCGGCGCGGGGCTCGTGGCGGACCACGGCGACTGGGCGGTCCTGCGCTCGCCCGGCGGGCAGCTGTTCTGCGCCGTCCCGTGGCACGGTGAGGCGGTACGGCCACCGGTGGTCGACGGCAGCCGCCTGGACCAGGTGTGCCTGGACATCCCGCCCTCGGTGTACGACACCGAGACCGCGTTCTGGGCCGCGCTGACCGGCTGGGACCTGCTGGCGGGTTCCCTGCCGGAGTTCCGGGTGCTCAGGCCGCCCGCGGGCCTGCCCGTCCGGATCCTGCTCCAGCGCCTCGACGACGAGCGCCCGGCCTCCGCCCACCTGGACCTCGCCTGCGCGGACATCGCGGCGACCCGGGCCCGGCACGAGCGACTGGGTGCCGTCCGCGTCCACCAGGGCCGGCACTGGGCGGTGATGCGCGACCCGGTCGGCGGCACGTACTGCCTGACCGGCCGGGACCCCGAGACGGGCGGGCTGCCGGCGGCGGTCAGCGGCGCGTAGTCACGTACAGGCAGGCGACGGCAGTCCGCCCCGCCCCCTGGATCGGCTCGGGCTCCGGGCTCGGCGGGCACCCGACGTCGTCCACGCCCGACGTGTCGAGCGGGCGAGGCGTACTGCCGTACGGCTCCTGCGGCCGGACCGAGTCCTGGAGCCACAGGGCGAGGCCGCCCCCGGCGACCACCGCCACGGCCCAGGCGCAGACGGCCCAGCGCCATAACCGGCGGCGGCGCGCACCCCCCTGTTCGCTCACCCCCAGGTCTCCACGTCCACCACGGCGTCGACGGGCACCGGCCCGTACACGTGCGGGAACTCCTCGCCGTTCGGCGGCATGGCCTCGTACTTCAGCGATACGCCGAGCAGGGCCGGGTCCACGACCAGGACCACCAGCTCGTCGGGGCCTTCGTAGTCGCCGTACAGGAAGGCCGCGATGCGCGGGAGTTGCTCGCGGGTGGAGAAGTGGATGAACCCCTCCTCCTGGAGGGTGCGGCCGCGGGTGGACACCTCGTAGGTGCCGCGTGCGCGGGCCGCCTCCCACAGGGAGCGCTCGGTGATGTGGACGATGTGATCGAGTTTCGGCATGCGGCCACGCTACGGCCTCGTCCGGGCCGGTCATACGGCGCCGATGTCCTCGGCGCCCTCCATGATGGGCCGGATCACCACGGGGTACTCGGTCAGGCCCTCGGGGCCGGGGCAGTGGGTGACGCGTTCGGCGATCCCGGTGACCCGGTCCAGGCTCGCGCAGTCCACCACCCAGTAGCCGGCCATCAGCGCCTCGGTCTCGCCGTACGGGCCGTCGGTGATCACGGTCTCGCCGTCCTTGCCGCGCGTGACCAGCCGGGTCCGGGCGGGCTCGGCCAGGCCCTCGGCGTCGACGAGTTCGCCGGACTCGGCGAGGTCGTCGCTGATCGCACCCATGTACAGGTACATGGCCTTGAGCTGCGCCTCGGTCCAGGCCGGGGCGTGCGCGGAGGGCTTGCCGGCCATCGTGTCGTACTCCGCCTGCGTGCCCTGCACCATCACCAGGTACTTCACGGGTCCGCTCCTTCGGCTCGGGGCCGCCCCCCGCGGGCGGCTCTCACCGGGGACGTCGGAACCGGGCCGGGATTCTCGACACGGGCTCAGGAGTTCTTCGTGGCGGAGTCCTGCGGGGCGGGGTGCTCCTGCCCGGCGGCGAGGCCGGCGTAGGCCGCGCACTTCGGGTTGTGGCAGGGGCCGGCGCCCCACACCGGCACCCAGATGCCCAGCGTCTTGTGGCGCCGGACGACCGTGTCGACAGGCTGTCCGCAGACGGGACAGACGTGTTCTTCGCTGTCCATGCCCCCAGGGTAGGGCGGGCGCGGGTTCAGCGCTTCCTGCGGTACGTCCGCACGAGCGCGCCGTTGCCGAAGGTGCGCACCGCGTCCAGGGTGAACTCCTTGATGTCGAGGCCGGTGCCGAACATCGGCATGCCGGTGCCGTAGACGATCGGGTAGGTCTTGATGACGAGTTCGTCGATCTCGTCGAGCAGGGCTCCGGCGACCTGGGAGCCTCCGCAGAGGAAGATGTCCAACCCGCCCTCCTCCGCCTTGAGTTCGCGGACCCGGCCGGTCAGGTCGCCGTCGACGATCTCGACGTGCGGGTCGGGCGAGGTGCCCAGGGTGCGCGAGGCGACGTACTCGCGCAGGTGGGCGAAGGGGCTGGTGATGCCCTCCTTCAGCGCCACCTCGTAGCTGGCCCGGCCCTGGATGACGGTGTCGAACCGCCGGTTCTCCAGGTGGTCCAGGCCGAGCTGCCGGCGGACGTGGGTGGGCAGGGTCTCCGCGAACTCCGCCTTGAGGAAGTCGAAGTACTCCTCGTCCAGGAAGCGGAGCATCGCGGTGCCGTCACCGTGTTCGTCGCCGATGAAGCCGTCGAGCGAGCAGGCGATGAAGTACGTGAGCTTTCGCAAGCCGGTCTCTTTCCGTAGGCTGCGGGCGGCCGGTTGACCACTCCGCTTGTAGTGCTTCAGTTGTAGTACTCCGGCTGTAGTGGTGGCAAGCTTTTTCCGGGATGCTGTTGGCAGCGAGGACAAGTAGGAGGAGGGATTCCGCATGGCGGGCAATCCGGAACGGCGGGCGGCGCTGGTGGACGCCGGCATCGCGGTGCTGGCGCGGGAGGGCGCGCGCGGGCTGACGTTCCGCGCGGTGGACGGCGAGGCGGGCGTGCCCACCGGCACCGCATCCAACTACTTCGCCAGCCGCGACGACCTGCTCCGCCAGATCGACGCCCGGCTGCACGTCCGGCTCGCACCGGATCCGGAGGTGACGGAGACGCTGCTGGGCCGGCCCCGCGACCGCTCCCTGGTCAGGGCCTTCATGCAGGACATCATGGACCGCGCGACCCGCGACCGGCCCGGCTACCTGGCCCTGCTGGAGATGCGCCTGGAGGCCACCCGGCGCCCCGAACTGCGGGCCTCCTTCACCAAGTCGGTGCGCGGGGACCTGGAGCAGGGCATCGGGTTCCACCGGGAGGCCGGCCTGCCCGGCGGCGACGAGACGGTCACCGTGCTCTACCTCGCGATGCTCGGCCTCATCCTGGAGCACCTGACCCTGCCCGGTGTCCTGGACGGAGTCCTGGAGGGGGTGAGCGTGCCGGAGGGGCTGGTGGAGCGGATCGTGACGACGATCGTGCCCGAGGGGTAGCCCAGCGGACGACTCGGCCCGCAGCTCACCGGAACAATCGGCGGGCCCCGCACACCGTGGGGATGTGCGGGGCCCGCCGGCCGGAGCCACCGGTCGTCGTGCGGGGTCAGGAACCGCACGGTCCCGGTGGCTCCGGGGTCTTCACGCGGCCGCGGTCACGGCGGCCTCAACTGCTGCGCCGGGTCACGAACTCGGCCAGGGCCAGCAGACCGCCCGCCGCCTCCGGTGCGGGCACGGCGCGGGCCAGCTCCTGCATGGCCCGAGCCATCCGGTCGGCCGCCTCGGCCTGCGCCCAGTCCCGGCCGCCGGCCTGCTCCACGGCCAGGGCCGTCCGCGCGATCTCCGCGCCGTCCCCGGGCTCGCCCTTCACGTACGGCTTCCCGTACAGCGCGGCGAGTTCCGCTGCCGCCGGGGTGCCGGACGCCAGCGCGGCCACCACCGGCAGGGACTTCTTGCGGACCGCGAGATCCGCTCCGGCCGGCTTGCCGGTGCGCCGCGGATCCCCCCATATGCCGATCACGTCGTCGATCAGCTGGAAGGCGAGCCCCGCCTGGCGCCCGAACCCGTCCAGCGCCGCCACCTCCTGCGCACCGGCGCCCGCGTACAGCGCGCCGAGCGCACAGGCGCAGCCCAGCAGCGCGCCGGTCTTCGCCTCGGCCATGGCCAGCACCTCGTCCAGCGTGACCTCGTCCGGCGCGCGCCGCTCCATCGCCGTGTCGGTGTGCTGTCCGGCGCACAGCTCCATGACACAGTCGGCGAGCCGGACCGCGGCCGGGCCGGAGGCCGGGTGCGGATCCTCGGCGAGCAGCCGCAGGGCCAGCGCCTGCAGTGCGTCCCCGGCAAGGATGGCGTCCGCGTCACCGAAGACGGTCCAGGCCGTGGGCCGGTGCCTGCGGGAGGTGTCCCGGTCCATCACGTCGTCGTGCAGCAGCGTGAAGTTGTGGACCAGTTCGACCGCCACGGCCGCCCGGACGGCCGCCTTCCGCGCCCGCGGGCCGCCGAGCGCGGCGGCCGCGGCCAGGACCAGCGCGGGCCTTATGGCCTTGCCCGCGTTGCCCGTCGCCGGAGTGCCGTCCGCGTGCTCCCACCCGAAGTGGTAGAGCGCGATCCGGCGCATCGAGCCGGGCAGCGACTCGACCGCCGCACGCAGCTCCGGGTCGACGACGGCCCGGGTCCGCTCCAGCAGTACTGCCGCCTCCTGCCCGTCGAAGGGACCGGCCCCGGCGTCACCGGCCGGCCCCCACCGCTCACCCGTCGCGGGTGAGCGCTGTTTGGTCTCCGTCATGAACTCGGCCACGAGTCCCCCTCGCACAGTCCGCGGACGGTGGTGCTTCCGCTCCGGCTGGACGCATACCCCGAGGGACTACCCGCCCCGAAGGGCGGGAACACGGCCGCGAAGTGCGGAAACGTCACCTCCACCGGCCGATCTCGACGTTCTCCAGCACACCGAGCGCGTCGGGCACCAGAACGGCGGCCGAGTAGTACGCCGTCACCAGGTAGTTGATGACGGCCTGTTCGTTGATGCCCATGAACCGCACGGACAGGCTCGGCTCGATCTCGTCCGGGATGCCGGACTGCCGCAGGCCGATGACGCCCTGCTCGTCCTCGCCGGTACGCATGGCGATGATCGAGGTCGTGCGCTCCGGGGTGACGGGGATCTTGTTGCAGGGGTAGATCGGCACCCCGCGCCAGGTGGGGATGCGGTTGCCGCCGATCTCGACGGTCTCCGGGACCAGTCCGCGCTTGTTCAGCTCGCGCCCGAACGCGGCGATCGCGCGCGGGTGGGCGAGGAAGAGCTTGGTGCCCCGCCGACGGCTGAGCAGCTCGTCCATGTCGTCCGGGCTGGGCACGCCGTCGTGCGGCTGGAGCCGCTGGTCGTACTCGCAGTTGTTCAGCAGCCCGAACTCGCGGTTGTTGACCAGCTCGTGCTCCTGGCGCTCCTTCAGCGCCTCGACCGTGAGCCGCAGCTGGTGCTCGGTCTGGTTCATCGGCTGGTTGTACAGGTCGGCCACGCGCGTGTGGATGCGCAGCACGGTCTGGGCGATGCTCAGCTCGTACTCGCGCGGCCGGGCGTCGTAGTCGACGAAGGTGTGCGGGATGTCCGGCTCGCCGCTGTGGCCGGCCGCCAGCGCGACCTCCTTCTCGCCGTACTTGTTGGTCGCCTGCTCCGGGAGCGCGCGCAGCTGCTGGACGTGGGCGCGCAGCGAGTCGGAGCGCTCCGCGACCTGCTCGAAGTCCTGGCGGCCGAGGATCAGCACCGTGCAGGCGGTGTCCGCGCGGGCCGTGTACTCCCAGATGGCGTCCGGGTCCAGCAGGGATGCCTCGCCGAAGTAGGCACCGTCGGCGAGCACGCCGAGGACCGCGTCGTCGCCGTACGGGCCCGTGCCGATCTTCTCGACCCTGCCGTGGGCCAGCAGGTACACCTCGTCGGTCTGGTTGCCGAAGGAGGCGATGACCTCGCCGGGCGCGAAGTCCCGCTGGCGGCAGCGCCGGGCCAGCTCGGTCAGCACCTCCTCGTCCTCGTACGAGCGCAGCGCCGGGAGCTCGCCCAGTTCGGCGGGGATCACCTCCACCTGGTCCCCGGTCTTCACGAAGGTGATTCGGCCGTCGCCGACAGCGAACGTCAGTCGCCGGTTCACGCGGTACGTGCCGCCCTGTACATCCACCCAGGGCAGCGTCCGCAGCAGCCAGCGGGAGGTGATCTCCTGCATCTGCGGGGCGGACTTGGTCGTGGTGGCCAGGTTCCGCGCCGCCGCCGTGCCGAGAGACTGCTGCGGCTTCTCCTGCGACGTGCGGATCTCTTCGCCTACCGACATAAGAAAATGCCCTCTCATGTATGTCCGGCGCCGAATCGCACACCGGTCTCGCGAGCGAGCCTTCCATTACGGAAAGCGCTCGCGCCATTACCCGAAAGAGCGGGAATGGATCATCGGACTACTGGGCAGAAAGAGGGACCCTGTCCAGTGCCCCGCGTCCGGTGCCCGCCTGGCGCGGCCTGTCCGGATCGGCTCGCACAGCGTGCGAACGATGTGATCCGGGCGGTCCGGTTTCGGTAGAAGCACCGGTACGACAGGGCCGCGACCTGCGGCCACGGGCACGGCACGAAGGAGGCGGTCATGGCCCCACCCATGTCCGCGAACGGGTTCCTGGACGCGCTTCGAGCGGAGGGCGTCGAGGTCGTGGAGGTCGGCGACTGGCAGACCCACAACCGCAACCACAAGGGCCCCTGGGGCCCCGTCCACGGCGTGATGATCCACCACACGGCGACCCGGGGCAGCGCGCACACCGTGGAGCTCTGCCGCACCGGCCACGCGGAGCTGCCGGGCCCACTGTGCCATGGGGTGATCACCAAGGACGGCACGGTCCACCTGGTCGGCTACGGCCGCGCCAACCACGCCGGACTCGGCGACGACGACGTCCTGCGCGCGGTGATCGCCGAGAAGCGGCTGCCGCCGGAGAACGAGGCGAACACCGACGGCAACCGGCACTTCTACGGCTTCGAGTGCGAGAACCTGGGCGACGACGCGGATCCCTGGCCCGAGGCGCAGCTGGACGCGATCGTGCGCGCCGCCGCGGCGGTGTGCCGCCACCACGGCTGGACGGAGCACTCGGTCGTCGGCCACCTGGAGTGGCAGCCGGGCAAGGTGGACCCGCGCGGCTTCTCCATGGCGTGGCTGCGGGAGCGGGTCGAGGAGCGCCTGAAGGCGTAGGAGTTGTTGCCGGACCGGGCCGGGGCCGGGCGACAATGAGGCAGTGACCAGCACCGGCCCGCTCACCCCGCGCCTTCCCTCTCCCCTGGTGGAGATCCGGGACGGCCGGTTCGTGCGGCACGGCCTGCGTCTGCTGCTCAAGCGGGACGACCTGATCCACCCGGAGCTGATCGGCAACAAGTGGCGCAAGCTGGCGCCGAACCTCGAGGCGGCGGCGGGGCGGCAGGTGGTCACCTTCGGCGGGGCCTACTCCAACCATCTGCGGGCCACCGCCGCCGCGGGCCGCCTCCTGGGTCTGCCCACGGTCGGCGTGGTCCGCGGCCAGGAGCTGGCCGACCGCCCGCTCAACCCGTCCCTGTCCCGCTGCGCGGCCGACGGCATGCGGCTGCACTTCGTCGACAGATCGACGTACCGGCACAAGAGCGAGCCGGAGACCCTGGCCGCGATCCTGCGCGCGGCCGGCGCCGAGGGGGCGTACGTCGTCCCGGAGGGCGGCAGCAACGCCGCGGCCGTACGCGGCTGCCGGGCCCTCGGCGAGGAACTGCGCGGCCGCGCCGACGTCGTCGCGGTGGCCTGCGGCACCGGCGGCACCCTCGCCGGACTCGCCGCCGGGCTGGCCCCCGGACAGCGCGCGCTCGGCGTACCGGTACTCAAGGGCGGCTTCCTGGCGGCCGACATACAGGCCCTCCAGGAGCACGCCTTCGGCGCCCGCACCGGCACCTGGTCCCTCGACGACCGTTTCCACTTCGGCGGCTACGCACGCACGACCCCCGAGCTCGACACCTTCGCCGAGCGCTTCGAGCACCGGCACGGCCTGCCCGTCGAACGTCTCTATGTCGCCAAGTTGCTGTACGCCCTTGCCGCCCTGGCCGAGGAGGGCGCCTTCGCGCGCGGGACGTCGATCGCGGCGGTCGTCACCGGGCGGCCCTTCCCGGAGGCCTAACCGGCCTCCCGGTAGGCCGCCGCCTCCTCCAGGTCGAGTCTGCGCAGCAGGGCGCGGAGCATCTCGTCGTCGATGTAGCGGTGGTCGCGGAGCCGGACGAAGACCTCGCGTTCGGCGCCGATCATCTCGCGGGACAGGCGGCGGTAGGTGTCGTCCACGGACTCGCCGGTGACCGGGTTGACCTGGCCGAGCCGTTCCCAGACGGCGTTGCGGCGGCGCTCCAGGACCGTGCGCAGGCGGTCGGCGAGCGGCGGGGGCAGGGCGTTGCGCTCGTCGGAGAGGAGTTCGTCCAGGCGGCTCTCGGCGGCCCGGGAGGCCTGCGCCTGGGCGTTGGCCTCGGCGAGCGTCTCGGCCTGCCGGTCGCGGCCGGGGAACTTCAGCAGGCCGATCAGCGGGGGCAGGGACAGGCCCTGCACGACCAGGGTGCCGATGACGGTGGTGAAGGTCAGGAACAGGATCAGGTTGCGCTGCGGGAAGGGGTGGCCGTCGTGCACGGTCGGGATGGAGAAGGCGATGGCCAGGGAGACCACACCACGCATACCGGCCCACGAGGTGACCATCGCGCCCCGCCAGGTGGGGTCCTCCTCGCGTTCCCTGATGCGCGCCGACAGCACGCGGGGCAGGAAGGTCGCCGGATACACCCAGACGAACCGGGCGAGGACGACGACGAGGAAGAGGACGACGGCGTACCAGGTCGCCTTGGCGCCCTCGTAGCCCCCGAGCCCCTTGAGGACGACCGGCAGCTGCAGGCCGATCAGGGCGAAGACCGCCGACTCCAGGATGAAGGCGACCATCTTCCACACCGCCTCCTCCTGCAGCCTGGTGGCGAAGTCGACCTCCCACGCGCGGTGGCCGAGGTAGAGGGCGACGACCACGACCGCGAGGACCCCGGAGGCGTGCACCTGCTCGGCGACGCCGTAGGCGACGAACGGGATCAGCAGGGAGAGGGTGTTCTGCAGCAGGGGTTCCGTCAGGTGCGTGCGCAGCCAGTGCAGGGGTGCCATGAGGACGAGGCCGACGCCGACGCCGCCGACCGCCGCGAGCAGGAACTCGCGGATCCCGCCCGCCCAGGTGGCGCCCTCACCGACGACCGCGGCGACGGCCACCTTGTAGGCGGTGATCGCGGTGGCGTCGTTCAGCAGCGACTCGCCCTGCAGGATCGTCGTGATCCGGGACGGCAGGCCGACCCGGCGCGCGACCGCCGTGGCGGCCACCGCGTCCGGCGGCGCCACCACCGCACCCAGCACCAGGGCGGCGGTCAGCGGCATCCCGGGGATGAGCACATAGGCGGCCCAGCCGACGGCGACGGTCGCGAAGAGAACGTAGCCGACCGACAGCAGCGCCACGGGCCTGAACTGGGCCCGCAGGTCGAGGTAGGAACTGTCGGTCGCCGAGGTGTACAGCAGCGGGGGCAGCAGCAGCGGCAGGACGATCTTGGGGTCGAGGGTGTAGTCCGGCACCCCGGGGACGTAGGACACCGCCAGGCCGACCGCGACCAGCAGCAGCGGCGCCGGCACCGGGGTGCGCCGGGCGGCCCCCGCCACCGCGGCACTGCCCGCCACCAGCAACAGCAGGGGCAATACGTCCATGGTCCTCGCCCACCCTCGTTTTTCCGCGCGGCCACCCGCACACCCGTCGTAATCTGGCAATCATGAAACAGTGCACGCACGCCGACGCGCTGCCGCACCCGGAGCCGGAGGCGCTGAGCGAGACCTGCCCGGAGTGTCTCGCGCGCGGGACGCATCCGGTGCAGCTGCGGCTCTGCCTGTCCTGTGGCCACGTCGGCTGCTGCGACTCCTCACCCGGCAGACACGCGACGGAGCACCACGAGACGTCAGGTCACCCGGTGATGCGGACTTTCGAACCCGGTGAGGACTGGCGGTGGTGCTTCGTCGACCACGTTCTCGTGTGACACTTCACTGACACGGCATACGGCCGCGGCGGTCGACGGTTCGAGCGTCTGACACCGGGGTACGTCAACCCGGCGCGCGCTCTTCCCATTTGGGCCCGCAAACCCTCTAGACACGGAGCGTATCCACAGCTTTACTGTGAGTGACGCCAGGGGGTTGGGGTCCCGGGGACAGGACCGTTCGGAGCGCGATAGCGTCACCGCGGAACCACGTATCCGTTACCCCGGGGGGCGACCCTCGGCCCCGTAAAGCTTGTACCACCATGGAGGTGAGGGTGTCCCAGATCGCAGGCGAGCCCGCGACCCAGGACTTCGTGGAAGTCCGGCTGCCGGCTGCGGGTGCCTACCTGTCGGTGCTGCGGACGGCCACGGCCGGTCTCGCCGCCCGCTTGGACTTCACCCTGGACGAGATCGAGGACCTGCGCATCGCCGTGGACGAGGCCTGCGCGATCCTGCTGCAGCAGGCCGTGCCCGGCTCCGTGCTCAGCTGCGTCTTCCGGCTCGTCGACGACTCGCTGGAGGTCACGGTGTCGGCGCCGACCACCGACGGCCACGCCCCCTCGCGGGACACCTTCGCCTGGACGGTGCTCTCGGCCCTCGCGGGCAAGGTCTCGTCCGCCGTCGACGAGGACAAAACCGTGTCGATCAGCCTCTACAAACAGCGCGGCGCGGGCCCCGGGCCGGCGTGAGGAACGGGGACGGGCCGGTGCGGGACGAAGAGCGCGGCACACGGGAGCTGCCGACGGGGGACGCAGGCCCCACGGACGGTTCCCGACGCATGGCGGACGGCATCGACGGCATCCCCGAGCAGGCCAGGCCGCACCCGGAGGAGGACTCCGCTGAGGCCGGCAGCGACGGTGCCATGCAGAGCGCGTCTTCGCAGGGAGGCGGGATCGGATCCGCCGCCCACGCGGAGGCGAGGGCTCGGGGAAGGGCTACGGGCGGGACGATGAGCGAGCACGAGCGATACGCCGAGGACGCCGCGCTGGGCGCGGAGGCCGTGCAGGCCACCCGGCACGACCCCCAGGACCGCAGCGGGGCGCGTGCGATGTTCGTCGAGCTGCGCAAGCTGAATCAGGGCAGCCCGGAGTACGCGGAGCTGCGCAACCAGCTGGTCCGTATGCACCTGCCGCTCGTGGAGCACCTGGCCCGCCGCTTCCGCAACCGCGGCGAGCCGCTCGACGACCTCACCCAGGTCGCCACGATCGGCCTGATCAAGTCGGTCGACCGCTTCGACCCGGAGCGCGGCGTGGAGTTCTCCACGTACGCCACCCCGACCGTCGTCGGCGAGATCAAGCGGCACTTCCGCGACAAGGGCTGGGCGGTCCGCGTGCCGCGCAGGCTGCAGGAGCTGCGTCTCGCGCTGACGACGGCGACGGCCGAGCTGTCCCAGCAGCACGGGCGCTCCCCCACGGTCCACGAGCTGGCCGAGAAGCTCGCCATCTCCGAGGAGGAGGTCCTGGAGGGCCTGGAGTCCGCCAACGCGTACTCCACGCTGTCCCTGGACGTCCCCGACACCGACGACGAGTCCCCGGCGGTCGCCGACACCCTCGGCGCCGAGGACGAGGCGCTGGAGGGCGTGGAGTACCGCGAGTCCCTCAAGCCGCTGCTGGAGGACCTGCCGCCGCGCGAGAAGCGGATCCTGCTGCTGCGCTTCTTCGGGAACATGACCCAGTCGCAGATCGCGCAGGAGGTCGGCATCTCCCAGATGCACGTCTCCCGGCTGCTCGCCCGGACCCTCGCCCAGCTGCGCGAGAAGCTGCTGGTCGAGGAGTGAGCCCTATTCGGCCCGGCCCGGTCCCTTGATCCCGAGGGCCTGGGTCGTCGCCGGGTTCACCAGCAGCACCAGCGCGGCGACGGCCACGACGGCCAGGGCGATACCGCCCGGGATGGCCATGCTGTCGGCCTTGAGCAGGTTGTAGGCCACCGGAAGCGCCATGATCTGCGTGATCACGGCGGGGCCACGGCTCCAGCTGCGCCTGAGCAGCAGACCGCGCGCGGCGAGCAGCGGCAGCAGCGCGAGCACCACCAGGGTGATCCCGCCGGTCACGGCCTGCTGCCGGTCGTCGGGGTCGCCCGTGAGTCCGAGGACGAGGATCCAGACGCCGCCGATCACCAGGGCTGCGCCCTCCAGCGCGGCCAGCACCGCCGCGTACGTCAGCCGACGCGGACGCGGCTCGGCGGCTTCGGCCGTTTCGGGGGCGGATTTCTGCTCACTGCTCACCCCAGCAGGGTAGCCGTCGCGCTCCGAGGACTACTCGCGGGCGGGGCCGCGGTCGCTCACTGGCGCCGGCACTGCAACTCCCAGGGGCGCGGGGCCGTATCGATATGCGGCTCCGCCGCGTGGGCGCGACCAGCCACAACGGACCCGCACCTGAAAGTCGGCCCGCCCCCCCGGCGGCGACTGGCCGCGGCCAGCGTGAAGTGTCCAGGCTCACGCCCCGGTCTCTTACCGGATCCCTACCTCGGTCTGGGCCGGGTACCCCCCAGTAGGTACGCTGCCATCCATGCGTGCACTTCTCGTGGTCAATCCGGCGGCAACCACCACAAGCGCACGCAGGCGTGACGTCCTGATCCATGCGCTCGCCAGCGAGATGAAGCTGGAGGCGGTCACCACCGAGTACCGCGGCCATGCGCGCGACCTGGGCCGGCAGGCCGCGGAGAGCGACGACATCGACCTGGTCGTGGCCCTCGGCGGCGACGGCACCGTCAACGAGGTCGTCAACGGCCTCCTGCACGCCGGCCCCGACCTGGACCGTCTGCCGGGCCTGGCCGTGGTCCCCGGCGGCTCCACCAACGTCTTCGCCCGCGCCCTGGGCCTGCCCAACGACCCCGTCGAGGCCACCGGCGCCCTGCTGGACGCGCTGCGCGACGGAACCGAGCGGGTGGTCGGGCTCGGCCTGACCTCGGGCACGCCCGGCACCGACGACGAGGCGGTGCCGGACCGCTGGTTCACCTTCAACGCCGGACTGGGTTTCGACGCGGGCGTGGTCGGCCGGGTGGAGCAGCAGCGCGAGCGCGGCAAGAAGTCGACCCACGGGCTGTACGTGCGGCAGGTGGTCCGGCAGTTCCTCGGCGAGCAGCACCGCCGGCACGGCGCGATCACCCTGGAGCGGCCCGACGCCGACGCGGTCAAGGATCTTGTTGTCGCCATAGTCTCGAACACGTCCCCTTGGACGTATCTCGGCAATCGCCCGATGTACACGTCACCTAAGGCGTCGTTCGATACGGGCATCGACGTGCTCGGTCTCAGCCGTCTGTCGACGGCCGCGGTTGCCCGATATGGCACCCAGTTGCTCACTTCGTCCCCCGAGCGGGGACCCCATGGCAGGCATGCGGTGTCGCTGCACGACCTGGACCAGTTCACCTTGCATTCGAAGGCCCCCCTCCCCCTTCAGATGGACGGCGACCACCTCGGACTGCGTACGAGCGTGACGTTCACAGGCGTACGCCGCGCACTGCGTGTGATTGTGTGAGCGGAACGGGCCAAAGTCCTTTCACTCGAACGTTTAGGCCAGGATCCACCCCATGGAAGTACGGCTGTGACCCAGTCGACACCGAGGAATCAAAAAAAACTTTCCGGAAGGGGTTGTATCCGCCGCTGAGGTTTGCGAGTCTCTACGTGGCGATCGGGACGGCCCGCAACACCGGCCTCCACTGATCGCCGGAACCCCTCTTCAAACCAAGGACCACGCCGGGGAAGACTCGGCGGTCGGCCCTTCACTTGTTGAGGGATTCGTGAAAGCGTTCACATTCACAAGCAACTTGCACGTAATACCAAGGAGAGGTAGCAGCCATGGACTGGCGTCACAACGCCGTTTGCCGCGAGGAAGACCCCGAGCTCTTCTTCCCCATCGGCAACACCGGTCCTGCGCTGCTGCAGATCGAGGAAGCCAAGGCCGTCTGCCGTCGCTGCCCCGTCATGGAGCAGTGCCTGCAGTGGGCGCTCGAGTCCGGCCAGGACTCCGGCGTCTGGGGTGGTCTCAGCGAGGACGAGCGCCGCGCCATGAAGCGCCGCGCCGCCCGCAACCGGGCCCGTCAGGCCTCCGCCTGACAGTCCCACCCCTGCTGACAGCCTGAGCTTGGCGGCGCGTACAGCGAGTACGCATCTCCCGCCCCCGAGCCGCAGCGCGCAGTACCCCCGATGCGCTTAGCGACAAGCAGAGCAGCAACGAGCTTAAGCCCCGGACCACCAAGTGGCCCGGGGCTCAATGCTGTTCGGGGCGCCTTCCGTCCGGCGCCCCGGGCGCTTCCTACTTCTGCGCCCGCACCGGGATGTCGAGTATCACCTGGGTCCCCCGCTCCGGCGCCGGGACCATGTCGAAGGTGCCGCCCAACTCGCCCTCCACCAGCGTCCGTACGATCTGCAGACCCAGGTTGCCCGCCGTCTGCGGGTCGAAGCCCTCGGGCAGGCCGACGCCGTCGTCCTGGACGGTGACGAGGAGGCGGGCCTCCTTGGTGGTGCCGCCGCGGACCGCGGAGACCTCGACCGTGCCGGTGTCACCCTCGCGGAAGCCGTGCTCCAGGGCGTTCTGCAGGATCTCGGTGAGAACCATCGACAGCGGGGTGGCGACCTCGGCGTCGAGGATCCCGAAGCGTCCGCTGCGCCGGCCGGTCACCTTGCCCGGCGAGATCTCGGCGACCATCGCGAGGACCCGGTCGGCGATGTCGTCGAACTCCACCCGCTCGTCCAGGTTCTGGGAGAGCGTCTCGTGCACGATCGCGATCGAGCCGACCCGTCGTACGGCCTCCTCCAGGGCCTCCCGGCCGCGCTCGGAATCGATGCGCCGGGCCTGCAGCCGCAGCAGTGCCGCGACGGTCTGCAGGTTGTTCTTCACCCGGTGGTGGATCTCCCGGATGGTCGCGTCCTTGGTGATCAACTCACGCTCGCGGCGCCGGAGTTCGGTGACGTCCCGGAGCAGCACCAGGGAGCCGATGCGGGTGCCCTTGGGCTTGAGCGGAATGGCCCGGAACTGGATCACCCCGTCGTTCGCCTCGATCTCGAACTCGCGCGGTGCCCAGCCGCTCGCCACCTTGGCGAGCGCCTCGTCCACCGGGCCCCGGGTCGGGGCGAGTTCGGCCGTGGTCTGCCCCAGATGCTGTCCGACCAGGTCGGCGGCGAGGCCCATACGGTGGAAGGCGGAGAGGGCGTTCGGGGAGGCGTACTGGACGATGCCGTCCGCGTCCAGCCGGATCAGGCCGTCGCCGACACGCGGGGAGGCGTCCATGTCGACCTGCTGGCCGGGGAAGGGGAAGGAGCCCGCCGCGATCATCTGCGCGAGGTCCGAGGCGCTCTGGAGGTAGGTCAGCTCGAGGCGGCTCGGGGTGCGGACGGTCAGCAGGTTGGTGTTGCGGGCGATGACGCCGAGGACGCGGCCCTCGCGCCGTACGGGGATCGACTCGACCCGGACGGGGACCTCTTCGCGCCATTCCGGGTCGCCCTCGCGCACGATCCGGCCCTCGTCCAGCGCCACGTCCAGCATGGGCCGCCGGCCGCGCGGGACCAGATGGCCGACCATGTCGTCCTGGTAGGAGGTCGGGCCGGTGTTGGGGCGCATCTGGGCGACCGAGACGTACCGGGTGCCGTCGCGGGTGGGGACCCACAGGACCAGGTCGGCGAAGGAGAGGTCGGAGAGCAGCTGCCACTCCGAGACCAGCAGGTGGAGCCACTCGAGGTCGGAGTCACCGAGGGCCGTGTGCTGGCGTACGAGTTCGTTCATGGAGGGCACGTTGTGAGCGTACCTGGGGCCTCGCGATGGCCGAAAAAACACCCGCGGGCCGCGGCGCCTGGGAGGGACCCTCAACCCACCCGGCACCGCAGCCCGGAGCATCATCGGCCGCGGGGTGTGCGGTCCCATTCGGCCGAAGGTCGAGGAGCCGGGGCAGTCAGGGCAGAGAGCTCCGGTTCCTCGTCCGTCCTCCTGTGCGGGGAAGACGGAAGCTGTTCAGTTTTCCCTACGATTCTCCCCTACGCATTCTGGACTAGACCACAATGGCGTGTCCATGCGTGCGGGGGTATGCGTTGAGGTCTGCTGGCACGCGATGCCACGCAGCCTAGCCCGCCCGGGTCAGCCGCGGGGCCAGATGGCCATGGCAATTTCCGCCAGCGCCTCCAGCTCCGCCCGGCTCGCCCCGTCCCGGGCCTGCTGGGACATGCCCTGGATCATCGCTCCGGTGTGCCGCGCGAGCGCCACGGCGTCGGTGCCGGCCGGCAGCCGCCCCGCGGCCACGTCGGCCCGGATCCGGGACTCGACGGTGGCGATGCCCGCGTTGCGCCGCTCCCGCAGCAGCTGCTCGACCTCGGGGCTGGTGCAGTTGGTGGCCGCGTGGACGACCAGGCAGCCGTAGGGGTGGGCGGGGTCGGTGTACTCGGCGGCGGCCTCCCGCAGCGTCCGTTCGACGGCGGCGCGGGCGGTGGGTTCCTCGGCGAGGGCGCGGTCCCCGAAGGCGCCGTGGGTGTCGGCGTAGACCCGCACGACCTCCTCGAACAGGGTGCGCTTGTCACCGAAGGCCGCGTAGAGACTCGGGGCGCCGATGCCCATGATCCGGGTGAGATCGGAGACGGAGGTGGCCTCGTAGCCGTGCTCCCAGAAGGCCATGAGCGCCTTCTCCAGCGCGGTGGCGCGGTCGAAGGAGCGCGGGCGCCCGCGCGTCCGGGCGGTCCTGGCCTGCGCGTTCGTGTCCTCGCTGGTCACCATGGAGTGCATTTTATAGCGCCCCCTAGAGAAATGTCGGCGGAGTGTTGTACGGTTTTTCTGTAGCGACCGCTAGACAAATACGGAGGGGTGGCGGACATGGGTGTGCTCACGGGGAAGACGGCGCTGGTCACGGGGGCGAGCCGGGGCATCGGGCGGGGCATCGCCGAGCGGCTGGGGCGCGACGGGGCGCGGGTGGCGGTGCACTACGGCAGTAATGAGGCGGCCGCCAAGGAGACGGTGGCCGCGATCGAGGCGGCGGGCGGTTCGGCGTTCGCGATCGGGGTGGAGCTGGGCATGCCGGGGGACGCCGAGCGGCTGTGGGAGGAGTTCGACCGACAGGCGGACGGGCTGGACATCCTGGTGAACAACGCCGGGATCGGTACGGCGTCGCCGATCGGCGAGATCACCGAGGAGGAGTACGAGCGGGTCTTCGCGGTCAATGTGAAGGCGCCGTTCTTCCTCGTCAGACAGGGCCTGTCGCGCCTGCGGGACGGGGGGCGGGTCATCAACATCTCGTCGGGGCTGGCCCGGACCGCGGCCATGCCGGACAAGGTGGCCTACGCGATGACGAAGGGCGCGCTGGACGTCTTCACCCGCGACCTGTCGAAGGTGCTGGGCGCCCGCGGCATCACGGTGAACTCGGTGGCACCGGGCATCATCGACACGGACAACACGGCCGGGTTCCTGCACGGGACACCGGACGGCTGGGCACAGGCCGCGGCCATATCGGCGCTCGGCCGGGTGGGTGCGCCGGCCGACGTGGCGGACGTGGTGGCGTTCCTCGTGTCGGACGGCGGGCGGTGGGTGACGGGGAGCTGGGTGGACGTGACAGGGGGCTCACTGACGTGACCCGGGGGCGCTGATGCAGCAGACGTCCTACCTGGGCCCGGGAGTCCGATTCTGTTAGATTGGTCTACACCACATAGAGACTTTTGCTCTGACCTCTCCCCAGATCTCCAGGCTCTCTTCAGAACGGCAGGCCCAGCGTGGAAGTTGTCATCGTTCCGGACGCGGCGGCGGGCGGCGAGCTGATCGCCGAGGCCATGGCCCAGCTGCTGCGGCGCAAGCCCGACGCCCTGCTCGGTGTGGCCACCGGCTCGACTCCGCTGCCCATCTACCAGGCGCTGACGGCCAAGGTGCGCTCCGGCGCCGTGGACACCGCGCGGGCCCGCATAGCCCAGCTCGACGAGTACGTGGGGCTGCCCGCCGAGCACCCCGAGTCCTACCGCTCGGTGCTGCGCCGGGAGGTGCTGGAGCCGCTCGGCATAGGTATGGACGCGTTCATGGGGCCGGACGGCACGGCCGAGGACGTCCAGGCGGCGTGCCGGACCTACGACAGGGCGCTCGCCGAGGCCGGCGGCGTGGACCTGCAGCTGCTGGGGATCGGGACGGACGGGCACATCGGGTTCAACGAGCCGTGCTCCTCGCTCGCCTCGCGCACCCGGATCAAGACGCTGACCGAGCAGACCCGGATCGACAACGCGCGCTTCTTCGACGGCGACATCGAGCAGGTGCCGCACCACGTGATCACCCAGGGCATCGGCACCATCCTGGAGGCCCGGCACCTGGTGCTGCTCGCGACCGGCGAGGGCAAGGCGGACGCGGTCGCCGCGACCGTCGAGGGCCCGGTCGCGGCCGTCTGCCCGGCCTCCGCGCTCCAGCTGCACCCGCACGCCACGGTGGTCGTGGACGAGGGCGCCGCGTCCAAGCTCAAGCTGGCCGACTACTTCCGGCACACCTACGTGAACAAGCCGGACTGGCAGGGGATCTAGCGCTCGTTGGACTAGACCAACAGCGGGTGCGCCGGTATATAGAGGAGATCACGGACCGTGCGGGTGGAGCCCTGACACCCGTAGCCGTGCCACGATGTGAGCCGTGGCCGATGGGATGTCGGTCGATTTCGGCATCAGGAGCCGGGAAGGCAGAGCATGAGCACCGACGTCGGCAGTGCGGAGAACGAGGCCGGGACGGTCCGTACCGCGCGTGTGCCCAAGTACTACCGCTTGAAGAAGCACCTGCTCGACATGACGGAGACGCAGGCGCCCGGCACGCCGGTCCCGCCCGAGCGCACGCTGGCGGCCGAGTTCGACACCTCCCGCACCACCGTCCGCCAGGCCCTGCAGGAGCTGGTCGTCGAGGGCCGCCTCGAACGCATCCAGGGCAAGGGCACCTTCGTCGCCAAGCCGAAGGTCTCGCAGGCGCTGCAACTCACCTCGTACACGGAGGACATGCGCGCCCAGGGCCTGGAGCCCACCTCGCAGCTGCTGGACATCGGGTACATCACGGCCGACGACCGGCTCGCCGAGCTGCTCGACATAACGGCCGGCGGACGCGTGCTGCGCATCGAGCGGCTGCGCATGGCCAACGGCGAGCCGATGGCGATCGAGACCACCCATCTGTCGGCCAAGCGGTTCCCGGCCCTCAGACGCTCGCTGGTGAAGTACACGTCCCTCTACACCGCGCTCGCCGAGGTCTACGACGTCCATCTCGCCGAGGCCGAGGAGACCATCGAGACCTCCCTGGCCACCCCGCGCGAGGCGGGCCTGCTCGGCACCGACGTGGGCCTGCCGATGCTGATGCTCTCCCGCCACTCCCTGGACCGCGAGGGCAAGCCGGTGGAGTGGGTGCGCTCCGTCTACCGGGGCGACCGGTACAAGTTCGTCGCGAGGCTCAAGCGCCCGCAGGACTGACGGGAGTTGAGGTCTTCACACCTCAACCCCCAAATCGACATACCGATATACGGACGAGGTCTTCCGCTGCCACGACACCGTCACCTAGATTGCCTGCGCATTACACAGGTGATCAGCGAGGGGACGGAGCCGTGTCATGTCCGAAACGCCTGAAGTGAGACCGCCGGTCGTGACACCGGTCCGTGTGATCATCGGCCTGTGTCTGGTCGTGCCCTTCGTGGCGATGCTGTGGGTGGGCTCGTACGCCAAGACGGACCCCGCGTTCATCGGGATCCCGTTCTTCTACTGGTACCAGATGCTGTGGGTGCTGATCTCCACCGCGCTCACGATGCTCGCGTACAAGCTGTGGCAGCGTGACCAGAGCGCCCGCAGGGCCACGCAGGGCAAGGGGGCGGCACAGTGAAGGACGGCGTCAACGGCGTCGCACTCGGCGTCTTCATCTTCTTCTTCCTGGCCGTCACGGTCATGGGCTTCCTGGCCGCGCGCTGGCGCCGGGCCGACAACGAGCAGTCGCTGGACGAATGGGGCCTGGGCGGACGGTCGTTCGGCACCTGGATCACCTGGTTCCTGCTCGGCGGCGACCTGTACACGGCGTACACCTTCGTCGCCGTACCGGCGGCGATCTACGCGGCGGGCGCGGCCGGCTTCTTCGCCGTGCCGTACACGATCCTGGTCTACCCGCTGATCTTCACGTTCCTGCCCCGCCTGTGGTCGGTCTCGCACAAGCACGGCTATGTGACGACCTCGGACTTCGTGCGCGGCCGCTTCGGCTCCAAGGGCCTGTCGCTGGCCGTGGCGCTCACCGGCATCCTCGCGACGATGCCGTACATCGCGCTCCAGCTCGTCGGCATCCAGGCGGTGCTGGACGTGATGGGCGTCGGCGGCGGCGAGAACACCAACTGGTTCGTGAAGGACCTGCCGCTGCTCATCGCCTTCGGCGTGCTGGCCGCGTACACCTACTCGTCGGGTCTGCGCGCCCCCGCGCTGATCGCGTTCGTGAAGGACACGCTGATCTACATCGTCATCGCGGTGGCGATCATCTACATCCCGATCAAGCTGGGCGGGTTCGACGACATCTTCGCCAAGGCAAGCGAGAAGTACACGGCAGCAGGTGCGGGCGGTCTCGTACCGGCCCCGGCGGGCCAGTGGACGTACGCCACGCTGGCGCTCGGCTCGGCGCTCGCGCTGTTCATGTACCCGCACTCGATCACCGCAACGCTCTCCTCCAGGAGCCGTGAGGTGATCCGGCGCAACACCACGATCCTGCCGCTGTACTCGCTGATGCTGGGCCTGCTCGCGCTGCTCGGCTTCATGGCGATCGCGGCCGGGGTGAAGGTCACCAACGGGCAGCTGGCGATTCCGCAGCTGTTCGAGGACATGTTCCCGGACTGGTTCGCGGGCGTGGCCTTCGCGGCGATCGGCATCGGCGCCCTCGTGCCCGCGGCCATCATGTCCATCGCGGCGGCGAACCTCTTCACCCGCAACATCTACAAGGACTTCATCAACCCCGACGCCACGGCCGAGCAGGAGACCCGCGTCTCCAAGCTCGTGTCGCTGCTGGTGAAGGTGGGCGCGCTGGTCTTCGTCCTGACGATGGACAAGACGGTCGCCATCAACTTCCAGCTGCTGGGCGGCATCTGGATCCTGCAGACCTTCCCGGCCCTGGTCGGCGGCCTGTTCACCCGCTGGTTCCACCGCTGGGCGCTGCTCGCCGGCTGGGCGGTCGGCATGGTGTACGGCACGTTCGCCGCGTACGGGGTGGCCTCGCCGACGCAGAAGCACTTCGGCGGCAGCGCCAAGGAGATCCCCGGCATCGGCGAGATCGGCTACATCGGCCTCACGGCCTTCGTCCTGAACGTCGTCGTCACGGTGGTCCTGACCTTCGTCCTGAAGGCCGTGAAGGCACCCGAGGGCCTCGACGAGACCCGCCCGGAGGACTACACGGCGGACGCGGGCGACCCGGGCGTGGAGGTGGAGCTGCCGCCGGCCACGGCGGGGTCGGCACACTGACGAAACCCCGGCCGGGCGCACGGGCGGCCTTCCAGGGGGTGTCTTCTCGGGTCGGCATGATCCAGAAGACACCCCCTAGTCGCGCGTGCGCCCGGCCATCTCGTCCCAGAAGGTGTCCAGGTCGCCCACGCGCATGCCGACCCAGCCGGGCGTCTTGCGGTGCAGGGTCGCCACGCCTCGGGGGAACCGGCGCCGGAAGCGTCCGGGCAGCAGGGCCTGCTGCTGGCGGCAGAACGGCTCACGGATCTCGCCCCGGGGCACCGAGCCGCGCGGAGGGTAGGGGCACAGCTGGAACTTGCAGTCGGGCAGGCAGGTGGTGCCCGGCGCGGGCGACCGTGCGGTACCGGCCTTCATGGCGGGCCGCAGTGCCCCCCGGTCCCGGCAGATGCAGGGCGGCAGGGGCATGCCGGGCTGCTCGACACGGGCCAGGCGCTCCTCGACCTCGTCGGGGATCCCGTCGCGTTCGATGAGGTTCAGCATCACCAGCACGTCGGCGACGAGACGCTGGGCCCGCCCGTCCAGGGTGCGCCAGCCGACCGAGGGCGGGATCCACAGGTGGTGCTTGCGGTGGCCCTGCGCGGCGGTGGTGCGGGAGCCGATGTTGTCGGCAACGCCCTTCTCGTCGATCCAGACGAAGCGCTCGGGCCGCCTGGTCTCCAGGGCGAGGGCCACCAGATCTCCGGCCTCGGCGACGAACGGATGCAGCCGCACCCGGGCCGAGGCGCCGTCGGGACCGGCCCGGGCGGGTGCGTGGTGGGCCGTACCCGCCATCGACAGCCAGCGTTCCACGGTCTGTACGGCGGTCAGCCCGCGGACCGCTCCGGACGGCTCGGACGGCGCCTGCCCGTCGTTCTCCGGCTCGGCGCCGAGCCGGCCGTCCTGCCCCCGGCGCGTGCCGCTGTCCGGCAGTTCCCACAGGCACAGCGCCTGGAGCAGGTTGAGCTGCGCGTACCAGCAGCGGCTCTGCCGCAGTACGGTCTCCGCCTGCCGGATCAGGTCGGCGCGGGCGCCCGGATAGGTGTGCGGGTGGCGTTTGCGCCGGTTGGCCGCGTACTTGAAGCCCTGGGCCAGGGCGGTCTCCAGCGCGAGGGGCAGATCGGGGGTGCCGCCGGTCTGCCGCGGGTCGAGGTGGCGCAGCCACTTGGTGAGACGATCCCGGGCCTCGTCGCGGTGGTTCTCCTCGACGGAGCCCAGCAGCATGGGGATCATCCAGGCCCGCATCACGAACTCCCGCAGCAGAACGACACGTTTCTGCTGGTACTGCCGGTTGAACGCCTCCCGGCGGCGGGTCAGCTGCTCGACGAGCCGGTCCCGGGTCCGTGACGCGACGCGGGCGGTTCTCACCTGCTGGATCTCCGCCGCCCACTCCTCGCACAGCTGCCTCTTGCGGGCCTTCAGGTCGTGGACCTTGTCGTTGTACTCCCGCACGGGGTCGGTGTGCTTGCTGATCCATTGGCGGACCACGGCGAACGCGTCATTGCCGCCGTTGCCGAACTCCTGGGCGGCCGCCAGGCGGATGGAGTACGCGGGCTCCTCCTTGCCCATCTCGAAGAGTTCCTCGTAGAGCGGCGTGGTGTCGATCCTGCGGGAGGTGGCCCGCAGCGCCGTGCCGAGCTGCTTGAGCAGCCCCAGTTTCGCCTCCTCCAGGGTGCGCCGGTCGCCCTTGAAGCCCCGCCACCGGTGGTGCACCGTACGGACGATGGTGCGGAGCAGTCTCGGGTCGTCCTCCACGCTCTCGACCTCCAGGGCCGCCGTGTACAGGTCGAGCGCCTTCGGGTCGGCCGGGCGGCGGTCGGCGGCGGTCAGCAGCCGGTGGGCCAGCGGCCGCCCCCGCACGGGAGCCTGCCGCCGGAACTCCTCCTCCCACTTCTTCAGCTCGGCGGTCACGCTGCCGCCCTTCGCGGACCGGTCCGCCGCCCGCCGGCGGGACAGCAGCACCAGGGCGATGAGCAACTCCCTGCTGGGACCCGGAGGTTGCAGCGCCCGCTCGACCAGCTCTCCGGCGCCGCGCTCCCCCAGGCGGTAGAGCATGCGGTAGCCGAAGTAGGCCTGGAGGGTGCTGTGCGGGAAGCGGACCTTCTGCTCGAAGCCCTCCACCAGCCTCAGTTTGTCGGCATGGCTCGCGAAGCGGGCGAGGACGGCACGGCACTGGCCCAGGTTCCCCTCCCGCAGCCTTCTGCTCACCTCATCGCTCATACCGGCGCACAGGAGGCTCCAGATCCGTTCCCGGTGCCACTCGGAGAAGACGTTGCCGCGCTTGCCGTAGCGGTCGTAGTCCCGCTGCTCCCACAGGTGCTCGGCGATGGCCCGCACCCGCCGGACCCGGCCGGGGTGGACGTCCCTGTCCAGCAGCTCCCTGAAGCCGACCTCCAGCGTGTCCTGGAGGAGTCCCACACAGGCCAGGGCGGAGACCACCTCCAGGGCGTCCCGCCGCTCCCTCGGCTCCAGCGCCACGTCCGCGCGCAGCCGGCCCTCCAGCAGGGAGTTCTCCCAGGTCTCCAGCAGCCACAGTCGCAGTTGGCCGCGGTCCCTGCTGCGGGAGTCCAGGCGCCGCGGGTCGTCGCGGCGGTCCCGCTCCAGGTCGCCGTGGTGGTGCAGCTCCCGGGCGATCTGCAGGTAGATGGGGGACTCGGTCACCTCCGCCGTCTCCACGATCCAGTCGACGCGGCGCTCGTCCGTCTCCGGCACGCGTGCCTCGACGAAGTGCAGCGCCTCCTCCTCGCTGAGCGGTTCCAGCTCCACGATGGCGGCGGGGGTGCTCTCCAGCGGGCTGTGCGGCCGGGAGGCGATGACGAGGGGCAGCCGCTCCCCGTGGGCGCGCTCGATGGCCCTGCGGATGATGTTGTCCCGGTCCTCCCGCAGGCCCTCGTCGAGTACGGCCTCCTCCAGGCCGTCGGCGATGACGACCACCTTGTCGTCGGCGAGCAGCTGCTGCCAGACCCGCTCGGTCTTGGCGCGCGCCAGGACGCCCTGGGGCGCCTCCTCGGCGAATCGCTTCTGGGCCATGCGCTCGAAGTCCAGGTCGGGGCCGGTGGCGTCGCGCAGCCGGATCGGGACGGGGACGGCACCCTGCGCGGCCAGCATCTCGGTGAGCCGCACCAGGACGGCGGTCTTGCCCACGCCCATCCCGCCGACGAGCAGATACGGGCGGCGGGTGTCGCGCTCGCGCAGCCGCTGGGCGATGACCTGGGCGACCTCCTCCCGGCCGACGATCTCGGCGATGTCCGGCCCGGCGGTGACGACCAGGTCCTGCGGACGCCGGCGCGCCTTCGCGAGATAGCGGCGCTTGGTCCAGCTGTACCAGGCGAACAGGAAGAACGCGGCGGCGAGCGAGGCGGCGAGGACGGGACCGAGGACGCGGGAGATGCCGTCGAACCCCGGGCTCGCTATCCATTTCTCGACCCAGTTCTTCTCGTTCCTGTGCGGCGAGAGCGAGAGGTACACGCCCTCCACGAACCAGGCGAGGAGCGCGAGCGCGGCGAGGGCCCACACGACCCTGACGGCGTTGGTGTAGGAGAACCATCTGCGCCACTTCTTGGGCCGGGTGGTGTCCTGGCGGGCCTCCCACCGGACAGTCAGGGCGTGCCAGCGCCTCAGGTACACCCGTCTGACCCGTCGCCCGAGTCCCCTCAACGGAAGTGTCGCCATGGGTGCGTTGGGCGGTCGCTCCTTGCCCGGCGGATGACGGACGACCTTCGGCATGGTGCGCTCTCCTCCCCAGAGCTGGCTCGGGACGGAGGACCCCCGCCGGTGTCGGCACCTACTTCCATGGAATCACTCACGGCTGCCCCCGCAACCCGGCTGCCCCGGTCCGCACACCCGAGCGGGACCGGAATCCCCTCTCCCGCCTGGCCGACCTCACTCTCCTCACCCACGAGTTGACCGTCTGAAGCCACCGCAACACGCAACAGACACAACATCTGGGGGTGACACCACGACCCGGCACTAGATGTATGCTCGTCCTCGCTGTCGCCGCAGGGGAATCCGGTGCGAATCCGGAACTGTCCCGCAACGGTGTACTTGCGTGCATCCGCACGCCTGTTCAGTCCGAGGACCTGTCGGCAGCGCGCGCCCGGCCGTCCGGTCCGGGTGCCTTCAGACGTCCGGGCCTCGTGGAGTGGGCCGGTGGACGCGACGCCGTGCGCGCTCGTGCTGCCCCCTGCCCTCCGCCAGGCCCCGTGCCGAGCGAGGGAGAGCCCCACGTGACCATCGCGCCAGCCGACCCGGCTTCAGCCGTCCAGGCGACCGCAGCCCCGGTGGAGACCGACGGTCCCGGTGCCGCGTTGCTGCGGACCCTGACCGAGCTGACCGCCGACCTCCCCGACGCCGACCCCGGCCGGGTCGCCGCGGCCGCGCTGCGGGGCCGCTCCGCCCGGGCCGACGAGGCGGAGTTGCGCGAGCTGGCCACGGAGGCGGCCGCGGGCCTCATCTCCGAGGACCCCGCCTACTCCCGGCTGGCCGCCCGGCTGCTGACCATCTCGATCCGCGCCGAGGCCGCCTCGCAGGGCGTGACGTCCTTCACCGGGTCCGTCGCCGTGGGCCACCGCGAGGGCCTGGTCGCCGACCGCACGGCGGAGTTCGTACGACTGCACGCCGAGCGTCTCGACACGCTGATCGACGCGGCCGGCGACGACCGCTTCGGCTACTTCGGCCTGCGCACCCTGCACAGCCGCTATCTGCTCCGGCACCCGATCACCCGTCGGGTGCTCGAGACGCCCCAGCACTTCATGCTGCGGGTCGCGAGCGGTCTGGCCGAGGACGACACCACCCGGTCCGTCGACGAAGTAGCGGCGCTCTACGGGCTCATGAGCCGTCTCGACTACCTGCCCTCCTCCCCCACGCTCTTCAACTCCGGCACGCGGCACCCCCAGATGTCGTCCTGCTACCTCCTCGACTCGCCACTGGACGAGCTGGACTCCATCTACGACCGCTACCACCAGGTCGCCCGCCTCTCCAAGCACGCCGGCGGCATCGGTCTGTCGTACTCCCGGATCCGCAGCCGCGGTTCGCTGATCCGCGGCACCAACGGGCACTCCAACGGCATCGTCCCGTTCCTGAAGACCCTGGACGCCTCGGTGGCGGCCGTGAACCAGGGCGGCCGGCGCAAGGGCGCGGCCGCGGTGTACCTGGAGACCTGGCACTCCGACATCGAGGAGTTCCTGGAGCTGCGGGACAACACCGGTGAGGACGCCCGCCGTACGCACAACCTCAACCTCGCCCACTGGATCCCGGACGAGTTCATGCGCCGGGTCAACGCCGACGAGCAGTGGTCGCTGTTCTCCCCGGCGGACGTGCCGGAACTGGTCGACCTCTGGGGCGCGGAGTTCGACGCGGCCTACCGCAAGGCGGAGGCGGACGGGCTCGCGAAGAAGACCATCCCGGCCCGCGACCTGTACGGCCGCATGATGCGCACCCTCGCGCAGACCGGCAACGGCTGGATGACCTTCAAGGACGCCGCCAACCGCACCGCCAACCAGACGGCCGAGCCGGGCCACACCGTCCACTCCTCCAACCTCTGCACGGAGATCCTGGAGGTCACCGACGACGGCGAGACGGCGGTCTGCAACCTGGGTTCGGTCAACCTCGGTGCCTTCGTGCGCGACGGGGACATCGACTGGGAGCGCCTGGACGAGACGGTCCGCACGGCCGTCACCTTCCTCGACCGTGTGGTCGACATCAACTTCTACCCGACCGAGCAGGCGGGCCGCTCCAACGCCAAGTGGCGTCCGGTGGGCCTGGGCGCGATGGGTCTGCAGGACGTCTTCTTCAAGCTGCGCCTGCCCTTCGACTCCGCCGAGGCCAAGGCCCTGTCCACCCGTGTCGCCGAGCGGATCATGCTCGCCGCGTACGAGGCCTCCGCCGACCTGGCCGAGCGCAACGGCCCGCTGCCGGCCTGGGAGAAGACCCGTACGGCCAAGGGCGTTCTGCACCCCGACCACTACGACGCCGAGCTGACCTGGCCGGAGCGCTGGGCGGCCCTGCGCGAGCGGATCGCCGCGGTCGGCATGCGCAACTCGCTCCTCCTCGCGATCGCGCCGACCGCCACCATCGCCTCCATCGCGGGCGTGTACGAGTGCATCGAGCCGCAGGTCTCCAACCTGTTCAAGCGCGAGACGCTGTCCGGTGAGTTCCTGCAGGTCAACTCGTACCTGGTGCAGGACCTCAAGGACCTCGGTGTCTGGGACGCGCGCACCCGTGAGGCGCTGCGCGAGTCCAACGGTTCGGTGCAGGACTTCGCGTGGATCCCGGCCGACGTCCGGGCGCTGTACCGCACGGCGTGGGAGATCCCGCAGCGCGGCCTGATCGACATGGCCGCGGCCCGCACCCCGTTCCTGGACCAGTCGCAGTCCCTGAACCTGTTCCTGGAGACGCCGACCATCGGCAAGCTCTCCTCGATGTACGCGTACGCCTGGAAGCAGGGCCTGAAGACGACGTACTACCTGCGCTCCCGCCCGGCGACCCGCATCGCCCGCGCGGCACAGGCGCAGCCCACCATCCCCGTCCAGCAGGTGGCCGACCCCGACGCCGTCGCCTGCTCCCTTGAGAACCCCGAGTCCTGCGAGGCCTGCCAGTAATGCCCAGCAACCAGAACCTGCTCGACCCCGGCTTCGAGCTGACTCTGCGCCCCATGCGCTACCCGGACTTCTACGAGCGCTACCGGGACGCCATCAAGAACACCTGGACCGTCGAGGAGGTCGACCTCCACTCGGACGTCGCCGACCTCGCGAAGCTGACCCCGGCCGAGCAGCACCTGATCGGCCGCCTGGTGGCCTTCTTCGCGACGGGTGACTCGATCGTCGCGAACAACCTGGTGCTGACGCTGTACAAGCACATCAACTCCCCGGAGGCGCGGCTGTACCTGAGCCGTCAGCTCTTCGAGGAGGCCGTGCACGTCCAGTTCTATCTGACGCTCCTGGACACCTACCTCCCCGACCCGGAGGACCGCGCCGCCGCCTTCGCGGCCGTGGAGAACATCCCCTCCATCCGCGAGAAGGCCGAGTTCTGCTTCAAGTGGATGGACTCGGTGGAGAAGCTGGACCGGCTGGAGTCCAAGGCCGACCGCCGCCGCTTCCTGCTCAACCTGATCTGCTTCGCCGCGTGCATCGAGGGCCTGTTCTTCTACGGCGCCTTCGCGTACGTCTACTGGTTCCGCAGCCGGGGTCTGCTGCACGGTCTCGCCACCGGCACCAACTGGGTGTTCCGCGACGAGACGATGCACATGTCCTTCGCCTTCGAAGTGGTCGACACTGTCCGCAAGGAGGAGCCGGAGCTCTTCGACGACCAGCTCCAGCAGCAGGTCACGGACATGCTCCGGGAGGCCGTCGAGGCGGAGCTGCAGTTCGGGCGCGACCTGTGCGGCGACGGCCTGCCGGGCATGAACACCGAGTCGATGCGGCAGTACCTGGAGTGCGTCGCCGACCAGCGCCTCACCCGCCTCGGCTTCGCTCCGGTGTACGGCTCGGAGAACCCCTTCTCCTTCATGGAGCTGCAGGGCGTTCAGGAGCTGACGAACTTCTTCGAGCGCCGCCCGTCGGCGTACCAGGTCGCCGTGGAGGGCACGGTCGACCTGGACGAGGACTTCTGATCCCTCCTGTCTCCGCGGGTCTCCTGGGCCTCCCTGAGCTGGCGGTCGATGCGCCTGTCGCGCACGATGCCGAGCACGGAGGGGAGGACCAGGAGGACCAGGATTCCGAGCGTGGCGAGCATTCCGATCAGGCCTTCTATCTGGTTTCCGTTCATGTCACCACTGTCGCGCCGGATGCTCCTTACCGGGAGTGGCAGGACTGCCGTACACCCTCGATTTACTGCCATTTCCGAGGCACACTGGCAGCATGCTGAAGAACGTGGCCGCCGTACTGCTGGACGGCGTGCACCCCTTCGAACTGGGCGTGGTGTGCGAGGTGTTCGGCATCGACCGCAGCGACGAGGGGCTGCCGGTGTACGACTTCGCCGTGGTCTCGGCGGAGGGCGAGGCGCTGAGCACCCATGTCGGCGGGCTCACCGTGTCGACGCCGTACGGTCTGGAGCGGCTGGAGGACGCCGACCTGATCGCGGTGCCGGCCGGGAGCGACTACGTCACCCGGGAGTATCCGCCCGCGCTGCTCGACGCCCTGGTACGGGCCGTGCAGCGGGGCACCCGGGTGCTGAGTGTGTGCTCCGGCGTCTTCGTGCTCGGCGCGGCCGGGCTGCTCGACGGGCGGCGGTGCAGTGTGCACTGGCGGCAGGCCAAGGAGCTGGCGGTGCGCAACCCCCGGGCGATCATCGAGCCGGACGTGCTCTACGTCGACGAGGACCCGGTCATCACCTCCGCCGGTACGGCCGCCGGGATCGACGCCTGTCTGCACATCGTGCGCAAGGAACAGGGACCTGAGGTCGCCAACAAGATCGCCCGGCGGATGGTCGTACCGCCGCACCGGGACGGCGGGCAGGCGCAGTACATCGAGCGGCCGCTGCCCAAGGCCCCGTGCGACACCGTCGGCGAGGTCCTGGTGTGGATGGAGGAGCACCTCGACCGGGAGGTGACCGTCGAGCAGCTCGCCGCCCGCGCCCACCTGGCGCCGCGCACCTTCGCCCGGCGCTTCCAGCAGGAGACCGGGACCACTCCCTACCGCTGGATCCTGCGCCAACGGGTGCTGCTGGCACAGCAGTTGCTGGAGGGCACGGACGAGACCGTGGACGCGATCGCCTCGCGCACCGGTTTCGGTACGGCGGCCGCGCTGCGCCACCAGTTCGTCCGCGCGGTGGGGACGACCCCGAACGCCTACCGGCGCGCGTTCCGGGGCCCGGAGGCCGCCTGAGCGCGCGCCGGTCGTCGGCGGGCGTCGTTCACCACTCGTCGCTCACCGCACTTCGCTCACCACGGCACGGGCTTCAGCAGCAGCCGGTGCGGCCGGAGTGTGATGCCCACACGGGTGGTGTCGTTCGACCCGCTGACCTGCTCGAAGCGGTACTTCGCCGAGATCGCCGCGGTGATCAGGCTCAGCTGGGACATGGAGAAGTGGTCGCTGGGGCACTTGCGGTTGCCGACGCTGAACGGGCTCATCGCGTACTTGGGCACCTCCTTGACCCGCTCCGGCAGCCAGCGGTCGGGGTCGAAGTCGAGGTGGTGGCCGTAGGAGCGGGCGTCGCGCTGGATGGCGTAAGGGCTGTACACGATGTCCGCCCCGGCCGGAATGCGATAGCCGCCGAGCACGGTGTCGGTCACCGCGCGCCGCGTCAATATCCATACGGCGGGCCGCAGCCGCATGGCCTCGACTACGACATTGTTGGTGTGCCTGAGCGCGCGGACGTCCGCGAATGCGACGGGCCGGCCGCCGGTCACGGATTCGACCTCGGCGCGCACCTTCTCGGCGTGTTCCGGATGTTCCGCGAGCACCTGGAGCAGCCACATGATCGTGGACGCGACTGTTTCGCTGCCGGGGGTGAGTATCGCGACCACCTGGTCGTGGATCTCCTGTTCCCCGATGGGGTCGCCATTGTCGTCCTTCGCCTCCAGCAATGCCGTCAGCAAATCGTCCGGCTTTTGACCAGATGCCCTCCGCTCGGCGACGATCTCATCGACCAACAGATGCAAATCGGCCAGTGCCCGGTTGAATTCGCGGTTGGCGGGGAACGGCAGCCGGTACAGCGGTCCGAGCGGGACCACCATCCTGCGGTACATACCGCGGAAGACGGTGGCGAGGTCGATGCTCAGCCGCTCCGCGCGCTCGTCCATGTAGTCGCCGCGCAGCAGGCAGCGGGCGGCGATGCGCACGGCGACCCGGAACGACTCGGAGGTGCAGTCGACGGTCTCGCCGGGCTGCCAGCGCTCGGTCAGCGCGTGCGCCTCCTCCTCCATGACCGTGCCGTACGCGGGGATCGCGTCGAGCCGGAAGGCGGGCTGGATGGTGCGCCGCTGGCGGCGGTGCCGGGGGCCGTTGGCGGTGGCCACGCCCTCCTTGCCGAGCAGGCCTTCGAGGGACTCCCACAGCGGGCCGTCGATCTTGTAGTCGGGGCTGAGCGCGAGTGCGCCGGTGAGCGCAGGCGTGGTGACGGCGTACACCGTCTTGGGGCCGAGCTTCAGACGTACGACATCGCCGTGCGCGCCCAGGCCGGACATGAAGGCGAGCGGGTCGCGGACCAGTTTCAGGCCGTGGCCGAGGACCGGGACGGCGCCACCGGCGAGGGGCGGTTCGCGCAGCTCGGCGCTCTCGGACGTCTCGGGTTTCACAGACTCGACGGTCATTCGTCACCTGCCGCTTCGTTGTTGACGTACGGGGGCGTGGACCGGTCGTCCCAGCTGTCGACCATGTACCGGCCGGACTCGTGGTGGAACCAGTAGACGGAGCTGAACCAGTTCCGCATATAGCCGACACTGGTGCGGACGGCTGCGCTCAGTTCCCTTCCGCGGGGCGTTCCGTCGGCGAGTTCGCCGGCGAACCGCAGGGCGTCCCGCTCGGCGTCGAGGAATTCGGCGATGCATTCCTCGACGCGCCGCCTGACTTCCTCCACCGCTTCTTCGAGCGTCAGTCCCTCATGGGTGATGAGACTGATTCCGAGATTGTGCACCTCGTCGCCCGCGATTTCCTTCGGCAGCGAGCAGAGGTCGTTGTACCAGGCGGCGAATTCCTGGCTCAGTAATGCCGCACGGCGATAGGCCGGATGTTTCCTCACCGCGTCCGGGAGTTCACACCCGGCGCTCGGCTCCAGCAGATCCGTCCATATCCAGTGCGCGAAGGTGAGCCGCCGCAGGGCGAGGTATTCCTCGACCTTCGGAACGTACCCCGCGGTCCGGTTGCGGAACTCGCGGTCGTAGGCCTCGATCACCTCGCGGAAGTGCCGGGCGAACCGCCGGTTCCAGGTGCGCGGCAGGAACGAGTACAGCCGCAGCACGCTGTCCGCGAACCCCGCCACCAGGGGGTCCGGATGGTGCAGATGGTGCCGGGGTGCGTCGAGGGCCGCGTGCAGGCGGTGCCTCAGCCGGCGCCAGTCGCCCACCCGGCCGTGCACCCGGTCACGGTCGTGCCGGTCGTCCCAGACGAAGAACCAGGCACTGTAGTCGGCAATGGCCTGCAGGACCTCGTCCGGGGCACCAGTGTAGTACCCGGCCATGAGGTCGGTGTAGCAAAGGCCATCGGCATATTCCCGTACCTTGTCCGCCGGCATCAGCCGCTTTTCCAGCAACCACTGCCGCGTCTTCTCCTGAAGCTTTGGCCAATACGGGTGGAGTTGCCGGGGAAACGAGTCCTCGATCACCGGGAGGGCGACAGACGGCGGTACCGCGACCGCTGTCGACGATGTGGTGCCGTGTGAGAAAGCGTGCACGAACAGTCCCCTCTCAGCCGCCAGGAGCGCACACCCCTCCGTGCCGTGCCGGGCGTGCGCCGTTGCGTATCCCCGCCCTTCCATTCAGCACCACAACTGACCATTATGGGAACGGATTTGCTCCCATCACCACCCCAAGATGCCGGGAATCTTGCGACGAACAAACGAACGACGCCCGCTCGGGAAGGATCCCGAACGGGCGCCGTAGCGTGCGTCGTTGCTGCTCTCGTACGGTGTCCGGACGGTCGGACCGCACGTCTCAGTCGTTGGCGACCACGGGGTAGCGTGGCTCGTTCTCGGCCATCTGCCGGAGCGCGTCCTTGCGGTCACGCTTGGAGAGACGGTCGATGTACAGGTACCCGTACAGGTGGTCGGTCTCGTGCTGCAAACAGCGAGCGAAGTAGCCGGTGCCGCGGACCTTGATCGGGTTGCCCTTCTCGTCCTGGCCGGTGACCTCGGCGTAGTCGGGACGCGCGAGCGGCGCGTACGCGGTCGGCACGGACAGGCAGCCCTCGTTGCTGTCGTCGAGCCGGCGCCTGTCGGCGGGCAGGTCGACCAGCTTCGGGTTGCACACCACGCCGACGTGGCGGACGCCCTCGTCGTCCATGCAGTCGTAGACGAAGACCTTCAGGTCGACACCGATCTGGTTGGCCGCGAGGCCCACGCCCTCCGCGGTGCGCTGGCTGGCGAACATGTCCGCGACCAGCTGGTCCAGCTCGGCACCGAACTCGGTGACGTCCTTGCACTCCTTGTGCAGGACCGGGTTGCCGACGACCGTGATCGGCCGCGAGGTGCCGCGCTCGCGCCAGGCGTTCTCGCGCTCCTCGCAGTCCTCCGTGTCGACGACATAGCCCTCGTCGTCGACGGGGAGCACGCCCGCGTGCTGCTGATCGGTGTCCTGCTGCGCCATGACCGACGTACGCCTTCCTCAGGAAAACAAGGGGTGAAGTTGCTGATACAGGGTACGGCGATCCCTCAGCAGACCTCTTCCAAGTCCCTCCAGTCCCGCGAATCGGGACTGTCCGCCACCCACCCGTCCAGCAGCCCCCGCACGAGCGAAGCCGGCGCCGCGACGCCACACTCCCGCTCGGGAACCCACAGCTGCCCGTCCGTGCGATGCCCCAGCGGCCCCGGATGCCCGGGCTCACTGTGGTCATGCGGATCCAGATGCACGCCGTCACCCTCATCGGAAGGCATACGGGACTCCGAGCACATCCGGCACAGCAGTCGCACCGAGGACGACCAGTCCTCCGCCGCGAACCCCGCGTCCGCGGCCAGCTGCTCCAGCGCGTCCCGGTCGGCCTCGGTGGCCGCCTCCAGCAGGACCACCCAGGTGGGGACGGGCGAGGGCGCCCACAGCTCGATCTCGTCGAAGACCGGGTAGGAGTGCCCGGCGGACGTCGTGCGCTCGCCGTGCGGGACGCCGTCGTGCAGGACGACCTCGCCCCAGCGCCGCCCGGACGAGGGAAGCGGGATGGACAGCACCTCGATACGGGCCGGGTCCAGCCTGCGGCCCCACACCACCTCGGCCTCGCCCTCCGGGGAGAGCCGTACGGCCGCGCTGCCCAGCTCCATGCCGAGCGGCTCGCCGGAGGCGGCGGCGGCGCCGGGGACCCGCAGCCCGTACGCCTGCCAGGCGCGGCGGGCCAGCGGCCAGTCCTGCAGGGCGGTCGCGGCGATGCCCACGTTCCACCAGTCGGGGGCGCCGGTCTCCCGGTCCAGGAGGGCCACGGCGCGCAGTCCGGCGGCGCGGGCCTGCTCCCAGTCGTGCCGGAACTTGTGCAGCAGGGCGAGGTTGAACCAGGACTCCGCGAGCCACGGTTCCAGGTCGGCGGCGCGCGTCAGCAGCTCGCCCGCGTCCTCGTACCGGCCGTCGCCGATGAGCGTGAACGCGCGGTCGGTGGCCTGCCGCCAGGAGGCGGAGGGCCGGTGCCGTCCCTTGCCGAAGATCCTCACGATTCCCGCCTGCCAGTTCCAGTTCCACGTGGGCTGGCTTGTGCCCCCGGACACCCTCTCCCTCGCATCCAACCACGTACGCCGGGAAGGGCGCTCATTACCCATGGGTTACCCCACCGCGGGCAGCGTCAGACAGTCCCTGGAGAGAACCCGGGCCAGCGACTCCACGACCTCGGGAGCGTAGTCCCCGGCAGTGGCCAGGCGCAGCTCCTCCAGGGCCCGGAGCGGCCCGTCGGGCCCGGCGTCCCGGGCCTTCTCCTCGTAGGCGTTGACGGCCCTGACGATCCGCGCGGCCAGCGGCTGCTCCCGGCAGGGGTCGGCCTGCCGCTCCACGACCACGGCGACGGCCGCGTCCACGCCGGTCTGCCGTACGACGGCCCCGCCGAGCAGGGCGATGCGCCGCTGCTCCTCACGGGGCAGGGCCGCGGTGGCGCCGGCCGGGACGGGGTCGACCAGGCTGAGCTGGCCGATGTCGTGCATGAGGGCCGCGTACTCCAGGACGGTCAGCCCGGTCCCCGAAAGGCCGAGGTCCCGGCCGACGGCCAGGCTGAGCGCGGCGACCCGGCGGGCGTGCCCCGTAGGGGTGTATCCGGCGATCTCGGTGGCCCGGGCGAGGGAGGCGATGGTCTGCCGGTAGGTGGCGCGCACGGCGGCGTAGCGGCGCACGGACAGCTGGGCGAGCAGCAGCGGCAGGCAGAACACCGGCAGCGCCCACAGGCCGACCACGGCGACCGCGAGCGCCATCACCGCGCCGGTCGAGCAGACGGCGGACCCGATGCCGAGCAGCCCGCGCAGTTCGTCGCGCAGGAGCGGGCCGAAGGGCCAGCAGGTGCGGGAGTGGGCGAGGGCGGCGGCGAGGACGGCGTCGCACAGGGCGGTGAGGACCAGGAGGGCGACCAGCAGGAGTGCGTAGGCGGCGCCGTTCCAGGACTCGAACGCGCCCTTGTTGTAGAGGGGTTGGAAGCAGACGGCGGCGAAGCCGACGCTCAGGACGCGGCGGGCGAGGTGGTCGAGGGTCGGGGTGCGTCCGCACCAGATGTGCGGGACGCCGCCGAGCAGGGAGGCGGCGAGGACGATGGTGACGACCTGCGGCGCGTCGTGGTGGGTCGGGTGCCCCGCGTCGGCGCCCAGCAGGGCGTACGACAGCGATCCGGCGGTGCCCAGCGGCGCGGCCTGCCGCACCTGGGCTCCGCTCCAGCGGGTCAGTTCGCCGACGGCTATGAGCACCCCGAAGGCGAGTCCGACGCCCCGGTCGGCTATGCCGGTCCACAGGGTGACGGCGAGGGAGGCGGCGGCCGTGAGGGCGGCGGAGGCGTGGATGAGCCGGAGGGCGGTCATCGGGGTGCCCCGCTGGGGCTGCCGGTGACCGGCTGCTGGGCCGGGATCGGCTGCGCCGTCTCGTCGGCCGTGACGGCCGGGTGCCAGCCGTGGCGGCCGAGGGCCCGGGCGAGCGCCGTGACCATGCGCGGGTCGAACTGGGTCCCGGCGCACCGCTCCAGCTCGGCGACCGCCACCTCGACCGGGCGGGCCCTGCTGTAGGAGCGGGTGGAGGTCATCGCGTCGAAGGCGTCGGCCACGGCCACCACTCGGGCGCACTCGGGGATCTGACCGCCCACCAGACCGTACGGGTAGCCGCTGCCGTCGAGCCGTTCGTGGTGGTGCAGGATCGCCGAGCGGGCCTCGCCGAGGAAGGAGATCCCGCGGACCATCTCGTGGCCGTACTCGGGATGCAGCTCGATGATCCGCCGTTCCTCGGGGGTCAGCGGGCCGTCCTTGCGCAGCAGCCGGGTGGGCACGCCGAGCTTGCCGACGTCGTGCAGGATGCCCGCGAAGCGCAGCACCTCGACGCGTTCGTCGTCCATGCCGAGTTCGCGGGCGATCATCACGGAGGCCTGGCCGACCCGCTCGCTGTGGCCGCGCGTGTAGCCGTCCTTGATGTCGACGGCCTGCACCAGGGCGCGGATGGTGGCCTGGTGGGCGGCCCGTTCCCGGTGGTACTGGGCGAAGACCCAGCAGGAGACGCACATCGGCAGCAGCACCAGCAGCGCGGCGACCGGCCCGTACCGGCTGCGCCACAGCACGGCCATCATCAGCCCGGCGAGTCCGTGCACGGCGACCGGCGCGAGGGAGCGGGACAGCAGCCCGCGCCAGGCCCGGCGCAGGGGCACCCTCCCCCACTGCCTCAACGGCGTGGGCGGTGCCCCCACGCCCGCCGCGAGCATGCCGCCGTCCAGCGCGGTGAGCACCAGGCAGAAGGCGAGGACAGCGGCCCCGGCGGGCACGAGGGCATAGGGGAAGTCGCAGCCCACGACGGCGTCCCGGCCGTCGAGCGCCCCGTGCACCTGGGCCGCGCCCCACACGGCGAGCGAGGGCTGCGCGGCCCGCCACACACGGCGCAGCCACACCGGCCGCTCCTCGACGCGGGCGAGCAGGGCGGCCGGCACCGGCACGAGCGCGGCGGCGGACGGGGGCAACAGGAACGCCCCGGCGAGCAGCACGGGGTAGAAGGTGCCGCCCAGGCGGTGCCGTACGGCGTGCTCGCAGGCCGTGTACAGCGCGACGAGCGGGGCGAGGGACCACCAGGGCGTGTGGGTGGCCGGCAGGGGCAGGACGCAGACCACGGCCAGCAGGGCGACGCAGGCCACATAGCGCCGTGCCCTCGCTGGAACCGCCTCCATCGCGCCCCTCCCCGACCACGCCTGTCCGGGCTCGGAGCCTAGGGCGGGAATCGGGGGATCCGGGAGCTTATGACCCGAGGATTAGCACATTCGGGTGATGGCCGGTACGCGGCTCCGGTACTCAGCTCTCCTGAGGCGTGGCGGTCACATCGTGTTCGGGGACGGCTTGGCCGGAGCGGATCAGGTCGATGCGCCCCATGACCTTGGCGCGCAGGTCGGCGGGCACGTCGTCATGGCCGCAGCACCGCTTGACCAGCTTCTTCACGGCCTGCTCCAGGCCGTACTTCTCCAGGCACGGCGAGCACTCCTCGAAGTGGTGCTGGAACTTGTCGCGATCGACGTCCGGCATCTCGCTGTCGAGGAACTCGTACAGGTGGTCGAGGACCTCACCGCAGTCCGTCTCGTGCGGATCTCCGCAGCTCATGAGCCCGAACCTTTCGCTTCGTTCGACTCTCCGGCGCCGGCCGGGACCAGCCCGCGCTCACGGGCGTAGTCCTCGAGCATGCCGCGCAGCTGACGGCGGCCCCGGTGCAGCCGGGACATCACCGTACCGATGGGTGTCCCCATGATGTCCGCGATCTCCTTGTACGCAAAGCCCTCGACATCCGCGAGATAGACGGCGATGCGGAACTCCTCGGGGATCGCCTGCAAGGCTTCCTTCACGTCCGAGTCGGGCAGGTGGTCGAGCGCCTGCGACTCGGCGGAGCGCAGACCCGTCGACATGTGCGACTCGGCACGCGCCAGCTGCCAGTCCTCGATCTCCTCGGCCGCACTGCGCTGGGGCTCGCGCTGCTTCTTGCGGTACGAGTTGATGAAGGTGTTGGTGAGGATCCGGTACAGCCACGCCTTGAGGTTGGTGCCCTCGCGGAACTGGTGGAAGGACGCGTACGCCTTGGCGTACGTCTCCTGCACCAGGTCCTCGGCGTCGGCCGGGTTGCGCGTCATGCGCAGCGCGGCCGAGTACATCTGGTCGAGGAATTCGAGCGCGTCCCGCTCGAAGCGCGCACTGCGCTCGGCGGACGACTCCGCGCTGTCGCCCCGGCCCTCGGGCAGCTCCGCCTGGCCGTTGTCGGTCCCTGCGTCGGTCCCAGTGACCGGACCCACCTCCTCAAGATCCCGGGCAGGACCGAAACCGATCCCACTCGTTTCGGAGGATAGAACACGACCCGTGCCTGCCGCCGCTCGAATAGGAGCGGCCTTGGCCGCGTGCAGCACCGTCCACTCCAGGTCAGCGCGGCTGTCGCGGCTCGGGCAGATGGTCGAACCCATGCGGCGGACTTCCTCTCTACGACGTCGGTGCCGGTGCTTCAGCACATCTGTCCGCCACAACAGTGGTCCGCCGCACAACATTCCCGGCCCTCACCCGAGTGACGCGACCCACTCCACGACGGCGCCGGTGACGGTCTCCAGCGCCTGCTCCTGTGTGATCTCCGCGCGCTTCGGCACGGCGAACCCGTGATCGCCATGCGCCACCTCGACCAGCTCGTAGGACCCCTCGGGGAACTCGTCCGGCTTGCCGAAGGGATCGTTTCCGCCCTGTACGACGAGCGTGGGCACCCCGGCACCCAGCAGCTCGTCGGCGCGGGAGCGCTCCGGCTTGCCCGGCGGGTGCAGCGGGAAGCTCAGCGCGAGCACGGCGTGGGCGCCCAGCTCCGTGGCGGTGCGGCAGGCGACCCGGGCGCCGGCGCTGCGGCCGCCGGAGATCACCGGCAGCTCCATCCCGGCCAGCGCGGGCCAGATGCCACGCCAGCCGGTGTCCAGGGTCTTCGGCGCGGGCGCCACCTTCTTGCCCGCGACCCGCCAGGGCTGCTCGACGAGGGCCACGGTCACGCCGTGTCCCGGGAGCACCTGGGCGAGGGCCCGCAGGTCCCGCGCCTCGATGCCGCCCCCGGCCCCATGACTCACGGCCAGCACCAGCCGCGCCTGCTTCGCCCGGTGCCAGGTGATGCGGGCGGTCCCGGCGTCGGTCTCGACAATCTCGATCACGCTAGAAGGCTAGAAGAGTGTGCCCACTTCCGGCGCCTCAAGCTCCTTCAGCAGCTCCGGGCCGTTGTTGCGGACGTTGCTGACGGCCGTGGCGACCGGGTAGGCGCGCATCAGGCCGGGCGGGGGCGGGGCGAGCAGTTCGCGCAGGTCGTCCGGGTCGGTGCGGGAGGGGTCCAGCCAGGCGTCCCAGCGGTCCGGGGTGAGCATCAGCGGCATCCGGGGGTGGATCTCGGCGAGGGAGTGCGGGCCCTCGGCGGGGGCGACGGCCAGCGGGGTCCGCTCCGCGTCCGTGGTGATCACCGAGCAGGTGACCCACCAGGCCTGCGGGTGGTCGTCGGGCAGGGTCGGGTCCCGCCAGAACTCGTACAGTCCGGCCATCGCGAACACCGAGCCGTCGGCGGGCAGCACGAAGTACGGCTGCTTGCGCGGCCGCTTCTTCTTCCCCTCGACCTCCAGCTCGCGCTCGTCCTTGCCGGTGACCCACTCGTAGTAGCCGTCGGCGGGCAGGATGCAGCGCCGGGCGGCGAAGGCGCGCCGGTACGAGGGCTTCTCGTGCACGGTCTCCGCGCGCGCGTTGATCATCCGGGCGCCGCCCTCGGGCGTCTTGGCCCAGGAAGGCACCAGTCCCCACTTCAGCTTGCGCAGCTGCCGAACCGGACGCGGGCTCTCCGCGTCTTTCAGAGGACGGTCCAGGACGGCGTAGACCTCCTTGGTCGGAGCCACGTTGTAGTCCGGCTCCAGGGTCTCCTCGGGCTCCCACTTCTCGATCTCAAAGACTCCTGCGAGATCCTCGGGCCTACGACTGGATGCATACCGTCCGCACATACGTGCCACACTGCCAGACTTCGCACGACGACAGGGAGCCACCACCAGAATGGACAGCCTCGCCGCCACCGCGCTGCCCGACCTCTGGGACCGGCTCACCGGCACCCAGCCCGACCCCGACCTGTGGGTGGTGCTCGCCACCCTGGTCGCCGCCCTCGCCGTCGTCGTCCCGCACTCCGTGTGGCGGCTCTCGCGCAACGCCATCACCATCGCGCACGAGGGCGGCCACGGTCTGGTGGCCCTGCTCACGGGCCGGCAGCTCACGGGCATACGCCTGCACTCCGACACCAGCGGTCTCACGGTCAGCCGCGGCAAGCCGTACGGCCTCGGCATGATCCTCACCGCGGCGGCGGGCTACACGGCCCCCTCGCTGCTGGGCCTGGGCGGCGCCGCCCTGCTGGCCGCGGGCCGCATCACGCTGCTGCTGTGGGTGGCGACCGCGCTGCTCGTGGTGATGCTGGTGATGATCCGCAACGCGTACGGCGTCCTGACCGTGGTCCTCGCCGGGGGCGCCTTCCTGCTGGTGTCGTGGCTGGCGGGGCCACAGGTCCAGGCCGCTTTCGCGTACGCGGTGGTGTGGTTCCTCCTGTTCGGGGGCGTACGACCGCCGTTCGAGCTGCAGTCGAAGCGGGCGCGGGGTGGCGCGGGCGACTCGGACGCGGACCAGCTGTCGCGGCTCACGCATGTCCCGGCGGGCCTGTGGCTGTTCCTGTTCCACGCGGTGTCGCTGTGCTCGCTCATCGGTGGGGGCGGCTGGCTGCTGGAAGGTTGATGCCGGGCCCTCCTTATAAAGTGGGCCTCATGGCCCCGAACACCGCACACCCCGCCCTCTGGCCCGCCCCGCACGCGAGCGGAGCCGTCGACGCGACGGTCCACGTGCCGGGGTCCAAGTCGGTCACCAACCGCGCCCTCGTGCTGGCCGCCCTCGCCTCCGAGCCCGGCTGGCTGCGCCGCCCGCTGCGCTCCCGCGACACGCTGCTGATGGCCGGTGCCCTGCGGGCCATGGGCGTGGAGATCGAGGAGGGGGTGGGTCCGGACGGCTCCGGTGAGGCCTGGCGGGTGCTGCCCACGGGCCTGCGCGGTCCGGCCACGGTCGACGTCGGCAACGCCGGCACGGTGATGCGCTTCCTGCCGCCGGTGGCCGCGCTGGCCGACGGCCCGATCCGGTTCGACGGGGACCCGCGGTCGTACGAGCGTCCGCTGAACGGCGTCATCGACGCGCTGCGCGTGCTCGGTGCCCGGATCGACGACGACGGCCGGGGCACGCTGCCGCTGACCGTGCACGGCGGCGGAGCGCTGGACGGCGGCCCGGTGTCGGTCGACGCCTCCTCGTCCTCCCAGTTCGTCTCGGCGCTGCTGCTGTCCGGCCCGCGCTTCAACCAGGGTGTCGAGGTCCGCCACACCGGCGCGACCCTGCCCTCCCTGCCGCACATCCGGATGACCGTGGACATGCTGCGCGCGGTCGGCGCCCAGGTGGACACCCCGGAGTCGGGCGGCGAGCCGAACGTGTGGCGGGTGACGCCGGGCGCGCTGCTCGGCCGGGACCTGACGATCGAGCCGGACCTGTCGAACGCCCAGCCGTTCCTGGCGGCGGCCCTGGTCACCGGTGGCAAGGTGCTGATCCCGGACTGGCCGGCCCGCACCACCCAGCCGGGTGACCGGCTGCGGGAGATCTTCACCGAGATGGGCGGTTCCTGCGAACTGACCGAGTACGGGCTGGAGTTCACCGGATCGGGCGCCGTCCACGGCATCGACGTGGACCTGGGCGAGGTCGGCGAGCTGACGCCGGGCATCGCGGCGGTGGCCGCCCTCGCGGACTCCCCCTCCACCCTCCGGGGCGTGGCCCATCTGCGGCTGCACGAGACGGACCGGCTGGCCGCGCTCACCAAGGAGATCAACGAACTCGGCGGTGACGTGACCGAGACGGCCGACGGCCTGCACATCCGCCCGCGCCCGCTGCACGGCGGGACCTTCCACACGTACGAGGACCACCGCATGGCAACGGCCGGTGCGATCATCGGCCTGGCGGTCGAGGGCGTGCAGATCGAGAACGTCGCGACGACGGCGAAGACCCTGCCCGACTTCCCCGACCTGTGGACCGGGATGCTGGGGAACTGACGGGCGGACTGGGACCATGCGCCGCTACGGCAAGCACACCGACGAGGACGACATCCGCAGCCGCCCCAACCGCAAGGGCAACCGGCCGCGTACGAACATCCGGCCCAAGCACGAGGACGCGGCCGAGGGCATGGTCCTCACCGTCGACCGGGGCCGCCTGACCTGCCTGGTCGAGGACCGTCCGATCATGGCGATGAAGGCCCGCGAACTGGGCCGCAAGGCGGCCGTGGTGGGCGACCGGGTGGCCCTGGTCGGCGACCTGTCCGGCCAGAAGGACACGCTCGCGCGCATCGTGCGCATCGAGGAGCGCAGCTCGCTGCTGCGTCGCACGGCCGATGACGACGACCCCTACGAGCGGGTGGTCGTCGCCAACGCGGACCAGCTGGCCATCGTCACGGCCCTGGCGGACCCGGAACCCCGTCCCCGCCTGATCGACCGCTGTCTCGTCGCGGCCTACGACGGCGGTCTGGAGCCGCTGCTGGTGATGACCAAGTCGGACCTGGCCCCGCCGGACAAGCTGCTGGAGCTGTACGGCCACCTCGACATCCCCTACGTCGTCACCAGCCGCGAGGAGCTGGAGAACGGCGACGCGGCGGACCGGGTGCGCGAGTACCTGGACGGCAAGATCACCGCCTTCGTGGGCCACTCGGGCGTCGGCAAGACGACGCTGGTCAACGCGCTGGTGCCGAAGGACCGCCGCCGTCTGACAGGCCACGTCAACGCGGTGACCGGCCGCGGCCGCCACACCACCACCTCGGCGCTGGCACTGCCCCTGCCCACTGCCAACGGCTGGGTCATCGACACCCCCGGTGTGCGCTCCTTCGGTCTCGCGCACATCGACCCGTCCCGGGTGATCAACGCCTTCCCGGACCTGGTACCGGGCACCGAGGGCTGCCCGCGCGCGTGCAGCCACGACGAGCCGGACTGCGCGCTGGACGCGTGGGTCGAGGAGGGTCACGCGGACCCGGCGCGGCTGTTCTCACTGCGCCGGCTGCTGTCCACGCGGGAGCGCCGGGAAGGCGACTGAGCACCGCGTTGTTTGCCGGGGTGCCGGGACGGTAAGTGCATAATCGCACCGAGCCGGACGGCCGGACCTACGGGAGGACAGCACATGGCGTGGCTGCTGGTCATCGTGGCCGGGATTCTGGAGACCGGCTTCGCCGTGTGCCTCAAGCTCTCCCACGGGTTCACCCGGCTGTGGCCGACGGTCGCGTTCGCCACCTTCGCGCTGGGCAGCTTCGGTCTGCTGACCCTCTCCCTGAAGAAGCTCGACGTCGGCCCCGCGTACGCCGTGTGGACCGGGATCGGCGCCGCGGGCACCGCGATCTACGGCATGGTCTTCCTCGGCGACCTGGTATCCACCCTGAAGATCGTCTCGATCACCCTGGTGATCGTCGGCGTGATCGGCCTGCAGCTGTCGGGCTCGTCGCACTAGAGCCTGTCGACGCGCTGCCGGACCAGGGCGCTGCGCACCAGCTCGGCAACTGAGCCCTCGCCCGGTGGGGCCGCGACGCACGACAGGGCGACCCGTACGGCCAGTTCGCAGGACCGGACCAGCTCGGCGGTGTCCGCCGTGGCCGCGGCGGGACCGGTCAGCACCGTCACCGCCCGGTCCCGCACGATCTGCACGAAGTCGCGGGGCGAGGGCAGCGGTCCGTCCGCCCGGCGCTGCGCGGGTACGGCGGAGGAGGACGGCACGGCGGACAGGGTCGGCGTGGGCAGACGCTCGCTCCAGCAGCCGGTCAGCATGGCCCGTACCAGCGCGTTGTCCCGGGCCGCCGACGCCATCCACTCGGCGGTGGCGGTCAGCCGGTCGCGCGGGTCGGTGTGCGCGGCGAGGGCCCGCTCCACTCCGGCGAGATACCCGTCGGCCTCCCGCCGCACCAGCGCCCTGGCCAGCCCTTCCTTGCTCCCGAACTCGTTGTACAGCGTCTGCCGGGACACCCCGGCCGCCGCGGCCACGTCGACCATCCGCACCGCGGACCACGGCCGACGCCCGAGCGCCGTATAGGCGGCGTCCAGTAGCGATTCCCGGGCTGCAGGCATCATCGCCTCCCTGGGGCGAGCAACTCTGCGCCCAGATTTGACGCGCATACATGCACTGTCAAGGGTTCGCGGTGGTGCGGAAGGGCGCCCTTCGGTCACGACGCACCCGGCACCCGACGCCGGGCACCGACACCCCCTGTCCCCCAGGCCCCCTATAGCCCGTTACCCCCTCGCCAGATACCGTTCGTCACATGCCGGACTACCTCGACGACCTCCGCCTCGCCCACGTCCTCGCGGACGCGGCCGACGCCGCCACCATGGCCCGCTTCAAGGCCCTCGACCTGAAGGTGGAGACGAAGCCGGACATGACCCCGGTGAGCGAAGCGGACAAGTCGGCGGAAGAACTGATCCGCGGCCACCTCCAGCGCGCCCGCCCGAGGGACGCGGTCCTCGGCGAGGAGTACGGCATCGAGGGCACCGGCCCCCGCCGCTGGGTGATCGACCCGATCGACGGCACCAAGAACTACGTCCGCGGCGTCCCCGTCTGGGCCACCCTCATCTCCCTGATGGAAGCGGGCGAGGGCGGCTACCAGCCCGTCGTCGGCGTCGTCTCCGCCCCCGCCCTCGGCCGCCGCTGGTGGGCCGCGAAGGGCCACGGCGCCTTCACCGGCCGCAGCCTGTCCGCCGCGAGCCGCATCCACGTCTCCCGGGTCGGCAAGCTCGCGGACGCCTCCTTCGCGTACTCCTCGCTCTCCGGCTGGGAGGAACAGGGCCGCCTGAACGGCTTCCTCGACCTCACCCGCGAGGTGTGGCGCACGCGCGCGTACGGCGACTTCTGGCCGTACATGATGGTCGCCGAGGGCTCGGTCGACCTCTGCGCCGAACCGGAGCTGTCCCTGTGGGACATGGCCGCCAACGCGATCGTCGTCACCGAGGCCGGCGGCACCTTCACCGGCCTGGACGGCCGCCCGGGCCCGCACAGCGGCAACGCGGCCGCGTCCAACGGCCTGCTGCACGACGAGTTGCTGGGCTATCTCAACCAGCGCTACTGACGGCGTTCGTGGCCTGACCTGGCGTATCAACTAAATAGATAAATCGGCCAAAATAATTGATAACTACAACAAACAAACCACGGGCGGCACTGTGGGCCGCGGCAGGTGTGACGGTCCTCGGATTCCTCATCGCGCTGGAGATCGCCGCACGTCACTACGGCCTGCCCGGGCCGATCACCAACCAGGCGCGAGAGGTGGTGTTCGCCCCCAAGTCGGGGCCGCTGCTGTACGCCAGCATGGCGTTGATGATGGTGGTGCTCACCTGGCGGCAACGCTTGATCGCGGCAGGTGTCGCGATCGCCATCGACGTCGCCTTCTTTCTGGTGCGATGGGCCTTCGACGCCAAGATGATGTTCGGCAACGGCGCCTTGTGGGTGCTTCTGGGCTGTGCGGTCATCGCCGTCACGCGCCGCACCGGCCGGGAACGTGTCCTGCTGTTGAAGGGCGTCGGACTGGGCCTGCTGCTGGTGACCGGCCGCAAGACCGGCGACGCCTGGCTCCTCATCACGTCGAAGACCCGTCCGACGGTGCTCGACCAGTACGTGGCGACCGCCGATCAGGCGCTGGGCAACCCGTCGTGGCTGGTGGGCCGGATGGTCGAGGCCACCGGCCCGATCGGTGCCCACGTTCTCGACTGGGTCTACATCCAGCTGGCGGTGGCCGCGGTCGTCGTCACGCTGTACCAGCTGCGCAACGTGGCGGTCGAGCGCCGCTTCCCGAGCCATCATCTGGTCCGCAGCTTTCTGGTGATCGGCCTCGTCGGGCCGGCCATCTACATGATCTTCCCGGTGGTCGGACCGGTCTTCGCCTACGGCCCGGGCGCCTTCGGCACGGGTGGCGTGCACTGGGCGGCTGCCAACCTGTGGCCGGACACGACACCGCCGATCAGCACCCCGCACCCGATGCCGTTCGACGAGTTCACCCCCCGCAACTGCATGCCCAGCCTGCACACGGCGTGGGCCACCGCGATCTTCATCCATTCCCGCAAGGGCCCGCGAACCCTGCGGTTCTTCGGCGCGTTCTGGCTGATCAGCACGCTCGGTGCGACGCTGGGCTTCGGCTACCACTACGGCGCGGATCTCATCGCCGGCGTGGTGTTCACGCTCACGATCGAGGCGGCTCTGCGCTCGCTCGCGCGCGGCTGGGACCGGTCGGGAACCCTGCTGGTCGCGCACGGCGCAACGGTCTTCGCCGTGCTCCTGGTGTCGTACCGCTATCTGCCGATGCAGATGGCCGAACATCCATGGGTGGCCGGACCACTTCTCCTTCTGGCGATGGCCTCGGTGATCCAGGGCTACGTACGGACCACCAAGGAGTGGGAGCGGGAGGCCGCACCGGCGCCGCGACCGGAACCGCAACCCGAGATGGTCCGAGCGCATCAGCGGCGCTCCTGAGCAAGGAGAGAAGCCCGCGCACGCCCTCAACTGGCCACGCGCGCCCTCTTGTTGACCCGCCCTTTACCTGTCACCCTGAAGCCACCCTCACTTGTGAACTTGTGAATCCCTGAACTAACGGCCGGGTGCCGCGGTCCGGGGACTCCCATAGGAGGTGGTCCATCCCATGCTCGTCCGTGACGCCATGAGCACCGTGGTCCTCACCCTCGGCCCCAACCACACCCTCCGCCAGGCAGCCTCCCTGATGTCCGCCCGCCGGGTCGGCGCCGCCGTGGTCCTCGACCCCGACGCCGGCGGCATCGGCATCATCACCGAACGCGACATCCTCAACTCCGTGGGCCTCGGCCAGAATCCGGACACGGAGCGCACCCACGCCCACACCACCACCGACGTCGTCTTCGCCGCCCCTGCCTGGACCCTGGAGGAGGCGGCCCGCGCCATGGCGCACGGCGGCTTCCGGCATCTGGTCGTCCTCGACCGCGGCGAGCCCGCCGGCATCGTCTCGGTCCGCGACATCATCCGCTGCTGGGCACCGGCACGGCAGCAGGTACCCGTGTGAACACTCGAAGCCGGCCTCGAGCACACTTAGACTTTGTCTAAGTCCAACAAAGTTCCAAAGTCACACCCGTTCAGAACCTGGTCTCGATGCTGTTACGCTGGATTCCATGAGCGACCTTCTGGAACGGCTGCGCGGACGCGGATGGCGGATGACCGCGCAGCGTCGCGTCGTGGCCGAGGTTCTCGACGGCGAGCACGTCCATCTGACGGCTGACGAGGTCCATGCACGGGCCGTGGCGAAGCTGCCGGAGATCTCCCGGGCGACCGTCTACAACACGCTGGGCGAGCTGGTCTCCCTCGGCGAGGTGCTCGAGGTGACCACCGACAAGCGCGCCAAGCGGTACGACCCGAACGCGCACCGGCCGCACCACCACCTGGTCTGCGCCCAGTGCGGCTCGATCCGTGACGTGCACCCCACGGGCAACCCGCTCGCCGACCTCCCCGACACGGAGCGCTTCGGCTTCACGGTGTCGGACGTCGAGGTGACGTACCGGGGGCTGTGCCCGAACTGCGCGGGCGCGTGACACAGGGGGGCGCGAGCCCCCCTTTTTTTGCCCGCGGACACTTTGTGCCCGCGAACACACCTAGGGCCGGAACCCATCTCTGGATTCCGGCCCCAGGCCTTCAGTAGCGGGGACAGGATTTGAACCTGCGACCTCTGGGTTATGAGCCCAGCGAGCTACCGAGCTGCTCCACCCCGCGTCGGTGAACACGACATTACGTGAGGGAAGCCCGCGGAAGCAAATCGATTGGTGGGAGGGTGGCCGCGGTCACGCCGAGAGCTCCTCCCGCAGCGCGTCCCGCAACCGCCCCGCCCGCTCCGCAACCTCCGCGGGCCCGAGCGCCACCGCCCGGTCGGCCCACTTCTGCCCCTCGGCCAGTTCGCCGCGACGCGCGTAGACGAGGGCCAGCCGAAGCGCCGCCCGCCCGTGCCCCGCGTCAGCGGCCCGCGTCCACCACACCGCCGCCTCCGGCTCGCTCCCCTCCCGGGCCAGCAGCAGCCCCAGGTTGAACGCCCCGTTGCGCGACCCGGCCTCCGCCGCCGCCCGGTACCACCGCGCCGCCTCGACCACGTCACCCCGGGCCGCCGCGAGCATGCCCACCCGCACCTGCGCCCGCCGGTGCCCCTGGGAGGCCGCCCGCTCGTACCACTCCTCGCACTCGGTCTTCTCGTGCACGACCTCGCCCAGCTCGTGCGCGGGCTCCGGAGGCCGGCGCGCGTCCAGCACGGTGGCCAGCCGGTACGCCGCCTCGGAGCTGCCGCCGCCGGCCGCGCACCGCAGATGCCGCTCGGCCTCCTGCTCGCCCCCCTCGCGCAGCCGGGCGATCCCGACCTGCAGCGCGGCCTCGGTGTGCCCGGCGGCGGCCGCCCGCTCGTACCAGCGCAGCGCGGCCGGCCCCTCGCCCCGCCCTGCGTGCAGGATCCCCAGATTGAACGCGGCGTCCACGCTCCCGGCCTCGGCCGCCTTGGAGAACCACGGCTCCGCGCCGCTCGTGTCGCCACCCTGGAGCAGCAGGATGGCCAGCGCGTTCGCCGCCTCCCGGTGCCCGGCGTAGGCGGCCCGTCGGTACCACTGCTCGGCCTGCGCGGTCCGCCCCTGCTCGGCGCAGAGCAGCCCGAGGTTGTACGCCCCGTTGTCGTCCCCGGCGTCCAGCGCGGCCCGGTACCAGCGCTCGGCGGTCTGTGTCTCCCCGCGCTCGGCGTGCAGCGCGCCCAGCGCGTTGGCCGCGTTGCCGTCGCCGTCCTGCGCGGCCCTGAGCCACCACACGGCCGCGCTCTCGGTGTCCCCGGCGTCCCGCAGCAGGAAACCGAGGGCGCAGGCGGCGCGCGCTTCCCCGTCCTTGGCGGAGGTCAGGTACCAGCGCCCGGCCTCCTTCAGCTCCCCGCGCTTCTCCAGGATCGCCCCGAGGTGCAGCGCGGCCCGCCGGTGGCCGCGCGCGGCGGCCTGCCGGTACCACTGTTCGATCTCCTCGACAGCGTTGTCAGGGGCGTTCCCGTCCTCGTGTGCGGCCTTGCGGTCGAGCGCGCGTGCGAGCCGGTAGGCGGCCTCGCGGTGCCCGCGCTCAGCGGCGGCACGCATCCACTGCCCGGAACCGGCGTCCCCGCGGTGCTCCAGGAGGTCGGCGAGCGCGTACGCGCCCAGCACATGCCCCTGCTCGGCGGACTGGCGCAGCCAGTACTCGGCGGCGGGCTCGTCCCCGCGCTCGCGGTGGTGCCGGCCGAGCGCGTGCGCGGCGGCGGCCGAGCCGGCGACGGCGGCGATCCGCCACCAGCCGGCGGCCTCCTCGGGGTAGCCGCGCTGGTGCAGGAGGACGCCCAGATTGTTGGCGGCGGCCCGGTCCCCGGCCGCGGTGGCGGCACGCAGCTGGGGCTCGGCTCCGTCGAGGTCGCCGCGGCGCAGCAGCATGGCTCCGAGGACGCTCATCGCCTCGGTGTCGCCGGTCTCCGCGGCGACCCGGAGGCGCACCTCCTCGGCGGCTTCCCCCATGTCGCCCATCTCGTCCCGCGTCGGCTCCTCACTCGGAGGCTGCACAAATCGCCCTGTCTCGAACAGAGTTGCCTTGTCCCCCATAACGTCCATCGTCGCACCACCTGCAACCTGGGTACACCCGGTATACCGCAGCCCGTGAGGTCACTTCAGCGTTTTGTCGACATGCCCACAGAGAGATAAGTCAAACACAGGTCGCCCAACTCCCCACGGCGGCGCGGCCGTCTCACCCGCCTGCACATGAGTTCGCACACCACGAAGGCCCGGATCCCTCAGGATCCGGGCCTTCGACTTCAGTAGCGGGGACAGGATTTGAACCTGCGACCTCTGGGTTATGAGCCCAGCGAGCTACCGAGCTGCTCCACCCCGCGCCGTTGCCCTGTAACCGTACCACGACGTGGGGTGGCCTTGATCAACTCTTTTTCTCGCTGGCCGTCTTGTCAGCTGTCTTGCCGGCTGTCTTGTCCGCTGTCTTGCCTGCTGTCCTGTCGGCCTTGGACTGCGCGTCCTCGGCCCGCTTCAGCGCGTCCTGAAGGTCCTTCTGCGCCTTGGCGTACGCGTCCCAGTCCGGCCCCTCCTTCAGGGCCTGCTGCCCGGCGTCGAAGGCCTTCTGGGCGTCTTCCAGTGCCTGTCTGACCGTGGGATTGCTGGAGTTGGGCGGGTTGGTGGTCTCTGGTGGCGTGGTCGAACTCTTCACCCCGAACACCTCGTTGAGGGCCTCGTCCAGGGTGTCCTTGAAGGCGGTCTTGCCCTCGTAGGTGACCAGGACCTTCCTCAGCAACGGGTACTTGAGCGAACCACCGCGGACGTAGACGGGCTCCGCATACAGCAGTCCACCGTCGAGCGGCACGGTCAGCAGATTGCCGTACTCGACCTTCGAATGCCCGCGGCTGAGCAGGCTGATGGTCTCGGCGATGTCCGACTCGGAGTTGAACTGACTCTGGACCTGCTTGGGTCCGTCGACGGTCGTGTTCGTCGGCAGCTTCAGGATTCTGATCTTGCCGTAGTCACTCGTGCGCGGGTCGGAGTCGACGGCCATGAAGGCGCTGAGGTTGTCCCGCCCGTTGGGCGTGAACGTCGTCGTCAGCGAGAACGCCTGCGCGCTCTGGTCCGGCATCTTCATGCTCAGGTAGTACGGCGGCACCGCGCTGCCCGAGTCGTTGGTCGGGTCGTCCGGGACCTCCCACACCTCGCTTCCGCTGAGGAAGGTCTGCGCGTCGGTCACGTGGTAGCGGGTGAGCAGCTCGCGCTGGACCTTGAACAGGTCCTGCGGGTAGCGCAGATGGGCCATCAGGTCGGCGGAGATGTCCGCGCGGGGCTTCACCGTGCCGGGGAAGGCCTTCATCCAGGTCTTCAGCACCGGGTCCGCGGTGTCCCACTGGTACAGCTTGACGTCGCCGGTGTAAGCATCGACGGTCGCCTTCACCGAGTTGCGGATGTAGTTGACCTGGTTCTGCTGGGCCACCACCGCACGGGAGTTGTTGGTCGCGGTCAGCGAGTCGGCCGTCGTGTCACCGAGGGTCGTACGGGAGGCGTACGGGTATCCGTTCGTGGTCGTGTACGCGTCCACGATCCACTGGATCCGGTGGTTCACCACGGCCGGGTAGGCGTCGCCGTCGATGGTCAGCCAGGGGGCGACGGCTTCGACGCGGTCCTTGGGCGTGCGGTTGTACAGGATCCGCGAGCCCTTGCCGATCGCGCCGGAGTAGAGGATCTGCGGCTCGTTGAACGCCACCGCGTACGCGGCCCGGTTGATCGGGTTGTCGAGGTTGACCCCGCTCTTGCCGGTGTAGCTGGTGGTCTTCTCGCGCTCGTTGTCGGAGTAGTCGACCTCCTTCTGGGGGCCTCCGACGATCGAGTACGCGGTGGTCTTCTCGCCGTAGTAGATCTGCTGCTTGTACGTGCCGAGGTCGCCCTGGGACGGGAGGTTCTTCTCGATGAAGACCGGCCGGCCCTCGTTGTCGGCCTCGGTGCCCTTGGCGGCGACCACGCCGTAGCCGTGCGTGTAGCGGAAGTGGTCGTTGATCCAGTTGTTCTTCGGGATGCCGTCCAGGTTCAGCTCGCGCAGACCGAGGACGGTGTCCTGGTCCTTGCCGTCCTTGGTGGAGTACCGGTCGACGTCGAGGTTGGTCGGGAACCCGTAGTAGGCCTTGATCTGCTGGAGCTGCTGGAACGTCGGCGAGACGACGTTCGGGTCCATGATGCGGATGCTGGCCGTGTCGTCGACCTGGTCGCGCAGCTTGGTCTTGTCCGCGGTGGTGGACCTGCCCGCGTACTCGGTGACCTTGGCGTCGTCGATGCCGTACGCCTCACGGGTCGCCTTGAGGTTCTTCTGGACGTACGGGGCTTCCTTGGCCTGCTCGTTGGGCTGGACCTGGAACTTCTGCACGATGGCCGGGTACAGGCCGCCGATCAGGATCGCGGAGAGCACCATCAGGCCGAAGCCGATGACGGGCAGCTGCCAGGTGCGCCGCCACAGGGTGGCGAAGAACAGCAGCGCGCAGATGACGGCGATGCAGAACAGGATCGTCTTGGCCGGCAGATAGGCGTTGGCGTCGACGTAGCGCAGACCGGTCCAGTTGCCGGTCGCCTTGAAGTCGCTGGACTTGACGGCGAGGCCGTACCGGTCGAGCCAGTAGGCGACCGCCTTCAGCGCCACGAAGATGCCGAGGAGCACCGACAGATGCCCGGTCGCGGCGGCGGTGGCGCGCGCGCCGGGGCTGGTGACGCGCAGGCCGCCGTACAGGTAGTGGGTGAGCGCGGCAGCGATCAGGCAGAGGATCGCGGTGGCGAAGCCGAAGCCGAGCAGGAACCGGTACCAGGGCAGATCGAAGGCGTAGAAGGAGACGTCGAGGTGGAACTGCGGGTCCTTCTGGTGGAAGGGCACGCCGTTGACCCACATCAGCCAGGTGCGCCACTGGCTGGAGGCCGAAGCGCCCGCGATCAGACCGACGAGGGAGGTGACGGCGAGCAGCATCCACGTCTTGTACGGCGCGATGCCCATCCGGTAGCGGTCCAGGTTCTGCTGTTCCATGGACATGGCGCTCAGCGGGGGCCGCAGCCGGTGCGCGAGCCAGATGTTGAAGCCCACGGCGAGAGCCATCAGCAGACCGAAGACGAAGAACAGCCCGATCTTGGCCGACAGGGTGGTGGTGAACACGGACGAGTAGTGCACCGACCGGTACCACAGCCAGTCCGTCCAGAAGCCCGCGAACATGGTGAACGCCATGCCGAGGACGGACAGGACGCCCAGTGTCATGAGCAGGGTCCGGACGCGCCGGGACGGGCGGCCCGCTCTGATCCGCGGCCCCGTCGGGCCTCCGCCGCGGTCCGGCATCTGGAAAGCCAAGGTGCGCACCTCGAAGTTCGCTGTCGATCCGTCAGGCCCTCGTGTTCGCGGGCCCTCCGTGGCCCCCCGTGATCGCGGGCCCACACCTATGCAACTTACTCACGGTTTACTCGGTTCCCGATTCCGGCCGGTAACGAGGCAGGATTGTGACCATGTCCAACACTCCCATGGCAGCGAGCCCGCTCACCCGGGCCGTACTCGAGATCGACGAGTACGCCTCCGGCCTCGGCTGGGACCAGCCCGCTCGCCTCTTCGCCCTCGTAGACACCGCACGGCTGCGGGTTCAGGAACCCTCGCTCGCCGCCCAGCTCGGCCTGGAGGACGCGCCCGAGACCACCGGTCTCACCCCGATCGAGCAGGACGAGATCCCGGCGGACAAGCCGCTCGACGAGTTCCTCGGCACCATCGCCTGGCCGGACGCGGTGGTCGGCTGCGCGCTGACGGTGGAGCGCCTGATGCTGCCTCCGTCGGCCGAGGCGCAGGTCCCGCAGGGCCTGAGCGAGGGCAAGCTGGCCAAGTGGGTGGCGGACCACCCCGAGCGCCAGGAGGTCCGCATGACGGTCGCGGTGCTGCGCGACGGCAGCCGTGAGTCGGCGCTGCGGCTGCGCGAGAAGGACTCGTCGACGGAGGTTCTGACCGGCCCGGACCTGGTGCCGGGCCTGGCGGAGGCCCTGTCGGCCACGTTCGAGGACTGACGTCCGCTTCTCGTAGTTCTCGCAGGTCCACTTCTCGTGGGTCCGCTTTCCGTGGGTCCGCTTTCCGTAGGTCCGCTTTCCGTAGGTCCGCTTTCCGTAGGGCTGGTACGGCGCTGGGGGCGCCCCTGTGACAAGGGGCGCCCCCAGCCGTGTACCGGGGTCCGCTCGTCAGCCCTTGGCGGTGCACTTCGGCAGGTCGGCGGTGTCGCCGCTGCGGATGTCCTTCAGGGCGTCGAGCGCGTCGCCGATGGTCTTGACCTTGACCAGGGTGAGCCCGCTCGGGGTGTCCTTGGCGGCGGCCGCGCAGTTGTCGGCGGGTGTCAGGAAGTACTGGGCGCCCTTGCTGCGCGCGCCGACGGTCTTCATGTCGATGCCGCCGATCGGCCCGACCGTGCCGTTGTCGTCGATGGTGCCGGTGCCCGCGACGAACTTGGCGCCGGTGAGGCTGCCCGGGGTGAGCTTGTCGTAGATGCCGAGTGCGAACATCAGTCCGGCGCTGGGCCCGCCGACGTCGGCGAGCTTGATGTCGATGGTGAACGGGAAGGTGTGGTCGGTCCCGGCGGAGATCCCGACGATGGCCCGCTTGGGGCCGCTGTCGGAGGAGGCCGCCGTCGTGATCGTCACGTCCTGCGTCCTGGTCGCCGTCTTGTGCTCCTTCTCGGCGGCGGCCTGATCCTTGGCGGGGACGACGGTGAAGACGACGTCCTGACCCGGCTTGTGCTTGGTGACGAGCTTGGCGACATCGGACGGCTGCTTCACCGCCGTGCCGTCCACGGCCTTGATCACGTCACCGGCGTGCAGCCTGCCCTCGGCCGGGGTGCCCTTGACGACGGTGGAGACGATCACCCAGGACTTCACCGGGACGCCCAGTTCCTTCAGGGCGGCGACCTTGGCGCTCTCCTGGGACTGGCTGAACTCCTCGGCGTTCTCCTGGGTGGACTGCTCCTCCGTCTTGCCGTCCGGGTAGAGCGTGTCGTGCGGCACGATCTTGGCGTCGCGCGCCAGCCAGCCGTAGACCGCCTCCACCAGGTTCATCCGGAAGTCGGCGCTGGTGACCCGGACGGTGGTCATGTTCAGATGCCCGTCCGTCGGATAGGTCTTGTGTCCGTCGATCTGCAGCACCGGCTCGCCGTCGTGCTCCCCGAGCGTGTTCACGGTCGGCCCCGGGGACATCTCCGAGTACGGCACGGGGATGAGCACTCCCGCGCACAGGAGCGCGATCAGCATCAGGGTGGAGGCGAGCATCGTCGCGGTGCGGCGTGGCATGTCACGACAGTACGGGACGCCCCTGTCAGCGCACCGTCAGGGCACCCCCGTCAGGCGCCGCGCGCACCCGAGCGGGGCTTCTCCATGGCCTCGCGGAAGCGCGCGTACCCGTCCAGTTCGGGCCCGTCGCTGCGAGCCTTGCGGGTCCGGTTGGCCCAGCTGCCCCACAGTCCGGCACCGACCGCAGCCACCAGCGGAATCAGCAACCAGGCAAGCGCCGCCATGCCGACCTCCCAACCCCATGAGCGTCCGCAACTGACTGATCAGCAGATTAACCATCCGCACTGACAACGCTCACGCCAGGGGGGCGGTTACGCAACCGGAGGGGGTGGTGGGCCGAACGTGAACACGGGTGTGCGTGCACTCAGGTGTGGCTGATGTCAGCAGGCGCCGACCCACTCCTCGGTCCCGTCGGAGAACTTCTGGTGCTTCCAGATGGGCACTTCGTGCTTGAGGTCGTCGATCAGCTTGCGACACGCCTCGAAGGCCTCGCCCCGGTGCGGGCACGACACACCCACGACGACGGCGAGGTCTCCGACCTCGAGGTCACCCACCCGGTGGACGGCGGCCAGCGCGCGCACCGGGTACTCGGCGACGACCTTCTCGGCGATCCGCCGCATCTCGGCCTCGGCACTGGGATGGCAGGAGTACCCGAGCTGGTCGACGTCGGCACCCCCGTCGTGGTTCCGCACGGTCCCCACGAACAGCGCGATACCACCGGCGGCGTCGTCCCCCACGGCCCGGAACACCTCGTCCACGGACAGCGCGGTCTCCCGGATGCCGATCAGCTTGATGGGATCCTGAGCCGCCTGCTCACCGCGGTGATCGTTCGTAACTGCCATACGTCCATCGTGCCGCATGCCCCCGACAACGAGGAATACGAGTTTCACCAGGCACACGCGCGGGATGCTTTGGATCCTTCTACGAGCGCGGGCGGCCCCTTCTCGGCGACCGAGTCGGGTGGTGGGGCCACTTCTCGGCCGACCGTGTCGGGTGGTGGGTGGGCATAGGCCGGGGGTCCAGGGGGCGGGAGCCCCCTGGCGGGGTCCAAGGGGCGGGAGCCCCTTGCCTCAGCGCCGCCGAGCCTTCCGAGCCCGCCGAACCACAGCGGCAGCGCCCAGCAGGGCAACCGTCGCCCCCGCCGCACCCGCAGCCGTCGCGTCCTTACGCCCCAGCCGACGCCCGGCAACCGTATGCCGCCCGGAAACCTCCTCCAGCAACTCCGCGAGCACCTCCTCATTGGTCCACCGCGCCCGCCACCCTGCGTCATGCAGCCGGCTCCCACTGACCACCCAGGGATACATCGTGTACGCCAGATCCCCCGCCGGAGACGGAGTGAGCCCGATCCGGTGCAACCGAGCCGCCGCGCCGAGCGCGACCGCCGACGGCAGCTCCATCCGCCGGATCCCGCTCAGCTCCTCCACCTCCTCCTGCTCCAGCCACCCGTCACAGCCGACCGCCAGCTCCCCGTCGACCTTCTCCAGAACCGCGTACTCCAGAGCACTGCACAGATCCTCGACATGGCAGAACTGCCACGCGGGCCGCGACCCGGCGACGACCAGCAGCCGAGGCGACTCGAAGTACCTCGTCAGCGCGGTGTCCGTACCCCCCACCAGCACAGCAGGCCGTACCACGGTCACGTTCAGCCCCGGATGCGCCCGCGGAGCGCGCCGCGCGAGCCGCTCGATCTCCAGCAGATCCCCGACCCCGGTGGCTTCGGCCGTGGCCCGCAGCTCGGCGTCCTCGGACAGCGGCAGTTCGTTGTCCGGCAGCGCCCCGTACACCATCGCGGACGTGCACAGCACCACCCGGTGCACCCCGGCCGCCGCGGCCGCGGTCAGCACGGTCTGTGTCCCCCGGACGTTGTAAGCGGTGCGGGCGGCCGTGTCGCTCCCGAGGTCGAGGTCGAGCGCCAGATGGACCACGACATCCGCGCCGCGCAGCTTGTCCGCGATCGCCGGGTCGCGCACGTCGAGGATGTGCCACTGCGCGGCCGCGCACTCCCCGCGCCGCTCGTCGATGGCGATGACCTGCTTGATCTCCTCGGACGCGGCGAGCCGCTCGGTGAGCAGGGCGCCCACCCCGCCGGCGGCGCCGGTGACCGCGACGACGGGTCCGCGCACGGAGGGCGGGGTTGAGGGGTTTCGCGCTGCGCGAACCTGCGGATCTGGGGAACTCACCGGGCGTCTCCAGCGGTTGTCTTCAGTACGAGCGCGACCGACGCGTCCGTACCAGGTGCATCCATCCTGCCGCAGGCGTTCTCTGGACGAAGCACCGAGGCCCGATCGGGTCCGGGTGTCTACGCTGGGTGGTGAAGTCGGGCAGCCGCGCCGCCGGAGACAGACCGGCGGCCTTACCAGCCGAGGAACCCCGTGAGTGACACCCCATTCGGATTCGGCCTTCCGCCGGAGGAGCCGGAAGACGGCGACGAGGGCAAGAAGAAGGACCAGCAGAGCGGTGGTGGGCAGGGACCGGCCAACCCGTTCGGTTTCGGCGGCCTGCCCGGAGCCGGGGGCTTTGGCGGCTCCGGCGCCGACAATCCGCTCGCAGCGATGTTCGGTTCCCTGAACCCCACCGACCTGGGCGCCGCGTTCCAGCAGCTGGGCCAGATGCTCTCCTACGAGGGCGGCCCGGTGAACTGGGACATGGCCAAGCAGATCGCCCGCCAGACGGTCTCCCAAGGCACCCCGGACGGCGTCAAGGACGCGAGCGTCGGCACCGCCGAGCGCACCGCGGTCGAGGAGGCCGTCCGCCTGGCCGACCTGTGGCTGGACGACGTGACGTCCCTGCCGTCGGGCGCCGCCTCGGCGGTGGCCTGGTCCCGCGCGGAGTGGGTCGAGGCGACCCTGCCCGCCTGGCAGGAGCTGGTCGACCCGGTCGCCGAGCGGGTCGGCGCGGCCATGGGCGACGTCCTGCCGGAGGAGATGCAGGCCATGGCGGGCCCGCTGATCGGCATGATGCGCTCGATGGGCGGCGCCATGTTCGGCACGCAGATCGGGCAGGCCGTCGGCGTGCTCGCGGGCGAGGTCGTCGGCTCGACCGACATCGGCCTGCCGCTGGGCCCGGCCGGCCGGGCCGCGCTGCTCCCGGCCAACGTGGCGGCCTTCGGCAAGGACCTCGGCGTGCCGCAGGAGGAGGTCCGGCTCTACCTGGCCCTGCGCGAGGCCGCCCACCAGCGCCTCTTCTCGCATGTGCCGTGGCTGCGCTCGCACCTGTTCGGCGCGGTCGACGGGTACGCGCGCGGGATCAAGGTCGACACGGCCAAGCTGGAGGACGTGGTCGGCCAGTTCGACCCGCAGAACCCCGAGCAGCTGCAGGACGCCCTCCAGCAGGGCATGTTCCAGCCGGAGGACACGCCCGAGCAGAAGGCGGCCCTGGCCCGTCTGGAGACGGCTCTGGCGCTCGTCGAGGGCTGGGTGGACGCGGTGGTCCACGCGGCCGCGAAGCCGCGTCTGGCGTCCGCCGACGCCCTGCGCGAGACCCTGCGCCGGCGCCGGGCCACCGGCGGCCCCGCGGAGCAGACGTTCGCCACGCTGATCGGCCTGGAGCTGCGCCCGCGCCGGCTGCGCGACGCCTCCCGTCTGTGGGCCTCGCTCACGGACGCGCGCGGGGTCGACGGCCGGGACGCCCTGTGGGCCCACCCGGACATGCTGCCGACGGCCTCCGACCTGGACGACCCGGACGGCTTCGTGCACCGCGAGCAGCTGGACTTCTCCGAGCTGGACAAGATGCTCGGCGAGGCGGCGAGCGGCTCCGGCGAGAAGCCGAACCTGACGAAGGACGACAAGGACGACGAGCCCAAGGGCGACGACGCCGAGTGAGCCTGTACGACGACGCGGTCCTCGTGCTGAAGGGGTACGAGGGCCAGCAAGACCTGCGCCAGGCCTACCTGGACCATCTGGCGGCACACCCGGACGGCATGTGGAAGGCCTGCCACGCGGGCCACGTCACGGCGAGCGCGCTGGTGATCGACCCCGAGCACGGCCGGGTGCTGCTCACGCTGCACCGGAAGCTGCGGATGTGGCTGCAGATGGGCGGCCACTGCGAGCCGGGCGACGCCTCGCTGGCCGCGGCGTCCCTGCGCGAGGCGACCGAGGAGTCCGGCATTCCGGGGCTGACGCTGCTGCCCGGCGGTCCGGTGCGCCTGGACCGGCATCCGATCCCTGCGCCGTGCCACTGGCACTTCGACGTGCAGTACGCGGCGCTGGCCCCGAGCGACGCCGAGCACGTGATCAGCGACGAGTCGCTGGACGTGCGCTGGTTCGCCTACGACGAGGTGCCGGACGTGGCGGACGAGTCGGTCGTACGTCTGCTGGACGCGACGCGCGCCAGGCTGTGAACGGGTAAGGGGCGACCGCCTCGGCGGTCGCCCCTTACGTTTGCCTTCCGGACGGTCAGCTCCAGACGTTGCCCTGGTTCTGACCGCGCGCCCCCTGCTGCCCCATGCCGAACTGCGCGGCGAGGCCCTGGCCGATCTGGGCGTTCTGCGGCGGCAGCAGCTCGCTGGGCTGCACGAGCGCGAACCCGGAGCCCATGAAGCTCAGCTCCCAGCCCTCACCGGTGTTGCCCCGCCGTCGCCAGACTCCCGAGGAGTGCGTCTGGGCCTGCATCTGCACGCGCAGCCCGGTGGACCAGGCGACGATCGCGTCGGCGTCGCAGTTGACGTACTTGTCGGGCGTGACCTGCATCAGCAGCGGCGCACCCGAGGTCATCAGGGCCACCTTGCCGCGCCCGGTGATGTTCAGCTGGTACTTCCCGGACCCGGAGATGCCGTAGAGGCTGTCGACGGCGATGACCTCGTGGTGCAGCGAGGAGTCCATGGCGAGGACGTAGCTGCTGTCGACCGTCAGGCCGTCCTGCTCGACGTCCAGGACGTGCACATGCTGGGCGAGGTTGGCGAGGTAGACCGTGCCCTGCCCGTGGCAGCGCATCAGGTCCAGACCCTCGCCGGTGTACGCACGCGCGCGTGCCTGGTTGTTGCTGCGGTACTCGGCGTCGAACTCGACCAGTCCCTGGTAGGCGACCATGGTGCCTTTACGGGCGAGGAGGTCGTCGTGGCCCTCCAGGGTGACGCGGAGCATCTGCTTGTTCTGCAGGCTCCAACGCTCCTGCGTCTGGGAGTCGTTGTACGCGAAAAGCGGACTCTGCATGGTGCTTCTGACTCCCCCTCAGCCCCGGAACCGGAGACGGTCGGTGCTGTCCTCGCTGGGCTGGACGACGACGATGCCCTGCCCGGAGAAGGCCATCTGGTAGGCCTCACCGCTGCCCCGGCCGATCAGTGACTGCGCCTTGAAGCTGCGCTTGCCCTTCACCTTCAGGTTCGGCGACCAGGCGACGAGCGCGTCGGGGTCGACGTACGTCTCGTCCTCGCCGCCGCCGCAGTCGACGACGATCGGCTTGCCCCGGGAGGTCAGCGCGACCCAGCCCTGCCCGGAGATCTTGGTGTTCCACAGGCCCTGCCCGGCGAACTTGGCGAGCCCCTTGACGCGCTCCACGCCCCAGCTGAGGTGGGCGTCGAAGGCGAGCAGGTTGGTGGCGTTGACGGAGATGCCGTCGCCGTTGAGGTTGATCACGACGACGTTCGCGCCGTAGTCGGCGAGGTAGAGCAGTCCGTCGCCGGAGCACTTCATCAGCGGCGCGCCCTCGCCGGTGATCCAGTCGCGGGCGATCTGGCGCACGGCCGGCGGATTGGGCTCGTACTGGATGAAGCCTTCGTAGGCGACCATCGACCCCACGCGCGCGAGGAGGTCGTTCCCGGTCTGCAGGGCGACCTTCAGCATGTGGTCGCCGTGGTTCTCCATACGGGCGGTGACGGGTGCGGGGGCGTAGCCCGCGAGCGGCTGGTTCATGACGGGCTCCCTCAGACCTCGTACGGCTGGACGACGATGAAGTTGCCGGGCGCGCCCCGGAACTGCAGGTTGACGCTCTCGCCGGTGTCGCCCGGGTAGGCGTTGCGGCGCATCCGGACCTGGCTGGAGACGATCACCTGGGAGGCGGCCGACCAGGCGACCACCGCGTTGCAGTCGGCGAAGGTCGTGGGCGTCACGGGCAGCACGACGGGCGTGCCGTGCGTCTTGACGACGATCGTGCCGGTGCCCTGGAACTGCATGGTGAACAGCGCGCCGCCGGGGATGCCGTGACCTTCGATCCGGCGGACCTCGTACTGGAGGCTCTCGTCGAAGGCGAGGACGTTCTCCGAGGAGACGCAGATCGCGTCGCCCTGCAGTTCGACGGGGTGCAGGTAGGTGGAGTTCTCGGCGAGGAACACCTGGCCCTGGCCGGTGCAGCGCATCAGCTGCATCTCCTGGCCGGTCGCGTTGCCGACGAGCCGCCCGGCGAACCCGGCGCCCTTGTAGCCGAAGTCGACCTTGCCCTGGTAGAGCACCATGCTGCCCTGCCGGGCCAGCACGGGCTGCCCGCCGATGCCGAGGTCGACCCGGACGAGCTTCGAGTTCTGCTGCGTCCAGCGCTGCCCGGTGGGCGTCTCCTTGAACGCCTGGAGCGCGGCCGACACACCGGCACCGCCCTGGGGAGCGCCCTGCGGCACTCCGTAGGGGGCTGCCTGCTGGCCGGGGACCTGGCCGCCGTAGGGCGGCTGCTGGCCGTAGCCCGGGGGCATGGGCGCGCCCGGCTGGCCACCGTAGGAGGGCTGCTGGCCGTAGCCCGGAGGCATCGGCGCGCCGGGCTGGCCGCCGTACGACGGCTGCTGCGGCGGCTGGCCGTAGGGCGCGGGCGCCGGGGCCGGCGGATGGACCGTGCCGCCGGGGGGCGGGGTCAGGGGGGCGACGATCGTCGGCGCCGCGTGCACGTTCGGCGCGGGCGCCGGGGCCGGGGGCGCAGGTGCAGCCGGCGGCGCGAATCCCTGCGGAGCGGGCGCAGGCGCGGGCGCGGGTGCCTGCGCGGCCGGGGCGCCGAACGCGGGAGGCAGGCCGGCCTGTGCGGGCGGGGCGAAACCGGGGGCAGCGCCGGACTGCGGCTGCTGCGGGGCGGCGGGCGCCTCCTCCTCCAGCACCTCGCCGCCGAAGTTCTTCAGCAGCGCCTCCAGGCCGCCGTCGAAGCCCTGCCCGACCGCGGCGAACCGCCACACGTCCTTGAAGTAGAAGTCACCGAGCATCACGGCCCGCTCGGTGGAGAACTCCGAGCCGTTGAAGGAGTACCGCGCGACCTCCTCGCCGCCCGCCACGATGCGCACGTATCCGGGATCGATCTGCGACATCTGCCCGGCACCGTCGATGGTCGCCGTGAAGGACAGCTTGCGGATGTGGGAGGGGATCCGGTCCAGGGTGACCCGGAACGACTCCGTGTCACCCGACTGGGCACCCAGCAGCTGGATGGACTCCTCCGGGGACTTCGGCTGGTTGAAGAAGACGAAGTACTGGTCGTCCGAGAGACGCTCGTCGGCGTCCAGACCGAAGCAGCTGATGTCGAAGGTCAGTCCGGGGGCGGAGATCTGCACGCCTACGTACAGATCCGTGCCCGCCGTGAGGTCACCGACCTTGGCCTTGTGGCCGCGTTGGAATTCCCTGGCCATGCGTTACGACCGTCCCCCATCCCGAATGTGAGTGCGTCGCGCCAGGCTAACGGCAAACCCCGACAACGGACGCAGTCGGTACAGACCCGGTACACAACCGCGCCCGGCGGGGGACGTACGGCGCCCGGCTCACTCCCCGCGCGCGCCGGGCACATGCGGCAGCCGCTCGGCCGCCACCACCCCTTCGAGGTAACCGCGGGCCCGCTCGGTGCGCGGGTAGGACTCCAGCAGCCGCCAGAAGTCCGGCCCGTGACCGGGCACCAGCAGATGCGCCAGCTCATGGCAGAGCACGTAGTCGACGACGTACTCCGGCATCCCCTGCAGCCGGTGCGAGAGCCGGATGCTGCCCTCGGCCGGGGTGCACGAACCCCACCGGGTGTTCTGGTTGGTGACCCAGCGCACGGAGGCGGGGCGCGCCCGGCCGTCGAAGTACTGGGCCGACAGCCGCTCGGCGCGCTCGGTCAGCTCCGCGTCGCCCAGCACCCGTTTGCTCTCCTGGGCGGCCAGTTTGTCGAGCATGACGGTCACCCAGCGCTGCTCCTCCGCCTCGGACATCCGGGCGGGGATCAGCACGACGGTGCGATCGCCCTCGCGGTACGCGGAGACCGTGCGGCGGCGCCGGGTACTCCTGCGGACCTCGATCGCGCTCGCCCCCGAGCCGCTCGGCGGCTGGCTCGTCGTGCTGCGCTGTGACTTTCCGGCGCGGTGCAGGGGGTCGGCGGGCACGCCCCGACGTTACCCGCTGCACAGCGCCCAAGTCCCGGCTCCGGGACGGTTCGATGCCGATGCCCCACCATGCGTTTGATTTGTACGACCGATATGTCCAACTGGTGCGGCCGATTCGTACGACGATCATCCCCCGCCTGTGGACAACGCCCGCCACCCGTCAGCACGTCCCGGCATGCTGGCAGACGTCGACAGAGCACGACCAGCTCCACCGACAACACGGATGTCCATCGACATCCACTCGCTCAAGGAATGTTTCAGGGCAATTCACGCGATACGGGGGACCTGTCATGCATCCGATGGTGAAACCCGCGCTGCGGCGCGGCTGGCGCGACCTCAACACCGTGCAGTTCGGCATGACTCCGGCGCACGCGATGACACTGGGACCGGTGGACACGGCCACCGGCAGCTTCCTGGAACTGCTCAACGGCACCCGCGCCCTCCCCCTGCTGCGCGAGGAGGGCCGGCGCATGGACCTGCACGAAGGCCACGTCGACGCACTCCTCGACCGGCTGACCCGGGCCGGCCTGCTCGACGACACGCGCGGCGGCGGACCGGCCGCTGACACCCTGCGCGAGAAGACGGACGTCCTGGAGCGGCTGCGCCCCGACCTCGCCTCGCTCTCCCTGAGCACCCCCGAACCCGGCGGCGCCCTCGGCCGGCTCGCGGCCCGCCGCTCCCTGCGGGTGCAGGTACGGGGCGCGGGGCGGGTCGGCGCCGTACTGGCCTCGGTACTGTCCGGGGCAGGCGTCGGCGAGGTCGACGTGCGCGACGTGGGGCGCGTGGAACCGTGGGACGTGGCCCCGGGCGGGCTGCCCGCCGAGTCCCTCCGAGAGCGCCGGGACACGGCGGCACGGGCAGCAGTCCGCCGCGCCGCCCCCGACCGCCCACCGCGCCACACCCGCTCCGCCCGCTGCGGCACGAAGGATCCCGGACTCTCCCTGGTGATCCTCACCCCCAGGGACGACGTCGCCGTGCACACACCGGACCCGTTCGCCGCCGAACCGCTCATGGCCTCCGGAACGCCCCATCTCTACGCGGGCGTCGTGGAAGGCACCGGAGTCGTCGGACCGCTCGTCCTGCCCGGCGAGACGAGCTGCGCCGGCTGCCTGCACCAGGACCGCACGGACCGGGACCCCGCCTGGCCCCGCCTCGTCGCCCAGTGGCGCTCCGGAAAGGCCCGCCGCGTGGGCGCCTGCGACCTGGCGCTCGCCACGACGGTCGCGGGACTGGCCGCCGCACACGCCCTCGCCTTCCTCGACGGGACATCGCCGTCCAGCGCGGGCGCCCGCTGGGAGACGTCCCTGCCCCGTCTGAACTGGCGTTCCCGACCGGTGCGGCCACACCCGGCGTGCGGGTGCGGGGCGGCGGAGAGAGGAAAGGGGGAGCACTCCTCAACCGACGGGGAGCCGCGCGAGACAATGGCGGTGCAACGGCCGTCGACGGTGCGACGAAGCAAGGCAGGCACGGCGCGGCCGACTGGGACTTGGAGGGCGCATGTCTGATCTTCCCCGGAAGGCGGTCACCCGTACCGCCAAGCTCGCCGCGCTCCCGCTCGGCTTCGCAGGCCGGGCGACCTGGGGGCTGGGCAAGCGGATCGTGGGCGAGTCCGCGGAGATCGTCGGCCGGGAGCTGCAACAGCGCACTGCGGAGCAGCTGTTCAAAGTTCTCGGGGAGTTGAAGGGCGGGGCCATGAAATTCGGGCAGGCCCTGTCCGTCTTCGAGTCGGCCCTGCCGGAGGAGGTCGCCGGCCCCTACCGCGCGGCACTGACCAAACTCCAGGACGCGGCTCCGCCGATGCCGACCCGCACGGTGCACGCGGTGCTCGAGGAGCGGCTGGGAGCGGACTGGCGGGACCTGTTCCTGGAGTTCGAGGACAAACCGGCGGCCGCAGCCTCCATCGGGCAGGTGCACCGGGCGGTGTGGCACGACGGCCGTGAGGTGGCGGTCAAGGTGCAGTACCCGGGCGCGGGCGAGGCCCTGCTGTCCGACCTGAGCCAACTGAGCCGTTTCGCCCGGCTGTTGGGGCCGCTCATTCCCGGCATGGACATCAAGCCGCTGATCGCGGAGATGCGGGACCGCGTATCCGAGGAGCTGGACTACGCGCTGGAGGCCCAGGCCCAGGACGCCCACGCGCAGGAGTTCGCGGACGACCCGGACGTGGTGGTCCCGGCCGTGGTGCACCAGTGCGAGCAGATCCTGGTCACGGAGTGGATCGACGGGATCCCACTGTCGGAGATCATCACGGACGGCACCGAGGAGCAGCGCGACCGCGCCGGCCAGCTCCTGGCCCGCTTCCTGTTCTCCGGACCGGCCCGCACCGGCCTGCTGCACGCCGATCCGCACCCCGGCAACTTCCGTCTGCTGCCCGGCGGCCCGGACGGCGACGACGACTGGCGCCTGGGCGTCCTGGACTTCGGCACGGTCGACCGGCTCCCGGGCGGCCTGCCGGCACCGATCGGCATCTCACTGCGGATGACCCTGGACAGCGAGGCGGAGACCGTCTACGAGCTGCTGTGTACGGAGGGGTTCGTCAAGGACTCCATAGAGCTGGACCCCGACGCGGTCCTCGACTACCTGCTGCCGATCATCGAGCCGGCCCGGGTCGAGGCGTTCACCTTCACCCGCTCGTGGATGCGCAGCCAGGCCGCCCGCATCGCCGACCCCCGCTCCCCCGCCTACCAGCTGGGCAAACAGCTCAACCTGCCGCCGGCCTATCTGCTGATACACCGGGTGACACTGAGCACCATCGGCGTGCTGTGCCAACTGGGAGCCACGGTACGGCTGCGCGAGGAACTGGAGGAGTGGCTGCCCGGGTTCGCACTCGAGGATGAATGGACCGAGGAGGAACCGGCGGCGGAGGCCTGATCTGGGGTGTGGGGGTACGGGTCCTCCGGGCTGCCGGGCTGCCGCGATGTTGGTGAGGGGCGGGGCGGGGTGGGGGGAGGGGGAGGGGGAGGGCCCCGGAGAAGCGTTCTCACCACCAGGCCGAGTCCAGCCGCCCCTCGATCGCCCGTAGGTTCTCCCGGGCGCAGACGTCGCAGAAGTACTGGCGGATGCCGTGCTCCACGGAGCAGGTCCAGGTGGCCGGCTGGGAGCCGCCGGCGGGGGTGCCGCAGCGGGCGCACACGAGGGGGCGGGGCTCCGTGGTGGAGCCGCCCTGATCACTTCCTCCGGGAGGACTCGTCACTCGCCGACGATAACTCCCCGACCGGCGGATCGCCGTGCACAACGCACCGCGGGGGCCGGTCCGTTCGGTCGGACCGGCCCCCGCGGGGAAGGCTTCGCCTCCCTGTGCCGGGAGGCCACCGCTTCGGGTGTGCTGGGTTACTGCATGACGGCCATGGCGAGCGCACGGCGGGCGCGCAGCGAGGCGCGTTCCGCCCGGCGCTGCATCCGCCGGGCGGTCGCCAGGCGCATGGCCCGGCGTTCCTGCTCGGCCTCATGCAGGCGCTCGTGCATATGCGCACGGGCCAGGGCTTCTGGGATGAGTTGCATCTCTCGGGTCCTGTTCTGACGCGAGCCGGTCGCGCCGTTCATGGTGAAGTCTGGGGTCGCGAAGCCGGTGGGCTCGCTGGTGGACGGCTTCATCGGGGCCTGCTTCTTGGGGTCGTGCGTGAGGGGGCGGTCGATCGTTCCTGCGGTGTTCATGCCGTGACCGGGTTCTTGCGCGGGCGGCCACGGGGCCGCTTGCGGGCGACGACGACGCCCTGGACGAACAGCTCGCCACCCCAGACGCCCCAGGGCTCACGCCGCTCCTTGGCGCCGGCGAGGCAGGCCTCGATCAGCGGGCAGGTGCGGCAGAGGGACTTGGCGTACTCGACGTCCGCCGGCGACTCAGCGAAGAAGACCTCGGGGTCGTAGGAGCGGCAGGGGACGGGTACGCCGAGGTTCTCGATGGCGTCGTCGAGCGCGGTGAGCGCGGTGAGGGGGGTCAAGGTGGAGTCCTCCGTGAGGCCGGGCGGGGGGAGCGTTTGTGAAGGCGGTACGGACGGGGCGTGCGCTTCGAGTTGCACGGTTGGTCTTCCTCGTCTGGTCGTTCCGGCCGGTTGACCGGGTGTCGGCTTGGTACCGGGTTCTTTCCTTGTCCCGAGGCCCCTTCGCCCTGTTGTCCCCGTTCGGGGCAAACAGAAGGGCCGCGGATCCCGGATGGGGTTCCGCGGCCCTGAAGGCGCCGGCCTGATCGGCGATCAGGCTGGATCACTCCAGGGTTCTGGCCCACGGAAGGCCCACATCAGGTGGTGCTGCGTCGTCTGCTTCCGGAATCCGGCACCGGCTGCCGCAAAGGCATAGGCATGTGCCCGTGCCACTACCGCTTCCAGTGCCTTGGTCGGTCGCTCATTGCGCTCACGGATGGGAAGACCCGCGAGAGACAGGGAGGACGCCGGACGGGCGGCACGAATGCCGGACAGACCGGTGCCCTGGTTCGAGGCGCCGAGCATGCACGTGGAGACGGTCGAGCGATCGGTCAGTTTGGCCGTGCTGATGGAGCTGGTGTTGATGCTGATCACTGGACTCGCCTCCTCTCGGCGTCTTGGGGACTGGGGTGAGCCAGTCCGTTCGGATATGCAAGTACAACACGGAATCAGCGCCTCCGAGAAGGCCGCTGTTTCCGTGCCTAGAACCTATGGGGATTGCTGGGGCATGCGCAAACTATTTTTTCGACGAGTTCGCATCAGTCGTCCTCGTCACCTTCCCCGCCCTCTTGACCTGCACAGATGGCCAGAACTTCGGTTCCGTAGCGCTGCAGCTTGCGGCTGAGGACGCCAGGGATGCGGGAGAGTTCGGCCGGACTGTCGGGCCGTGCCTCGGCGATGGCCATCAGGGTCCGGTCCGTGAAGACGCAGAAGTCCGGTTGGCCGCTGCTTCGGGCCTGGACCGCTCGCCATGTGCGCAGCCGCTCGTAGATGCCTTCGTCCATGTCGGAGGGGCAGTCTTCGCAGCGCATCAGTTTCATCTCGCCGGCGTCGGTGAGGGTGCGGCCGCAGACGCGGCAGCGGGCCGGGGTGCGTTGGGCGCGCCGGGGTATGGCCGGGATCTCTGTGAGGGTGCCGCGCTCGATGCCTCCGGCGGCTCCCGCGCCGGTGCGGCCGACGGTGGCGGTCGAGCCGGGGCGCAGGCCGTCGAGGAAGTGGCTGGGCCTGCGGTTGGGGCGGCCGCCGGGTGAGCGGGACAGGGACCAGGAGAGGTGGAGCCGTTCTCTGGCGCGGGTCACGCCGACGTAGAGGAGGCGGCGCTCTTCTTCGATCTGTTCGTCCGTCTTCGCGTAGGTGATCGGCACCATGCCCTCGGCGATGCCGACCAGGAAGACGACGTCCCACTCCAGGCCCTTGGCCGCGTGCAGGGAGGCCAGGGTGACGCCCTGGACGGTGGGGGCGTGCTGGGCGTTGGCCCGCTCGTCGAGTTCTGTCACGAAGTCGCCGAGGGTGGCCTTCGGGTGGGCGGCGGCGAAGTCGTGGGCGAGGTTGACGAGGGCGGCGAGTGACTCCCAGCGTTCTCTGGCGGCGCCGGAGCCGGCGGGGGGTTCGCTGGTCCAGCCGTCTCCGGAGAGCACGGCGCGCACCTGGGAGGGCAGGTCCACGGCGTCGTCGAGCAGGGAGTCGTTGCCGCCGAAGCGGGCTGCGCCGCGCAGGGCGACGCCTGCCTTGCGTACTTCGGGGCGGTCGAAGAAGCGTTCGGCGCCGCGGAGCTGGTAGGGGACTCCGGCGTCGGCGAGGGCTTGTTCGTAGGTCTCGGACTGGGAGTTGGTGCGGAAGAGGATGGCGATCTCGGCGGCCGGGACGCCGGCGTCGATCAGTTCGCGGATGCGGCGGGCGGCGCCTTCGGCCTCGGCGGGTTCGTCGGTGTACTCGGTGTAGACGGGGTCGGGGCCCGCGGGGCGCTGGGAGACAAGTTCCAGCCGGTGGTCTGCGGCGCGGCCGCTGGCCTGGGCGAGCAGTCCGTTGGCGAGGTGGACGACCTGGGGGGTGGAGCGGTAGTCGCGGACCAGTTTGACGACGGTGGCGCCGGGGTGGCGGGCGCGGAAGTCGAGGAGGTGGTCGGGTGTTGCTCCGGTGAACGAGTAGATCGTCTGGCTGGCGTCGCCGACGACGCACAGGCTGTCGCGGTTGCCGAGCCAGAGTTCCAGGAGTCGCTGCTGGAGGGGGCTGACGTCCTGGTATTCGTCGACGACGAAGTGCTGGTACTGAGTGCGGACCTGTTCGGCGATGTCGTGTCGGTCCTGGAGGACGGCGACGGTGAGCAGCAGGACGTCTTCGAAGTCGATGACGGCGCGGTCGCGTTTGAGGTCTTCGTAGGCCGCGTAGAGGTGGGCGATCTCGGCGGGGTCGCGTGGGGTGTCGCGGCCTGCCTTTGCTGCCGCGTACGGGTAGTCGGCGGGGACGGTCTGGGTGACCTTGGACCATTCGATCTCGGCGGTGGCGTCCCGCAGCTCGCCGCGGTCGAGGCGGAGCTTGCAGGCGGCGGCCGCGTCGGCGACGAGTTGGATCTTGCGGTCGACGAGTCGGGGCATGGAGCCACCGATCGCTTTCGGCCAGAAGTACTGGAGCTGGCGCAGAGCGGCGGAGTGGAAGGTGCGGGCCTGGACGCCGTGGGCGCCGAGCTGGCGCAGGCGGCCGCGCATCTCGCCTGCGGCGCGGTTGGTGAAGGTGACGGCGAGCACGCTGGACGGCTGGAGGATCCCGGCGCGCACCCCGTAGGCGATGCGGTGGGTGATCGCCCGGGTCTTGCCCGTGCCCGCTCCGGCCAGGACGCACACCGGGCCGTGCAGGGCGGTGGCCACCTCGCGCTGCTCGGGGTCGAGCCCTTCGAGCACCGCGTCGGGCCCACTCGGCGGGGCCGAGTACGGGGAACCGCCGGGCCCCTGCGGGAAGAGGGTGGAGTGCGTTGCTGGTGTCACATGGCCATGCTGCCAGGTCGTCCGGGACTGCTGTGCCGGTTGTCCACAGGCGGGCCGTCGCAGTCGTACTAATGCGGCAGGTGTCACAGCCGGGGGCCGGATACCCCAGGCGGGAATGCCGTGCCGGTCCCTTACGTTGTGTGCTTGGACAACCTTCCCCGAGCTGCCTGAGGAGCGCGAGAGACATGCAGGGCACTGTGACGATGTACAGCACGACTTGGTGTGGCTACTGCCAGCGGCTGAAGAAGCAGCTGGACCGCGAGGGCATCGCCTACACCGAGATCAACATCGAGCAGGACCCGGAGTCCGCCGCTTTCGTGGAGAAGGCGAATGGCGGAAACCAGACGGTCCCGACCGTGCTCTTCGGTGACGGCTCCACGCTGACGAACCCGTCGCTGGCGCAGGTGAAGCAGAAGCTCGCCGCGTAACTAACAGGCCGGTCCCGGCTTGTGGGAAAGGCGGCTCCTGAGGCTGTTGGTGCCTCAGGAGCCGCCTTTTTGTGTCTTGTCCCACACGGGCGTGCCCGTGGCCTCAGATGAAGCTCCTCGTCGGCAGCGGCTTGCCGTACCACATCTCGATCAGGCGGGCGGCGATGGAGATGCCGTACGGGGGCAGTACCTCGCCGGCCTCGAAGGCGGCGTGCAGTTCCTCGCGGGAGAACCAGCGGGCCTCGTGGATCTCGTCGCCGTCGACGTCGATGTCGGTGGTGGTGGCGCGGGCCATGAAGCCCAGCATGAGGCTGGACGGGAAGGGCCAGGGCTGGCTGGCCACGTACTCGACGGGGCCGACGGTGATGCCGGCCTCCTCGAAGACCTCGCGGCGTACCGACTGCTCGATGGACTCGCCGGGTTCGACGAAGCCGGCGAGTGTGGAGAAGCGGCCCTCGGGCCAGTGGACCTGGCGGCCGAGCAGGATCCGGTCGTCCTCGTCGGTGACGGCCATGATCACGGCGGGGTCGGTGCGCGGGTAGTGCTCGGCGCCGCAGGCCTGGCAGCGGCGGATGTGGCCGGCGGCGGCGATGACCGTGCGCTCGCCGCAGCGGGAGCAGAAGCGGTGGGTGCGCTGCCAGTTCTCCAGGCCGACCGCGTGCACCATGAGGCCCGCGTCCCGCGGTGACAGCAGCAGTCCGGCTTCGCGCAGGCCCGCCGGGCGGGCGGACTGGTCGATGCGGCCGGGCAGTGCGTCCTTCTGGAGGGCGAAGTAGCTGACGCCGTCCTCGTCGATGCCGAGGAAGTAGCGGTGGGCCTCGGTGAGGGGTGCCTCGAAGGAGGGGGTCATGACGAGTTCGGTCCGGCCGTCGGGCGTCTCGTCGATGAGTACCTGGCCGCCGGAGACCACGAAGCAGCGGGTGGCGGGGTGGCTCCATGCCGCTGCGAGCCAGGCCTCGTCGAGCCGGTGGTGGGCGGCGCGGTCGATGCCGCTCGGGGCGGTGAGCGAGATGGGTCGTTCGGCGGTGTGGTCGGTCCAGGTGGTCACGGGTGCTTCCAACTCCCCCAATGGAACGGTTCGTTTCGGCGGGCGGTTCGGGCGGGTCGTAGGGCGGGACGGCACCGGGCCGGGCTCGGGCGGGCGTGCGGGCGGTCCTTCCAGTGTGCCCCGCGCGCGATGCGGTCCCGTTCGGCGCCTGCCGGTCAGGGGGCGTGACGCCAGTTCTCGGCGAGGTCACCCCACAGGTAGGCGCTGGTTTCGACGCCTTTGAGGAGGAGGTCGAGTTCGACCTTCTCGTTCGGGGCGTGCCAGCCGTCGGAGGGGACGGAGATGCCCAGGAAGAGGACGGGGGCGCCGAGAACCTCCTGGAGGTCGGCGGCGGGTCCGGAGCCGCCCTCGCGGGTGTAGCGGACCGGGCTCTGGAAGGCGCGGCCCATGGCGCGGACCACGGACTGCAGCGCGGGGTGGTCGAGCGGGGTCAGGCAGGGGCGCGTGGCGGGGCCGAAGCTGATCTCGAGCCTGATCCCGGCGGGTACCTGCTGTGCCGCCCAGGCGCGGACGGCCTTCTCGATGTGGTCGGGGTCCTGGCCGGCGACCAGGCGGAAGGACAGCTTCACCATGGCCGAGGAGGGGATGATCGTCTTGCTGCCGGGGCCCTGGTAGCCACCGCCGATGCCGTTGACCTCGACGGTCGGGCGGGCCCAGATGCGCTCCAGGGTGGTGTGCCCGGCCTCGCCGTGGGTGGCGTACGACTTGGCGGTGCGCAGCCACTGCTCCTCGTCGAACGGCAGCTCGGCGAACAGCTCGCGTTCGCGGTCGGTCAGCTCCGCTATGCCGTCGTAGAAGCCGGGGACGGCCACGTGCGCGTGCTCGTCGTGCAGGGCGGCCACCAGGCGGGCGGCGGCGGTGGCCGGGTTGGGGACGGCGCCGCCGAAGGAGCCGGAGTGGATGTCCTGGTCGGGGCCGTACAGCCGGATCTCGCACTCGGCGAGGCCGCGCATGCCGGTGCAGACGGTCGGGGTGTCCTCGGACCACATGCCGGTGTCGGAGACGATCACGGCGTCGGCGGCGAGCCGGTCGGCGCGTTCCTCGACGAGGGCCCGGAAGTGCTCGGAGCCGGACTCCTCCTCACCCTCGATCAGCAGCTTCAGGTTGACCGCGGGGGCGGTGCGGCCGGTGGCGGCGAGGTGGGCGCGGACGCCGAGCGTGTGGAAGAACACCTGGCCCTTGTCGTCGGCCGCCCCGCGCGCGTAGAGGCGGTTGTCCCGGATGACGGGCTCGAAGGGGTCGCTGTCCCAGCCGTCCTCGCGGGCGGCGGGCTGTACGTCGTGGTGGCCGTAGACGAGGACGGTGGGCGCCTGGGGGTCGCCCGAGGGCCACTCGGCGAAGACGGCGGGGGCGCCGGGGGTCGGCCAGACCTCGGTGGTCGGGAAGCCGGTCTCCTTGAGCTGGGCGGCGAGCCAGTCGGCGCTGTCGCGTACGTCGGGCGCGTGGTCGGGCTGGGCCGACACGGAGGGGATGCGCAGCCATGCGGCGAGGTCGTCGAGGAAGGCGGCGCGGTGCTGCTCGATGTACGTACGGACGGCGCTGTCCGGGGTCTGGCTCATGCTCACGAGCCTATCGGCCCGCACCGACATCCTCGGCGGGCGGTTCGTCACACTGGGGATCCTTTACGTGCCCCTGGTGTGTCCCCCGTGGGATCACCGGTGAGCAGCCGTTCCAGGGCTGCCCGGTCGGGCAGGTCCTCGGGGCGTACGACCTCGCCGCTGCGCACGTACAGGAAGACGGCCGTGACCGACTCGGGCGGCACGCCCTGCTGCTCGGCCCAGGCCAGCCGGTACACGGCGAGCTGGAGCGGGTCGGCGGTGCGGGTGCGGCTGGTCTTCCAGTCGACGATCTCGTAGGTCGCGTCGTCGCCGTCGCCGTTGCGGTAGACGGCGTCGATGCGGCCGCGTACGACGCGGCCGGCGAGGGTGAGCTGGAAGGGGGCCTCGATCCGGTACGGGGTGCGGTGGGCGTACTCGGTGCGTTCGAAGGCGTCCTTGAGGGCTTCGAGGTCGCGTTCGTCGGCGATCTCGGCCTCGCTGCCGGGCAGCTCGTCCGGCTCCAGCATGGGCAGTGTCAGTTCCTCGAAGCGTGCTTCGACCCAGGCGTGGAAGCGGGTGCCCCGGCGCGCGGCGGGTTGCGGGGGGCGCGGCATGGGGCGTGCGAGTTCCTGTGCGAGCCCGTCCGGGTCCTCGGCGAGACGCAGCAGCTGGGACGCGGTCAGTGTGGCCGGAAGGGGGACGTCCGTGACGCTCTGCCGGGCGCGCAGCAGCTCGCCGGTGAGCGCGTCGAGGTCGCGGTCCCAGGAGTCGAGAGTGCGGGCTTCCTCGGGTGTGAGGGGCGCGAGGCGTTCGGGCTCGGTGGGGTGGGTGTGTGCGCCGGAGCGAGCGGGCTCGGCCGGGGCGGGCGCCTGGTGGGGGACGGTCGGCCGCTCGGCGGTCCAGGAGTCCCAGTCGACGGGCTCCTTCGGGGAGGCGGCGCCGTCGTCGTACGGTGCCTCGTCGGCGAAGGGGTCCTGGTCGTACGGGAACTCTTCGCCGTAGGGGTCCTCGTCGTCCGTCGGGGCGGGCCAGTCGGGGTCTTCTTCGTCCGGCGGTGCGGGCCACTCCGGGTCGTCGAAGGCGGCGGGGTCGTGGGTGGCGGGCGGGTGGCCGTCCTGGCGGGCGGCCAGGGTGTCCAGGTGGGTGAGGACGGTCTCGGCGGCCGCGCGGCGGCGGGCCAGGGCCGCGTCGTCCAGGGGCAGGGGCCACGCCTGGTCGGCGGTGGCCGTGTGCAGGGCCGGGTTCTCCTCCTCCTCGCCGGGCTCGTCGGCCCATGCCTCGATCTCGCCGTACCCGGCGGCGCAGTGGTCGTGGAGGGCCTGGAGGAAGTCGGAGGGTCCCCGTGGCTTCTTCTGGCTGGGCCCCCACCAGTGGCCGGAGCCGAGGAGGAGGGAGCGGGGGCGGGTGAAGGTGACGTAGCCGAGGCGGAGTTCCTCGGTGTGCTGGTGCTCCTTCACGGCCTCGTGGAAGGCCTTCATGCCCCGGGAGTCCCAGGAGTCGATGTCGGGCAGGGTGTCGGTGTCGCCGCGCAGGGCGTGCGGCAGCACCTTGGCCTGCGCGGTCCACTTCTCGCGGCCCTGGGCGCTGGGAAAAGTGCCGTTGACGAGTCCGGGTACGGCGACGACGTCCCACTCCAGGCCCTTCGACTTGTGCGCGGTGAGCACCTTGACGGTGTTCTCGCCGCCGGGCAGGGCGTTGTCGAGGCCCTTCTCGTACTGGGCGGCAGTGCGCAGGAAGCCGAGGAAGGCCAGCAGTGTGGCCTCGCCGTCGCCGGCCGCGAACGAGGCCGCGACGTCGAGGAAGTTGGACAGGGTCTCGCGGCGGCGGGCGGCGAGCGCGTGCGGGGACGCCGACAGCTCCACCTCCAGGCCGGTGACCGCGAGAACGCGGTGCAGGACGTCCATCAGCGGGTCGGACAGGGAGCGGCGCAGATCGCGCAGTTCGGCGGCCAGGCGGGCGAAGCGCACGCGCGCGTCCGGGGAGAACGGCAGCCCGTCGTCGTCCCCGTCGCCCTCGTCGAGAGGTGCCTCCAGGAAGGTGTCCAGGGCGTCCGCGAGCGATATCACCTCCGACGGGTCGACGCCTTCGACAGCCTCGGCGAGCCTGCGGTCGGGGTCGTCGGTGTCGCCCGCGCGCGTGTGGGCGACCAGCAGCCGCGCGCGGCGGCCGAGGAGGGCGAGGTCGCGGGGGCCGATGCGCCAGCGCGGGCCGGTCAGCAGGCGGACCAGGGAGGCGTTGGCCCCGGGGTCCTGGAGGACTTCGCAGACGGCGACGAGGTCGGCGATCTCGGGCAGGTGCAGCAGCCCGGAGAGGCCGACGACCTCCACGGGGATGTCGCGGGCGACGAGGGCGCCCTGGATCTCGGCGAAGTCGGTGGCCGTGCGGCACAGTACGGCGATCTCGCCGGGGGCCTTGTCGGTGCGCACGAGGTGGGCGATGGAGTCGGCGATCCAGTCGATCTCCTCCGCGTGGGTGGGCAGCAGGGCGCAGCGGACCGTGCCGTCGTGTTCGGCGCCGGGGGCCGGGCGGAGGGCCTCCACGCCCGCGTGCATGGCGCGCAGCGGTTCGGCGAGGCCGTTGGCGAGGTCGAGGAGGCGGCCGCCGCTGCGGCGGTTCTCGCTGAGCGCCTGCCGGGTGGCGGAGCTGCCGTCGGCGTGGGCGAAGTGCTCGGGGAAGTCGTCCAGGTTGGCGACGGAGGCGCCGCGCCAGCCGTAGATGGCCTGGCAGGGGTCGCCGACGGCGGTCACCGGGTGGCCCGTGCCGCCGCCGAACAAGCCCGACAGCAGGACACGCTGGGCCACGGAGGTGTCCTGGTACTCGTCCAGGAGCACCACGCGGAACTCCTCGCGCAGCAGCCGGCCCACCTCGGGGATGCCGGCGAGGCGGGCGGACAGGGCGATCTGGTCGCCGAAGTCGAGCAGGTCGCGTTCGCGCTTGGCGGCCCGGTAGCGCACGACGAGGTCGGCGAGTTCGCGGCGGGCGGCGGCGGTCTCGGGGATCTTGCGCAGGTCGGCGTTGGTGAGCTTGGCGCTCTCCAGGGCGTGCAGCAGGCCGGCGTCCCAGGCGCGCAGTCGTCCGGGGTCCACGAGGTGTTCGGCGAGTTCGGAGTCGAGGGTGAGCAGGTCGCTGACGAGGTCGGCGAAGGAGCGGGTCAGCGCCGGGTAGGGCCCGGGGGCCTCGCGCAGCACGCGCGCGGCGAGCTGGTAGCGGGTGGCGTCGGCCAGCAGCCGGGAGGTCGGCTCGAGGCCGATGCGCAGGCCGTGGTCGGTCAGCAGGCGGCCGGCGAAGGCGTGGTACGTCGAGATCACCGGCTCGCCGGGCGGATTGTCCGGGTCGATGACGTCGGGGTCGGTGACGCCGGCCTTGATCAGTGCCTTGCGGACGCGTTCGGCGAGTTCGCCCGCGGCTTTGTTGGTGAAGGTCAGGCCGAGGACCTGTTCGGGGGCGACCTGGCCGGTGCCGACCAGCCAGACCACTCGGGCCGCCATCACGGTGGTCTTGCCCGAACCGGCTCCGGCCACGATCACCTGCGGTGCGGGCGGCGCGGTGATGCAGGCCGTCTGCTCCGGGGTGAACGGGATGCCGAGGAGCTCCTTGAGCTGCTCGGGGTCGGTGATACGGGCGGGCATGTCGTCAGAGGCTAGCGGCGGGCACTGACAACCGCGGACGGATCAGCTGCCTGGGGAGGAAGAGACGCAGGTCAGCGCCTTGGGTGCCGTACGTCACCCTCGCTCCTGGCGCGGGTCACTCGACCACGTGCCGTCCCTCGGGCCGTGCGCTGCAGGAGGCGCGGAACGCACAGTGCGTGCAGTGCTGTCCGGCCGTCGGTGCGAACCGCTCGTCCAGGACCTTTCCGGCGGCGGTGGCCAGCAGGTCGCCGACCCACTCCCCCGCCAGCGGCTCCTGGGCCTGCACCTTGGGCAGGGTCTCGCCGCCGTCCCGCTTGGCCGCGCCCTGCCTGAGGTGCACCAGTTCGGCGCCGCCGGGCTCGGGTCGTACGCCGTCGAAGGCGGTGTCCACGGCGCCTTCACGGACGGCGAGCTGGTAGACGGCGAGCTGGGGATGGCGGGACACCTCGGCGCCGCTGGGGGCCTGCTTGCCGGTCTTGAAGTCCACGACGTAGGCGCGGCCCTCGCCGTCCGCCTCGACGCGGTCCATCTGGCCGCGGATGCGGACCTGGTAGTCGCCCGCTTCGAGGGTGACGTCGAAGTCCTGCTCGCTCGTCACCGGGGTGCGGCCGGTGCGGTCCAGTACGTGCCAGTTCAGGAAGCGTTCGAGCGCCGCGCGCGCGTTGTCCTTCTCCTGCGCGGACTTCCAGGGCGCGTCGAAGGCGAGAGCGTTCCACACGGAATCCAGGCGTTCCATGAGCACGTCGAGGTCGGCGGGGGTGCGGCCGGAGGCGACCTCGTCGGCGAGGACGTGGACGACGTTGCCGAAGCCCTGGGCGGCGGTGGCGGGCGCGTCGGCCTTCACCTCGCGGCCCAGGAACCACTGCAGGGCGCACGTGTTGGCGAGCTGGTCGAGGGCGCTGCCGGAGAGCACGACGGGCTGGTCGCGGTGGCGCAGCGGCACCTTGCTCTCGGTCGGCTCGAACATGCCCCACCAGCGGTAGGGGTGCGCGGACGGCACCAAGGGGCGGCCGTCCTCATCGGCGAGTGCGGCGAGCCTCGCCAGACGCCGGGCGGCGGCCTCCCGCAGGGCGGCCGAGGCGCGCGGGTCGACGGTGGTGGCGCGCAGCTCGGCGACGAGCGCGGCCACGGACAGCGGGCGGCGCGGGCGGCCGGTGACGTCCCGGGGTTCGACACCCAGCTCGGTCAGGAAACGGGAGGGCTGGTCGCCGTCGTCGGCCGGTGCCTTCACGGCGGTGACGACGAGACGGTCACGCGCGCGCGTGGCGGCCACGTAGAACAGGCGGCGCTCCTCGGCGAGCAGCGCGCCCGGGGTGAGCGGTTCGGCGAGTCCGTCGCGGCCGATGCGGTCGGCCTCCAGGAGGGAGCCACGGCGGCGCAGATCGGGCCACAGACCCTCCTGGACGCCGGCGACGACGACCAGCCGCCATTCCAGGCCCTTGGCGCGGTGCGCGGTCATCAGGCGGACGGCGTCGGGGCGCACGGCGCGGCGGGTGAGGGTGTCGGCGGCGATGTCCTCGGCGTCGATCTCCTCCAGGAAGTTCAGGGCGCCGCGGCCTCCGGTGCGCTCCTCCGCGCGCGCGGCCGTGGCGAACAGCGCGCACACGGCATCCAGGTCACGGTCCGCGTTACGGCCGGCCGCGCCGCCGCGCCGCGCGGCCCGCTCCAGGCGCGCGGGCCAGGGCGTGCCCTCCCACAGGTCCCACAGCGCCTCCTCGGCCGTGCCGCCACCCGCGAGGCGCTCGCGGGCCTTACGGAGCAGCGCGCCCAGGCGCTGCGCCCCCCGCGCGTACGCCGGGTCGTGCGCCACCAGGCGCTCGGGTTCGGCGAGCGCCCGCGCGAGCAGCTCGTCCGAGGGCGGCGGCAACGGGGTCCCAGCGGCCCGCTCCTCCTCACGCAGGGCACGCCCGAGGCGCCGCAGGTCGGCGGTGTCCATGCCGGCGAGCGGGGAGGCGAGGAGGGTGAGGGCGGTTTCGGCGTCGAGCCAGTGGATGTTGGCGGGGGCTCGGTGGCGGGCGGATCGACGGCGGCCGGCTCGGCGGCGGGCGCATGGGTGCCGGTTTCGGCGGTGCCGTGCGTGGCGGCCTCGGCGGGCTCACTGGGGTCGGCGTGGGCAGAGCCCTCTGTGTCGGCTCGCGCAGGCGCCACCCCGTCGACTTCAACAGACCCCTCGTCGGCCTCGGCAGACGCCTGGGCCCCGGCTCCGGCACTGCCGTCCGTGCCGACCTCGGCAGACGCACGGGTGCCGGCGAGGGCAGAGCCCTCCGTGTCCGCCCCCGCAGACGTCAGCCCGTCGAGTTGGACAGACCCCTCCGTATCGGCCTTGGCAGACGCCAGCCCGTTGGCTTCCGCAGCCCCCTCCGTATCGGCCTTGGCGGACGCCTGAGCCCCGGCTCCGGCAGTGCCGTCCGTGCCGGCCTCGGCACGCACCTGGGCCCCGGCCCCGGCAGTCGATGCCCCCGCCGCTTCGCCGGACACCCCCTCCTGGGGACTCCGGGCCGCCTCCGCCGTGGCCACCGCCCTGAGTGCCGCCAGCAGGGGGGCGACCGCCGGCTCGTGGCGCAGGGGCAGGTCGTCGCCGTCGATGTCCAGGGGGACGCCGGCGGCGGTGAGGGCGCGGCGGAGGGTCGGGATGGTGCGGGAGCCGGCGCGTACGAGGACGGCCATGTCGCTCCAGGGGACGCCGTCCTCCAGGTGCGCGCGGCGCAGGATGTCGGCGATGTTGTCCAGCTCCGTACCTGCGGTCGGGTACGTGTAGACCTCGACGCGGCCGCCGTCCCGCACGGCTGCCGGCTCGCGGTGGGCGCGCACCTTCTCGGCGGGCAGCCGGGGCAGCGGCATGCGCTGGGTGATCAGCCGGGTCGCGGCCAGCAGAGCGGCGCCGGAGCGGCGGGAGGTGCGCAGCACCTCGACGGGGGCCGGGCGGCCGCCCGCGCGCGGGAAGGCCGCCGGGAAGTCCAGGATGCCGTTCACGTCGGCGCCCCGGAACGTGTAGATCGACTGGTCGGGGTCGCCGAGGGCGACCAGGGTCCGTCCGCCGCCGGCCAGGGCCTGCAGGAGCCGTACCTGGGCGGGGTCGGTGTCCTGGTACTCGTCGACGTACACGGCGTCGTACCGGGCGGCGAGCTGTGCCGCGGCCTCGGGGCGGTGGGCGAGCAGCACCGCGCGGTGGACCAGTTCGGCGTAGTCGATGACGCCCTGCAGGTCGAGGACGTCCAGGTACTCGGCGAGGAAGGCGGCGGCCGCGCGCCAGTCGGGGCGGCCGATGCGGCGGGCGAAGGCGTCCAGCGCACCGGGGCCGAGGCCCAGCTCACGGCTGCGGGCGAGGACGGCGCGGACCTCGTCGGCGAAGCCGCGCGTGGTCAGGCAGGCGCGCAGTTCGTCCGGCCAGCGCACGTGGTCGAGCCCGAGCCGCTCCAGCTCGGGCTGCCCGGCGAGCAGCTCGCGGACGGTGACGTCCTGCTCGGGGCCGGAGAGCAGGCGCAGCGGCTCCGCGAACAGGCCGCTGTCCTGGTGGGCGCGGACCAGGGCGTAGCAGTACGAGTGGAAGGTGGTCGCCCGGGGAGCGCGGGCCGCGCCGATGCGCAGGGCCATGCGGTCACGCAGGTCGACGGCGGCCTTGCGGCTGAACGTCAGCACCAGGATCCGTTCCGGGTCCCCGCCACGGGCGATTCGCGCGGCCACGGACTCCACCAGGGTGGTGGTCTTGCCGGTGCCCGGACCTGCGAGAACGAGCAGCGGTCCGGTCCGGTGGTCAACCACGGCGCGCTGTGCGGCGTCCAGAAGAGGGGGATCGACTGCGACGGGTGGGGTACGGACCAGTCGGTAAGCGCCACGGTTCCCCTGCCGCACCGGGGGGTGCGGCAGGCGCCTGGTGGAGGAAGAGGAGCTCACGTGGTTCGCCGGTCCTGGTGGTTGTGCTGGTGGGCGGGCGGTCACGCGTGCGAGGCGGTGGCCGCGGGGTGAGGGGGACACGTGCAGCCGACGCTACGCCGCCGCCCCGGACGGAAGCAGGGCTTCCGCTTCTTCCCTCGCGGCACTCGTGGCCCTCGCGTCACGTGGGTCCCTCACCACACGAACGTACGTCATGCCACGGACGTCCCCCCTGTCCCTCGTACGGGCCACGGGTTCCCCTCGACGGCATCCGATGGCGGAAGCTGTCAGGTGTGACCCTCCGCGACCGTGCCGCCGTCCCATCGGGCCCGTCTCATGTCGAGCCGCGGCAGATGGCCCTCGGTGCTCCTGCCCGCCTGCTTCAGCGGCGTGCCCTCCGCGCGGTAGTGATCGAGGGCACGCAGCTCGTGGCCGGGCAGCAGCACCCCGTCCGCGCGCACCACGCGCCACCAGGGGACGGCGCCGCCGTAGAGGGCCATCACCCGGCCCACCTGGCGGGGTCCGCCCTCTTCGAGCCACTCGGCGACATCGCCGTACGTCATGACCCGGCCCGGCGGAATCCGCTCGGCGGCCTCCAGGACCCGCTCGGCGTACTCCGGCAACGCGTCCGCGTACCCCTCTCGGGTGTCCTCGGCAGGGCTCTGCTCGCTCATTCGCCCCATCCTGCCGCACCCCACCGACAACGCGGCGCGGAAGTCCGGGCCAGGGCCCCTCGCCCTCGGGCGGCGCTTCCGGCAGACTGTCCGCCCGCCCATCCGCACCCTGATGCCCGCGTGTGCCGGTGGGGCATGCCACCATCGTGCGGGCGGTGACTGGTGATACGAGACCAAGAAGAGACCATGAAGCAGCAGGGCGTGCACCCCGAAGGCGCGGAGGGCATCCCTGACGCTTCCGCGCGTCCCGACACCGCCCGCTCCGGTCAGACCGACACCGGTGCGACGGACGCCGACCGCGGTGCTACGGACCGGGACGACACCGGTGCCACACGCAAGGACGCGCGCGCGGACGACGGTACGCACGAGGCCGGCACGCGTACACGCGCGGACGACACCAGCGACGTCGGCGGCAGCGGCGGCGCCGATGGGGCGGACGCCCCCGGGAACCCACCCGCCGACGAGCGCCCGGACGCCTGTGCCGACGATCCTCACCCGGAGGAGGTCGAGGGCGACGAACCACTCCTCCCCGCGCGCGTGCACCGTCCCTCCGACCTCATGCGGTTCCTGGTGGGCGTGCTCGCCATCGTCGTGCTGCTCGCGATCGCCGCGTTCGCGCACGGCACCACCTCGGGCCTCGAACAGGACATCAACAAGGGCACCGGGCAGGCCCCGGACCTGCTGATCAAGATCGCGGGACTCGCGTCCAGCATCGCCATCCTCCTGGTGCCGGTCGCCTTCGCGATCGAACGGCTGATCAAACGGGACGGACTGCGGATCGCCGACGGCGTCCTCGCGGCCGTCCTCGCGCACGGTGTGACCCTCGCCACCGACCTGTGGGTCGCCCGAGCCGCCCCGGACTCCATCCAGGAGGCGCTCACCCAGCCGTCACCGGGCGACATCCACGCCCTGACCGACCCGGTGCACGGCTATCTCGCGCCCGTCATCGCCTATATGACCGCCGTCGGCATGTCCCGCAGACCCCGATGGCGCGCGGTGCTGTGGATCGTGCTGCTGCTCGACGCGTTCTCGATGCTGGTCACCGGCTACACGACCCCGTTCTCGATCATCCTGACGGTGCTGATCGGCTGGACCGTCGCCTACGGCACGCTGTACGCGGTCGGCTCGCCCAATGTCCGCCCCACCGGCCGGACCCTGATGGCGGGCCTCAGGCACGTCGGCTTCCACCCCGTCAGCGCGGCCCGCGAGGAGTCCGTGGAGTCGGAGAACGGCGACCGCGGACGGCGCTACTTCGTCACCCTGGAGGACGGCCCGCCGCTGGACGTCACGGTCGTCGACCGGGAGCAGCAGGCCCAGGGCTTCTTCTACCGCGCCTGGCGCAACCTGACCCTGCGCGGCTTCGCCACCCGCTCCAGCCTCCAGTCGCTGCGCCAGGCGCTGGAGCAGGAGGCGCTGCTCGCGTACGCGGCGATCGCGGCGGGCGCCAACGCGCCCAAGCTGATCGCCACCTCCGAACTCGGTCCGGACGCGGTGATGCTCGTCTACGAGCACACCGGCGGGCGCACGCTGGACTCGCTGCCGGACGAGGAGATCACCGACGAGCTGCTGCGCCACACCTGGCACCAGGTGCAGGCGCTGCAGTCCCGGCGCATCGCGCACCGCAGGCTGGCCGGTGACGCGATTCTGGTGGATCGTTCCGGCAGGGTGATCCTCTCCGAGCTGCGCGGCGGCGAGATCGCGGCCGGCGAGCTGCTGCTGCGCATGGACGTCGCCCAGCTGGTCACCACACTGGGTCTGCGGGTGGGTGCCGAGCGGGCCGTGGCCTCCGCCGTCGGGGTGCTCGGCCCGGACGCGGTCGCCGACTGCCTGCCGATGCTGCAGCCCATCGCGCTGACGCGCTCCACGCGCGCGACCCTGCGAAAACTGGCCCGGGAGCGGGCCCAGCGTGAACGCGAAGCGGTGCTGGAGGCGTCCCGGCAGGCCAAGCAGGCCCGTCTGGCGGAGGCCTCCGAGACGGCCGGGCCGGTGCTCGAAAAACCCGACAAGAAGACGGTCCGGGCCGAGCAGCGGGCCGAGAAGCGGGCCCTGGACGAAGCCCTCGACGAGGCCCGCGAGGAGGATCTGCTCACGCAGATCCGCCACGAGGTGCTGCTGATCCGGCCGCAGGCCCCCGTGGAGCCGGCCCGTCTGGAGCGGGTGCGGCCGCGCACGCTGATCAGCTTCATCGCCGGTGCCATCGGCGCGTACTTCCTGCTGACCCAGCTCACCCACATCGAGTTCGGACCGCTGATCGCCAACGCCCAGTGGGGCTGGGTGATCGCCGCGGTGCTGTTCTCCGCGCTCAGTTACGTGGCCGCCGCGATGGCCCTGCTGGGGTTCGTGCCGGAGCGGGTGCCGTTCCTGCGGACGGCGGCGGCCCAGGTCGCCGGGTCCTTCGTGAAGATCGTCGCGCCGGCCGCGGTCGGCGGTGTCGCCCTGAACACGCGCTTTCTGCAGCGCCAGGGCGTGCGCCCGGGGCTCGCGGTGGCGAGCGTCGGCGCGTCGCAGCTGTTCGGGCTCGGCTGCCACATCCTGATGCTGCTGTCCTTCGGCTACCTGACCGGCACCGAGAAGACGCCGTCGCTGTCGCCGTCCCGGACGGTCATCGCGGGTCTGCTGACCGTGGCGGTGCTGGTGCTCGTGGTGACCTCGGTGCCGTTCCTGCGGAAATTCGTCGTCACGCGTGTGAGGTCGCTGTTCGCCGGTGTCGTGCCGCGCATGCTCGACGTGCTCCAGCGGCCGCAGAAGCTGATCACCGGCATCGGCGGCATGCTGCTGCTGACCTTCTGCTTCGTCATGTGCCTGGACGCCTCCATCAGGGCGTTCGGCGACACCTCGACCTCGCTGAGCATCGCCAGTGTCGCCGTGGTCTTCCTCGCCGGAAACGCGCTCGGCTCCGCGGCGCCCACCCCGGGCGGCGTCGGCGCGGTCGAGGCGAGCCTGACGCTCGGCCTGATCGCCGTCGGCCTTCCCAAGGAGGTCGCCGCACCGGCCGTCCTGCTGTTCCGGCTGCTGACGCTGTGGCTGCCGGTGCTGCCCGGCTGGCTCGCTTTCAACCAGCTCACGCGCAAGGGCGCCCTGTAGGGCGCCTGCGCGGAACAGGCCTCCTCCGCAGGCCAGGGGGCGTACCTCGTACGGCCCGCGCCCCGCGCGCGGCGGCGTGCGCGCCCGCAGGATGGGTACATGGCGAACCCCTCCCGGCTGCGTGCCGCCGCTCTGACCACCAGCGCCGTGCTGCTGGCCGCCCTGCTGGCCGGATGCAGCGAAGGCGCCAAGGACGGGGACCTCACGGCACAGAAGCTGGACTGGCAGGACTGCCCGGTCCCGTCCGAGGCGGAGGGCGGCGGCACCTCCCCGTCCCCGCTGCCCAACGGCGCCAAGTGGCAGTGCGCCACCATGAAGGCGCCCCTGGACTGGAGCAAGCCCAAGGGCGACACCATCGGCATCGCCCTGATCCGCGCCAAGGCCACCGGCGATCCGAGCCGGCGGATCGGCTCGCTCATCTTCAACTTCGGCGGCCCCGGCGGCAGCGGCGTCGCCACGCTGCCCGCCTTCGGCGCGGACTACACCACCCTGAACACCCGCTACGACCTGGTGAGCTTCGACCCGCGCGGGGTCGGCCGCAGCGCGCCCGTGAAGTGCGAGAGCGACGCCCAGCTCGACGCGTACTTCCAGCAGGACGCGACCCCCGACGACAGCGCCGAACGCACCCAGCTGCTGGACCGCACCAAACAGTTCAACTCGGCCTGCGAGAAGCACTCCAAGAAGATCCTGCCGCAGGTGCGCACCACCGACGCGGCCCGCGACATGGACCTGATGCGCCAGGTCCTCGGCGACGACAAGCTGCACTACTTCGGCATCTCCTACGGCACCGAACTCGGCGGCGTCTACGCCCACCTGTTCCCGAAGAACGTCGGCCGGGCGGTCTTCGACGCGGTCGTCGACCCCACCCAGAACCCCGAACAGAGCGCGCTCGGACAGGCCAAGGGCTTCCAGCTCGCGCTCGACAACTTCGCCGAGGACTGCACCTCCAAGAAGGAGGAGTGCCCGATCGGGGACACCCCGCAGGACGTCAAGGACCGCATCGCCAAACTGCTGGCGGACCTGGAGAAGAAGCCGATCCCCGGCATCTTCCCGCGACAGCTGACCCAGACGGCCGCGACCAACGGCATCGCGCAGTCCCTGTACTCCAAGGACTTCTGGGAGTACCTCACCGAGGGGCTCCAGCAGGCGTACGAGGGCGACGGCAAGATCCTGATGCTGCTGTCCGACTCGATGAACGGGCGCAGCGAGAACGGCGAGTACAGCAACATCACCGCGGCCAACATCGCCATCAACTGCTCCGACGAGAAGCCGCGGTACACCGCGGACTACGTCCAGCAGAAGCTGCCCGAGTTCCGTGCCGCCTCCCCGGTGTTCGGCGACTACCTGGCCTGGGGCATGGTCAGCTGCACCGACTGGGCCGTGCCCGGTGCCGCCGACCACCCCGACGTCAGCGCGCCCGGATCGGCGCCCATCCTCGTCGTCGGCAACACCGGCGACCCCGCCACCCCCTACGCGGGCGCGAAGAGGATGGTGGACGCGCTCGGCAAGGGCGTCGCCGTGGAGCTGACGTACAAGGGCCAGGGGCACGGGGCGTACGACAGCAAGAACAAGTGTGTGCAGAGCGCGGTGAACGACTACCTGCTGGACGGGAAGGTGCCGAAGGCCGGCACGGTCTGCTCCTAGCATCCGGGAATCCCTGGACAAACATCCGAGAATCTCTGGAAAGTCGCAGGTCAGATGGTTATCCACAGGCTTCCGCAGGCTGATCCCGATCCGCCTACCATGGCCTGAACGCCCACCGCGGCACGACGCGGAGGGCCTGCGAGGGGGGTACACATGTCGCGATTCCTGCGGTGGACGGCCGCCGCGGCCGCCGCGCTGCTGGTGGCCGGATGCGGTGGCTCGTCGGACGGGGGCCATGACGAGGGCAAGGGGACCAGCTCGGCCGAGGAGACCGGCCGGGCTCCCGCACCGGCGTCATCGTCCAGGGCGGACCTCCCTGCCTCGCTCACCTCGCAGCACCTCGACTGGCAGCGCTGCAAGGCCACCGGGGACTCCGGCGCGCCGAGCGACGACTGGCGGTGCGCCACGCTCAAGGTGCCGTTGGACTGGTCGAAGCCGAGCGGCAGGACGATCGGCCTCGCCCTCATCCGCGCACAGGCGACCGGAAGCGACCGGATCGGCTCGCTGCTGTTCAACTTCGGCGGCCCCGGCGGCTCGGGCGTCTCGACCATGCCGTACTACGGGGCCACCATCCCCAAGCTGCGCGAGCGCTACGACCTGGTGAGCTGGGACCCTCGCGGGGTCGGCGCCAGCGAGGGCATCCGCTGCCGCAGTGACCGGGACATCGAGACCGCCGAGGGAGTGGACGTCACCCCGGACACTCCGGCCGAGGAGAAGGCGTACCTGCAGGACGCAACCGACTTCGGCAAGGGCTGCCAGAAAGCGGCCGGCCCCCTGATGGCGCACGTGTCGACGACCGACACCGCGCGCGACATGGACCTGATGCGGCACGTGCTCGGCGACCGGACGATGCACTACTTCGGCATCTCCTACGGCACCGAACTGGGTGGCGTCTACGCCCACTTGTTCCCGAAGCAGGTCGGCCGGCTGATCCTCGACGCGGTGGTCGACCCGACGGCGGACGCGGTGGGCCACGCCGAGAACCAGGCCCGCGGCTTCCAACGGGCCCTCGACGACTACCTGAAGTCCACCGGCCAGGACCCGAAGCAGGGTTCCCGGAAGATCGTGGACCTGCTCCGGCGGATCGACGCGAAGCCGCTGCCCACGTCTTCCGGGCGGAAGCTGACCCAGACGCTCGCGGTCACCGGCATCATCGTGCCGCTGTACAGCGAGGCCGGGTGGCCCCGGCTGACCAGCGCGCTCAAGTCGGCGGAGCAGGGCGACGGTTCGAAGCTGCTGGCGCTCGCCGACGACTACAACGAGCGGGACGCCTCGGGGCACTACGGCACGCGGGGCCACGCCCAACGGGTCATATCGTGCCTGGACGACAGGCAGCGGCCCACGCTCGCGCAGACGAAGAAGCTGCTGCCCGAGTTCGAGCGGATCTCGCCGGTCTTCGGGGACTTCCTGGGCTGGGACACGGCCGGCTGGTGCCACGACTGGCCGGTGCCGGGCCAGTACGACACCCCCGAGGTCGGCGCGCCGGGTGCGGCACCGATCCTGCTGGTGGGCAACACCGGGGACCCGGCGACGCCGTACGAGGGTGCCCGCAGGATGGCCGACGAGCTGGGCAAGGGCGTCGGCGTGGAGCTGACCTGGAAGGGCGAGGGACACGGGGCGTACGGCAACGGGAGCGACTGCGTCGACTCGACCGTGAACGCCTACCTGCTGCAGGGGACCGTACCGAGGGACGGCAAGGTCTGCTCGTAGAGCGGGCAGCGGAAAGGGGCCCGGCACGCCTGGTGCCGAGCCCCTCCCGGGCCGTGGAAGGCGTACGCCTAGTAGACCGGCTTCTGCGGCTCGATCTGGTTGACCCAGCCGATCACGCCGCCTCCGACGTGAACAGCGTCGGCGAAGCCTGCGGACTTCAGGACGGCGAGGACTTCCGCACTGCGGACACCCGTCTTGCAGTGCAGGACGATCTTCTTGTCCTGCGGGAGGCCCTCGAGGGCGGTGCCCAGGAGGAACTCGTTCTTCGGGATCAGCTTGGCGCCCGGGATGGAGACGATCTCGTACTCGTTCGGCTCGCGGACGTCGATGATCTCGATGTTCTCGCCGTCGTCGATCCACTCCTTGAGCTGCTTGGGAGTGATCGTCGAACCGGCGGCCGCCTGCTGGGCCTCCTCGGAGACGACGCCGCAGAAGGCCTCGTAGTCGATGAGCTCGGTGACGGTCGGGTTCTCGCCGCAGACCGCGCAGTCGGGGTCCTTGCGGACCTTGACCTGGCGGTACTGCATCTCCAGGGCGTCGTAGATCATCAGGCGGCCGACCAGCGGCTCACCGGTGCCGGTGAGGACCTTGATCGCCTCGGTGACCTGGATGGAGCCGATGGACGCGCACAGCACGCCCAGCACGCCGCCCTCGGCGCAGGAGGGGACCATGCCCGGCGGCGGGGGCTCCGGGTAGAGGCAGCGGTAGCAGGGGCCGTACTCGGACCAGAAGACCGAGGCCTGGCCGTCGAAGCGGTAGATCGAGCCCCACACGTACGGCTTGTTCAGCAGCACGCAGGCGTCATTGACCAGGTAGCGGGTCGCGAAGTTGTCCGTGCCGTCGACGATCAGGTCGTACTGGCTGAAGATGTCCATCACGTTCTCGGCCTCGAGCCGCTCTTCGTGAAGGATCACGTTCACGTACGGGTTGATGCCCTTGACGCTGTCCCGCGCGGACTCGGCCTTGGAGCGGCCGATGTCGGCCTGGCTGTGGATGATCTGGCGCTGCAGGTTCGACTCGTCGACCTCGTCGAACTCCACGATGCCGAGGGTGCCCACACCGGCGGCGGCCAGGTACATCAGCGCCGGCGAGCCCAGGCCGCCGGCGCCCACACAGAGCACCTTGGCGTTCTTCAGCCGCTTCTGCCCGTCCATCCCGACGTCGGGGATGATCAGGTGGCGGGAGTACCGGCGGACCTCGTCTACGGTGAGCTCAGCAGCTGGCTCGACCAGGGGTGGCAGCGACACGGGGACTCCGTTGGTCGGTCAATCACTACGGTTGTTCTCCCCGTAACACTGCCACGGCCTTCTTCATTCCGAGACACCCGTTCCGACCCGCGAGACGATTTCGTCCCAGTAGCCGGGCATGGTCTCCCACGGGTCGGTGCGGCCACCGCGGTCGGTGCGGTCCGTGAAGTAGATCGTCGCCGCGCCCTGCCACCGCGCGATGCGCAGCGCCTCCTCCAGATGACCGAGGGGCACACCGTGCACAAAGTGGCAGAAGCGGTCGGGCGGGTAGTCGGCGGTCCACTCGGCGACCTGCGAGAAGCGGTAGTCGGACCAGGGGCCGGAGAAGGTCACCAGCTGGTCGGCGTTCTCCGCGTACCCCGGGTACGGGTGGCTGCCGTGGCCGAGGACGATGTGGGCGGTGTCACTGATCGTCCGGAGCGTGGTGACCGCGCGGCGGACGTCGGGGAGCGCGGCGCGCTCCGTGGGACATCGGTCCAGCAGGAAGCCGTCGACGCGGTACCAGTCGAGGTGGCGGTGCGCGTCCGCGAGCAGGTCGGCGAGGGAGCGCGTGCCGTGGGTGAGGTCCAGGTGGCCGAGGACGCGGACGCCCGCGTTGCGCAGCCGCCCCGCCGCTTCCAGGCAGTGCGGGTCGGGACGGGTGCCGGGCCCCGCGGCGACATTGAGTACGACCCAGTCCAGAGGGGTGCCGGGGCGGGCGAGTTCGGCCCACTGGGCCGGGGCGACCAGCGGATGCGCATAGCCGGGGATGCCGAGGGCGGTACGGACGCCGGTGCTGGTGGTGCCCGCTGTGGTGCTGGTCAGATGCGGCATGCCGCCTCCATCCAGATGTCGGCCAGGGACTCTTCGAGGTTGATCCGGGGACGCCAGCCCAGCCGATCGCGGGCGGTGCGCACATCGGCCTGCTGCCAGCTGCCGCAGCCGTCCGGGTACGGGTATGCGACCGGGGACGCGTGGTCGGCGTCGGCGCGGGGGTGGCCGATGGCGCTGCGCAACGGCCCGGGAGGAGCGTCGAGTTCGTGCAGGGCACCGCCGTATCCGGCGACCCGGGCGAGGACGGCGGCGGCGTCGCGGAGTCGGACGGCGCGGCCCGAGCCGATGTTGATGACGCCCTGCGCGGCGGAGAGCGAGGCGGCGTGCACGGCGCGGGCGACGTCACGGACGTCGACGAAGTCGCGCTGGACGCCCAGGCCGCCGAGTTTGAGCTCGCCGTCGCCGGACTGCATCGCGCGGCGCATGGCCTCGGCGAGCCGGCCGAGCGGGGAGCCGGCCGGGGTGCCGGGTCCGGCGGGTGAGAAGACGCGGAGGACGACGGCGTCGAGACCGGAGCCGAGGACCAGTTCGGTGGCGGCGAGCTTGCTGACGCCGTACGGGCCGCCGGGGCGGGGCACGGCGTCCTCGGCCGTGGAGGAGCCGGGCTGGCTGGGGCCGTACTCGGAGCCGCACCCGACCTGCACCAGGCGGGCGCCGCAGCCGCTGCGGCGCAGGGCTTCGCAGACGGTGGCGACGGCGACGGTGTTGTGCCGGGTGAGTTCGCGGGCGCCGCCGCGGGTGGCGCCGGCGCAGTTGACGACGACTCCGGGGTGGACCGCGTCCAGGAAGCGGGTGAGCGCTCCGGGGCTGCCGGTGGCGAGGTCGAAGCGGACGTCGGCGTCGTCGCCGCGGCCGAGCGCGGTGAGCTGGACGGCCGGGTCGGCGAGCAGTCGGTCGGCGACGAAGCGGCCGATGTATCCGTTGGCTCCGATCAGCAGGACCCTCATCGCGCGCCTCCCGGGGTGTGCGCTCCGGCGGCTCCCAAGGCTCCGGACGCTCCGGGCGCTCCGTGTCGGGAGGTGGTCATCTGGTCTTCTCCTTCGAAGGGGTGGTGCGGTTGCCTCCGGCGGTGGGCCGGGCGCCCGCGGCCTCGGCCGGGGCCAGGTGCTGCCACGCGCTCGGGGCGGGTGGCGGCGGGCTCGGTTCGGGCCGGTGGCGGAAGGTTCACTCGGGTGCTCCCGTGGGCGCGTGCGCCGAGGCCTGGGTGAGGGTGCGCAGGGCGTGGACCAGCAGGGTGAGGGCCGCGGTGCCGCAGGCGAGCGCCGGGACGGCGGCCGGGCCCCAGGCGTCCACCAGGTTCTGGACGGGGGTCGCCAGGAAGGCGCAGCCGGGCAGTCGGCCGGCCAGGAGCAGGGCGGGGGCCGCCGCCTCGATTGCCGCCGCCGCGCCCAGGGTCAGGGCGGGGGCGTGCCGGTGGTGGTGCACGGTGAGGAGGCGGGCGAGCAGGAGGAGGGCGCCCAGGGTGAGGGCCTGCGGGTAGGCCGCGCTTTCGTGCAGGACAGCTCCGCACAGGGCGAGCAGGGCGGTGAGGGCGCCCAGGAACAGGGCGAACGCGCCGAGCAGCAGGGGCCGGGCGGCGGCCGTGAAGTCCTCCAGGCCCCGGCTGCCGGCGAGCCTGCGGCGGGCACCGGCGGTGAGAAGGTGGGCGCACCAGGCGGCCGGAGCGGCGGCCAGGGTGAGCGCCAGGGCGGGGGCGGTGGCGAGGGGCCAGGGGCCGTCCGCGGTACCGGTGGGCAGGGCGTCGGGGCCGCCTGCCACGACCGCCTGCAGGAGTCCGTCGCCGAGCAGGGCGTACCCGAGCAGCCAGAGGGTGCACGCGCGCGTGCCGGATGCCGTCCGCCACGGGGGTGCGCCGGGCTCGGCGGCGAGGGGGCCGCGGCGCAGGGCCGCGCGGACGGCGAGGCCGATGGCGAGCAGGCCACCGAGGGCCACCAGCAGGCGGGGCCGGCCCTCGGTGAGGCGCAGCCCGGTCACGACGGCCGCGCCGAGCGCTCCGGGCAGGAGGGTGAGCAGGACCCAGTCGGCACGGACCCGGGGTACGCACAGGGGGTCGGGCTGGGGGTGTGGTGTGCCGTCGCGGGGCACGCGCGCGTACAGCTCCTCGGCGAGCGAGAAGACGTCGCGGTGGCGGAAGCGGGCGGCGGTGCGGTCGGTGACCCCGTGCGCCTCCAGCCCGGCGGCGATCTCCAGTGGGTCCACGGCCCGCTCGCACAGCTCCCGGTGACGGTGCAACAGGGCTTTGACGGGGTCGGCGGCACCGCGCCGGGCGGTGGGTCTACGGCTCCTGTCGGGCGCGGGATCCGCTCCGGCCCGCGCCGAGGCCCAGGGCGCCGAGGTCATCGACGGGCGGCCCGCACCGGGCGAGGTCTCCGCCGCCGAGGGCTTCGCCGGGCGAGTCTCGCCGCCGTGCGTCCCCGTACCGGCCAGCCACTCCCCCGACCGCTCGTCCCAGGCATCGGCGCTGCTCGGCATCGCGGGACGGTCCTCGTGGCCCGTCCGGCGCATGACGTCCCTGTCGTCCCAGGTGTCGTCCACCCCTCCGGAGCCGTTCACCGTGCCCCCTCCGGAGCCGCCAGAGGGGTCGCGCGGACCGGGCCGCCCGCCGCCCAGCCCGGAACACCCCGGGCCAGTACGCGGGCCGTGGGGCCGGTCCAGCGGACGGGGACGTGGGCCTCGGCCGGGGCGGCGAAGGGCAGGGGGGCGCCCGCCTCGTCGAGGACGACGCGGCGCACCGGGCAGCGCGAGACGATCTCCAGGTAAATGCTGTGAAATGCCGCGATGTTCTGCTCGACGGTGAACAGTTCGAGCGCGCGGGCGCGTGCGGCGGCGCCGAGTCGCTCACGGCGCTCGGGGTCGTGCAGCAGCGCCACGCACGCCTCGGCGAGCGCGCGCGGATTGCGCGGGGGCACGACGAGACCGGTGCCGCCGATGACCTCCACCACCGCGCCGACGTCGGTGGACACGGTGGCGCGTCCGCAGAACATGGCCTCGGCCAGGGTGATCGGGAAGCCCTCGACGACGCTGGAGAGGACGACGACGGCGCCGGCGGCGTACGCGTCGGGCAGCGTCGGGGCGTCGGGGCCGCCGATCTCCTCGAAGGAGACCGGGTTGTCGCCGACCGCGTGCACGCCCTCCGCCTCGTCCGGGAAGAGCTGGGCGGCGAGGGCCCGGCAGTGGCGCAGGTAGGTCGGGCCTTCGGGGCCTGTGGGAGCGCCGACGATCCGCAGGCGGGCCTTCGGCTCCTCCCTGCGGACCTCGGCGAAGGCGTGCAGCAGGGAGACCAGGTCCTTGGCGGGTTCCACGCGCCCGACCCAGACGAGCGTGTCCGGGTCGGCGCGGCCGGGGGACTCGCCGACCTCCGCGAAGTGGGAGGCCTCCATGCCCGGGTGGACGGTGCGGATCCTGGTGCGGTCGGCGCCGCACCGTTCCTGCCAGCGGCGGGCGTGCGCGTTGCCGGGTGTGAGGATCGCGGCCCGCCGGTAGACCTCGATGGCCAGCCGGCCGTGGAAGGCGGCGAGCAGGGCGCGCACGGCGGGGGCGGCGGCGTCGGGGCCGAGGGCCAGGTAGTGCGAGCGCAGTTGCACGCCGTACTCGGTGACCAGCAGTGGTACGTCGGCGAAGTGCCGGGCGAGCAGTCCGGGCAGGGCGGCCGGGCCACCGGCGGTGGCGTGGCAGAGGTCGGCCGCGCCGAGGCCGTCGTCGCCGTACCAGTCGAGGGAGAGGGGGCGCAGGGCGCGTTCGAGGTGCGCGGTGACGGTGAGCAGGTCGGGTACGCGCGCCTCGCGCGCCGTGCGCAGTGCGCCGGGGGCGCGGCAGGCGCGCTCCAGGGTGCGTACGGCGGTGTCGGACCGGAGCGCGCCGACCAGTCCGCCCTCGTCTCGGGCGAGTTCGGCGAGGCCGTACAGCGCATTGCCGAAACGGTCCGCCAGATGAGCGGACGTATCACCGGAAGCGGTGTCGGATCCGGCGCACAACGCCCCGACCAGTTCCCCGTAGTACTCGGTGAAGCGCCGGCGTGCGCGCCGTCCATGGGCGATCCCGTCGTCCTCGGCCGTCCACAGCGGGGCCGTACGCACCCGGCTGACCTGCTCGGGGAGCGGGACCCAGCCCGCGTCCTCCTGCTGTCGGCTGCGGCTGAGCGCGTAGAGGTCGAACTCGTGCTGTGCGAGCCCGCGCACGAGCCGGTCGCACCAGAGCCCGGCGTCACCGCTCACATACGGATAGCCACCCTCCGTAAGCAGTCCGATGCGCACGTGTGCACCCCCGATCTCCCGTGAGTGGGAGCCGCCTTGGTCCTGGCGGCTCGCAGCGGGACGAACGTATGCGGACATGGCGGTGGCGCGACGGACGGTTGTCCATCGCGCCACCAAAAGGGGTGAACGGTCGTAACTTTCGCGTGCGGGTCGCGTTCCGTCGCGCTAAGAGATCAGAGGGTGATCGCTCGTCTACGAAACGTTACGCCACGGCCAGCTCCCGCCGGGCCGCACGCCGTTCGGCCGCCACCTCCGGGTCGAGCGCGGGTACGGCGGCCAGGAGCTGCTTGGTGTACGGCTCGCGCGGGGCGTCGTACACCTCGTCGACGGGTCCGGACTCGACGACCTGTCCGCGGCACATCACCGCGACCCGGTCGCTGACCTGGCGGACGACGGCGAGGTCGTGCGCGATGAACACCAGCGCCAGGCCGAGTTCCCGCTGCAGCGCGCCGAGCAGGTCGACCACCTGGGCCTGCGTCGTGACGTCGAGCGCCGAGACGGGCTCGTCGCAGACGATGACGCGCGGGTCGGCGGCGAGCGCCCGGGCGATGCCCACGCGCTGGCGCTGTCCACCGCTGAACTCGTGCGGGTAGCGGTCATAGTGCACCGCTTCGAGTCCCACGCGCTCCAGCAGTTCGACCACCCGCCCTCGGATGCGCTGTTCGTCGCGTTCCCCCCGCGCGCGGAGCGGGTCGGCGATGGACTCGCCCACGCTGCGGCGGGGGTTGAGGGAAGAGACGGGGTCCTGGAAGACCATCTGGACGGCCGGGTTCACGCCGGTGTGCGGGCGCCCCGCGTAGTGGATCTCACCGGCGGTCGGCTCGAGCAGCCCGACCAGCATGCGGCCCAGCGTCGTCTTGCCGCTGCCGCTCTCCCCCACGACGCCCAGGGTCTCGCCCCGGCGGACGGTCAGCGAGACGTCGTCCACGGCCGCCAACGCCCGCTTGCCGCGCCCGAACTCGCGCCGCAGCCCGGTCGCCTCCAGCACGACCTCGTCGGACGCCTCGGAGGCCGGGCGCGGCGCGTCCACGCGCGGGACGGCGTCGAGGAGTTCGCGGGTGTACGCCTGCGCGGGCGCCCCGAGGACCGTGCCGACCGGGCCGTGTTCGACGGCCCTGCCGTGCCGCATGACCAGCACCTCGTCGACGCTCTCGGCGGCGACGCCCACGTCGTGGGTGACGAGCAGCAGGCCCATGCCGGTCTCCTCGCGCAGCGTGTGCAGCAGGTCGAGGATCTGGGCCTGGACGGTGACGTCGAGGGCCGTCGTGGGCTCGTCGGCGATCAGCAGGTCCGGCTCGCAGGCGAGCGCCATGGCGATGAGGGCGCGCTGGCGCATGCCGCCGCTGAACTCGTGCGGGCGGGAGCGGGACCGGCGCTGCGCGTCCGGAATTCCAACCCTCTCCAGCACTTCGACGGCACGCGCGCGTGCGGCGCGGCGCGAGCCGCGCGTGTGTACGCGGTACACCTCGGCGATCTGGTCGCCGATCGCGTAGTACGGGTCGAGCGAGGACAGCGGGTCCTGGAAGACCATGGCGGCCCGGGCTCCGCGCAGCCGCCGCAGTTCCTCGTCCGAGGCCTGCTGGACGTCGGTGCCGGCGACCCGCACCGAGCCGCCGACCCGTGCTCCGGTGTCCCGGTGCAGGCCCAGCAGGGCGCCGGCGACCGTGGACTTGCCGGAGCCGGACTCGCCGACGAGTGCGAGGGCGGCGCCCTCCTCCAGTCGGAAGGAGAGCCCGTCCACGGCCCGCAGCGAGCCGAACTCGACCGTCAGGTCGGTGACTTCCACCAGGCTCATGCGAGTACCACCCGTCGGTCGGCCACCGCGTACAGGACGTCCGCGACGGCGTTGGCGATGACGACGAAGAAGCCGACGACCAGAACCATGCCGACGACCACCGGCAGGTCGACGACCTTCACCGCGTGCACCAACTCCTGGCCGATGCCGGGCAGGCCGAACAGGGTCTCGGTGAGCACGGCGCCGCCGACGGCCGAGCCGACGTTGTTGGCGTTCAGCGCGATGACGGGCGCGAGCGCGCCGCGCAGGGCGTGCCGGCCGACGATCGAGCGCTCGCCCACGCCGTACGCCCGGAACGTGCGGATGTGGTCCTCGGCGAGGGTCTCCAGCATCGAGGCGCGGGTGAGCCGGGCGAACGCGGCCGCCTCGATCAGGGCGAGCGAGAGCCAGGGCAGCAGCAGGTTCCACGCCCACTGCTCGGGGTCGTCGCCGAAGTTCACGTACTGCGGGAAGGGCAGCAGCTGGAGTTCGCCGCAGACGACGATCATCAGCACGAGGCCGATGACGAAGACGGGCGTGGCGGTGCCCGCGAGGGTGAGGGCGGTCAGCAGGCGCTCGGAGATCCGGCCGCGCCGCCAGGCGGAGAGCACGCCGGTGCCGACGCCGAGGAGGAGCCACAGCACCATCGCGCCGAGGACGAGCGACAGGCTGACCGGCAGCTTGGTCAGGATGATGTCCATGACCTGCTGGTCGCTCTGGTACGACAGCCCCAGGCAGGGTGCGGAGCAGTGCGCCACGGAGGTGCCCGTGGAGTAGTCCTGGCCGACGAAGAGGCCCTCCAGGAAGTGCCAGTAGCGCAGGTAGAGCGGGTCACCGAGCTTGAGCTGCTCGGCCACCTGGTGCACCTGTTCCGGCGAGCAGCGCGGGCCGCAGGTGATCTGGGCGACGTTGCCGGGGGTGGCGTAGAAGACGACGTAGACGATCACCGAGATGGCGAGCAGGGTGACCACCATGCCGACGGCGCGGCGCAGGACGAATCCACCGAAGCCGCTCATGCGGTCTCCTCCTTCCCGGTCCCGCTCTCGCTCTTGCGGACGGTGCCGACGCGCAGGCGGGAGGCCGCGCGCGGATCGAGTGCGGTGCGCACGCCGTCGCCGAGGACGGTCAGGGCCAGGACGGTGACGAACAGGGCGCCGGCCGGCAGCAGCAGGTACTGCGGGGCGGCCTGGTACCAGACGTCGGCGCTGGTGAGCATCTGCCCCCAGGACGGCGTGGGCGGCTTCACGCCCACGCCGAGGAAGGAGAGGGCTGCCTCGACCGAGATGTTCATGGGGACGAGCAGCGCGGCGTAGGTGATGACGGGCGCGGCGAGTCCCGGGAGCAGTTCGCGGCGGGCGATCCGCCAGGTGTTCCAGCCGCTCAGCCGGGCGGCGGAGACATAGTCGAGGCCCTTGAGGGTGAGGGTCTGGGCGCGCACGATCTTCGCGATGTTGCCCCAGGCGATGAGGCCGATGACGAGGGTGACGAGGACGGGCCGGGGAAAGCTCGACGGCACGATCGCCAGCAGTGCCAGCGACATGATCATCAGCGGCATGGCGACGATGATGTCCGTGGTGCGGCTCAACAGTTGATCAACCCATCGACTGCCGAGCGCGGAGGCCACACCGACTACGACCCCGATCGCGACCTGCACCACGGTCGCCGCCAGCGCGACCCCCAGCGACACCCGCGCCCCGTAGACGAGCCGCGCGAACAGGTCGCGCCCGGTCTGCGGTTCGACGCCCAGCCAGTGGTCGGCGCCGATGCCGCCGAAGGAGCCGATGGGCACGCCCCCGCGCGCGGAGTCGATCAGGGAGGGGTGGTACGTGGTCGGGTCCTGGCCCTCCAGGGCGGTGAGCAGCGGCGCGGCGAGCGCGACCAGGACGAGCAGCGCGACGACGACCGCCGCGACGAGGGCGGCGCGCTGCACCCGCAGCCGCCGCCAGAACTGACGAGCCCCCGAGGCCCCCGGGACGGGCGTGTCCGTCCCGGGGGCCTGAGAGGCGACAAGTACTTCGCTCACGGTGCTACTTGACCGCGACCTGGGAGATGTCCAGAACACCGGTCCAGTCACTGATCACGATGTTCTTGACGTCCTTGCCGTACAGACGCTTGTAGACGGGGTGGAACAGCGGCACGGTCAGGGCCTGCTCGCCGATCTTCTTGTCCAGTGCACCCCACCGCTTGGCGGCCGCGTCAAGGTCGGTCAACTTGTTGATCGCGTCAATCTCGTCATTGACCGACTTGTCGTTGAGCAGGCCCGTGTTGAAGTTCGCTCCATCCTTGACGATCTGCCGGCCGTCGAAGATCGGGGCGAGGAAGGGACCGCCGGAGGGCCAGTCGGCGCCCCAGTGGGCGAGGAAGAAGCCGGGCTCGGTCTTCACGCTGTGGATCTTGTCCCGGTAGTCGTTGTCCTCCAGGCCCTGGAGCTTGAGCGTGATACCGGCCTTCTTGAGAGCGTCCTGGATGGCGGTGGCGATCTCCGGGCTGGTCTCGAAGTTCTTGTCGTTGGAGTGCGTGAGCGTGAGGGTGAGGCCGCTCTTGTAACCGGCCTCCTTCAGCAGCTCCTTGGCCTTCTCCGGGTTGCCGGTCTTGCCCGCCGGGAAGAGGTCGTACGGCTCGTAGCCGAAGGACTTCTGGTTGGGCAGGTAGGTGGTCGCGGGCTCGGCGAGCGCGGAACCACCGGCAGCGTTGATCACGGACGACCGGTCGATGGCGTACGAGATCGCCTGCCGCACCTTGACGTTGTCGAACGGCTTCACCGTCGGGTTGAACGCGATGTAGTTCGTGTAGCCGAAGTGGCCGGTGCCCACGCGCGCGGCCAGCTCCTTGTCGCCGGTCACCTTGGCGAGTTCGGCCGGGCCGAGGTTGGTGTCCGTGGTGACCGCGGCCGCGTCCGCTCCCTGAGACGCGGACAGCCGCTGGTTGATCACGGAGGAGTCGAGCCCGGAGCGGACGTCGATCGAGTCCGGGTAGGCCTTGCGCTCGGCGTCGACGGCCGTGGACCAGTACGTGTTGCGCTCCAGGACGAGGTGCTCGCCGTCGTTCTCGTTCTTGACGACCTTGTAGGGGCCCGACGAGATCGGGTGCTCCTCGTACTTGGTGCCCGTGTCCTTGCTCTTCGGGACCGGGGTGAACTGCGTCTGCGTGGCGAGGTACGGGAACTCGCCCTCGGGCTTGTTCAGGTGGAAGACGATGGTCCGCGCGTCCGGCGTCTCGATCGCCGAGAGGCCCTTCTTGTCCTTGTACGGACCCTGGTAGTCGGCCGCGCCGACCAGCCAGTCGCGCAGATAGGGGGCGCCGCCGGAGAGTTCGGGGGCGAAGGAGCGCTCGATGCCGTACTTGATGTCGGCCGAGGTGATCGGGGTGCCGTCCTCGTACTTGAGGCCCTTCTTCAAGGTGTACGTCCACACGGTCGCGTCCTTGCTGGGGCGCCCGGTGTCGGTGGCCAGGTCCGGGACGACCTTGGCACCGGCCGCGCCGTCCTCCCGGTTGCGCGTGGTGAGCGTGCGGAACACGAGCGAGGGGACGTTGCCGCCGCCTGAGGTGTAGAGGCGGGCGGGGTCGAAGTCCTGCTGCGGTTCGGAGTTCAGAACGCTCAGCGTGCCGCCCTTGTGAGGCGCGGAGTCGCCACCGGAGCCCTTGGCATCGTTGTCCTTCGGGCCGCAGGCGGCGGCGCCCGCTGCCACGACCAGGCTGACGGATGCCGCTGCCACGCGGCGCGCTATGACGGACGGTTGACGCATCGGAATGACGACCTCTCGGGGAGCTGATCGAGGATTTCTCGAAGAGTGAGACATGTGGACGAGGAGTGAGACGGCTGCGGACAGACGTCGGCCCCGGCGTCGGGTCGTCGAAAAATCCGTGACACGGTCACGGTCACGGACGGAAAAGGAGGAGAGTCGCGACGCGAACGCCAGGGAGGCGGCGTCAGCGACAGTGGATGTCGGCCACGCAGAGCGCGGTCACGCCGATCAGCGCCAGCTCGATGGCGGCGCTGTCTGAGACGGCATGACTAGACCACATGAGTAAAAATATGAACGACCTTGCTGCTCATGTCAATGTGACATAAGTGGCGCCTGTCAACTCCCGGGATAGGGCCAGGGGTTGGGCAGACAGTGGATTCCGTCGTGGTCGAGGAACTTCGTCTGCTGCTGCATGACCGGGGCCAGCTCGCCGTCCTTCTGACACGTCACATGGCCGTGGCCGAGCCGGTGGCCGACCTCGTGATTGATGAGCATCTGCCGGTACGCGTGGATCTTGTCCCCGTACGTCTTGCTGCCCTGGGCCCATCGATAGGCGTTGATCATCACGCGCTCGGTGGACGCCGAGTCGCAGGAGACGTTGTCCTCCGTGGTGTCCAGGCCCGACTTGGCGCACCACTTGGCGGTGGTGCCGGGGCTGGCGAGCGTGATCACGAAGTCGGGCTTGCCGGAGTAGACGCGCTCGAAGGTACGGGCGCCGCCGTGGGCCCAGCTGCGGTTGTCGTTGAGCGTCTTCTGCACGGCCGCGGCGAACAGCTCGCCGTCCAGGCCGAGTCCCTGCTCGACGTCGACGCGGTAGGTGTACTTCTGCCCCTTGCCGGGCGCCTTGTCGAAGCCCGGGACGGCGTCGAACTTTCCGGAGCCCTTCAGCGTGGCGCTGAGCGGGTACTTCCGGTCCATCTTCTGCTCGTACGTCAGCGTCGCCACGCTCGGCGCGGCGGACGGGGCGCTCTGCCCGGGGACTTGGGTGCCGCGCGCCTGGTCGGTGGCGGACTGCGACCGTACGTCGGCGTCGTCGCGGTGGTCGGTGACCTGCCCGGCGACGACGACCGCGAGCACGGTGGTCACGGCCGCGGCAGCGATGCCCGTGAAGGCCCGCCCCTTGCCGCCGCCGCGCTGCGCGGGCACACCGGTCGGCGCCGCACCGCCCTCGGCGGCCGCCGGCTCGGCACCGGTGTCGTACGACTCCTGGGCCTCAGCGGGCTCGGTACGGCCGGACCGGGGCGCGAAGACGTCGCCGCCCTCCTCGAAGGCCTCCAGGTAGTCCTGCCGGGGCCCACCGTCCTGCCGCTGCCGCTGTCGCTGCCGCGGAAAGGTGACACCGGGCCCGCCCACGCCCTGCTGCACCCCGGGAGCACCCCCGGTGCCGGCGCCGGCACCGGCCGCCCCCGCGAACTCCCCCCAGCCACCGCCGACTTCACGCTGCTCGGGATGCCCGGCTCGGGCCTGCGCACCACCACCGAGTCGCGGCACGCCGTGGGCAGGGGTGCCATCGGGGAGCCGCGGAGCCCCGTGCGCCGGAGTGCCCTCGGACGCGCGCCGACCGCCCTGCACCCCCGGCCCACCCGGGAAGCGAGGAAAACCCTGAGCAGGCGTACCGTCCGGGATCCGAGGCACTCCGTGAGCAGGCGTACCGTCCGGGATCCGAGGCACCCCGTGAGCAGGCGTGCCATCCGGAAAGCGCGGTACCCCATGCGCCGGAGTGCCATCGGGAAGCCGCGGAGCTCCGTGCGCCGGAGTGCCCTCAGGCGCACGCCGACCGCCCTGCACCCCCGGCCCACCCGGGAAGCGAGGAAAACCCTGAGCGGGCGTACCGTCGGCGAGCCGAGGCACACCATGGGCGGGCGTGCCATCAGGCAGGCGCGGCACCCCACGGGCCGGAGTGCCATCGGGAAGCCGAGGCACGCCGTGGGCGGGAGTGCCGTCAGGAAGCCGAGGCACACCGTGAGCAGGCGTGCCATCCGGAAAGCGCGGTACCCCATGCGCCGGCGTGCCCTCAGGGAAGCGCGGTACGCCTCCCGGCGGGAAGCCGGGCGTGCCCTGGGCGGTGCGCGGTGCGCCGTACCCCGGGGAAGCGGGAGCGCCCTCGGGTGCCTGCCGCTGGCCGGGCAGGGTGGGCTGTCGGGCCTCGCGCGGGGTACCGGCGGCCGAGCCCCGTCCCCCGCGCCGTGCGGCTATGTCGGCGGGGTCGTCCTTGGGGGCCGGTCCGCGGCGGCTGTGGCGTCCCACGTCGGCCCTCAGCTCCCCGCGCTCGTGGCGGCGACGTCGCCCCCGGCAGCCGTAGCGGATCCGGCGCCGGGCGCCGCGACATCCGCGCCCCCGGACGGCCCGGCACTCGCACTCGCGGACTCACCCACGCCCCTGGACGGGCCGGCACCCCCGGACTCACCCACACCCCCGAACTCCCCCATCTCCGCGAGGAGTTCCCGGAACGCTCCGCTCACCACCTCCGGGTACTCCATCATCGCCACGTGACCCGCCTCCGGCAGGGACAGGAGGCGGGAGTCGGGGAAGGAGCGGGCGGCCTTGCCGGCCATGCGGAAGCCGACCAGCTGGTCGCGGCCGCCGTAGATCAGGAGGGTCGGGGCGAGCACGCGCTCGGCCTGGCGCCACAGTCCGTGCTGGCCGCCGAGCGTGTAGGCATTGACCACCCCGCGCGCGGAGCGTGCCATCGCGTCCCAGAAGTACGGCAGTTGCAGCCGCCGCTCCAGCTCCTCCACGGCCTGCTGGAACGCCTCCGGCGACACGCGCCCGGGGTCGCCGTAGCACAGGCCCAGTACGCCGCGCACGCGCTGCTCGGCCGTCCACTCCTTGGTGAGCCGGGTGAAGAGCACGGCCACCCCGGGCACGCCCAGCAGTGCCGTGGGCACCGCGGTGCGCTGCACACGCAGCTCCGGCAGGGCGGGCGAGACCAGCGTCAGGGTGCGGACGAGGTCGGGGCGTACGGCGGACACGCGCGTGGCGACCGCTCCGCCGAGGGAGTTGCCGAAGAGGTGGACCGGGCCGCGCTCGGCGGCGTCCAGATAACGGATGATCGCGCGCGCGTGCCCCGTGACGGAGTAGTTGCCGTCGTCCGGTGGCGGGGAGTCGCCGAAGCCGGGCAGGTCGACCGCCTCACTGTCGACAACGCCGTCCAGCTCCCTCATCAGCGCGGACCAGTTCTGCGAGGAACCGCCGAGCCCGTGGACGTACAGCGCGGGCGGCAGTCCCTCGCGCGCGGGGTGCCGCGAACGGACCGAGAGGGTGACCCCCGGCAGCCCCACCGACCTCAGCCGCTCGCCCTCACCGACCCGGACGGGCGCCACCCTCGGGAGGACACTGGCGGCCGGCGCGGACGGCGATTCGGTCGAAGACATGCGGCAATGTTACGAGACGATCACGCTGTGGCTCATGTGTTCGCCGTCACAGGTTGGCCCTGTCGAACCGCGCGGCGAACGGGCGTCCATGGCATGGCGTCCGGATCAGGTGTCTCCTAGGCTCGTATCGAGGGCACCCGTATGTGGCCCCTGCTGCATCAGGGACGTTCGTAGGAAGGGAGCCCACCATGGCCTATGACCCCATCGAGCCCGACGTGATCGAGGACCTGGAGGCCGACGAAACCCCGTTGATCGACGTCGAGGCCACTGAGGGTGACGCCGTCGAACAGCACGCCGACGTCGCGCCGGACCACGACGACCCGCTCACGGGAGTGGATCCGGACCGCGGGAACGAGGCCGATCTCATCGAACAGGCGCGTGTGGTGACGCTCGACGAAGAGGACTACCGCTGACCGCGCGGGACCACTCGGCGCCCTTCCGGCCCCGTAAGCCGTGCTTCGTGGCTTTCGTCGCCGTCCGGTACGTGAAATTCTGCGCTCGCACCGCGCACACCACGGTTACCGAAAAGTACGATGGCCGCGCGGCTGACACCGCATGTGGACGACTCTGGGAGGCGGCGTGACAGCCATCGAGCAAACTGAGGCAGCACGCCCACGTGGCACCCGTCTGCCACGCCGAGCCCGACGGAACCAGTTGCTGGGCGCCGCCCAGGAGGTCTTCGTCGCGCAGGGCTATCACGCGGCCGCGATGGACGACATCGCCGAGCGGGCGGGCGTCAGCAAGCCGGTGCTCTACCAGCACTTCCCCGGCAAGCTCGACCTCTACCTCGCCCTGCTGGACCAGCACTGCGAGTCGCTGATCCAGGCCGTGCGCGGCGCGCTCGCCTCGACGACCGACAACAAGCAGCGCGTGCGCGCGACCATGGACGCCTACTTCGCGTACGTCGAGGACGACGGCGGCGCCTTCCGCCTGGTCTTCGAATCGGACCTGACGAACGAGCCGGCGGTGCGCGAGCGGGTCGACAAGGTCACCAAGGACTGCGCCGAGGCGATCTGCGAAGTCATCGCCGAGGACACGGGCCTCTCGCGCGCGGAGTCGATGCTGCTCGCCTCCGGCCTCGGCGGTCTCGCCCAGGTGGTCGCGCGTTCGTGGCTGCACAGCGACCGCAGCGTGCCGCGCGACCAGGCGGTGCAGCTGCTGACCTCGCTGGCCTGGCGAGGCATCGCCGGCTTCCCGCTGCACGGCACCGAGCACCACTGACGCACGTTTGTTCCCGCCCGGTGTTCGCTGTTGGCGTTCCGGCCCGCAGCGTGTACGCGGCCTTCACCGGGCTAATGTGTGCTGCGTACGGCGCGGAAGATCGCGCACATCACTGACCGTCGGAGGGACATAGCCGTGGAGGTCAAGATCGGCGTGCAGCACGCGCCCCGCGAGATCGTTCTGGAGAGCGGTCAGAGCGTCGAGGACGTCGAGCGCCTGGTGTCGGAGGCGCTGGCCGGAAAGACGCAGCTGCTGAGCCTTCAGGACGAGAAGGGCCGCAAGATCCTGGTCCCCGCGGACCGCCTGGCGTACGTGGAGATCGGCGAGCCGACCGTCCGCAAGGTGGGCTTCGGCACCCTCTAGGCCCGAGTTGCGGAAGGGCCCGGCGGCACTGTGCCGCCGGGCCCTTCCGCGTGTGCGGCGTGCGCACAGATGGAGCACAAGTCGACCACAGGGGAGGATTGCAATCCGCAGGTCACGGGTATGACGGGCTACGACCGCGAAGCACAGGCCGGCCGTGGGAGGGACCCCGAGATGATCCTGGAAGCCATCGGATCCGCTGTGCTCGGTCTGATCCTCGCCTGGGCGGCGACACACCGGCTGTCACACCGCCTGCCCGCCCGGCCCCTGGTGTTCTCGACGGGCATCGCCGGAGCCCTTTTCGGCGACTTCGTCACCCACAGCGCCCTCGGCTCCGGCAGCGTCCTGCTGAACCTCCTGGGCGCCGCGATCGTCTCCGCAGCCTCCCTCTCCCTGCTCCTCCGCCCGGCAGGCCGCCTCCGCCGACGATCAGCGACGGCGTAGCCGAGATAGGGGGCCGGCGTAGCCGCCCCCCAGGGGGCGCGGGGAACTGCGCGACAAGCCACCACGCACCCGCGCCGAACCCACCCCCACAGAGCGCTACGCGGCCAAGCCCAGCGCCGCCATCCGCTTGGTGTGCGCCTCAGTGATCCGCGAGAACATCCTGCCGACCTCCGCGAGATCGAACCCGTCGGCAACACCACCCACGAGCATCGTCGACAGCGCGTCCCGGTCAGCGACAACCCGCTGCGACTGCGACAGCGCCTCCCCCATCAGCCGCCGCGCCCACAGCGCCAGCCGGCCGCCCACGCGCGGGTCGGCGTCGATCGCCGCGCGCACCTTCTCCACCGCGAACCCGGCGTGCCCGGTGTCGTCGAGGACGGCGAGGACCAGCTCGCGCGTGTCGGAGTCGAGGCGGGCCGCGACCTCCCGGTAGAAGTCGCTCGCGATCGAGTCGCCGACGTACGCCTTGACCAGGCCCTCCAGCCAGTCCGAGGGCGCCGTCTGCTTGTGGAAGCCGTCCAGGGCCGCCACGAAGGGCTCCATCGCCGCAGTCGGCTCCTCGCCGATCTCGGTCAGCCGGTCCCGCAGCCTCTCGAAGTGGTGGAACTCGGCCGAGGCCATCTTCGCCAGCTCCGCCTTGTCCGCGAGCGTCGGCGCCAGCTTGGCGTCCTCCGCGAGCCGCTCGAACGCCGCAAGCTCCCCGTACGCGAGCGCGCCGAGCAGGTCCACGACCGCGGCACGGTACTGCGGTTCGGCGGACGCCTGCGCCCAGTCCTGGGCGGCGACGCCGGTGTGTTCGGCGGGTGCGGCGGACTCGTTCTCAGGCTTGTCAGAGCTAGTCATGAGGCGCACAATAGCCCGCTTGCCGCACCTCGGAAGCCCCTGGCCAACCACTGTGACCACGACTACGTGACCAAATCGGCCATCGCGTGTGCGCCAATCCGGGGTATGGTGGTAATGCGCCTGCGGAGTGCGTCGACGGTGTTCGACGTGCCTTGACAGGGCGCACGCATGAGGATGCCCGGTCGGTGGCCCGATCGGCTCCGACCCGACAGCCCTCCCTGGCCGTACGGCTCATTACGTACGACGACCGGAGGGGACCCCCTCAGCGGTACGAGCGCTAGAGCGTCGGCAGTGGTCCCGTGTCATACGGCTTGCCCGAGTGGTTCGTCCGTACGGCAGCCGACGTCCCCGGCACGGTCAGTCATGACCCCCGCGCTCGCCTCGCACCGCGCACACAGAAGAGGCAAAACCCTGACTACGACGTTTCGTGAACTCGGAATCCTGCCCGAGACCGCCGAGGCCCTGGAGGCCGTCGGCATCATCACTCCCTTCCCCATCCAGGAGATGACGCTTCCCGTCGCCCTTTCCGGCACGGACGTCATCGGCCAGGCCAAGACCGGCACCGGCAAGACGCTGGGCTTCGGCCTTCCGCTCCTCGAGCGCGTGACCGTCCCCGCCGACGTCGAGGCGGGCCGCGCGCGGCCCGAGGCCCTCACCGACGCCCCGCAGGCGCTCGTCGTCGTCCCCACGCGCGAGCTGTGCACCCAGGTCACCAACGACCTGCTGACGGCCGGCAAGGTCCGTAACGTGCGCGTGACGGCGATCTACGGCGGCCGGGCGTACGAGCCCCAGGTCGAGGCCCTGAAGAAGGGCGTCGACGTGGTCGTCGGCACCCCGGGCCGGCTGCTGGACCTGGCCGGGCAGAAGAAGCTGAACCTGAGCCACATCAAGAGCCTGGTCCTCGACGAGGCCGACGAGATGCTCGACCTGGGCTTCCTGCCCGACGTCGAGAAGATCATCAACCTGCTTCCGGCCAAGCGGCAGACCATGCTGTTCTCCGCGACCATGCCGGGCGCGGTCATCGGCCTCGCGCGCCGCTACATGTCCCGGCCCACGCACATCCGTGCCACGGCGCCGGACGACGAGGGCACGACGGTCGCGAACATCAAGCAGTTCGTCTACCGCGCGCACAACATGGACAAGCCGGAGATGGTCGCCCGCATCCTGCAGGCCGAGGGCCGCGGACTGGTGATGATCTTCTGCCGTACGAAGCGCACGGCCGCCGACATCGCCGAGCAGCTGCAGCGCCGCGGCTTCGCCTCCGGCGCGGTCCACGGCGACCTCGGCCAGGGCGCCCGTGAGCAGGCTCTGCGCGCCTTCCGCAACGGCAAGGTCGACGTCCTCGTCTGCACCGACGTCGCCGCGCGCGGCATCGACGTCGAGGGCGTGACCCACGTCATCAACTACCAGTCCCCCGAGGACGAGAAGACGTACCTGCACCGCGTCGGCCGTACGGGCCGCGCGGGCGCGAAGGGCACGGCCATCACGTTCGTCGACTGGGACGACATTCCGCGCTGGCAGCTGATCAACAAGGCGCTGGAGCTGGACTTCAACGACCCGGTGGAGACGTACTCCAGCTCCCCGCACCTATTCTCGGACCTCAGCATCCCCGAGGGCACCAAGGGCACTCTGCCGCGCTCGGAGCGCACCCGCGCCGGGCTCGACGCGGAGGAGTTGGAGGACCTGGGCGAGACCGGTGGCCGCGGTGCGCGCGGTCGCGGTGGCCGGGGCGGCCGCGATGGCCGTGCCGAGTCCGCCACGGCCGAGCGTGAGCGCCCGGCGCGCACGCCGCGCAGTCGCCGCCGCACCCGCAGCGGTGCCCCGCTGGACGCCTCCCCCGCTACGACCGCCTCGGCGCCCGCCGCCGAGACCGGCGCCGCGGAGGAGCCCTCGGCGACCCGCACCCCGCGCCGCCGTCGCCGCACGCGCGGCGGAGCCCCGTCGGAAGCGGTGGCGGCCACTGCCGCGACCGCGACCCCCGAGGCCGCCGTGAACACGGCGGAGGGTCCGGCCGCACTGGAGACCCCGGAGAAGCCGCGCCGACGCCGCACCCGCAGGTCGGCGGAGGCAGCCGAGGTCCAGGTGACCGAGGCTCCGGTGGCCGAGGCTCCGGTGGCCGAGGCTCCGGTGGCCGAGGCTCCGGTGGCCGAGGCTCCGGTGACGGAGGCCGCGCCCGAGGCTGTCGCCGAGGTGGCCGAGGCCAAGCCCCGCCGCACCCGCAAGACCGCTGCGCCCGCAGCCGAGGCTGCTGTGGACACCGCCGAGGCCACCGAGGCCAAGCCGCGCCGCCGGACCCGCAAGACGGCCGAGCCGGCCGCCGAAACGGCAGTCGCAACGGCCGAGGGCACGGACGAGGCCGCCCCGGCGACCAAGCCGCGCCGGACTCGCAAGACCGCTGCCCCCGCCGCTGAGGCTGCCGTGGACACGGCGGAGACCACCGAGGCCAAGCCCCGCCGCACCCGCAAGGCCGCTGCGCCCGCCGAGGCTGCCATGGACACCGCCGAGGCCACCGAGGCCAAGCCCCGCCGCACCCGCAAGACGGCCGCCGCCGCTCCGGAAGCGGTGGAGGCCGAGGTCGAGGCCAAGCCGCGCCGGACTCGCAAGACGGCCGCTGCCGCCGAGGCTGCCGTGGACACCGCCGAGGCCACCGAGGCCAAGCCCCGCCGCACCCGCAAGACCGCCGCCGCCGCTCCGGAAGCGGTGGAGGCCGAGGTCGAGGCCAAGCCGCGCCGGACTCGCAAGACGGCCGCTGCCGCCGAGGCTGCCGTGGACACCGCCGAGGCCACCGAGGCCAAGCCCCGCCGCACCCGCAAGGCGACGGCTGCCGCCCCGGAAGCAGCGGAAGCGGAGGCCAAGCCGCGCCGCACCCGCAAGGCGGCCGCCGCCGTCGAGCCTGTCGTCGACGGAGTCGAGGCCGCCGCCGCGCCCAAGGTACGGCGGACCCGTAAGGCCGTTGCCGCGGCGGCTGTTCCGGAGATTCCGGCGCAGGCCACCGAGGAGCCGGAGGTCAAGCCGCGCCGCCGTACCCGCAAGGTCGCGGAGCCCGCGACCGAGGCCACGGAGGCGGCACCGAGGCCGCGCCGGACGCGGAAGGCGACGGCGGCCGCGGAGGCCACCGAGGCCTGACGGCCCACCGGCAAGACAAGCACAACCGCCTCACCCGACGGCCCGGCCCACCTCTGTGGGACCGGGCCGTCGGCCTTCTCCTCCAACTCCCCCCGCGCCCGCCTCCCTCCCCCGCCCCGCCCGCACCCCGCCCGATAGCCTCTCCCTATGAGCAGGCCAGCCACCTTCGTCCCGCCCCCCGGTGCCCGCGCGTACTCCCTGCGCACCGCGCGCGGTGAATTCGCCGTCGTCGACGCGCCCGTGGCCGACGGGGTCGAGCCGAAGGGCGTCGCGCTGCTGCTGCCGGGGTTCACCGGGAGCAAGGAGGATTTCAATCCGCTGCATGTGCCGCTGGCCGAGCGCGGATACCGGACCGTGGCCGTGGACGGCCGCGGGCAGTACGAGTCGGACGGGCCCGAGCACGACGAATCCGCCTACGCGCAGGAGGAGTTGGCGCGGGACGTGCTGGCGCAGGCGGCGGCGATCGGGACACCGGTGCATCTGCTGGGGCACTCGCTCGGCGGGCAGATCTCACGTGCGGCCGTGCTGATCGACCGCTCCCCCTTCCGCTCCCTCACCCTGATGGCCTCGGGCCCGGCGCAGATCTCGGTCTCCCAGCAGCAGCGCGTGAAGCTGCTGCGGGACGCGCTCGGCGTGATGACGATGGCCGAGGTGTGGGACGCGATGCAGGCGATGGAGCCGCCCGAGGAGACCGCCACGGGCAAGCTGGACGGCGGCCTGGTCGGCCGGGACGACCTGCGGCGCCGCTGGCTGGGCAACAAGCCCGCCCAACTGCTCGCCACGGGACGTGAGTTGTGCACCGAGCCGGACCGTGTCGCCGAACTGGCCGCCGTACCAATGCCGTTCCACGTGCTGTCGGGCTCACTGGACGACACCTGGCCGCTGCCGCTGCTCGACGAGATGGCGGTGCGACTGGGGGCGCGGCGGTCCGTCATCGACGGGGCCGAGCACTCACCCAACACGGACCGCCCGCTCGCCACGGCCCGCGCGATCGCCGACTTCTGGGACGACACCCCCACGCGGAACTAGTACGCGAAACCAGTACGAGGAACCAGTACGAGGAACTAGTACAGCGCCTGCAGATGCTCCCAGAAGCCGTCCCTGAGGGCGCGGCGCAGGTCCGCCTGGCCGCGTAGGGAGTACTGGAGCAGGCCCTCGGCCTCGACCAGCAGGTCCTGGTCGACGGAGCCGGGCAGGTAGGGGTGGCCGGGGAGCAGCTCGACCAGGGCCTCGCGGCCGCGCGCGGACAGCCACTTCGCGGCGATCTGGGCGCCGACGAAGCGGACGTCCTCACGGGTGGGCCGGGTGCCGGTGACGGCCTCGTAGGCGGCGGCCGTGCGGCGGGAGACGTACGGCTTGAAGAACTCCAGGTCGAGGGTGCGCTGGCTGTCGACCTCCCAGAGCAGCGGCTCGGCCTGGTTGCGGCCCTCGGGTGCCTCGATGCCCCACAGGTGGACGCGGGCGCCGTAGCCCTGGGCCGCTTCCACCGCCGAGACCAGGTCCTCGTCGCCGCCGAGGAGGGCCGCGTCGCTGATCGCGCGGTGGCGGGCCAGGGACTCCAGGTCCGACCGGATCAGCGAATCGACGCCCTTCTGCTGGTTGTTGGCGTTGAGGTTGCCGAGGCGGACCTTGACGTCGGGCAGTTCGGCGATGGACTGCTGCTCGGCGGTGTGGATGCGGCGCCGGGCGCCGTCGTACCAGTAGACGCGCAGCAGCCGGCTGTCGGCGAAGATCGTGCGGGCCTTGTCGATGAGCGCGTCGATCAGGCCCTCGGCGTCGAGGTCGAAGGCCCGGCGGTCCTCGGTCCCGGCGACCAGTCGGCCCGCCGCTGCATACAGATAGCCCGCGTCGACGAAGATCGCGTGGGTCGAGGGCGTCTTCGCCACCTCGGCGAGCATGCGCTGCAGCAGCTCGTTGGTGTGGTCGATGCGGGCGGCGAGGGCCGCCAGGTCGTCGTTCATCGCTTCCATTGTCCCGGCGGTCACGCTGCGAACACAACTGATCCCGGCCAGTCCCGCGGACAGCGCTTACCGGTCAGTAGTTAGACGTTCGAAAAATTTCTTTAGCGTAGGGAATGTTTGTAACACGCAGCCCGTTGACTACCTACGACAGCACGACACACCAGTAGTTCTCCTCAGGAGGATGACCAGACGAAGGGAGAAGCCATGCGCTTCGAAATCATGCGACTCGACGAGGTCAACGGCACCACCGTGGACAGCACCGTCGTGGACGCCGCCTCCGTCAACCGGATCGTTCAGCAGGCCGCCGCCGTCGGACAGCGCCTGTGGATCCGCCCGGCCGAGACCCCGGCCTCGTAACGCGGACCGCCACTCAAGCTTTCCGGGGGAGCCGAGCCCACGTCTCAGCTCCCCCGGATCACCTGAGTGACACCGTTGATGATCTGCTGCACCGCGATCGCGGAGAGCATCATGCCCGCGAGCCGCGTCACGAGGACCACGCCGCCGTCCTTGATGACCCGGATGATCAGCAGCGAGTAACGCATCACCAGCCACAGCACGACATGGATCGCGAGGATCGCGGACCACACCGAGACCTGCGTGGCCACACTGTCGGCCTTCTGCACGGCCAGGATCACGGACACGATGGCACCGGGCCCCGCCAGCAGCGGCATGCCCAGTGGCACGAGGGCGACGTTCACGTCCTTGGTCTGCTTGGGCTCATCGGTCTTGCCGGTGAGCAGGTCGAGCGCGATCAGCAGAAGCAGCAGACCGCCCGCGATCATCAGCGCGGGGACGGAGACGTGCAGATAGTTCAGGATCTGGTGGCCCAGGAGACCGAACGTGGCGATGACCCCGCCCGCCACACAGACGGCCTGGAAGGCCATCCGCTTCTGCACCTTGGCGGGGCGCCCCGCGGTCAGCGCGAGGAAGATCGGGGTGATCCCGGGGGGATCCATGATGACAAAAAGGGTCAGGAACAGGGAGCCGAAGACGGCGACGTCGAACATGGGGAAGTACAGGCCTTGCGGAGAGAAGAGAAACGGGCTGGGCGGGTGATCTGAGCGTCAGATCCCGCCGGTGCCCGGGACGGGAAACGCGCCGGTGGCCCGCCGGATGATCTCCCCGTACACCTCGGGGTCCGTCGTGTACTCGCCGAGCGACACGGTCTTGCGGCTGCCGTGGTAGTCCGAGGACCCGGTGACCAGCAGCCCCAGCTCCTTCGCGAGGCCCCGCAGCCGTTCCCGGGCGTCGACATCATGGTCCATGTGGTCGACCTCGATGCCGTCCAGACCGGCCGCGGCCAGCTCGGCGATCGCGGACTCCGGCACCGTGCGGCCGCGCTTGGCGGCGGCCGGGTGCGCGAAGACGGCCACGCCGCCCGCGCCCTTGATCAGCCGGATCGCCTCGAAGGGGTCGGTCTCGTGCTTCTCCACGAAGGCCCGCCCGCCGTCGGCCAGCCACTCCTCGGTGAACGCGTCGCTCACCGTGGGCACCACGCCCAGCTCGACGAGCGCGGTCGCGACATGCGGACGCCCCACGGAACCGCCGGCGGCGATCCGCTCGACCTGCTCCCAGGTGACCGGCACACCCAGCGCGTTCAGCTTGGCGACCATGCCCTGGGCCCGCGGCACCCGGTCGTCCCGGACCAGCTCCCGCTCGGCGAGCAGAGCGGGCTCCTCGGGGTCGAAGAGGTAGGCCAGCATGTGCATGGAGATGCCGTCGATACGGCAGGACAGCTCGGCCCCGGTGACCAGGGTGAGCCCCTCGGGCACCGCGGAGATCGCCTCGGCGTACCCACGAGTGGTGTCATGGTCGGTCAGCGCGACAACGTCCAGCCCAGCGGCAGCGGCATTACGCACCAGCTCAGCCGGGGTGTCCGTACCGTCAGAGGCCGTGGAGTGGCAGTGCAGATCGATACGCACGACACAGACTCCAGGCGGTGACGAGACGGAAGGGGACACCTAAGGATAGCGGTGTTTCAGGGCCCGACTGTCACACCCGAACCCATGAAGCGCCCCCTACTGAAACCTACCCCGGGGCGCGGGGAACTGCGCGACCAGCCCACGACAACCCGCACCCGCCACCAACAGCACCCCCACGCCAGTAGGCGCTACGGCTGAAGCAAGCGCGGCGACAACGCTCCGCAGGGCACCAGATCCAGCTCCGCCCCCGCATCCCGCAGATCCGTCAGCACCAGCTCGTCGTACATGAGCAGCCCTGACTTCTCGGGCCACAGCACCGCCCACAGCCACATCCCAAGCGCCTCACCGGCGAAGACGGCACGGTCGTCGGGGGCGCGATAGACGTGCCAGAGCGGGGTCGGGCGGCCGCCGGCCAGGACCTTGGCCTGGGGGGGCTTCTCGACGTTCATGAACGCCCCGGGGTCGGGACCGTCGATGCCCGCGTACCGCGCGCCCAGGCCGACGCCGAGTTCCTCGGCGACGAGGATCAGTTCACCCATGCCGCCGAGCGGTCCGGGGCCGGAGCACGCCACCGCGGTGGCACGGCCACCGCCGCGGTCGTCCCCCGCGTAGGCCACGCCCGTGAACAGCCACCCGACCGGCAGCGGCCACGGCATCCACACCGGGACCTGCGCGCGGTGCACCACGACACCGAGGGCCTCGACGCTGGGCGGGATCACGGGCTGCAGCGGATACACCGTCCCGTGCACATCACACTGCCAGGAATCGGCGAAGAGTCCGGGAGCCCTGACCCGGCCACCACACTTCGGGCAACTGGGTTCGCCCCTCATAGGGCTCCACGGTCCTACCCGGACCGGCCCACGTCAAGGACGATCACCCGTCCGGGGGGAACGCATGTCCCCACCCCACCAGGGAAAACCGGATGTATCTTACATTAATTAGCTCGCCTAACTAACTGTGCGCATACATCAACTATCTGCTCGTTCCGCGATCCTGCTCCACCAGTCCGCGCTCGGCCTCGGCATGGCCTGGAGTGGACCGACATCCACATCCCTCACGAGGCCCAAGAGCTGGAGACGGCGCACGTCACCGAGGACGGTGTCACCGCCTTTGCCAACTGGCCGAATCCCGCCTTGTGTTGGTGAGATCGGTCACTGCCGGATCAGTCGAGTGGGACGGACCTGCGGGCGGGGTCCCTCAGGTCCGTGCCGTTCGCGAGCCAGCGCTCCTGAAGGGCCTGGGCACCGTGCACCCGCTTCCAGGCGGCCTCGTTCGGGGTCATCGGCAGCAGCGGCAGGAACCGTACGGGATCCATCGGATCGTCCAGCTCCAGATCCTCGACGAGCCCGCCGGGTTCGCCCACCAGGACCGAGGTGAAGGGGGCGCCGGGCCACAGCGGATCGCCCACGTCCAGGGAGGCGCCGGGGGTCACGACCAGACCCTCCACCTGCGGGGACGCGGCGAGTACGGCGAGCGGACGGAGCACCTTGTCGGTCTCCGCGAGGCCCGCGCGGACCGAGAGGACCAGCTCGGCGCGGGGGCCCTTGACGGGGTCGGCGAGCATCGCCGTGGGGTCCGTCATGGGGTGCGCGGACATGCCCAGCGAGGCGTAACGGACCACGTCCCCCTCCTGGAAACGGAGCACCTCGATGCGGTCCGTACCGAGGAAGGTGACCGCGGCGCGCGCGTCCGGTTCGCCCAGCGCGGTCGTCAACCGGGCCTCGACCAGAGGAAGAACATCAACCATGCGGTGAGCATAGAACTCGTCAGTAGCGGGCAAAGCGGCGACTTGACACCAAGGGCTGCTGCTACGCTGAGCCGGTGGTTCGGGGCAGCACGCAGAAGCGTCGCTATCAAGTCCCGACGCCGATGAGACTCCCTTACGAGGGACCGGCCGGAGGAGGTGGGGCTGTCATGGATCGAAGTCGACCTGGTAGTACCACTCGCTCTTCCGGCTGCTGATGTAGTTCCCGGCTGGCTGCCGCCTTCCTGTTCGCGTCTTCGTTCGGAAGAGCACTTCGTTTCGCTTTGCCTGATCTGTCTGACCTGAATCAGTTCTGCATCAGTAGCGAAGTCGCCACCGCAACGGTGCGGTGCTCCCCGCTTTGTGGACGTGCCAAACATGTGTAGTCAGGACGTCCCCATTCCGGGTAGTTCCACCCCTTGCCGTGCGCTTTCGCTGCCCGCCTGCGAAGGAGCCTGCCCATGTCGATGATCCGCGACCTGCGCGCCGTGGTCCGTCCGTCGTCCCGTGTCTCGCTGCGCAAGCAGACGAGCACGAGCGCGTCGTACGACACCACGCGCGCCCCCGGCACCCCGTCGGCCGTCGTCGACTGCGCGGTCTACCGCGACGGCGCCCGTGTCCAGAGCGCCAAGCCGCTGACCCCGCAGGAGGCGATGCGGCTGGTGCGCCGCGACGGCGGGTTCGTGTGGATCGGCCTGCACGAGCCGACCGAGGCGGAATTCGCCGGTATCGCAAGCGAGTTCGGGCTTCACCCGCTGGCCGTCGAGGACGCGGTCCAGGCGCACCAGCGGCCCAAGCTGGAGCGGTACGACGACTCGCTCTTCACCGTCTTCAAGACCATCCACTACGTCGAGCACGACCAGCTCACCGCCAACAGTGAAGTGGTCGAGACCGGCGAGGTCATGTGCTTCACCGGCCGGGACTTCTTCATCACCGTCCGGCACGGCGGGCAGGGTTCGCTCAGGGCGCTGCGGCACCGCCTGCAGGACGACCCGGAACTGCTGGCCAAGGGCCCCTCCGCCGTGCTGCACGCCATCGCGGACCACGTCGTGGACGGGTACATCGCGGTCGCCGACGCGGTGCAGGACGACATCGACGAGGTGGAGACCGAGGTCTTCTCGCCCGGCCGCCGGGGCGGGGTCTCGCGTGGTGTGGACTCGGCGCGGATCTACCAACTCAAGCGTGAGGTCCTGGAGTTCAAGCGGGCGGTGGCTCCGCTGCTGCGGCCGATGCAGCTGCTGAGCGAGCGGCCGATGCGGCTGGTCGACCCGGACATCCAGAAGTACTTCCGGGACGTCGCCGACCACCTCGCCCGGGTCCAGGAGCAGGTGCTGGGGTTCGACGAACTCCTCAACTCCATCCTCCAGGCCAACCTCGCGCAGGCGTCCGTCGCGCAGAACGAGGACATGCGGAAGATCACCGCATGGGCCGCGATCATCGCCGTACCGACGATGGTGTGCGGGGTGTACGGCATGAACTTCAAGTACATGCCCGAGCTGCACTGGAAGTACGGCTACCCGGTGATCATGGGGATCACGGTCGCGCTGTGTCTCGGCATCCACCGCACGCTGAAGCGCAACGGCTGGCTGTGAGCGGGCTGGATAGGCTGGGCGCATGACAAGCGAGCTGCTCGACCTGGCCCTCATCGAGGAGGCCAGCAAGAAGTCCGGCCTCATCTGGGTCAAGGGTGCCGACGCCCCGGCCGCGCGTGCGCTGTGGCACGTGTGGCACGAGGGTGCGGTGTGCCTGGTCGGCGACGGGCCCGGAGAGCAGCCGCTGCCCGGTCTCACCGACGGCGGCTCGGCCGAGGTGACCGTGCGCAGCAAGGACAAGGGGGGCCGGCTGGTGAGCTGGCCGGCGACCGTGTCCGAGCTGGCCGCCGGCTCACCGGAGTGGGAGGCGACGGTGGCCGAGCTGAAGGGCAAGCGGCTGAACGCCCCCGACGGCGAGGAGATGCCGGGGCGCTGGGCGCGCGAGTGCCGGGTGCTCCGCCTGGTGCCGACGGGGTCCGTGGCGACGTTGCCTTCCGACAGCCTGGCGTCACGTCCCCTGCCGTCCCCGGCGACGACGCGTCAGCCGATCCCGGCGGGGCTGCCGAAGCTGCTGGCCAAGCGCCGGAAGAAGTAACGGCCGGGGCCGAGCAGGGTTCGGCCCCGCCGGACACGTACATCGTGGCCGATCACCGCCGCGGCGGGTTCGGGTGACCTACGACGTCGGCAGCTGCTTGCCGTAGTCCACCGTCTCCGACTTCGCGGGCTCGGTCACGGTGAAGTCCTTGCCCCAGTCCGAGAAGCGGAGCGTTCCTGCGCTGCCGGCCCGGACCAGGCGCAGGGGATACGGCTGGCCCTGGAGGGAGACGTCGAGGGTGCCGCCGGAGCCGGCGTCGCCGGTGATGCGGATGGTGCGGGTGCCGGACTGGTCGTGGTGGCCGTCCGTCGCCAGCTTGCCGTGCAGGGTCAGCAGACCGTCGAGGAGGACAGCCTTGTCCGTGAAACCGCTGAACTTCTTGTACGCGGGATCGCCCTGCGGCACCTTGACGTACTTGCCGTCGAGCTTGCCGGCCGCCCCGGTGTCCCCGCCGTGGCTCCAGAAGTCCGCGTCGGCCTTCAGATACAGCTGCTCGCCGACCCGCAGCAGCCCGAACGTCGCCCCCTCGGACGTGACCGAGCCGGTGCCGCCGTCGGCCTTCAGCCGCATGTCCAGCTTGTACGTACGGCCGCTGGTGACCACGGTCCCGGACAGTCGTAGCGCGGGCGCCGCGACCGCCGCGGCCCGCGTCTTCGCCTGGATGCGGTCGGGGGCGAGTTTGCCGACCCCGTTGGTCCCCGCGTCCGGGTCGTCGCTGCTGCACCCCGTCAGCACCATCGCCCCCGTCACGGCCAGTGCGCATGCCGCGCTCACCAGCGCGGTCCGGCGGGTACGGCCCTGGGGAATCGCAGTCACAGGTGACGCTGCCTTTCTGACGAGTCCTGAGCGGCGTACCGCAGCGTACCGGGGGCCCGCCCGCCCGGCGGAGCCAGTCCGTCCGGACCGCCCACCAGGGCGTATCCGATCGGTACGGGCTAGCCTGAAGCGCACGCGAGCGGGCAGAAAACAGCAATTCCCACGCAATGCGATCAAAGGAAGCACAGCCATGGCAGCCGGCGCCCCCCGGATCTTCGTCTCGCACCTCGCCGGGGTCCCCGTCTTCGATCCGACCGGCGACCAGGTGGGTCGCGTACGCGAACTGGTCGTCATGCTGCGCGTCGGGCGACGCCCCCCGCGCGTCCTCGGGCTGGTGGTCGAACTGTCCACCCGGCGCCGTATCTTCCTGCCCATGACCCGGGTGACCGGCATCGAGTCCGGGCAGGTCATCACCACCGGCGTGCTCAACGTGCGCCGCTTCGAGCAGCGGCCCACCGAGCGGCTGGTCTTCGGGGAGCTGCTGGACCGGCGGGTGAAGCTGGTGGAGACCGGCGAGGAGGTCACCGTCCTCGACGTGTCCCTGCAGCAGCTGCCCGCCCGCCGGGACTGGGAGGTCGACCGCGTCTTTGTCCGCAAGGGGAAGAAGGGCGGCGCCTTCCGGCGGGCCAAGGGCGAGACGCTGACCGTGGAGTGGTCCGCTGTCACCGGCTTCTCCCTGGAGGAGCACGGGCAGGGCGCCGAGAGCCTGCTGGCCACCTTCGAGCAGCTGCGCCCCGCCGACCTCGCCAACGTCCTGCACCACCTCTCCGCCAAGCGACGCGCCGAGGTCGCCGCCGCCCTGGACGACGACCGCCTCGCCGACGTCCTGGAGGAGCTGCCCGAGGACGACCAGATCGAGATCCTCGGCAAGCTGAAGGAGGAGCGCGCGGCCGACGTCCTGGAGGCCATGGACCCCGACGACGCGGCCGACCTGCTCTCGGAACTCCCGGAGGAGGACAAGGAGCGGCTGCTGAGCCTGATGGAGCCCGCCGACGCGGCCGAGATGCGGCGCCTGATGTCGTACGAGGAGCACACCGCGGGGGGTCTGATGACCACCGAGCCGATCGTGCTGCGGCCGGACGCCACCGTCGCCGACGCGCTCGCCCGGGTCCGCAACCCCGACCTCTCCCCCGCCCTCGCCGCCCAGGTCTACGTCTGCCGGCCGCCCGACGAGACCCCGACCGGCAAGTACCTGGGCACCGTCCACTTCCAGCGCCTGCTGCGGGACCCCCCGTACACCCTGGTCAGCTCGCTCGTCGACGACGACCTGCAGCCCCTGGATCCCGACGCCCCGCTACCCGTCGTCGCCGGGTTCTTCGCCACGTACGACATGGTCGCCGCGCCCGTCGTGGACGAGTCCGGGTCGCTGCTCGGGGCGGTGACCGTGGACGACGTACTCGACCACATGCTGCCCGAGGACTGGCGGGAGACGGAGTTCCATCTGAACGAGGAGAACGGGGCGGCGAACGGAGCGGCGAGCGAGGGGGCGAGTACTCATGGCTCCTGAGCGCGAGAGCACCCGTGAGCGCACCCCGGTGGGCGCCACGGCCGCCACCCGGCCCCGCACGCCCCGCCTGGACCAGCCGCGCCCGCCCCGGCGCCGGTTCCTGCCCGAGTGGGACCCGGAGGCCTTCGGCCGGCTGTCGGAGAAGATCGCCCGCTTCCTGGGCACGGGACGCTTCATCGTCTGGATGACGGTCGTCATCATCCTGTGGGTGGTGTGGAACATCTTCGCGCCGGCCGTCCTGCGTTTCGACAACTACCCGTTCATCTTCCTGACCCTGATGCTGTCCCTGCAGGCCTCCTACGCGGCCCCCCTGATCCTGCTCGCGCAGAACAGGCAGGACGACCGCGACCGGGTCAACCTCGAACAGGACCGCAAGCAGAACGAGCGGTCCATCGCGGACACCGAGTACCTGACCCGGGAGCTCGCCGCGCTGCGCCTGGGCCTGGGCGAGGTCGCCACCCGCGACTGGATCCGCTCCGAGCTGCAGGACGTGGTCAAGGAGCTGGAGGAGCGACGGCGCCACGACGGCCATGTCGTATTCCCGGCGGAACGGGCAGAACGGTCGCCGGGACGTGACGCAGACGACCGCTGAGGGGCTACCCGCAGGCCCCTCGGCGCGCCGTACCATCGTCTTTATGGCTACGGAAGACGCGGTGCGCGAGGCACTGGCGACGGTGAACGACCCCGAGATCAACCGACCCATCACCGAACTGGGGATGGTCAAATCGGTGGAGATCGGGGAGGACGGCGCGGTCGCGGTCACCGTGTACCTGACGGTCTCCGGCTGCCCCATGCGCGAGACGATCACCCAGCGCGTCACCGAGGCGGTCTCCCGGCTCGAGGGCGTCACCCGGGTCGACGTCACGCTGGACGTGATGAGCGACGAGCAGCGCAAGGAGCTGGCGGCGGCCCTGCGCGGCGGCCAGGCCGAGCGCGAGGTCCCCTTCGCCAAGCCCGGCAACCTGACCCGGGTGTACGCGGTCGCCTCCGGCAAGGGCGGCGTCGGCAAGTCCTCGGTGACGGTGAACCTGGCGGCGGCGATGGCGGCCGACGGCCTCAAGGTGGGCGTCGTCGACGCCGACATCTACGGCCACTCGGTGCCGCGCATGCTGGGCGTGGACGGCCGTCCGACCCAGGTCGAGAACATGATCATGCCGCCGTCCGCGAACGGCGTGAAGGTCATCTCCATCGGCATGTTCACCCCGGGCAACGCCCCCGTCGTGTGGCGCGGCCCGATGCTGCACAGGGCTTTGCAGCAGTTCCTGGCGGACGTGTACTGGGGCGACCTGGACGTCCTCCTCCTCGACCTGCCGCCCGGCACGGGTGACATCGCCATCTCGGTCGCGCAGCTCGTCCCGAACGCCGAGATCCTGGTCGTGACGACGCCGCAGCAGGCCGCCGCCGAGGTGGCCGAGCGGGCCGGCGCCATCGCCGTCCAGACCCACCAGAAGATCGTCGGCGTGGTCGAGAACATGTCCGGCCTGCCCTGCCCGCACTGCGGCGAGATGGTCGACGTCTTCGGCACGGGCGGCGGCCAGATGGTCGCCGACGGCTTGACCCGCACGACGGGCGCGACGGTTCCGGTCCTCGGCAACATCCCCATCGACGTCCGCCTCCGCGAGGGCGGCGACGAGGGCAAGCCGGTGGTCCTGACGGACCCGGAGTCTCCGGCGGGGTCGGCGCTGCGGAGTATCGCGGGCAAGCTGGGCGGGCGGCAGCGGGGGCTGTCCGGGCTGTCGCTGGGGATCACGCCGAGGAACAAGTTCTGAGGCTGCTGAGGCTTCTACAGTCTCTGTGCCAGGGGGCGCCGTCTTTCACCGACGGCGCCCCTCGCCGTATGCCCTTCTCTGATTGCGGTCAGTCGTCGCCCTCGTGCTCGCGCCCCGGACACAGGTCCAGCGTGGTGCACAGCTGGAGCACCTGGTAGGTGCCGTCGTCGGGTTCCGCACCCTGTCCGCCCTGGGCATGCGGCAAGAACCGCCATTGCGAGGCCTTGGTGTGCCGTGTGGCGTCCGCCTTCTCCACCTGAGCGTGGAGCGTGCGCGTTCTGGAGTCGTTCGTCTCCACGAGCACCTCGTCGGGGGCGAGCGGGAAATGATCGTGCAACAGGCACAGGCCGAAGCGGTTCAGGTTCCCGTGTCTGGCCAGCACCGCCACGAGGTCCCGGACGAACTCCGCGTCCTGGGGACCCAGCGCCTCGGCTTCCTCGAAGCGGGGAAGCGACGTTCTCGGAGCGGAAACGTTTATGTCGGCCATAATCCCTCCGTCAAACGGTTGACGGTCATCGGATTCCATTATCAGCCACTGACTGTTTTCCTGCAATTCCGGAGACTGGGGCGAAGGGGTGGGTTGTTCGGACCCCTCCAGTGCGCCTGAGTGTGACCCGTGGAACGTGTGTCTAAATTCTCCGGGGAGGAGGTGCTGGAGCATTGAGGGAGATCAGGTGGTGGCGGCTTTTGTCGCTGGTGGTCCTGGCGGTGATGTGGTGGGGGTGTGCTCCTGCGGAGGCGCGGCAGAGTGGTCATGACGCCTGCCGAGAGGACCAGCTCGACTCCAGCACGGTGAACGCGACGATCCACTTCCGCCAGCATGGCAGGCATTACATCCAGGTCTCTTCGGACATGACCGTCGAGGTGCCTGTGCGGGAATGGAGCATGGCAAGCCAGCTGACATTCAGCGCGGAATCCCCCGAATACCGGACAGCGATGCACTGTCTGTTGCGCGGATCAGATAATTCCCTTCACTCCACTGAATGGCGCAACGACGATCCAGTCGCCACCGCCGACGGGGACAAGGTTACGGTGGCGTACAGTTCCTACACCTGGATCAAGGGGCACGGGGATTTAGGGCTCGGCCCCTGGAAGATCACAAGGGACAAGAAAAAGAAAGATACATGGGAGGTCATCCTCCGGCCGTCGACGCTGCAAAAAGCGCGCTGGAATGTCATGGCTGAACTAGGTGGCCTCAAATTCAAACATTATGGGCAGCCATGGTTTGCCGACAAGACCAAGGCGGTGTGGGCCACTCAGCCGCTCGAGCACCTCTGCCCGGTGGCGCACCCCGTCCGGCCGGGGCAGCCCCACGAGTACCGGTGCATCGAAGTCGATCTGCCATGGCAGAGGTCCTTGGCCCTGAGCTGGGATGAGTCACTTTGGAAACCAGCAGGCATTGCCACGTGGTGGGCGTTCGCCTCCGGTGTGCTCGCACTGGCCGCGCTCCGCGCTCAACGTCCGTATGCGTCTCCTGCGTTCGGGACACCGGGATCCAGGTGGCGAGTCGGCGGCTTCCGAGGAGGGCGCGGCGAAGGCCTCGCACCATCGGTTCTGCAGTGGGCCCTGCTGAGCGGGGCGGTCGCCCTGACACTGCTTCTGTTCCTCCATGACCCACCACTCGTCAAACTGCGAGAACGAACGCTCATCTGTATCGCGGCCGGCCTGACCCTGACCCTCGTCGCCCGCCCTTGGTACGGCGGCGCGTCACCCACAGCCCCGAACGCCGGGACCGACGAGTCCGACGGCTCGAAAGGCCACCGGCGCCGTCAGGCATACGCCGTCATCGGGTTCGCTTCGGTCGTGGCGGCGATCGGCATGCTGGTCATCCTCGGCCACAAGCTCCTCGGCCTGCCGCAGGGCCTGGAGACGAAGGCGACGCCACTGTCCGGCAAGGTCGGGTACGTACTCATGGGCCTGGCGACGGTGTGGTTGTGGCTGGCCGCGATGGCCGCATGGGCATGGCGCTTCGCGCGCGAAGGAGGACTGGTCCCCGCTCGCTGGATCAGCAAGTGGGACAAAGCGCCGGTTCTCTGCGTCACAGCCGTCTCAGCCCTGCTGGGGATGGTCGCAGGTGGCCTTCTCTGGTGTCTCCGCTGGACACTCGAAAATCAATGGAAACGGGCCGCTTGGCTCAGCGACGCAAACCTTGCCGCAAATCACGAAAAATACGTCAATCACTATCTGGCGAATTTCTCCTTCACTGACCTCACCTGGATCTACACCTACAGCTGGTTTCTGGCGGGTACTGCACTCCTCGCCATGCTGCACTTTCGCTTCACGATCCAACGGACTCAGGCCGCCCGTAAAATGGAGAACATTCCCTTGGGGCCGGACAAACCCGATCTTCTGCTGATCGCCGCGCTATTTGCCTTGAGCGTAGGGATGAGGGGTGCAAAATTCGCCAGCAACAACGCGCAGTACGGCATCTGGTTCGCGCTGAACATCATCTCACTCTTCGCGGTCCTTGCCGCGGGGCGACGGTGGTCGGTACTGGGCCAGATGGGAGATCTATTTTACATGCACACGTCAGGGATCAATAAGCGGAGTGAATTGCTGGAAAAAGCCCATCAATACCGCAACCTCAACCATCAAATGCAACTGCTGGACCAGGGGCGTGCCAGCGGCGTCACCTCCGAGCAATTGGAGGATCAGCTGCGCGGGCTACGCCAGTGGCTGGTTTCGCGATGCCTCAAGAAAAATCCACCCGACCAGATTTCCATTCTGGACGTCGCCCTGGCTTGGGGGCCAGAGGCCCACTGGTGGTCCAATGCGGTGCGGGCCGCACGCCTCGCGTTCTGCTTCGGAGTTCCGGCCAGTGTCGCCCTTCTCTATCTGGAGATGACGGACCTATATAACGGGGAGCAACTCAGCACTGAACCCACTGCGATTCCGAGCGTCGTCGCGGGGTTCATCGCCTATCAGACGGCATGGGCCGGCCTCGGCTTCGTCCTCGGCGCCGTGTGGCGTCTGCTACCCGGCCGTCGCAGTACAGCCCGCGCATGGAGCCTCGCCTTCGCCTACGCCGTGCCGGCCCTTCTGGGCGCTCTGCTCAACCGATACACCGACGTGGCCCCCAGGATGCTGGTCCTGTATTCCGTGCTCACGCTCCTCATCCTGACGCTCACCAGTCTCTGGCTGGATACATCGACATTGAGCGAGGAACGGCAGTACTGGCCCAGTCGTTTCGCCTTGCTGCTGTCGATCCACCGACTACGCGGCCTCTCCGGGCAGGTCGCCTGGCTTCTCGCCCAGATGGCGGTGGTCGTGACCATCTTGAAGGAATTGCTCAAGCGCTGAGGGACCGCGCCACAAGCTGGTCACCGCCCCGCGTCGTAAGAGCGCGGGGCGGTGCGGCCCTCAGGCGTACGTCGAGATGTCCTTGATCATGGCGAAGCCGAGCCCGTACGCGCTCATCCCCCGCCCGTACGCCCCCACATGCACACCTTCCGCGGTGGAACCGGCCAGCACCCACCCGAACTCCGACTCCCGGTAGTGGAAGGGCATGGGCACCCCGTCCACCGGAAGAGAGAGCGTGGACCACTCGGGGCCCTCAAGGTCATCGGCCAGGGCCCACGCCGTCTCCGTCTGCTGCTCCAGCCAGTCGTCACGGAGGCTGTGGTCCATCTGCCCCGGCCACGTGAACGACAGCAGCCCCACCCCCGCCAGCCACGCCGCCGACGACACCGACGTCGCCTCCAGCAGACCCGTACCGTCGGCGCTCCGCCGGGACGGGTTCGCCGCCACGGTCACCACGACCGCGAACTTCTCCCTGGGCTCGTCCGCGGACGCGGCAACGTGCTCGTTGCGTACGGAGGGCTCGTCACCGTGACCGATCGACCCGTGTTCGACGGCACCGTCGGCCGCCGTGCCGACCTGCATCAGCCAGCGCTGCCCGGTGAACGCCTCGTCGAGGCCGTACCACGGGAAGGGCGCCAGCAGGTAGCCGTCGACCGTACGCCGGGCGGAGGGGAGCTGCTGTCCGCCCTCCGCGGCCGGCGCCTGCGCGCCCACCCGACTCGTCGTCTCCATGTGCCCGGACGCCTCCTCGCTCTCGTCGGACCGGGGCGGCCCGCCCCCCTTCGGGCGTACTCGTCCGGTCCGCACAACAACTCGGCAGCATATCCACACCGCTGAGAGCAGCAGGGAAAGCGCCCGGCGCGTGGGTCGTGCAGAAGCCCTGTTCGCGCCGTGTGCGGCGGGTGCGCGCTATGAAACGCGTCACGTCCGCCGCCGGATGCGCGTGTCGGGTCCGGTCAGGTGGCGTCCGCGTCGAACGGCGGACGGTCGTCCTTGCCGGTGTCCTCGGGCTTCTTGGTCATGTCGATACGCCCGCCGGACGAGGAGGAGGAAGACGAGGAAGAAGACGAAGACGAAGCTTCGGTGTCGCGGCTGTGGACGGCGTCCGTGACCTCGGCCATCTCCTTCTTCAGGTCGAAGCCGTTGCGGATCTCCTTCAGCCCCAGCTCGTCGTTGTCCAGCTGCTTGCGGATGAACGTCTTGGGGTTGAGGTCCTCGAACTCGAAGTCCTTGAACTCCGGACCCAGCTCGTTGCGGATGTCCTGCTTCGCGCTCTCCGAGAACTCGCGGATCTTCCGGACCGTGCGCATCACGTCCTGGATGACCTTCGGGAGCTTGTCGGGACCGAAGACGAGCACAGCGAGCACGATGATCGTCACCAGCTCGAGTGGTCCTATGTCATTGAACACCTGACGCTCCCATTGCGATGTTCTCGGTCGCTCAACGGTACCCGCCGCACCTGGCAGACCGGTACCGTCCCGAGGTGAGACTTCTGTCAGTTCTGGTCCGAAGCGCCCAGCACGAGTGAGACCTCCCGGGTGCCGCCGTGTTCGACCGTCAGACGCAGCCGGTCGCCCGGCCGATGGGCACGGATCTTCACGATCAGTTCCTCGCCCGAGTGGACGCGCTGTCCGTCGACCTCGGTGATGACGTCGCCCGCGCGCAGGCCTGCCCGGTCGCCGGGGCCGCCCTTGGTGACGGCGGGGCCGCCGTCCCGGGCCTTGGTGTCGATCCGCGCGCCGTCACCGGTGTAGCCCATGTCGAGGGTGACGCCGATGACGGGGTGGGTGGCGTGGCCGTTGTTGATCAGTTCCTCGGCGACCCGACGGGCCTGGTTGACGGGGATGGCGAAGCCGAGGCCGATGGAGCCGGCCTGTCCGGTCCCGGAGTCCGTGCCGTCGGCGGCGGAGCGGATGGCGGAGTTGATGCCGATGACCCGGGCCCGGGAGTCGAGGAGGGGGCCACCGGAGTTGCCCGGGTTGATGGGGGCGTCGGTCTGCAGCGCGTCGACGTACGACACATCACTGCCGTCGCCCTTCTCGCCGCCGGCCGTGATGGGCCGTTCCTTGGCGCTGATGATGCCGGAGGTGACGGTGTTGGCCAGGTCGAAGGGGGCGCCGATGGCGACGACCGGGTCGCCGACCCGGACGTCGTCGGAGTTGCCGAGGGGCATGGGGGTGAGCCCGTGGACGCCGGTGACCTGGACGACGGCCAGGTCGTATCCGCTGTCGCGGCCCACGACCTTCCCCTTGGCGGTGGCGCCGCTGCTGAACGTCACGGATATCTCGCCGCCGGACGCGGCGGGCTCGACGACATGGTTGTTGGTGAGGATGTGGCCGCGGGCGTCGAGCACGAAGCCGGTGCCGGTGCCCGCCTCGTCCGCCCCGCGGACGTGCAGGGTGACGACGCTGGGCAACGCCCGGGCGGCGATCCCGGCGACACTGTCCGGCGCCCGTCCGGCGGGCACCTTTCCGGCCTGCGGCAGATGTACGTCGCCCACGCCCTCGCGCTCGACATAGGCGCCGGCGAGCCCGCCGATGCCACTGGAGACGACGGCGACCAGCAGGGTCCACACGAGGAGCAGCCGCCTGCCCCGCTTACGCCGCTGCTGCTCGGTGGGCACCGCCGCACCGGTCTGCTGCAGCGGCCCGGACACGAGGGGCTGCAGCCCGGCGGCGGACGCGGCCCAGGGGTCGTAGCGCTGCCAGGGGCCGGCGGCCGGCTCCGGCGCGGCCGCCGCGGCCGAATCGGGCAGCTCCCCCGGCGCATACACCGACGGCGCGCCCGGCGCGGATACCGAGGCATCCACCGACGGGGGCGCACCCGGGTCCGCGGGGGCGGGCGAAGCCGGAGCCATGTGCCCCGGCGCGGCCGGGGCTGCCTGCGCCGGCAACTGTGAAGGCTGGGGTACCTGCAAAGCAGCTTGCGCTTGTGCGGCGGCCGGTGCCTGCGGGGCGGCCGGTACTTGCGGAGATCCCGGTGCCTGTGGAGCGGCGGGAACCTGCAGGGTGGCCGGTGTCTGCAGAGCGGGCGGTGTATGCAGCTCGGCCGGTGCATGTGGAAGTACCGGTGCTTGCGATGCGGCGGGGACTTGCGGAGCAGCCGGTGTCTGCGAAGCGGCCGGACCTTGTGCGGGCCCCGGTGCCGGTCCGGCCGTGCCCTGCGCCGCTGTCGCGGCCGGGTGCTGGACCGGTGGTGCGGGTGCCCAGGGGCCCGGCTCGCCGTAGGGCGGGGTGCTGTAAGGGTCGGGGTCGTGCAGGGGCTTGGGGCGCTCGGCAGGCGGTACGACGGCGGAGCCCGCCCCGGTCGGCTCAGCCGCGCCGGACTCAGCCGCAACAGGCTCAGCCAGGACAGGCTGAGTCGCAACAGGCTCAACCGCGCCGGACTCAGCCCCCACGCTCACCGCCCCGCCCGCCCCGGCGCCGCCCGAAACAGCCGCCGCAGGCTTCGGCTTTGCCAGTTCGAAGTCGCCGTCGGTGGGTCTCGCCGGTGCTTCCCCCGTCGACGTCTGCTCCCCGTGTTCCGCCTGCTCCCCCGGCGGGACGGACGTCGGGTTCCCCTCGTTCATGCTCTCCCCACGGCTGGCCGCGGCCGCGCGCGTCGGCGGTGGCCGCGGAACGTCGACTCCGTGCCCGGGTCAACGCCGCGGGCACGGTTCACAGGATTCAACCAGGTTCGACGGCCCGGGCGAAGAGGCAGGTCAGGGCGCTTGAGGGGAGGGTGAGGCGGAGGTGGTGTCGGGGACGGGGGCGGACAGCAGGCCGGGGCCGGTCACCTGGGGCGACGCGGACCCGGGGGTCAGCGAGAACGGGGTGATCTCGCTCAGCGGGCGTATCAGCGGGGAGACCGCGGCCGCGCCCGCCACCACCGGGGCGGTCAGCTCGTGCACGGCGTCCTGGACCTGACCCGTGGCCGGGGCCGGCGCTCCGGGCACCAGCGGCGCGGACATGGAGGTCGGCGCGACCGAGGTCTGGCCGAGCAGGCTGCTGCCCTGGGCGAGCAGCGGTCCCACCGCGCGACGGCGCTGGGAGTCGGGCGTCGCCGCGCCCGTGCCCGCCGAACGCGTCGGGGCCACGTTGCCGCTGCCGGAGCCGCTGCGGGCGTCCGCGGCCAGGTCACCGGGGATGGCGGTGGTCACGCCGCCGAGGGCGAGCGCGGCCAGCGACACCGCGCCGGCGGCGGCCGCCGCGAACCGCAGTCCGCGCGAGGCGGACCGGTCGGCGTCCGGACGGCCGACGGGATGGATGCGGAAACCGCGCTCCTCGGGAGCGGCGGAGTGGGCGGAAGAGGCGGGGACGTAGCCGAACTCGAAGCGCTCGCCGCGGCTCGTGCCGAAGACGCCGGCCCCGGGGTCTCGCCCGAAGAGGCCGCCCCCGGGCGCTGAGGTGCCGTCGCCGTCGGGGTCACCTCCCCCGGGGAGGCCCTGGAGGCGGGCCAGGAAGCTCTCGGAGGGCGACGGCGGGGCCGCCTCCGCGAAGACGCTCTTCAGGCGTCGCTGGGCGTCCGCCTCCGCCTTGCACCGGGCGCAGGTGGCCAGGTGGGCGAGGACGCGCTCACGCGACTCATGACCGAGCTCTCCGTCCACCAGGGCGGAGAGTCGGTCTCCCAGGTGCTGCTCGGCGAAGTGCGCCGGAGCAGGTTTCGGTCGGGATCCACTCACGCGGTCGCGCCCCCTCCCCCCAGAGCGGGGACACGGGCCACAAAGGAGCGCCGCTCGGCCTTGCGCGCCTCGGGCGCACGGTGGGCCAGGGCCTTGCGGAGCTGGGAGCGGCCGCGGTGGATACGGGAGCGGACCGTGCCGAGCTTCACGCCGAGGGTCGCGGCGATCTCCTCGTACGACAGTCCTTCGATGTCGCACAGGACGACGGCGGCGCGGAACTCGGGCGCGAGGGTGTCCAGGGCCTGCTGGACGTCCGCGTCGAAGTGGGCGTCGTTGAAGACCTGCTGCGGGGTGGGCTCACGGCTGGGCAGGCGCTCGGCCGCGTCCTCGCCGAGGGCGTCGAAGCGGATGCGCTGCTTGCGCCGGACCATGTCCAGGAAGAGGTTGGTGGTGATGCGGTGCAGCCAGCCCTCGAACGTGCCCGGCGAGTACGTCGACAGCGAGCGGAAGACGCGGACGAAGACCTCCTGGGTGAGGTCCTCGGCGTCGTGCTGGTTGCCGGTGAGGCGGTACGCCAGTCGGTAGACCCGGCCGCTGTGCGTGCTGACGATCTCCTCCCACGTGGGCGGAGTCCAGGCCTGCCCGTCCGCGTCGGTGGAGAAGGTCGCGGTCTGGGTCTCGCCCGCGGCGAAGCGGGCGGAGTGGCTGTCAGCAGCGGTGTCGGTCACGGATTTCGGCCTGCCCGCCGATCCGAGGAAGCGCCGCAGCACTCCTCCCCGGTCCCCGGGCGCGGCCGCACCTCCCCTGTCGGCTCTGGTGGTGTCCAGTGGAGCCCCTACCATAGCCACCTCGCCCGTTAGCTCCGGATAAGCGGTTTTACGAGAATTTGATACGCGCTGATACGGCTCATACGGCTGCGTCAGCATGTGCTCGGCGTCCTGATCCACCTTCTACCCCCCGTCGCGTCCCGGGCCACCGGCTCAACCCTTTAAACGCCCAGTCCCATCTGCGGGTTCCCGGTGCCAACGGATACAGTCACGCCGAGGCAACCACGGGGACAGGAGAGGGTCATTACCGGCAACCGGCAGACGAGCTGGGCGTTCGCCGACGCCTTTGTCGCCGAGGACGAAGCGCTGCACTGGGCCCGGGACCGCGCCCGGGAGGCAGGGCTGCGCTCGGTGTCGCCCGGCACGGGCGCCGCGCTGCGCATGCTCGCCGCCTCCGTGGACGCGAAGGCGGTCGCGGAGATCGGCACCGGCTGCGGGGTGTCCGGAATCCATCTGCTGCACGGCATGCGCCCCGACGGGGTGCTCACCACGGTCGACCCGGAGCCGGAGCACCAGCAGTTCGCCCGGCAGGCCTTCCGCGCATGCGGCTTCGCCAGCAACCGGGCCCGGTTCATCCCCGGCCGGGCCCTGGACGTGCTGCCCCGGCTCGCGGACGCCGGCTACGACCTCGTGTTCTGCGACGGGGACCGGCTGGAGTACTCGGACTATCTCGCTGAATCGTTGCGCCTGCTGCGTCCGGGTGGCCTGGTCGTCTTCGAGGGCATATTCGCCAACGGCCGTACGGTCGACTCGGGACCGCAGCCCACGGAGGTGCTGCGGCTGCGTGAACTGCTGCGCACGGTGCGGGAGAGCCAGGAGCTGGTGACGTCGCTGCTGCCGGTGGGCGACGGTCTGCTGTGCGCCGTCAAGCGGTGACGGGCGGGACGCGGGGGCTCGGGAACGCGGCTGCCCCGGCACCGCATACGATGCCGGGGCAGCCGGAAGGACTGGATCGCGGGCGCGTCAGACGACGACCTTCTTGAGCGCGTCGCCGAGGGCCTCGGCCTCGTCAGGGGTCAGCTCGACGACGAGTCGACCGCCGCCTTCGAGCGGAACGCGCATGACGATGCCCCGCCCCTCCTTGGTCACCTCGAGCGGGCCATCACCCGTCCGCGGCTTCATGGCCGCCATGCTCGTTCCCCTTCCTGAAACCAGCTCATCGTCTGCCGACGGCCCCGGGAGGGCACGCGCAATCCGGAACGGACACGCGACACCGGCATCGAACACATTGCTTCCAAGCCATTATCCCGCATCTCAGGACCCGATGACCAACATCAGTCGGCATCGCTTGGGCAACGCGCGCGAGCAAAACCACTCAATTCGGGGATGTGGCTGCGATACTGCGCCGCCCCGCGGACGCCCTCGGAGCGACTCCGCTCCGGTTTTCTTTGACGCAGGTCACACGTCGGGTCCGGCCCTCGGACGGCGATCTCCGCCATGCTGTCCTTCGGACACGACGTACTGAGCGGTACGTCACCAGCGAGGACACCGGAGGGGATGCGCCATGGCCGACACCGTGCTCTACGAGGTGAGCGACGGACTCGCGACGATCACGCTGAACCGCCCCGAGGCGATGAACGCGCTGAACATCGCGACCAAGGTCGCCCTCCGGGAGGCGGCGGAATCCGCGGCCGGGGACACCGCCGTACGGGCGATCCTGCTGACCGCCGCCGGCGACCGCGCGTTCTGTGTGGGCCAGGACCTCAAGGAGCACATCGGGCTGCTGGTGGCGGACCGGGAGACCGGGTCCGGGCAGACGATGAGCACGGTCAAGGAGCACTACAACCCGATCGTGAAGGCGCTGACCGAGGCGCCGAAGCCGGTGGTCGCCGCGGTGAACGGGGTCGCGGCCGGGGCTGGCTTCGGCTTCGCGCTCGCCGCCGACTACCGGGTGGTGGCCGAGACGGCGGCGTTCAACACCTCCTTCGCGGGTGTCGCGCTGACCGCGGACTCCGGCATCTCCTGGACGCTGCCCCGGGTGGTCGGCCCGGGCCGCGCCGCCGACCTGCTGCTCTTCCCGCGCAGCATCAGCGCCCAGGACGCGCTGGAGCTGGGCATCGCCAACCGCCTGGTGCCGGCCGCCGAGCTGCGTGCCGAGGGCGAGAAGGTCGCGCGAGCCCTCGCCGAGGGCCCGACCGTGGCCTACGCGGCGATCAAGGAGGCGGTGGCCTACGGCATGACGCACTCCCTCGCCGAGACGCTGGAGAAGGAGGACGAGCTGCAGACGAGGGCGGGGCGGTCCGAGGACCACACGATCGCGGTGCAGGCCTTCGTGAACAAGGAGAAGCCGAAGTACCTGGGCCGTTGAGCGGCTAGCGGGCGGCTGGGCTGGTCCGGCTCACACAGTTCTCCAGGTGGTCGTTGACCAGCCCGCACGCCTGCATCAGTGCGTACGCCGTCGTCGGGCCGACGAATCTGAGGCCGCGTTTCTTCAGCGCCTTCGACAGGGCCGTGGACTCCGGGGTGACCGCGGGGACGTCGGCGAGGGTCTTCGGGGCCGGGCGGGCGGCCGGGTCGGGGGCGTGGGACCAGATGAACTCGTCCAGTTCGCCCTCCGCCCAGTCGGCGAGCACGCGCGCGTTGGCGAGCGTCGCGTCGATCTTGGCGCGGTTGCGGATGATGCCCGGGTCGGCCAGCAGCCGCTCGCGGTCCTCGTCCGTGAAGGCGGCGACCTTCTCGATCCGGAACTCGGCGAAGGCCGTGCGGAAGCCCGGGCGGCGGCGCAGGATCGTGATCCAGGACAGGCCCGACTGGAAGGCCTCCAGGCTGATTCGCTCGAAGAGGGCGTCGTCGCCGTGGACCGGGCGGCCCCACTCCTCGTCGTGGTACGACACGTAATCCTCGGTGGACAGGGCCCACGGGCAGCGCAGCGCGCCGTCGGGCCCGGCGAGGGCGGCCCCGTCGCTCATCGCTGCTCCTCGTGGCCGGGCTTGTCCAGCCGGGCGTGCGCGGCGGCCGCTCTGGCGCCGGCCAGCGCGGACTCCAGGTCGGCGATACGGGCGTCCCGCTCGGCCAGCTCGGCGGCGAGGCGGCCGAGGGCGTCGTCGACGTCGGCCATGCGGTAGCCGCGCGGGGCGATCGGCAGGCGCAGGCTCTCCACGTCCGCCCTGCGGACCGGGCGGTCCGGGGGCAGCGGGTCCTGCAGCCGCTCCGGGGCGACCTCCGGGAGCGGTGCGCTCTCACCGCCGCCCACCACGGCGAGTGTCACCGCGCCCACCACGACGGCGAGGGCGACGACCAGGAACAAGAACATAACCATCGCTGAGGTCCCCACGCTCCTTGCGCCCGACGCTGGGCCGGATGCTGAATCTGTCAGGCTCCGATCGTGCCATGCGAGTCTGACAGTTAGGGTCGCAGGCGGCCGTACTGCGGGACGTTCTAGGAGAGGTCACAGCGGATGCTCAGGCTGGGCAGGCGGGAATTCGGGCCTCACGAGCCGGTGATCATGGCGATCGTGAACCGGACCCCGGACTCCTTCTACGACCAGGGGGCCACGTTCCGCGACGAGCCGGCGCTCGCGCGCGTGGAGCACGCGGTGGCCGAGGGAGCCGCGATCATCGACATCGGCGGGGTGAAGGCCGGGCCGGGCGAGGAGGTCACGGCCGAGGAGGAGGCGCGGCGGACGGTCGGGTTCGTCGCGGAGGTACGGCGGCGCTTCCCGGACGTGATCATCAGTGTGGACACCTGGCGGGCCGAGGTCGGCGAGGCGGTGTGCGAGGCGGGGGCGGATCTGCTGAACGACGCGTGGGGCGGGGTCGATCCGGGGCTCGCGGAGGTTGCCGCGCGGTACGGGGTCGGACTGGTGTGCACGCATGCGGGGGGTGTGCAGCCGCGTACCCGTCCCCACCGGGTGACCTACGACGACGTCATGGACGACATCCTTCAGGTGACCGTGGGGCTGGCCGAGCGGGCCGTTTCGCTGGGGGTGCCTCGGGAGTCGGTGATGATCGATCCGGGGCACGACTTCGGGAAGAACACGCGGCACAGCCTTGAGGCGACGCGGCGGTTGGACGAGATGGTCGCCACGGGGTGGCCGGTACTGGTGTCTCTGTCCAACAAGGACTTCGTGGGCGAGACCTTGGACCGCCCGGTGAAGGAACGGCTGATCGGGACGTTGGCGACCACGGCGGTGTCGGCGTGGCTGGGTGCGCAGGTGTACCGGGTCCACGAGGTGGCCGAGACACGCCAGGTACTCGAGATGGTGGCGTCGATCGCCGGCCATCGGGCCCCCGCGGTCGCCAGGCGCGGCTTGGCCTGACCCCGGGGGCGGAGCCCCCGGGGGTGGGGCTAGCGGGCTGCCTCCTTGGAGACCAGGGCTACCGCCTCCTCCACCTCGTCCGTCACGTGGAACAGGAGCAGGTCCTTCTCGGAGGCCTTGCCCTGGGCCACCAGCGTGTTCTGCAGCCAGGCCACCAGGCCGCCCCAGTACTCGCTGCCGAAGAGGACGATCGGGAAGCGGGTGACCTTCTGGGTCTGGACGAGGGTGAGGGCCTCGAAGAGTTCGTCGAGGGTGCCGAGGCCGCCCGGGAGGACGACGAATCCCTGCGCGTACTTGACGAACATCATCTTGCGGACGAAGAAGTACCGGAAGTTGAGGCCGATGTCGACGTACTGGTTCAGCCCCTGCTCGAAGGGCAGCTCGATGCCGAGGCCCACCGAGATACCGCCCGCCTCCAGCGCACCCTTGTTGGCCGCCTCCATCGCGCCGGGCCCGCCGCCCGTGATGACGGCCCAGCCGGCCTCGACCAGCCCTCGGCCCAGCCGCACCCCCGCGTCGTAGTCGGACGAGTCCACCGGCGTACGCGCGGAGCCGAACACGCTGATGGCGGGGGGAAGTTCGGCCAGCGTGCCGAAGCCCTCGATGAATTCCGACTGGATCCGCAGGACCCGCCAGGGGTCGGTGTGGACCCAGTCGGAGGGCCCGCCCGCGTCCAGCAGCCGCTGGTCGGTCGTACTGGCCGTGACCTGGCTGCGCCGTCGGAGGACCGGGCCGAGCCGTTGCTCGTCCGGCGGCTGCTTCTTCCCCTCGGGGTTTCCGGTAGCCATGTGCGCTCCCTCCGGTTGCCGGTAGTTCGATCTCAGAGTAGATCTACGCGGGTTACGGAGGGGGGACGTATGCGTGTCCGCCATGAAGCGGCGTACGGGAACCTTTACGCCGTGAGCCAGCTGCGCAGCCGCTCCTCGCCCGCCAGGATCTTGGCCACCTCGACCCGCTCGTCGCGCTTGTGCGCCAAGTGCGGGTTGCCGGGACCGTAGTTGACGGCCGGAACACCGAGCGCGGAGAAACGGGACACGTCCGTCCAGCCGTACTTGGGCTGCGGGGTGCCGCCCACCGCCTCGATGAAGGCCGCGGCGGCCGGGTGGGAGAGGCCGGGCAGCGCGCCGGGGCTGTGGTCGTCGACCACGAACTCCTCCACACCGCAGTCCGCGAACACCTCGCGGACGTGCGCGATCGCCTCCTCCTCGGTGCGGTCGGGGGCGTACCGGAAGTTGACGCTCACCACGCACTCGTCCGGGATGACGTTGCCCGCGACACCGCCGGTGATGCGGACCGCGTTCAGGCCCTCGCGGTACTCCAGGCCGTCGATGAGCGGGTAGCGGGGCTGGTAGGAGGCCAGCTTGGCCAGGATGGGGGCCGCCGCGTGGATGGCGTTGGAGCCCATCCAGCTGCGCGCCGAGTGGGCGCGCTCGCCGGTGGTCTTCAGCAGGACCCGCAGCGTGCCCTGGCAGCCGCCCTCGACCTGGCCGTCGGAGGGCTCCAGCAGCACCGCGAAGTCGCCCCGCAGCCACTCCGGGTGGGCCTCGGCGACGTGCTTGAGGCCGTTGCGTTCGGCGGCGACCTCCTCGTTGTCGTAGAACACGAAGGTCAGATCGCGGTTGGGCGCGGGGACCGTGGCCGCGATGCGCAGCTGCACCGCCACGCCGGACTTCATGTCGCAGGTGCCGCAGCCCCAGAGGACGCCGTCCTCGTCCAGCCGGGACGGCACGTTGTCCGCGATGGGCACGGTGTCGATGTGGCCGGCCAGGATGACCCGCTCCGCGCGGCCCAGGTTCGTCCGGGCGATCACGTTGTTGCCGTACCGGTCCACGGTGAGGTGCGGCAGCGCGCGCAGGACGGTCTCGATGGCGTCCGCGAGGGGCTTCTCGGTACCGCTCTCGGAGGGGAAGTCCACGAGTTGCGCGGTGAGCGCGGCGGCATCCAGCGTGAGGTCAAGCGAGGTGTCGGCCATGGCCTCGACCCTAGCGCGCCCTCACGCGCGGTCCTGTGAGCGCTGCGCTCGGTGGACCCGGGGTGAGGGCCGGGGAGGGCTCCAGTACCTTGTACGCGTGCCAGAGCCGTCCCCCACTCGTCCCAAGCGCCGCGGCCGCCTCCTCCGTATCGGTGCGGCCCTGTTGGTCCTGTGCGGCGTCGCCGCCTATCTCGTGGTGCAGTACGTCACCGGAGGCGGGGGTGCGAGAGGCTGCAAGGTGGTCTCCGCAACGGGCGACGGGGCGTCCTACGAGTTCACGCCCGAGCAGGCGGTGAACGCGGCGACGATCGCCGCCGTCGGCACCGGGCGGGGCATGCCCGAGCGGGCGGTGACCATCGCGCTGGCGACCGCCATCCAGGAGTCGGGGCTGCGCAACATCCAGCACGGCGACCGGGATTCCCTGGGCCTGTTCCAGCAGCGGCCCTCGCAGGGCTGGGGCACCGAGCAGCAGGTCATGGACCCGGCGTACGCGGCGGGCATCTTCTACGCGCACCTGGCCAGGGTGCCGAACTACACCGACCTGCCGCTGACGGTGGCCGCGCAGCGGGTGCAGCGCAGCGGCTATCCGGAGGCGTACGCCAAGCACGAGCCGGACGCCACGCTGCTGGCGGCCGCGCTGACCGGGCAGGCTGCGGCCACGCTGACCTGCGACGGACGTCCGGAGACCACCGCCGAGGCGACCGGGCCGGACGCGGTACGGGCCGCGCTGGTGCGGGACTTCGGGCGGGACGCGCTGCAGGAGACCGGGGCGGTGGTGGGCGGTACGGAGGTTCCGTCGCCGTCGCCGTCCCCGAGTGTGACCGCGACGGCGCACGGGCGGACCGTGACCGTGCCGGTGCCCGAGGGCCGCAGGACGGACGCCACCGGGCGCGACGAGCGGGAGCGGGGCTGGCAGCTGGCGCACTGGGCCGTGGCCAACTCCTCGCAGCTGCACATCCAGCGGGTGGCGTACGCGGGGCGGGAGTGGACCGCGGGGAGCAACGGCGGCGACTGGCGCACGACCGGCACGCAGGGGGCCGCGGGGGCGGAGAAGGCCGCGGGGGCGGTCCGGATCGTGACCGGACAGTAGTGCGGGGGCTCACTCGGCCGGGTTGTGCGGCTTCGGGATGGGCGCGATTTCCTGTGAGCAGCGGCCTGATTTCCGGATCCCTTGGAAATCAAGGGCTGTAAGGATTCTGCGGGGTTGCACGGCGGCGCTCTTTGCCCGTTTTTATCCACAACCGATAATGCGATGCGTTATCCATTCTTTACCTTTGGCGTCCGCAACCTTCGTCGGCTTCGAGCGGTAGTCACGGCGTCCGACTCGGACACATTCACCGTTCTCCACCCGTCGAAATGGAGCATCATGTCCCTCCCTCTGACCCGCCGGATCGCTCGTGCCGCGCTGCTCGTCGCAGCGGGAGCGGCCGCCGGGGTCGGTGCGGCCGGCTCTGCCGGCGCGGCCACGAACCTGCCGGCTGCCGCCCCGAACCTCGGTGGTCTGACCGCCCTGGACGCGGCGAGCGCCGGCAACACCGTCGACGGTGCGACCCAGCACGTCACCGGTCTCGCGGGTGACACGGGCAGCAAGGCGGTCACGCACGCGGCGCACACCGCGGGCAAGACCGGCGGCGGTGCCGTGAAGAAGACGACGCCCGAGGTGCAGAAGGCCGCGGGGGACGCGGCCGGGACCGCGGGGGGTGCCCTCGGGGACACCGCGTCCAGCGTGACGAAGGGTGGGCTGCCGACGGAGTCTCTCACCCAGGGTGGGCTGCCCACGTCGTCTCTGCCGACGAAGGGTCTGCCGCTGGGCGGCTGAGCGGCTGGCTTTGACGGCCGACGGGGTCCAGGAGTTCCTGGGCCCCGTCGGCTTTCGCGTGCCTACGGCGGTGGCTACGCCGTCAGGCGGGCTACCGCTGCTCGGACCCTCTCGTCCGTTGCCGTGAGGGCCACGCGTACGAACTTCTCGCCCGCCTCGCCGTAGAAGTCGCCCGGTGCCACCAGGATGCCGAGGTCGGCCAGGTGGGCCACCGTTTCCCAGCAGGACTCGTCGCGCGTCGCCCACAGGTAGAGGCTGGCCTCGCTGTGTTCGATGCGGAAGCCGTGGTGCAGGAGCGCTTCGCGCAGGAGGGTGCGGCGGGCCGCGTAGCGCTCGCGCTGGACGCGGACGTGCTCGTCGTCGCCCAGGGCCGCCACCACCGCCGCCTGCGTCGGCGCCGAGGTCATCATGCCGCCGTGCTTGCGGATCTCCAGGAGGGGCCCCAGGACCGCCGGGTCGCCGGCCACGAAGGCGGCGCGGTAGCCGGCCAGGTTGGAGCGCTTGGAGAGGGAGTGGACGGCGAGGATGCCGTCGTAGGAGCCGCCGTTGACGTCGGGGTGCAGGACCGAGACGGGGTCGGCCTCCCAGCCCAGCTCCAGGTAGCACTCGTCGGAGACGAGCAGGACGCCGTGCTCGCGGGCCCAGGCGACGACGCCGGTCAGCTCGTCCTTGGAGAGGACCTTGCCGGTGGGGTTGGAGGGCGAGTTCAGCCAGAGGAGCTTCAGGTTCGTGGGGTCGAGGTCCCTCGGGTCGTCGTAGACCTCGTACTCGGCGCGGGCCAGGCGGGCGCCGACCTCGTAGGTCGGGTACGCCAGGCGCGGGTAGGCCACCTTGTCGCCGGGGCCGAGGCCCAGCTGGGTCGGCAGCCAGGCGACCAGCTCCTTGGAGCCGACGACCGGCAGGACGTGGCGGTGGGTGACCTCGCGGGCGCCCAGGCGGCGCTCCAGCCAGCCGGTGATCGCGTCGCGCAGCGCGGGGGTGCCCCAGACCGTCGGGTAGCCCGGCGAGTCGGCCGCCTCGACAAGGGCCTTCTGGATCAGTTCGGGGACCGGGTCGACCGGGGTGCCGACGGACAGGTCGACGATGCCGTCCGGGTGCGCCGAGGCCGTCTTCTTGTACGGCTCCAGCTTGTCCCAGGGAAAGGTCGGAAGGCGGTCGGAGACTGCGGACACGGGTCTTGCTCGCTTTCGTCGGTACGGCAAACGCCTCGGTCCCGTACGGCGGCGATCAAGGCGATCGGGCCGCACGGGACCGAGGCGGCGCGGCTACGGGCCGCTGGGCCGCTCAAACGGTCACTAGGCCTGCGGCGGCAGCGCGGCGATGAAGGGGTGGTCCCGCTCGATCAGCCCCAGCTTGCTGGCACCGCCAGGAGAGCCCAGCTCGTCGAAGAACTCGACGTTCGCCTTGTAGTAGTCCTTCCACTCCTCCGGAGTGTCGTCCTCGTAGAAAATCGCCTCAACCGGGCAGACCGGCTCACAGGCACCACAGTCGACGCATTCGTCCGGGTGGATGTACAAGGACCTGGAGCCCTCGTAGATGCAGTCGACCGGGCACTCCTCGATGCACGCCTTGTCCTTCACGTCGACACAAGGCTGCGCAATGACGTAGGTCACGCTGTCGTTCCTCCTCGATAGGGCGCTGGCGGGCCTCCATAGGCTCCGCCGCCTGGGCGCGCGGGAGCGCGGCGTCGTCGATGCCCGCCCCTAGTATCTCCGTTCCGGGGCATGATCCATACAGGAGGGGTGAACTGACCAGTGGAATTCTCGGCGAAAGGACGCCTCGAGGTCCGTATCACCGCTGCTGACGTGGGCAAACGGGTCTCCGTGCGGCGCTTGAGCGAACCTGGGGTGACGGAGGAGAAGTTCACCGACACGGTGGGTGTTCTCACATCATGGGACAACGGCGTGCTCATGATCACACGGCGGGACGGGCGGAGTGTCCGGATCCCGGAGTCCGTGCTGGTCGCGGGCAAGGTGGTGCCGGCCGCACCGGCCCGGCGCCGGGGTCCGGTCGCGAGCTACCCGGAGCTGGCGCGCATCGCCGCGCGCGCGTGGCGGCCGGTGGAGAGCGAGCGGCTCGGCGAGTGGGAGCTGCGCGCGGCCGGCGGGTTCACGCGGCGGGCCAACAGTGTGCTGCCGCTCGGTGATCCGGGGCTCGGCCTCGACGCGGCCCTGGAGGCTGTACGACGCTGGTACGGCGAGCGCGGCCTGCCCGCGTACGTCCAGACGGCGACCGGCGCCGAGGGCACGCAGGAGCTGCTCGGCGCGGAGCTGGAGCGGCGCGGCTGGGTGCGGGAGGTGACCGCCGAGCTGTGGATCGGGGCGCTGGCGCCGGTCGCGGACCGGGCCGAGGGCGCCGGGGTGGTGCTGTCCCGCGAGGCGGACGAGGCGTGGCTCGCGCGGTACCAGCGCAAGGGGATGACCGAGGTGGCTCTGCGGGTGCTCGGGTGGGGGTCCCCCCGCTCGAGCGAAGCCGAGAGTGGGGGAGGCCCGTCGGTGTGGTTCGCGACGGTACCCGGTGCGCCCGGGGAGCCGCCGGCGGCGATCGGGCGGTGCGTGGTGGACGGACGCTGGGCCGGTTTCGCCGCCGTCGAGGTCGATCCCGCCCGGCGCCGGCAGGGTCTGGCCACCGAGGTGATGGCCGCGCTGGCCCGCCGCGCCCTGGACGAGGGCGCCTCGGCGGCCTGGCTCCAGGTGGAGGACGACAACGCGGCCGCCCGCGCCCTGTACGCCGACCTCGGCTTCGCCCCGCACCACGCGTACCACCACTACCGGGCACCGGAGGAGAGCGGCGACGAGCACCAGGACCCGGCGCCCGGGAACACCCGCGCCGGACGGTCGTAGGGATCGCCGTGGACGGGCATGAGCCAGGCATGCGGCATCCTCACTTTCCGCCTCCGTATCCGCCCCCGCCGGAGCGGTCCGCCGAGGTGCGGCGGCGGTTCGGGGAGGAGGCGCGGTCGGAGCGGCCGGACCTGTCGGCGCTGTGCCTGCTGATGGGTGCCGAGGCGGACGGGGCGCTGGACGAGGCCGGTATGGACGCGGCCCAGCTGGAGCTGGACCGGCTGGCCGGGCTGCTGCCGTACCGTCCGGGCGGGCCGCGGGCGTGGGCGCAGGCGCTGGCCCGGCTGCTGGGTGAGCGCTACGAGTTCCACGGGACCCCGTCCGACTACCAGCGGCTGGAGTCCTCGCTGCTGCACGAGGTGCTGCGGCGCCGGCGCGGGCTGCCGATCCTGCTGTCGGTGGTGTGGCTGGAGGTGGCGAGAAGGGCGGGCGCCCCGGTGTACGGGGTCGCGCTGCCCGGCCACTTCGTGGTCGGGTTCGGGGCGGCCGAGGAGCAGGTGCTGGCCGATCCGTTCGACGGGGGGAAGGTGCTGACCGGGGCGGATGCGGAGCTGCTGGTGGCGGGGGCCACGGGGGCGCCGCTGCAGCCTTCGATGCTGGTGCCCGCGACGCCTCTGGAGGTCGTGCAGCGGATCCTGAACAACGTCCGGGCGTGGGCCTCGGTCCGGCCCGAGCGGTCGGATGTCGCCCTGCGGGCCGTGGAGTTGGGCCTGCTGCTGCCCTCGCATCCGGCTCGGTTGCGCTACGAGCGGGGTCAGCTGCTGGTGCAGCGGGGCGAGTTCGTGGCGGGGGCCGAGGAGCTGGACGCGTACGCCCACCTGATCGAGGTCGTCGACGAGTCGGTCGCCCGGCGGGCCCGGCAGCAGGCCCACACGGCCCGGGCGATGCTCAACTGAGCCCCAGGGTCCGCCGGACAGGCCCTAGAGCCAGCCCTTCTCCCGGGCGATCCGCACCGCCTCCGCCCGGTTGCGTACCGCGAGCTTCTGGATGGCCGTGGAGAGGTAGTTGCGGACCGTGCCCTGGGAGAGGTGGAGGGCCTTGGCCAGCTCCGCGTTGGTGGAGCCGTCGGCCGCGGCGCGCAGCACCTCGCGTTCCCGGTCGGTGAGGGGGTTGGCGCCCTCGGCCAGCGCGGCCGCGGCCAGGGTGGGGTCGATGACCCGTTCCCCGGACAGCACCTTGCGGACCGCGTCGGCGAGTTGGGCGGCCGGCGCGTCCTTGACGAGGAACGCGTCGGCGCCCGCCTCCATGGCGCTGCGCAGATAGCCGGGGCGGCCGAAGGTGGTGAGGACGACGAGCTTGACCGCGGGGTACTCCCGGTGCACCCGGGCCGCGGCCTCGATGCCGGTGCAGCCGGGCATCTCGATGTCGAGCAGCGCCACGTCGACGCCGTGTGCGCCGACGGCCGCCAGCACCTCGTCCCCGCGCGCGACCTGGGCGACGACCTCGATGTCGTCCTCCAGGCCGAGAAGTGCGGCCAGTGCCTCACGGACCATCGACTGGTCCTCGGCCAGCAGGACCTTGATCGTGCTCGTCATGCCCCGGATCCTACGTCCGCCGAGGCGGGCGCAGGCACCCGGGCGACCAGCCGGAACCCGTGCTTGACCCGGCCCGCCTCCAGTGTGCCGCCGGCCTTCTCCAGACGCTCGGTCAGGCCGGTCAGACCGTTGCCGGGGCCGTTGCCCGGGCCGCCGGATCCGTTGTCCTCGACGCAGAGTTCGAGGACCGGGCCGTCCAGGGTCTGGCGGCGCAGGACCTGTACGACGCACCGGTCGGCGCCGCTGTGCCGGACCACGTTGGTGACCGCCTCGCGCAGCGCCCAGGCGAGGGCGGACTCGGCCTCCTCGGGGATGCCGGTGAGGTCGGGTTCCTCGGGCACCTCGGCCACCACCCCGGCGGCGGCCAGCGCCACCTGGGTGCCGGCGAGTTCGGCGGCGAGGCGGGGGCGGCGGTAGCCGGTGACGGCCTCGCGGACGTCGACCAGGGCCTGGCGGCTGACCTGTTCGATGTCGGCGACCTGCTGGGCGGCCTTGGCCGGGTGGTCGGGCAGCATCCGGCCGGCCAGCTCGCTCTTCAGCGTGATCAGGGAGAGCGAGTGGCCCAGCAGGTCGTGCAGGTCGCGGGCGAGGCGCAGCCGCTCCTCGTTGGCGGCGAGCTGGGCGACGGTGGCCCGGGCCTTGCGCAACTCGATGGTGGTCCGCACCAGTTGGCCGACCCCGGTCATCGCGAACCCGATGAGCACCACCAGAAGGAGCAGGCCGCGTGCCTCCTTCTCGTTGGAGTGCAGGCCGATGAGGTACATCACGGCGCCCGACGCCGGGATCGCCCAGTAGGCCGCCCGCACCGGCAGGGTCGCCCCGCAGGCCACCGAGAGGTAGACGAAGAGTCCGAGCCAGGCGCTGCCGAGGGTGTAGGCCAGCACGGGGGCGAGAACGCCGAGGATCGCGCCCAGGGTGAGGACGAGGCGCGGGGAGAACGGCCGGCCGATGTTACGGAAGACCAGCGTCAGATAGACCCCGACGAAGGCCGCGAGGCCGAGCGAGCCGGCCACGGTGGCGCCGGTGGTGTGTCCGCCGTTGATCAGGTCGTCGACCGGCGAGCTGAGGAAGACCAGCCAGACGCCGATCCACAACACCTTGACCAGCAGCTCGCGCCGGTTGCGGGGCGGCCAGCCCACGGGCGCGTGATTCGGGTCCCCCGCCGTCCGGTCTTCCGTCATCGTGCTCACGCCTTCAGCGTGTCCTTCCGGTACAGCCAGGCCGCGCCGCCCGCGAAGAGGACGAAGGAGACGACGAGGATGGCGATGTCCTGGGCTTGCGGGGCCTGGCTCTGCTCGATCGCCCGCCCCAGAGCAGCGTACGCGTGCGTGGGCAGCCACTTGGCGATGTCCTGGAGCCACTGCGGGAAGGTCGTGGTCGGCATCCACAGGCCGCCCAGCATCGACATACCGAAGTAGGTGATCATCGTAATCGGGCGGACCGCGTCCCCGCTGGCGAGGTAGCCGATGGCGACGCCGAGCGCGGCGAAGACCAGACTGCCGGCCCAGATGGCGCCGGTGAGGGCGAGCCACTGCCAGGCGTCCAGGCGTACGTCCTTCACGGCCGCGGCGACGACGAAGACGATGACGATCGACGGGAGGCTGACGACGGCCGCGCTGGCGGTCTTGGCGAGGACGTAGCCGCGCCCCGGGAGAGTGGTCAGCCTGAGCTGCCGTACCCAGCCGCTCTCGCGCTCCTTGGCGATGCGCTCGCTGTTGCCCATCAGGACGGCGGTCAGCGCGCCGAAGGAGGCCATGGAGACCATCATGTAGGTCGGCAGGGTGAGTCCGGTGCCGTCGATCTTCGTCCTGGAGTCGGCGTTGCCCGCGATCAGCAGGAACAGCGCCGAGGGGTAGATCACCGAGAAGAACAGGAACTTGCGGTTGCGCAGGGCGCGGGCGAGTTCGAGCTTGATCAGGCTGCTCATGACTGCTTGGCCTCCTCGGCCTCCGTGATGGCGACGAAGGCCTGCTCCAGACCGAGGCCGGCGACTTCGAGGTTGCGGGGGTAGACGCCGAGGCCGTAGAGGGCGTGGACGGTCGCGTCGGCGTCGGACGACTGGATGCGGACGGTCTGGCCCGAAACGTCGATGGAGGTGAGGAAGGGCAGTCCGCGCAGGCCCGCCTCGTCGATCTCGCCCTCCAGGTCGAAGGAGACCCGGCGGGCGCCCGCCTTGGCCTTGATCTCGGCGGCGGTGCCGTCGGCGAGCAGGCGGCCGCGGTGCAGCACCAGCACGCGGTCGGCGATGGCGTCGGCCTCTTCGAGGTAGTGGGTGGCGAAGAGGACCGTACGGCCCTGGTCGGCCTGCTCGCGCATGGTGGCCCAGAAGGCCTGGCGGGCGGAGACGTCCATGCCGGTGGTCGGCTCGTCCAGGACGATCAGGTCGCTGTCGCCCGCGGTGGCGAGCGCGAAGCGGACGCGCTGGGCCTGGCCGCCGGAGAGCTTGTTGACCTTGCGGTCGGCGATCGGCGTGAGGCTCGCGCGGGCGAGGACGTCGTCGGCCTTGTACGGCTTCGGGTGCAGCGAGCAGGCCAGCTTGACCAGCTCGGCGACGGTGACCTCGTCCATCAGCCCGCCGCTCTGCAGCATGGCCCCGACCCGCCCGGCGACGATCGCCTCGCGCGGGCTGGTGCCGAACACGCTCACCGTGCCGCCGTCGGCCTGCTTGAGGCCGAGCAGCAGGTCGAGGGTGGTGGACTTGCCGGCCCCGTTCGGGCCGAGGAGGGCGACGGTCTCGCCCGGGTACAGCCGGAGCGAGAGCCCGTCGACGGCCCGCACGCTCCCGTACGTCTTGGTCACCTGGTCGAACCCGACCACCGGGGTGGTGGTGGCCGGTGCCGCTGTCGTTGTCATGCCCACCATGCTGGCCGTGGGGGCCGTGGACGCGGCAGTGTCGGGGGTCCTGAGTGCCGGATGACAGATGTCATGCGCGCGGGGTGACAGACGGAAAGGGGCGCCCGGCGGACACCGGGCGCCCCTTTCCAGGTGGCGCTAGCTCGGGTTGGTCTCGATGACTCCGATGCGCGCCGCCGCCGTCTTGCCGAGCAGGGCCTTGCGCAGCGCGGCGACGACGTCCTGCGGCAGAACGCCACGCTTCCCGGTCGCGGTCTGGATCTGTACGCCGTCGAACGTGGCGCCGTACGCCTTCTTGAGCGCCTCGAGGTCGTACGTCTCCACGAGCTTGCCGTCGACGGCCTTGAAGCCGAGGATCTTCGGCAGTGACACGGGGCCGAGCGGGATGCTGTGCGCCGCGTCGGTCTGGACATGGACGAGGCCGGACATCGCGGGCTTCGCGAACTCCTTCATCTCCCGGTCGACCTCGGCGTTCGAGACCGTCGGCTGCTGGGTGGTCGAGGGCACGGTCACCGGGATCGCCGTGCCCGTCTCCACCAGCGTGCGGTACGCCTGTTCGACCGCCTGGGTCGACCGGGCCGCGTCGATGGCCTTGCCCGCCTTGCCGTAGACGGCCACGGCCTTGCCGGCCTTGAACGTGATGCCGCCCTCGGTGACCGAGCCGGAGCCGGAGCCGCCGCCGGCCTGCTGGAGCGCGGCCTGGAGCTTCTCCTCGTCGACCGGCATGACCGGTTCGACCACCCGCTTCTGACCGAAGAGGGAGCCGATCACGGAGACCGGGTTGTAGTCGCTCTTCGCGGCCGCGCCGACCGTGCTCTGGAAGTCGAACTGCAGCCCCGCGTTGTCCGGCGTCAGGGACACCGTCTTCCCGCCCACGGACAGCTTCAGCGGCTTGTTCACCCGGCTGCCGAAGGCCTCGTCGAGCTTCTTGACGGCGTCGTCGCGGGTGCCGCCGCCGATGTCGACGCCGAGCACGGTGGTGCCCTTGGGCACGTCGGTGTGGTTCATCAGCAGGCCGGCGCCGTAGACACCGCCCGCGAGGACGAACACGCCGACGCCGAGCAGCACGAGCTTGCTGCGGCCCTTCTTCTTCGGCTTGGCCGCCGCCTTGGGCTGCGGGGCCGGGTCGGGCAGCTTGGGCGCCTGGTGCGGGACCGGGCCGTCGGGGTGCGCACCGGAGCCGAACGGGGCGTTCCCGGCGGACGGGACGATCGGGATGCCGCTGGTGACGGTGTGCCCGGAGACGTTGTCCGGGGCGCGGTAGCCGGGCGTGCCCGGTTCGGGGGCCGGCTTCTGCGGGGTGAGGATCGCGGTGTCGTCGCTGAGGCCGCCACCGGGGCCGGTACCGGGTGTCATGCCGGGTCCGGCGAGGGCACCGGGGGCGAGCGGGCCGCCGGGCAGCGGGTGGCTGCCCGTGTCGCCGTAGCCGCCCGGACTGTCGAAGGACTCGCCCAGATCCCGGTCGAAGTCGCTGAGCGAGCTGCGCGGAGTGGCCGGCGGGACGAACGGTCCGTCGCCGGTGACCGGGCCGCTGGTGGGGCCCGCCGGGCCCTGCGGGCCGCGGCCGCCCTGGCCGTTCGGCCCGTTGAAGCCGCTGGGTCCGCCGGGGCCGCCGGTTCCGCTCGCGCCCGGGGTGCCGCTGCCGCCGAAGCCGCTCTGGCCGCCGCTCTCCGCGAAGTACGGCAGGTCGTCGCGGCTCGGTTCGCCGCCGCCGGTCGCGCCGGGGCGGGAGCCGCCGCGCGGGCCCGCGGCCAGCGCCTCGGTCACGTCGAAGGAGCCGGTGCCGCCGCCGTGCCCCGGGGCCACGGGGCCGCCGGTGGCGCTGGGCAGACCCGAGCCGTTCGTACCGCCGGGGCGGGAGGAGCCGCCGGGCACGCTCATGGCGCCGACCACACCACCGGGGCGGCCGCCGCCGGGACGGGCACCGGTGGCACCAGAACCACCCGGACCGCCCGGCTGGGCGCTCGGCGTGGCCGCGGAACCGCCGGGCGTCCCGGCTCCGTTCGTGCCGCCGCCGCCCTGACCGCCCTTGGGCGCGCCGGACTTGCGGGGCGCGAACCAGTCGCTGGTCTTCTCCTCGGCCTGCGGCGCGGGTTCGGCGGCGGGTTCGACGGTGCCGGTGGACATCGCGGCGGCGGGGGCCGGCCGCGGGTCGGCGCCGGAGTCGTCCCCGGCGCCCTCGCCGTCCCCGACGGGCTTGCGCACGACGACGGGCGGGATGGGCCGGGATCCGGGGATGTTGATCCGGATCCGCGTCGTCAGCGTGGTCTCGGTCTTGCGTTCCTCGGGCTGGGTGGCCGAACGGCCCCTGTCCGCACCGGCGTCGGCAGCCATGGGGGTCCCGTACGGCGGCGTCCCCGAGGGGTATGCGGCTGCGCCGGTCCCGTTGGGCCCGGAGGACGGAGTGTCAGTTTCACGACTCAAGGCAGGTTCTCCCGGTTGGCTCCGCCGCCCGTTACGACCTCAGCGGGCAGCTCGGCGGCGCGCACCACCATACTGGGCACGTCTGGCGCGTATCCCATGACCGCTGAGGAAACCCACACCGGACTCGCACGTGCGCCGCACGGCGAAGTGGTACGTCACTTGCCAAGTCGGACAGGACCGTCGTGGGGTTGCCGTCCGGGGGCGAGGGTGGCGCAGATCACAGCGAGGGCCATGCCACCGAGCAGGAAGAGGTAGGAGCCGAGTCCCGCGCCGAAGAGGAAGTCGCCTTCGGGGCGGGTGGCGGTGAGCAGGACGACGGCGACGATCCAGCCGGCCACCGGCGCGACCGCCCCGGCCCGGCCGCCGAGCGCGTACGCCCCGCCGAGGAACAGCCCGGCGGCACCCGCGAGGGCGAGCAGCAGCCCGCCCGGGAACCAGGCGGCCTGGACCAGGGTTCCGGCGAGCCCGACGATCGCGCCGAGCAGGAACAGGCCGACGTAGGCGGTGATCCGTCCGGCCGAGGGGCGCCGCATCGGCTGGGCCAGCATCGAGCCGCGTCCGGCGGTGCTCATGACGCCTCCACGGTGGCGATGCCGGCGAACAGGTCGGTCTCCCCGGGCCGGCCCCGGCCGTGCACCAACTCGTAGTACTCGGTGGTGAACAGCGGCTGGGCCAGTTCGTTGGAGAGCGCGAAGTACGGCTCGGCCACGTCGATCTGGGTGGCGTGGGCACGCATCGCGGCGGCCTTGGCGGCGGCGTACGCGCTGCCGTCGATCGTGGTGGTGATCCGCTCGTCGTCGACCACGCCGGGTACGTCGGCCACGGTGGCGCTCTTCGCGAACGGGAGGCCCGGCAGCTCGTCCTGGAGGCGGGCGAAGGCGGCCTCGGCGACGGAGCGCGGGACGCGGTTCCAGTAGACCTTCTCGACCCGGTGCCCGTCTTCGGCCGCCAGTTCGACGGCGCGCATGGCCACGCGGTGGGCCTGGATGTGGTCCGGGTGGCCGTACCCGCCGTTGTCGTCGTACGCGACGACGACCTGCGGGCGGATCTCCAGGATCACCTCGGCGAGCGAGCGGGCGGCGTCGTCCAGGTCGGCCTGCCAGAAGCAGGCGGGGTCCTCGTTGTCGGGAATGCCCATCATGCCGGAGTCGCCGTAACGGCCAGCGCCGCCGAGCAGCCGCCCGTCCTGGACGCCCAGCTCGCGCAGGGCGGCGCTCAGCTCGGCGCGCCGGTGCGCGCCCAGCGCGGCGCCGGTCAGATGCCGCAGCTCGGGCGGGATGACCTCGCCACGCTCGCCCAGGGTGCAGGTGACCAGGGTCACGTGGGCACCCTCGGCCGCGTACCTGGCCATGGTCGCGCCGTTGTTGATCGACTCGTCGTCCGGGTGCGCGTGCACCAGCAGCAGACGCCGAGCGGGCAGTTCCGTCATGGGACCCACCCTACGAGGTCCGCGCCGGGGCGCCCGTCAGAACTTGATGCTGCCGATCATGCTGGCGACGTTCGTCGTCAGCTCACTGATCGTCGGTGCGACGGTGGAGGAGGCGAGATAGAAGCCGAGCAGGATGCAGACGACCGCATGGCCGCCCTTCAGCCCTGACTTCTTGATCAGCAGGAAGACGATGATCGCCAGCAGCACCACCGCCGAAATCGAGAGTGCCACGGCGGCTCACCTCCAAAGATCCCGGGGACGCGGGGGGTTCGGACTATGGGGGTTGTCACTCGGTTGTAGATCAGTAGAGCAAATCCATGCACACGCCAGCAGGTTCATACCCACTCAGCGGTAGTGATCATAACTATCCGTGCTCGCGCATCGCTCGGCGCACGGCCGCACAAGGGGGCGCATGGCCAATATGGTCGGGGTATGACGACCGAGGCTGACTCCTTCCCCCGTCGGCACGCCCGCACGCAGCGGTTCACGCTCGGCGCGCCGCGTGCGTTCACCGTGGCACCCGACGGCTCGCGTGTGGCGTTCCTGCGTTCAAGCTCCGGCACGGACCGGGCCAACTCCCTGTGGATCCTCGATCCGACGGACGGCGGCGAGCGTCTGGCGGCCGATCCGCACGCCCTGCTGCAGGGCGCCTCGGAGCAGCTCTCGCCCGAGGAGCGGGCTCGCCGGGAGCGCAGTCGGGAGGGCGGGGCCGGCATCGTCGGCTATGCCACCGACGCGGCGCTGGAGTTGGCGTCTTTCGCCTTGTCAGGGCGGCTTTTCACGGCCGAACTGCGGGCCGGCACGGCACGCGAACTCCGGGTCCCCGCACCGGTGATCGACCCGCGTCCGTCGCCGGACGGGCGGCACATCGCGTACGTCGCCCAGGGCGCGCTGCGGGTGACGGGCGCCGAGGGCGCGGACGACCGGGCGCTGGCCGAACCGGAGGCCGATCAGGTCACCTACGGACTCGCCGAGTTCATCGCGGCCGAGGAGATGGGGCGTTCGCGCGGATTCTGGTGGGCGCCGGAATCGGACCGGCTGCTGGTGGCGCGCGTGGACGACACGCCGGTGCGACGGTGGTGGATCGCCGACCCGGCCCACCCGGAGCGTGAGCCACAACACGTCGCGTACCCTGCGGCCGGGACGGAGAACGCGGACGTACGCCTGTTCGTGATCGACCTCGACGGAGAGCGCACCGAGGTCGTGTGGGACCGGGCGCGCTATCCGTATCTGGCGCGTGTGCACTGGTCAGAGGCGGGTGCGCCGCTGCTGCTGGTACAGACGCGGGACCAGCGCGGCCAGGTGTTCCTGGCGGCGGATCCGGACACGGGTTCGACCCGGATGGTGCACGCCGACGAAGATCCAACATGGCTGGAACTTTTCGCCGGAGTGCCCTGCTGGAGCCCGTCCGGGCAGCTTGTCCGTATCGCGGACGAGGGGGGCGCCCGAGTGCTGACGGTGGGCGAACGGCCGTTGACCGGGCCGCAGTTGCACATCCGTGCGGTACTCGACGTGACGGCCGATGACGTGCTGGTCTCGGCGTCGGCGGGCGAGGAGGCGGAGTCCCCGGAGACCGGCGAGGTGCACGTCTACCGGGTCAACGAACTCGGCGTGGAGCGCGTGTCGCAGGAGCCCGGTGTGCACTCGGCGGTGCGCGCCGGCAGCGTGACGGTGCTGGTGTCCGCGACGCTCGACAGCCCGGGCACCCGTGTCCAGGTGCTGCGTGACGGAAAACGAACGGCGACTGTCCGGTCCTATGCCGAAGTTCCCGGTTTGTCGCCTCGGGTGACCCTCACCCAGGGGGGCGCACGCAGAATTCCGTGCGCCGTGCTTATGCCTACGGACTACCCCGGTGACACTCCCCTCCCCGTCCTCCTGGACCCCTACGCCGGCCCGCACGGCCCGCGCGTGGTGGCCGCCCACAACGCGCATCTGACCTCGCAGTGGTTCGCCGACCAGGGCTTCGCGGTGATCGTCGCCGACGGCCGGGGCACACCGGGCCGCTCGCCGGCCTGGGAGAAGGCGGTCCATCGCGACTTCACGCTCACCCTGGACGACCAGATCGAGGCCCTCCAGGACCTGGCCGAGCGCTACCCCCTCGACCTCTCCCGGGTGGCCGTCCGCGGCTGGTCCTACGGCGGCTACCTGGCCGCCCTCGCCGTCCTGCGCCGCCCGGACGTCATCCACGCGGGTATCGCGGGCGCCCCGGTCACGGACTGGCGCCTCTACGACACCCACTACACCGAGCGCTATCTCGGCAACCCGGTCGAGGACCCGCAGACCTACGCACACAACTCCCTGGTCACCGACGAAGGCCTCTCCTCGCCCGCCGAACCGCACCGCCCCCTGATGATCATCCACGGCCTCGCCGACGACAACGTGGTGGCCGCCCACACCCTGCGCCTCTCCTCGGCCCTCCTCGCCGCGGGCCGCCCCCACGAGGTGCTCCCGCTGTCCGGCGTCACGCACATGACCCCCCAGGAGCAGGTCGCGGAAAACCTGCTCCTGCTCCAGGTGGACTTCCTCAAGCGTTCACTGGCATAACCGTGCAAACACCCGTGAACCGCGTTTACACGCAGGCAACTTCACGGAAGCGGTACCGATATACGGACGCGCGAGGCTGATCAGCGTACGGCCGTGCGGGTGCCGTAAACGGGCCGGGGATGCGCCATGTCACCCCGGCCCGTTGCCGTGCCCTTGCCCTCCGGTCGCCTCTGGCGGCTCCGGCGCCTCCGGCGGGACCACCTGCTTCTCCTCTGCGAAGTGGCAGGCCGAGTCGTGGGTCGCGGGGCCGGTCGCGCCGCGGAACTTCTCGGGGACCGCCAGCGCCGGGACCTCCCGCGTGCAGCGCTCCTGGGCCTTCCAGCAGCGGGTGCGGAAGCGGCAGCCCGAGGGGATGTTCGTCGGGGACGGGACGTCGCCGGTGAGGATGATCCGCTCTCGGCGTTCGCGGGCCTCGGGGTCGGGGACGGGGACCGCGGACAGAAGCGCCTGGGTGTAAGGGTGGGTGGGGTGGTCGTAGATCTCGGCGTCCCTGCCGATCTCCACGATGCGGCCCAGGTACATGACCCCGACCCGGTCCGAGATGTGCCGGACGATCGACAGGTCGTGCGCGATGAAGACGTAGGAGAGGTCGAACTCCGACTGGAGGCGGTCCAGCAGGTTGATCACCTGCGCCTGGACCGAGACGTCCAGGGCGGAGACCGGCTCGTCGGCGACGATCACCTCGGGGCGCAGGGCCAACCCCCTTGCGATGCCGATGCGTTGGCGCTGGCCGCCGGAGAACTGGTGCGGGTAGCGGTTGATGTACTCGGGGTTGAGGCCGACCACGTCCAGCAGCTCCTGCACCCTGCGGCGGCGGTCGCCCTTGGGGGCGGCTTCGGGGTGGATCTCGTACGGCTCCCCGATGATGTCCCCGACCGTCATCCGGGGGTTGAGGGAGGTGTACGGGTCCTGGAAGACCATCTGGATGTTGCGGCGCACCGCTCTCAGGGCCCGGCCCGACAACCGCGTGATGTCCTCGCCCTTGAACCTGATCGAGCCCGCCGTCGGCCGCTCCAGGCTGCACAGCATCTTCGCCACCGTGGACTTGCCGCAGCCGGACTCGCCGACGATGCCCAGGGTCTCGCCCTTGGCGAGGGTGAAGTCGACGCCGTCTACCGCCTTCACCGCGCCGACCTGCTTCTTGAACAGGATCCCCCGCATCAGCGGGTAGTACTTGACGAGGCCGCTGACCTCCAGGATGGGCTCAGCCATGCAGGCACTCCCGCCAGAAGTGGCAGGCGCTGCCGCGGTCCTCGGAGACCTCGTAGAGCGGGGGCACGTCGGTGCGGCACACGTCCTGGGCCATCGGGCAGCGGGGGTGGAAGGCGCAGCCGGGCGGGATGTTCATGAGGTTCGGCGGCAGGCCCTTGATCGCGTACAGCTCCTGCCCCTTCTGGTCCAGGCGCGGGATGGAGTCCAGCAGGCCGCGGGTGTAGGGGTGGGCGGGAGCCTTGTAGATGTCGCGCACGGGCGCCGACTCGACGATCTTCCCCGCGTACATCACGGCGATCCGGTCGGCCACGTCCGCCACGACCCCCAGATCATGGGTGATCAGGATCAGGCCCATGTGGTACTCGCGCTGCAACTCCGCGAGCAGGTCCATGACCTGGGCCTGGACGGTGACATCCAGGGCGGTGGTGGGCTCGTCGGCGATGATGAGCGCGGGCTCCAGCGCCAGCGCCATGGCGATCATGATGCGCTGGCGCATACCGCCGGAGAACTGGTGCGGGTAGTCCCGGACCCTCTGGGCCGCGCCCGGGATGCGCACCCGCTCCATCAACTCGATCGCCTTGGCCCGCGCGTCCTTCTTCGACATCCCCCGGTGCACGACGAACATCTCGCCGAGCTGGTCGCCCACGGACAGCACGGGGTTGAGCGCAGACAGCGCGTCCTGGAAGATCATCGCCATTCCGGCGCCCCGGATCCTCCGCCGCTCCTCCTCCTTCAGCTTCAGCACGTCCTTGCCCTGGAAGAGGATCTCGCCCCCGGTGATCCTCCCGGGCGGCATGTCGAGGATGCCCATGACGGCCTGCGCGGTGACCGACTTGCCGGAGCCGGACTCACCGAGCACGGCGAGCGTCTCCCCCGCGTCCACGCCGTAACTGACCCCGTTGACGGCCTTGGCGACCCCGTCCCGGGTCCGGAACTCCACATGCAGGTCACGGACTTCGAGCAACCGCTCGAAACCCACGCGCACATCACCCACTTCGACCGGCACGCCGACTCACCTCAGCTTCGGGTCCAGGGCGTCGCGGACCGCGTCGCCGAGCATGATGAAGGCCAGGACCGTGAGGGCCAGGGCTCCTGAGGGCCAGAGCAGGGCGTGGGGGGCGTTGCGGATGTAGGGGGAGGCGGCGGAGATGTCGATGCCCCAGGACACGTTGGGCGGTTTCAGCCCGACGCCGAGGTACGACAGGGTCGCCTCCAGCGTGATGAAGGTGCCGAGGGCGATGGTCGCGACGACGATCACGGGGGCCACGGCGTTCGGGGCGATGTGCCGGACCAGGATGCGGGAGTTGGAGGCGCCGAGGGCGCGGGCGGCCTGGACGTAGTCGTTCTGCTTGGCGGTGATGACCGAGCCGCGCGCGATACGGGCGATCTGCGGCCAGCCGAGCAGCACCATGAACCCGATGACCGGCCAGACCGTGTTGCTGGTCACCACGGAGAGCAGGACGAGGCCGCCGAGGACGACCGGGATGGCGAAGAAGATGTCGGTGACGCGGGAGAGGAACGAGTCCGACGTGCCGCCGAAGAACCCCGCGAGGGAGCCGAGCGCGGAGCCCAGGATCGCCACCCCGAGCGTGGCGCAGACGCCGACCGTGACGGACGTACGGGCCCCGTAGACGGTCCGTGTGTAGACGTTGCAGCCCTGGCCGTCGTACCCGAAGGGAGCGCCCGGCTGGGAGCCCTCCTGGGCCTTGGAGAGGTCGCACTTGAGGGGGCTGCCGGAGGCGATCACCGAGGGCCACAGGGAGATGAAGACCAGGAAGAGGATGACCAGGGCGGAGACGAGGAAGACCGGGTTGCGGCGCAGGTCGCGCCAGGCGTCGGACCAGAGGCTGCGCGGCTTGCCCGCCGGGCCCGTCCCTTCCGGCCCCCCTGGCGTCTTCTCGAGGGTCTCCGCCTCGCTCGCCGCCAGGTCCATCGCGCCGCCCGCGCCGGTGGGCGCGATCGCGCGCTCGGGGTCGTACGGCCGCTCAGGCATAGCGGATCCTCGGGTCGAGTACGGCGTAGAGCAGGTCGACGAGCAGGTTGGCGATCAGGAAGACGAGGACGAGGATCGTCACGAAGCCGACGACGGTCTGGGTGTTCTGGCGCAGGATGCCCTGGTAGAGCTGGTAGCCGACGCCGTGGATGTTGAAGATCCGCTCGGTGAGGATCGCGCCGCCCATCAGCGCGCCGATGTCCGCGCCGATGAAGGTGACGACGGGGATGAGCGAGTTGCGCAGCAGGTGCCGGGTGACGACGCGGCGCCTGGGCAGGCCCTTGGCGACGGCCGTACGGACGTAGTCGGACCGCTTGTTCTCCGCGACGGAGGTGCGGGTCAGCCGGGTGACGTAGGCGAGGGAGACGGCGGCGAGGACGAGGCCGGGCACGATCAGCTCGCCGAAGGTGGCGTCCGGGGAGACCGACGGCTGGATCCAGTGCCACTGGACGCCCAGGAGCAACTGGAGCAGCAGGCCGGTGACGAAGGTCGGTACGGAGATGACGACCAGGGTGCCGAGGAGCACGCCGGTGTCGAGGGGCCGGCCGCGGCTCAGACCCGAGAACACGCCCAGGGTGATGCCGATGACGATCTCGAAGAGGATCGCGACGATCGTCAGCCGGATGGTCGGCGGGAACGCCGACGCCATCAGCTCGGTGACGGGCTGCCCGTTGAACGCCGTACCGAAGTCGCCGGTGAAGAGGTGCCCCATGTAGGTGAGGTACTGCTGCGGGAAGACCGGTTTGTCGAGGCCGAACTCCTTCTTGAGCTGGGCGGCGGTCGCCGGGTCGCACGCCCGCTCGCCGCACAGGCCCGCGATGGGGTCGCCCATCACGTTCACCATGAGGAAGATCAGCAGGGTGGACCCGATGAACACCGGGATCATCTGGAGCAGTCGCCGGACGACATAGCGCCCCATGGCGGCTCAGCCGACCTTGATCTCGTTGTAGACGGGGACGCTGAACGGGTTGAGGGCCACGTTGGACAGCCGCTGGGAGTAGCCCGCGCTGCCGTTCTGGTACCAGAGCGGGATGGCGGCCATGTTGTCCCGGACGACCGCCTCGGCCTTCTGGAAGGTGGAGACGGCCTTGGCGGTGTCCGTCTCGGCGTTGGCCTGGTCGACGATCTTGTCGAAGTCCTTGTTGGACCACTTGCCGTCGTTGGAGGAGGCGTTGGTGTAGTAGAGCGGCTGGAGGAAGTTCTGGATGAGCGGGTAGTCCATCTGCCAGCCCGCCCGGAACGGGCCGCTCATCTTGTGCTGCCCGATCTGGTTGCGGAAGTCGGCGAAGGTGCCGACGGGGTTGCCCACGCAGGCCTTCTCGTTGCCGAGCGCGTTGTTGATGGAGTTGCACACGGCGTCGATCCACTCCTTGTGGGAGCCCGTGTCCGCGTTGTACGTGATCTTGACCTGGCCGCCGGGGAGCCCGCCGCCCTCCTGGATCAGCTTCTTGGCCCCGGTGGGGTCGTAGTCGCAGGCCTTGCCGCACAGGCCGTCCTGGAAGCCGCCGGCCGTGCCGAGGACCGGGGAGGTCCAGTCGGTGGCGGGGGTGCGGGTCTTCTGGAAGATCGTGTCGGTGATCTGCTTGCGGTCGATCGCCATGGACAGGCCGGTGCGGACCTTCTCCGAGCCCGCCTTGTTCCAGGCCGGGTCGTAGAACGGGAAGGCGAGGGTCTGGATGATGCCGGCGGGGGTGTTGATGTACCGGCCGCCCAGGTCGCTCTTGACGTTCTTCAGCTGCGCGGCGGGAACGTCGTCGACGAGGTCGAGGTTGCCGGCCATCAGGTCGGTGTAGGCGGTGTTGTTGTCGGTGTAGACCTTCAGGGTCACACCGCCGTTCTGGGCCTTGTCGGCACCCGGGTAGCCGTCCCACTTCTTCAGGGACATCTGCGAGCCCTTCGTGTAGGACTCGATGGCGTACGGCCCGTTGCCGACCGGCTTGCCGAGCCAGGCCGCGTGGTCGGTGAAGAAGGTCTGCGGCAGCGGGTCGAAGGCCGCGTAGCCGAGGGTGTCCGGGAAGCTGGAGAACTTCTGGTTGAGCTTGACGGTGAAGGTGTGGTCGTCCACGACCTTCAGACCGGACAGGGTGTCGGCGCTCTGCGATCCGCTGTCGGGGTGGACCTTGTCGTAGCCCTCGATGTAACCGAAGAAGTAGGCGTTCTTCTGGTTGTTCTTCAGGCTCGCGCCGTAGTTCCAGGCGTCCACGAAGGACTTGGCGGTCACCTTCTCGCCGTTGGAGAAGGTCCAGCCGCCCTTCACCTTGACGGTGAAGTTCTGCGAGTCCTTGGTGTCGATGCTCTCGGCGAGCATGTCCTTGGCCTGGCCGGTCTTCGGGTCGTACCGCTTGAGACCCCGGAAGACCATGTCGAGGACCTTGCCGCCCTGCACCTCGTTGGTGTTGGCCGGCTCCAGCGGGTTCTGCGGGTCGCCCCAGGAGGAGCTGAGCACCCCGGCGGCGTTCCCGCCGCCGCTGCTCCCGCCGCCGCCCCCGCAGGCCGCCGCGGCGAGCGCCACCGCCACCGCGCCGGCGGCCCAGCCGGCGTGCCTGGCTCCGCGCATGGAGCACCTCCTCATGATCGCCTATCAGCAAATATCACATCAAAAGGTGCATTGCGCACACGTTCCCTGCCCTTTGGGTGAGCACCCGTCAGGCGGAGTACGGAGAGCGCGAGAAAATCGCGAAATCGCTTACCGATCAACCGGACGAGCGGGCAGACTCCCGGCATGGTCGATCGTGTCTTCAGCGACGTCGAACTCGCCGCGCTGTACGAGAAACTGAACCCATGGGGCCCCGGTGACGACTTCTACCTGGAACTCGTCATGGCGGCCGAGAGAGTCCTCGACATCGGCTGCGGAACCGGCCGGCTGCTGCGTGCCGCCCGGGCGGCCGGGCACCGGGGACGGCTCACCGGCATCGATCCGGCGGCCGCCATGCTGGTGCAGGCGCGGCAGGCGGAGCCGGGCATCGAGTGGATGCTCGGGGACGTCACGACGCACCTCTGGGAGGGGGCGTTCGACCTGGTCGTGATGACCGGTCACGCCTTCCAGGAACTCCTCGGGGACGAGCAGGTGCGCGCCACGCTGCGCGGGGCGTTCCGGGCGCTGGCCGACGGCGGCCGGTTCGTCTTCGAGACCCGGAATCCGGCCGCGCGGGCCTGGGAGCGCTGGACCCCGGACCGGGTGTACGAGTTCACCGACGGGGACGGCGAGGCCGTACGCGTGTGGTACGACGCCGACCCGGACCCCGTCGGGGACCGGCTGAGCTTCACCGAGACCTACGCCGGGGCGCGCTGGGAGCGGCCGCAGGTGTGCCGGGGCACCCTGCGGTTCCTGGACGCCGACGCGCTGGACGGCTTCCTCGGCGGGGCCGGACTGGCCGTCGCCGAGCGCTACGGAGACTGGAGGCGGGGGCCGATGGCCCCCGCCTCCAGTCCCGAGATCATCACCGTGGCCACGGCCGCGGATCAGTCGTCGGACGCGTGCTCCTCCAGCACCCTCAGCGCCGGGTCGAGGACGACGTCCTCGTCGCGCTGAGTGGTCGGCTCCTCCGGGAAGTGGCAGGCCGTCAGGTGACCGTCCCGGTTGCCGGAGATCTGGACCAGCGGCGGCTCCTCGCTCGCGCACTTGTCCTGGGCCTTCCAGCAGCGGGTGCGGAAGCGGCAGCCGGACGGCGGGGAGATCGGCGAGGGGACGTCACCGGAGAGCCGGATCCGCTCGCGGTCCTCGTCCTCGACCCCGACCTCGGGGACGGCCGACAGCAGGGCGTGCGTGTACGGGTGGCGGGGCCGGTTGTAGATCGCCTCCCGGTCGCCGACCTCGACCACCTTGCCGAGGTACATCACCGCGACGCGCTGCGAGAAGTGCCGCACGATGGCGAGGTCGTGGGCGATGAACAGGAACGCGATGCCCAGTTCCTTCTGGACCTCCTGGAGCAGGTTCACCACCTGCGCCTGGATGGACACGTCGAGCGCGGAGACCGGCTCGTCCGCCACGATCAGCTTCGGGTTCAGCGCCAAGGCACGGGCGACGCCGATGCGCTGGCGCTGACCGCCGGAGAACTCGTGCGGGAAGCGGTTGTAGTGCTCCGGGTTCAGGCCGACGAGCTCCAGCAGCTCCCGGACCTTCTTCTCCCGGCCGCCCTCCGGCTCGATCCCGTTGACCTCCATCGGCGACTTGATGATCGTGCCGACGGTCTGGCGCGGGTTCAGCGAGGAGTACGGGTCCTGGAAGATCATCTGGATCTCGGACCGCACGGGCGCCAGCTGGCGGCGCGTGGCGTGGGTGATGTCCTGCCCGGCGTAGGTGATGCTGCCGCCGGTCGGCTCCAGCAGACGGGTGATGAGCCGGCCCGTGGTCGACTTGCCGCAGCCGGACTCGCCGACCAGGCCGACGCTCTCGCCGTAGCCGACGGTCAGGTCGATGCCGTCGACGGCCTGCACCGCGCCGACCTTCCGTTTGATCGGAAAGCCGCCGAAGATCGGGAAGTGCTTGGTCAGGCCCTTGACCTCGAGGAGCGTCTCCGACGAGGTCGCGGCGGTGCCCTGCTGTTCGGGGAGGGTGAGGTTGTCGCTCATGTCTCGGTTCTCCCTAGCGCAGCCGGGGCTGGATCTTGTCGATGAAGATGGTCTGCTTCTGCTCGGCCGTCAGGTGGCACGCGGAAGCACGTCCCTCGCCCAGCAGCGGACGCGTGTCCGAGCAGAGGCTGCCCTGCACCTCGTCCTTGAAGGCACAGCGCGGGTGGAAGCGGCAGCCCGTGGGCGGGTTGAGCAGCGAGGGCGGGCTGCCGGGGATCGGCGTCAGCTTCTCGTGCAGGTCGCCGTCCAGGCGCGGCATCGAGCTGAGCAGGCCCCAGGTGTAGGGGTGCTTCGGCTCGTGCAGCACCTCGCGGACGCTGCCGCGCTCCACGGCCCGGCCCGCGTACATCACCAGCAGGTCGTCGGCCATGTGGGAGATGACGCCCAGGTCGTGGGTGATGAAGATGATCGCGGAGCCGAACTCCTGTTGCAGGTCCTTGAGCAGGTCCAGGATCTGCGCCTGCACGGTCACGTCGAGCGCGGTGGTCGGCTCGTCGGCGATCAGCAGGTCGGGGTCGCACATCAGCGCCATGGCGATCATCGCGCGCTGGCGCATACCGCCGGAGAACTGGTGCGGGTAGTCGTCGAAGCGCACCTTGGGCTGCGGGATGCCGACCTTCTCCAGCATCTGGATGGCCCGGTCCTTCGCCTCCTTCTTGGAGGCGCCGCGGTGCTTCATGAACGGCTCGGACAGCTGACGGCCCACCGTGTAGAACGGCGACAGGGCGGTCAGCGGGTCCTGGAAGATCATCGCCATCTTGTTGCCGCGGAGCTGCTCCAGCTCCTTCTCGTTGGCGGTGACCAGCTCCTTGCCGTCGAGGACGATCTCGCCGTCGACGGTGGAGGTGCGGGGGTTGTGCAGGCCCAGGATCGTCAGGTTGGTGACGGACTTTCCGGAGCCGGACTCGCCGACGATACCCAGGGTCTTGCCGCGCTCGACGTCGAAGGAGAGGCCGTCGACCGCCTTGACGATGCCGTCCTCGGTGGAGAACTGCACCTTCAGATCGCGCACCGAGAGGAAGCTCTCCGGGCCGGTCGGGGCCGGAGCGTCCTCGGTCTTGGTCAGTGTGGTCACGGTGGTTCGTTCTTCCTAGGAGAGCCGGACGCGCGGGTCGATCCAGGCGTACGCGATGTCGGTGAGGATGTTGAAGATCAGGATGAAGAAGGCACCGAACAACATGACGCCCATGGTCAGGGGGAGGTCCTTGTGGACCGCGCCGTCCACCGCCAGGCGGCCGATGCCCTGGAGGGAGAAGGTCAGCTCCGTGACGACGGCGCCACCGAGCATGCCGCTGATGTCCATGCCGAGGACGGTGACGATCGGGATCAGCGAGCCGCGCCAGGCGTAGCGGAAGAAGACGTACTTGCGGGACATGCCCTTCGCGCGGGCGGTGCGCACGTGCTCCTCGGCGAGCTGCTCGATCATCGAGGAGCGCGCCATACGGGTGTACTGGGCGGTGAAGATGCTGGCCATGACGAGCGTGGGCAGCAGCATGCCGGTGAACCAGCCCCACGGGTCCTGGGTGATGGGCACGTACTGGGGGTTCTCCATCCAGCCCGTGCTGTAGACGAAGATCCACAGGACGATCGGGCCGAGGAAGTAGATCTGGAACGAGCTGAGCACCATCGACGTGCCCGTGGCGACCTTGTCGATCAGCGATCCCCGCCGGTAGGCGGAAATCATGCCGGCTCCGACACCGACCACGAGGAAGACGACCGCACCGCCGGCGGTCAGCGTCAGGGTGGTCGGGAAGCGGTCCTGGATGGTCGACCAGACCATGTCGCCCGAGTAGAACGACTGGCCGAGGCACGGGGCACTGCAGTGACCGGTCGGGAAGTCACGGCCGGCGAAGATGCCGGACATGAAGTCCCAGAACTGCTGGGTGATCGGCAGGTTCAGACCGAGTGCCTGCCGGATGTCCTCCAGCCGCTGAGGAGAGCAGTCCTTGCCACAGGCCAGGGAGGCGTAATCGGAGGGCGCGGCGACGAACAGGAAGAACGTGGCGGCGCCGATGAGGAACAGGGTGACCAGGGCGCCGACCGTGCGCCGGATGATGAACTGAAGCATGGCGGGAGGGCTGCTCTCTGCGGAGACGAGTGGGAGGTTTCACGGAGGTGCGGGGACGCGCTCCGCCTGGTGCGCGTCCCCGCGATCAGCCGTAGAGAGTTACGACTTCTTCAGGAACAGGTGGTTGATGTCGATGAGGCTCGACACCGACCCGTAGCGGGCGCCGCCCACGTTCGAACCGGAGAGCTGGAACTGCTTGGTGTACCACAGCGGGGCCGCCGGCAGGACCTTCTCCAGCAGGTAGTGCTGGGCTTCCTTCCAGGTCTTCGCGGCCTCGGTCGGCTGCTGGGTCAGCGCCTTCTTGATCAGTGCGTCGACCTTCGGGTCCTTGACGTGCGAGTAGTTCGGCGCACCGTCGGCGACCTGGTCACCGTCGTAGATCGGGGTGACGACGGTGGACGCGGACGGCCAGTCCTGGCCCCAACCCGTGATGTACATGTCGTACGGGTTGTCCAGCTTGCCGATCTGCTCGTAGTAGCTCGCGGCGTCGACCTCCTTGGAGACGACGTTGAAGCCGACCTTGGTGAGCGCGTCCTCGATGGCGACCTTGCGCTTCTGACCGTTCTCGCTGTTGCCGTAGGCGAAGACGACCTTCTTCTCGGACGCCGGGACGTCCTTGAGGAGCTCCTTGGCCTTGGCGATGTTGCCCTGCGGCGTCTTCAGACGGCCGTACGGGTCGTACTTGGCCTCGTAGCCCGGCAGCGTCGGCGCGAAGAAGTTCGGGGCCACGTCGCCGCCGTAGACACCGCCCTCACCGGCGATGAGCGACTTGGAGTTCACCGCGTAGGCGATGGCCTGACGGACCTTGAGGTTCTTCACGCGGTCCATGTTGAACGTCAGCTGCATCACGTAGGGCTGGTAGCCCTTGACCGTGCGCTTGTTGACGGACGGGTTCTTGATGACGTCCTGGATCTGCGTGGCCTCGACGCCGCCGGTGAGCTGGATGGCGTTCTTGTCGTCGCCCTGGTCGGCGATCAGACGCTTGGTCTGGGTCGACTCGGTGACGCCGAACTGGAAGTTGAAGCCGTCCACGTACTGGTGGCGCACGGAGTCGGTCTTCGCGTCCCAGTTGGTGTTCTTGACGAGCACCAGGGACTTGCCGTTCTTGTACGACTGGACCTTGTACGGGCCGGTGGCGACCGGGTCCTTGTCGTACTTCTCCTTCGTGTCGTCCTTCGTCGGGACGATGGCGTAGCCGGCCATGGCCAGGGTCTGCGGCAGGTCCGGACGCGGCTGGTCGAAGTGGAAGACGACGGTCTTGTCGTCCGGCGTGTCCAGGACCGACTTGGGCAGGTGCTTCTTGCCGAAGCCGCCGTCCGGCAGCGCCTTGCGGTAGTCGGCGCCGCTCAGCCAGGTCTGCAGGTAGGTCGGGCCGTCGAAGATGAACTTCGCGTACAGACGCTCGACGGTGTGGCGGACGTCGGCGGACGTGATGACGTTGCCCTTCGCGTCCTTGACGCCGTCCTTGAGGGTGAACGTCCAGGTCTTGCCGCCGTCCGACGACTTGCCGGAGTCGGTCGCGAGGTCACCCACGACCGAGACGTTGCCCTTGTCGTCTTCCTTGAACTGGGTCAGGCGACGGAAGAGCAGGTTGGCGACCTGACCGGCGTCGGAGACGTAGGTCTGGCCCGGGTCCAGGTGCGAGAGGCCCGCCTCCTGGTAGACCGTGATCGTGCCGCCGCTCTGGGCACCGGCGATCTCCTCGGCCGGACCGGTGGAGCCGGCAGCGTCGGCGTACGTGACCGCCTTCGACTGGACCTGGGCTTCCTTCTGGTCCTTCTTGGAGTTCTCGCCGGTGTTGGTGCCCTTGTTCTCGGAGCACCCGGTGAGCGCGAGGGAGCCGGCCGCGATGGCGACGACGATGGCCTGCGCTCTGCGCGAGCTGAACGACTTCATGAGGCGAATGCACCTACCTGTCCGTTGTTATCCATGAGTACTGCCTGAAGCGGCTGGTAGGCCGACTCGGGGGCGGCAGTCATCCCCCTCCAGCGGACGATCTACCGCCCGGACTTGGGGTCGAACGCGTCCCGCACCGAGTCTCCGAGGAGATTGAAGGCCAGGACGAAGATCACCAGCGCCAAACCGGGGAAGAAGATGAACGACGGGTCCTGCTCGGTGTAACGGGCACCGGCAGCGAACAGTCGTCCCCAGTCCGGGGTCGGCTCGACGAAGCCGACGCCCGCGAAGGAGAGGAAGGCGATGGTGAGGATGGTGCTGGGAAGTTGGTACGTGAACTGCACCAGGATCGGCGTCACCACGTTCGGCAGGATCTCCTTGCGGACGATCCGCCAGGGCGAGGCACCGGAGACCTTGGCGGCCTCCACGAACTCCCGCTCGCGCAGGGACAGCACCGTCGACCGGACCAGGCGGGCCATACCCATCCAGCCCAGCACCCAGAGCACGATCAGCATCGCCACGGCGCGGAAGTACGTCGGCGTCTCCTCCCGCGGGTCCACGAAGAACGCGGTCACCACGGGCATGAAGGCGATGAAGAAGAGCTGCTGCGGGAAGGCGAGGAAGAAGTCGGTGACCCGGCCGATCCAGTAGTCGGTCTTGCCGCCGAAGTAACCGCCGACCAGGCCGAGGATGATGCCGGTGCCCATCATCAGGACGGTCACGCCGAGCGCCATGAACAGCGAGGTGCGCATGCCGTACACCAGCATCGCGAAGATGTCGCGGCCCACCTGCGGCTCGACACCGAACCAGTGCGTTCCGGACAGACCGCCGAAGTAACCGAGCGGGAGACCGAAGTCGTCGAGGACGGGGGTGTCCTGGTAGGTGGGGTCCTGCCCGTACAGCGTGTACGGGTCCGTCCCGCTGAGCTTGGTCAGCAGCGGCGCGGCCAGCGCGACGACGAAGTAGAAAATCACTATGACGGCACAGATGACACCGGTACGGTCACGCTTGAAGCGCTGCCACATCAACTGGCCGGGGGAGCGACCCTCGAGCTTCTTCTCCTCCTTGGCAGGAGTGGGCTTCGACTCGAGTTCGGGCTCCAAGGCAACCGACGGCCCGGAGCCTTCAGCCTTGGCTGGACTGGTCATGTGTGTTCTTCCCCCGGGGGGTTGGAGAGTTGAGCGCAGCGCAGATACCGGAGAGTTCTGCGGTTTGGGGGAACTTTCGCCAATGTGTTCAACGCGCGTCAAGGGCGGACGACATAGGGATCTCCCTACCGTCAATATTTTGAGCAAAAATTGCAAAGATCGACACCTGTGCGCGCTTGACACTAACGGCGACAGACCGGCAAATCGGACAGTTCGCCGTATTTTTTTGTTTTACATGTCCGAAACGTGAAGCGCGCTGCTCCGGTATCCGAACACTCGCCCTCTCCAGGGCCCGTGAGCATGCCGAAAGCCCGGCCCTCCAGTAGGCGGAGGACCGGGTCTTACGGGGTCTCAGGAGGCGTCAGCCGTGCTTCGCGCGGCTCGCGGCGCGGGCGCGCTCGCGGGCGTCCAGGTTCACCTTGCGGATGCGAACCGCCTCCGGGGTGACCTCGACGCACTCGTCGTCGCGGCAGAACTCCAGCGACTGCTCCAGGGACAGCTTCCGCGGCGGCACGATCGCCTCGAACGAGTCGGCCGAGGACGACCGCATGTTCGTGAGCTTCTTCTCCTTGGTGATGTTGACGTCCATGTCGTCGGAGCGGGAGTTCTCGCCGACGATCATGCCCTCGTACACCTCGGTGCCCGGGTCGGTGAACAGCACGCCGCGCTCCTGCAGGTTCGTCATCGCGAACGCGGTGACGGCGCCGGCGCGGTCGGCGACCAGCGAGCCGTTGTTACGGGTCTGCAGGGTGCCGAACCACGGCTCGAAGCCCTCGTGGATGGAGTGGCCGATACCGGTGCCCCGGGTCTGGGTCAGGAACTCGGTCCGGAACCCGATGAGACCACGGGAGGGCACGACGAACTCCATGCGCACCCAGCCGGAGCCGTGGTTGGACATGTTGTCCATCCGGCCCTTGCGCACACCCATCAGCTGGGTGACCGCGCCCATGTGCTCCTCGGGCACGTCGATCGTCATGCGCTCGACGGGCTCGTAGGTCTTGCCGTCGACCTGCTTGGTGACGACCTGGGGCTTGCCGATGGTCAGCTCGAAGCCCTCACGGCGCATCTGCTCGACCAGGATGGCGAGCGCCAGCTCACCACGGCCCTGGACCTCCCAGGCGTCCGGGCGCTCGGTGTCGAGCACGCGGAGCGAGACGTTACCGATCAGCTCGCGGTCCAGGCGGTCCTTGACCTGGCGGGCGGTGACCTTGCGGTCCTTGACGGCCGCCTTCGCGTCGGCGCCCTTGCCGGTGCCGCCGCGGCCGACCAGCGGGGAGGTGTTCGTACCGATGACCATGGAGATCGCGGGCTCGTCGACCGTGATCAGAGGCAGCGGGATCGGGTTCTCGGTGTCGGCGAGGGTCTCACCGATCATGATCTCCGGGATACCGGCGACGGCGCAGATGTCACCCGGGCTGGCCTTCTCGGCGGGCTTGCGGGTGAGGGCCTCGGTCATCATCAGCTCGGTGATGCGGACATTACTGATGGACCCGTCGCGCTTGATCCAGGCGACCGTCTGGCCCTTGCGCAGCTCGCCCTGCTCGACGCGGAGCAGCGCGATACGGCCGAGGAAGTTGTCGGCGTCCAGGTTGGTGACGTGGGCCTGGAGCGGGGCCTCCTCGTCGTAGGTCGGGGCCGGGATGTGCTCCAGGATCGTGGAGAAGAACGGCTCCAGGCTGTCGCTGTCGGCCGGGACCGTGCCGTTCTCCGGCTTGGTCAGCGAGGCGATGCCGTCACGGCCGCAGGCGTAGACGATCGGGAACTCGATCTGCTCCTCGTCCGCGTCCAGGTCGAGGAAGAGGTCGTAGGTCTCGTTGACGACCTCGTCGATGCGGGAGTCCGGGCGGTCCGTCTTGTTGATGCACAGGATGACGGGCAGGCGCTGCTGGAGCGCCTTGCGCAGCACGAAGCGGGTCTGCGGCAGCGGGCCCTCGGAGGCGTCCACGAGGAGGACGACACCGTCGACCATCGACAGACCGCGCTCGACCTCGCCACCGAAGTCGGCGTGGCCGGGGGTGTCGATGATGTTGATCGTGATCGGGTCCCCACCGTCCTTGGGGTGGTACTTGACCGCCGTGTTCTTGGCGAGGATCGTGATGCCCTTCTCACGCTCCAGGTCGTTCGAGTCCATCATGCGGTCGTCGACGCCTTCGAGCTGGTGCGCGGCGAAGGCGCCGGCCTGCTTCAGCATGCCGTCGACGATGGTCGTCTTGCCGTGGTCGACGTGGGCGACGATGGCGACATTGCGGATGTCGTGGCGCGTGGCCATATTGCGACGTACTCCCGGAGTGTGAGGAAGGCCCTCTGCGTACGTCCGTGTGACGCGGGCCCTGCCGGGCTTGACATGCCACGGCCTCACCCCATGTTACGTGGCCCCGAGCGGGTCGGCCTCCTCAGGGCCACGGAGGTCTCAGCTTGCGGACGGGCTGGGCGAGACCTTGGCCCCCTTCTTCAGGAAGCCCATGTCCTCGTAGACCGGTGTCTGGAACCCGAAGGCACCCGCGTTGACCAGGTTGTTCCGGGCGCCGACCAGCTGCGGCCGCTGGTAGAGCGGAAGGGATCCGGCCGCCGCCCAGATCCGGGAGTCCGCCTTGCGGATCAGGTCCCGCGCCTCGTCCTCGTCCAGCGTCGAGGCGGCCTGGTCGAAGAGCTGGTCGACCTGGTCGGTGCCGACCCGGGTGAAGTTCTGCTCGACGTTCACCGAGCCGTCGGCGGCCGGGACCGGCTTGGCGTAGATCGGCCGGGCGTCGGTCGCGGGGAAGGCGGAGGAGGGCCAGGAGTACAGGGCGAGGTCGTAGTCGCCGGCGGCGACGTGGTCCTTGAAGTAGCTCTCGTCCGAGACCTTGGTGATCGTGGTGCGGATGCCGACTTTCTCGAGCATCGCCGAGATCCGTTCGGCGACGGAGTTCAGGGTCTCGGAGCCGGGCCCCGAGGGGAGCACGAAGCGCAGGGCGAGCGCCTTGCCGTCCTTGGCCAGCGGCCCGGTCACGGCACCGGCCGGGGCCGCGGTGCCCTTCGGGGCGTAGGCGCCGGGTGCGCCGCCCTGCCCGCCGGAGTACTGCTTGCCGTCCCGCGACAGATGCTTGCCGCCCTCGTCGCCCTTCTCCCCCTTCTCTTCGGCCGACTCGTGGTGCTTGCCCTTGTCGTCCCTGCCCTTGTCGTCCTCGCCGACGATGTACTGGCCGTCGTCGCCGCCGTCGGACTCCTCCTCCTTCTTCTTGGCGCTCTCGGCGCCGGCCGCCTTCTCGGCCTTCTTCTGCTCCTTCACCGGGCCGCCGAGCACCCAGCCGGCGTCCGCGAGCAGCGCCGCGGCCTCCTTGGTGTCCGGGCCGCCCAGGGCGCCGCTGTTGTCGGCGTAGTCGGCCTGCCCGGACAGGGCGAGGTGGCTGCCGACCGGGACGGCGGGCAGGCCGAGCGGGGTCAGCACGAGCTTGGCCAGTTCCGCGCGGTCGATCGCGCGGGCGACGGCCCGGCGGACCCGCTCGTCGGTGAGGGGGCCCTCGGCGCCGTTGAGGGCGAGCTGGGTGTAGGCGGGCTCCAGCGACTTGCGGACGTCGAAGGCGTGCAGCTTCTCCTGCTGCTCCAGGTACCGGGTGATGGCCCGGCGCAGCTTCTTCTTGCCGACCTTGACCTCGTCGGCGTCGAAGCCGTGCGCGAGCGCCCAGGAGCGCAGCTTCTTGGCGGAGGTCTTGCCGGCGCCCTGCAGCGGGGTGCCGGTGCCGCCCTGGCGGGAGGCGAGGTTGATCCGCTCGGCCTCGGCCGGGTCGATGTCGGCGAGGTCCACGGTTCCGTCGGCGAGCGCCGCCGCCCGCTTGTCGCGGTCCACGGCGTGCAGCACGATCTCGTTCAGCTTGGCCGGCTTGCCCCACCAGCGCGGGTTGCGGGTGAGGACGATGTCCTTCGTGGCGGTGTCGACCTTCTCGACCTTGAAGGGGCCCGCGGTGACGTTCAGCTTGCGGCGGGCGCCGTCGTTGAAGGCGTCCGGGGTGCCCATGACGTCCTTCGGGTACAGCGGGGAGAACAGCGACTTCCAGTCGGCGTAGGGGCGGGAGAAGGTGACCCGGACCTGGAGGTCGTTCGCGCCGCGCTCGATCTTCTCGATGCGGTCGTAGCCGGCGTTGCGGGCGGTCCAGTAGGCGCTGTCCCGGCCGGACAGGGCGCGCCACTGGGCGACGAAGTCGGCGGCGCCGATCTCCCGGCCGTCGCTCCAGACGGCCTGCTGGTTCAGCTTGTACAGCACGACCTGGCGCGGCTCGGTCTCGATGACCTTGGCGGACTCCAGGTAGGCGGGGTTGGCCACCGGACGCCCGGCGGCGTCGAGGCGGAACATCGACGGCAGCACGGCCTGGGCGACCCGGGTGGTGCCCGCGTCGGCATCGGCCTGGAAGGTGTTCAGGGTCTCCGGTACGGCGTCCACGGCCCACTTCAGGGTGCCGCCCTCGGCCACCTTGTCCCGGGCGACGAGGTCGATGTCCTGCCCGGCCAGCGGACGGCTGGTCTCCTCGTCGGAGCCACAGCCGGCGAGCAGGGAGACCGCGAGTGCGCCCGCGGTGAGGAAGGCGGCCGAACGCAGGACCGCGCGCGAACCGACGCCGTCGTGGGACATCTCTGCTACCTCCGGGAAGCCGCGGGCGTTATGATCACTTTTGGCCGTATATGGAGCTGATCAGATCTATGCGCCCAGTGAAGAGGAAAGGATCCGGCAACAGCGGGCGACACGGCGACGACGCAAAGTAAGCCACCCGTGCGGCGCAACACACCCGGAGATGCACCCGTGCGCCTCGGCCAATCGGTGCACATGTCTTCACAGCGACAGGTGTGACGCGCAACACTCCAAGGCGCATGAACGTTGCCGCCCAGGGCCCGTAGGACCCGTGGAAGTGAGGGCAAGTCATGTCCGTGCACGACGAACTGACAACCGTCCAGCGCAGCCTCGACGATCTGTACCGGTCGCTCGGGCGCCTGGAGAAGCAGCTGGGCAGTGGTGGCCTGGAGATGCGCCGGGTCCGGATGGACGCCGACCATCTGCGCGAGAGCCTGGCGCTGCTGCGGGACGCGGCCAGCAGCCCGGCCGCCCCGAACCGGCCCGACCTCGTCACCATCTCCGACACGCCGTACGACATCAGCCTGTGGACGGACTCGGACGACGAGGGCCTGGGCGCCCGCGACCGGCACGCACCCTGAACCGACCGGAGTCCTCCCTTGGCGACTGGTACGGAACCCCAACAGAACAGCGGCGGCGTACGGTCCCGTACGCGCGCCGCGATCGCCGCACCGCATCTGCGGACCGACCGCTGGTGGCTGGCGCCCGCCGTCACCGCGGCCGGTCTGTTCGCCTTCGTCGTCTACTCGACCTGGCGGGCCTTCGCGAACGCGGACTACTACGCGGCGCCGTACGTCTCCCCGTTCTACTCGCCGTGCCTGGCGCAGAACTGCGCGACCATGCACGCGGGGCCGAACGCCGACCTCTTCGGGAGCTGGTGGGCGATCTCCCCCGCCATCATCATCCTGATCTTCCCGCTCGGCTTCCGGCTGACCTGCTACTACTACCGCAAGGCGTACTACCGCAGCTTCTGGGCGTCCCCGCCCGCCTGCGCGGTGGCCGAACCGCACCGCACGTACACCGGTGAGACCCGCTTCCCGCTCATCCTGCAGAACATCCACCGGTACTTCTTCTACGCCGCCCTGCTGGTCGCCGGCGTGCTGAGCTACGACACCGTGCTGTCCTTCCGTGACCAGCACTACCGCTGGGGCCACATGGGCCTCGGCACCCTCGTCTTCCTGGTCAACATCGTGCTGATCTGGGCGTACACGCTCTCCTGCCACTCCTGCCGGCACATCGTCGGCGGCAAGCTCAAGCACTTCTCGAAGCACCCGGTGCGCTACCAGGCCTGGCAGTTCGTCGGAAAGCTCAACGCCCGGCACATGCAGCTCGCCTGGGCCTCGCTGCTGAGCGTGGCGTTCGCCGACTTCTACGTCTATCTCGTCGCGTCCGGTGTCTTCGACGATCCGCGCTTCTTCTAGTGAGTCAGTGAGGACTGATAGATGTCCGTGGTGGACCGGCAGGAGTGGGACGTCGTCGTGGTCGGTGCCGGCGGCGCCGGGCTGCGGGCCGCGATCGAGGCGCGCGAGCGGGGCGCCCGTACGGCGGTGATCTGCAAGTCGCTGTTCGGCAAGGCGCACACCGTGATGGCCGAGGGCGGCATCGCGGCGGCCATGGCCAACGTCAACGAGCACGACAACTGGCAGGTCCACTTCCGCGACACCCTGCGCGGCGGCAAGTTCCTCAACCAGTGGCGGATGGCCGAACTGCACGCGCAGGAGGCCCCGGAGCGGGTGTGGGAGCTGGAGACCTGGGGCGCGCTGTTCGACCGTACGAAGGACGGGAAGATCTCGCAGCGCAACTTCGGCGGCCACGAGTACCCGCGGCTCGCCCATGTCGGCGACCGTACGGGGCTCGAACTGATCCGCACCCTCCAGCAGAAGATCGTCGCCTTGCAGCAGGAGGACTTCAAGGAGACCGGGGACTACGAGTCCGGGCTGAAGGTCTTCCAGGAGTGCACGGTCACCCGGGTCCTCAAGGACGGCGAGCGGGTCTCCGGGGTCTTCGCCTACGACCGCGAGTCCGGCCGCTTCTTCGTCCTGGAGGCCCCCGCGGTGGTCGTGGCGACCGGCGGGATCGGCAAGTCGTTCAAGGTGACGTCCAACTCGTGGGAGTACACGGGCGACGGGCACGCGCTGGCGCTGCTCGCCGGGGCGCCGCTGCTGAACATGGAGTTCGTGCAGTTCCATCCGACCGGCATGGTCTGGCCACCGTCGGTGAAGGGCATCCTCGTCACCGAGTCGGTGCGCGGCGACGGCGGGGTGCTGCGCAACTCCGAGGGCAAGCGGTTCATGTTCGACTACATCCCCGACGTCTTCAAGGAGAAGTACGCCGAGTCGGAGGAGGAGGGCGACCGCTGGTACGAGGACCCGGACCACAACCGGCGTCCCCCGGAGCTGCTCCCCCGCGACGAGGTGGCCCGGGCGATCAACTCCGAGGTGAAGGCGGGCCGCGGCTCCCCGCACGGCGGGGTCTTCCTCGACGTGTCGACACGCATGCCGGCGGAGGTCATCCGGCGCCGGCTGCCGTCCATGTACCACCAGTTCAAGGAGTTGGCGGACGTCGACATCACGGCGGAGGCGATGGAGGTGGGCCCGACCTGCCACTACGTGATGGGCGGCATCGCGGTCGACTCCGAGACGGCGGCGGCGCGCGGGGTGCCGGGGCTGTTCGCGGCCGGTGAGGTCGCCGGCGGTATGCACGGCTCCAACCGGCTGGGCGGCAACTCGCTCTCCGACCTACTGGTGTTCGGGCGCCGGGCCGGCTGGCACGCGGCCGAGTACGCGACCGGCGTGGCCGAGCGTCCCGAGGTCGCCGAGGACCAGGTCAACCTGGCGTCCGCGGAGGCCCTGCGGCCCTTCGCCGCGGAGACGGAGGGCGAGGCGGGCCCGCCGGAGAACCCGTACACCCTGCATCAGGAACTCCAGCAGACCATGAACGACCTGGTCGGCATCATCCGCCGCGAGGGCGAGATGGAGCAGGCCCTGCAGAAGCTCGCCGAGCTGCGCGTGCGGGCCCGGCGGGCCGGTGTCGAGGGGCACCGCCAGTTCAATCCGGGCTGGCATCTCGCCCTCGACCTGCGGAACATGCTGCTGGTCAGCGAGTGCGTGGCCCGGGCGGCCCTGGAGCGCTCGGAGTCGCGTGGCGGGCACACCCGCGAGGACCATCCGACGATGGACCGCGCCTGGCGCAACGTGAACCTGCTGTGCTCGCTCGCCGATCCCACCGGAGGCCTCGCGGCGACCGATCCCGCCCGCGGCCAGATCCGGCTCACCCGCGAGACCACCGAATCCATCCGCCCGGACCTGCTCGCCCTCTTCGAGAAGGAGGAGCTGGTCAAGTACCTCGCCGAAGAGGAGCTGTACGAGTGAGCAGCTACGAGGCCCGCTTCAAGGTGTGGCGGGGCGATGTGCAGGGCGGTGACCTGGAGGACTTCAAGGTCGAGGTCAACGACGGCGAGGTGGTGCTGGACATCATCCACCGGCTCCAGGCGACCCAGGCGCCCGATCTCGCCGTGCGCTGGAACTGCAAGGCGGGCAAGTGCGGTTCGTGCTCGGCGGAGATCAACGGGCGCCCGCGGCTGCTGTGCATGACGCGCATGTCCGTGTTCACCCGGGACGAGACGATCACCGTCACCCCGCTGCGCACCTTCCCGGTGATCCGCGACCTGGTGACCGACGTCGGCTTCAACTACCAGAAGGCCAGGGAGGTTCCGGCGTTCGTGCCCCCCGCGGGACTGGGCCCCGGCGAGTACCGCATGTTCCAGGAGGACGTGGACCGCTCGCAGGAGTTCCGCAAGTGCATCGAGTGCTTCCTGTGCCAGAACACCTGCCATGTCGTGCGCGACCACGAGGAGAACAAGCAGGCGTTCGCCGGGCCGCGCTTCCTGATGCGGGTCGCGGAGCTGGACATGCACCCGCTGGACGCGGCGGAGGAGAGCGGCCTGGACCGCAAGCGCACCGCCCAGGACGAGTACGGCCTCGGCTACTGCAACATCACCAAGTGCTGCACGGAGGTCTGCCCGGAGGACATCAAGATCACGGACAACGCGCTGATCCCCCTGAAGGAGCGCGCGGTCGACCGCAAGTACGACCCGCTGGTGTGGCTGGGGTCGAAGATCAGGAGGCGGTCTTCGTAGCGTCGCGGCCGGGGCGCTGGGCCAGCCACTGCAGGCCCAGCGCCGCCATGACGTTCACGATCCCACAACCCAGTCCTCCTCGTACCCCCGCCAGTCCCCCTCCGTCGCCGCGAAGTCCACGTACAGGGCGACGCCGAAGCGGGTGCGGTCGGCGTCGGTGCGGGACAGGCCCAGGCGGACGCCGCGCACGGCGGCCGGGACGGTCTCCGCGTGGGCCCAGTGGCCGAAGCGGTTCTCGTGGTAGAAGGGCAGGCCCATCAGGAGGTCGGTGGTGTCCGGGGTGACCTCCAGGGCGAGGCTGGTCTGCTGGGCCACATAGCCGCCGTACAGGCTCTCCAGCGGCTGCATCGTGTCGTACGACATCACGGCGATCTGGTCCACACGGCGGGCCACCTGCCCGAAGTAGGCCTGTGACCACCACTTGGGGTGGCCGGTGGTCGCGCCCCAGAAGGAGTGGAACGCGGGGAGCGGGTCTATCTGGTGGGCGGCGACCGAGAGCAGGGCGTGGTGGGCGTGGGTGAGGGCGCGGAGGTCGTCCAGGAGGGAGAGATAGTCCTGGTCGCCGGAGTGCAGGGGCTCCAGGTCGAAGTGGGCGCCCTCGAAGCCGGTGGCGAGGATCCGGCGGGCCGAGGCGACGACGGCGGTGCGGGTGGCGGCGCGCTCCAGGTGCAGGCCGTCGGGGCTCTCGCCGGCCAGCTTGTCGCCGAGCCAGGCCTGGACGCGGATGCGGGGCGCCGCACTGTGCAGGGCCGATATCAGCCAACGTGCCCTGGGGTAGGCCGACGCCGGGAGCGTGCCGTCGTGCTCCAAGGGGCCCGCGTGGACGTACAGGTCGCGGATGCCGGTGTCCTTCAGGCGGTGGGCGAGGGCCTTGACGTCCTGGTCGGTCTTACGGCCGTCGACCCAGGCGTGGCCCAGCCAGAGGGCGTCACGGTTGCGGGTGTGCGTGCCCGGTGCGGGGTCGCCGGTGTAGTTGAGGCGGAGGGCCGTTTCCGCGGTGAGGACGGGGAGGAGCAGGAGGGCGAGACCGACGAGGGCGCAGCGAAGGAGGCGCCGGCTACGCCCGGGCGGCTTCCTGGTCTCCTCATCCTTCTTGGTCTCCTCGCTCTTCTCGGTCTCCTCGTTCATTTCTGCCCCCTGTCTTCCTCGTCCCCCAGCCGTATCCGCCCCACTCGCGAAGGCGCCTACCTGCCCATACGCTCCAAAATGTGACGTCCTCCCTGATCCGGGGCCGGCCCCGGCGTGCCAAGGCGCACATACGGGTGCGGGTGGCGCATGCCGTGCTGGGTGCGCTCGTGGGGGCCGGGTGGTTGGTGTTGCCGGTGATGACGGCCGGTGAGCATGATCCGGTTCCCGTCGTCCCGGCCGGCCCGGTCGCGAGTGCCGCCGCGCCGGAGCAGGACGGGACGTCGGTCACCGACCTCCTCATGCCGCTGGTCGCCGTCGGTGCGGCCGGGGCGCTGGCCGGGTACGGGTATCTGCGGCGCACCCGGCGGGCCCGGACCCGGACGACGCCGGGCGTGGTGTCGGCCGCGCCGCCCGTGCCCACGCCGGTCGAGACCGAGCGGCAGGCGCGCGCCGCGCTGGTGCTGGCCGACGACTGTGTGCGCGGCAGCAGGGAGGAACTCTCCTTCGTCGAGGAGCTGTTCGGGCGCGAGGCGGTCGAGCCGTTCACGCACGCCCTGCGGGCCGCGGAGACCGAGCTGTCGGCCGCGTTCGCGATATGGCGGCGGTACGAGGAGGGGGTCCCGGGGGACGCGAGTGCCCGGCGGCAGGCGCTGGTGGGGGTGGTCGGGCGGTGCGCCGAGGCGGGACGGCGGCTGGACGGCGAGACGGAGGAGCTGGACCGGCTGCGGGGGCTGGAGGAGGGGGTGGGTGCGGCGCTGGAGGTCGCCGAGGCGCGGTTCCGGGAGCTGGCCGCACGGACGGCCGCGGCCCAGGCCACGGCGGCGGAGCTGCACCGGCGGTACGCGCCCTCGGCCGGGGCGCCCGTCACCGGGTATGTCGAACAGGCCAAGGACCGGCTGGTGTTCGCCACGGCGCAGCTCAACGAGTCCCGTCAGGCGGCCGATTCGAGAGACGGGCTGCGGGCGGCCCGCCGGCTGCGTGCGGCCGAGGGCGGTGTCGCCCAGGCCGGTGTGCTCGTCGGCGGGGTCGAGCGGCTCGCGGCCGAACTGCGGGAGGCGGCCCGGCTGGTGCCGGCCGCGCTGACCGGCGCCGAGGCAAAGATCGCCGAGGCGCGGCGGGACGGCGGGCGAGCCTTTCTGGCCCCGGGTGAGCGGCACGCGCGGAGCGCCCACGCCGACGGGGTGCTGGCCGCCGTACGCGCGGAGCTGACCGCCGGCCCGTACGACCCGCTGGACGCGCTGCGGCGCATCGCCCGGGCCGTGGAGCGGCTGGAGGTGGGGCGGTCCGGGGTGGTGGAGGCGGCCGCGCGGCTCGTGTCGCGCAGCGCGGTCGGCGGGGCGGAGGACTTCGTCGCCGTGCACCGGGGAGCGGTGGGCGCGGAGGCACGGGCCCGGCTGGCGGAGGCGGAACGGGCACTCGGCTCGGGTACCGACCCGGACGTACCCGCCCGAGAGGCCCGCGACCTGGCCGAACGCGACGTACGCGCCCACGGCAACCCGTACGCCGACGGCCACGCCACCGGCCTCGCCGGCGCCGTCCTCGGCGGCATCCTCCTGGCGGAGGACCCGGACGGCGGCCCCCCGACAAGCTTCGGCGGCCCGGAGACTCGGGGCCGCCGCCATCTCCAGTAACTGTGCGACGGCCCCCTCGTAGCCACGGCACCCTCGTAGCCAACCGAGTCGGGGGGGTGAGTGGGAAGCGGGGGTCTGGGGGCGGAGCCCCCAGGTCGGGGCGTCAGAAGAGGCTGAGCAGTGCCTCCGCCGGGTCCGTCAGGCCGTTCTCGCCTCCGGGAAGCGGGAGTTCGAACCAGACCGTCTTGCCGCGCGGCGTACGGCGCGAGCCCCACGCCGCGCTGAGCAGACCGACCAGCTGCAGACCCCGGCCCCCCTCGTCGGTGTCCCGGGCACGCCGCCGGCGAGGCTGCACCAGCCCGGAGTCCCAGACCTCGCAGACCAGGGTCCGGTCCAGCAGCAACCGCAGCCGGATCTCACCCTCGCCGTACCGCAGCGCGTTGGTGACCAGCTCGCTGACCAGGAGTTCCGTGGTATCGACCAGCGGCTCCATGTCCCAGCTGAGCAGCTGCGCACGGGCGTACTCCCGGGCCCGCCCCACACTGCGCGGCTCGCGCGGCAGCGTCCAGTCGCCGACGGACTCGGCGGGCAGCCCCTGGACCCGGGCCATCAGCAGGGCGATGTCGTCCTCGCCGTGGTGGGTGTCGAGGGTGTTGAGGACGTGGTCGCAGACGTCCTCCAGCGGACGGGAGGGGTCCGTGAGTGCCCCTACGAAGGCCTGGAGCCCCTCGTCCAGGGGATGGTCGCGGGACTCGACCAGGCCGTCCGTGTAGAGGGCGAGCAGCGCGCCCTCCGGGAGTTCGACCTCCACCTCCTCGAAGGGCTCACCGCCCACGCCCAGCGGCATCCCCGGCGGCACGTCGAGCATCAGCGCCGCCTCGCCGGGTTCCACCAGCACCGGAGGCAGATGGCCGGCGTTGGCGAACGTACAGCGTCTGGTCACCGAGTCGTAGACCGCGTACACACAGGTGGCGAGGTAGACCTCGGAGAGGTCGGCGTCGCGGGGCTGGCGGGCCGCGCGGGTGGCCTGCTGGACCCCGCCGGGCGTGCCGAGGCCGCGGGCGATCTCGTCCAGCGCCGAGAGGACCTCGGCCGGTTCGAGGTCCAGCAACGCAAGCGTCCGTACCGCCGTACGGAGTTCGCCCATCGCGACCGCCGCGCGCAAACCGCGCCCCATGACGTCGCCGACCACCAACGCCGTACGGTGACCGGGCAGTTCGATCACGTCGAACCAGTCGCCGCCGACCTCCGTCGCCGCGTTGCCGGGCAGATAGCGGCAGGCGATGTCGAGACCGGACGCCTCGGGGTCGCCGGGCGGGAGCAGGGACCGTTGCAGTATCAGCGCGCGCTCGTGCTCGCGGCGGTACAGGCGGGCGTTGTCGATGCAGACGGCGGCCCGCGCGGCCAGCTCCACCGCGAGGTCCCGGTCGCGGTCGCCGAACGGCTCGCTGCCCTTCGTACGGGCGAACTGCGCGATGCCCACGACGGTGTCGTGGGCGACCATCGGCACCGCCAGCGTGGACTGCACGAGACCGCCGTCCTCGGCGGGGACGTGCTGCGGACGGGCGGTGCGCAGGGCGTCCGCGCAGGGCGAGTTGAACGGGAAGTGGTGGACCGCGCCGACCGCGACGGGTTCGCCGGAGCCACCGAAGGGCGCGTCGGAGACGGCGCTGGCGAAGGCGACACGGCGCAGTTCCGCACTGCCGTCGGCGAGGCCGGGTGGGGTCTCGTCGCCGGCGAGCAGGCCCTGGTAGAGGTCGACGGTGGCGAGGTCGCAGAACCCGGGGACGACGACGTCGAGGAGTTCGCGGGCCGTGGTCTCCAGGTCCAGGGAGTTCCCTATGCGGGCGCCGGCCTCGTTGAGCAGGGCGAGGTTGCGCCGGGCGGCGGCCGCCTCGCGGGCGGCGGCGCGGCGGGCCGTTATGTCGGTGCCGAGCCAGGCGATGCCGATGGGCCGGCCGCTGCCGCTGTGCACCCGGTAGAGGTTGACGGACCAGTGCCGGCGCTCCTCGGAGCCCGGGACGAAGCCCGTGACATGCATGTCGGTGATGGAGTCGCCGGTCTCCAGCACCCGGCGCAGGGTGGCCGAAACCCGCTCGGCCTCACCACGCGGAAGGTAGTCGTGAACTCCCTTGCCGCGGTGGTCGTCCGGGCTTCCGCCGAAGATGGAGGCGAAGCGCATGTTGGCGCGGCGCACCCTGAGGTCGATGTCGATCAGCAGGAAGCCGAACGGGGATTGACCGAAAATCGCCTGCGAGGCGGCGAGGTCGGTCTCGATGCTGCGCAGGGTGCGGACGTCCACCACTATGCAGACGGCGGCCTTGTCCCCCCCGTCGGTCCGGGTGGGCATCACATAGACCTCGGCGAGCCCCTCCTCGCCGCGCAGCCCGTCCGGCCGGTCCGGCATCCGGAAAGGGACCACACCGGTCCACTCCCGCCCGTCGAGGATCTCGGCCATCTTGCGCTGGCCGCGCTCGCGCAGATCGGAGTCGATGAAGGCCTCGATCGGGTCCATGCCGACGGCCCGTTCGGCGGGGATGCCGAAGAGCTGCTCGGCGCGCAGGCTCCACTGGTCGACCACCCCGCCGGGGCCGATGGAGAAGGACGCGACCCTGATGTAGTCGTAGATCGAGCCGGGCGGACTGCTCTGCCACATGGCGTCGCCGGGCGCCGCGGTCTGTGCGGCCTGGTTCCTCGCGCCGCCCGACGGGTCCTCGGACTCCGTGGCCTTCGCTGGTATCTCGCTCACGCGAACCGTCCCCTCCAGCTCACCGCGCCCGGCACCGGTCACCGGGGGCGGCTGCCCGCAGTATCCAGCACTACGGCGCCGCACGACACGGTGTTCACGATCACAGCTCGGTCCAGGCGTTTTTCGGACCGGACTGCGACAACACTTCCAGTCTTCTAACCAGGGAACACGCCCTCGAATCACGCACCCCCAACCCACCCCGGGCGCGCATCGCCGCATGGACGGCGCACGGCGGCCTGTACACCGGGCTCACCCGGGCACCGCCAGTTCGAACCAGACGGTCTTTCCGGTGCCGCCGGGCCTGGTGCCCCAGCGGCGCGAGGAGTCGGCGACCAGTTGCAGACCGCGGCCGCTCTCGTCCTCGGGGTGGGCGACACGCTCGCGCGGCGGGTCCGGGAGCGGGTCGGAGACCTCGACCAGCAGCGTGTCACCGAGCCCGGCGGGGCGTACCAGCCGTACGCCGATGGGCCCGGTCGCGTGCCGCAGGGAGTTCGTCACCAGCTCGCTGACCAGCAGCGCGGCGAGCTCGGCGAGGCATTCGAGGCCCCAGCCGCGCAACTGGCCCCGGACCGCGGCGCGGGCGGTGCGCACGGCGCCGGGTTCCGCGGGAAAGGTCCACTCGGCGCGGTCGCCTTCGGTGTCGATCACGCCGATCACTTCCCAGGCCAACGAGCCCACCCATGTCCGGTTTCATGGGATTAATGGGGACATACCCGGTATCCGGGGGGCATTACCGTGCGGAAGGGCGCACGGTGGCACGAACGGCGTACGAGGCGCTCCGCGCAACTGACGTGAGCGCCGGGCTATGCCCAGCCGGGGAGCACGGCAAGAGTCTCGATCTCCCGCACCGCCGCCACATCCTGGTCCAGCCACGCCACGTCCCAGAGCCCGTCCGGAGTCAGCCAGCGCAGGTCGTCGTGGTCCTGGAGGGGGCGGGGGGCGGCGGAGCCGGGGCACAGGCGGGCGGTCCACACCTGCAGGACGTAGGGGGATCGCAGGGGCCACTCCCCCGGCACGCGCTCGACCGCCTCGGTCTCGACCCCGAGTTCCTCGCGCAGTTCGCGCACCAGGGCGTCCTCGGGCCGCTCGCCGGTCTCGACCTTGCCGCCGGGCAGCTCCCAACGCCCGGCCAGCTCGGCGGGCGCGCTGCGCCGCGCGGCGAGCAGCCGGCCGGCGTCGAGCAGGGCGGCTCCCACCACCACGATCCGTTCGGTCATGGGGCGGAGCCTACGGGAGCGCGCCAGTGGTCAGTTGGGCGCTCCGAGGGTCAGTTGTGGGTGCCGTCCCCGTTCTGGCCGATGCGTTCGACCCAGTAGAGCTGTTTGTGGCCGTGGTCGTCGAGGCTGTCGGCGATCTTCTGGGCCTCGGCCCGGGTCGCGTACCGTCCCACGCGGTAGCGATTGCCGTTGTCGTCCTGCCTTATGACGATCCAGGGCAGGGCGACCGTGCCCTCACTCATCGCCCCCACCGTTCCTTCTCGCACCGCCCCACCCGCTTCCCCTCCCGGGCCCCCACCGTGCCCCGCCTAAGGAAACCGCAATCCGCATATGCCCGAGCGTACGCCCTACCTTCACGGAGCGAATACGCCTTTTCACAAAGAGGTACGCAACCAGCCAGAACACAGGGGGCGCACGATGGCGAACGCGCCGTCTTACCCGCCTCTGTCGTGGGTCGGGGGCATTTCGGACGGACCCAGGATCACCTGGGAGAACGGCCGGATTGCAGCGGGCCGCCGGGGGTTGGGAGCCGGGTTGTGGGGTGAGAGCGGCCGCCCGGGGGGCGTGCCGGGGTGTGCGCTACTTCACGGGCAGGTGGTACGCGACCCGGTAGCGGTCGGCGGGGATCACGACGTCGGCGGTCTCCACGGGGCGGCCGGAGGCGTAGTAGGTGCGCTGGATGACGAGGACCACATGCCCGGGGACGCCGCCGAGCACGTGCAGTTCCTCGGCGAGGCCGGGGCGGGCGCCGACCTCCTCGGTGACGTTGTCCACGATGACGTCGATGGCCCGCATGCGCTCGACGACGCCCATGCCGCCGAGCGGTCCCTCCTCGGGCAGCATCACGGGCGTGCGACCGGTGACGGCGAGGGGTTCCCAGGAGGTGGAGAGCATCATCGGCTCCCCCGCCTCCCGGAACAGGTACCTGGTGCGCATGACCCGCTCGCCGGGTTTGAGGGAGAGCCGCTCGGCGATGGCGGCCCCGGCCTCGGCCTGCTCGCTGCTGGACTCCCAGGTGCCGCGCACCGAGGCGTCGGCCTGCTCCTGCCGGAAGGGCGTGGCGCCGGAGGGCGGCCGGAACCCGGAGCGGGCCACACCCCGGGGCACCGGGCGCTCGCGCACATACGTCCCGGAACCGGAGCGGCCCTCGACCAGGCCCTCGGCCATCAGCACCTTGCGGGCCTCCAGCGCGACCGTGTCCGAGACGCCGTACTCCTCGCGGATGCGGGCCTGGGAGGGGAGCCGCGTGTGAGGCGGCAGTGAACCGTCGACGATCTTCTTGCGGAGATCACCCGCGACGCGCAGGTACGCCGGCTGCTCACCGAAAGTCACTGGCCGCTCCCATCAGGTTGTACAGACAGCAACAGCGTGGCAACCGTGGGTTGTGCCATGCAAGCAAAGGCCAGAGAATCACTCGATGTGATGACAAGGGGCCCGGGAGGGCTTTACCCAGGCACTTTCTCTCCGTTATAGCCCTGTCCACGCCTCACCGCGATCATGCCCTGCGCGATCACACCGCCAGGGCGCCCCCGCTCCCGCCGGAGTCGCCCGAGCCGCTGTCACCACCGGCGCCGCTGTCGTCGGGGGGCGGGGTGGTCTCCAGGCCCAGGGCCTTGCGCGCGGGGACCGCCTTCTTCGGGTCGAGCAGTTTGAGCCCGGTGTCGTAGTGCTGGTAGAAGGCGTCCAGGCCCTTCGCCTGCGCGGCCTTCGCCCACTCCACCCGCGCCTTGTCCAGGTCGGACGTAAGCACGCTGATCCGCCCCACGGCGTCGGCGGACCAGCCGTTCGCGCGCAGCATCCGGGCCTGTTCGGCCAGCGCGGCCGACACCCGGCCCGCCCACTCCTTGTGCCCGGGCAGGTCGTCCTCGACGTACTCCGTGTCGGGGGCGGTGGCGAGGGCCGCGTTGAGGACGTGAGCCGCCTTCAGATAGGCGACCTGGTCCGCGTCCAGGACCGTCTCGTCGTTGCGCAGCGAGCCGGTGAGGTTCCCGCCCTCGGTCACGCTGCCGAACACACAGGTGACCTCCCGGTCCCCGGCCGACCAGCTGTCCCCGGTGGGCGTGAGGTAGTACACGTCGACGTCGTCGGGCACGGCCCAGCCGTCCATCGCGTAGGTGTCCTGGAGGCCGTAGCAGCGCTCGTCGGCGGTGTCGCCGACCTTGTCGTCGCCGGGGTACGACCCGTCCTTCAGCCGGAAGGAGGCGAACACCTCACCGTCGTGCTCGCCGGAGCATGGGACCTTGTCGACGTCGTACGTCTCGCCGCTGAGTCGTCCGCCCGGCGCGTCGAAGCACTCGCCCTTGACCAGCGAGATGCTCGCGCCGTCGCGTGCGCCCTCCTTGACGCCCTCCCAGAAGTCGGACGCGCCGCCCGTGGCGAGCATCAGCACCCACACCGCGAGCCCGAGCCCGGACAGCACCGAGCCACTGATCGCCAGCCCCTTGCCGCGCTCGCCCCGCCGGCCGATCTGCCGCAGCGCGACCAGCCCGAGCACCAGCCCGACACCGGGCAGGCAGCACAGCACGCCGAACACGAGGGAGGCGATGGCGAGGCCGTTGACGGGCGCCGGCTGGTTGTAGGGGCTGTAGCCCTGCGCCCAGGGCTGGTACGGCCCGTAGGGGTTCTGCGGGCCCTGTGCCTGCGGGTACGGCGGCGGCCCGTACGGCCCCTGCGGGTACTGCTGGGGTGGCTGGTACGGGCCTTGCGGCTGGTGGGGGTCGGGGGGCGGGGGTATGGACACCGGTACCGTGCTCCTGGGTCGGGCGGGGGGAATGGTCAGACGGGCCCTGGGGCCGACGACTGGACCGACGTACGACTGGGCGCATGGTAAGCGGGGCACGAGTGGGGGCGGAATGAGGGTGGAACACCGGGCGGACAGCCGGGTGGGGAACGCCACCGTGGGTGCGGTGAACGGGCTCACCGCGCGGTGGGCGGCGGCAGCGGCACCGGAGGGCACGGCGTTCTCGGCGGCCGGGGTCTGGCCCCTGCTGGCCTTCCTGGCGGACGGCGCGACGGGCGCCGCGCGGGCCGAGCTGGCCCAGGCGCTCGGCGTGCCCGCGGACCAGGCGGCCGCCGCCGCACGGGAGTTGCTGGCCGCGCTGGAGCCGGTGACCGGCCTGGACACGGCGCTCGGCCTGTGGACGCACCGGACGCTGCAGCTGCGCGAGGAGTGGCGGGCCGGGCTGCCGGCCGAAACGCACGGGGTGTTCGGGGAGGACCTGGTCACCGCGCAGGAGCGGCTGGACGCCTGGGCGGCCGAGCGGACCGGCGGGCTGGTGGAGCGCATGCCGGTGACGCTGACGCGGGAGGCGCGGATGGTGCTGGCCAGTGCGCTCACCCTGCGCACGGACTGGCGGCAGCCGTTCACCGAGACCATGCTGCGCCCGGACTCCGGTCCCTGGCAGGGCCGTTCGCTGCTCGGGCTGCACCGCCGGAGCGTGCGGCCGGACCGGGTCGGCGTGACGAGCACGCCCGACGGCTTCGTGACCGCGCTGACCGTGCCCGGCGACAACGGCATCGACGTCCATCTGGTGCTCGGCGAGGAGCGGATGACACCGGGTCAGGTGCTCACGGCCGGGGTCGGGGTCGTGCAGCGCACGCTCGCGCTCACCGGGGGCGGGCAGCTGCCGTTCGGGCATGTCGGCCCCGGCCTGCACGTCGAGCAACAGCCCGCCCTCGCGCCGGAGCCGATCACGCTGGACGTGCGGACGGTGGCGTACGAGGTGCGCGCCGACCACGATCTGCTGGCGCTGCACACCCTGTTCGGGCTCACCACGGCCCAGGACGACCGACAGGGCCACTTCCCCGGCGTCAGCGCCGTGCCGCTCGCCGTCCAGGCCGCCCGGCAGTCCGCCCTCGCCCGGTTCGGCGCGCTCGGCTTCCGGGCGGCGGCGGTGACGGCGGTCATGCCGTACGGCGCCGGTGGCGTCCCGCAGTACCGCTACGAGACCACGGTCGTGCGGGTGGCCTTCGACCGCCCCTTTGGCTTCCTCGCGGTCGACCGCGAGTCCCGGCTGGTGCTGATGGCGGGCTGGGTGACGGATCCGGCGCCGTATCCCGCCATGGGCCGTTAGGCGCGCGGCACCTGGTGGACTTCGGCGGCGGTTCCGAGGACTCCCGCCAGGGGCGGGGTGGCCAGCGGGGCCGTGCGGGGGCGGGTCAGGGTGACGTACGCCGGCACGGGCAGGGCCATCGACAGGTCCAGGCGGGCCGCGTTGAAGTAGATCCAGTCGTGGGCCAGCAGGGCGGTGTCGACGACCAGTTCCAGGTCCGGGTGGAAGGTGAACGGCACGACGCAGCCGCTCACGCAGCCTGACAGTCTTTCGGCCACCTCCCGTGCGGCGAAGGCGGCGTCCGTGCCGCCGTACAACTCGCGCACCCGGGTCATGTCCAGGCGGCGGTCGCCGGGTACGACGGCCAGGACGTAGCGGCGGCTGCGACGGCCGGTGCTCACCCGCACCACCAGGCACTTGGCCGCCTGGTCCAGCGGATGTCCGCGCAGCTCGGACGCGAGGTCCGTACGGCCCTCGGGTGCGTGCGGGATCAGGCGGTAGGGGACGCGGGCGTCGTCCAGCAGCGACAGCAGACGGTGGGAGGTGTCCGGGGGCAGCAGGTCGAGGTCGCGGGGCACGGTGAGGCCTCTCTGTGAAGGACGGGCGGCGCTCTCACCGTGCCGGGGCGGCCTATATTTCTCCGCTGCGCCCCCTCACCACGCCGTTCCCCGTGCGGCCGGCTCCCCGGCGATAACCCGCCAATAACGCCCCTCTCTAGCTTCGGAAACCGTAGAGATGGCTGGCCGCACCAGAAGGGGGTGGTGTCCCATGGAGTTCCGGGTCCTTGGGCCAGTGGAGGCGTGGCGAGGGGGTGAGCGGGTTGCCCTTTCCGGTTCGAAGATGCACACGGTGCTGGCGACGATGCTGCTCGCACAGGAGCGGGTGGTGTCCGACAGCAGGCTGAGCGCGCTGCTGTGGGGGTGGGAGCCGCCGGCGACGGCGAGCGCGCAGATCTACACGTACATGTCGCGGCTGCGCAAGCAGCTCGGCGAGGAGGTCGAGATCGTACGGCGGCCTCCCGGGTACGTGCTGCGCGCCCCGGGTGCCGTCGTGGACCTCGTGGAGTTCCGCCGACGGGAGCGGGACGGGCGGCGGGCGCTGGCGGAACGGCGCTTCGAGGAGGCCGCCGACCTGCTGCGCGAGGCGCTCGGGCAGTGGCGGGGAACCGCGCTGGCGAACGTCACCGAGCACATGCTGGACGCCGAGCCGGCACCGCTCGAGGAGGAGCGGATGCTCGCCCTGGAGTCCCGCCTGGAGGCGGACCTGGAGCTGGGGCGGCACGAGCAGGTGATGGCCGAACTGACCGCGCTGGTCGCCGAGTTCCCGGTACGGGAGCGGCTGCGGGCCCAGCTGATGACCGCGCTGTACCGGTGCGGCCGGCAGGCCGACGCGCTGCACACGTACTACGAGGGCCGCAAGGTACTGGCCGAACAGCTCGGCATCGACCCCGGCGAGGCGCTGGGCTCGACGTACCAGGCCGTGCTGGGCGGTGAGTTGGGGCTCGGGCCGCGGCGCGGTACGCCGCCGGCCGGGCGGCCCGTGCCGTCGATGCTGCCCGCCACGGACGGCGAACTCGTCGGCCGGGAGCGCGAACTCGAGGCGCTGCGGGGGCGTCTCGGCCAGGGCGCCGGCGCGCCGCGGCGGATCCTGGTGACCGGCATGGCCGGCCTCGGCAAGACGGCGCTCGCGGTGCGGGCCGCGGCCGAGAGCGGCGGGCTCTTCCCCGACGGGCTGCTCTTCGCGGAGCTGTGCGGTCTCGACGGCGCCCCGCGGGCCCCGCGTGCGGTGCTCGCCCAGTTGCTGCGGGCCCTCGGCGAGAGCGACCACGCGCTGCCGGCCGGCGATCTGGACGAGCTGGTACGGCTGTACCGGGCGCGTACGGCCGAGCGGCGGCTGCTGCTGGTGCTCGACAACGTCAGCGGCGACCGGCAGCTCGCGCCGCTGCTGCCGGCCGGTGACTCGGCCGTGCTGATCACCAGCCGGAGCCGGCTGGCGCGGGTGGCCGGCGGGGACACGCTGGCCCTGCCGCTGCTGGACGACGAGGCGTCGCTGGAGCTGCTCACCGCGCGGGCGGGCCGGCAGCGGCTGGACGACGACCTGGACGCGGCCGACGACCTGGTGGCGTACTGCGGCGGGCTGCCGCTCGCGCTGTCCATCGCCGGCGCCCGCCTGGCCGCCCGTCCGCACTGGACCGCGGCCCGGCTCGCGGCCCGGCTCGCCGACCCCGCCGCACGGCTCGCCGAACTCTCCTTCGGCGACCTGGACCTGAGCCGGGTCCTGCGCTCCTCCGTCGATCCGTTGCCGCCCGCGGTGCACGACGTCCTGGCCGGTCTCGCGGATCCGGAGCTGGGCGGCGAGCCGTTCTGCGCCCGGCGCGCGGGAGAGTGGCTCGGACTGACCGAGGACGCGACGGAGAACGCGCTGGAAGCCCTCGTCGACGCCGCCCTGCTGGACCTGTCGGGCCTGGACGACCAGGGCCGCCCGCAGTACCGCTGCCACGAACTGGTACGACTGCTCGCGGCGACCCTCGACGGCTCGGGCCTGCCGGCCGTGCGCGCGGGGCGGTGAGGGGGGCGTGCCGGTACGGACACCCTGCACGCCGCAGCCCTGGACAGACGGGGCTTGCGGGCCCCGTGCGCGGGCCGGCGAGCGGCACGTGTCGGTACGGACACCATGCTGGGCCGTGCCGGTGTGGTCACCAGGAGCCGCGGGCGCGGGCGTAGGCCTGGCCGGCCGGGGCGATGATCTCCTGGGCCACCGCCCAGGCGTCGGAGACCACGCGTTCGCGCGGCGGGCGCGGGGACTGGGCGACGGCCTGTGCGGTGACCGCCCAGACCGCGGCGACAGCGGCGGTCGCGCGTACGTCCACGGTGGGGCGGGCGGGGCGGACGCCGTTGCCGCAGACCTCCAGGCGCAGCCCGAGCGCGGCCGCCGTCGCGTCGCGCACGGTACGGGCGACACGGGCGTCGGGGTGCGCGAACACCCGGGGCGACAGCGGGTGTTCGTAGGCCTGGCGGACCCAGGTGCTCAGCCGCAGCCGTTCGCGGGCCTCCCAGCCGCCCGGGGCGGAGGGTCCGGGGTCGATGCGGTCGACGGCCTCGGCGAGGGTGTCGAAGTAGGCGATCAGGTCACGGGACGTGAGCGGAGGCGCCGCGGCGGGGGCGGCGACGGTCTGTGCGGTCATGGTGGGCTGCTTCCTTTTCTGGTCGGTGAGTTGCCGCGGGGACGACGCCCGGTGGTAGCTCAGGCGGGCGGGTGCGGGTGCACCGGTCCCCGGGCGGGCGGGGCGATCGTGAGGCGGTCGGACGGGGTGCGTCCTCTCCTGGGTGGAGAGTTGGCGCGGAGGGCCCGGGCGTGGGCTCGGGCGGGCGGGTGCGGATGCACCGGTCCCCGGGCGGGCGGGGCGATCGTGAGGCGGTCGGACGGGGTGCGTCCTCTCCTGGGTGGGGAGTTGGCGCGGAGGGCCCGGGCGTGGGCTCGGGCGGGTGGGTGCGGGTGCACGCGTCCCCAGCCCGCCGGAGGTGCCGTGAGGCGGGCGGACGGGCTGTGTCCTCCCCCGGGTGGGGAGTTGGCGCGGAAGCCCCGGGCGTGGGTTCAGGCGGGTGGGTGCAGGTGTACCGCTCCTCGTGAGGCCGGGCCCGCTGGGCGGGCCAGGGCTACCGCGAGGCGGTCGGAGAGGTGGAGGTCCTGGACGGTCCAGGCGCTGGCCTGGTCGTCGGTGTGGTGGGTGACGCGGACCCGGCCGGTCCGGTCGGGGCGTGTTTCCAGGCGGCCCAGGTCGGTGCCGGCCAGGCCCACGCCGACCGCCTTGACGACGGCCTCCTTGCGGGTCCACACGCGGTGGAACGCGCACTGCCGGGCGGTACCCTCCGGGACGTCGCGCAAGTGGCCGCGCTCGGCCGCGGTGAGCACGGTGTCGGACAGCAGTGCCTCCCGCACCGGCCGCAACGCCTCCGCGTCGACGCCGATGGCGGTGCCCGCGCCGACCGCGAAGACGCCCCAGCCGGCCGTCCGGCTCAGGCTGATCGCGAGCGGTACGGCGGGGCGAAGTACCTGCGGCGGGCCGTGGCCGTCCGAGCCGCAGCCCGGGCAGCGCCGGCGGCCCAGGTCGACGTCGGCGGCGGTGGTGCCGAGGAGTTGACCGAGCGCGCGCCGGGCACCGGCCCGGGTGTGCACGAACTCGGCCGCGTCCCGCTCGGACAGCATGCCGAGCGCACGCCGGAACTCCCCCGTGGCCAGCAGCCGCAGATCGGCCGGGTCGACCCGGCCGGGTGAGCGCCACCACCACACATGGGCCTCGCCCCGGGCGATGAGCCGGTCCACCTCGGGATACACCTTTTCCTCGCCTCCTTGACGCATCAGCACCACTCCCGCGTTTTCTCAGAGACGTCGGACGGACGCCGTCCGGAACTTTTGTCGGACTTCTGCGGGGCCAGGTTCCGCCCGCCCGCTATTGCCGCCCTATACAGCGTTCACGGCCCTTTTCCATAGGGCCGCGATAGGCGCTGCCCGGAAGCTTTTCCGAGCAATGCCGTCGACCTGAGGACAACGCTGTGACGCAGATAGAGATTCTGGCTCCAGCCGCCGAGAGCACGGTGACCGCGCACGAACTCACCGCGGCGGAGAGAAACGGCCTCATCACCGTGGCCGGCCGGCTGACCGGCCCGGCGCACCCGCTCATCGACTCCCCCGACTGGCTGGGCGCGGCCCGCGAGGCGACCTCGCTGCTGCCCCGGCAACTCCTCGGCACCCTGCGCGCGTTCCGGCACGATCCGGGCGCGGACGGGGTGCTGCTGCTGCGCAACCTGCCGGTGACGGCGGGCGATCCGCTGCCGCCGACGCCGGGTGTGCCGAATTCCGTGGAGCGTGTTCCGACGACGGCCGCCTCCGTCATCGTCTCGGTGATGCTGCAACTCGGTGAGGTCATCGCGTTCCGGAACGAGAAGAGCGGTGCCCTGGTGCAGAACGTGGTGCCGGTTCCCGGAAAGGAGGATTCCCAGAGCAACGCCGGTTCCGTGCTGCTGGAACTGCATGTCGAAAACGCCTTCCACGACAACCGTCCGGATTACGTGGGCCTGTTGTGCATGCGCGAGGACCCGACCGGGGACGCCAAGCTGTGCACTTCCTCGATCCGCCGGGCGCTGCCGCTGCTGTCCGAGGCGACGCGGCGGGTGCTGGCCGAGCCGCGGTTCCTGACCGAGCCGCCGCCCTCCTTCGGTTCCCTGGGCGGGGTCCGCTCGGCGCACCCGGTGCTGCAGGGCGACCCGGACGACCCCAACGTCCTGGTGGACTTCGCCGCCACGCACCCGCTGGACGAGCGGGCGAAGGCGGCGATGGCCGAGCTGCGGGAGGCGTTCGTGGAGACCATGGCCGCGCACCGGCTGCGCGTCGGTGACCTGGCCGTGGTCGACAACCGGGTCGCGGTGCACGGCCGTACCTCCTTCACCCCGCGCTACGACGGTGAGGACCGCTGGCTGGAGCGGGTGTACGCCCACCTGGACAACCGGCGCAGCCGGGTGGACCGGCTGGGCGGCGGTGCCGTCCTCAACTGACGGACACCGCAGACCGGTTGAAGGGCCGGCCCCCACGAGGGGCCGGCCCTTCAGGCGTGGTCACCGGTCACTGCCGGGCGCCGATGACGTCCGCGGGACGTCCGGTCAGCGCCAGCCGGCCCGGCACCACGGTGGCCAGCAGGGCCAGCAGCGCGCCGAAGCCGAGGACGGCGAGATAGGTCAGCGGTGCCACGGAGGGCGCCGCCGAGCCGGTCATGCCGATGCTGAACGCGGTGAGCACGGCGTAGGCGATGCCGGTGCCGAGCGCGGCCGCGACGAGGACGACGATGCCGGCCTCGATGCGCAGCATGCCCATCACCTGGCGGCGGGTGGTGCCGACCAGGCGCAGCAGCGCGAACTCGCGGAGCCGGTCGGAGACCGACATGGCGAGCGTGTTGACCACGGCGATCGCGGTGAACGCGATGATCAGGCCCATGGCGACGTAGTTGACCTCGGCGTTGTTCTGCTGCACCTCGGCCTGCAGGTCCTCGACCTGGGCGCGGTCGAGCACCCCGATGCCGGGGAACTGGCCGACGGCCTTCTGCAGTTGCTCGCGGCCCGCCTTGCCGTCACCGCTGGTGCGGACCAGGACGGAGGAGGCGAGCGGGTTGTCGACGTGCCGGGAGACCAGCGCGTGGCTCATGGTGAGGTCGCCGAAGCCGAGGCCGCGGGAGTAGACGGCCGCGACCTTCAGGTGGACGACGGTGCCGTCGCCGAGGGTCACCTTCAGGTCGTCGCCGACCTTCTTGCCGAGGTGGTCGGCGGCGACCTCGCTCATCGCGACACCGCCGTCTCCGAAGCCGTTCAGCGAGCCCTTCCGCACGTCCGGGTCCCAGGTCTCGCGCAGCCCCTGGGTGGACAGGCCCTGCGCCGGGTACTTGTCGAGCCCGATGCGCACGGAGGTCCGTACGACCTCGGTGACGGCCGTGACGCCCGGCGTCTGCCGCAGGGCCGCGGTCGCCCCCTCCGGCACGCCGGGGCCGGCCGAGGCCACCACCCAGTCCGCCTTGTTGCCCTCGCGGGCCTGGGCGGTGGCGGCGTCGCCCATCGTGGTCTGCACGAAGAACACCGTGCAGGCCATGCCGATCAGCAGCGCCAGCGGGGTGATCGCGGAGGCCATCCGCTTGGTGTTGGCCCGGACGTTGGCGGTGGCGAGGTGGCCGGCCACGCGCGAGGCACGCAGCGGGAGGCCGAGCAGGGCCACGGCGACCCGGGCGATGAGCGGGCCGAGCAGCGAGACCGCGACCGCGAGCACCACGACCGACAGGAACGTCACCGGCGTGGACGCGGGCTCGGTGTCCAGCACGCTGAGCACCACGAGCAGGACGATCCCGCCGGCCAGCGTGAGGATCCCGGCCAGCGTCCGGCCCCAGGCGAACCCGGGCCGCTCGACCGCGGACTCGGCGAGCGCCTCGGCGGGGCGGATCCGGGCGGTGCGGCGGGCGGAGATACGGGCCGCGGCCCAGGCGCCCAGCAGGGCCGCGCCGACGGCGGCGAAGAACGGGAAGACGCTGAAGGTCACCTGCAGCGTGTCCGGGATCGCCTTGAAGTCGACGAACTTGCGGTGCAGCCAGTACGCGATGGGCAGCCCCAGCAGCGATCCGGTGAGTCCGGCGAGCAGGCCGACGATCAGCGCCTCACGGCCGATCAGCTGCCGCACCTGCTTCGGGGTGGCCGCGATGGCGCGCAGGAGGGCCAGCTCCCGGTAGCGCTGCTGGATCGACAGCGCGAAGGTGCCGACGACCACGAGGATCGCCACGAGCAGCGAGGTGCCGCCGATGGCGCCGCCCATGGAGACCAGCTTCACCCGGGCCTTGGCCGCGTCCAGGAACTCGACCGGGCCGCGGTCGCCGCCGGTGGCCACCTGGGCGGTGGTGCCGGAGAGCGCCTTGCGCACCTGGTCGGCGAGTTCGCCGGTGGACACGCCCTGCTTGGGCAGCACGCCGATCGCGGACACCTGTCCGTCCCGGCCCGACAGCCGCTTCGCCTCGTCGGCGGAGAAGAACAGCGAGGTCTGCTGCTTGAGGTCGCCGTCGGCGGGGGCCGCGATGCCGGTCACGGTGTAGCTGCGCGGGGCGTCGGTGGACTGCACGGTGAGCTTCGCGCCGGGCTTGAGGCCGGTACGGGCGGCGAGTTCGCGGTCCACGACGACATCACCGGCGGCGCTGGGGGCGCGGCCGGTGACGAGCTTGAACGGGGTGAGGGCGGCGGAGGTCCAGGCGTGCCCGTAGGAGGGCTTGCCGTCGACTCCGGGGACGACCTGTCCCTTGGGGCTCACCGCGTAGGCGGGGAAGGTGACCTCGGGCACGACGGACTGTGCGCCGGGCACGGAACGCAGCTTGTCGACCGTCGCGGCGGGCAGCCACACACGCTCGGCGAGCGGCTTGGCCTTGTGCTTGACCTTGGTCTTGCCCTTCTTGTGCTTGACGGTGGTCTGGTGGACATTCTGGTCGCCGCCGACGACGACCGGCGCGGCGGCGTACCGCTCGGTGCCGATGGTGCCGCGCAGACCGGTCTCCAGGAGGATGCCGCACGCGGTGACCAGGGCGGCGGCGCACATCAGCGCGAGGAACGCGCCGATGAAGCCGCCCTTGCGGGCCTTGAGGGTCTGGAAGGCGTAGCGCAGCATCAGGCCCACGCTCCCAGGTGCGTCATCCGGTCGGCGACGCGCTCGGCGGTCGGGGCGTGCATACGGTCGGCGATGCGGCCGTCGGCGAGGAACAGGACGGTGTCGGCGTAGGAGGCGGCGACCGGGTCGTGGGTGACCATGACGACGGTCTGGCCGGTCTCGTCCACGCAGTTGCGCAGCAGAGAGAGGATCTCCTTGGCGGTGACGGTGTCGAGGGCGCCGGTGGGCTCGTCGCCGAAGATGACGTCGGGGCGGGTGATCAGGGCGCGGGCGATCGCCACGCGCTGCTGCTGGCCGCCGGAGAGTTCGGACGGGCGGTGGGCCGCGCGGCCGCCGAGGCCGACGCGCAGCAGGATGTCCTCCAGCCACTGGCCGTCCAGCCGGGAGCCGGCCAGGCGCAGCGGAAGTTCCACGTTCTGCCGGACGGACAGGGCGGGTACGAGGTTGAACGCCTGGAAGACGAAGCCGATGCGTTCGCGGCGGAGCTTGGTGAGCTGGGTCTCGTTCATGCCGCCCAGCTCGGTGTCGCCGATGTAGGCCCGCCCGGAGGTCGGCTTGTCCAGGCCGGCCGCGCAGTGCAGGAACGTGGACTTGCCGGAGCCCGAGGGCCCCATGACGGCGGTGAAGGAGCCGCGGGCGATGTCCACGGAGACTCCGTCGAGGGCCCGGACACCCCGGCCACCGCGGCCGTAGACCTTGGTGACCTCCTCCAGGCGCAGGGCGTGGCTCCGGGCTCCCGTGCCGCTGCGCGGCTGTGTGTTGGTCCTCTCGGTCCTCATGCGTGACCAGTCCTCTCCATCCATCGTCGTGGGGGTCGGGACGAACGTGGCCGGACGATCTATATCGGGGCTATGGTCGCGGAGGGGAGCGGGAGTTGAGGGGTGAATTTCGGCCGAGCTCCGACCGGGCTCGCTAACGGCGGTGCAGGCGGCGGTGGACGAGGGCTGCCGCCGTCGCCGTGAGGCACAGGGCGTACGCGGCAACCACCCAAGTCGCAGGGGTACGGCCCGCCGTGAGGCCGTGGATCACCGCGGTCACCCAGCCGGCGTACGACGCGCCGTGGAGGATGCGGAACGGGCGGATCCAGCGCCGGGTGGCGAAGACGCCGCGCCAGACGCCGGTGGCCACGGCGAGAAGGAACAGGTAGCAGGCCAGGGTGCCGAGACCGACCAGCGCGTCCCCGCTGCCCCAGCCGAGCGCGGCGGCCGTCGCGGCGACCCGGCCGCCGGCCACCTTCACGCCGATGTGCAGCAGCAGGAAGCCGACGCCGAGCACACCGAAGGCCCGGTGCAGGTGCTGGGCCGCGGTCCGCGCACGGGGCGGCAGCAGACCGCGCAGCGCGGTCGCCAGCCCCAGCATCACCGCCACCGACAGCGCGACCAGCGCCACGACCCCGGCCATCCGGTCGAGAAACCCCCGCAGCGCCCCGCCCACCAGCCCGCCGCCCACGAGCACGCCCCCGGCCAGGACGACCCCGGCGACCATGGCGAGCGGCCGGGGCGGCGGGGTGTGCGGTGGCCCGGTGCGGACCACCGGTGCGACGGACGCGGTCTCATCGCGGACTCCCGCGGGGGACTCGGCTTCGGGGGTCGCCACGGTTCCGTACGTGCTGGGTCGGCTCATGTGTGCTCCCTGGCTGTGGAGGGCTTGTGGCCGGATATGGGGCGGTTCCCGGCCTCCGCCGGGGAGGGCCGGGGGCCGGGAACCGCGTCGCTCGGCGGCCGAGGGGGGATCGGCGCCGAGGGTCTGGGGAATTGCCGTCAGGCCGGGGCGTGGAGGTGCACCGGGCCCAGCGGGGTGGCGGACGAGGGGCGGGCCAGGGAGGCCGACCAGGGACCGTTCAGGTCCAGGTCCTCCACGTGCCAGGTGGTCGTACGGCCTTCGTGGATGTGGGTCACCGTCAGCGGGCCCTGCTGTCCCGGAGCCACGTCCAGGGTGTTCAGGGGCATCCCCAGCAGCCCCAGGCCCACCGCCTTCACCACCGCCTCCTTACGGGTCCAGGCGCGGTGGAAGAGGGACGTACGGGACGGGCCCTCGGGCAGGGACAGGATCCGCTCGGTCTCGTCGGGGGTCAGGACCAGCTGGGCCAGGGCCTCCGACTCCATCGGGCGGTACGCCTCCACGTCCACGCCCACCCAGTCGCCCGCCCGGACCGCCAGCACCCCGCACCCGTCGGTACGGGAGAGGCTGATCGCCAGCGGGACCGGGGGCCGGACCACGGCGGGCGGGCCGTGGTCCGCGTCGCCGCAGCCCGGGCAGATGCGCCGGCCGAAGCGCACGGTGTGGGCCGGTACGCCCAGCAGCCCGGCCACCGCGCGCCGCGCCCCCGCGCGGGTCGTCGTGAACGCCGCAGCGTCCCGTGGCGCGTGGAAGCGCCGCATGCGAGCCCGTTCCTGCTCGTCCAGCAGCACGAAGTCCGCCGGATCGGTCGCCTCGCCCAGCGGCCACCACCACACGTGGACCGCCCCGCTCTCCCGCAGCCGCGCCACCACCGCGCGTGCCGTCTCGGGTACGTACACCTCTCCGACGTCCGCCGCGTGGTCGATGTGCGCGGCGGCCGTGGCCGGTCGCGTGGTCATCCGTCCTCCTCTCTCTCGTCACGGCCGGTCTCAGGCCAGTCCGTTGAGGCGCAGGAGCAGCTCCTTGACCTCGGTGGCGTGGTAGCGGTCCCGTTCCTGGGCCGGGTCCGAGCACAGCAGCAGCGGCCCGTCCCGGTCCTGTGACGGCAGCCGTCCATGGCTGCCCCTGACCAGGCCGGGATCGAGCGGCACCACGGTCAGCGGTGCGCGCATCCCGGCCTTCTTGCGCAGCACGGTCCACGCCGCCTTGGCCTTCACCGCCGGGATCGACGGGTCGAAGAACAGCTCGGCGGGGTCGTAGCCCGGCTTGCGGTGGATCTCGACGCCGCGCGCGAAGTCGGGTGCGCGGTCGTCGTCGAGCCAGTAGTAGTAGGTGAACCAGGCGTCCGGTTCCGACACGAGGACCAGCTCGCCCGCGTTGGGGTGGTCGATGCCGTAGGCCTCCTGCTGGGTGCGGTCCCAGATCTCGTCGACGCCGTCGACCGCCTTCAGCACGTCCCGCACCCGCGGGATGTCGACGGGGTCGGCGACGTACACGTGCGCGGCCTGGTGGTCGGCGACGGCGAACGCCCGGGAGGTGTACGGGTCGAGGTACTCCATGCCGCGCTGGGTGGAGACCTCCAGCAGTCCCGCGCGGCGCAGTGCCCGGTTGATGTCGACGGGCCGGCTCACCGGTGTGATGCCGTACTCGCTGAGCGCCACCACCGTCGTGCCCCGCTCGCGCAGATCCGCGAGCAGCGGGGCGAGCGCGGCGTCCGTCTCCCGCGCCGCGCGGACCGCCTGCGGGCTGTCGGGGCCGTAGCGCTGGAGGTCGTAGTCGAGGTGCGGTACGTAGACGAAGGTCAGGTCGGGGCGGCGGCGGTCGACGACGTAGCGGGCGGCGCCGGCGATCCACCGGGTGGAGGCGATCGACGCCGTCGGACCCCAGTACTGGAACAGCGGGAACTCACCCTGCGCGGCGGTGAGTTCGTCACGCAGTCCGGCGGGCACGGTGTAGCAGTCGGGGGACTTGCGGCCGTCGTAGTGGTAGACCGGCCGCGGGGTGAGGATCGTGTCCACGTCGGCGCCCATCGCCCACCACCAGCACAGGTAGGCGGTGGAGTGGTCCGGGTCGCGGTCGCGGGCCGCCTGCCACACCTTCTCGCCCCGCACCAGGGCGTTGTGCTGGCGCCACATCATGACCTCGCCGTGGTCGCGGTGGTACCAGCCGTTGGCCACCGCCCCGTGCTCGCGCGGCAGCAGCCCGGTGGTCAGGGTGGCCTGCACGGTGGCGGTGACGGCCGGGAACACCGTGTCCAGGCGGGCGGTGAAGCCCTGCTCGCCGACCGCCCTCACATGCGGCATGTGCTCCAGCAGCCGCGGGGTCAGGCCGACCGTGCACAGCACGGCCGTCGACGTCGTCGTACGACCGCGGCTCATGACGTCTCCCGTCGCAGCCCGAGGGCCGTCAACTCGTCGCGCAGCCAGGTCAGTTCGGCGGCCAGGCCGTGGGCGAGGGTCTCGTCGCGGTGGCCGGGGAGCACGGACCAGGTGTACGTCTCGATCTCGATGTGGTCGGTGACCGCCCGCTCCCCCGCGAGCAGGGCCCGCAGGGTCTCGCGCAGCACGGGCCGGGTGCTCGCCAGCGGCGGACGCGGGTCCTCGTGCAGGGGCACGTGGTAGTGGATGCGCCAGGGCCGGTCGCCGGGCAGCGCGCCGGAGAGCGCGGGGCCGAGGTCGTCGGTGCCCAGCAGCCGGCCGCCGGCGGACGGCTCCCGGGTCTGGTGCAGGAAGCGGGGCTCGGCGAAGTCCGCGAGCAGCTCCCGTACGGCCGGGTCGGTCGGGTCGGCGACCTCCAGCGCGGTGGCCGCCTGGAGCTTGACGACCGGGATCCCCGCCTCGCGCAGCAGGCCCAGCGCCTCCATCGGGTCCTCGTGGGCGACCGCGAGGTGGCAGGCGTCCAGGCACACGCCGATCCACTCGGAGTCGGTGCCGGCCAGCGCGTCGACGGCCTGCTCGGTGCGCTCCACGACACAGCCGGGCTCCGGCTCGATACCGACCCGGACAGTACGGCCGGTGTCGGCGGCGATCTGCTTCAGCCCCTCGGCGAGCGCGTCCAGCTGGCGGGCGGCCATGGCGCGCTGGGCGGACGTCCACACGGTGCGCCAGGCCAGCGGCAGGGTGGAGATGGACCCGCGGGCCCCCTCCGGCAGCAGCCCGGCCAGCACCCTCGCGAGGTCCAGCGTGTACTCCAGGCGGGCCGGTTCCGACCAGTCCGGGTAGTACACGGCCCGTTTGACGACCCGGGCGTGGAAGCCGCGGTAGGGGAAGCCGTTGAGGGTGACCGTCTCCAGGCCGCGCGCGGTCAGCTCGCGGCGCAGCCGGGCCACGGCCGCCGGGTCGGCGGCGAGCCGGCCCGCGGTCTCGGCGGGCAGCCACAGGCCGACGCCGATCCGCTCGGCGCCGGCCGCGACCCGCACCGGCTCGGCGTAGGCGGCGAGCTGGCCGATGATGCCGTCGAGGGTCTCGGCGGGGTGCACATTGGTGCAGTACGCCAGATGGACGGTGCTGCCGTCGGGGTGTCGCACTCGCATGACTGCTCCTCAGCTCCCGCCGCGGGCGATGGAGTTGCCCGCGAACAGGCCCGCGGCCTGGGTGTCGTTGTAGCCGTCGAGGTCGAGCCGGCCGGACTGGCCGTAGAACGCGACCGGGTTGCGCCACAGCACGCGGTCCACGTCGTCCTCGTCGAACCCGGCGGCGAGCATGGCCTCGGCGGTGGCCCGGGTCAGCAGCGGGTCGCTGTGGCCCCAGTCGGCGGCCGAGTTGACCAGCATGCGCTCGGTGCCGTGACGCCGGAGGATGGCGACCATGCGCTCGGGGGTCATCTTGGTGTCGGGGTAGATGGAGAAGCCCATCCAGCAGCCGGTGCCGGCCACCTCGTCGACGGTGACCTCGTTGAGGTGGTCCAGGACCACGTACGCCGGGTCGATGCCGGACTCCCGGATCACGTCCAGGGAGCGCTGGGTGCCGCCGGCCTTGTCGCGGTGCGGGGTGTGGACCAGGGCGGGCAGCCCGAACTCCACGGCGAGGGCGAGCTGCGCGGCGAAGGCGTGGTCCTCGGCGTCGGTGACGGTGTCGTAGCCGATCTCGCCGACCGCCACGACGCCGTCCTTGGCGAGGTAGCGGGGCAGTTCGTCGAGGACGGGGGTGCAGCGCGGGTCGTTCGCCTCCTTGGGGTTGAGGCCGATGGTGCAGTGGTGGCGGATGCCGAACTGGGCGGCGCGGTACGGCTCCCAGCCGAGCAGGGAGTCGAAGTAGTCGGTGAAGCTGGCCGGGGAGGTGCGCGGCTGGCCGAGCCAGAACGCGGGCTCGACCAGGGCGCGGACGCCCGCGGCGTGCATCGCCTTGTAGTCGTCCGTCGTACGGGACGTCATGTGGATGTGTGGATCGAAGATGCGCATGGCCGGGGCTTTCCGCTCGGGAGTGGGTTGCGGGTTCGGTCAGTGATCGGGGGTGGCGATGAGCCACAGGTCGGCGGGTACGGTGCGGGACGCCGCGCGGCGTTCGGCGGCGAAGCCCAGGGCCATGCGGGCGAGTTCGGCGTCGCGGCGGTCGCGCAGGCCGGCGACCGTGCGCAGGGGGATGCCGGTGAACAGGCACTTTAGGACGGCCTGGCGCCAGCGGTACTGGTCGAGGTGGGTACGGGCGTAGGGGCCGAGGGCGGCTGCGATCAGGCGGGTGTCGTTGGTGCGGAGGGCGTCGTCGGTGAGGGGGAGGCCTGCCGCGCCGATCGGGAGGAACGGGAGGGCGCGGAGCACTCCGCGGCGCTCGGCGGCGTCGCCTCCCCAGTAGCGGGCGGCGGTCTCTTCGGCCAGCTCTGCCCCCTGGAGGGGGAGTCTGGTGAGGAGGAGGGTGCGGATGCCGTCCTCCACGTGCCAGTCGGCCCAGCCGGGGAGGGGGCCTCGGCCGTAGTGGCGGCCGGCTGCGGGGAAGCGGGGGTTGAGGGCCGGGGGGCCCTGTTCGGCTGTCGCCGCGGTGTCTTCGGCGAGGCGTTGGCGCTGTTGCTCTGTCAGGACGGAGAGGAGGGATTCCTTCAGGGTGCGCAGGGTCAGGGCGTCGTGGACGGTGGCGGCGGCGGGGGCGAGGGTGGGCGCGGTCATATTGGGGCGACCTCCTTCGGGGCGAGTGCGGGTGGTGTGTGGGCGGGCATCCGGCCTTCGGCCGGATCTGTGTTCCCACCCGCACCACCCGTGCGGCTTTCGTTGTCGGGTGCGGGTGGCCCCTGTGGGGCGGGAGCGCCGCCGGCGGGTGCGGAGAGTGGGTGGAGCGTGCGGCTTTCGCCGTCGCGTGCGGGTCGCCCCTGAGGGGCGGAAGCGCCGTCGGTCGGTGCGGGGAGTGGGTGGGGCGTGCGAGAGCCGTGGTGGGGTGCGAGTGGCCCCTGTGGGGCGGGAGCGCCGTTGGGGGGTGCGGGGGTGCCCCTGGTGGGCTGTGGGCGCGTGGTTGCCGTGTGGTGCAGGAACTCGATGCTCTGGCGGGCCGTCGGCGCGGCCGCGTGGCTGTGGCGGGGTAGTTCCACCGAGACCAGGCCCTTGTAGTGGGCGGCGCGCAGGGCTTCCAGGATCGGCGGGAAGTCGATCTCTCCCTCGCCGAAGGGCAGGTGCTCGTGCACCCCGCGGCGCATGTCCTCGATCTGCACGTGGGCCAGTCGGTCGGCGGCCAGCTCCACGCAGCGTGTCTCCGGCCATGGCTCCAGGCAGCGGCAGTGCCCTATGTCGAGGGTGAGCCGGAACCGCTCGTGGCCGCCCAGGGCGCGCAGCAGGCGGCGGTACCCGGCGAGGTCCTCGACGAGCATGCCGGGCTCCGGCTCGAAGGCCAGGTCGACACCGGCCCGCTCGGCCTCGGCGAGCGCCTCCGCACAGCCCTCCTCCAGCCGCTGCCAGGCCTGCTCCCGGGTGGTGCCGGGGTCGGGGGTGCCGCTCCAGAAGTGCACGGCCTCCGCCTCGAGTTCGGCGCCGACACGGATGGCCCGGCGCAGCAGCTCCAGGCGCGCGGCGCGTCCTTCGGGTTCGGTGCTGAGCAGGGTGGGGCGGTGTTTGCGCAGCGGGTCGAGCAGATAGCGCGCGCCTGTCTCCACGACGACGGCGAGTCCGGCGCGGCGCAGGTCCCGGCCGACGCGGCGGACCCGGGGGGCGAGGCGGGGGGCGTAGGGGTCGAGGTGCTGGTGGTCGAGGGTCAGGGCCACACCGTCGTAGCCGAGCCCGGCGAGGACGGAGAGGGCGTCGGAGAGCCGGTGGTCGGCGAAGCCGTTGGTGCCGTAACCGAAGCGAAGGCCTCCGGCGGTCATGTCGGGGACACCTTCCTGGCGAGTCGGGCCGCCTGCGGCAGGCCGGCGGCGAGGACCACGGCGAGCCTCGGGGCTCCGGCCCGCGCGACCAGGGCCGCCTGGAGGGGCAGCAGCGCGTGGATTCCGGCGCCGACCGCGGCCCGGATGCGTGCGGGGTCCGTCGAGTTGCGGAGGGCGGCCCATTGGGGGCGGGCGCAGGTCGTGGCGTAGAGGGCGGAGGCGAGGAGGGGGACGGCGAGGTCGGGGGTCAACAGGTTTCGGAGAAAGGCGAGTTGGTCGGCGCCGACGGTTGCGGCCACACCGCTCGTGCCCAGCGCGGTCACCGCCGTGACCGCCAATGACACCAGCGGCTCGTACCCCGCCTCGCCGTTCACCTCGTAGTGGCTGAGACGTGTCACCGCCCAGGTGTGCAGGCCGACCGTGGTCGCGGCGCGCAGTGCGGGGGCGGCCGGGGCGGGGCCCGTGCCGTGGAGTACGTCGAGGGAGCGGGCCGCCGCCATGGCGAGGGGGCCGAGCGGGGTCCGCTTCAGGCCGAGGTCGTACGCCCAGACCGTGGCCGCGAGGGGCAGGGTGCGGTGCAGCAGGACCCGTCGCCCGCCGGCCAGCGCACCCAGGCCGAGGCCCGCCGCGGTGAGGCCCGCGGCGATGCCGAGCGCGGTCCCGGCGCCGATCCTGCCCGAGGGCACGGGCCGCTCCGGGCGCTCCGCCGCGTCCTCCTCCCGGTCCGCCCAGTCGTTGAGCGCCATGCCGGCCCAGTACAGGCTGACGGAGGACGCCGCCAGCAGCAGCGTCCGCCCACCGGCGGGACGCCCCACGGCCAGCGCCCCGGCGAGCACGTCACCGGGCACGGTCAGCGCGGCGGGTGCCCGCACCAACTCGGCGACGTCACGGGCGCGTTGGCGCAGGGCGACGGAGCGGGGGCGGTATCCGGTGTCGTACGGCCGGCCCCGGCGAGGGCCGGCTGCGGCGGAGGCACCGGCATCGGCACTGGCATCGGCTCCGACTGCAGCTCCGGTGGGCGCGTCGACGCCGCTACGTTCGGGGGCAGACGCACCCGCACTGCCGCGGGTCGCACGGAACGCGCTCCCCGCCGCCCGCGCCGCCTCCCTGGCCGCCCGGGCCAGGTCGGCGAGCGGCCCGCGGGACCTGGGGGCCCGGGGCGAGGAGGCGGAGGTGGCCGTCGTGCGGGGCGATGCGGCGGCGGAGCCGGTCGGGCGCGCAGGGCGGGCCACCGTCACGGTGCTCGCGACGGCCCGCCCGAGGGCGGCCACCGTCACCGCGGTCACCACAGTCCGGCCCAGGCCGGCCGTCCTGACCCCGTCGGCAGCGACCCGCACCCAGCCGGACGCCCGCCCCCCGCTCACCGCGCCCCCTCGGGCAACCGCGTGCGCTCACCGGCACCAGCCCAGGCAACGAGGTCGCCGTACTGGAGTGTCAGGTTGTGCTCCGTCGAGGCCACCGGGTCCTTGAAGAAGAAGCCGAGGGCGGGCAGGGCGCCGGACTCGCCGCGGCGGTGGGCCAGGGCCGCGAGGCGGACGAGGTCCAGGATCAGGGGCGCGGCGAGGGCCGAGTCGCAGCCCTGCCAGGTGAACTGGAGGGACATGCGGACGCCGAGGAAGCCCTCGAAGGAGATGTGGTCCCAGGCCGTCTTCCACTCGCCCATCTCGGGCACGTTGTCGATGTGCACCTGGCCCTCGACCGCGTGCCCCACGGTCTCCTCCAGGGCCCGCTGCTTGGACTCGGTCTTGCTGCGCGCGGCCGCCGGGTCGGCGAGGGTCGCCCCGTCGCCGCCGCCGAGCAGGTTGGTGCCGGACCAGGACCGCACCCGCAGCGCGCGCTGCGCGAACATCGGGGCGAGGGCGCTCTTGACCAGCGTCTCGCCGGTCTTGCCGTCCCGCCCCGCGTGCGGCACCCCGCGCAGCCGGGCCAGCTCCTCCAGGGCGGGCAGCGCGGCACCGGCGGACGGGGTGAAGTTGACGTAGGCGCAGCCGGCGTGGAAGGCGGCGTACGCGTAGAGGGAGCTGGGCGGAAGGAGAGTGGTGCTGGTCGCCAGTGCCTTGTCGAGGTCGGCCAGGTCGAGGAAGGCCGGGTCGGGGTCGGGCAGGGCCTCGGTGGAGGAGACGTTCACGACCACCACCTGCTCCAGGCCGTGGCGGGTGCGGAAGTCCGTGATGTCGGCGGCGAGCCGGCGGGCGGTCGTGTACTGGGGTTCGCCCTCGCGCGGGGAGCCGTCGCGGATCTCCCGGTCGGCTGCTTCCAGGGCGGGCCGTACGGCGGCGACGACGCGGGCGGGCAGCACGCCCGCGTCGGCCAGGAGGCCGGCCCTCGCCGGCAGCGGCACGTCGACGATGTCGTGGCCGCCGAACACGAGGTCGGCGAGGGCCGGCAGGGATGCGCCACGGAAGACGGGGGACTCGGTGACGCATCCGGTCGGGGAGGCCAAGTCAGCGGCGATCGCGGCCGTGCCGGCGACCACGGTGGTCGCGACCGAGCCACGGGCGCCGACCAGCCAGACGCCGACGCGGGGGGAGGTTCCGGGGGAGCGGTCAGTGTCCTGCATGGTGAGCTTGCCTCCTGCTGGTGGTGCCGTACGGAACGAGGGCTACTTGCCGAGGTCGGCCGGGAACGGGGAGATGTCGAAGGCCGCGTCCAGCTCGTCGCGGTCGCGGCGCAGCCACTTGTTGGTGATGTGGCGGACCGTGTGCTTCGGCAGGTGCGGGTTGTCGTCGTGGTCCGTGATCGGCTGGGCCAGCGACTGCAGCTCCCAGGCGGCGCCCGCGAGCCGGTTGACGTGGGTCCACCAGCGGGGCTCGATGCCGAGCAGCACGAAGCCGGCGAGGAACGGGTGCCAGCGGTGGTAGGCGTGCGTGGGCTCCGGCGGCGTGTAGTTCATCATGTGCACCTTCTGGCCGACCGGGCGGCGCGGGTCGAACAGCGTGCCCTGGCCGAACTCCTGGAAGGCGAAGACGAGTCCGCGCGGGTCACGGCCGTAGAACTGGTCGTAGACCGCGATCTGGTTGCGCGAGAGGACCTCGAAGGCGTCCTTGTTGGGCTGGATCAGCTCCAGGAAGCTGCGCGGGTAACGGCCGCTCTTGCGGGTGGCCAGCCAGGCGTCGTAGGTCTTGGTGAAGCCGCCGAACGGGGTGGTGATGGCGGCGACGGCGTCCTTCATCTCCTGCGAGGGGGTGTAGTACGACATTTCGTCGTACTGGTACCAGAACTCGTTGGCCCAGCGGTCGCCGACCATGCCCGGCACGTCCGGCAGGGACGGGTGGCAGCGCTGGGGACTGGCCGAGGCCGGCGCCGCGCCGATCAGCGTCGCGGCGGCGGCCGCGCCCGCCACGCCGAGGGCGGCCCGCAGCGCGCCCCTCCGGTCCAGGGTGTTGAGCGACATGGGTTCTCCTTACGAGGGGCGGATCACGAAGTGCGGTGACGAGGGGCGAAGCGTTTCCGTCGGCGAGGGCCGAAGCGTTTCCTTGCTACGACTTTCGGGGTCCGCCCTATCGGCGGCCTATACCGGGAAGCCGCAGGTCAAGACGGGCTTTCGGACTCGGGGTAGGGGGCCTTGCGCAGCCCCGGGGAGAGCAGGGCGCCAACGGCCGTGAGGGCCATGACCGCGCTGAGCGCGAGCACCGAGCGGACCGGGCCGGTGGCCTCCAGCAGGAAGCCGGCGGCGACCGGTCCTGCCGCCATGGCGCCCGAACCGACCAGGTTGGCCAGGGAGTTGGCGCGGCCGCGCAGGTGGTCGGGGGCGGCCCGCACCAGCAGGACACCGCCCGCCACGTTGAAGACGCCGCCGACATAGCCGCTGGCCGCGAACAGCGCGCCGAGCAGTACGGGCATGTGCAGGGCGGCGGCGACGGGGGCCATGAGCGCGGTCCAGGCGAGCAGTCCGCCGAGGACGAGGGTGCGCAGCCGCAGCCGGTGCTGCCACCAGCTGCCGGTGAGGGCGCCGACCAGTCCCCCGGCGCCGCTCAGCGAGAGCACCAGGCCCACCTCGAACTGGGTGCCGTGGTGGTCCTGGATGCCGGTCATCACGGCCAGGTTGAGGCCCTGGAACAGGACGTTGGTGACGGCGACCGCGGTCATCACCGCGCGCAGGAAGGGCTGCCGCCACATCCACACCAGGCCCTCGCGGATCTCGGTCCCGATCCGTGCCGGCGGCGCGGCCCGCTGCTGCTGGAGCCGCCCCCGGACACCGAACAGGCAGAGCACCGAGGCGAGTTGGGCGACGGCGGCGGCCGCGTAGGGAAGGGACGCGCCCAGTCCGACCAGTCCGCTGCCCAGTGGCTGTCCGGCGATGGCCGCCCCGCGGGTGCGGGCCTCGTTGCCGGTCAGCGCGGCCGGCAGCTGTTCGGCGGGGACCACGCTCGGTACGGCGGCCCGCTCGGCGAGCTGGTGCAGCACCCCGAGCGTCCCCTCGGCGAACGCGGCGACGAGCAGCGCCCACAGCCAGGTCCGCCCGCTGAGCAGCAGCGCCATGACCAGCCCGGCGACGAGGGCCTGTCCGAGCCCGGCGGCCACCATGACCCGCCGCCGGTCCCAGCGGTCCACGAGGGCGCCGCCCGGCAGCTGCATCACCAGCTGCGGCAGCAGCAGGGCGGTGCCGACGAGCCCGGCGTCGCCCGGCGACCCGGTCGCCCACAGCACGGTCAGCGGATAGGCCACGGCGGTGGCCCGCCCGGCCAGCAGCGAGAGCCCGGCCCCGCCCCACAGGAGACGGAAGTCCCGGTTGTGGCGCAGGGGTTGGACAGCAGGGTCGGCCACCGTCACGGCACCCGCCCCCTCGCCCTTGCCCTCCTCCGCCATGAGCCACGGCACCTCCGCCGGATCCGCCGCCGCCCGGCGTGTCGTACCGCTCATCGGACGGCCAGCGGAACCGGCGCCGGGGCGTGGACGTGTTCCAGGACCGCCATGGCGCTGTGCATCTTGTTGGTGGCCTGGGCGAAGGCGATGCTCATCGGGCCGTCCAGGACCTCGGCGGTGACCTCCTCGCCGCGGTGCGCGGGCAGGTCGTGCATGAAGACGGCGCGCGGGCTGGTCCGCCACAGGTCCTGGGTGACCTGGAACGGGGCGAAGATCTCCCGCCAGTTCGCGTCCGGTTTGCTGGTGCCGGTGGTCTGCCAGCGGGTGGTGTAGACGACGTCGTACGACCCCTCCAGCGCCGCCATGTCGTGCCGCTCGGTGATCCGGGCGCCGGTGCGGGCCGCGTTGGCCCGGGCCCGGTCCAGGACCGAGGCGGTGAGGCCGTAGCCGGGCGGGGTCCGCAGCTCGAAGTCGACGGCCGGGTAGCGGGTGAGCGCGAGGGCGAGGGCGGCCGCGGTGTTGTTGCCCTCGCCGACGTACAGGACGCGCAGGCCCTCGATGCGGCCGAAGTGCCGCAGCAGCGTGGTCAGGTCGGTGAGTGCCTGGGTGGGGTGCTCCTCGGCGCTCATCGCGTTGACCACGGCCATCCGGTGCTGGCTCGCCCAGCCGCGCAGCTCGGCCTCCGGTCCCGCGGTGCGGGCGACCAGCACGTCGAGCATGCCGGAGAGCACCCGGCCGGTGTCCTCGGTGCTCTCTCCGGTGTTGAGCTGCAGGTCGCCGGGGCCGTAGGCGATGAGGGAGGCGCCGAGCCGCAGCGCGCCCGAGGAGAAGGCGGTCCGGGTGCGGGTGGAGGTCTTGGCGAAGTAGATGCCCGCGACCAGCCCCGCCAGCGGCCGGACCGGGCCCGCGAGCCCGGCGGAGAACTCCGCGCCGCGCTCCACGACGTGGTGCAGGTCCAGGTCGGTGAGGTCGTCGATGGAGACGAGATGGCGCACGCGGCGCCCGTCCGTACGGACGTCCATGAGGGTCAGCCTTCCCTGTTCGAGTCGTGCTCGTCGTTGGCGCGCTCGTCCAGCGCGGCGACCAACCGGGCGATGGTGTGGTGGCGCAGTGCCGTGGGCAGATCCAGCGCGAGTCCCGCCCGCCGCGCCGCCACCAGCAGCGGCGGCACGAGCAGCGAGTCCCCGCCCAGGTCGCGGAAGTCGTCCTGGATGCCGACCTGTTCGAGGCCGAGCACCTCGGCCCACACCTCGGCGAGCCGGTGCTCGGTCGGGGTGCGCGGCGGGGCGTAGGGGTGGACGGCGGCCGCGGTGGCCGCGCGGTCGGCCAGGGCGCCGCGGTCCCGCTTGCCGTGGGTGGTGAGCGGGAGGGTGTCGACGACCGTGACGGTGGCCGGTACCAGCGCCGCGGGCAGGACCGTGCGCAACCGGTCGCGGAGGGCGGCGACCTCCACCTCGCGCCCGTCCGCCGGTACCACCCAGGCGGCCAGGCGCCGGCCGCCGTCGGCCGCCGGTACCGCGCTGACCAGCGCGTCCCGTACGGCGGGGTCGGCGGTGAGCGCGGCCTCGGCCTCGCCGGGCTCGACCCGGTGGCCGCGGATCTTGACCTGCTGGTCGGCGCGTCCGGCGAACTCCAGGCTGCCGTCGGCGAGCCGGCGGGCCAGGTCGCCGGTCCGGTAGAGGCGGGTGCCGGGGAGGCCGTAGGGGTCGGGCACGAAGGCGAGGGCGGTGAGGTCGGGGCGGCCGGTGTAGCCGCGGGCGAGCCCGTCGCCGCCGAGCCAGACCTCGCCGGTGACGCCGTCGGGCACGGGCCGCAGTGCACGGTCGAGGACGCGGACCAGGACGCCGGGCAGCGCCGAGCCGAGCGGTACGAGCGTGCGCCCGGACCGGGGCCGTACCCGGGTGAAGGTCGCGGCGACGGTGGCCTCGGTGGGCCCGTACTCGGCGGCCAGCTCCATGCCCCCGCCCACGGCCCGGATCCGTCCGGCCACCCGGTCGGCCTGGGCCGTCGGGTAGGCGTCGCCCGCACACACCGCGAGCGCGGCCAGACCGGCCAGCTCACGGTCGGGCAACTGGTGTTCCAGCAGGGCCAGATGGCCCGGGGTGAGGCCGACGAAGGAGTACGGCGCCCGGCTCAGCAGCAGTGGCCCGAAGTCGGCCGTCTCGTACAGCTGCGGCAGCACGTGCACCGGCTGCCCGGTCATCAGCGGCGCGTACAGCGCGGGCATCCCGAGGTCGAAGCCGACCGGGGTGAACCAGGGTGCTCCCCCGTTCCCGGCGGCCGCGTACTCGCGCACGGCCCAGTCGAGGTAGTGGGCGAGCGCCCGGTGGGACACCTCGACGCCCTTGGGGGTGCCGGTGGAGCCGGAGGTGTGCAGGACGTAGGCGAGCCGGTCCGGGTCGTGCCGCAGGCCGAGCGGCGAGCCGTCGCCGTCGTGGACCGCGTCCTCCGCCAGCACCAGCTCACAGGCGGGCAGCCGGTCCGCGTACGACGCCTGCGTGACGGCGAGTTCGATACGGGCCGTGGCGATGCGCGCGTCGGGCGCGCACGGGTCGACCGGCACCTGGACGGCGCCCGCCTTCCACACCCCGAGCAGCGCGGCGACCAGGTCGGGGCCGCGGTCCAGGAGCACCGCGACGCGGGTCTCCGCGCGGGCGCCGAGGGCGCGCAGCCGGCGGGCGACGCGGTTGGCGCGGGCGTCGAGGTCGCCGTAGGACACCGTGAACCCGGTGCCGTGCAGGGCGGTCGCCCAGGGGGTGCGGGCGGCCTGGGCCTCGAAGGCGGCCAGGGTGTCCGCCGGGGTGTCGGGGTGGGGCAGGGCGGGCGCCTTGAGGCGGGCGCGTTCGTGGGCGTCCGGGAAGGCGCCGGTGCTGTCGCCGTCGGCGCCCGCGCGGGCCATCTCGGTCAGCACGGCCTGGTACAGCCTCAGCAGCCGGTCGGCGGCGGCGCGGGACAGGGTGCCGGTGCGGGAGGCGAGGGAGAGGTGGCCGCGGATGGGGGTTCCGACGACGACGGGGAACTCGTTGGGGCTGTCGTCGCGGCTGGCCATGATGTCGATCAGCTCGGTGTCGACCTGGTGGAAGTCCAGGTAGTGGAAGAGCACGTCGATCAGGTGCCGTTCGCCGCCGGGCACCCGCATCGCGGGCATCGGGAACCGCCGGTGCGGCCACAGCGCCACCTCGTGCGCGAACACCTGCCGGGCCAGTTCGCCCCAGCTGCGGGCGCCCCGCTCGTAGGGGAAGGGCACCGAGTTGAGGTACATGCCGGAGACCGTCTCGGCGCCGGCCTGTTCGGGCCGGGCGTCGGCGACCATGCCGCCGCGGAACGCCCGGGCGGGCGTGAGCAGCGACAGCACCTTGCTGTGCGCGGCGTGCAGCACGCTCTTGTACGGCACCTCGGCGGCCGTCGCCAGCGCCCGCAGCCCCGGCTCCAGTTCGTCGAGCGGCAGGTCGAGGCGGTAGCGCTCGTCGGGGCCCTCGGGGTCGCCGGCCCAGCCCGCGGGCACGGTGAACTTCTCGTACCCCTCGACGATCCCGCGCCAGTACTCCTGGTCGGCGGGGTCGGCGAGGGAGCGCAGTTCGGCGGCGATGAAGTCGGCATAGCGGACGGCGGGCCGGGGCGGAGCGGGGGCGGGTGCGCGGCCCTGACGCAGGTCGTTGTAGGCGCGCAGGAGCTCCATCAGCTGGGAGTGGTAGCTCCAGCCCTCGATGACGGGGTGGCACTCGGTGATGGACAGCCACCAGCTCTCGTCGTCCAGCAGGTGCACCGCCATCCGCATCAGCGGCGCCCGGGTGAGGTCGAACAGCTCGGCCCGGTCGCGGTCGGCGAACTCCCAGAGCGCGGACTGCCGTTGTGTCTCGGGCAGGTGGCGCAGGTCCTCGTGGACGACGGGCATGCTCGCGGCGGCGTGCACCAGCTGGAGGGGCTCGGAGTAGCCGGACAGGGCGAAGGAGGTGCGCATCACCTCGTGCCGCTCGGTGATCAGGTCGGTGGCGCGACGGAAGGCGTCCGGGTCGAAGGGCAGGTCGTCGCGGATCCGGAAGGAGGTGATGTTGTGGTAGCGGTTCTCGCCGCTGCCGCCGTGCATCTCGATCAGCATCCCGGCCTGGATGCGGGAGATCGGGTAGGCGTCGGTGACGTCGGCGGGCAGCGCGGCCCGGTCGGCGGCGCCGATCATGGCGAACGGCTCGACCGGTTCGAAGCCGCCGGTGCCCGCGGAGGTGCTGCGGGGCACCGCGGCGCGCAGCCGGGCCACGGTGCGGTGCTCGAAGACGTCCCGCACGCTGGTCTCCCAGCCGGCCGCCCGCAGCGCCCCGACCAGTGCGACCGCGCGCAGTGAGTCCCCGCCGAGGTCGAAGAAGTTGTCGTGCACGCCGACCGTGTCGAGGCCGAGCACCTCGGCCCAGACGGCGGCCATCGCCCGCTCGTCGGCGTCGCGGGCCTCGACGTGCTCGCCGACGGCGGTCGCGGCCCGTCCCGGGGCCGGCAGGGCGCGCCGGTCGAGCTTGCCGTTGCCGGTCAGCGGCAGCGCATCGAGGCGCAGGTAGGCGGTGGGCACCATGTACGGCGGCAGGGTCTCGCCGAGCCGGTCGCGCAGCGCGGCCGGGGCGAGCGTGTCCTCGTCCGCGTCCTCGGCGGGCACCAGGTAGGCGACGAGCTGCTGGTCGCCCGGGGTGTCCTCGCGGACCAGGGCGACGGCCTCGGCGACGGCGGGGTGCGCGGTGAGGGCGGTCTCGATCTCGCCGAGTTCGATGCGGTAGCCGCGCAGCTTGACCTGGTGGTCGACGCGGGCGAGGAAGTCGAGGTTGCCGTCGGGCAGCACCCGGGCCACGTCGCCGGTGCGGTAGAGGCGGGCGCCGGGCGGGCCGTAGGGGTCGGGCAGGAAGCGTTCGGCGGTCAGGCCGGGGCGTCCCGCGTAGCCGCGGGCGAGCCCGATGCCGCCGATCCACACCTCGCCGGGCACGCCGACGGGCAGCGGGCGCAGCCGCTCGTCGAGGACGTACATGGTGGTGTGCGGGATGGCGCGCCCGATGGAGACGAGTTCGGTGGCCACGGGTCCGTCGCCGGGCGGGGCGAGGAAGTACGCCGAGTTGCCGACGGTGATCTCGGTGGGCCCGTACTCGGCGGCGAGCCGGGTGCCGTGCGGCCCGGCCGCCTGCGCCCACCGCTCGGCGAGCCGCGTGGTGAAGGAGTCGCCGGCCGCGATGACCAGACCGGCCAGCGCCTCGATCTGCTGGTCGGTCAACTGCTGGGTGAGCAGGTGCAGATGGCCCGGGGTGAGCTTGATGAAGGCGTACGGGCCGCCCGCCGCGAGCTGGGCGCCGAGGTCGGCGGTGTCGAGGTCCTGCGGCAGCAGGTGCACGGCCTGCCCGGTCATCAGCGGCGCGTACAGGTCGGGCACGCCGAGGTCGAAGGCGACCGACGAGAACAGCGGGGCTCCCCCGGTGCCGGCGCTGGCGTACGCCTGCACGGTCCAGCCGAGGTAGTTGGCGAGGCCCCGGTGGGTGATCTGCACGCCCTTGGGCTTGCCGGTGGAGCCGGAGGTGTAGATGACGTAGGCGAGCCGGTCGAGGTCGTGGTTCTGCGGGAGTTCGGCGTCGGCGGCCTCGATCGCTTCCCGCTCGCCGGGGTCGTCGACGACGATCCGGCGCACGCCCTGGAAGCGTTCGGCGTGCCGGGACTCGGTGACGACGACCGTGGTGGCGGTCTGGTCGAGCATGTAGGCGATGCGGTGGTCCGGGTAGGCCGGGTCGATCGGCACGTACGCCGCTCCGGCCCGCCAGATGCCGAGCAGTACGGCGACCAGGTCGGGGCTCCGGTCGAGCAGCACGCCGACGGTGGCCTCGGGGCCGGTACCGAGCGCGGCCAGGCGGCGGGCGAACCGGTCGGCGCGGGCGTCGAGTTCGGCGTAGCTGACGGCGGTGTCCGCGTACCGGATCGCCACGGCGTCCGGGGTCGCCGCCATCTGGGCGCCGATGGTCTCGATCACCGGGCGCAGGGCGGCGAGGTCCAGGGGGCTTTCGGTCCCGACGGGCTCGGCCGGGCCGTCGAGGAGCAGGGCGCGCTCTGCGGCGGAGAGGAAGTCCAGGTCGGCCACCGGGGTGCCGGGCGCCTCGGCGATCGCGGCGAGCAGCGCGCCGTAGTGGGCGGTGATGCGTTCGGCGGTGGCGGTGTCGAAGAGGGCGGTGGCGTACTCCAGGCTGCCGTGCAGCGAGCCGTCGGCGCGCTCGGCGAGGTGCAGGGTGAGGTCGAAGCGGGCGATCCGGCTGGACGCCGGGACCGGAGCCGCGACCACGCCGGGCAGTTCGGGACCGTCGGCGCCCTCCCCGCCGACCAGGTCGAACATCACCTGGAAGACGGGGGTGGTGGACAGGTCCCGGTCGGGATCCAGCGCGTCCGCGATCCGGTCGAACGGGGTGTCCTGGTGGTCGAAGGCGTCCAGCACGGCACCGCGCCCGGCGGCGAGGAAGTCCCGGAAGGGCACCTCAGGCCCCCAACTCGCCCTCAGCGCAAGGGTGTTGTAGACGTATCCGGCCATGCGCCGCAGCTCGGGCCGAGTGCGGGCGCTGGCGGCGGTGCCGACGCACACGTCGGTCTTCCCGGCGTACCGGCCGAGCAGCAGCTGCCAGGCGCCGAGCAGGGCCATGAAGGGGGTCGCCCCGGTCTCCCGGGCCAGGACCCGCACCCGGTCGGCGACGCCGGCATCGACATCAAACCCGACGGCGGCACCGCCCCCGTCCCGTACGGCGGGCCGCGGCCGGTCGGTCGGCAGCCCGAGCGGACCGGTCCCGGCCAGCCGCTCCCGCCACCACTCCAGGCCCCGCTCGGCGGCGGCCCCACTGTGCCGCTCGGACAGCCAGGCCGCGTAGTCGGCGTACTGTACGGGCGGCGCGGGCAGCTCGGCGACCGGGTCACGTCCCGCCACGGCGGCCGCGTAGAGGGCCGACAGGTCCTCCAGGAGCAGCGGCCGGGTCATCGCGTCGCAGGCGATGTGGTGGACCACGGCCACGAGTACGTGATCGTCATCGGCGAGCCGCAACAGCCTTACCCGCAGAGGGTGTTCGGCGGCAAGGTCGAAGGGCCGGGCGGCCTCGGCCTCGGTGAAGGCGATGGCCACGGCATCCCGGTCCGCGAACCCGCCGCCGGCGGGGCCCGCGGTCCCCAGCCCCGCGCCGGCGCTCTGCCCCAGGTCGAAGGACCGCACGGCCTCGGACTCCGCGGAGGCGACCGCAGCGGCACCGCGCTCCGCAGACCCACCCTCGGCGAAGCCCGCAGCGCCCAGCCGGGCACCGGCGCTCGCGACGGGTCCGGCGGCCACGGCACCCGCCTCCGCACCCCCGCTCTCGACGCTGGCGGCAGCCCGATCCACGGACCCGCCCTCGCCGAAGCCCACAGCACCCAGCCGGGCACCGGCGCTCGCGACGGGTCCGGCGGCCACGGCACCCGCCTCCGCACCCCCGCTCTCGACGCTGGCGGCAGCCCGATCCACGGACCCGCCCGCGCCGAAGCCCACAGCACCCAGCCCCGCGCCGGCGCTCTCGGCGTCGGCGGCGGCCGCGGTGGCCCACTCCCCCGCCTCGATCACGGCGAAGTCCGCCGCCCCCGCCGGGTCGACCACCTGGCGAGGTTCGGTGCCGTCGAGGACGTACCGGGTCCGCAGGATCTCGTGGCGGGCGGTGAGGGCGTCGACGGCTCGGCGCAGGGCGTTCGGGTCGAGGGTGCCGCGCAGGCGGTAGGCCATGGGCAGCAGGTATTCGGGGCTGGCCGGGTCGAGCTGGTGCAGGAACCACAGCTGGCGCTGGCCCGCGGACAGGGCGAGGGGCCGGGTGCGGTCGGCGGGCGGGATCGCGGCCGGCTGCGGCCGGGTGGTGCCCTTGCGGGCGGCGAGCCGGCGGCGCAGCAGTTCGGCCCGCAGCTCTTCCTGGGTGGGCGCGGTGGGTGCGGTCACGGCTGGAACTCCCGGTGGGCGTGGGCCAGTTCGGCCTCGGTGAGCGATTCGATCTCGGCGCGTACGGCCTCTTCGACGGCGGTGGCGAGGCCCTGGACGGTGGGCCGCTCGAACACGGCCCGCAGGGGCAGCTCCACGTCGAACTCCTCCTGGATGCGGGCGATGACCCGGGCCGCCTTCACGGAGTTGCCGCCGATCCGGAAGAAGCCCTGGCGGGCGCCGACCCGGCGGGTGGCACCGGGGCCGTACAACTCGTCGGCCCAGATCTCGGCGAGCGCCTCCTCCACCGGGCCCTCGGGCGGGCTGTACGGCTCGTCGGCGAGGGCCGCGGCCAGGTCCGGCACGGGCAGCGCGGCGGTGTCGACCTTGTTGTGGCGGGTGAGCGGCAGCCGCTCCAGGCGGACCAGCAGCGCGGGCAGCATGTAGTCGGGCAGCCGCCGCGCGCAGTGGTCGAGCAGCTCGCTCTCGGCGGGCCCCTCGGTGCCGGGCGCGGCTGTGAAGTAGCCGATCAGCGCGGCCTCGGAGCCGCCGGTGTGGACGGTGACGAAGGCCTGGGCGACGGCGGGGTGCTCGGCGAGCACCGCCTGCACCTCGCCGGTCTCCACCCGCCGGCCACGGATCTTGACCTGGCCGTCGGCGCGTCCGGCGAACTCCAGCGTGCCGTCGGCCCGCATCCGCGCCCGGTCGCCGGTGCGGTAGAGACGCGCGCCGGCGGTCCCGTACGGGTCGGGCACGAACGCGGCCGCGGTCAGTGCGGGCCGGGCGTGGTAGCCGAGGGCCAGTCCGGCGCCGCCGACGCAGAGTTCGCCGGTGACGCCGTACGGCACGGGCCTGAGGTCGGCGTCGAGGACGCGGGCGGTGACGTGCGGGTAGGGGTGGCCGACGGGGACCGCGGTGGCGGTGTCGTCGGCGTCCCAGCGGGTCGCGGCGATGGTGGTCTCGGTGAGCCCGTACTCGTTGATGAACCGCATCAGGCGGCGCGACAGCTCGCGGGCGAGCACCGGCGGGCAGGGCTCGCCGCCGGTCTGGCCCACGACGGAGCGGTGGCCGAGGCCCGCGTCGATCAGCATCTGCCAGTGCGGCGGGGCGACCTGGAGGTGGCTGACCTCGTGCAGGTCCATGAGCCGCAGCTGGGCCGCGTGGTCCTGCTGCTCCCGTTCCCGGGCCAGGACGACCCGGCCCCCGGCGACCAGCGGCATGAACAGCTCGGTGCAGGAGATGTCGAAGGTCACCTGGGCGAGCGCCAGCCACGCGTCGTCCGGGCCCTGCCCGAAGTCGAGGTGGGCCTGGGAGGCGCGCAGCATGGCGAGCAGCGAGCGGTGGGCGACGGCAACGCCCTTGGGGCGGCCGGTGGAGCCCGAGGTGTACATGATGTAGGCGAGGCGGTCGGGGTCGTCGTACGACTCCGATACGACGGCCACGGCGGCGGCGTCGAGCTCCGCGTCCACGGCGGCGTCGGTGAGCCCCGCGTCCACGGCGGCAGCGTCGTCGAGTCCCGCGTCCACGGCGAGTACGACTGTCTCGTGGCGCCCCGCCAGCCGCTCCGCGCCCCCGCCGTCGGTGACGAGCACCCGCGCGCGGGAGTCGGCGAGGACGTGGAGGTTGCGCTCGTCGGGGGCGGCCGGGTCCAGCGGGACGTAGGCGGCGCCCGCCTTCCAGACGCCCAGGAACGCGGCGACCAGGTCGGGGCTCCGGCCCAGCATGACGGCGACCACCGTGTCGGGGCCGGCGCCAAGACCCCGCAGCCGGGCGGCGAACTCCCCCGCACGGCGCTCCAGTCGCGCGTACGTCCAGCTCTCGTCGCCGCACACCAGCGCGGTTTCCCGCGGTGCCCGGCGGGCCGAGGCCGTGATCGCCGCGTGCACGGTGGTGCCGGCGGCGGCGTCCGCGCCCGGTTCCGGCCTGCCCCGGCCGCTGGCGAGCAGTTCGGAGCGCAGCGGCGCCGGCAGGATGTCGGCCTCGTGCAGGCGCCGCGCCGGGTCGTCCGTGACGGACTCCAGCAGCCGGATCCAGCAGTCGGTGAAGCGCTCGACGGTGGCCGCGTCGAACAGCGCGGTGGCGTACTCGGCGAGGCCGAGCAGGGAGCCGTCGGCCTGGCGCTGGAGCACCAGGGTGAGGTCGGTGCGGGCGGTGCGCCAGGCGCCGCGGAAGGCGTCCGCGTCGGCGGCGCCGACCGCGGTGCCGGTGCGGCCCTCCTCGTGCACGTCGAACATCACCTGGTAGAGCGGGGTGCGGGCCGGGTCGCGGGTGTCGTCGAGTTCCTCGACGAGCCGGTCGAAGGGCAGTTCCTGGTGGGTGAAGGCCTCCCGGGCGGTGTCGCGCACCCGCACCAGCGCGTCCCGGAACGGCGTGTCGGCGCCCGCGTCGCAGCGCAGCACCAGCGTGTTGAGGAAGTAGCCCGCCACGTCGGCGACTTCGGTTCCGGTCCGGCCGGCCACGGGCACCCCGACCGGGATGTCCCAGCTGCCGGTGTACCGGGCGACCAGCGCGGCGAAGGCGGTGAGCAGGGTCTGCTGCAGGGTGGCCCCGCAGCTGCGGCCGAGGGCGGCGGCCCGCTCGGCGAGCGGGGCGGGCACGGTGAACACGTGGGCTCTGCCTGCCGCGTCCCGGGTGGCCGGGCGGGGCCGGTCGGCGGGCAGCTCGACCGGCACGATGCCGTCCAACTGTCCCTTCCAGTACTCCAGTTCGGTGGCGACGAAGTCCGCGGTGAGGCGGCGGCGCCGGTGCACGGCGTGGTCGGCGTACTGCACGGGCAGCTCGGGCAGCCGGGCGTCGGTGCCGGTGTGGGCGGCCTCGGCGAGGGCTCTGAGGTCGCGTTCCAGGACGACGGAGGTCCAGCCGTCGCAGGCGATGTGGTGGATGCTCAGGACGACGGTGAGCGTGCCCCGCCCACGCACTGCCAGGGCCCGCCGTACCGGACCGCGCGCGAGGTCGAAGGGGAGCGTGAACTCCTCGGCGACCAAGGCGTTCAGCTCGTCCGCCGTGTCGGCGTGTGCGGTGCGCAGCTCCCACTCGGCGGGCAGGTCGGCGATCTGCACCGGCTCGGCGCCGCGCAGGGCGTAGCGGGTGCGCAGGATCTCGTGCCGCTCGGCGAGCGCGGTCAGCGCCCGGCCGAGGGTGGTGTCGTCGTAGACGGCGGGCAGGGTGAGGAAGACGGGCGCGTTCCATTCGGCGCTGCCCGGGCGGAGCCGGTCCAGCAGCCACATGCCCTGCTGGCCCGGGGAGAGCGGCAGCCCGTGCGGGTCGCGCGGCACGGGCCCCACGGGCTCGTCTGCGGCCGGTGCGGCGCCCTCGACCCGGGCCGTGAGCAGGACGGCCTGTTGCTCCACGGTGGTCGCGGTGAGCAGGGCCGTCGCCGGGATGGTGCGGCCCGCGGCCTGGGAGAGGCCGGCGGCGAGCTTGTTGAGCATCAGCGAGGAGCCGCCGAGCTGGAAGAAGTCGTGCAGCGCGCCGATCTCGTCGGCCGGGGTGCCGATCAGCCGCGCCCACTCCTCGGCCACCGCCCGCTCGGCGGGGTTGCGCACCGGTACGTGCGCGGTGTCGGCGGGCGTGTCGGCGGGGTCGGGCAGCGCGGACCGGTCGATCTTGCCGTTGGGGGTGAGCGGGAACTCGGTGACCGGGACGTAGGCGGTCGGCACGAGCGGGTCGGGCAGCGAGCCGCGCAGGAAGGCCCGCAGCTCCTGCGGGCGCAGGGCCTCGCCGCGGGACTGCACCCAGGCGACCAGCCGGTAGCCGCCGGTGCCGTCCGGTACGGCGGCGGCGACGGCGGCCCGCACCCAGGGGTGGGCGGCGAGCGCGGCCTCGACCTCGCCGGGCTCGATGCGCACGCCGTTGACCTTGACCTGGTGGTCGAGGCGCCCCAGGTACTCCAGGGTGCCGTCGGCCCGCCAGCGCACCCGGTCGCCGGTGCGGTAGAGGCGCTCGCCGGGGCGGTGCGGGTCGGGCACGAAGCGCTCGGCGCTCTGGCCGGGGCGCCCGAGGTAGCCGAGGGCGAGCCCGACACCGCCGGCGTGCAGTTCGCCGGGGACGCCGACCGGGACGGGCCGCCCCGCCTGATCGAGCACGACCACCCGCATGTTGCCGATGGGCCGCCCGATCGGCACCGCGCCGGTGTCCTGGGCCGGGTCCCAGCGGTGCTCGGTGATGTCGACGGACGCCTCGGTGGGTCCGTAGGTGTTCCAGATCTCGGCGCCGGGGGCGCGCTCGGCGATCGCCCGGCACAGTTCGGCGTGCAGCGGCTCGCCCGCGCTGAACAGCAGCCGCAGGCCGCCGGCCCGCTCCCAGCCCGCCTCCTCGACGAGCCGCCGGTACAGCGACGGCACCCCCTGCAGGATCGTTACGCCCCGGTCGCCCACCGTCCGCAGCAGCGCCGCCGGGTCACGCTCGGCACCCTCGGGGGCGAGCACCACCGCACCCCCGGAAACGAGCGGCGCGAACAGCTCAAGCCCGGCCGCGTCGAAGCCGATCGTGGTCTTCAGCAACATGCGGTCACCGGCGCCCAGCCGGTGCCGGTGGGCCAGCCAGCGCACCCGGTTGGCGATACCACCGTGCGGCACGAGGACGCCCTTGGGACGCCCGGTGGACCCGGAGGTGTGCAGCACATAGGCGGGCCGGTCGCTGTCGGCAGCGAACTCCACGCTCTCGTACGGCCCTTCACGGCCCACGGACTCCACGGCGATCCGGTGCCGGGCGGAGGCGGGCAACCGATCCTCGGTGGCGCGCTCGATGAGCACGACCGGATGGGCGGTGTCCTCCAGCACGGCCTCCAGACGGGCCGCCGGGTGCTGCGGGTCCAGCGGCACGTACGCGCCGCCCGCCTGCCACACCCCGAGCAGCGCGGCGAGCAGCTCCGGGCCGCGCCGCAGGCAGACGCCAACGAAGTCGCCGGGCCGTACCCCGGCCGCCCGCAGCCGGGCCGCGATGCGCCCGGCCAGCTCGGCCAGCTCGGCGTAACGGACGGCGCTGCCATCGGCGCGCAGGACGGCGGGCGCGTCCGGGGTGCGCCCGGCCTGGGCCGTGAACAGCGCGGGGATCAGCAGACGGCCGGGGACGCGTCCCGACTTCGCAGGCTCGTTCACGATCTCTCCTCCATCGGGATCTTCGGGGTCGGCATCGAAAGGGGCTCGGCGCGGAGTGCTTCGCCTCAGGCCGCCGTCGCCTCGGCCTCGGCCATACGGCGGCGCAGGCTCAGCGGCCGCATGTCGGTCCACACGGCGTCGATACGCGCCAGGCACTCCTCACGGGACCCCTCGGTGCCCTCGGCATGCCAGCCGGCCGGCAGCGGACGGTCGGCCCACCAGATCGAGTACTGCTCCTCGTCGTTGAGCACCACGCGGTACACGGCGTCGTCGCTCGCCTGTTCGGCCATGGGACGTCCCTTCTGAGTGGTCAGGTTTGGCCCATGGTTGAACTCGGCGCTATCAGGGGGGTATTGGGTGTCTATACGCGCCGGGGCATGCCCACTTGCGCGCTGCTGCGACAGGGCGGGACGACGGGCCCCGGCGCCGGCAATGGGACGCTGTTGGCTGATTCGGGTCCCGGGCGATGTGGTCGTTCCGGGTGAGTTCAGGTGTCGACGCGGCCGAGCGGCCGCCTCGGCGAGGCAGACGGCGAGGGCGACGCCGTCCTCGATGGCCTGGTTGGCGCCCTGGCCGTGGTGCGGCAGCATCGGGTGGGCCGCGTCGCCGAGCAGTGTGGTGCGGGCGGTGCCCGAGCGTCGCAGTGGCGCGCGGTCGTACAGTGCCCAGCGCCGCACGTCCCGGGCCGCGCCGACGAGCTGCGGCGTAGGTGAACTGCCGTCCGCCGCTGAGGGAGAGAACGCCTGCCCACAGCGGAAGCGGTGGTGGCGGCGGCCGCGCGTTCACCTTGTGCTTTGTCGTGTACAACCCTTTGTTCATCACGCGGGTCGTACTGCGCTGAAGCCTCGGTTCACTGACGGGAGCATGACCTTGCGCATACGTACCTTCGCCGTTGCGGCGGCTGCCGCCCTGGCCTGTGCGGGGCTGGGCGCTCCCAGTGCCGTTGCGGCGCCCTCCGGGCTGTGGGACGACTTCAATGGTGACGGGTATCGCGATCTGGCCATCGGCACGCCCAAGGCGAGCGGTGGCACGGTCACCGTCCTCTTCGGCTCGTCTTCCGGCGTCAGCCCCGCCCGGTCGGTGAACATCACCCAGAACACCCCGGGCGTTCCCGGGACCTCGGAGTCCGATGACCAGTTCGGCAAGAGCGTCACCAGCGGTGACGTCAACGGCGACGGCTACGCCGACCTCATCGTCGGCGCACCCTACGAGCAGACCACGGGTAAGGCGAGCGGCTCGGTGACCATCGTCTGGGGCGGAGCGAACCCGTTCACGTCCGGCGGAACCATGCTCACCGCCCCGAACGCCGAGGCCGGCGGGTTCGGGACGGGCGCCGCGTTCGCCGACCTCGACGGCGACGGCACCGGCAACCTGGTCGTCGTCGGTGGCAACACCTTCTGGTGGTATGCCGACGGGAAGCCCACCCAGGACGGCGCGCTGGCACCGGAGGTGGGGTTCCTGCCCGAGGGCGTACGCCTGGACGGGATCGTCGCCGGGCACTTCTCCGCCACCGACGGCAGCGACTTCGTCGTGCACGGCGGCCGCGCCGACAGCACCGGCGCCACCCACGGTTACGTGGGCCTCCTGCGCGGCGGTCCCGGCGACATCGGCTCCGGCTACACGGTGCTGGCCGACGGCACCGGAGCGGGCGGCACCGCCTGGGATCAGGCCGTCGCGGCGGGCGACATCAACGGCGACGGATACGACGACCTGGTCACCGGCAACTCGGAGATCGGCAAGGGCGGTTCATTCATCGTGCGGTACGGCAAGGCCGCCGGACTGCCCGCCACGGGCAGGACGTACACCCAGGCCAGCCCCGGTGTGCCGGGAACCGACGAGAGCTACGACTACTTCGGCGCCGCCGTCGCGGTGGGCGACGCGACCGGCGACGGCTACGCGGACATCGCGGTCGGCGCCCCGTACGAGGACGTGGACGGCCACCGAAACGTCGGCAACATCGATCTCTTCAAGGGCAGTTCGGCCGGACTGACCACGAGCGGGGCCCAGTCCTTCCACCAGGCCACGCCGGGCGTACCGGGCGCCGCCGAGGCCGGCGACCACTTCGGCTCCTCGCTGCGGCTGGGCGACATCAACGGCAACGGCAGGGCGGACCTGGCGATCGGCGCGTTCGGCGAGGACGTGGTGCCCGGGGGGTACGACGACGGGGCGGCGTGGGTGCTGCGCGGCACGGCCTCGGGCCTGACGACGTCGTACGCAACCTCCTTCAACGCGACGGACTTCGGCTATCCGGTGGTCGAGGGCCGCAAGTTCGCGGATGTCTTCGCCCACTGACCACACCGGTTCACACCGATTGCCTTGAGTACCACCAGGAGAAACGACAACGATGCGTAACAAGATCCTCTCTGCGACGGTGATCTGCGCGGCGACCCTGCTGGGCGTTACCGCGCCCACCTCCGCGCAGGCCACCGACGCCGCCGCGCCGCAGGGAGACTTCAACGGCGACGGCTACCCGGACCTGGCGGTGGGCGTGCCCTCCGGGCCGGTCGGCGACAAGGCCAAGGCCGGCTATGTGAACGTCGTGTGGGGTGGCCCGGACGGACCGGGCAAGTACGGCTCCGTACGGATCAGCCAGGCCACGAGCGGAGTGCCGGGCACCCCCGAGGCGGGTGATCTCTTCGGCTCCGCGGTCACCGCCGCGGACGTCGACGGCGACCGCTACGCCGACCTGGTCGTGGGCGCCTCCAGCGAGTCGCTCTCCGCCGACAAGTCCGCCGAACACGGCACCGTCACCGTGCTGCGCGGCTCTGCCTCCGGCTTCACCAGCGGTGGCTACACGGTCGCGCAAGGTGCGAGCGAGTTCTCCCGGATCGGCGCGGTGATCGCCGCCGGGGACGTGACCGGCGACGGCCGCACCGACCTGGTTCTCAGCCGCAGCGGCGAGGAGCACGGCGGCGCTGTGTTGCGTCCCGGCCCGCTCACCGCCGACTCCCCGGACACCCTGAGCGGGGAGATCGCCGGGGCGGACCTCGGCGGTGTGAGCGCCCTGACCACCGGCGACTTCGACGGCGACGGCGACGACGACCTCGCGGTCTCGATCAGGGCGACGGAGAGCAGATTCGTCCGGATCTACCGCTGGCAGGACGGCGCCCCGGTGCAGCTGTGGAGCACCACGGCCGCCGCCTCCTCCCTCGCCGCCGCCGACTTCGACGCGGACGGCACGGACGACCTGGCGCTCGGCTACTGCTACCCGAACTACGAGGCCGACGCTCCGGACTGCGCGGACTACTCCACGGGGCGTGCCGAGGTGTTCAAGGGCGGGTTGGTGAAGGTGGCGTACGGCTCGAAGTCCGACGGCTTCGGCGCCCGCGCCCAGGAGATCCAGCAGGACACTCCGGGCATCGCCGGCACCGCCGAGTCCGAGGACCGCCTCGGCGCAGCGGTCGCCGCGGGCGACATCGACGGCGACGGCTACGCCGACCTCGCCATCGGCGACGCGTACGAGGCGGTCGGCTCGCGGCAGAACGCGGGCACGGTGGTCCTCGTCCACGGCACCGCCACCGGCCTGCTGTCCTCCGGCGGTACGGCGACGAGCGTCGGCTTCACCCAGAACAGCAGCGGCGTCCCGGGCACCGCGGAGACGAGCGACCGGTTCGGCGCGTCGGTCAGCCTTGAGGACTACGACGCCGACGGCTACGCGGACCTCGCGGCAGGCGCTCCCGGCGAGAACTCCGCCCAGGGCGGCGTCTGGCTCCTCCCGGGCACCGCGCAGGGCACGACGGCGACGGGTTCCAGGGCCCTGACGCCGAAGAGCCTGGGGCTCCCGTCGTCGACGAGCGCCCTGGAGTACGGGCTGGTGATCGGGCGCGGCTAGGGAGTCCCCACGCTGCCGTCCGACAGATCTCCACGCGCCACGCCCCAGCGCCGGGCCGAACGGCGCGGCCTCCGCCGCTGGCCCGTTGGCCCCCGGCGCCGGTGACGGCATCGGGGGCCCTGGGGGTGTCGCTCAGGCGGCGTTGTCGCCGGACATCTCGTCGTGCAGGCTCTGCTCGACGTCGTGCGAGAGGATCCAGGACACGTCGGCGGCCTGGTCCCGTACGCCCTTGCCGGGGCCCCGGCCGCCGCCGTCCCGCGAGCCCAGTTGCACGCGGGTGGTGTGCGGGCGGCGTACCGCCTCGTAGCGGGCCAGCGCGGCGGTGATGCCGTCGCCGCCGGGGGCCGCCTCGGCGAGGCAGACGGCGAGGGCGACGCCGTCCTCGATGGCCTGGTTGGCGCCCTGGCCGTGGTGCGGCAGCATCGGGTGGGCCGCGTCGCCGAGCAGCGTGGTGCGGGCGGTGCTCCAGCGCCGCAGCGGCGCGCGGTCGTACAGTGCCCAGCGCCGCACGTCCCGGGCCGCGCCGACGAGCCGGCGCACCTGCGGCGCCCATCCGTCGAGTGCGACGGACAGGTCGGCGTGCTCCGCCGCGCTGGTCCAGGACTCGGCGTGGCCCTCCGGCGCCGGCGCGACCACGACGTAGGTGAACTGCCGCCCGCCGCTGACCGGATAGACCAGGACCCGTGCCGTCGGACCGGCGAACATGTACATCTGCGTGGGATCGAGTCCGGGCACGTCGGCCGCGTCCACCAGGCCGCGCAGCGCGCTGTTGCCCGAGTAGAGGGGCTGCTCGTCCCCGGCGAGCGAGCGCCGCACCACCGAGTGGACCCCGTCCGCGCCCACCAGTGCGGAGGCCCGGGTCGCGGTGCCGTCGGCGAAGCGCAGGGTGACGCCCTTGCGGGTCTCCTCGTACGCCACCAGCTCGCGCCCGGTGTGCACCCGCGCGGCGGGCAGCAGGGAGGCCAGCATCCGGTGGAGGTCACCGCGGTGCACGGTGAGGTACGGCGCCCCGAACGCGCGCTCCCAGGCCGTGCCCATCTCCTGCCGGGTCACCAGCGAGCCGTCGTGGAAGGCCCGCACCTCCAGCGCCTCGGGCCGTACGGCGGCCCGCTCCAGTTCGCCGGCCAGTCCGAGCCGGTGCAGCAGCCGGGTGCCGTTGGGCCCCAGGTGCATGCCGACGCCCTGTTCGCGCAGGGTGTCACCGCGCTCGTAGACGTGCACGTCGATGCCCCGGCGGTGCAGGGCCGCGGCGGCGGCCAGGCCGCCGATTCCGGCGCCGGTCACCGCGATCGTGGTCGTGGTCGTCATCATCGGTGGTCCCAGGCGTTCTCGAAGGATTCGAAGGAGTCGAGGGAGTCGAAGGAGTCGAAAGAACCGAAAGAGCCGTCGTAGGTGCCCGAGTCGCCCAGCGCCAGCAGCGCGTCCACGTCCGCCGCCCCCGCCAGTTCCACGTCCGCGATCCGCGTGTCCGGGTCCCGCACGGCGGCCGCCAGCAGCCGCTCGTAGCCGTCCGCCAGCCGCTCCACGCTCGCCCGGTCCAGCACGTCGGTGTCGTAGGAGAAGACGGCGGTGACGCCGTCGGGGGTCTGCTCGATGCGCAGCAGCAGGTCGAGCTGGCCCTCCTGTTGCGGTACGTCGATGAGGGCGATGTCCAGGCCGGCGTAGGAGATGAACGGGCCGAGGGCCGCGCCGGGCGGGACGTTGGGGACGGGCGGCTCCATGCGGTCCATCTGGACCAGGAACAGCGCGGCCCGGAACAGCACCGTGTCGGGGAAGGCGAGCCCGCAGGGGTAGCGCACCCCGAACATGCCGCGCATGACCCGCTCCCCGGCCTGCGTGGCCGCCGAGCGGAAGGTGGTGTCGGGGCCGAACTCGGCCCGCACGGGCATGGTGTTGAGGAAGCAGCCGATCAGGTCCCGCTGCCCGCGTCCGGAGCGCGCCGAGGCGGGCACGCCGAGCAGGAAGTCGTCCTGGCCGCTCCAGCGGTGGGTGAGGGCCTGGAACACGGCGAGAAGGTAGGCGAACGGGGTCACGCCGGCTGTGTTGGCGGCCGGGCCGAGCCCGTCGGCCGACTCGGGCGCGAGGCGTCGTACGACCGTGTCGCCGCGCAGGGACCGTACGCGCGGCCGGGGGCGGTCCAGGGGTAGTTCGGCGGGGGCCGAGCCGCGGACCGCGGTACGCCACTCCTCGGCGGCGAGCAGGCCCGCGTCGGAGGCGGTGTAGCGCAGTTCCTCGGCCGCGTAGTCGGTGTAGGAGGAGGTCAGCGGGCGCCAGGCGGGTGCGGTGCCGGTCGCGTGTGCCGCGTAGGCGTCCAGGACGTCACGGACCAGCAGCCAGCGCGAGGTGAAGTCGCTGACGATGTGGTGGGCGGAGGTGACCAGTGCCCAGTCGTCGTCGGTGCGGCGCAGGAGGACTACGCGGAAGGTGCCCGCCTCCAGGCGGAAGGGTCGCGCTCCGGCCTCCTCGGCGGCCTGGAACAGGTGGGCCTCGTCGGCGCCGTGCAGGTCGCGGAACTCCAGCCGGATCAGGGGGTGTTCGGCGACGACCCGGACCGGGCGGCCGTCCTGCTCGGTGAAGACGGAGCGCAGCAGCTCCTGCCGCTCACCGACGGAGGCGACGGCCGCTTCCATGGCGGCGGGGTCGACCCGGCCGCGCAGCCTGAGCGGCATCACGATGTTGTAGGCGGCGCTGTCCGGGGCGATGCGGTACGCCGTCCACATCGACTCCTGGATCGTGGTGAGCGGCAGCGCCCGTACGGCGGTGCTCATCCGCAGCCTCCCGCGTGGCTCAGGTCGGAGGCGCGGCCCGCGACGACGGACAGGTCGGCGGCGTCGGGGTCATTCCCCTCGCCGGGCTGGTCGAAGGAGGCGACGAAGTCGGCCACCCGGTCCAGGCCCCAGTACGGCTCCGAGCCGTTGATGAAGTACGGCACCCCGAACACGCCGTCGCGTACGACGTCCAGCAGCGCCTTGCCGCCTTGGGCGCGCAGCTCGGGGTCGTCGGTGTCGGCGGCCTCGAAGCCGAGTTCGGCGGCGAGTTCGGCGACGGTGGCCGGGTCGCACAGGTCGCGTCCCTCCAGCCAGCGGGCCCGGCCGGCCCGCTCGACCCAGGCCTGGCCGAGGCCGTGCCGCTCGGCGACGAACCAGGTCAGGTGCGCGGGCTCCCACCACGGCTCGGCGTCCACCGGCCAGGTCAGCTCCAGGCCGCGGGCGGTGGCCAGGCGGCGCACGTCGCGCAGGATGTAGAACTGCTTGGCCCGGGACATGGGCGTGTACGGGAACTCGGCCCCGGCCTCGGCGAGCAGCTTCCCGCTGGTCTCGTCGGGCTCCCAGAAGGGCCGCCATTCGAGCCGGTCGAGCAGGTCGGGGCGGTGGGCGCGCAGCGCGCGCAGGGCGAAGAAGTTGTAGGGGCTGCGCAGGTTGAAGTAGAACCGCGGCGGCCGGGCGGCGCGTGGCATGGCTGATTCCTTCCGTGGGGCCGTGGTCAGACGACCAGTCCGCCGTCGATGGCGAAGACCTGTCCGGTGATGTAGGAGGCCCGCTCGCCCGCGAGGAACGACACCAGTTCGGCGACCTCCTGCGGCTCGCCGAAGCGGCCCAGCGGGATGCGGCGGGTCATCTCCTTGACGTGCTTCTCGGAGAGCCCGCCGGTCATGTCGGTGCCGATGAAGCCGGGGGCGACCACGTTGGCGCGGATGCCGGACCGGCCGGCCTCCTTGGCGAAGGCCTTGGTGAGGCCGATGATCCCGGCCTTGGACGCCGAGTAGTTGGTCTGGGTGGCGTGGCCCTCGGCGGCGACCGAGGAGAGCGTGATGACCGTGCCCCGGCGGCGCTTCATCATGGGGAAGGCGAGCGCCTTGACGAAGTGGTAGGTGCCGTCGAGGTTGGTGCGCAGCACGGCGTCCCAGTCCTCGTCGGCCATCATCGCCAGATGGCCGTCCCGGACGATGCCGGCCGCGGTGACCAGGACGTCCACCGGGCCGAGCTGCTCCTCGGTCTGCTGCACGAAGGCCGCCACGGCGGCCCGGTCGGTCACGTCGACCCGGCGCGCGAGCGTCCGAGCGCCGTGTGCGGCGGCCGCCTTCGCGGCCAGTTCGCCCGCCTGCTCGTTGGACTGGAAACACAGCGCCACGTCGTAGCCGTCCCGGGCCAGCGTCTCCACGACGGCCCGCCCGATACCGCGCGATCCGCCGGTGACGAGGGCCACCGGCCTCGGTGTGTCGGACATGGACTTGCCTCTCTCCTGGGGAAGTTCGGACCGTTGGTTGCGGGAGTGTCGTCAGGCCAGGCGTAGCAGCAGCGCGCCCGCCGTGCCGTCGCGGTCGACGGCGGTGACCAGGGTCAGCCGGTCCACCAGGCGCGGGTCGGCCTCCGCCTCGGCGAGGACGGCGGCGAGCTGGAAGGCGGCCGAGGCGGCGCCGGCGTCGCCGACCAGGGAGCGGACGGGCAGCCGGTTGCCGGTGAGGCCGTCGAGGGCGGACTCCTCCTGCTTGCCGAGCAGTCCGGGCGGGGTGCCGGGGGCGATCAGCTCCACGTCGTCCGGGGCGGCTCCCGCGGCGGCCAGCACGTCGGCGACGCAGCGCTCGAGAGCCGTACCGGCCCGCGCGGTGTCCTGGAAGGCGCGGAAGCGGGAGCCGAGGACGGTGGCGAGGACCGGGCGGCCGGACTCCCGGGCGTCCGCCGCGTCCTGAAGCAGGAACAGCGCGGCGCCCTCGCCGAGCGGCTGCGGTGCGGCACCCCCGTGGTCGGCTACCCGCTCCAGGCGGGCGCGCTGCACGGAGAACTCCTCGGCCGCGCCCGCCAGCAGCGCCCTGCCGTGCCCGCCGCGCAGCAGCCGGGAGGCGTACTGCAGGGAGAGCAGCGCGGTCGCGGCGCCGCCGGAGACGGTGACGTTGGGGCCCTTGAGGGTGTGCCGGATGGCGCTCTGCCCGGTGGGGCAGTTCATGACGGTGTTGGGGAAGCGTGCCGGGTCGACGAGGTAGGGCTTGTCACCGGTGAGCGCGTCCCGGGTGAAGTCCATGATCGACTGCACGCTGCCGGAGGTGCCGAGGACCAGCCCGGTCGACTCCGGGTCGGCGGCGAGCCCGGTGCCGTACTCCTCCAGGAGCATGCCGACCGTGGTGGCCGCGATGCCGGTGACCCGGTCCATGGAACGGGTGCCCTTGCGGCCCAGTACCGCCTTGATGTCGAAGCCGGGGATCAGCCCGGCCTCCTCGTACGGCACCGGCCAGTCGGCGCCGTCCAGCGGGGCGATCGCACGCCGTCCGGACGCGAGGCCCCCGGCGAAGGCGGCCCTGCCCAGTCCGTACGGCGAGGACACGGCCCAGCCCGATATCACCAGCTCCGCCGGCGGCGCGCCCGTTTCGGCTGCCATGGCGTCCCACTCCCCTCTGTTCTCGGGTGTCTGTGTCTGTTTCAGGCCACGGTCGGCACGGGTGCCGTGTCCCACCGGCCGAGCACCAGCACCGCGTTGTTGCCGCCGAAGGCGAGGCCGTTGTTCTGCACGACCTTCAGGTCCGCCGCCACGGCCTCGTTGGGCACGCAGTCGACCGCGCACTCGGGGTCGGTGGTGCGGTGGTTGACGGTGGGCGGGATGAAGCCGTCGCGCAGGGCGAGCGCGCAGGCGGCCGAGGCGAGGGCGCTGGCGGCGCCCATGGTGTGCCCGATCATCGACTTGATGGAGACGGTGCGCGGCAGCTCGTCGCCGAACACCTGCCGGATCGCGCCGACCTCGGTGACGTCGTTGGCCTTGGTGCCGGTGCCGTGCGCCGAGATGAAGTCGACGTCGGCCGCCTCGATCCCGGCGTTGCGGTGTGCGGCCGTGATGCAGCGGGCGATCGAGTCGCGGTCGGGGGCGACGGGGTGGCTGGCGTCGCAGGACAGCCCGTAGCCGAGCACCTCGGCGTAGATGCGGGCGCCGCGGGCCAGCGCCGACTCCAGCGACTCCATGAGCAGGATGCCGGCGCCCTCGCCGGTCAGGATGCCCTGCCGGTCGGCGTCGAAGGGGCGGCACACGTCGGGTGCGATGGTGCCGAGCCGGTAGAAGCCGGTGAAGGTCTTGCGGCACAGCGCGTCCGCGCCCCCGCACAGCGCCATCTCGACGTCGCCGGAGCTGATCGCGTCGTAGCCGTATCCGACAGCGTAGTTGCCGGCGGCGCAGGCGGTGGGGACGGTGACCGTCTCCACGTCCTCCAGGCCGAGTTCGCGCACGATCCCGGCGGACAGGCGGCCGGGCCACACCCGGCGGGCCACCACGGCGTCGAGCACGTCGTCGCCGCCGGTGACCTGCAGCCCGGTGAGGTGGTCCAGGTCGCGGGACTCGCCGTCGGTGGTGCCGACGGAGACCAGCGACCGGACCCCGCGCACCTGCTCCTCGGTGAGGCCGGCGTCGGCCACCGCCATCCGGCTCGCGGCGACCGCGAACTGGGCGGCCCGGCCGAGGTCGTCCGGGGACTGCTCGGTGATCCAGGCCTCGGGGTCGAAGTCGGTGATCTCGCAGGCGTTGGAGTAGGCGAAGCCGGTGGTGTCGAACGCGGTGATCGGCTTGGCCCCGCTGCGCCCGGCCCTGAGGCCCGCGGCGAACGCGTCCACTCCGGTGCCGATGCTGGTCACCACCCCGAGGCCGGTGACGACCACCCGGTGCCGGGCGCCGGTCACTGGGCCTTGGCCTCGGCGACCACGGCGTAGACGCCGGCGAGGTTGACCATGCGGCTCAGCTCGGACTGCTTCAGGGTGATGCCGAAGGTGCGCTCCAGGGAGGCGAGGATCTCGATGGTGCGCAGCGAGTCGGCGTCGTGCTCCTCCTTGAACAGGCTGGTGTCGGTGACCTCGTCCAGCTCCAGCTCCAGGATGTCGCAGACGATGTCCTTGATCTGGCTCTGCTCGGTCTCGTCCAGGGCGGGGATCTGCGTGGTCATGGGGTGCCTCCGTATGTGGGATGAAAGGGGGTTCCGTGGTCGATGCCGACCATGCTGGGCGGGCCGGCTATCGATGCCCTATATCGGCCAACTCGCTCTGGTTCTCGGCACGTTGGGGGAATGAGGTGTCGTCCTCCCAGAGGTGGGAGACCGCGCCGAAGTGACGCCGTACCCAGGCGTCGTCGTAGATCGTGTCGAGGTAGCGGTCGCCGCCGTCGGGCAGGATCAGGACGACGTTCGCGCCGGGTTCGACCCGTGGCAGGACGCTCTCCAGCGCGGACACGACCGCCCCGGAGGAGCCGCCGGCGAGGATCGCCTCGCGCCGCACCAGCCGCCGGCAGCCCACCACACAGTCCAGGTCGGTGACGTGGATGACGTGGTCGGCGTCCGCGGGGCGCAGCAGCTTGGGCCGTACCGAGGCACCGTGCCCGGGCACCAGCCGCTTGCAGCTCGCGGTCGGCCCGAACAGCACGCTGCCGACGGCGTCGACGGCGTGCACGGTGGTGGCAAGGCCCGCCTGCCGGATGTACTCGGCGCAGCCGCCCAGGGTGCCGCCGGTGCCGGCGGCCAGGACCAGGTGGTCCACCCGTCCGTCGAGCGCCTCGGCGATCTCCCGCATGGTGGTCAGGTGGGCCTGCCGGTTGAGGGGGTTGGCGTACTGGTCGGGCCAGTACGAGTCGGGGGTTTCGGCCAGCAGTTCCGCCACCCGGCGCAGCCGCGCGGGCAGCAGCTCGCCGGTGACCGGGTCCGGCTCGCGGACCACTTCGACCTCGGCGCCGTAGGCGCGCAGGATCGCGATGTTCTGCTGGGTGGTGCGGGCGTCGACCACGCAGACGAGGCGCAGTCCGAAGTACCCGCAGATCTGGGCGAGTCCGATGGCGAGGTTGCCGGAGCTGGACTCGATCACCGTGGAGCGGCCGGGCACGAGCTCCCCGGAGCGGATCCGGCCCAGCACCATGCCGAGCGCGGAGCGGTCCTTGACACTGCCGCCGGGGTTGAACCGTTCGGCTTTGGCCAACAGCCTGCCGGGAAATCCCGGGACGAGCCGTTCCAGCTCGATCAGCGGGGTTCCCCCCACCGCGGAAAGGATTCCCTTGAGTCCGGACGGCGGAGTGCCGGGGAGTCCGCCCGGCCCCGGGACAACGGCATTCCCGTCTTCGTACGGCATCTGATGCAGCCATCCTCTGCTGGGAGTTGCGGGGCGGTTTTCTATGCCAACCGACAATCGCCGGGCCGCCTATACCTCACCCATACAAGGCTGCTCAAGCAGAGATTCCAGCCATCTATAGAAGCGGCATAGCCGGCCCTCCGAATCTGGCGTGGAATCGCTCGACAGCGCCGGGACGAATGTGCTCCCGACCCACCCGACCAGGAGAGAGAGCCCCGCATATGACCGATACCGACTCCCGTATCCGTAAGGTCGTCATTCTCGGCGGCGGTACGGCCGGCTGGATGACCGCGGCCTATCTGGGCAAGGCTCTGCAGGGCACCGTGGACATCCAGGTGCTGGAGGCCCCCGCCATTCCCCGGATCGGCGTGGGCGAGGCCACCGTTCCCAATCTGCACCGCGTGCTCTTCGACTATCTCGGGATACCCGAGGAGGAGTGGATGCGCGAGTGCAACGCCAGTTTCAAGATGGCGGTGAGATTCGTCAACTGGCGTACCCCGGGCCAGGGTGAGCCCGAGGCCCGCACGCTGGAGGACGGCCGGCCGGACCACTTCTACCACCCGTTCGGCATCCTGCCGGACCACGACAACACGCCGTTGTCGCACTACTGGTTCAAGAACAAGCACGAGGGCCGCACGGACCTGCCGTTCGACTACTCGTGCTTCCGCGAGCCCCCGGCGATGGACGCCAAGCTCTCCCCGAAGTGGCTCGACGGCACCCCCTCCACCCGCTACGCCTGGCACTTCGACGCCGCGCTGGTCGCCGACTTCCTGCGCCGGTTCGCCACCGACAAGCAGGGCGTCGAGCACGTCCAGGACGAGATGGTGAGCGTCGAGCAGGACGAGCGCGGGTACGTCACCGCGCTGCACTGCAAGTCCGGGCGGGTGCTGGAGGCGGACCTGTTCGTGGACTGCTCGGGCTTCCGCGGGCTGCTGATCAACAAGGCCCTGGGCGAGCCGTTCCTGGACATGAGCGACCACCTCATGTGCGACAGCGCGGTCGCCACCGCCGTTCCGCACGACGACGAGGCGAACGGTGTGGAGCCGTACACCTCCGCCATCGCGATGTCCTCCGGCTGGGCCTGGAAGATCCCGATGCTGGGCCGTTTCGGCTCCGGATACGTCTACTCCAGCAAGTTCACCTCACAGGAGGAGGCGACCCGGGAATTCTGCGAACTGTGGAATCTGGACCCGGCCGAGACCAAGTTCAACCACGTCCGTTTCCGGGTCGGCCGCAACCGTCGCGCCTGGGTCAACAACGTGGTGAGCATCGGCCTCGCCTCCTGCTTCCTGGAGCCGCTGGAGTCGACCGGCATCTACTTCATCACCGCCGCCATCTACCAGCTCGCGAAGCATTTCCCGGACCGCACCTTCAACCCGGCACTCGTCGACAGTTTCAACCATGAGATCGAGGTGATGTTCGACGACACCCGCGACTTCATCCAGGCGCACTTCTACTACGCCCCGCGCAACGACACCCCGTTCTGGCAGGCCCAGAAGAAGCTGACGCTGCCGGAGAACATCCAGAAGAAGATCGCGGCCTACAAGGCGGGCCTGCCGATCAATTCGCCGATCGCCGACGAGTCCACGTACTACGGCAATTTCGAGGCGGAGTTCCGCAACTTCTGGACCAACGGCAGCTACTACTGCATCTTCGCCGGCCTCGGCCTGGAACCCGACGCCCCGCTGCCGGCGCTCGCCCACAAGCCGGAGTCCGTGGCGGGTGCCGAGCCGCTGTTCGAGCAGGTCCGGCAGCAGCAGGAGCACCTGCTGCAGACCCTCCCCAGCACCTACGACTACCTGCGCCGACTGCACGGCAAGTAAGGCCAGGCCCAGGACCGCACGGCGGTGCCCGCCGCTCCCCCCGGCGGCGCGGCACCGCCGGCCTCTCACGGACAGGAGTCCTCCTGCATGAGCACATCCCTGAGCACGGCGTCCCACAATCCTGACAACAGCGACAACACCGATAGCACCGACATACGCCCGCTGATGTCCTGCTTCCCGTCCGGGGTCTCCGTCGTCACGGCGCTCGACGCCGACTCCGTCCCGCGCGGGATGACCTGCAGCTCGCTGGCGAGCGTGGCCCTGGATCCGGCCACCCTGGTGGTCTGCCTGCGCACCGCGGGACCCACCCTGCAGGCCGCCCTGGACAGTGGCCGGTTCGCCGTCAACCTGCTGGACGAGCGGGCCCGGGACGTCTCCGACCTGTTCGCCTCCGGCACCACCGACCGCTTCGAGCGCGCCGAGTGGCGGCTGCCCCTGGGCGCCGGCGGCCCCCATCTCACCGGGGCGGCGGTGGCCGTCGCGGACTGCGAGATCGCGCACACGGTCGAGGTCGGCGACCACACGGCCGTCTTCGGCCGGGTCACCGGCGTCACGCTGGCCGACGGGGGCGAGCCCCTGCTGTACGGCCGCCGCCGGTACGCCCGCTGGTCGGTGGCGACGAGCCCGCTCGCCGAGATGTCGGTACCCCTGGAAGGAGACACCCGTGTCGGCACCCGCCTTTGACCCGCTGCCGGACCTGCTGATCGCGGTACCGGTGGTCATCGCCGCCTGCCGGGCCGGCGCAGGCCTGTTCCGCCGGCTGGGCCAGCCCCCGGTGATCGGCGAGATCACGCTGGGCATCCTGCTCGGCCCGTCCCTGCTCGGCTGGCTCTCACCGTCGCTCCAGCACTGGCTCTTCCCGCCAGCCGTGCTGCCGTACATCGGCGCGCTGGGCAATCTGGGGCTGCTGGCCTTCATGTTCCTGGTCGGCCTGGAGCTGGACCTCTCGGCGCTGCGCGGCCACAGCCGCTCCGCGGTGGCGGTCTCTCAGGCCAGCATCGCCCTGCCGCTGGCGCTCGGTTCACTCCTCGCGCTCGGCATGTACGGCACGTTCGCCCCCGAGGGCGTGGGCCGGCTGCCGTTCGTCCTGTTCATCGCGGTGTCGATGAGCATCACCGCGTTCCCGGTGCTGGCCCGTATCCTCACCGACCGCGGCATGTACACCACCCGCCTGGGTTCGCTGGCGATGGCCTGCGCGGCCGTCGACGACGTGACCGCCTGGTGCCTGCTCGCCGTGGTGGCGGCGGTCGGCGCGAGCGGCTCCCTCCAGGACGCGGCCCTGACGGCGCTGTGGTCCGTGGTGTTCCTCGCGGCGATGCTGTGGATCGTACGACCGCTGCTCACGAAGGCCGCCGGACGGGCCTCGCGGGCGGTGGAGTCCACCGTCCTGGTCGTGCTGTTCAGCGGCCTGTGCCTGTCGGCCTTCGTCACCGACCGGATCGGCATCCACGCGCTGTTCGGCGCCTTCCTGTTCGGCGTGGTGACCCCGCGCGGCTCGCGCGCGGTCGAACTCTCGGCGGCCCGGCTGCGGGCGTTCACCGTCCCGGTACTGCTCCCGCTGTTCTTCGTCAGCACCGGTCTGAAGACCGACGTCGCCCTGCTCACCGGCGACTCCACCCAGTGGCTGTGGGCAGCCGCGGTGCTGGCGGTGGCCGCGCTCGGCAAGTGGGGCGGCAGCACGGCCGCGGCCCGGCTGGCCGGCGAGACCTGGCGGGACGCGATGTCCATCGGCGCGCTGATGAACTGCCGCGGCCTGACGGAGCTGGTGGCCCTCAACCTCGGCCTCCAACTGGGCGTGATCGGCCCCGCACTGTTCACGATCCTGGTCCTGATGGCCCTCCTCACGACGGCGATCACCTCTCCTGCGCTGAGCTGGTTCCGCCGAGTGCCGACCGACGCCGGTGCCGGAGCCGAATCCCTCGCCGTGACGGCCGAGCCCTCTCAGCACCTGCCGTCAGCCTCCCAGCCCCGGCCGGAAACCTCCCAGCCCCGGCCGGCTGAAACCAGCCCGTCCGGCGTTTGAGGACGAGGCCCGTTCCGGGCCGACAGCGGGGGTCTGGGGGCGCAGCCCCCGGGGCGGTCACACCAGCCCCGGGGGCCCACTCATGCAACGGGTGCCAGCGCCCTCTCCCTCGTCGCAGAAACCCACCGCTCCAGAGTCTCCCGAGCCGCACCCGAGTCCACAGCCTCAGCAGCCCGACCCAACGCGGCCCCGATCCTTTCGGTCACCGTACGACCGCCACCCTCAGCGGAAGCGGCAAGCGCAGCCGCCGCCGACAGCAACACCGCATCCCGAACAGGCCCAGCGGCACCGTCCAGCAAGCGCCGCGCCACGTCCGCGTTGTAAACGGCGTCGCCACCCCGTAGCGCCTCGACCGGCGCGAGCGCGATCCCGACGTCCCGCGGATCGAACGTCTCCTGCCGCAACTGACCCCCGGCCACCGAGAACACGGTCGACGTGGTCGTCACCGTCAGCTCGTCGAGTCCGTCGTCCCCCCGGAACACCAGCGCGGTGGCCCCCCGCCGCGCCAGCACCCCGGCGACCAGCGGCAGCAGCCGCGGGTCGGAGACCCCCACCGCGTGCGCCGCGGGAGCCGCCGGATTGGTCAGCGGGCCCAGGGCGTTGAACACGGTCGGGATGCCCAGCGCCCGGCGCGCCCCCGCCGCGTGCCGCATCGCCGGATGGAAGTCGGGGGCGAAGCAGAAGGTGATCCCTGCCTCCTCCGCCACCGCGGCGACCTGCCCCGGCGGAATCCTGAGACTCACGCCGAGCCGCTCCAGTACGTCCGCGGAGCCCGAGGCCGAACTCGCGGCCCGGTTGCCGTGCTTGACGACCCGTACGCCGGCGCCCGCCGCCACGATGGCGGCCATGGTGGAGATGTTGACGGTGTTCGCCCCGTCTCCCCCGGTACCGACCACATCGACGGTCCTCCCCGGCACGTCGATGCGCACGGCGTGCGCCATCATTCCCCGTACGAGCCCTTCCAGTTCGCCGACGGTCTCCCCCTTGGCGCGCAGGGCGACCAGGAAGCCGGCGATCAGGGCGTCCGGGGCGCTGCCCCGCATCACCTGGTCCATGACCCACGCGGTGTCCGCGCCGGACAGGTCACGGCCGTTCAGAACGGACCCGAGCAGTGCGGGCCAGGAGCGTTCCGTCCGCTCCGTCTCGGTGCCTGTACTCACAGATCTCTCCTTCGGTCCGTGGTCGGCCCGTCGCCTCTGACTAGCTCCAGGGGTCCACGCCGCCGGTGCCCAGCTTCACGGTGACCCCGTCGCCGGAGACCACGACGCCGGCCTCGATGACCCCGTCGGCGACCGCGGCCGGCCGGGGCCGCGCCTCGGCGTGGTCGGCGCCGGCCACCGCGGTGAAGACGGCGCCCGCGGTCAGCACGGCGAGGACGAGGGCCTGGAGCTTGTTCTTCCGAGCGGTCTTGACGAGCTGCATTTTCGTCTCCCGTTGGGTTTTCGTTGCTGCGGTTCGTTCCGACAGCAAGAAATCTATGGGGGTGCCGCTTCGCTTTATTATCGGCCGAGCTTCGCCCCTGCACGACCGACGATAACGACGATATATGCGCAGGTCAGAGGCGGTCCCCGGGAATACGGACCAGTGAATTCCGATACCCTGGAAGGCGAATCGGCACCGGTACGAGTAATTCCGCACCCGCTGCCGTTAATTCCGCTCGTCAAGCGACCCGCTCCACCGCCGCCGCGCCCCTCAGGAAGTTCTCCAGCAGCCGGAGCCCGCCGAGGGTGGTCACCGACTCGGGGTGGAACTGGACGCCCTCGACGGGCAGGTGCCGGTGTCTGAGGCCCATGACATATCCGTCGTCCACGGCCCGTGCGGTCACCGTCAGCTCCTCGGGCAGCGGTTCGGCGACGATGAGCGAGTGGTACCGGGTGGCGGTCACCTCGGTGCCGAGCCCGGCGAACACCCCGGCCCCGTCGTGGGTGACCGGGCTGGTCTTGCCGTGCTTGAGCCGCTCGGCGACGGCCACCTCGGCCCCGTAGGCGAGCCCGATGGCCTGGTGCCCCAGGCAGATGCCGAGCAGCGGCACGCGCCCGGCGAAGGCGTGCACCAGCTCCACGTGCCCGGAGTCGGCCGGATGCCCGGGCCCCGGCCCGAGGACCACCGCGTCCGGGGCCCCGGCCAGCAGCTGCTCCGGTGTGCGCGTACCCGAGCGCACCACCTCGGTGTGTGCCCCGAGGGTGCGCAGGTACTGGTCGATGATGTGGGTGAAACTGTCGTAGGCGTCGACGAGCAGGACGTTCACGGAAGCAGCTCCTCACCGGTCAGCGCCCAGTAGGCGGCGCCCATCTTGTGCAGCGTCTCGCGCCACTCCGCGTGCGGGTCGGAGTCGGCGACGATGCCCGCGCAGGCCTGCGTGGAGTACGTCGTCCCGTCGTGGGCGACGGTACGGATGCACAGCGCGAGCCGGGACCAGCCGCGCACGTCGACCAGGCCGACGGCACCGGCGTACATCCGCCGCGGCTCGCTCTCCAGCTCCTCGATGATCTCCATGGCGCGGATCTTCGGCGCCCCGGTGACCGTGCCGGCCGGGAAGGTGGCGCGCAGCGCGGACCAGGTGTCCTCGCCGGGTGCGAGCCGCCCCTCGACGGAGGAGACCAGGTGGAAGACGTGCGAGTAGGTCTCGACCGTCATCAGCCGTTCGACGGCCAGCGTGCCCGGCCGGCTCACCCGGCCGATGTCGTTGCGGCAGAGGTCGACCAGCATCACGTGCTCGGCGCGCTCCTTCTCGCTGGCCCGCAGGGCCTCGATGCGGGGGCCGTCGACGGCCGGGTCGCCGCTGCGCGGGGTGGTGCCGGCGATGGGCCGCATCACGATCCGGTCGCCGCGGGTGGCGAACAGCACCTCGGGGCTGGCGCCGATCAGGGTGGCCCCGCCGCGCGGCACGAGGTACATGTGCGGGGACGGGTTGCGATGCCTGAGCCGCCGGTAGACGTCGAGCGGGGCCAGGTCGGTGGTGACGTCGATGCGGTGGCCGATCTGGATCTGGTAGATGTCCCCGACCCGGATGTGCCCGAGGCAGCGTGCGACGTTCCCCAGAAACGTTTCCTCGTCGGTGCTGTCGTGCACCGCGTGCGGCACGGGCGCCTCGGGTACGGCACCGGGCACCGGCCGCAGCCGGGCGACGGCCGCCGCGACCGTGCCGGGATCGGCGGGCGGGAAGTCCTCGCTGTGCGCGGTGCGCAGCGCGACGGTGCCGGTGGCGCCGTCGTAGTGGACGACCTCCCGGAACAGGGTGAGCACCAGGTCGGGTCCGCCGTCGGCGGTGCGCTGCGGCAGCTGCTCCATGTGCCAGGCGGCGCCGTAGCCGACGGTGGCGAGGAACCCGAAGGCGTAGGTGTCCGCGGGTACGCCGGTCTCGACGGCGAAGGCGCGCTCGGCGGCCCGCAGCAGCTCCCACACCTGGTCGCCGGAGGCGAGCGCCCGTGCCCCGCCCGGCAGCGGGGCGAGGTCCAGGGCGTCGGCGGCGGCGAGCAGCGCGTCCACGACCGGTGCGATGCCGTCGACGGTGACCCGGTCGGCGTGCACCTGGAGTTCGGCGAGCCGGCCGTGGCCGACGAGGGAGTCCCCGCCCTCCTGTTCGGGCGCCTCCAGGCTCTCCAGGAGGAACACCTCGCCGTCACCGAGGCGTTGGCGCAGGGTGTCGTACAGGGCGAGCGGGTCGTGCGGGGGCAGCGGGGTCTCGTCGACGCGGACGGAAACGGGCCGGCGCCGGGCACCGGCCGCGTGGGGCGGTGGGTCGAGCAGGGTGGTCACGGGTGGGGCCCCTTCCTCGGGGTGGTCCGGTCAGGAGTGCGCTCAGCCGTAGCGGCGCAGCTCGTGGAAGAAGTCGGGCTGGACGGCGAGTTCGCCGGCGGCGTGCAGGGTGTCGTACACGTGCTTGCCGAGCGCGAGGTCGAGGACGCCGAGGCCGAACGGGGAGAAGAACACCGGCCGGTCGGCGGGTACGGCACGCTCGCCGGTGAGGACGTCGTACAGGGTTCCGTCGATGAAGTCCCGGCCGCCGGTGAGCTGTTCGGCCAGGTGCGGGGAGGTGTCGGCCTTCAGGCAGTGCTCGATGTCGTCGACGAAGTTGGCGCCGGTGAGGATCACCTCGGGCGCGAGGTCGCGCAGCGACACGTGCAGCACCAGCGGGTGGTGGCCGAACCAGCCGGGGTCGGTGATGTGCGGGGTGCCTGCGATCGTGGCGAAGACGATCAGGTCGCTGCTCCGGACCAGGTCCTCGGCCTTCTCGTGCACCGTGACACGGCTGCCGTCCGCCGCCCCCTCCAGGTAGCCGGCGAATCCGGCCGCGTGCTCGGCCGAGAGGTCGTGCACGCCGATCTCGTCGAACCGCCAGCCGGTACCGGCCAGGTACTGGTGGACGTAGCGGGCGATGAGTCCCGTGCCGACGAATCCGACCCGCCGGGGCCGCTCGCCCCGCCCCCGGCTCAGCGCGTCCGCGGCCAGCGCCGCCGAGGCCGCCGTACGGGCCGCGCTGATGATGGAGCTCTCCAGGCAGGCCAGCGGATAGCCGGTGTCGTGGTCGTTGAGGATCAGCACGGCGGAGGCGCGCGGCAGTCCGGCGGCCACGTTCTCGGGGAAGCTGGAGATCCACTTCAGCCCGTCGACGCGGTTGTCGCCGCCGAGGGACGCGGGCAGGGCGATGATGCGGGAGCTGGGCCGGTCGGGAAAGCGCAGGAAGTAGGACGGCGGATTGACGGTGTCACCGGCGCCGTGGACGCGGTACGCCGTTTCGATCAGGCCCACCACCTCCTGGTACCGGCCGTCGAGTACCCGGTGGACCTGGGCCCCGGAAATCACCGCGAAGGAAGGCGCCTTGGCAACGGGCGGCATCTTGTACTCCACACTTCGGCTGACGTCTGTCCCAGCCGAAAGTAGGCACGTCCCTTATCGGCTGATTATTGGGCGTCTACATCACGTGCTGCGGTACGGATCGCGTGCTGCGGTGCGGGATGTGCTGCGGTACGGATCACGTGCTTGCGGTACGGGACGTGCACGAAACGGCTCTCAGCCGGAAGCGCCCTGACCGGGCCCCTCGTCCAGCCGGCACAGCAGCCGCTCGGCCTGCGCGCGCCAGCGGGGCGAACCGGTGCGCAGGAAGACGGCGTGGGCCGCGCTCGCCCGCTCCCGGGCGGAGTCGAGCCGCCCCTGGCGACAGCGGGCCTCGCCGAGGACGAGGTTGATCTGGCCGTCGACGAGGGGGCTGTCGATGCGTTCGACGACGTCCAGGGCCTCCGTGAGGGTGGCCTCGGCGGCGTCCACGTCACCCGCGCCGAGCCGGGCCTCGCCGAGACCGAGCAGGGCGTAGGCGAGACCGACCAGGTCGGACTTGGCCTGCACCAGCTCGATCACCTGCAGAAACGCTTCTTCTGCCTTCGGGTAGTCGGACCGCGCCAGATGCACGCGGCCGAGCCGGTGGATGGTCTGCGCGACGCCCCGCTTGCTGCCCCGGTCGATCGACTCCATGACGCGCACGGCCTCGACCCCCAGCTTCATCGCCAGCTCGGTGTTGCCCCGCTCCAGCTCGATCTGGGCCATGTTGTCCAGCGCGTGCGCCTCGGACGAGATGTCGCCGACGGTGCGGAAGATCTGGCCCGCGCGCTCCAGCCGGGTCATGGCGAGGTCGAGGTCACCGCTGAACCGCTCCAGGATCGACAGGTTCCGCAGGTTGAGCGCCAGCCCGTGCGGCTCACCGGCCTGCTCGAACAGCTCCATCGCCTCGGTGTACCGGGCGTGCGCCTCCCCCAGCCGCCGGTAGGACTGGGCGACCCCGCCGAGCTGGTGCAGCATGGCCGCCTGGCCGCGCAGGTTGCCGCTGCGCCGGGCCGCCTCCAGCGCGACCTCGGCACACTCCCGCCAGTCCTCCAGATAGTGCCGGGTCTCGAAGAGCACGGCGGCGGACACCGTCAGATCCCAGGCGAGGTCGTCCATCTCCAGCCCGGCCGCCTGTGCCACCGCGGCCACCAGCGACAGCCGCTCGGCCTCCAGCCACTCCAGCGGCGAGGAGAGCAGCTCGTCGGTGTGGATACGGTCGAGGGGGCGGCGGGGCGCGGGGCTGTGCACCACGCTGAAGTGGCCGCCGTACTCCCGCCGGTGGGCCTCCTCGGCGAGGGACAGCCAGGTGCGGAAGGCCCGCTCCCGGGCCGCCCGCTGCTCCGGCTCCGGCTCCTCGGCCTGCGCCCGCTCGCGCGCGTACAGCCGCATCAGGTTCTGCAGCCGGTAGCGCAGCCGGCCGGTCGCGTCGACGCCGACGACCTCCAGGAACTGCGCGTCGACCAGGTCCTCCATGAGCCGCTCGGCGTCCAGCACGTCGACGTCGAGCAGCGCACCGCCCACCCAGGCGGCGAAGTCCGGCACGTCCAGCAGGCCGAGGCGCCGGTAGAGCCGGGCCGCGTCGTCCGGGAGATAGCGGTACGACAGCTCGAAGCTGGCCCGCACCTGTGCCGCGCCCTGGCTCAGCTCGTCCAGTCGGCGCCGCTCGTCGCCCAGCCGGGCCACCAGGTGCCGTACGGTCCAGTGCGGTTTGGAGGCGAGCCGGGCGGCGGCGATGCGCAGCGCCAGCGGCAGCCGGTCGCACAGGTCGGCCAGGCGCCGGGTGTCGGCGCGGGCGGAGTCGACGCGCTCCTCGCCGACGATCCGCCCGAGCAACTCCACCGCGTCGTCCCCGGGCAGCACCCCGAGGTGCACCCGGGCGTCCTGCGGCCAGGTGACCAGCTCCTCCAGCTGCTCCCTGCTGGTCACCAGCACGGCACAGCCGCCGCTGCCCGGCAGCAGGGGCTGGATCTGGGCGAAGGAGCGGACGTTGTCGAGCACCAGCAGCACCTGCCGCTCGGCGAGCACACTGCGGTAGAGCGCGACGAGGTCCTCGGTCTCGGTGGGGATCTGGTCGCTGGGCACCCCGAGCGAGCGCAGGAACCTGCTCATCGCGTCGCGGGCCGGTGTCGGCTCGTGGTGTTCGTCGTAGCCGCGCAGGTCGGCGAAGAGACGGCCGTCCGGGAAGTGCTGGGCGGCCCGGTGCGACCAGCGCACGGCGAGACCAGTCTTGCCGACCCCCGCGATGCCGGTGATCAGCCCGATGGCGGGCCCGTGCTGGCGGTCGCGGCCTGCCACCAGCGTGTCCAATAAGGCGAGTTCCACTTCCCGCCCGGTGAAACCCGGGACATCGGGCGGCAGTTCGGAGGGGACGACCAGGGTGTCGGCACGCAGCGCGTCGCTCGCCGGTACGGCAGGGGCGGGCGCCAGCGACGGGTCGTCGCGCAGGATCGCGTCATGCAGGCCCTGCAGGTCCGGGCCCGGTTCCATGCCCAGTTCCTCGATGAACTGGGCGCGCGCCTCCCGGAAGGTGGCCATCGCCTCGGCCCGCCGCCCGGACCGGTACTGGGCGAGCATCAGATGGTGCCGGGTCCGCTCCCGCAGCGGGTGTTCGCGCACCACGGAGGTGAGTTCGGGCACCAGGTCGTGGTGGTTGCCCAGTTCCAGCTGGACGGCGGTGGCGTCGTCGTAGGCGTTGAGGCGGTGGCCCTCCAGGCGGGCCGCCTCGTCCTCGACCAGGGAGCTGGAGATCCCGGCGAAGGCGGGGCCGCGCCACAGCGCGAGGGCCTGGGTGTAGCACCCGGCGGCCTCGGCGTGCCGCGCCTGCTGCACGGCGGTCTCGGCGGTCTTCACCAGCCGGGTGAACTCGAGCACGTCCACCGAGTGGCCGTCGGGTCTGAGCACATAGCCCGGGTGGGCGGTGACGATGATGTCCTCAGCCGCTCCGTGGCTCTTGAACGTCTTGCGCAGTGCGGCGATCACGATCGCGATCTGGGTGCGGGCGGTGGCCGGCGGACGGTCGTTCCAGACGGCGTCCACGAGAGTGTCCACCGGGACGATCCGGCCCGAATTGAGCAGCAGCAGAGCGAGCACCGTTCGCTGACGCGCACCGCCGATCGGCAGACTTCGGCCTTGTGACGTCACCGTCACGGGCCCGAGTACCTCGAACCTGAGCCGCTCGCCCACGGATGTTCCCCCAGAACTTCCATCCCTACGTCCCGCCAGGTGGCCCAACGGACGACAATACCCGAGAAAGTGAACTTGCCCCCCACCGATTTCACCGGTCGCACCATTCACGGGGCAGGCCATTGCGAAATCTGTGATTCCCCTTTCGCTTGCTCAGCGCACGCATTTCAGGAATGCGAATTCGCACACCACACCCTTCCCCGATTCCCCTCATTGTGTGAACGTGCTGACCCCGAGCACAAGTTCCAGGACTGGCCACACAGGGCTTCACTGCCGCACAGCAGTTCGGCACCGAGTGCCGGGCCGCCCCGGAAATGGGCGACCAAGCGGGTGTAGGGGGCGGCCTGTTCACGCCCCGTACGTGGTAATTCCCCGCGCATTCCCCCTCTTCACCCCCTTCCTCCCCGCATCGTCGACCCGTGAAGAACCCCCACCTCATCGCCCCTCTCCTGGCCGCCGCCCTCCTCCTGCCCCTCCCCACGGCCCACGCCGCGCCCCGCTCCCCCGGCGACGGGTGCACAGCACCGGGCTGGGCTCCGACCGCCACCCGGATCGACGCGAAGGACGCCCACCACCCGTACGTCGGCAACGGCTATCTCGCCACCCGGGTCCCGCCCACCGGCACCGGATACGCGGCCACCGGCGAGACGACCGGCTGGCCGCTGTACACCCCGCGCTACGACGGCACCTTCGTCTCCGGCCTCTACGCCCGCGGTCCCGAGAACACCGCCGGCCGCGAGGCGCTCGCCGCGCTCCCCACCTGGACCGGGCTCGACGTGACGGCCGACGGCGAGACCTATGGCGCCCGCAGCCGGGTCAGCGGATACCGGCAGACGCTCTCCCTGCGCTGCGGATACCTCCGCACCAGCCTCACCTGGACCGGCTCCGACGGCCGCCGCACGGACCTCACGTACGACGTCCTCACGTCCCGGGACGACCCGCACACCGGCGCCGTACGGCTGCGCGTCACCCCGCACTGGGACGGCGAGCTGACCCTCACCGACCGCATCGACGGCCGCGGCGCCCGCCGTGTCACGCAGACCGGCGCGGGGCCCGTCGACGCGCGGACGATCGGCGTGGCGTTCCGGACCGACGGCACCAGGACCGACGGCGCGGTCGCGTCCACGTTCGAGGCGCCGAGCGGGCGCCCCCGGCACCATGGAGGCAAGAAAAGGGAGTTGAGTGCCAGTCAGGCCGCCACACTTCCCGTCCGCTCCGGGCGCACCTACACCGCCACGAAGTACGTCGGCGTCGACACCGCGCTCACCTCCCGCGACCCCCGCTCCGCCGCCCGCGCCGCCGCGCACCGGGCCGCCGGGCGCGGATGGGCGGCGTTGCTCGGCTCGCACGAGGACGCCTGGCGTGCTCTGTGGGACGCCGACATCGAGGTGCCCGGCCACCCCGACCTGCAGCTCTGGGTGCGCTCGGCGCAGTACGGTCTGCTGTCCTCGCTGCGTGCGGGCGCCCGGGACAGCATCGCCCCGGCCGGGCTGACCAGCGACAACTACGCGGGCATGATCTTCTGGGACGCGGAGACGTGGATGTTCCCGTCGCTGCTGGCCACCCGCCCCGAGCTGGCCCGCCCGGTGCTGGAGTACCGGTACCGCACCCGCGCGGCCGCCGCCGAGAACGCCGCGAAGACCGCCGTGAAGGGGCTGTTCTACCCGTGGACGAGCGCGAGCCACGGCCGGCTGTGGAGCGAGTGCCAGAGCTGGCAGCCGCCGCACTGCGTCACCCAGAACCACCTCCAGGGCGACATCGCGCTGGCCGCCTGGCAGTACTACCTGTCCACCGGCGACCGGCAATGGCTGCGGGAGCGGGGGTGGCCGCTGCTCGACGGGCTTGCCCGGTACTGGGCTTCGCGGGTCACCACGAACGCCGACGGCTCGTACTCCGTCGAGGAAGTGGCCGGTCCCGACGAGTACAGCAACGGCGTCACCGACGCCGCCTACACCAACGCCGTCGCCGCGACCGCGCTGCGCGCCGCGACCGATGCCGCCGGGGTGCTGGGCAGGCCCGCCCCGGCCGACTGGCGGCGCATCGCCGGACGGCTGCGCATCCCGTACGACCCCCGGCGCAAGGTCTTCCTCCAGTACGACGGCTACGACGGCTCCCCGATCAAGCAGGCCGACACCGTGCTGCTCGTCTACCCGCTGGAGTGGCCCATGCCGGACGGCGCCGCGGCCGCCACGCTCGACTACTACACCGCGCGCACCGACCCGGACGGCCCGGCCATGACCGACTCGGTGCATGCGATCGACGCGGCCGCGATCGGCGAGCCGGGCTGTGCCGCGTACACCTTCCTGCGGCGCGCCTACCAGCCCTTCGCGCGGGGCCCGTTCGCGCTCTTCTCGGAGTCGCGCGGCCAGAAGGCCGGAGCCTCCGACCCGCTCGCCGGCTCCCCCGCCCAGGACTTCCTCACCGGCAAGGGCGGCTTCCTGCAGGTCTTCACCCACGGCCTGACCGGTCTGCGGCTGCGCGCCGACGCCCTGCACCTCGACCCGACGCTGCCGCCCCAGCTCATGGACGGCGTGCGCCTGTCGGGGCTGCGGTGGCGCGGGCGGACGTACGACGTCGGGATCGGGCCGGAGACCACCACGGTCCGGCTGCGCTCGGGTGACCCCATCCCCCTGGACACCCCCGAGGGCCGCCTCACGCTCTCCGGCACGGTCACCCTCAAGACCCGCCGCCCCGATCTCGTCCCCACCCCCGACCTGGCCCGCTGCCGGCCGGCGGCGGCGACCTCGGCCGAGCCGGGGCTGTACCCGGAGGCGGCCGTGGACGGCAGCCCGGCCACCGTCTGGTCCCCCGCCGCCGAGCGCGCCGCCCTCACCGTCGACCTGGGACGGGAGGTGAACGTCGGCACGGTCCGGCCGGCCTGGCAGAAGCGGCCGGCGTCGTCCGCCGTCGAGGTCTCGGCGGACGGGCGGGCCTGGCACCGGGCGGACGGGAGCGCGGTCCGGTACGTGCGGGTGAGCGTGCGCGGGGAGGCGGTGGCGCTGGCCGAACTGGACGTTCGGGCCTGACGGCCGGGACCGGCCCCGGCTCGACAACCCGGGCCAAGGTGGCGCTCGTTGCCCTACCGTGTGCCTATGGCGCTGCATCACCACAGTGACGGTCCTTGGCGCGTGAGGGTGGACGACGAGGAAGGCACGCCCTGTGGCGCCGGAGTGCTGCTCGACGACCGGCATGTACTCACCTGCGGCTTCAGGGCAGCAGGAAAGGCGGCGGTCACCCCGTTGGCGATCTCGTGGCCCGGATCTCGTCGAGTCGCTACGGTTGAGCCATGACCGCACTGCCCGACTGGATGCGCCCGCCGCGCGCGGAAGGATGGTTCGCGGAGGACCTGGACCGCCTCCCCGAGGCACCCCGCCACACCGAGCTGATCGACGGAGCCCTCGTCTTCATGATGTCGCCCCAGCGGTCCTGGCACGGCCGCCTCGTCACGTCCCTCACCACCACGCTCATGGCGACCGCGCCCGCCGGTTTCGAAGTCGAGCGGGAGATGACGATCCGCCTTGACGAGCGCAACCGGCCGGAGCCAGATCTGCTCGTGACGACCGCCCCTTACGATCCGGACCGCACGTGGTATGCGCCGGAAGAGGTCCAGCTCGTCGTCGAGGTCGTCTCGCCAGAGTCAGCCCACCGTGACCGCACAGTGAAGCTGCACAAGTACGCGGAGGCCAAGATCCCGCACTATTGGTGCGTCGAGGAAGAGGGCGGCGCCGCTGTCGTCCACGTCTATGAACTCGACGAACCGACTGGCGCCTACGCGCCCGCCGGCATCTTCCGGGGCACCCTGAAGCGGCCTGTACCGTTCGAGATCAGCCTGGATCTCGACAAGCTCACCCCGCCGAGGAGCAAGTAGGAGTCAGCACCACGTCAGCACGGGAACGCAGATGGGCCCGGACCCACAGAGCCCGGACCCATCTGACCTGCACGTTTGACGAACCGTTTAGCTCACGGTAAAGAACCACTCACACGTTGAAGCGGAACTCCACCACATCCCCGTCCTGCATCACATACTCCTTGCCCTCCATGCGGGCCTTGCCCTTGGCGCGGGCCTCGGTGACCGAGCCCGTTTCGACCAGGTCCTCGAAGGAGATGACCTCGGCCTTGATGAAGCCCTTCTGGAAGTCGGTGTGGATCACGCCGGCCGCCTCGGGGGCCGTGGCGCCCTTCTTGATCGTCCAGGCGCGGGACTCCTTGGGGCCGGCCGTCAGGTAGGTCTGCAGGCCGAGGGTGTCGAAGCCGACGCGGGCGAGGGTGGCCAGGCCGGGCTCGTGCTGGCCGACGGACTCCAGCAGCTCCAGGGCCTCGTCCTCGTCCAGCTCGGCGAGGTCCTGCTCCAGCTTGGCGTTGAGGAAGATCGCCTCGGCGGGGGCGACCAGGGCGCGCTGCTCGTTCTTGAAGTCCTCGTCGATCAGTTCGTCCTCGTCGACGTTGAAGACGTAGAGGAACGGCTTGGTGGTGAGGAGGTGCAGGTCGTGGAGGAGTTCGTTGCGCTCGGTGCCCTGGACGATGCCGTGCGCGAAGAGCGTGTCGCCCTTCTCCAGGATCTCCTTGGCCTCCTCGACGGCCTTGACCTTGGGGGCCACGTCCTTCTTGATGCGCGACTCCTTCTGGAGGCGCGGGAGGACCTTCTCGATGGTCTGGAGGTCGGCGAGGATCAGCTCGGTGTTGATCGTCTCGATGTCGTCCTTCGGCGAGACCTTGCCGTCGACGTGGACGACGTTCTCGTCCTTGAAGGCCCGGATGACCTGGCAGATCGCGTCGGACTCGCGGATGTTCGCGAGGAACTTGTTGCCCAGGCCCTCGCCCTCGGAAGCGCCGCGCACGATACCCGCGATGTCGACGAAGTCGACCGTGGCCGGAAGGATGCGCTCGGAAGAGAAGATCGAGGCGAGCTTGGCCAGGCGGGCGTCGGGGACGCCCACCACGCCGACGTTCGGCTCGATGGTGGCGAACGGGTAGTTGGCCGCCAGCACGTCGTTCTTGGTCAGGGCGTTGAACAGGGTCGACTTGCCGACATTCGGCAGGCCGACGATTCCGATCGTGAGCGACACGTTGCGACTTCCCGTAGATGAGGTGGGCCAGGGGCTGCCAGGGGCCAGAGACACTGGCCGATCCACCAGTCTACGGCGTCGACGGCGCCGGGCTCGCGGGAGCGTCGAACGCCCGGCCAAGCTCTCCTCACCGGCGTGTCTGAGGGGCGATTCGGCACATTAACCGACCTAGGTTGGTCCAGTGGAGTATCACAGGACCCGACCCCCGAACGACGGACCGCGACGCGGCACACCTCGCGCGCCACTGCCGCCGCAGGCGCGGCGGCCGGCGGGTGAGCGCAGGCCCGCGCAGGGTGCGCAGCGGGGCGCGCGGCCGGTACGGACCGCCCGGCCGATGCCCCACGGCGGGGTACCGGGCCCCCGGCTCACCGGGCTCGGCGGGGGGCTGTTCTGCATGGTCGCGATGTCTCTGCTCGGCTTCCTGGACCAGCTGCTGTTCGGGGCGTCGCTGACGCTCTACGGCGTGCTGTTCCTGCCGGTGTGCTTACTGACCGCCCTCTGGGTGCGCGGCAGTGATCTGCTGACCGCGCCCGTCGTCGTACCGATCGCCTTCGCCGTGGGTCTCTTCTTCGCCGCCGACGGCAGCGGGGGTCTGCTCGGACGGCTGATGGGGCTGGTCACGGGGCTCGCCACGCAGGCGGGCTGGCTGTACGGGGGGACGCTGATCGCGGGAGTGACCGTGCTCGTACGCCGGGTGCTGTGGGTGCGGGCCCGCAGGCGCCGCACCTGAGCACCGCTCCGCTCCGCTAGCCCGCGTGGTCGTGCGCCGCGCGCATCGCCGCTCCGACGATCCCCGCGTTGTTCTGCAGCTGGGCGGGCACGATCTCGGCTCTGACGCCGTCGATGAGGTGCAGGAACTTGTCGGCCTTGCGGCTCACCCCGCCGCCGATGATGAACAGCTCGGGCGAGAAGAGCATCTCGACGTGCGCGAGGTACTTCTGGACGCGGCCGGCCCAGCGCTCCCAGCTCAGCTCGTGGTCCTCCTTGGCCTTGCTGGAGGCCCGCTTCTCCGCGTCGTGGCCGCCCAGCTCCAGGTGGCCCAGCTCGGTGTTGGGCACGAGGGCGCCGTCCATGAAGACGGCGCTGCCGATACCGGTGCCGAAGGTGAGCAGGATGACCGTGCCCCGGCGGCCCTGGCCGGCGCCGAACTGCATCTCGGCGACGCCCGCCGCGTCCGCGTCGTTGACCACGGTCACCGGCAGGCCGCCCAGGCGGTCGCTGAACAGGGTGCGCGCGTCCGTGTCGACCCAGCTCTTGTCGACGTTGGCCGCCGTACGGACCGTGGCACCGCCGGTGACCACTCCGGGGAAGGTCAGGCCGACCGGGCCCGTCCAGCCGAAGTGGTCGATGACCTGCTTGACCCCGTCGGCCACGCCGTCGGGCGTCGCCGGGTGCGGGGTGAGCACCTTGCACCGCTCCTGGGCCAGGTCGCCCTTGTCCAGGTCCACGGGAGCGCCCTTGATCCCGGATCCGCCGATGTCCACGCCGAAGATCTGCATGGCTCCACGTTACGACGGACGACTGACAGTCACGCCCCGAACGTACGGACGGTCACGCGTCCGACGTACCCGATCCACCGCGCTCGGCGACCAGGGCGGTCGCCTCTTCGCGCAGGTCACGGCGGAGTTCCTTGGGCAGCGAGAAGGTGATCGACTCCTCGGCCGCCTTGACGATCTCGACATCGCCGTAGCCCCGCTCGGCGAGCCACTGAAGGACCTCCTCGACCAGGACCTCGGGCACGGAGGCACCGGAGGTGACGCCGACCGTGGTGACGCCCTCCAGCCAGGCCTCGTCGATCTCGCTGGCGAAGTCCACGAGGTAGGCGGCCCGGGAGCCGGCGAGCTTGGCGACCTCGACCAGCCGCTTGGAGTTGGAGGAGTTGCGCGAGCCGACCACGATGACCAGCTCGGCCTCGGCGCCCATCTGCTTCACGGCGAGCTGCCGGTTCTGGGTGGCGTAGCAGATGTCGTCGCTGGGCGGGGAGACGAGCCCCGGGAACTTCGTCTTCAGGGCGTCGACGGTCTCCATGGTCTCGTCCACGGAGAGGGTGGTCTGGGACAGCCAGACCACCTTCGACTCGTCGCGAACCGTGACCTTGGCGACGTCCTCGGGGCCGTCGACCAGCTGGATGTGCTCGGGGGCCTCGCCGGAGGTGCCGATGACCTCCTCGTGGCCCTCGTGCCCGATCAGGAGGATGTCGTAGTCCTCGTTCGCGTACCGGACGGCTTCCTTGTGGACCTTGGTGACCAGCGGGCAGGTCGCGTCGATGGTGGCGAGGCGGCCCTGCCTGGCCTCCTCGTGCACGACCGGGGCGACGCCGTGCGCCGAGAACATCACGATGTTGCCCGGCGGCACCTCCTCCGTCCGCTCGACGAAGATGGCGCCCTTCTTCTCCAGGGTCTGCACGACGTACTTGTTGTGGACGATCTCGTGCCGGACATAGATCGGGGCCCCGTACTGTTCCAGGGCCTTCTCGACGGCGATCACGGCGCGGTCCACACCGGCGCAGTAGCCCCGGGGGGCGGCGAGCAGGACACGGCGGCCAGACGAAGCGGTCATGGGACCCATCGTAAGGGTGCGTTCGGCGGCCCAGCACCGAGCCGGAATGTCGGTGTCGGCCGATACGCTCGCCGCATGGCTGTGAACACGTCGTCCGAAGCGCCGCTCCCTGTCGGTGAGGTCTCCCGGCTGATCGGTGGCTGGATCGACCGGCTCGGAGCGGTGTGGGTCGAGGGGCAGATCACGCAGTTGTCGCGGCGGCCGGGTGCCGGGGTCGTGTTTCTGACCCTGCGGGATCCCTCGTACGACATCTCCGTCAGCGTGACCTGCTACCGGCAGGTGTTCGACGCGGTCGCGGACGTCGTCGGCGAGGGCGCCCGCGTGGTCGTCCTGGCGAAACCGGAGTGGTACGCGCCGCGTGGGCAGCTCTCGCTCCGGGCCGCCGAGATAAGGCCCGTCGGCGTCGGTGAGCTGCTGGCCCGGCTGGAGCAGCTGAAGAAGACGCTCGCGGCCGAGGGGCTGTTCGCGCCGGAGCGCAAGAAGCCGCTGCCGTTTCTGCCCCAGCTGATCGGGCTGGTCTGCGGCCGTGCCTCCGCCGCGGAGCGGGACGTGCTGGAGAACGCCCGCCACCGCTGGCCCGCCGTCCGCTTCGAGGTGCGCAACGTCGCCGTGCAGGGCGTGCACGCCGTCCCGCAGGTCGTCCAGGCCGTCAAGGAGCTGGACGGGATCGAGGACGTGGACGTCATCATCGTCGCGCGCGGCGGCGGCAGCGTGGAGGACCTGCTGCCGTTCTCCGACGAGCAGCTGGTGCGGGCGGTCGCGGAGTGCCGTACGCCGGTCGTCTCGGCCATCGGGCACGAGCCGGACAACCCGCTGCTCGACCATGTCGCCGATCTGCGCGCCTCCACGCCGACCGACGCGGCCAAGAAGGTCGTACCGGACGTCGGCGAGGAGTTCGAGCGGGTGCGGATGCTGCGGGACCGGGCCCGGCGGTGCGTGCAGGCGCTGGTGGAGCGTGAGCAGCGGGGTCTGGCGCACGCGCTGGCGCGGCCCTCGATCGAGGATCCGCACCGGATGATCGACGAGCGCGCCGACCATGTGGTCTCCCTGGTCGGGCGGAGCCGGCGGACCCTCGGCCATCTCCTCGACCGCGCCGACTCGGAGCTGACGCACACGCACGCGCGCGTGGTGGCCCTCTCCCCCGCCGCCACCCTCAAGCGCGGCTATGCGGTGCTGCAGAAGTCCGACGGGCATGTGGTGCGCGATCCGGAGGAGGTCGCGGAGGGCGAGGCGCTGCGGGCGCGGGTCGCCGAGGGCGAGTTCACGGTTCGTGTCGATATCTGATGTTTTCCTATGTCTTCTGATGTCTAGGGTGGGCGGATGACCAGCAAGGTGGATGAGGCGCTCTCGTACGAGCAGGCGCGGGACGAGTTGATCGAGGTCGTGCGGCGCCTGGAGGCGGGCGGTACGACGCTGGAGGAGTCCCTGACGCTGTGGGAGCGCGGCGAGGAGCTGGCCAAGGTGTGCCGGCGCTGGCTGGAGGGCGCACGGGCCCGGCTGGACGCGGCGCTCGCCGAGGAAGAGGCACGGGAAGAGGCTCAGGAAGAGAGCGAGTAGGCAAGAGCCGGGCGCTGTGAAGCGGATCACCGCGCCCCGGTTTTTGTTGAAGGTTGAACTTCACATGCGTATGGTCGTGGACATCAGCCGATCCGGCACCCCGGACCGGACGCGCACCCTAGGAAGTCACGCATGTCTCTCGTTCTTGACCCCGCTGCCCAGGACCTGCTGTTCCGCGAGGCCCGCACCGCGAACACCTTCACCGACGAGCCGGTTACCGAGGAGCAGGTCCAGGCGATCTACGACCTGGTCAAGTACGGCCCCACCGCCTTCAACCAGAGCCCGCTGCGCATCACCCTGGTCCGCTCCACCGAGGCCCGCGAGCGCCTGGTGAAGCACATGGCCGAGGGCAACCAGCCGAAGACGGCCGCCGCCCCGCTGGTCGCGATCCTCTCCGCGGACAACGAGTTCCACGAGGAGCTGCCGACCCTCTTCCCGCACTTCCCCCAGGCCAAGGACGTCTTCTTCAGCGAGCGTCCGGCCCGTGAGGGCGCCGCCGCGCTGAACGCCTCGCTGCAGGCCGCGTACTTCATCATCGGCGTCCGTGCCGCGGGTCTCGCCGCCGGCCCGATGACCGGCCTCGACTTCGAGGGCGTCCGCAAGGAGTTCCTGGACGACGACCACACCCCGCTGATGGTCGTCAACATCGGCCGCCCCGGCCCGGACGCCTGGTTCCCGCGCTCGCCGCGACTGGCGTTCGAGGACGTCGTCACGACCGTCTGAGCCGCCCGAGTACGGCGAGTACGGCAGGAGGCCCCCAGCAGCGTCGCTGGGGGCCTCCTGCGTGTGCGCGTACGGGCGCTCACCGCGCGTTCCGGACGGGTGCGCTCACCGCGCCTTCCGTGCGGGTGCGCTCACTGCGTCTTCAGCGCCGCCGCCATCTTCGTCAGCTGGTCGAAGGAGGCCGTGCCGGCGACCACCGTCGTGGAGCCGGGGGTGTCCTCGAGGACCAGGGCGTCGTAGCGGCCGCCGGTGTAGCGGGTCCAGGTGCGGTCACCGATCTTCTCGGTCCGCTTGGTCGCCGAGGCGCCCTGGCTGGCCTGGTCGATGAAGTCGGCGCGCTTCTTCTGCGCGGACTGCTCGAGCTGCGCGTACTGACCGTCGGGGGTCTGGAAGCCGAGGTGCCAGCGGTCGGAGTTCTCGCCCTGGTAGCGCACCGAGGTCGCCTTCCAGGTCCCCGGCAGCCCCTCCGGCGCGGCCACCGGGTAGCTCGCCGCGCGGCGCGCCGTGAGCAGCTCGACCCGGTAGTCGACCCGCTTGAGATCGGGAGCGTGATCGTCGTGCGGGACGAAGAGATAGATGACCGCCGCCGCGATCCCGATGAGGCCCAGGGAGAGAATCATGTCCCGGACCGTCTTCTGCTTGCCGTTCGAACCTGCCACGCCCCCTATCGTCGCAGGTGCCCGGAGCGCTCATCCGTGGGGTCCCCTGCTCATTTTGTCTACCTAACGATAGAGTCGGGGTACACCCTCATCCGGCCGTCGTCGTATCAGAAAGGTGCGCTCCGATGACCGAGAATCATCATCTGCCTTCCGAGCTGGACGTTCCCTCGGAAGCCCCCGACCGTAACCTCGCCCTGGAACTCGTCCGGGTGACCGAAGCCGCGGCCATGGCCGCGGGCCGCTGGGTAGGGCGCGGCGACAAGAACGGCGCCGACGGCGCCGCGGTGCGCGCCATGCGGACCCTCGTCTCCACCGTGTCGATGAACGGCGTCGTCGTCATCGGTGAGGGCGAGAAGGACGAAGCCCCGATGCTCTTCAACGGAGAGCAGGTCGGCGACGGCACCGGACCCGAGGTCGACATCGCGGTCGACCCGATCGACGGCACCACCCTGACGGCCAAGGGCATGCCCAACGCCATCGCCGTCCTCGCGGCCGCCGAGCGCGGCGCCATGTTCGACCCGTCCGCCGTGTTCTACATGGACAAGCTGGTCACCGGCCCCGAGGCCGCGGACTTCGTCGACATCAACGCGCCGGTGGCCGTGAACATCCGCCGGATCGCCAAAGCCAAGCGGTCCGCGCCGGAGGACGTCACCGTCGTCATCCTCGACCGGCCGCGCCACGAGGGCCTGATCAAGGAGGTCCGGGAGGCAGGCGCGCGTATCAAGCTGATCTCCGACGGCGATGTCGCCGGCTCGGTCTACGCACTGCGCGAGGGCACCGGCGTCGACCTGCTGCTCGGCATCGGCGGCACCCCCGAGGGCATCATCTCCGCCTGCGCCGTGAAGTGCCTCGGCGGCACGATCCAGGGCAAGCTGTGGCCCAAGGACGACGAGGAACGGCAGCGGGCGATCGACGCCGGGCACGATCTGGACCGGGTGCTCACCACCGACGACCTGGTCTCCGGCGAGAACGTCTTCTTCGTCGCGACCGGCATCACCGACGGCGAGTTGCTGCGTGGCGTGCGGTACCGCTCCGAGACCGCGCTGACCGAGTCGATCGTGATGCGGTCCAAGTCGGGGACCGTGCGGCGGATCGACTCCGAGCATCGGCTGCGCAAGCTGCGGGCCTACAGCGCGATCGACTTCGACCGGGCCAAGTGACCACGGTTCCGCGCCTCTGAAAGGCGATGGGCGCCCCCTGTGCGGAGGGGGCGCCCTTTCCTTTGCTCAGCCCGCTATGCGGTTCGTCGTCGCCCGTGCCGCCTTCTTCAGTTCCACCTCGCGCCGCCGGCGCCTCGCCAGGACCACCCGGCGTTCCGCCGCCGTCAGGCCGCCCCAGACGCCGTACGGTTCGGGCTGGAGGAGGGCGTGTTCGCGGCACTCGACCATCACCGGACAGCGGGCGCAGACGCGCTTGGCCGCCTCCTCACGGGACAGGCGGGCGGCCGTCGGCTCCTTGGACGGGGCGAAGAAGAGGCCGGCCTCGTCCCGCCGGCACACCGCCTCGGTGTGCCAGGGTGCGTCTTGGTCCCTGTCGCGCGCTGGCACCCGCTGGGCCGGAACGGCAGCGACCTGCAGGGACGAATGCGGCGGTTGCAGCACGGTCTACTCCTGACGACGGCTTCGCGAGTGAGCGACGATGCAGCAAGGCCTACCCGCTGTGCGCGAGCCTATGCACTGCGTTTCCAACCGCAGGCGCGCGGCGGCTTGTTCACGCCCCCGGGCCCCCTCCGCCGCGCCACCGCGGCCCTCGGATCACCGGCGGATTCGCGACCGTCAACGGTCCAGGTGTTTGCGCAGCTTCCGGTCGACCTTGTCCTGGACCCGGTCGAGGATGTCCGCCACGCGCCGGCCGCGCTTGGGGCGCGCCTCTACGTTGCCGAGTACGGCCCACCCGTCGACGTAGACCACGGGCGCGTCGGGCTCGACCGAATCCAGCGTGTCCACCTCGAAGTTGCCCAGCACACCGCCGCCCGTGCCGCGCAGCGAGACGTTCTCCGGGACGCGGATCTGGACGTCGCCGAAGACCGAGACGGCCTTGATGACGACCTGCTGGTACTCGAAGATCGCCTCGCTCAGGTCGATCTCCACCGAGCCGAAGACCGAGTACGCGTGCAACCGGCGCCCCGCGCGCCAGCGGCCCCGGCGCACCGCACTGCTGAAGACGGCCACCACGTTGGCGTCGGCCTCGGCCGGGATCGCGCCGGGCGAGGGGCGGGGCGGGACGGGCGTGTAGGCGGGGGCCGCGGGCCGCTGGTGGGCGGCAGGGAGGTCGCGGATGAAGACCTCCAGCTCGCCGACCGTCTTGGCGTGCAGCACCCCCTCCACGCGCTCGGCATGCTCGTCGGCCGTCAGCCGGCCCTCGGCCAGGGCCTCGCGGAGGATGTCGGCGACACGGTCACGGTCGGCGTCCGAGGCGCGCAGTTCGGACACGCGCGGCGCGCTGTCCTGGGGCTGGGCGTGCTTCTGAAGGTCCACGACAGCAGCGTACCGAAACGCGATAGATCGCGACTAGGGGGCCGGAGCCGCCCGCGTGTCCCGGAACTGAGCCTTACCTCACAGGTTCCGTGTCGGTGGCAGGTTCTAGGCTGGTGAGGCCCGCCAGCGTCGGCGGGCAGCCGTCCGTCAGAGTGAGGAATGGGCTGAGATGCCTGAGTTCGCGTACACCGATCTGCTCCCCCAGGGCGAGGACACCACCCCGTACCGGCTGGTGACCTCGGAGGGTGTGTCCACCGTCGAGGGGCCGGACGGGCGGACCTTCCTCAAGGTGGAGCCGGAGGCGCTGCGCAAGCTGGCCGAGGAGGCCATCCACGACATCCAGCACTATCTGCGCCCGGCCCACCTGGCGCAGCTGCGCCGCATCATCGACGACCCGGAGGCCTCGAGCAACGACAAGTTCGTCGCGCTCGACCTGCTGAAGAACGCGAACATCGCGGCGGCGGGCGTGCTGCCGATGTGCCAGGACACGGGCACGGCGATCGTCATGGGCAAGCGCGGCCAGAACGTCCTGACCGAGGGCGCGGACGACAAGCACCTGTCGCACGGCATCTACGACGCCTACACCAGGCTGAACCTGCGCTACTCGCAGATGGCTCCGCTCACCATGTGGGAGGAGAAGAACACCGGCTCCAACCTCCCCGCCCAGATCGAGCTGTACGCGACCGACGGCGGCGCCTACAAGTTCCTGTTCATGGCGAAGGGCGGCGGCTCGGCCAACAAGTCCTTCCTGTACCAGGAGACGAAGGCCGTCCTGAACGAGGCCTCCATGATGAAGTTCCTGGAGGAGAAGATCCGTTCGCTCGGTACGGCCGCCTGCCCGCCGTACCACCTGGCGATCGTCGTCGGCGGCACGAGCGCCGAGTACGCGCTGAAGACCGCGAAGTACGCCTCCGCGCACTACCTGGACGAGATCCCGGCCGAGGGCTCGGAGCTGGGCCACGGCTTCCGGGACCAGGACCTGGAGCAGAAGGTCTTCGAGCTGACGCAGAAGATCGGCATCGGCGCGCAGTTCGGCGGCAAGTACTTCTGCCACGACGTCCGCGTGATCCGCCTCCCGCGCCACGGCGCGTCCTGCCCGGTCGCCATCGCCGTCTCCTGCTCGGCCGACCGCCAGGCCGTCGCCAAGATCACCGCCGAGGGCGTGTTCCTGGAGCAGCTGGAGAAGGACCCGGCGCGCTTCCTGCCGGAGACCACGGACGAGCACCTGGACGAGTCGTCCGACGTCGTCCGCATCGACCTCAACCAGCCGATGGACGACATCCTCGCCGAGCTGACCAAGTACCCGGTCAAGACCCGCCTCTCCCTCACCGGCCCGCTGGTCGTGGCCCGCGACATCGCGCACGCCAAGATCAAGGAGCGCCTGGACGCGGGCGAGGAGATGCCGCAGTACCTGAAGGACCACCCGGTGTACTACGCGGGCCCGGCCAAGACCCCCGAGGGTTACGCCTCCGGTTCCTTCGGCCCGACCACGGCCGGCCGTATGGACTCCTACGTGGAGCAGTTCCAGGCGGCGGGCGGCTCCAAGGTGATGCTCGCCAAGGGCAACCGCAGCAAGCAGGTCACCGACGCCTGCGACACGCACGGCGGCTTCTACCTCGGCTCGATCGGCGGCCCCGCCGCCCGCCTCGCCCAGGACTGCATCAAGAAGGTCGAGGTCGTCGAGTACGAGGAGCTGGGCATGGAGGCCGTCTGGAAGATCGAGGTCGAGGACTTCCCGGCGTTCATCGTGGTGGACGACAAGGGCAACGACTTCTTCCAAGACCCCGCCCCGGCACCGACGTTCACGACGATTCCGGTACGGGGGCCTGGGCTGGCGTAGCACCTGCGGGACGGCGGGGAATGCCTTCGCCCCCGCCGCCCCTACCCGTCCCATCCCCAGGGGCGCTGCCCCTTCGCCCCACCGGGGGCTCCGCCCAAGGACCCCGTTCGGCCCGAGGGGCCTCGTCCTCGAACGCCGGACGGGCTGGTCGGTGCCGTGGGACGAACAAGTCGAACGACTTCTTCCAGGACCCGGCCCCGCAGCCGACGTTCACGAGCATTCCGGTGCGGGGGCCGGGGCTGGCCTGATCGGCGGACGGGGTCCGTCCTCCGGACCCGGCCGGGCGGCCGGCGCATCCCGTCGGGGACGCGGCCGCCCGGCACCGGGCCGGTCCGGACCGGCCTCGGCCCATGGGTCAGTGAGGTACGCAGCCGAACCAGTTCACCGTGTCGCCGCTGGTGGTGTAGCCCATGCACCTGATGGTTCTGTCGTGCAGCGTCTCGGTCCGGTCGACCGGTCCGTTCAGATACTCCGTCTTGTGGTGGGACTCCACGAGGGTGTCGATCTCGACGGTGTACCAGCGGCGCCCGTTGGACGGCACGCTGCAGCCGTGGCCGGTCATGTTGCGGCTGGGGTCGCCGCTCCAGACGGGCCGTTCGGCGCGGTCGCAGTAGGCCCTGCCGGCGGCGCCCGCGGCGCCGGCGCCCGCGCCCAGCAGAGCCGCCGCGCCTATGGACACCGCCGCGGTGGCGCCGAGCAGGCGCTTCGGAGTGAAGTGCATCGATTGGTCCTCCTGCCAGCCGTGGTGACGGCGGGGAATCGCTCTGTCACCTTGGGTTGATAGTCACATTTATCCGTGATGTCCGGCTCGGCAGCCGGTGGAGCAGTCCCCCGACCCGGTGACATCGGTGGTGCCAATGCAGCAGGCCGCGGTCACCCCTCGCCCCGTGCGGCCCACAGTCCGGAACAACCGCCGCGCCCCGATCGCTGACACCGGCATGAGCGAATACCGCATCGAGCACGACTCCATGGGCGAGGTCCGGGTCCCCGCCCACGCCAAGTGGCGGGCACAGACCCAGCGTGCCGTCGAGAACTTCCCCGTCTCCGGGCAGCGGATCGAGCGGGCGCACATCGAGGCGCTGGCCCGGATCAAGGCGGCGGCCGCGAAGGTGAACGCCGAGCTGGGGGTGCTGGACAAGGACGTCGCGGAGGCGATCCAGGAGGCGGCCGCGGAGGTCGCCGACGGTAAGTGGGACGACCAGTTCCCGATCGACGTGTTCCAGACCGGGTCCGGGACCTCGTCCAACATGAACACCAACGAGGTCGTCGCCACGCTGGCGAGCGAGCGGCTCGGCCGGGACGTGCATCCGAACGACCACGTCAACGCCTCGCAGTCGTCCAACGACGTGTTCCCGTCGTCCATCCACATCGCCGCCACCGGCGCCGTGACGAACGACCTGATCCCGGCCCTCGACCACCTCGCCGCCTCCCTCACCCGCAAGTCCGAGGAGTTCGCGGACGTCGTGAAGTCCGGGCGCACGCATCTGATGGACGCGACGCCGGTGACGCTGGGCCAGGAGTTCGGCGGGTACGCGGCCCAGGTGCGGTACGGCGTCGAGCGGCTGCGCGCCTCGCTGCCCCGGCTGGCCGAACTGCCGCTGGGCGGCACGGCCGTCGGGACCGGGATCAACACGCCGCCCGGGTTCTCCGCCGCGGTGATCAGGGAGGTCGCGCGGGCCACCGGGCTGCCGCTCACCGAGGCCCGGGACCACTTCGAGGCGCAGGGCGCCCGGGACGGGATCGTGGAGACCAGCGGGCAGCTGCGGACCGTCGCGGTCGGGCTGACGAAGATCGCCAACGACCTGCGCTGGATGGCGTCCGGGCCGCGCACCGGGCTCGCCGAGATCCACCTGCCCGACCTGCAGCCGGGCTCGTCGATCATGCCGGGCAAGGTCAACCCGGTGATCCCCGAGGCCGTGCTCATGGTCGCCGCCCAGGTGATCGGCAACGACGCCACGATCGCCACCGCCGGCGCCTCCGGGAACTTCGAGCTGAACGTGATGCTCCCGGTGATCGGCAAGAACGTGCTGGAGTCGATCCGGCTGCTCGCCAACGTCTCGCGGCTGCTGGCCGACCGCACGGTCGACGGCATCGTCGCCGACCGGGAACGGGCCCGCGAGTACGCCGAGTCGTCGCCCTCCGTGGTGACCCCGCTGAACAAGTACATCGGCTACGAGGAGGCCGCGAAGGTCGTCAAGAAGTCCCTGGCCGAGCGGAAGACCATCCGTCAGGTCGTGCTGGAGGGCGGGTACGTGGAGCGCGGCGACCTCACCCTGGAGCAGCTGGACGAGGCGCTGGATGTCCTGCGGATGACGCACCCGTAACAAGTGCCGCCGCCGAGTCGAACCGTGACGGCCGCCGCAGCGTCGTATGCCTGCGGCACCTAATATCTGTGCATGACGGACGACGGAGCGGTGAGACGAGTGGCGGCGGGACCTGCGACGTACTGGACCCCCGGGACCCCGATCCTGTGGCGGTACCGGGAGAACGCCGGTGAGCACTTCCACATCGCACGGCCCGTCACCGTCGTCCGGGACGACGAGGAGCTGCTCGCGGTGTGGATGGCGCCCGGCACCGAGTGCGTCAAGCCGGTGCTGGCCGACGGCACGCCCGTCCATCTGGAGCCGCTGGAGACCCGCTACACCAAGCCGCGCGCGGTGCAGCGGGACCGGTGGTTCGGCACGGGCGTGCTGAAGCTGGCCCGGCCCGGCGAGCCCTGGTCGGTGTGGCTGTTCTGGGATCCGGGCTGGCGCTTCAAGAACTGGTACGTCAACCTGGAGCGGCCGCTGGCCCGTTGGGCGGGCGGTGTGGACTCAGTGGACTACTTCCTGGACATCTCGGTGAATCCGGACCGCAGTTGGCACTGGCGGGACGAGGACGAGTTCGCACAGGCCCAGCGGGACGGTCTGATGGACGAGACGACCGCCGGGCGGGTGCGGACGGCCGGGCGGGCCGCGGTGGAGGCGATCGGCGCCTGGGGCCCGCCGTTCTCGGACGGCTGGCAGCACTGGCGCCCGGATCCCTCCTGGGCGGTACCGTCACTCCCCGGGGACTGGGACCGTACGCCCGCGCACGTGTCCTCATGAGACCCTTGATGCGCCCCCGGTCCACAACCGTAGGATCGTCCTCCGCAAGGGGGCGCTACCGCAACTACCGGAACGTGCGCCGGGCCTGACCAAACGTCACCGAGGGGCGGCAGGACGTGAGCAAGGGGTACGAGGGCAACACCGCCAGGGCCTGCCCTGGACCGGGCGGGTTCGCCGGCGGCACAGGAACAACCTCTGACCACGCGGGAATTCCGTTCCTGGGGCACGTATTCCGGGTATCGGGATTTCGGCGGGACCATCTGCGCGCCCGGCGCGCAGCCCCGGACGGATGGATTCGACACGCGTGACGGAGCACCCCACCTCCTCCTACGAGCGCCCCCAGCCGGGCGCCGACCCCGCGGAGGCCCGCGGGGCGCTCCTGCGTACCCCCAAGCCGAACGGCACCTCGGCCTTACCGGCACAGGCCCGGGCGGACGGACCGCCCTCCGGCCCGGGGACGACCGCGCCCTGCGGCAAGGGGAACAAGGGGAAGGAGCCCCCAGTCAACGGCCCGGAGCACTCCCAGCCCGCCACCACGGAAACGGACACGCACCGCCCGCGTCCCGCGCCGGAAGCCATTCCGCCGCAGCCGGGTGCCGAGGAGGAGAAGGCGCCGGGCGGCCAGGAGCGCCGTACCGGGCGGGGACTGCCGCCGGGGCGGCCGATGCCGATGCGGCGCGACGGGGACCGGCTCAGGTTCGTGGGCGCGGCGACCCGGCGGATCGCCCGTGGCATCGATCTGGACGAGATCGTGATGGGGCTGTGCCGCGCCACCGTGCCGACGTTCTCGGACGCGATCCTGGTCTATCTGCGCGACCCGCTGCCGGTCGGTGACGAGCGGCCCACCGGCCCGGTGGTGCTGCGGCTGCGCCGTACCGACCGGATACCGGACGAACGGGACACCGAGGGCCTGCTGCTCCCGCCGTTCCCGGAGCCGGAGCCGGAGCCGTCGGCCCTCTCGGAGCTGTCGTCGCTGACGACCGAGCTGTGCGAGGTGCGTCCCGGCGGCGCGCTGAACGAGGTGCTGCGCGGGGTGCGGCCGGTGTTCGCCGACGCGCCCGCCGCCCGGGCCGCGCTGCCCGAGCTGCTCGGCGAGGGCGGCGAGGCGGTCGTACCGGGCGGGCAGCACGCGATCCTCGCGCCGCTGCGCGGCCGGCGCCGGGTGATCGGCGCGGCGCTGTTCCTGCGCCGTCCGGAGCGGCTCGCGTTCGAGGCGGACGACCTGCTGGTGGCCGCCCAGCTCGCCACGCACAGCGCGCTCGGCATCGACAAGGCGGTGCTGTACGGCCGGGAGGCCTACATCGCCGACGAGCTGCAGCGCACCATGCTGCCCGAGACCCTGCCCCGCCCGACCGGGGTGCGGCTGGCCTCGCGCTATCTGCCGGCCGCGGAGACCGCGCGGGTGGGCGGCGACTGGTACGACGCGATCCCGCTGCCCGGCAGCCGGGTCGCGCTGGTGGTCGGTGACGTCATGGGGCACTCCATGACCTCGGCGGCGATCATGGGCCAGCTGCGCACCACGGCCCAGACCCTGGCCGGTCTCGACCTGCCGCCGCAGGAGGTGCTGCACCACCTGGACGAGCAGGCGCAGCGGCTGGGCACCGACCGCATGGCGACGTGCCTGTACGCCGTCTACGACCCGGTCACGCACCGCATCACCATCGCCAACGCCGGCCATCCGCCGCCCGTCCTGCTGCACCTGGGCGGCCGCGCGGAGGTGCTCAGGGTGCCGCCGGGCGCGCCGATCGGCGTCGGCGGGGTGGACTTCGAGGCGGTCGAGCTGGACGCGCCCGCCGGGGCCACGCTGCTGCTGTACACCGACGGCCTGGTGGAGTCCCGGCTGCGGGACGTGTGGACCGGCATAGAGCAACTGCGTGAACGGCTCGCCGCGACCGCCCAGTTGACCGGCCCGGACCATCCGCCGCCGCTCGAGGCGCTGTGCGACGAGGTGCTGGACATGCTCGGCCCGGGCGACCGGGACGACGACATCGCGCTGCTCGCGGCCCGCTTCGACGGGATCGCGCCGAGCGATGTGGCGTACTGGACGCTGGATCCGGAGGAGACGGCCCCCGGCCAGGCCCGTCGGCTGGCCCGGCGCGCGCTGGCCCGCTGGGACCTGGAGGAGCTGACGGACTCGGTGGAGCTGCTGGTCAGCGAGGTGGTCACCAATGCCGTGCGGTACGCCTCCCGTCCGGTCACGCTCCGGCTGCTGCGCACGGACGTGCTGCGCTGCGAGGTCGGCGACGACGTGCCCCAGCTGCCGCGGCTGCGCCAGGCCCGGGCCACGGACGAGGGCGGCCGCGGGCTGTACCTGGTCAACCGGCTGGCCCGGCGGTGGGGTGCGACCCGGCTGAGCACCGGCAAGGTGGTCTGGTTCGAGCTGAACCGGGCCTGAGGACGCGGAAGGGCGCCCGGGGAGTCCCCGGGCGCCCTTCGCGTGCGCGGGCCCTACTGGCCGAAGTTCCCGTTGCCGTTGTCGAGCGGGGTGTCCGTGACGTCGCCCGTCGGCGTCCCGGTGGTCGGGGCCCCGGTGGTCGGGGTCCCCGTGGTCGGGGCGCCGGTGGTCGGGGTCCCCGTGGTCGGGGCGCCGGTGGTCGGCGTCTGGGACGGGGTCGTGGACGTCGGCGGCGCACTGGTCGGGGTGTTCGACGGCGTCTGGGACGGGGTCTGGCTGAAGGTCGGCGTGTCCGTCGGCGCGACGGCCGCACCCTGGGTGGTGTTCAGGTCGAACTTGGCCTGGTCCGTGACGCCGAAGGTGTACGCCGCCCAGATCTGCGCGGGGTAGGTGCCGCCGTTGAGGCGGCCGGGGGCCGGCAGCAGACCGGTGGCGCCCATCATGGACACGTGGGCCTTGGTCTTGTAGTCCTCGCCGAACAGGCCGACGGAGGTGACCAGGTCGGGCGTGTAGCCGGTGAACCAGGCGGACCTGTTCTCGTCGGAGGTACCGGTCTTGCCCGCCACCTGCTGGCCGTTGCGCAGCGGGTTGTTCGCCACGTTCTTCTTGGCCGTACCGTCGTCGACCACACCGGTCAGCACGGAGGTCACCGTGTCGGCGGCCGTGCGGCTGATGACCTGGTTGCCGATCGGGTTGGGAATGTCGACCGAACGGCCCTTCTGCTCCGCCGACTTGAGGATGCCCGGCGTCACCTTGTAGCCGTGGTTGTCGAAGGTGGCGTAGATGCCGGCCATCTCCAGCGGGCTGGCGCCCATAGAGCCCAGCGTCTGCGCGGGCACCGCCTGCATGCCGTCGGTGTCCATGCCGAGCTGCTTGGCCGTGTCCATCACCTTGGTCATGCCGACGTCGACGCCCATCTGGGCGAAGACCGAGTTGACGGACTGGTTCATCGCCTTCTGCACGGTGATGGGGCCGTAGTTGACCTTGTCCTCGTTCGGCGGGCCGAAGCCGACCTTGCTGCCGTGGTCGACGACCTGGCGGCCGCTGGTGCCGTCGTAGACGGTGTTCGCGGTGATCGGCTTGCCGCTCTGCGTGGTGGCGTTGTCCTCCAGCGCGGCGGCGAGGATGACCGGCTTGAACGTCGAGGCGGGCTGGTAGTCGCGGCGCGTCGCGTTGTTGAAGTAGTGCTTGAAGTAGTCCTGACCGCCGTACAGGGCGACGATCTTGCCCGTCTTGGGGTCCACCGAGACGGCGCCGGCCTGGATGTTGCCGTCGACCTTGCGCTTCTTCTTGTCCAGCTTGCTGGTCAGCTGGGACTTGACCGCCTTCTCCAGCGCGGCCTGCTTCTTCTTGCTGATGTTCAGGGTGATGGTCCAGCCGCGGTCCACGACCGCGTTCTCCGCCTGGGCCTGCGTCAGCCCCTGCTGCTTCATCAGCTGCTGTTCGAGCTGCTGGTTGGCGAGCTGGACCAGGTAGCCCTTCTGGCCCTCTTCACCCGGCGTCCCCTTGGGGTCCTTGGGGATGGCGTCCCTCTTGAAGTTCATCGTCTGCCGCTCGCCGGCGTCGAGCCAGTTCTGCTTGACCATGTTGTCCAGGACGTAGTTCCACCGCTGCTCGACCAGCTTCTTGCCCATGGGGCCGGCGACCGCCCAGTCGTACTGGCTCGGCGCCTGGAGCAGCGCGGCGAGGTAGGCGCCCTCCTGGACGCTCAGCTTGGCCGCGTCCTTGTGGTAGTAGGCCTGCGCCGCGGCCTGGATACCGTAGGCGTTGCGGCCGTAGTAGCTGGTGTTGATGTAGCCCGCGAGGATCTCGTCCTTGGACAGCCGGCGGTCCACCTTCAGGGAGATGACCATCTCCCTGAGCTTGCGGGTGACCGTCTGGTCCTGGTTGAGGTAGTAGTTCTTGACGTACTGCTGGGTGATCGTCGAGCCGCCCTGGGTACCCCGGCCGGACACCGTGTTGAACAGGCCTCGGGCGAGGCCCCTCACGTCGATTCCGGAGTCGTGGTAGAAGGTCTTGTTCTCCGCGGCGACGAAGGTGTGCTGGACTTCCTTGGGCACCTTGGACAGGTCCACGCTCTCGCGGTTGACCTCGCCCACGCGGGCCAGGACCGAGCCGTCGCTGTACTTGTAGACGTTGCTCTCCTGCTTGGCGGCGGCGTTGCCCTGGGGGACGTCCACGACCAGGTACAGCACGATGAAGCCGCCGATGCCCAGCAGGCACAGGCCCAGGAAGGTGCCGAGCATCTTCTTCCAGGTGAAGAGCCGGCGTATTCGGCCCTTGGCGGGCTTGGCACCGGCCGCAGGGGCGGAGCGGCGGCGTTTGGGCGCCGCGCGGTGGCCGCGCTGCCGCGCTCGTCTCTCTTCCGCTCGTCCCATGGCTCTGTACGCTCCGCTTCCTCTCGGGGTCAGCTCCGAAAGCTAACACCCGTCTATATGACAAAGGGCGCCCGATCCGCTCTTTTGCGGACGTGACAATCAGCACCCGGCCCAAAGGAACCGACGGATATCACTGGCCCAAGGTTGCCTGCGGGCATAAAGTGATATCACTTAGCTAGACCGAAGCTAGGCATGACCTGAACGGGGGATCCACCCATGTCCGCACATGACGCATCCGCGACCGCCGACGTACCCGAGATGCCCGCGCCACGCGTGCGGGAGTTCCCGGCGCACAGCATCGGGGGCGGGCTCGCGCTGCTCCTCGGCCTGCTCGGGCTCGGCACCGCCGTCGCCCTGTTCGCCGCCGCCTCCGCGGTCTCCGCGTCCGGCGCCAAGGGCGGGCTCATCGCCGGCGGCGTCCTGGTCTTCCTCGCCGCGATCATCGCGATGCGCGGCCTGAACACGGTCGCGCCCGGCGAGGCCCGGGTCGTGCAGCTCTTCGGCCGGTACCGGGGCACGATCCGGCAGGACGGTCTGCGCTGGGTGAACCCCTTCACCTCGCGGACCCGGATCTCCACCCGGGTGCGCAACCACGAGACCGCCGTCCTCAAGGTCAACGACGCCTACGGCAACCCGATCGAGCTGGCCGCGGTCGTGGTCTGGAAGGTCCAGGACACCGCCCAGGCGGTGTTCGAGGTGGACGACTACGCCGAGTTCGTCGCCACGCAGACCGAGACGGCCGTACGGCACATAGCCATCGAGTACCCGTACGACGCCCACGAGGAGGACGGCCTCTCGCTGCGCGGCAACGCCGAGGAGATCACCGAGCGGCTGGCCGTCGAGCTGCAGGCCCGCGTGGAGGCGGCCGGAGTGCGGATCATCGAGTCGCGCTTCACGCATCTCGCGTACTCTCCCGAGATCGCCTCGGCGATGCTCCAGCGGCAGCAGGCCGGTGCGGTCGTCGCGGCCCGGCGGCAGATCGTGGACGGCGCGGTCGGCATGGTGGAGGCGGCGCTCGCCCGGATCGCGGAGCGGGACATCGTGGAGCTGGACGAGGAACGGAAGGCGGCGATGGTGTCCAACCTGATGGTGGTGCTGTGCGGGGACCGTGCGCCGCAGCCCGTCCTCAACACTGGGACCCTCTACCAGTGACGGACTCTCCGGAAGAGACTCCGCGGCGCCGGCCGCAGCAGCGCAAGCAGGTGCTGCTGCGGCTGGACCCGTCGGTGTACGAGGCGCTGGCGCGGTGGGCGGGGGACGAGCTGCGCTCTGCCAACGCGCAGATCGAGTTCCTGTTGCGCAAGGCGCTGGCCGAGGCGGGGCGGCTGCCGAAGGACACCGGGCCGCTGCCGCGTCGTGGACGGCCGCCTGTTTCCGAACAGTGACAATCGGCCCCCACCTGCACCTCCGCACCCCGCGCGCACCCCCCGCCATGATCTACACACTCCGCGTATACACACCGCGTATACACCGTGTGTAGAGTGCTGCCATGTCCATCGGTCACACCCTTCTAGGGCTCCTGGAGTCCGGCCCCCGGCACGGCTACGACCTGAAGCGGGCCTTCGACGAGAAGTTCGGTCACGATCGGCCGCTGCACTACGGCCAGGTCTACTCGACGATGTCCCGGCTGCTGAAGAACGGCCTCGTGGAGGTCGACGGGATCGAGGCGGGCGGCGGGCCCGAGCGCAAGCGGTACGCCATCACCGACGCCGGCGTCACGGACGTCGAGCGCTGGCTCGCGACCCCGGAGGAGCCGGCGGAGTACCTCCAGTCGACCCTCTACACCAAGGTCGTCCTGGCGCTGCTGACCCACCGGAACGCGGCCGACATCCTCGACACCCAGCGCGCCGAGCACCTGCGCAGCATGCGGATCCTGACCGACCGCAAGCGCAAGGGCGACCTCGCGGACCAGCTGATCTGCGACCACGCGCTGTTCCACCTGGAGGCGGACCTGCGCTGGCTGGAGCTGACCGCCGCGCGCCTCGACAAGCTCCGTGCGGAGGTGGCCAAGTGACTCCTCCTCCCGGTTCCCTGCTCATAGCCCAGGACCTGCGCAAGGCCTACGGCCCGACGCTCGCGCTCGACGGCGCCGGGTTCTCCATCCACCCCGGCGAGGTCGTCGCCGTGATGGGCCCCTCCGGGTCCGGCAAGTCGACGCTGCTGCACTGCCTCGCGGGGATCGTGCCGCCGGACTCGGGCTCGATCACGTACAACGGGCAGGAACTCGCGACGATGAGCGACGCCCAGCGCAGTGCGCTCCGGCGGTCCGAGTTCGGCTTCGTCTTCCAGTTCGGGCAGCTCGTCCCGGAGCTCACCTGTGTGGAGAACGTGGCGCTTCCGCTGCGGCTGAACGGAACCTCCCGCAAGGCGGCCGAGAAGGCGGCATTGGGCTGGATGGAGCGCCTCGAGGTCGACAACCTCAAGGACAAGCGGCCGGGTGAGGTCTCCGGTGGTCAGGGACAGCGTGTCGCGGTGGCGCGGGCACTGGTCACCGGGCCCCGGGTGCTGTTCGCCGACGAGCCGACCGGCGCGCTGGACTCCCTCAACGGCGAGCGCGTGATGGAGCTGCTCACTGACGCGGCCCGGTCGACCAACGCGGCCGTGGTGCTGGTCACGCACGAGGCACGGGTGGCCGCCTACTCCGACCGCGAGGTCGTCGTGCGCGACGGGAAGTCCCGGGACATGGAGCGGGCTGTATGAACGTTCGCCAGTGGTCCAGGGATCTGGCCATGGGGGGCCGGTTCGCCTTCGCCGGCGGACGTGAGGGCTGGGTCCGGGTGCTGCTGACGGCGGTCGGTGTCGGTCTCGGCGTCGCGCTGCTGCTGCTCACGACCGCCATACCGAACGCCCTGGCGGTACGGCACGACCGCGACGAGGCCCGCCTCGACTACACCTACGACCAGAAGCACAAGCCGAAGGCCGCCGATACCCTGGTGATCTCGGACGCCAACTCGAACTACCACGGCTCCGACATCCGCGGCCGACTGGTGGAGCCCGAGGGGCCGCGGGCGCCGCTCGCACCGGGCCTGGCCAAGTACCCGGCACCGGGCGACATGGTCGTCTCCCCGGCGCTGAAGCTGCTGCTCGACTCCGCCGGCGGGAAGCTGCTGCGCGACCGGCTGCCGTACCGGGTGGTCGGGACCATCGGCGAGCCCGGGCTCATCGGCTCGCACGAACTCGCCTACTACGCCGGTGCGAAGAACCTGGCACCGCGCATCGACGGCTGGCAGACGGCCCGGATCACCGCGTTCGGGAATCCGCATCCGAGCCCGCCCAACAAGACGGACCCCGTGCTCATCCTGCTGATCCTGGTCGTGTTCGTGGTGCTGCTGATGCCGGTCGCCGTGTTCATCGCCGCGGCCGTACGGTTCGGCGGCGAGCGGCGCGACCGCAGGCTGGCCGCGCTGCGGCTGGTCGGCTCTGACAGCCGGATGACCCGGCGGATCGCCGCGGGCGAGGCGCTCGCGGGTTCCCTGGTCGGGCTGGTCTTCGGCACGGTCTTCTTCCTGCTGGGCCGTCATCTCGCGGGTTCGGTCGAGATCCTGGGCATCAGCGTGTTCCCCAGCTATCTCAACCCCACGCCCGCGCTGGCCGCGCTGGTCGCCGTCACCGTCCCGGCGGCAGCGGTGCTGGTCACCCTGTTCGCACTGCGCGGGGTGGTCATCGAGCCGCTGGGCGTGGTCCGCACGGCCAAGCCCTCGCGGCGCCGGCTGTGGTGGCGGCTGCTGCTGCCGCTGGGCGGCCTCGCGATGCTCGCCCCGATGATCGGCCAGGGCCGGTCGAACGGCGAGTTCAACCAGTACCTGGTGATCGGCGGTGTCCTGCTGCTGCTCGTCGGCGTGACCGCGCTGCTGCCGTGGGTCGTCGAGGCCGTGGTCGCCCGGCTCGGCACGGGCAATGTCGCCTGGCAACTGGCGGTACGGCGGCTGCAGTTGAACAGCGGCTCGGCGGCCCGCATGGTGAACGGCATCGCGGTCGCGGTGGCCGGCGCTGTCGCCCTGCAGATGCTGTTCGCGGGCGTCGAGAGCGACTACACCAAGGTCACCGGCCAGAACGTCGAGCAGACGCAGATGCAGGTCCAGAATTTGCGGGGCGGCGCGTTCATCTCGGCCGCAGAGAAGCTCTCCGCCACCAAGGGCGTACGCAAGGCCACCGCGCTCGGCACTGTCCAAGTCGGCGACCGGAGCTGGAACAGCAAGGGCGCTCCCGGCACCTCCGCGAGCGTGACCGTCGGCGACTGCGCCGCGCTGCGCGAGGTGGCGCGGCTGACGTCCTGCCACGACGGGGACGTCTTCGTGGCGCGGGGCGGCGACAGGGGCATGGACGCCGACACGGCGAAGCTTGCCAGGCCGGGCCGCAAGCTCTACTTCGACACCGGCGACGGCTTCTCCAAGGGCCCGGACCTCGTCTGGCCCGTGCCGAGCGGCCTGAAGCAGGTCCGTGCGATCAAGGGCCCGAACGAGAACGTGTACAGCGGCTTCCTGATGACCCCCGCCGCCGTGCCGCACCGGATGACCGGGCTGGTCAGCGGTCAGGTGTACCTGTCGCTCGACGAGTCGGTACCGGACGTGCACGAATACGTCCGCAACACGGCGGCTCGGATCGACCCGCTGGCGGACTCGATCGTATGGGCGGCCAACGAGCAGTCCACGAAGTTCACCTCCATCCGGACCGGCCTGCTCGTCGGTGCCACCTGTGTGCTGGCGCTGATCGGCGCGAGCCTGCTGGTGTCCCAGCTGGAGCAACTGCGCGAGCGCAGGAGGCTGTTGTCGGCGCTGGTGGCCTTCGGCACCCGGCGGCGCACCCTGAGCCTGTCGGTGCTGTGGCAGACGGCGATCCCGATCGCGCTCGGCCTGCTGCTCGCCTCGACCGTGGGGCTGACGCTGGGCGCGGTGCTGCTGAAGATGGTGGGCGCGACGGTGGGCGTCGACTGGGCGAGCGTTCTGACGATGAGCGGCATCGGCGCGGCGGTCGTCCTCGTGGTCACCCTGCTCAGCCTGCCCCCGCTGTGGCGGCTGATGCGCCCGGAGGGCCTGCGCACCGAGTAGCGGACCCGCCGCTTGGGCCCCTCCCGCCGGGAGGGGCCCAAGTCCGGTTCGGCAGCAGCCCGGTTGATCGTTTGCGGTGCCGGGACGCCCGTTCTCAGGCGTCGCCGTCCCACACCCGTACGGGCAGCGGGCCCAGGGCCTCGCGCAGGGCGGTCGCCAGCTCCTCGTACTCCGCGCCGCGGGCCGCGCCGGTGCGCATGGCGAGGGCGATACGGCGGCTCGGGGCGGGCTCGGCGAAGGAGCCGGTGAGGAGCTGGTTGCTGCGCGTGGTCTCCAGCTTGAGGGCGGTACGCGGGAGCAGGGTGCAGCCGAGGCCGCCCGCGACGAGCTGGACCAGGGTGGAGAGCCCGGCGGCCGTGGTGGTGACCGGCGCGTCCGCCCGCCCGGCCTCCCGGCAGATGTCCAGGGCCTGGTCGCGCAGGCAGTGCCCCTCGTCCAGGAGCAGCAGGTTGAGTTCCTTCAGGGCCTCGCGCGGGATGCCCTCGCGGCCGCCGAGCCAGTGGTCCAGCGGGGTGACGAGCACGAAGTCCTCGTCGAAGAGCGGGAGTTCCACGACGCCGGGCACACCGAGCGGGACGGCGAGCAGCAGCAGGTCTAGCCGGCCGGAGTTCAGGCCGTCGACGAGGTTCGCGGTCTGCTCCTCGTGCACCTGGAGGTCGAGCTGCGGGTACCGCTCGTGGACGAGTCGCAGCACGGTGGGCAGCAGGTACGGCGCGACGGTCGGGATGACCCCGAGTCGCAGCGCTCCGGTGAACGGCGCCCGGACCGCCTCGGCCTCCTCCAGCAGTGCCCCGACCTCGTCCAGCACCGCCTTCGCCCGTACGGCCAGCCGCTCGCCGGCGGGCGAGAGCAGCACCTTGCGGGTCGTACGCTCCAGGAGGGTCACGCCCAGGGTCTCCTCCAGTGCCGAGACCGCGCCGGACAGGGCGGGCTGGCTCATCCCGATGGCGGCCGCCGCGTCCCGGAAGTGCAGATGCTCGGCCACGGCGGCGAAGGCACGCAGCTGCGCGAGGCTCGGCTGTCTCCGCTTGCCGTTACTGATGGTCACTGATAGCCACCTCCGATCAACACATCCGAGTGTAGCTATTTCCCGAATCAATGCACCCTGTGACACCATCGACGGCGTCCAACCCATACGAGAAAACGCCCTCAAAAGGGGCTTTTCTTCGCTGCAAGGAGAGCTAGTGCTCACTGTCGGTGACAAGTTCCCCGAGTTCGAACTGACCGCCTGCGTCTCGCTGGAGAAGGGCAAGGAGTTCGACACGATCAACCACAAGACCTACGAGGGCAAGTGGAAGATCGTCTTCGCCTGGCCCAAGGACTTCACCTTCGTGTGCCCGACCGAGATCGCCGCGTTCGGCAAGCTGAACGACGAGTTCGCCGACCGTGACGCCCAGGTCCTCGGCTTCTCCGGTGACTCCGAGTTCGTCCACCACGCCTGGCGCAAGGACCACGACGACCTGCGCGACCTGCCGTTCCCGATGATGGCCGACTCCAAGCACGAGCTGATGCGCGACCTGGGCATCGAGGGCGAGGACGGCTTCGCCAAGCGTGCCGTCTTCATCGTCGACCAGAACAACGAGATCCAGTTCTCCATGGTGACCGCCGGCTCCGTCGGCCGTAACCCCAAGGAGGTCCTGCGGGTCCTGGACGCCCTGCAGACCGACGAGCTGTGCCCCTGCAACTGGTCCAAGGGCGACGAGACGCTCGACCCGGTCGCGCTGCTGGCCGGTGAGTGACCCATGTCGCTCGACTCGCTGAAGTCCCGCGTTCCGGACTACGCCAAGGACCTGAAGCTCAACCTGGGCTCGGTCATCGGCAACTCCGACCTGCCCGCGCAGCAGCTGTGGGGCACGGTGCTGGCGACCGCCATCGCCTCCCGCTCCCCGATCGTGCTGCGCGAGCTGGAGCCGGAGGCGAAGGCGAACCTCACGCCGGAGGCGTACACCGCGGCCAAGTCCGCGGCCGCGATCATGGCGATGAACAACGTCTTCTACCGCACCCGGCACCTGCTGTCCGACCATGAGTACGGCACCCTGCGCGCGGGTCTGCGGATGAACGTCATCGGCAACCCCGGTGTCGAGAAGGTCGACTTCGAGCTGTGGTCGTTCGCGGTCTCCGCGATCAACGGCTGCGGGCTGTGCCTGGACTCGCACGAGCAGGTGCTGCGCAAGGCCGGGGTCGACCGTCAGGTCGTCCAGGAGGCGTTCAAGATCGCGTCTGTGATCCAGGCGGTCGGCGTCACGCTGGACGCCGAGGCCGTGCTCTCCGAGTAGGCCGTGCTGCCGGGGCCTCGCTCACTCCTGGTGGGCGAGGCCCTCGCTGTTTTCCTGGGCGTCCCCGGGGGCCGCGCCCCCGGACCCCCCGTCGGCCTGAACGACCTCGTCCGCAAGGGCCGGACGGGCCGGCTCGAGCTGAACTTCCTGCGAATACTGCCGTAGATACCCGACCACCGTGTTCGTCACCGCCACCAGCGGTACGGCCACCACCGCGCCGCCGATGCCCGCCACCATGGCGCCGGCCGCCACCGTGAGGACCACGGCGAGCGGGTGGACGCGGACCGCGCGGCCCAGGATGAACGGCTGCAGGACGTGGCCCTCGATCTGCTGGACGGCGAGGACCACGACGAGGGTCATGAGCGCCGTGAAGACGCCCTGCGTCACCAGCGCCACGATCACCGCGAGCGCGCCGGAGGCGACCGCGCCCACGAGCGGGATGAAGGAGAACAGGAAGATGAAGACGGCCAGCGGAACGGCCATCGGCACATCGAGGAAGTAGATGCCGATGCCGATGAAGATGGCGTCGATGAGGGCGACCAGGACCGTGCCGCGAACGTAGGCCGTCAGGGTGCGCCAGGCGCGCGGGCCGGCGCCGGCCACGCCCGGGCGGGCGGCGGCGGGCACCAGCTTGAGGAACCACTGCCAGATGCGCTCGCCGTCGTAGAGCAGGAACAGCGTCGAGAAGAACACCAGCAGGATGCCGGTCAGGGCCTCGACGATGACCTGGACGCCCTCCAGGCCGGCCGACGTTATCTGGTCGGCGTTGGCGCCGATCGCCTCGCGGAGGTTCTTGGCGATCTGGTTGATCTGCTTGTCGGTGACGTGGAAGGGGCTCTTCAGCAGCCAGTTGCGCAGGTCGTCGATGCCGCTCTGGATCTGGTTGGAGAGCGTGTCGATGTTCTCCATGACCTGCCAGGTCACGAACCAGCCCATCAGGCCCATGACGACGAAGCCGAGGATGGCGGTCATCGCGGTGGCCAGGCCGCGCGGCACCCCGCGGCGCCTGAGCCGGGCGACCGTCGGCTGGAGCAGCGCGGTGATCAGCAGGGCGATGACGAAGGCGAAGACCACCAGCTGCACGGCGCTGATGACCCGCATGAGGACCCAGACGGTGCCGGCGAGGACCAGCAGCCGCCAGCCGGCCTCGGCCGCGACGCGTACGCCCCAGGGCACGGCCTCGGCGGGGTCGGGGCGGGGACCGGCCGGAACGGCCGGCCGGGGGGCGGGCACGACCACCGGGGCGGCGCCGTGCTCGGCGAGGGCGGGTTCGGGTGCGGTGTCCTTCTCCACCTCGGCGCGGCGCTCGTCCAGCCGCTCGCTCATCTCGGTGAGTCCGGCACCGAGCCGGCCGAGCCACCCTGGCACTCGCGACATGATCCGTCCTCTTCCCCCGCGTCCCCGGGTGTCCGCCACCACTCCCCCCTGGAGTCGTTCGGGTACGACCGTACAGGGCGAAAGCCCCTCCCCTGAGGACGGGGAGGGGCTGCGCGAGGTTGAGTGAAAGCCGGGCGGCCTAGTACCAGTGGTTGGCCTGCCAGAACGACCACGCCTCACAAGGGCTGCCGTACCGGCTGTTCATGTAGTTGAGGCCCCACTTGATCTGGGTGGCCGGGTTGGTCTGCCAGTCGGCGCCGGCGGACGACATCTTGGAGCCGGGCAGGGCCTGGAAGAGGCCGTAGGCACCGGAGGAGGCGTTGACTGCGTGGTAGTTCCAGCTGGACTCGTGGTCCACGATGTTGCTGAAGCACTGGAACTGGCCGCTCGCCACCATCTGACGCGCCATCGCCTGGATCTGCGCGACGGAGTAGCTGCTCTGCGTCGGGAAGCTGGAGGAGTCGCGGACGTCGTCGCGGCTGGCCGCGGCCTTCGCCTCGGCGCGCTGCTTGGCTTCCTTGGCGGCCTGCTCGGCGGCGGCCTTCTTGGCGACCGCGGTCTCGGCTGCGGCCTTGCGGGCGGCTGCCTCGGCGTCCTTCTTGGCGCTCGCGTCCGCGGCGATGGCCTGAGCGTCGGCCTGCTGCGTCAGGGACGCGGTCTGCACCTGGGCCTGCTGACCCGCGGGTATGTCCGCGAGAAGCGTGGTGTCGGCAGCCGTCGCCTCAGCGTCGTTGTTGTTCTGCGCGACGCTGCCCGAGGCAACTCCGACGACGCTTCCGACGGCGGTGACCGCGGTGGCCGAGGCCACTGCGAATCCCCGGACCGAAATCCGGCTCACACGGTTTCCTTCCAGCATCGCCCGCTTCGGTGACCCTGGCGGACGCAATCGTGCCCACTGACACTGGCCTCCCAACTGCGGGGTCACGGGAGGCACGGGCCCGGTGGGCAACTCCCACGAGGGGAGCGCCACGTGATGCTCGGGCGGCATACGACGACTCTATGGAGTTGAAGGTGGTGCTTCTGTGGTGCCGTACCGCTGGGGGTACAGGTGTGTCGTATGCGGGGCCTGACAGGAGTGAGACTCTGCCGTAACCCGACTGCGCGTGGCAATTCCGAGTTGCGTGTGAAAGCTCACATCCCGTTTGCCCCCGGGTATTTCAGGAAACCGCCACACGCGAAGGCGCCGCCCGGCTAGGCTCTGGGACCTTTGCCGGACGGCGCCAACTGGGCTTGCTCAGATATGCCCTTCTTCGAGCATTTCGGTCACAAGGGCCGCGATCTGGGACCTCTCGGACCGGGTCAGCGTGACATGCGCGAAGAGCGGATGCCCCTTCAGCTTCTCCACGACGGCGACCACACCGTCGTAGCGACCGACGCGCAGATTGTCCCGCTGTGCCACGTCATGGGTCAGAACGACCCGCGAGTTCGCGCCGATTCGGGACAGAACGGTCAGCAGGACGTTCCGTTCCAGCGACTGCGCCTCGTCGACGATCACGAACGCGTCGTGCAGCGACCGGCCCCGGATGTGCGTGAGGGGCAGGACCTCCAGCATCCCGCGCGCGGTGACCTCCTCGATGACCTCGCGGCTGGTGACCGCGGAGAGCGTGTCGAAGACGGCCTGCGCCCAGGGGCTCATCTTCTCCGCCTCGCTGCCCGGCAGATAGCCCAGCTCCTGCCCGCCCACCGCGTACAGCGGCCGGAAGACCATCACCTTCTGGTGCTGGCGGCGCTCCAGGACCGCCTCCAGGCCGGCGCACAGCGCGAGCGCCGACTTGCCGGTGCCGGCCCGGCCGCCCATCGAGACGATGCCGACGTCCGGGTCGAGCAGCAGGTCGAGCGCGATCCGCTGCTCGGCGCTGCGGCCCTTGATGCCGAACGCCTCCCGGTCGCCGCGCACCAGGCGGACGTTGCCCTCGGCGGAGATCCGGCCGAGCGCCTTGCCGCGCTCGGACTGGATGGTCAGGCCAGTGTGCACGGGGAGGCCGGAGACCTCCGGGACGTACACGTGCCCTTCCTCGAAGAGGAGGTCCACCTGCTCACCGGAGAGTGTCAGTTCGGACATTCCGGTCCAGCCGGAGTTCTCCGTGATGGCGAGTTCGGCGCGGTACTCCTCGGCCAGCAGGCCGACGGAGGACGCCTTGATCCTGAGCGGCAGGTCCTTCGACACGACGGTGACGTCGAACCCCTCGGCCTGCAGATTGCGGGCCACCGCCAGGATGCGGGAGTCGTTGTCCCCCAGGCGGTAGCCGGTCGGCAGAACGCTGGGGTCCGAGTGGTTGAGCTCGACACGCACGGTACCGCCGAGTTCCCCGATCGGGATGGGGGCATCGAGGCGACCGTGCTTCACCCGGTAGTCGTCCAGCAGGCGCAGGGCCTGACGGGCGAAGTACCCGAGTTCGGGATGGTGCCGCTTGGCCTCCAGCTCCGTGACCACGACGATGGGGAGCACGACCTCGTGCTCGTCGAAGCGGGTCAGGGCGTTCGGGTCGGCCAGCAGGACGCTGGTGTCGAGAACATACGTGCGCCGGTCGGGCTTGTGGCGCTTTGTGCTGGTCACCACGGAAGGACGTACCCCCTCGGATGAGGTCGGGGAGCGACGAAGTGGAAGCCGGGCCGGGAGGGAGGGAACATTGCGACCGGTCCCTGGCCCCCGCGAACGGCGGGCCGGACACCGGACCTCCGCGGCTGCTTCCGTGCAGTGACGGCACGGTCGGGCTGGTGCAAAGGGCCTCCCGGGCGGACGGCCCCGTGCCGCCCGCTGAGATCCGACGCCCGTGGTTCGGGCGTCGACCTGCTTGGCTTATGCCCTCGAACATGCACCGCCATGCAAAAGCGGCCAACAGCGCCCTGGTGAACTCCTTGTTACTTGCGCCCCAACCGGGGTGAACCGAACGCCCCGCCGCAATGGTCACGGACGGGGCGTTCGAGGCGGCTCAGCCGCCGTAACGGCGGTGGCGTGCGGCGTAGTCGCGCAGCGCACGCAGGAAGTCGACCTTGCGGAAGGCCGGCCAGAAGACCTCACAGAAGTAGTACTCGGAATGGGCGGTCTGCCAGAGCATGAATCCGGACAGCCGCTGCTCGCCGCTGGTGCGGATCACCAGGTCCGGGTCGGGCTGGGCACCGGTGTAGAGGTGACGGCCGATCATGTCGATGTCGACGGACTCGGCGAGGTCCTCCATCGACACGCCCTTGTCCCGGGCGTCGAGGAGCATGGAGCGCACGGCGTCGGCGATCTCCTGGCGGCCGCCGTAGCCGATGGCCACGTTGACCACTATCCCGTCGACGTGGGCGGTGGTCTCCTCGGCCTCCTTGAGGGTGCGCTGCATCCCGGACGGCAGCAGATCGAGGGTGCCGACGTGGTGCACCCGCCAGCGGCCGTCGGCGGCGAGGGTGCGGACGACGTCCTCGATGATGCCGAGCAGGGGGCCCAGCTCATCCTGCGGGCGGTCGAAGTTGTCCGTGGACAGCAGCCACAGGGTGACGACCTCGACATCGGTCTCGGTGCACCAGCCGAGGAACTCCTCGATCTTCTCGGCACCGACCCGGTGGCCGTGGACCGTGGTGGAGCCGGCCGCCTTCGCCCAGCGGCGGTTGCCGTCCATGATGACGCCGATGTGCTTGGGCACCTGGGTGTGGTCCAGGTGGCCTTCCACCCGGCGTGCGTAGAGCCTGACGAGCAGGCTGCGCAGCGTGTCGCGCACGTTCACGGGACCCTCCGGGGGTTGGGCGGGGTTTGAGGGTACCCCTGGGTTCGGCTTCGCCCCTTGGGTGGGGACGCTCGCCCCCTGCTTCCACGTTCCCCAAGAAAAAACGGGCCGGTCCGTGGGGGGGAGACGGACCGGCCCGAGGGGGGGTTTCCACCATAACCCTTCGTAAGGGATGGTGTGTGCATCGGCGCGATACAACTACTCTCCGAAATCATCCGGCGACGCCCCGGCGCGTGCGGAACGATGGATTCAGGGGCATTTCATGGCCGATTCACAGCGGAATCCCAGGGGATCGGGCCGCATATGGAGTGATCAAGAGGGTTTGGGCCACCTTGGTGACGGTTCGGCGAGTTGCCCGGGGTCCCCCCGACGGGCTACCCGGCCAGCGAACGGTGACTTGACGGTTCCGGTACGCGTTCCGCCTGGTATCGCAGCACCGCGCAGCCCCCTCCGCTGCGCGGTGCCACCCGCACAGCTTTGCTCGCGCGAATTACCTTGGTCTGAACTTACGTGACGGGTGGGACGGATGTGAACCGCGGGCGATAACGATGTGGAAACCGTGAGGAAACTCCGGATGAACCAGAGGGCGAAACACCCTCTTTGCCCGGTTCATCAGGGGGTCGACTTCCGGACGTCGAAGAGATGGCGTGAGCTGTGCGCCACGAAAGGCCCCTCCTTCTCGATCCGCTCGTGCAGGGAGCGCAGTTGGGGCTCGTACGCCTCGACGGTGAAGCCGGGGACCATCCAGACGACCTTGCGCAGGAAGTGCACGACGGCCGCGATGTCATGGAACTCCATCCGCAGCCGCTCCGCCCGCAGGTCCACCACCTCCAGGCCCGCCGCCTCCGCGTCCTTCCGCTCCCGCTCGGGATCACGGCCGCCGCGCACGGCGTCCGGCTGACGCCCGAGGAAGTACTCCACCAGCTCGAAGACGCTGCTGGGCCCCACATGCTGGGCGAAGTACGTACCGCCGGGCCGCAGCACCCGGGCGATCTCCGCCCAGTCCGGGCGCACCGGGTGACGGCTGAGCACCAGGTCGAAGGCCTCGTCGGCGAACGGCAGCGGCGCGTCGTCCGGTGCGGCGACGACCACCACACCGCGCGGCCGCAGCAGGGCGGTGGCCTTGGCGACGTTCGGCGGCCAGCCCTCCGTGGCCGCGACCAGCACCGGCCGGGCCGCCCCCGCCCGGCCCAGGGCGAAGTCGAGCACCTCCCCGCCCCCGGTCTGGATGTCGAGCGCGGCCTCGGCCCGGGCCAGCCGCTCCCCCGCCGACCGTGCGTACCCCCAGGACGGCCGCGCCTCGGTGGCCCGCCCCTCGAACCAGGAGAAGTCCCAGCCCTCGGTGGGCACGGCGGCGCCCTCGGCCACGAGCGCGTCGAAGGATCGATGCTCTGCCATGAACGCCATGGTCGCAGGGCGTTGTCGGTGGGGCCTGCTAATTTCCGCGCACATGACGACCTCTGCAGCCGGCTACACCGCCGGAGAGAAGGACATCCTGCACGCCAGCCTGGACCGGCACCGGGACGCCGTGCTCTGGAAGCTGGACGGGCTGGACGACGAGCAGCTGCGCCGGCCCATGACACCGACCGGGACGACGCTGCTCGGCCTGGTCAAGCATCTGGCCTCGGTCGAGTACGGCTGGTTCGTGGAGACGTTCGGGCGGGAGGGGGAACCTCTGTGGTTCGACCCGTACAAGAACGAGGACATGAGCGTGTCCCCCGACGAGACGACCGAACAGATCGTCGCCTTCTACGGCCGCGCCCGCGCCGCCGCCGACCGCACGATCGCCGAGCTGCCCGTGGACGCCCCGGGCCGCCCCCCTTGGCGCGACCACACCGTCTCCCTGCGCTGGACCCTCGTCCACATGATCGAGGAGACGGCCCGGCACGCCGGCCACATGGACATCCTGCGCGAGCTGATCGACGGGGCGACGGGCGACCACCGCCCGGTCACGGCCACCGCCGGGGACTGACCGGGCCGTACGGGGTCGTCACCGGCGTTCCCCGGAGGGACGGTCAGGGACGGTCGAGGACGAGCAGGATGTGTTCGTCCTCCCCGTGCAGGACCGTGCCGGCGCGCTCGAAGCCGTGTCTCTCCAGCAGGCGGACGGAGGCGGTGTTGCCGGAGAAGGGGTCGGCGTACAGGGGCCGTACCTGATCCAGCTCCAGGAAGAGGCCGAGGGCGCGGGTGCCGACACCGCGGGCCCAGTACGGCCGCCCGAGCCAGTAGCCGACGTACCGCTGCCCGTCCACCGTCCAGGAGACGACGCTCCCGGCCACCTCGCCGTCGACGGTGACCGTCCGCACGAGGCAGTCGGGATCGCCGAGCACACGCTCCCGCCAGTGCTTGAGGAAGCGGTCCCGCGGTCGGGGGGTGAACCTCGACCGCCGGACGGCTTCCGGGTCCTGTTCGTAGTCGTGGAAGACGTGGAGGTCGTCGTCCGTGACGTCCCGCAGACTCACATCGCTGTGTTCGTCGGTCATGCGTGGGAGTGTGGCAGCCGCCACTGACAACGCCCCTCCCCCGCTCTACGACACCAGGGGCCGGACCTCCTCCGCCACGAAGCGCACGAAGCCCTCCGGGTCGGGCTCGTCGCCCGTCGGCTGCAGGACGACGGTGTCGGCGCCGGCCTCGGCCAGCCGCTGCACCGCCTTGGCCACGGCACCCGCGTCCCCCGCGGCACCGAGGTCCGGGACCGACTCCAGCCCCTCGGCGGCGAGTTCGGCACGCAACCGGGCGGCGGCGTCGGCTCCGGTGGCGGCCAGCAGATAGACGACGACCTTGTGCGGCTCGGCACGCCCCGCCTCCCGCCGCCCCTCGTCGATGATCCGCCGGGCCTCCCGTACGCCGTCCGGCGAGGTGGCCGCGGTGAGCAGGGTGCCGTCGGCCTTGGCGCCGGCGAGGCGGAGCGTACGGGGTCCGGTGGCGCCGGCGAGCACGTCCACCGGCTGCTCCGGCGGCCAGTCGAGGCCGACGTCGTCCAGCCGGACGTACCGCCCGCTCACACTGAGCCGCTCCCCGCGCAACAGGGCGCGCAGGGCGTCGAGTTGCTCGCCGAGCAGGGTGAGCGGCGAGGCGGCCCGCGCGCCGACCTGGCCCATCCAGTCCTGCACCCCGTGCCCCAGGGTCAGGACGGCCCGGCCGGGGAACATGCGCTCCAGCGAGGCGGCCTCCATGGCGGTGATGGCGACGTTCCGCAGCGCCACGGGCAGCAGCCCGACACCGACCCGCACCCGCTCGGTCCAGGCGAGAGCGGCGGCGGCCGTGGAGATGCCGCCCTCCCGGAAACAGTCCTCCCACAGCCAGAGTTCTTCGAGCCCTGTGACGTCCGCGAGCCTGGCCACGGCGCGGAGTCGCTCGGGAGGAAGTTGGGGTCGGAACACGGCACCAAGTCCAGTCATGGGGCTTTCCTAGCCATCGACCGGGGTCGCGCAAACTCGATCACACGCGCGGTGGGTCGCCTGCGGGCGGTGATGGGTACGGTCGCCTCGACTGCGTGAGGGCGGAGGTGGGCCGGGCATGGGGCGGCGCTGGCGGGACGGACGAGGAAAGCTGGTCGTACAGCGGGCGGACGGGACGTCGGTCTCGCTCCCCCTGGAGATCGCGGCCTCGTATCGCGCCCGGACGAAGGGGCTGCTGGGGCGGGACTCGGTCGACGGGGTGATGCTGCTGTCCCCGGCGAGCGGTGTGCACACCTTCCGGATGCGGATGGCGATCGATGTCGCCTATCTCGATCGCCGGCTGCGGGTCATCGCCGTACACACCATGAAGCCGGGCCGGCTGGGCCTGCCCCGGCTCCGTTCCCGGCATGTGCTGGAGGCGGAGGCGGGGGCGATGGCGGGGTGGGGGCTGAAACCGGGTGCCCGGGCGGCCGTCGAGGTGTAGCAGCAGTCCAGGACGGCGACTGATTCTTGCCGGGTCACCCCGCGTGTTCTTCGAACACCACTCTGTTCCGACCCCCGGAAGCGACATGCACATCTCAGCCCAGACCGCCCCGGCATCAGCCCCGAACTCCACCCGGCATCGTTGACCGCTCAGCGCCGACCCGACGGCCCAGTCCCGACGGCCTAGTGTGGAAAACGGAGGCAACAGCATGGGCGCGTCGGAGTATGCCGGGCTGACGGCACTAGTGACGGGTGGCGCATCAGGTATCGGACTGGCCACGGCGCGGCCGATCGCCGCCCGCGGGGCCCGTGTCGTCGTTGCCGACGACGAATGCCGCCCGGTCTTCGCGGTCGACGTCTTCGGCATCGTGCGAGTGTCGCGGGCCGTCCTGCCGCATCTGCGTCACTCCCGGAACGCGGCGATCGTCACACGTGTGGACTACGGATCCAGCCCCGCGCCTGACCTCCCGCACGAAACCGTCCGCAAGGAGAACCAGCCGTGAAGACCCGATGCCTCCGATATCTCGGCCTCGGCGCCGTCACCGCCCTCGCCGTCACCGCGCTCAGCGCCTGCGGCGGCTCCGGTACCGGCGCGGACCGTGCCCCGGTGGTGGGCGTCGACTACCCCCGCTCCGACACGGACTTCTGGAACGCGTACAGGAAGTACACCCCGCAATTCGCCAAGCAGCTCGGCCTGGAGCTGAAGACTACTTACTCGCACAACGACGTCGCCAAACTCGGGGCCAACGCACAGACCTTCATCATCCAGGGGGTGAAGGGCGTAGCGATGGCCCCGCAGAACACCGCCGTGATCGCGCCCACCCTCCAGCAGCTGGCCGCGCGGAAGATCCCCGTGGTCACCCTGGACACCCGTCCCGACACCGGCGACGTCTACATGGTGGTGCGCGCCGACAACCTCGCGTACGGAGAGAAAGCCTGCCGGTTCCTCGGCACCAAGCTCGGCGGCGTGGGCAAGGTCGTCATGCTCCAGGGCGACCTTGTCTCGATCAATGGCCGGGACCGCACCGATGGGTTCAACGAGTGCATGAAGAAGAACTATCCCAAGATCAAGGTCTTCGGGGAGGCGACGAACTGGGACGCGGCGGTTGCGGCGCAGAAGCTGCAGACGGATCTCACCGCCCACCCTGATATCAAGGGCGTCTACATGCAGGCCAGCTCCGCGCTCTCCGGCACCCTGCATGTGCTCAAGCAGCAGGGTCTGCTGGTCGGCCCGAAGGACAGGAAGCATGTGTTCGTGGTCTCCAACGACGGCATCCCCAGGGAGCTCAAGGACATCGCCGAGGGCAAGATCGACGCCACGGTCTCCCAACCCGCTGACCTCTACGCCAAATACGCCCTCTACTACCTGAAGGCGGCGATCGACGGCAAGACGTTCAAGCCCGGCAAGACCGACCACGACAGCACGATCGTCCAAGTCCGCGACGGCGTGTTGGAGGACCAGCTGTCCGCACCGCTGGTGACCGCGGACGGCGGGACCTACGGCGGGGTTCCCAGCCTCAAGAGCGACGACACGTCCCTCTGGGGCAGCAACCTCGACTGACCTCGCACGGCGTGCGAACAGGATGCCCGATGACGGGAACCCCAAGCGACGGGCCAACCTTCCCCTCGGGGATGCCGAGCGGCGTTGTCAGTGGGGCGGCATAGCATCCGGGCATGCGAGCATCTGGGACGTTCACGGTTGCGGAGTTCACCCCGGCGGAGGTTGCGGGGGCAGTGGTCGAGACGGCGGTGCCGGTCGGGGTGGCCACGATGCGGAAGCAGTACGAGGGTGAGGTCGCGGGGTGGTCGGCGACCCTGTTCACCGCGGCCTATGACCAAGCCACGGCCACCGGTACCTACGTCGCCATGGAGTCCTTCGAGGGATCCCTCCACGGCTCGACCGGTTCCTTCAACTTCGCCCACTCGGCCACGACCCTGGGAGACGGCCGCGAGTCCGAGTTCTTCGTGATCGTGCCGGGCAGCGGGACGGGGGCGCTGGCCGGGATCCGAGGGGCCGGCGGCCTGGCGATCGACGCGGACGGCACCCATCGGATCTGGTTCGAGTACGAGGTGCGTGAGAGGAAGGTCAGCGATTCAAATCCATGACCCCGACTCCGAGCCCGTCATAGGCCTCCGGTGAGACAGTGGCCACCAGTGCCCCCTCAGGGAGCATCAGGTTCGGGCGCGCCACATGGACAGCTGCTGCGATACCGGGGACCACACCGTCGCGGAGCAACTCGGCGACGGTCACGGCCATCGCATAGTCGTCATCGAGGACGCGAAGTACGTCCAGCAGCACACCCGCGTGGGCGACGATCCCCGCGCGCTCGCGCTCGGCTTCCAAGAGGCTCAACAGGGGTGCCCACAGGCGCACGTCCTCACTGGACGCCGCGGCATGGATGAGGCCGGAGACCTGCTTGTTGCCGCCCGTCGCCAGCAGTGTGGGACTGTCGAGGACGTAGTGTTCGATCTGGATCAACGGGACGACTCCGCCTCTGCGAGCGCAGCCCGGTGAGCAGCGGTGGCTTCCCGCATTTTGCGTCGCATCTCGGCAGATTCCTCATCCGTCACGTAATGCCCGAACCGCTCGGCGAGCAGGGCACGAGTGCGATCGGCCCGTGCCTTGATCTGCTCGGGAGTCAGAGTCTGAGCAGCTATGTCCTGCATGAGGGCACGAAGACTGGTCCCTCGCGCTTCCGCTACGGCGGCGAGCTGGTCACGGACTTCGGCGGGCACGCGAATCATGACGTCGGACATGCCATGAGTATACGCTCCGTATACGTCGAGTGCTACTCGTCGGCCGGCGTCGGCAGTGCGCCGTTCAGGGCAGCGGACCTGCACCGCTTCCCGACCGTCGGCACGGGAAGGAGCGAGGCCCTTCCCCGGCATCGGTGGCAGGGAGGACGGGCCCCGCAATTGCTGGTAACCGAGTGTGGTCAGCTCTCCGTGCGCGGGAACGAGACCTCGACCCGTCGGTTCTTCTTCCGGCCCGCCTCCGTCGAGTTGTCGGCGATCGGGTACTGCTCGCCGTAGCCGCGTACCTCGAAGGTGATGTCCGGGCTGTTCAGGTCCTGGTCCAGCACCGCCTGTACGGCGTTGGCGCGCTGCCTGGACAGGATGTCGCCGTGCGCGGAGGAGCCGAGGTTGTCGGTGAAGCCGAAGACGCGGACCTGGGTCGCGTTCTGCTTCTTGATCTCCTCGGCGATCGTCGCGATCCGGGCCTTGGCCTCCCCGCCGAGCTTGGCGCTGTCCTTGCTGAAGAGGACTTCGGCCTGCAGAGCGAAGGTGACGTCGGCGTTCGTGTCCTCGCGGCGCTCGTCCCCGCTCTGGTCCTCCACGACCGACTTGATGTCCAGCACCTTGGGCTGAGCGAGGGTGGCGCCCTCGGGGAGCTTGAGGTCGGGGTCGGTGGGGTCGATCTTTACGGGGGCGGTGGCGGAGGGTGCGGTACCCGGGGGCTCGCTGGGGCCGGTGTCGTCGGCGTGGGCGAGGGTGAGGTTGGTGGCGGCGAGGAGGGCTGCGGTGGTGAGGGTGAGGGTGAGGCGGGGTGTGGTGGTCACTTTGGCCTCACCCTGAGATTTTGATGGTGGCGGCCGAGAAGGTCGGCAGTTGGAAATCCACCTCGGAGACGTTCGCCGGAGGTGCCGGGAACTGCATGAAGACCGCCAGGTTCTCACCGGCCTTGAGTGTCGAGAAACCAGTCGTGGTCAAGGGACGCCCCTCCGTGTCACGCAGGACGTAGTACCGCTTCTTTCCCTGGGGGTCGACCAGCGTGGCACCCCCAAGGGACCTGCCGTTCCTGATGATCTCTGTTTCGTTGCCGCTCAAGGCAGAGGGAATGACAGCGCTGTTGGCGCCGTCGTTCTTCAAATTAGCGTTCACGGTGACGAATCCACCGGAATCACGCTGCGCGGAGGTGATCTGAAGGAGCAGGCCGTCCGAGCCCTTCAGTTCGGCCAACGGAGTGTCCGACTGCCCCTCTTGGGTACTCGGGTTCGCTCCACCGGACGCGGAGTTGGACGCCGTACGGTCCGGCTTCTTGGCGTCATCGCCACCGCCACCACCGCAGCCGGCCACGCCGAGGGCCAGACCAGCCACAACAGTCAGCGCGACCATCCCCCTGGTGGCCTTCCCAGTGACCCGAATGCTCATGACTCTGCTTCCTTCTTTACGTCAGTCAGCCAGGTGGACGTCGAAAAGATCCTCGGGCCTCGGGAGGTCGGCGAGGTCGTCCGGGTTCAGGTCCCAGTCCCGGTCCTTGCAGGTGAGTCGCGGCAGCGCGTCGTTCCCCGCGCCTTCCCCAGGGAGTTCGAACGTGCAGAGGGGTTCGATCACGGCCCTGGCGGACGCCGTCGAGTGGACGTTCTCGGTTCCGGGAACGATGGACTTGCCGACGGACTTCTCAGTCCTGGCCGTGACCGTGAACGCGAGTGGCTCCGGCGAGTCACACTGTGCTTGGGCGTCGTTCTGTGCTGCGAGTTGATCTGCGCGCCAGCACGATGGCCCGAGCGGCACCTTGCCGTCGAAGTCGTCCTGCCACTTGGTCGGGTCGAGGACATCCTCCACCCATTTCGCCGCGAGTTGGTCGCGCCTGTTCTGTGCGGCGGCGAGCGCCGCAGCATCAGCCGCGGTCTGGGCACCGCCCCGATTGACCGCGGCCTGGCCGACGGCGAGGTAGGCCAACGCAAGAAAGAGCAGGCCTGCCACCACCGTGATGTAGATGGGGAAGGCCTGCCCTGCGTCGCGATATCGGCCGGGGCGGATCAGCCGCCGGTGACTTCGGCGATCTTCGTCGTGATCGCGTCGTAGATCGACTGGCCGATGCTCGTACCCGTGATCGCCAACACGATCGCCACCACCACCGCGATGATGCCGAGGTACTCCACCGCCGTCTGTCCCTTGTCGCTGCGAGCAACTCGGGCCTGCAGATACGCGACGGTGGTGTTGAACCAGTTGCTCATGGTGGTCCCCTCCGGGTTCGCCTCCGATCCGGAGAACGTACGTGGGGACAGAGCACCCACGAGAGGGCCCCCGGACCCAACCCCGGACCCAATCCACCTCACGCCACCCCCAACCACTTCGCGGCCGCCTGCGACCTGCTCGTGCTGTGGAGCTTGGCGAAGATGCGGTTGATGTGGTTCTTGACCGTCTTCTCGCTGATGAAGCAGGCCGCGGCGATCTGCTGGTTGGTCATGCCGGACGCGATGAGGTCCATGATCTCCGCCTCCCTGGCACTCAGTTGGAACCGCGACCGAAACGACTGTCCCACATCGGATTGCAGTTGCGAAAGGTTTTGCGGTGGAATTCCGCCGAGAAGACTTAATAGTTCAGGTTCCGCGTGTGCAGGTGCACTCGACTGAAGGTGAGCCAGTAACGCCTTCGCCGCCCCTGGAGTCACATGCGGCCGCCCCTCCCGCACATCCCGTACCGCCCTCACCAGTTGCTCCGCCGTGAACTCCCCGTGCACCAGATATCCCCCTGCTCCCAGCCGCAAGGCCTCCTGCACGGTCTCCGTCTCATGGCTGTAGGTGAGCATCATGACGGGGGCCAGCCGGACCAGGTGGGGCAACGCCGAGATTCCGTCGACTCCGGGCATGCGGACGTCGAGGAGGATGACGTCGGGCCGGTGCCGCAGCGCCGCCTCGTACGCCTCGCGGCCGTCCGCCGCCTCGCCGACCACCGTGGTGTCCTCGCGGTCGGAGAGGAGGGCGGTGAGGCCCGCACGGATCACGGGGTTGTCGTCGGCCACCACGAGGCGCAGGGGGGCCGTGACGGTGGGCGCCGGGAAGTCCTGGCCGGGTGGGTTCCGGTGCTGCATCGGGTGCCTCCTCTCAGGTTTCCTGGATGGGGAGATCGGACGTCAGGGCACGCAGCGGCAGGTCCACGACGACCTGAGTGCCCCGCTCGTGGTCCCCCCGCCCGATGCGGATCCGCGCCCCTGCCGAAGCCGCGCGCTCCACCATGCCGAGCAGGCCGAAATGGCCGGAGTGGCGGAGGTGTTCGAGGGTGGTGCCGGGGGGCAGGCCCCGGCCGTCGTCGTAGACCGTCAAGCGGAGCAGGTCACCCTCAACGCCCGCGGTCAGTTCCACCTGGGTCGCCGACGCGTGGCGGTGGGCGTTCTCCAGCGCCTCCGTGGCGATGGCGAGGAGGTCGCGGGCGACGGGTGGCGGGACGGATGGCACAGGGACCGAGCCCGTCTCACGCCACACCACCCTTAGTCCCGTGCGAGTAGTGAAGTCGACCGTGCGCGCGATCAGTTCGGTCCAGAGGTCCCTCGACCCGCCCGAGGCCTCCTCCTGGCGCAGGTCCGTCAGTAGTTCCCTCGACTCCGCCGCCGCCCTCCGCGCCGACCGGGACACCAGTTCCGCCTGCTGCCGGATGCGGGCCGGGTCGGGGGTCTCCGCCGATGCCGTCGTCGCCAGGCCGTCGGCTGCGAGGGCTACCCCGTACAGGGTCTTGGCCACCGAGTCGTGCATCTCTCGGGCCAGTCGGGCCCGTTCCGCGTGTACCGCCTCCGTCGCCGCCAGGCGGGCCTGGGCCGCCGTGAGGGCCTGGGTGGCCGCGCCGAAGCGGAGCATCAGGTTGCGCAGGGTCGAGCCCATCGCGCCGGCGATGACGCACAGGCCGGGCAGCAGGAGGGACTCCGCCACGCCCGCCTGGCCGCCGGGCTTCAGGGTGGCGTGGACCAGGAGCAGGATCAGCGACTGCAGGGACGCGAAGCAGGCCGCGCCCCGCCAGCTGTAGACCAGGCCCGCGAGCAGCGGGGTGCAGACGCTGACGTAGGCGAGGGTGGTGTCCGGGCCCGCCGAGACCAGGAGGAGGGAGCCGAAGAGGGTGTCGGCCGCGAGCAGGCTGGGGTGCCGCAGGAGGAGGGGGCCGAAGCGCTCCCAGTCGCGGAAGAGGACGTACGACACCATGAAGGTGACGACCACGGCCGCCCCGACCAGGCGGACGCCCAGGCCCGGGGCCGCGTTGAGGAGGGCCGCGGGGGCCGCCAGGACGATCATCGCCAGCCGGAAGCCGAAGACCTGGCGGCACATCGCCTGCAGGGCCCGTATCTGGATCTTCTCGGAGGGTTCGGGGGCCGGAGCCTCCATGCGAGACGTCCGGAACATCACCGACGGCCGTCTCGGCCGGAGGTGCCCCAGAAACGCGAGCCACCCCCTCCCCACCCCCCGAAGGGACAACCGCCTCCCCGGCCCCATCGCTCCCATCGTCGTCACCGCCGCTCACTTCCCCGTGAGCGAGCCGAAGTCCACGCCCGAGCCCAGCAGCAGGCCCGCGCCGAGCAGGAGCATCGTCGCCGGGACCATGAACGTGGTGATCATCAGCGTGGCCTTGGGTACCGCGCGCGCGGCCTTGCGGCGGGCGTTCTGGGCGTCGGTGCGGCGCATGTCCTTGGCCAGGGAGACGAGGGTGTCGACGATCGGGGCGCCCAGTTCCTCCCCCTGCTGCAGAGCCGTGACGAACATGGCCACCTGCTCGGAGTCGTTCCTGCGCCGAAGCTCCGCGAAGGCCTGGCGGCGGCTCATGCCGAGGTCCATCTGGCGGAGGGTGATGCGGAGTTCGTCCGCCCAGGGGCCCTCGTACCGTGAAGCCACCCGGTCCAGGGCCTGTCGGAAGCCCAGCCCGGCGCTCACCACCACCGCCAGCACGTCCAGGAAGTCCGGCAGCGTCCGCTCGATGACGTCCTTGCGGACCCGGATCGCCGACCAGATGCCGACCTCCGTCCAGAACGCCCCGAAGAGGAGAAGGAGCAGGGCCACGAACCACTGGCCGCGGAGCAGGAACACCAGGAAGCCGACGCCGCCGAGGGCGCCGTACACCGCGCGGCGGGCCGCGTAGCGGTCGATGGTCAGGCCGCCGGGGTTGCCCGCGAGGTCGATCCTGCGGCGGTACTTGGCGACCAGGCGGGGGCCCATCAGGCGCAGCACCGCGGGGGCGTAGCGCATGCCCATGCGGTCGATCACGGAGTCGACCGCGCCGGTGCGGGTGGCGCCGACCTCCAGGGCGAGCGCCAGGTCACCGGGGAGTTTGGCCTCCGCGCGGTACATCCGGATGCCGGCGAAGACGCCCCAGACACCGAGGCCCATCAGCAGTGCGAGCAGTATTCCCACCATCAGGCCAGCCCCCTCACACGTCAATCCGGCTCATGCGGCGGATGAGGACGAAGCCGACGGCGTACATCGCGAACGCGATGATCACGCAGGCCTGGCCGACCGGTGAGCCGGTCATCCGCTCCAGGGCGCCGTCCTTGACCCCGTTCATCAGGAACAGGGCGCCGATGCCGAGGACGGGGACGGCGTACGACGTCATGGTCACCTGGGAGAGCTGGGTGCGGATCTCGCGTCGGGTCTCCTTGCGTTCCTCCAGGGTCTCGGTGAGGTTCCGGAGTGCCGACACCACCTGGCCTCCCGCCCGGTTGGAGAGGACCAGCGTCGTGACGAGTACGACCAACTCGCGGGAGGGGAGGCGGTCGGCCAGTTCGCCGAGCGCGTCGTCCAGGGAGTGGCCGATCGCCAACTGGTCCGACACCTTGGCCAGTTCCTCCCCGGCCGGGGCCTCCAGTTCCTCGGCCGCCATGCCGATCGCGGTGCGCAGGGCCAGGCCCGCCTGGGTGGCGTTGGCCAGGATGCGGGCCAGTTCGGGGAGTTGGTTGATGAAGCGCTCGATGCGTTTCTGGCGCTGCCAGTTGAGGAACTGGAGCGCCGCCCAGATGCCCAGCAGTCCCGCGAGCGGGCCGAAGAAGGGGGCCAGGGTGGCCTGGCCGATCAGCCAGAGGGCGGCGACCGCGGCGAGCATGTAGGCGAAGAACTCGCCCGGGGTGACGTCCAGGCCGGTGGCCGCCAGCTTCAGCTCCAGTCTGCGGCCCAGTGCCGTACGGCGCAGGCGGCGGTCCAGGTTGCGGAAGCGGCGCCGGCGTCCGGTGGCCGGGGCCTGGCCCGTGTGGGACAACCGCTGGACCAGCTCGGCCCGTTGGGCCCGGCCGGCCGCGTAGGTGTGCACGCCGACGACGGCCAGGACGCAGGTCAGCAGGGCGACACCGGTGGTGAGCTGGACGAGGGTGGGGAGTTCCATGGGCCTACCTGGCTTCTCGGGTGGCGAGCTGATCCGCGGAGTGGGCGACGCCGAAGGCCTGCGGGATGGGTTGGCCCGCCATGTAGAGGCGGTCGGCGGTACGGCGTGGCAGCGGGAAGTACTCGAAGCTGCCGTACACGCGGCCGTCGTGGGTCATGGGCCGGGCGTGGAAGCGGGCCGCGGTCGCCAGCCGGTACGGCTCGCCGCCGTGGCTGTCGAGCAGGGCGATCTCGGTGATGCGGCGGGCGCCGTCGGCGAACCGGGTGAGCTGGACGAGGACATCGACGGCGCTGTTGATCTGGTCGTGCAGGGCCACGAAGGGCACCTCGACGTCGGACATGGAGGCGAGGGTCTGCAGCCGGGTGAGCGCGTCCTCGGCGCTGTTGGCGTGGACCGTGGCCAGGGAGCCGTCGTGGCCCGTGGACATGGCCTGGAGCATGTCGAGGGACTCGCCGCCGCGGACCTCGCCGACCACGATCCGGTCGGGCCGCATGCGCAGCGAGTTGCGGACCAGGTCGCGGATGGTGACCTGGCCCTTGCCCTCGACGTTCGGCGGCCGCGACTCCAGCCGGACCACATGGGTCTGCTGGAGCTGGAGTTCGGCCGAGTCCTCGATGGTGATGATGCGTTCATGGGCCGGGATCAGACCCGAGAGCGCGTTCAGCAGGGTGGTCTTCCCGGTGCCCGTCGCCCCCGAGACGATGATGTTGAACTTGGCCTGCACCAGTCCGGCCAGCAGGAACACCATGTGCTCGTCGAGCGAGCCGAAGCCGATCAGCTCCTGGAGGGTGAAGGAGCGCGGGAAGCGGCGGATGGTGAGGATCGGGCCGGTCAGCGACAGCGGCGGGATGATGACGTTGACGCGCTCGCCGGAGGGGAGGCGGGCGTCCACCATCGGGTTCGACTCGTCCACCCGTCGGTTGACCGTCGACACGATCCGCTCGATGGTCTGCATCAACTGGTCGGCGGAGACGAAGCGCAGCGGCAGCTGCTCCACCCGGCCGCCGCGTTCCACGAAGATCGCGTCCGGGCCGTTGACCATGATCTCGGTGATCGACGCGTCTTCGAGGAGCGGTTCCAGGATGCCGAGGCCCAGCGCCTCGTCCACCACGCGGCGGATCAGCTGGGAGCGCTCCACCGTCGACAGCACCGGGCCCTCGCGGCTGATGATGTGCCCGAGCACCCGCTCCAGGCGGGCCCTGCGCTCGGCGGCGGCCAGCGAACTCATCTCCGCGAGGTCGATCTCCTCCAGCAGCTTGGCCCGGTAGGAGGCGACCAGATGCCCGTCCTCGCCCCGGCTGCCGTGCTCCTCCGGAGTGTTGATGCGTGCCCGCAGGCTCATGGGTTCGCTTCTCCTCGGTCAGTGGTCGCGGGGCATGGTGGCGGACTTCTCGGCGGGGTCGAAGTGCCAGCCGGGGACGATCTGGGGGATGTCGACGGACGCGGTGACGGTGACCGAGTCGTCCCCTCCCCCGCTCTCGCCGCAGGTCACCGTGAGCCCGCCGCTGACCGCCTGCGCGCACGCCTGTTGAGCCGACTGCCCCAGCGACGCGGCCCGCGCCCCCGCCCGGGCCGCCGTACCGGCCTGCTCGGCGGCGTAGGCGACCGCCCCGATCTGGATGCCGGCCAGCCCGACGATCAGCAGGACCGGGACGAACCCGAGGTACTCGATGGCGACCTGGCCCGCATCGCGGCGACGACGGCGGTACGACATCTCAGTCCTTCACCTCCTCCACGGCACCGGCGTGGCCGTGCACCGTGACGGGGAAGTCGATCGAGCCCGGGAAGAGGACGGGCACCTTGACGTGGACATCGGCCGTGACATAGCCGGACGGACTGCAGGTCACCGACGCGCCCCCCTTCCACGCCCCCGACAGGTGCTTCAGCCCGGCCGCCTCGCACGCGGCCTGCCGCTCACCGCCCCGGTGCGCCGCCGTACCCGCCCGCACACCCTCGTCCGCAGCATTCCCCGCGAGCGTGTACGCGTACCCCACGAGCACGCACTGCCACATGAGCACCAGCGTCAGGATGATCAGCGGAGTCATCCCGAGGAACTCGATGCTGACCTGCCCCCGATCGCCTCCCGGCCGTCTGCGCACGCCTCACTCCTTCCGCCGCCGGAAGCCGACCGCCCCGCGGCCGCCCCCGCGATGGGACCCTTCGGGCGCCTTCGCCAGCCCCAGTTCCCCGGCGAGGCTCCACAGGGCCTGCTTCACCGTGCTCCTGCTGTCCAGCTCGTGCAGCCGCCCGGCGTCGACGACCCCCTGCAGCTCCTTGAAGTTGGCGGGTACGGCGGTACGCGCCACCGCCGTACCGGTGATCCGCTGGACCAGCACCGGCTGGATCTCCGTACTCCGCGTATGCCGGTTGACGACCACCGTCGTCTCCTCGGCCTTGCGGATCTGCAGCCGGTCCCACATGCGCACGGTCCGCTTGGCGGCCCGTACGGCGACCACGTCGGGCGTGGTCACCAGCAGCGCGGTGTCGGCCATCTCCACGGCCACCGCGCTCGCCGCGCCGAGCTGGGCGCCGCAGTCCACCACGACGACCTCGTACCGGGAGCGCAGGACGCCGACGATCAGGCGGGCGGCCCGGTCGGTGACCTCCTCGCCGCGCTCGCCCTCGCCGGGGGCGAGCAGCAGGGCGAGGCCGGTGTCATGGCGGAAGACGGCGTCGGCGAGGACGCGCGGGGTGATGTCGCTGATGGCGGCGAGGTCCACGACCGAGCGGCGGAACTGGACGTCCAGGTAGGAGGCGATGTCGCCGGTCTGCAGGTCGAGGTCGACCAGGGCGGTGGACCGGCCGGAGGCCTGGGCGGCGAGCGCGAGCTGGATCGCGGTCAGGGTCGCGCCGACGCCTCCCTTGGCGCCGCTGACCGTGACGACCGCGCCGCCGACACCGCCGAGGACGTCGGAGGCACCGTGGCCGAGATGGCGCCGTACCCCCGTCGACCACTGGGCGACGGCCTGGACGCGGCTGGCGAGTTCCTCGTACGACAGCGGGAGCGCGACCAGGCCGCGGGCGCCGGAGTCCATGGCGGCGGCGAACAGGCCGGGGCTCGTGTCGGTGGTGACGAGTATGACGCCGACGGCGGGAAAGCGGAGCGCGACCTCGCGGATCAGCTCCAGAGCCGGAACCGGGCCGATCCGCTCGTGTACGACGACCACCTCGGGCAGCTCGTCCACCGACTCGGCGGCGAGGCGGGCGAGGGTGTCGACCAGCTGGGTGGAGTCACCGACGGGCGGCTGCGGTTCGGCGTCGGGGAGCTGGCTGAGCAGGGTGGTGAGGGAGCGGACGGCGTCCGGGTCCGCACCGGCCGGAAGGATCCTGGTGGGCATGCGGGCCGCCTCTCACTTGTCCGTCGCGAGTTCGTAGGTGCGGTCCTTGTCCGGGACGCTGGTCTCGCTGCCGGGTGCCACCAGAGCGAGCCTTACCCGCTGGGCGAAGGACTCGGCGTAGGTGATGCGCTGGGCATCGAGGGTGGACAGCGCGAAGGTGATGGGGACGGCCTCGGTGGGCTGCTGCTGGTTCTTGCTGCTGTCGGGATCGAGGGCGGTGATGTGGCCGACGTCGAGGACCCGGGCGTTGGTGACGATGATCTTCGACTGGTCGGGGTCGCCGTCCTTCTTTCCCTCGAAGGTGGCGTACACGTTGACGCGCGACCCCGGCGTGATCTTCCCCGCCACACCCGTGGCCGCGTCGATCATGATGGCGACCTCCTGCTGGCCCGGCTGGAGGGCGGGCTGGTCGACGATCATGTCGGTCTGCAGCAGGGACCCGGCGCGCAGCGTGGTGACGGCGATCTTGCCCTGGATCTGCCGCAGATCGGTGACGGCGTTGCCGGACAGCCACCGCTTCGGCATCTTGATCTTCTCGAACTGGCCCGTGTTCAGCGCGGTGTACGGCTGCACATCGGACCTGACCCGGTAGGCGCTGACCTCGGGTCCGACCTTGGACTGCACGTCGTCGACGACGGAGAGCACGCCGGCGAACGCGCCGAGGGCGCACAGGACCGACAGGATCAGGAGTATCACGCCGCGGCGCTGACGGGAGTTCATGAACCGTGCAACCTCATTGGGGGAATCGGTCGAGCGGGAGGGTGAGTGACGTCGGTGCGGGTCAGGCGGGCGTGCGTTGCTCCAGGGCGCGGGGAGCCGGGGGTTCGTGGACGGGCGGGGTGGCGGAGCAGAACACGCAAAGGTCGCCTATGACGTCGAGGCCGCACCAGTGACACCTGGACTGCCGGACCGAGGTGACCAGTTGGTACAGGACCGACAGATCGGCGAGATAGCTGCAGAACTCGACCATCCGCCCGGTCCCCCACCACCGCGGGGACTCGGCGGGAAGCGGGGTCTCGCGCAGCCCGTGCGGACTCCACGCTTCCGCCAGTCCGGCGATCCAGTCCGTCTGCAACTGCCCCTTGGCGACGAGCATCCACGTACTGAACTCGGGCCCCTTGAGCGTGGCGCCGGGGGCGACCTTGACGAGCTGCGGCTCGGGATGGGCGACGACGGCGAACTGGCTGCCCGGCACCCACGACTTGGCGTGCGCCTTGAGCCCGACGGGCACCCTGTCCAGCCGCGCGACCGATCCGAGCACGGCACCGGCGTGGATGTAATGAGTGAGCAGCCGCCCGGCCGAGGCCAGCACACCCGGACTGAGATCACAGGAGGCCAGCTGCCGCAACTGCCTGGCCAGCACGGCCGTACCGAGCGGGGGAAGCTCGGGCCGGAACAGGGCGATGCGGTCGCTCTCCAGCAACGACCGCAGGGTGTACAGCCGCCGTATCACAGGCTCCGGAACGGCCTGGGAGCACACGACCACGACATACCCGTACTGCTCGGTCAGGGCGTGGAGTTCGGTGAGGGCGTGGTCGAGCGGGCGCTGGTCGAGGTCGCGCAGCACGACGGCGGGCATGGTCCGTTCGTCCTGCGCCGGCAGTGCCATGTCGGCACTGGTCACGGCAATGACAGTTGGCACGCGCAGCTCCCCGCTTCTTCACACCCTTCGGCCCACCGGTGTAACTCCAATGCGCCAGGACGACTTCATTGCGTGACTACCTGAGCACTGTATCCACGCCCCAATGACCGGAGAACAGCGTTTGTGTAGCTCGTGTGGAACTCTCTGGGCACAAGTCCCGCCAAAACCGGACAGGTTGAGCATCGGACCAGGGGTGATTTTGGTCTGGACCTCTTGACAGCGCAATTGGTCTGGACCAACTTGTAGGCCAGCGGTGGCCACCGTCCCTCACCCCTCTCTCCCCGCAGACTCCCCACCGGAGGCCCCAGTGGACCGCGCACCAGGCATGCCCAGACGCAGACGACGGATCGCGATGTGGTCCGCCGCCACCTCCCTAGCCCTCTCGGTGGCGGGCCTCGCCGCCACCCCCGCGTCCGCGGCGGACGTCAACAACGTCAAGAACGCCGGCTTCGAGTCGGGCCTGACCAACTGGACGTGCACGGCGTCCAGCGGCACGACGGTCTCCTCCCCGGTCCACGCCGGCGCCTCGGCCCTGAAGGCGACCCCGGCCGGGCAGGACAACGCCCAGTGCACCCAGTCGGTGGCGGTGAAGCCCAACTCCACGTACACATTGAGCGCATGGGTGCAGGGCGGCTACTCCTACCTGGGCGTGACGGGCACGGGCACGACGGACGTGTCGACCTGGACCCCCGACTCGTCCTCCTGGAAGCAGCTGTCGACGACGTTCACGACGGGCGCGTCGACAACATCGGTCACGGTGTACACACACGGCTGGTACGGGCAGGCCGCGTACTACGCGGACGACGTCTCGGTCTACGGCCCGGACGGGGGCGGTGGCGGCGACCCGGCGCCGACGGTCCCCGCCGCCCCTACCGGCCTCTCGGTCTCCGGTACGACGTCCTCCTCGGTGTCGCTGTCGTGGTCCGCGGTGTCGGGCGCGACGGGCTACAACGTCTACCGCAACGGCACGAAGGTGACGGCGGTGACGGGCACGTCGTCGACCGTGACCGGCCTGTCGGCGTCGACGTCGTACTCCTTCCAGGTCACGGCGACCAACTCGGCGGGTGAGTCGGCGAAGTCGACGGCGGTGACGGGCACGACGACTTCCGGGAGCAGCGGCGGAGGCGGAGGGAGTCTCCCCAAGCACGCCGTGACGGGCTACTGGCAGAACTTCAACAACGGCGCGACGGTCCAGAAGCTCTCCGACGTCCCCTCCGCGTACGACATCATCGCGGTGGCCTTCGCGGACGCGACCTCGACCCCGGGCGCGGTGTCCTTCAACCTGGACTCGGCCGGCCTCGGCGGGTACACGGTCGACCAGTTCAAGGCGGACATCAAGGCCAAGCAGGCGGCCGGCAAGAAGGTCATCGTCTCCATCGGCGGCCAGAACGGCACGGTGTCGGTGAGCGACTCGACCTCGGCGACCAACTTCGCGAACTCGGTGTACTCGTTGATGCAGACGTACGGCTTCGACGGGGTGGACATCGACCTGGAGAACGGCCTGAACGCGACGTACATGACGCAGGCGCTGCGCGCCCTGTCGGCGAAGGCGGGCTCGTCCCTGATCATCACGATGGCTCCGCAGACGATCGACATGCAGTCGACGTCGAACTCCTACTTCCAGACGGCGCTGAACGTGAAGGACATCCTCACGGTCGTCAACATGCAGTACTACAACAGCGGTTCCATGCTGGGCTGCGACGGCAAGGTGTACTCGCAGGGCTCGGTGGACTTCCTCACGGCCCTGGCCTGCATCCAGCTGGAGGGCGGCCTGTCCCCGTCCCAGGTGGGCCTGGGCCTGCCGGCCTCGACGAGCGCGGCGGGCAGCGGGTACGTGTCGCCCTCCGTGGTGAACAACGCGCTGGACTGCCTGGCCAAGGGCACGGGCTGCGGTTCCTTCAAGCCGTCGAAGACGTACCCCGATCTGCGGGGCGCCATGACCTGGTCGACGAACTGGGACGCGGCTTCGGGGAACGCGTGGTCGGGGTCGGTGGGGGCGCATGTGCACGGGATGCCGTGACATGAGCGTCTCGATCGTCGCTGTCGTCTCTGTCATCTCTGTCGTCTCGGTGTGAGGACGCCCGGGCCCCGGTGTGGGGTCCGGGCGTCGTCGTGTGCGCCTCTCTGCCGATGGACAGATTCAGCCAAAGGCCCTCCCGTGTGCTGAGTACCGCGTTGCGTTCGGCAACGGACCGATGTGATGATCCCGGACATGGCTGATCACGGGGGTGGCGCCGACTCGTCGGGGCCGATACGCAGGTCGCCGCTGGCAGAGTACGCGGAGCCGGCCGACGCGGACGTATCTCATGGGGCTCCCGCTCCCTCCCAGGCAGAGGACGTCGCGCGCAGGCGCCGTGAGTTCGCTTCCGTACTGGGCGAGTTCCGCCGTACGGCCGTGCTGGTCCCCCTCGACGAGTCCTCGGTTCCACTGACCGCAGACCACGGCGGCATCCGCTGGATCCTGGCCTTCTCGAACGAGTCGACGCTGGCGCGATTCGCGATCGCGCGGGGTGAAGGGGACCGGGAGTGGGCGTACCAGCGGGTGCTGGGCGCCAGGTTGCTGGATGCAGGGGTTCCGGCCGTCGGGGTGCCGTGCGGGGTGGCTCTGGACTCGGCCAGCGGGGACGAAGGGGTGCTGTTCCCTCCGGTGGCGGGGATCGTGCCGGACTCGGCGGCCGTAGACGTGAGGAACGGGGAGGCACCGCAGTGAGCGGGGGTGGGGGCGGCAAGGACATCAGGGCTGCCGGGCTGGACGAGATAGCGAAGGGCATCACGCAGACGCTCGCCGAACTACGCGAGTTGGGCGTGGACAGTCTGGCCGGGGTGGGCCGTGGCTTCTCGAACCTGGAACTGTCCGGACTCCAACTCGGCCACGATGGCCTGACGTCGAAGTTCAAGTCCTTCTGCGAGCGTTGGGAATGGGGTGTGCGCGCCCTGGTGACGGAGGGCAACACCTTCGCGGAGGACGTGGGCCTGTCGGCGGGCACGCTCTACGAGACGGACCAGTACGTCGGCGGCGCGCTGAAGGTCGGCTACAACTCGGTGGTGGGCAACCCGTACGCGTCCGAGGACGACGTGACGAAGATGAGCTGGGACGAGCTGAGGCGGAGTGACGCCGACGCCCTGACCCACCCCGACTACAGCGCGGAGTCCTTCTCGGACGCGTGGGAGACGAGCAAGCAGAGCTTCAAGGACTCCGGACGCGACGTCATGACCGGATCACTGGGCCTGCCGCCGGGCGTGACCATGGACAACATCAACCAAGCGACCGGAAACAGCGACGACTACAACCGCATGCTGGACGACATGTGGGGCCCGTCCCCCGAGGAACGCGCCCGTGCGGCCGAGCAGGGCGGTGAGGGCTGATGGGGCTCGGTGACCTGACCAACGACCTCCTCGGTGGCGCCGGGCACGTCATCGACTCCGGCAAGAAGTTCGTCGGAGAGGGCATCGACAAGGGCACCGACCTCATCGGTGCGAGCCTGGACAAGGCCGGCGCCCACGACTGGGCGGACAAGGTCGAGCACTACGGCGACAGGGCCGCATCCGCCCTGGGCGCCACCCCCGGCGAGAAACAACTCGGCGAGACCGACGACCCGACCGACCTGGTCCACGGAAACGCGACGGACATCCAGGCCACCGCCAAACACCTGAAGGACTTCCACAAGGCCTTCGACCACGTCGGCCAGGGCATGCGGAAACTGGACTCCTCGCAGTGGCAGGGCGAGGCGGCCGAGGCGTTCCGCAAGAAGTTCGCGATGCATCCGGTGAAGTGGCTGCATGCGGCGGATGCCTGCTCCAAGGCCGCCGCGGCCCTGGAGACGTACGCGGAGACGGTCACCTGGGCGCAGAAGCAGGCCAAGGACGCGATCGACCTGTACAAGGCGGGCACGGAAGCCTCCGCGAAGGCGAAGGCCGCGTATGACAAGCGCTCCGACGCCTACAAGTCCGCTGTCGCTTCGGGCGACAAGGACCCGGGCCCGGACCCCGGCAAGTTCGACGACCCCGGCACCGCCGACCGCAAACGGGCCGACGAGATCCTGAACGAGGCCCGCAAGCAGCGCAACACCGCTGCCGACACCGCCGCCAAGGCCGTCGACACGGCCCTCGCCCACGCCCCCGCCGAACCACCTCCGCTGACCCGGCTCAAGGTGGACGCGGCCGACGGCTTCGACGCCTTCAACACCGAGGCGGTCCACTTCGGCGCCGGCGCCATCAAGGGCACCACAGGTCTGGTGAGCATGGCCCTCAGCGCCAACCCACTGAACCCGTACAACCTGGCCCACCCCGCCGAGGCCCTGAAGCACCAGGCGATGACGCTGGCCGGTCTGGTCTCCAGCGCCACGCATCCGGAACGGACGCTGAAGCAGAACTTGGGCGACTTCCTCAAGGATCCGGCCGAGTTCGGCGGGCGGTTCGCTCCTCAGGTGCTGCTGACCGACGGGGTGGGGGCGGAGGTCAACGGGGTGCGGGCTGCGGCTGGGGAGAGAGCCGCAGCAGAGGACGCGGCAAAAGCAGCTGCGAAGCACGAGGGACAGGCGGGGGCCGGGGCAGAGACCGGGAACTCTGCCCGGCAGACCGTGAACGAAGACCCGCCGGCGACCTCCCACGAGCAGAACAGCACGGTAAGCAAGGGCACCGACCCGATCAACCTCGCCACTGGCAAGATGTACCTGCCGCAGACGGACGTCGCGCTCCCCGGTGTACTGCCCCTGATCCTCAAGCGGCGAGTGGAGTCCGGCTACCACCTGGGGCGCTGGTTCGGCCCGTCCTGGTCCTCCACCCTTGACCAGCGCCTGGAGATCGACGCCGAGGGAGTCGTCTTCGTCACGGAGGACGGCCTGCTCCTGGCGTACCCGCACCCGGCCCCCGGCCTGCCCACCCTCCCCAGCCACGGCCCCCGCTGGCCGCTCGACCGCGTGGCCGACGGCTACACGATCACGGACCCCGGCACACACCGCACCTGGCACTTCGCCGACCGAGGCGAAGACCTGGCGGTGCTGGAGCAGATAGACGACCGCAACGGCAACTGGATCACCTTCGAGTACGACGCGGAGGGTACGCCGATCACGGTCGTCGCGAGCAGCGGGCAGGCTGTACACGTCACCACGGACTCCGGCCACATCACGGCCTTCCACCTGGCCGCAACCGGCGAGGAGCTGAAGCGTTACGGCTACACGGACGGCAACCTCACGGAGGTCTACAACTCCTCCGGCCTCCCACTCCGCTTCACGTATGACGAGGCGGGCCGGATGACCTCTTGGACGGACTCGAACGACCGCAGCTACACGTACGAGTACGACGACCGGGACCGCTGCATAGCCGAGGGCGGCTCGGCGGGACACATGGCCCTGCGTCTGTCCTACGGGGACCCGGACCCGGGAACCGGTCTCCGGACCACAACAGCGACGACGGGTGAGGGCCACTCCCGCCGCTACCTCGTCAACGACGTCTGGCAGGTGATCGCGGAGACCGACTCCCTCGGTGCGACCACGCACTACCAACGCGACCGCTACAACCGCCTGCTGTTCCAGACGGACCCGCTGGGCCACACGACGACGCTCCGCTACGACGAAGAGGGCAACCTGACTTCGGTCGTCCGCCCTGACGGCCGCGAGGCGAGGGCGGAGTACAACGAACTCGGTCTACCGGTCAAGGTGGTCAACCCGGACGGCACGGTATTCCGACAGGCCTACGACGAGCGCGGCAACCGCACCTCGGTGACGGACCCGGCGGGTCAGACAACCCACTTCACCTACACGGGGGCCGGCCACCTCACCTCCGTAACCGACCCGCTCGGCAACACGACAAGGATCGTCTGCGACCGCGCAGGCCTCCCGCTGGAGATCACGAACCCGCTGGGCGCGACCACCCGCTACGAGCGGAACGCCCTCGGCCGCCCGACCGCGATCACGGACCCCACCGGCGCAACGACGCTGCTGGAATGGTCGATCGAGGGCCACTTGACCCGCCGTACGACCGCAGACGGCACCTCCGAGTCCTGGACGTACGACGGCGAGGGCAACTGCACCAGCCACACCGACCCGATCGGCGGCGTCTCCCGCTTCGAGTACACCCACTTCGACCTGCTGACGGCCCGCACGGGCCCGGACGGGGTCCGCTACGAGTTCGACCACGACAGCGAACTGCGCCTGACGAAGGTCACCAACCCACAGGGCCTGACGTGGACGTACGAGTACGACGCGGCGGGCCGCCTAGTGGTGGAGACGGACTTCGACGACCGCATCCTGACCTACGCATACGACCCTGCAAGTCGTCTCACTTCGCGCAGAAACGTTCTTGGCGAGGTGGTGTCCTTCGAGCGCAATGAACTGGGCCAGGTGACTCGCAAGGATGCGGCAGGCCAGATCACGACCTACGCCTACGACTTTACCGACCAGCTGGCGCAGGCAACAGGCTCCGACGGCACCACCCTCACCCTTCTCCGCGACCGCTACGGCCGGCTGCACTCGGAGACAGTCAACGGCCGCACCCTGACGTACACCTACGACGAACTGGGCCGCCGCACCGGCCGCACAACCCCCACGGGGGCGACCACCACCTGGACGTACGACGCCGCAGGCCGCCGCACCGGCATGGTGGCCTCAGGCCGCACCATCGACTTCACCTACGACGAGGCAGGCCGCGAGTTGTCCCGCCATATCGGTGGAACGATCGCCCTGGAGCACACCTTCGACGCGCTGGGCCGCCTCACCGCCCTGTCGGTGACGGGTGCCGAAGGCCGCACAGTCCAACACCGGGCGTACACCTACCGAGCCGACGGCAACCTGATCGGCATCGACGACCAGCTCACCGGCGCCCGCCGCTTCGACCTGGACGCGGCGGGCCGGGTGACGGCGGTACATGCGGCGGGGTGGACAGAGCGATACGCGTACGACGAGGCGGGCAACCAGACACAGGCGAGCTGGCCGGCCAACCATCCCGGCCAGGAGGCAGTCGGCCCCCGCGCCTACACAGGCACCAGCATCACCCGCGCCGGCAACGTCCGCTACGAACACGACGCCCTCGGCCGCATCACCCTCCGTCAGAAGACCCGCCTGTCCCGTAAACCCGACACCTGGCGCTACGAATGGGACACCGAGAACCGCCTGACGTCAGTGGTGCCCCCCGACGGCACCCGCTGGCGCTACACCTATGACCCGCTGGGCCGCCGCACGGCGAAGCTTCGCATGACGGCGGACGGCGAAACGGGCGTGGAACGCGTCGACTTCACCTGGGATGGCACCACCCTCTGCGAACAGACCACTACGTCCGCAGACCTCCCCAACCCGGTCACCCTCACCTGGGACCACCAGGGCCTGCGCCCCCTCACCCAAACAGAGCGCATCACCGCGGCCGACGCACCCCAGGACGAGATCGACTCCCGCTTCTTCGCCATCGTCACCGACCTCGTCGGCACCCCGAGCGAACTCATCGACGAACACGGCGACATCGCTTGGCGCACCCGCAGCACCCTGTGGGGAACGACGGCGTGGGCCGCCAACAGCGCCGCCTACACGCCCCTACGCTTCCCTGGCCAGTACTACGACCCCGAAACAGGCCTCCACTACAACTACTTTCGCCACTACGACCCCGAAACCGCCCGTTACTTCACCCTCGACCCGCTCGGACTTTCCCCAGCCCCAAACCCCACCGCCTACGTCCATAATCCTCACGCATACTCCGATTCACTCGGACTCGCTCCAGATTACCCTGGCGAGGAAAACCAACGAGGGACCTTTGATTTTCGGGATCCGAATCCGAACCACCCTCCCGACGAAGCAGCAACGGAGGCCATGAGGGCGGCACCAATCGGCGGGAACATTGATTGCTCAGAGATCGCCGAGTACATCCTCCGAGAAGGTGGCGGACAAGGGAAAATAATAAACTTCACCGCACGCAACAGCCCCGAAATCGTAATCCCTGAGAAGATGGGCCAGGAGCTGACCACCTATCGCTACCATGATGTCTACACGGACGGAAGGTACGTGTACGACCCGGCAATGAGCCGAAACCCGATTCCGTACGGGGACTACGAAAGGGCAATTCGGCTATCGAACCCGGGAAAGAAGCTAATAGTTACAGATGGAGGGTACTCCGGCCCCCTCTGGTAATATTTGATTGGGCGTCTCATGTCGACACGAAATATGCAGGCAATGCGCACCCTCAGCAGGTTTGGAGAGCTTGCCTGGTTTAAACTTCCCGTGGAATATAATCCTGTGCACGGCTATCACCAGGTTCCCTACATGGGGTGGCGCTACACATCCCCGCAGGAAGACATCGCTCAGCTCATCGAAGATGCCGTAGAGGGGCTACCCACTCAAGTCGAATGGACGCTTGACAGATCCAGAAGAAACTGGATCCTGCTGCCGAGTCGGATTCTGCGCGAGGCGCAAGGGCTTGAGAATCCCGCTTTTGCGAATATCGTGCACTCCATTAATGTTCAGGATCAGGAATTCTGCCTCAAGGCGCTTTCGGATTTTGATCTTATTATCCTGCATCTCCAGCAGATTCCAATCCCTAAGAGCTGATCCCGTCAGGCCAACCGGGCGTCCCGCTGATACTGATCGGTGCGATGCCAGACGAAAAGCATGACTTCCCGATATCCCCATCTCCACGGCTGAGGGAGGGGGCACACGCCTATAACGGACAAAGGGCAGGGCGTCTGATGTCATTCGGTCCGCTACCCGCAGGTTTCGGTCCTCCCATATCGCCTACGTGGACACCGCCAACGGATATCGAGCAGGCGCTCTTCGAGGCCAAGTCGCGCGAGGACTGGCCTGCGTACTTCGGGACGCTGGCGCAGAACAGGCTGTTCTTCGAGATACAGAAGGACAAGGCGGATGCCACACCCCCTGCCACGTACGCCGCCTTCGGACACGATCCGCGTGTCGCAGGCGGGCGGATCTGGGCCGTCTACACCGAGGGCATGCTGCCCGCGCCGGAGCGCCACCGGGTGTTCGACTGGAACCACCTCGAGTGGTTCGCCAAGGTGTGGCGGCCGACTGATCCGTCGGTGATCGTCGTCAATCCCGGGAGCCCTTGCGAGGCCTTCCTTCCCTCGGCGCCGCCGCATTCGGCGACTTGGGCGCAGTACGGGAGGTTGGCCCCCGCTCGGAAACGGTCCCTGCGGCTGCGTACCCTCCGCGTCGGCGGGCCGCTGCACGGCTCTGTCGCCCACGGCCTCGCCTGCGGAGCACTCCTGTGTGTCAGCAACGGCTCCTTCTGGAACGCCATGGCCTGGCACGGCACGGGATATCCAGGTGAGCGGACACGGCTTCGTGAGTGGTGGGGCATCACCACCCGCGAGGAGTGGCAGGACTACCTCCGCGACCTCCTCGCCTGCGAGCAGCACAGCTCGGTCTGGGATTTCGCCTTCGGTCTGCGCCAGAGCATCGCCCGGGATTTCGGCGGGCACGTCGACCTCGGGTACTGGCGGCAGGCCGCCGCCAACCTCATCCGGGCCAAGTCCGAGGGCTCGATCGTGGTGTCCGAAGACGGCGTCACCACAACGGATCCCCGACCCGAGCCCGAGGTCGAGGCCCGCATCGAGGGCGTGCAGCGACTCATCGGGCGCATCACCCGCTACGAGGCCCGGATGCGTGCCGACGGCGTGCTCGACGAGAACCAGTACGTGTCGTCCGTCGACGCCTGGGATCTCGGGCGCGCCTCGAAGATGGCCCGATGGGGGCTCGGTGCCCGGTTCGGCACACTCGCGGAGGCCGAGTCCGCCGTCATCCAGGCGGGGCGGACCGCCTCCCATTCCTACAAGTCGTGGCAGGACTTCTCCGCCGGCTCCATCCTCGGGCGCTGCCTTCACTTCGATGAGGAGGAGTTCGGGGACTGGTATCAGGACATGGTCGAGGCCCACCGGATCCTGATGTCAGATCCCGGCAGCCCTTGGCTCAACATCCCGTTCCGGTGACGGTCCCGACGAACAGCTCCGCCGCGCGAGTCGCGATGAGTCCTGCGGCGTCCGGCGGTCGTACTGTCGAACCCGTCACCGAGGAGGACTTCCGATGCGCAGCTTGACCTACTCGATGGGCATCTCACTTGACGGCTACATCGTCGGGCCGGACGGCAGCTTCGACTGGACGGCGCCCGTCGAGGATGTCTTTCGCTTCTGGATCGACGAGATTCAAGAGGTCGGCGTCCACCTGTTGGGACGACGGCTGTACGAGACGATGCTGTACTGGGAGACCGCCGACCAGGATCCATCGCTCGACGACTCAGAGCTCGAGTGGGCCGCGCTCTGGAAGCCGCTGCCAAAGGTGGTGTTCTCGACCACGCTGTCGGCGGTGCAGGGCAACGCCCGCCTGGCCTCCGCCGGCCTTGCGGAGGAGATCGAGCGGTTGCGAGCCGAGCCGGGGGAGGGCGACATCGCGATCGGCGGCGCGACTCTCGCCGCCGAGGCGGCCGCGTCGGGTCTGATCGACGAGTACCGGGCCATGGTCTACCCGGTGCTGGTGGGCGGTGGCACTCCGTTCTTTCCCCGACGCGAGCGCCGGGTGGATCTCGAACTCGTCGAGACCCGCACCTTCAGCTCGAGAGTCGTCTACCTCCGCTACCGCGTGGCGCGCTAGGTGCTGTTTGGGGTTCGGATCCAGGTGGAGTCAAGCGTTCCCCGTTCGGTTGGTTTGACCACCTGTTAGCGTGCGCGGATGGAAGATCTGGGACCCGTGACTTGGCCGCCTGAGCCGATCAGGACCGAGAGGCTCGTGCTCCGTGAGCCCGAGACCCGGGACCGTGCGGCGTTCATCGAGCTGCTCGCCTCGCCAGAGGTGCACACCTACCTCGGCGGCCCTCGACCGCGTGACGAGCTTGAGCGCGAGATGCCCCGGGCGCCCGAGCGGTGGCCCGGGAGCTTCGTCGTCGACCTCGACGGGTCGATGATCGGCCAGATCCTGCTCAGGAGAGCAACGGGGCACCGTCGCCCGGCTGCCGCGGGGAAGGCCGATCTCGGCTACCTGTTCCTGCCGCGGGCGTGGGGATTCGGGTACGCCTACGAGGCGTGCGCGGCGGCACTCGGCTGGCTCGCCGACGCGCTTCCCGGCGAGCCGGTGGTGCTCACCACCCAGACCGCCAACGTCGGCTCGATGCGTCTCGCGGCGAAGCTCGGGTTCACTGAGGTAGAGCGGTTCGAGGCCTGGGGCGCCGAGCAGTGGCTCGGCATGCGGTCCCCGGTCACGCCGTCCAGTTGAGTTTGCGACGGAACCGCCGGGGAGAGTCCCTGGCTCAACATCCCGTTCCGGTGACGGTCTCGGCGAACAGCGCCAACGAGTGGGAGGCCACTGATCGGGTGAGGTGGTCGGTGTCCACGACGCACGAGGCTCCCGTGCCGTTGAGGAAAATGTTCGACGTCTCAACTCTCTGGCACAGGAGCCTCGTTGGTTCTCCATGCTGCCGCACTCGATCTGCCTCACGCCCTGGTCAAGTGGGGAATCAAGCTTGTCGCCACCCGTGAGGGTCAACGACGCCGCAAGCTCCCCGCCGCATCAGCGTGTCGCTGCCGGTTTCGCTATCTCCGTCGGCACCCCCACGCCGACCCGACCGCACCGTCAGCCGAGGACTGTCCGTGGACCGTGCACCGGTCGAGCGCAGTGTCGTACGGCTGAAGTCACGGACTCGCTGAACCTCAGAGGCGGGCGCAGGTCGCGCCGACGCCCTGGGACGCGTACCACCGCCAGGAGACCTTGCCGCGGGTGTCCGGACCGTAGACGCCGTCGGGGTAGAGGCCGGTCTGGGACTGGAGGGTGCGTACGGCGGCCACGGTCTGCCCGCCATAGACGCCGTCGATGCCGCCGGTGTCCAGGCCGTGGCAGATGACGAGGGCGAGCTGAAGGGCCTCCACCGCCTCGCCGCTGGAGCCCTTCCCCATCAGGCAGGAGGTGGAGCCACTGCTGGTGGCGGGCACCAGGGTGTGGTAGCCGCCCCGGTCCACGCCGATGGTCGTGGTGCACCAGCCGTCGGCCGCCGAGGCGCTGGGGGCGATGCTGACCATGCCGCCGAACACGGCTGCGGCCGCGCCGAGGGCGGCAAGCGTGCGCTTCATTGTTCTGTTCTCCGTTGCTGGTTCAGGAGGATGCTGGAGGTGTTGGTGGCCGGTGGGCCTGGTACTGGGAGCTGCCGCCTACAGGAAGCTGCACGTCACGTCGCCGTCGTTCCAGTAGTACTGCCAGAAGACGTGCAACCGGGTGTCCGGCCCGTAGATGCCGTCGGGCTTGAGCCCGATGCGGGTCTGGATCGAACGTACGGCGCTCTCCGTCTGGGCGCCGTAGACACCGTCGATGCCTCCCGTGTCCAGCTCATGGCAGTTGACGAGCGCGCGCTGCAGCTCCGCCACCGCCGACCCGCTGGATCCGCGGCCCATGATGCAGGAGGTCGAGCCGCTGCTCGTGGCCGGCTGGATGAAGCGGCCGGAGTCCTCCCACACGGACGTCGTAGTGCTGCACCAGCCGTCCGCCGCGCCCGCGGAAGGCGCGTTTCCGATCAGGCCCAGGACGGACACGGCTGTCATGCCCAAGATGACAAGAGCGCGTTTCATGCGCTGTTTCCCCCCAAGTACGTGTATCCGGCGTCGAGTCGCCGATATCACACTGCCGGGCATCGACAACAGATGGACAACAGACGGACAACAGCGAATCAACAGCGCCCGGGGCGCCGATCACCAGGAAAGGGCGGGCGCTGTTTAGCATGTGGCGAGGGGTAAGGGGGGTGCGATGCCGACGTTCGGACTGCTCGGTCCGCTGATGGTCCACGACGGGATACAGGAACGACCGTTGGGGGCCGGCAAAGTCCGCGTTCTGTTGGCCGCGCTCCTGCTTCACCGCAACCGGACCATGTCGAAGGACGGCCTGAAAGAGGCTCTGTGGGGGCCTAATCCCCCGGCGACCGCCGACGCCTCCCTCGCCAACCACGTGGCGCGACTGCGACGACAGTTGGCGTCTCTTGGTGACGATGCGCGACGGCTCGCGGCGGAGCCGCCCGGATACCGGCTGCACGTCGGCGATGGGGAGTTCGATGTCGACGTCTTCGAGGCCCATGTGAGTGCCGTCCGCCGGGCGTACCTGCAGCAGGACTGGGACACGGCGGCACGCCGGAGCGCCGACGCCATGGCGCTGTGGCGCGGGCAACCGCTGGCTGACATTCCCGATTTCGCGGATGCCGAGCCGCAGGCTCGGCTGGTCCAGCAGCTTGTGGAAACCCGGCTCCAGGTGCTGGAGTGGGGGTTCGACGCGGCCCTCGCTCTCGGTAGGCACCACGAGCTGGTCCCGCAGCTGACGGCACTCGCCTCCGAGCACCCGCTGCGGGAGGCGTTCCACCGCCAGCTGATGCTCGCCCTGCACCGCTCGAACCGGCAGGCGGAGGCACTGCAGGTGTACGTGCGGCTGCGCCGGAGCCTGGTGGAGGAACTGGGCGTCGAGCCGTCCGCCGCTGTCCGGGCGACACACCAGGACGTACTCGCCGACGAGGGCACCGTCGTTGTGCCGACGCCCGCGTCCGCCGCCGTCTCCCAGCCCGAACGTCGGCCATTGCGCCAACTTCCTGCGGACGTTGGTTATTTCACCGGCCGGGACAGGGAGATCGCCACTCTTACAACGCTGCTCCGCCCGGGCGCCGACGCCGGGAGGCAGCCACTCGGCCACTGCCCCCGACCGGTCGTCGTCTCCGGAATGGGCGGCATCGGCAAGACGGCCCTGGCCGTCCATGTCGCGCACCGGCTGCACGAGGACTTCCCGGACGGCCAGCTGTACGCCGACCTGCGCGGCTTCAGCCCAGGCCGGGAGCGCAGCCCCCGCGACCTGCTCGCACGGTTCCTGTCGGACCTCGGAGTGCGCGCGGAGTCCCTTCCCGATGACACGGACGACTGCGCGGCGCTTTTCCGTACGGTCATGGCGGAACGCCGGATGCTGCTGGTGCTCGACAATGCGCGAGATGCCGCTCAGGTCACGCCGCTGCTCCCGGGCAGCGGCAGCTGCGCCGTGGTGGTCACCAGCCGCCATACCCTCGCGGACCTGCCGGATGCCACGCTCGTGCCGCTGACGCCCCTCGACGCCGATGCCCAGGAGATGCTTCTGGCCGCGCTCTGCGGAGGCCGGCGCGTACTGGAGGAACCGGCCGCAGCCGCCGACATCCTGGCTGTGTGCGGCGGGCTGCCGCTGGCGTTGCGCGTCGTGGGTGGCAGGCTGGCCTCCCGGCCGGCATGGCCGCTCGCCCTGCTCGCACGGCAGTTGTCGTCCGGCTCCGGCCGTCTGCGGGAACTCAGCGTCGGTGGTCTCGACGTCCACGCGACGTTCGCCATGAGCTACGTCGCCATGCGCGACAGCGAGAAGCCCCAGGAGCGGGCGGCCGCCCGAGCCTTCCGTTTGCTGGGACTGTGGCCCGAGCATGAGCTGACACCGCATTCTGCGGCGGCGCTGCTCGGCCTCCCGGTGCGGGAGGCCGCCCGCCTCCTGGACCTCCTGGCCGACGTCCACCTCGTGCAGTGCCCGACGCCCGACCGGTATGCCTTCCACGATCTTCTCGGCGAGTACGCCGTCGAACGAGCCGCGGCGGAGGAGGCCCCGCGGGAGCGGGCGAACGCCTCGCTCCGGCTGCTGTCCTGGTACGTGGCTGCGGTGGAGAAGGCATCGAGGGTGACCGTCGGCGAGACGCAGCCGCCTCCCCCGCTGGACGAGCAGCCGGACGAACCCGTTCCGGACTTCGGGGACGCCCAGCAGGCTCTGCGGTGGTACGTGCGGGAGCTGCCCGCCATCCGGCAGGCAATCGGCAGGGCCGGTTCCCTCGGCCGCTCCGACGTGGCCTGGCGCCTCGCCGTCGGTCTGTTCGGGTACGCGGACACGTACTGGTGGACCGGTGAGTGGGACACCTGTCTCCAGGCCGCCCTGGCCATCGCCGTGGAAGGTGACGACACCGTGGGGCAGGCCTGGCTGTACCGCCGTCTCGCCGTCGCGCACGGCATGGCCTACCGCAACGACGAGTGCCTGGAAAACCTGCAGATCTCCCTGGACCTCTTCGAGCGGGCCGGAGACATCACCGCCCAGGCATCGATCCTGGGCAACATGGCGGCACTCCACACTCAGGCCGGCCGGGCGGAAGAAGCCCTGGCCTACGCGTTGCGCTCGCAGGAGCTGTACCGCAGGACGGACAGCCCCGGCAGCGAAGCCCTCCTACTCGGCAGGATCGCCGACGCACTCCAGTTGGCCGGGGACTTCAGCGGTGCCGCGGAACAGCATCGTAGGCGCATCCCGCTGCTGCGGAGCCAGGCGCGACCCACAGCACTCGCCACAGGCCTGACGAACTACGGCTCCGCGCTGCAGAACCTGGGCCTGCGTGACGAGGCCTTCGCGGCCCTGGACGAAGCCATGGCGATACGCCGTCAGCTGGGCGATCACGGTGGCGAGGCGGACTGCCTGGCGGCCACCGCCCGGGCCCACCATCACTTCGGGGAGTGGGAGGCCGCCCGCCGCTGCTGGCACGCATGCCTGGACCTCGCGCGCACCCACACCCTGCCGCAGCGTGTCCAGGAAAGCCTGGACGGCATCGCAGCACTGGAACGAGCCTGCACGACCGGCGCGTCGAGATGGAAAGTGCACGTGCAGCACCCGCTGTAAGGCCCTGGTCAGCAGCGCCGGATCCTTCTGGAAGATCCGGTGCGGCGCCTCGTGCGACGAACCCACCATCACGCCGCCCCCAGCTCACACCACACGAACTTGCCCCGGTTGCCGAACCTGGCCGACGGCTGCCAGCCCCAGTAGTCCGCGCACGCCCGGATCAGTGCCAACCCCCGCCCCTCCTCCAGCTCGGCGACCTGCTCCAACGGTCGCGGAGGCTCCGGCGGCCCGGGGTCCGTGTCCCACGCCCCGATCCACACCACGCCCTCCGGGGAGCGGCGCACCCTCAGCGCAGCCGGCCCCTTCGTGTGCCGTACCGCGTTCGAGACCAGCTCCGTCGCGAGCAGCTCCGCCGTGTCCACCAGACCGGTCAGCCCGTGCAGCGTCAGGATCAGACGCAGGGTGCGACGGCAGACGGTCACCGCTCTGAGGTCGTTCGGGATGTAGAGGGTGTAGTCCCAGGTTTCGGGCATGAGTCAACTCCGTTCAGAGGAAGGGGATTTCACGCGCGGTGGCATTGCCGCAACCGTCACGGCACGACGGAGCAGTGCGCTTCCGCTACGTGTTCGTTGCATCACTGACGGTAGAGCCACAATTTGGGACCATGCAAGTCGCTACCGTAATCTGCCCCTCGAACGAGGTTCTGTTCCAGGGAAGTTAGTGGCGAGGAGGAAGACATGGCGCGCAGGAAACAGCCCACGGCACGCCAGACACGTCTGGGGTCTGAGCTGCGGAAACTACGCGAGGCCGCCGGACTCAAAGGGCTCGAAGCCGCCGCGCTGCTCGGGACGGACTCGGCTCAGATCAGCCAGATCGAGTTCGGCACGGCGGGCGTGAGCGAGGAGCGTGTACGACGACTCGCTGCTCACTACTCGTGTACGGACGCGGAGTTGGTCGAGGCGTTGGTGACGATGGCAACCGACCGGACCTCGGGCTGGTGGGAGGAGTACCGGGGGCTGCTGCCAACGTCGTTCCTGGATCTCGCCGAGTTGGAGTACCACTCTTCGTATCGCCTCGACGTGGAGTTCCTGCACGTACCGGGCCTGTTCCAGACGGATGACTACGCACGTGCCATCTTTTCGTACCGGGTCCCTGAACTCCCTGAGAAGGACCTCGAGTTGCGCGTCCGTCACCGGATGGAGCGAAAGGTCATCATCGAGGAGCCGGCCTGCACCCCCTACGAGGCCGTGATCCACGAGGCAGCCCTGCGCATCAGGGTCGGAGACCGGGCCGCCACGCGCGCTCAGCTCGATCGCATCCTGGGGTTCTCCGAAGTGCCCCACATCACCGTGCGAGTCATCCCGTTCAGCCTGGACGGCTTCGCCGGAGCCACGAACGCCATGATGTACGTGGGTGGTGCCGTACCCAGGTTGGACACAGCAGTGCGTGATGCCCCTCATGGCGCAGGGTTCATCGACTCCGAAGCCCAGCTCGGTGCGTTTCGAACGCTCTTCCGTAAGGTGGAGGCTGTGTCACTCGCCCCCGAGCGGTCGCGTGACTTCATCCACAAGCTAGCGAAAGAGTTGTGAGGCACACCGTGGCCCCTGACAACTGGCGGAGATCGTCCTTCTCGGGAAGCGGCGACGGCAACAACTGTGTGGAAATCGCGACGCGCCCCGACCACATAGCCATCCGCGACTCAAAGACCCCGGCCAGAGCAACCCTCACCTTCCCACCCGGAGCCTTCACCCCCTTCATCGAAGCCCTGAAGAAGGCGGGTCACCCGCGTTCCGTTTGAGGGTTACTTCCTGGAAAACGGCGTGGTCTGGGCCACTCCTACCGCCCCGCTGAAGCCACCGCCCCCGCGTCACATAGCATGACCGGGCAAGTCAAGTCGCCTCAGACGGCCATAAGTTGAAAAGGGCAAGCCATGTCGTTCGGTCCGCCACCCGCAGGGTTCGGGCCTGCGACTCCGCCGGCCTCGACTCCGCCCGCCCCGACGCCGCCTGCCTGGACTCCCCCGTCAGACATCGAGCAGGCCCTCTTCGACGCCAAGTCGCGCGAGGACTGGGCAGCCTACTTCGACACCCTCGCCGACAGTCGCCTGTACTTCGAGATACGGCGCGACGGGGCCGATGCTGAACCCAGCAGGATCCAGCCCGTCTTCGGGCACGATCCTCGGGTCGCCGGCGGCCGGATCTGGGCCGTGTATACGGAGGGGATGCTGCCCGCGCCGGACCCGCACCGGGTGCTCGACTGGCAGAAGCTCGGGTGGTTCGCCCGGGTGTGGGCGCCGAGTGATCCGGCCATGATCGTGGTCAATCCCGGTACTCCGTGCGAGGCGTTCCTGCCCTCCGCGCCGCCGCACTCCGCCGTGTGGGCGCAGCACAGTGAGCGGGCGGAGGGTCCCCTGGACCGGGCGAGGGTGCTCACGCTCCGGCTCGGCGGTCCCCTGGAGGGGCCCGTCGCGCGAGGGCTGGCCTGCGGCGCGCTGCTGATCGTGCGCGACGGGCTGGCCTGGAACGCCATGGCCTATCACGGCAACGGCTATCCGTCGGAGCGCAAGCTGCTTCGCGAGTGGTGGGGCGTCACCAGTCGCGAGGGGTGGCAGGAGCAGCAGCGCGCCCTGCTCGACCCCGATGGCGCCAATCCCGTCTGGGAGTTCGCCCTCGGGCTGCGTCGCACCATCGCTCGTGACTTCGGCGGTCATGTCGACACCGGCTATTGGCGTGACGCGGTTGCGCGGGTGCTGCGCGGTCGGTCGGATGGAGAGATCGTCATCACTCCCGACGGGGTCACCTCCACCCCCACCGTCCCCGAGGCGGAGACCGAGGCCCGCATCAAGGGCGTCCAGGCTCTCGTCGGGCGCATCACCCGCTACGAGGCACGTTTCCGCGCCGACGGCATCCTCGACGAGAACCGGTTCGTCAGTTCCGTCGACGCATGGAACTTCGGGCGAGCGTCAGGTATGGCTCGCTGGGGGCTGGGAGCCCGGTACTGCTCGCTGCCGGAGGCCGAGTCCGCCGTCATCGAGGCCGGGCGGGCCGCCGCGCGGTCGTACAAGTCCTGGCAGGACTTCGCCGCCGGGTACATCCTCGGGCGCTGTCTGCACTTCGACGACGAGGAGTTCGGCAGCTGGTACACGGACATGGTCGACGTCCATCGGGTTCTGATGTCCGAGCCGGGCAGTCCCTGGCTCACCGTGCCCTTCAAGTGACGGCTGCTTCGGCGCATTCCCGCCGTAGTCGCTTTGACGCACCCTTGACCTGACCATGCCAACGCTTCACCATGAGCGCCAACCCCGCACAGCGGCCCCACAGCAACACGCACCACGACCCCGCACATCGCACATCGCACATCGCACCCCGCACGTCGCACTGAAGCACCCCCCAGCTCCACTCCCCACTTCCGGCGACCCCGGAATTCCTGGAGACCCAAGGAGAGTTCATGCGACTTCGCATCCGCGGCTCCGGCGCGCGCGGCGGCAGACGTACCGCCGCACTCGGCGCGCTGCTGGCCCTCGCCCTCGCCGCCCCCGTGTCGGCCACCGCCACGCACGCCACCGCCGAGAGCGTCCGGAAGGCCCCCTCGTCCGGTGAGGACATCCGGCAGTACGAGATCCATCAGAGCACCAATCCCGTGACCCGTACGGCCATTCAGCAGGCCGGCGTCACCGTCGACGAGGCCGACGAGGAGACCGTCGTCGTGTCCGGGCGGGCCGAGCAGATCGGCAAGCTGCGGAAACTCGGCTATGACGTCAGTCCGTTGGGCGCGGCACCCGAGCGGTCCGGGGCCCGGCTGTACGACTTCCCCAGCGCCGACTCCAAGTACCACAACTACGCGGAGATGAACGCCGAGATCGACCAGCGGCTCGCCGCCTACCCGAACATCATGAGCAAGCGGGTGATCGGGAAGTCGTACCAGGGGCGGGACATCGTCGCCATCAAGGTGAGTGACAACGTCGGGACCGACGAGGACGAGCCGGAGGTGCTGTTCACCTTCCATCAGCATGCTCGTGAGCATCTGACCGTCGAGATGGCGCTGTATCTGCTGCGTGAGTTCGGCGCCGGGTACGGGAGCGACTCCCGGATCACGAATCTCGTCAACAGCCGGGAGATATGGATCGTCCCGGATCTCAACCCGGACGGCGGCGAGTACGACATCGCCACCGGGGCGTACCGGTCGTGGCGGAAGAACCGGCAGCCCAACTCAGGGTCGTCGTACGTCGGGACCGACCTGAACCGGAACTGGAACTACAAGTGGGGCTGCTGTGGCGGGTCGTCGGGGTCGACGTCCTCCGAGACCTACCGTGGTTCCGCCGCCGAGTCCGCGCCCGAGGTGAAGGTCGTCTCCGACTTCGTGCGCAGCCGGGTCGTCGGGGGCAAGCAGCAGATCAAGGCCGGGATCGACTTCCACACCTACAGCGAGCTGGTGTTGTGGCCGTTCGGGTACACGTACTCGGACACGGCCACCGGGATGACCGCGGATGACGCCGCCGCCTTCAAGGCCGTGGGGCAGAAGATGGCCGCGAGCAACGGGTACACGCCCGAGCAGTCGAGCGATCTGTACATCACCGACGGGTCGATCGACGACTACCTGTGGGGCGTGCACAAGATCTTCGACTACACCTTCGAGATGTATCCGACATCCAGTTCGGGGGGTGGGTTCTACCCGCCCGACGAGGTCATCGAGCGGGAGACGTCCCGGAACAAGGATGCGGTGTTGCAGCTGCTGGAGAACTCCGACTGCATGTACCGGTCGATCGGGAAGGCCGACCAGTACTGCGGCTAGGCCTGGCTAGGCCTCCTCGAAGTACGCGTCGAGGACCGCGTCCAGCTCGTCCTCCCACTCCTTGAAGCGCGCCCTGGCCGTCGCCTCGATCTCGATCGGGTACCAGCGGCGGTCAGGGGTGTGCACCGTGATGGTGAAACGCTTGCCGAAGCGGGGGGACTCCGTCTCGACCGCGGCGATCTCGTTCCAGCGGAACTCGCAGTTCTCCTCGTCCAGGCTGAGCCGGACCCCGCGGTGGTCGGCGACGAACTTGGCGCGGCGGTCGGAGGCCTCGAAGACGGGGCCGTCTTCGGGCGCCTCCTTCTCCTCCTCCGGCTCTGCCGGTGCCTCGGCCGTCTGCGTCTCCGCCTTCGGCTCCGGCTCCTCGGCGGGCTCCGGTGCCGTCGGCTCCGACTCGGACTCCGGCTCCGGTTCCGGCTGCGACTTCGCCGCCGGTCCGGTGATCCCGGGGATGAAGGCCGGGTCGAATCCGGCGCCCGTCACGGGCTCGCCCTCGACGGGCTTGCTGCTCGATCCTATGCGCTGCTCCACGGCGGCAGTATGGACGACATTCCTGTGCCGGAACCAGTCAGCCCACCGATCCCTGGGGTCACATGCGTCATTCGTCCATGAAGACGATGCGTCGGGTCCGGCCGCCGTCCCCCGGCACCGGCGTCACCGCCGCCCGGCCCGCCGGTACCGCGCGTTCGCGGCCCCAGGCCCGGATCTCCTCGATCTGCTCGGGGTTGCTGACGCTGAGCGGGCGTACCTGGGCGAAGGTGTCCATGACGTACGAGTCCTTCAGCTGGGCGATGCCGCCGCGGCGCACCGCCTCCTCGCCCACGTCGTGCAGGGCGGCCTCTATGTCGGAGCCGGCGAAGCCCTCGGAGAGGTCGACCAGGCGGTCGAGCTGCTCGGGGGTGGGGTCGGCCTGGAGGTAGCGGTGGTGGTAGATGCGGATGATCTCCTTGCGGTCCTGGGCGTCGGGCAGGTCCACGAAGAAGAGTTCGTCGAAGCGGCCCTTGCGCAGCAGTTCCGGGGGGAGGCTGCGGATGTCGTTGGCGGTGGCCACGACGAACGCGCGGGACTGGGACTCCTGGAGCCAGTACAGGAACTGGCCGATGATGCGCTGCGGGACGCCGGACATGTCGTCCCGTCCGGCCAGGCCCTTCTCGATCTCGTCGATCCACAGGACGCAGGGGGCCACTCGGTCGGCCATCGCCAGGGCCTCGCGGAAGCGGCCCTCGGACTCGCCGAGGTACTTGCCGTGGATGCTGGCCATGTCGAGGCGGTAGAGGGGCAGCTGCCAGTCGTGGGCGATGGCCTTGGCGGAGAGCGACTTGCCGCAGCCGGGGACGCCCACCAGGAGGACTCCGCGGGGCGGGCGCAGGGCGGTGTGGCGCAGGTCGCGGGAGATCATGTCGTGCTTGCGTTCCAGCCAGGTGCGCAGGCCGGTCAGACCGCCGATGGCGTAGTCGCTCTGCTTGAGGTGGACCCGTTCCAGGCCGGTGAGGTCACTGAAGATGCGGTCCTTGGCCTGGGCGAGGCCGAGGACGTCCTCGCGGCGGATGGCGCCCTTCGCGGCGATGGTCGCCATGAGGTTGACGCACTCCGCCTCGGTGACGCCGTTCAGGAACTCGGCCGCGCGCCGGGCGTCCTCCTCGGTCCACTCGATGGGGATGTGGCCGTGGTGGTCGCCGAGGAAGCCGCTGAGGATGCCGTACATCTCCTCGGAGTCGGGCAGGTCCAGGCGCAGGCTCATGCCGAGGCGCTGCAGGCCGCTCCAGATGGGGGTGTCCGTGATCAGGACGATGCTGCCCATGTTGCTGTCGGCCAGGCGGGCCAGTTCCGCGAAGTGGCGGGTGACCGGGGTGTCCGACTCGAGTTCGTCGGGGTCGACGAAGACGACCGTGGCGTTGGCGCGGCTGCCGAACTGGGCGGCCGCGAAGTCCATCGCGCCGGCGAGCGAACGGTCGTCCTGCACGGGCGCGTTGGTGCGCAGATCCCGCAGGCCGGTGGCCCGGGTGTAGATCCAGAACGGCATGCTGCTGCGCCGGGACTGGGTGGCCGCCTCGCGCAACAGGCGCAGGGCGCGCTGCTGTTCTATGGTGCGCATCGCGATGACCGGGACGCGGGCGGAGATGTAGCTGTCGAGGTGGCTGAGGCTCTCGGCGTAGTTCGACATGCGGGCCTTCTCGGACCTTCTTCGGGGCGGGACGGATCGGGACGGGTTGCGGGCGGGCCGCGCCTCAGCCGGGCACGATGCGCCGTCGGGGCGGTGCCGCGGGGTCGTACGACCATGCGTCCCCGGCCGGTCGTACGGTCAGCGTGGCGGTCAGCGCGTTGTCCCGCAGGGTGCGGCGGCGGCGGTCGACCAGGCGGGGGTCGGTGCCGCGCCGGATCTCGGCGTCCAGGTTCCGCTCCAGCTGGGCCTGCACCTCGGTGATCTGGTTGTCGACCAGTTCGGTCAGCCGGGTGCGCAGGGACGCCGGGAGGCCGGGGTGGGCGGCCAGCCCGCGGATGCTGTGCAGACCGGTGCGGGCCTGGGCGAGTTCACGGCCCCAACTGAAGTCGTCCCGGGCCTCGTTCAGAGCGCGGACCAGGTGCTCGGCCCAGGCGACCAGGCGGGTGTTCAGGGCGCCGGTGAGGTGTTCGGTCAGCCGGGCCCAGGTGTCGCCGTCGTACTGCTCCTCGGCGAGCGCGGGCAGCACGGCCGGGTCGGCGGGCTCCAGGGCCGCCCAGCGGCGCAGGAAGCCGACCCAGGCCTGGTAGGGGCCGCCGTCGCCCCACAGACCGCTCATGCGGTGCTGCCCGGCCGGCGTACGAGGGTCTCGCCCGGCGGCAGCGGCTCCCAGTCGGGCAGCCCCTCCACGACCCGCCGAAGCCTGCTGGTGACCCGCTCCTGCTGCGGGCGGCGCTGCGCGGCCCACGGGGAGGACTGAGCGCGACCGGAGTCGGCGGAGGCGGCCCAGGGGGAGACGGGGCCACTGCCGCTGGGCTGGGCGGCATGGGGGGCGGCGGCGGACTGCGGGGCGGCGGCCCAGGGCGCCGCCGGGGTGGCTCCCTGGGGTGCGGTGCCGCCTGCAGCGGACTGCGGGGCGGCGGCCCAGGACGCCGCCGGGGTTGCCCCTTGCGCAGGCACCGCAGCTCCCTGGCCCGGCACCGTGGCCGCGGGTTGCCCGGTCGCGGCCCAGGACCGCTGGGCCGCGGTCGCCGACGGGCCTGCCGTGCTGCTCCCTGACGGCGGCACGGTCCCCGCCTCGGGCGACGCGGGGCGCGTGGCGTTCGCCCATGGCGACTCGTCCGACGCGGGCGGCGTCGGACCGGGCTGCTGAGCGGGCGGCGGTGGCGTACTCATCGGGCGCTGTCCTCCTGAGACTCGGACGAGTTCTCCTGACCGGCCTTGGCCTCCGGCCCGGACTCCTTACGGGACGACGACTCGGACGCGGACTGCCAGGGGGCGGCCGGGGCTACGGCGTCTTCCTGGGCCGAGTCCGCAGGCGCGGCGTCCTCGCCCGTCCGGGGCTCGGGAGCGGCGGCCCAGTGGGCCGGGGGTACGGCGTCCCTCTGGGGCGACTCCGCAGACGCGGCCTCCCCACCGGTACCGGGCCCGGGAGCGGCGGCCCAGTGGGGCTCGGACGAGGAGTCCGCGCGAGCCGACGCCCCCGGCCCAGCCTCCTCCCCAACCGCCCCCGCAGCCCCGCTCTCCTTCCCCACAGTCCGCCCCTCGAACGGCGAAGCACCCCCGCCCGCCGTAGGCAGCGTGGCGATCAGTTCGCGGACCTTTGTCTCCGTCTGGTCGGCGGAGGTGAACTTCTCGTACCAGTCGGTGAGTTCGGCGGAGGCGCCTCGTAGCTGGTGCAGGGACTCCGTCTTGGCGCGGGTCAGGAGTTCGCGGGCCGCGTCCTGGGCTCGTTTCGCGGTCTGGGCCTGGTTGCGCAGGATCAGGCCCCAGACCAGGGCGACGATGGCCGCGGAGCCGATCGCGAAGAGGGGGAAGCTGCCGGCGAGGAAGAGGAGGATGGCCGCGACGACTCCGGCCAGCGGGGCCACCTTCTTCAGCCACGGGAAGGCGAGCGCCTCGACGAACGGGCCCGTGTAGCGGTCCCAGTGGTCGCTGAGGGACTTCTCCAGGGTGGCCAGGGGCTGGGTGAAGGAGCCGACCCAGGTGGGGAGTTGGAAGAGCTGCGAGCCCACGGAGTGCGACGTTGCGAACTGGGCCTGGACGTCCTGTGGTACGGCGGCACGGTAGTCGCGGGTGTGGGCCGCGTGCGCCTGGCGGAACCACTCGTGGCAGGCCGCCACGGAGAGCCGCTGGGTGGCCGGTGAGGTGCCGATGGCCTGCGGGTTGAGCGCGGCCGTGGTCTGCACGGTGAGGTAGTCGAGGGTCTCCTCGTACGACGCCGCGTCCGCGTCGGCGGTCTTGCGGGCGGAGGTGAGGTCGCCGTCGTGGTCGACCACCGCCTGGTTGAAGGCGAGGTCGCGGCGGAGCGGCAGCTCCTCGTTGTCGTACTCGGAGACCAGCCGGTCGAGGATGTCGTCGACGGCGTCCTCGATGCGCTCGGACGGCTGGAACTCGCGTTCCATGATGGCCCGGTACTTGTCCAGCACGGGCTGCTGGCCGCGCGCCGAGGAGAGCACGCCGTCGAGGGTGAGCCACTGCGGGGACAGGGCGGCCAGGCGCGGGAACTCGGCCGCCTGGGACGGACCGCGCAGGGACTCCAGCTCGTCGCGCCAGCGCCGGACCTGCTTGGCCTGTGCGTCGGCGCTGTCCATCAGCTGGTTCCGCCACTCGGCGAGGGTACGGTCCAGCAGCTCGCGGCCGACCAGTCCGAACGCGCCCTGGGCGATGGCCTCCAGGATGACCGCGAACTCGCGGCCAAGCGCGGCCGGGTCCTGGGCGAGGAGGTAGTGGCGCAGCCAGCGTACGGCGCCCTCCGCACGGCCCTGGCGGCGCAGGACGAGCGCGAAGAACAGGGAGGTGCGGTCGGGCGAGCGGCGGAACGCCTCGTCGACCGCGCGCTCGCACAGGGTGCGGTCGTCGGCGGACCAGGAGGCGAGGGCGACCAGGGCGGGGGCGAGCCAGTAGCGGGGGGTCTGGAGCATCAGCTGGTCGCCGACCATCCGGACGTTGTCCTCCGACACCAGGCCGATGTCGAAGGCCTGGAGCATGCCGACCGCGGTACGGCGGACCGTCTTGTGGTGGCCGAACTCGTGGTCGATCTTGTCCTCGATGGCCCCGATGCGGGTCTCGGCGCGCTGCACGTTCGCGGTGGCCTGCGCCTGCTGGACGAAGGCGAGGAACTCGTCGCGCAGTTGCTGGAGTTCGGTGCGGGTCTGGTGCTGGTTGGCCTCGACGGTGGAGACCTGGCCGGAGACGGAGCCGACCTGTTCGCTGAGTCTGATGACGAGGTTGCTGACCTCCTGCACCTGGCGGCGCAGTGTGTAGTCGACCTCGGACATGCGGAACTCCGTTCGAGTGCTGCGGGGTGAGCGGGCAGGGGTCGGGGGTCAGGGGCGGACGACGGTGCCGTCGTCCAGGACGGGCAGGATCAGGCCGTCGTCGTAGACCTCGACGTACGCGTAGCCGCCGGAGCGGGCGAGCATGCGGGCGGCCGAGAACGGCTCGGGCATCGGCTCGGCCGGGGCAAAGTGCCGCACGATGACGTGGAAGAGGTTCAGCTGGTGGTCGACGTACGGCGGGCCCAGATGGCAGCGGGCGACGAAGCCGAGCGGCACCGAGCCGTACGCCGTCGTGTACTGCTCGCGGACCCACTCGGCCAGCGACCGGCAGGCCTGCTCGTCCAGTCCCGCGTCGAGCCGGCCCACGGCGTCGAGCAGCTTCCGGGAGCGCGATGTGTACAGCTCACGGCGCAGGGCGGCGGGTGCCGGGTTGGCGGGTGCGGCGCCCCGCTGGGCGCCCAGGCCCGGCTGGATTCCTGGACTCTGCTGTGCCGACTGCACGATACGGCGCGGCCGTTCGGTGTTCCCCATGTGTCCCCCGAGAGTCATGGGTGGTGAGCGGTTGTGCGATGCACGGAAGGTGAAGGTTAGTGACGTCACGTCAAGAGTGCATCTCGGTACGGCTGATTGACACCGACAGGACACTGGCAGACTCTCCCCTATGGGGACGATCAAGGCGCTCCTGGTGGGCATCGACGACTATCCGGCGTCCGTGGCGAGTGCGCTCGGCGGCTGCGCGAACGACATCGCCGAGGCGGGCCGGCTGCTGACCGACCTGGCCGGTGAACAGGCGGACGTCACCGTCCTGTTGAACGCCGACGCGACCGTGGCCGCCGTGACGGACGCGATACTGCGGCACCTGGGCTCGGCCGGTCCGGACGACACCGCGCTGCTGTGGTTCTCCGGGCACGGCACGCAGGAAGCCGCCACCGGTGATGATCTGCTGATCGAGGCGACGGGCCTGAACCAGGCGCTGGTGTGCGTGGACGGTCCGCTGCTCGACAAGCGCCTTGGCGCGTTGCTGGACCGGGTCGCGGCGGGCGGTGCCCAGGTCACGGCGGTGCTGGACTGCTGTCACTCGGGGGGCGCAACGCGGGAGGCGGAGCTGACCGAGCGGTACGCGCCGCCCCGGCCGGAGTGGGACTTCGGCGCCCGGGCCCACGGCGGGCCGCCCCGGCATGTGCTGCTGGCGGCGAGCCGGCTGGACGAGCCGTCGTACGAGGGCTGGTTCGAGGGGCGCCGGCACGGGGCGTTCACGCATGCGCTGGTCGGCGCGGTGCGCGCGGCCGGTCCCGGCGCCACCTGCCGGGAGCTGCTGGCGGCGGCCGCGGCCCGGGTGCAGCGGGCGGGCAGCACCCAGCATCCGGTGCTCTTCCCGGACCTCCCGGGCGGTGCGGCGGACCGCCCGCTGCTGGGCGGCGCGCCCCGCACGGCGAGCCCGCACCTGCTGCGGTACGGCGCCGACGGCTGGGAGGTGGACTGCGGTGCCGTGCACGGTCTCCGGGAGGGCGGCGCCGAGGCCCAGGGCACCACCTTCGCGGCACTGGAGGAGGGGCCGGGCCGGGGAGTCGTACGCGCGGTGGAGGTGTCGGCCGCGCGGACGCTGGTCGCGCCGGTGGACTGGGAGCCGGAGCCGGAGCGGGTGTATCCGGTCGCGCTGTCGGACGTCGCGCTGCCGCCGGCCAGTGTGGCGGTGGACGGATCACCGGAGGACGTACGGCGGCTGGCGACGGCACTCGGGCCGCTGGTGCGGCTGGTGGACGGGGCCGAGGAGGCGCTGGGGCTGCACTTCCGGGTACGGGTGCGGGACGGACGGGCGTCGGTGCTGCGGCGCGACGGTACGGAGTTCACGGCGCCGCTTCCCTTCGCCGTACCGGCGGACGCGGGGCGGGTCGCGGACTGCCTGGCCCACCTCACCCGCTGGCACCAACTGCGCGATCTCACCCCGCGGCCCTCCCTGCTGGACGGTCTGGTGGAGCTGGAGATCACCCCGTGGGGCTCGGCGGAGCCGCTGCGGCCGGACGCGTCCGGGGAGATCGTCTGCGCGTACAGCGGCGGCCTGCGCCCGCCCTGGGTGTCGATCCGTCTGCACAACCGCTCCCCCGACCGCACCCTGTGGTGCGTCCTGCTCGACCTGACCGACGACTACGCCTCCTCCTCGGCGCTGTATCCGGGGCACTTCATCGGTCCCGGCCGTACGGGCCACGCGCTGGACGGCGATCCCGTGCAGCTGTCGCTGCCCGCCTCCCGGGCCGTCGCGCCGGGGGCGGAGGCCCGTGACTGGTTCAAACTGATCGTGGCGGACCGGGAGTTGAGCACGGTGCCGTTCCGGCTGCCCGCCTGGGACGCGGCGACCGGGCGTCGGATCGCCGGCCCCGTGCTGGGGGCGGCGGGCCGCTGGACGGCGGTGACCGTGCCGCTGCGCACGCTGGTGCCGGAGCCGGTCAGCGGCCCAGATGTGTGAAGCCGGCCCAGGCGCTCAGATCGTGCGGGTCGATCCGGCGGCCCCGCTCGGCGAGGAACTCAGGCAGGTCCGGAGGTAGTTCGCGGTCGGGGTTGAGCATCCACAGCTGGGCGCGGCGCAGCGCCCGGGCCGGGGGTTCGCCGTGGGTGCGCAGGAAATGGTGGGTGAGGAACATCAGCACCGAGGTCGCCTCGTCCGGGACCGGCCACAGCGAGCCGACGACCGAGCGGGCGCCGGCGGCGAGGAAGGCGGTGGCGAGGCTGTAGGCCTCGTTGTGGCCGCGGCCCGAGACATGGCTGCGGCAGGCGGCCAGCAGCACGAGGCCCAGCCGGTCACCGCCCGCGCCGGCGATCTCCTCCGCCGCCAACTGCCCGTTGTGCAGGGCGAGATAGGCGCTGCGGCGGGCGTTCTCGGCGACGGACGCGTGACAGGCGAGATGCAGCACCGCCCCGTCGTACGGCGACTCGCGCAGCCACCGCAGCACCTCGCCCGGGGTGCCGGGGCCGTCGGTGGGACCGGCCGTACGGCGGCCCAGGAACCGGGCCTCGGGGTAGAAGGCCCGCTGTATGGCGTCGGCCTCCTCGCCCGCGTGGCGCAGGTCGCCGGTCGGGTTGCCGACGATCAGGGCGGAGCCGGTGTGCTCGGCGGCGGGGCGGGCGGCCACCTGGCACAGCAGGCGGGCCGAGGCGGCGTAGGAGATCTCGGCGGCCTGGAGCGCGTACTGCCGGCCCCGCGGCCCGCCCGCCTCCCAGGCCGCGTGCCAGGGCACGAGCCCCAGCTTCCCCATCGGCACCAGCACCAGCCGGGGCAACCGTCCGGCCGGCATCTCGAAAGCCTCCAGCAGCGGCCGCATCGCCGCGTACCAGGCCCAGCCGCACAGCCGGTCCAGCTGGGCGCGGAGGGAGGGCGGGGCGGTGGGGCGCCAGCCGGGGACGGGGCCGGCGTCGCGGGGGTGGGCGGGGGTGCCGCCCGGGCCGTACTCCGTCGGCGGGGCACCTGGGACCGAGACGCCCGGGCCCCCGGACAGACCGGCGTCCGAGGCGTACTGCGCCTGCGCGGCCCCCGAGTCCGGGCCCCCCGCGCGCGACAGCCCCTCCCCCGGGCCGTACTCCTTCAGCGGCGCCGCAACCTCCGTGAGCGTCGGCAGGGGTACGGCGTGCACCGTGGCATTCGAGGTGACGACCAGGGCGGTGCCCGGGGTGTCATCCGTGGCCGGTACCAGGTAGACCAGGGCGTCCTTGGTGAGGGTGCGCAGGGCCTCGGCGATCTCCTCGGGGGTGGGCGGGTCGAGGAGTCGGGCCTGGTGGGTGCCGGTGAGGGCGGCCAGGACGCGGCGGCGCAGGGTGCTGGGGACGGTGAGGGGGGTCTGGGCGGCGGTGAGGGGGTCGGTGGGCCGCTCGGTCGCGCCGGCTCCGGCGGCCTGCCAGTCGGCCGCGAGGTCGGTGTGGCCGGTGGCGGTGAGGAGGTCGGGGACGGTCGCCGAGGTGAGGGTCGCGTGCAGGACCAGGCCCCGGCAGGCGTCCAGGGCCTGGAGGGCCTCCTCGGGGCGGTCGTCCTTCAGGCACCAGCCGGCCACCTCCAGCGCGGCCGCGGTGGCCTGCGCGGCGGCGACCGTCGCGTGGTCGGTGCCGGACTGCAGCAGGGCGGCCCAGGCGTGGCCGCGCAGGGAGTTCAGGCCGAGGGTGCGGGCGTTCGCCCGGTCGCGGCGGTGCAGGTCGTCGCGGGTGCGGTGGGCGCGGGCGAGGGCGAGGCCGATGTCGGCGTAGAGCCGGTGCTCTGGTCCGCCCGCCTCCGCGAAGGCGCCCTCCAGCAGGGCGATGCCCTTGGCCAGGCGCTCGCGGCGGCGCACCCGGTCGAACTCCATCTCGGACAGGACGCAATGGGCGATGCCGAGGCCATTGGCGTAGCGCAGGCGGCTGTCGCTGCCCGGCTCGCACAGCTCATGGGCCTCCCGGAGCAGGCCGATGGCCGCCACGAGTCCCGGTCCGTCCTGCTGGGCGGCGGCCTGCGCGAAACGGGCCATGCCGGTGTCGCCGAGCACCCAGGCGCGATGGTCGCGTGGCAACCGGCTCGCCTGGCGCCGCAGTTCGGCCGCGCCGGGGCGGGCGGCGAGCGCCGGCAGCGGGGGTACGCCGAGGTGCTGAGCGAGGTTGTCGCGGCCGAGGCGGGCGTTCTCCAGCAGGATGAGGATCTCGATACGGGAGGGGTCCTCTTCGCTCAGCGCGGCGTGGCCCTCGGTGAGCGCGGCGATGTGCCGGTCGGCGGTAGCCAGGTCGCCGCTCCGCACGGCGGTGTGCGCGTCGAAGCCCGCCTGCTGGAGGTCCATCAGGCGGCGCACGTGCGCGGGCAGGGCGGGGTCGGAGCGCAGTCGGCGCCAGGTCGCGGCACCGGCCTCCATGTCGTCGCCGGCGCCGCCGGTCTGGCCGCGCTGGGTCTGGGCCACGAACCGGGCGAGGGCGAGGGCGTAGTCGGCCTCGTCGCCGAGGCCGCCGTCGGCCTCCGCCCGGTCGAAGTGGGCGAGCACCTCGTCGAAGCCGGCGCCGGAACCCCTGCTCATCTCCTGCTGCAGCCGGGCGACGCCGGCGATGGCGTGCGCCGGCCCCCGCCAGGCCGGGTCCCGTTCGGCCTGTTCCAGGACCGCCTGGGTCAGCTCCCGCCGGTGCTCGGCGGTGACGTGGGTGCCCTCGGGGTCGACAACGGTGAGGTTGTTCAGTATCAGCGAGGCGAGCTGGGCCCGGCCGGGGCTGCCCGGTTCGAGGGAGCGCAGCCGGGCGAGGGCCTGTTCGAAGCCCTGGATGCGACGGCGGGATCCGACGACGTCCCGTTCCATGCCCCGCAGGAACTCCTCCTCGCCGAAGTCGACGAAGGCCCGGCCCTCGCGGATGTCGTCGAGCATGCCGTCCCAGGTCTGCTTCAGCCGTTCGGCGTCGAGTCCCTCCGGGTATCCGTCGATCTCGGGCAGTTCTCCGTGGTCGGCGAGGGTGAAGCGGGCCCAGCCGTCGAGCATGCGGGCGGACTGGAGCAGATCGTGGTTGTCGGTCCCTGAGTCCAGCACGATTCCGGCGGCCCGCAGCACGTCCCGGGCACGGTCCGGCCGGGGGTCGTCGTGGTGCCGGGACTGCTGGAAGAGGGCGAGGAAGAGCGCGGTGGCGCCGATGTCGCCGTCCCGTTCCGGCCGCCAGGTGTCGATGGCCCGGCGCACCAGGGAGATACCGCGGTCCCTGCCCTCGGCGTCGTCACGGGCGGCGGCCCGCTCGTACAGCAGCCGCCCGAACATGTCCAGGTACTGCGGCAGCAGCTGTTCCTCGGCGCCGGGCCGCTCCAGCAGGCGCCGCAGCTCGACCTCGGCGGCCAGGCTGTGGCCGACGTCCTTCCAGGTGCCCCAGATCATGGCCCGTACGAGGAGGGCGTTGACCTCGGCCTCGAACGCCCAGTGGGGTTCGGGTCCGCCCGCCCGGCGGGCCTCGGTGAGCGCGGTGTCGAAGGCGTCCCGGGCGGCCTCCAGTTCCTCCCGGTCGACCCGCACCCGTCCGCGCACCATCGCGGCCAGGCCCAGGCTGTAGCGAAGGTGCGGGACTTCGGCGGGCGGGGCGGTGGCGAGGAGGGCGCGGTAGTGGCGGGCCGAGGTGTCGGCGGCGTCGAGGTCGCCGTGGAGCAGGGCCCGCTGCATGGACAGATATCCGGCCCCGGCCCGCAGGTCGGCCTCTTCCTCACTGCCCGGCTCCACGTCCGCAAGGGCGTCGTCGTGCCTGCGCAGGGCCTCCGCCAGCAGCTCGGCGGAGTCGGGTTCGGCGAGGCAGCGCAGCTTGGCGCACACGGCGAGCACCTGCCGCCCCCACACTCGCTCCCAGGCGAAGTCGGGGTCCTGGTCGGGCAGCCCCTCCACCCCGGCCACCAGCAACTCGAAGGCTTCTTCCAGCAGATGCCGCTCGCCGCCGTCCTCGTACTGCACACCCCGCAGCTGCCCGAACCGGACCCGCCAGGCCGACCAGAGCGGCTCGGCGCCGGGATTGCGGAAGGCGTGCTCGAACGCCTCGACGGCCAGGGCGAGTTCCTCGTCGCGGCCGTCGTCGTCCCGCAGCAGATACAGCCGGTGGCTCAGCTCTCCGGCGTACCCGCACAGCTCGGCGGATTCCGGATCGCCGGCGGAGCGCCGGGCCAACTCGTCTAGTACGGCGTCGCGTTCGGCGGTGATGTCACCGAGCGGGTCGGTCGGCCGGGAGGAGGAGAAGGTCACGTACCCATACTGCCTACAGGAACACGCTCACCACCCCCGCCACCGCGAACCCCGCCACCGACAGCACCGACTCCAGCACCGTCCACGTGCGCAGCGTGTCCCGTTCGGTGATGCCGAAGTACTTGGCGACCATCCAGAAGCCGCCGTCGTTGACGTGCGAAGCGAAGATGGAGCCGGCGGAGATGGCCATGATGACGAGGGCGACGAAGGCCTGGGAGTGGTGGCCCTCGGCGAGGAGCGGGGCGACGATGCCGGCCGTGGTCACGATCGCGACCGTGGCCGAGCCCTGGGCGACGCGCAGCACCAGCGAGATCAGGTACGCCAGCGCGATCACCGGGAGACCCACGTCGTGGAAGGTGTCGGAGAGGGCCTGGGCCACCCCGCTCGCCTTCAGGACGGCGCCGAAGATCCCGCCCGCGCCGACGACCAGCAGGATGTTGCCGACCGGCTTGAGGGACGACGTCGACACGGTCTCCAGGGACTTGCGGGACCAGCCGCGCCGGATGCCGAGCAGGTAGTAGGCGAGCAGCAGGGCGATCGTCAGCGCCACGAAGGGGCTGCCGAAGAACTCGATCACCGAGCGGCCGGTGGAGGGGTCGAGGGCGATCGACGAGAAGGTGGCGGCGAGGATGAGGATCAGGGGCGTACCGATGATGCCGAGGACCGTGCCGAGCGGCACCGGTTGCTCGCGCGGCTCCACGCCCTGCTCGCGCTGCTCGTTCAGCACCGCCAGCTTCGCCTCGGCCGCGGCCTCGACCATGTCCTGCGGTACGGCGACGAAGATGCGCCGGCCGATCCACGCCGAGTACGCCCACGCGGCCAGCACCGCCGGGATGCCGCAGACGATGCCCATGAGGATGACCCAGCCGAGGTCGACGTGGAGGAGGCCCGCGGCCGCGACCGGGCCCGGGTGCGGGGGCAGGAAGGCGTGGGTCATGGAGAGGCCGGCGAGGAGGGGTAGGCAGTACAGCAGGATCGACTTGCTGGAACGCTTGGCGGCCGCGTAGACGATCGGCGCGAGGACGAAGATGCCGACGTCGAAGAAGACCGGGATGCCGAAGATCAGGCCGGTCAGGCCCATGGCGAGGGGCGCGCGCCGCTCCCCGAACAGGTTGAGCAGCCGGGAAGCCAACACCTCGGCTCCGCCGCTGACTTCGAGGATCGCGCCGAGCATCGTGCCCAGCCCGATGATGATCGCGACATGGCCGAGGATGCCGCCCATGCCGGTCTCGATGGTGGAGACGGCGCCGGAGCGCTGGACGGTGCCGAAGAGTTCGGTGACGGAGAGGCCGGAGAGCAGGCCGACCGCTATGGAGACGGCGAGGAGGGCGACGAAGGGCTGCAGCCGGACCTTGATGATCAGGAAGAGCAGCAGGGCTATGCCGACGGCGGCGACGGTGAGCAGTCCCGCGGTGCCGTCGATCAGGAGGAGCAGGCCTCCGGTGTGGGGTGGGGCTGCGGGGGCGGGGGCGGCGAGCGGAAAGGACATTCGGGGGGCCTCTTCTTAAGTGCATCGTTCCGGGGGGTCTGGGGGGTGTCCCCCCAGAGGGCACAGCCGGGCAGGGGGGATCGCGGCACGGCACCCGAGGGGGTGCCGTGCCGTGCGGGACTGCGGGAGGGAGCGGAGGTGCCGTCAGCTCAGGACGGCGAGGGCGTCGATCTCGATGAGGAGGCCGGCGGGCAGACCGACGTAGACCGTGGTCCGGGCGGCGGGCGGCTGGGTGAGGCCCTGTTCCTCGAAGTACGCGTTGTAGATCTCGTTCATCTCGGCGAAGTGGTCCACGTCCGTCAGATAGACGCGGATCATCATCGCGTCGTCCCAGGTCGCGCCGCCCTCCTCCAGGATCGCCTTGACGTTGGCGAGGGTCTGCAGGGTCTGCTCGCGCAGGGTGGGACCGGCCGGCGTCGGGGGCTTGCCGTCCTCGGCGGGCAGGAAGCCGACCTGGCCGGCGACCTGGAGGATGTTGCCCTTCTTCACGCCGTGGGAGAACTTCGCGGGCGGGGTGGTGTGGGTCTTCGGGGTGAGCGCGATCTTCTCGGTCATGCGGGGGGTGTCCTTCGCTGGCGTTTCGGTCATTCGGGGGTGCCCTTCACCGGCGTTCTTCCGGAGTACTCGCCGCTGATCGCGTCCGCGGTACGGCGCACCTGCGGGAGCAGGGTGAGGAGTTCCTCGGCGGTGACGACGACGTTCGGTGCGGACACCGACATCGCGGCGACCACCCGGCCGTCGGCGCCGCGGACGGGGGCCGCGACGCAGTTGATGGACTCCTCGTGGCCGCCGAGGTCGGTGGCCCAGCCCTGTTCGCGCACCTGCTCCAACTCCCGCAGGAACGCGGTGGCGTTGGGGGTGGAACGGGCCGTGTACAGGGGGTAGTCGAGCTTGTCCACGAGGGCGCGGCGCTCGGGTTCGGGCAGGTCGGCCAGGAGCAGCTTGGCGACGGCGGCGACCGTGATGGCGACGGGCTTGCCGATCCGTGAGTACATGCGGACCGGGTAGCGGCTCTCGACCTTGTCGATGTACAGCACCTCGTTCTCCTCGTACACGGCGAGGTGGACGGTGTGGCCGCACTGCTCGTTGAGGCGGACGAGGTGGGGGTGGGCGATCTCGCGGATGTCGAGGTTCTCCATCGCCTCCTGGGCGAGGGCGAAGAGGCGGGCGCCGAGGCGGTAGCGCTGGTCGGACTGGCGGTAGACCAGGCCGTGCTCGTGCAGGGTGCGCAGGAGTCGTAGGGCCGTGGACTTGTGGACGCCGAGGCGGTCGGCGACCTGGCCGAGGTCGGCGGGGCCCTCGGCGAGCAGCGGCAGGATGCTCAGGGCGCGGTCGACGGTCTGACTCATGGGGTGTTCGCCTCCTCCGGGGCCTCGTCGGCTTGCGTCCAGCCGGGGCCGAGTCGAAGTCTCCCCCATGCGTCGTCGTCCAGGGCGGCGAGCCGGTCGGCGTGGCTGCGAGTGGGTGGGGTGGCGAGGTCGCCGGGGGTGGTGAGGGTGGCTGCGGCTGTGAGGTGGCCGTGGCGGAGGCGGTCGCGCATCGGAAGTCCTCGGAGGGTGCCGGAGAGGAATCCGGCGGCGAAGGCGTCTCCGGCGCCGACATGGGCGACGACATCGACCCGTGGTGCCCGGACGAGGGTTGCCGTGCCGTCGGCGTCCTCCATTCCGTCGGTGTTCTTGTCGAACGCGACCGCTCCACCCCTGCCCTGCTTCACGACCACGATCTCCGGCTCGGGCAGCGCCTCCACGATGGCCCGGCCACCGTGCAGTCCCCAGGCCTGGCGTGCCTCGTCGTGTCCCACGAAGACGATGTCGGCCCCGCGCGCCAGCTCCAGCAACACCCGGGCGTCATCGGCGTCCCGCCACAGTCCGGGCCGGTAGTTCACATCGAAGGAGACCAAGGGCCGCCCCTCGCCGGGCTTCATCAGCTCGCGTACAAGTTCCAGGCACCCTTGCGACAACGCCGCCGTGATCCCCGACAGATGCAGCACCCGCCCCGCCCGCACCGCCTCCACGTCCACGTTGTCCACGGTCATCGCGGACGCCGCCGACCCCGCCCGGTAGTACGCCACCTCGTGCTCGTCCGTCGCCCGGTCCCCGGCCGTGCGGAAGTACAGGCCGGTCGGGCGCGTCGTGTCCCGCCGGACGTGGGTGACATCGACGCCGTACGCACCGATCGTCTCGACCAGGTGGTCCCCGAAGCCGTCCGCCCCCACCCGGCTGACCCACCGCACCGCATGCCCGGCGGCCGCCAACCCGCAGGCCACGTTGGACTCGGCTCCGCCGATGGTCCGGTCGAAGGCGGGGACGTCGGCGAGGCGGCCCGGGCGGGTGGGCAGGAAGGTGACCATGGACTCGCCGAGCGCCACGACATCCACCGTGTCGGGGGCGTTGCGGGATCCGGTGGCGGTCACGATCGTCGTAGCTCCTCGGTGGGGGGAGTCCGTTGACCCCGCGTTGGCCGAGATGTTAGACAGCAGTGAGCGACATACGCAATGAATGTTGCAGAGAGTGCAACGCACCAGATCAGGGAGGCCCCATGGCCCAGGAAGCCGGTACCGAAGCACTCGCCCGCCTTGCCGGGGAACGGGTCGACCACCGCTTCAAGGGCCTCCCGCCGGACGCCGAGGGCCTGACCGTCGCCGAACTGGCCGCCCAGCGCCGCAACCTCTTCACCGGCGGCTTCACCACCCCCGTGCTCGCGCTCTCCGCCGAGCGCCTGGAACACAACCTCGCACTCATGGAGACGTACGCCGTCCGCCATGGCCTCGCCTTCGCCCCGCACGGCAAGACCTCCATGGCACCCCAGCTCTTCCGGCGCCAGATCGAGCACGGGGCGTGGGGCATCACCCTCGCCGTGCCGCACCAGGTGTGGGTGGCCCGGGCGTTCGGGATCGAGCGGATCTTCCTGGCCAACGAGCTGGTCGACCCGGCGGCCCTGCGCCGCGTCGCCGCCGACCTCGCGGCCGACCCCGACTTCCGTTTCGTCTGCTACGTCGACTCCGTGCGCGGGGTCGAGCTGATGGACGCGGCCCTGCGCGGCGCCGCCCGCCCGGTGGACGTCGTGGTCGAGCTGGGCGCGGGCGAGGGTGCCCGTACCGGCGTGCGCACCGACGCGGACGCGCGGGCCGTCGCGGACGCGGTGGCGGGCGTGGAGACCCTGCGGCTGGTGGGCGTGGCGGGCTACGAGGCCCAGGTGCCCGGCGCCGCCCCCGAGCCGGTGCGGGCCTGGCTGGGCCGGCTGGTCGCGCTCGCGGCGGAGTTCGACAAGGCGGGGCGGTTCGCCGGGGCCGAGGAGATCGTGGTGAGCGCGGGCGGCAGCGAGTGGTTCGACGCGGTCGCCGACGTCTTCGCCGACATCCCCGAACTCTCCCTCCCCGTTTTGAGGTTGCTGCGCTCGGGCGCGTACGTCTCGCACGACGACGTGCACTACAGCAGGCTCACCCCGTTCAACCGGGTGCCCGAGGAGGGCGCCCTGGAGCCCGCGTTCCGGCTGTGGGCGCAGGTCGTCTCCCGCCCCTCCCCCGAGCAGGCCTTCGTCAACGCGGGCAAGCGGGACGCCGCCTACGACCTCGACCACCCGGTGGCCCACGTGGTGCGCCGGGACGGCACCGAGCACCCGGCGACCGGCGTCGAGGTGACCGCCCTGTCCGACCAGCACCTCTGGCTGGGCACCAGCCCCGAGGCGGACGTCGAGGTCGGCGACTGGATCGGCTTCGGCCTGTCCCACCCCTGCACGGCGTTCGACAAGTGGCAGCTGATCCCGGTGGCCGAGGCGGACGGGACGGTCGTCGACTACATCCGTACGTTCTTCTAAATATCCGGGGAGTGCCGTGGAGGACCTGGTCATCCGGGACGCGGACGTCGTCGACGGCAGCGGTGCGGACTCCTACCGCGCCGATGTCGTGGTCGACGGCGGCCGGATCGTCTCGATCGTCAAGGAGGCCGCGGCGGCGGGCTGTCAGCGGCCCGGGGCGCGGCGGGAGCTGGACGCGGAGGGGCTCGTCCTCTCCCCCGGCTTCATCGACATGCACGCCCACTCCGACCTGGCCCTGCTGCGCGACCCCGACCACAGCGCGAAGGCCGCGCAGGGGGTCACACTCGAAGTCGTCGGCCAGGACGGTCTTTCGTACGCGCCCGTGGACGACCGCACGCTGGAGGAGGTCCGGCGGGCGATCACCGGCTGGAACGGGTACGGCGACGACCTCGACATGGACTGGCGGACGGTGGGCGAGTATCTCGACCGGCTGGACCGGGGCATCGCCGTCAACGCCGCCTATCTCGTCCCGCAGGGCACGGTCCGCGCGCTCGCCGTCGGCTGGGAGGACCGGCCGGCCACGCCCGCCGAGCTGGACCGGATGCGGCAGCTGGTCGCGGAGGGCCTGGAGCAGGGCGCGGTCGGCCTGTCCTCGGGGCTCACGTACACGCCCGGGATGTATGCCGCGGACGCCGAACTGACCGAGCTGTGCCGGGTGGTGGCGCGGTACGGCGGCTACTACTGCCCGCACCACCGCTCCTACGGCGCCGGTGCCCTGGAGGCCTACGCCGAGATGGTGGCGCTGACCCGGGAGGCGGGCTGTCCGCTGCATCTGGCCCACGCGACGATGAACTTCGGCGTGAACAAGGGCCGGGCGCCCGACCTGCTGGCCCTGCTCGACGAGGCCCTGGACTCCGGCGCGGACATCACGCTGGACACCTACCCCTACACCCCCGGCTCCACCACCCTGGCCGCGCTGCTGCCGAGCTGGGCGAGCGAGGGCGGCCCGGAGCGGATCCTGGACCGGCTCGCCGACCCGGCGACGGCCGAGCGGATCCGGCACGACCTGGAGGTGACCGGCGCGGACGGCTGCCACGGCGTGCCCGTGGAGTGGGAGACGGTCGAGATCTCCGGCGTGACCGCACCGGCCCTGGCCGACCACGTGGGCCGTACGGTCCGGGAGTCGGCGGACCTGCACGGGGAGAGCTGCTGGACGACCGCCCGCCGCCTGCTGGTCGAGGACCGGCTCGGTACGACGATCCTGCAGCACGTCGGCCACGAGGAGAACGTCCGCACGATCATGCGGCACCGCGCCCACACCGGCGGCTCGGACGGCATCCTGCAGGGCGCCAAGCCGCACCCGCGGGCCTACGGCACGTTCCCGCGCTATCTCGGGCACTACGTACGGGAGCTGGGCGTGCTGACACTGGAGGAGTGCGTCGCCCACCTCACGGCGCGGCCCGCGGCCCGGCTGCGACTGCCGGACCGCGGGCTGGTGCGTGAGGGCTACCGGGCGGACCTGGTGCTCTTCGACCCGGAGACGGTGTCGCCCGGCGCCACCTTCGCCGAGCCCCGCGCGCTGCCGACCGGGATCCCGTACGTCCTGGTCGACGGGGGGTTCGTCATCGAGGACGGCCGGCGGACGGACGTACTGGCGGGCCGGGCGGTGCGCCGTACACCGGTGTGACCGCCCGGGCCGGAGGGACTACGGCTTGGGCAGGGTGCAGCCGGAGGCGCTCAGGTTGAGCTTGTTGCCGGTCGTGAAGCAGGCCGGGATCTGGTAGGTCTCCTCGGCGTAGTTGATGCCCTGGCGGACGGTGACCTTGCCGCTCTCGTCCACCTCGCACGGGTTGTTCTCGGTGCAGGTCTCGCCGTCCTCGTTGCCCGTGTTGTTGACGGCGACGACGTTGCCGGTGCTGGTGTCGATCACCGGGGAGCCGGAGGTGCCGCCGATGGTGTTGCAGGCGGAGGTGTAGCGCAGCGAGTCCTTCCAGGTCCAGTCGCCCTCCTTCAGCCGGTACACGAACCCGTCCACGTTGCAGCTGTAGATCCGCTTCCAGTAACCGGAGACGACCTTGATGGCGGCACCGGTGGTCGGGTGCGTGTTCTGCACGGTGAGCGGGCTGATGCCGTACGAGCTCTTGATCGCCGCGTAGGTGGTGGTCAGCCGGTAGATCGTGACGTCCGTGTCCGTCATGGTCGAGTAGACGACCTGGTTGGCGCGGAGCGTGGCGACCTTGGTGCCGGAGGAGTTCAGCAGGCCGAAGGTGCGGCTGGAGGACTGGCCGGTGATGACCTCGCCCGGTTCCGGGAAGCCGGTCTCCAGGCAGTGGCCGTTGGTCATCACGAGCGCCGGGTCGCTGTCCGCGGAGTTCGGGAAGCGGACGACGGAGCCGGAGCAGTTGCTGAGCGAGACGGTGCCCGCGAAGTTGACGGTCACCGCCTTGGCCGCCTTGGCCGTCTTGGCCTGGGGCGCGGCGACCGCGGGGGTCGCGCCGAGCCCGGCGATCGCCAGGGCGGAGAGCGCGGCCAGGAGAGGCTTGTTCATGTGGGGGTCCCCTCTGCAGACATAAGCGACCGGAGATCTTCCGGCCGCCCACTGTCTTGTCATGAGCATTCTCATGAGAGGGACATGAGTGAGCAAGGAGTTGTATGCGAACTGTTTTCCTGACGGGACGTCAATCAGTGGACGAGCGGGGCTTCTTGGTGGCACCTCGGCCGTGCCCCCGACCGCCGGGGACGCCGGTCGCCGTCGTCGTCGCGGACGCGCTCGCGGTCGCCGAATCGCTCGTCGCCGTCGGCGTGGGGGCGGTGGAGGTCTGCGCGCCCGGGGAGGTGGCGGTGCTCGCCGAGGCGGTGGTGGGCCCGGACGTGAGGGACGGCGAGGCACCGCCGGGGGCGCCTGCGGTGGTCGTGGCGCTCGGCGTCGCTCCACTGTCCTGCCGCGTGCTCGGCGCGCCGGAGTCACCGGAGTCGCCGGAGGAGACCCGGCCGCCCTTCGCGGGCTGCTGTCCGGCCGGGGAGCCCGAGCCGCCCGCCAGCGCGGCGATCACGGCGACGGCACCGGCCACGCCGAGGACCCCCGCGACGACCGCCACCCGACGACGGCCGCCCTGCTTCCGCCGCCGCCGGAGATCGGCCCGGCCGCGGCCCGCCACGGGAGCGGGCGGCCCGGCGGGATCGTCCGGCGCGGGCACCGGGGGCACCGCGGGCACCGCGGGCAGCTCACGGGTCTCGTCGTAGGCGTTCTGCCAGCCGTGGGCGGCGGCAGGATCGACGTACTCCTCGTACGACGGGGCCGAGGCGGCCTGCGGGTGGTACACGTTCGGCGCAGCCTCCGGCTCGCCACCCGCTCTGTGCGCGCCGTACGCCTCCGCCGCGTGCTCACGATCGGTGGACATGGGCGGGAATTGTAGAGACGCGTGTGACTCCTGAGACAGCTACCGGCGATAACAGCACAAAGCTCCGTGTCTCACGTGTCGGAAAACACGACCCGTGAGGCGTTACCGGGCCGTAAGCTCACGGACATGCAGGTGATCCAGTCGACCAAGCTCGCCAACGTCTGTTACGAGATCCGGGGCCCGGTTCTCGAGGAGGCGATGCGCCTTGAGGCAGCAGGTCACCGCATCCTGAAGCTCAACACGGGCAACCCGGCCGCCTTCGGCTTCGAGTGCCCGCCGGAGATCCTGGAGGACATCCTCCGCAACGTCTCCACCGCGCACGGCTACGGCGACGCGAAGGGCCTGCTGGCCGCGCGCCGGGCGGTCGTCATGCACAACCAGACCCTCGGCATCGAGACCGACGTCGAGCACGTCTTCATCGGCAACGGCGTCTCCGAGCTGATCGTGATGGCGATGCAGGGCCTGCTGGACGACGGCGACGAGGTCCTCGTACCGGCCCCGGACTACCCGCTGTGGACGGCGGCCGTCTCCCTGTCCGGCGGTACGGCGGTGCACTACCGCTGTGACGAGCAGTCGGACTGGATGCCCGACCTCGCCGACGTCGAGCGCAAGGTGACCGACCGCACCAAGGCGATCGTCATCATCAACCCGAACAACCCCACGGGCGCGGTCTACGACGAGGCGATGATCAAGGGGCTGACGGACATCGCCCGCCGCCACAACCTGCTGGTCTGCTCCGACGAGATCTACGACAAGATCCTCTACGACGGCGCCACGCACACCCCGACCGCCAAGGTCGCCCCCGATCTGCTCACCCTCACCTTCAACGGCATGTCCAAGGCGTACCGGGTGGCCGGCTACCGCGTCGGCTGGATGTCGATCTCCGGCCCGCGCGCCCACGCCGACTCCTACATCGAGGGCCTGACCATCCTGGCCAACATGCGGCTGTGCGCCAACATGCCGGGCCAGCACGGGGTGGTCGCCGCGCTCAGCGGACGCCAGTCGATCAACGACCTGGTGCTGCCGGGCGGCCGGCTCAAGGAGCAGCTGGACGTCGCCTACGACCTGCTCACCCAGATCCCGGGCGTGACCTGCGTACGACCCAAGGGTGCGCTGTATCTCTTCCCGCGCCTCGACCCCAAGGTCTTCAAGATCAGGGACGACCGGCGGATGGTGCTGGAGCTGCTGCGCCAGGAGAAGATCATGGTCGTCCAGGGCACCGGCTTCAACTGGCCCGAGCCCGACCACTTCCGTGTGGTGACCCTGCCGTCCGCCGGTGATCTCCGGGACGCGGTGACCCGGATCGGGAACTTCCTGGACGGATACAGCCAGCCGTAGCGGACGGAGACCGGCGGACCGCAATCCGTGACACGGCTCAACTTTAGACGAAATCCAAGCTAGGATGGTTTCCTGTCAGAGCACAGGAGGCCATCCCCATGTACGAACCGATCCGCACCAAGTCGGTCCACAGCACGATGGCCGGCACCCCTTCCGACTTTCCGCACCGGTCGCGCGAGGAGGAGCTGGACATCCAGCTGGCCGGACACCTCTCCGCGCTGCTCGCCGTCACCGACGACCTGCGCGCCCTGACCCCGTGCGCCGACCTGGACACGGCCGCGGAACGCCTCGCCGGCGAGGTCGGCCGACTGCGGGCAGGACGTCCGCCGTTGCGTGCGACGCCGACCGCGTCCGGTGACCCCGCCGCCCTTCACCAGCGCGCGCACGCCCTCGCCGGCCGCGCCCTCGTGGTCGCCGCCTCCCGCGCGGACACCGCGGCGGCGATCCTCTCGGCCGAGCGGATGGACGCCCACGCCGCCGCCCTGGCCGACCCGAAGGAACTCAGCGCGGCCCACTGACCCCGCCTCAGGGGTCCCCCGATCGGCCCCGGTCCGCGTGCACCCGCAGCGACGCGCGGACCGGGCGCCATACACTGCGTTGGCTTGAGCTGGGTGCCTTTCGCCGTAGGGGCTTGCGTCTCCTGCGGCTACCGGATCGTCGTGGTTTCTCGCGCCGTTCCCCGCGCCCCTTAAGGGCGTTGCAGGGCCGGGGCCGGTATGTCACCCCCCGTTCACCGCCCGCCGCGGGGAATGTTGGATTCCGCGAGCACGCTCCGCCGTGTGAGACGTATCGCGGGAATCGTCCTCGCGGTTCTGCTGATCGGTGGCGTGGTGGCCGCCGTCGTCGCGGGACGGCATGGGGAGGACAAGGGCACGGCAACGAAGACCGTGCGGGGAGTGATCGGATCGGAGAAGGCCGACTTCTTCGCCGATCCCGATGTGGTGAAGGCCCTCGCCGCCAAGGGCTACACCGTGCAGACGGAGGCGTCGGGGTCCTGGGCCATGGAGGGCCTGGACCTCAAGGGATACGACTTCGCCTTCCCGTCCAGCCAGGCGCCCGCCGACGTGCTGGCCGCCAAGTACCACGTGCAGGAGCCGCTGCCCCGGCCCTTCTACTCGCCCCTCGTGGTCGTGGCCCACCGCAGTGCCGCCGATGTGCTGGCCGCCAACGGGCTGGCCACGCTCGACGGGAAGAGCCGGGGCACGCTGAAGATGGGCGCCTACGTCGACGCCGCCCGGCACAACCGGACCTGGCAGCAGCTCAAGGGAGCTTCCAGGCACGGGGAGTTGACCGGCACCCTCTACATCGCGAGCACCGACCCGGAGTCCTCCAACTCGGGCGCGCTGTACCTCGCCGCCGCCTCCTACGTCGCGAACGGCGGCAAGGTGGTCGCGAGCAAGGCCGACGTCGACCGCACCGCACCCCTGCTGCGCCAACTGGTCAGTGTCCAGGGCGCCCAGCAGTCCAGCTCGGACGCGGTCTTCCGGGACTTCGTCAGCGGCGCCGGAAACCCGCTGGTGCTCGTGTACGAGTCGCAGGTCGCCTCGCTGCTCGCCGAACAGCAGCCCAGCTCGGACGCAGCCGACCTCGTGGTGCTCTACCCGGACACCACGGTCAACAGCGACCACACCGTCGTACCGCTCGACGCGAACGGCCGCGCGCTCGGGGAACTCCTCAGCACCGACCCCACGCTGCGCAAGCTCGCCGTACGGCACGGTTTCCGGCCGCAGGGCGACGCCGCCGAGTTCGTCGCGGCCACCGCGGACCGCACCGCCTACCTGAACCAGAAGCTGACCGGCGTCCGGCAGGCGCCCGTGCCCACCTCCGCGGTGCTGCACGACATGGCCCGCCGGGCGCGCGGATGACGGGGGGATCGTCAAGTGACCAGTAACGAGAACGAGTTCATACTCACACCGCCCGAGGCCGTCACGCCCGTGCCGCGGGACAAGGCCGGTGGGCTGGTGCCCGTCGAGGACGGTGTGCGCACCGACATGGCCCGCAAGGCCGCCGCCTACGTCGACGGGCTCGCCTCGCTCGACGCCCGCTCGCCCGAGTTCGCGGGCAAGGTCGGCGAGATCACCGCCCTCGGCGCCGGCGACATGCGCACCGCCGCGGCGCAGTCCAACCGCATGCTGGAGCGGACCGTGCGCAGCCTGCCCGACAAGGGCGGGGACGCCCAGACGAAGGTCGCCGGCTCGCTGGTGGAACTCCGCCGGGTCGTCGAGGACCTGGACCCGCGCGACCTCCCGTCGAGCAAGGGCCGCAAGTTCCTCTCCCGGCTGCCCGGCGGCAACAAGCTGCGCGACCACGTCGCCAAGTACGCCTCGGCTCAGGGCACGTTGAACAGGATCGTGGGCTCGCTGCGCGGCGGGCAGGACGAACTACGCCGGGACAACGCCGCGTTGCAGACCGAGCGGGTCCGGCTGTGGGAGTCCATGGGCAAGCTCCAGGAGTACGTCGTCCTCACCGAGGCCCTGGACACCGCCGTCGAGGAGCACATCGCCCGGGTCACCGACCCCCAGCAGGCCGACAGCCTGCGCGCCGACGTCCTCTTCCCGGTCCGGCAGAAGCACCAGGACCTGCTCACCCAGCTCGCGGTGTGCGCACAGGGCTACCTCGCCATGGACGTCGTACGCCGTAACAACGACGAGCTGATCAAGGGCGTCGACCGGGCGGCCACCACCACCGTCTCGGCCCTGCGCATCTCCGTGATGCTGGCCTCCGCCCTCGACAACCAGAAGAAGGTCGTCGAGCAGGTCAACGCGCTGCGCGGCACCACCGAGGACCTCATCCGGGCCAACGCCGACATGCTCAGCACGCAGAGCGGCGAGATCCAGCGCATCGCCGCCGACCCGGCCGTCGGCGCGGAGACGCTGCGCTCGGCGTTCCAGCAGATCTACCGCACCCTGGACGCCATCGACACCTACAAGGCGCAGGCGACCGAGGCGATGGCCTCCACCGTCCAGTCGCTGACGGACGAGCTGCAGAACGCGAGCGCGTACCTGGAGCGCAGCCGGTCGCGGGGCGCGCTGGAGGGCGGACTCGCATGACGAGACGGACACTGGCCGTGCTGGCCACGACGGCCGCTCTGCTGACCGCCTGCACGGCCGAGGGACACGAGGACGGCACCGCCGACTCCACCGCCCCGAAGCCCGGCACCCTGCGGATCCTCGCCTCCAGCGAACTCAGCGACATGACCGCCGTCTTCGACCGCGTCCGCAAGGACACCGGTGTCACCGTCCGCCCGACCTACATGGGCACCCTGGACGCCGTGGACCTGCTCGCCAAGGGCAAGGCCGACGGGGCGTACGACGCGCTGTGGCTGTCCTCGGACGACTATCTGCGGCTGCGGCCCGACGCGGCGAAGAAGGTGCTCTCCGAGACGCCGGTCATGTCCAGCCCGGTCGCCATCGGCGTGAAGACGGCCACCGCCCAGGCCCTCGGCTGGAAGCCCGAGCAGGTCACCTGGTCGCAGATCGAGCAGGCCGTGCAGGACGGGAAGCTGACGTACGGCATGACCGATCCGGCCCGCTCCAACTCCGGTTTCTCCACCCTCGTCTCGGTCGCCTCGGCCCTGTCCGGTGCCCAGTCCGCACTGACGGACGCGGACGTGGCCAAGGCCACGCCGAGGCTGAAGGAGTTCTTCAAGGGCCAGAAGCTGACGTCGGGTTCCTCCGGCTGGCTGGCGACGGCGTACAAGCGGCGTGGCAACGTCGACGCCCTGCTCAACTACGAGTCCGTCCTCAAGGGCATCCCGGGCCTGACCGTGATCCGCCCCAAGGACGGCGTCGTCACCGCCGACTACCCGCTCTCCTCGCTCACCGCGACCGACGCCCGCACCCGTGAGGACGTCCGCAAGGTGACCGAGGACCTGCGCACCGACGCCGTACAGAAGCTGATCACCGACACCACCCACCGCCGCCCGGTCGTCGCCTCGGTGGCGCCCGCGTCCGGCCTGGACACGAGCCGCCGGCGCGAACTGCCGTTCCCCGGCAGCCGTTCCGTCGCCGACGGGCTCCTCGACTCCTACGAGAACGAGCTGCGCCGCCCCTCGCGCACGGTGTACGTCCTCGACACCTCCGGCTCGATGGAGGGCGACCGGCTGACCGCGCTGAAGAAGGCGCTCACCGGCCTGACCGGCGACTTCCGCGACCGTGAGGAGGTCACGCTGATGCCGTTCGGCTCGGACGTGAAGAGCGTGCGGACGCACGTCGTGGACCCCAAGGACCCGAAGGCCGGTCTGGACGCCATCCGCACGGACACCGACGCCCTCGAAGCCGACGGCAACACCGCGATCTACACCTCGCTGGAGAAGGCCTACGACCACCTCGGCGCGGACCGCGACACGTTCACCTCGATCGTGCTGATGACCGACGGCGAGAACACCACCGGCGCCAGGGCCGGGGACTTCGACGGCTTCTACCGCCGGCTCACCGGCACCCGGCGGGACACCCCCGTCTTCCCGATCCTCTTCGGCGACTCCGACCGCTCCGAGCTGGCCCACATCGCCGACCTGACCGGCGGCCGCCTCTTCGACGCCCAGAGCGGCTCGCTGGACGGCGCCTTCGAGGAGATCCGTGGCTACCAGTAAGGTCCTCGGCTATCTCGAGTCCCGCAAGAACCTCACCGGCGGCGCCCTGGGCCTGGTCGGCCTGGTGCTGACCTTCACCGGGGTCGCGGGCCCGTACTGGCCCGTCGTGGTGGCCGGACTCTACGGCGCGGGCGCGCTGATCGCCCCGCCGGAGCGGCCGGCCCCGCCCGCCTTCCCGGATCCGTCGGCCCAGCTCGACGCGGTGCGCGAGGACTTCGGGAAGCTCGGCGGGTATCTCGCCGACGTCGACCTGCCGCCCACTCCCGCCGCCCGGCTCACCGAGCTGACCGACCTGCTGGCCGCGCTGCTGGAGCCGGGCTGGGTCGCCGAGGCGCTCGCCCGGGACCCCGAGGGCGTGCACGCCCTCTCCCGGGCGGTACGGCAGGACGTCCCCGAGGCCGTCGACGCCTTCGTCCGCACCCGGTGGTGGACCCGGCTGACCCCGGGCACCGAGCCGCCCGAACTCCATCTCGAACGGCAGCTCTCCCTGCTGCGCGAGGAGGCCGAACGGCTGGCGTCGGCACTGCGCGACGCGGAGGCTCGCAGGCAGGAGACCCACACGCGCTATCTGGAGGACCGTCAGCAGTAGACGAAGGCCCCGCACGCCGTTGTGCGGGGCCTTCGACGGTGTCACCACGGCCGGCCGTGACGATCGCTGGTCAGGGCATCCCAACCGGCCGTGGAGTCTTCGGTGCGGGGCTCAGCCCAGGCGCTCGACCAGCGCGCGGTACTGGTCCCACAGCTCCTTCGGCGTGTGGTCGCCGAAGGTGTTGAGGTGCTCGGGGACGAGGGCCGCCTCCTCGCGCCAGACCTCCTTGTCGACCGTGAGCAGGAAGTCGAGGTCGGACTCGGCCAGTTCGAGGCCGTTGGTGTCCAGCGCGTCCCGGGTCGGCAGGACGCCGATCGGGGTCTCGACGCCCTCGGCCTTGCCGTCCAGGCGCTCCACGATCCACTTCAGGACGCGGCTGTTCTCACCGAAGCCCGGCCAGACGAACTTGCCCGCGTCGTTCTTGCGGAACCAGTTGACGTAGTAGATCTTCGGCAGCTTGGACTGGTCCTTGTCCTTGGCCACGTTGACCCAGTGGGCCATGTAGTCGCCCATGTTGTAGCCGCAGAACGGCAGCATGGCGAAGGGGTCGCGGCGCAGCTCGCCGACCTTGCCCTCGGCGGCGGCGGTCTTCTCGCTCGCCACGTTGGCGCCGAGGAACACACCGTGGTTCCAGTCGAAGGACTCCGTCACCAGCGGCACCGCGGAGGCGCGGCGGCCGCCGAAGAGGATCGCCGAGATCGGCACGCCCTTCGGGTCCTCCCACTCGGGCGCGATGATCGGGCACTGGGAGGCCGGGACGGTGAAGCGGGCGTTGGGGTGGGCGGCCGGGGTCTCGGACGCCGGCGTCCACTCGTTGCCCTTCCAGTCGGTCAGATGGGCGGGCGCCTCCTCGGTCATGCCCTCCCACCAGACGTCGTCGTCGTCGGTGAGGGCGACGTTGGTGAAGACCGCGTTGCCCCACAGCGTCTTCATCGCGTTGGCGTTGGTGTGCTCACCGGTGCCGGGCGCGACGCCGAAGAAGCCGGCCTCGGGGTTGATCGCGTACAGCCGGCCGTCCGCGCCGAACCGCATCCAGGCGATGTCGTCGCCGATGGTCTCCACGGTCCAGCCGGAGATCGTGGGCTCCAGCATGGCGAGGTTGGTCTTGCCGCAGGCGCTCGGGAAGGCGGCGGCGACGTACTTGGACTCGCCCTGCGGCGGGGTGAGCTTGAGGATCAGCATGTGCTCGGCCAGCCAGCCCTCGTCGCGGGCCATGACGGAGGCGATGCGCAGGGCGTAGCACTTCTTGCCGAGCAGCGCGTTGCCGCCGTAGCCGGAGCCGTACGACCAGATCTCGCGGCTCTCCGGGAAGTGGGAGATGTACTTGGTCTGGTTGCAGGGCCAGGGGACGTCCGCCTGGCCGGGCTCCAGCGGGGCGCCGAGCGAGTGGACGGCCTTGACGAAGAAGCCGCTGTCGCCCAGCTCGTCCAGGACGGCCTGGCCCATGCGCGTCATCGTGCGCATGGAGACGGCGACGTAGGCGGAGTCGGTGATCTCCACGCCGATCGCGGAGAGCGGGGAGCCGAGCGGGCCCATGCAGAACGGGACGACGTACATGGTCCGGCCGCGCATCGAGCCGCGGAACAGGCCCTTCTCACCTGCGAAGATCTCCCGCATCTCGGCGGGGGCCTTCCAGTGGTTGGTCGGGCCGGCGTCCTGCTCCTGCTCGGAGCAGATGAAGGTCCGGTCCTCGACGCGCGCGACGTCGGTCGGGTCGGAGGCGGCGTAGTAGGAGTGCGGGCGCTTGATCGGGTCGAGCTTCTTGAAGGTCCCCTTGCCGACGAGCTCCTCGCACAGTCGCTCGTACTCGGCCTCGGATCCGTCACACCAGACCACGCTGTCCGGCTGGGTCAGTTCGACGATCTCGTTGACCCACGAGATCAGTTCCTGGTGGTTGGTGGGGATGACGGTGGGAGCCGCGATGTCGCGCGCCACGATTGCTCCTAATTGAGGGATTTTTGTCTTGTCTCGCCCCGTGGGGGCCGCGGCCCGGACGCTTCGTAGCCGCTCATCCGGTGCCGACCGCACTCATTTGATCATCCGATTCTAGTGCCCATCTGTCCAGAGGGCATCACAGGTGAGCAACGTGAGGAATCCCACGGTTTCCGTGATTCTTTGCGTACGCATGGAGTTCAACAGGAGGACTTTTTGCGTTACGACCCCTCACGAGGGCGCGCTGACGCGCGACTTACGGAGCCGTAGGTACCATGCCCCGCATGACTGCGCCCGTCCCCGACGCGCCCACGGACTCGCCGGCCGCCGGCCACGGTCCCACCGCGCTCTCGCTGCCGCACCCGGTCAAGCCCAGGCTCCGCGGCTGGCTGCACCTCGGCATGTTCCCGGCCGTACTGATCGCCGGGCTGGTGCTCACCGCCCTCGCCGACTCCACCAGAGGCCGCATCGCCTGCGGGATCTACGTCCTGACGGCCTGCCTGCTCTTCGGCGTCAGCGCGCTGTACCACCGGGGCAACTGGAGCCCCCGGATGGACGGCGTACTGCGCCGCCTCGACCACGCCAACATCTTCCTGATCATCGCGGGCACCTACACCCCGCTGACCATGCTGCTCCTACCGGGCGCCAAGGGTCAGTGGCTGCTGTGGAGCGTCTGGGCCGCGGCCGCCGCGGGCATCGTCTTCCGCGTCTTCTGGGTCGGCGCCCCGCGCTGGCTCTACACCCCCTGCTACATCGCGATGGGCTGGGCGGCCGTCTTCTTCCTGCCCGACTTCATGCGCACCGGCGGCATCGCCGTCCTGGTCCTGGTGATCGTCGGCGGCCTGCTCTACAGCGCCGGGGGCGTGATCTACGGCATCAAGCGCCCGAACCCGTCACCGCGCTGGTTCGGCTTCCACGAGGTCTTCCACTCCCTCACCCTCGCCGCGTTCGTCGTCCACTACGTCGGCATCTCGCTGGTGGCGTACCAGCACGCGTAACCCTTCGAGCAGCCCTTTCGAGCGGCCCCTTTCCGGCCACGGCACTCCAGCCGTGGCCGTTTTTCATGCCCTGACAGAGCATCCCTATTGACGACAGCCGTCTTTTGATAGTTACTCTCATTTCATGGTTGCTGTCATCCAGACCGAAGAGACGCGGCGCGACTCCCGCCGCTGGTGGGCCCTCGGGGCCCTGGTCGCGAGCATGCTGGTGCTCGGCTTCGACATGACGATCCTCAACGTGGCACTGCCGACCATGGCGGAGCAGCTCGGCGCCACCACCGGTCAGCAGCAGTGGATGGCGGACGCGTACGTCGTCGTCTTCGCGGCGCTGATGCTCCCGGCGGGCCTGCTCGGCGACCGGTTCGGGCGGCGGCGGATGCTGATCGCCGGACTGGTGGTCTTCCTGGCCGGCTCCCTGCTGGGCGCCCTCGCCGGTGACGTGAACGTGGTGATCGCGGCCCGCGCGGTGATGGGCGTGGGCGCCGCGCTGATCACACCGCTGGCGATGTCGGTGCTGCCGTCGCTGTTCACCCCGGACGAGCAGGGCAAGGCCATCGGCCTCGTCTCCACCGGCTCGGCACTGGGCCTGCCGCTGGGCCCGATCATCGGCGGCTGGCTGCTCGACCACTTCTGGTGGGGCTCGGTCTTCCTGATCAACGTCCCGATGGTCGCGATCGGCATCACGGCCTGCGTCCTCCTGCTCCCCGAGACCCGCGACCCCGCCTCCCCCCAGGTCGACACCCTCTCCACCGCGTTCACCGTCGGCGGGCTCGGCGCCCTCATCTACGCGATCATCGAGGCCCCCGACCGCGGCTGGGGCGATCCGCTGATCCTCGCGATGTTCGCCGGAGCGGCGGTCCTGATCACCGGGCTGGTCCTACGCTCGCGCCGGGTGCGGCGCCCCATGCTGGACATGACCCTGCTCGCCAGGCGCGGCTTCCTGCTCAACACCGTCGCCGCGACCCTGGTGATGTTCGTGCTGTCCGGCCTGATGTTCGTGCTGCCGCCCTACCTCCAGGCCGTCCTCGGCAACGACACCCTCGGCACCGGCGTCCGGATGCTGCCCATGGTCCTCGGCCTGTCCGTCGCCGCGAAGCTCGCTCCCCCGGTCGCCACCCGCTTCGGGGCGCGCGCCACGGTCAGCGCGGGCCTGGTCGTGCTGGCCTTCGCCGCCCTGCTCGGCAGCCGTACGACGACCGGCCAGGGCTACGGATACACCGCCCTGTGGCTCACCATCGCCGGCCTCGGCTTCGGCTTCGCGCTCGTACCGTCCATGACCGGCGCCCTCGCGACCCTGCCCCGGGACCGGGCCGGCAGCGGCTCGGGCCTGCTGATGACCCTGCGCCAGGTGGGCTCAGCGATCGGCATCGCCCTGCTCGGCAGCCTGCTGGCCAACGTCTTCCGCGACCGCCTCGACGTGACCGGCCTGCCCGCACCGGCCGCCCACACCGCCGGGGACTCGGTGGTCGCCGCGCATCTGATCGCCCAGAAGACCGGCTCCGCGCACCTGGCCGCCTCCGCGAACAGTGCCTACGTCCACGGCATGGGCGTGGTCCTGCTGGTGTGCGGCATCGCCGCCCTCGTCTCCGCGCTGCTGGCGGCGGCCTTCCTGCCGAACACCCCGGTCGCGCGGCGCACGGAACGGGAGCAGGCCCCGGCCGTGGCCGCCCCCGCGGGAGATGCCGGACAATGACGGGCATGACGGCCGCACACTCCCCCGCCTCCGCTGCCGACCGCACCCGCCTCGGTCTGCGCGAACGCAAGAAGATCAAGACCCGCGAGGCGATCCGCGCGGCGACGTACGCCCTGGTCGAGGAGCAGGGGTACGACGCCACGACGATCGACCAGATCGCCGACCGGGCGGAGGTGTCGCCGTCGACCGTCTTCCGCTACTTCCCGACCAAGGAGGACATCGTCCTCACCGACGAGTACGACCCGCTCATCATGGAGGAGATCAGGCAGCGGCCCGCGGAGGAACCGTGGGCGGACACCATCCGGTACGTGATGCGGCGGGCCGTCCAGCTCGGCGTCGACGAGGACCGGCGGATCTCCCGGCTGCGGACCCACCTGATGGTCCAGGTCCCCGCGGTGCGCTCGCGCATGATGGAGAGCATGTCGGTGACCGGCCACATGCTCTGCCAGGCCATCGGCGAGCGCACCGGCCGCGATCCGGAGAGCCTGGAGGTGCGGGTCTACGCCATGTCGCTGATCGGCGGCCTGATGGAGACGTCCATGTACTGGGCCGAACACGGCCACCGGGACGACTTCGAGAGCCTCGTCGACCGCACCCTGGACGTCCTCGAACACGGCCTCCCCGCCGAAAAACCCTGAGGCCCCGGCCCGGCCCCGTGCCATCCTGACGATGTGAACGGACCCGAGATCCACGTCGAAGTCGCCCCCGCACTGCACCTGTTCGTGCCGCCGGCAAGGCGCGCCGGTGCCGCAGGTCTCAGCACGGACGGCGTCTCGACGCTCGGCCATGTCATCGAGTCCCTCGGCGTCCCGCTCACCGAGGTCGGCGCGCTGGTCGTGGACGGCCGCGAGGTGCCGCCGTCGCACATCCCGGCGTCGGGCGAGCGCGTGGAGGTCCGCGCGGTGCAGCGCCCCCAGCAGGTCCCCGGCGCCCCGCTCCGCTTCCTCCTCGACGTCCACCTCGGCACCCTCGCCCGCCGGCTGCGCCTGCTCGGCGTGGACACGGCGTACGAGTCGACCGACATCGGCGACCCTGCGCTGGCCGCCCGCTCGGCGGCGGAGAAGCGGGTCATGCTCAGCCGCGACCGGGGCCTGCTGCGCCGCCGCGAGCTGTGGGCGGGGGCGTACATCTACAGCACCCGCCCCGAGGACCAGCTCCAGGACGTCCTCGACCGCTTCGCCCCCGACCTGCGCCCCTGGACCCGCTGCACCGCCTGCAACGGCCTGCTGCGCGAGGCCACCAAGGACGAGGTCGCCGACCAGCTGGAACACGGCACCCAGCGCACGTACGACGTCTTCGCCCAGTGCACGGCATGCGGCCGCGCCTACTGGAAGGGCGCGCACCACGACCAGCTCGAAGCGATCGTGGAACGCGCCCTGGCGCAACGCCCCTAGGGGCTATCGCACGTCAGCCCTCCCACAGGCGACCCCGTCCCGGTTCCGGTCGAGCCCCAGCGGATCGTCCCCGCCGTTGACCTTCAGCCGGCCGTAGTGGTTCTGCTTGAGCCAGGTACAGCGGGCGGCGGCAGTCTTCTTCACCTGCGGCGGGAACACCGTCGGCACGCACACGTTGATCGACCCGTAGTGCCGGTCGCACCCGGAGATCGTGGGGCTGACCTTCTGCGAGGACCGCTTCTTGCCCGGCCCCGAGGTCCTGCCCGTCAGACCGTCGGCGAAGGAGTGGACGTGCGGGGAGGCGGCCGAGGCGCTGAGCGCGGCCGGTCCCTGCAGGTGCACCCACTTGGCCACCGACGGCACCCCGTTGGCGTCCACCGCGAAGAGCATGTACCAGCCGGGCGGGGCCAGGTTGGGGTTGCTCGTCACGTTCAGATCCACGTTGTTGCCGTCGACGGACAGCGGCAGGTCGACGAAGCGCTGGTTCGGGTCGGAGGAGTGGGTGACCGCGGCCGGGCGGATCAGCTCGGCCTTGGCGATGGGCCGGTCGACCGTGATCCGCTGGGTGTCGCCGTACTTCCACTCCTGGTTGATCACCGAGGTGATCGTCGGGCGGGTGCCCTTGTAGAGGTAGGGCGGGGTGTAGATCGACACGTTGTGGTTCCAGGTGCCGTTGCCCGGGTTGTCGCCGGTGGCCATCACCCGGCCGTCGGGCAGCAGGAACGCCGAGGAGTGGTAGCCGCGGGACTCGGGGTCGGCGGCGACGGCGTTGAAGTTGTTGGTGGCCGGGTCGTAGATCGAGGACTCGTACACGGGGTTGGCCCGGTTGTGCAGGGCGCCGCCCGTCTCCAGGACCTTGCCGTCGGGCAGCAGGACGGCGGAGACGTACATCTTGCCCTGGGTGCCGGTCTCGGCGACCTTGCCGTTGCCGAGGTCGACCATGCCCTGGGGGATCTGCGGACCGGCGACGTACGACGGGTTGGCCTGCTTGAGGTCGATCAGGTCGGTGAGACGGCCCGCGTCCGGGTTGGAGTCGATGTTGCCGCCGCCGATGGTGAGGACCTTCTGGTCCTGCGCCGGGGGCAGCAGCACGCTCGCCGACTGGTCCCGCTGGTCCTTGTTCTGCAACCCCGGGATCTGGGTGACCGTGTTGGCGCCGTAGTCGTAGATCGCCGAGCCCGTGCCGGGGATGTTGTTGCCGAAGACATGGCTGCCCGTGTAGAAGAGGCGGCCGTCCTGCATCAGGATCATCGACGGGTACAGACCCCAGTACGACCAGGTCTGGTTGACCTGCGACAGCGGGAGCCACTGCTGGTCCTTGTCCGACCAGCGCTCGGCGGTCACCGACCCCGAGGAGTCCTCGCGCAGACCGCCGAAGGAGATGACGTCACCGTTGCCGAGTTCGGTCGCCGACGGGTACCAGTGGCCGTCGTTGAGGTCGTTGGTCTTGCTGTAGGTCTCGGTCTTCGGGTCGAAGATGTACGAGTCCTTGAACCCCTCGTAGCCGTGCCCGCCCGCGACCGGGTACGCCTTGTTGCCGCTCATGACCAGGACCCGCCCGTCCTGGAGCTGCACATGGCCCGCGCAGAACATGTCCTTCGGCGTGGGGATGACCTTGTAGGTGCCGCCCGCCGGGTCGTACACCGCCGAGGTGAACGTGCCCGCGTTGAAGTTCTCCTCGCTGTTGCCGGAGCCGGCGATCAGCAGCACCTTGCCGTTGTTGAGGACGACGGAGTGCATGGAGCGGACCGGGTTCTGCGTCGGCAGCACGGACCAGCTTCCGTTCGAGCAGATCTGCTTCGTGGCCGTGCACGACGGGGGCGGGAGCGTGTCCGGGACCTGATCCATGGTGTAGTCGTCGGTGGTCGCCGAACCGGTGCCGTACACCGACACACCCCAGGTGATGCGGTCGGTGCCGGCCGGGACCCCGGGCGTGCGGACCGTGGCCTGCGTCCAGCTCGACGCCATGTCCAGGGTCTTGAGGTCGGTCCAGTACTGCCAGCCGGCTGTCGTGTCGTGCCGGAACAGGGTGATGCTGGCGTCCGGGGTGGTGGTCTTGTACCAGAGCCCCAGGTCGTACTGCTTGCCCGCCGACACCACCGGCGCGCACGCGGTGGACTCGGTTATCAGCGCCTTGCGGTCGCCGTCCACCCGCCGGGTCAGCGTGACCTTCATGGCCTTGGAGCCGGAGTGGGCATCCGGCACCGTCGCGAAACTGAAGTCGTTGTCGCCCCAGCCGGACTTCTCCCAGCAGGACGGCATGCCGTCCGTACCGGCGGTCTCGAAGCCCGGGTTCTTGACCAGGTTGGCCGCCTCGGCGGCCTGCGGCGAGGTGAGGAGCAGACCGGCGGTCAGGGCCCCCACTCCGACCAGCGCGGTCCGTCTGCGGTACTTGCTCACACGGCTCTCCTTGCGGTTGTACGACCCCCACGGCGGCGTCGCGGGAGATAGACCAGCGCTTCGGTCCCCACGAAGCGCAGGACGAACGTCATGACCAGCGCGAGCGCGGTGGCGGGCAGCGCGCCCATCCCGAACCGGTCGACGAGCAGCGCGATCAGCGGGATGCGCAGCACCAGGTCCGCGTTGGCGAGCAGCGCGAACCGGCCGAGCCGGTCCCACCAGCGGCGGTGCGCGCGCCGGTCGCGGAACAGCAGCTGCTCGATGAGCAGGAAGTTCCAGGCGACGCCAAGCTGGTTGGCGAGGATCTCGGCGGGCACGTAGTGCAGGCCGAGCACGGTCAGCGCCCACAGTCCGACGAGGTTCGGCACGAAGCCGCTCGCCCCGATCAGCCCGAAGCCGACCATGCGGGCGACCGGTGAGGCGGTGCGCAGCCCGGCCAGGTGGCGCAGGAAACGGAAGCCCTCCTGCGCGCTCGACTTGGACTCGCCGGCGAACCGGTCCTGGAAGACGAACGGCACCTCGGCGACCTGCCGGGGACGGCTGCGTACCGCCAGCTCCAGGAGGATCTTGTACCCGAGCGGCTTGAGCGCGTCGGCCGTCACCACGCTGCGCCGGATGGCGAAGAAGCCGCTCATCGGGTCGCTGATGCCGTGCAGCCGGCGCGGGAAGAGCGCCTTGGTGAGCCAGGTCGCGCCGCGCGAGACGGCCACCCGGTAGCTGCCGGCCAGCCCGGCCCGGCTGCCGCCCTTGATGTACCGGGAGGCGACGACGAGCCCGGCGTTCGTCCGCTCGCCGGTGGCCACCAACTCCGGTACGAGGGACGGCGGATGCTGGCAGTCGCCGTCCATGACGACGATCCAGTCGGAGGTGGCCGCCTTCAGCCCCTCGACCACCGCCCCGCCGAGCCCGCCGACCGGCTCCTCGCGGTGCAGCACGGCCACCGGGAACGGGCAGTCCTGCGCGGCCGCGCGGATCACCTCGGGGGTGTCGTCGGTGGAGTCGTCCACGAAGACGACCTCGCAGGGCAGCCGCGCGGGCACCGACTCGGTGATCTGGTGCAGCAGCTGCCGGATGTTCGCCGACTCGTTGAAGGTCGGTACGACGATGGTGACGGCGCCGGGTTCGGCGACTTCCGCGGCGTCCAGGCCCTCGGCGGGGACGGTGTACTCGTGGCTGCTCATCGTGCGCCTCCCGCGGCTGCCGTCTGGATCTGGCGGATCTCGATGCGGTCGGGTCCGGTGCCGAAGGTGGCGACCGGCTCGGAGTGCTGGATGGCGGCCTTGACGCCCGGCAGGTCCTTGGCGTCGCGGCGGACGGTCGGCGAGGCGACGACGTAGTCGATGTCCCGCCAGCCGTGCGGCATGGTCTTGGCGACGGCCGGGTCGAGGTCGGCCTTGTAGAACCAGATCGCGCCGAGCCCGGGCCGGTACCCGGCGTGCACGAGGTCCAGCCAGAGGGCGTCGTCGACCAGGACCCGGGTCTTCTTCGGGTTCTCGACCTCGGTGCTGAGCCAGGCGGAGGCCTGCCGGTAGGGCTTGTTGGCGTCGGCGGTGAGGGCGGTGCGGTCGCCGTCGTACCAGTGCGGTACGACGTAGGCGCCGGCGGCGAGGGCCAGTACGGCGGCGAGTGCGTACCGGCCGCCGGTGACGTACCGCTTCTCGCTCTCGGCGCGCCTACGGCGCACGACCGCGTGGGCGACGGAGGCGGCGCCGCCGGCCAGGACCAGGGCGAGGAAGGGCAGCGCGCCGATGATGTACATGGCGGGAAGATAGCCGTTGGGCCGCATGGCCACGGCGGCCAGGATCGCCACGGTCAGGGCGGGCCCGGCGAGGGCGCGGGCGGTGACCGACCAGCGCCAGGTGACGATCAGCAGCAGGGCTCCGGCGAGGCCGCCGAGGGGCAGCACCCGGTCGTAGTACAGCCAGGAGTGCAGCACGCCGTACGAGCCGGAGGAGGTGTCCAGGATGAAGCCCGAACCGGGCCTGGACATCTGGTACTTGATGCCGTCCCACAGCGAGACGTGCCCGCTGCCCGGGAGCAGCTCGCCCTTCAGCAGGGCGAAGAGCGGGTAGGAGAAGCCGATCAGGGCGCAGGCGGTGACGGCTCCGGTGAGGGCGAACTTGCGGGTGTCGCGGTGGCTGTGCCGCCACATGGTGACGAACAGGGCGGGCAGGACGACGAGCATCGTCTCCTTGGTGAGCACGCCCGCTGCGGCCGCGAGGCCCGCGCCGAAGTGGTGCCACAGATGCCGGCTGGGCGAGGCGGCGAGGCAGAACGCCAGCAGCAGCCACATCACGGCGATGTTGTCCAGGAAGATCTCCCGCTGGAGCACGACGGCCAGCGGGGAGAGCCCGAACAGGGCCATGCCGAGCCCGGCGGCCCAGCGGGGCAGGGAGAGCCTGCGGCCGAGGACGTACACCAGCACCGCGCTGATGCCGCTGATCACCAGCATGGCGATCCGCATGGAGCCGACGGTCATCGAGCCCGGGCTGATCGCGGAGGGTATCCAGGTGAGCAGGGCTATCTGGACCCAGCCGAGCGGCGGGTGGTCGTACCAGTAGGTGTAGTGGGCCAGGCCCTTGCCCTGCTGGACGGCCCAGGCCTGGGCGAGGTAGGTGCCCTCGTCGTCGCTGAGGGTCGGGTAGTCGGCGATGTTCCAGCCCTGGACGACGAGGATCGCCACCAGCAGGAGACCGCACAGCAGCAGGTCGGAGCGGGAGGAGCGGAGCCGCTCCGGCGGGCTTGTTCGGCCGGTCGAACGCGTCTCAGGCGCAGGCTTGCGCTGCGCGGGGACCTTCGGAGTGGTCACCGCGGGAAGAGTGGAGGTCACGCAGGAACGTCCTCTCGGATCGGCTCGGCCGCGGTGAGGTGCGCGCCGACGTGCGTGGTCAACTCCCAGTCGTTCCGGCCGCGTTGTTCGCGCCACACCGCGCGGATCGCAGCCCCGGCGAGGAGGACCTGGTAGAAGGGGCCGCCCACGACGAGCTTCAGGTAGTGGACGAAGCGGACCCTGAGGCCGTACTGCTTGCCGAAGTCGTGCAGTCCGACCACCTCGAAGACGAAGGTGACGGCGGCCGTGACCAGCGGCAGGAAGGTGATGAAGGCGACGCCGACCGGCACGTCGAGGAAGAGCGCGATCGCCGCGTTGACCGGAATGATCACGCCGGAGAAGGCCTGCAGGAACGGGGTCATCAGCGTGTACCGGGCGAGCAACCGCTGCCTGAGGGCGGGCAGTTGCTTCCAGTCCTTCTTCCGGTACACCTGCAGGAAGCCCTGGTTCCAGCGGGTGCGCTGCTTCAGCAGCGACATCAGCGAGCCCGGGGTCTCCTCACGGGTGACCATGTCGGAGTCGTAGGCGACGACGACCTTCTTGCCGACGCTGGACAGGCGTACACCCAGGTCGCAGTCCTCGGCGAGGCAGTTGGGGTCCCAGCCGTCCGCTTCCCTGAGGACGTCGGTCCGCACGAAGACGGTGTTGCCGCCGAGCGGGATGAACCCCTTCTGCGCGTGCAGGTGCAGCCGGGAGCGGAACCAGAAGAAGTACTCCAGGCAGTTGCGCAGGCTGTACCAGCTGGAGTGGAAGTTGATCAGCTGGACACCGCCCTGGACGACGTCCGCCTCCGTCGTCCGGAACGCGTGGTCGACGTGGGCGAGCAGCTCCGGGTGGACCTGGTCCTCGGCGTCGAAGACCCCGACGACGTCGCCGCGGCAGTGCGGCAGCGCCGTGTTCATGGCCTTCGGTTTGTTCTTCTTCTCGTGGGTGTCGACGACGACACGGACGCGCTGGTCGCGCTCGGCCGCCGCCCGGGCCACCTCGGTGGTCTCCGGGTCGTCGTGCCCGACGATCACGATGATCTCGAAGTCGGTGTGCGTGGACTCCAGCAGTCGCTGGATGGTGTGGTCGAGCACGGCCTGCTCGTGCCGGGCCGGCAGGAGCAGCGAGAAGGACAGGTGCTCGTTCCCGTCCGGTCTGCTGAACCGGGTGGAGGCGAGCACCTCGGGCGTACGCCACGCGTGCATCTGCCACCACAGAGTGAAGGCCGCCATCCAGAACAGAGCCAGCGAGACGGCAGCAATGAAGACAGACGTCAGCAAAAAGATCCCCCCAGATCCCCAGTACCCCCTGTGCGCGCAACGGTGAGTTACACCCGCGTACGCGCTGTGGAGAGACTAGGGGGGATCTGTGAAGCGTGGGAGCTCTTCCGATAAATAGCGTGTTTCGGAACGGTGTTACGGGAAGCGGTAGCTATCCGAACACCTGCTCACATTTGGGCAGTTCACCCCTCCGCTCCTCCGGGCGTTCGCGCCGCTCAGGTGGTGTTCAGCGCCGCGCCCAGCCGCTCCGGATCGGTCGTCGGGACGTCACAGGTGAAGTTACGGCAGATGTACGCCGCCGGTTCACCGCCCACGAGCGGACGATCGGCGAGCAGCGGGAACTCGTCACTGTCCGGAGTCCCGGCGGCGACGACGGCGCCCGGGGCGTTGCCGAGAAGTGCCGTACGGTGCAGGGCACTTGTCCTCTCGTCGGTGAGGGACGGCCCGACGATCGCGACCTCCCGGGGCCCGTCGAGCAGCGCCTCCGCGACGGCCAGCCCCCACCCGATGAACCGCGGCACACGCGGCCCGAGCGCCTTCACCACGCCCAACGCCCGTTCCGCCGCCGCCCGGTGGGGCTCCGAACCGGTGTGGGCCGCATAGCTCAGCAGGGCACCGGCCGCCGCGGTCCAGCCGGACGGGGTGGCGTTGTCGGTGGGGTCCTGGGGCCGGCGGATGAGCTGCTCGGCGTCGGAGGCGGTGTCGTACAGGGCGCCGCTGCCGGGGTCGGTGAAGCGGGCCAGCACATGGTCGAGGAGCAGCCCGGCGAAGTCCAGCCAGACGCCCTCGCCGGTCACGGACGCGAGCGCGAGGAAGCCCTCGGCGACGTCGGCGTAGTCCTCCAGCACCCCCGCGTTGGGCCCTACTCGGCCGTCCTTGCTGGTCCGGGCGAGCCGGCCATGGTCGTCGAGATGCACGCGGACGAGGAGATCGGCGGCGCCGACGGCGGCTTCGACGAGGTCGGGCCGTCCGAAGTAGGCGCCGGTCTCGGCGAGCGCGGCGATCGCGAGCCCGTTCCAGGCGGCGACGACCTTGTCGTCGCGGCCGGGAGCGGGGCGCTGCGCGCGCTTTTCCAACAGGCGGTCCTTGATGGACGCGATCAGCCGGGCGTCGAAGACGCCTTCCTGCTGCGGAAGCTGGAGGACCGACTGCCCGTGCTCGAAGGTGCCTTCCTCGGTCACGCCGAAGTACTGGGCGGCGAGGTCGGCATCACCTTGGAGGGTCTCGCGCAGCTGCTCGGGGGTCCACGCGTAGTACGCGCCCTCGACGTGCTTTCCCGTGCCGTCGTCGCTGTCGGCATCGAGCGCCGAGGCGAACCCGCCCTCGGTGGTGCGCAGTTCGCGCACCAGGAAGTCGGCGGTCTCCAGGGCGACCCGTTGGGCGAGGTCGGCCCCCGTGGCCCGCCACAGATGCGCGTACACGCGGCACAGCAGCGCGTTGTCGTACAGCATCTTCTCGAAGTGCGGCACGACCCAGTCGCGGTCGACGGAGTAGCGGGCGAACCCGCCGCCGAGCTGGTCGTAGATCCCGCCGCGGGCCATCCGCTCGCAGGTGTCCTGGGCCATCTGCAGGGCGCCCTCGGCGCCGGTGCGGGCGTGGTGCCGCAGCAGGAACTCCAGCACCATGGACGGCGGGAACTTGGGCGCGCCGCCGAATCCGCCGCGCTGCGGGTCGTACTCCCGGGTGAGCCCGAGGAGGGCCTGGGCCAGCTCCTGTTCACCGGGAACCCGGTCGGTCTGGTAGCTGATCTCCCGCTGGGCGAGATCGCGCACGATCTTCCCGGCGACCTCGCCGACCTCGTCGCGCCGCTCGTCCCAGGCCTGCCGGACGCCCTCCAGCACCTGCCGGAAGGAGGGCATGCCGTGCCGGGGCGCGGGCGGGAAGTAGGTGCCGAAGTAGAAGGGTTCGGCGTCCGGGGTGAGGAACACGGTCATGGGCCAGCCGCCCTGGCCGGTGGCCGCCTGCACGGCCTCCATGTAGACGGCGTCGACGTCCGGGCGCTCCTCGCGGTCGACCTTGACGCTGACGAAGTGCTCGTTGAGGTAGTCGGCGGTGGCCTGGTCCTCGAAGGACTCGTGGGCCATGACATGACACCAGTGGCAGCTGCTGTAGCCGACGCTCAGGAGGACCGGTCTGTTCGCCTTGCGGGCGGCCTCGAAGGCCTCGGCCGACCAGGGCCACCAGTCGACGGGGTTGTCGGCGTGCTGGAGCAGGTACGGGGACGTCTCATGGGCCAGTCGGTTCACCGTTCCACTCTCCCACGGGGTCCGGCACCGCGTAGAAACGCATCGACACCGGGCGCGCCCCTTCCGGGGCGTCCTCGCGGAGGTGACCGTAGCGCTCGATCAGGGCGTGGTACTCGCGCAGGAAGGCGAGCAGCTCCTCCCTGGTCATCCAGGTGCCGGTGCGCTGGACCTGGGCCCAACCCTCGGGGCCCCGGTACTCCTGGTGGGCGCGGCGGAAGAGGGCGGTGTCGACCCCGATCTTGAGGTGGGCGAGCTGTTCCGCGGCCGCGTACTCCTCCGGGGACATCGTGGCCGGGTCGGGTGTGGTGTGACTGAAGGGCAGCGCCCGCCACCAGCGTTCGCGCCCGCCGGACTTCTCCGGGATCTCCTCGATGAGCCGCTGCTCGGCGAGTTTGCGCAGGTGGTAGCTGGTGGTGCCGGAGCTCTCGCCGAGTTCGCGGGCGAGGACGGTGGAGTTCGCCTCGCCGTGCCGGCCGAGGTAGTCGAGGATCCGGCGGCGCAGGGGGTTGCCGAGGGACTTGTAGAGAGCGGTGCGCTCAAGGCTGGTCATCTCGGGCATGCCGTCGGTCATGCGGCCACCGTAACCCTGAGAACCCTGAGCCGTCCCTGATGTCTGCCGAGTTTTCTTTGCAAAAATTTCTCTGCGGTCTACTGTGGGGGCTGTGCGGGAAGGACGCGGACGACGGACGGGGGATCTTTCATGAAGGGCGCACTGAAGAGGTGGACGGCGAAGAGGTGGACGCTGATCCTGCTCGGGGCGGGGGCCGTCCTGCTGGTGCCGTGGATGGTGGTGCTCGCGCTGACACTCCCGGGCAGCACGGAGGTACAGCACTGGTCGCTGGCCTGGATCGGCCTCGACGTCCTCATCGCGACAGGCTGCGCCGCGACGGCCCTGCTCGGCCTGCGCGCGGATCCCCGGGCCCGCCTGACGGCCGCGGCGACGGCGGCGATGGCGGTGCTGGACGCGTGGTTCGACATAACGACGTCCCAGTCGGGCAGCGACCTCGCGCAGGCGCTGGCGTGTGCGGTGGCGGAGACCGTGCTGGCGGGGGTGTGTGTGGTCCTGGCGTTGTCGGAGCCGCAAAAGGCGGCCGCGCACAAGGGAGTTGCCGCCACCAAATCCTCACCCGGCCCCTGATCTCCGCCCCTCGCGTTCCCGCCCTCCCCGAAGGACACTCATAGGCAAAGGAGTTGCCGCCGGAGGGGGACGGAACATGCGGGACAGCCACCGGGTGGAGGCCGAGCGGCTGCTGGGGCGGGCCGTGGAGGAGGAGGTACGGCGCTCCGGCGGGCGGACCGACGGGCAGCTCCTGCTGTCGCGGGGGCGCGGCGCGCTGGACGCCATGGCACAGTCCGCCGCCGAGGAGTACGAGACCTACACGCGCGCGCTCGACGAGGCCGAGGCCGGGCGCCTCACCTTCGGCCAGCGGTACGCCCGCGAGGGTGCCGGCACGGCCTTACTGGTGGCGGGCGTCGCCGCGGTGGCCGCCGCCGTCGCCGACCTGTCCCTCGGCACCGGCACCGGCACGGCCGTGGGTGCGGGCGTCGCCGTGGGTGTGGTGGGGGCCGCGGCCACCGTGGTGAAGGTGGCCGGTTCCCATCTGCCCGCCGCCCACCATCGCGCGGGCGCGGCCGGCCAGCCCGGCGGCCCGGAGCAGCTGCGGCTGCAGTGGCTGACCGCGCTGGAGGTGCGCGGCATCCGCCCGTTCCTCGACCAGCAGCGGGTGCTCAGCGCCTCCACGGGTCCGAAGAAGACGAGCGGCCCGGCGCTGCGTGGTGCGGACAAGAGCGCGGCGGCCCGCAGGCGTACGGTGCTGGAGCAGTCGTTCGGTCAACTGCCGGAGCCGGCAGGCCCGTTCGCGGGGCGCCGCCAGGAGCTGGCGCGGATCAGGCAGTGGGCGCAGTCGGCCCGGGCGGCCACCGAGACCCGGCCGACGGTGGTCGTGCTGCACGGGGAGCCGGGCGCGGGCCGTACGACGCTCGCGGTCCGGGCGGCGCACGACCTCAGGGACCACTTCCGTGGCGCGGTCGTCGTGGACCTGCGCGGCGGCAGCCGGGAGGAGCCGCCGCTGCCCACCCGGGACGCCCTGCTGCACCTGCTCAACCGGCTCGGCGCACCCCGCGAGCAGTTGCTGTTCCGTGAGCGCTCCTCCCCCGACCAGCAGGTCAAGCGGCTCGGCGAGCTGTATCACCAGCAGCTGACCGGCGTGCCGGTGACGATCGTGCTGGACGACGCCTCGGACCCGGAGCAGGTGCGGGCGCTGGTGCCGGAGCGCTCCGACAGCCTGGTCCTGGTCACCTCCCGCACGCCGCTGGAGCTGCCCGCGGACCTGGTGGCCTGGGTGCACCATCTGCCGGTGGAGGCGCTGGACACGGCGGGCGCCGAGGAACTGCTGAGCGCGGCCGCGCAGGACATGTCGGGGCCGTACGACGCCGAGTCCACGGACCGGATCCGGCAGTTGTGCGGGAGCCTGCCGCTGGCGCTGCGGGTCGCCGGCTCGGCGCTGGGTCCGCGCTCGCCGCGGCAGCTGGCCACGGACCTCGGCGCGTACGGCCCGGTGGAGCCGGTGGAGCGGGTGCTGTGGCTGCGCTACACCGACCAGCCGGAGAGCGCGCGCCGGCTGCTGAGAAGGCTGGCGCTGGCCGGCCGGGCCTCGCTGGGCGCGGCGGCGGCCGCCGCCCTGCTGGCCACCGACGAGCCGGAGGCGACCCGGCATCTGGCCGCGCTCGCCCGGGCCGGTCTGATCGACCATGTGCGCGGCAGCCGCTACCGGCTGCACGACCTGGTGCGCGCCTTCGCGCAGGCCCGGCTGCTGGACGAGGAGGACCCGGCCGAGCGCACGGCCGCGCAGGAGCGGCTGATCGTGAACTACGCGGAGCTGGCCGACTCGGTGCTGCGGCTGGTCGACGGCAACATGTCGACGCGCTCGGACCGGTTCGGCCCGCACGGCTTCACCTCGCTGGACGAGGCGCTGCGCTGGCTGGACGACGAGTCCAGCTTCATCACGGCGGCCCTGCGGTACGCGGAGGGCGTGAACCAGGCGGCGGTGCTGAACCTGCTCGGTGCCCTGTGCGACTACTGCCTGCTGCGCGGGGACCTGTACCGGCTGGGCGAGATCAGCGAGCTGGCCCAGGCCGTCGACCAGGGCCTGCTGGTGCGTTCCGTGCAGTGGCGCACGGGTATCGCGGCCCGCCATCTGGGCGAGCTGGACAAGGCGCGCACCACGCTCGCCTCGGTGGTGGACCTCTACCGGGAGGCCCACCACGACGCGGGCGCCGCCCGCGCCCTGTGCTCCCTCGGCATCACCCTGCACCACCAGGGCAACCTCACCGAGGCGGCCGCCAAGCTCCAGGAGGCCCTGGATCTGCAGGCGGCCGAGGAGCTGTCGACGGACCGCGCCTGGACGATGCACGCGCTGGCGGCGGTCCAGCGCGACCGCGCCCGGCTGTCGGAGGCCCTGGACCTGCTCACCCGCTCCCTGGTCCTGCACCGCGAGGGCGGCTCCCTGCACGGCGAGGCCTGGGCCCACTTCCAGCTCGGCCAGCTGGCCCTGCGGATGGGTGACGTACCGCGCGCGGAGACGGAGCTGCGGGCGGCCCTGGAGCGGTACGGCCGTACGCGCGACGCGCGCGGGGAGGCCTGGGCGCTGACCCAGCTGGCCCGGGCGCGGCTGGTCGGCGGCGACGCCGCCCCCGCGGTGGAGGGCCTGCGCCAGGCGGCGGCCCGGCACCGGGAGAACGAGGACGCGCGCGGCGAGGCCTGGACGCTGTACTACCTCGGCCAGGCCCTGGAGGAGACCGGCGAGCTGGACCACGCGGTCCGGGACCTGGAGCGCTCCCGGCAGATGTTCTCCCGGATGCGCGACGTCTACGGCCTGGCCTGTGCCCGGCACCACTCGGCCCGGGTCACCCGGGACCAGCGGGCCGCGCAGACCGGCTCGCTGCGCAACTCGGGCTTCGCCCGCCAGCTGCTCGTGGACGCCCGCGCCGACTTCCAGCGCATCGGCGTCGCCCACGGCGAGGCCTGGACCTGCCTGGAGCTGGCGGTGGTGGACGCGGGCAACGCCCGGATCCCGCAGGCGCTGGCCCTGTGCGACGAGGCGGTGACCCTGTTCACGTCCTACGGCGACCGGCGCGGCGAGGACTGGGCCCGGTTCCTGCGCTGCACCCTGCTGCCGTACGGGGCGCCGGGCGGCATGGAGGTCGGTACGGCCGTCGCCCAGGAGGAGCTGGCCCAGCTGGCCCGCGCCACGCATCCGCTGCGGGACGAGAAGCTGGACGAGTGGGTGCCGGCCTACGCCCTGCTGCTGGAGCGGGGTGTGAGCCTGGAGGCGGGCTGGCAGGCCTGGCGGCTGCGCATGACGCCGGACCGCCACGCCCGGGAGGTGATGGGGGTGGCGGTGCCGGCCGGGCGCTGAGCGGTCAGCCCCGCTGCGGTGTGGAGTCGGACGGCTGCTCCGACCCGGCGTCCGGGGACTCCTTGAAGTCGACCTTCTGCATGTGCTTGTTCATCGACTTCATCAGGCCCCACACGGCCAGGGCCATCACCGCGAAGACGATGAAGCCGAGGACGCCGGGGGTGACCTTGTTCTCGTCGACTTCCTTGGCGAGGGGGACGAGATGCGTCAGTGCCAGGCTTGCGCTCATGTCAGGCATTGTCGCGGATGCCCGCGAAGAGGTCGTCCTCGGGGAGGGAGGTGTCGACGAGCGCCTTCGCCAGCTCGTACTCCTCCGTCGGCCAGACCGCCTTCTGCAGCTCCATCGGCACCTTGAACCAGCCGCCGTCGGGGTCGATCTGCGTGGCGTGGGCGATCAGCGCCTTGTCACGGATCTCGAAGAAGTCCGCGCACGGGATGTGCGTGGTCAGCGTGCGCTCGGTGCGCTCGAACTCCTTCCAGCGCTTGAGCCACTCCCCGTAGGGCGAGTCCAGGCCGCGGTCGAGCATCGCCTGGTGCAGGGCCTCGGTACGGGGGCGGTTGAAGCCCTGGTTGTAGTAGAGCTTGAGCGGCTGGTAGGCCGGGCCGTACTCGCTCTCGGGGTACTTCTCGGTGTCCGCCGCGCCCTCGAACGCCACCATCGAGATCTTGTGGGTCATGATGTGGTCGGGGTGCGGGTAGCCGCCGTTCTCGTCGTAGGTGGTGATCACCTGCGGGCGGAAGGAGCGGATCTTCCGGACCAGCTCGCCGGCCGCCTTGTCGACGTCCTCCAGGGCGAAGCAGCCCTCGGGCAGCGGCGGCAGCGGGTCGCCCTCGGGCAGGCCGGAGTCGACGAAGCCGAGCCACTCCTGCTTGATCCCGAGGATCTCGCGAGCCTCGTCCATCTCCTTCTTGCGTACCTCGTGGATGTGCTCCTCGATGTACTGGTCGCCCTGCAGCTTGGGGTTGAGAATGGACCCGCGCTCTCCGCCGGTGCACGTCACCACCAGCACGTCCACCCCCTCGGACACGTACTTCGCCATGGTCGCCGCGCCCTTGCTCGACTCGTCGTCGGGGTGCGCGTGCACGGCCATCAGTCGCAGCTGGTCAGTCAAGACACTCGATCCTCGTATGTCGGCGCCCCCGCGTCTTGGGGTGCGTTCGGCGGCTTCTATAGTGACCGAATCGGAGGGCGAATAATTCCGCGGAGAGGACGATCATGAGCACGGCGAGCACGCGGCTGCCCGAGGGCCGCTACGGCCGCTCCTCGGACGAGCGTGCCGACCGCAAGCTCAAGATCGCCGGTTCCGTGCTGGGCGCCCTCCTGCTCGCACTGGTCGGCTACTTCGCCTACCACTACGTCGCGCAGAACGAGATCAGCGCCCAGGTGATCACCTTCCAGGCCTCGGACGACGCGGTCAAGGTGCATCTGGAGGTCCACAAGGACTCCGGCGCCACCGGCTACTGCACCCTGCGCTCCCAGTCGGCGGACGGTGCCGAGGTGGGCCGGGCGGACTTCCGCTTCACGGGTCCGGCCACGCGCATCGACAAGGTCGTCACGCTCCGTACGACGGCCAAGGGGACGACGGCCGAGCTGCTCGGCTGCCACGCCGGCTGATCCTTCACTCGCAATGCATCGCCCTGACCTGCATTGATGAGATTCTGATGGCTTATGTCCTCCCCCTTGAGCCATTGAATTGTTAGGCTCGTGGTTTCGCCCATCCAAGAAGGAACATTCTTCTGGGTAGGGCGATGCTTTGTATTCCCAGTACCGACGAGGAGCACCCTGTGACCCAGACCAGCGAGAACGTCACCTGGCTGACCCAGGAGGCGTACAACAAGCTCAAGGACGAGCTTGAGTACCTTACTGGTCCTGCGCGCACGGAGATCGCCGCCAAGATCGCGGCCGCGCGCGAGGAGGGCGACCTGCGCGAGAACGGCGGGTACCACGCTGCCAAGGAGGAGCAGGGCAAGCAGGAGCTTCGCGTGCGCCAGCTGACCCAGCTCCTGGAGGGCGCCCAGGTCGGCGAGGCCCCGGTCTCCGCCGACGGTGCCGTCGCGCCGGGCATGGTCGTCACGATCGCCTTCGACGGCGACGAGGACGACACGATGACGTTCCTGCTCGCCTCCCGCGAGTACGCGAGCGCCGACATCGAGACGTACTCGCCGCAGTCCCCGCTGGGCGCCGGTGTCATCGGCCACAAGGTCGGCGAGGACGCGGCGTACGAGCTGCCGAACGGCAAGAAGGCCTCGGTGCGGATCCTGAAGGCCGAGCCGTACTCGGGCTGATCCCACCCACTGGTTCGCATCGCGCCCCCGGCGTCCGCGTGACACCGGGGGCGCTGCCATGTCGTCGTGCGGCCGGGGGTTAGCCCTACCTGGAGCTGGGCGGGTAGCACGATCGTCCCGCGCGGTCGCTTCCGGAGATGCTGGGCCCATCAGCCGGTGGTTACCCAATGATTCCGGGGGAGTTGGCTCGTGCGTGAGCAGGCATGGCAGAGGTTTCGTTCGTCCGGGCGGCGGAGTGGCCGGCGCAGCGCCGTGCCGGCCGCGGCCGCGGTGGCCGTCGGCGTCATGACGATGGGTGCCCTGGCCCCGCCCGCGGCGTCTGCCGCCGCCACGCCGCACACCGTCCAGAAGGGCCTGAACGCGCTGGTGCGCACCGACGGCGTGCCCGCCGCGCTGGCGAGCGTCCAAGACCGTGACGGCCGCACCCGCACCTACACCGCAGGGGTCGGCGACCTGGCCACCGGTGCGAAGGTGCCCCGGGACGGTCAGGTGCGCATCGGCAGCAACACCAAGACGTTCACGGCGGTGGTCGTGCTGCAACTGGTCGGTGAAGGCAGGATCGGCCTCGATGCCCCGGTCGACACCTATCTGCCCGGCCTCCTCCGCGGGGACGGGATCGACGGACGCGGCATCACCGTCCGCCAACTGCTCCAGCACACCAGCGGACTTCCCAACTACAGCGAGTACCTCAGCGACGACATCCGCTCCTACGACCCCCGCGAACTCCTCGACCTCGCTCTCCAGCACAAGGCCGACTTCGTGCCCGGCACGAAGTGGGCCTACAGCAACACGAACTACCTGGTGGCCGGCCTGATCGTGCAGAAGGTCACCGGCCGCCCCCTCGCCGGGGAGATCGACCGGCGCGTCATCGGACGCATCGGCCTGCGCCACACCTACTTCCCCGCCCCGGGCGAGGTGACGATCCGGGAGCGCCATCCCAGGGGTTACTACCAGGATTCGGCAGGCGCGCCCCTGGTCGACGCCACGGAATGGGACCCTTCCTGGGCCTGGGCCGCGGGCCAGATGGTGTCCACCGACTCCGACCTGAACCGGTTCTTCACCGCGCTGTTGGCCGGCCGCCTTCTCCCGAAGGCCCAGCTCGACCAGATGCGCACCACCGTCCCGGCCAGTTACCCCTTTCCCGCCGGTGCCCGTTACGGGCTGGGACTCGTCAGCACACCGCTGTCGTGCGGCGGTGTGTACTGGGGCCACGGCGGCAGCATGACGGGATACGAGACCCGAGGCGGCGCCACCGAGGACGGCCGCGCGGTCAACGTCGCCGTGACCCTGCAGCCGAGCCAGGCGACCAAGGAGCGCATGGACGGTGTCGTGGACACCGCCCTGTGCCGCTGAACCGCGTGCGGGATCCGCCGTCGCCGCAAGCGAGGGCGGATCCGTCAGCCGGCCGCCCGGCGGTACTTGCGGACCGCCAGCGTACGGAAGACCAGGATGATCACGACCGACCAGATCAGCGAGGCCCACACCGGGTGCTGCATGGGCCAGGCGTCGGACGCCTGGAAGCCCGGGGGAAGGTTGCCGAACAGCTCACGGCTCGCCTGCACGGTGGCGCTGAACGGGTTCCACTCCGCGATGTGCCGCAGGAAGGACGGCATCTGGTTCGCGTCCACGAACGCGTTCGAGATGAACGTCAGCGGAAACAGCCAGATCAGGCCGCCCGAGGTCGCCGCTTCAGGAGTGCGCACGGACAGTCCGATGAGCGCGCCGATCCACGAGAACGCGTACCCGAGCAGCAGGAGCAGGCCGAATCCGGCGAGCACCTTGCCGAAGTTCTCGTGCGTGCGCCAGCCGACGACCAGGGCGACGACCGCCAGGACGACAAGGGTGAGCGACGTCTGCACCAGGTCGGCGATGGTGCGTCCGGTCAGCACCGCACCACGCGCCATCGGCAGGGAGCGGAAGCGGTCGATGAGGCCCTTGTGCATGTCGTCGGCGATGCCCGCACCCGCGCCCGCCGTGGCGAACGTGACGGTCTGGGCGAAGATGCCGGCCATCAGGAACTCGCGGTAGGCCTGGGTGGAGGTGGACGAGCCGACCTGGATCGAGCCGCCGAACACGTAGGTGAACAGCACCACGAACATGATCGGCTGGATCAGCCCGAAGATCACCATTTCGGGGATCCGGGACATCCGGATCAGGTTGCGTTTCGCGACGATCAGCGAGTCGCGGACGGACCGGCCGATGGGGTTGCCGGGTGCCGCGATGCGGACGGTGTCGGTGACGGCACTCATTTCTTCACGGCCTCCTTGCCGTTCGCCCGGTCCTGGTCGGCGGCCTCGGCCATGTGTCCGGTCAGGGACAGGAAGACGTCGTCGAGGGTCGGGCGGCGCAGCCCGATGTCGTCCATCTCGATCCCGCGGGTGTCCAGCTCCCGGATGACCTCGGCGAGCAGCTTGGCGCCGCCGGTGACGGGGACGGTGAGCTTGCGGGTGTGCTCCTCGACCGTGGTCTCGCCCTTGCCGAAGCCCCGCAGGATCTCCACAGCGGTCTGTATGTGCTCGCGCTCGTGCACCACGACCTCGACGCGCTCGCCGCCGGTGCGGGCCTTGAGCTGGTCGGAGGTGCCCTTGGCGATGACCCGGCCGTGGTCGACGACCGCGATGTCGTGGGCGAGATGGTCGGCCTCTTCCAGGTACTGCGTGGTCAGCAGCAGGGTCGTACCGCCGGAGACGAGCTGTTTGATGACCTCCCACAGCTGCTGGCGGTTGCGCGGGTCGAGGCCGGTGGTCGGCTCGTCCATGAACATCACGGGCGGTGAGACCACGAGGGCGGCAGCCAGGTCGAGCCGGCGGCGCATGCCTCCGGAGTACGTCTTGGCGGGGCGGTCGGCCGCGTCCGCGAGGTTGAACTGCTCGAGCAGTTCGGCCGCGCGCTGCCGGGCCGCCCTGGCCCTCATCTGGTAGAGCTGCCCCACCATCTGCAGGTTCTCCCGGCCGGTCAGGTACTCGTCGACCGCCGCGAACTGGCCGGACAGGCCGATGGAGCGACGGACCGTGTCAGGGTGCTTGAGGACGTCCACACCCGCGACGACCGCCCGGCCGCTGTCGGGGCGCAGCAGTGTGGTCAGACACCGGACCGTCGTCGTCTTGCCGGCGCCGTTCGGCCCGAGCAGGCCGAGGACCGTGCCCTCGGGGACATCGAGGTCGACGCCGTCCAGTGCCCTTACGTCGCCGAAGGTCTTCACCAGACCTTCGGCGTAGATGGCGCCTGGCATATGAGTCTCCACGTCATCGGGGATCGTTCGGGACAAGGTGGGGGGTTGCGGAAAAGCGTAGGTTTGTCCGCTCGGCGCCGCCTGCTGTTTTCCACCAGGGGCTTTCCGCGCGCGAACCGGCGGACAGAAGGCCGACGGATCGGCGTACCGGCGGCCACGCGACACACCATAACGCGATGTATCGCGTCCCTCAATGGTTTTCCCCGAACGAGTGACACCGTCGCTCCGGGCCCGGGCCGGCCTCAGTCGATGACCGTGTAGCCCGCCTCGCGCAGGGCCTGGCCGACCTCGGCGCAGTGCGCCGGTCCCTTCGTCTCGAGGTGCAGCTCCACCTCCGCCTCCGTGAGCCCGAGCCGGGGATCGGTTCGTACATGGCTCACGTCCAGGACGTTGGCGTCGACCACTGACAACACCCCGAGGAGCGTGGCGAGGGCGCCCGGACGGTCGGTCAGCCGCAGCCGAACGGCCAGGTAGCGGCCCTGCGCGGCCATGCCGTGGCGCAGCACCCGCTGCAGCAGCACCGGGTCGACGTTGCCGCCGGAGAGCACCGCGACGACCGGGCCCGGGAAGGCTCCGGGCTCGCCGAGCAGGGCCGCGACCGGGCTCGCCCCGGCCGGTTCCACGACCAGCTTGGCCCGCTCCAGGCACAGCAGCAGCGCGGCCGACAGCTGGTCCTCGCTCACCGTGCGGACCTCGTCCACCAGTTCCTCGACGATCCCGAACGGCACGAGGCCCGGCCGCCCCACCCTGATGCCGTCGGCCATCGTCGCCGGGTTCCGCACCGACACCGGGCGGCCGGCCGCGAGCGAGGGCGGGTAGGCAGCGGCGCCCTCCGCCTGCACCCCGACGATCCGCACGTCCGGCCGCAGCGACTTCACCGCGACCGCGATGCCGGCCGCCAGCCCGCCGCCGCCGATGCCGACGACGATCGTGCGCACCTCCGGGCACTGTTCCAGGATCTCCAGGCCGACCGTGCCCTGACCGGCGATGACGTCCGGGTGGTCGAAGGGGTGGATGAACACCGCGCCCGTCTGCTCCGCGTACTCCTGGGCGGCGGCCAGCGTCTCGTCGACCACCTGGCCGTGCAGGCGCACCTCGGCGCCGTAGTCCCGGGTCGCGCTGATCTTCGGCAGCGGGGCACCCTTCGGCATGAACACGGTGGCGTGCACACCGAGCAGCGCGGAGGCGAGCGCCACCCCCTGCGCGTGGTTACCGGCGCTCGCGGCCACCACCCCGGCGGCACGTTCCTCCGGCAGCAGCCCGGCGATCCGGACATAAGCGCCGCGCAGCTTGAACGAGCCGGTCCGCTGCAGGTTCTCGCACTTGAAGTGCACCGGCGCGCCGACCAGCTGGGACAGGTGCCTGCTGCCCTCCATCGCCGTCACGCGTGCCACACCGGAGAGCATCTTCTGGGCTCCGCGCACATCGTCGAGGGTGACGGAGCGCAAGGAGTCAGTCGGGCCGTAGCTCATGACTCAAGTCTCGCAGTTCACGGTCGCACACGGCGGGTGTGACCAAGCTCCGAGACCGGTTTGGTCAGCGCTGGTACGGCCCGCCCCCGGGCCGCGTACCCTGTCCCCCAACCCAGCAGCCCTTCATGAAGCGAGCCTCCGGCCATGCCCACAACACCTGAAATGTCGATGGACATGACGACCGTCGGTGACACCGGTCTTCTCGACACCCTCCAGCACGAGGTGGCGGTGTTCGCCCGCCGTGCCGAACAGACCCGGCTCGGCGGCGTCGGACAGGTGCGCAACTCCATGGACCGCGCCGCGTACCTGCTGCTCAACCGCCTCGACAAGGAAGGCCCGATGGGCGTCAAGGCGCTCGCCGCGAGCATGGGGATCGACTCCTCCACGGTCACCCGGCAGGTGGCCCCCCTGGTCGACACCGGGCTCGTCAAGCGCACCTCGCACCCGGAGGACGGGCGCGCGGTGGTGCTCCAGCTGTCCCCGCGCGGGTCCTCGCGACTGGAGGAAGTCCGGTCGTCGAGGCGTCAGTTGATGGCCGAGCTGACACACGACTGGGCGCCGGAGGAGCGCGAGCAGTTCTGCACGCTCCTCACGCGCTTCAACACCGCGCTCTCCTCGCGGATGGCGATCCAGGTGCCGTCCTCGGAGCAGCCGTCGACGTCCTGAGGCCGGCCTGAGGCCGAGCGCACTGGTGCGGTCCCGAGTCTTGACCTTGGGCCGCCGCTGGCCTCATATGAGACCGGGTCCTGCGTCGTGCGCGGTTCGCCTGTCCCGTACCGGACAGGACCTCCTCAGGGGGGAGGCGCGGTGCGTGATCGGCAGGCATCCCGTGCTGCCCGCCGGGCCCGGGAGTTCGAGGCGTTCGTCGCGGGCGCGGCCGGACGGCTGCTGCACACCGCCACGCTGCTCACAGCGGAGGCGCCGGACGCCAACCCGCGCGCGCGGCGCCTGCTGACGCTGGCGCTCGCCCACACCTACGCCGGCTGGGACCGGCTGCACGGCGAGGACCCCTACGAGTGCGCCCGCCAGTACCTCGCCACCCGGTTCCAGCACGGGGCGTGGCACCACTACGGCGCCGTCGGCCGTGCCCGGCCGGATCCGCGCAGCCCGCTCGCAGCCCTGAGCCCGCAGGAGCGGCTGATCCTGGTGCTGCGGATGTACGAGGGAGTCGCCGAGGAACAGGCGGCGGCCCTGCTCGGGCTGCCCGTCGAGCGCGTGCACTCGATCTGCGACCGGGCCACGGCCACCGTGCTGCATCCGGCGCCCGCGACCACCCCGCGCGCGGTGGGCACGAGGGCGGTGCCGTCCTGGGCCTCCCGGCCGGCCGGGAGGCCCCGGTGAACCGTCCCCAGCGCGAGGCCGCCGTACGGTGGATCCTGGAGCGGGCCCCGGCACCCGTACCGCCGGACCTGTACGGCGAGGCCGTCCGCCGCGGCGACCGCATGCTGCGCCGTCGGCAACTCGCCCGCCGCCTGTGGTGGCTGCTCCTGTGCGCCGCGGCGGTGGCGTTCACCGTCTGGGCGGTGACGGCCCGCCCCTGGGTGGAGCCGCCCTCGCAGACGACTCCACCGATCACCGGCTGGTGAGCTGCGGCTAGCCGAGGGCCTGCTGCAGGTCCTCCAGCAGGTCGTCGACGTTCTCGATGCCGACGGACAGGCGCACCAGGTCGGCGGGGACCTCCAGGGCGGAGCCGGCCGCGGAGGCGTGCGTCATCCGGCCGGGGTGCTCGATCAGCGACTCGACACCGCCGAGGGACTCGCCGAGGGTGAACACCTTGGCGCGGTTGCACACCTCGACGGCGGCCTCCTCGCCACCCTCGACCTGGAAGGACACCATGCCGCCGAACGCCTTCATCTGCTTGGCGGCGACCTCGTGACCGGGGTGCTCGGGCAGGCCCGGGTACAGGACGCGGGTCACCCGCGGGTGCCGGGTCAGCATCTCGGCGATGCGCGTGGCGTTCTCGCTGTGCCGGTCCATGCGTACCGCGAGGGTCTTGGTGCCGCGCAGCACCAGCCAGGAGTCGAAGGGGCCGGCGACGGCGCCCATCGCGTTCTGGTGGTAGGCCAGTTCCTCGCCCAGCGCCTGGTCGGAGACGATCAGCGCACCGCCGACCACGTCCGAGTGGCCGCCCATGTACTTGGTCAGGGAGTGCACGACGACGTCCGCCCCGAGCGACAGCGGCTGCTGGAGGTAGGGCGTGGCGAAGGTGTTGTCGACGACGAGCCTGGCACCCGCGTCGTGGGCGATCTGGGCGACGATCGCGATGTCGGTGATGCCGAGCAGCGGGTTGGAGGGGGTCTCCACCCACACGGCCTTGGTCTTCGGGGTGATCGCGGCCCGCACCGAGGCCGGGTCGCTGGTGTCGGCGACGGACCACTCCACGCCCCAGCGGCTGACGACCTTGGCGAAGAGGCGGAAGGTTCCGCCGTAGGCGTCGTTCGGGATCACCACGTGGTCGCCGGGGCTGAGCAGCGTGCGCAGCAGGGTGTCCTCGGCCGCCAGGCCGGACGCGAACGCGAGGCCGCGGCGGCCGCCCTCCAGCGCGGCGAGGTTCTCCTCCAGGGCCGTCCTGGTCGGGTTGGCGCTACGGCTGTACTCGTAGCCACCGCGCAGGCCGCCGACGCCGTCCTGCTTGTAGGTCGAGACCTGGTAGATCGGCGGGACGACCGCGCCGGTGAGGGGATCCGCGGTGTTGCCCGCGTGGATCGCGAGAGTCTCGAAGTGCTGACTGATGTGCCTGTCGCTCATGTCCACCGAGCGTAGTGCGCCTGACCGGATGCTGGCGTCCGCATTGCGGCCATCGAGGTTTTCCACAGGTCCGGCGGGCGGGGTTCGCCTTTTGTCGGTGGCGTCTGGTTCGCTGGAGTCATGTCGATTCTCTGGCTGCTCATGGCGCTGGTCATGCTGAGCTTCGTGCTGCTCCCGATCGTCCGGCGCAGGCGCGGGGCGATCGGTCTGGTGCCCCCGGGCCACCCGGACGCCGCCGACCCGGCGGACTACGGCTTCGTGCGCCAGGAGGAGCTGGACGTGCGGATGCCCGGCCCCGACCAGGACCTGCTGGACGTCCTGGAGCTGGTGCAGCGCTCGCAGGACTACCGCGCGGCGGCCCAGCTGCTGGCCGGCACCGACGCCGAGGGCGAGGAGCGCTGGCAGCGGGTGCAGGCCTTCGCCGGTGCGGCGGCCCTCGAGCTGCAGCAGCGGCCGGGCGGGGTGCACGAGACGCCGGGCGGACAGTGGCTCAGGGTGTGGCGGGCGGAGCAGCCCAAGGACGCGGGCGGCGCGGCGGTGCACGCCGAGTTCCTGGTGCAGCAGGCGTGGCGGACGTCGACGCCGGGCACGGACGACTTCCGCATCATCATGGAGGAGGCCAGGCAGGCCTGCGGACAGGCGGCGCTGCTGGCCCCCGGGGACCCGGTGCCGTACCTCGTCGAGCTGTCGATCGCCCGCGGCCTCGCCTATCCGCAGCCCGAGTTCGAGAAGCTGTGGCTGAGCATCCTGGACCGCGCTCCGCACCACATGGGCGCGCATCTGGCGGCGCTGCACTACTGGTGCGAGAAGTGGCACGGCTCGCGCGAGTTGGCGTACGCGTTCGCCGAGGCCGCGGCGGCCCGCGCCCCGGAGGGCTCGCTGCTCGCCGCGCTACCGCTGTTCGCGGTCTTCGAGCACCTCCCCGAGGTGAACCTGGTCGCGAGTTTCTACCAGAGCGAGGTCGTCACCAAGGCGATGCACGGCGCGCTGCACGCGGTGCACTCGGCCCGCCCCGACGACCCGATGCTCGCGCACGTCCGCCATCTGCTGCTCTTCTTCCTGGTGCGCGCCGAGCGCTGGGCGGAGGCCATGGACCAGCTGATACACGTCGACGGCCATGTGGGGGCCCTGCCCTGGACCTTGTCCGCCGACCCGGCCGCCGGGTTCGCCGTCTTCCGCGCGCTGGCGGTGGCGGGCTACGAGGCGAACGGCGGCAGCCCGGCGACCCTGGCCGGCTGAGACCCCGGGCCTCGGATCTGGTGGATTGCCCTGCTGACCTGCGGTAGGGCATACTCCGCATGCTCCGAGTTTGCTCTTGCTTTGCCTTGAGTCGGCTCCGGGTGTGCTCCGCGTCCCCCCACACTCACCGGCAGCACCTTCGGCACCGGCGTTTGCCATGTCCATGTCTCTGGGTCTGTGGGGGGAAGTGCCCGATGGGCGCAACTCTGCGCGCGCTGCGCGCCCTCGTCCTGCTGTGCGGCTTCTATCTGCTGAGCCTGCTGCTGCTCGCGGCGCTGGCCGGTGTCGACGTCGCCGCGTTCGGCTCGGGGCTGCACGGCCCGGCCGCCGTCAAGCTCTTCATCGTCACCGCGGTGCTCGCCATCCCCGTCGTACGCGGCATGTTCATGCTGCGCACGCCCCGCGGCGAGGAGCCGGCCGGCATCCCGGTCACCGAGGCCGACGAGCCCCGGCTGTGGGCGCTGGTCCGGGAACTCGCCGCGGCGACCGGCACGCGAGCCCCCGACCGGATCCTGCTCACCGCCGATGTCAACGCGGCCGTGAGCGAGGAGTCCCGCCTGCTCGGCCTGCTCCCCGGCCCGCGCCGCCTCTACCTCGGCGTACCGCTGCTGACCGGTCTGACCGAGGCGCAGCTGCGCGCCGTACTCGCCCACGAATACGGCCACTTCACTGGCGGTGACACCCGGCTGTCCGCGCTCGTGGTGCGCGGCCGGGCGCAGATCGCCCGGGTCATCGGGCAGTTCCACGCCAAGGCCGACGGCAAGGTGGCCGCCGAACGCGCCCGCCAGGAGAAGGCCTCCGCCAAGCGGGTCGCGAAGGGCAAGAAGGCCAAGCAGGTCGACACCGGCGGGGCCGGGGCGACGTACCGGATGATGGCGAAGATCTACACCGCGTACGGCAAGCTCTACCTGCGCGCCTCCCTCTCCACGGCCCGCGCCCAGGAGTACGCCGCCGACCTCGCCGCCGCCCGGATCGCCGGGCGCGACGCGACCGCCTCGGCGCTGCGCGAGATCCCCGTCCTGGCCTCCTCCCACGACTTCTACGTCGACTCCTACGCCACCCTGGGCGTGCGCGTACGGCTGATGCCGCCGCGCGGCGAGTTCTTCGGCGGCTTCGGCCGGCTGCTGACCGCCCGCGAACAGGAGCTGACGGAGCTGCGGGCCGACCTGCCGACCGAACCCGCCTCGCCGTACGACTCCCATCCGCCGATCGCCGAGCGGGTGCGCCGGATCGAGGCACTGCCCGCCGACGGGCGCGCCGAGGAGGCCAACGACGCGGCCCTCACCGTGCTCACCGACCCGCAGCGCACCCTGGCCGCGCTGGAGGACGCCGTCCTGACGGACGAGGTCCTCTCCTTCCGGCGCACCGCCGAGTGGCAGGAGCTGCTGGAGGCCTCCATGGCCGAGGGCATGTCCTCCGTGCGCACCCCGCTGCACCAGGCGCTCGCCGACTACACCGGGCAGCCGGCGACGCTGCCCGCGCTGCTGGCGGTCATCGACGGCGGCCGGCTGTGGCGGCTGGCGGAGCGGCTGCCGCTGTCCGAGGAGGCGGCCGCGGCGAAGGGCCGGGCCTTCCGTGAGTTCGTACGGCCCCGGCTGCGCAACTCGCTGCGGACGATGGTGCTGGCCGAGTTCAGTGCCCGTTCGCTGCTGCACTGGGAGTTCTCCTGGTCCCGCGCGGCCGCCGTCCGGCTGCCCGGCTGGACGTCGGAGAACACGCCGGACGACGGCCCCGAGGCCGCGCTCGACGCGGCGGTGGACGCGGCGCTCGCCGACCACCCCGACACCGCACCGCTGCGTGCCCTGCTGCCGCCGGCGGCGACCCAGCCCGCGTGACCGGCAGGCCCTTCGGCTCCTCGACGCCACCCCTTCGACGAACGGACCGTACCCTCCCATGACCGTCCTGCTCTGGATCCTGGCCGTCCTGGCCGTCCCCACGCTGATCTTCGCGGTGTGGATCGCCGGGGTGTTCCTGAAGGAGTTCTTCAACCCGAGCCCCGACGACGGCGCCGAGGCCGCGCAGGCCGCCGAGAAGCTCGGGCTGCTGCCCGCCGAGCGGCAGAGCATGGACCACCCCGCCCCGCTGCCCGCCGACTGGGCGGCCGCCCTCGACGCGGTGCGCCGCGGCGACTGGCAGCCCGCCGCCGAGCTGCTGCGCGCCATCGGCCGCGACTGGGACCGCCGTACGACGGTCATCGGCCACCTCGCCACGCTCGCGGCCAAGGACGACGAGTGGCTGCTGGCCTGGGAGGCCGCCCGCGCCGAGGACCCGGACGCGGCCGTGGTCAGGGCGCAGAGCACGGTGTACCTCGCCTGGGAGCTGCGGGGTGCGAAGAAGGCCAAGTACACGACGCAGGAGCAGTTCCAGGGCTTCCACCGGACGCTGGTGGGCGCCCGCGAGGAGATCGCGCGGGCGGCCGCCCTCAACCCCGACGACCCCACGCCGTACGTCGCGGAGATCTGGGTGGCGCTCGGTCTCGGCTACGCGAACGCCGAGATGGACAAGCTCTGGGCGGAGATCACGACCCGCGACCCGCACCACGTCGGGGCCCACTTCTCGGCCCTCCAGTACTGGTGCGCGAAGTGGCGGGGCTCGCAGCAGCTGGCGTTCGACTTCGCCGAGCGTGCGGCCGCCGAGGCGCCGCTGGGCAGCCTGCTGACGGTGCTGCCGCTCATCGCGCACTTCGAGCACGACGAGTCGACCGACACCGCGGCCGACAACACACCCGAGATGGTGGCCAGGGTCGACGCGGGCCTCGCGGACGCGGCGGCCGCGGACCCCACCCACCCGGGCCTGGCACAACTGCGCCACCTGCTGGCGTTCTACCTCCACCTGCAGGACCGGCACGAGGCGGCGCTGGAGCAGTTCAAGCTGGTCGACGGGTATGTGGAAGCGCTGCCGTGGAGCTACCGCGGCGACGGGGCGGCCGCCTACTACTGCCAGGTGCGCAACGACACGGTGCGGGCGGTGGCGGCGGAGGCCTGACCGGAATGCGGCGGAGGCCCGGGCCGTTGCACCACGTGCCAGGCCGGCCTCCGCCTTCCAGACCGACAGGGAGACCCCATGCTGTTCGGCCGCTCACCCCAGCTGCCCACCCCCGAGCAGGCACTCAAGGGCCGTGATCTGCCCGCCTTCCAGGTCCCCGAGCGCCACACCGTCCTGGGCACCCCGCTCCTCGGCCCCTACCCCGCGGGCCTGGAGGTCGCCGACTTCGGCCTGGGCTGCTTCTGGGGCGCGGAACGCAAGTTCTGGCAGCTCCCGGCGGGCGTGTACACCACCCTGGTCGGCTACCAGGGCGGCTACACCGAGCACCCCGTGTACGAGGAGGTCTGCTCGGGCCTGACCGGCCACACGGAGGTCGTCCGCGTGGTCCACGACCCCAGGCTGATCTCCTACGACCGCCTCCTGAAGACGTTCTGGGAGTCCCACGACCCGACCCAGGGCTTTCGCCAGGGCAACGACGTGGGCACCCAGTACCGCTCGGCGATCTACACCCACACCCCCGAGCAGGCCGCCACGGCCGAGGCCTCCCGCGCCTCCTACCAGAAGGTCCTGACCTACTCCGGCCACGGCACGATCACCACGGAGATCCTCCCGGCCGAGGGCCGCACCTTCTACCCGGCCGAGGCGTACCACCAGCAGTACCTTGACAAGAACCCGGCGGGTTACTGCGGCTTGGGCGGCACAGGCGTGTCCTGCCCGATCGGTGTGGCCGAGGCCGGGGGCTGACCTCGCGGTCGGACTCCGCGGAGAGGAACATCGGAGTCACGGAGGCAGGTGGTGGCTATGGGGACGCCGTCGATGCATTTCAGCGAGAGTCCGGAGGATCCCTTCGCCCTCGGGCGTGGTGCCTCGGCCGTGCTCGACGACCAGGGCACCGTGGTCGGCTGGAGCGCACGTGCGCAGGAGTTGCTCGGCTATCCGGCCAAGGAAGTGATCGGACGGGCGTGGCAGGACCTCCTGGTCGACGCCCGTGACCTGCCTGTCGTACGGTCCGTCGTCGTGGACGCCATGAAGGCGGGGGGATGGTTCGGCGTCCTGCCCGTCCGACACCACGACGGACGCCGCGTGGAGATGGGTTTCCGAGCCCGTGCGGTCACACGGGAGGGGGGCGGTCAGGAGTGGCTCCTGGTCGGTGCTCCTGCCGCGGAGGTCATTGCCTGGCAGCGGGACCGTGCGCTGCTGGACGGCCTGTACCGCCGGTCCCCGATCGGCCTGGTCACCTACGGCCCGGACAGGAGAGTGATCCGGGTCAACCGTGCGGTGGAAAAGGCGAGCGGCGTCCCGGCCGAGGCGCCGGTGGGCCACCGCCCCCGCGAATTCATGGTCGACGAGGACGCGGGTCCGGCGGATGAACGGGTCCGGCACGTCCTGGAGACCGGCGAGCCGTTGATCTTCACCGAGCAGTCCGCTCGGGCACGCCACAACCCGGGACGGGAACGGATCGTGTCCGTTTCGGCGTTCCGGATGGAAGATCCCTCGGGCCGGGTCCTCGGCGTGGCCGAGACGATCGAGGACGTGACCGACCGTCACCGGGCGCAACGCAGGCTCGCCCTGCTGAACGAGGCGAGCGCCCGGATCGGAACCTCGCTGGACGTGACACAGACCGCTCGGGAACTGGCCGAGGTGGCCGTCCACGGCCTGGCCGACTACTGCTCGGTGGACCTCCTCAAGCCCGTGACACTCGGTGACGAACCAGGTCCCGGTACGGCAGGTCCGCTGATCCGGGCCGCCCTGTCACCACCGGAACACCGCGTCCCGTTCCAGGAGGGCGACGTGGTCCCGCTGCTCCCGGAATCCCCGCAGGCGCGGTGCCTGGCCGAGCGTCGCCCGTTTCTCGACGGGCGGCTGTCCCTGCGCCCCGAGTGGTACTCCATGGACCGCCGGAGGATCGAGATCGCCCTGGGTCTCGGCGTTCATTCGCTGATCGCGGTGCCCCTGCTTGCGCGCGGCCTGGTACTGGGCGTGGTGAGCCTGTGGCGGTCGCGCAATTCGGAACCCTTCGAGGACGGCGATGCCGCGGTGGCCCAGGAGCTCTCCTCGCGTGCGGCCGTCTCCATCGACAACGCGCGCCGCTTCACCCAGCAGCAGAGCGCCGCGCTGACTCTTCAGCGCAGTCTGCTGCCGAGCGCGGCGTCCGACCTGCCGGCCGTGGAGGTGGCCTGCCGATATCTCCCGGCCGGCGTTGAACCGGGCATCGGCGGTGACTGGTTCGACGTGATCCCGTTGTCGGGGACCCGGGTCGCCCTCGTGGTGGGCGACGTGGTCGGCCACGGGATCCACGCCGCGGCCTCGATGGGCCGTCTGCGCGCCGCCGCGCGCACCCTGGCCAGCCTCGACCTGGAGCCGGACGAGGTGATGACCGGCCTGGACGATCTGGTCAGTCTGCTGGCCACCGAGCTGGAGGCGAACGCTGACGACAACCAGTCGGCTTTCGAGCAGGTGCTCGGGGCCACCTGCCTCTACGCCGTCTACGATCCGGTCTCCCAGCACTGCTCCCTGGCACGCGCCGGCCACCCGGCACCGCTGGTGTCCACCCCGGACGGCGAGGTGACCGTGCTCGATCTGCCCGCGGGTCCACCGCTGGGCCTGGGCGGTCTGCCCTTCGAAACGTACGATCTGGACCTCCCCGAGGGCAGCCTGCTCACGCTCTACACGGACGGCCTCCTGGAGGCACGCAACGGCGACATAGACGCCGCGCTGGAGCACCTGGGCGCATGTCTCGCCCACACCACGGAGCCGCTGGAGCAGACCTGCCACACCGTGGTCGAAGCGCTGCTGCCCAAGGACCACCTCCCCAGCGACGACATCGCGCTGCTCATCGCCCGTACCCGGGCGCTACGGCCCCAGAACGTCGCCTCGTGGCAGCTGCCCCTGGAAGCGACCTCCGCCGCCCGCGCCAGGGAGCTGACCACGGCGAAACTGACCGAATGGGGGCTGACCGAACTGGCCTTCACCACCGAGCTGGTCGCCAGCGAGCTCGTCACCAACACCTACCGGTACGCAGCCGGCCCCGTCACCCTGCGTCTCATCCGTACGCACTCCCTGATCTGCGAGGTGTCCGACACCAGCCACACCTCCCCCCACCTCCGACGAGCCCTCAGCACGGACGAGGGCGGACGCGGGCTCTTCCTGGTCGCGCAGCTCACGGAGCGGTGGGGCACCCGCCACACCCGCGACGGCAAGACCGTCTGGACGGAGCAGCCTCTGCCGACGGCATGAACCACGCCCCCCACCACCGCAGCCGACCGCGCGTGGGCCCTACGGGCCGAGTGTGCCGGACAAGGCGGTCAGTGCCGTCAGGTACTCGTCCTCGGTGAGCGGCACCTTGCGCACCCGCGCGGCGTGAGACGTCGAGGGGCTGTACACGTCCGTGTGGGCGAGCCGTTCGCTCCCCGTCTCGAGAAGCAGGGTGACGGCTCCCTCCGCCGCGCCGCACCACGCCCGGTGCAGGGTGTGCGCCGCGAGCGCGTACGAGGCACCCCTGGCGTAGTGCGCCGTGTGCGCCAGACGGAGACGCGCCGGCCCGCGAGGCGCGAGCATCCAGTCGGCATCACGCACCGACAGCGACTCCTGGTACGCGGCTATGTCGATCCCGCCGTCGGCCGAGGGCTCGTAGAGTTCCATGCTCAGCCGGCCTCGCACAACGCAGGACGCGATCGGTGACCGGTGGTTGTGAATGTCCTGTTCGCGGCCTGCGGAATCGCTGATCGGCTGCCACACATGGGCACGCAGCTTCTGCCCCGGCCCGTCGTCGATCAGCAGCAGCTTCTGGAAGCCGAGCACGTGCCCGTACGAACGGCTGGCGCAGGCAGCCGTCTCGCCGGCTCCCGAAGCCAGCTCCGTGATCAGCTCCGGCAGGAAGTCCGGGGCGCCCAGCTCGGCGACCAGGCCTCGTGCGGCCTCCATCAACTGATGCTCGGGCGCAGCACCTCCCACAGCCTCGGCCATCATGCGCCGTGCGGTCACGAGACGGTCCCCCATACACACCTCACGGTCCTCGAGTCCGGGCGTGCGCGCCCTCAGGGTTCTTCGGAGAACGTCCGGAGAACGTCCGCCGCCACACGGAAGGTGGCGACGCATGCCCGGTGGTCGGAAAAGTTGTCGATCAGTTCAGCCCCGTCGAAGGTGAAGCCCGGTCCGTAGAGGATGTCGTCGATCGACTTGTTCCGGTACGTCGGCCGGCCTTCGAGCGAGCTGTTCAGGGACAGGCTGTCGGAACTCAGCACCAGCCCCCGGTTGTCCGTGTTGAAGTCGCCGCACACCAACGACAGACGGCCGGTGGCCCGGCGGCCCAGCTCGCCTGCGAGCACGTCCCAGATCTCCTTGAACTCGGCTTCGTCGGGGTCGCGTCCGAACAGATAGAACGGCACGGCGTGCAGCGAGGTCACGTTGACCGTCGTGCCCCACAGAGGGACGGCGACGGAGACCAGACCTTTGTCGTGGCTCTGGATCTCCTTGCCGTCGAGGCGGGTCCGAAGCCGCGGGTTGGGAAGCATGTACTGCCGGGGGGTGCGCAACTCGAACCTGCTTGCCACGGCCACACCGCTGAGACGGCCGGGGAAGAAGGACGAGTCGTGCAGCGGGTAGGACGCGACGTACCGCAGCGGAGTCCACAGGCGTACGGACTCCAGGAGTTCGGAGCGCCCTCGATCGTCGAATCCGACCTCCTGGAAGGCCGCGATGTCGACGCCCCTGTCCGTGAGAAGGCCCACCACCTCGTCCATCGCCGCCGGTGAGCAGGGGCCTGCCCCACCCGCGCTCGGTAGCCCTTCGTGCAGGTTCCAGCTCGCGACCGTGAGACAGCGACTGGATGCTCCCGCTACGCCCATGCGGCCGTCCTCAGCGCGTAGTCCCTCGCGACCACGGTTCCCTGATAGGTCATCCAGATCGGCCTCGTGCCGTCGTGCCATCTCCAGGCACCCTCCTTGCAGTTGTCGAGAGTCTCACTCACGGCCGCTTCCAGCCGCTCCTCACACTCCGGTGCGATGGTGAGCATCAGGGCCCGGGCCACCCAGGCCGGGGTGAAGTGACCGATCATCAATGCGTCCACTGTGCCATCGCCGACCGGTCGGCGGAGCTGTTCGTCGGTCAGCCGCAGATCGAGGTCCGCGGTGCACAGCCATCTGACGCCCGAGCGCGCGGCGTTGTCGAATATCTCTCCGTCGGACAGAACACCGGCCGCGCGGTGCAGGGCGATGGCGGCACGCGCCGTGTGCGCGGCCGACCTGGCCGAACTGTGCAGCGTTTCACCCCAGTAGGCCATGCCCGCCGCGGCGCCCTCGTCCGCGTGCGCTCCGTCGACGAGGCGTCGCGCGAGCCAGGAGAGCTTGGGGGAGGTCGGAGCGACTTCGGACAGGCTGGAGATCGCGACGGACAGCACGCTGGTCCGATCCATACCGAGCGGATCCTCGCCGGGGTCGAGCATGGCTTCGAGGATCCGGACCAGTTCGGTCTTCGTCGTGCCGTCGAGGCCGCAGCGGAACATCGCCGCCAGGACCCAGGCGGTGATCTCGGGTCTGCCGCGGTCCCGCTGGGTGCTCGCCGCCCAGCCCCCGCCCGGCTTCTGCAAGGCGATGAGGGAGTCGAGCACCTGCCGCCGGTTGATGCGTGGATCCCTGATGTCGAACGCGTTGACCGTCCGCAGCCCGTACGAGGTGCCGACCGCGGTGGGCGGCACGTGATGGTCGTTCAGGTACTGCGACCACCCGGCCAACTCCACCTGACCGTGCCGCATTTCCCGGTACTCACCCAGCACCCCGCGCGCGGACTCGTCGATCACCCGCCGGGCGGACCGTGTCCCGGTTCTGCGCGTCGGTGCGGGGAGCTGCGCCGTATCCGCTCTCACCCCGGGCAGTTGGCCGATCAGGCGCAGGCCGAGACCGATACAGAGGGCGCAGATTCCGGCGAACAGGTACCTGAGGAAGGAGACACTGAACCAGTCCTCGGGTAACGCGTAGTCGAGAAGGCCCTTGTACGCGACCAGCGCGGCCGTGAACGGGCCGAGGGACACCAGGGCGTCCTTGAGCCGCCGCGCTTCGGGCCTGCCGCGAGGAGCCGATGGAGCCGGTGTCGCGGGTCTGGCCCGATTCGTCTGTGTCATCGTGTCCCCTCCCCCGGCAAGGACGTCCGATGAAATGTCACGATAGCGGTCCCGCCGCGCCACAGCCATCCATTGGCAAACAAATGGGATCCAGGTAATTCGCGCGACCGCGGCAGCTCCCCGCCCGTACATTCGCCCCTCGCGTACTTCACGTACGTCGTACAAGGGGAGGATTCCGGATGAGCGGTTCTGTGTTTCTGATCGGTGGTGGGTGGGACGCCCCGGAGGTGTACCAGCCGTTTCTGCGGCGGGCGGCGGCGCGTGGTGGGGGTGTGCCGCGGGTCGGGTGTGTGATCGTCGACGAGGGGGACGGGGCGGCGCAGTTCGAGCGGTATGCGGCGGTGCTGGGGAAGGCCGGTCCGTGTGCGCCTGTGCCGTTGCTCGTGCCGGTCGGGGGGCGGTTCGAGCCGGAGGGGGTGCTGGACGGTGTGGACGGGCTGCTGGTGTGTGGCGGGCTGACGCCCGCCTATCAGGAGGCGTTCGTCGAGTGCCTGGACCGGCTGCCGCAGTTGCTCGCCGAGCGCGGTGTGCCCTACGCGGGATTCTCGGCGGGCGCCGCCGTGGCCGCGCGGCGGGCAGTGGTCGGTGGGTGGCTGACGGACGGGGTGCCGGTGTGCCCGGAGGACACCGCGGAGGATCTCGAAGAGGTCGCGGTGCGGGCGGGGCTGGGCCTCGTGCCGTTCGCGGTGGATGTGCATGCCGCGCAGTGGGGGACGCTGGGGCGGCTGGTCGCGGTGGTGCGGCGCGGGGATGTGCCGTACGGCGTCGCCGTCGACGAGAACACCGTGGTGGAGGTGGACGGCGAGGGGTGCCGGGTGGCGGGGGTCGGCCGCGTGCATGTCGTACGGCCCGGTGGGGAGGGGGGTGTGGTGGTGCGGGCGTACGGGGCCGGGGAGGTCTTCGGTCTCTCCTAGCCCCTGTGCGCCCCCTCCCCACCGCCCCAGCGGCACGACTGCCTCCCGCTACGAGCGCCCCGAGGGGGCGCGGGGCTGTATCGATATGCGGCTCCGCCGCGTGGGCGCGACCAGCCCTCACGCGGCGGGGCCGAACGGGTCAGATCGTCGCCGTGTCGATGACGAAGCGGTAGCGGACGTCGCTCGCCAGCACCCGCTCGTACGCCTCGTTGATCTCGGCGGCGCTGATCAGCTCGATCTCGGCGCCGATGCCGTGCTCGGCGCAGAAGTCGAGCATCTCCTGGGTCTCGCGGATGCCGCCGATGCCGGAGCCGGCGAGGGTCTTGCGGCCGGCGATCACCGAGAACAGGTTGAGGGAGATCGGCTCCTCGGGGGCGCCGACGTTCACCAGCGCGCCGTCGGTCTTCAGCAGCGACAGGAACGCGCCGAAGTCCAGGGGCGCGGACACCGTCGAGATGATCAGGTCGAAGGTGCCGGCCAGCTCCTCGAAGGTCTTCGGGTCGCTGGTGGCGTGGTAGTGGTCGGCGCCCAGCTTCAGGCCGTCGTCCTTCTTGCGCAGGGACTGGGACAGCACGGTGACCTCGGCGCCCATCGCGTGCGCGATCTTGACGGCCATGTGGCCGAGGCCGCCGAGCCCGACGACCGCGACCTTCTTGCCGGGGCCGGCGTTCCAGTGCCGCAGCGGGGAGTACGTGGTGATGCCGGCGCAGAGGAGGGGCGCGGCCACGTCGAGGGACAGACCGTCCGGGATGCGGACGACGAAGTTCTCGTCCACGACGATCTTCTGCGAGTAGCCGCCGTAGGTGGGCTCGCCGTCCTTGCCGACGGCGTTGTAGGTGCCGACGTTGCCGCCCAGGCAGTACTGCTCCAGGCCCTTCACGCAGTTCTCGCACTCGCGGCAGGAGTCGACCAGGCAGCCGACGCCCACCCGGTCGCCCACGGCGTACTTGGTGACGCCGGTGCCGACCTCGGAGACGACACCCGCGATCTCGTGGCCGGGGACCATCGGGAAGATCGCCGTGCCCCAGCCCTCGCGGGCCTGGTGGATGTCGGAGTGACAGATACCGGCGAACTCGATGTCGATCAGGACGTCGAACTCACCGACCGCGCGCCGCTCGATCGTGGTCCGCTCCAGCGGGGCCTTCGCGGCGGGCGCGGCGTACGCAGCAACAGTGGTCATGCCGGGGTTCTCCTAGCGGGGGTTCGTGCCCGGTTGCCTTTCGACCGGGTACGGCGTCCAGCCTGCCGTGGACGCCGCGATTCACCCAGACCACGGATCTTCGTACGACTGCTGTGCCTACCACTGGCGGGGTCAGGCTCGCGGGCGTACGACCACGGGATACCGCCGATACTGGCGATATGGACGAACAGCAGGACGCAGCCGCCGGCCGGCCCCTGGACCGGCGGGCCGAGCTGAGCGAGTTCCTGCGCAGCCGGCGGGCCCGGCTGAAGCCGGAGGACGTGGGGCTGCGCGACTTCGGCAGGCACCGCCGGGTGCCGGGGCTGCGCCGCGAGGAGCTGGCCCAGCTGGCCGGGGTGTCGGTGGCGTACTACACACGGCTGGAACAGGGCAACGGGCGCAACGTCTCGGCCGAGGTCCTGGACTCGATCGCCCGCGCCCTGCGGCTGACGGACGCCGAGCACGCCCACCTCACCCACCTGGCCAAGCCGAAGGCGCACAAGAAGAAGCCGGCGGCACGGCAGCAGCAGGTGCGCGCGGCACTGTGCCAGTTGCTGGACGTGATGGAGGGGGTGCCGGCGTACATCGTCGGGCGCCGTGCGGAGATCCTGGCCTGGAACCGGATGGCGGCCGCGGTCTTCGGCGACTGGTCCGAGCTGCCGCCCGCCGAGCGCAACTGGGCCCGTCTCGTCTTCCTGCACCCCGACTACCGCGACCTCTTCGTCGACTGGGAACAGAAGGCGATCGACATCGTCTGCGCCCTGCGCATGGACGCCGGCTGCTATCCGGACGACCCGCGGCTGTCCGCCCTGGTGGGCGAACTCTCCGTCAAGAGTGACGAGTTCCGCCGCCTGTGGGCGACCCACGACGTCAAGGAGAAGAGCCACGGCGTCAAGCGCCTGCACCACCCCCTGGTCGGCGACCTGTCCCTGCACTTCGAGGGCTTCCGCCTCACGGACGACTCGGACATGTCCCTGGTGACGTACCACGCGGAACCGGGTACCCCGTCGGCGGAGTCCCTGCGCCTGCTGGCCAGCTGGGGCACGGACGCGACCCGGGCGGCACGGACGGCCTGAGGCCTGAGCCCTGAAGCCCTGACTCCTGAGTCCGCCGCCCGGGCCGGCTGTCACCCCTGGTAGGGCGGCATCGCTCCCCACGACCACTTCGGCACCGGCTGCTCGGCGGGCGGCTTCGCGTCCGGGCCCGAGAAGTACAGGGCCAGCCGCGTCCCCCACTCCACGTAGGCCAGGAACGCCGAGCGGAACTCCGCGTCCTTCGGGAGGCCCGCGTCGTCCGCCGCGTCCTGGACGAGGTTGACCCAGCGGCGGCGCTGGGGCTCGGTGATGTGCTTGCCGAAGTGCTTGGCGACCATGTGGCCGTGGCCGCCCTGGGTGTCGGAGTACGCCGTCGGGCCGCCGAAGACCTCCGCGAGCCAGAGGGCGACGTGGGCGGCGTGCTCGGGGGCCAGGTCCGCGAAGAGGGGCGCCAGCAGGTCGTCCTTCAGGACCTTGTCGTAGAAGACCTCGGTCAGGCGGGAGAAGGCCTCGGCGCCGCCCGCCCAGTCGTACAGGGTGGGGACGGCGCCCCCGCCGCCCTGCACACCGGTCGGCCGGTAGTGGCGCATCTCCTCGATGTTCTCCACGTACGGCCGGATCTCCGCGAAGAACGGCGGAAAAAGCTCCGACCTGCGGAAGCCCTCGATGTGGTCTGCGGTCGACGTCCAGGTGATGCGCAGGATCCAGGACTCGGGTTCCTCCTCGCAGCGGGTCAGTCCGTAGTCGACACACTGGGGAGCGGCGGCCAGCTGGACGGCCGCGCGGGTGTAGGCGGCCAGGAACTGGTCCGCCTGCTGTTCGGGAACGCGGTAACGGATGTACTCGACTGTGTTCGCCGTCATGCGTGCACACAAGCACGAACGGCCCGCCGGAAGCTGCTGCTCCGGCGGGCCGTTCGCTCACGGCCTACTCAGGTACGGCGGCTCACTTGCCGAAGTACGCGTTGTAGATGGTGATCGTCGACGTGTTGCCCTTCTTGTCGGCGATCTTGGCGCGGAACGAGATGGCCTTGTCCTTCGCCGGGTTCTTCACGGTGATCTTGCCGCCGCGGACGTCGACCTTCTTGAAGGTCTTGCCGTCGTAGGAGACGTACACCGACAGGGACTTCAGGTTGCTGCCCGCGGCCGCGCCCTCGACGGTGACCGGGAAGGTGACCGTCTTGCCGGCCTCGACGCGGCTGTCCAGGCCGGTCTTGGCACCGAAGTACAGGGCGGACACGGGGAGCTTCGCGGAGCCGCCCGCCGGCTTCTTGGAGCGGAAGGTCCACGCCGCGTCGATCCGGGTGGAGGCCTCCGACACCTTGGCCGAGCGCTTGACCGAGGTGGTCAGCTTGTACCCGGCGTCACCGGCGGGGACCTTGAAGGTCTTCTCGCCGAACATCGGGTCGTCGTTGGAGCCGACCTTGACGCCGTTGCGGTACAGGGTCGTGGTCGCCGAGGTGTACACCGACGAACCGACGTGCTTGGCACCGTCCGCGAACAGCGGCAGCGAGCCGTAGATCTCGTTGCCGTCCCGGAAGACACCGAAGTCGGCGTTGACGAGCGGGGCGAAGACCGCGGTGTTGAAGGTCTTCGTGTACGACTTGCCCGCCGTGAAGGACTGCGCGCCGGCCGAGTAGGACGCGTCGGCGAGCGGGAACCCGTCCGGGTCCACCCCGCCGTCCTGCTCGAACTCCAGCTGCCACTTCACGCCGCCCTTGGCCGACAGGTGCAGGGTGCGGGTGCCGGGCAGGGTCTGCGGGATGCCGATGGAGGAGGCGCCGCCGCTGCCGGGCAGCCAGCCCACCGCGTTGACGGAGCCCTTCTTGCCGCTCGCGGCGGCACCCAGGCGGGCCTTCACCGTGGCCAGGTCGCTCGCCTTGTAGTGCTTGGTGTAGCCGGTGGCGAGCTTGGTGACCGAGCCGCCCGAGGTGACGTCGTACTCCTCGGTGGCACCCTTGGACCAGTGCCCGTCCCACTGCTGGTACAGCGTGCCGGCGGGCAGCGACGCGCCCAGGTGGGCGGTGTGGAAGTTGTCGTACGAGTCGAGGAACCAGCCGTAGCCGTACTGGCCGTCACCGATCGTGACGTCCCACTCCGGCGAGGCGAACTGGGACTTCGCGCCCGTGGCCGGGACGGTGATGTCCACCGGCTTGGCCTTGCGCGCGTCGATCGTGATCGTCTGCTTGCCGGAGACGGTCAGCTTCGGCTGGGCGATCCAGTCGATGCCCTTGCTGGCGTCCTTCGGGTCCACGTAGGTGGCCGTGTTGAGGATGTACGTGCCCTTGGGCGCGCGCACCTTCACCGTGCCCGACGGGTCGTACGGGTTCAGCCACTGGCCGTTGGCCAGGCCCGCCACACCGGTCAGGTCGGCGTCGAAGTACTGGGCCGGCTTGCCGTCACGGCCGATGAACTTCAGCGTGACGTCGTACGACTCCACCTCGCGCTGCACCGCGGCGGCCGTGCGGACGGTCTGCCCACCGCCGGTCGCAGTCACGTACGCGGAGTAGGCGCCGTCGACGGTGCCGCCCAGCTTGGTGTTGACCGTCAGGTCGACGGAGGCCTTGCCGTGCGCCGGGACCGTCACCTTGGTCGCGCCGAGCTTGAAGAAGCCCGCCGGAGCCGCCTGACCCTTGGGGTTGGTGGCGGTGCTGGTCAGGTTGAGGGTGACGTCCTTGTCGCCGAGGTTGCGGTACGACACCTGCTTGGTGACCGGCTTGTCGTCGGTGTGCGGCCACTGCTGCACACCGAAGCTGACCGACACCGGGTCGGCGATCACGGACTGCTTGATGGCCTTGTCGACCGCGATCCGGCCCGAACCCTGCTGGAACGGCGTGTACTTGCCGCCCTTGGCGGAGCCGGTGAGCGCGCCCTTCAGCTCGGCGTAGCCCCAGTCGGGGTGCTCCTGCTTCAGGATCGCGGCGGCGCCCGCGACATGCGGGGTGGCCATCGACGTACCGGAGATGGTCAGGTAGCCCTCGGGCTTCTCGCCGACCTCCTGGTCGATGACGCTGCCCTTGGCCGCGGCGGCGGTGATGTCCACACCGGGCGCGGTGACGTCGGGCTTGATGGCGCCGTCGCCGGTGCGCGGGCCGGTCGAGGAGAAGTCGGCCAGCTTGTCGTTGCCGTCGACCGCGCCGACGGTGAGCGCGGCGTCCGCGCTGCCCGGCGAACCGATCGACTGGGGGCCCTCATTGCCCGCGGCGATCGCGAACAGGATGCCCTTCTCGGCGGAGAGCTTGTTGACCTCGGCCTCGAGCGGGTCCACCTCGGGCGTGTCGTAGCCGCCGAGGCTCAGGTTGATGACCGAGGCGCCCTGCGAGGCCGCCCACTCCATGCCGGCGAGGATGCCGGAGTCGTCACCGGAGCCGTTGTCGTCCAGGACCTTGCCGTTGAGGAGCTTGGCGTCGGGAGCGACACCCTTGTACTTGCCGCCCGACTTGGCGCCGGTACCCGCCACGATGGAGGCGACGTGCGTGCCGTGACCGAAGTGGTCCTTGGCGTCGGCCGCGGTGGAGAAGTTCTTGGACTCGATCACCTGGTCCTTGAGGTCCGGGTGGCTGGTGTCCACACCCGTGTCCAGGACGGCGACCTTCACGCCCTTGCCGGTGTAGCCGGCGGCCCACGCGACCGGGGCGCCGATCTGCGGCACCGACTTGTCGAGGGCGGCCTTGCGGACGCCGTCGAGCCAGACGTGCGCGATGCCGGAGGCGGTCTTGTCGCCGTTGGTGACGGCGTCCCACAGCTCGGCGGTGTCCTTGACCGGGGTCTGCACCGCGTCCGCGTTCAGCGCCTTGAGGCTGCGGCGCAGCTGGCCGGCGTCGCGGACGTCCTGCTTGGCGGCCGTGGCGGCACCGCTGTAGCCGACGATGACCTTCAGGCCGTTCTTCTGGGCCTTGCGGGTGGCGGCCTTGTTCAGCTCGGTGATGTCGAACAGCCGCTGGTCCAGCTTGCCGGAGGCGACCAGGCGGGCCGCGTCGGCGGGGATGACCAGCGTGTGCCCGTCGGCCTTGCGGACCTGGACGGGTATGTGCTCCCGCCCCTTGGCCCGCTGGAGGCCGACGACGCGGCCCTTGGCGTCAAGGGCGACGCGGTCGCCGGTGATCAGGGTGACGTGGTGCTTGGCGGTGAGCGAGGCGGCAGCGGCCGAGACACGCTGCTCGGGCTTCGCCGACGCGGGGCTGGTCATGCCCGCGGCGAGGGCGACAGCTGCGGCGGTGGCCACGGTGGCCGCTGCCGCTCTTTTCACTTGTCTGCGCAAGACTCTCCCCCTGGAGATGGAGTACCGGGGTGAATTCCCCATTCACCCGGCCGGGGGCAGTCCCGTACACCTGCACGTCAACCCCCCGGATCACGAAGTATGCCGGGGGGTGATCAGACGGCTCAATAGATGAGAGGACAGTAAGAAAGCGCTGACCGGAACTGTTACGCGCCGGGGGAGACACCGTTACAGAATCGGGAAGTCGCGTTCGTGCGAACGGTGTTATACGCCGTCAGGCGCCCGCGTTCTCCTTCACGGTGATCCTGCCCTTGCGGATGGTGGCCACGCGCGGGGCCTTCTTCGCGATCGCGGAGTCGTGGGTGACCATGATGAAGGTCAACCCGTGCTCCTTCCACAGGCGTTCGAGTACGTCCATGATCTCGTCGCGCATGCCCTCGTCGAGGTTGCCGGTCGGCTCGTCGGCGAGGAGGACCTTCGGTCGTTTGACCAGGGCTCGGGCGATGGCGACGCGCTGCTGCTGTCCTCCGGACATTTCGGAGGGCAGGTGGTTCAGGCGTTCTCCGAGTCCTACCGACTTCAGTGCCTCGGCGGCTCGTTCGCGGCGTTCCTTCACCTTGATGCCGAGCGGTACGAGAGCGGTCTCTACGTTCTCTTGCGCGGTGAGAGTGGGGATGAGGTTGAAGGACTGGAAGACGAAGCCGATGTTCTCGCTGCGGACCTTTGTCAGGCGGGCCTCGGAGAGCTTGGCCAGGTCGGTGCCGTCCAGGACTACTTCGCCGGACGTGGGGCGGTCGAGACCGCCGAGCATCTGGAGGAGGGTGGACTTGCCGCCGCCGGTGGGGCCCTGGATGACGAGTCTGTCTCCGTCGCCGATGGTGAGGTCTATGCCGTCGAGGGCGTGGACGGTGTCTTTGCCCCTGGTGTAGCGCTTGGTTACGTTCTTCAGTTCGTACATGGTGGCTCCTGGTTGGTGTTCGGGTGCGGGTGGGTGGGGGCTGGTCGCGCCCGCGCGGCGGAGCCGCATATCGATACGGCCCCGCGCCCCTGGGTTGGACCAGCCAGCCCCGCCGAAAAGCTGAGCTACTCCACGCGTCGCAGCGCGTCCGCCGGGCGCAGCCTTGATGCCCTCCAGCCGCCGAACGCCCCCGCGATCAGGCCACCTGCCACCGCCAGGCCCACCGCGAGGAGGATCGTTGTCACGCTCACCGGGGCCGTGAGGGCCACCTCCAGGGTCTTCGCCGTGCGTCGGCCGGGGCCTCCGAAGCCGGCGCCGCCGCCGGGGCCGCCGCTGAAGCCGCCGCCCGTGCCGCCGCCGAGCTGGGCCTGCAGGCTGGGGCTGATGGCCGTGACGGCGTACGCGCCCGCCAGGCCGAGTGCGATGCCGAGGGCGCCGCCCACCAGGCCGTTGACGACGGCCTCGCCGACCACCTGCCGGGTCACCCGGCCGGACTTCCAGCCCAGGGCCTTCAGGGTGCCGAACTCGCGGACGCGCCGGGAGACGGCGGACGAGGTGAGCAGGCCCGCGACCAGGAACGCGGCCACCAGCACCGCGATGGACAGCCACTTGCCGACGTTGGTGGCGAGGGAAGAGGCCGTGGACAGGGAGCCGGAGACGGTGTCCGCGAGGTCGGCGGAGGTGGTGACCGTCGTACCCGAGACGTTCTTCTGGATCGCGGACTTGACGCTGCCGATCTTCTGCGAGTCGGTCGCCTTGACGTAGATCGTGGTGACCTTGTTCTTCGAGTCGCTGAGGGTCTGCGCCTGCTTGAGCGGGATGTACAGGTTGGCGGCCGAGTCGCCGCTGTCGGCGGTGGCGATGCCGATCACCTTGAACTTGACGCTCTTGATGGTGACGGTGGAGCCGACCTTGTACTTCTTCTCCTTGGCGTAGGCGGAGTCGGCGACGACGACCTTGGCGTTCGTCTCCGTCGTCTTGAACGTACGGCCGCTGGTGATCTTCGAGGAGGTCAGCGGGCCGAGGGCCGGCCTGGTGACGTCGGCGCCGTAGACGGAGTAGTTGTTGACGTCGAAGTTGGCGCCGCCGCCCTGGACTTCGCCCTGCGGCTGGCCGCTTCCGCCGGGGCCGCCGCGCTGGCTGGCGCTGTTGCCGTTCTGCTGGAACTGGCCCCGCGTGAACTGGCCGTTGATCTTGATGACCTGCAGGCTCAGCCCGCCGACCGCGTCCGAGACGCCGGACTGCGCGCCGACCTTGGTCACCGTCGAGGTCGACAGCGTCTGGAAACCCTGCACCATGACGCGGTCGCTGCTCTGGGTGGAGTTGTCGTCGTTGCCCCGCGCGTCGAACTGGAAGCGAGGCCGCTGGGCGTCGCCGGTGGACGCCGACGCCGCCTTGGTGACCGTCATGTCCGTGCCCAGTCCGTACAGCGACTGCAGGACCTTGTCCTGGGCCTTCCCCATGCCGCTGGACACGGAGTTGACCACGATGACCAGTGCGATGCCCAGGGCGAGGCCGGAGGCGACGACCAGGGCCGCCTTTCTGCGGCGGCGCAGTTCGCGCCTCAGGTAGGTGAAGAACATGCCCGCACGCTAGGGACAGACCGTGATGACTCGATAAGTTCGAAATAAAAGAACCATGAGAAGGCTGTGGCCGACCCCAGGAAGGCCCCAGCAAGGCCTCGGAAAAGCCCCGGAAACACCGATGCCGCCCCTGGGGGCGGCATCGGAATCGCTGTGAGCGGGCTGTCAGACGGCCGAACCGGCCTTCCACTGCGCCCAGTCCAGGTTCCAGCCGTTGAGGCCGTTGTCCGGGGCGACGGTCTTGTCACCGGTGTGCTGGATGACGACCACGTCACCGAGCAGGGAGTTCTTGAACATCCACGAGCCCGGTGTGTTCGGGTCGTTCGCGCCCTTGGTGTCGGACAGGCCCACGCAGCCGTGGCTGGTGTTCACGCTGCCGAAGATGGACTTCGCGCCCCAGTAGTTGCCGTGCAGGAAGGTGCCGGAGTTGGTGAGGCGGATGGCGTGCGGCACGTCCTTGATGTCGTACTCGCCCTTGCCGTCGTCGTCGGTGAAGCCCACGGTCGCGCCGTTCATGCGCGTCTCCTTGAACTTCTGGGACATCACCATGATGCCCTCGTACGTCTTGTTCTCCGGCGAACCGGCGGAGATCGGGATGGTCTTGACGACCTTGCCGTCCTGCGTGACCTTCATCTGCTTGGTCTGCGCGTCGACGTAGGAGATCTGGTTGCGGCCGATGTGGAAGGTGACCGTCTTCTGCTGCACGCCGTAGACGCCGCTCGCGCCCTCGACACCGTCGAGCGCCAGCTTCAGCGTGACGGTGGAGTTCTCCTTCCAGTACGTCTCCGGACGGAAGTCGATGCGGTTGGCGTTGAACCAGTGACCCACGACCTCCTGCCCGCCGCTGGAGGTGACCGTGATGCCCTTCTGGACGGCGGCCTTGTTGGTGATCGCCTTGTCGAAGTTGATCGACACGGGCATGCCGACGCCGACGGTGGAGCCGTCCTCGGGCGTGAAGTTGCCTATGAAGCTGTTGGCCGGGGAGACCGTGGTGAAGGTGGCGTTCTCGTGCGCGACGAGGCCGGCGGAGTCCTTGGCCTCCGCGGCGACCTGGTAGCTGGTGGAGCGCTCCAGCTGGGCGGTGGGCTTCCAGCTGGTCTTGTCGGCGGACAGCGCGCCCGCGACCGCCTTGCCGTCGGCGGTGGTCATGGTCACACCGGTGAGGGTGCCCTTGGCGACCGTGACGGCGGCCGAGTTGTTGATGGAGGCGTTGTTGGAGCCGTCCTTGGGCGTGATCGTGATCTGGGCCTCGGACGACTTCTTGGCCGCCGCCTCGTCGGCCTTGGCCTGGGAGGTGTCGCCGTTGTCGGCTGCCTTGCCATCGCCGCCGCCGGAACATCCGGTGAGTACCAGCACACCGCCGAGCAGTGCGGACGCGACCGTCAGGCCCTTGCGCCGCTTACTGTCCGTCATCACACGCTTCTCCATCGTTGCCGAGTCCGCGGAATCCCGAGAGTCCCCGTTGAGAACCATCAACGCTACGGGCGGTCCGTCCCGTTCCACACAGCTCGCATGTGTGGGCCACACCACGTCCGGCCAGGACAAGTGGTGCGGAAGTCGTCCGTGCGCTCCCTGGAACGACGAAACCCCGGACGGCGGTTGCCGTCCGGGGTCATGGGTTCCCCGTGACGCTCAGCCGATGCCGCCCTCTTCCTCGTCGTCGCCCCTATCATCCTCGTCCAGCTCCCAGTCCGGCGAATCCGGGTCGTACTCGATCCGCTCGCTGGACCAGGAGGCCTGCTGGAGCTCGACCCCGGGCACCTCGCTGACCAGGTCGAACGGGTCCACGAGATAGGCGAGGGCCTCCGCGGTGTCTTCCGTCACAGCGCCCTCGGCATGGGCCCGCTCCTCCGGAGGCAGCTCGGGGTCGGCGGCGAGCCGGCGCAGCGCGGCCTTGGTCACCCCGTCCTCGTCGTGCACCTCAAGAACCAGCTCCACCCGAAGCCGTACAAACCGTGATGTCTCTTCCGTGCTCATGACGGGAGCGTACGACTGAAACCTCCCGTGACTTTCCCGTGACCCGCGACTTTCACTAACATCGCCCCCACACGGCCAATTCGCCAGCGTCACAAGGGGGATCGATATTCCGTGTCATCCGCTCGCCGCCCGCTGCTGACCGCCACCGCCGCGGGAACCCTCCTGTGCGCCCTGTGGTTCGTCCCGTCCGCCAACGCGTCCCAGGACGGCCCGGCCAGAGCGACGACCGAGGTGACGGAGGTGACCGGGACGACGCAGGTCACCCAGCAGGCGAAGGCGATCTCCGAGGCCACGACCGCGGACGCCGCGGACAGCACCCAGCTCGCCGACACCGGCAGCTTCGACACCACGCCTTACGTCGTCGGCGGCAGCCTGTTCCTCGCCGTGGGCGCCGGGTTCGTGGTGTATTCGGTACGCCGGGAACGTCTCGATTTTTAATTGCGCTTGACTGTTCTTTGGCAGAGAACGCATAGTCCGCCCATGAAGAGATCATCGGGCGTGCGGCTGTGCGCCACCGCAGCCGTGAGCGTGCTGTCGCTCGCCCTCATCACCGGCTGTTCCGAGGGGGGTTCCAAGGACTCCGGGGACGGCAAGGGCGGGGAGTCCGCCGCGAAGGCGCTGAGCGCGGCGGAGCTGAAGCAGTTGATCATCGCCAAGGGCGAGGTGCCCGGCTACAAGGTGGGGCCCGTCAAGGGGGGCATCCCCAACAAGAACAAGGTCAAGTCGGACGACGCCCAGTGCAACCCGGCGCTCCGGGCCCTGATTGGCATCGCGCCCGGCGAGCCGGCGGCGAACACCAGCCGCATGGCCACCGAGGACAAGAAGGAACCCACGGACAAGGCCACGTCCCTGAACGACCTGACTAACGGCAAGTTCGAGGATGCGCTCAACGAGTCCATGGACCTGGACATCACCGTGGTCACCCTGGCCTCGTACGACGGTGACGGCGCCGAGTCGGCCCTGAAGTCGGTGTCCGACGCGGTGAAGGACTGCTCGGGCGGCTTCTCCAGCAAACAGGGCGACTTCACCAAGGTCGCCGAGGAGAAGTCCTCGGGCACGGGCGACGCGTCGGTGGCCTTCACGGCGACCAACGACGCGGGCAAGGACGGGCCCCTGGCGCTCCACGCCGAGGTCGTGCGGCACGGGAACACCCTCGCCACGTACACCACCATCAACATCGGCGCGATGATGTCCAAGAAGGCCTACACGGTGTCGGCCCCGGTCATCAAGGCCCAGGCGGCCAAGCTGAAGTGACGTAACGACACGAGGAGGGGCCCTGTCCGCAAGACGGGGCCCCTCCTTTCTCTGGTCCTACTGAAGCGGACCGGTGACCGTCTCCGCGGCGGCGACCAGGTGCCCCGCGCGCACGAAGGCGTCGGCGGCGGCCAGGTCGGGCGCCAGGAACCGGTCCGGGCCGGGACCCTGCACACCGGCCGCGCGCACGGCCTCGATCACGGCCTGCGAGGCGGGCGCCGGGGTCAGGCCCTCGCGCAGCTCGATGCCGCGGGTGGCGGCGTACAGCTCGACGGCGATGATCCGGGTGAGGTTGTCGACGGCGGTGCGCAGCTTGCGCGCGGCCGACCAGCCCATGGACACGTGGTCCTCCTGCATCGCGGAGGACGGGATGGAGTCCGCGGAGGCCGGTACGGCCAGCCGCTTCATCTCGCTGACCAGGGCGGCCTGCGTGTACTGGGCGATCATCAGCCCGGAGTCGACACCCGCGTCGTCGGCGAGGAACGGCGGCAGCCCGTGGCTGCGGTTCTTGTCCAGCAGCCGGTCGGTGCGGCGCTCGGCGATGGAGCCGAGGTCGGCGGCGGCGATGGCGAGGAAGTCCAGGACGTAGGCCACGGGGGCGCCGTGGAAGTTGCCGTTGGACTCGACGCGGCCGTCGGGCAGCACGACGGGGTTGTCGACGGCGGAGGCGAGTTCCCGCTCGGCGACCAGACGGGCGTACGCGAGGGTGTCCCGGCCGGCGCCCGCGACCTGCGGGGCGCAGCGCACCGAGTAGGCGTCCTGGACGCGGGGCGCGTCGTCCTGGTGGTGCCCGGTGAGCCCGGAGCCCTTGAGGACGGCGAGCATGTTGGCGGCGGACGCGCCCTGCCCCGGGTGCGGCCGGATGGCGTGCAGCTCGGGCGCGAGGACCTTGTCCGTGCCGAGCAGCGCCTCCATGCTGAGGGCGGCGGTGATGTCGGCGGACTTGTACAGGGCGTCCAGGTCGGCGAGGGCCATGACCAGCATGCCGAGCATGCCGTCGGTGCCGTTGAGGAGGGCGAGGCCCTCCTTCTCGCGCAGCTCGACGGGCTGGATCCCGTGCTCGGCGAGCAGCTCGCCGGCGGGCCGGACGCTGCCGTCGGGACCCTCGGCCTCCCCTTCGCCCATCAGGGTGAGGGCGCAGTGGGAGAGCGGGGCCAGGTCGCCGGAGCAGCCGAGGGAGCCGTACTCGTGCACGACCGGGGTGATCCCGGCGTTCAGCACGTCGGCCATGGTCTGCGCGACCTCGGGCCGCACACCCGTGTGTCCCGAGCAGACGGTCTTGAGCCGCAGGAACATCAGGGCCCGTACGACCTCACGCTCGACCCGCGGGCCCATGCCGGCGGCGTGCGAGCGGACGATGTTGCGCTGCAGCTGGGCGCGCAGTTCCTGGCTGATGTGCCGGGTCGCCAGGGCTCCGAAACCGGTGGAGACGCCGTAGACCGGGTCCGGCTTGGCCGCCAGGGCGTCCACGATCTCCCGGGCCGCCGCGAGGGCCGCCACCGCCTCCGCCGACAGCTCGATCCGGGCGCCGCCGCGCGCCACGGCGAGAACGTCGGACGCGGTGACACCGGACGTCCCCACCACCACAGTGTGCATATCCATATTCAGGAGCGTACGCATTGAATGCGTTGATGTCACTAGTGGGGAACAGGAGTGACCCTTACCGATCCGTGTGCTTCGCCTCACGGTCGGCCCCGGGCGGGCGGCGCCCGCGGAAGCGCCGCCGCTCGCCGCGCTCGGCCCGCTCGGGAGTCGGCTCGTCGGCGAGGCGTACGACGGGGTCGTCCGGCCCCTCCCGGCCCGCGACCACCGGCCGGTCCGCGCGCATGGCCTTGGCCCGGTACTGGGCGGCGTCGGCCAGCCGGAACAGCCGCCGGGCCGAGGGCACCGGCCCGATGGCGTCCTCGGTCGAGGCAACCCCGCACGCCACCCCCTCCCCCAGTTCCAACTCAGCGGCCCTGCGGCACAGTTCGTCCGCTGCCTTGACCACCTCGTCGGCGGGCGGGCCCACCGCCAGCAGACAGAACTCGTCTCCGCCGAGCCGCGCCGCGAGCGCGTCCGGCACCATCGCCCCGCACAGCGACAGCACCGAGCCGAACCGCTCCAGCAGCCGGTCCCCGACCGCGTGCCCGAGGGTGTCGTTGACCCGCTTGAGCCCGTTGAGATCGCAGACGACGAGGCTGACGACCGCGCCGTCGGTGCGATGCCGCTCTACGGCCTCCTCCAGGCGTACGTCCACGGCACGGCGGTTGGCGAGGCCGGTGAGGGCGTCGGTGAACGCGAGCCGGCGGGCCTCCTCCAGCCGCTCGGTCTGCGCGATGCCCGCGGCGACGACGGCGGCCAGGACCGTGGCGAAGTCGGCGTCCGCCCGCCCGAACACGGGCGCGCCGGCCGCGCGGGCGACATACAGCTCGCCCCAGGCCCTGCCGTGCAGCACGACGGGCGCGACCAGGCAGCAGCCGCGGCCCCTGCGACGCAGGGCGGCGACACGGTGGTGGTGGTAGCCGGGGGTGCCGGCCGCCGTGCCTTCGGCGGTCTCCACCCAGGCGTTCGGCTCACCCCCGCCCGCCCAGCGCTCGTGCAGGAACTCGGTGATCTCCGGGAACTGGTGCACCGGATAGGACTCGGCCTCCGGGAACTCCTCCTCGTCCGGGCGGCGCTCCCCCACGTTCACGAGCACCCGCAGCCGCCCCAGCTCCCGCTCCCACACCGACAGCGCGCCGAAGCTCCCGTCCAGCGCCCGGCACGCACCGAGCGCGGCGGCCCGCCACGACTCCCGCGGGGTGTGCGCCGCCGCCATCCCCTGAGCCAGCGCCACCACAGCGGCGAACCGCTTGTCGTCACCCATTACCCCAGGTTAGGGATGAAATCCGGCAAACGGGGAAATTGGTGCGGCGATCAGGTGGCCGCTGAACGCCGCAGCTGCGGGCAGTCGTGCCGCTGGGGCGGCACGGGTGGGCGCAGCGGAACCCCGCAAGCGCGGGTAAGCGAAACTCACCACGACTCCCCGCTCACTCCCCCGGCCACTCCGGCTTCCGCTTCTCGTTGAACGCGGCCACCCCCTCCGCCCGGTCCCCCGAGAACGCCACCGACCGCCACGCCGCGTCCTCGACCTCCAGACCGGCCCGCAGATCCAGCCCGTGCCCCAGCCGCAGCGCCCGCTTCGCCGCCCGCAGCCCCACCGGCGAGTTCCCGGCGATCCGCGCCCCCAGCGCCAGCGCCTCCTCGCGATCCCGCCCCTCCTCGACCAACTGGTCCACCAGCCCCAGCTCGGCGGCCTCCGCCGCCTCCAGCCGCCGCGCCGAGAAGATCAGCTCGGCCGCCCGGGCCGCCCCGACCCGCCGCGGCAGCAGCTGCGTACCGCCACCCCCCGGAATCACCCCCACGGACACCTCCGGCAGCCCCACCACCGCCGTACGGTCCGCCACGATCAGGTCGCAGGACAGGGCCAGCTCGAAACCGCCGCCCAGGGCGAAGCCGTGCACGGCCGCGATCGTCGGCATGGGCAGCTCCAGCACCCCGGTGTACGCCCCGCGCGCCACCGGCCGCTGCCGCACCAGGTCCGCGTCACTGAACGAGTTCCGCTCCTTCAGATCGGCCCCCACACAGAACGCCCGCTCATGGGACGAGGTCAGGACGACCACCCGCGCATCCCGGTCGGCACCCAGCGCCGTACACGCGGCCGCGATGGAACGGGCCATCTCCGTCGAGACGGCGTTCATGGCCTTGGGCCGGTCCAACACCAGCTCCGCCACATGCCCGTGCCGCCGCACCAGCACGAACTCCCCGAACCGCTCCTCGCTCATGACACCCTCCGGTTAACGCGGGTTAACTCACTGTCGGCCCGATCATCGCAGCCGTACCCCGCCCCGGGAAAGAGCCGCCCCCGCCGCTGTTCTACGCCCGTTCGAGTGACATCCCACCCGTCTCACCCCACACCGCCCACAGGAGCGCATAGCGTGCGCTCCGCCACGGCGCGCCCGGGGCGCGCGGCGGGGAGGAAACCTCATGACACCGATATCCGCACAGCCCGGCACGGCCGAAACAGACCAGCAGGCCGAGCCGGCCGAGACGGCGCACCCGGTCCTGACCGGCATCCGGCGCGGCCGGCACCGCAAGCCCCGCCCCCGCAAGGTGCTGATGGCCGCGGGCGGCCTGGCCCTGGCCGCCGGAGTCCTGAGCCTTGTCCGCGTGGCCCCGGAGTCCGGGGTGGGCGCCCCGGGCACGGCGGAGGCCGAGCCGCGCCTGGACCCGGGCGGCACCACCGAGCACGCGCCCGAAACGGCGGCCACCGACGACACCGCCCCCACGGCCCTGCCCTCGGCCACCTCGGTCATGGGCGGAGTGAGCGCGGTCCCCACGACCACAGCCACGACCTCGCCCACCCCGTCGGCCACGCCCACGACGCTCCCCGGCGGCACGGACATCCCGACCACGATCCCGACCGGCGCCCCGCAGCCGACGAGCACCCCGTCCACGACGGCCCCCCGCCCGTCGCCCACGACACCCACGCCCACCCGGACCCCCACGCCGACGCCCAGCCACAGCACACCCGCACCCGAGCCGGGCGGGGTGTGCGTACCGGTGATCAGCCTGTGCGTGGACCTACCGGGCGCCCGGCAGGACAAAGGACCTCAAGGACCTGAAGGACGTCAGGACTGACCGTCGCGGCGGTTGAGCAGCCACGGCTCGACCACGCCGAGCCCGCGCACCGGCCGCTGCCACATCGGCTGGAGCCCGAAGCGGTACCGGGGCGGCTCCTCACCCTCCTTCTCGGCGGCGGCAGCGGCCTCGGCCGCCTCTGCCTCCGAGGCGGGCGCCTCGGCGGTGCGGATCAGCTCCTCGGCGAAGGCGCTGTCGACGAGCACGGCATCGCGCGGGGCTATCGAGGTCAGCCGGGAGGCCAGGTTGACGGTCGTACCGAAGACATCACCCATCCGGGTGGTCACCGTGCCGAACGCCATGCCCACCCGCAGCTCGGGCATCGTCTCGTCGTTGGCCATCGTCTCGACCAGCCGCAGGGCGATGTCCGCGGCCGTACCCGCGTCGTCGGCGGCGTACAGCACCTCGTCACCGAGGGTCTTGATGAGCCGCCCGCCACGAGCTGCCACGAGGTCCGCGGCGGTGGTCTCGAAGGCCTCGACCAGCTCGCCCAGCTCCTCCTCCTCCATCCGCCGGGTCAGCCGCGTGAACCCGACGAGGTCGGCGAAGCCGACGGCCAGCCGCCGGTCGACCATCTCCTCGTCGTCGCCGGTCTGCACGACCCGGCCGGCCGAGGCGGCGAGCTGGCGGCGCCACACATAGACCAGGAACTCCTCCAGCTCGGGCAGGAGCAGCTCGACGATCGGGTACGTCACCTCGGTGCGGGTCATGCCCGGCTCGGGGGCTCGGTCAGGCCCTCCAGGAAGGAGTCCATCTGCCATTCGGCCAGTCGGGCGGTGGTCTGCCCGGTGGACCGGGCCACCTGGACGGCCATGGCCTCGCTGAGCAGCCCCGCCTCCACGAGACCGGCGAGGCGGCGCAGGGCCAGCACGTCGGCCTCGGTCAGCGCCTTCGCCTGGCCGATGTCGGCGAAGCCCATGGCCCGCCAGAAGCGGGAGGCCAACTCCATGGAGACACCGGCGCTGCGGGCCGCCTGGAAGGGGGTGTAACGGCGCTCCGCACCCAGGATGAGGTGTTCGAGACGCAGCGCGAGCGGGTCCTCGCCGGAGTCGGCGGCCTGCGGGTCCGCTCCGGAGCCCGTGTCGTCGACGGTCACGCCAGCTGCCCTTCCGATCTGTCACGGTCAGATATCGACCGGCCTCAACTCTACGGCAGGTGTGCGCCAGCTCACTCCGTTGGGTTCGGCCGACAGTGCCTTGGCGCTCCGCTGGTTGGGCGGGCGGTGCCGCGGCGCTTCGCTGGTTGGGCGCCCGGTGCCGCGGTGGCCGCCTCGGGGGCTCCGCCCCCGGCCCCCCGTCCTCGCCCACCCCCCACACGACTCGGTGGGCTCAGAAGTCACCCGCCCGACTCGGTCCGCCCGGAAGCCACCCGCCCGACTCGGCCGGCGCGAAGACCACCCACCGGACCCGGTCCGCCCGGAAGGCACCCGCCCGACCCGGCCGGCGCCTGGAGCCACCCGCCCGACCCGGCCGGGGCGAAAACCACCCACCGGACCCGGCCCGCCCGGAAGCCACCCGCCCGACCCGGCCGGGGCGAAAACCACCCACCGGACCCGGTCCGCCCGGAGCCACCCGTCCGACTCGGCCGGCGCGAAGACCACCCGCCCGACCCGGTCCGCTCGACTCCCACGTCGGACCTCACGCCGGTCGCAAGTGCACGACATCTCCCGCCCCGACCGGCTCCTGTACCCCGGCCTCCGTGGCGATGACCAGGCGGCCGTCGCCGTCGATCGCCACGGCCTCTCCCACGACCGTGCGGTCGCCGGGCAGCTCGGCTCGTACCTTGCGGCCCAGCGTGGCGCAGCCCGCCGCGTACGTCTCCTGCAGGCCGCTCGCGACCGGATCGCCGCCCGCCGCCCGCCAGCGCCCGTACCAGTCCTCCAGGGCGCGCAGGACCCCACGGAGCAAGGGGTCGCGGTCCGTGCTCACCGCGTTGGCCAGCGCGAGCGATCCCGCCTGCGGTACGGGCAGTTCCGCCTCGCGCAGGGTGACGTTGATGCCGACGCCGATGACCACGCCGTCGGTCCCGGCCCGTTCCGCGAGGATGCCGCCGGCCTTGCGCTCCTCGCCGCCGACGGTCACCAGCAGATCGTTGGGCCACTTGAGTGCCGTGTCCACCCCGGCCGCCTTGGACAGGCCGGTCGCCACGGCCACACCGGTGAGCAGCGGCAGCCAGCCCCAGCGGTCCACCGGGACCTCCGCGGGCCGCAGGAGGACCGAGAAGAACAGGCCCGAGCGGGCCGGCGCGGTCCACTGCCGCTCCAGCCGCCCCCGCCCCGCGGTCTGCTCCTCGGCGACCAGGACCGCGCCCTCCCCCGCTTTGCCCGCCACGGCCCGGGCCACGAGGTCGGAGTTGGTGGAGCCGGTGCGCTGGACCACGTCCAGTTCCGACCACAGACCCCCCTCCCGCACCAGGGCCCGCCGCAGCGCTGCGGCGTTCAGGGGCGGACGGTCCAGGTCGGACCAACGGCTGTCGTCTGATGCATTGTGCGGCGTCATGCAAGTCACCCTAGGTGTGGGAAACGCCGCACTGCCGACACGAAGGCGCGCCACTACGCTACGGATGAGTAACCGTCCCCCCTTTTGAGCAGGCAGGGAGCCGCGATCCCGATGTCCGAGCCGGAAGAGATCGACATTCACACGACCGCGGGCAAGCTCGCGGATCTGCAGCGCCGTGTCCATGAGGCGACGCACGCCGGCTCGGAGCGCGCCGTCGAAAAGCAGCACAGCAAGGGCAAGCTGACGGCTCGTGAGCGCATCGAGCTGCTCCTCGACGAGGGTTCCTTCGTCGAGCTGGACGAGTTCGCCCGCCACCGCTCCACCAACTTCGGCCTGGAGAAGAACCGCCCGTACGGCGACGGCGTCGTCACGGGCTACGGCACGGTAGACGGCCGCCCCGTCGCCGTGTTCTCCCAGGACTTCACCGTCTTCGGCGGCGCCCTGGGCGAGGTCTACGGCCAGAAGATCGTCAAGGTGATGGACTTCGCACTGAAGACCGGCTGCCCGGTCATCGGCATCAACGACTCCGGCGGCGCCCGCATCCAGGAAGGTGTCGCCTCCCTCGGCGCGTACGGCGAGATCTTCCGGCGCAACACCCACGCCTCCGGTGTGATCCCGCAGATCAGCCTGGTCGTCGGCCCCTGTGCGGGCGGCGCGGTCTACTCCCCCGCGATCACCGACTTCACGGTCATGGTCGACCAGACCTCGCACATGTTCATCACCGGCCCGGACGTCATCAAGACCGTCACCGGCGAGGACGTCGGCTTCGAGGAGCTGGGCGGCGCCCGCACCCACAACGCCGTCTCCGGCGTGGCGCACCACATGGCCGGCGACGAGAAGGACGCCATCGAGTACGTCAAGCAGCTGCTGTCGTACCTGCCGTCCAACAACCTCAGCGAGGCCCCGGTCTTCCCGGAGGAGGCGGACCTCGCCGTCACCGCCGAGGACCTGGAGCTGGACACCCTGGTCCCGGACAGCGCGAACCAGCCGTACGACATCCGCACGGTGGTCGAACACGTCCTGGACGACGCCGAGTTCTTCGAGACGCAGGCGCTGTTCGCACCGAACATGGTCACCGGCTTCGGCCGGGTCGAGGGCCACCCGGTGGGCATCGTCGCCAACCAGCCCATGCAGTTCGCGGGCTGCCTCGACATCGACGCGTCCGAGAAGGCGGCGCGCTTCGTGCGCACCTGCGACGCCTTCAACCTCCCGGTGCTCACCTTCGTGGACGTGCCGGGCTTCCTCCCGGGCGTCGACCAGGAGCACACCGGCATCATCCGCCGCGGCGCCAAGCTGATCTACGCCTACGCCGAGGCCACCGTCCCCCTCATCACGGTCATCACCCGCAAGGCCTTCGGCGGCGCCTACGACGTCATGGGCTCCAAGCACCTGGGCGCCGACCTCAACCTCGCCTGGCCGACCGCCCAGATCGCCGTCATGGGCGCCCAGGGCGCCGTCAACATCCTGCACCGCCGCACCATCGCCGAGGCGGAGGCGAGCGGCGAGGACCTCGAGGCGGTCCGCGCCCGGCTCATCCAGGAGTACGAGGACACCCTCCTCAACCCCTACATCGCGGCCGAGCGCGGCTACGTCGACGCGGTGATCATGCCGTCGGACACCCGCGGCCACATCGTCCGCGGCCTGCGTCAGCTGCGCACGAAGCGGGAATCCCTGCCTCCGAAGAAGCACGGCAACATCCCCCTCTAGGCCCCGCTGACCTTTGGAGCGGTCATGAACATCAAGGTCGTACGAGGCAACCCCACCCCCGAGGAGCTGGCCGCCGCACTGGCGGTGGTCCGCGCCCGCGCCGCGGCGGCAGCAGCAACGCCGCCCGGCGCACCGGGCCCCCGTGACGCGTGGTCCGACCCGTCCCGCATCGCAGCACAACGAGTCCCGCAGCCGGGCCAGGCATCGTGGAGCCGCACCTACTGGCCAAGCTGAGGCCGATTCCCTCAGGGGCGCGGGGAACCGCGCAGCTCAGAGCAGTACCGGGTGCCAACTTGAGTACTTGTACTCAGGCACCCGGCACAAAAAAACCACACGCTGGACACCATGCTGTGGTCAGACCCCGAAGACGAGCCGCCGAAGGAACTCCGCGACACGCAGGAGATGCTCCGCCGGCTCGGCCTCGTCCTGGCCCTGGCCATGCTGCTGGGCATGATCGTGCTCGGCCTGAGGTAGCACGGCGCCCCCGCTAACCTGACCGCATGACCGCAAAGCCGCGCAGACGCCTCGTGCTCGCCTCCCAGTCCCCCGCCCGCCTGGGCCTGCTGCGCCAGGCAGGCCTCGCCCCCGAGGTGATCGTGAGCGGGGTCGACGAGGACGCCGTCACCGCACCCACCCCGGCCGAGCTGGCGCTCGCTCTCGCCGAGGCCAAGGCCTCCGTCGTGGCGGCGAAGCCGGAGGTGCAGGGCGCCCTGGTGATCGGCTGCGACTCGGTGCTGGAGCTGGACGGGCAGGCGCTCGGCAAGCCCGCAGACGCCGAGGAGGCCACCGCGCGCTGGAAGGCGATGCGCGGGCGGGCCGGGACTCTCCAGACGGGGCACTGCATCTGGGACACGACGGCCAAGCGGTACGTCGCCGGGGTCGCCTCCACCATCGTCCACTTCGGCGAGCCCTCGGACGAGGAGATCGCCGCGTACGTCGCCTCGGGCGAACCCCTCTACGTCGCCGGAGCGTTCACCCTGGACGGCCTCTCGGCGCCGTTCATCGAGGGCATCGACGGCGACCACGGCAACGTGATCGGCATCAGCCTGCCCCTCGTACGGCGACTGCTGGCCGAACTGGGCATCAGCATCACAGAGTTGTGGGCACCGGCAGAGTGACCTGGGCGGGGACGGAGTCCTGCGGCTCGTCGTCCCCGTCCTGGGGCTCGCCCGTCCGGCTGTGCGGCTCGCCCGCGAAGCCCGGGTTTCCGGCCGGCTCGCCCTCGGCCTTCGGGTCGCCGCCCGCCTCCGGGGCGCCACCGGAGGCGCTCTGCTCCGGGCCGTCCTCACGGTCGTAGGACACCAGGAGCAGCACCAGGAGGCCGAGCATCACGACCATGAACACGAACGCCGGCCAGCCCACCAGGCTCAGGGTGAACGCGCCCAGCAGGCCGTGCACCACCGCCACGCTGATCAGCACGACACGCCCGAAGCCGGCGGGCGCGCGGTTGCGTATCGCCACGAGCAGGGCCACCAGGGCGCACAGGACGAAGTAGAGGCCGAACGCCACGCCGCCGATCTTCGAGGACTTCGACATGACGTCGGGGTCGAGGCCGGCCAGCGACATCCGCTGCCGGTCCACGACCACTCCGAGGAACCAGTTCAGTGCCCCGATGAAGAACGCCTCGGCCAAGAGGACGACTGCCACGACCCATGCCACCGGTCTGCGCACCACCGGTCCCCACCCACCTTCGACCTCAGCCCGAGCAGAGCTGCTGTTACCTGAAGTACGTTCGAGTCATCGTGAACGCTACTAACGGGTAAACCCGGGGACAAGGGTTCGGGCACCGGCAAAGAATCATTGGGCCATTCGTAGGGACTCGACAAAGAAACCGAGTGGGCCGCAGCACGCTCTCACAGAGACCTTGACCACATGACGGGGCTAGGGTTTTCCGGAGGAGTCCTGCCTACCGAGGTGCGACAAGGGATTTCGCGGGTCGAGCGAGCCTCGTATCACGCTCCGTGTGGGCAAGCTCACCATTGGGGACGGGTCGAAGTGCCGTGTCGGCAGTCCCTAAACTCGGCTTGTTTCAAGGAGGGAGCCTCAATCGTGCGCAAGGTGCTCATCGCCAACCGTGGCGAAATCGCTGTCCGCGTTGCCCGGGCCTGCCGGGACGCCGGGATCGCGAGCGTGGCCGTGTACGCCGACCCGGACCGGGACGCTCTGCATGTCCGCGCCGCGGATGAGGCGTTCGCCCTGGGTGGTGACACCCCCGCCACCAGCTATCTGGACATCGAGAAGGTCCTGAACGCCGCGCGCGAGTCCGGCGCGGACGCCGTCCACCCGGGCTACGGCTTCCTCTCGGAGAACGCCGAGTTCGCGCAGGCGGTCCTGGACGCCGGTCTGGTCTGGATCGGGCCGCCCCCGCAGGCCATCCGGGACCTGGGTGACAAGGTCGCCGCCCGCCACATCGCCCAGCGTGCCGGCGCGCCTCTGGTGGCCGGTACCCCGGACCCGGTGAGCGGTGCGGAGGAGGTCGTGGCGTTCGCCGAGCAGCACGGTCTGCCCATCGCCATCAAGGCCGCCTTCGGCGGTGGCGGCCGCGGCCTGAAGGTCGCCCGCACCCTCGAGGAGGTCCCGGAGCTGTACGAGTCGGCGGTCCGTGAGGCGGTCGCCGCCTTCGGCCGCGGTGAGTGCTTCGTCGAGCGCTATCTGGACCGTCCGCGCCATGTGGAGACCCAGTGCCTGGCCGACAAGCACGGCAACGTGGTCGTGGTCTCCACCCGTGACTGCTCGCTGCAGCGCCGCCATCAGAAGCTGGTCGAGGAGGCCCCGGCGCCGTTCCTCTCCGACGAGCAGGTCGCCGAGCTGTACCGCGCCTCGAAGGCCATCTTGAAGGAGGCCTCCTACGAGGGCGCCGGCACCTGTGAGTTCCTGGTCGGCCAGGACGGCACCATCTCCTTCCTGGAGGTGAACACGCGTCTTCAGGTGGAGCACCCGGTCACCGAGGAGGTCGCCGGCATCGACCTGGTCCGCGAGATGTTCCGGATCGCCGACGGCGAGGAGCTGGGCTATGACGACCCGGCGCTGCGCGGGCACTCGTTCGAGTTCCGGATCAACGGCGAGGACCCGGGCCGCAACTTCCTGCCGGCCCCCGGCACGGTCACCAGGTTCGCCCCGCCGTCCGGCCCCGGCGTCCGTCTGGACGCGGGCGTGGAGTCCGGCTCGGTCATCGGCCCGGCCTGGGACTCGCTGCTCGCCAAGCTGATCGTCACCGGCCGCACCCGCGAGGAGGCCCTGGAGCGGGCCGCCCGCGCCCTGGAGGAGTTCCAGGTCGAGGGCATGGCGACGGCAATCCCGTTCCACCGCGCGGTGGTCAGGGACCCGGCGTTCGCCCCGGAGCTGACCGGCTCCGCCGAGCCCTTCACGGTCCACACCCGCTGGATCGAGACCGAGTTCGTCAACGAGATCAAGCCGTTCGCCACCCCGGCTGAGGCCGAGGCGGAGGAGGAGACGGGCCGCGAGACGGTCGTCGTCGAGGTCGGCGGCAAGCGCCTGGAGGTCTCCCTCCCGGCCTCTCTGGGCATGTCCCTGGCCCGCACCGGCCTCGCGGCGGGCGCCAAGCCGAAGCGCCGCGCGGCCAAGAAGTCCGGCCCGGTGGCCTCCGGCGACACCCTCGCCTCCCCGATGCAGGGCACGATCGTGAAGGTCGCGGTCGAGGAGGGCCAGGAGGTCCAGGAAGGCGACCTGGTCGTCGTCCTGGAAGCCATGAAGATGGAACAGCCCCTCAACGCCCACAAGGCGGGCACCATCAAGGGCCTGAACTTCGAGGTCGGCGCGTCGGTCACGTCCGGCGCGGCGATCTGCGAGATCAAGGACTGACAGCAGGGATCCAAGTGACGCCCGGTGGACAGCACGTCTGCCGGGCGTTCCCTTTTGAGGAGCAGGGCAACTGACCAGGCACCCTCAACGCCTACGAAGGTCAGCCACCCGACCTCGTTCAGTCCCTCCCGACTGCTCCCCGAGCATCCCCCGCAACCCACCCCCGGGCACCTGCCCCCGCCGAGGCCCAGGCAGACCCCGCTGACGCGCCGCGGGCAACTGCTCACCCCCCGGAGGGCTACTCGCCCCCGCGACAGCGATCTGCACCCCCTGATCGGCGAGAGCCTGCAGCTCCGTGGCAGCGCGATCGTCGTGCGGGGGCGGTTCGTCGGTGACCAGGCGGGTGATGACATCGGTCGGCACCGTCTGGAACATCGTGTCCGTGCCCAGCTTGGTGTGGTCGGCGAGGACCACGACCTCCGCCGCGGCCTGCACCAGCGCACGGTCGACGGACGCCGAGAGCATGTTGGACGTGGACAGCCCGCGCTCGGCGGTGAGCCCACTCCCGGACAGGAAGGCCTTGGACACCCGAAGCCCCTGCAGGGACTGCTCCGCTCCGGAGCCGACGAGGGCGTAGTTGGAGCCGCGCAGGGTGCCGCCGGTCATCACGACCTCCACCCGGTTGGCGTGGGCCAACGCCTGTGCCACCAGAAGGGAGTTGGTGACGACGGTCAGCCCGGGCACCCGCGCGAGCCGGCGGGCCAGCTCCTGCGTGGTCGTACCCGCGCCGACCACGATGGCCTCGCCCTCTTCGACGAGTCCCGCGGCGAGATCGGCGATGGCCGTCTTCTCGGCGGTCGCGAGATGGGACTTCTGCGGAAAGCCGGACTCTCGCGTGAACCCGCCCGGCAGTACCGCACCGCCGTGCCGGCGGTCGAGGAGTCCTTCTGCCTCCAGTGCGCGCACGTCCCGCCGTACGGTCACTTCGGAGGTCTGGACGACGCGGGCGAGTTCACGGAGCGACACGGCCCCGTTCGCTCGCACCATTTCGAGGATCAATTGGCGACGTTCTGCAGCGAACACGAAACTGACAGTAACCCCAACGACCGTCTGCTTTCAGCAGTTTGCGCCGAATAACAGAAGTTGTTCGCACGGCAGGACGGGAAGTGGTATAGGGCCTAATCTTCCCGCCTATGCCGTACGCATGCTCGACAACTCCCCGTGACCAGCGGGAAGTCGGGCGCCCTCGGTCAGGCTTCGCCGCCCGCCTTGCGCGTGTGCAGCTGCCGTGCCACCTCCGCGATCGACCCCGAAAGGGAGGGGTACACCGTGAATGCGTTCGCGATCTGTTCGACCGTCAGATTGTTGTCGACGGCGATCGAGATGGGGTGGATGAGTTCCGAGGCGCGCGGCGCCACGACGACACCGCCGACGACGATTCCGGTGCCCGGCCGGCAGAAGATCTTGACGAAGCCGTCCCGGATGCCCTGCATCTTGGCGCGCGGGTTGCGCAGCAGCGGCAGCTTCACGACCCGGGCGTCGATCTTGCCCGCGTCCACGTCCGCCTGGCTGTAGCCGACGGTGGCGATCTCGGGGTCGGTGAAGACGTTCGAGGAGACCGTCTTGAGGTTCAGCGGGGCCACCGCGTCGCCGAGGAAGTGGTACATGGCGATACGGCCCTGCATGGCGGCGACGGACGCGAGCGCGAAGACGCCGGTCACGTCACCGGCCGCGTAGACGCCTGGAGCGGTCGTACGCGAGACCTTGTCGGTCCAGATGTGACCGGAGTCGCGCAGCTTCACGCCCGCCTCCTCCAGCCCGAGACCCGCGCTGTTCGGGATGGCGCCGACGGCCATGAGGCAGTGCGAGCCGGTGATGACGCGCCCGTCGGCCAGCGTCACCTCGACCCGGTCGCCGACGCGCTTGGCGGACTGCGCGCGGGAGCGGGCCATGACGTTCATGCCGCGGCGCCGGAAGACGTCCTCCAGGACGGCGGCGGCGTCCGGGTCCTCACCGGGAAGCACCCGGTCCCGGGACGAGACGAGCGTGACCTTCGACCCCAGCGCCTGATAGGCACCCGCGAACTCGGCACCGGTGACACCCGACCCGACCACGATCAGCTCTTCCGGCAGCTCGGTGAGGTCGTAGACCTGGGTCCAGTTGAGGATGCGCTCGCCGTCGGGCTGGGCGTCGGGCAGTTCGCGCGGGTGACCGCCGGTGGCGATGAGGACGGCGTCGGCGGTGAGGGTCTCCTCGGAGCCGTCGGCGGCGGTGACGACGACCTTGCGGGAACCGTCGAGGCCCTGCATGCCGTCCAGCCGGCCGCGGCCGCGCATGACCCGGGCGCCGGCGCGCGTGACGGACGCGGTGATGTCGTGCGACTGGGCGAGCGCGAGCCGCTTCACACGGCGGTTCACCTTCCCCAGGTCCACGCCCACCACCCGGGCCGCCTGTTCCAGCGGCGGGGTGTCGTCGGCGACGATGATCCCCAGCTCCTCGTAGGAGGAGTCGAAGGTGGTCATCACCTCGGCCGTAGCGATAAGGGTCTTCGACGGCACGCAGTCGGTCAGCACCGACGCCCCGCCCAGACCGTCGCAGTCGACGACGGTCACCTCCGCACCGAGCTGAGCGGCGACCAGCGCCGCTTCGTATCCGCCGGGTCCGCCACCGATGATCACGATCCGAGTCACGTACCCCATTGTCCCGCACGCTTCAAGGTGCTACTGCCCCGGGGGCGCCGGGCGGCCGCCTCCGGTACGGGAGAGACGAGAGTTTCCGCTGCCGTACCCTCTCTCCATGTCGCTCTATGCCGCGTACGCCGGCAACCTCGAAGCGCGCCTGATGTCCCGCCGCGCCCCGCACTCCCCGCTGCGCGCCATCGGCTGGCTGAACGGCTGGCGGCTGACCTTCGGCGGCGAGCAGCTGGGCTGGGAGGGCGCGCTCGCGACGATCGTCGAGGAGCCCGGCGCCCAGGTCTTCGTCGGCCTGTACGACATCGCGCCCATGGACGAGGAGTCCCTCGACCGCTGGGAGGGCGTCGGCCTCGGCATCTACCGCCGGGTCCGCATCCGGGTACACACCCTGGACGGCGAGGAGTCGGCGTGGACGTACGCCCTCAACGCCTACGAGGGCGGCCTGCCGTCGGCGCGGTACCTCGGGGAGGTCGCGGACGCGGCCGAGTCGGCCGGGGCGCCACACGATTACGTGATGGAGCTGCGCAAGAGGCCGTGCTGACCGGTGTCGGCTCCTTAGACTGAGGAAACCGGCGCACCAACGGGAGAACGCATGGCCCCCACCACGTATGACGTCTACTACACGGTGCAGGCCGCCGAGGCCCGCGACCGGCTCGACGACCGTCAGCGCGCCGCGTTCGACAAGGGCATCGCCCTGCTCGCCCGCGACCCGTTCCTCTCGGTGTCACGGCCCATAAGCTCCACCGGCGACGACCGCACGATCCGCCTCACCCAGAACATCCTCGTGGAGTACACGGTCAGCCGTGGCCGCCTGCTGGTCTTCATCGTCGAGGTCTTCAACGACAAGGACGTTCTCATCCGGGACGAATGATCGTCCCGACGTCGGCATCGCCCTCTTCGTCGGAAACGACAAGACAACGAAAGCATTCCCGTGAGGTCTGTCATCTACGCGCGTAGGCGAAGACCGGCTACCCTCATCGCGTGAACGCATCTCTTCTTCCGGACGACATCCAGGGCGACCCCTACGCCGCCGCCGACGCCGCCGCCGCGCGCCTGCGCGAACTGACCGGCGCCGAGACCCACGACGTCGCCCTCGTGATGGGCTCCGGCTGGGCTCCGGCCGTCGACGCCCTGGGCGCACCCGACGCCGAGTTCCAGGTCACCGAGCTGCCCGGCTTCCCGCCGCCGGCCGTCGAGGGGCACGGCGGCAAGATCCGCTCGTACTCCTTCGGTGACAAGCGCGCCCTGGTCTTCCTGGGCCGCACCCACTACTACGAGGGCCGTGGCGTCGCCGCCGTCGCCCACGGCGTGCGCACCGCGGTGGCCGCCGGCTGCAAGACGATCGTGCTGACCAACGGCTGCGGCGGCCTGCGCGAGGGCATGCGCCCCGGCCAGCCGGTCCTGATCAGCGACCACATCAACCTGACGGCCACCTCCCCGATCGTCGGCGCCAACTTCGTCGACCTGACGGACCTGTACTCCCCCCGCCTGCGCGCCCTGTGCAAGGAGATCGACCCCTCCCTGGAGGAGGGCGTCTACGCGCAGTTCCCCGGCCCGCACTACGAGACCCCGGCCGAGATCCGCATGGCCCGCGTGATCGGCGCGGACCTGGTCGGCATGTCCACGGTCCTGGAGGCCATCGCCGCCCGTGAGGCGGGCGCCGAGGTGCTGGGCATCTCCCTGGTCACCAACCTCGCTGCGGGCATGACCGGCGAGCCCCTGAACCACGAGGAGGTCCTCCAGGCGGGCCGCGACTCGGCGGCGCGCATGGGTCAGCTGCTGGGCCAGGTGCTGGGCCGGCTTTAAGCGAGCTTTCCAGCCCACCGAGTCAGGATGGGGGTCCCCCCGCGCGAGCGCAGCCGAGCGTGGGGGGTGGGCGAACGGGGGTCTGGGGGCGGAGCCCCCAGTTACCCGCACCACGAACAACGAGAGGTTGACCACGACGTGCACGACGATCTCATCGCCAAGGCCCAGGCATGGCTCGCCGAGGACCCCGACGCGGAGACCCGTGAGGAACTCGCCAAGCTGATCGACGCCGGTGACGTAACGGAACTGTCGGCCCGGTTCAGTGGCACCCTCCAGTTCGGCACCGCAGGCCTCCGAGGCGAACTCGGCGCCGGCCCGATGCGCATGAACCGCAGCGTCGTGATCCGCGCAGCCGCCGGCCTCGCCGCCTACCTGAAGAACCAGGGCCAGACCGACGGCCTCGTCGTCATCGGCTACGACGCCCGTCACAAGTCCGCCGACTTCGCCCGCGACACCGCCGCCGTCATGACCGGCGCCGGCCTGCGCGCGGCCGTCCTCCCCCGCCCCCTCCCCACCCCCGTCCTGGCCTTCGCGATAAGGCACCTGGGCGCGGTCGCGGGCGTCGAGGTCACCGCCAGCCACAACCCGCCCCGGGACAACGGCTACAAGGTCTACCTCGGCGACGGCTCCCAGATCGTCCCGCCGGCGGACGCGGAGATCGCCGCCGAGATCGACGCGATCGTCTCGCTGAACGACGTACCCCGCCCGGACAGCGGTTGGGAGACCCTGGACGACGCGGTCCTGGACGCCTATCTGGCCCGTACGGACGCCGTGCTCGCCGAAGGCTCCCCGCGCACCGCCCGCACCGTCTACACGGCGATGCACGGCGTCGGCAAGGACGTCCTGCTGGCCGCCTTCGCCCGCGCCGGCTTCCCCGAGCCGGTGCTGGTCGTCGAGCAGGCCGACCCGGACCCGGACTTCTCGACGGTCGCCTTCCCCAACCCGGAGGAGCCGGGCGCGATGGATCTGGCGTTCGCGCAGGCCCGCGCGACCGACCCGGACCTCGTCATCGCCAACGACCCCGACGCCGACCGCTGTGCCGTGGCCGTGAAGCACGGGTCCGACTGGCGCATGCTGCGCGGCGACGAGGTGGGCGCGCTGCTCGCCGCCCACCTGGTGAGCCGCGGCGCCACCGGCACCTTCGCGGAGTCGATCGTCTCCTCCTCCCTCCTCGGCCGCATCGCCGAGAAGGCGAACCTCCCCTACGAGGAGACCCTCACCGGCTTCAAGTGGATCGCCCGCGTGGACGGCCTGCGCTACGGCTACGAGGAGGCCCTCGGCTACTGCGTGGACCCGCAGGGCGTACGGGACAAGGACGGCATCACCGCCGCGCTCCTGATCACCGAGCTGGCCTCGGTCCTCAAGGAGGGGGGCCGCACCCTCCTCGACCTCCTCGACGACCTGGCCGTGGAGCACGGTCTGCACGCCACCGACCAGCTGTCGGTCCGTGTCGAGGACCTCTCGGTCATCTCGGACGCGATGCGCCGTCTGCGCGAGCAGCCCCCGACCGAGCTGGCGGGCCTGGCCGTCGTCCGCGCCGAGGACCTCACCCAGGGCACGGACAAGCTCCCGCCCACCGACGGCCTGCGCTACACCCTCGACGGCGCCCGCGTCATCGTCCGCCCCAGCGGCACCGAGCCCAAGCTCAAGTGCTACCTGGAGGTCGTCGTACCGGTCGCCGCCCACGCCGGCCTCCCAGCCGCCCACGCCCGCGCGACCGACCTGCTCACGGCCATCAAGCGGGACCTGTCCGCGGCCGCCGGCATCTGAGTCACCGACGCCGAGGGGTGCCCCTGCAGCCAGGGGCACCCCTTCGTCGTACCCGGGCGGGCCGGCGGGAGGCGATCCAGTCGATTGGCTCGTATGTCTCAGGATTCGGAAGGTCGCAGGTGGCGATCAGGAACCACTTCCCGCCGCGCTGGACGAGGTCGCTCTCGCCCCGACGGTGCGCGACGAGCGTCTTGAGCTGGTCGGGCGAGCAGGCGAACCGGATCCCCTTCATCCGCCCGTCCACGGTCCAGACGGAGACGGTACGCGCGTCGTACTCGGGCGGACCCTCTTCATGGACTTCCAGACTGTCGGACGGCACAACCGGTTGCGGTCCCGGCGGTTGCGCGAAGCGGCAGCCGGTGATGACCCGTACGACCGTGAGCTGGGGGTCAGGCCCGGCGGCTGCCCTCACCCGATGGCCAGCAGCACCGCCAGCAGGACCGCCCCGGCGACCACGGGCGCGATCACCTCGTACGCCCAGCGCACGGTCACCTCGCCCTGCGCCGACTTGGCCTGCCCCCGCCGCTCCAGGACGGTCCGCAGGTCGTCCATGATCTTGTCGCTCTCGGCGCGAGTCGGGCCGTCGTGGCCGCCCAGGCCGCCGAAGAGGCCGAAGCCGCCGGCCCCCGAGCCGAAGGGCTGCCCCTCGCCCTTGCCCGCCGCCTTCGCCCGGCTCTGCTGGCGCGCGGCCTTCTTGCGGGCGCGCAGCGAGACGGGGATGGCCCACAGCTGGTACTTGGTGCCGGAGTTGGCGATGACCTCGTTGGTGTAGCCGGAGCGCAGGGAGGCGACCTCCCCCCAGGGCAGGCTGATCACCCGGAACGGGTTGCGCACCCGCAGCCGGTCCTCGCCGGAGAAGACCGCCGGACGCAGGGTGAAGGCGATCACCAGCGGGACGACCAGGATCAGCCCGGCCAGCGCGAGCCAGGGGGTGCGCCCGTTTCCGTGGACCAGCGCGTCGAAGCCCAGCCACCCGGCCAGCACGAGCAGCAGCACACCCGCCACGAGCGCCATGGGTGAGCGGTAGATCAGGTCCTTGGCGGTGGCCGACTGGTGGTCCGGGGTCGTCATGGTCCCGATTCTGCACGACGCCGACGCAGCCGCCGCTATGCGCCCCCGCCCTGCGCTCATCCGTGATCGACAACCGGGCAATGAGCACCCGGGGCTATACAGCCGCTACGCGCGTAGATATGCTCGTCTGGTGACCATGCCCACCACTGCACCCACAGCACTCGCTCTCGCTGACGTCACCGCGTCCGACAGCACGCTGCGCCGCTTCCTCCACGGGCTGCCCGGCGTCGACGCGGTCGGCCTGGAGGCGCGCGCCGCGTCTCTCGGCACCCGTTCCATCAAGACCACCGCGAAGGCGTACGCCATCGACCTCGCCATCTCGATGGTCGACCTGACGACGCTGGAAGGCGCGGACACCCCGGGCAAGGTCCGGGCGCTCGGCGCCAAGGCGGTCCACCCCGACCCGACGGACCGGACGACCCCGGCCACGGCGGCCGTCTGCGTCTACCCCGACATGGTGGCCGTCGCCAAGGAGGCCGTCGCCGGCTCCGGCGTGAAGGTCGCCTCGGTGGCCACCGCCTTCCCGGCCGGCCGTGCCGCGCTCGACGTGAAGCTCGCCGACGTGCGTGACGCCGTCGCCGCCGGCGCCGACGAGATCGACATGGTCATCGACCGGGGCGCGTTCCTCGCGGGCAAGTACCTCAAGGTGTACGACGAGATCGTCGCCGTGAAGGAGGCCTGCGGGACCAGCGCCCGGCTGAAGGTCATCTTCGAGACCGGTGAGCTGTCGACGTACGACAACATCCGCCGGGCGAGCTGGCTGGGCATGCTGGCGGGCGCGGACTTCATCAAGACGTCGACCGGCAAGGTCGCTGTCAACGCGACCCCCGCCAACACCCTCCTCATGCTGGAGGCGGTGCGCGACTTCCGCGCCCAGACCGGCATCCAGGTCGGCGTGAAGCCCGCGGGCGGCATCCGCACCACCAAGGACGCCATCAAGTTCCTGGTCCTGGTCAACGAGACCGCGGGCGAGGACTGGCTGGACAACCACTGGTTCCGCTTCGGCGCCTCCTCGCTCCTGAACGACCTGCTGATGCAGCGTCAGAAGCTGGCCACCGGCCGCTACTCCGGCCCCGACTACGTGACGGTGGACTGATCACCATGGCATCCGCATTCGAGTACGCACCGGCGCCCGAGTCCCGCTCCGTCGTCGACATCGCCCCCTCCTACGGCCTCTTCATCGACGGCGAGTTCACCGAGGCGGCCGACGGCAAGGTCTTCAAGACGGTCAGCCCGTCCACCGAGGAGGTCCTCTCCGAGGTCGCCCAGGCGGGCGAGGCGGACGTCGACCGCGCGGTGAAGGCCGCCCGCAAGGCGTTCGAGAAGTGGTCGGCGCTGCCGGGCTCCGAGCGCGCCAAGTACCTGTTCCGCATCGCCCGCATCATCCAGGAGCGCAGCCGCGAGCTGGCCGTCCTGGAGACGCTGGACAACGGCAAGCCGATCAAGGAGACCCGCGACGCGGACCTCCCGCTGGTCGCCGCGCACTTCTTCTACTACGCGGGCTGGGCGGACAAGCTCGACCACGCCGGCTTCGGCGCGAACCCGCGCCCGCTGGGTGTCGCGGGCCAGGTCATCCCCTGGAACTTCCCGCTCCTGATGCTGGCGTGGAAGATCGCCCCGGCCCTGGCCACCGGCAACACGGTCGTGCTGAAGCCCGCCGAGACCACCCCCCTCTCCGCGCTCTTCTTCGCGGACATCTGCCGCCAGGCGGGCCTGCCCAAGGGTGTCGTCAACATCCTTCCGGGCTACGGCGACACGGGCGCCGCCCTCGTCTCGCACCCGGACGTGAACAAGGTCGCCTTCACCGGCTCCACGGCCGTCGGCAAGGAGATCGCTCGGACCGTCGCCGGCACCCGCAAGAAGCTCACCCTCGAACTGGGCGGCAAGGGCGCCAACATCGTCTTCGACGACGCCCCGATCGACCAGGCCGTCGAGGGCATCGTGACCGGCATCTTCTTCAACCAGGGCCAGGTCTGCTGCGCGGGCAGCCGCCTCCTGGTCCAGGAGTCGATCCAGGACGAGCTGCTGGACTCCCTCAAGCGCCGCCTGCAGACCCTGCGCCTCGGCGACCCGCTGGACAAGAACACCGACATCGGCGCGATCAACTCCGCCGAGCAGCTCTCCCGTATCACCTCGCTCGTCGAGCAGGGCGAGGCCGAGGGCGCCGAGCGCTGGTCCCCGGCCTGCGAACTGCCCTCGTCCGGCTACTGGTTCGCCCCGACGCTGTTCACGAACGTCACCCAGGCGCACACCATCGCCCGCGACGAGATCTTCGGCCCGGTGCTGTCGGTCCTCACCTTCCGCACCCCCGACGAGGCCGTCGCCAAGGCCAACAACACCCAGTACGGCCTCTCCGCCGGCATCTGGACCGAGAAGGGCTCCCGGATCCTGGCCGTCGCGAACAAGCTGCGCGCCGGCGTCGTCTGGTCCAACACGTTCAACAAGTTCGACCCGACCTCGCCGTTCGGCGGATACAAGGAGTCGGGCTTCGGCCGCGAGGGCGGCCGCCACGGCCTGGAGGCGTACCTCGATGTCTGAGAAGTCCGAGAAGACCGATAAGTCCGAGCAGCAGCGGCTCAGCGTTTTCAAGACCTACAAGCTGTACGTCGGCGGGAAGTTCCCGCGTTCCGAGAGCGGCCGGGTGTACGAGGTGACCGACTCGAAGGGCAACTGGCTGGCCAACGCTCCCCAGTCCTCCCGCAAGGACGCCCGTGACGCGGTCGTGGCCGCCCGCAAGGCGGTCGGCGGCTGGTCGGGGGCCACGGCCTACAACCGCGGCCAGATCCTCTACCGCGTCGCGGAGATGCTGGAGGGCCGTCGCGAGCAGTTCGTCCGCGAGGTGGCCGAGGCGGAGGGCCTGTCCAAGTCGAAGGCCGCCGCCCAGGTGGACGCCGCGATCGACCGCTGGGTCTGGTACGCGGGCTGGACCGACAAGATCGCCCAGGTCGTGGGCGGCGGGAACCCGGTGGCGGGCCCGTTCTTCAACCTCTCCTCGCCGGAACCGACGGGCGTCGTGGCCGTCCTCGCCCCCCAGGAGTCCTCCTTCCTGGGCCTGGTGTCCGTGATCGCCCCGGTGATCGCGACCGGCAACACGGCGATCGTGATCGCGAGCGAGAAGTCCCCGCTCCCCGCCCTGTCGCTGGGCGAGGTGCTGGCCACCTCGGACCTGCCCGGCGGCGTGGTCAACGTCCTCTCCGGCCGTACGGCGGAGATCGCGGCGCCGCTGGCCGCGCACCAGGACGTCAACGCGATCGACCTGGCCGGCGCCGACGACGTGCTGGCCAAGGAGCTGGAGATCGCCGCGGCCGACAACCTGAAGCGCGTCCTTCGTCCACAGCCTGTGGACGACTGGTCGGCGACTCCCGGCATCGACCGCATGACGGCGTTCCTGGAGACCAAGACGGTCTGGCACCCGACGGGGTCGCTGGGCGCGTCGGGTGCCTCGTACTGACGGCCTGACGGCCTGACGGCCCCGTAGAGCCGGAGAGCCGCGCCACCCCTCCGTCCGGGGGCGGCGCGGCTCTCCTCGTGTCCGCCGGGGTTCAGCCCAGCGGCGCGCCCGTGCCGCCGCCCAGCAGACCGGTCACCAGTCCCACCCCCGGCACCGCGCCGAGCGACTGCGCCTCCGCGACCGGGCCCGTCAGCATCTGCGAGCCGACCGGCTTGAAGTCGGCGAGCTGGGTGCCCACGCCGTTGTCGAGCGGGTCGACGCCGGTGCCGGCCAGCGGGTTGGGCTTGAGGCCGGCGACCGGGCCGGTGACGTAGCCGACCGTGCCGGTGAGGACCGTCAGGCCCGCCTTGGGGTCGATGTTGCCGAGCGAGGTGGGACGCCACGGCACGTCGACGACCGGGGCGGCGGCCGCGTGCGCCGTCGCCGCGCCCGCCCCCAGGGCCGCTCCGGCGGTGGCGAGGGCGATCAGGGCGCGCTGCGCGGTGGGGTGCTGGGAGGAAGCGTGTCGGGCCATCGCTGGTGCCACCTTCTGGTGCGCAGGGTAATGAGGTCAGTACGTAGGGTAGTTGAGGTGAGGCTCACGCTCAAAAGCCGACCCGCGGGGTCGGCAGGCGGCCCACCATGCGTCAAACTGGTGTTCCGTGAGCATTCATCACCCGTCCCCCGCCCGCGTCGTGCTGCTGTGCGGCCCTTCGGGCTCGGGCAAGTCACTCGTCGCCGCCCGTTCCGGGCTCCCCGTCCTGCGCCTCGACGACTTCTACAAGGAGGGCGACGACCCGACGCTGCCACTGGTGGACGGGAGTTCGGACATCGACTGGGACCATCCGGAGTCCTGGGACGCGGACGTCGCGATCGAGGCCATCTCCCGGCTGTGCGCCTCGGGCTCGACGCCCGTTCCGGTGTACGACATCGCGCTGAGCGCCCGTACCGGCGAGGAGACGCTGCACATCGGGCGCACCCCGCTGTTCATCGCGGAGGGCATCTTCGCCGCGGAGATCGTGGAGCGCTGCCGTGAACTGGGTCTGCTGGCGGACGCGCTGTGCCTGACCCGCGGCCCGGTCACCACCTTCCGCCGGCGTTTCCTGCGCGATCTGAAGGAGGGCCGCAAGTCGGTGCCGTTCCTGGTGCGGCGCGGCTGGCGGCTGATGCGCGCGGAGCGGTCGATCGTGGCCCGCCAGGTGTCCCTCGGTGCGTATCCGTGCGACCGGGACGAGGCCCTGGGGCGGCTGACGGCAGCGGAGTGGGCCGTCGGGCACGGCAGCACAACCGCGGCCTGAGGGCCGTACGGAAACGCGAAACGGGACTGGTCAGACCCCCCGGCCCACCAGTCCCGTTCCTCTGTGCTCCCCCGTGTTCCCCCGTGGGCCCACCCCCCAGTGGTCCCCCGTTGCTCCCCCGAGGTCACCCCCCAGTGACCCCTGACCTTCAGGCGACCAACTCGCCGAAGGCGTCCTCCTCGTCACGGCCGAAGCTGAGGACCTCGTCCTCGCGCAGCCGGCGGAGCGACCGCCAGATGCTGGACTTCACCGTGCCGACGCTGATGTCGAGGATCTCCGCGATCTCCGGGTCCGTGCGGCCCTCGTAGTAGCGCAGGACCAGCATGGTGCGCTGGAGTTCGGGCAGCCGGGCCAGCGCCTGCCACAGGACCGCGCGCAGCTCGGTGCCGCGCATCGCGTCCGTCTCGCCGGGCGTCTCCGGCAGTTCCTCGGTCGGGTACTCGTTGAGCTTGCGGCGCCGCCAGGCGCTGATGTGCAGGTTGGTCATGGTGCGGCGCAGATAGCCGCCGACCGCCGCCTTGTCGCTGATCCGGTCCCACGCCTTGTACGTCGAGAACAGCGCGCTCTGCAGCAGGTCCTCGGCCTCGAAGCGGTCACCGGTCAGGTGGTAGGCGGTGGCGTACAGGGAGGCGCGGCGCTCCTGGACGTAGGCGGTGAACTCCGCCTCGGTCAGCGAACGGCGCTCCCCCGAGTCCTCCCTGTACGCGGATCCCCCGTGCGTTTCCCCCGTGTACGCGTCAACCACCGTCATGTAACCGGTGTGCTGACGCCCGGCGCCGCGAGCGCACCCCCGCCCGCTCACGGCGCCGGACTTCTCGGAACCCCGGTTCACGTCGTGCAGACGCGTGACAACTGCGCTGGTGCTGATGCTGTGCAGCGTGTTCATCTCGCGCTCCCCGTCGTGGACTTCCGGTGTTCGACTTGCTCGGCGTTGCTTCCTTGCCTGTGCCGAAAAGCTTGCCGAGGGACCTTCATGGCCGTGTCCGCCGACTGTCACAGACCTGTCACAGGGGTCCGGCCCAGGGCCGTCACAGAGCGCGCACAGGTGATGGCGGTAGGGAGGGCATGGTGTCGGTAGGTCGTACGAGAGCCCGTCCATGGGCCAGAATGAGCCCGTGCCTTCCCTGTTGCTGATCGAGGACGACGACGCCATCCGCACGGCCCTGGAGCTCTCCCTGACGCGCCAGGGTCACCGGGTGGCCACCGCTGCCAGCGGTGAGGACGGTCTGAAGCTGCTGCGCGAGCAGCGGCCGGATCTGATCGTGCTGGATGTGATGCTGCCCGGCATCGACGGATTCGAGGTGTGCCGGCGCATCCGGCGCACCGACCAGCTGCCGATCATCCTGCTGACCGCCCGCAACGACGACATCGACGTGGTCGTGGGGCTGGAGTCCGGGGCCGACGACTATGTCGTGAAGCCGGTGCAGGGCCGGGTGCTGGACGCCCGGATCCGGGCCGTGCTGCGCCGCGGCGAGCGCGAGTCCAGCGACTCGGCGGCCTTCGGCAGCCTGGTCATCGACCGCTCCGCGATGACCGTGACCAAGAACGGCGAGGACCTGCAGCTGACGCCGACCGAGCTGAGACTGCTCCTGGAGCTGAGCCGGCGGCCCGGTCAGGCGCTGTCCCGGCAGCAGCTGCTGCGGCTGGTGTGGGAGCACGACTACCTGGGCGACTCGCGCCTGGTGGACGCGTGTGTGCAGCGGCTGCGTGCCAAGGTGGAGGACGTGCCCTCGTCCCCGACCCTGATCCGTACCGTCCGTGGTGTCGGCTACCGCCTGGACGCTCCTCAGTGACCGACACGCAAGGGGGGCTGCGCGGCTGGACCGCGGGGCGTAAGGGAAATCTGTCGCGGCTGCGGTTCACCAGCCTCAGGCTGCGACTGGTCGTCGTCTTCGGTCTGGTCGCGCTCACCGCCGCGGTGTCCGCGTCGGGCATCGCGTACTGGCTGAACCGGGAGGCCGTGCTCACCCGCGCCCAGGACGCGGTGCTGCGCGACTTCCAGCAGGAGATGCAGAACCGGGCGGGGGCGCTGCCGGTGCACCCCTCACAGGACGAACTGCAGCACGCGGCGGGCCAGATGGCCGGCAGCAGCCAGCGGTTCAGCGTGCTGCTGATCGCCCAGGACCCGAGCGGCAAGACGGTGTACGGCAACTCGGGCGGCATCAACGGCTTCGCCCTGGAGGACGTGCCCAAGTCGCTGCGGGCCGCGGTGAACAGGCAGCAGAAGGTGACCGACGCCAACAAGTCGCCGTACCACCTGTACTGGCAGCGGGTCGACGAGCACGGCACGCCGTACCTGGTCGCCGGTACCCGGCTGATCGGCGGCGGCCCTACGGGCTACATGGCGAAGTCGCTGGAGCCGGAGGCCAAGGACCTCAACTCGCTGGCCTGGTCGCTGGGGATCGCGACGGGCCTCGCCCTGATCGGCTCGGCGCTGCTCGCGCAGGCCGCCGCCACGACCGTACTGAAGCCGGTGCAGCGTCTCGGTGTGGCCGCCCGGAGCCTCGGCGAGGGCAAGCTGGACACCAGGCTGCGGGTGACGGGCACGGACGAACTCGCCGATCTGTCCCGGACGTTCAACAACGCGGCCGAGGCGCTGGAGAAGCGGGTGGCCGACATGGCCGCGCGCGACGACGCGTCCCGGCGCTTCGTGGCCGACATGTCCCATGAGCTGCGGACGCCGCTGACCGCCATCACCGCCGTCACGGAGGTGCTGGAGGAGGAGCTGGAGTCCGAGGCCGGGGGCATCGACCCGATGGTCGAACCGGCCGTACGGCTGGTGGTCAGCGAGACCCGGCGGCTGAACGACCTGGTCGAGAACCTGATGGAGGTCACCCGCTTCGACGCGGGCACCGCCCGTCTGGTCCTGGACTACGTCGACATCACCGACCAGATCACCGCCTGCATCGACGCCCGCGCCTGGCTGGACGCCGTGGAACTGGACGCCGAGCGCGGGACCCACGCCCGCCTCGACCCGCGCCGCCTGGACGTCATCCTGGCCAACCTGATCGGCAACGCGCTCAAACATGGCGGGTCTCCGGTGCGGGTGTCGGTGCGCATCGACGGGGAGGACCTGGTCATCGCGGTGCGTGACCACGGGCCCGGCATCCCCGAGGACGTCCTGCCGCACGTCTTCGACCGCTTCTACAAGGCCAGCGCCTCCCGGCCGCGCTCGGAGGGCAGCGGCCTGGGCCTGTCCATCGCCCTGGAGAACGCCCACATCCACGGCGGTGAGATCACCGCCGCCAACTCCCCCGACGGGGGTGCGGTGTTCACGCTGCGGCTGCCGCGGGACGCCTCACAACTGACGGAGGAGAACGGCGAGGGCACCAAGAACGACGAGGTCGGGAACTCAGGGAAGGAGGGGTCATGAGACCAGGGACCGTACGCGGCCTGCTGGCGGCGCCCCTCCTCGCCGCGCTGCTCAGCGGGTGCGGGATCCGGCCCACCGAGGTGCCGACGGACTTCGGCGGGGCGCCCTCCCGGGTGCCGTGCACACCGTCCGGGCCCGGCGTGTCGACGCAGTCCTCGCAGGGGGTGCCCGTGCAGGTCTTCCTGCTGTGCGGCTCGTCCCTGGCCGCCGTCGACCGGACCGTCAGGGTCCCGGCGGGCACGCCGGACGAGCGGCGCCGGGTGATCGTGGCGCAGGGCCTGCTGGACCAGCTCGCCGCGTCCCCGTCGGCCGGGCAGAAGGCCGCGGGCTACACGACGTACGTGCCGGGCGGCCTGAGCGTGACCGGGCCCGGCCGCAAGGACCCGGAGGACGCGCTCCGGCTGAGCACCGCACCGGAGCAGCTCACCTCCTACGCCCTCGCCCAGCTCGTGTGCACGCTCTCCGACTCGGCGGCGACCGAGGGCGACGGCTCGGTCATCCTTGGCGGCCCGGGCACCGCCCCGCTGCGCCGCTACGAGTGCACCGACGACGTCCGCAACCGCCCGGGTACGACCGAGCCGCCGTCCGGCGAGGTCACGGCGGGCTGAGCGGCCGCGGGCGGACGGGTGTGGCGGACGCCTCATGTACATCCGCGTGACGGATGCGGAACCGATCGTGCACAGGGGTGCGTCTAGGGGGTCGTGCAGCGTCAAGGCTCCATCGGCGGCAGCGCCGCGATCCGCATCCGTGTGACAGGGGGTGTCCTCCTCGTCGCACACCTCGGGCTCGTCGCCTGGCTGATGCTGCGTCCCCTGGACGTCCCCTGGGTGATGCCCGCCAACCTGCGCCCGCTGGCCGGCATCCGGGCCGACCTGGCGCTGGGCTGGCCCGAGGCCGCCAGACCCCTCGGCGAGGGGCTGGCCCTGCTCGCGCCGCTGGGCGTGCTGCTGCCGATGGCCGGCCGCCTCGGCGTCTCCCCGCTCACCTCCCTGGTCCGTACGACGGCCACGGGCGCCCTGATCTCGCTGGGCATCGCCCTGCTGCAGACGGGGGTGCCCGGCAGGGTCGTGGACGTCGACTCGCTGCTGCTGAACACCGTGGGAGTGATCCTGGCCCACCTGGCGGTGGTGCCCGCGGGCCGGGCCTGGCTGCGGCGCCGGGGCGAGCGCGGACCCCGCGAGGCGGAGCAGGTCACCGTCCAGGAGGACGTCCCTCAGGGTCGGACCCCGACGATTCCCAGGGTCGGGATCGCCCCGTAGAGCGACTCTTCGTCCCGTTCGTCTCCGTAGTGTGGAAGACAGTTGAGGCGATCGACCGGAGAGCCTCACCCGACGCTCACCGAGGAGCCGCAGATGTCCAGCCTCGCCCGTCCCACCCACGGCCGCATGATCGGCGGAGTGTGTGCCGCGCTGGCACGGCGCTTCGGCACCTCCGCGACGACGATGCGGGTGATCTTCCTGCTGTCCTGTCTGCTCCCCGGCCCCCAGTTCCTGCTCTACATAGCGCTGTGGATCCTGCTGCCGGCGGAGGACAAGGCCAAGGCCACCGCCTGGTGAGTCCGGGCACGCGAACGCCACTGGGGCGCTCCGGACTGCTCCGGGGCGCCCCAGCGGCGTCGTACGCGTGGCGGTGTCAGCCGAGCGGGATGCCGTTCACCGGCACGCCGTGCGTGGGCAGGCCCTGCACCGGCAGTCCGCCGAGCAGCCCGGCGACCGGCGCGGTGGGCCCGTCGGCGAGGACCCTCTCGACGGTCGGCTGCGCGGCGGCCAGGCCGGCACCGAGGGCACCCTGCCCCTGAGCGAGCGCCTCACCGGCGCCCGGCAGCGCCTTGCCGACGTTCTCGGCGGGCAGCGTCTTGGTGACGGTGTCCAGGGCCTGCGTCGCGTCCGGGACGGCCGGGGCCGCGTTGGCGGCGCCCGCGCCGACGGCGGCGAAAGCGGCACCGAGGGCGGCGACACCGAGGGTCTTGGCAGCAGACTGCTTCATGGTGAATGCGTCCTTGAATGCGGAGACGGGAGATCACAAACGATCTGAGCGGTCCACGACCGTAAACATGCCGGACCGCCCGCCGCAAACACCGAAATGCGGACGGCTTGTGAAAGCCCGTCCGCATTCCGAGCCGCCGGTCGCCCCGCCGCTACCCCTCGGATCCGGAAGAACCCCTGATGGAGGCGGTCTGCTGGAACAACCACTCGGACTTCAGCTCTGCATATCCAGGCTTGACCACGTCATTGATCATCGCGAGTCGTTCATCGAAAGGAATGAACGCTGATTTCATCGCATTGACGGAGAACCATGCCAGGTCGTCGAGCGTATAACCGAACGCCTCGACGAGATGCTCGAATTCCCGGCTCATGCTGGTGTGCGACATCAGCCGGTTGTCGGTGTTGACCGTCGCCCGGAAGTGCAGCCGCCGCAGCAGCCCGATCGGGTGCTCGGCATAGGAAGAGGCCGCCCCGGTCTGCAGGTTGGAGCTGGGGCACATCTCCAGCGGGATGCGCTTGTCACGGACGTACGACGCCAGCCGCCCGAGCCGCACCGAGCCGTCCTCGCGGACCTCGATGTCGTCGATGATCCGCACCCCGTGCCCGAGCCGGTCGGCACCGCACCACTGCAGCGCCTGCCAGATGGACGGCAGCCCGAAGGCCTCACCGGCGTGGATGGTGAAGTGGTTGTTCTCGCGCTTGAGGTACTCGAACGCGTCCAGGTGCCGGGTGGGCGGGTAGCCGGCCTCGGCGCCGGCGATGTCGAAGCCGACCACACCCAGATCCCGGTAGCGGTTGGCGAGTTCGGCGATCTCCAGGGCGCGGGCCGCGTGCCGCATGGCGGTCAGCAGGGCGCCGACCCGGATGCGGTGGCCGTTCTGCCGGGCGAGCCGCTCGCCCTGCCGGAAGCCCTCGTTGACCGCCTCGACGACCTCTTCGAGGGTCAGCCCGCCCTCAAGGTGCTGCTCGGGCGCGTACCGCACCTCCGCGTAGACGACCCCGTCCTCGGCGAGGTCCTCGGCGCACTCCCGGGCGACGCGGACAAGCGCCTCCCGGGTCTGCATCACACCGACGGTGTGCGAGAAGGTCTCCAGATACCGTTCCAACGAGCCGGAATCGGCCGCTTCGCGGAACCAGATGCCCAGCTTGTCGGGGTCGGTCTCGGGGAGCTGGGAGTAGCCCGCCTCCTGGGCGAGTTCGACGACGGTTCCGGGGCGGAGCCCGCCGTCGAGATGATCGTGCAGCAGAACCTTGGGGGCCCGGCGGATCTGGTCCGGCGTCGGGACGTGCGTCGGGACGGTCCCAGTCGGTGCAGTCTGGCTCGTCATTGCCGCACTGTAACGCCTACGCGCGTAGAGAGCCGCTGTACGGCATGTACTTTTCCGTCGATATTTAACGGTGACCGCACGGACGGGTTTCGTACACCGAGCCTTCTGACACTGTTCTGTCATGGGACAGCAAGCGACGCCGGTCCGAACGGCCAGGCTGGCAAAGGCAGTCGGCCCGGAGCCGACGACAGTGAGCGGAGCGGTGCTGCTGCTCCCCGGGGGCGAGGAGGTCTCCGCCCGCAGGCCGTCGCTCATCCAGGCGACGGCCTTCGTCCGCTCCCTCGGCCGCAGGTTCGCCCGCGCGGGCCGCACGGAGGGGCTGGCTGTCCATACCGTCCACTACCGCTACCGGGGCTGGAACGGCAGCGAGGCGCATCTCGCGGGGGACGCGGAGTGGGCCGCGGATGAGGTCGTACGGCGGTACGGGGACGTTCCCGTGTGTCTGGTCGGACTCGACATGGGCGGGCGGGCTGCGCTGCGGGCGGGCGGGCACGAGGCGGTGAACTCGGTGATCGCGCTTGCCCCCTGGCTGCCGGAGGAGGACGTGGCCGCGGCCGCCGAGCCGGTGAAGCAGCTGGTGGGGCGGCAGGTGCTGATCGTGCACGGCACGAACGACGAACGGACCGATCCCGAGCTGTCGTTCCGGCTGGCGGCTCGGGCGAAGAAGGTGAACCGGGACGTGTGCCGGTTCGAAGTGCACTCCGACGGTCATGGGTTGCATCAGCACCGGGATGAAGTGCTGTCGCTTGCGGTGGACTTCGTGATGGGGGCGTTGTTCGGGTGTTCGGTGTCTCGGCCCGTGGAGGATGCGCTTGCTGCTCCGCCGCCTATCGGTTTGAGGATGCCGTTGGCTGCGGGGTTCGGTAGGTCGTTGAGGCGGTAGCGCCGTAGGGGTGTCGGTGGTTGTCGGGGTGCCGGTGCGTTGTGGCTCGTCGCGCAGTTCCCCGCGCCCCTTAGGTGGGAAGCAGATTCCCTCTTCTGGAAAGCAAGAACTTCTTGAAGGCGGCCACGGGGGGTGTGTCCGGGCGGTCGGCCAGCCAGGCGACGCCGATTTCGCGGGCCGCCTTGGGGGCCGTCACCGTCAGTTCCACGACGCCCGGTCTCGGGACGGTCGGGGGAGGCAGGAGGGCGACGCCCAGGCCCGCCGCCACCAGGCCCCGCAGGGTTTCCGCCTCCTCGCCCTCGAAGGCCACCCTGGGGCGGAAGCCCGCCTGGGTGCACAGGTCGTCGGTGATGCGGCGCAGGCCGTAACCCGGTTCCAGGGTGACGAAGGTTTCGTCGGCGGCCTCGGCCAGGCGGATGCGGCGGCGGGCGGCCAGGCGGTGGTCGGCCGGGACGACGAGACGCAGCTTCTGTTCGTCCAGGCGGCGGGCCACGAGGTCGGGGGCGTCGGGGACCGGAGAGGTGAGGCAGAGGTCCAGCTCTCCCGCGCGCAGCCGCTCCAGCATGGCCTCGCCGTAGTTCTGGACGAGACTGAACCGGATGCGCGGGTGGTCGGCGCGGAAGGCGTGCAGCAGGCCGGGTACGGTCTCGGCGCCCATGGTGTGCAGGAAGCCGAAGGCGACCTTGCCGGTGGCCGGGTCGGCGTCGGCGCGGACCTCCTCGGCGGCGCGCTCGACCTCGGCGAGGGCACGTTCGACGGAGGCGAGGAAGGTGCGGCCGGCGGTGGTGAGGGAGACCGTACGGCCGTGGCGGGCGAACAGGTCGACGCCCAGGTCCTGCTCCAGGCGGGCCATCGCGCGCGAGAGGGTCGACTGGGGGACGTTCATCTCGTGGGCGGCCCGGGTGACGTGCTCGGTGCGGGCGACGCCGGCGAAGTACGCGAGGCGGGGCGCCAGCAACAGCGCCATGTCTTCTGTGTCACTGGACGGTGACAGACGAGCCTGTGAGCTTTGCTGATGCGCCATGGGAACGATTATGGCCAATCCATGCATTGGACGGATGAGCGGGCTCGTACGTAGCTTCGAGGCATGTCTCCCGCCAGTACCGGGGCGTCCACCAGCGTGGACGCCGCCCAGCCCGTCCGTTCCTCCGACTCCGCGTCCGACTCCCGCATGGCGCCGGGCGGCCCCGGCTACCGCCGGATGAGCTTCGCCCTCTTCCTCGCCGGAGTCGCCACCTTCGCCCTCCTCTACTCCACGCAGGCCCTGCTGCCGCTGATCTCCGGGGAGTTCGGGGTCGCGGCGAGCGAGGCGAGCTGGACGGTGGCGGCCGCGACCGGCGGTCTGGCGCTGTTCGTGCTGCCGATGAGCGCCCTGTCGGAGCGCTTCGGCCGCCGTACGGTGATGACGGCCTCGCTGGCGGTCGCGGTGGGCGTTGGTCTGCTGGTGCCCTTCGCGCCCTCCATCGGGGCCCTGGTGGTGCTGCGGGCGGTGCAGGGCGCGGCGCTGGCAGGTCTTCCGGCCTCGGCGACGGCGTACCTCGCCGAGGAGGTCCGGCCGAAGGCGCTGGTCACGGCGATCGGGCTGTTCGTGGCGGGCAACAGCGTCGGCGGAATGAGCGGCCGGGTGATCACCGGCTGGGTCGCGCAGGAGTGGGGCTGGCGGGTGGCCGTCGGGGTGATCGGCGCGATCGCGGTGGCCTGCGCGGTGGCGTTCCGGCTGCTGCTGCCGGCGCCGCGGCACTTCAAGGCCGGCTCGCTGCGCCCCCGCGTCCTGCTCGGCACGGTCCGCGACCACCTCTCCGACCCGCTGCTGCGCCGCCTGTACGCGATCGGCGCGCTGTTCATGACAGTGTTCGGCGGTGTGTACACGGTGATCGGCTACCGCCTGACCGAGGCCCCCTTCTCCCTCCCCCAGGGCATCGTCGGCTCGATCTTCCTGGTGTACCTGGTGGGTACGGTGTCGGCGTCGACCGCGGGCCGCCTGGTGGGCCGCCTCGGCCGCCGGGGCGCGCTGTACCTGGCGGGCGGTACGACGGCGACGGGCCTGCTCCTCTCCCTGGCCGACTCCCTCCCCCTGGTCCTGCTGGGCCTGGTCCTGATCACCGCGGGCTTCTTCGCGGGCCACGCGGTCGCCTCCTCGGCGGTCAGCAAGACGGCCACCCACGGCCGCGCCCAGGCCTCGGCCCTCTACCAGTCCGCGTACTACGTCGGCTCCAGCGCCGGCAGCACGATCGGCGCGATGGCCTTCCACGCGGGCGGCTGGGGCGGCACGGTCACCGTGGGCATCCTCGCGGTCCTGGGCGTCGTGACGATCACGGTCCTCGGCTCCCGGGCGGCCCGGGTGGCGGCCCGGCGGACGCCGGTGGCGGCGGCGCACTGACCTTCGGTCCTCGCATTCCCCCTGCTCACAGCCCGTTGTCAGTGGCCGCGGATACCTTCCGCGGGTCAACTGGACGGATGAGCAGGGGGATTGCCGTATGGAGTTCCGGATCGCACGCGCGGATCTCAACGAGGCGGTCTCGTGGGCGGCACGGGCGTTGCCGGCGCGGACACCCGTACCGGTGCTGGGCGGCCTGTCGCTGACGGCCGGGGCGGGGCGACTGGCGGTGTCGGGGTTCGACTTCGAGACGGCCGCGCGGGTCGAGACGGACGCCGAAACGGTGACCGAGGGGCGGGTGCTGGTCCTGGGGCGCAGGCTGCTGGACATCTGCCGGGTGTTGCCGGAGGGGCCGGTGAGCTGTGTGCTGGAGGGCTCGCGGTTCACAGTGGAGGCGGGCGGCGCCCGGTTCGGGCTGTCGACACTGCCCTACGAGGAGTATCCGGCGCTTCCCGAGGCGCCCCCGGTGTACGGCGGTGTGGACGCGGCCGCGTTCGCGACGGCCGTCGGACAGGTGGCCGTGGCGGCGGGCCGGGACGACACGCTGCCGGTGCTCACCGGGATCCAACTGCGGCTCGACGGCGAGGAGATGGTCCTGTCGGCGTCCGACCGGTACCGGTATGCCGTGCGGCGGCTGGAGTGGAAGCCGGAGGCGGGACCGGCCTGGGCGGCGGCGGAGGCGCTGCTGCCCGCGCGGCGGCTGCTGGAGCTGGCACGGTCGCTGGCCCGCTGCGGGACCGTGAGCATCGGGCTCGATCCGGCCGAGGGGGCCGGCGGGGGCGTGGTCGGGTTCGAGGGCGGGCGGACGCGGACGGTCCTGCGGCGGCTTGAAGGGCGGCTGCCGGGGTACGGCTCGCTGTTCGAGCTGGCGGGGGCGGCGGTCGCCGAGGTGGAGTGCGGGGCGCTGGCGGAGGCGGTGCGGAGGGTGGCGGTGGTGGCGGAGGCGAACAGTCCGGTGCGGCTGGAGTTCTCCGGCGAGGACGGGTCCGTGATGGTGCGGGCCGGTTTCGGGGACGACGTGGCGGCGCAGCGGCTGCCGGCCGTGCTGCGCGGAGCCGGGGAGGTCGCCGTGGCCTTCAACCCGGCGTACCTGGTCGACGCGCTGAACTCCTTCGAGGGGCCCGCGCTGCGGCTGGAGCTGCTGGGGTCGGGTCAGCGGGTGCTGTTGGGCGACGGTGGGCATCAGCATCTGCTCATGTCCGTGAAGCAACTGGTCTGAGCTGGGCCTTTGCGCGCTCGGGGGGCCATTGTCAGTGGGCTGCGGTAGCTTCCGGAGTGCTGGGGCGCGAAGGCGCGTGAACAGAAGCCACAGGGGTGGGTGGACGATGGGCGACAGCACGGCGACGGTGGACCTGGACGTCGCACTGGAGAAGCACCGGACCGAGCTGACCGGGTACTGCTACCGCATGCTCGGCTCCTCCTTCGAGGCCGAGGACGCGGTGCAGGACACCCTGGTGCGGGCCTGGCGGAGCTACGACAAGTTCGAGGGCCGTTCGAGTCTGCGCTCGTGGCTGTACCGGATCGCGACGAACGTGTGCCTGGACATGCTGACGGCCGGGAACAAGCGGGCCCGCCCCATGGACCTCACCGACTCGACGCCCCTCGCGCAGGCGGCCCTCGCCCCTCGTCCGGACAACACCTGGCTGGAGCCGGTGCCGGACGCGCGCGTGCTGCCGACGGTCGAGGACCCGGCGGAGGCGGCCGTCGCCAAGGAGTCGATCCGACTGGCGTTCATGGCGGCCCTGCAGCAGCTGCCGCCCAAGCAGCGGGCGGTGCTGATCCTGCGCGAGGTGCTGGCCTGGAAGGCGAGCGAGGTCGCCGAGCTGCTGGACACCTCGGTCGCCTCGGTCAACAGCGCGCTGCAGCGGGCCAGGGCGACGCTCGCCGAGCGGGAGCAGGCGGGCGCCGACGCGGCGGTCTCCGACCCGCTCGACGAGGAGCAGCAGAAGCTCCTGGAGCGCTATGTGAAGGCCTTCGAGGGCTACGACATGACGGCGCTCACGGCGTTGCTGCACGAGGACGCCGTCATGACGATGCCGCCGTTCGACCTGTGGCTGACCGGCCACGACGACATCACCGGCTTCATGACCACCCTGGGCGCCGCCTGCGCCGGCTCCCGTCTGCTGCCCGTGCAGGTCAACGGGCTGCCCGGCTTCGCCCAGTACAAGCCGGACCCGGAGGCGGGCGGCTTCACCCCGTGGTCGATCCAGGTCCTGGAGATTTCAGACGGCCGGCTGACCGGGTTCCACTTCTTCCTCGACACCCAGCGGTGGTTCCCTCTCTTCGGCCTGCCCCTCCATCTGGAAGCGGAGCCCGACCAGATCGAGGAGGGCGTGTAGCGCGGGGTCGGGGTCGCGCAGCCGTATCCGCCCGCCCGCCCGGCGGGCGGCCAGCTCCAGCCGCGCCAGCAGCTCGACGGTCCCGAGCCCCGGAGGCCCGAGCCCACCCACGTCACACACGACGACTGCGGCCCCGGTGGCCTCCAGCAGCTCGCGCACGTCGTCACACAGCCCCGGCACCTCGTCCCTGGTGACGGGGCCGGCCAGCACGAGCACAGCGGGTGTCTTCGCGTCCACGTGCGGTAGACCTGCGGGGCGGCCGTAACTCATCGCGGTAGCCCGCACCCCGGGCGTAGATCACATTGACCCGCTCCCCCGCTCCGCCGGAGGGTGGGCTCCGTGCAGGGGGTGCTGAGCGGGTTCGCGGTGATCGCGGTCGTCATCGGGGTGGGCTATGTGCTCGGGCGGCGCGGCTCGCTCGGCGAGCGGGGCGGCGAGGTGCTGACGCGGCTGGCCTTCAGCGTGGCGGGCCCGGCGCTCCTCTTCACGACCTTGGCCAGGGCCGACCTGTCGGTGCTGTTCTCGGCCCGGCTCCTGGTGACGGCCCTGAGCACAGCCGCGGTCTCCGGGGTCTTCGTGGCGGTCGGCGCGCTACGCCGCTGGGGCGTGGGCCGCACCACCATCGGCGCCCTGTGCTCCGGCTACGTCAACTCGGGCAACCTCGGCATCCCGATCGCGGCGTACGTCCTGGGCGACGCGTCCCTGGTGGCACCGGTGCTGCTGTTCCAGGTCGTGCTGGTGACCCCGGTCGCGCTGACGATCCTGGACCTGTCGGGCATGGGCGAGAAGGGCACGGTGTGGCGCCGCCTGCTGACCCCGTTGCGCAACCCGATAGCGGTCGGCTCGTTGTCGGGTGTCCTGGTCTCGGCGGCGGGCTGGACGATCCCCGGCCCGGTCATGGATCCCCTCACCCTGATCGGCAACATGTCCGTCCCGGCGGCCCTGCTGGCCTTCGGCATGTCCCTGCACGGCAGCGCGGCCCCTGGCCGGGGGCGGGACCGTCAACTGGTCCTGCTGTCGGTGGCGTTGAAGTCGGTGGGGCAACCGGCGGTGGCGTGGGTGGTGGCGAGTGGCGTCTTCGGGCTGCATGGCGCGCCGCTGCTGGACGTGGTGGTGACCTCGGCCCTTCCGGCCGCGCAGAACCTGTTCACGTACGCCAGCCGCTATCGGGTGGCCGAGGCCCTGGCCCGGGAGTCGATCCTGCTGTCGACGGTGGTTTCGGTGCCGGTGTTGGTGGGGGTGGCGGCGGTTCTGGGGTGAGGGTCAGTCGACGGGGAACTCGCCGGTGTCGATCGTGACGTCGAACGGCTCCGGCAGCTTGATGGGATCGCCGAACTTCACGGCGCTCAGGGTCCGGTAGACCTCGCCCTTCGGCTCTCCGTAGAGGGTCGCGGTGGGGCCGCCGGGCGCCCAGGAGTCGACGAGAAGGTAGAGCGGAATGCCCGCGGTCGCGTAGGCGGCGGCCTTGCTGACCCGGTCGTGTCGGGCGTTGGACTTGGACGTCACCTCGACGACGAGTTCGGCGAGGGCTGCGGGGATGTAGGAGTCCGTCTCCGGGCGCTCCTGCACCGGCGTCACCAGCAGGTCCGGGATGAGCATGCCCAGGCGTGACGGTACGGCGATCGACAGCGTCTGGAAGATCCCCCAGTCATCGGGGATCACGGAGTAGAGGCGACGCTGGATGCGTTCCGCGATGACGTTGTGGCGGAACGCGGGAGAAGGTGACACGGTGATGATCCCCTCGATGATCTCCACCTTGCTGCCCTCGGGCCATTCCATCTCCTCCCAGTACCGGACGAGGTCGTCCCAGTTCTGGTCGGGGTCCTGGCTCACGGTGAGTGCGCTCATGGCGGTCTCCTATCGGTGCGTCACCGATCCCAGCATGCCGAACGGGACCGGCGGAGGTCCACCGATCCCGTTCACCCGAAAGATAGATCCCCTGGTCAGGCGATACGTTCCAGCACGACGGGCGACGCCGTGAAGTCCTTCCCCTCCGCCGCGATGTCGTACGAGCCCTCGACCGCCTGCAGCGCGTACTCGAAGCGCTCCGGGGTGTCCGTGTGCAGGGTCAGCAGGGGCTGGCCCTCGGTCACCGTGTCGCCCGGCTTGGCGTGCATCTCGATGCCCGCCCCCGCCTGCACCGGGTCCTCCTTGCGGGCGCGGCCCGCGCCCAGTCGCCAGGCGCCGACGCCGATGTCGTAGGCGTCGAGGCGGGTCAGGACGCCGGACGACGGCGCCTTGATGACGTGCTGTTCCTTCGACGTGGGGAGCGCAGCGTCCGGGTCGCCGCCCTGGGCCGCGATCATGCGGCGCCAGACGTCCATCGCCGAGCCGTCGGCCAGGGCCTTGGCCGGGTCCGCGTCCTTCACGCCGGCGGCGTCCAGCATCTCCCGGGCCAGGGCGATCGTCAGCTCCACGACGTCCGCCGGGCCGCCGCCCGCCAGGACCTCGACCGACTCGCGGACCTCCAGGGCGTTGCCCGCGGTGAGGCCGAGGGGGGTGGACATGTCGGTCAGGAGGGCGACGGTCTTCACGCCGTGGTCGGTGCCGAGGCCCACCATGGTGGACGCCAGCTCCCGCGCGTCCTCGATCGTCTTCATGAAGGCGCCCGAGCCGACCTTCACGTCCAGGACCAGAGAACCGGTGCCTTCGGCGATCTTCTTCGACATGATGGACGAGGCGATCAGGGGGATCGCCTCGACCGTGCCGGTGACGTCACGCAGGGCGTACAGCTTCTTGTCGGCGGGGGCCAGGCCGTCGCCCGCCGCGCAGATGACCGCGCCGGTGGTGTCGAGGACGTGCAGCATCTCCTCGTTGGAGAGCAGTGCGCGCCAGCCCGGGATCGACTCCAGCTTGTCCAGGGTGCCGCCGGTGTGGCCGAGGCCGCGGCCCGAGAGCTGGGGGACGGCCGCTCCGCAGGCCGCGACGAGGGGCGCGAGCGGGAGCGTGATCTTGTCGCCGACGCCGCCCGTGGAGTGCTTGTCCGCCGTCGGGCGGGACAGCGAGGAGAAGTCCATGCGCTCGCCGGAGGCGATCATGGCCGCGGTCCAGCGGGAGATCTCACGGCGGTTCATGCCGTTGAGCAGGATCGCCATGTTGAGGGCGGCCATCTGGTAGTCGGCGACCTCGCCGCGGGTGTACGCGTCGATGACCCAGTCGATCTGCTCGTCGGTCAGCTCGCCGCGGTCCCGCTTGGTGCGGATGACGGAGATGGCGTCCATGGCCATGGCTTTCCTTCCGGAGGTGCGAAGTGCACGGCCCCCCTGCGCAGGTCAGGGGGGCCGTACGGGAGTTACTTGGTGAGATGGTCCGGGCCGAAGGCCTGGGGCAGCATCTCGGAGAGCGGGAGGATGCCCGCGGGGGTGTCCAGGAGCAGGTCGGGGCCGCCGAACTCGTAGAGCAGCTGACGGCAGCGGCCGCACGGGACGAGCAGCCCGCCCGTGCCGTCCACGCAGGTGAAGTGCGTGAGGCGGCCGCCCCCGGTGCGCTGCAGCTGCGAGACCAGACCGCACTCGGCGCACAGGCCGAGGCCGTACGAGGCGTTCTCGACGTTGCAGCCGGTGACCGTGCGCCCGTCGTCGACCAGCGCCGCCACGCCGACCGGGAAGCCCGAGTAGGGGGCGTAGGCGTGGGACATGGCCTCCCGCGCCTCGGCCCGCAGGGCCTCCCAGTCGAACTCGGTGACGGGGCTGGTCACTTGCCCTGTCCCTTCCGGTACGGCAGGCCGTCCGCCTTCGGCATGCGCAGCTTCTGCGCGGACAGCGAGAGGACGAGCAGCGTGACGATGTACGGGGTCGCCGTCACCAGCTGGCGCGGGACCTCGTTGGTGGAGACGTACCAGAGGAACATCAGGGCCGCGATGACGGCCGTGATGACGGCGGGGACGTACTTCTTCTTCCACGCCTGGTAGGCGGCGCCGAACACCAGCAGGATCGCCAGCAGCAGGATCAGCGCGTGGACGTTCACCGTGCCGCCGCGCAGGTTGAGGCTGTCGGTGTAGCCGAACAGGCCGGCGCCGAGGGCCAGGCCGCCCGGCATCCAGTTGCCGAAGATCATCGCGGCGAGACCGATGTAGCCGCGGCCGGCCGTCTGGCCGTCGAGGTACACGTTCGAGGCGACGATGGACAGGAACGCGCCGCCGAGGCCGGCGAAGCCGCCGGAGATGATCACGGCGATGTACTTGTACTTGTACACGTTGACGCCGAGGGACTCGGCCGCCACCGGGTTCTCACCGCAGGAGCGCAGGCGCAGACCGAAGGAGGTCCGCCACAGCACCCACCAGGTCAGCGGGACCATGGCGACCGCGATCACGGTCAGCGGCGACAGGTCGGTGACCAGACCGCCGAGCAGGCCGGCGATGTCGGAGACCAGGAACCAGTGCTTCTCGTTGAGCGTGTTCAGCCAGTCCGACAGGCCCGGGATGCTGAACTCGCCGAGGGAGTCGATCGGCGGGGACTGCTTGGTGGAGCCCTGCGGGGCGTTGGCGAAGGTGAACTTCGAGAGGTAGCGGGTGGTGCCGAGGGCCAGGATGTTCAGCGCCACACCGGAGACGATGTGGTTGACGTTGAACGTGACCGTGGCGATGGCGTGCAGGACGGCGCCGAGCGCGCCGCCGATGATGCCGAAGACGACACCGGTCCACGGGCCCCACTGGTAGCCGGCCCAGGCACCGAACCAGGTGCCGAGGATCATCATGCCCTCGAGGCCGATGTTGACGACGCCCGCGCGCTCGGCCCACAAGCCGCCGAGGCCCGCGAGGCCGATCGGCACCGCGAGCTGCAGCGCGGTGGACATCTGCCCGACCGAGGTGATGCCGTCCGCGCCGGTGATGATGCGGACGATCGAGGTCAGCACCAGCACACCCGCGATGACCAGCAGGAGTACCGGGAGCGACATACGGCGGCCGCCCTTGCCGGGCTGCTTGGCCTGCGGCTTGGCGATGGTCGCGGTGGACATCAGGCAGCCACCTCCTTGTTGGTGTTCTGGGCGGCGGCCGCGGCCAGCTCGGCGCCGACCCGGCGCTGCTGGCGGCGCAGGGCCCACTGCTGTACGGCCGCGTACGAGATGACGACCGCGAAGACGATCAGGCCCTGCATGATCGTGGCGATCTCCTTGTCGTACGCCACGGGGGTCGCGTAGTCGAGGGCGGGCGAGGCCTTGTCGAGGAAGGCCCACAGCAGGGCGGCGAGCGCGATGCCGCCGGGGTTGTTGCGGCCGAGCAGGGCGATGCCGATGGCGGTGAAGCCGAGGCCGGCCGGGAAGCTCAGGCTGTAGGTGTGGGTGTCGCCGAGCAGCAGCGGCAGACCGGACAGGCCGGCGATGGCGCCGGAGATCAGCATCGCGGTCAGCACCATGCGCTTGGCGTCGACGCCGGAGGCCGCGGCGGCGGTCTCCGAGGCGCCGGTGGCGCGCAGGTCGAAGCCGAAGCGGGTGCGGTTGAGGACGACCCAGTAGCCGATGCCAAGGAGGACGGCGAGGAAGACCAGGCCGTAGATCTCGCCGACGTCCGAGCCGAGGTTGATGCCCGGGAACCAGCCGGACTTCTTCATGACACCGGTCGTCACGTTGTCGCCGACCTGCACGCCCCACACGTCGGTGAGGGTGACGTAGCCGATGACGGCGGTGGCGATCGAGTTCAGCATGATCGTCGCGACGACCTCGCTGACGCCCCGGGTGACCTTGAGGACACCGGCGATACCGGCCCAGAAGGCGCCGGTGGCCATGGCGACGATCAGCAGCAGCGGGACCTGCAGCACGCTGGGCAGGGCCACGTGCGCGCCGACGACGGCGGTCATCACCGCGGCGAGGCGGTACTGGCCGTCGACGCCGATGTTGAACAGGTTCATACGGAAGCCGAGGGCGACCGCGATGGCGGCGATGTAGTACAGCGACGCCTGGTTGATGATCAGCACCTGGATGTCCGAGTACGGCAGCTGCTGGAGCATCAGGGTGTACGGCTCGATCGGGTTCTTGCCCGAGGCGAGCAGGACCACGGAGGTCAGCACGATCGCCAGGACGAGCGCGATGACCGGGCCGGCCACCGCGACGAGCACCCGCTCCTTGTCGAACTTCTTCATCGGGCCTCGTCCTCCGGACCGGCGTTGTCGTCGCCCTCGGGGGCGGTCTCTTCGTGCTCCAGGTGACCGGACGCGGCACCCGTCATGGCGGAGCCCAGCTCCTCCGGCGTGATGGAGGCCGGGTCGGCGTCGGCGACCAGCCTGCCGTCGTAGATGACGCGCAGGGTGTCGGAGAGGCCGATCAGCTCGTCCAGGTCGGCGGAGATCAGCAGCACGGCCAGGCCCTCGCGGCGGGCCTCGCGGATGCGGTCCCAGATCTGCGCCTGGGCACCGACGTCCACACCACGGGTCGGGTGGGCGGCGATCAGGAACTTGGGGTCATGGCTCATCTCGCGGCCGACGATCAGCTTCTGCTGGTTGCCGCCGGACAGGGAGGCCGCGGTGACGTCGATGCCGGGGGTGCGGACGTCGTACTCCTCGACGATCCGGCGGGTGTCGGCCTGGGCGCCCTTGGGGTTGAGCCAGAAGCCCTTGGCGTTGGGCTTCTCGGTGACGTGGCCGAGGATGCGGTTCTCCCAGAGCGGGGACTCCAGCAGCAGGCCCTGGCGGTGGCGGTCCTCGGGGATGTATCCGACGCCGGACTCACGGCGCTTGCGGGTGGGCCAGGGGGTGATGTCCTCGCCCAGGAAGACGATCGAGCCGGAGTCGGCGTGCTTGGTGCCGATCAGCGCGTCGATCAGCTCTGTCTGACCGTTGCCCTCGACACCGGCGATGCCCATGACCTCGCCGGCGTGGATGGTGAAGGAGACGTCGTCGAGGACCTTCTTGACCGCGCCGGCGGGCGCGAACTCGGTGAGGCCCTCGGCGGAGGGCTCCTCCTCCGTTCCCATGGAGACGGCGCCGCGGGCGTAGACGGTGAGGTTCCTGACCTCCAGCACGGACCGGTCGGTCACGGTGGACTCGGCGGTCTCCGGGGTGGGCAGCTCGCTGCCGACCATCAGCTCGGCCAGCTGGCGCGGGGTGGTCTGGGAGGGGATCGCGGTCCCGACCGTCGTACCGCGCCGGATGACGGTGATGTCGTCGGCGACGGAGAGCACCTCGCCCAGCTTGTGGGAGATGAAGATGACCGACAGGCCCTCGGACTTCAGCTCGCGCAGGTTGTCGAAGAGTGCGTCGACCTCCTGCGGGACGAGCACCGCGGTCGGCTCGTCGAGGATCAGGGTGCGGGCGCCGCGGAAGAGGACCTTGAGGATCTCCACGCGCTGACGGTCGGCCACACCGAGGTCCTCGACCAGCACGTCCGGGCGGATGCCCAGGCCGTAGCGGTCGGAGATCTCCTTGATCTTCTTGCGGGCGCCACCGCCGATGCCGTGCAGCTTCTCGCTGCCGAGCACCACGTTCTCCAGCACGGTCAGGTTGTCGGCCAGCATGAAGTGCTGGTGGACCATGCCGATGCCGCGGGCGATGGCGTCGGCGGGGCTGGAGAAGCTCACCTGCTCGCCGTCGATCTGGATGGTGCCCTCGTCCGGCTTCTGCATGCCGTAGAGGATCTTCATCAGCGTCGACTTGCCGGCGCCGTTCTCGCCGACGAGCGCGTGGACGGTGCCCTTGCGGACCGTCAGGTGGATGTCGTGGTTGGCCACGACACCCGGAAATCGCTTGGTGATGCCCGCGAGCTCTACCGCGACTGTCGACTGAGCGGTGAGCGGAGGGCTGCTGGACGCGTCGATGGCGCACTCTCCTCGGGAAAGGGGTCGCTCTACGCGCGTAGCGCCCCTGCTTTAAATAGTGCCCGGACCTGATCGGCCTTGATCGAAAATTGTCCGATCAAGAACCCGATCCGTTCCGAGCATTCTGCCGCGCGAACGGGGTGCGGGCAGGTCATCCTCTCCGCACCCCGTTCCGTGGCCGTAACGCTGCCATTACAGCGTTCTGTTGGCCAAGGCTTCTGACCTAGATCGTCAGGAGGTCTTCACCTTGATGGTGCCGTCCTTGATGCCCTGCTCGGCCTTCTTGATCGCGGCCTGCATGTCGGCGTTGTTCTTGAAGGTCGGGTTGGAGTCGGACAGGCCGACACCACCGTTGTCCAGCGAGCCGCGGATCTCACCCGAGAGCGGCTTCTTGTCCTTGATCACGGACTTGGAGAGGTCGTAGACCGCGCCCTCGACGTTCTTCAGGGCCGAGGTCAGGATGTAGGCCTTGTACTTGGCCAGCGCCTGCTGCTTGTACTGGTCGGAGTCGACGCCGATGGCCCACACCTTGTGCTCGGCGGCGGACTTGATCACGCCCTGGCCGGAGAGGCCGGCGGCCGCGTAGACCACGTCGGCGCCCGCGTCGATCTGGCCGTTGGCCGCGTTCTCGCCCTTGTCGGGGCTGGAGAAGCCACCCTCCTGAGCCGTCTGGGTCAGGTACTGCGACTCGATCTTGATCTTCGGGTTGACGGACTTGGCGCCCTGCTCGTAACCCGCCTCGAACTTGTGGATCAGCGGGACGTCCACGCCACCGATGAAGCCGATGTGGTTCTTCTTGGTCGCCTTGGCGGCCGCGACACCGGCGAGGTACGAGGACTGCTCCTCGTGGAAGACCATGTCGGCGACGTTGTTCGCCTGGGTCTGGTTGTCGTCGATGATGCCGAAGGTGACCTTCGGGAACTTCTGCGCGGCCTCCTTGACGGCACCCGCGTAGGCGAAGCCGACACCGATGACCGGGTTGTAGCCCGCCTTGGCCAGGGTGATCAGGCGCTGGGTCTTGTCCGCGTCCGACTCGTTGTCCGTCGGCTCGACGTCCCGGCCGCCGACGCCGAAGTCCTTCTGCGCCTTCTCGAAGCCCGCGTAGGCGGCGTCGTTGAAGGACTGGTCACCCTTGCCGCCGACGTCGTACGCCAGGCCGATGCCCTTGGACTTGCCCTCGGAGGAGGAAGAGGAGGAGGTCGAAGAGCTGCCACAAGCAGAGACGGTGACGGCGAGCGCTGCGGTCGCAACGCCTGCAATCGTGATACGGGACACCCGGCGCATGGAACGTGACTCCTTTGTGCAAGCGCCCAAACCAGGCGCTGGTTCCGCCGCAGCGTAACGCGCGTAGACCAGACGGAAAACCCCCAATGTCCGGTCCGTTATCGAGCTGTGGCCACTGTCACTGTCAAGGTTACGGACAGCAGTACGCCCCTTGCGGGAGGCAAGGGGCGTACGGGCGCGACGGCGCTCGGGCGGGCGCCGGAGCGGCGGTCAGATCACTTGGTGTCGACCGTGATCTTGCCGTCGATGATGTCCTGCTTGGCCTTGTCCACGGCCGCGACCACGTCCTTCAGCGCCTTGTACTTCGGGTTGGAGTCGGCGAAGCCGACGCCGCCGGACTTCAGGTCGCCGCGGACGTCGCCGGACAGCGGCTTGCCCTCGTAGACCGACTTGGCGAGGTCGTAGACCGCGCCGCCGACGTTCTTCAGGGCCGAGCCGAGGATGTAGTCCTTGTACTTGGCGAGCGCGCTCTGCGTGTACTGGTCGGAGTCCACGCCGATGGCCCACACCTTGTGCTCGGCCGCGGACTTGATCACGCCCTGACCGGAGAGACCGGCCGCGTGGTAGATGACGTCGGCGCCGGCGTCGATCTGGCCGTTGGCCGCGTTCTCGCCCTTGTCGGGGCTGGAGAACCCGCCCTCCTGAGCCGTCTGGGTCAGGTACTGCGACTCGATCTTGATCTTCGGGTTGACGGACTTGGCGCCCTGGTCGAAGCCGGCCTCGAACTTGTGGATCAGCGGAATGTCCACGCCACCGATGAAGCCGATGTGGTTCTTCTTGGTGGCCTTGGCGGCCGCGACACCGGCGAGGTACGAGGACTGCTCCTCGTGGAAGACCATGTCGGCGACGTTCTTCGCCTGGATGGTGTTGTCGTCGATGATGCCGAAGGTGACCTTCGGGAACTTCGTGGCGACCTGCTTCACGGCCGGCGCGTAGGCGAAGCCGACGCCGATGACCGGGTTGTAGCCCGCCTTGGCCAGGGTCTCCAGACGCTGCACCTTGTCCGCGTCGGACTCGTTGGCCTGCGGCTCGATGTCCCGGCCGCCGATCTTGAAATCGTCCTGGGCCTTCTTGAAGCCGGCGTAGGCGGCGTCGTTGAAGGACTGGTCGCCCTTGCCGCCGATGTCGTAGGCGAGGCCGATGCCCTTGGCGGAGTACTTGCCGTCCTTGGAGGTCGTGTCGGTGGACTCGGTGCTGGACTTGCCGCATCCGGCAGCCGCGAGGGCGACGACCGCGACGGTCACCGCAGCTTGGGAGAACCTCGTTCTCCGGGAGAACTTCCGAGAGAGCAGACGCACAGCAAGCACTCCTTCATCCCCACGGCGCCGTCACGGGCCGCTGTCCCCAATGTGCCGCCAGTGGTGGCGATTTCGGCGCACAGTAACGCGCGTAGAAGGGGAGGGGAACGGGGTTTCTCCCGGCCGTTATCGATTCGTGCCGACTCCGGGTTACAGCCGTGCGCCGCCGGTTACGCCGGGGTGACACAAGAGGACGAAGAGGCACCGATCGGGTGCCCCTCCCTCCTCCGGGTGGCCTACAGGCCCTCGAGCAGCACGGCGGCCGTGAACATCTCCACGCCGACCGTGATGGCGCGCTCGTCGGCGTCGAAGTCGCCCTGGTGCAGGTCACGGGAGACGCGGTCGCCCGGGGTGCGGACGCCGAGACGGGCCAGGGCGCCGGGCACCTGCTCCAGGTACCAGGAGAAGTCCTCGCCGCCGAGGCTCTGCTCGGTGCTCTCGACGGACCGCAGGCCGCGCCGGGCGACCATGGCCCTGCGCAGCAGCTCGGTGGACTCCCGGTCGTTGACGACCGGCGGCACGCCCCGCACGTAGGTGATCTCCGACTTGGCGCGGTGCAGGGTGGCGACCTCGTCGATGGCCGCGTGCACGACGTCGGGTGCGTCGCGCCAGGCGTCCAGGTCCAGGCAGCGGACGGTGCCGGACAGCTCGGCGTGCTGCGGGATGACGTTCGGGGCGTGGCCCGACTCGATCCGGCCCCAGGTCAGGGCGAGGCCGCTGCGGGTGTCGACGCGCCGGGCGATCAGCGCGGGCACGTCGATGGCCACGCGGGCGGCGGCGGTGACCAGGTCGGTGGTCAGGTGGGGGCGGGCGGTGTGCCCGCCAGGCCCGTTCAGGGCGACCTCCAGCCGGTCGCAGGCGCTGGTGATGGCCCCGTGCCGGAGCCCGATCCGGCCGACGTCGACCTTGGGGTCGCAGTGCACGGCGAGGATCCGGCCGACCCCGTCGAGCACCCCGTCCGCGATGGCGCCGAGGGCGCCGCCGGGCATGACCTCCTCGGCGGGCTGGAAGAGCAGCCGCACCGGGCGCGGCAGCAGCCCCTTCGCGTGCAGGTCGGCGAGGACGAGCCCGGCGCCGAGCACGACCGAGGTGTGCACGTCGTGGCCGCAGGCGTGGGCGCGGTCGGGCACCGTGGACCGGTACGGGCAGTCGGCCTTGGTGTCCGGGATGGGCAGGGCGTCGATGTCGGCCCGCAGGGCGAGCAGCGGGATGGCGGGCCGCTCTCCCTCGGCGAGCTGATGTCCCTCCGGGAGCCCGATGTCACAGATGAGCCCGGTTCCGGTGGCGAGCACACGGGGGCGCAGCCCGGCCCGCTCCAGCCGCTCCTTGATCGCGGCGGTCGTACGGAACTCCTGGTTGCCCAGCTCCGGGTGCATGTGCAAGTCGCGGCGGAACTCTACGAGTTCGGCGTGCAGGGACTCGCTGAGTGCGCCCGGGAGAACATCCCCGGGGAGATCGGTCTCGGACTCTAGGGACATCAATTGGTTCACCCTCTGAAGGGTAGGACGCCCAACCGGTCAACTGACCCTCGATCAACAAAAGTTCAGCCCGTTAGGTGAAGAAAATCAGACCGGCGGACGCATGGCGGCGGACTCTGGTGGGTAAGACCTCTGTTTCCTCCTTCCACGGATACCACGCCGCGCCCTGGTCCCGCTCTACAAGTCCACGGAACGGACCCTCACCCGGCCGGTAGGCTCCGCCCCCGTGAGCGACTCGACGGCACCCTTCCTGCGGAACACCCGCTCCTCCTACGACACGATCGCCAAGGACTACGCGTCCCGCTTCCCGGACGGCCTGTTCCACCCCCTGGACCGCCAGCTGGTCACCGCCTTCGCCGAGCTGGTCACGGCGAACGGCCCGGCCCCCGTGGCCGACCTCGGCAGCGGCCCCGGCTACGTCACCGCCCGACTGCACGACCTGGGCGTCCCCGCGTTCGGGGTGGACGTCTCCCCCGCCATGGTGACCCTGGCCCGCGAGGCACACCCCCAACTCCGCTTCCACGTGGGCTCGATGACGTCCCTCGACCTGCCCGACGCGACCCTGGGCGGCATCCTCGCCCTCTACTCCACCATCCACGTCCCCGACGATCACCTCCCGACCGCCTTCGCCGAGTTCCACCGCACCCTGGCCCCCGGCGGGCCGGTCCTGCTCGGCTTCCAGTCCGGCCCGGAATCCGGCCACCTCCATCTGGCGGAACGCTTCGGCCATCAGATCGACCTGGACTACTACTGGCGCACCCCGGAGCAGGTCACGGCGCTGCTCACGGGGGCGGGCCTGGAGGTGGTGGCGACGGTGCTCCGGGAGCCGGACGGGGAGGAGACCCGCGCGCGGGCGTTCCTGCTGGCCCGGAGGCCCTAGCTGTCCGTCGCAGGTACGGCGTCGCGCCGGACGGTGATGTCCAGGGTGACGCAGCGGCTGGCGCTGGTGCTGGGCGACTGGCCCTGGAAGGTCGCGAGGGCGACGATGCCGCCGTCGGTGGTCACGCACAGCGACCTGCCCTTGGAGAACCTGGCGACATGCGCTACTCGATGGACTGCGCCAAGATCCCCACGGAGCACAAGGAGCGCGGCATTGTGAACTGACTGAGCGGGCCGCGGACCGTCAAACAGGCGGCGGCCCTACCGGAACGAAACCTGTGGGGCCACCGCGATTCAGGAACACGGGTCGCCGGAAGAGTTCTCCTGCCCGTACCAGCCGGTGCCGCGGTGGACCACGACGCTCTTGCACACGACGAACCCCCTACGGGTTCCGTCCGAGACCTCGAGGTTCACAAACCCGCGATCGTAGCGTTCAGGCATGTCCAAGAATTCATCCATCTCACTGACATCGGCGGCGATGGCGACGGAAAGCTGCGGATAGCTGGACGCAATCTTCATACCGAGCACATCGTTGAAGACCACGTCCACGAACTCGTCATATTCCTGACCGGGACGGCCTCGCAGGACGAGCTTTCGGTGGGACTTGCTGTACGACCACACCTGAAAGACGTGGCCAAAGAGCAGCGGCAGATCCTCTGACACTTCAGCGGCACCTTACGTCCTGTTCAGAAGCCCCGTCAGGACAAACCTGACAGCGCTTCAAGCGCACCCACCGCAGTCAGATGTCCTTGCGCAACTCTTTTGCAAGTCCCTCTTGCAGAGCTTCATTCTGTGCACGCATCGATGACCAAGCACGGCTGTGATGAACCAGTCTCTTTGCCTCGGTAGCCGGGCAAATTCCGAGGTCGCCCACTGCACGAATGCAGGCGATTTGCGAGAATCCGCGCCCTTTGAGAAATTCAAGCACGGCTTCGACCTCCATTCCCTCTCTCAACTTGGGCCGAAGCTCCTGCAGCGTCTTCTCGTACTGCACCTGTCCGATCAACTGGATCCTCCAGAATATTTGGTCAGGTCGATGGTGAAGTCAACCTTGTGCCCGACAGGGCCGCTCTCCCTCTCCCCTTCGATCCTAAGCGTCTCGTACCCCTGCCTTGCAAGAGCCGGAGCTATGTTGCCTCGAAGTTCGGAAAGGACTGGCCCCACTCCAAGGCTTCCACGCTCAAGACCTTCTTCCCCGTAAACGGCAATATTGGAAATAGTTACATGCGTGCCATCGATTTCCACGTTGCCACCTATTCCAACCACCCCTTTAGGGGTGCGCACCTCATGCCAGAGGTATTCAACGTCGGCGATGTTCGGAAACCTGCAGGCAGGGTCCCCAGAGTTATGCACCAGAACCGGCGTGTTGCCCGCCAGCACATAGTACGTGTGCAGTTGGTCAACCGTCAGGTTGTACATGTCGCGGTCGCCCCGGCGAGAGGTAACTGCGGCAATGTGTACGTGCCCGTTCGTGGCGGTGTTGAGGGCGTGGCCGGGGGTGAGTTTGCCGGCCGGGACCCAGGCGTGGCGGGTGTCGTCCCAGAAGGGATGCTTGGACGTGGTGTGGAGGGTTGCGGTGGTGCCGTCGGTCAGCCGGATCTGGAGGTCGACCAAGTCGTAGTCGTGGTTGATCCAGACGTGCTGGACGGTGCGGCTGCCCTTGTGTTTGCCAGTGGCGGGATCGGCGGCTTCGACCTTGTCGCCGGTTTCGATCTTGCCGATGGCCTTGGTCTTGCCGTGGGCCATGAGAACCGGCGTGTCCGGGGTGAAGCTGCATCCAACAGCTGCCCCCTCCCCCTCGCCGAACAGTTCTTTACCAAGTGCCCCCAGGCTTCCGGCGATCCGCAGGGATCCACCGGCCGCCACCTCTGCTTCGCCCGCTGCGGCGTCGAGGGCAGCCGGCCCGCAGACCTCGATGGTGGCCAGGCACGTGAGACCCCCTACGACCCCGCCGAGGATCTTGGTGGCCGTGGGGTGTTCGTCGTCGAGGAGTCCGTACCAGTTGGCCTCCGCGCAGAAGGCGCTGGAGGGTTCCGACTGGCAGATCCCTGTCGCCCACATGTGCAGTTCGTGTTCGTAGCTGCCGGTCATTCCGCGGGCCGCGAAGTCCCGGCGGGTCGGGACATTGCGCCGCGCGATCGTGCGGGGGTACGTCCGGCCGCTCTTGGTCGGGTGGTAGCCGGCCGCCGGGCCGGAGATCGGGACGTACTTGCCGTGGCGCTTTCCGTAGCAGCCCTCGGTGGTGCATCCCGGGCCGTGGCTCGGCTTCCAGGCGGTGTCAGGGTTGTCGACGCTGCATCCGTCGCAGAACAGGCCGGTGGGGTCGCTGCCGGTGACGGGGTTGTTGCCGGCGTAGGCGTAGCCGTTGAAGGACTGCGGGTCCGCGGTGTTGAGGAGCGCGTCGGGGCTGATGAAGCGGCCCAGGGCGGGGTCGTACTCGCGGGCGCCGATGTTGGTGAGGCCGGTGGTCGCATCGATGGTGCCGCCGACGAAGCCGTGGTCACCGGGCCAGCTGGTGGGGGCCTTTCCTCGTGCTTCGCCGAAGGGGGTCACGGGGCGGCGGGTGACGGTGAGGGTGTCGGCCGTGATGTCGTCGGTGGCCGTGCCGTTCGGGTCACCGGTCTGGTAGCTCAGCTTCGTTCCGCTGGTGCCCGCAGTGGCGGTGCGGACTGCCGTGGGGGCGCCGGCGAGGCTGTAATAGCGGGTGGCGGAGGTGACGGTGCCGTCGGTGAGGGAGAGCTGGTCGCCGCCGAGGTAGAGGGTGGTCTTGCCGTCGTCGGTACGGGCGATCAGATTGCCGGCGTCGTCGTAGTGGTAGCCGCTGCGGTGCTTCGGTGACGCTGTGGGACCGGTGGTGAGGGTGTCGAGCTTGCCGAACGAGTTCCAGGTGTAGGCCTGGGCCTGGTCCGGCTGGTCGTCGCCGTCGGTCGTGGCGGTGGCGGCGGTGGGGTTGCCGGCCTGGTCGTAGCTGTAGGTGTGGGTGGTGTCGCCGGTGGTCGCGGTGTGGACGGCGTGGGTGTGGTCGCCGAGGTCGAAGTGCTCGCCGGTGGTGACGTCCTTGGACGCGTCGCCGGAGAGGTCGTGGTCGGTCTTGGTGGTGCGGTTGCCGGTGAGGTCGTAGGCGTAGCTTTGCCAGTACGGTGCGGGGCCACCGAGTTTGCCGGCGTCGGGCGTGGTGTTCGTGCACCCGCCGATGCCGTTGATGGTGGGCGAGTCCTCGGTGTGGGTGCCCCCGGTGTCGGTCCAGGCGTCGGTGAGACGGTTGAGGTAGTCGTAGCGGTAGCACTGCGTGTCGGTGTTCGCGGTGCCGCCGGCGTCCTGGACGTCGCTGGCAGAGGTGATCTGTCCGGCCTGGTTGTAGGTGTAGTTGACCTGGTCGACGGGGCTGGTGCCGTCCTCCTTGTTCACCGTGTGGGTCAGGAGCCGTCCGGTGGCCTGTTCCCAGGCGTCGGTGGTGACCACCTGGCGGGGCATGACGCCCATGGTGGTGCGGGTGGTCTGGCCGAGCGGGCTGTAGTCGATGTAGGCGGTGTAGGTGTCGGTGCCGCCGTTGGAGACGGGCAGGCCGACGCCGTTGTAGGAGTAGCCGACCTTCTCGTCCGCGATCAGGCCGCCGGTTCCGGTGGTGGCGATCTGAACCGTGTCGGGCAGGTCCTGGACAGACGTGTACTTGTTGGTGGTGCTGTAGGTGACCGCGCTGGTGTTGCCGTAGGCGCCGGCCGGGATGGTGGTGCTGGTGCCGGTCGGCTGATAGGCGGTGCTGTAGCCCGTGACCGTGCTGGTGTAGACGGTCTTGCCGCCTTCGTAGACGGTGACGGACTTCGGCTGGCCCAGCGCCGTGTCGGTGGCGGCGTCGTAGTAGTCGTGGTGGCTGAGCTTGACCTTCTGCGACGTCTTGGCGTCCCAGCCCCAGGTGTCGGTGACGCGGCCCAGGCTGTCATAGGTGGTGAAGAGGTGGCCGGTCTCGTCCAGGCCGTCCGTGGAGCTCTCGGTCGCCTCGCCGTCGTCGTTGTAGCTGATGCGGCTGGTGCCCGTGTCGGGATCGGTCCTGGCTGTGACGTGTCCGAGGAGGTCGTAGGTGCTGGTCCAGGTGACCTTCTTGGCCGCGTCGTCGTTCGTTGCGGCATCCGCGGCGAGCGGGCCGACGGTCCGCAGCATTTCTCCCGCGGCGTCGTAGCTGTAGACGGTCTTGTCGTAGGCGCCGGTGGGCTTGCTGCCGTGGAACTGGCGCAGTTCGGTGGTCTTGCCGCGGGCATCGGTGATGGTCGCGGTGGGGGTGCCGCCGGTGGGCGGGGTGGCGTCGGTCTCGTCGGCGCCCGGGTATGCGGTGGTGCTCTGCCACTGCTGCTGGCCCAGCGAGTACAGGGTGCCGGCGATGGCGCGGCCCTGACCGTCGTAGGTGGTGCGGGTGGTGGAGGGCACCTGGGCGTCCACCGGGGTGACCAGGGTGCCGGTCGGGGTGGACGTGTCCTTGTTGAAGTAGGCGGCGTTGGCGGCGGTTGTCCAGCCGTGGGAGTCGTAGGCGGCGTCAGTGATCAGCCGGCCGGTGCCGCCGTTGAGCGGCGTGGCCTGGGTCTGCCGCAGCTGCAGCATGCCGTCGTAGATCTGGTACGAGGCGGTGTAGTCGCCGCCGTCGGTGTACTTCTGCGACTCGACGTAGCTCGGGGCCGACTGGCTCACGGAGTAGGTGAACTTGTCGTTGGGCGTGGAGGGGTTGTCGGCCTTGGTGTGGTCGGACAGCCACACGTTCGTGAGGCGGCCGAGGCCGTCGTAGGTCTCGGTGGTCACCCGCTTGCTGGGGTCGGTGACGGTGAGCGGGAGCTGACGGCCCGGGTCGATGGTCGTGGTCGTCGACCAGCCCTTGCTGTTCGACGACACCGTGGTGACGGGCAGGTACTTGGCCTTGGTGGCCTTGGTGCTGCTGTTGTCGGTGTAGGCGGTGGTGGTCCAGCGGCCCATCGGGTCGGTGGCCTTGGTCACGCGGCCGCAGGTGTCGTACTCCGTGCCGGCGGCCTTGGCCCAGGTCACGTTGCCCTGGTCGTCGACGCTCTTCGCCTTCTGGGTGCTGGTGGCGTCTCCCGCACCGGTAGAGGGCAGGCTGCCCAAGGTCGTGGACTTGTCGTACCACGTACGGGTGTCCGACAGCGTGTGGGCGTCGGCCTTGGTCACGCACCCGCCGGCCTCTGTGATCACCTCTGCCGGGAAGGCGTACATGTTCCGGGACGCGTCTGTGGCGTAGGAGGTGGTGGTGCAGCTCTCCGGGGTGGTGGTGCCGGAGACTGGCTTGCCGTCGGTGCCGACCTCGCCCTTGTCATCGACCTGGGTGGGCAGACCTGTGGCGTTGTCGAGCGTGGTGGTGGTTTCGGAGGTACGCCACGCGCCATCGGCCTTCAGCGCGCGTACGTCCACCCGGTCGGTGTCGGTGAAGCGAGCCGTCAGGTCGGGCAGCTTGCCGCCACGGGTGTGCGTGGCCGTGACCGGTGACATCCAGGGGTGGTTGACCGTCTGGGACTGAGGGCTGCCGCCGTCCTTGTCATAGACGGTGGTCTGGTAGCCGTATCCGGACAGGGCGTCGTCGTCGGTGATCGTGTCGCCGACCGCGTCGGTGACCTTCACGGACGTGGTGCCGCCGCTGGAAGTGGCGTTGCCGTCCATGCCGCGCAGGTAGTCGGTGACTTCCTCGGTGACCGGATCGGAGCCTGCACCCGTGCGCGTGATGACCTGTGCGTAGCCGCGGAACTGGTCCCAGGTGCGGTACTTGTCGACAGTCGTCTCGCTGTCGTTGTGGTGCCAGGCCGCGCCGCCCTTGTATTCGTACGTGGTCACGTGGGGTGTCGACTTGGCGGTGGTGGCGTCGCTCTCGTCGATCTCGGCGACGGGGTAGGTGTAGAACCAGTCCAGGATCGGGGCGGTGTAGCCGGGCGGGGTCCAGCGCACGGGGTAGCAGGCCTGGGTGTCGGCGTCTTCCTTGGGAGGGCTGGTCCGTGAGCAGGAACTGGTCTTGTAGGAGACGGTGATGACCGAGCCGGCTTCCGTCTTCAGCGACTGGAGGCGGTAGCGGTTGATCGGCGGGACGTTCTGCGGTTCCTCCAGGCCGTCCACGCGGTTGGGCACGGTCGCCTTGCCTTGCGTGGTCAGCGTCGGCAGCGTCTGGGCGGTGCCTCCGCCGCGTGTGTCGGACCCGGTGTGCTTCACCGAGGACAGCCACATGGCGGGCTTGGTGCCGTCCCCCGGGTCGGGGTAACTCTGACCGAGGGTGTAGGTGTCGACCGTGGACCAGGCCGGGGTGGACAGCGACTCGTCCCAGACCTTCGTGGTGATGGTCGCGAGGCGCATCGTGGACCAGAACGTCGGCGAGTAGTTGGTGCACGTGCCGGTGGAGGCACAGTTCTGGTCGAACGGGGTGTCAGGCCAGTGCGAGGCAGTCGACGTGGTCGGCGCCTTCGTGCAGTCCACGCTGTTCTTGCCGTCGCAGCGCTGCGCCACGGTGAACACCACCTGCGCGGCAGGAGTGTTCTTGGCGACGTAGTCGGCGACCTGCTGGCCGTAGGAGATCGTGGACGGGTAGCCGCCTCGCACATAGGAGGTCAGGGTGTGGGCGGAGCCACGGCCGTAGTAGTTCGTCTCGGTCTTGTAGGCGTAGGTGGTGATGTTCTGGTGCGTGTCTACGACGAAGTCCAGGTTCCACCGCCAACCCTGGGTGCATTCCGAGGCCGTGAAGGTGGATCCGTGGCATGGCTCGCCGGAGTCGTCTCCGTAGACGGGGGCGCCCCAGGCGGCGTTGGTACTGGTGTCCTTGCCGTCGCCGCCCGCGCTGCTCGGCAGGTGGTCCGCGCCGAAGTAGTACTGCGTACCGTCGTTGTCCGTCAGCCGCCAGTACGTTCCGTCCTGCAGGCCGTTGGAGGCACCCGAGACTTCCTCGACCACCGATCCGTCATCATCGGACAGCCGCCATACCGGGTTTCCGTCGGCGTTCTTCTTGCCAGTTGGCACCAGCTCGCCCGAGTGCCCGGCCACGGAGATCGTCGCGTTGTCCCCGGCCCAGCACTGGTCGTAGTCACCGGAATGGCCGTCATCCGCGCAGGACCTGTAGGAGCGCTCGACGAAGCCGGGTGCGTAGTCCCAGCCGTCACCGATCCAGGAGGCCTGGTTGTTCGTCGCCGAGGTCCGTCCGTCGATCGACGCGGAGTTGTAGGACAGCCCGACGTCCGGAGTGTCACCGCCGACTGACGGCGGCACCGAGATCGGATACGAGTAGGTGAAGGCGCCGGTGTTGCCGGAGGTTCCCCACTTCCCGGAGGGCGCCAGCGAGGTCGCTGAGTACGTACCCGAGGTACCGGCGGCGGTCGCGGTGGCGGCGAGCACAACAGCCGATGGTGCCGAGACCGCCGGGGCACCCGGCTTCGCCTTGCCGGCGGTGTTCGCCGGGGCGGCGGGCAGGGTGATGTCGGCGACCAAGCGGTGCTTGGCGTAGTCGTTCGCCGACGCGGCAACGGGCTTCTGAGTCCGGCAGGCCTCCTTCTCCGGAGTGGCCAGAGCGCAGGTGGGCAACTCGACCAGGCGCAGGCGCGTGCTGAAGTCACCGCCGAACGCGTCCTGGATCGTGCCGTAGTCGAGGGCCACCGACACGCGGCCCTCGTCGGCGCCGGGTCCGGTACGGCGCAGGGTTACGGCAAGACCGTCGACGCCGGCCTTCTGTGCCGCGCGGTGGCCCGCCACCGTGACGTTCACCCGGCCCGTGGTAGCCCTGCCTGCCGCACTCCGTGCGGACGCGCGCTTCTTGGCTGCCCCCGGGGGCAGCAGGCCGCGGTCGAGGACTCCAGGTTGGCCAACGGCCACGGGCGTACCGGTGACATTGACGCTGAGCGAGGGCTTCTTCGCGCTCTTCGACTTGAGCGCCGCATCCGCGGTCTTGGCATCCGGCGCGGTCCCGGTCGGCAGGTTCACAGTCGCTGACGTGGCTCTAGGCCACTTCGGACTCACTGACCGGAACGGCTTCATCGGCGTGGACCGGAGGCTGTTCGGCCTGGCGCTTGCCGTCCTGACATCCACCGACCGCATTGAGGACAGTGAGAAGGGCGACCACAGTTTCGGCTTCTTCGCCGCATCGGCGACGCTGGCGTCCGTCAAAGAACCGGCCAACAGGGCCGCCGAGGCCAGTGCCACCACTCCGAGTCGCGCTCCCGGCCCCCGAAACCGTTCTCGCCCCAACACGCCGATCCCCCACCACAGTTCTCACAGGTTTTTTACAACTTCGGTAATTTATCGGCGCGTTGAGTCCAGCAAGTCAAGCTATCGCCATGATCACGTCAAGATGCACAGGGTGGACGCAAAGCCTCCATATGCATCCGAATCGAGATCGGATCCAGATTCCCCAGCCCTGGCAGGTCGATCAGCACAGCGAGAGGCACAGGGGCCACCCATGGGCACGCAAAGAGTTGTTCTTTACCCGGCCGCACCCAGTGGATCGCACTAACGTGCGAAGCGACTATGCCCTGAAGCGGGCATCACAGACAGAAGCAGACAGAGACGAGGCCGCATGATCCGCGCAGGAACGACCCGCCGACGGCGCAGACCCTCCCTCACCCTGGTCACGAGCGCCGCCGTGCTCGCGTTGGCTCTCGGCCCCGCCACGGTGATCGCGCACGCCGACACGTCCGCGACGGATCCGGCAACCACCCTGGAGCAAGCCGAGACAGCCGCCTCGGCCCAAGCCACCACCACAGGCAATCCAGTCCCCGTGGACCAGGCCACCACTGCCGACAGCACTCTGACAGCCCAGCCGGACGGCACCTTCACCCAGCGCATCAGCGCCCAGCCGGAACGTCTGCAACGCGACGGGCAGTGGGTCCCGTTGGATGCCACCCTCCAGCGCAACGGTGACGGAAGCTACTCCCCGGCCGCTTCCAGCAGCGGTCTCACCCTCTCCGGCGGCGGCAGCGGATCACTGGCAACCCTCGACAACAACGGCAAGCAGATGTCGCTGTCCTGGCCGACCGCTCTGCCGGCGCCGACCGTCCATGAGGGCAGCGCCCTGTACTGCGACGTGCTGCCCGGTGTCGACTTGAAGGTCACCGCCGACGAGCAGGGCGGCTTCTCGGAAGTCCTCATCGTCAAGACCGCACAGGCAGCCGCCGATCCTCGCCTGGCCACGCTCACTCTGGCCACGGACACGCACGGCCTGAAGCTGACTACAGATCCCGGCGGCAACCTCACCGTCGCCGAACCCGGCACAGGCGTTCCCGTCTTCCACGCCCCTGCACCCCTGATGTGGGACTCCGCTGGTTCCAGCGCAAGCGCCCAGCCTGCACGAAACACCGATTCAGCCTCACTGCCCGGAAGCAGCCTTCGGACAGCGGCCGCACGCACTGCCGCCTTCGTCAAGCCGGCCGAAACTCGAGCCGATGATGGCGGCAATACCCAGACCGACTTGAGCGGCGGACCCAGCCCCACTTCGCAACAGGCTCCTGTCCACACCGACGTCACCTCTGACGGCCACCTGCAGCTCACGCCCGATCCCAGCCTGCTCAAGACCGCCAGCTTCCCCCTCTACATCGACCCCACCTGGATATCGGTCAAGGGACAGGAGAAAGGCTTCACCTACGTCCAGCACGCCTACCCCGGAACCAGCCACTTCAACGACAGCGACGCCAAACTCGGAGTCGGCTACCAGGGCTACACCTCACCCACCGGCGCCGAGCGCACGTACTACCAGTTCAACATCGGTACCAGCATGGGCGACAAGCACATCCACTATGCCGAACTCGACGTCAACGAGACCTACTCCGCCGACTGGGGCTGCACCAAATACCGGGTCACCGAGACCAACGTCGCCCACATCAGCAGCTCCACCACGTGGAACAACCAACCCGATGCGTACTCCCAGTCCGACACCTACGACTTCACCGGCGCCAACAACAAAGACTGCCCGGGAGGCGACGCGGGCGGCTTCGACGTCACCAGCTCCGTCAGCAATGACGGGGACGGCACCGTCACCTATCGTCTGACCGGCAGCGAATCAAACGAGACCGCCTTCAAGCGCTTCTCCACCAAGGCCACTCTCGCCATCACCTACAACACCCCGCCCCGCACTCCCACCAGCACCACCTCCAGCCCCAAGCCCGCCAGCCCCGCAACCTACGGCTGCAGCGGCACTTCCTACGGCTGGATCCCCAACGCCGATGCCTCCGGCGGAGTGAAGCTGTACGCACACGTCTCCGACCCCGACGGAGACAAACAGAACATCCGCGGTCAGTTCGCCTTCTGGGACAAGGGCGGATCAGGTACCGCCGGCGCCGTCGATCTGATCTCCACCGGCGACTCCGACGGCAACTCCAGCACCGTCCCCGGCAGCGGCGGCACCGTCCAGATCACCGTCGACCCCAAGGACCACCCGCTCAAGGACGGCCACCTCTACGGCTGGCACGTACGAACCGACGACAGCATCGACACCTCCGGCGAAGCGGACAACTGCTACTTCTGGTACGACGCCACCGCCCCCAGCCACCTCGCCATCAAGCCGCAGGACGACACCTCCGACCTGCATACCGGCGACACCGTCCACTTCACCCTTTCGGCCACCGACCCCAAGCCCACCGGCGCCACGGCCAGCGGCCTGGACCACTTCATTTGGTCCGCCACCTCCTCGGCCGCCCTCGACAACGATGGAGGCACCTCCATCACAGCAGCCGCCGACGGCACCGCCTCCCTGACCTACACACCCACCGCCTGGGGAAGCACCACCCTCTGGGTCGCCGCCGTCGACAACGCGGGCAACCAGTCCCAGCCCGTCCACATCACCTTCTACGTCCCCGACGACGTGAACGCCACCGTCGAGCCAGGAGACATCGACAACGACCACGTTCCCGACCTCGTCGCCGCCGACTCCGCCACAGGCAACCTCGACCTCATCCCCACCAACACCGACATCCCCACGAGCAACGGCCAGCCCGCCCCCGTCATCGCCTCCGGCCCCGACGACGCTCCCTCAGCCGCCGACGGCTCCACCACCTGGGCCAACACACTCCTCGCCCACCGCTCCAGCAACGACCACAGCTCCAGCGGCAACCGGGTCGACGACCTGTGGGCCTACAAGAACAGCCACCTGTGGCTCTACACGAACAACCTCAACAACAACGGCGGCCTGGTCGGCAACGGCAACCGTTACTTCACCCGCGATCACCGCGTCGCGGTCGCCAGGCCCAACTGCACCAAGGGAAACTGCTCCGCCTACACGCCCGACTGGTCGGCAGTCAGCCAGGTCACCGCGCCCGGCGATGTGAACGGCGACGGTCACCCGGACCTGGTCACCGTCGAGAACGACCACCTCTGGCTCTTCCTCGGGTCCACCGCAACCGGGCAACTCGGTGAAGCCCATGAGATCGGCACCGCCGCATGGAACGGCTACACCATCACCTCGCCCGGGGACACCAACAACGACGGCCACCCCAACCTCTGGGCCCGGAACAAGAACACGGGCGTCATCTACGACTTCCCCTTCGGCACCGACAGCCTCGGCATCGGCACCGCCATCACGAACGGCGCCTTCACCTCCACCGACCGGCCCCTCATGACCTCCCCCGGCGATGCCAACGGGGACGGCATCGCCGACCTCTACACCATCACCGGTGACAAGGAACTGTGGGCCAACATGGGCACAGCCCCCGACGCCAGCGGCTACCGGCTCGGCGCCCACCACATCGCAAGCGCCGGCTCGCTCTGGAAGACCATCACCAACATCGCATAGCCCACGCCAACAGTCTGGATCAACAAGCGCCATGAGGCGGGCCTGGCTTACCTCTCCTCGCAGAGAGAGCCAGGCCCTGTTCTCGCTGGCGATCTCAGCCGCTCACGCCGCCCCCAGTTCGCACCACACGTACTTTCCCCGGTCCCCGAACCGGGCCGAGGGCTGCCAGCCCCAGTAGTCCGCGCAGGCCCTGACCAGGCCCAGCCCCCGCCCCTCCTCCACCTCACCCACCTGTTCCAACGGACGCGGCGGATCCGGCGGCTCAGGGTCCGTGTCCCACGCCCCGATCCACACCACCCCCTCCGCCGACCGACGCACCCTTAGCGCAGCCGGCCCCTTCGTGTGGCGTACGGCGTTGGAGACCAGCTCCGTCGCAAGGAGTTCGGCGGTGTCGACGAGCCCGATCAGTCCGTGCAGGGTCAGGATCAGGCGCAGGGTGCGGCGGCAGACGGTGACGGCTCTGAAGTCGTTAGGGATATAGAGGGTGTAGTCCCAGGTTTCGGACATGCGTCAGCTCCGGTTCGGTGGTGGGGATTTCACGCGCGGTGGCTTTGTCGCAGCCGTCATGGCCGGACGGCACGGTGCACTTCCGCTGCGTGTGCATCGCGTCACTGACGGTAGACCTAGATTTTTAAGTTTTGCAAGCTGGCCGCGTAACCTGACCCCTGAACGAGTCGCGCCTACCGGCGTGTTGGGAGGAGAAGGGCATGGCACTGAGGAGCGAGCCGACTGCACGTCAGATGCGGTTGGCGGTTGAGTTGCGCAGGCTCCGCGACGCCGCAGGCCTCCCAGCCCGCGAGGCAGCGGCACTGCTCGGAGTGAGTTCGGCGCAGATCAGTCAGATCGAGACCGGCCTCACGGGCGTTAGCGAGAAGCGGCTACGCCGTCTCGCCGCCAACTACTCCTGCTCGGACGACGAGTTGATCGACGCTCTGGCGGCCATGGCGACCGACCGAACGCGGGGCTGGTGGGAGGAGTACCGGGAACATCTGCCCACACCGTTCCTGGATCTCGCCGAGTTGGAACACCACTCCACATACCGACACTCCACATACCGACGCGATGTGGAGTTCCTGTTCGTTCCCGGCCTGCTTCAGACACCCGAGTACGCCCGCGCCGCGTTCTCCTCCAGGATTCCCGAACTCCCTGAGGAAGAACTCGAACTGCGTGTCCGGCATCGCATGCAACGCAAAGCGATCCTGGTGCGGCCCGATCCCGCTCCCTACGAGGCGGTCATCCACGAGGCGGCACTACACATCAGACTCAGCGACCGAGCCAATGCACGGGCCCAACTCTTCCGCGTCTTGGAACTCTCCGAGGCTGACCACGTCACCGTGCGTGTCATCCCTTTCGACCTGGACGGCTTCGGCGGAGCCTGGAGCCCCGTGATGCTGGCGGGCGGTGCGGTGCCCAAGCTGGACACGGCCGTTCGCGACGCACCTCACGGCACCGGCTTCATCGACTCCGAGGCTCAACTCAGCGTCTTTCGAACGCTCTTCCGTAGGGTAGAGGCTGTATCACTCGACCCCACTCGTACGCGTGACTTCATCCACAGAGTGGCCAAGGAGCTGTGAAACCCACCGTGACCCCCGACATCTGGCGGAAGTCGTCCTACTCAGGCGGCGGCGACGGCAACAACTGCGTAGAGATCGCCAACCGCCCCACCCACATATCCATCCGCGACTCCAAAGACCCGGCCCTCGGCACCCTCACCTTCCCGACCGAAGCCTTCACCCCCTTCATCGAGGGCCTGAAGGCATCAAGCTAGGCCAACCCCACCGCCGCCAGCCGATGCACATCCTTCGCCGTCCCCGTCACTCCCGACAGGAACCCCTGCGCCCGAGGCGAGGCGTTCTCCGTCAGCCAGCTGGGGTCGATGTCGCAGACGGCCACCCGCACGCCCGTACCGGCCAGGGCGAGCGGGAGGGTGTGGACGACCGTGGACGGGAAGCTGAGGATGGTCCGGCCGATGGGGCCCCGGCGGGCGATCAGCTCCAGCGGCAGGTCCGGGCGGACTATCTCCAGCCCCGTCGACGTGGCCAGCCGGTGCAGCTTCTCCGTGTTCTCGCGGCGGTGCGCGAAGTAGCGGGTGGCGCCGTGGGCCCTGGCGAGGGAGCGGACGGCCTCCAGGTAGCGGTCGCCGTCCACCACGCCGGTCTCCACCAGTGACGTGCCGACCATGTCGGCGCCCTTGGTGATGCGCGGCGGGCCGAAGCGGGCGCGGGTCCAGGCGAAGTCGTTGGCGGTGACCGTGACGCCCTCGGGGGTCTCCGTCACCGGCATGGAGGAGAAGACCTCGACGCGACGGCGGTCGCTGGGCGTGAGCCGGCGGCGGGCCGAGGAGGAGACCGGGGCGAAGAGCAGGTCCCTGGCCCCCGGGCGGCCGCCCTTGCGGTGCCAGCGGACCAGGCGCTCGCCCCGGGCGAGCTGGGCGACGAACTCCATCGTCGCCGTGCCGTCGTCGACCACGACCAGGTCACGGGCCCGGGTGATCGTCAACAGCAACTGCACGTAGCGGGAGAACGGGTCTCCCATGACGATGCGGTCGGCCCGGCGCAACGCACCCGCCAGGCCACCGATCGTGTGGAAGGGCGCGGTCGTACCGCCCCGCGCCTCCTCCCAGCGCACCCGGTACCCCTCGTCCCGGGCCAGGTCCGCCATGCGGCGAAGCTGGCCCCGGGTCATGGGGTCGGTCGGGGACAGTACGACGACGGTGAGCTCCGCGTCGGCCGGCGGTACGGCACTGGCCGGCGACCGCCGTGCCTGCGCGGGCACGGACAGCCGGGCCGGCTCGGGGGCGCCGCGCAGGCCGTGGAGGTGAGCCCACTCCAGTACGTTCAGCAGCTGTACCGGGCTCTCCACGAAGGCGAGCGTGTGGGCGGGGTGGCCGGCCTGGCCGGCGCGGGGGCTCATCGTCGTACGACCGTCCCGTCGTAGGGCACGTAAGGCAGGTGAGGCGAGTAAGGGGTCAGGACGCTCAGACCGCGACCGGCTCGCCCGCCGCCGCCGCGATCTCCGCCTCGGCGACGACGCCGGCGACGCGACGCAGCTTCTTCATCGGGCCCAGCTCGGAGTCGTAGACCTTCTTGACGCCGTCACCGAGGGAGGCCTCGATGGTGCGGATGTCGCGGACGAGGCGCGTGAGGCCCTGCGGCTCCACGGAGGCGGCCTGGTCCGAGCCCCACATGGCGCGGTCGAGGGTGATGTGACGCTCGACGAAGGTGGCGCCGAGGGCGACGGCGGCCAGCGTGGTCTGCAGGCCGGTCTCGTGGCCGGAGTAGCCGATCGGGACGTTCGGGTACTCCTCCTGCAGGGTGTTGATCACGCGGAGGTTCAGCTCCTCGGCCTTGGCCGGGTAGGTCGAAGTCGCGTGGCAGAGCAGGATGTTGTCCGAGCCCAGGACCTCGACCGCGTGGCGGATCTGCTTCGGGGTCGACATGCCCGAGGACAGGATGATCGTGCGGCCGGTCGCGCGCAGGGCGCGGAGCAGCTCGTCGTCCGTGAGGGAGGCGGAGGCCACCTTGTGGGCCGGGACGTCGAACTTCTCCAGGAAGGCGACGGCCTCGGTGTCCCACGGGGAGGCGAACCAGTCGATCCCCTTCTCCTTGCAGTACTCGTCGATCTGGCGGTACTCGTCCTCGCCGAACTCCACGCGGTGGCGGTAGTCGATGTAGGTCATCCGGCCCCAGGGGGTGTCGCGCTCGATGTCCCACTGGTCGCGCGGGGTGCAGATCTCCGGCGTGCGCTTCTGGAACTTCACGGCGTCACAGCCGGCCTCGGCGGCCACGTCGATCAGCTTGAACGCGTTCTCCAGCTCACCGTTGTGGTTGATGCCGATCTCGCCGCAGATGTAGACGGGGCGGCCCGGGCCGGCCTCACGCGTACCGAAGGTGCGGATGCGGGAGTTGGTGCTCATGACAGGGGATGTCCTTACTTGGGGAGGGAATCGAGAGAGGGGCCGAGGATCCAGCTGGCGATCTCTCGGATCGCGCCGTCACCGCCGGGGACGGTGGTGATCGCGCGTGCGGCGCCGCGTACGACGTCGTGGGCGCTCGCGACCGCCACGGGCCAGCCCACGAGGGCGAAGCACGGGAGGTCGTTGACGTCGTTGCCGACGTAGAGCACGCGCTCCGGCGCGATGCCCTGCTCCTCGCACCACTGCTTCAGTGCGAGGTCCTTGCGGTCGATGCCGTGCAGCACCGGGAGCTTCAGCTTCCGGGCGCGGGCGGCGACCACCGGGTTCTGTTCCGAGGACAGGATCAGCATCCGCAGCCCGCTCTTGCGCAGGGCGGCGATGCCGAGTCCGTCTCCGCGGTGCACGGAGACGAACTCCCGTCCGTCGGAGTCGATCAGCACCCGGTCGTCGGTCTGGGTGCCGTCGAAGTCGAGGACTACGGCGTCGATGTCGTCGTAGGTGGGGAGCGAACCGGGGCGGTCCGCGTCGAAGAGGGGGGCCAGCGCGCGGGCGCGGGCCAGGTCGTGCGGGTCGTCGATCTCCAGCACGCGCGCGGGGTCGGTGCGGACGAGTTCCGTACGGCCGAAGAAGCGGTGCTGGTGCTTGCGGAAGCCGGCCGCGTCCATCGCATAGGCGGCGCCGGTCTCCAGGAAGTCCTGGGGGCGGTCCTGGCGGCGCGGGCGGAAGGACTTGTCGTGGTTGACGCCGAAGCCGCCCTCGCCCGCCTCGTCGGAGTGGCGCCAGACGAAGCCGTGGAAGGGGGCGACGGTCACGGCGGTGTCCGCGCCCTGCTCGGCCACCGCGCCGGCGACGCCGTCGACGTCCTCGCGGACCAGGAAGGGGCTGGTGCACTGCACGAGCAGGACGACGTCGACGGGGGCTCCGTGCAGGGCCTCGTGGGCGTCCATCGCGTGCAGGACGGCCGCCTCGGAGGTGGCGGTGTCGCCGGCGATGGCGGCCGGGCGCAGCACGACCTCGGCGCCCGCCTCACGCGCCGCGGCCGCGATGGCCTGGTCGTCGGTGGAGACCACCACGTCCGTGACGAGCCGGGTGGCCAGGCACTCGCGGACCGCCCGGGCGACCAGCGGGACGCCGCCGATGGGGGCGAGGTTCTTGGCGGGCACTCCCTTGGAGCCACCACGCGCGGGGATCACCGCCAGGACACGGCGCACCACAACTGCTTTGTCGGACACGGGATTTACTCCTTGAAGGGTCACAGCTCCCCCATCCGTCGGATCACGGGGGCCACGCGCTGCACGCCGTGGCGGTAGGCACCGCGCGCGGCCCGGCGCACGATCTGGCGGACGGGTCCCGGCTCCTTGTCGGCGGCGGGCGCGCCGGGCAGCGGGGCGCCGTCGGGGCCGAGGTGGTGGCGGGCGAGGATGCCGGGCAGGTAGCCGGGCGCGGTCTCGGGTGTGTAGTAGGGGGTGAGGGGCGGCAGCCCCCCTGGGCGGTCCAGCAGCTTGGCGATGCGCTCGCGGGCCGTGTCGAAGGCGGTGGCGTAGGAGCCGTCGGCGGCGACACCCTGCCGGGCGACCCATTCCTCGTTCGGCGCCGGGCGGTGTCCGGCGTCCAGCTGGTCCCAGGAGGCGAGGCACCCGGAGCCGGTGAAGTGGTGGTTGCCGAGCACCTCGCGCACGCCCAGGTCGGTCAGGACGACCGTCGGGATGCGGCGGTGCAGGGCTTCCAGGGCGGCCGTGGAGCTGACCGTGACCAGCAGGTCGGTGCGGTCGAGTACCTCGCCCATGTGGCCGTACACCAGGCGGAAGTTGGCGGGCAGGTCCTTGCCCTGGACCAGCTTCTGGTACGGCAGCTCCTCGATGTGGGTGGTGTGTTCGCCGGGCTTGGAGCGCAGCTTCAGCAGCACCTCCCGCTCGGGGTGCTTCCGGGCGTGCCCGATCAGCCGGTTGAGCAGGTACGTACGGTCCTTGCGGCTGTCCGGGACGGAGGGCTGGGCCGCGAACACGACCGTGTAGGGCTCGTGTTCACCGGTGTACGGCTCTCCGCCGAGGAACGGCAGCGCGACCTCGGTCACCGCGGAGGCGTCGGCGCCGACCCCCTCGTACACGGCGCGGAAACGGTCCGCGTCGTGGCGGGAGTTGGCGAGGACGAGGTCCGCGCCGTGCCGCAGCAGCAGCCCGTCGGCGAGCTTCTCGTAGACGACGCCGACATAGCCGGTGACGACGACGGGACGCTTCCCGGAGCCCCAGGCGTTGCGCAGCCCGTGCAGCATCGCCTGCACACCGCCGCCGACGAGGGCGACGACGAGGACGTCGTACGACTGCTCGCTCATCGCGCGCAGGAACTCGACGCCGGTCACCTCGCGGAGGGAGTCCGCGTGGACGCCGACCTCTTCGAGCTGGCGGGGGGTGGGGGTGGCTCGTCCGCGCAGGAGGTAGCCGTCGAGCCGGATCTCGGCGCCCGTGGGGGTGACGCGCTGCGCGGTGAGCGCGCCCCACTTCCATCGGGTGTCGGAATCCGCGAGGACGGCGACCCGCAGGGACTTCGTTGCACTTGCTGGCACGCCGAAGACGCTAGGAAGGCATTCCGAGGTTCCGCCCAACCCGAATGCAACAAACGGTTAACAGCACATCGCCGAATGGCGAATCAGGCCGTGATCGGGCCGGAAAATAGCCCGGTTCACAGCTTCGCCACGCGTCGTTCACCTGGCATCAAGGCAACGGTCAAGACACATGACGGGCTTCGCCCTAACGTCCGTGACGTGGTCAAGCTCTCCGTCATCGTGCCGTTCTACAACGTGCAGCAATACGCGCCCGACACCCTGAGGAGCCTCAGTGCGAACGCGCGTGAGGACTTCGAATTCATTCTCGTCGACGACTGTTCCCGCGACGGGACACCAGAGATTCTCGCGCGCGCGGAGCGCGAGCTGCCAGGCGCGGTCCTCGTCCGGCACGAGCAGAACGGAGGGCTGGCGACCGCCCGCAACACCGGTATCGACCGGGCGCGCGGCGAGTACCTGACCTTCCTGGACGGCGACGACTGGCTCGCCCCCGGCTACTTCCCGAAGCTGGTCAGCGCCATGGACGATCTTGGCTGCGACTTCCTGCGCACCGATCATGTGCAGTGCACGGCGCGGTCGCGCACCGTGCACCGGGTGCCGGTCGGCCGGCGGAACGTGGTGCTGAACCCGCGCGAGGCGATCCTGCCCGCCGACCGGTCCACCTCCGTGGACTACGCCTTCGCCTGGGCGGGCATCTACCACCGCCGGCTGGTGGACAGGGGTCTGCTGCACTTCACCGACGGGCTGCGCACGGCCGAGGACCGGCCGTGGATCTGGAAGCTGCACCGGGAGGCGGAATCCTTCGCCGCGGTGAGCATGCTCGGTGTGTTCTACCGGCGCGGAGTCGCCTCGTCACTCACCCAGATCGGCGATGTCCGGCAGCTCGATTTCATTCGCGCGTTCGATCAGGTGATCGCGGAAACAGCCGCCGACCCGGAAGCCGACGCGCTCCTGCCGAAGGCCGTACGCACGTATTGCGCCATCATTTCCCATCACCTGGGATCCATCGAAAGGTTCGAGCCCGCGGTGGCGAAGAAACTGAAATCCCTGAGCGCCGGGGCGCTGCAGCGCATGCCGCAGGACGTGCTGGACGAGGCGCTGGACTCCATGGACCTGCAGCGCGCCACCAAGCTGCGCCGGCTGCGCCGCCGTCCCGCCTCGACGGGGGTCGCCGCGTGACCACCCAGATCTTCCAGGCGTCGACCCTGTACGGCACGGCGACGCTCGCCGCCGCCCTGGACTCGGGCTGTTTCGGCCCGGCCGGCCGGCGCATCCTGCTGGTCTGCAACAACGCGGCGACGCCCGAGACCACGCCCGGCCTGGACGAGATGCCCGGCTTCGAGCGGCTGCGCGAGCGCTTCGACGACGTGATCTTGTACAACGAGACGATCTTCCCGTTCCACCCCGGCGGCTGGGCGCCCCGGGTGGACGACATGCCGCTGTGGGAGCGGTATCTGCGCCACGAGTGGCACCTGGGCGACGACGACGTGGAACTGGCCGTCGAGTCGATCCAGGTCAATCCGTCGCTGGCGCTCGCCCAGATCTTCACCGGCGCCCTGGTCACCGTCTACGCCGACGGCCTGATGAGCTACGGCCCGACCCGCAACAAGATCGACCCGCTGGTCGGCACCCGCGTGGACCGGGTGCTCCACCTCGACCTGGTGCCGGGCCTGAAGCCGCTGCTGCTCACCGAGTTCGGCGTCCCGGGCGAGATCGTGCCGACCCAGGCCTTCACCAAGGTGCTGGCCGAACTCGCCCCGCTCGGCGACGACCTGCCCGAGATCGAGGAGCCCGCGCTGCTGCTCGGCCAGTACCTCTCCGCGCTGGACATCCTCACCGCCGAGCAGGAGGAGAACCTGCATGTGCGGATGCTGAAGGGGGCTGTCCAGCTCGGCCACACCAAGGTGGTGTTCAAGCCGCACCCCTCCGCTCCGGCCCGCTTCACCCGCAGCCTGGAGCAGGAGGCGGAGAAGCTCAAGGTGGACCTCACCGTGCTCGACACGCCGGTCCTCGCCGAGGTGCTGTACCAGCGGATGCGTCCCGCGCTGGTCGTCGGCTGCTTCTCCACCGCGCTGCTCACCGCCTCCGCGCTGTACGGCCTGCCGGTCGCCCGGGTCGGCACGGACCTGCTGCTGGAGCGGCTGACGCCGTTCGAGAACAGCAACCGGATCCCGGTCACCGTCGTCGACGCGCTGCTGCCCGAGCTGACCGACGGCGAAGCGGTCACCGAGCAGCGCAAGGACATGGACGTCGAGGCGCTGGGCGCGCTGGTGCGTGCGGTGGGCTTCGCGATGCAGCCGAAGATCCTGCCCAGGCTGCGTGCGGAGACCGAGCGGTACCTCGCGGGGAACCTGAACGCGCAGACCCTGCGCTACTTCAAGCGCAAGCGTCTGACCTCGCTGGCGCTGCCCGGCGGGGTGCCCTCCCAGCTGTCGTTCATCCCGCGCAACGCCACGGTCCGCCGGGTGGCGCGCAAGGCGCGCAATCTGCGCCGGGTCGTACGTCGCTGAACCCACCGTAAGGCTGACCCCCCGTGAGGGCGGGCCCCGCACCGGGCCCGCCCTTCCTGCTTTCTCAGCGGCCCAGGATCGTCCGGATCCGGGCCGCGTTCTCCTGCGTGACCTTCCACAGCAGCTCCTGCCGGTCGTGCACGTCGGCGACGGTCCGGCTGTGGTGGTCCAGGATGTGCAGCGCCCGCTCGGTGAGCTGTGCGCCCAGGTTCTTCTCGTGGACGGAGACACCCCACTCGGGGCGCTCGATGTCGCTGAGGAAGTACGCCATCTTCGGGTGCGAGATCAGGCTGACGATGGGCGTGCCGACGCCGAAGGGGATCATTCCGGCGTGCCCGCGCATGCCGATGACCAGGCGTGTCCTGGCGTACGTCGCGCGGATCTCGTCGTTGGAGAAGTCGTACATCGGGATCACCGGCAGCGAGATCCCGTGCTCGCGGCGCAGGTCGAAGGCGATGCGCTCGTCGTCCAGGGAGTGGGCGACGCACCGCACCTCGGTGTGGGCGCCGATCGCGCGGACGGCCTTCGCCAGCTCGGCGAGGAAGTGTCCGTAGTCGTGGCCGAAGCGCAGGCCCGCGCGGTCGTAGGCGGCGTTCAGCAGGACGGTGTCCTCGCGGTGCAGCGGGTCGCTCCAGCCGGGGACCAGCTGACGCATGACCGTGGTCGGGCAGGGCTGGAAGACGACCTTGTCGTGCAGCTCGGGCGGGAGCAGCGAGCGGACCTTGGCGATGGAGCCGTGGTTGCGCAGACCGAAGAACGCGGCCTTCTCGACCAGCAGGCGCAGGCTCTCGTTGAACCGCCGGGCCCGGTACGACTGCCCGTCGAAGGCGTTGAAGCCGACCGCGAAGACCATGATCGGCACGTCGATGGCGCGCAGGTGCTCGTCCGGGACGTTCCACTGCCAGGCGCTGTTGCCGTTGGGCATGGTGTCCGGGATGAACAGTCCGCCGCCGCCGATGACCAGGCCGCGCCGGGCGTTGACCCGCTCCAGGGCGGCCGGGTCGAACAGCCGGTGGGCGTGGACGGAGTGCCAGCGCCGGGAGGTGGTGTCGGGGCCGAAGGCGAGCCGGACCGTCTCGGGCAGCAGCTTGTCGCCCGCGTTGCCCTGCCGGTCCATGTAGAAGGCCACGTGCGCGAGCTGGTCCTCGGCGGCGCCCTGCTCCTGGCTGGGTACCGCGGCCGCGCGCTGGGCCCACAGCCGGCTGGAGCGGTGGGTGGGGTCGACGGTGAGGCCGGCGGTGGCGTACTTCAGGGCCTCGGCGTTGTCGCCGTGCACCCAGGCCATCTGGGCGAGGCGGGCGTAGGCGGTGGCGGCCCGGTTGGGGGCGGCGGTGGCCAGCAGCAGTTGGGTCTTCGCCTCCTCGTGGCGGGAGACGCTCATCAGGGCGTGCCCGAGCACCTCGTGCGGCCAGGCCTCGTCCAGCGGGATGCGGACGCTGCCGAGGAGGTCCACGGCGTCCTGGTACTCACCGGCGGTGATGTGGGCGGCGGCGACCTTGCGGGCGGCCTCCACGTCACCGGTGCGCCGTACGTGCGGGGTGCCGTAGTGCACGAGCAGGTCGTGGTGGAGGTTGCCCTTGGACAGGTAGGCCGCGTGGAACTCGGCGTCGCCCAGCTCGAACTCGCGCCAGCGCTCCTCGGCCTGCGCGTACCCGGCCTCACCGCCCTGCCAGGGCTTGTGCCGGCCGGTGAAGTGCAGGATCGCGGTGTCGTCGGGGACCGGCAGGTCGCCGGAGAGCCGCCGCTTGACGAAGTTGTAGCGGGCGTCCAGGCGGACGAAGTCCCCGTCGAGGACGGCGTTGAGGATGCCCTGGTCGTGCTTGTCGAGTTCGTAGGAGCCGCTGCGCCCGACCTGGTCGATCTTCGCGCAGAACGCGTCGGACAGGTACTCGCGCTGGATGACCAGCAGCCCGGAGTTGAGCTTGTGCTGCCCGTAGAAGAACTGCGGTACGGCAGCCAATCCCTCGCGCAGCTGGAGGAGTTCACCGAGGTCGCCGAGGACGACCATGTCGGTGTCCAGGGTGATGACGGTGTCGTAGTCGCGCAGCTTGAAGATGTCGAGGATGAAGTAGGCCTTGCGGACCAGGTAGTTGTCCTGGTCGCCCTTGACGTAGGAGTCGTAGTGCTCGGCGTCGACGCGGCGCAGCACGATGCGCGGGTGCAGGGCGCGGATGCGGGCGACGGAGGAGGGCTTCAGGTCGTCGTGCAGGACGACGAAGTCCTCGCAGACGCCCGGGTTGGACAGGGCGAGGCTGCGCAGCAGGACGAGGAAGCCGGGCAGGTAGTTCTCGTCGACGAAGCTCGCGAAGGCGATGCGCCGTCTGCCGGTGAGGAGGTGCGCGGAGGTCTCCGGTGCTACCGGGGTGAAGGTGGTCATCGCAGGGATATCCTCATGTCGGTCACGCTCTGGGCCCGCTCCATGACCCATGCCTTCTCGCTGGTGTATTCGTGCACGGAGGTGATGGCGAGCTTCATGGCCTCCTGGACGCGGTAGGCGCCGCTCTCGTAGAAGTCGAAGCCGATCAGGTCCAGGGTCGGGCTGACGTCCAGGAAGTCCAGCAGCCACAGCATGTTGAAGCCGGTGGTCGGGATGCCGGACCAGACGTCGTTGCCGAGCCGGCCGATGTTCCGGACGGGCCAGCGCAGCGACTCGTCACCGAGGTACTGCTGGGCGCCGGGCACCAGCCGGTTGCGCAGCGAGTGCTTCCAGTCGCCGGAGACCCCGCCGAAGACGAGCCGGGTGGTCACCGGCCGGTCCCAGTTGAAGCCGTGCTTGTGGATGGTGGCGTGGATGTCGGTACGGCTGCCGGTGTTCCTGGGGTCGATGCGGTACGAGTTGAAGCGGACGACGAGGTCGTAGTCGTCGATCTGGGTGCCCATCGAACTCTCGCCCACCCGGCCGGAGTTGGCGATCAGGCAGATCGACTTGCCGGCGATCCGGTTGCGGAACTCGCCGAGGCTGATCCACTGCACCCCGCCGACGGTGGGGTCGGCGACCGGGCCGCGCATCCGGATGCGGCGCTGCTCGGCGTAGAGGGCGACGGCCTCGGTGAGGGCGGTGGGGTCGGCGGCGATCCCGGTGCGCAGGTCGAGGTACTGGCTGAGCAGTTCCTGCCGGTCGGCCACCGGGGCCTCGTCGGCGGACAGCGCGAGCAGGGCGCCGACCAGCCGGGGCTCGGCCGCGTCCCAGTCGCCGAGGGCGTGCAGGGCCAGGCCCTCGGCCCACACGTCGGTGGCGGGGCCGCGGGCGAAGTCGGCGGCGCGCGGGCACTGGCGCCGCAGCAGGGCGAGCAGTTCGCGTTCGCGTTCGGCGGCGCGGCGCAGCCCCGTGATCCGGGCGGCCACGCCGAATCCGTCCTCGCTGGTCAGTTCCAGGTAGCGCTCGTAGGCCTGGACGGCCTCGGGCTCGTCGCCGAGCGCCTCCAGGGCGCGGGCGCGCAGCCGCCAGCCGGCGCGGGAGTTCTTGCGCTCGGCGAGGACGGTGTCGCTGATCTGCAGGGCGAGGTTCAGCTCGTCGTCGTAGCCGCACTCGAGGGCCTTGTTGCCGACGGCGAGCAGGGCGTCCAGCAGGTCGGCCGGGATGCTGCCGGCGGGGGCGGCGGCTCCCTTGACGGCGCGCTTGAGCAGAGCGGTCGCGCCCTGGGCCGGGGCGGGTGCGGGAGCGGACGTGCCGGTGGTGCTGAACACCACGAGCAACTTGCGCAGCTGCTCGGCCAGTTCCGTGCGGCGGCGGTCGAGGCTGCCCACGAGTTTGCCGCTGTGCACGGCGCAGGCGCGCAGGCAGTCCTCCAGCTCTCCTCCACGCGCAGGTGTCCGCCGGTTCTGGACCCTCGTCATAGCTCTCCTGATTTTGCCAAGCAAATACGGTGTTTACGGCGACATGCCGTCGGTTTGCGAAAGCGTGGGGGTGGATGGAGAAACTAGGAAGTCAAAGCGACCAACGGGTTAACGAATCCGAACAGGTAAGAGAATGGTTAGACGGTCAATCACGTCATTCCTGTGATTCACCCAGGTGACGGCGGAACGGCTCCCTCATGCCGGGGACTTTCACAGAAGCACCCGAGATGATCAACGCATCTTCGGGTAGGCGCCGAGCATCATGGCTGCTTCATCCCCCACCCTTGTCACCGCTCCCGCCTCCGCTCCCCCCACGCCCGGAACGGCCCCCGTCCCACCACGCCGGGGCCGCCTGCTCGCCCTGGACGGCCTGCGGCTCGTGGCCGCGCTGATGGTCTGCCTCTACCACTACGCCGGACGCGGCGGCACGGTCTCCGCGTCCTGGCACCAGACACCGGCCCGCGTCTTCCCGACCCTGTCCCAGGTGGCCACGTACGGCTGCCTCGGCGTCCAGTTCTTCTTCGTCATCAGCGGTTTCGTCATCTGCATGAGCGGCTGGGGCCGTACCCTCGGCGACTTCTTCCGCTCCCGCGTCGCCCGCCTCTATCCCGCCTACTGGGTCGCCCTGGTGCTCGTCACCGGAGCGGCCCTCGCCCTGCCGGCCGTCGTGCACCCGGTCCGCCTGGACGAGTTCCTGGTCAACCTGACGATGCTGCAACAGCCCATGGGTGCCTCGCGCGTACTGGGCGTGTGCTGGACGCTCTGGGTCGAGGTCCGCTTCTACGCGCTGTTCGCCCTGTTCGTCGTCGCGCGCGGGGTCACCTACCGCCGGGTGGTGCTGTTCTGCTGTGTGTGGACGCTGGCGGCTGCGGTGTGCCGCACATCGGGCAACGCGCTGACGGACCAGCTGGTCATGCCGGACCACGCCCCCTTCTTCGTCGGCGGTCTCGCTCTCTACCTGATCCACCGCTTCGGCGGCGACCTGCTGCTGTGGGGGATCGTGGCCGCCTCCTGGCTGCTCGGGCAGAGCAACGCCACGCGCGGGCTGTGGCACACGGGTGCGCACGGCGACTTCGTGCGCAGCCCGTACGTCATCCTGCTGATCGTCACGCTCGCCTTCGCGGCCGTGGCGGCCGTGGCGCTGGGCTGGACCCGCCGGGCGAACTGGCCCTGGCTGGCCACGGCGGGCGCGCTGACGTACCCGTTCTACCTGGTCCACGAGCACCTGGGCTGGTTCGTCATCCGGGTGCTGCACCGGGGCCTGGGCCTGCCCGCGTGGCCGACGCTCGGGGCGACGGTGCTCGGCATGCTGCTGCTGGCGTGGCTGATGCACCGCTTCGTGGAGAAGCCGCTCGGCCCGAAGCTGAAGCGAACACTCCGTGGCCGGAAGTTGGGCAGCCGTTCATCTCGCCTTGGGTTTTGAACCGGCCCCGGGGGCAGGCACCGTAGTGCCCCGCCCCCCGCGCCACAGGCTTTCCGCAGAGAACCCACAGACTGCCGTACCGAGGGAGTGCCTCCGCCTCATGGCCACCATCCAGGAAGCGATGCGACCGCCCCACCGACTCGACGACGTGCCCGGCTGGTTCCCGGTCCTCGACCAGCTGCTCTTCGAGTGGTTCCTGAACCGGCAGGAGGCCGGCGGGACCCGCGGCGACCTCCTGGAGGTCGGTGTCTACATGGGCAAGAGCGCGATCTTCATCGGCCGGCACCAGCAGCCGGGCGAGCGGTACACCGTGTGCGACCTCTTCGAGGGCGACGCCCCGGACGACGCCAACCGGGCCGAGTCGACCAAGTCCTACAGTGCGCTGACCCGGCGCGTCTTCGAGGAGAACTACCGCTCCTTCCACGACGAACTGCCCCGGGTGCTCCAGGGACCCAGCTCCCTGGTGCCCGCCGAGGTCGAGGCCCGCTCCTGCCGGTTCGTGCACATCGACGCCTCGCATCTGTACGAGCATGTGCACGACGACATCGGGGCGGCCCACGACCTGTTGCTGCCCGACGGCATCGTCGTCCTCGACGACTTCCGCTCCGAGCACACGCCCGGCGTGTCCATAGCCACCTGGGAGGCCGTGCTCAACCGCGGCCTGCACCCCATCTGCCTGAGCACGCAGAAGCTCTACGGCACCTGGGGCGATCCCGAGCCGGTCCAGGAGGCGCTGCTGGCCATGGCGCGGGAGCGGTCCGACTGCCACCTGAGCGTCCAGGAGGCCGCGGGGCACCGGATCGTCCGCCTGAAGTCGAAGGGGATGCCGGCGCCGGTGTTCCCGCCCTCGAAGCACGCGGTGGCGGCCAAGGCGTCGGAGGCAGCGAAGGCGCCGGAGCCGACGCCGGCAGCGGTGTCCGCACCGGCACCCGCTCCCGCTCCTGCGGCACCGCCCGCCCGGCCCGCGCCCCGCCGGGGCAGCCGGGTCCGCCGGGTCGCCGTGGACCTGTTGCCGCCGGTCGTCACGCGGGCGATACGCAAGGCGCGCGCGGCCCGGAGCTGACCGCCCGCTCAGCCGATCCCGTACCGGGCCTCGATGCCCGCGATCACCAGCGCCAGCCCTTCCTCGAACTGCTGGTCGTAGTCGTCGAAGAGCACCTTTCCGGCCTCGGCCGCGAGCGGGAAGTCGGCCATGCGCCGGGCGCGCTCCTCGATGTCGTACCCCTCCCGGCGCTCGCCCGGGAGGGGCTGCACGCCCTGCTCCTCGGTGACGAACCCGATGGTGAACACGTTCATGGTCCGCGCCGCGTTGACCGCCTGCACCAGGGTGAAGCCGGCGCCCGTGAGGACGCGCAGGTGCGCCTCCATCTCGCGGGCGTGGTCCGTGCCCGTGAAGCGTGAGCCGCTGAAGACCTTGGCACCGTCGCGGTAGCCGAGCAGGGCGGCGCGCAGACCACGGCTGGTCCTGAGCAGCCGCTCCTGCCAGCTGTCGGCGGGATCGAGCGCCGTACCGGCGACCATCCGCCGGTACATCTCCGTCGCCATCTCGTCGAGCAGCGCCTGCTTGTCCTTGAAGTGCCAGTACAGCGCCGGGGCCTTGACGTCCAGCTCCTTGGCGATGGCACGCAGGGTCAGCCCGTCGAGGCCGACCTCGTTCAGCAGCCGCAGCGCCGTGTCCGCGACCCGTGTGCGGTCCAGGGGCGCGCGTCGTTCCGTACTCACGCTTGACAGCTTAACAGCGTTAAGGGCACGCTCATGGGCGACGGTACTTAACGGCGTTAAGGAGATTTGTCATGGATGTACTGATCGTGGGGGCCGGTCCGACCGGCCTCACCCTCGGCGTCGACCTCGCCCGGCGCGGTGTGGACGCGCTGGTCGTGGAGCGGGCGGAGGGGCTCTTCCCCGGCTCGCGCGGCAAGGGGATCCAGCCGCGCACCCAGGAGGTCTTCGAGGACCTCGGCGTGCTGGACGCGATCCGCGCGGCCGGCGGCTCCTACCCGGTGCGGACGATCTGGAAGGACGGCGAGCGGCTCGGCGAGCAGCCGATGTTCGAGGCCGTGGCGGCGGACGAGGGTGCACCGTACACCGAGCCGTGGATGGTTCCGCAGTGGCGGACGCAGGAGATCCTGTACGCGCGGCTGGTGGAGCTGGGCGGCGAGGTCGGCTTCGGGCGCGAGGTGACGGGCCTGGAGCAGGACGCGGACGGCGTGAGCGTGCGGTTCGCCGACGGTACGACCGTCCGCGCGCGGTATGTCGTCGCGGCCGACGGCGGGCGTTCGGCGGTGCGGCGTGCGGTGGGCGTGGGCATGGCCGGGGAGACGGTGGACCCGAACCCGTTCCTGGTCGCGGACCTGCGGCTGAAGGGTCTCGACCGGGAGTACTGGCACACCTTCCCCGCGGCCGACGGCACCGGGGTGGCGCTGTGCCCGCTCGCCGGTACGGACGACTTCCAGCTGGCCGGCAGGCTTCCGGAAGGCACGGAGTTCGACCTGTCCCTCGACGGCATCCGGGGGCTGGTCGCCGCGTACACGCACCTCGACGCCGAGGACGTCACCGAGCTGCGCTGGGCCTCGGAGTTCCGGCCGCGGACCGCGCTGGCGGACCGGTTCCGGGTGGGCCGGGTGTTCCTCGCGGGCGACGCCGCGCACCTTCACTCACCGGCCGGCGGGCAGGGCCTGAACACCAGCGTCCAGGACGCGTACAACCTGGGCTGGAAGCTGGGCGCGGTGCTGCGCGGCGGGGCTCCGGAGTCCCTCCTCGACACCTACGAGGAGGAACGACGCCCCAACGCCGCGGCCATGCTGGGCCTGTCCACGGGCGTGCACCGCGGGGAGGTGCAGCGGGGGAAGGCGACGGTGCAGCTCGGGCTCGGGTACCCGGAGTCGTCCCTCAGCGAGGAGACCCGGGCCGTCCCGTCCGGGGTACGGGCAGGCGACCGCGCATCCGACGGCACGGTGGACGGCGTACGCCTCTTCGACGCGTTCCAGGGGCCGCACTGGACGCTGCTGGGCGCGACGACACCCGTTGCCGGGGTTCGCGCCCTCCCGGCGGCCCCGGAGTCGTACGGCCCCGGTGTCTTCCTGGTCCGCCCGGACGGGTACGTCGGCTGGGCGGGCGACTCGACGGACGGACTGACCGCGTATCTCGACCGGGTCGGCTGCCGCTAAGGCCTACGCGCTGGCCAGCGACAGCTTCACCGCGAACCCGAGGAACAGGGCGCCCGCCGCCGAGGTGGCCGTGGCCGACAGGCGCTTGCGGCGGCGGAAGGCTGCGGCCAGGCGGGTGCCGCCGAATATCAGCGCGCTGAGGTAGAGGAAGCTGGCCAGCTGCGCGAAGGCACCGAGGACGACGAAGGAGAGGGCCGGGTAGGCGTACCCCGGGTCCACGAACTGCACGAAGAAGGCGACGAAGAAGAGGATCGCCTTGGGGTTGAAGAGGCTGACGACGAAGGCCCGCCGGAAGGGCCGCTCCTCGGCCGAGGCCACCGTCGCGACCTCCTCCACGGCCTTCTCCCGCCGGGTCCGCCACATCCCCCACGCGGACCGCAGCATCCCGATCGCCAGCCAGGTCAGATAACCGGCACCGGCGTACTTCACGATCCCGAACAGCACGGCGTTGCCCTGGAGCAGCGAGGCGACTCCGGCGGCGGACAGCGTCATCAGCACGGTGTCCCCGCACCAGACGCCGGCTGCGGCGGTGTAGCCGGCCCGGACTCCGCGGCGGGCGGCGACGGAGAGCACGTACAGGGAGTTGGGGCCGGGGAGCAGGACGATCAGGACGAGACCGGCCAGATAGGTGGGGAGATCGATGACGCCGAACATGAGAAGGAGTGTCGCACGGGGGTACGACAGCCAGTCTGGGACCAGCACGGTCTGGCCTCGCTTGTAGCGGACGGGGGCGGGGTCATCTAGAACGCATCAGTCGGCACATAACTCCCCCAAACCTCCCGCAGCGCGTTGCACACCTCCCCCACCGTCGCCCGCCCCCGCAACGCCTCTCGCATCGGATACAGCACGTTCTCCTCCCCCTCCGCCGCCTTCTTCAGCGCGGCCAGGGCCGAATCGACCACCCCCTGATCCCGCTCGGAGCGCAGCCTGGCCAAGCGCTCCCGTTGCCGTGCCTCGATCGCCGGGTCCACCCGCAGGGGCTCGTACGGCTCCTCCTCGTCCAGCTGGAAGCGGTTGACGCCCACGACCACCCGCTCGCCGGAGTCCGTCTCCTGGGCGATGCGATACGCGTTGCGCTCGATCTCGGCCTTCTGGAAGCCCCGCTCGATCGCCGCCTCCGCACCGCCGAGGTCCTCGACCCTTCGCATCAGGTCCAGCGCGGCCGCCTCGACGTCGTCGGTCAGCTTCTCGACCGCGTAGGAGCCGGCGAAGGGGTCGACCGTCGCCGGTACGTCGGTCTCGTAGGCCAGGACCTGCTGGGTGCGCAGGGCGAGCCGGGCCGCCTTGTCCGTCGGGAGGGCGATGGCCTCGTCGAAGGAGTTGGTGTGGAGGGACTGGGTGCCGCCGAGGACCGCCGCCAGCGCCTGGACGGCGACCCGGACCAGGTTCACCTCCGGCTGCTGGGCCGTCAGTTGCACGCCCGCCGTCTGCGTGTGGAAGCGGAGCATCAGCGACTTGGGGTTCTTCGCCCCGAACTCCTCCCTCATCACCCGCGCCCAAATCCGCCGCGCCGCGCGGAACTTGGCGACCTCCTCCAGCAGCGTCGTACGGGCCACGAAGAAGAAGGAGAGGCGGGGTGCGAAGTCGTCGACGTCCATGCCGGCCGCGACCGCCGTGCGGACGTACTCGATGCCGTCCGCGAGCGTGAAGGCGATCTCCTGCGCGGGGGAGGCGCCCGCCTCCGCCATGTGGTAGCCGGAGATCGAGATCGTGTTCCACTTCGGGATCTCGGCGGTGCAGTACTTGAAGATGTCGGCGGTCAGGCGCAGGGAGGGCTTCGGCGGGAAGATATACGTCCCCCGCGCGATGTACTCCTTCAGGACGTCGTTCTGGATGGTGCCGGTGAGACGGTCCGCCGGGACGCCCTGTTCCTCCGCCACCAGCTGGTAGAGGAGCAGCAGCAGGGCGGCCGGGGCGTTGATCGTCATGGACGTCGAGACCTGGTCCAGCGGGATGCCGTCGAAGAGCACCCGCATGTCCTCGACCGAGTCGATCGCCACGCCCACCTTGCCGACCTCGCCGTGCGCGAGGGGCGCGTCGGAGTCGTGGCCCATCTGGGTGGGCAGGTCGAAGGCGACGGACAGACCGGTGGTGCCGTGCGCGATCAGCTGCCGGTAGCGGGCGTTGGACTCCACCGCCGTGCCGAAGCCGGCGTACTGGCGCATGGTCCAGGGGCGGCCGGTGTACATGGTCGGGTACACCCCGCGGGTGTACGGGTACGCCCCCGGTTCGCCCAGCTTCGTGTCCGGGTCCCAGCCGGTCAGGTCCGCCGGTCCGTAGACCGGCTCGATCGGCAGTCCCGACTCCGACTCACGCGCCATGGATGCCTCCGCAGTACGTCTCATCCGCGTTTTGTCCAGGTTTTATCCCCCCTCACCATGCCCCGTAGTTCGGCGGCGGTCACGCGGGGAAGCATCCCCGGCATGAGGATCCCGGGGAGACCAGCCGCTCTACTCGTCTCGGCCGCCGCCCTCGCCGCGCTCTGCGGCTGCACCGTGCAGCCTCCGGACGCCGACGGCAAGCACCACTCGCCGGTGCAGGTCCAGCTGCCCTCCAGCCCCGCCCCCGACCCCACCCGGACGGCCGAGCGGACGCCCGCCGCCCAGCCCGCCCGGCCCGCGCCCCGGGTGCTGTGGTCGCGCGGGGACAGCGGCCCGGGCGTGCGTGAGCTGCAGGCCCGGCTCCGCCAGGTCGCCTGGCTGTTCGACGGGCCGACGGGGACGTACGACGATCTGACCGAGCAGGCCGTCCGGGGCTTCCAGGGCAAGCGCGGGCTGCCGCGGACCGGTGAGCTGGACACCGTCACCTGGCAGCGGCTGCTGGCCATGACGCATCGGCCGGGCCAGTGGGAGCTGTACCTGATGGGCGGTCAGCCGGCCGCCGCGCCCGACCCGCGCTGTCTGACCGGCCGGGTGCTGTGCATCAGCAAGACCAGCCGGACGCTGCGCTGGATGATCGACGGGCGCACGGTCGAGACGGTCTCCGTCCGCTTCGGCACCCAGTACACCCCCACCCGCGAGGGTGTGTTCCACGTCTACTGGAAGTCACGGCACCATGTGTCGACGCTCTACCACTCCCCGATGCCGTACGCGATGTTCTTCAGCGGCGGCCAGGCGGTGCACTACTCCTACGACTTCGCGGCGCGCGGGTACGCGGGCGGTTCGCACGGATGCGTCAACGTGCGGGACGAGGCGGCGATCGCGCGGCTGTTCGCGCAGGTGGGGATCGGCGACAAGGTCGTCGTCTACTGGTGAGGATTTGGGGCGCGGGCGGGACCGGGGGAACGTGTCCCGCCCGCGCCAGGTGCACGAGCCACGGGTACGGGGGGAACCCCGGCTCAGTGCTACGGCCGATGACCAGTCGGCTCACTCTCTACTGCGTCGCGGGGCCCGGAAACGTCACACCCTTGGCGGAAAAATTTTCGCGGCCGACAAAATCGCAGGTCAGAGGCGGGGTAGGGGGGGCAGGGGCGGGGCAGAACTCAGAGCGCGGTGTACGACGGGCTCGGCGTGGGCACCGGACCCGTGGCCTTCCGGTCCGCGCCCGTGGGTGCGAAGGCAGAGGGTGCGGGGCTGGCGGCGCGGCCCCGGCGGTCGTGGCGGTGGCCGTGACCCCGGCCCGGGTGACCGTCGTCGTCACCGCCCTGGCCGTTCTCGTCGCCCTTGTCCTTGCCCTTGCCCTTGTCCCTGCCTTCGCCGCCGCCGTTCGCGTTGCCCTTGCCGCCCTCGTCGTCGCCGGTGCCCTTGCCCGTACCGCCGGAGCCGTACTGGCCCGCGAGAACGGACTTGCAGTACGCGGTGACCCGCGAGGAGCCGCCCGCCAGGCCCTCCAGGGCCCGCCTGCGGTCGGAGCCCAGCTCCTTGCCATCCTTCAGGTCGCGGCAGGCCGCGTTGGCGACCTGCCACCAGGTGCCGGGATTCCCGGAGGCGTCGCCCGAGCCGGGCGTGGTGCCCTGGTCGGGTGCGGTGGCCCCGCCGGAGGGGTCGAGGGACCCACTGGTGCCGCCGTCGGGCGTGTCCGTGCTCGGGAGGATGCCCTGCGGGGACTGCGGTGTGGGCGAGGTGTGCGGTTGTCCCGGGCTCTGGGCGGCGGAGACGGAGGCGGCGGGGTCCGGGCGGTCGTCGTGGAACGGGACCGGCAGCACTCCGCTGCCGGCGGCCATGGCGACCCCGCCGAGCGTGCCCGCGGCCACCGCCGCGGCGAGCGCGAGGCGCACCGGGCGGGCCCAGCGCGGACGGCGGGCGCGGATTCCGCTACGGGTCGGGGCGCCGATGCGGACCAGGCCGGCGTCGGAGCCGCGCGCGGGCAGACCGGAGCGCCCGGGGGTGCCGTCGCCGAGCGCGGCGGCGGTCCGCTCGGCCTCGGCCGCCTCGCGGACCTTGCGGAACGCGGCCAGCGCGGCCTGCTCGCCGGGGAGTTCACCGGTCGCGGGAGCCGCCTCGGCGGAGAGTGCGCCGAGCGCCTTCGCGAGCCGTTCCGCCTGGTCAGAGGAGGAGGCGTCGACGGCTTCCAGCGACTCACCGCGCAGCAGACGTTCCGCCGTATCACGGGTAAGCCACTTGTTGTGCTCGTCGGCCATCACATGTCCTTCTGCGTCCTCGCACGCGTATGCGTCACAGTTGCGGACGACACCGCACGACCGCGCGGTTCTCGCTGGGGAGGGAGCGCGTCGAGCACGCCCGCCGATTCCGGATCGTCGCCGAGCAGCTCCGCGAGCCGCTTCAGACCGCGGTGCGCGGCGGTGCGTACGGCGCCCGCGCGCTTGCCGAGCGTCTCGGCGGCGGACTTGGCGTCCAGGCCGACCACCACGCGCAGCACGACCGCCTCGGCCTGGTCCTGCGGGAGCCGGGCGATGAGCGAGAGGGTGCTGTCGGTGGCCAGGGCCTCGATGGCCTCGCCGGCCGTGTCGGACTCGGCGGCCCGGCCGGTCAGTTCCGTCTCGTCGCCGCCTATCGCGGGGCGGCGGCCGCGCATCCGTATGTGGTCCAGGGCGCGGTTGCGGGCGATCCGGGCGGCCCAGCCGCGGAAGCGGTCCGCGTCACCGCTGAACCGGTCGAGGTCCCGGGCTATCTGCAGCCAGGCCTCGGACGTGACGTCCTCGGCGTCCGGGTCACCGACGAGTGTGCGTACGTATCCGAGCAGCCTCGGGTGCACCGCGCGGTACACCGTACGGAACGCGGTCTCATCCCCGTCCTGTGCCGCACGCACCGCGGTGGTCAGCTCCGCGTCGTCCCCCAGCACCGCACTCCCTTTACGCCTGGCTTCGGTCGGCGCGAAAGGCACGTTACGGCGTGAAACCGTTCCCCGTCCAGGTCGGTAGAAGATGCAACTAACTCGTGACACGCCCAGGTGTGACAGAAAACGCACTCTCGACGCTGAAGGAAGTACGGGCCGTACGGCGGCCCGTGAGCGCGACGGCCGGGGCCTCTCCTGTGGGGGGTGGCGGCCCCGGCCGTTGCCCTGACGCTCGACGGCGGGCGAGCGGAGTCACTTCTTCCCGCCGGACTTACCGGAGTTGGTGGAGCTGGCGGCCTTCGAGTCCGCCTTGCCGCTGTTACCGCTCTTAGCGCTGTCGCTACTTCCGTGCCCATTACCGCTGTTGTGCGGTTTGTCGCTCTTGCCCTTGTTCGCACCATCGGCGAGAGCGATCTGCTCGGAGCAGTAGGCGGCGACGTTCTCCTCGCCGCCCGCGGCCGTGACGAGCCGCTGCCAGGCCGTCGCCTCCAGGGCCTTGCCCCGGTCCTTGATCTGCTCGTAGGCGCGGCAGTGGGCCAGGGTGTCCTTCGCGGTGGCCGGGTGGCCGGGACGCGTCGAAGGGACTCCGGACTCGGGAGCGGTCGGCTTCGCGCTCGGCTGCTCCGGGGCGCTCGACGAGGGCCGCGTCCGCCGTCCGTCGTCGTCCTTCGCGGATCCGACGGAGTCGATCGCGGCGAAGGCGACACCGCCCAGCGTGACGCTCGCGAGGAACACGGAGAGCGTGGCCTTCAGCGAGAGCCGGGCACCGCGCGCCTCCCGGGGCCGCCAGTCGTCCCGGCGCCGGGTCCGCGACGCGTGCGCCCCCGTGTCCCGGGCGGCGCGGAACGCGGCCACGGCGCGCTGCTCGGCCTCGGGGTCGATGCCGCCCGAGGCCGCGCCCGGGCGGAGCGCCGCGGCGAGCCGCGCCTCGAACGCGGCGTCCCGGCCGTCCCGGTCGGCCCGGTCGGCCGGTGCCGGTCCGAGGACGGTGCCGCCAGGGTGCCCGCGCCGGCGGCCGGGCTCGTCGCCGCTGTGCCGTTCACCCATGTCCGTTCCCGATCCTGTTCCTAGTGCGGCCCGCCCAGCCTCTCGGATCCGCCGGAGGCCTCGCCCCACTGCTTCTGCAGAATCCATACGGCTGGTGGCCGTCAGCGTTCATTTCGACTCCCCCAGCGTCCGGGGGCCGTCATCCGTCACACCTGAGTCCGCCGCGTCCCGGACGCCCAGCTGGCGGGCGAGCCGTTTCAGCCCGCGGTACGCGGCCGTGCGGACCGCTCCGGGGCGCTTGCCGAGGACGCGGGCGACGGAGGGTCCGTCGAGGCCGACGACCACCCGCAGCAGCACGGCCTCGGCCTGGTCGCGCGGCAGCGACCGGACCAGTTCCAGGGCGCGCTCGGTGGAGAGGGACTCCAGAGCCTGGTCGTGCGTGCTGTGCGGTCCGGGCAGCTCCAGTACGTCCTGTTCGAGCGCCGCCGCCCGGGGCCGTACCCGCTGCCTGCGCAGGTGGTCCAGGGCCCGGTGGCGGGCGATGGTCGCGCTCCAGCCGCGGAACCCGGCCCCGTCGCCGCGGAACCTGCCGAGGTCGCGGGCTATCTCCAGCCAGGCGTCGGAGGCCACGTCCTCCGCGTCCTCGCCGACGAGGCCGCGCAGATAGCCGAGCAGGCCCGGCTGCACGATCCGGTAGGCCACCGCGAAAGCGTTCTCGTCACCGTCCTGGGCCCGTGCGACAGCCGCGCCCAGCTCCCCGTCCTGCGCCTGCAGGCGACGGGGCTCCCCTCCCTGGCCCAAAGACTGTCCTCGTTCGTACCGAGTGTGTAGCCACCACGAGTGGCGCGTCCCCCGTCGGGCGGCACACTCCGGCCGTGTCCACGCCCTACAAGGTCATCAGCGTCAGGCCTCACAGAAGTGTCACAGCTCCCGGTGCGCTCCCAGGTCGTCCTCACCTGTCCCGTGCCGTGCCCGTGCCCGTGTCGTCAGCCGATGGCGATGCGGGGATGGGCACCGGGCCGGATCCAGGCCATGATCCGGTCCATCGTGGCGCGCGGCACGGACACGCAACCGGCCGTCGCCCCCTTCCCGTTGACGTGCAGGAAGATGCCGGCGCCGCGACCGGGCGTGGCGGGCCACCGGTTGAAGTTGACGACGAGCGCCTTGGCGTACTGGGTCGGGTAGTTGATGAGATGCTCGCTGCCCCGGTCGCCGGACTCGGTGAGCGGGAAGTCGGCGCCCGCCGCGGTGTGCATCGAGTTGTAGTACTTGGACTGGGGGTCCTCCACCCACCAGTCCGAGCTGTTGACGACGTGGTACGGCATGCTCGTCCCGCCCGCCTCGACCCCGAAGCCCTCGGTGAGCGTGTACGTCCCGGAGGGCGTGGTGTACGTCCCCTGCCGCCGCGTCGCCCCGTCCGTGACGCCGTTGGAGCCGACCCGGCCGGCACTCGTGCCGAACTGCGCCTTCCAGCCCGAGGTGCCCTTGGCCCAGGCGGTGACGGTGGCGTAGGAGCCGCTCGCCTTCACGGTGATGAGCTGGGTGGCGTCGCCCGGGGAGGCGGGGACGGGGAAGTTCGGGGCGGCGTAGGCGGCGGGCGGCGCGGTGGTGGCCCGCTGGGTGACGGCCGTACCCGGGGCCGTACTCGGCGAGGCGGAGGCGTTGCCCTTGCCGCCGTCGTCCTTGGCCTTCGATGAAGCGGAGGCAGAGGCGGACGCGGACTTCGACGGCGAGGACGACGACGAAGACGATGCCGATGACGACGGGGAGGCACTCGACGACCCCCCGACCGCGACACTGTCGGACCCGCTCCCGGCCTGCTGCTCGACTGCCCCCTCCCCACCTGGGCCTCCACAGGCCGACGCCGCCAGCAGGACACCGGCGACGGCCGGCGCGACGACGAAGCACGTACGGGCACGGGAACGCGAAGAGGGCAGCACGAAGAGACCCTTCGATGGGCGGCGGGAAGTGAAGGAACGGCCGGAAAACGGCGGCCGACCGGAACGAGGGCCGGTTATACAGCAGCGGTGAACGCGGAGGCGACCGAGAAGACGAACCGGACTCTCCACGCGAACCGCTCACCCGGTACGACGGTCAGCCTGCTCCCGCCGCGCCCGCCCGTGCAGCTTCAGCCAGAAGGTCTGCAACGAGTCCTCCGGACCGCCCGCTTCGAAACGGTTGAGCACCTTGCCGAGCGGGTTCCACACCCGCCCGTCCGGCATGCGCACGCCCGTCGGCTGCCCGAAGTAGGCACGCTGGTCGGCGTCGAAGTCCACCCACACCGCCCCCGCGCGGCGCACGAGCACCTCACCGACGTACGCCCCCAGCCCGAACAGCGCGTCCCGCGCCCGCTCCTGGTCGGCGCCGCCCTTGCGCAGCCCGTCGACCAGGAAGTCCACGACCCGCAGACTGCGCTCGGAGTAGTCCAGCGGCAGCCGGGTGCGGGCGGTGGCACGAGCGACGAAGTCAGCCGCGCACGCACGCATCTCACCCGCGCGCGGTCGTGTGTCCACTCCACCCATGACAACGTTCCCCCGTTCACTCGGATCAGGGGAACAGGACCCCGTTCCCCCGTCCACCAAGCGGAATCCGCCTCTCCCGCATCACGGGTCACAGACGTGTCAATCGCCACACGGGAACTCACACCGGATGCACAACCTTCTTACCCTGCCGTGCGTCGCACAGGTCACTTCACACCGGACGGGAGGGCCACGTTCCCGTCGAACACGCCACGGATGTCGGCCCGTACCTCCTGACTCACCGTTATGTCCCCACCCTGGAACGGCACGAGAAAGGTGAACGCGTACCGGTGTGCCACGACCCGGTACCCCTGCGCCCCGTCGCCCAGATCCCACGTCTCGACGAAGCTCTTGAGCGTGATCCGACCGTCGGTCGCCGTCACCGCCGCCTTGCGCAACTGCCCCAGCACGGGCTCCACTTCGCGCACCGCCCGCTTGAGCGCGGGACGGTCGCGGGCAGCGAGGGGAGGGCGAGCAGCCGAACGAAGCGGGGCGAACAGGGCTCAAGTCTTCCTGCCTCCAGCACCTCGCTGGAGAACCTGTGGGTGGCGGCGAGGAATTCGGCGACCGTGCAGTGGCCGGTCACCGGATCCCATGACCTCGTCACGGTTACCGATTCACCATCGGGGGTGAAATGGATCAGCAGATCGTTCTCCGTGAAGCTGATGCGTCCAGGGATCCATCTCACTGGCCCGTCCCAACTTGGCGAGCTGGTTGCCGGTGAGCGCCCGCAGGGAATCCGGCACAAATGTGATGTCAAGCATGACGCTCCAGAATGACGACCGCCCCCGGGAATCCCGGGGGCGATCGCTTTTCACATGTGGCTGGGACCCAGTGGCCGATCAGTCGATGCGGTCGTCCAGGCCCAGCACCTCCGGGTGGTCGCTGGGCCAGTTCTTGGGCATGCCCGCCACGTCGATGGTGCGCCCGTATACGCCGGCCAGGAACTCCACGGCACCGACCGGGAACTCCGACCAGTCGCCGTTGGCTCCGCGGACGACCACCGGCCATGCGTCCGGGTCCGCGGGGCTCGTCTTCCAGTAGAAGGAGTCCCCCGAATTGGACTCCGCCCAGGAGATCAGGCCTCCCGGCTGCGGGTAGGGGACGTAGTCCTCGGTGTCACCCATCTCGTACAGATCCTGAAGGATCTCGTCCTCCCGGCGCCCGGACGCCCATGACGCCTCGGCGCCGGGCCGGGGAAGGAACACCGTCAGGAAGTCGTCGACGACCAGGATCGGATACGCCTCCGCCAGGGAACGGAAGTCGGAGGGCAGCGCCGTCCCGAGGGCCGCCTCAAGGGCAGCCCAGTCCACAGCGCGCCCCCCTGGCACACGCCACTGCCTCATCGACGGCAGCGCGGCCTCCAGCTCTTCGATTCTCAGCATGTCGCCTCTCAGCTCACGTCCGTCCTACGACGCCTTCAGCTCTTCCACCGTGAAGCTTCGGTGAGCTCCCACATGGAGTCCGAAACGAAGGTGATGTCAAACGTGACGCTCCAAGATGAAGATCGCCCCCGGGATTCCCGGGGGCGATCGTTGTTCACATGTGGCTGGGGTTGATCCGAGGAACGGTCAGTCGAACATGCCGGCGTAGGGGTCCGGCTCACCCGTCCATGGATCCAGACCTTCCTTGACCAAGCGTTGCTTCTCACTCTCGGTCAGGAAGGTTGCGGATTGCCTTCCCCAGAGGGACAGGTCACCGAGGGGACATTCGTCGAAGTCCGCTCGCAGAAGACGCGAGACGAACTCCACCATCCCGCAGTCGTAGCGGCTCCACAGGTCGTCGTCCCTGTTGTAGACCAGGACAGGCCATGTCGCGGGTTCCTCGCCGCAGGCGTCCCAGCACAGGATGTCCGCACTGGAGTCTGCCCCCCAAGCGATCAGCTCGGGGTTCGCCCCCGAATTCGGACTTCGGCTGTTCGCCTCTGGGCTCGGGCTCCTGGATCACCAGATAGTTCTGGATCGTCCCGGACCCGTACACCTCGATGAACTGTCGGTAGTCGCGTGGGAATTCCCTGCGCCACGACTGGTTCATGCGCTTCCAGTCAACCGATACATCAGGTTCGATCGTGGACGGCATGAGCCGCTGAAGCCTCTCCCATTCGGGCACCTCGGTCATCCCTTCCTCTTCGATGATCGCCCCCGGGAATCCTGGGGGCGCCGTTCTTCACATGTGGCTGGGGCTCAGCGGCCGATCAGTCGATGCGGGCGCTCAGGCCCAGCACCTGCGGGTGGTCGCTGGATCATCCATGAATAACACGAATCCCGAACGGGCGCAGGTCATCCTCCAACTCAACCTGGAATCCGCTGAGCAGCAAGGCTCCCGAGAGAGATTTTTGCATATTGGAAGAGAACGTCGCAGCCTGCTCCAGAAAGGGGGACTCCAATTGCTGTGACCGGATCAACTCCGCAACTTTTGATGATACCGAAGCGGGAGATTTCCATGTGATGTACACACCTGCCGCTTCATCGCCACCCTCGTCGACCTCCTCTTGGACCTCGCGAAGGGAGCCCTCGTCCATACGGTCAACCACGACCAATCCTCTTTCTATTTGGTCGTTGGTGAAGCGGTCCGGTGGAGGGACGCCAATCCCTCCACGTACACCTCTCCGTAACAACGCCTTCACCGTCACACGAGACTCAGGCTCCCCAACAAGGTGAAGAAAAGATCCTCTGCGAACGGATCGGCCTCCTTTTGGAAGACCTCGACCAGCGGGGCCATTGCCACCTGGCGCCCCGTCAAGCGAGCCCAGTTGACGGCGTGTTCCGCAGCCTGCTCCGGTGCCAGCATCCAGTCCTCCAGCTGCTGCCCGTCTTCAGCCAGATAGCCCGCCATCGCTTTGGGACTCAGACAGGCAGTCCAAGCCCCATTGGTGGAGTCGGCGGCCTCGATCACCACGCAATCACTGTCCATCACAAATCCGACAAGCGCAGGCTTGCCGGTTTCCTCGGCAAGAGCAAGGGCCAGGTCATCGGCCTCAATGTCAGGCTCCGCCGGATGCTCCCAGACCTGCCAATCTCCCGACAGGCGCCGATTCAGCGTCAGTCCTGGGATCGCCCGTGTACAGGCCAGGCCACCAAGGGGGGAGGCAGATTCGGCAACAGCGAAATATCCCCAATATCCCATCGATTCTCCCGTGTCACTGTTCAGATACCGCGCCGGAGGCGATGCACATCTTACCGCCGTCCAGCGAGCGGGCCCCTCCCGCCATGGAGTGGACAGGAGGGGCCCGTCACGACTTACCGATCACTCATTCACGGAAACACTGGAACAAATATCGGGCCGCCGACAGGACTCGTAGGCGTCCACGGATTATTTGACCAGTCGTGATTGGTGATGTTCCTGTGCCACCAGTCCCGGAATTTATCCAGCGTGCTCGGACCCGGCTCCTTGACAGGCTCCTGAATCGGTTCCGGAACAACGATGGGCGGGGGCGTCGCCTTGGCGGCGGTGTAGACGATTACCCCCTTGTCCGTCGGGTGTGACGTAGCGACCACCGTCTCGTCCGTCTCCTTGACGTACCCGACTGCGGGCATCGACAGATCGAAGCCCGGCACGATGTCGAGGCCCTTGTATGCAGGGTCCTGCTTCATCCGGTCGATGTAGCCGGCCAGTTCTCCCTTGCCGGTGTTTGCGACACCTGCACTCTTGACCTCCCACACGAAGAGCTTGTTGCCCTCCCGGTAGCAGATGTCCGCACGGCCGGGGTTCCCTGTCCCCTTCTTGCTTGCCGAACCGATCTCACACTCGGTTTTCACCTGAAACGCGGCCCAGGGATTGCCTGTACGCATAAGTCCCTGCAACCGGATCACGGAAGCCGCAGCGTCCCGCGCCCGGTTGTGCCTTGACGCGTTGTACTTCCACGGCTTGTCACTCTTGTTGATCGGGTTCGGCGTACGGTTGATCGTGACGGCTGTGCAGCCCCTGACGCCCTCACACATGGCATCGACCGACGTGTGCCCATCGACCTCGACACCCGAAACGGGGTTCCCCCCGGCGAAGGCATAGCGGTTGCCGGTGTAGGGGTCTGCTCCCAGGTCCATGTCGGCAAGGGCGCCGTTGTACATGTCCCGGGTGGTGAAGCGGCCCAGGCCCGGGTCGTAGTCGCGGAAGCCCATGTCGTAGGTGCCGGACTGGGCGTCCCAGCGCTTGGCGTTGAACCGGTACGGGTTGTATGCCTCCTTCGTCGGGTCGGCCGCGTCCGGCTTGTCGATGCCGGTGAACTCGGACGTGTCGTCGGAGCCGTAGGCGGTGTAGCCGTACGTTGCCTTCGTGTCACCGTTCTTGTCCGTGAGGGTCTCGACGTCGGTGTGGCCGTTGTAGCCGTAGTAGCCGTCTTCGGTCGTGCCGTCGCTGTTGTACTTGATCTGCGACAGGCGCTCGCCCCACGGGCTGTACTGGTACGACTTGGTGAGCGTGCCGGCGACCTTCTCGTCCAGGACCTCGTTCGACAGGCCCAGGTACTCGTAGTCCGTCGTCTTGCCGTTGGCGGTCTTCGAGGTGGTCCGGTCGAGCGGGTCGAAGGTGTACGTGGTCGACTTCAGCGCGCCCGTGGCGTCCGTCTTCTGGGACTCCACGATGTGGTCGAAGCCGTCGTACACGCTCCGGGAGATGATCTTCCCGTCCGACGCCGACGTCACCGAATCCTGGCGACCGAACGGGTCGTAGTTGTACTTGGCGACGGCACTACCGACCGTGGCGCTCAGCAGGCGGTTGCGGTCGTACTCGTACGCGGTCGTGGTGCCCTTGACCGTCTCGCTGATGACATTGGCGTTGTTGTCGTGGACGTATGTCTCCGTCCCCGCGCCGTTGCCGGTCTTCACCGCCTGCTTCAGCCGGTCGGACGGGTCGTAGGTGTAGTCCGTGGTGGAGTCGAGGTACGCCGAGTGGTTGTCGGCGTTCATCTTCCTGGCCACGTCCTGCGACTTGTTGCCGTTCGGGTCGTAGGCGTAGGTGTGCGAGTCGACGAGGGTGCCGCCCGGCTTCTTCTCCGTCGCCGACTTGAGAGCTGCGTCCAGGTAGTACGTGTAGTCGACGGTGTTGCCGTTGGCCTTGGTCTCCTGGAGCTCCTGGCCGCGGTCGGTGTACGTGTACGACGTCACCTTCGGCGACGCGTCCGTGGCGGACTTGCCGACCGAGACCGTCTTCACCAGGTCACGCAGGTCGTACGTGTACTTGGAGAACTGATCTGGGTGCGTGATCGTGTCCGACAGGCCGTTCGCGTCGTACGTGTACGACGTCGCCTTCTTCTCCACCCCGGCCAGCGACTCGCTCACCTTCTGGACCTGGTTGAGGCCCGTGTAGGTGATCGCGTACGAGTCGATCTTCGCGGTCGACGAGGTGTCGTCGATCTGGGTCAGGTTGCCGTTGAGGTCGTAGGAGTAGGCGAAGTTGTCCTTCTCCGTGTCCGCCGGGTCGCCGGTGGTGTCACGGACCAGCTTGACCGCGTCCGCGACCACGACTCCGCCGCTGTTCTGGAACAGCTGCAGCTTGGCCGCGTTGCCCTGCTTGAAGGCGAAGGAGCCCAGCGAGACCCAGGTGCCCTGGTTGGCGGTGGCGTTCTGGTCGATCGTCTTGTCGGTCGTCCCGCCGTCGTACGTCACCGTGTACTTCGCCGCCGTCGCGGCGCCCGTCACCTTCGGGAACTTCACGTACGCGGCGTACGTGCCGTCCTTGGGGATGTTGAGCGTCCACGTGTAGGCGTCCGTGCCGGTGCCGGCCGCGTGTGTCTCGTGGTTGTAGCCCTGCTGACCAGTGACGTCTCCCTTCGTCCAGGTGCCGGTCTTCGAGGTGTTCTGGGTATCGGAGTTGTCGGCCAGGACGACCGACTTGCCCGCCGGGACACCGTCGTCCGACCGGGACTTCAGTGAGCCGTCGGGGTAGTACGACCACGACATCGTGCGGTCCGAGGAGCCGCCCGCCGAGGTCAGGGTCCGCTTGGTCTGCTGACCCAGCTCGTTGTAGTCGTAGGTCGTGACGATGTCCCACTGGTCCGCGGACGACCTCACCCAGCCGTTGTCGAAGTAGCTGTAGGTGGTGTCGTTGCGGACGGTTTCACCGTCCGACGGGGGCAGCGAGGTCTTCGCCACCCGGCCGACCTTGTCGTAGACGGTCTCCGTGTAGACGTTCGGGTCGTTGTAGCGGCTGTCCGCCGGGTCATAGGGCTGGTACTGCTTGGCCGGGCGGTTCAGCTCGTCGTACGACGTGCGGACCGTGAAGGCGTCGGCGGAACCGGCCGCCGTCGCGCGCGGCGTGAGCACCTTGGTGGTGTTGCCGACCTGGTCGTACTCGTACTTGGTCGACCGTGTCGTGGTGCCCTCGTGCGGGACCTTGACCTCGGTCTGCTTGCCGCGCTCGTCGTAGGTGATGAGCGTGGAGTTGTTCTCGGCGTCCGTGGCCGAGATGACCAGGCCGTCCTTGTCGTAGCCCTTCTTGGTGGTCTTGCCGGCCGCGTCCGTGACGACCGTGGCCCGGTGGTCCAGGTCGTAGTCGGTCTTGGCGGTGTAGTCGGTCGTGTCGGCCGTCGCGTTCTTCTTCGGGTCGATGACCTTGGTGACGTTGCCGACGTTGTCGTACTCGTACGAGACCTTGTCGGTGTTCGCATTGACCGCGGACGTGAGCTGGTAGATCTCGTCGTAGTTGTTCGTCGTGACGTAGTCGGTCGAATCCGTCGTCGTCGCCGTGCCCTTGGGCTCGGTCGTCGTCTTCAGGTTGCCGGCCTTGTCGTACGTGTACGACGTGGTACGCGCGGCCGTCTGGTTGTTCGCCGGGGCGGTCGCCGAGGTGACCTGGTCCGCGTTGTCGTACACCGCTGTCGAGACGGCGCCGTTGGGTGCCGTCGACCTGGTGACGTTGTCGTTCTCGTCGTACACCGGCGCCGGGGTGGTGATCACGGCACCGGCTTCCTTCGGCACCGTCTTGACCAGCGGACGCCCGTACGTGTCGTACGTCTGCGTGGTCACCTTGTTGTCGGCGTCGGTGACCTGGGTGACCTGGCCCCGGTCGTCGTAGGCGAACGTCGTCGCGAAGCTCTTCGCGTCGGTGATCGTCGCCGGGTAACCGGTGGCCCCGAAGCCGCTGTACGTCGTCGGGTTGCCGTTGGCGTCCGTCGCCTTGGTCAACTCACCGTAGGCGTCGTACTCGTACTTCGTGGTGTAGTCGTCCGGCACCGTGGTGGTCGCGACACCCTTCGGGTCCGTGACCGTCTTCACGTTGCCGAAGCTGTCGTAGCCGAACTGCCAGGCCCGCCCCTCCGGGGAGGTCTTGCGGAACAGGTCGGCCGAGAAGCCGTCCGCGCGCGTCTGGTACTCGTACTTGGACGCGTTCGCCGGCCACTTGGTGGTGTCCGAGACACAGGTGGCCGTCTGGTCCGGGACGCCGGCCTTGTTGTTCTCCGCGTCGCGCTGCCAGAGCGGGTAGCCCGTCTTCTGGTCGTAGCAGTACGCGGTCTTGGCGCCGTTGTCCTCCTCCAGGTACGTGACGTTGTTGTCGGCGTCCCAGCTCATCTTCGTGTTCTGGGACTTGGCGTTGGTCGTCTGGACCGGGCGGCCGAAGTCGTCCGTGACGTACTTCGTGGCGTGCGTCTCGGCGTCCGTGACCGTGGTGTCGGTGAACTTGGTGTTCGCGGTGTCCACCGCGTAGGCGAAGCCGGTGTCACCGTTCAGACGGTCGGTGATCGTCTTCGTCCACCAGTGGTACTTCGGGTCGTCACCGTTCTGCGGCGCGTAGTACGCCAGCTTGGTGTCGTGGCCACGCGGGTCGGTGGCCGTCACCAGCTTGACGTTCTTGTTGCCCTGCGTGGCGTCGTAGGTGAACTTGAAGACCTTCGGCTGGGCGGAGCCGTCGCCGTCGGTGAACCGACCGAGCAGGCCCTGGACCGTGTAGTAGAAGGAGATCTTGCGGCCCGAGATGTCCGTCACGGACTTCACGTGGTCGTAGATGTCCGGGTCGGTCAGGCTGGTGCCGGTGACCTTGGCGCCCGTGCCGTCGATGTAGTCGTACGACGCGTCGCCCTTCTTGTAGTAGTCGAGCGTCAGGGACTGCCGGCCCGCCGGGTCGGTGACGTAGGCGAGGAACTTCGCCGCCTTGCCCTGGGTCTTGTGCTGCTCGTAGGTGTAGGTCTGCGTGTTGCCGTTCTTGTCGACGACAGACGTCAGGTAGCCGTCACAGCCGAAGTAGAACCGCGTACCGTCCGGGCGCAGCAGCGTCCAGGCGTCCGGCACCGGGTCCTTGTCCGGGGTGCAGTCCAGGCCCGCCTTGGCCGTGATGCGGTAGTGGACGCCCGCAGGGGCCTTCCAACTCCCGTCCGGCTGCTTGGTGAACACGTGCGTGGTGCCGTCACCGTCGGGCAGACGGATCTCCGACGCGTTCTGAACCGGGTTGGGGTGGAAGTCCAGCGCCGCACCGAGCCGGATCGGCCCGCCCAGCTGTGCCGACCAGCCCGCGCCCGCGCCACCCGTGGTGTTGTCGGTGTCCAGCGAGTTGTACGCGAACCGCGCGAACGTGGTCAGACCACGGCCCGGGTTGCTGAACGCGTTGTACGACCACACGGTGTTGCCGGAGGCGAGGTTGTTCATCACCGTCGAGCCGGCGCCCGTGTTCTTACCCGTGTACGAGTAGAACTTCTCCAGGCCCAGCGCGTTCGACGTCGGGTCCTCCACCGCCACGTTCTGCTTCAGCGGTGGAATGCCGCCGGTGCCGGCCGACAGCCAGCTGCCGTCGGAGACCTTCTTGACGTCCCAGCCGAGTACGTACTTGGTGCGCTTGCTGCCCGAGTCCGCGTTGATGGGCGTCTTGACCTGCGCCTGGATCGTCGTCGACTGGCCCGGGGACAGCGACGGGATCGCCGTGGACAGCTGGTTGCCGCCCGTCGTCGCGTCCGTGCCGTCGGGGAGCTGCCAGGTGTACGACAGGACCCGCTCACCGCTCGCCCACGCGCTCGACGTGGTGTTGGTGACCGTGAAGTCCACCGTGTACGTCGAGTTCGGGGTCATACGGGCCGGAGTCTGCGGCGCGTAGTACGTGTCGTCCGTCGTGGAGTCGACGTAGATGACGCGCAGCAGCGGGCCGATCTGCGGGTCGGCGGCCTCCGAGGCCAGGAACATCGTCTGCTCCTGCGGACCCGTGGAGGTCTCGTCCTTCAGCTTGATCAGGGCGCCGTGGTTGGAGGACGGGGTGCGGGTCCAGCCCTGGGTGAGGGAGGTCGCGTCCCACCAGTGGCGGCCGACGTCCGAGACCGTGCCGACGGTGTCGGAGACGGTCGCCGAGTAGTCGCCGCCCGCCGTCGTCCACGCCGTGCCGGTCGCGGCGTTGTTCCAGGTGGCCTGCGTCTCGGTGAAGTCCTTGTTCAGGCCGTGGAGTTCGTAGATCGCGCCGTTGGTCTTGGTGGTGGTCTCCGCGCCCCACATGAAGAGGCGGGACTCCAGCACCGTGGCCGTCGTCGGGATCGCGCTGGTCGGGAACTTCATGACCGCGCGGGTCTTCTCGGTGGAGTTCGTGGGCGTGTTGTTGCCCACGCTCAGCCACTTCTGGCCCACGCCGTCCCGGCTGATCGTGTCCAGGTTGGTGGTCGGCGTCGCGGAGGACAGGGTCGTGTCCGTGACGCTGCCCGCGGTGCCCTGGATCAGGCTCATCGTGCGGCCCGCCTTGGGCACACCGACGATGCGGGTGGGCGAGCCGAGGAGCTGGCCGCCCTTCGTCTTCACCGCGAGCTGGTAGTAGTACGACCGCCCGATCTCCACCGAGGAGGAGTCCGGCGTCGGGGTCGCGGTGGTGTCCGTGTACGCCGTCGACGACTTGTCGATCGGGGCGACGAGCGTGGCCGCGGACGGGGTGAACGCCTGCTGCGTGGAGCGGTGCAGCTGGTACTCGACGATGTCGTTGCTCGGGTCACCGGTGGTGTTCGAGTACGCCTTCCAGGACAGCTCCGGGCCGGTGCCGTGGACCACGGTGGGCGAGTTCAGCGTGGTGCCGACCTTGTCGTACGTCACCGTCAGCCGCGGGATCGTGGAGGTCTCGCCGCCGTAGTCGCCGTCGCCGGCCTCGTAGCGCGGACCGCCCATCGGGCCGGCCGTCGTCTCGTCGGCGGCCTTCAGCACGAACCCGTTGTTGACCGAGGTGCCGTCCAGCCACTGCTGGACCGTGTCGGTCACCGGGAACTTGTGCCACTGGCTGTACTCGCCGATGTCCTTGTTGATCATCGCCGGGTTGGTGAGGCGGACCGCGTCCGCGATCACGGCCGTGGACGCGGAGGCCGGGCCGTCGCCGAGGACGACCTTGCCCGCCGTGCCCGCCGCGAAGTCGATCTGCGCGCCGCCCGCCAGCGGGGCCCAGACACCGTTGGTGCCGGACTGCTGGTTCACCGTATAGGTGGTGGAGCCGGTCTTGGACGTCACCGTGTACGGGGCGTTGGCGGCACGGTCGGTGGCCGCGACGTAGTGCACGTCGACCTGGTACGTGCCCGCGTCCTTGATGTTCGGCTGCCAGGTGTAGGTGTCCCCGGCGACCGTGTCCTTGTTGTAGCGGTAGTCGCCGCCGATGCCGTACTGCGCGAGCGAGGACGTCGTCGCCGGCCAGGAGCCGGTGGCCGCCGTGGTGCCCGCGTCGCCGTCGTCCACCGTGTAGCTGGTGCCGGACAGCTCACCGACGGACGAGCTGGTGTTGTTCCAGTTCGCCGTCGTCTCGTCCCAGGTTCCGGTCGCCCGGTGCACCTCGACCGGCACCTTCGTGCCGCCGCCGTCGTGGGCGTTGTCGAAGTACATCTCCAGACGCGCCGAGTCGATCTTCGTGCCCGAGGGGATCTCGCTCAGCGGGAACTTGATCAGGGAGCGGGCCGTACCGGTGGCCGTGCGGCCGACCGACAGCTTCCAGGAGGTGTTGAAGTTCGCCGTCGGCTGGTCCGACAGGACCATCGTGTCCTGCGAGTCCGTCGGCGACGGCGCGATCGTGATCGTCGGGTCGATCACCACCGGGTACTGGCGGTCCTTCGAGGCCAGCCACTTCGGGTCCGGGGTCACGGTCAGCTTCCAGGACCTGCCGTCCTTCGTGAGCTTCTGGGTGACCTTCGTGCTGTAGGTCTTGCCGAAGACGGACTTGTCCGCCTTCTTCGCGTCCGTCATGTACGGCGCCGGGATGACCATCACCGGCGTGTTCGGCAGCGCACCGTACAGCGCGATCGAGCCGTCCTTGCGGGCCCGCGGCACCAGACCGTCGGTGTCCAGCGTGAACGTGAACTTCAGCGGACCGGCGGGGCGTTGGGCGAGGGTGATGTTCTCCTTCACCCGGCCGGGGCCCACCCCGTACTCGAGGTCCGCGCCGTGCACGGCGTCCTTGTAGGTGACGGTCGAGCCCTTGGCCACCGGCTTCAGGGAGCCGTCCGCGCCCTGCAGGCCCAGCGTGACCGCGCGGCCGTCGGGCGACCGGAAGCGCACCAGTCGGTCCGCGTCCGAACCGAACCAGCTGCGGCCCTCGTTCGTCGTGTTGGCGAAGTCGAAGCCCTTCGCGTCCGTCGCGTGGACGGCGGTGTCGATCGCCTTCCAGGCCGCCTTCTTGCCGGAGCCCGAGCGGTACGAGGTCGGCACGGCCGACAGATCCGCCTGCACCCGGCCGTCGGACAGCTGCCAGAAGCGCGCGGTCGAGGTGCGCCGGCTCTTCAGCTCCTTGACCCGCTTGGCCTTCGGGGCCTTCCTGCCCTTCGGCAGCTTCTGCCGGTCGGCCACGTCCAGCTCGTCGTGGGACGGCGGCTTGGCGAGCGGGTGCTCGTCGTCGACGCCGAGCCAGCCCTTGACGGTATCGACTATTCCTTTTCCGTCACCGTCGTCCGAATCGGACGCCGCATATGCGGCCTGTGGCAGCGCGGTACTTGCCACCGCGGACACCACCAGGCACGCAATTAGCCTGCCCAATCTGGGTTTCACTGCAACCCTTTCCTCATGTCTGACGTCGTAAACATCGACCGGAAACGTGTGGCTCACCCCATGACGGGCAGGCCACACGTAGCGGCGCCGCGGTTGTAATCACGCAGGTGAGGGCGTGTCAATCGACCTCACAGATCCCGACAGTTCGCCCATCGCGGGAAATCGGCGCCCGGTTTGTCCACCCGGTGGCGCGCCTTGTCCGCCGTCCTGTATAAGAGCCCGGATCCAAGAATTCCGGCGCACGCCCGCGAATTCCGAACGGCCGATTCAAAAGGGACTTTTCATGGGCGCTGAAGAGCGGGAAATGGCGGTGGACACGGCCGAGACCGGGGAGACCGGGGAGACCGGCGGGAATTCCGGACCCGGTGACACGGCGCGTGCGACCCGCCCGGACCGCACCGGCGTCCTCATCGCCGGCGCCCTGCTGGCCGCCTGCGGCGGGCTCGTCCTCTACGGCGTGCTCGACACCGCCGACAAGCCGGGCAAGCCCCCGGTCCCGACCGCCGCCGTGACCTACGAGGTCACCGGGAAGGGCACCGCCGACATCGCCTACCAGGGCCGGAGCGAGGGCGGGACCGCGACGGTCGACCGTGCCGTCGCGCTGCCGTGGAAGAAGACCGTTCAGGTGCCGCTCGGCAGGCCGCCGCTGGTCTCGATCACGCTCGGCGAGAAGGGCGGACAGGCCAGCTGCTCGCTCGCCGTGCGCGGCGAGCACGTCCAGACCGCCTCCGCGTACGGCAGGTTCGGGCGCGCCACCTGTCAGGCCGAGCTGGCCTCGCCCGAGCTGTCGGGGGCCGCGGGGTGAGTGCCCCGCCTGTCACGCGGGCCGGGTGAGTGCCCCGCCCGCGTGACGCCCGGGGCACCCCGTGCGCTTTACAACTGCCGCCTGTGTGACAGGTGGTGTCACCGTGTTGATTTTCTAGGGGTGGGACACTTTGAGTCCTCGCAGGACCCATGCGTACAGACCGCTCAGCCTCCAGCGGAGGGCGTGGCTGACACTCGGAGCCGTCGTGCTGGGCGGTGCCGGAGTCGTCACCTACGCGGTCGCGGATCCGGGCGCGCACCACGACGGCAAGGGTGCGGGCCGCAGCGCCTCCGTGCACACGCTGAAGCTGGCCGACCAGGGCGGCGGGCACCGGGGGCTGGCCAAGCGGGACACCGAGCGGTTCAGCGCCGCCCTGCTCACCTGGGACGACGAGCACGCCGGGCTGAAGGGCACGCCCGAGATCCGCTACCGCTCGCGGGAGACCGGTGAGTGGTCGGGCTGGCAGCGGCTGCCCGACGACCCGTTCTCGGCCGACGGCACGGAGGGCACGCGGGCCCGCGCCCGCGGCGGCACCGGGTCGATGTGGACGGGCGACGCGGACGGCATCGCCGTCCGGGTGGTGAAGCCCGACGGCACTCCGGCTCCCGGACTGCCGGCCGGCCTGGACGTCAAGCTGCTCGACCCCGGCACGGATCCGGCGGGCAGCACTCAGCCGGCCGCGTTCGCGGCGGAGACGACGACTCCGGCGCCGTCCGACTCGTCGTCAGCCTCGGACGCGTCGTCACCGACGGACTCTCCGGCGCCCAGTGACCCGGCGTCAGCATCCGCGTCCGCATCCGAGTCCGCGTCGGACTCCGCGTCCCCCTCGGCGTCCGAGTCCGCCTCCCCTTCCCCCTCCAGCACGGTCCCGGCCCCGCGCCCCTCCACGGTCGCCAAGCCGCCGGTCATCACGCAGGCCGAGTGGGGCGCCTCCACCGACTACGACGGCACGCCGAGCTACGGCACCGAGATCAAGGCGGCCGTCATCCACCACACCGGCGTCGACAGCGACAACAAGCTGTCCTGCGCCGACTCGCGGGCCCGGCTGCGCACCATCCAGCAGGAGCACTTCTCCCGCGGCTACTTCGACATCGGCTACAACTTCGTCGTCGACCGGTGCGGCCAGATCTTCGAGGGCCGCAGCGGCGGCATGGACCTGCCGGTGGTCGGCGCGCACGACATCGGGTTCAACACCAACACGGTCGGCATCTCCTACATCGGCAACTATATGAGCGCGCAGCCCAGTCGCGCGGCTCTGGACTCCATCGCGCGGATCGTGGCGTGGAAGTTCGGGATGTACGGCATCGACCCGACGGGCAAGGTCACGCTGACCTCCGGCAGCGACGCGGGCGTCGACGGCAACAAGGTCGCGAAGGGCACGTCGATCACGCTGCCGCGGGTGTTCGGCCACCGGGACACCAACGCCACCGCCTGCCCCGGCGACAACCTGTACAGGAAGCTGTCCCTGATCGCCGCGCTCGCCAGGACTCCCGGTGTCTCGCACGCCCTGCCCACCTCGGACCGCGACCGGGACGGCCTGCCCGACCTGGTGGCGGGCACCCCGAAGGCGAACTCGGTGACGGTCGTGCCGGGCGGGGTCGACGGGCCGGTCACGGCGAAGAAGGTCACGCTGACCCAGAACAGCCCGGGTGTGCCCGGCACCTCCGAATCGGGTGACGGCTTCGGCACCTCGACCGCCTGGGGCGATGTCAACGGCGACGGGTACGCCGACCTCGCGATCGGCGCGCCCGGCGAGGACGACACCAGCGGCAACGCCGACCGCGGCCAGGTCACGGTCCTGTACGGCCCGGCCCTGAACACCGGCTTCTCGTACACCACGTCCGGGGTCACGGCGGCGGGCGCGGGGCTCGGCTCCACCGTCACGGTCGGCGACTTCAACGGCGACGGCAAGGCGGACGTCCTCTCCGCCGGCACCGGCAAGGGCGGCACCTGGAACGTCCGGCTGACCGGCGGCGCCACGTCGTCCGGCACCCTCACCACCGCCACGGGTGCGGTGGCCCAGCTGGACGCGGCGACCGGCGACTTCAACCGGGACGGCTACGCCGACGTCGCCCTCAACTACCGGGACGCGGGCGGCATCGGGCGCGTGGTCCGGTTCGCGGGCTCGGCGACCGGCCTGACGAAGGCCGGCGTCATCTCGGTCAAGGGCGGCCGGTCGATCGCCGCGGGCGATGTGGACGCCGACGGCTACGACGACATCGTCATCGGGCAGCCGTACGCGAGCGAGTCCGGCGGCAAGGCGGGCGGCCAGGTCACCCTGGTGCGCGGCTCGGCGACCGGGTTCACCACCACCGGCCTGATCACGGTCCACCAGGACACCTCCGGCGTCCCCGGCGCCGACGAGTCCGGCGACGCGCTCGGCGCCTCCGTCTCGGTCGGCGACTACGACGGCGACGGCTACCCGGACGTGCTCGCGGGCGCCCCCGGCGAGGACATCACCCGCGACGGCGTGAACCGCTCCAACGCGGGCTCGGCGGTCCTCCTCAAGGGCGGCTCCACGGGCCTGACCGGCTCCGGCGCGGTCGCCGTCTCGCAGGACACCTCCGGTGTCCCGGGCGCCACCGAGTCGGGCGACCAGCTCGGTTCGTCGGTGTCGCTGACCGACCTGTCCGGGTACGGCCGCGCCGATCTGACGCTGGGTGTCGCGGGCGAGGACGGCGGCGACGGCATCCTGATGTACCTGCCGAGCAACAGCACCGGGCTGGGCTACGCGCAGACGACGGTGCTGAGCAAGGCGGTCCTCGGGACGCCGACGGCCGCGGCGCTGGGCACGACCCTGACGCCGTGACGGCGGCTTGACTCCTCCGGCCGGGACCCGCTCGTGCGAGGGGGTCCCGGCCGGGCGTTCATCCGGAGGCGGTCGCGTCCCGGCACAGCAGGCGCAGCGAGCCGTTGCCCGCGAAGCAGCGGCGGGCCTCCTCCAGCGGGTCCCACAGCTTGCCGTCGGGCGTGCGGATCCAGTGGTCGCCGCCGGTCGCCCACCACTCGGCGCCGGTCTGGCGGACGATGACCTCGCCGGCGTAGGCGCCGAAGCCGCGCAGCACGTTCTCGACCGCCGCGTAGGGCGGTTCCTCGCGGCGTATCTCGTCGATCATCCGGTCCACCCGCCACAGGCTCTGTGCCGAGTAGTCGAGCCGCACCCGCGCGCCCTCACGCATGGTCGCCACCGCGTCGGCCGCCCACCGGACGGGCTTCGCCGCGGCGTGCGGCCGGGTCTCCTGTGCTGTCACGTACTGCGCTGTCACATAGGAAGAAGCGGGCCGGGCCGGGCATCCGTCACGCGGATCGGAGCCGTTTCCGCAACCGGTGCAGGACCGCCCCACGGCCACCGCACGACGGGCACAGGACTCCCCCAGAAGCGGGGTTTGAAATCCGGTCAGCCCCGGCTGCGGGCCCGGCGGGACACCACCGCCTGCAGCACCCGGCGCCCCTCGACCGAGACGTCGAGGGCGCGGCGCAGGCCGTTCGTGCCGTGCTCGGCGAGGAGTTCCAGGACGACGACCTGGCGGCGCAGCTCGGCGGCGACCAGCGGGGACACGTCCGCGGCGACGCCGCCCGCGCGCCCGGCCTCCAGGCCGTCGGCCGACGAGCCGTCGCCCGCGGCCGGGTCGAGGAGCCGGTGGATGCGCAGGGAGGCGACGGAGCAGGCGTCGGCCCAGGCCCGTATCGCCTCGGCGGTGCGCTCGGCCGGGGCCGCGTCCAGCATGCGGTGGGCGAGATGCTCGGCCTCGTCCTCGCCGGCCTGCGCCGGACCGAGCGCGCCGCGCGCCTTCTCCAGGCCGGCGGTCCACTCGGAGCCGTCGGCGATGCTCGCCCACATCGGGCGCAGCACCTCGTCGTCACCCCCGAGCAGCGGCACGCACCGATCCAAACAAGCCAGCCCACTGGCAGCCAGTCCGCGTTCGTCGGCCTGAGCGATCAGTTCCACCAGGCTCATGAAAGCCTCCCTCGCCAGGGCGCCGCCTTTACGGAGCCCGCACTTCCCCTTACTGCGTGCGACGGCGAGAGAGTGTCACATCAGTGGGTTTTCAGCCAAGAGCCGGGACGAGCATCGGGCCGGCGAGGGCCTTCTGGTGCTGCATGCGGGTCAGCCGCAGTACGACGAGGACGGCGAGCCCGGCGGCCACGATGTCGACGGCGTCCGAGATCATCACCTCCAGCGCCGCTTCCCGGAAGTCGGCCGCGGTGTGCGCCGAGCCGTAGGCCCTCTGCATGAGCCAGCCCACCTGGCTGGTCACGAGCCACAGCGCCCACCAGAGGTTGACCAGCCCGTGCCGCGGGCGAGCACCCGCGGGGCCGCTGGCGTCCCAGACGTCCAGGACGACCCGGCGCGGGTACCAGAAGTTCGCCAGCGGCACGACCCAGCCGGCGATCACCCAGGCGCGCGCCTTGCTGTGGCCGTCCGGGCGGAACACCTCGGCGTTCACCCGCACCCGGTAGAGCCAGACGAGGAACACGACAGCGCAGACCAGCCACATCGCCGTCTGCGCCACCCCGGACGCCGTGTACAGGGTGTCCGCGTGGTGGGCGCGCCCGGTCAGGGCCGCGCCGAAGGCACCGGAACCCCGCGCGAGGTCGTCCGCCACCCGGTACACGCCGAAACCCGCCCCGATGGCGAGCAGATCGGTCAGGGCGACCAGGCCGAGCAGCACGACGGTGGCCCGGCCGAGCCCGAGCGGCGAACGCAAGCGTGGAACAGACATGAACCGAGACCCCCGTGTCCCCCTGTATGTGCTTCAGCACGCGGAAGATACGGTTCATCGGCCCCGTACGTCCACCCGAACGGGTCAGCCCAGCCGGTCCGCCAGCTGCCTGAACTGCGCCCAGGACAGAGCGGGCGCACCCGGGTCCCACAGTTTCTGCACGGTGGCCCTGAGCGGCATCCGTATCCCGGCGGCGACCTGTGCCTCGGTCTGGGCGTTGGGGAAGTCGGACCACACCGCGAAGGACCCGCCAAGTATCTGCCCGTCGTAGCTCGCCGGTACGGCGGTCGTGCCGCGCAGCACCCGCGGGTTCCACTGCTCGTAGATGCGCTGCCCGGTCGGATAGACGAAGGTCTGCGGCTGCCCGAGGACGTAGTACAGGAACTCGTCGTTGTAGTTGAGCACCTTGCGGCCCGCGCTCAGGTACTCCACCGGCTGCCGGGCGCCGATCTCCTTGCCGGTCCAGTAGGCGACCTGGAGGTCCTTGGCGGGCTGCACCGAGGTGTTGCGGAAGAAGCCGTCGTTCCAGGCCCGCATGGTCCGGTCGTGGGCGCGCACGGTGGCGGCCCGGTCGTTCAGCCAGCCGGTGGCGAGGTCGGCGACGGTCGCGCCGGAGCCGAACTTCTGCTGCGCGGCGGCCGCCAGCTGCGGATACGACGCCTGCGGGTTCGCCACGGTCAGCGCCTGGTACTCGTCGCCGCCGAGGTGCCACTGGTTGCCGGTGAAGAGCCCGGCGTACTCGTTGAGCAGATCGTCGACGATCTTCGCGGAGGCGGCCTTGGAGATGTCGATCGCGCCCCGGGTGGCGGCCCCGTTCACGTTGCGCAGCTGCAGGTCGGGGTGGGCGGCGATGACCGCGCCCAGATGCCCGGGCGAGTCGATCTCGGGCACCACGGTGATGTGCCGGGCGGCCGCCAGGTCGACGATCTGCTTGACCTGCGCCTTGGTCAGATGGTCCTTGGAGACGATCTCGGGGTGGCTGCTGGACTCGATCCGGAAGCCCTGGTCGTCGGAGAAGTGCAGCCCCAGCTCGTTGAACTTCAGGTCCCCCAGCTCGCGTATCCGGTCCTCGATCCAGGACGCGGTGTACGGCTTGCGCGCGATGTCCAGCATGAAGCCGCGCGCCGGCTTCGCGGGCTCGTCCCGTACGACACCCTCCGGCGCCGTACCGCCGCCGTGGACCTCCTGCTTGAGGGTGCGGGTGCCGTAGAAGACGCCCGCGTCGCCCGGCCCGCTGATGTCGACCCGCCCGCCGCGCACGGTCATGGTGTACGACTCCGGGTTGCCGCCCCCGCTGCCCAGGGCCAGCCGCAGATCCCCGGCCCGTACGTCGTCCTTCTCCCCCGCGTACGCCAGTCCCAGCTCACCGGCTATCAGCCGCCCCTCGTCGGCCAGCTCCGGATCGCTCACCACCACCCGCTCGCCCCGCTGCGGCCGCCAGCCGGGACCGCGCGCCGGGGTGTGGGAGCGCACCGCGGGTATGGTGCGCGGCGCCTGGGAGAGCGGATAGGACCGGCTGGGCGTGGGACTGCTCGGCGTGGCGGCGCGACTGGACGCGGCGCTGGAGGCCCGTTCCGACGGCGCCCGCACCGCACTCCCGGCCGGTTTCCCGCTGCCGCCGTCCGCCGAGGCCCACACGCCGACGCCCACGCCGAGCGCGACGGTCCCCACGAACGCGGTGGCTATCACCGCTCGCTTCCGCCTCACCTGCTGCGCCGAGGCCCGGCGCCTGTGCTGGCTCACTCAGCCAACGTACGGCCGATCGGCGGTTCATTCGTCACCGAGACGTTCTGAAACTCTCCCGTTCGAGTGAAATTCGGGCATCCGTCGGACACAGAGTGACCACTCTCGATAACGTGACGACACACCTTTCACGGCATCCCCTGCCACACCACATGTGACGCGAGGACCCACGCTGCCTGCGCACCGTCTCCCGTATCTCCCCAAACCGCTGGACGCCTTCAACGCCGCTCCGGCTGACGAGGCCCGCGCCCTGCTCCTCCACTGCCTCCGCAGCCTGCCCTGGTCCCGCCGACTGACCGACCACCGCCCCTACCCCGACCTGGACTCCCTCCTGGCAGCGGCGGACGAGGCGGCGTACGACCTGTCGCCGGGGGATCTGGCCGAGGCATTGGCGAGCGAGTCGCTTCCGGAGCTGCCGGAGGCCACATACTCCGCTGCCCACACGGCGCTGAGCGCGGCTCGTGCGGCCTACGAGGCCCGATTCGGACACGCGTTCGTCATCTATCTGGGTGATTGCCCCCGTGAAGAAGCCCTCGATCGCATCCTCGAGGGCATCCGATCACGATTGGCAAACGATCCCGAGGAAGAGCGGATCGTGGCAGCGGAGGAACTCCGGCGCCTGGCAAAGGAGCGGTTGGCACAACTCCTCAGGGGCGCGGGGAACTGCGCGACCAGCCACAACGCACCCGCACCCGGCAAATAACCGGACAGGCCACCCCAGTAGCCGCACACCCGCTAGCCCATCCGATGCCAGTTTGATCACACAGGTAGGCCCCCCGTAAGCCCAGCGGCAGCGCCTCGCTACGATGCTGGGGGCCGGTGGACCGTACCCGGCCGGGCCCGACCGACACCGAAGCCGGCGCGGCCCTAGTCCCCGCTCCCGGAGGGTTCTTCCGTGCCGGCTGGAACGCTGTACCGCGGCCGGGAAGGAATGTGGTCCTGGGTGGCTCACCGAGTCACCGGCGTCCTCATCTTCTTCTTCCTGTTCGTTCACGTCCTGGACACCGCACTTGTGCGTGTCTCCCCCGAGGACTACGACAAGGTCGTAGCCACGTACAAGACGCCGATCGTCGCGCTGCTGGAGTACGGCCTCGTCGCCGCCATCCTCTTCCACGCGCTCAACGGCCTGCGCGTCATCGCCGTCGACTTCTGGTCGAAGGGCCCGCGCTACCAGAAGCAGATGCTCTGGAGCGTCGTCGGCATCTGGGTCGTCCTGATGGCCGGGGCGATCTACCCGGTCCTCGGCCACGCCGCTCGTGTTCTGTTCGGGAGCTGACGCAGATGTCGACCACTGAAACCACCGCAGCCGGCGTCGGCCCCGTCGAGGGCGCCCCCGTCTACACCGTCGACAACCCGGCCCCGCTCATCGAGGCGCCGCGCAAGCGGACCAAGAAGACCCCCAAGTCCACGCGGGGCAACTTCGAGATGGCGGCCTGGCTGTTCATGCGCCTGTCCGGCATCGTGCTGGTCGTCCTCGTCCTCGGCCACCTGCTGATCCAGCTGGTGCTGGACGGCGGCGTCTCCAAGATCGGCTTCGCCTTCGTGGCCGGCCGCTGGGCGTCCCCGTTCTGGCAGGTCTGGGACCTGCTGATGCTGTGGCTGGCGATGCTGCACGGCGCCAACGGCCTGCGCACGGTCATCAACGACTACGCGGAGCGCGCGAGCACCCGGCTGTGGCTGAAGGGCCTGCTCTACACCGCCACGGTGTTCACCATCCTGCTGGGCACGCTGGTGATCTTCACCTTCGACCCGAACATCCGCTAGGCACGGGGCTGCGAGAATCATGAAGATCCACAAGTACGACACCGTCATCGTCGGCGCCGGCGGCGCCGGTATGCGCGCCGCCATCGAGTCGACGAAGCGCAGCCGCACCGCCGTGCTGACCAAGCTCTACCCCACCCGCTCCCACACGGGCGCCGCGCAGGGCGGTATGGCCGCCGCGCTCGCCAACGTGGAGGAGGACAACTGGGAGTGGCACACCTTCGACACGGTCAAGGGCGGTGACTACCTGGTCGACCAGGACGCCGCCGAGATCCTGGCGAAGGAGGCCATCGACGCCGTCCTCGACCTGGAGAAGATGGGCCTGCCGTTCAACCGGACGCCCGACGGGACGATCGACCAGCGCCGGTTCGGCGGTCACTCCCGCAACCACGGCGAGGCCCCGGTCCGCCGCTCCTGCTACGCGGCCGACCGTACCGGCCACATGATCCTCCAGACGCTGTACCAGAACTGCGTCAAGGAGGGCGTGGAGTTCTTCAACGAGTTCTACGTCCTGGACCAGCTGATCACCGAGGTCGACGGCGTCAAGAAGTCCGCCGGTGTGGTGGCGTACGAGCTGGCCACCGGCGAGATCCACATCTTCCAGGCGAAGGCGGTCATCTACGCCTCCGGCGGCACCGGCAAGTTCTTCAAGGTGACGTCCAACGCGCACACCCTGACCGGTGACGGCCAGGCCGCCGTCTACCGCCGCGGTCTGCCGCTGGAGGACATGGAGTTCTTCCAGTTCCACCCGACCGGCATCTGGCGCATGGGCATCCTGCTGACGGAGGGCGCCCGTGGTGAGGGCGGCATCCTCCGCAACAAGGACGGCGAGCGCTTCATGGAGAAGTACGCGCCGGTCATGAAGGACCTCGCGTCCCGTGACGTCGTCTCCCGCTCCATCTACACGGAGATCCGCGAGGGCCGCGGCTGCGGTCCCGAGGGCGACCACGTCTACCTGGACCTGACGCACCTTCCGCCGGAGCAGCTGGACGCCAAGCTCCCGGACATCACGGAGTTCGCGCGCACCTACCTCGGCATCGAGCCCTACACGGACCCGATCCCGATCCAGCCCACCGCGCACTACGCGATGGGCGGCATCCCGACGAACGTCGAGGGTGAGGTCCTGTCGGACAACACCACCGTCGTCCCGGGTCTGTACGCGGCCGGCGAGGTCGCCTGTGTGTCCGTGCACGGCGCCAACCGCCTCGGCACCAACTCGCTGCTGGACATCAACGTCTTCGGCCGCCGCGCGGGCATCGCCGCCGCCGAGTACTCGGCGAAGGCCGAGTACGTCGAGCTGCCGGAGAACCCGGAGTCCTTCGTCGTCGAGCAGATCGAGCGGCTGCGCAACTCCACCGGCAACGAGCGGGTCGCGCAGATCCGTCGCGAGCTGCAGGAGACCATGGACGCCAACGTCATGGTGTTCCGCACGGAGCAGACGATCAAGACGGCCGTCGAGAAGATCGCCGAGCTGCGCGAGCGCTACAACAACGTGGCGATCCAGGACAAGGGCAAGCGGTTCAACACCGATCTGCTGGAGGCCATCGAGCTGGGCAACCTGCTGGAGCTGGCCGAGGTCATGGCGGTCTCCGCGCTCGCCCGCAAGGAGTCCCGCGGCGGTCACTACCGCGAGGACTACCCGAACCGCGACGACGTCAACTTCATGCGCCACACCATGGCGTACCGCGAGGTGGGCGACGACGGCACCGAGTCCGTCCGTCTCGACTACAAGCCGGTCGTCCAGACCCGCTACCAGCCGATGGAGCGTAAGTACTGATGGCAACTCCTGTTCTGGACAAGGTGGAGGCGGAGGCCGCGGCCTCTCCCTACATCACCGTCACCTTCCGGGTCCGCCGCTTCAACCCGGAGGTCTCGGCCGAGGCGACGTGGGAAGACTTCCAGCTGGAAATCGACCCGAAGGAGCGTGTCCTCGACGGTCTCCACAAGATCAAGTGGGACGTCGACGGCACCCTGACCTTCCGCCGCTCCTGCGCGCACGGCATCTGCGGCTCGGACGCCATGCGGATCAACGGCAAGAACCGCCTGGCGTGCAAGACGCTGATCAAGGACATCAACCCCGAGAAGCCGATCACGGTCGAGCCCATCAAGGGCCTGACGGTCCTGAAGGACCTGGTCGTGGACATGGAGCCGTTCTTCCAGGCGTACCGGGACGTCATGCCGTTCCTGGTCACCAAGGACACGAACGAGCCGACGCGCGAGCGGCTGCAGTCCGCCGAGGACCGCGAGCGCTTCGACGACACGACGAAGTGCATCCTCTGCGCGGCCTGCACGTCCTCCTGCCCGGTGTTCTGGAACGACGGCCAGTACTTCGGTCCGGCCGCGATCGTGAACGCCCACCGCTTCATCTTCGACAGCCGTGACGAGGCGGGCGAGCAGCGCCTGGAGATCCTCAACGACAAGGACGGCGTGTGGCGTTGCCGCACGACCTTCAACTGCACGGACGCCTGCCCGCGCGGTATCGAGGTCACGAAGGCGATCCAGGAGGTCAAGCGCGCGCTGATCACGCGTCGCTTCTGAGGTCGTCTGCCGTACGTCCTCCGTACGTCACCGAGGGCCCCGTTTCCGCTGGGAACGGGGCCCTCGGGCATTGCGGCACACGTTCGAGTGAAGGTGATCGTGAAGGACGAAGGGGTACGGTCCGGCCTACGATGATGTTCTCGACCAGCCCTTAGGAGGCATGCGATGTCCGCTGCATCCATCGAGCAGCCGTTCTCACTGACGGCCATCGCCGACGAAATCATGGAGCGCCATCCGGGCTACCGTGTCGAGATCATCGGAGGCCACCTCCTCGCGACCCCATCGCCGGATGCCCCGCACGCCCGCGCCCTGACCAAACTGATGCGCCCCTTCATCGCTGCCGGACTGGACGACGGCGAAACCGAGGTGCTCCAGAACTTCGCGGTCTGGCTCCCCACCGGCGACGAGGACTACGCCATCCCCGACCTCGTCGTAGTGGACGCAGACATCGACGACCACTTCGTCGAGAACAACGCGTACGACCCGGTCTGCTTCCGCCTCGTCCTGGAGGTCACGTCCAGCAACTGGAAGGACGACCTGAAGACCAAGGTCGGCGCCTACGCCCAGGCCAACGTTCCCGTTTACGTCGTCGTCGACCGCAAGCACCAGCGCCTCCACGTCCTCACCGATCCCGCCGAGGGCGACTACGGCAACCATCGTGTCTACTCTCCCGGCGAGTCCGTCACCCTTCCCGACTCCATCGGCGCCAAGGTCGCCCTGGATGTGACTGCGATCATCGAAGCGGGCCGTTCCCGGCGTACCTGAGCAAGCAGCCCACCGACCCTCTGAGGAGCCTCACCGAATCCGCTTCGGTGGGGCTCCTCGCATCTTGTCGGGATTCCCCCCTAATCTGACGACATGTCTGACGATGAGTCGTACGAGCTGCTCGGGTTCGACAACGTACTGCTGCCCGTCGGGGACCTCGGTGAGGCCGTCGGGTTCTACGAGCGGGCCGGGTTCGCCGTCGGGTTCCGGTTCGACGAGGGCGGGATCGCGCTGCTGAAGGTCGGCGGTGAGACGCCCGGGATCCTGCTGCGCGTCGAGGACGGGCTGGGCCACCGGCCGCCGCCCTGGCCCTCGCCGCGCCTGTGGCTGGAGGTGCCGGACGCGCGGGCCGCGGCGCGCGAGCTGGCCGCCGCCGGGATCCCGCCGCTGGACGAGGTGTTCTCGGTGGCCACCGGCTGGACCGTCGAGATCGCCGACCCCTGGGGAAACGTCCTCGGTTTCACCGACTACACCAAGCGGCCGACGCTGGGCCGCAGAGGCTGAGATCCCACCCCCCTATTGAGTTGAACATGTTCAAAAGCAGGTCTACAGTCATACCTGTCAGCGTTTTGAACGCGTTCAAGAAGGGGTGGGGCGCATGGACCGCATCGTCATCGCCTATGTCATCTACCTGGTCGTCAGCATCGCGCTGACCGTCTGGGTGGCACGCACGCTCAGCAGCAACGGCCGGATCTTCCTCGCCGACGTGCTGCACGGCAACGAGAAGCTCGCCGAAGCCGTCAACCACCTGCTGGTGGTCGGCTTCTACCTCGTCAACCTCGGCTTCGTGGCCCTGTTCCTGACCGACAACAGCGACGTCAGCGACACCCGGGCGATCTTCGAGGTCCTGTCGGTCAAGCTCGGCGTGGTGCTGCTGGTGCTCGGCGCGATGCACCTGGGCAACGTGTACGTGCTCAACAAGATCCGGCGGCGGGGGATCATGGAGCGCGAGCAGCAGCCCCCGGTGAACCCGCAGGGCTGGATCGCTCCGACGGTCGGGGCGTGACCACCGTGACCGTCACGGGGGACCGGGGCGCCACGGGCGTCCCGGTCCGCGGGCTCACCGTCCTGTACGACGCCCAGTGCGCCCTCTGCACCCACCTCCGGGACTGGCTCGTACGACAGTCGCAGCTGGTGCCGCTGGAGCTGGTGCCGGCCGGGTCGGCCGAGGCGCGCAGGCGCTACCCGGGGCTCGATCACGCCGCCACCCTGGACGAGATCACCGTGATCGGCGACAGCGGGCAGGTCTACCAGGCCTCCCGGGCCTGGATCGTCGTCCTGTGGGCCCTGCGCGAACACCGCCCGCTCGCCCACAAGCTGAGCACCCCGGCCGGGGCCAAGCTTGCCCGGGGCGCGGCGCTGGCGGCCGCGAAGTGGCGGGGTGCGCTGTGGGGCGGGCAGAGCAACCGGCGGACGGACGGGTGGGCCTACCACCCCCGTACCGGCTGGAGTTACCAGGGGCCGTCCTGTTCCGACGGTGCCTGCGCGACTGGTTAGGCTCGTCCCGTGCCCGCGAAGAACGACGGCCCCGAGGCCGGCCCCCAGAGCAAGTCCGAGCAGACCCGCGCCCTGATCCTGGAGACCGCGATGCGGATGTTCCAGGAGCTCGGCTACGACAAGACGACCATGCGGGCCATCGCCAAGGAGGCCGGGGTCTCCGTCGGCAACGCCTACTACTACTTCGCGGGCAAGGAGCACCTGATCCAGGGCTTCTACGACCGGATCGCCGCCGAGCACCAGGTGGCGGTCCGGGAGGTCCTGGACCGGGAGACCGATCTCGAGGCACGGCTCGCGGGCGTGCTGACCGCATGGCTGGACATCGCCAAGCCGTACCACGAGTTCGCGGTGCAGTTCTTCAAGAACGCCGCCGACCCCGACAGCCCGCTCAGCCCCTTCTCGCCGGAGAGCGAGCACGCCCGCGAGCAGGCCATCAGCGTCCACCGCGAGGTGCTGGCCGGCTCCAAGTCCAAGGTGGCCCCCGAACTCCGGGACGTGCTCCCGGAGTTGATGTGGCTCTCCCAGATGGGCCTGGTCCTGTACTGGGTGTTCGACCGCACCGAGGGACGTGAGCGCAGCTACCGGCTGGCGCGCCGCGGCGCACGGCTGACCGCCCGCGGGGTCGCCCTGGCCCGCTTCCGGGTGCTGCGTCCCCTGGTGCTGGAGGTCCACGAACTGTTCACGGACTTCCTGCCGGGGATGACGAAGGCACTGCCGGACCCGGGGGCCAGGGCGCGACGCGACGAGACGGGCTGATCAGATCCACTGCAGACGCCACAGGCGGAACACGCCCGTGCCGTCGTCTAGGTACTGGCTGCCGCCGACGTCCTCGGTGCTGACCACGTACTCCTTGCGCTGCCACAGCGGGATCAGCGGCACGTCGGTCGCCACGTCCTTCTGGATGTCACGGAAGTCGTTGGCCGCCCGCGCGCGGTCGGCGTACTGCTGGCTGTCCAGGATGAGGTGGTCGACGACCTTGTTGCTGTAGCCGGTGCTCATGGTGGAACCGGTGCCGACGAGCGGGGAGCCGAAGGTGTCCGGGTCGGGGTAGTCGGCCACCCAGCCGACCGCCCACGCGTCCATCTTCCCGGCGGCCCAGCGCTTCTGGAAGTCGGTCCACTCGTATCCCTGGACGTCCACCTTGAACAGGCCGCTCGCCTCCAGCTCCTTCTTCAGCTCCGCGGCCTCCTGCTCGCCCGCGCCCCGGTTCTTGCCGTAGCCGAAGGTGAAGTGCACCGGCAGGGTCACCCCGGCCTCGGTGAGCAGCTGCCGGGCCTTCTGGGTGCTCTGCGTCGGGTAGTCGTCGAAGAAGGACGTGGTGTGACCGGTGATGCCGGTCGGGATCAGCGAGTAGAGGGGGTCGACCGTGCCCTCGTACACCGTGGCGGCCAGCCGCTCGCGGTTGACCAGCCAGGCCATGGCGCGGCGTACGCGCACGTCGTGCAGCGGGGAGCCGGCGCGGGTGTTGAGGTAGAGGTTGTGGGTCTCGGAGCTGTCGGACTCGTTGACGCGCTGGTTCGGGTCGCTCGGGTTCAGCCGGGAGAGCACGCTCGGCGGCAGGGTCCGGGTGGCGACGTCGAGCTGCTTGTCCTGGTAGGCGCTGTTGAGCTGCGCGGAGTCGGTGTAGTAGCGCAGCTCGATGGGGCGGCCGGTGCCGCTGAGGTAGCCCTGGTAGCTCCCGTACGGGTCGAGGACGGCCTTCTTGTCCTTCGTGTACGAGGCCAGCGTGTACGGGCCGGTGCCGTCGACGCCGGTGTCGGTGCGCAGGGCGGTGGCCGGGTACTTGTCCTTGTCGACGATCGAACCGGCACCCGTGGCGACCTTCAGCGGGAAGGTGGCGTCCGCGGACGACAGATGGAAGGTGACCGTCGTCGCGTTGTCGGCGGACACCGAGCCGAGGGTGGAGAACAGCGACGCCGGGCCGACGGGCGCGTTGATCTTCTTGACCCGCTCGAAGGAGTACTTCACGTCCTCGGCGGTCATCTTGCGCCCGCTGGGGAACGTGATGTCGTCGCGCAGCTTGCACTGGTACGTCTTCAGTCCGGTGCCCTCGAAGTCGCAGCTCCGGGCCGCGTCCGGGACCGGCTGGACACCGCCCGGCTCGAAGGTGAGCAGTGTCTGGAAGACGTTGCTGAACAAGGCCCAGGAACCGGCGTCGTACGCGCCGGCCGGGTCCAGTGAAGTGACGGCGTCGGTCGTGCCGACCGTGATCGTCTTGTTCTGGTCCGTCTGCGATGGCAGCAACTGCCATCCGCCGATTCCCACGACGGCGAGTACGAGCAGCGTCACGAGAATGCGCATGCGAACAGATCGCATGGTGGTGCCCTCCCCAGGCCCTCCAGGGCCCTACCCCTGGCCAGCACAATTTCGCCACTCCCCTAAGCGGCGGGGCTCACCTAATCACAGGACTTTCACCCGGGGGAAGGGCTTTCTGACCAGATGTACAAGAACTTACCGAGGCGTTGTTTCCGCCGGGTTTCACAGCGTCTTCACAGGCCTGGGAGGAGTTTTGGTCACGCGCGCGTGGCGGCCAGTTCGATCACCGTCACGTCCGACGGCGCCCCCACGCGCGTGGGCGGTCCCCAGGCGCCCGCGCCCCGGCTGACGTACAGCTGGGTGTCGCCGTACCGGTCGAGACCGGCCACGGTCGGGTTGGCCGCGGCCGCGATGAGGTTGCCGGGCCAGAGCTGGCCGCCGTGGGTGTGGCCGGAGAGCTGGAGGTCGACGCCGTGCCGGACGGCCTCGTGGATCTGCGCCGGCTGGTGAGCGAGGAGCACGCACGCGCGTGCCGGGTCCCGGTCCCCGAGCGCCTTCCGGAAGTCCGGGCCCTGGCCCTCGCTCTCGCCCTGGAGGTCGTTCACCCCGGCCAGATCGAAGTACGGCAGCTCGGTGCGGGCGTTCTCCAGCGGGTGCAGGCCGAGGGTGCGCACCTCGGCGACCCACTGTTCGGCGCCGGAGAAGTACTCGTGGTTGCCCGTGACGAAGTAGGCCCCGTGCCGGGCGCTGAGCTGGGCGAGGGGTGCGGCGGCCGGGCCGAGGTCCTTGACGCTGCCGTCCACCAGATCGCCGACGACCGCGATCAGATCGGGCTGGGTCGCGTTGACGGTGTCGACGACCCGCTGCGCGAAGCTCCGGCCCAGGACGGGGCCCAGGTGGATGTCGCTGACGACGGCGATCCGGAAGCCGTGCGCGGCGCGCGGCAGTTTGGCGAGCGGGACGGTGATCCGCTTCACCTGTGGGCCGCGGAGTACTCCGTAGGTTCCGGTGCCTACGGTCCCCACGGCGGCGGTGGCTGCGGCGCCGGCGACGACGCGGCTCACGAAGAGGCGCCGGGTGGGTTCCTGGGTGCCCGGTGCCTCGGTGGGCGTACCAGGGGGCTCCGCCCCCTGGACCCCCGGCCTACGCCCACCCGCCACCCGACTCGGTAGCTCGAGAGGTTGCCGCACGGGGTTTCGGCTGAGCCTGTTCAGCAGTGGGCGTACGACCTCTCCCGCCGCCACCGCCAGCAGCAGGTACAGCGCCAGTGCCATCCACAGGAAGCCGGGCCAGGCGAGGGTGCGCTGGAGCCAGAAGGGGGCGCCGGAGCGTTCGGCGACCAGGGCCGCGATCATCAGGAGCGGGCCGGCGACGAAGACCGCCGTACCGGCGCGGCGGGCGAGGCCCGGGCCGCTGGTCGTGTCGCGGACCAGGCGGCGCCACACGTACCAATGCCCCAGCGCCAGGACGGCCAGGACGATCAGCGCGACAAGGACGAGGACGAGGACGAGGACCACGCTGCCGTATCCCCCGCTATGACGAACGGCGCAGTGCGCGCAGTCCGCGCAACCCGATGACCCCGATGACCGTCCCCAATACGAAGGAAACGACCGCCAGCAGCAGGTGCACCCAGAAGTACGCGGTCGGGTGGCCGTCGTCGAAGGCGAGTCCGCTGCTGTCCTTGACCAGGTTCTTGACGAAAGTGACCCAGATGACCCAGCTCCACACCCCGAAGGCGAGCAGGAACCAGGAGATGGGGCGGCTGAGCTTCATGACATCAGTATCGCCGTTCGGTGTCCGGCTCCGTGTCCGGGGTGGGGTGCGAGGCGGGACTTCGCGGCCTGTGCCAGGTACGTTTCCGACCGTGCCCGCACCGAAGAAGACCGTCAGGCGATCCCTGCTGGTCACCACCGCCACGCTGCTGTCCCTGTCCGTCACCGCGCCCGCCGCGCTCGCGGCCCCGACCCCCTCGACGAGCCCGACGGCCACGCCGCCGGCGCAGATGTCGCTGGTCGGCGGAGCCCGGCTCGGGCAGCCCGGGACGCAGGTGAACCTCGCCGACGGCGTGCCCGTGCTCCCCAAGGACCTCACCGCCCGCTCCTGGATCGTCTCCGACGCCGAGTCCGGCGACATCCTCGCCGCGCACAACGCGCACTGGCGGCTGCCCCCGGCGAGCACCCTGAAGATGCTGTTCGCCGACACCGTGCTGCCGAGGTTCCCGAAGACGACCCAGCACAAGGTGGTGCCGAACGACCTGGCCGGCATGGGCGTCGGCTCCAGCGTGGTCGGGATAAAGGAGGGCCGCACCTACACCGTCCACGACCTGTGGCTCGGCGTCTTCCTGCGCTCGGGCAACGACGCCGTGCACGTGCTGTCCGCGATGAACGGCGGCGTCGCGCAGACCGTCAAGGACATGCAGGACCACGCCGACGAGCTGCAGGCCCTGGACACGCACGTGGTCAGCCCGGACGGCTACGACGCGCCGGGGCAGGTGTCGTCGGCGTACGACCTGACGCTGTTCGCCCGCTCCGGGCTGCAGAAGAAGGACTTCCGCGACTACTGCTCGACGGTGAGCGCGAAGTTCGGCTCCGGCGAGATCCGGAACACCAACCGGCTGCTGAGCGGCGACACCGACGTGCCCGTCTACCAGGGCATCGCCGGGGTGAAGAACGGCAACACCACCAACGCGGGCGCCACCTTCACCGGTGTCGCCGAGCGGGGCGGCAGGGTGCTGCTGGTCACGGTGATGAACCCGGAGAAGCACGAGCACAACGAGGTCTACAAGGAGACCGCGAAGCTGTTCGACTGGGGCTTCCAGGCGGCCGGCAAGGTCCAGCCGGTGGGCGAGCTGGTCCCGCCGAAGAGCGCCGCGCAGTCCACCGCCACGCCCGGCGCGACCGCCTCCGGCGGGGCGGCGGAGAAGACCGGCGGGTCCGGCTCGAAGCCGGTGGCGAGCGCCACCGCCGGGGGCGGCTCCAGCGGCGTCGGGATCGCCCTGGGCGTGGCCGGCGGGCTGCTGGTGCTGCTCGGCGGCGGGGCGTTCCTGGTCAACCGCCGTTGGCCGCTGCCGGACCTGATGCGCCGTCGGACGCGTTCCTGACGACGCCCTCGCGTTCGTTCTCCCCGCTCTGCGTCGCCGTCCAGGCGGCACAGAACAGGAGGAGTTTCGCGGTGAAGTTGATCCACAGCAGCAGGGCCACGGGGACGCCGAACGCGCCGTACATGCTCTTCGCTGCGACTCCCTGGATGTAGCCGCTGAGCAGCACCTTCAGCAGTTCGAAGCCGACCGCGCCGATGAGCGCGGCCACCAGCAGGCGGCGGCGCGGCGGCTCGACACCGGGCAGCAGGGTCAGGACGTAGAGCAGGACCACGAAGTCGGCGAGCACCGCGACGGTGAAGGCGGCGATCCGCAGCAGGATCGCGCCCCAGCCCGCCCGCTCGATGCCGAGCTGGTCGGTGGTCCAGCCCACCAGCGCCGAGGCGACGGTGGAGATGGCGAGCGTGGCGAGGAGCGCTCCGCCGAGACCGACCAGGATGCCCGCGTCCTTGACCTTGGCCAGGACCGGGTTCCCCTCCTTGTCGGGCAGCTCCCACACCACGCGCAGACACTCCCGCATCTGGCCGACCCAGCCCATGCCGATGAACAGCAGCACGGCACCGGCGATCACGCCGACCGTACCGGCGTTCTGCACCAGGGAGTTGATGTCCAGCTGGTCGGCGATGCCGGGGACCTGGTCGGCGATCTTGTGCTGGAGGTCCTTCTGCTGCGACTCGCTGAGCGTGGCGGCGGCGATCGCGGCGATCAGCGTCAGCAGCGGGAACAGCGCGACGAAGCTGATGAAGGTCATCGCGGCGGCCAGCCGGGTCCACTTCACCCGGTCCAGCCGCTCGTACGACCGCCACGCGTGCGTGGTCATCAGCCAGGTGATGATCGGCCCGATCCCGGGGAGCTTCTTCAGCCAGTCCATGATCGGACTGTGCCCGCTCCGAGTGGACGTCAACACCGCGTTTCTTCACCAGAACGGCCATATACGGGCGATACGGTCGGCTGTCATGAAGGACGCCACCGATCTGCCCCAGTCCCTGCTCGTCCTCGGCGGCACGTCCGAGATCGCGCTGGCCACGGTCCGCCGCCTGATCGCCCGCCGCACCCGCACCGTCTGGCTGGCCGGCCGCCCCTCCCCCGCCCTGGACCAGGCGGCCGCGCACCTGCGCGCCCTGGGCGCCGACGTCCGCACCGTCGCCTTCGACGCCCTCGCCCCCGAGTCCCACGAGACGGCCCTCGGCAAGGTCTTCGCCGAGGGCCACATCGACCTGGTGCTGCTCGCCTTCGGCATCCTCGGCGACCAGGCCCACGACGAGCGCGACCCGCTGCGCGCGGTCCGGGTCGCCCAGACCAACTACACCGGAGCCGTGTCGGCCGGCCTGGTCGCCGCCCGCGCCCTCCAGACCCAGGGCCGCGGCTCCCTGGTGGTCCTCTCCTCCGCCGCCGGCGAACGGGCCCGCCGCGCCGACTTCATCTACGGCTCCAGCAAGGCCGGCCTCGACGCCTTCGCCCAGGGCCTCGGCGACGCGCTCCACGGCACCGGCGTGCACGTCATGGTCGTACGGCCCGGATTCGTCCGCACGAGGATGACCACCGGCCTGCCCGAGACCCCGCTCACCACCACCCCCGAGGCGGTCGCCACGGCCATCGAACTGGGTCTGCGCCGACGCTCGGAGACGGTGTGGGTGCCGGGCGCGCTGCGCCTGGTGATGTCGGCCCTGCGGCACGCGCCGCGCGCGCTGTTCCGGAGGCTGCCGATCTGACGTGCTTCGGGTGCCGTGGGCTACCGGCTGGCGATCGTCCCGCGCTCGACGTCCGCGTGGCCCCCCTGCGACGGCACCACCGATCCCCCGAACGTGTACTCCCGCAGCTTGCGCCACACGTCGTCGGCGCCCTGCTCGTACAGCGCGAACCCGGTGCACGGCCACTCGGCCTCGAAGCCGGCCAGCTCGGCGAAGGCGCGGTCCATCGCCGCCTCGTCGATGCCGTGCGCGACCGTGACATGCGGGTGGTACGGGAACTGCAGCTCGCGCGCCACCGGCCCCGAGGCGTCGCGCAGCCGCTGCTGCAGCCAGGCGCAGGTCTCGGCGCCCTGTACGACCCGCACATAGACGACCGGAGACAGGGGACGGAAGGTGCCGGTCCCGCACAGCCGCATCGGGAACGGCCGGGCGGCCGCCGCGACCTGCGTGAGGTGCGCCTCGACCGCCGGCAGGTCGGTCGCGTCCAGCTCGGTCGGCGGCAGCAGGGTGACATGGGTGGGGATGCCGTGAGCCGCGGCGTCGCCGAAGCCCGCGCGCAGCTCCTGGAGCAGGCTGCCGTGAGGCTCCGGGACCGCGATCGACACGCCGATCGTTACGGTCCCCACGTCGTCTCCTGTCGTCGCGTGATGTCGTCTCGGCCGTCCCCGTCCGGGCCGTCGGCTATCGACTGTACGGCCATGGATGTGCTGTGGGCAGGCGCAGCGGAAGTGATGTGCAGCGCTCTGCCCGGTGGGACGTGTGTACGGTCGTGCGCCGCAGCGCCGGTCCGTGCTTCTCAGTGCTTCGCCGGCAGGAAGCCCACCCGGTCGTACGCCTGCGCAAGCGTCTCGGCGGCGACGGCGCGCGCCTTCTCCGCGCCCTTGGCGAGGATCGAGTCGAGCGTCTCGGAGTCGTCCAGGTACTGCTGCGTGCGCTCCCGGAACGGCGTCACGAACTCGACCATGACATCGGCGAGGTCCGTCTTGAGCGCGCCGTACATCTTGCCCTCGTAGTCCTGCTCCAGCTCGGCGATCGACCTGCCGGTGAGCGTGGAGTAGATGGTGAGGAGGTTCGACACGCCCGGCTTGCTCTCCGCGTCGTAGCGGATCACGGTGTCGGTGTCGGTGACGGCGCTCTTGACCTTCTTGGCGGTCGCCTTCGGCTCGTCGAGCAGGTTGATCAGACCCTTCGGCGTGGACGCCGACTTGCTCATCTTGATCGACGGGTCCTGAAGGTCGTAGATCTTCGCCGTCTCCTTGAGGATGTACGGCGACGGGATCGTGAACGTGTCGCCGAACCGGCCGTTGAAACGCTCGGCGAGGTCGCGGGTCAGCTCGATGTGCTGGCGCTGGTCCTCGCCCACCGGCACCTCGTTGGCCTGGTAGAGGAGGATGTCGGCGACCTGCAGGATCGGGTACGTGAACAGGCCGACGGAGGCCCGCTCGGCGCCCTGCTTGGCCGACTTGTCCTTGAACTGGGTCATCCGGCTGGCCTCGCCGAAGCCGGTGAGGCAGTTCATGATCCAGGCGAGCTGGGCGTGCTCCGGGACGTGGCTCTGCACGAAGAGGGTGCAGCGGTCCGGGTCCAGGCCCGCGGCCAGCAGCTGGGCGGCGGCCAGGCGCGTGTTGGCGCGCAGGTCCTTCGGGTCCTGCGGGACCGTGATCGCGTGCAGGTCGACGACCATGTAGAAGGCGTCGTGGGACTCCTGCAGGGCTACCCACTGGCGGACGGCGCCGAGGTAGTTGCCGAGGTGGAACGAGCCGGCGGTGGGCTGGATGCCGGAGAGCACGCGAGGTTGGTCAGCGGTAGCCATGTTGCCCATTCTCTCAGAGGCTGAGCGGGGGATCGGCCCCTGAGGTGGGGGGTGGTTCGGTGCGTGGGGGACTGCGGACCGTCGTAGCTGGTCGCGCAGTTCCCCGCGCCCCTTGGGTTGGCTGCCCCTGAGGGCGTTGATCAGCCCAGGTCGACTTCCGGGTACAGCGGGAAGCCCGCGACCAGGTCCGTCGCCCGCTGGGCGATCTCCTCCGCGATCTTCTCGTCCAGGACGTGGGCGGCCTTGGACGGGGCGCCCGACTTGGTGGTGCCCTGCTCCGTCGTCGTCAGGACGCGGTCGATCAGGCCCGCCACCTCGTCCATCTCCGCCGTGCCGAGGCCACGGGTGGTCAGGGCGGGGGTGCCGATGCGGATGCCGGAGGTGTACCAGGCGCCGTTCGGGTCGGCCGGGATCGCGTTGCGGTTGGTGACGATGCCGGACTCGAGCAGGGCGGCCTCGGCCTGGCGGCCGGTGAGGCCGTAGGAGGTGGCCACGTCGATCAGGTTGAGGTGGTTGTCCGTGCCGCCGGTGACCAGGGTGGCGCCGCGCTTCATCAGGCCCTCGGCGAGAGCGCGGGAGTTGTCGACGATGCGCTGGGCGTAGTCCTGGAAGGAGGGCTGACGGGCCTCGGCCAGGGCGACGGCCTTCGCGGCCATGACGTGCGGGAGCGGGCCGCCGAGCACCATCGGGCAGCCGCGGTCGACCTGGTCCTTCAGGGAGTCGTCGCACAGGACCATGCCGCCGCGCGGGCCGCGCAGCGACTTGTGGGTCGTCGTGGTGACGATCTGGGCGTGCGGGACCGGGTCGAAGTCGCCGGTCAGGACCTTGCCGGCGACCAGGCCCGCGAAGTGGGCCATGTCGACCATGAGGGTCGCGCCGACCTCGTCGGCGATCTCGCGCATGATGCGGAAGTTCACCAGACGGGGGTACGCCGAGTAGCCGGCGACGAGGATCAGCGGCTTGAACTCGCGGGCCTGGGCGCGCAGGGCCTCGTAGTCGATCAGGCCCGTGGCCGGGTCGGTGCCGTAGGAGCGCTGGTCGAACATCTTGCCGGAGATGTTCGGGCGGAAGCCGTGGGTGAGGTGGCCGCCTGCGTCCAGGGACATGCCGAGCATGCGCTGGTTGCCGAAGGCCTGGCGCAGCTCGGCCCAGTCGGCCTCGGAGAGGTCGTTGACCTGGCGGGCGCCGGTCTTCTCCAGGAACGGGACCTCGACGCGGTCCGCGAGCACGGCCCAGAAGGCGACGAGGTTGGCGTCGATGCCGGAGTGCGGCTGGACGTAGGCGTGCCGGGCACCGAAGAGCGCCTTGGCGTGCTCGGCGGCCAGGGACTCCACCGTGTCGACGTTGCGGCAGCCGGCGTAGAAGCGGCGGCCGATGGTGCCCTCGGCGTACTTGTCGCTGAACCAGTTGCCCATCGCCAGCAGGGTGGCCGGGGAGGCGTAGTTCTCGGAGGCGATCAGCTTGAGCATCTCGCGCTGGTCGTGGACCTCCTGGCCGATGGCGTCGGCGACGCGCGGCTCGACGGCACGGATGACGTCGAGGGCGGCGCGGAAGGCGGTGGACTCGGTCGACAGGGGCTGCTCTGGCATGGGGACCTCCGGACGGCGTGTGTACAGCGTTCACGTTCGGCCCAGGCGCACGGCACTGTTTTACCGCTCGGGCCGCTCCCCGATGGTCGGTCCCATCCCTAGCGCGCCAGTCACGGCCCGCTGATCAGCCTACCGGGCGCGTCGGATCGCGCAGGTCCCGCGTCCACCATGCGAGCGAGGATAAGAAGGGGGATGCATCCCGACTCTCTGGCCCTCTGGAGTTCCCGTGAACGCTACGGAGACGCTCATCGCCGCCGCCGACGCCCACAGTGCGCACAACTACCACCCGCTGCCGGTGGTCGTGGCCACCGCGGACGGGGCCTGGATGACGGATGTCGAGGGGCGGCGCTACCTCGACCTGCTGGCCGGGTACTCGGCGCTGAACTTCGGGCACGGCCACCGGCGGCTCGTGGAGGCGGCCAAGGCGCAGCTGGAGCGGGTGACGCTGACCTCGCGGGCGTTCCACCACGACCGGTTCGCCGCGTTCTGCACCGAGCTGGCCGCGCTGTGCGGCATGCAGATGGTGCTGCCGATGAACACCGGTGTCGAGGCGGTGGAGACCGCGGTGAAGACGGCCCGGAAGTGGGGGTACCGGATCAAGGGGGTGCCCGCCGAGATGGCGAAGATCGTGGTCGCGAGCGGCAACTTCCACGGCCGTACGACGACGGTCATCAGCTTCTCCACCGACCCCGAGGCACGGGCGGACTTCGGGCCGTACACGCCGGGCTTCCAGATCGTGCCGTACGGCGACCTGACCGCGATGCGGGAGGCGCTCACCGAGAACACGGTCGCGGTACTGCTCGAACCGATCCAGGGCGAGTCGGGGGTGATCGTCCCGCCGGCCGGTTATCTGCCGGCGGTGCGGGAGCTGACCCGGCAGCGGGACGTGCTGTTCATCGCCGACGAGATCCAGTCGGGGCTGGGCCGGACCGGGCGGACCTTCGCGTGCGAGCACGAGGGGGTCGCACCGGATGTGTACGTGCTGGGGAAGGCGCTGGGCGGCGGGATCGTGCCGGTGTCGGCGGTGGTGTCGAGCACCGAGGTGCTCGGGGTGTTCCGGCCGGGTGAGCACGGATCGACGTTCGGCGGGAACCCCCTGGCCTGTGCGGTGGCGCTGGAGGTGATCAGGATGCTGCGGACGGGCGAGTACCAGGCGCGGGCCGCCGAGCTGGGCGATCACCTGCACCGGGAGCTGGCCGCCCTGCTCGGCACCGGCAAGGTGACGGCGGTGCGCGGGCGCGGGCTGTGGGCCGGGGTCGACATCGCGCCGAGGGTCGGGACGGGCCGGCAGGTGTCCGAGCGGCTGATGGACCGGGGTGTCCTGGTGAAGGACACCCACGGTGTGACGATCCGGATCGCGCCACCGCTGGTGATCAGCAAGGAGGACCTGGACTGGGGTCTCGCCCAGCTCTCGGCCGTGCTGGAGGGCTAGAGGATCACGTGCGGCAGGAAGCGGGCGTACCCGTCGGTGATCAGGCCCGAGGACTCGCGGATGCCGAGGCCCGCCGGTTCGTCCTGGACGACCCAGGCGCCGAGCACGACGTGGTTGCCGTCGAAGGCGGGCAGCGGGGCCAACTGCTGGTAGCAGCACGGCTCTTCGCGCGGGGCGGCGGGCGTGCCGGGCTCGTGCACGGTGACGCCCTCGCCCTCCCGGCCGAGTAGCGGCTTGGCGACGTAGCCCTGGTGGGTGGCCAGCTCGCGCGGGCCGTCCAGGTAGGCGGGCAGGAGGTTCGGGTGGCCGGGGTACAGCTCCCAGAGGATCGCCAGGAGGGCCTTGTTGCTCAGGAGCATCTTCCAGGCGGGTTCGATCCACAGGGTGGTGCCGGTGCCGCCGCCGTTGTCGAGGGTGTCGAGGACGTGCCCGGCGAAGGCGTCGGTGGTGAGCCATTCCCACGGGTAGAGCTTGAAGATGCTGCGGATGAACCGGAGCCCGTTGTCCACGAAGCGGCCGGAGAGGGTGTCCCAGCCGATCTCCTCCATGGAGATCCAGTCGGTGGCGAGGCCGGCCTGTTCGGCGGTCTCCTTCAGGTAGGCCACCGTCATCAGGTCCTCGCCGAGTTCGTCGGCGGAGGAGTGCGCGAAGTGCAGGGGGCTGCCCGGCGGGAGCAGCGCGGCCTGCCTGCGCCAGGCGTCGACCAGGCGCTCGTGCAGGGAGTTCCACTGGTCGGCGCCGGGGAAGCGTTCCTCCATCCAGAACCACTGGGGTGAGGCGGCCTCGACCAGTGAGGTCGGGGTGTCGGCGTTGTACTCCAGGAGCTTCGCCGGTCCGGTGCCGTCGTAGCGGAGGTCGAAGCGGCCGTAGACGGAGGGGAGTTCGGCGCGGCGCTGCCAGGCCTCGGTGACGGCGGCGGCGACGCGCGGGTCGGTGATGCCGAGGTCGGCGAGGCGGCCCTCGGCCACGATGTGCTCGGCGGCGGCCAGGCACATGGCCTGCAGTTCCTCGACGGTCTCCTCCAGCGCCTCGACCTCCTCCAGGCTGAAGACGTAGTAGGCGCTCTCGTCCCAGTAGGGGCGCAGCGAGCCGTCGGGGTGGCGGGTGAGCGGGTAGACGAGCCCCTGCTCCTCGACGGTCTGCTGCCAGCCGGGACGGGGGGTGGTGGTACGGCGTTCCATGCGACGTCCGCGTCTTCTGGGTCTTCTGGGTCTTCCGGGTCTTCCGGTCAGCCGCCGGAGCTGCCGTGGCCGCCGCCGAAGCCGCCGCGGTGCACACCGCTGTGCGAGGAGCCACCCGAGCCCGAGCCCTTGCTGGGCTTGGTGAAGGATCCCCCGTCGACCCAGGAGCCCTTCTTCTTGCCGCCGTAGTACCAGGCGCCGTTCACGGAGACCTTGGTGGCCTTGCAGTTCTTGTCGGAGACGACCTTGTAGCCCTTGGCGAGCCGGTAGCTGTCGCGGTCGACGCAGCGCTTGTCCGGGGCGGAGGAGCAGGCCGTCAGGGCGGTGGCGAGCAGGCCCATGCCACCGAGCAGGACGGTCCCGGAGCGAAGGCGTCGGCGTACGGTGTCCATGCTGCGGTCTCCCCCGTTGGCTGGCTGGCCTGTTTTCGGCGGTCAGCCTAGAGACTGGTGAGAACGGGCACCAAGGCGGGTCGCCGGTTCTCCCCTCCCCTAGAGTCACTTCGTGCTCTTTGGAATGGTGTGTGCCCTGGCCGCCGCGGTCTGCTTCGGTACGGCGACAGTGCTGCAGGCGGTCGCCGCACGGGACGCCGGCGAGGGCGGAGGCGGCGAGGCCGCGCTGCTGCTGCGGGCCCTCAGGCAGTGGCGGTACCTGGCCGGACTCGCGCTGGACGGACTTGGCTTCCTGTTCCAGATCGCGGCGCTGCGCTCGATCCCGATCTACGCGGTGAGCGCGGCACTGGCGTCGAGTCTGGCGGTGACGGCGGTGGTCGCGGCGCGCCTGCTGCGGGTACGGCTGAGCGGCACGGAGTGGGGCGCGGTGGGCGTGGTGTGCGCCGGGCTCGCGATGCTGGGCCTGGCGGCCGGGCCGGAGGGGGAGGTGGCCGGGTCGGAGACCCTGAAGTGGGCCATGCTCGCGACGGCGCTCGCCATGCTGGTACTCGCGCTGCTGGGCGGACGGCTGTCCGGGCGCATGCGGGCGCTGGTGCTGGGGCTCGGGGCGGGTTTCGGCTTCGGCGTGGTCGAGGTGTCGGTCCGCCTGATCGACTCGCTACACCCGGCCGACCTGCTCACCAACCCGGCGGCCTACGCCCTCCTCATCGGCGGCGCCGCCGCCTTCATCCTGCTGACCTCCGCCCTCCAGCGCGGCTCGGTGACGACGGCGACGGCCGGCATGGTGATCGGCGAGACGATCGGCCCGGCGGCCATCGGCGTGATCTGGCTCGGCGACCGGACGCGGGAGGGGCTGACCTGGCTGGCCGCACTCGGGTTCGCGGTGGCTGTGGCGGGGGCGTTGGCGCTGGCGCGGTTCGGGGAGGCGCCGGTGGCTGAGGAGGCCTGAAGGAGCCTGTCCTACGGCAACACCCTGCACAACGCCTCCAACGCCCCCGCCCAAGCACTCTCCGGCGGCGTCCCGTACCCCACCACCAGCGCGTCCAGCGGCTCGGCGAGCGCCTGCTCGTGCCGGTGGAAGGAGAGCCCGTGCAGGGCCAGGCCCTGCCAGGTCGCCGCCTGGATCACCGACTGTTCGGTGCCGGGTGGCAGGCGCAGGACCGCGTGGAGGCCGGCCGCGATGCCGGTGACGCGGACCTCGGGGGCGCGGTGGGTGACGGCGGTGGCGAGGGCGTCGCGGCGGCGGCGGTAGCGCAGGCGGGCGGAGCGTACGTGGCGGTCGTAGGCGCCGGACACCATGAACTCGGCCAGGGTCAGCTGGTCCAGCACTCCGCAGGTGTCGATGCGGCCCTTGGCGGCGGCCGCCTCCTCCACCAGGGACGGTGGCAGCACCATCCAGCCGAGGCGGAGGCCGGGGGCGAGGGACTTGCTGGCGGTGCCGAGGTAGACGACGCGGTCGGGGTCGAGGCCCTGGAGGGCGCCGACGGGCTGGCGGTCGTAGCGGAACTCGCCGTCGTAGTCGTCCTCCAGGACCAGCCCGCCGGTGCGCCGCGCCCACTCCACGACGGCGGTGCGCCGGTCGGGGTGCAGGGGTATGCCCATCGGGAACTGGTGGGCGGGGGTGAGGAGGACCGCTCCGCCGTCACCCAACCCGGCCGTGTCCGTGCCGAGTTCGTCGTAGGGGAGGGCGGGGGTCGCCAGGCCCGCGGTGCGCAGGAGGTCCCAGTGGACGGCGAGGCCGTACGACTCCACCGCGACGGTGCGCACCCCGCGCGTGCGCAGCAGCGACCCGAGGATGCGCAGGGCGTGTGAGATGCCTGCGGTGATCATGACCGTGTCGGGGGTGGCGCGGACGCCGCGGGCGCGGGCGAGGTAGGTGGCGAGGGCGGTGCGGAGTTCGGGGCGGCCGAGGGGGTCGCCGTAGCCGAGCGCGTCGAAGGGGGCGGTGGCCAGTGCGCGGCGGGCGGCCTTGAGCCACTCGGTGCGCGGGAAGGCGGCGAGGTCGGGGGTGCCGGGGATGAGGCTGTAGGCGGGGCGGCCGGGTTCGCGGCGCCGGGGATGTGCGGTGTCCGCCGGCGGGACGACGGCCCTCCCCCACTGCCCGAAAGGCGTGGGAGGTACCCCCATCGCGACGCTGGTGCCGGAGCCCTGTCGCGCGGTGAGCCAGCCCTCGGCGACCAGGTCGGCGTAGGCCTCGGCGACGGTGTTGCGGGCGATGCCCAGGTCGGCGGCGAGGGTGCGGGAGGAGGGCAGCCGGGTGCCGGGGGCGAGGCGGCCGGTGCGGACCGCGTCCCGGAGCGCGTCGGTCAGGCCGCGGCGCAGCCCGCTCGATCCGGCGGGTTCGAGGTGCAGGTCGACGCCCAGAGTGGCCCAAGGTTTCGCCATGGAAATGGACCATACTCCTGGGCTTCCTCGCTCCTAGGGTCGAAGCCATGAGCACCGCAGAGGAAACCGTCGAGTACGCCACCGAACACGCCCCCAGGATGCAGTGGGCCAAGCACTCGCCCGAGGTCTACAAGGCGATGGTCCGCCTGGACTCGGCCGCCAAGCAGGGCCTGGACCCCACGCTGTACGAGCTGGTGAAGATCCGCGCCTCGCAGATCAACCACTGCGCGTTCTGCCTCGACATGCACACCAAGGACGCGCTCGCGGCCGGCGAGAGCGTGGAGCGGATCGTGCAGCTCGGCGCGTGGGAGGAGTCGCGGCACTTCTACACCGAGAAGGAGCTGGCGGCGATCGAGCTGACCGAGGCGGTCACCGTGCTGACCGACGGCTTCGTGCCGGACGAGGTGTACGACCGGGCCGCCCAGCACTTCGAGGAGGCGGAGCTGGCCCAGTTGATCGCCGCGATCACGGTGATCAACGCGTGGAACCGGTTCGGCGTGACCACCCGGATGCCCCCGGGCCACTACCGGCCGGGGCAGACCAGGTGAGCGACCACGTGAGCAAGGTGGATGTGTTCCGCGCCTTGCACCGCAAGCGCGCCCAGGGTGATCCGCTGGTCCTGCCCGGGCCCTGGGACGCGGCGAGCGCCCGGGTCTGTGCCGAGGCCGGGTTCCCGGCGCTGGCCACGCCGAGTGCGGGGGTGGCCGCCTCCCTCGGGTACGAGGACGGGGCGACCCCGGCCGACGAGATGTTCGCGGCGGTGGCCCGGATCGTGCGGGCGGTGGACGTGCCGGTCTCGGCGGACGTCGAGGGCGGGTACGGGCTCGCGCCGAAGGAGCTGGTGGAGCGGCTGCTGGAGGCGGGTGTCGTGGGGTGCAACCTTGAGGACTCCAACGGGGGTGTCCTCAAGGACCCGCGCGAGCACGCCGAGTTCCTCGCCGAGGTCCGCTCGGCCGCCGCCGACCGGCTCTTCGTCAACGCCCGCGTGGACACGTTCCTGCATGGCGACGGCGATCCCGAACGGGCCATCGAGCGGGCCGCGTTGTACGTGGCCGCGGGCGCGGACTGCGTGTATCCGATCCTCGCTCCGGTGGACGTACTGCCCCTGCTGCGGGCCGGGATCCAGGGCCCGCTGAACATGGTGGCCCGGCTGGACGGCGAGGGCCCCTCGCCCGCCGTGCTCGGCGAACTCGGGGCCACCCGCGTCACGTTCGGGCCGGGGCTCCAGCGGCGGGCCGTGGCCGCGCTGCGGGAGATCGCCGACAGCCTGACGAAGTAGGGCGGTTCAGGGCAGCCACTTCTTCCACTCGGAGGGGTGGCTGTCCACCCACTTCTTCGCCGCCTCCTCGGGCGACAGCTTCTGGTCGGCGATCATCAGGGAGACCTCGTTCTGGTCCTCGGTCGTCCACTTGAACTTCTTCAGGAAGGCCGCCGCCTCGCCGCCGGACTTCGCGAAGTCGGCGTTGAGGTACTTCTGCAGCGGGGTGTGCGGGTAGGCGCAGGCGATCTTGGCCGCGTCGGCGTCGCAGCCCTCCTTGTACGGCGGCAGCTTCACCTCCGTCATCGGGACCTTCTTGAACAGCCACTGGGGTGAGTACCAGTAGGTCAGGAAGGGCTTCTTCTCCTTGGCGAACTGTTTCATCTGGGTGATCTGGGCCGCCTCGGAACCGGCGAAGACGACCTGGTAGTCCAGCTTCAGGTTCTTCACCAGGGCCTTGTCGTTGGTGACGTAGGACGGGGAGCCGTCCATCAGCTGGCCCTTGCCGCCGCTCTCCGCGGTGCGGAACAGCGAGGCGTACTTGTTCAGGTTCCGCCAGTCGGTGATGTCCGGGTGCTGCTGGGCGAGGTACGCCGGGACGAACCAGCCGATGTGTCCGGTCACCCCGAGGCCGCCGGCGCGGGCGATCGTCTTCTTGTCGGTGACGTACCGCTTCTCCTGGTCCGGGTGGCCCCAGTCCTCCAGGATGGCGTCGACCCGGCCCTGGCTGAGCGCGTCCCACGCGGGCACCTCGTCCACCTGGACGGTGTCGACGCGGTAGCCCAGCTTGTGTTCGAGAAGGTACTGGGCGACGGCCACGTTGGACTGCGCGCCCACCCAGGACTGCACGGACAGGGTGACCGTCTTCGCGCCCTGGGCGTTCGCGAACGGCGAGGCCTGCTTGGTCATGTCGGCGGCGCCGCAGCCGGTCAGCAGCGCCAGCGCGGACACACCGGCGGCCACCGTGAAGGTCGTACGAACGCGCATGTCAGGCTCCCTTCCTCGCGCGGCGCTCCGTCGGCTGGGTCACCCGGTCGAGCATCAGGCCCAGGCAGACGATGGCCGCACCGGCGACCAGGCCGGTCGCCAGGTCGCCCTGGGCGAGGCCGAAGGCGACGTCGTAGCCGAGGGCGCCGCCGCCGACCAGACCGCCGATGATGACGACGGCGAGGACCAGGACCACGCCCTGGTTGGCAGCGAGCAGCAACGACCGCCGGGCGAGCGGGAGTTGGATCTGCCACAGCTGCTGGCGGCCGGTCGCGCCGAGCGAGCGCGCCGACTCCAGCGCGGCCGGGTCGACCTGGCGCAGGCCCTGCGCGGTGATCCGGACGACGGCCGGGAGGGCGTACACGACGGCCGCGGCGACGGCGGGCGCGCGGCCGACGCCGAACAGGGCGACGACCGGGATCAGGTACACGAACTGCGGCATGGTCTGGAAGACGTCCAGGACCGGGCGCAGCGCCCGTTCGACGCGGTCGCTGCGGGCGGCCGCGACACCGGTCGCGAAGCCGAGGACGAGGGTGACGGCGACCGCCGCGAGGACCTGGGAGAGCGTGTCGAGCGACGGCTCCCAGACCCCGAGCACGCCGATCGCGGCCATGGCGAGGACGGCGGTGAGCGCGGTGCGCCAGGTGCCGATCAGCCAGGCCAGGCCGGCGACGAGGAGCAGCACCGACCACCAGGGCAGCCACTGCAGGCCGCCGCGGACGGGGTCCAGGATCCAGGTGGTGAAGTGGCCCGCCCAGTCGGCGGTGCCGCCGACGACCGGGACACCGGAGTAGAGGTGGGCGGTCATCCAGTCGACGGCGCGGTTGACCGGTTCGGCGATGTGCAGGGTCCAGCCGGAGGGCCAGTCGAGCTTGCCGAAGAGGCGGGTGGCCAGGGCGACGGCCACGGTGACGGCGAGGGCGTACGGCCAGCCGATGGTACGAGGCCGAGCGCCGCCTTCTCCTGCGGCTGCGGTGACGCGGTCCAGGACCACCGCCAGCAGCACGATCGGGATGCCGGCCGCGAGGGCCGCGCCCACGTCGACGGAGGCGAGGGCCTGGTAGACGCGGTCACCGAGGCCGCCGGCGCCGATGACGGAGGCGATGACGGCCATGGACAGCGCCATCATGATCGTCTGGTTCAGGCCGAGCAGGAGTTCCTTGCGGGCCAGCGGGATGCGGGCGGTCAGCAGCCGCTGGCGGGCGGTGGCGCCGAGCGACTCCACGGCCTCCAGGACTTCGGGGTCGGCGCCACGCAGGCCCAGCGCGGTGAGGCGGGCCATCGGCGGGGCGGCGTAGACGACGGTGGCGAGGACGGCCGCGGGGACGCCGATGCCGAAGACCAGGACGACGGGGAGGAGGTATGCGAACGCGGGGAGCACCTGCATGGTGTCCAGGACCGGGCGCAGGGCGCGGTCCAGGCGGTCGGAGAGACCGGCGGCCAGGCCGAGGAGCGCTCCTACGGCCACGGAGGTGAGGACCGCCACGACCATGAGCGCGAGGGTCTGCATGGTGGGCACCCACATGCCGAGGGCTCCGCAGGTCAGGAACGCGAGCGCCGTGCCGGCGGCCAGGCGGACACCGGCGACCCGCCAGGCGACCAGGGCGCCGAAGGCGGTGACGCCGGTCCAGCCCGCGGCGAGGAGGGTGAGGTAGACGGCGCGTACGGCCAGTACGACGGCGTTGCTGACGTAGCCGAAGCCGTAGAGGAACAGGGGGTGGGTGTCCCTGTTGTCGATGACCCAGTTGCTGGCGGTGGCGAGGGGGTGGGAGAGGTCGATGGTGAGGGTGTGGGGCCAGGTGTTGCTGCCCCAGTGGCTGTTGGCCAGGGGTACGAGGATCGCGGCGAACGCGGCCAGCGCGAGGAGCTTGGCTGCGGCTCGGTTTCTCAGGATGCCGGGGATCGCTGTGCGGGAGGTGGGGACGGTCAGCGTTGCCATCAGACCTCCTCCGGGCTGGTGCGGGGCGGGGGTGGGGTCGCTTGCCGGCGCTGGCCGGGTGCGCCTTGCTTTGGGCCGGGCGCCGCCCCAGCGGCACGACTGCCCGCAGCTACGGCGCCTGCGACCACGTCGAGCAGCTGCGCGTGGTCGACCACCCCCACGCACTTCCCCTCGTCCATCACCCGGGCCGGAGCGCCCGCTCGGGCCACTGCCTCGATCGCCTCTGCCACCGGGGCGTCCGGGCGGACCGCGGGGCCGTTGGCCGGGTCCTGCGGGGACGCGGGGCGCATGGCGGTGCGGCAGGTGACGACCTGTTCGCGGGGGACGTCGCGGACGAACTCGCGGACGTAGTCGTCGGCCGGGGAGGAGACGATCTCCTCCGGGGTGCCGAGCTGGACCACGCGGCCGTCGCGCATCAGGGCGATGCGGTCGCCGAGCTTCAGCGCCTCGCTGAGGTCGTGGGTGATGAAGACCATCGTGCGGCCCTCCTCGCGGTGCAGCCGGGCCACCTCGTCCTGCATGTCGCGGCGGATGAGGGGGTCCAGGGCGCTGAAGGGCTCGTCGAACAGCAGCACCTCGGGGTCGACGGCGAGTGCGCGGGCGAGTCCGACGCGCTGGCGCTGACCGCCGGAGAGCTGGCCGGGGCGGCGCTTCTCCATGCCCTCCAGGCCGACCTTGGTGACGAACTCGGCGGCCCGCTCGCGCCGTTCGGACTTGCCGACGCCCTGGATCTCCAGGCCGTAGGCCACGTTGTCGAGGACCGTGCGGTGCGGGAGCAGGCCGAAGTGCTGGAAGACCATCGCGGCGCGGTGCCGGCGCAGTTCGCGCAGGCGGGCCTTGTCCATGGCGCGGACGTCCTCGCCGTCGATGGAGATCGTGCCCGCCGTCGGCTCGATCAGCCGGGTCAGGCAGCGGACGAGGGTGGACTTGCCGGAGCCGGAGAGGCCCATCACCACGAAGACCTCGCCCTTGCGGACGTCGAAGGAGACATCCCGGACGGCGGCCGTGCAGCCGGTGCGGGAGCGCAGGTCGGCGGGGTCCAGCGCGGCGAGTTCGGCGTCGGCCGGGATCCGGTCCGCCTTCGGGCCGAAGACCTTCCACAGGCCGTCCACCGAGAACACCGGCGTGTTCGGTGTCGTAGTCGTAGTCGTGCTCATCACGCACCACCTCCGATCAGGTCGACGGCCTTCTCCCCGACCATGAGCACCCCGATCATCGGGTTCACGGCGGTCATGGTCGGGAAGACGGAGGCGTCGGCTATGCGAATGCCGTCGAGACCGCGAATCTTCAACTCCGGGTCCACCACGGCGAGTTGGTCGTCGGCGGCGCCCATCTTGCAGGTGCCCGCCGGGTGGTACACGGTGTGGGCGACCTTGCGGGCGTACTCGCTCAGCTCCTCGTCGCCGGTGACGCCGGGGCCGGGGCACACCTCCCGCTTCAGCCAGCCCGCCAGCGGCTCGGCCTTGGCGATCTCGCGGGCGATGCGGATGCCGTCGACCAGGGTCCGGGCGTCGTAGTCGTCCTCGTCGGTGAAGTACCGGAAGTCCAGGGCGGGCTTCACCGACGGGTCGGCGCTGGTCAGGTACAGGCGGCCGCGGCTCTTCGGCTTGGGGATGTTGGGGGTCATCGAGACGCCGTACGACGGGCGTTCGTAGCCGAGGCGCTCCGGATTGTCCGTGAACGGGATCTGGTAGAAGTGGAACATCAGGTCCGGGCCCGCGTGTTCGGGGTCCCGGCGCACGAACAGGCCCGCGTCGGAGTCCATCGCGGAGTTCTCCGGGATCGGTCCGTGGGTCTCCCAGACGATGACCGACTCGGGGTGGTCGAGCAGGTTCTCGCCGACGCCCGGCAGGTCCTGCACGACAGGGATGCCGAGCGCCTCCAGGTCCTCGCGGGGGCCGATGCCCGAGTGCAGGAGCAGGCGGGGCGAGTCGACGGCGCCCGCGCACAGCAGGACCTCGCTGCGGGCCCGGATCAGCAGCTCCTCGCCGTCCTTGGTGCGCACGTGGACACCCTCGGCGCGGGTGCCGTGCAGCTCCAGCCTGTGCGCCCAGGTCTCCAGGAAGAGGTGGAGGTTGGGGCGCTCGTCCATCACCGGGTGCAGGTAGGCCACGGAGGCGGAGGAGCGCTTGTTGTTCTCGGGGTGGTAGGCGAGGTCGAAGAAGCCGGCGCCCTCGGTGAACGGCTTGCGGTTGAAGCCCTCGACGCGGGGGACCCCGAGCGCCTTCTGGGCGGCGTCCACGAAGTCGCGGGCGATGGCGTTCCGGTCCTTCTCGTCCACGGAGACGATGTTGTTGAGGAGGCGGGCGAAGTAGGCCTCCATGGGGACGGCACCCCAGCCCTTGGCGCCGGCCGCCTCCCACTCGTCCCAGTCCGAGGGGAGCGGCTTGAAGGAGATCAGGGTGTTGTGGGAGGAGCAGCCGCCGAGGACGCGGGCCCGGCTGTGCCGGATGTGGGAGTTGCCGCGGGGCTGTTCGGTGGTCGGGTAGTCGTAGTCGAGGTCGCCGCCGAGCAGGCCCATCCAGCGGCGCAGGGTCAGCACGTCGTCGCGGCCGACGTCGCTGGGGCCGCCCTCGATGACGGCGACGGTGACGTCGGGGTTCTCGGTGAGGCGGGAGGCGATGACGGAGCCCGCGGTGCCGCCGCCGATGACGACGTAGTCGTAGAGGTGGGGGGTGTGGGACATGGGGGTGGTACTCCAGGTGGGGGAACGGCTTACGTGGGTCTGGGGCTCAGCCGGCGAACCAGCGCACCGGCTTCGGCGCGAGGTTCTGGTACACGTGCTTGGTCTCGCGGTACTCGGCGAGACCGGCCGGCCCCAGCTCGCGGCCCGTGCCGCTCCTGCCGAAGCCGCCCCACTCCGCCTGCGGCAGGTAGGGGTGGAAGTCGTTGATCCAGACCGTGCCGTGGCGCAGCCGGCCCGCGACCCGGCGGGCCCGGCCGGCGTCGGCGGTCCAGACGGCGCCCGCGAGGCCGTACTCGGTGTCGTTGGCGAGGGACACCGCCTCCTCCTCCGTGCGGAAGGTCTCGACGGTGAGGACCGGGCCGAAGACCTCCTCGCGTACGACCCTCATCTCGCGGTGGCAGTGGTCGAGGACGGTGGGCTCGTAGAAGTAGCCGGACTCGGGGCGTTCGGGAGCGGGCGAGGGCCGCTTGCCGCCCGAGCGCAGCACCGCGCCCTCGGCCAGGGCGGAGGCGACGTACGCCTCGACCTTGGCGCGCTGCTGGGCGGAGACGAGCGGGCCGCACTCGACGCCGTCCTCGGTGCCGCGGCCGAGCCTGATCTTCCCGGCGCGGCGGGCGAGTTCGGCGACGAAGCGGTCCCGGACGGACTCCTCGACGATGAGGCGGGCGCCGGCCGAGCAGACCTGGCCGCTGTGGATGAAGGCGGCGTTGAGGGCCTGGTCGACGGCGGTGTCGAAGCCCTCCTCGGTGGCGCAGGCGTCGGCGAAGACCACGTTGGGGTTCTTGCCGCCGAGTTCGAGGGCGACCTTCTTCACGGTGGGCGCCGCGGCCTGGGCGACCTTGGTTCCGCTGACCAGGCCGCCGGTGAAGGAGACCAGGTCGACGTCGGGGTGCTCGGCGAGGTGGGCGCCGACGGTGTGGCCGGGTCCGGTGACCAGGTTGGCGACTCCGGCGGGCAGGCCGGCCTCGGCGAGCAGCTCGATCAGCGCGATGGTCGTCATCGGGGTGATCTCGCTGGGTTTGATCACGAAGGTGTTGCCGGCGGCAAGCGCCGGGGCGATCTTCCAACTGGCCTGGAGAAGGGGATAGTTCCAGGGCGTGATCAGCGCGCACACGCCGACGGGCTCGTGCACGACCACGCTGTGGATGTCGGGCGAGCCCGCGTCGACCACCCGGCCGGGGGCCTCGGCGGCGACCAGGTCGGCGAAGTAGCGGAAGGCGTCGGCGACACAGTCGATGTCGATGCGGCCTTCCTCGGCGGTCTTGCCCGCGTCCCGGCTCTCCAGCAGGCCGAGTTCTTCGCGATCGCGTACGAGGAGGTCGGCGACGCGGCGCAGCAGGGCCGCGCGCTCGGCGACGGGGGTGCCCGGCCAGGGGCCGTGGTCGAACGCCTGCCGGGCGGCGGTCACCGCGCGCTCCGCGTCCTTCTCGTCGCCCTCCGCGACCACGGCGAACGTCCGGGCGTCCGCGGGGTCGAGGATCTCGCGCGTCGCGCCGGAGCCGGCTTCCAGCCACTGGCCGCCCGCGTGGATGGTCGCCCGGGCCTGTCGTTCCGTTATGTCCGCCATGATCGGTATTGCCTTCCGTTCCTGTTCAGTGCCCCTGTGTCACAGTCGTGTCACAGTCAGGGACCGTCACCGCCTGCCCCGCACCCCCGATCGCATGCGCAATCGATGTCCGATAGTGTGCCGCGTCACTGAAAATGCGGGTGAAAAGGGACAAAAGTAGGCTGGGGAAGGGAGCTTGCGGCGATCACGGAGGTGCCGCGATGGCCGGACGACCACTGATCTGTGCGGCGGCAAGCGTGACCTTGCTCCTGTCCCCCGCCCTCGTGACAGCGGCCGGCGCGGACGGCACCGGCGATCCGAGCGCCCGTGAACTCGCCCGGGAGGCGGAGGACCATCTGCTCCACACCCAGTCCCTCCACATGACGTGGACGGACCGGACCGCGGCCGCGAAGAAGGGGGAGCTGGCCTCGATGGACCTGTCCCTCGACCGGGACGGCAACTGCGTCGGCACCGTGCGGATGGGCGCGCACGGCGGCAGCCTCGCGATCATCAAACAGGGTGACGAGGTGTGGCTGAAGGGCGACAGCACGTACTGGAAGGCCGAGCTTCCGGGCGTCCAGGGCACCGCGGCGGCCGAACTCCTCAAGGACCGCTACATCCACGGCACCACCCACGACAGCGTGCTCAAGGACTGGGCCGACGCCTGCGACCTGAAGGCCTTCCAGAAGGAGCTGACCCCCGACTCGTCCCCCGAGAAGCCGCTGACGCGCGGCGACAGGACTACGGTCGACGGCATACCGGTGATCCCGCTGAAGGGCGAGGAGGACGGCAAGCCGGTCACCCTCTACGTCACGGCGGACTCACCGCACCTGCTGGTCGAGGGCACCCAGAAGGGCGACGGCACCGACCTGACGATCACGTTCTCGGACTACGGCGAGCCCGTACCGTCCGCCACCCCCTCCGCGAAGGAGTCGGTGGACGTGTCCCAGCTGGGGGATCTGCGGAGCACCTGAGCGGCCGCGGAAGCCACAGCAGCGGCTGGTGAACGGCTGACCGTCGGCTGGTCACCGGCCGACCGTCGCATCAACTCCCGTACACAGTCGCGCAGCCAGGCGTGCGCCGGGTCGGCGTCGTGGCGGGGGTGCCAGGCCAGCCCCACCGGGAGCGGCGGGAGCGGGAGCGGCACCTCGAAGGTGACCAGGCCGAGGGCGGCGGCCGGCGGACACCCCCAGGAGCTGACCAGCCCGACCAGGTCGGTCTCGCGCAGCACGAAGAGCGAGGCCGGGAAGGTGCCGACGCTGCCCACCACCCGGCGCTCCAGGCCGAGTTCGGCCAGCGCCTCGTCGACCGGCCCGTGCAGCCTGCCGCGCCGGGAGACGTTGAGGTGGTCGGCCTCGGTGGCGAACCGCTCGGGCGTCAACTCGCCGGTGAGCAGCGGGTGTCCGGCCCGTACGACACCCAGCATGCGGTCTTCGTACACCGTCTCGACAAGCACCTCGGGCGCGGCCGTGTCGATCACGCCGACCTCCAGATCGGCGGTGCCCTGGCGCAGGACCGGGGCGTCCAGATGGCTCTCGGACAGGAAGCGGAGGCGGATGCCGGGGGCCTCCTCGGCGGCACGGGCGAACAGGGTGGCACCGTGGGCGGCGGCGATCGCGTCGTGGCCGATGATCGTGAAGGTGCGGGTGACGGTGCGCAGGTCGGTGTCCCGGCCGGGCCGGAACAGCGCGCGGGCCCGCTCCACCACCGCACTCACCTCGGCCCGCACGGCCAGCGCGTGCGGCGTCGGCACCATCCGGCGCCCGGCCCGGACGAGGACCGGATCACCGAGGGCCTTGCGGATCCGGCCGAGGGTGCGGCTCATCGCCGGTTCGGACAGGTGCAGCCGGCGGGCGGCGCCCTGCACGCTCTGCTCCTCCAGCAGAACGTCCAGCGCGACCAGCAGGTTCAGGTCCAGGTCCGTGGATTGCGTCATGCGCAAGTGCCCCTTGCAAAGGTTGCACTGGAAAGCAGGTCAAGGGCGAGCCTACGGTGACAGGGCATCCCCACCACCCGCCCTAGCTCCCGGGAGGAGCCGTGCCTTCGCACGCCCTGAAACGCCCCACCCTGCTCGCGCTGTGCGCCTGCGTCCTGGTCGCGCAGAGCATGGTCGCCGCCATCAACCTGCTGATCCCGCAGCTGAGTTCGTCCGCCCTGCATCCCTCGCACAGCGAGATCCTGTGGACGGTCGACGCGTACGTCATCGTCTTCGCCGGGCTCCTCGTCCCGGCCGGCGCGCTCGGTGACCGGCACGGGCGCAAGGGCGCGCTGCTCGCCGGGCTCGGCCTGTTCGCGGCGGGCGCCGCCACCAGCGCGCTGGCGACCGGCCCGGCCGTGCTGATCGCGGGGCGGGGTCTGTCCGGCGCCGGAGCGGCCCTGATCACCCCGGCCACCCTGTCGATCCTGATGCAGCTGTCCGCGCCCGAGCACCGGGCCCGCTCGATGGCCGCCTGGACCCTGTCGATCGGCCTGGGCGGCGCGGCGGGCAACCTGGGCGGCGGCCTGGCCGGCCAGTTCCTGTCCTGGCGTGCCCTGTTCGGAGCCATGGTCCCGCTCGCCGCGGTGCTCGCCGCCGCCGTCGCCGTCACCACCCCGCGCACCGAACGCTCCACCGGCAGCAACCCCGACCCGCTCGGCACCCTGCTGCTCACCGCGGGCCTGGTCGCGGTCCTGTTCGGCATCATCGAGGGCCCGGCCTACGGCTGGACCTCCGCCCGCATCCTCGGCTCCTTCGCCGCGGGCGCCCTGCTGATCGCCACGTTCACCCTGCACGCCCTCCGCTCGCCGGCCCCGCTGTTCGACCCGCGCGTCTTCGCCTCCTCCCGCCTGCGCGCGGCCTCCCTCGGCACGGCCACCGGCTTCTTCGGCCTGTTCGCCCTCTTCTTCGTCAACTCGCAGTACCTGCAGGACGTGAAGGGCTTCGGGGCGGCCCTCACCGGTGTCGCGATCCTGCCGCTGCCCGTCGGGATGGCGGCCGCCCAGCGGCTGGCCAACCGCTGGGCCGGCCACCCGCGCGCGGTCATCGGCACCGGCCTCGCCCTGATCGGCCTGGGCCTGCTCGGCGTCTCCACGGCCGACGCGCACACCCCCTACTGGGCGTACGCCGGCTGGCTGCTGGTCGTCTCGGCGGGCACCGGTCTGTCCATGCCCGTCCTGACCCTCGGCGTCGTCACCTCGCTCCCCGCCCACCAGGCGGGCCTCGGCTCGGGCCTGGGCACCACCGCACGCGAGACCGGCGCGGCCCTGGGCGTCGCCGTCACCGGCACCGTCCTGTCCGCCCACCCCGACCTCGTCCACGGCATGGGCCCGGCCCTGCGCACGGTCGCCCTGGTGGTGCTGGCGGCGACGGCGCTGGTGGTCGTCGGTTACGGCGGCCGGACCGAGTCACGCACTATCGCGTCCGGCGCGGAACGCGTACTGTCGCGATCGGCGCGCCCCTGACTCCAACGCCCGCCGCAGACAACCGGGTTGCCCCGTCTCCCGTTCGCCACGACACCGAGGAGCCGTCCGTGCCGGCCCTGCTGAACCCCGTCCTCGGCCTGCTGATGTTCCGGGGCACCGTCACCGAGACCGAACCGATCGCCGCGCGCATGCGACGCCTGCGCATCGAGGGCGACGCGCTGGCCGGGCTGGAGGTGCGGCCGGGCCGGCAGGTGCGGGTCCTGGTCGACTCCGGGCTGACCCGGCGCACCTACTCGGTGTGGCACTACGAGCCCGCCGGTGCCGTCGAGTTGTGCGTCCTGGACCATCCGGAAGCAGGGCTCGGCGCCCGCTGGGGACGGACCGCCGGGGTGGGCGACGAGGTGCGGCTGGGCAGACCGGAGGGATCGTTCGTGCTGCGTGCCGACGCCGCGCACCATGTCTTCGTCGGCGAGGAGACGGCGTCCGTCGCCTTCGGGGCCATGCTCGCGGCGCTGCCCGAACAGGCGCGTATCTCGGGGTGCGTCGAGACGGAGACGGCGGCGGACCGCCTGCCGCTGCGCCACGCCGGGCGCCTGAACTGGTCGCTGCGCGGCGGCACCTCGCTCCCGGAGGCGGTACGACGGCTCGCCCCCGAGCCGGGTGGCATCGCGTACGTCGCCGGGGAGGCGCGGACCGTGCAGGAGGTGCGGCGGGTGCTCGTCCGGGAGGCGGGATGGGACCGGCGGTCGGTCCTCACCAAGCCGTTCTGGGCGCCGGGCAAGCGCGGAATGGAGTGACCGCACCCCAGGCCCCTGTCGGCCCTACGCGCAAGACCCGCCCGTCGGGCAGAAGGATGCCAGCGCCGTCGTGAGCGGCCCGCGGACCAGGCCGTCGGACAGGCCCTCCGGGCCGCTGGCGCGGATCGCGTACAGCGTGCCGTCGGTCGCGCGGAAGCGGTGGTCGACGACCCGGCGGGGGCCCTTGTCCGGGTCGTCGTAGCGGTACGACAGCTCGGCCCAGGTGTCTCCGGAGCGGCGGGCGAGGGCCCGGTAGCCGGGCTGGTGGGAGTAGCCGTAGCCCGGGTCGTTCTCGGCGAGGTCCAGGGACTCGGTCACGGTGGACTCGGCCAGCTCGAAGAGCTGCAACTGACGGCCGTCGGACGGGGAGTCGTAGAACACCACGGTCGCCTTCTCGCCCTGCTTCTGCCGCCGGGTCCAGCCCTCGGGGACGGCGAGGGTGTAGCCGACGGGGTCGTGGGCGAGGCGGTAGCCGGCGGGGGGCTCCGTCGATGCGGACGGGGGCGTCGAGCCGGGCACCTCGGGCGCGGCAGGTGTCGAGGCCTTCGAGGCGGAGACCGTGACCCCGGTGGCCGGAGCGGATGCCGACGGGGTGCCGCTGCCGGCGCGGTCCCGGCCGAGGTACCAGACGCCGAAGCCGGCGCCGGCGCCGACCAGGGCCATGGCGAGGACCAGGGCGAGCAGACGGCCGCCGTGGACGCGGCGCGGCGCGGGGGCGTACGACGGCGAAGGGACCGGGCCGTCGGCGTGGGTGGGGGTGGCAGGCCAGGGCTGTGGCGGAGGCGGGATGTCCGCGGGGCGGCCGTCGGCACCACCGGGCGGCGGCGGGACCGGGCCCGTGCTGGTCTCCGCGGACGCCCAGGGCGGAGGCGGCGGGAGCGGGGCCGACTGGGTCTGGGCCGAAGCCCACGGCGGCGGGGTGGGCGGCTGGTCGGCGGTCCAGGCCGCCCGGCCTCTCTCCTCGCCGGGTGCGCGCTCGGCCCCGGGCCCGTGGTCCGGACCGGAACCCTCCGCGCCGTGACCCTCCGGGCCGTTCCAGCCGTTCGATCCGTTCCAGCCGCTCATCACGAACCCCCCGAATCACCTTTCCCTGTACTGCTTTTGACAGTAGCGGCGAAAACGGGCGCGGGCCCCGCTCCGGACGAAACCGGAACAGGGCCCGCACAGGCTCGCGGCGAATCGCCGGAGGCAGCCGGGTGCGACCTCAGATGAGACCCAGGGAGCGGACCGCGTCGCGCTCCTCCTCCAGCTCCTTGACGGAGGCGTCGATGCGGGCGCGGGAGAACTCGTTGATGTCCAGGCCCTGGACGATCTCGTACTTGCCGTCCTTGGTGGTGACCGGGAAGGAGGAGATCAGGCCCTCCGGGACGCCGTAGGAGCCGTCCGACGGGATGCCCATGGAGGTCCAGTCGCCCTCGGCGGTGCCGTTGACCCAGGTGTAGACGTGGTCGATGGCGGCGTTGGCGGCGGAGGCGGCCGACGAGGCGCCACGGGCCTCGATGATCGCGGCACCGCGCTTGGCGACGGTCGGGATGAAGTCCTCGGCCAGCCACTTCTCGTCGCTCACGACCTCGGCGGCGTTCTTGCCGGCGACCGTGGCGTGGAAGATGTCCGGGTACTGGGTGGCGGAGTGGTTGCCCCAGATGGTCAGGCGCTTGATGTCGGCGACCGTCGAGCCCGTCTTCTTCGCGAGCTGGGTCAGCGCGCGGTTGTGGTCCAGGCGGGTCATCGCGGTGAAGCGCTCGGCCGGGACGTCCGGCGCGGCGGCCTGCGCGATGAGCGCGTTGGTGTTGGCCGGGTTGCCGACGACGAGGACCTTGATGTCGTCCGCGGCGTTGTCGTTGATGGCCTTGCCCTGCGGCTTGAAGATGCCACCGTTGGCGGAGAGCAGGTCGCCGCGCTCCATGCCCTTGGTGCGGGGGCGGGCGCCGACGAGGAGGGCTACGTTGGTGCCGTCGAAGGCGACGTTCGGGTCGTCCGTGATGTCGATGCCCTGCAGGAGCGGGAACGCGCAGTCGTCCAGCTCCATGGCCGTGCCCTCGGCGGCCTTCAGCGCCGGGGTGATCTCCAGGAGGCGCAGCTTGACCGGCACGTCCGCGCCGAGCAGCTGGCCGGAGGCGATGCGGAAGAGCAGGGCGTAACCGATCTGGCCGGCCGCGCCGGTGACGGTGACGTTCACGGGAGTGCGGGTCATGGCGTTCTCCGTATGACAGCTGGCGGTGGGGCGTCACCGCCCCTGCGGATGATCGATCTCTTGGCGTCAAGAGAATCCAGCGGTCAGGCTATCGCGCATCCGGCATGCGAGACGTCCGGGGTCATGTGGCTCAGCCCACAAGTCGGACTCGTGATTCAAGAAGTGGCGGCCGCCCGTCCGGGAGAGGAGGGAGGACGGCCGCCGTTGGGGGGTACCGGCTGACCGGACTCCCGTGGGGGTACCGTTCGCGTGCCCAGGATCCGGCGAGCCATGCCTCCGTCCCCGGAATTCCACCCGAATTGGTTCCCCCCCTCGCCCGAGGACCGCCGGACGGCCCCTGGCGCCCTACTTCGTGCACCCCGTCCGCCCGGACGCGAGGGTCGCGCAGGCCTTGGCCTCGGCCGCGTCCTTCACGGCGACCATCGGCGTGTAGGCGATGGTGTCCCCGGTGGCGGTGATGTCCCCCGTCTGGCGGAGCTTGCCCGCGGAGAGCTGGACCCGGTCGCCCTGGGCGGCACCGGTGATCCGTCCCCAGGCGGTGCCGCAGGTCTTGCTGTAGCGGACCTCCAGGATGGTGGTGCCGACGGTGGCGGTCTTGGCGGTGGTCACCAGGTCGCCGCTGCAGCCCATCGCCTCGGCGTCCTTGCCGTTGCAGGCGGCGCCGCTGCACTTGACCCCGACGGGCAGGCTGGGGTTGCTGCTGGCGGTCGGGGACGGCGACTTGGCGGCGCCCTCGTGCTTGGTGCCACCGCCCAGGTTGGTGAAGAAGTAGACGGCCGCGACGACGACGAGGACACCGACGAGGCCCGCGAGGAACATCGTCAGCCGCCCCTTGCGCCCGGCCCCCTTGCGCCCCTTGGCGGAGGTGCCGCCCGCGGGCCGTGCCGCCTGCGGCTGCCCGTCGTACGGGTTCGGGGTGTCCGGGGTCCACCCCGGACCGTCCGCCGGGGACTCAGGCCGCGCACCGGCACCAGCGCCAACACCGGCAGCGGCACCGGCACCGGCACCGGCAGCGGGACGGCGGCTCGTCTTCGACGGGCCCTCATAGCCCGCCAGCCCCCAGGAGTTGACGTCGGACGCCGCGCCGCGGTCCGCGTTCTCCCGCCCGTCGGCGTCGGACGCCGTCGGCTGTGGCGGGATTGTCGGTGAGACGCCCGCCGGGCCGGCGATGCCCGGGATCGCGGTGGTGCCGGCGCCTCTGCGGGCCGTCTTGGTGCCGCTCGCGCCCTCGGCGGCCTCGGCCTCGGCCGCCCCGAACTCCCCTAGCGCGGCGCGCGCCTGGGCGATACGAATCTGCTCCATGGTCCGGTCGTGCCGCATCTCCGCCCGGCTCCAGGCGCGTTCGGCCAGCTCCCACATGGTGGTGAGATGGACCGGGTTGGTGCCGGTGACCTCGGCGAGCGCGACGATCGCGCCCTTGGGCGCGAGCAGCCGGCCGCCCAGGTAACGCTCCCAGGACGTCTTGCTGTAGCCGGTCCGGTCGGCCAGCGCCGCGATGCTCAGGCCGCTGCGGTCCACGAGTCGCCGCACCTGGCTCGTGAACTCCTTGATCTGCGGATCCAGCTCGTCCGGCAAGGCTTTCCAACGAGGCATTGCTTCCCCCCTCTTTTCCCCCCGGTTGGTGCTGTTGGTTCCCCGCGCCGTTCCCCGCACGTGACCCTCGCGCCGGTCCGGTCCCCCCGGCGCGGCCCCCTCTGGCTACCCACAGGGATGCGCTGACTAAGGATCCCAGTTCCCGGAGTGGGGGCGCACGGGAGCATCGCCCCCGCCGGTTGTGCACCGTCGCACGCCGACCGCCCCACAGTCCACCGGACCGTCCCGATTGGACACCTTGGACACGTTAGCCCGGTTCTACGGCACCTTCGAAAGGTATCCCCGAACTGTCAACACATCGACACGGCAGGCACACATGTGGCAGTGCGCGGACACCGTAGCGGAACGGTCACCTCCGTGCCACAGCACACGGACAGCCGTTGAACAGGCAGTTCATGGGGGGAAGGCTGGATCCGGACGGCGGCTCGTCCTTGCTCGGGGGAGGGGGCGGGCCGCCGTTCCCGGGGCTGTCGGCCTGTTGGACAGGCCCCGAGATCATCCGCCGCGCGGGCGGCGCTACTTGGTGGTCAGCGTGAAGTGCAGCGTGTCCTTCAGGAACGGGATCTGCAGCCACGGATCGGGCTGGGCCATCATCGCGAGCAGGACGATCGCGAGGCCCAATATCCCGTAGGTCACGATGTCCGTGAAGCGCGAGCGGACGGCGAGCATGCCGACACTGGGCAGTATCCAGCGCAGGACCGCGCCGGCCAGCAGGGCGGCCCCGATCAGCAGGGTGCCCACACGGAACAGGTCGAGCGCGCACAGCAGCAGGCCGAGCGCGACCGTGGACAGCATGACGAGCATGGGCCACTGCCGGGCGGGCGCCGGGGCGTCGCCCCGGGCGGCCCGGCCGCCGCCCTCGGGGCGCGCGGTGTCCTTGGTGAACCGCGGGAAGCGGCGCGTGGGCCGCTGCGGCTGCCCGCCGGTGTCGGGGGCGGCCGGCCCGGCGCCGGGGCGGGTGTCCTCAGCCGGCACTGCGCTCCGCCGCCTCGACCACGTTGACCAGCAGCTCCGCACGGGTCATGGGGCCCACGCCGCCCGGGTTCGGGGAGATCCAGGCGGCCACCTCGGCCACGTCCGGGTGGACGTCACCGACGATCTTGCCCTCGGCGTTCCGGGAGACGCCGACGTCCAGGACGGCCGCGCCCGGCTTGACGTCCTCGGCGCGGATCAGGTGCGGGAAGCCGGCCGCGGCGATGATGATGTCGGCCCGCTTGAGGTGGGCGGACAGGTCACGGGTGCCGGTGTGGCACTGGGTCACGGTGGCGTTCTCGCTGCGCCGGGTGAGCAGCAGCGGCATCGGGCGGCCGATGGTCACGCCCCGGCCGACGACCACGACCTCGGCACCCTTGATCTCGACGCCGTGGCGGCGCAGCAGGGTCAGGATGCCGTTGGGGGTGCAGGGCAGCGGCGCCGGCTCGTTCAGCACGAGGCGGCCGAGGTTCATCGGGTGCAGGCCGTCCGCGTCCTTGGCCGGGTCCATCATCTCCAGGATGCGGTTCTCGTCGATGCCCTTGGGCAGCGGGAGTTGCACGATGTAGCCGGTGCAGGCCGGGTCCTCGTTCAGCTCGCGGACGACCGCCTCGATCTCCTCCTGGGTGGCCGTGGCCGGCAGCTCGCGCTGGATGGAGGCGATGCCGACCTGGGCGCAGTCGCGGTGCTTGCCGGCGACGTACTTCTGACTGCCGGGGTCGTCCCCGACCAGGATCGTGCCGAGGCCGGGCGTGACGCCCTTCTCCTTCAGCGCCGCCACGCGGGCGGTCAGATCGGACTTGATCGCGGCTGCGGTGGCCTTGCCATCGAGAATCTGGGCGGTCATGACACCATCCTCGCGGATGACCGGCTCCCGGTTCCAATCCGGGTCCGCCCGGGGCGGTCCCCCGCGCCCCGTCCTTGATCGATGATGTTGCACTTGCACAACACCTTGCGAATCCGGCTGGACAACAATCGGCCTTTCCTACGAGCATGAGCGGCGCAGTATCGCGGTCCGGTTGGGGGGCAAGCCGCTCAGATCCTGACGTTCCTCCGTTCCTTCCGCGTCGTCCCCGCAGTGTCAACGGAGGAAATCCGCCATGAGTTTCGGCTCGCCCAACAACCCTTACGGTCAGCCGCAGGATCCCCAGCAGGGCTACGGCTACCCGCAGCAGCCCGGATACCCGCAGGCCCCACAGGGCGTCCCGCCGCAGCAGGGCTACGGCTACCCGCAGGCGCCGCAGGGCGGATACCCCGGCTACCCGCAGCAGCCCGGCTACGGCATGCAGCCGACGTACGCGAACTGGGGCCAGCGCTTCCTCGCCCGGCTCCTCGACAGCCTGCTGTACGCGGTGCCCTACGGCATCGCCGTCGCGGGCGCCAAGAACGCCCCGATCCTCGCGATCATCGGCTTCCTGGCCCTGATCGGCCTGTTCGTGTGGCAGATCATCATGGAGGGCAAGACCGGTCAGACCGTCGGCAAGAAGGCGCTCGGCATCCGCACGCTCAAGGAGGAGACCGGGCAGCCGCTCGGCGGCGGCATGGCGTTCGTGCGCCAGCTGGCCCACATCCTGGACGGCCTGCCCTGCTACCTCGGCTACCTGTGGCCGGCCTGGGACGCCAAGCGCCAGACGTTCGCCGACAAGGTGTGCGGCTCGATCGTCATCCGCTCCAACTGAGCTGAGCGCCTGAACGCAAAGCGGCCTCCGGCCCCCTGCGAGGGGAGCCGGAGGCCGCTTCTCGTTGTCCTGTCGCCCCGCGGACTCAGTGGAAGAAGTGGCGCGTGCCCGTGAAGTACATGGTCACGCCCGCCGCCTTGGCGGCCTCCACGACGAGTTCGTCACGGATCGAGCCGCCCGGCTGGACGATCGCCCGGACGCCTGCGTTGATGAGGATCTCGGGGCCGTCGGGGAAGGGGAAGAAGGCGTCGGAGGCCGCGTAGGAGCCACGGGCCCGCTCCTCGCCCGCCCGCTCGACCGCCAGCTTGCAGGAGTCGACGCGGTTGACCTGGCCCATGCCGACGCCGACCGAGGCGCCGTCCTTGGCGAGCAGGATCGCGTTGGACTTCACCGCGCGGCACGCCTTCCAGGCGAAGGACAGCTCGGCCAGCTCCTGCTCGCCGAGCGGCTCGCCGCTGGCCAGGGTCCAGTTGGCCGGGTCGTCGCCGTCGGCCTGGAGCCGGTCGGTCTCCTGCAGCAGCACGCCGCCGTCGATCGCCTTGACCTCGACCGGGTCGGCCGGGCCGTTCGGGGCCTTCAGGACCCGGATGTTCTTCTTCTTGGCGAGGGCCTCCAGGGCCCCCTCCTCGTAGTCCGGCGCGACGATGACCTCGGTGAAGATCTCCGCGACCTGCTCGGCCATCTCCTTGCTGACCGGGCGGTTCACGGCGATGACGCCGCCGAATGCGGACAGCGGGTCACAGGCGTGCGCCTTGCGGTGCGCCTCGGCGACATCCGCGCCGACCGCGATGCCGCAGGGGTTGGCGTGCTTGATGATCGCGACGCACGGCTCGTCGTGGTCGTACGCGGCACGGCGGGCGGCGTCCGTGTCCGTGTAGTTGTTGTACGACATCTCCTTGCCGTGCAGCTGCTCGGCCTGGGCGAGACCGGCGCCGGCGGCGTCGACGTACAGGGCGGCGGGCTGGTGCGGGTTCTCGCCGTAGCGCAGGGTGTTCTCGCGCTCCCAGGTGGCGCCCAGGAAGTCCGGGAACGGGGAGTCGTCGACGGGCGCGTACGCGGACGCGAACCAGGAGGCCACGGCCACGTCGTAGGAGGCCGTGTGCTGGAAGGCCTCGGCGGCCAGCCGCTTGCGGGTGGCGAGGTCGAAGCCGCCGGCCGCGACGGCGCCGAGGACGTCGGCGTACCGCTCCGGGCTGGTGACCACGGCGACGGAGGGGTGGTTCTTGGCGGCGGCGCGGACCATCGACGGGCCGCCGATGTCGATCTGCTCCACGCACTCGTCGGGCGAGGCGCCGGAGGCGACGGTCTCCCGGAACGGGTAGAGGTTGACCACGACCAGGTCGAACGGCTCGACGCCCAGCTCGGCGAGCTGCTCGCGGTGGCTGTCCAGACGCAGGTCGGCGAGGATGCCCGCGTGCACCCGGGGGTGCAGGGTCTTGACCCGGCCGTCCAGGCACTCGGGGAAGCCGGTCAGCTCCTCGACCTTGGTCACGGGGACACCGGCGGCGGCGATACGGCCGGCCGTGGACCCGGTGGAGACGAGCTCGACACCGGCCTCGTGCAGCCCGCGCGCGAGGTCTTCGAGCCCGGTCTTGTCGTAGACGCTGACGAGCGCCCGGCGAATGGGCCGCTTGGTGCTCTCGGCGGTGGCGGTCACTGGATAACTACCTTTCGTCCCTCAATGCGATAGCCGTGGCGGGCGAGCCGCCCCACGACCTCGACGAGCAGCCTTCGCTCGACTTCCTTGATGCGCTCGTGCAGCGCGCTCTCGTCGTCCTCGTCCCGGACCTCGACCACGCCCTGAGCGATGATCGGCCCGGTGTCGACGCCGTCGTCGACGAAGTGGACGGTGCAGCCGGTGACCTTGACGCCGTACGCGAGCGCGTCCCGCGCGCCGTGGGCCCCGGGAAAACTGGGCAGCAGGGCGGGGTGCGTGTTGACGAACCGCCCGCCGAACCGCGCGAGGAATTCCTTCCCGACGATCTTCATGAACCCGGCCGAGACCACGAGGTCGGGTTCGTGCGCGGCCACGGCCTCGGCCAGGGCGGCGTCCCACTCCTCCCGCGTCCCGAAGTCCTTCACCCGGCACACGAAGGTCGGCAGCCCGGCCCGCTCGGCGCGGGCGAGCCCCTCGATGCCGCCGCGGTCGGCCCCGACGGCGACGATCCGCGCGCCGTACGACTCGGCTCCGGCGCGCTCGATCTCGTCCAGGAGCGCCTGCAGGTTGGTGCCGGATCCGGAGACCAGCACGACGAGGCGCTTGACCGCTTGGCCAGCGGAGGTGGCGGCCACGGTGGGGCCCTTTCTCGGGGAAGCGTTGTGTCCGGCCGGCGTTTGTACAGTCGTACGAATGCTTCGCGCCCCCGGATACGGGGAAGTCTACGAAGCGGCCGACCGTCAGCAACGATACCGGCACTCGGGAAGGCCCCCTCGGGACGGGTGCGTGGCCGGAAGGTAGCGTTCGGGAGGAATCACGAAGGAGCAGCCTCGGGAACGCGGTCGCCGTGCGGTGCGTTCACCAGGTGGAAGCTCACGTCGGACTGCCGTATTCGCCTAGGGGAAGACGCTCTTTTGATGCCCGATCGCAGCCTGCGACTCCTCACGCTCCCCCCGCGCCCGGCCCAGGGAGGCGAGCGTGATGCCGTGCTGCTGCGGGAGCGGCCGGCCTCGCCGCCCCAGGCGCCCCAGGGCGGGCGGGACGGCGACGGGCGCGGCGGTGAGCAGCAGGACGACAACCCGTTCGCGCCGCCGCCGGAGGGCTCCCCGGACCGGCCGTGGCAGCCGCGTCGCCCCGAGGGGTCCTCGGGCTCCGGGGGCGGTTCCTCCTGGGGCACCCAGTGGAGCGACCGGCAGCCCGGCCGCTCCCCCGGCGGCTTCGGTGAGCGGCCCGGCGGCGGCCCCGAGGGCCCGGGCGGCCCGACCGGCCCCAACACGCGCTGGGACCCGACGGACCCGGCCCAGCGCCGCGCGCGCTACGCACTCCTGTCCGGCATGTGGGCCGTCTTCTTCGCCCTCTTCAGCTGGCCGTACGTGGCCCTGCTGCTGGGCGTGCTGGCCCTGTACTGGGGCATCAGCGCCCTGCGCGCCAAGCCCCGCACGCCCGACCCGGACACCCCCGCGCCCGCCCCGGGCCCCCGTCCGCAGACCACGGCGGCGATCGGCGGCCTGGTCACGGCCTCCCTGGCCCTCGCCCTGGTAGCCACGACCTTCGCGGTGCAGCTGGTCTACCGCGACTACTACACCTGCGTGGACGACGCCCTCACCCATGAGGCCAAGCAGTCCTGCCAGCAGCTTCTGCCGCAGGAGCTGCGGGGGGTGCTGGGGGTCGGGAACAGCTAGGGCCTCCGGGTGCTCAGGGGGCTTCCGAGCCGGGGGGATCGGTTCGCGAGGGTTCGGTGGGCTGGTGCAGGGCGTCCGTGAGGGGCGAGGGCTCCGGTACGGGTGAGTGGTCGGCCGGCGGGGGCGAGGGCTCGCGCAGGGGCGGCCAGCGGGGTGCGGCGGGCTCGTCGATGATGGATGAGCCGGGTGAGTCCAGGGGCGTCGATGCTGCTCGCAGGGCTGCCCAGCGGGTGGCTCGGGCGACGTCGTCGTGCCAGGCGGAGGGGAACGGGTCGGGGGCGGGCAGGACCTCGTAGCGCTCGTCCTCGTCGGGGGCGGTGAGGGCGGTCGGGGGGTTGGCTGTGGGCTTGGCCGGGGGTTCTTCGCGGCGGGTTGGGGTTTTCGCCGCCTTGGCTGCCTTGGCCTGCGCTTCCTTCGCCTGATCCTTCGCGGCGGCCTTCGGGGAGTCCTTCGCGGCCTCCTTGGCCATCGGCTTCGTGGCCTCCTTGGTCGCCCCCTTCGCCGCTTCCCCCGCGACCTCCCCGGTCGCCACCTTCGCCGCTTCCACCGCCGTCTTCTTCACCGCCGCCCCCTTCCCCGCCTCCGCCGGCCGCTTGCTCCCCGGTTCCGTCCCCTGTGCCGGCACCGCGCCCCGGGCCCGCCGGCCCCGCAGCCGCCATGCCCGTGCCGTCAGCGTCACCGGCATTCCGACCACCGTGAGCCAGAGCGCGGCCGCTCCCCCGCTCTGCCACCACAGCGGGCCGAAGCGGGCCAGTGCGGACACGCCCAGCGGGCCGCCGGACAGCGCGGCGAGCAGGGCGAGGACCGCCGCACAGAGGAGCGCGGCCAGCACGAGCACCCCGAGAGTCCGCCCGGCCGACCAGGGCGCCCGCGGCTCCTCCTGCGCCTCCTGCGCCACGCGCCCCGCGGCCCCCCGCGCCACGAACCAGGCGACCGTCACCCCGGCCGCCACCGGCACCAGTCCCGCCGTCCAGTTCAGCGTCGTACCGGCGCCCGCGTCCGGCACCGCGGCGAGCAGTGGGAACGGGGGCAGCAGCGGGGCGGGGTCGGAGGCGAGGGGGTGCACCAGGTGCCCGGCGCCGAGGGCGAAGCCGGGACCGAGGGCGTAGGACGCCGACCACACCGCCGCGTTGGGGATCAGCGCGATACCGAGGAGCAGGACGGCGAACCGGCCGGTCCAGCCCTCCGTCAGCTGCAGGAAGGACGCCCGCGCGGCCGCGCCGTGCAGGACCAGCGAGACGCCGAGCAGCAGCGACCCGCCCCCGAAGAGCACCGCCGTCCCGGCCCCGGCGGCCCGTACGGCCGTACCCACCCGCGCCCGCGCGTCCGACCCGAACAGCAGCCGCCGCACCGGCCCCGGCAGCGTCAGCAGCAGGCCGAGCACAGGCTCGCGCGGGCGGCCGTGCGCCGACCACACCCCGGCCCCCGCCGCGCTCGCCGCGACGAGCGGCAGACATGCCGTCACCCAGCCCCACACGGGCCGCAGTTCGCCGCCGGAGCAGTACAGCGCGGCCGCGGCGCCGACGCCGAGGTAGCCGAGGACCACCCCCGTCCACGCCGTGTGCGCCGGGACCGGTGGCGGGGCGTCGGGTTCGGCGGACGCGTCCGTCGCGTCCCGCGCCGCCCGGTACAGCAGCCACACCGGCAGCGCGAGCAGCAGCAACGGGGTCACTCCCACCGGCAGGGGAGCACCGGAGAGCGTGTCGGTGCGGACCAGTTCGACGCCGTGCGCCAGCAGCCACAGCGCGGCGGCGATGCGCAGCGCGCCGCCCGGCCCGCTGTCGGGGTACGGCGAGCTGATCCACAGCCCCAGGACGAGCACGGCGAGCGAGCCGAGCCCGAGCCCGGCGGCGACCGCACCGCCCAGCAGGCTCGCGCCCAGCCCGGGCGATCGGTCGCGCATCCCGTTCAGCAGGAGCGACAGCGACGGTCGGCGAGCGGTCATGAGGGTCACGCCCGCCATGCTCCCAACGACACGCGCTTTTCCGTCGTAACGGGCGAACCACCGATGTGTCGCTCAATATATGCTTATGTGCTTTTTCGTACGAAAGGGTGTCCTGTGACGAAGAGCCAGATCAGCGAGCAGCCAACCGCCCTGACGCCCGCTCAGACCTTCGACGCGCTCTACGCGTTCTGCGCCCCCGCACTCGTACGCCAGACGTACCTGCTCACCGGACGCCGGGAGCTGGCCCGGGAGGCCGTGGAGCGGGCCTTCCAACTCGCCTGGCAGCGCTGGCCGGAGGTGGCCCAGGACCGGGACCCGGGCGGCTGGGTCCGGGCGATGGCCTACGAGTACGCCCTCTCCCCCTGGCACTCCTTCCGCCCACGCTACCGGCACCCCGAGCCCCCGCCCGCCGACCCGGCCGACCGCACGCTGCTGTCCGCCCTGCTGAAGCTCCCGCCGTCGTACCGGCGCACGCTCATCCTGTACGACGGCGTCGGCCTCGACCTGCCGGAGACGGCGGCGGAGACGGAGGCGAGCACCCCGGCCACCGCCGGCCGGCTGACCCGCGCCCGGGCGGAGGTGGCCGCGCTGCTCCCGGAACTGGCCGACCCCGCCGCACTGCACCGGCGGCTGCTGGAACTGGCCTCCAAGGAGCATCTGCGCGCCGCGAAGCCGCCCACGGTGCGGACGGTCGGCGAACGCCGGAACGTGTTCTGGACACGGGCGGCCATCGCCTTCACGGTCACGATCATCAGCGCGACGACGCTGACGCTGCGGACGGCCCCCACGCACTACGAGCCGCCGATCGCTCCGGCGCAGGCGGTGCGCGGGGTTCCGCCGGCGGGGGTCATGGGTCCGCTGTCCCGGGAGGAACTGGTCCTGCGCGCCAAGCTGCACGGCGAGACGTCGAGCGGCCCGGAACGGTTGGTGCCGGCGGCACGCTGAGGCGCTGACTCGCCGCGGGGCCGAGCAGGCGAAACGTCGGTAGGCCCGCCCCGGGCAACGGGACGGGCCTACCGACGTTCGGCTAAGAAGCTCAGGCGCTCAGGATCTCCCGGGCGAGCTTCGCCGTCTCGGTCGGGGTCTTGCCGACCTTGACGCCCGCGGCCTCGAGGGCCTCCTTCTTCGCCTGGGCGGTGCCGGACGAACCGGAGACGATGGCACCGGCGTGGCCCATCGTCTTGCCCTCGGGCGCGGTGAAGCCCGCGACGTAGCCGACGACCGGCTTGGTCACGTTCTCCTTGATGAACGCGGCCGCGCGCTCCTCGGCGTCGCCACCGATCTCACCGATCATGACGATCAGGTCGGTGTCGGGGTCGTCCTGGAAGGCGGCCAGGGCGTCGATGTGGGTGGTGCCGATGATCGGGTCACCGCCGATGCCCACGGCCGTCGAGAAGCCGATGTCACGCAGCTCGTACATCATCTGGTACGTCAGCGTGCCGGACTTCGAGACCAGGCCGATGCGGCCCGGCTTGGTGATGTCGCCCGGGATGATGCCGACGTTCGACTGACCCGGGGTGATGATGCCGGGGCAGTTCGGGCCGATGATGCGGGTCTTGTTGCCCTTCTTGCCGGCGTACGCCCAGAAGGCGGCCGTGTCGTGCACGGCGATGCCCTCGGTGATCACGACGGCCAGCGGGATCTCGGCGTCGATGGCCTCGACGACCGCGTCCTTGGTGAACTTCTCCGGCACGAAGATGACGGAGACGTTGGCGCCGGTCTTCTCGATGGCCTCGGCGACCGTGCCGAACACGGGTACCTCGGTGCCGTCGAAGTCCACGGTCTGACCCGCCTTGCGCGGGTTCACGCCGCCGACGACGTGGGTGCCGTCACCCAGCATGAGCTTGGTGTGCTTCATGCCCGTGGCGCCGGTCATGCCCTGGACGATGACCTTGCTGTCCTTGTTGAGCCAGATAGCCATGGTGGTGTGAGTCCTCGTCCTTGTGCTTACTTGGCGGCGGCCAGCTCGGCGGCCTTGTCGGCCGCGCCGTCCATGGTGTCGACGCGCTGCACCAGCGGGTGGTTGGCGTCGGTGAGGATCTTGCGGCCCAGCTCGGCGTTGTTGCCGTCGAGGCGGACGACGAGCGGCTTCTCGACCTTCTCGCCGCGGTCCTCGAGGAGCTTCAGGGCCTGCACGATGCCGTTGGCGACCTCGTCACACGCGGTGATGCCACCGAAGACGTTGACGAACACGGACTTGACGTCCGGGTCGCCCAGGATGATCTCCAGGCCGTTCGCCATGACCTGGGCGGAGGCGCCACCGCCGATGTCCAGGAAGTTGGCGGGCTTGACGCCACCGTGGTTCTCACCGGCGTACGCGACGACGTCCAGGGTGCTCATGACGAGACCCGCGCCGTTGCCGATGATGCCGACCTCGCCGTCCAGCTTGACGTAGTTGAGGCCCTTCGCCTTGGCGGCCGCCTCGAGCGGGTTGGCGGCGTCCTTGTCGTGGAGCTCCTCGTACTCGGGGTGGCGGAACTCGGCGTTCTCGTCGAGCGACACCTTGCCGTCGAGGGCGATGACCTCACCGGAGGCGACCTTCGCGAGCGGGTTGACCTCGACGAGGAGGGCGTCCGACTTGATGAAGGTGTCCCACAGCTTCACGAGGACGTTGGCGACCTTGTCCGCGACCTCGGCCGGGAACTTGGCGGCCGCGACGATCTCGCGGGCCTTGGCCTCGTCCACGCCGTCGATCGGGTTGATCGGCGTCTGGGCGACGGCCTCCGGACGGGTGGCCGCCACCTCCTCGATCTCCATGCCACCCTCGACGGAGGCGATGGAGAGGAAGGTCCGGTTGGCACGGTCGAGGAGGAAGGAGACGTAGTACTCCTCGAGGATCTCCGGAGCGGTCTCGGCGATCATCACCTTGTGGACCGTGTGGCCCTTGATGTCCATGCCGAGGATGTCCGTCGCACGGGCGACGGCCTCGTCCGCGGAGGCGGCCAGCTTGACGCCACCGGCCTTGCCGCGACCACCGACCTTCACCTGCGCCTTGACGACCGACTTGCCGCCCAGCCGCTCGGTGATCTCGCGCGCCGCCTCAGGCGTGTCGATGACTTCACCGGCCAGCACCGGTACATCGTGCTTGGCGAAGAGGTCCCTCGCCTGGTACTCGAACAGGTCCACGCGCTTCCGTCCCTATCAGTGATCTCGCGGTTCGTTGGATGCGTGGGCGTGCCGCGAAGGGCAACGTGACGTCCGCTGTCACTAGGGAAGCGCACACGGTGTCCGAGCGCGCGGCATGTCCGTCTCGCAGGTTATCGCCGCTTGCGGGGGCTCCCTAAATCGAGGGTCACACCTGAGCGGTGATACCTGTCACATGATGCCGGGATTCCTGACACGGCGTGCCGCGATCGGGGTGATGTGCGAGGCCTCACCGGGCTGGGGTTGACCCGGTGAGGCCTCTGGACGGGCCCCGAAAGGCCCGGGGCGGTTGATCCCCACCCCAATGGGGACCACCCGCCCCATACCGCGGGGTGCGGCCGGACGGGCCGTCGGCGTTCGGCCGTCCGGGTCCGCCGGCCCCCGCGGAGCTGTTCGGGCGCTCAGCCCTACTGCACGCCGTGGGTGTACGCCAGACCCTGGACGTAACCCTGGGCGTACCCCGGGGCGACGGACTGGGCGACGCCCTCGGCCCCGGCGACCGCGTGCCCGGCCAGCGGACCGCCGGTGGCCTGCGCGGTCCCGGCGAGATCCTGCGCGAACGGCCCGACCTGCTGCGTGAGGGGCGCGGTCGCGCCGACGACACCGCCCGCGTAGGGACCGGCCTCGCCCGCCACGCCGTACGCCAGCCCGCTGGCGCTGCCGCCGACACCGTCCACGACCGGCGACACGGTCCCGGTGACCGTGTCCACGAGGGGCTGGACGGCCCCGGTGACTCCGGCCGCGAACGGCGGCACCTGCCCGGTCACCCCCTCCGCGAAGGCACCGGTCTGCCCGGTGACCCCGTGGGCGAGCGGCGGTACGGCGCCCGCGACACCGCCGGCGAAGGGCTGCACGTCGCCCACCACGCCGTACGCGAGCGTCCCCGCGTCCGCCACGGCCTGCCCGGCGACCGGCACGACCCCGTGCACGGCGGTCCCGGCGACGGGCGGCAGCACGGCGTCCACGGCGTCGTGGGCCACCTGGCCGGCCAGCCCGGTGGCGTACGGCGGCACGTCCCCGAGGACCCCGCCGGCGAGGGGCAGCCCGTCGGCGAGCGCACCGGTGGCAACACCGTGCACACCGGCGACCGCGCCCGTGCCGACCCCGTGCACGTCGGCTCCCGCGCCCATGGCGACGCCGTGTACGTCGGCTCCCGCGCCCGTGCCGACCCCGTACACGTCACCAACGGCGCCCGTCGCGACGCCGTCCACGTCACCCACGGCACCCGTGGCAAAGCCGTACACGTTGCCTGCTGCGCCCGTCGCGACACCGTGCACGTCGCCCACGGCGCCCGTGCCGACCCCGTACACGTCGCCCACGGCGCCCGTCGCGAGTCCGTGCACCTGGGCCACGGCGTCTGTGACGGTGCGCTGCACGCCCGCGACGGCGCTGGTGGCGGTTGCCTGCGCTCCCGTCGCGGCGCTCGTGGCGGTGCCCTGCACACCTGCGGCCGCGTACCCGGCCGTGGGCAGGACGCCCGCCACGGCACCCGAGGCGGTGCCCTGCACGCCCGCGACGGTGTACCCAGCCGTGGGCAGGACGCCCGTCACCGCGCCCGAGGCCGTGCCCTGCACGCCCGCCACCGCGTACCCCGCCGTGGGCAGGACGCCCGTCACCGCGCCGGTGGCGGTCCCCTGGACGCCCGTCACCGCGCCCGAGGCCGTGCCGTGGACACCGGTGACCGCGTGCCCCGCGGTCGGCAGGACACCCGCCACCGCCTGGTCGGCGACCGGCCGCACCCCGGCCACGGCGGCGGAGGCCACCGGCGGGACGGCGGCGGCGGTCGTCTCGTCCACGACGGGTGCGACGGTGCCCGGCACGGCCCGCACCGTGCCGACGACCCGCTGCTCGACACCGGAGACCGTGCCGGTGACGTGCGCGGGCACGGCGGCGACGCTCGCCTCGGCGGCGCCGGTCGCCCGAGCCGCCTCGCCGCCCGCGAGGACGGCCGCACCGCCGGTACGGCCCTGCGCCCCGGCCACGGTCTGCTGTGCCGTCGTCCGTACGGCGCCCTCGACCCCCGCGGCCCGCAGGCGCGCGGCGGCCTGGGTGGCCTGCAGCTTGGTCTGGGCGGCCGCCAGGGCCTGCTCCAGCTCGGGGGCGAAGGAGGAGAGGGGGCCGAAGAGGTAGTCGATCGCGTCCTGCGGGGAGGGAGTGGACGGAGCAGAGGGCGCGGAGGGCGCGGACAGATGGGTGGCCGTGTGGGTCGCCGTCGCGGCCTCGGCGGTGGCCCGGTCGGTGACCTGGGCGCCCGCTGCCTGCGCGTGCGCCTCGGTCTGCGCCTGGGCGGCGCGGGCGGACCGGGCGCCGTTGATGGCCTGGCCGCCCCTGATCTTCGCGGCCGGGACCTTCGCGTCGACGTACCGGCGGGCCTGGTCGGCGGTACTGGTGGCGGTGCCGGTGACGGTCCGGGTCTGCTGCTGCGCGTGGGCCGCCGTACCGGAGACGGCCGCGGTGGCCGTGCCGGTCACGTCGGAGACGGTGTCGTGGACGCCGGTGAGGACGCCGTCGACGGTGTCGGTGAGGGTGCCGGTGGTGCTGTCGGTGTCGGGTACGGACACCGCCGGGGTGGACAGTTCGTCGGCGCTGGCCACGGCCGAGCCGAGGGCCCAGGCGCCAGTGACTCCGGCGGCTATCACGATCGAGCGGCGGATGTTCTTGTTCATGCGTGCGTCAAGTCCTTCGGAAACGGCTAGGGGATTCCGTCCGGAGGCGCCGGGGAGACCGGCGGGTCCGGCGGAGCGGGCAGACCTGTTCCGCCCCCGCGCGACAGGTCCGTGGCGGGGAGGTCGGCCCTTGGCCTAGCCGGGGAAGACCGGGATGTCCCGGTGCCGTTCCCGGGTCCCGGGCGCGTCGACGCGCGCGGCGGTGCCGGGCAGCAGCCGCAGGGGCGCCCGGCCGTCGAGGGTGACGGCATGCGCGTCACCGTGGCGGGATGCGGCGCCGTCGGCCGCCTGCTTGCCGAGCACGCCGTCCGGGTCCCCGGCGGGCGCGGGCTGGGCGGGGGCGTCGACGGCTGATGCGGCGCGGTGCACGGGAAGGTGCGCCGGAACCTGGGGAGCGTGGGCGAGGGGCGCGAAGTCCGGCCCGTACCCGGCGGCCGGCGGCCGTGCGGAAACGGCGGTACGGGCCTCGGCGCGGGCTCGGTCGCCCTGGTCCGCCGCCGGTGCCGTGCTGCCGGGCCGGTCCGCCCCGGGTTCCGGGGTGACCGGCGCGGGCAGCGGATGCACCGGCAGCTCCTCGGAGACCTCCGGGAGCTTCGGCAGCTTCGGCAGCGGCACGGAAGGCACGGAGGGCTTGGTGGGCAGCGCGGGCGCCTCGGTCCGCGTCTCCGCAAGGGCTTGGGAGGCCGTCTGCGCGACCTTCCGTACGGGAGTGACAACCCGGTCCGTGACGACCCGTTCGGTGACGGTTCGTACCGCGTCCTCGTGCTGCCCGGCCACCGGGCGCACCGAGGTCACCGAGGTCACCGGGGCCACCGGCGTCCCTTCGGCCGCGTGGGCCTGCTCCCCGCAGAGGAACCCGAGCAGGAACAACCCGCCGACCAGCATCGCCAGTTGCAGCGCACGCCGCCCGGCCGCCGTACGCAGCACGCGCACAGCGGTACCGAACACAGCGGCTGGCAAGGTCAAGAGGAGAGGCTTCCGGTCGGCACGGCGGGGGAGGCGGCGGCATCGATCCTCGCACGATCGGCCCGAGGTGGCGCAACCCCCCTATTACCGATGGGTAGTCATGTCCCTTTTCTCGCCCGGCGTCACGCGGTGTCCGGTATGGGCAGCGGGCGCTTCTCGATCGCCGCCGCCATCACCTCCGGGAACAGGTCGGGCGTGCAGGCGAAGGCCGGTGCGCCGAGCGCCCCGAGCGCGGCCGCGTGCTCACGGTCGTAGGCGGGCGCCCCCTCGTCCGACAGCGCGAGCAGGGCCACGAACTGCACCCCGGACGCCTTCATGGCCGCGACCCGCTTGAGCATCTCGTTGCGGATGCCGCCCTCGTAGAGGTCGCTGATCAGCACGACCACCGTCTCGGCGGGCCGGGTGATCTGCGACTGGCAGTAGGCCAGCGCCCGGTTGATGTCCGTGCCGCCGCCGAGCTGGGTGCCGAAGAGGACGTCGACCGGGTCGTCGAGCTGGTCGGTGAGGTCCACGACCGCCGTGTCGAAGACGACCAGCCGGGTGCTGATCGACCGCATGGAGGCGAGCACCGCCCCGAAGACGGACGCGTAGACCACGGACGCCGCCATCGACCCGGACTGGTCGATGCAGAGGATGACCTCCTTCTTCACGGACTGCGCGGCCCGCCCGTACCCGATGAGCCGCTCCGGCACGATCGTGCGGTATTCGGGCAGGTAGTGCTTGAGGTTGGCCGCGATGGTGCGGTTCCAGTCGATGTCGTGGTGGCGCGGCCGGCTGATGCGCGCGCTGCGGTCCAGGGCGCCGGTGAGGGTGGCCCGGGTGCGGGTGGCGAGCCGCTTCTCCAGGTCCTCGACCACCTTGCGCACGACCGCCCGCGCCGTCTCCTTCGTCGTCTCCGGCATCGCCTTGTTGAGCGAGAGCAGCGTGCCGACCAGGTGCACGTCGGCCTCCACCGCCTCCAGCATCTCCGGCTCCAGCAGCAGCGCGGCCAGCCCGAGCCGGTCGATGGCGTCGCGCTGCATGACCTGGACGACGGAGGACGGGAAGTAGGTGCGGATGTCCCCGAGCCAGCGCGCCACGGACGGCGCCGAGGCACCGAGCCCCGCCGAACGGTCCCGCCCGGTCTGCGGTCTGTCCCCCTTGCCGTACAGCGCGGTGAGTGTTCCGTCCATCGCCGCGTCCCGGCCGGACAGGGCGCATCCGGTGCCGTCGGCCTGGTCACCGCCGAGCACCAGCCGCCAGCGCCGCAGCCGCTCGTGCGCGGCGTCGCCGGTCTCGGCAGGTGTCGTCTCGGTCGTCATGTGCCCACCCCCCCAAGGCTGTTGTCGTGAGTCGCCCCGTGCTCCCGCACCTCGTCCAGGCCGAGCAGCAGCCGCACCACCGGCAGCACGGCGTCGGCGCGCTCGGTGTCCGGTTCTGCGGCGAAGCCGGGCAGCCCGGCCGCCGGGGTCGTCGGGCCGGCGTTCTTTCCGGGCCCGCGCCGCACCAGTTCGCCGAGGGTTCTGCGCACGCCCGGCTCGTACGCCGAGAACGTGCGCCGCAGCAGCGGCAGTACGTCCGTGAAGGCCTCCGCGGGCACCCCGGTCAGCCAGGTGTCGACCAGCCCGAGCAGCCGCTCGTCGTGCACCAGCAGCATGCCGCCCCCGCCGCTGACAAAGCCTTCGATCCAGGCGGCCGCGTCGGCGGGCGGTGTCCCCGGCGAGAGCACCAGCCCCATCAGCCGGGCCGCCTCCTCGGGCCCCAGCTCGCCGTCGTCCAGCAGCAGCCGTACGGCACGCCCCCGTATGGCGCCGGGCACGGTGTCCCGCAGGGCCAGGGTCCGCAGCACGGAGCGCCAGCGGCCGCGCAGGTCCCCCTGGCCGGTGTCCGGCGTGCCGGTCAGGGTCTCCGCCAGGAGTCCCACGGCACCGTGCACGGCGTCGACATGGCCGCGCATCTCCTCCGCCGCGTCCGCGTCCAGGGCGGCGCAGGCCGGCGGGAGGCCGACGAAGACCCGCTCGGCGAGGCCCGCCGCGACACCGGCCAGCGCGCCGGTGTCGGTGCCGCGCACATCGCCGTAGCGCAGGGAGCGGACCAGCGCGGGCAGCGCCTGGGCGAGGTGGCCGACGTCCGTGTCGAGGGCCGCCCGGTCGGCGAGCACCCGCATCACCAGGGGCAGCGCGTCCGGCAGCCCGGCGAGCAGGCACTGTTCGGCGAGCGCGGTGACGTCGGCGAGGGCACTCGCCCCGGTCGCGTCCGCCTCGGCCCTGGCCGTGGCCGCGGCGAGCACGGTCGTCCCCCACACGCCCGCCTCGGCGACCCGCACCGACAACTCCGGCTCCCAGCGCAGCCGCCAGGTCTCCCGGAAGGTGCCCGTACTCCCCCGCGACACGGCCGGCTCGCCCCAGCCGACGCCGAGCAGCCGCAACCGGTGCAGCAGCCTGCTGCGGCCGGCGTCGGTCTCCTTGCGCAGGTCCAGTTCCAGCTCGCGCTCCAGCGCCTCCGGTTTGAGCCGCAACCGGCGCTGCTCCCGGGCCAGGTCGCGCTGCAACGGCACCGCGGGCGCCGCCTCCGGCACCTCCCCCAGCACGTCCCCGACCACCAGCCGGTCGTGCACCAGCGCCAGCGGCACGTCCGAGCCGTCGCACATCACCGCGCGCACGGCGTCGGTGGTCTCGCTCAGACCGGGCAGCGGACGGCCGCGCATGGCCGCGAGGGTCTCGGCGAGCCGCACCGCCTCGATGACGTGCGCGGAGGAGACGATCCGGTCCTCCTCGCGCAGCAGCCCCGCCACCTTGGTCAGCCACCGCTCGACCGGCCGGTCCGGCGCCCGGAACAGATGCCCGTACCAGCCCGGCGAGTCGATCCCGGCGCCGTACCCGCTCGACCGGGCCAGCCTGCGGTGCGTCCACGGCACCCAGGTGAGGTCCGCCTTGACCTTGGGCAGCCCCTTCAGCAGCGCCCGGTCCGCCGTGACGGCGGCCTTCTCCCGCAGTGCGGGCACGTGCCACGCCCCGCACACCACGGCCACCGCGTCCCCGAACTCCTTGCGGGCGGCCCGCACCTGGAGCCTCATGTGGGCCTCCCGCACCAGGTCGCGGGGCCGGCCGCCGACGCCGTACCGCTCCCGCAGCGCCGTCATGGCCTCCTCCAGCGCGGCGAACGGCGCGAACGGGTCCCGCCGCCCCGGGCCACGGTGCTCGACGACGTCCTCCCACCAGCGCTCGGGATCGTCGTACCCGGCGGTCTCGGCGAGCACGGCGAGGGGGTCGACGCGCAGGTCCCGCACAGCGCCCGGCTCGCCCTCGGTGTCCGGGGCGTCCACGTCGTCCGCGCCGTCCTCGCCGTCCTCGTCGGACGGCGCTTCCGGCTCGGTGTCCCACGCCAGCGTGTGTGTGGCGGGCAGGTCGATGAAGCGGGCCGGGACGCCCTGTTCGAGGGCCCAGCGGACCGCCACCCACTCGGGGCTGAACTCGGCCAGCGGCCAGAACGCCGAGCGGCCGGGCTCGTCCACGGCGTGGCCGAGCAGGGCGACCGGGGGCCGCATGTCCGGGTCGGCGGCGAGCGGGATCAGCGCGTCGGCCTCGGGCGGCCCCTCGATCAGTACGACGCCGGGCCGGGCGGCCTCCAGGGCGGCGCGCACCGCGCGCGCGGAGCCGGGCCCGTGGTGCCGCACGCCGAGCAGCAGGGGCCCTGAGGCATGGACCTTGCCCCATGTGGTGTCGTCGCTCATACGCTCACCTCCCGGCAGGCCCGGTAGAAGTCCTTCCAGCCGTCACGCTCGCGGACGACCGTCTCCAGGTACTCCTGCCAGATGACACGGTCGGCCGCCGGGTCGCGGACGACGGCACCGAGGATGCCGGCGGCGACGTCGCCCGGGCGCAGCACGCCGTCACCGAAGTGGGCTGCCAGAGCGAGGCCGTTGGTGACGACGGAGATCGCCTCGGCGGTGGACAGCGTGCCGCTCGGCGACTTCAGCTTCGTCCGGCCGTCGGCGGTGATCCCGTCGCGCAGTTCGCGGAAGACCGTCACGACCCGGTGGATCTCCTCGACGCCGTCGGGCACGGCGGGCAGGTCGAGAGAGCGGCCGATCTGCTCGACGCGGCGCGAGACGATGTCGACCTCGGCGTCGGCGCTCTCCGGCAGCGGCAGCACCACGGTGTTGAAGCGGCGGCGCAGCGCGCTGGAGAGGTCGTTGACGCCGCGGTCGCGGTCGTTGGCGGTGGCGATGAGGTTGAAGCCGCGGACCGCCTGCACCTCCTGGCCCAGCTCCGGTATCGGCAGGGTTTTCTCGGACAGGATCGTGATCAGCGTGTCCTGCACGTCGGCCGGGATGCGGGTCAGCTCCTCCACCCGGGCCGTCATGCCCTCGGACATGGCCCGCATGACGGGGCTGGGCACGAGGGCGTCGCGGCTGGGGCCGTGCGCGAGTAGCTGCGCGTAGTTCCAGCCGTAGCGGATCGCCTCCTCCGGCGTGCCGGCCGTGCCCTGCACCAGCAGCGTCGAGTCGCCGCTGACGGCGGCCGCCAGGTGCTCCGACACCCAGGTCTTGGCCGTGCCGGGCACGCCGAGCAGCAGCAGGGCGCGGTCGGTGGCGAGGGTGGTGACGGCGACCTCGACGATACGGCGCGGGCCCACGTACTTCGGTGTGATCACCGTGCCGTCCGGCAGGGTGCCGCCGAGCAGATAGGTCGCCACCGCCCACGGCGACAGTTTCCAGCGGGCCGGGCGCGGGCGGTCGTCCTGGGCGGCCAGCGCGGTCAGTTCGGCGGCGAAGGCGTGCTCGGCGTGCGGTCGCAACGCCTGCGGATCCTTGCTCCCGCTCGCTTCGACGGACGTCGGTTCCACGGACACAGTCATGGCTGAGGCCCCCTCCAGCTCGGCCGGTTCGGTCTGGCATCCACCGTGCACCACGCCACTGACAATCGCTCTGACCTGCACAAATGCGCTCGCAGGGCCGATTGTCAGTGGTGGGATCTACCGTCGGTGGCATGACTGAGCAGGGGGTGCGCTGGACCGCGGAGCAGGTGCTGGCACTGGCGCCTGACGCCGCGTCACGCAAAGCGGGAAGCAAGCTGGGCACGGCCGGGCCATGGTCCGAGTCGGGCAGCGGAGAGGGGACGGTGTGGGGGCTGTGCAAGGGCAGTGGCAGCAGGCCGTACCAGACGGTGGTGGACCTCGCGGACGCGTCCGGGCCCGCGTACAAGTGCAGTTGCCCGAGCCGGAAGTTTCCGTGCAAGCACGCGCTCGGACTGCTGCTGCTGTGGGCGGAGGGGGACGGCTCGGTGCCTGCCGTGGCCGAGCCGCCGGAGTGGGCCGAGCAGTGGCTCTCGGGCAGACGCGAGCGTGCGGAGAGCAAACGGGTGGAGGGCGGCGGGAGTTCCGCACCCGGCTCCGCTGATCCGGAGGCGGCGCGGCGCCGGGCGGAGCGCCGGGCCGAGCGGGTCACGGCGGGCGCGACGGAGCTGGAGCAGCGCCTCGCGGACCTGCTGCGCGGCGGCCTGGCCTCGGCCGAACAGGCGGGGTACGGGCTGTGGGACGAGACAGCGGCCCGCATGGTCGACGCACAGGCCCCCGGACTGGCGGCTCGGGTACGGGAGTTGGGGGCGATACCCGCCTCCGGCCCGGGCTGGCCGGCCCGCCTGCTGGAGGAGTGCGCCCTGCTGCACCTCCTCGACCAGGGCTGGCTGCGCCGTGACCGGCTGCCGGACACCCTCGCGGCCACGGTCCGCTCCCGGCTCGGCCTGCCCGCCGCGGCGGACGGTCCGCCGGTGCGCGACCGCTGGCTGGTCCTCGCCCAGTACGACACGGTCGACCCGAAACTGACGACGCGCCGGATCTGGCTGCACGGCGCCGAGTCGGGCCACACCCGGCTGCTCCTCTCCTACGGCGCGGCCGGCCGGGCACCGGAGCTGTCACTGCCGGTCGGCCTGGCACTGGAGGCCGAGCTGTCCGTGTTCCCCGGGGCCGGCCAGGTACGAGCGGCCCTGGGCGAGCAGCACGCCCCGCCCGCACCCGCCGCACTGCGCCCGCCGGGCGTGACCACGGCCCAGGCGGCGGCCCGCTACGGCGACGCCCTGCGCGAGGACCCCTGGCTGGACTCGGTCCCGGTCACGCTGGACCGCGTCATACCGACGCCGGACTCGGAACCGGGCGCCTGGCAACTGGCCGACGCCGAAGCGGACTCGGCACTCCCGCTCACCCCGTCCGCCCGCTCCCGCCCGGGCCTGTGGCGCCTGGTCGCCCTCTCCGGCGGCGCCCCCGTCAAGGTCTTCGGCGAGTGCGGCCACCGCGGTTTCACCCCGCTGACGGCATGGCCCGAGGGCCCGGGCGCCCCGGTGACGCTGTGCTGAGCGGCCCGACCACCGGGGGACACGAAGAGAAGGGAACGTGATGAACGGATCCTCGACCGAGCCGACCGGCCAGGCCCTGGCCCCGGCCCCACCCTCCTGGGAAGACCTCGTCACCAGCGCCCTCCTCGGCACCGACCGGCGCCCCCCGGCGGCGGCCGTGCCCGGGCGGGAAGCACCCGTGGCCCTGCTGGACGCCGCCGCCGTGGTCACCCTGCGACGGCGGGCGGGGCTGCGGCCCGCGTCGGCCGCACGGCGGCCGGAACCCGCTCCCGAGGACACGCGTCCGGCGCTGCCCGCCGCCGCCGCGCGCAGGCTGGCGCTGCTGCTGGCCGACCGTTCCGGCGGGGGAAGCGGTGGCCGGCGGGGCAGCTCACCGGACCTCATGGAGCTGCTCCCGCAGTGGCTCGCGGCGGCCAACGCCCACGGGTACGCGGCGCCCCCGCAGGCGCTGCCCGCGCTGCTGGACGCCGCCCGGGGCCGTACGGACCTGCGGCCGGCGGCGCTGGAGTTCGCGGGGCCGCGGGCGCTGTGGCTGGCCCGGCTCAACTCGGACTGGCGGTTCGCCCTGCGCTCGGCACCGGGCGGCGGAGCGGCGCTGCCCGACTCCGAGGACGGCGAGGCGGTGCAACGGCTCTGGCAGGAGGGCCTGTTCGCCGAGCGGGTCGCCCTGCTGTCCGCCCTGCGCGCCCGTACGCCGGCCCCCGCCCGGGAGCTGCTGACCGCGACCTGGGCGACGGAACGGGCCGAGGACCGGCTGATGTTCCTCGACGCGCTGCGCACGGGCCTGTCCGCCGAGGACGAGCCGTTCCTGGAGCAGGCCCTGGGCGACCGCAGCCGCAACGTCCGGGCGACGGCGGCGGAGCTGCTGTCCGCGCTGCCGGGCTCGGCGCTCGCCGCGCGGATGGCGGTGCGGGCCACGGCCTGCGTGGCCGTCGACCGCACGGGGGACTCGCCCACGATCGTCGTGGAGGCGCCCCCGGAGTGCGACCGGGGCATGGAGCGGGACGGGGTGGCGGCCAGACCTCCCGCGGGCAGAGGCGAACGGTCCTGGTGGCTGGGCCAGTTGGTGGAGGCGGCACCGCTCGGCACGTGGCCGGGGCGGCTGGGCGGACGTACCCCGGAGCAGATCGTGGCGCTGCCGGTGGCCGATGGCTGGCAGGGCGAACTGCACGCGGCCTGGTGCCGGGCGGCGGTGCGGCAGCGGGACGCCGCGTGGTCGAGGGCGCTGCTCGGCACCCCCTCGGCGCCGGAGGCCGGCGGGCCCGGGGCGGTGTCGCTCGCGGAGCGGGCGAAGCTGCTGGCCGCGCTGGAGGATGGGGAACGGGCCGAGTGGGTGGCGGGATTCATCGCGACCCACGGCCTGTCGGAGGCGTTCCAGCTGCTCGGGGTGTGCGGGATCCCCTGGGCCGCCCCGCTCGGCCGGGCCGTGGTCGATGCCCTCAACATCGCCCGGGACGCGGGCAGTTACCCCTGGAGCTTCAGCGGGGTGATGGGCCTGGCCGAGCGCTGCCTGGACCCGGCCGAGGCGGCCCGCCTGGACGGCCTGCTGGCGATACCGGACGAGCGCGAGGACGCGTCGCCCGGGGCCGGGGGCTACTGGGCGGAGGCGTTCCAGCGCCTGGTGAGCACGTTGCGGTTGCGGACGGCGATGGCCACGGAGTTGAGCGGGACCAGCCCGTCCGGCGTGGGGACTCAGCCCCCGGAGGCAGCCGGCTGACCCGCGTTCTCCCGTACCCACTCCACGATCGCCGTGGTGGTCGCGCCCGGCGTGAAGATGGCCGCGACGCCCTTCTCCTTCAGCGGCGGAATGTCCTCCTCCGGGATGATGCCGCCGCCGAAGACGAGGATGTCCTCGGCGTCGCGCTCCTTGAGGAGGTCGATGACGGCGGCGAAGAGGGTGTTGTGGGCGCCCGAGAGGATGGACAGGCCGATCGCGTCGGCGTCCTCCTGGATGGCGGTGTCGACGATCTGTTCCGGCGTCTGGTGAAGGCCGGTGTAGATGACCTCCATACCGGCATCGCGCAGCGCCCGCGCGATGACCTTGGCACCGCGATCGTGGCCGTCGAGCCCCGGCTTGGCGACCACCACGCGGATCGGACCGGCTGCCACACCCATCACTGCCTCCATCAAGCGACCGCGGAAGCGACCGCTTCCGTCCGTACCGACAAGTACCGCATATCTGGCACGTTCCGCCACCCGTCGGGAAGTGAACGAACGTTATCTCCAGCATCCCGCAACCGGCGGTTTTACGGTGCGGAGCGAGGGGGAAATCACACGGTGGGACATGAGGGCGCACGGGGGATCGAGCCGCCTCCCCGTGCGCCGACAGGAGGTCGGCCCATGAAGGTCACCGGGGTACTGCCACTCTTCCTCCCGCTCTGCCGGCGCCTGTGGCCCGGCAGACTGGTCGATCTGGCCGAGCTGTCCGTGACTCTCCTCAAGGCGACCGCGCTCGAGGCCGCGATCCTGGCCGGTCACCTGCTGCTGTATCCGACCGGCCTCACCCAGGAGCACCGCTCCCCCGCACTCCCCGCCCAGGACGGCGCCACCCGGCTGCCCGGCCGGCCCGGACCGCCGGTCGTCCTGTTGCACGGCTTCATCGACAACCGCTCGGTCTTCGTCCTGCTGCGCCGCAACCTCGCCCGGAACGGCAGGCAGCGCGTCGAATCGCTCAACTACTCTCCGTTGACCTGCGACATACGCATTGCGGCCGAGCTGCTGGGGCGGCACATCGAGGAGATCTGTGAGCGCACCGGGAGCGGCCAGGTCGACATCGTGGGGCACAGCCTCGGCGGGCTGATCGCCCGCTATTACGTCCAGCGCCTGGGCGGCGACCTGCGGGTGCGCACGCTGGTCACCCTGGGCACCCCGCACTCCGGCACCAGGGCCGTACCGCTGGCCAGCGCCCATCCGATCGTGCGGCAGATGCGGCCCGGCTCCGAGGTGATCGAGGAGCTGACCCGGCCCGCGCCGGGCTGCCGGACGCGGTTCGTCAGCTTCTGGAGCGACCTCGACTCCGTGATGGATCCGCCGGAGACGGCCTGCATCGACCACCCCGACCTGGACGCCCTGAACGTCCGGGTGACCGGGATCGGGCATCTGGCACTGCCGGTGCACCCCGCGGTGGCGGCCGGGATACGCGAGGCCCTCGACAACACCCTCCCCGAGGAACCGCTCAGCGACGGCCTGACAGTGGCCTGACGGCGGCCCGACAGCCGGTCCACAGGTGACGCACGGTCACCTGACATCGAACACTCTTCGAACACAAGGCCAAACTCGTGTCCGTCGTCCGCCAAAACACGGCCGATTGCCCGTTTCCGGCCAACGCGAAACCAGCTGAAGATTGTCGCGCCCGCGTACCGCCGGGTACAGTCGCCGCACTGCTCTGGCAGCCCCTGTTGTCGAGGCGAAAGAGAAGTTGGTGAACGACCGTCACCCGTCGGGGATCATGACCACCCCGGCCCCGGCTTCCGACGCCTCCGCCGCGCACTACGCGCACTACGGGGCCCAGGAAGCCCAGTACGACGACCTCACCACCTACGGCGGCTACGACGCCACCGGTTTTGCGGGCGGCACCACCGGCACCGGAGCCTTCGCCACCGACCCGCTCTTCGGCAGCCTCCCGGGCAACGAGCAGCACACCGGCGCGTACGACACCACGCAGTGGCAGACCGGCACCCACCAGCCCCTGAACCAGGACCCGTACGCGGCCCAGCACCACGCCGCCTACGACTCGGGCGTGTACGACACCACCGCCTGGTCGGTCCCCGCGCAGCCCACCGGGAACGACATCAGCGGCCAGTGGGACGCGAGCGCCTGGCTCCAGCCCGACCAGTCCGCCGGCGCCGACCCCACCCAGCAGTGGGAGTGGGGCACCCAGGCGTTCGACACGGGCGCGTACGACGCCACACAGTGGAACTCCGACGGCGCGGCCGTGCCGCACGAGCAGCTTGCCGAACCGTTCGACCAGCAGGCCACGGCCACGTTCGAGCAGGTCGGCGACGTGCAGGCGACCGGCGCCTTCGAGCAGCTGTCGTACGAGGACACCCCCTACGGCGAACCGGGCGAGCACGGTGAAATCGGCGATTTCACCGAAACACCCGACGTGAACGGCGAGTTGGGCGCCACGGGCGAGCTGCCCGCCGTACCGTCCCTGCTCGACGACCAGGAAGAGGCCGCCCCGGTCCCGGCGCCCCGCGCGGGCTCCCGCAGTGCGGCGCGTTCCCGGCGCCGTACGCCCCCCAAGCGCTCCGCGCTGCTGACCGTCGCCGTGCCCTCGGCCTGTGTGATGGGGGTCGCGGGGATCGCCGCCGCCTCCGTCGGCGGCCTGAGCGACGGCGGCAAGGACACCACCGCCTCCGCCTCGGACGCGCACGCGGTGAAGCCGTCCGTCGCCAACAGCAAGCTGGACTCCCAGCTGCGGACCCTCTCCGCCGGCGCCGACGACTTCGCCGACCGGGCCAGCCGGACGCAGGAGCGCATCGACCTCAAGGCGCAGCAGGAGTTGCAGCAGAAGAAGGCCGCCGCGGAGGCAGCGCTCAAGGAGCGGCTGCGTCCCAAGTTCGCGCTGCCGGTCATGCAGCGGGGGCTCAGCGCCTACTTCGGCCAGGCCGGTGTGAACTGGATGTCCGTGCACACGGGCATCGACTTCCCGGTCTCCTACGGCACCACGGTGATGGCCGCCACCGACGGCGTCGTCTCCACCAAGTGGAACAGCGCCTACGGCAACATGATGATCGTGACGGCGAAGGACGGCACGGAGACCTGGTACTGCCACCTCTCCAGCTACCGCGTCGCCTCCGGTACGGCCGTCAAGGCCGGCCAGCCGATCGCCTACTCCGGCAACTCGGGCAACTCCACCGGCCCGCACCTGCACTTCGAGGTACGGCCGGCGGGCGGCGCGGCCATAGACCCGCTGCCGTGGTTGCGCAGCCACGGACTGGACCCGACCTGAGCCCCACGAAATGAGCCCCGCCGGATCGGCGGGGCTTCGTTCGTCCGGCTACAGCTTCTCCACCGGCGCGTACCGCAGCAGCAGCCGCTTCGGCTTCCCGTCCCCGAAGTCGATCGTCGCCTGGGCCTTGTCCTCCACGCCCGACACCGCGACGACCGTGCCGAGCCCGAACTGGTCGTGGGTGACCCGGTCGCCGACGGCCAGGGATGCCACCGGCTTCTCGGAGGCCCGCCGGGTGGCGAACCCGGACGCACCCGCCGCCGACGAGCGGGAGCGGGACGAGGAGAGCGAGGCCGCGATCCCGGAGGCCGGCCCGGAGGACACCGGCGCGGCAGCCCCCTTCCGCTTCCACTCCACATGGGCGGCCGGGATCTCCTCCAGGAAGCGGGAGGGCGGGTTGTACGACGGCTGGCCCCAGGCGCTGCGCAGCGACGACCGCGTGAGGTAGAGCCGCTCCCGCGCGCGTGTGATGCCGACGTACGCCAGGCGCCGCTCCTCCTCCAGCTCCTTGGCCTGGCCGAGGGCGCGCATGTGCGGGAAGACGCCGTCCTCCATTCCGGTCAGGAACACGACCGGGAACTCCAGGCCCTTGGCGGTGTGCAGGGTCATCAGAGTGATGACGCCGGAGCCTGCCTCGTCCTCGTCGGGGATCTGGTCGGAGTCGGCGACCAGCGCGACCTGCTCCAGGAAGTCGGCGAGTGTGCCGGCCTCGCCTTCGGCGCGTTCCTGCTCGAACTCCAGGGCCACGGCCGCGAGTTCCTGGAGGTTCTCGATGCGGGTCTCGTCCTGCGGGTCGGTCGAGGCCTGCAACTCGGCCAGGTACCCGGTGCGTTCGAGTATGGCCTCCAGGACCGTGGCCGGTCCGGCGCCGGACTCGACGATCGTGCGGAGGTCCTCCATCAGCACGTTGAACCGCTTGACGGCGTTCGTCGACCGCGCGGCCATGCCGTATGCCTCGTCCACGCGCTTCAGCGCCTGCGGGAAGCTGATCTTCTCGCGCTGGGAGAGCGCGTCGATCATCGCCTCGGCGCGCTCGCCGATGCCCCGCTTGGGGACGTTGAGGATGCGGCGCAGCGGCACCGAGTCCTCGGGGTTGGCGAGGACACGCAGGTAGGCCAGGACGTCCCTGACCTCCTTGCGCTCGTAGAAGCGGACGCCGCCGACGACCTTGTAGGGCAGGCCGACGCGGATGAAGACCTCTTCGAAGACACGGGACTGCGCGTTGGTGCGGTAGAAGACGGCGACGTCCCCGGCCTTCGCCTCGCCCGCGTCGGTGAGGCGGTCTATCTCGTCGGCGACGAACTGGGCCTCGTCGTGCTCGGTGTCGGCGACGTAGCCGGTGATCCGGGCGCCCTGACCGGCGTTGGTCCACAGGTTCTTCGGGCGGCGGGACTCGTTGCGCTCGATGACCGCGTTGGCGGCGGACAGGATCGTCTGCGTGGAGCGGTAGTTCTGCTCCAGCAGGATCGTCGTCGCGTTCGGGTAGTCCTCCTCGAACTGGAGGATGTTGCGGATGGTCGCGCCGCGGAAGGCGTAGATCGACTGGTCCGCGTCACCCACGACGCACAGTTCGGCGGGCGGGAGGTCGGCCTCGCCGGGCGGTACGTCGGATTCGTCGGCGCGTGCGCCGGTGCCGACCAGCTCGCGCACCAGGGCGTACTGGGCGTGGTTGGTGTCCTGGTACTCGTCGACCAGGACGTGCCGGAAGCGGCGGCGGTAGTGCTCGGCGACGTCCGGGAAGGCGCGCAGCAGGTTGACCGTCGTCATGATCAGGTCGTCGAAGTCGAGCGCGTTGGCCTCGCGCAGCCGCGACTGGTAGAGCGCGTAGGCCTGGGCGAGGGTCTTCTCGAAGCCGTCGGTGGCCTGGGCGGCGAAGTCCTCCTCGTCGATCAGCTCGTTCTTGAGGTTGCTGATCTTGGCGCTGAAGGACTTGGGCGGGAAGCGCTTGGGGTCGAGGTCCAGGTCGCGGCAGACCAGGGCCATCAGGCGCTTGCTGTCGGCGGCGTCGTAGATGGAGAAGCTCGATGTGAAGCCGAGCCTCTTCGACTCGCGGCGCAGGATCCGTACGCACGCGCTGTGGAAGGTCATGACCCACATCGCGTTCGCGCGCGGGCCGACGAGCTGCTCGACGCGCTCCTTCATCTCGCCCGCGGCCTTGTTGGTGAAGGTGATCGCGAGGATCTGGCCCGGGTGCACATGCCGCTCGGCGAGCAGGTGGGCGATGCGGTGGGTGAGCACGCGGGTCTTGCCGGAGCCGGCGCCGGCGACGATGAGCAGTGGGGAGCCGGCGTGGGCGACCGCGGCGCGCTGGTTGTCGTTCAGCCCCTCCAGGAGCGCGGCCGCGTCGAGCGCCGGGCGCGGGGCGCCGTCGCGGTAGTACGCGTCCCGGTCCGGCGGCGCGTCGAACTTCCCGCCGAACAGATCGTCCGGAAGCGGCTCCGGAGCGTGATCGTCCTCGGGCGGCGGCGGGGGCTCCTCCTCGTGCCCGCGAGGGGTCTGGAGGTCCGCCAGGAAGCTGTCGTCAAAGAGGCTGCTCATCGCTCTCCGAGTCTAGGGTGCCGCACCGACAACCGGTCGCCGTCCCGGAAACCATGGCCGGTTTCCGGGAGGGGCGGACGTGCGCGGCCCGGACGCCAACAGCCCCTCACGCAGCGGAATCACCCCGTGACACGGGAGCGGTCCCACCCCCAGGTCACGAAAATGTATCGGACATATAGTGCACCAACCTTCACACGAGTCACACCAGTTGGCTAGGTTGCCGGTCGGGCCGCACGCCCCCTTCCGGCGAACGTCGCCGAGCCGCGCGGCCTCCGCCGAGTCCGGCGCGCCCCTGCACGGCGCCCGGAGCCGGGGACCCACCGAACCTTGGGGTGAATCGGCACACGTCCCGCCCGGGACGAGAGCCGTAGGGCAAACCTTCCGACCGCCCGAACCCGACAGCTAACCCGGTAGGCGGCACATGGAAGGAGTCGCCTCCCTTGGCGTCGCACCGCAAGCCGCGCCCCGCGGGCACACGTGGAGCAGGTCTCCGCACCCCCGTCCTCGCCACCGCCGCCCTCACCTCCGTGGCCGTGCTGTCCCAGACGGCCGACGCCGCTCCCCCGGCCGATGGGAAGCCGAGCCTGGAGGAGGTCGAGAAGAAGGTCGACGACCTCTACCGCCAGGCGGAGTCGGCGACCGAGAAGTACAACGCCGCCAAGGAGCAGACCGGCAAGCAGCGCAACCACATCGACTCCCTGCGCGAGGAGGTCGCCCGGCGGACCGCGCGGCTGAACAAGGCCCGCGAGGAGCTGGGCTCGTTCGCCGCCGCCCAGTACCGCACCGGGGCCGGCACACCCGACACCGCCACCTTCCTGCTCGCGGACAGTCCCCAGGACTACTTCGACGAGAGCCAGCTGATGAACCGGCTGACCTCGCGGCAGAAGAGCGCCGTCGACGACTACGTCACCGAGCAGGCCGCGACCATGAAGAAGCGGCAGGAGGCCGCCAAGAGCCTCCAGACGCTGTCCGAGTCGCAGAACGAACTGCAGACCGCCAAGGCCACCGTCCAGAAGAAGCTCGCCTCCGCGCGCACACTGCTGTCCCAGCTGACGGCCGAGGAGAAGGCCCGGCTTGCGGCGATCGAGCGGCAGAAGCAGGAGGAGGCCGCGCGGAAGGCCGCGGAGCTGGCGAAGCAGCAGGCGGCAGAGGCGCAGGCCCAGCAGGACAGCGGTTCGTCGTCGGGCGGCTCGTCCGCGTCCGGCGGCTCGTCGACGTCCTCCGGGACGTACGCCACCAAGGCCGAGAAGGCGATCTCCTTCGCGCGCGCCCAGATCGGAAAGCCGTACGTGTGGGGCGCCACCGGACCCGGATCGTACGACTGCTCCGGCCTCACCCAGGCCGCCTGGAAGGCCGCCGGCGTCACGCTCCCGCGCACCACCTACGACCAGGTCGACGTGGGAACCACGGTCTCCCTCGCCGACGCGAAGCCCGGCGACCTGATCTTCTTCTACGACGACATCAGCCACGTCGGCATCTACATAGGCAACGGCATGATGATCCACGCCCCCAAGCCCGGCGCGTACGTCCGCGAGGAGTCGATCTACTACGCCGGCGAATCGATCATCCACAGCGTGGTCCGACCCGCCTGAGCGTCCCGTTCTTCCGGCCTGACCGCCCCCTTTCCGCAGCCCGTTCGTCCCCTTTTCGAGGTTTTCGAGCCCCACGCGCGCGCGTGCCCACCGTGCCGCGCCCGCGCGGCTGCCTAGCATCGGGCGCGTGCCCGGCATCTCAGCTCTGCGTGCGTGGTGGGCGGGGCATCCGCCGGCGGCGGGGGCCGCCGTCATGGCGACCGGCGTCGTGTCGGTGGGCCTGCATCTGACGGGCGACGAGACGGTGTCCCGGGTCTTCCTGTGGCTGGCCTGCGTCGCCTGGCTGGCGCTGGCCGCCGACTTCGTCGTACGGCTTGTGGCACAGCGGGAGCGCTGGATGGCCGAGGCGCGGAGCCCGGGCGCGCTCACCGCGGTCGCCGCCACGGCCGTGCTCGGCACCCGGTTCTCGGCGCTCGGCCGGCAGACCCTGGCCGAGGCAGCGCTGGCACTGGCTGTGGTGCTCTGGCCGCCGCTGCTGTACCTCGTCATGCGGCACTGGAAGCGGCGCCTGCCGGGAGCGGTGTTCCTGTGTTGTGTGGCCACACAGGCGCCGGCAGTGCTGGCGGCCACACTGGCCGCGGTCCAGACGGCGGCATGGCTCGCGCACGCCGCTCTGGTGCTGTTCTGGCTGGGCCTGGTGTTCTACGGCCTCGCCCTGCGGCACTTCGATCCACGGCAGGTCCTCGAGGGGGCCGGGGACCAGTGGATCGCGGGCGGGGCGCTCGCCATCTCGGCGCTGGCCGGGTCGGAGCTGCTCTCCGCCGACAGTGCGCGGCTGTACCTGTGGAACGACGACGACCGGGGCGTGCTGCGGAACGTGACGGTGGCGCTGCTCGTCCTGGATCTGGCCTGGTACGTGGTCCTCCTGGCCGCCGAGGTGGCCCGGCCCCGGCTGCGCTACGACATGCGGCGGTGGGCGACAGTGTTCCCCATGGGGATGACCGGGGCGGCCACGCTGTCGGTCGCGGCCGCCGTGGGCATCGGGTGGCTGAAGGGGCCGGGACGGGCGCTGGTGTGGGTGACGGTGGCGGCGTGGCTCGCGGTCGCGGCCGGCGCGGCCCTCACGGCCCGCGCCGGGATCACCGGACGGCGCTGAGCGTCACGTCCACAGCACGGCGATGAAGATGTTCGCGACGGTCAGCGCGCCGACCAGCCCGAACAGGCTCTTGTCCACCTTCTCCTCGTCGCGCTTCACGTACACCAGCCCGAGGATCACGATCAGCAGGGCCAGCTTCACGCCGATCTTGAAGGTGTTCACGTGGTGGCCGTCGGCCTGGTTGAGACCGACCAGGGCCACACCGGTGACCAGCATGGTGAACGCGCCGTGCAGCATCCCGGGGACGAAGCGGGCCGTGCCCTGGCCCATCGCCTTCATCTGGGTGAGGAAACCGCCGAGCAGCGCGGCGATGCCGATGATGTGCAGGCCGACGAAGAGATGGATGAGTACGTCCATGAGCCCGGAGCCTAATCAGGGGCTCCACAGCCCTCTGTCACCGGGCCCACCCGGAGCATCCGTGGATCTTGCATATATGCGCCCTATAGCACCCCATGACTCCTGTGTGCCCCGCATTCCGCGCATCGGTCACCACGCTGCGTGAAGACGACGTCTCCAGCCCGGCAATGCGGTCACATACGGTCACGCGGCGATCGCTCGAAGCCAGTTCCGTACTCCGCGTTACCAAGCCGTCACACTCGGGTTTAGCGTCCTCCCCCAGGTGACCGGCTCCCCACCGCCGCCCGGGCCAGGGGCGGCAGTCGGCCACCACCGCCGAGAAAGGTCCGGCGACGGCCCGCTTCCCCTGTGCGGGCCGCCGCCGGGCACACCGCTCGCTCGGTCGCAGGAGTCCTACGGAAGGACGTGACGGTCCAGGTGGCAGCGCACCGAAAGCCCCGACAGCGCTCGCTCGGCGGAAACACGGCCCGCACGGCCGCCACCCTCGCTCTGGCGGGCGCGGCCACCGCGACGGCCTTCGACGGGACCGGCAACGCCGAGCCGCAGCTGACACCGACCCAGGTGAAGGCCAAGGTGGACAAGCTGTACCAGGAGGCCGAGGCCGCCACCGAGAAGTACAACGGCGCGAAGGAGCAGGCGGATACGACCCAGCGGCGGCTGAACTCGCTGCGGGACGAGACCGCCCGCAAGCAGGACAAGCTGAACTCGGCCCGGGAGGCGCTGGGTTCGTACGCGGCGGCGCAGTACCGCGAGGGCGGCATCGACCCCGCCTGGCAGCTCGCCCTGTCCAGCGACCCCGACAAGTACCTGGACGGGGCCACGTTCGCCGAGCGGGCCGGCGAGCGGCAGGCCGGGGCGGTGACTCGGGTACGTCAACAGCTGCGGGAGATCGAGCAGTTGCGCGGCGCCGCCCGCATCGAGCTGAAGTCGCTGCGGTCTCGGCAGGCGGAGCTGAAGCGGCAGAAGAAGACCATCACCGGGAAGCTGGCCGAGGCGCGCAGCCTGCTGGCGCGGCTCACTCCGGCGCAGCGGGCGCAGGCCACCGGCGACGGCACCGCGCCGGGGCGCGCCTCACGCTCGGCCTCGGACGCCCGGGCTGACCTGGAGCAGGCGGGCTCCACGGCCGCCCCCGGCTCCCGCGCGGCGGCGGCCGTCGCCTACGCCTACCAGAAGCTCGGCAGCCCCTATGTGTGGGGCGCGACCGGCCCGGACGCCTTCGACTGCTCGGGCCTGGTCCAGGCCGCCTACCGCTCCGCCGGCGTCTCCCTGCCCCGCACCACCTACACCCAGATCAACGCGGGCCGGCGGGTCTCCCGCTCGGAACTCCAGCCCGGCGACCTGGTGTTCTTCTACTCCGGCATCAGCCACGTGGGCATCTACGTCGGCAACGGCCGGATGATCCACGCCCCAAACCCCTCGGCACCGGTCCGTCTGGCCCCCATCGACCAGATGCCGTTCGCGGGGGCCACGCGGGTGGCGTGAGGGCGGCTGCCCGGCAGGGGTCAGACCAGTCGTCGCGCCGTGGCCCAGCGGGTCAGCTCGTGGCGGTTGGACAGCTGGAGCTTGCGCAGGACCGCCGAGACATGGGACTCGACCGTCTTCACCGAGATGAACAGCTGCTTGGCGATCTCCTTGTAGGCGTAGCCCCGGGCGATCAGGCGCAGCACCTCCCGCTCGCGCTGGGTGAGGCGGTCCAGGTCCTCGTCGACCGGCGGGGCGTCGGTGGAGGCGAAGGCGTCCAGGACGAACCCGGCCAGGCGCGGGGAGAAGACGGCGTCGCCCTCCTGGACCCGGAAGATCGAGTCGACCAGGTCGGTGCCGGTGATGGTCTTGGTGACATAGCCGCGGGCGCCGCCGCGGATCACACCGATCACGTCCTCCGCCGCGTCCGACACGGACAGCGCGAGGAAGCGCACCGGCTGCTCGGCGTCCGCCATCAACGCGGCGCACCGGCGCAGCACTTCGACCCCGCCGCCGCCCGGCAGGTGGACGTCGAGGAGCACCACCTCGGGCCGGGTCGCGGTGATGACCGTGACCGCCTGGTCGACGTCCGCCGACTCGCCGACCACCTCCACACCGGTCTCGGCGGTCTGCCCGATCTCGGCCTGCACGCCGGTGCGGAACATGCGGTGGTCGTCGACGAGCACCACGCGCACATGCCGCTTCCCGGCGGGGCCGGACCCGGCCGGCTCCGCCGCTCCCGCCGTACCGTTCGCCTCGGTCGCGTCGCTCATGACGTCTTCTCCGCCCTCTCCATCTCCAGCTCGACCTCCGTGCCGCCGCCCGGCACCGCCCGCAGCCGGGCCGTGCCGCCGTGGCGCTCCATGCGGCCGATGATCGATTCTCTAACGCCCATGCGGTCGGCGGGTATCGAGTCGAGGTCGAAGCCCGGGCCGCGGTCGCGGACGGACACGAAGACCGTCCTTCCCTCGACTTCGGCATAGACCTGTACGGCACCGCCCTCGCCACCGTACTTGGCGGCGTTGACCATCGCCTCGCGCGCGGCCTGCATCTGTGCGCCGGTCCTCTCGTCCAGCGGGCAGTCGCCGACCACGACCACCTCTATGGGCACGCCGTGCTTGTCCTCTACCTCGGCCGCGTTGCGCCGCACCGCCTCGGCGACCGTGTCCGGCTCGTCGGCCTCGTCCTTGCCGGTGCCCTCCGGCTTGTACAGCCAGGTGCGCAGGTCCCGCTCCTGGGCGCGGGCCAGGCGACGGACCTCGCCGGCGTTGTCGGCGTTGCGCTGGATCAGGGTGAGGGTGTGCAGCACGGAGTCGTGGACGTGGGCCGCGACCTCGGCGCGCTCCTGGGCGCGGATGCGCATCAGGCGTTCCTCGGACAGGTCCTGGGTCATGCGGACCAGATAGGGGCCGGCCAGCAGCGTGATACCGACGAGGACGACGAGCGCGGCCTGGAGCACCGCGCCGAGATGGGCGGCCGAGCCCTGCATGACGAAGACGGCGGAGACGCCGGCGGTGACCAGCAGGACGCCGGCACCCGCGCGCAGCAGGGTGAGGGTGCGGCGGCGGCTGCCGACCTCGACCCAGCGGGCGCGGCGGGCGTTGTCCGCCTGGCGCCAGACGAGGGCGACACCGGCCGCGACCAGGACGGAGGGCAGCAGATACGCCTTGGCCGCGCTGGTCAGGTTGATGCTGCCCAGGAAGACCATGGACACGATGACCATGAGGAGCAGGGCGACGATCTGGCCCTTGTCCGGCTTGCGGGCCAGCAGTCTGCGGCGGCCGTCCGGTGCGGTCGCGGTGCCCACCAGCGGCTGCGGCTTCTGGTCGCCGACGCCGCCCACGCCGAGCGGCACGAAGAACCAGAACGCGGCGTACAGCAGCGCGCCGAGTCCGTTCGCCATGAACAGGCCGACGAAGGCGAGCCGGACCCAGATCACGGGCAGCCCGAGGTGCCCCGCGAGGCCCCGCGCCACTCCGCCGAGCCAGCGGCCGTCGCTGCTGCGGTAGAGCTTGCGCGGCGGCCGCGGGTCGTCGAGGGGCGAGGCTGCGGCTTCCGGCATGCCATCGATGGTCACATGGCCGCGGGTGCGGGGCATCAGGGTCCACCCCCTAGACTCCCCTGATCTTCGAGCCGGCCGTTCGAAACGGCCCCGACCGGCCCCGACCGGGCATCGAACGCCTCCCCGCCGCGTCTCAGGGCCGATCTCAGGGTTCGCCCAGGGTCATCCCGACTGCCGTGGCGGTGGCCGGGCCGTCACCATGGACGCATGACGGATCACGAGCACGCCGCGACGGGTCCGGGACCCGGCCCCGGCCCGAGCCCGGCCCCGGGCAACGGACCGACGGATGCCGCGCCCGCCGCGACGGGACAGACGGGAACGGCAGGAGAGAGGGAGGGGACAGGAGCGACGCGGGAGCAGGAGACCACCGGGGAGCAGGGGATCACCGACGGTGTCCTCCGGTTCCGGCGCGACCGCCGGCACAAGATGATCGCCGGGGTGTGTGCCGGGCTCGGGCGGAAGACGGACATGGACCCGGTGATCTTCCGGATCACCCTGGCCGTGCTGGCCGCGACCGGCGGCATCGGCCTCATCTTCTACGGCTTCGCCTGGCTGCTGGTGCCGTACGAGGAGGAAGAGGAGAACGAGGTCCGCAAGCTGCTGACGGGCCGGGTCGACGGCCAGGCGCTGGCCGCCGTGCTGTTCGCCCTGGTCGGCTGCGGGATCTTCCTGACCATGCTGAAGAACGGCGGGGTGCTGACCTTCGCCGTGGTCCTCTCCCTCCTGCTGGCCGGCGCCGGGTACTGGTCGCGGCGGCGTGGTGCCGCCGACCCCGACCCGCTCGCCGCGCAGGCCGCCGCCGACGCCCCGCCGGAGGCCCAGGCGCCGCCGGTCGTCACCACCTACCCGTCCTGGTGGCGGGACCCGATCGTCAAGGACGGCACCCATGTCGGCGGCACCGGCTATCTGTGGGGCCCCGGGGACGCCCGCGACCGGGACCTCGTCCCGTCCGTGGACGTCGGCATCGCCACCCCCTGGACCCACCACGGCTCGACCCACCCGCCGCGCACCGTGCCCGAGAGACCACGCGGCCCGCGCTGGACCGGCGGCTGGATATTCCTGCTCGCCCTGCTGGCCGGGGGCCTGGGCACGGGGCTGACCTGGGACACGCACCCGCTGGGCACCAGCCTGCAGGCCGGCCTGGCCTGTGCGCTCGTGGTCTTCGGCCTGGGCATCACGCTCAGCGCCTTCCTGGGGCGGACGGGGGCCGGGTCGGTGTTCCTGGCGATCGTCACGGCGGCGCTGCTCGCGGGGGCCACGGCCCTGCCCAAGGACATCACGACCCACTGGAAAGAAACGTCCTGGAAGCCGGCCGCGACGGCGGACGTGCGGTCGGCGTACGACCTCGGCACCGGCGTCGGCACCCTGGACCTGACCCGCGTGCACCCGGCGAAGGGGCAGACGGTGGCCACGGACGCCGAGGTGGGAGCGGGGCAGCTGAAGGTGATCGTGCCGGCGGACGCGACCGTGAAGCTGAGCATCGACGTGGGGGTGGGCGACATCCGGTTGCCCGGCCAGAACAGCAAGGACGTGGACGTGGAGCCCGGCAGACACAAGGACGTGACACTGTCGCCGGTCAAGGGCGGCAAGGGCGCCGGGACGCTGCGGCTCGGTCTGCGGGTGGGTGTCGGAGAGGTGGAGGTCAGCCGTGCTGCGTCATGAGTTCCAGCCCGGGAAGCTGGTCGCCGGTCTCTTCCTCACCGCCGCAGGCGCCGTCTACGCCGGTGACGCGGCCGGCCTGTGGAACATCCCCTGGTTCGCGGCCATGCCGCTGGTGACGGGCGGCCTCTGCCTGGCCGGTGTCACGGCGGCCGTGACCCGGGGCATACGCAGACGGCGCGGCACCGAGAGCGGCTAGGAGGTGTCTCCCGGGTCATGCCGGCGACGCGGGCCTGGCACGCCTTAGCGGTAGCCGCCCGTGCGTTGCCGTCGGCGGCTGCGCCAGACCGCGTCCAAGGAGAGGTAGGGCGCTCCGGCGAGGACGAGGGGCAGCCAGGCCATCAGGTAGGCGAGGTCGTTGCCGTAGTAGTAGGGCGACGTGGCCCAGCTGACGGTCAGCCACAGGCTGAGCGAGATCAGCGCGCCGCCGAGGGCGGCCAGCCGGCCCAGCAGGCCGAGCAGGGTGCCGATACCGACGGCCAGCTCGCCGAAGGCGATGCCGTAGCCGAAGCCGACCGGGTTCTTCAGGGCCATGTCGATCAGGGCGGGGATGGCGGCGGAGTCGCGGGCGGCGCGCATCGTGTCGCCGACCGAGCCGGCGCCGCCGGACTTCAGGAAGGCGCTGTCGGTGAGTTTGTCCAGGCCGGCGTAGATGAAGGTGACGCCGAGGAAGATACGGAGCGGAAGGAGGGCATAGCGGGTGGCGGTGTCCCGCCAGTCGCCGCCGCGGTTCAGGTAGGACGTATCTGTGTCCGTCCGCATGCCGTGAGTCATCGCTGTTAGCCGCCTCTCACCCGCCGGGCCGACCCCTCACTCGACGATACGTACGACAAACGGGTCCGGTTCAATCCTCTCCCGGACGTTTTTCCGGATTTCGGGTCCGCGTGCGGGGGAGGGGCGGGAGAGCGGACGGCGGCTCGGAGTCCGGCTCAGTCCGTCACCTGGACTATGCACCGGTTGGTCGCCACCCCCGCCGCGGTGACCACCTGCACCTCCACCGAGCCGGGCTCCACCTCGGCCGGTACCGGGACGGTCAGGACGGTGTCCGTGGGGTTGCGGAAGCCGCCGCTGACGGGGACCAGCGGGACGTGGACGTCGACCGCGCCGATGCGCACGACCATCCGGGAGAGGCGGTCGGCGCCCTGGGCGCCGGGCGGGACGAAGCCGGTGCCGCGGATCTCGATGTCGTCGCCGGTGCGGATCGGTCCGTCCAGGTCGCCGGGCTCACGGGCACGGACGACGGAGAGGATCACCGGACGGCCGCCCTCGGCGTACTTGCCGGCCAGGTAGGTCGCGGCCGAGATCAGCACCACGACCGCGAGGCCCCAGGGCAGGTCGGGCAGCTGGTCGGGGCGGCGGGCCAGCCGTACCGCGGCGAACGACAGGGCGACGGCGCTGATGACGACGTACTGGATGTCGGCGAAGGCGCCCCGGCCGGAGTCGTCGGTCAACAGGTCGGCGGCGCGCGGCCGGTGGGCCGGTACCTTCTGCAGCCGCAGACCGAGGATGCGCAGGCCGACCACCCGCCGGACCAGCACGGCGATGCCGCACACCACGGCGAGGACGGTCACCACGCCCGCCCCGCGCGCGAGGTCGAGGCCGGCGATCAGCGCGTCGCGTTCGGCGTGGTCGGAGGCGGCGGCCAGGCGGCCCGCCAGCAGCAGCACCGCGTAGGCGACGAACAGCACCCAACAGGCGGCCACCGTGCGGGAGGTGGACATCCGGTTGTCCTCGCCGATCACCGGGGCCAGCGCCCCGCCACGCGCCCGGTGGAACCAGGAGGCGGCGGTCAGCGCCGCCGCGACGACGAGCGCGGCGAGCAGTGCGGCGGTCCGCGCGCTGGTCCAGCCCGCGCCGACCGCGGTGAGCGACTCGGCGAGCAGCAGGGCGACGACCCCGCCCCACACCACGCACGCCATGCGCAGCCACAGCCGGGCGAGCCAGGCCTCACCCTCCGCCCGGCCCCGTTCGGCGACGGCCCCCGCCTGCTGGGTCAGCTCCGCGGAGACCCACTGGCGGGAGGCGGAGGCCGAGTGCGCCACGCCCGCTGGCAGGCCCTGCCCGGCCGCGAACTCGTCCCGCGCGCGCAGGAACGCGGCGACCGCCCGCCGGTGTCCCTCACGGGCCCCGTGCGGACAGTCCCCGCAGGTGCAGCCGCCTGCGTGCGCCCCGACGGCACCCGTTGCCGCGCCCTGTCTCGCCTCCTGCACCGCCACGCCCGACGCCCGCCTTCCCCTCGGCCCGAGACACGGCCGACGGGCCCCTCTGTGGGCCGTTCCGCCGCCGTGCAACTCCCCAGTGTCGAGAGCGAATTGTGCCCTACGCAGGGCCGTCGGGGCCCGCCGGTCCGGGTCCCGACGGGTGAAGTTCGGGCCGCCGTGTTGACCCGGCTGCGAGAATCTCCCCATGGCCGAGATCATCCAGCGGGACGGCACCTGGGCGTTCGACGGCAGTACGATCCGGATCACCCCCGGGCTCCACCGTTCCGTACCGCTGTTCCGGCAGACGTACGGGGAGATCGCCGTACCGCTGGAAGCGGTGTCCGGCGTCGGCTACGAACCCCAGCGCAAGCGGGGCCGGCTCCGGATGCGGCTGCGCGAGGGCGCCGATCCGCTGCTGCAGGCCACGGGCGGGCGGCTGCCGGAGGCGGCCGACCCCTACCGGCTCACGGTGGACGCGGATCGCGGCGGGGTGGCCGAGTTCGTCGCCGAGGAGATCCGGCACGCGCTGCTGCTCGACCAGGTCCCCAAGGAGCCCACGGCGGCCTATCTGCTGTCGGGGCCGCCGGTGCCGGTCTCGGTGCGCTCCTCCGACGGCACGGTCTCCTTCGACGGCACGCAGGTGCGCATCGACTGGGCCGACACCTCCGACCGGGTCAAGCGCGCGACCGGCCCGCGGATCATCGGCCTCGGCGACCTGGTCCAGGTCGAGTGGCTGCCCAACTCCGGCTACGAGGACGGCTTCCTCAGGTTCGTGACCCGGGAGACGGCGTTCTCCAAGCTGCCGCCCGAGCGGGACCCTTACACCCTCGACCTCTGGGGCAGCGTCCGGCGCGACCTGCTGACCGCGCTGGTCGCGGCGGCCGTCACCGCGCGGCTGCCGCATCCCTCCACCCGCACCGGCGGCGCGCCCACGGACCGGGGCCGGCCGCCGGCCGCCGTGCCGGCGCAGGCCGACCACCACCACGACGTACTGCTGCGCCGGCTGCGGGAGCTGGGCGAGCTGCACCGCGACGGGGTGCTCACGGACGAGGAGTTCGCGCGGACGAAGGCCGCCGTCCTGCGGGGCTTCCAGCCGCCGTCCTGCGGGGCTCCTAGCTGAGCAGGTCCGGTTCGCTGCGGCTGATGTCCTGCCACAGCGGCTGGTAGTTGATCCAGGCCACCAGGTCGCCGCCGAGCTGTTCCCGGGTCGCGACGGCCTGTTTGTGGTCGATGAGGACCGGCCGGCCGGCCGCTTTCGCCATCAGCTGCACCTGGCACGACCGCTCCAGCGACATGAACCACCAGGCCGCCGCGTCCACCGAGTCCCCGACGGTCAGCAGCCCGTGGTTGCGCATCACGAGGGCCTTGCGGGAGCCGAGGGCGGCGGCGATACGGCGGCCTTCCTCGGCGTCGACGGTGACGCCGGTGTAGGCGTCGTAGAGCGCCACGTCCTCGTAGAAGGCGCAGCTCTCCTGGGTGATCGGGTCGATGAGGTCGCCGAGCGCGGCGACGGCCCGGCCGTGCACGGAGTGGCAGTGGGCGACGGCGACGACGTCGGGGCGGGTGGCGTGGACCTGGGCGTGCACGGTGAACGCGGCCTGGTTGACGTGGTAGCGGCCCTCGACGACCTGTCCGTCCTGGTTGGCGAGGACCAGGTCGCTGACGGTGACGTGCTTGAACGGCATCCCGAACGGGTTGACCCAGAAGCAGTCGCTGAACTCGGGGTCGCGCGCGGTGATGTGCCCCGACACTCCGTCCTCGAATCCGGCGCGCCCGAAGATCCGCAGGGCGCCCGCCAGCCGCTCCTTGCGGTGCCGGCGTTCGTCCTCGACCGAGTCGTGCATCGGCGGCATGGCGAACTGCAGCTGGTCGGTGGGCAGCGGCAGGGGCGGGGTGGGCCCGTGCATAGGTCCTCCAGCGTGGGAATTGCTGTACGGGCCGGAAGTTACCGCCGGTCAGTGCAAAAGGGCAGAGCTGTTTTGTAAAGATGACGTACGCAGCGAATACACGACAGAGGATGTCCGGTTTACCGGTGAGGCTGGCGCGTATGGATCTGGCACGTATGAACTGGGCAGCCTTCACCACCGCGGCACCCGAACTGGCACCGCTCTCCGAGGAGCGTTTCGGCGCCCACCGGCACCACGTCCTGGCGACCCTGCGCCGGGACGGGTCCCCCCGCACGTCCGGCCTGGAGGTCCGTTTCCTGGGCGGAGAGCTGTGGCTCGGCATGATGCCGAACTCCCTGAAGGCCCTCGACCTGCTGCGCGATCCGCGCTTCGCGCTCCAGGCGAATCCGGGCGCCGACATGGGCAGCGGGGACGTGCGGATCAGCGGCCGGGCGTTCGAGGTCGAGGACGGCGCGGCCAGGGCGGCATACGTCGAAGAGGTGGAACCGCCGCAGCCGTTCCACCTCTTCCGCACCGAGCTGACGGAGGTCGTGCGGACCTACATCGAGGACGAGACGTACCTGGTCGCCCAGGTCTGGAAGCCCGGAGAGCCGGTGCGCACTCTCAGGCGACGGTAGGGACTACTCCCACTCGATGGTGCCCGGCGGCTTCGAGGTCACGTCGAGGACGACCCGGTTGACGTCCCGGACCTCGTTGGTGATCCGGGTCGAGATGCGGGCGAGAACGTCGTACGGCAGTCGCGACCAGTCGGCGGTCATGGCGTCCTCGGAGGAGACCGGACGCAGGACGATCGGGTGGCCGTAGGTGCGGCCGTCGCCCTGGACGCCGACCGAGCGGACGTCCGCGAGCAGGACCACCGGGCACTGCCAGATGTCCCGGTCGAGGCCGGCCGCGGTCAGCTCCTCGCGGGCGATCGCGTCGGCTTCGCGGAGCAGGTCCAGACGCTCCTTCGTCACCTCGCCGACGATGCGGATGCCGAGACCCGGGCCCGGGAACGGCTGGCGCTGGACGATCTCCTCCGGCAGGCCCAGCTCCTGGCCGACCATCCGGACCTCGTCCTTGAACAGCTTGCGCAGCGGCTCGATGAGCTGGAACTCGAGGTCCTCGGGGAGGCCGCCGACGTTGTGGTGCGACTTGATGTTCGCCGTGCCGGTGCCGCCGCCGGACTCCACGACGTCCGGGTACAGGGTGCCCTGGACCAGGAACTCGACCGCCGGGCCCGCGTCGGCGATGATCTCGGCCTGCGCCTGCTCGAAGACGCGGATGAACTCGCGGCCGATGATCTTCCGCTTCTCCTCGGGCTCGCTGACGCCCTTGAGCGCGGTCAGGAAGCGCTCCTCGGCGTCCACGACGACCAGCTTGACGCCGGTCGCGGCCACGAAGTCCTTCTCGACCTGCTCGGTCTCGCCCTTGCGCATCAGGCCGTGGTCGACGTACACGCAGGTCAGCTGGTCGCCGATGGCCCGCGCGACGAGGGCGGCGGCGACGGCGGAGTCCACGCCGCCGGACAGACCGCAGATCGCGCGCTTGTCGCCGACCTGCTCGCGGATCGCGGCGACCTGCTCCTCGATCACGTTGCCCGTGGTCCAGGACGGGGTCAGGCCCGCGCCGCGGTACAGGAAGTGCTCCAGCACCTGCTGGCCGTGCGTGGAGTGCATGACCTCGGGGTGGTACTGGACGCCGTAGAGCTTCTTCTCGTCGTTCTCGAAGGCGGCGACCGGGACGACGTCCGTGGACGCGGTGACGGTGAAGCCCTCGGGGGCGGCGGAGCAGGCGTCGCCGTGCGACATCCACACGTGCTGCTCGGCCGGGGTGCCCTCGAAGAGGGTGGAGGACGTCCGGGAGACGTGCAGGTCGGTACGGCCGTACTCACGGGAGCCGGTGTTGTCGACGGTGCCGCCGAGGACCTGCGCCATCAGCTGGAAGCCGTAGCACATGCCGAAGACGGGGACGCCGGCCTCGAACAGCTCGCGGCCGAGGCGGGGGGCGCCCTCCTCGTACACGGACGAGGGGCCGCCGGAGAGGATGATCGCCGCGGGGTCCTTGGCGAGCATCTCCTGGACCGGCATGGTGCTCGGCACGATCTCGCTGTAGACCCGCGCCTCGCGGACGCGACGGGCGATGAGCTGGGCGTACTGCGCGCCGAAGTCGACGACCAGGACGGTGTCGGGGGTGGCGGCAGACTGAGTCGCTGGTGACACGGGGTGCCTTCTGGTGGTCGGGCGGGGGTCTGTGCTTCCGATTCTAACGGGGTGGGCATGGAGGCCCGACCGGCACAGGCGTGGCCCGTGGCATACTGACCCCGTGCTCACGCAGACGACCTTCCTCTTTACCTATGGCACCCGGCCCGCCGGCTGCCATGGTCGTGCTGCTTGAGCAAACCGCCAAGCGACTTCCCAGGCGCCCCGGGCCGACAAGGCCCGGGGCGCCTGTCGTTTTCCGGGTTCTGTCGTTCCGGGGCCTCCACCTCACCAGGAGCCCCGACATGACCACCGTCACCGCGGAACAGACCATCACCGACGCCCGTGAGCGCATCGACGCGCTCGACGACCGCATCATCGGGCTCATCCAGGAGCGGATGGCCGTGTCCACCGTCGTCCAGGAGACCCGGATCGCCTCCGGCGGCCGGCGGGTGAACCTCTCCCGCGAGATGGAGATCCTCGGCCGCTACCGCGAGACCCTCGGCAAGCCGGGCACCGCCCTCGCGATGACCCTGCTGGAGCTGTGCCGGGGTCGCATCTGAGTTCGGTCCCGCTCTCACCCGTACGGTGCGTGACCGGCCCGCGGACCGCTTCGTTGATCCCGATGTCCGTGCCAGCCAGGGGCGGGCCCGACAGAACCACGCGTGGCTCGCTGGAGCGATGAGGCGTACGGGTCGTGCCGTGCGCCGTGGGACCTCGCTCCAGGGAAGTGACCGGACGGCAGGGGACAGCAGCCCGGTCACCCAAGAGAACGGTCGGCTCCGGGGACGCCCGGGGCCGACCGGCGGAAAATTGCAAAAATGCACCAGTGCCGGGTCAAACGGTTGCGGATGCCTCGCTCATCCAGCACGATGCGTAGAAAGCCCCAAGTCCCCTCGCAGACAACGGCATTGTCCTACCCGGCTTGTCCGCCGGAGGTCGAGACCACATCACACAACAGGCGGCGCAACCCCCCGGCGCCGCCTCCAGGCACCGGCTCTGCCCTGACGTCGGTGCTGACGAATGAAGGGCCCCGCGGACCCAGTCCCCCGGGGCCCTTCATCATGCCCATCACGCGTGACTCACGTCACATATAAATCGCGTGAAGCGACGCAACCGTTCAGGCCCCTCGCTGATCAAACCTGCTGCCGGATCAAGAAGACGGTAAGAAGCGAGGGACCTGCGTTCGGAGGGGGATGCAGGTCCCTCGGCACTTCTTCGCTACGACTGCTTCTCCGGTCCGGCTACTTCTTCGGCGGCACCGCCGGGATCCCCAGGAACGGCAGCTTCAGCGCGCCGAAGGCGTCCGCCGGGACCGCCGGCTGCCGGGGCTCCACCGGCTTCAGGCGTTCGTACGCCGCTCCCGGCGCCGGACGCGGATCCTCCTCACCCTTGTTCGGCCAGTACGACATGGCCCGCTCGGCCTGCGCGGTGATCGTCAGCGACGGGTTCACGCCCAGGTTCGCGGAGACCGCGGCGCCGTCCACGACCGAGATGCCGGGGTGGCCGTAGAGCCGGTGGTACGGGTCGATCACGCCGGTCTCCGCGGGGTCGCCGATGGGGCAGCCGCCCAGGAAGTGGGCGGTCAGCGGGGTGCCCATCAGCTCGCCGACGTTGCTGCCCGCGAAGCCGTTGATCTCGGCGGCGAGGGCCGAGGCGGCCTCCGAGGCGGCCTTGATCTGCTTGGGGTTCGGTGCGCCGTGGCCCTGCCGGGCGGTGAGCAGGCCCTTGCCGACGCCGCCGGGCTTCAGGTACGTCGTCAGCGAGTTGTCCAGGGACTGCATCACCAGGCCGATGATGGTCCGCTCCGACCAGCGCCGGTTGGACAGGGAGCGGGCGACCAGCAGGGGGTGGCGGGCCGCGTTCGCCAGCCAGGCCAGGGCGCGCGAGGAGCCCTCGGCGTAGGGGACCTGGAGGATCGACAGGCCGCCCATCGAGTTGGAGCCCTTGCCGTAGCGGACGGGCTCGATGTGGGTGTTCTCGTCGGGGTGGACGGAGGACGTGATGGCGACACCGCGCGTGAAGTCGGCCTTCGGTTCGCCGGTGGCCTTGCGGTAGCGGCGGTTGTCCGTCTGCGCGCCGACCAGCGCCTCGGAGTTGGTGCGGGTCAGATCGCCGAGGCGGGCGGAGAGGTGGGGCAGCTGGCCGCCGGCCTTCATGCGGTGCAGCAGGGTCTGGGTGCCGTACGTACCAGCCGCGATCACGACCCTCCGCGCGGTGAGGATCCGCCCCTTGGCCTTCTTCTTGTCGTCCGTCGGCAGCGTCGCCACCGCGTAACCGCCCCGCGAGTCGTCCGTGACGGACACGACCGTCGTCATGGGGTGCACCACCGCGCCCGCCTTCTCGGCGAGGTACAGGTAGTTCTCGTTCAGGGTGTTCTTCGCGCCGTGCCGGCAGCCGGTCATGCACTCACCGCACTCGGTACAGGCCTTGCGGGACGGGCCGGCCCCGCCGAAGTACGGGTCGGCCACCTGCCCGCCCGGCTGCGCCTTCGCCGTCCCGTCGGCGTCCTTGCCGTCGCCGAAGAACACGCCGACCGGCGCGAGGTGGAAGGTGTCGCCGACGCCCATCCGCTGTGCCGCCGCCTTCAGGTGCACGTCGGAGGGGGTCATGGTGGGGTTGAGCCGGACGCCGAGCATGCGCTGCGCCTGGTCGTAGTACGGCTTCAGCTCCTCCTGCCAGTCGGTGATGTCCTTCCACTGCGGGTCGTCGAAGAAGGCCTTCGGCGGTACGTAGAGGGTGTTGGCGTAGTTGAGCGAGCCGCCGCCGACGCCTGCGCCGGCCAGCACCATGACGTTGCCCAGCAGGTGGATGCGCTGGATGCCGTACATGCCGAGCTTGGGGGCCCAGAGGTAGTTCTTCAGGTCCCAGGAGTTCTTCGGGAGCGTGTCGCGGGCGAAGCGGCGGCCGGCTTCCAGGACGCCTACCTTGTATCCCTTCTCGGTGAGGCGCAGGGCGGACACCGAGCCGCCGAACCCCGAACCGATCACGATGACGTCGTAGTCGTACCCGTCCTCGTCCCGGGTCTGGACAGACTTCTCCTGCGACACGTGCTCTCCTCGTTGAGAACGGGGTTGTCTAGCGGAAACGGAATGCCTTCATCAGCTTGAGACTGCGGCTCATGAAGGCGGCGTACTTCTCGTCGTCCATGCCCAGCGACGGCGCCATCGGCAGCAGCCGCTGCTCGGCCACCGTCTGGGCCTCCGTGTACTTGAGGATGCCCTCGGAGCCGTGGCGGCGGCCGAGGCCGGAGTCCTTCATGCCGCCCATCGGGGACTGGACGCTGCCGTAGGCGGGCGCGTAGCCCTCGTTGACGTTGACGGTGCCGGTGCGCAGCCGGGAGGCGATGTCCTGGCCGCGGCGGGCGCTCCTGGTCCACACGGACGCGTTCAGGCCGTACGGCGTGGAGTTGGCGCGCTCGACCGCCTCGTCGTCGGTCTTGAAGCGGTAGATGGAGACGACGGGACCGAAGGTCTCCTCCTCGCACACGGCCATGGAGTCCTCGACGTCGTCGAGGATGGTCGGCTCGAAGAAGTACGGGCCGATGTCCGGGCGGGCCACACCGCCCGCGACCACCTTGGCGCCCTTGGCGACGGCCTCCTCCACATGGTGCTCGACGGTCTTCAGCTGCCGTTCCCCGACCAGCGAGCCCATGTCGGCACCGTAGGCGAGGGAGTTGCCGAGCCGCATGGCCCTGGTGCGGGCGGCGAAGCGATCGAGGAAAGCGTCGGCGACCGACTCGTGGACGTACAACCGCTCGATGGAGATGCAGAGTTGCCCGGCCGAGGAGAAGCAGGCGCGTACGGCACCGGCGGCCGCCTTCTCGATGTCGGCGTCGTCGAGCACCAGCATGGCGTTCTTGCCGCCGAGTTCGAGGGAGACGCCGACCAGGCGGGCGGCGGCGCCCTGGGCGACCTCGCGGCCGGTGCGGGTGGAGCCGGTGAAGGAGACGTAGTCGGCGTGCCGGACGACCTCCGGGCCGACGACCGGGCCCTCGCCGAGCACGACCTGGAAGACGTTGGCGGGCAGTCCGGCCTCGATGAGCAGGTCACGGGCCCACAGGGCGGTGAGGCAGGTCTCGGTGTCGGGCTTCATCACGACCGCGTTGCCCGCTACGAAGGCGGGCAGCGCGTCGCCGACCGACAGCTCCAGGGGGTAGTTCCAGGGGGCGATCTGGCCGACGACCCCGCGCGGGTGGCGGAGTTCGGTGACCTTCGTCAGGGTCGGCATCGCGCCGGCGTGCCGCTTGGGCCGCAGGTAGGCGGGGGCCTTGCGGCCGTAGTGACGGGCGGCCACCGCGACGGCCTGGACCTCCTCGTGGGCGTGCAGGCGGGCCTTGCCGGTCTCCAGCTGGATCAGGTCGAGGACCTCCGCCTGCCGTTCCAGCACCAGGTCGTGGAAGCGGAGCAGCACGGCGGCCCGCTGCCGCACCGGTGTCCTCTCCCACACCGCCTGTGCGGCGCGGGCGGCCTGGAAGGCCTTGAGCACGTCCTCGGGCGTGGACTCGGGCAGGTCGGCCAGCTTCTCGCCGGTGAACGGGGTGTGGTTGGCGGTACGGCCGGAGCCGGCCACGCCCTTGGTCAGCTGGGCCACCAGCTCCGGGGTGACCACGTCGGCGGCGGTGCGGGCGCCTTCGGGGGCGGGCGCGAGGGGGTTGGTACCGGTGATGTCCGGGGCCTGCGAGTCCGTCATGAGGCGCAGGGTATGCCGCGGTGGAGGCTTTGGGTACCCGTCGGTAACGGGGATTCACTGACTGCACACACAACGCCAGTGATCACTGGCAGCGAATGCGCTGATCAGGGCGTTGTCGGATGACGATCACTCGGCTCCGGGTTTTTTCGCGAGGAGGAGACCGAGGGCGGCGAGGGGGGTACGGCGACGGGGGTCGGGGGTGGGGACAGGGGTGGGGGCCGGAGCGGGAGCGAGAGGCGCAGGCCGGGGTTCCGGCTCGGGCTCGGGCTCGGGTGTCGTCTCCCCCACCGGTGCCCCGGACGCCACAGGCACCACACCCCCACACACCTCCAGCACCGCCGCCACCGCCTCCGCCCCCGGTCGCGCCTCCGGCTCCGGCGCGTGCAGCCGGGTCAGCAGCGGGCCGAGCGGGCCGGCGTCCCCGCCCTCGACGGCCGTGGCGAGCAGCGACCCGAGGGACCACAGGTCGGAGGCGGGGCCGGCACCGCGTCCCGACGCCCGCTCCGGCGCGACGAACTCGGCGGGGGCTTCCGCGACATGCCCGTCCCCGATGCCGAAGTCGGTGACGACGACCCGTCCGGTGCCGGACTCGATCAGGACGTTGGCAGGCTTGATGTCCCGGTGCACGATCCCGACGGCGTGCGCCGCCCGGAGCGCCCCGAGGACGGCGAGCCCGACCCGGGCGGCCTCGGCGGGCTCAAGAGGCCCGCGCCGGAAGGCCTCCCGCAGCGACTCGCCCTGGACCAACTCCATGACGATCCAGGGGAGTCCGTCCTCGGTGACGACGTCGTACAGAGTGACGGCCGAGGGGTGCCGTACCCGGGCGGCGGCCCGCGCCTCCGTGCAGAGGCGGTGTGCGAGCCGCCGGCTCTCCTCGTCGTCCGCCGGATCCCCGGGCAGGACGGGCTCCTTGACGGCGACGTCCCGCTGCTCCTGCTCGTCGCGCGCCCGCCAGACGGTCCCGGACGGTCCGGCGCCGAGGCGCTCCAGGAGCCGGTAGCGCCCACCGATCAACTGTTCGTCGGGCGAGCGTTCGCCGTCTCCAGTCATGTCACATGAGTACCGTGCGCACCATGCCCTTGTCGAAGCGGGCGGTCAGGCGGCCCATCGGTGCAGGGTGAACCTCCCGTGCTCCTTGCGCACTTCGACCGCGCCACCGCCGCCGAAGTGCGCGGGAACGACCAAGGACCGTTCGTCGGCAGCGCGTTCGAGCACCCGGATCCGGGTCGCGGCCGCCTGCCGGGGGTCGAGGCAGAAGCAGCTGCTGCACTCGGGGTTCAGGATCTGCACGGGGCTGTGCAGCAGGTCGCCGACGAACACGGCCCGCTCGCCGCGCGAGGCGAGGCGCAGCACGGAGGATCCCGGGGTGTGACCGGGGGCGGCCTCCAGGACGAGATGCTCGTCGATGCGGTACTCGCCGTCCCACACCACGGCCTGCCCGGCCCGGTGCACGGGCGCGACGCTGTCCTCGTAGACGAGCCGGTCGTCCACGCGCACGCCGCCCGCGTAGCCGCCCTCGGGCCCGAAGTGGTGGTCGTCGGCGGCCGGCAGGAGGTACCGGGCGCCGGGGAAGGACGGTACCCACACACCGTCGGCGTCGCGGGTGTTCCAGCCGACATGGTCGCCGTGCAGATGCGTGTTGACGACGACGTCGACGTCCTGCGGACGGATCCCGGCCCGCTCCAGGCGGTCCAGGAAGTCCCCCTGCCGTTGGTGGAAGAGCGGATTGCCGGGACGCTCGCGGCCGTTGCCGACACCGGTGTCGACCAGCACCGTGCGCCCGCCGGAGCGCACCACCCAGGTCTGGAGCGCCACCACGGCACGGTCGCCACCGGGCTCCCGGTGGTCGGGGACGAGTTCCTCCTCGTGGGCGCTCCACACCTCGGGGCCGCAGTCCGGGACGAGGGCTCCGACGGGCACGTACGGCCCCCGCCACTCGACGATACGGAGCACCTCGACGTCGCCGACCCTGAAGCTCTGCACATTGTCATCAGCCATACCGATGACCCTAGGAGTCAGGATTGAACGTCCCAATGCTCGTTCGGCTCTGTCCAATACGCTGTCGTCTCATGGATGTGGTGAGCGATGCGATCTCGGCGGTCCGGGCCGGCCGGCCGTCCTCGAACCGGCTGCGGGTGCACGGCAGCTGGAGCGTCCGGCTCGCGCCGTACGAGGGGGCGGGCTTCCATGTCGTCCTGAGCGGCGCGTGCCGGCTCGTGCCGGACGGGGGCGGCGACCCGGTGCCCCTGGGCACGGGGGACGTGGTGCTGCTGCCGCACGGGGCGGGACACGTGCTGGCGGACCGGGCGGCGGGAGCCGCCGAGATGCGGCGGGCGGTGCCGTTCGAGGAGGTGCGGGACACGGACGTACGGCTTCCCGGGTCCGGCCCCGGCGTCGAGCTGCTGTGCGGCAAGTACCGTCTCGACCGCAGTCGCACACACCCGCTGCTGGCGGAGCTGCCGCAGGTGGTGCACCTGCCGCACCGGGTCGGCGACCATCCCGAACTGCGCACCGCCGTAGACCTGTTGGCGCGGGAGCTGGACGAGCGCCGGCCGGGCGCCTGCCTGGCCCTGCCGAGTCTGCTGGACCTTCTGCTGATCTACATGGTCCGCGCCTGGATGTCCCAGGCGGAGACGGGCGCGTGGCCGGCGGTGCTGAACGACCCGGTGGCGACGGCCGCGCTGCGGGCCCTGCACTCCGATCCGGCTGCCGCCTGGACGGCCGACCGGCTGGCCTCGGAGGCGGGCGTCTCCCGCGCCACCCTGTCCCGCCGCTTCACCTCCCTGGTCGGCCGCCCGCCGATGGCGTACCTCACCTGGTGGCGGCTGACCCTGGCGGCGACCCGCCTGCGCGACTCGGACGTGCCCCTGGCGACGGTGGCCCGGGAGACCGGCTACGGCAGCCCGTACGCCCTCTCGCACGCGTTCAGCCGGGAGTTCGGGACCACACCGGGGCGGTACCGGGAGCGGGTCCGGGCCGGCGAGCCCGCCCTCACGGCCTCGTGAGGTCCAGGTTCGCGATCGCCGCCTTCGCCACCTCCCGGCCCCGGGCGGTGAAGTCGCCCTTGCCCGGGTAGCCGACGGTGAGCCGGTACAGGTCGCCGGCCTTGGTGCGGTAGTAGAAGATCTGGATCTCCCGGGGGCGCGGGTCCTGGCTGTCGTCGGTCGTGTAGGCGACGGTGTTCGTGGCCGCCTGCCTGCCCCGGTACGTGGCGTCGTCGTCCGGGTGCGTCCGCGCGCCCTTGGCCATGTCGAGGTCGTAGTCGCCCTCGTTCTTGAACTTCTCGTCGTCGGCCCGCATCTGGGCCACCGCGTTGCTCTTGATCTCGTTCAGGGAGTCGTCCGACTTCCGGGTCAGGTCCAGGACGATCGAGATGCCGCCGCTCCAGTCCGTGTACGACACCCATGTCTTGTCGGTGGCGTCCTTGTCCGGGCGGCCCACCTGGTAGGTCGCGGGGACGGCGAGGGTGACCCCCAGCTTGGCGTCCGTCCGCTTCGCCCAGCCGTCGGGCAGCGGGCCGGCGAAGGGGTCGGCGAGGACGAGGTATCCGGCCACCGCGGCCGCGACCACGGCGGCGCCCACGCCCAGCCAGACCTTCCGGCCGAGCCGCGGGGAGCGGGTGGCGGGCGCGGTGACCCCCACGTGCTGGGTGGGTTCCGGCGCCGGCGGGTCGGCGGCCGCCTGCAGCAGGGCGCGGACCTGCGCCGCCGTCGGACGGTGCGCGGGGTCCTTCTGGAGCAGGCCGTTGATGGCCTCGGCCAGCGGGCCCCGCGCGGCGGCGGGCGCGGCCGGGGCGGCGTTGAGGACGGACTGGAGGGTGGCCGGGGTGTTGCTGCGGCGGAACGGGGAGACGCCCTCGGTGGCCGTGTACAGGACCACGCCCAGGGACCACAGGTCGCTCGCCGGGCCGGGGCGCTGCCCCAGTACGCGTTCCGGCGCGATGTACTCGGGGGAGCCGACGAAGCCGCCGGTGTCGGTCAGGCTCGTCTCGCCCTCGATCTGCGCGATGCCGAAGTCCGTGAGGACGACCCGGTCGTACCGGCCCAGCAGCACGTTGTCCGGTTTCACGTCCCGGTGCAGGACGCCCGCCGCGTGCGCCGCCTCCAGCGCGCCGAGCACCTGCAGACCGATCCGGGCCGCCTCGCGCGCGTCCAGCGTGCCCTCCTGGAGCGCGCCGCCCAGCGAGCGTCCGTGCACCAGCTCCATCACGATCCACGGGCGGCCGTCGACGACCGCGACGTCGTACACGTCCACCACGGCGGGGTGATCGAGGCGGGCCGCCGCGCGCGCCTCGCGGCGCATCCGCTCGAAGGCGTTGGCCTGTTCACGCTCGGGAAGGTGGTCCGGTATCCGGGGCTCCTTGACGGCGACCTCGCGGTCCACCATCTCGTCCTTGGCCCGCCACACGGTGCCCATCCCGCCGTGGCCGAGCTTGGTGAGCAGCCGGTAGCGCCCGGCGATCAGCCGCCCGGTGCCCTGGGCGGGCACCACCGCGGGCTGTGGGTCCGGGTTCGGTCTCGGCGGTTGCAGAACAAAACTCGTCGTGTCGTCGGCCGTACGGCCGGCTCCCCCGTCGCTGCTCATGGTTCATCCATATCGCGCCATGTGCGTTCCCAGCCACAGGGAAGGCCAACCGGTCACGAAGCCGTGACCGAGAAGGTGTCCACGGCCACGTCGAAGTACTCCCGGGCCTCCTTGACCTTCCCGACCGGCGCCGACACCCACACGTCGTACATCCGGCCGCCCTCCTCCCAGCACATGTCGTAGGTGTGGCGCGGGCCCTCCGCGGCGCTGAAGCCGTTCCAGGTGAACTCCCAGAGCGCGGCGGGGTGTCCGGCGTGCGTGGTCTCGGTGACCCGGCCGTCGTGGTAACCGGGGTTGGTGCTGGGCCCGTCGGCCGCCGCCCGGCTCATCACCGCGGCGGGGCCGCCCGTTTCGGGCGGGGCGACCTTGATGCCGAGGCGGAAGGTCTGCCCCGGGGAGAGGTAGAAGACCCGCTCGCCCTGGCGTTCGCGGGTGAAGTCCTGCGGTACGGCGAGGGAGAAACCGGCCGGGTCCCGGGCGGTGCGGTAACCGGAGGGTGCGGTGTGGGTGGTGGAGGCCGCCGGTGCGCTGCTCGCGGTCGGCGTCGGGGACTTCGGGGCGCTGGTGGACGGGGAGTTGCTCGTCGGCGCCGCCGGGCTGCTCGCCGTACCGCTCGGTGTGCCGCCGCCTCCGTCGCCGCCCTGCTTCAGCAGCAGCGCCGCCGCCGAGACGCCCGCCCCGGCCACCGCGGCCACGAGCAGCGCGGCGACCAGCGCTCCGCGCGCGGACTGGCGGGTGGCCGGCGGCTGTTCGTCGGTGGGCGCGGGCGGGGTGAGCGACCCACGCGGCACGTCGTGTTCGGTCGGGGTGTAGGGGGTCGCGGGGGTACGGCTTCTGGAGTCGCCGGTCCGGGACGTACGGACCGAACGCGGTGTGCTGCTGCCCGGCGCGGCCGGGGTGCGCCCCGTCTCCAGGAACGTCCGCAGCATCCGCTCGGCCTCCGCCGCGCCCAGCCGCCGGTCGGGGTCGCGCTCCAGCAGGCCCAGTACGACGGGCAGCAGCGGCTCGGCCTGCGCGGGTGGCCGGATGTCGGCGGCGACGACGGCGTGCAGGATGCCGCCGAGCGAGTCGCGCCGGAACGGCGACTCGCCGCTGAGCACCGTGCACAGCAGTGCGCCCACCGACCACAGGTCGGACTCCGGCCCGGTACGGATGCCGGACATCCGTTCGGGCGCGGTGTACTCGGGCGAGCCGACGAAGGAGCCGGTCTCGGTGAGCGTGGTCGCGCCCGCGACCTGGGCGATGCCGAAGTCGGTGAGCACCACCCGGTCGGTGCTGGACTCGACCAGCACGTTCGCCGGTTTGATGTCCCGGTGCAGCACCCCGGCCGCGTGCGCGGTGCGCAGCGCGCTCAGCAGGTCGATGCCGATCCGGGCGGCCTCCGCTGCGTCGAGCGGGCCGCTGGTGGCGATGCGGTCCGCGAGCGAGCCGCCGTCGATCAACTCCATGACGATGTACGGCCGTTCGTCCTGCTCGAACACGTCGTGCACGACGATGATGTGCGGGTGCCGCAACTGCGCCACCGCCCGCGCCTCGCGGAAGGTGCGCTCCCGGCGGCGACGGGCGTCGTCGTCCGTGAGGGAGTCGTCCGGGGCCAGCTCCTTGACCGCCACCAGGCGGCCCAGCACCTCGTCGCTCGCCCGCCAGACGACGCCCATTCCGCCGCGCCCGATCCGCGCCAGAAGGCGGTACCGGCCCGCGATCACACGGAAGTCGTCCCCCTCGGATCCCATGAGCCCCATCATGCCGCACCGGACCCACACCCTCCGGGGCGGTCATCGGCCAAGCCTGGGGCACTCAGCCGGAGTTCGGCTGCCAGCCCTGCAGAAGCCACCTGAACTGCTTGCTCGCCGTCGGCCAGTCGGCGGCGGTCGACGACACGTAGAGGGCGTACTCGACGCCCTCGCGCGAGTAGTACGTCTCCTCGATGGCGCGTCGCGGTCCGGCCACGTGGGGCCAGTCCTTCTTCAGCGCGGTCCACGTGTACTCCCACACCGACCCCTTGCGGTCGCGGTAGGTGTTCTCCTCCATGGTCACGAGCTTGTAGTCGACCAGCCGCTGGAGCTGCTGTTCCAGGTCCTTCTGATGCTGGTAGGCGTCGGCGAAGTCCGGGTCGGTGTCCATGGCGATGCGCACGAAGTGGACGCCGTGATCGGGCGAGTAGTCGATCTGCTTGAGGCTGCCCTTGTTGCTGTACACCGTGCGCTTCCAGCCCTTGGGCAGGTAGAGGCTGAAGCCCACCGGGTCGTCGTACCGCACCCAGTTGCCGGGGACGGCGCCCTCCGGGCCCGGGCTGCTCGTGGCCGAGGTCGCCGGCGCCGGGGTCGCCCCGCCCGTGTCGGTGTCCTCCTGCTGCATCGCGCTCCACTGCTGGAAGCCCACCGCGGCACCGCCGCCGAGCACGGCCGCGACGGCGACGACCAGCGCGAGCGTGCGCAGGCGGCGCCGGGGGCGGGGGCGGGCCGGTGCGCCGGGCCCCACCACGGTCGGGCCCATCCCGTGCGGGCCCACCGCCGTCGGACCGGTGCCGGAACGCCCCGCGGCACCCGGCCCGGAGCCGTGGCCCGCGGTGCCCGCTCCGGAGGTCCCTGCTCCAGGGATGCCTGCCCCGGAGGTGTACGACCCGGAGGCGCCCGTCCCTGATGCGCCCGCCCCTGAGGTGTACGACCCGGAGGTGTACGACCCACCGCCGTACGGCCCGCTGGTGTGGGACCCACTGGTGTACGAACCGCCGGCGTAGGACCCGCCGGTGTCCATGCCCCGCCCCTGGGTCGGCACGAACGCCTGCGCGGCGCTCGGGCGGCGGCCCTCCGCCGCCTCGGCGAGCATCTGCTCCGCCTCCTCCGCGCTCGGCCGCTGGGCCGGCTCCTTGCGCAGCAGCGCGGTGATGACGGGGCCGAGCGCACCCGCGTGGCGGGGCTCCTCCGCCGCCTCCTCGACGACCGCCTGCATGGTGCTCAGCGGCGAGGTGCGGCGGAACGGCGAGCGGCCCTCGACCGCCGTGTACAGCGTGGCGCCGAGCGCCCACAGGTCCGAGGACGGGCCGGGGTCGTGGCCGCGCACCCGCTCGGGCGCGAGGTAGTCGACCGAGCCGACGACCTCTCCGGTGCGGGTGATGGTGGTGTCGCCCTCGATCTGGGCGATGCCGAAGTCGGTGAGCAGCACCCGGCCGTCCCGGCCGAGCAGCACGTTGCCGGGCTTGACGTCCCGGTGCAGCACACCGGCGGCGTGCGCGGCGCGCAGCGCCCGCAGCACCCACAGGCCGATCCGCGCGGCCTCGCGCGCGTCGAGGCGGCCGCGGTCCTTGACCGCGTCGGCCAGCGAGCTGCCCTCGACCAACTCCATCACGATCCACGGGCGGCCGTCGTGTTCGAGCACGTCATGAACGGTGACGACGGCGGAGTGGTTGATGCGCGCGGCGGCGCGGGCCTCGGCCCGGGTGCGGGCGAGCAGAACGGCCTGGTCGCTCTCGGAGACGTAGAGCGCGGCGGTCAACTCCTTGACGGCCACCGTCCGGTGCAGCACCTCGTCGTGGGCGCGCCACACCCGGCCCATGCCGCCGCTGCCGATGGAATCGGCAAGCCGGTAGCGGCCCGCTATGAGCAGGCCCTGCATCTGATTCACGTTGCCCCGCAATGCTCTTGACAGGGTCAGACTAAGGACCGGTCTGCACTCTGGGAACAAGCGGGGGGCCAAGGAAACCGCACTGTGACGGTTGTCGCTTCTCCTCGCGAACGGGAACCGAATCCTCGGCCGCTCAACCGGTATACGGGGCGCTCAACCCGTGTAGCGGTACGTCGCGGTAGCTTGCTCGTACAGCCGCGTGACCTCGTCCCGCTCGGCCTCCGGACCCCGGACCTGGACGAGGTGGTAGCGGCCGTTCAGCAGGATCGCCATGTTGCGCACGTACAGGTCGCGCCCCTGCCCGTCGGTCCAGGTGAACTGGCCCTCGGCCATGGTCCGTCCGCCCACCTCGATGGTTCTCAGTCCGGTGGCCGTGGCCCAGCTGGAGTCGCGGTACGGCTGCAGTTCGCGCTCCTTGTCCCGCTGGTAGACCATCGGATCGCTGCCGTAGGCCGAGGCACTGTCCCGGCCCGGTACGACAAGCAGTTCGAAGTTCCCGTGCGAGTAGACCACCTGGCCGCTGCCGTTCTTCGGCGTACGGTCCCAGCCCTTGGCGACGGCGATCTGGAAGCCGTCCGGGTCGGTCCGCAGGGCGAACCCGTCGGCGACGGAGGGGTCGCCGCCGGTCTGTGTCTCGGTGGCGGGCGCGGACGCCGAGGGACCGCCGTCCGCGGACTGCCCGGAGGACGGTTGCGGGCTGCGGGAGGGCGCCGGACTCGCCTGCCCGGCGCTGCCGGTACGGTCGCTGGCCGCCGCGCCGCTCTCCCCCTGCTTCGGCATGAACAGCATCGCGTACGCCACCGCGCCGGCCAGCAGGAGCAGTATCACCAGCAGCAGCGTCCGGCCGAGGCTGCGCGGGGAACGGGCCGCCTCCTGCCGGGCCCGCTTGTGTCTGCCGTGCGGATGGGGTGCGGGCATCCCGGCGCGCCGCCGCCGCACCAGCTCACCACGGCGCCGGACGATCGGCAGCCGGCTCGGGTCGGCGGGCGGGACGGGTACGACATGGGTGCCGGCGTCCGGCTCGGGCGCGGAGCGCACCAGCGAGCGCAGCCAGCCGCTCAGCTCCTCGAAGTCCAGCCGGTCGGTGGGGTCCTGGCGCAGCAGCGACTCCACGACCGGGCGCAGCGGCCCGCACTCCTCGGCGAAGGCGGGCGGCTCCGCGCACACCAACTGCACCAGCTCGGCCGTGGACTCCTCGGGGTAGGGCGCATGCCCCTGCACGGCCCGGAACAGCAACGCCCCGAGAGCCCACAGGTCGGTGGCGGCCCCGATCGGCGCCGCCAGCTGCCAGTTCTCATGCACGGGCCCGGCCTGCTCCGGCGCCCACCGCTCGGTCACCGGCCCCACCACGGTCATCCGCACCTGCCGCGCCCGCTCGGCGGCGAGCGCGGTGGCGGGACCACGCCGCACGGCACCGCCGTCGGGGTCGCCCCAGCGGGAGGCGCCGGTGGCCGGGGCGGGGGCCGCGCCTGCGGAGGGGGCGAGGCCACCGCGTACGGCACCGCCGTCAGGGTCGTCCCAACGGGAGGCACCGGTCGCCGGGGCAGGTGCCTGGCCGGGAGCGGGAGTGCCGGAACCGCGCGGCACACCGGCCGGCGCCTGGCCGGGTACAGGCAGGTGGCCCGCGCCGGGTGCCGCGCCAGGGCGCCGTTCCCCGGGAGGCAGGACCGGTCGCTGTGCGTCGCGGCCCGGTGTGGTCGGCGAGGCCGGAGTGCCCGCGGGACCGGTGCGCGGTGAGGCGCCGTGCCAGGAGGTGGTGCCCTGCACCCCGTAGGGGTCGGCGATGCGGCCGGGCGGCGAGGCGGCCTGGCCGGAGGAGTACGGCGGCTGCGCGGTGCCGTTGGCCCCGGCCTCGCCCTCGGCGGGCGGGCGGGCTGCGGGCAGGGCGGCGCGGCCGTTCTGCTGGGCTTCCTGCACCCGGGCCGCGGCCCGGGTTCCCGCACGGTAGGCGGCGATGGCCCCGGCCCGCGCGGCACGGATGTCGTCGCCGCTCTCCAGGGCCCGTCTGCCCGGCGGCCCGGGGACGGTGGCCCCACCGGAAGCCCCGTTCGCGCCCGGCACCGGCAACCCACCGGCCGCCCGCGCCTGGATCGCGGCCCGCCGCGCGGCCTCGGGATCCGCATCGGGGGACGGCACGGGTCCGGCACCGTCAGCCGGGCCACTCACCGCACCGGCCGGAACACCGCCACCCGCGGCACCCCGCCCGCCGGAGCCACCGAGCCCCTGACCGCCCAGCCCTTGCCCGTGCGGGCTCGGCCCGCCCCTGCCGGCGCCGTCACCGGCCGCGCCGCCCGGCCCGATGGCCCCCGCCGGCCCTTCCCGGCCGTCCTGCCCGTTCTGGACCGGCACCGGGTCGTACCCGCACAGTGCCTCCTCCGCCGCGCCGACCGCGAGGCCGGTCAGCATCACGCGGCCGTCGTCGCAGACGAGGACCGTGCGGGCGGTGATGTTGCGGTGCACCCAGCCGTGGCCGTGCAGGACACGCAGCGCCATGAGGACGTCGGAGGCGACCTCGGCCGCCCGGTACGGCGTCAGCGGCTGCTCGGCCAGCAGCGCGGACAGCGGACGTGCGGCCACCCACTCGCTCACTATCCACAGTGAGCCGCCCTCGGCGAACACGTCGAAGACCTGGTCCAGCCGCGGATGGTCGGGGATGCTCGCCGCCGCCTGCGCAGCCTCGACGGCGCGTCGCACCGCCGGATCCGAGGGGCGACGGGTGGCGGTCCGGGCCGCCGGGGTGCGACGCCCCCCGCGCTCCCGGGCGGTGAACCCCTCGGGCAGCCCCTCCGCGTCGAGCACCTCGGCCTCGACGACCTCCGGCAACGGCACCTGACGGACCAGCACTTCCTGGCCGCTGTAGGTGTCGAAGGCCCGGGTCTCGGTCAGCTCGTACTCGTCGGAGGGCGGCAGCGGCAGGCGGTAGCGGTCGGCGAGCACCCGGCCTGCGTAGTCGTCCACGTTGCCTCCCCCGGCCGCCTGGTCGTTCACATCCGTTCCCATACGGCCCGTTGCGCATCCACAACCCGGCTCCGTACGGTCCGCAACCATTCACGATACGTGCCGGAGGCAACCCGCATTGAGGGGATGGCGGATTCTCACGGCCCCAAACCGGGCTCGTTCACATCAAGACTTGGGCTCGAAGGACGTCGTCAGCGTCTTCCAGGTGTCCTTGCGCAGCCCGCTGTTCCACTCCGCGGCCTTGGCCGTGTACATCAGCCCGTAACCGAGATGGCCGTTCACCACGAACCCCCGGTCGATCGACCGGTACTTGGTACCACCCTCCACATAGGTGAACTCCCAGTCGGCCGTGTTCCAGCCGCGGTAGTCCACCTGTTCTATGCGGATCTTCCGGTACTGGGAGCGGATCATGTACCGCTCCTGGTTCTTCCAGTCCGCCACCGGGTCGTCCTTGGGCGCGCTGGTCCAGCCGACGAGCAGCTTCTGCCCGTTCGGCCCGGTGTAGCGGTCCCCGGCATCCCCGGTGGACCGGTACTTCCACCCCTTGGGCAGCCCGATCGCATACCCCTGGGCACCCTTACGGGTCGACTCCACCGGTGCGCTCCCGCCGCTCTTCGAGCCGGACGAACCGGAGTTGTCGCCGTCGGACGGGCTCGCGCTCGCCTCCGTCGCCGAACCGGTGGTGGCGGACGCCGAGGTGTCCCCGTCCGTCCGAGTGCCGCTGTCGGTGTTCTCCTTGCTGTCCGTGCCCTTGTCCTGCTTGGTGGAGGCACTGGCCTTCGCCGGGGCCTTGGCACCGTTGTCGCTCTTGCTGTCGCCCCCGTTGAGCGCGATGGCCAGCACGGTGCCGATCACCGCGAGCGCGACCACCACCGCGATGATCACCAGCGTGCGCTTGGGCACCACGTCGGTGAGCGGCGCCCTCGGCACCGGCCGCGGCGGCAGGTCCAGGTCCGGCGGCGGCACCACGGGCCACCCCGAACTGGGCTTGTTCGCGCTGGAGTTCGGCCCGACGGCGGAACCCTGGGCCGGACCGGCCGACCGCCCGGGCCTCCCGGCGCCCGCCGCCCCGGAGGAACCCGAACCGCTCCCCGCGGCCGACGCGCCACCCGCACCCGGCGCCGTCGTACCGCCACCGCTCTTCGGACGCACGGATGCCGACGAGCCGGCCGCCCCGGCCGCCTTGCGGACCGAACGCAGCGCCCCGCGCAGCTTCTCCCCGGCCTCCTCGCCCCGCTTGCCCTCGGGCCCACCGGGCTGCGCCGGCAGCGGAACCACCCGCGTGGCGTCCATCGACTCCGGCTCCGGCGCATGGATCACCGTGTTGAGCATGGCCCGGGCACCGGCGTCGTCGAGTCGCTGGGCCGGGTCCTTGGTGAGCAGGCCGTAGATGACGTCCCTGAGCGGACCCGCGTTCTTGGGCTCCTCCAGGGGCTCGGTCATCACCGCGGTCAGCGTGGCGATCGCCGAACCCTTGTCGTACGGCGGCAGCCCCTCGACCGACGCGTACAGCAGGCCGCCCAGCGACCACAGGTCGGCCGCGGGACCCGGCTTGTGCCCGCGGGCGCGCTCCGGGGAGATGTAGGAGGGGGCGCCGACGAGCATGCCGGTGGAGGTGATGGACGGGTCGCCCTCGACCTGCGCGATACCGAAGTCGGTGAGCACGACCCGGCCGTCCTCGGCGATGAGCACGTTGGACGGCTTCACGTCACGGTGCAGGATGCCCTCGCGGTGCGCGGAGCGCAGCACGTCGAGGATGGCCAGCCCGACCTCGGCGGCGCGCCTGGGCTCCAGCAGGCCGTCCTCGCGGATGACCTCGGCGAGGGACTTGCCCTCGACCAACTCCATGACGATCCACGGCCGGTCGTCCTCTTCGACCACGTCGAAGACCGTCACCGCGCTGTTGTTGCGGATCCGGGCGATCGCCTTGGCCTCGCGCAGGGTGCGCGTGATCAGGCGCCGCTTCTCCTCCTCGTCGATGTTCGACGGGAACCGCAGCTCCTTGACGGCGACCGTCCGGCCCAGGGTCTCGTCCTCGGCGCGCCACACCGTGCCCATGCCGCCGCGGCCCAGCACGTCTCCCAGCCGGTACCGCCCAGCGAGGAGACGACGCTCGCTCTTGTCCTGACGAGTCTCCTGACGAGATGTGCCCGCCCGCTCCGCCTCCGACATGCGTCCCCTCATGCAACCCGCCCTGACAGAGCCTCCATTGTCCCTCACCCGACAAGCGGCCGACGCCCAGGGTGCCCCTGACCCCGCCCCGGGCTCCGCGCACAGGAAGACCCGCTGAAGCCAGAGTTCCGCATAGCGGGATGATGGACCCGGGAAGAAAGGAGCCCGGATGCCGACGCTTCGGACAGTCCTGTCCATAACGCTGCTCCTGGCCCTGCTGCTCGCCCCGACCACCTCCAGGGCCGACTCCGCGGCCGCTTCCGCTGCCGCTCGGCTGCTGCCCTCGCACTGGCTGCGCGAGATGCTCAACACCCGTGCCGCGCATGGCTCGTACGGCATGGGGATCTTTCCGGCAAAACTCCCGTGCGGCATCACGGTGTGGGGGCACAGCGGCCGGATATCCGGGAGCTGCGTGCGCACCGCAGCCACCGTCGACGGCCGACGTGTCCTCACCTTCCGCGTGAACACGGACGCGATCGCAGATCCCCGCCTCGAACCGGCCTTGCTCGCCGCCGAGTTCTGCCCTCGCACCTGGTAGAACGCACCGGTTCCGAACGAAGATCCCGGTTCACGACACTCGTTCGAGTGAAAGCCCGAGACGAGCCCGCCTCAGCTCAGCGGCACGATGTCCGGTGCCCCCAGCCGCGCCGCGTCCGCCGTCTGGTCGTCCGGCTGGAGCTGGGACTCCCGCTCGGCCTCGACCCGCTTCTCGTAGTGCTCCACCTCGCGCTCGATCTGGTCCTTGTCCCAGCCGAGCACGGGCGCCATCAGTTCGGCGGCCTCGCGGGCGCTGCGGGTGCCCCGGTCGAAGGTCTCGATCGAGATGCGGGTGCGGCGGGTGAGCACGTCGTCCAGGTGCCGGGCGCCCTCGTGCGAGGCGGCGTACACGACCTCGGCGCGCAGATAGTCGTCGGCGGCCTGCAGCGGCTCGCCCAGGGCGGGGTCGGCGGCGATGAGGTCCAGGATCTCCTCGGCCATCGAGCCGTACCGGTTCAGCAGGTGTTCCACCCGGACCACGTGCAGTCCGGTGCGAGCCGCGATCCGTGCCCGCGCGTTCCACATCGCCCGGTAGCCCTCGGCTCCCAGCAGCGGGATCTCCTCGGTGACGCAGTCGGCGACGCGCATGTCGAGGCCGTGCACCGCCTCGTCGACGGCGTCCTTCGCCATCACCCGGTACGTCGTGTACTTGCCGCCCGCCACGACCACGAGGCCCGGCGCCGGATGCGCCACGGTGTGCTCGCGGGACAGCTTGCTGGTGGCGTCGGACTCGCCGGCCAGCAGCGGACGCAGGCCCGCGTACACCCCCTGCACGTCGTCACGGCTGAGCGGGACGGCGAGCACCGAGTTGACGTGCTCCAGCAGGTAGTCGATGTCGGCGCTGGAGGCCGCCGGGTGGGCCTTGTCGAGGTCCCAGCCGGTGTCGGTGGTGCCGACGATCCAGTGCCGGCCCCAGGGGATGACGAACAGGACCGACTTCTCGGTGCGCAGGATCAGACCGGTGGTGGAGTGGATGCGGTCCTTGGGCACGACCAGGTGGATGCCCTTGGAGGCGCGGACGTGGAACTGGCCGCGCTCCCCCACCATGGCCTGCGTGTCGTCGGTCCACACACCGGTGGCGTTGACGATCTGCTGGGCGCGGATCTCGTACTCCCCACCGCCCTCGACGTCCTGCACCCGGGCGCCGACGACCCGCTCGCCCTCGCGCAGGAACCCCGTCACGCGCGCGCGGTTGGCCACCTTCGCGCCGTACGACGCCGCCGTGCGCACCAGGGTCGCCACGTATCGGGCGTCGTCCATCTGGGCGTCGTAGTACTGCAGGGCGCCGACCAGGGCGTCCTTCTTCAGGCACGGGGCGACGCGCAGGGCGTGACGGCGGGTCAGGTGGCGGTGCAGGGGCAGGCCCCGGCCGTGCCCGCGGGCCATGGACATCCCGTCGTACAGGGCCACGCCCGAGCCCGCGTACAGGCGCTCCCAGCCCTTGTGCTGCAGCGGGTAGAGGAAGGGCACCGGTTTGACCAGGTGCGGGGCGAGCCGCTCCAGGAGCAGGCCGCGTTCCTTCAGGGCCTCGCGGACCAGGGCGAAGTCGAGCATCTCCAGATAGCGCAGGCCGCCGTGGATGAGCTTGCTGGATCTGCTGGAGGTGCCGGAGGCCCAGTCGCGGGCCTCGACCAGGCCGGTGGACAGGCCGCGGGTCACGGCGTCCAGTGCGGTGCCGGCGCCGACCACTCCACCGCCGACCACCAGCACGTCCAGCTCGCGCTCCGCCATCGCCGCCAGTGCCTCGGCGCGCTGCGCCGGACCCAGTGTCGCTGTCCTCACCGCTGCCTCCCGCTGTCGCACAACTCGCTCGCGTCGGCCGCACCCGGAGGGCGAAGCCCGGTTCATCCCCTCCTCATGCCCAAATTCTGACCGGCTTGCCCGACTTCAGCCACCACAGGCTCCCAACCTGTGGACAACACGAACGCAACCCCCGGAAGACACACGAACACAATCCCACATAACGGTCATATTTACTCCTAGTGTGACAGTGCGCTCGTTCTGGCTGTCCACAGCGGTTGCGCATCTGTCCCGCTTCGGTTACTGGGAAGGACGGGCCACGCCATGCCCGCAGATCTCGCCGTCATCGGACTCGGTCCCTACGGCCTGCCGCTCGCCCAGGCCGCCGTCGCCTCAGGCATCCCGACCATCGGGTACGCCACCGGCCCCGAGGCGGGTTCACTCAGCCCGGCCGAGCTGCGGCGGATGCACGCGGCGGGCTTCCGGCCCGGCACCGACCCGGCCCAGCTCGGCCGGGTGCGCACCGCCGTGATCTGCGCGCCCACCCCGCGCGGCGCCGACGGCGGGGTCGACCTCGGCCAGGTGGAGGCGGCCGCCCGCACCCTGGCCGAGCGGCTGCGCCCGCACACCACGGTCATCCTGGAGTCGCCCGTCCTCCCCGGGACCACCGAGCAGTTCCTGCGCCCCCTGCTGGAGGACGGCTCCGGGTTGCGCGCCGGCCGCGACTTCCACCTCGCCTACTCGCCGAGCCGCGTCGACCCCGGCAACCGCGACCACACCCCCGCCGGCACACCCAAGGTCATCGGGGGCCTCACCCCCGCCTGCACCGAGTCGGCCGCGGCCTTCTACAGCCGGCTCACCGACAAGGTGGTACGCGCGCGCGGGCTGCGCGAGGCGGAGGCCGTGCAGCTGCTGGAGACCAACTACCGGCACGTCAACATCGCGCTCGTCAACGAGATGGCCGTCCTCTGCCACGAGCTGGGCGTCGACCTGTGGGACGTCATCCGCTGCGCGGAGACCAAGCCGTTCGGCTTCCAGGCGTTCCGGCCGGGCCCCGGCGTCGGCGGGCACGGCGTTCCGCAGGACCTCACCGGCCACGCGAGCCGCACACTGCGCATGGTGGAGCTGGCCCAGCAGGTCAACCACCGCATGCCCCGGTACGTCATCCAGCGCGCCGCCACGCTCCTCAACGAGCACGGCAAGTCCGCGCGCGGCGCCCGCGTGCTCCTGCTCGGCGTCACCTACAAGCCCGACCTCGCCGACCTCCAGGGCACACCCGCCGAGGAGATCGCCGTCCGCCTCCTGGGGCTGGGCGCCTCGGTCAGCTACCACGACCCGTACGTGCCCTCATGGAGCGTCCTGGATCGCCCCGTCCCCCGCGCGGACTCCCTCTACGAAGCGGCAGCCGACGCCGACCTCACGATCCTGCTCCAGCAGCACCGGACGTACGACCTGCAGGGGCTGTCGGTGAAGGCCCAGCTGCTGCTGGACACGCGGGGGGCTACGCCTACGGGGGCGGCGCATCGGTTGTGAAGGGGGGCGCGTGGGCGGGCCGGGCTCCAGGGCTGGTGGCACGGGGCACGCAGCGCGGGTACCTTACGGAAACAGGTGGAGCCTCACGGGCCCACCCCAGGCATGCAAAAGGGCCGGTCACCCCACCCGGGTGACCGGCCCCTTGCTCGTCGTACGGACTACCGCCGGTGCTGCGAGTCCGCCACCGTCACCTCGACCCGCTGGAACTCCTTCAGCTCGCTGTAGCCGGTCGTGGCCATGGCCCGTCGCAGGGCGCCGAAGAAGTTCATGGAGCCGTCGGGGGTGTGGGACGGGCCCGTGAGGATCTCCTCGATCGTGCCGACCGTGCCCAGGTCGACCTTCTTGCCGCGGGGCAGCTCCTCGTTGACCGCCTCCATGCCCCAGTGGTGGCCCTTGCCGGGGGCGTCCGTGGCGCGGGCCAGCGGGGAGCCCATCATCACCGAGTCGGCGCCGCAGGCGATGGCCTTCGGGAGGTCGCCGGACCAGCCGACACCGCCGTCCGCGATCACGTGCACGTACCGGCCGCCGGACTCGTCCATGTAGTCGCGGCGGGCCGCGGCCACGTCGGCGACCGCGGTGGCCATCGGGACCTGGATGCCGAGCACGTTGCGCGTGGTGTGCGCGGCGCCGCCGCCGAAGCCGACCAGGACACCGGCCGCGCCGGTGCGCATCAGGTGCAGGGCCGCGGTGTAGGTGGCACAGCCGCCGACGATCACCGGGACGTCCAGCTCGTAGATGAACTGCTTCAGGTTCAGCGGCTCGTGCGAACCGGAGACGTGCTCCGCCGAGACCGTCGTACCGCGGATGACGAAGATGTCCACGCCCGCGTCCACGACCGCCTTGGAGAACTGGGCGGTGCGCTGCGGGGAGAGCGCGGCCGCCGTGACCACGCCGGAGTCGCGCACCTCCTTGATGCGGGCGCCGATCAGCTCCTCCTTGATGGGGGCGGAGTAGATCTCCTGGAGGCGCCGGGTGGCCGCTTCGGACGGCAGCTCGGTGATCTCGTCGAGCAGCGGCTGCGGGTCCTCGTACCGCGTCCACAGGCCCTCGAGGTTCAGCACGCCGAGGCCGCCCAGCTCGCCGATACGGATCGCGGTGGCCGGGGAGACGACCGAGTCCATGGGGGCGGCCAGGAAGGGCAGCTCGAAGCGGTAGGCGTCGATCTGCCAGGCGATCGAGACCTCCTTCGGGTCCCGCGTACGGCGGCTGGGGACGACGGCGATGTCGTCGAAGGCGTACGCCCGGCGGCCGCGCTTGCCGCGCCCGATCTCGATCTCAGTCACGTCTTGGCCTTTCCCTGATGCATTGCAGCGTCTTCCAGTATCGCCGACAGGTACGACAAGGGCGGCCCCGGATGCTCCGGAACCGCCCTTGCACGGCCTGTACGGCCCTCACGCGCGCGCGTGCGTCACTTCTGCCTGCTGTAGTTCGGCGCCTCGACCGTCATCTGGATGTCGTGCGGGTGGCTCTCCTTCAGGCCCGCCGAGGTGATCCGCACGAAGCGGCCCTTGGACTCCATCTCCTCGATGGTCGCGGCGCCCACGTAGCCCATGGTCTGGCGCAGGCCGCCGACGAGCTGGTGCAGCACGTTGGACAGCGGGCCGCGGTAGGGCACCTGGCCCTCGACGCCCTCGGGCACGAGCTTGTCGTCGGACGCCACCTCGGCCTGGAAGTAGCGGTCCTTCGAGTACGACTTGCCCTGGCCGCGGGACTGCATGGCGCCCAGCGAGCCCATGCCGCGGTACGACTTGAACTGCTTGCCGTTGATGAACAGCAGCTCGCCCGGCGACTCCTCGCAGCCGGCGAGGAGGCTGCCCAGCATGACCGTGTCCGCACCGGCGGCGAGCGCCTTGCCGATGTCGCCGGAGTACTGCAGACCACCGTCGCCGATCAGCGGGATGCCCGCCGGACGGGCGGCGAGGGAGGCCTCGTAGATGGCGGTGACCTGCGGGACGCCGATGCCGGCGACCACGCGGGTGGTACAGATCGAACCCGGGCCGACGCCCACCTTGATGCCGTCGACACCGGCGTCGATGAGCGCCTGGGCGCCGTCGCGGGTGGCGACGTTGCCGCCGATCACGTCGACGTTCACGCTGGACTTGATCTTCGACATCCAGCTGAGCGCGTTGCTGTTGTGGCCGTGCGAGGTGTCGACGACCAGGAAGTCCACACCGGCCTCGGCGAGCGCCTGGGCGCGCTCCAGCGCCTCGGGGCTGGCGCCGACGGCGGCACCGACGAGCAGGCGGCCCTCGGCGTCCTTGGCGGCGTTGGGGTACTTCTCGGCCTTGACGAAGTCCTTGACCGTGATCAGGCCCTTGAGGACGCCCGCGTCGTCGACCAGCGGAAGCTTCTCGATCTTGTGCTTGCGCAGCAGCTCCATGGCCTCGGGCCCGGAGATGCCGACCTTGCCGGTGACCAGCGGCATCGGGGTCATGACCTCGCGCACCTGGCGCGTGCGGTCGCTCTCGAAGGCCATGTCGCGGTTGGTGACGATGCCCAGTAGCTTGCCGGCCGGGTCGGTGACCGGGACACCGCTGATGCGGAACTTGGCGCACAGGGCGTCCGCCTCGGCGAGCGTGGCCTCCGGGTGCACCGTGATCGGGTCGGTGACCATGCCGGACTCGGACCGCTTCACCAGGTCGACCTGGTTGACCTGGTCCTCGACGGAGAGGTTGCGGTGCAGCACGCCGACGCCGCCCAGCCGGGCCATCGCGATCGCCATGCGGGACTCGGTCACCTTGTCCATCGCCGCCGACAGCAGCGGGATGTTGACCCGAACATTGCGGGAGATGCGGGACGAGGTGTCGACCGCGTTGGGGAGCACCTCGGATGCGCCCGGCAGCAGCAGCACGTCGTCGTAGGTCAGCCCGAGTGTCGCGAATTTTCCGGGCACTCCGTCGACGTTTGCAGTCATGACACCTTCCCCAAATGGCCTTGATCGGTGCGGATGTCCATGCTAACGGGAAGCACGGCTAGCAAATTCCACGGTACGGAGTGACTTCAGGCTTCGTATGTTCGTACGGAAATGAACGCGTGCCTGTTCAAGAAAGGGAGCTACCGAGGCTCCGCCCAGGGCAGTTACTGCTCGGCGAGTGCGCGCAGGCGGCTCAGCGCCCGATGCTGGGCCACCCGTACGGCGCCGGGTGACATTCCCAACATCTGCCCGGTCTCCTCTGCGGTCAAGCCCACGGCGATACGCAGCAGGAGCAGCTCGCGCTGGTTCTCCGGGAGATTGGCCAGCAGCTTCTTGGCCCACTCGGCGTCGCTGCTGAGCAGGGCGCGCTCCTCGGGGCCGAGGGAGTCGTCGGGCCGCTCCGGCATCTCGTCCGAGGGGACGGCCGTGGAGCCCGGGTGGCGCATCGCGGCGCGCTGGAGGTCTGCGACCTTGTGCGAGGCGATGGCGAAGACGAAGGCCTCGAACGGGCGGCCGGTGTCGCGGTAGCGCGGCAGGGCGAGGAGGACGGCGACGCAGACCTCCTGGGCGAGGTCCTCCACGAAGTGGCGCGCGTCGCCGGGGAGCCGGGACAGCCGGGTGCGGCAGTAGCGCAGCGCCAAGGGGTGCACATGGGCGAGCAGATCGTGCGTGGCCTGCTCGTCCCCGTCGACGGCACGATGCACGAGCGCACCGATCGCCCCTGGGGCCGTGCCCGCCTCGTCGTCGCGCATCGGTCCATGGTGCACTGCGGCCGTCCGGTCCGTCGCATCGTGCTCGTGGTTGTGCACCGAAGCGTTATGAGCAGGTGCGCCGGCACTCATCCCCTGCGCCCTCCCCTTCCGCTCGACCGACTTGTCCCCGAGAGACTCCACATCTCAAGGATGCGGCATCCGCGCCGAAACGAGCACCGCGCGCACTCCGGTGACCCCCCGCAGGAGGACGAGTGGTGGATCCGTCCCAGCGGGTGCAGAGCAAAGCAGCAGGTCAGACAGGCGACCCAGGATTCCGGGCGGGACGGATCCACCACTCACCCCACCCCGACCCACCCATGGGCAGCCACCACTGGTGAGCCGGGCCGGAGGCTGCGTGCCCGCGGCCGGCTCCCCCAGTGCCGGGTGCTAGCGGACCAGGCCCCAGCGGAAGCCCAGGGCCACCGCGTGGGCGCGGTCCGAGGCGCCGAGCTTCTTGAAGAGGCGGCGGGCGTGGGTCTTGACCGTGTCCTCGGAGAGGAACAGCTCGCGGCCGATCTCGGCGTTGGAGCGGCCGTGGCTCATGCCCTCCAGCACCTGGATCTCGCGCGCGGTGAGGGTGGGCGCGGCGCCCATCTCGGCCGAGCGGAGGCGGCGGGGGGCGAGACGCCAGGTCGGGTCGGCGAGGGCCTGCGTGACCGTGGCCCGCAGCTCCGCGCGCGAGGCGTCCTTGTGCAGGTAGCCGCGGGCGCCGGCGGCGACCGCGAGGGCCACGCCGTCCAGGTCCTCGGCGACGGTGAGCATGATGATGCGCGCGCCCGGGTCGGCGGACAGCAGCCGGCGCACGGTCTCGACGCCGCCCAGGCCGGGCATGCGCACGTCCATCAGGATGAGATCGGAGCGGTCGGCGCCCCAGCGGCGGAGGACTTCCTCGCCGTTGGCCGCCGTCGTCACGCGCTCGACGCCGGGCACGGTCGCGACCGCGCGGCGGAGCGCCTCTCGGGCAAGCGGGGAGTCGTCGCAGACGAGGACGGATGTCATGACCGCCCTCCGCAGCTGATGCGCGTCACCTTGAGCCTCCAGGCTGGTACGGAATCGTCACCTGTGCGGTCGACCGTCTCGGACGCCTGCCCGAGCGCTTGTGTTTTCAACCGCCTCCGCACTCTCAACGACGGTCACTCGAAAGAGTTACGGGGCTGCGTGCCGTCTTCGGCACTCTACGTGAGGGCGCCGACACGGTGCAGACATGCCCAACGGACCCTCAACTTTTCATCACAACCTATGCCCCATTTAGCCGTTTTTGCTCCCGTTTCTCAGTGTCTGGAGCTAGATTCGCAATGAGTCATATTTTCATCTCCTTAGACCGGAGATGTACGGTCGATGGCACCGTATCCGCCCAGCACGGCTACAAGGGGTCACGTAATGGCAGATTTCTCCCGCCTTCCCGGACCGAACGCGGACCTGTGGGACTGGCAGTTGCTCGCTGCCTGCCGCGGGGTGGACAGCTCGCTCTTCTTCCACCCGGAGGGCGAGCGCGGGGCGGCTCGGAGCGCTCGCGAGAACTCGGCCAAGGAGGTCTGCATGAGGTGCCCGGTCCGTGCGGAGTGCGCGGCGCACGCGCTGGCGGTGCGCGAGCCGTACGGCGTCTGGGGCGGCCTGACCGAGGACGAGCGCGAAGAGTTGATGGGGCGGGCGCGCAACCGCCTGGTGTCGGCATCGACCACCAGCGGGGGCACCGCACCGCACGCCTGAAGGAACGTTTCTGCAGTAACTGTGAACACCTGCGCACCCGGGCACGCGCAACGCGTGCCCGTGATCATTGCCCGTGATCGTTGAGAGGACTCCGTCACCGGCGCTACTGCCGCCCGGCCGCCCGGGCCAGTTGCTCCAGCGTCGCCGCCACGGCCGGCACCTGGGCCAGGTCGGGCAGGGTGAGAGCGACGATCTGCCGTCGTACCGCGGGTTCCAGCGCCACCGTGCGCACTCCCCGGGGCCGTACCGACTCCACCGCGAGCTGCGGCAGCACCGCGACGCCGAGGCCCGCGCCGACCAGGCCGACCACCGCCGGATAGTCGTCGGTGGCGAAGTCGATGCGGGGCGTGAAGCCGGCGCTCTCGCACACCTGCACCAGCTGGCCGCGGCAGCGCGGGCAGCCCGCGATCCAGGGCTCCCGGGCCAACTCCCCGATGGCGACGGACTCCGCGCGCGCGAGCCGGTGCCGTTCGGGCACCAGGGCGACCAGACGGTCGGTCAGCAGGGGCCGTACGACGAGGTCGTCCCACTCCTCGGCGACCGCGGCTCCCTCGTAGCGGAAGGCGAGCGCCAGGTCGCAGTCGCCCTCGCGCAGCAGTTCGACGGACTTCGGGGGCTCGGCCTCCTCCAGGGAGACGCGGGTGCCGGGGTGGGCGGCGCGCAGGGCGGCCAGGGCGGTGGGGACCAGGGTGGAGCTGCCGCTGGGGAAGGAGACCAGCCGGACCCGGCCGGCCCTCAGGCCCGCGATGGCGGCGACCTCCTCCTCGGCCGCGGTGAGCCCGGCGAGGATCCCGGAGGCGTGCCGGACCAGGGCCTCACCGGCCTGGGTCAGACGCATCTCGCGGCCGCTGCGGACCAGCAGCGGGGTGCCGACCGAGGTTTCGAGGGCCTTCATCTGCTGACTGACGGCGGGCTGGGTGCAGCCCAGCTCGCGCCCGGCCGCCGAGAAGGATCCGGTGGTGGCGACGGCGCGCAGGACGCGGAGATGACGGGCCTCGATCACCCCCCGAGCATAAGCCTGACTTGGACATGGCGCCGCATATTGCGTCGACGCTTTGGGGTGCGGTCCCGTACCGTCGGAGCATGAAGCTTCTCTCGGTCAATCTGGGCCGCCCGCAGCCGGTGCCGTACACGGACCAGGCGGAGGGTGTGACCGCCATCGACAAGCGGCCGACCGACGGACCGGTGCGGGTGGCGGCTCCGGGGCCCAAGGGGGTCGGCGGGAGCGGGCTGGCCGGGGACACGGTGTGCGAGTTGCGCCACCACGGCGGCTACGACCAGGCGGTGTACGCCTTCGCGCGCGAGGACCTCGACGACTGGGAGCGGGAGCTGGACAGATCGTTGGCCAATGGCTGCTTCGGCGAGAACCTCACGACGGAGGGTCTGGACGTGTCCGGGGCGCTGATCGGCGAGCGCTGGCGGATCGGGCCCGAGGTGGTGCTGGAGGTGACGTCGGGGCGGATCCCGTGCCGTACGTTCCAGGGCCATTTGGGCGAGCGGGGCTGGGTGAAGAGGTTCACCCAGAAGGGCGTGACGGGTGCCTACCTGCGAGTGATCGAACCGGGTGAGATCCGGGCGGGCGATCCGATCGACATCGTGCACCGGCCGGACCACACGGTGACGGTGGCGATGCAGTTCCGCGCGGTCACCACCGAGCGGGAGCTGCTGCCGCAGCTGCTCGTGGCGGGCGAGGCGCTGCACTCCGAGACACTGGCCGCGGCCCGCAAGTACGTCGCCGGACAGGACCGCTGAAGGGCCGTCACCGTCACCGGACGCTGTCGGTCCGGGTCACTACCCTTGGGCCATGACAACGGCTCTGATTACGGGATCGACCGCGGGAATCGGTGCCGCGTTCGCGCGGCGGCTGGCGGCTGACGGGCATGACCTCGTCCTGGTGGCCCGGGACGGCAGACGGCTGCGCGAGCAGGCGACCGAGCTGCACGACCGGCACGGCATCGAGGCGGAGGTGCTGAGCGCCGACCTCGCCGAGGACAAGGGCATCGAGGCGGTGGCCGACCGGCTCAGCGACCGGAAGAACCCGGTCGACCTGCTGATCAACAACGCCGGCTTCGGCAACAAGGGCCGCTATCTCGAAGTGTCCATGGCCGACGAGCTGCGGATGCTCAAGGTGCACTGCGAGGCGGTGCTGCGGCTGACGTCGGCGGCGTCCGAGGCGATGCGGGAGCGCGGGCGCGGCGGGGTGGTGAACGTCGCCTCGGTGGCGGCCTTCGTGCCCCGGGGCACCTACGGCGCCTCGAAGGCCTGGGTCGTGCAGTTCACGCAGGGCGCGGCGAAGGACCTGGCGGGCAGCGGCGTGCGGCTGATGGCGCTGTGCCCCGGCTTCGTGCGCACCGAGTTCCACGAGCGGGCCGGGATGGGCACGGACAACATCCCGGGCTGGATGTGGCTGGACGCGGACAAGCTGGTCGCGGCGGCCCTGGCCGACCTCGCGCGCGGGAAGACGCTGTCCATCCCGGACCCCCGGTACAAGGCGCTGATGGGACTGGTGAAGGTCGCCCCGCGCGGGCTGATGGGCGGCATCAGCTCGAAGACGGGCCGCAAGTACGGGCCCCAGTAGGACGGGTGGCGTCCGCGTTCCGGTGGGAAAATGGGCCTGACGGATCCGGACCCAGGGGGCCGGGAGGCGGCGCCATGACGTTCGTACAGCTCATCGACTGCAGGACCAGCCGGCTCGACGAGATGAACCGGCTGATGGACCAGTGGGTCGAACAGACCAAGGGGAAGCGGACCGCGACGCACGCGGTGGTCGGCAAGGACCGATCGGACGCGTCGCACGTCATCGAGATCGTGGAGTTCCCGTCGTACGAGGAGGCGATGCGGAACTCGAACCTGCCGGAGACCGACCGGATCTACCGGGAGCTGGTCGCCCTGTGCGACGAGATGCCGACGTTCACGGACCTGGACGTGGTGCGCGACGAGCCGTTGTACGCGGCCCAGGCGCGCCGGTTCTTCGACACCGTCGCGCTCCAGGGGCCGTTGCCCGCGCTGAACGACCTGATCGCGGAGCACTACCACGACCACGATCCGGCCAACGAGCAGGACACGCTCGGGCTGGACAACATGCGGCGTGAGATCGAGATGTGGCGGCGCGCCTTCGACTTCACGTTCACCATCGAGGACCAGATCACCCAGGTGGACCGGGTCTGCACCCGCTGGAGCTGGAACGGCATCCAGAAGGACGAGTTCATGGGCCTGCCCAACACCGGCCGCCAGGTGTCGATGACCGGGACGACCGTCTTCCGGTTCGACCGCGACGGCAAGATCCTCGAGGGCTGGTGGCAGTACGACCGGCTCGGGCTGCTGGGGCAGTTGGGCGCGCTGGACGCGCTGGAGACCTAGGAGGAAACGCGAAGGCCCGGCACCCCGAGGGGGTGCCGGGCCTCAGTGCTGAGGTGCCTCAGTGGGAGTGGCCGTGACCGTGGCCGTGGCCCGCCTCGGCCGGCTCCTCTTCCTTCTTCTCGACGACCAGGGTCTCGGTCGTGAGCAGCAGGGAGGCGATGGAGGCGGCGTTCTCCAGGGCGGAGCGGGTGACCTTGACCGGGTCGATGACGCCGGCCTTGACCAGGTCGCCGTACTCGCCGGTGGCGGCGTTGTAGCCGTTGCCCTTCTCCAGCTCGGCCACCTTGGAGACGATGACGTAGCCCTCGAGGCCGGCGTTCTCGGCGATCCAGCGCAGCGGCTCGACGGCGGCGCGGCGGACGACCGAGACACCCGTGGCCTCGTCGCCGGTCTTGCCGAGGTTGCCCTCCAGGACCTTGACGGCGTGGACCAGCGCGGAGCCACCACCGGAGACGATGCCCTCCTCGACCGCGGCGCGGGTCGCGGAGATGGCGTCCTCCAGACGGTGCTTCTTCTCCTTCAGCTCCACCTCGGTGGCGGCGCCGACCTTGATGACGCACACGCCGCCGGCCAGCTTCGCGAGGCGCTCCTGGAGCTTCTCGCGGTCCCAGTCGGAGTCGGTGTTCTCGATCTCGGCCTTGATCTGGTTGACGCGGCCCACGACGTCCTCGGAGTTGCCGGCGCCGTCGACGATGGTCGTGTCGTCCTTGGTGACCGTCACGCGGCGGGCGGAGCCCAGCACGTCCAGGCCGGCCTGATCGAGCTTGAGGCCGACCTCCTCGGAGATGACGGTGGCGCCGGTGAGGACGGCCATGTCCTGCAGCATCGCCTTGCGGCGGTCGCCGAAGCCGGGGGCCTTCACCGCGACGGCGTTGAAGGTGCCACGGATCTTGTTGACGACCAGGGTCGACAGGGCCTCGCCCTCGAGGTCCTCGGCGATGATCAGCAGCGGCTTGGAGGCACCCGACTGGATGACCTTCTCCAGCAGCGGCAGCAGGTCCTGGATGGAGGAGATCTTGCCCTGGTTGATGAGGATGTAGGGGTCCTCCAGGACGGCCTCCATGCGCTCCTGGTCCGTCACGAAGTACGGCGACAGGTAGCCCTTGTCGAAGGCCATGCCCTCGGTGAAGTCCAGCTCCAGACCGAAGGTGTTGGACTCCTCGACGGTGATGACACCGTCCTTGCCGACCTTGTCCATCGCCTCGGCGATCAGCTCGCCGACCTGCTGGTCCTGGGCGGACAGCGCGGCGACGGCGGCGATGTCGGACTTCTCCTCGATCGGGCGGGCCGAGGCGAGGAGGTCCTCGGAGACGGCGGCGACGGCCGCGTCGATGCCCTTCTTCAGGGAGGCCGGGGAGGCGCCGGCGGCGACGTTCTTCAGGCCCTCGCGAACCAGCGCCTGGGCGAGCACGGTGGCGGTGGTGGTGCCGTCACCAGCGATGTCGTTGGTCTTGGTCGCCACCTCCTTCACCAGCTGGGCGCCGAGGTTCTCGTACGGGTCCTCGACCTCGATCTCACGGGCGATCGTGACACCGTCGTTGGTGATGGTGGGGGCGCCGAACTTCTTGTCGATGACGACGTTGCGACCCTTGGGGCCGATCGTCACCTTCACCGTGTCGGCCAGCTTGTTGACGCCGCGCTCGAGGGCGCGACGGGCGTCCTCGTCGAACTTCAGGATCTTCGCCATGACAGCGGGAGCCCTCTCGGAAATCTGTGGGTGAAAAAAGAACTGCGCCCTGGCGCCCGGCTTCTTAGGTGGTCGCGGGGGCCAGGGGCGCAGCTGGAAGCAACTGAGTGCTCGAGGTGATTACTTCTCGATGATCGCGAGGACGTCGCGAGCCGAGAGGACGAGGTACTCCTCGCCGTTGTACTTCACCTCGGTGCCGCCGTACTTGCTGTACAGCACGATGTCGCCGGTCTTGACGTCGAGCGGAAGGCGCTCGCCGTTCTCGAAGCGGCCCGGGCCCACGGCCAGGACGACGCCCTCCTGGGGCTTCTCCTTGGCGGTGTCCGGGATGACCAGGCCAGAGGCCGTGGTCTGCTCGGCGTCCAGCGGCTGGACCACGATGCGGTCCTCGAGCGGCTTGATGGCAACCTTGGAGCTGGCGGTCGTCACGATCCGACCTCCCCCTTCGGAGATCTCACGGGGTTAACTGTCTGAGGTGGCGACCAGGTCGATCCGTCGTCGCGGGTGCCGGACCTGCCCGTCGCGTTTGTTGGCACTCTCATCTGCCGAGTGCCAGAGCCGAGACTATGACCGCGATTAGCACTCGGTCAAGCGGAGTGCCAATGCCGTGCGGCGCGTCGGCAGGTTACCGGCCTGAACGGCCTCGTCCTCAAACGCCGGACGGGCTGGTTGATGCGGACGGCGCTGAAAAGAACCGTTACAGGTAATCCTCAAGGCGCCCCACCGTCAGTCCCCTTGCCTGGACGCGGCGCAGCAGGCGCGCCGTGCGTTCCTTGAGGGTGGGGCCCGTGGCCTCGTCGGGGCCGACCAGGACGATGTCGCCCGGGCGCAGGTGGCGCTCTCCGTGGGCGTAGGCGATGCCGTCGGAGGTCATGGCGGCGCGCCACAGGACGAGTGCGGAGATGCCGCAGTCGGCGGCCGCGCGCAGGGTGGTGGTGTCGTACGTGCCGTAGGGCGGGCGGAAGAGGCGGGGGCGGATGCCGAAGCGGGACCTGAGTTTGTCCTGCTGGCCGCAGATCTCGGCGCGCTGGCCGGCGTACGGCAGTCCGGGCATCGCCGGGTGGTCGAGGGTGTGGTTCTCGATGTCGGCGCCGACGGCGCGCAGGCGGGCGAAGTGGCCGTAGCCGGGGCCTACGACGCTGTCGGTGAGGAAGAAGCTGACCGGCAGCCCGAGGTCGCGGACCATGTCGACGAAGCGCGGGTCGCGCTCGGCGCCGTCGTCGTAGGTGAGGAAGACGACCTTGTCGGTGGTGGCGACGTGGTCCACGACCCGGGGCGGGAAGGCGCCCGCCCGGTGGGCCGTGGGAAGGCGGGCCAGGTGGCGGGGCGGGGCGGCGAGCGGGGCGGCCAGGCCCCAGCGGCGGTAGGCCTGGCTGCCGGACGGGCTCGGTTGCCGTACGCCTTGGGCCGCGCGTTTGCCGAGGCGTTCGATGGGGTCGACCGACTGGGCGCAGCCGGTGAGGAGGAGGGCCGAGGCGAGTACGGCGGCCAGCCCGGCCGGTACCCCTCCCGGACCGCGCCCCGGTCGCCCCCGGCGCCTCACAGGTAGTCCTCCAGGCGCGCCACGGCGTACCCCTCGCGCGTGACCTTGTTCAGGAAGCGGCGCATGTCGTCGACCATCGTGCCGTCCCAGTCGTCGCGGCCGCGGAAGTGGGTGAGCACGATGTCGCCGGGGTGCAGGTTCTTGTCGTCCTCGCGGTACTCCCAGTGGTCGACGAAGACCTCCTCGTCCCAGATCGGCGCGTACTTGATCCCGCAGACCTTGGCGGCGCGCAGGGTGTCGCCGTTGTAGTTGCCGTAGGGCGGGCGGAAGACGGTCGGCGCCTTGCCGAACTGCCGCTTCATGACGGCCTGCATGCCGCAGATCTCGTCCTTCTGCTCCTCGTAGGACAGTCCGGGCAGGTAGGGGTGGGTGAGGGTGTGGTTGTTGAGGGTGTGACCCTCGGACTGCATCCGGCGGAAGTAGCCGTAGTCGTCCTTGACCAGGTAGTTGCTGAGGAAGGCCGTGTAGGGGATCTTCAGGTCGCTCATCATGCGCAGGAACGCCGGGTCCTTCTCGGCGCCGTCGTCGATGGTGAGGAAGACGACCTTCTGCCTGGTGGGGACGGTGGTGAAGACCGGCGGCAGGTTCTCCTCCTCCTGGCCGTCCACCTCGAAGCCGTCGCGCGCGGTGATCTTCGGCTTCCTGGTCGGTGGCGCAGGGGGTCTCAGCGGGACCTCGTCGAGGTTCCAGTGCCGGGCGGCGGCGACCAGGCGGGCGTGTTCGGCGGCGAGGCGGGCCTGCGGGTCCACCGGCCCGCCGTGGCCGCCGTGGCCGCCCTGGCCGGGGGCGCCCTGGGCTCCGGAGTCCGAGCCGAGGGCGGCACAGCCGGAGAGAAGGGCGGTGGAGGCCAGCGCGGCTACCGCGCAGCGGAGGGCGAGCTTCGGAAGCCGTGCCCGACTTTTGTCATTTTGTACTACTACTCGCATGGCGTCGGATCCTTCCAGCCCCGGGGCCCCGAACCCGGTCCGACACCGCCGCCGGAGGCGCACCATCCACCGACTGGCCCACAATGACCCGGTGAACGACCTCGCCCTTCTCCTCACCCCCGAAGGCCGCGCCCTCCTCGACGAGGTGCGCGACACCGACCCCGCACAGGAGCTGGCCGTCGCCACCCGGCTGCGCCGCGAGCACCCCGCCGAACTGGTGTCGGCGGCGCTGGGGCAGGCCCGGCTGCGGCAGCGGGCGGTGGCGAAGTTCGGGGCCGAGGACGCGCGGCGGATGTACTTCACGCCGAACGGGGTCGAGCAGTCGACCCGGGCGAGCGTGGCGGCGTACCGGGCGGGCCGTATGCGGGAGCTGGGCGTGACCTCGGTCGCCGACCTGTGCTGCGGGATCGGCGGCGACGCGATCGCGCTGGCCCGGGCCGGGATCCGGGTGCTGGCCGTGGACCGGGATCCGCTGACGGCGGCCGCGGCCCGGGCGAACGCCGAGGCGCTGGGGCTCGCGGGGCTGATCGAGGTGCGGGAGGCGGACGTCACGGAGGTGGACACGGCGGGCTACGACGCCGTGTTCGTGGACCCGGCGCGCCGGGGCGGGCGGGGCCGGATCTTCGACCCGGAGGCCTACTCACCGCCCCTGTCCTGGGCGGTCGCCACGGCCCTCGGCGCTCCCCGGGCCGCCCTGAAGATCGCCCCCGGCATCCCGCACGAGGCGATTCCCGCCGAGGCCGAGGCCGAGTGGATCTCGGACGGCGGGGACGTGAAGGAGGCGGTGCTGTGGTTCGGGGCCGGAAAGCCGGGAAGCGTGCGGGCCACGCTGCTGCCCGGCCCGCGCACGCTGCTCGGCCGGGGACTGCCCGATCCCCGGGTACGCCCGGTCGGCCGGTACTTGTACGAGCCCGACGGCGCCGTCATCCGCGCCCATCTGGTCGCGGAGGTGGCCGAGGAGGTCGGCGGCGGCCTGGTCGACGAGACCATCGCGTACGTCACGGCCGACGAACTGCGTCCGACGCCGTACGCCTCGGCCTACGAGATCACCGACCGACTCCCCTTCAACGTCAAGAAGTTGAAGGCCCTGCTGCGGGAGCGGGAGGTCGGCACGCTGACCGTGAAGAAGCGGGGGTCGGCGGTGGAGCCGGAGGAACTGCGCCGGAAGGTCAAGCCGCAGGGACCCAACGCGGCGACCGTGTTCCTGACCCGGGTCGCAGGGGCCCCGACCATGCTGATCGGCGCCCCCGCACAGCCGCTGTAAACCCTCACTGACCAGGAAGGGAACGCAGTTTCGCCCGCAACAGCCGGCGCTCGCTCTCGTTGCGCGCCAGCCCCGCCGCCCGTACGAACTCCTCGCGCGCCTCGGCGGTGCGCCCCAGCCGCGCCAGCAGGTCGCCGCGCACGCTGGGCAGCAGGTGGTAGTCGCGCAGGGCGGGTTCGGCGGTCAGGGCGTCGACGAGCTTCAGCCCCTCGGCCGGGCCCTCGGCCATCGACACGGCGACGGCGCGGTTCAGCTCGACGACCGGGGACGGGGCGCGGGAGGCGAGCAGGCCGTACAGGGTGGCGATGGTCCGCCAGTCGGTCTCCTCGTAGGAGTACGCGTGCGCGTGGCAGGCGGCGATGGCGGCCTGGAGGGCGTAGCGGCCGGGGGCGCCGGTGGCCTCGGCGCGGCCGAGGGCCCGGATGCCGCGGGCGATGAGCATGCGGTTCCAGCGGCGGCGGTTCTGGTCCTTCAGGAGCACCGGTGTGCCGTCGGGGCCGGTGCGGGCGGCGGTGCGGGAGGCCTGGAACTCCAGGAGCGAGGTCAGGGCGTGCACCTCGGGCTCCTTGGACATCAGGGCCGAGAGCACGCGGGCCAGGCGCAGGGCGTCCTCGCACAGGCCGGGACGCAGCAGGTCGTCCCCGGCGGTGGCCGCGTATCCCTCGTTGAAGATCAGGTAGATGACGTCCAGGACGGAGCCGAGGCGGGCCTCGCGGTCGGGGCCGTACGGCACCTCGAAGGCGACGTTCTTCGTGGCGAGCGTCTTTTTCGCCCGGACGATGCGCTGGGCGATCGTCGGCTCCGGAACGAGGTAGGCCCGGGCGATCTCGGCCGTGGTCAGGCCGCCGAGCAGGCGCAGGGTGAGCGCGGTGCGGGCCTCCGGGGACAGCACCGGATGGCAGGTGGTGAAGACCAGCCGCAGCAGGTCGTCGTCGATGTCGTCCGGGTCGGCGGGCTCGTCGTACGACGCCGGGGCCGTGGTCTCCAGGTCCCGGCCGATCTCGGCGAGCTTGCGGGCGTAGGTCTCGCGGCGCCGGACCAGGTCGACGGCACGGTGCCGGGCGGTGGCCATGAGCCAGGCGCCGGGGTTGTCGGGCACGCCGTCCCTGGGCCATCGCTCCAGCGCCGCGACCAGCGCGTCCTGCGCCAACTCCTCGGCGATGCCGACGTCCCGCACGATCCGGGCGACACCGGCGACGACCCGGGGGGACTCCAGCCGGAAGACGGTCTCGATCGTGTGCGCCGCGGTGGGCTGTGCCGCGGTGGGCTGTGCTTCCACAGCCCACCATGCAACACCCCCGGACGGCCCGGGGCCAAGGACCGCTCAGCCCTCGGCGATCTCCCGCACCTCGCAGGTGACCGTCCAGAACTCCTCGTGGACCTGGAGGAACCGCTTGGTCCACTCCAGGGCCTCGGCCATGTCCTTGCACTGCATGATCGCGTAGCCGCCGACGACCTCCTTGGACTCGGTGAAGGGCCCGTCGGTGACGGAGATCTTCCCGCCCTCCCAGCGCACGGTGGTGCCCTGGGCGGAGGGGGTCAGGCCGGCGGTGTCGAGCATGACCCCGGCCTTGGTGACCTCCTCGATCAGCCGGCCCATCCGCTGCATCAGCTCCTCGCTGGGGCCCTCGGCGGGGGCGGAGGCCTCGTCGATGCGCACGAGCGACAGATAGCGGGGCATGGTGACTCCTTCGGTCGGTGCGGCGGGGTCCGTCCCCGCCGCTCACCCATGCGTCGATCGGGAGACACCCGGATCGACACGGTCCCGGGATTTCCTCGAAGAAATTTTTTCCGGGACCGTGCGGCGCCGCTACTTCAGCTCGGACCCGAATCCCGCCTTCGTGTACGGCGCTCCGACCGCCTTGCCGCCGAAGGCGAGGGCCGCGTCCGTGACCACGCCCGTGGGGCGGCCGCGCAGGACCCAGACCGCGCCGTTGCCCGCGTCCTCGTTCGGCGCGGAGGCGGCCAGGTCGGCGTGTCCGTTGCCGTTGATGTCGACCAGGCCGACCGTGTAGCCGAAGGCGTCGTTGACCTCGGCGGTGCCGGGGACGCCCTTGGTGTTCTGGGTGAAGGCCTGCGCGCCGGTGCCGGTCAGGCCGGAGCGGCTGCCGCGCAGCACGTCGACCACGCCCTCGTACTGGTTCTCGCCGGGCACGCCGACCGCCACGTCGTCGATGCCGTCGCCGGTGATGTCGCCGACGGCGACCGAGCGGCCGAACATGTCGTTCTCCTCCAGGGCGCCCGGGACGCCGGGGGTGTTCTGCGTGTACGACTTCCAGGTGTCCGGGGCGCCCAGGCCCGCGGCCGAGCCGTACGCCACCCAGATCTCCTCGTCCTCGGCGCGGCCGGTGACGAGGTCGTCGACGCCGTCGCCGTTGACGTCCCCGATGGCCGCCGCGCGGTCCCCGGGGAAGGCGACGGACGGGGCGAAGCCCGAGGGGGTGCTGAGGTACACGTCGGTGCAGTGGCTTCCGTCGCCGCAGTACGCGGTGAGCGCGAGGTCGTCGCGGCCGTCGCCGTTGAGGTCGCCGGTGGCGCCGTCCTGGATGTCGATGTACTGGAGGTGGTCGGGGTCCAGGGGGGTCTTGGTGGCCGGGGTGCCGGTGCGCTTGAGCGGGCCCTTCCAGAGGGTGGCGGTGGTGCCGGCCGGGTCGTCGCCGCCGGAGAAGGCCGTGCGGAACAGGGCCAGGTCCAGCCGCCCGTCGCCGTCGAAGTCGCCGGTCTGGGTGTCGGCGGCGGGGACCGACGTACCGCCGGACAGTCCGCGCGGCCCGCCCCACACCACGACCGCGTCACCGGACGTGGAGCCGACGACCAGGTCCGCGTACCCGTCGCCGTCCAGGTCGCCCTTGGACAGCTGGAAGCCGAAGACCCCGCCCTTGGCCGGGCTGCCGGGGATGCCGGACGTGGCGCGGCTGATGATCGTGCGGTGGCTGGTGGACAGGCCGCGCGGGCCGCCGTACATCACGGTCACGTAGCCCGCCCTGGCCTTGCCCCCGATCGTGGCCTGCGGGGCGCCGACGGCGAGGTCGGGGTAGCCGTCGCCGTTGAAGTCGTCGCGGACGGGCGCGGCCGCCTTCGTCGCGGACGCCTGCGGTACGGCGGCCCCGAGGGCGGTGAGGCCCAGGGCCAGCGGAAGCGCCCAACGGGCGTGCGAACGCAACGAGAACACCGGAAAACCCCCAGATGTACGGCGACTTGGTCACCGCAGGAGACTCACCGGTCACCCCTATGGTTGTACTGCCGGTTGTGCCGCTCAGCGCAGCGACGCCCACAGTTCGCTCGCCGCCGGTTCCTTCGCCACCACCCGATTGGCGTCGGAGGGTGCCGTGACGACCGGCATCATCACCGTCTTCACCCGGTCGGCCGTGAGGCCCTTCAGGCTCTGGCCGAGCTTCATCAGCTCGCCGAGGGAGTCCAGGCCGGTGTCGGTGGTGAGGCTGGCGGTCACCGCGTCGGCGACCTGGTAGAGCTTGGTCGGGTCGGTGAGGAGGTCGGTGTCGGCCATCTGCTCCAGCAGGGCCTTCACCAGCTTCTGCTGGAGGCCTATGCGGCCGAGGTCGCTGCCGTCGCCTATGCCGTGCCGGGTGCGGGCGAGGGCCAGGGCCTGGGTGCCGTCCAGGTGGTGGGTGCCGGCCTTGAGGTGCAGATGGCTCCGGTCGTCGTCGATGTCCTGGTCGGTGGTGACCGTGACCCCGCCGAGCGCGTCGACCAGCTTGGCGAAGCCGGCGAAGTCGATCTCCAGGTAGTGGTCCATGCGGACGCCGGTGATCGACTCGACGGTCTTGACCGCGCACACCGGACCGCCCACCGAGTAGGCGCTGTTGAACATCGCGCCGTACGCCACCGCCGTGGAGCCGCCGGAGGACAGCGGGCAGGACGGGCGGGTGACGAGGGTGTCGCGCGGGATGCTGACGACGGTCGCCTTCGTCCGGCCGGCGTCGATGTGCACCACCATCGCGGTGTCGGAGCGGGCGCCGGAGCTGTCGCCGCCGCCCAGCTCCTGGTTGGCCTTGCCGCTGCGCGAGTCGGAGCCGAGGACCAGGATGTTCAGGGCGCCGGTGGGCAGCGGGGAGGCGTCGGCCGAGGCGGTCGCGGCCGGGGTGGTCACCGCCTTCGCCGGGCGGTTGTCGCCGAGCGCGCTGTTGATGTCGACACTCTTGATGTTGTTGTTGAGGTGCCAGTACGCGTAGCCGGCCGTGGCCACGCCCAGCACCAGGAATCCCGCCAGGGTGAGGCCGGCGGCCTTCAGCGCTCTCGACCGCCGGCCCGCCCGTCTGCCCGCGTCGCCCTGCTCCTCTTGTCGCGTCACGGGCAGGAACGTAAGTCCGAATTATTAGGGGACTGTTAGCGGAAGCCGTGAGAACCCGTTTTCTTGGGAAATTCTCATCCCAACGTCACCGTGGGCAGCGGGTTGCTCCCGCTCCACGACGCGTTGAAACCGAACGTCACCGAACCGCCGTCCGGCACGGACCCGTTGTACGAGGCGTTCGCGCAGGACACCGCCGCGCCCGACCGGGTGCACGTGGCGTTCCAGGCCTGCGTGATCTGCTGGCCCGCGCCGAACGTCCAGTTCGCCTTCCACGAGGACAGCGAGGCCCCGGAGCAGGAGATCGTGACCTGGCCGGTGAAGCCGGTGTTCCACTGGCTGGTCACGCTGTAGGCCGCGGTGCAGGCGCCGGCCGGGGGCGGGGTGGTGGTGGAGCCGCCGAGGGCCTCGGCGATGCCGTGGTAGGCCGGTTTCGGCGCGTAGTTCTCGTCGTACGGCGTCGCCGCCCCGTACCCGGGGAACGTGCTCGGCACCCAGGAGTCGGAGTCGGTGAAGCCCCACACGGTGACGTTGACGCAGCGGGTCACGGCCGCGCAGGCGGCCACCACGGACTTGAAGTCGGCCGCCTGCTGGGCGAGTTTCGTGCTGTCGACGGGCAGCGCCATCCGTACGTCCAGCTCGGTGATGGCCACGTCCACGCCGAGGTCGGCGAAGCGCTGGATGTTCTGCTGGAGCGTGGCCGGCACCTGGCCGAGGATCAGATGGGCCTGCAGGCCGACGCCGTCGATCGGGACGCCCTGCTGCTTGAGGGACTTGACCAGGTTGTACAGGGCGATGGACTTCGCGTTCACGCCCTCGACGTTGTAGTCGTTGATGTACAGCTTGGCGTCCGGGTCGGCCGCGTGGGCCCAGGTCAGGGCGCTGGCGACATAGCCGGAGCCGAGGCCGTTGTACCAGAGGGTGGAGCGGTAGCTGCCGTCCTCGTTGAACGGCTCGTTGACCACGTCCCAGGCGGCGATCTTGCCCTTGTAGCGGCCGACCTCGGTGCTGATGTGGTTCTGCAGCAGGCTGCTGAGCTGGGCGGAGGTCCAGCTGCCATTGGTGAGCCAGCTCGGGTTCTGGCTGTGCCAGACCAGGGTGTGGCCGCGCACCTGCTGGTCATGGGCCTGGGCGAAGGCCACGATCTGGTCGGCCTCGCTCCAGTTGAAGCTGCCCTGGGTGGGCTCGACCGTGCCCCACTTCATGGCGTTGCCCGGGGTCAGCGAGTTGAACTGGGCCCCGGCGACGTCGCCGTACGTCCCGGTGAGCTTGGAGCCGGTGACCGCCGTGCCGATGACCTTGCCCTTCGCGGCCGCGAGGTCGCGCAAGGGGGTGTCGGCGGCGTGCGCCGCGGGCGCCGTGAGCGCGAGCATGACACCGGTCACGAGGGACGCGAGGGATAAGCCTGTTCTCAGAGATCTCATCGCGGGTGCCTCCGAAAGTTTCGGCTGAATAACCGACTGGCTTCGGAGCAGTGTGGAGTGGCCCTCGACACCCGTCAATACACGAACCGCTAAACCGCCGGAGGCACTCCCGTGCTGGACCGCACCACCAGGCTGGTCGCCAGCTCCACCCGGGTCGCCGCCCGCTCGTCCTCCGCGCGGCCCAGGTCCAGCACCAGCCGGGCGGCGGCCTCGGCCATCTCCGTCAGCGGCTGCCGTACGGTCGTCAGCGGCGGGCCCACCCAGCGGGCCACCGGCAGATCGTCGAAGCCGACCACGCTCAGGTCCTCCGGGATGCGCAGCCCCAGTTCGCGCGCGGCCTCGTACAGCCCCAGCGCCTGCAGGTCGTTGCCTGCGAAGACGGCGGTGGGCCGGTCGGGGCCGCGCAGCAGCTCCAGGCCCAGGCGGTAGCCGGAGTCGTGGTGGAAGTCGCCGGTCCGGACCAGGCGCGGGTCGACCGGGAGCCCGGCGGTCTCCAGGGCGGCGCGGTAGCCGTCGAGGCGGGCGCGGCTGCACATCATCCGGGAGGGGCCGCTGATCGCGCCGATCCGGGTGTGGCCCAGCTCCACCAGATGCCGGGTGGCGGCGAGGCCGCCCTGCCAGTTGGTGGCGCCGATGGAGGGGACGTCCGGGCCGGGGTCGCCGGCCGGGTCCATCACCACGAACGGGATGGAACGGCTGGTCAGCAGCGCCCGCTGGGACTCGTCCAGGCCGGACAGCACGAGGATCACCCCGTGCGGGCGGCGGGCGGCGACCTGGTCGGCCCAGGTCCGGCCCGGGGTGAGCCGCCCGGCGGACTCGGACAGCACGACACTCAGGCCCGCGTCCCGGGCCACGTTCTCCACGCCCCGGATGACCTCCATCGCCCAGGCGCTCTCCAGCTCGTGGAAGACCAGGTCGATCAGGGGCGAACGGGAGGCCTCGGCGCGGCGGCGCCGGTAGCCGTAGGCGCGCAGCAGCTCCTCGACCCGGGTGCGGGTCGCCGGGGCGACGTCGGCGCGGCCGTTGAGGACCTTCGAAACAGTCGGAGCGGACACCCCCGCTTCCCGGGCGATTTCGGCGAGGGTCGCCGTCTGCGTTTCTACGGGCTTCGAAGGCTTCATGCCCGCGATCGTATCCCTGCGGACCCTCTTGACGAAGGCCTTCGCGCGCCATAGGTTCCCGGAACATTCGATGTATTGTCCGAAACATTCGCAGCATCGACGAGCCCCTCTGACGAGCATCCCGACCCATCCGACGGGAGTTCCATGACCACCGCTCCTTGGCGCGACCCCGCCCTGCCCGCCGCCGACCGCGTCGACGACCTGCTCTCCCGGATGACCCTGGAGGAGAAGACCGCCCAGCTGTACGGCGTGTGGGTGGGCGCCGCCACGGACGGCGACGGAGTCGCCCCGCTGCAGCGCGAGATGACCGCCGAGTACGACTGGGACGAGCTGATCACCCGGGGGCTCGGCCAGCTGACCCGCTCCTTCGGCACCGCCCCCGTGGACCCGGCGCTCGGCGCCCGGGCCCTGGCCCGCGCCCAGCGGCGGATCGCGGCGGCGGGCCGCTTCGGCATTCCGGCCCTCGCCCACGAGGAGTGCCTGGCGGGCTTCACGGCCTGGGGCGCGACGGCCTACCCGGTGCCGCTGGCCTGGGGCGCGTCCTTCGACCCGGCACTCGTCGAGCAGCTGGGCCGGCACATCGGGCGCGATCTGCGCTCGGTCGGTGTCCACCAGGGCCTCGCCCCCGTCCTGGACGTGGTCCGCGACCCGCGCTGGGGCCGGGTGGAGGAGACGATCGGCGAGGACCCGTACCTGGTCGGCACGGTCGGCGCGGCCTATGTGCGCGGCCTGGAGTCGGCCGGGATCGTCGCCACGCTCAAGCACTTCGCCGGGTACGCGTCCTCGGCCGGCGCCCGCAACCTCGCCCCCGTCCGGGCGGGGGTGCGCGAGTTCGCGGACGTGACCCTGCCGCCGTTCGAGATGGCGCTGCGCGAGGGCGGGGCGCGCTCGGTGATGGCCGCGTACACCGAGACCGACGGCGTGCCGGTCTCCGCCGACCCGGGCCTGCTGAGCCACCTGTTGCGCGAGGAGTGGGGCTTCACCGGCACGGTGGTCGCCGACTACTTCGGCATCGGCTTCCTGCAGACCCAGCACCGGGTCGCCGGGGACGAGGCGGGCGCGGCGCACCTGGCCCTCGCGGCGGGCATCGACGTCGAGCTGCCGACCCTCAAGTGCTACGGCACCCCGCTGGTGACCGCCGTACGAGCGGGCCGTGTCCCGGAGTCCCTGGTGGACCGGGCGGCCCGCCGCGTCCTGCTCCAGAAGTGCGAACTGGGCCTGCTGGACGAGGACTGGCGGCCGGAGCCGGAGGGCCCCGTCGACCTCGACTCGGCGGACAACCGGGCGCTGGCCCGCCGGCTGGCGGAGGAGTCGGTGGTCCTGCTGGACAACCCCGACGGGCTGCTCCCCCTGGCCCCCGACACCCGGGTCGCGGTCGTGGGCCCCCGCGCGGCGGACGCGCTCGCGATGCTCGGCTGCTACTCCTTCCCGTCCCACGTCCTCACCCACCACCCCGAGGTCCCCCTCGGCCTCTCCATCCCGACCGTCCTGGACTCCCTGCGCGCCGAACTCCCGGACGCCAAGGTCACGTTCGCCGAGGGCTGCGGGGTCTCGGACCCGGACACCGCCGGCTTCGCGGAGGCGGTCGCCCGGGCGGCCGAGGCGGACGTGTGCGTGGCGGTCCTCGGCGACCGCGCGGGCCTGTTCGGCCGGGGCACCTCGGGCGAGGGCTGCGACGTGGCGGACCTCCGACTGCCAGGCGTACAGGCGGAGCTGCTGGACGCACTGCTCACCACGGGCGTCCCGGTGATCCTGGTCCTCCTGACCGGCCGCCCCTACGCCCTGGGCCGCTGGCACGGCCGGCTCGGCGCGGTCGTGCAGGCCTTCTTCCCCGGCGAGGAGGGCGGCCCGGCGCTCGCCGGGGTCCTGTCCGGCCGCGTGAACCCCTCCGGCCGCCTCCCGGTGAGCGTCCCGCGCGTGCCCGGCGGACAGCCCTGGACCTATCTCCAGCCCCCGCTGGGCCTGGCCGGCGAGGTCAGCAGCCTGGACCCGACCCCGCTGTACCCCTTCGGCCACGGCCGCTCGTACACGTCGTTCACCTGGCAGGACCACACGGGCAACGATGTCACCGAGATCGGCACGGACGGCTCGTACGACCTCTCGCTGACCGTCCGCAACACGGGCGAGCGCGCGGGCGCGGAGGTCGTCCAGCTGTACCTGCACGATCCGGTGGCGTCGGTGACCCGCCCGGACGTCCGGCTCATCGGCTACCAGCGGGTGGAACTGGCCCCGGGCGAGGCCCGCCGGGTGACCTTCCGCTTCCACCCGGACCTGTCGTCCTTCACTGGCCGCACGGGCGCGCGGGTGGTGGAGCCGGGGGCGCTGGAGCTGCGCCTGGGCCCGTCGAGCGCCGAGGTACGGCACACGGCGCGGCTGCGGCTGACGGGGCCGGTACGGGTGGTCGGGGCGGATCGGCGGCTGCGCTGCGAGGTGGAGGTGTCCGAGGGAACTGATTGAGCAGAAGGGGCCGAGGGGACGTATGTGAGCCACAGCGGGATCACAAGGAAACCGGTTCCGCAAGACCTCTGACACGGGCGTTCAGGATGGGTTCCGGTTGCGCCTGGCAGGGTCGGGCCGAAGTTGATCACCCCCCACCCCGACAGGAGCACCTTTGACTACGACGAAGTCCGTCATGAAGAAGCTGCCCGAGGTCACGCTGGCGTTCTGGATCATGAAGATCGCCGCGACGACCCTGGGCGAGACGGCGGGCGATCTGTTCGCGCAGACGCTCAAGCTCGGCTATTTCCTCACCACCATCGCCCTGTTCCTGGTCTTCGTGGTGACGCTGGTGATCCAGCTGCGCTCGTCCCACTACAACCCGTTCTTCTACTGGACCGTGATCCTGTCGACCTCCATGGCCGGCACCACGATGTCCGACTTCATGAACCGGGACGCCAGCGCCAAGTACCTCTCGGGCGGCGCCACGAAGCTGGGCTGGGGCCCGCAGGGCCTCGGCCTCGGCTACCCGGAGGGCGCGGCGATCCTGGTCTCGATCCTGCTGCTGATCTTCCTCGGCTGGAAGCTGAGCGGGATGACCTTCCAGATCACCGAGATCGTCTCCTTCAAGGGCGAGGCCCTGTTCTGGTCGGCCATCCTGGTCTCCAACACGCTCGGCACCTCGATGGGCGACTTCCTCTCCGACAGCTCGGGCCTCGGCTACCTGGGCGGCGCGGCCCTGGTGACCGGCCTGCTGCTCGTGCTGCTCGCGCTGATGAAGGTGCCGGCCGTCCCGAACGTCCTGCTCTTCTGGATCGCCTTCGTCCTGACCCGCCCGCTGGGCGCCACGGCGGGCGACCTCCTCACCAAGCCGGTCGCCAAGGGCGGCCTGGACCTCGGTACGGCCGGTTCGTCGGCGGTGCTGCTCGCGGTCCTGTTCGGCCTGATGGCGTACGCGCATCTGCAGGAGCGGAAGGCCGGGACGGCCGCGCTCGAAGGCCCGGAGGCGGGCGCGGTCAGCCTCGAGAAGGCCGGCCGCCGGTAACGGAAAACACCCCGCCCCCGGAGAACCGGGGGCGGGGTGTTCATGGAGCGCCGGGCAGGCCTTGCACCTGCATTTCCCCGCAGGAAGCGGGGCGTCTTTCCTTGGACCACCAACGCACTGCGTTCGTACCGAAGTTCCGGCCGTTCGCTGTGTGATGATCATAGCCGATGTGCGGGCCGGTACGTCAACTCAGCTGCTCGAACCGCCAGCGGTGCACGGCCCGGGTCACCAACTCGGCGTCCGGCTCGGGAAGTTCGGGCAGCGAGGCGTCGTACGGCGCGTCCCACCAGGTGATGACGAGCACCCGGTCCTGCGGGGCGCGGAAGGTCTCCCGCCGCACCGGCTCCCGGGCGAGCCCCTGTGCCCGCACCCAGGCGAGGAGTTCCCCGCCCCGGCCCTCGGCGGCCCGGGCCTCCCACATCAGGGCGACCGTCACGAGTACAGGTTCTCCTTGCTGACCTCGTGCACATGGTCGTGGCCCGGGACGTGCGGGTCCGTCACCGGCAGGGAGGAGTCGGCGGACAGGTCCCAGCTGGAGGCGGCCCGGTTGCGGGAGACCATCTCGGCGCCGAGCGCCGCGACCATCGCGCCGTTGTCCGTGCACAGCTTGGGGCGCGGGACGCGCAGCCGGATGCCGGCGGCCTCGCAGCGCTCCAGGGCGAGGGCGCGCAGACGGGAGTTGGCGGCGACGCCGCCGCCGATCATCAGATGGTCGACGCCCTCGTCCTTGCAGGCGCGGACGGCCTTGCGGGTGAGGACGTCCACCACGGCCTCCTGGAAGGAGGCGGCCACGTCACGGACCGGGACCTCCTCGCCGGCGGCGCGCTTGGCCTCGATCCAGCGGGCCACGGCCGTCTTCAGACCGGAGAAGGAGAAGTCGTACGCCGCGTCGCGCGGGCCGGTCAGGCCGCGCGGGAAGGTGATCGCCTCCGGGTCGCCCTCGCGGGCGTAGCGGTCGATGACCGGGCCGCCGGGGAAGCCCAGGTTCAGCACGCGGGCGATCTTGTCGAAGGCCTCGCCGGCCGCGTCGTCGATGGTGGAGCCCATCGGGCGGACGTCGGAGGTGATGTCCTCGGACAGCAGCAGGGAGGAGTGGCCGCCGGACACCAGCAGGGCCATGGTCGGCTCGGGCAGCGGGCCGTGCTCCAGCTGGTCCACGCAGATGTGGGAGGCGAGGTGGTTGACGCCGTAGAGGGGCTTGCCGAGCGCGTAGGCGTACGCCTTCGCGGCCGAGACGCCGACCAGCAGGGCGCCGGCGAGGCCGGGGCCCGCGGTGACCGCGATGCCGTCCAGGTCCTTCGCGGAGACGCCCGCCTCCTTGAGCGCGCGGTCGATGGTCGGGACCATCGCCTCCAGGTGGGCCCGGGACGCCACCTCGGGTACGACACCGCCGAAGCGGGCGTGCTCGTCGACGCTGGAGGCGACCGCGTCGGCCAGCAGGGTGGTGCCGCGGACGATGCCGACGCCGGTCTCGTCGCAGGAGGTCTCGATGCCGAGGACGAGAGGTTCGTCAGTCATTGGTCTCGGTTCCTTGTACGGAGGATGAACCCGCGGCGGAGCCGCTGTTGGGTTCCGTGGTCAGGCGCATCACCAGGGCGTCCACGTTGCCCGGCTGGTAGTAGCCGCGTCTGAAGCCGATGGGCTCGAAGCCGAAGCGCTCGTAGAGCTTCTGGGCGCGGACGTTGTCGACCCGGCACTCCAGCATGACCTCGGAGCACTCGAAGGCGGTGGCGGCCTTCAGCAGCTCGGCGAGCAGCAGGGCGCCGAGGCCGGTGCCCTGCTGGTCCCGGGCCACGGCGATGGTCTGGACGTCGGCCAGCTCGCCGGAGGAGGCCAGGCCCGCGTAGCCGACGATGCGGCCGGCGTCCTCGGCCACGAGGTAGCGCCGGGTCGCCTCGGAGCCCCGGGAGTGGGCCAGCTCGGACCAGAACATGCCGCGGGACCACGCGTCCTCGGGGAAGAGGTCCTTCTCCAGCTCGAGGACGGGGTCGATGTCCCACCAGCGCATCTCGCGCAACTGTCCGGTCACTTGGGGGTGACCACCTTGTAGTTCTTGGGGACCTGGGCGTCGGGACGGCGCAGGTACAGCGGACGCGGGGCCGGAAGCTCCTCGCCCGCGGCCAGCTTCTCGGCGGCCAGCGCGGCGAGGGCGGCGGCGGACACGTGCTCGGGCTCGTGGGCGCTCGGGAACGTGTCCGGGTAGAGCAGCGCGCCCGCGCCGACCGCGGGGAGCCCGGCGACCTGCTCGGCGATGTCGGCGGGGCGGTCGACGGCCGGGCCGGTCAGGCGGGTGCGGGAGTCGGCGTACGTCGCCCAGTAGACCTCCTTGCGCCGGGCGTCGGTCGCCACGACGAAGGGGCCCTTCTCGATGTCGGCTGCGTAGGCGAGCCCGTCCAGCGTGCACAGGCCGTACACGGGGACGCCGAGCGCGAGGCCGAAGGTGTCGGCGGTCATCAGGCCGACGCGCAGGCCGGTGTAGGGGCCGGGGCCGGTGCCGACGACGACCCCGGTGACGGCCTCCAGCTTGAGCCCCGCCTCGGCGAGCACACGGTCGACGGCCGGCAGCAGCAGCTCCCCGTGCCGGCGCGCGTCCACCTGACTCGACGAGGCGATGACGTCCGTCCCGTCGTGCAGTGCGACGGTGACGGCGGGGGTGGCGGTATCCAGAGCGAGCAAGAGCACGCGAACAGCCTACGGCGCCCGCGCCGCCCGCATCGCCGTCCGGGGCAGACGGTGACTGACTGCTACGGTCTGTACGAAGTACGACATATGGCGCGAGGCAGAGGTGGACGGACGTGGCAGGGACCAGCTCGGGGATCGTGGCCGGCCTCACCGCGGCGGCCCTCGGAGCCGTCGGCTTCCTCGCCTACCAGGCACAGGCGACCGTACCGGCGAGCCTGGTCGGCGGGGCCGGCGCGGGGGCGTCGCCCTCGGCGAGCGCCAGCAAGGCGCCGCGCGATCTGCGCAACCCGGGCGCCCTGCCGGGCGACTCCGGTACGGGTGAACGGGTCGTGTACTCGGTGGACGACGACCGGGTCTGGCTGGTCGACGAGAGGAACCTGGTGCAGCGCAGCTTCGGGGTGCGCCCCGGCGCGCTCGACCCGCCCGTGGGCCGGTACTGGGTCACGTCCCGCTCCAACGCGGTCACCGGGACGGACGGCGTTCCCATCGAGCACGTGGTGCGCTTCACCAGCGTGGACGGGGTGGTGATCGGCTTCAGCGCGGCGGTGGGCAGCGGCGCGGGCATGACCACCGAGGGCGTGAAGACGGGCGGCATCCGGGAGCGGCGCGAGGACGGCGACGCGATGTGGAAGTTCGCGACGATCGGCGTACCGGTCGTCGTCATCCGCTAGCCGCGGCTACGCGGCCCGGCGGTGCCCCTGCTCCCGCCCGGCCTGCTCGGTCTTCTCGGGCTCCGGCTGCCGTGGTGGTCGGGAGATGGTGGCCGCGGCCGCGCACGACGCCAGCAGGTCATGCATGGACACCCCGGAGACCACGAGCGGCCCGGCCGGTTGCGCCGTGGGTCGAGAAGCGGGCATGGACGCCTCCTGACGTGCGGGGGCGGGCGTAGTTAGGCACACCTAACCACTGGCTGGATACCATGTGACCACGCCCGGGACGCCCGGCGCAACATGTTGCCGACGGCTTGTCGGAAAGTACGGCGGATCAGGCGCCCAGCGTGTCCAGGCCGGCCTCGGCCCACCGCTCTCCGAGCCCGGTCACCGTGACGTGCCGTACCTCGTCCGTGGTGTCGCCGACGGCGCGGTGGATGACGACCTGCAACCGGTCCTCGGTCAGCTCCTCGACCTTGCCCTCGCCCCACTCCACGACGATCACCGAGTCGGTCAGGGAGACGTCGAGGTCCAGGTCCTCCATCTCGTCGAGGCCGCCGCCGAGCCGGTAGGCGTCGACATGGACGAGCGGGGGGCCGTCGCCGAGGGAGGGGTGCACCCGGGCGATCACGAAGGTCGGCGAAGTGACCGCGCCACGGACGCCCATGCCCTCGCCGAGCCCGCGGGTCAGCGTCGTCTTGCCCGCGCCCAGCTCCCCGGTGAGCATCACCAGGTCGCCCGCGCGCAGCAGCTTGGCCAGTCGGCGGCCCAGCTCCCGCATCTGCTCGGGAGAGGTGACGGTCAGCCGGGTCTCAGCGGGGTTGTGCGGTGCTGCTGGTGCTTCCATAGCCACTTACGGTAGCCCCTGCGGGCACGGCACCCGCGCGGGTGAGCAGGTCGGCGAGCCGGTCGGTGACCACTTCCGGGTGTTCCAGCATGACCAGGTGCCCCGCGTCCGGCACCAGCACCAGCTCGGCGTCCGGGAGCAGGTCGGCGATGACCTCGCTGTGCTCGCTGGGCGTGACCAGGTCCTGCACCCCGGCCAGCACGAGCACCGGGAAGTCCCGGAAGCAGGCGAGTGCCTCGGTCTTGTCGTGGTCGGTGAAGGCCGGGTAGAACTCGGCGACCACGTCGATCGGCGTGGACTCGATCATCCGCTCGGCGAACCGCTCGACGGCCGGGTCGACGTCCCGGGTCGCGAACGAGTACCGCTTGATGATCCCGGCGAACAGATCGGCGGTGGCCCGCCGGCCCTTCTCGACCAGTTCCGCCTGCTGCCCGAGCGCCTTCAGCACTCCGGGGAGGATCCGGCGCACCGCGTTGACGCCGGCGAGCGGCAGCCCGAAGTTGACCTCGCCGAGCCGTCCGGACGACGTGCCGACGAAGGCGGTGGCGACCACCCGGTCCCGGATCAGCTCCGGGTACTGGGCGGCCAGCGCCATCATCGTCATCCCGCCCATGGAGTGGCCGACCAGCACGATCGGCCCGTCCGGTACGGCCGCGTCGAGGACCGCCTTCAGATCACGGCCGAGCTGGTCGATGGTGACGGGCACGCCGTCCTGGGTCTGGGCCACGCCCCGCCCGGACCGCCCGTGGCTGCGCTGGTCCCAGTGGACGGTCCGGACGACCCCGCGCAGGGCGGCGCGCTGGAAGTGCCAGGAGTCCTGGTTGAGGCAGTAGCCGTGGCTGAAGACGACGGTGACCGGGGCGGGTGCCTTGCGGCCGAAGAGCCGGCGGCGGCGCGGGGAGACGTTCGGGCCGGGGTCGGGTTCGACGTCGTCGACCTCGTAGTACAGCTCGGTGCCGTCGTCGGCGTGCGCCTTGCCGGGGGTGCCGCGCAGGGTGCCGTAGGGGCCCGCCGAGTCCAGCGCGAGCCGGGCCTTGCGGCGCATCCCGCGGCCGACGGTCATCCGCTCGATGGCCACACCGGCGGCCGCGCCCGCGGCGAGCACGCCTATCGCGGCACCGGCGATGCCGGTCGCCCTGCGCCAGCTGCCGGCCGCCTCCGCGGCGGAGGCGGCGGCCGCCGCGGCGACGACGTCCGCCACGGCCTCCGCACTGCTCTCGCTCACGTACCGCTCCTCTTCGCCGTACTGCAGTTCGCTGGGTGGATGAAACAGGTGGTGCCGGTGGGGCTGGAGTGGTGCACGGGTGGTGCGTGGTGCGGGGCAAGACGGGGGTAACCGGGCGTGTGCGCCCGTCTCCGAAGGGGTTACCCCTCTTCTTCCCCGTTCACATAGACGCGTGGAACGCGCGTTCCGATCCGGGTGACGATTTCGTACGCGATCGTGCCGCAGGCCTGCGCCCAGTCCTCGGCGGTCGGCTCGCCCCGGTCGCCGGGCCCGAACAGCACGGCCTCCGCGCCCACCGGGGGCTCGTCCCCGCCGAGGTCGACCACGAACTGGTCCATCGCGACCCGTCCGGCGACGGTCCGCCACTTGCCGTCGACCAGCACCGGGCCGGTGCCGGAGGCGTGCCGGGGGATGCCGTCCGCGTAGCCGACGGGGACGAGGCCGAGGGTGGTCTCGCCGGGAGTGACGTAGTGGTGGCCGTAACTGACGCCGTGTCCGCCGGGCACGTGCTTGACCAGCGCCAGCGACGCGCTCAGCGTCATCACCGGCCGCAGGCCGAAGTCGGCCGGGGTGCCGATCTCCGGGCTGGGCGAGACGCCGTACATGGCGATACCCGGACGGACCAGGTCGAAGTGGGTCTCGGGGAGGGTCAGCGTGGCCGGGGAGTTGGCGAGGTGCCGCACCTCGGGGCGTACGCCCTGTTCCTCGGCGTACGCCACCATCTCCCGGAACCGGGTGAGCTGGGCGGCGATGGACGGGTGCCCGGGTTCGTCGGCGCACGCGAAGTGGGACCACAGACCGGTGACCCGGACCAGCCCCTCGCGCTCGGCGCGCAGGGACTCGGCGACCAGCTCGGGCCAGTCGGCGGGCTGGCAGCCGTTGCGGCCGAGCCCGGTGTCGGCCTTCAGCTGCACCCGTGCGGGCCGCCCCGCCTGCCGGGCGGCCTCCGTCACCTCGCGCAGCGCCCACATCCCGCTGAGCGCCACGTCGATGTCCGCCTCGATGGCCTCGCGCCAGGGCCCGCCCGGCACCCACAGCCAGCACAGGACGCGGGTGTCCAGACCGGCGGCGCGCAGCGCGAGGGCCTCCTCGGGCGTGGCCGTGCCGAGCCAGGTGGCCCCCGCCTCGACGGCCGCGCGGGCGCACGGCACGGCTCCGTGGCCGTAGGCGTCGGACTTGACGACGGCCATCAGGGCGGCGCCCTTCGCCCGGGCACGCAGGGCCCGCACATTGGCGCGCAGGGCGGCCAGATCGATCTCGGCCCGGGCGCGCAGGGGCGCGGTCGGCACAGCTGCAGTCTCACTCATGGCGCCCCCAGTGTCTCAGAGGACCGCGCGGGCCCCAGGTGCAGTGCCAGGTCCCGGGCCGCCACGACGGAAGGCCACCCGGATGCCGCGCGGACGGGTCACCCGGGGGGTGGACCTGGGTACAGCCCGATTCGGCAGGCAGGTGCAGTCCGCGCGCGCCGCCGCCCCGGCATCGTCGAGGCCATGCGGACGAGACAGTGGTGGAAAGCACAGGCAGGGGTCTATCTGGTGGTCGCCTTCCTGGCCGCCGGAGCGCTGGGAGCCGTGCAGCCGGCCACCGGGATACCCACGGAGGTCGTCCAACTGACCCAGTTCGGACCGGCGTTGGGCGTGGCCGTGGCGGCGCTGCTGTGGCCGTCCCGGACGCGCGGGCTGCTCGCCGGTTCCCCGGGGCACCGGCCCGCCCCCTGGCGGCGACTGCTCGCCACACCCCCGTTGATCATCCTCCTCTCCGCAGGCCCGTACGCCCTCCTCACCCACACCGCCCACGCCACCGACCCCCGCGGCCTGCACCACCCCTTCCTCCTCATCGCCCTCGCCCAACTGGTCGGCGCCTGCGGCGAGGAGATCGGCTGGCGCTGCTTCCTGCAGCCCCTGCTGCGCACCCGGTTCGGACCGCTCACCGCGTCGGCGGCGGTCGGGGCGGTGTGGGGCCTGTGGCACGTCCAGGTGCTGGCCCAGAGCCCGGCCTACGCGGCGGGCTTCCTGCTCGCCACGATCGCGATGTCCGTCGTCCTGGGCCTGGCCCTGGAGGAGGTCGGGGGACGCCTGCGCCTGCTGCTCGCGGGCGGCTTCCACGCCCTGGTCAACCTCGGAATGCTGCTGTTCATGGACGAGGAGACGGGCAGGGCGGTGCCGATGGTCCTGTTCGGGCTGGCCTGCGCGGTGACGGCGGTGGCGTGGGTGGGGCTCAGGCGCGGGGTTACGATCCCGGCGGCCGTGGGGTGAGGGGGCATGGAGTGGGGGTTTCCGGCGCGCGGACTGGGTCGCGCTCGGGCGGTGTCAGCTGGTCGGGCTGGCCGGGTTTCTGGTGGTCGGGGCCGGGCTGTTGGCCGGCGGGGCGTTGACGCTGCTGCCGCTCGGGATCGGCTTCAGAGTGCTGCCCGCGGCCGCCGGGCTGCTGCGCCGGGTGTCCGACCGGTACCGGGCCCGCGCGGCCCGCTGGACCGGCCGCCCCCTCAGCCCGCCCGACCCGCTCCCCCGCGGTACGTCGGCCCGCCGCAGCAGTGCCGCGATCCTCGGGGACGACGGCTTCTGGCACGACCTGCGCTGGGCCTGGCTGGAGCCGTGGACGGGCGGGGTGCTGGCGGCGGTTCCGCTCGCGCTGGTCGAGTACGGGACGTTCGGCGCGCTGGTCCAGCCCTTCGTCTGGCGCCGGCTGGGCGACGGCAACTGGTACGCGTTCGTACCGGTCACCTCCACGGCCGGCATGGTCACGGCCCTGCTCCTCGGCCTGGTCCTCATCGCCGCGGGCCTGCGCCTGGCGCCGGTCATGGCGACCCTGCACGCCCGCCTCACCCACCGCCTGCTCTCCGCCCCGCGCACCACCGAACTGGCCCGCCGCGTGGCCCGGCTGGCGGACACTCGGGCCACCGCGCTGGACGTGCACGCGGCCGAACTGACCCGTATCGAACGGGACCTGCACGACGGCGCCCAGGCACGGCTGGTGGCCCTGGGCCTCACCCTGGACGAGGCGACCCGCCTGCTGGACACCGACCCCGAGGCCGCCCGCACCCTCCTCCTGGACGTCCGCGCCACCTCCGCACGGGCGTTGCAGGACCTGCGCGACCTGGTCCACGGCATCCACCCGCCGATCCTGACGGACCGGGGCCTCGCCGACGCGGTCCGCTCCCTGGCCCTGGACAGCCACCTGGACGTCGAGGTGACCGTGGACCTTCCCCCGGCCCGCCTCCCCGCACCCGTCGAATCGGCGGCCTACTTCGCGGTGTCCGAACTCCTCACGAACGCGACGAAGCACGCGCGGGCGACCCGGGTCGACATCACCCTCACCCACAACGCCACGCACCTACGGGTGAGCGTGACAGACGACGGCCACGGCGGAGCAGACCCGTCCTCCGGGACCGGACTGCCGGGCATACGACGCCGGTTGGATACCTTCGACGGCAGCCTCGCCCTGCACAGCCCGCCGGGCGGACCGACCACCGCGACCCTGGAGATCCCGTGCGCGTCGTCCTCGCCGAAGACCTCTTCCTCCTCCGCGACGGCCTGACCCGCACCCTGCGCGAGCACGGCTGCGAGGTCGTGGCCTCGGTGGACAACGGCCCCGCGCTGGTACGGGCCCTGCGCGAGACGGACCTCGACGTCGCGGTGATCGACATCCGCCTGCCGCCGACGCACACGGACGAGGGCCTGCAGGCGGCCCTGGAGGCCCGCCGCACCCGCCCCCGGCTGCCGGTCCTGATCCTCTCCCAGTACGTCGACCAGCTCTACGCCCATGAACTCCTCGCCTCCGGAGAGGGCGCGGTCGGCTACCTCCTCAAGGACCGCGTCACCCACACCGCCCAGTTCATCGACGCCCTGCACACGGTCGCCGCCGGCGGCACGGTGATGGACCCCCAGGTCATCGCCAAGCTCCTGACCCGCAGCGAGAAGCGGGGCCGCACGGACTCGCTGACCCCCCGCGAGCACGAGGTCCTCACCCGCATGGCCGAGGGCCGCTCCAACACGGCCATCGCCGACGCCCTCCACATCAGCGAGAGCGCGGTGGCGAAACACATCGCGTCGATCTTCACCAAGCTGGGGATAGAGCAGTCGCCTGAGGCCAATCGGCGGGTGTTGGCGGTGTTGGCCTACCTGAAGGGCTGAGGCTGCCGTGGATAGCTGCGGGTGAGTGGGGGCTGGTCGCGCAGTTCCCCGCGCCTCTTTGGAGCGCTCGTAACTGCGGGCAGTCGTGCCGCTTGGGGCGGCACGGGTGGGCGCAGCGGCACCCCGCAAGCGCCGGGCTGCGCGACCCACCCCCGCTCAGCCCGCGCTCCGGGCAACGGGTCAACCCCGTACGTCCCGCCATGCCTCCGGGATGCGCGCCGCGACATCATGCGCCCCGACCGGCGCCCCGTCAGCCGCAAACCGCCCCGCCAGCCCATGCAGATACGCCGCCACACTCCCCGCGTCCAACGCGGACAACCCCGCCGCCAGCAACGACCCGGCCAGCCCCGACAACACGTCCCCGCTCCCGGCCGTAGCCAGCCACCCCGTCCCCGTGGCATTCACCCGCACAGCCCCACCCCCGGAGTCCGCCACCAACGTCGTCGACCCCTTCAAAAGCACGGTCGCCCGATACACCGCCGCCAACTCCCGCACCGCAGCCAGCCGAGCCCCCTCGACCTCCTCCCGCGGCACCCCGAGCAACGCCGCCGCCTCCCCGGCATGCGGAGTCATCAGCGTCGGCGCCGTACGCCCAGCCACGGTGTGCCGCTCGGCCAGCCGCAGCCCGTCCGCGTCGAGCAGCACCGGCACATCGGCGGTCAGCACCTCCCCCACGGTCGCCGCATCGTCCCCGGCCCCCGGCCCGGCCACCCAGGCCTGCACCCGCCCGGCCTTGGCAGGCCCCTGGTCGGACACGAGCGTCTCCGGGAAGCGAGCGATGACCGCCTCCGCCGCAGGACCGACGTACCGTACGGCCCCCGCCCCACCCCGCAGCGCCCCGGAAACGGCGAGCACCGCGGCCCCCGGATACCGCGCGGACCCCGCGGCGATCCCGACCACCCCCCGCCGGTACTTGTCGCTCTCCGCCGCGGGCACCGGCAACAGCCGCGCCACATCCGCGTGCTGCAACGCCTCCAGCTCGGCGTCCGGCGGCAGGTCGAGCCCGATGTCGACCAGCCGCACCGACCCGGCGTACTCGCGCGCGGGGTCGATCAACAACCCCGGCTTGTGCGTCCCGAAGGTGACGGTGAGGTCGGCCCGCAGCGCCGCACCCCGCACTTCCCCCGTGTCCGCCTCGACCCCACTCGGCAGATCCACAGCGACCACGGCCGCCCGCGACCGCTCGACGACACCGGCCAGCGCCTCCGCGTCCGGCCGCAGCCCGCCCGTGCCCCCGATCCCGACGATGCCGTCCACGACGAGGTCGGCCCGCTCGACGGCCTCTTCAGCCGCACCGTCGGCCGCGACGCGCCCACCCGCCCGGAGCAGCGCCGCGAGCCCCTCGGAATGGGTCCGCTCGGGCTTCGCCAGCAGTACGGCCGTGACCCCGGCCCCGCGTCGCGCCAGCCGCGCCCCCGCGTACAGGGCGTCGCCGCCGTTGTCCCCGCTCCCGACGAGCAGCACCACCCGGCTGCCGTACACCCGCCCGAGCAGGTCCGCGCAGGCAGCGGCCAGCCCCGCGGCGGCCCGCTGCATCAGCGCACCCTCCGGAAGCCGCGCCATCAACTCCCGCTCGGCCGCCCTCACCGTCTCCACGCTGTACGCAGTACGCATGGCATCGAGTCTCCCCCGGAAACCCCGGCTGCCACACCCGGGGCGTCACCCCTCGGCGACCACCACCGCCGACGCGATCCCCGCGTCATGGCTGAGCGACACATGCCAGGACCGCACCCCGAGTTCCGCCGCCCGCGCGGCCACGGTCCCCTTCACCCGCAGCCGAGGCTGCCCGCTGTCCTCGACGAACACCTCGGCATCGGTCCAGTGCAGCCCGGGCGGCGCACCCAGCGCCTTGGCCAGCGCCTCCTTGGCCGCGAACCGCGCCGCGAGCGACGCGATTCCCCTGCGTTCCCCGCTGGGCAGCAACAACTCACGCTCGACGAACAGCCGATCGGCCAGCCCAGGCGTGCGATCCAGCGACGCCCGGAACCGATCGATCTCGGCGACGTCGATACCGACCCCGATGATGCTCATGGTGAGCACCCTACGAGGGTCACCGTGTCCGGCGTAGAACGGCTCACGCTCCCAGCTCACACCACACGTACTTGCCCCGGTTCCCGAAGCGCGCCGACGGCTGCCAGCCCCGGTAGTCCGCACAGGCCCTGACCAGGCCCAACCCTCGCCCCTCCTCCACCTCACCCACCTGCGTCAACGGCCGTGGCGGTTCCGGCGGCGCGGGATCCGTGTCCCAGGCCCCGATCCAGACCACCCCCTCCGGGGAGCGGCGGACCCTGAGGGCAGCGGGCCCCTTGGTGTGGCGTACGGCGTTGGAGACCAGCTCGGTGGCGAGCAGCTCCGCTGTGTCCACGAGTCCGATCAGGCCGTGGAGGGTGAGGATCAGGCGCAGGGTGCGGCTGACGGTGACGGCTCTGAGGTCGTTGGGGATGTAGCGGCAGGCCTCAACGCCCGCCAGGCGGCAGCACTGCTCGGAGTGAGCCCCGCCCAGATCACTCACATCGAGTCCGCTCTCGCGGGCGTAAGCGAGAAGCGACTCCGCCGCCTCGCATCGCACTATGCCTGCACGGACGAGGAGTTCATCGACGCCCTGGTCGCGATGGCCACGGATCGGACGCGCGGCTGGTGGGAGGAGTACCGGGGCCAACTGCCCACGTCATTCCTGGACCTGGCCGAGCTGGAGCACCACGCCACGTTCCAGCGCGAGGTAGCGATCCTCTACGTACCGGGCCTGCTGCAGACGGAGGACTACGCCCGCGGCGTCTTCTCCGCCAGAGTGCCCGAACTCACCAAAGAGGAACTCGAGTTGCGCTTGCGTCACAGAATGAGACGCCAGCAGATCAGACCGCACCGCCTCCCGGGCTCAACTCACCAAACTCGTGGAACTCTCCGAATCCGACAACATCACCGTGCGCGTCATCCCGTTCGACCTGGATGACTTCGGCAGAGCGGCCAACACCAAGCGCAGCTCAGCGTCTTTCGAACGCGCTTCCGTAAAGTGGAAGCCGTATCGCTCGCCCCCGAACGGTCGCGTGACTTCATCAACCGGCTGGCGAAAGAGCTGTGAGGCACCCCATGGACAACTGGCGGAAGTCGTCCTACTCAGGCCCCGACGACGGCAACGCCTGCGTCGAGATAGCCAACTCCCCCACCCACACAGCCGTCCGCGACACAAAGGCCCCGGCCAGGGCAACCCTCACCTTCCCCACCGGGGCCTTCTCCACCTTCCTCGACGGCCTGAAGAACTACTCCACCGTCACCGACTTCGCCAGATTCCGCGGCTGATCCACCTCGTTGCCCCGGGCGGTAGCCAACTCACACGCAAAGACCTGCAACGGCACCGTCGCCACCATCGGCTGCAGCAACGTCGGAGTGGCCGGGATCCAGATCAGGTGATCCGCGTAAGGAACCACCGCCTCATCCCCCTCCTCCGCGATCACGATCGTCCGCGCCCCCCGTGCCCGGATCTCCTGGATGTTGGAGACGATCTTGTCGTGGAGGACGGACCGGCCGCGGGGCGACGGCACGACCACGACCACCGGCACGTCCTCCTCGATCAGCGCGATGGGACCGTGCTTCAGCTCGCCGGCCGCGAAGCCCTCGGCGTGCATGTAGGCGAGTTCCTTGAGCTTGAGGGCTCCTTCCAGCGCGACCGGATACCCCACGTGCCGCCCCAGGAACAGCACCGTGTTCTTGTCGGCCAGGGACCGGGCGAGCGCCCGTACCGGCTCCATCGTGTCCAGGACCCGCTCGACCTCACCCGAGATCTGCGACAGGTCCCGGATCACCGCACGGATCTCGTCACCCCACTTGGTGCCCCGCACCTGACCCAGGTACAGAGCCACCAGGTAACACGCCACCAGCTGCGTCAGGAAGGCCTTCGTGGAGGCAACCGCCACCTCAGGCCCCGCATGCGTGTACAGCACCGCATCCGACTCGCGCGGAATCGTCGAGCCGTTGGTGTTGCAGATGGCCAGGACCTTCGAGCCCTGTTCGCGCGCGTGCCGTAGCGCCATGAGGGTGTCCATGGTCTCGCCGGACTGGGAGATGGCGATCACCAGGGAGCGGCCGTCGAGGATCGGGTCGCGGTAGCGGAACTCGCTCGCCAACTCCACCTCGCACGGGATCCGCGTCCAGTGCTCGATGGCGTACTTGGCGATCAGGCCGGCGTGGAAGGCCGTACCGCAGGCGACGATGACGACCTTGTCCACCTCGCGCAGCTCGGACGGCGAGATCCGGACCTCGTCCAGGGTCAGGGAGCCGGCTGCGTCGATGCGGCCGAGAAGCGTGTCGGCGACAGCCTTGGGCTGCTCGGCGATCTCCTTGAGCATGAAGTAGTCGTAGCCGCCCTTCTCGGCGGCCGAGGCGTCCCAGTCGACGTGGTAGGAGCGCACGTCCGCCTCGCGGCCGTCGAAGCCGGTCACCGTCACGCCGTCCCGGCGCAGCTCGACCACCTGGTCCTGGCCCAGCTCGATCGCCGAGCGGGTGTGGGCGATGAACGCGGCGACGTCGGAGGCGAGGAACGCCTCGCCCTCGCCGACGCCCACCACGAGCGGGGAGTTCCGGCGCGCGCCCACGACCACGTCGGGCTCGTCCGCGTGCACCGCGACCAGGGTGAACGCGCCCTCCAGGCGGCGGCAGACCAGCCGCATGGACTCGGCGAGATCGGCGCAGGACGAGAACTCCTCCGCCAGCAGGTGCGCGACCACCTCGGTGTCCGTCTCGGACGACAACTCGTGACCGCGCTCGGCCAGTTCCGCCCGCAGCACCGCGAAGTTCTCGATGATGCCGTTGTGGACGACCGCCACCCGGCCGGCGTTGTCGAGGTGCGGATGCGCGTTCGCGTCCGTCGGGCCGCCGTGGGTGGCCCAGCGCGTGTGGCCGATACCGGTCGAGCCCGCCGGCAGCGGCCGTTCGACCAGTTCCTTCTCCAGGTTGACCAGTTTCCCGGCCTTCTTCGCCGCGGCCAGCCCGCCGTCCGCCAGCACGGCGACGCCCGCCGAGTCGTAACCCCGGTACTCCAGCCGCTTCAGCCCGGCCATCACGACCTCGAGCGCCGACTGCGACCCCACGTATCCCACGATTCCGCACATGAGCGGCAGCCTACGATCCAACGCCCTCCGAAACCGCCCTCAGCTTGCCCGAATTCGGAATTTCCCACCGGGGTACGAAGCTCTACGGCGATCCGGATCATCAACTCGGCGGGTGTCACACACGCGGGCCCGGCGGTGTCTTCATGCCAGACAGGCCGACAGGCCACCGGACAAGGAGAACCCCATGACACCGCGTATTCCGAAGGCCGAGCTTCCCGCCGAGCTGAAGGAGAACATGATCAAGCAGCTCGGTACCGTCCCCGAGCCCGTCGAGGTCGGGTTCAACAACCCCGCCGTCGCCCTGGCCAACCTGGAGTTCGGGGCCAGGGTGGCCGAGTGGGACGCGGCCGACGCGAGCCTCAAGTCGTTCGCGCACATGGCGGTCGCGGCGCAGGTCGGCTGCAGCTGGTGCCTCGACATCGGCTACTTCCAGGCGCAGAACCAGCACCTGGACCTGGCCAAGGCGAGCCAGGTGCCGCGCTGGCGGGAGTCGGAGGTGTTCACGCCGCTGGAGCGGGACGTGATGGAGTACGCCGAGGCCATGACGAACACGCCGACGACCGTCACCGACGAGCTGGCGGCGAGCCTGCTCGACCGGCTGGGCCCGGCGGCGCTGGTCGAGCTGACCGTGTTCATCGCCTTCGCCAACCTGGCGACCAGGACCAACACGGCGCACGGGATCACCTCGCAGGGCTACTCCGACGCGTGCGAGATTCCCCTGGCCGCGCGCTCCGCGAACTCCGGCGCGGCGTCCGGCGCATGACCGAGGACCCGTTCGTCGCCCATCGCGGCCTGCTGTTCACCGTCGCCTACGAGATGCTCGGGTCGGCCGCCGACGCGGAGGACGTGCTGCAGGAGTCCTGGCTACGGTGGGCCGACATCGACCACACGCAGGTGCGTGACCCGCGGTCGTACCTCGTCCGGACCGTCACCCGGCAGGCGCTCAACCGGCTGCGCACGTTGTCGCGCAGCCGCGAGGACTACGTCGGCGAGTGGCTGCCGGAACCGCTGCTGACCAGCCCCGATGTCGCCGAGGACGTCGAACTCGCGGAGAGCGTCTCGATCGCGATGCTCACCGTGCTGGAGACGCTCGCGCCGACCGAGCGGGCGGTCTTCGTGCTCCGCGAGGTCTTCGAGCTGTCGTACGGCGAGATCGCCGCGGCCGTCGGGAAGTCCGCGGCCGCGGTGCGGCAGATCGCGCGCCGGGCCCGCGAGCACGTGGCGGCCCGGCGGCCGCGGGTGGAGGTGAGCCGGTCGGAACAGCAGGCGGTGGTGGAGCGGTTCCTGGCCGCGCTGCGCACCGGACAGCTCCAGGAGCTGATGGAGGTCATGGCGCCGGACGTGGTCATGATCGCCGATGGGGGCGGGCTGGTGGCCGCCGCGCTGACCCCGCTCCACGGGGTCGAACTCGTGGCGCAGGTGCTCGCGGGCGCGCACCGGAAGGTGGCCGCGTTCGAGACGACGGCCGTGTGGCTCAACGGCGCTCCCGCGGGCCGGCTCGAGTTCGACGGCGAGCCGTCCACGGTGAGCCTCACGGTGGAGAACGGGCGGATCACCCGGATCTACGTGGTGCGCAACCCGCGGAAGCTGACCCGGCTGGACGAACCGTCCCAGCTCACCAGGTAGGCCCGCTGCCGCGCGCCGTCCAGGGCCGGAGCTTCTCAGGGTTCCGTACGGCCCAGATGCGGTGGATCCGGTCGCCCACGACGTCGAGGGCCAGCACCGCCGCGGTGACACCGTCCTGCTGGACGACCACTCCGGGCTGGCCGTTGACCATGCGCTCCAGGAGCGTCATGCCGACTGCCCGGGCGGAGAGATCGACGAGGTAGCGCGCGACCTGCTCGCCGCCGTCGACGGGGCGCAGCGCAGCCTGGGCGAGGCCGCCGCCGTCGGCGATCGCCGTGGCGTCGGGGTCGAGGAGGCCGATGAGCGTGTCGATGTCCTGGGCTTCCCAGGCCCGCTTGAAGTCCCTGACGACGTCGGCGCGCCGGGCCGCGGGAGTCGCGGGAGCGTGCGAGGCACGCATGCGACGGCGGGCCGACGTGGCCAGCTGGCGACATGCCGCCGGGGTACGGCCGACGATCTCAGCCACTTCGGCGAAGGGATAGCGGAAGACGTCGTGCAGGATGAACGCGACGCGCTCGGCCGGGGTCATCGCTTCGAGCACGACGAGGAAGGCCATGTTGACCGACTCGTCGAGGGTGACGCGGTCGGCCGGGTCGACGGCGGTGCCACCCGACCGCCCGCTGATCCACTCCGTCCGGTCGGGCAGCGGCTCCGGGATCCACGCGCCCACATAGCGCTCCCGCCGGACCCGTGCCGAGCGCAGCAGGTCCAGGCAGATGCGACCGGCGACCTTCGTCAGCCAGGCGCCCGGGGAGTCGATGGCGTCCCGCTGCGCCGGGGACATGGCGTACCAGCGGGCGTACGTCTCCTGCACGACATCCTCGGCGTCGGCCAGGGAGCCGAGGAGTCGGTACCCGAGATTGATCAGCTGCCGCCGCTCGCTGGTGATCGCGCTCAGGCCCGGATCGAGCGGGCCGTCTGCAGGCCCGGACTGCGTGGTCATGTGTCGCCGACTCCCTTGGTCGTATCCGCACTCATCAGTACGACGGGACAGCGCACCGGACTGTGATGTCGGCGCGGCACCTCACATCCCGAGGGGCCGTGTCGTCGTACCGCTGAGACGATCACATCCACTCCAAAAGGAGAACCCTCATGAACATCGCCCTGTGGATCACTGCGGGGCTGCTGGCCGTGGGCTCCCTGGCCGGCGGCGCCATGCTGCTGATCCAGCCCAAGGAAAGGCTGGCCAGCTCCGGCTGGGCGTGGGTCGAGGACTTCGGCGCCGGCACCGTCAAGGCCATCGGCGGCCTCAAGGTCATGGCCGCGGTGGGCCTGATCCTGCCCGCATTGCTCCACGTCGCGCCGGTTCTGGTGCCGCTGGCCGCCGTCGGCTGGGGGCTGCTGATGATCGGCGCGATGATCACGCACCTCCGCCGCCAGGAGGCCCAGGCCATCGCGGTGAACCTGGTCCTGCTCGCCCTGGCCGCCTTCGTGGCGTGGGGCCGCTTCGGCCCCCATTCCTTCTGACCCGGTTCGGTACGACCGGAGCGAAATCTTGTGCGATTCGGCGTGTACATGCCTATGCTGTCGCCGCGCAGAGACGGAACCTGACCATTCCGCCTTCACGCACACCAACCAGCGACCGGGGGAACGCCGTCGCTCACGGGGAGGGGTCGCATCGCCATGCCGCCATACCGGCCGTACGCACCCGCAAGTCTCTTGGGACCGTGAATTCCTGAGCGCACCTCAGGACCACATCCCTGCTGCCTGCTCCTCGGCCTGCCTTCCGGCCCGCACCCCCGACTGAACGCAGAAAGGGATGCCTCCTTGCACCCCAGACCCTGGTTCCGCCTGCGCGGAACCCGAAAGCCACGAAAACTGGCATCCGCCGTCACCTCGGTGGCCGTGCTCTCCGTGCTGGCCGGTCTGGCCGTCCAGCCCGGCTCGATCCGGCTGAACGCCGAGCCCGTGAGCGACTCGGACCCGTGGTACGAGGACACGGCCGCCGAGCAACTGCGGCAGGACCAGTGCCTGATGAGCGACGTCCTGCGACTGGGCGGCCCGTCGATGGCCGCAACCGCGCAGGACGGACTGAACCAGCCGGCGGACAAACTCCACGTCCTCGCCAACCGCAACCACTGGGAGCAGACGCCGCTGGCCAACGCCTACAAGAGCGACCGCGACGCCGCAGGCAAGCAGTTGGACGACCTCGCCGCCGCCCGGGACGGATGGCAGAAGCCCCTGTCGGGCCTGAACACCCCGGTCGGCTTCACGGACGCGGACTTCCACTGGCCGCCCGGGTCGCCGGGCGACGGCAAACAGACCTTCTACGAGCAGACGGGTCTGTCCACCTGGGTCGCGGACCGGTTCTGGAAGAACGACGACGACTTCTACAAGGACTCCACCCCCAAGGCCGACGCCAAGACCGTCAAGGCCGTCGACGATCTCGGCAACCCGCTGTACGCACAGCACCCGGACCCGCAACAGCCCGACTGGAACCGGGCGCTCGACGAGCACGACGCCTTCGAGTGGATGCACGGCTTCAGCAACGCCAACATGGGCGCCGACGACGCCCGTATCTTCCTGTCCTCGGGTGGCTTCCCGCGCACCGCCCCGCAGCCGGGCACGCCGGAGTACCGCATCGCGGTCGAGGACCTGAAGACCCGCTTCGCCTCGTGTGCGTGGCGTGACCCGCTCGACCCGGACCGGGTTCTCGACGACGTCACGGCGACCGCGGCCGGCGAGTGGCAGCAGGAGATCTCCTCGCAGGCCACGCAGCGCAACCAAATCGTCAACGCGAACAAGGACGCAACCGACGCCCTGGCCAAGGGTGCGAAGGCCCTCTCCGACATGCTGGGGCAGTCCTGGGTCGCCGACCACATCACCCGCTGGCAGGACTACTGGTCCGCCGGCGGCATCGGTTACATCGGTGACGCTCCGCTGGTCATCCAGGTGCCGGGCGCTGCCGGCAAGTGCCTCGACGTCCAGGGCGCCGGCAAGACCAACGGCACCCCGGTCCAGGTCTACACCTGCAACGGCGGCAATGCCCAGAAGTGGCAGCTGTGGGGCTTCTACGACGGCGGCTACACCCTGCGCAACATCAACTCGGGCAAGTGTCTGGAGGTGCTGAACGGCAACAGCGCCGACGGCACGAAGATCCAGATCCGGGACTGTGGCAACGCCAAGGCCCAGCAGTGGAAGTTCGACGTCCGCTCGGCGGGGGAGCTGCGCAATGCGGCCACCGGCAAGTGCCTGCACCTGCCGACGTTCGACAACAGCAAAGACGCCGTGCTGTCGACCTGCAACGGCTCCGCCGCGCAGAAGTTCCGCCTCGTCCCCGAGGGGCACACCGGCGACGACAGCACGAACTACCCGGACAAGGCCCAGTTCACCAAGGCCAAGTCCGGTCTCACGGCCGCCCAGAGCGCCGCGAAGAGCCAGCTGACCGTACTCAAGGCGCAGCTGGCGGCCGGGCAGAAGGCCGCGACCACGTCGGACACCGCGCTCCAGGCCGCCTATGGCATCGCCGACGCGGCCGGTGCGCCGCGGGGTCGTGGTCTGCTGGTCGGTCTGCAGAAGGACCAGGTCACCAAGGGTGCGGCTGCCGCACTTCAGGCCCTGGAGAAGGCCGGTGAGACCGCCGAGGCCGCGACCCGTGCCGCGGCCGGGGACAGCGCGACGATCGCGCAGCGCGCCCTCGCCCAGGCCGCCCAGTCGAAGGCGGAGTTCCGCAAGAAGGCTGCCGAGGCAGCGGAGTTGCAGGCCAAGGCCGCGGCGGACGCGGCCAAGGTGCACCGGGACAACGCCAAGAAGGACAAGGAGACCGCGGAGGCGAAGCTCGCCGACGCGCTGAAGGCCGAGGGCGACGCGAAGGCGGCCGCCGCCGACGCGCACGCCAAGCGGCTCGCGGCGGAGGCCGAGGAGAAGACGGCCAAGGCGGAGAAGGAGAACGCCGCCGCCAGCCGGGCCGAGGCCGCCGAGCACCGCAGGAACGCCGAGTCCGAGGCGACGAAGGCGAAGGACGCCAAGGACAAGGCCGAGGCGGCCGAGAAGACCGCCGAGGACCGGCGCGACGACGCCGTCGCGGCCAAGGACCACGCCAAGGACATGCGTGACGACGCGTGGGACGCCGAGCAGAAGGCCGACGCCGCACGCGCCAAGGCCGACGCCAAGGACGCCTACGCCGACTCCCTGGACTCCGGGGACGCCGCCGACGCCGCTCGCGCCGCCGCCAACGACGCCGACAAGCACGCCGACGACGCCGAGGCCGCGGCCGGCCGGGCCCGCTCCGAGGCCGACGCCGCCACCCAGGCGGCCGCCGACGCGGACGCCGCCGCCACCCGCGCCGAGGCCGCCGCCAAACGTGCCCGCTCCGACGCCGACGCAGCCCAGGCCGACAAGCTCAAGGCCGACGCCGCGGTGAAGACCGCGACCAGCGCCGTCGCCGACGCCATCAAGGCCTCCCAGGACGCCTCCGCCGAGGCCAAGACGGCGGTCAAGCTCGCCGACGAGGCCGAAGCGCACGCCAAGGACGCCAAGACCCAGGCCGACGCCGCGAACAAGGAAGCCGGCAACGCCCTCACGGCCGCCGCGAAGGCCGCCGGCTACGCCCACGTCACCGCCCAGGCGGCCGTGGACGCCGGTGAAGCGGCCAAGCAGGTCGCCAACCCTGCCAACGACGCGATCCAGCTCGGCTCCCCGTATGTCGACACCGACTCGGCCGCCGGCCTCGTCGTCCTGACCGGGCAGAACTCCAAGACGATCGCCGAACAGCAGCAGGCCGTCGCCGACGCGCACGCCAAGAACGCCGCCGCCGAGGCCGACGCGGCGAAGAACCTCGCCGACCAGGCCAAGGGCGACGCCAAGGAGGCCTACCAGCACGCGGCCAACGCCGCCCAGTACGCCGCCGACGCCCGCGCCTACTCCAAGGACGCCCTCGGCTACGCCGCCGACGCCGCCAAGGCCGCAGCGGCAGCCTCAGCGTCCCTGGCCCGCACCATCGACTACGACCAGCAGGCCACCGAGGACGCGGCAGCCGCCGACAAGGCGGCCGGGAACGCCGAGGGCTACGCCAAGGACGCCCGCGACTCGGCGGACGCGGCGGAACTCGACGCGGCCGCGGCCCGCTCGGCAGCCTCCCAGGCCGAACAGGACGCCAAGGACGCCCGAGCGGCAGCCGACCGCGCCGACGCAGCCGCCACCGAAGCCGAACAGGCGGCCAAGGACGCCGCCAAGTACGCCAAGGAAGCCCAGGACGCCGCCGACAGGGCGGAAAGGGCGGAGGCCAACAAGGAGGCATCCAAGGGATCCGGTACGGGCATTCCCGGTGTGTTCGCCGTCCCGGACGAGTCCACCGTCGAGATCGTCAGCTCCAAGCAGATCGGCACCTGCCCGCCGATGCCGCAAGCGGCCTTCAGCGGCTGCGACGCGGAGTACGACCTGGTCGTCACCTACGAGGCCGACTTCTACCTCTGCACCGACGACCAGGCCCAGGCCACCGCGGACGGCTGCCCGAAGTCGGCGTGGCAGTTCCTTCAGCGGTCGACGCTGAAGAACGTCAAGATCGACGGCTGGACCCACAAGTTCTCCGGCAAGGACATCGTCCAAGCCGGATGGCAGAGCCTCTTCGGTGATACAGCCGGAGCGATCCTGTTCCACGTCTTCGCCGCAGACCTGATGGACTGCTGGCACGGCGACAAGAAGGCCTGCGCCTGGAGCATCGCCACGTACGTCCCGGTCGAAGGCGTGCTCGGCCCGATCGCGCGTGCCGTCAAGGCACTCGACGCCTCCGCCAGGACCGGAATCGGTTACCTGGACGCCTGGAAGGCGCTGCACGCCCTCCCCCTGTCCGAGGAGGCCATGGCCGGGATCACGGCAAAAGTCAGCAAGGCGCTTACCAAGGCGTGCGAGCGCAACAGCTTCCCCGGCACCACACGCGTGCTGATGGCCGACGGAACGACCAAGCAGATCGAGGACGTCCGGGTCTACGACGCCGTTCTCGCCACCGATCCCGAAAGCGGCCGCACCGAAGGCCACACCGTCGCCCGCACCATCTACACACCGGACGACACCGAGTTCGCCGACATCACGATCGACGCCGGCGACGCACTGATCACCGCCACCCAGCACCACCCCTTCTGGTCGCCCAGCGCCCACCGCTGGATCGACGCAGGCGACCTCAAGCCCGGCCAGACCCTGCGCACCAGCAGCGGCAAGGCCGTCACCGTGGTCGGCGTCCACCGCTACCACCGGCTTCACTCGGCTTACAACCTCACCGTCGACCAGCTCCACACGTACTATGTACTCGCTGGTTCCACGCCGGTGCTTGTGCACAACACCGGCCCTGCCTGTGGTCTGGGCGGCTTCAAGGTCGGCGTTACCGCCGATGAGATCGCCGAGATCAACCGTTGGTTCGGCGGCGAAACGCTTTTGAGCGGGTCCCCCGAGAACATGCTGGTCAACGCGAGTCGCTACAACAGCTTCTGGGAGAAGTCCGCGGTCGTGATCCGCGACATCGCGGGAAGCCACATGTTCAATAACGGGAACAAGCGGACCGCGCAAGCGGTCGTGGAACAGCTGATGGAGCGCAACGGGGTGATCAGCGGGCCCACGTCCCAGGACCTACGCAGCGTCATCGACAGGGTCGGAAAGGGCGAGCTGCACGACGTTGACGACATCGCGGCAGCCCTGAGGGGCTTCTGACAGGAGCTCGGGAAATGAACATCAGTCAACTCATGGAGAGCCTCGGCCGCTCGGGTGTCACCGTGATCCTCAAAGTGGACGACGAGAGGATGGCGGATGGCGGGGAGCCGTGGACGGTAGTCATGTCCGGAAAGGTCCTCGGAGACCAGGGCTTCATCCGGGCCGAGTCCTCCAGCCTTGACGATTGCCTTGAGCAGGCGGTCAGTCGTCTGCGAAGCCGCCCCGGCGACTGGGGATGGCTGGAGGAAGTCGCCTGACGTAACAGCGAGGCTCCACCGAATGCGAAAAGGCCCTCGCCCGCCGGCCCCACAGGGGTCCGGCGGGCGAGGGCCTTTTTCCTTCCGACGGGTGGCTGTCCACCCACTTCTTCGCCGCCTCCTGCGGACTCATCTTCTGGTCGGCGATCATCCGTCCTTGTACGGGGGCAGCTTCACCTCGGTCATCGGGACCTTCTTGAACAGCCACTGGGGGGCGTACCAGTAGGTGAAGAAGGGCTTCTTCTCCTTGGCGAACTGGCGGATCTGGGTGATCTGGGCCCCCTCGGAGCTGGCGAACACCACCTGGTAGTCCAGCTTGAGGTTGGTCACCAGCGCCTTGTCGTTGGTGACGTAGGACGGGGAGCCGTCCATCAGCTGGCCCTTGCCGCCGCTCTCCGCGGTGCGGAAGAGCGAGGCGTACTTGTTCAGGTTCTGCCAGTCCGTGATGTCGGGGTGCTGCTCGGCGAGGTACGTCGGCACGTACCGGGCGCTCGCCGAGCACGCCAAACGGCAGGCGTACCCCGACGCCGTCGAGGCCGCGCACGCCGACTTCGCGGCCCTCCAGGCCGACGACATCCCCGGCCCCCGCCCGGCCCGCGTCCTCACCACGGAGGAGACCGTGTAAGCCCCGTAAACCTGCTGTTCAACGGCCCGAAGGCACAGAAGCTCCTCGCCGAGAAGGAGATCTCCGACAGCCGCCGGGTGCGTGGCCTGGGTATCCAGCAGCGCGAACGCCTTCTCGAACGGTTCACGCCCAAGGGCTGACCGGCCACGCCCTGTCGGCCAGCGCCCGACTCCGGCAGGGTGGGAACGTCTACCAAGACGATCAACGGGAGGGGACACGGCATGGCGTACGAGGACCGCCCGTACCACGGCATCCAGGGAGCCGGCGGCGAGGACGAGCGGCAGCGGCCCAGGCATCACTGGCCCGCACCATCGACTACGACAACCAGGCCGCCGACGACGCCGCAGCCGCCGACAAGGCCGCCGGCAACGCCGAGGGCTACGCCAAGGACGCCCGCGACAGCGCCGACGCCGCCGAACTCAATGCCTCCACCGCCCGCTCCGCCGCCGACCAGGCCGAACAGGCCGCCAAGGACGCCGCCAAGTACGCCAAGGAAGCCCAGGACGCCGCCGACAGGGCCGAAAGGGCGGAGGCCAACAAGGAGGCCTCCAAGGGGTCCGGTACGGGCATTCCCGGTGTGTTCGCCGTCCCGGACGAGTCCACCGTCCAGATCGTCAGCTCCAAGCAGATCGGCACATGCCCTGGAATGCCGGAAGCAGCCATCAAGGGCTGCGACGCTGCATACGACCTGGTCGTCACCTACGAGGCCGACTTCTACCTGTGCACGGATCAGAATGCGCAGGCCACCGCGGACGGCTGCCCGAAGTCGGCGTGGCAGTTCCTTCAGCGGACGACGCTGAAGAACGTCAAGATCGAGAACTGGCAGCACCACTTCTCCGGCAAGGACATCGTCCGCGCCGGATGGCAGAGCCTCTTCGGCGACGTGGCCGGATCGATCCTGTTCTCCTTCTTCGCCGAAGACATGATGGACTGCCTCCACGGCAGCGCCAGCGGCTGCGCCTGGGCCTACGCGACCTACGTCCCGGTGGAAGGCGCACTCAGCGAGATCAGCAACGCGGTCAAAGCAGCAGACGCGGCCGCCCGGACCGGGGTCGGTTTCACGGACGCGTGGAAGGCACTGCGCGCCCTCAAACTGCCGGAAGATGCCATCGTCGGCATCTTCAGGAAACTCGGCCAGAGATTGCGTGGACTCTGCCTGAAGGACAGCTTCCCCGCTGCGACACCCGTACTGCTCGCCGATGGCTCGGTCAAGCGCATCGACGCGGTCAAGGTCGGCGATCGACTGCTCGCCACTGACCCGGACGCCGGTACGACCGGCCCCGAACCGGTCACGTCGACGTTCTCTCACTCAGCAGACCGGCTCCTGCAGATCTCCTTCGCCGACGGCGGACGGATACTGACCACGCCGGGGCACCGGATGTATGTTCCGGGCCGTGGCTGGGTGCACGCCTCCAGCCTGCACAGGGCAGACTCGCTCCGGACTCCGACCGGTGCCCTGCACACGGTGGCCGGTATCCGCCCCGTGGCCGCACCACAGCAGGTGTGGGACCTGAGCATCGCCGACCTCCACACCTTCTACGTGCTCGCGGGCCGGACTCCCGTACTGGTCCACAACGTCGACTGCCCCGTCTACTTTGCGGCATACCCCAGTGGGGCCTCGATCGTCGCAGACGTCGACAAGGACGGTCTCTTCGGGCTCGCCATCGAGGCGGTCAAGAACGAAGAGCCCAGAGGCTGCGAGATGTTCAACGCCGCACTCGCGCATTTCGGCGACGCAGTGAAGGGTATCAAGGGGTACTGGCAGGACGGAGGTTCGCTCAGCGATAATCTGAACTCCTTCAACGAGGCCGTACGGGCCGGTGCATCGCTCGAGGAAGCTGCACTGACAAAAACGTTCACGGGAAAAATGGCCGCGCGAGCAGGTTTCTCGAAGGTGGAGATAACTGAACTCAGAGGCATGCCGGGGCACTATACAAACGTGGGCGCGATCTTCCGTTAGGTCACCTGTCCACGGCATCCACAGCTGAAGGACACGTGTTGGGGCGGGTATCGCGAGCCGCATCCCCGCCCCAACGCCGTCGCGCGAAAGATCGGAAAGTCGGGCACGAGATGAATGAGATGGAGATTCTTGTCGGCGAGCTGAAGGCGGCACACGCCGATGGAAAGGACGCGATAGAACTCGCATTGCTCGCCAGGGACAAGCTGGGTGCAGGGTTCCGCGCCGTCCCTTTCATCGCCTCCTTCCGTCTCGCTTTTGACATACCGCTTCCCGTTCTGCAGCGGGCGCAGGCATGGGAGAGGTTCGGCTTCGGGAGCGTCCACATTTCCGACGAGGAGTTCACGAGCCTCCTCTCACCATGGCTCAACCATGCGTGAGGAGCCCTCGGGACCCGAAGGACGCATCGACCGGACCGACTGACGTCGTGCCGCAGGGGCGGGCGGGGAAGCCGCCCGCCCCTGCGGCATGTCCCGGGCCGCGCCCACACGTGACGCACCCCACCCCGCACCCCCGTTCAAACTCCGTTAACAATGGACTGTGATCTCACCGGTCTCCTCGATGCCCCGGAGCGCCCACCGGCCCAAGCCGGAGGCGACTCCCTACGTCGACCTCACCCGTTCCGAGTGGAGCGCGCTGCGCGACAAGACTCCGCTGCCGCTCACCGCTGAAGAGGTCGAGAGACTGCGCGGCCTCGGCGATGTCATCGACCTCGACGAGGTGCGGGACATCTACCTCCCGCTCTCCCGCCTCCTCAACCTCTACGTCGGCGCCACGGACGGGCTCAGAAGCGCCCTGAACACGTTCCTGGGCGAGGGGGGCTCCCAGTCCGGCACGCCCTTCGTGATAGGGATCGCCGGATCCGTGGCGTGCGGCAAGTCGACCGTGGCCCGTCTGCTCCAGGCCCTCCTGTCCCGCTGGCCCGAGCACCCGCGCGTGGAGCGGGTCACGACCGACGGCTTCCTGCTGCCGACCGAGGAGCTCCGGGCCCGCGGTCTGATGTCGCGGAAGGGATTCCCCGAGTCGTACGACCGCCGGGCGCTGACCCGGTTCGTCGCCGACATCAAGGCGGGCAAGGACGAGGTCACCGCCCCCGTCTACTCCCACCTCATCTACGACATCGTCCCGGGCGAGAAGCTCGTCGTACGCCGGCCCGACATCCTGATCGTCGAGGGCCTGAACGTCCTGCAGCCCGCCCTCCCCGGCAAGGACGGCCGCACCCGCGTCGGCCTCGCCGACTACTTCGACTTCAGCGTGTACGTCGACGCGAACGCCGACGACGTCGAGAGCTGGTACCTCAACCGCTTCAAGAAGCTGCGCCAGACGGCCTTCCAGGACCCGTCCTCGTACTTCCGCAAGTACACCCAGGTCTCCGAGGAGGAGGCCCTCGACTACGCGCGCACCCAGTGGCGGACGATCAACAAGCCCAACCTGGTGGAGAACATCGCCCCCACCCGCGGCCGCGCCACCCTGGTGGTGCGCAAGGGCCCGGACCACAAGGTGCAACGCCTCCGCCTCCGCAAGCTGTAGGGAGGCCTGTTAAAAAGGCGCCATGCTGCATCTGCGCCTGATCACCCCGGCCGGGACGACCGACGAGGTGGTGCGGCTGATCGAGAAGACGGTCGGCACCGCACACCTCGTCGTGGTCCCGGGCGCTGCCCGCAACCCCGCCGGGGACGTCGTGATGTGCGACGTCGCACGCGAGGCGGGGGACGAACTCATCGCCGGGCTGCGGCGGCTGGGCCTGGACGAGACGGGTTCGATCGCCGTGGAGAACATCGACCTCTCGCTGTCCCGGCGGGCCGACAAGGCGGAGGACGAGGCGCCGGGCGAGGGCGCGGACGCGGTCCTGTGGGAGGGGCTGGCCGACGCGACCCACGAGGAGTCGACCCTGTCGTACACCTACGTCGCCTTCATCACGCTGGCCACGATGATCGCCGCCTGCGGTGTGGTGCTGGACAACGCGATCCTGATCGTGGGCGCGATGGCGGTGGGGCCGGAGTTCGGTCCGCTGGCCGGCGTCTCCACGGCCCTGGTGCAGCGCCACCCACGCCTCGCGCTGCGCTCCCTGACCGCGCTGCTCGTGGGCTTCGCGGTGGCGATGGCGGTGACGGTCGGCTTCAGCCTGTTCATGGACGCCCTCGGGCTGTTCCACCGGTCCGACCTGGAGGGCAAGCGCCCCAACACGGCGTTCGTGTACGCCCCCGACGCCTTCTCGTTCATCGTCGCGGTCCTGGCCGGCATCGCCGGCACCCTGTCCCTGACCTCCGCCAAGTCGGGCGCGCTGGTGGGCGTGGCCATCTCGGTGACGACGGTCCCGGCCGCCGCCAACGCGGCCGTCGCCCTCGCCTACGGCGACACGGAACAGACGGCCGGCTCGACGGTCCAGCTCCTGCTGAACCTGCTGGGCATCGTCCTCGCGGGCACCCTCACCCTGCTGGCCCAGAAGTGGTTCTGGGCCAGACACAGGGAACAGAAGGCGGTGCTCTAACCGAGGGCGGACTTCACAGCGTCGGCCAGCCTCCCGGCCACCGACCGGGCCTGGTCGATGTCCGCCGCCTCAACCATCACGCGGACCAGCGGCTCCGTCCCCGAGGGACGCAACAGCACCCGCCCGGTCGACCCCAGCTCCCGCTCCGCCTCGGTGACGGCGGCGGCCAGGTCGGCGGACGTCTTCACCCGGGACTTGTCCACGTCCGGCACGTTGACGAGGACCTGCGGCAGCCGCTCCATGACCGCGGCCAGCTCCCGCAGCGAACGACCCGTCTCCGCCACCCGCGCCGCCAGCAGCAGCCCGGTCAGCGTGCCGTCACCGGTGGTCGCGTGGTCGAGGATGATCACGTGCCCGGACTGCTCACCGCCCAGGGCGTACCCGTGCTGCTTCATCTCCTCCAGCACGTACCGGTCGCCCACGGCGGTCTGCACCAGCCGGATCCCCGCCCGCTCCATCGCCAGCTTGAAGCCCAGGTTGGACATCACGGTCGCGACCACGGTGTCGGAGCGCAGCTCGGAGCGCTCCCGCAGTGCCAGCGCGAGCACGGACAGGATCTGGTCGCCGTCCACCTCCTCGCCGGTGTGGTCCACGGCCAGGCAGCGGTCGGCGTCGCCGTCGTGCGCGATGCCGAAGGCCGCACCGTGCTCGATCACGGCGGCCTTCAGCTTGTCCAGGTGGGTGGAGCCGCAGCCGTCGTTGATGTTGAGCCCGTCCGGCTCGGCACCGATCGTGACGACCTGGGCGCCGGCCCGCGCGAACACCTCCGGCGAGACCCCCGCGGCCGCGCCGTGCGCCTCGTCCAGGACGATCTTCAGCCCGTCGAGACGGTTCGGCAGCGCCGCCAGCAGATGGGCGATGTACCGCTCGAAGCCCTCGTCGTACGACCGCACGCGCCCGACCCCGGCACCGGTGGGCCGCTCCCAGGGCTCGCCGTGCCGGTGGGACTCGTACACGGCCTCGATCTTGTCCTCGAGCTCGTCGGCGAGTTTGTGGCCGCCGCGGGCGAAGAACTTGATGCCGTTGTCCGGCATGGCGTTGTGGCTGGCGGAGAGCATCACGCCCAGGTCGGCGCCGAGCGCGCCGGTCAGGTACGCCACCGCCGGCGTCGGCAGGACGCCCACGGTCAGCACGTCCACGCCCGCGCTGGCCAGGCCCGCGACCACGGCCGCCTGCAGGAACTCCCCGGACGCACGCGGGTCCCGTCCGACCACCGCCGTCGGCCTGTGGCCCTCGAAGGTGCCCGCCTCGGCCAGCACATGCGCCGCCGCCACGGACAGGCCGAGCGCCATCTCGGCCGTCAGGTCCGCGTTGGCGACACCGCGCACGCCGTCCGTGCCGAAGAGTCGTCCCACTTGTCCTCCAGAGGAAGCGTCATTGCTGCCGGGAATGATGGCAGGCGGCTGAACATCCGATCACACCAGCCTTTGAGCGTCTTGTGTCGTTATACGCCCTGGGCTGGGATAAACGAACGCCCCGACGGCACATGTGGCGTGCCGCCGGGGCGTTCGGAGTACGAGCAGGCAGCTGCTGATTAGCGCTTGCTGTACTGCGGGGCCTTGCGGGCCTTCTTCAGACCGGCCTTCTTGCGCTCGACCGCACGGTCGTCGCGCTTGAGGAAGCCGGCCTTCTTGAGCGGGCCGCGGTTGTTGTCGACGTCGGCCTCGTTCAGCGCACGGGCGACACCGAGACGGAGCGCACCGGCCTGACCGGAGACACCGCCACCCGCGATGCGGGCGATGACGTCGTAACGGCCGTCGAGCTCGAGCACCTTGAAGGGCTCGTTGACTTCCTGCTGGTGCACCTTGTTCGGGAAGTAGTCCTCGAGGGTGCGACCGTTGATCTTCCACTTGCCGGTGCCCGGAACGATCCGGACGCGGGCGATGGCGTTCTTGCGACGGCCCAGGCCGGCGGCCGGCTGGGGCTCGCCGAAGCGGGAGGCAAGGGACTCCGAGGTGTACTCACCCTCGACGGGGACCTCGGACTCGGTGGTGTAGCTGTCGATGTCGACGAGCTCGGTCTCTTCGAGCGGCTGCTCGGCAGTGGTCTCGGCCACGATTCTCCTCAGATTCTCTTCAGTCTTAGGGGGTGGCCGGACTTACTGCGCGACCTGGGTGATCTCGAACGGCACCGGCTGCTGGGCAGCGTGCGGGTGCTGGTCACCCTTGTAGACCTTCAGCTTCGAGAGCATCTGACGGCCCAGCGTGTTCTTGGGGAGCATGCCCTTGACGGCCTTCTCGATGGCCTTCTCGGGGTTCTTGTCGAGCAGCTCGTCGTAGCGGACGGAGCGCAGACCACCCGGGTAGCCGGAGTGGCGGTACGCCATCTTCTGGGTCCGCTTGTTGCCGGACAGGTGCACCTTGTCGGCGTTGATGATGATGACGAAGTCACCGGTGTCGACGTGGGGCGCGTAGATCGGCTTGTGCTTGCCCCGCAGGATGGAGGCGGCGGTGCTGGCGAGACGGCCCAGGACAACGTCCTGAGCGTCGATGACGTGCCACTGGCGCGTCACATCGCCGGGCTTGGGGCTGTACGTACGCACGGTTCGTAGCCTTCGCTTCGAGTGAATGGTCCTGAACAGGTCACCGAAACGATCACGACAGCCCTGACCGCACCGCGGTGACGCAAACCGCGTGCTGATCGCTGGTCATCGGCCCGGTGGACCGGTGTAAGGGCCCGTCCCGTGAGAATGAGCAAGCCAATACACAACGAAGAAGCAGAATACCTGGGCGCCCCCGGCAGGGTCAAAACGAGGCTCTTCCCCCTCATGTCGACGGACAAACGAGGCATGCCGACCGACGCGCTCCAGCACCCCCCGGCCCCCGTCTAAGATGCGCCCCATGAGTTACGGGCAGGGGGGACCCCAGTCTCAGTGGGATCCCTGGAAACCGAATTCCCAGCAGCCCTGGAGCAGCGGCGGTGACGACGGGACTCCGGACTGGGCCGCGCTCGCCGAGGCCTCGGAGACGCGGAACAAGCGCCGCAGAGTGCTGTTCATCGGCGGCGGCGCGCTCGCGACGATCGCGGTCGGCACCGCCGTCGCGATGGCCGTCGTGTCCGCGAACGGGGACAACGACGCCTCGGGCAACCCCACCAACCTGCCCGCCAGCGCCTCCCTGCCCAGCGGCTCGGCGACGGCGCCGTCCTTCGCCCCCACCAGCGCCCCGCCGCCGCTGGACCCGAAGGACTTCATATCCAGTGTGAAGAAGGACACCGCGCCGCTGAGCCCCGAGACGCTGTTCCCGGGGACGCAGCTGACCATGGGCAGCACGGTGTACAAGAAGGGCGCGACCGCCGACACGACGAACTGCGCCTCCGCCGCCGACGCGACCCTGCCCAAGATCCTCACCGCGAACGGCTGCACCCGCCTGATACGCACCAGCTACACCAAGCCGGGCATCGCGATCACCGTCGGCGTCGCCGTCTTCGACACCCAGGCCCAGGCCGCGAAGGCCAAGGCCCAGACCGACGACCGGAGCATCGTGCGCTCGCTGGCCGGCAAGGGCGTCAAGCCCTTCTGCGACGGCGCGGTCTGCTTCTCGACCCGCAACACCGTCGGCCGCTACGCCTACTTCACGATCACCGGCTTCACCAACGGCAAGAACGTCACCAAGAAGGACACCCAGGCCTTCTCCGTCAGCGACGACCTGCAGGAGTTCACCTTCCGGCAGATCTACCGCCGCGGCGAGGCCCAGGCCTCCGCCGCAGCGAACCGGTAGGTCTCAGCAGCACCCCGCCGACGGAAGCGAGCGCTTGTTCCTGGCCTCCTTGTTCCGCGCGGCCAGCAGCTCGTCGGCGGGGTAACCGACCTCCTCCAGGGTCAGCCCGTGCGGTCGTACGACGTGCACGGCGGAGTCCCTGACACCCGCGGCCAGCACCTTCCCGGGCCACTCCGGGCCGCGGTGGCCGTCCCCGACGAACAGCAGCGCGCCGATCAGCGAGCGCACCATGTTGTGGCAGAACGCGTCGGCCCGCACGGTCGCGGTGATGATCCCGTCCGCCCCCTTGGCCAGGCTCAGCTCCTGGAGCGTACGGATCGTGGTCGCACCCTCACGCCGCTTGCAGTACGCGGCGAAGTCGTGCTCGCCGAGCAGTGCCCGCGCGGCCTCGTTCATGGCGTCCACGTCGAGCGGCCAGTCGTGCCAGAGGACGTGGTTGCGGAGGATGGGGTCGACACCACCGGGGTTGTCGGTGACCCGGTAGGCGTACCGGCGCCAGACGGCGGAGAAACGGGCGTTGAAGCCGCTCGGCGCCGGCCTGAGGGCCCACACCCGCACGTCCTTCGGCAACCGCCCGGCGAGCCGCTTGAGCAGCTTCTGGTTGTGCTCCCGCCAGACCTCCTCGGGCAGGTCCACGTGCGCCACCTGCCCGCGCGCGTGCACCCCGGCATCGGTCCGCCCGGCCACGGTCAACTCGTACGTCTCCCGCGACCGCGTCACCGTCCGCAGGGCGTCCTCGATCTCCCCCTGCACGGTCCGCTTGCCGCCGGCCTGCTTGGCCCAGCCGTGGAAGTCGGTGCCGTCGTAGGAGATGTCGAGGCGGACACGGACGTACCCGGGCTGTACTTCGTCACTCACGTAGGAATCCTCTCAAGGCAGCACCCATTCAAAAAACGTGAAAGCGGGCTCGCCCCGAAGGGCGAGCCCGCTTCACGTCAGGCAGAGCCTCAGGCGTCCTTGGACTCCTCGGCAGCGGCCTCCTCGGCCGGAGCCTCGGTGGTCTCGGCAGCCTTGGCCTCCTCGGCCTCCTTGACCGCACGCTTGGTGGCGGCCTCGGCCTCACCGGTCGCCTGCTGCGCAACCGTCAGCGCCTCGACCAGCTCGATGACGGCCATGGGCGCGTTGTCGCCACGGCGGTTACCGATCTTGGTGATGCGGGTGTAACCACCCGGACGGTTCTCGTAGCGCGGGGCGATCTCGGTGAAGAGCGTGTGGACGACGCTCTTGTCCGTGATGACCTGGAGCACCTGACGGCGGTTGTGAAGGTCGCCCTTCTTCGCCTTGGTGACCAGACGCTCGGCGTACGGGCGCAGGCGGCGGGCCTTCGCCTCGGTGGTGGTGATACGGCCGTGCTCGAAGAGGCTCTTCGCCAGGTTCGCGAGGAGCAGCTTCTCGTGCGCGGCGCTGCCGCCCAGACGGGCACCCTTGGTGGGCTTCGGCATTGTTCTTCTCCTGTGTGTCTGCCCCGGCCGTGTCAGGTACCGGGGTCAGTATCCGAGCAGGCGGTTGCCTGTCGGAGATCCGGGGTCCGCTTGCGCGAACCCCGGAGGTGGTGGAGATCAGTACTGCTCGGTCTCCACGAAGCCCGCGTCCGCGTCGTCGTCGGCGCCGAAGGCGTCGGCAGCGGCCGTGGGGTCGAATCCGGGCGGGCTGTCCTTGAGGGCCAGGCCCATGCCGGCCAGCTTCGCCTTGACCTCGTCGATGGACTTCGCACCGAAGTTGCGGATGTCCAGGAGGTCGGCCTCGGAGCGCGCGACCAGCTCACCCACGGAGTGGATGCCCTCACGCTTGAGGCAGTTGTAGGACCGAACGGTGAGCTCGAGCTCCTCGATCGGCAGCGCCAGGTCGGCGGCAAGGGCGGCGTCCGTGGGGGACGGGCCCATGTCGATGCCCTCGGCGTCGATGTTCAGCTCGCGGGCGAGACCGAACAGCTCGACCAGGGTCTTACCCGCGGAGGCCATGGCGTCACGGGGACGCATCGCCTGCTTGGTCTCGACGTCGACGATCAGCTTGTCGAAGTCGGTGCGCTGCTCGACACGCGTGGCCTCGACCTTGTACGTGACCTTGAGAACCGGCGAGTAGATGGAGTCGACCGGGATACGGCCGATCTCCTGGCCCACCTGCTTGTTCTGCACGGCGGAGACGTAACCGCGACCGCGCTCGACGGTCAGCTCCATCTCCAGCTTGCCCTTGCCGTTGAGCGTGGCGAGGACGAGGTCGGGGTTGTGCACCTCGACACCGGCCGGGGGCGCGATGTCGGCGGCGGTGACCAGACCCGGACCCTGCTTGCGCAGGTACATCACGACCGGCTCGTCGTGCTCCGAGGAGACGACCAGCTGCTTGATGTTGAGGATCAGGTCGGTGACGTCCTCCTTGACGCCCGGCACGGTGGTGAACTCGTGCAGGACGCCGTCGATGCGGATGCTGGTGACAGCAGCGCCGGGGATCGACGACAGGAGGGTACGGCGGAGGGAGTTGCCGAGGGTGTAGCCGAAGCCCGGCTCCAGCGGCTCGATCACGAACCGGGAGCGGAACTCGTCGACGACCTCTTCGGTCAACGAGGGACGCTGAGCGATCAGCATGTGTGGATCAGATCCTTCTTTCGTGGACGCCCGCTATTTGACGCCCGACGGAAACCGCACCCATGAAAAAGCGCGGGTACTGCAAGGGTACGGGCGGTACGACCCGAAGGAGCCGTACCGCCCGGAACCAAAGCCTGCTGGAAGCAGCCGTGCGTCAGACGCGGCGGCGCTTCGGCGGGCGGCAGCCGTTGTGCGGGGTCGGGGTGACGTCCTGGATGGAGCCGACCTCGAGGCCCGTGGCCTGCAGGGAGCGGATCGCGGTCTCACGACCGGAGCCCGGGCCCTTGACGAACACGTCGACCTTGCGCATGCCGTGCTCCTGGGCGCGGCGGGCAGCCGACTCGGCGGCCATCTGCGCGGCGAACGGCGTGGACTTCCGGGAGCCCTTGAAGCCGACGTGGCCGGCGGAGGCCCAGGAGATCACGTTGCCCGACGGGTCCGTGATCGACACGATCGTGTTGTTGAACGTGCTCTTGATGTGCGCGTGGCCGTGAGCGACGTTCTTCTTTTCCTTGCGGCGCACCTTCTTGGCAGCGCCCTGACGTCCCTTGGGGGGCATCTACTAACTCCTACGGGAGGTGGTCGGTCCTACAGCGAAGACCGTGGACTGAGGTCCGCTGCGGACTACTTCTTGCCCGGCTTCTTCTTGCCGGCGATGGCGCGACGCGGGCCCTTGCGGGTGCGGGCGTTGGTGCTGGTGCGCTGACCGCGGACGGGCAGGCCGCGGCGGTGCCGCAGACCCTGGTAGCAGCCGATCTCGACCTTGCGGCGGATGTCGGCCTGGATCTCGCGACGGAGGTCACCCTCGGTCTTGATGTTGTTGTCGACGTACTCGCGGATCGCGACGAGCTGCTCTTCGGTCAGGTCACGAACACGGGTGTTCGGGTCGATGCCCGTCTCCGCCAGCGTCTGCTGCGAAAGGGTCCGGCCAATGCCGAACACGTAGGTGAGGGCGACCTCCACGCGCTTTTCGCGCGGGATGTCAACACCGGAAACGCGTGCCATTCAATGGCTCCAGTTGATCTTCGGAGGTCTTCCGCAGGACCGACTCCCAGCCGCCGTACGAGGTACGAACTGGGTCCCCGGCCTCCGAACCGGGGGTGTCGAGCCACAGTGGGCTCGGGACCTGCGTATGAACATATTCAGCTTGCGTCGCGCGAATCTCTGCGATGGATGCAGAGGGATCGGTCGTGCGTCAGCCCTGGCGCTGCTTGTGGCGCGGGTTCTCGCAGATGACCATGACCCGACCGTGACGGCGGATCACCCTGCACTTGTCGCAGATCTTCTTGACGCTCGGCTTGACCTTCATGGGATTGAGGTTCTCCGGGTCAGTGCCACCACCCCGCCGGAACGGGATGCGGGCAAGATCTACTTGTAGCGGTAGACGATCCGGCCACGCGTCAGGTCGTACGGAGACAGCTCCACCACGACCCGGTCGTCAGGGAGGATGCGGATGTAGTGCATACGCATCTTGCCGCTGATGTGTGCCAGGACCTGGTGGCCGTTCTGGAGCTCGACCTTGAACATGGCGTTCGGCAGAGACTCGACGACAGTGCCCTCGATCTCGATGGCACCTTGCTTCTTGGCCACGCTTCGCCCTTCGAATCGACTACCTTGATCGACTCTCTCGCTTGCCCGGTGGGACAAGTTGCGAGCGCATGCGGACATGCGGGTGCACGAGAGCCGACGAGTCAGTCTACGTCAGCGCACCCGGAAACACGAATCGAGGGAACCTGCCCCACACGGAAGATCGTCATGCAAGGGGGTCCGGTGCGGCCGTGATGCCGTACTCCGCCAGCTTCGCCCTGCCGCCGTCGGGAGCGGTCAGGACCAGCGGCCCCTCCGCGGTCAGTGCGACCGAGTGTTCCCAGTGGGACGACCACGTGCCGTCCGTGGTGATGACCGTCCAGTCGTCCTCGAGGACCTCGGTGCGCGGGGTGCCGAGGGAGACCATCGGCTCGATCGCGAGGCAGAAGCCGGGCACCAGCTTGGGGCCCTTGCCGCGGCGGCGGTCCACGTAGTTCAGCAGGTGCGGGTCCATGTGCATCTCGGTGCCGATGCCGTGGCCGCCGTAGTCCTCGATGATGCCGTAGCGGCCGCCGCCGGGCTTCGGCTGGCGGCGGATGTACGTCTCGATGGCCCGGGAGACGTCGACCAGGCGGTTGCCCTGCTTCATGGCCGCGATGCCGGCCCACATCGACTCCTCGGTCACCCGGGAGAGTTCGATCAGCTCCGGAGCGTGACCGGAGCCCACGAAGGCGGTGTACGCGGCGTCGCCGTGCCAGCCGTCGACGATCGCGCCGCAGTCGATGGAGATGACGTCGCCGTCCTTCAGGACGACCTCGTCGGAGGGGATGCCGTGGACCACGACGTCGTTGACCGAGGTGCAGATCGTCGCGGGGAAGCCGCCGTAGCCGAGGAAGTTCGACTTGGCGCCGTGCTCGGCGAGCACCTTGCGGGCGACCTCGTCCAGGTCCTTGGTGCTCGCGCCCGGCACCGCCGCCTCCCGGGTGGCCGCGTGGATCGCGGCGACGACCAGGCCCGCCGCACGCATCTTGGCGATCTGCTCGGGCGTCTTGATCTGCACCATGGGGGGCCTGCGCTCTCCGTCACTCAGGTCGACTGGGTTACCTACACAACACTACGGCCGCGGCGCCCGGGCTGGGCACCGCGGCCGGAAGGACCGCGATCTACTTGTTCTCGGCCTTCTCGCGCTTGAGCGCCTCCAGCGCCCGCTGCGTGATCTCGTCCACCGGACCCAGGGAGGAGATCGTCACGACCAGGCCCTGCGCCTTGTAGTAGTCGATGATCGGCTCGGTCTGCGTGTGGTAGACCTCCAGCCGCGTGCGGACGGTCTCCTCGGAGTCGTCGTCGCGCTGGTACAGCTCACCGCCGCAGACGTCGCACACGCCGGCCTGCTTCGGCGGGCTGTACGTCACGTGGAAGACGTGGGACGAGTCGTTGCGGCAGATGCGCCGGCCGGCGATCCGCTTGACGACCTCCTCCTCCGGGACCTCCAGGTCCAGGACGGCGTCCAGCTTGATGCTCTCTTCGTCCAGCAGCCGGTCCAGCGCCTCGGCCTGCGAGACGTTGCGCGGGAAGCCGTCCAGCAGGAAGCCGTTCTCCGCGTCGGGCTGCTCCATCCGGTCCTTGGCCATCGCGATGGTGACCTCGTCGGGTACGAGGTTGCCGGCGTCCATGTAGGACTTCGCGAGCTTGCCCAACTCGGTCTGCTGGCTGATGTTGGCCCGGAACAGGTCGCCGGTGGAGATGTGCGGGATGGCCAGCTTCTCTGCGAGCCGGACGGCTTGCGTTCCCTTACCGGCACCGGGCGGCCCGACGAGGACGATACGCATCAGCGGAGGAACCCTTCGTAATTGCGCTGCTGGAGCTGGCTCTCGATCTGCTTCACCGTCTCGAGACCGACACCCACGATGATCAGGATGCTGGTACCGCCGAAGGGGAAGTTGTTCGAGGCATTGAACCCGACCAACGCCATTGTTGGCACGAGAGCGATCAGACCCAGATACAGCGAACCCGGCCAGGTGATCCGGTTGAGCACGTAGCTCAGGTACTCAGCGGTCGGTCGGCCAGCCCGGATGCCCGGGATGAAGCCACCATACTTCTTCATGTTGTCGGCGACTTCCTCGGGGTTGAAGGAGATCGCCACGTAGAAGAACGCGAAGAAAACGATGAGCAAGAAGTACAGAGTGATGTAAATCGGGTGGTCACCCTTGGTCAGGTTGTTCTGGATCCACTGCTTCCAGCTCGAGTTGCTCCCCGAGAACTGCGCGACCAGCGCCGGGATGTAGAGCAGCGACGAGGCGAAGATGACGGGAATCACACCCGCCTGGTTCACCTTGAGCGGGATGTACGTGGACGTACCACCGTAGGAACGACGTCCGATCATGCGCTTCGCGTACTGCACCGGGATGCGGCGCTGGGCCTGCTCCACGAAGACGACGAGCGCCACCATGACCAGGCCGACCAGGATGACCGTGCCGAACTCGATCCAGCCGCCGGCCAGGGAGCCCTGCTTCTTGATGGCCCACAGCGCGGACGGGAAGGTGGCGGCGATCGAGATGAACATCAGGATCGACATGCCGTTGCCGATGCCGCGGTCGGTGATCAGCTCACCGAGCCACATCACGACGGCCGTACCGGCGGTCATGCAGATGACCATGGTGATGGTGGTGAAGATCGCCTGGTCCGGGACGATCGAGTTGGCGACCTGGCAGCCGTTGAACAGCGCACCACTGCGGGCGGTGGCCACCAGACCCGTGCCCTGCAGGATGGCCAGCGCCACCGTCAGGTACCGGGTGTACTGGGTGATCTTCGCCGTACCCGCCTGGCCCTCCTTCTTCAGGGCTTCCAGACGCGGGATGACCACGGTCAGCAGCTGAAGGATGATGCTCGCCGTGATGTACGGCATGATCCCGAGCGCGAAGATCGTGATCTGCAGCAGTGCGCCACCGCTGAACATGTTGACCAGTCCGAAGAGGCCCTGGTTGGCGGACGCCTCGTCCATGCACTGCTGGACGGCCTTGTAGTTGACGCCCGGGATCGGGATGTGGGTACCGACCCGATAGACCACGATGATGGCCAGCGTGAACAGCAGCTTCTTGCGCAGGTCGGGCGTCCTGAACGCCCGGGCGAACGCGGTGAGCACGGTGCCTCCTGCGACCCCCGCGCAACTGCGTCAAGGGTGACGGTCTTGAGGTTCGACGGATACGGAAAAAGAACAGTGCAGGCCACCTTACCGGCGACACTGCCCCCCTTGGAACGACCGACCGGGGATACCTCGGTGTGAGGTACCCCCGGTCGGGATCGCTTTACGTCCTCAAGCTCAGATGAGCTCGGTGACCGTACCGCCTGCGGCGGTGATCTTCTCCTTGGCGGAGCCGGAGACGGCGTCGACCGTCACCTGCAGCGCCACGGAGACCTCGCCCTGGCCGAGGACCTTGACGAGGCTGTTCTTGCGAACGGCACCCTTGGCCACGAGGCCCTCGACGGTGACCTCTCCACCCTCAGGGTAGAGCGCGGCCAGCTTGTCGAGGTTCACGACCTGGTACTCGGTCTTGAACGGGTTCTTGAAGCCCTTCAGCTTCGGGAGGCGCATGTGGAGCGGCATCTGGCCACCCTCGAAGCGCTCCGGAACCTGGTAACGGGCCTTCGTACCCTTGGTACCACGACCGGCCGTCTTACCCTTCGACGCCTCACCACGACCGACACGGGTCTTGGCGGTCTTGGCGCCCGGGGCGGGACGGAGGTTGTGGATCTTGAGCGGGTTCTGCTCCGCCATGATCAGTCGACCTCCTCGACCGTCACGAGGTGGCGGACGGTGTGCACCATGCCGCGGAACTCGGGGCGGTCCTCCTTGACGACCTGCGTGTTGATGCCCTTGAGACCAAGGGAGCGCAGGGTGTCGCGGTGGTTCTGCTTGCTGCCGATGTAGGACTTGACCTGCGTGATCTTGAGCTGAGCCATCACGCACCCGCCCCGGCACGCGCACGCAGCAGAGCCGCGGGAGCGACGTCCTCGAGCGGCAGACCACGGCGGGCCGCGACCTCCTCGGGACGCTGCAGGCCCTTCAGGGCCTCCACGGTCGCGTGCACGATGTTGATCGCGTTGTCGGAGCCGAGCGACTTCGACAGGATGTCGTGGATACCGGCGCACTCGAGCACGGCACGCACCGGACCACCGGCGATAACACCGGTACCCGGGGACGCGGGCTTGAGCAGCACGACGCCGGCAGCCTTCTCACCCTGGATGGGGTGGGGGATGGTGCCCTGGATACGGGGGACCTTGAAGAAGTGCTTCTTGGCCTCCTCAACACCCTTGGCGATGGCGGCCGGCACCTCCTTGGCCTTGCCGTAACCGACACCCACGGTGCCGTCACCGTCGCCCACCACGACCAGCGCGGTGAAGCTGAAGCGACGACCACCCTTCACAACCTTGGCGACGCGGTTGATCGCGACAACGCGCTCAACGTACGCGGTCTTCTCGGCGGCAGCAGCGCCGCCGTCACGGCCCTTCCGGTCCCGCCGCTCGCCGCCACCGGCACCGCCACCGCGGCGCTGGGGTCCAGCCATTGGAATTACCTCTCTCTGTTTCCGCTAGCTACGGCAGGCTCAGAACTTGAGCCCGGCTTCGCGGGCGGCGTCCGCCAGGGCGGCAATGCGCCCGGCGTACTGGTTGCCACCACGGTCGAACACGACAGCCTCGACACCGGCGGCCTTGGCACGCTCGGCGACCAGGGCGCCGACCTGCTTGGCCTGCGCGGACTTGTCGCCCTCGCCACCGCGGATCGACGTGTCCAGCGTGGACGCCGACGCCAGGGTGTGGCCCTTCAGGTCGTCGATCACCTGCGCCACGATGTGGCGGTTGGAGCGGGTCACGACCAGACGGGGACGCTCCGCCGTACCGGAAAGGTTCTTGCGGATCCGGATGTGACGGCGCTTGATCGCGGCGCGCTTGTAGGCGTCGCCCTTCAGGATCTTCTGCCCGTATGCCATGGCTTACTTACCCGCCTTTCCGACCTTGCGGCGGATGACTTCGCCCTCGTACTTGACGCCCTTGGCCTTGTACGGGTCGGGCTTGCGCAGCTTGCGGATGTTGGCCGCAACCTCGCCGACCTTCTGCTTGTCGATGCCCTCGACCGAGAACCGGGTGGGGGCCTCCACCTTGAAGGTGATGCCCTCGGGGGCCTCGACGGTGATCGGGTGGCTGTAGCCCAGAGCGAACTCCAGGTTCGAACCCTTGGCGGTCACGCGGTAACCGACACCACTGATCTCGAGCTTCTTCACGTAACCCTGGGTCACGCCGGTGATCATGTTCGCCACCAGCGTGCGGGACAGGCCGTGCAGGGCCTTGTTCTGACGCTCGTCGTTGGGACGGGTCACCTGGAGGGTGCCGTCCTCGTTCTTGACGATCTCGATCGGCGCAACGATGGTGTGGGTCAGCTCGCCCTTGGGGCCCTTGACCGCGACCGTGCTGCCGTCGATGGTGACGTCCACGCCGGCGGGAACCGTGATGGGGAGCTTGCCAATACGCGACATAGCTGTTTCCTCCGTTCCCTTCCGCTACCAGACGTAGGCGAGGACTTCCCCACCCACGCCCTTCTTGCCGGCCTGCTTGTCGGTGAGGAGCCCGTGGGACGTGGAGATGATGGCCACGCCCAGGCCGCCGAGCACCTTCGGCAGGTTGGTGGACTTCGCGTACACCCGGAGACCGGGCTTGGAGATCCGCTTGATGCCCGCGATGGAGCGCTCACGGTTCGGGCCGAACTTCAGCTCGAGGACGAGGTTCTTGCCGACCTCGGCATCCTCGACGCGCCAGCCCGTGATGAAGCCCTCCTGCTGGAGGATCTCCGCGATGTGCGACTTGATCTTCGATGCCGGCATCGTCACGGAGTCGTGGTATGCCGAGTTCGCGTTCCGCAGACGCGTAAGCATGTCTGCGATCGGATCAGTCATGGTCATGAATTGGCCTTCGGCCTCTCTCGCCGGGGTTTCCTGGTGCGCCATCCCTCTCCCCGATCCGAGACGGGACGGGTGCGGCGCGGTGGACCTACGGCGTAGTAAGTCGTACGGGCGCGGCAGACGCCCAACCCCGCAAGCCTACGGCATGCGGAGAAGGGCCCCTGCCGACCCAGATGCTTACCGAGAGCTTCAGGAATCCCTAAAAAGCGGGGATTACCAGGAGCTCTTGGTCACGCCCGGCAGCTCGCCACGGTGAGCCATCTCACGAAGGCACACGCGGCAGAGGCCGAACTTGCGGTACACGGAGTGCGGACGGCCGCAGCGCTGGCAGCGCGTGTAGCCACGCACACCGAACTTGGGCTTGCGAGCAGCCTTAGCGATCAGAGCCTTCTTCGCCATCTCGCTCACGCCTCCTTGAACGGGAAGCCGAGGTGACGAAGGAGCGCGCGGCCCTCAGCGTCGTTGGTCGCCGTGGTGACCACGGTGATGTCCATACCCCGGACGCGGTCGATCTTGTCCTGGTCGATCTCGTGGAACATGACCTGCTCCGTGAGACCGAAGGTGTAGTTGCCACGGCCGTCGAACTGCTTGGGGGACAGGCCGCGGAAGTCGCGGATGCGCGGGAGCGCGAGCGACAGGGTGCGGTCCAGGAACTCCCACATGCGGTCGCCACGAAGCGTGACGTGGGCACCGATCGGCTGGCCCTCACGCAGCTTGAACTGCGCGATGGACTTGCGGGCCTTGGTGACCTGCGGCTTCTGGCCGGTGATCGTGGTGAGGTCGCGGATGGCGCCCTCGATCAGCTTGGAGTCGCGGGCGGCGTCGCCCACACCCATGTTGACCACGATCTTGACGAGGCCGGGGATCTGCATGACGTTCTCGTACTTGAACTCGTCACGCAGCTTGCCCGCGATCTCCTCGCGGTACTTCTGCTTCAGACGCGGAGTGGTGGTGGTAGCCATCAGATGTCCTCACCCGTCCGCTTGGCAACGCGGATCTTGTTGCCCTCGTCGTCGAAGCGGTAACCGACACGCGTGACGACCTTGTTGCCGTCCTTCTCCACGACCAGCTGAACGTTGGACACGTGGATGGGGGCCTCGGTGGTCACGATGCCGCCGGCCTGCGAACCGCTGGCGGTCGGGCCGGCCTTGGTGTGCTTCTTGACCCGGTTGACACCCTCGACCAGGACACGCTCCTCGCGCGGGTAAGCGGCAATGACCTTGCCCTGCTTGCCCTTGTCCTTGCCGGTGATGACCTGGACCAGGTCGCCCTTCTTGATCTTCATGCTTACAGCACCTCCGGAGCCAGCGAGATGATCTTCATGAACTTCTTCTCGCGCAGCTCACGCCCGACCGGGCCGAAGATGCGGGTGCCGCGAGGGTCGCCGTCGTTCTTCAGAATGACGGCGGCGTTCTCGTCGAAGCGGATGTACGAGCCGTCCGGACGGCGGCGCTCCTTGACGGTGCGAACGATGACCGCCTTGACGACGTCACCCTTCTTCACGTTGCCACCGGGGATCGCGTCCTTGACGGTGGCGACGATGACGTCACCGATGCCCGCGTAGCGGCGACCGGAGCCACCGAGCACACGGATGCAAAGGATTTCCTTCGCACCAGTGTTGTCGGCGACGCGCAGTCGCGACTCCTGCTGGATCACGTCTATCTCCTGTTTGTCTGCCGGTTCCCCGCAGGGGCCTCATACGAGAGCCCCTGCGGAGCCTGGCGGAACTGTCCTGCGGGTTTGCCCGCAGGAAATTACTTGGCCTTCTCGAGGATCTCGACGACGCGCCAGCGCTTCGTCGCGGACAGCGGCCGGGTCTCCATGAGGAGGACGCGGTCGCCGACACCCGCAGCGTTCTGCTCGTCGTGCGCCTTGAGCTTGTTGGTACGGCGGATGACCTTGCCGTACAGCGCGTGCTTGACGCGGTCCTCGACAGCGACGACGACGGTCTTGTCCATCTTGTCGCTGACGACGAGACCCTCACGGGTCTTGCGGAAACCGCGCGCCTCTGCGTTCTCAGTCACGTTCTTCTCGCTCATCAGGCGTTCTCCACCGTTTCGATGCCCAGCTCACGCTCGCGCATCAGGGTGTAGATCCGCGCGATGTCCTTGCGGACCGCCTTCAGACGGCCATGGTTCTCGAGCTGACCCGTCGCCGCCTGGAAGCGGAGGTTGAACAGCTCTTCCTTGGCCTCGCGGAGCTTGCCCAGAAGCTCCTCGTTGCCCAGCTCGCGCAGCTCGGACGCCTTGGTACCGGCCGACATCACGCTTCACCTGCCTCGCGCTTGACGATCCGGCACTTCATCGGCAGCTTGTGGGCCGCACGGGTCAGCGCCTCACGGGCGATCTTCTCGTTGGGGTACGACAGCTCGAACATGACGCGTCCGGGCTTGACGTTGGCGATCCACCACTCCGGGGAACCCTTACCGGAACCCATGCGGGTCTCGGCAGGCTTCTTGGTGAGGGGACGGTCCGGGTAGATGTTGATCCAGACCTTGCCACCACGCTTGATGTGACGCGTCATGGCGATACGAGCGGCCTCGATCTGACGGTTCGTCACGTACGCCGGGGTGAGCGCCTGGATGCCGTACTCGCCGAACGCAACCGTCGTGCCACCCTTGGCAGCGCCGCTGCGCTTCGGGTGGTGCTGCTTGCGGTGCTTGACCCTACGGGGGATCAGCATGTCGGTCAGGCCTCCGTTCCGGTGCTCTCAGCCGGAGCGGACGCGGGAGCCTCGGCCTTGGGGGCCTCGGCGCCGGCAGCCTGCTGCGGCTTGCGACCGCGCCGCTCGCCACCACGGCCACCACGGGCCGGGCGGTCGGCACCACCACGGGCCGGGCGGTTACCCGCACGGGCCGCAGCGTTCTCGGCGCGGACCTCGGCGATGTTCTTGACGTCGCCCTTGTAGATCCAGACCTTCACACCGATACGGCCGAAGGTCGTCTTGGCCTCGAAGAAGCCGTAGTCCACGTTCGCACGGAGCGTGTGCAGGGGCACGCGGCCCTCGCGGTAGAACTCCGAGCGGGACATCTCGGCGCCGCCGAGGCGGCCACCGCACTGGATCTTGATGCCCTTGGCGCCGGCCTTCATCGCCGACTGCATGCTCTTACGCATGGCGCGGCGGAAGGAGACGCGGGAGGAGAGCTGCTCGGCAACGGCCTGAGCAACCAGCTGAGCGTCCGTCTCGGGGTTCTTGACCTCGAGGATGTTCAGCTGGACCTGCTTGCCCGTGAGCTTCTCGAGGTCGCCGCGGATGCGGTCGGCCTCGGCGCCACGGCGGCCGATGACGATGCCCGGACGAGCGGTGTGGATGTCCACCCGCACGCGGTCACGGGTGCGCTCGATCTCAACCTTCGAGATACCGGCGCGCTCCATGCCGGACGTCATCATCCGACGGATGGCGACGTCTTCCTTGACGTAGTCCTTGTACAGCTTGTCGGCGTACCAACGCGACTTGAAGTCGGTCGTGACACCGAGCCGGAACCCGTGCGGGTTTACCTTCTGGCCCATTACCGGGTTCCTTCCTTGCTGCTGACGACCACGGTGATGTGGCTGGTCCGCTTGCGGATCCGGTAGGCACGGCCCTGGGCACGCGGACGGAACCGCTTCAGGGTCGGGCCCTCGTCGACGTACGCCTCGCTGATGAACAGCGAGGAGGCGTCCGTGTGGTCGTAGTTGTGCGCGGCGTTGGCGATGGCGCTGTCGAGCACCTTGCCGACCGGCACGGAGGCTGCCTGCGGAGCGAATCGCAGAACAGCCTGGGCCTCCGTGGCGTCCATGCCACGGATGAGGTCCACCACACGGCGGGCCTTCATGGGCGTGACGCGGATGTACCGCGCCTGGGCCCTGGCTTCCATGGTTGTCCCTTCAGAGTTACTTACGTGTCTGAATGCGATCCGCTACTAGCGGCGCTTCGACTTCCGGTCTTCCTTGACGTGGCCCCGGAAGGTGCGGGTCGGCGAGAACTCGCCGAGCTTGTGGCCGACCATCGACTCGGTGACGAACACCGGGATGTGGGTCTTGCCGTTGTGCACCGCCAGCGTGTGGCCGAGCATGGCCGGGACGATCATCGAGCGGCGGGACCAGGTCTTGATGACGTTCTTGGTGCCGGCTTCGTTCTGGGCGTCCACCTTCTTGATGAGGTGGTCGTCGACGAAGGGCCCCTTCTTCAGGCTACGAGGCATCTCAACCCGTCCTTAGCGCTTCTTGTTCGTCTTGCGGCGGCGGACGATGTACTTGTTCGACGCCTTCTTGGGCGAACGAGTACGGCCTTCCTTCTTGCCCCACGGGGACACAGGGTGGCGACCACCGGAGGTCCGGCCCTCACCACCACCGTGCGGGTGGTCAACCGGGTTCATCACGACACCACGGACGGTCGGGCGAACGCCCAGCCACCGCTTACGGCCGGCCTTACCCCAGTTGATGTTGCTCTGCTCGGCGTTGCCGACCTCACCGATGGTGGCGCGGCAGCGGACGTCGACCAGGCGGACCTCGCCGGACGGCATGCGCAGGTGGGCGTAGGTGCCCTCCTTCGCGAGCAGCTGCACGGAGGCACCGGCGGAGCGGGCGAACTTGGCACCGCCACCGGGACGGAGCTCGATCGCGTGGATCGTGGTACCGACCGGGATGTTGCGGAGGGCCAGGTTGTTGCCCGGCTTGATGTCGGCCCCGGGACCGTTCTCGATGCGGTCACCCTGCTGCAGGTTGCGCGGGGCGAGGATGTAGCGCTTCTCGCCGTCGGCGTAGTGCAGCAGCGCGATGCGCGCGGTGCGGTTGGGGTCGTACTCGATGTGCGCGACCTTCGCCGGCACGCCGTCCTTGTCGTGACGACGGAAGTCGATCACTCGGTAGGCGCGCTTGTGTCCGCCACCCTGGTGGCGAACGGTCACACGACCGGCGTTGTTACGGCCGCCCTTGCTGTGCAGGGGGCGGACCAGCGACTTCTCCGGCGTGGACCGCGTGACCTCGACGAAGTCGGCGACGCTGGCGCCACGACGGCCCGGCGTAGTCGGCTTGTACTTGCGGATTCCCATTTCTCAGTCCTCGTCCGATATCGGACGATCCGGACCGCCCTTAGGCGGTCGGACCGCCGAAGATGTCGATACGGTCGCCCTCGGCGAGGGTCACGATCGCGCGCTTGCTGCCCGCACGCTGACCGAAGCCGGTCTTCGTGCGCTTGCGCTTGCCCTGACGGTTGATCGTGTTGACCCCGGTGACCTTGACGTCGAAGACCGCCTGGACGGCCTGCTTGATCTGGGTCTTGTTAGCGCCCGGGGCGACGACGAACGTGTACTTGTTCTCGTCGAGGAGCGCGTAGCTCTTCTCCGAGACGACCGGCTTGAGCAGCACGTCACGGGGGTCCGTGAAGGACTTGCTCAGCGGGGTCTCGACGGTGTTCTTGCCCTCGGCGGCGTGGCGACGCGCCTTGGCGACGCGCGCGGCCTTGGCGGCCTTCGCAGCCTTGGAGGCAATGCTCGGGTGACGCGTAGCCATCAGGCCTCGCTCCCTTCGGTGTCAGCGGCCTTGGGGCCAGACACGAAGGACTCGAAAGCGGCCTGGGTGAAGACCACGTCGTCCGAGACGAGAACGTCGTACGTGTTCAGCTGGCCCGGCTCCAGGATGTGGACCTGGGGCAGGTTGCGGGCGGACAGCCACGCGGCCTCGTCGGCGCGCTCGACGATCAGGAGCAGGTTCTTGCGCTCCGAGATCTTGCCGAACAGGCTCTTCGCGGCCTTGGTGGACGGGTTCGCACCCTCGACCACGCCGGAGACGACGTGGATGCGGTTGTGACGCGCCCGGTCGGTGAGGGCGTGGCGCAGGGCCGCGGCCTTCATCTTCTTCGGGGTGCGCTGCGAGTAGTCACGCGGCACGGGACCGTGCACGACGCCACCACCGGCGAACTGCGGCGCGCGGGTCGAGCCCTGACGGGCGCGGCCGGTGCCCTTCTGGCGGTACGGCTTCTTGCCACCACCACGGACTTCGCCACGGGTCTTGGTCTTGTGCGTGCCCTGACGGGCAGCGGCCAGCTGCGCGACGACGACCTGGTGGATCAGCGGAATGCTGATCTTCTCCACGTCGAAGATCTCCGCGGGGAGCTCGACGGAACCGGCCTTCTCGCCCGCCGGCGAAAGGATGTCAACAGTGCTCATCGGTTACCTCAGGCCCCCTTGGCCGCGGTGCGGACCAGGACGAGGCCGCCGTTCGGACCGGGAACCGCGCCCTTGATGAGCAGCAGACCCTTCTCCGCGTCAACGGCGTGGACGGTCAGGTTCTGGGTGGTGACCCGCTCGTTGCCCATGCGACCCGCCATGCGGAGGCCCTTGAACACGCGGCCCGGGGTGGCGCAGCCACCGATGGAACCGGGCGAGCGGTGCTTGCGCTGGGTGCCGTGTCCGGCGCCGAGGCCCTTGAAGTTGTGACGCTTCATGACACCGGCGAAGCCCTTGCCCTTGCTCTTGCCGGTGACGTCGACCTTGATACCGGCCTCGAACACCTCAGCGGTGATCTCCTGGCCGAGCGTGTACTCGGAGGCGTCCGCGGTGCGGATCTCGACGAGGTGACGACGCGGGGTGACGTCGGCCTTGGCGAAGTGGCCCTTGAGGGGCTTGTTCACCTTGCGCGGGTCGATCTCGCCGAAAGCGATCTGGACGGACTCGTAGCCGTCGACATCGTTCGTACGGACCTGGGTGACGACGTTGGGGCCGGCCTTGACGACGGTGACCGGAACAACGCGGTTGTTCTCGTCCCACACCTGCGTCATGCCGAGCTTCTCGCCCAGGATGCCCTTGATCTGCTTAGCCATTCTCAGCTCACCGACCCTCAGAGCTTGATCTCGATGTCGACACCGGCCGGGAGGTCGAGTCGCATCAGAGAGTCAACGGTCTTGGGGGTGGGGTCGAGAATGTCGATCAGGCGCTTGTGCGTGCGCATCTCGAAGTGCTCGCGCGAGTCCTTGTACTTGTGCGGCGACTTGATGACGCAGTACACGTTCTTCTCAGTGGGCAGCGGCACCGGGCCCGCGACCGACGCACCAGTGCGGGTCACCGTCTCGACGATCTTCTTCGCCGAGGAGTCGATGACCTCGTGGTCGTAGGCCTTGAGCCGGATGCGGATCTTCTGTCCCGCCATGGCTACTCCGTAGTCCTGTCTCTCTAACGCTCTGGAACCCGGTGTTCCGTCTTCCCGTCCTCCGACCCACGCGGTCGGGCGTGTCGCGCTCCCGCTGACACAGATGCCCCTTGTTCGAACATCCCTGCGGGGAATGCACACGGCCCTTCCGGAACCGCAAGCCAGGGGCGGAAGGCCCACCGGGCGCCTGGCCGGTGCTGCACTGACACTTCCCGAAAGATTCCCGTACGTCCGCCCCAGCGCTGCCCGCAGGCAGTTAGGGCGACGAGTACTGTGGGACTCGCTTTCGGTCCTCCCGGCGGGAGGCGCGCAGCATCAACACTCGACCGAGCAACTCGGACAGTCTGCCATATGCGGCGGGGGCCTGGCCAATCGAGCCGGAGACAATACCCCGGGAGTGACGCAGGTCAAACCGGCGTGCGGGTTCGGTGCAGAAACCCGGCGCGCCGACGGGGCTTGGCATGGCCCCCACTAAGATCGAACCCCTGTGCCGACATTCAGGGGGACTGGCGCGCATGGAGCACCTGCGTCATGACGACCCGACGCGGATCGGGCCCTACGTGGTCCTGGCGGGGGTCGACTCCCGAAGCGAGCAGCAGCGGACGCCCGACCGCCGCTACCTAGCCCGCAGCGCCGACGGCCGGCGCACGGTCATCGCCTGCGTCCCGCAGCCCGGCGCGGATCCCGCCCACTGGGCGGCCGAGGCGGAGAGCGCCCGCCGGCTGTCGCTCCCCGGCTTCGCGCCCGTGACGGAGGTCGACGGGTCCACGACGCCTCCCTGGTACGCGATCCCGTACGTCCCCGTGCTCCCGCTGCCCGCCGCACTCGCCGCCCACGGCGGTCCCCTGCCGGAGGCGGTCGTACGAGCGCTGGGGGCGGCCCTGGCTTCGGCGCTGGCCGTGGCCCACGCTCAGGACGTGACCCACGCCGGTCTGTCACCGGCCGCCGTACTGCTCGGCACCGACGGGCCGCAGCTGGCCTGCTTCGGGGCGGTGCGAGCCGTGGGCCCGGACGGTGCGCAGCGCCATGGAGCGCCGGGGCTGGACCCGGGGTGCCTGCCCCCGGAGCAGGCACAGGGCGGCCGGCCGCGCCCGCTGGGCGATGTCCACGCCCTCGGTGCCGTGCTGTCGTACGCGAGCACCGGGCACACCGTCCCCGAGCGGGACGAACTCCCGGAGACACTGCGCGCCCCCATCACGGCCTGTCTGTCCCGGGACGCGGCCCGACGGCCCTCGGCGGCCGACCTCTCGGCCGCGCTGCTGCCGCCCGCGACCTCACCGGTGCCCACGGTCCTCGACGGCGGGCCGCTCTTCCCGCTGCCGGCGCCGGTCGTCGCCGCCCTCGCCCGCCAGTCGGCTGACGTCCTCGCGGCACAACTGCCCGAGCCCGTGGCGGAGGTGCGGCTCCCCTGATGTTCTCCCCCCTCGCGCACGACGACCCCGAGCAGCTCGGCGCCTACCACCTCGTCGCCCGTCTCGGCAGCGGCGGCATGGGCACCGTCTACCTCGGCCGCTCGGACACCGGCCGCGTCGCCGCCGTCAAGACCATGCACGCCCGTACGGCCGCCGACCCGGTCCTGCACACCCGCTTCCGGTTGGAGACCGACGCCGCCCGGGTCATCGGCGGTCACCACGGCGCGCGGGTATTCGACGCCGACGCGGTCCACGAGACGCCCTGGCTGGCCACCGAGTACGTCATCGGGCCGCCCCTCGACGACGCCGTCCGGCTGGGCGGACCGCTGCCGGAACGAGCGGTACGCGCCCTCGGCTCCCGCCTGTGCGAGGCGCTGGGCCGACTGCACGAGTCGGAAGTCGTCCACCGCGATCTGAAGCCGTCCAACATCATGCTGACGGCCGACGGCCCCAAGGTCATCGACTTCGGTATCGCCCGGGCGATCGGGGACGACCGCCTGACCCGCGCCGGAGCCGCCGCGGGCACGCCCGCCTTCATGTCGCCCGAGCAGGCGACGGGCGGAGAGCACACGTCGGCCGGGGACGTGTTCGCGCTGGCGGGGGTGCTGGTCTTCGCCTCGACGGGCAGGGGCCCCTTCGGCGCGGGGCAGGCCGCGGATCTGCTGTACCGGGTGCGGTACGCGGAGCCGGACCTGACCGGGGTCCCGGCCGGCCTCGTCCAGGTCCTGCGGCCGTGCTTCGACAAGGACCCGCGGCAGCGTCCCACGACCGCCTGGCTGCGGTCGCAACTCGACGACGGCGAGGGCGACTTCGCGCGCTGCCTGCCGGAGCCCGTCCTCACCGACATCGCCCGGCGCGCCACCGCGGTCTGGCGGGTCGAGCCACGCCGACTCCCGCCCCCGCCCGGCCGGGGCCTTCCCGGGACCGTGCCCGACAGCACCCCGGCGCGGCCGTCCCGCCGCAGGCTGCTGAGCATCGGCGCAGGCACGGCCCTCGGCGTCGCCGCGGCCGGAGCGGGCGCCTGGGCCTGGCTCGGCCACGACGACGGCGGCACTTCGGCGCGGCCCGGGCCGACCCGCTCCGCGAAGCCCGCGTGGGACCTGCGCTGGCAGGTGGTCGCGGACTACGGCGACCCCCCGCTGCTTCCGCCGACCCCGCTGCTGCTCGACGGGCTGGTGGCCGTCGGCGCGTACGACGTCAAGGGCCTGGACCCGAGGAACGGCAAGACGCTGTGGCCCGACTCCGGACCCTGGTTCGGGCGTCGTACGGCCACCGACGGCAAGCGGATCCACACGCTCGACTACGCCGCGGACGCGGCCGCTCCGCTGACGGTCTGCCCGGTCGGCCTGGCCGACGGAAAGGTCGGAGACCCGCTCCTCGAACGGGAGGACCTCAACGGCGACCTCTACGGCACCCATCTGCTGTGCGCCACGGACACCGTCGTCTACGCGGTCGGCGGCAAGGGCCCCCAGTGGCGCGAGGCGAACACCGCCTTCCGCAAGGACCAGGCCTGGCATCTGCTCGCCCTCGACATCCGCGCCCGGCGCACACTGTGGGACGTCCCGCTCCCCGCACGGCCCGACGGCTCCGAGCGGCTGCACTTCCTGTCGGCCCAGGTGTCCGGCGAGCGCCTCGTCCTCGTCCAGCAGTCGGCCGACGGCGCGACGGAGCTGGTCGTGCGCAGCACCCGCACCGGCCGGCTGCTGTGGAGCCGCCCGCTCGACAGCCGGCAGCCCGCCTTCAGCCGGGCCCACCTGGCCGTCGACGACCTGCACGTGTATCCGTCGGCGGGCCGGCTGCTGGCCCTCGGCCTGGACGACGGCAAGGTCGCCTGGCAGTACGACAAGGGCGGCGCCGGAGCCGAGTACAGCCCTCCGGCCGTGAGGGACGGGGTGGTGTACGCGGTGCAGGCGGGCCACGGAGTCCTCGCCGTCGACGCCCGCAGCGGCGAGCCGCGCTGGGCCGAGAAGACGGGCGGTGCCACCACTGCCGACCTCGCGGCTCCTCCGGTCGTGGGCATCGCCTACGTGTACCGCACGGCGTCGTCGCGGCTGGCGGCCGTGGACCTGGCCGACGGCGCCACGACCCACCTGGTCAGAGCGTCCGCGTCGGCGCGCTACTTCGCCCACGAGCCCTCCCGCCGCCTGATCGCCGTGGGCGAGCAGTACGCGGCGGGCTACCCCCTTCTCTGAGCCCCCCCGAGACCCACGGAAAGCAGTACCGGACATGAAGCCACTGGACACCGGGGACCCGATCCGGCTCGGGCCCTACCGACTCCTCGGCGTGCTCGGCGAGGGCGGCATGGGCAGGGTCTACTTCGGCCAGGACCGCGCCGGACGCATGGCCGCCGTGAAGGTGCTGCACCGCCACCTGGCGGACGACCCCCACCTGGTCCAGCGCTTCGTCCGCGAGGCCCGGATGGCGCAGGCGGTCACCGGCCCGGGCGTGGCCCGCGTCCTGGACACCGAGACCGAGGGCGGCCGCCCCTGGATCGCGACCGAGTTCCTCACCGGCCCGACCCTGGAGGAAGCCGTCACCGCGCGCGGCCCCCTGGACGACAACGCCGTGCGGGCCCTCGCAACCGCCCTGGCGCGGGCGCTGCGGGACATCCACGCGGCGGGCCTGGTGCACCGCGACCTGAAGCCGGCGAACGTGGTGCTCACCTCGACGGGCCCACGCATCATCGACTTCGGCATCGCCCGTCCCGAACACGGGCTCACCCTCACCACCACCGGGCAGGTGCCGGTCACTCCGGGGTTCGGCGCGCCGGAACAGGCCCTCGGCCACCGAGTCGGCCCACCCGCCGACGTCTTCTCTCTGGGCGCCCTGCTGGTGTACGCGGCGAGCGGCCGGCGCCCCTACGACGGTTCGCACGTCGCCGCCGTGCAGTACGAGGTCGTCCACGGCACGCCCCGCATGGACGGCGTCCCGCCCGTCCTCCAGACCTTGATCGCCCCCTGCCTGACCAAGGATCCCGCGCACCGCCCCACTCCGACCGCGATCGCGCAGGCGTTCGCCCCGCCGCGCGGCACGGACCGCGTATGGCGCCAGGGCCCCATCGCCGAGGACATCCAACGACGCGAACGCGCCCTGCACGAGCTGACCACGCTGCCCGGCACCAGCGCACCGGGCGGCCTCCCCCGCCGCCGCCTGCTGAAGGCCCTCACAATCGGCGCCCCGGTCGCGGTGGCCGGCGCGGGCGGCACGACGTGGTGGCTCTGGCGCCGCAACCGCAACGCCCCCTTCGACATCCCGCCGGCAGCACCAACCCCTCAGGCGCGCCCTCTCTCGGCGTCCAAAGGCGACTACGTGGTGGGCCAGACCCCGGACCCGATCTGGCACCGCGCTTCAGCCCTCAGCACCGAGACCCCGGCACCCCTCCCGGTACGCGACGTCCTGATCGTCGGCAACCCGAAGGGAGGCGTCTCGGCCCTGAACGTGGTCGACGGCAAGCCCCGTTGGTCGGCCCCCGAAGCCGTGGCCACCAGCCACTACGTCTCCCTCTCCGACCGCCTGATCGCGGCCGTGGCCGACGACGGCACCCTGCTGACCTTCGTGGCGTCGACCGGTGAACCGAAGTGGACGGCCCGCGCCGACGCCGCCTCCGTCCTCGCCGCGGACGACGAGGCGGTGTACGTGGTGACCGACGACGGCCGGCTGCGCGCCATCGGCCGATCCGACGGCAGAGTCCGCTGGACCAGGGCGAAAGGCCCCGCCCTCGGCACACCGACCGGAACGCGCGGCCTGGTGGCCCAGGGCGTCCTGCTCGTCACCACCGAGGACGGTGACGTCCTCGCCGTGCACACGAACGACGGCCGTACGGCCTGGTCCCTGTCCGCCCAGGCCGACGGCAGAGTCAAGGTCAGCGCGGCGGGCCGGTACGTCTTCCTCAGCGGCGAACGCCTCACGGCCCGCAACGCGGCGACCGGCAAGGAGCAGTGGCGCGGCCCGGCCCCCCTGGACGGCCGGAAAATCGGCTGGGGCCCGTCCGTGATCCACGGAAAGTACCTCTACGCCGCCGCCTCCGGCGCCCCGGTACGCCTGGACATCGGCACCGGAAAGACGACCGACTGGGTCTACCACAACCTCTTCACCTGCGACCCGCCCAGCCCTCTGGTCATCCAGGGCAAAAGCTTCTGGTCCATCTCCGTAAACGCCACGGAGGGCGGCGTGAACGCCCTCTACCTCGCCGAGGACTACACCACCGACGTCGACTCCCCCGCCCGCAACACGACCTGGACCTTCCGCATCATCAAGAACCCCACCCGCTACTGGATGACAGCGGACGCCAACCGCGTGTTCATCGTGGACGGGGCTTCGCTCACGGCACTACCCGTCTTCTGAACCAACGGGGTCGACATTCCAGGCCTGGGGCAGAGCAGCACCGCAGAAGACACAGACGAACTCACCCTCGCGCACGATGTTGTGCTCCTGGCAGCCAGGGCAACGCCGGAACACCACTTCGTGGGTGAACTCATCCTGGTGCGCGATTCCGATGCGATCGAGGGCCCGGGCAACGGCAGGCCAGGAGCAGCCGTCCGGGCAGTATCCGGTCGACTGATTACTGACCTCACGGACGACCCAGCGCCCCGCGTCCCTGCCGAACCCGATCTCACCGGCGCTCAGCACCGGCTCGCCTGCGGCGCAGGCCACGTGCTCACTCCGTCGGGGGGCGAGGCGCAGCAAGCCATCCATGCCGATCACGAAGGTGAAGGGCTCCGCCAGCTCAGCCGCCGCTTGCTGCGCCACCCAGACATCGAAGTCACCGGCCGACCCGATGGCACACGCGCCACTCCCCACCCGCACAGCGACCCGCAGCTCGGCAGGCCCCACATACCGATAACCGCGCATCATCAACGGGTACCGCTTCCCGCACACCCAAGAGTTCTGATAGTGGCCGGAAAGTAGGCACGCATGAACTTCTCGATGTCCTTGCGGTGGGTTTGGTCCGTTAGTTTGATCTGGGGGAGCTGGAGGGTGAGGGTGAAGTAGTTGCCGCCTTTGGTTTTGCAGGGGGCCTGTGAGATTGCTCCGTCGGTGCCGACGATTGTCTTGTAACGGTAATCGATAGGACGCGGGCTGCTGACACCTGAGACCGCGCCAGTGCCCGTGGCCAGATACATGAGGTCCGCCGGATCATCATCCCACGAGAATCGGAAACCAAGCACAGTTTCATTCTCCGAAAGAAGCAGACATGGGGCGGTTACCGCCTCGGACCGATCAACGCGACTGAACTCGTACAGGTCATCAGTGGACGTTAGGAACGGACGGGTGAGCTGCGGGTCAACCTGCGTACCACAGATCACTCTGGGAATCTCGACAGATCTTTCACAGGAGGCTACGAAGGCGCACTGCACTAGCACCAACACCCCCATGAGCGTATTACGAGAAACTGGACTCATGTCGGCCGCTCTCCGGACACACCACGGGCATGGTTAATTCCATCTTCCGCAAAGTCGCTAATCTCCTCCTTCGGGCGAAAATTCGGAGTATGCTCGCCCGATGCGTCTTTTCCCATTCATCGGCAAGGGCCATCAGTTGGCCATTCCTCCTGGAGTAAGCCTGGAAGTTCTCGTCCGCCTGCTTGTCATCCAGCCTCTTCTGCTCATCCTCCAACCACTTGCCCGTGACATAGTCGAAGCCCTCCTGCACGTCACCGCTCACCACAGGGATATAGCTGATCGCCTTGTCGAAAACAGGTTTCGCCCCGAATTCTGCTGCCTTCGGGGCGCCCTCAGCCTGGATACGGGCTTCTTCCAAGAAGCCAACTGTTCGACCGGCGCGACTCAACGACTCGGTCGACCTGGAGTGGTCGGCGTGGATGCTTGAGACCATCGCCTGATTCAGGCCGCCGTTCAGCGTTCCGTAAGCGTCCCTGTCCTTCGACACCTGCTTCACGACCTCGAAAAGTTGGTCCTGCTTCAGCGGCGACCTCGAGATATCGACCTCGCTCATCGAGGCATGCACAGTGCCGCCATGGTTGACCAGGATGTGGGCCATCGGCTGTCGCAGGGACGGTGGGAACTCGTCGCCGCTGTCGGCCAGGTACCCCACCGCCGACCTGAAGATCGCATCATTCTGCTTGGTATGCGCGACATAGTGCCCGTGCCCATCGGACGGGTCGATCCCCGTCGCCGCCGCCTGCAGAGCCGCCCCGAAGCCCGCACGATCGTCTCCGTCAAGGCCCGCCGCATACGTGCTGGCCTTGGCACCCTCGTGCTCGTGGAGGACGACGTTCCAGTCCCGTTCCTTCATGAGGTACTTCATGTGCGCGTCCGAGCCCAGATAGTGCGCCGCCGTCTTCGGATCGTGGCTCATGATGCCGAGCATCCCGTCCACCGGATCATTGGCGAACCAGCCGCCACGCTGACCGCCGTACTCCGCCTTCAACCGCCAGATCCCAGGCTCTTTCCGCTCCGCCGCGATCATGTCGTCGGTCAGATCCTCAAGCATCTCCGGCGCATACCCGTGCCCCCGCTCCATCAGCGTCACCAACGACTGATACCCCACCGCCTTGTCCAGCCGCTCCCCCTGCGCGTCCGTGCCGTAGTGCTCGACGCCGGCGTGCCGCATCGCCGCGCGCCAGTGCTGGTACCAGGACGAGTCCGTATCCCGCGTCGCCGTCGCCAACGCATCCGCCAGCCCCGTCTCGATTGTCGAGTAGGCTGCCGCCCCGCCCCGCACATGGATCAGGTCGTTCAGCTCGTTCGTCAACCTGATCGTGCCCCCCGCGCCCAGGTCGTCCAGCAGAGTGCGGGAGAACACCTCGTCGTCGGAGTTGTCGCGGAGCAGCCGTTGCAGTTCCGTCAGTTCGCGAGGCGAGAGAGGCCGGCCGGCGGTCAGTTTCTCCAGTGCCCCCTCCGCCTCCAGCGCCTCGTACTTCTCGACGTCCCCCATCGCCCTGCCGTTGAAGCCCCGGCCCCCGACCAGCGGGTCCGAGTCGACGACCGCCGCCGTCAGGGCGAGCTGGACGCCGGCGTCCGCGTCGGTCACGTCACGTACGGCCTTGTCGATGCGGTCCTGCCAGGACCGTACGGCCGACTCGTCGTGCTCCCCGTCCGCGTCCGCGCTGACCAGGCCCCGCTCCGAGACCCGCATCCCCGCCGCCACCGCCTCCCCCCGCGCCGCCACCAACCGCCCCTTCAGCTCCACGAACTGGGCATGCGCGTCCCGCAGCAGGGAGGCGATCGCCTTCGCCTCCGTCTGCGCGTACTGGAACTCCTTGAGCGTGACGTCGAAGCGTCCGTGCGCTGCCTCCGCGCTCATGCCCGTCCAGGCGGGCCCCACCGTGATGCCGTACACGTCTCGGTGGTACGCCCTCTCCTGCTGGGCGAACTCGCCCGCCATGCCCTCCCAGCGCTCCGCCGCGGAGGTGAGCGCGCAGAGGTCGGTGCTCATGATCTCGTGGTACGTCGGCATCCCCGGTCGCGTCCCGTCAGTACCGGTCCAGCGGGGACAGCTGCCGAACCCGCGACCCGACCGTCAGGTCCGCGGCCGTCAGCACCGTGTTCGCACCGGCCAGGGACTCCTTCTCCGAGCCCAACCGGTCCAGCAGGTTCTTCACCTGGTCGCCCCAGGTCTCGTGGGCCTTGCGCAGCGCCGCCGAGGTCAGCCAGCCGTCCCCGTCCCGCGCACCGAGCGCCTTGACCGCCGCAGCGGTCTCCTCGTCCGCCCAGGCCCCGGCCTGACGGGTCTGCGACTCGATGTGGTCCCCGATCGCCTTGCCCGCCGCCCGCTTCTCGGCGGGCGAGGACGCCAGCCCCCTCGGCCCATGGCCAACGAACAGCCCGCCCACCGTCCACCCTTCGCCACAACGTCCGCTACAGCCGTCGACTCTCCAGCGGACCCAGGTACAACGCCGGCAGCCCTCCCGTGTCGATCACGAGTCGCTGCAGCACCACCGTGGGATCCACCATCCAGAACTTCAACCGGTGGACGCCGATCTTCGTCACGGAGTGTTTCGTGGCCGTCGCGTTGACGTTGTCCGACGTGTTCCGCGCCCAGGCCGTGTTCATCAGCCCGTCGTCAGCACCCACGTTGATGTCCACCGCCTGGGGAGCGGCCTCGTCGAACGACACCGCGTAGCGCAGGCCCCCCGTCGGCAGTGCCGGGTTCCGTGGGGAGACATACGCCCACACCGTCACCTCACCGGGCCCCGTCAGCAGACTCACCTCATACTCCAGCCGAGGCGACGACGAGCCCCCAGGCGTCCGACGCGGCCCCGTCACCGGCCACGGCGTCATCCCCGCCCCCGTACGCCCGATCCCGTCGATCCGGCGCCACTCCCCCACCGCCCGGTCAGGGTGCTCCGCGTCGATCGCCACATACCCGCCCGCCTCCACGAACCCCCGCAGGCCCCGCCGGGGCGGGTTCACCGCCGTGCATCCCACCCGCACCGACGTCCCCGCCCCGCTCACCGTCAGCGCCCCTTCCGAGCGGCCGGCCGGTGCCCGCGACCAGTCCACCCGGACCTCCAGCCGGACCTGCTGTTCCACCCGGCCCCGCGGACGGTCCACCAGCAGCCAGGGCACCGAGCACTCCACCCGGTACTCGAAGGGCGTACGGCCCCGGTTGAAGATCTCCACGTACTGCTGCGGGCGCGTCTGGTACGGGCTGAACTCAGCGAGCGATGCCTCACGAACCGCACCATCCCCGGGCCACCACTCCCCCGCGTCCTCCGAGCCGTCGACGGACACCCCCAGCTCCGCCGCCTCCGGCACCTCGATGCGCCGCACCGCCGGGAAGAGCACGTCCGGCAGTGCCACGTTGTCCTGCTCCGGCTGCTGCCAGCCCGCGTTGGGGCCGTACCTGTCCACATCCCCGTAGTCGATGTGCGGCTGCGTCTGGAAGCCCCGCCATTTGCCGTTCGCCACCGTGGAGTTGAAGCGGTCCGCGAGTGCGAAGTCCTTCGCGAGAGCGGCCTCGGCCTCGGCCGCGCGGTCGTTCGTCGCGGCTCTGCCCTGCCTCGCGTAGAGGAGGTTCGTGAACTCCGCCTCGCGGAGGGCGTACAGGTTCGCGGTCGCCGTCACCTCGTAGCCGACGAGTTCGAACCACGCGTCCCGCACCGGGGCCGGCAGCCGCCGCGCGAGGCGGTCCGCCCGCCGGCCCAGCTCCTGCCACTCCCGCGTCACCCGCTCCAGTTCCCGGTGCCCGAAGTAGTACGGGGACTGCTGGTCGTCGTACACCACCTTGCCGTCGGCCAGTGTGATCCGGCGGTTCAGCAGCTCCGGCTTGCGGCGGGCCTGCAGACTCCCGTAGGCCGCCAGGATCGAGGCGATCTCCGCCGCCTGTCCCGGTTCCGGTCCGAAGTTCTGGCGCGCGTATCTCCGCTCCCACTCCTTCAGGCGCTCCAGCGGCCAACCCGACGGGTTCCAGGCGTAGTTCAGGAAGAACTCCGTGGGGGCCTCGTTCCCCTTCAGGTCCCCCACGTTCGCCACCCACAGCCCGTGGTTGCCGTACGCGTGCGCCTGGTGGAGCTGGTCCCAGACGTTGCGCAGGTTGGCCGTGTCGACCCACTTGTAGTTGCGGCCGACGCCCACGTAGTCGAAGTGGTAGTACAGGCCGTAACCGCCGGGCCGGGCCTCGGCCGGGTGTTTGCGGATGTTCCCCCAGTTGTCGTCCGTCAGGACCACCGTCACGTCGTCCGGCGCTCTCAGCCCCCGGTCCCAGTACCGCTGCACCTCCTTGTACAGCGTCCACACCTGCGGGGTCGCGGCGGCCGGCTTCCCCGTGACCTCCTCGATGATCTGCCGCTGCGCCGCGATGATCTCCTGCATCAGCTCGATGCCGTCGCCGTCGGGGAGGCTGGTGTCGCCGTTCCCCCGCATGCCGAGGGTCACCACGCCCTCGAAGCCCTGGTCCACCATCCGCTGGATCCCGGCCCGCCAGTACGCGCGGATCGCCTGCGCGTTACGGCGGTACGACCACTCCCCCGTGCCCCCGTAGGGGTCGCGACCGGCCGTCGCATGCCGGTTCCACTCCTCGATCCCCCTCATCATCGGCGCCTCATGAGACGTGCCCATGACAACGCCGTACTCGGAGGCGCGCCGGTGGTTCTCCGGATCGTCCTCCGCGAAGGCCCGGCCCCACACCGCCGGCCACAGGTAGTTCCCCTTCAGACGCAGCAGGACCTCGAAGACCCGTGCGTAGAAGTCCGCGTTGAAGCCGCCCGGGTATCCCGCCGCCTTCCCTGGCCCGAAGTGCGCCGGCGCCCACGTCCCCAGCGCCGGGTTCTCGTCGTTGATGAAGATGCCCCGGTACCTCACCGCCGGGGTGCCCTGGGTGAACCGGCCCGCGCGCACCCACACCTCGTCGCGGTGCACCGGCGGTACGTCGTCCCACCAGTACCAGGGCGAGACACCGATGCCGTACGAGACGTCGTACGCCCCGAAGATCGTGCCCCGCGGGTCGCTGCCCGCGATGACGAAGGCCCGCTCCACCCCGGGCATCGGGTGGTCCACGACCGTCTGCAGCGAGGTCTCCCAGCGGCCCCGCACCCCGGTCACGTCCAGCTTGCCGCTGTCGATCAACCCGTCGATCAGCGGACTGCGGCCGATCGTGCCGACGAGCACCGGGAAGCGGGCGACGGCCGAGCCGGGCCGTACGCCCGTCACCCGCTCGATGTCGTCCCTGAGGTCCCCTGCCACCCGTACGACTCCGGGGTGATCCCCGGCGCTCACGACCACGGGGGCGCCCACCAGCGAGAACGCGCCGCCCGTGAAGGAGACGTACGCCCCCGGGTCCGTCACCCGCAGGTCGTCGCCCTCGCCCCCGGCCCATGCGACTCCCGACGTCAGCGCCGGTACGACGGTGAGCCCTGCACCCAGCACAGTCCTGCGACGGACAGACATGCCCCACCCCTCCACCCGAATTTGATCAGCGGCATGACAAATACTGGAGGGGGTCGACGCACGTGCGGAACCGGTCGTCGGCGCCGAATAGTTTCGAACAGCAGAAGGGCCCGTACGACCGAAGTCGTACGGGCCCCTCCGACAGCTACCAGGTCGAAGACCCGGTCCTGGTCAGTTCAGATCACTTGGTGATCTTGGTGACCTGGCCGGCGCCCACGGTCCGGCCACCCTCACGGATGGCGAACTTCAGGCCCTCTTCCATGGCGATGGGCTGGATGAGCTGCACCGACATCTCGGTGTTGTCACCCGGCATGACCATCTCGGTGCCCTCGGGGAGGGTCACCACGCCGGTCACGTCCGTCGTACGGAAGTAGAACTGCGGACGGTAGTTGTTGAAGAACGGCGTGTGGCGGCCACCCTCGTCCTTGGAGAGGATGTAGGCCTGCGCCTCGAACTCGGTGTGCGGGGTGACCGAGCCCGGCTTGATGATGACCTGGCCGCGCTCGACGTCCTCGCGCTTGATGCCGCGGAGCAGCAGACCGACGTTCTCACCGGCCTGGCCCTCGTCGAGCAGCTTGCGGAACATCTCGATACCGGTGACCGTGGTGGTGGTCTTCTCGGTCTTGATGCCGATGATGTCGACGGTCTCGTTGACCTTGAGGATACCGCGCTCGATACGACCGGTGACGACGGTGCCACGACCGGTGATCGTGAAGACGTCCTCGATCGGCATCAGGAACGGCTTGTCGACGTCACGCTCGGGCTCCGGGATGGACTCGTCGACGGCCTTCATCAGGTCGAGGACGGTCTGGACGTACTCCGGGTCACCCTCGAGGGCCTTGAGCGCCGAGACCTTGACGACCGGCAGGTCGTCGCCCGGGAACTCGTACTCGGAGAGGAGCTCACGAACCTCGAGCTCGACGAGCTCCAGGATCTCCTCGTCGTCCACCATGTCGGCCTTGTTCAGGGCGACGACGATGTACGGAACGCCGACCTGGCGGGCCAGGAGCACGTGCTCCTTGGTCTGCGGCATCGGGCCGTCGGTGGCGGCGACCACGAGGATCGCGCCGTCCATCTGCGCGGCACCGGTGATCATGTTCTTGATGTAGTCCGCGTGACCCGGGCAGTCGACGTGGGCGTAGTGACGCGCCTCGGTCTGGTACTCGACGTGCGCGATGGAGATGGTGATACCGCGCTGACGCTCTTCGGGCGCCTTGTCGATGTTGTCGAACGGGGTGGCCTCGTTCAGGTCCGGGTACGCGTCGTGCAGCACCTTGGTAATGGCGGCCGTGAGGGTCGTCTTACCGTGGTCGATGTGACCGATGGTGCCGATGTTGACGTGCGGCTTAGTCCGCTCGAACTTCGCCTTCGCCACTGGGGTCCTCCTGTGGAGTGGTTCTGTACGCCTTACTTCATCGGCGCCAGGTGATCTTTGCTGTAAAGGCCCGGAACCCGGGGCAAACATCCGTGTTTACGGCTGTTTGCCCCGTGAGGCTCCGGAGTCAAGCCTAAGGCGTGGGAACGCTGAGCGTTACTCGCCCTTGGCCTTCGCGATGATCTCCTCGGCGACGTTCCGCGGAACCTCGGCGTAGGAGTCGAACTGCATGGAGTAGCTCGCACGGCCGGACGTCTTGCTGCGCAGGTCGCCGACGTAACCGAACATCTCCGAGAGGGGCACGAGACCCTTCACGACGCGGGCACCGGCCCGCTCCTCCATGGCCTGGATCTGGCCACGGCGGGAGTTGATGTCGCCGATGACCTCACCCATGTAGTCCTCGGGCGTGGTGACCTCGACGGCCATCATCGGCTCGAGCAGCACGGGGCTGGCCTTGCGCGCGGCCTCCTTGAAGGCCTGCGAACCGGCGATCTTGAAGGCGAGCTCGGAGGAGTCCACCTCGTGGTAGCCACCGTCGATGAGGATGACGCGCACGCCGGTCATCTCGTAACCGGCGAGGATGCCGAACTGCATGGCCTCCTGCGCACCGGCGTCCACCGAAGGGATGTACTCCTTCGGGATACGGCCACCGGTCACCTTGTTCACGAACTCGTACGAGGCGTCGCCGCCCTCGATCGGCTCGATCGCGATCTGCACCTTGGCGAACTGACCGGTACCACCGGTCTGCTTCTTGTGGGTGTAGTCGACGCGCTCGACGGCCTTGCGGATCGTCTCGCGGTACGCGACCTGCGGCTTGCCGACGTTGGCCTCGACCTTGAACTCACGGCGCATACGGTCGACCAGCACCTCGAGGTGCAGCTCGCCCATACCACCGATGATGGTCTGGCCGGTCTCCTCGTCCGAGTGGACCTGGAAGGACGGGTCCTCCTCGGCCAGGCGCTGGATCGCGACGCCCAGCTTCTCCTGGTCGCCCTTCGACTTGGGCTCGATGGCGACCTGGATGACCGGCGCCGGGAAGTCCATGGACTCCAGGATGACCGGGTTCTTGTCGTCGGACAGCGTCTCACCGGTGGTGGTCTGCTTCAGGCCCATGACGGCGACGATGTCGCCGGCGCCCACCGACTCGATCTCCTCACGCTTGTTGGCGTGCATGCGGTAGATCTTGCCGATGCGCTCCTTCTTGCCCTTGACGGAGTTCAGCACCGAAGAGCCGGACTCCAGGCGGCCCGAGTAAACCCGGACGAAGGTGAGCTTGCCGAGGTGCGGGTCGCTCATGATCTTGAACGCCAGCGCCGACAGCGGCTCGTCGTCGGACGGCTTGCGCTTGACGACCGTCTCCGGGTCCTTGACGTCGTGACCCTCGATGGCCTCGATGTCAACCGGGGAAGGCAGGTAGCGCACGACCGCGTCGAGCAGGGGCTGAACGCCCTTGTTCTTGAACGCGGTACCGCAGAACACCGGGGTGACCGTGGTGTCCTTGGACTTGCCGGACGCGATGGTGATACGACGGATCGCGGCGTACAGCTGCTCCACGGAAGGCTCTTCGCCCTCCAGGTACAGCTCCATGATCTCTTCGTCGTTCTCGGCGACGGCCTCGATCAGCTTGCCGCGGTACTCCTCGGCAGCCTCGGTGTGCGTGGCCGGGATGTCGACGACGTCGTACATCTCACCCTTGGTGGCCTCGGCGGACCAGACCAGGGCCTTCATCGTCACGAGGTCGACGACGCCCTTGAAGTCGGCCTCGGCACCGATCGGGAGCTGCATGACGATCGGCTGAGCGCCCAGGCGGTCCGAGATCATGTCCACGCAGCGGTGGAACTCGGCGCCCGTGCGGTCGAGCTTGTTGACGAAGCAGATACGCGGAACGCCGTAGCGGTCCGCCTGACGCCACACCGTCTCGGACTGGGGCTCAACGCCGGCGACGCCGTCGAACACCGTCACGGCACCGTCGAGCACGCGCAGGGAGCGCTCCACCTCGACGGTGAAGTCGACGTGGCCCGGGGTGTCGATGATGTTGATGGTGTGGTCGACGTCTTCCAGCGGCCAGTGGCAGGTGGTGGCAGCAGAGGTGATCGTGATGCCACGCTCCTGCTCCTGCTCCATCCAGTCCATGGTGGCAGCGCCGTCGTGGACCTCACCGATCTTGTAAGACACACCGGTGTAGAACAGGATCCGCTCGGTGGTGGTCGTCTTGCCCGCGTCGATGTGGGCCATGATCCCGATGTTGCGGACCTTGGCCAGGTCAAGTGAAGTGGTAGCCATAAGGCTTCAGTCTTCTCTCGGTCTCGATGTGGGTAGCGACTACCAGCGGTAGTGCGCGAAGGCCTTGTTGGACTCGGCCATCTTGTGCGTGTCCTCGCGCTTCTTGACGGCCGCACCGAGGCCGTTCGAAGCGTCGAGAAGCTCGTTGAGCAGACGCTCGGTCATGGTCTTCTCGCGACGGGCGCGGGAGTAACCGACCAGCCAGCGCAGCGCGAGCGTGTTGGCACGACCGGGCTTGACCTCGATCGGAACCTGGTACGTCGCACCACCGACGCGGCGGGACTTGACCTCGAGGGTCGGCTTGATGTTCTCCAGCGCGCGCTTCAGCGTGATGATCGGGTCGTTGCCCGTCTTCTCACGCAGGCCCTCCATGGCGCCGTAGACGATGCGCTCGGCGGTGGAGCGCTTGCCGTTCAGCAGCACCTTGTTGATGAGCGACGTGACCAGAGGAGAACCGTAGACCGGGTCGATGATGACCGGGCGCTTCGGGGCGGGGCCCTTACGAGGCATTCTTACTTCTCCTTCTTGGCGCCGTAGCGGGAACGGGCCTGCTTGCGGTTCTTGACACCCTGGGTGTCGAGGGAGCCACGGATGATCTTGTAGCGAACACCCGGCAGGTCCTTCACACGGCCGCCGCGCACGAGCACGATGGAGTGCTCCTGCAGGTTGTGTCCCTCACCCGGAATGTAAGCGGTGACCTCGATGCCGCTGGTCAGACGCACACGCGCGACCTTACGCAGGGCCGAGTTCGGCTTCTTCGGGGTGGTCGTGAACACACGCGTGCAGACGCCACGACGCTGAGGGGAACCCTCGAGTGCGGGCGTCTTGTTCTTCTCGACCTTGTCCTGCCGGCCCTTGCGGACCAGCTGCTGGATCGTAGGCACTACTTCTCCGGTTTCTGTGTGCCGATAGGTACAGCTAACCTGGAACATCGCCGACCCACGCGGTCGGGTGTGTCGAATCTCGCGGACCTTTGCCGCAAGGCGAAAAGGGCGCAGATTACGGTGGCCGGTGTCGGCTCGCCATGCGGTTGAAGGCACGCACGAGAGCCAGGGCACACCCCAGGCACAAGGTCTGAGCGTACCTACCTCATTCGCTGCGGTCAAAACAAATGGAACCCGACGGCCTCGCGCTGCGGAAGATGTCAAGCCGCTGTACGCTACGTGATCTTCGAATCGACGACCGGGATGCCCACAACGGCCGCACGGGCCCCGGAACGGCCGGCGCCTCCAGGACTGCGTTCCCCCGCTGTACGCGCGCCGTAGCCCCCCTCGACCCGCTTCTCGCCTGCCGCAACGCCGAAGGGCGGCCACCCCGAAACGGAGTGGCCGCCCTTCATGCTGCTCGCTTACTGGTTGTACGGACCGTAGTCGTAGTCCTCCAGCGGAACGGCCTGGCCGGAGCCGGTGCCGAACGGCGAGTAGTCGATGTCGTCGTAGCCGACGGCCGAGTACATCGCGGCCTTGGCCTCCTCGGTCGGCTCGACCCGGATGTTGCGGTAGCGGGACAGACCCGTACCGGCCGGGATGAGCTTACCGATGATGACGTTCTCCTTGAGGCCGATGAGGCTGTCGGACTTGGCGTTGATCGCCGCGTCCGTCAGGACTCGGGTCGTCTCCTGGAAGGAGGCGGCCGACAGCCAGGACTCCGTCGCCAGCGAGGCCTTGGTGATACCCATCAGCTGCGGACGACCGGAGGCCGGGTGACCGCCCTCCTGGACCACACGACGGTTCTCGGTCTCGAACTTCGAGCGCTCGACCAGCTCGCCGGGCAGCAGCTCGGCGTCGCCGGACTCGATGATCGTCACGCGGCGGAGCATCTGCCGGATGATGATCTCGATGTGCTTGTCGTGGATCGACACACCCTGCGAGTTGTACACCTTCTGGACCTCGCCGACCAGGTGGACCTGGACGGCACGCTGACCCAGGATGCGCAGCACGTCGTGCGGGTTGGTGGCACCCACGGTGAGCTGCTGGCCCACCTCGACGTGGTCGCCCTCGCGGACCAGGACCTTGGCACGCTTCGAGATCGGGAACGCCGTCTCGTCGCTGCCGTCGTCCGGGGTGACGACGATCTTCTTGGTCTTCTCGGTCTCCTCGATCCGGATGCGGCCGTTGGCCTCGGAGATCGGGGCGACACCCTTCGGGGTACGGGCCTCGAAGAGCTCGACGACACGGGGCAGACCCTGGGTGATGTCGTCACCGGCCACACCACCGGTGTGGAAGGTACGCATCGTCAGCTGGGTACCGGGCTCACCGATGGACTGGGCGGCGATGATGCCGACCGCCTCACCGATGTCGACCAGCTTGCCGGTGGCAAGCGAACGGCCGTAGCACATCGCGCAGGTGCCGACGTGCGACTCGCAGGTCAGGATCGAGCGGGTCTTGACCTCCTCGATGCCGTGGTGCACCAGCTGGTCGATGAGCACGTCGCCCAGGTCCACGTTGGCCGGCGCGATCACCTTGCCGTCGATGACGACGTCCTCGGCGAGCATGCGGGCGTAGACGCTGGTCTCGACGTCGTCCGCCTTGCGCAGCACGCCGTCGGCGCCGCGCGAGGCGATCCGCAGCTTCAGACCGCGCTCGGTGCCGCAGTCCTCCTCGCGGATGATGACGTCCTGCGAGACGTCCACCAGACGACGGGTCAGGTAACCCGAGTCGGCGGTACGCAGGGCGGTGTCCGCCAGACCCTTACGGGCACCGTGCGTGGAGATGAAGTACTCCAGCACGGACAGACCCTCACGGAACGACGCCTTGATCGGACGCGGGATGGTCTCGTTCTTCGCGTTCGACACCAGACCACGCATACCGGCGATCTGCCGCATCTGCATCATGTTTCCTCGGGCACCCGAGTCAACCATCATGAAGATGGGGTTCGTCTTGGGGAAGTTCTCGTTCATCGCCTCGGCGACCTCGTTGGTCGCCTTGGTCCAGATCGCGATGAGCTCCTGAGTGCGCTCTTCCTTGGTGATCAGACCGCGCTCGTACTGCTTCTGGACCTTCTCGTCCTGCGCCTCGTAGCCGCGGACGATCTCCTTCTTCGCCTCGGGAACGACGACGTCGGAGATGGCCACGGTGACACCGGAACGGGTCGCCCAGTAGAAGCCGGCCGCCTTCAGGTTGTCGAGCGTCGCCGCCACGATGACCTTGGGGTAGCGCTCGGCGAGGTCGTTGACGATCTCGGAGAGCTGCTTCTTGCCCACCGAGTAGTCGACGAACGGGTAGTCCTCGGGCAGCAGCTCGTTGAAGAGCGCACGGCCCAGGGTCGTCCGCAGGCGGAAGGTGTCACCCTGCTGCCACTCGGGCTCGCCCTCCTCGCGCGCCGGCGGGGTCCAGCCGCGCGGCGGGATGGTGCCCACCGGGAAGCGGATGTCCACGGCCGACTGCAGCGCCAGCTCGCCGGCGTCGAACGCCATGATCGCCTCGGCCGTGGAGCCGAAGGACCGGCCCTCGCCCTTGGTGTCACGCAGCTCGCCGTCGGTGGTGAGGAAGAACAGACCGAGGACCATGTCCTGGGTCGGCATCGTCACCGGACGGCCGTCGGCCGGCTTGAGGATGTTGTTCGAGGACAGCATCAGGATGCGGGCCTCGGCCTGCGCCTCCGCGGACAGCGGCAGGTGCACGGCCATCTGGTCACCGTCGAAGTCCGCGTTGAACGCGGTGCAGACGAGCGGGTGGATCTGGATGGCCTTGCCCTCGACCAGCTGCGGCTCGAAGGCCTGGATGCCGAGGCGGTGCAGGGTGGGAGCACGGTTCAGCAGCACCGGGTGCTCGGCGATGACCTCTTCGAGGACGTCGTACACGACGGTGCGGCCGCGCTCCACCATGCGCTTGGCGCTCTTGATGTTCTGCGCGTGGTTCAGGTCGACCAGGCGCTTCATCACGAACGGCTTGAAGAGCTCCAGCGCCATGGCCTTGGGCAGACCGCACTGGTGCAGCTTCAGCTGCGGGCCGACGACGATGACGGAACGCGCCGAGTAGTCGACTCGCTTGCCGAGCAGGTTCTGACGGAAGCGACCCTGCTTGCCCTTGAGCATGTCGGACAGCGACTTCAGCGGACGGTTGCCGGGGCCCGTGACCGGGCGACCACGACGGCCGTTGTCGAAGAGCGCGTCGACGGCCTCCTGGAGCATGCGCTTCTCGTTGTTCACGATGATCTCGGGCGCACCGAGGTCGAGAAGGCGCTTCAGGCGGTTGTTGCGGTTGATGACACGGCGGTACAGGTCGTTCAGGTCGGAGGTCGCGAAGCGGCCACCGTCCAGCTGCACCATCGGACGCAGGTCCGGCGGGATGACCGGGACGCAGTCCAGGACCATGCCCTTGGGGCTGTTGGACGTCTGCAGGAACGCGGAGACGACCTTCAGCCGCTTGAGGGCACGGGTCTTCTTCTGGCCCTTGCCGGTGCGGATGATCTCGCGGAGACGCTCGGCCTCCTCCTCGAGGTCGAAGGACTCCAGGCGCTTCTGCAGCGCCGCGGCACCCATCGAGCCGTCGAAGTACGTGCCGAAGCGGTCACGCAGCTCGCGGTAGAGCAGCTCGTCGCCCTCGAGGTCCTGGACCTTGAGGTTCTTGAACCGGTTCCACACCTCGTCGAGGCGGTCGATCTCGCGCTGCGCACGGTCGCGCAGCTGCTTCATCTCACGCTCGGCACCCTCGCGCACCTTGCGGCGCACGTCGGCCTTGGCACCCTCGGCCTCCAGCTCGCCCAGGTCGGCCTCGAGCTTCTTGGCGCGGGCCTCCAGGTCGGCGTCGCGACGGTTCTCGATCTGCTGGCGCTCGACCGAGACGTGCGCCTCCAGGGAGGGCAGGTCACGGGTACGACGCTCCTCGTCGACGTACGTGATCATGTACGCCGCGAAGTAGATGACCTTCTCGAGGTCCTTCGGCGCCAGGTCCAGCAGGTAGCCGAGGCGCGAGGGAACACCCTTGAAGTACCAGATGTGCGTGACGGGCGCGGCCAGCTCGATGTGGCCCATCCGCTCACGGCGCACCTTGGCGCGCGTGACCTCGACGCCACAGCGCTCACAGATGATGCCCTTGAAGCGGACGCGCTTGTACTTGCCGCAGTAGCACTCCCAGTCCCGGGTCGGACCGAAGATCTTCTCGCAGAAGAGTCCGTCCTTCTCGGGCTTGAGGGTGCGGTAGTTGATGGTCTCGGGCTTCTTGACCTCACCGTGGCTCCACTGACGGATGTCGTCAGCGGTGGCCAGGCCGATCCGGAGCTCGTCGAAGAAGTTGACGTCGAGCACTATGCGTCAATCCCTCTCAGGGTCGTAAGTCTGTGGTCTGAAACGGGGGCCTGGGGGTCGGCGGGGCCCTGTGGGTGAGGGCCCCGCCGGACTCCCGTCAGACCTCTTCGACGCTGCTCGGCTCGCGCCGGGACAGGTCGATACCGAGCTCCTCCGCAGCGCGGAAGACATCCTCGTCGGTGTCACGCATCTCGATGGACATACCGTCGCTGGACAGCACCTCCACGTTCAGGCAGAGCGACTGCATCTCCTTGATGAGCACCTTGAAGGACTCGGGGATGCCGGGCTCGGGGATGTTCTCGCCCTTGACGATGGCCTCGTAGACCTTCACGCGGCCGGTGACGTCGTCGGACTTGATGGTCAGCAGCTCCTGGAGGGCGTACGCGGCGCCGTAGGCCTCGAGGGCCCACACCTCCATCTCACCGAAGCGCTGGCCACCGAACTGCGCCTTACCACCCAGCGGCTGCTGGGTGATCATCGAGTACGGACCGGTCGAGCGGGCGTGCAGCTTGTCGTCGACCAGGTGGTGCAGCTTCAGGATGTACATGTAGCCGACCGAGATCGGGTCCGGGAACGGCTCACCGCTACGGCCGTCGAACAGCCGCGCCTTACCGGTCGGGAGCACCATGCGCTCGCCGTCGCGGTTCGGGATGGTGTGCTGCAGCAGACCCGCCAGCTCGTCCTCGCGCGCACCGTCGAACACCGGGGTGGCGACGTTGGTGCCGGGGGCGACCTGGTCGGCGCCGATGGCCTGCAGGCGCTGGGCCCACTCGTCCGCGAGGCCGGAGACGTCCCAGCCGCGGCTGGCGAGCCAGCCGAGGTGGATCTCCAGGACCTGTCCCGGGTTCATTCGGGACGGGACACCGAGCGGGTTGAGGATGATGTCGACCGGAGTTCCGTCCTCGAGGAACGGCATGTCCTCGATGGGCAGGATCTTCGAGATGACACCCTTGTTGCCGTGACGGCCGGCGAGCTTGTCACCGTCGGTGATCTTGCGCTTCTGCGCCACGTACACGCGCACCAGCTGGTTCACACCGGGGGGAAGCTCGTCGCCCTCCTCGCGGTCGAAGACGCGCACGCCGATGACCTTGCCGGTCTCGCCGTGCGGCACCTTCAGCGAGGTGTCACGGACCTCACGGGCCTTCTCACCGAAGATCGCGCGCAGCAGGCGCTCCTCGGGGGTCAGCTCGGTCTCACCCTTCGGGGTCACCTTGCCGACGAGGATGTCGCCGGCGATGACCTCGGCACCGATGCGGATGATGCCGCGCTCGTCGAGGTCGGCGAGGACCTCCTCGGAGACGTTCGGGATGTCCCGGGTGATCTCCTCGGGGCCGAGCTTGGTGTCACGGGCGTCGACCTCGTGCTCCTCGATGTGGATCGAGGAGAGGACGTCGTCCTGCACGAGGCGCTGCGACAGGATGATCGCGTCCTCGTAGTTGTGACCCTCCCACGGCATGAACGCCACGAGCAGGTTCTTGCCGAGGGCCATCTCACCGTTCTCGGTGGCCGGACCGTCGGCGAGGACCTGGCCCTCGATGATCCGGTCGCCCTCGTTGACGACGACCTTCTGGTTGACCGAGGTGCCCTGGTTGGACCGGGCGAACTTGGCCAGGCGGTACGTGATGTACGTGCCGTCGTCGTTGGCCGTGGTGATGTAGTCCGCGGAGACCTCCTGGACCACACCCGCCTTCTCGGCCTTGACCACGTCGCCGGCGTCGACGGCGGAGCGGTACTCCATGCCGGTGCCGACGAGCGGGGCCTCCGACTTAATCAGCGGAACGGCCTGACGCATCATGTTCGCGCCCATGAGGGCACGGTTGGCGTCGTCGTGCTCGAGGAAGGGGATCATGGCCGTCGCGACCGACACCATCTGGCGCGGCGAGACGTCCATGTAGTCGACGTCCTCGGGGCTGACGTAGTCGACCTCACCGCCACGACGGCGGACCAGGACACGCGCCTCGGCGAACCGGAGTTCGTCGTTGAGCGTGGCGTTGGCCTGCGCGATGACGAAGCGGTCCTCCTCGTCGGCGGTCAGGTAGTCGACCTCGTCGGTGACCTGGCCGTCGTTCACCTTGCGGTACGGGGTCTCGACGAAACCGAACGCGTTGACCCGGCCGTAGGAGGCGAGCGAGCCGATCAGACCGATGTTCGGGCCTTCAGGGGTCTCGATCGGGCACATGCGGCCGTAGTGCGACGGGTGCACGTCACGGACCTCGAAGCCGGCCCGCTCACGGGAGAGACCACCCGGGCCAAGAGCCGACAGACGGCGCTTGTGGGTGAGACCCGACAGCGGGTTGTTCTGGTCCATGAACTGGGACAGCTGGCTGGTGCCGAAGAACTCCTTGATGGAGGCGACGACCGGCCGGATGTTGATCAGGGTCTGCGGCGTGATCGCCTCGACGTCCTGGGTGGTCATGCGCTCGCGCACGACACGCTCCATACGGGCGAGACCCGTACGGACCTGGTTCTGGATCAGCTCGCCGACGCTGCGCAGGCGACGGTTGCCGAAGTGGTCGATGTCGTCCGTCTCGACAACGATCGTCTGGCCGTTCTCGAGAGTCGTCTCGGTCTCGCCGGCGTGCAGCTGCACCAGGTACTTGATCGTCGAGATGACGTCCTCGACGGTCAGGACACCCGCGTCGAGCGGAGCGTCCGCACCCAGCTTCTTGTTGACCTTGTAGCGGCCGACCTTGGCCAGGTCGTAGCGCTTCGGGTTGAAGTACAGGTTCTCCAGAAGCGTCTGCGCGGCCTCACGCGTGGGGGGCTCGCCCGGACGCAGCTTGCGGTAGATGTCGAGCAGCGCGTCGTCCTGGCCCTGGGTGTGGTCCTTCTCCAGGGTGGCGCGCATGGACTCGTACTCGCCGAACTCCTCGAGGATCTGCTCGGTGGTCCAGCCGAGCGCCTTCAGGAGGACGGTCACGGACTGCTTGCGCTTGCGGTCGATACGGACACCGACCATGTCGCGCTTGTCGATCTCCATCTCCAGCCAGGCACCCCGGGACGGGATGATCTTGGCCGAGAAGATGTCCTTGTCGGACGTCTTGTCGATGGAGGAGTCGAAGTAGACACCGGGGGAACGGACCAGCTGCGACACTACGACACGCTCGGTGCCGTTGATGACGAAAGTGCCCTTGTTCGTCATGAGCGGGAAGTCGCCCATGAAGACGGTCTGGGACTTGATCTCACCGGTCTCGTTGTTGGTGAACTCCGCGGTGACGAAGAGCGGAGCCGCGTACGTGAAGTCGCGCTCCTTGCACTCGTCGATGGAGTTCTTCGGCGGCTCGAAGCGGTGGTCCCGGAACGTCAGGGACATCGACCCGGAGAAGTCCTCGATCGGGGAGATCTCCTCGAAGATCTCCTCCAGACCGGACTTGGTGGGGACGTCCTGACCGTTCTCAAGAGCCTCCTCGACCCGACTCTGCCAGGCGGTGTTGCCGAGCAGCCAGTCGAAGCTCTCGGTCTGCAGCGCGAGCAGGTTCGGAACCTCGAGAGGCTCCTTGATCTTTGCAAAAGAGATGCGCAGCGGGGCGGTGCTGGCGCCGTTGTTCGTATTCGCGGTCGAGGCGTTGCGCGAGGCGGCCAAGAGGGGGTCCTTCCGAGGGCTCGGACTCACTACGCGCGTGCCGGCCCCTCTCCCACACACAGAGACGGAAACCCCAGGTCGGGGGGCTTCGGTCATCGGCGTTCGAGTGAGGTCAGACCCCTGGTGACGGGCAGGGGACAGCTAACAGGCAGCGCAAAGGGTCAGTGTAGCCACTTGGCACACTGATGTCCAGTGCGGGTTCTGCGAGACCCTCGTTGTTCTCAACACCCTCGTCAACGCCCTCGGCATGTCTGCCCTCAACGCACGTTGATACTGCCCTCTTCGTCGTCGATCCATGCCTCGGATTCGGATCCTTGTGACGACGCGTCCTGAGAATTGCGCGCTGCGTGCGGTTCGTCAAGGCCCCCCAGCCCAAACGGGACCGTCCGGAGACACGACGAAGATCACCATACCCCTCGCCGTCACGAGTGCAAGGCAACCGCGGTCGCACCTCCGGATACGCCGAAGAGCGACCACCCGGATGGATGATCGCTCTTCGGTGCGTTCGCGTTACAGCCCTAGGAGGCCGTACTCAGCGCGCGGAGAGAGTCGCGGAGACTCCGAGAGGTCTTACTTGACCTCGACGGAGGCGCCGGCGGCCTTGAGGGACTCGGCAGCCTTGTCCGCGGCCTCCTTGTTGACCTTCTCGAGGACCGGCTTCGGGGTGCCGTCGACCAGGTCCTTGGCCTCCTTGAGGCCCAGGGAGGTGAGCTCGCGCACGACCTTGATGACCTGGATCTTCTTCTCGCCGGCGCCGGTGAGGATGACGTCGAACTCGTCCTTCTCCTCAGCAGCCTCGACCGGGGCGCCGGGGACGGCGGGGCCGGCAACGGCGACCGCGGCGGCGGCGGTGACGTCGAACTTCTCCTCGAAGGCCTTCACGAACTCGGAGAGCTCGATGAGGGTCATCTCCTCGAACTGCGCGAGCAGGTCTTCCTGGCTGAGCTTCGCCATGATGGGCGATCCTTCCACTAATTCGGCTGGTGCCGGGTGTACTGGGTAAGGCGGGCGTACGTCGGCCCGCTGCGACCCGTGCCGCCTAGGCGGCCAAGGTCAGAAAGCGAGCCGAATTACTCGGCACCGCCCTGCTCGTCCCGCTTGGCGCGAAGAGCGTCCACGGTGCGGACGAGCTTCGAGGGAAGCGCCTGGAAGAGCTGAGCAGTCTGGGACTGCTTGCCCTTGAAGGCACCCGCCAGCTTGGAGAGCAGAACCTCGCGGGACTCGAGGTCCGCAAGCTTCTTGATCTCGTCGGCGGACAGCGCCTTGCCGTCAAGGACACCGCCCTTGATGACGAGATTCGGGTTGTCCTTGGCGAAGTCACGGAGACCCTTCGCCGACTCCACCGGGTCACCGGTGACGAAGGCGACGGCCGTCGGACCAGCGAAGAGCTGGTCGTCCAGCGTGATCCCGGCCTCGTTGGCCGCAATCTTGGTCAGCGTGTTCTTCACCACGGCGTACTGGGCGTTCTCACCGAGCGACCGGCGCAGCGTCTTGAGCTGCGCCACGGTGAGACCGCGGTACTCGGTCAGCACAGCGGCGTTGGAGCTGCGGAACTTGTCCGTCAGCTCGGCAACCGCGGCAGCCTTGTCGGGCCTCGCCATAGAGCCTCGGCCTCCTTCCGGGTGATTCTGACCGCGCGGACCCGAAGGAGGACTGGGGAAAACGAAACGCCCCGGCGCAGGCGCTCGGGGCGGACTCGACCGGCCGCACACGAGTGAACGCGTGCCCCGGGAGTACTTCCACAGTCACCTGCGCGGGTCGTCCACTTTGCAGCGGATCCTTCGGCCACCGCACCCTCGTTCGAGCGCGCGGCAACGACCAGCGGTCTTTGGCTTCTGTAGGAGAGTACGGGACCGGGGCGCTGTCGAGCAAATCGGGCTCTACAGGGCCGCCCCGGTCCCTCTGCGTACTGGACTCAGGAGGCGCTGGTGGTGCTGCTGCCCGAGACGGTCCCGGGCCCGCCGGCCTTCATCAGCTCCGTGAAGTCCTTGGTGTCGGAGGCCGGGGGCGCCTCGGCGGCGACCTTCACGCCGTAGTCGCTGTAGTAGGCCGTGCTGGTCATGGTGCCGGTCGCCATGTTCGCCTTCTCGACCTTCTTGACCAGCAGGTCCTGGCCGTCGACCCAGATGTCGATGGTCTCCGTGGTGACGCCCGCCTGGCTGAGCTGCTTCTTCAGGCCGGCCAGCTGGTCGGCGGTGAGGTTGCTGTTCTTGTCGGCGAGGTCGGCGACGTTGACCGTGCCCGAGTAGTGCGTGGCGTCGACGCCGGAGACCTTCTCCTGGCCGACCTTCTTCACGTCACCGGAGGCCAGCAGCAGCTTCACCGACTGGTTCGGCGTGGTGTTCTGCATCTGGTCCTTGAGGTACGCGCCGGAGCTGCCGCCGAGCTTGGCGAGGTCGTCGTACGCGTACTTGATCCAGTGCTTGCCGCCGAACTGCGCGGCGAACTTCTCGCTCATCTTCGCGTAGTAGGCGTCCGGCAGATAGCGGGCCTCCATCGACGTGGTGCCGGCCTTGCGCATCGCGTCGGCCATCTTGCCGCCGGTGTACGTGATGGTGAGGTTGCCCTTGAGGCCGTCGCCCCAGGTGAGGGCGCCGTTGGCGGTCATCGACATGGTGTCGCCGAGGGTCGTGCTGGAGCGCACCTTGGCCGACTCGGCCTTGTCCGTGGACTTCTCGGCGGAGCGCAGGGCGGCGAGGGGGCTGACATGCGTCACGCTCTTGCCGACCGACTTGTCGCCCTTCCCGGATTCGGAGCCGCAGGCGGCCACACCGGCCAGCGCGGTCACCACCGCGACGGAAAGGGTCACCCAGCGTACGGTCGTGCTCTTCATGTAGTCCCACCCCTATGCGAGTCCTGTGCCTGCAACGTAACCCAGGCCACTGACAGTCGTACGAAAAGTCGCACAAAGAAAGGACGGGCCCCGAACCTCGTAGGTTCCAGGGCCCGCCCTCTGCTTACGCGTACCTGACGCGGCTACCTAGGTGAGCGCGGGGCTCAGACGGCGGCCGGGTCCTCCTCGACGAGGAGGTTGCGGGTGCGGTTCGGGTCGACCGGGATGCCGGGGCCCATCGTGGTGGTGATGGCGGCCTTCTTGATGTAACGACCCTTGGCGGCGGACGGCTTCAGACGGAGGATCTCCTCCAGCGCGGCGCCGTAGTTCTCCACCAGCTTGGCGTCGTCGAAGGACGCCTTGCCGATGATGAAGTGCAGGTTCGAGTGCTTGTCGACGCGGAACTCGATCTTGCCGCCCTTGATGTCGTTGACGGCCTTGACCACGTCGGGGGTGACGGTGCCGGTCTTCGGGTTCGGCATCAGACCACGCGGACCGAGCACGCGGCCGAGGCGGCCGACCTTGCCCATGAGGTCCGGGGTGGCGACGACGGCGTCGAAGTCCAGACGACCCTTCGACACCTCGTCGATCAGCTCGTCGGCGCCGACGATGTCGGCGCCCGCGGCACGCGCGGCCTCGGCACGGTCACCGGTCGCGAAGACCAGGACCCGGGCGGTCTTACCGGTGCCGTGCGGAAGGTTCACGGTGCCACGGACCATCTGGTCGGCCTTGCGCGGGTCGACACCCAGACGGAAGGCGACCTCGACGGTGCCGTCGAACTTGGTCGTGGAGGTCTCCTTGGCGAGACGGACGGCCTCGAGCGGGGCGTACAGCTTCTCCCGGTCGATCTTGGCGTCCGCAGCGCGGAGAGCCTTGCTGCGCTTGCTCACAACTGCTCCTGTGTGTTCTGAGAGGAGTCGTGGTGTACGGGCCGAGCAGGCCCTACCACGGTGGTTCTACGAAGGTGGGGGTCAGCCCTCGACCGTGATGCCCATGGAACGGGCGGTGCCGGCGATGATCTTCGACGCGGCGTCCAGGTCGTTGGCGTTGAGGTCGGGCATCTTGGTCTGGGCGATCTCGCGGACCTGCGCCTCGGTGATCTTGGCGACCTTGGTCTTGTGCGGCTCGCCGGAGCCCTTCTCGACACCCGCGGCCTTGAGGATCATCTTCGCGGCCGGCGGCGTCTTGGTGACGAAGGTGAAGGAACGGTCCTCGTAGACCGTGATCTCCACCGGGATGACCCAGCCACGCTGCGACTCGGTCGCGGCGTTGTAGGCCTTGCAGAACTCCATGATGTTGACGCCGTGCTGGCCGAGCGCGGGGCCGACCGGCGGGGCCGGGTTCGCCGCACCGGCGTTGATCTGGAGCTTGATGAGCCCCGTGACCTTCTTCTTCTTGGGAGGCATAGCTCTCCGGGTCCTTTCAATTCGGGTCCATGCCCGCGCGCGGGGACCACCCGGACGTAGGCATACCGCACAACGATAACGGGTATGGATGCGCGGCCAAAAACCGAGCAGGTCAGACCGGCTGTGGCAGCCCGCCTGACCTGCGCGGAAGCGGTTCGTCCAGAAGGAGCTGGTTCTTGGGAACCCGCTTCCTGATGAACTAGTTCTTCTGGATCTGGTCGAAGGAGAGCTCGACCGGCGTCTCGCGGCCGAAGATCTCCACCAGGCCCTTGACCTTCTTCGAGTCGGGGTTGATCTCGTTGATGGTCGCCTGGAGCGTGGCGAACGGACCGTCGGTGACGGTGACCGAGTCGCCGACCTCGAAGTCCAGCACCTGGACCTCGACCTTGCGCTGCGGGGCGGGCTTGCCCTCGGCCTCGGCGGCCTCACGGGCGGCCTTCTCCTCCGCCTCCGGGGCGAGCATCTTGACGATCTCGTCCAGGGTCAGCGGGTAGGGGTCGTAGGCGTTGCCCACGAAGCCGGTGACGCCGGGGGTGTTGCGGACGACGCCCCAGGACTCGTTGGTCAGGTCCATGCGGACCAGGACGTAACCCGGCAGCTTGTTCTGCTTGATCGTCTTGCGGTCGCCGTTCTTGATCTGGACGACCTCTTCCTGCGGCACCTCGGCCTGGAAGATGTAGTCCTCGACGTTCAGCGAGACGGCACGCTGCTCCAGGTTCGTCTTCACGCGGTTCTCGTAGCCGGCGTACGTGTGGATGACGTACCACTCGCCGGGCAGGGACCGCAGCTCCTCGCGCAGAGCCTCGACGGGGTCGACCGGGGCGGCGGCCTCCGCCTCGACCTCTTCCTCGATCTCTTCTTCGGTCTCGGCCGCTTCCTCGGCCTCGTCCTCGACGTGCAGCGCGGCCTCCTCGGCCGGCTCGCCGGCCTCGGCCTCGGCAGCCTCGAACTCGTCCTGCTCGTCCGCGCCCTCGACGATGTCGAGCTCGTCGTCCACCGTCTCGTCCGGCTCGATGGCGTCGTTCAGGTTCGGGTCAGACACGATGGCTGCTTCTTCCTGGATACATAGGGGTGGAACATGCGAAAACGGGCGCCGGTACCACGGCGCCCTTCGCTCTTGGCTCAGCCGAAGACGTACTTGGCCGCGTGGTTGAGCCCATAGTCAATCACGGTCACCAGGGCGATCATGATTGCGACGAAGAAGATCACCACGGTGGTGTACGACGTCAGCTGGTTGCGCGTCGGCCAGACGACCTTGCGGAGCTCCGCGACGACCTGGCGGTAGAAGATGGCGAGGCGCTTCAGCGGGCCCTTCTTGGCGCGCTTGCCGCCCTTGCGGGCCTTCTTCTTGGTCTCCAGCGCTTCGTCCTGAGCATCAGGCGTGTCGATGGAGCCCACGGCGTCCGTCATTCGTCCTCACCTGATTCCGGGTCGTGGCCGTGCCGCGCCCGGTCTGAGCCGCACGGCGGTGCATCGCTGTACGTACATGTGCACACATCCTGGCGGTGTGTGTAGCAGGGCCGGAGGGACTTGAACCCCCAACCGCCGGTTTTGGAGACCGGTGCTCTACCAATTGAGCTACGACCCTTTGCGTGTCCCCCAACGTACCGCATCCGGCCGTGTGCTCGGTGTGCACCGGTTGTGGAGCGGCTGCTGAAGGCCAACGAGGTGAGAGTGTACGTGGTCCGCGGCCCGGCGTCGAACAGAAAGTGCCTGTCCGGAGTCACGGGACCGAAGATCGTCCTGGCCGGGGGCCGGATTCGGATCCCTGTTCACGTCTCGACCCCTTGCTGTTCAGTCCGTGAAACCCGCGTGCCGGGGGTGTTTCCGGTCTGAAACGATGGGCCCCATGAGCGCTGCAATCCCTCCCACCGAGCGCCGGGTCTCCGCCCGAGTCGGCGCGATCTCCGAGTCCGCCACCCTCGCCGTGGACGCCAAGGCCAAGGCCCTGAAGGCCGCCGGGCGTCCGGTGATCGGCTTCGGCGCCGGTGAGCCCGACTTCCCGACCCCGGACTACATCGTCGAAGCCGCGATCGAGGCCTGCAAGAACCCGAAGTACCACCGCTACACCCCGGCCGGCGGCCTGCCCGAGCTGAAGGCCGCGATCGCCGCGAAGACGCTGCGCGACTCGGGCTACGAGGTCGACCCGGCCCAGATCCTGGTCACCAACGGCGGCAAGCAGGCCATCTACGAGGCCTTCGCCGCGATCCTCGACCCGGGCGACGAGGTCATCGTCCCGGCGCCGTACTGGACGACGTACCCGGAGTCGATCCGCCTGGCCGGCGGTGTCCCGGTGGAGGTCGTCGCCGACGAGACCACCGGTTACCGGGTGAGCGTGGAGCAGCTGGAGGCGGCCCGCACGGAGAAGACGAAGGTGGTGCTCTTCGTCTCCCCGTCGAACCCGACCGGCGCGGTCTACAGCCAGGAGGAGGCCGAGGCGATCGGCCGCTGGGCCGTCGAGCACGGCCTGTGGGTCCTCACCGACGAGATCTACGAGCACCTCGTCTACGGCGACGCGAAGTTCACCTCGCTGCCGGCGCTCCTGCCCGAGCTGCGCGACAAGTGCATCGTGGTCAACGGTGTGGCCAAGACGTACGCCATGACCGGCTGGCGGGTGGGCTGGGTCATCGGCCCGAAGGACGTCGTCAAGGCCGCGACGAACCTGCAGTCGCACGCCACCTCGAACGTCTCCAACGTGGCCCAGGTGGCCGCCCTGGCCGCCGTCTCCGGTGACCTGGAGGCCGTGGCGAAGATGCGCGAGGCCTTCGACCGGCGCCGCAAGACCATCGTGCGGATGCTCAACGAGATCGACGGCGTGCTCTGCCCCGAGCCCGAGGGCGCGTTCTACGCCTACCCGTCGGTCAAGGGCCTGCTCGGCAAGGAGATCCGCGGCAAGCGCCCGCAGGACAGCGTCGAGCTGGCCGCGCTGATCCTGGAGGAGGCCGAGGTCGCGGTCGTCCCGGGCGAGGCCTTCGGCACGCCGGGCTACCTGCGGCTGTCGTACGCGCTCGGTGACGAGGACCTCGTCGAGGGCGTGAGCCGGATGCAGAAGCTGCTGGCGGAGGCGCGGGACTGAGGTCCTCTGCGCCTCACGCGCGCGTGCGGGCCGTTTCCCTTCGGGGAGGCGGCCCGTTCGCATGTGCGAGCAAGACCACGTTCGGGGAAAGAGCTACCGGCGCGACCGGGACGTACGGCAGGATCCTGGGATGGAGCGTGTACGTGATCTCTCTGAGCTGCCGAAAGCCCATCTGCACCTGCACTTCACCGGCTCGATGCGGCCGGGGACCGTCCTGGAGCTGGCCGACAAGTACGGTGTGCGCCTGCCCGAGACGCTGACCGAGGCACTGACCAGCGGCGAGCCGCCGAAGCTGCGCGCCACGGACGAGCGCGGATGGTTCCGCTTCCAGCGGCTGTACGACGCGGCGCGCTCCTGCCTCCGGGAACCGGAGGACATCCAGCGGCTGGTCCGGGAGGCCGCCGAGGAGGACCTGAGGGACGGCTCGGGCTGGCTGGAGATCCAGGTGGACCCGACGTCGTACGCGCCCCGGCTGGGCGGTCTGCTCCCGGCCCTGGAAGTCATCCTGGACGCGGTGGACACGACGGTGCGGGAGACCGGGCTCGGGATGCGGGTCCTGGTGGCCGCGAACCGTATGAAGCACCCCCTGGACGCCCGCACGCTGGCCCGGCTCGCGGTGCGGTACGCCGACCGGGGTGTGGTCGGCTTCGGGCTGTCGAACGACGAGCGGCGGGGCATGGCGCGGGACTTCGACCGCGCGTTCGCCATCGCACGCGAGGGCGGCCTGCTGTCGGCTCCGCACGGCGGCGAGCTGACCGGCCCGGCGTCGGTGCGCGACTGCCTGGACGACCTGCATGCCTCGCGGATCGGGCACGGCGTGCGCGCGGCGGAGGACCCGCGGCTGCTGAAGCGGCTGGCCGACCGGGAGGTGACCTGCGAGGTGTGCCCGGCCTCGAACGTGGCGCTCGGTGTCTACGAGAAACCGGAGGACGTGCCGCTGCGCACGCTCTTCGAGGCGGGCGTCCCGATGGCCCTCGGCGCCGACGACCCGCTGCTCTTCGGCTCCCGGCTGGCCGCCCAGTACGAGATCGCCCGCCAGCACCATGGTTTCACGGACGCGGAGCTGGCGGAGCTGGCCCGGCAGTCGGTGCGGGGCTCCGCGGCGCCGGAGGACGTCAAAGCACGGCTGCTGGCCGGCGTGGACGACTGGCTGGCTCGCCCGGCCGTCTGAAGTGGGCGTAGGGCGGATACGCCTGGAAGCAGATCATCACCTCGGGGCTCCGCCACGGGTCCGCCTCGGACTCCAGGCCGCGGACGCAGCCCATGAGGGCGGAGCCGCCCTTCACGATCCGCTTCTGGCGCGGGCCCCAGCCGGCCGCGGACGCGCATGACATGGCCGTGTCGGCGAAGACGTCACGGCTGCCGATGAGGAAGAACGTCCGCGCGCGTGTGGTGTGACGCAGCTCGTCCCGGAAGCCGGTGTCGTGGCGGCGTCGCTCCCAGGCGGCCGCGTCCCGCGCGGTGCGCGCCTCGTCGGTGCGTACGGTGAGCGGGGGGCCTCCGCCCAGGCTGCGGCGCAGCTCGGGCCACTGGCTGGGCCGCAGCCCGTAGGTGTGGTGGACCAGGACCATGTCGACCAGGTCGCCGCAGCCTCCGTGGTGCGCGGTGACGGTGTCGCGCAGCGGGACGTGGACGACGGTGTGCGGGGCCGCACGAACACCGCGTGGTCCAGCCCTTGGCAGCCCCTGCGCCACTGACCGAACCCGACGGCATGAGCGAACCCGACGGTATGACGCATCGCACATGCGGCTGAAATGGCATCAGGGTCGCGGCCGGCTGCCGTCCTCCGCAACGGGGTTTTCCGCGGCCACGCCGCCCAGCAGGGTCCGGGCGATCCGGGTGGCGAACGCGTCCACGGACGGTGGTTCGCCGCTCTCCGTGGCGTCGTAGGCGAAGGCACGCTGGGCGCAGGCGCCGAGGAGGAGCGATGCGGCCGCGAAGGTGTCGGCCTCGGCGCGGACGCGGCCGGCGGCCTGCTCGGCGCGCAGATAGGCGTCCAGGCTCTCGATCGGCGTGTGCGGCCCGGAGCCGATCTTCCGCAGCGCCTCGTAGTGCCGCTGCTTGAGCTGCGTCTCGGCGTACAGGGAGGCGGCGATCGGGAAGCTCTGCTCGTAGAAGAGGGCCGCCTGGCGGGCGATCTCGGTGAGGTTCTCCTCCAGGGCGCCCTGGCCCGGTTCGGCCACGAGGCCGCTCAGCAGCGGGGTGAGCCGGGGCAGGCGCTCGGCCAGCACGCGGACGAACAGCTCTTCCTTGGTGTCGAAGTACTTGTAGAGCGCCGCCTCGGAGCAGCCGGCCGCCCTGGCGATCTCCTTGGTGGTGGCGCGGGCGAGTCCGACGGTGAGCATCAGCTCGTGAGCGGCGTCGAGGATGCGGACGCGCGCCGGCTTCGTCTCCATGGGACGTCCAATCGGGCTTGACGGATGGGTGAGTGCTTACTCACTCTAGAAGAAACCTGGGTGAGTGAACGCTCACCCACCTCACGGGAGTACGGGAGTCCCCATGAAGCTCACCGTTTTCGGCGCCACCGGCGGGATCGGCCGCGAGATCGTCCGCCAGGCGCTCGGCGCAGGCCACCAGGTGACCGCCGTCGTCCGCGACCCGACCCGGCTGGACATCACGGGGAACGCCCTGGAGGTGTTCCGCGCGGACCTCACCGACCCGCAGGAGCTGGGCGCCGCCGTCGCCGGCCGGGACGCGGTCCTGTCGGGCCTCGGCGCACGCAGCCGCAGGGACGCGGGGGTGGCAGCCCGGCTCACCCGTGCGGTGCTCGGGGCCATGGAGGCCGAGGGGGTACGGCGGCTGCTGGTGGTCAGCGCCGGCCCGGTCGGACCGGAGCCGGAGAACGACGGCTTCCTGGACCGCGGGATGCGGGGGCTGGTCTCGGCGGTCCTGAATGACGTCTACGCCGACCTGCGCGAGATGGAGGCCGAACTGGCGCGCAGCGGCACGGACTGGACGTCGGTACGGCCGCCGCGCCTGCAGGACAAGCCGCTCACCGGCCGCTACCGCACCGTCGTCGGCGGCTTCCCGCCCAAGGGCCGCTTCATCGCGCGCGCGGACGTCGCCCACGCGATGCTGTCGATGATCGACGACATGGGGACGGTGAAGCAGGGGGTGGGGGTGGCGTACTGAGCCTCTCCGGCTGCTTCCGCCTCTTCGGCTTCTTCGGCTTCTCTGCCTAGAGGCTCACGCCGACGGTCACCGGCTCGTTGACCAGCGTGATCCCGAAGGCCTCGCGGACCCCGGTGACGACCTCGCGGGCCAGGGCCAGCAGGTCCTCGGTGGTGGCGCCGCCCCGGTTGGTGAGGGCGAGCGTGTGCTTGGTGGAGATACGGGCGGGTCCGCTGCCGTAGCCCTTGGTGAAGCCCGCCTTGTCGATCAGCCAGGCGGCCGAGGTCTTGGTACGACCCTCCCCGGACGGGTAGGCGGGCGGCTCGACACCCTCGCCCAGCCGCTCCCGCACGCGCGCGTGGAACGCGGCGAACTGCGCCTCGGTGAGGATCGGGTTGGTGAAGAAGGACCCGGCGGACCAGGTGTCGTGGTCCTCGGGGTCGAGGACCATGCCCTTGCCGGCACGCAGTTTCAGCACGGTCTCGCGGGCCGCGGCGAGCGGCACCCTCTCCCCCGGCTCCACACCGAGCGCCCGGGCCGCCTCGGCGTACTTGACCGGCGCCGACAGCCCGTCCGCGTCCTCCAGCTCGAAGCGGACGCGCAGCACCACATAGCGCTCGGGGTCGGCCTTGAAGCGGCTGTGCCGGTACGAGAAGGCGCACTCCTCGTTCGTCAGCGTGACGGTCTGGCCCGCCCGGCGGTCGTACGCGATCACCTCGGTGATCGTCGAGGACACCTCCTGGCCGTAGGCGCCCACGTTCTGGATCGGGGTGGCGCCCGCGGAGCCCGGGATCCCGGCCAGGCACTCGATCCCGGCGAGCCCGGCCTCGACGGTGCGGGCGACGGCGTCGGTCCAGATCTCGCCGGCCGCCAGCTCCAGCGTGGTGCCACGCAGTTCGACACCGGTCGTGGCGATGCGCAGGGCGGTGCCGTCGAAGCCCTTGTCGCCGATGACCAGGTTGGATCCGCCGCCGATGACCAGCAGCGGTGTCCCGGTGTCGTCGGCGTCACGGACGGCGGCGATCACCTCGGCGTCGGTCGTCGCGGTGACCAGTCGGGTGGCGGGGCCGCCCAGCCGGAAGGTGGTCAGCGGGGCGAGGGGGGCGTCGTGGAGTTCCTGCACGCGCCCAAGAGTACGAGACGGCACGGACAGCACTGCGAGGGTCTTCCGAGCGGAGGCACGAGTTCCGAAGCGGAGGCACGAGTAAGGGGCGCCCCGCAGTGGCGGACGCCCCTTACCTCAGCACTTCTCGGCTCAGCATTTCGTGCGGGCCGTCAGGCCAGTCGTACGACCGCCCGGGACATGCCCAGCACCTTCTCGCCCTCGCTCGTCGCGGTCAGGTCCACGCGCACCGTGTTGTCGTCGAGCTTGGCCGCGACCTTGCCGCTGACCTCGATCACCGCGCCCTTGTCGTCGTTCGGCACGACGACCGGCTTGGTGAAGCGGACGCCGTACTCCACGACCGCGCCCGGGTCGCCGGTCCAGTCGGTGACCACGCGGATCGCCTCGGCCATGGTGAACATGCCGTGCGCGATGACGTCCGGCAGGCCCACCTCCTTGGCGAACTTCTCGTTCCAGTGGATCGGGTTGAAGTCCCCGGAGGCACCCGCGTACCGCACCAGTGTGGCGCGGTCCACAGAGAAGGTCTGCGCCGGCAGTTCGGTGCCGACCTCGACGTCGTCGTACGCGATCTTCGCCGTCATCGCTGCCTCACGCCTCCTCGGCCGCACGGGCCACGAGCTTGGTCCAGGCGGTCACCACGTGCTCGCCCGCCTCGTCGTGCACCTCGCCACGGATGTCCAGCACGTCGTTGCCCGCGAGGGACTTGATCCCCTCGATGGTGGAGGTGACCGAGAGCCGGTCACCGACGCGCACCGGGCGGGTGTAGGCGAACTTCTGGCTGCCGTGCACCACGCGGCTGAAGTCGAGACCGAGCTGCGGGTCCTCGACGACCTCCCCGGCGGCCCGGTAGGTGATCGCGAACACGAAGGTCGGCGGGGCGATCACATCGGGGTGACCGAACGCCTTGGCGGCCTCCGGGTCCGTGTACACGGGGTTGGCCTCCCCGACCGCCTCGGCGAACTCACGGATCTTCTCCCGGCCCACCTCGTAGGGCTTGGTGGGCGGATAGGTCCGCCCCACGAAGGACTGGTCGAGCGCCATGGCCCGGCACCTCCTGGTCTCGGCAGCGTGTGAAACGACGTAAGGCCGCCCCCCTGCTAGTGGGGGCGGCCTTACGTACGAGCCTGATTTATCGCGTCTCGCGGTGCGCGGTGTGCGCGTTGCAACGCGGGCAGTGCTTCTTCATCTCAAGACGGTCCGGGTTGTTACGCCGGTTCTTCTTGGTGATGTAGTTCCGCTCCTTGCACTCCACGCAGGCCAGCGTGATCTTCGGGCGGACGTCGGTGGCAGCCACGTGAGTGCTCCTTGACGAACGGATGGGAATGAATTAACGCAAGAAAGAGTAGCCGATCGAAGGACCGACCCCACAATCGGCTACTGTCAGTAGCGGTGACCGGACTTGAACCGGTGACACAGCGATTATGAGCCGCTTGCTCTACCGACTGAGCTACACCGCTTTGATGAGATCGGCCCCCGCCTCGCGGCAGGAACCTCTCACACCAGAGCCCCAAAACGGAATCGAACCGTTGACCTTCTCCTTACCATGGAGACGCTCTGCCGACTGAGCTATTGGGGCGAGCGATGAAGACATTACACGGTCCGCCGCCGTTCACCCAAATCCGTATCCGGCCGCCCGCCACAGGCCCGTACGCGGGCCGTTCCCGGAGCCCCGGAAGCCTCACAAGTCCCCTTGCGACGACCCTGAGAGGCGGGCCACACCGGTACGACTATTGCGCTCCTCCGCGCCCCGCACCGCTCGCCACCCTAGGCTCGACTCACTCTGCGTGATCTTGGGTCCCCGGGGTCCGTCGCGGCCTTGAGCCCTCACGCGGCCCTGCCCCGAGCCCCCGGTCCACCCCTGGAGTCCGATGCCCGACAGTCAGCCGCAGCCGCCCTCGTCGTCGAACCCGTCCGGGTCCTCCGGACAGCCCGACCCGGCCGCCCTGTTGCTGTGCGGGGCGCGGCTCACCGACGGCCGGACCGTGGACGTACGGCTGGGCGGCGGGCGCATCGAGGCGGTCGGCACGGCCGGCAGCCTGACGCCGGGGCCGGGCCGGAAGGGCGCCGCGCGCGTGGACCTCGGCGGCTACCTGCTCCTCGCGGCCCCGGCCGAACCGCACGCCCACAGCGACACCGCGCTCTCCGCCGAGCAGCCGGGCCCGGTCTCGTACGCCCCCGAGGACGTCCAGCGCCGGGCCACGGAGGCGGCACTGCTCCAACTCGGCCACGGGGCGACGGCGGTACGCGCGCACGTGCGCGTGGGCGACGTCCAGGGCCTGGGCTCACTCGGCGCCGTACTGCAGGCACGGCGCTCGCTGCGGGGGCTCGCGGAACTGACCACGGTGGCGATGCCGCGTCTGCTGACCGGGGTGGGAGGGGCCGACGGGCTCGCGATGCTGCGGGACGCGCTGAAGATGGGCGCCTCGGTGGTGGGCGGCTGCCCGGACCTGGACCCGGATCCCACGGGTTACGTGGAGGCCGTGCTGGAGGTGGCCTCGGAGCACGGCTGCCCGGTGGATCTGCACACGGACGCGGCCGACCCGGCCCGGCTGTCCCGGCTCGCGGCCATGGCGGGTGGTCTGCGCCCCGGCGTGACGATCGGCCCGTGCGCCGGTCTCGCGCGCCTGAACACCGAGGCCGCCTCCCGGCTCGCGGACCAGCTCGCGGCGGCCGGTGTGACGGTGGTGTGCCTGCCCCAGGGTGGCTGCGGGGGCGCGGACCGGCGGGGCACGGCCCCGGTACGGCTGCTGCGCGCGGCCGGGGTGCGGGTGGCGGCCGGCAGCGGCGCCCTGCGGGACGTCTCGAACCCCGTCGGCCGCGGCGACCCCCTGGAGGCCGCCTACCTCCTCGCCTCCGCCCACGGCCTGCGCCCCGAGGACGCCTACGACGCGGTGAGCGCCTCGGCTCGCGCGGTCCTGGGCCTGCCCGAGGTCCGCGTCGAGGCCGGCTTCCCCGCCGAACTCCTCGCGGTACGCGGCGACCGCCTCTCCGGCGTCCTCTCCCTCGCCTACAGCCGGATCGTGGTGCACCGGGGGCGGGTGGTGGCACGCACGAGCGCGGTGCGCGAGTACTGCAACTCCTCGGCGGCAGCGGCGGAACTGGGGCTGCCGCGGCAGGGGCGGACGGAGTTGTCGTGAGGGGGTGCTTGTCGCTTCCGGCGCGCTCGTTCGCGTTCGGGGCGCGTGTTCGCGTTCAGGGGCCTGTCGTTCGCCTTAACGGGCTCGCCGCGTCAGGGGCCGGCGTTCGCCCTAAGGGGCTCGCGTTCGCGTCAGGGGCCGGCCTTCCCGCCAGGAGCCGGCCTTCGCGTTTGGCGGCTGGCGTTCGCGTCGGGGGGCGGGCGTTCCGGGCTTCACGCCGGGACCGTGCGCCCAGGCGCCCTCCAGCCGCTGCGCGCCTCTGACCATGCGCCGAGGCGCCCCTGAGCCACGGCGCGCCCCGGCATGAACCCGTGCGGCGGACGCGCCTCTTCGGGCGTACGGTCGGAGTCATGCGCATTGTCATCGCTGGTGGTCATGGTCAGATCGCGCTGCGGCTGGAGCAACTGCTCTCCGCGCGCGGGGACGAGGTCGCGGGGATCATCCGCAACGCGGAGCAGGGCGACGATCTGCGGGCGGCCGGCGCCGAACCGGTCCTGCTCGACCTGGAGTCAGCCTCGGTCGAGGAGGTCGCGGCCCATCTGCAGGGCGCGGACGCGGCGGTCTTCGCGGCGGGCGCGGGCCCGGGCAGCGGTACGGCCCGCAAGGACACGGTGGACAAGGGTGCCGCGGTGCTGTTCGCGGACGCGGCCGTACGTGCGGGCGTACGCCGTTTCGTGGTGGTCTCCTCGATGGGCGCGGACCCCGCGCACGAGGGCGACGACGTCTTCGACGTGTACCTGCGCGCCAAGGGCGCGGCCGACGCGTACGTCACGCGTCAGGACGCCCTCGACTGGACGATCCTGCGCCCTGGCGCGCTGACGAACGACGCGGGCACCGGACTGGTCCGCCTGGAGGCCCAGACCGGGCGCGGCGCGATCCCCCGGGACGACGTGGCTGCCGTGCTGGCGGAGTTGGTGGACACCTCGGCGACGGCCGGCCTGACGCTGGAGCTGATCGGTGGGTCGACGCCGGTGTCGGTGGCGGTGAAGTCGGTCGCGGGGAACTGAGGCCGGCCGTCGGCCGTTCACCCGTCAGAAGAGAGGCAGCTGCCCGGGAAAGTCCGGCACGGCGTACCCGTCCAACGCCTGCTGGACCGCCCCGAGTTGGGCCTGCTGCCGGGACCCGGAGCACGAGACGAGTTCCCCGCCCTCCCGCGCCCCGGGCGGATCGTGCCGCGCGAAGCGCCCCGCGACGACGGCGATCTCGCGACGGCACACAGGACAGGTTCTGCGACGGGAGGCCATGCCGCCAGTGTGCCCGTTGCAAACGAAGAGACCCCCTCCACTCTGCGTTTCCGCAGTTGGAGGGGGTCATCCCCAGTGTGGCGGCGCCAGGATTCGAACCTGGGAAGGCTGAGCCGGCAGATTTACAGTCTGCTCCCTTTGGCCGCTCGGGCACACCGCCGGGGTTGCTGCCGTTCGAACCGCTTTTCGGCGGTGCTCCCTGGCAACGACGTAAACAATACCCGATGCAGAGGGGTGCTTCGCCACCCAGTTGATCTGCGTCCCTCAGGTCGCGGGGTGGCTAGGCTGGTGCGGATGCGGCCCGGTGCCGCACCGGGCTCGGCGGCCGCCGCCACGCACCCGATACGCACCCCGATACAAGGAGCCACAGGACATGGCCGACTCCAGTTTCGACATCGTCTCGAAGGTCGAGCGGCAGGAGGTCGACAACGCCCTCAACCAGGCCGCCAAGGAGATCTCGCAGCGCTACGACTTCAAGGGCGTGGGTGCCTCGATCTCGTGGTCCGGTGACAAGATCCTCATGGAGGCGAACTCCGAGGACCGGGTCAACGCTGTCCTCGACGTCTTCCAGTCCAAGCTGATCAAGCGCGGCATCTCGCTCAAGGCGCTGGACGCGGGCGAGCCCCAGCTCTCCGGCAAGGAGTACAAGATCTTCGCGTCGATCCAGGAGGGCATCTCCCAGGAGAACGCGAAGAAGGTGGCGAAGATCATCCGCGACGAGGGCCCGAAGGGCGTGAAGGCCCAGGTCCAGGGCGAGGAGCTGCGGGTCACCTCCAAGAGCCGCGACGACCTGCAGACCGTGATCGCGCTGCTGAAGGGCAAGGACTTCGACTTCGCGCTGCAGTTCGTGAACTACCGGTAGGACGCGGGCAGGAGATCAGCAGGAAGGGGGGCACCGGCCGGTGCCCCCCTTCCTGCGCGTGCGGTGCACGCCCCTCGGTCGCGTCAGTCGCGCGAGTTGCCGAACAGGACGCGGTAGAGGATCAGCAGGACGAGCGAGCCGCCTATCGCGGCGGCCCAGGTCGCGCCGTCGTAGAAGTGCTTGCTGATCGGGTGGTCCAGCCAGCGGGCCGAGATCCAGCCGCCGATGAAGGCGCCCGCGATGCCGATGAGGGTCGTACCGATGAAGCCGCCCGGGTCGCGGCCCGGCAGCAGGAACTTGGCGATGGCTCCGGCCAGAAGCCCCAGGATGATCCAACCGATGATGCTCATGCCGTGAACCTGCCCTTCCGCGCTGTGCCCGCACTGTCCGGTCCTTGAGAATCCGGTGAGGATCGGCTGTGCGTCGCGCGCGTGTTCGTGCCGTGTCGATGAAGAGGACGTCACGGGTCCACCACCCGGTTGCGGCGATCAGTAGGGTGCGGCGCATGACACCTTCCGGCACCGGCCTGCGCCGCACCCTGGGCGTGCGGGACGCCGTGGTCGTCGGCCTCGGCTCGATGGTCGGGGCCGGCGTCTTCTCCGCCCTGGGCCCGGCCGCGCGCGCCGCCGGACCGGGGCTGCTGCTCGGGCTGGCCGTGGCGGCCGTGGTGGCCTACTGCAACGCCATGTCCTCGGCCCGCCTGGCCGCCCGCTATCCGGCGTCGGGCGGGACGTACGTGTACGGCAGGGAGCGGCTGGGCCCGTTCTGGGGGTATCTCGCCGGCTGGGCGTTCGTGGTCGGCAAGACGGCCTCCTGCGCGGCCATGGCGCTCACCGTGGGGTCGTATGTGTGGCCGGGGCAGGCACACGCGGTGGCAGTGGCGGCCGTGGTGGCCCTGACCGCGGTGACCTACGGGGGCATACAGAAGTCGGCGTGGCTGACGCGGGTGATCGTGGCCGTGGTGCTGGCGGTCCTTGTGTGTGTGGTGGTCGTGTGCCTGACCTCCGAGGAGGCTGACGCCGGGCGCCTCGGCATCGGGGTGTCGTCGGGTGTGGGCGGGGTGCTGCAGGCGGCCGGTCTGCTGTTCTTCGCGTTCGCCGGGTACGCGCGGATCGCGACCCTGGGCGAGGAGGTGCGGGATCCCGCGCGCACCATTCCGCGCGCCATCCCGCTGGCGCTCGGGATCGCGCTGGTCGTGTACGTGGGCGTGGCGGTGGCCGTGCTCACCGTCCTCGGTGCGGACCGGCTGGGGCACGCGGCGGCTCCGCTGGCCGAAGCGGTGCGGGTGGCCGGGGTGCCCGGTCTGGCGCCCGTGGTGCGGGTGGGGGCCGCCGTGGCCGCGCTGGGGTCGCTGCTCGCGCTGATCCTCGGGGTGTCCCGCACGACGCTCGCCATGGCCCGCGACCACCATCTGCCCGGCGCGCTGGCCGCCGTGCATCCGCGGTTCCAGGTCCCGCACCGGGCGGAGCTGGCCGTGGGTGCGGTGGTCGCCGTGCTGGCCGCGACGGTGGACGTGCGCGGCGCGATCGGCTTCTCCTCGTTCGGCGTGCTGGCGTACTACGCCGTGGCCAACGCCTCCGCCTGGACGCTGAGCCCGGCCCTGCCGGCACGGGTCGTACCGGCCGTGGGGCTGCTGGGCTGCGCGACGCTGGCGTTCGCACTCCCGGCGGTCTCGGTCGCCGTAGGGGCAGGTGTGCTGGCCGTGGGCGTGGTGGCCTACGGCGTACGACGGTGGGGGGCGGGGCGGTAGGGCCTTTCCGGCAGGCTCCGGCAGGCCCTGGGTCAGCGGGCCGCGAACGGCTGGTCCGTGCGGACGATCTCACGGCCCAGCGGCAGCAGGGAAACCGGGATCATCTTGAAGTTGGCGATGCCGAACGGGATGCCGATGATCGTCAGGCACAGGGCGATGCCGGTGGTGATGTGGGCGAGGGTCAGCCACCAGCCGGCCAGGATCAGCCACAGCACGTTGCCGATGCACGAGGGCGCGCCCGCGTCCCGGCGCTCGACCGTGGTGTACCCGAAGGGCCACAGGGCGTAGACGCCGATGCGGAAGGCGGCGATACCGAACGGGATGCCGATGATCGTGATGCAGAGGATCACACCTGCGAGCAGGTAGCCGAGGAACAGCCAGAAGCCGCTCAGGACGAGCCAAATGACGTTCAGGATGGTCTTCACCGGTTGCGACCTGCCATCTTCTCGAGCCGGGCGATGCGCTCCGCCATCGGCGGGTGCGTGGAGAACATCTTGGACAGTCCCTGTCCCGCGCGGAAGGGGTTCGCGATCATCATGTGGCTCGCGGTCTCGATCCGGGGCTCGGGGGGCAGCGGAAGCTGCTGGGTGCCGGTCTCCAGCTTGCGCAGGGCGCTGGCGAGGGCCAGCGGGTCGCCGGTGAGCTGGGCGCCCGAGGCGTCCGCCTCGTACTCCCTGGAGCGGCTGATGGCGAGCTGGATGATGCTGGCGGCGATGGGGCCCAGGATCATGATCAGCAGCAGGCCGAGCAGGCCCGGGCCGTCGTCGTCGTCCGAGCGGCCGACCGGGATCAGCCAGGCGAAGTTGACCAGGAACATGATCACCGAGGCGAGGGCGCCGGCCACGGAGGAGATCAGGATGTCGCGGTTGTAGACGTGGCTCAGCTCGTGGCCGATGACGCCGCGCAGCTCGCGCTCGTCGAGCAGGCGCAGGATGCCCTCGGTGCAGCACACGGCCGCGTTGCGCGGGTTGCGGCCCGTCGCGAAGGCGTTGGGTGCCTCCGTCGGGGAGATGTACAGGCGGGGCATGGGCTGGCGGGCCTGCGTGGACAGCTCGCGGACCATCCGGTACAGCGCGGGGGCCTCGAACTCGCTCACCGGGCGGGCGCGCATCGCGCGGAGCGCCAGCTTGTCGCTGTTCCAGTACGCGTAGGCGTTGGTGCCCAGCGCGACCAGGACCGCCACGATCAGGCCCGTACGGCCGAAGAAGCTGCCGATGACGATGATGAGTGCGGACAGTCCCCCGAGGAGTACTGCCGTCCTTAGCCCGTTGTGCCGGCGGTGCACGGTACGCCCTCCAAGTCGTGCAGCAGGGGAACCCTTTGGTCCAGTGGACCCTCCCGCTCTGGTCAACGCCAGGCGGCGCCCCCGAGTTCCCTTGTGCGTGCGTCGGCGCGCCTCGGCCGTACGGGTGACGTGCTCTTACGTACCTCCGCACGCCTCTTGCGCTCCTCCGCGCGCGTGGGAGCACTGGTGCCCCACACCCGCGTGGCGCGCGTCCTCAGAACAGTCCGGTGGCCGCGAAGCGCAGGACCAGCTGGGGTGCGCCGGAGAGGACCACGCCGAGGACTCCGGTGAGGGCGAGCGCGGCGGTGAGGGGGGCCGGGACCCGGTGCCGGGCGGGGGCGCCCTCGGGGGCGCGGAACAGCAGGGCCGTCCACTGGAGGTAGTAGAAGAGGGCAATCACCACGTTGACGGCCATGACCACGGCCAGCCAGCCCAGACCCGCGTCGACGGCCGCCGAGAACACGGTGACCTTGGCGAACAGGCCGATGACGCCCGGCGGCAGCCCGGCGAGGCACAGCAGGAAGAACGCCAGGAGAAGGGCGGCGGCCGGGTTGGACGCGTACAGGCCCCGGTAGTCGCTGATCCGGTTCAGGGACTTCGTACGGCCCACCAGTGCGGCCACCGCGAAGGCGCCGAGGTTCACGGCGGCGTACATCAGGGCGTACGCGACGGTGGAGCCGATCGCCTTCTGGCCGTCCTTGACGTACCCGGCGGCGGCGATCGGCACCAGGAGGTAGCCGGCCTGGCCGACCGAGGACCAGGCGAGCAGTCGTACGGCGCTGTACGCGCGCGTGGCCTGCTGGCGCAGGGCGCCGACGTTGCCGACGGTCATGGTGAGGGCGGCCAGCGCGGCGAGCGCGGGCCCCCAGACGTCGGCGTACGACGGGAGGGCGACGACGGTGACGAGGATCAGGCCGGAGAAGCCGACCGCCTTGCCGACGACCGACAGATAGGCGGCGACGGGCAGCGGCGCGCCCACATAGGTGTCGGGCACCCAGAAGTGGAACGGGACGGCGGCCGTCTTGAAGGCGAAGCCGACGAGGGTGAGGACGACGCCGGTCTGGGCGAGGGTGTGGAGCTGCCCGTCGACGTGCTGGATCCGCTGGGCGATCTGGGTGAGGTAGAGGGTGCCGGTGGAGGCGTAGACGAAGCTGATGCCCATCAGGCTGACCGCGGTGGCGGTGACCGAGGACAGGAAGAACTTCAGGGCCGCCTCGGAGGACCGCTTGTCGCCGTGCCGGATGCCGACGAGGGCGAAGGCGGGCAGGGAGGCGACCTCCAGGGCGACGATCAGCGTGGCCAGGTCACGGGAGGCGGGCAGCAGGGCGGCGCCGGCCGCGGAGGACAGCAGGAGGAACCAGAACTCCCCCGCCGGGATGCGCCGCTGCTCGTCCTTGAGGTTCGTCACCGACATCAGGGCGGCCAGCAGGGCGCCGCCGAGGGCGAGGAACTGGATGACGAGGGTGAAGTGGTCCGCGGTGTAGCTGCACACGCGCGCGTGGCCGGTCAGGCAGAAGGTGCTGCGGTCGCCGTCCAGCAGCGGCAGCAGCATCAGCGTGGCGGCGCCGAGGCCCGCGACGGAGGCCCAGCCGAGGAGGGGCTTGCGCGTCTCGGGGACGAACAGGTCGGCGACGAGGACGGCGAGCCCGACCACCGCGGCGATGGTGGGCGGCGCGATCGCGAGCCAGTCGACGGACTGGACCGCGGACTGGGCCAGCGGCTGGATGGCCAGGGCGCTCATCGGGTGCCTCCTGCCAGGAGCTGCTGCACGGCCGGGTCGGTCAGGCCGAGCAGGGCCCTCGGCCACAGTCCGGCGACGACGGTGAGGGCGACGAGCGGGGTCCAGGCCGCGAACTCGTAGCCGTGGACGTCCGCGAGCTTCGGCATGTCCTGCGGTGTGGCGCCCATGCAGACCCGGCGGACCACGATCAGCATGTACGCGGCCGTCAGCAGGGTGCCGAACGCGCCGATCGCCATGAAGGTGAGGAACGCGGGCCGGCTCAGGTCGGCGGCCGGATTGAACGCTCCGAACAGAGCCAGCATCTCGCCCCAGAACCCGGCTAGTCCGGGCAGGCCGAGCGAGGCCACGGCGCCGAAGGCGAGCAGTCCGCCGAGGCGCGGGGCCTTGCCGTACAGGGCTGCGCCGGTCTCCTCGGCGAGGGTGTCGAGGTCGGTGCTGCCGGTGCGGTCCTTCAGCGCGCCGACCAGGAAGAACAGCAGGCCGGTGATGAGGCCGTGGGCGATGTTGGCGAAGAGGGCGCCGTTCACGCCGGTCGGGGTCATGGTGGCGATGCCCAGCAGGACGAAGCCCATGTGGCCGACGGAGGAGTAGGCGATCAGTCGCTTCAGGTCGCCCTTCGCGCCCTGCTTGGCGAGGGCCAGGCAGGCCAGGGACCCGTAGATGATCCCGACCACGGCGAACGCGGCGAGGTAGGGCGCGAAGGTGCGGAAGCCGTCCGGTGCGATCGGCAGCAGGATCCGGACGAACCCGTACGTACCCATCTTCAGCAGGACGCCGGCCAGCAGGACCGAGCCGACGGTCGGGGCGGAGGTGTGGGCGTCGGGCAGCCAGCTGTGCAGCGGCCACATCGGCGTCTTGACCGCGAGCCCGATCCCGATCGCCAGAACGGCGATGACCTGCACGGATGTGGTGAGCGACCGGCCGTTGTCAGTGGCGAGTGCCACCATGTCGAACGTGCCCGCCTTGATTCCGATCAGGAGCAGGCCGAGCAGCATGACGACGGAGCCGAGCAGCGTGAACAGGATGAACTTCCACGCGGCCCGGGTCCGGCCCTCGCCGCCCCAGCGGGCGATGAGGAAGTACATCGGGATGAGCACCATCTCGAACGCGAGGAAGAACAGCAGCAGGTCGAGGACGGCGAAGGTCGCGAGGGTGCCGGACTCGAGGAGGAGCAGCAGCGCGACGAACGCCTTCGGGGACGGGCCCGAGGGCATCTTGAAGTACGAGTAGAGCGCGCAGAGGAAGGTCAGCAGCGCGGTCAGGACCAGAAGGGGGAGGGAGATGCCGTCGATGCCGAGGTGGATCCGCACGTCGAGTGCGGGGATCCAGCTGATGTCGGTCGTGGCCTGCATCTTCGACGGTTGGTCGTGGTCGAAGCCGAGCGCGAGGACGATCGCGGCGATGAGGATCGCGCCGGTCACGGTCACGCCGTGCCGCAGCACGGCCTGCTCGGGCGACTTCCCCTTCAACCCGGGCGGGGCCGGCAGCAGAGCGGCGACGGCACCTAGGAGCGGGCCGACGACGACGAATGCCAGAAGGAACTGCATCACGGACTCGTTGATATCGATCACGCCTGCTCACGCTCCCGTGGCGACGAGGAGGACGGTCACCGTCAGGACGACGGCACCGGCGAGCAGCGCGCTCACATAGGTCTGCACATTGCCGGTCTGCGCGCGCCGCACGGCGGCCCCGAGCAGCCGGGGCAGCGCGGCCGCGCCGGCCACGTAGGTCTCGACGACCTCGCGGTCGAGGAACCGCACGAGGCTCGCTCCGGCCTGGACCGGGCGGACGAACAGCGCGTAGTACACGGCGTCCAGGTGGAAGCCGACGGCCGCGTGCCGGTACAGCGGGCCGAGCAGCAGCCGTCCGGGGTCGGGCGCGTGGGCGAGGTCGCGGTAGGCGGGCTCGTGGTCGGCGAGAGCGTGGGCCTCGACCAGGCTCGCGTCGCCCTCCGGGTGCGCGGCTGCCTCGCCCTGGAGGTGTTCCCACTCGAAGGAGGGTGCGGGCGCTGCCGGGACGCGGGCGGCGAGGGCGCTGGTGCGCTGCCAGGCGCCGTAGGTGAGAAGCCCGCCGACCAGGGCGAGGCCGGTGCCGAGGACGGAGGTGAGGAGCGTCGGGGTCAGGTCTCGGCCGTCGAACCAGGCGGGCAGCGAGCGGTAGGCGAGCCCGCCGAAGGCGAGGGACGGCACGGCGAGGACCCACAGCACGACGGTCATCGTGAGCGGCTGGCGGCCGTGGTCGGGGGCTTCGGCGCCCTTGCCGCGGAAGACCAGCAGCCACAGGCGGGTGGCGTAGACGGCGGTCAGCAAGGCCGCCAGCAGACCGGCGACGAGGACGATCCAGCCCGCCGCGCCGGGGGCGTGGTCGGTGTGGCCGGTGGCCACATGCTCGGCGGCGCCGAGGACGGACTCCTTGGAGAAGAAGCCGCTGAAGGGAGGGATCGCGGCGAGCGCGAGGAGTGCCACGGTCATCGTCCAGTAGGCGTCCGGGACGCGGTCGCGCAGGTGGCTCATGCGGGACATGGCGGCCAGCGAGTTGGTGCCGGCGGCGTGGATGATCACGCCGGCCGCGAGGAACAGCAGCGCTTTGAAGGCGCCGTGGGACAGGAGGTGGAAGACGGCGGCACCGCGGTCGCCGACGGCGAGGGCGCCGGTCATGTAGCCGAGCTGGCCGATCGTCGAGTAGGCGAGGACGCGCTTGATGTCGTCCTGGGCGAGCGCGGCGAGGCCGGAGCCGGTCATCGTGACGGCGGCCATCACGGCGAGGACCACCATCGCGGCCTGGGACGCCTCGAACACCGGAAGGAGACGGGCGATGAAGTAGACACCGGCGGCGACCATCGTCGCGGCGTGGATCAGCGCCGAGACGGGCGTCGGGCCCGCCATCGCGTCGGGGAGCCAGGTGTGCAGCGGGAACTGCGCCGACTTGCCGGCCACGCCCGCGAGCAGCAGCAGGGCGATCAGGGTCGGGTGGTCGATGCCGCCGCTCGCCGCGGCACCCAGGACGCGGGTGATCTGGAACGAGCCGGCATCCGTGCCCAGGGCGAACAGGCCGATGAGGAACGGCACGTCACCGAGCTTGGTGACCAGGAAGGCCTTCAGGGAGGCGGCGCGGGCCTCGGGGGTCTCCCAGTAGTGGCCGACCAGGAAGTAGGAGCAGATGCCCATGACTTCCCAGCCGACCAGCAGCACGATCAGGTCGCCGGAGTAGACGACCAGGAGCATCGCGGAGGTGAACAGGGAGACGAGAGCCGCGTAGGAGGGGTAGCGCGGGTCGTCGCGCAGGTAGCCCGTCGAGTAGATCTGCACGCAGCCGGCGACGAAGGCGACCAGGACGGCGACGAGCGCGGCGAAGCCGTCGATGTCCAGGGCCAGCTCGATCGGCACCGAACCGGTCGGGGTCAGCTCGGTGTGGGCCACGATGGGCGGGCCGCCGCCCTGTCGTACGGCGACCAGCGCGGCCAGCACCAGCGCGGCCAGGGCCGGCAGTACGGCGAGCGGGCGGACGAAACCGGGGGCGGTGCGGCCCAGCAGCAGGCCGGCCGCGGCGCCCAGGAACGGCAGGAGGGGGACGAGGACGGCGAGGGAGGTGGTGGTCACGCGGTGGCCTCAGCCTTCTCGGCCGCGGAGGTGTCAGGGCCTTCGGTCGCGGGGCCCTCGGCGGTGTCGCGGAGCTTGTCGATGTCGGAGGTGCCGCGGTTGCGGTACACGGCGAGCACGATCGCCAGGCCGATGCCGATCTCGGCGGCGGCGATGGCGATGGTGAACAGGGTCAGCGCCTGCCCGGAATGCAGGGTCTCCTCGGCGGCGCGGCTGAGCCAGACGTCGAAGGCGACCAGGTTGAGGTTGACGGCGTTGAGCATCAGCTCGACCGACATCAGGACCAGGATCGCGTTGCGGCGGGCGAGGACGCCGTACAGGCCCGTGCAGAAGAGGAGGGCGGAGAGGACGGCGGGATAGGCGAGGTGCATCAGCGGGCGCCTTCCTTCTCGCCGGTGGCGGCCACGGGGGTGGCCGGGGTGCCCGAGGCCGTGCCCAGGGTGCCGGAGGCCTCCTCCGCCTTCGCCCTGCGGGACAGGACGATCGCACCGACCAGGGCCGCGAGGAGGAGGACGGAGAGGGCCTCGAAGGGCAGCACCCAGTTCTGGAAGAGGCTCTCGCCGGTGACGCGGGTGCTGCCGGCGGCCGGGCCGCTCAGGTCGATCCAGGTCGTGCGGAACGCGTCGACGACCACCCACACCAGGGCGACGGCGGCGGCCAGGGCCACGCCGAGGGCGACCCAGCGGTTGCCGGAGTCGGCGTCCGGGGAGCGGCCGATGGGGGCCCTGGTGAGCATCAGACCGAACAGGAGGAGGACGACGACGGAACCGACGTAGATGAGGACCTGCACCCAGGCGATGAACTCGGCGGTGAGCAGGAGGTACTCGACGGCGAGGCCGCCGAGCGTGACCACCAGCCATAGGGCGGCGTGCACCAGCTGCCGGGTGGTGACGGTGACCAGGGCCGCGCCGAAGGTGACCAGGCCGACGAGCAGGAAGGCGATCTCGACACCGGTCGGGGACAGGAAGCCGTGCGGGGCTGCGGCGAGGCTCACGACTCCCCCTCCTGAGGTTCGGCCTGTGCGGCGGCCAGTTTCTCGGCGGTCTTGCGGGCGGCCGCCAGCTCCTTCGGCTCCTCCGCGCCGGCGTCCAGGGCGGGCGGGGCCGGGACGGTCCACATCCACTCGCGGAGCTTGTCGCGCTCGTGGGTGAGTTCGCGGATGTCGGTCTCGGCGTACTCGAACTCCGGGGACCAGAACAGGGCGTCGAAAGGACAGACCTCGATGCAGATACCGCAGTACATGCACAGGGAGAAGTCGATGGCGAACCGGTCGAGGACGTTGCGGCTGCGCTCCCGCCCGCCGGGGGCGGCCGGCGGGACCGTCTCCTTGTGGGAGTCGATGTAGATGCACCAGTCGGGGCACTCGCGGGCGCACAGCATGCAGACCGTGCAGTTCTCCTCGAACAGACCGATCACACCGCGGGTGCGGGGCGGCAGCTCGGGCTGGGTGTCCGGGTACTGCTCGGTGACGTGCTTCCGCGTCATCGTGCGGAGGGTGACGGCCAGGCCCTTGGCTAGGCCGGAGCCAGGAATGGGGGCCATTACGAGATCACCACCTTGACGATGCCGGTGAGGGCGATCTGGGCGAGGGAGAGGGGGACGAGGAGGGTCCAGGAGAGCTTCTGGAGCTGGTCCTCGCGCAGGCGGGGGTAGGTCACGCGGAGCCAGATGACGACGAAGGCGAGGATCGCGGTCTTCAGCAGGGTCCACAGCCAGCCCAGGCCGTCGGCGCCCCAGGGGCCGTGCCAGCCGCCCAGGAAGAGGACGGTGGTCAGACCGCACAGGACGATGATTCCGGCGTACTCGGCGAGCAGGAACAGCGCGAAGCGCAGGCCGGTGTACTCGGTGTACGCGCCGAAGATGATCTCCGAGTCGGCGACGGGCATGTCGAAGGGCGGGCGCTGCAGTTCGGCGAGGCCGGCCACGAAGAACACGACCGCGCCCACGATCTGCCAGGGCAGCCACCACCAGTGGAAGGCGTGCAGGATGCCCGGCAGGGAGACGGTTCCGGCCGCCATGGCGACAGAGGCCGCGGCGAGCAGCATCGGGAGTTCGTAGGCGAGCAGCTGGGCGGCCGTGCGCAGGCCGCCGAGCAGGGAGAACTTGTTCGCGCTGGCCCAGCCGGCCATGAGCGAGCCGAGGACGCCCACGCCCATCACCGCGAGCACGAAGAAGACGCCCGCGTCCAGGACCTGGCCGACGGCTCCCTCGCTCGGCCCGATCGGGATGGCGACCAGCACGAGCAGGTACGGCAGCAGGGCCACGGCGGGGGCCAGCTGGAAGACACGGCGGTCGGCTCCCGCCGGGACCACGTCCTCCTTCTGCGCGAACTTCACGCCGTCGGCGATGAGCTGGGCCCAGCCGTGGAACCCGCCCGCGTACATCGGGCCGAGCCGGCCCTGCATGTGGGCCATCACCTTGTGCTCGGTCTGACCCACGATGAGGGGGAAGGTGAGGAAGACGACGAACACGGCCACGAGCCGCAGGGCGACGTCCAGCGCGTCGTTCACTGCGGGCCTCCTGTGGAGTCGTCGGGGATGGTGTTGTCCTTGCCTTCGGTTGCCTCGGGGGCTTCCAACTGCGGCTCGGCAGCTTGGGTCTCCTCCGGTGCCTGCTCGGGCTCCCGTGCCTGCTCCGGTGTCTGCTGCTCGTCGAACGCCGGGCGGGCGTGGTGCCACGGGGCGTCCGAGCCGCGCGGAGGGCGCTGCGAGGCCGAACCCTCCGAGGCGCTGCGGGCGCGGCGCGTACCTGCCGGTGCCGAGCCGGGCTCGGGTGCCGACGGGGCTTCGGCAGCGGTCTCCGCCGCCGCCTGGCTCACCGAACCCTCGCTCGCGCTCCGCGTCCGACGCGGCGGCCGGGCAGCAGCCTCGGCGGCGGCCTCCCCGGCAGCCTGCCCGGCGGCCTGGCTCGCCGAGCCCTCCGCCGCCGTACGAGTCCGTCGTACCGGACGCTCGCCGGCCGCGGCGCGATCACCGGCAGCACGTACCGGCCGCTCCCCCGCCGCGCGGGCCGGACGTGCCGGGGCAGGCGGCAGCTGGCCCTTCAGCGGGCCCCATTCGTTCGGGTCCGGGACGCCCGGTGGCAGCATCTGGCGGCGCTTGGGGCCGCCGTGCTCGGACTCGCCCGGCTCCTTGGCGCCGGGCCAGGCCTTGGCCACGCGGGCGGCGAGGACGAAGTCCTTGCGCAGGGGGTGGCCCTCGAAGGTCTCCGGGAGGAGGAGGTGCTCCAGGCCCGGGTGGCCCTCGAAGTCGACCCCGAACATCTCGTGGGTCTCGCGCTCGTGCCAGGCCGAGCCCGCGTAGACGCCGACGGCGGACGGCAGGGACGGCGCCTCGTGCGGGACCGTCGTTCGCAGGATCAGGCGGCGGACCGGCGCGAGGGCGACGACGTGGGCACAGACGCGGAAGCCCGTGCCCGGTTCGTCGACGGCGCTCAGCCAGTCGAAGTAGGTGCAGGACAGGGTCGTACGGGCCGTCTCCAGGGCGGTGAGCCAGGAGGACGGCGGGACGTCCACCGTCAGGACCTCGTACGACTCCTCGGCCGTGGCCTCCGTACCGAAGAGTTCCTCGGCGGGGGCGGGCAGCCAGCCGGCCGTGCTCATCGCGCGTCCCCTTCCAGGGCGGGCGCCGGGGGCTTCACCAGACCGCTCTGCAGGGCGGCGGCGGACGGCCGGGCAGTCCCGTACCGCTCCTCCAGCGACTCGCGGGCGATCTTCTCCTGGAGCTTGAGGATGCCCTGGAGCAGCGCCTCGGGGCGCGGCGGGCAGCCGGGCACGTACACGTCGACCGGGATGATCTGGTCGACGCCCTTGGTGACGGAGTAGGAGTCCCAGTACGGGCCGCCGCAGTTGGAGCAGGCGCCGAAGGAGATGACGTACTTGGGCTCCGGCATCTGCTCGTACAGGCGCTTCACGGCCGGGGCCATCTTGTCCGTGACCGTGCCCGACACCACCATCAGGTCGGCCTGGCGCGGCCCGGGCGCGAACGGGATCACGCCCAGCCGGATGAAGTCGTGCCGGGCCATCGACGCGGCGATGAACTCGATCGCGCAGCAGGCGAGGCCGAAGTTGAAGACCCACAGCGAGTAGCGGCGGCCCCAGTTCAGGACCACCTTCATGGGCTCGGGGGCGAGCCGGGCGAGCGCGCCCAGCCGCTTCGGCTCGGGAAGCGGGAGAGGCTCCGCACCGGACGGGTTCACGTCACCGGACGGGTTCACGCCCATGTCAGAACCCCCTTCTTGTAGGCGTACAGCAGGCCCACGGCGAGGAAGCCGAGGAAGATGAACATCTCCACCAGGGTTGTCGCGCCGTAGCCGGGGGCGGCGAAGACCGTCGCCCACGGGAACAGGAAGATCGAGTCGACCGCGAAGATCACGTAGAGGAAGGCGTAGACGTAGTACCGGACCTGGGTGTGGGCCCAGCCCTCGCCCACCGGGTCGACGCCGCACTCGTAGGTCAGGAGTTTCTCGGGGGTGGGCACGACCGGGCGCAGCAGCCGGCCGGCGCCGAACGCGACCGCGACGAAGAGCACGCCGATGAGGGCGAGCAGTCCCACGACCGAGTAGGACTGGAAGTAGCTTGCCGCGACGTCCGCCGCGGCGATCGTCGAGTTCCCCAACGTCTCCCGCACCGTCCGCCCTCGCTCCCTGACCTCGTGACTTGGTGAACCCTGTGATGCATCGTGATTCGAGGATCTGTACGCACGGGAGTCTAGGCCCTGATAAAGACAGGGTAAGCAGCCCGTCACACCATGAGACATGGGGAGGGTGCGGAGGGTGGGGTTTTCCCCCGGGCACAGGGGCGGTGGACCGCATGGCGCAAGGGGTGCCGGGCACGGCAGGCTGACCGGTATGACCGCTCCCACCACCGCCGCCGACCGTGCCGACGGCCCCGACCGTCTGCCTCCGGCCCGGTTCGCCCTCGACGCGCACACCTGGAAGGAGATCGCGCATCTCCTGCTGAACCTGCCGGTGTCGCTGCTCGGCTTCGCCTACGTGTTCACCGTGGTGTTCGTCAGCGGGGTCCTCACCCTCACGGTGATCGGGCTTCCGCTGCTGGCCGTCTGCCTGCTGGGCGCCCGGCAACTGGGCAAGCTGGAGCGGATCCGGTCCCGGGCGCTGCTCGGGGTGCGGGTCGAGGAGCCGACGCCGCTGCCGATCGCCAGGGGCGGCGGGCCGATGCAGCGGCTGTGGCTGACGCTGAAGGACCCGGTGGGCTGGCGGACGCTGCTGTACGACCTCGTCCGGCTGCCCTGGGGGATCCTCACCTTCGCCCTGGTGCTGACCTCGCTGTTCGTGCTGTGGCCCGTGCTGCCGTTCATCACGCGGGGCCTGGCCAACGTGGACCGGGCGATGGTGCGCGGGCTGCTGTCGCCCTCCGACGAGTTGGAACGCCGTATCGCCGAGCTGGAGTCGGACCGCGGGATCGTGGTCGACACGGCGGCCGCCGACCTGCGCCGTATCGAGCGGGACCTGCACGACGGGGCGCAGGCCCGGCTGGTGAACCTGGCCATGGGGCTCGGCCTGGCCAAGGAGAAGCTGCGGGAGGGCCAGGCCGACGAATACGTCGCCGCGATGGTCGCGGAGGCGCACGGCGAGGTGAAGCTCGCGCTGCAGGAGCTGCGTGACCTCGCGCGCGGGATCCATCCGGCCGTGCTGACCGACCGGGGCCTGGACGCGGCCCTCTCCTCGGTCGCCTCCCGCTGCACGGTCCCGGTGAAGGTGACGGCGGACCTGCCGGCCCGGCCGGCGGCGGCCATCGAGGGCATCGCCTACTTCACCGTCTCCGAGCTGCTGCAGAACATCAGCAAGCACAGCGGGGCGCGCTCGGCCTCGGTGGACGTGTGGCGCTCGGACGACCGGCTGCTCATCCAGGTCCGGGACGACGGCCGCGGCGGCGCCAGCCTGGAGGGCGGCAGCGGGATGCGGGGCCTGGCGGAGCGGCTGGGCGCGGTGGACGGCCTGTTCGTGGTCGACTCACCGGCCGGTGGCCCGACGGTGGTCACGGCGGAGCTGCCCTGGCGTGACCGCCAGGAGTAGCCGGGCCCCACACGCCCTCCGGACCCTTTGCACACCCACGGGGGTGGGGAAAACCCCCGCCCCAAGAGGCCGACGGCCTCCATGGCCCGCGAAGTCGCGGCGCACCAGGCTGGGAGACACGGCAGCACGCCGCCAGGACGAGGAGAACGGGACGACACCGATGGCCACGGAGTACGGACGACAGGGGTACGTCTCGCACAGCGAGCGGCGCCACCGGCTGCCCGCCGCGCTGCGGGCACCGTTCGAGGCGCGCAGCTGGCGCGAGTTCGGCTACGTGCTGCTGAGCCTGCCGATCGCGGTCGTGCTGTTCAGCTGGACGGTCACCATGGTGGCGCTCGGCGCGGGCCTGCTGGTGACCTTCCTCGGCATCCCGGTGCTGGCGGCGGCGCTCGCGAGCTGCCGGGGCTTCGGCGCGCTGGAGCGCACGCGCGCGCGTGCGCTGCTGCGCCTGGAGGTGGCCGACCCGGAACCGCTGCGGATGCGCCGGCCGGGCGGGTTCGCGTGGATGGGCGCGGTGCTGAAGAGCGGCACGTCGTGGCGGCATCTGCTGTACGCGCTGCTGCAGTTCCCCTGGGCGCTGTTCTCGTTCGTCGTGTCGGTGAACTTCTGGGCGTACGGCTGGGCGCTGCTGACGTACCCGCTGTGGTTCTGGGTGTTCCCGATGTACGCCGGCCAGGGGGGCCTTCAGCTGTACGGCGACGAGCACCACAGCGTGTACCTCGACAACCCGTTCGAGATCACCGTGACCGCGCTGGTCGGTCTGCTGTTCACGCTGGCCACGCCGTGGATCGTACGGGGGCTGACCACAGTGGACGGGATGCTGGTGCGAGGGCTGCTCGGGCCGTCGCGGCTGTCGGCGCGGGTCGTGGAGCTGGAGTCGGACCGCGGGATCGTGGTGGACACGGCGGCCGCCGATCTGCGCCGTATCGAGCGGGACCTGCACGACGGGGCGCAGGCCCGGCTGGTGAGCCTGGCCATGGACCTGGGCCTGGCCAAGGAGAAGCTGCGGGAGGATCCGCAGGCGGCGGCCCGGATGGTGGACGAGGCCCACGGCGAGGTGAAGACCGCCCTGCAGGAGCTGCGCGACCTCGCGCGCGGGATCCATCCGGCCGTGCTGACCGACCGCGGCCTGGACGCGGCCCTCTCCTCGGTCGCCTCCCGCTGCACGGTCCCGGTGCGGGTGGAGGTCGACCTGCCGGCCCGGCCGGCCGCGGCCATCGAGGGCATCGCCTACTTCACCGTCTCCGAGCTGCTGCAGAACATCAGCAAGCACAGCCGGGCGCGCTCCGCCTCGGTCGACGTGTGGCAGGCGGAGGACCGGCTGATGCTCCAGGTCATGGACGACGGGGTCGGCGGCGCGGACGCCTCCCGGGGCTCGGGCCTGGCGGGCCTGGCCGGCCGCCTGGGCGCGGTGGACGGAGTCCTGGTGGTGGACTCGCCGACGGGCGGCCCCACCCGGGTGATCGCCGAGCTGCCCTGGCGGTCCTGAGGGCACACGTCCACCGAGGTACGGCCCCCTACGCCACCCCTGTGATTCCCCAGCTCCCGCGCACGACGGCCCGAATGCTGGAATGCTGGACCTCCGCAAAGGACGTCGTCGGAAGGTCGGGCTGTGGGGGGCCGGGAGATCGTGGAGGACAGGGTGCGGGTGGTCATCGCCGAGGACTCGGTGCTGCTTCGGGAGGGCCTGACCCGGTTGCTGACCGACCGCGGGCACGATGTCGTGGCAGGCGTCGGGAACGCTGAGGCGCTGATCAAGACCATCGCCGACCTGGACGCGCAGGGCACACTGCCGGACGTGGTGGTGGCGGACGTACGGATGCCGCCGACGCACACCGACGAGGGCGTGCGGGCGGCCGTACGGCTGCGCAAGGCGCACCCGGGGCTCGGGGTGCTGGTGCTGTCGCAGTACGTGGAGGAGCGCTACGCCACCGAACTGCTGGCCGGTTCCAGCCGGGGCGTGGGCTATCTGCTCAAGGACCGGGTCGCCGAGGTGCGGGAGTTCGTGGACGCGGTGGTGCGGGTGGCCGACGGCGGTACGGCGCTGGACCCGGAGGTGGTCGCGCAGCTGCTCGGGCGCAGCCGCAAGCAGGACGTGCTGGCCGGGCTCACCCCTCGTGAGCGCGAGGTGCTGGGGCTGATGGCGGAGGGGCGGACGAACTCGGCCATCGCCCGGCAGCTGGTGGTCAGCGACGGGGCCGTGGAGAAGCACGTCAGCAACATCTTCCTGAAGCTCGGGCTGTCCCAGAGCGACGGCGACCACCGGCGTGTTCTGGCCGTTCTGACCTACCTGAACTCGTAACGGGCCGACACTGTGTCAGCAGCGTGTCAGTCCGTCCGGCTTCTGTGGATGCCGGACATCCGGGAGGCCGCAGGAGAGAGCGGGAGAGAACCGAGGAACGCGCGGGAAGCGTCTTGATCGATGCTCCAGCGATGCGGGAAAGCATGAGAAGTCAGCGCGACCAGCCGTCTCGAAAAGCCACCCGTCCGCGGATGGCCACGGGAAGGCGACCCTAACCGACGTAGGGTTGATACCGGGATGGTCCCTGGGACGACCATCCCCGGACAGCCGCCTCGAAGGAGGTCCAGTTCAGTGACCAGCCAGGTCAGCAGCCCAGCGGAGCAGACCGACGGAACCGTCGTGGGAGAGCAGCGCAAACCGGGCGGAGCCAAGGACGTGCGGCGCCTGGATCGGGTGATCATCCGGTTCGCGGGGGACTCGGGTGACGGTATGCAGCTCACCGGTGACCGTTTCACCTCGGAGACCGCGTCTTTCGGTAACGACCTTTCGACCCTGCCGAACTTTCCCGCGGAGATCCGTGCGCCCGCCGGCACCCTGCCCGGCGTCTCCTCGTTCCAGTTGCATTTCGCCGATCACGACATCCTCACCCCGGGCGATGCGCCGAACGTGCTGGTGGCGATGAACCCGGCCGCGTTGAAGGCCAACATCGGCGACCTGCCGCGCGGCGCCGAGATCATCGTGAACACGGACGAGTTCACCAAGCGTGCCCTGCAGAAGGTCGGCTACACCGCCTCCCCGCTGGAGGACGGCTCGCTGGACGGCTACAACCTGCATCCGGTGCCGCTGACCACGCTCACCGTCGAGGCGCTGAAGGAGTTCGATCTCTCCCGCAAGGAGGCCGAGCGCAGTAAGAACATGTTCGCCCTCGGCCTGCTGAGCTGGATGTATCACCGGCCCACGGAGGGCACCGAGAAGTTCCTGCGGACCAAGTTCGCGAAGAAGCCCGAGATCGCGGCCGCCAACATCGCCGCGTTCCGGGCGGGGGTGAACTTCGGTGAGACGACCGAGGACTTCGCGGTCTCCTACGAGGTCGCCCCGGCGACCGAGACCTTCCCGGTGGGGACCTACCGCAACATCACCGGCAACCTCGCCCTCGCCTACGGGCTGATCACGGCGTCCAGGCAGGCGGATCTGCCGCTGTTTTTGGGCTCGTACCCGATCACGCCGGCCTCGGACATCCTGCACGAGCTGAGCCGGCACAAGAACTTCGGTGTGCGCACCTTCCAGGCGGAGGACGAGATCGCGGGGATCGGGGCGGCGCTGGGGGCGGCCTTCGGCGGTTCGCTCGCGGTGACGACGACGTCGGGGCCGGGTGTGTCGCTCAAGAGCGAGACGATCGGTCTGGCGGTCTCCCTGGAGCTGCCGCTGCTGATCGTGGACATCCAGCGCGGCGGCCCCTCGACCGGTCTGCCGACCAAGACCGAGCAGGCGGACCTGCTGCAGGCGATGTTCGGCCGCAACGGCGAGGCCCCGGTCCCGATCATCGCCCCGAGGACGCCGGGCGACTGCTTCGACGCGGCCCTGGAGGCCGCCCGGATCGCGCTGGCCTACCGCACCCCGGTCTTCCTGCTCTCCGACGGTTATCTGGCCAACGGCTCCGAGCCGTGGCGGATCCCGGACCTGGACGAGCTGCCGGACCTGGGCGTGCAGTTCGCGTCCGGCCCGAACCACACGCTGGAGGACGGCACCGAGGTCTTCTGGCCGTACAAGCGGGACCCGCAGACGCTGGCCCGCCCGTGGGCCGTTCCGGGCACGCCGGGCCTGGAGCACCGCATCGGCGGCATCGAGAAGCAGGACGGCACGGGCAACATCTCCTACGACCCGGCCAACCACGAGTTCATGGTCCGCACCCGCCAGGCCAAGATCGACGGCATCGACGTCCCGGACATCGAGGTCGACGACCCGCACGGGGCGAAGACGCTGGTGCTGGGCTGGGGCTCGACGTACGGGCCGATCACGGCCGCGGTACGGCGGCTGCGCAAGGCCGGCGAGTCGATCGCGCAGGCCCATCTGCGCCACCTCAACCCGTTCCCGCGCAATCTCGAAGCGGTGGTCACGTCGTACGACAAGGTGGTGATCCCCGAGATGAACCTCGGGCAGCTCGCCACCCTGATCCGGTCGAGGTACCTGGTCGACGCCCACTCGTACAACCAGGTCAACGGCATGCCGTTCAAGGCGGAACAGCTCGCCGCCGCGCTGAAGGAGGCCATCGATGACTGACGCCAGCAACGGGCTGCTGCAGCTGGTCCCCAAGGCCGAGGCCAAGCAGTCGATGAAGGACTTCAAGTCCGACCAGGAGGTGCGCTGGTGCCCGGGCTGCGGTGACTACGCGATCCTGGCCGCCGTCCAGGGCTTCATGCCGGAACTGGGCCTGGCGAAGGAGAACATCGTCTTCGTCTCGGGCATCGGCTGCTCCTCCCGTTTCCCGTACTACATGAACACCTACGGGATGCACTCCATCCACGGCCGCGCCCCCGCGATCGCCACCGGCCTGGCGTCCTCCCGCCGGGACCTGAGCGTGTGGGTGGTCACCGGCGACGGCGACGCCCTGTCCATCGGCGGCAACCACCTGATCCACGCCCTGCGCCGCAACGTCAACCTCAAGATCCTGCTGTTCAACAACCGGATCTACGGCCTGACCAAGGGCCAGTACAGCCCGACCTCCGAGGTCGGCAAGATCACCAAGTCGACGCCGATGGGCTCGCTGGACGCGCCGTTCAACCCGGTGTCGCTGGCGATCGGCGCGGAGGCGTCCTTCGTCGCGCGCACGATCGACTCCGACCGCAAGCACCTGACCGAGGTGCTGCGCGCGGCCGCCGACCACCCGGGCACGGCGCTGATCGAGATCTACCAGAACTGCAACATCTTCAACGACGGCGCCTTCGACGCCCTCAAGGACAAGCAGCAGGCCGAGGAGGCGTTGATCCGCCTGGAGCACGGGCAGCCGATCCGGTTCGGCGCCGACGGCGCGCACGGTGTCGTACGGGACCGGCAGACCGGCGATCTGAAGGTGGTGACGGTGACCCCGGAGAACGAGGCGGACATCCTGGTGCACGACGCGAAGTCCGCGTCCCCCACCACCGCCTTCGCCCTCTCCCGGCTGGCCGACCCCGACACGCTGCACCACACCCCCATCGGTGTGTTCCGCTCGGTCGAGCGGCCGGTCTACGACGTGCAGATGTCCGAGCAGATGGACACGGCCATCGAGCAGCACGGCAAGGGCGACCTGGCCACGCTGCTGGCCGGCGGGGACACCTGGACGGTCGTCGGCTGATTCAGCCGCTTTTCGATCACGAGGCCCGGGAGCGGAGTTCCCGGGCCTCGTCGTAGGCCTGGCGGGCCTTCTCCACCTCGCCCATGCGGTCGTGCGTCCACTGCGCCAGGGACCGCACCTGCTGCGCCGCCTCACGGCCGAGGTCGGTGAGCGAGTAGTCGACGCGGGGCGGGATGACCGGCTTGGCGTCCCGGTGGACCAGGCCGTCGCGCTCCAGTGTCTGGAGGGTCTGGGTGAGCATCTTCTCGCTGATACGGCCCACCTGGTCGATCGCACGCCGCAGTTCGCTGAACCGCCGCGAGCCCTCCATCAGCTCGATCAGGACGAGCACGCCCCAGCGGCTGGTGACGTGCTCCAGGACGAGCCGGTAGGGGCACATGGCCTCGGCTTCGGCTCCGGTGCGCGCACGCGCATTACTTACTGCCATGCCAGTACCTTACTTCAAAGTGGGTACTTTCGCTTGGTTAGTGCACCTCCTAGGGTGAGTGCCATAGGCACCCCACAAGGAGTTCTGAACCATGAGCATCGTCGTCACCGGAGCCACCGGACACCTCGGCCGTCACGTCGTGGAGCAGCTGCTGGAGAAGGTTCCGGCCGAACAGATCACCGCCGTCGTGCGCGACGAGGCGAAGGCCGCCGACTTCGCGGCCCGCGGGGTGAAGCTCGCGGTCGCCGACTACAACACGCCCGAGACCTTCGACGGCCTGTTCGCGGCCGGTGACAAGGTCCTGCTGATCTCCGGCAACGAGTTCGACAAGGGCCGGGTGCAGCAGCACCAGGTCGTCATCGACGCCGCCAAGGCGGCCGGCGTGGCGCTGCTCGCGTACACCAGCGCCCCGGGCAGCCTCAAGGCCGCGCTCGCCGACGACCACCGGGCCACCGAGGAGGCGCTGCTCGCCTCCGGTCTGCCCTACAGCCTGCTGCGCAACGGCTGGTACCACGAGAACTACACCGAGAACCTGGCCCCGGTGCTGGAGCACGACGCGGTCGTCGCGGCGGCCGGCGAGGGCCGGGTCTCCTCGGCCTCCCGCGCCGACTACGCGGCCGCCGCGGTCGCCGTGCTGACCGGCGAGGGCCACGAGAACACCACGTACGAGCTGGGCGGCGACGTGGCGTGGAGCTTCGCCGAGTACGCGGCCGAGCTGAGCCGGCAGACCGGCAAGGAGATCGCCTACAACGCCGTCACCGACGAGATCCTGAAGGGCATTCTGGCGGGCGCCGGGCTGCCCGCGCCCCTCGTCGAGATCTTCGTCGGCGTGGACGCGTCGATCGAGAAGGGCGAGCTGGTCGTCACCTCCGGCGACCTGTCCCGCCTGGCCGGCCGGCCGACCACGCCGCTGGCCGAGGCCGTCGCCGCCGCGCTCAAGGGCTGACAGTTCGAGGGCCGGCAGTTCAAGGGCCGGCAACTCAAGCGCTTGACCCCCCACCCCCGCATGTCATGACCGTATGCCGATACGGGCATGACAGGCGGGGGTGCTCGGCGCTACCTTCGTTCTCGCGTGCGTGAGTGAGGCGAGAAGGAGGGGCCCGTGGCCGGGACGACCAAGGGAGAGCACCGGGCAGGCCTGCTGAACGGCTTCGCCGCGTACGGCATGTGGGGGCTGGTCCCCCTGTTCTGGCCGCTGCTGAAGCCCGCCGAAGCCCTGGAGATCCTGGCCCACCGCATGGTGTGGTCCCTCCTCTTCGTGGCCGTCGCCCTGCTCGTCCTACGGCGCTGGGCCTGGGCCGGGGAACTGCTGCGGCAGCCGCGGCGGCTCGGCCTCATAGCGCTCGCGGCGGCCTTCATCACCGTGAACTGGGGCGTCTACATCTGGGCCGTGAACGCCGGTCACGTGGTCGAGACGTCCCTCGGGTACTTCATCAACCCGCTGGTGACCATCGCGATGGGTGTGCTGATCCTGAAGGAACGGCTGCGGCCCGTGCAGTGGGCGGCGGTCGGGGTCGGCGTCGCCGCCGTGGTCGTGCTGGCCGTCGGTTACGGCCGTCCGCCGTGGATCTCTCTCTGTCTCGCCTTCTCGTTCGCCACCTACGGGCTGGTGAAGAAGAAGGTCGCCCTCGGCGGCATCGAGTCGCTGGCCGCCGAGACCGCGATCCAGTTCCTGCCCGCGCTCGGCTACCTGCTCTGGCTCACCGCTCACGGCGGCTCCACCTTCGCGAGCGAGGGAGCGGGGCACACGGCCCTGCTCGCCTCGACCGGCATCGTCACCGCGCTGCCACTGGTCTGCTTCGGCGCGGCCGCGATCCGCGTGCCCCTGTCCACGCTGGGACTGCTGCAGTACCTGGCCCCCGTCTTCCAGTTCCTGCTCGGCGTCCTCTACTTCCACGAGGCCATGCCCGCCGCGCGCTGGGCCGGCTTCGGGCTGGTCTGGCTGGCGCTGGTCCTGCTCACCTCGGACGCGCTGCGCGCCGCGCGGAGGCCGAGGGCGATGGTCGTACCGCCCCGCGCCGAGACGGCCAGCTCCGCTCCGGTGGACGCCTGACGGGGCTGGACGCCTGACGGAATGGACGCCTGACGAGGTGGGCCGCCTGACGGAGGGTCGGGTGTCAGTGGCGGGCCGCATGACCGAGGGCCGGATGTCAGTGGCGGGCGCTATAAGTGGTACCCATGTCGACACAGACGCCCGCACCACTGCACTGGAAGCTCGTCATCGACGCGGCCGACCCGCACGCACAGGCCGACTTCTGGGCCGCCGCGCTGCACTACACGGCCGAGGACAACAGCGCGCTCGTCGAACGGCTGCTGTCGCTCGGCGCGCTGCCCGAAGAGGCCACCCTCGAGCACCACGGCCGCCCCGCCTTCCGTGACCTGATCGCCGTACGGCACCCCGACGACCCCTACGACCCGGACTCCGGCACCGGGCTGGGGCGGCGGCTGCTGTTCCAGCGCGTCCCGGAGGCGAAGACCGTCAAGAACCGGCTCCACCTCGACCTGCACCCCGGCGCCGGACGGCGCGCGGACGAGGTGGCGCGACTGGAGGCCCTCGGCGCGCGGGTCCTGCGCGAGGTGAAGGAGCCCGCCGGCGAGTGGACGGTGATGGCGGACCCGGAGGGCAACGAGTTCTGCGTGCAGTAGCCCGGCGGGGGCGTGCGGGCCGGTTACGCCTGAGCTGCCTTGGCCGCGCGGTCGGTCAGGCGGACCATGCGGGCGCGGGCCGACTCCAGGGGCTGCGGGTCCTCGGCCGCGGGTCCCGGCTCCGCCATGAGGTCCGTCCACAGGTCGATCAGGTCGCGGCCCATGCGCAGGCCCTCCTCCGGATCGCGCACCGCCCGCCAGGCGGTGGCCGCGCTCCGTACGTTGCCGTAGGCAGCCTCCGCGTCCGCGGCCTGCCGGCGCAGCCGGGCGAGGTCCAGGGAGAGGTGGAAGGAGCGGACCGGGTCACCCGCCAGGTAGGCGATGTAGGAAGTCAGTTCGCGCAGGTGCAGCACCTCGGCATGGTGGGGGCCCAGCACCCCGGTGGCCTCGACGACCGTGCGTTCGGCGAGTTCCGCCGCGGCGTCGATACGACCGTCCCGGACAGCCTCGTTGATCCGCGCCATCGGCTCGGTCAGCAACTCGGCCCCCTCCGCCGTCTCGGTCACGGGCTCGTCCCCGAGCACCTCTTCGGCCACGGCGTCGAAACCGCGCGCGGGGGTGGGAGTGGGGGACGAGGCCGGGGCGGGCTCGGGGTCGAACAGGGGGGCGGGCTCGGGGGCGAGTGCGGGTGCGGGGTCGGGCTTCGGGGCGGGCTCGGGCTCGGGTACGGCGGCGGAGGCGGGGCGCTCGTCCACGGCCTCCGGTACGGCAGCCTGAGCCGGGCGCATGTCCGCGGCCTCCGGTACGGCAGTCCGAGCCGGGGGCGCGTCCATGACGGGTGGCGGGCCGAACTGCCCGGTGGGCGCCTGCACCATGCCTGGCGTGACCGGGGAAACCGGCCGCGCGCCCCGTGGAGCGACCCGTACAGGGTCTCCCGCCACCCTGCTGGAACCGTCCGCGGAGACTTCGAGAGGGACCACGCAGCCGGCACGGTCGTCGTGGATCGTCGCCCGTATGGGGGCGCCCAGGCTGATGGCCAGGCGCTGGAGGTGGTTCAGCACAGCCTGCTGGATCTCCTCGCCCGGTGCCGCGACGACCGCCGCCCCGCCCACCGAGGCACTGCCCGCGCCGGACACCCGCACCTGCACCACCGCAGGGTGTGCCACGGACTGCTGCACCCGCTTCTTCTCGAAGCTGAGTCGAGACATCGGTTCCCTCACTCCCCCGGCGTCACGATCCGGTCGTACGCGTCCTACAAACCAGTCTGTCGGCTCAGCAAGGCTCCCGCGTCACCACGACGTCACAGCCTCGCACCAGCCGCACCCTGGAGGCGACTTGCGACCCCTTGAAACACACTGCTTGCGTGTGCATAAAATGCAGACGCCGGTATTCACGAAATGGCGTGAATGACATCGCTCACTCTGGGGGACCCATGAGCCGCCGCTTCCTGTTCGTCCTGGGCAGTGCCCGCCTCGACGGCAACACCGAACTGCTGGCCCGCGAGGCCGCCGCGCAGCTGTCCGGTGACGTCGAGCAGCAGTGGATCCGCCTCGCCGAACATCCGCTGCCCGACTTCGTGGACCTGCGGCACGACAGCGACCACGTACGGGCGCCCTCGGACACCGAGACCGGCCTGCTGCTGGACGCCACGCTCGCGGCCACGGACATCGTGATCGCCTCGCCGCTGTACTGGTACTCGGTGTCCGGCCTCACCAAGCGCTACCTGGACTACTGGTCGGGCTGGCTGCGCACCCCCGGCCTCGACTTCAAGGCCACCCTGGCCGGACGCACGCTGTGGGGTGTCGCGGCGCACGCGGACCGGGAGCCGTCGGTCGCCGACCCGCTCGTCGGCACCCTCAACAACTCGGCCGCCTACATGGGGATGCGCTTCGGCGGGGTGCTGCTGGGCAACGGCAGCGCGCCCGGGGACGTACGGAAGGACACCGAGGCGCTCGCGCGCGCCAAGACGTTCTTCGCGCAGGAGGCGCCGCTCGCCCGCTTCCCGCACGAGGTCGAGGCCGGCTGACGGCGTCCGCTACGCGCTGATGTCCTTCGTCGTGAACCGCGCCCAGGCCGCCGAGCCGAACACGGCCGCGTACAGCGCCTGGAGGCCGAGGTTCCTGACCAGGTCGTCCCAGTAGACGGGGGCGCGCATCAGGTCGGCGAAGGACAGCCAGTAGTGGGAGAAGAAGTACGGCTGCAGCGCGTGCAGCTGGGGTATCTGGTCGAGGATCTGGACGGTGATGAGCAGGCCCACGGTGGTCGCCATCGCCGCGATGCCGCTGTTGGTCAGCGTCGACACGAACAGGCCGAGGGCCGCGATGCCGACCAGTGAGGCGGCGACGACCAGCGCGATCAGCAGCGCCCGGCCCAGGCCCTCGGCGAAGCTGATCCGGGTGCCGGAGATGGTGGTGAGGTCGCCGAGCGGGAACAGCAGCGCGCCGACGATCAGTGCGGAGACGGCCACGACCAGGGTGGCCAGCACGCAGAAGGCCATGACCGTCGTGTACTTGGTGAGCAGCAGGCGGGTGCGGCCGGCCGGGGCGACCAGCAGATAGCGCAGGGTGCCGGCGCCCGCCTCGCCGGCGATCGCGTCGCCCGCGACCACGCCGACCGCCATCGGCAGGAAGAACGGCAGGGTCGCCGCCAGTGCCGTGAACACCAGGAACAGGCCGTTGTTGGTGATCTGCGCGATGAACGCCGGCCCGTCGCCGCCGCTCGGGCCCGCCGTCGAACCGCCCCGCGTCTCGATCTTCACCGCGATCCCGACCAGCACCGGCACCGCCGCCAGCACCCCGAGCAGCGCGAGCGTGCGCCAGCGGCGGACGGTGGTGACCAGCTCGCTGCGCAGCAGCCCGAAGGTCCACAGGGGGTTCGGACGGCCGGAGCCGGCCGCTGCGTTCGGTGCGGCCGGTGCGGCCGGTGCCTGGAGTGCCTCAGCCCGCGACATCGAATCCCTCCCCCGTCAGTGCCACGAACGCGTCCTCCAGGGAGGCCCGTTCGAGCGTGAAGCCCCGGACCCGGACGCCGGCGGTGACCAATGCCGCGTTCACCTCGGCGAGGTCCTGGGCGGGCGGCTCGCCGGTCACCCGGTCGCCGTCCACCGTGACGTCCCCGACGCCCTGTTCCTTCAGCACCCGGGCCGCCTCGCCCGCATCCGGGGTGGTCACCACCAGCCGGCCGCGCGCACCGGCCGCCAGGTCGGCCACCGCGCCCTGGGTGATCAGGCGGCCCTGCGCCATCACCGCCGCGTGTGTGCACACCTGCTCGATCTCGTCGAGGAGGTGGGAGGAGAGGAAGACGGTCGTGCCGTCGGAGGCCAACTCCCGGATCAGGGAGCGGATTTCCCGCATGCCCTGCGGGTCGAGGCCGTTGGTGGGCTCGTCCAGCACGAGCAGTCTGCGCGGCTGGAGCAGGGCCGCGGCCAGGCCCAGGCGCTGCTTCATGCCGAGCGAGTACGCCCTGGCCTTCTTGCCGGCGGCGGCCGTGAGGCCCACCCGGTCCAGGGCGGCCGCGACGCGGGCACGCCGGGTGCGCGGGTCGGCGGTCGGGTCGGCGGCGTCGTAGCGCAGCAGGTTGTCCCGGCCGGAGAGGAAGCCGTACAGGGCGGGGCCCTCGATCAGCGCGCCGACCTGTGGGAGGACGGCGCGGGTGGCCCGGGGCATGGGGCGGCCCAGGACGCGGGCCGTGCCCGAGGTCGGCTCGATCAGGCCCATCAGCATGCGGATGGTGGTGGTCTTGCCCGAGCCGTTCGGGCCGAGGAAGCCGAAGACGCTGCCCGCCGGGACGGTCAGGTCGAGACCGTCGACGGCGAGCTGTCCGCCGCGGTAGCGCTTGGTGAGGCCGCGCGTGGCGATGACGTGCGCCGGCGCGTCCCCGGAGTCCTGCTCCGTGGCGGACGGTTCGTCCATCGGCTCCCTCGATTCGTCGTGTCCCGGGCCCAGGAAGCGACCCGGGCCCAGGAAGCGTCCCGGGCCCAGGAAGGGTTACTTCCCTTCGTTCGCCGCCTTCACCAGCGTGTCCTTGGTGACCGCTCCGGCGTACACCTTGCCGTCGTCGGTGATGAGGGCGTTGACCAGGCGGGTGGAGAAGACCGTGCCCTTGCCGAACTTCCCGGAGACGTGGTCGCCGAGCGAGCCGAGGAAGCCGCTGAAGGCGCCGCCCTCGGAGCCGGACGGCAGGCCGCCCTTGGCGCCGGTGTCGAAGGTGGCGATGGACGTCCAGCCCTTGCCGAGCACATTGGCCCCTTCCAGGCCCTGGGCGAAGTCCTCACCGGACTTCGGGGCGTGCTCGCGCGCCCGGGACCCGTCCTTCTCCTCGGTGACCTTCGCGCCCTTGGGCGGGGTGAAGTCGAAGGTGGAGGCGGCCGGCTTGGCGAAGGAGACCTGGGTGAAGCCCGCGTCGAGCACGGCGGCGCCGCCGCTCTTCGGAGTGAGCGTGAACTTGAGCGGCATGCCGGTCTTCGCGTCCACGGCGATGCTGATGGCGCCGACCGTGGTACCGGACTGCTTGGGCTTGATCAGCAGTTTGTAGGCGTCGCGTCCGGCGACCTGGGCGGTGCCGTCTACGGTCACGGACGTGGTGTCGTCGACCGACTTCAGGGCCTCGTCGGCGAAGTCCTTGGGCGTGGCCGGCGGCTCGGCCCGGTGCTTCTTGCCGGAGTCGGCGGCGGTGCCGTGGAAGACCTCGTTGCTCTTGCTGTCGTAGCCCCAGACGTTCTTGCCGTCGTGGATGAGGCTGTACTCGGCGCCGCTCTCCAGCAACGACAGCTTCTGCCGGTCCGGGCCGTCGGTCGCCACGCGCAGGGTGTGCGTGCCGGAGACCAGCTCGGTGAGCTTGGACGTCGGGTCGGCGGAGGAGCCGTCGCCGCCCTGGGCCGCCCCGGACGCCAGGCTGCTCTCCAGGCCGCCGAGGTCCGGCAGGCCGAGGTCGGTGCTGACCTTCACCGTGCCGGACAGCTGCTGCACGTCCGACTTGGCGATCTTCTCGATGAGCTGCTGTGCGCTGATCTTCGGCAGATCGGGGGAACCGGAATCGGCGAGCGCCGGGACCAGCCCGATCGTGGCCGCCGCCACCCCCACCACCGCGACCGGGACCACGTACCGGGCGGCCTTGCGGCGTCCGGAGTGCAGGTCCTCGTCCTGCCCGGCGCCCGTTGCCTCGTCGGATTCGTACGGTGCCATCTGTGCCTTACCTCCGTCGTCGGCGGCGGCTGTCCCCACACTGGTCCACCTGAGCCGCCATTCTCACCCGAATCGGTGAGGAGTGGTGATTTCCGTGGTTTCCATCTGACCAAATCGGCCGTGAGGAAGCGTCAGACCACGGAGCCAACTCCGTGTACGCCTGGGGTATGACACGCGAGGGCGGCGCCTCCCCCGACCCGTAGGGGTCGTGCGGGTGACACCGCCCTCGAGGCAGGTGTGCGGGCGACTAGCCGGCCCGGTGCACCACCGCGTCGCACAGCTCGAGCAGCGCCGCCTTGGCGTCGCACTCCGGCAGCGGGGCCAGCGCCGCCCGCGCCTCCTCCGCGTACCGGACGGTGTCCCGGCGGGCCTGCTCCAGCGCGGGGTGCGCGCGCAGCGCGGTCAGCGCCTCGGCGTGTCGGGCGTCGTCGCTGAGGTCGGTGTCCAGCAGCTCGCACAGCGCGACGTCCTCGGCCAGACCGAGGCGGGCGGCCCGCTCGCGCAGCCGGAGCACGGGCAGCGTCGGGATGCCCTCGCGCAGGTCGGTCCCGGGGGTCTTCCCGGACTCGTGCGAGTCGGAGGCGATGTCCAGGACGTCGTCCGCGAGCTGGAAGGCGACCCCGAGCCGTTCGCCGTACTGGGTGAGCACGTCGACGACCGTCTCGTCGGCGCCGGACATCATCGCGCCGAACCGGCACGACACGGCCACCAGGGAGCCCGTCTTGCCGCCGAGCACGTCCAGGTAGTGGTCGACCGGGTCGCGGCCGTCCGAGGGGCCCGCGGTCTCCAGGATCTGCCCGGTGACCAGCCGCTCGAACGCGAGGGCCTGCACCCGGACCGCCTCGGGGCCGAGGTCGGCGAGGATCTGGGAGGCGCGGGCGAAGAGGAAGTCGCCGGTGAGGACCGCGACCGAGTTGCCCCAGCGGGTGTTGGCGCTGTCCACACCACGCCGCACGGACGCCTCGTCCATGACGTCGTCGTGGTACAGCGTGGCCAGGTGGGTCAGCTCCACGACGACGGCCGACGGCACGACGCCCGGCGCGTACGGGTCGCCGAACTGCGCCGCGAGCATCACGAGCAGCGGCCTGAACCGCTTCCCACCGGCCCGTACGAGGTGCTGCGCGGCCTCCGTGATGAACGGGACCTCGCTCTTGGTGGCTTCGAGCAAGCCTTCCTCGACAGCCGCCAATCCGGCCTGGACATCGGCTTCCAGAGCCTGGTCCCGCACGCTCAGCCCGAACGGCCCGACGACGGTCACGAGGGGTCTCCTGTCTGCTGGTGTCTGCTGGCGATTACACGGTTTGTCGATAGGTCGTTGCCATCACTCAAGTCAGCGTATCCGGTCCTGTTTCGATCACCGATAGCGCCCACCGGTCCAGCCCGGGCGGTATCGGATCACGGCCGGTATGTTTTTGATCATCTGATAAGTGTGGGTACACAATGACTTAACAGGATCTCGCCCGATTTGTCGCGAACCGCACGGCGGGCGGAGTACTCCTTTTGCACCACGCCCGGCGAATCTCCCGAATCCCCCATGTCTGATTTGGTACTCTTTGCCATTTCGTGAATTGGGTCACGCGGGCCGCGAATCGGCCAATCGGCGCCACCCCCGTTCTCCCCTTGCCCCATCGGCCAGTTGAGCGTTGGCAACCGCAAAGGATCAAGTACCCCATTCGGAACAGATCAAGGTCAACTGCCTCTTTGGGTGAATCCAGTACTTGTTCCTGACATGTGCGGTCGCATAGCTTCCGGGCCAGTCAGACGAACGCCGAATCCTGCCGCGTCTGACACCACCCATCGACGAACTCATTCGTACGGCAGGAGCGGGGGACCCAGGTAAGCCGCCGGACCGGACGACACATGTCGCGCCGGGACGGCTAGGGGTGAAGTCGTGCCTCCCCCCAGAGGTACGGCCGGGCACCTCCCCGCCCGAACCCGACAGCTCACCTCGCAGGCGACGGAGAGGAACGTCCCCATGCTTGCTGCCGCTCAGCCCCGCCGCACCCGCACCAACCGCCTCGTCCGCAAGCTCGCCGTCATCGGCACCGGCGCCGCCGTGCTCGCCCTCCCGCTCATCGGCGCGGCCAGCGCCTCCGCGGCCACGCCCACGGCCGCCACGCCGTCCACCACGCTCGCCGGGTACCCGAACACCCTCGACGGCTGGATCCGCGAGTCGCTCGCGATCATGGCCCAGAAGGGCATCCCGGGGACGTACAACGGCATCTACCGCAACGTCATCCGCGAGTCTTCGGGCAACCCGGCGGCCATCAACCTCTGGGACTCCAACGCGGCCAAGGGCATCCCGTCCAAGGGCCTCCTCCAGGTCATCGACCCGACGTTCAACGCGTACCACGTGGCCGGAACGTCCTACGACATCTACGACCCGGTCGCGAACATCACGGCCGCCTGCAACTACGCGGCCGCGCGCTACGGGTCGATCGACAACGTCTTCGGCGCCTACTGACCGGCGCCGGCGGCAGGCCCTACTGATATCCCGGTCAGTCGGTCGGGAACAGTCTTTCGAGGACGACGGCGATGCCGTCGTCCTCGTTCGACGTGGTGATCTCATCTGCGACGGCCTTGAGTTCGGGGTGGGCGTTGGCCATGGCGACACCGCGCGCGGCCCAGTCGAACATGGGGATGTCGTTGGGCATGTCGCCGAACGCGAGGGCCCGGTCGGCGGCGATCCCCAGGTGCTCGGCGGCCAGCGCCAGCCCCGTCGCCTTGGTGATGCCGCACGGCTGCAGCTCCACGGTCCCCGGCCCCGACATCGTGACCGTCGCAAGCGAGCCCACCACCGAGCGCGCGATCGCGGCCAACTCGTCGTCGGACAGCGCGTGGTGGCGCAGCAGCACCTTGCTGATGGGCTCGCACCACAGATCGTCGCGCCGCCCGACCCGCACCGCGGGCAGGGTCGGGTGCGGCATCAGATACCCCGGCTCGATCAGGGTGAGCCCGTCGACGCCGTCCTGGTCGACGGCCGCGTAGACCTGCCCCACCTCGGCCTCGATCTTGCCGAGCGCGGTCTCGGCCAGTTCCCGGTCCAGCCGGACCGACCACAGCAGACGGTCGGCGCCGGCGTCGTAGACCTGCGCGCCCTGCCCGCACACCGCGAGCCCCGTGCTGCCGAGGCCCTCCAGGAGCGGCCGTACCCGGGGGGCCGGGCGGCCCGTCACCACCAGGTGCCGGGCGCCGGCCCGCGCCGCCCGCTCGAGTGCGGCGCGCGACCGGTCGGAGACGGTGTCGTCGTCGCGCAGCAACGTCCCGTCCAGGTCGGTGGCGATCAGTGAATATGCGGGGGGTGCGGCCATGATCAGAGAATACGGACAGCGCGCCCCGCCGACTCACCCTGATGTTCCTGGACTTGTGTGCTCCTCAGCCCCAAGTGGTGCCTACGGACTCCCTGATGGTGGTGTTCACGCGGTTGAACATGTTGGTGCGCGAGATGCTGAGGAGCAGTGCGGAGAGCTGCTTCCCGTCGAAGTGGTCGGCCACCGTCCCGCAGCGCGTCCGGCACGGACTCCTCGGAGCGGTCGGCGAGCCTCGTCATGCGCTCGGCGTCGCCGCAGAAGGGCGCGTCACGCCAGGTGCCGACGGCGGCGATCCGCTCCTCTCTCGCGCCCGCCTTGCGCAGATTCACCGTGTGGGTGTGCGCACGGGCGCTGGATTTTTCGGCGCGTCCGCTGCTGTGGGAGCACTCCGCGCGTGTGTGCGTGGGGCCGGCCCGCCGGCTGCATGCACACACGCGCGGCCGCCGACCCGTCCGAGGAGTTCCTTCAGGCAGGGGGGCAGCCGAGGAGGCGCAAGGAGCGTCCGGGCAGCTCAGCCGTGTGCCGCCGCCAGGTGCCTGGCCAGGCGCGGCGAGGCGAACTCCGTGCCGCAGACGAAGCGCATCACCGGGCCGTACGAGGACGCCGCCGGAAGGCCGGTGAAGTACAGGCCGGGGACGGAGGAGACGTACCCGGGTCCGAGCCTGGGCGTGCCCCGGCTCACCGCCAGCCGGGTGCGCAGTTCATGGCCGAGGAAGTCCATCGCGGCGATGTTCACGCGGTAGCCGGTGGCCGCGATGACGTGGTCGGCCAGGAGCCGCTCGGTGCGTGCGCCGTGGGTGCTGACGGTGAGGACCGGGCTGCCGTCCGGGGCCTCGGCGCCCACCACCCGCTCGACCTCGTGGACCTGGACCTTGCCCTCGAAGCGGTCGCGCAGCCACCAGGCGCCGAGCGGGCCGAGAACCCGGCGGACCAGGTAGTGGCGGGTCCGGGCGGGCAGGAAGCGGTACGGCTGGGGGTAGTAGCTGAGCGCCCACAGGGACCAGGCACGGCCGAAGGGGGACTCGGGGCGCAGCCTCGGCTGGTCCCAGGGCGGGGCGCCGAAGGCGACCCGGCCGCGGCCGCGCGAGACCACGCGCACCTGGGCGCCGGCCTCGGCCGCGAGGGCGGCCGTCTCCAGCGCGGACTGGCCGGCGCCGACGACGATCAGCTCCTTGCCGGCGAAGCGGGCGAGGTCGTGGTGCTGGGAGCTGTGGGAGACCGGACCCGCGGGCGTCGGACCGTCGGCCGCCTCTGCCGCCAGCTCGGCCGGGAGGTGCGCGAGCCCGGACAGGCCGGTGGCGACCACGACCGCGCGCGCGGTGAACAACTCACCCGAGTCCAGCTTGAGCTCGAACCCGCCGCTCTTGTCGCGGTCCACGGAGACGACCCGGACCTGCTCCAGGTCGGGCAGCAGCCTCTCCTGGAACCACTCCCCGTAGGCGATGAAGGTCTCCACCGGGATGATGTCCTCGTCGGTCACCAGCCGGCGGATGCCTGCGGCGTCGCAGTAGTCGGCGAGGGTGTGGCCGGGCTGCGGGCAGTCGAGGTTGGAGGCGGCGGGGGTCGACTTGAGGAGCATGCCCTCGGGCATGTGGTCGCGCCAGCTGACCATGGGGTCGCCGAAGACGCGGACGGGGATGCCGCGCGCCCGCAGATGGGCGGCGGTGGACAGGCCGTACGGCCCGGCCCCGATGACTGCAACCGGTCGAATCACGAAGTCCCTCCCCAGGACGCGGTACGCCACCTTCGTGGCCTTGCCTACTTCGTGGCGGGAGTGGTGATGCTGCCGCGGCGGTTGGTGCGCCACAGCTGATAGAGGTGCTTCGCGCCCGGGCGCACGAAGCGGGCGAGCATCGTGAGGAACGGCATCGGGTCGTCACCCGCGAGCCAGGCCAGCTCCGTCCCGCTCGCCTTCACCGGCGCGTGCGGCGTCGTATAGCCGCTGCGGCGGTAGGCGAGGAGGGCGGGCAGGTCGATGTTCTCCACGATGAAACGGTGACCGGCGCGCTGTTCCCCCTCCGGTACGGCACGGCCGGTCAGATTCAGGTGCATCGCACGTACGACGTCCACGCCCGACTCGTTCTCGAAGAGCCGGAACTGGGCGCCCATGCGCGGGTTGAAGTCGAGGAGTTTGTACTGTCCGTCGCGCCGGTCGAAGCGCAGGTCGAGGTCGATGATGCCGGTGAAGCCGAGCTGTTTGATGAAACGTGCGGCGAGGTCGGCGAGTTCCGGGTTGTCGACGACGTACGCGTTCGCGGTCATGCCCGCGTGCGGTGGCCAGGAGCGGACCTTGACGCCCGTGAAGAGCGCGAGCGGGTGGGAGTCGGCGTCGAAGCAGGCGTGCACGATCCAGTCCTCGGCCTCCTCCCTCGGCAGGTACTCCTGGAGGATCACTCCGGGTTGCTCGCCCCAGTCCCGGGCGAGGGTGAGCAGGCCCTCGCGGGTGGCGATCCTCGTGGTGCCGTTGACGGCGGGCCGGCTGCGCCGTACGAACGCCTCGCGGTTCTTGGCCACCACCGGGAAGCGGGCCGTGTCGGCGAAGGCGACGATCTCGTCGTACGACTCCGGGAACGCGGCCGACGGGCTCGCGACGCCGTGTTCCACGCACAGCTCGTGCAGGCCCTGCTTGCTGGCCAGCCGGCGCGGCAGCGCCGGATCGACGCGCGGGAAGAGAAAGGGACCGGCCAGGTCGTCCTGGTGCTCGGCGATCAGGACGGCGGCTTCCTCGTCCGTGGGGATCAGGACGGTCGGACGGCCGATCCGGCGGCCGATGCGCAGCAGGCCCTCGACCAGATGGCCCGGCTCCTCGGCGCCGGTCGTCGGCCACACGAACGCCCGTTTGAGATAACGGGAGGCGGCCGCGGGTGTGTAGGGATCCTCCGTGATCGCATACATGGGGACGCCGAGGCGGCCCAGACTGCGGATCGCGCCGACACCGCCGTGGTGCAGCGGATAGTCGCCGAACTTGACGATCAGGCCCGGCACGTCACAGTCCGCCTCGACGGGCATGCTGACGGCGTCTCCGGCCACGGGTCCCCCCACGTGTCCCCCCTACGGACCGGACCCACCCCGTCCGTGTCCCCCAAAGGACGCTAAGCCGGAATTGCCGCCTCCCACAAGGGCTATTCGGACATTGCGAACTCTTTAGACACTGTCCGAGCAACCTTTCGAGCGACCTTTCAAGCAACCTTCCGGGCACCCCTTGGGTGCCCTGCCCAAGACACGCAACTCGGCCGTAACGTGTGCCGCGACCACATGGAACACACCGCCATGCACGGCCCGGATGAGAGCGAGGCAGTACCCCATGCCCCCCTTCGACGTCCCCGAGGGCGACCCCTTCGGTCCGCACAACCTTCCCTATGGCGTGTTCTCGCCCTCCGGCAGCACGGAGCGGAGGGTCGGCGTCCGGCTCGGTGACCACGTCCTCGACGCGGGCGCCGCGGCCGCCGCCCTCGGCTCGCCGTACGTCTCCCTGCTCGCGCAGCCCACCCTCACCCCCCTGCTGGCCGCCGGGCGCACGGCCTGGTCGGACGTGCGGCGCGCGCTGACGGCGTGGGTGACGGTGCCCTCGCACCGGACGGCGATCGAACCGCTGTTCCACCCCCTGTCGTCGGTGACCCTCCATCTGCCCTTCGAGGTCGCGGACTACGTCGACTTCTACGCCTCCGAGAACCACGCCGGGAACGTCGGCCAGATCTTCCGCCCGGACGCCGAGGACTCCCTGACCCCCAACTGGAAGCACCTGCCGATCGGGTACCACGGCCGCTCCGGCACGGTGGTGGTGTCGGGCACGGAGGTCGTACGGCCGTCCGGGCAGCGCAAGGGCCCCGGCGACCCGGCACCGGTCTTCGGCCCCTCGATCCGGCTGGACATCGAGGCCGAGGTCGGCTTCGTGGTGGGCGCGCCCTCCGAGCAGGGCACACCGGTCGCGCTCGGCGACTTCCGGGAGCACGTCTTCGGGCTGTGCCTGCTGAACGACTGGTCGGCGCGGGACATCCAGGCCTGGGAGTACGTCCCGCTCGGCCCGTTCCTCGGCAAGTCCTTCGCGACCTCGGTGTCGGCGTGGATCACCCCACTGGAGGCGCTGGAGCACGCGCGCGTGGCGCCGCCGGAGCGCACGCACCCGCTGCTGCCGTACCTGGACGACTCGGCGCCGGAGATCGAGCCCGGCGGCTACGACCTGCGGATCTCCGTCGCGATCAACGGCCATGTGGTGTCCGAGCCGCCGTTCTCCAGCATGTACTGGACCGCGGCCCAGCAACTCGCCCACATGACGGTGAACGGGGCTTCCCTGCGCACCGGCGACCTGTACGGCTCGGGCACGGTGAGCGGCCCCGCGGAGAACCAGCGCGGCTCGCTGCTGGAGCTGACCTGGAACGGCCGCGACCCGCTCGAACTCCCGGACGGCAAGCGGACGTTCCTGGAGGACGGCGACGTCGTGACGCTGTCGGCGTGGGCTCCGGGGGCGGACGGGGGCCGGGTCGGGCTGGGAGAGGTCAGCGGGCGCGTCGTGTCGGGGTGAGATACCTCTTGTAGCAAGGAGTTGACACAAGTCCCTCGCGGGCAGCATCTTGTACTCACCGCTTGATACAAGCGGTGAGTACAAGTCACGCTGTCACGGGGGACTTCCATGACTGATGTCGACACGACCACAGCAGCCACCGCGTCCCGGGCGCCGGTCGACCGCTGTGCCCGCTGGACGGGGCTGGCAGCGGGCGTGCTCGCGGCGTGGCCGCTGTCCACGCTCGGCCACGGGGAAGGGGTGCTGTACGCCATCCCGGCGTTCGGCCTGTGCGCGGTGGCCGGCGTCCTGGTGGGCGACGCGCTGACCCCGCCGGCCCGGGGTGCCGTCCGCACGGCCGGGCTCGCGCCGCGCCGGGTCCGCGACTACGTACCGCCCCGGATGACCCGGCTGCTGCTCGTCCTCGCAGGCGCGCTGGTGGTGGTGCTGACGGTCGCGGGCGCGGTGGCCTCACCGGACGACCTGGGCCGGGCGGGCCGCTCGCTCACCCTGAGCTGCCACGGCATGACCCAGTCGCACGGCCCCTGGCCGGGGCTGTACTACGGCCTGCCGATGCTGGCCTCCGTCGCTGTCGCCACGATCGCCTGCGGCTGGTCACTACGGCGGATCGCCACCCGGCCCGGCGACGAACAGTCCCGCCGCGACCGCACCCTGGCGATCGTCGCGGCATGGGGGCTCGTCGTCTCGATCTCCCTGCTGGGCGCGGCCACGACTGCGTCGGCCTCGCTGCTGAGCTTGTCGTGCGACGGGACCGTGGGGACTGCGGGGGCCGTGGTGCTGTTGCCACTGGCCCTGGTCTCGCTGGTGACCGGGCCATGGATGCTCTTCACCATCTGCTCGCCCCGGGCGGTGTGGCAGCACCCGGCGAACCGGCAGGATCGCCAGGTGCAGGCAGCCGCGGCGATCCGGACGACGCCGGGGGTGCGCGGGTGAGCGGGGCGGCCGTACGGGTCGACACGACGAGCCCCGTCCCGCCGTACGAACAGATCCGCGCCCAACTCGCCGCCTTGATCACGACCGGCCGCCTGCCGGAGGGCGAACGCCTGCCGACCGTACGGCAGCTGGCGGCCGACCTGGGCCTGGCAGCCGGCACGGTCGCCCGCGCCTACCGCGAGCTGGAGGCCGCTTCCCTGATCCTGACCCGGCGTGGCGCGGGGACACGGGTGGCTCCGCTGCCACCGGGGGCGCGCCGCCGAGAAACGGCGGAACTCGCCGAGGTGACCAAGGATTTCGTTGCGTGGACGCGGGCTCTGGGGTTCGGGGAGGAAGAGGTGCTGGAGGCGGTGCGGCGGGCACTGCGGGCGTAGAGAGAGGGAGGACCACCGAGCCCGGAGCCCAGCGGAGCCGGACTCGAAGGAGGGCGGCCGGATCGCGGTCGACATCTGCCTCGTGCGGCGTCTCACCGTCATACTGGCGGGGATACGCACGCGATGCGCCCCGGCGTATCGCCCCGCACCACCCGCACCCGTACACCTCTCCGACCAGGAACCGGAGCCCCGGCATGACCGTCTGCCTGCTCCTGCTGAGCGTCGTCGCCCTGACGGCCGCCGTACCGGCGCCGCGCGCGCTGACCCGGGCCGCCTGGCCCGAGCGGGATCCCGTGGTCGCGTTGTGGGTGTGGCAGTGCCTGGTCGCCACGGTCCTGCTGTGCTGTCTGACCGCACTCGTGCTGGGCGCGGCAGCCGTCTTCCACACCGTCCGCGACCATGTCTTCGCCCCCGCGCCGCCAGCCGTCACCGCCGCGTACGACCTCTCCACCGCCCCGGTCTGGGCCGTCGCCCTCACCCTGCTGCTGGCCTGCGGGGCCGCCTGGACGACGGCGATGCTCGCCCGGGAGATCGCCGAGGCCCGCCGCCGCCGTGGCCAAACCCGGGCGCACCTGCGCGAACGCGCACCCGACCTGCCCGGGGGCCTTCCTGAGGCGCGCGGACCGATGCTGGTGCTGGAGGACGAGTACCCGGACGCCTGGTGGATGCCGGGCCACCCGTCCCAGCTGGTCGTGACCACCGGGGCGCTGCACCGCCTCACCGACCACCAGCTGGACGCGGTCCTGACCCACGAGCGCGGCCACGCGCGCGCCCACCACGACTGGCTGCTCCACCTGTCCACCGCGCTCGCCACGGGCTTCCCGCGCATCCCGCTCTTCGCCCACTTCTGCGACCAGACGCACCGGCTGGTCGAACTGGCCGCCGACGACACGGCGTCCCGCCGCTGCGGCCACCTCACCACCGCCCTGGCCCTGATCGAACTGAACCAGCACCGCGGCGTCCTGTCCTGCGCCTCCAGCCGCCGCCTCCTGGGCGAACGCGTGGACCGCCTCCTGGCGCCCCCACCGCGCCTGCTCCGCCGGCACCGGGCACTGACGACGACGGTGGCGGCACTGGTCCCGCTGCTGCCATTGCTGATCACGTTCGCTCCGGGGCTGACGGCACTGTCCTGATCTCACTGGGGGCTGACGTCCCTACGTGGACCGAGCAGCCGACCCGAGTGGCAGATCTTCCCTGCCTTCGAGCAAAACCCCAGCTCAGCGACCTACCCGACGCCCCCTCACCTGGCGCAACACTCCAGAAACACCCCATTCCCTACCCCGTCGGTATGGTTCCAGCCATGCCACCCACCGACCGCCTCCGAGACCACGCCGGTCAGGGCGCCGCGACCACCGTCGCCGCCCACCGCATGCGTCGCCGGCTGCGCGCGGACCGGGCCCGGCAGCTCGCCGACCTCCTGCGCCACCAGCTCCTCACCGGCGCCTTCGAGGACGGCACCCTCCCCCACGAGTCCACTCTCGCCACCGACTACCGAGCCTCCCGCAACACCGTCCGCCAGGCCCTGGACCTGCTCCGGGCGGAAGGCCTGGTGGATCGGCTGCCGGGTGTCGGCACCGTCGTCGTCGCCCAGAAGTACCCGCACGGGCTCGACCGTCTGATGGGCCTCGCGGAAACCCTCCGCGAACACGGCCGCGTCACCAACGAGGTCCGCACCATGGGCCCCGCCCCCGCACCCGCCCCGGTGGCCGAACGCCTCCACGTCCCGGCCGGCGCCGACGTCCTTTACATCGAACGCCTACGCCGCCTGAACGGCCTCCCGCTCTCCCTCGACCTCACCTACATCCCGCTCGACGTCGGCACCGCCCTGCTCGGCGCAGACCTGGAGAACACCGATGTCTTCCGCCTGCTGGAAGCCATCACCGGCCAGCGGCTCGGCCACGCCGAGATCACCCTGGAGGCGGTGAACGCGGACGCCCACTCCGCCGCCGTGCTCCAGGCCCCGCGAGGTGCCGCCGTACTGATGCTGGAACGCCTCACGCACCTCGCCGACGGCCGCCCCATCGACCTGGAGTTCATCCGCTTCCGCGGCGACCGCATCACCATGAGCGGCCTGCTCCACCGGTCCCTGTAATCACCCTGCCTGACCCGTTTCCTGGAGACAGCCATGCCTTTGGCGCCCCAGCGGGCCGACGTGCCCGTGACCATCGACGAGTCGAAATGCATCGACGGCTGCACGCTCTGCGTGGACATGTGCCCGCTGGACTCCCTCGCCATCGACGAGAGCAGCGGCAAGGCGTACATGCATGTCGACGAGTGCTGGTACTGCGGCCCGTGCGCGGCGCGCTGTCCCACCGGAGCCGTCACGGTCAACATGCCCTACCTGCTCCGCTGACCTTTCCGACCCGCTCCGGCGAGAGGCCGAACCACCATGAACCGCAAGGCAGTTGCCCTGTCCGCCGCCGCGCTCCTCCTCCCCCTGTCCGCCTGCGGCGGCAGCGCCGAGGCGGGCAGCGGCTCCACGGTCACCGTGACCGTCGGCTACCAGTCCAAGACCATCAACACGGTCACCGCAGGAACCCTGCTCCGCTCCCTGGGCTACTTCGAGAAGCAGCTGAACTCCCTGCACGACGGCCACACCTACAAGGTCGACTGGCAGGACTACGCCACCGGTGCCCCGATCACCGCCCAGATGACCGCCGGGAAGATCGACATCGGGTCGATGGGCGACTTCCCGCTGCTGCTGAACGCGGCCCGCGGCAAACAACTCGGCCGTCCCACCCACCTGGTGTCGGTCACCGGCTACAACCTGCGCGGCGGCCTCAACACCGTCGTAACCGCCCCGGACTCCAAGCTCGCCTCACTGCAGGACCTCAAGGGCAAGAAGGTCTCCACGAGCGTCGGCTCCGCCGCCGACGGCACCCTCGTACGGGCCCTCCAGCGGGCCGGTATCGACCCGAACACCGGTGTCTCGAAGCTCAACCAGCAGCCTGCCGTGGGCGCTTCGGCCCTCTCCGCGGGCAGCGTGGACGCGCTGTCGCAGTTCGTCGCCTGGCCAGGCCTGCTCGCCCACCAGGGCAAGGCGAAGGCCTTGTACGACGGCGCGCAACTGAACCTCCCCACCTTCCACGGCGTCACCGCCCGCGAGGACTTCGCCAAGCGGCACCCGGCCGTTCTGGAGGCCTTCCTGAAGGCCCAGGCGCAGGCCACGGACTATCTCGACGACCACCCGGTGACCGCCGCGGAGAAGGTCGCCGAGGCCACCGGTCTGCCCGCCGAGGTCGTCTACCTCTACAACGGCGCCCACGGCATCGCCACCTTCGACCCGGCCGTCAAACCCCAGCTCGTCTCCGCGCTGAAGCAGGACGTCTCCGTCCTCAAGGCCGCCAAGCTCACCGGAGACATAGACGTGGACTCCTTCATCGACGACCGGTACGTGAAGAAGGCGCTCGGCGCCTCCTACGCCGAGCGGCTCGCCGCCACGCCGGCACCGGCCGCGAGCGAGGTATGGCCCAAGGGCAGCGAGAAGACAGTCTCGTTCAAGTCGCCGAAGGAGCTGCTGGCCTACGTGGCCGGGCACCGGAACGGCGTCCGTGCTGCCTACGTCCCCGATGCCACCACCGGCACCCTCTGGTTCGCCGACAAGGCGGTCTGGGTGAGCGACGGCGACCAACTGCTGCCCTTCGTGGCCCCGGCGACCGCGCATGCGTACATCGCGGCACACGGCGGCGCCCGTACCGTCTCGTACACCGACGCGCTCGGACGGTCCTCATGACCCAGCGGCCGCTCGCCCAGTATGCGCTGCGAGCGGCGTCCCTGGCCACCGCCCTCGGGCTCTGGCAGGTGCTGACCAGCCTGGACGTCGACCTGTGGCTGCGCTTCTCGCAGTTCCCGACGGTCACCGACGTGGCCCGGGCCTTCGCCGACCGGCTCTCCGGGGCCGACTACTGGACCGACCTCACCGACAGCCTCACCCGGATCCTCACCGGCTTCGCGCTGGCGGCCGTCCTCGGCGTCGCGACGGGCGTGCTCGTGGCCCGCTCGCGCCTCGCCGAGGACCTGCTCGGTCCGGTCCTGGAAGTCGTCCGCCCGATCCCGGCCATCGCTCTCGTCCCCGTCGCCATCCTCCTTTTCCCCTCGAACGAACAGGGCATCGTCTTCATCACCTGCACCGCCGCCTTCTTCCCCGTGCTGGTCTCCACCCGGCACGCGGTCCGGGCGCTCACCCCCGTCTGGGAGGAGGCGGTGCGCACCCTGGGCGGCGGCCGGCTGCGGATCCTCGGCTCGGTCGTGCTGCCGGGCGCGCTGCCCGGCATCTTCGGCGGACTGTCGGTCGGCATCGGCGTCTCGTGGATCTGCGTGATCTCCGCCGAGATGATCTCCGGTCAGTACGGCGTCGGTTACCGCACCTGGCAGGACTACACGGTCGTGAACTACCCGGGCGTCTTCGTCGGCATGGTCACGATCGGCGTCCTCGGCTGGGTCACCTCCACAGCCGTGGAACTCCTCGGTCGCCGTCTGACCCGCTGGCTGCCCCGCACCTCGTACGTGCCCGGCGGCCGGCCCCGCACTGCGGTGCCCCGACTCGCCGCCCCGGTCGCCGTGAAGACCGAGAGCAACGCCGAGAACCAGCCCGAGGCCCAGCACCAGGGCCACGACGAAACCGAGCAGGAGGCGCGGGATGAGCACCTCGTCTGAGACGGTCGACACCGTCGCCGCACCGGCCGCGACGTCACGGGAGGACGTACGCGGCACCCGGCTCACCTTCCGTGCCGCCGTCCTGGGCCGGCCGGACGCCCCGGTCCTGCACGACGTCGACCTGGACGTCGCGCCCGGCGAGATCCTCACCGTCGTCGGCCCCTCCGGCTGCGGCAAGTCGACACTGCTGCGCACGCTCGCCGGGCTGCTGTCACCGCTGGCCGGGGCGGTGGAGCAGGACGGCAGCCCGCTGACCGGGCCGTCCGCCGACCGTGCGCTGGTCTTCCAGGAGGACGCGCTGCTGCCCTGGCGCACCCTGCGCGGAAACGTCGAACTCCCCCTGGCCATCGGTGGCGCACCGCGCGCCGAACGGCGTTCCCGGGCCGAGTCCTGGCTCGGGCGCGTCGGACTCAGTGCACAGGCAGGGCAGTTGCCGCACCGCGTCTCCGGCGGGCAGCGCCAGCGCGCCCAGTTGGCCCGCGCGTTGGCCGACAGCCCGCGCGCGGTCCTCATGGACGAGCCTTTCGGTGCCCTCGACGCCCAGACCCGCTCCGGCATGCAGGACCTGCTGGTGGAGGTGTTGCGCGGCTCGGGCGCGACTGTCGTCTTCGTCACGCACGACGTGGACGAGGCGCTCTTCCTCGGCGACCGCGTCGCCCTCCTCGGGGCCGGCCGCGTGGCCTCCGTACGCGACGTACCGCGTCCGCGTGACCGCGGCGCCCTCGACGACCCGGCCCGAGCGGCCCTGCGCCGCGCCGTCCTCTCCTCGCTCGGCACCTGAAAGGCACCCCGGTGACCACCCCCGCCAACGCCCCCGCGCAGACCCCTCTGGAGATCCCCGCCGTCACCGACGCCGAGGAGCTGACCTGCGACGTCCTCGTCATCGGCGGTGGCACCGCCGGCACCATGGCCGCCCTGACCGCCGCCGAGCGCGGCGCGGACGTCCTGCTCCTGGAGAAGGCCCACGTCCGCCACTCCGGCGCACTCGCCATGGGCATGGACGGCGTCAACAACGCGGTCGTCCCCGGGCGCGCCGAGCCCGACGACTACGTCGCCGAGATCACCCGCGCCAACGACGGCATCGTCGACCAGTCCACCGTCCGCCAGACCGCCACCCGTGGCTTCGCGATGGTCCAGCGGCTGGAGTCGTACGGCGTCAAGTTCGAGAAGGACGAGCACGGGGACTACGCGGTCCGTCAGGTCCACCGCTCCGGCTCGTACGTGCTGCCGATGCCGGAGGGCAAGGACGTCAAGAAGGTCCTGTACCGGCAGTTGCGGCGGCGGGAGATGCGGGAGCGGATCCGCATCGAGAACCGGTTGATGCCGGTCCGCGTGCTGACCGCGCCGGACGACGGGCGGGCCGTGGGCGCCGTCGGCTTCCACACCCGCACCGGCGCCTTCGTCACCGTCCGCGCGGGCGCGGTGATCCTCGCCACCGGCGCCTGCGGCCGTCTCGGCCTGCCCGCCTCCGGCTACCTCTACGGCACCTACGAGAACCCCACCAACGCCGGCGACGGCTACGCCATGGCCTACCACGCGGGCGCCGAGCTGACCGGTATCGAGTGCTTCCAGATCAACCCGCTGATCAAGGATTACAACGGTCCGGCCTGCGCCTACGTCGCCAACCCCTTCGGCGGCTACCAGGTCAACCGGCACGGCGAACGGTTCGTCGACTCCGACTACTGGTCCGGGCAGATGATGGCGGAGTTCGCGGCGGAGGTCGCCAGCGACCGCGGCCCGGTCTACCTGAAGCTGAGCCATCTTCCCGAGGAGTCGATCTCCGCCCTTGAGTCCATCCTGCACTCCACCGAGCGGCCCACCCGCGGCACCTTCCACGCCGGCCGCGGGCACGACTACCGCACCCACGACGTCGAAATGCACATCTCCGAGATCGGCCTGTGCGGCGGCCACTCCGCCTCCGGCGTCCGCGTCGACGACCACGCCCGTACGACCGTCCCCCGCCTGTACGCCGCCGGCGACCTCGCCTGCGTCCCGCACAACTACATGATCGGCGCCTTCGTCTTCGGTGACCTCGCGGGTGCGGACGCCGCCCAGTACTCGGCGTACAAGGGAGAGCTGCCCGCGGACCAGGTGCGCGAGGCGCACGAGCTGATCTACCGCCCGCTGCGCAACCCGGACGGCCCGCCGCAGTCCCAGGTCGAGTACAAGCTGCGCCGCTTCGTGAACGACTACGTGGCACCGCCCAAGTCCGGCGCCCGTCTCTCCCTCGCCCTGGATGCCTTCGAGCGGATGCGCGCCGACGTCGCCGCGATGGGCGCCCGAACCCCGCACGAGCTGATGCGCTGCGCCGAGGTCACCTTCATCCGCGACTGCGCGGAGATGGCCGCCCGCGCTTCCCTCGCCCGTACCGAGTCCCGCTGGGGGCTCTATCACGACCGCATCGACCACCCCCGGCGCGACGACGCCTCCTGGTTCCACCACCTCGATCTGCACAAGTCCCCCTCTGGTGCGATGGAGTTCACGGCCCGTCCCGTGGCCCCCTATCTGGTCCCGGTCGAGGGCTTCGCCCCGGCCGGCGGTCCGTCCCGGCAGCTGGGCGAGGTCCGGCCCGAGGACGTCGCCACGGCCGGCCCGCGCGATGTGGCACCGGTCGCCACCGGACCGGCGTCCACCCGCGCCGCTGGGCCCGTGGACCCGAGCGGCGCCCCGGGTACCGCCTCGCCCCGGCTCCTGGAGCTGCTGGAGCTGGCCGAGGAGGAACCCGAACTCGCTTCCCTGAGGCCCTACTTGTCCGACCCCGATCCCGCGGTCCGCCGTACGGCCGTCTCGGTCCTCACCGAGACCGTGCCGCCCGGCACCGGGCAGGCCCTGGCCGGTGCCCTCGCCGACCCTGACGCCGAGGTCCGCGCGGCCGCCGCGGCCTCACTGCGCGAACTCGTCGAGACCCTGCCGTCCGAACCCGCCCTGGCCACCGCGCTCACCGGCGCGCTCGCCGAGGCCGACCCCCTGGTCCGCGCCGCCGCCCTCGACGTCCTGCGCGCCCTGAGACTGGGCGAAGCCGCCGTGTTCGCCGCCGCACTGGACGACCCCGACATCTCCGTCCGCATCGAGGCCGTGCGCGCCCTCGTCTCCGTCGATGCGGCCGAACCGCTGGCGGGCGCCGCGAACGATCCCTCCCGGGAGGTCCGCGTCACCGTGGCCAAGGCGCTGGCCGCCGTCAGCCCGGCGCCCCTGGACCCGCAGGCCCGGGAGCTGCTCACCGGCACCCTGGACCGGCTCACCGAGGACACCGACCCGCTGGTGCGCGGTGCCGCGCTGGGTGCGCTGGCCACCGCCGGCTGCCCGGCGCCGCTCGCCGCCCGTGCCGTGGCCGCACTGGCCGACCCGGCCTGGCAAGTCCGCTCCGGGGCCGCCACCGCGCTGTCGGTCGCGCCCGCCGACTCCGCCGTCCCCGCACTCGCCAAGGCCCTGGCCGACCCGAACGCGGACGTGCGCAAGGCGGCGGTTCTGGCCCTGACCCGGCACAACGCCGCCGAGGAGGCCCGCGTGGCCCTGGCCACGGCCACGACCGACTCGGACGCGGACGTCAGGGCGTACGCGGCGCGAGGGCTGTGACGCTCCCCCGCTTCTCCTCAGGCACAGTGCCTGAGGAGAAGGCTCAGCGCCCGAGGAGAAGAAGCGTCTCCAAGGGCCTGTGGCGCCCTATATCCAGTCGTCCGGCTCCGGCTCGTCCCCCGGCTCGGGCCACAGGTCCTCGGGGGACTCACCGGGCGTGGGCACGGCACCGCCTGCCGGTGCGGCAGTGGCCACCGCGCCGGGGACGTCCAGGGAGTTGAGTACCTCGAGCACGCCCTCCCCGTACGTGGCCAGCTTCTTCTCGCCGACCCCGCTCACCGTGCCCAGCTCCCGCACCGAGCCGGGCCAACGGGTGACGATCTCCCGCAGGGTGGCGTCGTGGAAGATGACGTACGCCGGGACGCCCTGCTCCCGGGCCTGTTCGGCGCGCCAGGCACGCAGGGCCTCGAAGGCGGGGAGCAGCGTGTCGGGCAGCTCGGTCGCAGCGGCCTTGGCCTTGCGGTCGCCCCGGCCGGAGGAGGAACCCGCACCGGACCGGGAGGCGGCCGGCTTCTTCGGCTCCTTGCGCAGCGGCACCTCCCGCTCCCGCCGCAGCACCGAGCCGCTCGCCTCGGTGAGTACCAGCGTGCCGTACTCCCCCTCGACCGCGAGCAGCCCCTGGGCCAGCAGCTGCCGGATGACGCCCCGCCACTCGGCCTCGACGAGATCCTGGCCGATGCCGAACACGGACAGCTGGTCGTGGTCGAACTGGATCACCTTGCCGGTGCGCTTGCCGAGCAGGATGTCGACGATCTGCACGGCGCCGAACTTCTGCCCGCGCTCCCGCTGCAGCCGTACCACCGTGGACAGCACCTTCTGCGCGGCAACGGTGCCGTCCCAGGTCTCCGGCGGGGCCAGGCAGGTGTCGCAGTTGCCGCACCCCGCGGCGGAGGGATCCTGGCCGAAGTACGCCAGCAGCTGGCCGCGCCGGCACTGGGCGGTCTCGCACAGGGCGAGCATGGCGTCGAGGTGGGCGGAGGCCCGGCGGCGGAACGCCTCGTCGCCCTCGCCGGACTGGATCAGCTTGCGCTGCTGTATGACGTCGTTGAGGCCGTAGGCCATCCAGGCGGTGGAGGAGACGCCGTCGCGGCCCGCACGGCCCGTCTCCTGGTAGTAGCCCTCGATCGACTTGGGCAGGTCCAGGTGGGCGACGAAGCGCACGTCCGGCTTGTCGATGCCCATGCCGAAGGCGATGGTCGCGACCACGACCAGGCCGTCCTCGCGCAGGAACCGGGACTGGTGGGCCGCGCGCGTGCCCGCGTCCAGGCCCGCGTGGTAGGGCACCGCCTCGATGCCGTTGCTGCTCAGGAACTCGGCCGTCCGCTCCACCGAGTTTCGGGAGAGGCAGTACACGATGCCGGCGTCACCCGCGTGTTCCTCCCGGAGGAAGGCGAGGAGCTGCTTCCTGGGGTCGGCCTTGGGCACGATCCGGTACTGGATGTTGGGCCGGTCGAAGCTGGCGACGAAGTGGCGGGCCCTCGGCAGGTCCAGCCGCTGGGTGATCTCCTGGTGGGTGGCGTGCGTGGCCGTGGCCGTGAGGGCGATCCGCGGGACGTCCGGCCAGCGTTCGCCGAGCAGGGAGAGGGCCAGGTAGTCGGGGCGGAAGTCGTGGCCCCACTGGGACACGCAGTGCGCCTCGTCGATCGCGAAGACGGAGATCTTGCCACGAGAGAGCAGGTCGAGCGTGGCCTCGACCCGCAGCCGCTCCGGGGCCAGGTACAGCAGGTCCAGCTCGCCGGCGAGGAACTCGGCCTCGACCACGCGCCGCTCGTCGAAGTCCTGCGTGGAGTTGATGAAGCCGGCCCGCACGCCGAGGGCGCGCAGGGCGTCCACCTGGTCCTGCATCAGCGCGATCAGCGGCGAGATCACCACGCCCGTACCGGGTCTGACCAGGGCCGGGATCTGGTAGCACAGCGACTTGCCGCCACCGGTCGGCATGAGGACGAGGGCGTCTCCGCCCGCCACCACATGCTCGATGATCTCTTCCTGCTCACCTCGGAAGGCCTCGTAGCCAAAGACCCGGTGCAGCGTGGCCAGCGCCTCGCTCGCGGCCGCGCCCGGCCCCTCGGTCATCTGTGGCATCTCGCTGATCCCGCCCGTCGCGCCCATCGTCCTGTCCCCCGTGTCCGGTCCCCCGTGCGTCGTCCCTCGACCACTGCGTCCACGATAGGTCCCCGCGCCGACAGTGCCGGAAGTTGTCCACAGGTGCGGGTGACTTGTCATATCAACCCATCGACTGTTTCCGGACAGCCGCTCCGCACCCCATCGGGTGCTGCCGGAAGGTCACCGCTCAACCCATCGGGTACGGCCGAATGGCCCGCGCTCAACCCATCGGGTGCTGTCGAAGGGCCGCCGCTCAACCCATTGGGCGCCTCTGGATGGCCGACTCCCTCGCTCGGGGCCAGGCTGCTGGAGCGGGCCGGGAGGAGGCCCGCACGCCGCCGGATCACGCTTCGCACCCCGATCCATCCGCGTCTGCCCCTAGGAGCCCCGCCTCATGATCGCTCGTCTCGCCGGAGCCGCCCTCGCCCTCGTCTCGGCTCTCGCCGTGCCCGCATCCGCGCCCGCCCACGCCACCGACCAGGACTTTTTCACCGACCCACAGCTGACCGCGGCGTACGTGGCAACGGCGCAGTACCGCTATGAGCCGCTCGCGACCGCCGACGGCTACGAGCCGCACCTGTGTCTGGCCCGCGCCCAGGGCGCCATGGGCTTCCACTACTTCAACGAGTCCCGTTTCGGCTCCCTCGACCCGAAGAAGCCGGGCGGCCTGCTCTACGAGAACTCCGGCAACGGCGGGCGCCGGCTTGTCGGCGTGGAGTGGGTGGTGCCGGTCACCGGCAAGAACATGAAGCGGCCCCGCCTGTTCGGGCAGGACTTCCAGGGCCCGATGGCCGGCCACTACCCGGGCATGCCCACCCACTACGACCTACATGTGTGGCTCTACAAGAAGAACCCCCGCGGCCTCTTCTTCCAGTGGAACCCGAACGTGAAGTGCCCCGCCTCGACCAAGCCCGCCACGCAGGGCATGTCAGGCATGTCGGGCCATTGACATGCGACGGCCCCGGCTCCTCGCTCGGAGGAACCGGGGCCGCAGGGCCGTGGCGCAGGCCTCAGCGCACGAACACTCCCGCCTGGCTCGCCAGGTTCAGGAAGTACTGCGGCGCCACACCGAGCACCAGCGTGACCGCCACGCCCACCCCGATCGCCGCCATGGTCAGCGGCGACGGCACGGCCACGGTCGGGCCCTCGGGCCTCGGCTCACTGAAGAACATCAGCACGATCACACGGATGTAGAAGAACGCGGCGATCGCCGAGGAGATCACACCGACCACGACCAGAGGGGCCGCACCGCCGTCCGCCGCCGCCTTGAACACGGCGAACTTCCCGGCGAAACCGGAGGTCAGCGGGATACCGGCGAAGGCCAGCAGGAACACCGCGAACACGGCCGCCACCAGCGGCGACCGGCGGCCGAGCCCGGCCCACTTGGACAGATGAGTCGCCTCACCGCCCGCGTCGCGCACCAGCGTGACCACCGCGAAGGCACCGATCGTCACGAACGAGTACCCGGCCAGGTAGAACAGGACGGACGACACGCCGTCCTTCGAGGTCGCGATGACACCCGCGAGGATGAATCCGGCGTGCGCGATGGACGAGTACGCCAGCAGCCGCTTGATGTCGGTCTGCGTGATCGCGACGATCGCACCGCCCAGCATGGTGACGATCGCCACCGCCCACATGACCGGCCTCCAGTCCCAGCGCATGCCGGGGAGGACGACGTACAGCAGACGCAGCAGCGCGCCGAACGCCGCCACCTTCGTCGCCGACGCCATGAAGCCGGTCACCGGGGTCGGCGCGCCCTGGTAGACGTCGGGCGTCCACATGTGGAACGGCACCGCGCCCACCTTGAAGAGCAGGCCCATCACGATCAGGGCGCTGCCGAGCAGCAGCAGCGCGTCGTTGCCCATGGTGTTGGCCAGCGCCGGGTCGACGTTGGTGACCGTGCCGTCGACGACCTGCGCGATGCGCGCGTACGACACCGAGCCCGCGTAGCCGTACAGCAGGGCGATGCCGAACAGCGTGAACGCGGAGGCGAACGCGCCGAGCAGGAAGTACTTGACCGCGGCCTCCTGCGACATCAGCCGCTTGCGGCGGGCCAGCGCGCACAGCAGGTACAGCGGCAGGGAGAAGACCTCCAGGGCCACGAACAGCGTCAGCAGGTCGTTGGCCGAGGGGAAGATCAGCATGCCGGCGATCGCGAAGAGCAGCAGCGGGAAGACCTCGGTGGTGGTGAACCCCGCCTTCACGGCGGCCTTCTCGCTGTCGCTGCCCGGCACGGACGCGGCCTGCGCCGCGAACGAGTCGACCCGGTTGCCGTGCGCCGCGGGGTCCAGGCGCCGTTCGGCGAAGGTGAACAGGCCGACCAGACCGGCCAGCAGGATCGTGCCCTGCAGGAACAGGGACGGCCCGTCGACCGCGATCGCTCCCATGGCCGCGATGTGCGCCTTCGTGGTGCCGTACCCGTCGGCCGCCAGCGCGACCACCGCGGCGAACGCGGCGCAGAGGGCTACGACGGACACGAACACCTGCGCGTAGTAGCGGGACCGGCGCGGGACGAACGCCTCGACCAGCACCCCGACCAACGCCGCGCCGACGACGATCAAGGTCGGCGACAATTGCCCGTACTCGATCTTCGGAGCGGGGATCTTCGAGATCGGCTCGGCTGCGGTTGTCCACAGGCTGTGGACGGCTGTTGCGCTCACTTGGCCGCCTCCACCGAGGGCTTGGGATCGGTCTTGTGTACGTCGGACATGGTCTGCTTGACCGCCGGGTTGACGATGTCCGTGACGGGCTTCGGGTAGACGCCCAGGACGATCAGCAGCACGATCAGCGGGGCGACCACCACCAGCTCGCGCGCGCGGAGGTCGGGCATCGCCGAGACCTCGGGCTTGACCGGGCCCGTCATCGTGCGCTGGTACAGCACGAGGGTGTAGAGCGCGGCGAGCACGATGCCGAAGGTGGCGATGATGCCGATCGCCGGGTAGCGCGCGAACGTGCCGACCAGGACCAGGAACTCACTCACGAACGGCGCGAGTCCGGGGAGCGAGAGGGTGGCGAGGCCGCCGATCAGGAAGGTGCCGGCGAGCACCGGGGCGACCTTCTGCACACCGCCGTAGTCGGCGATGAGGCGCGAGCCGCGCCGGGAGATCAGGAAGCCGGCGACCAGCATCAGCGCGGCCGTGGAGATGCCGTGGTTGACCATGTAGAGCGTGGCGCCGGACTGGCCCTGGCTGGTCATCGCGAAGATGCCCATGATGATGAAGCCGAAGTGCGAGATCGACGCGTAGGCGACCAGCCGCTTGATGTCCCGCTGGCCGACGGCGAGCAGGGCGCCGTAGACGATGCTGATGAGTGCCAGTACGAGGATGACCGGCGTCGCCCACTTGCTGGCCTCCGGGAACAGCTGGAGGCAGAAGCGGAGCATCGCGAACGTGCCCACCTTGTCGACGACCGCGGTGATGAGGACGGCGACCGGAGCGGTGGCCTCCTGCATGGCGTTGGGCAGCCAGGTGTGCAGCGGCCACAGCGGCGCCTTCACCGCGAAGGCGAAGAAGAAGCCGAGGAACAGCCAGCGTTCGGTGTTCGTCGCCATGTGCAGCGAGCCGTTCGCGCGCGCCTGCGCGATCTCCGTGAGCGAGAAGTTCCCCGCGACCACGTAGACGCCGATCACGGCGGCCAGCATGATCAGGCCGCCGACCAGGTTGTAGAGCAGGAACTTCACCGCCGCGTACGACCGCTGCGTGGAGGCCGCCTCCTCGCCGTGCTCGTGGGCACGGTCCCCGAAGCCGCCGATGAGGAAGTACATCGGGATGAGCATGGCTTCGAAGAAGATGTAGAAGAGGAAGACGTCGGTGGCCTCGAAGGAGATGATCACCATCGCCTCGACCGCCAGGATCAGCGCGAAGAAGCCCTGGGTGGGCCGCCAGCGGCGGCTGCCGGTCTCCAGCGGGTCGGCGTCGTGCCAGCCGGCGAGGATCACGAACGGGATCAGTACGGCGGTCAGCGCGAGGAGCGCCACCGCGATGCCGTCGACGCCCAGTTCGTAGCGGACGCCGAAGTCCTTGATCCAGGCGTGCGATTCGGTGAGCTGGTAGCGGGCGCCGTCCGGGTCGAAGCGGACCAGGACGGTGATCGCCAGGGCGAGCGTGGCGAGCGAGACGCCCAGCGCCAGCCACTTGGCGGCGGTGCGGCGCGCGGCCGGTACGGCGGCCGTGGCGACGGCCCCGATGGCCGGGAGCGCCGCCGTCGCTGTCAGTAGAGGAAAGGACATCGGTATCAGACCGCCCTCATCAGCAGGGTCGCGGCGACCAGGAGTGCCGCACCGCCGAACATCGAGACCGCGTAGGAGCGGGCGAAGCCGTTCTGGACCCGCCGCAGCCGGCCCGACAGGCCGCCGAAGCCGGCCGCCGTGCCGTTGACGACGCCGTCGACCAGGGTGTGGTCGACGTACACCAGGGAGCGCGTGAGGTGCTCTCCGCCGCGCACCAGGACGACGTGGTTGAAGTCGTCCTGGAGCAGGTCGCGCCGGGCGGCCCGGGTGAGCAGCGATCCGCGCGGGGCGACGGCCGGGACGGGCTTGCGGCCGTACTGGGCCCAGGCGATGCCGACGCCGATGACCAGGCACACCATGGTCGCGCCGGTGACCGTGGCCGCGCTGATCGGCGAGTGGCCCTCGCTGTGGCCGGTGACCGGCTCCAGCCAGTTCAGGAAGCGGTCACCGATGCTGAACAGCCCACCGGCGAAGACCGACCCGAACGCGAGCAGGACCATCGGGATCGTCATGACCTTGGGCGACTCGTGCGGGTGCGGCTCGTTGCCGTTCTCGTCCGGCTGCCAGCGCTTCTCGCCGAAGAACGTCATCAGCATCACGCGCGTCATGTAGAAGGCGGTGATGGCTGCGCCCAGCAGGGCTGCGCCGCCGAGGATCCAGCCCTGGGTGCCACCCTTGGCGAAGGCCGCCTCGATGATCGCGTCCTTGGAGAAGAAGCCCGACAGGAACGGGAAGCCGATGATGGCGAGGTAGCCGAGACCGAAGGTGATGAAGGTGACCGGCATGTACTTCCTGAGGCCGCCGTACCTGCGCATGTCGACCTCGTCGTTCATGCCGTGCATGACGGAACCGGCGCCGAGGAAGAGCCCGGCCTTGAAGAAGCCGTGGGTCACCAGGTGCATGATCGCGAAGACGTAGCCGATGGGGCCGAGGCCGGCGGCGAGGATCATGTAGCCGATCTGCGACATGGTCGAGCCGGCCAGCGCCTTCTTGATGTCGTCCTTCGCGCAACCGACGATCGCACCGAAGAGGAGCGTGACCGCGCCGACGACGGTGACGGCCAGCTGGGCGTCCGGAGCCAGGTTGAAGATGGCCGCGGAGCGGACGATCAGGTACACACCCGCGGTCACCATCGTCGCGGCGTGGATCAGGGCCGACACCGGGGTCGGGCCCTCCATGGCGTCCCCGAGCCAGGACTGCAGCGGCACCTGGGCCGACTTGCCGCAGGCGGCGAGCAGCAGCATCAGGCCGATCGCCGTGAGTTTGCCCTCGGAGGCGTCACCGGCGTGGCTGAAGACCGGGCCGAAGGCGAAGCTGCCGAAGGTGGTGAACATCAGCATGATCGCGATCGACAGGCCCATGTCGCCGACACGGTTGACCAGGAAGGCCTTCTTCGCCGCCGTGGCCGCGCTGGGCTTGTGCTGCCAGAAGCCGATCAGCAGGTAGGACGCGAGGCCGACGCCCTCCCAGCCGACGTACAGCAGCAGGTAGTTGTCGGCGAGGACGAGCAGCAGCATCGCCGCGAGGAACAGGTTCAGGTAGCCGAAGAAGCGGCGGCGACGCTCGTCGTGCTCCATGTACCCGACCGAGTACAGGTGGATCAGCGAGCCGACGCCCGTGATCAACAGCACGAACGTCATGGACAGCTGGTCGAGGCGGAAGGTGACGTCCGCCTGGAAGCTGCCGACCGAGATCCACGTCCACAGGTGCTGGGTCAGGGTGCGGTGCTCGGCGTTCTTGCCGAGCAGGTCGGCGAAGAGGATCAGGCCGAACACGAAGGAGGCGGCCGACAGGAGCGTGCCGATCCATTGGCCGACGGCGTCGAGGCGCCGGCCGCCGACCAGGAGGACGGCCGCTCCGAGCAGGGGCGCCGCGATGAGCAGCGCGATCAGGTTCTCCACGATTCTTCCGACCCCTTACAGCTTCATCAGGCTGGCGTCGTCGACCGAGGCCGAGTGGCGGGTACGGAACAGCGACACGATGATCGCGAGGCCCACCACGACCTCCGCGGCGGCGACGACCATCGTGAAGAAGGCGATGATCTGGCCGTCGAGGTTGCCGTGCATCCGGGAGAAGACGACGAACGCGAGGTTGCAGGCGTTGAGCATCAGCTCGATGCACATGAACACGACGATCGCGTTGCGCCGGATCAGCACCCCGGTCGCGCCGATGGTGAACAACAGGGCAGCGAGGTAGAGGTAGTTGACGGGGTTCACTTCGACGCCTCCTCGGACCGCTTGAACGTCGTCGGCTCGATCTCGGTCCGCTCCAGGCGCTCCTCGGAGCGCTGTTCCAGCGCCCGCAGGTCACCCAGCGCCTCGGCCGACACGTCACGGATCTGGCCGCGCTCGCGCAGCGTCTTGTTGACGGTCAGCTCGGACGGGGTGCCGTCGGGCAGCAGGCCCGCGATGTCCACGGCGTTGTGCCGGGCGTAGACACCGGGGGCCGGCAGCGGCGGTACGTGCTTGCCCTCGCGGACGCGCTGCTCGGCCAGCTCGCGCTGGGTCCTGGCGCGCTCGGTGCGCTCGCGGTGGGTGAGCACCATGGCGCCGACGGCGGCCGTGATCAGCAGAGCGCCGGTGATTTCGAAGGCGAAGACGTACTTGGTGAAGATGAGGGAGGCGAGGCCCTCCACGTTGCCGTTCGCGTTCGCCTGGCCGGTGCCGTCGAACTCCTTCAGGGAGGCGTTCCCGATGCCGGCGAACAGCAGGACGCCGAAGCCGACCCCGCACAGAAGGGCCAGCCAGCGCTGGCCCTTGATGGTCTCCTTCAGCGAGTCCGCGGCCGTGACGCCGACGAGCATCACCACGAAGAGGAACAGCATCATGATCGCGCCGGTGTAGACGACGATCTGCACGATCCCGAGGAAGTAGGCGCCGTTGGCGAGGTAGAAGATCGCCAGGATGATCATGGTCCCGGCGAGGCAGAGCGCGCTGTGCACGGCCTTCTTCATGAAGACGGTGCACAGGGCGCCGATCACCGCGACGGTGCCGAGGACCCAGAACTGGAAGGCCTCACCGGTGGAGGTCGTGTAGGCCGCGAGCTGCGGGCTCATGCGTCCACCTCCTGATCCTCGGCCGCGCCCGAAGGGCCTGCCGATTGAGGCTGTTCACCCTTGGAGACGGCCACCTGCCGTACGGTCCCCGGCGCGGCCTCCGTCACCAGGCCCCGGTAGTAGTCCTGCTCGTCGGTCCCGGGGAAGATCGAGTGGGGCGTGTCGACCATGCCCTCTTCGAGGCCGGCGAGCAGCTGCTCCTTGGTGTAGATGAGGTTGGCGCGGCTGGAGTCGGCCAGTTCGAACTCGTTGGTCATCGTCAACGCGCGCGTGGGGCACGCTTCGATGCACAGCCCGCACAGGATGCAGCGGGCGTAGTTGATCTGGTAGACGCGGCCGTAGCGCTCGCCCGGGGAGTAGCGCTCCTCGTCGGTGTTGTCGGCGCCCTCCACGTAGATGGCGTCGGCGGGGCAGGCCCAGGCGCACAGCTCGCAGCCGATGCACTTCTCCAGGCCGTCCGGATGGCGGTTGAGCTGGTGCCGTCCGTGGAACCGCGGAGCCGTGGTCTTCTTCTGCTCCGGGTACTGCTCCGTCAGCCGCTTCTTGAACATGGCCTTGAAGGTCACGCCGAAGCCGGCCACGGGGTTCTGGAAACCGGGCTTGGTCTCCTTGGGCTCCTCAGCCATCGGACGCCTCCTTTCCATCCGAAGATCCGTCACTGAGAGTGTCCGACCCGCCACTGACAATCAGCTCCCGGTCGCGGCGCGGGCGGCGCCTCGGCACCGGCGGCAGCTCCTGACCGGGCAGCGGCGGTACGGGGAATCCGCCCGCCATCGGGTCGAATCCGGGCTGCTGGGCAGCGGGCTGCTCGGCCGTCTTCGCCTTCTCGCGGAACATGTCGGCGACGAAGGAGATCAGCAGCAGGGCGAGGACCCCGCCGCCGACGTAGAGGGCGATGTCGGCGAAGTCGTAGTTCTCGTTGCGCAGGGCCCGCACGGTCGCGACGAGCATCAGCCAGGTCACCGAGACCGGGATGAGGACCTTCCAGCCGAGCTTCATCAGCTGGTCGTAGCGGACGCGCGGGAGCGTGCCGCGCAGCCAGATGAAGAAGAACAGCAGCAGCTGGACCTTGATGACGAACCAGAGCAGCGGCCACCAGCCGTGGTTCGCGCCCTCCCAGAAGCCGCTGATCGGCCACGGGGCGCGCCAGCCGCCGAGGAACAGGGTGGCCGACACGGCCGAGACCGTCACCATGTTCACGTACTCGGCGAGCATGAACATCGCGAACTTGATCGAGGAGTACTCGGTGTTGAAGCCGCCGACCAGGTCGCCCTCGGACTCCGGCATGTCGAAGGGGGCGCGGTTGGTCTCGCCGACCATCGTGACGATGTAGAGGATGAAGGAGACCGGCAGCAGCAGGATGTACCAGCGGTCGTGCTGCTGCTCGACGATCGTCGACGTCGACATCGACCCCGAGTAGAGGAACACGGAGGCGAACGCGGCGCCCATGGCGATCTCGTAGGAGATCATCTGCGCGCAGGAGCGCAGGCCGCCGAGGAGTGGGTAGGTGGATCCGGAACTCCAACCCGCGAGGACGATGCCGTAGATGCCGACGGAGGCGACCGCGAGGATGTAGAGCATCGCGATCGGCAGGTCGGTGAGCTGCATCGTGGTGCGCGTACCGAAGATCGAGATCTCGTCGTCGGCCGGGCCGAAGGGGATCACCGCGATCGCCATGAACGCCGGGATGGCCGCGACGATCGGCGCGAGGACGTAGACCACCTTGTCCGCGCGCTTGACGATGACGTCTTCCTTGAGCATCAGCTTGATGCCGTCGGCGAGCGACTGGAGCATGCCCCAGGGGCCGTGCCGGTTGGGGCCGATGCGCAGCTGCATCCAGGCGACGACCTTGCGCTCCCAGACGATGGAGAACAGCACGGTCACCATCAGGAAGGCGAAGCAGAACACCGCCTTGATGACGACCAGCCACCAGGGGTCGCGGCCGAACATCGAGAGGTCTTCAGCGGCGAGGTACGGGCTCATGCCTCCACCTCCTTGGGGGCCTTGTCGGCGAGTGCCGTCGGGCCGATGCGGACGAGGGAGCCGGGCTGCGCGCCGGTGTCGGAGGCGACGCCCGAGCCGACGGAGTTCAGCGGGAGCCAGACCACCCGGTCGGGCATCTCGGTGACCTGGAGGGGCAGTTCGACCGTGCCGGCCGACCCGGTGACGGCGAGGAGTTCGCCGTTCTTGACGCCGGCCTCGGCGGCCGTCGCGGCCGACACGCGCGCGCGTGCGGCGTGCCGGGTGCCGGCGAGCGCCTCGTCGCCCTCCTGCAGGACACCATGGTCGAGCAGCAGCCGGTGTCCGGCGAGCACGGCCTCGCCCACGGCAGGGCGGGGCAGCGCGCCCGCGGTCTCCATGGGCGCGGAGGCGCGCGGGCCGTCCCATGCGCCGAGCCGGTCGATCTCCGCGCGCGCGGTGCGCAGGTCCGGCAGGCCCAGGTGGACGTCCATGGCGTCGGCCAGCATCTGCAGCACGCGCGCGTCGGTCGGGGCGAGGCGGCGGGTCATCTGGTCGGGCTTGAGGGCCGCCTCGAAGAAGCGGACCCTGCCTTCCCAGTTGAGGAAGGTGCCCGCCTTCTCCGCGACCGCGGCGACCGGCAGGACGACGTCGGCGCGCTCGGTGACCTCGCTGGGCCGCAGCTCCAGCGACACCAGGAAGCCGACGCTGTCGAGTGCCTCGCGCGCGCGTGCCGGGTCGGGCAGGTCGGCGGCCTCGACTCCGGCGACCACCAGGGCCGACAGTTCGCCGGTGGCGGCGGCCTCGATGATCTGGTGGGTGTCGCGGCCGTAGCGCAGGGGCAGTTCGGCGAGCCCCCAGGCGGCGGCTACCTCCTCCCGCGCGCGCGGGTCGGTCGCCGGGCGGCCGCCCGGCAGCAGCGACGGCAGCGCGCCCGCCTCGACGGCGCCGCGCTCGCCCGCGCGGCGCGGGATCCACACCAGCTGGGCGCCGGTGGCGGCGGACGCGCGTACGGCGGCGGTGAGTCCGCCGGCCACCGCGGCGAGCCGCTCTCCTACGACGATCACCGCGCCCTCGGTGCGCAGGGCCTCGGCGGCCTTCGTGCCGGGCTCCTCCAGGCCGACACCGCTCGCGAGGGCGTCCAGCCACTCGGTCTCGGTGCCGGGAGCGGCCGGCAACAGCGTGCCGCCCGCCTTCTCCAGGCCGCGGGTGGCGTGTGTGGCCAGCGCGAACACCTGCTGCTTGTGCTGCCGCCAGGCCTTGCGGAGCCGCAGGAAGACGCCGGGCGCCTCCTCCTCGGACTCGAACCCGACGAGGAGAACGGCCTGCGCCTTCTCCAGGGAGCTGTACGTGACGCCCGTACCGTCGAGGTCACGGCCGCGGCCGGCCACCTGGGCCGCCAGGAAGTCGGCCTCCTCGCCGCTGTGCACGCGCGCGCGGAAGTCGATGTCGTTCGTGTCGAGCGCCACACGCGCGAACTTGCTGTACGCGTAGGCGTCCTCGACGGTCAGTCGGCCGCCGGTGAGGACACCGGCCCGGGAGCGGGCGGCGGCCAGCCCGCGCGCGGCCGCTTCCAGTGCCTCCGGCCAGGAGGCGGGCTCCAGGACGCCCTCGGCGTTGCGCACGAGCGGGGTGTCGAGGCGGTCCTTGAGCTGCGCGTACCGGAACGCGAAGCGTCCCTTGTCGCAGATCCACTCCTCGTTGACCTCGGGGTCGTTGGCGGCGAGCCGCCGCATGACCTTGCCGCGCCGGTGGTCGGTGCGGGTGGCGCAGCCGCCGGAGCAGTGCTCGCACACCGACGGCGAGGAGACGAGGTCGAAGGGGCGGGAGCGGAAACGATAGGCCGCGGAGGTGAGCGCGCCGACCGGGCAGATCTGGATGGTGTTGCCGGAGAAGTACGACTCGAAGGGGTCGCCCTCGCCGGTGCCGACCTGCTGGAGCGCGCCCCGCTCCAGCAGCTCGATCATGGGATCGCCCGCGATCTGGTTGGAGAAGCGGGTGCAGCGGGCGCACAGCACGCACCGCTCGCGGTCGAGCAGCACCTGGGTGGAGATCGGGACGGGCTTCTCGTACGTCCGCTTGCGGCCTTCGAAGCGGGACTCCGCGTTGCCGTGCGACATGGCCTGGTTCTGCAGCGGGCACTCGCCGCCCTTGTCGCAGACCGGGCAGTCCAGCGGATGGTTGATGAGCAGCAGCTCCATCACACCGTGCTGGGCCTTCTCGGCGACCGGGGACGTGAGGTGCGTCTTCACCACCATCCCGTCCGTGCACGTGATCGTGCAGGACGCCATCGGCTTGCGCTGGCCCTCGACCTCGACGATGCACTGGCGGCAGGCGCCGGCCGGGTCCAGGAGGGGGTGGTCGCAGAAGCGGGGGATCTCGATGCCGAGCTGCTCGGCGGCGCGGATGACCAGGGTGCCCTTGGGCACGCTGATCTCCACGCCGTCGATCGTCAGCGTGACGAGGTCCTCCGGCGGGACCGCCGCCTGCCCCCCTCCGGAGGGAGCACTGGTGGTCACGGTCATGCGTTCACCTCCGGGCGGTCCGCCCAGGCCGTCGACTTGGCCGGGTCGAAGGGGCAGCCCCGGCCCGTGATGTGCTGCTCGTACTCCTCGCGGAAGTACTTCAGCGAGGAGAAGATCGGTGAGGCCGCGCCGTCGCCGAGAGCGCAGAAGGACTTGCCGTTGATGTTGTCGGCGATGTCGTTCAGCTTGTCGAGGTCGGACATGACGCCCTTGCCGGCCTCGATGTCCCGCAGCAACTGGACCAGCCAGTAGGTCCCTTCACGGCACGGTGTGCACTTGCCGCAGGACTCGTGGGCGTAGAACTCGGTCCAGCGGGTCACCGCCCGCACCACGCAGGTCGTCTCGTCGAAGCACTGCAGGGCCTTCGTGCCGAGCATGGAACCCGCGGCGCCCACCCCTTCGTAGTCGAGAGGGACGTCGAGGTGCTCGTCGGTGAACATCGGCGTCGAGGATCCGCCCGGCGTCCAGAACTTGAGGCGATGCCCCGGCCGCATGCCGCCGCTCATGTCGAGGAGCTGGCGGAGCGTGATGCCGAGCGGCGCCTCGTACTGGCCGGGGCTCGCGACGTGGCCGCTGAGCGAGTAGAGCGTGAAGCCGGGCGACTTCTCGCTGCCCATCGACCTGAACCAGTCTTTTCCATTTTTCAGGATGGCGGGAACTGACGCGATCGATTCGACGTTATTCACCACAGTCGGACAGGCGTAAAGGCCTTCCACCGCAGGGAAGGGGGGACGGAGCCGCGGTTGACCACGGCGGCCTTCGAGCGAGTCGAGCAGTGCGGTCTCCTCACCGCAGATGTACGCGCCGGCGCCGGCGTGCACGGTGAGTTCGAGGTCGAGTCCGCTGCCCAGGATGTTCTCGCCGAGGTAGCCCGCCGCGTAGGCCTCGCGCACGGCCTCGTGCAGCCGCCGCAGAACGGGGACGACTTCACCACGCAGATAGATGAAGGCATGCGACGACCTGATGGCATAGCACGCGATCACAATGCCCTCGATGAGGCTATGTGGGTTCGCGAAGAGGAGCGGGATGTCCTTGCAGGTCCCGGGCTCCGATTCGTCGGCGTTGACAACTAGATAGTGCGGTTTTCCATCACCCTGGGGAATGAACTGCCACTTCATTCCGGTCGGGAATCCCGCGCCGCCACGCCCGCGCAGACCTGAGTCCTTGACGTACGCGATCAGGTCGTCCGGCGACATGGCGAGCGCCTTGCGAAGCCCCTCGTACCCCTCGTGCCTCCGGTAGACGTCCAGAGTCCAGGACCGGTCCTCGTCCCAGAAGGCCGACAGCACGGGTGCGAGCAGCTTCTCGGGGCTGGTGTCCTTGAGTTCGGTCACGGTCATCACTCCCCCTCCTCCTCGGCCTGGCTCGCGGACGGAGCGCCCTGGGACTCCTGGGCACGCGGATGGACCACGCGCGCGGGTGCGGCCTCTCCCCTTGCCAGGCGAAGGCCCACCAGCGAAGCGGGTCCCGCGCTGCCGCTCTCCTCGACGGCCCCTGGCCGCTCGTCGGGGAAGCCCGCCAGGATCCGGGCCGTCTCCTTGAAGGTGCACAGCCGCGCCCCGCGCGTGGGCTGCACGGGCCGTCCCGCACGCAGGTCGTCGACCAGACGCTTGGCGCTGCCGGGGGTCTGGTTGTCGAAGAACTCCCAGTTGACCATCACGACCGGCGCGAAGTCGCAGGCCGCGTTGCACTCGATGTGCTCCAGGGTGACCTTGCCGTCGTCGGTGGTCTCACCGTTGCCGACGCCCAGGTGCTCCTGGAGGGTCTCGAAGATCGCGTCGCCGCCCATCACCGCGCACAGCGTGTTGGTGCACACGCCCACCTGGTAGTCACCGGACGGCTTGCGCCGGTACATGGTGTAGAAGGTGGCGACGGCGGTGACCTCGGCCGTGGTCAGGTCCAGCATGTCCGCGCAGAACTGCATCCCGGTGCGCGTGACATGGCCCTCCTCCGACTGCACGAGGTGGAGCAGCGGCAGCAGGGCCGACCGGGAGTCCGGGTAGCGCGCGATCAGCTCACGCGCGTCCGCCTCCAGCCGGGCCCGGACGTCGTCCGGGTACGCGGGTGCGGGCAGTTCGGGCATGCCCAGGCTGACGCCCCGCTCCGAGGAACTTGTGGTCACCGGTCGACGCCTCCCATCACGGGGTCGATGGACGCGACGGCGACGATGACGTCGGCGACCTGGCCGCCCTCGCACATCGCCGCCATGGCCTGCAGGTTGGTGAAGGACGGGTCCCGGAAGTGGACCCGGTAGGGGCGGGTGCCGCCGTCGGAGACGGCGTGCACCCCGAGTTCGCCCTTGGGCGACTCGACGGCCGCGTACGCCTGTCCCGGCGGAACGCGGAAACCCTCGGTGACCAGCTTGAAGTGGTGGATCAGGGCCTCCATGGAGGTGCCCATGATCTTCTTGATGTGGTCGAGGGAGTTGCCCAGTCCGTCCGGTCCCAGGGCGAGCTGAGCGGGCCAGGCGATCTTCTTGTCGGCGACCATGACCGGGCCGGGCTGGAGCCGGTCCAGGCACTGCTCGACGATCCTGAGCGACTGGCGCATCTCCTCCAGGCGGACCAGGAAGCGGCCGTAGGCGTCGCAGCTGTCGGCGGTCGGGACGTCGAAGTCGTACGTCTCGTAGTCGCAGTACGGCTGCGCCTTGCGCAGGTCGTGCGGCAGGCCGGCGGAGCGCAGGATCGGACCGGTGGCGCCGAGGGACATGCAGCCCGCCAGGTCGAGGTAGCCGATGTCCTGCATACGGGCCTTGAAGATGGGGTTCCCGGTGGCGAGCTTGTCGTACTCCGGGAGGTTCTTCTTCATCTTCTTCACGAACTCGCGGATCTGGTCCACCGCGCCGGGCGGCAGGTCCTGGGCGAGTCCGCCGGGCCGGATGTACGCGTGGTTCATGCGCAGGCCCGTGATGAGCTCGTAGATGTCGAGAATCATTTCACGATCACGGAATCCGTAGATCATGATCGTGGTGGCGCCCAGCTCCATGCCGCCGGTGGCGATGCACACCAGGTGGGAGGACATCCGGTTCAGCTCCATCAGGAGCACCCGGATGATCTTGGCGCGCTCGGTGATCTGGTCCTCGATGCCGAGGAGCTTCTCGACGGCCAGGCAGTAGGCGGTCTCGTTGAAGAAGGACGTCAGGTAGTCCATGCGCGTCACGAACGTGGTGCCCTGCGTCCACGTGCGGTATTCGAGGTTCTTCTCGATGCCCGTGTGGAGGTAGCCGATGCCGCAGCGGGCCTCGGTGACCGTCTCGCCCTCGATCTCCAGGATCAGGCGGAGCACCCCGTGGGTGGAGGGGTGCTGGGGGCCCATGTTGACGACGATGCGCTCGTCGTCGGCACGGGCCGCGGACTGGACGACCTCGTCCCAGTCGCCACCGGTGACCGTATATACGGTGCCCTCAGTGGTCTCGCGCGCCGAAGCGGCGGAGTCCGCGGATGCTGACTGCGTGCTCACGAGTACGACCTCCGCTGGTCCGGAGCCGGGATCTGGGCGCCCTTGTACTCGACGGGGATGCCGCCGAGGGGGTAGTCCTTGCGCTGCGGATGGCCCTGCCAGTCGTCCGGCATCATGATCCGCGTCAGGGCCGGGTGACCGTCGAAGACGATCCCGAAGAAGTCGTAGGTCTCGCGCTCGTGCCAGTCGTTGGTCGGATAGACGGAGACCAGGGACGGGATGTGCCGGTCGCTGTCGGGGGCGCTGACCTCGAGGCGGACGAGCCGGTTGTGGGTGATCGAACGCAGGTGGTAGACGGCGTGCAGCTCGCGGCCCTGGTCGTTCGGGTAGTGGACACCGCTGACGCCGGTGCACAGCTCGAAGCGCAGGGCCGGGTCGTCGCGCAGCGTGCGGGCGACGCGGACCAGGTGCTCGCGCTCGATGTGGAAGGTCAGCTCGCCCCGGTCGACGACGGTCTTCTCGATGGCGTTCTCGGGGAGGAGTCCCTGTTCCTCCAGGGCGCCCTCCAGCTCGTCGGCGACCTCGTCGAACCAGCCGCCGTAGGGCCGGTTCGCCGGCCCCGGGAGTCGGACCGAGCGGACCAGGCCGCCGTAGCCGGAGGTGTCGCCGCCGTTGGTGGCGCCGAACATGCCGCGCTGGACGCGGATCTCCTCGCCACCCTGGCCGCGCTGGCCGGGGAGGTTGGAGGCGGCGAGGTCCTTCTCGGGGTTCACCCCGTTCGCGGACCCGTTCGCGCCGTGGGTGCCGTTCGCGTCACTCACCGCAGCAGCCCCTTCATCTCGATCGTGGGCAGGGCCTTGAGCGCCGCCTCCTCCGCCTCGCGGGCCGCCTCCTCGGCGTTCACGCCGAGCTTGGAGGTCTGGATCTTGTGGTGGAGCTTGAGGATCGCGTCCATCAGCATCTCCGGCCGGGGCGGGCAGCCGGGGAGATAGATGTCGACGGGGACGATGTGGTCGACGCCCTGGACGATCGCGTAGTTGTTGAACATGCCGCCCGAGGAGGCGCAGACACCCATGGAGATCACCCACTTCGGGTTGGGCATCTGGTCGTAGACCTGCCTGAGCACCGGCGCCATCTTCTGGCTGACCCGGCCGGCGACGATCATCAGGTCCGCCTGGCGTGGCGAGCCGCGGAAGACCTCCATGCCGAAGCGCGCGAGGTCGTAGCGGCCGGCGCCGGTGGTCATCATCTCGATGGCGCAGCAGGCCAGGCCGAAGGTGGCCGGGAAGACGGACGCCTTGCGCACCCAGCCCGCGGCCTGCTCGACGGTGGTCAGCAGGAAGCCGCTCGGCAGCTTTTCTTCGAGTCCCATGTCTCTAAAGGCCCCTCAGTCCCATTCCAGGCCGCCGCGCCGCCATACGTACGCGTACGCGACGAAGACGGTGAGCACGAAGAGCAGCATCTCCACGAGCCCGAAAACACCCAGGGCGTCGAAGGTGACGGCCCAGGGGTAGAGGAAGACGATCTCGATGTCGAAGACGATGAAGAGCATCGCCGTCAGGTAGTACTTGATGGGGAAGCGCCCGCCGCCGGCCGGCGTGGGGGTCGGCTCGATACCGCACTCGTAGGCCTCGAGCTTGGCGCGGTTGTACCGCTTCGGACCGATCAGCGTGGCCATGACCACGGAGAAGATCGCAAAGCCTGCCCCGAGGGCTCCCAGTACGAGGATGGGCGCATACGCGTTCACCGCTCCTCGCTCCTCTCAGTCGGCACTGACTGGTGGCGGTTGCACTGGGCTCACACCCGCCTCACCGGTCCCACGAGCCCCGCTCGTCCCGGGCGAAGATCGAGAACATGTGAAGCAGGTCACAAGCCCAACTGCCTCGCATCTTATGCCCGCCACTCTGTGATCTGCGACACGGGGTATTACACAAGCTTTGTGATCTCCACCACCTGACGAAGGATCATGAAGTCGGATGATGGGTGATCTTCGTACGCGAAGCGTTCAGGTGATCACCAGAAGTGACATTTTCGCTCGTCACCGCAGGCCACGAAGGGCGTCTCCATATCAAGAGAGTTCCGCTGCATGCAAATTGGTGCTGGACGAGGCGTCCTGATAGAGGACCGCGTTCACACATCAGAGGGAGCGTCGAGGCGAGATGTGGACGCGCGGCGAATGCGTGCACACGTTCACGAAGTCCCGCCCGCGCGTGACGCCGCCCTTCCGGTAACCGTTCCGTGACCTCCGCCACATCCATGAGAGCGGTCTGAGAACCGGGCTTGGCCATCCACCCGAACCAGTGGTAGGTGCGGGGCAATTCGGACGTAATGATCAAAGACCGTGATCAAGGGCTTGATCACGGACGTCCGCAATGTCCGTTACGGCGTCAATAAAGAGCGACACGCCCGGGCTTCGAGGTCTCGATTGAACAACTGTGGCGCAGCACACGTTTCTTGAAGATATGAAGGAGCCCCTGGTACCCGTTATTCCCATGCCCCACACCGCTCACATACGCAGCCACCGGAAGCCCCGCCGCAGCGCGTCGACCATCGCCGTGCGGGCCGGAGTTGCCGGTGGCGTCCTCAGCACCCTGGCAGTCGCCGGGGCGTCCGGTTCGGCGAACGCTGCCGAGCCGGTGACGCAGACCCTCGAACTGCCCACCCTGACGGCCGACCTGGCCGCTCAGGTCGCCCAGTCCGCGGACGCCACGCAGCAGACCGCCGCGAACTACCAGCTGCAGGCAGAGCGTGACCAGGCCGCCGCAAACGCCGCGAAGCAGGCCAAGGCGGACCTCGCGGACGCCAAGCAGAAGGCCGCGGAGGCCAAGAAGAAGGCTCAGGAGGCCGCCCGCAAGGCCGCCGCCGAGCGTGCCTCGCGCAACGCGGAGCGGACGACGCTCTCCACCACGGCGAGCACCGACACCTCCACCGGCACGGCCACCGGTTCGGCCGCGGCCGTCGTCGCCTTCGTGAAGGCGCAGATCGGCAAGGCGTACGTCTCCGGCGCCACCGGCCCGTCCGCCTACGACTGCTCCGGTCTGGTGCAGACGGCCTTCAAGCAGGTGGGCATCAGCCTGCCGCGCGTCTCCCAGGACCAGTCGACGGCCGGCACCCAGGTGTCGCTGAGCAACCTGCAGCCGGGCGACATCCTGTACTGGGGCAGCGCGGGCAGCGCGTACCACGTCGCGGTGTACGTGGGCGACGGCATGTTCGTCGGCGCGCAGAACCCGTCCAGCGGAGTCGGGGAGCACCCGCTGTCGTACGACCCGCCGACCGGCGCCGTGCGGGTGCTCTGAGCACTCAGCACGCCACACACGCGCGCAGGGCCGCAGCCGCTCGGGGGCAGCGGCCCTTCGGGCTCATCCCGAACTCATCCCGAGTTCATCTCGACCTCATTTCCGGGTCGATCCGGGCAAGTTAGCCCTATTGGGCTCATTGGGCTCATCCCAGGTCGAAGGTGTTGGGCAGCCCCAGCCGGTAGCGCAGCTCGTCGACGCGTTTGAGGGGCTCCATCTCGGGCGGGCTGAACAGCTCCCAGATCCGGCAGCGCTCGCTGCCCGAGTCGTCCGCGTCCAGGAGCGCGTTGACGGCCCGTCGCGCGGACTCGTTGGCGCCCTCCATCGTCGCGAGGTCGACATCCGTGCGGACGTAGTCGCCGGCGAGGAAGAAGTTGGGCACCGCCGTCCTGGCCGACGGACGGTTGTAGAGCGTGCCCGTGGGGTGGATCAGGAGCTGTTCCCGGTTCTGCGGGTCGGGGCCGCCCAGGCCGGTCACCGCGGGGTCCATGAACCAGCCGAGCCGGTCCTCGTCCCTGAGCGTCGTCTTGCCGGAGTCGTTCACCCCGTCCTTCAGCTGGGCCCACAGCTCGGCGACGATCTCCTCCTTGGTGCAGGCACGGGCCGTCTTGCCGTACAGAATGCCTGGCTTGTCCCACTCGGAGATGATCGCCGACAGGCAGTCGTGGGCCTGTCCGTCCCCGTAGTCGCGCGAGAAGTCCCGTACGTCCCAGAACTGGGCCTGGCCGATGCCCGTCACCGCCCAGGGCGAGTCGAGGCAGTTGATGTGCCCGTGGACGACGGGTATGGGCGTGCGCAGATAGAACTGGACGCCGGTCATCCAGTCGGTCTTCAGCGCGTCGCAGCGGCCGAGCTGCGGGTCGGCGGCGCGCAGGGACCGGCCCCAGGTCGCGCGGGCGTGTTCGACGGGCAGGGCGGAGACGTAGTGGTCGGCGGTGACCGTGCGCTCCTGTCCGCCGTCCCGGTCCGAGACGCGGACGCCGGTCACCCGGCCGCCCTCGTGGACCACCTCACGCACCTGGGTGCCGAGCACGAACTCGACGCCGAGGGAGCGCAGGTGCCTCTCCCAGGGGTCGATCCAGGCCTCGCTGGTGGGGGCGTTGAGGACACGGTCGATGTCGGCGTCGCCGTCCATGCCGCGGCCGAGCAGACCCCACAGGAGCAGGGCCTCGATGATGACCCGGCCGACGGTGCGGGTGGAGGCGATCTCGGCGCGGGTGGCCACCAGGTTGCGGGTCTGGCCGATACCGAGGACGACCTGGTACTCCCTGCTCATCTCGCCGGCCCGGATGAAGTCCCACCAGGCCGTCTTCTCCCACTGGTCCTCGCGGCGGGCGTCGCAGCTGGTGAGGTGGACCAGGAGGCGGTCGGCGAAGTAGGCGGCCTCGTGGGCCGGCAGGCGGGTGCCGAGGTCCAGTACGGACAGGATCTGGTCGCGGAGCCAGGTCGGGGTGATGTCCCCGGGTGCGGGCGGGGTGGTGGCCCGCCGCAGGGGGAAGTGCAGGTCGGGGCGGCCGGAGTCGCGGGCGAACAGCGCCTCCGTGCCGCTGCGGAGGTTGTCGTGGACGCCGTTCGCGTTGCCGGGGACGGGGATGCGGCGCATCGTGTCCGGCAGGTTCCGGTAGAAGCCGGGGAAGAACCGGAAGCCGTGTTCGCCGGGGAGCGGTTTGCGGCCTGCGATGCCGGTACCGGGGACGTCCATCGAGCGGGCCTTGCCGCCGAGGTGGTCGTAGTACTCGTAGACGGTGACGGCGTAGCCGCGTTCGGCGAGTTCGTGGGCGGCGCTGAGGCCGGAGACCCCGCCGCCGAGGACGGCGACGCGCTTTCCGGCCGCCCGGGGCGCCGCGGCCGCCGTCGGGGCCGCCGCTAAGCCGGCGGCACCGGTGACACTCCCGGCGACCGCCCCTCCCGCCGCCGTCAGGAAGCGCCTCCGGGAGGGCGTGGCGTGCCCCTGTGACTGCTGCGCGTGTTCTGTTGTCATGAGTACCGGAGGGTAGGGAGGGGCTCCGGAAGCCGGAAGCCCGCGGCCCTGTCACCCACAGCATCCTCACAAACACAGGGAGACACAGCGATGCCACGTGTGTTCGTCCAGGGCAGTCCCGCCGACCACTACCCGCGTTTCGCCCCCGAGGCCGGGCGCGGTGCGGTGCGCCGTATCACCGAGGTGGGCGAGGAGGTCCTGCACAAGCCGTGCCGGGATGTCACGGAGTTCGGGCCCGATCTCGCCGCGCTCATCGACGACATGTTCCTCACGATGTATGTCGCCGAGGGGGCGGGGCTGGCGGCGAATCAGGTCGGGGTCGATCTGCGCCTGTTCGTGTACGACTGCCCCGATGACGACGGAGTCCGCCATGTCGGGCACATCGTCAATCCGGTGCTGGAGTCCGCCCCGGTCGGACGGCGGCTGATCGACGAGGGCGAGGGGTGCCTGTCGGTGCCGGGTGCCGTGATGGCCGTAGCGCGGCCCGAGCGTGCCGTCGTGCGCGGGCAGGACAAGGACGGCCATCCCCTGGTCGTCGAGGGCACGGGGTACTTCGCGCGCTGCCTCGCCCACGAGACGGACCACACCAACGGGTACATCTACCTGGACCGGCTCTCCAAGCGGGAGAAGAAGGACGCGCTGCGGCAGATGGCGGACCGGCGGGACGAGGTGTTCGCCCGCCGGTCCGCCAATGCTGCGGCTCTCGGCGCCTGATCAGGCGCGGCTCATCACGCGCGCGTGATCACGCCTTCGGGGCCACCTTGCTCAGGCCGTTGATGATGCGGTCCATCGCGTCGCCGCCCGTGGGGTCGGTGAGGTTCGCGAGGAGCTTGAGGGTGAACTTCATCAGCACCGGGTGGGTGAGGCCGCGCTGGGCGGCGATCTGCATGACTTTCGGGTTGCCGATGAGCTTCACGAAGGCGCGGCCGAGGGTGTAGTAGCCGCCGTAGGTGTCCTTGAGGACCTGCGGGTAGCGCCGCAGGGCGATCTCGCGCTGGGCGGGCGTGGCCCGCGCGTGGGCCTGGACGATGACGTCGGCGGCGATCTGGCCGGACTCCATGGCGTAGGCGATGCCCTCGCCGTTGAAGGGGTTCACCAGGCCGCCGGCGTCGCCGACGAGCAGCAGGCCCTTGGTGTAGTGCGGCTGGCGGTTGAAGGCCATGGGGAGGGCGGCGCCGCGGATCGGGCCGGTCATGTTCTCGGGGGTGTAGCCCCAGTCCTCGGGCATGGAGGCGCACCAGGCCTTGAGGATCTCGCGCCAGTCCAGCTCCTTGAAGGCGGCCGAGGTGTTGAGCACGCCGAGGCCCACGTTGGAGGTGCCGTCGCCCATACCGAAGATCCAGCCGTAGCCGGGCAGCAGGCGGTCCTGGGGGCCGCGCCGGTCCCACAGCTCCAGCCAGGACTCCAGGTAGTCGTCCTCGTGGCGGGGCGAGGTGAAGTACGTGCGCACCGCGACGCCCATCGGGCGGTCCTCGCGGCGGTGCAGGCCCATCGCCAGGGACAGGCGGGTGGAGTTGCCGTCGGCGGCGACGACGAGCGGGGCGTGGAAGGTGACCTCGCGCTTCTCCTCGCCGAGCTTGGCGGTCACGCCCGTGATGCGGCCGGTGCGGTCGTCGATGACGGGGCCGCTGACGTTGCAGTGCTCGTACAGCCGCGCTCCCGCCTTCTGGGCCTGGCGGGCGAGTTGCTCGTCGAAGTCGTCGCGCTTGCGGACGAGGCCGTAGTCGGGGAAGGAGGCGAGATCGGGCCAGTCGAGCTGGAGGCGGGAGCCGCCGCCGATGATGCGCAGGCCCTTGTTGCGCAGCCAGCCCGCCTCTTCGGAGATGTCGACGCCCATCGCCACGAGCTGCTTGACCGCGCGCGGGGTGAGGCCGTCGCCGCAGACCTTCTCCCGGGGGAACTCGGTCTTCTCCAGCAGGAGGACGTCGAGTCCGGCCTTGGCGAGGTGGTACGCGGTGGTGGAGCCGGCTGGCCCCGCGCCCACGACGATCACATCGGCGGTGTTGTCGGAGAGGGGCTCGGTCACGGCGGGATCTCCCCAGAGTTCGAAATCTGCGTGCCGACCGGCACTGGACATGGGCAGTCTATTCAGCAGAATTGATCACCCGGCTGAAGGGCTGCCCTGTGAACAAGGCTCTCCCCGCAGTAAGTCTGCGCGTGCCCACCGACGAGGACGCGTTCGCCTGGCACCGGGTCTTCGCCGACCCCGAGGTCATGGAGTTCCACGGCGGCAGGTCCGCCGAACTCTCGGTCTACGAGGAGCTGACCGCACGCCAGCGCCGGCACGACGCGGAGCGGGGATTCTGCCTGTGGTCGGTGCTGGACGACTCCGGTGACGTCGTCGGTTTCACCGGGGCCCAGCCGTGGCCACACGAGTGGGGGCCGTCGGGCGAGATCGAGATCGGCTGGCGGCTGGGCCGGGCGCACTGGGGCCGGGGATACGCCACAGCGGCCGCCGAGGCCACCCTGGAGCGCCTGCGGGCGGTGGGGGTGCCGCATGTGGTCGCGATGGTCGACGCGCGCAACGAACGCTCCATCGCGGTCACCCGGCGGCTCGGCATGCGGCTCGCGGAGACGTTCGTGACCCCGTCCTCGGAGCGCGAGGGCCGCTGCTACCGCCTTGATCTGTGACTCAAAGTAACCAAGTGTTACAGAAAGCCACATGACGCTTCCGGGCGGCACGCGACCGGGTTACCCTGCCAGTACCGCTGGGGGTGACATCTGTGCCTATAACACCCAAAACACCCGAAGTGCGCGTTCCTCGTCTGGTCGGCCTCATGGCCATGGACGCGCGCGAAACGGCCCGGGCGCGGGGTCTGTTTCTCAATGCGCCGGACCGCCCGGACTTCCACCACACCGTCGTCGAGTACGTCGTACGCCAGTATCCGCAGCCCGGTGCCGAGGTGCCGCCGGACTCCATGGTGTACGTGTGGTTCGACTTCGGTGAGGGTGAGGGCGGCGGGGGCGTGCGCGAGCCACGCATCCCACGACCGCCCAGGGGCGGAATGCAACGGGAACTGGGCGAGCCCGGTGACGCCTTCGAGGTGATCAACCGGTGAGACGCCGGCCCCGGCCTTGAGGAACTCAGCTCTCCTTGAAGCCGCGGTGCAGCGCGACCACGCCTCCGGTCAGGTTGCGCCAGGCCACCTTCGACCAGCCCGCCTTGCGCAGCCGCTCGGCGAGGGCGGGCTGGTCGGGCCAGGCGCGGATGGACTCGGCGAGGTAGACGTACGCGTCCGGGTTCGAGGACACCGCGCGCGCGACCGGCGGCAGGGCCCGCATCAGGTACTCGGTGTAGACGGTCCGGAACGGCGCCCACGTCGGGTGCGAGAACTCGCAGATCACCACCCGGCCGCCGGGCCGGGTCACCCGGTACATCTCGCGCAGGGCCGCGTCGAAGTCCTGCACGTTGCGCAGCCCGAAGGAGATCGTGACGGCGTCGAAGGTGTCGTCCTTGAACGGCAGCCGCGTCGCGTCGCCCGCCGTGAACGGCAGCCAGGTGTGCTTCTTCTTGCCGACCTGGAGCATCCCCAGGGAGAAGTCGCAGGGGACCACGTACGCGCCCGCCTGCGCGAAGGGCAGCGAGGAGGTCGCCGTACCGGCCGCGAGGTCGAGGATCTTCTGCGCGGGGCGCGCGTCGACCGCCTTCGCCACCTCCTTGCGCCAGCGCCGGTCCTGGCCGAGCGACAGCACGTCGTTCGTCAGGTCGTACCGTTCCGCCACGTCGTCGAACATCGAGGCGACTTCGTGCGGCTGCTTGTTCAGGGAAGCGCGGGTCACCCGCCCATTCTTGCAGCACGGCCTCCCGGGATCAGTCGCGGCTTCTGCTTCGCGGCCACGTCCTCCACCCAGCCGCACGCCAGGACGAAGACGGCGATCAGGACCCAGCCGATGCCGAACATGAACCACTGGCTGTCGAGAGGCAGGTACTTCTCGAAGGCGGGCACGTTCCAGAACTGGTCGATCAGGGGCACGGCCAGGATCAGCGCGATCTCGTGCCAGAGGTAGATCGTCACCGCGCGCGCGTTGAAGACGGTGACCGTCCGGTCGAGGCGGCGGAAGCGGGTGAGCCAGGTGAAGTCGATCCGGAAGTACGCCTTGGCCCACATCAGCAGCAGCACGAAGCCGGCCGACCAGAAGGCCTGCGCGAGCGGGTTCTCGTCGAGGTCGTACGTGCCGAAGTCCGCCTGGTGCGAGAAGGCGTACCAGCCGCCGTACCCGAGCGCGGCGGGCGCGAGGACGGCCACGAGAGCCGGCTTCATCCGCTGGAGCACGCCGTCGCGGTGGGCGAAGCCGAGGATCCAGCAGAAGAGGTACGTCGACAGGTCCCACAGGGCGCTGCCGAAGCGGTTGTCCGGGCCCGACCAGAGGAAGTTCAGCACCAGGATCGGGGTGAGGGACAGCAGCAGGACCGGGAGCGGGGCGAGCCGGAAGATCCGCAGCAGCAGGGGGGAGAGCAGGACGAACCAGAGGTAGGTGCGCAGGTACCAGAGGATGTCCCAGGCCTGCTCGCCCCATGCGTTGCCCGGGGGGTCGCCGAGCGGCACGATCCAGTAGACGATCTGCCAGCCGGGCATCCAGCCGTGGATCAGCATGGCGAGGACTACGAAGAAGCCCCAGAACCAGAAGGGGGGCAGGAGGCGGCGCAGGCGGCTCTTCAGGACCTTGGCAGCTGGGCGTTCCAGGGACTTCGCCATGAGGGTGCCGGCGAGGGCGAACATGATGCCCATCGAGGGGAAGACCATGCCGCACCAGGGCCAGCCGAAGGTGTGGTACGTGACCACGCGGATGAGGGCCGCTGCTCGGAGGGTGTCGAAGTAGCGGTCGCGTCGAGGTGCATCGGCTTGGGACGGCTGGGCGGTGTCCGGGACGGCGTCCGGCGTCGAGGGCTGTGCCCACCCTCCCCCACTCTCGGCTTCGCTCGAGCTGGGGGACCCCCATCGCCCTGCGGAACGACCGCCCACAGCGGTGGCGGTGGCGGATCGGCTGCACGCCGCGGTGGCCCTGCGATGGGAGCCCACCTCAGCTCACCCCCGCCGGTGTCCCGACCTCGCCGGTCCGCTTCAGTTTCTGCCAGCGCAGGCGGCCCCCGGTGAGGGCTGTGATGCAGGAGTGGATGAGGACGAGGTACATCATCTGGCGGTAGGCGAGTTGTTGCAGGGGCATCATCAGCAGGTAGCGGTACTTCTCGCGGTCGAGGTGGAAGGCGTAGGCCGCGCAGAGGAGCTGGATGCCCAGCACCGCGAGCCAGGCGTACAGGGCCGCCCGGAAGTCGACGAAGATCATCGAGTAAGCGGTGAAGACGTCGATGAGCGGGGCGAAGAGCGGTGTGACGATCTGGAAGATCACCACCAGGGGCATGCCGACCCGGCCGAAGCGGCCCGAAGGGCCCCTGTCGGTCAGCGACTTGCGGTGTTTCCACAGGGCCTGCATCGTGCCGTACGACCAGCGGTAGCGCTGGGACCAGAGCTGCTTCAGGGAGCCCGGCGCCTCGGTCCACGCGCGCGCGTGCTCCTGGTAGACGACCCGCCAGCCCGCGCGGTGCAGGGCGATGGTGATGTCGGTGTCCTCGGCGAGGGTGTCCTCGCTCATGCCGCCGACCTGGAGGACGGCTTCGCGGCGGAACGCGCCGATCGCGCCCGGGATCGTCGGCATGCAGCGCAGCAGGTCGTACATGCGCCGGTCGAGATTGAAGCCCATCACGTACTCGATGTGCTGCCAGGCGCCGATGAGCGTGTCCTTGTTGCCGACCTTGGCGTTGCCGGCGACCGCGCCGACCTCGGGGTCGGCGAAGGGCTGCACGAGCTGCCGTACGGTGTCCGGCTCGAAAACCGTGTCGCCGTCCATCATCACGACGATGTCGTGACTGGCGCTGCGGACGCCGTTGTTGAGGGCGGCCGGCTTGCCCGCGTTCTCCTGGCGGATGACCCGGACGTTCGACATGCCGAGCGACTCGGCCGCACTGCGCGCGATCTCGGACGTACCGTCCGTCGAGCCGTCGTCGACCACGATGATCTCGATCGGATGGGTGCTCCGTGCCAGCGACTCGAGGGTGTTGGCGATGCACTCCTTCTCGTTGTACGCCGGGACGATCACGCTCACCGGCCCGGTGACCGGCGGCCCCCAGGCGAACCTGCGCCTGTTGCGCTGCCGGAAGTGGCGGCGGGCCAGGATCAGCATCATCCCGAAGCGGCCCATGACGGCCACGCCCACGACGACCAGCCCGACCGAGAGCGCGGGTACGGTCCACTCGGCGACGGCGACGGCCGCGATGAGGGCCTTGCCCTCGTACAGGGTCATGCCGGTGGCCTTGCGGTGGGCGGCCTGGAGCCGGTCGATGCCGTTGCCGTCGGTGGTGCCCCGGAGGCCGGCGGCCGCGTTCCCGGTCTGTTCCCGCTGGGCCTGTTCCTGCTGGGCCTGTTCCCGTTCGGTCTGTTTCCGCTCCGTCGCCCGCTGCTTCTCGATGACCCCGCTGACGGTGGTGAAGGTGTAGCCCTTCGCCTTCATCATCTCGATGTACTGCGGAAGTGCCTTGATCGTCTGCGAGCGTTCGCCGCCCGCGTCGTGGAAGAGGACGGAGGCGCCCTTGGTGCCCTTGGGCGTGGCCCACTTGACGATCTTCGAGACGCCCGGCTTCTTCCAGTCGTCGCTGTCGGTGTCGACGAACACGCTGGTGTAGCCGTCCTGTCCGAGCTTCTTGTAGACGGGCCAGCTGTAGTTGTCGATGGCGTCCGTCTCTGAGGAGTAGGGCGCGCGGAACAGGGTCGTGGTGATGCCCGCCGCCCCGGCGAGGGCGAGCTGTGTCTGCTCCATCTCGCGGCTGACGCGGGCATCACTCTGGTACGACAGGTCGACGTGCGTGAAGGTGTGGATGCCGACCTCGTTGCCCTGCTGGACCATCGTCTTCACGATGCCCGGGTAGCGCGACACCATCGAGCCGACCAGGAAGAACGTGCCGGGGACGTCGTACTTGCGCAGGATCGCGAGGACCTGCGGGGTCCAGGTCGGGTTCGGGCCGTCGTCGAAGGTGAGCGCGATGGTCTTGGACGGGACGGAGACCGTGGTGGCCTGGCCGCCCCGGAAGGTCAGGATCGGGCCGCCGTTCAGGACCTTGTCGGGGACCTTGCTGGAGCTCGCGCCGGTGCGCACACGCTGGTCGCCGCCGACCTCGGCGCGCAGATAGCCGTCGAGCAGCATCACGCAGGTCAGTGCCAGCAGGAGCAGCAGGGCGAGGATGACGCGCGGGCGCTGCAGCGCCGCCGCCTTTCCTGCCGCCCGCTCGATACGGGTCGGGGCGCGCCTGCGGCCGCGGGGTGAGGGCGTGGGAGTGGGAGTGGTCATGACTGCCGCCTGCGCCCCGTCAGTTGCCGGCCGCGGACACGGACGCGGATACGGATACGGACGGGGACACAGATACCGGCGGGGACACGGATACGGATGCAGAGGGGGACGGGAGGCCCGCCTGGCGGCCGATCCCGCCCCGCGGGCGGATGCCGCCCGGCCCCTGGCCGCCCTGGGCGTCACCGAAGGGAAGCAGCGAGGACGGGCTGAGGGAGGTGCCCCAGCCCATGAAGGCGGCGCCGAGCACGCCCGCGTACGTGAGGCAGACGACGCCGATGAGCAGGCCGATCCGGCGCAGCACCTTCGAGCGGCGTCCACTGGAGTCAACGAACACGGGCCCCTCGACGGACCCGTTGCCATGTTTGCGACGGCGACCACGCCTGGCGGCGCGACTTTCGATGGCGGGTTCGGAATGCATTCCCCGGATATTAGGAGGCCTTTATGTGGGTCTTTCTCGTGGATTCTTGTGAGCCAGCCATGAAAGACCTGCCAAGCTGTATTTTTCCTGAGAATGCCCAGGTGGACCGCATAGAGATGTGAGACATTCTCCTCCGGGAAACCAATTCTGTTTCCATCTTGAGACAGAAATCACGAGAGCGGGTATGTGTGCGATGAGGAGTTCTCTGACGTGGATCACCGGGTTCACCTGCATGTTTGCAGTCGCTGTGACCGGGTGCTCGGCTCAGACCGCAAGCACGTCCGCCCACGCCTCCTATGCCCCCGACTACGCCCCCTACGTCAGTGCCACCGAGACCTCTGCCACCGACTCCGCCGGATCCCCGGCGACGTACAACCTCGCCTTCGTGATCTCGGGCGGCAGCGCCTGCACACCGAAGTGGAACGGCACCGAGGCGATCGGCGACTCCGCCGTGAAGTCCCGGATCTCACGGCTGAAGCGGGACGGCGCCACGGTCCGCGTCTCCTTCGGCGGTGCCTCCGGCAAGGAACTGGCCGCCACCTGCGACAGCGCCTCCGCACTGGCCGCCGCCTACGCAAAGGCGCTGGACGCGGCCGGCTCCACGCAGGCCGACTTCGACATCGAGGGCGACGAGCTGACCGACTCCGGCTCGGTCGCCCTGCGCTCGAAGGCGATAGCCCGACTGCAGCGGGAGCGGCCCGACGTGGAGGTCTCCTTCACCCTCCCGGTGATGCCCTCCGGGCTCGACGCGGACGGCCTCGCGCTGCTGGAGTCCGCGAACACGTACGACGTCCAGGTCTCCACCGTCAACCTCATGACGATGAACTACGGCGAGTCGTACACCGGCGACATGGGCGACTACGCCCTCACCTCGGCCAAGGCCGCGCATGCGCAGCTGAAGAAGGTGTTCGGGCTCTCCGACGCGGGGGCCTGGCGGGGCATGGCGCTCACCTCGATGATCGGCGTCAACGACGTGGACGGGGAGACGTTCACGCTCTCCGACGCCGCGCAGGTGCGGAAGTTCGCCGAGGAGAAGGAGATCGCCTGGGTGTCGATGTGGTCGAGCTTCCGCGACCGGCAGTGCGCGGACGGAGATTCGGATCAGGACGACGCGGCGACCGACTGCAGTGGGGTGAGCCAGAGTTCGGGGGCGTTCGGGAAGCGGTTCTCCGGTTGAGCCCGGTCAGCGGCCGCGGTACACCAGCCGCCCGCCGATCACGGTCGCCACGCAGGTCCCGGCGCCGCGTCGGACCAGTTCGGCCCGGTCCGCGACGTCGAACACGGCGAACCGGGCGGGACCGTCCGGCACCAGCCTCGGCAGCAGGATCAGCGGGGTCGGGGACAGGGCCGCCGGGCCCGGCAGTCGGTCCGGCCGCTGTCCCATCGCGAGCCCGGCCCTGCGCACCGCGTCGACCGCGGCCCGCGACCGCAGCTCCCCGGCGACCGCCACCGTGCCGTGCGCCAGCATCCGCTGCACCCCGCGCCGCGCGCTCGCGCCGAGGCGTGCGGGGTCGGCGCGGAAGATCTCCCGCGCCCTCGCCCCGCCGATGGGCTCGGTGCCGAGCACATCGGCCTCGCGCGGGTCGGGGTGGTAGGTGGCCTCCAGCAGCTCCGGGCCGTACGGGTTCAGCAGTCCCGGGGTGAGGATGCCGGGCCAGCGCCGGACCCGCGCCCGGGGCTCGGCGGCGGCCAGTTCCTCGTACGGGCCGACGGCGGCGATGGACGCCCCGTCGACCAGCACAGCGGCCTCCGGAGACCGCTCGGCGAGGTGGAGTGTCAGCACAGCAGGGTCAGTTGGACGCCAGCAGCTTCAGCTCGGGGTGCGCCGTGCCGCCCTCGATCGCCGTCGACGAGATGTGCGACATCACCCGCTCGTCGACGGGGTCGTTCGCCGGGTCGTCGTGCACGACGAGGTGCTCGTAGGTCGTGGCGCGCTGGGCCGGGACGCGGCCCGCCTTGCGGATGAGGTCGATGATCTCGAGCCGGTTGGAGCGGTGCTTGGCGCCGGCCGAGGAGACCACGTTCTCCTCCAGCATGATCGAGCCGAGGTCGTCCGCGCCGTAGTGCAGGGACAGCTGACCGACCTCCTTGCCGGTCGTGAGCCAGGACCCCTGGATGTGCTGGATGTTGTCCATGAACAGGCGGGCGATCGCGATCATCCGCAGGTACTCGAACAGGGTCGCCTGCGTACGGCCCTTCAGGTGGTTGTTCTCGGGCTGGTAGGTGTACGGGATGAAGGCGCGGAAGCCGCCCGTGCGGTCCTGCACGTCCCGGATCATGCGCAGGTGCTCGATGCGCTCGGCGTTCGTCTCGCCCGTGCCCATGAGCATGGTGGAGGTGGACTCCACGCCCAGCTTGTGCGCGGTCTCCATGATCTCCAGCCAGCGCTCGCCGCTCTCCTTGAGGGGCGCGATGGCCTTGCGGGGGCGCTCGGGGAGGAGTTCGGCGCCGGCGCCCGCGAAGGAGTCCAGACCCGCCTCGTGGATGCGGGTGATGGCCTCTTCCACCGACACACCCGAGATCCGGGCCATGTGCTCGACCTCGGAGGCGCCCAGCGAGTGGATCACCAGCTGCGGGAAGGCGTCCTTGATGGCCTTGAAGTGCTTCTCGTAGTACTCGACGCCGTAGTCCGGGTGGTGGCCGCCCTGGAACATGATCTGGGTGCCGCCCAGCTCCACGGTCTCCGCGCACCGGCGCAGGATGTCGTCGAGGTCGCGGGTCCAGCCCTTGGCGGTGTCCTTGGGGGCCGCGTAGAAGGCGCAGAACTTGCACGCCGTGACACACACGTTCGTGTAGTTGATGTTGCGCTCGATGATGTACGTCGCGATGTGCTCGATGCCCGCGTACTTGCGGCGGCGTACGGCGTCGGCGGCGGCGCCCAGCGCGTGCAGCGGGGCGTCGCGGTAGAGGACGAGCGCCTCTTCCGGGGTGATCCGCCCACCGGCAGCGGCACGGTCGAGGACAGACTGGAGGTCGGCCTTCTCGGTCACCAGAAGTCCCTTTCGTCAAGGGTTGCGGACGGACCGAACCAGCCTACGCCAGGCGTTTGCGCAGCCCGCGTTCAGGCTGCGTACGCGCCGATCAGCAGCCCGGCGCAGGCTCCGGCGATGAGGAAGGGCCCGAACGGGATCGCCGTCTTGCGGCCCGCTCGGCGCGCGACGACGAGTGCGCCGCCGTAGAGCGCCCCGAGCAGGAAGCCGGCGAAGGCGCCGAGCAGGACCGTCGGCCAGCCGTACCAGCCGAGTACGGCGCCCATGCCGAGGGCCAGTTTGACGTCGCCGAAGCCCATGCCGGCCGGGTTGATGAGCCACAGCGCGTAGTAGCCGCCGCCGAGCGCGAGGGCGCCGTACAGCGCGGTGAGCCAGTGGCCGGCGTGCTCGGGCAGCAGCGCGACGAGGCCGAGCAGGGCGAGCCCGGCGGCCGCGAGCGGCAGGGTCAGCGGGTCGGGCAGCCGCCGCACCCGCAGGTCGACGGCGGCCAGCAGCACCCACACCGGCGCCAGCAGCAGCCAGACGGCCAGCTCGGGCCGGGTGCCGGTGGCGGCGGCGAGGGCGGCGCAGGTGAGAGCGGTGGCGGTGGTGAGGGCGGCGGACGCCTGGTACGACGGCTGCGCGCACTCCCCGCACCGCGCCCGTCCGAGCCACCCGCGGATCGGATGCCCGCCCGGACACCGCTCCCGCCACGGCTCCTCGTCCGGGACGGCGAAGCGGTAGGCGGCCCGGGGCAGCAGCGCGCCCGCCACCACGCCCCACAGCGCGGCGGCAAGGACCAAGGCGCCCATGCTCATGGGGGAGAACCTCCTAGCCGACCTTCGACATCCGGGACACCGGGTCGCCCTCGGCCGCGCTGTCCGCGGAGTACTGGAGGTCGTCGCCGACCGGCATCAACTCCACCGGGTGCGGTGCCGGATCGCAGCCGACGTGGTTGCCCGTGGCGCCCACCGAGGTCGCCACGATCCGGGTCTTCGTGACCTGCTTCAGGGTGAGGATGTCGGTACAGACGGCGCCGATCGCGTCGGTCTGCTTGAGCCGCCCCAACTCCTTGCCGACGGCCGCCTGGTGGACGGTGATCCGGAAGGTGCCCATGTCCAGGCTGCCGCCGAGTCCGGTGGCCCGGCCCTCCCAGGTGCCGAGGTAGCGGGCCGGGATCGCGCCCGGGGCTGCGCTCGGCTCCTGTGAGTAGCCGTTGGCGGGGGCCGACGTTGAGGAGGAGTCGGAGGTGGCGGGTGCACTGCCCGCCGTGTCGTTGTCCCCGCCGGCCCACGGCCGCAGCAGCGCCCCGAGCCCGACGGCCGTCGCGGCCAGCGCCCCCGCCACGGCCAGCGCGACGGTGCAGCTCACCCGCCGCCCGCGCCCGCTCTCTCCCGGCCCGGAGTCCGCCGCCACGCTGACGCTGACCTTCCCGGGAGCCGGCACCGCGTCCTGCGGTGGAGTCGGCGAGGGCACGGCCGGAGCCTCGGACGGCACCGGAGGAGTCATCACCGGAGCCGGACCGAACTCCCCCGCGGCCGACGCCGGCTCGCCCGCGACCACCCCGGATTCCCCGCCCACCGAGGGGCTGCTGAACCGCACCGGACCCGACGGCGCCGACTCTGTCGTCTCCAGGTTCAGGAGGTGTACGGCGCTGCGGCTGACCTGTTCCACCAGCGTGCCCGGCAGCCAGCCTCCGGTGACCAGGCGGGCGGCGCCCTCGGGGGCGAGCCTGCGGGCCAGTTCGGCCGGGGTCGGGCGGGCGGTCGGGTCCTTCGCCAGGCAGGCGGCGGCGGCCTCCCGCAACTCACCGGTGAGGTCCCCGAGTTCCGGTTCCTCGTGGACGACCTTGTAGAGCAGCGCGGCCGAGGAGTCGCCGGGGAAGGGCGGCTCACCGGTCGCCGCGTACGCCAGTACCGCGCCGAGGGAGAAGACGTCCGCCGCGCCCGTGACCCCCTTGCCGAGGATCTGCTCGGGGGACATGTAGCCGGGCGAGCCGACGGAGACGCCGGTCGACGTCAGGGACGCCGTACCGTCCGTGGCGCGCGCGATGCCGAAGTCGATCAGCAGCGGGCCGTCCAGGGTCAGCAGGACGTTGGAGGGCTTCACGTCCCGGTGGACGAGGCCCAGTTCGTGCACCGCCGTCAGCGCCTCGGCGAGGCCCGCGCCCAGGGCCCGTACGGTGTGCGGGGGCAGCGCGCCGCCGTCCCGGACGGCCGCGGCGAGGGAGGGGCCGGCCGCGTAGGCGGTGGCGACCCAGGGCACGGCGGCCTCCGGGTCCGCGTCGAGGACGGGCGCGGTCCAGGCGCCGCCGACCCGGCGGGCGGCCTCCACCTCGCGCCGGAAGCGGGCCCGGAACTCCTCGTCCAGCGCGAAGTGCGGATGCACGATCTTCACGGCGACCGTACGGCCGCCCGCGCTGCGGCCCAGGTAGACCCGGCCCATGCCGCCGGAGCCGAGCCGGCCGAGCAGCCGGTAGGGCCCGACGGCGGCCGGTTCGTCGGCTCCGAGCGGCTCCATGGCGTCCACCTCTCCCCCGCAACGCCTCACTGCCCGCAGCCTAGGCCCTGTCGTCCAGTGGAGCAGCGTCTCACCCGTAGAGCGAGCGGGCTCCCGGGCTGTTGCCCTTGAAGCGCTGGCCCGCGGCTATCTCCCATCCGACCACCGACCAGACGGTCTCGTCGTCCTGGAAGGGAAGCGGGTCAATCCTGCTCGTCTCCTGACAGATGCGCTCGACCTCGCGGTCCAGGCGCTCGAAGTCGGCTTCCTCGTCGCCGTCGTCGCCGCTGAAGGTGAACTCCTCGAGCAGGCGCTGGAACCGGAGGGTGACCTGGACGAGGGAGGAGACGTCCGTGTGGAGTTCCTGCACGGTCTCCTCGTCGGCGTCGAAGGCGTGCACCTTGCCGGATCCGGGGTCGAGGGCGAGGTGGGCGTTGAGCAACCAGCCGATGACGGGCCATTCGCCCGCGCCCTCCGGGGCGTCCTCGGCGTCGACGACGTCCTGGACGAGGTGCAGCCGACCGGTGTCCTCGTCGGGCTCACGCAGCCAGAGCGTCCCGGTGGGGACGCCGACGGTCTGCAGAAGGCGGGCGCCCTCGGTGTCTGCGGTGGAGGGCGGGAAGGCGGTGGCGGGCAGGGTCGCGAGCCGGTCCTCGCCGAAGATGTCGCCGAGTTCGCCGCGCGTGACGTCGAAAAGCACTGCCGGAACTCCGAACTCCGCGGCGGCTCGGGCGCCGTGGGACTCTCAGTGGACGGAAGCGGTCTCAACAACAGCGTTGCGGATCGAGGCGCTTCCGGCGACTCCGGTTCCGCCCCGCCCGCTCACCCGCCCTCCTACGGAACAAAGGGCTTGGTGCCGTGGCGATCACGGCTGCAGCAGGTCCACCTTCACGTCCGCCGGGAAGCCGGTCGTCGGGCCCACCCGGCGGGCGAACTCGGCGACCGCCGCCAGCTGCGACTCGCCGAAGCTGAAGTCGAGGGTGGTGAAGTACTGCTCCAGGGTCGCCTCGTCGAAGGCCTCCCAGCGCGAGGCCTGTTCGGCGACCTTGCCGACCTCCTCCAGGGAGAGGTTGCGGGAGGCGAGGAAGGCCTCGTGGACCTGGCGGGTGAGGGCAGGCTCCCGCTCCAGGTAGTCGCGCCGGGCCGCCCAGACCGCGAAGACGAACGGCAGGCCGGTCCACTCCTTCCACATCGCCCCGAGGTCGTACACGTCCAGGCCGAGCTTGGGCCCGTAGTGCAGGTTGGCGCGCAGGGCCGCGTCGCCGATGAGGACGGCGGCGTCCGCCTCCTGCATCATCAGGCCGAGGTCGGGCGGGCAGGTGTAGTAGTCGGGCCGCACGCCGTACCGCTCGGCCAGCAGGAGCTGGGCGAGGCGGACCGAGGTGCGGGAGGTCGAGCCGAGGGCGACCCGGGCGCCGTCCAGCCGGTCGAGCGGAACCTGCGAGACGATCACGCAGGACATCACCGGGCCGTCGCAGCCGACGGCGATGTCCGGGAAGGCGACCAGATCGTCGGCGTTGCGCAGGAACTCGACCAGGGTGACGGGCCCGATGTCGAGGTCGCCGCGCACGAGCTGCTCGCTGAGCTTCTCCGGGGTGTCCTTGGTCAGCTCGAAGTCGAGGAGCGTGCCGGTTCTCGCGAGCCCCCAGTAGAGGGGCAGGCAGTTCAGGAACTGGATGTGGCCGACGCGCGGCCGGGTGCGAGAATTGTCCACATCGCGAGACTAGACCCCGTGCTGTACCGTGCTGAGACCGGCCCCACCGTCAACACACCCGTCCGGCGGTTCAAACATTCGGGTGACGTGATCTTGACCTCTATTGCTTTCGGCTGCCCGCGTGCTAGGCTCGCCGCAAGTTGCAGTTTGGTTTCCCTTGCAGTACAGAGCCTGCGGAGCATGTAACCGCGGGCTCTCGTCGTTTTCAGACGAATGCAGTTGTGCAGCACCGTTTCGCACGTGCAGGTTCTGGAGCAGGGCAACCCTTTTGAGCCCAAGGAGGGCTTATGGCTACCGGAACCGTCAAGTGGTTCAACGCCGAAAAGGGCTTTGGCTTCATCGCCCAGGAGGGCGGCGGCCCGGACGTCTTCGTCCACTACTCCGCGATCAACGCCCAGGGTTTCCGTTCCCTGGAGGAGAACCAGCAGGTCTCCTTCGACGTGACCCAGGGCCCGAAGGGTCCGCAGGCGGAGAACGTCACCCCCGTCTGAGCTCTGCCTGACCGCAGAACCTGAGTGCAGTACCCAAGGAGCCCCGCGCCTTCCGGCGACGGGGCTCCTGCCTTTTCCCGTTCATTTCCGGTTCACATGTGCTGCATGATCAGTACGAACTTGGTTCGGGCCGCGAGCGCTTCGTAGGAGTGCGGCACGTCCCCGCGGTACGACATGTAGTCCCCGGGCGCCAGTTCGACCGCTTCTCCGCGCGGCCCGGCCTTGACTCTCCCCTCGCTGACCACGATGTGCTCCGTGGTCCCCGGAATGTGCGAATCGGAATCCCGTACGGTCCCGGGTTCCAGCCAGACGTAATAGATATCCCTGCGCGCGCCCGGCGGACTCGCCGACAGCAGCGTCGCCAGATAGCTGGACCGCTCCGAGTGCACGGTGGGCCCCGCGCCGGCCCGGATCACCTGGATCGCGGGTGTGGGCGGCTCCACGAGGGCGCTGAAGGGCACCCCGAGGGCCACCGCCAGGGCCCAGATCGTCTCCATGCTCGGATTCCCGCTCGCCGCCTCCAGTTGGGACAGCGTGGACTTCGCGATCCCGGCCCGCTTGGCCAGCTCGGACAGGGACAGCCCGGTGCGGGTGCGCTCACGCCTGAGGGACGCGGCGATCCACTCCAGCGGGAGCCGGGCGGGCGGCCCGGACGGTGCCTCGGACATGTCGTTCGCTCCATCGGTACGATCGTTCGCCTTGACGGACTGGGCGTTCGCTGTTCATTGTAGAAAACATGCGTTCGCTACTCCGAACAAGCTCACCTCTCCGAGGCAGCGGGCTCCTCCGTGGGCCCGAGGCCGGTTCGCTGGTCCGGGACAGCTCCCTCGTCTGGCTGGCCAGCGGCATCGTCGGTGTCTCCTTCGGCGCGATCTCCGTCGCGGGCGGGCTGCCGGTGTGGGTGCCGGTGCTGATGTCGCTGGTGGTGTACGCGGGATCGGCCCAGTTCAGCGCGGTCGCGGTGCTCCTCGCCGGGGGCGGCCCGCTGGCCGCGGCGGCCACCGGTCTGCTGCTCAACACGCGTACGGCGGCCTTCGGTCTGGCCGTGGCCGAGACCATCGGTACCGGTCGCGCGACCCGTTTCCTCGGTGCGCATCTGGTCACCGACGAGACGGTGGCCTTCGCCCTCGCCCAGCCCGATCCGCGGCGGCGGCGCAGGGCGTTCTGGATCTCCGGGATCGGCCTGTTCCTCGTGTGGAACATCGGCGTGCTGGCCGGGGCCCTCGCCGGCCGCGCCCTGGGCGACACCGCCCGCTACGGCCTGGACGCGGCCTTCCCCGCCGTCCTGGTGGCCCTGGTCCTGCCGACCCTGCGCGCCGACGCGGCGGTACGGCGCTGCGCCCTGCTCGGCGCCGCCCTGGCCCTGGCCGTGACGCCCGCCGTACCCGCCGGGGTGCCGGTGCTGCTCGCGCCGGCCGGGCTGTTCCTGCACCGCCGCCCCGCCGGGGCCGCCGTATGAACGCCACGGTCGCCATGATCCTGGCCCTGGCCGTCGGCACGTACGCCTTCCGTCTGGTGGGCCCGCTGCTGCACGGCCGGGTGACGGTCCCGGCCCGGGTGCAGGAGCTGGCGTCGGCGGGCGCGATCGTCCTGCTCGTCGCCCTGCTGGCCACGGGCGCCCTGACCGAGGGCGGCGGCTTCGCGGGCTGGGCCCGCCCGGCCGGGGTGCTGGTCGGCGGCGTCCTGGCCTGGCGCCGGGCGCCGTTCGCGGTGGTGGTCCTCGGCGCGGCGGCGACCACGGCGGTGCTGCGGCTGGCGGGGGTGGCGTAGCCCGAAGGCTGTCAGTGGCCCCGGCTACGGTGCCTCCCCATGACCGACAGCCGCGACTTCCTCGCCGTCACCCGCACCTTCTACGACACCATCGCCGACGACTACGCCGAGCACTTCCGGGGCATGCACACGGCCAAGCCCCTGGAGCGGGCCCTGCTCGCCACGTACGTCGAACTCGTGGGCGTCGGCGGGCCGGTGGCCGACCTCGGCTGCGGACCCGGGCCGATCACCGCGCACCTCGCCGCCCTCGGCCTGGACGTCTTCGGGCTCGACCTGTCCGAGTCCATGCTCACGATCGCCCGCCGCGAGAACCCCGGGCTGCGCTTCGAGCAGGGCTCCATGCTGGACCTCCCCGTCGCGGACGGCGCGCTGGCCGGTGTCGTCGCCTGGTACTCGACCATCCACACCCCGGTGGACGAACTGCCCGCGCTGTTCGCCGAGTTCCACCGGGTCCTGTCCCCCGGCGGCCACCTCCTGCTCGCCTTCCAGGCCGGGGAGCAACCCCTCCGCCTCGACCGCCCCTGGGGCCACCCGGTGGCGCTGGACTTCCACCGGCGCCGCCCCGAGCACCTGGCGGAGCTGCTCACGGCCGCCGGTTTCGCGCTCGGCTCCCGCACGGTGCGCGAACCCGACACCGACCTCGGCGAATCGGTCCCGCAGGCCTTCCTGTTCGCCCGGAAGCCCGCGTAGAGCCCCTGGCCCCAGGAGCCCCGAGGGCCGTTGAAAGCGGGAGTACCGGGAGCCCGCCCCGTGCCGGGAACCGGCGGGGACGGCATCAGGATCGCTCGCCACGAGCATCGGTTGCGGCGTCGGGGAGAGGCCCGGCGACCGGATGACGATCCGTCTCTTCCTGGGGGATAGACCTATGCGCTCCATCGCACTGCGTACGAAGACGGTTCTGACCGCGCTCACCGGCGCAGGGGTACTGACGCTCGGCATTGCGGCGGCCGTTCCGGCGACTGGTGTGCAGGACGCCCTGGCGCATGTCGTCTCCGACCTTTCGGGGCACCAGGCGCAGTCCGCGCCGGCCCTGGCGGACGAGCGCCCGCCCGGCCTCGTCCACTACTGACGGCGTTGACGATCCGCGCACTGCAGCATCGACGGCACCGGCCGGGCTCACGCCCCGTCGGTGCCGTTCTTCGTGCGAGCCGCCCCGGTGAGTTCCGCCGTCCACAAGGCCGTTGCCTAGAGACGCCGCCCCTCCTCCGTCACTCGCATCGCGTCGTACAGCTCCTCCGCCGCGACCCGATACCGACGTGCCATCGGTTCGTCGCCCAGCGCCTGCGCCGCCTCCGCCATGCCGTGCAGGGCGCGGGCGGTTTCGAAACGGTAGCCCAGACGGGAGGCCAGATCGTGGGCGTGACGATGCAGTTCCATCGCCTGCTCGGGTGCGCCGCTGCGCAGGTGGACCAGGCCCACCACGTTCGCCACGGTCGCCTGGCGCAGGGCCGTGCCCTCGGCGGAGACCAGGTCCAGGGCGCGCTCGGCGTGTTCAGCGGCCGAGCGCATGTCGCCGAGGCGCTGACAGACCCGCGCCCACTGGGCGAGGACGACGGCTACGTTCGCGGGTTTCCGGGACTCGTCGCACAGTTCGAGAGCCTGGGCGAGGCAGGCCCTCGCCCGCTCGTCCTCGCCGGTGCCCAGGTGGGCCAGCGCCAGCCAGGTCAGTGAGGAGATCTCGTTGCTGCGCTCGCCGAGGCGCCGGTTCAGCTCGGTGGCCTGGGCCGCGCACCGGGCCGCCTCGGCATACCGGCCCGCCCAGGTCTCCACGGTGCTGAGGTTGGCCAGCGCCACGGCCTCGGCCCGAGGCGAGCCCAACTCCCGGTGCAGAGCAATGCCTTGGATCAGGTACATGCGCGCATCGTCGAAGTTGCCTATCGCACCGTGCAGCATGCCGAGCACGTCGATGCACATCGCCTCGCCTCGGCGATCGTCGATGGCGGCCAACTCCAGGGCCTCCTGGGCGGTGGTGATCCCATCCTGAAAGTCGCCGAACCACCAGTGGGCCACGGCCAGATTGCCCAGGCAGACGCCGAGCAGCGTCGGGTCACCGAGCTGTCGGCAGGCATCGACGCCGATGCGACCGACCACCCGGAACTCCTCGTAGTGGCCCCGCAGGTCCAGGTAGAAGAGCACGTTGCGGGCGAGCAGCGCGGCGGAGCGGTGCAGGCCCTGGGCGCCGGCCTGCGCGACGAGCGCGAGCAGCGCCTCGTGTTCCCTGTCGAACCAGCGCAGCGCCCGCTCGTCCCCGTCCAGCCGGGGCAGTTCGGACGGGTCCCGCTCGGGCGGCTCGACGAAGCGCTCGCGGCCGGGGAAGAGCACCTCGCAGGCCCGGTCCGTGGCCAGCGTGTAGTACGACACCAGCCGCTCGACCGCGCTCCCCTCGTCGTCCTCCGCCTCCCGCACACTCATCGCATACGTCCGCACCAGATCGTGGAACCCGTAGAGCCCCGCCTCATGCTGCTCCAGCAGATGCGCGTCGAGCAGGTGCTCCAGGACGTCCTCGGCGTCATGGACGTCGGTGCCGAGCAGCGCGGCGGCCGAGTGGACGTCGATGGCGCTGCCGGGGTGGAGGCCGAGCAGCCGGAACGCGACGCGCCGGTCCTCCTCCATCCCCTGGTACGACAGCCGGAGCGTGGCCTCGACGCTGCGTTCCCCGGCGCTCATCTCCCGCAGCCGCCGGGTCTCGTCGGCGAGCCGGTCGACCAGGTACTGGATGGTCCAGCGGGGGCGGTTGCGCAGCCGGGCGGTGGTGATGCGCAGGGCGAGGGGCAGGCCGCAGCACAGCCGGGCGAGGTCGTCGACGGCCTGGGGTTCGGCGGCGGTGCGGTCGGCGCCGAGCATCCGGGTGAGCAGGGTGGTGCTGTCGTCGGCCGAGAGCAGGCCGAGGGGAAGCCACTCGGCGCCGTCGAGTTCGAGCATGCGTACCCGGCCGGTGAGGATGGCCAGGCAGTCCTCGGAGGTGGGCAGCAGCGGCCGTACCTGGGCGGCGTCGGCGGCGTTGTCGAGGAGGAGCAGGAGCTTCCGCTGGGCGGAAACGGTTCGCCACAGGGTGGTGCGCCGCTCCAGGTCGTCCGGTATCCGGTCGTCCGGGATGCCGACGGTGCGCAGCAGGGAGTGCAGGACCGCACCCGGCTCCTGCGCCTTCTCGCCGGGGCTGAATCCGCGCAGGTCGACGAAGAGCTGCCCGTCGGGGTAGTCCGGCGCGAGCAGGTGGGCGGCGTGCACGGCCAGGGTGGTCTTGCCGCTGCCGCCCATGCCGTCCACGCCGACGATCCGGCCGCATCCGCAGGCCGGGGCCCGGCCCACCTCCAGCAGCCGGGCCAGCTCCTCGTCCCGGCCGGTGAAGTCCGGCAGGTCGTAGGGCAGGGTGCAGGGCGCCGGGTCGGTCTCGGACGGCCGGTCGAGGGGGGCCGGGACCAGGAGGGCGGCACGGTCGGCCACGGACTGCGGTACCCGGGGCGCCACCTCGGGGCTGTCGCGCAGGATGGCCTCGTACAGCCGGGTCAGTTCGGCGCCCGGGTCGATGCCCAGCTCCTCGACGAGCAGCTCGCGCACCCGGCCGAACTCCTCCAGCGCCTCCGCCTGCCGGCCCCCTCGGTACAGGGCGAGCATCAGCCGCCCGCGCAGGGTCTCCCGCAGCGGGTGCGCGGTGACCAACTCGCGTAGAGGTCCGACGAGTTCGGTGGACTGGCCGAGTTCCAGCTGTAGCTCGAAGTACTGCTCGGCGACGGCCATGTGCCGTTCCTCGAGGGCGGCGGAGGCCGCGGAGATCACCGAACCGCCCGCTCCGGCCATGACCGGGCCGCGCCACAGGTCCAGACAGGCCCGCAGATGCCCGACGGCCTCGGCGGGCTGCCCGGCGGCCACCGCCTGCCGGGCCTCGGCCGAACGCCGGCCGAACTCGTGCAGGTCGAGCTGGTCCTCACCGAGGACGGCCCGGTATCCGGCGCCGTCGGTGACGATCAGCCCGGCGCCGCCGGGGATGCGGGTGCGCAGCGCCGCGACGGCCTTGCGGATCTGGTGGCCGGCGGTCTGCGGCGGCTCGTCGTCCCAGGCGGCGGCCACCAGCCGGGGCACCGGCACCATGCGCCCCGGCTCAAGTAAGAGAGTGACGAGAACCCGCTCCTGGGTGGGGCTGCCGAGTCTCAGCCGGCGCTGGCCGTGCCAGCCTTCCAACGAGCCGAGGATGTTGAAACGCACGACAGGCCGAGCGGATGCCGCCGACTCCACGAACCCGTCCCCCCCGCCCCATCGCGTACGCACCAGCCCCAGATGTTCGGGACAATCCTAGGTTGTACCCGAACAGGCCACGCTGGAAGGCGACTTCACGTTACCGTGCGGCGCGTCTTGGCCCCAGTCAAAAGCTAACCCTTTACGCAAGTTGAAGGAGAGAGGATCGAACATCACCGGCCAAAGCCGGGTCATGGCAGAGAATCGCGCTCTCCACCTGACGCAGGGCCGGGGATGGCTGGATGCCGAGCTCGTCGTCGAGGTGGCGGCGCATCCGGCGGAAGACGTCCAGGGCGTCGGCCTGCCGTCCCGAGCCGTACAGGGCGATCATCAACTGCTCGCAGAAGCGCTCCCGCAGCGGGTGGTTGGTGTGCGCCTCGGTCAGCTCCGCGAGGACCGCCGCGTGCCGGCCGAGCCGCAGCTCGGCGTCGAAGCGCAGCTCCATGGCCCGCATCCGGTACTCCTCGTAGCGGGCGCCGGCCAGCTGGCACAGCGTCCCGCCGGTGAAGCCGCCGAAGACGGGGCCGCGCCACTGCGCCAGGGCGCCACCGAGCAGCCGAGCGGTGCGCTCCGCGTCCTGCGGGGAGGCCGACTCGGCCTGCCGTACGGCCCGCACGAACTCGGCGGCGTCCAGCTCGCCCTCGGTCACCAGGAGCCGGTAGCCGGAGGGGTGCATGGTCACCCGGGACCCGGCCCGGCCCGGTTCGAGGCCGCGCAGCTTGCGGCGCAGCCGGCTGACATGGGCCTGGAGCGCGTTGGCCTGGTTGTCGGGGACGGCGTCCCCCCACATCTCCTCGACCAGGCTCTCCCCGGACACCGGCTGGCCCTCGCTGATCAGCAGGGTCTGCACCAGGGTCCGCTGCAGGTCGCCGGAGATCTCCGCCGGGCCGGACACGGTACGGATCTGCAGCGCCCCGAGGATCGAGAACTTCAGCATCCTGACTCCGCCTCCCGTTGATGTCGCTGGCGTCGTCGTCCTTCTTCCGGCGACGTATCAACAGTGCGGTGCCCCTGTACCGGATCGTTCCCGATCCGTTCCCGGTCTCCGGTCAGCCGCCGTCGCCGACGACCAGGGCGGCGAGGGAGGCCACCCGCCGGGCCGCCAGCTCGGGCGAGTCGGCGTGCACGACGAGGTGTCCGGGGCGCAGCGCCTCGGGCGGCGAGACATGCCGGACGTGCGGCAGTATCCCCACCTCGGTGGTCTCCAGCCGCCACGGCGGGCTCAGCAGGGCCGCGGCCGCGAACCGGTTCGGCCGCACCGCGTCGACCAGCCGCCCGGCCAGCACCTCGATGGCCCCGGCCGCCAGGTCGAACCCGCCGGCCACCTTGACCAGTTCGGGCACCGGGTCGTCCCCGAGTCCCGCCCGGCAGCCGGTGATCACCGGCCCGCGCGCGGTTAGGGCGACACTGATGTGGGCCGGCCCGTACTGGTATCCGGTCAGATCCAGCAGCGCGGTCACCACCGCGCGCACCTCGGCGGCGGTGTCGTCGGTGAGCGGGGCGGGGTGGAGCAGGCCGTAGGGGGTGCGGGCGGTGATCCCGACGGCCTGGTGCATACCGTGCACGCTCAGCGTCTCCACGGTCAGCCGCAGATCGCCGGGCGCGACCTCGGTGCCGCCGGGCGAGAGCCGGTTGTCGCGGACCAGGCGCTGTACGGCAGCCGGGTCCGAGAGCACCCTGAGGGCGCGGGCCGGGTTGACGAACAGCCCGGCCTCGGCGGCCTCCGCGAGCGGCGCGCGCAGGGCCGCCTCGTCCGTTGCGTCGACCCGGATCGAGCGCACCTGGACACCGGCGTGCGCGGCCTCGCGGACGAGGCGCTGGTCAGGGTTCAGCAGGAAGATCCGGCGGACGTCGTTGTCTTCTTTCATGCCTCTGCTCGTGGTGACGGAGTCGGCGAGGGTGGAAAGGCAGGCTACGAGCGGGCGTTACCGATCCGATCCCGGCCGGTTCCCGAGGTGGTGCGTGGGCCCAAGACGCTCACTTCTTCTGTGTGGTTGACCAGTTGACGACACACCATGGATACGGGTGCATCCCTCCTACGCTACCCGTTCCTCGGCACTTGCCGGGGGCGGATTCACGGCAAAAACAGAACATCCGGTTTACCGCGCTGTGCGGGCGTTTCGGCGCACCGGTGGCGGGCCGCAGCGTTCGGCGACCGTGTCCGCGAAGGCCCTCGCGGGCGGGCTGAGCGCGTCCCAGCGGCGGACCGCCCAGCCGACCGGCAGGGGCCGCAGCTCCGGCAGCGGTACGAGCCGGAGCGCGCCCTCACGGGGCACGGGCAGCCCCGGAACGGCGGGGACGACGGCCCGCCCCACCCCCAGCTCGGCCAGCAGCAGCGCGGTGTCCCAGTCGGCGACGCTGGTGTCGTGACCGAGCCGGACGCCCCACTCGGCGCAGGCGGCGTCGAGCTGGGCGGCGGAGGCGGAGTTCGGCGGCAGCCGGATGAGCCGTACGTCGGCGAGATCGGCCGGATCCAGTCGGGTGCGCGTGGCCAGCGGGTCGTCGGCGGGGACGGCGAGCACCCAGGGCAGCTCGACCACGGCGCGCTGCTCGATGCCGCGCACCGGAGGACCGAGGGTGATCCAGGCGAGGTCCAGGGTGCCGTCGGTGAGCGCGTCGAAACTGCCACGGCCGGAACTGACCGTCCGGAACTCGAGGTTGACCCGCGGGTGGCGGCGCCGGAAGGTGACGACGGCGTCGGACATGAAGTGCCGGACGGTGGTGGCACCGGTGGCCACGCGGACGTGTCCGCTGTGCCCGTCGAGGAGATCGCGCAACTGCCGTACGGCCAGATCGAGGCCCGAGATCCCCTCGGCCGCCGCGGCTTCGAGGATCCGGCCGGCCCGGGTGGGCACGACCCCGCGCGGCTGCCGCTCCAGCAGGGCCACGCCGGTCTCCCGCTCCAGCCGCCTGACGTGCTGGCTGACGGCGGACTGGGTGCAGCCCAGCTCCCGCGCGACGGAACTGAGGCTCCCTGCCCGGCACACGGCCACGAACACACGGAGGTCGTCGAGGGTCACAACACCCAAGCTATCACTGGGGTTTACGGAGGAAACCTTAGGATTGACTGGCTCCGGCGGCCGTACGAGGATCGAGGGCGGGCCGCGACCGACCCAGGCGGCAACCCGCTCCACGCTCCTCGCCGAGTCCGGACCGAGGCGGGGCCGGCGGGAGCGGGTGCCGACCGTTTCAGCGTGTGTAGAGGCTCTCCACCTCGGCCGCGAAGTCCTGCATGATGTGCTGCCGCCGCAGCTTCATCGAAGGGGTCAGATGGCCCGCCGTCTCGGTGAAGTCCACGGGCAGCACGGCGAACCGGCGGATCGACTCCGGCCGGGACACCAGCTTGTTGGCCTCGTCCAGCGCCCGCTGCAGGACCGCATCCAACTCCGGGTCGCCGACCAGGAGTTCCGGTGGCACCGGGTGCTTGCCGTTCATCTGGCGCCAGTGGGTGATGCCGTCCGGGTCGAGGGTGATGAGGGCGGCGACGTAGGGGCGCCCGTCGCCGACGAGCATGCACTGGGAGATCAGCGGGTGCTGGCGCAGCCAGTTCTCCAGCGGCGCCGGTGCCACCGACTTGCCGCCGGCCGTGATCAGCAGCTCCTTCTTGCGGCCGGTGATGGTCAGATAGCCCTCGTCGTCCAGCTCGCCCAGGTCGCCGGTGGGCAGCCAGCCGTCCCGGGTCGCGGGGACGACTCCGCCGGCCTGCGGGTCCCAGTAGCCGCGCAGGACGTGGTCGCCCGCGATCAGGATCTCGCCGTCCGCCGCGATCCGCACCCGGGTGCCGGGCAGCGGCCAGCCGACCGTGCCCAGGCGGGGCTTGAGCGGCGGGGTCACCGTCGAGGCACCGGTGGTCTCCGTGAGGCCGTAGCCCTCGAAGATCTCGATGCCGGCGCCGGCGTAGAAGGCGGCCAGGCGGCGGCCCAGCGGTGAGCCGCCGCAGATGGCGTACTTGACCTTGCCGCCCATGGCGTTGCGGATCCGCCGGTAGACCAGCGGGTCGTAGAAGGAACGGGCCGTCTTCAGGGCCCGGTTGGGGCCGCCTCCGGTGCCGGTCTGGCGGGCCTCCAGCGCCTCTCCGTAGCGCACGGCCACCGCGGACGCGCGGTCGAAGACGGCCACCCGGCCGCCCGTCTCCGCCTTGGCCCGCGCGGAGTTGTAGACCTTCTCCAGCATGTACGGGATGGTCAGCAGACAGGTCGGCCGGAAGGCGGCCAGGTCCGGCAGCAGGTCCTCCGCCTTCAGGCTGGGCGCGTGCCCGAGCCGTACCCGGGCCCGGACGCAGGCGATCGCCACCATCCGCCCGAAGACATGGGACATCGGCAGGAACAGGAGCACCGACACGTCCTCCCCCGAATTCGCCTTGAAGATCGGGTAGAGGAGTTCGATCGCGTTGTCGACCTCGGCGAAGAAGTTGCCGTGCGAGAGGGCGCAGCCCTTGGGCCGGCCGGTGGTGCCGGACGTGTAGATGAGCGTGGCGAGGGTGTCGGGCCCCAGCATGCCCCTGCGGACACCGACCTCCCCGTCCGGCACCTGGGCGCCCAGCTCCGCCAACCGCTCCACATGCCCCTTCTCCATCACCCACAGGTGCCTGAGGTCCGGCATGCGCTCCAGCTCGGGACCGATGGCCGCGGCCTGACCCGGGGTCTCCGTGACCAGGGCCACCGCGCCGGAGTCGTGCAGGATCCAGCGGGTCTGGAAGACGGAGGAGGTGGGGTAGATCGGGACGGTGACCAGGCCGGCCGCCCAGGCGGCGAAGTCGAGCAGCGTCCACTCGTACGCGGTCCGGGCCATCACGGCGATACGGTCGCCCGGCACCAGCCCCTCCGCGATCAGCCCCTTCGCCACCGCGAGCACCTGCCCGGCGAAGTCCACCGCGGTCACGTCCGTCCAGCGGCCGTCGGCGAGCCTGCGGCTGAGCACGACCGCGGCGGGAGCCGTCTCGGCGTTGTCGAACGGCAGGTCCGCGAGCGAGCCGTGCTTGACCGGCGGCGCGAACGGGGGGACGTACGCCTCCCGCACGGCACCGTCGAGCCGGCGGGTCTCGGGCTCCACGAGGACCGGGAGGCCGTCGTAGTCGGTGGCTTGGACTACGTGATCAGTTGACACGGGCGGCTCCTGGGGCGTGCAGCGGCGAACTGCTTGCTGCATGACGTACGTACCTCGTGCGGCGAGGTGTTCACCGGCGGGCCTTAAGCACGGGTTACCGCCGGTTAGGCAGGTGATCGTACGAGGCCGCTGTGGGGGGCTTGTGCGGGTTCGGGGGTGGTACGGAGCCGGGGGTGTGCAGCCTCGGGGGTTATGTGAGGGGGTTTCAACTTCCTGGCCCACCCGCCTGATCGGTTGCGCCACGACAAGGCCTTACCTCCGGTAACCTTACTCCAGAGTAAGAACTTCGTACCGAGTCGCGCGGGAGTTGGACATGGCCGACCGCCACCTGAGCTTCACCGGCACGACACCGGGCCGCTTCACCCTGGCCGCCGCCCTCGCGCTGGCCCCGCTGCTGGCCCGGGGTGCCCTGCGCTCCCCCTTCAAGCGCCCGTCCCCGGAAGCGGACTTCCCGCGCACCCGCCTGGTGCTGCCCGGCCTGCGCGTCGACCTGGCCCGGCTGGCCGCCTACGAGCGGGTGTGCGGCTTCGCCACCGGCTCGGCCGACGGCACGGACGCACTGCCCGTCACCTACCCGCACGTCCTCGGCTTCCCGCTGGCCATGCGCCTGATGAGCGGCCGGGACTTCCCGCTGCCGCTGCTCGGCCTGGTCCACACCTCGATCGAGATCGTCCGCCGCACCGGCCTGCCGGCCACCGGGGAGTACGAACTCGCCGTCCACATCGAGGGATTGGCCCCGCACCGGCGCGGCACCGAGGCCACGGTGGTCACCGAGCTACGGGCCGGCGGGGATGGCGTATGGGAGTCGCGGAGCACCTACCTCGCCCGGCACCGGACCGACGGGACCGGTGAGCCCCGGGAGGAGCCTTCGCAGCCGCTGCCCGTGCTGGCCGAGTGGCGGCTCGCCGAGAACGTCGGCCGCCGCTACGGCGCCGCCTCCGGCGACCGCAACCCCATCCACCTGCACCCTTTCGCCGCCCGCCTCTTCGGCTTCCCGCGCGCCATCGCACACGGCATGTGGACGGTGGCCCGCTGTCTGGCCGCCCACGGCGTTCCTGAGGCGACTGTGGTCCGGGCGCGGTTCAGGGCGCCGGTACTGCTGCCGGGGACGGTGACGTACGGCGCGGATGGCAGCGGGAGCTTTGAGCTGCGCGGCTCGGGTGGACGGTCGCACGTGTCCGGAGAGGTGCGGGGGTTGCCGGGCTAGGCGCCGTTGGGGGTTCTGTCCGTTGCCGGGTGCGGGTGCGGGGGGCTTGTTCGCGCAGGTCCCCGCGCCCCCAAAGCCACGTTGCGGCTCGCCTACCTAAGGGGCGCGGGGAACTGCGCGACCAGCCATGAACCACCCGCACCCGGCGACGGCCAGGCGCCCCTACGGCGCTACACCTCACCCGCCGGCGGAGTCCAATGGCGGCCCCGCATCAGGTTGCCCAAGCCCGACCAGGCGAAGTTCATCAGGGTGGACGCGGCCTGCCTGGCGCTGACGCCGTCCGTCGCGTTGACCCAGGCCGCGAGGGACTCGGCCGCGCCGACCAGGGCCTCGGCGAGCCCGGCGACCTCGCGCTCGGGGAGGTCGGGGTCACGGTGGGCCTCACGGGCCGCGACCGCGATCAGCTGGGTCACGAACGCGACGATCTCCTCGCGCATCGCGGTGACCTCGGCGGCGAAGTTCTCGCCGTGGGTGCGGGCCTGGAGGTGCAGCACGGACCAGCCGTCGGGGTGCTCGGCGGTGTGCGCGAAGAACGCCTGGAGCCCGTCCCACAGCTGGCGGTCGGCGGGCAGCCCCGCGCGGACTCCGGCCCGGACGGCCTCCGTCAGGGCGCCGGCCTCGCGGCGGATGCAGGCGGTGAAGAGGTCTTCCTTCGAGTTGAGGTACAGGTAGACCAACGGCTTGGACACACCCGCGAGTTCGGCTATCTCGTCCATCGAGGCGGCCATGTAGCCGCGTTGGCCGAAGATCCGCACGGCGGCGTCGAGCATCTGCTGCTCTCGAACCGCCCTCGGCATCCGTTTGGTCTTCACGGCACCCATGAGGGCAAGCCTAAGACTTGATCCGCACTTCACCAGAAGGCCCGTACCCTCAAGCGCTGGACCGGCCTGACCGTCTGTCTCAGGGGCAGCAAGCCTGGAACTCACCGCGCGGCAGCGTGATCAAATAGGGGATGACATCGTTCTGGACCGGCGAACGGGTACGCCTGCGCGGTATCGAGCCCGACGACTGGGCGGCGTTCATGCGCTTCGCCACGGACGAGGAGCGGTTGGGAGACCTGCTGCAGCCGCCTCGTTCTGCCGAGGGCTACCGCGTCTGGGCGAGGGAGCAAGCCGGTGTCCAGCCCGGTGGTGACTGCTTCCAGTTGGCAATCGAGGCCGTCGACACGGGAGAAATAGTCGGTACCGTCGGCTCGCATCTCGCTGATCCCCGTGCCGGCTGGTTCGAGTACGGCGTCACCATCGGTGCTGACCACTGGCGCAAGGGCTACGCGGCAGAAGCCGTCGTGCTACTGCTGCGCTTCATGTTCGCCGAGCGGCGCTATCACCGGTGCCAGGCGCGGATCTTCGCCCACAACGAGGCGTCGCTGTCACTCCACCGTCGGCTCGGATTCACCGAGGAAGGCCGCCTCCGCGATCACGTGTTCTTCGCCGGCCGACACCATGATCTCGTCATGATGGGCATGCTCGCTGATGAGTTCGCCCAACTGCACTCGATGAGCGGACTGTGAACTGGTCTGAAGGCGGCCTTCGCCCGAGGTGGGCACGAAACCGCGCCGAACCGGACAGACGAGAAGCTTTAGTTGGGCGCGGCTGCCCCGCCCTGCGCCCGCGCGGAGTCGTCCGCCACGTCCTCCTGGCTGCGGTTGGCATCCAGGTTGGCCTTCATCCGGTCGACCCTGTTCACGATCTGCACGGAGGCCCGGTCCCGCTCCCTGCGCAGCACCACGAAGCTGATCGGCGCCGAGAGCACCATCGCGAGCAGCAGCACCCACAGGAAGTTGGAGTCGCCGAAGCCACGCGGGAAGATCCCGGAGTAGACGGCTCCCCAGACGACCACGAGGCAGCCGGCGAAGATGCCGAGGCGCATCAGCGTGTATCGGAGCATCTCAATCCACTCTTCCGATTCCAAACAGGGGCACCGTCCAGTGAAGCACGGTGCGGACCCGATCTTGCAGCGGGGTCAGAGCAGCGGCAGCAGCATGAAGATGTCGTCCCGGTCGTCGCCGGGCGCGACCCGGATCGCGCCGGGAATCCGGCCGACCTCCTTGTAGCCGCAGGAGCCGTAGAAGTGCTCCAGGCCGAGGCCGCCCCGGCAGGTGAGCCGTATGGCCTCGATGCCGTCGAGGCCGCGGGCGGCGTCGGCGGCGGCCGCGAGGAGGTCGCGGCCGTAGCCCTTGCCCTGGTGCCGGGGGTGCACCATCACCGTGTACAGCCACACCCAGTGCTTCATCAGCCGGTGGGTGTTGTACGTGAGGAACGCGGTCGCCGCGACCGCGCCCGTCCCGTCCCGGCCCACCAGCAGCCGGGTGCGGCCCTCGGCCATCGCGACGAGGTGCTTGACCAGCTCGGGGCGTATCTCGTCGGCGGTCACCGGCGGCACGAAGCCGACCGAGCCTCCCGCGTTGGAGACGTCGGCCCACAGCGTGAGCACGTCGTCCCTGAGGGCAGGCGAGACCGCCGGGTCCAGCTCGAACGACAGCGTCACCGGCTCACACCCGCATCGGCTGCGGCGACTCCCGGCGCAGCGGGTCCGGGCCGTCGTACTCGCGGATGATCTCGTACCGCGTGTTCCGCTCCACCGGACGGAAGCCGGCGTCGCGGATCAGGTCCAGCAGGTCCTCGCGGGTCAGCTTGTTCGGGGTGCCGTAGTTGTCCGCGTCGTGCGTGATCTTGTACTCGACGACCGAGCCGTCCATGTCGTCGGCGCCGTGCTGGAGCGCGAGCTGGGCGGTCTGCACGCCGTGCATCACCCAGAAGACCTTGACGTGCGGGACGTTGTCGAAGAGCAGGCGGGAGACGGCGAAGGTCTTCAGCGCCTCGGCACCGGTCGCCATCTGCGTCCGCGCCTGAAGGCGGTTGCGGACCTTGCCGTCCTTCATGTCCACGAAGTCGTGCTGGTAGCGCAGCGGGATGAAGACCTGGAAGCCGCCGGTCTCGTCCTGCAGCTCGCGCAGGCGCAGGACGTGGTCGACCCGGTGGCGGGGTTCCTCGATGTGGCCGTACAGCATGGTGCACGGGGTCTTCAGACCCTTCTCGTGCGCCAGGCGGTGGATGCGGGACCAGTCCTCCCAGTGGGTCCGGTGGTCCACGATGTGCTGGCGGACCTCCCAGTCGAAGATCTCGGCGCCGCCACCGGTGAGGGACTCCAGGCCGGCGTCGATGAGTTCGTCGAGGATCTCGCTCGCGCTCAGCCCGGAGATGGTCTCGAAGTGGTGGATCTCGGTGGCCGTGAAGGCCTTGAGCGAGACGTTCGGCAGGGCGGCCTTCAGCTCCCGCAGCGAGCGCGGGTAGTAGCGCCACGGCAGGTTCGGGTGCAGGCCGTTGACGATGTGCAGCTCGGTGAGGTTCTCCGACTCCATCGTCTTGGCGAGCCGGACGGCCTCCTCGATGCGCATCGTGTACGCGTCCTTCTCGCCCGGCTTGCGCTGGAACGAGCAGTAGGCGCAGGAGGCCGTGCACACGTTGGTCATGTTGAGGTGCCGGTTGACGTTGAAGTGCACGACGTCACCGTTCTTGCGCGTCCGCACCTCGTGCGCGAGGCCGCCCAGCCAGGCCAGGTCGTCCGACTCGTACAGCGCGATGCCGTCCTCGCGGGTCAGCCGCTCACCGGAGCGGACCTTCTCCTCCAGCTCGCGCTTGAGCCCGACGTCCATGCCAACACCTTTCCTCGACAGACTCCGTAAACCGTACTCCCCCATCTTTCGGGCGGAGGGACCCCCATACGGCGCTCCGCGCCTAGACCTCTTCGGGAAGTTCCCCGACCCGGTTCTCCCACTTCGTGGACAGCACGATCGTGGTACGGGTCCGGGACACGCCCTTGGTCCCGCTGAGCCGCCGGATGATCCGCTCCAGCCCGTCCACGTCGGTCGCCCGCACCTTGAGCATGTAGGAGTCGTCGCCGGCGATGAACCAGCAGTCCTCGATCTCGGGGAGTTCCTTCAGCCGCTGCGCCACGTCCTCGTGGTCGGCGGCGTCGGACAGCGAGATGCCGATCAGGGCGGTCACGCCGAGGCCGAGGGAGGCCGCGTTCACGGTGGCGCGGTAGCCGGTGATGACACCGGCCGCCTCCAGCCGGTTGATGCGGTCGGTGACGCTGGGTCCCGACAGGCCGACGAGGCGTCCCAGCTCCGCGTAGGAGGCCCGGCCGTTCTCCCTCAGGGCCTGGATGAGCTGCCTGTCCACCGCGTCCATGCGATCGAAGCCTTCCCCTGGAAAAGTTCTGAACGTTCCTGAAGTGATGAGAGGTACTGCGACTTGCCCGTCGTGCTCGACTTGCTCGACTACCGGACCGCTGAGCCGCCGCCCAGCTCGCCCTTCCAGCGCCGGTACAGGCCGTGCCCGACGCCCGCCGCGTCCAGCACCCGCCCGGCGACGAAGTCCACCAGATCCTGGATGTGGGTCGCGCCCGCGTAGAAGGCGGGAGAGGCCGGCACCACAGCGGCCCCCGCGTCGTCGAGCGCGACGAGGTGCCGCAGGGTCTGACCGTTCAAGGGGGTCTCCCGTACGGCCACGACCAGCGGCCGGCGCTCCTTCAGTGTGACGCTCGCCGCACGCTGGAGCAGATCCTTGGACAGCCCGAGGGCGACACCGGCGACACAGGCCGTGGAGGCCGGGACGATGAGCATCCCCTTCGCCGGGTACGACCCCGAGGACGGCCCCGCCGCGAGATCCCCCGCGCTCCAGTACCGCACCCCGCTCACGTCCACGTCGAAGGTCCCGGGCTTCCCGTCGGCGCCCCGGGCCAGCCATTCCCGCAGGTCCTCCTGCCAGTGCGCGTCCCGGAACGAGATCCCCGTCTCGTCCAGCAGCGTCAGCCGCGAGGCCCGGCTGACCACCAGGTCGACCGCCTCCCCCGCGTCCAGCAGCGCCCGCAGCACGGCAGCCGCATACGGCGTCCCGGAAGCTCCGGACACCCCCACGATCCAAGGCGCGCGCTGCGTTTCTCCTGCGTTCACACCTTGAGCGTACCGGCGGACGAAAAGGTGCTCAGGCCGGGCCACCCACGGCACCGCACCGTACTCACACAGTCAGGCCTCGAACGAGAAGATCAAGCAGCGCGCACACGAACAGGGCAATCCCGATGAAGCCGTTGACGCTGAAGAACGCCCTGTTCAGGCGGGAGAGGTCGTGGGGCCGGACGATCCGGTGCTCGTAGACGAACGCGCCCGCGACGATCGCCAGGCCCAGCCAGAAGAAGGCGCCCGCGTGCGTCGTCAGGGCGTACCAGACGAACAACCCGGTCGTCACGGTGTGACAGACCCGCGCGCCCCAGATCGCCGCCGGGATGCCGAAGCGGGCCGGGACCGACATGACGCCGGTCTCGCGGTCGGTCTCGACGTCCTGGCAGGCGTAGATCAGGTCGAAGCCGCCGATCCAGATGCCGACGGCGAGGCCGAGGATCACCGCGTCCCAGGACCACGCGCCCGAGATGGCGAGCCAGCCGCCGACCGGGCCCATCGCCTGGGCCAGGCCCAGGATGGCCTGCGGGAAGTTCGTGAACCGTTTGCCGTACGGGTAGACCACCATCGGGATGACCGCGATGGGGGCCAGGGCCAGGCACAGGGGGTTGAGGAGAGCCGCCGCGCCCAGGAAGATCACCAGCGCGATCAGGGCGCCCGTCCAGGCGTGCCGTACCGACATCGCGCCGGTCACGAGTTCGCGGTGGGCCGTCCGGGGGTTACGGGCGTCGATCTCCCGGTCGATGATCCGGTTGACCGCCATGGCGAAGGTGCGCAGGCCGACCATGCAGATGGTGACGAGAAGGAGCCGGCCCCAGTGGATGTTCCTGTCCCACTGGTACATCGCGGTCAGGGCGGCGATGTAGGCGAAGGGGAGCGCGAAGACCGAGTGCTCGATCATCACCAGGCGGAGGAACGCCTTGGTGCGTCCCGGCCGCGGGAGTGCCGCGGAGGCGCTGCTCACAGGCCGTACTCCTTCCAGCGGCGGTCCACCAGGGCCGCCGTATCCGGGTCGGACTCCACCATGTCCGGCCATCCGCCGTCGCGCGTGTAGCCCTCCTCGGGCCACTTCTTCGTGGCGTCGATGCCCGCCTTGCCGCCCCAGAACTGCTGGTAGGAGGCGTGGTCGAGGTGGTCGACAGGGCCTTCGACGACCGTGAGGTCGCGGGCGTAGTCCGTGTTGCCGAGGGCCCGCCAGGCGACCTCGTGCAGATCGTGCACGTCACAGTCGGAGTCCACGACCACGATCAGCTTGGTGAGGGACATCATGTGGGCCCCCCAGATCGCGTGCATGACCTTCTGCGCGTGCTTCGGGTACTTCTTGTCGATCGAGACGATCGCGCAGTTGTGGAAGCCGCCGGCCTCGGGCAGGTGGTAGTCCACGATGTCCGGGACGATGATCTTCAGGAGGGGGAGGAAGAAGCGTTCCGTGGCGCGGCCGAGCGGGCCGTCCTCCGTCGGCGGGCGGCCGACCACGATCGACTGGAGCAGCGGGCGCTTCCGCATCGTCACGCAGTCGATCTTCAGGGCCGGGAACGGCTCCTGCGGGGTGTAGAAGCCGGTGTGGTCGCCGAAGGGGCCCTCCGGGAGCATCTCGCCGGGCTCCAGCCAGCCCTCCAGCACGACCTCGGCGTTCGCGGGGACCTGGAGCGGCACCGTCTTGCAGTCGACCATCTCGGTCCGCTTGCCCGCGATGAACCCGGCGAAGAGGTACTCGTCGATGTCCCCGGGGAGGGGGGCGGTGGAGGCGTAGGTCACGGCCGGCGGGCAGCCGAAGGCGATGGCGACCGGGAGACGCTCGCCGCGCCGGGCCGCCACCTGGTAGTGGTTCCGGCTGTCCTTGTGGATCTGCCAGTGCATGCCGATGGTGCGCTTGTCGTGCCGCTGCAGGCGGTACAGGCCCAGGTTGCGGATGCCGGTCTCGGGGTCCTTGGTGTGGGTGAGCCCGAGGTTGAAGAAGGAGCCGCCGTCCTTCGGCCAGGTGAACAGGGCCGGCAGCCGGTCCAGGTCCACCTCGTCGCCGTGCAGGACGACTTCCTGTACGGGGGCTTCCTTCACCTTCTTCGGCGGCACGTGCGCCATCGCGCCCAGCTTCCCGAACGCCTCGCGCACGCCCACGAACCCGTGCGGCAGCTCGGGCCGCAGCAGCCCGCCGATCTTCTCGGAGATCTCGCCGTACGACTTCAGGCCCAGCGCCTTCAGCAGCCGCCGGTCCGTCCCGAAGACGTTCATCGCGAGGGGCATCGCCGAGCCCTTCACGTTCTCGAAGAGCAGCGCCGGTCCCCCGGACTTCTGCACCCGGTCGACGATCTCCCCGACCTCCAGATACGGGTCGACCTCGGCCTTGATGCGCTTGAGGTCTCCCTCGCGCTCCAGCGCCCTGAGCAGGGAGCGAAGATCGTCGTAAGCCATGTGTCCCAGTATCTGTCACCCGCTACCCTGGCCCGGTCACCGGGGCCTACTCACATCTCGAAGAGGGCGCACGTCGATGCTCAGGTATCTGCCGTTCCTGCTGGTCCTGGCGTTGTGGATCTACGCCTTCGTGGACTGCCTGAACACCCCCGAGGAAGAGGTGCGCCACCTGCCGAAGGTGGTGTGGGTGATCATCATCCTGCTCTTCGGCGAGGTACTGGTGGGCCCGGTCGCCTGGCTGATCACCGGCAAGGCGCGGCGCGCCGCCGCTGGGGGAGGCTCCACTCCCTGCGAGTGGCACAGGAATACCGCCGCGAACTGGGTCGCCCCCGACGACAACCCCGAGTTCCTGAAGTCCCTCGACAAGGACGACCCCGAGAAGGGCTGATGGAACTCCGGCTGCTCGTCACCTTCGAGAAGGTCGCCACGGTCCTGAGCTTCACCCGGGCGGCGGCCGAACTGTCGTACGCGCAGTCCAGCGTGACCAGCCAGATCCGCTCCCTGGAGTCCGACCTGGGCGTCGAGCTGTTCGACCGGCTCGGCGGCCGCATCCGGCTCACCGAGGCGGGCGAGCGGCTGCTGCCCTACGCCCGGCAGATCATCGAGCTGACCGAGGAGACCCGGGCGGCGGTCACCGGAGCCGAGGAGCCGTCCGGCACCCTCACCGTCGGCACCATGGAGTCCCTGACCTCCTACCGGCTGCCCCCGCTGCTGGAGTACTTCCACCACCGCCACCCGAAGGTGCGGCTCGCCCTGCGCACCACCATCGGCGACGAGACCCGGCAGGCGCTGCGGCAGGGGACGTACGACGTCGGTTTCCTGATGGAGGAGGAGACCGAACACCCGGGCCTTCAGAGCGCGGTGCTGGCGGTGGAGCCGCTGGCGCTGGTCGCGGCGCCCGGACACCCGCTGGCCGGAGCGCCGGTCGCGACGGCCGATCTGACCGGGCAGTCCCTGCTCGCCACCGAGCCGGGCTGCGCCTACCGGGACCTGTTCGAGCGGGAGCTGACGGCGCTGAAGCCGGTGGAGTTCATGGAGTTCGGCACGATCGAGGCCACCAAGCGCGCGGCGGCGGCCGGCCTCGGGATCGCGCTGCTTCCCGAGGTGACGGTCGCCGCCGAACTCGCGACGGGCTCCCTCGTACGGCTCGCGTGGGAGCCGCCGTTCACGCTTCGCACGCAGCTGGCGTGGCGGTCCGGGAAGCGGCTTCCGGCCCATGCCCGGCTGTTCGTGGAGCAGGCGCGGAAGCTCGTGGCCGAGCAAGGGTGACCTTCAGGCTCGCCGTCACGATCAGCGGGACGCCCAGCGCCTGGACGAGGCCGATGTGGTGGCCGTACACCGCCCAGTCCATCACCATCGCCACGGCCGGGTAGACGAAGGCGAGTACGGCGATCTTCGCGGTGGGCAGCTGGGCGTAGGCGGCGTACATGAGGACGTACATCACGCCGGTGTGGACGAAGCCGAGGCCGATCAGCCAGCCCCAGTCCCAGCCCGTCCCGCGCATCGCGCCGAAGTCGGCGAACGGGAGCAGCAGCGGGATGCCGACCAGGACCTGGACGAGGGCGATCAGATGTGGGCGTACGCCGGTGATCCGCTTGGTGACCAGGGTGGACAGGCCATAGAGGAGGGCGGCTAGCAGGGCCTGGCCGATGCCGGTGAGGTAGGCGCCGCCGCCGGTGAAGTCGGCGGGGGTCACGCCGGAGACCAGGATCAGGCCCGCGAAGGCGACGGCGATCCAGCCGACCCGGGCGGCGGTGAGCCGTTCACGGAAGAGGAGGGCGCCGAGGAGGACCACGTAGAACGGCTGCGTGTGGTAGACCACGGTGGCCACGGAGATGGACGTGTTCTCGTACGACTGGAACAGCAGCACCCAGTTGAAGACGATGAACACCCCGCCCAGGACGGCGAGTCCGAGGGTGCGCGGGGTGAAGCCGTGGTCGCCCAGCCACCCTCGTGCGAGGACGTAGCCGCCGAGGGCGAGGGCGCCGAACAGGACGCGGAAGAAGACGACGTCGAAGGGCGAAGCGCCCGATTCGACGACGAAGACGCCGAGGGTGCCGGACAGCATCATCGCGGTGGTCAGCTGGGCCGTGCCCTTGTGCTCTGGGGTCATGCCGACGACGCTACGAAGGGTCGCCGGTGCCGGTCCACGAGCCACTGGGGCGTCCTGCCGATGGGGGCATCGGGCGGGCCGATGGGCGCCTCCCGGCGCAGCGCCGACCGGTAGTTGCCCATCTTGAACAGGCTCATGACGGCGTCGTTGTCCAGGTACAGCGGAAGGTAGTTGGGGTCCTCGGGCAACACGGGCCACAACCTTGGAAAGTGAAGGTACGTCAGAGACCTGGGGCCGAGGTGTTCAGAACGAGGTCGAGCAGCCCCGGGAAACGCGCGTCGAACTCCGTCCGGCGCAGCCGGTTGACCCGCCTGGGCCCCTCGTCCCGCTGCTCGACCAGGCCCGCGCCGCGCAGTACCGCGAAGTGGTGGCTGAGGGCCGCCTTGCCGACCGGCACGTCGAAGCTGCCGCAGCTGCGGGACCACTCGGTGGAGCCGGCCAGCTCCCTGACCAGGGTGAGGCGTACGGGGTCGGCGAGGGCGGAGAGCGCGGTGAGGACGGACACCTGGTCGGGGTGGGTGTGCTCCGGGGCGGCCCGGTGGCTGCTCGCGGCCATGCCGCCCTCCTCACTGCCGTGTCCCGCTCGACCGCTTGCCGAGTGTTCGATGAAAATCATACACTCGCGAGTGTTCGCTTTTCGTTGAACACCCTGAACACTCTCTCCGAGCCGGAGGTACGGCATGCGCGCGGTCGAGTTCCAGCAGTACGGCGGTCCCGAGGTGCTGAGGGCGGTGACGGCCGAGGCGCCCGAGCCCGGCCCCGGCCAGGTGAGCATCGACGTGGCCTACACGGGCGTGAACTTCGCCGACCTGAAGGCCCGCGCGGAGGGCTACCGGGTGCCGGAGCTGCCCTACGTCCCCGGTCTGGAGGTCTCCGGCCGGATCCGCGCACTCGGCGCGGACGTCACCGGCCTGGCCGTCGGCCAGGAGGTGGCGGCGCTGACGGAGGGCGGGGCGTACGCGGAGGTGGTCGTGGCCGACACGACCACCGTCTTCCCGCTCCCCTCGGGCGTGGACCTGCGCACGGCGGCCACGCTCCCGACCGTCCTGCCGACGGCGTACGCCCTGATCCACCAGGTCGGCCGGCTCCAGCCCGGCGAGACGGTCCTGGTCCAGGGAGCGGCCGGCGGCATCGGCACGGTGGCCGGCCAGCTGGCCCGGGCGGCGGGCGCCGGGGCGGTGTACGGCGTGGTGTCCTCGGCGGCGAAGGCGGCCTTCGCCAAGGAGCACGGCTACGACGAGGTGTTCGTCGGCGCCTTCCAGGACCCGGTGCGGCAGGCCACCGGCGGCCGGGGCGTCGACCTGGTCCTGGACCCGGTCGGCGGCGACACCCTGCGCGCGGGCCTCGCCTCCCTGGCGCCCTTCGGCCGCCTGGTCTCCTTCGGCAACGCCGGCTCCGCCGAGCCCTGGACCGTGGGCCAGCCCGAGCTGTACCCGCTCGGCATCTCGGTCTCCGGCTTCTCCATCCTGACCCTGGCGCAGACTGCCCCCGCCGAACTCCGGCGGCTGGCCGGTGACGCGTTCGCGAAGGCGGTCGACGGCACGGTGTCCCTGCCGGTGACGGCGGAGTTCACCCTGGAGGAGGCGGCGGAGGCGCACCGGTTGATGGGCAGCCGGAACAGCACCGGGAAGCTGCTGCTGCGGGTCGGCGCGTAGTCGGCACGCGTGGGGCCGTCATGTCCTGGCCCAGCTCTGGGAGGCGGTACCGGGGTCGCAGGTCGCCTCTTCCGCTCCGTCGGGATAGGCCAGGTCGAGGCAGCCGCCGCCGTAGACGGCCTTCAGGGTGTTACCGGAGCCCGTCTTCCACAGGCGGGCGGTGCCGCTCAGGGAGCAGTCCCCGACGAAGACCGCCTGCCCCGGGCCGTTGGCGGAGAGGCAGGAGCCGGTCGACACGTTGACGACCTTGACGCTGCCGCCCGAGGCGCCGCGGAAGGTCCACTTCGCCGTGGAGCCCGAGCAGTCGCCGAGGCTCGTGTTGCCGTAGAACGTGGTCAAACACTTGCCGTTCTCGCCGTTCTTGAGCCTGAAGGAGCTGGGGGAGGGGGCGGTGGTGGAGGTGCCTCCGGAGGAGCTGCTGGACGAACCCCCACTGGAGCCGCCCGAGCTGCTGGAGCCGCCCGAACCGGAACCTGAGCCACCGCCGCCGCCCGACGATCCGGAACCGCCCGAAGTCGCCGTCCCGCGGCCCGAACTCCCGTCGTCGCCCCCGGAGTTCTTCTTGTCCTTGCCCTTCGGAGAGGCCGAGCCCTTCCCGCTCGGGCTCGGCGTGCCGGACGGGCTCCCGGAGGGCGATCCGGACGCACCGGGCCCAGCCGACGCGGAAACGGACGCGGTCGGGGTCCCAGCGGTGTCGTTCCTGCCGGAGTCGGTGACGTACGGCAGCAGTTGGAAGGCCAGGGTGCTCGCGCCGACCACGACCACGACCGGTACGACGCCCAACAGGATCCGGTTCCGGCGCCGTTCACGCTCGGGCTCGGGCACAAGGGGCTGTACGACCACCTCGGGCTCGGGCTCCGCGACCGGCACCTCCGATACCTTCGGCACCTCCGGCACCGCTGCCGCGAAGGCTGCCCGCGCGGTCAGCCGTTCCGTGATCGCCTCGGGCCACAGCGGCGGGGCGGCCGGGCCGTGCCCGGCCGACAGGTCGAGGAGTTCGGCGGCGGTGGGGCGGCTCTCGGGGTCCTTGTCCAGGCAGGACGCGACGACGTCGGCCAGCTCCGGGGCGGTCTCGCGCAAGGCGTCGAGGTCGGGCTGCTCGTGCACGATCCGGTACAGCACGCCGTGCCCCGACTCGTCCCCGAACGGCGGCCGGCCACTGCCCGCGTAGGCGACCACCGAGCCCAGCGCAAAGACGTCCACAGCACCGGTCAACCGCCTTGCCCCCGAGGCCTGTTCGGGGGACATGTAGGCGGGGGTGCCCACCACCATGCCGGTCCGGGTCAGCTGGCTCTGCTCGGCGGCCCGGGCGACCCCGAAGTCGATGAGGGTGACCCCCTCAAGGGTGAGCATGACGTTGGACGGCTTGACGTCCCGGTGCACCATGTCCAGCTCGTGCACCGCCGCGAGCCCCTTGGCGGCCTCCCGCAGCAGCAGCCACAGCGCCTCGGCCGGGAGCGGTCCGCCGTGCAGCTCGACAGCCTCGCGCAAGGTCAGGCCGGGTACGTACGCGGTGGCGAACCACGGCGGCCGGGCGTCGCGGTCGCTGACGAGCAGCGGCGCCGTGGCGTCGGCGGGCAGCCGGGCGAGGTTGTCGAGTTCGTGCCCGAAACGCCGTACGAAGTCCTGGTCCTCGGCGACGACCGAGGGCAGCACCTGCTTCACGGCGGCGTACCGCCCCTGGTGCACGCCGAGATAGACCCGCCCCATGCCGCCGGCCCCGAGCCGCCCGACCAGCGGGATCGGCCCGATCCGCCGGGGATCGCCGTCCTCCAGTGACTCGACGCCGTTCTGTTCCCCGTTCAAGTCTCTCCCCCTGTGGGTCACTTGGCTTTCTGCAACCTACTTCAGCGACGGCACCGGCGGCTCCGGGGGTGTGCGCACAGGAAAAGGCCGGGCCGGGCCGCACCCGTCTCGAACGGATACGGACCGGCCCGGCCTGCTCGACGGAACGAGCTGCGGATCAGCTCCAGCGCTGGCGCGGGGCGCCCGCGTCGGGAGCGGTGACGACGGCCCCGCTGGGCGACAGCCCGAGGGTGCGCCCGGTCGCCTTGTTCTGCAGGTTCCAGCCCGAGGAGTCGTTGCTCTCGTACCACCTCTGGTAGTCGCCGCCGTTGCACGCACCCAGGTAGACGGCGCCGTTGCTGTTGCTGTCGAGGCACTTCCCGGTGAGGTGGTGCTTCATGGTGAAGGAGCCGTCGGACTGCTTGTTCTCGTCCCACTTCATGCTCGCCCCGGTGGCAGAGGTCGTACGGACCTTGCCGTTGAAGTAGGCCAGGTACTCGCCGTTGCTCTTGTTCTTCCAGGTGACGGCGTGGTCGGCGGCGAATGCCTGCCCCGTACCCGCAAGGGCCAACACCGGGGCGAGACATGCCGCGGCGACGAACTTGGCCACCAAACGCTTCTTCATGGAGTTCCCCGTTCACAGGTCGAATGTCGTGTCCGGCGACAACGGCTGCCTCACCCGCGGGCGTACGACCAGTGAGCGGCGAGTGCGCTGCGTTCACCCGAGGGTGAAAGGTGACAGCGGCCTTGACATGCCGAATCGATCATTGAGGTCGGCGTCACGCTACCCCGCCGCGATCACCCCCAGCAATGCGTTAACGCAGCCGCGACGACGCCAGGATCGACAGCAGATGGGCCGGGACCATCAGCCAGGTGATCGCGGCCAGCGCGACCAGCGCCCAGCGGGTCACCTCCACCCCGCCCGTGAGCGTGTCCCCGACCGCCGCCGCCAGCAGGACCAGGGACGCCTCGATGCCGTTCGTCACCCGGTGGATCTTGAAGGCCGCCGCCAGCCGTCGCACGGTGGCCACGCCCTGCGACCGCGGCCGGGTCGACTCGTCGTCGGCCACCGCGAGCCCGCGCCGGGCCCGGGCCACGTCCACCAGGTCGGTCGAGGCCTTCAGCAGGACCACGCCGAGCGCGGTGGCGATGCCCAGCGAGAGCCAGCCGCCGAGGCCGTTCTCCGCCGCCCGGAACCCGATCCCCACCATCAGCGCCGCGTCCGCGAGGTACGCCCCGAGCCGGTCCACGTAGATGCCGGTCGCGCTGTTCTGCCCCTTCCAGCGGGCGACCTCACCGTCCACGCAGTCGAAGAGGAGGAACATCTGCATGAGGACGACGGCCAGGACGGCACCGGTCAGGCCGGGGATCAGCAGGGCCGCGCCGGAGGCGATCCCGCACACCACCATGGTCCAGGTCAGCTGGTCCGGGGTGACCGGAGTGCGCACCAGCTGCCGGGTGAACCGCAGCGAGACCCTGCGCATGTACAGCCGGCCCGCCCAGTGCTCCCCGTTGCGGCTCGCCAGCTTGGCGTACGGCTGGCAGACCTCCCGCAGCTCCTCCAGAACCGGGGCAGCGACCATGGGCGTTTCCCTCCCGCGCGATGTGATCGGGCAAGGCTACAGAGGGGGTTCGGGCCACCCGAACGCGGGCGCCGCGCGTTGCCCGGGTGCCTCACCGGGGAACAGTGGACCCATGGATCAGCAACAGGCCCGCGCCTGGCTCGTCACCGCCGTCGCCGAGGCCCGCGCCGGACTCGCCGAGGGCGGCATCCCGATCGGCGCGGCCCTCTACGGCCCCGACGGCGCCCTGCTGGGCCGCGGCCACAACCGCCGCGTCCAGGACGGTGACCCCTCCATGCACGCGGAGACGGCGGCGTTCCGGGCGGCGGGACGGCAGCACACGTACCGCGGCACGACCATGGTGACCACCCTCTCCCCCTGCTGGTACTGCAGCGGCCTGGTCCGCCAGTTCGGGATGTCGCGCGTGGTGATCGGCGAGGCGACCACCTTCCACGGCGGCCACGACTGGCTCGCCGAGCACGGCGTGGAGATCGTGCTGCTGGACGACCCCGAGTGCGTCGAGATGATGCGCGCCTTCGTCAAGGACAACCCGGCTCTGTGGAACGAGGACATCGGTGAGTGAGCCCCGTTTTTCGATCCCGACCATCGACCTCCGGTCCTGGCTGGACGGCGGCCCCGAGGCCCGGGCGGCCCTCGCCCGTACCGTCGACCGGGCCCTGCGGACCGCCGGATTCCTGCTGGTCACCGGGCACGGCGTGGAGCCGGAGCTGCGCGCCCGGATCCGTGCGGCCGCCCGGGACTTCTTCCTGCTGCCGGACGAGGTGAAGCGGCGGTACGAGGCCAAGGTCGGCGGGCGCGGCTGGCTGGGGCCGGGCGCCGAGGCCAACGGGTACGCGGAGGGTACCGAGACCCCGCCCGACCTGAAGGAGTCGCTGACCTTCGCCACGCACGAGCCGTTCGAGGACCCGGTCGTCAACGCCGAGTGGTACGCGCCGAACGTGTGGCCGGCGGAGATCCCCGGGCTCCGGTCGCTGTGCGAGGAGTACCTCGCCGAGATGGCCGCACTGGAGAAGGAACTGCTGTCGCTGCTGGGGTACGCCCTGGGGCTCGAACCCGACTTCTTCTCCCGGCACATGGACCATCCGACGTACGGCTTCAACATCAACTGGTACCCGGGGACCGAGGTCGTCGGCGAGCCGGAGCCCGGGCAGTTCCGGATCGGGCCGCACACCGACTTCGGGACCGTCACGATCCTGGACCGGCAGGCGGGGAAGGGCGGCCTGCAGGTGTACACGGATGAGGGAGGGTGGGAGGACGCGCCCTACGACCCGGCGGCCTTCACCATCAACATCGGTGATCTGATGGCCCGTTGGACCGGTGACCGGTGGCGGTCGGGGCGGCACCGGGTGCTGCCGCCGCCCTCCGACGCACCCACCGAGGAGCTGATGTCCCTCGTGTATTTCGGCGAGTGCACCCCGGGCACGCTGGTCGAGTCCGTGCCGGCGCCGGTGGGCCGGGTGGCGTACCCGCCCGTCGACTCGCATGTGTACCTGCGGGAGAAGCTGGACTCGATCACCGTCGGCTGAACCCCCGTCCGATCGCCGTCGGCCGACCCCCGCACGATCACCGTCGGTTATTCACTTCCGCGTTCGCCCCGCCACCCGTTCCACTGAAATGCCCCGGGTGGGCATGTCCCGGCCGCGTCCGACGGCATTCCCTTGAAGGGGGCCCACATTCACGGGCCCCCTTCTGCGATCGGAGACGCGTGCGAATCACTGATATCCAGCGCTGCGAGGTCCGGCCGGGGCGGCTCGTCGAGTGGACGCTGAGTCCGGCCACCGTCGAGACGGCGAAGGGGCTGCCGGAGGACTCCCGGCCGCCGGCCTACATCCAGGAGTCGCACATCAGGACGGCCAGGTCGGTGCGGGACGGCGGGCTGTTCGTGCCGACCTGGCTCGGTACGGCCTTCGACCTGCCGGGCCGGGTCGATCTCGACGTGCTCCAGGAGGCGCTGCGGGCCTGGACGCTGCGGCACGAGACGCTGCGCAGCGGCTTCCGCTGGGCGGGCGACCGGCTGCGCCGGTTCACCCTCGACGCCGGTGACGTGTCCCTGCGGCGCGAGACGGTCGGCGACTTCGGCGACGCGGACGCCCTGGTCGCGCACCTCCAGGACCGCTTCGACGCCGTCGCGGACGCCCTGCGCTGGCCGAACCTCATCTACACGGCGGTCGTGCGGGACGACTCGACCAGCGTGTACATGGCCTTCGACCACAGCAACGTGGACGGCTACTCCGTGCACGGCATCCCCGCGGAGATCCACGAGCTGTACGCGGCGGGCGTCGAGGGGCGCGGACCCGTGGTGCGGACGCCGGCCGCGAGTTACGTCGACTTCTGCGAGATCGAGCGGGCGGACGCCGACCGGATCGACGGCAGCCATGACGTCGTGGCGCGCTGGCGGGAGTTCATCGGGCGGTGCGACGGTACGCTGCCGAACTTCCCCGTCGACCTCGGTCTGGAACCCGGCGGTCCGCTGCCGTCGCAGAAGATGCTCTGCGAGCCGCTCGTGGACGCGGACACGGCCGCCGCGTTCGAGGCGTACTGCCGGCCCCACGGCGGCAGCCTGGTCGGTCTGCTGGCGGCCACCGGCGTGATCGTCCACGAACTCGGCGGGCAGTCCGTGTACCGGACGGTGGTGCCGTTCCACACCCGGGTGAAGTCCCGCTGGTCCGACTCGGTGGGCTGGTTCGTGGGCGGCGCTCCGATCGAGGTGCCCGTGGCCGGCACGCCCGACCTGCCGAGCACCCTCAGGGCCGTGCGCGCCGAGCTGCAGGCCAACCGGTCCCTCGCGCGCATGCCGCTCGCCCGGGTGCTGAAGCTGCTCGGCACGGACTTCCGGCCGACCTCCCCGGACCTGTACTCGATCGTCTCGTTCCTGGACGCCCGTGGCATCCCGGGCGCCGGGCAGTGGGCCGAGCAGAAGGCGTACGGGCTGATGCGGGTGTCGTACGGCGACCAGGTGTGCGTGTGGGTCTCCCGGCTGCACGACGGCCTGTGGCTGGCGAGCCGCTATCCGGACACCGACGTGGCGGCCAAGAACGTGCGGCTGTACGTCGAACGGCTGAGGGATCTGCTCGCGGCGACGGCGTCGTAGCCCGGTCAATTTCGTAACCCAACGGACATCACCGACCCTGGTCAGTGACAACTTCCCCTTTCTACACTGCTGTTGAGGGGGGATGTGGTGCACAGACGGTTGCACGGGCGAGGAGCGCTGTTCGACGTCGATCCGGCCGGTCTCGCGCCCCGGCTCGTGGGCCTGCGCCCCCACCAGCACCGTGGTCATCCGTTCGAGCACCCGGGCGAGCTGCCCTTCGTGGTGCTCACGGGCGCCCGCGGTCTGGGCAAGAGCGCGGTGCTGGCCGAGTTACGGGGCGCCTACAAGGGGCACACGCCGGTCGCGCTGATCGACTGTGCGGAGCCGCAGTTCGCGGGGCCGCCCGCGGAGCGGCCCGCCGAGTCGTGGTCGCCGGTGGCGCAGGCGCTGCTGGTGATCGCCGAGCAGTTGGCGGCGCCGGTGACGGGCGCCGGGCGGATCACCTTTCCACGGCTGATGTCGGGCCTGGTGGCGGTGGCCGCGAGCGGCTGGGGCGATGCCGACTCGGAGCGGATCCGCCGGGAGGTCGAGCGGATCCTGCTGCTGAACGAGAGCGGTTCGTGGGTCAGCGGTCTGGCCGGGCGCTGGGCCGGGAAGGTGGCGGCCAAGGTGGTCGCCGCGACCACCGGCACCGGGCCGCTGCTGTCCGGCGCGATCGAGGCGACCCTGGAGTCCGTCGCCGAGGGCTTCACCAGCCGGCGGCACCAGAAGGCGTCGGTGTGGTACCGGACGTACCCGAACGCGGGCGGGCACGCCCAGCGCGGGCTGATGCTGCTGGCGGGGCACTTCCGGGCGGGCGGCACCTCCCGGGAGCACGCCGAGCGGTATCTGGTGCGGGCGCTGCTGGCCGACCTGACGGAGGCGTACGCGGGGGTGCTGCCGCGCATGCAGCGGCTCGGGCGGCCCCTGGTGCTGATCGACGACGCGCAGACCGCGCCGGGGCCCGGGCTGGTGGAGGCCGTGCTGCGCGACCGGGCCGAGGGCATCGCGGACCAGGTGGTGTTCGTCGCGGCCCGGCGCGGCGAGGGCCGCGAGGAGCTGCGCAGCGCGGTCCGGCGGGAGCTGCCGGAGGTGGCCCGGCGCAGCGGCTGGACCCCGGACGCGGCCGCCTCCTCGCGGGCGCTGCTGGTCGCGCTCGCCCCGCTGAGCCCGGACGACACCCTGCACATCGTCGGCGCCGTCTGTGACGACGCCCCGGTCCCGCCCCAACTCCCGCACGCGACCCACCGGTTGACCGGCGGCAATCCGCTGGGCATCGTCCTGCTCGCCGAGTCCGCCGCGCAGAACCGGGCCGGCTCGCTCGGCGAACTGCTCACCGCCGACGTACGGCTGGACGAGGACCACGACGCCTCCCCCGCCTACCAGGCGCTGCTGGACCGGCTGGTGCCCGCCGAGCACCTGGACGAGCTGACCGTGCTGGCCGCCGCGCACGACCACGACTCGGCCTGCGCACTGGCCGCGGCCCTGCTGCCGGACACCTTCGGCCCGGCGGACGTACGGGCGCTGCGGACCCGGCTGACCGAGGAGGGGCTGCCCACCGTGCCGGGCCAGTTCGTCGGCGACCCCTTCGTGCGCACCCTGCTGCTGCTGAGGCTGCATCTGCGGGACCCCGACCACGTGTCGTGGCGTAGGGCGCACGAGACGCTGATCGCGCACTACCCGGAGCCCGAGCAGGCCCGTTACCGGCTCCATCACGAACTCGCCCTGGGCAACGCGGAGTCGGCGGTCGCCGAGCTGCGCGGCACCTTCCACACCGCGGACATCCGGACCTGGCTGCGCACCCTGCGCTTCGTGGCGTCCGCACCCTACTTCCACGCGCACGACGCCGACGGCCGCGACTTCACCGGCCACGGCGACCGGCGGGCCGCGGTCGCGCTCGGCCGCACGGACGCCGGGCAGGAGCCGCCCGAGGGCGCGGACGCCGTACTGCACCTGCGGGTACGGCGGTTGCTGCACGCGGTGTGGCAGCTGGGCGATCCGCTGGTGCTGCCCGACCCGAAGGTGTGCGACCGGCTCCGGTTCGAGCTGGAGCAGCTGTCCAACCTGCGGCCGGCGGGCAACGCGCTGCTGTGGCGGACCTCCCGGGACTGGCCTGCGGCGGCGCTCGCCGGGCGCCCGATGGCCGATCCGGGCGACCCCGATGACACGGACGGCGGCCCGGACGACCGGAGCGGGGAGGCGTGATGGCGCGCAGAGGCGTGGGCACGTGGGTGCGCGAGAGCGTGTGGGAGATCCCGCTGCGCCGCTATCTGGCGCTGCTGGTGACGGCGGCCCTGGTGACGGGGCTGGTGTTCGGGGTCCGGACGCTGATGCACGAGGACCGCTCCTGTGCGCCCGGGGTGTCCCGGCCCGCGGACAGCGACGAGTGCGTGGGCGTGGCGACGGGCTCGTACGACTTCGGGCACGCGCAGCTGCGGGACGTCGTACGGGCGATCGCGCGGGAGAACGACCGCCTCAAGCCCGGCAGTTACGTCACGGTCGCGCTGATGCTGCCGTACAGCTCCACCGCCGCGACCAACCTGAACGACATCCAGCACCAGCTGCAGGGCGCCTACCTGGCGCAGTACCAGGCCAACCACGACGCCAACGGGGAGGCGCCCGCGATCCGGCTGGTGCTGGCCAACCCGGGCGCGACCGGGGACCACTGGCAGCAGACGGTGGACCAGCTGGCGCGGATGACGACGAGCGCGGACCGGCTGCGGGCCGTGGCGGGGATCGGGCAGAGCACCGACAACAACAAGAAGGCCGTCCAGGCGCTGACCCGGCGCGGGATCCCGGTGGTCGGCTCCTCGATCACCGCCGACGACCTGGCCAACGGGCAGGGCGGCAAGGACCCCTACCCCGGCCTCGCCCGGGTGTCGCCGACCAACACCGACGAGGCCCGCGCGCTGGCGTCCTTCGCCAAGGTGAGCGCGGGCAAGGCGCTGCTGGTGTACGACAAGCCGGGCGACCCCTACACCCGGACGCTGCAGGAGTCGTTCGCGGCGCTGATCAAGGGCTCGCCGTACGAGCCGCAGCCGTTCACGCCGCCCGCCGACCGCAGCAAGGAGGGCACGACCGCGAACACCTTCCGGCAGATCACGCACCTGGTGTGCGACACCTCCCGGGAGACCGACACGATCCTGTTCGCGGGACGGCACACACAGCTGCGGCAGTTCATCAACGCGCTGGGCGGACGCGGCTGCCAGGACCGGAAGTTCACGGTGCTGACCGGTGACGAGGCGTCGTACCTGACCCACGAGCGCGACCTGGACCGCGACGCCCTGCGCCACAACCTCTCCGTCCGCTACACCTCCCTCGCCCACCCGGACGCCTGGGCGAAGGACCCGGCGAAGACGGGTGGCTCGGCGGCGGACTTCGGGGTGCTGCAGCGGCTGCTGACGGCCGCCGAACGGAAGCCGTCCGGGCCGATCGGTTCGGTCGCGCTGGACGACGGCCAGCTGATCATCGGCTACGACGCCCTGCAGCTGGCGGTGCACGGCATCCGCGAGGCGGTGCCGGACGGGCGGAACGTCCCGTCGCTCGCGGACGTCGGTCTGCAGTGGCCGCAGGTCAAGGGCTCGCTCCGGGTGAGCGGGGCGAGCGGCTGGATCTGCCTGGACGTGCACGGCAACCCGTACGACAAGGCCGTACCGATCGTGGAGCTGACCCCCGAGGGCGGCTCACGCTTCGTGAAGATCGCCTGGCCGGAGGGGAAGCCGCCGGCGAAGGAGTGCCTGCCGCCGTCCTGAGCGCCGGGCCGTCCTAGGCACGCCGGAGAAACTCGACCAGTCGTTCGAATCTGGTGCGCCAGTCGGCCTCCGACTCGCCCTCGCCCCGGAACTCGTGGGTGAAGCGCAGCACGCTTGCGGTGTCCCCGTCCCGCTCCAGATGGAACCGGATGCGGCCGCCGCCCTCCACGGTGTACTCCGCGACCCGGTCCACGTCCCACGCGGTGACCCGGCCGGTGCCCAGGTCACGCAGGGTGACCAGACCGTTCAGCCGGGGTTCGAGGACGTCGGCGGCGGTGCACCACCCCGAAAGCCCCTCCTGGGTGGCCACCGCCGGCCAGACCTCCTCCATGGACCTCGGGAGCCGCACCAGGAAGTGGAGTATGTGCGTGTTCCCGTGGGTCTGGCTGGTGCCCTGTGCGATGGAACCGCTCATGGCACCAGTGTGGGCGACCGGCGGCTCAGACGCCCGCGTAGGAGTGCTTGCCGCTCACGAAGATGTTGACGCCGTAGTAGTTGAACAGCCAGCAGCCGAAGGCGATCATCGCCAGGTAGGCGGCCTTGCGGCCCTTCCAGCCGGCCGTGGCCCGGGCGTGCAGGTAGCAGGCGTAGGCGATCCAGGTGATGAAGGACCAGGTCTCCTTGGGGTCCCAGTTCCAGTAGCGGCCCCAGGCGTCGCCCGCCCAGATCGCGCCCGCGATGATCGTGAACGTCCACAGCGGGAAGACGGCCGCGTTGACCCGGTAGGCGAACTTGTCCAGCGAGGCGGAGGCGGGCAGCCGCTCCAGCACCGAGGTCGCGAAGGCGCCGGGCTTGCCGCCGGTCTGCAGCTTGTTCTCGTACGAGTCCTTGAACAGGTACAGGATCGTGGCGACCGCGCCGACGTAGAACACCGCGCCGCAGAAGATCGCGGTGGAGACGTGGATGTACAGCCAGTACGAGTGCAGGGCGGGGACCAGCTGGTCACTGGCCGTGTACAGGACGGTGACGGCGAGACCGAGGTCGAGCAGGACCGTGGTGATCAGGAACAGGCCGAGCCAGCGCACGTTCTTCTTCAGCGCCAGCAGGCCCAGGTACACCCCGACCGCGACCGTGGAGAAGGTGATGTTGAACTCGTACATGTTGCCCCACGGCGCCCGCTCCACGGAGGCCGCGCGGGTGGCGACCCCGCCCAGCTCCACCAGGAACGCGAGCACGGTGAGGGAGATGGCGATCCGCCCGTAGAGGTCGCCCTGCTCGTCCCCGCCGTGCGCACCGGGCCCGTCCGGCACGTCCCGGGCGCCGGACGCGGAGCGCACGACGACCTTGGGCCGCTCCAGTACGGCGGTGCCGCCGGCCTGGTTGACGGTGACGGCGGGCGCGCTCGCCGCCTTCTGCCCGCTCTGCGCAGTCAGCGCCGCGGCCGTACGGGCCACCTTGCTGCGGCTGCCGAGGAGCCACTCGGCGATGTACGCGAAGAAGGCCAGGGTGTAGACGGCCATGGACGAGTAGATCAGCGTGTTGCTGATGCTCGCCAGGTGTTCGTTGGTCGCGACGGCGAGATCGGTTGCGGCGGCGAGAGTCACTTCTCAGCCCCTTCGGAAGGTACGACTTGGGGGTCGGGGGATGCTTCGTTGGATGCTGAAGAGTCGTCGGGGTCGGGTGCCCCCGGCGCCTGGTCGTAGAGGGTTCCGGCGAGGTGGCCCAGTTCCTCGGGCACCTTGGCGGACTCACTGCGGCCGAGCCCGGCCATCTCGACGACCGTGACGCCGTCGGCGCCGCGCACCGCCCGCACCCACACGCGGCGGCGCTGGATGAACAGGGACCCGGCCAGACCGAAGATCGCGGCGAGGGCACCGCCGAGCGCCCAGCCGCTGCCCGGCTCCTGGACGATCTCGAAGCCGGCCCACTCCTTGATGTCCTTCTCCAGGGTGATGGAGCCGGCACCGTTCGGGAGCTGCATGGTCTGCCCGGGCTTGAGGTTCCCGCGCAGCTGCAGGCCCTTGGCGTCCTTGAACGCCTTCATGTGGCTCTTGTCGAGCTGGTACACGCTCTGCGGAAGGCCCGAGTCGACGCCGAGGTCGCCGTGGTACGGCTCCAGGTTCAGCACCGGGTTCAGCAGCGCCGGGAACTGCGAGAGCACCGAGGCGCCACCGCCGTAGGTCGGCAGGAAGAAGGCCCGGATGCCGAGCTGCTCCTTCTGCCCCTTGGCGTCGCGGTAGCCGTCCATGACCTTGATGACACCCTGCGAGGTGACGTTGCCGTCGAGCGGCAGCAGCGGTACGGCGTCCTGGTAGACGACCTTGCCCTTGCCGTCGCGGACGGTGATGACGGGCGCGTAGCCGTGGCTGACCAGGTAGACCTTGGAGTCGCCGATCTGCAGCGGCTCGTTGACCTTGATGGTGGCCGGCTTCTCCTTGCCGTACGCGCCCTCGCTGTAGGCGATCCTCGCCTGGAAGGTGCGCGGGGTGCCGCGGTTGGGGCCGGTCAGCTCGTAGGTGCCCTTGAAGTCCTTCAGGTCGAAGCTGAAGGGCACCAGCTCGTCGGTGGTGAACAGGCTGCCGGACTTGAAGTCGTCGTACATCGGCAGCGCGTTGGAGAAGCCGTCGCCCTCCACCATCAGCTTGGTGCCGTCCGACTTGAACATCTGGCCCGAGGCGAAGGCGGTCAGCAGCACGATCAGCGCGATGTGGAAGACCAGGTTGCCCAGCTCCCGTACGTACCCCTTCTCGGCGGCGACGGCGTCATCGACGAGGTGGGCGCGGAAGCGGCGCTTCTTGAGCAGCGCGAGCGCGGCCTCGCGGACCTGCTCCGGCTCGGCGGTGGTGCGCCAGGTGGTGTAGGCGGGCAGCCGGTTCAGCCGCTTGGGGGCGCCCGGCGGGCGGCCGCGCAGCTGGCCGACGAACTGCCAGGTACGCGGGACGATGCAGCCGATGAGGGAGACGAACAGCAGGATGTAGATCGCGGAGAACCACACCGAGCTGTAGACGTGGAACAGGCCGAGCTTGTCGTAGACCGGCGCGAGCGTCCTGTGCGCCTGGCGGAAGTCGTCGACCTTGGCGGCGTCGGCGCCGGTCTGCGGGATCAGCGAGCCGGGGATCGCGCCGAGCGAGAGCAGCAGGAGCAGCAGCAGCGCGACCCGCATCGAGGTGAGCTGCCGCCAGAACCAGCGGGCCCAGCCGATGACGCCGATGCCCGGTACGGCGGCGATCTCCTCCTGCGGGGCGGTGGACAGCTGGGAGCCGGCCGCCCCCAGGTCCTCCTGGTCCTGGCCCTTGTCGGTTTCGGTCTTGCTCATCGATCAGATCCCCACAGTGAAGCCGTTGGACCAGGTCTGCATCTGCTGCACGAGACTGTCCCACGCCCCGGTCAGCAGCAGCACACCGGTCACGATCATCATCGTGCCGCCGATGCGCATCACCCAGACATAGTGGCGCTTGACCCAGCCGAAGGCGCCGAGCGCCTTGCGGAAGGCGACCGCGGCGAGCACGAAGGGCACGCCGAGGCCCAGGCAGTAGGCGACCATCAGCACGGCGCCGCGCCCGGCGCTCGACTGCTGGATGGACAGGGAGTTCACCGCCGCGAGGGTCGGGCCGATGCAGGGCGTCCAGCCGATGCCGAACAGGGCGCCGAGTATGGGCGCGCCCACCAGGCCGGTCGTCGGCCGCTTGTGGAAGCGGAACTCGCGCTGGGTGAACCAGGGCATCAGCCCCATGAAGAACACGCCCATGAGGATCATGAGGACGCCGAGCGCCTTGGACAGGACGTCCTTGTGCTCCTGGAGGGTCCAGCCGAAGAAGCCGAACAGCGCCCCGCCGGAGATGAACACGGCGCTGAAGCCGAGCACGAACAGGGAGGCGCCGGTGACCATGCGCCCCCGTTTGGCCTCGGCCAGGTCGGTGCCGGCGACCCCGGTGACGTAGGAGAGGTAACCGGGGACCAGCGGCAGGACGCAGGGCGAGAAGAAGGAGACGAGGCCGCCGAGCAGGGCGATCGGCAGGGCGACCAGCAGCGCGCCGTTCTTCACGGTCTGGTTCTCCGCGGCGAGCGTGAGGAGTGCGCTCACGTCACTTCTCCGCGAGGACCGGCTTGAGCATCTTCAGCAGGGTGGTGTCGTCGAGCGCCTCCAGCGCCCGCGCGGCGACCTTCCCGTTCTTGTCGATGATGAGCGTGGAGGGGATCAGCTGCGGGTTGAGCGTGCCCTTCTCGAAGCGGAGCATCAGCTTGCCCGTCGGGTCGTACAGACTCGGGTAGCTGATCCCGTGCTCCTTCTCGAAGGCGACCGCGGGGGTGGTGCTGGTGTCCCGGGTGTTGATGCCGACGAACTGGACGCCCTTGCCCTCGTACGCCTGGGAGACCTTGGAGAAGTACTTGGCCTCCTCCCGGCACGGCCCGCACCACGAGCCCCAGACATTGATCACGACGACCTTGCCCTTGTAGCCGGCGACGTCCAGGGTCCTGCCGTCGATGGTCTTGCCGGACAGGTCGGGCGCCGTGGCCCGCTTGCCCTGCGCGACGGTGTCGATGCCGTTGTTGCCGGTGACGAAGCCGGTGTTGCCGCCCCCGCCGGAGGTGCCGCCGTTGCCGCACGCGGACAGGGTCAGGGCCGCCGCGGCGGCCATGGCGCCAAGCAGGACGGCGCGGCTACGGGTACTCATGTGAAAAGTTTCGCATGCCTGTTCCGGGGATCTCGCGCGCCCCCCTGGCGGGCGGAAAACCGCATTTCAGGAGGTATTTACTCCGGACATTTCGGTCAGCTTTCCCGGGGGCTTCTCAGGCGGCGTTCGAGGAGGCCGACTTGGCACCCTTGGCGTCCCGCAGGAAGTCCTTCCAGCCTCCGGCCGGCTGCTGCCCGACCTCCAGCGTGCGCAGCTTGGCGAGCACCTCGGGCTTCTGGACGTCCATCCAGTCCACGAACTGCCGGAAGGAGACCAGGCGCACGTCCGCACCCTTCTCCTTCTCGCGCGCGATGTGCTTGAAGGCCTCCTCGACGGAGTCCATGTAGATGCCGCCGTTCCAGTGCTCGAAGTGGTTGCCGATGAAGAACGGCGCCCGGTTTGTCTTGTATGCCCGCTCGAATCCCGCGATGTACGCCTGCGCGGACTGCTTGCGCCAGCCCGGGTAGTTGTAGGCGGGCGCCTTGGTCGAATTGACCGACTGGTTGGCGAGCATGTTGTAGTCCATGGACAGGACCTCGAAGGAACGTCCGGGGAAAGGTATCTGCTGCAACGGCAGGTCCCAGATCCCCAGCCGCTTCACCGGCCACACCTGACGCCCGCCCGGCGAGGAGGCGTCGTAGCGCCAGCCCAGCTCGCGGGCGGTGGGCAGCAGGTTGTTCTGGCCTAGCAGGCAGGGCGTACGGCCGCCGACCAACTCCTTGTCGTAGTCGAACGGCAGCGAGGGCAGGTCGGTCCAGCCGGTGTTGGTCCGCCACTCCTTCACGAACGCCTTGGCCTGCCGGATCTCGCTCGCCCACTGCTGCGGGGTCCAGTTGCCGACCGTGCCGTGGCCGGAGCAGAAGTGCCCGTTGAAGTGGGTGCCGATCTCGTGCCCCTCCAGCCAGGCCCGGCGGACGTTGGCCAGCGTCGACTTGATGTGCGGGTCGCTGAGGTAGCCGATGTCGGAGGCGCCGCGCGGGTTGTTCGGCGGCTCGTACATCCGCTTCTTCGCCTCGGGCAGCAGATACAGCCCCGAGAGGAAGAAGGTCATGCTCGCGCCGTGCTCCCTGGCGAGGTCCAGGAAGCGCGGGAAGAGACCGTTGCCGACCTCGCCGGCGCCGTCCCAGGAGAAGATCACGAACTGCGGCGGGGTCTGCCCCGGCTCCAACGGCTCGGGCCTGGCGGGCTGGTGCGGCTGCTTGCCGGTGAAGGAGGTGGAGCCGTCGCCGATGGGCCGGGCCTCGGTCCCGCCGTTCTTGCCTTCGCCCCCTCCGGCCGAGTTCCCGGAACCGGACCCGTGCCCGCCGCCGTCCGAGGACCTGAGAGACCCACAGCCGGCGAGTGTGGCGGCGGCCGCCGCGCCCGCGCCGAGGCCGAGCATTCCCCTCCGGGAAAGGGTCCGGGAGTTGGTGCGCATGGAAATCCCCGATTCGTCGCGCCTGCTGGTGGTCACCCATTCAGAGGGCGCGACGATCGGGGAGGTTCCGATGATATTTATGTTTTTCGCAACGGATCTGACAAAAGCACCCTAAGGCATGTCAAATAGACTGCCAGGAGCGGCAGTTACGCGCCGAAGGCCTTGCTCTTCCCCTGCACCGGCTTGGCGCCGGCCCGGAGGTGAGCCGGCACGAGGTCGATGGCGGGCTCGGTGTAGCCGACGGAGACGATCCTGTCGCCCAGATACGTGAAAGTCGTCAGGGAGGCGAGGGTGCACTGCCGCCTGCGCGGGTCGTGCCACAGCCGCCGCTTCTCGACGTACGACCGCACGATCCAGATCGGCAGCTGGTGGCTGACCAGCACCGCCTCGTGCCCGCGGGCCTGGTCCTTGGCCGCGTTGAGCGCGCCCATCATCCGGACGACCTGGTCGATGTACGGCTCGCCCCAGGACGGCTTGAACGGGTTGACGAGGTGCTTCCAGTTCTCGGGCTTGCGCAGCGCGCCGTCCCCGACCCCGAAGGTCTTGCCCTGGAAGACGTTGTCGGCCTCGATCAGCCGCTCGTCGGTGTCGAGGTCGAGCCCGTGCGCCTTGGCGATCGGGGTGGCGGTCTCCTGCGCGCGCTCCAGCGGCGAGGCGACCACGTACGTGACGTCCCGCGAGGCGAGGTGGTCCGCGACCCGGTCGGCCATCTGCCGGCCCAGCTCGGACAGGTGGTAGCCGGGCAGCCGCCCGTAGAGGATCCCGTCCGGGTTGGCGACCTCGCCGTGCCGCATGAGATGGACGACGGTGATGTCCTTGCTGTTGTCGCTCACGCGGTGGCCTCCGCGGCCGCTCGGGCCGCCGCCGGGAGGGCGTCGGCGATCTTCTGGATGGCCCGCTCGTCGTGGGCCGTGGACACGAACCAGGACTCGAAGGACGACGGCGGCAGATAGACGCCGTTCGCCAGCAGCGAGTGGAAGAAGGCGGTGAAGCGGAACGACTCCTGCCGCTTGGCGTCCTCGTAGTCCCGCACCTGCCGGTCGGTGAAGAACACGGAGAACATGTTGGAGGCGGTCTGCAGCCGGTGCGCCACGCCTTCCTTGCCGAGCGCCTCGGTGACGAGGTTCTGGATCTGCTCGGAGACGGCGTTGACCTTGTCGTACGCCGCGTCGTCGAGAAGCCGCAGCTGGGCGAGCCCAGCGGCGGTGGCGACGGGGTTCCCGGAGAGGGTGCCGGCCTGGTAGACGGGCCCGGCGGGGGCGAGGTGGGCCATGACGTCGGCGCGCCCCCCGAACGCGGCAGCGGGGAACCCGCCGCCCATGACCTTCCCGAAGGTCATGAGGTCGGGCTTGACCCCGTCGATGCCGTACCAGCCGCTCCGGCTCGTCCGGAACCCGGTCATGACCTCGTCGGAGATGAAGAGGGCGCCGTTCTTCCGGCAGGCGTCCTTGAGCCCCTGGTTGAACCCCGGGGCGGGCGGCACGACGCCCATGTTGCCGGGCGAAGCCTCCGTAATAACGCAGGCGATCTCGCCCGGGTGCCGGTGGAAGGCCTCGTTCACAGCCTCGAGATCGTTGTACGGCAGCACGATCGTGTCCCCGGCCTGGGCACCGGTGACACCGGGCGTGTCGGGCAGCGCGAAGGTGGCGACCCCGGAGCCCGCCGCGGCGAGCAGCGAGTCCACATGCCCGTGGTAGCACCCGGCGAACTTGATCACCTTGGACCGCTGGGTGAACCCGCGGGCGAGCCGGATGGCGCTCATGGTGGCCTCGGTCCCGCTGCTGACGAGCCGCACCTGCTCGACGGGCTCCACCCGGGCGACGATCTCCTCGGCGAGGGCGACCTCGCCCTCACCGGGCGTGCCGAAGGACGTACCGCGCGCGACGGCCTCCTGGACGGCGGCGATGACCTCGGGGTGGGAGTGCCCCAGAATCATCGGCCCCCAGGAGCAGACGAGGTCGACGTACTCCCGCCCGTCGGCGTCGGTGAGGTACGCCCCCTTCCCCGACACTATGAACCGGGGCGTGCCGCCCACGGCGCGGAAGGCGCGTACCGGGGAGTTCACGCCGCCGGGTGTGACGGCGGACGCACGGTCGAAGAGCGCCTGCGAGACGGGCGCATCATAGGGATAGGGCAGTTCGCTCATGGCACTCATGACGTGCGACTTCTCCGACTTCTCGGACTCCGGTTGCGTGGTGACCTCCTCAGGGTAGGCCGCGGCCGGGCCCGGCTGCGGCCGGGTGGCGACCGCGAGGCGACCGACCTCAAGATCGAAACCGTGATCACGGCCGCGTCATCTGCGAGACTGACACCTGATACACACAGCTCATCGGCACGTAGTAGTCAGGGGCTGTGTCAGGGGCTTCTGAAGATCCTGCGGACTGGTGTTTAACCGCACGTTTCGGCGAGCGGCCGTGGGGGAGGTCACTGACACGATGATCGGGTTGCGCGGCGGGGGCCACGCGTCCTAGAAAAGCAGTCGGGTGGAGATATGCATCGCGGTGGCGGACTGGGCGAGGGGACTGATGACCTGGGTCCTCGACGTGCCCGGCGGGGAAGGCACCGGCGCGAAGCGGAGGAAACTACCGAAGCACGTCAGACTGACGCACGTCAGGCACAGGGTGTACCGAGTGAGCCCGAGCGGTACGACCGGCAACTCGACAGCCGGCTCGACCACCGGGTCGACCGCCTCCGGGCGGGGAGCAGGAATGGTGGTCGGGTGGGGGTGACGTACAAATACTTCGGCGCGCCGGACGGCGCGACCGCGGCCCGCGTCCCCATCTCGATGCGTCCCGAGGAACTCGGCGGCGACGAGCTGGGCATGAACGGCATGTTCACCAAGATCAAGCCGGAGACGATGGCCGCGATGGTGCTGACCGGCATCGAGGGAGTGCCCCTGCACAAGGTGCCGCCCCTGGAGCTGGTCGTCCTGCACCCCGACTACGCGGTCGTCAAGCTCCCCATGACGGTCGTCGACCCCCTCCGCGGCATCGGCGAGGAAGCGGTGGGCGCGGCGGCGTTCATCTGGTCGACGGTGCCGGACCGGGGTGGGCCTCGGGACGCGTTCAATGTGTACCAGTTGCTGCATGAGTGGCAGGACTTCTCGCATCGGCTGCATGAGGCGGGGCATCAGCCTTATTGCTTGGTTTGGCCGTAAGACTGACCTGGGGTCTCTTGTTCACCCGGAGGCAAAGGAAAAGCTCTGCCACAAGCCGCCGGATCTGACCACCTCGTCCGACGACTGCATGGTCAGGTAGATGCTCGCCCCGCCCGGTGGCACGGAGCAGTCGGGTGTCGTGTACAGGAGCATGTTGCTCTGTGTGTAGTTGGTGATGTGGGTCACGCCCTCGCGGAAGCGATGGCAGCCGTGGATCGACGGGTTCGAGAAGGTCTCCACATGCCTGACACCGTGCCGCGCCGTGATCTGGCCGGACGCCTGGTCCTGGCAGGCGGTCAGTGCGATGCCGAGCAACGCGATGCCGGTGAGCGCGGCCAGTGGCCGTGAAACGCGCATCGAGCCTCCTGTGCCGGGGCTGAGCCGTCGGGGCCCATCGAGACGTCGTACCAGTTCCACTATCTGCCAGATCCTCGGCCCAGGCCGATCGGGTACTCCATTCGGGTGAATTCGGCCCTCGCCCGGTGACGGTCAGTACACGTCGCGTACGTAGCGCTTGTCGGCGGCGAGCTGCTTGACGTACGCCGTCGCCTCCGCCTCGGTCAGGCCGCCGTGGACGGTGGCGATCTCGTGCAGGACCTGGTCGACGTCCTTGGCCATGCGGGAGGCGTCGCCGCAGACGTAGAAGTGGGCGCCGTCGCGGAGCCAGGACCACAGCAGCGGGCCGTGTTCGCGCATCCGGTCCTGGACGTAGACCTTGGCGCGCTGGTCGCGGGAGAAGGCGGTGTCCAGGCGGGTGAGGGTGCCGTCGGCGAGGTGGGCGGCCAGCTCCTCCTCGTAGTAGAAGTCGGTCGCCCGGTGCTGTTCGCCGAAGAACAGCCAGTTCGGGGCGCGGTGGCCGCGGGCCCGGCGTTCCTCCAGGAAGCCGATGAAGGGCGCGATGCCCGTGCCGGGGCCCACCATCACCGCCGGCGCGGCGGGGTCGGCGGGCGGGCGGAAGTGCGGCGCCCGCTGGACGCGGACCGGCACCGGGGTGCCGGGCTCGGCGTCCGCGAGGAAGGGGGAGCAGACGCCCTGGCGGGGACGGCCGCGCAGGTTCTCGTAGCGGACGACGGAGACGGTCAGGGACACCAGGTGGGGGTCGGTCAGCGGGCTGGAGGATATGGAGTACAGGCGGGGTTGCAGGCGCGGCAGGAGGTCGGCCCACTCCTGTGCTCCGGCCCGGAGGCCGAAATCGGCGACCACGTCGACGGCCTGGCGTCCCCAGGACCACTGCGCCAGCTCGCCCTTGTTGTCCGGCCGCAGCAGCTTGCGCAGCTCGCGCGGGTCGCGGGTGCGGTCGGCGGCGAAGCGCAGCAGGTCGGGGGTGATGCGGGTGATGTCCAGGTGGCGCAGCAGGGCCTCGGCGAAGGGCACGTCTCCGGCGTTCTTGATCTGGACGGTCGTATCCGCGTCCAGGCCGGTCACGGCCAGCCACTCCGTCACGAGCGCCGAAGAGTTCACCGGGTGTACGGCCAGGGCGTCGCCGGCCTCGTAGACCAGCGGGGTGTCGCTGTCGCGGGTGTCGAAGGTGAAGCGGCGGACCTCCTTGCCCGCGCCGGGCAGGCTCAGCAGGCGGTTGCCGGTGAGGCGGGCGGTGGTGGGGGCGGGGCGGGGAGGTCGGGGAGTCGTAGGGGCAGCCAGGACCGGGGCGGTGGCGGCCGGGGCGGTGGCCGGCTGCTCCGTGCCCTTCAGCGCGGTGCGCACCTGGTCCAGCCAGGCGTCCGCAGCCGTCTCGTAGTCCGGTTCGCAGTCGGTGCGCGGGGCCAGCTGTACCGCGTCCAGCTCCGCCATGCGCCGGTCGAGGCGGCGGCCGTGGCCGCAGAAGTCGTCGTACGAGGAGTCGCCGAAGGCCAGGACGGCGTAGCGCAGGCCCTTCAGGCGCGGGGCGTCGGGTGCGGTGAGAGCGTCCCAGAAGCCGGCGCCGTTGTCCGGGGCGTCGCCGTCGCCGAAGGTGCTCGTGATCAGCAGCAGGTCGGTGTCGGACGGCAGTGCGGCGGGGTCCGCGTCCTCCATGGGCAGGAGGGCGGCGAGGTGGCCGTCCACGGTGAGCCGCTCGGCCGCGGCGGTCGCGAACTCCTCGGCGTTCCCGGTCTGCGACGCCCAGAGGATCACGACCTGGCGGCGGGGAGCGTGCGCGGGCGGCGCGGACGGCTCCGGGGAGCCGATGACAGCGTGCGTGGCCTCGGTCCTGGAGTACATCCCGGCCAGCACGCCGTTCACCCACAGCCGGTGCTCCGGGCTGAACGGGGCGTCCGGTGGCAGCACCGGTACGCCCGGGGCGCCCGACGGAATGCCGGCCAGGAAGCCGGTCAGATAGCGGCGTTCGTGTTCGGCCAGGACCGGCGGCGGTCCGGGCTCCAGACCGAACGGGGCGGGGGCGGACGTAGAAGAAAGGGCAGCGGGGGGTGGGACCTCGGTGGACGACGCCTGGGCCGTGGCCGGAGTTGTCACCAGGACCGGAGTCCGTACCGTCACCGGGGTGGCCGCCTTGGTCAGCGAGACCGCGCACACCTTGAACTCGGGCTGGAACGACAGCGGGTCGACGGCGTCGCTGGTCACGGCGTTGACGCTCAGGTACTCGCCGAACAGGTCGTTCCAGTGGAACGGGGCGAAACAGCAGCCCGGCCGCACCCGGTCGGTGACGACCGCGGGCAGCACGGCCCGCCCGCGGCGCGAAGCGACCTCCACCGAGTCCCCCTCCGCGAGGCCCAGCTCGGCCGCGTCCCGCGGGTGCACCTCCACGAAGGGACCGGGGTTGAGCTTGTTCAGCTTGGCCACCCTGCCCGTCTTCGTCAGCGTGTGCCACTGGTGCTGGAGGCGGCCGGTGTTGAGCACGTACGGGTAGTCGTCGTCGGGCATCTCCGCGGCCGGGATGTGCGGGCGGGCGTAGAAGACCGCGCGGCCGCTCGCGGTCGGGAAGGAGAGCGAGCCGTCCTCGTCGACGTACCGGATCGGGTTGCGGTCGGGACCGTCGGCGCTCGCCGCCGGCCACTGCACGGGCGTCTCCCGCAGCCGCTCGTAGCTCACACCGCGCAGGTCCCAGCCGGTCCCCGGGTTCCAGGCGCGCCTGATCTCCTCGAAGACCTGCTCGGCGCTGTCGTACGAGAAGCCCTGTTCACAGCCCATCGCGCGGGCCACGGCGGCGATGATCCGCCAGTCCGCCATCGCCTCGCCGGGCGGATCGGCGACCGGCCGGGCGAGGGTCAGGTTGCGCTCGCTGTTGATCAGGACGCCCTCGGTCTCGGTCCAGAGCGCGCCGGGCAGGACGACGTCGGCGTACGCGTTCGTCTCCGTCTCGGCGAACACGTCCTGCGTGACGACGAACTCGGCCGCCTCCAGGCCCTCGATGACCGTCTTGCGGTTCGCGACGGAGGCGACCGGGTTGGTGCAGATGATCCAGCACGCCTTGATGTCCCCATCGGCCAGCTTCCGGAACATCTCGACCGTGCCCTTGCCGACGCCGTCGGCGCGCAGGGCGCCCGGCTCCAGCTCCCACAGCTCCTCGACGAAGGCCCGGTCGGCGTCGACGAGCACGGAGCGCTGCCCGGGCAGCCCCGGGCCCATGTAGCCCATCTCGCGGCCGCCCATGGCGTTGGGCTGGCCGGTGAGGGAGAAGGGGCCGGAGCCCGGGCGGCAGATCGCGCCGGTGGCGAGGTGCAGGTTGACCAGGGCGTTGGTGTTCCAGGTGCCGTGCGTGGACTGGTTGAGGCCCATCGTCCAGCAGCTCGTCCACTCCCCCGCCTCGCCGATCAGCCGGGCGGCCTCGCGGATGTCGTCCTCCGGGATGCCGGTGATCTCCGCGACGGTGGCGGGCGGGTAGTCGGCGAGGAAGGCGGGCATCGCCTCCCAGCCCTCGGTGTGCGCGGCGATGAAGCCGGGGTCGGTGTGGCCGTTCGCGTGCAGGAGGTGCAGCAGCCCGTTGAGCAGGGCGAGGTCGGTACCTGGCTTGATCTGCAGGAACAGGTCGGCCTTGTCGGCGGTGGCGGTGCGCCGCGGGTCCACGACGATCAGCTTGGCGCCCGCCGACTTCACCCGCTCCATCATCCGCAGGAAGAGGATCGGATGGCAGTCGGCCATGTTGGAGCCGATGACGAAGAAGACGTCGGCCTGGTCGAAGTCCTGGTACGAGCCGGGCGGCCCGTCCGCGCCCAGCGACAGCTTGTAGCCGGTACCGGCGCTCGCCATGCACAGCCGGGAGTTCGACTCGATCTGGTTGGTCCGGATGAAGCCCTTGGCCAGCTTGTTCGCCAGGTACTGCGCCTCCAGGCTCATCTGCCCGGACACATAGAGGGCGACCGCGTCGGGGCCGTGCTCGTCGATGATCGCGCGCAGCCGGCGGGCGGTCTCGGCGACAGCGGCGGCCACCGGCGCGGGCTGCGGCTCCTCGCCGCGGTCCGGCCGGACGAGGGCGGTGGTCAGCCGGCCCGGGGCGGCGAGCAGGTCCACGGTGGTCGCGCCCTTGGTGCACAGCCGGCCGAAGTTCGCCGGGTGCTCCTTGTCCCCGGTCGCCTTCAGGACCGTACGCCGTCCGTCCGCTGCCCTGCCGACGTCGAGGACCATGCCGCAGCCCACCCCGCAGTACGAGCAGACCGTCCGCACCTTCGTCGTGCCCTCAGTCCACGAGCCCGGCGCGGCCACGGGCGCCTCCCTTGCTGTGCTCGGTCCGATCTCACCCCTCGTGACGGTACGAACCGCTCATTACGTGGGTGTCTCTGCGCCCGATCACCAGGGGTTAAGCCCATCGCACAGGGCTTGGGGGGCGGGTGTGAGCACGGGGTCCCTGCGGCCGAGCCACTGGCAGCCGCCGGCACGAACCATCTGGCCCGCTCGAACGTATCCGTCATAGGGGCCCTTCCCTGACATCGAAGGGGATGAGCCAGATGGCGATCCCGGCAATCCCGGCACATACGACCCGTACGGCGCTCCGTACGACAGCGGGGGCCTTCTGCGCCGCTCTCGTCCTGGCGGCCTGTTCGAGCGGGGGCGGCGGTCAGGCGAGCGGCTCGGCCGGCTCCGGCACGACCCAAGCGGCGTCAGGGACCCGGGTGACGGTCACCGAGAGCGAGTTCATGCTGAAGCTGTCCCGGTCGTCGTTCACCCCAGGCACCTACACCTTCGTCGCCGACAACCACGGCACGATCACCCACGCCCTGTCCATCGACGGACCCGGTGTGGAGGACGCCCGGACCAAGGACATCCCGGCCGGCCACAGCGGGACGGTGACGGTGACCCTCAAGAAGGGCACGTACGACGTCTACTGCCCGGTCGACAGCCACAAGCAGATGGGAATGGACCAGCACATCAAGGTCGGCTGAGACACCCCGTGCCCCGCCCTCACGCCTCGCCGCGGACGAAGACCGGTTTGAGGTGCTTCTCGGGGAGCGCGTCGGGGAGCTGCTCCCAGTCGAGGACGTGGGAGACCACCCGGGCGGGGTCGACCTGGCCGGAGCGGGCGAGGGCGAGGGCCTCGGGGATGTGCGCGCGGACGTTGTCGCGGGCGATGCGCAGGGTGACGCCGGTGAGGTACATGTCGAGCAGGGGCAGCTCGCCGGGGCGGAAGTGGTTGCCCGCGGACTCGCAGACGCCTTCCGGGGCGAGGGACCTGACCGCCAGGGCGAGCTGGTCCACGCGGCCCGTGGCCTCCACGGCCAGGTCGAAGCCGTGGTGGACGGGTTCGGCCTGCTCGGCGGTACGGGCGCCGTAGCTCTCGGCGAGCCCCCGGTGCTCCGGGTCGGGGTCGACGTACAGGACGTCCGAGGCGCCGAGCGCCCGGGCGATGTCGCAGACGTAGAGGCCGATGCTGCCGCGGGCGACGACCAGGACCCGGGCTCCGGGCCTGTTCCTCAGGTGGGGGGCGACCAGGCGCCAGGACAGGGACCAGTTGTCGCTCGCCGCGGCCATGGCCACCGGGTCGAGGTCGGCGGGCAGGGGGACCAGCATGGCGTCCGCCCAGGGGACGCGGACCAGGTCGGAGAAGAGTCCGCCCCAGGTGCCGCCGATGGGGGCGCCGTACATGGCCATGTGGGGTACGGCCGTGCAGTGGGCGGTCAGTCCGGCGCGGCAGTTGTCGCAGGTGCCGCAGTTGAGGGACCAGGGGACGACCACCAGGTCACCGGGGGTCACGGACGTCACCGCGTCGCCGGTGTCGACGACCCTGGCCACGCATTCGTGCCCGAACGGCGGGTCGATGCTGTGTCTGATGTGCGGCTGCCGCCGCGTGGCATGTCCCGCCAGGATCGCCGAGTCCACGTCGCAGGAGGTCGCGGCCACCGGGGCGACGATGGCCTGCTGGTCCGACTGGAGCCTGGGTTCGGGTGCCTCGCGCCATTCGACGGTGTGGCGGGCGACGTAGGTCAGTTCACGCATCGGCCTGCTGCCCCGTCTGCTCCTGCTGCCCCTTCGCGAGGGTGACCAGGTCGGCGTAGCGGATGACGGAGCCGCCCGCGCCCCAGGTGCCGTCGGGCTGTTCGTGCACCAGCACCCACACCCGCAGGGCGTCGGCCGGGGAGAGCCCGGCGGCCTTGAGCACGGTCCTGGTGGCGTCCTCGACCAGGCCGGCCTTGCGGCGCTCGGACACGGCGCCCTGTGGGACGGTCACGTCCACCAGGAAGCGGGGCGCGTCGTCCTCGGCGGTGGTCTGCGCGCCCTCGGGCAGCTCGACCAGGTAGCTCCACGCCTGGGCACGGAAGAACGCCGTGTCGGGCGCTCCCTCCCAGCGCAGGAGTACGGCGGCCAGGTCGCGCCGGACCGTCCTGCGGCCCTCCTCGGTCAGGGCGCCGGACGGGACGGTGAGCCGGATCATCGGCATGACGAAGTCTCCCCTCGTGCTCTGTTCGTGCTCTGCGCACGCTCTATAACGGTCGTTATAACCGGCGGCCACGCTAGACTATGACGAGCGTTATAACCAGAGGGGAGAACGGTCTTGGCCAGAACCGGCGGGCCTTCGCGCGAGCGCATCGTGGCCGGTGCGGCCGACCTGATCAGCAGGCGCGGCCTGAGCGCCGCGAGCATCCGGGAGGTGGCCAAGCACGCCGAGGCGCCGCTCGGCTCGACCTACCACTACTTCCCCGAGGGGAAGCAGCAGCTGGCCACCGAGGCCGTGCGGTACGCGGGCACGGCCGTCGGCCGCGTCCTCCGCGAGGAGCTGGGCGCGGGCCCGGTCCCCGGACTCCGGGCCTTCCTGGCCCTGTGGCGCGGCATCGTCGTCGACAGCGACTTCCGCGCCGGCTGCCCCGTGCTGGCCGTCTCCGTCGAGGAACCGCCGGCCGACGAGATCCCGCCCGCCCTAGTCGCCGCCGCCGAGGCGTTCGAGGGCTGGGAGGGCCTGCTCGCCGAGTCGCTGGGGGAGCACGGAGTGACCCCCGATCAGGCCGCGGATCTCGCGGCCCTCGTCGTGGCGTCGGTCGAGGGCGCCACCGCCATGTGCCGTGCCAAGCACAGCGCGCAGCCCCTGGACCGGATCGCACGGCAACTCGAAACAGTGATCGCCGCCGCGCTCGGCCGGCCGGCCTGACGAGCACCGTGTCCGTCAGGGTGTCGGCCGGCTTTCGTCGCGGTGGACGACCGTGATGCGACGTTCGGGGCCAGGGGTCTCCAGTTCGTCGAGCACGGCGACGGCCAGGTCCTCGGCGCTGATCCACGAGCGCCCGTCGGCACTGGTGAGCAGGGTGTCGGTGCCGCGCCGGTAGCGGCCGGTCCGGTCACCGGGTTCGAGCAGGGCCGGCGGGCTCAGGTAGGCCCAGTCGGCGCCGGGATGAGCCTGGCAGGTGCGCAGCTGGGCCACCCCGGCGGCGGCGATGGGCCTCAGTTCGGCGGGCACGTATGCGGGGTTGTCGGCGACCAGCAGGTCGTGGTCGTCGGGGCTGCGCAAGGTACCGGCGCCGCCGACCACGAGGACGCGGATCCCCAGCTGCGCGGCGATGTCCAGCACCGTACGGGTGGCTCCGACCAGGAACTCCTGGTCGACCGGAGCAGTCCGCACGCTCAGCACGACCGCGTCCGCGGCGCCGTTCGACGGGGAGCCCGCGAGCGCCTCGCGTACGGCGTACGCGTCGGTCGCGTCGACCGCGATCGGTGTCACGTTCGGGTCCTCGCTCGCGGGCTTCCGGGACAGGGCGAGCACCTGGTGTCCGCGCGCACCGGCCTCGGCGATCACCCGGCTGCCGACCATGCCGGTCGCGCCCAGAACGGCGATCGTCATGCCTGCGGTCGACGAACCCGCCATCATCGAACCCGCCATCATCGAACTCGTCTTCAGCGAACCCGTCTTCATCGATTCCGTCCTCCTCGGATCTGGTTCGGGGTGTTGAGCTGCGCGGCCAGCAGCGCGGCCAGGGCGAGGGCGAAACCCAAGGTCTGCAGCGGGTTCAGGGACTCGCCCAGCGCGATGCCTATGACGGTCGCGACCAGCGGAGACAGCAGCACCAGCGGTGCGGACGCGCCGAGCGGCAGCTTTCCGATCCCGCGGAACCACAGCGTGTACGCGATCAGCCCGCCCATGCTGCCGAGCCACAGGTAGCCGCCGACGGCTCCGGCGTCGATCCGCTGCGGCACCCCCTCGAACGTGAGGGTGAGCGGGAGCAGCAGCAGGCCGCCGACCGTCAGTTGCCAGCCGGCCAGGGTCAGTGGACCGGCCTCCGCGGGGCGGCCCCAGCGCTTGGTGAGGACGACCCCGCCGGCCATGGTGGCCGTATGGCCGAGGCCGGCGAGCACCCCGACGGCGTCCAGCCGGGCCTGCGGACCGAGCACGACGAGTCCGACGCCGATCACGCCGATCACGCCCCAGGTCAGCCCCCGGACCGTGGGCCGGTCGCGGAGCACCGCGAGGGCCAGGCCGGCGACCAGCAGCGGCTGGGCCGCGCCGAGGGTGGCGGCGACACCGCCGGGGAGTCGGCCGGCCGCCAGGAACAGCAGGGGCATCCCGCCGATGTTGAGGACGCCGAGGACGGCGGCCTTCCACCACCAGTCCCCGCGCGGGAGGACCCGGGTGATCGCCAGCGCGAGCAGCCCGGCGGGCAGGGCGCGCATCAGCCCGGCGAAGAGCGGATGCCCGGGCGGTAACAGGTGCGTGGTCACGACGTACGTGGTGCCCCAGGACGCGGGGGCGAGGGCGGTCAGCGCGAACGTCGCCGCCTGCCCGCCGGGTGGGGTCCGCAGCGGGACCGGCGATCTCTCGGTCAGGGAATGCATGTGATGAAGTCTCAGCACGACGGGCCATGAGTCCAACGCATGCTTGCCATGCCACCTATGAACAAGAACGATTGCCGGATGGATCTCCAGCAGATGCGCTACGTCGTCGCCGTCGCCGAAACCCGCAACTTCACGCGCGCGGCCGAGCGCTGTTTCGTGGTGCAGTCGTCACTCAGTCACCGGATCGCGAGCCTGGAGCGGGAGCTCGGGGTCAAGCTGTTCGCCCGGTCCAGCCGCCGCGTGGAGCTGACCAGCGCAGGAGCGGCGTTTCTCGCCGGCGCGCGGGACTGCCTGGCCGCTGCCGACCGCGCGGCCGCCGACGCCGCCGCCGCGACCGGCGTCGTACGCGGCCGGCTCGCCGTCGGCGTGATCGTGACCACGGCCGCCGTCGACGTACCCGAGCTGCTGCAGCGGTACCGCGCCCAGCACCCGGACGTCCGCGTCGTCCTCCGCTCCGGGCGCAGCGACGAGCTGGTGGAGGCGGTCCGCGGCGGCGGCCTGGACATCGCGTTCCTCGGCCTGCCGGAGGACGAGCGGCCCTCCGGTGTGGAGACCGTCGTTCTCGACCATGACGCACATGTGCTGGTGGTGCCGGCCGGGCACCGGCTCGCGGGCGCTGCCCGGGTCACGCTGCACGACATCGCCGAGGAGACGTTCGTGGACTTCGTGGCCGGGACACCCGCCCGGGCCCAGTCCGATCAGGCCTTCGCCGCCGCGGGACTGGTCCGTGACGTCGCGTACGAGGCCGGTGTCGTCGAGCTGATCACCCGGCTGATCGCGCGCGGGCTCGGCATCGCGCTGCTGCCGTCGGCGTTCATCCGGCCGCTGGCCGCCGACGACCCCCGACTGGCGCTGGTCCCGGTGGTCGACGGACCGCATCGCATCGAGTATCTGGCGTGGAGCCGGTTCAACCCCAGCCCCGCCACCCGGGCGATGCTCGACGTCCTCGGGGTCGGACCGTGGTCGGTGGCCTGACCGGTCACTCGTTCGGGGCACCCGTCGGGGCGACTGCGTGTGTCCGGGAGCGCCGGCGCCGGAGTGTGCGCACCGTGGGAGCTACGACCTGGGAAAACGGTGAGGGACGATGATCGTTTCGGTGGTGTCGATGCCCGGAGGAATCACCACTCGTACGAGCCTGTCGGAGACACGCGCGCGCCTCGCCGTATCCGACTTCCTGCTCGCCGACGTCCAACTGTCCGACGGGCCGGCGGCAGATGAGCAGGAGGTCGTCGGTCTGCTCGGTCTGAAGGACGAGAGTCCGCCCTGGTTCGGCAGACCGGGTGTACCGGCGCGGGCCGAGTTCCACGGCGACCGCGCCGGTTTCGTCGTACCCGTGGTCGAAGAGGGCGACTTCGTCCACGTGCACGCACTGGTGACGGAACGTCATCTGGTCACGCTCCACCGGGGACCGGCCGAACCGCTGGAAGGTCTCATCGCACGGCTCGGGCAGGAGAGCCCGCCCGACACGGTGGCCGTGCTGTTCCTGCTGCTGGAGGAGGCCCTGGAGACGTTTCGCCGGGCCGCGGTGGCGCACCTCCTGGAGGTGGAGGACCTCGAGGACCAGATCTTCGAGCATCGGCGCCCCCAGCAGATCTATCGCCTGGCACGGCTACGGCGGCGTGCCGCGCTGCTGCACCACTTCCTCCTCCCCTACCTCCAGACGACGGACGAGGTCATCGCGCGCAGGATGCTGAACCCCAGCTTCCCGGAGGAGCGGCAGCGGCTCGCCCGGGAGTTCCAGCACGCCGGCCGGCTGGTGCTCGCCGACATCGAGTCCCTGCAGGAGGCCACCCGGCGGGCCTTCGCCAGCTACTCCTCCCTCGTGGCGGGCGAGCAGAACCGCGTGATCAACCGGCTGGCCATCGTGTCGGTGGTCTTCCTGCCGTTGACGTTCCTGACCGGGTACTTCGGCATGAACTTCACCTACCTGACGGACGAGATGGAGAGCAGAGCCGTCTTCTGGCTGCTCGCCGTCGGGCTGCAGGCAGGCGTCCTCCTCCTCGCCCTCTACGTGCTGCACCGCACCCGCGTCTGGAGAAGTCTCCGGGACGACGAAGGCGCGCAGGACCGGTGAGCCCGGTGTCCGGCGGGCCCCGCTCAGGAGGTTGCGGATGGATCTGATCCACTTCCGCATGGTCATGCCGCCCGCGCTCACCCAGCAGGCCGTCGACCTGCTCGCCGCGCACGATCGCGTCCTCAACCTCGTGGTCGTCAGGGCGGCCCACGTCCCGGGCGGTGACGCGCTGGAGTGCGACGTGCTGAAGGGCGCCGCGAACGGCGTGCTGGGCGACCTGCGCAGGCTGGGCGTCGACCGTACGGGGTCGATCGCGGTCGACGACGTCGACATGATGTTCTCGCGGCACGCCGAGCAGATCGAGGCCGACCAGCCGAGCGCGCTGGTCCACACGCCGTTGTGGGCCGCGGTCGAGGCCCACATCCGGGCGGAGGGGACCTATCCGCCGTCCTTCTACCTGTTTCTGGTGATCGCCGGGCTCATCGGCTCGGTCGGCATCATGACGAACTCGCAGATCCTCATCGTGGCGGCCATGGTGGTCGGGCCCGAGTACAACGCGATCACCAGCATCGCCCTCGGCCTCGACCGCCGTAACCGCCGCAGGGTGTGGGAGGGAGTACGGGCGCTGACGGTCGGGTTCCTGCTGGCCATCGTGGTCACTCTGGGTTTCGCCGCGCTGACGCGGGCTGCCGGCCTGCAGTCCACCGCGTTCGAGCTGGGCCTGCGCCCCGTCTCCCACCTCATCGACACACCGGACTTCTTCTCCGTCGCCGTCGCCGTCCTCGCCGGCGTCGTCGGAATCGTCTCGCTCACCGAGGCACGGGGCAGCGCCCTGCTCGGGGTCTTCATCTCCGTGACCACGATTCCCGCCGCCTCGGACATCGCCGTGTCCCTCGCCTTCGCCGACTGGCACCAGGCATGGGGTTCGCTGCTCCAGTTGCTGCTCAACGTGGTCGTCCTCGTGATCGTCGGCGTCCTCACCCTGCGGGTGCAGCGACGCCTGTGGCGCCGCGCGGCCCGCCGTGCCGCTGCACGGCCGTAGCACTGGCTCTACGCTGATCGCAGGGGGGGTGCGTTCGGGTGAATCGCACACCGGAAGGGGGCACCCCCCTATGGACGACTACCCGCTGATCGAGAACCACGGTCTGATCGGCGATCTGCAGACCGCGGCGCTGGTGACCACCGACGGAGTGGTCGACTGGTTCTGCTCCCCTCGGTTCGACTCACCGAGTGTGTTCGGGGCGCTTCTGGACAAGGAGAAGGGCGGGCACTGCACGGTCCGGCCGGCGCACACGACCTATGCGACCAAGCAGTTGTACCTCCCCGACACGGCGATCCTGGTGACCCGGTTCATGACAGAGGCGGGCGCCGGTGAGGTGGTCGACTTCATGCCCGTGACCGGTACGACGGTCACGGGCCGCCACCGGCTGGTCCGCCTGGTCCGCTGTGTGCGCGGCAGCATGACGTTCGAGGTGGACATCGCCCCGCGGTTCGACTACGGACGCCAGGCACACCGGTTGCGCATCACCCAGCACGGAGCGGCCTTCGCCGCGCAGGACGGCACCGAACTCACCGTGCACCCGATCCGCGAACCGGAGGACGAACAGCTGGCGGACGTTCTCACCGACCGGGACGCCGACCTGCACCTCTCAGTGACCCTGCAGGCCGGCCAACAGCGCGGGCTGGTGCTGGAGATGGGCGCCGAGGGGCCGCCCACGGAGGTCCGCCGCGACGAACACCAACGGCTCTTCGACGAGACCGTGGGGTTCTGGCGCTCCTGGCTGACCCAATCGCGCTACACCGGGCGCTGGCGGGAAATGGTCGAGCGTTCCGCGATCACGCTGAAGCTCATGACCTTCGCACCCAGCGGCGGGCTGGTGGCCGCCCCGACGGCGGCTCTCCCGGAGCAACTGGGCGGCGAGCGCAACTGGGACTACCGCTTCACCTGGATCCGAGACGCCTCCTTCTCCGTGTACGCCCTGCTGGGACTGGGCTTCACGGAGGAGGCCAGGGCGTTCATCATCTGGCTGGGCGACCGGGTCAAGGAGCGGGCCGGCAGCGAGGGGGACACGGGCCCGCTGAACATCATGTACAAGGTCGACGGCTCCTCCGACCTGGACGAGCAGATCCTCGACCACTGGGAGGGGTACGCGCGTTCCGCGCCGGTGCGGATCGGCAACGGCGCCGCCACGCAGCTCCAACTCGACATCTACGGCGAGGCGCTGGACAGCATCTACTTCGCGCACCGGCACGGCTTCCAGGTCGGGCACGGGGGATGGACCTCACTGCGGACCGACCTGGACTGGCTGGCCGACCACTGGGACCAAGCGGAGGAGGGTATCTGGGAGACCCGCGGCGGTCGCCAGGACTTCACCTACGGCCGTGTCATGTCATGGGTGGCGTTCGACCGCGCGCTGCGACTCGCCGAGTCGAAAGGGTGGCCGTCCGCGGCCGAACGCTGGCACACCGAGCGGGACGCCGTCTACGAGCAGGTCATGGCCAAGGGGTGGAGCGAGGAACGTCAGGCGTTCGTCCAGCACTACGGCAGTGGCGTACTGGACTCCTCGCTGCTGCGCATGGCGACGGTCGGGTTCCTCACCCCCGGGGATCCGATGTGGGCATCGACCCTGGACGCCATGGAGCAGGAACTGGTCAGCGACAGCCTGGTCTACCGCTACAACCCCGAGGCCTCGCCCGACGGCCTGCGGGGCTCGGAGGGCACCTTCTCGCTGTGCACGTTCATGTACGTCGACGCCCTGGCGCGGGCGGGGCGGACCGACCGGGCGAGGCTGGCGTTCGAGAAGATGATGGGGTACGCCAACCATGTGGGCCTGTACTCGGAGGAGATCGACCTGACGGGCCGCCAGCTCGGCAACTTCCCGCAGGCGTTCACCCATCTCGCCCTCATCGACGCGGCCCTCACCCTGAACGGGGCTCTCGACCGGCGGTAGTCCGGACCCGGTTCAGCCGGCCGGCGGATGGAGTGGAAGGCGACGGCGCCGAGGACAGCGGGCCGACGACGGTCGGCCCGGACACCACGAGGATCACACCGATCATGCTGGCCACGGCCGTCGGCACACCGAACAGGGCCGGCCCGAGACCCATGACGGTTCCCCACGTGAGCAGCACGCCGAGCACCATGAGCCAGAGGACGACCTTGCGGGTCGCGCCCTTGAGATGGCGCAGGTCCAGCCCCATCCCGGCGTCGTAGAGGATGATCGCCACCGAAACCGAGACCAGGGGGGAGAAGGCTGCTCTCACGAGCTGGTCGGGGTGGACGACGTCGGTAAGCGCTCCGGCGGTGAACCCGGCCGGCAGCAGGAGGACCAGCGCCGGGATCCGCAGTCGGGCCGCGAGGATCTGGCACCCCACGGTGAGGGCCACCGTCAGGCCGATGCCCAGCAGGAAGTCATTCTCGGTCATCGACAGCGCCGCGCCGCAGGTCGGCGTCGGTGAGGCCCTCCAGCTCGCCATGGGTGTCCAGCCAGTAGAGGAAGACGACCGCGGGGACGATGAGCACGACGGCGACGAGGGTGACGAAGGCCAGCCAGCGCAGCGTGGTGTGCGCGCCCGCGCCCTCGGCGACGGTCAGCGAGGTCGGGACGAGGTAGGGGCGCTGCGCCATGCCCCAGGCGATGACGGCCGACGCGACCACGCCGACCGCCGTGACCCGGGACCAGGCCGCGGAAGGACGCGTCAGCAGCCACGCGGTGGCGAGCGTGCCCAGCGCCGCGACGATGACGAAGACGAGACCCACGCCGTGCGTGAGTCCGTGCCACACATGAGGCGCGTCCCCGTGCGTGACGACCAACGTGATCACGGCCAGAGCGGCGACGACGGCGAGGGCGCCCAGTGCCCGCCGCCGGAAGTAGCCGTCCAGGTCCGGCGCGGCGAAACGCCGGGCGTCCGCGGCGAGGAAGACGGCGCCGAGCAGCGCCGTGGCCGCGATGGCGAGCAGCCCGAACAGCAGCGAGGTGGGGTTGGCCCAGGCGTCCGTCGACGCCTGTGTCGTGGCGGTCACCCGGCCCGAGGCCACTCCCCCTACGGCGGCACCGAGGAAGAACGGCGTCAGGAGCGACGAGGCGGCGAACACCGCTCCGTACAGGCGCCGCCCGGCCAGCCGCCGCGTGGGCTTGCGCAGGGCGAAGCCGGCGCCGCGCAGCACGATGCCCACGGCGGCCAGCGCCAGGGGCAGCCACATCGTGGTGAACACCTGCTGGAAGAAGACGGGGAAACCCGTCCACATGATGACCAGCACGAAGATCAGCCAGACGTTGTTCACCTCCCATACGGGAGCCATCGCGTGGTCGATCAGCCATCGCGGGCGCTTGCCGCGCTCCGCGCCGCCCGCGGTCAGGTCCCAGAAGCCGGCTCCGTAGTCGGTGCCGCCGGCGCAGGCGTAGGCGGCGATCGCGAGCAGCAGGACGACGGCGACGACCCCGGCGATCACAGCCGGCTCCCGGCGGAGCGCGGCCCGTACGGTGTGTCCGTCTCCGGTGTCTCCTCGGGTGTCCGGGGTCCGCCCGTCTCGTCGGCGAGCCGCCAGCGGGTGCGCATCTTCAGCAGCACCGCGAGGAACGACCCGAACACGAACACGTACACCACGACGACCAGGCCGAACATGATCCACAGGCTGGTGGAACGGGTGGCCGTCACCGCTTCCGCGACCCGCATGTTCTGGTAGACGATCCACGGCTGGCGGCCCACTTCGGTGGTGATCCAGCCGCACTCGACGGCGACGACGGAGGCGACGCCGGCCACGGCCGCGCACCGGAAGAACCAGGGTGAGGCGGGCATCCTGCGGCGCAGCAGCCACATCGCCGCGTACCAGAGCGCGAGCAGCACCAGCAGGGAGCCGATCCCGACCATGATGTCGAAGGCCCAGTGGGCGATGGTGGCCTGAGTGGCCGTCGGCCGGTCGCTCGCGGACACGGAGGTCAGCCCGGTCACCTTGGTGTCCGCGTGGAACCCTGCGAGGATCGAGTCGAGCTGGGGGATCTTGATGCCGCCGGAGATGGTGCCGTTCGGATGCAGCCGGCCGAAGAGGTACTCCGGCTGGTGCGTGTCGGTCTTCCAGACGATCTCCATGGCGGCGAACTTCACCGGCTGCTTGTGGAAGACCTGCCGGGCGATGGAGTCGCCGAGCACGAACTGCACCGGGGTGAGCACCGCGGCCAGCGTGAAGGGGATGGTGAAACCGAGCCGGTGGTAGTGGTTCCGGCGGCCGCGCAGCCGGCCGACGGCGTAGACACCGGCCACGACATAGCCCGCCGTCACGAACATCGCCACGACGAAGTGCCAGTACTGCGGACCGAACATGGGCGTGAAGATCGCCTTCCAGATCTTCACGTCGACGGGGTTGCCGGTGGAGTCGAGGGTGAAGCCACGGGGGGTGTTCATCCACGAGTTGGCGGCCAGGATCCCGAAGGCGCCGAGCAGGGCCGCGAACGGCAGGGGCAGTCCGAGCAGGAAGTGGGTCCGGGAGGGAAGCCTTCGCCAGCCGTAGAGATAGATGGCGATGAGGACGGCTTCCAGGAAGAAGGCCCAGGCCTCGACACCGAACCCGATGCCGAAGACATCGCCCCACCGGCCCATCATGCCCGGCCACAGCAGCCCGAACTCGAAGGACAGCACGGTGCCGGTGACCACCCCGATCGCGAACTGGACCGCCATGACGGCCGACCACCGCCGTGCCAGCAACAGGGCTGTCGGGTCGGAACGGCGCAGTCCGTAGCCGTGCATGATGAGCGTGATCAGCGGCAGTGCGACGCCGAGGGGCACCAGGATGATGTGGGAGGCCAGGGTGAAGGCCATCATCGATCTGGCCGGGAGCGTTTGCGCGGGCGCGTCCGCCAGCAGCAGGACCGTGTGCATGTGAGTCTCTCCGGGGCCGACGCGAGTGGGGTGGGTCAGCCGCCGGTGGCGAAGCCGGGGAACAGGGTCATCCCGCCGTCCACGTAGAGAGTGGCGCCCACGACGTAGTCCATGAGGTCGGAGGCGAGGCCGACGGCCGCGTAGCCGATGTCCTCGGGGTCGCCGATGCGGTCGTAGGGGATCAGCCGCAGGAGATCCTCCCGGGCCTGCGGTGTCTCCCAGGCGCTGCGGTTGATGGGCGTCTTGATGGCCCCGGGGGCGATCGCGTTCACCCGGATCTTCTTCGGGGCGAGTTCCTGGGCCAGCGTCTCCATCATCATCTGCACCCCGCCCTTGGAGGAGGCGTAGTTGACGTGCCCGGCCCACGGGATGATCTGGTGCACCGAACTCATGCAGATGATCTTCCCGGCCGCGCGCGAGACCTCGGGGACGACACCGCGCCGCAGGAACTCCTTGGTCGCCTCGCGGGCACAGAGGAACTGCCCGGTGAGGTTGACGTCCAGGACCTTCTGCCACTGGGCGAGCGTCATGTCGGTGAACGCGGCGTCGCGCTGCAGTCCGGCGTTGGCGACCAGGATGTCGATCGTGCCGAACTCCTCGACCATCCGGTTCGTCATGGCGACGACCTGGTCCTCGTCGGACACGTCCGCCTCGTAGGCCGCCGCCCGCACACCGAGGGACGTGATCTCCTCGACCACCTTGTCGGCTTCCTCGCGGCCGGCGACGTAGTTCACGACCACGTCGGCCCCGGCCCGGCCCAGGGCGACGGCCGTCGCCCTGCCGATCCCGGAGTTCGCGCCGGTGACCAGCGCCTTCTGGCCCTTGAGCAGGTGTGCGGGGATCACGCCCTGAGGTGCGCCCTCGGTCGAACTCACGATGCCTCTCTTCTCCACTGCGTGGCCCGGGTCGGCCGGGCCGCGGCCCGGAGGTACAGGCGCCACACAAGCACCGCGGCAGAACACCGGCACCCCGGGCGGACCCGCCTTCCGCTGACCGACTGAGGATCTTCGCCCGGTCGGCGGCGGGCAGGCGGCCGCCGGTCAGCTCAGCCGCTCCACGAGGTGATCACCCACGCGAAGGGCGTTCGCGATGGCCGTCAGGGACGGATTGACCGCACCGATGCTCGGGAAGAAGCTCGTGTCCACGACGTACAGGTTGTCCAGGTCGTGGGCCTTGCAGTTGACGTCCAGGGCCGAGGACGCCGGGTCGGTGCCGAAACGCACCGTGCCGGCCTGGTGTGCGGTGGCGCCGATGGGCATGCCCTTGTGCAGGTAGATGCTGTGGGACAGCAGATGGTGCTCGTGCATGCCCAGTTGGCCGAGCATGTGCTGGAGCTTGTGCCTGAGGCGCGTGAGGCCCTCGATGTTGTTGCTCTCGTCGAGCGCCAGATGGATCCGGCCCTCTCCGTCCAGGGTGACCCGGTTGTCGGGCTGTGGCAGGTCCTCCCCGCACAGCCAGAAGTCGACGGCGTGATGGGCCATGACCTCGAAGGGCATGTCCGGTGTCACCGCTCCGGCCCAGCGCGGGGCCTCACCGTGGATCTGCTCGGCGTCCGACTTCCCGAGCATCTGGATGCCACCGAGGGGGTAGTCCCAGTCGTCCGCGCCCAGGTACCAGTCGTGCAGGGCGAGGGTCTTCTGGAACTGGGTGTCGTTGGGCTCCTTCGAAATGGCCATCAGGGCAAGGTTGTTGTGCCGCATGTAGTTGCGGCCGACCACGTCCGAGCTGTTCGCGAGCCCGGCCGGGTGCCGGTCGTTCGCCGAAGCGAGCAGCAGCGCGGCGGAGTTGACGGCGCCACAGGCCACGGCCACGACGTCCGCCGAGAAGCGGGCCTCCTCCTCGCCCGGCAGCTGGACGACGACCGCTGTGACGCTGCGCCCGGTCGGATCGGTCTCGAGCCGCGTCACCCGGGCGTTGGTGACCATCTCGACGTTCGGGTGCTCCAGCGCCGGTTCCACGCAGATCACCTGGGCGTCGGACTTGGCCCGGACGAGACACGGGAAACCGTCGACCCGGTTGCACCGGATGCAGGCGCTGGCGTGCGTCGCCCGCCCGTTGGCGTCCTGGGTGAGGTTGACCCCGATGGGCAGGTGGAAGGGGTGCAGTCCCCGTTTCTCCAGGTCGTCGCTCAACTGCTGGATGCGCGGCTCGTGTTCGACCGGCGGGAAGGCGTACTGGCCGCTGCACGGACCCTCCCACGGGTCCTCGCCGTGCCGGCCGTGCACCAGGTAGAGGTGCTCCGCCTGGGTGTAGTACGGCTCCAGGTCCTCGTAGCGGATCGGCCAGGCGGGAGAGACGCCGCCGTGGTGGCGCAGTTCTCCGAAGTCCTCGGGCCGCAGCCGGAACAGGGCCGCGCCGTAGAACTTGGTGTTGCCGCCGACGTAGTAGTTGACCTCGGGCGGGAACTCGTTGCCGTGTTTGTCCAGCCAGAACTCCGGGGCCCGGTACTTGCCCTTGACGAACACGGCCGTCGAGTCCCAGTTGTCGCGTTCGCGCGGCAGGTAGTCACCGCGTTCGAGGATGAGCACCCGTTTCCCCGACGGAGCGAGCCGGTGGGCGAGCGTGCCCCCGCCCGCGCCGGAGCCGACGATGATGAGGTCGTAATGGGGGAAGCCGCCCATGGCGACCACCGTCCTTGCTTCCGCGGTCCGGGCGTTGCCGGGACCTGCCTCGGCTCTTGCCCCTCTTCGAACGTATACGCCCCCCGGCGATGCGGCACCTGGAACTGCCGTGCCCCGGCACGGTCACAGGACGGCGATCGGGTTCACCGGAGAACCGGTGGCCGCCGGCAGCCGGAGCGGGGCGATCACGCACAGGAAGTGCCAGCGGCCCAGCTGTTCGCACACGGGCACCAGTTCCTCGAAGTCCAGGTAGTCCATGAGGTGCAACCCCATGGCGTGCACGGCCAGGACGTGGACGGGAAACGGGACCTCCGCCACCGGGCTGGGGGCCGTGTCGTTGTTGCCGTCCGACCCCAGGGCGGCCACCCGCCGCTCGGCCAGGAAGGGCATGGCTTCCGGGTGCAGGCCCGCGCGACCCTGTGCCGCGTCCCAGGCGCCGAGGCTGCGGCGCCTGCGGCGGTGTCCGACGCGCACGAACAGCAGGTCGCCCGGGCCGGTCGTGACCTCCTGGGCGGCCTCGGCGGCCGCGAGGTCCTCGGCGCTCACGGTGTCGCCGGGTTCGAGCCACGGCACGCCGCGCAGGCGCGGGATGTCCAGGAGCACGCCGCGGCCGACGATGCCGTCCCGCACCAGGTCCACCGTGAGGGCGTCGGCGCCGTCGGGCGTCACGCTGCTCGCCGGGACGCCGCCGTACAGTTCGCCGTCGAAGATCACGTGGCACAGTGCGTCGAGGTGGCTGTCGGCGTCCCCGTGCACGTTCATGGCGAACCGGTCGCGGGCGAAGTGGAGTCCAGGGGCCTCGGCCTCCCCTGGCGCCGGTGCGATCATCCGGTGCGTCGCGGGCTCGGGATCGTCCGGACCCGCCGTGGTCTCGATGGGGGCGGCCAGCGACACCGTACGTCCGCTCCGGACCCCGGCGGCGGCCGCCACCACCCGCTCCGGTGTGAGCCGGTCCAGCGCGCCGCGCCGGTGCTCCCCGCCCTCCGGGGCCTGGTCCCGCAGTCGGCGGTACAGGTCGCGGAAGGCCGCTTCGGACATGGCGGACGGTGCCGAGGGACACGAGGGCGCGGGCCGGGGGCGCGAAGTCATCGGGAACTCCTTCTTGAAGGCTGTCAGGGCCTCGTCCGGCGTTCAGGGCTGTCGTCCCAGGTGGCGGCTGGCCGGGCGGCCGGTGGGCCGGCCGGCTTGCCCACCGGCGGCACGGCGCGGCCGGGCGGCAGCAGCTCGACCGTCACGAAGCCGACCACGGCGGCGAGGATGACCACGGGGATCATGGCGGCGCTGCCCAGCACCAGGACGATCAGCACCACACTGCTGACCGGGAGCCGCAGCGCGGCCGCCGCCGCGGCCGCCATGCCCGCCGCCATCCCGGGTACGACACCCAGGCCGGGCAGCGGGGCGAGCAGCACCCCCGTCGCGGCACCGAGGAACAGTGACGGGAAGACGGGGCCACCGCGCAGACTGCCGAGACACAGGGCGTACGCCGCTCCCTTGCACAGCAGCACGGCGACCAGAGCACCCACACCCCAGGCGTGGGGATCCGCGGCCAGCTGTGCCATGACGGCCTCGCCGGACGAGGCCACGTCCGCCGGCGACCGGTCCACGGCCAGTGTGTACACCGCGGCGCACACCCCGGCGGCAAGGGCGCAGAGCACCGTGTGGACGACCGGTCGCCGCACGACGAACACCGCGGCCAGGCGCCCGGTGGACAGGATCACGTGGAGGGCGACGGCGATGCCGACGGCCATCACCACCGACCAGAGCACGTCTCCCGCGTCCAGGCGGGGGAACGGAACGCCCAGCTTGAGCGACAGGCTTCCCGTCGGCAGGCCGGTCCAGTGGCCGAAACCGGTGAACACCAGCGACCCGATCCCGCTCGACAGGAGCGCGGGCAGCATGACCGCGAACAGCTGCGGGCCGCCCACTCCGGCCACCTCGATGAGGATCACCGCGCCGACCAGCGGATTGCCGAAGATCGCGGACAGCGCCGCCGCGGCACCGGCCGCGCCGAGGAGGGCCGTGTTCCGCGGTGTCACCGGGGCGCGGGCCAGGTCCCTGAACCACAGCGCGAGGCCGCCCCCGAGCGCGATCAGCGGGGCCTCGGGGCCGAGCGTGGCACCGAGCGGAAGACTGGCCGCGGCCGCGAGGATCACCCCGGGCAGGGCGGCCGGTGCCATGCCCGCGGCGTGCAGACCCCCGGCGGGGACGTGGCCGCCGGCTCCCGGCAGATGCCTGACGACGAGGCCGACGACGAGACCGGCGAGCGCCAGCAGCGGCAGTGGCCACCACCACGGGGGAACGTCCCAGCCCAGACCGGCCGGCAGCGCGGCCCACAGCAGGTGTTCCAGCGCGTGCAGTCCGGCCAGGAACCAGAAGGCGGCCAGCGAGACCGGGACACCGATGATCGCCGAGAACAGGAGTGTCCTGCGGTACGCGGGAGCACTGAGCAGCTCCCGCAGCCGGTCGGCCTCTTCCGGCTGCGTACCGGCAGCGGGGGCGGCGGACGGATCCGACCGGGTCACGGCACGTACCTCCCGTGTCAGCCGGGGATGTCGCGCTCGTGGGCCTGGCAGCCCGTCGGCGCCCTCCCTCCAGCCATTGCAGCACCGGGCCGCAGGCCACGCATGCGCGGAGCCGCGGCGGCGTCGGGACGGGGCCGTTCGGGTGCCCGCGAGGCCCGGGCTCTCCCACCCGGCGTGCAGGCCGCCGCGGTGGCCCCTTCACTGAGAAGGAGAGTCCGTTTCGTGAGTCGTTTCGTGAGACATGGGAGGCGCGGTATGGCAGGGCACTGGACACGAGGTGCGGTGGGCACGGTCCTGGCGGCGGTCGTCGCGGTCGCGGGGGCCGGGTGTTCCGACTCGGGGAGCCCGTCCGGCGGCGCCAGCAAGGCGGCTTCGGCGGCCTCCTCCGCCGCCGCCTCCCTCGCCTCCAAGGCTTCGGAGGCGCTGGCCTCGGCGTCGGCGGAGGCCAAGCAGAAACTCGAGGGGATCAAGAACGGGGTGAAGGCCAAGGACGACGTGACGCTCGGCGTCCCCACCCCCGACAGCGCGGGCACGGCCACGGTCAAGGTGACCGCCAAGAACACCGCCGACTCCGCCAAGTCCTTCGCCGTCCAGGTCAACTTCACGGACAAGAGCGGCAACCTGCAGGACGTGACCGTGGTGACCGTCAAGGACGTGGCCGCCGGCGCCTCCGGCGAGGCCACGGCCACCAGCAACCGCAAGCTGGCCGGCGAGGTCCACGCGGTGGTCGGCTCGGCCCTGCGCTACTGAGCGCCGCTGTTCGGCCGGGCGAGCCCGCGGTCGTACGCGAAGATCACCGCCTGTACGCGGTCCCGGGCGCCGATCTTGGCGAGGACGCGGCCCACATGGGTCTTGACGGTGGACTCGGACAGGACGAAGCGGGCGGCGATCTCGCCGTTGGTCCAGCCCTGGCCGATCGCGACGAGGATCTCTCGTTCGCGGTCGGTGAGGGAGTTCAGGCGCGCGTCCTCGTCCGGGTCGCCGGCGGGCCGCGGCAGGAGCTGGGCGAACTCGTCCAGGAGGCGGCGGGTGAGCGCGGGCGCGATCACGGCGTCGCCGAGGGCGACCGCGCGGATGCCGGCCAGGAGTTCCTCGGGGCGCGCGTCCTTGAGGAGGAAGCCGCTGGCTCCGGCGCGCAGGGCCGCGTGGACGTACTCGTCCAGGTCGAAGGTGGTCAGGACGAGGACCCGGGAGCGGCCGCCGGACTCGGCGATACGGCGGGTGGCCTCGATGCCGTCCATGCCGGGCATCCGTACGTCCATCAGCACGACGTCGGGGCGCAGTTCGGCGGCCCTGCGAACGGCCTCGGCGCCGTGCGCGGCCTCGCCGACCACCTCCGTCTCGGGAACGGACTCCAGCAGGAGGCGGAAGCCGTAGCGCTGGAGGGGCTGGTCGTCGACGATCAGTACGGTGGTCACGCGGCACCGCCCGCCCGGTCCAGATCCAGGTCCAGGGTGACCGCCACGCGCCATCCGCCGCCCGCGACCGGGCCCGCGCTGACGGTTCCGCCGTAGAGTGCCGCTCGTTCCCGCATGCCCACCAGGCCGTGTCCTTCCTCGTTCGGCGGTCCGGGCCGGGCGGCCGGGCCGGTGTCCTGGACCCGGATGGTCAGCCGGGCGTCCTCGACGGCGATCGACAGGTGGGCCCGGGTGCCGGCGCCCGCGTGCTTCAGGGTGTTGGTCAGGGCTTCCTGGACGATCCGGTAGACCGTCAGCTGCACCCCGTCGTCCAGGGCGTCGACCTCTCCGGCGGAGCGGTAGACGACGTCCAGGCCCGCGGCGCGCACACCCTCGCACAGCGCGTCGATGTCCGCGATGCCGGGCTGCGGGCTGAGTTCGGGCGCGCCCGGCGGGCCGTCGGCCGCCTCGCGCAGGATGCCGAGGACGCGCCGGAGTTCGCCGAGCGCCTGGCGGCCGGTGTCGCCGATGAGGTGCAGGGCCTCCTTGCCGCGTTCCGGGGCGGTGTCGGTCGCGTAGGCGCCGGCGTCGGCGAGCGTGATGATGACGGACAGGTTGTGGCCGACGATGTCGTGCATCTCGCGGGCCACCCGGGCCCGTTCGGTGGCGACGGCCAGCCTGCTGCGCTGGTCGCGCTCGATCTCCAGGCGGGCCGCCCGGTCCCGCAGCCCGGCGAGCTGGGCCCGGCGGATGCGGACCACCAGGCCGAGCGCGAGGGCCGCGGTCGCCGTGCTGAGCAGGAAGAACAGCGCGTCCCAGACGGACACGGCCCGCGACACCCGCACCGCGACCAGCGCCATCCCGGCCGCCATGGCCCCGCAGGCCCAGGGCAGCTGGCGCAGCCGCCCGTGCAGGGCCAGGCTGTACAGGGCTATGAAGAGGGCCACGTCCGCGCGCAGCGCCACATCGAGGGACCACTGCAGGACGAAGACGGCCCAGATCGCACCGAAGGCGGCCGGCGGCCGGCGCCTTCGCCACAGCAGCGGCAGCACCAGACCGGCCTGCAGGGCGAGCATGGCCGCCACGGGCGGCCGGGTGAAGGCGAGCCGGACATGGCGCGGGCCGTCGCCGTCCCCGGCGACGACGTGCAGCAGGTCGGGCAGGCAGAACAGCAGGAAGACCAGCACCACGACCGTGGTGTCCAGCACCCACGGCCGGGCCCGGTCGGCCTGCCGGAGCCGCTGGCCGACCCGGCCGAGCCGGGCGACCAGCGGCCCCATTCCGCTGATGTCGTAGGCGGTCACGGCGGTCACCAGCCCATGGTGCACGGGGTCGTACGTCGCTGCGCCGCGCGGCACCCGGTCGGACGTCGCTGTGTCCCTGGCGGCTGTGCCCATCGCGGCTGTGTCCCTCGCGTCCACGCTCAGGCGTCGGAGCGCACCAGCCGGTACGCCGCCCCCGCCAGCGCGAGTGCCGTCCAGCCGAGGAGGACCAGGAGGCCGGCCGGTGGCGAGAGGGTGGTGGAGTCCTGGGTCAGGGCGAACAGCGCCTGGCCGGCGTGGCTCGGCAGGTAGGGGCTGATGTCGTCCTGCCAGGAGCTGGGCAGGAGCGCGGTCAGCCCGGGGATGAGCATCAGGCCGGCGACCAGCACCGAGATGCCGCCGGCCACCGACCGCAGCAGCGCGCCGAGGGCGGTGCCGATGACGCCGACCAGGCCGAGGTAGAGACCGGCACCCAGCAGGCTGCGTACGACCCCTGCGTGGGTCAGGCCCATCGCGGCGGGTGTGCCGGAGACGATGCCGCTGCCGAACAGGAAGGCGACGAACGCGCCGAGGGTGCCGACCACCAGCGCGACCAGCCCGAACACGGCCGCCTTGGACCACAGGACGGGCAGCCGGCGCGGTACGGCCGCGAGCGTCGAGCGGATCAGGCCGGTGGAGTACTCCCCCGCCGTGACCAGCACGCCGAGCACGCCCAGGGCCAGCTGGGCGAAGTTGGTGCCGAAGAGGGACAGGCTGACGGCCGTGGCGCGGGCGAAGTCCGGGGCCATGCGGGGGGTGCCGACCATGGACCGGTAGCGGGCCGCGGCGATGAGCCCGAAGACGACGAGGAAGAGCAGGCCGAGGCCCAGGGTGATCCAGGTCGAGCGCAGCGACCAGAGTTTGGCCCACTCGGAGGACAGCACGCGCCGTCCGGTCACGCGGTAGGCGGGGCGGGTGGGCGCGGTGCGGGGTGTTTCGGCGGTGGCGGTGAGGGTGCTCACGCGGTCCTCCCGGCGGTCTCGGGTGTCTCGGTGCCGGTCGTGGAGCCGTGGTACTCCACGGCGTCCCGGGTCAGGTCCATGAACGCCTCCTCCAGGGAGACGGTCCGCGCGGTCAGTTCGAACAGCGGGATTCCGTGCTCGGCGGCCTTTCGCCCGATCTCACGGGTGGTCAGGCCGGTGACCTGGAGTTCCTCGGAGCCGGCGCGGCCGGTGATGTCGACGCCCGGCCCGGCCAGCACGTCCCGCAGCCGGGCCGGGTCCTCGGTCGCCACCTTCACCGTGTCGCCGCCCGCCGCGCGGACCAGGTCGCTCACGGTGGTGTCGGCCAGCAGCCGGCCCCGGCCCACCACGATCAGGTGGTCCGCGACCAGCGCCACCTCGGTCATCAGGTGGGAGGAGACGAACACCGTCCGGCCCTCCGCCGCGAGCGAGGTCAGCAGGGTGCGGATCCAGCGCACGCCCTCCGGGTCCAGACCGTTGACCGGCTCGTCCAGCATCACCGTCTGCGGATCGCCGAGCATGGCCGCCGCGATGCCGAGCCGCTGGCCCATGCCGAGCGAGAAGGCACCGGCCCGCTTGCCCGCCACGCTGCCGAGACCGGCCAGCTCGATGACCTCGTCGACCCGGCGGCGCGGGATGCCGTGGGTCAGGGCGAGCGCCCTGAGGTGCTGGTGGGCCGTGCGGCCCGGGTGGACGGACTTCGCCTCCAGGAGCGCCCCGACCTCCTGCAGCGGGGCCTGGTGGCGGGCGTAGTGGTGGCCGTTGACGGTGACGGTGCCGCTCGTCGGGGCGTCGAGCCCGACGATCATCCGCATGGTGGTGGACTTCCCCGCGCCGTTGGGACCCAGGAAGCCGGTCACGGTGCCTGGCTTCACGACGAAGTCCAGCCCGTCGACGGCCGTCTTCTCCCCGTATCTCTTGGTCAGTTGCCGTGCGTCGATCATGCGCGTCGCTCTCTTTCGGACTCGGGCGTCCGTCGCGTCTGACGCCTCACCCGCAACGCTAAAGTCCGAATCGCCCCGATTCCGTGGTACCGGGGGCTGAACGGGGCCGGGCCGGGTGGTACCGCGGTACTACGGAACTACTGGCGGCGCGGCTCGCCGTGTCCAGGAAACGGGTGATGGCAGCAGTGCGGAAGGTGTACGACCCTCGGCGCGCCCTCGGCCTCGGCGAGTGCCGCACACTGCGCCCGCTGCGCCTTCTCCACCATCTCCTCACTGTCGGAGGCGGCACTGGCGAGGCTGGCGCAGCACACGGTGAGCAGGAGGGCACCTGCTACGAGCGGCAGGCTGCGGCGCGGGGGAGGCGGGGCCAGCAGGGCCCGTACCCGCTGCGGCACCGCCCCTCCGGTCGCGGCCAGCGCGGCGGGACGCGAGGCGGCGGAGGAGGCCAGGGCGGCCCGCCCGACGGCGCGCGCGACCACGGTACGGTCCCCGACGTGGGCCGCCGCCTCCTCGTCGGCCCAGCGCTCCAGCACGAAGCCGCCCGCGCCGGCCAGCGGCCGCAGCAGCGGGTTGACGGCAGCCGTGAGCCGCCACAGGGCCTGGAAGTGGTGGTGCCTGCGGCGCAGATGGGCCCGTTCGTGCGCGAGCAGCGCCTCGCGCTCCTCGTCGCCGAGGCAGCGCAGCATCCCGCGGGACACCACGATCCGGCCGGGTGCGCCGGGCAGTGCGAACGCCTGCGGGACGTCGTCGTCGAGCACGGCCAGTTCGGTGTCGCCGGGCACGCGGGCGCACTCCTGCCGGGCCCACAGGAGATGGCGGGCCTGCCGTGCGGCGGCCACCCCGAGAGATGCGGCGCTCGCGGCCACGGCCAGGGCGCTGACGGCGGCGACGGCGAGCGAGACCGGGTCCTCGGCGCGCAGCGCGGACACCGACCAGTGGCCCTCCTGGGCGACCTCGGGGAGCTGCGCGAGGCCGGCGAAGGCGAGCAGAGCCAGCGAGCCGAGCCAGCCGGCGGCCGTCACCAGCGCGGCACACGCCAGGGAACGGGCGGCGGCACGCGGCGGCAGCCGGCGGGCGGCGCGGGGGGCGAGCACCGCGAGGACGACCGTGACGAGCAGGGGCACGTAGACGCTGAACGTCACCGGCTCACCGCGCTTCGCCGGGGCGGTCCGGGTCATGCCCGGCCAGCAGCCGGTGCAGCAACTGCTCGTCTTCCTGGGAGAGTTCGGAGACGAACCGGGTGAGAACGGCCTCCCGGTCCGAGCCGCGCTCCAGCAGGGTGCGCATCCGTGCGGCGGTGTCGGAGGCCTCGTCCCGGACCGGCGCGTAGGCGTAGCCACGGCCGGCGCGGTGCCGGACCAGCACGCCCTTGTCGTACAGGCGCGACAGGATCGTCAGTACGGTCGTGTAGGCCAGGTCCCCGGGCAGCCGTTCCAGGACCTGGCGTGCGGTGAGCGGCCGGTCGGCGCCCCACAGGGCGGCCAGGACGCCGCTCTCCAGTTCGCCGCGCGCCCTCCTGCCGGAGGCCTCGCCGGCCGCTTCGCTCCTCGGGTCGCGCACCCTTCACCGTCCTTCACGCTCGGCGCCCCAGCCTACCCGCCGGGCTACTACATCTTGTACGACTTCATCTACTACATGTTGTAGAGTTTCGCCGCCTCGCTCCGCGCTCCACCGCGGAACGCCCATTCCTGCTGTTTTCCTCCTGCGGAAGAACACGCCCATGCCCTACCTGGGAAGTACGGCCCACCTGCGGGCACTCGCGTCCGCCACCCTGCGCGACGAACCGGCGCCGGTGCGCGCGGCGCCGGCCGAGCGCGTCACGATCGTCTCCGCCAGCATCGGTGCCGGCCACGACGGGGCGGCCGCCGAACTGGCCCGCCGGCTCACGGCGGACGGGCTCACCGTGGACCGGTTCGACCTGCTGGACCTCGTACCGGCCCGGATCGGCCGGCTCATCCGGGAGGGCTACCATCGCATGCTCCTTCAGGCGCCCTGGGCCTACCAGCGCATCTACCGGAGCACCGAGCGCGCCGGGGGCGGCGGCCCACTGGCCCGGGCGCTCCTGCGCAGCGCCGAGGACCGCATGCTGCGGACCCTGCCGCCGGGCACCAAGGCGATCGTCTCCACCTACCCAGGCGCCAGCCGCGTCCTGGGTGCCCTGCGGCTCTCCGGCCGGCTGAGCGTCCCCGTCCTCACCTACCTCACCGACTTCTCCGTGCACCCGCTGTGGGTGGCCGACGGTGTCGACGTCCACCTCGCCGCGCACGCGGTGCCCGCCGCCCAGGCCCGGGACGCCGGAGCGCGGGACGTCCGGGTGAGCGGGCCGGTGACCGATCCGCGGTTCCGCCCCGCCGGCATGCCGGAGCGCGCCGCCGCCCGCGCCCGATTCGGGCTGCCGGCCGACGCCCCGCTGGCCCTGCTGGTCGCCGGGTCATGGGGAGTCGGGCCCGTCCGGCAGGTGGCGCTGGAGCTGCGGGACTGCGGCGCGACCGTGCCGGTCGTCGCCTGCGGCCGCAACGAGGCGCTGGCCGGGCGGCTGCGGGCCGACGGCATCGCGCACGCCTTCGGCTGGGTGGACGACATGCCCGGCCTGATGCACGCGGCCGACGTCCTCGTGCAGAACGCGGGCGGCCTGACCTCCCTGGAGGCGTTCGCCGCGGGCCTGCCGGTCGCGAGTTACCGCTGCATACCCGGCCACGGGCTGACCAACGCCGGCGCGCTGGAGGAGGCAGGCGTCGCCGCCTGGATCCGCGACCCCGCACAACTCAGGCCGGTGCTGGAGGAGTTGATTGACGGCACACGCGGGCTGCTGCAACGCGAGGCCGGACTCGCCCTGTTCGCCGACGCGGAGCACGGCCCGGCCGCCGAGATCACCCGGGTCTGCCGAGCGGGCGTCCGCCCCGCTGCCGTACCCGCCATACGGCGCCGTCCCCACCAGGTCCTACGACGGCTCGCCACCACCGCCGCCGTGGCCTGCACCGTCTGGGCGGGGGCCGTCGGCACCGCGGTGGCCACCACCGCCGACGCCCCCGGTCTGATGCACGCGATCGGCCACGAACTGGACCTGGACGACGGAGCCCACCCACACGAACCGACCGGCCACCGTCCCCAGGCCCACCACTCGTGACCACCGCCCGCCTGGTACGCGCGGCCGCCTGCGCCGTTCTGCCTGCCCTGGCCGCCGCTCACGCCGTCCCCGTCGTCTCCACCTTCGGGCCGCTGCGCAACCGGGTCATGCCCCGGCTGTCCGGACGGGGCCGTGCCGGGCATGTCGCGCTCACCTTCGACGACGGGCCCGATCCGCACTCCACACCCCTGTTCCTGGATGCGTTGGCCGATCGCGGGGTGCGGGCGACGTTCTTCCTGCTCGGCTCTCAGGCGCGTCGGAGCCCCGGCCTGGTGCGCGAGATCGCCGCGCAGGGGCATGAGGTTGCCGTTCACGGCTGGCTGCATCGCCCGCTGCTCCTGCGCGGCCCCCGGGCCACCCTCGACGACCTGGCCCGCGCCCGGGACACGGTCGGTGAGCTCACCGGCCGGGCTCCCACACTGTTCCGGCCCCCGTACGGGGTCATGTCGACCGCCGCCCACCTGGCCGCCCGTCGGCTCGGTCTCACACCCGTGCTGTGGACCTGCTGGGGCGAGGACTGGACCGCCCGGGCCACGCCCGACAGCGTGCACCGCACGGTCGCGCGGGACCTGCACGGCGGCGGCACCGTGCTGCTCCACGACTCCGACTGCACCTCGGCCTCCGGCGCCTGGCGCTCCGCCCTCGGCGCCCTGCCGCGCATCCTCGACACCTGCGAGCACCGGGGTTACGAGGTCGGACCGCTGCGCGACCATGGACGGCCACGGTGAGGTCCCTCAGCGGGGTCGCTCCGTGTGGTCCCGCCGCACCGCGCCCGCGCAGCCGGAGTGAACCAACCGGAGCTTGGCCACTACACACACAGCTCCCCCACCGAGATGACATGAACCATTCATCTGCGGTCCGTCTACGGCGCCCGGAAGCGACAGCATCCAGCCATTGACTCTCCCAGCGCGGGGACGCCGTTCCCGTACATGTCGCTTCATGTCGCATGGAGGGCCACACGTGGTGTCCGCGGTAGAGGGGTCCGGCAGAGCGGAGCCCAGCAGATCCGAAGAGCCGGAGAAACCTGAACGGCCGTTGCCCCGAAGGGCGTTCGCCGCACGGAGACTCGGGGACCGGATCTTCCGGTATCAGTTGACGGCCACCGGCGTCGCCGTCCTGGCCATCATGGCGGGCGTTGGCCTGTTTCTGCTGCTACGGGCCGGACAGGCGCTGAAGGTCAGAGGGTTCGCCTTCCTCACGACCGCCGAGTGGCAGCCGGACGTCCACAGGTTCGGCATCGCCGCCGTCCTCACCGGGACGCTGCTCATCGCCCTCGTCGCCGTGGCCCTCTCCGTGCCGCTGGCCGTGGGCACCGCCCTGTTCATCTCCGACGTGGCACCGCGCCCCCTGCGGCGCACGCTCGTGACCATGGTCGACCTGATGGCGGCCGTCCCGTCGGTGGTGTACGGGCTGTGGGGGCTGTTCTTCCTGCAGGGACATGTGATCGGGCTGTCGCGCTGGCTGTCCGACTGGTTCGGGTGGTTCCCGCTCTTCAAGGTGGACGGCACCCAGCCGGGCGAGCCGCTGGCCTCCGAGAGCGTCTACACCGCCTCGACCTTCATCGCCGGGCTCGTCGTCGCCCTGATGGTGGCGCCGATCCAGTGCTCGGTGATGCGCGAGGTGTTCGCCCAGGCCCCGGCCGGCGAACGGGAGGGCGCCTACGCCCTCGGCGCGACCCGCTGGGGAATGATCCGCTCGGTCGTGCTGCCGTACGGCAAGGGCGGGATCATCGGCGGCACCATGCTGGGGCTCGGGCGGGCGCTCGGCGAGACCATCGCCGTCTACCTGATCATCTCGCCCGTCTTCACCATCCAGCCGCACATCCTGCAGACCGGCGCGAACTCCGTCTCCTCCCTGATCGCCCTGCACTACGGCGACGCCTCCACCTTCGGCATGTCGGCCCTGATGGCGGCGGGCCTGGCGCTGTTCCTGCTCACCCTGGCGGTCAACTTCACGGCGTCGACGGTCGTGGCCCGCTCCCGGTCCGGCGCACAGAGCGAGGCCTGACATGACAGTCGTGGAAGAGAACGCCGTACGGGACAACGGCGTCGAGGAGACCGCGGCCGCCCCGCGGCCGGCCGACCAACTCCCGGACGTCCCCCGCCGCATCGGCGGCCCCACCCGCTCCGGGGTGCTGTCCCTGACCGGCGCCGCCGCCTCGGGACTCTGCACGGCCGTGCTGCTGTTCGGCCAACTCGCACCCTTCTCCGGCGCGCTGGGCTTCACCGTCACCGCCTACCTCGGCTTCCTCCTCATCTACGCCGTACTCACCGGCCTGGAGGAGAACGGGCAGGCGGTACGGGACCGGGTGATGACCGTCGTGCTGTGGAGCGCGGCCACGCTGCTGTTCGTCGCGCTCGCCCTGGTCGTCGGCTTCACCGCCTGGCGCGGCCGCGAGGCGCTGCCGCACGCCAACTTCTTCACCCAGGACATGCAGGCCTCGGGCCCGCTCGACCCCCTCACCAACGGCGGCATCGCACACGCGATGCTCGGCACCCTCACCATGATCACCATCGCCCTGGTGATCACGGTCCCGCTGGGCCTGGCCTGCGCGGTGTACCTGAACCAGATCCCCGGGCGCTTCTCCCGGTTCGTCCGCACCATCGTCGAGGCGATGACCGCGCTGCCGTCGATCGTGGCCGGCCTGATGGTGTACGCCACCTGGATCCTCGGGCTCGGCATGCAGAAGTCGGGACTCGCGGCGGGCTTCGCGATCAGCGTGATGATGCTGCCGATCGTGATCCGGGCGGCGGACGTGGTGCTACGGCTGGTGCCGGGCACGCTGACGGAGGCGGCGGAGGCCCTGGGCGCCCCGCGCTGGCGCACGGTGTGGCACGTGGTCCTGCCCACCGCCCGCTCGGGCCTCGCCACGGCCGTCATCCTCGGCACCGCGCGCGGCATCGGCGAGACCTCGCCGGTCCTGCTCACCGCCGGGTTCACGGCGGCGCTGAACGCCGACCCGACGAACGGCCCGATGATCTCCCTGCCCCTCGCCGTCTTCAACTTCGTCAAGTCCCCCGAGCCGACGATGATCGCCCGCGGTTTCGGCGCGGCGGCGGTCCTGATGGCCCTGGTCCTGGTCCTGTTCGCCATCGCCCGCGTCATCGGCGGCCGCGGCCCGGGCCACCAGAGCAAGCGCCAGGCACGCAGGGCGGCGAGGGCGTCCCGCCGGGATGCGGAGAGGTACGCCGAACTGCACGCACCGGGCCTCCAGCTTTTCGAGACCGTCGAGAACAGCCACCCCGGGGGCGCGGGGCTGCATCAATCAGCGGCTCCGCCGCGGAGCGCGACCAGCCACAACGCACCCGCACCCGACAACGAAGGCGACAACTGATGCTCAGCCACCTCACAAGAGCCCTACGCCGGCTGGGCATCCTGGCCGCACTCATAGGCATCCTCACCACAGCCACCCCCGCCTCCGCGGACAGCTACACCCCCATCTCCGGCGCCGGCTCCACCTGGGCCGAGAACGCCGTCGACGAATGGCGCCGCGCCGTCAACCAGTACGGCATGCGCATCAGCTACGCAGGCACCGGCTCCTCGGACGGCCGCCGCCAGTTCCTCTCCGGCACCGTCGACTTCGCCGTCTCCGACATCCCGTTCCAGACCCACCCGACCGACGGATCAGCAGCCGAACGCCCGGCAGCGGGCTCCTACGCCTACATGCCCATCGTCGCCGGCGGCACCGTCTTCATGTACCACCTGACCGTCAACGGCAAGCGCGTCACCAACCTGCGCCTGTCCGGCGACGTCGTCACGAAGATCTTCACCGGGGTCATCAAGACCTGGGACGACCCGGCGATCCGGGCCGACAACCCCGGCCTCCAGCTGCCCCACCGCACCGTCGTCCCGGTCGTCCGCTCCGACGGCTCCGGCTCCACCGCCCAGTTCACGCTGTGGATGACCAACCAGCACAAGGCCCTGTGGCAGGCCTACTGCCGCAAGGTCGGCCGCTCCGGCTCCTGCGGGCAGACCTCGAACTACCCGACCGTCCCCGGGATGATCGCCCAGTCCGGCGACCTCGGCGTGGCCGGCTACGTCGCCCAGAACTACGGCGAGGGCGCGATCGGGTACGTCAACTACTCCTACGCGCTCAACGCGCACTATCCGGTCGCCAAGATCCTGAACCACGCGGGCTACTACACCGAGCCGACCCCGCAGAACGTCGCGGTCTCGCTGCTCAAGGCCCGGATCAACACGAACAAGAACTCCCCGGACTACCTCACCCAGCAGCTCGACGGCGTCTACAACGACTCCGACCAGCGCAACTACCCGCTGTCCAGCTACTCGTACATGATCCTGCCGCTGAAGGTGCGGGGCACCTTCAGCCAGGTCAAGGGCAAGACGCTGGGCGCGTTCTCGTACTACTTCATGTGCCAGGGCCAGCAGCAGGCGCCCAAGCTCGGCTACTCGCCGCTGCCGATCAACCTGGTCCGGGCGGGCTTCGAGCAGATCCGCCGGATCCCGGGCGTGCAGGCGCAGAACATCAACATCAAGCGCTGCAACAACCCGACGTTCACCCCGGACGGCCACAACCGGCTCGCCGACACCGCGCCCTACCCGAAGCCCTGCGACAAGAAGGGCGCCCCGCCGTGCACCACGGGCAGCGGCGGCGCCAAGTCCGATGACGGGAACGGCGGTTCCGGCGGCGGATCCAGCGCGGGCGGTACGACGAACGGCGGCTCCGCCGCCACCGGCGGAAACGGTACGGCAGCCACCGGCGGCAGCGGCGGCCCGTCCGTCGACCCGGACACCGGGCAGACCATCGCGCCGGGCGCGAGCGCGGGCGGCGGCTCGGGCGGCGGCGGTACGGGCACCGACAACACGGTCGCCCTCGCCCAGCCGGTCGCCATCGCCGCAGGACACGGCTGGACCGCGACCCAGACGCTGATGCTGCTGGCCGCGTTCCTGGTGCTCGGTCTGGTCCTACTGCCCTCGGTCGTCTCCCGTCTGGTCGGCGCCCGGTCGCACGACACCGCCAAGGACGGTGACCGGCGATGATCCGCAGACGGCCCGGCCGCGTCCGGCGCGCCCTGATCCGCCTCCTCGCCGGTGCCACCGTGGGCGCCCTCGCGGGCCTCGCGGTCGCCCAGGCGGCCCCCTCCGCGACCGCCGCCCCCGCCGGCTCGGCGGTCACCGTCGCCGGGCGGGGCGAGTTCAAGGACATGAGGTTCACCGTCGACCGGACGAGCCACCTCACCAGCCAGGCGATCAAGGTCTCCTGGACCGGCGGCACCCCGACCACCTTCGCGGGCACCTGGTTCAACACCGACTTCGTGCAGATCATGCAGTGCTGGGGCGACGACGACCACAGCGTCCCGGGCAACCCCGGACCGCCCCGCACCCAGTGCCAGTACGGCGCCTCCCCGACCACCGACCGGGGCAACTGGCCCGGCAACCAGCTGGACGACACCCGCCAGGTCTTCTACAGCGCCGACCCCACCAACTACGGCGAGGACAACCGCTACGGCGCCGCCCAGCCCCCCGGTGTCCCGGGCGAGGTGCCGTTCAAGTCGGTCACCGGCGAGACGGTCACCACCAACACCCAGAACAACCGGTTCTTCAACCACAACACCACCAACGAGGTCGACTTCGCCCGCACCGGCGCCGCGGGCACCGGCCAGGAGTACTTCGAGGTGCAGACCGCCAACGAGGCCCCGCACCTGGGCTGCGGCGCCCCGGTCAGCCAGAACGGCGTGACCAAGCCGCGCTCCTGCTGGCTGGTGATCGTCCCGCAGGGCCACCTCGACCTCGACGGAAAGCCGTACGCGGACCACAGCCAGGTCAACGCCGGCTCCCCGGTCTCCTCGACCAACTGGCAGAACCGCATCGCGATCCCGCTGCACTTCAACCAGGTGGGCAGCAACTGCCCGCTGGGCAGCGACGAGCGCCCCACCACCGGCAGCGAGCTGGTCGCCGACGCCGTGACCAGCTGGCAGGCGGCCCTGTGCCCGTCCGGCAAGGTGTACGGCTACACGGAACTCGGTGAGCCCGACACCCGCTCCCGGCTCGGCACGGACAAGACCTTCGGCCTCGGCTTCACCACCCGCGCGCTGGGCGCCGACGACGGCACATCGGCGCCGTCCGGTACGACGACCTACGCACCCGTGGCGCTGTCCGGGGCGGTCATCGGGTTCACGATCGAACGCAGACCCAAGGCCGGGGCACCCGAGGACATCAGGAGACAAGCGGGCACCAAGGTCGAGTCGATCAGGCTGACGCCCCGGCTGGTCGCCAAGCTGCTCACCGAGTCGTACCGCAACTCCACCTGGGGCTCGGTGCTCGGCGACAAGGCGGCCCACGGGTACGGCTGGGCGAAGAACAACCCGGCGGGCCTGGCCGGCGACCCCGAGTTCATCGCCCTGAACCCCGAGTTCGCGTATCTCTCGGTCGCCGAGACCCCGGCCACCGACACCGACCTGATGACCGCCCTCGGACACTCCGACAGCGCCCGCGCGGTGTGGCAGTGGATCCTCGCCGACAAGGAAGCCCGGCAGTTCCTCTCCGGGGTCTCCGACGACTGGGGCATGCGGGTCAACCCGTACTACAGCACCAACGCGGACCTGAACCCCTCCGGTCTCGCCTTCGACCCCGCGCACGTCGACGAGTACCCGAAGAGCGACCCCTGGTGCACGGTGCCGCCCGGCACCGACGCTCCCAAGGACGCCCGGCAGTGCATGACCGACTTCCACCCGTACGTCGACGACATGCACGCCGGCGCCCTGCACACCCGGCGCGCCGACACCCTGTGGAAGTCGACCTGGGACCCGCTGTCCAACCCGCCCGCGTACCGCAGCCCCGGCCCGCAGACGGTCGGCTCCCGGTTCGTCATCACGGTCACCGACGCGGCCTCCGCCGAACGGTACGGCCTGCAGACCGCCCAGCTGCGCAACACGGCGGGCAAGTTCGTCGCCCCCACCGCCACCGCCCTGACCGAGGCCGCCAAGAGCGCCTCCGGCAAGGACGTCGCCGAGATCACCCCGGCGAACGCCAAGGCGAAGGGCGCCTACCCGCTGGCCCAGCTGGTCTACGCGGCCGTACGGCCGGGCTCGCTGAAGGCCGACGCCCGCGCGGACTACGCGGCGCTGCTGCGCTACGCGGCGGGCGCCGGGCAGGTCAGCGGCGCCGACCCGGGCCGCCTGCCCGACGGTTACGCCCCGCTCTCCCGCACCCTGCGCGACCGCGCGCTGCGGGCGGCCGACGCCCTCCTGCACTACAAGGGGCCGCACTCCACCGGCGGTGACTCGGGCTCGGGCGGGACCGGCGGCGGCGACACCTCCGGCGGCACCGGCGACGGGTCGGGCGGCGCCACCTCCGGCGGCACGTCGGGCGACGGCGGCACGGGAGCGGACGGCGGCGCGAGCGCCACGCCCAGCGCCCAGGCCTCGTACGACGGCGGAAAGGCCGTGGAGACCACAGCCGCCGGCAACACGCCCGCCGACCCGGCCAATCCGCTCCGCTACGCCGTACCGGTCGGTGCCGCGCTCGGCGCGTTCGCCGGACTCGGCGCGCCCTTCGCGGGCGGCAGCCGGATTCGGCTGCCCCTGCGGGTGCCGCTGCCCGGCGGCCGCACGGTGACCGTCGTACCGGCCTTCACCCTGCCCGAGCGGCTGCGCAGGCGGCTGCCCTAGGGCCCCCGGACCGGGACGCCCGCACCGGGCGCCCCCACAGACGGCCGCCCGCCCCGAAAGGCAGTCGGGGCGGACGGCCCGTACCACCCTGCCAGATCCCCTCTCCCGCACCGACGCACTACCGTCAGGAGACTCCCGATGCGCAGAACGCGCTCTACGGCGGCGCTCGTCGCCGCCGCCGTGGTGGCCGGCGGCCTGGCTCTGGCCAGCCCGGCGTACGCCGACCCCACCCCGACCGGTACCTTCCGCCAGCTGGTCGGCGTGGGCTCCGACACCACCCAGGACGTGCTCAACGCCCTGGCCGGCGACACCGTCAACGGCAAGAGCTACTCCGGTACGGCCGTGAAGTCGGCAGGTGGCGCGGGCATCGCCTCCTACGACGCGATCGAGCCCGGCACCGGCTCCACCACCTCGAACATCACCACCCGCTCGGGCGGCCCGTCCTTCCTGCGCCCCAACGGCTCCGGCAAGGGCCGCCTGGCGCTGAGCGAGTCGCTGACCGGCGACAAGTACCCGGACTCCTCCGGCGTCGCCATCAAGGGCCAGGTCGACTTCGCCCGCTCCTCCAGCGGCCCGTCCACCTCCGGCACCGCGCTCACCTACATCCCGTTCGCCCGGGACGCGGTCGGCGTCGCGGTGAAGGGCTCGGCGCTGAACAGCCTGACGCAGGACCAGCTGCACGACATCTACTCCGGTGCGCTCACCCAGGTGGGCGGCCAGACCGTGCACCCGAAGATCCCGCAGAGCGGCTCGGGCACCCGCAAGTTCTTCCTGGCGGCGATCGGCCTGACGGACGCCACGCTCTCCCCGAACATCCCGACGGTCCAGGAGAACCAGGCCAATGCGGCCCTCACCGAGGACGGCGCGCTGGTGCCCTTCTCGGTCGGTTCCTGGATCGCCCAGAACAACGGCGTGGCCCCCGACTTCAGCAAGGACGCGGCGGCCGCGGGCGGTCACCTCGCCGCCGTGCAGCTGCCCGGCGACACCGGTGCCACCAGCCCGGTGACGACGGTGAACGGCAAGCTCGCCCCGGTCAACGCCTACTACGAGAACGCCACCTTCGGCCGTGACGTCTACAACGTCGTGCCGTCCCGGGCGATCGACCCGAACAGCATCTTCTTCGACAAGGACCTCTACGACGTCTTCGTGACCACCGGCAGCCACGACGCCGCGCTGGCCTCGGACGCCGCCGAGGGTGTCATCGCGAGCTTCGGCTTCGTGAACGAGGCGTACAACGGCTCCGTCAGCGTGAACAAGCACGCCAAGCTGGGCGGCCTGGAGGAGTCGGGCATCGACACCTCCACGCCCTCCGCGCCGACCGGGCTGAAGGGCGCCCCGGGCGACGCGAGCCTGAAGCTGTCCTGGACCGCCCCGGCCCCCACCGGTCTGCCGCTCACCGACTACCGGATCACGCTGACCGCCCCCGACGGCGCCGTCACCGTCAAGGACGTTCCGGCGAGCGCCACCTCGTACACCTTCACGGGCCTGGCCAACGGCGCCTACAGCGCCACGGTCGCCGGCGCCAACCTCAACGGCACCGGTGCCGCGGCCGCCTGGTCCGGCTCGGTGAAGTTCAAGAGCACCACCACGGCGACCGCCGCGACCACCGCGTACGGCAAGACCCCGAAGGTCGTCGTCACCGTCGCCGGCTCGCACGGTGTGGCCCCGACCGGCAAGGTCACGGTGAAGGAGGGCACCACCGTCCTCGGCACCGGCACCCTGGACGCGTCCGGCAAGGTCACCATCGGCCTGTCGAACCACCTCAAGGTCACCACGCACACGCTGTCCGTCTCCTACGCGGGCAACAGCAAGCTCAACGCGTCCTCGACCACGGCCACGCTGAAGATCACCAAGGCGACGGCGTCGGTCAGCTCCACCGCCCCCTCCTCCATCAGCCACACCGCCCAGGCCAAGGTCACCGTGAAGGTCACCGCGACCGGCACCACCCCGGGCGGCACCGTGCGCGTCTACGAGGGCTCCAAGGTGCTCGCCACCGGCAAGCTGAGCGGCGGCAAGGTGACCATCACCCTGCCGAAGCTGAGCCGCGGCAAGCACACGCTGCACGCCTTCTACGCGGGCTCGGCCACGGTCGCGGCCAAGACCGGCGCCAACTTCACCATCAAGTCCACCTGACCCGACCGGCCGCCGGGGAGACCTCGCCCGGTCTCCCCGGCGGCCCCCACCCCCAGCGAAGGAGGCGGGCCGACGTGACCGTCGCCGTACCGACCACGCTCGCACCGGCCGCGCCGCGCACCCGCGTCCGCGGCGTCACCGCCGTCCGCCACCTGGCCCGCGGCGGCCTGCTCAGCCTCGCCGCCCTGCTGCTCGGCATCACCGCCCAGCTGCTGCTCGTCAGCGGCGTCCAGCAGCACAGCGCGCAGCACGCCGCGTTCGACGAGCTGCGCGAGCAGCTCGCCCTGGGCACGGCGCCCGTGGCCCAGACCGACCAGCAGGGCAAGCTGCTCGCGCCGGGCACACCGGTCGCGCTCATCGACGTACCGAGTCTCGGCCTGAACCAGGTCGTGTTCGAGGGCACCGACTCCGCCGTCACGACCGACGGCCCCGGTCACCGCCGGGACACCCCGATGCCCGGGCAGGCAGGGACCAGCGTGCTGATGGGCCGGGCGGCCGCGTACGGCGCCCCGTTCGGGCACCTGGCCGACCTCGCCGCGGGCGACACCTTCACCGTGACCACCGGCCAGGGCAAGGCCACGTACCAGGTCATCGACGTGCGGCGGGCCGGCGACCCGGCCCCCGTCCCCGCGGCAGCGGGCAAGGGCCGCCTGGTGCTGGTCACCGCGACCGGCCCCCGTTTCATGCCGGGCGGCATCCTGCGCGTCGACGCCGACCTGATCTCCGCGCCCTTCCAGACCCCGGCGGCCGTGATCCGCTCCGGCACGCTGCCGGACGCCGAGCAGCCGCTGGCCCGCCCCTCCGGGGTGCCCTGGCCGCTGGTGCTGTGGCTGCAGGCGCTGCTCCTCGCGTCCGTCGCCGCGGTGTGGACGTGGCACCGCTGGGGCCGCCACCAGACGTGGATCGTCTTCGCGCCGGTCGTCGCCGTGCTGGGCCTCCAGGTCGCCACACGCACCACCGAACTGCTCCCGAATCTGCTGTAACCCTGCCCGACCAGAGGTGGCCACCATGACCGAGACCGCAGTGACCGAAACCGACGTGACCGACACCGCCGTACTGCCTGTGGCAGCCCCCGCCCCCGTCCCCGGCGCCGCGCCCGCCACCCTGGAGGCCCGCGCGGTCTCGGCCTGGTTCGGCGGCCACCAGGTGCTCAGCCGGGTCTCGCTGACCATGCCCGCGGGCCGGGTGACGGCCCTGATCGGCCCCTCCGGCTGCGGCAAGTCGACCTTCCTGCGCACCCTCAACCGCATGCACGAGCTGATCCCCGGCGCGGCCTTCGGCGGCGAGGTGCTCTTCGAGGGCGAGGACATCTACGCCCCCGAGCGCCGCCTGACCGACGCCCGCCGCCGGATCGGCATGGTCTTCCAGAAGCCCAACCCGTTCCCCGCGATGTCGATCTACGACAACGTGGTGGCCGGCCTCAAGCTCACGGGCACGCGCGTGAGCCGCCGCCAGAAGGACGAGCTGGTGGAGGAGTCGCTGAGCCGGGCGGGCCTGTGGAAGGAGGTCCGCGACCGGCTCCGCCAGCCCGGCGGCGCGCTGTCGGGCGGCCAGCAGCAGCGCCTGTGCATCGCCCGCGCGCTGGCCGTACGGCCCCAGGTGCTGCTCATGGACGAGCCGTGCTCGGCGCTCGACCCGACCTCCACCCGCCGGGTCGAGGAGACCATCCACGAACTCGCGGGCCAGGTCACGATCGTGATCGTCACGCACAACATGCAGCAGGCGGCCCGCGTCTCCGACCAGTGCGCCTTCTTCCTCGCCGAGCAGGGCACCCCCGGCGGCATCGTCGAACACGGCCAGACCGAGCAGATGTTCAACGCCCCGGCGGACCAGCGCACGGCGGACTACGTGGCGGGACGGTTCGGCTGAGGCTCGCGGGCCCTAGCAGTACGGCGGCTGGTTGGTGAGCGAGGCCGCCACGCGCATCCACACCCCGAACAGCCGGTACAGGGACGGAAGATCGCCGCTCACCCGGACCGTCCGGCTGTCGTCCGCGGTGACCCCGGGTATGCCGAGCAGCGTGGACGCGACCGAGGCGGACTGCCAGCGGACGGCGAGGGTCGCCTCGGCGGCGGGGGCCGACGGGAGCGCGGGCCGCTGAGTCAGCGCCCGCGCCACGCCCTCCTCGATGGCCTCGCGCGCCTCGGCCGCCGGGCGCAGTCTGGCCGCGAACCGGTCGTGGGCGTACTTCACGGGGACGGTGACGACCGACGCGTCCCACGCCGTCATCTCCGCGCACGCGGCGTCGTCACCCGTGAGGGCCACCACGGGGACGCCCAGGGCCGCCGCGGTGGCGTGGGCGAGGCCGATCTCCCCGACGGGGCGGCCGTCCAGCCAGATGTCCTCGATCTCGTGGCCCATGAAGCTGTGGCTGAGCACGCCCAGGGCACCGGCGCGGGAGTGGTAGCCGACACAGAGCGCGGCGTCGTACTCGGGCCCGAGCCCCTCCAGCATGCCCATCTGCTTGGGCTTGCCGCGGACCAGGCGGGCGGCCGGGTGCAGCGCCTCGGGCAGCAGGTTGCGCATCGGCCCGTGGGCGTCGTTCACGAGGATGTCCGTCGCGCCCGCCGCCAGCGCGCCTCGCACGGCCGCGTTGACGTCCTCGGCCATCATGGAGCGGCCCCGCTCGTAGTCCCGGCCGCCGGGCTGGACGTCGTCGGCGTCGACGAGCCCGGTGATGCCCTCCATGTCCACACTCAGATATATCCGCACACCGCCGACCCTACCGACCCTACGTAATGTAGGTTCCCAACCGCCAACGGCCACACGTCTGTTCATCGGGGGAACACCATGCAGCACACGGAAACGGAGCCGAGCCCAGCACGGGAGGCCGGTGTGCGCGGTCTCGCCCCGACGCTGACCCTGCTGGTCGGCAGCCTCCTCGTCGCCGCCGTCGGCGTGTACGAGCTGTGCGGCTTCGGGCTGCACAGCCTCGACCGGCGCCCGCACCTGTTCAGCGACGGCCTGGCGACCGGCGGGGTGATCGTCGCCGTGGTGGCGGCCGGGGCGGCGGCGGGCAACCTGGCGTGGACCCTGGCGGCGGCCCGGCGCGGCGGGGAAGGCTCGGGATGAGATCCTGTGCGCAGACATGCGTACACCCGTACACATGAGCGGTACCCTACGAGCTGTAGGGTCAGCGTTGCCCCGTCCCCCTCCCCAAGGTGCCCGCCACCATGCCCGCACAGCAGTCGAGCCTGAACACCCCACAGGTCCCCGCTCAGCGCAAACCTCGCGCCCGCATCTCCTTCCCGCGCACCGGTGACGGCCGGCTGCGGAAGCGGGCGGCGACGGCCACCGTCTGGTACCTGCGTCTGCAGGTGGTGCTCAACATCGTGGCGGTCGTCTCGCTGCCGTTCCGCGAGGAGGTGCACGAGCACAACGGGGGCGCGTTCTTCACGCCGTACCTGGCCACCGCCGGCCTGGGCTCGGCGGCCCTCGCCCTCTTCCTCGCGGTCGTGATGCGCCGCCGCAAGCGTGCCGCCTGGGTCTTCAACCTCCTCCTGGCCGGCCCGCTCTTCTCCCTCTACGTCCTCGCCCTCACCCGCGACCCCTACCGCGAGCACCTCTTCAACTGGCTCTCCGCCGCCCTGACCGGCCTGTTCGTGGCCGCCCTGCTGCTCGGCCGGCGCGAGTTCGACGCCATCGGTGACCGCTCCAACCCGCGCCTGGCGCTCGCCGTGGGCACCGGCGGCACCCTGCTCAGCGCCGCCCTCGGCACCCTGCTCGTACACGCGACCAACAAGCTGCCCGGCGCCACCCTCAAGGACGAGATCGCCTACACCCTGCTGCGCGGCATCAGCGTCGGCCCGCTCGCCGACCGTGTCGACGCCGTCGACGCCCCCCGCTGGACGGACGTGATCGTCAACGTCCTGATCGCGGCGACCTTCCTCCTGGTCCTCTACGCCTGCTTCCGCGCCCCCCGAGGCGCCTGCCTGCTGGCCGCCGAGGACGAGCGGAAGCTGCGCGCGCTGCTGGACCGGCACGGCGAACGCGACTCCCTCGGCTACTTCGCCCTGCGCCGCGACAAGGCCGTCGTCTTCTCCCCCAGCGGCAAGGCGGCCGTCACCTACCGCGTCGTCGGCGGCGTCAGCCTGGCCTCCGGCGACCCCCTCGGCGACCTCGAGGCCTGGCCCGGCGCCATCGACGCCTGGCTGGCCGAGGCCCGCCGCCACGCCTGGACGCCGGCCGTCATGGGCGCGAGCGAGGAGGCCGGCACCGTCTACGCCCGCCACGGTCTTGACGCCCTCGAACTGGGTGACGAGGCGATCGTCGACCTGGCCGACTTCACCCTCGAAGGCCGGGCCATGCGCGTGGTCCGCCAGGCCCACAACCGCGTCCGCAGGGCCGGCTACACGGTCCGCATCCGCCGCCACGAGGAGATCCCCGACGAGGAGATGGCCCTCCTCGTCGACCGCGCCGACCACTGGCGCGACGGCACCACCGAACGCGGCTTCTCCATGGCCCTGGGCCGCCTCGGCGACCCCGGCGACGGCCGCTGCGTGATGCTCGAGTGCCGGGACGCGGACGACGTCCCCCGGGCCCTGCTCAGCTTCGTCCCCTGGGGCGAACAGGGCCTCTCCCTCGACCTGATGCGCCGCGACCGCGACTGCGAGAACGGCCTGATGGAGTACATGGTCGTGGAACTCCTGCTGCGGGCCGAGGAGCTGGGTGTCCAGCGGGTGTCCCTGAACTTCGCGATGTTCCGCTCGGTCTTCGAACGCGGCTCCCGTCTCGGCGCCGGGCCCGTGCTCCGCCTCTGGCGCTCGGTCCTCACCTTCTTCTCCCGCTGGTGGCAGATCGAGTCCCTGTACCGCGCGAACGCCAAGTACCGCCCGGTGTGGGAGCCGCGGTTCCTGCTGTTCGCGAAGAGCAGCGACATCCCGCGCATCGGCCTGGCGAGCGCCCGGGCGGAGGGCTTCCTCGCCCCACCCGCACTCCCGGCCCTCACCCGCCGCAGGCACCGGACCTGCCCGGAGGTCACTTCACCCCGGTAGTCCGCAGCACGGTGAGCACGAGGGTCCGCGCCACCTCCACCACCTCACGAAGGGACACACACTCCCGGGGGCTGTGCGCGACCCGCACGTCCCCCGGCCCGTACTGCAGCGTCGGGATCCCGGCCCCGGTGTACAGGCGCAGATCGCTCCCGTACGGCGCCCCGCGCTCCCGGGGCCGACTGGCCCAGCCGTTGGCGTCGGCGCAGGCGTCGCGCACCTCGTCCCGCAACGGATGCCCCTCCGCAAGCCGCCCGCTCGCGAACTGCCCACCCGTCCAGCTCACGCTCGCCGGATGCTCCCGCAGCCAGGGGTGCCCGGCGCAGACCTCGGCCACACACCGCTCGAACTCAGCGCGCGCCTCGGCCGGTTCCTCGCCCAGCAGCACCCCGAGCCGCCCCTCGGCGACCAGCAGGTCGGGCACGCTGCTCGCCCAGTCACCGGACCGCAGGGTGCCGACGGAGAGGGCGTACGGGATCGGGTACTCGGCCATCAGCGGCGAGGGGTCGGCGTTGCGGGACGCCTCCAGGCGGGCCAGCGCCTCGTGGAGCGGCAGGTAGGCGTCGATGGCGCTGACGCCGGCGTCCCGCGAGCTGGCGTGGGCGGCCTTGCCCGGCACGGAGAGGCGGAAGGTCAGCGCACCGGCGTTGGCGGTGATGAGCGTCCCTCCGGTCGGCTCGGTGATGACGCAGGCGTCACCGCCGTACCCCCGCTTCAGGGTGCCGAACGCACCGATCCCACCGTCCTCCTCCCCCACGACGAAATGCACGGCAACCCGCCCCCGCAGTCGAAGCCCCGCGGCCCGGATGGCGGCGAGCGCGGCGAGATGGGCGACGACCCCCGCCTTCATGTCACAGGCCCCCCGCCCGTACATGAGGTCGTCCCCGACCACCCGCGGCACGAACGGATCCCCGTCCCAGGCGGCGAGATCCCCGGGCGGTACGACGTCCACATGCCCCTGGAGAATCAACGTCGGCCCGTCACCGCCCCCCTCGGTGAGCCCCACCAGCCCCCACGCCTCTTCGCGCGGCACCTCCATACCGGGAAACGCCGGATCGGCCAGCAGCGCGGGCAGATCCATGGACCACAGATCGACCTCGAGCCCGAGCCGCTCCAGCCACCCGCCCAGCAGATGCTGAATCTCCGACTCGGCGGCGCTCCCGGTCACACTCGGAATCCGGATCAGCTCCATCAGCATCCGCCCGACGGCCGCCTCGTCGACACAAGCAAGGGCAGCAGCCTCCTGATCACTGAGCACGGGAACTCCCCTCCCGAGGCAACATTCCGCCCCGATCATGACCCCCAACAGCCACGGGGAACAGCCCCCGCCCACCCGCACCCGCCGACGGCGAAGCCGAGGCGGCCGTGTCCGCCGAAGCGCCGCAGGCAGCCCGCGTCAGACCCCGCCCCCCACCGTGAACCCGATCACCGCCCCGCCCCCTTCCCGCCGAAAGGCGAACGGCGCCCCACCGTGCGCCATGGCAACCTCACGCACGATGGACAACCCGAGCCCCGACCCCGGCAGAGACCGCGCATCGGCGGCCCGGTAGAACCGGTCGAAGATCCGAATCAGATCCCCCTCCGCGATCCCGGGCCCCCGGTCCAAGACCTCCACCCGCACGGCCCCCGGCCGCGAAGGCCCCATGATGTTGATCTCGATCGGCTCCTTCCCGCCCCGATCGAACTTCGCCGCGTTCTCGACCAGATTGGACAACGCCCGCTGCAGCATCCCCGGCCGCCCGTCCGTCCGCGTGTCCCCACTGGTCCGCAACACGATCTCCCGCCCCGTACGCCGCTTGGCCAGCCCCATCACGTCCTCCGCGATATCGGCGAGATCCACCCGCTGCGGCGGCTCCGTGTCGGACTGTCCCGCCGCGAGATCGACCAGCTCATTGACCAGATCGGTCAACTCCCGTGCCTCCTGCGTGAGATCGGCGACGAGTTCCTCCCGAGTCGCCGGCGGAAGCTCGTCGATCCTGCGCAGCAGCGAGATGTTCGTACGCAACGACGTCAGCGGCGTCCGCAGCTCGTGCCCCGCGTCCTGGACCAGCCGCCGCTGATCCTCCTCGGACTGCGCGAGCCGCCCCAGCATCCGGTCGAAGGCACGCCCGAGCCGCCCCACCTCGTCCAGACCCGCGACCGGCACCTCGATGCCCAGCTGCCGGGTGCGGGCCACGTCCTCCGCGGCGGAGGTGAGTATCACCAGGCGCCGGGTGATCCGGCGGGCCAGCCACCAGCCGAACAGCCCCGCGGCCACCACGACCGCCGCCATCAGGATCAGCGTCCGCTGCTGCAGCGCCCGCAGCAGATCCTCGGTGTCGCTGAACTCCTGCGCGACCTGCACCGCGCCTTTCCCGTCGCCGAGCGACACGGTGGCGATGCGGAACAGGTCCTCGGCGACCCGGACGTCCTTGTGCTGGACCACCCGGCCGGCCCCCTGCGCGGTGGCCACGGCCTTGTCCCGGGCGGTGACGGGCAGCACCGGACTGCCGTGGTCGACGATCTGCCCCTGCGCGCCGAGCACCTGTACGTCGGTCCGGGCCGGCCGGACCAGGTCATGACCGGGGCGGGAGGAGGAGAAGTCCTCCGGGACCATCTCGTGCTGCCGTACCTCGTCCTGCACGTCCTGCACGACCTGCGTGAACACCGACTGCTGGTCGACCCGGACCAGGCGCGCCGCGGAGCCGTAGGACAGGATGCCGACGAGGATCGTCACGGCGGCGGTGACGGCCGCGAAGGACACCGCGAAGGTGGTGCGCAGGGAGACGAGCTTGGGCCGGGGCCCGGCCGGCAGCCGCCAGCGGCGGCCCACTAGTCCTCCCGCAGCACGTAACCCACGCCCCGGACGGTGTGGATCAGCTGGGGAGCCCCGGGCTCGTCCAGCTTGCGGCGCAGGTAGCCGACGTACACGGCGAGGTTCTTCGAGCCGGGCCCGAAGTCGTAGCCCCAGATACGGTCGTAGATCGTGGAGTGGTCGAGGACGATGCCGGCGTTGCGGACCAGCAGCTCCAGCAGCTCGAACTCGGTGCGGGTCAGCTCCAGCTCACGCCGGCCGCGCCAGGCCCGGCGGGCCTGGAGGTCCATACGGATCCCCGCGGCCTCCACCTGCCGGTCGGAGACCTGCACCTCCCGCCCGCCGTCACCGCCGGGAGCCGCGCTGCCACCGCCCGCGGCCACCGGACTGGTACGGCGCAGCAGGGCCCGCAGCCGCGCGAAGACCTCCTCCACGTCGAAGGGCTTGACCACGTAGTCGTCGGCGCCGGCGTCCAGGCCCGCGATCCGGTCGGCGGTCTCCACCAGGGCGGTGAGCATGAGGATCGGGGTGCGGTCGCCCTCGGCCCGCAGCACCCGGCAGACCTGGAGCCCGTCGATGCCCGGCATCATCACGTCGAGCAGGAGCACGTCCGGCGGGGTCTTGTGGGCCTGCGCCAGCGCTTCCACGCCGTCGGCCACCGCCGTCACCTCGTACCCCTCCAGGCTCAGGGCACGCTCCAGGGCGTGACGGATGGCACGGTCGTCTTCGGCGAGCAGCACAGTCTGGGGCACATCCCCAGTCTGCCAAGGCCTCCGGCGGTTCGGCCGGGACGAGCGGGTCTACGATCACCCTTTTTACCCGGCTCTCACCGTCACAGGGGCAACCTCGACCGGAGGCCTACCGTCTTTTCACCGTCAGGCGCTCAGTCGCGCCAGCTGCTCCGCGAAGGGCACCACGGCGCTGTCGTCCTTGGCCGGCCGGGCCGCCGACAGCCCCTGCATCAGGGCGGCCAGCTCCCCCGCGGCCTTCTCGGTCCGCTCGGGCAGGCCCTCCGCGCCCCAGTCCTCCGAGGCGGCGTACACGGCGGTGGGCACGACCACGGCCCGCAGGTAGGCGAAGAGCGGACGGAGCGCGTGCTCCAGCACCAGGGAGTGCCGCGCCGTACCGCCGGTCGCCGCGATCAGCACCGGCTTGCCCGCCAGGGCGTCCTTGTCCAGCACGTCGAAGAACGACTTGAACAGCCCGCTGTAAGACGCGGTGAACACCGGCGTGACCACGATCAGCCCGTCCGCCTCCGTCACCGCGTCCAGCGCGGCGGCCAGGGCGCGGCCCGGGAAACCGTTGGTGAAGTTGTGCGCGATCTCGACCGCGAGGTCGCGCAGCTCGACCACCTGGATCTCCACCGGCGTGTGACGGTCCACGGCGGCGGCCAGCCGGTCGGCCAGCAGCCGGCTGGAGGACGGGACGCTCAGCCCCGCCGAGACGACGACGAGCTTCATACGGTGGTCACCTCGTTCTTGGCGAGCAGGGAAGCGTGGGTGGGAGCCTCCGGCACGTTCGCCGGGCGGCCGTTCGCGAACTCCTTGCGCAGCACCGGTACGACCTCCTCGCCCAGCATGTCGAGCTGCTCCAGCACGGTCTTGAGCGGCAGCCCCGCGTGGTCCATCAGGAACAGCTGACGCTGGTAGTCGCCGGCGTACTCGCGGAAGCTCAGCGTCTTCTCGATCACCTGCTGCGGGGAGCCCACGGTCAGCGGGGTCTGCTCGGTGAAGTCCTCCAGCGACGGCCCGTGCCCGTAGACCGGCGCGTTGTCGAAGTACGGCCGGAACTCACGCACCGCGTCCTGCGAGTTGCGGCGCATGAACACCTGGCCGCCGAGCCCGACGATCGCCTGCTCCGGCGTGCCGTGCCCGTAGTGGGCGTAGCGGGTCCGGTACAGCTCGACCATCTGCTTGGTGTGGTCGGCGGGCCAGAAGATGTTGTTGTGGAAGAAGCCGTCGCCGTAGTACGCGGCCTGCTCGGCGATCTCCGGGGAGCGGATGGAGCCGTGCCAGACGAACGGCGGTACGCCGTCCAGGGGCCGCGGTGTCGACGTGAACCCCTGCAGCGGGCTCCGGAACTTCCCCTTCCAGTCGACGACGTCCTCGCGCCACAGCCGGTGGAGCAGGGCGTAGTTCTCGATGGCCAGGTTGATGCCCTGCCGGATGTCCTGCCCGAACCACGGGTACACCGGCCCGGTGTTGCCGCGCCCCATCATCAGGTCCATCCGCCCGTCGGCCAGGTGCTGGAGCATCGCGAAGTCCTCCGCGATCTTCACCGGGTCGTTGGTGGTGATGAGGGTCGTGGACGTGGAGAGGATCAGCTTCTCCGTCTTCGCGGCTATGTAGCCGAGCATCGTGGTCGGCGAGGACGGCACGAAGGGCGGGTTGTGGTGCTCGCCGGTGGCGAACACGTCGAGCCCGACCTCCTCGGCCTTGAGCGCGATGGCGACCATGGCCTTGATCCGCTCGCGCTCGGTCGGCGTACGCCCCGTGGTGGGGTCCGGCGTGACGTCGCCGACCGTGAAGATCCCGAACTGCATGGTCGCTCACCCTCCAGGTTGTTGACTGTTCAACTATACCCCTGGAACGGCGCCTGGGTCCGAGCTATTCCCCCCTTCCCTACGCCTCCCCCCTACAGCGGCTTCACGAAGTGGAAGGCCCCGATCTCCATCCGTTCCCGCAGGTAGAAGCGGTGAGCGGCGGTGCGCTGGGTGCCCGAGTCGAGGTTCAGCTCATGACAGCCGAGCGCCCGGCCGCGCTCCTCCAGGTGTCCGAGGAGTGCCCGGCCGACTCCGCCGGACCGGGCGGCCGGGCTGGTCACCAGGTCGTCGACGTAGAGCTGACGCAGCGAGACGGTGTTGACCAGCACCCGCCAGCCGGCCACCCCCACACAGGCCCCGTCCTCGTCGTACGCGGCGGAGAACCGCAGCCCCTGCGGACTCCCCTCCGCATACACCCGGGCGAACAGCTCCTCGGTCAGATGCGGACGCAGCTCCCGCAGCACAGGCAGCACCTCGGCCCCGAGCCGCGGATCCCCCGGCTCCAGCTCAATGATCTTCATGCCCGCACCCTAGAGGCCGGGGAGGCTCAGCACCCCTTCGTCCACCAGCCGCACCCCGTCGACACAGGCCCCGAGCCGCACCGCCCGCGCCCCAGGAGGCCCCCGCTACGGCACCAGCACCAGCCGTCCGCGCACCCCGCCCTCGGCCAGCCGCACGTGCGCCTTCACCGCCTCCTCCAGGCCGAACGTCTCAGCCACCCGAAGGCTCAGCACCCCTTCGTCCACCAGCCGGACCAGCTCCGCCAGGCGGGCCCCGTCGGCGCTCACCGCCACGGACGTGGTCCGCACCCCGCGGACCGGGGCGGGCTGCTGGCCGGGCCGGGCGCTGACGAAGGCACCCCCGTCGCGGACCCACTCCAGCGCCGGCTCGCCGAGCATCGCCGCGTCCAGCACCGCGTCCACGCTCCCCGGCGCGACCCCCTCGGGCGTGAAGTCCGCGGCCCCCAGGGACCTCACCAGCTCCTCGTCGGCCGCCCGGGCCTGCCCGGTCACCGCGATCCCCCGGTGCGCGGCCAGCTGCACCGCGAACCCGCCCACCGCGCCCGCCGCACCGGTCACCAGCAGCGACCCGCCCGGCTCCAGTTCCAGCAGGTCGAGGGCCTGGACGGCGGTCAGCGCGTTCAGCGGCAGGGTGCCGGCGTGCACCGCGTCCACCGTGGCCGGGGCCTTGGCCACGGCGTCCGTCGCCACGACGACGTACTCGGCGTGCGCGCCCAGCGGATCGGCCACGCCGCCCGCGAGGGCCACCACCTCGTCACCCACCTGCCAGGCCGCGGCCACCCCCACCGCGTCCACCGTCCCGGCCACGTCCCAGCCGAGCCCCAGCGTCCGGCCCGCGCCGCCGAAGAGACCGGCCCGCACGGCCAGGTCCACGGGGTTCACGGCACTGGCCGCCACCTTGATCCGCACCTGCCCGGCCCCCGGCTCCGGCACCGCCACGTCCACGATCTCCACGGCCTCCGGACCACCGAACGTCGTCACCACAGCAGCACGCATGTCAACTCTCCCCGATTACAAGGCATTTGATGTACTTCGCGGCAATTTCCCGGCCGCAGCACCAACCCTAGGAGAGCTACTATCCATCGGTAAGTAGTTACCTGAGAGTGCGTAGGGGACCCGGAGGAGAGCCATGGCGACCACAACCGCAGCCCAGCGGCGCGAGCAGGCCCGTATCGACTACGACGCCTTCCTCGCCGCCTGCCCCACCAACCACCTCCTCGGCAGGCTCAGCGACAAATGGGTCAGCCTCGTCGTCGCCGCCCTGTCCCCCGACCCCATGCGCTACAGCGACATCGGCCGCAAGATCGCCGGCGTCAGCCCCAAGATGCTCACCCAGACCCTGCGCACCCTGGAACGCGACGGCATCGTCTCCCGCACGGTCACCCCGTCCGTCCCGGTCCGGGTCGACTACGCACTCACCCCGCTCGGCCGCAGCCTCGCCGGCCTGCTGACCGCGGTGAAGCAGTGGGCGGAGACCCACTTCGACGAGGTACAGGAGGCCCGCGAGCAGTACGACGCGGAGAACGTCTAGCGCTGCTCCCGCAACCGGGCGATCTGCTCCCCGCCGAACTCCACGGTCCGCTCCATGTGCCGGATGATCACGGCCAGTTCGGCGTCGTCCAGCTCGTCGAAGATCCGGGACCAGTCACCGGCCAGCGCGTCCCACATCCGCCCGAACTCGGCGATCTTCTCCGGCACGGTCGCCACCAGCACCCGCCGCCGGTCCGTGTCGTCCCGCTGCCGTACGACGTACCCCGCCCGCTCCAGCCGGTCCACCAGCCGGGTGGCCGACCCGGTCGTCAGCCCCGTCAGCTCCGCGACCCGGCCCGTGGTGACCGGCTCCACCTCCAGCGTGAGCAGGTTCAGGCACTGCAGGTCGGTGGGGTGCAGCCCGATCCGGTCGGCCACGGCCTGGTTGAACAGGGCGTACGACGCCATGTACCGCCGGGACACCACGCCCAGCTCCGCCAGTAGCCTGGACCGCCCGGTCCCGTTCCCGGCCATGCCGCACTCCCCTTCGCCTGCGTGGTGCAGAGATCGTACGACGGTCCGGGCACCTCAGAAGGCGTACGCGTCCCCGGTGTCGAGGACGAGGACCTTCAGCTGGTCGTTCGAGCGGTCCTTGTCGACCGCGCCACCGTTCCAGGCGGTGTCCACCTCCAGCGTGACCTCCGACGGCTCCTCGGCGAGCCGCACGGTCACCCCGAGCTGCTCCCCGGACTCGCCCGGGGCCAGCGCCCCGGTGCCGCACACCACCGTCCGCTCGTCCGTCCGCGCACACCCGTCCGGCAGCTGCTGCTCCTCGGCGAGCGGCACCGACCAGCGCAGCTGCACACTCGCGCCCGACACGGCCTCGGGCCCGTCGTTGTGCGGACTGACCCGGACCTCCACCCGGTCCCCGTCCATGACGGCACTCCCGTGAAAGGACAGATCGGCCTCGGGCGCGGCAGCGGCCCCGGCCGGCCCGGCCACACCCGCGGCCACCAGTACGGCACCACACGCACCCAGCACCCACGACCTCATCCGCACACCACCTCGCCTCAGACCTCGTCACTCGGACCGCGTCCCGTATGCCGTACGGATGTATGCCACGCCAGCCGGTCGTCCACCGCCCTCCAACAGGTGACACCACACCCGCGTGCGAAGCTGCCCGCATGTCGATCCTCCGCTCCGCCGCCCTGTTCGTCGTCGCCGCGCTGTTCGAGATCGGCGGCGCCTGGCTGGTCTGGCAGGGCGTACGCGAACACCGCGGCTGGCTGTGGATGACCGGCGGGGTCCTGGCCCTGGGCGCCTACGGTTTCGTCGCCACCTTCCAGCCGGACGCGCACTTCGGCCGCATCCTGGCCGCGTACGGCGGGATCTTCGTGGCCGGCTCGCTCCTGTGGGGCGTGGTCGCCGACGGCTTCCGGCCCGACCGCTGGGACATCACCGGAGCCCTGATCTGCCTGGCCGGCATGGCCGTGATCATGTGGGCCCCAAGGAACGGCGCCTGACCCTCGCCTACGCTGGAGGGGCGCCGACCCTTCTCTCTCCCAGGAGCAGCCCATGGCCCCCGCCGCCCCGTCCGCAGCCTCCCGCATCGCCGTCGTCACGGGTGCGAGCAGCGGCATCGGCGCCGCCACGGCCCGGCAGCTCGCCGAGGCCGGATACCGCGTCGTCCTCACGGCCCGCCGCGTGGACCGCATCGAGGCACTGGCGAAGGAGATCAACGCGGCCGGCCACGCGGCGACGGCCTACCAGCTGGACGTGACGGACCGCGCGGCCGTCGACGAGTTCGCCACGGCCTTCCAGACGATCGGCGTGCTGGTCAACAACGCCGGCGGAGCCCTGGGCGCGGACCCGGTGGCCACCGGCGACCCGGCCGACTGGCGCACGATGTACGAGACGAACGTCCTCGGCACCCTGAACCTCACGCAGGCCCTGCTCCCGAAGCTGGAGGCGAGCGGCGACGGCGTGGTGGTCGTGGTGTCCTCCACGGCGGGCCACGGCACCTACGAGGGCGGCGGCGGCTATGTGGCCGCCAAGCACGGCGCGCACGTCCTCGCCGAGACGCTGCGCCTGGAGATCGTCGGCCTGCCGGTCCGGGTGATCGAGATCGCCCCCGGCATGGTCAAGACGGACGAGTTCGCGCTGACCCGCTTCGGCGGCGACACGGAGCGGGCGGAGAAGGTCTACCAGGGCGTGGCCGAGCCCCTCACCGCCGACGACGTGGCCGAGACGATCACCTGGGCGGTCACCCGCCCCAGCCATGTCAACGTGGACCTCCTGGTCCTGCGCCCCCGCGCCCAGGCCTCCAACACCAAGGTGCACCGGGAGCTGTGATGCCGGACGAGGACTCCCTGGAGAAGCGCCGCCTGGCCCAGGAGACCAAGAACGAACGCCAGGTCTGGTACTTCCTGGGCTACTTCCTCTTCGGCATCCACGTCATCGCGTTCGTGATGATCTACGCGGTACGCCACGCGAAGTGAGTGATCGGGGCTGACGGCACCCGAGGTTGCCGTCAGCCCTTCACGCACACCACCTGCTTGAGCTTGGCCACGACCTCCACCAGGTCCCGCTGCTGGTCGATGACCTGGTCGATCGACTTGTAGGCACCGGGGATCTCGTCCACGACGCCGGAGTCCTTGCGGCACTCCACGCCCCGGGTCTGGTCCTCCAGGTCCTTGGTCGAGAAGCGCCGCTTGGCCGCGTTGCGGCTCATCCGCCGACCCGCGCCGTGCGAGGCCGAGTTGAAGGCCTTCTCGTTCCCGAGGCCCTTCACGATGTACGAGCCCGTGCCCATCGAGCCCGGGATGATCCCGTAGTCGCCGGAGCCGGCCCGGATCGCGCCCTTACGGGTGACCAGCAGGTCCATGCCCTCGTACCGCTCCTCCGCCACGTAGTTGTGGTGGCAGGAGATCTCCTGCTCGAAGGTCGGCTTGGCCTTCTTGAACTCCTTGCGGATGACGTCCTTCAGGAGCGCCATCATGAGCATGCGGTTGTACTTGGCGTACTCCTGCGCCCAGAACAGGTCGTGCCGGTAGTCCGCCATCTGCGGGGTGTCCGCGACGAAGACGGCGAGGTCGCGGTCGACCAGGCCCTGGTTGTGCGGGAGCCTCTGGGCCACGCCGATGTGGTGCTCGGCGAGTTCCTTGCCGATGTTCCGCGAACCGGAGTGCAGCATCAGCCAGACGGCACCGGTGGTGTCCGTGCAGACCTCGATGAAGTGGTTGCCCGAACCCAGCGTGCCCATCTGCTTGGTGGCCCGCTCCTCACGGAAGTGCACCGCCTCGGCGACACCGTGGAACCGCTTCCAGAAGTCGTCCCACCCGGCCGTCGCCAGCCCGTGGAACTGCCCCGGGTCCGCGGGGTCGTCGTGCATCCCGCGCCCGACCGGGATCGCCTGCTCGATCTTCGACCGCAGCCGCGACAGATCCCCCGGCAGGTCGTTGACGGTCAGCGACGTCTTCACCGCCGACATCCCGCAGCCGATGTCCACCCCCACCGCGGCAGGGCATACCGCGCCCTGCATGGCGATGACCGACCCGACCGTCGCGCCCTTTCCGAAGTGCACGTCCGGCATCACGGCCAGGCCCTTGATCCACGGCAGGGTGGCCACGTTCTGCAGCTGGCGCAGGGCCACGTCCTCCACCGTCGCGGGGTCCGTCCACATCCGGATCGGGACCTTCGCGCCCGGCATCTCCACGTACGACATGACGTTCCTCATTCCCCCGACAAAACAACAAATGGCTTAAAAGCATCAAAACGCAAAAGCGGCGCCAAGGTCTATGAAAAGGGACAAGGGACCGGCGTCCACGGCAGTGCGTGCGATACACATTGTGTCCAGGGAGCGCCCCGCTGCGGCAAGCGATTAACCAGCGGGGACACTGGACCACCGAACGAACGCACACCGTCGAGAGGAGCCCGACCGTGCAGCGGAAGGCGTACGTAACCGGCACCGCCGCCCTCCTCGCGGCACTGCTGGCCGGCTGCACGAGCGGTTCCGGCGGCGACAGCCCCACCGACAACGCCAACCCCGGCGACACCGGTACGGCGACGGTGGCGGCCCAGCCCGGCAAGTACCGCACGCTCCCCGAGCCGTGCGGCGTGGTCGACCACGACACCCTCGACTCGCTGCTGCCCGGCATCAAGCAGCTCACCGACCCCGAGCAGCGGGACAAGGCGTACCAGGGCGATGCCACGCTCACCTACAACACCGACCGCAAGGTCGGCTGCCGCTGGAAGGTGGAGTCCGCCGACGCCACCGACCGCCTCTCGGTCGACTTCGAGCGCGTGGTGTCGTACGACAACGCGGTCAGCGACGACGCCCAGGCGCAGAAGCTGTTCCAGGAGAAGGAGACGGCCGCCGACCTGCCCGAGCCGAGCAGCGCCACCCCCAGCTCCTCCGCCACCTCGTCCACCACCGGCACGCCCACGCCCACGGCCACCGCGAGCGACGAGGCGTCCCCCTCCGGCACGGAGACCTCCCCCGAGGCCACTCCGACCGACCTCCAGCCCCGGGTGCTGTCCGATCTCGGTGACGAGGCGTATCTGGACGACCAGCTGGGCAGCTCCGGCTCGACCGCCGAACCGCGCACGGTGACTGTGGTGTTCCGCACGTCCAACGTCGTCGTCACCATCGAGTACGAGGAGCAGCCGACGGCCACCGGAACGGTCCCGGACAGCAAGGAAATGCAGGACAGGGCCCGTGATCTGGCCTCTCAACTGGCCGACGCGCTGGGCGGCTGACCCCCGCCGAGGCCCGGTGTGCCGCCACCCGCAAAGCGCGGGAACGGAAACCGCACAGCTCCTTCACCGCGTACCGTGGCCCCGCAGGAACCCGCACGAACACCGAGCGTCACGAGTGAAGGAACCATGCAGCGAGCAGCCCAGCGAGACGACCGTGCCCGAGACCAGCGCGCCAAGCGCCTGCGCCGCGCTCTTGTCTGCGCGGCAGCCGTTCCCGCGGTCCTGATCACCGCCGCCTGCTCCTCGGACAGCGGCGACTCCAAGGACAAGGGCGGCGCAGGCGCCCAGCAGAGCGCGAGCAGCGGCTCCACGCAGCAGCCCTCGGCGAGCGCGTCCCCGACCGTGCAGGCGGCCGCGTACAAGAAGCTTCCCGAGCCGTGCGCGGTGCTGTCGAAGAACACCCTGACCGATCTGGTGCCGAAGGGCGCCAAGTCGGGCAAGGAGGGCACCTCCGACGACACCACCACCCGTTCCTCCTGCTCCTGGAGCAGCCTGGACAACAACGGCACCAAGGGCTCCCAGTTCCGCTGGCTGAACGTCTCCCTGCTGCGCTTCGACTCGGACGCGAGCCGCGGTCCGGGCGACAAGCAGGCGCACACGTACTACACCCAGCAGGTCAGCGACGCGCAGAGCGTGTCCGGGGCGAAGAACACCAAGTCGCAGCCGGTCGCGGGAGCGGGCGCCGAGGCGACGGCCGTGCGCTACGACCTGAAGAAGAAGGAGGGCGCCTTCAAGCAGCAGACCGTGGTCGCCCGGGTCGAGAACGTGGTCATCACGCTCGACTACAACGGCGCCGGTCTCGCGGGCGAGAAGACGCCGAACGCCGACGATCTTGCCAAGGCGGCGGAGAAGGCCGTCAAGGAGGCGGTCGCGGCGATCTCGGCCGCCAACGGTGAAGGTTCTGCGGGCAGTTCCTCCACGAAGCCCTCTTCTTCCCCCTCCAAGGCGGCGTCGAAGTCGCCCTCCTCCAGCGCATCTCCGTCCAAGTCGGCCACCGCGAAGAACTGACCGGCGTCACGTTCGTCGCACGCGTATGCCACTCTGTTGCGCGCAACAACACGCAAGGGGAGGGGAGTACGAGTGGCCGCGCCAATGCAGCTGACTCGGATGCACCGGATACTCATCGGCGTGGTCGTCGCCGGCGCGTTGATCATCGCCGGTATCGGCTTCGCCGGTTCCTACGCCGCCGTCCGTGCACTGGCCATCAAAAAGGGCTTCGGGAACTTCTCCTACGTCTTCCCGGTCGGAATCGACGCGGGCATCTGTGTCCTGCTCGCCCTGGACCTGCTGCTGACCTGGATCCGCATCCCGTTCCCGCTCCTGCGCCAGACGGCCTGGCTGCTGACGGCGGCGACCATCGCCTTCAACGGCGCCGCCGCCTGGCCGGACCCGCTGGGCGTGGGCATGCACGCGGTGATCCCGGTCCTGTTCGTGGTCGCCGTCGAGGCGGCCCGGCACGCGATCGGCCGCATCGCCGACATCACGGCCGACAAGCACATGGAGGGCGTCCGCCTCACCCGCTGGCTCCTCTCCCCGGTCCCGACCTTCCTCCTCTGGCGCCGCATGAAGCTGTGGGAGCTGCGCTCCTACGACCAGGTCATCAAGCTGGAGCAGGAACGTCTCGTCTACCAGGCGAGGCTCCACGCCCGCTTCGGCCGAGCCTGGCGCCGCAAGGCCCCGGTGGAGTCCCTGATGCCCCTGCGCCTGGCGCGGTACGGCGTGCCTCTGGCGGAGACCGCACCTGCTGGTCTGGCAGCGGCGGGCATAGAGCCGGCGCTCATACCTCCGGCAGCAGCGGATCTACCGCCGGTAGCTGCGGGCAATCGTGCCGCTGGGGCGGCACAGGTGGGCGCAGCGGCACCTCCCAGCGAGCAGCGCCCCCAACTGCCCAGCCAGCGCACCGGGGAACCGGAAAACATCCCGGACGAAGAGAGCCCCTGGTTCCAGGCTCCACGCGAAGTGGACTACCACGGCGGCTACGACCCCACCTTCGTCCCGCCCCCGGACCCCCAGTACATCCCCGAGGAGCAGTACGGGGACTGGTACGAGGAACAGCCCGTGGAGCAGTTCCAGCAGCCCTCCCCGGAGGACACGGGTAGCTTCCCCATCCCGGTGACCGCGAACCGCACCCGAGAGCTGGGCGAGGGCGGCGGCCCGCCGGAACCCGACGAGGAGGCCTTCTACCGGGTCTTCCTCCAGTCCATAGACGGCAGCTACCCCACCGCCGGCCAGTTCCGCGGTGACGTGGAGGCGACGTTCGGCACCTCCCTGCCGCAGCGCGAAGCGGAACGCATGGTCAACCGCTTCACCAACCGCCACACGGCGGAACTGCAGGACGACCACATCGCGTGACGCGTACGGGGAGGGGGCATCCGGTGTGATCGGGCTCGATCCGCCGCAGTTCCCTCCCCGTCCGATCTTGCTGCGGCATCACTGCGACAGCACTCCGGGCCGGGCGGGCGGGGCGCCGGCCACGGCCGCGTCGTACAGACGCCGGATGTCGGAGGCGAAGTACGGGCTGTAGGAGACGTCGGCGGTCGGCCCACCTGTCTTCCAACCGCCTATGCTCCCGACCACGTCGCCCCTGCCGGTGTGCGTGTTGAAGTTCGCCAGGAACGGGCCGCCACTGGTGCCCGACCGGTAGTCGTCGCAGGCGATCCGGAGGTACGAGCCGGGCGTGCCGTCGGTCGGCGTGAACCGCGTCGTGGAGTTGGTGCAGGTCAGAGGCTGCCGGTCCGTGCTCGGATAGCCGATCAGCCTGACTCGGGGAAACGCGTAACCGCGCCCGGTGACAAGGGCGTTGCCGCCCACGACGTCCTGCACCCGCTTGCCGTCGCTGCGCGCCCCGAGCCGTACGAACGCCACGTCCCACGGCGCGCCCTTCGTGTGCCCGCGGTCGTAGTAGCGCTGATCGATCCAGACCTGGCTGCGCCCTCTGGAGTCGGTGTCGACCGGGAAGATCCCATGCGGTCGCGGCCTGGCCGCGGTCCACTGCGGCACGAACGCCAGGGAACCGGTCCCGGCTCTGGAGTCCAGGCAATGGCCCGCGGTCAGCACGATGTTGTGGTGCGGGCTGTTGATCACGCTCGCGGTGCAGAAGTAGGAGCCGCTGCCCCTCTGCACATACATCCGCCCGATCATCGGCAGCCCGCCGAAGTGCGAGCTCCCCGGGCCGACCCCGGCACGCTGTGACAGGGGCCTTCCCGCGTCCGGAGACGGGGCCTCCGCCGGCGCCGGGCGCCGGTCGTCGGGAAGCGGCTTCGCCTCGGCCATGCGCCGGTCGGTCCAGAACCGCTGCGCCGCCGCGGCGGTCCAACGGGGCTCCGCCTGCGCAGAAGGCGACGTGCCGGGCGTTGCGGGCGAGGACACCGGGCGAGCGTCCGCGGCACCGGCCGTGCCGACGACACCCGACGTCGAGACCAGGCCGGCGATCGCTCCGGCGGCCATGAGAAGAGCACCGCGCCGACCGGCACGGTGTCCATGTGATTTGCGTAACGTCATTCGGCTCTTCACTCGGTGCGCTCCCTCAGCGGGTGAACGGACAGGACGAGCCGACAATAGGGGACCGCCAGTCGAGATTCGAACCATTTACTTTTGCTCTTTATTTACCTCAAAGGGTACGGAAAGTATCAATGTTCCGAGTACCAGGAGAAACCCTTCACTGGAAAGTTTGAACATAAATCTTTTCACCGATGACAGGGCCGCATCCAAGGAATCGACAATTCCGCGAGCACTCAAGTACCCAACTGACCTGCAATGATACAGATCCACAGAGGCGCGGCCGCCGAAATTTCATGATTCAATCATTCCGCTTTTCCACCCCCTGCGCACATCCGGATCCATAAAATCCGGACGCACCACATGGGTTCGAAATATTCCCCTTGACGCACGATCGACTCTGGGTTTCGATGACGATCGACCGTTTGGTCACACGGGGAAATTCATGTCTTTCAGGGGGATTCTCATGCCCGCTTCGGGTACCAAATTCCTGGCGCTGGCCACCGCGTCAGCGTTAGGTGCTTTGCTCGCCGTCACCGTGACGCCGACGGCCGAGGCCAACGACGGACAGCGAGCCACCAGCACCGACGCCGCGCTCCTCGCACACGCCAAGAAGGTCGCACCGCTGAACGCCGTCGCCAACGCCCTCGGCGAGCAGGGCCGCGGGGCGTTCGCCGACACCTACAGCGACCTGCACGTCGACGAGAACGGCGGTTCCGTCACCCTCCTCGCCACCGACAACACTCGGGCCGCGAAGCTGGTCGCCGCCGCCAAGCACGCCCACCCGGCGATCAACACCGCGCTGATTCGCGTTCAGCACGCCGCTTACAGCAGGAAGACGCTCGACCGGGAGATCGACAAGATCTTCCCTCTGGGCGCCGTCAAGGACGCCTCGAAGGAGGTGTACTACGGCGCGACGCCGAAGGCCGACGGCTCCGGCATCACCGTCGAGGTCAAGCCGAGCGCACTGCGGCGAGTCAAGGCTGCTCAGGGCACCCGGCTGGACGGCATCCCCGTCACCTACGTGCACGGCAAGATCAAGACGGCGTCCTCCTGGCGCTGGAACGACTCCCGTCCGCAGATCGGCGGCGACGTCCTCGTCGGCAACGCCCGCAAGTCCGGCTATGTCGCCCAGTGCACCGGCGGCATCGCCGCCGAGAACTCCCACGGACGCGACTACCTCATCACCGCCGCCCACTGCTTCCCCAACGGCGCGGGCGTCTACGGTGAGGGCGGCTCGACCCCCGGCCACTGGACCGGCAGCCACGGCAAGTACTTCGGCAAGGTGACCAGCACCAAGGACGGCTGGGACGCCCAGCTCATCGACAGCGGCCTCTACAACGGCAAGGGCTTCAACTCGGACGAGGCCGACACGCCCACCGGCAAGTGGTACGCCGTCAACAACGTCGCCTACTCCTACAAGGGACAGAGGGTCTGCCAGGACGGCGCCCGCTCGTTCTACAACCACAAGGGTGTCCCCTGCGACATCACGACCTCCAACGACGACTACCGGTACAGGATCCAGTGGGCCGACGGCTCCCTCCACAACGTGCGAGGCGTCCAGGGCAACGGGTCCTACTGCGGCACCGAGGGCGACTCCGGTGGCCTCGTGTTCGTGGTCAACGACAGCCGCCGCCGCCAGGCGCGCGGAATCGTCTCCGCCGGCGACGGTCCGGGGGAGATCGAGTGGACGGAGGCCACTGACATCCTCCACAGCTTCGGCCTGAAGCTGAACCCGCACCAGTAACCCGGCACCGCCGCGAGGGGCACCACAGAGCTTCCACCCGGAGCCTGTGGTGCCCCTCGCGCGCGTGGGCGGCATCCCGCGCCGCACCGTCCGCGGCGGCCGTCGAACTTCCTGGCCGCAAGGCCCCAACCGGACGGGGGAGTTGTTCGTGATACCGGGTGAGGGGATCGGAGGGAACGTGGCCGAATGGTCGAGGCTGCTGTCCGAGCTGGCGCAGGAGCGCGGCGCGGAGCTGAACCGGTACGGCTTCCTGCTGTGCGGCAACCGTGCGGAGGCCGCCGACCTGGTTCAGGAGGCACTGGTACGGGTCTTCTCCCGGCCCCGCCGTGCGTGGGAACTGGGGGAGGCGGAGGCATACGTGCGCCGCACGATGCTCAACCGCTACCTGGACCTGCACCGGCGTCGGACCCGTTGGATCCGCGCGCTTCCACGGCTCGTGTCAGCGGAGCCGGTCGCCGACCACAGCACGGACGTCCTGCACCGGATCGACCTCGTGGACGCCATGCGCGGACTGTCGCCGAGGCAGCGGGCGTGCGTGGTGCTCCGTTACTACGAGGACATGTCCACCACGGACATCGCGACGCGACTCGGCTGCGGTGAGGGAACGGTCAAGCGTCATCTGAGCGACGCGCTGGCACGGCTGGGCGCCCAGTTGCGGCCACCCGCACAACGCGCCGCGGGGGAAAGGCAGGAGACATGAAGCCCGAGGAGCTGCGCGAACAGTTGCTGGCCGCCGCGCATCACACACCGCTGCCGGAGATCGACACCGAGCGGGTCCGGACCCGGGTGCGCCGGCGCAGGCTCGCCCGGTACAGCGCCGTGGCCGGGGCGGGCCTGGCCGTGGCCGCCGCGGTGGTGCTGAACACGCTGCCGTCCGTCTCGACGCCGGAGATCAAGTCACCGGCGGACTCGGTGATCAAGCAGCCCTCCTCGACGAGTAGCAAAGCTCCAGGGGTCCCTCGTTACACCTGCGGCATGAGAATCCCGGCGAGTACCGGCCGGGGAGCCGTGACCGTACGCATCTCCGATGTGCGCTCGGCACGGGACGGAGCCCCGCAGGTCACCTACGCGGTGGACGCGACCGCCCCGTCGGTCCTGTCCGGCGGGCCACGGATCCTCGTCCTGAAGAACGGCCGGGTCGTAGCCGGTCAGGATCCGTCCGGACCGGCATCCGAGAACACCACGCACGGGGTGATCATCACCCCCGACCGTCCGCACCGCGCCCGTCTCGCGCCGGTGCCGGGCCGACCGTGCGCGGGAACCTCCTGGAGCTCGGTGTGGAAGGACGGCTACGAAGTGGCCGTCGTCCTGGTCACCCAGAAGGCCGCCCCCGCCGGCACTCGGGCCCCAGATTCAGTGATCGTCGCCCGTGCCCCCCTGGCCGGTTGAACGGCAGACCTCATGACCGGCTTCTCTTTCTCCACTCGCTCTGCTCGCACCGCTCAACCACCTCATGGAGGAACTCATGCGTCGCCTCTTGCTGCCCGCCGTCCCCGTCCTGCTGCTCGCCCTCGCCGGATGCGGGGCTGATTCCGACGCGGTGAACGGTGATCCGGCCCACCCCGCCCCGACCACCACGACCTCCCCGCCACTGAAGTTCCAGGACCGCTCCCTGCCCTGCGGCGGCACCATCGAACCCCCGGTCCGCGTCAGCGGCCGCGACGAGTCCCTGCAACTGACCGTCCCGTCCCTGCGGCGTCAAGGCTCCACCCTGCGGACCACCTACAAGATCACCTCCCACGACCGAACAGAGGCACTCAGTCTGCCGATCGTCGATGTCCCGCCCACGGCCCTCCTGCTCAAGCACGGCGTCATCGTCGGCCGCCAGAAGCCCGCCGCCGACACTGGTCCGAACGGCGGGGCGGCCCTCCTGTACCCCGTCGGCCGGCGCCCCTACACCAAGACCCTGACGGTCGACAGCCTCTGCTCCGGCACCACATGGTCCGACGTGGACAAGCACCCCGGCGACTACCAGGTGGTCGTCGTCATGTCGGTCCAGTCGCAGGGAGAGCCCTCCGACGCCACGCCGACGGACGGTGTCCGACCGGAGCCCCTCCTCGAAGCCACCCGTGACATCTCCACGCAGAGCCGGTGAACGCATGCGAGGAGGGGCGTCCGGTGTCACCGGACGCCCCTCCTCGCATGACGCGGCCTACTCCCCGAGCAGGGCCCGCACCCGCTCCTGCCCCACCGCAAGCAGCAGCGTAGGCAGCCGAGGCCCGGTGTCCCGCCCCACCAGCAGGTGGTACAGCAGCGCGAAGAACGACCGCTGGGCCGTCTTGATCTCCGGCGGCAGCTCCTTGGGCGTGGCGTCGGCCGAGAACCCGGCCTGCACCTTGGGCACGCCGTACACGAGATGCGTCAGACCGTCGAGCGACCAGTGCTCGGCGAGCCCGTCGAGCAGCAGCCGTACCGACTGCTGGGACGCCTCGTCGAGGGACTTCAGCAGCTCGGCGTCCGGCTCGTCCCGGACGATGGTGCGCTGGTCGGCGGGGACGTGGGTGTTGATCCACGCCTCGGCCCGGTCGTACCGCGGCCGCGCCTCGTCCAGCGAGGACAGCGGCTGCTCCGGGTCCAGCTCGGAGAGGATCCGCAGCGCCTGGTCCTCGTGCCCGGCGGTGATGTCGGCGACGGAGGCGAGCGTGCGGTACGGCAGCGGACGCTCCGTCTTCACCAGCTCACCGGCGGCCGTACCCACGGCCCGCGTGTACGCGGCGACGTCGGCCGGCAGCGCGGACCCGTCGGCGACCTTGCCCGCCAGCTTGTCCCACTCGTCGTAGAGCCGCTGGATCTCCTGGTCGAAGGCGATCTTGAAGGACTGGTTGGGCCGACGGCGGGCGTACAGCCAGCGCAGGATCTGCGGCTCCATGATCTTCAGAGCATCCGCGGGGGTGGGCACCCCACCGCGCGAGGACGACATCTTGGCCATCCCGCTGATGCCCACGAAGGCGTACATGGGCCCGATGGGCTGCTTGCCGCCGAAGATCCCGACGATCTGCCCGCCCACCTGGAAGGAGGACCCCGGAGACGAGTGGTCCACACCGCTCGGCTCGAAGATCACACCCTCGAAGGCCCACCGCATCGGCCAGTCGACCTTCCAGACCAGCTTGCCGCGGTTGAACTCGCTCAGCCGGACGGTCTCGGCGAAGCCGCACTCGTTGCAGGTGTACGCCAGCTCGGTGCTGTCGTCGTCGTACGAGGTGACCGTCGTCAGGTCCTTCTCGCAGTTGCCGCAGAACGGCTTGTACGGGAAGTACCCGGCGGAGCCGGAGCTGCCGTCGTCCTCGGACGCGGCGCCCGAACCCTCCTCGGCCTCCAGCTCGGCCTCGTCCACCGCCTTCTGCTGCTGCTTCTTGGCGGGAGCCTTCTTCGTCCGGTACTGGGCGAGGATCGCGTCGATGTCGCCGCGGTGCCTCATCGCGTGCAGGATCTGCTCGCGGTAGACACCGGAGGTGTACTGCGCGGTCTGGCTGATCCCGTCGAACTCGACACCCAGCTCGGCGAGCGACTCGATCATCGCGGCCTTGAAGTGCTCGGCCCAGTTCGGGTACGCGGAGCCCTTCGGGGCCGGGACGGAGGTCAGCGGCTTGCCGATGTGCTCGGCCCACGACTCGTCGACGCCCGCGACGCCCGCCGGCACCTTCCGGTACCGGTCGTAGTCGTCCCAGGAGATCAGGTGGCGGACCTGGTGCCCGCGGCGGCGAACCTCGTCGGCGACCAGGTGCGGAGTCATGACCTCGCGCAGGTTGCCCAGGTGGATCGGTCCGGACGGGGAGAGGCCGGACGCGACGACCACAGGTTTGCCCGGGGCCCGACGCTCCGACTCCTCGATGACCTCATCCGCGAAACGGGAGACCCAGTCGGTGGTCTCGGTGCTCTGAGCCACGATCGGCACGTCCTTCTTTCTGAACGGGGTGACACCCCATTCTCACAGACGGGCTTGCGTCGGCGAAAACGGCTTTGCCCCCCATGGGATACTGGCTGGGACTATCCATCCCCACGAGGAGAACGGCACCCATTCCTATGGCCTCGGTCACGTCCCTCAGCGATTCCGTCCAGCAGCAGCTCGCGTCTGCCCTCTCGGCTTCCCTGCCGGAGGCCGCCGGCGCGGACCCGCTGCTGCGACGTAGCGACCGGGCCGACTTCCAGGCCAACGGGATCCTGGCGCTCGCCAAGAAGGCGAAGGCGAACCCGCGGGAGCTGGCCACGCAGGTCGTCTCCCAGGTCGTCGCCGGTGACGTGATCAAGGAGATCGAGGTCTCCGGCCCCGGCTTCCTGAACATCACGATCGCGGACCGGGCGATCACCGCGAACCTGGCCGCGCGGTACGCGGACGAGACGGGCCGCCTCGGCGTACCGTTCGCCGCGGAGCCCGGCACGACGGTGATCGACTACGCGCAGCCGAACGTGGCGAAGGAGATGCACGTAGGCCACCTGCGGTCGGCGGTGATCGGCGACTCGGTGGTGCAGCTCCTGGAGTTCACCGGCGAGAACGTGATCCGGCGCCACCACATCGGCGACTGGGGCACCCAGTTCGGCATGCTCATCCAGTACCTGGACGAGCACCCGCACGAGCTGGACCACAAGGGCGGCCAGGTCACCGGTGAGGAGGCGATGTCGAACCTCGACCGCCTCTACAAGGCCGCGCGGAAGAAGTTCGACTCCGACGAGGAGTTCAAGACGCGCGCCCGGCGCCGGGTGGTCGACCTCCAGGCGGGCGACCCGAAGACCCTCGCCATGTGGCAGAAGTTCGTCGACGAGTCGAAGATCTACTTCTTCTCCGTCTTCGAGAAGCTGGACATGGAGATCCAGGACCCCGACATCGTCGGCGAGTCCGGCTACAACGACATGCTGGCCGAGACCTGCCGCCTGCTGGAGGAGTCCGGCGTCGCGGTCCGCTCCGAGGGCGCCCTCTGCGTCTTCTTCGAGGACGTCAAGGGCCCGGACGGCAACCAGGTCCCGCTGATCGTCCAGAAGTCGGACGGTGGCTACGGCTACGCGGCCACCGACCTCTCCGCGATCCGCGACCGCGTCTTCAACCTGAAGGCGAACACCCTGGTGTACGTGGTGGACGCCCGCCAGGCCCTGCACTTCAAGATGGTCTTCGAGACCGCCCGCCGGGCCGGCTGGCTGAACGACGACGTCACGGCGTTCCAGCTGGCCTTCGGCACGGTCCTCGGCAAGGACGGCAAGCCGTTCAAGACGCGTGAGGGCGAGACGGTCCGCCTGGTCGACCTCCTCGACGAGGCGATCGACCGCGCGTCGGCCGTCGTCCGGGAGAAGGCCCAGGACCTCTCCGAGCAGGAGATCGCCGAGCGGGGCGCCCAGGTGGGCATCGGCGCGGTGAAGTACGCGGACCTGTCCACGTCGGCCAACCGGGACTACAAGTTCGACCTGGACCAGATGGTCTCGCTGAACGGCGACACGTCCGTCTACCTCCAGTACGCGTACGCCCGTATCCAGTCCATCCTCCGCAAGGCCGGCGAGGTCCGCCCGGCCGCGCACCCGGAGCTGGAACTGGCGGACGCGGAGCGGGCGCTGGGCCTCCACGCCGACGCGTTCGCGGAGCTGGTGGCCGAGGCGGCGGCGGACTATGCCCCGCACAAGCTGGCGGCGTACCTGTACCAGCTGGCGTCCCTGTACACGACGTTCTACGACAAGTGCCCGGTCCTGAAGGCCGAGACCCCGGCCCAGGTGGAGAACCGCCTCTTCCTGTGCGACGTCACGGCCCGCACCCTGCACCGGGGCATGTCCCTGCTGGGCATCAGGACGCCCGAGAAGCTCTGACACACACCCCTTAAGGTCTGTGGAGACACCCGTCTCCACAGACCGAAAGGCAGCCCGATGCCCGAGCGCGTCCCCGATCCGTCCGTGGCCCACTTCGGCGAGAACGGCATGCGCCGCTTCTCCGTGCCCGGCTCCTACGGGGTACAGCTGCCCGACGTGGCCCGCGAGGTACTGGCGACCACCGGGGTCCCGCTGCACGTGACGCCGTACTTCACCGCGGCGGGCGACACCGACGGACTGACCCTGGGCATGACCGCCGGACACGCCGGACTGCCCGCTCCCGTCGGCCGGGACAACTGGCTGCGCATCGGTACGGACCCGCTGGCCCACCTGTGCGTGCGGCCGGACGGCGCGGTGCAGGCGGTCTTCCTGACGCAGGAGGACGACGACATGTTCGTCAGCTCCGACGTCACTGCCTTCAACGCCTCCCTGACGGCCCTGGACCGACGGCTGCCGGTGATCGCCGCCTCCACGAGCCTCCCGGTGGCCGCCGCCGCGTTCCGCGAACTCAACGCCGAGCTGCGGCAGATCGACGCCGCCGCCTTCGAGGACCGCGAGAGCTGGTGGCCGAAGGTGCTGGACGACGTACGGCACACCCTCAACTTCCCGTTCTCGTCCGCGTTCGAGTACATCGACGCGACGGGCGCCAAGCAGATCGTCACCGACGCGACGGGCCCGGGACGCGCACACCCGGAGGAACTGGTCTGGCAGCGCCTGCGGGCCGAGGGAGTCGCACCGGAGAACGTCCGGCGCGTCTACTGCGAACTGGAACCGTGCATGATGCCGGGCCACTACTGCGCGGTCTGGCTGCAAGCCACCTTCCCGCACGCGGAGTTCACGCACAGCTTCGACTACGGCGCCACTGCGGAGTCGCGCGAAGAAGGACTCAAGGAGTTGATCACGTACACCGCGAAGCAGGCGGGTGGCCGGTGACCGAGCTGCAGTGGTCCCGCCCCGCGGCGGGACGCGAACCGGCCGCCGCAGCGCTGCTGGCGTGGCTGGCGGATGCGGAAGCACCGCGGCTCTGCGTCGTCACCGGCAGCGCGGGAAGCGGCAAGTCGGGCCTGCTGGCGTGGCTGATCGCCCACGGGACGCGGGAGGGGGTGCAGCGGGAACGCCGGGTGCACGGTTTCGTCCCGCTCGCCGGCCAGACCGCGCTGACCGCCGCCTGGACCCTGGCCGAGCAACTGTCGGTGGCCGCGCGCACTCCGGGTGAGCTGGCGGCAGCGCTGGCGGCCGACAAGCGCCGTACGGTGATCGTGCTGCCAGAGCTGCACGCGGCGGAGGACCCGGGACATGTCACCGAACTCGCGCTGCTGCTGCTGGAGTCGACCCACGTCCGCCTGATCGTCGAGGCACGCAGCGACACCACCGAGGCCCAGACCCTCTCGGCTGCCCACTCGGCCGTGATGGACCTCGACCAGGCGCAGTGGACGGACCCTGAGCGGTACGCCACCTGGGCGGCCACCCGGCCGACCGACCGTCAGACGGCGCCCGAAGGTCCCACGGACGACATCGACCTGGACGATCCCGCCGCGGTCTGCGCCGCGGACCCGTGGCAGGTGTCCATCCGCTACGAGCGCTCCGGGGACGGTCACGGCGGCCTGCGCGCGGCGTGGCTGCGAGCGGGGGCGTCCCTGACCCGGGAACAGACGCCGGCGGACCGGGCCGTCGTGCTCCAGGCGGCCCTGGGCGACGACGCCGACCCGAGACTTCCGGAGAGGCTTGCCGACCTGGCCGCAGGGTCCGCGTGGCAGGTCGTCTGGCGCAGGGTGCGCGGCGATGTCCGCCCGCCGTGGCCGGGACCGGCACGTGCGCTGTCGTCGGCGCGCGGGGCGCTGATCGTGGCGGATCACCAGGGCACGGTCCGCCTGCTGGCCGAGACGGACGCCTCCCCGCTCGGCCGACTGCCGGAGCCGGTGCATCAGGCGCGCGCTGTGGCCGCCACGCCGGAGGGCGACGTCCTCGTCCTGGACGCACAGGGCAACCTGCACACCCGGCGCAGCCCTTCCGCACCGAGAGCCACGGGCCTCTCGGCGCTGCTGGACGACGGCCCGACGCCCCTGGACCGCCTGCTGGAGGCCGCGAGAGCCCGACTGGCAGGATCGGCCAAGGCGTTGGCATTCTCCGATGAACTGCTCACCATCGGCGACGCCACAGGCCGGGTACACGCCTTCACGGAGGCCGACGCCGAGCCGAGTTCCTTCGCGGTCCGGCTGCACGAGGGCGAGGTAGCCGCCCTGGCGGCACTGCGCCTTACGGTGTCCGAGGACGGACCCGGAATCCCGCTGATCTACAGCGGCGGTGACGACGGAACCGTACGGGCATGGAGCCCCGCAGCCGAGCCGCTCGCATCTCCCGTCCGGTCACGACCGTGCCCGGTGACGGCGCTGGCGGCCACGACCACGGACGCCGGGCCGGTGCTGGCCATCGGTTGGGCGGACGGCCTGGTCGAACACCACACCTTGGACGAGGACGGCATGGTCCGCACGTACTGGCCCGGAGCCCCGGTGCACTCGCTGGCGCTGACCGGCGCCGGAACGCTCCTGGTCGGCACGGACGAGACGCTGGTGTGCCTGCGCCCTGCCTGAAGTCATCAGCTCCCGTTGTCACAGTCCCGCCATAGACCCCATAGACACCCTTGCCCTCCAACACCCGCCCCCCGTTAGGGTTTTCATGCTCATACGATGATCAGGAGGATGAGGGGGCGTCACGGGGGATGGGCTACACACTGCCGGGCTGGCTGGACGAGGTCCTGGACTTCATCGGGATCAACTTCCCGAACGTCGACGAGGACGACTACCGCGAGATGGCCGACGCCATGCGGGACTTCGCCGACAAGTTCGAGGGACACGGGGCGGACGCGCACAAGACCGTGGAGGCCATCCTGGCCTCCTCGCGGGGCTGGGCCGTCCACTCGATGCAGTCCCACTGGTCCCAGGTCAAGGCGGGCCACCTGGACAAGATCCCGGAACTGGCCCGCCTGTTCGCCGACGCCTGTGACGTCGTCGCGGACATCATCTTCGGCATGAAGACCAAGGCCGAGGCCGAACTCGCCATCATGGCGGGCTCAGTGGGGCTCTCGGTCGGCCTGGCCGTCTTCACCGGCGGCCTGTCCGCCGTCATCGGCGCGGCGGAGACCGCGGCCATGCGGCAACTGGTGAAACGAATCATCGACGAAGCGGCCGACCGGATCGTCGACGAGCTGCTCGCCCGGGTCACCGAGCCGGTCAACGCCAAGCTGGAGGCGATGATCGAGGACGCGGTCCTGAACCTGGCGGAGGACGCGTTCTCCCTGCCGCCCGCCCCTGGCGGCAGCGGCGGTGGCGGCGGACACGGCCACGGGCACGGCGGCATGCAGCTGGCCTCGGCGGGAGGCGGATCCGGCATGGAGCTGGCCTCCGCGTCCGGCGGTTCGGGCGCGGGCGGCGACCTCCACATCGATCACGAGGAGTTCGAGAGCGGAGCCGGCAAGCTCTCCTTCCACGGCAGCGAACTCCATCTGAACAGCTCCGCCCCGCTCGGCCGCGCCAAGGGCGCCTTCGGCCGCACCAAGGGCAAGGACCCCTTCACCCAGGCCTTCGACTCGGTGCTGCACGGCGGTCTGAAGGGCTGCGAGAAGGCCCTCGGCAAACTCGGCAAACACGTCAGCGAGACGGTCCCGAACCGCGCGAAGGCGGTCTCGCGGCTGCACAAGGGCAACGACAACGAGGTCGGGCAGCGGGCCAAGCGGATCAAGACGTGGAAGGACGGCGAGGACGCCGAAACGCGCACATACCTGTTGAACGCCGACGGGTCCGTGCAGCGACTCCACGCCGACGGCGGCACCGCGACCCTCGACGATCACGACAGGAATCGCCTCCATGGAATCGTGGGGGACGACGGAAAATTCTATATTCCGGAGACACCCAAAGCAAAAGCAGAATTCCATGCCGAGAGCAAGCATCCCGGCAGGGCGAAGTCCCAGAAGATCGACGCCTCTACCAGCGATCTGGCGCGGGCCACACAGGCGGCTCGCGTCGCCCGCAGCGACGGCGGGGGAACGAACTATGCCGCAGGCCGCTATGTCGACGCGGTCGGCCGGGAATCAATTCTCGTCGGCTACAGCAACAAGCGGGGGCATTCCGAGCGCATGATAGGGTTCCCCATCCTGCACTCGGGAAACAAGGACAGACTCGAGGAAATATTCACAGAACGGGAACCCTGCAAAAAGAACCCGGTGTGCGCTCGCTGGCTGGATTACCATTTCGGATCGGATCTCAAGGTAACCCATGTTGCGGATTACTACGACGCAGCCGGAAAAACCACCAACAAGCAACACACTCAGTATTTGAACGGCCTGAAGAAGACCCTCGGACTATAGTGTCGCGCTAGGATGCATCCGTGAACTTTGCAGTGACCCCCACCGACATGATCGCCGCGTACGGACTGGCCGACGTGGTCTATTTTCCACAATCCCCGGCCGGAGAATCCGGCGACGCGCGCGCATTGACCCTCCTCAGCTCGGTGGGACTTCCGCACTCCGAAGTCTTCACGTCGAAAGAGGATCCGGAGGACCCGTACGAGCCGGGATTCGACCCGACCGTCATCGGCAGCCGCTTCGATCACTACGGGTTCTCCTGTCCGGAGGAGAGCCGGACCTGGTGGGTGCTGGGCTACCTCTTCACCTCCCTCATCGCCCTCGACCCGGAATCCGGAAAGGTGTACGCCTTCCCGGAGAGTGAAGAGCAGTACATCCTCCTCCACCGCGACGTCGAATCACTGCTCTTCAGCCTCATCGAGTTCCGAAAGCTGGAGGTCGATCACGACAACGACGTCGACCCGGAGGAACTCGCCGAACGTTTCAGGCAAGTGGTCGGCGCCTTCGATCCCACACCGTTCGCCGACGAGGAATCGCAGTGGAACCTGTCCCTCGAAGAACTGGAGAACGGGCTCTGGTGAGCCCCTGTGCCCTCACCTATGGGCGTCGAGGAGTTCCCGGGTGCGGCGCATCAGGGCCTGCCGTACCGACTCCGGAGCGAGGACGCGCAGCGGGGTCGCCAGGCCGAGGAGGTAGCGGGCCAGGCCGTCCGGGTCGGGGCCGCCGATGTCCACGAGGGTGGCGTCCGGGCCGTCGGGGCGGTGGGTGCCGACCGTTGCCGGGATGAGCCGTAGCGCCTGGTGCAGGGGGAGGGGCAGGCGGATGGTCGCGGACAGCGGGTAGGGGCCGTTCGCGATGTTGCGGGAGACCAGGAGCGCCGGGTCGGGCGGGTCGGTGAGGTCCGCCGGGTGGCCGGTGGGCTGGAGGCGGTCGACACGGTCGGCTCGGAACGTCCGCCACTGGGCCCGGGACACGTCCCGCGCCACGAAGTACCAGCGTCGCCCGGTGTGGACGAGCCGGTACGGGTCGACGTCCCGGACCGTGGCCCGTCCCTCCCCGTCGGTGTACGACAACCGGGCGCGCTCGCCCCGCCGGCAGGCCACCGCCAGCTCCAGCAGCAGGCCCGGCCTGATCTGCGCCCCGTCGGCCCCGGGCAGGCGCACGAAGGCGTCGTCCAGTTCCCCGAGGCGATCCGCGATCCGGCGTGGCAGCACCTGCCGCAGCTTCAGCAGTGCCGACAGGGCCGCCTGGTCGCCGCCGAGCGCGTCGCTCAGCGCCGCCTCGCGGAGCCCCACCGCCACGGCCAGCGCTTCCTCGTCGTCCAGGATCAGCGGCGGCACGCGGGAACCGGCGCGGAGCCGGTAACCGCCCCACGGCCCCGCCTCGGAGTCGACGGTGTAGCCGAGTTCCCTGAGCCTGGCGATGTCCCGACGCACCGTACGGTCGGTGACCTCCATGCGCTCGGCCAGTTCCCCGCAGGTCCAGGACGGCCGGGACGACAGCAGGGACAGCAGCCGCAGGAGGCGGGCGGACGCGCCGATCACGCTCAGAAGTCTTCCACACGGCGCCACAACCAGGACCGGAACTGTCCTGGTCAGGTTCTAGCGTCCTCCCCATGACCACAGAGACCCCTTCCGCACCCGCGTTCCGCTACGCCGCCGTCACCTTCGACTGCGCCGACCCCGCCGAAATGTCCCGCTTCTACGGCGAGTTGCTCGGCTTCCCGGTCCTGTTCTCCACCGACGACTTCGTCCTGCTCGGCCAGGAGGGCGCCGCCGGCCTCGGCTTCAACCGCCTCGCCGACTACCGCCCGCCCACCTGGCCCGACCCCACGCAGGAGAAGCAGGCGCACATCGAGCTGGGCGTGGACGACCTGGACCTGGCCGAGAAGCGACTGCTCGACCTGGGCGCCACCAAGCCCGAGTTCCAGCCGGACCCGGAGCGCTGGCGCGTTCTCCTCGACCCCGCCGGCCATCCGTTCTGCATCACGACGCTCGTGTAGGGCAGCACCAACTCCCCCCTCCCACCCCACTGTCAGTGCCCGCCCCTACAGTCACCGTCATGGCGACTCTTCCCAACCCGCTGCCCAAGCTGAGTACCGACCCCAGCGGTCGTACGCTCGGGCTTCAGCTGCCGCCCGGCAGGCTGATCGACCAGACCTACGACGGCCCCTGGCCCGAGCCCCTGTTGTGGTACGCGCAGAAGCAGTCCGCGCCCGGCACCTGGAAGGCACTGAGCGGGTCGGCCGCGCGCGCCGGGCTGTTGCCGGTGCTCGTGGACGTGGGGAGTTCTCAGGGGGGTTTGGGGGACTGGGTGTTGCTGCCCGGCGAGACGTCGTACCCCGGAGATCACGACGTCGAGGACGTCCTCGAGGAGTACTGGGAGGAAGAGGCGGCGGACAGGGAACTGGCGGAGGACATCGAGCCGTTCGGGCCCGAGTGGCCGGGTCTCGCGCCGGCGGGCACCCTTGCCGTGGATCCCGACACGTGTGCCGCCCAGGTCGCCGACGCGGTGAAGGGCGGCCGGGATTCGTGGATCGAGGAGCCGCATCTGGCCCTGGTTCCGGCCCGCCGGTCCGCCGACATACCGGCGGCGATCGGCTGGACCGGCCCGGTGAACTACGAGGGTGACGTGGCCCGGCTCTGCGCGGTGCTGCGCTCCTGGGAGGACCGGTTCGGGATCCGGGTGGTGGCGCTCGGCCTCGACACCCTGCTCGTGTCGGTCGCGGCCCCGCCGGCCACCCTGGCCGAGGCCGAGGCGGTGGCGGCGGAGCACTTCGCGTTCTGCCCGGACGCCATCATGCAGAACGGGCCCGAGAACATCCGGGAGTACGCCGAGGAGTTGGTCGGCGCACAGAGCTGGACCTTCTGGTGGGACTGACCCCGACCAGCGGCACTCAGACCTTCAGCCCCCTCCCCAGCCTGCGCAGTCCCTCCGCGATCTCCTCCGGCGTCTGCGTGACGAAGCACAGGCGCAGGGTGCGAGGGTCGGGGGCGGTGGCGTAGAAGGGGGCGCCCGGGACATAGGCCACGTCCTGCTCCACCACGCGCGGGAGCAGGGCCGTGGTGTCGTACGACTCCGGGAGCCGGACCCACAGGAACATGCCGCCCTCGGGCCGGCTCCAGGTGGAGCCCTCCGGGAGGGCGTCGGGGAGGCCGGTGAGCATGGCGTCCCGGCGTTCGCCGTAGACGGCACGGACGCGGGCCACATGGGTGTCCAGGACGTGCAGGTAGCGGGCCGCGGCCAGTTGGTTGAGGGTCGCCGTGTGCACGTCCGCCGCCTGCTTGGCCACCGTGCACGCCCGCCGGAGTTCGGCGGGGGCGCGGAGCCAGCCGAGGCGGAGGCCGGGGGCCATGACCTTGGAGAAGGAGCCGAGCAGGACGACACGGTCCTCGGCGCCGGGGCAGGCGGCGATCCAGGGCGGGCGCGTGCCGTCGTAGCGGAGTTCGCCGTAGGGGTCGTCCTCGATGATCCACAGCCCCTGGCGGGCGGCCACGGCGGCGACGGCCTCGCGGCGCGGTGTCGGCATCGTACGGCCGGTGGGGTTCTGGAAGGTGGGGACGAGGTACAGCAGCTTCGGGCGCTCGCGCCGCACCGCCTCCTCCAGCGCCTCCGGGTCGACCCCGTCGTCGTCCCCCGGCACGGCCACCACGCGCGCCCCCGCCAGCCCGAAGACCTGAAGCGCCGCCAGATAGCAGGGGCTCTCGACCAGGACCGTGTCACCGGGTTCGAGCAGCGCGGTCGCCAGCAGGGACAGGGCCTGCTGGGAGCCGGTGGTGATGAGCAGGTCGTCGGCGGTGGTGGGCAGGCCGAAGGAGGTGATGCGGTCGGCCAGGCCGGACCGGAGGAGCGGCTCGCCCTCCGTGGTGGCGTACTGGAGCGCCTGCTCGGGGGTCTCCGCCAGCACGTCCCGGAACGCGGCCGCTATGCCTTCGCGGTCGAACATCTCGGGAGCCGGGAGGCCGCCCGCGAAGTTGATCACCTCGGGGCGTGCGGTGACCGCCAGGATGTCCCGGATGGGCGAACCGCCCACGCTGCGGGCGCGGGCCGCGAGCGGCGGAACGGGGGCACGGGGTGGCGCGGGCTCGGCGACGGTCATGGTCGGCTCTCCTTCGGCTCCGGGAGGTCGTCTCCGTTCGCAGCCTAGGGAGTTGGGTGCTGCCTACACCCGTAATTCCGCGATCCGGACATCCGGCACGCCGACCGCCGCTCTCAGAACTTGGTCGTGCCCTCCTTGACCCACCCCGAGCCGCCCAGCGGGAACTCGTAGGCGGGCCGCCCGTTGTTGCCGCTCGTGCGGAACGGCCTGCCGTGGTCGTCCACCCGGAGCGTGCCGTGGCGTGCACCGCTGGACCAGGTCAGCTCCAGGTACCAGCTCACGTCGTACGCGGAGGCGTCGGCCTTGATGTAGTAGACCTCCGGGTCGGACTCGCTCACCTTGAACGGGAAGTCCCGGTGCCCCGACTTCGGGAGGACGGCGGGGCGTGCCGCGTCCAGGGCGACGGTGAAGGAGCGGGCCGGGACGCCGCCGCCGCAGCCCACGCCCGGATAGCCCATGGCGTAGTCGTTCCAGGCGAGGGGCGAGCGCTTGCCCGCCATATGCACGGTGAGGCGGTCGATGACCACGGTCTCCTCGCCGGTGCCCTGCACGGTGAGCGTGACGTATTGATCCCCGGAGGAGACGGCACCGTGCGCGGCCACCCATGCCGTCGCGTCGTCCTCGTTCGGCGGCGGAGCGACCTGAGTCGGCGGACGGTTGATCAAGTAGCGCTGGGAGCAGGGGTCTTCCCAGGTGTAGGGGCGGGTGGTGACCGTCAGGGGCGGGGCGGCGATGTCCGTTCCGGTGCCACCGCCCGCGCCTGTCGTGGCCTTGCTGGTGCCCGCGCCCTTGCCCTTGGTCGTGCCCGGTGCAGAGGTCCGGGAGTCGGAGGCGCGCGGGGAGGCCGGGCGCTCCGTCCCGCCGGCCGGGCTCGCCGAGGAGCGCGCAGGCGCCTCGACGCTCTCGCTCCGCCCGGCGGCGGCCCCTGCGGGAGCGGCCCCCTTGCCGTCCTCGCCCGCGGGGAGGCTCACGACGAGGGCGATGGCGCCGAGAACGACGGCGACGGCACCGGCGGCGAGGAGGGCGCGGCGGGTGGAGGGCCGTCGTACGACCACGGGTACGGGCGACGCCCCGGCCTCACTCGACGGCTTCTCTTCCTGCCGCCTGTCTTCCTGCCGCTCGTCTTCCCGCTGCTCGTCTTCCTGGTGCCCTTGCCCCTCGGGCTCGTTCGACGGCGCCTGCGAAGTGGCCTCGCCTGCCTGCTGCTGCCCCTGTTGGTCCCTCTGCGGCTCCCCCTTCCACCCCCGCATCGCGTCCGCCAGCACCCACCGCCGGTGCAGCTCGACCAGTTCGTCCGGCGAGGCCTTGCAGAGGCGGGCGAGGCGTTCCACGGGGGCGTAGTCGGTCGGTACGGCGTCCCCGTTGCAGTAGCGGTGGAGCGTCGACGTACTCATGTGGAGCCGCTTGGCCAGGACGCCGTAGCTGAGCCCCGAACGGTCCTTCAACTCCCTTAACAGCGCGCCGAAATCGGCGCCTGCAGTGCTGCCCGGCACTGTTCCTCCCTCTCCCCGTGTCCCGTTCCCGCGTTCCAGAGACGGGATGTTTCCGCAGCTCAGGGCCTATGTGGGCATTCCAGCGTCCCTGATCGTCCGCCGGGTGTGGCAGGCGGGACGGACCGCCCCACAAGCTGTGGCCATCCAAGCACGCCACCACTCGGGAGAGAGACCAGCCATGCGTATCCGCCGTACCCCCCTGCTCGCGGTCACCGGAGTCGCCCTCGCCGCACTCGCCCTGACGGCGTGCGGCGACGGCACGGGCACGAAGGACGAAGGTGCCTCGCAGCCCTCCTCGACGGCGGCGACGACCGCGGGCGACAAGGGCACCGCGACGCCCGCCTCCGACAAGTCGGCGGGTTCGGGCTCCTCTTCGGGCTCGTCCGGCTCCGCCAAGGGCTCCTCGACGTCCTCGGGCTCGACGTCCTCGGGCTCGGGATCCTCCGCTTCCTCGGGCTCCTCGGGCTCGTCGTCGGGCGGCTCCTCGGAGCCGTGGGACCCGAAGAACCGCGTCCTGTGCAACGGTTCCAACACCAAGGTCACCGCGCAGCCGGTGTCCCGACCGCTCAACCACATGCTCATCACGGTCAAGAACACCGGCTCGAAGTACTGCGACCTGACCTACTTCCCCGTCCTGCGCTTCGACGAGATGCAGTGGGTGCCGCAGGCCGACGAGCAGACCCACCCGCAGGCCGTGACGACCCTCGCGCCCGGCGAGTCCGGCTACGCGGCCGTCCTGCTCTCCGCCGCCGACGGTAGCGGCGAGGGCGGCATGACGGGCCACAAGCTGACCGTCGGCTTCCAGGGGAAGACCCCCAACAGCAGCGGCGGCGCCTCCGCGACTCCGGCGCTGCCGGCGAAGGGCGTGTACTACGACAGCTCGCTGAAGGTCACGTACTGGCAGCAGAACCAGGACGACATCGCCGGCTGGTGAACCATCGAGGCCGCCCGGGCAACGGCCCGGGCGGCCTCGATGTGCGGACGCCGGACGACGGACGACGACTCGCGGGGCCGTCACGCCCAAGGCCGGCAGCAGGAACGCGACCACGGCGATGCCCACGATGCAGGGCGCGTGGGCCGCGGCCCCGATGGTCGCCAGCACGACGTAGACGAGCCACGCGAACAGCATGAACAGCCAGTACTCCTTGCGGCGCGCACACCCGCTGAATACCGCGTACTTCTTCAGCGCCTCGATGAACCAGCTCATGACTCTGACGCCAGCGCGTGGTCCGCCGCCCTTCCGGTACCGGAACGATCTCCAACCGTGTCCGTCAGCGCAGCTTCTGCGCCACCTCGGTGGCCCAGTAGGTGAGGATGTTCCGCGCCCCGGCCCGCTTGATGCCGGTCAGGGCCTCGAAGATGGCCCGGTCGCGCTCGACCCAGCCCTTCTCGGCGGCGGCCTCGATCATCGAGTACTCGCCGGAGATCTGGTAGGCGGCGACGGGTACGTCCACGCTGTCGGCGACCCGGGCCAGGATGTCGAGGTACGGTCCGGCCGGCTTGACCATCACCATGTCGGCGCCCTCGGCCAGGTCCAGCTCCAGCTCCCGCAGGGACTCGCGCCAGTTGGCGGGGTCCTGCTGGTACGTCTTCCGGTCGCCCTTCAGCGAGGAGGCGACGGCCTCGCGGAACGGGCCGTAGAAGGCGGAGGAGTACTTGACGGTGTAGGCCAGGATGGCGACGTCCTCACGGCCGATCTGGTCCAGCGCGTCGCGGACGACGCCGATCTGGCCGTCCATCATCCCGCTGGGGCCGACCACATGGGCGCCGGCGTCGGCCTGCACCTGGGCCATCTCGGCGTACCGCTCCAGGGTGGCGTCGTTGTCGACCCGGCCCTGCGCGTCGAGCACCCCACAGTGCCCGTGGTCGGTGGTCTCGTCCAGGCACAGGTCGGACATGACTAGCAGGTCGTCCCCGACCTCGGCCCGCACATCGCGGATGGCGACCTGCAGGATCCCGTCCGGATCGGTACCCGGCGTCCCGAGCGCGTCCTTCTTGCTCTCCTCCGGCACGCCGAACAGCATGATCCCGGAGATCCCGGCCTCCACCGCCTCCGCGGCGGCCTTCTTCAGGCTGTCGCGGGTGTGCTGGACGACCCCGGGCATGGCCGCGATCGGCACGGGCTCGCTGACACCCTCGCGGACGAATGCCGGAAGGATGAAGTCGGCGGGATGCAGCCGCGTCTCGGCGACCATCCGCCGCATGACGGGCGAGGTGCGCAGCCGCCGGGGACGCGTACCGGGGAAGGATCCGTACTTCGTCATGGCTTCTACGCTACGCCCGGCCGAGGGCTCCTCTTGCCGACGGCATGTCGACCTGAACGAAGGGGCGGCAGGAGGAGCCCGCGCTCAGGACGCGTAGTGCCGCCGAGCAACGACGGTCGGCTTCGCCCCTCCCCGGCAGCTCCGCGTCATACGAAGTCTTTGCGCTCTCCTGGCCGTCCCTCGATCCGCGCGACTCCCCAGCGTTCTACGCGCGTGGTGTCATGCACCCGCCACTCCCCCCACCGTGAGTTCCCTCTCCCCAACCAGGAGTCACGCATGCTGTGGAAGGTCCTCGGCCGCGCGGGCGTCGCCCTGGCGGCCGGCGCCGCCGTCGTCGCCACCGCCGTCCCCGCGAACGCCGCGAGCTACTCCGCGTTCGCCTTCTCCCAGAGCGGCAGCCAGCCCACCATCTACGACTTCGTCAACTCGGCCACCAGCACACTCGACATGACCATGTACGAGCTGGAGGACACGACGGCCGTCAACGACCTCATAGCCCTGGAGAACAAGGGCGTCACGGTCCGGGTCATCCTGGACCGCCAGCACCAGACGGCCAACAACTCGGCGTACACGGCCCTGAAGAACGCGGGCGTGGGCGTGGTCTGGTCCTCGTCCGCCTTCGTCTACACCCACCAGAAGACGATCACGGTGGACGGCACCAAGTCCCTGATCATGACCGGGAACCTGACGTCCCAGTACTACACGACGAGCCGTGACTACGGCGTCTTCGACGACGACACGAGGGACGTGGCGTCGATCGAGAAGGTCTTCAACGCGGACTACACGGCGACGTCCATCACCCCGACCGACGGCGACCATCTGCTCTGGTCCCCCACGGACTCCCGCAACCGCCTGGTGTCCTTCATCAACGCCGCCACGAAGACCCTCGACGTGGAGGAACTGGAACTGAGCGACAGCACGGTGGTCAACGCCATCGTGGCCCGGGCCAAGGCGGGCGTGGCGGTACGCGTGGTCCTGGAGAACCCCTCCAGCTACTCCAGCCAGGTCTCCGCCATCAAGTCCGCGGGCGGCAAGGTGGTCGGCTACTCCGACCCCAACGGCTTCTACATCCACGCCAAGGCGATGGTCGGCGACTACGGCCTGTCCACGCAGGAGGTGGAGGCAGGCTCCATGAACATCAGCAGCAACTCCCTGAGCAACAACAGGGAGCTGGGCATCATCCTCACCGGCACGGGCGTGGCCCAGCCGGTGGCCTCCACCATCGAGACGACGTTCAACAGCGACTACGCGGGAGGCACACCGGCGTAACAGGCTGAGCGCGGTCCCGTAGCCCACCCCCAGCCAACAGTTTCGACTGGGGGTGGGCGAACAGGGGTCCAGGGGGCAAGCCCCCTGGTACCTCAGGTCGTCGTACGGCGCCGACGCGCCCCCGGCCGGCGCTCGCTCGGCCGAGTCACCGGATCCCCCGCCTCCAGGGCGGCAGCCCTCCGCTTCAACCCGAAGTCGGCCAAAGCCTCCGCCAACTTCAGCACCGACGGCTCCGGAGCCATGACATCGACCCGCAGACCGTGTTCCTCGGCGGTCTTGGCCGTAGCCGGACCGATACACGCGATCACGGTCACGTTGTGCGGCTTGCCCGCGATACCCACCAGGTTCCGGACAGTCGAGGACGACGTGAAGAGAACGGCGTCGAAGCCACCCCCCTTGATCGCCTCCCGCGTCTCCGCCGGCGGCGGCGAGGCCCGCACCGTCCGGTAGGCCGTGACGTCGTCGACCTCCCAGCCCAGCTCGATGAGCCCGGCGACCAGCGTCTCGGTGGCGATGTCGGCACGGGGAAGGAACACCCGGTCGATCGGGTCGAAGACGGGGTCGTACGGCGGCCAGTCCTCCAGCAGACCCGCGGCCGACTGCTCCCCCGAGGGCACCAGATCCGGCTTCACACCGAAGTCGACCAGCGCCTTGGCCGTCTGCTCACCCACCGCGGCCACCTTGATGCCCGCGAAGGCCCGGGCATCGAGCCCGTACTCCTCGAACTTCTCCCGCACGGCCTTGACCGCGTTCACCGAGGTGAAGGCGATCCACTCGTACCGCCCGGTCACGAGCCCCTTCACGGCCCGCTCCATCTGCTGGGGCGTCCGCGGCGGCTCGACGGCGATCGTCGGCACCTCGTGCGGCACGGCGCCGTAGGAGCGCAGCTGGTCGGAGAGCGACACCGCCTGCTCCTTCGTCCGCGGCACGAGCACCTTCCAGCCGAACAGCGGCTTGGACTCGAACCACGACAACTGGTCGCGCTGGGCGGCGGCGGAACGCTCGCCGACCACGGCTATCACCGGCTTGCCGCCGTCCGGCGACGGCAGCACCTTCGCCTGCTTCAGCGTCTGCGCGATCGTGCCGAGGGTCGCGGTCCAGGTGCGCTGACGAGTCGTCGTACCGGCGACCGTCACCGTCATCGGGGTGTCCGGCTTACGGCCCGCGGACACCAGCTCACCCGCCGCCGCGGCCACCGAGTCCAGCGTCGTCGACACGACCACCGTGCCGTCGGAGGCGCCCACCTCCGTCCAGCACCGGCCGGAGGCGGTACGGGCGTCCACGAACCGGACGTCCGCGCCCTGCGCGTCCCGCAGCGGCACACCGGCGTACGCCGGCACGCCGACCGCGGCCGCCACACCCGGTACGACCTCGAAGGACACACCGGCGGCGGCGCAGGCGAGCATTTCCTCGGCCGCGTACGTATCAAGTCCCGGGTCCCCGGACACCGCACGGACGACCCGCCTGCCGCCCCGCGCAGCCTCCATGACAAGATGAGCGGCATCCCGGGCAGCGGCCGGAGCGGCGGCGGTTGTTGACGTGCCGTCAACGACCGTGAGCTGTGGCGTGCCGGTGCCCGGCGGCGACACCGAGGAGGAGTCCGCGTCCATCGGCACGACGGAGACACCCTGTCGGGCGTGCGTCCGGATCACGTCGAGCACGTCGTGCTCGGCGATCAGGACGTCCGCGTTCGACAGCGCTTCGACCGCGCGCAGAGTCAGCAGTCCCGGATCCCCGGGTCCGGCACCGAGGAAGGTGACGTGCCCGTGTTCCGGACCGGCGGGAAGGGTGGTGGGGCTCACTGTGCTCGCTCCCCCATCAGACCGGCCGCGCCCTGGGCGAGCATCTCGGTGGCGAGTTCGCGACCGAGTGCCATCGCCTGCTCGTGCGTCTGGGGCACGGGACCGGTGGTGGACAGCTGCACCATGCGGGTGCCGTCGGTCGTGCCGACGACGCCACGCAGGCGCATTTCCTTGACAATCTGCCCGTCGGCCAGGAGGTCGGCCAGCGCGCCCACAGGGGCGCTGCAGCCGGCCTCCAGGGCGGCGAGCAGTGACCGTTCGGCGGTGACGGCGGCCCGGGTGAGCGGGTCGTCGAGTTCGCCGAGCGCCGCGATCAGGTCCGCGTTGTCCGCGGCACACTCGATCGCCAGGGCCCCCTGGCCGGGGGCGGGCAAAACCGTGTCGACCGACAGGAAGTCGGTCACCTCGTCGATCCGGCCGATCCGGTTCAGTCCGGCGGCGGCCAGTACGACGGCGTCGAGTTCGCCGTCGCGGACGTATCCGATCCGCGTGTCGACGTTGCCGCGGATCGCGACCGTCTCTATGTCCAGGCCGTGGGCGCGCGCGTACGCGTTCAGCTGCGCCATGCGGCGGGGGGAGCCGGTACCGATGCGGGCGCCCCGCGGCAGGTCCGTGAACTTGAGCGCGTCCCGGGCGACGATCACGTCCCGCGGATCCTCGCGCACCGGAACGGCGGCCAGGACCAGCTCCTCGGGCTGCGTGGTCGGCAGGTCCTTGAGCGAATGAACCGCGAAGTCCACCTCGCCCTTCAGCAGCGCGTCGCGCAGCGCCGTGACGAACACACCGGTGCCGCCGATCTGCGCGAGCGCCTCACGGGAGACATCGCCGTACGTGGTGATCTCGACCAGCTCGACGGGCCGGCCGGTCACCCGGCTCACGGCTTCCGCCACCTGCCCGGACTGGGCCATGGCGAGCTTGCTCCGCCTGGTCCCGAGCCGCAGTGCTCTCTCAGTCATGCCGGTCGGTCCTTCTTGTCTGTGCTGTCCTCGGCCCGGGAGACGGCGGCCACCGTCTCGGGGTCGAGGTCGAACAGGGTGCGCAGCGCGTCCGCGTACCCGGTGCCGCCGGGCTCGGCCGCGAGCTGCTTGACCCGTACGGTCGGCGCGTGCAGCAGCTTGTCGACGACCCGGTGCACGGCCTGCCGGATCTCGCCGCGCTGGCGTTCGTCCAGGTCGGGCAGGCGGCCGTCGAGCCGCGCGATCTCACCGGCGACGACGTCGGCGGCCATGGTGCGCAGCGCGACCACGGTCGGCGTGATGTGCGCCGCCCGCTGTGCCGCGCCGAAGGCCGCGACCTCGTCGGAGACGATACGCCGGACCTGGTCCACGTCGGCCGCCATCGGCGCGTCGGCGGAGGCCTCGGCGAGGGACTCGATGTCGACCAGGCGTACCCCGGTCAGCCGGTGCACGGCCGCGTCGATGTCGCGGGGCATGGCGAGGTCGAGGAGGAACACGGCCGGGGCCGGGCGCGGGATCACGGCGACCGGTTCCGGCTTGCGGTGCTCGGGGATACGGCCGACGGTGGCCGCGGTCGCGGCGAGCGCGCTGATCAGCTTGGCGTCGGCCTCGGGGCCGCGGCCCACGGAGCGCCGGTCCACGGTCCCGTTGTCGACCCAGGCCGCGTGCTGCTCCAGGGTGGCCGCGTCCATCCCGGCCACGGCGGCCTCGCCGAGCACGGAGAAGCCGGTCGCGCCCTGTACGGCGGCCAGGTCCAGCGGGCAGTTCTCCTCGGTGCCGACACCGGCGGCCGGCAGCGGGGCCTTCACGGTCGTACGAGCGCTGTCGGCGAGGTCGGCCACCGGCTCCCCGGTGCGGCCCTCTACCGCCTGCGCGACCGACTCGCACGTCAGGACCAGACCCGTCGCCCCGGTGCAGGAGACGACGACGTCGGCACGTGTCAGCTCGCCCGGCACGGCATCCATCCGTACCGCGCGGGCGGTCACCGCCGTCTCGTCGCCCTCGGACAGGATCTGCGCAAGGCGCTCGGCGCGCTCGAAGGTGCGGTTGGCGACGACGATCTCGGCCACGCCGGCCCGCGCGAGCGTGGCGGCGGCCAGGGACGACATCGACCCGGCGCCGATGACCAGCGCCTTCCTGCCCGCTGCCCACTCCTGGACGTCGCCGCCCGCGGCCAGCTGCTCCAGGCCGAAGGTGACCAGGGACTGGCCGGCCCGGTCGATGCCGGTCTCGGAGTGGGCCCGCTTGCCGACCCGCAGGGACTGCTGGAACAGGTCGTTCAGCAGCTTGCCGGCGGTGTGCAGCTCCTGGGCGCGGGCCAGGGAGTCCTTGATCTGCCCGAGGATCTGCCCCTCGCCGACGACCATCGAGTCCAGCCCGCAGGCCACCGAGAACAGGTGGTGGACGGCCCGGTCCTCGTAGTGCACGTAGAGATACGGAGTCAGCTCCTCGAGGCCGACCCCGCTGTGCTGGGCGAGCAGCGTGGACAGCTCGGCGACACCGGCGTGGAACTTGTCCACGTCGGCGTACAGCTCGATGCGGTTGCAGGTGGCGAGCACCGCGGCCTCGGTGGCGGGCTCGGCGGCGACCGTGTCCTGGAGCAGCTTGACCTGGGCGTCCGCGCTCAGCGCGGCCCGCTCCAGCACGCTGACCGGGGCGCTGCGGTGGCTCAGCCCTACGACGAGGAGACTCATGCCGGCATCACGGCGGGTACGTCCCCGTCGGGCCCCTGGTCGGCGGAATCGTCGGCGGCCGCGCCCCGGGAGGCGGCCGCGGGCAGCGGGCCGCCCTCGGCGGTCTCCTCGCCGGCCTTGCGCTGCTCGTGGAAGGCGAGGATCTGCAGCTCGATGGAGAGGTCGACCTTGCGCACGTCGACGCCGTCCGGGACGGACAGCACGGTCGGCGCGAAGTTCAGGATGGAGGTCACCCCGGCGGCCACGAGCCGTTCGCAGACCTGCTGGGCGGCACCGGCCGGGGTGGCGATGACGCCGATGGAGACCCCGTTGTCGCTGATGATCTTCTCGAGGTCGTCGGTGTGCTGGACGGGGATGCCCGCGACCGGCTTTCCGGCCATCGCCGGGTCGGCGTCGATCAGCGCGGCGACCCGGAAGCCACGGGAGGCGAAGCCGCCGTAGTTGGCCAGGGCGGCGCCGAGGTTACCGATACCGACGATGACAACCGGCCAGTCCTGGGTCAGGCCGAGTTCACGGGAGATCTGGTAGACGAGATACTCCACGTCGTAGCCGACACCGCGCGTTCCGTAGGAGCCCAGGTACGAGAAGTCCTTGCGCAGCTTGGCGGAGTTGACCCCCGCCGCCGCGGCCAGTTCCTCGGAGGAGACCGTGGGTACCGAGCGCTCCGACAGTGCGGTCAGGGCTCGGAGGTACAGCGGAAGCCGGGCGACGGTGGCCTCGGGAATCCCTCGGCTACGGGTCGCCGGTCGGTGTGTTCGGCCAGTTGCCACGGTGCTCCTGCGGGTAGAGCGGGGCTGCAGGCGGTCATACGTCCCCAGACCGCCCCGTCGACAGCAGGCTATGTCTTTGTGAACGCGTGCACAAAGATGGTGTCCGATTTGCCCGGCCAACGTGACCGGGGTCACGCGCGTCATCACTGGGCCCTTCCTGGGGGCAAAACCGACACACTCCTCGTGAATCCCGCCCCCGAGACCAAACCGCCGTCGATCCTAAGGGACGTTCGGCGCGGTCTTGTACTACTCGGTCAGTTCCTTGCGGAGACGGCCCTCGTCCACCCGCCAGAAGGTGTGCTGCCGGCCGTCGACGAGGACGACGGGGATCTGCTCCCAGTACTGGTCGTGGAGCTGCCGGTCCTCGGTGATGTCCTTCTGTTCCCAGGGGACGCCGAGTTCGCCGCAGACCTTCTCGATCACCACCTGCGCGTCGTCGCACAGATGACAGCCGGACTTGCGGATGAGCGTGACCAATCGCTCCTGAGGGGCGGCCTTACGCCGGAAGAGGGGACTCATGTCGGCCATTCTCGCGCTTCTTTAACGACGCGGACGCGGAGAGTTCACACCCTTCCAACCTCTCGACTCCGGAACCACCGAACAAACTGGCTATGCTCACGCCATGGCCGCTCTCGGATGGCTCACTCCCCGTAGGCGCTCCGCCACGGCGCGGAGCGTGTTGGCAGGCGAGGCCTCGGCGGAGGCCGCCCGCAAGTCCTCGCAGGAAGCGCAGGAGGCCGCACAGGTCGCGCAGGCCGCACAGGCCGCCGAGCAGGAACCGGAGTTCCCGGTGATCGGCGACGACCGGGCCGCCGCCTTCTTCGACCTCGACAACACCGTGATGCAGGGCGCCGCGCTGTTCCACTTCGGACGGGGCCTGTACAAGCGGAAGTTCTTCGAGACCCGCGACCTGGCGAGGTTCGCCTGGCAGCAGGCCTGGTTCCGGCTGGCCGGCGTCGAGGACCCCGAGCACATGCAGGAAGCCCGCGACTCCGCCCTCTCCATCGTCAAGGGCCACCGCGTCGCCGAACTGGAGACGATCGGCGAGGAGATCTACGACGAGTACATGGCCGACCGCATCTGGCCGGGCACCCGGGCCCTCGCCCAGGCCCACCTGGACGCGGGCCAGAAGGTGTGGCTGGTCACGGCGGCCCCCGTCGAGATCGCCCAGGTCATCGCCCGCCGCCTCGGCCTGACGGGCGCACTCGGCACGGTGGCGGAGTCGGTCGACGGCGTCTACACGGGCAAGCTGGTGGGGGAACCGCTGCACGGCCCGGCCAAGGCGGAGGCGGTACGAGCCCTGGCCGCGGCGGAAGGCCTCGACCTCTCCCGCTGCGCCGCCTACAGCGACAGCCACAACGACATCCCCATGCTGTCCCTGGTCGGCCACCCCTACGCGATCAACCCCGACACCAAACTGCGCAAACACGCGCGTGAGAAGGACTGGCGCCTGCGCGACTACCGCACGGGCCGCAAGGCGGCGAAGGTGGGCATTCCGGCGGCGGCGGGCGTCGGCGCGGTTGCCGGTGGCACTGCGGCAGCGATCGCCCTGAGCCGGCGTCGTCGGTAACGCTCACCCACATGACAGATGGACCCGTGCCGCTGGGCGGCACGGGTCCATCTGTCATGTGCCCAACGATGCCGAAACGTGTCGTCTGCCGCCGGATTATGCCCGCACTTTCCCAACACGCCCCCCACTTCGCCGAAACCCACCCTTTTCCGATCAACAACCGATCACTCTGCGGCACTTGAAGGGGCGTCAATCGGTTACAGAAGCGACGCAATCGATGATTTGAGCAACTCGGTGTAGCAGTGCCTGCACGAAGCGTTATTCTCCTCAGACGCAAACCGGTACCCCTCCGTCGCTACGACGGGTGAACGGTCCCGTACTGCACGTGATGGAAGCTCTGCCTCTGGGAGTCCCGTGTACCCACACGTCGGGGTTGACGCCTCGGGCCTGGCTACGCTGCGCGCAACAGTCGCGGCGGTCAAAGAGACGCTGCGCGGCCTAGTCCCCACCGCGTACGCCGTCCCCGCCTTCGCCACCGCCGCACCCGCCGGCCCGTGCTACGCACTGGCCGAGAGCAGCGCGGCGGTCGGCAGACGCGGCCGCACGTCCGGCGCCGCCACCACCCGCCGGCCGGCCGCCGACAGCGACAGCGCCCGGATGATGGACCTCGTCGAGCGCGCCCAGGGAGGAGAGGCCGAGGCCTTCGGCCGCCTCTACGACCAGTACAGCGACACGGTGTACCGGTACATCTACTACCGGGTAGGCGGCAAGGCGACCGCCGAGGACCTGACCAGTGAGACCTTTCTGCGGGCGCTCAGAAGGATCGGCACCTTCACCTGGCAGGGCCGCGACTTCGGCGCCTGGCTGGTGACGATCGCCCGGAACCTCGTGGCGGACCACTTCAAGTCCAGCCGGTTCCGCCTGGAGGTCACCACCGGCGAGATGCTCGACGCCAACGAGGTCGAGCGCTCCCCGGAGGACTCCGTCCTGGAGTCCCTCTCCAACGCCGCGCTCCTCGACGCCGTACGCCGGCTCAACCCCCAGCAGCAGGAGTGCGTGACGCTCCGCTTCCTCCAGGGCCTCTCGGTCGCCGAGACCGCCCGCGTAATGGGCAAGAACGAGGGCGCCATCAAGACCCTCCAGTACCGGGCCGTGCGCACCCTCGCCCGGCTCCTGCCGGACGACGCCCGCTGACACCCGCTGACGACGGCCACTCAGGGCAACGGTGGGCGACATCCAACTCACGTTCCGTGAAAGCGCGTTGCCTTTCTGACCCGATCATCAGCCGTCCGTAACCCAAGTGCCGAGCCGCTCGTTGTGCGGGATACAGGCTCCCTGTGGTCACGTCCCGGCCGACCCTGATCACTCGATCGTGTGGAAGTGGTCGTGGGCGTGCAACCCTCAGGACCCCCTGGGGAGTCGACGGTGATGACGAGAGGAGGTGCCGCCAGTGATCGCGAACGTATCGGCCCACCGGCGGGCGAGCGCCTTCGCCCAGGCCCTGGAGGAGCAGTCCGACCGGGACACGGCGGCCGAGCAGTCCGCAGCGGCGGCGGGTCCGCCGCCGACCGCCGAGGAACGCACCGAGCGGGGCGAGCTGTTGACCCTCGCGGCGGGCCTCGGCGCACTGCCCAGGCCCAAGCTCGACCCGGAGGTCAAGGTCGTCCAGCGCGCCCAGCTGGTGGCCGCGATGGAGGCCATGCTCCAGGAGGGGACCGGGGCGGCGGAAGCGTCCGTGCCCGAGCAGCGCAGCCGCGGCCGGGGTGCGCACCGGGCGAGCCCGCTGGGCAAACTGCGCCCGCGTTCGAGGCTGACCAAGGGGCTCGCCGCGGGCGGGCTCAGCGTCGGTGTGGCCGCCGGGGCCTTCGGCGGAGTCGCCGCCGCGAGTTCCGACGCCCTGCCCGGCGACTCGCTGTACGGACTCAAACGCGGCATCGAGGACATCAAACTCAACTACCTGAGCGACGGGGACGACGAGCGCGGCCAGACCTACCTCGACCAGGCCTCCACCCGGCTGAACGAGGCCCGTCGGCTGATGGAGCGCGGCCGGGGCGGCCACCTCGACCACGAGTCCATCGGCGAGATCCGCCGCACCCTGTCCGGCATGCAGCACGACGTGACCGAAGGCCACCGCCTGCTGCACGCGGCCTATGAACGCGACCCGGAGTCCCTGGGCCCCATCCAGGCCCTGGACACCTTCTCCCGGTCGCACCGCGAGGCCTGGAGCCTGCTGAGCAACAAGCTGCCCGTGCAGCTGGGAGACGTCAAACAGCAGGTGTCGTCGGTGTTCGAGGCCATAGACGAAGAGGTCGCCCCGCTGCAGTCCCTGCTCCCGGCTCCGCCCGCCCAGACCGGCGGAGGCGCCCGACAGGGCTCCGGCTCGGCATCGACCGGTTCCTCCGGCACCCACCGCGCGACCGCACCCAGCTCCGGCAACACTCCCACGTCCGGCAAGCACGCGGGCTCCGGCAGCCCCAGCGGCTCGGCCACGGGCACCAGCGGGGGCGGCCTGATCGGGGGTGACACGGGCGGCCTGCTCGACCCGCCGAAGATCGGCGACGACGGCGGCACCCCGTCCACCACCAAGCCCCCGGTGACCGAGCCGGACGTCACCCTGCCTCCGCTCCTCCCGGGCCTGCTGCCCGGCCTGGGCATCGACGGCGAGGACGCGAACTAGCGCCGCGGGACACGGCGACGGGGGCACCCCTTTCCGAGCAGGGGTGCCCCCGTCGCCGTACGAGCGTCGGAGAGCGTCAGCAGGAGCCGGTCAGAAGAACACCGACCGCCGCTGCACCAGCAACTTGTAGAGCGTGTGCTGGATCTGCTCTCTCACCTGGTCGGTCAGGTTGAACATCAGCATCGGGTCCTCGGCCGCCTCCGGCGGATAACCCTCCGTCGGGATCGGCTCGCCGAACTGGATCGTCCACTTGGTGGGCAGCGGGATCGCCCCGAGCGGGCCCAGCCACGGGAACGTCGGCGTCAGCGGGAAGTACGGGAAGCCCAGCACCCGGGCGAGGGTCTTGGAGTTGCCGATCATCGGGTAGATCTCCTCGGCCCCGACGATCGAGCACGGGATGATCGGCGCGCCCTGCCGCAGTGCCGTGGAGACGAAACCGCCCCGGCCGAACCGCTGGAGCTTGTAGCGCTCGCTGAACGGCTTCCCGATGCCCTTGAAGCCCTCCGGCATCACCCCGACCAGCTCGCCCTGCCCCAGCAGCCGTTCGGCATCCTCCGCGCAGGCGAGGGTGTGCCCCAGCTTGCGGGCGAGTTCGTTGACCACCGGCAGGACGAAGACGAGATCGGCCGCCAGGAGCCGCAGATGCCGGTCGGCCGGGTGGTTGTCGTGCACGGCGACCTGCATCATCAGGCCGTCCAGCGGCAGCGTCCCGGAGTGGTTGGCGACGATCAGCGCCCCGCCCTCGGCCGGGATGTTCTCGATGCCCTTCACCTCGACCCGGAAGTACTTCTCGTACACCGGCCGCAGCAGCGACATCAGGACCTGGTCGGTCAGCTCCTCGTCGTAACCGAAGTCGTCGACCTCGTAGTCCCCGGTGAGCCGGCGGCGCAGAAAGGCCAGGCCGCTCGCGACGCGCCGTTCGAGCCCACCGTCGTGCCGCGGCCCGGCAGGCGGCTGTTCCTCCCCGGTCACAGAGACATCATCCTGCACAACGGCCCTGGTGGGCAGGGGCTGGACCTCCCGGACCGGCGCGGGTTCACCGACCGCGCCGCGCCTGCTGCCCGCGCTCCGGCGGCGCGACGGCCGCTGGGCGGTGCCCCCGCGGGACCGGTCGTCGTCGAACGGAATGACCTTGGCGTCCGCCATCGTTGTTGCGCTCCTCAGTTGGCGCTCTGCGTCGGGAGGTGCCCGCCGCCCTTCGCGGCCAGCGCGGCGATACGGTCGACGGCCCCCGCGAGGGTCTCCGGCGGCAGCAGCCCGGGGCCCTGGCCGCGCGCGAAGTCCGCGAACGTCTCCGCCGTCGTGTACTTGGGCGTGAAGCCCAGCGTCTCGCGCATCTGGTCCGTGGCCACCACCCGGCCGTGGGTGAGCAACCGGATCTGCTCCGGCGAGAAGTCCGTCATGCCCAGCGTACGCACCAGGGAACCGGCCCAGGTGACCGCGGGCAGCAGCAGCGGCACGATGGGCCGCCCGAGCCGTCGCGAGCACTGCGAGAGCAGCAGCACGCCGTCGCCGGCGATGTTGAAGGTGCCGCTGTTCAGGGTGCCCCGGCGCGGCTCGTGGGAGGCGATCCGCAGCACCTCGATGACGTCGTCCTCGTGCACGAACTGCAGCCGGGGGTCGTAGCCGAACACGGTCGGCAGGACCGGCAGCGCGAAGTACGAGGCGAGCGGGGTGTCCGCGGTCGGCCCGAGGATGTTGGCGAAGCGCAGCACGCACACGGCGACGTCCGGCCGCCGCCGGGCGAACCCGCGCACATACCCCTCGACCTCCACCGCGTCCTTCGCGAACCCGCCGCTCGGCAGCGACTTGGGCGGCATCGTCTCGGTGAACACGGCGGGATCCCGCGGCGCGGACCCGTACACGTTCGTACTGGACTTCACCACCAGCCGCTGCACGGTCGGCGACTTCTGGCAGGCGCCCAGCAGCTGCATGGTGCCGATGACGTTGGTCTCCTTGACCGTGGCCCGGCTGCCGCCGCCCAGCGCGGTGCCGGTCACGTCCATGTGGACGACCGTGTCGGCGCCCGTCTCGGCGAGCACCCGGGCGATGGTGGGCTGCCTGATGTCGGCCTGGATGAAGTCGGCCCCGCCCAGATGGTGCGCCGGCGGCACCGCGTCCACGGCGATCACCCGATCCACCTCGGGGTCCCGCTGGATCCGCCGCACGAACCGGCCGCCCAGCTGCCGGGCCGCTCCGGTGACGAGCACGACCTTCCCCAAGATCAGCGCCTTCCTTCCCGCGTTACCCGTGTACGGCCAACCTAGCGGGTCGATGTTGCGCTGTGATGACCGCCCGATGCACGAGGTGACGAAAATTCCCTAATCGGAATATGCCGAGTACCCCTGAACCGAGTACCCCGGGTATGACCGAGCCCCCCGGACATGCCTGTGGCCCCCCGCCCTTCCGGACGGGAGGCCACAGGGACGCGCTCTCGCGGCGCCGCTTACTTCTTGTTGCGGCGCTGAACGCGCGTGCGCTTGAGCAGCTTGCGGTGCTTCTTCTTGGCCATCCGCTTGCGCCGCTTCTTGATAACAGAGCCCACGACTACCCTCGCTCACTTCTCATCACTCGGTTGTTTGGGCGCCATGGGCCCACACGACCTACGAGGGGCTAGCCTACCCGTCCGAGCGCCGAGGTCGTAATCGAGGGGTCCTCCGGGGTTACCGGAGGCGTCGTCAGGCTGTCTCCACCCCCACATAACTCTCGCGAAGGTACTCGTGTACCGCTTGCTCCGGGACACGGAACGAACGCCCCACCCGGATCGCGGGCAGATGACCGCTGTGCACCAGCCGGTACACGGTCATCTTCGACACTCGCATCACCGAGGCAACCTCCGCCACGGTAAGGAACTGAACCTCGTTCAGAGGCCTCTCGCCAGCTGCAGCCATGACACACCTGAACCTTCCGCACTCGACGGCCACCGGCTTCCCCTTCCGGTGACTCTTCGTCGTTGCGTGCTCACTCCCCAATGTAGGGGCGGGTGATGCGAGTGGGGAAGAGGTGCACCCATCGGCGGCCTACTGTGACAGACACGCTCGATTGAGTACGTAGCGGGTAAGCGGCCGGTAGTAATCAGACCGCACAGCGTCATCAACCGGAACGGCGACGGACACGACCCCCTCCGCCTCCCCCACAAAGAGCGCGGGATCATCCGTATCCGCCAGACCAATGGCCTCAAACCCCAGCTGACCTGCACCGCAGACCCAGCCATGGTCACCGATGACCAGCTCGGGCAGCGGCCCGCCGGCGTCGGCGGCGGCCGCCAGCGCGACCCGAACCGGGAGCGGTGAATGACAATGGACGCCCGGCTCACAACCGGGGCGCTCGGCCTCCGGTTCTCGCACCAAGGCAACACCTCGTACGTAGTCCAGGTGATACGTACGTAGACCGAACCGGGTCAATATGTCGACACAGCGACCCTGCGCAGGGGTGAGCACCTCACACCCCGCCGCCGACAGAGCGTCCGCCAAGCCGCCGTAGAACCCGAGCAGCCGATGCGGATGCCCGGTCCCGAGCAGCACCGGCGCACCCCGCCCGACCACGCTCCGGATCCGCTCCGCGAAGGCGTCCAGCGCGGCCAGCGTCCGCTCCGGATCGATCACATCCGGCCCGGACGTGTGCCGGGGATCGGCCGACACCCCACACTTCTCGGCCATCAGAGCCAGCAACTCCGCCTGCCCCCAGGACCATTCGGGATCGATCCCGATCAACACCCGCGGATCCCGAGCGGCGAAGAGCCGATAACTACGAAGACTGTCCTCCCGAGAGGTGGCCACCTCCCCGGCCATCCGAACAGCCAGCAGATGCGCACGGAGGGCATCGGCGGTCAACACGGTTGCGATGCTGACCCATTGGGGGGCGGGACCGCTCACGGAACGACGAAAGACCGCACGGTTGGCGTAACGGTTCCCTGTCCGGTGCCCTGTCGACTTACCGAGACGGGCGGGTGGGTGGGAAACGGGGGTCCAGGGGGCGGAGCCCCCTGGTCGCTCACGGCAGCAGGCCCCGCATCGGAAACACAGCCCGCCGAGTAGCCAGCACAGCCTGATCCAGCCGATCAGCAGGGTCGTACCCCGACTCCCAGGAAGCAAAGGACACCGGCCACCGCCCATCAGTCATCCGCTGCGGAGCCAACTGCCGAGTCCGAGCAAACACCTCCTGCCGCCACCCCTCAGGAATCACCGCCTCAGGAGCGACCTCCCGCCCCGCGGCGATCCCCACCAGGTGCGTCCAGGACCGCGGCACCACCTCCACCACCGCGTACCCGCCACCCCCCAGCGCGACCCACTTCCCGTCCGCGTACTCATGCGCCAACTCATGACAAGCCACCTGCACAGCCCGCTGCGCATCCAACGACACGGCAAGGTGCGCCAACGGATCCTCGAAGTGCGTATCGGCCCCGTGCTGCGAAACGATCACCTGCGGCCGGAACTCCGCGAGCAGCTCCGGCACCACCGCATGAAACGCCCGTACCCACCCCGCGTCACCGGTCCCCGCCGGCAGCGCCACGTTCACGGCGGCCCCCTCGCCCGCACCGGCCCCGGTCTCCTCCGGCCACCCGGTCTGCGGGAACAACGTACGAGGATGCTCGTGCAGCGAGATCGTCAGAACCCGCGGATCCTCCCAGAACGCGGCCTGCACCCCGTCCCCGTGATGCACATCCACATCCACGTACGCGACCCGCTCGGCCCCCAACTCCAGCAACCGGGCGATGGCCAGCGACGCGTCGTTGTAGATACAGAACCCCGAAGCACCGCCCGGCATCGCATGATGCAGCCCACCCGCGAAGTTCACGGCGTGCAGCGCGTCCCCCCGCCACACCGCCTCCGCGGCCCCCACCGACTGCCCCGCGATCAACGCGGACACCTCGTGCATCCCGGCGAAGGCGGGATCGTCCATCGTCCCCAGCCCGTACGCCCCCTGCGCCGACCCGGGATTCGCCGACGCGGCCTTCACGGCGCGGATGTAGTCCTCCCGGTGGACCAGCCGCAGCGTCGACTCCCCGGCCGGTTTCGCCGCGACGACCTCCATCTCCCGGTCGAGCCCGAAGGCACCCACCAGTTTCCGGGTCAGCTCCAGCCGGACCGGATCCATCGGATGGTCCGGGCCGAAGTCATAGCCCGTTACTGCCTCGTCCCACATCAGCTGTGCGCGGCCGCTCATGCCCGCCACCGTATCGGTCCGGTTGAGCAGCGAACGACCTGGCGTACACCATCGTCACCAGCACCAACACCATCGGCACGAGCATGGCGCCCCGATAGCTCCAGGCATCCCCGAGCGCCCCCACCAACGGCGAACCGATCAGGAACCCCACGTAGTTGAAGATGTTGAGCCGGGCGATCGCCGCATCCGAGGCCCCCGGGAACAACCGTCCCGCCGCCGCGAACGTCTGCGGCACCAGCACGCACAGCCCCAGCCCCAGCAGGGTGAACCCGAGCATCCCGACCCACGCGTCCGGCGCCACGGACACCACCGCGAACCCCCCGGCCGCCACCAGCGCCCCGAGCCGTACGACCGCGGCCGCCCCGAACCGCCGTACCCCGAAGTCCCCGATGGCCCGCCCCAGCAGCGTGGTCACCATGTACACGTTGTACGGCACCGTCGCCAGCTGCTCCGAACTCCCGAGCACGTCCTTCAGATACTTGGCGCTCCAGTTGGAGACGGTCGAGTCCCCGATATAGGCGAAGGTCATCACCAGACACAGCGGCAGCAGCAGCTTGAAGACGACCGTGCCACCGCCCTGTTCCCCGGCCACGGGCGCCGGATCCCCGTCGACGTACCACCGGCTCCCCACCAGCGCCGCCGGCAGCAGCACGGCCACCACCGGCAGATACGACACCCACAGCGCGAGATGCCAGTGCGCCCCGACCCAGGCGAGCGAGGCCCCGACGATCCCGCCCAGGCTGTAGGCGGCGTGGAAACTCAGCATGATGCTGCGCCCGTACGTGCGCTGCAGGCTCACCCCGAGCATGTTCATGGAGGCGTCCAGCGCACCCACGGCCAGCCCGAACGCGGCCAGGGCGAGCCCCAGCTCGCCCATCACCCCGCCCGCCCCGACCCCGAGCAGCGCCAGCAGCACCACCGGCTGGGACCAGCGCAGCAGCCGGCTGGGCCGTACGCGCTTCACCAGCTGCTCGGTCGTCACGCTGCCGACCCCGGCGAGGATCGGTACGGCGGCCAGGAAGAGCGGCAGCAGCGCGTCGGAGACGCCGTACCGGTCCTGGATGGCCGGGATACGCGTCACCAGCAGAGCGAAGGTGGCGCCCTGCGCGAAGAAGCTGAACGCCAGCGAGGCCCTACCGCGCCGCAGCACATCGGTCATGGCGGCGAGCGTAGGGCCCCGGGCTACCTGTGGGTAGATCCAGCCAAAGATGAATTTCCTTCAGCTTTACCGAGCGGAGGGTCAGGCGGCAACAGCGGCCGCGGGCGCCTCGGCCGTTCCGGCCTCGGCCTCGGCGGCCAGCATCTTCTCCATCGGCTCGACGGCCAGGCCGCCACCGACCACGAACGCGATCGCCATCGCACCGATCAGGAAGACCGTGCCGAGCCACACCATGGTGTCCACGGGGACGGTGTACGCGCCCACGACCCGCGCGACGCACTCGGCGAGCAGCGCCACACCCCAGACGACGGAGAACGCCCGCTCCTTGCGCAGGAAGGCCGCGGACCCGGCCGCCGCCCCGGACATCAGCCGCTCCCAGGCGGCCTCCTTGGCCGCGTCCCCCTTCACCAGGAAGGGCTTCATACCGGCGGTCATCATCGGCTTCCCGAGCCGGACGGACACCAGGATCCCGATGGCGACCGTGCTGCTGACCCCACCGTCCTTGGCGAGCATGAGCCGCGGGTCGCCGGAGACGAAGCTCAGCAGCAGCGAGACGATGTTGACGACCAGGATGAGCCCGGCCAGGCCGTTCGCCTTGCGCTCCTTCACCAGACCCCAGACGGTCCGCGCCGCCGGCACCACGCTGCTCCAGGCGAGCGCCGCGAAGGTGCTCATCCCGAAGCCGTCCTTGAACAGGTAGTACGAGCCGAGCGGCACCGCCACGTCCACGAGCAGCGGCTTGAAGTTGTCGAGCACGCTCGGGCTCTGCTTCTGGTCGTTGCCCCGGCCCTGGATCCCCGTGTTCTTCGTCATGCCCTCAGCTTCGCCGCCGGAGGGGGTCCGCCAGTAGAAACGATCGTCCGGACGTCCGCATGACAAATGTCAGCGCCGAGCCGATGGCTCGGGTCATATCAGCAGGTCAGCCAACTCGCCCATGCTGGAGAAGAGTTGGTTCGCCCCCGTGAGCCGCTCGGCCGGCGTCATCGCGGTGAACCCGTACACGTCCATCCCGGCCGCCACGGCCGCCTGCACGCCCAGCGGAGAGTCCTCCACGACCACACACCGCTCCGGGGCCACACCCATCCGCTCGGCCGCGTACAGGAAGAGATCGGGCGCCGGCTTCCCACGCCCCACGTCCTGCGAGCTGAAGACCGTCTCCTCCGCGAACCACCGGTCGAGTCCGGTCGTCCGATGCCCCACCCGAATCCGCTCATGGCTCCCGGACGAGGCAACGCAGTACGGCACCTGCTCCCCGGCCAGCTTCTCCAGCACGGCGTCGACGCCGGCCACGGGCTTCAACTCCCGTTCGAACGCGGCGAACACCCGCGCATGGAAGACATCGTCGAAGTCCTCGGGCAGCCGCCGCCCGGTCCGCTCCAGGACCAGCTCATGGATCCGGTGCATCGCCGACCCCATGTAGTCCCGGATGGAGTCCTCGTACGACGTCGGGTGCCCCAACTCGGTGAGATATGCGGCCAGGAGCCGGTTGGAGATCGGCTCGCTGTCCACGAGGACACCGTCGTTGTCGAAGATGATCAGGTCATAGCGCATGTCTCGACTTTAAAGGACCCCGAACGCAGAAAACCCCCGCATCGAAGATGCGGGGGTTTTCCCAAAATTTGTTCGGCGGCGTCCTACTCTCCCACAGGGTCCCCCCTGCAGTACCATCGGCGCTGTGAGGCTTAGCTTCCGGGTTCGGAATGTAACCGGGCGTTTCCCTCACGCTATGACCACCGAAACACTATGAAACTGACAACCAGACCATGCGTGGCCACATGGGGCTGTTCGTGGTTTCAGAACCAACACAGTGGACGCGAGCAACTGAGGACAAGCCCTCGGCCTATTAGTACCAGTCAACTCCACCCGTTACCGGGCTTCCATATCTGGCCTATCAACCCAGTCGTCTACTGGGAGCCTTACCCCATCAAGTGGGTGGGAGTCCTCATCTCGAAGCAGGCTTCCCGCTTAGATGCTTTCAGCGGTTATCCCTCCCGAACGTAGCCAACCAGCCATGCCCTTGGCAGAACAACTGGCACACCAGAGGTTCGTCCGTCCCGGTCCTCTCGTACTAGGGACAGCCCTTCTCAAGACTCCTACGCGCACAGCGGATAGGGACCGAACTGTCTCACGACGTTCTAAACCCAGCTCGCGTACCGCTTTAATGGGCGAACAGCCCAACCCTTGGGACCGACTCCAGCCCCAGGATGCGACGAGCCGACATCGAGGTGCCAAACCATCCCGTCGATATGGACTCTTGGGGAAGATCAGCCTGTTATCCCCGGGGTACCTTTTATCCGTTGAGCGACGGCGCTTCCACAAGCCACCGCCGGATCACTAGTCCCGACTTTCGTCCCTGCTCGACCCGTCGGTCTCACAGTCAAGCTCCCTTGTGCACTTACACTCAACACCTGATTGCCAACCAGGCTGAGGGAACCTTTGGGCGCCTCCGTTACTCTTTAGGAGGCAACCGCCCCAGTTAAACTACCCATCAGACACTGTCCCTGATCCGGATCACGGACCCAGGTTAGACATCCAGCACGACCAGACTGGTATTTCAACGACGACTCCCACCATACTGGCGTATGGCTTTCACAGTCTCCCAGCTATCCTACACAAGCCGAACCGAACACCAATATCAAACTGTAGTAAAGGTCCCGGGGTCTTTCCGTCCTGCTGCGCGAAACGAGCATCTTTACTCGTAGTGCAATTTCACCGGGCCTATGGTTGAGACAGTCGAGAAGTCGTTACGCCATTCGTGCAGGTCGGAACTTACCCGACAAGGAATTTCGCTACCTTAGGATGGTTATAGTTACCACCGCCGTTTACTGGCGCTTAAGTTCTCAGCTTCGCCCCACCGAAATGGAGCTAACCGGTCCCCTTAACGTTCCAGCACCGGGCAGGCGTCAGTCCGTATACATCGCCTTACGGCTTCGCACGGACCTGTGTTTTTAGTAAACAGTCGCTTCTCGCTGGTCTCTGCGGCCACCCCCAGCTCGAACAGCAAGTGTTCTCACCAGGAATGGCCCCCCTTCTCCCGAAGTTACGGGGGCATTTTGCCGAGTTCCTTAACCATAGTTCACCCGAACGCCTCGGTATTCTCTACCTGACCACCTGAGTCGGTTTAGGGTACGGGCCGCCATGAAACTCGCTAGAGGCTTTTCTCGACAGCATAGGATCATCCACTTCGCCACAATCGGCTCGGCATCAGGTCTCAGACTACATGCAAGGCGGATTTGCCTACCTCACGTCCTACACCCTTACCCCGGGACAACCACCGCCCGGGATGGACTACCTTCCTGCGTCACCCCATCACTCACCTACTACCATCTTGGGTCAGCGGCTCCACCACTTTCCTTTCCCCGAAGGGTCCGGAACGGCTTCACGGCCTTAGCATCAATAGGTTCGATGTTTGACGCTTCACAGCGGGTACCGGAATATCAACCGGTTATCCATCGACTACGCCTGTCGGCCTCGCCTTAGGTCCCGACTTACCCTGGGCAGATCAGCTTGACCCAGGAACCCTTAGTCAATCGGCGCAAACGTTTCTCACGTTTGTATCGCTACTCATGCCTGCATTCTCACTCGTCAACCGTCCACAACTACCTTCCGGTGCTGCTTCACCCGGCAGACGACGCTCCCCTACCCATCACAGCACCCGTTGGGGCTATATGCTGCAATGACACGACTTCGGCGGTACGCTTGAGCCCCGCTACATTGTCGGCGCGGAATCACTAGACCAGTGAGCTATTACGCACTCTTTCAAGGGTGGCTGCTTCTAAGCCAACCTCCTGGTTGTCTGTGCGACTCCACATCCTTTCCCACTTAGCGTACGCTTAGGGGCCTTAGTCGATGCTCTGGGCTGTTTCCCTCTCGACCATGGAGCTTATCCCCCACAGTCTCACTGCCGCGCTCTCACTTACCGGCATTCGGAGTTTGGCTAAGGTCAGTAACCCGGTAGGGCCCATCGCCTATCCAGTGCTCTACCTCCGGCAAGAAACACACGACGCTGCACCTAAATGCATTTCGGGGAGAACCAGCTATCACGGAGTTTGATTGGCCTTTCACCCCTAACCACAGGTCATCCCCCAGGTTTTCAACCCTGGTGGGTTCGGTCCTCCACGAAGTCTTACCTCCGCTTCAACCTGCCCATGGCTAGATCACTCCGCTTCGGGTCTTGAGCGTGCTACTAAAATCGCCCTATTCGGACTCGCTTTCGCTACGGCTTCCCCACCCGGGTTAACCTCGCAACACACCGCAAACTCGCAGGCTCATTCTTCAAAAGGCACGCAGTCACGAGAATGTGCAAGCACATTCCGACGCTCCCACGGCTTGTAGGCACACGGTTTCAGGTACTATTTCACTCCGCTCCCGCGGTACTTTTCACCATTCCCTCACGGTACTATCCGCTATCGGTCACCAGGGAATATTTAGGCTTAGCGGGTGGTCCCGCCAGATTCACACGGGATTTCTCGGGCCCCGTGCTACTTGGGTGTCTCTCAAACGAGCCGCTGACGTTTCGACTACGGGGGTCTTACCCTCTACGCCGGACCTTTCGCATGTCCTTCGCCTACATCAACGGTTTCTGACTCGTCCTGTCGCCGGCAGACGACAGAAGAGAGATCCCACAACCCCGCATGCGCAACCCCTGCCGGGTCTCACACGCATACGGTTTGGCCTCATCCGGTTTCGCTCGCCACTACTCCCGGAATCACGGTTGTTTTCTCTTCCTGAGGGTACTGAGATGTTTCACTTCCCCTCGTTCCCTCCACACTGCCTATGTGTTCAGCAGTGGGTGACAGCCCATGACGACTGCCGGGTTTCCCCATTCGGAAACCCCCGGATCAAAGCCTGGTTGACGACTCCCCGGGGACTATCGCGGCCTCCCACGTCCTTCATCGGTTCCTGGTGCCAAGGCATCCACCGTGCGCCCTTAAAAACTTGGCCACAGATGCTCGCGTCCACTGTGCAGTTCTCAAACAACGACCAGCCACCCATCACCCCGAACCACAAGATTCGAGTGCACTGGGGCCGGCGACTGAGGAAATCCATTCCCTCAGACACCCAACAGCGTGCCCGACACGATCAGCCGACCAGATCAGCGTTCCACGCCCCGAAGAGCAGTACTAGCGCCTGGTCCATCCTGGACCGTGCCGAATAATCAACGTTCCACCCATGAGCAACCAGCATCAGACATTCGCCGATGTACTGGCCTCTGGACCGCTAGGCGGCCTAGAAGTGCTCCTTAGAAAGGAGGTGATCCAGCCGCACCTTCCGGTACGGCTACCTTGTTACGACTTCGTCCCAATCGCTAGTCCCACCTTCGACAGCTCCCTCCCACAAGGGGTTGGGCCACCGGCTTCGGGTGTTACCAACTTTCGTGACGTGACGGGCGGTGTGTACAAGGCCCGGGAACGTATTCACCGCAGCAATGCTGATCTGCGATTACTAGCGACTCCGACTTCATGGGGTCGAGTTGCAGACCCCAATCCGAACTGAGACCGGCTTTTTGAGATTCGCTCCACCTCACGGTATCGCAGCTCTTTGTACCGGCCATTGTAGCACGTGTGCAGCCCAAGACATAAGGGGCATGATGACTTGACGTCGTCCCCACCTTCCTCCGAGTTGACCCCGGCGGTCTCCTGTGAGTCCCCATCACCCCGAAGGGCATGCTGGCAACACAGAACAAGGGTTGCGCTCGTTGCGGGACTTAACCCAACATCTCACGACACGAGCTGACGACAGCCATGCACCACCTGTACACCGACCACAAGGGGGCACTATCTCTAATGCTTTCCGGTGTATGTCAAGCCTTGGTAAGGTTCTTCGCGTTGCGTCGAATTAAGCCACATGCTCCGCCGCTTGTGCGGGCCCCCGTCAATTCCTTTGAGTTTTAGCCTTGCGGCCGTACTCCCCAGGCGGGGAACTTAATGCGTTAGCTGCGGCACCGACGACGTGGAATGTCGCCAACACCTAGTTCCCACCGTTTACGGCGTGGACTACCAGGGTATCTAATCCTGTTCGCTCCCCACGCTTTCGCTCCTCAGCGTCAGTAATGGCCCAGAGATCCGCCTTCGCCACCGGTGTTCCTCCTGATATCTGCGCATTTCACCGCTACACCAGGAATTCCGATCTCCCCTACCACACTCTAGCTAGCCCGTATCGACTGCAGACCCGAGGTTAAGCCTCGGGCTTTCACAATCGACGTGACAAGCCGCCTACGAGCTCTTTACGCCCAATAATTCCGGACAACGCTTGCGCCCTACGTATTACCGCGGCTGCTGGCACGTAGTTAGCCGGCGCTTCTTCTGCAGGTACCGTCACTTTCGCTTCTTCCCTGCTGAAAGAGGTTTACAACCCGAAGGCCGTCATCCCTCACGCGGCGTCGCTGCATCAGGCTTTCGCCCATTGTGCAATATTCCCCACTGCTGCCTCCCGTAGGAGTCTGGGCCGTGTCTCAGTCCCAGTGTGGCCGGTCGCCCTCTCAGGCCGGCTACCCGTCGTCGCCTTGGTGAGCCATTACCTCACCAACAAGCTGATAGGCCGCGGGCTCATCCTTCACCGCCGGAGCTTTCCAACCCCCAAGATGCCTTGGAGGCTCGTATCCGGTATTAGACCCCGTTTCCAGGGCTTGTCCCAGAGTGAAGGGCAGATTGCCCACGTGTTACTCACCCGTTCGCCACTAATCCACCCCGAAGGGCTTCATCGTTCGACTTGCATGTGTTAAGCACGCCGCCAGCGTTCGTCCTGAGCCAGGATCAAACTCTCCGTGAATGTTTACCGGTAATCCGGTGCACACATCACGAGAGCGGTCCAAGAGGAGGAATGATCCTCTCGGACACAGCGTCCTCGCTGTGTTATTTCAAAGGAACCTCGTCCCAGCCGTGATGGCCGGAGACGGGGTATCAACATATCTGGCGTTGATTTTTGGCACGCTGTTGAGTTCTCAAGGAACGGTCGCTTCCTTTGTACTCACCCTCTCGGGCTTTCCTCCGGGCGCTTCCCTTCGGTCTTGCGTTTCCGACTCTATCAGATCTTTTCTCGATCCGATTTCCTCGGTGCTTTCCAGGTTTCCGCTCTCGCGGTTTCCTTTCCGGCGGTTCCGACTCTATCAGATCCTTTCGGCGTCCGATTCCCGGTCGGCGGGTTTGTCTTCGCGGCTGTTGGGCCGTTCCGACGAGTGAGACTTTAGCGGATTCCCGGCTCCCGAGCTAATCGGGGGCTGCGTCCTTTCGAACGCGGATTCCACATTTCGCAAATGCGCGCGCCAAAGCACACGACGATGGATCGCCGATTGCTGGCTGGTACTTGCGGAATGGCTGTCCGGGGACCGACCGGAGTCGGCGCTCACGTCGGACAACTCGGAGAACCCTACGGATCGGGCCGGGGTGTGTCAACTCGCTGCGGGAGGGCCCCTGCGGGCGTACGCTGGCCGACGTGATGACGACGCGTACGTGCACCCAGCTTTGGTGGGCCGCCTGACGGCGGCCGTACTCACGTATGCACTCAACGGCCGCCGCTTCGGCGGCCGTTCTCGTATCTCCCTCCAGGACTCCGGGAGCCGGCCGACCGGGACGGCGGTCTCGACCAGGAGGTGGAGTAGAGATGACGCGGGTCTTCAGTGGGGTCAAGCCGACCGGGCATCTGACGCTGGGGAACTACCTGGGGGCCATGCGGCAGTGGGCCGCGGTGGACCAGCACCGGGCGGACTCGCTGTTCTGCATCGTCGATCTGCACGCGCTGACCGTGGACCACGATCCGGCGCGGGTGCGCAGGCTCAGTCGGCAGGCGGCGACGTTGTTGCTGGCCTCAGGGCTCGACCCTGAGCTGTGCACCGTGTTCCTGCAGAGCCATGTCGACGAGCACACGCGGTTGTCGTACCTGCTGGAGTGCGTGGCGACGGACGGCGAGATGCGGCGGATGATCCAGTACAAGGAGAAGTCCGCGCGGGAGCGTGAGCGCGGTGGGAGTGTGCGGCTGTCGCTGCTGACGTATCCGGTGCTGATGGCGGCGGACATCCTGGCCTACGGGGCGGACGAGGTGCCGGTCGGGGACGACCAGACGCAGCACGTCGAGCTGACGCGGGATCTGGCGGTGCGGTTCAACCAGCGGTACGGGCACACGTTCGTGGTGCCGAAGGCCACTCCGCCGAAGGTGGCCGCACGGGTGATGAACCTGCAGGACCCGACGTCGAAGATGGGGAAGTCTGACGACTCGGGGCCGGGGATCGTCTATCTGCTGGACGAGCCGGACGTGGTGCGCAAGAAGGTCATGCGGGCCGTGACCGACAGCGGGCGGGATGTGGAGTACGACCGGGAGGCCCGTCCGGGCGTCGCGAATCTGCTGGAGATTCTCGCAGCGTGCACGGGCGGGACCCCTGAGTCACTGGCGGCCGTTTACGACTCGTACGGTGCTTTGAAGAAGGACACCGCAGAGGCCGTGGTGGAGGTTCTCGGGCCCGTGCAGGCCAGGCACAGGGAGCTGTGCGCGGATCCTGCCTATGTGGAGGGGGTGCTGCGGGATGGTGCGGAGAAGGCTCGGGCGATGGCCCGGCCGATCGTCGATACCGCTTATCGGGCCATCGGGTTGCTGCCGCCCGTGTCGGAGCCCTCGCTGAGCGCCGCTCGCTAGCCGTGGGGCGGCGGGGTGACCCGCCGCCTTCGCGGTGTCGTGAGTGTCAGTCCTTCTTGCCGGAGGCGAGTTCGCGGCTGCGGTCGCGGGCGGCCTCGAGTGCGGCGATGAGGGCGGCTCGGACTCCGTGGTTCTCCAGTTCGCGGATGGCGTTGATCGTCGTACCGGCCGGGGAGGTGACGTTCTCGCGGAGCTTGACCGGGTGCTCGCCGCTGTCGCGGAGCATCACGGCGGCGCCGATGGCGGACTGGACGATGAGGTCGTGGGCCTTGTCGCGGGGCAAACCGAGCAGGATGCCGGCGTCGGTCATGGCTTCGACCAGGTAGAAGAAGTAGGCCGGGCCGGAGCCGGACAGTGCGGTGCAGGCGTCCTGCTGGGACTCGGGGACGCGGAGGGTCTTGCCGACGGCGCCGAAGATCTCCTCGGCGTGGGCGAGGTGTTCGGCGGTGGCGTGGCTGCCGGCGGAGATGACGGACATGGCCTCGTCGACGAGGGCGGGGGTGTTCGTCATGACGCGGACGACCGGGGTGCCTGCGGCGAGGCGCTCCTCGAAGAAGGAGGTGGGGATTCCGGCGGCTCCGCTGATGACCAGGCGGTCGGCGGGGACGTGCGGGGCCAGTTCGTCCAGGAGGGTGCCCATGTCCTGCGGCTTGACCGTGAGGATCAGGGTGTCGGCGGTCTTCGCGGCCTCGGGGTTGGTGACCGGGGTGACTCCGTAGCGGGCGCGGAGTTCTTCGGCGCGTTCGGGGCGGCGGGCCGTGACCAGGAGGTCGGCGGGGGCCCAGCCGGCCCGGATCATTCCGCTGAGCAGGGCTTCGCCGATCTTGCCGGTGCCGAGGACTGCGACTTTCTGGCTCATGCGGTTCAGTTTGGCACCGCTGAGGAGGGGTGCGGGCGAGTTGTCCGGTGGACGGACTCGCCGTGCCGGCCGGCCTGGGGGCTCACGCGGTACGGCGTCGTAGCGTCGCGGCTCCCAGGGCCAGCACCAGCACCGCGCAGCCCGCCACGATCAGGACGTCCCGTACGAACGTCGCCGTCATGTCCGTGTGGTGGAGGACCTCGTTCATGCCGTCGACGGCGTAGGACATCGGGAGGACGTCGGAGACGGCCTCCAGGGCGGGGTGCATGTCGGAGCGGGGAGTGAAGAGGCCGCAGAGGAGGAGCTGGGGGAAGATCACCGCGGGCATGAACTGGACCGCCTGGAATTCCGAGGCCGCGAAGGCCGAGACGAAGAGGCCGAGGGCCGTGCCGAGCAGGGCGTCGAGGAGGGCGACCAGCAGGAGCAACCAGGGTGAGCCGGTGACGTCCAGGCCGAGGAGCCAGACGGCGAGTCCGGTGGCGAGGGCCGACTGGACGATGGCGAGGCCGCCGAAGGCGAGGGCGTAGCCGGCGATGAGGTCGGCCTTGCCGAGGGGCATGGCGAGGAGGCGTTCGAGGGTGCCCGAGGTCCGTTCGCGCAGGGTGGCGATGGAGGTGACCAGGAACATCGTGATCAGCGGGAAGATGCCGAGCAGGGAGGCGCCGATGTTGTCGAAGGTGCGCGGGCTGGCGTCGAAGACGTAGCGCAGCAGGATCAGCATCAGGCAGGGGATGAGGATCAGCAGCGCGATGGTCCGCGGGTCGTGGCGGAGCTGGCGCAGGACGCGGGCCGCGGTGGCGGTGGTGCGGGCGGCGTTCAGGGCGCCGGTGGGTACGGCGGGGGCGGCGGGCGCTGCCGGTGTGGTGGTCGTGCTCATCGGGTCGTCTCCTTGGTGCGGTCCACGGCGTCGGCTTCGTTGGCTTGGTCGACGAGGCGGAGGAAGGCGGCCTCGACGGTGTCGGTGCCGGTACGGGTGCGCAGGGCGGCCGGGGTGTCGTCGGCGAGGATCCGGCCTTCGCGCATGAGGAGCAGGCGGTGGCAGCGCTCGGCCTCGTCCATGACATGGGAGGAGACGAGGAGGGTGGCGCCGCGGGCGGCGAGGTCGTGGAAGAGGTTCCACAGGTCTCGGCGCAGGACGGGGTCGAGGCCGACCGTCGGCTCGTCGAGGACGAGGAGTTCGGGGGTGCCGAGGAGGGCGACGGCGAGGGAGACGCGGTTGCGCTGGCCGCCGGAGAGGTTGCCGGCGAGGGCGTCGGCGTGGCTGGTGAGGTCGACGTCGGTGAGGACGCGTGCGACGTCGTGGCGGCGTTCGGCGGGGGCGCGGCCGGGGTCGAGGATCGCGGCGAAGTAGTCGAGGTTCTGGCGGACGGTCAGGTCGTCGTAGACGGAGGGGGCCTGGGTGACGTAGCCGATGCGGCTGCGCAGGGTGGGGTGGCCGGCGGGGCGGCCGAGGACGTCGAGGGTGCCGGTGACCTTGGCCTGGGTGCCGACGACGGAGCGCATCAGGGTGGACTTGCCGCATCCGGACGGGCCGAGCAGGCCGGTGATCTGGCCGCGGGGGACGGTGAAGCGGAGGTGGTGGAGGACGGTGCGGGGGCCGCGTACGACGGTGAGGTCTTCGGCGTGGACGGCGTCCGGTGCCGTGGGGTGGGGTGGATCGGGCACGTAATTCATCATGTGATGAATAATCTTCCCGACGGCCGGTGCCGTCAAGGGGAGGGGATCGGTGTGCCGCACACGAAAGCGGCGGCGGCCCGGGGAGGAACCGGGCCGCCGCCGCTGCGGGGGAGGTTGACGGGATGTCGGGTCAGGGCTTGGTCGCGACGAGCAGGAGCACGTCGTACGTCTCCTCGACGATGCCGTCCGGGAAGACCTTCAGCAGATGGCCGCGCTCTTCCTCCAGGAACGCGTTCCTGCGCTCCTCGGGAGTGACGAGGAAGGCCGAGTGGCTGCCGATGTTGGCGAGGTGGGTGTCGAGCGGGACGCGGCGGCTCCAGCGGACCTCGCGGCGGGTGAAGCGGAGGCGGCCGCTGGGGTCGGCGGCCTGGCTGCCGTCGCCGGCCTTGCGCTTCTCCGCGGCGATGTCCACACCCAGGAACCTGCCGGTGCGGTCGGCGGCCTCGGCGATCCACTCGATGTCGAGGGCGTCGGTGTTCCACCACAGCGCCAGCGCACCGCCCGGCCGCAGCACGCGCAGCGCCTCCGGCACCGAGTGCGCGGTGTCGGTCCAGTGCCAGGCCTGGGCGTAGGTGAGGAAGTCGGCGTGCGCGTCGGCGACGGGGAGGGCGTTGCCGTTGCCGCGCACGATCGGGATGTGCGGCAGTGCGCGGCGGAACTCGGCGGCCATGCCCGCACCGGGTTCGACCGCGAGGACCTCGGCGCCCCGGGCGTCAAGCAGGGCGGTCGCGATCCCGGTCCCGGCACCGACGTCCACGACCCGGGCCCCGGACAGCGGCCGGCCGGCCAGCTCCTCGACGGTGTCGAAGAGGGCGGGCGGGTAGGAGGGGCGGTTCGCGGCGTACTGGGCCGCGGCGGCGTTGAAGGAGTGGGCGCGCAGGGCGAGGGACGGGGTGGCCGGTTCCGGGGAGGCTGAGGTCGTGGTCATGCCGCCATGGTGCGCGGGGTGGGGCGGGAGGGGACAGCGGGTTTTGCGGGCGGGGGCAGCGCGTTTCGGCCAGGCGCGGTGTTCTGCGCGGGCGCGCTGCTGTGCGCGGGCGCAGCCGCTTTACGCGGGCACGCTGCTCCCCGCAGGCACGCTGCTCTGCGCAGACACACCGCTTCCTTTCGGCTTACCGGCTTACCGGCCTTACGGCTTACCGGCGCCGCTTCTTCTTCGACGGGTCGCCCGTGCGTCGGGAGGAGCGGCGTTCGTACTCCTCGCGGGCCTTCTCGTACTCCTCGCGGTGCAGCTTCTCGCCGGGGGCCTCGGTGAGGGAGCGGAAGAAGTAGGCGAGCAGGGAGCCGACGAAGCCGATGGCGAGCAGGCCGCGCAGGGAGGCCTGACGCTGGGGGTCGTGGCGCTTGCCGAAGCCCTCCCAGGTGTTGCGGAAGGCGAGCGCGCTGCAGATCGCGAACATGGCGACGACCAGCACGGTCACGAAGGCGCCGGTGTCGGCGATCTGGATGCCCTCGTAGGCGAAGTTCAGGATCAGGCAGGAGACGGCGGCCGCGGCGAGGGAGCCGACGGCCACGCCGGCTCGGCGGGCCGCGTATCCGTCGTCGTGGTTCACCCAGGAGGTGCCGAAGAAGCGGAGGGGCTCGGGGCGGGGGCCGCCGCCCTGGGCCGCGGAGCCCGCCGGGGTGCCTGGGGTGCCGGTTTCGTCGCTCACGGGACGATTATGGCTCCGGGCGGGGGCGGGCTCCGGGCGGGGTCAGACGGCGCAGCGGTCGGCCACGTAGCCGTCGCTGCCCGTCTCCACGTAAGCGTCGGACACGAACTCGCCGTTGCTGATGTTGTCCCAGATCTTCGAGGTGCCGTACGGACCCGTCACGGCCGTACCCGGCGTCTGGCAGTAGACCGGGACCTTGGCGCCTTCGGGCAGGACCCGGGTGATGTTGTATCCGGTGCCGGGGCCGCTGCGGACGTTCAGGCGGACGCCCGGGGCGACGGAGTAGTAGCGGACGGACGCGGTCAGGGCCGTAGCGGTGCCTTCTTCCCCGCTCTGGGCCTCTTCGACGCGGTCGACGGACATGAGAAACCTCCCCCGTAGCACCCCATGGCCGTCCATGGGGTCCCATCGATTCCTTCTGGGTGAGTCGTCAAACGTGTGTGTGCGACTCGAACGCGGAGGTTAGCAAGCCGCCTCTGTCTCGTACGAGTCATCGACTAGGCTCCGTGCGTCGCGCGCGCGGACGAACAGCACGGGGGTGGTCCATGACGCCACAGCGCAACACCGGAGCGGGCGCGGAAGCGGAACTTCCCGAGTACGCCGGTCACTACCCTCTGGAGTCGTGTCTGGGGTCGGGCGGCATGGGCGTGGTGCACCTGGCCCGGAGCACCTCGGGGATGAAGCTCGCGGTGAAGGTCGTACATGCCGAGTTCGCCCGGGATCCGGAGTTCAGGGGCCGTTTCCGGCAGGAGGTGGCGGCCGCGCGGCGGGTGAGCGGTGCCTTCACCGCGCCGGTCGTGGATGCCGATCCGGAGGCCGAACGGCCCTGGATGGCCACGCTGTTCATTCCCGGCCCGACGCTTTCCGATCAGGTGAAGCGGAACGGGCCCATGGAGGCTGCCCAGTTGCGTCGGCTCATGGCCGGGCTCGCGGAGGCGCTGCGTGACATCCATCGGGTGGGGGTCGTACACCGGGATCTGAAGCCGAGCAACGTGTTGCTCGCCGAGGACGGGCCGAAGGTCATCGACTTCGGCATCTCGCGGCCCAAGGACAGTGAGCTGCGTACCGAGACCGGGAAGTTGATCGGGACGCCGCCGTTCATGGCGCCCGAGCAGTTCCGTCGGCCGCGGGAGGTGGGACCGGCCGCGGACATCTTCGCGCTGGGGTCGGTGATGGTGCATGCGGCGACCGGGCGGGGGCCGTTCGACTCCGACAGTCCGTATGTCGTCGCGTATCAGGTGGTGCACGACGAGCCGGATCTGACCGGGGTGCCGGAGAACCTCGCCCCGCTGGTGCTGCGGTGTCTCGCCAAGGAGCCCGAGGACCGGCCGACTCCCGATGAGTTGATGCGGGAGCTGCGGTCGGTGGCGGCCTCGTACGACACGCAGGCGTTCATACCGGCGCAGCGGACGGGAAACACTCCGCCGTCGCCGAAGCCCGCCGCACCGGAGCCGGAGAAGCGCTCCGGGAGGTGGCACCGGCCGCGCAGGCGCGTAGTTCTCGCGGCGGGCGCCCTGGCACTGGCCGTGGGCGGGATCCTCGCCTCGGTGCAGTGGCTCGGCGCGGACCCCACGCCACAACCTCACGGGAGCCCGCGGACCACCGCAGCCGGGTTCAGCGCGTGGCGGGCCAAGCCGGTCACCAAGGGTGCCGGCATGGCCCACTGTGCTTTCGGCGTCCAGAAGTTGCTGTGCACCGGACCCGAGCAGGCTTTCGCGCTCGATCCGAAGGACGGCACCGTGTTGTGGCGGCGTGCCTTCGCGGGGGCACGGTGGAGCGGAGCGCCGGTTGTGTCGGGCGGGCTCCTGCAGGTGAGGGACCAGGCCGGTCAAGTGGAGGCACTCGATCCGGGTTCGGGCGCCACCCGCTGGCAGCGGGACCTGGCCGCGAACACCGGAACGCAGTACACGGCGAAGACGCTCCTGCTCACCCGTGCGGACGGCCTGATCACGGGTGTCGAGAGCGCGTCGGGGCGGACGAAGTGGAGCCGGCATCTGCCGAACCACCACCGGCCGCGTATCGACTCGTTCCCGTCGGACGCCTCGGCGTACGCGACGACCACGTCGAACGACGGGAAGAGCACGCGCGTGACGGCCATCGACCCGGGCTCGGGATCCGTGCGCTGGAGCACACTGCTGACAGGCACGCTCGAGCCCGTCGGCGCGGAAGGCGGATCCGTCTACTTCCTCTCCGCCGACCCGGTCTACGGCGACACCGACGCCGTGGTCCGCTACACCGCGAACTCCAGGACGTCGCGCCGCGTCGTGCTGCCCACTGCACGCCAGGACGCCCAGGCCACCGTGCACGGCGGCGTGGTCTTCCTCCTCGGCTCGACTGGCGCCCTGGACGCCGTCGACACCGGCGCGGGCAAACGGATCTGGCACCTGGAGACCTCGGTGAGCCGCGGCTCGGCCCTGGTCGCCCACGATCACTACGTGTACTTCTCCGCGGCCGACGGCCGACTGCTCGCCGTGGACGCCCGTCGTGGAGACCTCGCCGGCCAGACACCCCCGCGGCTCGACGCCCAGCCGGACGGGGTGGCCTCCGGCCTGTCCGCGCCCGTGCTCACTCCGGCCCGCGTCTACGCCACCGCCCCCGACGGCACCGTCTTCGCCCTGGACGGACGCGACCCGTCGGCCTGGTGACTGGGGCCTGGTGACATGCGAAAGGGGCCGCCTCGGGTGGAGGCGGCCCCTCGGGTTCGGGTGAGTTGTCAGCCCAGCTTGGTCACGTCGCGCACCGCGCCCCGGTCCGCGCTCGTCGCCATCGCCGCGTAGGCGCGGAGGGCCGCGGAGACCTTGCGGTCGCGGTTCTTCGGGGCGTAGACGCCGTTCAGGGCCTGCTCGCGGCGGGCCAGTTCGGCCTCGTCGACCAGCAGCTCGATCGTGCGGTTCGGGATGTCGATGCGGATGCGGTCGCCGTCCTGGACGAGGGCGATCGTGCCGCCGGAGGCCGCCTCGGGGGACGCGTGGCCGATGGAGAGGCCGGACGTGCCGCCGGAGAAGCGGCCGTCGGTGATCAGGGCGCAGCTCTTGCCCAGGCCGCGGCCCTTCAGGTACGAGGTCGGGTAGAGCATCTCCTGCATGCCGGGACCGCCCTTGGGGCCCTCGTAGCGGATGACGACGACGTCGCCCTCCTTGACCTCCTGGGTGAGGATCCGCTGGACGGCCTCCTCCTGGGACTCGCAGACCACGGCCGGGCCCTCGAAGGTCCAGATGGACTCGTCCACGCCGGCGGTCTTCACGACGCAGCCGTCGACCGCCAGGTTGCCCTTCAGGACCGCCAGGCCGCCGTCCTTCGAGTACGCGTGCTCGGCCGAGCGGATGCAGCCGCTCTCGGCGTCGTCGTCCAGGGACTCCCAGCGCTCGGACTGGGAGAAGGCCTCGGCGGAGCGGACGCAGCCGGGGGCCGCGTGCCACAGTTCCACGGCCTCGGGGGACGGGGAGCCGCCACGGACGTCCCAGGTCTTCAGCCAGTCGGACAGGGAGGGGCTGTGGACCGCGTGGACGTCCTCGTTCAGCAGGCCCGCGCGGTGCAGTTCGCCGAGGAGGGCGGGGATGCCGCCGGCCCGGTGCACGTCCTCCATGTAGTACGTGCGGTTCTTCGCGACGTTGGGCGCGACCTTGGCCAGGCACGGGACGCGGCGGGAGACGGCGTCGATCTGCTCCAGGCCGAACGGGACGCCCGCCTCCTCGGCGGCGGCCAGCAGGTGCAGGATCGTGTTCGTGGAGCCGCCCATCGCGATGTCCAGGGCCATGGCGTTCTCGAAGGCCGCGAAGGTCGCGATGTTGAGCGGGAGGACCGAGTCGTCGTCCTGCTCGTAGTAGCGGCGGGTGAGGTCCATGACCGTACGGGCCGCGTTCTCGTACAGGGCGCGGCGCGCGGTGTGGGTGGCCAGGACCGAGCCGTTGCCGGGGAGGGAGAGGCCGATGGCCTCGGTCAGGCAGTTCATCGAGTTGGCGGTGAACATGCCGGAACAGCTGCCGCAGGTCGGGCAGGCGTTCTCCTCGATCCGGAGGATGTCCTCGTCGGAGATCTTGTCGTTGACGGCGTCGGAGATCGCGTCGACCAGGTCGAGGGTGCGGACCGTGCCGTCGACCAGGGTGGCGCGGCCGGACTCCATCGGGCCGCCGGAGACGAAGACCGTCGGGATGTTCAGGCGCAGGGCCGCCATCAGCATGCCCGGGGTGATCTTGTCGCAGTTGGAGATGCAGACCAGGGCGTCGGCGCAGTGGGCCTCGACCATGTACTCCACCGAGTCCGCGATCAGGTCGCGGGAGGGGAGGGAGTACAGCATGCCGCCGTGGCCCATGGCGATGCCGTCGTCGACGGCGATCGTGTTGAACTCGCGCGGGATGCCGCCCGCCTCCTTGATCGCCTCACTGACGATCCGGCCGACGGGCTGCAGGTGGGTGTGGCCCGGCACGAACTCCGTGAAGGAGTTGGCGACGGCGATGATCGGCTTCCGGCCGATGTCCGCACCGGGTACACCGGAGGCGCGCATAAGGGCGCGGGCGCCCGCCATGTTGCGGCCGTGGGTGACTGTGCGGGACCTCAGCTCGGGCATCGTCGCTCGCTCCTTCAGAGACTGCGATCAAAGAGACTTGCGATCAGAGAGACCTCTGACTCCCTACGAGCGTACGCCGCCCCTCCAAGGGCTGGACAAGGTTGTCCGGAATGCGGGACGCGAGTTTCACGGATCGCCTGCTTCAGGGCTGCTCCGGCTTGAAAGGCTGTCGGCTTGAAAGGCTGCGTCGGCTTGAAGGCTGCGTCGGCTTCAGGGCTGCGTGAGATGCCCCTGCACCACCGGTGCCACCCGCGCGATGATCTGCTCCAGGTCCGCCGAGGCCAGCGGCTCCAGCTTGATCACGTAGCGCATCATCGCCGCGCCCACCAGCTGGGCTGCCGCCAGCTCGGCCCGCAGCTCCGGGTCCGGCAGGTCCACCTGGGCGGCGATGCGGCGCAGCAGCTGGGTGGCGACGAGGCGGCGGAAGACGGCGGCGGCGGTCTCGTTGTTCACGGCGGACCGGAGGATCGCGAGGAGGGGCGTACGGGTCGTGGGGTTCTCCCAGACGCCGAAGACGAAGCGGGTCAGCCGCTCCCCCACCCCCTCCAGCGGGCCCTCGGCCACCGCGTTCGGCGCGCTGAGCGCGGGTGCGAAGGCGACCTCGATGGCCGCCTCGAAGACCTGCTCCTTGGTGCCGAAGTAGTGGTGGACCAGCGCGGAGTCGACCCCGGCGGCCTTGGCGATACCGCGCACGGACGTCTTCTCGTACCCGCGTTCGGAGAACTCCTCGCGGGCCGCGGTGAGGATCCGGTCGCGGGTGTCGGCGGACTCGGCGCGCGGCGGCCGTCCCCTTCGGCGCGCGGTCGCCCCGGTCATCGCCGGGGCACCTTCACGGCGGAGGCCAGGTGCCGGCGGGTGAAGGCCAGGGCCTCGGCGAGGTCGGCCTCGCGTTCGGCGCTGGACATGGCCCGCCGGGTGTTGACCTCGATGACGACATGGCCGTCGTAGTTGGTGCGCGAGAGGCGCTCCAGCAGCTCGGCGCAGGGCTGGGTGCCGCGTCCGGGGACCAGGTGTTCGTCCTTGGCCGAACCCCGGCCGTCGGCGAGGTGGACGTGACCGAGGCGGTCGCCCATGCGGTCGATCATGTCCAGCGCTTCCGTGCGGGCCGTCGCCGTGTGGCTGAGGTCGATCGTAAAGTGCCGGTAGTCGTCCTTGGTGACGTCCCATTCGGGCGCGTAGGCCAGCATCTCGCGGTCGCGGTAGCGCCACGGGTACATGTTCTCGACGGCGAACCGTACGTCCGTCTCGTTCGCCATCCGCCAGATCCCGGAGACGAAGTCACGGGCGTACTGCCGCTGCCAGCGGAAGGGCGGGTGTACGACGACGGTGGACGCGCCCAGCTTCTCGGCGGCCGCCCTGGCCCGCTGGAGCTTGACCCAGGGGTCCGTGGACCAGACCCGCTGGGTGATCAGCAGGCAGGGGGCGTGGACGGCCAGGATCGGGATGCCGTGGTAGTCGGACAGGCGGCGCAGGGCTTCGATGTCCTGGCTGACCGGGTCGGTCCAGACCATGACCTCGACGCCGTCGTACCCGAGGCGCGCGGCGATCTCGAAGGCCGTCGCCGTCGACTCCGGGTACACGGAGGCCGTCGACAGCGCGACGGGCACGTCCCTTGGTTCAGCCACGCAGTCACCTTAAGGGGTTGAGTGGTGAGGGAGTCGGGTGCCTATTCGCCGTTGTGAGATGCGTCATTTGCGGGTGCGGGTTCGCTGTGGCTTGTCGCGCCCACGCGGCGGGGCCGCATGTCGATACGGCCCGCGCCCCTTGGGTGACTAGCCGTTCCCCATGTGATCAAGGCGCCGCAAGATGACGCCCTCCCTCAGGGCCCACGGGCAGACCTCCAGGCTCTCCACGCCGAACAGATCCATCGCGCCCTCGGCCACCAGGGCGCCCGCCAGAAGCTGGTTCGCCCGGCCTTCCGAGACTCCGGGGAGTTCGGCGCGCTGTTGTGCGGACATGCCCGCCAGGCGGGGGACCCAGGCCTCCAGGGACTCGCGCTTGAGGTCGCGCTGGATGTAGAGGCCCTCGGCGCTGCGGGCGGCGCCGGCGATGCGGGCCAGCTGCTTGAAGGTCTTGGAGGTGGCGACCACGTGGTCGGGGGCGCCGAAGCGGCTGAATTCGCCGACGGTCCGGGCGATCTGTGCGCGGGCGTGGCGGCGCAGGGCGCGGACGTCCTCTGGGTCGGGCGGGTCGCCGGGCAGCCAGCCGGCGGTGAGGCGGCCGGCGCCGAGCGGGAGGGAGACGGCGGCGTCCGGCTCCTCGTCGATACCGAAGGCGATCTCCAGGGAGCCGCCGCCGATGTCCAGGACCAGCAGCTTTCCGGCGGACCAGCCGAACCAGCGGCGGACGGCGAGGAAGGTGAGCCGGGCCTCCTCCGGGCCGGTGAGGACCTGGAGTCGTACGCCGGTCTCGTCCTCCACGCGCGCGAGGACGTCGTCGGCGTTGGTGGCCTCGCGGACCGCGGAGGTCGCGAACGGCAGCAGGTCCTCGACGCCCTTGTCCTCGGCGGCCTGGAGCGCGTCCCGTACGACGGCGATCAGCTTCTCGATGCCGTCATCTCCTATGGCACCGCTGTCGTCGAGCAGCTGGGCGAGCCGAAGTTCGGCCTTGTGCGAATGCGCGGGCAACGGGCGCGCGCCGGGGTGAGCGTCCACCACCAGCAGATGCACCGTGTTCGAACCCACGTCCAGGACACCGAGTCTCATGTACGGAACGCTACTGCCAGATCCACTGTCCTCGGTCCCCGAAGCGGCCTCGGGCCACTTACCCTGGACGGGTGCCAAAGACGAAAAAGGCTAACTCCGACAAGAGCACCAAGAACGCCAAGGGTGCCAAGTCGGGCAAGGCGGCCAAATCCTCCAAGGGATCGAAGGATCCTTCGCAGGTGAAGGCGTCGACGTCCAGGAAGGCCCCGAAGATGAGCGACGAGAAGGGGCTGGACTTCGCCCGCGCGTGGGTGGAGTTCCCGGACCCGGCGGACGACGAGCAGGTCTTCCGCTGCGATCTGACCTGGCTGACCTCGCGCTGGAACTGCATCTTCGGCAGCGGCTGCCAGGGCATCCAGGCGGGCCGCGCGGACGACGGGTGCTGCTCGCTGGGCGCCCACTTCTCCGACGAGGACGACGAGAAGCGGGTCGCCGAGCACGTGGCGCGGCTGACGCCGGAGATCTGGCAGCACCACGACGAGGGCGTGCGGAACGGCTGGGTCTCGGAGGACGACGAGGGCTCCCGCCAGACCCGCCCCTTCCAGGGCTCCTGCATCTTCCAGAACCGGCCCGGTTTCGCGGGCGGCGCGGGCTGCTCGCTGCACATCCTCGCCCTGCGGGAGGGCCGGGAGCCGCTGGAGACCAAGCCGGACGTGTGCTGGCAGCTGCCGATCCGGCGGACGTACGACTGGATCGACCGCCCCGACGACACGCGGGTCCTCCAGGTCTCCATCGGCGAGTACGACCGCCGGGGCTGGGGTCCGGGCGGCCATGACCTGCACTGGTGGTGCACGTCGGCGACCTCGGCGCACGGCGCGGGCGAGCCGGTGTACGTCTCCTACCGGGCCGAGCTGACCGAACTGATGGGCAAGGCCGGCTACGACCGCCTGGTCGAGCTGTGCGAACAGCGACTGGCGTCGCAGCTGCCGCTGGTGGCACCGCATCCGGCGGATCCGGCGTAGGGCAGCGGAGGGCGCCTCCGGGGCGCGTCGGCTGCCGGAGGACGCGTGCAGGGGGCCTGAGGTCGCGCCGGGTGAGCGGTACGGCCGCGCCGCGCTGCCTGGGCCGTTCGGCCGCGATGCCGGCCAGCCCCAGCCGCGGCGCGAGGACCTGAGCATCGGGCCGGTGAGCCGTGTGGCCGCGCCACGCTGCCAGCGGCACTCGACCGCGATACCGGCCAGCCCCGGCCAAGGCACGAGGACCTGATACCGGCCAGCCCCAGCCGAGGCGCGAGGACCTGAGGGTCAGGCCGGTGAACCATGCGGCCGCGGCACACTGCCTCCGGCACCCGGCCGCAACGCCTGCCCCCTAGCTGTCCGACGGGCTCGGGGTCCCGTCGTCGCTCGGGGACGGGGACGGGCTCGGTGGGTCGGACGGGGTCGGGTCCGTGGGGCTGGGGCTGGGGTCGGTCGGGGTCGGGGACTGGCTGGACGGCGGGTCCGTCGGGGGCGAGGACGAGGGGGTCGGGTCGGGGCTGCTGGGGGTCGGGGGCGGGGTCGAGGGGCGGCTCGGGGCGGTGCCATAGCCGTCGATGGTGACCACGGCGCCGGCCGGGGAGACCGCCACCTGTGCGCGCCAGTGGCCGGAGGGCTCGCGCAGATGGTCGACGTACACCTTGATCGTCAACGTCTCGCCGGGGGCGAGGGTTCCCGACGACTGGCTGAGGTAGAGCCAGGCCGCCGAGGTGGCGGCGGACCAGCGGACCGGGGCGGAGCCGGAGGCGGTGAGGGTGATCAGCGTGGTGTCGCCGTCGTTGGCGGCGCTGACCGCGAGTTGTCCCGCGCCCTTCTCGTCTCCTCCGGAGACGCTGATGACCTCCACGGAGACGTCCGAAGCGCCGTCCTTGCCGGGGCCGCCGGGCTTGACGCTGGCGTTCCCCGCGTTCTCGTAACCGCCGGTGGTGTCGCTGCCGAGCGCGTCCGGGCCCTGCGCCTCGCGCGCGGTGGCCGCGCGGCCGTCCTCGGCCGCCGGGGTGCCCCGGTAGGCGGCCCACAGGGCGAGCACGGGGGCCGCGACGACGGTGGCGACGACGGTCGTGGTGACGGCACGCGCGCGTAGGCGGTCCCGACGGGCCGCGCGGTCCTTGGGGTCCATCGGGAAGCCGCGCCGGTCGAAACGGGGTACCGCCGCGCCCCGCGCGCGTGGCTGGTGCGCGAGGGCGACGTGCAGGGCCGCGCGGGGCGCCTCCAGAACGGGCAGCTCGGCCGGGGTGACCGTGGCGCCGGGCCAGCGGCCGGGCACGGCGCGCTCGGCGGTACGGCGGCAGCGGGGGCAGTCGTCGACGTGCCGGACCAGCTCGCGGCGCAGGGCCGCGCTCAGGACCAGCTGACTGTCTCCGGTGAGGTGGGCCACGCTCGGACAGCCGCCGGTCTCGACCACAGCGAGCGCGGCGCGGGTGCGCTCGACCTCGCAGGCCGCCGTGGCGAGCAGCTCGCGCGCGGCGGTGGGCTCCATGCCGAGGACGGCGGCGACCTCGTGGGCGGCGAGGTGGTGGCGGACGGCGAGTTCCAGGGCCTCGCGCTGCTCGGGGGTGGTGCCGGCCGCCTCCGGCCAGGCGAGCAGGGCGAGTTCGCGGCGGCGCTGCTCCTGGACCTCGGGGGCGACGGGCGGATCGGGTACCTGTTTCGTGGCCGCGGGACGCCCCGCCGCATGGGTGGCCTGACGTTTCTGCTTGGCCTCGGCGAGCCCCCGTAGGCAGGCCCAGCGGGCCAGCGCGTACAGCCAGGCCCTGCGGTCGGCGGCGGCGTCCGGGACACGCTGCCCACGCCGCTCGGCCAGCGCCAGGACGTCCCCGAGGGCGGCGGTGGCCGCGTCGTGGTCGCACAGCACCGACAGGCAGTAGGTGAACAGGCCGTCCAGGTACGGCTCGTAGCGCGCCGGCGGCCGCTGGGCGAGGGTGCGCGCGGCGGCTCGGTCGCGCGCCTCCCGGTGCGCCCGGTGTGCGCCGGTGGTGCGGGTCGTGGTCTGAGGACTGCTGCTCATCACCCGTGCGACCGTAGGCGGCGGCGGAGTGCCCCTTCTCGCACCTTGAGCACTTTTAATCCGTACGGGTGAAACGATCCCTCATAAGGGGACAGGAACCCTTTATTCCGTGGCTCGAACCGGACGGGCGGTGGCCAATACCAGTCCACCCACATGCGCCCCGAGCGGGCGCTGTCAGTGCCGCGGGCTACGGTTTCCGCATGGCTGCCCGTACCAAGACCACCAAGGACCGACCGTCCTACCGCTGCACCGAGTGCGGCTGGCAGACGGCCAAGTGGCTCGGCCGCTGCCCCGAGTGCCAGGCCTGGGGGACGGTCGAGGAGTACGGCGCGCCCGCGGTCCGTACGACGGCGCCGGGCCGGGTCACCAGCTCCGCGGTACCCATCGGCCAGGTCGACGGCCGCCAGGCCACCGCCCGCACGACCGGCGTGCCGGAGCTGGACCGGGTGCTCGGCGGCGGTCTCGTGCCCGGCGCGGTCGTGCTGCTCGCGGGCGAGCCCGGGGTCGGCAAGTCCACCCTGCTGCTGGACGTGGCCGCCAAGTCGGCGAGCGAGGAGCACAGGACCCTCTATGTGACCGGCGAGGAGTCCGCGAGCCAGGTCCGGCTGCGCGCCGACCGCATCGGCGCTATCGACGACCACCTGTATCTCGCCGCCGAGACCGATCTGGCCGCCGTCCTCGGTCACTTGGACGCGGTGAAGCCGTCCCTGCTGATCCTCGACTCGGTGCAGACGGTGGCCTCCCCGGAGATCGACGGCGCGCCCGGCGGCATGGCCCAGGTCCGTGAGGTGGCCGGCGCCCTGATCCGCGCCTCCAAGGAGCGCGGCATGTCCACGCTGCTGGTGGGCCACGTCACCAAGGACGGCGCGATCGCCGGCCCCCGGCTGCTGGAGCACCTGGTGGACGTCGTCCTGCACTTCGAGGGCGACCGGCACGCGCGCCTGCGCCTGGTGCGGGGCGTGAAGAACCGCTACGGCGCCACCGACGAGGTCGGCTGCTTCGAACTGCACGACGAGGGCATCACGGGCCTCGCGGACCCCAGCGGACTCTTCCTGACCCGTCGTGACGAACCGGTCCCCGGCACCTGCCTGACGGTCACCCTGGAGGGCCGCCGCCCGTTGGTGGCGGAGGTGCAGGCGCTGACCGTGGACTCCCAGATCCCCTCCCCGCGCCGGACCACCTCGGGCCTGGAGACCTCCCGGGTGTCGATGATGCTCGCGGTGCTGGAGCAGCGGGGCCGGATCAGCGCGCTCGGCAAGCGGGACATCTACTCGGCGACGGTGGGCGGCGTGAAGCTGTCGGAGCCGGCCGCCGACCTCGCGATCGCCCTCGCCCTCGCCTCGGCCGCCAGCGACACCCCGCTGCCCAAGAACCTCGTCGCGATCGGCGAGGTCGGTCTGGCAGGCGAGGTCAGACGGGTCACGGGCGTGCAGCGCAGGCTCGCCGAGGCACACCGGCTGGGCTTCACGCACGCGCTCGTCCCGGGCGACCCGGGCAAGGTCCCGCCCGGGATGAAGGTCCTGGAAGTCGCCGACATGGGAGACGCGCTCAGGGTTCTGCCGCGCTCCCGTCGCCGAGAGGCCCCACGGGAGGCGGAGGAGCGCCGGTAGACTTTGCCCAGGTCTCGCCCGTCCGTACGAACCGAGTGCGCACGACGGCAGCGCCCCAGAACCTGCGACCGGAGGAGTGCAGTGGCAGCCAACGACCGGGCAGCAGCTCCCGGAAAGTCCGGTGGGAGTGCCGGTACCGATGGCCTGATGCGCGCCTCGCTGAGCGCCGTGGCTCCGGGTACGCCCCTGCGTGACGGCCTGGAGCGGGTCCTGCGCGGCAACACCGGCGGGCTCATCGTCCTCGGCTCCGACAAGACCGTCGAGGCGATGTGCACGGGCGGCTTCGTCCTGGACGTGGAGTTCACCGCCACCCGTCTGCGAGAGCTGTGCAAGCTGGACGGCGGCATAGTGCTCTCCTCCGACCTGTCGAAGATCCTCAGGGCCGGCGTGCAGCTGGTCCCGGACCCGACGATCCCCACGGAGGAGACGGGCACGCGGCACCGCACGGCGGACCGCGTCTCGAAGCAGGTCGGCTTCCCCGTGGTCTCCGTCTCCCAGTCCATGCGGCTGATCGCCCTGTACGTCGACGGGCAGCGGCGCGTGCTGGAGGACTCGGCGGCAATCCTGTCCCGCGCGAACCAGGCGCTGGCCACCCTGGAGCGGTACAAGCTCCGCCTCGACGAGGTCGCGGGCACGCTGTCGGCGCTGGAGATCGAGGACCTGGTGACGGTCCGGGACGTGTCGGCGGTCGCCCAGCGCCTTGAGATGGTCCGGCGCATCGCCACCGAAATCGCCGAATATGTGGTCGAACTGGGCACGGACGGTCGTCTTCTGGCGCTTCAGCTGGAGGAGTTGATCGCGGGCGTCGAGCCCGACCGTGAGCTGGTCGTCCGGGACTACGTCCCCGAGCCCACGGCGAAGCGCTCCCGCACGGTCGAGGAGGCACTGTCCGAGCTGGACGCCCTCTCCCACGCGGAACTCCTGGAGATGGGCACGGTGGCGCGTGCGCTGGGCTACACCGGCTCCCCCGAGACCCTCGACTCCGCGGTGTCCCCGCGGGGCTTCCGGCTCCTGGCCAAGGTGCCGCGTCTGCCGGGCGCGATCATCGACCGCCTGGTGGAGCACTTCGGTGGCCTGCAGAAGCTGCTCGCCGCGAGCGTGGACGACCTTCAGGCGGTGGACGGGGTTGGCGAGGCGCGCGCCCGTAGCGTCCGCGAAGGCCTCTCGAGGCTGGCCGAGTCCTCCATCCTGGAGCGGTACGTCTGATGTGGGGGCGGCTGGGTCCGTCGTAAGGCGCGGGCCGGCGGGGGCTGGTCGCGCAGTTCCCCGCGCCCCTAGGGAGTCGCAGCACAGTCGACCGCAAACGCACCCGTGCATAGCTGCGTGCGGTGCGGTGAGTACTTAAGGGGCGCGGGGAACTGCGCGACCAGCCCCCACACCCCCGCACTCGCACGACGGACCCGACAGCCCCGCTAATCAGCAGACAGCACGAACGAAGCCTGAGCCTTCGCGAACCCCGACGCCTCCGCCTCCAGCAAATACGTCCCCGTCTTCGCCACCCCCGCCGGAGGCGTCCCGCACTGCGGGGCGCTCGGCTTGCGGTCCCACGTCACGGCGTACGTGATGCTCTGCCCCGCGGGCACCCGGAACACCAGGCTCGCCGCGCCCTTCGGGCAGTCGGCCGAGGACCAGTAGGCGTCACTGCTGTCCGCCGGCGTAATGGTCAACACCGCGCGCTTCGGCCCGAGGTCGACCTTGCAGTCACTGGACGACGCGTTCTTCGCGGTGAGTTCGAACGTGGGCACCTGGTCAGGTGAGTACGAGTTGTGCCGGCTGCGCAGGCTCAACGTGACCGCCCCGGCGGTGCAGTTGGGCAGCGAGGAGGACGCCGGCAGCGTGTCACCCGTACCGACATGTCCCCCGCCGGACCCCGAGCCCGAGCCGCCGCCCGAACCACCGCCCGAGCCACCGTCGGACCCCGTCGAGCCGGAGTCGCCCTTGCCGTCCGCCCCGGAACTCCCGCCGGCGTCGCCGCCGCCACTCGACTCGTCGCGGCCGCCCGGGTGTTGGGTGATCGCGGACTCGGACGAGGAGGGCCCCGGCGTGATCGTGGACACGGGATTCTTGCCGTTGGAGGCGTCGGTGTTCTTCTTGCCGCCCCCGCCGCCGGCCGTGACGATCCAGGTGATCAGCAGCGCCGACACGGCGACCACAGACACGATGACGACCCTCCGTCGCCAGTAGATGGAGGAGGGAAGCGGCCCGACCGGATTGCGCAGAGATCCCACGGCGCAAACTGTACGAGAGATCGGCGCGCTTGCTTGCGCCACCCGCCGCCCGGACTCCAACTTTTCCGGATCATCATCCCGGCAACTGTCGCAGGAGAAAGGGTCCTTCACACACCGCGACCAGACGCAACGCTCCGCAACCGCCTGTTATCGGCCCCGCCCGCCCGACCCGTGGCAGGATCGGAATGCCATGACTGAGAAGCTCCACGCCCCCGTGATCGCCTGGTTCGACACCCACGCCCGCGACCTCCCCTGGCGCCGCCCGGAGGCGGGCCCCTGGGGCGTGATGGTCAGCGAGTTCATGCTCCAGCAGACCCCCGTCAGCCGGGTCCTGCCCGTCTACGAGCAGTGGCTCGCCCGCTGGCCGCGCCCCGCCGACCTCGCCGAGGAGGCGCCCGGAGAGGCGGTGCGCGCCTGGGGCCGGCTCGGCTATCCGCGCCGCGCCCTGCGGCTGCACGGCGCCGCGGTCGCCATAACGGAGCGGCACGGCGGGGACGTACCGACGGATCACACCCAGCTGCTGGCGCTGCCCGGCATCGGCGAGTACACGGCCGCCGCGGTGGCCTCCTTCGCGTACGGGCAGCGCCACCCGGTGCTGGACACGAATGTGCGCCGGGTCTTCGCGCGGGCGGTGAGCGGGGTGCAGTACCCGCCGAACGCCACCACGGCCGCCGAGCGCAAGCTGGCCCGTGAACTGCTGCCCGAGGACGAGAGGACGGCCGCCCGCTGGGCCGCCGCGTCCATGGAGCTGGGCGCACTGGTGTGCACGGCGAAGAACGAGGGCTGCCACCGCTGCCCGATCGCCGCGCAGTGCGCCTGGCGACTGGCGGGCAAGCCGGAGCACGAGGGGCCGCCGCGCCGCGGACAGACGTACGCGGGCACGGACCGCCAGGTGCGCGGCAAGCTGCTCGCCGTGCTGCGGGAGGCGCACGCGCCGGTGCCCCAGGTGGCGCTGGACCGGGTGTGGCACGAGCCGGTGCAGCGCGCCCGCGCGCTCGACGGGCTCGTCACGGACGGTCTGGTGGAGCCGCTGCCCGGCGGCCTGTACCGGCTGCCGCTGACCTGACACACAGCCAAGTCACGGCGTGCGGGCCTTCGTTACGGACCCTCCCGCCCTACAAACCGCCTCATAAAGGGACGTAAGAGTCAGCCTCTTTACCCCGGACCTACTTCCGTTACACAACCGACGGACAGCCGATTGCTAGCCGCAGGCTGCTCCGCACAGCCCCGTGACAACAGCTCCGTAGTTTTTTCTCGTGCCCGGCAGACCACGGCACAGCGGGACAGCGGGACTTCTGGCGCGAGCCGGAGTACACGGGGATAACGGAGGCGGTTGATCATGGCGCAGGGCGAGGTGCTCGAGTTCGAGGAGTACGTCCGCACCCGGCAGGACGCGCTGCTGCGCAGCGCCCGCCGGCTGGTCCCGGACCCGGTGGACGCCCAGGACCTGCTGCAGACCGCGCTCGTGCGGACGTACGGCCGCTGGGAGGGCATCGCCGACAAGCGGCTCGCGGACGCCTATCTGCGCCGGGTCATGATCAACACGCGGACCGAGTGGTGGCGGGCGCGCAAGCTGGAGGAGGTTCCGACCGAGCAGCTGCCGGACGCCTCGGTCGACGACTCCACCGAGCAGCACGCCGATCGCGCCCTGCTGATGGACATCATGAAAGTGCTCGCTCCGAAACAGCGCAGCGTCGTGGTGCTGCGACACTGGGAGCAGATGTCCACTGAGGAGACGGCCGCGGCCCTCGGCATGTCGGCCGGTACGGTCAAGAGCACGCTGCACCGGGCGCTCGCCCGGCTCCGCGAGGAGCTGGAGGCCCGCGATCTGGACGCACGCGCGCTGGAGCGTGAGGAGCGGGAGCGTTGCGCGGCCTGACCGGGGCCGGGCCCAGCGAGGCCCGAGGCAGTACACAGGCGGTGATCACGGCTGCGGTCGTGCTCGCCGCCCTCGCCCTTTTCGTCGCCGCGTGCGGCACCGAGGGGACCGGCGCGCGGGACGAGGGCCCGGCGCACGCCTCCGCGGTGGCGGGCGCGGTCGCCTCTCCGGCGCCCAGTCCCACCGACCGGTACCGGCGTGTGGACGCCGTGGCCCTGCTCAAGAAGGACCCCGCGGTCTCGGCGACCGTCAAGCGCGACCTGAAGCCGTGCGACGGCGACGACTATCCGGTCGACGTCTCCTATGGCGACCTGACCGGCGGCTCCGTGGACGACGTCGTCGTCAACGTGCTCACGTGCGGCGACTGGATCGGCCTCGGCTCGTACGTGTACCGGGAAGAAGGGGGCACGTTCAAGAATGTCTTCAAGAACGAGGAGTCCCCGGTCGTCGCGGACATCGAACAGGGCGTCCTGACCCTGACCAAACAGGTGTACAAGAAGGGCGACCCGATCTCGAACCCCTCCAGCGAGGACGTGATCCCCTACACCTGGAGGTCGGGACGGTTCGTCCAGGGGCGGGTCGTCCACAACGAATACGGCAGCGGAGTCGGCGGGGATGCCACGACCGCGCCGGAGGACAACTGACCGATCACATGACGGAGAACTGAGAGCACCGGGATGGCAGACCAGACCCACGTCCTGTTCGTCGAGGACGACGACGTCATCCGCGAGGCCACCCAGCTCGCCCTGGAGCGGGACGGCTTCGCGGTGACCGCCATGCCCGACGGGCTGTCGGGCCTGGAGGCTTTCCGGGCGAACCGGCCCGACATCGCGCTGCTGGACGTCATGGTCCCGGGTCTGGACGGCGTCAGCCTGTGCCGTCGTATCCGGGACGAGTCGACCGTGCCGGTGATCATGCTCTCCGCGCGCGCGGACTCCATCGACGTCGTCCTCGGCCTGGAGGCGGGCGCGGACGACTATGTGACCAAGCCGTTCGACGGTGCCGTCCTGGTCGCCCGGATCCGCGCGGTGCTGCGCCGCTTCGGACACGCCGGCGGGGCCGCGCACCTGGAGGAGTCCCCGGCGCAGGTGAACGGCGGCCCGCTGACCTTCGGTGACCTGGAGATCGACACCGAGGGCATGGAGGTGCACCGGGCCGGGCAACCGGTGGCGCTGACCCCGACCGAGATGCGGCTGCTGCTGGAGTTCTCCACCTCGCCGGGCACCGTGCTCTCCCGCGACAAGCTGCTGGAGCGGGTGTGGGACTACGGCTGGGGCGGGGACACCCGGGTCGTCGACGTCCATGTGCAGCGGCTGCGGCAGAAGATCGGCCAGGACCGGATCGAGACGGTCCGGGGCTTCGGCTACAAGTTGAAGGCTTGAGCGGGGCGGACATGCGGGGGATCATTCGGCGCTCGGTGGGGGGCATGGAGCGCGCGGGCCTGAAGACCGGGCTCAGGTGGAAGCTCAGCGCGGCGATCGCCCTGGTCGCCGGGCTGGTGGCCGTGGCGCTCAGCCTGGTCGTGCACAACGCCGCCCGGGTCTCGATGCTGGACAACGCGCGTGACCTGGCCAACGAGCGGGTGCAGGTGGCCCAGGGCACCTACGAGCGGTACGGGCGGATGAACTTCCCCAACATCAAGTTCGACGACCCCGAGCTGCCGCCCCCGCTGCGGGAGAAGGTCGAGGAGGGCCGCCGGGCCAGTTACGTCAGCGACCACCGCGGTGGTGTGCCGGACATCTGGGCGGCCGTACCGGTCAAGAACGGGCATGTGCTGTCCCTGCACACCCACTTCCCGGACCGCTCCACCGACGTGATGAAGGACCTCGACCAGGCCCTGGTCATCGGGTCCATCGCGGTGGTGCTCGGCGGCAGCGCGCTCGGCGTGCTGATCGGCGGGCAGCTGTCGCGGCGGCTGCGCAAGGCGGCGGCCGCGGCGGGCCGGGTCGCCAACGGCGAGACCGATGTCCGGGTGCGGGAGGCCATCGGCGGGGTCGTACGGGACGAGACCGACGATCTCGCGCGCGCGGTGGACGCGATGGCGGACGCGCTGCGGCAGCGCCTGGAGGCCGAGCGGCGGGTGACCGCCGACATCGCGCACGAGCTGCGCACCCCGGTGACCGGCCTGCTCACCGCAGCCGAACTGCTGCCTCCCGGCCGCCCCACCGAACTGGTCCTGGACCGTGCGAAGGCGATGCGCACGCTCGTCGAGGACGTCCTGGAGGTGGCCCGCCTGGACAGCGCCTCCGAGCGGGCCGAGCTACAGGACATCATGCTGGGCGACTTCGTGGCCCGGCGCGTGGCTGCCAAGGATCCGGACATCGTCGTACGAGTGGTGCACGAGTCGGAGGTCACCACCGACCCGCGCCGCCTGGAACGCGTGCTCTTCAACCTGCTCGCCAACGCCGCCCGGCACGGCAAGCCACCGATCGAGGTCACCGTCGAGGGCCGGGTCATCCGGGTCCGCGACCACGGCCCCGGCTTCCCCGAAGCGCTCCTGGCCGAGGGCCCGAGCCGCTTCCGCACCGGCAGCGCGGACCGCGCGGGCAAGGGCCACGGCCTGGGCCTGACCATCGCGGCCGGCCAGGCCCGGGTGCTGGGCGCCCGCCTGACCTTCCGCAACGTACGCCCCGTCGGCCTCCCCGACCACATCCCGTCGGAGGGCGCGGTGGCCGTCCTCTGGCTCCCGGAACACGCTCCCACGAGCACGGGAAGCCATCCGATGCTGCCGATGTCCGGGGGCGCGGGCTGAGCAGGGAGCGACGTTGGTGGAGGCGGCGCCTTCGCGTGGTCGCCTCACGTGGTCGCGACCAGCAGTTCCTCCCCGCGTGACGGCCGCAGGCCGTCCGTTCTGTCGGCGAAGTAGCGCTCGCCGAGTTCCTCGGCCGTGACATGGCGGACCTCGCGGAAGCCGGTCTCGCGGGCCAGGGCCAGGATCTGCGGCGGTGTGAAGAAGCTCAGGAACGGCGTTCCGGCGGCGCGGGCGCCGTTCACGGCGGCCTGGAGCTGCGGACGCTGGTCCGGCTCGACGTCCTCCAAAGGCCGCAGGAAGGTCGTGGCCAGCGTGGAGCCCGCGGCAAGCGTGGCGACGAGGCGGAACATGGACTCGACCGCGTCCCCGGTGAGATACATCGTGACGCCGGTGGCGGCCACCACCGCCGGCCGGCCGGGATCCAGGCCGGCCGTGACCAGCTGCCCCCACCAGTCCCCCTCGAAGTCGACCGGCACCAGCCGCAGCCACTCGGGGACGCCGTACCCCAGCTCGGCCAGCCGCTGTCTCTTCCAGGCCTGCGGCCCGGGCCGGTCGACCTCGAACACCCGGAGCGTGGCCGCGATCTCCGGCCGCCGCTGGGCGAAGCTGTCCAGTCCGGCCCCGAGGAGGACGTACTGGCCGACGCCCCGCGCGGCCTGGTCCACGACGAGGTCCTCCACGAAGCGGGCGCGGGCCGCGATGGACGCGCGGGTGCGCCGCGTGGCCTCGACGTCCATGTCCGGGCGGCCGCGCCAGTCCTCGTCCGGGGCCGCCAGCTGCAGCCCGATCTCGTCGTCGATCACATGCGGCGGCGGATCGGCCTGGACGTGCAGGGCGCGCCACAGGGCGACCCGTACGGCCGTGTGGTCCGCCGCGGCCTCCTGCTCCTGCATGCCGTTCCCTCCCTGCCGGATCAGCCGAAGTCCTTCGAGAAGTCGAGTTCCTCGCTGCGCTCGGTCAGCGAGTACCAGTTGCCGTTGTCGTCCCGGAAGATCGCCTCGATGCCGTACGGCCGCTCCTGCGGCTCCTGGAGGAACTCCACACCCCGCGCCTTGAACCGCTCGTAGTCACCTCGGCAGTCGTCCGTGCGGAACGCCCCGGCCCCCAGCACCCCCTTGGCCACCAGCTTCTTCAGCGCCTCGGCGGACTCCGGGTCGAGGCCGGGGCCGTCCAGGCTCATCAGGGCCAGCTCCACGCCGGGCTGGTCCTTGGCGCTCACGGTGACCCAGCGCATGTCCCCCATGGCGAGGTCGCTGCGCACCTCGAAGTCCAGCTTCTCGGTGAAGAAGGCCTTCGTGCGCTGCTGGTCGAAGGTCCATACGGTGGTGATGCCCAGGCCCTTGATCATGGCTCCGCTCTCCTGTCGGCAGGCTGCTGTTCCTGCTCGTCACCGTAGGCAGGGGCAGGCCCGGTGCGCTTCTTCGGAGTTGCGGTGTTGAAGCCGCCGGCCCAGAGCATGGCGTAGCAGCCGGGTATGAGGGAGGCGCCGCGGCCCACGTGCTTCGTGCGGTACTCGCTCGGGGCGAGCCCGGTGCGGGCCTTGAAGCGGGCGGAGAAGGTGCCGAGGCTGCTGAAGCCGACCAGGGTGCAGATCTCGGTCACGGTGAGGTTGGCCCCGCGCAGCATCTCCTCGGCCCGCTCGATCCGGCGGTGGGTCAGATACTGCCCGGGCGTCTCGCCGTACGCGTCCTTGAAGGCGCGCAGGAAGTGATATCGCGAGTACCCGGCATGTGCGGCCACCGCGTCCAGATCCAGCGCAGGGTCGGCCCAGTCACGGTCCATGGCGTCCTTGGCCAGGCGCAACCGGCGCATCTTGTCCATGGGCCGATCGTGACATGGGGCACTGACAGTGACCCTGGTGGCGGCAGTCCCGGGCAGGCGAAGACCCCCGGGGCGGACACCTACCGGGGGCCTTCGGCTCAGGGACTGCTCAGACCGCTTCGATCACCGGCGCCGGAGCGCATCGGCGCTGTCCGAAGACGGCTTCTGCGGGCCGCCCTTCAGCGGCACCTCCTTGACGAACAGCGAGGCGATCAGCACGAGTACCGCGATCACCGCGCCCAGCAGGAACGCCGAGTGGGTACCGGCGGACACCGCGTGCTGGTAGGCCTCCCGCGCGGCCGCCGGCAGCTTCGCGAGGCTCGCCGCGTCCAGCTGGGCGGACTTCTCGGTGATGCCCTTGCCCAGCGCGCCGGCCCGCTCGGCCATGACGTCCTGGACCCGGTGGTTGAACAGGGCGCCCATGATGGCCACACCGAAGGAGGAGCCGAGCGTACGGAAGAGGGTGGTGGACGAGGACGCCACGCCCATGTCCTTCATCTCCACGCTGTTCTGCGCCACCAGCATGGTGATCTGCATCAGGCAGCCCATGCCCGCGCCGAGCACGGCCATGTAGAGGCCGGAGGTCAGCCGGGTCGTCCCCGTGTCCATCAGCGACAGCAGGTACAGGCCGACGATCATCAGCACACCACCGACGATCGGGAAGACCTTGTAGCGGCCGCTGTTGGTGGTGACCCGCCCGGCGATCATCGAGGTCACCAGCATCGCGCCGAGCATCGGCAGCAGCAGCAGACCCGAGTTGGTCGCGGAGGCGCCCTGCACCGACTGCTGGTACAGCGGCAGGAAGAGCGTGGCGCCGAACATCACGAAGCCGGTGATGAAGCCGATGAGGGACATCAGGGTGAAGTTGCGGCTGCGGAAGATGTGCAGCGGCACGACCGGCTCGGCGGCCTTGGTCTGCCAGAACACGAACCCGATCAGCGAGGCGACACCGATGCCGATCAGCTCCATGATCCGCGCGGAGGTCCAGGCGTACTCGGTGCCGCCCCAGGTGGTGACCAGCACGATGGAGGTGATGCCGACGGTCAGCAGGACGACCCCGAGGTAGTCGATGCCGGCCTTGGACCGCTTCTTCGGCAGGTGCAGTACGGCGCTGACCAGCGCCAGCGCGACCGCGCCGAGGGGCAGGTTGATGTAGAAGGACCAGCGCCAGCCCCAGTTGTCGGTGATAGTGCCGCCGACCAGCGGGCCACCGATCATCGCGAGCGCCATGACACCGGCCATCATGCCCTGGTACTTGCCGCGCTCCCGCGGCGGGATCAGGTCGCCGATGATCGCCATCACGCCGACCATCAGACCGCCGGCGCCGAGGCCCTGCACCGCGCGGAAGCCGATGAGCTGCCCCATGTTCTGGGCCATGCCGCTGAGCGCGGAGCCGATCAGGAAGATCACGATCGAGGTCAGGAAGGTGGCCTTGCGGCCGTACATGTCGCCGAGCTTGCCCCAGATCGGGGTGGCCGCCGCAGTCGCGAGGGTGTACCCGGTCACGACCCACGAGAGGTGTTCCAGCCCGCCCAGTTCGCCGACGATCGTGGGCATCGCCGTACCCACGATCATGTTGTCGAGCATCGCGAGCATCATCGCGATCATGAGCGCGAGCAGGACCACCCGTACGCTCTTCGGCTGTTTCTCCGGTTTCCCGGGTGCCCCCTGGGCCGTCACGGCCGTCTGTGTGTCCGCCATCTCTCCCACTCCCCCTGACGACTACTTACTTGCCGCCCGGCTAGTTCACTACACTGGGGAAAATAGACCTGTTACTAGCCGGGCGTCAAGTAAGTTTCCGCCGGGGCGCGAGGAGTACGAGGATGGGCGTCACCATGGACGGCACCAAGCAGCAGCGCCGCGGCAACACCCGCCAGCGCATCCAGGACGTCGCGCTCGAACTCTTCGCCGAGCAGGGCTACGAGAAGACCTCCCTGCGGGAGATCGCCGAGCATCTCGACGTCACGAAGGCGGCCCTGTACTACCACTTCAAGACGAAGGAAGAGATCATCGTCAGCCTCTTCGAGGACCTGACGCAACCGATCCAGGACCTGATCGAGTGGGGCCGCAGCCAGCCGCACACCCTGGAGACCAAGCACGAGATGCTGCGGCGCTACAGCCAGGCGCTGGTCGGCGCGGAACCGCTCTTCCGGTTCATGCAGGAGAACCAGGCGACGGTACGGGAACTGCGCATCGGCGACGCCTTCAAGGACCGGATGCGCGACCTCAGGGACATCTTCATCGACCCCGACGCACCCCTTGTGGAGCAGGTCCGCTGCATCAGCGCGATGTTCACGCTGCACGCGGGGATGTTCGTGATGCAGGACGTGGAAGGCGACTCCGAGAAGAAGCACGAGGCCGTTCTCGAAGTCGCCATGGACCTCGTCACGCAGGCGCACCAGGGCGCCCGCAAGGAGAGCTAGGGCCGGATCAGACAGTCACGCCCTTGGCCCGCAGGAAGGCGACCGGGTCGATCGCGGAGCCGTAGTTCGGGGTCGTGCGGATCTCGAAGTGCAGGTGCGGGCCGGTGGAGTTGCCAGTGCTGCCCGAGAGCGCGATGTGCTGGGCGGTCTTGACGATCTGACCGATCTTGACGTCGACCCGGGACAGGTGCGCGTACTGCGAGTAGGTGCCGTTGCCGTGCTTGATGACGACGGCGTTGCCGTACGCGGGGCCGTCACCGGCGCCGTTGGGGCCGGCCTTGACGACGGTGCCGCCGTGCGCGGCGACGACCTCGGTGCCGGTCGGGACGGCGAAGTCCTGGCCGCTGTGCTTGGCGACCCAGTGGCTGCCGGCCTGGTCGAAGCCGGCGGAGAGCGTGTACGTCTTCACCGGGTCGACCCAGGCGGTCGCCGACGGAGCGGCGGCGCTCGCTATCCCGGTCCCCAGCACGGCCGTGGCGCCCACTCCGGCGGCCAGGACGGTCACGCGGGTGCGGAGCGAGGACGTACGGGAAGAACGGGACGTGAAGCGCTGGATCATGGGGACCTCGTGGGCTCGGGGACAGAACCGCCACCCGGCGCTCAGACGTTCACCGGACGGGCCAGTCATTGGTAACCGTTCGCCCCATCTCCGCTCAATGCCCCCCACCTACGGCGCAAGCTAGTAGACGAGCGGAAAAACACCCACTTCTTGACAGAGCCCTACTTGCCGGGCATCAGCCCCGACGACATCGGCTTTTCACGCACGGCTACGCGGAGAAAATCCATTTTTGCCCGAATGGTGAGTCCCACTATGTGGGCTAGTAAGGGACATTTCGCCTGTGCCGCTTATCACCGGCCACATAAACCAGCGGCCCGAGAAATGTGATGCAGACCTCTAGGCACCTACCCGCCGGTAACCCTACGGTTCCCCTCGCGCCACCCTCACCACAGATCATGCCCCTGACAGTTCACCGTTCAGGCCGTGCAGCGTACGGACGTGAGAGGACCCCCACCGATGACCAGACGCCCCTGGGCGCGCCGGATATCCGCCACCGCCGTCTCCGTGGCCGCGCTCACCGCGCTGGCCGCCCCGGCCGAGGCCGCGGACGCGACCACGAGCAGCGCCTCCGCCACCGCCACCAAGGTCGACTACGCCACCTGGCAGAAGGACTGCCAGTCGGTCATGGACCAGGCCCTGCCGTACCTGAAGGCCCGTATCGCCGCCGCCAAGCCCGGTGAGAAGCAGGCGATCGTCTTCGACATCGACAACACCACGCTGGAGACCGACTTCGGCTTCAGCTACCCGCAGCCGGCCAACAAGCCGGTGCTGGGCGTCGCCGAGTACGCCCAGGAGCACGGCGTCTCGCTGTTCTTCGTCACGGCCCGCCCCGGCATCATCTACTGGCCGACCGAGTACAACCTCGAGCACGACGGCTACGACGTCTCCGGTCTCTATGTCCGCGGCCTGTTCGACCTCTTCAAGGACGTCGCCGCCTACAAGACCGCCCAGCGCGTCGACATCGAGAACAAGGGCTACACGATCATCGCGAACGTCGGCAACAGCGCCACCGACCTGTCGGGCGGCCATGCCGAGAAGACGTTCAAACTGCCGGACTACGACGGGCAGTTGTCGTAATCCGAGCACGCGAAAGGGGCCGGTGCTCGAAAGCACCGGCCCCTTTTCACTCGACCGTGACGCTTACGCGTCCTTGCTCAGGTTCGGCCCGGCACCGCCGGCCGCCTGCTCGATCGGCGGGACGTCGGGCAGTGCCGACTTCTCCTCACCCCGGAAGGTGAAGGTGGCGGCGTCGCCCTCGCCCTCGGTGTCCACGACCACGATGTGACCGGGGCGCAGCTCGCCGAAGAGGATCTTCTCCGACAGCGAGTCCTCGATCTCGCGCTGGATCGTGCGACGCAGCGGACGCGCGCCCAGCACCGGGTCGTAACCCTTCTTGGACAGCAGCTCCTTGGCGGACTGGGAGAGCTCGATGCCCATGTCCCGGTCCTTCAGGCGCTCGTCCACCTTGCCGATCATCAGGTCGACGATCCGCAGGATGTCCTCCTGCGTCAGCTGCGGGAAGACGACCACGTCGTCGACGCGGTTGAGGAACTCGGGACGGAAGTGCTGCTTCAGCTCGTCCGACACCTTGTTCTTCATGCGCTCGTAGTTGGACTTCGTGTCACCCGTGGCCGCGAAGCCCAGGTTGAAGCCCTTCGAGATGTCCCGGGTACCGAGGTTGGTCGTCATGATGATGACCGTGTTCTTGAAGTCCACGACCCGGCCCTGGGAGTCGGTCAGGCGACCGTCCTCCAGGATCTGCAGCAGCGAGTTGAAGATGTCCGGGTGGGCCTTCTCGACCTCGTCGAACAGGACGACGGAGAACGGCTTGCGGCGGACCTTCTCGGTCAGCTGGCCACCCTCTTCGTAACCCACGTAGCCGGGGGGCGAACCGAAGAGACGCGACACCGTGTGCTTCTCGCTGAACTCCGACATGTCGAGGGAGATCAGCGCGTCCTCGTCGCCGAAGAGGAACTCGGCGAGCGCCTTGGACAGTTCGGTCTTACCGACACCGGACGGGCCGGCGAAGATGAACGAACCACCGGGACGCTTCGGGTCCTTCAGGCCCGCACGCGTACGACGGATCGCCTTCGACAGCGCCTTGACGGCGTCGTTCTGGCCGATGACCCGCTTGTGCAGCTCCTCCTCCATGCGGAGCAGGCGGCTGGACTCCTCCTCGGTCAGCTTGAAGACCGGGATGCCGGTGGCCGTGGCGAGGACCTCGGCGATCAGCTCGCCGTCGACCTCGGCGACGACGTCCATGTCGCCGGCCTTCCACTCCTTCTCCCGCTTGGCCTTGGCGGCCAGGAGCTGCTTCTCCTTGTCGCGCAGGGAGGCGGCCTTCTCGAAGTCCTGCGAGTCGATCGCGGACTCCTTGTCCCGGCGGACGGCGGCGATCTTCTCGTCGAACTCGCGCAGGTCCGGCGGCGCGGTCATCCGGCGGATGCGCATCCGGGAACCGGCCTCGTCGATCAGGTCGATCGCCTTGTCCGGCAGGAAGCGGTCCGAGATGTACCGGTCGGCCAGGGTGGCGGCCTGGACCAGCGCCTCGTCCGTGATGGAGACGCGGTGGTGGGCCTCGTACCGGTCGCGCAGACCCTTGAGGATCTCGATCGTGTGCGGCAGGGACGGCTCGGCGACCTGGATGGGCTGGAAGCGGCGCTCCAGGGCCGCGTCCTTCTCCAGGTGCTTGCGGTACTCGTCCAGCGTGGTCGCACCGATGGTCTGCAGCTCACCGCGGGCCAGCATCGGCTTCAGGATGGAGGCCGCGTCGATGGCGCCCTCGGCGGCACCCGCACCGACCAGCGTGTGCAGCTCGTCGATGAACAGGATGATGTCGCCGCGGGTGCGGATCTCCTTGAGCACCTTCTTCAGGCGCTCCTCGAAGTCACCGCGGTAGCGGGAGCCGGCGACCAGGGCGCCGAGGTCCAGCGTGTAGAGGTGCTTGTCCTTGAGCGTCTCGGGCACCTCGCCCTTGACGATGGCCTGGGCGAGGCCCTCGACGACGGCGGTCTTGCCGACGCCGGGCTCACCGATCAGGACCGGGTTGTTCTTCGTACGGCGGGACAGCACCTGCATGACCCGCTCGATCTCCTTCTCGCGCCCGATGACCGGGTCGAGCTTGGACTCACGAGCGGCCTGGGTGAGGTTCCGGCCGAACTGGTCCAGGACGAGGGAGGTCGAGGGGGTGCCCTCGGCCGGCCCGCCGGCGGCGGCGGTCTCCTTGCCCTGGTAACCGGAGAGCAGCTGGATGACCTGCTGCCGCACCCGGTTGAGGTCTGCGCCCAGCTTGACCAGGACCTGGGCGGCGACGCCCTCGCCCTCGCGGATCAGGCCGAGCAGGATGTGCTCCGTGCCGATGTAGTTGTGGCCCAGCTGAAGGGCCTCGCGGAGCGACAGCTCCAGGACCTTCTTGGCACGGGGGGTGAAGGGGATGTGGCCGGACGGGGCCTGCTGGCCCTGACCGATGATCTCCTCCACCTGCTGGCGGACCGCCTCAAGCGAAATGCCGAGGCTCTCCAGGGCCTTAGCGGCGACACCTTCGCCCTCGTGGATGAGACCCAGGAGGATGTGCTCGGTGCCGATGTAGTTGTGGTTGAGCATCCGGGCTTCTTCCTGAGCCAGGACGACAACCCGCCGCGCGCGGTCGGTGAACCTCTCGAACATCGTTAATCGCTCCTCAGAGCGGTCAGGCAGTGGGGGGAACTTCCCCTCCCTGTCCTTCCGCAGCTTAGTCCCGCAAGCGGGGACCGCTCATTCCAACTGCCGACACCGTCCTTGGCCTCCTGACCCCGAACGCCGACATCTGCTCCAACCCGATGGTGCGAGACGATGTTCCCGCAGGCCAGGCAGTTACCCCACTCGCCACTACGCCGATGGCGAACGTGAGACGGCCCGTTCTGCGCGTCGCCCCCTCCCACTAGGCATGTCTTACCCGCAGGGGCTGACACTCCATGCCGCGCGCACCGGTTCCCTCCGCTATGGGCGAACAACCTTGCGCCTCCCCGGAGCCCCACGCGCCCCCCTCATAGGCACTCTGCGCAGTCGTCAGAGCACCCAGCGTAACCTGTGGCCCGGTTTGGCTGTTGCACTTGGCATGGCTGGCTCGGTCTCCATGACCTCCACTGTCCCCCTTCCTCGCCGCCCGCTCGACCCGGAGCGCTCCGATCTTCCCGAAGACCCGGAAGTACGGGCCCGGCACTGGTACGAGAACGATCTGGGCTGGCCGACAGTGCCCGGACGGCCGTTGCGGTTGGTCACGGGGCTGCGGTTCGACGTCCTGGAGGTGCCGGCGGAGGCGGGCGCCGCGGCGCTCAGGCATCTCGCGCCGGACTCTCCGGTGGCCCTGTGGGGCGGCCGGATGCGGCTGCTGCTGGCCGTCGGCAGCGCGGAGGAACTGCCCGAGCTGCTGGACTGGCTGGAATGGGGGGCGCTGGCGCTGGACCTGCGGGTCCTGGGCGCGGGCGGCCTGATGGAGGCGCCGGTACCGCCCGAGCGGGCCTGGAGAGGGACTCGGCCGCTTCTCGAGGAATCATCCCCCGCCGATTCCCTGCAGGGGGCCGCCGTCTGGCTGCGGCCCCCCGGGCCGGGGGGTGAGGTCGAGGCCTCGCTGCCGGCGTTGCCGGCCATGGGGAGCCTGGGAGGCACCCCCGATCTCGTACGACTGGTGGACACGGTGGCAGCGCAGTGCCACCGGGTCCGGCTGCGGCGCGCGAGCGCCCGGCCGCCCGCCTGCCGGCGAAATCAGCCGTTGGCCTTCTCGTAGGCCTCGCGAATGGACGCGGGAACACGGCCGCGGTCGTTGACCTCGTAGCCGTTGTCCTTCGCCCAGGCGCGGATCTGCGCGGTGTCCTGGCTGCCGCCGGAAGCCGCACGCGCCTTTCCACGCCCACCCGAAGCACGACCTCCGGTACGACGACCACCCTTCACATAGGGGTCGAGAAGGCCACGCAGCTTGTCCGCATTGGTGGTCGTGAGATCGATCTCGTACGTCTTGCCGTCCAGCGCGAACGTCACGGTCTCGTCCGCCTCGCCGCCGTCGAGGTCGTCGACAAGAAGGACCTGAACCTTCTGTGCCACCGGATTTCCTTTCATCGATAACGTGAGGACCAGGGGGTGTTGCGGCGTCCGCCGTTTCGCCGCCCCTGTTATATGCAGTACTGCAGTACGTCGGAAAGCAAACCGCTTTTGCCGGAAAAACACAAACCCCTGGGAGAGACCCAGGGGCCCGCCCCGGCCCGGAAACATGCGCGTTTCGGACATAGGGCACCGGGGCAATGACGATCACAGATGCAGAAGCATCCGGCTGTTGCCCAAGGTGTTCGGTTTCACTCGTTCGAGACCGAGGAACTCGGCGACGCCCTCGTCATAGGAACGCAACAGCTCCGCGTACACATCGGTGTCGACCGGTGTCTCCCCGATCTCCACGAAGCCGTGCTTCCCGAAGAAGTCCACTTCGAAGGTCAGACAGAAAACGCGCCGAACACCGAGCCAGCGTGCTGTCTCCAGCAACTTCCCCAGCAACTGATGACCGACACCGGCGCCCTTGAGGCCGGGCTTCACCGCGAGAGTGCGGACTTCCGCGAGGTCTTCCCACATGACGTGCAGCGCCCCGCAGCCGACCACCTCGGCGTTGTCGTCGCGTTCCGCCACCCAGAACTCCTGGATGTCCTCGTAAAGCGTGACCGTGGCTTTGTCGAGCAGGATGCGGCCGCGGACGTAGGCGTCGAGGAGGCGGCGCACGGCCGGGACATCGCTGGTCCGGGCCCGCCGGACGGTGATGGCTTTTGCGGTGACTTCGGGACGCTCTGCTGACATGAGCGGACGCTATCGCCCGGCGGTCTCCCCCGCCGCGCCGGGGTTCTCCTCTTGCGGGGCTTGGGGGGCTTCCTGGGTTTCCGGACCCTGCACGATGCGTACGGCGTCCCTGAGTGCCTGGCGCTGTTCCTCGCTCATCATCCCGAAGAAGGCGACAAGAGCCGCGGCGGGGTTGTCGCTCTGCGACCAGGCGTCGTTCATCAGCGCGGCGGCGTAGGCGGCTCGGGTGGAGACGGCCTCATATCGATAGGCACGCCCTTCGGCCTCACGGCGCACCCAGCCCTTCTGATGGAGATTGTCCAAAACGGTCATCACGGTGGTGTACGCGATGGACCGTTCCTGCTGCAGGTCTTCCAGGACTTCTCGAACGGTCACCGGGCGGTTCCACTTCCACACCCGCGTCATGACCGCGTCTTCGAGTTCTCCCAATGGGCGAGGCACAGCTCAGAACAATAGTGGGAGATCCCGGCAATGGCGTGCCGGACGTGCTCTTAGGTGACAAATGTGAACAAAAAGGGCGCTCGACTCGGAAAGCACCTGGGTGCGAGGAGTCGTGCGCCCAGCGGCGTACGGTTCAGGCGTCGCTGCCGGCGGAGGCCTTGCGTACGCCCTCCGCGCGCGCGAGGGCGGCGTCCACGGCCGCGTCCTCCTTGGCCTTGGCGGCCCCGCCCTGGGTCTTCACGATCACCCTGACCAGACCGATGAAGAACACGGCCATGACGACCGGCGGCACGAGCGCGGAGACGTAGTCCATGGCTCCAGGGTAGCCAGCGGGGTCGGGGCGAAAGGGGCGGGGTGGGCGGAACGCCGCTCAGCCGGCGGCGAGCTGCCGCGACTCGGCCGGCTCCGCCGGGTCCGCCGGATCCGCGGACGGCGTCGGCGGCTTGCGGCGGGGGAAGACCTCGCCCGGCGTGGGGATGGGGCGCTTCGGGGTCGCCGGTTCCGGGGCCGGGCGCTCGGCAGGGCGCGAGGGAGGGGTCTGGCCGGGCTTCGGAGCGGGCTTCTGGGCGGGCTTCTCCGGGTCGTCGGCCTCTGCGGCCAGGGTCCCGCCCGCGCCGCCGGGGAGGGCCAGCAGGCGCGTCCTGGAGGGCGGTACGGCGGGTGCGGGGACCTTGCGGGCACCCTGGGCGAAGCGTGCCCGCACATCCTGCTCGGCGAGCGCCTGGCAGCGGTCCAGCAGGGCGGCCGCGACAGGGTTTCCGCGCAGCGCCCGCAGCGCGGCCAGATCGTCCGGCGTCGGCCGGTGCCCGGCACCCAGCGCCTCCTCGAGCAGCGTGAGGTAGCCGGCGGCCGTGCCCGGCAGGGCGGCGCGGTACCGGCCCAGGTCGGCCACCAGGAAGGCGCGCAGCCTGGCCCCCTCGCGCATCGCCTCGTCGAGGGACTCGGCGAGGCGGAAGCAGTCCTTGACGTCCTCGGCGGACGCTCGGCCGGGGTGAAGGGCGAGGGCGAGAGCGCGGCGGAGCACACGCAGCTCCTCCGCACCGAACGCCATGCCGCCGCGGGATCCGTATGGCGTGGGCATGCGGCGACGCTACCGCTAATCGGACAAAAGTGACGAATCGGGATGCTGTGTCGCCGCGTGTCGCCGCCAGGGTTCGCCCGACCGGGGTCACGTGCGCAGTTGCGCAGCGAAGGCTGGGCGCGCGGGGCGCGACACGGGGCGCGGATCGGGAACACCGGGCGGGCGCGGGACGCGACACCGGGCGCGCATGGACCGCGAGACCGGGCGGGCGCGGACCGCGAAGACTGGGCGGGGCGCGGGCCGCGAGACCGGGCGGGCGTGAATCGGGAACACACGGCACGCGTGGATCTCGAACTCACCCCGCGCGTGGACCGCGAATCACCGCTCGCGTAGAGCGCGAAAAACCGGCGCCCTCCGCGGGCGCCGGTCCCCTCACATTCGTGAGACGTTTCGTTCGTACACCAGGCGCAGGCCGACCAGGGTCAGCCAGGGCTGGTGTTCGTCGATCACCGAGGACTCGCCCAGCACCATCGGCGCCAGGCCGCCCGTGGCGATCACCGTGACGTCGTCGGGGTCGTCGGCCAGCTCCCGGGCCATCCGGCTCACCACTCCGTCGACCTGTCCGGCGAAGCCGTACACGATGCCCGCCTGCATGGCCTCGACCGTGTTCTTGCCGATCACGCTGCGCGGCCGGGCCACCTCGATCTTCCGCAGCTGCGCGCCCTTGACGCCGAGCGCTTCCACGGAGATCTCGATGCCGGGCGCGATGACGCCGCCGACGTACTCCCCGCGCGCGGAGACCGCGTCGAACGTCGTCGCCGTACCGAAGTCGACGACGATCGCCGGGCCGCCGTACAGCTCGACGGCCGCCACGGCGTTGATGATCCGGTCGGCGCCGACCTCCTTGGGGTTGTCGGTGAGGATCGGCACGCCCGTCTTCACGCCCGGCTCGACCAGGACGGCGGGCACGTCGCCGTAGTACCTGCGGGTGACCTCGCGCAGCTCATGGAGCACCGACGGCACGGTCGCGCAGATCGCGATGCCGTCGATGCCGTCACCCAGCTCCTCGCCGAGCAGCGGGTGCATGCCCATCAGGCCCTTGAGCAGCACCGCCAGCTCGTCGGCCGTGCGGCGCGGGTCCGTGGAGACACGCCAGTGCTCCACGATGTCCTCGCCGTCGAACAGGCCGAGGACGGTCTGGGTGTTGCCGACGTCGATCGTGAGCAGCATGACCGTTACTCCGCCTCGCGCAGGTCGAGGCCGATGTCGAGGATCGGCGAGGAGTGGGTGAGGGCGCCCACGGCCAGGAAGTCCACGCCGGTGTCGGCGTACATGCGCGCGGTGTCGAGGGTGAGCCGCCCGGAGGCCTCGAGCAGGGCTCGCCCGCCGACGATCCCGACGGCCTCGGCGCACTCGTCGGGCGTGAAGTTGTCCAGCAGGATCAGGTCGGCGCCCGCGTCCACGACCTCACGCAGCTGGTGCAGGGTGTCGACCTCGACCTCGATCGGCACCTCCGGGAAGGCCTCCCGTACGGCCTTGAAGGCCTGTGCGACGCCGCCGGCGGCCACCACGTGGTTGTCCTTCACCAGGGCGGCGTCGGAGAGCGACATCCGGTGGTTGACGCCCCCGCCGCAGCGCACCGCGAACTTCTCCAGCGAACGCAGCCCGGGCGTGGTCTTTCGGGTGTCGCGCACGCGCGCCGTGGTGCCCTCCAGCACGTCCGCCCACGCGCGCGTGGCGGTCGCGATGCCGGACAGGCGGCACATGAGGTTGAGGGCGCTGCGCTCGGCGGTGAGCAGGTCACGTGTGCGCGTGGTGACCGACAGCAGCTTCTGCCCCGCCTCGACGCGGTCGCCGTCCTCGACGTGCCGCTCGACCTCGAACTCGTCCGTGCAGACCACGGAGAGCACGGCCTCGGCGACCCTGAGGCCCGCCACCACGCCCGCCTCGCGCGCGGTGAAGTCGCCGGTGGCGACCGCATCCTCGGGGATGGTCGCGACGGTCGTCACGTCCACGCCGCCGGCCAGGTCCTCCTGGATGGCGACGTTGGCGATGTCCTCGACCTCGATGGGGTCGAGTCCGGCAGCGGCCAGCATCTCGGCGAGCGCGGGGTCGAGCCCGCTCTCCAGGTACTCCTCGTCACCCTCGGCGCCGCAGGCGCAGCCGTCACCACAGCCGCCGGTCGAGGCGAGGGGAAGGTCGTCGGTGCTCACTTGTTCTGCTCCTGAGGGCGCTGGTGTTGCCGGGTCGGGGGGAAGTCTGCGGTGTCCGTGGTGCGTACGGCCAGCGACCGGTCGGGATTGAGCCGTACGACGATGTGGCGCCGCCAGTTCGTGTCGTCGCGCTCGGCGCGGTCCTCGCGCCAGTGGCAGCCACGGGTCTCCTCGCGCAGCCGCGCGGCGGCGACCAGGACGCGGGCCACACACAGGAGGTTGGTCGACTCCCAGGTGTCGACGCCCGGCTCGGCGGTCTTGCCGTTCTCCTCCAGGGCGTCGCGGGCCTCGGTGTGCAACCGCTGGAGCTGGTCCGCGGCCTTCTCCAGCGAGTCCGCCGAGCGGAGCACGCCCGCGCCCTCGGTCATGATCCGCTGGATGGCGAACCGGGCCTCGGGGGCGAGCAGCGGGTACGCGGGCTTCTCCGGGTCCGGGACCGGTTCGGGCACGCGCGCGTGGAGGCCGTTTGCGGCGTGGACCGAGGCGATGTCGGCGGCGATGCGCTCGGCGTAGACGAGGCCTTCGAGGAGGGAGTTGGAGGCGAGCCGGTTGGCGCCGTGCACGCCGGTGCAGGCGACCTCGCCGCACGCGTACAGGCCGGGGACGGTCGTCCGCCCCTGTGCGTCGGTGCGGACGCCTCCGGAGGCGTAGTGGGCGGCCGGGGCGATCGGGATGGGCTCGGTGACCGGGTCGATGCCGTTGGCGCGGCAGGCGGCCAGGATGGTCGGGAAGCGGTGCTCCCACATGTCGGCGCCGAAGTGCCGGGCGTCGAGGAACATGTGCTCGGCGTCCTGCTCCTGCATCCGCCGCATGATGCCCTTGGCGACGATGTCCCGGGGCGCCAGCTCGGCCAGCTCGTGCTGGCCGACCATGAAGCGCACCCCGTCCGCGTCGACCAGGTGGGCGCCCTCGCCGCGCACCGCCTCGGAGACGAGCGGCTGCTGGCCCTCGGCGTCCGGGCCGAGGAAGAGCACGGTCGGGTGGAACTGGACGAACTCGAGGTCGCCGATCTCCGCGCCCGCGCGGAGCGCCAGCGCCACGCCGTCGCCGGTGGACACGGACGGGTTGGTGGTCGCGGAGAACACCTGGCCCATGCCGCCGGTGGCGAGGACGACCGCGGGGGCGTGCACGGCGCCCACGCCGTCGTGCTGACCCTCGCCCATCACGTGCAGGGAGACGCCCGCGGTGCGGCCGTCGGCGTCCGTGAGCAGGTCCAGGACCAGCGCGTTCTCGATCATGCGCACCCCGCGCGCGCGTGCCGCCTCCACGAGCGCCCGGGAGACCTCCGCGCCGGTCGCGTCCCCGCCCGCGTGCACGATACGGCGCCGGTGGTGGCCGCCCTCGCGGGTGAGCTGGATGTCGCCCTCGTCGTCGGTGTCGAAGTGAGCGCCGGTGGAGATCAGCCGCCGTACCGCGCCGGGGCCCTCGGTGACGAGGATCCGTACGGCCTCCTCGTCGCACAGGCCCGCGCCCGCCACCAGGGTGTCCTCGAGATGCTGCTCGGGGGTGTCGCCCTCACCCAGGGCGGCGGCGATGCCGCCCTGCGCCCAGCGCGTGGAGCCGTCGTCCAGCCGGGCCTTGGTGACGACGACGGTCGTCAGGCCCGCGGCCTCGCAGCGCAGGGCGGCGGTCAGGCCGGCCACTCCCGAGCCGACGACGACCACGTCCGCGGAGATGGACCACCCGGGGGCGGGTGCGTGCAGTCGTATGCCTGTGCTGGTCACGAGGCGGCTCCGAGGGATCCGAAGGTGAGAGGGAGGTTGTCGATCAGCCGGGTCGTGCCGACCCGGGCGGCCACCGCGAGGACGGCCTCGCCGGTGAAGTCGTGGCCGATCTCGGTGAAGTCGGACGGGTCCACCAGGGCGAGGTAGTCCAGCCGGAGCGGCGGGTCGAGGCGGGCGGCCTCGTCCAGGGCCTGGCGGGCGGCCGCGCGGACGGCCGCCGGGCCGCCGGGCGCGGCCGTGGCCACGGCGTGCGCGTCGGCCGCCGCGCGGGACTCTCCTATGGCGCTCAGCGCCTCGGCACGCGCGTGCGTGGAGGGCACTTCGCGGGCCCGCGCGCGCAGTGCCTCCTGCGCGGCGTGCCGGTCGCGGCCGGCGAACAGCGCGCGGGACAGGGCAAGTGCGGTACGGCGCTCGTCGGGCGAGAGGTAGCGGTTGCGGCTGGACAGGGCGAGCCCGTCCTCCTCGCGCACGGTCGGTACGGCGACGACCTCGACGCCGAAGTTCAGGTCCCGCGCCATGCGCCGGATCAGGGCCAGCTGCTGGGCGTCCTTCTGCCCGAACAGGGCCACGTCGGGGCGGGTGAGGTGCAGCAGCTTGGCCACGACGGTGAGCACGCCGTCGAAGTGCCCGGGCCGCGAGGCGCCCTCCAGGCGTTCGCCCATCGGGCCCGCGGAGATGCGCACCTGGGGTTCGCCGCCCGGGTACACCTCGTCCACGGAGGGCGCGAACACGGCGTCGGCGCCCGCCTGCTCGGCGAGCTTCAGGTCGGCTTCGAGGGTGCGCGGGTAGCGGTCCAGGTCCTCGCCGGCGCCGAACTGCAGCGGGTTGACGAAGACGGTGACGACGACCTCGCCGTCCCGGCCGGCGATCTCGCGCGCGGTGCGGATCAGCGTGGCGTGGCCCTCGTGCAGGGCGCCCATGGTCATCACGACGGCACGGCGGCCGTGGCGCACGCGCGCGTGCAGCTCTTCGGCGGTGCTCAGCAGGGCGGTGGTCATCAGGCGTTCCCCTCGGTGCTGTTCGTCCCGGTGGTGCCGTTCGTGCCGGTGGATCCGTCGGCCAGCACGCCGAGCAGGTCCTCGGCGAGTTCCGGCTTCAGCAGGCCGTGGGCGAGGGCCCGGTCGGCGGTCGCGCGGGCCATCGCGAGATAGCCCGCGACGGTCTGCGGGGCGTGCCTGCGCAACTCGGTGACGTGCGCGGCGACCGTGCCGGCGTCCCCGCGCGCGACGGGTCCGGTGAGGGCCGCGTCGCCGGAGCGCAGGGCGTTGTCCAGGGCGGCGCCGAGGAGCGGGCCGAGCATCCGGTCGGGGGCCTCGACGCCCGCCGTGCGCAGCAGCTCCATGGACTGGGCGACCAGGGTCACCAGGTGGTTGGCGCCGAGGGCGAGGGCCGCGTGGTAGAGCGGGCGGTTCTCCTCGCTGATCCACTCGGGCTCGCCGCCCATCTCGATGACCAGGGCCTCGGCGGCCAGGCGCAGCTCCTCGGGCGCGGTGACGCCGAAGGAGCAGCCCGCCAGGCGCTGGACGTCCACCGGGGTGCCGGTGAAGGTCATCGCCGGGTGCAGCGCCAGGGGCAGCGCGCCCGCGCGCAGGGCGGGGTCGAGGACCTTCGCGCCGTACCGCCCGGAGGTGTGCACGAGCAGCTGTCCCGGCCGTACGGCGCCGGTCTCGACGAGGCCGGCGACCAGGCCGGGCAGGGCGTCGTCGGGGACGGTGAGCAGGACCAGGTCGGCGCGCTGGAGGACCTCGGCGGGCGGTACCAGCGGCACGTCGGGGAGCATTGTCTCGGCGCGCCTGCGGGAGGCTTCGGAGACCGCGGAGACGGCCACCGGGCGGTGCCCGGCGAGCTGGAGGGACGCGGCCAGGGCGGGGCCCACGCGTCCGGCGCCGACGACGCCGACGGTGAGCCGCGCGGGGCGGTCCTTGAGGTCTGGCTGGTGGTCTGTACTCACGCGACGGCGGCCTTCCCGTTCCAGTCCGCTCTGGGTACCGGACGATTTCTCGTCATGTTAACGCTATCGGGTTGAACGGCGGCCGGTTGTCCACAGGCTGTGGGTTTCGCCACGCTCCGGCCGCGGGGAAATTCCGCTGCCTCGCGCGACCGTGCGGGGCATCATCCACGGCATGACTGATGCGACTGAGCAGGGCGAAGAGCGGACGGCGCAGGAGCAGTTGCGGGAGCGGCGCGCGACCGCCTACCGGAAGGCCACGCGCGTCCTCGCGCGCGTGGGCCTGCGCGCCTCGATCCGCGAACGGCTCGCGCTGCTCCAGGAGGCGGCGCCCGAGGTGTACGACCTGGACGAACCGGTGGACGTGTACGGCGACCGGATCGTCGCGACGCTGGAGGAGCGGGTCGCCGCCCTGCTGGGCACGGAGGCCGCCGCGTTCTTCCCGACCGGCACGATGGCCCAGCAGGTGGCCCTGCGCTGCTGGGCGGCCCGTACCGGCAACGGCACGGTGGCCCTGCACGGGCTCGCCCACCCCGAGGTGCATGAACGCAACGCGTTCCGCGAGGTCAGCGGCCTGCGCACGGTGCGCGTGACCGAGGAGCCCCGGCTGCCCACGGCCGCGGAGATACGTGACTTCGAGGAGCCCTTCGGGGCGTTGATGCTGGAGCTGCCGCTCAGGGACGCCGGTTTCGTGCTGCCCTCCTGGCAGGAGCTGACGGACGTCGTGGAGGCGGCGCGGGAGCGGGACGCGGTAGTGCACTTCGACGGCGCGCGCCTGTGGGAGTCGACCGTCCGCTTCGGACGCCCCCTGCACGAGATCGCGGACCTGGCGGACAGCGTCTACGTGTCGTTCTACAAGTCCCTCGACGGCTTCGGCGGCGCCGCGCTGGCCGGCCCGAAGACCCTGGTCGAGGAGGCGAAGACGTGGCGGCACCGCTACGGCGGGATGATCTTCCAGCAGTTCCCGACCGCGCTGGCGGCACTCGTCGGCCTGGAGCGGGAGCTGCCCCGCCTGCCGGAATACGTGCGCCACGCGCGCGTGGTGGCCGCCGCGCTGCGCGAGGGGTTCACCCGGGCCGGGGTGCCCTGGGCGCGCGTGCACCCCGAGGAGCCGCACACCCACCAGTTCCAGGTCTGGCTGCCGTACGACACCGACGTGCTGCTGGAGGCGGCCGTGCGCCAGGCCGAGGAGACCGGGACCTACCTCTTCGTGGGGCCCTGGGATACCAAGGGGCCGGGACTGTCCTCGATCGAGGTGACCGTGACCGCCGCCGGCCTGGAGTGGGCGGCGGACGACGTGCGGGCGGCGGTCGCGGACTTCGCGGCGCTCCTGCCGGAGCGGGCGTAGCTACAGCGCGCAGCTACAGCGCGCGGGGGCGCAGCCAGCGCTCCAGGACGTGCCGCAGCCGCCCGCGGGCCGGGCGCTCGGCGAGGACCGCGCGAAAGCGCCGGTAGTCGCGCAGCTCGCGCATCAGGTCGAGGTCGTGGCGGCCCGGCGCGGGCGGTTCGGGCTCGCCGTGTAGGCGGGCGCGGTAGGTGTCGAGGAGGTACTGCTGCGTGATGCTCATGGCGGATCGCCTTCTCGGGACGTGGCTGATCGGTGACTGATCGGGCTCCGCGGCTGCCCCGGTGTCCTCAAGGTTGCTCCTGCTCGGAGCGGATGTCCCGTGGATTGACGGCTGCCGTCAATCCACGGGGCGCTGTCAGTGGCCGGGTGCACCATGGAGGGCATGAGCGTGACCATCGACATCGCCGGACTGACGCCGGAGCGGGTATCCGTCGTGCCCTCCCCGCTGGCGGAGCTGGGGATGGCGCTGCACGCGCTCAGCGAGCCCGGCCACCACCCGCAGCTGCAGGGCTGGGCGACCGCCGTGTCGACCCGGCTGGACCCGGGCCTGGCCGACCGGCTGTGCGAGGCGGACTTCCTGTGGCGCACGACGTTCTCCGACGTCTTCGCCCCGTTCGCCGGGATCCCCGGCGGGCGCGCGCAACCGGGTGCCACGCTCACCGAGGAACTGGACCAGCTGGACCAGCTGACGGACGAGCAGTTCGTCCACGCGGCCCTGGAGTTCACCTGCCAGCTGCGCTACGACATCGCCGAGCCCGGCCCGCTCGACGATCCGGTGCTGCGCCGGCGCTCCCTGGAGCTGGCCGCCGCGCGCGGTGCCGTCCAAGAGCGGTTCACCCTGCGGCTGCTGGACGACCCGCCGGCCGTCCGCTCCTGGTTCCGGCAGCTCGTGCTCGACTGCGACGAGGCCTTCTTCGCCGACACCTGGGCCCGGCTCCAGCCCCAGCTCGCGGCGGACGCCCGGCACAAGACCGAACTGCTGCGCCGCAAGGGCCTCGGCGAGGCCCTCGCCTCGCTCTCCGGTGCCGTCTCGCTGGACGAGGAGGCCGGGCTCATCACGGTCGACAAGCTCCTGGTGGGGCGGACGGCCATCGGCGGCGGCGGCCTGGTCCTGGTGCCGACCAGCCTCGGCTGGCCCCATGTGATGGTCCTGCACCGGTACGGCTGGCAGCCCACGATCACCTATCCCGCCAGCGGCTCCCACCCGCAGGTGCCGTCCGTCGAGCAGCTCACGCGCCGCCTGGAGGCGCTGGCCCACCCGGTGCGGATGCGGCTGTGCCGCCATCTGGCCCGCGCCCAGCACACCACGAGCGAACTGGCGGACGCGCACGGCATGTCCGCCCCCGAGATATCCCGGCACCTGGCGGTGCTGAAGAAGGCGGGCCTGATCACGAGCGGCCGCCGCGGCCGGTACGTCCAGCACCAGCTGGACCTGTCCGCGGTGGCCCGCCTGGGCAGCGACTTCATCGAGGGCGTCCTGCGCTGAGGCGCCGGGGCCCGCGGTGGTCCGGCGTCAGCCGTGGCCGCCCGCCCGCACCAGTCCGGTCTCGTACGCCAGCACCACCACCTGCACCCGGTCGCGCAGGCCGAGCTTGGTCAGGATGCGGCCCACATGGGTCTTCACCGTCGCCTCGGACAGCACCAGCCGGGCCGCGATCTCGCCGTTCGACAGACCCTGCGCGACCAGCACCATGACCTCGCGCTCCCGGTCGGTGAGCCGCTCCAGCTCCTTGTGCTGGGGCTCCCGGCCGGCGGAGGGCAGCATCGGCGCGAACCGGTCCAGCAGGCGCCGGGTGGTGGAGGGCGCCACCACCGCGTCGCCGCTGTGCACGGAGCGGATGGCCGCCAGCAGCTCGCCGGGCGGCACGTCCTTGAGCATGAAGCCGGAGGCGCCCGCCTTCAGCCCGGAGAAGGCGTACTCGTCCAGGTCGAAGGTGGTCAGGATGAGCACCTTCGGCGGGTTCGGCTCCTGGCAGATGCGGCGGGTGGCCTCCACGCCGTCCAGCTTCGGCATGCGGACGTCCATCAGGACGACGTCGACGGCGGTGGACCGCACCACCTGAAGGGCCTCGACCCCGTCACCCGCCTCCGCGACGACCTCCATGTCCGGCTGGGCGGCGAGCACCATCCGGAACCCGGTGCGCAGCAGCACCTGGTCGTCGACGAGCATCACGCGGATCGTCATCGGGTCCTCTTCCGTTGGCTCTGGGGGTTGCTCTGGGGGGCGTGACAGGTGTCAACAGGGGGCGTGCGGCGGCGTCAGTGCGCCGGTTTGAGCGGGAGCAGCACGCTGATGCGGAATCCTCCGCCCGGGCGCGGCCCGGCGTCCAGCGTGCCGCCGACCATGCCGACCCGCTCGCGCATGCCGATCAGGCCGTGCCCCTGACCGTCGGCGCCGCCCTCCTCGTACAGCTCGTGCGGGGCGCCCTTGCCGTCGTCCTCGACGAGCAGGCCGAGCCCGTCGTCGAAGTACACCAGCCGCACGCTCGCGCCCGCGTTGGGCCCGCCGTGCTTGCGGGTGTTGGTGAGCGCCTCCTGCACGATGCGGTACGCGGTCAGCTCCACCCCGCTGGGCAGCGGGCGCGGGGTGCCCTCGACCTTGAAGTCGACGGGCAGACCGGAACTGCGGCACTGCTCGATGAGGTCGTCGATCTGCTCGACGTCCGGCTGAGGGACGTACTCCCCGCTCTCCTGGTGCTCGCCGGTGCGCAGCACGCCGAGCAGGCGGCGCATCTCGGCGAGGGCCTGACGGCCGGTGGAGGAGATCGTCTCCAGGGCCTTCTTCGCCTGGTCGGGGGCGGCGTCCAGGACGTAGGCGGCGCCGTCGGCCTGGACCACCATCACCGACACGTTGTGCGCGACGACGTCGTGCAGCTCGCGCGCGATCCGGGCGCGCTCGGCGGCGACCGCCACCTTCGCCTGCGCCTCGCGCTCCTTCTCCAGCCGGGCGGCGCGCTCCTCCAGCTGGGCGAAGTAGGCCCGGCGGGTGCGCATGGAGTCGCCCAGCACCCAGGCCAGGGCGAACGGCACGGTCTGGAACACCCCGATCGCCAGCTGGCCCAGCGCGCTGGACTGGTGGTCCGGCCAGCGGATCTGCGCCAGGGCGGCTGCGGACAGGCTGACGATGAGCGCGACCCGGGAGGCCCAGCGCGCGCCGACCGCGGCGACCGTGTAGGTGATCACCAGCATGGCGAAGTCGGCCGCGGTCGTCTCGATGTCCAGCACCAGCTGGGCCAGCCCGGTCGCGAGAGCCAGCAGGAGCATCGGCTCCGGGTAGCGACGGCGCAGCGCCACGACGACGCACAGGACGGCGGACACCGCCCACCCGCCGCCCATCGGCATGTGGTGGTCGGGCACGCGGCTCTGACTCACCACGCTCACGCCGGAAAGCCCGAACAGGACGACGGCCCAGAAGCTGTCGACCCACGTCGGGTGCCTGCGGAGGAAGTCATAGAGGCGCTGCACGTAACCCAGAGTAGGGAAACGAGATGCGTGCAGGGGTCAACCGGAGGGTCGATCCGCACGGGGCACGCGTACTCCGCAAGGTGGATGCCGTGATCACCTGTGCGCCTAGTCTGTCCCGGTGACGGATGAGGCGACGGCGGAGAGCATCCGCGAGGGACGCGGCTGGCGGGAGGCGACCCAGGAGGCGCTCTACGGCCCGGAGGGCTTCTACCGGCGGCCCGAGGGCCCGGCCGGTCACTTCCGTACCTCCGTGCACGCGTCCGCGCTGTTCGCGGGCGCCGTGGCCCGGCTGCTGTGCCGGGTCGACGAGGCGCTCGGACGGCCGCCGACGCTGGACTTCGTCGACATGGGCGCCGGTCGCGGGGAGCTGGTGACCGGCGTGCTCGCCGCGCTGCCGGCCGATGTGGCCGCCCGCGCGCGCGGGTACGCCGTCGAGATCGCGGGCCGTCCGGCGGGCCTGGACGACCGGATCACCTGGCTGAGCGAGCCCCCGGACGCGATCACCGGGCTGCTGTTCGCCAACGAGTGGCTGGACAACGTGCCCGTGGACGTCGCCGAGGTGGACCCGGCAGGCGTACCCCGGCTGGTGCTCGTCGCGGCGGACGGCACCGAGCGGCTCGGGGAGCCGGTGTCGGGCGCGGGCGCGGACTGGCTGGCACGATGGTGGCCGCTGCCGGGCGAGGAGGGGCTGCGCGCGGAGATCGGGCTGCCCAGGGACCTGGCGTGGGCGGCCGCGGTGGACCGGGTGGTGCGGGGGCTCGCGGTGGCCGTGGACTACGCGCACACCGCGGACGCGCGCCCCCCGTTCGGGACGCTCACCGGCTTCCGGGAGGGGCGCGAGACGACGCCCGTGCCGGACGGGTCGTGCGACATCACGGCACACGTAGCACTGGACGCGTGCGCGGCGGCGTGCACATCGCTCCGCACGACAGCTCGCACGGCGCACACGCCCCTCGATACGGCGCGCACGCCCTCCGATACAGCGCGCACACTCCCTGCCGCGCGCCTGCTCACGCAACGCGCCGCCCTGCGCGCCCTCGATCTCACCGGCGCACGCCCCCCGCTCGCGCTGGCCTCTACGGACCCCTCGGCCTACGTACGCGCCCTCGCGAGCGCCGGCGAGGCCGCCGAGCTCACCGCCCCGGGCGGCCTCGGCGACTTCGGCTGGCTGCTCCAGCCAGTTGGAATCCCGGACCCACTCCCCTAGGGCCTGCGGCTCACTTGTCGATGTCCCCGACCACGAAGAACATCGACCCCAGGATCGCCACCATGTCCGCCACCAGCGTCCCGGGCAGCAACTCGGTCAGCGCCTGGATGTTGTTGTAGGACGCGGAGCGCAGCTTCAGCCGGTACGGGGTCTTCTCGCCCTTGCTGACCAGGTAGTAGCCGTTGATGCCGAGCGGGTTCTCGGTCCACGCGTAGGTGTGCCCCTCGGGCGCCTTCAGCACCTTGGGCAGCCGCTGGTTGATCGGCCCGGGAGGCAGCTCGGCGACCCGGTCCAGGCAGGCGTCGGCGAGGTCGAGCGCGTTGTGGGTCTGCTCCAGGAGCACCTCGAAGCGGGCGAGGCAGTCGCCCTCGCTCCGGGTGACGACCTTCAGCGTGTCCTGGAGGTCGCCGTAGGCCAGGTACGGCTCGTCGCGGCGCAGATCGAAGTCGACGCCCGAGGCGCGCGCGATGGGCCCGCTCACGCCATAGGCGTGCACGGTCTCCGGCGCGAGCTTCCCCACGCCCCGCGTCCGCCCCCGGAAGATCTCGTTGCCGAGCACCAGGTCGTCGAAGACGTCCATACGGGAGCGCACGGCGGCGACGGCGGCACGCGCGCGTGCCGTCCATCCGGCCGGCAGGTCCTCCTTGAGGCCGCCGACGCGGTTGAACATGTAGTGCATGCGCCCGCCGGAGACCTCCTCCATGACGTTCTGGAGCACCTCGCGCTCCCGGAACGCGTAGAAGACCGGCGTGATCCCGCCCAGCTCCAGCGGGTACGACCCGAGGAACATCAGGTGGTTCAGCACCCGGTTCAGCTCGGCGAGCAGCGTGCGCGTCCACACCGCGCGCTCAGGCACCTCCATGCCGAGCATCCGCTCCACGGCGAGGACCACGCCCAGCTCGTTCGAGAACGCCGACAGCCAGTCGTGGCGGTTGGCGAGCATGATGATCTGCCGGTAGTCGCGCGCCTCGAAGAGCTTCTCCGCGCCCCGGTGCATGTAGCCGATCACCGGCTCCGCATGGACGATGCGCTCCCCGTCCAGCACGAGCTTGAGCCGCAGCACGCCGTGCGTGGACGGATGCTGGGGGCCGATGTTGAGCACCATGTCAGTGCTCTCGGCGGCGCCGCCGATGCCGACCGTGGTCTCCGTCGCAGTCATGGACCCAGTTTCCCCTACGTACGCTTGCTCCATGGAAACGGGGATCCCGGAGGAGACCGGGCTGGCGGGGCACGAGCCGGTGTGGCGGATGCTGCCGCCCGGCCTGCTGCGCATGCGCCGGCTGCTGCTGGCGGTGTGGACGGGCGTGCTCGCCCTCGCGGCGGGGCTGCTGCCCGGCCTGCTCGCGGGATGGGTCTGGGCCGCCTTCGCGCTGCTCCCCCTGGCCCTGGCCGCGTGGGGCTGGCGGCTGCTGGGCCGCAACTGGCGCTCCTGGCGGTACGCCGAGCGCGCCGACGACCTGCTGATCAGCCGCGGTGTCCTGTGGCGCGAGGAGACCGTGGTGCCGTACGGGCGGATGCAGCTGGTGGAGGTCACCTCGGGCCCCGTGGAGCGCTGGTTCGGGCTGGCGAGCGTGCAGCTGCACACCGCGGCCGCGGCGACCGACGCGACCATCCCGGGTCTGGACCCGGCCGAGGCGGAGAGGCTGCGCGACCGGCTCACCGAGCTGGGCGAGGCCCGATCGGCGGGCCTGTGACCACATCGGACCTGGACGGCGTACCGGCGCGCCCGCCCGTCGCCGAACGACGGCTGCACCCCGTCACGCCCTTCCGGCGGGCGTGGGCGCCGGTCGCCGTACTCGCCGGCTGGGCCGGGCACGACCCGAACGGCGCGCAGGAGCAGCTGCAGCGGCTGACCTCCACGATGCTGCTCATCGGGCTCGCCGTGCTGGTCCCGGCGGCCGGCCTCTACGGCTTCCTGTCCTGGTGGTTCACGCACTTCGCGGTCACCGACAGCGAACTGCGCATCCGTACCGGGCTGCTGTTCCGGCGCACCGCGCACATCCGGCTGGAGCGCATCCAGGCGGTCGACGTCACGCGTCCGCTCCTCGCGCGCGTGGCGGGTGTCGCCAAGCTGCGGATAGACGTCGTCGGGGCCGACAAGAAGGACGAACTCGCCTTCCTGGGCGAGCAGGAGGCGCGCGCCCTGCGCGCGGAGCTGCTCGCGCGCGCAGCGGGTTTCGCACCCGAGACAGCGCAAGAAGTGGGCGAGGCGCCGGCGCACGAGCTGTTGCACGTGCCCCCGCGCGAGCTGGCGCTCTCCCTCGTGCTGACGGGCGCCACCTGGGGCTCCCTGACCGCCGCGCTCGTCGTACCGCCCGTGCTGTGGCTCGCCACCCACAGCGTGTGGACGGTCCTCGCCGCCGCCCTGCCGCTGCTCGGTGCGGCGGGCGCGAGCAGTGCGGGGCGGTTCGTCGCCGAGTACGACTGGACGGTGGGCGAGTCGCCGGACGGGCTGCGCATCGACCACGGGCTGCTCGACCGCGCGCACGAGACGGTGCCGCCGGGGCGGGTGCAGACCGTGCGGATCGTGGAGCCGCTGCTGTGGCGACGGCGCGGCTGGGTGCGAGTGGAGCTGGACGTGGCCGGGTCCGACAACTCCGTGCTGGTGCCGGTCGCCCCGCGCGCGGTGGCCGAGTCGGTCATAGCGCGCATACTGCCCGGCGTGACCGTACCGGCGTCGCTGTCCCGCCCGCCCCGGCGGGCCGGGTGGCGCGTGCCGGTGTGGTGGCGCGGGCACGGCCTCGCGGTCACCGAAGCGGTGTTCGCCGCCCGGCACGGCCTGCTGCGCCGCCGCCTGTCGCTGGTCCCGCACGCCAAGGTGCAGAGCGTACGGCTCACCCAGGGGCCCTGGGAGCGGCTGTGGCGGCTCGCCGACGTCCATGTGGACACCGGGGCCGACAAGACCGTCACGGCCCGTCTGCGGGACGCCGAGGAGGCCGCGCGGCTGCTGCGCGCCCAGGCGGAGCGATCCCGCACCGGCCGCAGGGACGCCCGCCCCGACCGCTGGATGACGTGAGCCCGGCCCACCCCTCGCGGGTGAACCGGGCTCGGTGCCTGGCGGGTGCCTGCCGCGGGCTCAGGAGGCCGCGGTGCGCAGCCCCTGGAGGTCGATCTGCTCCGTCTCGTCGTGCGCGGTCAGGTCGATGACCTGACCGGCACCGCGCGACTCCTCGTCGGCGGGCTTGAACTCGGCCTCCGCCTCGGCCTTGTGCAGCGCGAGGGCCTCCTGGCCGACGACATCGGCGAGGTCCTCGTTCTGCACGGACTCCAGCGCGGCGGAAGCCGTCTGCTTCTGGGTGCCGAAGAAGTCGAACCCGCCCTCGATCGCCGGTCGCCGCACGGGCGTGGCCGGTACGACGGCCACCGCGGTCGGCACCGTGAAGTGACCGGCGGGCTGCTGCCCCGCGGACTTGGCGGGCTGGTCCTGCGTCGAAGAGGTGGCGGCCGCGCGCGTGTGCCCACCGGCCGCCTCGGACTTCCCCTGCGCCTCGCCCTCCTGCGCGGGCTGCTTCTGCGCGGACTGCTTGTGCGCACCGTCACCCGAGGCTTCGACGGACCCGACCTTCGCGGCCTCGGCCTTCTGGGATCCGGCCTTCGGGGACTCGGCCTCGCGGGACGCGGACGTGAGGGGCTCGGACCTGACCGGCTCGGCCTTGGCGGACCCAGTCTTGGTGGACTCGACCTTGGTGGACTCGACCTTGGCGGCCTCGGGCCTGACCGGCTCGGCCTCGACGGACCCGGCCTTGGAAGACTCAACCTTGGCGGACTCAGCCTGAGCGGACTCAACCTCGCCGGACCCAGCCTTGGCCGACTCACTCTTGCCTGACGCCCCATCACGGTCGAGCCGGGACAGCGCCACCGCGGCCTGCAGGAACAGCTGGGCGCCCTCGACGGAGAACACCGGACCGCCCTTCGGCTTCTCCTCGGCAGCCTCGGCGGACCCGGCCGTCTCGGCGGCCTCCGGCTCGGCGACTTCGGCCGCCTCCGGCTCGCCGCTGCGCGCAGGCGGCAGCGCCGGCGCGCCGGACGGCACGGCCGCCTCGATCTCCAGCAGCCGGCGCCCCTCCAGGGCGCTCGCGCGCTCGGTCTCCGCCGTGGCGTACCGGCGCAGCAGGGCCGCGTGCTCGTTGCGCAGCCCGGCCAGCTCCGCGCGCTTGGCGCGCAGCCGCTGTTCGAGCTTGGTGCGCAGCTCGCGCGACTCCTCCAGGTCGGTCTCCAGTTCGGCGACCCGCTCGTCGTAGCGCCATTCGTCGCTGACACGCGCGCGCGTGAGGTCGGCGACGTGCTTGCCCGCCTGGGAGTCCCAGCGGCGCATCACGACGGCGCCGACGACAGCGGTCGCCGCGGCGGCCGCGGCGAGCGTGCGCAACACCGTGACCTCGGAGAACACCCAGGGACCCAGCGCGCAGACGACGGAGACGCCGGCGATCGCCGACGGAGGCAACAGCCGGTGCAGAGGCGGTGAATGGCGGTGGCGTCCACGTGGCATGGCCAGAAACTTACCGCGCGTAGGCGAATCGTGGACCCCCGCCCCGTAAAAACACAGCCACACCGGAGGCTTCACCCGGCATCGGGCACCCGTCGGCTCAGCGGTCGCTGAGCCGCCCGCTGAGCCACTGCAGCGTCGGCGGGATCTCCCGGCGCCAGGTGTTGAAGTTGTGCCCGCCGCTGTCCAGGATGATCGACGAGATCCGGGTCAGGTTCGTGGCCTGCACACCCTCTATGAACTTGAGGGTGTCCTTGTAGTTGTGTTCGCCGATCCTGCTGCTGGTGACGAGCAGTGAGGTGTCGGGCGCCGGCTCGTGCTTGAGGAGCCACCACAGGTCGGCACGATTCTGCAGATTCCTGTCACCTTGGAAGAGGTCACCGGTCGTGGGGTCGATCGGCGCCTTGTAGTAGGGCGAGAGACCGGCGGCGGCCGCGTAGACGCTGGGGTTGTGCATGGCGAGCTTCAGCGCGCAGTAGCCGCCGGTTGAGTCGCCGACGATGCCCCAGCTGCCGGGCCGCTTGCCCACCCTGTAGTGCGCGAGTACGGCCTCGGGCAGGTCCTTGGCGAAGAAGGTCTCGCTCTGCGGCCCGCCCGGGACGTCCACGCATTCGGTGTCGCGCGGCGGCGCCACGGTCGGCCGCAGCATGACCAGGATCATCGGCTGCATCCGCCCGTCCTTGGCCAGCTCCTGCGCCGTACGCGGGTAGTGCAGTTTGTCCACCAGCGCCTGGGCCGTACCGGGGTAGCCGGTCAGTACGACGGCCGCGGGGAACGTACGCGTGCGGTACTGCGGCTGGAAGTACTCGGGCGGCAGATAGACGTACGCCGGTGTGGCGATGTGGGTCTTACGGCCCACGATGTCCACCTTCTGGACCTGTCCTGCCGTCTGCGGGCGCGAGCCCTTCACGCCCTGGACCAGGGACGTGGAGAGCACCTGCAACGGGCCGCCCGTACCGGAGTTGGCCGTGTGGTTGATCACGACACCCTGGTCGGTCTCCCGGCCGAACAGGTCCGCCCAGCTGGCGTAGAACCCGAAGGCCTGGTTGGCGGCGATCCCCAGGGAGGTGAAGAGGGCGAGCTGGGTGGCGAGGAGCAGGCCGACACGCCCGCTGACGGCACGCCAGCTCCGCCGGGCGAGCCGCGGCCACAGCCACACCGTTGCGACGAACAGCGCTGCGGCGAACATGACCGCAAGCGCCAGCACCTTGTTGCTCGTGAGACCCATGGGCTGTTCCTGCCTGCGCTTTCTGCCCTTGGCCCGCCCAGCATCGTTGCGAAGGCTTGCCCGGGGCTTTCCTTGGCCTTTGACCCGACTTTCCGGAGGGGAGTGAACCTCTCTCCCCGAGACACCGTCCTAGAGGGCGCAATGTCGCCGGATGCCCCGATCGGCACCGGGTTCAAGGTCTCTCGCAGAACTACGGGATGCGATGTCTGTCAGGATAGATGGGGAAATGTCGGGCGGGGTTCCGGGCCGATCAAGCCGGGCGCGGCGCATACTGCGCGGCCCGCGCCCCGAGGCCGTCCCCGCTCTGGTCGCCAGGGCGTGCGCCCTCGTGGGCGTGCTGGACATTGCCGCGGGCGTGTTCCCGCGCTTCCGTCACAGCCGGATGCACACCCTGGCCGAGGTACTGCCCGGCTCCTTCGGGCCCTTCGCCGCTGCGCTCTCGCTCAGCGCCGGCGTGCTCCTGCTTCTGCTCGCGCACGGGCTCAAACGGCGCAAGCGCCGGGCCTGGCGCGCCGCGGTCGCGCTGCTGCCGGCCGGCGCCGCCGCCGAGTTCGTGTACCGGCACTCGCTCATCGGGATGCTCATCTCGCTGGCGCTGCTCGTACCGCTGCTGCGCCACCGCGACGAGTTCGCGGCCCTGCCCGACCCGCGCAGCCGCTGGCGCGCACTCGCCAACTTCGTCCTCATGGCCGCCGGTTCCCTCGCCCTCGGGCTGGTCATCGTCAGCGTCCACCCGAACCGCATGATGGGCGACCCGAGCCTGGCCGACCGCCTGACGCACGTCGTCTACGGCCTGTTCGGCTTCGAGGGCCCCCTGGACTACGACGGCAACACCTCCTGGACGGTCGCCTTCTCCCTCGGCGCCCTCGGCTGGCTGACCGCGGTCACCACCATCTACCTGGCCTTCCGTCCCGAGCACCCGGCCGCCCGCCTCACCGAGGAGGACGAGGCCCGGCTGCGCGCCCTGCTGGACAAGCACGGCGGCCGCGACTCCCTCGGCCACTTCGCGCTGCGCCGCGACAAGGCGGTCGTCTTCTCGCCCAGCGGCAAGGCGGCGGTCACCTACCGGGTCGTCTCCGGCGTGATGCTCGCCAGCGGCGACCCGATCGGCGACGTCGAGGCCTGGCCCGGCGCCATCGAACGCTTCATGGACGAGGCCAAGGCCCACTCCTGGACCCCGGCCGTCATGGGCTGCTCGGAGACGGGCGGCGAGGTGTGGACCCGCGAGACCGGCCTGGACGCCCTGGAACTGGGCGACGAGGCGGTGGTCGACGTGGCGGATTTCTCGCTCGCCGGACGCGCGATGCGCAACGTGCGCCAGATGGTCAAGCGCATCGAGCGGGCCGGCTACGAAACCCGGGTGCGGCGCATCCGTGACCTCGGCGAGGCCGAGCTGGAGCGCATCCGCCGGGCGGCGGAGGACTGGCGCGGCACCGACACCGAGCGCGGCTTCTCCATGGCGCTCGGCCGCATCGGCGACCCCACCGACGGCGACTGCCTGATCGCCACCGCCCACAAGCAGGACGACGAGCCCGGCGAGTACGGCGACCTCAAGGCGATCCTGCACTTCGTGCCCTGGGGCGAGGACGGCGCCTCCCTGGACCTCATGCGCCGCGACCGCACCGCCGACCCCGGCATGAACGAACTGCTGATCGTCGCCGCCCTGCAGGCCGCCCCCAAGTTCGACATCGCGCGGGTCTCGCTGAACTTCGCGATGTTCCGCTCCGCCCTCGCGCGCGGGGAGAAGATCGGCGCCGGTCCGGTGCTGCGCGCCTGGCGCGGACTGCTGGTGTTCCTCTCGCGCTGGTTCCAGATCGAGTCGCTGTACAAGTTCAACGCCAAGTTCCAGCCCCGCTGGGAGCCGCGCTTCGTCGTCTACCGCGCCTCCGCCGACCTGCCCCGCATCGGCTTCGCCGCCATGCAGGCGGAGGGCTTCGTCAATCTCGCCCTGCCGCTCCCGCGCTTCCTGCGCCGGCGCAGGGCGGCCGCCGAGCGCCCCTGCGCGCACTCGGTCGCGGAACGCGACGTCCGAGCCGCCTGACCCCGGCTCTGCCCACCCGCAGAGCCCGGCCCGGCGCCCGACCGGCCCGGGCGGAAGCCCCACCCCCTCCAGCACCGGGGGCTTCCGCCCGGGCCGCCGCGCGTTGAGGGCACCCCCCTGGGCCTACGCTGAACGTATGAACAACCTCAGCGGGCGCGGCCGAGTGACAGGCCTTCCGGCATGGGACCGGTGTGCGGTCATGGGGGTCGTGAACGTGACCCCCGATTCCTTCTCCGACGGCGGCCGCTGGTTCGACACGACCGCCGCCGTCAAGCACGGCCTTGACCTGGTCGCCGAGGGCGCGGACCTGGTGGACGTCGGCGGCGAGTCCACCCGCCCCGGCGCCACCCGCGTCGACGAGGCGGAGGAACTCCGGCGCGTCATCCCCGTCGTGCGCGGCCTCGCCTCCGAAGGCGTGGTCGTCTCCGTCGACACCATGCGCGCCTCCGTCGCCGAACAGGCCCTCGCCGCCGGCGCCGCCCTCGTCAACGACGTCAGCGGCGGCCTCGCCGACCCCGCGATGATCCCCGTGGTCGCCGCCACGGGCGCCCCCTTCGTCGTCATGCACTGGCGCGGCTTCCTCCAGGGCGGCAACGTCGAGGGCGTGTACGAGGACGTCGTCGCCGAAGTCATGGACGAACTGCACGCGCGCGTGGAGGCCGTTCTCGAGGGCGGCGTCGCCCCCGACCGCATCGTCGTCGACCCCGGCCTCGGCTTCTCCAAGGAGGGCGAACACGACCTCACCCTCCTCGCCCACCTCGACCGCCTGCACGCCCTCGGCCACCCGCTGCTCGTCGCCGCCTCCCGCAAGCGGTTCCTCGGCCGCGTCCTCGCCGGCCCGGAGGCCGCGCCCCCGCCGGCCCGCGAGCGCGACGCTGCCACGGCCGCCGTCTCCGCGCTCGCGGCGCACGCCGGCGCATGGGCGGTGCGTGTGCACGAGGTACGCGCTACCGCGGACGCGGTACGGGTCGCGCGAGCCGTTGAAGGAGCCCGGTGAGCGCCCCCCACACGGACGTCGAACAGGTGGAGGCCGCCAACACCGCCTTCTACGAGGCGATGGAGCGCGGCGACTTCGAGGAACTGTCCTCGCTCTGGCTCACGCCCTCCGACCTGGGCGTCGACGAGGAGTACCACGACCCGGCGGACACCGGCGTGATCTCCTGCGTCCACCCCGGCTGGCCGGTGCTCACCGGCCGCTCCGAGGTCCTCAGGTCGTACGCGCTGATCATGGCGAACACCGACTACATCCAGTTCTTCCTCACCGACGTGCACGTCTCCGTCACGGGTAACACGGCCCTCGTGACCTGTACCGAGAACATCCTCAGCGGCGGCCCCGCCCCCGAGGACGGCGCGGAACTCGGCCCCCTGGTCGGTCAGCTCGTCGTCGCCACGAACGTGTTCCGGCGCACCCCCGCCGGCTGGAAGCTCTGGTCGCACCACGCCTCCCCCGTGCTCGCCGAAACCGACGAGGAGGAAGAAAACGACCAGAACGGAACGAACGGCATGGATCCGGATGAAAACCCTCTCGGGTGACCGGGTACGCACCCCACACGGACCAAGAAGTGGTTGGAATCACCTACCCGGGGGTATGTGCGGCTACCGGCCCATGACGCGGCCGGGTTCCCCAGGGGAAACACACGGTGAAGCCTCCGGGTGCCCGCCCGGGCACGCGCCCTCGTCACCCGGCTGTGTCGGCGCCCGCAGGTAGATTCGTCAGAGGCCGGTGTGCCGCCCGCACGCGACACCGACCGGCCGTTCCCGACGATTGCAGGAGTGATTCGCGTGGATCGTGTCGCGCTGCGCGGCCTGAAGGCCCGCGGGCACCACGGTGTGTTCCCCAAGGAGCGCGAGGAGGGCCAGACCTTCATCGTGGACCTCGTCCTTGGCCTGGACACCCGGCCGGCCGCGGCCGACGACGACCTGGCGAAGACCGTGCACTACGGCATCGTGGCCGAAGAGGTCGTGGCCGTGGTCGAGGGCGAGCCGGTGAACCTCATCGAGACTCTCGCCGAGCGGATCGCCCAGACCTGCCTGAAGCACGAAGGAGTCCAGGAGGTCGAGGTCCGCGTCCACAAGCCGGACGCCCCGATCACCGTCCCCTTCGACGACGTGACCGTCACCATCACCCGGAGCCGAGTATGACCCGACCTTTCGCCCAGGGTCACAGCGACCCGACCGTCCAGCCGGTGCCCGCGTCGGTCGTCGAGCAGGTGGACGCCGCCGACACGACACTGAGCAACCCGAAATGGGCCGTGATCTCCATCGGCTCCAACCTCGGCAACCGCCTGGAGACCCTCCAGGGAGCCGTGGACGCCCTGGAGGACACCCCCGGCGTCCGCGTGAAGGCCGTGTCGCCGGTCTACGAGACGGAACCCTGGGGCGTCGAGCCGGGCAGCCAGCCCTCCTACTTCAACGCCGTCGTCGTCCTGAAGACCACCCTGCCCCCGTCCTCCCTGCTGGAGCGGGCCCACGCCGTCGAGGAGGCCTTCAACCGGGTCCGTGACGAGCGCTGGGGACCGCGCACCCTGGACGTCGACATCGTCGCCTACGCGGACGTCACCTCCGACGACCCGCGGCTCACCCTCCCCCACCCGCGCGCCCACGAGCGCGCCTTCGTGCTCGCGCCCTGGCACGACATCGACCCGCAGGCCCAGCTGCCCGGCCGGGGCACGGTGGCCGAACTCCTGTCGGCCGTCACGCGCAACGGCATCGAGGCCCGCAAGGACCTGGAACTCCGACTGCCCGAGTAGTCGTTAAGGTCAAGACGACCACAGTCCGGGACCGGTCCGGGGGAGCTGAAGGGACACCGTGAGAGAGCTGCGTATCAGGGTGCTGGCCGGCGTGTTCGTCGTGGCCGGCGTCCTGTCCTGGGCGGGCGCCCGCCTCTGGAACTCGATCGGGACACTCCCCAGCGTCCCCCTGGCCGCCCCCATCGTCCTCGCCCTGATCGCGGTGGTCCTGCTCGCCACGGCGTTCTCGTTGCGCGCCCGCTTCAAGGCCCAGCGCGAGCGCCGCCCCGGAGCCAAGGGCGTCGACCCCCTGATGGCCGCCCGAGCGGTCGTCTTCGGCCAGGCCAGCGCCCTGGTGGCCGCCCTGGTCGCCGGTATGTACGGCGGCACGGGCGTCTTCCTGCTGGAACTTCTCGACCTCCCCGCCCGCCGCGACCAGGCCTTCTACGCCGGCTTCTCGGTCCTGGCCGGCATCGGCGTGATAGCGGCGGCCCTGTTCCTGGAGCGCGTCTGCAAGCTCCCCGAGGACGAGGACCAAAACCACACGGGCGCGGAGCCGGCGGCCTGACCACCGGCTCCGGAGGGGTCGTGCGGGATCGTTCGGCGCAGGTCGTTCAGCGCGCCATGATGAGGCTCATCGCCTCGTTCCGGGTCGCCGCGTCCCGCAGCTGACCGCGCACCGCCGAGGTGATCGTCTTCGCGCCCGGCTTGCGGATGCCCCGCATCGACATGCACATGTGCTCGCACTCGACCACCACGATCACACCCCGCGGCTCCAGGATCTCCATCAGGGAGTCCGCTATCTGCGTGGTGAGTCGTTCCTGCACCTGCGGGCGCCGGGCGTAGACGTCCACGAGCCGGGCCAGCTTGGACAGGCCGGTGATCTTCCCGGTCACGGACGGGATGTAGCCGACGTGGGCGACGCCCCGGAACGGCACCAGATGGTGCTCACAGGTGCTGTACACCTCGATGTCCTTCACGAGGACCATCTCGTCGTGCCCCAGGTCGAACGTCGTCGTCAGGACGTCCTCGGGCTTCTGCCACAGGCCCGCGAAGATCTCCTTGTACGCCCGCGCCACCCGGGCCGGCGTCTCCCTGAGGCCCTCACGATCCGGATCCTCACCGACCGCGATGAGCAGTTCCCGTACGGCGTTCTCGGCGCGCTTCTCGTCGAACTCGCCGATGGTGCCCTCACCGTCCAGGGTCACGGGGTCGGTCATCTGGTTCCTCGTTCCTGTACCTGTCACGCGTGCGTCCACGCGCGCTCTCTGCGGACATGCGAAATGCCGCGCCCCCCAGGCTAGAACCTGAGGGCCGCGGCATTCATTCCGGCCTAGTGGCTGAAAGTGTTCAGCTCTCGGGGCGGTCTTCCGGGGTCTTGTCCGTCACCGGGGCGGACTCCGACGCCGTCGACTTGGCCGTGCTGATCGCCGCCGTCGCTCCGTTCGCTCCGTTGGTCAGTGCCAGCTCCTTCGGGGAGAGCACCGGCGGGCGGGTGGAGGGGGTGCGGCGGGAGGAGCCGGTCCAGGCGGGCCGCGGCGGGCGCTTGTGGATCGGGGCGAAGATCTCGGCGATCTCCTCCTTGCCCAGGGTCTCCTTCTCCAACAGGTGAAGGACGAGCTGGTCGAGCACGTCGCGGTTCTCGACCAGGATCTCCCAGGCCTCGTTGTGCGCGTTCTCGATGAGCTTCTTGACCTCTTCGTCGACCAGCGCGGCGACCTCTTCCGAGTAGTCACGCTGGTGAGCCATCTCACGGCCGAGGAAGGGCTCGCTGTTGTCGCCGCCGAACTTGATCGCGCCGAGCCGCTCGGTCATGCCGTACTGCGTGACCATCGCGCGGGCCAGGTTGGTGGCCTTCTCGATGTCGTTCGCGGCGCCGGTGGTCGGGTCATGGAAGACCAGTTCCTCGGCGGCACGGCCGCCCAGCATGTAGCCGAGCTGGTCGAGCATCTCGTTGCGGGTGGTCGAGTACTTGTCCTCGTCCGGGAGCACCATCGTGTAGCCGAGGGCGCGGCCGCGGGAGAGGATCGTGATCTTGTGGACCGGGTCGGAGTTCGGCGAGGCCGCCGCGACCAGGGCGTGACCGCCCTCGTGGTACGCGGTGATCTTCTTCTCCTTGTCCGACATGATCCGGGTCCGCTTCTGCGGGCCCGCGACCACGCGGTCGATCGCCTCGTCCAGAGCCTTGTTGTCGATCAGCTTCTGGTCGCCACGGGCGGTGAGCAGCGCGGCCTCGTTGAGCACATTGGCGAGGTCGGCACCGGTCATGCCGGGGGTGCGGCGGGCGACGGCGGCCAGGTCGACGTCGGGCGCGACCGGCTTGCCCTTCTGGTGGACCTTGAGGATCTCCATGCGGCCCTGCAGGTCCGGCGGGTCGACCGCGATCTGGCGGTCGAAGCGGCCGGGGCGCAGCAGCGCCGGGTCGAGGATGTCGGGCCGGTTCGTCGCGGCGATGAGGATCACGCCGCCCTTGACGTCGAAGCCGTCCATCTCCACGAGCAGCTGGTTCAGCGTCTGCTCGCGCTCGTCGTGACCGCCGCCGAGGCCGGCGCCGCGGTGGCGGCCGACCGCGTCGATCTCGTCGACGAAGACGATCGCCGGGGCGTTCGCCTTGGCCTGCTCGAAGAGGTCACGGACTCGGGAGGCACCGACACCGACGAACATCTCGACGAAGTCGGAACCGGAGATCGAGTAGAAGGGCACTCCGGCCTCGCCGGCCACGGCGCGCGCGAGGAGCGTCTTGCCGGTACCGGGGCGGCCGTAGAGGAGCACACCCTTGGGGATCTTGGCGCCGACGGCCTGGAACTTGGCCGGCTCCTGGAGGAACTCCTTGATCTCGTGGAGTTCCTCGACGGCCTCGTCGCAGCCGGCGACGTCGGAGAAGGTCGTCTTCGGGGTGTCCTTGGTGATGAGCTTGGCCTTGGACTTGCCGAAGTTCATGACCCGGGAGCCGCCGCCCTGCATCTGATTCATCAGGAACAGGAAGACGACCACGATCAGGACGAAGGGGAGCAGGGAGAGCAGGACGCCGAGGAACGGGTTCTGCTTGGACGGCGAAACGGTGTAGCCGTCCGGAATCTGCTTGTCCTGGTACTTGGTCTGCAATGTGCCGGCGATGGCCACGCCCTGGTCGCCGATGTAGCTCGCCTGGATCTTCGAGCTGCCCTCGACCTTCTGGCCGTCCTTGAGGGTGACCTTGATGGTCTGCTCGTCACCGGTGGTGAGCTTGGCCGACTCGACCTTGTTCTCGTTGATCGCCGCCACGACCTGGCCGGTGTCCACCGTCTTGTAGCCGCCGGACGAGCCGACGACCTGCATCAACACGACCACGGCAAGGACGGCCAGCACGATCCACATGACCGGCCCACGGAAGTATCGCTTCACGTCCATCCATACGGAGCGGTGCCGCCCCGTCCCTCCTGCCATAGTGAGTTTGATAAGACAGTTCTTCTGACGGTACCCCAGCATTGTTGCCCGAAGCCGCACGGAGTGGCACGGACGGCTGGCATTCCCGTCTCTGCTTGCTCCAACGGCGCGAAACCCGCTGGGGTTCCCGATCGTCTTACAAGGGCTGGCCCGGTTGGCTCAGCCGCCGTAGACGTGAGGCGCGAGCGTACCGACGAACGGCAGGTTGCGGTACTTCTCGGCGTAGTCGAGGCCGTAGCCGACGACGAACTCGTTCGGGATGTCGAAGCCGACCCACTCCACGTCGATGGCGACCTTGGCGGCGTCGGGCTTGCGCAGCAGCGTGCACACCTTGAGGGAGGCGGGCTCGCGGGAGCCGAGGTTGTTGATCAGCCAGGACAGCGTCAGACCGGAGTCGATGATGTCCTCGACGATCAGGACGTGCTTGCCCTTGATGTCGGTGTCGAGGTCCTTGAGGATCCGCACGACACCGGAGGACTGGGTGCCCGCGCCGTAGGAGGACACGGCCATCCAGTCCATGGTGACGGGGGTGGACAGCGCCCGGGCCAGGTCCGCCATGACCATGACGGCGCCCTTCAGGACGCCGACGATGAGCAGGTCCTTGCCCGCGTACTCCGCGTCGATCTTCGCGGCCAGCTCAACCAGCTTCGCGTCGATCTCTTCCTTGGTGATGAGTACCTGCTTGAGGTCGGCACCCATGTCTTTCGCGTCCACCCGCATCACTTTCGGTCGTCCCGCACTTACGGCCGCTCTTACGGCCACCGGCTGTCCGGCCCGTCGGAGGGTCGCTCCGTGGGTCGGGATTCAGCCTTGCCGGATAACCAGTCTGCCACCCTGACGCTGGGCGACGACTTTGCCCGGGAGATTGATGGCTCCCTGACCGCGCCAGCCGGTGATCAGCCGGTCGACCTCCTCGATGTGACGGGCGAAGAGGGAGCCCGCCGGGGCGCCGGCCTCGATGGCGGCGCGGCGCAGGATGCGGCGGCGTACGGCGGGCGGGAGGGCGTAGAGCTTGGCGCACTCCAGGAGGCCCGTGGCGTCGCGTACGGAGGCCTCGGCCTGGCCGGCCCAGGCGTCGAGGGCGTCGGCGTCGTCGCGGGAGAGCTGGGCGGTGCGGGCGAGGGCTTCCACGACGCCTTTGCCGAGGGCCTTCTCCAGGGCGGGCAGGCCTTCGTGCCGTAGCCGGGAGCGGGTGTAGGCGGGGTCGGCGTTGTGCGGGTCGTCCCAGACGGGCAGGGCCTGGACCATGCAGGCCTTGCGGGCGGTCTGCCGGTCGAGGTGCAGGAAGGGCCGCCGGTAACGGCCGCCGGCCCCCGAGACCGCGGCCATTCCGGACAGGGAGCGGATGCCGGAGCCGCGGGCGAGGCCGAGCAGGACGGTTTCGGCCTGGTCGTCGCGGGTGTGGCCGAGCAGGACCGCGGCGGCGCCGTGGCGCTCGGCCGCGGCGTCGAGGGCGGCGTAGCGGGCGTCTCGGGCGGCGGCCTCGGGGCCGCCCTCGCGGCCGACGGTCACGGCGATGGACTCGGCGGGGTCGAGGCCGAGTTCGCGCAGCCTGAGGACGACCTCCTCGGCCCGGAGGTCGGAGCCGGGCTGAAGGCCGTGGTCCACGGTGATGCCGCCGGCGCGGATGCCGAGTTTGGGAGCCTCGAAGGCGAGGGCCGAGGCGAGCGCCATGGAGTCGGCGCCGCCGGAGCACGCGACGAGCACGAGCGGGGAGGGGGTGCGCTCGCGCCGGCTGGGTTCGCGGGGTTCATCGGTGGTGCGGCTGAGGTCGGTGAGGAGGTCGTGGAGGACGCGGCGGACCGCCAGGCGTATCGCCGCGACCGCAGGATGGGGACCCATGTCCGGTTCCCTTCATGAAGTTTTCGGGGGGTGAGCCCGAGGTTCGGTCACTCAGAGTGTGTAGATGGTGACAGAAGCGGGCCGTTCCCCGAGCATCGCACGCCTACCCATGGCTCACGGTCCCTCGGACGGGTGATTGAAGGGGCGTTCGCCTGCCGTCGGCCGGATTCGTTTCACGACTTCCTCATGCGGTTCACGACTCGGCCTTGCGGTGCACCCGTGCGACCCAGTCCGCCGGTTTGGCGATCTCCGCCTTGGTGGGCAGGGTGTTGGGAGATGTCCACACACGGTTGAAGCCGTCCATGCCGACGTGGTCGACCACAGCACGCACGAAGCGTTCGCCGTCCCGGTACTGCCTGAGTTTGGCATCCAGACCGAGCAGCTTGCGCAGGGCGAGGTCGAGGCGGGAGGCACCCCTGGCGCGGCGCTGCTGGAACTTCTCGCGGATCTCGGAGACGGTCGGTACGACGCTCGGGCCCACCCCGTCCATGACGAAGTCGGCGTGGCCCTCCAGCAGGGACATGACCGCGGTGAGGCGGCCGAGGATCTCGCGCTGGGCCGGGGTCTGCACCAGCTCCACGAAGGAGCGTCCGCCGTCGTCCTCCTCGCCCTCGGGGCGGCCGCCGGCGAGGGACTGGGCGGCTTCCCGGACGCGTTCCAGGACGGTCATCGGGTCGACGTCGGTCTCCGCCAAGAACGACTGGATTTCACCCTCCAGGTGGTCGCGGAGCCAGGGCACGGCGGTGAACTGCGTGCGGTGGGTCTCCTCGTGCAGGCACACCCAGAGCCTGAAGTCGTGGGGTTCGACGTCGAGTTCGCGCTCCACGTGGACGATGTTCGGCGCGACGAGGAGAAGGCGGCCGCCGCCACTCGGTGAATCAGGGGAGCCGCCGGCCGGGAGGTCGCGGGAGGCGGGGGCGAAGGTCTCGTACTGGCCGAGGACGCGGGAGGAGAGGAAGGACAGCAGCATGCCCAGTTCGACGCCGGTCACCTTGCCGCCGACGGCGCCGAGGACGGCGTTGCCGGGGCTGCTGCCGCGGCGCTCCTGCATCTTCTCCAGGAGGGGCTTGAGGATCTCCCGGAAGCCGGCGACGTTCGCGCGGACCCAGCCGGGGCGGTCGACGACGAGGACGGGGGTGTCGTGGGTTTCCGCGGTGCCCATACGAGTGAAGCCCCGGACGTGTTCCTCCGAGGCTTTCGCGTGCCGGCGCAGCTCCGCCACGACGGCCCTGGCCTCGTCGCGGCTGACCTCGGGGCCCGGTCGTACGAGCCGTGTCGCGGTCGCCACCGCGAGGTTCCAGTCGACCATCCCGGGAGATGCGGTGCCACCGAAGCTCGTCATGTGTCAACGGTACGTGAGCGCTCCCGCTTGGGGCAGGGAGTGGGGGTCGGGTGAGGTGCGGTTTCTCAACTAGCCGCAGCCACAGGCCGCCAACGCCGTGGCCGTCCTGTCCAGGGCCGACTGGGCCTCCTGGGCGTTGGTCGTGTTGGAGGCCAGGAAGGCGAAGGTCAGGAGGTGGCCGTCCTGGTCGACGACCGTGCCCGCGAGGGTGTTCACGCCGGTCAGGGTTCCTGTCTTCGCTCGTACGACTCCTGCGGCTCCGTCGGTGTAGCGGGCGGCCAGGGTGCCGGTGAAGCCGGCCACGGGCAGGCCGGTGAGGACCGGGCGGAGACCGGGGCGGGCCGGGTCGGCGGCCTTGACCAGCAGAGCGGTGAGGAGGTTCGCCGTGAGCCGGTCGTCGCGGTTGAGGCCGCTGCCGTCGTGGAAGGCGGCGCCGGACATCGGCAGGCCGAGCTTGGTCAGCTGGGTGGCGATGGCCTTCGCGCCGCCGTCGAAGCTCGCCGCCCGGCCGCTCGCCAGGGCGGTCTGGCGGGCCAGGGCCTCGGCGATGTCGTTGTCGCTGTTGGTCAGCATGCGCTCGACCAGGGCGGACAGCGGGGGCGAGGAGACGGTGGCCAGGGTCTCGGCGCGGTTGGTTGCCTTGGAGGGGCCGGGGGGTGTGGTCTTGACGCCGGCCTTGCGGAGGTAGTCCGCGAACTTGCCGGCCGCGTCCGCCGCCGGATCGCTCACGCGGGCCACCGGGCCGCTGGTGGAGTCGTTGGTGCGGCCCTCGTCGGCGGTCAGGGCGCTGACCGGGGCGAGGTTGTCGTTGACGCCGACGGGGTGCACGGCGGGGCCGGAGAAGAGCGTGGTGTCGTAGGAGAGCGTGATCTTGTGGATGCCGCGCTTCTTCAGGGCGGCGGCGGTGTCGGCGGCGAGCGTGCGCAGGCTGGCCCAGCCCTCGGCATTCGGATGGGCGGTGAGGGTGGGGTCGCCGCCGCCGACCAGGACCAGTTCTCCGGTGTCGGGTTCGAGCGCGGCGCGGGTGGTGAGGCGGTGGTCGGGGCCGAGGGCGGACAGGGCGGCGACGGCGGTGGCGATCTTGGTCGTGGAGGCCGGTGTGAAGGCCCGGCCGGCGGCGGTGCCGTACAGCTGCTTGCCGGTGCTGACGTCGACGACGGCCGCCGCGTGGCCGCCGCCGAGCGCGGGGACGTCCAGGAGCGGCCCCAGGACGTCCGCGAGGGCCTTCTGGCCCGGCGGGGCCTTCTTGGTGCTGACCGTGCCCGTGGTGCCGCCCAGGCCCGTAAGAACGGCCGGGGCGCTCGGTGCGGGCCGAGGCCCCTGCGCGCGCGTGCCGGAGTCGCCGTGATCTGCGCCACCTGACCGCTCCAGAGCGGTTGCGCGGTCCCGCTCGGCCGTACGCTGACCGTTGGCGTCCCAGGGACCGGCGACGGTCACCACACCGGCGGCCAGCGCCAGCCCGGCGGTGGCCGCGCCCGCGGTGTACTGCCAGGTCCTGACGGCTCGCGGCCCAGGGAGGTGTGCAAACCCGGGGCGCACTGCCTTCGTCAGCCGCGCGATCCGTGGTTGCGCGGCCGTCGCGGCGCGCGCCAGTCGCGGTCGTACGGCGTTCGCGATCCGCACCACATGCGGCCTCGCGGCTCGCCAAGGCCTCAGCTCTGGCACGACCACCAGCCCCTTTCGCGATCACACACCTGCGTGAGGGACACTTAACCACCAGAACTATGTGCTGATCATGGAGGAGCCACCGGTGGAGTTCGACGTCACGATCGAGATCCCGAAGGGTTCGCGGAACAAGTACGAGGTGGACCACGAGACCGGTCGGATCCGCCTGGACCGTCGCCTCTTCACCTCGACCGCCTACCCGACCGACTACGGCTTCGTCGAGAACACTCTCGGCGAGGACGGCGACCCGCTGGACGCGCTGGTCATCCTGGACGAGCCGACCTTCCCGGGCTGCCTGATCAAGTGCCGCGCGATCGGCATGTTCCGGATGACGGACGAGGCGGGCGGCGACGACAAGCTGCTGTGCGTTCCGGCCACCGACCCGCGGGTGGAGCACCTGCGCGACATCCACCACGTGTCGGAGTTCGACCGCCTGGAGATCCAGCACTTCTTCGAGGTGTACAAGGACCTGGAGCCCGGCAAGTCGGTCGAGGGTGCCAACTGGGTGGGCCGCACGGACGCCGAGATCGAGATCGAGCGGTCCTACAAGCGCTTCAAGGAGCAGGGCGGCCACTGACTGAGGCTCCCTGTTGCCACGGGCCGCACGCGCACGCGTGCGGCCCGTTCGCGCACCCATGCGCATACTGAGCCCTGACGGAATGTTGCGTTCAGGGAGCGGTGCGAGGTGACGGAGGCGGAGGACCGCAAGCCGCGGTCCGACGAGGCGCGGTACGACCCGGAGATCACGTCCGAGTTCGCCATTCCCCAGGGCATCGAGGTCCCCGAGGGCGGCGGTGAGCCGGAGACCACGTCCGAGTTCGCCGTGCCGAAGGGGCTGGAGGCGCCGCAGCAGCCGGGTGCCGAGCCGGAGGGGTCGGCCTTCACCCTGCCGAGCACCTACAGCGCCCAGGACGCCCCGCCCGCGTTCACCCCGGCGACCGGGATACCGGCGGTCAGCCTGATCAAGGACGCGCCCTGGCAGGACCGGATGCGCACGATGCTGCGCATGCCGGTGGCCGAACGGCCGGCGCTCGAGCCGGTGCAGCGGGCCGAGGAGGGCGGGCCCGCGATCCCGCGCGTGCTGGACCTGACCCTGCGTATCGGGGAACTGCTGCTGGCGGGCGGTGAGGGCGCGGAGGACGTGGAGGCCGCGATGTTCGCGGTGTGCCGGTCCTACGGCCTGGACCGCTGTGAGCCGACCGTCACCTTCACACTGCTGTCGATCTCCCACCAGCCGTCCCTGGTGGAGGACCCGGTCACGGCGTCGCGGACGGTACGCCGGCGGGGCACGGACTACACCCGGCTCGCGGCCGTGTTCCGGCTGGTGGACGACCTGACCGACCCGGAGGCCCATGTCTCCCTGGAGGAGGCCTACCGGCGCCTGGCGGAGATCCGCCGCAACCGGCACCCCTACCCAGGCTGGGCCCTGACCCTGGCGAGCGGGCTGCTCGCGGGTGCGGCCTCAGTGCTGGTCGGCGGTGATCTGATCGTGTTCGTCGCGGCGGCGCTGGGCGCGATGCTCGGCGACCGGCTGGCGTGGCTGTGCGCGGGGCGGGGGCTGCCGGAGTTCTACCAGTTCACGATCGCCGCGATGCCGCCTGCGGCGATCGGTGTGGCGTTCGCGCTGGCGCACGTCGACGTGGCGGCGTCCGCGGTCGTCACCGGTGGGCTGTTCGCGCTGCTGCCGGGGCGGGCGCTGGTGGCGGGCGTGCAGGACGGGTTGACGGGCTTCTACATCACCGCGGCCGCCCGCCTGCTGGAGGTCATGTACTTCTTCGTCGGCATCGTCATCGGCGTGCTGGTCGTCCTGTACTTCGGTGTGAAGGTGGGCGGCAAGCTGAACCCGGACGCGGCGCTGAACATCTCCGAGCGACCGCTGATCCAGATCGCCGCGTCCATGCTGCTGTCGCTGACGTTCGCCGTGCTGCTGCAGCAGGAACGATCCACCGTGCTGGCGGTGACGCTCAACGGCGGTGTGGCCTGGTCGGTGTACGGCGCCATGCACTACGCGGGCGGCATCTCCCCCGTCGCTTCCACGGCGGTGGCGGCGGGGCTGGTGGGGCTGTTCGGGCAGCTGCTGTCGCGGTACCGGTTCGCGTCGGCGCTGCCCTACACGACGGCCGCGATCGGGCCGCTGCTGCCCGGTTCGGCCACGTACTTCGGGCTGTTGTCCATGGCGCAGAACGAGGTCGACAAGGGGCTGGTGTCCCTGGCCAAGGCGGCCTCGCTGGCCATGGCCATCGCCATCGGGGTCAACCTCGGCTCGGAGATCTCCCGGCTGTTCCTGCGGGTCGGCTCCGCCGGCAAGCGCCGGGCCGCCAAGCGGACCAGGGGGTTCTGAGCCGCCTAGTGGTTCCGGGGGTACCCGTTCTGGTCGTACTGCTGCTGCGGGTACTGCTGCTGGTCGTAGTACTGGTCGTCGTAACCCTGGTGGCCCTGCTGCCCCTGGTTGTCGTAGCCCTGGTTCCAGTACTGCTGCTGGTCCTGCTGCGGCTGGTACGGCTGCTGCTGGTACGGCTGCTGGTAGGGCTCCTCCGGCTCGATGCGGCGGAGCTGAGTCGTGGCGTCGTCCATGACCGGGGGGTGCTGGTACTGGGGCTGCTGGGGAGGCTGAGGCGTCTCCTGCCGGGCCTTCTTCTCCTTGCCGCGCGCGCGGAGGAACTCGAACGCGATCGGGACCACCGAGATGAGGACGATCAGGATGAGGATCGCCTCGATGTTCTTCTTGACGAAGTCGATGTTGCCGAGCCAGGAGCCGAGCAGGGTGACGCCCGCGCCCCACAGGACGCCGCCGATGACGTTGAAGGTCAGGAACGAGCGGTACTTCATGCCGCTGACGCCGGCGATGATCGGCGTGAACGTGCGCACGATGGGCACGAAACGGGCCAGGACCAGGGACTTGGGGCCGTACTTCTCGAAGAACTCGTGCGCCTTGGTGACGTTCTCCTGCTTGAAGAGGCGGGAGTCCGGGCGGTTGAAGAGGGACGGGCCGACCTTCTTGCCGAACATGTAGCCCGCCTGGTCGCCGAGGATCGCGGCGAGGCAGATCAGGGCGATCGCGCCCCACAGCGGGAAGTCCAGGTCCCCGGACGTGATCAGCAGGCCGCAGGTGAACAGCAGCGAGTCGCCCGGCAGGAAGAAACCGATGAGCAGACCGGACTCGGCGAAGACGATGAGCAGCAGGCCCCAGATGCTGTACGTGTCGAGCAGGTAGTTGGGATCCAGCCAGCTCGGGCCGAGGGCGAGTGTCATCACGGGTCCGGGCTCCTGTGGGGGTGAGGGCGGCTACGGCGTCCTTGTGCGGGCGCACAAAGCTATCAACGCGATGTGTCCGCCCCAGGTTCCACCGGTGACTCCAGGATGCACTGTGGGGCAACTGGGGCAAAGCTGTGAGCCATGGGACTCGATGACTACGGCGGCGGCCAGGGGCCCCAGCCGGACGTGCTGGTCGTCACCACCAACGACGTGCCCGGATACCGGGTGCAGCAGGTGCTCGGTGAGGTCTTCGGGCTCACCGTGCGCTCGCGGCACCTGGGCAGCCAGATCGGCGCCGGACTGAAGTCGATGATCGGCGGCGAGCTGAAGGGCACCAAGACGCTCGTGCAGACCCGCACCCAGGCCATGGAGCGGCTGGTGGAGCAGGCACGCGCGCGTGGCGCCAACGGCGTCCTGGCGTTCCGGTTCGACGTGACGGAGGCCGCGGACGTGGGCACCGAGGTGTGCGCGTACGGCACGGCTGTGGTCCTGGCCCGGGAGTAGCCCTCCCGGGCCAGGGGTCACGCGGTGTGCCGGTCGGCGTTCGCGGTGATCGCCTGGCTCAGGTGGTCGGCGAGCCCGGGCCGCATGGAGTCGTAGAACGCCTTGAAGCGCTCGTCGGCGACGTACATCGCGCCCAGGCAGCGGTGCATGGCGTGCGGGCACTCGTAGTACCACGTGCCGATGTGCCGGCGGTGCTCCTCGGCCAGGTCCATGGCCGCCTCGCCGGACGGCTGCTCACCGGCGGTCATCAGGGCGACGTAGCGCTCGCTCCAGTCGTCGGCCTCGGCCATGAGCCGCTTCCAGTCCTCCTTGGTGTAGGTGGCGGCGCGGCGCTGCGACTCGGCGTACGCCTCCGTGCCGCCCCAGCGCTGCTCCGCCTCCTCGGCGTACTGCTCGGGATCCTTGTCCCCGAAGACCTCGAACCGCTCCTCGGGCGTGAGGTTGATGCCCATCGTGCGTGCCTCCATGGCGTGCTCCACGGCCGCCGCCATCTTCTGCAGCTTCTCGATCCGGGCGGTCAGCAGTTCGTGCTGGCGGCGCAGGTGTGCGCGCGGGTCAGCTCTGCCGGTGGCCTGGTCGTCGAGCAGGGCGGCGACCTCGTCGAGCGGGAAGCCGAGTTCCCGGTAGAACAGGATCTGCTGGAGCCGGTCGAGGTCGGCGTCGCCGTAGCGCCGGTGGCCGGCGTGGGTGCGCTGGCTGGGCACGAGCAGGCCGATCTCGTCGTAGTGGTGCAGGGTGCGCACCGTGACCCCGGCGAACCCCGCGACCTGTCCCACGGAGTAACTCACTTTTCCGCTCCTTGTCGTCGGTACGCCCTTCACGCTGAGGCCTCACGCAACGTGAGGTGCAAGCCGGTTTCCCTTCGGGATGTTCAACATCTTTTGTCCGCTTATTCCGCTTATGGTGAGCCCGTGGCCCAGGACAGCGCGCAGGCGCCCACCACCGCTCCCGCGACCCCCGCGCGCGCCCTGCTGCCGTTGATCCTGCCCGCTCTCGTCGTGGGCGTGGTGTCCAGCCTGCTCTTCGTCGGGGTGAGCGTCGGGGCCGAACAACTCCAGGGCGTGCTGTGGCAGAACCTGCCCGACGCCCTGGGAATCGGCCGCTACTCCGTGCTGTGGATCTTCGTCATGCTCATCGCGACCGGTATCGCGGTCGGTCTGGTGGTGTGGAAGGTGCCGGGGCACGCGGGGCCCGACCCGGCCACCATGGGGCTGAACGCGCCCGCGCTGCCGCCCGTCGTGCTGCCCAGCCTGCTGCTGGCGGCGGCCCTGATGCTCGCGGGCGGCCCGAGCCTCGGCCCGGAGAACCCGATCATCGCGACCAACGTCGGGCTGGCGGTGTGGCTGGGCCGCCGGTTCCTGCCCGAGCTGCCGGGTCCGCTGTGGATGGCACTGGCGGAGGCGGCGACGCTCGGCGCGCTGTTCGGCACCCCGGTGGCCGCCGCCCTGGTCATCTCGGAGGCGCTGGCCGGGCAGCGGATCAAGGGGCTGCTCTGGGACAACCTGTTCGCCCCACTCGCCGCCGCCGCGGCCGGCGCCCTGACCACCGACCTGGTCCACCACGCGACCTTCGACCTCCATCTGCCCCCGATCGGCCGGCCGGACGCGGGCGACGTACTGGCGGCGATCGTCGTCGCGTCGGTCGGCGCACTGCTCGGCATGTGCGCGGTCCACGCCTTCCCGTACCTCCACCGCGCCTTCCAGCGGCTGCGGCACCCGATGCTGATGCTTCCGGTGGGCGGGGCCGTTCTGGGGGCGCTGGGGGCCCTGGGCGGCCCGCTGACGCTCTTCAAGGGGCTGGACCAGGTCGCGGAGCTGGCGCGCGACCCCGAGGGCTGGTCGGCCGGGCAGTTCGCCACGATGACCGTGGTGAAACTGGCCGCCATGACGGTCGCCGCGACCTGCGGCTTCCGCGGCGGCCGGATCTTCCCCTCCGTGTTCGTGGGCACCGCCCTCGGTCTGTGCGCCCACGCCCTGGTGCCCGCTGTCCCGCCCGCCGTGGGGGTGGCGGCGGGCGTGCTGGGCATGCTCCTGGCCGTCACCCGGCAAGGCTGGGTGAGCCTGTTCACCGCGGCCGTCCTGGTCGCCTCGCCCGTCATCCTCGCCCTGCTCTGCATCGCCTCGCTGCCGGCCTGGCTGCTGGTGACCGGGCGGCCGCAGATGCAGTTGCGGACGGACGGCACACCGATCCGCTGACTCACTCCCCCTCTCTCTGGAGGCACGTAAATGGCCCTGCACAAAGGTCCCGGGAAGCACGACGAGCGGCCGATGTCGGTCAACCCGTTCTTCGGGGAGGCGAACCCGGTCGTCGAAATGGCCGAGGCCCCGCCCAAGCACCGGCTCCCCGACACGCCCCTGCCTCCCACCACGGCGGCGCAGATCGTGCACGACGAGCTGATGCTGGACGGCAACTCCCGGCTGAACCTGGCCACGTTCGTCACCACATGGATGGAGCCGCAGGCCGGGATGCTGATGGCGGAGTGCCGTGACAAGAACATGATCGACAAGGACGAGTACCCGCGCACGGCCGAGCTGGAGCGGCGCTGCGTGGCGATGCTCGCCGACCTGTGGAACGCGCCGGACCCGTCGGCCGCCGTGGGCTGTTCGACCACGGGGTCCAGCGAGGCCTGCATGCTCGCCGGGATGGCGCTCAAGCGGCGCTGGGCGACGCGCAACGCCGACCGCTACCCGGGAGCGCGCCCCAACCTGGTCATGGGCGTCAACGTCCAGGTCTGCTGGGAGAAGTTCTGCAACTTCTGGGAGGTGGAGGCCCGGCTGGTCCCCATGGAGGGCGACCGGTACCACCTGGATCCGCAGGCGGCGGCGGAGATGTGCGACGAGAACACCATCGGGGCCGTCGGCATTCTCGGCTCCACCTTCGACGGGTCCTACGAGCCGATCGCGGACCTGTGCGCGGCCCTGGACGACCTCCAGGAGCGCACCGGCCTGGACGTTCCGGTGCACGTGGACGGCGCGTCCGGGGCCATGGTGGCGCCCTTCCTGGACGAGGAGCTGGTGTGGGACTTCCGCCTCCCGCGCGTGGCCTCGATCAACACCTCGGGCCACAAGTACGGCCTGGTCTACCCGGGCGTGGGCTGGGCCCTGTGGCGGGACAAGGAGGCGCTGCCCGAGGAACTGGTCTTCCGGGTCAACTACCTGGGCGGCGACATGCCGACCTTCGCGCTCAACTTCTCCCGGCCGGGCGCCCAGGTGGTGGCGCAGTACTACACGTTCCTGCGGCTGGGCCGGGAGGGCTACCGGGCGGTGCAGCAGTCGACACGGGACGTGGCGCGCTACGTCGCCGGCAAGATCGGGGCGCTGGACGACTTCCGGCTGCTCACCAACGGCGACGAGCTGCCGGTGTTCGCCTTCACCACCGCTCCTGACGTGACGTCGTACGACGTCTTCGACATCTCCCGGCGGCTGCGCGAGAGCGGCTGGCTGGTGCCCGCGTACACCTTCCCGCCCAACCGGGAGGACCTCTCCGTGATCCGGATCGTGTGCCGCAACGGCTTCTCCCACGACCTCGCCGACCTGTTCGTGGAGGACCTGACCCGCCTGGTGCCGGAGCTGCGCCGGCAGCCGCATCCCCTGACCCGGGACAAGGCGGCGGCCACCGGCTTCCATCACTAGCGGCCCAGGCGCGCGAACTTCCGTACCGCCAGCGGGAAGAACACGGCCAGCAGGACGAGCGGCCAGGCCACGGCCGCCCCCGCGTGGCCCGGCTCGCCGCCCTGGCCGCCGAGCAGGTCCCGTACCGCCGTCGCCGTCTGGGACAGGGGGTTCCACCGGACGGCCGTGCCCAGCCAGTCGGGCATGGCGTCCGGGGTGGCGAGGGCGTTGGAGAGGAAGCCGACCGGCCAGACGAGGATCTGGACCGCCTGGACCATCTCGGGCCGGCCGGCGACCAGGGCGAGGTGGATGCCGATCCACAGCATCGCGAAGCGGAGCAGGAGGAGCAGACCGAAGGCGGCCAGGAGGGCTCCGGGGCCGCCGTGCGCCCGCCAGCCGAGCGCGCACGCCACTGCCGTCAGCAGCGCGAGCGCCACCGCCGACTGGAGCATGTCGGCCGCCGAACGGCCCACCAGGACCGCTCCGTTGGTCATCGGCAGGGAACGGAAGCGGTCGATGACGCCCCTGGTGAGGTCCTGGGTGACGTTGAGCATCGTGCCCTCCAGGCCGAAGGCCATGGTGAGCGCGAGCATGCCGGGCACCAGGTAGTCGATGTAGTCGCCGGCGACGCCCCGGCCGCCGCCGATCAGGTAGCCGAACATCAGCAGCAGCATCACCGGGAAGACCAGGGCGACCAGCGCCTGCCCGGGCTGCCGTGCCCAGTGGGCGAGTTCGCGTCGGGTCATGGTCCAGGAGTCGGTCAGGACGTGGGCGGTCACACTGCCTCCTTCGCTCGGTTCGCGTCGCCGGTCAGGTGCAGGAACACCTCGTCCAGCGTGGGCCGGCGCAGGGCGACGTCCGCCGCCTCGATGCCGGCCGCCTCCAGGGCGCGTACGACCCCGGAGAGCGCGCTCATGCGGTCGGTGACCGGAGCGCTGAGCAGTCGGCGGTCGGTGTCCACCGTGACGCCGGTGACAGGCAGCAGGGCGACGGCCGCGCCGAGCCGGCCCGCGTCGCGCAGGACGACGTCGATGCGGTCGCCGCCGGTGAGGCTCTTCAGCTCGTCGGGGGTGCCGTCGGCGACGACCCGGCCGTGGTCCACGAACGCGATGCGGTGGGCGAGCTGGTCGGCCTCCTCCAGGTACTGGGTGGTGAGCAGCACGGTCGTACCGCCGCCGACCAGGGAGCGGACGGCCGCCCAGACCTCGGCGCGGCCGCGCGGGTCCAGGCCGGTCGTCGGCTCGTCCAGGAACAGCACCTCCGGGTCGGTGATCAGGGAGGCGGCGAGGTCGAGGCGGCGGCGCATGCCGCCGCTGTAGCCGGCGACCGGGGTGCGGCCGGTGCCGGTGAGGTCGAAGCGGTCCAGGAGTTCGGCGGCGCGCACGCGCGCGTGGCGGGCGCCGAGGTGGTGCAGGCGGGCGAACATCTCCAGGTTCTGCCGACCGTCCAGCTGCTCGTCCAGGGCCGCGTACTGGCCCAGCAGGCCGATGCGCCGCCGTACCGCGCGGGCCTCGGTGAGCACGTCGTGCCCGGCGACCTCGATACGGCCGCCGTCCGGCCTGAGCAAGGTGGACAGGATCCGGACCAGGGTGGTCTTGCCCGCCCCGTTGGGGCCGAGCACCGCGTGCACGGTGCCGCGGGTGACGTGCAGGTCGAGCCCGTCCAGGGCGGGTTTGGTGCCATAGGTCTTGCGTGCGTCCTCGACGGTGATCGCCGTGTCGGCCACGTGCCGCTCCCTCGCTAGTCAAACTTGACTACTTCATCGAAAGTAACGGCAGCAGGCCCATTGGTCAAACTTGATTAGCGGTCGTCCTTCGGATGCCGCTCCCCCGTCGCGTACGGGTTCTCCTGGCCCTCGACGAGCACGCCCACGAAGCGCTCGCCCTCACCGGCGAAGGTGTACGCGCCGGCCTCCAGGCGGTCGATCAGCCCCCGGGTCCAGGCCGCGTCGGAGTCGGCCGTGTGGACCCAGAGGTTCATGATCTCGCCGATGTGGCCCAGCTGTCCGGGGCCGCCCTCGGGGATGTAGTGCTCGGTGACGGCGGCCCGCCACTCCTCGATCCGCCGGATCCGCTCCCGGAGCAGGGCCAGCGCCTCGGCCCGCTCCAGCTCGACCAGGAAGCCGACGGCCGCCGACTGGATGTCCATCTTCTGGTCGTAGGAGACCAGGGACTCGCGCAACAGCCGGAAGAACTCCTCCTCGCCCCGGTCCGTGATCTCGTACTCGGTGCGCGGCGGGCCCCCGGCCGTGGACGGCGCGATCTCGTGCGCGTGCAGCAGCCCCTGCTTCTCCATCTGCTTCAGGGCGTGGTAGATCGAGCCCGGCTTGGCGTTGGACCACTCGTGCGCGCCCCAGTACTCCAGGTCGTTGCGCACCTGGTAGCCGTGGGCCCGCCCGTGCTGGCGGACCGCACCGAGCACGAGAAGACGGATCGCTGACATGCGGTCCAGGTTATTGCCGCAGAACTAGCCCGCCTGCTCCAGGGCCACCAGCTCGAACGCGGTCTTCCCGTCCAGGGACTCGCGGATGATGTCGGCGTGACCGGCGTGCCGGGCCGTCTCGCGGATCAGATGCAGGCACAGCCAGCGCAGCGAGACGCGGCCCTCCGGCGGGAACCACGGGTCGGGCGGCAGCGGGAAGGATTCGTCCAGGCTGGGCGCGGAGCGGATGAGCTTCTCCGTCTCGGCGGCGACCTCCGCCCAGTAAGCGAGCTGCGAGGCGACCGTCTCGTCGTCGGTCAGCCGGAAACACTCGTGCCAGTTCGACTCGTCGCGGTGCACCGCCGGCGGCTCCTGCCGGGCGCGGGCCACCCAGCCCTGCTCGACCTCGGCGACATGCTTGAGCAGTCCGCCCAGGGACAGCTCGCTGGCGCTGGGGCGGGAGCGGGCCTGCTCCTCGGTCAGCCCCAGCAGTGCCCGGCGGATGCCGCCGCGCTGCTCCTCCAGGAACGCCAGCAGCGCCCCGCGCTCGTCGCCCTGCGTCTCCGCCGCCACATGAGTGACCATGACCGGCCGCCTTTCATCGGGTCCGTTTCCCTGACACCGATGAAGCTACGGGCCCTTGCGGTCAGGTTCTGTCCGCAAGGGCCCGCCATTCGAAGGAGACCTAGAACGGGAAGCCGCTGCGGCCGTGCTGCACCGAGATCCACTTGATCGTGGTGAAGGCCTCCAGGGTCGTCTCGCCGTTCAGACGGCCGAGGCCGGAGTGCTTCTCGCCGCCGAAGGGCACGAGCGGCTCGTCGTGCACGGTGCCGTCGTTCACGTGGAACATGCCCGTGTCGATCTGCTTGGCGAAGGCCACACCGCGCTCGATGTCACCCGTGTGGACGGCGCCGCTGAGGCCGTACGGGGTGTCGTTGACGATCCGGACCGCCTCCTCCTCGCCGTCGAAGGGGACGAGGAAGACGACCGGCCCGAAGACCTCCTGCTGGAGCAGGGCGGAGTCGGCGGGGACGTCGGTGAGCACGCTGGGCTCGACCAGATTGCCGGTGGTGGTGCCGTGCACCAGGGCGGTGGCGCCCTCGGCGAGCGCCTGCTCGACGGCACCCGAAATGGCGTTGGCCTGCGCGGAGTTGATCACCGGGCCGATGACCGTCTGCGGGTCGCGCGGGTCGCCGACCTTGAGGGTCTTCACCTTGGCGACGAACTTCTCGGTGAACTCGTCGGCGACCGAGCGGTCCACGAGCACCCGGTTCGCGGCCATGCAGACCTGGCCCTGGTGGACGTACCGGCTGAAGACCGCCGCGTCCACCGCGTAGTCGATGTCGGCGTCGTCCAGGACCACCAGCGCGCTGTTGCCGCCCAGTTCGAGCACCGAGCGCTTGAAGTGCGAGGCGCAGACGGTGGCGACGTGCCGGCCGACCTTGTCGGAGCCGGTGAAGGAGATGACCTTGGGGATCGGGTGCTCGATGAAGGCGTCGCCGATCTCGGCGATGTCGGTGACGACGACGTTGAGCAGGCCGCCGGGCAGGCCCGCCTCCTCGAAGATCTTCGCGACCAGGGTGCCGCCGGCGATCGGGGTGTTCTGGTGCGGCTTGAGCACCACGCCGTTGCCGAGGGCGAGGGCCGGGGCCACCGACTTGATCGACAGCAGGAACGGGAAGTTGAACGGGCTGATCACGCCCACCACACCCACCGGCACCCGGTAGACGCGGTTCTCCTTGCCGTCGGCCGGGGAGGGCAGGATCTTGCCCTCGGGGCGCAGCGCCAGGTGGACCGACTCGCGCAGGAACTCCTTGGCGAGGTGCAGCTCGAAGCCCGCCTTCACGCGGGTGCCACCCAGCTCCGCGATGATCAGGTCGGCTATCTCCTGCTCGCGGTCCTCGATCAGTCTCAGGGCCCGCTCGAAGACGGCGCGGCGGGTGTACGGGTTGGTCGCGGCCCACTGCTTCTGGGCCCGAGCGGCCGCCTGATAGGCCTGGTCGACCTGGTCGACGGTGGCCACCGTGATCGAGGCCAGCTTCTCGTCGTCGTACGGATTGAAGTCGATGACGTCCCAGGAACCGGTGCCCGGGCGCCATTCACCGTCGATGTACTGCTGGGCCAGCTCGCTGAAGTAGGACGACATGTGATCCCTCAATCACTAGCGATGCCAGATCCTGGTCACGGTCTGATCGCTCGTCATCGTACTTGTGATTCAAGAGAGTTGGAGGAGACCTCTCAAGACAGCTGCAGCAGACCGCGCAGCAGGTCCCGGCTCTCGGACGGGCCCGGGCTGTCCTGCTGCAGCTCCTTCAGCGCCTGCTCGTACTGGGCGACGTCCTCCCGTTTGTCCAGGTAGAGGGCGCTGGTCAGCTGCTCCATGTACACCACGTCGGACAGGTCCGACTCGGGGAAGCTGAGAATGGTGAAGGCACCGCTCTCGCCGGAGTGCCCGCCGAAGCCGAACGGCATGATCTGCAGCCGTACGTTGGGCCGCTCGGAGACCTCGATCAGGTGCTGGAACTGGCGGCGCATCACGTCACGGTCGCCGTAGGGACGGCGCAGGGCGGCCTCGTCCAGGACGATGTGGAACTCGGGCGCCTTCTCGTCGAGCAGGTGCTTCTGCCGCTCCAGGCGCAGCGCGACCCGCCGCTCCACGTCGGCCGCGCTCGCGCCCTTCATACCGCGCTGCACCACCGCGCGGGCGTACTCCTCGGTCTGCAGCAGACCGTGCACGAACTGCACCTCGTACACCCGGACCAGGGAGGCGGCGCCCTCCAGGCCCACATAGGTGGGGAACCAGCTGGGCAGCACGTCGGTGTAACTGTGCCACCAGCCCGCGACGTTGGCCTCCCGGGCGAGGGAGAGCAGCGACTCGCGCTCCGCCTCGTCGCTGATGCCGTACAGCGTCAACAGGTCTTCGACGTCCCTGGTCTTGAAGCTCACCCGGCCCAGCTCCATCCGGCTGATCTTCGACTCGGACGCACGAATCGAGTACCCCGCCGCCTCGCGCGTGACCCCCCGCGCTTCACGCAGTCGCCTGAGTTGCGAGCCGAGCAGCATGCGCCGCACCACCGATCCGGGCTCTCCCGCGCTCACGTTCGCCAGCCTCCCCAACCGTCTTTGGGGCCGAAGTCTGCCACTAAAACACTTCGAGCAGTACTCATCCGGTTACGGAAACGGAAAGAGGTCAGCCGTTTTCCGCAGGAAGAGGTCAGGACCTCTGGCAGTCGAGCGATCCAAGTTGGCGGAAAAAATGGCCAAGAAGCGGTACGGGCAGGTTCAATTCGGTCGCGTGCACGTGCATCTGCCCTTGCATCTGCCCTCCCTATCCGAAACCATGGTGCAGCGCCACCGCTGCATCGCAACGACCGCGAATTCCCGGGAGTGCCCCGCATGGGAACGAATGGATCGACCATGCTCAAGCCGTTACGGCAGGGCCTTCCGCCGCTGGATCCCGCGGCCGTGTCCGATGCCGCCTCCTGCGCCCTGCCCGCCCGCTACGAAGCGGTGCGCGAGGCCCGCCGCTTCACCCGCTCCACCCTGGACCAGTGGGACGTGGGCGACCGCTTCGACGACATATGTCTCGTCGTCTCCGAACTCGTCACCAACGCCCTGCGGCATGCGCTGCCGGCGGACGCGGCATGCTCCGAGCACGCGCCCTCGGTACGGCTGCACCTGCTGCGCTGGGCCGAGCGGCTGGTGTGCGCGGTCCGCGACCCCAGCCACGAGTCGCCCGCCCCGCGCGACTCGGACGACTTCTCGGCCGAGTCGGGCCGCGGGCTGTTCCTGGTCGACTCCTTCGCCGACAGCTGGGGCTGGCACCCGCTCGCGGGCAGCCTCGACGGCAAGGTCGTCTGGGCGCTGTTCCGGCTCGGGACCGCCGGCTGACGCGACGCGGCGTCGACCGACGCCGCGTTTCTACGCGCGTACACCCCGACTTCGCCCGGCCGTCACCCGGCTGTCGCGACCGCCTCGGCCGAACCGGCCGGTGAGTCGTTTCAGCCGGCGATCAGATGGTCGAACTCGCCGTCCTTGACGCCGAGAAGCATGGCCTCGATCTCCGCGCGCGTGTAGACGAGCGCGGGCCCGTCCGGGAAGCGCGAGTTGCGTACGGCCACCTCGCCGCCCGGCAGGCGCGCGAACTCCACGCAGGAACCCTGCGAGTTGCTGTGCCTGCTCTTCTGCCAGGCCACTCCCGCCAGCTGCGTGGCAGCCATGCCGTTGTACACGTCGTCGTTGTACACGTCGTACCCCCCGTACACGCCGTCAACGTCGCGGTCCACAGGTCGCTCCCCGGTGGTGCACTGGCTGGTGTGGCCATGGATGCTGTAGTCAACTGACCCGGATCATAACCCCGTTCACGTGCAGTTGCATGAGCAGATGCACGTGCACGGGGGGTGGTCCCGCGATTACAGCTTTGACGCCCGCTTTACCGAAATTGTTCCAGCGTCTGTCCATGATCTTCCACGCCGGCATCTGCGCCGGGTCGTCCGGATCGAATCCCTCGTGCACTAGGAAGAGACGCGTTCCGCGCCGTTCCTGTTCCAGCGTCCATGTGAGGGTCCGGTCCGTGGGATGGGCGGGATCGGTGTCCGCCCGTGCCTCCGGCGGTTTGGCCGGGGTGCCTGCGGCGATGTGCGGGTTCGGTGGGGGTGCGTGGTGCGCCCGCGGAGGGGTTGTGGGTCGGGGCCGGGGCGGGGGTGTCCGGTGCCTCAGCGGCTGGAGTACGGCAGCAACGCCATCTCGCGGGCGTTCTTGATCGCGCGGGCCAGCAGGCGCTGCTGCTGCGCGGTGACCCGGGTGACGCGGCGGCTGCGGATCTTGCCGCGGTCGGAGATGAACTTCCGGAGGAGATCCGTGTCCTTGTAGTCGATGTAGGTGATCCCGGCCTGGTCCAGCGGGTTGGGCCGGTTCTTGGCGGGCTTGCGGTCGATCTTGCGGGGCATCAGACCTCCAGCAGGGTGTCGAAGGCGGGCGGCAGCCTCTTCCAGGCATCCCGCCCGGCGGCGTACTCGGCGTCGGTGAGCAGGCAGGACTCCAGCAGGTGCGCGAGTCCGTCGCGGTCCAGGCCGGGTGAGGTGAACACGAGGTGGTTGCCGCAGTCGCCGTGCTCCGGGTGCCAGTCCAGCGCGGCGGCGGCCCGGCGTACCGGCGGGACCATCTCCCAGGCCGCGTCGGGAAGCGCGGCCAGCCACGGCCCGGCGCTCTCGACGCACAGCGCGCCGCCGGCCGCGTCCCAGTGCAGCAGCACGTCGGGCTTGTCGGCGAGCCAGAACCGGCCCCGGCTGCGGGCCGCGGCGCAGGTCAGGTCCTCCAGCGCGGCGTACAGCCGCTCGGGGTGGAAGGGGCGGCGCCGGTTCCAGACCAGCGTGGAGACGCCGTGGTTGTCGGCCTCGGCGGGCAGCAGGGCGCAGGCCGGGTGCTGGGCGGCCGCCGCGGCCTCCACGTCGAAGCCGGCGAGGGCGGCTGCGGCCAGCGGGGAGAACGCAGCGGATGCACGTGCAGACGCGGGTGCGCCCGCCAGGCCACCGTGGCCGATCGGAACCTGGCGGGCCGTCGGATGGAGCTGCGCGAGCAGCTCGCGGTCCTCGTCGTCGGCCTCCGGGGAGTCCGCCACGGCGAGGACGGGGGCGTACTCCAGCTGCCGGGCGAAGGTGTCGGCGACCGTGCGCTGGTCGGTGGCGGCCGCGGCGAGGCCCACTTCGGCGAGGTCGTCGCCGTTGCCCAGGTACGGCAGCACCAGCGCCGGGTCGACGGCGGTGATCACGCCCGTGACGGTGAGGCCGCCGGCCGTGACCACCTCGGCCATCGCCTTGGGCTCGACCGAGTCCCACAGCTCGACGATCGCGAGCCGGGTCGTGCCGTCCTCGGCGAGGCGGCGCAGCTCCGGCACCAGGTCCTCCCGCAGGGCGCAGCAGGCGCAGTCGTTGACCAGGGGCGTCTCGCCGGCGGAGCGGATGCCGGAGCGGTCGCGGACGGTGCGGACGACCGTGCCGCCGACGGCACTCGCCAGGTCGTGGTGGAGTACGACACTGCCGGGCACGTCGGCGAGCAACCGCGCCACGGCCGCCCGGCGGGCCTCGGCATGCAGCCCGCCGACGACGGCCACCGACAGGCTCACGCCCCGCCCCGCTTCCCGTACCGGCGCTCGAAGCGCTCCACCCGGCCGGCCGTGTCCAGGACGCGGGCGGTGCCGGTGTAGAAGGGGTGGCTGACGTTCGAGATCTCGACGTCCACGACCGGGTAGGTGTGGCCGTCCTCCCACTCGATCGTCTTCTCGCTCGTCATGGTCGATCGGGTGAGGAAGGTGTGGTTCGCGGCCCGGTCACGGAACACGACGGGCCCGTAGCCGGGGTGGATTCCCTTGCGCATGGTGGTGCCTCAGCGCTCCTCTCGGAACTCGACGTGCCGGCCGACGACGGGGTCGTACTTGCGCAGCGTCAGGCGGTCGGGGTCGTTGCGGCGGTTCTTGCGGGTCACGTAGGTGTGGCCGGTCCCGGCGGTGGACCGGAGCTTGATGACCGGGCGGAGTTCGTTGCGTGCCATGCTGCTATGTTACTGAAAATGAATCCCATTACCAATCACTGAGTGCGAGAGGTACGTCACCATGTCCGCCCACTGCATGCTCACCGGGGCCGCCCCCGGCTTCGGCAACCGCATCTCCCGCTCCCACCGGCGCACCTCCCGCCGCTTCGACCCCAACATCCAGACCAAGCGCTACTGGCTGCCCGGCGAGGGCCGGTACGTCCGGCTGCGGCTGAGCGCGAAGGCGGTCAGGACCGTGGACACGATCGGCGTCGAGGCGGCCGTGGCCCGGATCCGCGCCCGGGGGGTGAGGGTCTGATGGCGAAGAAGAGCAAGATCGCGAAGAACGAGCAGCGCCGGCAGGTCGTCGCCCGGTACGCCGAGCGCCGCGCCGAGCTGAAGGAGATCATCCGGCACCCCGCCACGACGGAGGCCGAACGGCTGGCCGCGCAGCGGGAGTTGCGCAGGCAGCCACGGGACGCGAGCGCCACCCGCATCCGCAACCGCGACCAGGTGGACGGCCGTCCCCGGGGCTACCTGCGCACCTTCGGCCTGTCCCGGGTGAACCTGCGCGAGCAGGCTCACAACGGATTCCTGCCCGGCGTCCGGAAGTCCTCCTGGTAACGGCTGGTAACTTGCTGGCGGTCCCTCCGGTCCGGGGGACGGCGTCCGCGACGGGCCGACGGCCCCCGGGCGGCCGGCCCGCTACAGCTTGGGAGCTTGACGTGACTACGGCGACTGCAAGGGTCCGGACCGCGGCCGCGGCCGCGGGGCTGGTGGGCGCGCTGGCGCTGACCGCGTGCAGCGGGGGCGGCTCCAAGGACGACTCCTCGCCCACCCCGAGCGCGACCCCGACGTCCACGGGTACGGGCGCCGTGACGGGGTCCTCCGGCAAGCTCCAGGGCAGCTGGATCACCACCAGCAAGGGCGCCGTCGTGGCCCTGGTGATCACCGGGAAGAAGGCCGGGCTCTTCGCGACCGGCGGGGCCGTGTGCAGCGGCGCCGCGGGCACCGAGGCGGGCATGCAGATGATTCATCTGACCTGCGCCGACGGCAGCAAGGACCGGGTCACCGGCATGGTCGACTCGGCGACCAAGGACGCCATGAAGGTGACCTGGTCGGGCAAGCTCGGCCAGGAGACCTACACCAAGGCCGAGGGCGGCAAGCTGCCGTCGGGGCTGCCGACGGCGCCCGTGAAGCAGTAGGAGCCCCCTGAAGCAGTGAATTCGCCCGGGGCGCGTGATCGCGCCCCGGGCCGAGGGGCCATGATGCGGGGAGACCGTCACGACCTCGATGGGGATCTGCTCATGCGCGCCATTCCGCTCACCGTCACCGCCCTCGCCGCCGCCCTGCTGCTGACCGCCTGCAACGACGGCGGTGGAGGCAAGAACGGGAAGAGCAGCTCCGCCTGCGAGATCGGGGGGGTCTCCGTGCAGATCGGGTCGGCGAGCGTCGCCCCGGCCGCCGGTGACACGGGCGAGGTGCCCGTCAGCATCACCAACCAGAGCGCGCCCTGCACCCTGGACAAGTTCGCGAGCGCCGTGCTGAACACGGGCAACGCCGAGGTCACCGTGCCCGTGCAGCAGGGGGCGAAGGCCCAGAAGCTGAAGCTCGCCAAGGGCGACTCGGCGACCTTCAGCATCAGCTATGTGCGCGGCAAGGCGGGCGAAAAGAGCAGCGTGGCGGCGAAGACCGTGAAGATCGCCCTGCCCGGCTCCACCGCCACCCGGAGCTTCCCGTGGTCGTACGGGCCCATCGCCGCCAACGGCGCCCAGGGCACCCCGAACGCCTCCGTCAGCGCCTTCCAGCAGGTCGGGGACTGACCCTCACGGCAGCCTGGGGCGGGCCCTGACCTGGGCCTCGTCCGCCGCCCGGGCACCCTCCGTCCACCCCGCCGCGTCGGTCACGCCGCGCAGCCGGGTGGTGGTGGTCTCGGGGAACATGCGCTCCAGCCGGTCGGTGACGGCTATCTCCCGGGTGGCGAGCACGGGCAGCAGGTCCTGGGTCACCTGGGTCTCGGCCACGGTCGCGAGGCGGTCGCCGACGCGGTGGGCGTAGGCCGCGAGGAAGGACTGCCGGAAGGTCTTGGTCCGCTTGCGGCCGCCGGCTCTCTGGGCGGCCTCCGCCCGGGTCATCGCGTGCGTGGCCTGCACCAGCAGCGAGGTGTAGAGCAGCTCGACCGCCTCCAGGTCGGCCTCGAAGCCGACGACCGTGGAGAAGCCCAGCGGTTCGTTCCACACCGCGCGGCAGTGGTTGGCGGTGGCGACCGCGTCCAGCAGCACCGCCTTGGCCTGCTCGTACGGCGGCTCGACGCCGATGCGGCAGGCGCCGGGCGCGTCCGGCGCGGGGGCACCGGCGGCGAGCAGCGCCTCGTCGACGCTGTGCCGGGCCATCAGCTCCTGGGCCTTGGCGCTGAGCGCCTCCGCCTCCTCCGGATAGCCGGTCGCCTCGGCCTTGGCGAGCAGGGCGCGGATACGGGTGAGCATGCGGGAGGCGGCGGGCCCGTGCTCCCGGCGGGGTTCTTCGAGGGGCTCCAGGGCGGGCAGCCGCAGCAGCAGGCGGTACAGCTGGAGGACGGCGGTGGCGTGCGAGAAACGGTCGCTGCCGCGCGCGGGGTCCTGCGGCAGGGCCTCCAGCTGGGCGGCCCAGCGGCGCCCGCGCGGGCGGTCCTGCCCGGCCTGCGCCCGGATCAGCCCCGCGGCCAGGTGTACGTGGCCGTCCTCCAGCTCGCGCCGTACGAGCCGTACGACGTCGGCGGGCTGCCAGCCGCGCTGCCAAGCCGTGGCGACGAACTCCTCGCCCCGCCGCGCGAGTTCGGCGTCCGCCGCAAGGTCGGCGGCGAGCAGGGAGGCGCCCGTGTCGAGTCCGGCGTCGGTGTCGTCGTACAGGGCGGCCCGGAAGGCCCGCTCGACGGTGCTGGAGGTGCTGGTCACGGTGTCGATCGTGCCATGCGCCGGTGACAGCGGGCCGAGGTCGTCCACACCCTGTGGACAGACGGCTTCCGGCGCGGGCGGTCGGCTCCAGGGCTTCGGCGTCTCACTCCACGGAATTCGGCCTCCCGCGCGCGGGAGCGCGCCGAGCATGACCCCATGATGGACATGTCTCTCTACGCGGCCTTTCTGGTGGCCGCCTTCGCGCTCTGTGTCACTCCTGGTCCGGACATGATGTTCATCGTGGCGATGGGCGGCCGGGGCGGCCCGCTGACCGGCGTGACGGCCGCCGTCGGGGTGGCCTGTGCGATGTTCGTGCACGCGGTCGCCGCGGCGCTCGGCCTGTCGGCGCTCTTCCTGACCCTGCCGACGCTGTATCACGTGCTGCGCTGGGCGGGCGCGGCCTATCTGCTGTTCCTCGCGGTCAGGGCGTTCCGCGGCGACGGCGGCTCCGTCGAGGCGGAGGACGCGCCGCGGTCGGGGCGCCGGCGGGCCTTCTGGCGGGGAGCCGTCACCAATCTGCTCAACCCCAAGGTGATCCTCTTCAACGTCTCGTTCCTGCCGCAGTTCGTGAACCCGGACCTCGGGCACGTACGCGAGCAGTTCCTGGTCCTGGGGTTCACGATCACCGTGATGGGCCTGCTGGTGGACGGCTCGGTCGGGCTGCTCTCGGGGAAGCTCGCCTCGCTGCTGCAGCGCAGCCGGCGGGTGGCGAGGGGGCTCGACTACTTCAGCGGGACGGTGTTCGCCGGGCTGGCGGTGCGTCTGGCGGCCGTCCCCAAGTAGCCGCTGTGGGCAGGAGAACTGGACTGTCAACCTTCGGTTGACAGCAGGGGGGTGGCAACCTACGGTTGACACATGGCGACCAATCCGAACATCACGGCATCCGTACGCCTCGACGACCTCATCGAGGCGATCAAGAAGGTTCACGCCGAACCCCTCGACCAGCTCCAGGACGCGGTGATCGCCGCCGATCACCTCGGTGACGTGGCCGACCACCTGATCGGTCACTTCGTCGACCAGGCCCGCCGCTCGGGGGCGTCCTGGACCGACATCGGCAAGAGCATGGGCGTGACGCGGCAGGCGGCGCAGAAGCGGTTCGTGCTCAAGGAGTCGGCCGACCTCGACCCCAGCCAGGGCTTCAGCCGCTACACCCCGCGCGCGCGGAACGTGGTCATGGCCGCGCACAACGAGGCGGTGGCCGCGCGCAACCCCGAGGGCCGACCCGAGCACCTGGTCCTGGGGCTGCTGGCCGAGCCGGAGGGCCTGGCCGCGAAGGCGTTCACCGCGCAGGGCGTCCTGCTGGACTCCGTACGCCAGGCCGCGACGGCCGCGCTCCCGCCGGCCGCCGAGGAGGTCCCCGACCTCATCCCCTACGGCCCGGAGGCCAAGAAGGTCCTGGAACTCACCTTCCGCGAGGCCCTCCGGCTCGGCCACAACTACATCGGCACCGAGCACCTTCTGCTGGCCCTGCTGGAGCACGAGAACGGCGCGGGCGTCCTCAGCGGACTCGGCATCACCAAGGCGGGGACCGAGGAGTACGTCGGCAGGGTGCTGGCGCTGCTGCTGGAGCAGAAGAAGGCGGCCTCGGACGCGGCGGAGGCCGCGACCGACGGACCGGCGGACTGAGCCGGGGCCGGCACAGCACTCCGGGAGCACTCTGCCCCGCGAGGCGAATGCGCAGGTCAGGGTCATTGTCAGTGCCGCCTGCCACACTCGCAGTCATGACGGACCGGTGGGCTCTCGCGCCGGCCGAGGACGGTGGCGTGGACGTCGCCCCCCTCGGCCCGGACGGGCTGCCCGCCGGTCCGGTGCGGCGGGAGAGCGATCTCGCCGGGGCGGTGCGGAGCCGTCCGGAGGTGACGCGCTGGGTGTGGCGGTCGACCCCCGAGGTCTATCCGCGTCTGCTCGCCACGGGGGTGCGAGTGGAGCGGTGCTACGACATCGAGGACGCCGAGACCCTTCTGCTGGGCCACGAGGGCCGGTCCGGCCAGCCGCGCTCGGCAGCCGCCGCCCTGGCCCGCCTCCGCGGCGGCCCCGTACCGCCCGATCCACCGCTGCGCCCGGCCGAACCGGGCGCCCAGTCCCCGCTGTTCGAGCCGTCCGGCACCCGGCTGCCGCTGGCGGACCTGCTCGCCGTCTACGCCGACCAGCAGCGGCGGCACGAACGGACCGCCCACCCCGACCGGATGCGGCTGCTGACCGCCGCCGAGTCGGCCGGGATGCTGGTGGCCGCCGAGATGAACCACGCCGGCCTCCCCTGGAGCGCCGAGGTCCACCGCGAGCTGCTGCACGACCTGCTGGGCGAGCGGTACGCGGGCGGCGGCGAGCCGCGCCGCCTGGCCGAGCTGGCCGACGAGGTGTCCGCCGCCTTCGGCCGCCGGGTCCGGCCCGATCTGCCCGCCGACGTCGTCAAGGCCTTCGCCCAGGCCGGGATCAAGGTGAAGTCCACCCGCCGCTGGGAGATCGAATCCCTCGACCACCCGGCGGTGAAACCGCTGCTGGAGTACAAGAAGCTGTACCGCATCTGGGTCGCACACGGCTGGTCCTGGCTGCAGGACTGGGTCCGCGACGGCCGCTTCCGGCCCGAGTTCCTCGCCGGCGGCACGGTCACCGGGCGCTGGGTGACCAACGGCGGGGGCGCGCTGCAGATCCCCAAGGTGATCCGGCGGGCGGTGGTCGCCGACCCCGGCTGGCGGCTGGTCGTGGCCGACGCCGACCAGATGGAGCCGCGCGTGCTGGCGGCGATCTCCCGCGACCCCGGCCTGATGGAGGTGGCCGGCCGCGAGAGCGACCTCTACCAGTCCGTCTCCGACCGCGCCTTCTCCGGCGACCGCGCCCAGGCCAAGCTCGCCGTGCTCGGCGCGGTCTACGGCCAGACCTCGGGCGACGGCCTGAAGAACCTCGCCGCGCTGCGCCGCCGCTTCCCCAAGGCGGTGGCCTACGTCGACGAGGCCGCGCGGGCCGGTGAGGAGGGCCGGCTCGTACGTACCTGGCTGGGCCGGACCTGCCCGCCCGCCGCCCGGCCGGGCGAGGACGCGGAGGAGGAGGCGGGCATCCCCGTCGGCGAGGACGACCCCGACGCCCAGGCATGGGTCCCCGGTTACGCCTCCACCAACTCCCGCGCGCGGGGCCGCTTCGCCCGCAACTTCGTCGTCCAGGGCAGCGCCGCCGACTGGGCCCTGCTGCTGCTCGCCGCGCTGCGCCGGTCCTGCGCGGGCTTGACGGCCGAACTGGTGTTCTTCCAGCACGACGAGGTGATCGTGCACTGTCCCGCCGAGGAGGCCGAGACCGTCGTCCGGGCCATCCGGGACGCCGCCGAACTCGCCGGACGGCTGACCTTCGGCGAGACCCCGGTGCGCTTCCCGTTCACGACGGCGGTGGTGGAGTGCTATGCCGACGCCAAGTGAGCGCCCCTCAGGGAGCCGCGGCCTCGGCCAGCAGCTCGCGCAGCTCCTCCAGCACCGCCTGCTCGTCCGTGCCGTCCAGGGCCACGAGGGCCGCGCGCCAGGCGTCGTGTGCCTCCGGCCGCCGCCCCTGCTCGCGCAGCAGCAGGCCGTGCTGGTGGCGGGCGAGGCCGCCCATGTAGCGGTCGGCACGGGCGTCGGCCCGGCGCAGCAGCTCGGCGCACTCCGCCGCGGCCCGCTCGGCCTCGCCCAGCCGGCGCAGCGCGCGGACCAGGCCGAGCCGGGTCTGCGACTCGCCGTGCCAGTCTCCGTGGGCGCCGAGGATGCGCAGGCTCTCCTGGAAGTGCTCGGCGGCTGCGGCCGGTTCGCCGAGGGTGAGGTGGGCGTATCCGATGTTGCAGTGCGCCGAGTGCTGCACGATGACCGCGCCGATCGCGTCCCCGATCGCCAGCGAGCGCCGGTGCTGCTCGATGGCCGCCCGCGGATCGGTGTGCTCGTAGAGGTTGCCGAGGTGGCTGCGGGTGACGGCCTCGCCGTAGGGGTCGTTCAGCTGCCGGGAGTGGGCGAGGCTCTGCCGCAGCGCCTCCCCGGACTCCTCGAACCGGCCGAGCCCCTCCAGCAGCAGCCCGCGGTTGTTCAGGCAGCGCCGGATCCAGGAGACCGTGCCGAGCCGCCGCCAGATCACGAGGGCCTGGTCGGTGAGGGCGAGGGCGTCGTTCTGGCGGCCGGTCAGGAAGTGCAGGCCCGCGAGGTCGCCCAGGGCGTACGCCTCGGCCGCCGCGTCCCCGAGCCGCCGTGCCGCGCCGAGCGCGACCCGCCCCAGCACCTCCATCTCGGCGACCCGGCCGCTGCGCTGCGCGTAGGGGAAGAACAGCCGGACGAGCGTGGAGAGATGGGCGGCCCGGAGGTCGTCGCCCGGGCCGGCGTTGCGCTCCACCAGCGCGACGATGTTCTCCAGCTCCACATCGCCCCAGGCGAACGCCCGCTCGGCGGACTCGAAGGTGCCCAGGGTCGCCACGTCCGCCGCGTGCTCCGGCGGCTGCGCGGAGGTGGGCCGCAGGCGGTCCTCCTGGTCGAGACCGGGCTCCACGATGGCGACGAGGGCGCGCTCGGCGGCGGCCGCGTACCAGCGCAGGGCGGTGAGGTCCGGATCGGCGCCGCCGGCCGGCTCGGGGCTCTGGCCGGCCAGTTCGCGGGCGAAGTCACGGACCAGGTCGTGCGGGGCGTAGCGGCCGTACTCCGTCTCCTCCAGCAGGGCCACGTCGACCAGCCGGTCCAGGGCGGCCTCGGCGCGGCGCGCGTCGGTGCCGGTGAGGCGGGCGACCAGCGGGGCGCCGTAGGTGGGCAGGTCCAGCGCGCCGATGCGGCGCAGGGCCAGGGCCGCGTCCCGGTCGGCCTCGCGCTCGGCGGCGGCGAGCGCGTCGTGGGCGACGGCCAGGGACCGGCGGACGCTCAGGTCGTCGTACTCCAGGTGGTGCAGGCGGCCTTCGGTGGCGGCCAGTTGACCGGCCAGCACGTCCGGGGTGAGGGCCCGGCGGGCGGCCAGCCGGGCGGCGACGACCCGCAGCGCGAGCGGCAGCCTGCCGGTCAGCTCGACCAGGGGGTGGCCGGCGTCGAGCCCCTCGCGTCCGCTCACCGCGCGCAGCAGTGCCGCGCTGTCCTCTCCGGTCAGCGGGGGGAGCGGGAAGCGCCGGGCGCCGTCCAGGGCGGTCAGCGGGGAGCGGCTGGTGATGATCACGGCGCAGCCGGGCCCGGCCGGCAGCAGGGGCCGTACCTGGGCCGCGCTCGCCGCGTCGTCCAGCACCAGCAGGATGCGGGCGGGGGCGAGCAGGGAGCGGAGCAACGCGGCTGCGGCATCGGGGTGTTCGGGGATGTTGCGGGGCTCGGCGCCGAGGTCGCGCAACAGGGCGACGAGGGCCTGGGCCGAGGTGAGCGGGGTCATCCCGGGGGTCGCGCCGTGCAGGTTGACGTACAGCTGGCCATCGGGGAAACGTTCCCTCAACTCGTGGGAGACGTGTAGGGCGAGGGCGCTTTTGCCTACGCCGGCCATGCCGCTGATCACGGCGACTTGGCTCCGCCGGTGGGCGAGGGTGTCGTGCAGGGCGTTGATTTCTGCTGCTCGGCCGGTGAAGTTTGCGGGGGGCGCCGGGAGTTGGGCTGGTGCGGGCGTGTGGGACTGCACCCGGTCTTCGGCCGCGTTTGGGTTCCCACCCGTACCGCCCGTACCGCCCGTGCGGCTTTCGTTGTCGAGTGCGGGTGGCCCCTGTGGGGGTTGCTCGGCGTCGGCGGCTGCGGGTGTGTACGTGCGTTGTGCGGGGACCCTCAGAGCCGCTCCCCCGGCCTCCGGCGTCGAGGAGTCCCGCAGGACCTCCACGTGGGCCTCGCGGACCGATGGGCCCGGTTCGATGCCCAGTTCCTCCACCAGGCGGGCTCGCAGGTCGCGGTGGACGGCCAGGGCCTCGGCCTGGCGGCCGGTGCGGTGCAGGGCGAGCATCAGCTGGCGGTGGTACGCCTCGCGCAGCGGATGCTCGGCGACCAGGGCCGCCAGCTCGGGGACGAGTCCCGCCAACCGGGCTCCGCCGAGCGCGAGTTCGGCATCGTGCCGCCACTCCAGCAGGAGCAGCCGCGCCTCCTCCAGGCGCTGCACGAGGGCGTAGCCGCCGAGGTCGGCGGGGAGTCCGCTCAGCGGGGTGCCACGCCAGAGCGCCAGCGCGGCCGTGCAGGGGCGCACGACACCCGCCCAGTCCCGCCGGGCGTGCGCGGCACGCGCCTCGGCGACCCGGGTGTCGAAGACGTGCACGTCCAACTCGCCGTCGTCCACGCGCAGCAGATAGCCGGGGGCCACGGCCCTGAGCCGCTCGGGGTCGTCCAGGAGCCGACGCAGCCGGGCGACATGGTTGTGCAGCGAGGCCTGCGCGGAGACGGGGGGTGCCCCGCCCCACAGGGCGTCCTTCAGCGACTCGACCGAGACGACCCGGCCGGCCTCCAGCAGCAGCGCGGCGAGCAGAGCGCGGACCTTGGGGCTGCCGATGGCTCGGACGTGGTTGTCGGGAGTGTCGTCAGGGGTGACGTCCGGGGCGTCGACATGGGTGCCGTCACGGGGGTCGACATGGGTGCCGTCACGGGGGTCGACATGGGTGTCGTACGAAATGTCGTACGGGTGTCGGTCGTACAGGACGGGCGGTCCCAGCAGTCCGAACCGCAGCTCGCACCGCCGCATCCCGCTCCACTGCCTTCCCGCGCGGTCCCCTTCGACCGTGCTGCGCGGCGGGCGTGTGCCCGCCGGTCCCTGGCGGAATTCCGCCCCATTCACAATGGTTTCCCGCCAGCCTGCACCTGTTGGCCGGGGCCGGAATCCGTTAGGGTTCCTGCCTACTGCCCCGGTCGCCCGGCGACTTCCGGCCAACCGAACCGCGACCTGCGGACGAACCGTTGGCCACATGTTAGCGATCTGTTGGCGGGCCCTGATGTGATCTTTCCATCGGATCAGGCCCGACGGCGCGCGCGGTGTCGCGTAACTCGGGGGAGTGTCGCCGCAGGCCTGATCCGGGGACGCAAGGGCCCCGGTCGGCGGAGGTGAACGACCGGGGCCCTGTCCCGTCCCTTCCGGGCTCTCCGCGCCCTGTGCTGCCCTTCGCTCAGATGACGGGCGGGCGCCCGAGCCGGGTGAGCCGCCACACCGTCCGCCAGCGCATCGGCCGCCGCTCGCCGGGCGTCTCCCGCAGCCCCTCCGCGAACCCGCCGAACCAGGCCCGCAGCCCGGCCACCGAGCGGGTGCGGGCGAGGGTGAGCAGCAGCCACGCCCCCAGATGCACCGGGATGAGCGGCAGGGGCAGCCGGCGCCGGACGAGCCAGACCCGGTTGCGGGCGTTGACGCGGTAGTAGATGGCGTGCCGGGCCGGCGAGGTCTTGGGGTGCTGCAGCAGCAGCTCGGGGGCGTAGAGGATCTTCCAGCCGGCGTCGGCGGCCCGCCAGGCGAGGTCGGTCTCCTCGTGCGCGAAGAAGAACTCGGCGGGCCAGTCCCCGGTCTCGGCCAGCATCGCCATGCGGAAGGCGTGGCCGCCGCCGAGGAAGCCCGTGACGTAACCGCCGCGCAGGGGATCGGACTTGCCGACCCGGGGCACGTGCCGCTGCTGGGTCTCGCCGTTCTCGTCGGCGATGCGGAAGCCGATGATGCCGAGGTGCGGGTCGGCCTCGTACAGCTCGCGCACCCGGCGCAGCACGTCGGGGTCGACGAGCAGTCCGTCGTCGTCCAGTTCCACGACGATGTCGACGTCGCCGTACTCCCGCAGCCGGGCCAGGGCGACGTTGCGTCCGCCCGGGCAGCCGAGGTTCTCCTCGACGTCGAGGGTGGTGACCTCGCCCGGCAGGGACAGCCGCTCGGCGAACTCGGGCAGCCGGCAGCCGTTGCCGACGATCACGATGCGGGCGGGGGCGACGTCCTGTTTGGCCACGGACTCCAGCAGGGCGTCGACTTCGGCGGGCCGGTTGCCCATGGTCACCACGGCGACGGCGATCCTCGGCTCCACCACGTCCCTCACCCCATCCGGCCAACGGCGGCTCCGGCGTCCTGACCGCGCGGCGCTCGCCGTTCACCAAGATGTTGCCTCAGGTGCGCTGGTTCACCTGACGCAGATTCACTTTGCGGGCCCTTTGCTCCGGTTTTGTGCACACCTTTCCTTGAGCCTCGGGGCTTCGGCAGCGAGTACGAGCGCGTCCCGCTCGTGCACCGCGCCGGTCAGCAGCACCGCGGTGGGCAGGGTGCGCCGGTGCTGCTCGAACCAGCCGTGCAGATGGTGGGTGGCGACGGGCGGGGCCGGGCCCTCGGCCGCGTCGAGCAGCACCCGGGTGGCCGGCAGCGTGCCGAAGCCGGCCGCCGGCCACAGCATCGGCAGCTGGGCGGCGGACGACAGCAGCGCCAGGGCCAGCAGCAGCACCGTGGTGCGCACCGTGCGGGTCAGGTACGACACCGCCAGGGCCGAGACGCTGAGGAGCGCGAAGAAGGCCGCCGACGCGGTGCCGAACTGCTCCCGGCCGATCCCCAGGTAGGCCATGACCGGTCGGGCGGCCAGTCCCAGCACGGTCTTGTCGGCGAAGTCGACCAGCATGAAGGCGAGCAGCGCCCAGGTGGTCCGCCACCCCGTCATGTGCTGCGTCATAGGGCTCCTCCAGAGGACGGCGGCGTCGGCGTGGCGTCGATCCTGCTGGCAGCGGGCAGGGCGGGACAGCCGTCGCCATCACAGTCCTGGCGGCCCGCTACTGTGACGGATCACAACGCGCGAGGTGATCCATGGCCCGAGACGAACCACCGCGCCGTCCCGGGGCGCCCGCCCTCTCCCCCGCCGCGCGGGCGCTGGCCGCCCAGTGCGAACCGCGGGTGAACGAGCTGGCCCGGCATCTGGCCCGGGGCGCCTTCGAGCAGCTGCGCGGCTATGCCGAACTGCCCGCCGACGTCAAGGACGTGGAGATCGCGGCCACGGCCCGGCACGCCCTGCGGCTGTTCCTGCGCACCGCCGTCCACGGGTCGCCCTCGGAGGGCCTGGAGTTCTTCGAGGAGCGCGCCGCCCAACGGGCCGAGGAGGGCATGCCGCTGCACCTGCTGCTGCGCACCTACTGCCTCGGTATCCACCAGCTGTGGCAGGCCCTGCGCTCCGCCGCCCGGCCGGGTGAGGAACCCGCGCTGGCCGAGCTGGCCGAGGCCCTCTTCGCCGCCGAGGAGCGCGTCGTCGGCGCGGTCACCGAGAGCTATCTAGACGAGCAGGCCGCCCTCGCCGCCGAGCGCCACGAACGGCGCCGCTCCCGCGCCCGGGCCCTGCTCGACGGTACGGCGGCCCCGGACGCCTCCGCTCCCGACGGGCCCGCCCTCGTGCTCCACCTGAGCTTCCCGGACGCCCGTGACGCGCGGTCACCGGTGGCCGTACGGCGGCTGCACCGGCGCGTCCAGACCGCGCTCGACCGCGCCTTCGGCACCGAGGCCCTCGCCCTGCTCGACGCCACGGGCGGGCACGTCGTCGTACCCGGGACGTCCCAACTGCCCGACCGGATCGGGGAGGTGCTGCGCGAGGCGGTGGCCGGGCCGGGTCTGCGGCTGGCCGCCGATGCCGTACCGGACACCGCCGGTATCCCGCGTGCCGCGCGGCTGACGGCGGAGGTCGTGCGGATCGCCGCCGCGTGCGGCCGGCCGCCCGGGCTGCACCGGCTCGACGACGTCCTGCTGGAGTACCACCTCTCCCGCCCGAGCGAGGGCAGCGGCCGGATCGCCGCCCGGCTCGATCCGCTCGCCGGCCGCCCCGACCTGCTGGACACCCTGCGCACGCACCTCGCCCAGCGTCAGGACCGGCGGGCCACCGCCCGCCTGCTCAGCCTGCACCCCAACTCCGTGGACAACCGCCTCACCCGCATCCAGGAGCTGACCGGCCTGGACCTGGCCGACCCGCGCGACACGGCGCTGGCGTTGGCGGCCCTGCTGCTCAAAGACGCCCCCGTCAAGGCGTGACGATGGCGAAGTCAGGGTCGGGCTTGTCCAGCAGCGTCCCGAAGGCGAGCAGCGCCCCGGCGTCGCCGTCGAGGGCCACCGCACCGCCCGCGATCTCGTCGGCGAACGTCGTCCGCCCGCCCAGGACCGCGTCGAGCGTGGCGCGGGCCAGCCGGAGCGTGGCGGTGGGCTGCTCACCGCGCGGGGCATCACCGCAGATCGGAGTGAGCGCCCCGTTGGACAGCAGCAGGGTCCAGGTCTCACCGGTGTCGGTGAACTCCCAGCGCAGCAGCAGCAGTCCGGCCTCGGCGGCGCGCGGGCCGTTGATCCGTACGGCCATGGACTGGAAGATCTGCCCGGCGGTGAGCGCGGCGAGCAGGTCGGGGGCGCTGCGGGTCGGGGTGCCGAGGATGCCGTCCCTCAGCTCGGCCGCCCCCATGAGGAAGAAGTTGCGCCACGGACCGCACTCCGAGCCGTGTCCGAGCCGCTCGAAGGCCGCGGCCTGCAGCTCCCGGGCCGCGGCGTGGTCCGGCTCGGCGAACAGCACGTGCCCGAGCACCTCCGCCACCCACCGCAGGTCCCCGGCGTCGTACGACGTACGGGCCTTGGCGACCACCGCGTCCGTGCCGCCCATGAACTCCACGTACCGGCGGGCGGCTTCGACGGGCGGGTGCTGCCACAGATGGGCCGGGTTGCCGTCGAACCAGCCCATGTAGCGCTGGTAGACCGCCTTGGCGTTGTGGCTGAGCGACCCGTAGTAGCCCCGCGTGTGCCACGCCCGTTCCAGCGCGGGCGGGAAGCGCAGTTCCTCGGCGATCTCGGCGCCCGTGTACCCGGCGTTGATCAGCCGGACCGACTGGTCGTGCAGGTAGGCGTAGGCGTCCCGCTGCTCCTCCAGGAAGCGGACCGCACGGCCCTGGCCCCAGGTGGGCCAGTGGTGGGAGGCGAAGACGACGTCGGTGGTGTCGGCGAACAGCCGGATCGTCTCCGTCAGATAGCGGGCCCAGGCGCTCGGGTCCCGTACGAGCGCGCCGCGCAGCGTGAGCACGTTGTGCAGGGTGTGGCAGGCATTCTCGGCCACGCACAGCACCCGCAGGTCGGGGAGGTGGAAGTTCATCTCCGCGGGTGCCTCGGTGCCGGGCGTGAGCTGGCAGACGATCCGCACCCCGTCGACGGTCTCCTCCTGGCCCGTGGCGGTGATGTCCAGCGTGGGCGCGATCAGGCCGACGCCACCGGTCGACGTCGTCTGCCCGAGCCCGCAGCCGATCTGCCCGGCCGGGCCCTTGGGCAGCGCGGCGCCGTACATGTAGGCGGCGCGGCGGGCCATGGCCGTCCCCGTGAACACGTTCTCGCCGGCCACGTGCTCCAGGAAGCCGGCCGGCGCGATGACCGGCACCCGCCCGGCGGCCACGTCGGCCGCGTCCACGACACCGCGCACGCCGCCGAAGTGGTCCACGTGCGAGTGGGTGTAGATGACGGCGGTGACCGGCCGTGCGCCGCGGTGCTCCCGGTACAGCGCGAGCGCGGCGGCCGCGACCTCCTCGCTGATCAGCGGGTCGACGACGATGACACCGCGCTCACCCTCCACGAAGGTGATGTTGGACAGATCGAGTCCGCGCACCTGGTGGATGCCGGGCACGACCTCGTACAGCCCCTGCCGGGCCACGAGCCGGCTCTGCCGCCACAGCGAGGGATGCGCGGTGGCCGGGCACTCCTCGTCCAGGAAGCCGTACGCGTCCGCGTTCCACACCACCCGGCCGTCCGGCGCCCGCACCACCCCCGGGGTCAGCCGGGCGACGAAGCCCCGCTCGGCGTCCACGAAGTCCTGCCGTTCCCGCTCACCGTCTGTCACGCCGACGATCCTCACACCGGGCGCCCCCGCCGCACCCGGTGACGCGTCACAGAGGCACCGCTGACCCGTCACAGCGCGGACCTGCCCTCAACAGCCCTCCACGACAGGCGAGTAGAAGATCTTGACGAGGTTGATGTTACCGGTAACAATCATCGACGCCGCAGCGCCCGAGGTGCCGCGGAGAACCGCGTACCACCAGTTCATTTCCCTACGTGTTCCTTGCGCGAAAGGTGTGCTGTGCCGCGGAACATTCGAGTCTTCGACCACAAGCGCCCCACGCTCAGCGTGGTCGTTCCCTGCTCCAACGAGGCGGAGGTCCTCGCCCAGACCCACGCCCGCCCGACCCGCGTCCTCGCCTCGCTCGCCGCGTTCGACTGCGAGCTGATCCACGTCGACGACGGCAGCGCCGACGACACCTGCGACCGGGTCCGGCCCGGCGACCGGGAGCTGGTGTCGGTGCACGGCATGGGCAGCTGCCCCATGGCCCTGCCCGAGCGCGGCGGGGTCTGCGACGAGGCCGGCCGCCCGCACGGCTTCACCAACCTGCGCCTGTGCGACGCGAGCGTGCTGCCGGGCACCCCGGGCATCAGCCCGCAGGGAACGATCAGGTCCTTCGCCCGCGAGATCGTGGGCCGTCATCCGGAGTCGGCGTGAGCGAGCAGGCAACGCGAGCACCGACCGCTGAGGCGGCCCCCGCTTTCAGTACCGCCGCAGTGGTCGCCTCCTGCGTCGGCTTCGTCCTCATCGGTGCGCTCCAGGCGCTGTACGGGCCCGCGATCCCGCCGCTGCGGCGGGAGTTCGGCTTGTCCCCCTCGGTCGCCGGGCTCGGCCTGAGCGCGCACTTCGTCGGCGGGGTCGCCGGGGTGCTGCTCTTCAACCGGCTGTACGGCCGGATCGGCAACCGGCAGATCCTGGGCAGCTCCTACGTGCTGATGGCCGCCGGTGCCGTCGGGTTCGCGCTCGCGCCGAACTGGCCCGTCGCGCTGGCCATGGCCCTGCTCGCGGGGCTCGGCTTCGGCGGCATCGACTACGGCCTCAACCAGCTGTTCGCCGTCGGTTTCGGGCGCCGCTCGGCCGCGATGCTGAACGTCCTCAACGCGCACTTCGGCGTCGGCGCCATCCTCGGCCCGGCCCTGATCGGCGCGGTCGGGGCCGGACACTACCCGGCCGTCTTCCTCGCCTTCGCCGCGGCCAACCTGCCGCTGCTGCTGTGCCTGAAGGGCGTGCGCGACCAGGCACCGGACCCGGCGGAGGAGGCTCAACAGGCCGGTGGGGACGGGGCCCTGAGGCGCAGTCTGGCCTCGGTGCTCGCCATGTTCGTCACGCTGTACGTCCTGCACGTGGGCATCGAGGCGGGGGTCGGCGGCTGGGAGCCCACCCACCTGGAGACGGTCGGCTACGGCGCCGGGGCCGCGGCCACCGCCACCTCGGTGTACTGGCTGATGATGACGGTGGGCCGGTTCCTCGTGGCACCGCTCGCCCTGCGGTTCTCGGCGCAGTCCATCATCACCGTGTCCTGCGCGGGCATGACCGGCTGCCTGCTCCTTGCGGTGGTGCCGGGGATCGCCCCGTACGCGTACGCGGGGGTCGGCCTGTTCATCGCGCCGATCTTCCCGACCGGCCTGCCGTGGCTGAACCGGGCGGCGCCACGGGCCCGCCAGGCCGGCGCGCTGGTCATCGCCGCGTCCATGGTCGGCGGTGTCGTGGCGGGCCCCGCCCTCGGCAAGGCCATCGAGTGGTCCGGGATCAGGGCCGTACCGCTGCTGCTGTGCGGCGTGTCGGCGCTGTGCCTGGCCACCACGCTCTGGCTGATCCGCGCCACTCGGGTCCGTTGAACGCTTTGAGCCCCCTGAGCCCCCTGAGCCCCTTGAGCCCTTTGGAGCTGCTGAAGATGAAGGCGGGCGGCGTGACGGCCGTACACGAGGGCGGTCTACGACACCGAGGTGATCGTCGCCCGGGTCCTGACCCTCAACGCAGCCTGACAGTCACCGGCATCCCCGCCGAGTCCGGTGTGGACGCCACCTCGGTTAGACCGCCGTACCCCCCGGAACCGCCGTGCGGGAGGATCGCCAGGACGACAACAGGCAAGCACGAAGGAAACGCGCGTCATGTCTCGCAGCACTGACGACGGGCCGGCGCCCAGAGGCCGCAGCCGACGCAGCTTCGCGGGAACGCGTCCCGTGATGGACGACGTGGCCAAACTGGCGGGCGTCTCCAAGCAGACCGTCTCCCGGGTCCTCAACGACCACCCCGCCGTCCGCCCGGAGACCCGGGAGGCGGTCCTGGAGGCCATGCGCACCCTCGGCTACCGGCCCAGCCGCAGCGCCCGCTCGCTCGCCAGCGGCCGGACCCGCATGCTCGGCGTGATCTCCTTCGACGCGGCCCGCTTCGGTCCCGCCTCCATCCTGACGGCGATCAACGGCGCGGCGCAGGAGGCCGGTTACCTGGTCAGCTCCATCGCCCTCGACACCGCCGACCGGGACACGGTGGTGCGCGCGGTGGACGGCCTCGGGGCCGAGGGGGCGGACGGCGTGATCGCCATCGCCCCGCAGCTCTGGGTGGGCAAGGCCCTGGCGGAGGCCGCCCTCGACGTCCCTCTCGTGGTGCTGGAGAACGACCTGGAGGACGGCACCCCCTGGGTGACGGCCGACTCCTGGGCAGGCGCGCGCGCCGCCACCGACCACCTCCTCGCTCTCGGACACGAGACCGTCTGGCACGTCGCGGGCCCTCAGGGCTGGACCTCCGCCGACCGGCGTGTGCTGAGCTGGACCGCCGCCCTGAAGGCGGCCGGCGCCCCCGTGCCGGCCCCGCTCTTCGGCGACTGGAGCCCCGACTCCGGCTACGACCTGGGCCGCCGACTGGCCGACCGGACCGATGTCACCGCCGTGTTCGCGTCCAACGACCAGATGGCACTCGGCGTCCTGCGCGCCCTGCACGAAGCCGGCCGCCGTGTCCCCGAGGACGTCAGCGTCGTGGGCTACGACGACATCCCCGAGGCCGCACACCTGCTCCCGCCCCTGACCACCGTCCGCACCGACTTCGCCGAGATCGGCCGACGCTCCCTCCACCTCCTGGTCAACCGCATCGGCCGTACGGAGGACTCCCCGGTCGATCCAGTCGTCCCGGTGGAACTCATCGTCCGCCGCAGCACGGGCCGAGCCCCTCGGTAGGCCATGTGAAAGGCCAGGTCACGGGCTGCGTGGCCGGGGCTGAAACCACGCTGAAACCGCGCTGAACCGCCTCGGCCGCACGCTCTGCGGCATGACGACGGACCACGAACTCGCGATCGCGGCCACCGGGCTGCGCAAGTCCTACGGGGACAAGACCGTCCTCGACGGCATCGACATCCAGGTGCCCGCCGGCACGATCTTCTCCCTCCTCGGGCCGAACGGCGCGGGCAAGACCACGGCGGTCAACATCCTGTCCACGCTGATCTCCGCCGACGGCGGACAGGCGCGGATCGCCGGGCACGACCTCACCGCCGAGGCCCAGGCGGTACGGGCCGCCATCGGGGTGACCGGCCAGTTCTCCGCCGTGGACGGCCTGATCACCGGCGAGGAGAACATGCTCCTGATGGCCGACCTGCACCACCTCTCCAAGCGCGAGGGACGGCAGGTCACCGCCGAGCTGCTGGAGCGCTTCGACCTGGTCGAGGCCGCGAAGAAGCCCGCCTCCACCTACTCCGGCGGCATGAAGCGCCGCCTCGACATCGCCATGACCCTGGTCGGCAGCCCGCGGATCATCTTCCTCGACGAGCCGACCACCGGCCTCGACCCGCGCTCCCGCCACACCATGTGGCAGATCATCCGCGAGCTGGTCTCCGGCGGCACCACCGTCTTCCTCACCACGCAGTACCTGGAGGAGGCCGACCAGCTCGCCGACCGCATCGCGGTGCTCAACGGCGGCAGGCTCGTCGCCGAGGGCAGCGCCGAGGAACTCAAGCGGCTCGTCCCCGGCGGCCATGTACGGCTGCGCTTCTCCGACCCGGTCGCCTACGAACAGGCGGCCACCGCACTGCGCGAGACCACCCGGGACGACACGGCGCTCGCCCTCCAGATCCCCAGCGACGGAACTCAGCGCGAGCTGCGCGCCATCCTCGACTGGCTCGACTCCGCCGGCATCGAGGCCGACGAGCTGTCCGTGCACACCCCGGACCTGGACGACGTGTTCTTCGCCCTGACCGGGAGCCCCGTACCCGCCCAGCCCACCGGTTCCACCGGTTCCACCGGATCCACCGGATCCACCGGATCCACCGGATCCACCGGATCCACCGGATCCACCGGATCCACCGGATCCACCGGATCCACCGGATCCGCCGACTCCGCCGACTCCGCCGACAAGGAGACCGTCCGATGAGTACCGCCACCTACGCCTTCCGCGACAACCTCACCATGCTGCGGCGCAACCTCCTGCACGCCCGCCGCTACCCCTCCCTCACCCTGCAACTCCTGCTCACCCCGGTCATCCTGCTGCTGCTGTTCGTCTACGTCTTCGGCAACGTGATGAGCGCCGGCATCAACGGCGGCCACGCGGACCGCGCCGAGTACGTCGCCTACCTCGTCCCCGGCATCCTGTTCCTGACCATGAGCATGACCTCGCTCGGCACCGCGGTGTCCGTGGCCACCGACATGACCGAGGGCATCATGGCCCGGTTCCGCACCATGGCGATCTCCCGCGCCTCCGTGCTGATCGGCCACGTGATCGGCAGCGTGATCCAGACGCTGATGTCTCTGGTGCTGGTCCTGGGCATCGGACTGGCCATCGGCTTCCGGCCCGACGCGACACCGGTGGAGTGGATCGCGGTGGCCGGGCTGCTGGCTCTGGCCAGCCTCGCGCTGACCTGGATCGCGGTCGGCATCGGCCTGGTGAGCCCCAACGCCGAGGGGGCCAGCAACCTCGGGACGCCGCTGACGATGCTGCCGTTCCTGTCCAGCGCGTTCGTGCCGGTGCACCTCATGCCGGGCTGGTTCCGCTGGTTCGCCGAGTACCAGCCGTTCTCGCCCACCATCGAGACCCTGCGCGGGCTGCTGCTGGGCAGCGAGATCGGCACCAAGAACGCGGTGCTCGCCGTCGCCTGGTGCCTGGGGCTGACCGTGGTGGGCTACCTGTGGTCCAAGGCGAAGTTCAACCGTGAGCCCCGTCGGTGAGTTCGCGCAGCGCCGCGGCCCGCAACTCCTCCTGCCCCAGGGTGGCGTACGCCGACCTCGCATCGGCGTACGCCGCCCTGTCGGCGTTCTCGGCCGCCTGCCGGGCCCGCGCCGCGGACAGGGTGGGGAAATCCCGCGTCACCGGCATCCGCTCCGCCAGCGCCAGCAGCCGTACGGCCGCCGTGTCGCCCCCGGCCAGCCGGGTGAGTCCGAGCGCCAGCAACACCGTGCCGTACACCGGCAGTTCCACCGGAGATCCGTCGCCCGAGGAGCCGGAGAACATCGCGAGCAGCCGTTCCCGCAGCTGCCCGGCCAGCCCGGCCACCGGCTCCAGCCGGCCGTGCTGCGCGTGCGCCGCCAGCGCGGTCGACTGAATCCGCAGCCACCACGGATCCACGAACGGATCGCCGGCATACGGCACGCTGTCCTCCCGGATCCGCTCGACCGCCTGCCGCCACAGCCCGAGCCCGACCTCGGTCAGCCCCCGGGCCAACGCGATCTCCGCGCGGGCCGACAGATCGGGAGAGTAGATCCGGGCGGACTCCGGCTGCTGCTCCAGGGCGGCGAGGCCCAGCCAGTACTCCGCCTCGTCGACCTCCCCGCGCTGCAGACAGGCGAGCACCAGACCCCAGCGGACGCCCATCGAGTCCGACCAGCCGCCGACCTCACCGAGCGCGTCCGCGGCGCGCAGATGCTCGTACGCCTCGGCGCCGTGCCCGGACTGGAGGCACAACTCGCTGATCCGCCCATGGCTGAGCAGCGTCATGGACGGATTGCCGAGCGGCCCCAGCGCGGCGAGCATCCGACGGGCGCACGCGAGCGCGCGCTCTGTCTCGTGCTCGGACTCCCACACGTAGCTGGCGACGCCCGCGGCGATGCCCGCCAGGATGGGCTCGTCGGCGTCGCAGAGTTCCTGAAGCCGCGTGTACTGCGGCGCGCGTATGTCCGGGACGGCACACAGCACGACGGCCAGTGCTCGCGGCACGGTGTCCGGCGGGGCGGGCGGCAGTCGGCGCAGGGTGGCGAGCTGGCGCACGGCGTGCGGGCCGTGGCCCATGAACAGAGCGGCCGTGCACACCACCGCCGCGCTCCGGGCCGCCTCGACGTCCTCCGGCCCCGGACGGAAATGGGACAGCGGCCCACCGGTCTCGGCGGCGAGGGTGGCGAGCCGGGTGTAGCTGGTGCCGACGGACCACAGGGAGGCCAGTGCGGCGGTGAGGGCGGCGATCGCCGACCCGTCGGCGCGGGCCAGGGCGTGCCGCAGCGCCAGGACGAGGTTGTCCTGCTCGGCACGGACGCGGTGGAAGGAGGCCGACGCGTCGCCGCTGAACAGCACGTCGTGGTGCGCCCGGCCGAAGTCCCGGGCCCAGGAGAGGAACCGGCCGGTCACCGCCTCCCCCTCGCCCGCCTCCACGCGCCGGGCAGCGCTGAACTCCCGCAGCGTCTCCAGCATGTGGAAGCGCACCCCGGAAGGGCTCCCGGAGGGACTCCCGGAGGGACTCCCGGAGGGGCCCTCGCTCACCTTGATCAGGGACTGACCGGCCAGCTGCTCCAGCAGATCCAGCGCGCCCCCGGTCTCACCGAGCACGTACTCCGCCGCGTCCTCGGTGAAGCCCCCGGGAAACACCGACAACGCGCGCAGCGCGGCCCGGCCGTCGGCCTCCAGCAGGTTCCAGCTCCACTCGACCACGGCCCGCAGCGTGCGATGCCGCTCGGGTGCGTCCCGGGCGCCGCCGCGCAGCAGCGCGAAACGGTCCCGCAGCCGGCGCGAGATGTCGGCCACGGAGAGCACCCGCACCCGGGCCGCGGCGAGTTCCACGGCCAGCGGCAGCCCGTCCAGGTGACGGCAGATCTCGGCCACGCGGTCGGCGGGCAGCTCCACGCCGGGCCGGGCCGCCCGCGCCCGCTGCGCGAAGAGTTCGACGGACGTGGCCAGGGACAGTTCCGGCAACGCGTACACGGACTCCGAGGTCAGCCCCAGCGGCGCCCGGCTGGTCGCCAGCACCCGCAGCTCCTTCGACCGCGACACCAGCGCCTGTACGAGAGCGGCCGCACCGGCGAGTACGTGCTCGCAGTTGTCCAGCACCAGCAGGGCGGGGCCGGGCCCCAGCGCGGCGACGACGCCGCTCACCGCGTCCCCGCCACCGGCGAACTGCCGGCCTTCCCCGGCGCCGACCGCCGAGGCCACCTCACCCGCCACGTCCTCGTCGGCGGTGACACCCACCAGGGTGACGAAGTGCACCAGGGGCTGCTCGGCCGCCCGGCTCACCGCGTGGGAGAGCCGCGTCTTGCCCAGCCCACCGGGGCCTACGACCGTGACCACCCGCGCCTCGCGCAGCAGCCCGGCGACGGCGGCGACGTCGGCGTCCCGCCCCAGCAGGGGGTTCGGCTCATGCGGCACGCCGTGCCGGACGGGCGGTGTGTCCGCGCGCAGCAACTCCTGGTACAGGGCCCTGAGCCGGGGCCCCGGATCCATGCCCAGCTCATCGCGCAGCCCGCGCCGATAGCCGTCGTACCGGGTCAGCGCCGCGGCCCGGCCCACCGTGGCCGCCTCGCAGCGCAGCAGCTCCGCCAGCACCTCCTCGTCGCGCGGCAGTTCGCGGACCAGCTCGGCCAGCGGCGCCGCAGCCTCCTCCGTCCGCCCCAGCCGGGCCAGCGCGAGCGCCCGGGACCGGACCAGCGAACGGAACACCGGGACCCGGTCGGCACGCAGCGCGGTGACCGGATCGCGCAGCTCCTCGCCCTCTCCGGCCCCCAGACCGCCGTCCCACAGCGCCAGACCCGCCTCTGCCCGCGCCAGAGCGCCCGCGTGGTCCCCCGCCCGTGCCCGCTCGGCGCCCGCGGCCTCGTACGACAGCAGCGCCGAGCTGTCGACCTGCGCCTCGCCCAGCGCGAGCCGGTACCCCGTCGGCGTACTCACGATCAGCCCGGCACCCACCTGAGCCCTGAGCCGCGACACCAGCACCTGCACGGCCTTGCCCGGCCGCTCCGGCAACTCGTCCGGCCACAGCCCCTCCACCAGCCGCCCCGTACTGCACCCGGCCCGCAGATCCGCAGCGAGCAGCGCCAGCAGTCCACGCAGCCGAGGCGCCGTTATCTCCTGTCCACGACAGGAAACTCGGGGCAACAACGTCAACTCGGTGGTCACGCCTGAAGATTAGCCAGCAGAGCACCGGACACACCGCGATGAACGAGAAAACCCCAAGTCAGACACTGTCCGACCTGGGGTCCAGAAGAGCCGCTTTCGGGATTCGAACCCGAGACCTACGCATTACGAGTGCGTTGCTCTGGCCATCTGAGCTAAAGCGGCACGCCGTCCGCACTTATGGTGCGATCAGCAACGTCGGTAAGTCTACACAGTTTCCGGAGGTGCTTCGTACACGCCCCGGAGCGCGGGGGTCCGGGGCGGGCTGGAGGGGCTATGAGCAGCGCTTTCCGGGGGGCGGCGGGGTGCCGTGGAGGAGGTAGGTGTCGATCGCCGAGTCGATGCAGGAGCTGCCGCGGCCGTAGGCGGTGTGGCCGTCGCCGACATAGGTCAGCAGGCGGCCCGAGGAGAGCTGGCGGGCGAGGGACTGGGCCCAGGGGTAGGGGGTCGCCGGGTCGCGGGTGGTGCCGACCACGAGGATGGGTGCCGCGCCCTTCGCCTCGATGCGGTGCGGCCCGCCCGTGGCCTTGACCGGCCAGTACGCGCAGTTCAGCGAGGCCCAGGCCAGGCTCCTGCCGAAGACCGGGGACGCCTTCTCGAACTGCGGGAGGGCCTTCTCCACCTGCTCGGGGCTGCTGAAGGCGGGCGGGAGGTCGAGGCAGTTCACGGCGGAGTTGGCCATCATCAGGTTGCTGTAGCGGCCGTGCGCGTCGCGTTCGTAGTAGCTGTCGGAGAGGGCGAGCAGGCCCGCGCCGTCGTTCTTCTCCATCGCCGAGGTCAGCGCCTCGCGCAGCTGCTCCCAGGTCCCCTGGTCGTACATCGCCGCGATCACCCCGGTGGTGGCCAGCGCCTCGCCGAGCATGCGGTGGTCCGCCTCGCCCCCGGGGATGGGGTGCGCGTCCAGCCTGCGGAAGAAGGCCTCGAGGTGGTCGCCGACCTGGGCGGGTGTCGTGCCCCTGCCGCCGAGCGGGCAGTCGGGCTGGCGTACGCAGTCCTTCGCGAACGCCTGGAACGCCGTCTCGAAGCCCGCCGTCTGGCCCAGGTTGAGCTTTTCGGCGTCAAGGGAGGGGTCCATCGCCCCGTCCAGCACCAGGCGGCCCACCCGCTCCGGGAACAGCCCGGCGTACGTCGCCCCGAGGAAGGTGCCGTACGACGCCCCCACGTAGTTCAGCCGGGGGTCGCCGAGCACCGCCCGCAGGATGTCCATGTCCCGCGCCGCCTCGACGGTGGACACGTGCCGCAGCAGCTTCGCCGAGTGCGCCCCGCAGCTGTCGGCGAACGTCTTGTACTCGCCCACCAGCGCGTTCGTCTCCCGCTGGTCGTCGGGCGTGTTGTCCGTCTGCGTGAAGGTGTCCATCCGGGGTCCGTCGAGGCATTCGACGGGCTCGCTGCGGGCGACGCCCCGTGGGTCCATCGCGACCATGTCGTAGCGGGCGCGGATCTCGGCGGGATAGCCGATGCCCGCGTACTGCTGGAGGTAGTCGATCGCGGAGCCGCCCGGGCCGCCGGGGTTGACCAGCAGCGAGCCGATCGGCTTCTCCTTGCCGGTGGCCTTCTTGCGGGCGACGGCGAGCCGGATGTCACCCGCGCCGGGCTTGGCGTAGTCCAGTGGCGCCTTCATCGTGGCGCACTGGAAGCCGGGGGCTCCGCAGCTGCGCCAGTGCAGGTGCTGGGTGTAGTACGACGACAGCGCCGGCGGTGTGGACCGCGGCAGCGCGGCCAGCGCCGCCTCCGCCGCGTTGCCGGACGACGTGGTCGAGCTACCGGAGGAACAGGCGGACACGAGCAGCGCGGCGGCCGCGAGCAGGCTGCCCGAGACGCGCGCGGTCGCCCGGGTCCGGTTTCGGGTCCCAGTTCCGATCCGGGTCCGGGTGCTGCGGTTCCGGCGGGGGGAAGGCCAGGTGTGCATCGGACGAGCGTAACGCTGAGCGACGGGATGGGTGCGGCGCGTTCGGACTGTGGCCTCGTACGAGGGACGCGGTCCGTCAACCACCGTACGCCCGGCTCACCCCGCCCGCAGTGCCATCGTCATCGCCTCCACCGCCAGCAGCGGAGCCACGTTGCGGTCCAGGGCCTCGCGGCAGGCGGCGATCGCCTCGATGCGGCGCAGCGTGGCCTCCGGGGAGCTGCCGCGGGCCAACCGCTCCAGGGCGTCCTCGGTGTCGCCGTTGGCGATGGCGACCCGTGAGCCGAGCTGGAGGGCGAGGACGTCGCGGTAGAAGCCGGTGAGGTCGCCGAGCGCCACGTCCAGGCTGTCGCGCTGGGTGCGGGTTCTGCGGCGCTTCTGCATGTCCTCGAGGTCCTTCATCACGCCCGCCGTACCGCGCGGCAGCCGGCCGCCCTGGACCGCGCCGAGCGCCGCCTTCAGCTCCTCGGTCTCCTTGCCGTCCATCTCCTCGGCGAGCTGCTTGGCGTCCTCGGCGGCCGCGTCGACCAGCTCCTGGGCCGCCCTGAGGCAGGCGCCCACCTCGTCCAGGCGCAGCGGGAGCCGGAGCACGGCGGCACGGCGCTCGCGGGCCGCCGGGTCGGTGGCCAACCGGCGGGCCCGGTCGACATGGCCCTGGGTGGCGCGGGCGGCGGCCGCGGCGACCTCGGGTTCGATGCCGTCACGGCGTACGAGCATGTCGGCGACCGCCTCGACCGAGGGCGTCCGCAGGGTCAGGTGGCGGCAGCGGGAGCGGATCGTGGGCAGGACGTCCTCGACCGAGGGGGCGCACAGCAGCCAGACCGTCCGCGGGGCGGGCTCCTCGACGGCCTTGAGGACGGCGTTGGCCGACTTCTCGTTCAGCCGCTCGGCGTCCTCGACCAGGATGATCTGCCAGCGGCCGTTCGCCGGGGAGGTGAACGACTTGCGGACGGTGTCCCGCATGTCCTTCACCAGGATCTCGGCGCCCACGGCGGCGACCGTGGTGACGTCCGCGTGGGTGCCGAGCAGCGCGGTGTGGCAGCCGTCGCAGAAGCCGCAGCCGGGGGATCCGCCGAGGGCGCGGTCGGGGCTCACGCACTGCAGGGCGGCGGCGAAGGCCCGCGCCGCCTGGTTCCGGCCCGCGCCGGGCGGGCCGGTGAACAGCCAGGCGTGGGTCATCTTCGACGCCTCCGGCAGCGGCTCGTCCGCCGCGGCGGCCGTGACCAGGGCGTCGGCGTCCCGCGCGGCGGCGTCGAGCACCGCGCTCACCTTCTCCTGCCCGACGAGGTCGTCCCACACGGTCATGGGTCACGCCGCCCTTCCGTCACATTCCGCGTTCCGGAATCCATTGTGCGGGTCCGCACTGACAACGAGGGCGGCGCCCGTCAGCGCACCGAGGTGCTCCGACGGGCGCCGCCCGAGATCCGCTGTTCCTGCTCAGCCGCGGCGACCCCGGCCACGCCGGCCCTGGTCCTCGCCGGGCTCCCCGTACTGCTGCTCGTCGTACGACCCGAGCAGCTCGTCCGCCAGCGACGGCAGGTCGTCCAGCGGGGTCTCCTCGGCCCAGTCCGGGCGCGGCCGGCGGCGGGGTGCGCCGTCCGCGTCGACCTGGGGCATCTCGCGCGTACGGCCCTCGGAGCCGTCAGGGCCCGCGGCCGGCCGCTCGTCCCGGAAGAAGCCGGGCGGCACCCGGTCCGCCGGGGCGTCGCCCCGCACGGGTGGCAGTACGGCGGTCTCGTCGGCGGCGCCGGGGGCCACCGGCGGCAGTACGGCCGTCTCTTCGGCGGACACGGGCGGCAGCACCGCCGTCTCGTCCGCCGCACCCCGGGTCACGGGCGGCAGCACCGTCGTCTCGTCCGCCGCACCCGGGGTCACCGGCGGCAGCACCGTGGTCTCGTCCGCCGCACCTGGAGTCACCGGCCGCAGTACCGCCGTCTCGTCCGCACCCGGAGACGCGACCGGCGGCTGCGGCAGCTCGGCCGTCACCTCGGAGTCGGGGCCGGCCTGGGCCGGGCGGGTGTCTCCGGCCCGCTCCTCGCGCACCGGCCGCAGCACCGTCGTCTCGTCCGCGCCGGGAGACACGGCCGGCGTCGGCACCGTCTCCTCCGCGCCCGGCGAGACCACCGGCGTCGGCACGGTCGTCGCCGCGTCCGGGGTCACGCCCCGCACCGGCGGCTGCGGGGTGCTGGGCTTGAGCGCCGCCGCGTCGGCGGCAGCCGCGGCCTCGGCCGCCTGACGGCGGGCCTCCTCCGCGCGCAGCAGGGCCTCCTCGGCCTTGCGCTGCTTCTCCAGGCGACGTGCTTCCTCCTCGGCACGCAGCCGGGCCTGCCGGGCCTCTTCCTCGGCGCGCAGCCGGGCCTCTTCCTCGGCCTGCCTGCGCCGCCGCTCCTCCTCGGCCCTGCGGCGGGCCTCTTCCTCGGCGCGGGCCTTCTCCTCGGCGAGGAGCCGCAGCCGCTCCTCCTCCGCCCGGCGCGCGGCTTCCTCGGCCCGCTGCCGGGCCTCCTCCGCCTGCCGTTCGGCCTCGCGGCGCTGCGCCTCCTCCAGCTCGCGGCGCTTGCGCTCCTCCTCCTCGGCGCGCAGCTTGGCGAGCTGCTCCTGGCGCTCACGCTCCAGGCGCTCCTCCTCGGCCTTGCGTGCGGCCTCTTCCTCGGCCTTGCGGCGGGCTTCCTCCTCGGCCTGCTTCCGCGCCTCCTCCTGGGCCTTGACCTCGGCCTCGGACAGCGGCAGCACGGTGTCGAGCCGGTGCCGGATCACGGTGGTGACGGCCTCGGGCTCCTGCCCGGCGTCCACGACCAGGTAGCGGCCGGGGTCGGAGGCGGCGAGCGTGAGGAAACCGGCCCGCACGCGCGCGTGGAACTCGGCGGGCTCCGACTCCAGCCGGTCCGGCGCCTCGGTGAACCGCTCGCGGGCGGCCTCCGGCGAGACGTCCAGCAGGACGGTGAGGTGCGGGACGAGCCCGTCGGTCGCCCAGCGGTTGATGCGGGCGATCTCGGTCGGGGACAGGTCGCGGCCCGCGCCCTGGTAGGCCACGGACGAGTCGATGTACCGGTCGGAGATGACGACCGCGCCGCGCTCCAGGGCGGGTCGTACGACGGTGTCGACGTGCTCGGCCCGGTCGGCGGCGTAGAGCAGCGCCTCCGCGCGGTGCGACAGGCCCGCCGAGGACACGTCCAGCAGGATCGAGCGCAGCCGCTTGCCCACGGGGGTGGCGCCCGGCTCGCGGGTGAGGACGACCTCGTGGCCCTTGTCCCGGATCCACTCCGCGAGCGCCTCGGCCTGGGTGGACTTGCCGGCGCCGTCGCCGCCCTCCAGGGCGATGAAGAAGCCGTTCGTCGCGGGTGCCGTGACCGGGTCGTCGCCGCCGAGCAGCGCGTCCTTGAGATCCTGCCGCAGCGGGATGCCGGAGCGGTCGTCGACCTTGGCGAGGACGAGCGCGGCCACCGGCAGCAGCAGCGCGCCGACCAGCATCAGCGTGAACGAGGCGCCGCCGTGCGCGAAGACGAACCTGCCGTTCTCCAGCCGGTGCCGGCCGATGAGCCCCGCGACCACGGGCGCGATCAGGGCGCCGAGCGCTATGAAGACCCGCACGACCGCGTGCAGGTGCTCGGTGGTGCGGGCCCTGCGGTACTCCTCGGTCTCCTGGTCGAGCAGGGCGTGCCCGGTGTTGGCCGCCACGCCGGCGGTCACACCGGCCAGCGTGACGATCAGCAGCACCGTGGTGACGTCCGGGACCAGTCCGGCGGCCAGCAGGGCGATGCCGGTGAAGGCGATCGCGAGGGCCAGGAGCCGGCGGCGCGAGAGCGAGGGCAGCACCGAGGACGCCGTACGGATGCCGACGGCGACGCCGCCGGTCAGGCCCAGCACGAGCAGGCCGTACAGGACCGGGCCGCCGCGCAGGTCCTTGGCGTGCAGCACGCACACCGAGACCGCGGCGGCGATGGCGCCGGCCACGGCGGCGCAGGCCGGGACGAGCAGCGGGATGGCGCCCGTACGACCCTTGTCGACGCCCGTGCCGGTGCGCGGCCGGCGCAGGCCCTCCAGCGGGGAGCGCGGGCGCGGGGTGCGCGTGTCGGGCAGCTCCAGGAAGGTGACCACGGACAGGGACGCGGCGAACAGTCCAGCCGCCACATACGAACCGAGAGCCGCCTGGTGCTGGTCGAACCAGACCACCACGGTGCCGAGCAGGTTGTTCAGCAGCGCGGCGACGACCAGGGCGGCGGCCGCCAGCGGGACCGCCAGGAAGCTGGTGCGCAGCGCGAGGCGGCGCAGGGCGTCCAGGTGGTCGGGGAGCGGCCGTACCGTCGCCCCCTCCGGGGCGGGGCGGGCAGCAGGGCGGGGGCCGCGCTCTCCCGGCACACCGTCCACAGCCGTTCGGCGACGCCGGTGACGAAGACGGTGACCAGCAGGACGGCGAGCGCGTTGTCCGGGGTCCAGTCGATCCACAGGGGCGCGACGATCAGCAGCGCGGCCCGCAGGCCGTCGGCGCCGACCATGGTCCAGCGGCGGTCGAGCGGGCCGTCCTGGGAGGTGAGCGTGGTCAGCGGGCCGAGGAGCACCGCGCCGAAGAGCAGGGCGGCGAGGATGCGCGCGGCGAAGACGGTCGCCACTGCGAACGCCACGCCGCGGTAGCCGCCGCCGAAGGAGCCCTCGGCGATGGCCGTCTGGAGGACCAGGAGAACCAGCACGAGCAGCGCGAGGGTGTCGCCGACACCGCTCACGAGCTGCGCGCTCCACAGGCGCCGCAGCTCCGGCCGGCGCAGCAGGGAGCGGACGGCGCGCTCGCGGGAGTCCGCGACCAGGGCGTCGTCCGGTTCTGTGGTGGGGGCCGTTGGCTGCTCGGCTCGCGTCATGCGTTCAGCCTATCGGCAGCCACCGACACCACACCCAGGCCGCCCGGACATGCGCGCGCCCCGACACCAAAGTGATGCCGGGGCGTTCGTTTCGCGAAGCCTGAGAGCGGTCCCGCGACCCGAAGGAGCGTCAGTCCTCGGTGCCGGGAGCCGTCGCCTTCGAAGCCGTCGCCTTCTTGGCGGTCGTCTTCTTCGCCGTGGTCTTCTTCGCGGCCGCGGTCGTCTTCTTCGCCGCCGTCTTCTTGGCGGTGGCGGCGGTCTTCTTCGCCGGAGCCTTCTTGGCCGTGGCCTTCTTCGCCGTCTTCTTGGCGGGCGCCTTCGCCCGCTTCTCGGCGAGCAGCTCGAAGCCACGCTCCGGAGTGATCGTTTCCACACTGTCGCCGGAGCGCAGGGTCGCGTTGGTCTCGCCGTCGGTGACGTACGGACCGAAGCGGCCGTCCTTGACCACGACCGGCTTGGCGGAGACCGGGTCCTCGCCCAGCTCCTTCAGCGGCGGCTTGGCGGCGGCCCGGCCACGCTGCTTCGGCTGGGCGTAGATCGCCTGCGCCTCCTCCAGCGTGATCGTGAAGAGCTGGTCCTCGGTCTGCAGCGAGCGCGAGTCCGTGCCCTTCTTCAGGTACGGGCCGTAGCGGCCGTTCTGCGCGGTGATCTCCACGCCGTCGGCGTCGGTGCCGACGACCCGCGGCAGCGACATCAGCTGCAGGGCGTCCGCGAGGGTCACCGTGTCCAGCGACATGGACTTGAACAGGGAGGCCGTGCGCGGCTTGACCGCGTTCTTGCCGGTCTTCGGGGTGCCCTCGGGGAGCACCTCGGTGACGTAGGGGCCGTAGCGGCCGTCCTTGGCGATGATCTGGTGGCCGGTCTGCGGGTCGGTGCCCAGCTCGAAGTCGCCGCTCGGCTTGGCGAGCAGTTCCTCGGCGAGCTCGACGGACAGCTCGTCCGGCGCGAGGTCCTCGGGGATGTCCGCACGCTGGTGGCCCTCGGCGTCCTTCTCACCGCGCTCGATGTACGGGCCGTAGCGGCCCACGCGCAGCACGATGTCGTTGCCCACCGGGAACGAGGACACCTCGCGCGCGTCGATCGCGCCCAGGTCGGTCACCAGCTCCTTGAGGCCACCGAGGTGGTCCCCGTCGCCGTTGCCGGCCTCGGCCGCACCCGTGACCGTGCCCTCGCCGAAGTAGAAGCGCTTCAGCCACGGCACGGCCTGGGCCTCGCCGCGGGCGATGCGGTCGAGGTCGTCCTCCATCTTGGCGGTGAAGTCGTAGTCGACGAGCCGCCCGAAGTGCTTCTCCAGGAGGTTGACCACGGCGAAGGACAGGAAGGACGGCACCAGGGCCGTGCCCTTCTTGAACACGTAGCCGCGGTCGAGGATCGTGCCGATGATCGACGCGTACGTCGACGGGCGGCCGATCTCGCGCTCTTCCAGCTCCTTGACCAGGGAGGCCTCGGTGTAGCGGGCCGGCGCCTTGGTGGCGTGCCCGTCGACCGTGATCTCCTCGGCGGACAGCGGGTCGCCCTCGGCGACCTGCGGCAGGCGGCGCTCGCGGTCGTCCAGCTCGGCGTTCGGGTCGTCGGCGCCCTCGACGTAGGCCTTCAGGAAGCCGTGGAAGGTGATCGTCTTGCCGGAGGCGCTGAACTCGACGTCCCGGCCGTCGGCGGCGGTGCCGCCGATCTTCACGGTCACGCTGTTCCCGGTCGCGTCCTTCATCTGGGAGGCGACGGTCCGCTTCCAGATCAGCTCGTAGAGCTTGAACTGGTCGCCGGTCAGGCCGGTCTCCGCCGGAGTGCGGAAACGATCACCCGAGGGGCGGATCGCCTCGTGCGCCTCCTGGGCGTTCTTGACCTTGGCGGCGTAGGTGCGCGGCTGCGGGGGCAGGTAGTCGGCGCCGTACAGCTGCGTGACCTGGGCGCGGGCTGCCGTGATCGCGGTGTCGCTCAGCGTCGTGGAGTCCGTACGCATGTACGTGATGTAGCCGTTCTCGTACAGCTTCTGCGCGACCTGCATCGTGGCCTTCGCGCCGAAGCCGAGCTTGCGGCTGGCCTCCTGCTGCAGCGTCGTCGTACGGAACGGGGCGTACGGCGAGCGGCGGTACGGCTTGGACTCGACCGAGCGCACCGAGAAGCGGGTGTTCTCCAGGGCGGCGGCGAGGGCGCGGGCGTTCGCCTCGTCGAGGTGGAGGGTGTTCTCGCTCTTGAGCTGTCCCAGGGAGTCGAAGTCGCGGCCCTGCGCGACCCGGCGGCCGTCGACGGTCTGCAGGCGGGCGACCAGCGACGACGGGTCCGACGGATCCCCCGCGCGGCCGGTCGCGAAGGTGCCCGTCAGGTCCCAGTACTCGGCAGAACGAAACGCGATGCGCTCGCGTTCCCGCTCCACGACGAGTCGCGTGGCGACGGACTGGACCCGGCCTGCCGACAGGCGGGGCATGACCTTCTTCCACAGGACCGGCGAGACCTCGTAGCCGTAGAGGCGGTCGAGGATGCGGCGGGTCTCCTGGGCGTCGACCATGCGCTGGTTGAGATCGCGCGGGTTGGCGACGGCCTCGCGGATCGCGTCCTTGGTGATCTCGTGGAACACCATGCGCTTGACCGGGACCTTGGGCTTCAGGACCTCCAGGAGGTGCCACGCGATGGCCTCGCCCTCGCGGTCCTCATCGGTGGCGAGGAAGAGTTCGTCGGAGTCCTTCAGCAGGTCCTTGAGCTTCTTGACCTGGGCCTTCTTGTCGGCGTTGACGACATAGATCGGCTCGAAGTCGTGCTCGACGTCCACGCCGAGGCGGCGGACCTCGCCGGTGTACTTCTCCGGCACCTCCGCGGCGCCGTTGGGAAGGTCACGGATGTGCCCGACGCTCGCTTCGACTACGTAGCCGGGGCCCAGGTAGCCCTTGATCGTCTTCGCCTTGGCAGGCGACTCGACGATGACGAGTCGGCGGCCGCCCTGTGCGGTCTCGCTGGTCGGGGACAACTTCGCTCTTCTCTCCGGTCGACGCTGGGGCCTCCCCAGGCCTGTGTCCCGGGGTTCGCGGCGTGCTTCTGGCTCGTGTGACGCTGCGGAGTGTGACGGTACATCCCGCCCCCGTGTCAAACGGGAAAAGCCCACAACGGCCACTCGAACGGTAACCCGACTACCGGCATTCCTGCCGCCCGGAGTGTCCGGCGACCCCCGTCCCCTGTCCGGAGCGTGACACTCCCCTTACTCGTACGGCAGTACGGCCGCCGACGTCAGAGGCGGGTGAGGCAGTACGCGCCGAGGCCCAGCGCGAGGACGCCGGCAGCGCCGGCGAGGGTGGCCGATGCGACCTGGCTCACACCCTGCGCGACTGGTTCGCCACGCCGCACCCGGGCGCCCGTCCACACCAGCAGGGCGCCCCCGAACAGGGCGAACACCACTCCCGCGAAGATCGCCGGCCCGCTCTCCATGGCCCGCCCGCCCCTTTCGTGCCGTCCGCCCCTACCCAGCGCGGGGAGGGTGGCACGCGTGAGAGACGGGAGAGCGACATCGGGGTGAACGGAAGGTCGACGTGACTTCGAACACACACTCGAACAAGATCGCCCCGGCCCGGCACCCGTCCTTTTCCGGCCGTTTTACCGGCAGCGGCGCGTCCCGGCCCGTGCCACCGGCATACGACGCCGATCCGGACGCGGGTACGACGGCTCGGGTAGCCGGGCTACGGCACCCGGCCCGGCCGCCGTACCCCGCCGCACACCACCGGTCCGCCTCACACCACCGGTTCCAGGAAGCCCTGCTCCACCAGCAGCCGGATCTGCGCCGGCGTGCGGTCGCGCAGCAGCACCGGATCCTCGCCGACGAGCTGGGCGATGGCGTCCAGGATGCGGCCGGCGCTCAGCGTGCCGTCGCACACCCCCGCGAAGCCCGCGCCGACCGTGTCCACCTTCGTGGCGCGACGCATCCCGCGGTGCTGACGCAGCACCACGTGCTCGGGGTCCTCGGCGCCGGGCAGCCCGACCTGCTCCTGGACCACCTCGGCGGCCAGCCTGAAGTGGCCTTCGAGCAGGGCCGCGTCGTCGTACTCCCGCAGGAAGTCGAGCCGGTCGAAGTGCGCCCGGATCGCCTCTCCGAGCGGCTGTTCGACCGGGTGCGGCCACTCCTCCACGGTGACCGAGGGCTCGGCGGCCCCGGTCCTGCGCAGGGTGATCCAGCCGAACCCGACGGCCTTGACCTTGCGTGCCTCGAACTCGTCGAGCCAGGCGTCGTACCGCGCCTGGTACTCCGCGGGGTCACCGCGGTGATCGCCGGCGTCCCTGAGCCACAGCTCGGCGTACTGTGTGATGTCCTGCACCTCGCGCTGCACGATCCAGGCATCGCACCCGCGCGGCACCCATGACCTGAGTCTGTCCTGCCAGTCCTCCCCTGCGACGTGCTGCCAGTTGGCGAGGAACTGCGCGAACCCGCCCTCGTTCAGCCGTTCCCCCGCCTGTTGAACGAGCGAGCGGCACAGATCGTCCCCGCCCATGCCGCCGTCCCGGTACGTCAGCCGGGCACCCGGCGAGATCACGAACGGCGGGTTGGACACGATCAGATCGAACGTCTCGTCGTCCCGCACCGGCTCGAACAGCGAGCCCTCGCGCAGGTCGGCGGCCGGCGCGCCGGAGAGCGCGAGCGTGAGCGCGGTGATGTGCAGCGCGCGCGGGTTGAGATCGGTGGCCGTCACCCGCGTGGCGTGCTGGGAGGCGTGCAGCGCCTGGATACCGGAGCCGGTGCCGAGGTCGAGCGCGGCGGCGACAGGCGTACGGACGGTGATGCCGGCCAGGGTCGTGGAGGCACCGCCCACGCCCAGGACGACCGCCTCGTCCCGTTGTCCGATGCCGCCCGCACCGCCGACCGCGCAGCCCAGGTCGGACACGATGAACCAGTCCTCGCCGCCGGGACCGCCGTAGGGCCGTACATCCACGGTGGCGGCCACCTCGTCGCCGCCCACGCGGGTGAGCCACCCGCTCTCCAGGGCCTCCTCGACCGGCAGAACGGCCGCCACGCGCGCGTGCGGCGCCGGTTGCTGGAGCAGGAAGAGCCGTACGAGTGTCTCCAGCGGCGTGTCGCCGCGGGTGGCCCGCAGGGCGGGCACGGTCTCGCTGCGGGCCAGCGCCGCGTAGGCGGGGGCGCCGAGCAGATCGAGCAGCCCGTCGGCGGTGAAGGAGGCGGCGAGCAGGGCGTCGCGCAGGCGTGCGGCGACGTCGGGCCGGTCGGTGGCGGGCAGGGGGGCGAGGCCGGAGTCTGTCACGCCCCCCATTGTGGCCCGCGCGGGTTGCCGGAGGCTGCCTCAGCGCGAGCCGTGGACCGATGTCAGCCTGTCGTGGCCGAGGCCGACGCCGACGCGGCGACCTGGCAGCTGGGCTGCTTGGCCATGGCCGCCTTGACGTCGCCCTGCTCCAGCCGCTTCAGCGCCTCCGTGCCGCTGTTGCTCTGCTCGCCGATCTGCTTCGTCTGGTCGGCGACCCCGCGCAGGCCCTGGGCGAACTTGCCCTGGTCCTTGGTGTCGAGCTCGTCGACCTGCTTCTTCAGGCCGGCGTACGAGGAGGAGAGGCCGCTCAGGTTCTTGGCGGCGTCCTGCTGCCGCTTGGCGCCGTCGTCGACCCCGGGGGGCGCTCCGGCGCCGCTGATGGCGGCGGCGAGCGCCTTGTAGCCGTCGGCCATGTCCTGGAAGGCCTGCGAGTACGTCGCCTTGGCCGTCTTGGGCGGCAGGTCGCTGTCCGTGGCGATCTTGGCGATCGACGCGTTGGCAGACCTGATCTTGGCGTCCTGCGCGGGTACCGCGTCGCACACCGTCTTGGCCCAGGCCACCAGCTTGGGATCGGGTGCGCTGTCCTTCTTGCTGCTGCATCCCGACAGCGCCACTACCAGTACCGCACCGCCGGACAGTGCGGCCGCGAGCTTCTTGTTCACCGGATTGGTCCCTTCCATGGCTCTCGGCCCCCGGAATCTACACGCGGACCCGCGCCCTCCACATGCCGAACGCCCTGTAAGTCAGCTTTTGTGACTCTTTACACCATGGAGAGAAGGCTCACGACGTGGGCGAGCCCACACAGCGAGACGGGCGGGCGGCGCGTCAGTACGCGCCGCCCGCCCGCCCGTTGACCAGGCCCGGTGGAGAGGGCCTACGAAACCACTGCCGGATCAGCCGAGTTGGAGACCCGCTCGCTGCTCTCCTCGTCGCCGACCGCGATGCCGCGGCGCTTGGAGACGTACACCGAGACGACGATCACCACGAGCGCCAGGATCGCGATCGCGATGCGTACCCCGATGTTCTTGTCGCTGCCGTAGGAGAACTTGATCACCGCGGGTGCGATGAGCAGCGAGACCAGGTTCATGACCTTCAGCAGCGGGTTGATCGCCGGCCCCGCGGTGTCCTTGAAGGGGTCGCCGACCGTGTCGCCGATCACCGTGGCCGCGTGGGCCTCGCTGCCCTTGCCGCCGTGATGACCGTCCTCCACCAGCTTCTTGGCGTTGTCCCAGGCGCCACCGGAGTTGGCGAGGAACACCGCCATCAGCGTGCCCGCGCCGATCGCGCCGGCGAGGTAGGAGCCGAGCGCGCCGACGCCGAGCGTGAACCCGACGAAGATCGGCGCCATGACGGCGAGCAGACCGGGCGTGGCCAGCTCGCGCAGGGCGTCCTTGGTGCAGATGTCGACGACGCGCCCGTACTCGGGCTTCTCGGTGTAGTCCATGATCCCGGGGTGCTCGCGGAACTGCCGCCGCACCTCGAACACCACCGAACCGGCCGACCGCGACACGGCGTTGATGGCGAGTCCGGAGAAGAGGAAGACGACCGCGGCGCCCGCGATGAGGCCGACCAGGTTGTTGGGCTGCGAGATGTCCAGCGACAGGCTCAGCGGCGAACCCGGCCCGGTGAGCTTCGCCCCGACGTCCTGGACGTTGGTGGTGATCGCGTCCCGGTAGGACCCGAAGAGCGCCGAGGCCGCTAGGACGGCGGTGGCGATGGCGATGCCCTTGGTGATGGCCTTGGTGGTGTTGCCGACCGCGTCCAGGTTGGTGAGCACCTGCGCGCCCGCGCCCGTGACGTCGCCGGACATCTCGGCGATGCCCTGCGCGTTGTCGGAGACCGGCCCGAACGTGTCCATGGCGACGATCACGCCGACCGTGGTGAGCAGACCGGTGCCGGCCAGCGCGACCGCGAACAGCGCCAGCATGATCGACGTACCGCCGAGCAGGAACGCCCCGTACACGCTGAGGCCGATGAGCAGGGCGGTGTAGACGGCCGATTCCAGACCCAGCGAGATGCCGGAGAGGATGACGGTGGCCGGGCCCGTGAGGGAGGTCTTGCCGATGTCCCGGACCGGGCGGCGGTTGGTCTCGGTGAAGTAGCCGGTCAGCTGCTGGATCACGGCGGCGAGCAGGATGCCGATGGCGACCGCGACCAGCGCGAGGATCCGCGGGTCGCCGCTCTTGCCCCGGATCGCCGCGTCGGTGACGCCGGCGAGGTCGGAGTACTTCGCGGGCAGGTAGACGAAGACCGCGACCGCGACCAGCGCGAGGGAGATCACCGCGGAGATGAAGAAGCCGCGGTTGATCGCCGTCATACCGCTGCGGTCGGCGCGCCGCGGGGCGACCGCGAAGATGCCGATCATGGCGGTGAGCACACCGATGGCGGGCACGAGCAGCGGAAACGCGAGCCCGGAGTCGCCGAAGGCGGCCTTGCCGAGGATCAGCGCGGCCACCAGGGTGACGGCGTACGACTCGAACAGGTCGGCCGCCATGCCGGCGCAGTCGCCGACGTTGTCGCCCACGTTGTCGGCGATGGTCGCGGCATTACGCGGGTCGTCCTCCGGAATGCCCTGTTCGACCTTGCCGACCAGGTCGGCGCCGACGTCGGCGGCCTTGGTGAAGATGCCGCCGCCCACACGCATGAACATGGCGATCAGGGCGGCGCCGAGGCCGAAGCCCTCGAGCACCTTCGGCGCGTCGGCCGCGTACACCAGCACCACACAGGAGGCGCCCAGCAGGCCGAGCCCCACCGTGAACATGCCGACGACGCCGCCGGTGCGAAATGCGATCTTCATCGCGGTGTGCGAAACGGTGGTGAGATCCTTTTGCGGTTCACCCGGGCCCGGGGTCGCTTCCCGGGCCGCCGCGGCGACCCGCACATTGCTGCGCACGGCCAGCCACATGCCGATATAGCCGGTGGCCGCCGAGAACACCGCACCGATCAGGAAGAACACCGACCGTCCGGCACGCTGATTCCAGTCGTCCGCGGGCAGCAGCATGAGCAGGAAGAAGACGACGACGGCGAATACGCCGAGCGTGCGCAACTGCCGGGCGAGATACGCCTTGGCACCCTCCTGGACCGCCTCGGCGATCCGCTTCATGCTCTCGGTGCCCTCGCCCGCTGCCAGCACCTGGCGCACCAGGACGCCCGCGACCACGAGCGCGGCCAGGGCGACGGCCGCGATCACCGCCACGATGATCCGGTTGTCGTCGGTCAGGACCGCTGCTGCGAAGGTTGTGGGATGACCCAACTGATGAGGGGTAGAAAGCCCCGCCATTCGTCCTCCTTGACGCTTGGGCTGAGCTCAAGATGTGGACGGATTGTAGGTACCCGATCGTGATCTAAACAGGGCGCGGTAAACGAAATTGGCCTTCTTGTGCTCTTCAGCAAATGATCGAGGTCACGCCAGGGAACCCGAAAGTGGTAATGCCTCAAAGGCATTGACGACCACATTGATGCTTGATCGAATTATCGGGCTATCGATCGTGAATTGCTTCACGAATTCCAGGGTCGCCGGAAACGGGGCTGGAAGCAACACGAAGGGCCCTGTTCAGCAGGGCCCTTCGATGCGCTGTGCGCGGGGGTTCAGGCGAGTGCCGCGGCCGGCGGGGCGGTGGGCCAGCTCATGCGGATGAGCCCGCCGTTCTCGCCCGTGCTGACCTCCACGTCGTCCACGAGGCCGCTGATGACGGCGAGGCCCATCTCGTCCTCCTCCGCCTCCACATCCGCGTCCGCGGCGGCACCACCGGCCACCCGCTCGGCGGGGGCGGCATGCGGGGCCTCGTCGCCGACCTCGATGGAGAACTGTTTCTCCTCCTCGATCAGCGCGACCTTCACGGGTGCCGTGATGCCACTGCTCTGATGCAGCCCGACGGCACGGGAGCAGGCCTCGCCGACGGCGAGCCGAACCTCGTCGAGGACGGCCTCGTCCACTCCGGCCCTGCGCGCCACCGCGGCCGCCACCAGCCGGGCGGTCCGGACGTGCTCGGGCAGCGCGCTGAAGCGGAGTTCCACGGTGGCCATGCATCCCCCTCACGACTACGGGCGTGCGGTCCGGGGGCGGGGCCGCCGAAAGCCCACACCCCCTGATGAACATCTGGGCCCCGGACACACCGGCCCGGGGCGGGACCGACCGGCGTCCGGACCGATGGGCGGCCCGGACCCGGCGATCGGCCCGGTGTCAGTCGGTGGCCGCCACCGCTTCCTCGACCGAGGTGTGGATCGGGAACACCTTGGTGAGGCCGGTGATACGGAAGATCTTCAAAATGCGCTCCTGGTTGCAGACCAGGCGCAGCGAGCCCTCGTGGGCACGCACCCGCTTCAGGCCGCCGACCAGCACGCCGAGCCCGGTGGAGTCGAGGAAGTCCACGCCCTCCATGTCGACGACGAGGTGGAAATTGCCGTCGTTCACCAGCTCGACCAGCTGCTCGCGCAGCTTGGGCGCGGTGTATACATCGATTTCGCCACCGACCTCGACGACCGTACGATCGCCGACGGTACGGGTCGACAGGGACAGGTCCACGGATCCTCCAGCACCTTGCTATCGAGCGGTCGCCCCTCGGGACACCTCGGCTTGCGGCCCCCGGGACGCAACGCCAGCCGCGATGGCATTCAATCACTTACCGGCAGGCGTGCACGACGCCTTGGCTCCATTGTCCGCTACGCCAGTGACACACTCGGTGCCGATGGCCAAGAATCACCGATCCGATCGACCCCTGGCGGACCCGGCGTCCCGCCCGTCTCCGGGCACCGTTCTGGACCGGCTCGCCTCCGGGCCGAGCCGCTCCGCGCGCATCACTCATACGGAGCACTTGCCCCCGCGCGCGGGTCGGCATGCCGTCTGGCCTGATCGGATTCGCTCGGAAGTGATCGCGGCCGTGCAGGCGTGCGGCATCGAGCACCCCTGGGCCCACCAGGCGCTGGCCGCCGAGCACGCCCTGGACGGCGACTCGGTGGTCGTCGCCACCGGCACCGCCTCCGGGAAGTCCCTCGCCTACCTCGTGCCCGTCCTGTCCGCCCTCCTGGACGGCTCCGAGGCCCCCAACGGCCGCGGCGCCACCGCCCTCTACCTCGCGCCCACCAAGGCGCTCGCGGCGGACCAGTGCCGGTCGGTGAAGGAACTTTCACAACCGCTGGGCACCTCGGTACGCCCGGCCGTGTACGACGGCGACACGCCGTTCGAGGAACGCGAGTGGATCCGCCAGTACGCGAACTACGTCCTCACCAACCCCGACATGCTGCACCGGGGCATATTGCCGTCCCACCCCCGCTGGTCCTCCTTCCTGAAGTCGCTCAAGTACGTCGTCATCGACGAGTGCCACACCTACCGGGGCGTCTTCGGCTCGCACGTCGCCCAGGTGCTGCGCCGCCTGCGCCGCCTGTGCGCCCGCTACGGCGCCTCGCCCGTCTTCCTGCTGGCCTCCGCGACCGCCGCCGAGCCCGCCGTCGCCGCCCGCCGGCTGACCGGCCTGCCGGTGGTCGAGGTCGCCGACGACGCCTCCCCGCGCGGGGAACTCGTCTTCGCCCTCTGGGAGCCCCCGCTCACCGAGCTGCACGGCGAGAAGGGCGCGCCCGTCCGGCGTACCGCCACCGCCGAGACCGCCGACCTGCTCACCGACCTCACCGTGCAGGGCGTGCGCTCCGTGGCCTTCGTGCGCTCCCGGCGTGGCGCCGAGCTGATCTCGGTGATCGCCCAGGAGCGGCTCGCCGAGGTCGACCGCTCCCTGGTCCGGCGTGTCGCGGCCTACCGCGGTGGCTACCTCCCCGAGGAGCGCCGCGCCCTCGAACGCGCCCTGCACTCCGGCGAACTCCTCGGCCTCGCCGCCACGACGGCCCTGGAACTGGGCGTGGACGTCTCGGGGCTGGACGCGGTGGTGATCGCCGGGTACCCGGGCACGCGGGCGTCCCTGTGGCAGCAGGCGGGCCGCGCGGGCCGCTCCGGGCAGGGCGCCCTGGCGGTGCTGGTGGCCCGCGACGACCCGCTGGACACCTTCCTCGTCCACCATCCGGAGGCCCTGTTCGACCAACCGGTCGAATCCACGGTCCTCGACCCCGACAACCCCTACGTCCTCGCCCCGCACCTGTGCGCCGCCGCCGCGGAGATCCCGCTGACCGAGGAGGACCTGGACCTCTTCGGCCCCGCGTGCGAAGAGCTGCTGCCGCAGCTGGAGGCCGCGAAGCTGCTGCGCCGCCGGACGAAGGCCTGGCACTGGACGCGCCGGGAGCGGGCCGCCGACCTGACCGACATCCGGGGCGCGGGCGGGCGGCCCGTGCAGGTCGTCGAGGAGGGCACGGGGCGGCTGCTCGGCACGGTGGACGCGGCCGCCGCCCACTCCACGGTCCACGAGGGCGCCGTGCACCTGCACCAGGGCCGCACCTACCTCGTCCGTTCCCTCGACCTGGAGGACTCGGTCGCCCTGGTCGAGCAGGCCGATCCGCCGTACTCGACGGTCGCCCGCGACACCACGTCCATCTCCGTCCTGGAGACGGACATCGAGGTGCCCTGGGGCGCCGGCCGCCTCTGCTACGGCTCCGTCGAAGTCACCAACCAGGTGGTCTCCTTCCTTCGCAGACGACTCATCACGGGCGAAGTGCTGGGCGAGACGAAACTCGACCTCCCTCCTCGTACGCTGCGCACGCGCGCGGTGTGGTGGACGGTCACCGAGGACCAGCTCGACGAGGCCCGGATCAACCCGGAGATCCTCGGCGGCTCCCTGCACGCCGCCGAGCACGCCTCGATCGGCATGCTGCCCCTCTTCGCGACCTGCGACCGCTGGGACATCGGCGGCGTGTCGGTGCCGCTCCACCCCGACACGCTCCTGCCCACGGTCTTCGTCTACGACGGCCACCCCGGCGGAGCGGGCTTCGCCGAGCGCGCCTTCCACACCGCCCGCGCCTGGCTCGCCGCCACCCGGGAGGCCATCGCCTGCTGCGAGTGCGAGTCCGGCTGCCCGTCCTGCATCCAGTCCCCCAAGTGCGGCAACGGCAACGATCCGCTGCACAAGCGGGGGGCCGTACGGCTCCTCACGGTGCTGTTGCGAGGGGCGCCGGAGGAGAAGCCGGACGAGGGCTGAGGGGCGCGGCGTCTGGGGCAGGTACCTGACCTGCGGCCGGGGCGAGTGCCTGATCCGCGGCCGGAGCAGGTGCCTCACCCGCGTCCTGGGGCAGGTACCTCACCCGCGGCCGGGTCAGGTGCCTCACCGCAGGGCGGACGGCACCGGTCCTGGCGGCTCCGGCCCCGCCGGCCCCGCTCTGGCCCTGACCTCCGCCGCGAACGGCCCCCGTCCCGACGCCGCCGTCACGTCCGAGGTCTCGCCCACGATCGCGCACCGCACCAACCGGGCCCCCTGAGCGGCCGCCACCCGCTCCGCTCGGGCACAGGCCTCCGCACCGCCCTCGGCCCAGTGGTCCGCCGCCGCGAGCGCCGCCAGATCCGCACCGCCCGCCGCCCGATGCCGCACGACCACGGCCTGCCCGAGGGCGAGCACGGCACCGAAGACCACACAGAGCACGGCAATCGCCCCGAGGCTCCAGACGGTGGCGGACCCACGATCCGAGTACCGAAGCTCTCGCCGACGGCACTTCATGGCCCACCTCCCAGGTCCGCGGGGCTGGGGTGGCGATCCATGGCTCCAACTCCCAGGTCCCCGGGGTCAGGACTGCGATCCACGGCCGCACCTCCCAGGTCCCCGTGACCGAGGCAGCGATCCACAGCCCCACCTCCCAAGTCCCCGTGACCACGGCGGCGATCCACGGCCGCACCACCCAAGTCCCCGCAGCCAGGGCCGCGATCCACGGCCCCACCTCTCAGGCCCGCACAGCCATCGCGAGGCCGGCGCGTCATCGCCCCACCTCCCCCGTCCCCGCCGCCGCACCCGGGCCAGGGCCCTGACCCTGGCCCTGGCCCGCCCCAACGGTCTCCTCCGCCAGCGCCACGGCCTCCTCCCGCACCTCGAACGGCACCCCGGTCAGCAGCGGCGGCTTGGCCACCACCGTCACCCGGACCTGGTCGTTCTCCCGGCCGACCGTCACCCGCGCCCCACGCGGGGCCGCCTCCCGGGTCACCTCCACCACGGCGTCGGGCGGGTCCTGCCGGGCGGCGGCCCGGGCGCCCGTGCGGGCGGCGTCCACGCACTGGATCTGCGCCGCCACCACGAGCAACGCCCAGACCAGCGCCATGGTGAACGCCACCAGCACGGACAGCACCATGGCCGACTCCGCGGTCACGAACCCCCGGTCCACCCCTCGCTCACATCCGCGCACTGAGGGCTCGCTTCACGATGGCCTGCAGCTCCGCCTTGACCTGGCCGCTGGTGACGACCTCGTAGAGCAGCAAGGCGAACCCGACCGCCGCGATGATCCCCATCGCGTACTCGGAGGTCACCATTCCCGCGTCCCCGCGGCACCGCTCCCGCAGGCGCACCCACAGCTTTCCGGCCCTGTCCCACACCTTGAGGTTCCGCACCTCAAACTCCTCTCGTTCCAGCTCTGTTGTCCGATGTCCGACTCACCCGTGCTCGTCGCCGCCTCGTCAGCCCCCGCCCCCTCCCACCACTCCGCCCGCCAGCCCGATCACCACGGGCAGCACGCCGATCGCGATGAACGCGGGCAGGAAGCACAGCCCCACCGGCGCGGAGACCATGACGGCCGCCCGGCGGGCCCGGGCCGTGGCATCGCGAGCCCACTCCCCGCGCGCGTCCGAGGCGAGGCGGGCGACGGGCGCCGCCGCGGGCAGCCCCGACTCGTCGGCCCGCTCCAGCAGCCGGGCCAGGGCCCCGGCGCCGGGCAGCGCGGCCAACCGCCGCCAGGCGTCGCCCGGTTCGCCACCGAGCCGTACCTCCGCCGCACCCCACGCCAGGGCGTCCCCGACGGGTCCACCGAGGGCCTCTCCCACCGCCTGCGCGGCGATCACCGGACCGGCGCCGGCCGCGATGCAGGCCGCCAGCAGGTCGGCGGCGAGCGGGAGTTGGCGGGCGGCCAGGCCCGTGTCGATCTCCTCCGCCGGGCCCGCCTGCGCCTGCCGGCGCCGCCATCGCCACAGTCCCGCGGCGACACCGAGCCCCACGACCGCACCGGCGACCCCGCCGACCAGCACCCACGCACCGCACACCGCTCCGGCCACCGGCAGCCACCGCCGTACCGCCGCGCCGGCCTCGAAGGACGGCCCGGACGCGGCCGTCTCCAGGGCCAGCAGTTCGGCCACCCGACGCCGCGCCCGACGGCGGCGCCGGGTCATGTCCAGCCGCAGGACCGCCCAGCCGAGGGCCAGCACGACGGCCGTGGCCGTCCCCAGCCTGTGGACGACTTCTCCGCTCATACCGCCTCAGCTCCCCGTACGATCCGCGCCGCCCACCACATCCCGGCGCCCTCGAACACCGCCCCGGCCACCAGGCAGCCCAGCCCGGCCCCGCTGTGCAGCAGCACCCGCAGCGGATCGGCACCCATGGCCGAGCCGAGCAGCAGCCCGAGGACGGGCAGCGCGGCGAGCATCAGTGCCGTCGCCCGGGCGCCCGCCAACTGGGCACGCAGGTCGGCACGCTGGTCCCGTTCGGCACGCAGGGCCGCGTCGAGCCGGTCGAGGCCGGCGGCGAGTCCGGCGCCCTGGTCCACGGCCACCCGCCAGCAGGCGGCGAGCCCCAGCAGTCCCTCGGCACCCGGCTGGCGAGCCGCGACGGCCAGCGCGCCCGGCACGTCCCCGCCGAACCGCGCCGCCGCGACCACGGCCGCCTGCGCGTCCCCGAGCCCGCCGGAGTCCCGCGCGGCCCACAGCAGTGCCTCTGCGGGCTGCCGCCCCGCACGCACCTCCCCGGCGAGCGCCCCGCACAGGCCGATCACCGCATCCGCGCGACCTTCCCGGGCCCGCCCGGCCTGCCGGGCCAGCCGCATCCGGCGCAGCACCGGCACCCCGGCCGCCCCCGCGACGGCCGGAATCACCGAGGCACCCAGCAGCGCGAGCAGCAGCCCGGCCGCGAGTGACCACCACTCGGCGCCCACCCTCCCGCGCAGCCGCCGCAGTTCGGCCACGGCCTGCTCCCACGAGGGCGGACCGGCCTCCACCACTCCGCCGCCGGCCAGCAGCAGCCGCGCCCGCCGCATCCCGTAGTGCCGTCCGCCCAGCAGCCAGACCGCCGCCCCGGCGCAGGCCGCCGCCGCGCCCATGGACATCTCAGTGCTCACTTCCGTCGCTCCTCTCGCTCCCGAACTCACCGCGCAGCAGCTCCCGCAGCCGCTCCCAGCCGCGTTCCCGGGCGAAGGCCCGCGCGCCCCACCGCAGTGCCGGTACGGTCCGCACCAGCCCCGAGGCATCCCGCTCCAGCACGTGCACCTCGGCGATCCGGCGCCGCCCGCACCTGTCCCGCACGAGGTGGAGCACCACCGACAGCGCGGCCGCCAACTGGCTGTGCAGCGCGGCCCGGTCGAGCCCGGCCGCCGTCCCGAGCGCCTCCAGGCGGGCCGGTACGTCGGTGGCCGTGTTGGCGTGCACGGTGCCGCAGCCGCCCTCGTGGCCGGTGTTGAGCGCGGCCAGCAGATGGACCACCTCGGGGCCGCGCACCTCACCCACGACCAGCCGGTCGGGCCGCATCCGCAGCGCCTGCCGGACGAGGTCCTCCAGGGTGACCAGGCCGGCGCCCTCCTGGTTCGCCGGCCGGGTCTCCAGCCGTACGACGTGCGGGTGTTCCGGTCGCAGCTCGGCCGAGTCCTCGGCGAGCACGATCCGCTCACCGGGCCCGACGAGGCCGAGCAGGGCGCTCAGCAGGGTCGTCTTGCCACTGCCGGTGCCCCCGCTGACGAGGAAGGACAGCCGGGCCGCCAGCAGTGCCCGCAGGATCCGGTCCCCGCCGGGCGGCACGGTGCCCGCCTCGACCAGTTCCTCGAGGGTGAACGCCCGGGGCCGCACCACCCGCAGGGACAGACAGGTGCAGCCGACGGCCACCGGAGGCAGTACCGCGTGGAGCCGGGTCCCGTCGGGCAGCCGGGCGTCCGCCCAGGGCTTCGCGTCGTCCAGCCGGCGTCCGGCCACGGCTGCCAGCCGCTGCGCGAGGCGTCGTACGGCGGCCGCGTCGGGGAAGGTCACCGGGGCCCGCTCCAGTCCGCCACCGCGATCCACCCACACCCGGTCCGGGGCGGACACCAGGACGTCGGTGACGCCCGGGTCGGCGAGCAGCGGCTCCAAGGGGCCGGTGCCGACGAGTTCGGACCGCAACTGCTCGGCCGCGCCGAGCACTTCGGCGTCGCCCAGTACCCGGCCCTGTTCGCGCAGTGCCTGGGCCACGCGCGCGGGGGTGGGTTCGGCGCCGCTCTCGGCCAGCCGGCGGCGGACTCCGTCGAGCAGGGCCGCGCCGTCGGCCCGGTCCAGCCCGGGGAGCGTCATCGCGGGCCTCCCGCCTCGACCAGCGCCTGTTCCCAGAAGGTGGTGCAGAAGCGGGCCATGGGGCCGCGTCCGGTCGCGCCGGGCGGTTTCGCGGTTCCCCGGGGGCGCAGCAGCGCCGGTTCGACGGGCACCTCGCCGGCCAGGGGCAGGCCGAGCAGCCGGGACACCTCGCGGTCGTCCAGGCCGGGTGCGTACGGCCCACGGACCGCCACGCGCAGGTCCCGTACGACCATGCCGACCGCCGAGGCCACCCGGCCCGCTGCCGCGACCGCGCGCAGTTCGGCCGGGACGACCAGGAGCGCCAGATCGAGTTGGGCGAGGGCTTCGGCGACCCCGTCGTCCAGGCGGCGCGGGAGGTCGACCACGACCGTGCCGCCGCGCCGCCGGGCGGCGGCGAGCACCGCGCGCACGGCCTGGGGCGGGATCGCGACGCAGTCGCCGCGATCCCAGCTGAGTACGCGCAAGGAGTGCAGCTGGGGCAGCGACTCCTCCAGGGCGCCGCCGCCGACCCGGCCGCGCGAGGCGGCGAAGGCGGGCCAGCGCAGTCCCTCGGCGCTCTCGCCGCCGAGGAGGACGTCGAGTCCGCCACCCAGAGGATCGGCGTCCACGAGCAGGGTGCGCAGTCCCTCGCGCGCGGAGGTGACGGCGAGCGCGCACGCCAGCGTGGACGCGCCGGCCCCGCCCCGGCCGCCGATGACCCCGACGGTGAGGGCCGGGCGGCCGACGCCCTCGGCGACGTCGGCGATCCGGTCGACCAGCCACTGCTCGCCGTCGGGCAGCATCAGGACGTGGTCGGCGCCGATCTGGACGGCCCTTTTCCACACCCCGGAGTCGTCCTGGTCGCGGCCGACCAGCACCACACCGCGCCGGCGCGCGCCACCGCGCACCTGGCGGGCGGCGTCGTCGCCGACCAGGACGAGCGGGGCCGCTTCCCAGCCACCTCCGTGGTCCGGCACGCCGGGGTGGACCTCCGGTGTGGCGCCCGCGGCCGCGCACAGGCGCAGCAGATCGTCGAGCAGTTCGGCGTCCTCGGTGACGATGAGCGGCCGTCCCGGCCGGCCTCCGGTGGCGGGCGGCGGGTCATGGGTGACGGTTCCGGACACGTGTGCTCCCCCTTCGCTGTGTCTTCCGCGCAGCCTCTGCGGCCCCGCGATTCCCAAAGATGTGAAGAACCGGCAACCGGCCTCCATATGAACGGCCGATAGGAACCGGCCATACACGCCCCGGCAATCAGAACCGGCCATGAACTCGCCGCGGTCGGAGCGCGCAGGAATCACGGTGCAGCGAACCGGGAAATCGTGTGGATCTTGGTCGAAAACCGTGGACAACTCAGTGGTTGTGAATATCGCCGTCACCCATACCGGTGACCCCTGTACTGGCCCCTGTGCGACTTCCACAGAGCAGCGCTGCGATTACCGCGAGTAACGAAACGCGGGCATGACGAAGGGGCGGCCCATGCCGCCCGCTACCGGTCCCGCGACCGTTGAAGAAGGAAGAAAACCCGCCCGGACATGCGACGACCCCCACCGGGGGGGAGAGTGGGGGTCGTCTCCACGGCCGACTCGGGGGGGGAGGAGCCGGACCGGGTTAGCACGGTCGCGAACGATCCGTGACTTCCATGGTGTACCCGAGAGCCCTCTCAGGCAAACCCACGCGTCCCACCTTACGCCGAATGGTGGGCGCCTATGCTCAGGGGCGTGGAAAACCACTCCTTGCCCCGCGCAGCAGCCTTCTTTGACCTGGACAAGACGGTCATTGCGAAGTCGAGCGCGCTCACCTTCAGCAAGTCGTTCTACCAGGGCGGTCTGATCAACCGCAGGGCCGCACTGCGTACCGCATACGCCCAGTTCGTCTTCCTGGTCGGCGGCCTCGACCACGACCAGATGGAGCGCATGCGCGAGTACCTGTCCGCACTGTGCCGCGGCTGGAACGTCCAGCAGGTGAAGGAGATCGTCGCCGAGACGCTGCACGACCTGATCGACCCGATCATCTACGACGAGGCCGCCTCCCTCATCGAGGAGCACCACACGGCCGGCCGCGACGTCGTGATCGTGTCCACCTCGGGCGCCGAGGTGGTCGAGCCGATCGGCGAGCTGCTCGGCGCCGACCGGGTGGTGGCCACGCGCATGGTCGTCGGTGAGGACGGCTGCTTCACCGGGGAGGTCGAGTACTACGCCTACGGCCCGACCAAGGCCGAGGCGATCAGGGAGCTGGCCGCGTCCGAGGGGTACGACCTCGACCGCTGCTACGCCTACAGCGACTCCGCGACCGATCTGCCCATGCTCCAGGCGGTCGGGCACGCGCACGCCGTGAACCCGGACCGCGCACTGCGCCGCGAGGCCCTCGCGCGCGGATGGCCGGTCCTGGAGTTCCGCCGGCCGGTCCGGCTCAAGCAGCGGCTCCCCACGCTCTCCGTACCGCCGCGTCCGGCCCTGGTCGCGGCGGCGGCCATAGGAGCGGCGGCCGCGACCGCAGGCCTCGTCTGGTACGCCAGCCGACGCCGCAGCATCGCCTCGTAACCCATTTGCCCTGTTTGATACTGAAAGTAAAGAAGTGCAGGCGAGGGTTCCGCTCACTCCCCGCTTGCAGTAGAAAGGATTTAGGCCCGCGAGACCAAAGGCCATCCGAGAGGATTCCCTGACGCTACGCACATGGCCCCACGGACCCTTGCATGAACACTGGGCACCCACGCGACGTCGACCCGTCGATTACGGGCCAGCCGCACCAGGTGACGGGCAAAGTTCCCGACCTGATGGGCACATATCGAGGACGCCTGGTAACCGGGTGAACATGCCAGCGGCGGTACGAGTTCTCGTACCGCCGCAACCCGTGTCCGGGGAGTTCCCTCAGGCCGCCCCACGCTGCAGCGCCTCGCACACCGCGGTGGACTCGCGTACGCCCAGCTCGACCGCCCGGCCGCAGTGGGCGATCCAGGCCGCCACGCCCTCGGGGGTGCCGGAGACGTACCCGTCCAGCGCGGCGAGGTAGGCGGCGCGGCCCAGTTCGGCGTGGCCCACCTCGGCCGGGCAGATCGCCTTCGGGTCGAGACCGCTGCCGATCAGGACGATCCGCTCGGCCGCGCGCGCGACCAGGCCGTTGTGCGAGGTGAAGGGCCGCAGCGCGAGCAGTTCGCCGTGCACCACGGCAGCCGTCACCAGCGCGGGAGCGGAGGTCCCCGCGACGATCAGGTCCGCCAGGCCCTCCAGCCGGCCGGACACCTCCCGGGCGTCCGGCAGCGGCAGCTCGATCAGCGGCTCGTCGACCGGCTCGCCCGCCTGGCGCGGCCGGCCGACCTCGTCACCCTTGTCCGCGGCGGCCACCAGATGCAGCCGGGCCAGCACCCTGAGGGGTGTCTGCCGCCAGATGGACAGCAGCTGCCCCGCCTCGGCCGTCAGCCGCAGCGCCGCGCCCATGACGTGCGCCTCGGCGTCGACGCTGAAGTCGGTGCGCCGCCGCACCTCCTCCAGGGCCCAGTCCGCACCGGACAGCGCCGCCGAACCGCGGGCGCCGCGCAGCGCGGCCTCGGAGGTGATCTCGTTGCTGCGGCGCCGCATGACCCGGTGTCCGTAGACCCGGTCCACGGCCTTGCGCACGGATTCCACGGACTCGGCCACACCGGGCAGCGAGCCCAGGGCCGCGAGCGGATCGGCGGTCGCGCCTGTCGTACTCATGAGTACGACATTACGCACACCTCCCCCTCACCCCACGAAGGAGTGGTCTTCTTCACTCCGACTGACACATACAGCTATCAGCTGACTACCCTTGGTGAACATGAAAATTGCTTTCGTCGGGAAGGGCGGCAGCGGCAAGACCACGCTCTCCTCCCTCTTCATCCGCCATCTGGTGGCCTCCGGCGCCCCGGTGGTCGCCATCGACGCGGACATCAACCAGCACCTCGGCCCCGCGCTCGGCCTGGAGGAGGCGGCAGCGGCCGCGCTGCCCGCCATGGGCGAACGGCTGTCCCTGATCAAGGACCACCTGCGCGGCTCCAACCCGCGCATCTCCTCCGCCGCGACGATGATCAAGACGACCCCGCCCGGCGAGGGCTCGCGGCTGGTCCGGGTGCGGGAGCCCAACCCGGTGTACGACGCCTGCGCGCGCCCGGTGGAACTCGACGGCGGCGCCGCCCGTTTGATGGTCACGGGCCCCTTCACGGACGCCGACCTGGGGGTCGCCTGCTACCACTCCAAGACGGGAGCGGTGGAGCTGTTCCTGAACCACCTCGTCGACGGCCCCGACGAGTACGTCGTGGTCGACATGACGGCGGGTTCGGACTCCTTCGCCTCCGGCATGTTCACCCGCTTCGACATGACGTTCCTCGTCGCCGAGCCGACCCGGAAGGGGGTCTCCGTCTACCGCCAGTACAAGGAGTACGCCCGCGACTTCGGCGTCGCCCTGAAGGTCGTGGGCAACAAGATCCAGGCACCGGACGACATCGACTTCCTGCGCGCGGAGGTCGGGGACGACCTGCTCGTGACGGTCGGGCACTCCGACTGGGTGCGCGCGATGGAGAAGGGCCGTCCGCCCCGGTTCGACCTCCTGGAGGAGGACAACTCCCGTGCCCTGCGCACCCTCCGGGCCGCCGCCGACGCCACGTACGAGCTGCGCGACTGGGAGCGCTACACACGCCAGATGGTGCACTTCCACCTGAAGAACGCCGAGGCGTGGGGCAACGAGCGCACCGGGGTCGACCTGGCGGCGCAGGTCGACCCCGGGTTCATGCTCGGCGAGAGTGTGGCAACTCCCGTCTGACGTCTACTGCTTGACCGCCGGCGCCCCGGGGACTCCCTTCGGCGCCGGAGCCGGGTGGCTGGAGAGGAAGGACGCCCAGCCCTGCCGGGGCGCCTCGCCCACCTCCAGGGTGCGCAGCTTCGCCAGCGTCTGCGGATCCTGGGCGTCCAGCCAGTCGACGAGCTGGTGGAAGGAGACGCAGCGCACCTCGGACTTGTTGCACACCTCCTTCACCACCTCGTCGATGGCCCGCATGTAGGTGCCGCCGTTCCAGGACTCGAAGTGGTTGCCGATGATCAGGGGCGCGCGGTTGCCGTCGTAGGCCCGGTAGAAGCCCTTGAGCAGGCCGTCGCGCATCTGGTCGCCCCAGTAGTCGTACTTGTCGGGGTCGCCCTGGGTCTGCGTGCCGGACTGGTTGACCATGAAGTTGTAGTCCATGGTCAGCTGCTCATAGGTGTGCCCGGGGAAGGGGACCAGCTGCATGGACACGTCCCACAGGCCCTCCCTCTTCTTGGGCCAGACCTGGTCGTTGACTCCGCTGGAGTCGTAGCGGAAGCCCAGTTGGCGGGCCGCCTTCATGAAGTTCTTCTGCCCTTCCAGGCAGGGGGTGCGGGCGCCGATCAGCTCCTTGTCGTAGTCGAAGGGCAGGGGGGCCGCGTTCTTCATGGCGGTGTTGGTCTTCCAGGTCTTCACGAACTCCTTGGCCTGGGCGATCTCACTCTTCCACTCCTTCACCGACCACTCGCCGACCCCGCCGTCGGGGCCGCAGAAGTGGCCGTTGAAGTGGGTGCCGATCTCGTTGCCCTCCAGCCAGGCCAGCCGCACCTGCTTGAGGGTGTCGGCGATGCCCTGCTCGTCGTTGAAGCCGATCTCAGAGCTGCCCGGCGAGTGCTGCGGGGGGCGGTAGAGGTCGCGCTTCTCCTCCGGCAGCATGTACACGCCGCTGAGGAAGTACGTCATCGTCGCGTGGTTCTCCTTGGCGACCTTGCGGAAGTGCGAGAACAGCTTCTGGCTGTCCTCACCCGCGCCGTCCCAGGAGAACACCACGAACTGCGGGGGCTTTTCACCGGGCTTCAGCCGCTCGGGGCTGGGCAGGTGCGGTTGCGCACCGGTGAACGCGGTGGACCCGTCGCCGATCAGACGGAGCACGCTGTTGGGCGCCGGCGCTCCCTTTCTCGGGCCGGACGCCCCTTCCTTCGTGCCGCTGGAACTCGCGCAACCGGCGAGCGACGCGGCACAGGCCGCGGCGGCCACGGCGCCGGCGGCGATCCTTTGGGTGGCGGCCATATTCCGCCCACCTTCTTCCTTCTCTCAGCCCAACGCTGACGAGGGCGTTTTGTGGTGATCTGCCGGGTTGAACCGACAGCGCCGCCAAGGTCGCACGGGGCCGAGAAGGAATTAGTACGACAAGCCGATGAAATGATCGCTTCACCCATCGGAGTGACCTAATGCGCCATTTGCCCCGAAAAGCTATGTATGACCTTTACTCTGCATTACGGTTCATTTACTAAGCGTTGATTTCATCCCGCCGCTGCACGCCGTGACCCCACGGCCGCGATCGAGCCCCCAACCCGCGGGGAACCCCCCAGTCCGCGACCGCGCCGCCCGGAGGAGACGGGACCATGTCAGCCTGCGCACCCCCTCGCACCCAGCACCCCCACCCACCCCACAGCCCCCCACAGGCCCCGCGCCGCCGCTTCCTCGTCGCGGGCGCCGACCTGTCCGCGTCCGTCGCCGTCTTCCTGATCGCCCTGCCCCTGTCTCTCGGCATCGCCCTCGCCACCGGCGCCCCGCTCCAGGCCGGCCTGGTCGCCGCCGCCGTCGGCGGGCTCGTCGCCGGCCGGCTCGGCGGCAGCCCGCTGCAGGTCAGCGGCCCCGCCGCCGGCCTCACGGTGGTCACCGCCGACCTGATCCACCGCTACGGGTGGCAGGCGACCTGCGGCATCACCGTCCTCGCCGGACTGGCCCAACTGGGCCTCGGCTGCCTGCGCGTGGCCCGCGGTGCGCTCGCCGTCAGCCCCGCCGTGGTGCACGGCATGCTCGCCGGCATCGGCGTCACCATCGCCGTGGCCCAGCTGCACATCGTCCTCGGCGGCAGTCCCGACAGCTCCGTGCTCGCCAACCTGCGTGCCCTGCCCGCCCAGTTGGCCGACCTGCACCCGGCCGCCGTGACGATGAGCGTGCTGACCCTGACCCTGCTGCTGGCCTGGCCGCGCATCCCCGGCCGCCTCGGCCGCCTGCTGCGCAGGGTCCCGGCCGCCCTGGTCGCCGTCGCCGGGGCCACTGCCACCGCCGCGCTGACCGAGCTGACCCTGCCCCGGGTCGACCTGCCGTCCTGGAGCAGCCACGCCCTGGCCGGGCTGCCCGAGGGCCCGGTGCTCGGCATCGCCGCCGCCGTGCTCACCACCACCCTGGTGTGCAGCGTGCAGTCGCTGCTCGGTGCGGTCGCCGTGGACAAGCTGGTCGCCGCCCGGACCGGGCCCCAGGCCCATGTCGGGCGCTCGGACCTCGACCGTGAGCTGCTCGGCCAGGGCGCCGCCAACATCGTCTCCGGGGCACTCGGCGGACTGCCGGTCGCGGGGGTGGCCGTGCGGAGTTCGGCGAATGTGAATTCAGGTGCCGTGAGCCGGAACTCCACGATGCTGCACGGCGTTTTCGTAGTAGTCGCCGCGCTGCTGATGGTCCCGCTCCTGGAGCAGATCCCGCTCGCCTCGCTCGCCGCCCTGGTGATGGCCGTCGGCATCCGGATGGTGTCCCTGCACCACATCCGCACGGTGACCCGCCACCGCGAAGTGCTGGTGTACGCCGCCACCACACTCGGCGTGGTGTTCCTCGGTGTCCTGGAGGGCGTGGCCCTCGGGGTCGCCGTGGCGGTCGCCCTCGCCCTGCACCGCCTCGCCCGCACCCGTATCACGCATGAGGAGAAGGAAGGAGTCCATCACGTACAAGTACGAGGCCAGCTGACGTTCCTCGCGGTGCCCCGGCTCAGCAGAGCCCTGCATCTCGTACCCCAAGGCGCCCACGCCGTCGTGGAGTTGGACGGGTCGTTCATGGACCACGCGGCGTACGAGTCACTGCAGGACTGGCAGAGCGCCCACACCGCGCGGGGCGGTTCCGCCGAGCTGGCGGGCCGGCGCAGCGGAGTCCGGACCGCCGACCCGGCCCTACCCGCGGTGTGCCGGTGCCGGCCCTGGACGCCCTGGCGCAACCACCAGGCCTGCTTCGCCGGGACCCCGTCGGCCCCCGCCGCCCCGGCATCCCATGAACTGGCCCGTGGCATCAGCTCGTTCCAGCGCAACACCGCCCCGCTGGTACGGGCGGAGCTGGCACGGCTGGCACGGGAGGGGCAGCGGCCCGCGCAGCTCTTCCTCACCTGTGCCGACTCCCGGCTCGTCACGTCGATGATCACCTCCAGTGGTCCCGGTGACCTGTTCGTCGTCCGCAACGTCGGCAACCTGGTGCCGCCGCCGGGGGAGGAGCACGGGGACGACTCGGTGGCGGCCGCGATCGAGTACGCGGTGGAGGTGCTCGGGGTCCGGTCCATCACGGTGTGCGGCCACTCCGGGTGCGGGGCGATGCAGGCGCTGCTGACCGCCGAGCCCGGTGAGCCGGAGACCCCGCTGAAGCGGTGGCTGAGGCACGGGCTGCCGAGCCTGGCCCGGATGGCCGGCGACCGCCGCGCCCGGCCCCGGCTGGCCCGGCGGGCACCCGCCGACGCGGTGGAGCAGCTGTGCCTGACCAACGTGGTCCAGCAGCTGGAGCACCTGCGGGCGCACGACTCGGTCGCGCGGGCTCTGGCGGCCGGGGAGCTGGAGCTGCACGGGATGTACTTCCACGTGGGCGAGGCGCAGGCGTATCTGCTCGGCGGGACCGGGGACGGCCAGGTGTTCGAGGACGTGAGGGAGGACGGGAGAGAGGACGGAAGAGCAGTGGAGGAGGTGCGCAGTCCGGTGTGAGCGGCCACCCATCAGACAGGTCTAAACCAATTTTGCCGTCGACCCTTGTCATCGGCCCCCCGTGTCTGATGAGCTGTGGCCTGGGACACAACGGACACCCTGGGAAAGGGAGATGTCGTGAGCAACGAAAGCCTGGCCAACCTCTTGAAGGAGGAGCGACGCTTCGCGCCGCCGGCTGACCTGGCCGCGCACGCCAACGTCACGGCAGAGGCGTACGAACAGGCCAAGGCTGACAGGCTCGGCTTCTGGGCCGAGCAGGCCCGCAGGCTGACCTGGGCCAAGGAACCGACTCAGACGCTGGACTGGTCGAACCCGCCGTTCGCGAAGTGGTTCGAGGACGGCGAGCTGAACATCGCGTACAACTGCGTGGACCGGCATGTCGAGGCCGGGCACGGGGACCGGGTCGCCATCCACTTCGAGGGCGAGCCCGGCGACAGCCGCGCGATCACCTACGCGGAGCTGAAGGACGAGGTCTCCAGGGCCGCCAACGCGCTGCTGGAGCTGGGCGTCCAGAAGAGCGACCGGGTCGCGATCTACATGCCCATGATCCCCGAGACCGCGATCGCGATGCTGGCCTGCGCCCGTATCGGCGCCGCGCACTCGGTCGTCTTCGGCGGCTTCTCGGCCGACGCGCTCGCCACCCGGATCCAGGACGCGGACGCCAAGGTCGTCATCACCGCCGACGGCGGCTACCGGCGCGGCAAGCCCTCCGCGCTCAAGCCGGCCGTCGACGACGCGATCGACCGGGTGGACAACGTGGAGCACGTGCTCGTCGTCCGCCGTACCGGCCAGGAGGTCGCCTGGAACAGCGAGCGGGACGTCTGGTGGCACGAGCTGGTGGAGCGGCAGTCCGCCGAGCACAGCCCGGAGGCGTTCGAGGCGGAGCACCCGCTGTTCATCCTGTACACCTCCGGTACGACGGGGAAGCCGAAGGGCATCCTGCACACCTCCGGCGGCTATCTGACGCAGGCGGCGTACACGCACCACGCGGTGTTCGACCTCAAGCCGGAGACGGACGTCTACTGGTGCACGGCGGACGTCGGCTGGGTCACCGGGCACTCGTACATCGTGTACGGGCCGCTGGCCAACGGCGCGACGCAGGTCATGTACGAGGGCACCCCGGACACCCCGCACCAGGGCCGGTTCTGGGAGATCGTGGAGAAGTACCGGGTCACGATCCTCTACACCGCGCCGACCGCGATCCGTACGTTCATGAAGTGGGGCGACGACATCCCCGCGCAGTTCGACCTGTCGTCCCTGCGGATCCTCGGCTCGGTGGGTGAGCCGATCAACCCCGAGGCGTGGGTCTGGTACCGCAAGCACATCGGCGCCGACAGGACGCCGGTCGTGGACACCTGGTGGCAGACGGAGACGGGCGCGATGATGATCTCGCCGCTGCCCGGCGTGACCGAGACCAAGCCCGGTTCGGCGCAGCGCGCGCTGCCCGGCATCTCCGCGACCGTCGTCGACGACGAGGCGAACGAGGTGCCCAACGGCGGCGGTGGCTACCTGGTCCTCACCGAGCCGTGGCCGTCGATGCTGCGCACCATCTGGGGCGACGACCAGCGGTTCATCGACACCTACTGGTCGCGGTTCGAGGGCAAGTACTTCGCCGGTGACGGCGCGAAGAAGGACGACGACGGGGACATCTGGCTGCTGGGCCGGGTGGACGACGTCATGCTGGTGTCCGGGCACAACATCTCCACCACCGAGGTGGAGTCGGCGCTCGTCTCGCACCCGTCGGTCGCCGAGGCGGCCGTCGTCGGTGCCGCCGACGAGACCACCGGCCAGGCCATCGTCGCCTTCGTCATCCTGCGCGGTACGGCGTCCGAGGACGACAAGCTGATCGGCGAGCTGCGTGACCACGTCGGCGCCACGCTCGGCCCGATCGCCAAGCCGAAGCGGATCCTGCCGGTGGCCGAGCTGCCGAAGACCCGCTCCGGCAAGATCATGCGCCGGCTCCTGCGGGACGTCGCCGAGAACCGCCAGCTCGGTGACGTCACCACGCTGACCGACTCCACGGTCATGGACCTCATCCAGGCGAAGCTCCCGGCGGCGCCGAGCGAGGACTAGGGCCTACGGCGGAAGGGGCGCCCGGCGGAACACACACGCCGAGCGCCCCTTTTGTACATAACGCGCATATCGTGCAGATCACCGGATGCATCCCGCGTCAACCTTAGGTAAACTAAACAAAGCCCACAACGCGAAACGATCCTCAAGGTGTGCCGGGAAGCCTGGTCGGCATGTGCTCCCGCCTGCCCACCCACCGGAGGTCCCCGCCGTGGCCGCGCCCCGCATCCCGAACACCGCCCGCAAGGTCCTCGGACGCCTGTCCCTGCCCGAGCGGACCTTCGTCGCGGACGCGCTGCGCACCGAGACCGTCGGCGGTGTCCTGCTGCTCGTCGCCGCGGTGGCTGCGCTGGTGTGGGCGAACATCCCCGCCCTGCACCACAGCTACGAGGCGGTCAGCCACTTCCACTTCGGCCCAGCCGCCCTCGGCCTGAACCTGTCCGTCGCCCACTGGGCCGCCGACGGCCTGCTCGCCGTCTTCTTCTTCGTCGCCGGTATCGAGCTCAAGCGCGAGCTGGTCGCCGGGGACCTGCGCGACCCCAGGGCGGCGGCGCTGCCCGTGGCGGCCGCGCTGTGCGGGATGGCCGTACCGGCGCTCGTCTACACCCTCACCAACCTCACCGGGCACGGCTCCACCCAGGGCTGGGCGGTGCCCACCGCCACCGACATCGCCTTCGCGCTCGCCGTCCTCGCGGTCATCGGCACCTCGCTGCCCAGTGCCCTGCGCGCCTTCCTGCTCACCCTCGCGGTCGTCGACGACCTGTTCGCGATCCTGATCATCGCGATCTTCTTCACCGACCGGATCAACTTCGCGGCGCTCGGCGGGGCCGTCGCCGGACTGGTCGTCTTCTGGCTGCTGCTGCGCAAGGGCGTACGCGGCTGGTACGTGTACGTGCCGCTGGCCGTCGTCGTCTGGGCGCTGATGTACAACAGCGGCGTGCACGCCACCATCGCCGGCGTGGCGATGGGCCTGATGATGCGCTGCACCACCCGTGAGGGTGAGGAGAGCTCGCCGGGCGAGCACATCGAGCACCTGGTGCGGCCACTGTCGGCCGGTCTCGCCGTACCGCTGTTCGCGCTGTTCAGCGCCGGAGTGTCGGTCTCCGGCGGGGCGCTCGGGGATGTGTTCACCAAGCCGGAGACGCTCGGGGTGGTGCTCGGGCTGGTCGTCGGCAAGACGCTCGGCATCTTCAGCGGCACCTGGCTGACCGCGCGCTTCACCCGGGCCTCGCTCAGCGAGGACCTGGCCTGGGCGGACGTCTTCGCGGTGGCCGCCCTCGCCGGGATCGGCTTCACCGTCTCGCTGCTCATCGGCGAGCTGGCCTTCGCGGGCGACGCGGTGCTGACCGACGAGGTGAAGGCGGCCGTCCTCACCGGATCGCTGATCGCGGCCGTGTGTGCCACGGTGCTGCTGAAGATACGCAACGCCCGCTACCGCAGGCTGTGCGAGGACGAGGAGCGCGACGACGACCGGGACGGCATCCCGGACGTCTACGAGCAGGACGACCCGGCCTACCACCTGCGGATGGCGGACATCTTCGAACGCAAGGCCGCCGAGCACCGCCGTATCGCCGCCGAGAAGGCCGCCGCGGCGCGCCACGGGCTTCAGGAAGTGCCGGGCGGGGCAGGCGAGGAGGACGGTCGTCCGGCATGATCTGACGAGACGGTACAAATCAAGACGGCCTTCGAGACGGCCGTCAAGACGGCAGACAAGACTTCAGAGGGAGAACGCGATGAGCGCACCCGACGGCAGCCCGGTCGGCGCCGAACGCAGCATCGGCCAGCTGTTCGCCTCGGCGACGACCGAAATGTCGGCGCTGGTGCACGACGAGATCGCGCTGGCCAAGGCCCAGCTCAAGCAGGACGTCAAGCGCGGCGCGACGAGCGGCGGCGCGTTCGCGGCGGCCGGCATGGTGCTGCTGTTCTCCCTGCCGATGCTCAACTTCGCTCTGGCGTACGGCATTCGGACCTGGAGCGGCTGGAACCTCGCCATCTGCTTCGTGCTGTCCTTCGCGGCGAACGTTCTGGTCGCCGGCCTGCTCGCGCTCATCGGCATGATGTTCGCGAAGAAGCTCAAGAAGAGCCAGAGCCCGCAGATGGTCGCCGCGTCGATGAAGGAGACGGCGGGCGTCCTGCAGAACGCCAAGCCGCACCCGCGCCCGGAGCTGCCGCAGGACCGGGCGCCCGAGGCCATCGAGGCTGTGGCACGCTCGTCGTCATGACGGAGCCCGCCGCGGCATCGGCCGTAAGGATCGACCTCCCCCACGGGGAGAAGGTCACGCACCGGGACGTCGCCGCCAATGGCGCGCGTTTCCACATCGCCGAACTCGGCGACGGCCCCCTGGTACTGCTGCTGCACGGCTTCCCGCAGTTCTGGTGGACGTGGCGGCACCAGCTGGTCGCGCTCGCCGACGCGGGGTACCGGGCGGTGGCCATGGACCTGCGCGGCGTCGGCGGCAGCGACCGCACCCCGCGCGGGTACGACCCGGCCAACCTCGCCCTGGACGTCACGGGCGTGATCCGCTCGCTCGGAGAGCCGGACGCCGCGCTGGTCGGCCACGACCTGGGCGGCTATCTGGCGTGGACGGCGGCGGCGATGCGGCCCAAGCTCGTACGACGGCTCGCGGTCGTCTCGATGCCGCACCCCCGGCGCTGGCGCTCCGCGATGCTCCGGGACGCCCGGCAGACGGCCGCCAGCTCCTACATCTGGGGCTTCCAGCGGCCGTGGATCCCGGAGCGTCAGCTGACCGCCGACGACGGCGCGCTGGTGGGCCGTCTGATCCGGGAGTGGTCCGGCCCACGGCTGCCGGAGGACGCGGACGTGGAGACGTACCAGCGGGCCATGTGCATCCCGTCCACCGCGCACTGCGCGATCGAGCCGTACCGCTGGCTGGTGCGCTCGCTGGCCCGCCCGGACGGCATCCAGTTCAACCGCAGGATGAAGCGCCCGGTCCGGGTGCCGACACTCCATCTGCACGGCTCACTGGATCCGGTGACCCGGACGCGCAGCGCGGCCGGCTCGGGCGAGTACGTCGAAGCCCCGTACCGCTGGCGCCTGTTCGACGGCCTCGGGCACTTCCCTCACGAGGAGGACCCGGCGGCCTTCTCCTCCGAACTCATCAACTGGCTCAAGGATCCCGAGCCCGATCGGTGACCGGTTCGATGCGTGGAGTATCCGGTTCCTGAACAGTTGTCCCTCGAACGGCCACATGCCTGCCGCATAGGCCAATTGGGGGGCGCGGAGGCGGTTATCGACCTTGGGGCAGGGGCACACGTCGGGGTATGGGCTGGACGCACGACTACAGTGACGCACCCCGCAACCGCCGCTCGGCCGCAGGGCCTGGCTCCTCACAGCGCGGCGCTCCGCAGCTCGCGGAGGCGGACCTCAGGGTGGGAATTCCGCGCATCCTGCGCCGCCGGGCCCGCTGGGTCTCCGTGCGCCTGCGTCACCCGCGCGGCTGAACCTCGCGGGACGCTTCCCCAACCCCCTTACAGGGCACAGCTGTCGGTGCCCACCTGCTCGTTCGCCGTACGCCCCTGGGCGATGTCCTGCCGGATCTCGTCGGCCGTGAGCGCGTAGCCGGTGTCGGCGTCGTCGAGGGACTTGGCGAACACCACGCCATACACCTTGCCGTCGGGCGTGAGCAGCGGGCCGCCGGAGTTGCCCTGGCGGACGGTGGCGTACAGGGAGTAGACGTCGCGGCTGACCGTGCCGCGGTGGTAGATGTCCGGGCCGTTGGCCGTGATGCGCCCGCGCACGCGCGCGGCTCGGACGTCGTACGAGCCGTTCTCCGGGAAGCCCGCGACGATCGCGCCGTCGCCGCCGGCCGCGTCCTGGTTGGTGAACCGGAGGGCGGTCGCCTTCAGGTCCGGTACGTCGAGGACGGCGATGTCGCGCTTCCAGTCGTACAGGACGACCTTCGCGTTGTACTTGCGGCCCTCGCCGCCGATCTGCACGGAGGGTGCGTCGACGCCACCGACCACGTGCGCGTTGGTCATGACGCGGCGGTCGGCGAAGACGAAGCCGGTGCCCTCCAGGACCTTGCCGCAGCTCTGGGCGGTGCCGGTGACCTTGACGATGGACCGCTGGGCCCGGGTGGTCACCGGGCTGTTCGCCAGGGCCGGGTCGGGCGGCTCCACGTCCTTGATCGGCTCGTTGGAGAAGGGGCTGAAGACCTGCGGGAAGCCGTTCTGCGCGAGGACCGAGGTGAAGTCCTTGAACCAGGTGTCGGCCTCGGCGGGCAGCGCCTCCGACACGCCCAGGAGCACCTTGGAGTTGCGGACCTCCTTGCCCAGGGTCGGCAGCGTGGTCTGGGCGAGGGCGGAGCCGATCAGCCAGGCGACGAGCAGCATCGCCACGACGTTGACCAGGGCGCCGCCGGTGGCGTCCAGGGCGCGGGCCGGGGACCAGGTGATGTAGCGGCGCAGCTTGTTGCCCAGGTGGGTGGTCAGGGCCTGGCCGATGGAGGCGCAGACGATGACGACGACCACGGCGACGACGGCGGCGGTGGTGCCGACCTCCGCGTTGTCGGTCACGGCGTCCCAGATGACGGGCAGCGTGTACACGGCGACGAGACCACCGCCGAGGAACCCGATCACCGACAGGATGCCGACGACGAAGCCCTGGCGATAGCCCACGACCGCGAACCACACGGCGGCGACCAGCAACAAGATGTCCAGCACGTTCACGGACGACACCCTGTCATGACCGCCAGTCGAGCGGGACCTCGTTCTCCCTGTTCCAGGGGCGCTCCCAGCCCGCGAAGTGCAGCAGGCGGTCGATCACTCCGGCCGTGAATCCCCAGACCAGAGCCGATTCGACCAGGAATGCCGGGCCCCGGTGACCACTGGGGTGGACGGTGGTGGCGCGGTTGCCGGGGTCCGTGAGATCCGCCACGGGGACGGTGAAGACACGGGCGGTCTCGTTCGGGTCGACGACGCCGACCGGGCTGGGCTCGCGCCACCAGCCGAGCACGGGCGTGACGACGAAGCCGCTGACCGGGATGTAGAGGGCGGGCAGGACGCCGAAGAGCTGCACGCCGGCGGGGTCGAGGCCGGTCTCCTCCTCGGCCTCGCGCAGCGCGGCCCGCAGCGGCCCCTCGCCGTGCGCGTCGCCGTCCTCCGGGTCGAGGGCGCCGCCGGGGAAGGACGGCTGGCCGGCGTGGGAGCGCAGGGAGCCGGCCCGCTCCATGAGCAGCAGCTCGGGGCCGTGCTCGCCCTCGCCGAACAGGATCAGCACCGCCGACTGGCGGCCCGAGCCGTTCTCCGGCGGCAGGAAGCGGCTGAGCTGGAGCGGCTCGATCGTCTCCGCCGCCCGCACCACCGGGTCCAGCCAGCCCGGCAGGCCCTTCTTGCTCAGCGTGACCGGACCCTTGTGCGTGTCGTGCGTGTACGTCATCGCCACCCCCGTCCTGCCGTGTCCAACGCCCGAGGGCCCCGAGATCGTTCCGTCATCCGGCCCCCAGCGGCGGCGCCGGCTTGCCCCCCGCGTCCAGGTAGGCCTGCGGAGGGTTCAGACGCTGACCCGGATAGCCGCCCTTCTCGTACTTCAGGAGCTTCTTCGCCTTCTCCGGGTCGGTCTCGCCCTCGCCGTAGGCCGGGCAGAGCGGGGCGATGGGGCAGGCACCGCAGGCGGGCTTGCGGGCGTGGCAGATGCGGCGGCCGTGCCAGATCACGTGGTGGGACAGGTCGGTCCAGTCGCTCTTGGGGAACAGCGCGCCGACAGCCGCCTCGATCTTGTCGGGGTCGGTCTCGTCGGTCCACTGCCAGCGCCGCACCAGCCGCTGGAAGTGGGTGTCCACGGTGATGCCCGGCCGCCCGAAGGCGTTGCCCAGGACCACGAAGGCGGTCTTGCGGCCGACGCCGGGCAGCTTGACCAGGTCCTCCAGCTTTCCGGGCACCTCGCCGCCGAAGTCCTCGGCGAGGGCCTTGGAGAGCCCTATCACCGACCGGGTCTTGGCCCGGAAGAAGCCACAGGGGCGCAGGATCTCCTCGACCTCCTCCGGGTTGGCGACGGCCAGGTCCTCGGGGGTGGGGTACTTGGCGAAGAGCGCCGGGGTGGTCTGGTTGACGCGCAGGTCGGTGGTCTGGGCGGACAGCACCGTGGCGACCAGCAGCTGGAAGGGGTTCTCGAAGTCCAGCTCGGGATGGGCGTACGGGTAGACCTCGGCCAGCTCTCGGTTGATCCGGCGGGCCCGGCGGACCAGTGCGGTGCGGGACTCGTTGGCAGCCGGTTTTTTGCGAGGTACCTTTTGTCCTGATTTCACGCTTTTATTACTTCCGCCAGAGGCTTGTTCGCCCACGGCGGAATCCCGACGTACAACCACCCGCCCAGCCCCCTTGGCCTGTGCTCTCACCGGCGTTTTGGACACCCGGCCAGCCTAAAGCCACGCACTGACATCCGCCCCGGACCCGGAAGATCAGCCCCCGATTGGACCCCTGCCGCTTACCTTGGGACACCTGTGCGGCATCCTTGTGACAGATCACACTGTTTGGACCGTCCGGCAAAATGGGGAGCACGGTCCCCTGGTACCAAGGGGGAGCAAGATCCCCTGAGCAGGTCGACAAGGAGAGAACTCGTGGACGACGTTCTGCGGCGCAACCCGCTCTTCGCGGCTCTCGACGACGAGCAGGCCGCGGAGCTTCGCGCCTCCATGAGTGAGGTGACCCTCGCACGCGGCGACTCGCTGTTCCACGAGGGAGACCCCGGCGACCGGCTGTACGTCGTCACCGAGGGCAAGGTCAAGCTCCACCGCACTTCCCCCGACGGCCGCGAGAACATGCTCGCCGTCGTCGGCCCCAGCGAGCTGATCGGCGAGCTGTCGCTGTTCGACCCGGGCCCGCGTACGGCGACCGCGACCGCGCTGACCGAGGTCAAGCTGCTCGGTCTCGGCCACGGCGACCTCCAGCCCTGGCTGAACGTGCGCCCCGAGGTGGCCGGCGCCCTGCTGCGCGCCGTCGCCCGCCGCCTGCGCAAGACCAACGACGCCATGTCCGACCTGGTCTTCTCCGACGTGCCCGGCCGTGTGGCGCGGGCCCTGCTGGACCTCTCCCGCCGCTTCGGCGTGCAGTCCGAGGAGGGCATCCACGTCGTCCACGACCTCACGCAGGAGGAGCTGGCCCAGCTGGTGGGCGCCTCGCGCGAGACCGTGAACAAGGCGCTGGCGGACTTCGCCCAGCGCGGGTGGCTCCGCCTGGAGGCGCGGGCGGTCATCCTGCTGGACGTCGAACGGCTCGCCAAGCGTTCCCGCTGAGGTGTCTGGGGGCTGCCGCCCCCAGGCCCCCGCTGTCGGCCTGAACGGCCTCGTCCTCGATCGCCGGACGGGCTGATCGTGCTCACCGGCGCCGAAAAACAAGCGGCTCGACCGCTCCCCTCAGGGCACAGTGAGCCCATGCCCGAACCCCCCGTCCCGCACGGCCTCGACGCTCAGGGCTTCATCGAGCGCGAGGGCTCCCTCGCGCGCGTGCCGCACGCGTTCCGTCCGGTCGTGGCCGCCGCGCGCGACCGGCTGCTGGACGTCTTCGGGACGCGGCTGCACAGCGCCTACCTCTACGGGTCGATTCGCGCGGCACCGCGCGCGTGGGGCGCAGCGACCTGGACCTGCTGGTCGCCCTGCTCGACGAGCCCGCCGACGCCGACCGGGAGACCGTCCGTGTCCTGGGCGAGGCGCTCGACAAGGAGTTCGCGCAGATCGACGGCGTGGGCACGCTGCTGTACAGCCGGGCGCGGCTGCTGAGCGACCTGGAGACGTACGACCTCGGCTGGTTCGTGGCCTGTCTGTGCACCCCGTTGCTCGGGGACGACCTCGCCGAGTACCTGCCCCGCTACCGCCCCGGCTCCCTGCTCGCCCGGGAGACCAACGGCGACCTCGCGCTGCTCCTCCCCCGCTGGCGGGAGCGGATCGCCGCCGCCGGGGATTCGGAGGAGGCCAGGCGGCGCCTGGTGCGCTTCATGTCCCGGCACCTGGTCCGCACGGGCTTCACGCTCGTCATGCCCCGCTGGAACGGCTGGACCAGCGAGCTGCGCGAGATGGCCGAGGTGTTCGGCGCGTACTACCCCGAGCGGGCCACCGAGCTGCGCAGGGCGGCGGAGTACGGCTACGAGCCCGCCGGCGACCCGGACGTCCTGCGGTCGTACGTGGACGACCTCGGCCCCTGGCTCGCCGCGGAGTACGCGCGCGTGCACGGCGTCAAAGCCCCACGGCCGGACTAGAGGAGGCCCCACGGCCGGATCAGCGGAAGCCCCGCTGCCGGACTAGATCAGCCCGTGCTCCCTGAGATAGTCCATCTGGGCCCGCACCGACAGCTCGGCCGCCGGCCACAAGGAGCGGTCCACGTCGGCGTACACGTGCGCGACGACCTCGGCCGGGGTGCGATAGCCGTCCTCTACGGCCGTCTCGACCTGGGCGAGGCGATGGGCGCGGTGGGCGAGGTAGAACTCGACCGCGCCCTGGGCGTCCTCCAGGACCGGCCCGTGGCCCGGCAGGACCGTGTGCACGCCGTCGTCCACGGTCAGGGACCGCAGCCGGCGCAGGGAGTCCAGATAGTCCCCCAGGCGGCCGTCGGGATGCGCCACGACGGTCGTACCGCGCCCGAGGATGGTGTCGCCGGTCAGCACGGCCCGGTCGGCCGGGAGATGGAAGCACAGCGAGTCCGCGGTGTGCCCGGGGGTCGGTACGACCCGCAGCTCCAGGCCGCCGACGCTGATCACGTCCCCGGCGGCCAGGCCCTCGTCACCGAGCCGCAGCGCCGGGTCGAGGGCACGCACGCGCGTGCCCGTCAGATCGGCGAAGCGGGCGGCGCCCTCGGCGTGGTCGGGGTGGCCGTGGGTGAGCAGGGTGAGGGCGATCCGCTTGCCGGCCTTCTCCGCCGTGTCGACGACGTTGCGCAGATGGGCGTCGTCCAGCGGGCCCGGATCGATCACCACGGCCGACTCGGAGTCGGGCTCGGTGACGATCCAGGTGTTGGTGCCGTCCAGGGTCATCGCGGAGGCGTTGGGCGCCAGCACGTTGACGGCCCGTGCGGTCGCGGGGCCCGAGAGCACACCGCCCCGGGGCTGGCCGGGCAGGGCTGCTGCATCCGTCATGCGGGGCCTCCACCGGTGCTCGGAGCGGTCGGGATGTGCTTGGTGAACTCGTCGTGCCCCGGCCAGGACAGCACGATCTCGCCGTCCTCCAGACGAGCGCGCGCCAGGACCGGGGTCATGTCGCGCGCGGGCGCGGCGGCGAGCGCCTCGGCGGCGGTGGGGTGCGGGAGCAGCTGGCGCAGGGTGGCGATGGTGGGCGGCATCATCAGCAGCTCACCCTTGTCGTACCCGGCCGCGGCCTCCTCGGGGCGGATCCACACCGTGCGGTCGGCCTCCGTGGAGGCGTTGCGGGTGCGCTGCCCCTCGGGGAGGGCGGCCACGAAGAACCAGGTGTCGTAGCGGCGGGCCTCGAACTCCGGGGTGATCCAGCGGGTCCAGGCACCGAGGAGGTCGGAGCGCAGCACCAGGCCGCGGCGGTCGAGGAACTCCGCGAAGGAGAGGTCGCGGGCGACGAGGGCGGCGCGGTCGGTCTCCCAGTCGTCCCCGGTGGTGTCGCCGACGACGGAGTCCGGGTCGGGGCCGGCGAGCAGGACGCCCGCCTCCTCGTACGTCTCCCGGACGGCCGCGCAGACGATCGCCTGGGCGCCGGCCTCGTCGACGCCGAGCCGGTTCGCCCACCACGCGCGCGTGGGGCCCGCCCAGCGGACCTGACGGTCGTCGTCACGCGGGTCGACACCGCCACCGGGGTACGCGTACGCGCCTCCGGCGAAGGCCATGGAGGCACGTCTGCGCAGCATGTGGACGACCGGGCCGGCCGCCGTGTCCTTCAGGAGCAGCACCGTGGCCGCGCGCCTGGGGGACACCGGGGTGAGGGTTCCGTCCGCGAGCGCGCGGATGCGGTCCGGCCACTCCTGGGGGTACCACTGCCCATTCGCCATGGCCGGAGGCTATCCCGTGTAGGGCGAATGTTCGAGAGGTACCCGAGGTCAGCGGGGCTGCGGGAACTCAGGGAACCAGCTCGACCTGGATCTCGACCTCCACCGGCGCGTCCAGCGGCAGCACCGCGACACCGACCGCGCTGCGGGCGTGCACACCCTTGTCGCCGAGGACCTCGCCGAGCAGCTCGCTGGCGCCGTTGACGACACCGGGCTGCCCGGTGAAGTCGGCGGCCGAGGCGACGAAGCCGACGACCTTCACCACGCGCGCGATGCGGTCCAGGTCGCCGGTCACGGACTTCACGGCGGCCAGCGCGTTCAGCGCGCAGGTGCGGGCCAGCTGCTTGGCCTCCTCCGGCGTGACCTCGGCGCCCACCTTGCCGGTGACCGGCAGCTTGCCCTCCACCATCGGCAGCTGGCCGGCGGTGTAGACGTACACGCCCGACTGCACGGCCGGCTGGTACGCGGCCAGCGGCGGTACGACCTCCGGCAGGGTCAGGCCCAGTTCGGCCAGCTTGGCCTCGACCGCGCTCACGCGTGCTTCTCCTGCTTCTCCCGCTTCAGGTAGGCCACGAGCGACTCCGGGTTGGGGCCGGGCACGACCTGGACGAGCTCGTAGCCGTCCTCGCCCCAGGTGTCCAGAATCTGCTTCGTGGCATGGATGAGCAGCGGCACGGTCTGGTATTCCCACTTCTTGGTCATGGTGGCGACTGTATCCGCTGTCACCCACGGGACCGGCGGACGGCCGTGAGCGCCGTTTATCCACAGCCTCCCGCGTGGCCGTCGGCCGGACTCGTTAGTCTCGAAGGCGTGAGCAGGCTCCAGGTCGTCAGCGGCAAGGGCGGGACCGGAAAGACGACGGTCGCCGCCGCACTCGCGCTGGCCCTCGCGACCGAGGGGAAGCGGACGCTTCTCGTGGAGGTCGAGGGCCGGCAGGGCATCGCACAGCTCTTCGAGACGGAGGCGTTGCCCTACGAGGAGCGGAAGATCGCGGTCGCTCCGGACGGCGGGGAGGTGTACGCCCTCGCCATCGACCCCGAACTGGCCCTTCTGGACTACCTCCAGATGTTCTACAAGCTCGGCGGCGCGGGCCGGGCCCTGAAGAAGCTCGGCGCGGTCGACTTCGCCACCACCGTCGCGCCGGGCCTGCGGGACGTCCTGCTCACCGGCAAGGCGTGCGAGGCGGTGCGGCGCAAGGACAAGTCGGGGCGGTTCGCATACGACTACGTCGTCATGGACGCCCCGCCCACCGGGCGCATCACCCGCTTCCTCAACGTCAACGACGAGGTCGCCGGGCTCGCGAGGATCGGCCCGATACACAATCAGGCGCAGGCGGTGATGCGGGTGCTGAAGTCGCCGGAGACGGCGGTGCACCTGGTGACGCTGCTGGAGGAGATGCCCGTCCAGGAGACCGCCGACGGCATCGCCGAACTCCACGCGGCCCGGCTGCCGGTGGGCAGGGTCATCGTGAACATGGTCCGGCCCCAGATGCTGGACGCGACCGACCTGGAACTCGTACGGACCGTGCCGCGTTCTTCCGTTGCACAGGCCCTGTCGGCCGCGGGGCTCGGCGGGGCGCGGCGGGGCGGGAACGCCGAGCGGCTGGTGGACCCGCTGCTGCAGCAGGCCGCGGAGTACGCCGAGCGGCACGCGCTGGAGCAGGAACAGCGCGCGGTCCTCGGCGAGCTGGACCTGCCGCTGCACGAACTGCCGCTGCTCGCCGAGGGCATGGACCTCGCGGGCCTGTACGAACTCGCCACCGAGCTGCGGAAGCAGGGGTTGTCATGAGTCCGGACCCGGCAAAGGCGCAGGACGCCGCCCGCCCGCACCTCTCCGCCGCGCGCGTGCTCGACATCGACCCGCTGCTGGACGACCCGAAGACCCGGATCGTGGTGTGCTGCGGCTCGGGCGGGGTCGGCAAGACGACGACCGCGGCGGCGCTGGGCCTCAGGGCGGCCGAGCGGGGCCGCAAGGTGGTCGTCCTCACCATCGACCCGGCCCGGCGGCTCGCCCAGTCGATGGGCATCGACTCCCTCGACAACGTGCCCCGGCGGGTGAAGGGGACCGAGGGCGACGGCGAGCTGCACGCCATGATGCTCGACATGAAGCGCACCTTCGACGAGGTCGTCGAGGCGCACGCGGACCCGGAGCGGGCGGCCGCGATCCTGGCCAACCCCTTCTACCAGTCGCTCTCGGCGGGCTTCGCGGGCACGCAGGAGTACATGGCGATGGAGAAGCTGGGGCAGCTGCGGGCCAGGGACGAGTGGGACCTGATCGTGGTCGACACCCCGCCGTCCCGCTCGGCGCTGGACTTCCTGGACGCGCCCAAGCGGCTCGGCTCCTTCCTGGACGGCCGCCTGATCCGTCTGCTGACCGCTCCGGCGAAGCTCGGCGGCCGCGCGGGGATGGCCTTCCTGAACGTCGGCATGTCGATGATGACCGGCACGCTGGGCAAGCTGCTGGGCGGCCAGCTGCTGAAGGACGTACAGACCTTCGTGGCCGCGATGGACACCACGTTCGGCGGTTTCCGTACGCGCGCGGACGCCACGTACAAGCTGCTCCAGGCGCCCGGTACGGCGTTCCTGGTGGTGGCGGCCCCGGAGCGGGACGCGCTGCGCGAGGCGGCGTACTTCGTGGAGCGGCTGGCCGCGGAGGACATGCCGCTGGTGGGGCTGGTGCTCAACCGGGTCCATGGCAGCGGCGCCGGCCGGCTGTCGGCCGAGCGGGCGCTCGCCGCCGCGGAAAATCTTGAGGAGCCCCGCATTGTGGATCAGGGGGGCGGGAAAGCTGGACTTCGTAACTCTCCCGACACGTACGGCAGTTCAGAATCTCCCGCTTCCGCCACAGCGGCTCCGGACGACGGCTCCCCCGCCTCGGACGACGACTCACCGGCTGTGGAGAGCGACTCACCGGACGACAGCTCCCCAGACGCGAACGCGGGCACGGGCGCGGACGCTGAGCGTTCCGTCGACCAGCTGACCGCAGGCCTGCTGAGGCTGCACGCGGAGCGCATGCAACTGCTCTCGCGCGAGCAGCGCACGCGTGACCGCTTCACCGCCCGCCACCCCGAGGTGGCGGTCGTCGAGGTACCCGCACTGCCGGGTGACGTGCACGACCTCACGGGCCTGCGCGACATCGGGGACCGGCTGGCGGCGGGGCGAACGGAGCTGTCGTAGGACTCGCCCCGGATGGCTCGGCCGTCATGGCCCCGGTCGCATACGGGCGCACGGCTGACTGAGCTGTGCGCCGACGGGTCGCCGCGCGTACCCGCCTGCCCGGCGGGCGCCGCCTCAAGGGCGCGCCCCGGCACGGCAGGTGTTCAGCGGGTGTGCCCCCAAGACTCACGTCCGACCGTTGCTTCCCATGCCTCATGGCCGGTCGGAGTGGCTCCGGGTCTGCGCCAAGGGCGATGCCCTCAGCTCACCGCCGCGTAGTTCTCGTACACCTCGTCGCTGTCGAGGGGCACGATGCCGACGCCGCGCTCGTACTCCAAGCGGGCGGTTTCCAACAGCCTGCGCCAGGAGGTCACGGTGGGCCGCCTGCGCAGCAGTGCGCGGCGCTCCCGCTCCGTCATGCCTCCCCACACGCCGAACTCCACGCGATTGTCCAGCGCATCAGCCAGACATTCGGTGCGTACCGGGCATCCGGTGCACACCGCCTTGGCCCTGTTCTGCGCTGCTCCTTGAACGAACAGTTCATCCGGATCGGTAGTGCGGCAGGCAGCCTGCGCACTCCAGTCGGTTACCCAGCCCATACCGGCGCCGTCCTCTCCCGAATCGAGGCTCCCCCACGGCGGCAGCGGCATATTCACCGCCGCCAGTTGAGGACGTTACGGAAGGTGGGGACAGCGCAACACCCCCTTCGGGCCCAATCTTGAATGGCCCGAACGGACTATGGGTAAGCGGCAGATCACCCGCGGGAGTGAGCTGGCGACATGCGTGATCATCCCGGCAAACCGGGGCAGCTGTGATGCGCCACACCGGGCGCCAAGTGACACACGAGGCGGATTCGGACACGCCCCCACCAGAAAGTCGGGGTACTTCCGGAACGATTCGGGGTCGCCGGACGTATTGATACGTGGCCGCACTGCTGTGACAGTTGAGAGCAGCTTAGGCCAAGGCCTGCGCGCGTGTCCGGCGAATGAGAAGGTACGCGACCCGCTTTGCCGTGCCGTGATGGACCGCTCATCACAACGGTTTAGGCTGCCCCCATGCCAAAGAAGCGCTCGGGCGGTGGCCTGTCGGCAACGCAGCAGGCCGCCAAGTTCCTCGGTGTCAGTGTGCTCGCGGGAGCCGTGATGGCGGGCATCGCGCTGCCCGCCGCCGGCGCGCTCGGACTCGCGGCCAAGGGATCGGTCAAGGGCTTCGACGAGATCCCGGCCAACCTCAAGAGTCCTCAGCTCAGCCAGCGCACGACCATACTGGACAGCCGGGGCAACCAGCTCGCGACCGTCTACTCCCGCGACCGTACGGTGGTGGAGCTCAAGGACATCTCGCCGTACATGCAGAAGGCGATCGTCGCGATCGAGGACTCCCGCTTCTACAAGCACGGCGCGATCGACCTCAAGGGCGTGCTGCGCGCCCTGAACAAGAACGCGCAGAGCGGCGGGGTCGCCCAGGGCGCCTCCACGCTCACCCAGCAGCTGGTGAAGAACTACTTCATCGAGGAGGCCGGCGACGACCCCACCAAGGTCGCCGAGGCCACCCAGCAGACCCTCGGGCGCAAGGTCCGCGAGCTGAAGTACGCGATCCAGATCGAGGAGAAGCTGGGCAAGAAGAAGATCCTCGAGAACTACCTGAACATCACCTTCTTCGGCGAGCAGGCCTACGGTGTCGAGGCCGCCTCCCAGCGCTACTTCTCCCAGCACGCCAAGGACCTGAACCTGCAGCAGTCGGCGCTGCTCGCCGGCATCGTCCAGTCCCCGAGCCGCTACGACCCGGTGAACGACGAGGCCGAGGCCACCAAGCGCCGCAACACCGTCCTGCAGCGCATGGCCGAGGTCGGCGACATCTCCCAGGCGGAGGCCGACCAGGCCAAGGAGAAGCCGCTCGGGCTGCACGTCAGCCAGCCGAAGAACGGCTGCATCACGGCCACCAAGGGCGCCGCGTTCTTCTGCAAGTACGTCGAGAACGTCTTCCTGACCGACCCGACCTTCGGCAAGACCCGCGAGGAGCGCGCCAAGCTCTGGAACCGCGGCGGCCTCACCATCCGTACGACGATGGACCCGCAGGCGCAGGAGTCCGTGCAGGCCTCCCTGAAGGAACACGTCTACAAGTCCGACAGCGTCGCCGCGGCCGCCACCCTCGTCGAGCCCGGCACCGGCAAGGTCCTGGCGATGGGCCAGTCGAAGCCCTTCGGCTACGGCAACAACGAGACCGAGTACAACTTCTCGGTCAACCGGGACATGGGCGGCTCCAACTACGGCTTCCCGACCGGTTCGACGTTCAAGCCGTTCGTGGCGGCGGCCGCGATCGAGGGCGGCAAGCCGGCGACCCAGGAGTACTCGGCGCCGTACAAGATGAACTACCCGAGCCCGGTCCAGCGGTGCAGCAGCAACCCCTACGTCAACACCAAGGCCGAGACCGTCGAGAACGAGAACGAGTCGGAGCGGGGCCCGTACCGCATGAAGGAGGCGATGGCGAAGTCCATCAACACCTACTTCGTGCAGCTGATCTCCGACATCGGTCTGTGCCCGGTGGTGAAGATGACCGACGCGCTGCACGTGGTGCAGGGCGACGGCTCGAAGCTCCCGGAGACCCCCTCCATCGCCCTCGGTTCGATCGGCCTCTCCCCGCTGACCATGGCGAACGCGTACGCCACCTTCGCCGCGCGGGGCATGTACTGCACCCCGATCGCCATCGAGTCGATCACCCAGAAGATCGGCAACGAGCAGAAGTCGCTCGAGGTCCCCAAGTCGACCTGCTCGCGCGCGATGAGCGAGAAGACCGCCGACACCGTCAACACCCTGCTGCGCGGCGTGGTCGACTCCGGTACCGGCCAGCAGGCGGGCCTGAGCGACCGGGAGAGCGCGGGCAAGACGGGTACGACGGACGAGCGCAAGAACGCCTGGTTCGTCGGCTACACGCCCAACCTGGCCGGTGCGGTCTGGGTCGGCAGCGCCAAGCAGAACGTGAAGATGACCCAGATCACCATCGGCGGGGTCTACCACGACCTCGTCTTCGGTGGTCAGGTCCCCGGCCCGATCTGGAAGGACGCCATGACCGGCGCCCTGGCGGGCAAGGCGGCCCCGGACTTCAACCTGGTCGACATCCCCGACGACGACACCAACGGGAAAGGCCGGGGAAAAGGACGGGGGAACGGCGGCGGGAAGAACGGGGACAGCACGGGCGGGCTGATCGGCGGACTGATCGGCGGCGTCACTGACGGGGGCACGACCGGCGGCACCACGGGTGACACCACCGGCGGCACCTTCCCCACGCCGACGTTCTCCCTCCCCGGCGGCTTCGTCGAGGGGCAGACCAACGGCGGGAACAACGGGAACGGGAACGGGGGCACGCGGGGCTAGCCCGGACCTTCCTGGCATGACGGCGGGGCCGCACCTCATCACCGAGGTGCGGCCCCGCCGTAGTAGTACCCGTAAGTGGGAGTACTCCTGAGTAGTAGTACTCCTACCGAACGGGCTCAGCCCTGGAGGAGCTTCTTCACCGCGGCGGCGACGCGGCCGCCCTCGGCCAGGCCGGCCACCTTCGGGTTCACGATCTTCATCACGGCACCCATGGCCCGCGGCCCCTCGGCACCGGCCGCCTTCGCCTCCTCGACGGCCTGGGCGACGATCGCGTTCAGCTCGTCGTCGGACAGCGGCTTGGGCAGGTACGCGGCAAGGATCTCGCCCTCCGCCTTCTCCCGCTCGGCCTGCTCGGGACGACCGCCCTGCGCGAAGGCGTCGGCCGCCTCACGGCGCTTCTTCGCCTCGCGGGTGATCACCTTCTGCACCTCGTCGTCGGAGAGCTCGCGCTTCTCCTTGCCCGCGACCTCCTCCTTGGTGATCGCGGTCAGCGTCAGCCGGAGCGTCGAGGAGCGGAGCTCGTCGCGCTCCCTGATCGCGGCGTTGAGGTCGTCGTGCAGCTTCGCCTTGAGCGTGGTGGTCATGGGGTCGATTGTCGCAGGTACGACACCGGGGGCGCCCGCGCATTTACAGGGCGGCCGGCTTCGGGAGCCTTTGTGGTCACCCGGCGGCCGGTCCCGGGGTTGTCCGGAGGTGGCCGCCGGTCTTTGGGGGACACCGGGGTCTGACACGATGGTCATATGCGCGCGCGATACGGAGTACCCCTGGGAATCATGGCGGCAGGCGCCGCCGGACTGGCGTACGCGGCGGGCTTCGAGGCCCGCTCCTTCCGCCTCCGACGAGTGACGGTCCCGGTCCTCCCGCCGGGCATGCGCCCGCTGCGCCTGCTCCAGGTGTCCGACATCCACATGGTCGGCGGCCAGCGCAAGAAGCAGCGGTGGCTGCAGTCGCTGGCGGGCCTGCGCCCCGACTTCGTGATCAACACGGGCGACAACCTCTCGGACCCCGAGGGCGTCCCCGAGGTCCTCGACGCTCTCGGCCCGCTGATGGAGTTCCCGGGCGCGTACGTCTTCGGCTCCAACGACTACTACGGCCCCAGGCTCCGCAACCCCGCCCGCTACCTGCTGGAGAAGACCAGCGGCCGCCACGGCCTGAACGGCAACCCGCCGGCGGTGGGCGTGATCCACAACCCCTGGGAGGACCTCAGGGACGGCTTCGACGCGGCGGGCTGGCTGAACCTGACGAACACGCGGGGTGTGCTGAAGGTCGAGGGCGTGTCGATCGAGCTGACCGGCCTGGACGACCCCCACATCAAGCGCGACCGCTACGCCCGGGTGGCGGGCGGCCCCTCCGGCACGTACGACTTCTCGATGGGCGTCGTCCACGCCCCCTACCTGCGCGTCCTCGACTCCTTCACGGCGGACGACTACCCCCTGATCCTGGCCGGCCACACCCATGGCGGCCAGCTGTGCATCCCCTTCTACGGCGCCCTGGTCACCAACTGCGACCTGGACACGGACCGCGTGAAGGGCCTGTCCACGCACACGGCGGAGGGCCGTACGTCCTACCTCCACGTGTCGGCGGGCTGCGGAACGAACCGCTACACCCCTGTCCGCTTCGCCTGCCCGCCGGAGGCGACGTTGCTGACGTTGGTGGGGCGGGAGTAAGAGGACTGGGGGCGCGACGGGACCGACGTAACCCACCCGGGTAACCCACCCGGACTGCCCCGGATAGCCCCTTTCCTCCCTCTTGCTTAGCGTGAGGGCATGACCGCCCCCATACCCAGGGAGATCCCGGACCTGCCCGCGGTCCCGGGCCCGCCCCTCCTGCTGCCCGCCCCGGTCCCGGCCACGGCGGTGGTGGCCCCGGTCCGTCGCCCCCTGGTAGCGATATTCCGACTCCTGACCGCCCTGGCCGCGGCGGCCGGTGTCGCCCTGGAACTCCTCCTGGGCACCCCCGCCCGGACCCTGAGCTACTTCAGCGTCCAGACCAACATCCTGCTGGCAGTGGTCATGCTCCTGTCGGCATCCAGGGCCTGGCGGGCCCGCCGCCCGCTCCCCTCGTCCGTGACAGGCGCCACACTCCTCTACGCCGTGATCACCGCGTTGGTCTACCACCTGCTCCTGGCGCACACGACACCCCCGTTCGCCATGACGGACGCGACCGCACCCCCCGTCCGCTGGCACGCCCAGTGGGCAGCACTCCAGGTCCTCCACACGGTGGTCCCCCTGGCGGCCGTCCTGGACTGGCTCCTCCTGACCCCCGCGGCCCGCCTGCACCTCCGCCAGGCGGCGACCTGGCTCCTCTACCCCCTGACCTACCTGGCCTTCTCTCTCATCCGGGCAGCGGTCCTCCCCCCATCCACCCCCGCCCGCTACCTCTACCCGTTCCTCGACGTCGACGCCCACGGCTACCGCAGCACCCTGGCGAACGCCCTCCTCATCGGCCTGGCGATGTACGCCCTGGCGGTCCTCCTGATCGCCCTGGACCACACCCGCCCGACCCCGGTCCGCCACGGCGCCTAAACCGGATTTCGTCTCCGGCCACCGGTGGGCTAAAGTAAACGACGTCGCCGCGAGCAGCAGCGGCATCGGGGTGTAGCGCAGCTTGGCAGCGCGCTTCGTTCGGGACGAAGAGGTCGTGGGTTCAAATCCCGCCACCCCGACAGAGAAGTACCAGGTCAGGGCCGGTTCTCCGCTGAGGAGACCGGCCTTGACCTGTTCGTTGGGGGCTCTCTGGAGAAATCCTGGAGAAGATCTTGGGATTCGTCTCCAGGGCAGTGTGAACGGAGCCCTACTGTGGGCCATCTGTGGGCCAACGTACCGATCCCATGGAAATCTTGCGGAATCGGCGCAGGTCAGGTGGCAGGGGTAGTCCGATACCGCAACGCTCTTGAAAACCGCTCCTACGTGCGCGCAGCCGGGGCGCAGAGCCATTTCGTCGTAGACCGTCCTATGCGACCAGCGCGTCGGGCTCGGGGACGGCGTCGGACCCCGCCAGCCTTCAGGCGCGGGGCGTCTCTCCCGCTTTCCACTGCCAGTAGTGGAGGAGGATGCCGGTGGCCCGGGTGTGAGCGTTGTCCTCACCCAGCACCCGCAGCTGGTCGGCAAGCAGCTGCTCGAACGCGGCTGCGGCACCGGCCGCATCCCCCGCCTCCCCCCGCCACCGCGCAAGGTTGCTGCGGGTGGCCAGGGTGTGGGGATGGTCCTCACCCAGCACCCGAACCTGGTCGGCGAGCAGCTGTTCGTACGCGGCTGCGGCACCGGCCGCGTCTCCCGAGATCCCCCGCCACCGGGCGAGGTTGCTGCGGGCGGCCAGGGTGTTGGGGTGATCCTCACCCAGCACCCGAACCTGGTCGGCCAGCAGCTGCTCGAACGCGGCTACGGCACCGGCCGCGTCTCCCATCTCCCCGCGCCAGTGGGCGACCTCGTGGCGAGTGGTCAGGGTGTCGGGATGGTCCTCCCCCAGCACCTGAACTCGGTCGGCCAGCACCTGCTCGAGGGCGGCTGCGGCACCGGCCGCGTCTCCCGTCTCCCCGCGCCAGTGGGCGAGGTCGTGGCGGGCGGCCAGGGTGTGGGGGTGATCCTCACCCAGCATCCGCAGCTGGTCGGCGAGCAGCTGTTCGTACGCGGCTACGGCACCGGCCGCGTCTCCCATCTCCCCGCGCCAGTGGGCGAGCTCGTGGCGAGTGGTCAGGGTGTCGGGGTGGTCCTCCCCCTGCACCCGCAGCCAGTCGGCCAGCAGTTCCTCGAGGGCGGCTGCGGCGCCGGCCGCGTCTCCTGCCTCCCCCCGCAACCGGGCGAGGTAGCTGCGGGCGGTCAGGGTGTCGGGGTGGTCGGGGCCGAGGCGGTGGCTGTTGGTTTCCGTCAGGTGATGGAAGTGGGCTGTGGCGGCGGTGACCTGACCGGCATCGCCGAGGCTGCTTCCGGCCCAGTACAGCACCCTATGCGTGTAGGGCTGGTACAGGGCATCTTCGGCGGTTCGGGTGAGGGTGGTGGCATTGGCGCGCAGGGCCTGGGCGAGTTCGGTGTCGCGTTCGATGGCGGGCCAGGCGGAGGTGAGGGCGTCGGCGGTGGTGCGGGCGAGTTGGTCGTGCTGGTCGGGGGTGAGCGTGTCACGGACGCTGCGCTGAATCAGCTGGTGGACGCGGATGGCTTGGTGGGGGGTGGCGGGGGCGTGGTCGATGAGGCTGAGCCGAGCCAGCGCCCGCAAAGCACCGACCGCCTCGCCCGCAGAGACGCGCGCGGGAGTCTTGTCCTGCTGTTCTGACCGTGGTGCGTTCTGGGGCGACGGCTGCGAGCCGTTTTCGGTGCGATGCCGGGTCAGGTGGGCGAGGGCGGGCGTGCTGGTCAGGACGGTTTCGGGGATGCCGTTGGGGCTGAGGAACGCGGCGAGCTGGAGCATCGGGCGGGCCAGGCCGGCTGGGCGCAGGGTGTCGGCGCGGTCGACGGACAGCGACCAGGCTGCCGCCGTGCTCTGGGTCTGACCGTCGGGCAGCACCTCGGGGGCGGCGTCGGCGAGCAGCGTGGCACGGTCGGCCAGCAGGGCTCGGTAGGCGGCGGCGCTGATGCCCGCGTCGATCAGGTAGGCGGCGGCTTGTGACAGTGCGAGCGGCAGATGCCCTAAGTCCCGGGCGAGCGCGGTGAGCTGTTCGTCGGGCTCACGACGGTCACGGGCGCCCAGCGCTGAGGTGAGGTAGGCGAGGGATTCGGCCTCGGTGAACAGTCCGACCTTGATCAGACGGCCGGCCAAGGCGGCATCCTGGCGGCGCGTGGTGACCAAGGTGCGGCCGTGCGGGCCGGCCGGTGGCCACAGTCCGTTCAGGTCGGCCGGGTCGGTGACGTCGTCGAGGACGACCAGCCACCGGCACGGCGTCGCGTTCGCCTTGGGTTCCAGCCAGGCCAGGAACGCGCGCGCGGCCGTTTCCCGGTCCGCCGGGTCGGCGCCCAGGATCTCCACGGCGGCCTGCGCATAACCGGAGGCGGCCGCGGTGGCGTTGCTCGCGGTGATCCACACCAACACGTCCAGCTCACCGGCCTGCCAGGCCGTGCGGGCGTAGTCGGCGGCCAGCTGGGTCTTGCCCACCCCACCCATCCCGGCCAGCACCTGACCGTGCACCGTGTCCTGCCCCACGAGGACCGCGGCCTGTCCACCCGTGAGTGCTTCACGCAGCCGAACCACTTCCGCGCGGGTCTGGAAACAGCCCGCCCGCGGCGGGATCACCCCCACCTGATGCGGCCACACGGCCGCAGGCCGCCGGGCCCCGTAGTAGTGATGGTGGTCGCCCTTGCCCGTGACCGGGCCGATGAACACACCACCGCGGAAATCGACGTGGTCCCCGCCCTCAGCGCCGTACCGCGCCTCCCCGCCCGCCACCCCAAGCCCCCTCGAACACGGTCGGATCCAGCACCCCGACCGTACCCGCGCACCCACCCCGGCCACCGGCTGTTCGCGACACAGAGCAGACCTGGAACAGACGCCGATTCCCCCAGGCATCGCCCAGCAGCAGCATGCAGAGGCAAACCTGCAGGTCACTGAAGCGGACTTAGCCCGCTGTAAAGCTGCCGGTAGGCGTAGCGAGGGCTACTCGTTGAGGGAGGCCCGCTCGCGCCGGCTGAGTTTCCGCCGACTCCGAGACGCGAGATTCTGGTAGTACGCCGACGGCGGAGCCTCGAACAAATACGGGCCGAAGCGCATCTCACGCTTCGTAGAGCCCACCTCAGCTCCTACGGCCCTCAGCGCGACGGGCACCGTCGCGACTTCCCGAAGGAGGCCAAGCGATGAACCTCCCGTCGTACCGTGACCGCAGAAGCACGACAGCACCATCGCGGCTCCCCAGCCGGGCCAGGAACGCAAGAAGACTGAGCGCTACCGCCGTGGCTGCGATGCTCCTGGCGGGCTGGTGTGCGGGCACCCCCACAGCGTTCCCGTACCGCAGTGGCCCCAGCGCGCCCCCCGCCCCGCCCTCCCACTCCCCGGCGTCCTTCGCTCCGGACCGCGCGGCAGCCGCCGCTTGCACCAACAGCACGAAGCTGGCCGGGTGGTCGAACCGCCGGCTGGCCATGCTGACGATCGCCGTCCCGGTGTCGGAGACCTCGGTGTCCGACGTCACCTCCGAGGTGAGCGCCGGTGCGGGCGGTGTGATCCTGTTCGGCAGCAAGGCACCGTCCGACCTCGGCTCCCGGCTGACCACCCTGAAGTCGCACGTACCCGGCCACCTGGGCCTGCTGGTGATGACCGACGAGGAGGGTGGCGGCATCCAGCGCATGGCAAACCTCGTCGGATCCCTGCCCTGGCCCGCGTACATGGGCGCGCACTGGACCCCGGCCCAGATCCAGCAGAACGTCACCACCGTCGCCACGAAGATGGCGGACGCCCAGGTGAACATGGACCTCGCACCGGTGATCGACGTCGACGGCAGGAACGTGGCCCCCAGCAAGACCAACCCCGATGGATGGCGGTCCTTCAGCGGCACCACCTCGGTGGTCTCCGAGGACGGCGTCGCGTACATGAACGGGCTGCGCGCCGGACACGTGATACCCGTCGTCAAGCACTTCCCGGGCCTCGGCGGCTCCAGCTACAACTCCGACTTCGGCCCCGCCCGCACCCTGCCTTGGTCCACCCTGCAAAAGGTGGCTGTCCCGCCGTTCACAGCGGCCATCAAGGCCGGCGCCCCGGCCGTCATGGTCTCCAACAACATCGTTCCGGGCCTGGGCACCAATCCGGCGAGCCTGTCACCGACCGACATCAACACCGTGCTGCGCGGCCAGCTGGGCTTCAAGGGGCTGGTGATCACCGACTCCCTCAGCGCCAAGGCAATCTCCGCCGCCGGCTTCAGCGTCCCCGCCGCCGCCGTCCAGGCCCTGCGCTCAGGTGCCGACATGGTCCTGTTCGACCTGGGGAGCAATGTCAGCTCCCAGACGTCCTCGATCGCAACGGCGATCACCAACGCGGTGGCCGGCGGACACCTCTCCCGCAGCCGACTCATCGACGCGGCGGGACACGTCCTGGCCGTCCGACACGTGAATCTCTGCTCCTGAGCCCCACCAAACCAAGCGCCTGACCTGCGTAGACGTGATCGAGGTCAGGCGCAGAACTTCCCCGGACCTTGTTCGGGACGAAGAGGTCGTGAGCTATAGGCTGTCGCGCTCGATCAGCGAGCCATCAGGGCCCAGTGTGTAGAAGCGCGGCGGATCCATCGCTTCCACGGCCCTTCGCAGCTCCGCTTCCTGTTCCGGAGGATCAGGCCCGTGGGGCTCTCGCACATGGAATCCGTACAGCTCGATGGCGTCCGCGTCGACGTCATCCGGCTCGGGACGGCCCTCCTGGATGAAGCCGCAGAGCGCCCGCAGCGCGTCTTCGCCCAGATCCAAAGGGTGAAAGGGCAGAGCGTACGGCTCTTCCTCCTCGCCGGGCCACGGGACGATGTCGGCCGGGCGGTCTCCGGCCCAGTAGGGCAGCTCAAAGGGGAGTGGTTCGCCGATGTTCTCGATGACGCCACTGTCCGGGGACAGGCTCAGGGAGCGGACGAGGCGCCCGTCCTCCCATATGGCGAACGCCAGCCAGTCCACGACGCTGTGCATGGCGTGCAGGACAAGCCGTCGGCCGGCACTCGCCGCGACGAGGTGCCCCGGGACTTTCGTGATCATCGCTGTACGCGGCCCGGCAGTGTGCCCCCGAGGGATTTAGCCTGAAGTACAGCGGGCGGGCGAAGGGGGGACTTCTTCCTCGGTCTGCTCCGGGTGACCGGCGAGGACGAAACCGAGTGGAACCGGATCCGGCTGGCGCGCAGGATCAACGCCCCCACGGCTCCGGCACAGGCTCCGCGACGCAGCACACGCCCGACGGAGACAGAACTCATGTCATCCCCCAGATGGGACCCCGGCACAGTGACCAGCACCGGGCGCGAGTTGGACGACCTGTCGAGTCGGAAGGTTGTACGGGGGCGCGTGGTGCGTGGTCCTCCCGCCAGTTCCACGTCTGGCAGGACTCACGTTCCGTCCTGGCCCGCACGTACCACCACCGCCAGCGTCTTCACCGCCCCGCTGTGCTCGAAGTGCAGGGTGAACTCGACGAGATCGCCGGACTGCCAGCCTGCCTTCGCCGGCACGATCACGTCGAGGCTGGTTGGGGACATGGCAAGGCTGTCGCCGGCCGGAACGGTGGCCGAGGACACCGTCCGCGCGGAGGCCGAGCCGGCGCCGCTCATGCGGTGCCGGCTCAGCGTGAGGGCGCCGTCGGCCGCCTCGGCGGACGTCACCTTCAGCAACCGGTCCGCCGAGCCTCCGCTGTTGGTGATCCGGAAGAAGGCCGCCGTGTCCCGGTTGTCTCCGTAGGGCAGGAGCACCCGGCTCTCGCCCACCGCGATACGGGCCGGGCCGCCCGCGTTGCCGTACGCGGTCCACATGCTCAGACCGCCGAGCGCGAGGCCGCATACGGCGACGGGCGCGAACGCGGCGAGCAGGGTGTCGGTGAGCCTGCGGCGGGTGGGGCGCCAGAGGGCCTGGTCGGTCATCGGATCCCCCTCCCCGCCCCGCGCGACGGCTGCCATGCCCGCAACCGCAAGCTGTTCGTGACCACCAGCACCGAGCTGGCCGACATGGCCGCCGCCGCGAGCATCGGGTTGAGCAGGCCGACCATGGCCAGGGGGACGGTGACGACGTTGTAGCCGAAGGCCCAGAGGAGGTTGGCGCGGATCGTGCCGAGGGTGCGGCGGGCGAGGCGGATCGCGTCGGCGAGGGCTTCGATGTCGCCGCGTACGAGGGTGACGTCGGCTGCGCCGATGGCGACGTCCGTGCCGCTGCCCATGGCGATGCCCAGGTCCGCACCGGCCAGTGCGGCGGCGTCGTTCACGCCGTCGCCGACGACCGCGACCCGGTAGCCCTGTTCGCGCAGGTCCCGGACGAGGGCAGCCTTGTCCTCGGGTGTGCGGCGGGCGTGCACCTCGTCGATGCCCAGGGCGGAGGCGACGGCCCGGGCGGGTGCCTCGCGGTCGCCGGTGGCGAGTACGGGGCGGACACCGAGGCGTCGTAGGCGGTCGACTGCCCGGTAGCTGCCGGGGCGTACGACGTCGCCGATCTCGATCAGGGCTTCCGTCACTCCGTCCACTCGGACCAGTACGGGGGTGTGGGCGGCGGCTTCGGCCAGTGGCAGGGCGTCCGCGAGCGTGGCGGTCAACTCGTCGTCCGGGGCGAGGACTTCGATCAGCCGGCCCTCGACCCGGCCGCGCACGCCCCGCCCCGGCAGGGCGCTGAACTCGGTCACGTCCGGCAGTCGCCGCTCGCCCAGTTCGCGCCGGGCGTGTGCGGAGACCGCCCGGCCGAGCGGGTGTTCCGAGCCCTGTTCGACGGCCCCCGCCAGGCGCAGTACCGCGTCGCGGCCGAGGCCGTCCGGTACGGCGGTGACTCGGGCGACGCTCATGTGGCCGGAGGTGAGCGTGCCGGTCTTGTCGAGGACGACGGCGTCGAGGTGCTGGAGCCCCTCCAGCGCCTGTGGGCCGGTGACCAGGACGCCCAGTTGGGCACCCCGGCCGGTCGCGGCCATCAGCGCGGTCGGGGTCGCGAGGCCCAGGGCGCAGGGGCAGGCCACGACCAGGACGGCCACGCAGGCCGTGATCGCCGCCTGTGGCTCGGCACCGGCACCGAGCCAGAAGCCGAGGGTCGTGACGGCGAGCGCCAGCACGACGGGTACGAAGACACCGGCCACCGAGTCGGCCAGCCGCTGGGCGCGCGCCTTGCCGGCCTGGGCCTCGGTCACCAGGCGGGTGATACGGGCGAGTTGTGTGTCGGCGCCGACTGCCGTGGCCCGTACGAGCAACAGGCCGCCGGCGTTGACGGCCCCGCCGACCACGGCCGAGCCCGGCCCGACCTCCACCGGCTCGCTCTCCCCGGTGACCAGGGACAGATCCACGGCGGAACTGCCCTCCACCACCTCGCCGTCGGTGGCGACCCGTTCGCCGGGCCGTACGACGAAGACCTGCCCGACCTGCAACTCCTCCAGCGGGATGAGCCGTTCGGCAGTACCGTCCCGTACGGCCACCTCCTTGGTGGCGAGCCGGGCCAGCGAGCGCAGGGCCGCCCCGGTGCCGCGCCGGCCGCGCGCCTCCAGGAAGCGGCCCCCCAGCACGAACAGCGGTACCCCTACGGCCGCTTCGAGGTAGATGTGCGCCACGCCGTCGGAGGCGGTGGGGACGAGCGTGAACGGCATCCGCATTCCGGGGTCACCGGCTCCGCCGAGGAAGAGCGCGTACGTCGACCAGGAGAAGGAGGCCACGACGCCCAGCGAGACCAGCGTGTCCATGGTCGCCGTGGAGTGGCGCAGAGCGCGTACCGCACGCAGGTGGAAGGGCCAGGCGCCCCATACGGCCACCGGGGCGGCCAGCACGAAGCACAGCCACTGCCAGTTGCGGAACTGCAGGGCGGGCGCCATCGACAGCACCAGGACGGGCAGCGCGAGCAACGCTGTCACCAGCAGTCGGTGGCGCTCCTGCCGGGCTTCCTCGCCTGCTTCGTCTGCCTGGTCCTCGTCTCGCCGTTGCTTCTTGGGCGGCTCGGGCAGGGCGGCCGTGTAGCCCGCCTTCTCGACCGTGGCGACGAGTTCCGCCGGGCTGACCTGCGCCGGGTGACTGACCCGGGCCCGCCCTGTGGCCAGGTTGACGGTCGCCGTGACTCCGTCCAGCTTGCCGAGCTTCTTCTCCACCCGCTTCACACAGGCTGCGCAGGTCATGCCGCCGACGCTCAGATCCGTCGTCATCAGGGCGGTCGCCGGTTCGGCGTTCAATGGTCGCCTCCCCCGTGCATGTCCATGTCTCCCGCGTCCCCCGTGTCCCCGCTCCCGCCGCCCTGCCCCGGGGTGCCGGTGCCGTGCATACCGGGCGCGACCGGGCCGGCGGCGGACCCGACGGTGTACGACACCGCGAACATCAGGGCCAGGAGCAGGAGGAAGCCACAGAGCGCAGGCGGGGGCGTCATCTTCCGCAGGGCCGCGCTCGCGCCCGCGGGGAAGGATTGCCGGGACTCGTCCATCAACCGCGTCTCCAGGTCACGTCGTACGGCATCGCTCAGATCGCGCCGTACCGATTCAGGGGTCGGACCGGCCAGAGGCCGAGTTCCGGAACAGGTGTGAGATGCCTGTCACACGAGAGACAGGCACCTCACACACACCGGCAGGGCAGGCCGGATCACTCGCCCCGGGATCCCGCGGAGCGGCCCCGCACGACGGCGAAAGCCGCCGCTGCCAGGCCCAGCACGCCCACGATCAGGCCGGCGGCCCCGAGCCCGCGGGCCGTCGAGTCACTGCTGGACGCGGTGGACTTGGAGCTGCCCGGGTTGCCCGAGCTGTCCGGCGCCGCCGAGGAGGCGGTCGAGGCGCCGCTGCCCTCGCTCTCCGCGCCCTTCGCCGTGAGCTTGAGGACCGGCGCCGGGTTCTCCGGCTCGTCCCCGCCCTGCTGGGCCTCCTCGATCCAGCGCACGGTCTTGCCGTCGGAGTACGTCTGGAGCGTCTTGAAGGTCAGCTGGTCGGTGTCGTCGGGCAGTTGGCCGAAGGCGACGTTGAAGTCCTCGTAGTGGCCGGGGTCGATCTTGCCGCCGGTCCAGGTGATCTCGGAGACCGCGTCGGTGATGGTGCCGTCGTCGGTCTTGACCGGGGTCTTGAGCTTCGTGTCGGTGACCTTGGCGGTCCAGCCGTCCTGCGGCGAGACGAGCACGCCGAGGACGGGGTGGTCGGTGGGCAGGAAGACCTGGACCTTGGTGGTGCTCGCGCCGTCCTCCTCGTTGGGGACGCGGAAGGTCAGTACGCCGTCCGTGGCGCCCTTGGCGTAGCTCTCCGGGTGGACGGTGACGTGCGCGGAGGCGATGCCCGCGGCGGCGAGGACGCCGGCTGCGGCGAGGGCGGTGACGGCCGCGGCGCGGCGCAGGGCGGTGCGGGTGCGTGTCGTGGACATGAGTGAGTGGATCTCCGTACCTGAGGAGGGATGTCGGGTCAGACGGCGTACGACATCCCCGCCGGCGGTCCGCGCCGGTGCACGGCGTACCGCAGCCGCATCCGCCTCAGCGACCACGCCTCGTCCGCGGCCCGCCGTAGGAGACCTGCCTCGGCCGGTACGACGCGCACGCCTCGGGCCACCTGCCACCAGGCGGCGAGCCCCGGTACGAGCGCGATCGCCCAGCGCAGCAGCGACCACAGCGCGGCCTCACCGCGTCGCAGCCACCAGGTCAGCACAGCGGCTGCTCCGATGTGGACCGCGGTGGCGTGGGGGGTGAGCGCGTGCGGGTGGCTCATCGACATGCCGTGCATGGCCTGCATGGCCATCGTGGTGTGGTGGTGCGGCTGGGCGGCGTGGAACACGAGGTGCAGCCCGCACTGGGCGGCCAGGGTTCCCCCGCCGATGCCCGCCAGCGACCGCTCGCGGCCGCCCAGCAGGCAGCCGGCCGCGAAGACCGGTACGACCGCGGCGATCTGCACCCACACCGGCGGCGCCTGGCCCGTGGCCAGCACATGTGCCCCGGCGGCGAGCAGCACGCACAGGACGGCGAACACCGTCGCACGCAGCATCCGTACCGCCGGGGAGACCCTCATGGCATCCGATGCTGCCATGCGGCCCGCGCACCACCTGGTCATCTCTGACTTTCCTTACGCGTCGGGGCCCGGATCGGTCGGTGATCCGGGCCGTTGCCGTCGCCGTACGACCGGTCAGGCCACGGCGGCCATGGGGGCCATGGGGGCCATGGGGGCCAGGTGTTCGGCCTCGTCCAGCCACGCGATCAGCGAGGTGCGGGCACGGGCGACCCGCGAGCGCACCGTGCCCACCGGGCAGTCGCTGACGCGGGCCGCCTCCGCGTAGGGCAGTCCGACCATCTGGGTGAGGACGAACGCCTCACGGCGGTCGTCGGGGAGCGTGTCCAGCAGTTCGGTGAGGGCGACGCCGTCGTCGAAGCCGGGCAGGTCGCGCGGCTGGGTGCGTTCGGCGGCCGACTCCCAGTCGTCCGTGTCCGACAGGCGGGGACGGGAGGAGTGGTAGCGGATGCTGTCGACGACCGCGCGGCGCGCGATGGAGAGCAGCCAGGTGCGGGCCGAGGAGCGGCCTTCGAACCGGTGCAGGCTGCCCAGGGCGCGCAGGAAGGTGTCCTGGGTCAGGTCGTCGGCGCTCTGGGGGTCGGCACCGAGGTGCGTCACGTAGTGGCGGACGTCTCGGTGCAGGGCGCGTACGAAGTGGTCGACGGCGTCGGGGTCACCGTTGCGGGCGGCGAGCGCCCAGGCCGTGATCGACTCTTCTCTCGCGTCCGTCCTCGAGTTCGTCCTTGAGTCCGTTTTCGAGCCCGTTTTCGAGTCTGTTCTCGACTGTTCGCGCGATGGCGCCAGGGCAGGAGTGATCACCTGTGTTCTGTCCTTCTCGGGAATCAGGTGTCCGGTGTCCGGCCGGCGCGCGCCGCAGGGCAGCGGGCGGCACGGCGGAACCGGTGCCGGGGTGGACGGCCGGGCGCGGGAGCGCGCGGCCGGTGCCCGAGGCGGAGAAACCGGCGGCTCGACGGCTCGACGGCTCTGGGTGGAGTGCCTCGGGGAACCAGCTGTCGTCAGGCGACAGCGACCCCGGCGGGCGGACCCCGAGAAGTGATCGCGTGGGAGAGAAGAAGGCTGCGCGGCGCCCGGTCCGACCTCGCTCGGCGGGCGCGGACCCGCGGCCGGTGCGGCGGCGCGGGCAAGCGGAACAGCAGGCTCAGCGGTGCGAAGAGCCAGCCTGCTACGGCCCGCAGGATCCGGAAGGCGGCGCGTTCGCCGTGGGCCAGCCACAGGCCGCACAGCAGCGCGGCCAGGAGGTGGGCGGCGAGCATGCCGGTCGCGGACATGCCGCCCATGTCACGGCCGAGGGAGGCCATGGACCCCATGTGGTCCATGGCGCCCATGTGGTCCATGGCGCCCATGTGGTCCATCGAACCCATGGATTGCATGGCGCCCATGGAGCCCGTCGACCCGGACATCGCGTGCTGCTCCGCGCCCGCTCCCGACCCCGACCCCGATCCCGACGACAGCGAGCCGCACAGGACGTAGGTGAGCCACTGCCGGGCCAGCGATGCCCCGCCGGACGCGCCGGACGGTGCCGGCTGCACGACGGCCTGGGCAAGACCGAACAACGAGTGGAGTGCGGCCTGGGCGGCCACCGTGACGGAGACGACGAGCAGCGGTCCGCGTTCCCGGCCGGACAGCCGCCAGGCCGTGGCGCCGGTCGCGACGACACCCGCGGCCAGGGCCCACCAGGGCACCGCGGTTCCCGACATGACGATGTGGCCCAGGGCGGCGAGCAGCACGCAGACGGCCGCGAACACCGCGGCCCGTACCGTGCGAGAACACCACCCTGTAGTCATGGCGGCCCCATCCTCGCATCCGCGCTTCCATGGTCACCGGTGGGTACGGAAATCGGTCTGATGCTCCCTCACACCGTGCCCTGTGATCCAGGCCACGGCAACAGGCCGGAACTCACCCGCGATCGCGACCGACTTCTCTCGAAGCCCCGCTCCCCTCTGCGCTTACTTGCGCAACACCTAAAATGTTCCCCATGGAGACGACCGACACGACGGGCTGGGAGACGGCGGTGCTCGACGGAGGGCCCGCGGACGGAGTGCGGATGAAGGTCTCCGGCCGGCCGCGGGTGATCCAGGTGACGTACCCCTGCCAGATGGAGGCGTCGTCGACCGGTGTGCGGGCGGACGCGGTGTACCTCTACCGCCGGGTCTACACGGTGGACGGCGAGCCCCTGCGGTACGGCTTCGACGTCGCCAGCCCCTGACCTACGCGGCGAGCGAGCCTCAGTGTGCCGTGTCGCCGGCGCTGTCGTCGGCCTTCATGGCCTTGGCCTCGCTCTTGAGGATGCGCATCGACTTGCCGAGCCCGCGGGCGGCCTCGGGCAGCTTCTTGGAGCCGAACAGCACGATGACGACGATCGCCACGATCAGCAGGTGCCAGGGTTCCAGCCCGTTGCGCAGCATGCCGCCCACCCCTTCTCGATGATTGCTACCTTGCGCAACTGTACAACCCAGAGGTCGGATCAGGCGTCGGAGTCGGGCTTGCTGCGGGCCGCCGCGTAGGCCTGGGCCGGGGTCATGGGGACACCGTTGAGGCTGACCGTCTTGTAGGGGCTGACCTTGGCGCAGGTCTTGGCCTGGTCGGCGGTCTGGGCGTGCGCGTTGGAGACCGCCGCCTTGGTGTCGGCGGGCGCGGGCGAGGACGTACCGCCGCCGTAGCTGGTGCCGCTGGGCCAGTCGCTGCCGATCACCAGGGTCAGGCCGCCGCCGGCGCCCTGCTTCAGATGCGCGGCGGACAGGCCCAGCGCCTTCGCGACCGTCTGCGCCTGGGCCTTCTCACCCGTGCCGTAGGTGAGCGTGGTGGTGGTCGCGGGGCTGGGCGCGTTGGCCGTGGTCGTCTCCGGGCTGAAGCCCTGATCGGTGAGCGCGGTCGCGATCGCGGACGCCCGGCCGGTGACCGTGGTGCCGTTGGCCACCGTCACCGCGATCTGCGCTGCGGGCACCGCCGACGCCGTCGCCTTGGCCGTCGCGGAGGCCGCCGCGGACTTCTTGCCCGAGCCGGTGGTCAGGGACTGGTCGTTGGCGATGGTGGCGAACAGGGTCTTGGCGCCCGCGCCCACCACCACCCGGTCGCTGTTGTTCGGATCGGCGCCGGTCTGCATGGTCGTGAAGGTCATCCGCTTGGTGGGGACCTTGTTCAGGTCCGCCGCCAGCGAGATCAGCTTCTTCACACTGCCCAGCCCGTCGTCCACCGTCAGCGCCTTGGTCGCCGCATCGGCCAGGTCGTAGACCGCGGTCGGGTCGGTGAGCGTGCCCGCGCTCTTGAACTTGCGGATCATCGCGCTGAGGAAGATGTGCTGCGAGACCGTGCGGCCCAGGTCGCTGCCGTCCCCGAAACCGTGCCGGGAACGCACGAACTCCAGCGCCGCGACCCCCTTGAGGGTGTGGCCGCCCTTGGACAGCTTCAGATGCGAGTAGGTGTCGTACACGTCGTCGCTCACACACACGGAGACACCACCGACCGCGTCCGACATCTTCACCACACCGGAGAAGTCCAGCTTGACGAAGTGGTCGATGGGGATGCCGGTGAGCTGGTGGACGGTGGCCACCTGGCAGGCCGGGCCGTACTGCAGCGCGCTGTTGATCTGCCCGTAGTACCCGGACGTGGACTGGCCGCTCGCGCTGTCCTTGCAGGCCGGGACCCGGGTCATCGTGTCCCGCGGGATGCTCATCACGGTCGCGTTCGAGCGGTCGGCGGATATGTGCACCACCATCTGCACGTCCGCGTTGCTGCCGGTCTGCACGCCGGTCTTCGAGCAGCCGCCGCCGAGCTTGCAGTCCGCCTTGCTGGTCCGGCCGTCCGAACCCATCACCAGGATGTTGATCGGCGTCCGGCCGAACGCGTCCGCCTTCTCCGTGCCGCCCTTGCCGTCCAGCGACACACTCTGGATGTTGCCGTTCAGATGCTGGTAGAACCACCAACCCGCACCGGCCGTCACCACGACGAGGACGGACAGGCATATCGCGAGGATCTTCAGTACCCGCTTGCCGCGCCCTGCGGGACGGGCCCGGCGCCGCGAACGTGAGCCGCCGTGCGAACGGGTGCCGCCGCGTGAGCGGGAGGCGGCGGCCCTGGCCGCGGCCCGGCCGCCCGGGCGCGGTCCGTCGGGCCCGCCCGTACGCTGTCCCGGCACCCGGGCGGTGCGACCGCGCGTGGCCTGGCCACCCCGGCCGTCCCACGGCTCGCTCATCTACCCACTCCCATGGACGGTCGGATCCATCACCTCGGTTGCGTGATTGCGCAATCTAACAAAGCCGTGGCCCGAGCAGCACAGATCCACACAGAATTCACAGGTGAGGCGTCTCCTGGGACGCCCACCTGCGCGCGGCGCGGGACCCGGCCGCCAGGAGACCGGCCGCGTACACGGCCAGGACGGCGATGAGCAGGGCGTAGTACAGGACCGGGAGGCCGGTCAGGCCGAGCACCGGGCCGAGGGGTGACGGCGGAAGCGCCAGGCCGATGACGGCCAGGGCGAGCGCGGCCCAGGTGACGGGGCCCGGCCTGCGGCCCTGCGCACCGCGGCGGCCGGCCCGGAGCAGCAGCATGACCAGGGCCTGGGTGAGGAGGTTCTCGGTGAACCAGCCGGAGTGGAACACCGCCTCGTCGTCCCCGGTGCCCGGCCCGTGCAGGGCGAGCGCGAGGACGGCGAAGGTGGCGAGGTCGGCGACCGCGTTGAGCACGCCGAAGCCGGTGATGAAGCGCAGCAGGTCGGGTGGGCGCAGCTCCGTCGGCCGGCGCAGCACCGAGGGGTGCGGGCGGTCGTGGGCGAAGGTGAGCTGGGCGGCGTCGAAGCACAGGTTCTGGGTGAGGACCTGGGCCGGGAGCATCGGCAGGAAGGGCAGGAGCAGGCCGGCGGAGAGCATCGCGATCACGTTGCCGAGGTTGGAGGAGAGCGTGATGCGCAGGTAGGTGGCGATGTTGCCGCCCGCGTGCCGGCCCGCGGCGATGGCGTGGTCGAGCGCGGTGAGGTCCTTCTCGGCGAGGACGACGTCGGCGCCCTCGCGCGTCACGTCGGCGGCGTCGCGCGGGGCGATGCCGACGTCGGCGGCGTGCAGCGCGGGGAGGTCGTTGACGCCGTCGCCGAGGAAACCGACCGTGTGTCCGGCGGTGCGCAGTGCCTGGGTGATCCGGGCCTTGTGGTCCGGGGTGCAGCGGGCGAAGACGGTCGTACGGAGGGCGAGGGCGGGGAGGTCGGCGTCGGTGAGGGTGTCGATGCGGTCGGCGGTGAGAACGGCGTCCCCGGTGACGGGAATGCCGAGGTCGCGGCAGGCGCGGGCGGCGGTGCCGGGGTGGTCGCCGGTGAGGATCTTCACGGTGACACCGCGGTCGGTGAGGTTCCTCAGCGCGTCGGCGGCGGTGGGCGCGAGCGCGTCGCGCAGGGTGATCAGGCCGCGGAAGGTGAGGCCGCGTTCGTCGGCCGGGGTGTAGGCGCGGGTGCGCGCCGGGCGTTCGGCGGTGGCGACCGCCAGGACGCGCAGACCGTCGTCGGCCTGCGCGGCGGCGTGTGCGGTCAGGCTCCCGCGCTCCTCGTCCGTCAGCGCGCAGCGCTCCAGGACGGCCTGGACGTCTCCCTTCACGACCAGGGTGTGCCGGCCGAGGCGGCCCGGGGTGCGGACGACGGCGGTGGCGAGCCGGCGCACCGGATCGAACGGAACGGCCGCCACACCGTCGTACGCCATCAGGTCGTCCTCGTCGGCGGCCTCCAGGAGCGCCTCGTCCAGTGCGTCGGGCTCTGGCAGGTCGGCGAGGTGCAGGGTCCACCACGCGTTGACGGCGGCCCAGCGGAGCGCCTCGGTGTCGTCCCGGCCGTCGGGGCCGAGGGCGCGGTCCGTCACCGGCCGGTCCTGGGTGAGGGTGCCGGTCTTGTCCAGACACAGCACGTCGACGGCGCCGAGGTCGTGCAGCGCGGGCAGCCGTCTGACGATCACCCCGTGGGTCCGGGCGAGCAGCGCGGCGCTGCGGGCCAGGCAGGTGGTGACGAGGACCGGCAGCATCTCGGGGGTGAGTCCGACGGCCACCGCGACGGCGAACGGCAGCGTCTCCAGGCCGCGTCCGCGCAGCGCCGCGTTGGCCATGAGGACCAGCGGCGGGGTCAGCAGCATGAACCGGATGAGGATCCAGGAGATGCCGTGGACTGAGCGGTCGAAGGCGCTCGCTTCCCGCCGCTCGGCCGGACGGCTGTGGGCGGCGGCGAACCGGGTCCGCGCACCGGTCGCGGTGACGACCGCGGTGGCGCTTCCGGAGACGACGCTGCTGCCCTGGAAGCAGTACTGCCGCTGCTCGAAGACCCCGCCGCCGACGGGGTGCGGGGTGTCCGAGGCGGACTTGGCGACGGGCGCCGACTCCCCCGTCAGCGCGGACTGGTGCACCGTCAGGCCGTGGGCCCGCAGGAGTCGTACGTCCGCCGGGACCAGGTCGCCCGGACCCAGCCGGATCACGTCCCCCGGGACCAGCTCGTCCAGCGGGAGTTCCCGGCTCGTGGGCGCCGCGTCCGCGTCGGCGCGGCGCACCACCGTGGCGGTGGTGGCGACCAGGTGCCGCAGGGCGGCCGTGGACCGGTCGGCCCGGTGCTCCCCGGTGGCCCGCAGCACGCAGCTCACCACGACCAGGAGGAGGATCACCGATGCGGTCCCCCAGGCGAAGACGGCCGCGGACACCAGTCCCAGGCACAGCAGGACCGCGGTGAACGGGTCCCGCAGGCTGCGGACGAACAGCCGCGGCCAGGAGGCTTCCCGCCGGGCCGGAAGCACGTTGTCGCCGAACCGGGCCAGCCGTTCCTGCGCTTCCGTCTCCGTCAGACCCCGGGGACCGGCGTCCAGCTCGCGCAGCACTTCGAGCACGGTCGGCGCGGAGCGCCCGGGACGGGACGGCGCGGCGGCGGCCCGGTCGCCGCCGAACGCCGCCGGGGCACCGGCGTCCGGCGCCTCGGCGTCCGGGCCCGGGGGCGCTGTGCTCTCAGCCACCGATCCCGCGCAGCCGGTGTACCGGTGCGGAGGCCTGCTGCGTCCGCGCCGTCAGCTGCCCGACCATCACCCGGACCAGCGTGACGACGTCGGGGTCGTCGATGTAGTAGACCTGCCGTCTGCCTTCGCGCCGGGAGCGTACGAGCCCGGCGAGCTTCAGCTTGGCCAGGTGCTGGCTGACCGCGGGCAGCGCACCGCCCACCCGGTCGGCGAGGTGCGTCACGTCGCACTCACCCTGCGAGAGGGCCCACATCAGGTGGAGCCGGGCCGACGAGGCGAGCAGCCCGAACGCGGCGGCCGCAGCCGCCAGCACCTCGGCGGGCGGGTCCTCGAAGCCACCGGCGCTCTCCGTCACAGTCCTCTCCCGTCCCGCCCACAGCCGACGCACATACGCGCCCGCCCATCGTAAGGGCGGGTACCCGGGCGGCCTTCTAACGTGCGGCCCGCCCTCCCCGTTGCCCCATGAGCAGTTCCTCCAGGCGACCGAGCAGGAAGGGCACGACCCCCCGTTCCAGCAGGGCGAGTTCCCACGCCTCCCGCGCTCGTGTCACGTCCGGAACGTCGTCGGCCGGAACGTCCTCGGCCGGGACGTCGCTCGCACCGGCCCGGTCACGCTTCGCCGCCACCCACCGCAAGGCGGCCCTCGCGGCGGACCAGCCGGGCACGATGCGGGCCACCGGCTCACGGTTCGCGCCCTCCACCGCGGTCCGGGCCCGGAGGTATTCCTGGTACTCGACGGCCGCCGCCGCGGTGATGGCGGTACGCGCCCGCACCGCCCGGGTGCGCAGCTGCTCCCGGTCGGCCACTCCCTTGGCGCGGACGAGGGCGTCCAGGACCTGCTGGGAGTTCAGAGCCTGGTCGAGCGCACGCTCGAAGACAACGGCGGTCTCCGGCACCGACGGTCCGGCACGCGACATGTGTCCCCCCGTGAACTGCGGTTGAGGACTGGCGAGTCTAATAGTTCCCGGATTGCGCAACCATTAAAGACTCCCCGGGACCCGGGGCGCCCCCCGTCGCCACCGCGCTGGTCGCCGCCACCACGGCCGTCGCGGTCGCCACCTCCGCCGGTGCCTTCGTGGACAAGTTCCCGCTCACCGGCGCCTACACCACGTACGCCGTCCACGCGGACGGCACGCCGGACTATGTCACCGACTCCGCCGCGAGCGGCACCGGCTGGGCCACCGGCGTCAAGACGGTCAACGGGCGCATCTCCAAGACCCCCGGCACCGACAAGGCCGTCCCCACCCTGCTGGAGCCGGCGAAGAAGAACGGCTACGCCACCGGCAACGTCACGACCGCCGAACTCACCGACGCCACCCCGGCGGTGCTCGACTCCCACGTCACCGACCGCTCCTGCCAGGGCCCGGCCGACATGGCCAAGTGCCCCACCGACACCCTCGCGGCCGGCGGCCCCGGTTCGATCGCCGAGCAGTCCGTCAACCACAAGGTCGACGTCCTCCTCGGCGGCGGCAAGCAGCGGTTCGACCAGAAGGTCACCGACGGCAGGTACAAGGGCCTCACCGTCACCGAGCAGGCGCAGAAGCTCGGCTACCAGGTCGTCACCGACAAGGCGGGCCTGAAGAGCGTGAAGCCGGGCAAGCCGGTCCTGGGCCTGTTCGCCACGGGCAACGTGCCCGTCGAGTGGACCGGCAAGGCGGCCGCGGTCGGCGGCACCGACCCGCAGCGCTGCGTGACCTCCAACCCCAACCGCCCGGCCGCCACCCCGAGCCTCGCGGACTCCGCCACGAAGGCCATCCAGCTGCTGGAGGCCAAGCAGAAGGCGAAGCACTCGACCCAGGGCTTCTTCCTGCAGATCGAGGGCGCCTCGATCGACAAGCAGGACCACGCGGCCGACCCGTGCGGCCAGATCGGAGAGACCGCCGCCTTCGACCGCGCGGTGAAGGTCGCCCGCGCCTACGCGGCCAAGCACCCCGACACCCTGGTCGTCACCACCGCCGACCACGGCCACACCAGCCAGATCGTCCCGCTGGAGGCCACCCCGCCCGGCCTGTCCTCCACCCTCGTCACCAACGAGGGCCAGCAGCTGAAGGTCAACTACTCGACCAACACCCCGGGCCAGTCCCAGGAGCACACCGGCACCCAGGTCCGCATCGCCGCCCAGGGCGCGCAGGCGTACCGCGTCCTCGGCGTCACCAACCAGACCGACCTGTTCACCACGATCCGCGAGGCCCTGCGTCTGCGCTGAACCCGTGACCGATGGGCTGAGCGGGGTCGTACCCGCTCAGCCCATCGGCAGGATCAGACGGAAGTGAGCCCCCTTCAGGACGGGGTGGCCGTGTGAGCGTGCGGCCAGCAGGACGTCGCCGTCGACCGCCTCGGCGATGCGCCGGACGCGGTGGAGGCCGTCTCCGCGGCCTTCTCCCTTGGTCGAGCGGCCCGCACGGAAGACCAGGTCCTCGCGGCCCTGCGGGTAGGTGGCGCCGATTCCCGGGCCGCTGTCCCGGACGTCCACGACCCACTCGCCGCCGGACGGCTCGACCTGGATCGCGACGCGTCCGGTGTCCGAACCGGCCAGCGCCTCGCCCGCGTTCGCCAGCAGCTCGTACAGCAGCACCTGCGCGGCGCGGGTGCCGATCCGGGCCACGGCCGCGGCCGGAGCGCCGATCTCCACCTGCGGGCCGGGGAACGCCTGCTGCCACATGCCGGCCATCTCCCGCAGCAGCGGGACCAGGTCCGTGGTGCCCTCGACGCGCTGCCCGTCCACCGTGTTCTCGGCGGTCCGCGCCGCCAGCTCGGCCAGCCGGGTGTCCAGGTCGGCGGCGGGAGCGGAGCCGGCGAGGGCCGCCATGTAGTCGTCGTATCCGGGGCTGAGGCCGTGCCGCCGGGCCTCCCACTGGCGTACGGCGTGGCCGTCGTCCTCGGGCGCCGCGTCCTCCGGGCGGGCCTCCCAGTCCCGCAGGGCCGCCTCCAGCCGCTGCTGCGCCTGGTCGCCGAGGACGGCCAGGACACCGCAGCGGCGGAACCGGACGCGGTCGGCGGACGCCTCCTTCGCCGACCGGAGCCGGACGAGCCCGGCCATGGCGGCCCTGACCGCCTCGGCGTCGGGGATCACGTCGGCCGCGTACTGCGCCTCCGTCAGGAGTTCCTCCGCCGTGACCTCCTCACCGGGCGGCGCCGCCGCGAGCGCGGCCCAGAACGCGATCCGCGCGACGAGGGACGGGCCGAGCGGCCTGAGCACCGTGTCCTCGACGGCCGCCGTGAACGGCCGGTCCTGACGCCACTGGGACAGCCACTGCGTGCCGCCCCCGGCCCGGCCCTGCCGCTCGGCCAGGGCCTGGAGGAAGAGGTGGAGCAGCGCCGGGTCCCAGCCGGTCGCGTAGGCGAGCGCGTCGGCGACGGTGATGCCGCCCAGGCCGGTCAGGTCGAGCATCCAGCGCAGGGTCAGCCACCGTGAGGACTCGTCAGGCCCCAGCAGCTCGTCGAGTTCGTCCGGCGTACGGCCCGCGAACGCGGCCAGCGGCCACTGGGGGCCCAGCACCCGCAGCAGTGCCGTGGAGCGTCCCGTGCGCAGGGTGGCCAGCTGCAGCAGCGCGCGCAGGCCGAGCACCGCGTACCCGCCGCGGCCGGCCGGTGCCCGAAGGGCCGGGCCCGCGGCCACGAACGGGGCGACCTTCTCCATCCCTTCCGGCTCCCGGGTCTCGGGCCCGCCGATGAACAGGTCCAGGTTGTCCAGGGGCCGGAACCGCGCGATCTCCGGATCGGCGAACGCCCGCGACACGGTGGTGAGATAGCCGCCCGTGACCTCGTCGGGCCTGATGTCCTCGGCGTCGTCGCGGTTCAGGAAGGAGTTGAGTGCCGTGGCGAAGCGCTGGGCCGTGTCGAAGCCGCCGTCGGCCAGGGAGGCGTACGCCTCCAGCAGCTGCCGGGCCGAGTCGTCGGCCGGTGTCCAGCGGACGAAGCGCGCCTGCCGCTGCTGCTGAACGGGATCGAGGTGCCACTCCAGGAGCTGCTCCGGGGACACCTCCGGCATCCAGGCGGGCAGCGCGGGCACCCGCTCCGGGCCGGAGCTGCGCGTACCGTCGTCGATCTGCCGGGCCGCGGCCCGCAGCAGCCCCGCTTCGATCAGCGCGCGGCTCGACTCCGCCCCCGCGGGGTCGGTCGTGCCCTCGGCCTCCCGTTCCGCCAGCCGGTCCCGGAGCGCCTGCTGCCCGGCCCGCAGCCTTTCACTGAAGTCGGCTTCGGCCTGCTCCAGCAGCGGCAGTGTCTCCGGCCAGGAGACGGCGCACCGCCGCTCCAGCTCCGCCAGGTCCAGGTCGGGCAGGGGCAGGTCCGCCTCCAGGGCCCGTTTCTGCAGCGCCGCCCGACGGGAGCGGAGTTCGTCCAGCAGCTCCTGCCGGCGGGCCGTGATGGCCTGCAGGCGGCGGGAGAGGTGGGCCTGGTCCGGCAGCGGGCCGTGCTCCAGCAGGTACTCGGCGGCCTCCACCTCCCCCTCCCGCAGCAGGCTCTCGAAGACCGACTGCTCGTCCTCGTCCTCGGCGATGCCGCGCAGCACGGCATCGGTGAGGGAGGCGTCGTCCAGCCGCTCCGGCCTGCGCAGCTCCACCGCCAGCCGGCCGAAGCGGAAGCGGCCCGGCCACCGGCCCAGCAGTTCGATCACGGGGTCGTCGGTCATGCGTGCACCCTTGCCCAGTTGGCCACCGGCTTCAGGCGCTCCAGCAGCGCCAGCGGGGGGTGGCGGTACGGCGGTTGAAGGACGTCGGCCTCGCTGAACAGCCCGTCCCAGGCCTGGGCCGTGAGCGCGGCGAAGCTCCGGAAGGGGGCGAGGACCGGTTCACCGGCGTCGGCCCGGCGCACGGTGCCGGCGGACAGCCGGCGCGCCTCCAGGACCAGCTCCTCTATCCGGTTGAGGTGCGACATCTGCTTGCGCCACTGGATGGGTTCCTCCCCGGCGTCGGCGACCAGCCGGTCGACGTGGCGGCGGACGTCGGAGGGCAGCTCGGAGCCCAGCCCGGGGCGGAGCGCGAGGTCCGTGGTCGCCGCCTCGATGCGGGTGAGGACGCCGTCCGCGGCGAACATCCCGTCGTGCCAGGCCTGTCCCGCGCCGAAGTTGAAGCGCCCGCGGCGCCGCCGGATCTCGTCGATCCTGCGGGCCAGCACGGCCCAGCGCTCCTCCGCCTCGGCGGCCGTCAGGGTCGTGGCCAGCTCCGCGGTGAACGCGTCCAGCGGCAGGCCACGCCCCTCGGGCAGGCCCAGTTCGCGCACGGCGGCGGCCAGTTCACGCCATCGGGGCGACAGCGTCTCGCCGTGCAGGTCGACCACCTGGCCGCCGGAGGGGCCGCCCCACAGCAGGGTCTCGGCGAGCCCGCCGACGGCCGCGACGGCCCGGTCGCCCTCGTCCTCGATCTCCAGGGCGGTGTGCTCCAGCGCCATGCCGACCGGGCCGAACTCCAGCGGCAGCGCCGCCGTGCACACGGCCGCCGTCAGCCGCTCGCCGCTGTCGGGCAGCAGGCGCCCGACCAGCGCGGCCTCGAAGTAGGCGTGCCGGCTCCAGGCGTCAGCGACCAGCCAGCGGCACCAGCGCCTGCGGTGCGCGGACGGCACCCGATCGCCCAGGCGCAGCAGCGTGGCGGCGCCGCGCCGCAGATCGGTGGCGGAGACCTTGCGCTCCTGCCAGACCTCCAGGACCCGCCAGGGGTCGTCGAGGTCGCGCAGGATCTCCGTCAGCGCCTCGCCGTACCGGCCCTCGGCATCCGCCTGACGCGCCGTCACCAGCGCGCCGTAAGCGGCGGTCGCGCCGTCCGTGACCGGCGGGGCGGGGGGCGCGGACTCCTGGTCCCGCGGTGCGGGGTACGGGTCCTGCTCGACGCCCAGCCGGGAGAGCAGGTCGGTCACGAACCGGGAGCCGTGCACCCGTACCCCGAGCTGGCTGGCGCTGCCCGTGCCCTCGACCCGGGCGGTGCTGCGCCCCAGCGGGGCGAAGCTGCCGAGCTGGAGGGTGTCGTCGCGGGCCACCAGCCGGACGCCGGAGCGCCGTCGGTGCACGGTGATGCCCCGGGTTCCCTCGACGACCTTGGTGAACGCCTTGACGGCGTCGGCGTCGCGGCCCGGGGAGGGCTGCACCAGGTGGACCGCGACACCCCGGTCGGCGCACTCCCGCAGCGCGCCGGCGACCCGTTCGGTGGCGGCGCGGGCGCTGATCCGGTCGTCGGCGAGGACGAGCCTGTCGGTGGCGCCGTGCAGCGCCTGCCACAGGTAGTCCTGGTGGGCGCCGTCCTCCACCAGTTCCACGCTCGGCGCCTCGTCCGTGGCCTGCCGCACGGCGTCGGCGAGCGCGGCGCGGTGCTCGTGCCAGCTCGCCGCCCAGATCCGCATCATCTCGGGGGTGGTGTCGGTGGGCCCCTCCGGCAGCGGCGTCTCGGCGATCTCGGCGCCGACGGGCTCGACGTCGTCGGCCGCGGGGAACTCGTCCTGGTGGGTGAGGACCTGCAGCCGCTCCTGACCGGCGAACCCGGTCCGGCGGACCCACAGCAGCAGCTCCGCGACGCACGCGGGCAGCTCGGGACCGTACTTCGACGGTTCGATCAGCAGTCCCGTCAGCTGGCCGCCGGAGCCGCTCACCAGGTCGAGCGGGCCGTGGGCGCTGACGTAGGCGCGCACGTTGTCCTGGATCACGACACAGGCCGCGGTGCGCACGCTCGCGTCGGACAGCAGCACCCGCCCCGGGTACTTGGCGGCCAGCTCGCTGAGCGCGGTGCGCACCTCCGGGGCGATCGAGTCGCCGATCGTGCGTCCCCAGGAGAAGACGAGCCGGACCCTGCGCTTGAGCGCGTCCTGCAGGTCGGGCAGCAGGTCCTTCAGGGTGGAGTAGCGGATCGACGGGGAGACGATGACGACCTGCTTGCCCGCCTTGGCCAGCAGGTGCTTCAGCGCCCACTCGTGGCCCTGGGCGTTCTCGATCGGCTCCACGTGCGCGCGGGCCTGGAGCAGTCCCCTGAGCCGCTGCTGGATCTGGCGTCCGACGTCCTCCAGCTTCTGCTGGTGCTGCCCGGCGTGGACGGCCTCGACCTTCGGCAGCTTCTCGACCTGGGCGGCCAGCCGGGTCAGCAGCTGCGGGACGCCCTCGGGTTCGAGCAGGACCCGGCTCGCCCGCCCGCGCAGCGCCTGCACCAGAGCGCTGTCCGGCTGTTCGTCGCCGAGCCGGGCGAAGTACTCCTGGAAGCGGGCCTCGGCACGGGCGCTCCAGAACCGCTTGCCCGGGTCGGCGACGGACACGGTCAGCCGCCCGCTGTCGTCGTCGGCCCGGACCTGGACCCCGACGGTGTACCAGCGGATCTCCTGGGGCGGCTGCAGCAGCGGGTTGCCGAAGCTGACGTTGAGGATGCGGCGCCGGAAGCCGGCCCCGCCGCCGTACCGGGTGGCCGCGCGGACCGCGGCCAGCAGGTCGCGCTGCGGCAGGTCCGAGGCCTTCAGCCCGTGGTCCACGGGGGCGCGCAGGGCCCCCGGCGGTGCCTTGGCCGTGCCCTCCCGCTCCGCGTAGAAGCTGCCGGTGATCGGTTCGAAGAGGTACGACCGGCTCTCCTGCACCCCGTTCTCGTCGGCGGTCCCGGAGCCCGTGCCGATGCTGTCGCGGCCGCCGTCGCTCAATGCGAGGTCGCCGCTCTGCAGGTCGATGGTGACCAGCCCGCGTGCCCACAGCGAGGTCACCACGTCGAGCACGACCCGGTACGGCAGGACGAACAGGTCGGCCAGGTCCTGCACCTTGGTCAGCCCGGTGCCGATCGCCTTGGTGACGAGGGTCTCCAGGGTGGTCTCGCCGTCCTCCGGGCCGACCTGCATCTTGAGGGTCAGCATGCGGCACGGCAGCGCCAGTTGGACCAGGTCGTTCATCAGGACCGCCCCACTTCGTCGGCCGAGACGACGGTGCCGTAGTGCCGCAGCACCTTGGTGACCGTCGCCCAGTGCTCACCGCCGTACGTGGCGAAGTGCTGCAGGTCGCCGACGACGACGAGCAGCCGCTTGGCCCGTGACATCAGCACGTTGATCAGCTCACGCCGGCCCACATGGCCGACGTTCCGCTCGATGCGGCCGCTCGGGTCGGCCGTGCTGCGCACCAGGGACACGATGACCCGGTCGGCCTCCCGGCCCTGGAAGGAGTGCACGGTGTACTCGCGGCCGCGCAGCGAGTCCCGGCCGCCCAGCAGGTCCAGCTGGGCCTTGTAGGGCGTGAGTACGGCGAGGCTGCCGTCGTCGTCGAGGCGGTCGGGAGGCGCGGAGGACGGCTGCATCCACTGGGCGATCCGGTCCACCAGGTCCACCTCCCCCATGTTGCGCCAGCGGGGTTCGTCACCGAACCCCTCGCAGCCGCTGGTGTCGACCCAGACGAGCGAGCGGCCGCGCAGGAAGTGCGGGGCGGTCAGGTCGTGCGGCTTGTACCACTCGGTCTCCAGGAAGCTGACGGGCAGCCCGTTCTCCTCGCGCGGCGGGACGCGGGGGTAGAAGGCCCGGCTGACCGGCTCGGCGATGGTCTTGTCCATACGGAACTGCTTCTCGATCCGGCCCACGGCCGAGTCCATCTGCTGGTAGTCGCGCTCGGTCTTGTCCGCGAAGATCTGCTGGAACAGCCGAAGCGCCTTGAGATGGTCGTCCTTCTGCTCGTACTCCAGGGCCACCAGGGGGTCCCGGTGGCCGCGCAGCGAGTCGAGGAAGGCCTCCAGCTCCTCCTCGCGGTGCGGCCCGAGCTGCAGGTGGTCGCCGATGAGGGTCCAGCGCACCCCGAGGACCAGCGGGACGATGACCTCGGTCGACCACGCCTTGGCGGCCTCCTCCACGATCACCCAGTCGAACAGGTCCCTCGGGTCCCAGCGGCCGTCGTTGATCGTCGCGGCGATGGAGCAGGTGGCGAGGACCACGCTGGCCCCGCTGCGGATCCGCTCACTGAGTTCGAGCTGGTTGGAGGTGATGTGCTTGAGCCATTGCTCGGCCAGCTCCCGGCGGGCCTCCTCCAGCGGGGGCAGGTTCGGCAGGTCGATCCACCAGCGCGCGCCCAGCTCGACGAGGTCGCGGGGGTAGGGGGCGTCGGCGTAGGGCGGGTGCTCGTAGGACTTACGGGCGAGCCTGGCCCTGAGCAGCTTGGTCGAGGCGTCCCGCACCGATCGGGTCAGGTGGGTGAGCGTGTGGGAACGCACCAGCTCGTCCCGTACCTCGTCCTCCCTGTCCGTGGGGGTCTCGCGCAGGATGAGGGTGCGCGGGCCCTGCTGCTGGATGAGCTTGCGGGCCAGGCCGTCGAGGGTGTGGTTGGACTGCGAGGTGACCAGGATCCGGGCCCCCTGCTCCACGGCCAGATTGCGGCGTACGGCGGCGGCGGTGAGGGTCGACTTGCCGGAGCCGGGCGGTCCCTGCAGGGCGAAGAGCGGGTGGGTGCCGAGCATCCGCTCGATGAGCTTGCGCGTGGTGGGGCCGAAGTCGACCTCGCCCTCCTTGGGATGGGGGTCGATCCAGCGGCCGCGCCCCAGGTCGAACGAGAACGGCGCGCGCAGCGACTCGATGAGCAGCGGCTGCGCCCGCAGCAGGGCCAGTCCGCGTTCCTGCCGGTCGAGCTGGGGGCCGCTGCCGCCGTCGTCGACGTGCCGGATCCAGCCCGTCCTGGGGATGGTGCCCGCACCCTGCACGGTGACCCTGATCGTCTGGGGGTCGACGTACTCCCGGAAGACCGCGGTGACCCCCGAGCCGCCGAAGTACGGCTCGCGGGTGGAGCTGCGGCGCACCACGTTCAGCAGGGTGGCCTTGCCCTCGCGTTCACCGTCGAGCCCGGTGAAGAAGTCCCCGAACCGCGGCCGGCGCCGCTCGTCGAGCGCGTAGGCGGCCAGCATCGGGTTGGCGTGCCGGCGTTCGGCGTCCGCGTCCTCGTCGAACTCGATGGTCACCGTGCCCTGTTGGTGGGCGGTCTCGACCACGCGGAACGGGTAGGACCGGGCCTGGAGCACCACGCGCTGGTAGTTGAGGAGGAACTGCAGGGAGCGCAGGTACATCTCGTTGAGCGTGTCGCTGCCGGCGTGCCCGCGCACCTCCTCCTGCAGGTCCGCCCAGGAGCGCCTGCCCTCGACGACCTTGGACATGTCCTGTCCGGGCCGGAAGGGGATCAGCTGGAGCGGGCTCTCGATCCTGCGCCTGCGCTTGGCCGTCACCAGCTCCATGGTGATGTCCTTGTCGCGCAGGTACTTGATGACCAGGACCTGTTCGAAGTGCTTGCGGGTGTTCGTCATGGGGACGGGGTCGTACAGGACGGCGCAGAACCAGACGGCGCGCTGCCCGATCAGCACCCACTGCGCTTCCTTGAGCCGGTCCTCCGGTCCGGTGGCGTAGCCCAGGGCCCCGCGCTCGGAGTGGACCAGTTCGGCGTCCTCCAGTTCCCGCTCCAGGAAGAACTGCAGTTCGTCCCGGCCGGCCGGGGTGGCCGGGGAGCGCCGGATCCACTGCCGTTCCTCGTAGAGCATCTGCACGCTCTCGTCCGGCATGAAGGCGACCAGCCGGGGCGTCTTCTCGTCCGGCCCGGCCCAGTGGGCCTGGATCTGCTGCCAGTTCTCGTCGAGGTGCTTCGCCGCGGTGTACGCGGTCCAGCGGCTGTCCGGGTGGGGCTCCATCATGCGGCGCAGCACGTGGGCCAGGGCCTCGGGCAGCTTGGCGGTGGCGAGGTGGGACACCATGGCCCGCTGCAGCCTGGCCAGCGCGTCCTTGCGGTCCGCCGCGCCGGCCTGTCTCACCTCCGCGTACGGCTCGGGCAGGACGTCGGGGATACGGCCGCAGAACCACTCCCAGGCCGTGGCCCCCAGCCCGTAGACGTCGGTGCTCACCCAGTCCCGCCGCACGCTGGTGTGCTCGTCGAACAGGTAGGAGTGCAACTCGGGGGCGAGGAAGGCGAGATGGCGTTCGGCCTGGATGCCGGAGGGTGCCGTGTAGAACTGGCGGACCTCGGCCACCGTGTCGGGGCTGCTGCCCGCGCCCACGGTCCGGATGACGTTCCCCATCAGGGTGCTCATCTCGAACCGCGACAGCACGATCTCGACCCGGTCCGGGTCCCAGACGTCGATCACATGGGTGTTGAGCGAGGCCGCGGTGAGGTTGCGGTGGATGATGCCCGCCGAGTGCAGCTCGTTGAGGGCGTCCAGCAGCTTGCTGAAGTGTTCCAGCGCCCTGCGCGGGGCGCGCCGGGCCCAGGCGACGGTGTGGTCGATGTTGATCGGTTTGCCGCGCTCCCGGGTGAGGGTGAAGGCGATGTCCTCGTTCGGGACGAACTTGCCCATGGCGATCTGCGGCAGGGCGGGGTGGTTCAGCGCTCCGACCCGGAGCAGGTTGCGGGCGGTGTGCTCCCATAACTCCCCGGCCAGGCCGGTGATCTGGAGAAAGACGGTGAGCTGGTAGGCGTCGTGCCCGTGGGTCTCCGTCCGGCGGTTCAGGGTCGCCCGCACCAGGCGTTCCGGGACGACGATCTCCGGGTCCCCGACCAGCGTGTAGCCCCCGAACTGGGCCTCGTCACGGCAGAAGAGCCGGTCGATGAGTTCCTTGCACTCTGCGACGTTCTTCAATGCGCCCGTCCCCCTCGACGTACTTCGCACCATTCATTCTCAGGCGACACCCGACGGCCTGTCAGCTCGTTCGCCCAACACGACTCGGCTCGCCCCCGCGTCCTCCCCGCCGGGTTCGCCGGCGCCTTCCCACGCGTTCGGGTCGAGGCCGAGGACGACGATCCCGTCCTGCGTCCCCACCGCGACCCCGCCCTCGCCCAGCGCGCTCAGGGCGTGGCAGCGCAGTCCCAGCCGTACGGTGTGCAGCAGCCGGGTGCCCGTGCGGTCCCACACCCGCAGCTCGCCCTCGCGGCTCACGGTGACCAGCGCCCGGTCCCCGGGCGTCGGGCCACGGACCACGGCCGGCGCGACCAGCCGACCCGTGTGCCCGGGGAACAGCGGGTTCCAGTGCCCGTCCGGACCGGCGGACCACCAGACGTGGTGGCCGCCTTCGCCGGTGACGGCCAGGGCGGTCGTCGAGCCGTACGGGATCGCGGTCAGCGCCGTGAACGGCCCGGGCAGCCCGGTGTCGGCGGACCCCAGCGGGGTGCCGGTGCGCGCGTCCCACCAGCACAGCGCGCCGGCCTCGGTGAGCCCGGCGAAGACCCGCTGCCCGTCGGCGAGCCGGAGCCCGGCCAGGAACGTCACCGGCCCGTCACCCGGCCCCGGTCCTGGCGGTACGGCCACCTCGATCCGCTCCCCCGGGTCGGCGACGCCGCCGATCCGGATGCTCCCGTCGGTGTGGGCCGTGGCCAGCAGCCAGCCGCCCTCGGCGTCCTCCAGGGACGCCATGGCGACGACGGGGCCGCCCGGGTCCGGCGCGGTGCGGCGGGCGCCGTCGGACGCGCCGAAGCGGGCGACACCGCCGTCGGCGTACGCCACGCACAGCAGGCCGCCGTCGGCCGGGTCGGCGGCCTCGGCCAGGGCGCGCACCGGTGACGGCGGTGCCGCCGGCTGCCCGGCCGCGCTCCTGCCGCGCGGGCCCCACAGGCGTACGGTCCCGTCCTGGCCCGCCGTCGCCAGCACCACCCCGTCCTCCGGATCCGTGTACGCCGTCACCGCGTGCACCGGACCCTCATGCCCCGTCAACCGGCCCAACTCCCGCCCGCCGCGCGGATCCCACAGCCGTACCGTCCCGTCCTGGCCCGCCGTCGCCAGCACCACCCCGTCCTCCGGATCCGTGTACGCCGTCACCGCGTGCACCGGACCCTCATGCCCCGTCAACCGGCCCAACTCCCGCTGGTCCTTGTCCTTGTTCCGCGGGTCCCACAGCCGTACGGTCCCGTCCTGGCCCGCCGTCGCCAGCACCACTCCGTCTTCCGGATCGGTGAACGTCGTCACCGCGTTCACGCCGGTGTCGTGGGCCCGCCACTCGTTCTCGGGGCGGCTGCGGTCCGCCCGCCACACCAGGACCCAGCCCTTGCCGTCGGCCGTGACGAGACGCTCGCGATCCGGGCCGGAGCCGGGCCGCGGGTAGACGGTCATGCCGTGCACCGCGCCATGGTGACCGGTCCGGTGGGGCCGGTCCTCCCGGCCCGCGGCCGGGTCGAACAGCCAGAGCCGGCCCTGGAGGTCGCCGATCGCCAGCTTTCCCGCGAACGGCGCCATGGCGCGTACGGCGTCCCCGAGCAGCGAGTACGCCGTGTTCGCCGGTCGTCCGGTCAGCACGTCCCAGAGCCGCAGCGTCCGGTCGACCCCGGCGGCGGCGAGCCTGTCCCGGCCGCTCGGTCCGCGCAGCGGGGCGAGCACCCACTGGGCCCCGTCCTGGGGCCCGCCGCGCAGCGCGGGCGCCGTTTCCAGGCCGGTGCTCAGGTCCCAGGCCCGCACCACCCCGGCGTCCCCGGCGCCGACCAGCAGCTGCCGCCCGTCCGTGCGCCGGGCGAACACCCGCAGGGACCGCATCGGAACGTGCAGATCGGCGAGGGTCACATGCGGGGCGTGCGGCTGCAGCGCGGCCCACCGTACGGTCCAGGGCGCGAGGGGACCGTCGTAACCCTCGGCGGGCGGGGCCGGGGCGGCGCCCGTGGTCCGCCAGGTGCCGAGTTCGCGCAGTCCCCTGCGGTCGCCCGGGTCCGCGGTCACGGCCAGGTGCAGCAGGGCGAGCGCCCCGGTGACGGCCGGGGGCAGCGCACCGAGCCCGGCGCCGGACCGCAGCGCGGCGCCGGCCAGCGCCGCCGGGTCGAGATGGTCGAGCACCCCGGGGTGGTCGGCCAGCACCCGCCATCCCCTGGGGCCCGCCTCGGCGGCGTGCGCGGCGAGATGGCGCAGCAGGTAGGGGTGCGGCCGGGGCAGGGCCGTCATGCCCTCGTCCTTCGTCGCGGCGAGCCGGGCCAGGGCGGTGACGACACCGAGCCGGTCGTCGCGCGTCCGGGCGGTGTCTTGGGTGACGTCCCCGTCCTGCGTGTCGTCGCCGAGGAGGAAGTCGCGGAAGGTGCGGTGGGCCAGGCGGTAGACGGCCTGCCCGTCCTCGGCGTCCAGCATGATGTACGGCGCCGCCGCCTGCGACACGGCTTCCAGGAGCCCGGCGTCGACGGGGGTGTCGCTCAGCGCCGAGGCGACGGTGGCCCAGATCCGCTCGGCCCAGGGGAGCCCGTGGCCCTGCGCGAAGGCCAGCGCGCGCAGCACCGCCGTACTGCCCGGCAGCGCGACCTGCAGGCGCCGGACGACGGCGGCGAACAGCCGGCGGTGGTCCTTGCCGAGCAGGTCGGCCAGGTCCGCCCGTCTGCTGTCCAGCAGCAACGACGGGTCGGCGATGATCTCGTGCACGGCCAGCGTGGCGTAGAGGAAGTCGCGCTCCGCGCCCGGCTGCTGCGGTGTGCAGACGAGGACGGAGACGCGCTGCACGGCCGCTTCGAGGTCGATGTCCAGGTGCTGGAACGCGGCGCGTTCGGCGCGCAGGACCTCGTGCACGTAGACGGCGAGATCCTGCGGATCCGGGCGCAGGCGCAGGGTGTTCGCCTCGACGCACCCCAGGCCGTCGAGCAGGTCCTCGGTCACGGCACGCGGTACGTCGAGGCTGTCCGCGGACGACGGCCGGGTGCCGACCACCACCCGTACGTCGGGCAGCGCGCCGAGCCGGCGCAGCAGGTCCGCGAGCCGGTTCGGGTCGGCGGACGCGTCCAGCCCGTCGGCGAACAGGGTCCTGCGCCGGCCGTCGGGGCGGACGGCGTCCAGGAGGGCGCGTATGCGTTCGTCGTCGCCCGAGGTGTCGGGCGGGGCCGGTACGGCGAACACCCGGGCCAGCTGGCCGACGACCTGCCGGACCGAGGCGCCGGTGAGGTTCAGGAAGGTGTCCGCCCGGGGACGCGGGACGTCCTCGGGCCACGGCTCGTGCCGGGGTGCCTCGCCGGCCGCGGGCGGCTCCGCGGACCGGTCGGTCCGTAACAGGATGTGGCCCAGCAGCGCGGACTTGCCGCAGCCGGGCGGTCCGGTGACCGCCAGCAGGCCGTGGTCGGCGGTCGCCAGCCAGCCGGCGATCCGGCCGCGCTCCTCGGTCCGGCCGACGAAGAACCACGACAGCTCGCCGGTGGGGGCGTCCGCCCCGACCGGAGTGCGCGGCTTGGGCAGCACGGCCCCGGCCGGCTCCGGGGACGGCAGCGGCTCCCCGCGCGGCCGGGCGTAGTCCTCCAGCGTCATGATCACGGGCCGGCCCGCCGGGTGCCGGCGGACCACCTGCTCGTCTCCTTCGAGCAGGCACAGCACCCGGCCCGGCGACAGCAGGTCCTGGATGCGCTGCGCCAGGTCCCGAAGCCGGATGTGGCTGTAGTTGTCGGAGAACTCGGCCAGCACCCGGGTGAGCACCTCGCGGAAGGAGGCCACGTACCCGCTGCCCTGGTCCGCGCCCGAGCCGATGAGCAGCAGACGGACGGCGGCGCGCTGCCGCAGGACGTAGGCCAGCAGCTCCTCGACGAACCGGGCGGCACCGCAGGCCTCGACGACCACGACCGCCCAGCGGTCCGCGAGTGCCCGGTGCCGGAAGTTGCGTACGAGGTGTCTGCCCAGATCCTCGGGCGTGAGGGCGTCGTCCTCGCCGTCGGTGCCCGCGCCGCGCACGGCGAGCAGGGCGTCGTCCTCGTTCGACTCGCCGTGCCCGAACCACAGCAGCATGGAGTTGCGCGGCGGGCTCGCCGCGGACCACTCCCGCAGCCGGACCTGGGTGGCGGCCAGGGTGCGCTCCTCGCCCTTCCAGACCCGGTGCTCGCCGCCCCACTCGCCGAGCAGCCCGGCGACGCCGCCCGCCTCGGCCACGACCTCGTGGACCTCGGCGAACCGGTCGGTGTCGACGTAACTGTCCATCGCCACCGTGACGACGGCGAAGCCCTCGTCCTGTCCGTCCCCGTCCATACAGCCCCAGCCCCCGTGCCTGTGCCCGTGCCTCGTACCGTCTGCGCGTCCCCGGGCCGGTCAGGCCACCATGACCAACCGGGTCACCGGGTCGTTGCCGCCGCCCACCTTCACGCGGTACAGCCCGGGCCGGTCGAGCAGGACGCGGGCGCCGAGCACACCGTCCGCACCGGGTACGGGCATCAGCATGGGCCTGCGGACCGGGCCCTGGAGTGTCTCGGCACCGGCGTCCTCCACCAGGCAGCTGACCCGGGCCGGGTCCTGCCCGGTGCGCACCACGACCTCGAACTCGGTGCCCACCGCGACCCGGTCCGGCAGGTCGAGGCCCACATCGGTGCCGCCGAGCCGGGCGCCGCGCCGGTCTCCGGTGAGCAGCCCCCGGGCGAAGTCGACGACCGAGCCGGTGACCGCGAGCGCGGCGTGCTGCTGGGCCACGGCGTACGTGTCCACGTCGCCGTGCGTGGTCGAGTAGCGGTAGACGGTGCCGTCGCCGCCGTGGTCGTACTCGACCAGCCGGCCGATCTCGTCGCGCAGGAGTTCGCCGTCGTCGTGACGGTCGTAGCCGACGTGCCGGGCCTCGACCACCCCGGCGCGGATGCGCAGCGACTGCGTGGTGGGCTGGGCCGTGCCCTCCACGATCCGGTGGCCCGGCAGCACGGCCTTGTCCAGCCGGGCGTGCAACTCGAAGGCGTCGCGGGCCAGTTCGCGGTCCCCGCCGATGCTCTCCACGTCGGACGGGGTGAGCGCCACGACGTCGTCCCCGGTGTCCAGGCAGCGGTAGCTGGGGAGCAGGTCGTGCACGCCGGGGAGGGTACGGGCCAGGCGGCTGAGGTTCTTCGCGGGCAGTCCCAGCATGCCGCGGCCGCTGTTCAGGATCTCCGTGGCCTTGACGGCGCCGTGGAAGGGCGTGCCCACGGTGAGGACGGCGCGCACCTCGTCGACGGCGCCGGGGATCAGCGCGAGGGCCGCGGTCACCAGGCCGCCCATGGAGTGCGCGACGAGGACGATCCGCGCGGGCCGCTGGTCGGGGGCGCGGTCGCGGGCCGCCACGCAGTCGGGGTGGGCACGCCAGGCGGTGAGATGCCGGTCGACCGCGTCGGCCAGCAACCGGGCGTTGTGCTCGACGGGCAGACGCCAGTCGTAGCCGAACTCGGCGACCGCGTCGGGATGGGCGACCTTGCGCAGGCTCTTCACCAGTGGCGTGTACGGCTCGAACCCGTCGGTCAACGGCATCCAGGCGGGCGTGCGCAGCAGCCGGCCGGGCACCACCCGGCCGAGGCGGCCCGCGCGCTCGTCCTCGGTCAGCGCGAGCGCGTCCATGCCCTTGTCGAGGTCCCAACGGGCGGCGTACTCGGCCACCTTGGGCATGCCCCAGAGCATGCGCCCCGTGGCGGCCTCGTATAACTCCGTGCCCATGATCCCGGGCACGACCAGGACGGCGTCATGCGTCGCCGCCGGCCGGACCGGAGGCCTGTCCCGGGGAATCGTCGGAAACATGAAGCAAAGCTACTAGAGGAACGTACGAGGAGATGCCGACTTGGCGGCACATTCTGTTCGGGCCTGCCACGTGCATGTTGTGCGGTTCATCGGTGCGAAAGGCTGATTCGTCATAACCCGGACGGGTACACCACCGTTTCTTCCTGTGCGGGCGAGCGCCCGCGACCATGTATGGAAGGCAGGGAACCTATGAAGCGGGTTACCCGAAACAGCGTGATCGCTGTCGTCGCCGCCTCGGGTGCGATGGCCATGGCAGCGTCGGCGCAGGCGGACTCCACGGCGAACGGCTCCGCGGCCGGTTCGGCCGGTGTGATCTCCGGCAACAACGTCCAGCTCCCCGTGCACCTCCCGGTGAACGTCTGCGGGAACACCGTGAACGTGGTGGGGCTGCTGAACCCCGCCATGGGCAACACCTGTGCCAACGCGGGCGGCGGAGCCGGCAAGTCCGGCGAGGCCACGGCCGTGGGCGAGGCCAAGGACTCCCCGGGCGTCATCAGCGGCAACGGCGTTCAGCTGCCCGTGCATCTGCCGGTGAACGCCAGCGGCAACACGGTGAACGCGGGCGGTGTCCTCAACCCGGTGTTCGGCAACACGTCCGTGAACGCCGGCTCCTCCGTCCATGCCGAGCAGCCCACTCCGCCCAAGACGGAGCAGCCCAAGCCGCCGGTCAAGAACCAGCCGCCGGTCAAGACCGTGCCTCCGGTGCAGAAGCCGCCCACCCCGGCGACCCACCCGCAGCCGCGGCCGGGTCGCACCGTCACCCTGCACGCGGGCATGACCCCGCTCGCGCACCACAGCACGATCCCGCTCGCGCACACCGGCACGGACGGCATGCTGCCCGCCGCCGCCCTGAGCGCGGCTCTGCTGCTCGGCGGAACCGTTCTCCACCGGCGGTTCCGCGCCACGGCAGCACGCTGACCCCGATACCCGAGGCGTCCGCGTCCCGGCAATGACGCCCGTGTGCGCATTGCCGGGTAGCAGTATCCGGAAATCTTGATCCACTCGAGACTGCCGGGATCAGGCAATGTCAAGCATGGCCGGATACCGTCATTCTCCAGCCGGCGCCGGGCACGGCGCCGTCGTCCAGGGGATCAGGAGTCGTAGTGGCATCGAAGATACGGAGACCGGGAGCCGCCGCCGTGGCGCTCGCGGCAGCAGCGGCGGCCGCGGTCGTCTGGGGCCCCGCCCTGCCCGCCGCCGCTTCCGGGTACTCGGCCTCGGCGGGCCCGTGGGGCACCGCGGTCGGCCTGACCGGCTCCGACGGCCAGCAGAGCCTGATCGACGTCAAGGTGGCCGGTGACGGCACCGCTTTCGCGCTGTGGCGCGACAAGCAGGCCGGGGCCGACAGCTGGGAGATCCAGGCCGCTGTCCGGCCCGCCGGAAGCGGGACGTGGAGCGCCCCCAAGGCGCTGGTCACGAACCGGGCCGCGAGCGCCGACGCCGTGCTGGCGGTGACCGCCGACGGCGGCGCCGTGGTGACCTGGCTGACCGGCAGCGGCGCCGACGGCTCGGTGGCCGCCCGCTTCAGCACCTGGGACGCGGGGACGGGCAGCTGGTCGGACCCGGGCACGCTCGCGGCCTACGACGGCCTGTACATGTCCACGCCCCGGCTCGCCGCGGCGGCCGACGGCACCGTCACCGCCGTATGGAACCAGGGCGACGGCTCCCTCAACTACGAGGTGATGACCGCCACCCTCGCCCCCGGCGGGTCGGCCTGGTCCGCGGCCGAGCCGCTGGGCTCCGTCTCCGGTGGCTCCGTCTGGGACCTCGACCTCGCGGTGGCTCCCGACGGAACGGCCACCACGGTGTGGGAGTTCCGCAACAGCTTCGAAGACGGCAAGAACGTCGTCTCCACCGTCACCCGCTCCTCGGCCGGCGGCGACTGGAGCAGCCCCGCGGTCCTGCCCGGCACCACCGGCACGTCGAGCGGCGTGCAGGTATCGATGGACGCCCACGACCGCACCACCGTGCTGTGGCACGACGGCAGCTCCACCACGAACAAGACCGATCTGAAGTCCGCGACCCGGACGTCGCCCACGGGGGACTGGGGCTCCGCGCAGACCGCGGTCGGCTCGATCGACGACCGCGACGACAGCGGCCCGCTGGCTGCCCCCAACGGCGACGTGACGTACGTGTGGGCGGGCTGGAGCACCAGCGCCGGCACCCCCGTCGTGCAGGCCAGCACCCGCAGCGCGGCCACCGGCACCTGGTCCGCGCCGAAGACGCTGTCCACCGGGTACGTCAACTGGCAGGTGTCCGCCGCCATCGGCGCCGACGGCACCGTCCAGGTGGTGTGGCCGCAGACGCCCTCCATCGACAACGGCGACGACCACTACCTGGAGTGGGCGGTCCGGGCCGACGGCACGTGGAGCAAGGCGACGGCCCTCAACGGCGAGCCGGTCGCCGACGTCCCCGACGAGGACGCGCTCACGGGCGGCGTCGCCGCCGGGCCCGACGGCCGGGCCACGCTGGTGTGGCGCAAGGCGGTGGACGTGTCCCCCGGCAGCTACACCTCCCAGCTGTTCGCCCAGTCCCAGACGCTGCTGACCAAGCCGGAGATCACCTCCAAGGCCGCCGTGACCGGGACCGCCCGCACCGGCTCCAAGGTCACCTGCAACGCGGCCTGGACGGGTTACCACACGACGGCCGCCTGGTCCTGGCTGCGCGACGGCAAGACGATCTCGGGCGCCACCGGCAAGACCCGCACCCTGACCTCCGACGACTACACCCACAAGGTGTCCTGCCGGATCACGGTCAGCAACGGTGCCGGCTCCACGCGCTCCACCTCACCGGCCCTCACGGTCGCCGTCGGCCCCGCCCTGAAGGTCACCAAGGCCCCGGCCGTCACCGGCACCGCGAAGGTCGGCGCCAAGCTGACGGCGGCCCACGGGACCTGGTCTCCGGCCGCCACCTCCTACACGTACTCCTGGAAGCGCAACGGCCACACCATCACCGGCGCCACCAAGTCCACCTACGTGCCGGTGAAGGCCGACCGGGGCCAGAAGATCACGGTCAAGGTCACCGCCCACCGCTACGGCTGGACCAACGGGTCGGCCACGACGGCGTCCGTGACCGTGCGCTGAGCGGCTCTCGCACCGTGGTCAGGTCCTGGCCGACCCCAGCGCGCGCACGATGCGCGTCAGGTCGGCCGGGGCCGCGGCCAGCCGGATCGGGGTGCCGGCGTCGTCGAGTTCGGCGATGTGCCAGCCTCGGGGGACGGTGTCGCCGTCGCTGCCCCGGGCCCGTCGTACGTTCGTGACGGTGAGCCGCTCGACCGGGATGCGCTTCGCCGCGAAGCGGCCCGGGCCGGGGGTCACCGCGGGGGCGCCGTCCCCGAGGGCGATGTGGGTGCCGAAGCCGTGCGGGTTGAAGTCGGTGGGCTCCAGGAACCGGGCGGACAGGAACACCTCGCCCTGCTCGGGCTGTTCGGCCGCTTCGCCGGCCTCGGCCTCCTCCGGCCGTCCGGCCGCATCCGCTTCCTCGGGCGTACGGACGCGGGTCGCGCGCCAGGCCCCCATCAGCAGGGCCAGGGTGAGCAGCGAGCCCGCGGTCGCCCAGGTGATCTGCGCGGGCGAGGAGAGCGGGGCGGTGGGACGGAGGTAGCAGAGGGGCAGCAGCCACAGGGCGGTGCCCGCCAGCGCGCCCGCGAACGGCAGGGCCGAGGGCAGGACTTCGTCGTCGGGCAGCCGGCGTCCCCGCAGGCGCACCAGCACCTTCGCCGCCGGGTATCCCGCGGCCAGGGCCAGCAGCGCCGCTACGACGGCCAGGGAGCGGGCGGTGGTGATGTGCTCGTGCCAGCTGTGTCCCGCCCCGGTCACCTTCATCACCTGCCCGCGCCAGACGGTCAGTTCCACGTGGTCGCCGGACCGGAAGTCCCGGGCGGCCTCGGGTGAGACCTCGAGCCGGTGCAGTGGCCGGCTGTCCGTGAAGTACAGCCAGCTGCGCTGCTTGGGCCGGTTGGCGTCGGTGCGCGCGATCACCGCCCAGGCGGTGGTCAGGCAGTCGTCGCGCCCGGCGGCGGGCGTCTCGGCCGTGCAGGGCCTGGCGCTGCGCCAGGCCTGCTCGTCCGACGCGGCGTTCGGGACGAACCACGCGGCCACGCCCGCGGACACGAGCAGCAGCGCACAGAGGGCGAGCGACCCCGCCCAGCCGCCGCCCGCGGTGCGGTGCGAGATGACCGGGAGGTCGCTCGACTCCGGGCTTCCGTGCCGGCGGTGCAGTGCGCGGAACGCGTCCAGCTTCGCGTCGAAGTCCGGGTCGTCCGGCGACCAGCTCCTCGGCAGGGGCAGGCGCAGCCGGTGTCCGCCCCGCAGGGCCAGGCCTACCCGGCGGCTCTCATGGGCGCGGGACGTGTGCGCGTACGTCAGGAGGACGCGCACGTCGGCGATGTCACCCCACGCCACGCTCCGGCGGCGCAGCAGGGTCCGGGCGTGCACGCCGTACGCGTCGGCGCTCACCCGGGTGGTGACGTGGTGGAGCGAGACGACGCCCGCCAGGGCGAGGGACAGGCCGACGGCCGTCCATACGTCCGGCACGCCCCGGTCGGCCAGGCGGACGGCCGCCAGGCCCGCGCCGGCCGCACCGAGCACGACGAGGAACCACAGAGGGCGCTCGTGAAGAGGACGGCAGGTTGCTTCCGGGGCGTTCGTCATGTGCACAGCTTCCGTCCGTGTGCGCTGCCGGATCTTGTGCGGATCCCGGCAGTGTCGGGACGGCCGACCCTGCCGTGTTGCAGCGTGCGGCCGACCGCCTCACCCTTCGAAGCGGTATCCCATGCCGGGCTCGGTGATGAGGTAACGGGGGCTCGATGGGTCGGTCTCGAGTTTGCGGCGCAACTGGGCCATGTAGACCCGCAGATAGTTGGTCTTGTTGCTCCGGGAGACGCCCCAGACCTCCTGCAGCAGCTGCTTCTGGGTGATCAGGCGGCCCGGGTGGGTGACCAGGATCTCCAGCAGCTGCCATTCGGTCGGCGTGAGGCGTACGTCGCGGCCGTCCCGTACGACCTTCTTCGCGAGCAGGTCGATGGTGAACCCGTCCGTCCGGACCAGCGTGGTCTCCGGGACGAGCGGCAGGTCCTCGGTGCGGCGGACGGCGGCCCGCAGCCGGGCCAGGAGTTCGTCCATGCTGAACGGCTTGGTGATGTAGTCGTCGGCGCCGGCGTCGAGGGCGGCGACCTTCTCGTCGGACGCCTGGCGGGCGGACAGGACCAGGATCGGTACCCGGGTCCAGCCGCGCACGGCCTTGATGACGTCGACGCCGTCCATGTCGGGCAGCCCCAGGTCGAGCAACACCACGTCCGGCCGGCGGGCCGCCGCCAGCCGGAGCGCGGTGGCGCCGTCGGGGGCCGCGTCGACGCCGTACCGGCGGGCCTGCAGGTTGAGCACGAGGGCCCGTACGAGCTGCGGGTCGTCCTCCACCACGAGCACCCGGGTCATGGGTGTACGCCTCTCCTGTCATGGCCGCGGGAGCCGGCGGTGCCGGGATGTCTCCCGGGCCGCCGGCTCCCGTGCGGGTCGCGTGAGGCCGTCACTGCTCGGCCGCGAGGTCCTTGAGCGCGATGTTGAGTTCGAGGACGTTGAGCTGCGGTTCGCCGATGAAGCCCAGGGTGCGGCCCTCGGTGTGGTCCTTGACCAGCTTCTCGACCGCGGCGACGGACAGGCCGTTCCTCGCGGCGACCCGGTGCACCTGGAGTTCGGCGTACTGCGGGGAGATCGCCGGGTCCAGGCCGGAGCCGGAGGAGGTGACGGCGTCGGCGGGGACGTCCGAGGGGTTGACGGCGTAGCCGGGCACCGAGTTGTCCTTGACCACCTTGGCCTTGGCGTCCTCGACCTGTTTGAGCAGGACCTTGCTGTCGGCGGACAGGTTGGTCGCGCCGGAGAGGATCAGCTTGTACTGGGTGTTGACCGAGTTCACACCCAGTCCGGCCGCCGGGCGGGGCTGGAAGTACTTGAGGCCGTACCCCTGTTGACCGATCAGGGACGAGCCGACGACCCTGCCGTCCGCCTTGATCTCGGAGCCGTTCGCCTTGTTGGCGAAGAACGCCTGCGCCACACCTGTGACGGCGAGCGGATAGATGACGCCTGTGAGCACGGTCAACACGAGCAGCGCCCGCAGGCCCGCCCCCAGCAACCGGGCGGTGTTCGTAACGGAGTTGTTCATGGCGATCAGCACGCTTTCAAAAAATTACAGCCCGGGGATGAGGGAGATGATCACGTCGATGATCTTGATGCCGACGAAGGGCGCGATCAGGCCGCCGATGCCGTAGATCCCGAGGTTGCGCCGCAGCATCTTGTCCGCGCTCACCGGCCGGTACTGCACGCCCTTCAGGGACAGCGGCACCAGCGCGACGATGATCAGCGCGTTGAAGACGACGGCCGACAGGATCGCGGAGTTCGGCGAGGACAGCTGCATGATGTTCAGCTTGTCCAGGCCCGGGTAGACCGCCGCGAACAGCGCCGGGATGATCGCGAAGTACTTCGCGACGTCGTTGGCGATGGAGAACGTGGTCAACGCGCCCCGGGTGATCAGCAGCTGCTTGCCGATCTCGACGATCTCGATCAGCTTGGTCGGGTTGGAGTCGAGGTCGACCATGTTGCCGGCCTCCTTGGCGGCCGACGTACCGGTGTTCATCGCCACGCCGACGTCCGCCTGCGCGAGCGCCGGGGCGTCGTTCGTACCGTCACCGGTCATCGCGACCAGCTTGCCGCCGGCCTGCTCCCGCTTGATGAGGGCCATCTTGTCCTCGGGAGTGGCCTCCGCGAGGAAGTCGTCGACGCCCGCCTCCTCGGCGATCGCCTTGGCGGTCAGCGGGTTGTCACCCGTGATCATGACCGTCTTGATGCCCATGCGGCGCAGTTCCTCGAACCGCTCCCGCATGCCCTCCTTGACGACGTCCTTGAGGTGGATGACGCCCAGGACGCGGGCGCCCCGCTCGTCCTCGACGGCCACCAGCAGCGGGGTCCCGCCGGCCTCGGAGATCCGGTTGGCGATGGCGTCGGCGTCCTCGGCGACCGTGCCGCCCCGCTCCTGAACCCAGGCGATGACCGAGGCGGTGGCGCCCTTGCGGACCAGGCGGCCGTCGACGTCCACACCCGACATACGGGTCTGGGCGGTGAAGGCGATCCACTCGGCCTGCGCCAACTCGCCCTGGTGGCGCTCGCGCAGCCCGTACTTCTCCTTCGCCAGGACGACGATGGAGCGGCCCTCGGGCGTCTCGTCGGCCAGCGAGGAGAGCTGGGCCGCGTCCGCGACCTCCGCCTCCGTGGTGCCCTTCACCGGCACGAACTCGGCGGCCTGGCGGTTGCCGAGGGTGATCGTGCCGGTCTTGTCGAGCAGCAGGGTGGAGACGTCACCGGCGGCCTCGACCGCACGACCCGACATCGCGAGCACGTTGCGCTGCACCAGGCGGTCCATGCCCGCGATGCCGATCGCGGAGAGCAGGGCGCCGATGGTGGTCGGGATCAGGCAGACCAGCAGGGCGACCAGTACGACCATCGTCAGGTGCGTGCCCGCGTAGTCGGCGAAAGGCGGCAGGGTGGCCACCGCGAGCAGGAAGACGATCGTCAGCGAGGCGAGCAGGATGTTCAGCGCGATCTCGTTCGGCGTCTTCTGACGCGCGGCGCCCTCGACCAGGTTGATCATCCGGTCGATGAAGGTCTCACCGGGCTTCGTCGTGATCTTGACGACGATCCGGTCGGACAGCACCTTCGTACCGCCGGTCACGGCCGAGCGGTCACCGCCGGACTCACGGATGACCGGAGCCGACTCACCGGTGATCGCGGACTCGTCGACCGAGGCGACACCCTCGATGACGTCACCGTCACCGGGGATGATGTCGCCGGCCTCGCAGACGACCAGGTCGCCGATCCTCAACTCGGTGCCCGGGACGCGCTCTTCCGCGGAGCCGTCGAGCCGGCGCGCGACCGTGTCGGTCTTGGCCTTGCGCAGGGTGTCGGCCTGCGCCTTGCCACGGCCCTCGGCGACCGCCTCCGCGAGGTTGGCGAAGATCACGGTCAGCCACAGCCAGGCGCTGATGGTCCAGCCGAACCAGTCGCCCGGGTCCTTGAAGGAGAACACCGTGGTGAGCACCGAGCCGATCCACACCACGAACATCACGGGGGACTTCACCATCACCCGCGGGTCGAGCTTGCGGAACGCGTCCGGCAACGACTTGACCAGAGCCTTGGGATCGAACAGGCCCGCGCCGACACGGCTTTCGGCGGGCTTGTGCCCGGTGGGGGCGTCCTGGTGGGGCGCGAGAGTGGGAGTGGACATCGAGTCCTCGTGCTTCTGTACGTCGGTGCTCATCACGCCAGTCCTTCCGCGAGCGGCCCCAGGGCGAGGGCCGGGAAGTACGTGAGACCGGTGATGATCAGGATCGCGCCCACCAGCAGGCCGGTGAACAGCGGCTTCTCGGTGCGCAGGGTGCCCGCGGTGACCGGGACGGGCTTCTGCTCGGCGAGCGAGCCGGCCAGCGCCAGTACGAACACCATCGGCAGGAAGCGGCCGAAGAGCATCGCGAGTCCGGTCATCGTGTTGTACCAGTCGGTGTTCGCGTTCAGGCCGGCGAAGGCCGAGCCGTTGTTGTTCGACGCCGAGGTGAAGGCGTACAGCACCTCGGAGAAGCCGTGCGCGCCCGGGTTGAGCATCGAGTGCGGCGGGGTCGGCAGCGCCATGGAGGCCGCGCTGAAGACGAGCACCAGCGCCGGGGTGACCAGGATGTAGGCGGCGGCCAGCTTCATCTCGCGGGCGCCGATCTTCTTGCCCAGGTACTCGGGCGTACGGCCGACCATCAGACCGGCGATGAACACCGCGATGACCGCCATGACCAGCATGCCGTAGAGGCCGGAGCCGGTACCGCCGGGCGCGATCTCGCCCAGCATCATGCCGAGCATGGTGATGCCGCCGCCCAGCCCGGTGAAGGAGGAGTGGAAGGAGTCCACCGCACCGGTCGACGTCAACGTCGTGGACACCGCGAAGATCGACGAGCCGCCGATCCCGAAGCGGACCTCCTTGCCCTCCATCGCCCCGCCGGCCGCCTGCAGCGCCGGGCCGTGGTGGGCGAACTCGGTCCACATCATCAGGGCGACGAAGCCCAGCCAGATGGTGAACATCGTGGCGAGGATGGCGTAGCCCTGCTTCACCGAGCCGACCATCAGGCCGAAGGTGCGGGTCAGCGAGAACGGGATCACCAGGATCAGGAAGATCTCGAAGAGGTTGGTGAACGGCGTCGGGTTCTCGAAGGGGTGGGCGGAGTTGGCGTTGAAGTAGCCGCCGCCGTTGGTGCCCAGCTCCTTGATGGCCTCCTGGGAGGCGACCGCGCCACCGTTCCACTGCTGCGACCCACCCACGAACTGACCGACCTCATGGATCCCGGAGAAGTTCTGGATCGCACCACAGGCGACGAGGATCACCGCGGCGATGACCGCACCCGGCACCAGGATCCGCAGCGTGCCACGCACCAGGTCGGACCAGAAGTTGCCCAGCTCACCGGTGCGCGAGCGCGCGAACCCGCGCACGAGGGCCACGGCGACGGCGATACCGACGGCCGCGGAGACGAAGTTCTGCACGGCGAGCCCGGCCGTCTGCACGACGTGGCCCATGGTCTGCTCGCCGTAGTACGACTGCCAGTTGGTGTTGGTCACGAAGGACACGGCCGTGTTGAACGACTGCGCCGGGTTGACCGAGGAGAAGCCGAGCGAGCCGGGCAGGATGCCCTGGAGCCGCTGCAGCAGGTAGAGGAAGAGGACGCTTACGGCCGAGAAGGCGAGGACACCGCGCAGGTACGCGGGCCAGGTCATCTCGGCGTCGGGGTTGGCGCCGATGGCCTTGTAGATCCACTTCTCGACACGCAGGTGCCTGTCGGAGGAGTAGACCCGGGCCATGTAGCCGCCAACGGGGACGTAGACGAGCGCCAGCGCGCCTATGAGCGCGAGGAGCTGGAGCACGCCGGCCAGTACGGGACCCATGTCAGCTCTCAGAACCTCTCCGGGAAGATCAGGGCGAGGACGAGATAGCCCAGCAGGGCGACGGCCACGACCAGGCCGACGATGTTCTCGACGGTCACAGCTTGGTCACCCCCTTGGCGACGAGAGCCACCAGCGCGAATCCCGCGATCACGGTGACGACGAAGGCCAGATCGGCCATCGCGAACTCCTGGAGTGAGGTTCGGTGGAAACGGACGATTAGAGGAAAACCCCTGGCTGTCCGGATCCGACCCCCCGTTGACGGCTCTCATACGGCGGCCCGCATCCCTTTGACGGGTCTCTTACGGCTGCCGCCCTCAGGGCAGCCGGAAGCGCAGCCGGCAGATCACCGCGTCCGTCTCCCGCCGTACGGCGTGCGCGACGACGGCGCCCCGCTGGTTCTGCAGCAGCCGCTGCCAGAGCCGCTCGGGCTCCGTCTCCGGGATCAGGACGGTGACCCGCGTGGCCGGCTCGGCGGCGACCACCTCGCGGACGTACGCGGCGATGGGGCGCCCCAGGCTGCGCCGCTCGCAGGACAGGCGGACCAAGGGCACTCCCGGGTCCCACTCGGCCCAGGCGCGCTCCAGGGCGTGCAGCTGGGTCCGGTCTTCCGGGTCGGGGTAGCCGACGGTCACCGCGCGCACCTCGTCGCCGAGGGAGGCGGCGGCCGTCAGGGCGCGCCCGCGCCGGCCAGCACCAGCACGATCGCCTCCGGGCCGTACGCCACCGACGCCATGGCGTCCAGCGACAGCGCGGCGAGGCCGGTGACGGCGGTGAGGCGATGCCGTTCCCCGGCATCAGGGGGCTCTTCGTCGGCGGGGGCGGCGCCCGGCTCCAGGGTCAGGACGGACATGGGTGCGTGCTCCTTCTTGCTTCGGCTTCCTTCAGCCGCGCACGAGGGCCAACGGTGCGCGGATGCACCCAGGTTGTGTCCGTTCACGACCGGGTCCGACCGGTCCTTGCTGCATCTTTGCGCCCAACCGTCCGACTTTGACGAGACCTTGACGGACGGCCTCGACAGGGCAGGGCGGTCAGGTGAGGGCCGGAGGTGTCCAGCGCGGCCCCGGTCTGATCGGCCAGGGTCACCGCGACCAGGCGGGCCTGGAGCGGGGGGACGGGATCCGGGCCGGGGGTCAGCATGAAGCGGCCGAGGTAGTGCCCGTTGCCGTACGCCCGCAGCTCGGTCTCGTCCTCGGGCCAGCCGGCGGTGTCGACGTCCCAGGTGTGCCGGCCCACCGTCAGGGTGCCGTCCTTCTCCAGCCGCGGCGGGCGCCCGATGAGGGTGCCGTACTCGAAGCGGCAGGCGCCCAGACCGAGCAGCTCGGTCAGCTCGCGGCGCACGTGGTCGACCACGGTGTCCGCGGAGTTGGCGGACTGGGCGAGGGCGGCCGTGCGGTGGATCCGGTCCAGGTGCGCCGCGTCGGTCACGGCGACGACCTCCAGGCGGCGGGCCCGGGCGGCGAGTTGGGACACGATCAGGCCCACCACCAGCAGCAGGACCGCCGTCTCGACGTCGCCGGACGCGCTGACGTCGAACGTCTCGTAAGGCCGAGTGAGGAAGAAGTCGTACCAGGCCGCTGCCGACAGCGCCGCCACGACGCCCGCCGTACGGCTGCCCAGCGCGGCCACCGCGACGACCACGACCACGAGGATCAGCGCGGCGTTCGTCCGCGACAGGTCCGTACGGAACGGCACGAGAGCCGCCGCCACCACGAGCGGGGCGACGACGCCCGCCGCGAGCGCGAGCCGGTCCCGCAGCGGCCACGCGCCCGGAACCGGGCGTGCCCGGCCGGTGCGGTGCGGACGGAATGTACTGGTCTCGGTGCTCATCAGGCACCTCCTACGCTCTGCGCACCCTGAGGATGCGCGTGCTGTTCGGCGAAGGGCAGCGACACGACCATGGGCAGGCCGCCGCCCGTGGCACTCGGCGAAGCCCACCACCACGTCCGCCCCGCGGGCGGCACGGCGCCGCCCCTCGTCGAGCATCCGGTAGGTCTTGCCGACCCCCGGGGCCGCGCCGAGGTGGACCTTCAGTCGTCCGGGCCGTACGTCACTCATCGCCGCCGACGCGCTCCGCTCACTGGTTCGACTCCCTCGGGAGGGCGGGTCACTGCTCTCAAGGAAGCGCTTCCGGGCTCGGGCGGGTGCACGCGTTAGCGCTTCCTTGGCGCCGGTCCGGGGGACCTTGACACTGTCTTGACGTGCGGTGGCCGGATAGGGTGACAGCGGTGTGCCGGGAAGTCTGGTCGGCGGGGAGCCGGTGTGGCTTCCGTGAAGCCCCAGGGGGACGGCATGCGCGGCGTAGGGACGGTTCTGGCACTGGTCGTACTGGCCACCGTCGTCGCGACCTTCGCGCAGCGCCGGCGCATCCCCGCGCCCTCCCTGCTCGTCGTCGCCGGCCTCGCCGTGGCCCTGCTGCCGGGCACCCCGCAGATCGAGATCAGCCCCGAGATCATCGGGCTCGTCGTGCTGCCGCCGCTGCTGTACGCGAGCGCCGAGGACATGCCCTGGCGGGAGCTGCGGGCGGTGTGGAAACCGGTCGGGATCCTCGCCATCGGCCTGGTCCTCGCCTCGGCGGCGGCCGTGGCCGCGGTGGCCGCGGCGGTGACACCGCTCTCGTGGCAGATGGCGCTGGTCCTGGGCGCGGTGCTGGCCAGCACCGACCCGGTCGCCGTGACCGCACTCGGCCGCAGACTCGCGCTCCCGCCCAAGGTGCAGGTCCTCGTCCAGGCGGAGAGCCTGTTCAACGACGCGACCTCCCTGGTGCTGGTCCGGGTGGCGGCGGGCATCGCGATCGCGTCGGCGGCGGCGAACTGGGGCGCGGCCGGCGGCCAGTTCCTGCTGCTGGCCGGCGGCGGCACGGTGATCGGCGGCGCGGTGGCCGGGGTGGTGACCCTGATCCGACGGCGCACCGAGGAACCGGTCCTGGAGACCGTGATAGCCCTGGTCACCCCCTACGCCGCGTATCTCCTGGCCGAGGTCGCGCACACCTCCGGGGTCACGTCCTGCGTGGTGGCCGGAGTGGTCCTCGGCGGCCGCGGCGACCGCCTCACCAACGCCCGCATAAGACTCCAGCTGCACGCCGTGTACGGCACGGTCGTGTTCCTCCTGGAGAGCGTGGTCTTCTCTCTCATCGGGCTGGCGCTGCCCGCGCAGGTGCGGGCGCTGGCCGACGGCGACCGGGCCTGGCCGCTGTACGCCCTCGCGGTCGCCGTCACGCTCGTCGCCGTACGCCTGCTGTGGCTCGCGCCGCTGTCGGCGGTGGTCCAGCGCGAGGGCGGGGTCGGCCGCCTGAACTGGCGGGTGCCGGTGGTGCTGACCTGGGCGGGCACCCGGGGCGTGATGCCGCTGGCCGCGGCCCTGTCCATCCCCGAGATGACGAAGAGCGGCTCCCCTCTCACGGACCGCCCCCTGGTCCTCGTCCTGACCACCTCGGTCGTGGTGGTCACCCTCGTCGTCCAGGGCTTCACCCTCGCCCCGGTCGTCCGCCGCTCCGGCATCGCCCTGGAGCCCGCCCACACCGAACGCGAGGAGATCGAGGCCCGCTCCCGCCTCGCCCACGCCGGACTCGCCCGGCTGGAGGAACTGGCCGAGCTGGAGGCCGTACCGGACGTCGTCCTCGACCGCCTGCGCCGCGCCCTCAACGCCCGCCTGGAGGACGCCCGCGACCGCCTGGCCGAGAGCGACGGCACCGCCGCGGCCACCGAGTCCGCCGACCTGGTCTACCGCCAGCTGCGCCGTGACCTGATCACCGTGGAGACGGAGGAACTCCAGCGCCTCTACGACGGCCACCGCATCAGCGACACCACCCGCCGCCGCCTCCAGCGCTCCCTGGACCTGGAGGAGGCCCGGCTGTCGGACTCGTGAGGGGCCCCGCGGGATCAGCGGAACTCCGGACCTGCTGGTCGGCCGTACCGCCCGGCCACCACCGTCCGCCCCGTCTCACATCCGCAGCCGGTAGGGCAGCATGCACACCACCACGTCCGTGCGGGCCCGCAGTACGGTCGCCAGCAGCAGTCCCCGCTGGTTCTGCAGGATCTCGTAACGGCGGTGCCGGGGCTCGACCTCGGGGATCAGCACCGCGATCTGCCGGCCGTCCTGGGCCGCGTGCCGCACGTACTCGACCATCGGCTGGACCAGGGAGCGGTGCGGGCTGTCGATGACGTCGAGGCGTACCCCCGGGTTCCAGCGCGCCCACGCCTCCTGCAGGGCACGGGCCTTGTCCGGGTCGCTGTGGACGGCTACGGCGACCACCTCGTCGCCCAGCGCCAGGGCGGCACCGATGGCGTGCTGGGCCAGCCTGCTGACGTCGCCGAGCGGGACGATCACCAGGCTGCCGGGGCGCGGGGCGGGCGGGTCGGGGACGCGGCCGAGGCCGAGTTCCTCGCCGACTTCCGTGTAGTAGCGCTGGATGCGGGAGAACAGCAGCATCAGCAGCGGTACGGCGATCACGACCACCCAGGCGCCCTCCAGGAACTTGGTGAAGAGGAGGATCAGCCCGGCCAGGGTCGTGAGCACCGCCCCGGTGCCGTTGATGAGCGCACGGCGTTTCCAGCCCGGGGGTCGCTCGGTGGCCCAGTGCCGGACGAGACCGAGCTGGCTGAGGGTGAAGCCGATGAACACCCCGATCGCGAACAGCGGGATGAGCCGGTGGGTGTCGGCGTCGGACGCGATGAGCAGCGCCGCGGCCAGCAGGGCCAGCGCCACCACGCCGTAGCGGTAGACGGGCCGTTCGGCGCGCAGCCCGAACAGGTGGGGCAGCCGGTGGTCGCGGGCCAGCAGGCTCATCAGCACCGGCAGCCCGCCGAAACTGGTGTTCGCCGCGAGCAGCAGGACCAGGGTGACGAGCAGGTTGGTGGCGTAGTACGCCCAGCCGTCGCCGTAGGCGCCCGCGGTGAGCTGGGCCAGGACGGTGACGCCGCCGCGCGGGGCGACGTGGTCGCGGCGGATCAGCACGGCGAGGCCGATCAGCATCAGGCCCAGCAGCCCGCCCAGCATGAACTCGGTGCGCTGGGCGCGCCTGACCCGCGGGGTGCGGAAGGTCGGCACGGCGTTGGCGATGGCCTCCACGCCCGTCAGCGCCGAGCAGCCGGACGAGAACGCCTTGAGGATGAGCAGCAGACCCAGGGTCTCGTGCGCCTGGACGGGCTGCGCGGTTCCCACCACGGCCGCCGGATGGGAGCGGAGGAGGTCGCCGACGACGACACCCAGGATGGCCACGATGAACAGCACGGTCGGCAGCATCAGCACCCGGGCGCTCTCCGTCACACCGCGCAGGTTCACGGCCGTCAGCAGTGCGAGGCCCACCAGACACACCAGCAGCTTGTCCCGGGCCAGGTCGGGGAACGCGGAGGCCAGGGCGTCCGCGCCCGCGGTGAGACTGACGCAGACCGTGAGGACGTAGTCGACGACCAGACTGGCCGCTGCGAGCAGGCTGGAGGGCGCGCCCAGGTCCTTCTTGGCCACCGCGTAGGCGCCTCCGCCGTCCGGGTGTACGGCGATGACCTGGGCGTAGGACACCACGAGCGCCGCGAGCAGGAAGGTGATCGCCAGCGTGATCGGCAGGGTGGCCGCCAGCGCCCCGGTCCCGGCCGCGACCAGCACCAGCACGATGGCCTCGGGGCCGTACGCGACCGAGCTGAGCGCGTCCAGCGACAGCGCGGCCAGCCCTTCCAGGCTGGTGAGGTGGTGCTTCTCCCCCTCGCCCGGGCGCAGCGGGACCCGCGGTTCCAGCTCACGACGTGCCAGGCCATACGCCATCGGGACCTCACCACGGACAGCAGGACGGTCCGGACCAGTCTCCGCGCGCGACGGCCGTACGGCTCCCCGTGATCGGCCGTCCGCGTGTGCCCGCTGTTCCGCGAGGGACACGAGTCACCCATGAATCCACTGAGAATGTGTGCAGGAGTGCCACATGGGCCGCACACAGTCTTCCGAAAGCCTCGTTAGCGTGACCGCTCGATCCCCCGTGCGAACGCGTCGAATCAGGAAGACCCCACATGGACTACTGCTCCTCGTGCCGTCGGCATCTGAACGGCGCCCTGGTGTGTCCGGGGTGCGGCGCGTACGCCCCGGACATCGCTCCCGCCCCGCCCGTGGCCGCCGCCCCCGCACACCGGTACGACGACGGTCTCCTGGACGACCCGGCCCCGGCCCACCTGGACGAGGCACCGTCCGACGACGTCCCGGACGCGCCCGCCGCTTCACAGGGACGGGCGGCGCGGCGCCGTCAGCTGGCCCGTTGGAAGAAGAACAAGCGCCGGGCCGCGGTCGCGTCCGCCGTCGCGCTGGTCGGCGGCGGGCTCACCCTGGCCTCGATGGACCGCCAGTCCCCCGACCGGGCCCAGGCGGCCTCGGCCCCGGACAACCGGCCCATGGGCGCCACCGACGGACGGACCGACCCCGAGACCACTCCGGTGTCGACACCGCCCACCCACCACCGGTCCCCGCGCACCACGACCCCGGCCCACACCCAGCAGCCCGCGGCCGCCGCCCCCCACCGCCAGACCATCGCCGCAGCCCGCACCACCGTGCCGCACACCCACCCGGACGCCGCGGCCGCTCCGGTCCCCGCGCAGACCCCGGCCACGCACCAGCAGACAGCCGCCCCGGTCTCCGACAGCGCCGGCACCGGCACCGAGGCCCAGGCGCCGTCCACCCCCGCACCCGCCCCCTCGACCAACACCGCAACGGACACGGGCACGCCCCAGACCAGCCCGTCCCCGGCGGCGACCTCGCCGTCGCAGCTCTGTCTGGTCGTGCTCTGCCTGGGCTGACCGCCCGGCTCGTCAGTTGTTCCAGGTCTCGTCGTACGGATCGTGCGGGGTCGGTACCGGCCTCGCCGAGGTGACCTTCAGGTACGGGATCGGGCCGTTGTTGACGGGGTCGTGGGTCAGCTTGGGCGTGTAGCTGCCCGTGACCTCCAGCCAGGCGTCCGGTTGCAGGACCGGCGGCAGCTTGCCGGTGAGGGCGATCTTCACCGGCTGGGCGTCCGCCGCACAGCAGTTGAGGGCCATGCGGACGAGGTAGGGCGCGCCGGAGTGGTCCAGGGCCAGGAAGCCGGTGACGCGGACCGGGCGGCCGTGCAGGGAGCGGCCGTGGTCGTAGGCCGCGCGGGACGCGTAGTCGACCACGCTGAGCGGGACCGGGTCACCGGCGGGCAACCTGCCGTAGCCGTACGGCTGTTGCAGTGCGGTGCCGGTGCGCAGGGCGCTGTACGACCCCAGAGCCGGCGGGGCGATGAGGATGAGGGAGAGCAGGGGGAGCACGAGGAGCCAGGAGATCCGGGGCTCCGGGTGGGCATGGCCGGAGTGGGCGTGCCCGGCGCCGACGGCCCTGGCCGCCTTGGCGCGCTTGCGCTCGTACCACGCCGTCGCCAGGGCCGCCGCGATCAGGACCGCGCCCGAGGCCAGCAGCAGCGGCTGCAGGCCCGCCTTGACGTAGCGCAGGTAGAGGTCGGTGGCGCCGGCGTGCAGGAGGGCGGCGCCCAGCAGGAACATCACTGCCGCTTGGGCCTGGCGGTTCACAGCAGCACCGTCCCGGTCACGACGGCGCCCACGACGGCCAGCGCGAACGTGGCGGGGGCGAAGCGCAGTGCGAAGGTGCGGCCGAAGGTGCCCGCCTGCATCGCGAAGAGCTTGAGGTCGATCATCGGGCCCACCACCAGGAACACCAGCTTGGCCGTCAGGGAGAACTGGGTGAGGGAGGCCGCGACGAACGCGTCCGCCTCCGAGCAGATGGACAGGAGTACGGCCAGCACGGCGAGGGCGAGGACGGAGAAGGCGGGGTTGTCGGCCGCCGTGCGCAGCCAGGTCGCCGGGGTCGCCGCCTTCAGCGTGGCCGCGGCCATCGCGCCCAGGACCAGGAAGCCGCCCGCGTGCACGGTGTCGTGCCGGACCGAGTTCCAGAACGCCTCGCCCTTGGTCGCGCCCTCGTGCGCGCCGTGGGCCGGCGGGCGCAGCCAGTCCGTGCGGCCCAGCCGCTGCCACAGCCAGCCCATCGCGCAGGCCACCAGGAGGCTGGCCAGGAACCGGGCCAGGACCATCTCCGGGTTGCGCGGGAAGGCGACGGCCGTGGCGGTCAGGACGATCGGGTTGATCGCGGGGGCCGAGAGGAGGAAGGCCAGGGCGGCGGCCGGGGTCACGCCCCTGCGCACCAGCGCGCCCGCCACGGGCACGGAGGCGCACTCGCAGCCCGGCAGTACCGCGCCCGCCAGCCCGGCCACCGGTACGGCCAGCGCGGGCCGGCTCGGGAGGGCGCGGGCGAAGAAGGAGGGGGGCACGAAGACCGCGAGCGCCGCCGAGAGCAGGACCCCGAGGACCAGGAAGGGCAGCGCCTGGACCGTCACGGCCACGAACACCGTCATCCAGCTCTGCATCAGCGGGGTGCCGAGGGCCCCGCGGATCGGGGACTGGGCGAGCACCGCCAGCAGCAGGGTCATGGTGAGGATCAGCGGGGAGCTGAGACGCCGGTCGCCCTCCTGGCCCTCCCGGCCCGGGCGTTCGCCGGACGGGCGCGCCGGGTCCCGCTCGGCGGCGCCGGGCGGGGCGTCTTCGGTGATGGCCACGGGCGCGTACCTCCGGCTGTGCTCTGCCTGTCCCTCCCCATCAATACGCGATCGTGGGCACGGGTGTTCACATGGTTGCTGGAACCACCCGTCTCCTTGAGGCAGTCTTTTCCCTCGTGGCGAGCGTTCCGTATCAAGGTGGGTCCGGTGTCCCGGCGGCGCACATGGTGGTGTGCGGTGACGACGGGCTCGCGCACCGGCTGGCCGCCGAGTTGCGCGGAGTCCACGGCGAACAGGTCACCCTCGTGGTGCCGCCGAACGAGCGCTCGGCACGGCCCCCGGTCGTGGGGCGGGCCCGGGCCGCCTCCGCCGCGCTGCTCGACCGGGTGGTCAGCGCCGCCGTCGGACTGGGCGGTGGCAATGGAGGCAACGGCGGCAACGGCACGACCGCGAGCGCCGGCAGTGCCCATCGGGCAGACGGCGAGCGGGTGTTGGAGGCCGTCGAGCTGACGGAGGCCGTGCTCGCCGAGGCCGGTGTGGAGCGGGCCGCCGCGCTGGCGCTGGTCCATGACGACGACGAGATCAACATCCGGGCCGCGCTGACCGCCCGCCGGCTCAACCCGCGCCTGAGGCTGGTCCTGCGGCTGTACAACCGCAGGTTGGGCCAGCACATCGAGGAACTCCTCGACCAGACCGCCGCGTTGGCGGCCGGCGTGGGGGCGGACGAGGCCGCGGAGGCGTCCACGACCGTGCTGTCCGACGCCGACACCGCCGCGCCCGCGCTGGCCGCGGCCGCCGTCGCCGGCACCACCAAGGTCGTACAGACCGACAGTCTGCTGCTGCGGGCCGTGGAGCGGGTGCCGTCCGGGGACGGGCGGATCGCCGATCCGGGGCTGTGCACCCTGGCGCTGCTCTCGGCGCCCGGCGCGGATCCTGCCGGGGCGGACGGGTCCGACGGCGCCCGGGAGCAGGAACCCGTGCTGCTGCCGGACGACGAGGAGGTACGGCGGGCTGCCGGGCGGGCCGCGGTGGTGCTGGAGCAGGTGTCCTCCTTCGGTGGGCCCGAGGCGGCCACGGCCCGGCGCGGGGTGGGGGTCGTACCGCCGCTCGCCTCCCTCTTCTCACGGCGGCTGCGGTGGTCGCTGGCCGGGCTCGTGGGGTGTGTGGTCGCGCTCGCCGTCGCGCTGTCGGTGGTCACCGGGATCCATCCGCTGAGCGCCTTCTATCTGACGCTGCTGGACCTGTTCGCGATCGACGATCCGGCGATCGGGGCGCCGCTGGGGCGGCAGATCCTCCAACTCCTGTCCGGTCTTGTCGGGTTGCTGCTGCTGCCGGTGCTGCTGGCGGCGGTGCTGGAGGCGCTGGGCACCTTCCGGACCGCGTCCGGGCTGCGGAAGCCGCCGCGCGGGCTCGGCGGGCATGTGGTGCTGCTGGGGCTCGGGAAGATCGGTACGCGGGTGCTGACCCGGCTGCGGGAGCTGCACATTCCCGTGGTGTGCGTGGAGTCCGACCCGGAGGCGCGGGGGCTTGCGACCGCGCGGCGGCTGCGGGTGCCGGTGGTGCTGGGGGATGTCACGCAGGAGGGGGTCCTGGAGTCCGCGAAGATCCACCGTGCGCATGCGCTGCTCTCGGTGACCAGCGCGGACACGACGAATCTGGAGGCGGTGCTGTACGCGCGGTCCGTGCGGCCGGATCTGCGGGTGGTGCTACGGCTGTACGACGACGACTTCGCGACCGCGGTGTACCGGACACTGCGGGCCGCCCATCCGCAGGCCTCCACGCGGAGCCGGAGCGTGTCGCACCTTGCCGCCCCCGCGTTCGCGGGAGCCATGCTGGGGCGGCAGGTGCTGGGGGCGATCCCGGTGGAGCGGCGGGTGTTGCTGTTCGCCGCGGTCGAGGTGGCCGGGCATCCGGAGCTGGAGGGGCGGAGCGTGGCGGAGGCGTTCCGGGCGGGCGCGTTCCGGGTGCTGGCGCTGGAGGGCCGCGCCGAGGTTCCCGGCGACTACGTGCTGCGCAAGGGGGACCGGGTCGTGGTCGCCGCCACCCGACGAGGGCTGGCCGAGCTGGGCTGACCAAGGGTCCTGCGGTGGCCGCGGGTCGGCACAGGCCCTCGGAGCGGCCGGACGGGTGGATCCGGGGCCTGGTTGGCCCAGTCCGCTTGGCGCGGCGCCTTGACTCCGCCGTTGGCTGGTAGGGCCGCTTCGACCGAACGCGCTTCGCGCGGACTTCGCGGGCGGCCCACCCGACCGAGGAGGAGTCCTCAATGACGAGGAAGCGCATGTACCGTTCGACGACCCTGGGTGCCGCGGCAGCTCTGGGCCTGAGCCTGGCCGTGCTGCCGCTCGCCCCGGCGCACGCGGTGACCTTCGTGTCCTGCGGAAACGTCACCGCTCTCCGGAACGCGATCACCCAGTCCAACACGACCAACGAGGACATCACGCTGGCGCCCTTCTGCACGTACACCGTCGCGACCAGCGTGGGGGCGAGCAACGGCTTGCCCGCCGTCACGGGCTCCTACAGCATCAACGGGTACAGCACCACCATCGCCCGCTCCACGGCGACGGGCACGCCCGACTTCCGGCTCTTCACGGTCGAGTCGGGTGGCAAGCTGACCCTGAACTCCCTCAACGTCCGTTTCGGGAGCGTGCCCGGCGACTCGGGCGGCGGCGTCCTGGTCACCGGTGGCGGCAGCACCCTCACGGTGAACAACGGCAGTGTCCGGGACAACAAGGCCGGGTTCGGCGGCGGCATCCGCCTGCGGACCGGCGCCTCGGCCACCCTGAACAACGCGCTGGTCAGCGGGAACACGGCGACTGGCGGCGGTGGTGGCATCAGCCACGCCGGTGGCACGCTGACCGTCAACTACTCCCGGATCCAGGGCAACACGGCCGGCGCCGAGGGCGGCGGCCTCCGTACCGAAGCGCCGGCCGTCGCGACCCTGTCGGCCAGCCAGGTGACCGGCAACACCGCGAACGGCACGCTCCAGGGCGGCGGCATCTTCGAAGGCACCGGCAGCACGGTCTCCGTCGTCTTCAGCAACGTCTCCGGCAACACACCCAACAACTGCCGCCCGGTGGGAGCCGTACCCGGCTGCGTGAACTGACCGCCCGCACCCCCTGGTGGGCGTCCCGCACCCGCGCGACGCCCACCGGCTCACGCCCCTGCCGGCCACGTGCCTTTCCGGCTCACGCCCCCGCCAGATGCCTCCCCGCGAACTCCATCTCCAGCCTCAGCTGCTTGATCCGCTCCTCCACCACCAGTGAGCCGTGCCCGGCGTCGTAGCGGTACACCTCGTGGATCGCGCCGCGGGCCTCCAGGCGCTTGACGTAGTTGTCGATCTGTCGGATGGGGCAGCGGGGGTCGTTGACGCCCGCGGAGATGTAGACCGGGGCCTTGACCTGGTCGACGTAGGTGAGCGGGGAGGACGCCTCGAAGCGTTCGGGGACCTCCTCCGGGGTGCCGCCCAGCAGGGTGCGGTCCATGGCCTTCAGGGCCTCCATCTCGTCGTGGTAGGCGGTGACGTAGTCCGCCACCGGCACGACCGCGATGCCCACCGCCCATGCCTCCGGCTGGGTGCCGACGCCGAGGAGGGTGAGGTAGCCGCCCCAGGAGCCGCCGGTGAGGACCAGGCGCTCGGGGTCGGCGAGGCCGGAGCCGACCGCCCACTCGCGGACGGCGGCCACGTCCTCCAGCTCGATCAGGCCGACCCGGTGCTTCAGGGCGTCCGTCCAGGCGCGGCCGTACCCCGTGGAGCCGCGGTAGTTGATGCGGATCACCGCGTAGCCCCGGTCCACCCAGGCGGCCGGGCCCGCGGCGAAGGAGTCGCTGTCGTGCCAGGTGGGGCCGCCGTGCAGGTCGAAGACCGTGGGCAGGGGGCCGGTGGCACCGGCGGGCTTCTGGATCAGGGCGTGGATGCGGCCGCCGGGGCCGTCCACCCACGCGTCCTCGACCGCCACGGACGGCGGGCACTTCATGCCGGGCGGGTCCAGGACCACCTCACCGGTGGTGGAGCGGACCGCGGGCGGCTCGGCGGCGGACGACCACAGGTACTCCACGCTGCCGTCGGGGCGGGCGGTCGCCCCGGACACCGTGCCGGGCGGGGTGGGGATGCGGGTCAGCTCGCGGGAGGCCGGCTCAAAGCGGAACAGCTCGCTGCGGGCCTCGAAGCTGTGGGCGATGAGCAGGGCGCTGCCGTCCGGGTACCACTCGGCGGCGACGTCGCCGGGCAGGTCGAGGGAGAGGTCGCTCTCCACGCCCGTCGCCACGTCCCACACCAGCGGTTCCCAGCGGCCCCGGCGCTGGTGGCCGATGAGGAGGCGGGTGTCGCCGTCCACCGGTGCGAAGCCGAGGACCTCCAGGCCCAGCTCCTCGGTGCCGCCCTTGGTGTCGTCCAGCTCGGCGACCGTCGTGCCGTCCGGGCGCAGCACCCGCAGGGCCGCGTGCATGGCGTCGCCGTGCTCGGTGTGCTCGATCGCGATCAGCGAGCCGTCGTGGGAGAGGTCGCCGACGCCCGCCGACTCGCGGTGCCGGTAGATCTCGACCGGCACCGCGCCCTCGCGCGCGAGGTGGATGGTCGTGCCGTCCTCGTCCGTCGAACGGCCGACCACCGCCGTACGGCCGTCGCGGGCCAGGCCCAGGCCGGCCGGGTAGGAGGGCTCCAGGCCGGGCACGGCGGTCTCGTCGGCCCCGCCCCCGAAGGGCTGGCGGCGCCAGATGCCGAACTCGTCGCCGTCCTTGTCGTCGAACCACCAGATCCACGCGCCGTCCGGGGAGAGCACGCCGTCCGTCGTGCCGTTCGGCCGGTCGGTCACCTGTCGCTGCTCGCCCGTCGCCCGGTCCCAGGCGTACAGCTCGTACGTGCCCGTCGCGTTCGACACGAACAGGGAGCGGTCCGGCGCGTCCTCGGCCCAGTCGGGCAGCGAGACCCGCGGCGCCCGGAAGCGCTTCTCCCAGTCCGGCATGTCCGGTGTGTCCGGCGTCCTGCTCTCACTCTGTGCCCCAGTCATGCGCCCATACTGCCTGGCCCCACCCACCATGCGCTGCCGGGTGTACCCAGCCTGTGGATAACTCCGGCCGACCGCAGGCCGCGGGTCCACCGAAGAGGGCTCTGAGGCCTTCCGGGTGGTAGCCGGGACGGGCGCGGTGCGCATGAAGGTGGGGCCGGGTGGGGCGGTGACAGGGTGTGACATCGCTTTCCTATATGCAAAGAAATGTCACTGAAAGGGTGTCGCATGATGTCTGTGCCGCGGTGTTCTGGAGCGGCGGGGAAACTGGTGTCCCTGATGCGGGCTGCCTGGCCGACGGCCCGTCGGCGGGCGCGGGTGCTGTCGGGCATGACCGGAGTGGTGCTGTCCGCCGCCATGGTCATGGCTCCCTCGGCTCACGCCCAGGGCCTCTTCGACCCGGCCGTGAACTACGGCGCCGGCGACGGGCCGTTCTCGGTTGCGGTGGGCGACTTCAACGGCGACGGGCGCCCCGACCTCGCTGTCGCGAACGTCATCGGCGACAACGTGTCGGTGCTGCTGAACAACGGGAGCGGCACCTTCGCCACAGCGGTCAACTACAGCGTCGGCGACGGCCCGGCGACGGTGGTTGTGGGCGACTTCAACGGCGACAACGTGCCCGACCTCGCCACCACGAACTTCAACGACGACAACGTGTCGGTGCTGCTGAACAACGGCAACGGCACCTTCGCCACGCCGGTGAACTCCGCCGCCGGCGACGCGCCCCAAGGGATGGCGGTGGGCGACTTCAACGGCGACGGAAACCGCGACCTCGCCGTCACAAACTTCTCCACCGACAACGTGTCGGTGCTGCTCGGCAACGGCACCGGCACCTTCGCCACGCCGGTGAGCTACGGCACCGGCGACGCCCCGATCTCGGTGGCGGTGGGCGACTTCAACGGCGACAACGCGCCCGACCTCGCCACCGCGAACGAGAGCAGCGACAACGTGTCGGTGCTGCTGAACAACGGCACCGGCACCTTCGCCACAGCGGTGAACTACAGCGTCGGCGACGCCCCGATCTCGGTGGCGGTGGGCGACTTCAACGGCGACAACGCGCCCGACCTCGCCACCGCGAACGTCGCCAGCGACAATGCGTCGGTGCTGCTGAACAACGGCACCGGCACCTTCGCCACAGCGGTGGACTACGGCGTCGGCGATGCACCCCAATCGGTGGCGGTGGGCGACTTCAACGGCGACGGCAACCGCGACCTCGCCGTCACGAACCAGAACGTGGACAACCTGTCGGTGCTGCTGAACAACGGCAACGGCACCTTCGCCACGGCCCAGAACTACGGCACCGGTGACGGCCCGCATGCGGTGGCGACGGGTGACTTCAACGGCGACGGCCGCCCCGACCTCGCCACCGCGAACCTGTTCGGCGACAACGTGTCGGTCCTGCTGGCCACCGCGCCGCCACCACCGGCCAGCTGCGCGACCGCCACACCCACGATCACCGGTACGAACGGCAACGACAACATCACCGGCACGAACGGCAACGACGTGATCTTCGCCCTGGCCGGGAACGACACCGTCGACGGCGCCGGCGGCAACGACCTGATCTGCGGCGCCGCGGGCAACGACAAGCTCAGTGGCAACGCCGGCAACGACCGCATCGAAGGCGGCACCGGCAACGACACCATCAACGGTGACGACAACAACGACACTCTGATCGGCAACGACGGCAACGACACCATCAACGGCGGCAACGGCGACGACACCCTTCAGGGCAACAACGGCAACGACCGCCTCGACGGAGGAACCGGGACCAACTCCAACGACGGCGGCGCAGGCCACAACACCTGCACCAACCCCGCCGCCGGTGCCGGTTGCCCCTGAGGTGAGGTGAGGGCGCCGCGGAATGCGGGCCGTGGCCGGACCCCCGGCCCCGGCCCTCCACCGCGGCCCCGTACCGTTGAAGGCGTGTACCGGTTTCTGCTGACACCCCGCTGGTGGGGCATCAACGTCTTCGTGCTGCTCGCCATCCCGTTCTGCGTCTTCATGGGGTCGTGGCAGCTGAGCCGGTTCGAGGGGCGAGTGCAGGACCACCGCGCCGCGACCGAGCAGGCCGCCTCCGACCAGCACGAGTCGGCCCGTCCGCTGGCCCGGATGCTGCCCGTCGACAAGAGCACCTCGGGACGGCGGGTCACCGCGAGCGGCCGGTACGGCAAGCAGCTGCTCGTACCGGGCCGGGAGCTGGACGGCAAGCAGGGCTTCTACGTGCTGACGCTGCTGCGCACCGACTCCGGCAAGGCGCTGCCCGTGGTGCGCGGCTGGCTGCCCGGCAAGGCGGACCCCGCCAAGGCGCCCGCCCCGCCCGCCGGCGAGGTCACCGTCACCGGCGCGCTGCAGGCCTCCGAGACCCCGGGGGACAACGGGGTCAGCGCCCAGGGCGGGCTGCCCGCCGGGCAGACCGCGGCGATCAGCGCGGCCTCGCTGGTGAACCTGGTGCCGGACAGGCTGTACGACGCCTGGGTCACCCTCGACCGGGCCGACGCGGGGATGAAGGCCGTGCCCGCGAGCGCGCCGCCCGGTACCGGTCTCGACCTGAAGGCGTTCCAGAACCTCGGCTACACCGGGGAGTGGTTCGTCTTCGCGGGCTTCGTGGTCTTCATGTGGTTCCGGCTGCTGCGCCGCGAGGTGGAGTTCCATCGGGACGCGGCGCTCGGCCTGGTGCCGGAGCAGGAGCAGGAGCAGGAGAGCGCGTCCGCTCCGAGCACCGTCTGAGACCTACTGGCCCCGCGCACCCTCCGAGGCCTACTGCCCCGCCAGCACCCCGGTGTAGTACACCGTCCCCGCGCACGCGTTGGGCACGGTCGCCTGGATCGAGGGGGAGCCCCCCTGCCCGGTGTGGGTGACGAGGACACTGCCGTCGGCCGTTCCGCCGTCCTCGGTGACGAGCTGGGTGGTGGTGCCGGAGGACGTGGCGCCGGTGTCCGTGCCGCCCGTGGCGCCGGCGTCCTGGGTGGGCGTCGGGTCGGGCGAGGGGTCGCTGCCGCCGTCCGTGCCGCCCGTGGTGGTGGAGCCACCGGTGGTGGGGCAGGTCTCGGAGGGCACGAAGGCGAACCTCTCCTCGTAGGCCGCACCCGGCTGCAGGACCAGCGCCGCGACCTCCAGCGAGGGGTCGGGCAGGGTGGCCGCCGCGTCCCCGGCCACATGCCGGGCGCTGAGGACCTTGGCGGGGTCCGCGGCGCCCTGTGCCGCGACGCCGACCGTGCCCGGGCCGCCGACGGTACAGCTGGCGGTGGAGATATTGGTGACGCGGAAGGTGCCGTAGACGACACCCGTGGTGTCGGGGGCGTCGACGGTCTGGGTGGCGGAGCCGAGCTGGGCCGCCGTGCACACCGGGGCGCCCGCGGCCAGGGTCGAGGACGGGTCGGCGCCGCCGGTCGAACCGGTGCCGTTGCCGCCGGTCTTGCCCGGCTCGGTGCCCTTGCTGGTGTCCTTGCCGGGCCCGGGGGTCTTGCCGTGTGAGCCGCCGACGCTGCTGGAGCCGCCGTCGGGGTTCTTCCCCTGGGTGGCGCCGCCCTGGGCCTGGGAGGTCTGCCCGGCCATGGCGGTGTTGGGGTCGGTGCCGCCGGAGTTCGAGACGTGGATGAGCGCGGGGACCGCGGTGCCGATGAACAGGGCGGCGGCCGCCATGCCGACGGCGGCCTGGCGCTTGCGGGCGCGCCGGGCGGGCACCGCGCGGCGCAGGTGGTCCAGCGTGCCGGTGCGCGGTTCGAGGTCGTCGACCGCGGTGTGCAGCAGTCGGCGCAGGTCCAGCTCGTCCGAGTCGAGCCCGCCCGGGCCGAGCCCCTTGGGGCCCTTTTCGTCGGGGCCGTGGTTCACAGTTCCGTTCCCAGCGTGCGATTGCGTGTGGTCTTGCTCGTGCTGCTTCGTCGGTTCGTGCCAGGCATAGGGCTCATGGCGTCCATGGGAGTGGCCTTCGTGGGAATGGCCGTCATGGGTATCGCCCCCTTCGGCGTGCTCGCTCATGCCGATGCCTCCATGGCCACCCGCAGCGCGGCGATGCCCCGCGAGCCGTACGCCTTCACCGAGCCCAGCGAGATGCCGAGCGTCTCGGCGACCTGGGCCTCGGTCATGTCCGCGAAGTAGCGCAGGACGAGGACCTCGCGCTGGCGGCGCTGCAGGCCCTTCATCGCCTTGATGAGGTCGCGCCGCTCCAGCGAGTCGTACGCGCCCTCCTCCGCGCTCGCCATGTCCGGCATCGGCTTGGAGAGGAGCTTCAGGCCGAGGATGCGCCGGCGCAGGGTGGAGCGGGAGAGGTTGACGACCGTCTGGCGCAGGTAGGCGAGGGTCTTCTCGGGGTCGCGGACGCGCTTGCGGGCCGAGTGGACGCGGATGAAGGCTTCCTGGACGACGTCCTCGCAGGAGGCGGTGTCGTCGAGGAGGAGCGCGGCGAGGCCGAGCAGCGAGCGGTAGTGCGCCCGGTAGGTCTCGGTGAGGTGGTCGACGGTCGTGCCGGCGACCTCGGTGTCCGCCGTGGCGGTGACCGCGGTGTCGTCGGAGCCGTCGCGCTGACTGGGTATGCGGGCGGGCCGCGCTGCGGGCATGGGCGCGATCACCGGCATGCCGCCGGGAATGCGCGGCCGGAGCGCCGCGCGGGGCGGCCGGAGCGCCGCGGTGCCGCGGGCCGCACTGAGTTCGAGTACCTCTGCCACGCCTGTTGGACACGTCTCCCCCCGCCAGGGTTGTACGTGCCGGGCGTCACATGTGCGACAACCGACGGTGCCTGAACTGCCGTCATGCGCCCCGCTCTTCCCTTATGTCCCATTTGAACGGGCGTCCCCACGCCCCGATCACGGCGTCCCCACGCCAGGATCCTCACGTCCCACGCCCCGCAAAGGTGACCGCAAAGACGCTCCCCGCCCCTCGCGCGGTTGCGAGGAACGGGGAGGAAAATCCTCTGTCGCCGTGGAGCGCGGTTCAAGTGGTTTGGACCATGCTCCCGGCCACATTTCTTACTTGGATCCTACAAACGTTTTATCCGCGGGTGGATACCTCGCCCCTGAATTCCGCGGCGACCAGCTCGGCGATCTGCGCGGTGTTGAGCGCGGCGCCCTTGCGCAGGTTGTCGCCGCAGACGAAGAGTTCGAGCGCGGTCGGGTCGTCCAGGGCCCGCCGTACCCGCCCGACCCAGGTCGGGTCGGTGCCCACCACGTCGGCGGGGGTGGGGAACTCACCGGCGGCGGGGTCGTCGCAGAGCACGACCCCGGGCGCGGTGGCGAGGATCTCGCGGGCGCCGTCGACGGTCACCTCGCCCTGGAAGCGGGCGTGGACGGTGAGCGAGTGCGTGGTGATCACCGGCACCCGGACACAGGTCACGGCGACCGGCAGCTTCGGCAGTCCGAGGATCTTGCGGGACTCGTCCCGCACCTTCATCTCCTCCGACGACCAGCCGTCCTCCCGCAGCGACCCGGCCCACGGGACGACGTTCAGCACGACCGGCTCCGGGAAGGGCCCGGTGTCGTCCCCGACGGCCCGCCGTACGTCACCGGGCTTGGTCCCCAGCTCGGTCCCCGCGACCAGGGACAGCTGGGCCCGCAGCGTCTCGACGCCGGCCCGGCCCGCCCCGCTCACCGCCTGGTACGACGACACCACCAGCTCGCGCAGCCCGAACTCGGCGTGCAGCGCGCCCAGGGCGACGATCATCGACAGGGTCGTGCAGTTGGGGTTGGCGACGATCCCGCGCGGCCGGCGCCGCACCGCGTGCGGATTGACCTCGGGTACGACGAGGGGCACGTCCGGGTCCATCCGGAAGGCGCCCGAGTTGTCGACGACGACCGCACCGCGCGCGGCGGCGATCGGCGCCCACTCGGCGGAGACCTCGTCGGGCACGTCGAACATGGCGATGTCGACGCCGTCGAAGGCGTCCTCCGTCAGGGCCACGACCTCGACCTCCTCCCCGCGCACGGCCAGCTTGCGGCCGGCCGAGCGCCGGGAGGCGATCAGACGGATCTCGCCCCAGACGTCCGCGCGCTGGGACAGGATCTGGAGCATGACCGCGCCGACGGCTCCGGTCGCTCCCACGACCGCGAGCGTCGGCTTGCCCGTCATCGGCCGGTGCCTCCGTAGACGACGGCCTCGTCGGTGTCGGAGTCGAGCCCGAAGGCGGTGTGCACGGCGCGCACGGCCTCCGGCACGTCGTCGGCACGGGTGACGACCGAGATGCGGATCTCGGAGGTCGAGATCAGCTCGATGTTCACGCCCGCGTTGCTCAGCGCCTCGAAGAAGGAGGCGGTGACACCCGGGTTGGTCTTCATGCCGGCGCCGACGAGGGAGATCTTGCCGATCTGGTCGTCGTAGCGCAGCGAGTCGAAGCCGATGCCCGCGCGGTTGCGCTCCAGCGCGTCGATGGCCTTGCGGCCCTCGGTCTTCGGCAGCGTGAAGGAGATGTCGGTCAGCCCCGTGGAGGCCGCCGACACGTTCTGCACGACCATGTCGATGTTGATCTCGGCATCGGCGATGGTCCGGAAGATCGCGGCGGCCTCACCCGGCTTGTCCGGCACGCCGACGACCGTGATCTTGGCCTCGGAGGTGTCGTGCGCGACACCGGAGATGATGGCCTGCTCCACCTTGATGTCCCCAATCGGCTCACTGCTGACCCACGTGCCCTGCAGTCCGCTGAAGCTGGACCGGACGTGGATCGGGATGTTGTAGCGGCGGGCGTACTCCACACAGCGGTGGAGCAGCACCTTGGAGCCGGAGGCCGCGAGCTCCAGCATGTCCTCGAAGGAGATCCAGTCGATCTTCTTCGCCTTCTTCACCACGCGCGGGTCGGCGGTGAACACGCCGTCGACGTCGGTGTAGATCTCGCAGACCTCGGCGTCGAGCGCTGCGGCGAGCGCCACGGCCGTGGTGTCGGACCCACCGCGCCCCAGCGTGGTGATGTCCTTCTTGTCCTGGCTGACGCCCTGGAACCCGGCGACGATCGCGATGTTGCCCTTGTCCAGGGACTCGCGGATCCGGCCCGGGGTGACGTCGATGATCCGGGCTTTGTTGTGGACCGAGTCGGTGATGACGCCTGCCTGGCTGCCGGTGAACGACTGCGCCTCGTGGCCCAGGTTTTTGATCGCCATGGCCAGCAGGGCCATGGAGATCCGCTCTCCGGCGGTCAGCAGCATGTCGAACTCCCGGCCGGCAGGCATCGGCGAAACCTGCTCGGCGAGATCGATCAGCTCGTCCGTCGTGTCGCCCATCGCGGAAACGACGACAACCACCTGGTTGCCGTTCTTCTTCGCTTCCACGATCCGCTTGGCGACGCGCTTGATGCCTTCGGCATCGGCTACGGAGGAACCTCCGTACTTCTGCACGACAAGGCCCACGTGCGCTCCTCGCTCGGTTCGTTTGTGTCGGCTCAGTCTAACGAGCGTCCGAAATCCACCCCCCTGCTCCCGCATGGTGAGACATCGGGCGGCGGGAGGTCGACGCGCTCGCGACCGGAACCTGCCCAGCACACGGCACGGCACGCGAAACGTGCCCCGGCTCACAGCGGCTCCTGTGGATTAAGTTTCAAGCATTAGGGTGCGGGGCGTGCGCGTACTTCTGGTGGAAGACGACGAACCGGTCGCCGAGTCGCTGCGGCGCGGCCTGAAGCGGTACGGCTTCGAGGTGGAGTGGGTGACCACGGGCGCGGCCGCACTGGCCCACTCGGCCCCCTACGACGTCGTACTCCTCGATCTCGGGCTCCCCGACACCGACGGCCTGGACGTGTGCAAGGCGCTGCGGGCCCGCGGGGACGTGCCGATCATCGTGATCAGCGCGCGCAGCGACGAGACGGACCGGGTGGTCGGCCTGGAGCTGGGCGCCGACGACTACGTCTCCAAGCCCTTCGGGGTCCGCGAGGTCATCGCCCGCATACGGGCGGTGATGCGCCGCGTCCAGCCCCGTACGGAGGCGGCGGCCGGACCCGACCGCTACGGCCCCCGCCTCACGGTCGACCGCAAGGCGGCCCGCGTCCACCTGGACGGTGTGGCGGTCGCCCTGGCTCCCAAGGAGTACGACCTGCTCGCCTTCCTCACCGAGGAGCCGGGCGCGCTGATGTCGCGCGAGCAGATCATGGAGGCGGTCTGGGACGCGAACTGGTTCGGCCCGACCAAGACCCTGGACGTGCATGTGGCCGCCCTGCGCCGGAAACTCGCCGGGGCGATCACGATCGAGGCGGTACGCGGGGTCGGCTTCCGCCTGCTCGTGCATGAGGACTCCGGCGGCACGGCATGATCCGCCAGCTCGTCTGGAGCTACATCCTGCTGGTGGCGGTCGCGATCGGCCTGTTCACCGTGCCGGTGGCGTTCACGCTCACCGCACAGCTGCGGGGCGACACCGAGCAGTCCGTGCGGCGCGAGGCGACCACCATGGCGCTGCTGCTGGCCAACGGCGACCCGGCCTCCTGCCGGGCGCTGGCCGAGCTGGGCCGGGCGTACGCCGAGGAGATGCAGGACGAGGTCCAGGCCACGTCGACGGCGGCCTGCACCACCCCGCTCCCCCGCCCCCGGCAGGACACGGCCCTGACGCATGCGCTGGTCGACGGCAGGTCGACCACCGACTGGGGCTCGAACTTCATCTGGGGCCCCCGGCTGGTGGTCACGGTCCCGGCGAAGGACGGCGACCGGGTGGTGGGCGCCGTACGCATCGTCTACTCCACCGGCAGCCTCACCCACAGGCTGTGGATCATCTGGGGCTTTAGGGCGACGCTGGCGGTCGCCGTCCTGGCCGTGGCGGCCCTGATCGGCGCGATCGTGGCCCGCCGCCTCACCCGCCCCCTGCGCCAGCTCAACGACATGGCGAGCAGGTTCAGCGACGGCGACCTCACGGCCCGCTCCCCGGTCACCGGCCCGCCGGAGACACAGACCCTGGCCCGCACCCTCAACCAGGGCGCCGAACGCCTGGACACGCTGGTGGCGTCCCAGCGCATCTTCGTGGCCGACGCCTCCCACCAACTCCGCACCCCCCTCACGGCACTCCGCCTGTCCCTGGACAACATCGCGGACGGCGTGGACGACGAGTTCGTCCGGGAGGACGTGGAGCAGGCGACGGCCGAGGTGGTCCGGATGAGCCGCCTGGTCAACGGCCTGCTGGTGCTGGCCCGCGCGGAGGCGAAGGTCACGGCGGCCGAACCGCTCCCCCTCGGGGACATCGTGCGCGAACGCCTCTCGGTGTGGAGACCGGCCGCCGACGAGCGCGGAGTCCACATCGCTCTCAGGGGGAGTGCCGACGGCCGGCCGACTGTGCTGGCCAGCCCGGGTCATCTGGACCAGGTACTGGACAACGTGCTCTCGAACGCCCTGGAGGTCTCACCCGACGGCGGCACGATCACGGTGCGGGTGGAGTCCGGCCCCGACGAGGTGACCCTCTCCATCCTGGACGAGGGCCCCGGCATGACCGACGCCGAGAAGTCCCGCGCCTTCGACCGCTTCTGGCGCGGCCAGGGCCTGACCGGCCGCTCGGGTTCGGGCCTGGGCCTGGCCGTCGTACGACAACTCGTGACGGACGACGGCGGCGCGGTGACCCTGCGGGACGCCCCGGGCGGCGGCCTGTGCGTGTCGATCACCCTTCGGGCATCGCCGAAGAGTGGTGGTTGACGATGAACCACTGCCCGCCGCGCTTCTCGTACTCGTAGGTGTAACGGGCCTCCACGACCCGCTTCTTGCCGGTCTTGGGGTCGGTCAGGGTGAACCGATAGATCCCGGTGTCGAGGGCGGAGTTCCGGTCGAGCACGTTCACGATCGTCCGGACCTTCTTGCCCACCGGCTTGTTCGCCAGGAAGTGCTCGAAGTAGTCGACGATCTGGGCGTGGTCGGTACGGATCTTGTTGGAAACAGTGGGCAGCAGGACGGCGTCGGCGGCGTACAGCTTGGCCACCTTCTCCGGGTCGCCGGTCTGCAGGGCGGCGTTCCACCGGTCGAAGAGCGAGGCGACCTGGGCCTTGCTGGGCTTCGCCTCGGGCCGCGGCCCGGCCGCGCTGACACCGGCGGTGACGGAAGCGGCGGTGACCAGGGCGGCGCCGGTGACGACGGCGGCACGTATACGGGTGTTACGGCTCTTGCTGTTCATCGCTAACTCCAGTGCGAGGTCGCCTTGTTCGAGGTGCTTCCAGCCTCGCTTCGCACCGGTTAGGGCCCGTCCAGTGGACGTACAGGGGACGTCCAGCACTTCGCCAATCTCTCAGCCGACGGCCTTTCTCCCCTTCACGAGACCGACCCCCGCCCCGGCCGACACGACGCCCATCCCGACCGCGGTCGCCACCCCCTGCGCCCCGTCGGCCACGAAAGGCGCGGCAACGGCGACGACGGCATTGAAAAGAAACAGAAACCACAGAACGGGCTTGGAATTGAGCAGCGACTTCATTCGATTTCCCTCGTTTCACGTCTCGCTGACCTGACGAGATCAACGATCCCGGCTCACGGATCTCGAAACGAGGGAGCGCACTCCCGGAACGGGGGTGTAGGCGGCTACACCGCTACTCGGCGAACGGGGTGAAGTGGGCCGGCGGATGGTCGATCGGGAGGTCGGGACGCCAGGCGGTGAGGATCTGGGCACTGCATTCGAAGAGGTTCGGTGGCAGCGCGTCCAGGGGCCACCAACGCCAGTCGCCGACGCTCTCGTCCGGCTGGTCGGCCGGTTCACCGCGCCAGGCGGTGACCAGCGCGCCGAAGGTGATCCGGACCACCCCGTCGACCTGGTCGACCAGCGTTCCCAGGAGCCGGACATCGGACGGATCGGCCAACAGCCCGGTCTCCTCCGCGAGTTCGCGGACCACCGTCTCCTCCAGCGACTCACCGGGCTCCACGGTCCCGCCGGGCAACTCGGTCGTCCCCCGCCGATGCCGGCCCAGCAGCAGCCCACGGGGTCCGAGCAGTACGGCGCCGACCCCGGCCGCCGCGTGGGCCACCGGCGGCTTGGCGGTGCGGGGGCGGGCGGTGATGCGGGCGGGCCGACGGGCCTGGAAGAGCCGGTAGGACGCATGGTTGCCCTCCTCGGGAGCGTCGAGGACGGCGACGTCCTCCACCCGCAGCCCGTACTGCACGAGCAGGTCCTCCCAGAGTTCCGGGGTGAGCACCCACATCTGCCCGGTCAGCTCTCCGCCACCGGCCAGCCGCAGGATCTCGGGCCGGGGAGTGACGGCCGAATCAGGGCCGTCTCCTTGAGAGTTGGTGTGCAGCACGGTGAAGCACAGCCGGCCCCCCGGCTTGAGGGCCGCGGCCAGCGCGGGCAGTAGCCGGTGGGGGTCGAGGAAGTGGAGGGTGCTGAGAGAGTAGATGACGTCGTACGGCGCCGCCGTGCGCAGGTGCTCGACGCCGTCCGCGTGGACCAGCCGGAGTCCAGGCAGATCCGGGTAGCGGGCACGGGCCCGCTCGAGCTGGCTGGCCGAGGCGTCGACCGCGTCCAGCATGGCCCTGTGGGCACGGACGAGATGCGCGGCATGTCGGCCCGGACCGCAGCCGAGGTCCAGCACGCGCCGACCCGCCAGATCCCCGAGAACCTCGTCCCCCGGCCCGGCCCCTCCGGGGCCCCAGGCGATCCGGTCCAGCTCGGGCAGGGGTGTGCCGCGCCGAAGGTGGTGAGTCCCGTAGGAGTGCCAGATTTCGGCGTTGATCTCTTCGGGGCCGGGCATCAGTCGGCATACTCCTTCAGCGGCTCGGTGTCCAAGGTGATGTTCACCGGGTCCGGAAGCTGGACGGAGGCACCGAAGGGCAGCTTCTCCTCGTGACGGTAGCGGCCGTCCTTCGGCTGATTGAAGACCACCACGGAGCAGTCGTCACGGTCGATGAGGAGGTAGACGGGGATACCGGCTGCCGCATAGCCGTCAGGCTTCTCGACCCGGTCGCGCTGGTTGGTGTCGGAGTCGTACGAAGTGATCTCCACCGCCATGAGCACACCTTCGGCCTCCGACCACTCCCCCTGCCCCTTGAGGCTGCCCTTGGGCACCAGTACTGCGTCCGCACGAGCGCGCCGGAGCCGGTGTTGCAGCACCGACCGGGGCCGATCTATGTGCCGCGAACCTAGAGCGCCATTACATTCCGACGCAAGCCGATCACGGAACGTCACTCTTTAGAGGTAGCGCCCACTCAACTCACCTACAGGCTTGGTTGGTTGGGTTGGTTTTCCACCCCTTCCAGACCCCGGGAGAAGGGCTCGAAGCCCGAGGCTCAAGCTCCGGGCCAGCCCTTGATCACGCCGGTCGGCGGCTGAAGACTGCCGGGCTGTGACAAGTGATCTGTTGCTCGCCGCGATCGTGCTGCTCGGCTCGACCGTGCAGTGGGTCACCGGGATGGGGTTCGCGCTGGTCGCCGTGCCCGGGCTCGTGCTGCTGCTCGGGGCGGGCGACGGGGTCACACTCGCCAACTGTTCCGCCGGTGCCATCAGTGTGGTGGGCCTCGCCGGAGGATGGCGGCAGGTGCGGCCGCGGGCGATGGTGCCGTTGTGCGTCGCCGCGGCGTGCACGGTTCCGGCGGGGGTCTGGCTGACCCGCCAACTGCCGGAGCCCGCATTGCTGTTGCTCATGGGCGGCCTGGTCACGTGTGCGGTCCTGCTGGTCATGCGGGGCGCGCGGGTGCCGATGCTGCGAGGCGTGCGAGGTGCGGTCGCGGCCGGTGCGGTGGGCGGCTTCATGAACTCCGCGGCGGGCGTCGGCGGGCCGCCCGTCTCCCTCTACGCGGTCAACGCCGGCTGGACCATACGGGAGTTCGTGCCCAACGCGCAGTTCTACGGCGTCCTGGTCAACGCCTTCTCCGTCGCCGCGAACGGGACACCCCGGCTGGCGACGGCTCAGTGGGTCTCGGCCGTCGCCGCGATGACGGCGGGGGCGCTGATCGGCCGGGTGCTCGCCGGGCGGGTCCCCGAGCCGCGGGCCCGGCTGCTGGTGCTGCTGCTCGCGCTCGCGGGTGGGGCGACGACGCTGACGAAGGGCCTGTGGGGGCTGTGAGCACCCCCAGGCACGCTACTTCGCCGGCCGCATCCCCAGCGGCCCGCCGATCTCCTCCGCCATGACCTTGCCCGCCTCGAACTCCAGGGTCTCGTCACCCAGGGTGGCCTGGTCGGTGTCGAGGCCGTCGAGTTCTTCCAGGGGCTGGTTGAGGCGGACGTGGGCGACCAGGGACTGGAGGGCGCGGAGGCTGGCGGAGGCGGTGCCGCCCCAGTTGGAGAAGTAGGAGAACTGCCACCACCACAGGGCCTCCGTGGTGCGGCCCGCGCGGTAGTGGGCCATGCCGTGGCGGAGGTCGGTGACGACGTCGGCCAGGTCGTCGGAGATGCGGGCCGGGACGGGGGCCTTCCGGGGCTCGTAGGGGTCGAAGACCTCGGAGTAGACGTCGATGGGGTCGAGGAGGCGGGCGAGGTTCTCGCGGAGTTCGTCCACGTCCGGCTCGGGGCCCAGGTCGGGCTCGTAGCGCTCGTCGGGGACGATGTCCTCGTGCGCGCCCAGGCGGCCGCCGGCCAGGAGCAGCTGGGAGACCTCCAGGAGGAGGAAGGGCACCGCCGAGTCCGGCTCGTCGCCCTTCGCCACCTCTGAGACGGCCACCAGGAAGCTCTCGACCTGGTCCGCGATCTGGACCGCGAAGTCGTCCGGATTGTGACCGGTCGCGTGCAGCGTGGCGTCAGACATCTAGGAGTCGTCTCCCCTCGAAGGCGCGGCCGAGGGTGACCTCGTCCGCGTATTCCAGGTCGCCACCCACCGGGAGGCCGCTGGCCAGGCGGGTGACCTTGAGGCCCATGGGCTTGATCATGCGGGCGAGGTACGTGGCCGTGGCCTCGCCTTCCAGATTCGGGTCCGTGGCCAGGATCAGCTCCGTGACCGTCCCGTCGGCCAACCGCGCGAGAAGTTCTCGTATACGCAGGTCGTCGGGGCCGACGCCCTCGATCGGGCTGATCGCGCCGCCGAGGACGTGGTAGCGGCCGCGGAACTCACGGGTGCGCTCGACCGCCACGACGTCCTTCGGCTCCTCGACCACGCAGATGACCGACGGGTCGCGGCGCGGGTCGCGGCAGATGTTGCACAGCTCCTCCTGTGCCACGTTGCCGCAGGTCGCGCAGAAGCGGACCTTCGCCTTCACCTCGAGGAGGGCCTGGGCGAGCCGCCGGACGTCCGTCGGCTCCGCCTGCAGGATGTGGAAGGCGATCCGCTGCGCGCTCTTGGGACCGACGCCGGGCAGCCGCCCCAGCTCGTCGATGAGGTCCTGAACCACGCCTTCGTACAACGGACTGCCCTTCCTGGAGTCTTTCAGTACGTACGGTAGTTGGCCACGGCCCGTCTTAGAAAGGCAGGCCGGGAATGCCGCTGCCGCCGCCCAGGCCCTGCGCCAGGGGGCCCAGCTTCTGCTGCTGGAGCGTCTGCGCGTTCTCGTTGGCCGCCTGTACGGCCGCCACGATCAGATCGGCGAGGGTCTCGGTGTCCTCCGGGTCCACCGCCTTCGGGTCGATCTTCAGCGCGCGCAGCTCGCCGGCGCCGGTGACGGTGGCCTGCACCAGGCCGCCGCCCGCCTGCCCGTCGACCTCCGTGTTCGCCAGTTCCTCCTGCGCCCGCTGCAGGTCCTGCTGCATCTTCTGGGCCTGCTGGAGCAACTGCTGCATGTTGGGCTGGCCACCACCGGGGATCACGATCAGCTCCTGGTTCTACGTCTGCTCCGTCGTCTTCCGTTGTGCACGAGCCTACGTGGTCTACGCGACCATCGCCCCGCCACTCTTTCGAGTGACAGCAAGGGCAGGCCTATACCTGATCAAGGCCCTCTTCCGGGCGGAAAAGCAGGGAAAGCTACGCCCCCGCCACCCATTGGGCGGTAGGAAGGGTGGCGCGCGTCGGCATGCAATGTCACGCAATGTGACCGGTCATGTTCAGTGCCGTGTTCGGTGTCGTGTTCAGTAGGGAGTGCCGGGTGGGTCAGCCGGAGATGCAGCCCGAGGGTCCGCCTCAGGACGGGTGGGGCGAGGATGCGGCCGGGCTGCGGCCGGGCGATCTGACCGGGCGGTCGCTTCCGCTCGGGGACTGGGGCGAGCCCGCCGAGCGGCTCGACGAGCTGTACCGGTGGGTGGAGCGGGGGGCCATGCAGACGGCGTCCTGGTATCTCGCGGACCGGGTGTGGAAGCGGCGCGGGGCGCGGGCGCTGCGGGCCGGGGCGGCGGCGGGGGCGGTGTGCGGAGCCGCGCTGCCGTTGCTGGATCTGACCGGGGTGGTCGGCGGGGTGGCGGCCTGGGGGTATCTGGCGCTGATGCTCGCGGTGGCGTGTGTCGCGGTCGACCGGTTCTTCGGGGTCACGTCCGGGTGGATAAGGGACGTGGCGACCGCGCAGGCCGTGCAGCGGCGGTTGCAGGCGTTGCAGTTCGACTGGGCGTCGGAGAGCGTGCGGGAGGTGCTGGGGCCGGCCGAGGGGACGGCCAGTGAGGCCGCGGAGCGGTGTCTGGGGGTTCTGCGGCGGTTCTCCGAGGACGTCCTGGAGCTGGTGCGGACGGAGACGGCCGACTGGATGGTGGAGTTCCGGACGGGGTCGGCGCCGTTGGGTATCCAGGCGGCGGTGGCGTCGGGAGTGCGGGCGGAGGGGGGCGGGCCGGTGGGGAGGTTTCCACTGCCACCGGCGAACGGGACGCGCCCGAACATGCCCCGGCAGCGGCCGCCTGAGCCTCGATAGACGCCCTGCGCTGCAGCTACGCACATAGCTTCATGCCCTCCGGAGTCCAGCAGGGGACATGGCCGTGCGTGCGGATGATCTCCTGGCCGCTCCCCCGGGACAGGTACGTCAGGAAGCTGGACGCCAGGGAGTTGGCAGGCGGCTGGCCGTAGGTGTAGGCGTACTCGATCTCGCGGTAGGGGTAGGGGCTGTGGCCGTGCTCGATGGCGTCGACCGAGGGGGCGTTGGTGTCCAGGGAGAGCACGTGGAGGCCCTTCGCCCGGGTGGCCAGGTTGAGTTCGCTGTAGCCGATCGCGCCGGGGAGCTGGGCCACCTCGGTCAGCACCTGGTCCGTGGAGTCGAGTTCGCAGCGGGTCACCGGCGCCGTCGGGTAGTCCTTGTGGACGCAGTCGACGGAGGAGTTCGCCATCTCGCCCCGGCCGAGGACGCGCCGCTGGAAGACCTGCCGGGTACCGGAGTTGGCGTCCCGGCTGACCAGGTGCACGGGCAGCGAACGCCCGCCCAGCTGTCGCCAGTTGGTGATCTCGCCCTGGTAGAGGCGTCGTACGTCCGCCGTCGAGAGGTTCGTCAGGCCCACGTCGTCGTTCACGACCAGCGCGAAGACCGACAGCGCGATGCGGTTCTCGCGCAGCTCCGGCATGTCGGCGGCTTTGGGGCCGTCGGAGAGGGCGATCAACGGCGGTGAGCCCTGCCCCTTCGCCTGGGCGCCGGCCGCCGCCAACTCCCTTACACCCGCCGTCGATCCATGCGGATCCACCGTGACGGTCGCTCCCGCGCAGTCCTCCTCGTACCGCTTCGCCACCTCCCGCATCACCGGCTCGAACGCGGTCGACCCCGTCACGGTCAGCGCGCCCTTCTCGCAGCCGATCGGCGGTGGCGTGTCGTCGCGGGCCACGACGATCGCCGCCAGGGTCACCACGCACACCGTGAGCATGATGGTGATGAGCCGGGACGCACGGCTGAACAGCGGCGGCTTGTCGTCGGGTGTGGCGCTGCGGTTGGGATGGACCTCGCCCTCCCGGATCCCGCCGACGATCCGGATCTCCCGGCCGACGTCCCCGCCGGACAGCAGCACGAGCAGTTTGAAGTGGTCGCCACGGTTCAGCGGGACGCGCGGGATGCGCAGGGTGTTGCCCTCGTACCCGAAGCCGCGCTCGGCGGTGAAGTGGTCCAGGAGGTGGTCGGTGTCGGTCGGCTGGGTGACCGAGACACCGCGCACGGTACGGTCCGTGAACACCGCGGTCAGCCCGTGCCGCTCGGGGCTGGTGTAGTCGTCGCGGTCGATGCCCTGCGAACCGTCGTTCTCGATGCGTAGCAGGACGAGCGTCGCGTCGCTCGTGTCCGGTGCCCCGTCGAAGAGGAAGAGGCCGAGCCGGCGGTTGGCTCGGCCCGAGCGGACTTCGTCGCCGATGGGGTTGTCCATCTGCACGCGGTAGCCGACCCGCTTGCGGCGCGGCACCCGGCGCTCGTACCAGACCATGCCCGCGGACGCCACGATGCCCAGCACCGCCGTGCCGACGGCGACGACGTTCTCCGCGCTCAGCCACTCCATGTGGGTGCCCCCGCCACTCCCCGGAGCCGGATGGTGGGGTCACGGTACGCGCCCAGGAGGGGACGAACCGGACGCGTCGGCCGAAGTTCGCCCAACGTTCAACAGCCTTAGCAGGAGGCCGAGTTCACCTCACTGCTTGGTGTACGTCAGGCTCTCCCCGCCGCTCTTCTTCACCCGCTTCAGCCGCCCGTCCGACAGCAGCGTGACCTCCGTCGCCTCGCCCGGCGAGCAGGAGGAGATCGGCTCACCGGAGGTGACGGACGACGGTCCGATCTCCAACGGCCCGTCCGTGCCCGGCTCTTCGGTGAGCTGCGCCTCGAACACGCAGTGGTACGTCCCACCGCCGTCGGTGGGCCCGTCCGCGACGAGCGTGAGGACGGTGTCCCCCACCTTCCCCTGCTGGATGGTCAGTTGACGGGTGTTGCTCCCGTTGGAGTTGTCGATCGTGGTCTCCCAGGTGCCGAGGTAGCCGTCCGGGATCACACCGTCCGTGGGCGCGGAGGGGGACGGCGCCGAGGTCGTGGGATTGGGTGCCGGCGAGCTGCCGCCGCCCGGCGCGGTGGTGGTGACGGTCGGCGCGGGACTGACCGTCCCCCCGCCCTTGTCGTCGGTCCCACCCCGGTTCATCAGCGCATACACCGACCCACCCGCGCCCAACGCCACCACCAGCGCGATCACGACGAGCAGCGCGGTGGAGCGCCCGTTCCTACGCTCAGGCTGCTGCGGAACCCCGACCGGCGGCGGCCCATAGGGCGGGGTCGAGCCGAGCCCGCCACCCCCATAGGGGTTGTACGGCTGCTGCGGGTAGCCATAGGCGGCAGCAGGCGGCTGAGGATGCTGCTGGGGCTGCTGCGGATACCCGTACGGGCCGGGCGCACCGTACCCGGGAGCGGCGGGAGGAGGGGCAGGCGGCGGGGTCTGCCCGGAAACCATGGTCGGAAGATGATTGACGGGCGCACCACTTCCAGCAGACGGGCCCGGCCGGCTCGGGGTCGCGGGCGTGGGCGGCGGCACGGACCCGTCATCGGCAGCAGCCGCATGCTCAGGCGACCCCCCACCCCCCTGCTGAACCACCCAAGCAGGAGCAGGCACCCCCGGGGCCACAGCCGCCCCGCCCGACGCACCCGCACCAGCGGACGGCGCACCCGCCCCACCAGAACCAGCCGCACCCGCCGACGGCGCGTCCGCCCCACCAGGGCCACCCGCACCCGACGACGATTCCTGCACGGGTGGTGCGGGTGGGAACCCAGACCCGGCCGAAGGCCGGGTGCCCCCGGACGCACCCGCACCCGCACCCGGCAACGCATCAGAAGCCGGATCCTCCGTGTCCAGCAGCCGCACCGCATGCCGCCCCAACTGCGCCACCAACGCCCCCGGCAGCCAAGGATCCCGAGACCGCCCCCCGGCCACCGTGTCCCCCGCCCCCGTCCGCTCCAGAATCCGCTCCAGCGAAGGCCGGGAAGCCGGGTCCTTCTTCAAGCAGTCCCGCACCAGATCCGCGATCCCCTCCGGCACCCCCTCCAGATCCGGCTCCTCCTGAGCGATCCGGAACATCAGGGCATGCACCCCACTGTTCGCCCCGCCGAAGGGCAGAACACCGGTGGAGGCGTACGCGAGCACGGACCCCAGGCAGAACACATCACACGCAGGCGTGATCCGATCCCCCCGCACCTGCTCCGGCGCCATGAACCCGGGCGACCCCACCAACGACCCGGTACGGGTCAGCCCGTCCCCCGCCATCGTCTCCATCGCCCGCGCGATCCCGAAGTCGATCACCCGCGGCCCGTCGATGGTGACGAGCACGTTGGACGGCTTCAGATCCCGGTGCACGATCCCCGCCGCGTGGATGTCCGTGAGCGCATGCGCGAGCCCCGCCGCGAGGATCCGTACCGACCGCTCGGGCAGCGCCCCGTGATCGTGTGAGACGACCTGCTGCAGGCTGGGCCCGGCGACGTACCCGGTGGCCACCCAGGGCACCGCGGCCTCGGTGTCCGCGTCCAGCACGGGCGCGGTCCAGTACCCGCCGACCCGCCGCGCGGCCTGCACCTCCTGCCGGAACCGCGCCCGGAACTCCTCCTGCTCGGCCAGCTCCTCGCGGACCAGTTTCACGGCGACGGTACGGCCCCGGTCCGACCGGGCCAGATACACATGCCCCATACCGCCCGCGCCGAGCCGCGCGAGCAGCCGGTACGCCCCGATCTGCTGCGGATCCCCCGGTCCCAGCTTGTCCATCCTCGCGCCGCCTTCCCCCCATAGGTCTGCAACGGACCGAGAATAGTGCGGTCGCACGGGGAGCCGCGCGGCCCGGTGTCTACGGTTCCGTAACGGCGGTGTCTTCGACAACCTGTCGCGGAAACCCCCCGCCCACGGAACAAGACGCCGATGTCGCGTCCGCATCCCGGACATTTACGCTCGCCCGCATGACCCCTCAGCTCAGCCCCGAAGCCGGCGCCGCGGTGAAGGCCGCGGACCGTGCCCACGTTTTCCACTCCTGGTCCGCCCAGGACCTCATCGACCCGCTCGCCGTCGCCGGCGCCGAGGGGTCGTACTTCTGGGACTACGACGGCAAGCGGTACCTGGACTTCACCAGCGGACTCGTCTTCACCAACATCGGCTACCAGCACCCCAAGGTCGTCGCCGCGATCCAGGAGCAGGCGGCGACGATGACGACGTTCGCGCCCGCGTTCGCGGTCGAGGCGCGCTCGGAGGCGGCCCGGCTGATCGCCGAGCGGACCCCCGGCGACCTGGACAAGATCTTCTTCACCAACGGCGGCGCGGACGCCGTCGAGCACGCGGTGCGCATGGCCCGGCTGCACACGGGCCGACCGAAGGTGCTCTCGGCGTACCGCTCGTACCACGGCGGCACCCAGCAGGCGATCAACATCACCGGTGACCCGCGCCGCTGGGCCTCCGACAGCGCCGGCGCCGGTGTCGTCCACTTCTGGGCGCCCTTCCTGTACCGCTCCCGCTTCTACGCGGAGACGGAGGAGCAGGAGACCGCGCGGGCCCTGGAGCACCTGGAGACGACGATCGCGTTCGAGGGGCCGGGTACGGTCGCGGCGATCATCCTGGAGACCGTGCCCGGCACCGCCGGGATCATGGTCCCGCCGCCGGGCTACCTGGCCGGGGTCCGGGAGATCTGCGACAAGTACGGGATCGTCTTCATCCTGGACGAGGTCATGTCCGGGTTCGGGCGGACCGGTGAGTGGTTCGCGGCGGACCTGTTCGGTGTCGTCCCGGACCTGATGACCTTCGCCAAGGGCGTGAACTCGGGTTACGTGCCCCTCGGCGGTGTGGCGATTTCGGAGAAGATCGCGGAGACCTTCGGCAAGCGGCCGTACCCGGGCGGGCTCACCTACTCCGGCCACCCGCTGGCCTGCGCCGCCGCCGTCGCCACGATCAACGTGATGGCGGAGGAGGGCGTCGTGGAGAACGCCAAGCGGCTCGGCGAGAGCGTCGTCGGCCCCGCCCTGGCCGAGCTGGCCGAGCGGCACCCGAGCGTCGGCGAGGTCCGTGGCGTCGGCATGTTCTGGGCGCTGGACCTGGTGAAGGACCGGGAGACCCGGGAGCCGCTGGTGCCCTACAACGCGGCCGGCGAGGCGAACGCCCCCATGGCCGCGTTCGGCGCCGCCGCCAAGCAGCACGGACTGTGGCCCTTCATCAACATGAACCGGACCCACATCGTCCCGCCCTGCAACGTCACCGAGGCCGAGCTGAAGGAGGGCCTGGCGGCCCTGGACGCGGCGCTGAGCGTCGCCGACGAGCACACGGTGTAACGGAACCGCAGCTGCCGCCCCGGGAGCCCGAACGCGTAAGGTGACGTGCTCGTAAGAGAGTGCGAGTACGTACGAGTACGTCACCCATACGTGTGAGGAGAGGCCCGGACGATGCCCGGCAACGGTGCCGTGACGCGCAGCACTCTGCGCCAGCAGATCGCGGACGCGCTGCGTGACGAGGTGCTGGCGGGGCGTCTGCAGCCGGGCCGGGCGGTCACCGTCAAGGAGATCGCCGACCAGTACGGCGTCTCGGCGACCCCGGTCCGCGAGGCGCTGGTCGACCTGTCCGCGCAGGGCATCCTGGAGGCCGACCAGCACCGCGGCTTCCGCGTCCCCGAGTACTCGCTGGCCGACTACCGGGGCATGATCGAGGCCCGCGGTCTGGTCACCGACGGTATGTTCCGGGCCCTCAGCACCCACCACCCGGCCTTCACCGCCGTCGAGGACCCACGAACGGCGGCGGCGCTGGCGGCGGTCCGCCGGCGCGGCGAGGAGGCCCAGCGGGCCGCGGCCGCCGGTGACCTCACTGTGCTGATCGGCTACGACCTGCGCTTCTGGCGCGAACTGAGCGGCCTGTTCGGCAACCCCTACCTGGCCGACTTCCTGCACCGGCTGCGGGTCCAGTCCTGGGTCTGCGCGGTCCAGCACCTGCGCCGCCTCCCCGACGTGCGCAACCACCTGTGGGCCGGCCACACCGACCTGGTCGACGCCCTGGCCCGCCGCGACGCGGAAGCGGCCCGCGCCATCGTGGCCGCGGCCAACACCCACGCCCTCGCCCTCATCGAGCGCCTGGCCGAGCAGGCCTGATCAGCCGGGTCCCGTGCTGTGCGAACAAGCCGTACCGAGGGTAGAAGTCGCACCAGGGGGCCTCGACATGACCCGTAGCGATTACCCTTCCCTGACCGCCCTGCCCGCGGGGTGCGGCCTGTGATCGACCCACACTAGGAGCTGTCCTTTGGCCTGTGACCTGTGGCTGGTCCCGCTCGTCGACGTGTTGTGCCACACCCCGGACAACCCGTTCGCCGAGGAACTCGCGCACTACAACAACGCGCTGGCCGCGGCCGGTCTCCCGCCGGTGCCGGTGTACCAGTACATGCCGGGCCTGTCCGGCGAGGTCGCCCCGGTGGCCGGATTCGACTACGACGCGCTGCACTTCCTGCGCCGGGCCTATCTGCTCCAGGTGTGCGGGCTGCCGGTGACCCCGGTGGACGAACTGGGCGGCGACTACGAGCAGCTGCTGGAGATGTTCGAGTCGACGGCCCAGCAGTCCCACCTGGTGTGGCACTACGACCACGCGGGCGCCTACGTCCCGGTCGACTTCCCGAGCCCGCTGTCCAGCGACGAACTCCTCGCCGGAGGCGGCCCGTTGGGCTCCTCCCAGGCCCTGCTCAGGGAGCTGGAACTCGTTGCCCCGACGATCGGCATCGACCCGGCCAACCCGCCGACGGCGCCGGCACCGCCGTCGGGCCCCACCGAGTTGGAGGAGCCCGCGGTACCGGCGCCCTACGACCCCAGCCCCTTCGCCCGCGAGCGCCACGTGTGGCTCGGCCTGCACGCGGCGGCGACGCGGTCCCTGGCACAGGGGTCGATGATCGTGTTCAGCTGACGACGCCGACGATCAGCAGCCGACGATCAGAAGGTGCCCGCGTTGAGCGCCTGCTGCAGATGCCGGGTGGTGTCGGGACCCCACTGGCCGTCGACGCCAGAGCCGACCTTCTTCTGCAGGGCTCGGACCGTGTTCGGGCCGACCACGCCGTCCGCGGTCACCCCCAGGTAGCTCTGGAGCGCCTTCTTCGTCTGCGGCCCGAAGCCACCGTCCACGGACAGCTTCGCGCCGTGCTGGTTGAGCGCGCGCTGCAGCGCGGAACAGGTCGCGGGCCCGAAGTCTCCGTCGACCTCCAGCTGGCCGCCGGACGGCGGACGCGGGGTGGGCGGCTGCGGCTTGGTGCCGCCCTTGAGCGCGGCCTCCATCGCCGCCGCCGAGGCCGGCCCGTACTCACCGTCGACCGTGAGGCCGTACTTCGCCTGGAAGGCACGCACCGCCGTGTCGGTGGCCGGCCCGAAGTCGCCGTCGACGTCCAGCCCGGACCCCATGACCGTGTTCAGGTTCTGCTGGAGCGTCTTGACCGCGTCGCCCGTGGAACCCTTGCGCAGGATGCCGTCCGAGGCGGGCAGCGGGCTGGCGTCGCCGTAGCTGGGGCGGCCGTAGCCGACGATGGTGCTGGAGTTGCGCAGCCGCCGCATGCACTGGTCGCTGGTGTTGCCCTCGATGGTGGTGATGGTGCCATCGGAGTGCACCGCCTCGACGACACCGACGTGGTCGATGGCGCCGATGGACTGGCTGCCGCTCCAGTCGAAGAAGACGACGTCGCCCGAGCGTATGCCGCCGGTCCCGTAGTGCCACAGGCCCCGCGACTGGAACGACTGCGCGTGGGCGACGGTGTACGCGAACTTGCCGCCGATCGCGGCCAGGTTGTCCGAGTGGGCGGCGGCGTAGCTGACCGTCATGTCGCACCAGGCGTCATTCATGCCGTACCACTCGGTGATCTTGTTGTGGTTCGAGCCGGGCGGGTACTCCGCGGTGCCCAGCAGGCTGCGCATCTGCGCGAGCATTCCGTCTACAGACCCCATGTCACGCCTCCCCGTTCTCGGGGAGAGCGTCGATGTCGCCCTTGACGATGACGTTCGGGTCCTGGCTCACGCCGGACTGGTCCGGGTCGACGTCGAAGATTCCGGCGCCGCCGCGTGGTTCGACGGGCTTGGCGCCGGCCGCAGCAGCGAGCTGCGCTCCGTTCTCAGGCATGGAGTTCCCCCTAATGTGCAGAGACAGGCACGATCCGCCGTACCTCGTCATGTCCATGAGTCTGCTGTGCCGGTACGCGCACGTCGTTGGCACTGCGCGCACAGTTTCTTGGCAGGTGGCGTCCCCACACCCCGGAAACACCCGCGCGAAAACGCGTCGGCGTGGTCCCGTAGGCGGCACGGAACGCCCGGCTGAAATCGGCCGCCTGCGCGAACCCCCACCGCGCCGCGACCACATGGACGGGCAGGTGACGCAGCCCCGGATCGGCCAGGTCGCGCCGGCACCGCTCCAGCCGCTGGCCCTTGATCCATGACGCGACGGTGAGTCCCTGACGCTGGAAGAGCCGGTGCAGATAGCGGGTGGAGATGTGGTGCGCCGCGGCGACCCGGTCCGGCGTGAGCCCTTCCTCTCCCAGGCGCTGCACGATGTACGCCTGGATGCGCGGAAGCAGTGCCGAGTCACCGAGCCCCTCGTCGAGGAGGAGCGCGACCAGGTCGGACACCACGGCACCGAGCCGCAGTTCGTCACCGGGCCGGTACGGGGCGGTGTCCGCCGCCAGACCGGCGAGAAACCCCGCCACGAGCTGGGCCGGCCCGGGCCGACGGCCCAACTCCCGTGCCACGAGACCGTCATGCGGCTGCGGGCGACCCGCCAGACGCGTCGCGAGCACCGTGTTCGACGCCCCGGCCAGCCGTATGCGGAACGGCCGCCCCGAGTCGAGCAGCACGAACCCGCCCGCTTCGATCCGCGCGATCCGCCCTGCCTGCTCCAGCTCCAGTTCCCCGTCCTGCACCAGCACGAGGTGCCAGCCGGCCACTCGCCCGTCCCCCCGCACCTCTGCGGCGGGCCCTCTTACGGCAAACAGCCGGACGGAACCCAACTCCCTTACCGTTCCCCCGGGCTGCTCCCCCTGATCGGTCCGGGCGTCGCCCGGTCTCTCGTACAGTCCGCCCAACGCCTGAGCCCATGCTTCCACGAGCCTCTGTCCCCCTTGGAAAGATCAAATACGCAGAGGCCAGGAATACCAGCCGGTCGCCCCGGATCATCGTCGGCTTGCCGCAGAGCGGTCAGGGTTGGGCATCCGCCCGGAGCGCGGTGCGCAGCAGCAGGGTGTGTACGAGGCGGTCGGGGGCGGTGGGCGGATAGCGCCAGGTGAGGGGCCACGTCTGGCCTTCGAGGGCGGGGATCGGGATGAAGCTGATCCGGTACGGGCCGCTCGTCAGCCGGGTGACGTCTTCCGGCCAGCTGTGGCGGGCGGTACTTCCGGCCGCGACGAGGAAGTAGACACAGCGCCGCCCGCTGCCGGACTCCACCACCGGTCCCGGATCGCCGCCGGTCATCCGAGCCAGCCTGTCGGCGACCTCGCGCCCGTGGTCCCCGTCGAGCCGCACCGCGTCGAATTGGACCCCTGCCTTGCGGAGTTGGATGCCGGTGGCGGGAATCCATTCAAGGGTGGGGTCACTTTGCGTATTCATGGGGCCAGTGTCAGTGGCGGGCGCTACCTTCTTCCATAACTCTCTGTCGACCCTTCGCAACGGTCGAGAGTCGACGCGGAGTGCCGATGACCGGTTGAGTTCGGTTGAGTCCGGGGGTGACCGCATGGCGCGGGCGGAGAACAAGGTGGAGGCAGGCGGCACGGCACTTCTCGTTGCCGCTTTGGCGAAAGCACTGCGTGAGCAGCACGGCCTGACTCAGGAGGAGTTGGGCAAGCGGATCGGCTACACGGCGTCCGCAATCAGCGCGATGGAGACTTGTGCGCAGCCCGCCAGCGACAAGATGCTGGTGGCGTTGGAGAAGGAAATCGGGGGCGGACTGGGGATCTTCGAGAAGGCACGGAAGTTCATCCTTCTCGACAAGTACCCGCCGCAGTTCAAGAACTTCGCGCTGATGGAGCGGGAGGCGGTCTCGTTGTCGTCGTACCAGACGTACGTGATCGACGGCCGCTTTCAAACCCCGGAATACGCCCGCGCACTCATCGGTGGCGGGTTTCCCAAGCTCCCTGACGCCAAGGTGGAGGAGCTGGTCGAGGCGCGTATTGCTCGCCGGGCGTTGCTGGACCGTACGGATCCCACGCCCATGATCGAGCTGATCCTGGACGAGTCAGCGCTTCGTCGGCCGATCGGCGGCTGGGAAGTGCTGCAGGACCAGCTGCGCTCGCTCGCGGAGGACGCGGAGCGGGACAACGTCAGCATCCAAGTGATGCCCATGGAACGCGGGTTGAGAGGCGGACACGCGGGCACGCGAGGCGACATGGTGCTGGTGGTGACGAAGGAACATCACCACGTGGTCTACATGGAGATCGAAGACGAGAGCGTGCTGGTCAGCGATCCCGCAAAGGTCGCTCACCTCACGCACCGGTATGCGAAGATCCGCACACAGGCTCTGAGCCGGGACGACTCGCTAAGCCTTATCCAGAAGCTGGCAGGAGAAGAGCGGACATGACGAGCACCCTGCGGTGGTTCAAGTCGAGCTACAGCAACGACAGTGGCGGCGATTGCATCGAAATAGCCCCCTGCCCCCACACCATCCACATCCGGGACTCCAAGAACCCCGACGGGCCCAGGCTGTCGGTCTCCCCCACAGCCTGGACCGCGTTCCTAGGTCACTCGCAGGGGTCGGCGGCAGGCTCCGCCGACTCGGGCGTACCCGGCGTCGCCTGACTGAGCTTGGCGGCCAGCGCGTCCGCCTTCTCGCCCGCCAGCTCGTCGCGGAGCGCATAGTTGGGGTCGGCCGAGGGGAGGGCGGACTCCTCGGCGGAGGCCCCGCTCTGGGTCTCGCCCTCGAACTCGCCCTGCCCCAGCACCTCGTGGTCGTAGGGGATCGTGGACTCGCCCCCCAGGCCTCGCCACTCGCCGGGGATCGGTTCGTCTCCGGCCGGGCAGCGGGGCGCCTGCCACTGGAGGGCCATGACATAGGTGTGGCCGGGCTCGATGCGGGGCTCGTGCGCCCCGGACATCTCCACGCGCTGGCCGTCCTCGGTCTGGTGCCACCCGAAGGCGTCCCACTCGAAGGTGGAGGGCGCCGCGTGCGCGGGCTTGTCCTTGGACCAGAGGACCTTGTCGACCCGTAGCGTGACCTTCCGCATGATCGGGCCGGAGCCGCCCTCGGGGTTGTCGGGGTCGCTGGTGTCCGGCTCGACCGCCTGGTCGTCGAGGGCGGTGACGACGACGGCGTGGTCGGCGTACGTCACCCAGTCCTGGGCGGTCCTGGACGGGTAGCGGTCGTTCCCCTCGGCGAGGATGACCCCCTGGTCCTTGGCCTGGTCCTTGGCCTGGTCATGGTCGGCGGACCCGCCGTACGTCGCGGCGACCACGGACAACGCGGTCACGGCGAGCGCGGCGGTCGTACCGACGGCGATACCTGTCCTTCTCTTCATCCTGGGCCCCCGTCAGTACGTGTTGTTGATGTTGCGCACCTGGTTGCTGCCGAGCCCTTCCGAGCCGACGGACTTCTTCATGCAGCCCAGGCGGGAGTCCTGCATGCCCACGACGGGAGAGGCGTCCTCACCGTGGACGAAGCCGACGGCGTGCCCGGTCTCGTGGCAGACCAGACCGGAGGACCAGTGGCCCGGCTCGATCTTCACGTACTGCTGGTCGCACTTGTAGACGCCCGAGGCGGGGTTCTCGCAGTAGGTGAAGCCGTTGTCACTGCCGGAGACGGTTCCCTCGCTGTAGTAGATGTCCGTCTCGGCGTCACCGGACCAGGAGGGCGTCGAGTCGTAGCTGACCGACAGGTCGGTGGGCGCGTACTGGCTGTTCAGCACGTCCCTGACGGTGGCCTTGTCGTCGGACTCCAGCGCGTTGCTGCCGCCGGAGTCCATGTAGTACGTGAGGGTGGCGTTGTCGGTCTGGCAGAGAATGCCCTTGCGACACGGCACGTCGTAGTGGCTGGTCGGGATCATGTTGTCGACGGCCCGCGCCGCTTCGGCGTCGGCGTCGTCGGCGGGGCTGGACGGAGCCGTGGCGAACAGGGCTCCTACGGCAAAGGCGATCACGCCGGCTGCCCGACCGGCATGGCGAAGAGTGGCACGCGTCAATGTTTCCCCCGTTGAAAGTTGCCAGGTGCATGCCCATTAGGTCATCGGGCGATCAACCGACGCAAGCAACATTCACATGCGGAACATCAGGAACCTGAACCCGAACTTGCCCACGGGGAAGGGCACTTGGTGGTCTCGGCAGCCTTCAGGGCCTTCTTGATCCGGCGCCGCTCCAGCTGCAGCTGGTCGCCCTGGTAGACCCCCGGCTCCAGACTCGCGCGCTCGGGGACGGCGATGAGCAGATGCTGCCCGGGCTGCACCTTCCGCTGCGCGTCCGTCACGCCCGGGTCGACGACGTCGAGGGTGATCCGGCGGTCCCCCTGGGCCGGTTTGAGCCATTCCGTGGCCTCGACCGTCACCGAGATGTGCCCCTTGTGCCGGGTGGACGGGCTGACCGAGGCCACATCGCCGATGACCATCGTCGTGGAACAGGCGACCCACTCGGCGGCGGTCTGGCCGCGGTCCCCCTCGGCCGGCCCCTCACCACCACAGGCGGAGAGGGCGAGGGTTCCAACGGCCAGACCGATGACGGCAGTTCGGATCCGGGTCACTGGATCGGTCTCCTTCGTGGTGTGCGGTGAACGTCTTCAGCACGGAACACCACTACGACGCCGACCAGCGATCAAACGTTCATCTCAGAACACCGGAGTTCCGGCCTGCGTCAGCTTCCAGTTGGTGACCGCGAAGTCCGCCGGGTCGAGCGTCTTCTTCGCCGTCACGTAGTCGATCATCAGCTGACGTATCTCGTTGGTGGAGCTGTAGGCGATCGGCGCCGAGGCGATGTGCGGGTAACCGGAACCGCCGTTCGCCCGGTAGTTGTTGACCGCCACGACGAAGACCTGGTCGTCGGCGACCGGGGCGCCGTTGTAGCTCAGGTTCTTGATGCGCGAACCCTCCGCCTGCGCGATGTCGATCTCGTAGTCGACGCCCGCCGCCGTGTCGTACATGTAGTCCCAGAACTTGTTGGCGTTCGTGAGCGTGGCCGTGTCCACCTTCGTGCCGGCCGGGACCTGGTAGTAGTACTTCGCCCCGTACTCCAGGTACTCCTTGAGCTGGGCACCCGTCAGCTTCTTGCCGTACAGGGTGTTGTCGTAGATGTAGAGCCCGGCGATGTCCTTGATGGTCACGCTGCCCTGGGGGATGTCGGCCGTGCGGCTGAAGGGCGCGGCGACGGAGATGAGCGGGAGCGCCGCGTCCGCCGTCGAAAGTCCCGCCTTCACGCTGTCCATCTGCACCTTGTGGATGAAGTCCATGATCGGCACGTCCTTCCAGCAGGACTCGGCCGCCGAGAGGTCCGCGGTGCAGGTGCCGACCGCCGTGTTGACGTACTTCACGACCAGCTCGTGGTCGGCCTCCAGGAGCTTCTTGATCTCCGGGTCCTCGTCCACCGTGTTGGGGTTGAGGGTCTGCGCCGTCTTGCTCGTGACCTTCCACTGGCCGTGGTGCAGTTCCAGCTCGAAGTCGAAGACGCTCAGGCGGTAGCCCCAGCAGTACGGCTCGGAGAGCAGGACGTCCTCGCCGGTCTCCTCGTTCTTCACCGTGTACGACGGGACCTCGACGTGGGTGTGGCCGACGAGGATCGCGTCGATGCCGGGCACCTGCTGGGCGACGAGGTTGGAGGCGTTCTCCACGTAGGGGAGTTCGTCGCCGTAGGAGGAGGAGCCGTCGAGGCCCGAGTGGTCGGTCAGGAAGACGACGTCACAGCCGAGCGCGCGCAGCCGGGGCACGTACTTCTTCGCCTGCTCGACCAGGCCGGGGAAGACCATCTTCCCGCTGACGTTGTCCTTGTCCCACAGCGCGATACCGGGGTTGGTGAGGCCCAGGATGCCGACCTTGATGTCCGGGGCGCCCGGCACACAGATCCGCTTCACGGTGTAGGGCTGGAAGGCGGGCCGAAGGGTCTTCGCGTCCAGGGCGTTGGCGCCGAGCAGCGGGAAGTGACACTGGCTCTCGAACTTGCGCAGCGTGTCGATGCCGTAGTTGAACTCGTGGTTGCCGAGGGCGGCCGCGTCGTACCGCATGGCGTTCATGGCGACGGCCATCGGGTGCTTGGGGCCGCGCTTGCCGTCGGTGCCCGTGATCGGGTCGACGCGCGCGAAGTAGTAGGCGAGCGAGGTCCCCTGGATGATGTCGCCGGCGTCGACGAGCAGCACGCGGTGCTCGCCCTTCGCCTCGCGCTGCTGCTTGATGAGGGTGGCCACCCGGGCCACGCCCACGGAGTTGCCCGCCTTGTCGGTGTAGGCGGCGTCCTTGTAGTAGTCCCAGTCGAAGACGTGGCTGTGCAGGTCGGTGGTGCCCAGGATGGAGAACGACCAGGTGCGGGGCGTCTTTTCGGGCTGGTGACCGGCTTCCGCGGCCTCGGCGGTGCCGGTGCCGACCGCACCCGCGGCGGCGACGGCGGCGCCGGTGACGGCCGACTTCTGCAGGAAGGTACGGCGGTTGAGCGGCTGGGCGGGCATGACAGGCTCCCGAGAGGCTGGGGTTGACGCGAGCAGAGGGGCGTACCGTGCGGGGGCTACCCGCGTAGATCGTGCTCGCGCCCGCCAGTGGCGGGAACCAGGAACAGGCCATGTCCAGGTCAAGGATGGGTCAGTTGCCGCCTCGGTCGTCTCCTGCCGGAACAGCCGTGGACGCGTGGTTCGGCTCCGCTGCCGGCGGTTCGTCGGCGGCGGGCGGAATCCAGGAACAGGCCAGGGAGCCGCCGATCAGGCCGGTGAACACGCCGAAAAAGAGGCCACCGAGGTTCGCGACGGGCAAGGAGGCGAGGGCGAGCAGGAGGGTGGCGATCCCGGAGAACAGGCGAAGGTGGGGTTGGTACCAGAGGCTGAGCCCCAGGGTGATGAGCAGGACTCCGATGACCAGGGACCCGGCACCGGGGGTGGTCGACATGGCCAGCGGAATGGCGCCGATGTCCAGGTTCACGTACGGCCAGTACAGGATGGGCAGCCCCGCCGCCAGGGTGAAGAGCCCGGCCCAGAAGGGGCGTTCACCACGCCAGGCGCGGAACCTGCGGCGTGCGTGCGCCGCTGCCGCGCGGATACGGGGGCGTTCGGCGGTTTCGCCCCGCCCAGGGGTCAGGAGCATTCGTGGCGGCCCTGCTCGATCCGCACGCGCAGGCCGGGGACGTTGAACGTACCGGCGGTGAGCGCGACCGCGGTCACGTGGACGTCGGTCAGGGTGACCGACGTGGCCTGCTGCCCGAAGCCGCTGGGGTCGAAGAAGCGCGAGTCCCTGTCGCCCGGATTGACCGGTCCCTTGGTGATCTCGCCTTGCGCGATACCCATGTCGAAGTTCCGGAAATCCGCCTCCCCGGCCGACTGGGACGTCGTGTCGAGGAACAGGTTCGACGCCTGGACCGGGCGTTCGTTCCCGCCGGTGATCTTCAGAGTCTGCGGGCCCAGCACCGGGACGTCGATCAGTACGGACTGGCACAGCCCGCTGATCGTCGCGCGCCGGGATCCGACGACCTGGACCGGCACCAGCTCGCCCCGCTTGGTCACGTCCACCATGCCGTAGCTGCTGAGTCCGCGAGAGGTCAGCGTGTCCGCGGTGACCTGGAACCTCTTGCCGGAAATGAGGAACGACGCCGCCAGTGCCCCCTCTCCCATGACGATGCCGAGGGTTGCGCAGGCCGCGACGCCGGGCACCAGGACCGCCGCGAAGCGTCGCCAGTGGGTCCTGCCGACGCGGTGCGACATCCCGGCTCCTTCGGTCATGGAGGGGATCAATCTTCAACCCGACAAGGCGGACATTTCCCCTGCTCCAGTGCCGGATCCTAGGCTTCCAGCCGCAGCAACCGGCCACACGCCGGGCCCGCCGTACGGGTGACGCACGTGTCAGGGGCGGCCGATGAGCCGGATCTCCGGCGGCCACAGCACCCTGCTCGCCACCAGCAGCGAGGGCCCGAGATGGATCGGGCACACCGGCAGCGACGGCAGGTCGTACCGGGCGACCTCGAACACGGCGGGGTCGGAGCAGCCCGTACCGACGGACTGCGCCCCCTCACCCCCGTACGGCCCCCGGCACCGCACCGTCCGGTGGTTGCTCATACTCCGATTGCACCGCGCGGAACGCAGGACCGCCCGCCGATCACGCCTGGGGGCGGATCGGCTGGCGGTTCTGGTGTCGCAGCCGGTCAGACCGGGATGTGGAGGGTGGCCGAGATCGGTTCGGGTGTAGCGAGCAACGAGGCACCGCCCTGATCGGTGACGATGGTGTTCTCGTACTTCACGCTCTGCAGGAACCGCGTCTGTCCCGACGGGCAGCTGAAGCTACCCGGTCCGGGCGGGCTCAGGGTCAGGCTCCCGGTGGTCTGACCGTTGCGCACGGGGAACACGCCAGAGGTGATCTGCGGGGTTTCGGTGGTCTGCTTGTTTCTTGCCTTGGGGTGATTGCCACCGTTGTTGAAGCACTGGTAGTTCTCTTTCGCTGCGACTGGATGTCGCGTGCGAAGAGAGCCGTACCGTGCGTCACGGAGAAATCACGAAATGTGACCTGAATGCCCAAAACATGGCCCCCGCCGGACAGCGTCCGACGGGGGCCACAGGCCATGCGGTTGCCTACAGGAACGAGTTGATCTCGATGGTCTCGTCCCGGCCCGGGCCCACGCCGATCGCGGAGATCGGGGCGCCGGACATCTCCTCCAGCGCCTTGACGTAGTTCTGGGCGTTCTTCGGCAGGTCGGAGAAGGACTTCGCCTTGGTGATGTCCTCGGACCAGCCCGGCAGGGTCTCGTAGACCGGCTTCGCGTGGTGGAAGTCGGACTGCGAGTACGGCAGCTCCTCGACGCGCTTGCCATCGATCTCGTACGCCACGCAGACCGGGATCTGCTCCCAGCCGGTGAGCACGTCCAGCTTGGTGAGGAAGAAGTCGGTCAGGCCGTTCACGCGGGTCGCGTAGCGGGCGATGACCGCGTCGAACCAGCCGCAGCGCCGGTCACGGCCGGTGGTGACACCCCGCTCGCCGCCGATCCGGCGCAGCGCCTCGCCGTCCTCGTCGAAGAGTTCGGTCGGGAACGGGCCGGCGCCGACACGGGTCGTGTAGGCCTTGAGGATGCCGATCACGCGGCTGATCTTCGTCGGGCCCACGCCGGCGCCGGTGCAGGCACCGCCCGCAGTCGGGTTCGAGGAGGTGACGAAGGGGTACGTGCCGTGGTCGATGTCGAGCAGGGTGCCCTGACCGCCCTCGAACAGCACGACCTTGTCGTCCTCCAGCGCCTGGTTGAGGACCAGCACGGTGTCGGTGACGTACGGCTTGATCTGCTCGGCGTAGCCCAGCAACTCCTCGACGACCTGGTCGGCGGCGATCGCGCGCCGGTTGTACAGCTTGGTCAGGAGCTGGTTCTTGACGTCGAGGGCGGCTTCGACCTTCTGCAGAAGGATCGACTCGTCGTACAGGTCCTGGACCCGGATGCCGACGCGGTTGATCTTGTCCGCGTAGGTCGGGCCGATGCCGCGGCCGGTCGTACCGATCTTGCGCTTGCCGAGGAAGCGTTCCGTCACCTTGTCGACGGTCACGTTGTACGGCGTGATGATGTGCGCGTTACCGCTGATCAGGAGCTTGGACGTGTCGACGCCACGCTCGTTCAGACCGCTCAGCTCGGAGAGCAGGACCGACGGGTCGACGACGACACCGTTGCCGATGACCGGCGTACAACCGGGAGAGAGGATTCCGGAAGGGAGAAGGTGGAGTGCATACTTCTGGTCGCCCACTACCACCGTGTGGCCGGCGTTGTTGCCGCCCTGGTAGCGCACTACATAGTCCACCGAGCCACCGAGCAGGTCGGTGGCCTTCCCCTTGCCTTCGTCACCCCACTGAGCACCGAGCAGCACAAGTGCGGGCACGCGCGTACACCCCTTCCGGGCGGGGCATGTCCAAGGTCGGGGGCAGGGGCGTAAGGTTCACCGCCGCGTACCACCGCGACCGCCTTTGGTCGCACAACCGTCGGACCGGATGCCCCGGAATAGACGAAGCCCCTGGCGCAATAGCGCAAGGGGCTCTTGCACAAAGATGCTACCCGAGGAAGCGAGGCAGGACCGAGGTGGCGACTTTCGCGACGTCCGATCAGCTGCTGGTGATCATCGATCCGGCGGCCCCGCAGACGGACGGGGAGTCCGTCCGGATCGCGAAAGACGTGCTCAGCGCGGGTGCGACCACCAAGGTGTGTCTGCCGGACAGCCCCGAGGAATTCGCCCGGGCGCTCGGCCGGCGAGGGTCCCGGCGCCCGGTCGTGGTCGGCGACGACCGGGCGCTGGTCCGCGCGGTGACCCTGCTGCACCGCCACCGCGAGCTGGCCGGATGTGCGCTGTCGGTGGTGCCGGTCGGTGGTGCGGCCCTGGCGGAGTCCCTCGGCGTGCCCGCCGGTGCGGTGGCGGCCGCGCGGGCCGTGCTGGACGGGGCGGAGCGGCGCCTGGACCTGCTCGTGGACGACAGCGACGGGGTGGTCCTGGGCACGCTGGGCATCCCGTCGGCCCCGGTGCGGGCGGCGGCCGCCGTCGAGCCGGTGGGCGCCGCCTCGGGGCGTCCCTGGCTGCGGACGACGTACCGCTCCCTGGTGCGCACCCTGGCCCCCCGCCCGGCCCGCCTCTCGGCCGTACCGGCCCCGGGCCCCGCCCGGCTCCGGGTGGAGGTCGACGGGGCGACGGTGGTCGACCTGGACCAGCCGGTGGAGGCCGTGTCGGTGACGCCCGGCTCCTGCGGGATCGCCGACGTGGAGGTCCGGCCGCTGTCGCTGGGCGCCGAGGCGACCCCGCTGCTGGCCCGTGGCCGCACGGTGACGGTGATCGGGTCGGACTTCCGCTACCGGGCCGACGCGCAGGTCTCGGGGCCCGTACGACGCCGGACGTGGACCGTACGCGAGGCGGCCTGGGCGCTGACGCTGCCCGCCCACGCCTGAGCCGACAGGCCTCTAAAGGTCTGGTGACAAATATTTAACCGTGCCGACCCCTTGAGGGACCGGTTCACCCTCCACCATCCTGCTCCATCAAGGCGCGGTTGCGTCCGCGCGTGACGGTCAGGAAGGGGCCACCCGATGGCAGTGGACGAGGGCGTCGCCCCGGCGGCGAAGACGGACGACGACGGCACGGTTCATCGGCTGAAACCCAACGCCGTCGGCTTGCTCGGCGTGGTGTTCATGGCCGTCGCCACGGCCGCGCCGATCACCGCGATGACCGGCAACGTGCCCTTCATGGTGTCCTCGGGGAACGGCATCGGGGCGCCCGCAAGCTATCTCGTGGCAATGGTCGTCCTGGCAATCTTTTCCGTGGGTTTCACGTCGATGGCGAAGCACATCACGTCCACCGGCGCCTTCTACGGCTTCATCTCCTACGGCCTCGGCCGCACCGTCGGCCTCGCCTCGGGACTGCTCGCGACCTTCGCGTACGTCGTCTTCGAGCCCGCGCTGATCGGGATCTTCTCCACCTTCGCCACCACCACCCTCAAGGACCAGACGGGGCTCGACATCCCGTGGTGGGCCTTCGCGATCCTGATGCTGGCGATCAACGCCACCGGCACCTGGTTCGGGGTGAGCGTCGCCGAGAAGCTGCTGGTGGTGCTGCTGGCGACCGAGGTGACCGTGCTGGCCGCGATGGCCGTCTCGGTCGCCTTCCACGGCGGCGGACCGCACGGCTTCACCTTCGCGCCGGTCAACCCCGTCAACGCCTTCAAAGGCACGTCCGCCGGGCTCGGGCTCTTCTTCGCCTTCTGGTCCTGGGTCGGCTTCGAGTCGACGGCGATGTACGGCGAGGAGTCCCGCGACCCGAAGAAGATCATCCCCAAGGCGACGATGATCAGCGTCCTGGGCGTCGGCGTCTTCTACGTCTTCGTCTCCTGGATGGCCATCTCGGGCACCGGCGTGAACAGCGCCGTGCAGGTGGCGACCAAGGACCCGATGGGCCTCTTCTTCAACCCCACCGAGCGCTACGTCGGCCACTGGGCGGTCGACGTCATGCAGTGGCTGATGATCACCGGCTCGCTGGCCTGCGGCATGGCCTTCCACAACTGCGCCGCCCGCTACATGTACGCCCTGGGCCGCGAGGGCGTCCTGCCGTCCCTGAAGAACACCGTCGGCCGCACCCACCCCCGGCACGGCTCCCCGCACATCGCGGGCCTGGTGCAGACGGTGGTGAGCGGGCTGCTGGTGGGCGCGTTCTGGGCCGCGGGCAAGGACCCGTACAACGGCACGTACGTCCTGCTCGCCATCCTCGGCACCATGGCGATCCTCGTCGTCCAGGCCGTGTGCTCGTTCGCGGTGCTGGTCTACTTCCGCAGGAACCACCCCGAGAGCCGGCACTGGTTCCGGACCTCCGCCGCCCCGCTGATCGGCGGCATCGCGATGCTCGCGGTGGTCGTGCTGCTGGTGTCCAACATGGGCGTGGCGGCCGGCTCGGAGTCCGGCTCACTGGTCCTGAAGGCGACGCCGTGGCTGGTCGCACTGATCGCGGCGGGCGGCATCGGCTACGCGCAGTACCTCAAGCGACGCTCGCCGGAGCGGTACGCGCTGCTGGGGCGGACGGTGCTGGAGGAGACGAAGGAACGTTAGCCGAACCTCTCCTCGCGGTACGCCCGCCAGCGTTCCATCATCTCCGCGACGTCCCGCTCGATGAACTCGAAGAAGGCGAGCGTCTCGGCCAGCCTGCGCCCGGCCGGTGTGTCGGCGCCCAGGCTGGCCACGCCGTCTCTGAGGGCGTTCTCCCAGCGCTTGATGATCGCCTCGCGGTTGGTGAGCGCCTCGTACCACTGGTCGCTGTGCACCCGGTACCGCTCCCGGCGGGAGCCCGGCTCCCGCTCGCGGGACACCATGTGCACCTGGGCGAGGTAGCGCACGGCACCGGAGACGGCCGCGGGGCTGATCCTCAGCTGGTCGCCCAGCTCGGCCGAGGTCAGGGCGCCGGTGTCGGAGGCGAGCAGCGCGCCGAAGACCCGGGAGGGCATGCGCGGCATCCCCGAACATGACCAAGGCCATCACGGTCTCCGGACTCCGCAAGTCCTTCGGCCGTACCCACGCGCTCGACGGCCTCGACCTCGACGTCGAGACCGGCGAGGTCCACGGCTTCCTCGGCCCCAACGGCGCCGGCAAGTCGACCACCATCCGTGTCCTGCTCGGCCTGCTGCGCGCGGACTCGGGCGCGGCACAGGTGCTGGGCCGCGACCCGTGGACGGACGCGGTGGAGGCACACCGCCGGATCGCCTACGTCCCCGGCGACGTGACGCTGTGGCGGAACCTGTCGGGAGGCGAGGTCATCGACCTCTACGGCCGTCTGCGCGGCGGGTTGAACGCGGGGCGCCGCGCGGACCTGATCGACCGCCTCGAACTGGACCCCGCCAGGAAGGGCCGCACCTACTCCAAGGGCAACCGGCAGAAGGTCGCCCTGGTCGCCGCCTTCGCCTCGGACGTGGACCTGCTGATCCTGGACGAGCCGACGTCGGGCCTGGACCCGCTGATGGAGGAGGTCTTCCGGCGCTGCGTGGCGGAGGAGCGGGAGCGGGGCCGCACGATCCTGCTCTCCTCGCACATCCTCAGCGAGGTCGAGGAACTCTGCGACCGGGTCAGCATCATCCGCAAGGGCCGGACCGTGGAGACCGGCTCGCTCGCCGACCTGCGCCACCTGACGAGGACGAGCGTGAGCGCCGAACTCGCGGGCCCGCCCAACGGGTTGGCGCACCTGCCCGGCGTCCACGACCTGGACGTGCAGGGCCACCGGGTCCGCCTCCAGGTGGACACGGACCAACTGGACGCGGTCCTCCACCAGTTGAGCGAGTCGGGCGTACGCTCCCTGACCTCGACCCCGCCGACGCTGGAGGAGCTGTTCCTGCGCCACTACCAGGATCACGACGAGGCGGCGGCGCGATGACGACGTTCACGGGCACGGGAGTGCTGCTGCGTTTCTCACTGCGTCGCGACCGGGTGCTGATCCCGGTCTGGCTCGCGGTGAACGGGCTGATTTCCTCCCCTTGCGGTGCTGCTGGTGGCCGGCGGGCTGGCGGGGCTGCGCAGGCGGAACCTGCCGACGTGAGGGTGCTCCTCAGTCCACGTACTGCTTCAGTTCCTCGGTGTCGAGTTCGATGCCGACGGGGTCAGGGAGGGTGACCTTGTCACCGAGCATGGCCACGTGGATGTCTCGGTACCCGACCTCCAGGTCCGGGTTGCTGTGCACGAGGATCGAAAGATTCTCACGGTCGATCAGCACGTAGACGGGGATACCCGCCTCGGCGTACGCCCGGGGCTTCTCCACTCGATCGCGGTTGTGGGTGTCTGAGTCGTACGACGTAATCTCGACCGCCATCAGCGCGCCGTCAGGGTCCGCCCAGTTGCCCTTTCCCGTGTAGTGACCCGCCGGCGCGAGCACGCCGTCAGGCTTGGCACGACCGTTGCGATACGCCCCGACCTTCAGCCCGCGGTCCGGATAGAGGGTGAGTTCAGGCCGCGCATGCTTGCACTGGAAGACCAACCACATCGTGATCTCGTCGTGGTTGCCGTTCGTCACCTTCTTGACTCCGATCCGTCCATCGATGAACTCGAAACTGACGGTCTCGTCCTCACGAGCGGCGAATTCGGCGATCCGCTCGAACATGTCCACCGACAACTGAGATGACGCGCGCTCTGCCATAACCGTCATGGTGCCTCCCTTCGCAGGCAGGCACCAGCTTGGCGAGCCGCCGGTGACGACCACCCGGAATCGTTCAGTGATCATCCAAACGGGTGATCACCTCACCTCAGTGCTCAGCCCCTCCAACCCCCGGATCACAAAGTTCGGCTTCCTCTCCGGCTCCTCCGCCAGGCTCAATGTGGGGGCCTTGTCCAGCAATGCCGTCATGGACGCCGCCAGTTCAATACGAGCCAGCGGCGCTCCGATGCAGTAGTGGATGCCCGCGCTGAACGAGATGTGGGGGTTGTCCTTGCGGGTGAGGTCGAGCCTCTCGGGGTTCTGGAAGACCTCCGGGTCGTGGTTGGCGGAGCCGAAGAGCATGGCTACCTCCGCGCCCCTGGGGATCGTCGTGCCGTCGATCTCGATCTCGTCCAGCACCCAGCGTTCGAAGAGCTGGAGCGGGGTGTCGTAGCGCATCAGCTCCTCGATGGCCGAGGGGACGAGGGAGTGGTCGGCGCGGAGGGCCGCCAGCTGGGGCGGGTTGCGGAACAGGGCGTACCAGCCGTTGACCGTGGCGTTGACGGTGGCCTCGTGGCCGGCGTTCAGCAGCAGCACGGCCGTGGAGATCATCTCCTGCTCGGTCAGCCGGTCGCCCTCGTCGTGGGCGGCGATGAGCCCGGAGATCAGGTCGTCGCCCGGCTCCTTGCGGCGCTCGGCGATCAGTTCGCGGAGGTAGTCCGAGAACTCGACCGATGCGCGGACGGCCCGCGCTGCCGTCTCCTCCGACGGGTTCAGCTCGTACATCCCGCAGATGTCCGCCGACCAGGGCCGCAGCGGGGCCCGGTCGGACTCCGGGATGCCCAGCATCTCGGCGATGACGGCGACCGGGAGCGGCTCGGCCACGTCCGTGAGCAGATCGCCCCCGCCCGCCGCGACCAGCCGGTCCACCAGCTCGCCGGCGAGCTTCGCCACGTACGGCTTGAGCTGCTCGACCGTACGCGGTGTGAACGCCTTCGACACCAGCCGACGGATCCGGGTGTGGTCCGGCGGCTCCAGGTCGAGCATCCCGTGGTCGTTGAGCGTGTGGAACGGCTCGTGCGCCGCCGGGGGTGCGGTACGCCCGAAGTCCTCGTGCGTGAACCGGTGCTGGTACGTGCGGCCGAGGCGCCGGTCCCGCAGCAGCGCCGAGACGTCGGCGTGCCGCGGGACCAGCCACTGATTCGTGGGCTCGTAGTAGTGCACCCGGCCCTTGGCGCGCAGCTCGGCGTACGCGGGGTACGGGTCGGCCAGGAAGTACGGGTCCCAGGGATCGAAGGCTGCCATGCACGGACGTTAGACCGACGATCCCCCTCCTGACCAGGGGTGTCTCAGCGGCTCACGCCGGGTTGGGCAGGCCAGGCCGTGGCAGTCCCCGACCACCTGGGCCGCGGCGTTGACCTCACCGTTCCTGACGTCGAGACAGTGCTGCTCGGCGCCGCCGTCGCCCGCCTACCCAGGTGTCACCAGCCGCGCCTCGTACGCGAACACCGCCGCCTGGGTACGGTCCCTGAGCCCCAGCTTCACCAGGATCCGGCTCACATGGGTCTTGATCGTCGACTCCGCCACCACCAGCCGCTCGGCGATCTCCGCGTTCGACAGGCCCTGCGCGATCAGGACCAGCACCTCCGTCTCCCGCTCCGTCAGCTCCCCGTACGCCGCCTGCGCCGAGGGCATCATGCGCGGAGCCTCCGACAGCCGGGAGAACTCCGTGATCAGCCGCCTGGTGACCGAGGGGGCGAGCAGCGCCTCACCGGAGGCCACCACCCGTACCCCGTCGGCCAGTTGGCGGGCCGAGGCGTCCTTCAGGAGGAAGCCTGAGGCTCCCGCGCGCAGCGCCTGGTACACGTACTCGTCCAGGTCGAACGTGGTCAGCACCAGCACCTTCGCCGTGTCGTCCGCCGCGACGATCTCCCTCGTCGCCTCGATGCCGTTCAGCTCCGGCATACGGATGTCCATCAGCACCACGTCCGGCGCCAGCTCCCGCACCCGCTCGACCGCCTGGCGGCCGTTGACGGCCTCGCCGACGACCTCGATGTCCGGCATCGCGTTCAGCAGGACCGAGAAGCCCTCGCGCACCATCATCTGGTCGTCCGCGATCAGTACGCGGATCGTCATGCCTCACCCTCGATCGCGGCGTCGGCCGCCGGCACCGGCAGGAACACCGTCACCTCGTACCCTCCGTCGGCCGTCGGGCCCGTCGTCATCTCCCCGTTCAGCATCGAGACCCGCTCCCGCATCCCCGTGATGCCGTGCCCGGCGCCCGGCGAGGGCTTCAGCAGGGCCGAGGCCGGCGGCGGGCCGTTGACTATGCGCAGGCCCAGGCCACCGAGCACATACCCGATCTCGACCCGCGCGCCCGCCTCCGGAGCGTGCCGCAGCGTGTTGCTCAGCGCCTCCTGCACGATCCGGTACGCCGACAGCTCCACGCCCTGCGGCAGTTCGCGCACCGCGCCGGTCACCGCCTTCTCCACCTCGAGCCCGGCCTCCCGCACATTGGCCAGCAGCCCGTCCAGGTCGGCGAGGGTGGGCTGCGGGGCGTCCGGCGCCTCGTAGTCCTCCGCGCGGACCACTCCCAGGACCCGGCGCAGCTCGGTCAGGGCCGCCACCGCGTTCTCCCGGATGGTGGCGAACGCCTTCTCCAGCTCCGGCGGGGGGTTCTCCACCCGGTAGGGCGCGGCCTCCGCCTGGATGGCGACCACCGACATGTGGTGGGCGACCACGTCGTGCAGCTCGCGGGCGATGGTCGTGCGCTCCTCCAGCAGCGTGCGCCGCGAACGCTCCACCGCGGTCACCGTCTGCTGGGCGGTCACCTCCTGCTGGGCCTCCCTGCGTATCTGCCGGACGGTGACGACCAGCAGGATCAGCGCGGAGAGGATCAGCATCGGGCCGACGTTGGTGTCGTAGTGGCTCCAGCCGAAGGCGCTCTCGGCGACGAAGCCGTAGGCCCCGGTCAGCACCCACATCCAGGCCGCCGTGCGCGGGCGGGTGCGCAGCGCGACGACCGTGAGCACCACCAGGTGGGACAGGAAGCTGCCCGGCGCCCACGGCCAGTCGCCCCAGTTGCCGCCGGTCATGACGGCGGTGACCGTGGTCGCGGCAAGGGAGAACCAGAACGCTCCCACCGGACGAGCCAGGGTCAGCAGGACCGGCCCCAGGGCCAGCAGCCCGCACAGCAGCGGCAGCAGTCCGGAGTCGTCCGTCCCTCCCACGGCGAGGAGCGCCGCCAGCGTGCCGAGGGCGCCCACGACCGCGTGCGGTGTCCAGTCCGCGTACTCCTTCAGCCGGCCGCCACGGCGGGCGAGCCGGCCGTCGGCGTCCCTGCGGGGCAGCGGGCGGTAGGCGAAGGCGTCGTGGAACAGGTCCTGCCGCAGCCCGCGCAGGGCATCCGCGGCGAGCCGGAACTCGGGGCTGCGCGGCCTCGCGGCTCCGCCCTGCGGTGTCGGCTGCGTGTGCGTCGTCTCGGTCACATGGAAAACGGTAGGGCCCGGGCGGGGTAGCGGTCGTCCCCTCGGAGGGGGGTCCTTGGGGATCCTTCTCAGGTACTACAGGTAGGGGGCGGGACAGTACCCAGGGGTGGGGCAGTCCTCAGGGGTGGGGCAGTCCTCAGGGTGCCGGACCCAGGGGGCCGGGCGGGACGGGGTCAGTGGGCGCCGGGGCGGACCAGGCCGGACTCGTAGGCGAAGATCGCCGCCTGGGTGCGGTCGCGCAGGCCCAGCTTCACCAGGATGCGGCCCACGTGGGTCTTCACGGTCTGCTCGGCGACGACCAGGTGCTCGGCGATCTCGGCGTTCGTCAGGCCCTGCGCGATCAGTGCGAGCACCTCCGTCTCGCGCTCCGTCAGCTCGCCCACACGCTGTTTGAGCGGGGCCCGGGGAGGGCCGTCCATACGGGAGAACTCGGCGATCAGACGGCGGGTGATGCCCGGGGCGAGCAGCGCGTCCCCGGCCGCCACCACTCTCACCGCATCGGCGAGCTGGTCGGCGGAGGCGTCCTTGAGCAGGAACCCGGAGGCTCCGGCGCGCAGCGCGTCGTACACGTGCTCGTCCAGGTCGAAGGTGGTGAGGACCAGGACCTTGGTGCCCGGTTGGTCGGCGGTGATGCGGCGGGTCGCCTCGATGCCGCCGAGCTCGGGCATCCGGATGTCCATCAGGACCACGTCCGGGGTCAGTTCGGCGGCCTTGGCGATCGCGTCGCGGCCGTGCACCGCCTGTCCGATCACCTCGATGTCGGGCTTGGTGTTGAGCAGCACGGTGAAGCCCTGCCGGACCATCTCCTGGTCGTCGGCGATGAGTACGCGGATGGTGCCGGCGCCGCTCGTCATGGGGTCTTTTCTCCTGTCGGGGGCTGGGGGTGGTGCGGGTCGTCGTCGGGCAGGGGCGGGAAGTGGATGTCGGGGCGGGGAAAGTCCGGACGAAGGGGCCGGGGCTGACGTGGGGTGCCCGTCTTGGGGAGGAACGCCGTCACAGTGAAGCCGCCGTGCAGGTTCGGGATCGCGCTGAGGTGCCCGCCGAGCATCGCCGCGCGCTCCCGCATGCCCAGCAGGCCGTGGCCGGAGCCCGGGGAGGGCTGGACCGGGTGGCGGGGACGGGAATTGGTCACGCACAGCAATATGCCGTCGGACTGATGGCTGACCTCCACCCGGACGCTTGAACCCGGGGCGTGCCGCAGGGCGTTGCTCAGCGCCTCCTGGACGATCCTGTACGCCGACAGCTCCACACCCGGCGGGTAGGTGCGGGACTCGCCGCGGAAGCGGGTGACGACGTCCAGGCCGGCCGCCCTGGTGTTCTCGATCAGGGCGTCCAGGCGGGCGAGGTTCGGCTGCGGGCCCTCGGTCGCGTCGGGGTGGCCGGGGTTGTCGGGGGACTCTGAGCGCAGGACGCCTAGGACGCGGCGTAGTTCGGTGAGGGCCTCCAGGGCGTTGTTGCGGATCCCGGCGAGGTTCTCCTTCAGCTCCTCCGGGGGGTTCTCCACCAGGTGGGGGGCGACCTGGGCCTGGATGGAGATCACCGACATGTGGTGGGCGACCACGTCGTGCAGCTCGCGGGCGATACGGCTGCGCTCCTCCAGCAGGGTGCGGCGGGCGCGTTCCTCCGCGGTGATCGTCGTCTGCTCGATCAGCTGGGTGCGGGCCTCGCTGCGGCCGCGCAGGGCGGTGCCGACGAGGACGGTGACGGCGAAGAGGGCTACCGCTATGACGCCGGTCGAGGAGTAGCGCTGGGCGCCGATCACGCCTTGCAGGACGTAGGTCGTCAGGGTCGTCACGGCCAGGGCGGCGAGGGTGAGACGTATGCGGACGCGCAGGGCCAGGAGGAGGAGCACGGCCATGTGGGCGAGCAGCGTGGGCGTGGTCCAGGGCCAGTCGGGGCCGGGGGTGGAGACCGTCCCCAGGTGGGGGCGGGCCAGGAGGGCGGTGAGGGCGGCGGCGGCCAGGGACAGGGTCCAGGCGGGGGTGGGGCGCCAGAGGGCGAGGACGATGGCGGTGGCCTGGAGGGCGCCGATGAGGAGGGCTACGGCTGTGGTGAGGCCGTAGGAGGTGTGGAGTTCGTCGCTTCCGGCCAGGGCGATGCCGAGGGCCGTGTAGGCGGTGAGGAGGTAGGTGAGGAGGCGGAGCCAGCGGTATTTGGAGAACGGGGGTGAGTGGGGGGAGGGGGTTTCTCCCAGCCAGGTGCGGAGGCGGGTTTTGCGGGGTGTGTGTTCGGGTGTGTTTTCGGGTGTGGGTGCGTTGTGGGGCACCCGGCCTTCGGCCGGGTCTGGGTTCCCACGCGCACCACCCGTACCGCTTTCGTGGTCGGGTGCGGGTGGCCCTTGTGGGGCGGATTCGCCGTCGGCGGGTGCGGGGGGTGGGTGGGGTGTGCGGCTTTCGTCGTTGGGTTCGGGTGGGCCCTGTGGGGCGTGCGCGTCGTCGGCGGCCGCGGGTGTCACTTGGGCAACTTTAGGCATTGTGTGGGGTCTTCGCTTGGGGGGAATGGTGGTGGACCAGGCGGGACGGGCGGTTGCGGGGGCGGCGGGGGCCCTGTTCGTGGTGGCGGAAGGCCAGCCAGAAGAGGGTCAGGGTCAGGGCGAAGAGGGGGAGGTAGGCGAGGCGGGCCGCTACCCAGGTCAGGGAGTCGGGATGGGTGTGCAGGCCGGGGAGGCGGCCGGCCAGGAGGGCGGTTGCCGTCGTGGCCATCAGGGCCGTCTGGTGCCAGAGGAAGATCGTCATCGCCGAGAGGTTGGTCAGGGTTGTCGCCGACCAGGCGAGGGGGCGGGTCATTGCTCGGCGCAGGCGGTCTCTGAGGAGCAGCGCCAGGCCGCACTGGGCCAGTCCGAACGTCACGGCCGCCAGGGTTGGGGGGTTGAGGTTGGAGATGGTCGTGCCGGGGACTCCGACCATGGAGGCCGGGTAGCCCGCCCAGATGATCAGGGCCGCCGTCGCCGTCGTACCGGCTATGAGCAGGACCCAGGCTGCTCGGCGGGTGTCCAGTTCGCCTCGGGTCCAGGCCGCGCCCAGGGTGTACGGGACCAGCCAGCCCGCCGCCAGGTTCACCCAGCCGAGCCAGGACGGGCCCATGTGCAGGCCGAAGCGCAGGACGTCCACGTGCAGGACGACGGCCAGCGGCCAGAGGGGGTTGAGGCGGGTGAGGAGGGGGGTCGCGGCCGTCAGGGCCGCGAAGACCAGGAGGAACCACAGGGGGGACAGGGCGAGTTTGAGGAGGGTGTGGATGGTGGCGAGAGGGGCGCCGGTGAGGAGGAGGGTCACTGCGGCCACCGTCCAGAGGGCCAGTAGGGCCGCTACCGGGCGGAGGAGGCGGGTGAGGCGGGCGCGGAGCCAGTGCGGGTACGTCGTGCCGCGGGCCTGTGCCGAGGCCAGGCTGCGGGTCGCCACGTGGCCGCCCACCAGGAAGAACACCGCCAGGGTCTGGAAGATCCAGGAGATCGGGGCCAGCCACGGCATGCGCTGCAGCGGGCTCGCCGTGTGCAGGCCGCCGTCCTGCGCGACCAGTGCCGTGACCAGCCAGTGGCCGAGGACCACACCGAGGATCGCGAAGGCGCGCAGGGCGTCGACCGCGCGGTCCCGGGAGGCGGGGGTGGCGGCGTCCACGCGGTGGGCGCCCTGACGGATCGCGTGCAGCGCGCGGCGCGGAGCGCGCAGGGTCGGCTCAGCCACGGGTCACCTCCGAGGTCTCGCCGAGGGTGATGCGGGCCAGGTTGGCGAGGGAGACCGAGCCCGGGGTGAAGTAGCCGCTGTGGTCGGCGTCGGCCGCGTCGAAGACCCGGGCACCGAAGGCATGGGAGACGGGGTCGGTGCCGAAGCCGACGGTGGCGAGGAGCAGGCCGGCGCGGATGTGGGGTACGTGGGCCACCCAGTCCTTGCTGCCGCGGGCCGCCCAGACTCGGGCGGGGGTGTGCAGGGCTGCGACGGTGTCCGCGGCTGTGCCGGGGCTGCCGAGCAGGACGATGTCGTCCACGGGGAGGGCGGGGGCGGATCGGGCACAGACGACTGAGCCGTAGGAGTGGCAGAGGAGGGAGATGTGGGTGGTGGGGGTGGGGGTGATTCCGCGCAACTCGCGTATGAAGGCGCGTAGTTGGTGGGCCGCTTGGTCGGCGCGGGTCGTGGTGGTGACTGTGGTGCTGACCGTGGCGGGGGTTTTGTAGCCGAGCCAGGCGATGACCGCTGTGCGGGGGTTGGTGCGGTGCGCTGCCTTGTAGAGGGCCACTGCGGTTCGGTGGAAGCGGGCGTAGGTGTCCAGGGAGGTGTCGGAGCCGGGGACCAGGACGGCGATGTGGTCTGCGTGGGTGGGGTCGCCGAGGACTTCTGTGGCCTGGCCTGGGCCTCTGCCGTCGAAGGTGAGGAGGTTGCGGGTGGCGAGGGTGCGGTCGGCTGTGGCGCGGTGGTTGTCGCCGTGGGTGGTGGCCATGTGGGCTGCGTGGGTGGCGTTTTCTCGGTTCGCCTTGTAGGTCGCCTGGAGGGTGGCGGGGGTGAGGGTGGGGAGGGTGGCGGGGGTGGGGGCCGGGATGTGGGGGTGGGCGGCTGCGGTCAGGGCTGCGACGGTGGCGGCTGTGAGGAGGGCCTGGCGCCAGGTGCGGTGCGGTTTTGGGTGCGCGTTCGGGTGCGGGTGTGTGGGTGGGCACCCGGCCTTCGGCCGGGTTTGGGTTCCCACCCGCACCACACGTGCAGCTTTCGTTGTCGGGTGCGGGTGGCCCCTGTGGGACGCAAGCACCGTCGGCGACTGCGGGTTGTCGGCTGAGCGCGGCAGCGGCGTCGGTGGGTGCAGGGTCGGGTTCGGCGGACGTGACTGCCCCATGGTTCGGTTCCTCTCAGAGAGCCCGGCCATCGGGCTTGTCTGAGGAGGAAGTTAGGAATCGGGGGGTGTCGTCGGCGTCCCGCCAGGGAGCTGTTCTGGGATGTAGCTCTCAGGTACTACGGGTATGACCGGGTCGGGGGTCAGAGGGCTACCACGCCAGTTGGGCGATCTCCTCCGCCACCACCGCGCACGCGTCCGCCGCCGGGTCGATCAGCGGGAAGTGGCCCACGTCCTCCAGCAACGTCAGGCCCACCACCTCGCCCGCCTTCGCCGCCGCGTCCGCGTAGGACTCGGCCACCGCCTGCGGTACGTCCAGGTCCGCACGGCCCTGGACCAGGGTCGTCGCGATGCCCGTCGGCAGGAGGAGGGCGGGGTCGGCGTACGGCTGACGCTCGGCGAACCTGTCCTGGCCGCCGAGGAGTTGCAGGGCCGCGTTGCCGCAGACGTCCAGCTTCTCCGCCACCGCGAAGTCCGCGATCGGGGCGAGGGCGACCACGCCGCGCAGCGGGGCCGGGCCGTCCGTGCGCCACGGGGCGTCGGCGGGCAGGACGTGGCGGGCCGCTGCCCACAGGGCGAGGTGACCGCCCGCCGAGTGGCCGGTGAGGACCATGCGGCGGGGGTCGGCCTGCGGAAGCGCCTCGCGGACCAGGGCGGGGAGGGCGTCCAGGGCGGCGGCTACGTCGTCGAAGGTGTCGGGCCAGCGGCCGGCCAGGGGGGTCGGCGCCCCGGTGCCGGATCCGGTGTTCTGGGCCGGGATCTGGGGGTCGCCGCCTCGCCGGTACTCCACGTTGGCCACGGCGAAGCCCTTACGGGCCAGGTAGTCCGCGAAGGGGGTGACATGGCGGCGGTCGTAGGGGGCGCGCCAGGCCCCGCCGTGCAGGACGACGACCAGGGGGGCGTGGGTCGCGTCGGTCCGGGGTGCGTAGAAGTCGATCACCTGGTCGGGGTGGTCGCCGTAGGCGGCGGTGACGTCGGGGTCGACCGGGGGGTGCGAGAAGGCCGACTCCTCTTCGGCGGCGGCGCGGGCTGCTGCGGCGTCGTCCGGCATGCTCCAACCTCTCAGCGACAGAACGGGTTTGGCGGACCGGGTGGCGAATCTTCGTCGACCGTTGGCGGGGACGGTATCAGGCCGGTGACGTGCATGGAGAGGCAGAGTAAGGGGAGGGGGACGAGGAGGGGGCGGGGTGGTCGACCGCACCCCGCCCCCCTTGTCTCTGCTCCGCCGGCCGAGCACCTCCGCCGGCCGAGCACCTCCCCTAGCCGAGCACCTCCCCCAGCACCCGCGCCGCCCGCTCCGTCTCGGCGAAGCTCACGTACAGCGGGCTGAAGCCGAAGCGGAGGACGTCGGGGTTGCGGAAGTCGCCGACCACGCCCCGGTCGATGAGCTGCTTCATCACGTCACCCGCGTCGGGGCAGCGCAGGGCGATCTGGCTGCCCCGCTCCTCGTGGGCGTCCGGGGTCACGGAGGTGATCCGGCCCGGCTCGGTGTACGCCGTGACGCACTCCAGGAAGAAGTCGGTCAGGGCCAGGGACTTGGCGCGGACCGCGGCGACGGAGGCGTCGTCCCAGATCTCCAGGGCCGCCTCAAGGGCGAGCATGGAGAGGATGTCCGGGGTGCCGACGCGGCCGCGCAGGGCGCCCGGCGCCGGGGCGTAGGACTGACTCATACCGAAGGGCTCGGCGTGGGAGTTCCAGCCGGGCAGCGGGGAGTCGAAGCGGTCCTGCAGGTCACGGCGGACGTAGAGGTACGCGGGTGAACCCGGGCCGCCGTTCAGGTACTTGTAGGTGCAGCCGACCGCCAGGTCGACCCCGTGCTCGTCCAGGCCCACCGGCAGGGCGCCCGCGCTGTGGCACAGGTCCCAGACCGCGAGCGCGCCGGACGCGTGGATGGCGGCGGTCAGCGACGGCAGGTCGTGCAGGCGGCCGCTGCGGTAGTCGACGTGGTTCAGCAGCACCGCCGCCGTACGGTCGCTCAGCGCCGAGGGCACCTCCGCGGGGGTCACCGGGCGCAGGCTGCGGCCGGTCATGCGGGCGGCCGACTCGGCGATGTAGCCGTCCGTGGGGAACGTGGTCGCGTCGACCAGGATCTCGTCGCGGGCCGGGCCGGCCATGCGGACGGCAGCCACAAGTGCCTTGAAAACGTTGACACTTGTGGAGTCGCCCACGACGATCTGGCCCGGCGCCGCCCCCACCAGCGGAGCGATGCGGTCACCGATCCGCTCGGGGGCCGTCCACCAGCCGCTCTCGTCCCAGGAGCGGATGCGCAGCTCGCCCCACTGCCGGCGGACGACGTCCTCGATCCGGGCCGGCACGTTCGCCGGCAGGGCGCCCAGGGAGTTTCCGTCCAGGTAGACGACCTCGTCGAGGACGAAACGGGAGCGCAGCGGGGCCAGTTCGTCCGCCGCGTCCAGCTTCTCGGCTCGCACAGTCAGCTCAGACATGGGACCTCGCCGTCCACAGCTCCGGGAACACGTTCTTGCCCGCGCGCTTCTCCAGCCAGGCCACGCCCGCGGAGCCGCCCGTGCCGGGCTTGGCGCCCATCGCGCGGCGGGTGGCGACCAGGTGGTCGTTGCGCCAGCGCCAGACCAGTTCGGCGACGTCGGACAACGCCTCGCCGAGGCGGACGAGTTCGGAGTTCTGGTCGCCGGAGTAGACCTCCGCCCAGGCCGCCTCGACGGCGTCGGACGTCTCGTAGCGCTGGGCCACGTCCCGGTGCAGGACCGACTCGGGGATCGCGTGGCCGCGGCGGGCGAGGAGCCGTACGACCTCGTCGTACAGGCTCGGCTCGTGCAGGGCCTTCTCCAGTTCCGCGTGGACGCGCGGGGCGCCGCGGTGCGGGACGAGCATGGACGCGGACTTCTCGCCGAGCAGGAACTCCATGCGGCGGTACATCGCCGACTGGAAACCGGAGCCCTCGCCGAGGGCGGAGCGGTACGAGTTGAACTGGGCCGGGGTCAGCTGGCCGAGCGGCTTCCAGGAGGCGTTCAGGGCCTCCAGCTCCCGCACGGAACGCTTCAGCGCGGCGACGGCGGTCGGGACGTCGTCCGAGCGGAGCGCCTTCGCGGCGGTCTCCCACTCGTGCACGATCACCGTGAACCACAGCTCCATGACCTGGGTCGTGACCAGGAAGACCATCTCTCCGGGGTCGTCGGAGAGGGTGTGCTGGAGGTGGGTGAGCACATCCGCCTTGACGTAGTCCTCGTAGGGCGTCGTACCGGCGAAGTCGAGATGCGGGGTCTCGGGCTCAGCGGCCTCATGAGGGGGGCGAGCCTGGTGGGACATCACTGTCTCCTGTTGTTACTCAGGGTAGCGGTCCGCCCCTGCCGATGCCGGCACGGGGGCCCCGGTCCCCAAGCGGAATCCTCCGCAATCCCAACGGATACGGCAAGGCCCGTCTGCTGCCAGACGGGCCACACCGGGAACTCCCGTAAGGGTCAGCCCAGGGTCTGGGCGGCCGTCGGGGAGGAGTCCTTCAGGAACTGCGAGCAGCGCTCGTACTCCTCCTGCTCGCCGATGGACTGGGCGGCGCGGGCGAGCGCGTGCAGGGCGCGCAGGAAGCCGCGGTTCGGCTCGTGCTCCCAGGGGACCGGGCCGTGGCCCTTCCAGCCGTTGCGGCGCAGGGCGTCCAGGCCGCGGTGGTAGCCCGTACGGGCGTAGGCGTACGACTCCACGACCGCGCCCCGCTCGAACGCATCGTCGGCCAGCTGGGCCCAGGCGAGGGAGGAGGTGGGGTACTTGGCGGCGACGTCCGCGGGCGCGGCGCCCTGGGCGAGGAGTTCGCGGGGCTCCGGGTCGTCGGGGAGGTGGGTGGGGGGCGGGCCGCCGAGGAGGTTCTGGTGGGTTGTCATGGGTCCAGTCTGCCGCGCCGCGGCGTGATCCTCTCGGGTGCCCCGTGCTCCTTCCTTCAACCCCAGCGGCGGTGGTTACGCAGCCGAGGAGGGTCTCGTCACTTTCGCGGCCGTGGACGTCCGAGTCTGTGCACTCGATCGTTCACACCTCGTCGCGCTCCCGACCATCCCCTACGGCAGGACGGTCACGGGTCGCATCCACCCAGCCCCAGCACATGTCAGGGTGGGCCGGTTGACCCGCTCGGTGTGCCCGCAGCGCGGACAGCGCTGCGAGGTATAGCCGGCGGCCCGGTTGCAAGCGCGCAGGGTCGCCTCCAACGCCGACGCCCGGGTGACCCTCGTCACATCCGGCTCCTGTCAGCAATCGGGGCGCCGTCCCGTTCAAGGGGCACGCGAACGAGACAGGAGCAACGCCATGAAGCACCGCATCGTCGTACTCGGCGCCGGATACGCCGGGGCTTTCGCCGCCGGAAACCTGGCCCGCCGGCTCTCCCCCGCCGACGCCGAGATCACCGTCGTCAACGCCGTGCCCGACTTCGTTGAGCGGATGCGGCTCCACCAGCTCGCGATCGGCCAGGACCTCGCGTTCCGCAAGCTCGCCGACGTATTCGCGGGCACCGGGGTCCGGCTGCGCCTGGCGCGCGTCACCGGCGTCGACCCCGAGCGCAGGACCGTCGCCGTGACCGGCGAGGACGGCGACGGCGACGGCGACGGCGAGCTCGCGTACGACACGCTTCTCTACGCACTCGGCAGCTCCGTAGCCCACCATGGCGTTCCCGGCGTGGCCGAGAACGCCTTCGATGTGACCGGCCGGTCCTCGGCGCTGCGTCTGCGCGAGCGCCTGGCCGGCCTGGGCGAGGGCGGCACCGTGCTGGTCGTCGGTGAGGGGCTGACCGGCATCGAGACCGCCACCGAGTTCGCCGAGTCCCGGCCCGACCTCACGGTCATGCTCGCCGCCCGCGGCGAGCTGGGCGCCTGGCTCTCTCCGAAGGCCCGCCGTCACCTGCGCCAGGCCTTCGACCGGCTCGGCATCACCGTCCACGAGCACACCGGCATCGAAGCCGTCGAGCCGACACGGGCGATCGCCGCCGACGGTACGTCCATCCAGGCCGACGTGATCGTCTGGTCGGCCGGGTTCGCCGTGCACCCCATCGCGGCCGCCAGCGGCCTGGAGGTCGCCGAGAGCGGCCAGATCGTCGTCGACCGCACCATGCGCTCGGTCTCGCACCCGGACGTCTACGCCGCCGGCGACTGCGCCTACGCGATCGGCGAGAACGGCCGGCCGCTGCCGATGTCCTGCGCCTCGGCCGGCTACACCAACATGCAGGCGACCGCCGCGATCATCGCGCGCCTGACGGGCAGCAAAGTCCCGACCACTGGGCTGAAGTACTACGGCAACCACATCAGCCTCGGGCGGCGGGACGCGATCTTCCAGATGGTGGACGGGGACGTCCGGTCGAAGTCCTGGTACCTGGGCGGCCGGACCGCCGCGTGGCTCAAGTCAGGCGTGCTCAAGGGGGCCGGGTGGAGCATCGCCCACCCGACCTTCGGCATGCCGAAGCGCAAGCGCCGCCTGGCCACCGCGCCTGACCGGACCGGTGTGAGGGTCGCCGCATAGGCTGCTCCGCATGGACAGCGCAGCCATCGATCGGTTCGAGGCCAGCCGGGGCCGGCTGGCCTCGCTCGCGTACCGTCTGCTCGGCTCGGCGGCCGACGCCGAGGACGCCGTGCAGGACGCGTTCCTGCGGTGGCAGGCCGCGGACCGGGAACGTATCGAGGTGCCGGAGGCCTGGCTGACCAAGGTCGTCACCAATCTCTGCCTCGACCGCCTCCGCTCGGCGCAGGCGCGCCATGAGCGCGCTGTCGGAGACTGGCTGCCCGAGCCACTCCTCGAGGGCGACCCGATGCTCGGCCCTGCCGACACCTTCGAGCAGCGCGAATCGGTGTCCTTGGCCGTGCTGACCCTCATGGAGCGCCTCTCGCCGGTCGAGCGGGCCGCTTACGTCCTGCACGAGGCCTTCTCGTACCCCCACGCCGAGATCGCCGGGATCCTCGACATCACCGAGTCCGCGAGCCAGCAGCATGTCCACCGGGCCCGACGCCGGGTCGCCGCCGAGCGCCGCGGCGGCGACGCGGTGGACCCCGCGTCCGCGCGCCGAATCGTCGAGGAGTTCCTCGCCGCCGCCACGTCGGGGCGCACCGAACGGCTGGTGGCGCTGCTCACCGACGACGTGACCGCGGTCTCGGACGGCGCCGGACTGGCCAGGCGGCTGCTGCGGTACAAGACGCGCGAGCGCGTCGCCTCCTACGTGCGGGCCGGCTTCAAGCCGACTCCGGCGAAGCGGCGGCTGGCCGGCGGCTCCCCCGCGATGCACATCGCGCTGGTCAACGGCTCCCCGGCCGTCCTCGCCGTGGTCGACGACCGGGTCGTGGGCGCCGTGGCGTTCGAAGTCAGCGACGGCAAGGTCGCGTCCCTGCGCGGCATCGGCGCCGCGGACCGGCTCGCGCGCCTCAATGAGGCCTGGCGGCAACACGAACCCGACGCGCCGGTCATCACCGCATGGTGACCAGAGCCACCGGAATCCAGTGACCTGAGTCGGAACGAGGACGGAACCCCTTCGTCCCCCGCCGGACAGCAGCACGGCGGCCTGAGCACGTCGGTCTCACAGCACATGCGGGCTCGGCTTGTGGTGCCGCTGCCGCCGCGTGGACGCGACCAGCCACAACGTGCCCGCAGCCGAAGGACGGCCCAAAGCTACGCAGGTTCGTCGGCCTCCAGCGGCGGAGACGTGACACAGCCGTGCCTCTTGCATTCCGGGTGGCGGCAGCCCGGGGGCGGGCGGCGGATCAGGGTGAAGGCCAGTGCCGCCCCCACCACCAGGACGCCCGCGCAGATCGGCATCGCGCGGTCGAACGAGGCGTCGAAGGCGGCCGCGGAGCGGTACGCCTCCGGCCCCATCCCCGCCAGAAGAGGCAGCGCGGCCACGGCCACCAGGCCCGCCGCCCGCGCCGCCGCGTTGTTGATGCCGCTGGCCAGGCCCGCCCGGGCGGTGTCGACGGAGGCCAGGACCGTGGCGGTCAGCGGGGCGACCAGGGTGACCAGGCCCGTGCCCATGACGAGCAGGGCCGGGAGGACGTCCGTGAGGTAGTTCGCGTCGGGGCCCACCCGGAGCATCAACAGCATCGCCGAAGCGCACAGGAGAGGGCCGACGGTGAGCGGCAGGCGCGGGCCCGTGCGGTCGGCCAGCGCGCCGGAGCGGGCCGAGAACAGCAGCATCATGGCCGTCGTGGGGAGCAGGGCCGTACCGGCCTGCAGGGCGGAGTAGCCGGCCACCACCTGCAGCTGGAGCGCGGTGAGGAAGAAGAAGCCGCCGAAGGCCGCGTACACGCACAGGGTGACCAGGTTGACCGCCGTGAACTGGCGCGAGGCGAAGATGTCCGGCGGGAGCATGGGGTCGGGGCGGTGCTTCTCGACGTAGACGAAGGCGACGGCCGCGGCCACGCCCCCGACCGCGCTCAGCGTCACGCCCAGGGAGCCGGTGGGGGCCTCGATGAGCGCGTAGGTGAGCAGGGCGAGCGCCAGGGCGCCCAGGGCCGCGCCGAGGACGTCGAAGCGGCCGTGAGAGCGCTCGTCGGACGACTCTGGGACGTGGCGTAGGGCGACCGGGACGCACAGCAGCGCCAGCGGCACGTTGAGGAGGAACACCCAGCGCCACCCGGGGCCGTCCACCAGCCAGCCGCCCAGGAACGGGCCGACGGCCGCCCCGATGCCGCCGAAGCCGGACCAGAGGCCGACCGCCCGGCTCCGGTCGTCCGGGTGGAAGGATGCCTGGATGAGCGCGAGGGAGCCGGGGGTGAGGAGTGCGCCCCCCACGCCCTGGAGGGCTCGGGCGGCGATGAGGACCCCGGATGTGGGGGCCAGGCCGCACAGCAGGGACGCGGCCGCGAACCAGACGACCCCCAGCACGAAGATCTTCCGGCGGCCGTAGCGGTCCCCGAGCGAGCCGCCCAGCAGGATCAGGCCGGCCAGCGTGACCATGTACGCGTTGACCGTCCACTGCAGGGCGGCGAGGCTCGCGCCCAGGTCGCGGCCGATGGTCGGGAGCGCCACGTTGACGACGGTCGAGTCCAGCATGGCCATGCTGGAGCCGAGGACCGTGGTGAACAGGATCCACTTGCCCTGGGGCGCGGTGATCCGGACGTCGGGCATGCTCCCAGGTATACAGCGGACCCGGCGCTGTGGCACCGGGTCCGTCGCAGACGTCGTGAGACGTGCTTACTTGATCTTGTTGCCCGCGGAGCGCAGGTTCTGCGTGGCCTCGACGACACGCGCGGCCATCGACGCCTCGGCCAGCTTGCCCCAGGTGCGCGGGTCGTAGGTCTTCTTGTCGCCGACCTCGCCGTCGACCTTCAGCACGCCGTCGTAGTTCTTGAACATGTGGGCGGCGACCGGACGGGTGAAGGCGTACTGGGTGTCCGTGTCGAGGTTCATCTTCACGACGCCGTTCTCCAGCGCGGTGAGGATCTCCTGCTCGGTGGAGCCGGAGCCGCCGTGGAAGACGAAGTCGAACGGGGAGGCCTTGCCGAACTTGGCGGCGACGCCGTCGTTCAGCTCCTTCAGCAGGTCGGGGCGGAGCACGACGTTGCCCGGCTTGTACACGCCGTGCACGTTGCCGAAGGAGGCGGCCAGCAGGTAGCGGCCCTTCTCGCCCAGGCCCAGGGCCTCGGCGGTGCGGATCGCGTCCTCGACCGTGGTGTACAGGGAGTCGTTGATCTCGTGGGAGACGCCGTCCTCCTCGCCACCGGTCGGGGTGATCTCCACCTCGAGGATGATGTTGGCGCGGCGGGCCTGCTCCAGCAGCTCCTGCGCGATGGCCAGGTTGTCGGCCAGGGTCTCGGCGGAGCCGTCCCACATGTGGGACTGGAACAGCGGGTTGCGGCCGGCCTTGACGCGCTCCTCGGAGAGCGCGAGCAGCGGACGTACGTACCCGTCGAGCTTGTCCTTCGGGCAGTGGTCCGTGTGCAGCGCGACGTTGACCGGGTACTTCTCGGCGACGATGTGCGCGAACTCGGCGAGCGCGACCGCGCCGCTCACCATGTCCTTGCTGTACTGGCCGCCCAGGAACTCGGCGCCGCCAGTAGAGATCTGGACGATGCCGTCGCTCTCCGCCTCCGCGAAGCCGCGCAGCGCCGCGTGCAGGGTCTGGGTCGAGGTGACGTTGATGGCCGGGTAGGCGAACTTGCCTGCCTTCGCCCGGTCGAGCATCTCGTTGTAGACCTCGGGGGTTGCGATGGGCATCTGTCCGCTCCTTGGAGTGTGCGGGTTGGCGATCTGCGTACTACGGCCCTGACCTAGACCTTGGGGGCGACGTCATCGTCGTCCCCATCTTTCCAGACATGACGTGATGGTCGGCGCCCCCGGTCAAGTCCAGGTCAAACCGGCGCGTCAGTCCAGACCCAGTTCATCCTTCGAGAAGGCGAACCGGTACGGAACACCCGCGCCGGCCTCGATCTTCTCGGCGGCGCCGGTGGCCCGGTCCACGATGGTCGCGACCGCGACGACCTCGGCACCGGCCTCGCGCACGGCCTCCACGGCGGCGAGCGGGGAACCGCCGGTGGTGGAGGTGTCCTCGACCACGAGCACCCGTCGGCCTGCGATCTCCGGCCCTTCCACCCGCCGCTGCAGCCCGTGCGCCTTCGCGGCCTTGCGTACGACGAAGGCGTCGAGCTTCCTGCCGCGCGCGGCGGCCGCGTGCAGCATGGCGGCGGCGACCGGGTCGGCGCCCATGGTCAGGCCGCCCACCGCGTCGAAGTCGAGGTCGGCGGTCAGGTCCAGGAGCACCTGGCCGACCAGGGGGGCGGCCTCGCCGTCGAGGGTGATGCGGCGCAGGTCGACGTAGTAGTCGGCCTCCAGACCCGAGGAGAGGGTCACCTTGCCGTGCACCACGGCCTTGTCCTTGATCTGCTGCAGCAGCGCGCCACGTACGTCCGTCATGCCGAACAGCTTAGAGGCGCCGCCAGCTCCAGGTGGTCGTCGCCTCCAGCGGCTCCAGCGGTGTGACCAGGCGGGGCAGGGTGTTCAGGCCGTTGGGCGGCCCCGTCTGCGGCTCGACGCACACCGCCTCCGCCTGCTCGTCGTAGACGACGACCCACTCCTCGCGGCTGGTCACCTTCAGCTCCAGCTGTCCGGGCCAGGTGAGGGTGACGTCGACGCCGTCGGGCATGCCGAAGCAGTCGTCCCAGGGGCCGGGCTTGGGGTCGACGCGGTTGCCGGTGGGCAGGTGGTCGGCGCCGCGCTCCTCCTGCCAGGCGGGCGTGAAGTCCAGCCGGACGTCCTCACCGCCCAGGTTGCGGTGGAACCAGGGGTGCCAGCCGATCTGCGCCGGGAAGGAGTCGTCGTACGCCTCCACGGACATCGTCAGCGTCAGGCTGTCCTCGGTCAGCGTGACGACATGGGTGACACGGCCGCGGTGTGGCCAGGGGTCGACCAGGTCGTGCGTGATGACGGCCTCGTGCGCGTCGACGCGGGCGGTGCGCCAGGCGCCGTCGCGTGCGGTGCCGTGGATGGCGTGCGGCGGCGAGTTGAGGGGCATCTGGCGGACGGTGGCGCCGTCCAGGAAGCGGCCGTCCCGGATCCGGCCGCACCAGGGCACCATCGGGAAGCAGCCGTAGCGCTCGCCCTGGCGCAGCACCTCCGTGCCGCCGATCCGGAGCCCACCGATGCGGCCGCCGTTGCCGGGCCGCACGCTCACTTCCGCGTCGCCCGCGGTCAGCGTGATGTCTTCGTTACTCACGGGACGACCCTACTGGGGCGATCAAGAGGGCGTGCGCCGTCCGGGCGGTGCCAGGGTGGGGGGATGAAGTACATGGTGCTGATGTACGCCGACCCCGCGGCGACCGAGGCCATGACCGCCGAGCAGCGCGCCGAGGTGTTCCAGCGGCACGAAGCGCTCCACGAGGACCTGGCGGACACCGGCGAGATACTGAACGGCGCCGGGCTGGCCTACCCGAGGGACACGGCCACCCTCCGCTGGGCCGGGCAGGGGTCGGTCGCGGCGGACGGTCCGCTCACGGACGCGGCCGAGCAGGTCACCGCCTACTACGTCATCGAGTGCGCGAGCCCGGAGCGGGCGCGCGAGATCGCCGAACGCGTCCTCGACTTCCATGTCGTGGCGATCGAGGTACGGCCGATCCACGACTGGTTCGGCATGGGCGACGAGGGGCCGGGGCGCTAGATCCTGTGCCCTAGCGGCGCTTGCGCAGGGCGCGGCCCAGGACGATCGCCGAGGCCAGGGCCAGGGCCGCCGCGGGGGCCGCCCAGCGCAGGGCCGGGTTCCCGGCGACGGTCTGGGGGGCCGGTACGGGGGCGTAGCGGCCGCGCGGCGGGGCGTGGTCGACCTCCTCCGCGCTGCGGCCGATCATCGTGCGGCGCGCGTGCGCGGCCTCGGCGGGGGGCTCGCCCAGGTCGGCGAAGTCTTCGGTGAAGCGGTCGTCGGGGGTGGTCTCGTCCGCGTCGCGGTCCAGGGAGGGCGGAGGGACCTCGGTGTCGAAGACCGACGTGTGCTCCGGCTCCTGTTCCTGCTCCGGCACCTGCTCCGGCTCTGGTTCCTGCTCCTCCGCGGTCTCCGCGGTCTCCGCCAGGCTCTCCACGAAACGGTTCAGCAGCCGGGTCGCCGCCGAGGCGACCGCGTCCGCCGGAAGTTCCGCGACGCGGCCGTCCGCGTCCGCCGTGCCCTCGACCGTGACGGTGGTGCCGTCCTCGGTGCCCGTGAGGCGCAGGGTGAGGGCGAGTTTGACGCTGCCGGTGCCGCGGGCCTCGGTGGCGTCGCCCTCGACGGCGTACGTGCCGTTCTCGCGGGGCGTGACGCGGACCGCTCCGCGGTAGGTGACGGAGTGCCCGCCCACGCGCAACTTCAGGCGTCCTGCGACGGGTTCGGCGCCGGCGTCCTGCTGGAGTCCGGGGACCGCCCGCGCCACCCGTGCGGGGTCGGCGAGGGCTTCTCTGAGCCGCTCGACCGGAACCGGGACGAAGACCTGGTGCTCCATGTCGGCTGAGCCTACCCAGGAGCGAGCGGAACGTACCCTCCCGCGCCGTCCCGGCCGGCCGGAAAGTGAAGCACTCGCCTCAGTACCGTGGATGCACCAGCGTCGAGGCGGGCAGTCCGTCGATCCGCGTGCGTTCGGCCGCCCTCGCGTCAGCGATCAGGTCACCCTGCGTCAGGGTTCGCGGGTGCGGGCCCCCGGGGCTCAGGGTCAGGCGGGGAGCCGAGCCCCCCGGCACCGCCACCAGAAACCCCCAGTCGTGCGGCGCCCGCGACGCCCCCGCCGAGCGGTCCGGCCCCGCCGGGAAGCCGGAGTCGTGGCCCAGGACCCGGTACGGGGAAGCGGCGAAGCCGGAGGCTCGGAGCGTCGAAGCCACCGTCCAGAAGACGCGGGGGCGGGCGGTGACGGGGCCCGCGTGCACCACCAGGCGGCCGCCGGGGGCCAGGACGCGGCGGGTCAGGCCGTAGAACTCCTGTGAATACAACTTGGTGCTGGCCGTGATGCCGGGGTCGGGCAGGTCCGCGATCACGACGTCGTACGCCGTCTGCGGCGCCCCACGCAGCCAGGTGAGCGCGTCCGCCGTCGTGACGCGGACGCGGGGGTCGGCAAAGGAGCGGCCGTTGAGGGCGGACAGGCCCGGGTCGTTGCGGGCCAGGCCGATCAGGCCGGGGTCGAGTTCGACGACGTCGACGCGGCGCACACCGCCGTACCGCAGGACTTCGCGGGCGGCCAGACCGTCGCCGCCGCCGAGGATCAGCACGCGCGCGTGCGGGCCGGTCATCGCGGGGTGGACCAGCGCCTCGTGGTAGCGGCGCTCGTCGCGGCCGCCGACCCGCAGCCGGCCGTCCAGGAAGAGGTCGAGGGGGCGGCCATGAGTGCCGCCGGCGAGGACGACCTCCTGGACATCGGTCTGCAGGGCGACCCGGACGTCCCTGCCGTACACCGCGTGCCGGGCGGCGCGTTCGAACTCGTCGGCGAGGGCGGCGGCGGAGGCGAGCACGGCGAGGACGGCGAGGCCGACGAGCAGCAGGGTCCAGCGGGCGCGGCGGGTCAGGTCGCGGCGGAACAGGCCGAGGACCAGGGCGCCGCCCGCGACGACGTTGACGGTGCCGGTGAGCAGGGCGCCGGTCAACTGGCCTAGGAAGGGCAGGAGCAGGAAGGGGAAGGCGAGGCCGCCGACCAGTGCGCCGACGTAGTCCGCCGCGAACAGGTCGGCCACCGCGCCGCCCGCGTCCTGGCGGCGGATCCGCTGGATCAGCTCCATCAGCAGGGGGACTTCGGCGCCGACGAGCAGCCCGATGGCGAGGGAGAAGCCGACCAGGAGAGCGCGCGGGCCGTCGGCCCACACCCCGCCCCAGCCGCCGGTCCAGGCGAAGACCGCGTACAACGCCATCGCGCTGCAGCCGCCGACCAGGGCGAGGGCGGTCTCGATCGCGCCGAAGCCGGCGGCCGCGTGCCAGCGCAGCCGCTTGGCGGCGAGGGAGCCGATGCCCATCGCGAAGACCATCACGGACAGCACGACGGAGGCCTGGGTGACCGAGTCGCCGATCAAGTACGAGGCGAAGGCGACGAGTTCGAGTTCGTACACCAGTCCGCAGGCCGCGCACACGAAGACGCACACGAGGACCAGGAACCGCCCGGTGCCGGGCCGGACGGGCAGCCGTGCGGGGCCGCCGGTCCAGGGCGCGGCACCCGGGCGCGCAGGGGCGTGCGGTTCGATCACGTTGCGACGTTACGTCACACGCTCGGTACGCTTCGTCACCCACACGTGTGGAACTCGGGCACTTGACGCATCGGGGGTTTATGTCCGCCGAGAGTCTGTCCGACGAGTCCCAGATCGACTCGGGCACCGCTCCTGGTTCGACTGGACCGCCGCTACTGGTTCGACCGAACCACCGTCACCCGCGCCCCGACCCGGGTCCGTGTCGCCACCAACTGGCCGTCCTGCGGGTAGGCGTGCCAGGTGCGCCAGTGCACCTGGCCCTCGTGGCGCTGGGCCAGCATCGCGGTGAAGGCGTGCGGGCTGCCGGGGAAGACACCGGCGAGGCCGTGCGGATGGTCGGAGACCAGGGCCAGCAACTCCTGAGCCCGGCCCGCGAAAGAGCCCGGCGTGAGAACCTCGACGCGCGCCGCGAACTCGTACTCCCAGTCGCCGACCCGCTTGGCGACGCCCAGCGGCAGCGGGGTACTGGACCCGGGGATGCACGCGACCGTCTCCGAGCAGTCACCCCGCTGCTCCTCCAGGAGCACCTGATGGGATGCGCCGAGCAGTCTCAACTGCAGTTTCGCCCCGGTCAGTTCCAGATCGAGGGTGGCCAGGGCGGGCAACGGCTCGCGCCCCAGGGCCCAGGCGAGGTCGGCAGCACGGGTATCGGTATAGGAGGTGTTCAGGGTCGTGAGCATGGATCGGCTCCGCTAACACGCAAAGAAGAGGGGGAGATCGGCCATGTCAGCCCGGTCAGCCCGGCCGGTCCGGCCGGGGAGGGGAGTCTGCAAGGACGTCCGAGGGGCTGCGTTGGTGAATTAGAGGGAATCATGAAGAGTGGCTCCGCCACAGCGTTTTTACCCAACTTCGTGGGGTTTCCATCCCTCAGAGGGCTCCACAGCTCAACTGTTCAACTACGGCGTACGCCCGGCGCGCGGACAAAACGGCCAGGCGCCCGCGGAATGCCTTCGTCCGACGGGCGCCCGGCAGCGGGAAAGCTCGGCTGCCCCGTGTCAGCTGCCTCCCCCGCATCCGCCCCCGCCACCGCACGAGGAGCCCCCGCCGCACGAGGAACCTCCGCCGCACGACGAGTGACCGCCCCCGCAGGAGTGGTGCCCACCGGAGTGGCCCCCGTGGTGGCCCCCGGAGTGGTGGCCGCCGGACGACGATCCGCCGTCTCCCCCGCCGGCCCACCAGCTGCCGCTGCTGTCCCCCTGGTACGACGCCGAGGACGACGAGCCGCCGCCGAACCATCCGCCACGGCGGGCCGCGGACGCGACGACCCCGACGCAGATGAGCGCGACCACCAGGATGATGAAGACGGTGCCCATGGCGTCACCTTCTTTCCGTTCCCCCGAAGCGGCCCCCGTGGACGCCTCGTCCGTTCCCGCCTCTCGTGCGGTGACGGGGGGATGCCCGGCCGTCTCATTCGTCAAAGCAGAGTTGAGGAAGTCCAGAGCTTGGGCGCAGGATGGCCGGCATGACCTCCAGCGCGCGCCCGCACCTCAACCGCCGTCTCGCCGAGTTCGGGACGACGATCTTCGCGGAGATGTCCGCCCTCGCCGTGTCGACCGGGTCGATCAACCTGGGCCAGGGCTTTCCCGACACCGACGGCCCGGAGGAGGTCCGGGAGGCCGCCGTACGGGCGCTGCGCGACGGGCGCGGCAACCAGTACCCGCCGGGTCCGGGCGTCCCCGAGCTGCGCACCGCGATCGCCGCGCACCAGCAGACCCGCTACGGGCTGTCGTACGACCCCGACACCGAGGTGCTGGTCACGGCCGGCGCCACGGAGGCCATCGCGGCCTCCCTGCTGGCGCTGCTGGAGCCGGGCGACGAGGTCGTGGCCCTGGAGCCGTACTACGACTCCTACGCGGCGAGCATCGCGATGGCGGGCGGGCGGCGGGTGCCGGTGACGCTGCGGCCCCATGAGGGGCGCTTCCGGCTGGACCTGGACGAGCTGCGCGCGGCGGTCACGGACCGCACCCGGCTGCTGCTGATCAACACTCCGCACAACCCGACCGGTACGGTCCTCACGCGCGCGGAGCTGGCCGCGATCGCCGAGCTGGCGGTGGAGCGGGACCTGCTGGTGGTGACGGACGAGGTCTACGAGCACCTGGTCTTCGACGACGCCGAGCACCTGCCGCTGGCCGCGTTCCCCGGGATGCGCGAGCGGACGGTGACGATCGGCTCGGCCGGCAAGACCTTCTCCTTCACCGGCTGGAAGGTCGGCTGGGTGACGGCGGCGCCGGAGCTGGTGACCGCGGTCCGCTCGGCGAAGCAGTTCCTGACGTACGTCTCCTCGGGCCCGTTCCAGTACGCGGTGGCGGAGGCCCTGGCGCTGCCCGACTCCTACTTCGACGGCTTCCGGCGGGACATGCTGGCCCGCCGGGACATCCTCGCGGAGGGGCTGACGGCGGCGGGCTTCGAGGTCTTCAAGCCGGCCGGCACCTACTTCATCACGACCGACATCCGCCCCCTCGGCGAGAAGGACGGCTTCGCCTTCTGCCGCGCCCTGCCCGAGCGGGCGGGCGTGGTGGCCATTCCCAACGCGGTCTTCTACGACGACCGCGAGGCGGGGGCGCCGTTCGTGCGCTTCGCGTTCTGCAAGCGCGAGGAGGTCCTGCGCGAGGCGGCGGAGCGGCTGCGGCGCATGTGAGCCCTGTCCGGGGGCTCACGGCCCCCGGACCTGGCCGGACGTGGTTACTCCCCGTCTTCCTCGGGCTTCTCCGCGTCGTCGATCTCCTGCTCCAGACCCAGCTGCTCGACCAGCCACTTGTCGAACTCGATCGCGGCCCGCACCCAGCTGACCGTGGAGGAGACCCAGTGGTTGATGTCGACGCCGGTGCCGATCAGCATCTGGGCCTCACCGATGAGGCGGACCGTGCCGTCGTCGTGGGTGTGGGTGTACACCTTGGGCCACAGCGTGCGACGGTTCCAGTCGTCGATGGACTCGAGCAGCTGCGGCTTCTCGTCGATCTTGTGGGGGCGGTCGTAGAAGGTCCGCACCGAGAAGACCGCCTGCTCGGGCTCCCCACGGAACATGAAGTACGTGCGGAACTGCTCCCACGGCGCCGCGAGGTCTCCCTCCTCGTCTACGACGTACTTCAGCTCCATCTGGTCGAGGAGCTGCTTCACGAGGTCCTGATCCGGGACGACGGGGCCACCCGGTCCCTGGGGCTGCGGCTCGGGCTGGCCCCCGAAGTTCGGAATCGAGGACGGGTCGATGGTCACCGTGTTTTTCCCTTCGTACGGATTCCGTCATCCTCCCCCATGCGGGGAGGGGGGTGGCAAGCCCCGACGGGGCCTGTCAGCCGTCGGCTGACATGATCCGTCTGGACGGGTGGCGGGTCGGTGAGCGACGGGGGGCGGCGTGGCGGCACGAGGGTGGACCAGATGGGGCCTTTTCGCCCTGGTGGGGGCACTTCCCGCACTGGTCCTGGTGTGGTTGGCCGTGGTGGTGGTGAGGTTCGCGACCTCGGACTATCCGCTGGGCGGGGGCCCGGAGAAGGTGCCGTGCGCCGAGGCCCTGGACTTCGGCGGGGCGAAGCTGCCGGACGGGGCGTACGACACCGAGTGCACGGTGCAGGCCTGGATGGACACCGACTACGACGCCACCTTCCGGATGCCACGGGCGGGGGTGCGCGACTGGCTGAGGAGCACCTACCCGAAGGGGCCCGCGCCCGGCACGGAGCTGTGCGACGAAGGCGCGGACCTGTGTCTGAACCTGAACACCGACGAGCACGAGCCCCCGGCCGGCGTCGACGCGAACGCGGTCGTCGTGAACGTGACGTACGAGGGCCCGGACACCGCGCTGGTGAGGTTCACGGCGTTCACCGTGTGACACAGGTGAGCGATGATGCGGTCATGCGCATACCAAGGCCGATGCGATGGGTGTTGTGGGCCCTGTGGCTGGGCTGTCTGGGCTTCTCGATCTGGTTCTTCTGGACGCTGTACGACGCCGTGACCAGCGTCTGAGCCGACCACCGAAACGCGGCGGGCCCCCTCCCGCGGCCACCGGAAGGTGAGCGGAGGAAGGGGCCGCACGCCGACGCGTCCTACAGCGTCTTACCCGTCGCCGGGCCCACGATCAGCCCCTCGCCGAAGCGGTCCACGCGGACCGTGTCGCCGTCCTTGACCTCGCCGGAGAGGATCTCCTTGGCGAGCCGGTCGCCGATGGCGGTCTGGACCAGGCGGCGCAGCGGGCGGGCGCCGTAGGCCGGGTCGTTGCCCTCGTCCGCCAGCCAGGCCAGGGCCTCGGGGGTGACGTCCAGGGTGAGCCGGCGCTCGGCCAGCCGCTTGGCCAGCCGGTCGATCTGGAGCCGGGCGATCCGGGCCAGCTCCTCCTTGTCCAGGGCCGAGAAGACCACGAGGTCGTCGAGCCGGTTGAGGAACTCCGGCTTGAAGGAGGTCCGTACGACCTCCAGGACCTGCTCCTTCTTCTCCGCCTCGCCGAGCACCGGGTCGACCAGGTACTGGCTGCCCAGGTTGGAGGTGAGCACCAGGATGGTGTTGCGGAAGTCGACCGTGCGGCCATGACCATCCGTCAGGCGGCCGTCGTCCAGCACCTGCAGCAGGATGTCGAAGACCTCGGGGTGGGCCTTCTCGACCTCGTCCAGCAGCACCACGGCGTAGGGGCGGCGGCGGACGGCCTCGGTCAGCTGGCCGCCCTCCTCGTAGCCGACGTACCCGGGGGGCGCGCCGACCAGGCGGGCCACGCTGTGCTTCTCGCCGTACTCCGACATGTCGATGCGGACCATGGCCCGCTCGTCGTCGAAGAGGAAGTCCGCGAGGGCCTTGGCGAGTTCGGTCTTGCCGACGCCGGTCGGGCCGAGGAAGAGGAAGGAGCCGGTGGGGCGGTCGGGGTCGGCGATGCCCGCGCGGGCCCGTCGTACGGCGTCGCTCACGGCCCGTACGGCCTCGGTCTGGCCGATGAGCCGCTTGCCCAGCTCGTCCTCCATGCGCAGCAGCTTCTGCGTCTCGCCCTCCAGCAGGCGGCCGGCCGGGATGCCGGTCCAGGCGGCGACGACGTCGGCGATGTCGTCGGAGCCGACCTCCTCCTTGACCATGGTGTCCTTGGCGGCCTCCTCCTCGGCCTCCGAGGCTTCCTCCAGCTCCTTCTCCAGCTGCGGGATCTCGCCGTACAGCAGCTTGGCCGCGGTGTCGAAGTCGCCGTCGCGCTGGGCGCGTTCGGCCTGACCGCGCAGGTCGTCGAGGCGCTCCTTCAGCTCACCGACCCGGTTGAGGGACTGCTTCTCCTTCTCCCAGCGGGCGGTCAGGCCGCGCAGCTCCTCCTCCTTGTCGGCGAGGTCGCGGCGCAGTTTCTCCAGGCGTTCGCGGGAGGCCGGGTCGGTCTCCTTGGCGATCGCCAGCTCCTCCATCTTCAACCGGTCGACGGAGCGCTGGAGTTCGTCGATCTCGACGGGGGACGAGTCGATCTCCATGCGGAGGCGGGAGGCCGCCTCGTCGACGAGGTCGATGGCCTTGTCGGGCAGGAAGCGGGAGGTGATGTACCGGTCGGAGAGGGTGGCGGCCGCGACCAGCGCGCTGTCCGCGATCTGCACCTTGTGGTGGGCCTCGTACCGGCCCTTGAGGCCGCGCAGGATGGCGATGGTGTCCTCGACGGTCGGCTCGGCGACCAGCACCTGCTGGAAGCGGCGCTCCAGGGCGGGGTCCTTCTCGATCCGCTCCCGGTACTCGTCCAGCGTGGTGGCGCCGACCATGCGCAGCTCGCCGCGGGCCAGCATCGGCTTGAGCATGTTGCCCGCGTCCATGGCGGAGTCCCCGCCGGCGCCGGCGCCCACGACGGTGTGCAGCTCGTCGATGAAGGTGATGATCTGCCCGTCGGAGTCCTTGATCTCGGCGAGCACGGACTTCAGCCGCTCCTCGAACTCGCCGCGGTACTTGGCACCGGCCACCATCGCGCCGAGGTCGAGGGAGACCAGCCGCTTGTCCTTCAGCGACTCGGGGACGTCCCCCTTCACGATCCGCTGGGCGAGCCCCTCGACCACGGCGGTCTTGCCGACGCCGGGTTCACCGATGAGGACGGGGTTGTTCTTCGTACGACGCGACAGCACCTGCACGACCCGGCGGATCTCCTGGTCCCGCCCGATGACCGGGTCGAGCCGGCCCTCGCGGGCGGCGGCGGTGAAGTCGGTGCCGAATTTCTCCAGGGCCTTGTACTGGCCCTCGGGGTCGGCGGTGGTCACGCGGCGTCCTCCCCTGGCCTTCTTGAAGGCCTCCTGCAGCTTCTTCGCGTCGGCGCCCTGCCCCTGGAGCACCTCGCCGGCCGCGCCGCCCTTCGCGGCGATGCCGATCAGCAGGTGCTCGGTGGACAGGTACTCGTCACCGAGTGCCTTCGCCCGCTCGGCGGCGTCCGCGAGGACCGCGAGCAGCTCCCGGTTGGGCTGCGGTGGCGCCACGGTGGAGCCGGTCACGCTGGGCAGCGAGGCGAGCACCCGCTCGGCTCCGGAGCGTACCGCCACCTGGTCGGCCTCCACGGCGGCCAGCAGGTCGGTGATGTTCTCGTTTTCCTGCCCCGCGAGCAGCGCGAGGAGCAGGTGAGCGGGTGTGAGGTCGGGGTGCCCCTCGGTCACGGCCCGGTTGCCGGCCGCGCTGATCGCGTCCCGGCTCCTGTTGGTCAGCTCGGCGTCCACGTTCGCGTTCTCCTCCTCGGCGTCGGCTCGTCGGCCGTCTCTCCCGGACTGTCTCCCACTGCTGACTTAACCAGCGTACACAAAGTTGAGTCTATTCCACTCAAGGTGCGCGCGGCCCCCACCTTGGGGATTGCAGCTTCCTGCAACTAGGTTTCGGCGCATGCCCACCTACTCCCAGGACCCGGCCGCCCCGGACGAGCCGTACCTCGCCTTCTGGCGGGAACGGCACCTGTGCACCCTGACCACGCTGCGACCCGACGGCAGCCCGCACGTGGTGCCGGTCGGGGTGACGTACGACCCCGAGGCACGGCTGGCCCGGGTGATCACGAACAAGACGAGCGCGAAGGTGTCCCACGTCCTCGCGGCCGGGCCCGAGGGCGCGCGGGTCGCCGTGTGCCAGGTGGACGGCCGGCGCTGGGCCACGCTGGAGGGCCGGGCACATGTGCGCACCGAGCCGGAGCGGGTGGCGGAGGCGGAGCGGCGGTACGCCGAGCGGTACCACCGGGAGCCCGGGGAGAACCCCTCCCGGGTGGTGATCGAGATCACGCTGGAGCGGGCGCTCGGACGGGGCTGAGGCGAGGGCTGAAGCAGGGCTGAGGCGGGCCGGTCAACCGGTCGGTTTCAGCCACCTGGGACCGCTCCCATACCCCGAAATGTCGGCACAAACTGCAGCGGCGTCACCGTGTTCAGGTCACGGTGACGCCGCTGCGGGGGGAAGCACCTGAGCGATTTTTTTACGACGGGGGAATCGCGTCAGGCACTGCGGGGGGTGGCCGAAATAGTCCTCAAGTCCGCGATCTCCGGTTCTGCCAGCCGGTGGTCACGTTGGTCCAGGTTCACAAAGATCATGCCGTACCGGATGGCACACCGGACCGGCTGCGGCGCCCCGCGAGGCTTGCGCAGGCACCGGTACGCCCGTACGTCCTCGTCCTCGTCCCGGGTGACGACGACCGGCTCGCCGAACACGGTCACCATCAGCGAGTCACCGCTGTGGGGGATGGCGGTGACCAGGTCGATGAAGTGCCAGCCCGAGCGGTAGGCGGTGGCCATTTCGCGTCGGAAAGAGCGGTCGTCTGGTGGAGTGGTCACGTCAGCTCCACGCGGTGTCGTCTGGGAAGGCGGCAGCGGTGCCCGCGTCGGTCTGGTCTGTTTTGGCCGTGACAGACCAAGCGGTGTCCGCTCGCACGTCACCCTTCGCGCCAGAGAGGCCACTCAGCGATCCGAAGGCCACAACGGCGGAGAAGGCGGCGACAAGTATCGAGCGAAGCATTCTCTTTCGCATAGTCGGCTTCGTCCTCACTTGAAAGTCCCCTCTTCCCCCGTCGAACAAGACGATGGCTCATTCGGGCACGTCATGGCCACACATTCAGTGCATCATGTTCCTGCATGTTCAGGACCCTGGGGGGTGGAGATTTGGTGACGAATCGCATTAAAGAGACACATCCCCATGCCTTGACCGATCTGTGCGAGGCAGGAAGCCGTCTCTACGCGAACGCGCTGCGCACAGGCCGTATCGCCCGCGCGGACGCGGAGGTCGCCCCCTGTCTGATGGAGTTCGACCTCCTCCATCCCGATCCTGACGACCCGAACTGGCTGCGGCCCGTCCCCGCATCGGTCGCCCTGGCCCAGCGGCTCAACCCCCTCGAGCGCGAAATCACCGAGCGCAGGCAGTTGTCAACCGAACTTGCTGAGGCGTTCGAGCCGTTCATGGACCTCAGCGCCCAGACGACGACGTCCGCGCACGCTGTCACCGTGCTGGAGGGCCTCGACCGGATCAACGCGGCCCTCGACCTGGCGACGGCCCAGTGCCAGAACGAGGTCCTCACGGTCCAGCCGGCCCACCGCCACCCCGAACGCAGGCTCATCGAAGCACTCGAACGTGACAAGCCCCTGATCGAGCGAGGAGTCCGGATCCGGACCCTCTACCAGCACACCGCCAGATACAGCCCCGAACGGCTGGCCTGGGTGGACCAGTTCGCCGCCGGCAAGGTGGAGTACCGCACCATCGACGAACTGGTGGAGCGGCTCATCATCTGCGACGACACCGTGGCGTTCATCCCCATCCGGGACGACCGCCAGGTGGCCCTGGAGCTGCGTCACCCCGGCCTGGTGCGCTACCTGATCAAGGTGTTCGAGTTCATGTGGAACCGGGCGGTGCCACTGAGCGCCGGCGCGCCCTACGAGACCGCCCCCGACGGCATCACCGACATCCAGCACTCCATCGCCAAGCTCCTGGTCGAGGGCCATGTCGACGAGGCCATCGCCCGCCGCCTGGGCATGAACGTCCGCACCTGCCGCGCCCACATCGCCAAGCTCGCCCAGGCCCTGGGCAGCGGCAGCCGGGCCCAGCTCGGATTTCTCATCGCCCAGTCCGGAATCCTGAAACAGGAGCCCTGAACCACAGGGAGAGAGCCACCCGTGACCGCGAGAGCGCACGACCACGGACCGGAGGAACTGTGCGAGGCGGGTCTGCAGCTCTACACCCGTGCGCTGCGTGAGGGCCAGGTCCCGGCCGGCGACGCCGACGCGCTGCCCTGTCTCCTCGACACGGGGCTCCTGCAGCCGGACGTGGCGGACGCGCGGCGACTGCGACCGGTGGCACCCGCCGTCGCCCTCACCCGCCTGCTGCGCGTCGTGGACGAGGACATAGCCCACCGGCGCCGGCAGGGCGCCCGGCTCACCGAGGCGCTGGAGCCGCTCCTCGCCCTCGCGGCGCCGGACCCGGCCCCGGCGGACGCCGCGGCCATCCGGATGCTCAGCGGACTCGACCGGATCAACGTCGCCATCTCCGAGGCCATGGAGCAGGTCTCCGGAGAGATCCTCGCCATCCAGCCGCACGCCCGGGGCAACCTCGCCGCCCAGGCCACCTCCCTGGCCCGCGACCAGGCACTGCTGGACCGGGGCGGCCGTATCCGCACCCTCTACCAGCACACCCAGCGCCATGTGCCGCTCGTCGTCGGGCGCTACGAGACGCTCCGCGGCGACGTGGAGGCCCGCACCCTGGACGAGGTCACCGAGCGGCTGCTGCTCATCGACCGCCGGGTGGCCTTCATCCCGGCGAACAAGGACCGCACGCTCGCCCTGGAGATCCGCCACCCGGCACTGCTGGACTACTTCGCGATCATCTTCGACCGGCTCTGGCACCTGGCCACCCCCATGCATCCCGAGGCCGCCCAGCGGCCGACCCTGAACGGCGTCACCCCGCGCCAGCGCGCCATCGCCGGGCTGCTGATCGAGGGGCACACCGACGCCGTGATCGCCGACCGGCTCGGCATGAACGTCCGCACCGCCCGCGTCCACATCGCCAAGCTCGCCGCCACCCTGGGCAGCGAGAGCCGGGCCCAACTCGGCTACCTCATCGGACAGTCGGGGATACTCGACCCGGAGGAGGAACACGAGTGAGCGCGGCGCCCCGCCTGCTGCGGTTCGGGCTGCCGCGGCAGATCCCGAAACAGGAGGAGATATCGGAGTGACCGCGGCACCACACCGGGACCACGGAGCCGAAGAGCTGTGCGCCGCCGGGGTGAGGCTGTACGAACAGGCCCTGCGGGACGGCCGGTTGCGCGTCGAGGAGGCCGTCGAGGCGCCCTGCCTCACCCGCTTCGGGCTGCTGCACCCGGCCCGCGACGAACCCGCCCGGCTCGAACCAGTCGCCCCCGCCGCCGCCCTGATCCGGATGCTGCGCGGCTCCCGGGCCCGGATCGCGGACGAGTACCGGCGCGAGGACCGGCTGGTGGAGCAGTTCGAGCCGCTGATGCGGACGGACGGACCGCGGGCCACCGGCACCGGAGCCGGCACCCCGCTGCTGCGCCTGCACAGCGGCACCCAGCGGATCAACCAGGCCCTCACCGAGGCCATGGAGCAGGCGCGCCAGGAGGTCCTGTGCATCCAGCCGAGCGCCGGCATGGCCGGTCCGCGCGGCGAGGCCGCCCATGACGTCGCCTACCACCGCGACCAGCGGCTGCTCGACCGCGGCGGCCGTATCCGCACCCTCTTCCAGCACACCGTGGTCCATCTGCCGGCCGTCCACGCCTACAACGAACGGCTCGTCGGCGACATCGAGGGCCGCTGCCTGGACGAGCTGACCGACCGGCTCATCGTCATGGACCGCGCGGTGGCCTTCCTGCCCGCGGACGACGACGGCACCCTCGCGCTGGAGGTCCGCCACCCCGCGCTGGTCACGTACTTCGTGACCACCTTCGACCGGCTGTGGCGGCTGGCCACCCCCGTGTACCCGCAACCGGTCCGGCGCCCCACCCTGAACGGCGTCACGCCCCGGCAGCGCGCCATCGCCCGGCTGCTGGTCGAGGGGCACACCGACACCGTGATCGCGGAGCGGCTCGGCATGAACGTCCGCACCACCCGGGACCACATCGCCAGGCTCGGCACCACCCTCGGCAGCGACAGCCGGGCCCAACTCGGCTACCTGATAGCCAGGTCCGGGATCCTGGAGCTGGAGGAGGCCACCCGGTGAACCACCGCGAGCACGGGATCGAGGAGCTGTGCGCCACCGGCGCCGAGCTGTACGAGCAGGCCCTGCGGGTCGGCCACATCCGCGCCGTGGACGCGGCGGACGCCCCCTGTCTGACCGACCTCGGGCTGCTGCACCCGTCCGTCGACGACCTCGGCCGGCTCGAACCCGTCGCCCCCGCCGCCCTGCTGAACCACCTGCTGCGCGGCTCCCGCGCCCGCATCGCCGAGGAACGCCGGCGCGAGGAGCGGCTGACGGAGCTGTTCGAACCGCTGATGCGCGTCGAGCCCCGGCACAGCACCCACACCGACACCCCGACCCTGCGCATCCTCAGCGGCACGGAACGCATCAACGGCGCCATCAGCGACGCCATGGCCGAGGCGGCCGACGAACTGCTCTGCATCCAGCCCAACATCCACTACAACAACGACCGCGGCCGGACCGCGCAGGCGGTGGCCATGGACCGCGACCAGGCGCTGCTCGACCGGGGCGGCCGTATCCGCACCCTCTACCAGCACACCCAGCGCCATGTGCCGCTCGTCCTCGCCCGGTACGAGGACCTGCGCGGGGAGGCGGAGGCGCGCACGCTGGACGAGCTGCCGGACCGGCTCATCGTCATCGACCGCACGGTGGCGTTCATCCCGGCCGGCGACGACGGCCGGCTCGCCCTGGAGGTACGCCACCCGGCCCTGCTCCGCTTCTTCGTGACCGCCTTCGACCGCCTCTGGCGCCTGGCCACCCCGATGTACCCCGAGGCCGTCCAGCGGCCCTCCCTCAACGGCGTCACCCCACGCCAACGCGCCATCGCCGCCCTGCTGGTGGAGGGCCACACCGACACCGTCATCGCCGACCGCCTCGGCATGAACGTCCGCACCGCCCGCGTCCACATCGCCAAGCTCGCCACCACCCTCGGCAGCGACAGCCGCGCCCAGCTCGGGTATCTGATAGCCAGGTCCGGGATCCTGGAGCTGGAGGAGGCGGCCCGGTGAGCCACCGCGAGCACGGGATCGAGGAGCTGTGCGCCACCGGCGCCGAGCTGTACGAGCAGGCCCTGCAGGACGGCCACGTACGGGCCGTGGACGCGGCGGACGCGCCCTGCCTCACCGACCTCGGGCTGCTGCACCCGGTCCTGCACGACCCGGAGCTGATGGAGCCGGTCTCCCCGGCCGCGGCCCTGCACCGGCTGCTGAGCACCTCGGCGGCGCGCGTCGCCGACGAACGGCGGCGGGAGGAACGGCTGGTGGAGCAGTTCGAGTCGCTGATGCGGATCGACGCCCCGCACGCCGACGGCCCCGGCACCCCCCTGCTCCGGCTGCACAGCGGCACCGAGCGGATCAACCGGGCCATCACCGAGGCCATGGCCGAGGCCGCCGAGGAGGTGCTCTGCATCCAGTCGCACGCCGGGCTCAGCGGCCCGCGCGGCGAGGCGGCCGGCGCCGCCGCCTACGCACGCGACCAGGCGCTGCTCGACCGGGGCGGCCGTATCCGCGCCCTCTACCAGCACACCCAGCGCCATCTGCCCGTCGTGTACGCCAGTTTCGAGCGGCTGCGGGGCGACGTCGTGACCCGCGGTCTGGACGAACTGCCGGACCGGCTCATCGTCATCGACCGCACGGTGGCGTTCATCCCCGCGGGCGACGACGGCCGGCTCGCCCTGGAGGTGCACCACCCGGCCCTGCTGACGTACTTCGTCACGACCTTCGAGCGGCTCTGGCGGCTGGCCACCCCCATGTACCCCGAGACCGCCCAGCGGCCCTCGCTGAACGGCGTCACCCCGCGCCAACGCGCTATCGCCGCCCTCCTCGTGGAGGGCCACACCGACACCGTCATCGCCGACCGCCTCGGCATGAACGTCCGCACCGCCCGCGTCCACATCGCCAAGCTCGCCACCACCCTCGGCAGCGACAGCCGCGCCCAGCTCGGCTACCTCATCGCACGCTCGGGGATCCTTGATCAGGAAGCGTGAGCGCGGCCGGCGGGCCGGGGTGCGGGGGGCCGTTCAGGCCCACCTGGGCGATGCGCACGCCCAGTTGGGTACGGCTGGCCGCGCCGAGCGTGTCCGACAGGCGGGCGATGTGGGCCCGGCAGGTCCGCACGCTTATGCCGAGCCGTTCGGCGATCACCGCGTCCTGATGGCCCTCGGCGAGCAGCGCGGCGATGGAGCGCTCGCGGTGCGAGATGCCCTCGATGCCGGTGTCGGGAAGGGGAGCCGTCAGCGGCAGCGCCAGCCGCCACAGCCGCTCGAAGACCGTGACCAGGTACTCGACCAGCGCCGGGTGGCGCAGCTCCAGGGCCATCGTGCGCTCGGAGTTGGCGGGGATGAAGGCGACCGTGCGGTCGAAGAGGATCAGCCGGTCGATGACCTCGTCCAGGGTGCGGGCCTCCACCGTGTCACCCATCAGCTCCAGGTAGTTGAGCAGCCCCTGCCCGTGCCGGGCCACATGCGTGTACAGGTCGCGCATGCGCACGCCCCGGCCGCGCAGCGCCAGCGCCCGGTGCAGTCCCTCGGTCAGCTCGGCCTCGCGCCGGATGCCGCCGGGCTGCACGGTGAGCACCTCGGTGGTGCACGCCTCGGTCGCCTCGTCCATCGCGGCCTGGATGCGGGAGAGCCCGTCCAGCACGCGGATGGCCGTGCCCTCGCCCGGTGCCGACAGGGCCTGCAGCTGCCGGCCCAGACCGGCGTACCACTCGACCGCGGCCACCGCCGAACCCACCCGCTGCTGGCTCTCCCTGACCTCGTCGTAGACCCCGCGCAGCAGCCGGGTCATGACCTCCTGCGGGGAGGTCGGCACCAGCCAGTCCATGTCGTCCGGGTCAGGGTGCAGCAGGGCAAGTTCCAGCAGGCAGGGCACCTGTTCCGCGTCGGTGCGCGGCACCCGTCCCCGACGTACGGCCCGGGAATACACGCGATCCCCGACCCCGCACAGTCGGTCGGCACCGTGTGGATGCTGCTCCGTCCCGTGCCTGGCCATCGCCCATTCCACCCCCGGCTTGCTGCCTCTTCCGCAGCGCAACTATGCGCGGCCGGGACCGGGTCCGCAACACGGCTCCACGCACCGCGGGCGGCGAAAACCGACGTTACGACCCGTTTTCGTCCGGCCTCCTCCCGTCGCATTGCAACAAGATGATGGTGGTGGGGCGCACGTCACCGGGGCATCGTTGATCTCGCTTCCCCCGGGTGCACCGACACCCGGAGCGGTCCCGGTCGGACACCCCCCGTTCGGCCGGGGCCGTCGTATCGCGCCCACGGGGGTGGCGCGATACGGGAGGGCCGCTCAGCGCGTGACGCGGCCAGGAGCCGAGGACCTTCCGGCTCCCGCCGCGTCACGTGCGAGCCCACTGCCGCGAGCCGGGCTTCTGCCCTACTTCAGGCCGATGGCCGCGCAGGCCGCCTTGTACTTGGCGGTGCAGATCTCGCCGATCGTGTAGATCCCGTCGGCGAGAACCGTGTCCTTGATGCTGTCCTTGGTCAGGGCGCTCACCTGGACCAGCTTGGACGGGATGCCCTTGGCGGTCGGGCTGTCGACCTTGTCCTGGGTGAGGGCGTCGAACTGGATGTCCTTGCCCTGCACCTTGGTGACGGCCATCTGGGCCGCGGCCTCGGCCTCGTCCGGGTAGGACTTGTAGACGCTCATGTACTGCTCGCCGTCGACGACCCGCTGCACCGCGTCCAGTTCGGAGTCCTGGCCGGTGATCGGGGGCAGGCTGGTGACGCCGGCCGCCTTCAGCGCCTTGATGACACCGCCCGCCATGCCGTCGTTGGCGGCGTAGACCCCGGCGATGTTGTTCTTGCCGATCTTGTTGATCGCCTCGGTCATCTCGGCCTGGGCGTTCTCCGGCTTCCAGTCAGGGGTGTCGAAGGTGTCCGCGATCGTCACCTTGCCGTTCAGCTCGGAGAGCGCCCCCTGCTTGAACTGCTTGGCGTTCGGGTCGGTGGGCGAGCCGTTCACCATGACGACCTTGTCGGAGGTGTCGGCGTTCGAGCCCAGCGCCTCCAGCAGCGAACGGCCCTGCACCTCGCCGACCAGCTCGTTGTCGAAGGAGATGTAGGCGTCGATCGGACCCTCGGCCAGCCGGTCGTAGGCGATGACCGGGATGCCCGCGTCCTTGGCCTTCTTCACCTGGCCGGCGATGGCGTGCGAGTCGACCGCGTCGAGCAGGATGACGTCGACCTTGTCGTCGATCATCTGCTGCAGCTGGCCGGCCTGCCGGGCGGCGTCCGCGTCGGCGTTGGCGTACTCGACCTTGCCCTTCTTGTGGGTCAGCTCGGCGACCTTGTTCTTGATGATGGGGTAGTCGAACTTGTCGTAGCGGGTGTTCGCCTTCTCCGGCAGCAGCAGCCCGATGGTGACGTCGTCGCCCTTGGTCGGGCTCGCGCTCGCACCGTCCCCCGTCGCGTCCAGCACGCCGCAGCCGACGAGCGAAAGGGTCATCGTGGATGCAGCCACGGCTATGGCGATACGACGCATTCGGGGGCTCACTTCAGGTGCGTTCCGGACGTGGGTGCTGCTTTACGACCCAGGTGTCTGAAAAGACAACGCGGAGCCGCTACCCGGCGTCAAGCGGAACTACTTAACGAGTGCGCAACAGCACGCTCCGCTGCACCTGTGAAGAAGGAACGGAATCCCCTCCAAACACTCTTTACGGACCCTCCATCCACGGGGAGTTCATGGGCAGGCAAAGATCCGCACAACCAACGGCAATCCTCGCGAGTCGTGATCACCGGCGGCCGTGCGCCGTCTCTCCGACTCGAGCAGAGGACCGAATGAACCCAGCCAGACGTACGGCAGCCACGGCCGCCGTACTCTCCACCACCGGCGCCCTGCTGAGCGCACTCACCACCACCGCGTCCGCCGCCCCGAGTTGCGTCTCCCCGGTGTACACCCGGACGTTCTACGCGAACACGACTTTCTCCGGCACTCCGAAGAAAACCGACTGCGACTCAGGGATCTCCGAGAACTGGGGCACGGGTGCCCCGGCCACGGGTCTGCCCAAGGACAACTTCGGCGTGCGCTGGAGCGTGACGCGGGACTTTGGTTCCGGTGGGCCCTTCTCGCTGCCGGTCAGCACCCAGGACGGGGTACGGGTGTACCTGGACGGCGTGCGCAAGGTGGACATCTGGAAGAACGTGTCGACCAACCAGAGCAAGTCCGTCGACGTCACGATCCCGTCCGGCAAGCACACCCTGCGCGTCGACTACGTCAACTGGACCGGCACCGCCAACGTCGCCCTCTCGTACCTGCCCCGGCTGTCGGCCGACGCCGACAAGGTCAAGCCGCTTGTGCCGACGGGGACTTCGGTGGCGTACGACAAGGAGACGGGCAAGGCGAAGCTGACCTGGGCGAAGAACAAGGAGATGGACCTCGGGGGGTATCGGGTCTATCGGCGGTTGAAGGGCGCGTCGTTCGGGAGCAAGCCGCTGGCCACGACCACCTCCACCTCGTACACCGACGCCGGCCTTCCCCAGGCGGGTGAGACGTACTACTACGAGGTCCGTGCCTACGACCGGGTCGGCAACGAGTCCACGGGTACGGCGGACCTGGGTGTGACCACCGTCGACCTGGTCGCGCCCGCCGCGCCCACCATCGTGCTCGCGTCCGGCGAGGTGACCTCGACCGGCGGTACGGGTGGGCTGAAGGTCGGCTGGGACAAGGTCGCGGACGCGGTGTCGTACCGGGTCTTGCGGGCGGCGGGCCAGGGCGGTACGTACACGGAGATCGGGCGCACGGACCAGCTCACCTTCCTGGACACCACGGCCGCCGAGAGCGTCGTGTACTACTACCGCGTCTCGGCCGTCGACGCGGCGGGCAACGAGTCCGCCCGGTCCGAGTCCCAGCGCGGGAAGATCTGGGACAACGACCCGCCCGCCCTCGTCACCGGGCTGAGCGTCACCCCGACCGAGTACGGCTTCCATCTGAACTGGGACAAGAACCCGGCCACGGACCTGAAGTACTACGAGATCCACTGGGGCGAGGTGGTGGGCGACCCGGGCGACCAGATCTGCTGGGGCGGCACGGCGGACTACGTCTCGCCCGACAGGACGTCCTACGACTACACCACGCTCCCGGACGGCGGCGAGGTCTGCTTCTTCGTCGACGCCGTGGACGACGAGGGCAACTCCGCGATCAAGTGGAACGGCCCGGCCGAGGCCGTGACCGTCACCGAGCTGGACATGACGCCGAGCGAGGCGACGCCCGAAGGCTCGCCGGTCCGGCTGTCGGCGGCCGCCGCGGGGACGGGCGTCGCGCTGGGCTGGAACGCCGTGGCGGACGCCACCGGCTACCAGGTCTACCGCTGGAACCCGGGCAGCAAGGCGTACGAGAAGCTGGGCGCCACGACGGACACCGCGTACGAGGACAGCGGCGCCGCCAAGGGGACCACTCACTTCTACCGGGTGGTCGCGCTGTACGCGGACGGGACCGAGTCCGCGCCCGGCGGTGACTGGGTGGCCCTCGCGCCCTGAAGACCCTGAGCACGCGAAAGGGGCCCGGAATCCGGGCCCCTTTCATCTGTCGCAGACGCCTCAGTCGTTCTGCTGCCGCTTCGGCCGCCACACCACCAGCGCGCTGGTCTGCTGGACCTCCTGGTACGGGACCAGGTCGCGGCGGTAGGAGGCGTGGACGGCGGCCTCGCGCTGCTGCATCGCGGCCGCCGCGCCGTCCAGGGCCGCCTCCATCTCCGCCACGCGGGACTGGAGCGCGGCGACCTGGTTCTCCAGTTCGATGATCCGCTTGATGCCGGCCAGGTTGATGCCCTCGTCCTGCGACAGCGCCTGCACCTGGCGGAGCAGCTCGATGTCACGGGCCGAGTAGCGTCGGCCCCGGCCGGCGGTGCGGTCGGGGGAGACCAGGCCCAGGCGGTCGTACTGGCGCAGCGTCTGCGGGTGGAGTCCGGAGAGCTGGGCCGCGACCGAGATGACGTAGACCGGGGTCTCCTCGGTCAGTTCGTACGGGTTGCGCCGACGGCCGTCCATCACTCTCATTCTCCCTTCGCGGCCTCGAACAGCTCCGCCCGCGGGTCCTCGCCCGCGGTCGCCTCGCGATACGCCTCCAGTGCGTCACGAGCCTTCCCCGAGACGTCCGTCGGGACACTCACCTCGACGGTGACCAACAGGTCGCCGCGGGTGCCGTCCTTGCGGACCGCGCCCTTGCCCCGGGCGCGCATGGTGCGGCCGTTGGGAGTGCCGGGCGGCAGCTTCAGGGTGACGGCGGGGCCGCCGAGGGTGGGGACCCGCACCTCGCCGCCGAGGGCCGCCTCGGCGAACGTGACCGGCACGGTGACGGTGAGGTTGTCGCCCTTGCGCCCGAACACCGGGTGCTCGCCGACGTGGACCATCACATACAGGTCGCCCGCCGGTCCGCCCCGCTCGCCGGGCGCGCCCTTGCCGCGCAGCCGGATGCGCTGCCCGTCGGTGACGCCCGCCGGGATGCGGACCTGCATCGTGCGGGACGACTTGGCGCGGCCGCTGCCCTTGCACTCCAGGCAGGGGTGCTCGGCGATCAGGCCGCGGCCCTTGCAGTCGGGGCAGGGGTCGGTCAGCGAGAAGCCGCCGCCCGAGCCCCGGGCGACCTGCCCGGTGCCGACGCAGGTCGGGCACACGCGCGGTGTGCCGTTCTTGTCGCCGGTGCCGGAACAGGCCTTGCAGGGCGCCTGGGAGGACATCCTGAGGGGCACCGTGGCGCCCTCGATGGCCTCCGTGAAGCTCAGCGTGACCTCGGACTCGATGTCCTGGCCGCGCCGGGGCTGGGTGCGGGTGCCGGTCGCACCGCCGCGGTTGAACAGGCCCCCGAAGACGTCACCGATTCCGCCGCCGAAGCCGCCTCCGCTCTGGGTGTTGCCCCCGAAGAGGTCGCCCAGGTCGAAGTTGAAGTTGCCGCCGGCGCCCGGCCCGGGGCGGAAGCCGCCGTTGCCGAACAGGGCGCGTGCCTCGTCGTACTCCTTGCGCTTCTTGGGGTCGCCGAGTATGTCGTTCGCCTCGGAGATCTCCTTGAAGCGCTCCTCGGCCTTGGCGTTGCCCTTGTTGGCGTCCGGGTGGAACTCGCGGGCGAGCTTCCGGTACGCCTTCTTGATCTCGGCCTCGGTGGCGTCCTTGGGGACGCCGAGGACCTTGTAGTAGTCCTTCTCGATGAAGTCCTTGGTGCTCATCCCCGACGCCCCTCCTTCCTGTCTTCAGTGATTACGTCAGCCCTCCTCCGGGCCACCGTTCTCCTTGTCGTCGGCCGCGGTCGCCTCGGTGGTGTCCTCGGCGCCCTCCGCCTTGACGGCCTGCGCGCCGGGCTGCGGCTCGGCCACGGCCACCCGCGCGGGGCGGATGGTGCGCTCGCCGATGCGATACCCGGGCTGCAGGATGGCCACGCACGTCGTCTCGGTGACGTCCGGCGCGTAGCTGTGCATCAGGGCCTCGTGGATCGTCGGGTCGAAGGGCTCGCCCTCCTTGCCGAACTGCTGCAGGCCCATCTTGGCCGCGACGGTCTCCAGCGACTCGGCCACCGACTTGAAGCCGCCGACCAGTTCGCCGTGCTCCCGCGCGCGGCCGATGTCGTCGAGCACGGGCAGAAGCTCGGTCAGGAGGTTCGCGATGGCGATCTCCCGGACCGCGACCCGGTCGCGCTCCACTCGGCGGCGGTAGTTCTGGTACTCGGCCTGGAGCCGCTGGAGGTCCAGCGTGCGCTCGTTCAGTGCCGTGCGCACCTGGTCCAGCTGGGCCACCAGACCCGCGTCTGCTGCTACGTCCCCGGCCGGGGCCGCCCCCTCCTCGGGAGCGGCCTTCGACTCGGCGTCTTCGGGGGTCGCGCCGGAGGGGACGTCGGGCTTCTCCTCGAAGCCCGGGGTCTCCTCCGTCACGCGGCACCGTCCTTGCGCTCGTCGTCCACGATCTCGGCGTCGACGACGTCGTCGTCAGCGGCCTTGCCACCGGGGGCAGCGCCCTCGGGACCGCCGGCGGCCTGCGCGGCCTGGGCGTCGGCGTACATGGCCTGGCCCACCTTCTGGGAGACCGCGGCGACCTTCTCGGTGGCCGTGCGGATCTCGGCGGTGTCCTCGCCCTTGAGCGCGGTCTTCAGCTCCTCGACGGCGGCCTCGACCTCGGTCTTGACCTCGCCCGGGACCTTGTCCTCGTTGTCCTTGAGGAACTTCTCCGTCTGGTAGACGAGCTGCTCGCCCTGGTTACGGGTCTCGGCGGCCTCGCGGCGGCGGTGGTCCTCCTCCGCGTACTGCTCGGCCTCCTGGCGCATGCGGTCGACCTCGTCCTTCGGCAGCGAGGAGCCGCCGGTGACGGTCATCTTCTGCTCCTTGCCCGTGCCGAGGTCCTTGGCCGTGACGTGCATGATGCCGTTGGCGTCGATGTCGAAGGAGACCTCGATCTGCGGGACGCCACGCGGCGCCGGCGGCAGACCGGTCAGCTCGAACATGCCGAGCTTCTTGTTGTAGGCCGCGATCTCGCGCTCGCCCTGGTAGACCTGGATCTGCACGGACGGCTGGTTGTCCTCGGCCGTCGTGAAGATCTCGGAGCGCTTCGTCGGGATCGTGGTGTTGCGCTCGATCAGCTTGGTCATGATGCCGCCCTTGGTCTCGATACCGAGGGACAGCGGGGTGACGTCGAGGAGCAGGACGTCCTTGACCTCACCCTTGAGGACACCGGCCTGGAGCGAGGCGCCGATGGCGACGACCTCGTCCGGGTTCACACCCTTGTTGGCCTCCTTGCCGCCGGTCAGCTCCTTGACGAGCTCGGCGACGGCGGGCATACGGGTGGAGCCACCGACGAGGACGACGTGGTCGATCTCGCCGAGGGAGATGCCGGCGTCCTTGATGACGTTGTGGAACGGCGTCTTGCAGCGCTCCAGCAGGTCGGCCGTCAGCTGCTGGAACTGAGCCCGGGTGAGCTTCTCGTCCAGGTGCAGCGGGCCCTCGGCGGACGCGGTGATGTAGGGCAGGTTGATCGAGGTCTCGGTGGAGGAGGACAGCTCGATCTTCGCCTTCTCGGCGGCCTCGCGGAGGCGCTGGAGGGCCATCTTGTCCTTGGACAGGTCCACACCGTGACCGGACTGGAACTGCTTGACCAGGTAGTCGACGACGCGCTGGTCCCAGTCGTCACCACCGAGGTGGTTGTCACCGTTGGTGGCCTTCACCTCGACGACACCGTCGCCGATCTCCAGGAGCGAGACGTCGAACGTGCCGCCACCGAGGTCGAAGACCAGGATGATCTGCTCGTCCTTGTCGAGGCCGTACGCGAGCGCGGCCGCGGTGGGCTCGTTGACGATACGAAGGACGTTCAGACCGGCGATCTCGCCGGCCTCCTTCGTCGCCTGGCGCTCGGAGTCGTTGAAGTAGGCCGGGACGGTGATGACCGCGTCGGTCACCTTCTCGCCCAGGTAGGCCTCGGCGTCGCGCTTCAGCTTCTGCAGGATGAAGGCGCTCATCTGCTGCGGGTTGAACTGCTTCCCGTCGAGCTCGATCTTCCAGTCCGTGCCCATGTGGCGCTTCACGGAGCGGATGGTCCGGTCCACGTTGGTGACCGCCTGACGCTTGGCCACCTCGCCGACGAGCACCTCGCCGTTCTTGGCGAAGGCGACGACGGACGGCGTGGTCCTGGCGCCCTCTGCGTTGGTGATGACGGTGGGCTCGCCGCCTTCAAGAACGCTGACGACGGAGTTAGTCGTGCCCAGGTCGATGCCGACCGCACGTGCCATGGTTGATTCCTCCAGCTGACTTGAGTGGAACAGGCTCAAGTGTGCATGAGGAGATGCGATGGGTCAACAGACCTGAGTCGAACGGACTCAACTCTTATCCGTTCCTTACACGCAACTGCCCTCTGACCTGCGTGGATACCGTCCGCCGGGGCGGCTGGACAGGGATGCGAAGGAGTACGAGAACGACGAGGAGCACCCCTCCCGCCACCCACAGCACGGCCCCGTCCCCGGTCCAGCCGGCATGGACGAGCACCCCCACGAGCACCGTGGAGAAGGACCCGGCGCCGAGCAGCACGACGGCCCCCGGCGGAGTGAGCCCGAGCCGCCGCAGCCGGTGCGCGAGATGGTCCGGGCCGCGCCTGAGCAGCGGCCGGCGGGTCCTCGCGCGCGCGAGGACCACGAGCAGGAAGTCGCCGGCGGCCACGGCACCGAGGCAGAACAGCACACCCGCGGTCGGCCCGAGCGCGTACCCCGCGCGCGTGAAGACGGCGGCCGAGGAGAGCAGGAACCCGGTGAACAACGATCCGCAGGCTCCCATTCCGACCCGCGCGGGATGCCAGTTGTGCATCAGGAACCCGGTGAGGGCGGCCGCGAACACGCTCAGCAGCACCGCGAGCCCGTCCATCACCTCGGCGGCGGCACAGACCCCCGTCCCGAAGGCGGCGACCACCCCGACCGTGCCCGCCAGTCCGTCGGCGTGGTCGAGCCCCTTGAAGGCGACGGAGGCGAAGACGATCCAGCCCACGGCCAGGATCCCGCCCCAGACGCCCGTCTCGTCGTACGGCACCACGCAGGCCGCCGCCACGGCCGTACCGGCGACCAGCACCCGTGCGCGCAGCCGCCACACGTCGGCGACCAGCCCCAGCACGGCGACCGCGGCACCGGCGACCAGCAGCTCCGCGACCCCGTCCCCCAGCGGGGCGACCTTCGTCCACACCCCCACCCAGGCCACCAGACAGGTGACGGCCACGACGGCGACCCCTCCGAGCGCCGGCAGCGGCCGCTGCCGGCGCCGGTCGACGATCCCCGCGCGCAGGGCGGGCACCCGGAGGAGCGCCGCGAGCACGGCGGTGAGGAGGAGAGCGGCGGAGGCCGCGGCGATCCCGTAGAGCACGGCTCTAAGTTAGGCCCGAAAGTAGCAATTCGGTACGAATAACACGATCGGATTGCCTGGCCTGCTCAGGCTCCCCTCAGCGACCCAGATCACCTCGCCCCTGACTACAGTGCAAGTAAAGATGCGGGTAGTCTCAGACGGACTGCATAAGTTACCGCTTAGTAATGTCTCTCGAAGAAGTCCCTCGCAGGCCCGAGGAGCCCCGAAATGCAACTCGCCGCGATCATCGTGTCGCTGGTTCTGATCGTGGTCGGCGTGGCCCTGTTCGCCCGCGCCCTCCTGCAGATCTACAACTTCATGCGGCTCGGCCAGAACGTGCCCGCGGGCACCCGCACCGACGAGCCCGTGCAGCGCACCGTCACCGTGGTCAGGGAGTTCCTCGGCCACACCCGGATGAACCGCTGGGGCATCGTCGGTGTCGCGCACTGGTTCGTGGCGGTGGGCTTCTTCTCCCTGCTGCTGACGATCGTCAACGCCATCGGCCAGCTGTTCCAGGCCGACTGGATCCTGCCGATCATCGGCGACTGGGCGCCGTACAACATCTTCGTCGAGTTCATCGGCACGATGACCGTGCTCGGCATCGCGGTCCTGATCGTGATCCGCCAGCTGAGCAAGCCGAACAAGCCGGGCCGCAAGTCCCGCTTCGCCGGCTCCAACTTCGGCCAGGCGTACTTCGTCGAGGCCGTCATCCTCACCGTCGGCATCTGCATCTTCATGCTGCACGCGCTGGAGGGCGCACAGCACCACGTCGACAGCTACGAGGCATCCTTCTTCCTCTCGTACCCGGTGGTGTCGTGGCTGCGGGGCATGGACGTCTCCACGCTCCAGAACCTCACCTACCTCTTCGCGGGCGTGAAGATCGCGGCCTCCTTCATCTGGATGATCACGGTCGCCCTGAAGACCGACATGGGTGTCGCCTGGCACCGCTTCCTGGCCTTCCCGAACATCTGGTTCAAGCGGAACGCCACCGGTGAGACCTCCCTGGGCGCCCTGCTCCCGATGACCTCCGGCGGCAAGCCGATCGACTTCACCGACCCCGGTGACGACGACGTCTTCGGTGTCTCCCAGGTCGAGCAGTTCTCCTGGAAGGGCCTGCTCGACTTCTCCACCTGCACCGAGTGCGGCCGCTGCCAGTCGCAGTGCCCCGCCTGGAACACCGGCAAGCCGCTGTCGCCGAAGCTGCTGATCATGTCGCTGCGCGACAACGCCCACGCCAAGGCGCCCTACCTGCTCGCGGGTGGCGGCAAGACCGTGGAGGGCGAGGAGAAGGCCTCCGAGGAGCAGCTGGCCGGTGTGCCCGCCGCGGCTCTGGCCGAGGCCGAGCGCCCGCTGATCGGCACCGCCGAGGAGAACGGCGTCATCGACCCGGACGTCCTGTGGTCCTGCACCACCTGCGGCGCCTGCGTGGAGCAGTGCCCGGTGGACATCGAGCACGTCGACCACATCGTCGACATGCGCCGCTACCAGGTCATGATCGAGTCGGCCTTCCCCTCCGAGGCGGGCACGATGCTCAAGAACCTGGAGAAGAAGGGCAACCCCTGGGGCCTGGCCAAGAAGCAGCGCCTGGAGTGGACCAAGGAGGTCGACTTCGAGGTCCCGGTCGTCGGCAAGGACATCGAGGACCTCACCGAGGTCGAGTACCTGTACTGGGTCGGCTGCGCCGGCGCCCTCGAGGACCGCGCCAAGAAGACCACGAAGGCCTTCGCCGAGCTGCTGCACATCGCGGGCGTGAAGTTCGCGATCATGGGCGGCGACGAGAAGTGCACCGGTGACTCCGCCCGCCGCCTCGGCAACGAGCCCCTGTTCCAGGAGCTCGGCATGGAGAACGTCGCTGCCCTCAACATGGCCTTCGGCGAGGACGACGAGGACGAGTCGACGAAGAAGCCGAAGTCGGCGAAGAAGATCGTCGCGACCTGCCCGCACTGCCTCAACACCATCGGCAACGAGTACCCGCAGCTCGGCGGCGACTACGAGGTCATCCACCACACCCAGCTGCTCCAGCACCTGGTGGACGAGGGCAAGCTGATCCCGGTGACCCCGGTCGAGGGCATCATCACGTACCACGACCCGTGCTACCTGGGCCGCCACAACAAGATCTACACGCCCCCGCGCGAGATCATCGGCAAGGTCCCGGGCCTGCGCAACGAGGAGATGCACCGCCACAAGGAGCGCGGCTTCTGCTGTGGCGCCGGTGGCGCGCGGATGTGGATGGAGGAGCGGATCGGCAAGCGCATCAACAACGAGCGCGTCGACGAGGCCCTCTCCCTCAACCCCGACATCGTCTCGACGGCCTGCCCGTTCTGCCTCGTCATGCTGACCGACTCGGTCAACGGCAAGAAGAACGAGGGCAAGGCCAAGGAGTCCATCCAGGTCGTGGACGTCTCCCAGCTGCTCCTGGAGTCCGTCAAGACGCCGGTCGACCCGGCGGGCGAGCCGGAGCCGGAGAGCGAGCCGGAGCCGGAGCCGGTGAAGTAACGCCGGCTGTACGACACTGCGGCTGTACGACCCGACGGCGCCCCCTGACCCGCACAGGCAGGGGGCGCCGTCGTGTGCCGGGGCCACGCTGCCGCGGCCGTCACGGAGCGGGATGCGCGACGCCGCTCTCGTCGACCGTGAAGCGTCCGTTCGTGGCGCCGGTGAAGGTGCCGTTCTTGATCCACTCGGTGATCGCGGCCTGGACCGTGGCGTGGGGGCCGGGCCAGACACGGCCGGCGGGGATGCCGTAGGGCCTTCCCGTGCGCGGTGTGCAGCGCGACCCCGAGCAGCCCTCCCACAGCATCGCGTGGCTCGCGCACTGCACCTGCACCAGCACCTTCTTCGACGTGCCGAGGCTGTCGTAGAGGGCCCTCGAGTCGGCCGGTGTCGCCATCGGTGTCGTGTCGTCGAGGCCGTCGATGACGAGCGAGGGTGTGGTCTGCTGGTGCGCGACGGTGGAGTTCCAGCCGTAGCTGGAGAAGGTCGGCGTGCGGTTGACGCCGGTCGGACGGGCGGGGTCGCTCCCTCCCCAGCTTCTGCCGACCGGATCTTCCTCCATGAGCTGGTTCCACATCTGTTCCTGGCTGCCCGGGACGGTGTGGCCGGTGCAGGCGACGTCCCGGTCGTGCGGCATCGCCCAGGCGCCGTCGCTGTCCGCCCGGACGGTCAGGCTCGTCGGGAAGCTCGTGAAGCCCGTCGCCGGTGCCGCCTCCTCGGTCGGTGTGCCGAAGAGCGAGGACGAGAACACGGCGCGGTTGACCTTCGCGATGACGGCGTCGCTGCCGGTGAGCACCGGGTTGGCCGCGTACAGGGTCCGGCCGACGGTGTTCCCGCCGAGCGAGTAGCCGACCAGCGTGACCTTGCCGTCCGTCGGCCTGGCCCGCGCGATCGCGTCGTCGATGACCTGGCGGACGTCGCGCACCCACACGTCGGTGCGGCCGAAGCGGGAGTTGCTGGAGTGCGCGGCCCGCGCCCCGCCCAGCGGGTTGTCCAGCAGCAGCGTCCCCTGCTGGTCGAGGCGGAAGAAGGGCAGGTGGCTGCGGTCGCACCCCTCGGGGTAGGGGCAGGAGCCGTCCGGGAGATACGGCCTCAGGCTCGCGTTGCCGGGATCGTCCAGCCCGGTGTCGAACCGCGTCGAGCGGGCGTAGCCGAGGAGGCTCGGGGCGAAGGTGTCGATGCCCGCCCGGGCGAGGGCCTGCTGCATGCTGAGCGTCTCGTCCCGGGAGACGGGTTGCCGCAGGTCGAAGACCGGTGTGCCGGGCAGACTGCGGCCGTGGACCAGCACCGCGGCTCTGCTCGGAACGTTCGGACACCTCCCGTGGGCGTACACCGGCTGGACGCGGTGGACCTGGATCTTCGCGGCGCGGCCGTCGAACTGCGCGTCCGGCATGAGCCCGGGCGGCACCGTGAAGTCCAGGTAGTGCTCCTCGACACCGACGTCGGTCGGCGTCCTGTCGCAGCGCCGGTCCGCGGACCCGACGCCATCGGCGGCCCGCGCGCTGCCGGAGGCGAGGGCACCTGCGATCATCCCGACGGACAGCAGAAGCAGCCAACACTTCCGCGGCACCGCTCGCCTCCACGCATGTCGGTCTGGGCTACGGTGCATGGCGTCTCCTGAGCTGGGCTGCGGGGCCGGGGTCAGGAACATGCTTCTGCGTGATCTGACACGGTGCCAGGCAGGGCGGCCGAACGGATCACGCCCTTCGCGCTGCACTGGAGGCGGGGCCCACTGAGCGGCTCGGCTCAGTTCAGCCGCTCCAGCCGCCGCCCCCGGCTCTCCGCGACTCGGAGGGCGTCGTCGAGGGCCTTGGTCAAGCACTCGGCGAGGAAACGAGTTCGCCGGGCGCAGTGCCCGGCAGTATCTCCCGTGCATGGTCCAGCAGTTGGCCACCCATGCCGAGCTGAACGGACTCCGTGGCGTCGGCCAGTCGGGAGAGCGGCCCGTCACCGTCGTCGGTGATCAGGTAACAGGGCTTGCCCCCGGAACCGGTCCAGGGCAGCAGACGCGGCGGCTGGGTCACGCGACCTCCAGCCCGTGGATCCAGTACGGGCCGGGCATGTCCTGCCCCAGGGCGGCCAGCGCCAACTCGCGGCACGAGCGCATCGTCGCCGACCTGCGCGACGACATCATGAGCGGCGAGCTGCGGCCGGGAGCCAACCTGCCCTCGACCGCACAGCTCAGGAGCCGCTTCGACGCTTCGAACGCCACAGTCCAGAAGGCGCTCCAGCTCCTCAAGGACGAGGGTCTGGTGGTCGGGCGCGCAGGTGCGGCGGTGACGGTCCGGGAGCACAGGCAACGCACGGTACGCCCAGCCGCGTCCCTGGCACCGGCCGCCGCCGGAGAGGCCTACCCCTGGCTCGCCGAGGCGGAGAAGCACGGCGCGGAGGCCCACATCACCCTCCTCGACGTGACAGAGACACGCCCACCCGCGGACGTCCGCACCGCCCTCGGCCTTCCGGAGGACAGCGCGGTCCTGCTCCGGAGCCAGATCCTGCTGGTCGACGACGAACCGGCCGAACTGGTCAAGTCCTACTACCTCTTGGACATCGCCCGGGGCACGCCGCTGATGGAACGCCGCAGGATCAAGGGCGGGACTCCCGCGCTCCTGGCATCACTCGGCCATCCGGCCCGCCAGAGCGTGGACCGGGTCTCGGCCCGCGTGCCCACGCAGGAACAGTTCCAGGCGCTACGCCTGCCCAGCAGCCTGCCCGTCCTGTGCACTCTTCGTGTCGTCTACACGGACCACGGCCGTCCCATCGAGGTGACGGCCATGGTGAAAGCCGGGCACCTCTACGAGTTGCAGTACGAGTTCGCGCCGGAGTGACGGGACGGGACTCGTACTGCGCCTCGCCGTTTACAGGCCACAGCGACCTGTTCGCTATTCGCCCTTCGGCCCCGCCTGCTGCACCACCTCGAAGGACCACAGGGTGGAACCGCTGGCCGCGGGCTTGGGCCGCTCGGCGCCCTCGCCGCCACCCTGGTGCGCGGACTTCATCGGGCCCTCCATCCACGCCTGGAACGACTCCTCGTCCCGCCAGCGTGTGTAGACGAGGTAGGTGTCGGTGCCCTCGACGGGGCGCAGCAGCTCGAACCACTCGAAGCCGTCGGAGTTCTCGACGGCGTGGGCTCGCGAAGCGAACCGCTTCTCCAGGGTCTCCCGCTGCTCAGCAGGAACGGTCAGCACGTTGATCTTGACTACGCTCATGGGTCCATCCTGCCTCGGCTCCCTCTGTCCGGCTCAGGCAGGTGGGTTCGCCCGGACCGGGGAAAGCTGAGCAGGCGGCCCACCTCGGTCAGGGGGTCGGGGTCGGCGGGGTGGCCGGATGGGCGGGACGCGTCGGAGGAGGGGTCCGCCGACGAGGAGGAACCTGTGGAGCGCGGAGGCGAGCCCAGGGAGGCGTCGCCCCGGTGTGGAGGTGGAGGAGCGGTGGCGGAATGCGGGGGGCCGTAAGGGCGGACCGCTCTCGCGTGTTCCTCCCAGCCCATGCGGTACCACTGGAGGTGGGACCGCTGCAGCTCCTCGTCCGTCAGGATGCGGACGCCCTCGGCGCCGGCCTGCCGTATCTTCTCGCCGAGTTCGATCAGCAGCGCGCCCAGCAGTTGGTCGATCCGGTCCGCATCGCTCGCCATCCGCGCACTCCTTCCGCTACGAACCGCCAGAACCGCCCTCCGGCAGGAACTGCCGGGCCACCTTCGCGAACAGGCCGCGCAGATCCTCCGGGACCCCCATCCGCCGGGCCGCCTCCTCCGGGCTGATCCGGCCCGCCGGCGCACAGCTCCCGCCCGGCACCGGCTCCAGCGGCAGGTCCTCCTCCGACAGGCGTCCGGAGCGGATCAGCATGTCCCGCAGCGGTACGCCCAGCACGCCGGCCAGACGGCGCATCGTCTCCAGGTCCGGCATGCTCTGCCGCTGCAGGAGCCGGGTGACTGCCGCCCGGTGCACCCCCGCGTCGTCCGCCAGCCGGGACTTGCCGCCGCCGCGCGGTCCGTCGATGACGTAACCGCGCTGTCGCATCAGGTCCTCGACCCATGCGGCGAACTCCTCGAGTCCGTCGGTGCGTTCCAGACGCTCCATACGTGGGCTCGACGCCATGCTCCGCTCTCCCCTCGTCGAGGGAGCAGCGTACCGATCGCGCGCGCACATGTTCGGTGCGCGCACGCGCGCAAGGAGCTTTCACACCTTCACCTCACCTTCGAACACATGTTCGCACACCGCGCGCCGAGAGTGCACGCATCACCGGAGAGTCAGCACTAAGGGCGACCGCCACATCTCATTCCGTCACACTGGCACCGCTAAACGCTTGCGCTCGCGCTCGCACGGTGCCACGCTGGCCAGCGTTCGCACGTGTCGAACAAATATTCCATTCCCTCCGGGAGGCATCACACGTGACCAGCGAACTCGACTGGCGCAGGGCTGCGGCCTGCGCAAACCTTCCACCCCGCCTCGTCTTCACCCGTAACCCCTCCGATGCCCGCCGTACGTTGCGCGCATGCAATCAATGCCCGATCCGGCGGGAGTGCGAGGCCATCGTGGATCCTGCGCACAACTGGTTCGACGGCGTCAGCGGCGGGCGGCTGTGGCGCAACGGGCGGGTGGTCGCCGTATGAGCAGTACGAGCCGTACGAGTAGTACAAGCCGTGCGAGTCGTATGAGCAGTACGAGCCGTACGCCTGTCCCGGACGCCGGAGCCGCCGTGTGGATCGGCTCGCTCCTCAAGCGGTTTCCCGAACTCGTCGCCGAGCTGGCGCCCGCAGCCCACGGGGGGCTGCGGGAACGGCGCGGCGGCGGGGCCGTCGGGGGTACGACCGCCCCTGTGCGGCTGCACGTCTCCGATGCCCTGCGCGACATCACCGACGGTGTCGTCGAGCTGGAGGAGGCCGTGCGGGAGCGGCTCGGTCTGCGGTCCGTGCCTCCCGCCCCGGTGCCGGTGCGGCTGCGCCGGATCGCCGGGCTGCTGGAGCGGGTCGCCGCCGACCCCGTCCTCGCCGCGCACGTCGAGGACGAGACCCGGCGCATGGCCGCCCGCTGCGCCCGCACCCTCGGCGACCCCGAGCAACTGGTCCGGCTGCCCGGGCGCTGCCCCGCCTGCGACTCGGTCTCGCTGCGGGCGTTCCCGGAGCGGGCCGAGGTGCGGTGTGTGAACCCCGTCTGCAAGAGCCATGACACGGAAGCGGAAGCGGAGGTCGCCTCGTGAACACCCCCCTCATCACCGCCGAGTTGGCCGCCGCCGAGGCCGGTGTCAGCCCGGCCACCATTCGCAAGTGGGTGCAGCGCGGGCATCTGCGGCCCGCCGGCACACAGGGCAGGCGGCAGCTGTACCGGCTGGAGGACGTCTTCGCCGCCGAGCGGGCGACGTACCGCGCTCGCGCCGGTCGCTGACCACTCGCTGACCACTCGCTGAGGCAGTCGTACGTCACCAGGGCCCCGCCGCACGATCGCGGCGGGGCCCTCACGTGCGCGCGAAGCCCCAACTCCCCCTGAAACAACGTCAGTTGCAGGATCGGCGCCACCCCGTCACACTGAATGCAGCGGCAGAGCTGCGCCCACATCCCGGGCGGCGGACCTGCCGCTTTCTGCTGCCCGGAAACCCGGGCCCTTCTCCCCGCATCACCACGCATCTCCCCGAAGGGAGCGTCCATGTGGCGATCCTGAACTTCCCCGACGTGGAGCGGCTGGTCGTCGACTTCCTGAAGAACCGGACCGAGATGGCCGGGACCACGGTCGACAACCGGCCGCCCGCCGGGTTCGACGGCACCCAGCAGGTCGTCCTCGTCTCCCGCGCCGGCGGCGCCTGGATCGACGACCTCCACCTCGACCGTCCGCTGGTGGACCTGGAGGTGTACGGGCCGGACAAGACCACCGCGCTCGTCACGGCCAACGCGGCCCGTGCCTGCGTGCTGGAACTGCCCGGCACGCAGTACGGCACCGCGCTCGTCACCGACGTGGACGAGGCCGACGGCCCGCGCTGGCTGCCGGACTACAACCGGCCGGCCGGCAACCGCTACCTCGCCACGCTCCGGCTCTCGATCCGCCCGGCATGACCGACCAACACTGAGGAGTACACATGGCAGGCTTCAAGAACGCCGAGATCCGCATCGCCGGCACCGGCAACGTCTGGTGGGCCCCGGCCGGGACCACCGTCAAGGAGACCACCGCGCTGGCCGCCCCGTGGGTCAACCTGGGCTTCACCTCGTCCGACGGGGTCAAGTTCAACAAGAAGGACAAGAACGACCCGGTCGACACCTGGCAGTCGATGGCCCCGGCCCGCTTCATGCTCTCCGACCGGGACCTGACCCTGAAGTTCCAGCTGCTGCAGATCAACAAGGACACCTTCCCGTTCTACCTGGGCGTGCCGTCGTCCTCGATCGTCGCCTCCGGGTCCACCACGGAGACCACCGCGCAGAAGATCGACATCTCCGGCGCCCCGGGCGGCCAGGACCAGCGCGCCCTCGCCATCGACTTCACCGACAACAACGGCACCAAGGACCTGCGCTACCGCCTGGTGATCCCGTACGGCGCCGTCTCCGAGGTCGAGGAGCTGTCGCTGAGCCGGTCGGGCGCGGTCAAGCTCGGCGTCACCTTCACCGCGCTGTCCGGTGACGACCCGACCAAGCCGCTGGCCACCTGGCTGGTCAACGACCCGGCCGCGCTGGCCTGATCGCCGTAACCCCCGCTGTGTGCCCGGCGTGTGCGCACACGCCGGGCGCGCGCCCCAACTCACCCACAGGGAGCCTCACATGACCGCCTTCGACGTCAACGCCGCCCGCGCCCAGCGCCTGGAAGCCCTCGGCCGGGACTGGTCCTTCGCCCTGGACGGCGACCGCTTCACGCTGCCGACCGAGCTCACCCGCACGACCGCCCGCAAGCTGCGCGACCTCGACGACAACGACGTGGACGGGCTGCTCCGACTCCTGCTGGGCGAGGAGCAGTTCGCCCGCTTCGAGCAGCACGACGTCACCATGCAGGACATCGCCGCGATCCTGGAGACCTACGGCAAGGAGACGGGGCTCGGCCTGGGGGAAGGCTGAGCCTCGGCGCGCTCGTCGATGAGCACGCCGAGGCCCTGGAGGCGGATCTGCTCCGCCACTACGGCGTCGACCTCCTGGACTGGCACCGCGGCCGGCTCACCTCGCGCCGGCTCGCGGTGCTGGTCCGGCATCTGCCGCGGGACAGCGCACTGCTGCGGGAGCTGCACGGGGAGGCCGCGGAGTGGTCGGTGACGGACCACCTGCTGGCCGCCACGGTCGATCAACTGGCCGAGGCCAACTGGATGTTCGCGACGGTCAACCGGGACGAGGACAGCGAGCCGCCGGAGTATCCGCGGCCGGTACCGCGACCGGGGCAGGCGCCGGACACCGAGGAGGAGCCCGCCCCTGACCGGGACGCGGGTCCCCTGCCCTCGCTCCGGGAGATCCAGCAGTTCTTCGCCTGAGAACCGGAGCTGATTCGCTCCCCCGGCGAGAACTGCGGACCACTGAATCCGCGTGGGGTTCCAGAAAAGTCCCGGGAAGCGGAACCGGACTTTGCGTCAACCGGCGTGAATCGATACGAAATTCCCGTCGACAGCTTGACGGAATCACGGATCTCGACCTCCTGCGTGACTTTACGCCCGTGCTCACGCAAGCCGTGCACAAAGAGGTTCACCCCCCACGCGGCGGCGGCGACACCTGCGCAGATCTCGAAAATCGCTGCAATGACCCCCAGGAAGGGTGGGGGTCAGAGGTAGGAGATCCCCGTCAGCACGAGCAGCACGGTCGCGATGCCGCCGACGATCCACGGCACGATACCCCGGCCCAATTCCGATGCCATTTGCCCGTACGAGGGGTGCACAGGGTCGTAAACGACGTCCACCGTCTGGCCGATTCCCGCCGGAGGAAACGTGTAGTGCTGGGTCGTGATGGCGTACTGCGCGCCGTCGACCTCGTACTGGAGCCGCAGAGCGACCGCCCCCTCCTTGTTCCGGCCCTGATTGACGCACCGGGCGCGAACGGTGACTCCCCGGCGCCGCAGCGCTCCGTCACGCCAGATGAACAGGATCGCCCCGGCCAGAACTGGGATTCCGAAGATCAGGACAGCCGGCCCGTATTCGCGCAGCCCGTCGAGCACGTTCCCCACCCCTCCAGCGTCACCGGCACCTCAACCGTCACGAAACCTTAGGCCATGCGCCCACCCCATCGGAAGCAGGAGGAAAGGTGACCAATCGCACCAATGAAGAGGTCTACGAGAAAGTCGTCGAAGTCAAGACGCTCCTGGCCGGCCGACAGGACACATGGGTCACCAAAGCCCACTTCGACAAGGCGATCCAAGGTCTCGGCAAACCCGCAGGCGGCAAAGGGGCCGACAAAAAGAAGGAGGAGGACAAACCGAGCCTGGTGGAGCAGCTCTCGCCGCTGACCGGCCTGTCCGACGTCATCGGCAACCTGCTCAAGAAGGAATGGCTTCCGGCCACCGTCGCGGTAGTGGCGACTCTCGGCTTCAACAAGCTCCTCAACTGGGATGTGCTGGGGAAGAAGCTGCTGGACCGAATCGGCCTGGAACTGAAGAGCGAGAAGTTCTTGGGCGTGGGCTCCGCCCCGAAGCCCGGCGGCCAAGTGGCGGTCAGCCAGATCGACGTGGACCGCCTGAAAGGCATGCGCAGTGCCGCCGTCGCCCTCACGCGGTCGCTGAGCGATCTGCACAAGGAGGCCAAGCAGGCCGCGTCCCAGATCGCCTGACCCCCGATCGGGCCGGTACCTCCGGCTCAGGAAGGAGCTTTCCGTGTCCCTTGCCAGCAGCCTGGCCACGGCCACTCAGTCCCTCGCCCGCTTCCGCAGCGCCGCCACACAGGCGTCGTCGTCCGCCCGTCAGCTGCACAGCGCCGCCGCGCAGGGCGGAAAGAGCATCGACTCCATCAAGTCCGCGTCCAAGGGGGCACAGGGCGCCCTCGGCGCGTCCGTGACCTCGACCGGCAAGTTCAAGACATCCCTCGACCACCTCAAGTCCTCCTCCAACAACGCCAGGAACGCCCTGCGTGACGTCAAGCGTCAGTCCGACGCCGTGGAGAAGTCCGTCGGCAACGCCGGCAAGAAGGCGACGACGAGCGGGACCTCGATGAAGGGGTTCGGTACGGGGCTGAAGGGAGCCACCCTCGCGCAGAAGGGGCTCAACACCGCCATGAAGGCCAACGCCTTCGGGCTGATCATGACCCTGCTCGCGCCGCTCATCTCGCAGTTCATCAACATGGACAAGATCTCCGCCGCCCTCGCCAAGGGCGTGAAGTGGGCCTGGAACGCCATCTACGGGGCCATCAAGAACCACGCCGGGCCGATCAAGTCCGTCATGAAGGGCATCATCAACGCCTTCACCGCCCTGCCCCGCGCCTACATCAGCGGCCTCAACGCGATGATCGGCGCCCTGAACCGCATCCATGTGAAGATCCCGGGCTGGGTGCCCCACTTCGGCGGCCGCGAGTTCGGCGTCAACCTGCCGATGCTGCCCAACATCCCCGCGCTCGCCCAGGGCGGCATCGTGCCCGCCCGCACCGGCGGCACCCTCGCGCTGCTCGGCGAGGCCGGCGAGTCCGAGGCCGTCATCCCGCTGTCGAAGCTCGACCGGGTGCTCGGCTCCGGCGGCGGCCTGCACCGCCTCGCCGCCGCCGTGGAGCGGCTCGCCGAGCGGCCCGTCGTCGTCCAGGTCGACGCGCAGACCATCGCCCGCGCCGTGTTCCTCGGCCAGCGGCAGCTCGCCCGCCGGTGACAACCGGCCCTCAATAAGGAGGAGTTCATGGGCAACCTCTGGATCGGCCCGCCCGGCGCCCTGTACGAGATCGACCGGGCGGCCAAGTCGTTCGAGCGCGCCGCCGACCTCGGCGTCAGCGAGTTCAAGGCGCTCTCCGGCCGGATCACCCTCAGCCGCACCGCGCCGCCCGTCCGCCGTGTCAAGCTCAGCTGGGACATGCTGGAGCCGCAGACCGCGCGCGTCCTCGACCGGCTCGCCCGCCGTGTCGACGGCGGCGGCAACGGCGTCGGCCCGCTCGTGCTGATCGACCCCGCCGCCGGCAACGTCCTGGAGCCCGCGCAGGCCACGGGCCGGGGGCCGGCCGGGGCGAGCGGGCTCGCGCAGTGGTTCAGGGTGTCGGCCACCGGTGCCGTCACGGAGACCACCCCCGGTGTCTTCGCGTTCACCGCCGCCGACGCCACCGGCCAGGTCGCCTGGCGCTGCGTGCCGTGGAGCGGGAACTTCCCGGCCGCCGCGGGGCTGCGGGTGTCCTTCCGCGCCCCGAGCGCGTTCGCCGCCCTCGGCACGGTGTCCGTCGGCATCGACTTCAAGAAGGCCGACGGGTCGTATCTCAGCACGGTGTCGGCGACCGGGCCGTTCGTCGCGGCGACCGTGCCCGCGGGCGCCACGCACCTCACCCCCACCGCCAAGACCGGCACCGCCGGCACCTACTCCCTCGCCGGCGCCTGCCTGACGTACGGCGGTGACGGCGCCGCCGACGACGTACCCGGGGACGGCCTGCCCAAGCTGGCCGTCACCGGCTACTCGGACACCCCGGGCCGTCCGCTGCCGTACCGGAACGTCGGCGTCGACCTGGTGGAGGTGACCGGTGCAACGGGCTGACCAGACGACGAAGAACGCCCTCGCGGCCGGCGAGCGCACCGTCACGCACACCACCCGGCTGGGCGGCCGGGACGTCTCCGCGCAGGTGCAGTCCTGGCAGGTCGAGCGGTCGTACGCGACCGACCTGCCGGCCGCGATGCGCGCCTTCTCGGGCAGTTCGGCCGCCCAGCTCACCCTGCAGCTCGGCGGCGACGGCACCCAGCCGGCCCCCGCGCTCTACTCGCCGTGGGCTCCGCACGCCACCGGCGACCTGGCCCGCCCCGGCCAGACCGTCGTGCACGAGGCGGGCGTGGGCGGCGGCACGCTGCCCGTCTTCCGCGGCACCCTGCGCAACCGCAGCGCCGCCTCCGGCACCGACAGCGTGCAGCTCACCGCCCTGGACGGCGCCGAGCGGCTGCGCGCACCGGCCGAACTCCCGCGCCCGTACACGGGGTTGTACTGGGGCCGGCCGGTCACCACCGCCACCTGGTGCGTGGACGAGCTGCTGCGCCAGGCCGGGATCCTCACCTCGCCCCCGCCGCGCGCCGCCCAGTTCACCGCGGGCCAGCCGCTGAGCCTGGTGCACGCCACCCTGCACGGCGGGTTCGCGACCCCCTTCGGCATGCCGGAGGACCTGCCGGACCCGCGCCACTACACCTGGTCGCGGGCCGGTGCGCCGTTCGAGATGGCGCTGGTGCCCAAGGGGCTGCCGCCCGGCGAGAGCGGGGTGACGGCCTCCTGGTTCCCGCGCAGCCGGGTCACCGTGCCGGGCAGCCGGCTGTTCGTCGAGGCGTGGGTGAACAACGCGGTCGGCATCGGTGACACCGTCCGCCTGGACGTCGAGCTGAACCGCACCGGCACCGGGGTCGGCACGCTCTCCCTCGCCCTGGACTTCGTCAAGGGGCAGGCCGCCGTCTGGTCGCTCAGCAGCGATGCCTCCGTGCCGGGCAGCGGTCTGGTCTGGAGCGACAACGGCACCGCGATGAAGACGCAGCGGGGTGTGTGGCACGTCGGCGTGTTCCTCGATCTGACCGCGGTCAGCGGGAGCAGCGCGCTGCCCGTCGTCCGCCCGGTCATGACCGCCCCGGACGGCACGACGTGGACCGGCGCCACCGGGTCCTTCACGCTCACCAGCGGACCGCAGCCGGTCTCCGAGCTGCGCAAGGTGCGCCTGGTGACCACCATGGCCGTGGAGAACGTACAGGTCACCAGCGGTCTCGCGGCGGTGCCGTCGGCGAGCGAGTTCTCCCAGGCCGGCACCTGGACGAAGACCGGCGAGCTGGACGAGGCGATCCTGCCGCTGCGCACGGTCCCCAAGGTGTCGGGGTCGCAGTGGGAGGCGATCGGGCAGATCGCCAAGGCGAGCATGTCGACGGCCGAACTGGACGAGCGCGGCCGGTTCCGGTGGCGCAACTTCACCCGGTTCGCGACCGTGCCCAAGGAGGCGGACCTGACCCTGACGTCGGTGCGGGACATCGCCGCGCTCACCGTCACCGAGGAGATCGACGCCTGCCGCAACTTCTGTGTGCAGCCCGCCAAGGACTACGGCGCGGTGGGGCTGGTCGCCGGGGACGCGGTCGTCGACAGCCTGGTCCGGGAGATCCCCGGCAGCGGCACCCTCACCGTCTCGTACACCTTCGGCGAGGACGAACTGGACATCGGGCCGCCGGACACGGACGACGACAGCGTGATCTCCTCCGGCTCCAACTTCCGGGTGTCCGCCTCACGGGCGGCCGGGGCGCCGGCGATCAAGGGCGCGGTGGACGCGATGGTGCGCCGCGAGGACGGCACGATCGTGCTGCGGCTGACCAACCGCACCGCCCAGACGCTGTACACGGTCACGCAGAAGGGCGAGCCGTCCATCCGTATCGTCCCGCTCCGGCCGGACAGGGATCCGGTGGAGCGGCAGGCGGTGTCGTACGTCTCCGGCTCGGCGAGCGAACGCTGGTACGGGCGCCAGGAGTTCTACGGCGACGCCAGCGACTGGGTGCAGGACGTGACGGCGGCGCGGCAGCTGGCGGACGCGATGCGGGCGGCGGGCGAGTACCCGGTGCCCGTGTTCGGGGACGTCCAGGTGCTCTACGACCCGCGGATCCAGCTCGGCGACGTCGTACGCCTCGTGGACACCGCCGGGGCCGCGCTGGACACGCTGGCCTGGGTCGTGGGCATCACCACCGCCGCGTCCCCGGACGGCGGGGTCCAGCAGACCCTGAGCCTGCGCGGTGTCCGCGCGAACGACGTCCCCCAGGACACCGGCCTCACCCCGGACACCCCGGCCCTGCCCGCCCCGGCCCCGGCCGCCACCTACGCCGACGTCACCGGGACCTACGCCACCCTCGCGGACGTACTCGCGGCCAACGCCACCTGGAACGACGTGAAGGAGGCGGCACTTGCCTGAAACCCGGCCCGAGCCGGTGCCGGTACAGCCTCCGCCGGAGCTGCCGACCGAACTCGCCGAGGCCCCCGCGCCCGACCTCCAGGAGCCCCCACATGTCTGAGACCCCGCCCGAGCCACTGCCCGTGCAACCCCCGCCCGAGCTGCTCGCCGAACTCGCCGAGGCCGCCGCGCCCGGTCCCGATCCCGATGAGGCGCCGCCGGCCGCGGATGACGGCCTGCTCACGGTCGTCGTCGACGGTCCCGTCCAGTCCGCGCTCGTACCCGAGGAGCCCGCATGAGCACCCAGTACACCCCGCTGAGCAGCCTTCCCTACCCGCAGGCGACCGACCCGGCCGATCTGCCGGCCCACCTCAAGGCGCTCGCCGACGCGCTGGACGGCCGTACCGTGCTGCGCTTCGCGGACGCGGCCGCGCGCGACGCCAAGGTGACCAGCCCGGTCGCCGGGATGCTCGCCTGGATCGGCACCCCGGGCCGGCTGATGTACTACACGGGTTCGGCCTGGGTGCCCGCCGCCCCGAGCCCGGTCTACAAGATCAACCTCGACGCGGGCGACACGGCCACGGCGACGTACACCGAGACCCTCAACAACGCGGTCGGCGACCCGATGGCGGCCTCGTTCACCGCACCCGCCTCCGGCCAGGTCCTCGTCACCATCGGCGGCTACCTCTGGTCGTCGGTGGCCAACTACTCCTCCTTCATGTCGGCCAACATCCGCAACTCCTCCAACACGGTGGTGCTGGCGGCCGACGACAACCGGGCCGCGCTCCTCAACAGCACCTCCAAGGCGTCGGTGTCCGCCCAGTTCCTGGTCACCGGCCTGACCCCGGGCGCCACCTACACCGGCACCCCCGCCTACCGCTCGGGCGCGACCACCAACACGGCCAACTTCGACAGCCGGTTCATCCGCATCGACCCGATCCCCTAGAACCACCGGGAGATCCGCCCATGGCAACACCTCTGTCCGCCGACGCCTTCGTCCGCGCCCTGCGCGACGAAGGCGTCGCCCTACGCGAACACGCCGACTGGCGTACCCACAACCGCAACCACAAGGGCCCCTGGGGCCCGGTCCACGGCGTGATGCTGCACCACACCGCCGGCACCGACAGCCTCCGCCTGTGCCGGGACGGCACCGCGGCGCTGCCCGGCCCGCTCTGCATCGGCCTGGTCACCAAGGACGGCGCGGTGCACCTGGTGGGCTACGGCCGCACCAACCACGCCGGCGCGGGCTCCAGCGCGGTCCTGGCCGCGGTACGCGCCGAGCGGACCCCGCTGCCCGCCCCCGGGCCGGACGCCGTGGACGGCAACTCCTGCTTCTACGGCTTCGAGATCGAGAACCTGGGCACCGGCCGCGACCCGTACCCGCCCGCCCAACTCGCCGCCGTGGAACGCCTGTCGGCGGCCCTGTGCCGCGCCCACGGCTGGTCCGCCGCGAGCGTGGTCGGCCACAAGGAGTGGACCCGCCGCAAGATCGACCCGTCCTTCTCGATGCCGGGCATGCGCAGCCGCGTCGAGGCCCGCCTGGGCCTGCGCCCGGTGACCTGCGAACCCTTCCCGGGCGCCGCCTACTTCGTGCCCGGCCGCCGCGGCGCCCTGGTCACGGCGGTCGGCGAGCGCCTGGTCGCCGAGGGATGCGGGCGGTACGCCGTCGGCCCCGGCCCGGTGTGGGGCGAGGCCGACGTCCGCTCGTACGCCGCGTGGCAGCGCAAGCTCGGCTATACGGGTGCCGCCGCCGACGGGGTTCCGGGCCGGGCGAGCTGGGACCGGCTGCGGGTGCCGCGCACGAGCTGAGGAGGCCGACCGATGACCGACGCCACGCGCCGCACCCTCCGGACGGCCGTACAGACCCTCGTCGCCCTCGTACCGCTGCTCGCCGGGGAACCCGCGGCCCGCGACGCCCCCGCGGTCGCCGGCGTGGTGGCGGTCGCCGCCGCGCTGACCCGCCTGATGTCCCTCCCGGAGGTGGAGCGGCTGCTGCCTTCCTGGCTGCGCAGGGAGGAGTCCGAGGAGCAGCCCAAGAAGGAGTCGCCGTGACCACCCGCGAAGCGGAAGGAGTCGCCCTGGAACTCGAACGCCTCCGCCGCTCGGTCGACGTCGGCTTCGCCACCACCCGCGGTGACCTGGCCCTCCTCCTCCAGCGCGCCGACCAGACCGACAAGACCCTCGGCGACCACGAGGACCGCCTCGACGCCCTCGAACGCACCCGCTGGCCCCTGCCGTCCCTGGCGGCACTGACCTCGTGCGCGGCCCTCGCCCTGACCCTGTGGGAGGCGGCCCGCAGATGACCCGCCCCGGCGCCCCCTGCCCTCCCCGGCAGGGGGCGCCGCCGCGTGACCGAGCCCGCACCCCCCGCCCCTTACCCCGCCACTCGAACACGTGCATCATTGCGAGGTTGTTGGGCGAGGCTGCTGACGAGGTGAACGGTGCGCGTGCGAAGAGGCGGGACGTCCACGGCGGTGGCCCTCTGCGGCACCCTGCTCCTCGCCGCCTGCGGCCCCACCGCCCCGGACGCCGGCCACGCCACCCCCACCCGCATCGCCGACGCCCCCGCCCGGCTCCCCGTCCCGCACGGCAAGGGCAGCAGGACCCCCGACGACTTCAACGGCGACGGCCACCGCGACCTCGTCCTCGATGACCTGGTCAAGGAGCAGCGGCACGCCGACGACGCCGGCATCGGGATCGTCTACGGCGGCCCGCACGGACTCACGCCCGGCGCCCGGCAGTTGCTCAGCCCGAAGAAGCAGGCGGCCCCCACCAAGGGGCAACTTCCGGCCGTCTTCGGCGCGGAGGAGAGCTGCGACCTGGACGGCGACGGCTTCACCGACCTCATCGTCTCGACCGACCCGCCGTACGACGGCCAGGGCCGGCCCCCGGTGCCGTTGCAGATCCTCTTCGGCTCCCCCGCCGGCCTGACCGGCCGCGCCGTCAGACTGACCGTCCCGGACCGGGCCCGCTTCGGCAACGACTGGCCGGACCAGCCGGTGTGCGGCGACTTCGACGGGGACGGGAAGAAGGACCTGGTGCTGCACGCGTCCGGGGGCAGGCTGTCGTACCTGCGCGGCCCGTTCAGCCGAAAGGGCGCCCCGCGCGCCGCCGGTGCACCCCTGCCCTCCCCCGGCGAGGTGCCCACCGGCCCCGCGGCCGACGTCGACGGCGACGGCTACGACGACCTCGTCGTCCGCTCGGCGGAAGGCACCGGAACCTCGGCCGTGGTCCTCGGCGGCCCCGCCGGCCCGACGCGCACCGGAGCCGTCCTGCCCGCCGGTGCCGACGTCGCCCTGGGCCGCTTCGGCAGGGGCAGGGCGCTGGACGCGGCGGTCGGCGGCACGGGGGAAACGTCCCTGCGCTACGACCTCCCGGCGGCCGCACGGGCCGGCCTCGCCGCCCCGGGCTCGCTGCTCGACACCGCCGACTTCGACGGCGACGGCCGCGACGAACTCGTCTCCAGCGCCTCCCGGGTGCGCCTCTTCCGCGCCGGTACGGCCGGCCTGTCGACGAAGGGCGCGCTCACCGTCGTGCCGCCCGCGCCCGGCACGACCCGCGTCCTCGCGGCCGGCGACTTCGACGGGGACGGGCGGGCGGACCTGGTGGTGCGGACGTACCGGGGCGAGACGCGGGACACGGTCGCCGTGTACCGGGGGACGAAGCGGGGGCTGCTGGAAGCGAAGCCGGCGGTGACCTTCTCCAGCTCGGCGTTCCTCGCGCCGTAGCCGTCGCCCCTCAGGTCACAACAGTCTCAAGAATTTACCGAACTCCTGTACAACCCTTACGCCCCGACGTCGGTCTCCTGATCGCCGAACGCTCCGTGAACCGCGGGACAACCCGCGACGAACACGGACGTCCGCACCCCATCGACTGCGGGATGCCCCGCCAGGCATCCCCCCGCATGCCGCAGGAGAACCAGCATGCACACGCACCGCCGACTCGCCCTCGCGACGGCCACCGCGGCCGCGCTGACGGGCGGTCTGCTCACGTTCGCCGGCTCGCCCGCCACGGCCGCCGACTCCGTCAAGGTGGCCAAGGCCGACTTCAACGGCGACGGCATCGGTGACGTCGCCACCTCGGCGGCCACCGCCTACGTCAGCGGCCTCAAGAACGCCGGCCAGGTCGTCGTCCTCTACGGCACGTCCACCGGCGTCTCCTCCGCCCAGCGCACCACCCTCAGCCAGAACAGCTCCGGCGTCCCGGGCACCGCCGAGGCCGGCGACAGCTTCGGCGCCGAACTGGCGTACGCCGACTTCAACGGCGACGGCTACGACGACCTCGTCGTCGGCACCCCGTACGAGAAGGTCGGCACCGACACCAACGGCGGCGCCGTCACCCTCCTGTGGGGCTCCGTGAACGGCCTCACCGGCAAGGGCGTCGACGTGCCCGACCCGGCCGCCGGCTCCCACGACTACTGGGGCAAGGACCTGGCCGCCGGCGACTTCGACGGCGACGGCAAGGCCGACCTGGTGGTGGGCAGCTCCTCCGCCACCCTCTACCTCTACAAGGGCGGCTTCAGCAGCACCGGCACCGCGGGCAGCCGTACCACCGTCACACCGCCCATCGAGTCGGGCACCAACGACTCCCCGTTCGGCCCGCTGAACCTGACCGCCGGTGACGTCAACGGCGACGGCCGCACCGACCTCGTGGTCGACGGCTACGAGACCAGCACCCGTTACGGCTGGAACACCAACTACTGGCTGCCCGGCACCGCGAGCGGCCTGAGCGGATCCTCCGCCAAGACCCTCAAGTCCGGCATCGTCACCGCCATCGGCGACATCAACGGCGACGGCTTCGGCGACATCGTCAGCGGCGCCGACTGGGACACCACCACCAGCGACGGCACCAGCATCCCGAACTCCTCCAAGGGCGGCCGGGTGAACATCACCTACGGCTCCGCCTCCGGCCCCGGCACCACCAAGGCCGTCAGCCAGGACACCGGCAGCGTGCCCGGCACCGCGGAGAAGGGCGACGGCTTCGGCTGGGACCTCGACCTCGGTGACATCAACGGCGACGGCTTCCAGGACCTCGTCGTCAGCAGCCCGAACGAGGACATCGGCGGCGTCACCAACACCGGCCAGGTCACCGTCCTGTACGGCTCCGCTTCCGGTGTGAACACCGCCACTGGCGCCCAGGCCTTCGCGCAGAGCACCGCGGGCGTCCCGGGCACCGACGAGAAGGCCGACCTGTTCGGCGCCGACGTCAAGCTCGACGACGTCACCGGCGACGGCAAGGCCGACCTGGTCGTGGGCTCGTACGAGAACGGCGGCGACGGCGCGGTCACCTACCTGCCGTCCAGCGGCACGAAGATCACCACGAGCGGTTCGCGCACCTTCGGCGCGAGCACCGTGGGCGTCTCGACGACCGGCACCCCGCAGTTCGGCGCCGTGTTCGCCGACTGACCCGCCCGCCGGAGACGCCGTACTCCCCGTGGCCGGGCCCGCAGCCGTGCGGGCCCGGCCGCACGACCGCTTCGTGACCTCCCGGAGGACCACACCGATGCCTCACCCGCGCAAGGCCACCCCCGCCGCCCTCGCGGCCGCCCTCCTCGCCGCCGGCCTGACCCCGCTGGTCCTGGCCGCCCCGGCCACCGCCGCGGTCGCCAAGCAGTACGACGACTTCAACGGCGACGGCCACCGCGACCTCGCGTACCTCGGCTACAACCGGGACAACCACCGGGGCGGCGCCGTCACGATCGTCTACGGCGGCACGAACGGCCTCGACACCTCGCACACCCAGGTCATCGACCAGGACAGCGCCGGTGTGCCCGGCTCGGGCGAGGAGGACGACATGTTCGGCGACTCGCTCACCAGCGCCGACCTGAACAAGGACGGCTACGCCGACCTCGTCGTCGGCAACCAGACCGAACACGTGGGCAGCGCGCAGTACCGCGGCTCGGTCACCATCGTGTGGGGCTCCCGCTCCGGCCTGTCCGGCGGCACCAACGTGGCGCCGAAGGGCAGCGCGAGCAGCGCGCAGGGCCACTTCGGCTCCGACCTCGCGACCGGCGACTTCACCGGCGACGGCTCGCCCGACCTCGCGGTCATCGGCGGCGGGGAGGCCTGGCTGTACCGGGGGCCGTTCACCAAGGCGGGGGGCACCGGAACCGTCAGCAAGATCGACAAGGACGGTGCCGGCTGGTACTCGTCCGGGCTGGCGGCCGGCAAGGTCAACGGCGACGGCAAGACGGACCTCGTGGTCCTCGGCGAGCAGTTCACCGGCACGAACGACACCCCGGCCCTGCGCGCCTGGTTCCTGAAGGGCGCCTCCTCCGGCCTCACCTCGGGCGCGTCCAAGACGCTGGAGTCCGCCTGGCACGGCGGCCTCGGCGCCAACGCCGTCATCGCCGACTTCGACAAGGACGGCTACGGCGACATCGCCATCGGGCAGCCCGACAAGGACAAGGGCAAGGGCGCGGTGACCGTCTGGCGCGGCACCTCGGCCGGCCCCAGTGGCTCCACGACCCTCACCCAGGCCACCGCTGGCGTCTCCGGCAGCCCGGAGACCGACGACGACTTCGGCTACGACGTCTCGGCCGCCGACACCAACGGCGACGGCTACGCGGACCTCGCGGTCGGCGTGCCCCACGAGGACGTCGACGGCAAGCAGGACCAGGGCGGTGTACACGTCTTCCGCGGCGGCTCCGGCGGCCTGACCGGCACCCGCTCCGCCTGGATCCCGCAGACGGTCGCCGGCCGCGCCGACTCCGACACCGCCTTCGGCTACAGCCTCCGCCTGCGCGACCTCACCGGCGACGGCAAGGCCGACCTGGCGATCGCCCTGAGCGGCGGCGGAATCCTGCTGCCCGGCACCGCCACCACGCCGACGACGAGCGGAGCGGTCGTCCTGCCGGACCTCGGCGGCGGCTTCCAGGACTGACGCCCGCCCCCCTCTTATGAACGGATCGCACATGCGCACGCGCGCCTTCCTGCTGGCAGCGACCCTGACCACAGGCCTGCTCACCACCCTGCCCGTCACCACGGCTTCCGCGGCCCCCGCCCGTTTCTCCGACGACTTCAACGGCGACGGCTACCGCGACCTGGTCACCGCCGCCCCGTCGGCCACGGTCGGCGGAAAGGCCCGGGCGGGTGCCGTGGTCGTGAACTACGGCTCCAAGTCGGGGATCAGCGCCGCCCGGCACACGGTGATCACCCAGAACACCACGGGCATCCCGGGCACGGCAGAGACGAACGACGAGTTCGGCGCATCCCTCGCCTCCGGCGACCTCAACCGCGACGGCTACGCCGACCTCGTCGTCGGCACCCCGGACGAGAACGACGGCACCGGCACCGCGGTCGTCGTCTGGGGCGGCAAGAACGGCCTCTCCGGCGGCTGGACCGTCCCCGGCCCCGCGTCCTCGGCGCACGACGAGTACGCCCTGTCCCTGGCGGTCGGCGACTTCACCGGCGACGGCCGCGCCGACCTCGCCGTCGGCAGCCTCGGCAAGGACGTGTGGGTCTTCCGGGGCGGCTTCACCAAGGCCTCCGGCGCCGCGTCCCGGTTCGTGCTGCGGACGGAGCTGGAGGCCGGCGTCATCCACGGCGCCCAGGGCCTGGCCGCCGCCGACGTCAACGGGGACCACGTCGACGACCTGGTGATCAGCGGCACCGACGAGCGGACGTACGACGACGGCCAGCTCGTCTACACGGGCTCGACGGGCGACACCCCGCTCATCCTCCAGACGTTCCTGCACTCCGGCGCCTGGCGCACGGCCGCCGTCGGCGACCTCAACGGCGACGGCTACGACGACGTGGTCGCGTCCACCGCCCCGGGCTCGGTCTCCGCGAACGACGGCGGCTCGGTCCGCGCCTACCTGGGCAGCGCGGACGGCATCCGCACCACGCCTCAGGCGACGATCACCCAGAACAGCCCCGGCGTCCCCGGCACCGACGAGAAGGAGGACTGGTTCGGCCACTCCCTCTCCGTCGGCGACGTCAACGGCGACGGATACGCGGACGTGGCCGTCGGCGCGATCTACGAGGCCATCGGTCCCGACTGGCAGACCGGCGCCGTCACCGTGCTGCGCGGCTCCGCCGCCGGCCTGACCGGCACCGGCGCCCAGTCCTTCTCCCAGGACACGGCCGGCGTCCCCGGCAGCGCCGAGGACAACGACTTCTTCGGCTCGGCGGTCCGCCTGTCCGACCTGAACGGCGACGGCAAGGCGGACCTCTCCATCGGCGCCCACGGGGAGAACGACTCCGACGGCGCGGTGTGGAGCCTGCGCGGCTCGGCCTCCGGCATCCGGACGACGGGGGCGGTGTCCTTCGGGCCGGGGGCGACGGGGGTCCCGGCCACGGGGTATCCGCATCTGGGGCGCCTGATGGGGCAGTGAGGGCGGGCCGGTGAAGACCGGTCTGTGAAGACCGGTCTGTGAAGACGGGCCGGTGAAACCGGGGAAATCCCTGGCGCGTCCCCGGCGCATCCGCTGACGGTCCCTTAGGGGATGTCACAGGTCGGCAGCAAAGCCGGGCCCGTACCCCCGGGTCCGGCACGTCACCCTCCGGGACCAGGTACGTTCGATGACGTGGCTGGATTCAGGATCGGACGCGGGGGCCGGGACAACCGCACCCCCCAGGGACAACAGGCTCAGCAGGGACCGTCGCACGGGCACGGCCAGGGACGGGGGCCGGCCCAGGGACGCGGGCACGGACAGCCCGGGGGCCGCCCCCAGGGCCCGTCGTACGGCTACCCGTCGGCGCCGCAGCAGCAGTCGTACCCGCAGCCGTCGTACCCGCCTCAGGGACAGCCGTACGGCTACCCGGGCGGCCGGGCGGACGACGGACCGGAGTACTTCGGCGACGGCGGCTACCCGGGCCAGGCCCACGGCGGCGGCCACGATCCGTACGCGGCGAACAACCCGGGCCACACCCAGGCCTTCTCGATCGACGAGGCCGCCGGCTACACCCAGGGCGCGACCTACCACGCCGGCTCGGCCGCCCCGTCCGGCCCGGTCGGCCCGCCCCTGCACTGGAAGGAACTGCTGAAGGGGATCATCCTCTCCCCCGCCCAGACCTTCCTGCGCATGCGGGACTACACGATGTGGGCCCCGGCCCTGATCGTCACCTTCCTCTACGGCCTCCTCGCCGTCTTCGGATTCGACGGCGCCCGCTCGGACGCGATCAACGCGACGCTCTCCAACGCGATCCCGATCGTCCTGATCACCGCCGTAGCGATGGTCGTGAGCGCCTTCATCCTGGGCGTGGTCACCCATACCCTGGCCCGCCAGCTCGGCGGCGACGGCGCCTGGCAGCCCACGGTCGGCCTGTCCATGCTGATCACGTCCCTCACGGACGCCCCCCGCCTGGTCTTCGCCATGTTCTTCGGCGGCAACGCGGGCTTCGTCCAGCTCCTCGGCTGGGCCACCTGGGTCGGCGCGGGCGCCCTGCTGACCCTGATGGTCTCCCGCTCCCACGACCTGCCCTGGCCGAAGGCGCTGGGCGCGTCGGCGATCCAGCTGATCGCGCTGCTGTCGATAGTGAAGCTGGGCACGTTCTAGCGGCGACCTGCACAGGAAAGGGCCCCCGGGTACTCCACCCGGGGGCCCTTCTCTTTTGTTCTCTTGCTCTCAGGTGTTCTCTTGCTCTCAGGCGTCGAGGACCTGTCCGGCCCGCTTCACCACGGGCGGCTCGACGCTCCACGGGAAGTTGATCCACTCGTCGGTGCGCTTCCAGACGTACTCGCACTTCACGAGGGAGTGGGACTTCTCATAGATCACGGCGGAGCGCACCTCGGCGACGGTGTCGAGGCAGAAGTCGCGCACGAGCTTGAGCGTCTTGCCGGTGTCCGCGACGTCGTCGGTGATGAGCACCTTCTTGTCGGAGAAGTCGATGGCGCTCGGGACCGGGGCGAGCATGACGGGCATCTCCAGGGTCGTCCCGACGCCCGTGTAGAACTCCACGTTCACCAGATGGATGTTCTTGCAGTCGAGGGCGTAGGCGAGCCCGCCGGCGACGAAGACGCCCCCGCGCGCGATGCTCAGCACGATGTCCGGCTCGTACCCGTCGTCGGCGATGGTCTGCGCCAGCTCGCGGATGGCGGCGCCGAACCGCTCGTAGGTCAGGTTCTCCCGCACGTCACTCATGTCGTGGCCGCCCTCACACCTGGGTCCGATGGAAGTTCTGGAAGGACCGCGAGGCGGTCGGCCCGCGCTGCCCCTGGTACCGGGAGCCGTAGCGCTCACTGCCGTACGGGAACTCGGCGGGGGAGCTGAGCCGGAACATGCACAGCTGGCCGATCTTCATGCCGGGCCAGAGCTTGATCGGCAGGGTGGCGAGGTTGGACAGCTCCAGGGTCACGTGACCGCTGAACCCCGGGTCGATGAACCCGGCGGTGGAGTGCGTCACGAGCCCGAGCCGCCCCAGCGAACTCTTGCCCTCGAGCCGGGAGGCAAGATCGTCAGGCAGCGAGATGACCTCGTACGTGCTCGCGAGCACGAACTCCCCGGGATGCAGGATGAACGGCTCGTCCCCCTCGGGCTCGACCAGCCGCGTGAGGTCGGCCTGCTCGACGGAGGGGTCGATGTGGGGGTACCGGTGATTCTCGAACACCCGGAAAAAGCGGTCCAGCCGCACATCGATGCTCGACGGCTGCACCATGGATTCGTCGTAGGGATCGATACGCACCCGCCCGGCGTCGATCTCGGCCCGGATGTCCTTGTCTGAGAGAAGCACGTCCCGAGGATACGCAAGGCGCGCGGAGCCATGACAATCGTGACGACTCCGCGCGCCTTTCGATCTTGCAGCGGCCCAGCCCGCTACCGCTTGTGCAGCACTACCGCCTCTGCGGCACTACCGCTTCTGCGGCACTACCGCTTCTGCAGGGCGACCGGCACCACACTGCGGAGCCGGGCACACCGCGGACACCTCACGAGCCGGCCGGGGCCGAGCCGCTCGGCCTGCTGCATCGGGAACGAAGCGGTGCCGAAGACGTGCCCGTCCGCACAACGAACGACGGTGCGTTCCATCAAGTCCCTCAAGTCCCTTCCCCAAGAGCCGCGTCCGGCTTACTACCCTGACGACAAAAGCCACATTACGGGATCAAAGAGACGACTCTCCAGGCGGCGCTCCGGCCTCACCCGGACCCTCTCCCACCCCTCCACGGTACGCCCCAACTCGCGCCCCCCGCACGGGGATCCCACCCTTCCACCCCACCCCCAACGCACCCGGACCCCACGGTCCGAGCACCGGGGGTCCGCGATGAGGTACAGTGAGCGAGCGTTCGGACATCGACTCTGCGGAGCCGTCCCGGCCGTCTTACGCGGGTGTAGTTTAATGGTAGAACATCAGCTTCCCAAGCTGAGAGCGCGAGTTCGATTCTCGTCACCCGCTCTTGAGAAAAACCCCAGGTCAGCGGCCTGGGGTTTGCTTGTTGTCTAGACCAATTTGGGGGCGGCGTGCCCTCCGCGCGCCCTAAGTTGCACCAATGCGCCACCAGAAGGCATGCGAAGGGCAAATTCTGATGGCGCGTCACCCGATCGCCTCGAATAGTGAGACGCATTTTCTATGACATGCGCCACTTGCGGGCGTCGGAGTGGTGAAGTCGCATACGCAAAGCGTCAGTTCGCGCTGGCGTCGACCGCGAAGGGGGGTGACTGCCCGGCTTCGTCCTTGAGGCGCGCCGGGGCCAGCGGGCGCGGGAGAGGCGCTCCGTTTGTAGGCTCGCGCGAGGTACCTCGCTGGGCAGGAAGACCGCGCCGCGCGGCAGGGGTGCTGGTGGCTTTGGGCCGTCGCTCAAGGTGCGGCGGGTACGTCCTCCGTAAGCCTGTCGACGGGCAGCAGAATCGGGACGAGCCGGGTGTAGGCGACCATCCCAAGCGGCACACACCGCTGCCCTGCTCCCTGCCCAGAACATCGCCAGGCCGTTCAAGCTCTGAGCGGACCACCTGCCCAGGCTCTGAACGAAAGTCCGGGCGTTTCCTGAGTGAACAGAGCGAACATCCGCTGAGTGAACACCGCTCCCGTCTCCCGAGTGAACAGCTGGGCCGCGGTAGCCCCGGCGGTCGCAGCGCCCAGGACGGCGTTGGCGGCGTAGTCGCCGACGGCGACCTTGCGGCGGCGGGCCGGGACGCCGGTGAGCACGCCGCCGCCGAAACGGACCGCGCCAGCCAGAGCGTCCGAGACGCCTTCGATCGCGCCGAGCGTGGCGGTCAGCAGCGACGGCAACAGCGTGGTGGGAATCTCATGGCCGACGTCCCAAAGAAGCTCGCGGTGTCGATCACTTTCACACCCGGTGTCAGCCACCGCTCCTGCGTGCAGCGGCCTTCTCGGCACGGCACGGGGCATCGTTCATGGCCGGGAGTCCGCCGCGTGGCCTGCCCATCGGCGAGTGGACGCCCCCATCAAGGCACCAGGCAGGATCTCGACCGGATCGGTGGTACAGCCCGTGCTCTCTGGACGACGGAGTCGCGGCGTTCGATCACGTCGCGCAGGCAGCCGTCCCGGACGGCCCGCGCACAGCCGCGACGGCGGCTCGCCGACCGCACCGGTCGGTGACGCCGCTCGGTGCCTCACACCTTCTCGGCCAACAAACGTGGATGTCCGGCGGTAAGCAGACCGATGTCCTCGACATCGGACGTCAGGATCGTCACCCGGCCAGGATGCTGGAGCGCGGTCGCGCACAGCATGGCGTCGATGGCGTACTTGTGGCCGTGCAGCCCCGCGGCCCGCAGCAGGGTGGCGGCAGCCTGCGCCAAGCCTTGTGTGACCGGCTCGACGCGGATCCGGGACAGCGTCCACTTCAGCGCGGCTTCGTTGATCTTCGGGTGGATGACTTCGACAAGGACGGCTGCGGAGGTGACGACCGGCAGGTCGGCGTCGCGGGCGGCCGTCAGCCACTCGTGAACCTCCCGGTCTCGCCGCACGGCCTTCGCCAGACCCTCGCTGTCCAGGACCAGGGCACCGCTCACGCGGCCGCCCCGGCATTCGAGGCGCCGCCAGTGAGCCGTGCCCGCTTGGCCGCCACCGCCTCCGGGTCGGCCGGACCGTGCACCTTGTCGAAGTCGGCGATCAGCTCGTCAAGGTTGTCCCGCTCGATCTGCCGCTGCGCCGCCCTCTCCAGGTACGCCGAGACGCCTCGCTTGCCGACCCGCTCACGGATCGCCTGCAGGGTGCCGGCGGTCAGGGTGACGGAGATACCGCTGGTGGGGCCGTCACCGGGGAGGAAGTCCACGTCGTCATCAGCCATGACTCCAAGTATGCCATTGAAAATGGCATTGCGAGTGATGTGGTCGATCTCGGATCTGCCGTGCAAGGGGTACAGCGCTGAAGAGCGCGGGGCTCCGGCACGGCACTTGGCCCGAGCCCCACGCCCCGTGATGGCAGGGCGGCTACGCCTCGCGTGCGTGCTGCCGCCCCGCATCTGACTCGCGCAGATGCTGCCGCACCTCGGCGTCGATTCCCTGCGCCAGCTTGCGCTGGTGCTGGCCGACCGCGTCCAGGCCGAGGCCAGCTGGCCCGCCCTGGCTGCCACCCTCGACGACGCCCGCAGAGCCGGCCACGACCCGGCCGCCCTGCTGAGCGAAGCCACCCGACGGCGCGAGCTCCACACCGCCGCCTCCATCAGCGACGTCCTCGTCTGGCGGCTGCGGCGCAGCGCCCACCTGCCCGCCGCACCCGGAAACCCCCATGACACGCCCGCCCGAGGCAGCCGACGCGCCCCCTCCCCAGCGCCCACCGGACAGCAGGCCCCGAGTGCAGTGAACGACGTCGACCGTCGGCGCTGACCGGTCGAAACGGGCGCAGGGATGTACGGCTGACGCAATGAGGGGCGTCAGCCGTGGTCACCCACACGGCTCAGCTGCCCAGGGCGGGTGTGCCTGTCCCGTGGATCGGCTCGGTGCGGCTGCACAAGTCCACACGGCAGTTTCAATGCCTCGCCTCAAGGTCCTCGGCCACCGATCTCCGTGCGGAAAGCATCACCTGACGGTCCAGTCCGGTACCGCACACTCAGGCCCGAATGGCGTCCGTCTGCAGTGCCGCGCCGAACCACTGCTGTGGCCATCGCGTCCGAGGTTGACCACGCCTGGCCGGCGGGCAAAGGTGCGATCCTCATCGCCTGCGATCCCGACCTGCGCCGTGATCTGGAGACCTTCCACCACATCGACGCACTCATGGACCGGCCCGCACTGTCTCGACCTCGCGATGGAGCTCGGCCTCCTGCCGTCACCTACCAACACCATCATCCCCTTCGCCAGGGCCGCATCGATCGGCGCCCGCACCGACGGCAGCATGCCCGGCACCAGCCGAGAAGTCCTCAGCGTGTCGACGGTCATGCAATTCCCCAGACCCGCTCCGTCCTCCCCGATCGTCCGTGCGGTGCGGATGAGCGGTGAGGAGTCGGGCCGCCCGGGTGTGAAGTATCTGGTCCAAGGCGGGCCGAGAAGAGCGCCGTCCGTGGCCGTCGCGGAGCAACTCCGCGATCCCCCATGGGGACGGCCATGAACCTCTGCCTGGGGAATTGCGCGACGTTCACATCACCGCGCCGAAGAGGACAAAACCGACCCCATCGAGGGATGGGGTCGGGTTCGCACCTCCGCCTACTTGAGCGCTGTACCGCCCGAGTTGTGGTAGGCGATGGTCTTGCCGATCAGGTTTCCGCCGTCGGTCTCGACCGATGTCTGTTCCTGCTGCCCCGGGCCGAACAGCAAGCCGGCGACATGCGCGTTCGCCACCTGGTCCATGTGCGCGAAGAACCAGTCCACCTTGTCCTGGCGCTCAGCGCGGGCGCCGCGCCGACCGTCGCCGTCACCGTCGATGCAGGCACCTCGCTGGGCACGGTGCCCAGCACCGGGGTCGGCCTCAACACTGCGGTCTACGACGCCTACATGAACGACGCCAAGGCGGCGTCGCTGATGAAGGCGGCCGGGGTCCGGCAGTTGCGCTTCCCCGGCGGCTCGGTCGCGGACGCCTACCACTGGAAGACCCACACCGTCACCGGCGGCAGCTGGGCCGCGCCCGGTACCGACTTCGACCACTTCATGGCCACCGCGAAGAGGGTCGGCGCCCAGCCGATCATCACCGCCAACTACGGTTTAAACGAAGTAGGACAGCCCCACACGTCCGTGTCGGATCCCAGCTGATGCCTGACGTTCTGGTCCCAGGTGATGCTTGACGGTGGGCCTGGCCAACATGGGGAGCCCCGTGGGGCTTGTTCGCTTTCACGTTACGGACCGGGACGTCGGGCGTGCGCCGGATCACCCGGACCTGGCCGTCCAGGTCGATGCTGATCGTCGCGTCCGACACGTGTACGGTCACGGTCTGCCCCGCGTAGGGGCGGCCGAGGGAGACGACCTGTCGGCAGACCATGACCGTGCCCACCGCGCTGACCCGCCGCTGCACACGCACCGGTTCGATGCCCGGACGTGGTGGACGAGGTCGGCAGAAGCACGTCAGGTGCCATGCACCACGTAAGCGGCCTCGGTCGAGCGGTGATCGTCGAGGTCGGCCACAACTGCACTGGTCCTGGGGGTGACGGCACCCCTCTGGAAGCTCGCAAGCACCCCCGGACGGTGACCGCACCGGCCTGGGGTGCCCGCTCGTGCAGGTCAGCTGTCGGTCTTGGCCGGTGTCTTGCCGTGCTGGTCGACGACCGTGCGCTGCATGATGGCGCTGGTCCCGAACAGGGTGTCGGAAGTGATCCCCTTGGTCTCGTCCCGGGTGATGTACGAACGCGAGCCGAGGAACGCGAGGGTGTTCTTGTCGAAGATCCATTCGTCACGCGTGGCGGAGGAGGCGTCTTCCCGTGTGACTCCGATGCCGTGATGGCCTGCGGCGTCGACGGCATCGGGGATCTCTCGCACGCCGGGGATCTTCGCGGCTGCCTTGTAGAAGGCGGAGGCGTTCGCGGGCGGCATGATCGTCTCGCCCACCAACTCGCCGATCTTGGAGAACACCGCCTGCTCCTTCGACTCGCCGTCGTCCACCCTGGTCTGGTCGTAGAGCAGTTCGAGCAGCGCGTCGGGGTCGGTGGGAAGCGAGGCCAGCCACTTGTAGGTGGGGTGGTCGATGCCCGCCCGGACGGCGTCGGAGGAGTCGATGGGAATCGTCTGACCGGGCATCACGGCGCCTTTGCCGGATTCCCGGATCCACCCGGTCCTGGTGACGGGGCCGGAGTCCTGGGACATCCAGACCTCCCGCTCGTGCAGGGCACCGAGCCGCACGGGACCGCCGAGGGTGCCCTCGTTCGAGCGGGTCAGGCTCTCGACGTACACGAACTGCCCGTCCTTCACCGGCGTCGCATCGGTTGCCAGGGCCGCGACGGCGATCCGGTTGAGGGTGGCGGAGGCACTGTTGGCCTGGCCGGCCCGGGTCACCGGGACGGAGGTGTCGTCACCACCGGAGAGCGTGACGACCAACGCCCCGGCCAGTGCCATCGACGCGAGGGGCAACAGCACGGCTCCACGCGCCAGCCGACGGCGTGGTGTCGGGCGAGCCTGAGTGGCGGGGGTGCGGTCGTGGTCGATGTGCTGCATCAGTACGTCCTTGTAGTGGAGGTGTCTGCTCGGCGGGAGGTCCCATTCGGCCGGAGCCGACAGCAACTCCTCAGCCTCACGCCCGGCGGAAGCGGCGCAGGGCGGATTGCTATTGTTCATCCGGTTTCCTCCTGCAGAAACATGGCCGCGAACGCGGTCTCACTCTCCTTCTCTCCGCGAGGGCCCCGCGGTTCCGCCTTGGTGCGGTCGAGTTCACCGGAGCTGATCCGGGCGAGCCGCGCCCGGGCGCGCGACAGCCGCGACCTCACAGTGCCGACCGGGACGCCGAGCGCCTCGGCGGCCTGCTGGTAGTCCAGCCCGGCCGAGACGCACAGGGCGAACACCTCCCGGTCCTGGCGGCGCAGGCGGCCCAGCGCCTCGTGCACCACCGCGAGCCGGCGGGCGTCGTCGATCCGGCCTGCCGTCTCGTCCGCGAAGTCCTCGACGGGTCGGGGCGCCGGGCTGCGCGCCAGGAAGACGAGCCGACGGCGCAGCCCACGGTTGGCGTTGTGCGCCTTGTGCGTGGCGATACCGAGCAGCCACGGCTTGAGTGAACCACCCTCCGGCTCCACCTTGTCCCGGGTACGCCAGGCGGCGAGGAAGGTCTCGGACATGGCTTCCTCGGCCTCCGACCAGTTGCCGGTCAGGCGCAGGGCATGGTTGTAGACCGCCCGCGCGTATGCGTCGTACAGGTCGGCGAACGCCGCACGGTCCCCCGCCCGTATGCGAGCACGCATCGACTCCGATGGTTCTGTTTGCCTCACACCCGTTACTCTCCGCAGCTCCGGCGGGGTTCCTGTGGCCTCCGCCACACCAGGACTGCCTGGACCGGGCAGCAGACGACAGGCACCGTCTCGGCGCGGCCCGGTCCGCCGTCCATGCCGTCGAGCGGCAGCTGATCGACGCGGTCCCGCGGCGGAGCCTGGCCGCCCTCCTCGCCGGCCTCGGCCGCACGACGACGGCGCTCGGCGGATAGTCCGGGAAGAACGATGCAAGGTCGAGTCCCGGCATGCCGCGATCCAGGACGTTGCCCCGAGCCGCTGCGGAAAGGGCCGCGGAAGCGCGCCTTCGGGCGCGGCGCGAAGCCGCACCCGCACTCGCACGCCGACGGGCCGGCCTACGCGGCGGCCAGGGGTGAACGGCTGACGCGTATCTTCGACTGGCCGTGCGGGCGCTCCTCCCAGTCCTCCATGAAGCGTGCTTGCAGTCCGTGCTTGCGCGCCAGGGCCAGGAGGGTCTCGGTGCGGTAGTAGAAGTCCTCACGCAGCACCTGGTGTTCAGTGCCCTCGGTGCGGTCGAAGGTGAAGTCGAAGAACCCGGTGTCGGTCAGCACGCGACCGACGTGCGCGAGGCATTCGTCGATGACCTCCAGCGGCGAGTGGGAGAAGACGCTGTGCGCGTGGACGACGTCGAAATGATTGCTGGGCAGGAAGTCCAGCGTGAGGTCGCCGGTGATGGTCAGGTGCGGCAGCTTTTCCTGGAGGCGGCGCTCGCTGAGGGTCTTCTTGGCAGCCATCAGAATGTCGGGCGAGATGTCGATCCCGTAGTAGTTGCCGACGTCGAGGTGGTCGATGAAGCGCCACCCGCCGCGCAGGTTGCCACAGCCGATGTCGAGCATGCGGTGTTCGGGGCGCAGCCCGTGCTCGACGAGGTAGTCGAACTGCATCTGCCCGAGCGCCAGCCAGCGGTCGTGGGTCCGGCTGCCGACCGCGGCCTCCGGGTTGCGGCGGGTGTCCGAGGCCATCACGGCCCGGTAGTAGCCGACATGGTCGCGGTGTTTCAGGCTGAGCCAGGCGTCCCGGCCGGCCCGGCCGAGGTACGGGACGACGCGGCCGGGGTGGCGCAGCGCGTAGCCGATCTTGTGGGTGAGGGCGGCGCGGTTGTTCCGCAGCTTCCTGGGTGACTTGGCGTCGGCGGGCATGGCGAAGCGACCTCCGTGCGAAAGGGGTCCCGGAGTTGGGGACCGGTGGCTGGGTGACAAGCGGGCCCCTGAGAAGGGGGCCCGCTGGTGGGAGCAGGTGCGGTGGTGTGGCCCGGTCAGACGCGGCGGCGCAGGAGCAGCACGGTGACGGCCGTGAGCAGGAGGGCGAGGCCGCCGAGGAGGGCGGTGTCGGTCCACTGGAAGGTCCAGTAGTCGCCGGCCGGATTGGCCTCGTAGAAGCGGGCGACGTACCCGTGCTGGGTCATGCACTCCCGGAGCTCGGCACTGGACGGGAAGGGGCACTTGAGCACGTCGTCACGGTTGCCGGAGGCAGTGACGAGGCCGTAGTTGCCGGTGGACCACTTCTCGCCCATGGGCGGCTTGGGGATGCTGCCGGCGCTGGTGTAGGTGCGCGGCGGGACCAGCAGGCGCGTCCGGTGCGTCCACTCCAGCAGGAGCGTCACCGCCCCGGTCACCAGGAGGGTCAGACCCATCGCGGCCAGGACCCGGCGGGCCAGCAGCCCCAGCAGCGTGCCGGCCGCCAGGCCGAACAGGGCGGCGGCCACGACGCGCGGGCCGGAGCCGCTCAGGGCTGTGTTCTCGTACCAGAACACGCCGTAGCTCCGGTCCGCGGCCGGTCGCCACCACCACGCGAACACCACGGCGAGCACGCCGGAGAGGACCACCGTGGTCACCGCGGCGAGCGCCAGCCGGGAGGCGAACCACTGGCCCCGGCTCACGCCCTGGGCGAGGACCATGCGGTGCGTGCCCAGCTCCCGGTCACGGCCCAGCAAGGGGGCGCCCCAGAAGACACCGATGACGACGGGCAGGACGATGTTCAGCGCGCCGAGGATTCTCAGGGGCTCGACGTCCAGCAGCAGGGGCAGACCGGTGTCGGACCGCGTGCACGACAGCGGCCCGGGATCGCAGTGGTCGAACAACCCGCTGCGCAGAGCGTCCAGCATTCCCGAACGGGAGTAAGCGGCGATGGCCGCGGCGGCGGCCAGTACGACGGCGCCGATGCCGACCAGCACCCGCTGCTGACGCCAGGCGAGCCAGAAGGAGCCGTTCCAGAGGGAGCCTTTCACGCCGCCGCCTCCGTCCGCTCGGAGTCGGCCGGACGCACCTCGTCGCCGGCCTGGAGGTAGCCGCCCAGGATGTCCTCCAGTCTGGGCCGCTCGACGTGCCAGTCGCCGCGCAGGGGTCCGCGCTGTCGTATCAGGGCAGTCATCTGCCGGCCGCCTACCCGGCGGTGTACGACGGTGTGCGGTCCGGTCAGGGCGTCGTCCTGGTCGGTGTGTCCGGTCACCACGGCGTGGTTCTCGCGCAGGGCGTCGGAGTCCTCACTCAGCTCGATGCTGCCGTTCCGCAGCACCAGCACCCAGTCACAGGTCTGCTCCAATTCGGGCAGGACGTGCGAGGACAGCACGATGCTCGTGCCGCGCTCGGCGACCTCGGCCATCAGCGTCGCCGTGATCTCGCCTCGGGCCACCGGGTCGAGGTCGGCCATCGGCTCGTCGAGCAGCAGCAGTTCGGGCCGCTTGCCGAGTGCCAGGGCGAGCGCGACGCGGGTGTGGTGTCCGGGGGACAGTTCGCCGACGCGGGCGGCAAGCGGGATGCCGCCCTCGCGGACGATCTGCTCGGCGGCGGCCCGGTCCCATCTGGAGTTCAGTTTCTCGCCCATCCGCAGGGTGTCCGCCACGGTGAAGCGGGGGTAGAGCGGCTTGTCCTGGGTGAGCAGGGAGACCCGGGCACGCGCCTCGCGGGTTCCCGGTACGGTGTCCAGTACGCGCAGTTCACCCACGTCGGCGTGCAGCAGGCCGCCGGCCAGGTGCAGCAGGGTGCTCTTGCCGGCGCCGTTGCGTCCGACGAGTGCGGTGATACGGCCGCCCGGCACGGTGAACCCGCAGTCCCGCAGCGTCCAGCCGCCCCGCGCCCGGTACCGGAATCCGAGTCCCGTGGCGCGCAGCGCGGCCGGCGCGTCAGGCCCGGTCATGTGTCCTCCTCTTTCCGCTCCCGGTCTCCCGGGGAGCGCTGGTGTTGCTCGGCTTGCTCGGATTGCCGTCCTGCTCGCCGCCTTCGCCGTCCAAGACGGCCGTGACCAGGGCGAAGATGTCGGCCCGTTCGAGACCCGCGGACCGGGCGCGTGCCGTCCAGTCGGCGAGTTCCGCGCGCAGGGGCGAGTCGACCTCCGCGCCGGGCCGGGCGAGCGACCGTGTCACGAAGGTGCCCAGCCCGCGGCGCAGTTCGACCAGGCCGGCCTGCTCCATGTCGCGGTAGGCCCGCAGCACGGTGTTGGGGTTGATGGCGGTCGCCGCCACCACCTCCTTGGCCGTGGGCAGCTTGTCCCCGATCTTCAATGTGCCCATCCGTAGCGCCCGTTCCGTCTGCTCCACGATCTGCACATAGGCCGGTACGCCGCTGCCCCGGTCGATCCGGTACTCGAGCACGTCACCTTCCATCCGCTTCAGTGTGCTTCCATTAATGAATTAGCACAAGCATGGTGGAGGCGTCGCACGGATGTCAATCAGAAGCAGCACCCGAGCGGCCCTCGTCGTCGCCGTCGCGCTGACCCTCGCCGCGGTGGCCCAGCAACTCCTGCTGATCGCCGGCCTGGGCGGCCTGCTGCCCGGCTGGCAGCCGTGGCCCTTCCTGCTGGGCGCGGCCCCGGCCTGGTGGCTCGCGCGCCCCCGGTGGCGGCGGGCGGACCCACCCCGGCGGCTGATACGGGCGATACGCGGGCTGCGCCGCATACCCGGCACCGCGTACCTGATGGCCGTGCTGGCGCTGACGGCCGCAATCTGGGCCACGCTCCAGGACCACGAGCCGTACATGGCGCACGAGGAGGCCGTGTACGCCAACAAGGCCCGCTCCTGGGCCGACGGCACCCCCGACGCCGGCTGGGGCAGCTACCGTCCCCCCGGCCTCCCGGCGCTGGGACGCGTGGCGCTCGCCGTCCACGACGACGTGGGCAGCCTGCGCGCGGTGGCCCTGCTGCTCACCCTCTTCACCCTGATCACCACCTACCTCGTCACGGCCCGCTGGACCACGCCCCGCCGCGCCGTAGTGGTCGTCCTTCTGCTGCTCTCCGGCCTCGGATTCCTGCGCCGTGTCCCGGAGTTCCTCAATGACATCGGCGCCACCGGCCTGTTGCTGATCGTCGTCCTCCTCGTCACACGCGCCCAGGAGGTACGGCGCTCGTACGCCCTGCCCGTCGCGGCTGCCGTGGCAGTGGGCGCCTTCTACCTGCGCTACGGCAGCGTGGGCACCCTTCTGGCGATAGCCCTCGCCGCCCTGTTCGCATACGGCCCGCGCGCCTGGCTCGCCCAGGGCCGCCGCCTCGCCACCGCGCTGGCCGTCCTCGCCCTCGGCCTGCTGCCGCACTTCGTGCACGCCACGCTGGTCACCGGATCACCGCTGGGCCTGATTCTCTCGGCCGGTTCCCAGGCCAACCGCGCATACGTGGGCGACGGACTCGTCTACTACCTCGCGATCTTCCCCTATCGCCTGGCCGGAGACCTCGGAGCGGTGGTGATGGCCGGCGGGCTTCTTCTGGCGGTACGGGCCCTGCGCGGGCAGGACCGCGGGGCGCACGCCGCCCGCCGTGTGTTCCTGGGCTCGACGTCCGTCCTCGTGTTCGTGGTCCTCGGCCTGGTGACAGACGGAGAACCGCGGTTCGTCTACCTCGCGGTCATCCTGCTCACCGTCCTGGGGGTCGAAGCCCTGGCGGAACTGACCGGCCGCCGGAACAGGGGCCTGCTCACCGCCGTCGCCGGACTGGCCGGTCTGACCACCGTCGGCACAGCCCAAGTGGTGGCCCACGGAGCGATGCCAGGCCCCGACGGCCTCAGCCGCTCCACCGTCCCGGTCGCCGAGCGGCTCGCGGCGGACGGCCCGTGCCTCCTGGTCACCGGGTACGAACCGGAGATGGGCTGGTATTCGGGCTGTGACGCGGTCACCTACGCCCAGTACCGCCGCACGCCCCCGCCTCCGGGAACCCGGGTGACGCTGGTCCTCTTCGAACACGGCCGCCTGCAACCGGACGACACCGCCCTGGCCCGCCTCATCGGTGATCGCGACACCACCGTGCGGACCATCCCCGCGGACGGCGCGCTGGGCACGGCGACCGCGGTCACGCTGACTTCGGTGTGACGGGGCGGGCGTAGCCGCGACGTGGTGCCGACAGCGTGCGAGGCGAGCGTCGGCGGCTGCGTCGATCGCCGTCGCGACGACGGCCTGCCGACACCGACGCGATCACCCATGGGCTCCCGCAGGTCCGGCACACAAACCCCCGAACCCCGTGAAGTGCTGCCGTGTGAGACACGGTCGTGGTGCGCGCTCGCGACGGATCTACGACCCAGATGCCGGAGCATGCCGATGCGGGCTGCCCGGCCACCACCCCACAGGTCCCTCCCCGGTCCAAGGCCGCCTGCCCCCTACCTGCCCTTCCGTGCGGACAACCGCGTTCAGCAGCGGTGTTGACAAGACCGGTCCACGCCCCGTGCGGGCGTGTGCGACGAGCGCTGTGTCACAGTCCCTCACGTGCCTTGGTGGCGAGCCGCGTGCCGACGGTGCACGTGCCCGTGCGAGGAAGGCGGCGCATCGACGAACCGCCGTCCACAGCCGATGTGCCGCGTGTGTCACGGCTGTGCCGTGGCGGCGTCCGTGAGGGAGGATGGACGTGAGTGAAGGCGGGATGACGGCTGCCATACGCGTACACGTCGACGCCGTCGACCTGCCCGGCCGAACCTGCCTCGTCCCTGCCGACGGCACAGTGCCCCTGCCCCAGGCGCTGGAGAGGAACTCGGCGCGCTGCGCGATCGCCGGGCCGAAGTATGCGCCGCCGGACATGTGACGGGGATCATGCGATAGGGAAAACCGGCAGGTCCGGGGGCGGCGTCTAGCGGGTGTGAGATCAGTCAGGAAGGCACCGGCACCGGGCGAGCCGGACGAGGAGCATCTCGTCCGGCTGGTGGCCGCAGGGGACCGCGCGGCGTTCGAGGAGTTGTACCGGCGCACCGCGCCCTGGATGGCGGTGCGGCTGCGTCGTCGCTGTGCCGACGAGCAGATCGTCGCCGAGGTCATGCAGGAGACCTATCTGGCGGTGTGGCGCGCGGCGGGCGCGTTCGCGGGGGCCTCGGCGGGCGGGACGGCCGTCGGCTGGCTGTGGACGATCGCGGCGCGCCGCCTCGTCGACGCCTGCCGAACCGCCGCCGGCCGCCGCTCTCGCCGACGCGGCGCCCGCCGCCGAGGAGGAGGCGCTCGCGGTGACGGTCGGCGGTGACGTCGGTGACGCGCTACGGCGTCTGGCGCCGGAACTCAGGCAGGTACTGCAGGCCATGGTGCTCGACGGCCTGTCCGTCCGGGAGACCGCGGTCCTGCTCGGGCTGCCCGAGGGCACGGTCAAGACCCGTGCCCGCCGGGCCCGGATCGCGATGCGGAAGGCGCTGACATGAGCGTGGAACACGCGTCGATGCGGATCATCGACGGTTACGCGCGCGGCGGCACGGACCTCGCCGCCGACGAAGTGTGGGCCGTGGAGGCCCATCTGGAGGCGTGCGGACTGTGCCGTGACCGGCTGTCGGCGGCCGTCACTGCCGCGGCGCCCGCCGTGACATCGCTGGTCGAGACCGTGTGGGCCGACCTGGAGCCCCGACTGGCCAGCACCGCCTCCATGCCACCCCGCGGGCGCTGGTCGGCACAGTTGTCGCTGTGGCTGACGCCGGTGATGGTGCCGTGGTTGGCCATGGTCGCGACCGTGACGCTGCTCGCGCTTGTGCTGGACCTGGTCGGCCCCGGCTCCGGCGAGGTGCCGCTGGTGCTGCTGCTCGCCCCGGTCCTGCCCGTGCTCGGCGTCGCGGCGTCCTGGTCGCGCGGCCTGGACCCGGCGTACGAACTGACGGCCTCGGTACCCAGGGCCGGGCTCCACCTGGTGCTGCGGCGCACCGCGTCCGTGCTCGCCGTGGTCGTCCCCGCGCTACTGGTGGGCGGCTTGGCGACGGGGGTGATGGTCGCCCAGTGGCTGCTGCCCTGTCTGGCCTTCACCTCGACGACCCTGGCGCTCGGCGGTGTCGTCGGTGTGACCCGTGCCGCCGGCGCGCTGGTGGCCGTGTGGGCCGCCGTGATCGTGACGCCGACCCTGGCCGCCGGCCGTATCACCTTCGCCCTGCGGACGGGCGGTCTGCCTGCGTGGGGACTGATCCTCGCGCTCGGCATCGGTGTCGTGATCGCCCGCAGGGGCGCGTACTCCGTGCTGGGAGCCCATCGATGATCATCGGGAAGGACCATCACATGACGTCCGCAGGGAGCGCGGCCGACATCGCACCGACAACCTACGCCTGGCAGATCCGGGCCTCCGGGCTGAAGGTCAGAGTCGGCAGGAAGCGGATGGCCGTCGACGGGCTCGACCTGTCGCTGGGCACCGGTGTGCACGGCCTCCTCGGTCCCAACGGGGCGGGCAAGACCACCCTCATCCGGGCGCTGGCCACCGTGCTGCGCCCCACCGAGGGCGCCCTGGAGCTGCTCGGCGAGTCCGCGGGCGGCAGGGGCGAGCATCGTGCGCTGCGCCGCCGGATCGGCTACCTGCCGCAGGAGTTCGGCTACTACAAGCGCTTCACCGTGCGCGAGTTCGTCGAGTACATGGCCTGGCTGAAGGAGGTCCCCAAGGCGGACATCCCCGCGGCAGTGCAACGCGCAGTGGAGCGGGTGGGCCTGGCGGACCGCGCCGACGAGAAGATGAAGGCCCTGTCGGGCGGCATGGTGCGACGGGTGGGCATCGCTCAGGCCATCGTCAACGATCCGTCGATCCTGCTGCTGGACGAGCCGACGGTCGGCCTCGACCCGGCGCAGCGGCTGCGTTTCCGCGAGCTGCTGCAGGAGTTGGGTACGGACACCTGCGTGGTCGTCTCGACCCATCTGGTGGAGGACGTCGCCGCCGCCTGTACGGACGTGGTGCTCTTCGCCGAGGGTCGACTGGTCTTCCAGGGCCCGCCGGACGAACTGGCCTCGGTCGGCGGCCCGGAGCACGAGGGTGACAGCCCGCTGGAGCGCGGCTATTCGGCCATGCTGCTCAATCCCGAGCGACAAAGGGGAACTTGGTGAACATCCGTGTCCTGCGCATCGAGCTGAGGCGCTCCGTCGCCCCGTGGGCCGGGGCCGTGGTCCTGACGGGCACGCTGGCGTTCCTGTACCTGCTGAACGGTCCGTGGTGGAGCGGCACCACGGCGTGGACGGCCCAGTGGACGTGCCTGGCCCTGTGGACCCGCTCCCTGCTGTTCTACCTGTGGCCGCTCGTCGTGGGGCTCGGGGCGTTGCAGGGCCTGCGCGACCACCGCTCGAGGATGTCCGAGCTGCTGACGAGCACACCGCGGCCCGCCCGGCACCGCGCGGCCACGCTGGCGGGCACGACGGCGATCACGCTGGCCTCGGCCTTCGCGCTCCTCGTCCTCGTGGGCGGGGTTCAGGTGCTCGCCAACACCGAGTACACGCACCTAGGTTGGTTGCCGATCTCGCTGGTGGGGGCACTCTTCCTCGTCGCGGGTGCCGTGCTGGGCATGGGCGCCGGGCGGGCCCTGCCGTCCGTGCTCACCCCGCCCGCCCTGGCCACGGTCGCCTTCGTGTTCACGGCCCTCATGCACATGTCGTTGGGGCGGACGGAGACGACCACGGCGACGGGGATCCCGAGCACGGAGCCGAACCGGGTCTCGCTGCTGTCACCGGGGGTGCAGGAGGTGCGCGACGCGCTCGTCACACTCTCCGCCTCCGTGCACGTCGGGCAGACGATCTGGCTGCTCGGTATGGCCGCGACCGGCTTCGCGCTGCTGGTCGCCGCGACCCCGCGCGCCCGGCTGATCGCCCTGACGCCTGTCCTGGCGGGCGCGACGCTCGCCCTGCTCGTCCTCCCCTCCGACCCGCGCCGAATGTATGTCGTCGACGAGGCCGCCGCGGAGCCGGTGTGCGCCGGTCCGGTGTGCGTGGCCAGGACGCACCAGGCGCGACTCGCCGACCTGGCGGGTCCCGGTAAGGAGGCGCTGCGCCTGCTGCACGGTGCCCTGGGCGGCCAGGCGCCGGTCTCGGTCCGGGAGAACACCGCCGTACTGCCGGAGGGCTCCACGCCGCAGTGGTCCCACGAGACCGTGCTCTTCGAGTTCGACGACGACATCATCGCCACCGCGAAGGGCGAGGAGCTGACGTGGGCTCTGATCGCCAAAGGCATGGTGCCAGGGTGCACCCCCGTCGGCTGGACCAGCTTCGGGGGAGATCTGTACGCGCAGACCGTCGCGGCGGGTTGGGTCCTCGGGGACCTCAAGCCACTTCCCGGCACACCGGCGAATCTGCGCGGAGAGGTCGACGCCGCGACCCGCCCGGTGTGGAAGGAACTCAAGGCGCTGCCGCGAGCCGGACAACTCTCGCGGATCAACGCGATGCGCGCCGCCGCGCTCTCCTGCAAGGGCGACGCGTTCGACGCGCTGAAGGGCGGTGCGTCCCGGTGAGATGGCTGACGCTGTACGCGCGCTCGCGGCAGGTGCCCGCGTCGCTCGCCGCGGTGGTGGTCAGCGCGGTGGCGGTGTGGGCACTCGCCCGGGACGGGGGCGAGGCGCCCGGTGACCCGCGGCTGCCGGTGCTCGTCCTCGCCGCGGGGGCGATGGCGGCATCGGTCGGGCTCAGCGGACAGGATTTCGCGCTGGAGCGGACGGCCGCGATCCGCTGGGTGCCCCGCAGAGCGGCGCACGTGCTGCTCGCCGGTACGGTCGTCGGCGCGGTGCTGCTGAGCGTGCAGACCATGGGCGAGGACATGGCCACCACCGCGTTCGTCGTACGGGACAGCGCGGGCCTGATGGGACTGGTCGCCCTGGGCGCGGCGCTCTCGGGCGGCCAGTACGCATGGACGCTGCCGTTCGCCTGGCTCTCCTTCACGTTCTTCGCCCCGCCCGCCACGAGTACGCCGATGCGGGTGGCGACCTGGATGCTGCTGCCACCCGGCACCTCAGCCGGCACCTGGACGGCCCTGGTCCTCACGGTCGCCGGCACCACGGCCTACGCCTTCGCAGGACCGAGGCGGTAGCCGGTCCGGGACAACGGATCCGAATGACGACATCGAACCGGAGGCATTCCGGCTTGTGGTCCACTACCTCATCCACCGAGCCTCATCGGGGCCCTCACTCCCCTTCAGCCGAACACGTCTTGCCTAGTCCAGGTGGTCCTGCCCCAGCGCGGGCAGCACCGCAGTGCCGGAGCCGTCGATCTCGTGGTGGCCGCCACGGCCGAGTTGCAGGGACTGACGCTGCTGCACCGTGACCGGGACTTCGAGTGCATCACCGCTGTCACTGGTCAGGCGCTCCAGTGGTACGGCCCCGAAGCCGGGAAATGAACCAACGGCAAGCGTCGACCGTTTCCGAGGAAGCCGCGACCGTCGGCCTTGCAACCTGGAACGGGCCTCACCCAGCTCTGTGCACGCGCGAAGGTGTTACCCAACTGGACGTCCGACCGAGCCCCGCCCAACACAGCGACCGTCCGTGCACGCGCTCTGCCGACCGTTCTTTGCGCCACGTGCCCATAGCGTGCCCGTAAGAGCGGACAACCACGGTCAAAACCGGTGCGATCAGGCCGCGCGCAATGGCGCCAGCAGGACGAATCAGCGCAGGTCAGCGGCCATACGACCGCGCGAGCGCCGTCGCTTCCCAAGCTGAGAGCGCGAGTTCGATTCTCGTCACCCGCTCCATGATCACCGCTCACGTTTGCCAAAGGGCGCCGACGGCCTGAGGTTTCGTGGCCGACTTGGCAAGCGTTCGCATGTCCTGGCCCTCGGCCTGCCGTTCCCTCGGTGAGGCCGAGTCACGTGCCCCTGCGCCTGAAGGTGACGGCTGACCAGGTCCTGTCTGTGGATGGGACTTCAGTACCAGGACGCTCGCGTCAAAGTGGCGGATCGTCGGGCAGCGCCCGGAATGCCTTGTGGCGGCCCAGCGGGCAGACAGCCCGGAAGTCGCACCGGTCGAGGGTGAGAATCGCGTCCAAGTGCGGAGCTCGATCGGCCCGCGGGCCGCAAGACCGCCGCGGTCGCCCCGCCGGAACCGCCGTGTGGCCTTCGTCTCGCTGTCGGGGTCTCGGCGCGTTCGTCGGCATGTCGTCAGCTGATGGCGACGGCAGCCGCGCCCAAGCCGTCGAAGGAGGTCACGGCGCTGCGACCGGACAGACTCGACGGCAACAGTGCGGCCCGGGAGAGCAATTCCTGTGGTCGCGAAGTGAGAAATCGACACGGCGCACGAGAAATATTCCTGAGGTGGGAGACGGCCAGGAATTGTTCACCGCGTGGGGTCGCTCACGGCGTGCTACTGTCGGTATCAGTTGCAGGTGTGGTTGCCAGAATTGTTTTTCCGGCGGCTGATCATCACGGCGACACGGAAAGCGCACAGAGCGTATTCCTGACACCGTCTCCGAAGGAGAAACAAAATGGCTACTGGCACCGTGAAGTGGTTCAACGCGGAAAAGGGCTTCGGTTTCATCGAGCAGGACGGCGGCGGCGCCGACGTCTTCGCCCACTACTCCAACATCGCCGCCCAGGGCTTCCGTGAGCTGCTGGAAGGCCAGAAGGTTTCGTTCGACATCGCGCAGGGCCAGAAGGGCCCGACGGCCGAGAACATCGTTCCCGCGTGACGCGTCGGCGCTGACGCATACTTCGCAGCTGGGGCCCGCACTTTGGGGTGCGGGCCCCAGCTCGCTTCATTTTTCAGGGCGATTCAGCCCTGTTTTTTTCGGCTCGTTCTCGCGATTCTCTGCGCCGTTCGTTTTGCTGCGGAAATTCCTTGATACGCGCCCATGTCGAGGAAGGTTCCACATGAACCGCACACGCACGACTCGCACACGCACGACGCGCACATACGACCGTTTCGGAGGAAGTGCTGCCGTCGGCCGCTCCGGTGTTCAGAGCCGCTCCAAGGGCAACGGAAATCGGCAGGCCGCACAAGGTGAGTTCGCACCACCGAAGACGACCACACCGGCGTTGCCCGCCGTCGAGACGTTCGCCGATCTCGCCATGCCGACGCCGTTGCTGGCCGCGCTCGGCCACGAGGGCGTGACCGTACCGTTCCCCATCCAGGCGGCGACCCTGCCGAACTCCCTGGCCGGCCGTGACGTACTCGGTCGTGGCCGTACCGGGTCGGGCAAGACGCTCGCCTTCGGCCTCGCGGTAATGGCCCGCACGGCAGGCCGGCGCGCCGAACCACGGGAGCCGCTGGCCCTGATCCTCGTACCCACCCGTGAACTCGCCCAGCAGGTCACCGACGCGCTCACCCCGTATGCCCGCGCCGTCCGGCTGCGGCTGGCCACCGTGGTGGGCGGAATGTCGATCGGCAGGCAGGCGAGTGCGCTGCGGGCCGGGGCCGAGGTCGTGGTCGCGACACCGGGGCGGCTCAAGGACCTGATCGACCGGGGCGACTGCCGACTGCGGGACGTCGCCGTCACTGTCCTGGACGAGGCCGACCAGATGACCGACATGGGCTTCATGCCCCAGGTCACCGCCCTGCTCGACCAGGTGCGGCCGGAGGGCCAGCGGATGCTCTTCTCGGCGACCCTGGACCGTAACGTGGACCTGTTGGTCCGTCGCTACCTGACCGACCCGGTGGTCCACTCCGTCGACCCGTCGGCCGGTGCCGTCACCACGATGGAGCACCACGTACTCCACGTGCACGACGCGGACAAGCACCGGACGACCACCGAGATCGCGGCACGGGACGGCCGGGTCATCATGTTCCTGGACACCAAGCACGCCGTGGACCGGTTGACCGAGCACCTCCTCAGCAGCGGCGTCCGCGCCGCCGCCCTGCACGGTGGCAGGTCCCAGCCGCAGCGCACCCGGACCCTGGCTCAGTTCAAGGACGGTCACGTCACGGTGCTGGTCGCCACCAACGTCGCGGCCCGCGGCATCCACGTCGACAACCTCGACCTGGTCGTCAACGTGGATCCGCCCGGCGACCACAAGGACTACCTGCACCGTGGCGGTCGTACGGCCCGTGCGGGGGAGTCCGGCAGCGTCGTCACCCTGGTGACACCCGGCCAGCGCCGCGGCATGAGCCGACTGATGGCCTCGGCCGGCATCACCCCGCGCATCACTCCGGTGCGCTCGGGTGAGGCGGAGCTGAGCCGCATCACCGGCGCCCAGGCGCCGTCCGGTGTCCCGGTCGTCATCACCGCTCCGGCCGTGGAACGTCCCCGCCGCACGTCTTCCCCGTCCCGTGGCCGTCAGGGCCGCACCGGCCAGGGGCGGCCCGCCGGCGCGGCGGTGCGCCGCAGGGCACAGCGGCGCACCGCCATCGACTCGGCGGCCTAGGCCCTGCACGACCGACCCCGGAGCCGCAGCGGTCTCCCCCGGCCGCAATGGCCACCTAACCGACCAACCCGCACCGCAGGAGGCAGTTTTGACGTCCACTCAGACGCAGCGCCGCGTGACGGACCCCGCATCGACGACCGTGGTCGACGGCATGGAAGCGTACGGGCCTCGGGTCTGTGACGACATGACCGTCGAGGTGGCTCTGGCCGTCATGGCGGGTGCACGTGTCGAGTACCTGACTGTGTGCGACGGCGACGACCAGAGCACGGGTTCGATCACTCTGGCCCGGCTCGCCGTTCTCCGTGCCAGTTCCACGTACACGGACCGCATCCGTCTGCGGGACGTCCTCGGCAGCCGGCTCCGGCCTGTTCCCGTCCGCGGCTGATCCACCCCGCCCGGGTCAGTTCCTTTCCGTCATGCCTGGGAGGCATCGTGCGTTGTGTCATCGCCCAGTACCCGTTCGACCTGACCAAGATCGGGGTGCTGGCCTCGATGAAGGGCGTCAAGCCCGAGCTGGTCACGGGCGCGTCCGTGACCATCGGCCGCCGCCGCTACCCCGTCAAGCAGGTGGGCCAGGTCACCACGGGACAGGACCGCCGTGACTTCACCGTCGGCGAAGTCACCCGGGCCATGGCGCGCCTCGGCTTCACCTGCCACGACGGCCCCGAGGCCGCGCCCGTGAGCGTTCCCCTTCCGCTCCGGGCCCCGTCGGCACTGCTCGACGGCACCTGCCCTGTGGACGTGTGAGGACGGGCGGGTAACCGCCCTCAGGATCCCGGTGGGGGCTCTGTCGACGTGCGTCGACAGAGCCCCCACCGCTGTGTCCTCGTCCGCTCGGAGACTCTTGGCCGAGCAGCGGAGCGGGGACGGCGTCTCACCGGTCGAAGTAGCTGAAATCACCCACGGTCCATGCGCTGACGTCCTTGATCGCGACTCGGTACATGCCGCCCGTCTCCGGGATACCGAGGCTGCCCTGCAGGATCCGCGCGAGATGGAAATGCAGATGCGTGGGATCTCCGCGGCGGCCGGGCCGTTCCCCTCGCGGGCCGCCGGTGAAGACGCCGGAGAACGGGCCGAGGCGGTCCGATTCCTTCAGGACCTCCGCCACCCGCTCCCTCCACACGGCCTCGGGAGCCAGCCGGCCGGTGATGACGGCGCCGCCGACGACCACGGTCAGCGACATCTGATTGCTTCGCTCGGACTCCACCGCGGCGGAGAGAGCGACAAGCAGTTCATCAGGGTTCGACATGAGAGCAGATCCTATTCAGCTGCGTGTCTCGGGCCCGCCACGCGGGGGGTGGAGCAGCTTCGCGGACGGCGGGAGGCGGTTCCTGACCGAGCGGCGCCCCATCCGTCGTGGCGCCGCGCGCGACTGCCCAGGGGGAGGTCATCGTCGCAGGTGGCAGGATTCCTCCTCTGCCATAGGGGTGAAATCTACTCTTGCCAGAGTAGACATTCCCTGTCGGCGTAGTTACGCTTCCTGTCGTAGAACACGGTCGAACGAGACCCGGCAGAAACGAACTGGCGGGTAGCTGTACACGAAGTTCGCAGGTCAGTGCGGCTCTCGAGCCTCGAAGCCAAGGTTTCCCAGAACGGCGACGGAGCTGGGAGCCGCACTGGGCGGCTCGCATGTCGAGGAGCTGCCGCAGCAGTACCGCAGTGCCGATTCATCCAGTGGTTGGTTCAGAGAGGAACGGAGGAGCAGACGCCATCAGGATCGCCCGGCCCGAGAAGCACTCGGCCCGGGTACCGCAAGACCCCGGAATGGATGGTGGTCCCCGGTCAAGCAGCTGCGATCCCCCGCTACCCTGCCCTCTGCCGGGCCGGGTAGCGGAAACAGAAGGTCGGCACAGCAGTAGGGCCGACAGATGGTGTTGAATTTCCTTCGGGGCCTTGGTGCCGTACGGCACCAAGGCCCCTCGACGCGTTGCACAGCGAGGTGACATGACAGCGGACAACCCTCTTAGTGATTTTCTGGACGACGACGACTACCCCGCCTACACGATGGGCCGGGCAGCCGAGATGCTCGGCACCACCCCGGGCTTCCTTCGAGCCATCGGCGAGGCTCGTCTGATCACTCCGCTCCGCTCGGAGGGTGGGCATCGCCGGTACTCCCGCTACCAACTGCGGATCGCCGCTCGCGCCCGCGAGCTCGTCGACAGGGGCACCCCGATCGAGGCCGCCTGCCGCATCGTCATCCTCGAGGACCAGCTCGAGGAAGCTCAGCGCATCAACGCCGCATACCGTCGTGCCGCGGACGAGGCGGCCGGCAGCTCCGGTTCCAGCTGACCGCGTGGGCGCGGGCCACCCGGAGCGCCTTGTGGTGGCCACACGAGAGTACGGGCCGGAAGTCCCGCGGTCGGGGTGACGACAGCGTCGGCTGTCGTGGGAGCGACGGGATGGAGCTGGGCCGGTTCCCGCCCGTCCGGCGCACCCAGCCCTCACCGGGCCGACCTCAAGGGTGGGCATCAGAAGGGCTGTGCACCGAAGCCGCGGTTCGGGTACGGCGAGCCCCACCGCCCCGCTGCGATCACATAGTGCAGCCGACGCCCAGATCAATGCCCCTGCGGGCTGTGGTCGCTCCCGATGCTCGACCCACTGCTTGGGCGGCCTGCTCGAAACCGCGGATCGGTTCCGGCGGAGGGTCACCCTCCCCTAGCGGCAGTTCCTCGCCCGAGTCGAGGCTGTCGGTGGCCTCCAGCCGGCGCGCATCTCGTCGAGGGTGAAGCCGAGAGGCTTCCATACGACGCAGTGTCCTCAGTGCCGATTGGCGCCGCACTCATTGGGCCAGCATGTTCGCCATCGCAAAGCTCCATTCGAGGCGCTCTCGGGCTTATGAGTCCGCACCGCACCCACGTCGAATCGAGTCACATGACGCGAGGAGGGGCCACCTGTAAGACTTCCCCGTCACAACCTGTCGGGAAGGCCGGAGCGCCTCAGGCGACGTCGTGGACGTTGTGCTCGCTCAGGTCGGATGCGTGCCGGGCAATGGCACGGTAGTCGGCGTCGTCGTGGAGGACAGCAAGACCGTGGTGGGCCGCGGTCGCGGCGATGACGAGGTCCACCGCCGAGGCGCTGCGGTGTTCCCCGGCCCGGGCCATACGTTGTTGAACCGCGCCGATCCAGCGCCCCGCGTTCTTCGGCACCGACACGTCCGGGTAGAGATCAGTGAACATCTCCGTGATCTCGTCGTACTCGCGTCCGTTCCGGGCGCTGTGGAGAAACTCGGTGCGTTGCACGTAGCAGGATGTGATGGCCCCGGCGTCGATCGCGTCGTACCAGGCCGATTGCAGCTTTGGATCGCGGAGCAGCCGGACCAGGCCGGACGTGTCGAGCAAGTAGATCACCGGCTGCGCTTCTCCGCTTGGTGCAAGCGCTCCGCATCCTCGACGGCACCCCACTCACGCGCACGTTCGAAGTGACGGCTGATGCGCGCCGCGCGCTCTTGCTGCTCGGCGTAGAAGTGCAGAGCGAGGTTGACCGCCTCCTTCTTGGTCCTGACCTTGGACAGAGCCATGGCGCGTGCCAGGGCGTCGTCATCGATGTCGATCTGGGTCACGGACATGCGTCACCTCCCGCTATGTTGGTGATGTACATAGAAGAATACATCACCAACATGGCGCCACGCCCGGGTGTCGGATACCGACGTGTGCAGTCGCGACGGAAAAGAGCTCTCGTCAGCAAGTCGGCCGCGGACTCGGTGTTCAGACCTGCTCGGTGGGGCGTACGAGGAGTTCGGCGACGGCCACGTGCCGGGGGCGGGTGACGATGTAGCCGACGGTGTCGGCGATGTCCTGGCTCTGCAGCCGCTCGATGTCGCCCAGGGCGGCGACGATGTGCTGCTGGATGACGTCCGGGTTGTGCGTGCGCAGTTCGGTGTCGACGCTGCCCGGCTCGATGACGGACACGCGGACGTGTTGCCGTGCCAGTTCCTGGCGCAGTGCCTCGCTGAAGGCACCGACGCCGAACTTGGTGGCGCTGTACACGGCGGACATGGCATAGGCGTTGCGGCCGGCGAGCGAGCCGATGTTGACGATGTCGGCGACCTGACGCGGCTCCTCGGCGGCGGCCTTGACCAGGTGGGGGACGGCCGCGTGGGCGGTGTACATCAGGCCCATGAGGTTGATGTCGATCATGCGGCGCCAGTCGTTCAGGTCCGCGCTGGGGGCGGGCCCGAGGAGCATGAGGCCGGCGTTGTTGACCAGAGTGTCCAGGCGGCCCAGGTTTTCGACGGTCCGCTCGACCGCTTCGGTGGCGGCCTCGGCGGTGGTGATGTCGGCGGGCACGACCAGGGCCTTTCCGCCGACGCTGGAGATTTCGGCGGCGAGGCCGGTGAGCCGGTCCTCGCGTCGGCCGACCAGGGCCACGGAGGCGCCCTCGCGGGCAAGCTCCAGCGCGGTGGCGTGGCCGATACCGCTGGATGCTCCGGTGACCAGGGCGACGGTTCCTTCAAGACGACGATTCATGGGGTCAAGCCTTTCGATGAACGGCCGCGCTGCCGCGGGCCGTACGGGGGTGGAGGCCGCTCGACGCCGGGCCGAGGGCACAATGGGGAAGTGAGCAGCACTGGGCAGAAGACCACCAACGCCGCACGCCAAAAGATCAAGAGCGAGGGCGAACTACCGCCCCGCGAACGCCTGGTCCGGGCCGCGTCGCGGCTGTTCTACTACGAGGGCGTCCGCGCGATCGGCGTGGAGCGGCTGATCGCCGAGGCCGGGGTGACGAAGGCGACCTTCTACCGTCACTTCGCCTCCAAGGACGACCTGGTCGTGGCCTACCTGCTGACCAAGGACGCCTACTACCGCGAGGTGGCCGAACCGCTGGCCGCCGCGCACCCGCCCGCGGAAGCGATCGACCTGATCTTCGAGGCGATCTCCGAGCACGCCCGCGAGCGCGGGTTTCGCGGCTCGCCGTTCATGAACGCGGCCGCCGAGTACCCGGACGCCGACCATCCTGTCCGCGGCCTGGTGACGTCCCACCGGGACTGGATCCGCACCCTCTTCCGGGATCTGCTCACCCGGCTCGGCCACACCGACCCGGAGTCGGCCGCTGGTGCACTGCTGATGCTGTACGACGGCGCGATGGCCGCCGGCTACCTGGACGACTCGACGGCCGCCCACAGGACCCTGCTGAACGCGGTCCGGCTGATCCGATCGGGCGACTGACCCCATCGGGGCCGCGCGAGGCAGCGGCCTGTTGCGGGGCCCCGGCCGGGCCGGGGCTCGGGTTGCTTTCATAGGGCTTTTCCATCTCTCTTCGACATGCGCCGGGACGCGCGGCCGTTCCTCACGAGGTAGGAAGACCGGTCGTTCTACCTCTCGAAGATAGCCCCCCTCGGCGTCCGCGCGCCACTGATCGACCCGTTTGTGGGATCCCTCACCGGTACACCGCCGGCTCTCGCCGCCGGCCCCCTCGTGCCGGCCACAGCGGGGAGTAGCGTGGTAGCGAGGGGTGGCGAGGAGTCGCCGTGCCCTCGGCGGCAGCCGCTCCGCCACCGGCGGTCTGGCGGCCTGCCGGAACCGACAGGCAGGTGAGCTCCATGGCCGTCTCCGACCCTCCTCCCCCGGCCGGACTCCTGGCGGACGGCCTGTACGAGTCCCTGCGCCCCGGAACGGCACTCCTGCGCCTCACGACGACCCACGACCGCGCGGGCATCCTCGACGGTGCGTGGTGGCCCCGCTCCAGGAACCCCACCGCCGAACTGCCCGGCCTCATCGCCGCGCTGACCGAGCGACTCGGACCCGTAGCCCGCCTCGGCCTGGACCGCGACGCCTGGGACGAACTGCCGACCCGGATGACCGTCGGCGGTCACATCGTGCACATCGACTCCTTCGTCGTGGGCGACGGCACCGCCCTCGTGACCCGTGGCGGCCGAGACCACTTCTCGCTGCTCGTGATCCCGCCGGACACGCCGATGCCCGCGGCGCGGGCCGCGATGGCCGATGCGGTCCGTACCGGCAACCTCCGGCAGGCCGGGCAGATCCTGGTCGACACCGCCAGTGATCAGGTCCACCCGACCGGGCCGACTGTGTAGCGGCAGGCCCCGATCGCCCAGCGGATCGTCGTGGCAACCGTGTGGCCGGGTTGTCGCACGGGACCATCGGGCACCGGAGTTTCCGTGACACCGGGGCCGGGGCCCCGCGGCGGAGTGTCCCGTGAGAGGAAAGGCGGCGCGGTGGAGGGCGTAAGGCCCGACGGAGAGCGGGAGTGGCGGCTGTCGGCGGCCGAGCCGGGTCTGTGGCGGCACGTGGTCGAGCAGCTGGGTACGGCCGTGGCCGTGCTGGACCCGGCGGGGCGGATCGTCGCGGTCAACCCGGCCGCCGAGCGGCTGCTGGGGCGCGCGGCAGCGGTGATGTACGGGCAGGACCTGCATGACCTGTGCCATCGGGACCCGGGAGGCGCCCGGATCCCCCGAGAGCACTGCCCGCTGCTGCGGGCACTGGCCGAGGGGCGTTCGGCGCGCGGGGACGACGACAGGTGCCTGCGGGGTGACGGACGGCTGATCCCGATCTCCTGGTCGGCCACGCCTCTGACGGACGACGGCGTCTCCCAGGGCATGGTCGTGCTGATCGTCGAGACCGCGGCGGACCGCCGTGCCCGTAGGGAACGCGCGGAACGGGCGGAACGGGCGGAACGGGCAGAGCGGGCGGAACGAGCCGCCCATACGAGCGCTCTGGAGAGTCTCACCGAGCGGTTGACACTCGTCGCGGAGATCACCGACGTGCTCGGCCAGACCCTGGAGGTGGACGAGGCCCTCGCCCGGCTGAGCCGGCTTCTGGTTCCCCGCCTGGCCGACTGGGCGGCGGTGGACCTGCGGGTCGGCTCCCATCAGGTGCACCGGGTGGCGGTGACCGGCCCCGAGGGCCGTGACGCCGGACAGGAAGACTGGCGTGGTCATCTTCCGTCGGCCGGGGACGCGGCCCACTCGCCCCTGGTCCAGGTGCTGAACGGCGGCGGTCCCGTCCTGCAGGACCGGGCGGACATGGACGCACCGCCCGACTCCCCCCTGGCCGCCGTCCACAGCGCCTTCCTCGGAGCAACCGGCGCGGCATCCGTCATCACGGTGCCGCTGGGCACCAGACGGCAGGTCACCGGCGCCCTGACACTGGTGCGCACCGACCCGGCACACCCCTTCGGCACCGGCGATGTGGACGTGGTGAGCGACATCGGCCGCCGGGTCGGCCTCGTCATCGACAACGCCCGCCGGTTCGGCCGCCAGCGCGCCGTCGCCGAGGCCATGCAGCGCAACCTCCTCCCCCCGCTGCCCCGGCCCGGCCGGATCCAGCTGGCCGCCCGGTACCAGCCCGCTCCGGCCGGCTCGCAGGTCGGTGGCGACTGGTACGACGCGTTCATGCTGAAGGACGGCACGCTCGCCCTGGTCATCGGCGACGTCGAGGGCCACGATCTGACCGCCGCGGCCGGCATGGCGCAGTTGCACGCCATCCTTCGCTCCCTCGCCTGGGACCACGCCGGGCCGCCCGGTGCCGTCGTGGACCGTCTCGACGACGCCATGCACGCCATCACGACCGTGCCGATGGCCACCCTCGTCCTCGCCCTGGTGGAAGGCCCGGACACCGGCCCCTGGACGCTGCGCTGGACCAGTGCCGGGCACCCGCCGCCCCTGCTGCTGACCCCCGACGGGAACGCGCAGTACCTCGAGGCCGGGCAGGCACTGCTCCTCGGAGCCGACCTGGACGCCGGCGGTCATCGGCCGAGCGCCGCCCACGCGCTGCCGCCGGGGTCCACGCTTCTGCTCTACACCGACGGCCTGATCGAGGTTCCCGGCAGCGACCTGGACACCGGGCTCGGCCGACTGCGCCGCCATGCCCTCGCCCTCGCCCGCGAACCACTGGACACGCTGTGCGACCGGCTGTCCTCCCGGATGCCCGGCAGCACCGACGACATCGCCCTCCTCGCCCTGCGCCTGCCCGTGCCCTGACCGGGTCCGGGGCACGATCGACGACAGGGGTGCTCAGGTCCCCGCAGCCAGCACCAGAACGCGGAACGGGCCGGGCGGCAAGGCCGAACGGGTGTCGTCTCCGGCGCACTGCCAGCCCCAGGACCGCAGTGTCTCGACGGTCCCGTCGTCCCAGGCGTCCACCAGCGTGACGCCGAGCGTGGCGCCGTGGTCGGCGAGCAGTCGCCGCTGCAGCCGCCGGGCGAGGTTCCAGACATGGTCCTGGTACTCCCGGCGCACGCGAGGCGGGACGACGATTCCGGAGACGACGAAGAGCCGACCGGAGGCGGCGCGGCGGAGCAGCTTCCCCGGAAGATGTCCCTCGAAGCCCTCTCCCCACCACAGACCGGCGCCGTCCGCGGGAAAGCCGTAGGCGCATCCGGTCAGGGCGGTGGTCTCCGCGATCAGCAGCGAGAACCCCGGGCGTCGGGCGTCGGCCGCCAGATGGCGCAGAAATGCGGCACGCGCCTCGTTCCACGCCCATGGGCCGCCACCGGAGAGCTCCGCGTACAGGTCGCCCAGCTCCTGCAGGCGGTCTTCGACCTGACCACGCGTCAGCGGGCGGACGCGTTCCGCCACCTGGGGTGAGGATCTGCGCTCCGCCCTCGGCGGGCCGGGCACGCGAATGCGCGGCCTGCCCCGGGCGGGCCGGGGGTCGGGGAGGGCCAAGGTCGTCGGGAGGAACACGTGCGCGGTCATGACCAACCCTGCCCCGGGCGCGGACGCAGGCCGACCCGGCGTCGTCGATCCCCGAGAACGGCACCGGCGTCGGAGGCGGTGCGCGGCGTGCCCTCGGTGTCTCCACGGTACTCCCGGCCGGGCCCGCCTCGGCGGCCCGGCGGGCCCCGCCGACTGCGACAGTCGGACGGCCGGTCGCCCATGGCACGCACGGCCACCCTTACCCGGCATACCCTTCAGAAGAGGGCCGCCGTGGAAACGCACCGCAGCCCCCGCACCGTCGCCCGGCGAGTCGGGTAGCGACCGGATTTCGTGGTTCGTACCCGTCGCCTGCCAGGAGGTCCGTATGGAGCACGAGCCCTTGCCCTCCGAGAGCCACGCCGAGGTCCGTATCGTCGCCGCTACACCGGAGGTCGCCCGTCGCGTCGCCGCAGTGCTCCGCCGCTGCTTCGCCTCGACCGAGCAGCGCAGCTACCCCGCCGGCCGCGAGGGAGGGACCCGGCTCCATCTCACCCTCGACACCGCGCGCACCGCGGAACCCGCCCGGTCCTGGCTCGCGACCAGCGAATCGACGGACCAGGACCGGACACACGCCGACGAGGTGTGACCCGGGTCCGTGAAGCCACGAGGCTCCGCCGTCGCGAAAACAGAGAAGACAGAGAAGTCGGAGAAGCCACAGTCGGACGGCTGACCCGCCCGCGTCTCCTCGGCCGGGAGTAGTCTGACCGTACCGAGGGCTTTTCGCGCAGCGCTACCGGCGGTGCCGTTCCCGGCGAGTGACGAAACGGGCAGTCGTCCCGCGGCTCCCGGGACGGGGCCGCACGATGGAACCGAGCAGAACGCCGGCCGAAGGCGCGTCCGCGGCCGACGCGCAGACGTACCGCATGCCCCTGCCTCGCCTGACTCTCACCCCTGACGTCAGCCATGGCCCGCTGGACGGGGCCTGGTGGCCGCGCTGCGACGCGCTGGAAATCGAACTGCCCTCGCTCGTCGGCTCGTTGGAACCGGACCCGGGCGCCGCGGTACGGGTCACCGTGGACCCCGCCGAATGGCCCGATGCCCCGCACACGGTCATGGCGCCCGGCGGGGTGATCGCCGTGGAGCCGGCCGAACCCGGAAGCGACGCGCACGTCATCACCCTGGACTGCGGCACCGTGGGACGCTGGGTGCTCCTGGTCGTCCCGCCCGAGGAGCCCGCCGGAACAGCCGCCCGGCTGCTGGCCGCCGCCGCCGACCCCGAAAACCCGCTCACCGCCGCGCGGATGCTGGCGCTCGCCGAAACGGGTCGCCCTGTGGGCGCGACCGGGGAGGCGGAATGAGGCACGCGGCCCCTTGGGAGCCCACGGCAGGGACGGCCGACCGACCTCAACCACCTTCCTCGCACGAGTCGTTGACCACTCGGGACGAAGCGCCCACGCTCTTCGAGGAGTGCCGCATCGTCCGCGCACACGGCGAACTGGACACGCGGACCCTGGCACCACTGGTCCGTGCTCTGGCCGAGGCCCGCGCGGCCCGGCCCGGACGGCTCCTCCTCATAGTGGACCTGAGCGAGGTGACCTTCACCGACTGCGGCATCCTGACGCCACTGCGCGAGGCGTGGTCCGACTGCCGCGCCCGGGGCGGCTGGATGCGCATCGTCTACGACAACCACACGGCCGACCTGGTCTTCCGCCACGCCGGTCTCCTCGACCGCTTCCCCGCCTACGCGAGCGCACAGGACGCCTGGGAGGGACGAACGGCCCACCCCGCCCTCCGTCTCACCGCGAGCGCGCTCCTGGCCACCGAGGCACACCGTCCGCCCGAGGACGACGTACCGCGCCGAACCACTCGACGGGACACCTCATGAGCGACCGACTACGGCTCCCGCCCCTCCTCCGCCTGTACCTCGCGCCCGAGAGCACCGTGCCACGCCGTATCGACGGGGCCTGGTGGCCGCGCACCTTCGATCTCCTGACGGAAGTCCCGCCCCTGCTCTCCGGTCTGCCCCGTGCCTGGGGCCAGATCGCCAGTGTCGTGGTGAACGACACGGTGTGGACCGGGGCACCGGGCCGCATGCTCGTCCGCAACCAGGTCGTCCGGCTGCGCAGGACCACCACGGCGCACCTGCCGAGCACCATCGTTCTGACCGCCCCCAACCATGGGCGCCGAGATCTGCTGGTCGTGCCGCCCGAGGCGACCGAGCCGGCCGCCGAATCGCTCATGTCCGCGGTCGGGCTGGAGCAGGGCCACTTCGCGAGCTGAGTGCGCGGGGGAAACCTGTCACGGCGAGGCCACATGTCCGTGCCTGCCGGCGTTAGGGTGTCGCACGAGGCAGATGGTGCTGACTCCTTCGGAGCACGGGTGCCATGTACGCCCGGGTCCCTCGCCGCGCCCCCTAAAACGAAGGTGCTATGCCCGCTGAGAACGACGCCCCAGTCGCCGGCAACCTCGACGACGACGACTATCCCGCCTACACCATGGGGCGGGCCGCCGACGTTCTCGGCACCACCCCGGCCTTTCTCCGGGCCGTCGGCGAAGCCGGGCTGGTCACTCCCCTGCGCTCGGAAGGCGGTCACCGTCGGTACTCCCGCCACCAGTTGCGCATCGCCGCCCGCGCCCGTGAGCTGGTCGGCCAGGGCACCCCCGTCGAGGCCGCGTGCCGCATCATCTCGCTCGAGAACCAGCTCGAGGACGCCCTCCGCCTGAACCGGGAAATGCGCCGGAAGCTGGAGGAGCACGGCGCGGATACCTAGCCCCGCCGGTGCAGAAATACGGACTCCGGCCGGATGAGAATTACCGTGCCGAACACGAAAACGCATGGCCGCTTCCACTTGGCCTGTGTTAACGTGATAGCAGTTGCAGTTTTGGTTGCCAGAGATTTTTTCTTTGCAGAGCTTTCCGGATCTTTCCGGAGGGGTGATCATCGCGGCGACTCGACTCCGTAAAGTGCGGAGTCGGCACTGCCCCCAAGGGAGATTCAATATGGCATCTGGCACCGTGAAGTGGTTCAACGCGGAAAAGGGCTTCGGCTTCATCGAGCAGGACGGCGGCGGCGCTGACGTGTTCGCCCACTACTCGAACATCGCCACCAGCGGCTTCCGCGAGCTTCAGGAAGGCCAGAAGGTCACCTTCGACGTCACGCAGGGCCAGAAGGGCCCGCAGGCCGAGAACATCGTTCCCGCCTGACGCGAACCATGTGGCTGGGGCCCGCCCTCTTGGGGGTGCGGGCCCCAGCCCATTGTTTTATCCGGCTTTTCGCATTTCCCTTCGGCTCATTCTTGCGAATCCTCGTGCGGCCCCGCCGCTGAACAGAATTCCTCGATACGCCGCATCGAGGAAGGTTCTGTCATGAACCGCACCCGTCGCACCGGTGGCAGTTCCGGCCGCTTCGGCCGACAAGGTCCTCGTCCGGGCACCGGGCGGAAGAACGGCCAAGGAGCACGCTCCGCCACACGCCGACAGGAGTTCACCCTGCCGGTCACCCTCACCGAACCGCTGCCGGCGGTCGAGACGTTCGCCGAACTGGACATGCCCGCGCGTCTGCTGGCCGCGCTCGGTGCCCAGGGCGTGGCCGTGCCCTTCCCGATCCAGGCGGCCACGCTGCCGAACGCGCTGGCCGGCCGGGACGTCCTGGGCCGGGGGCGCACGGGCTCGGGCAAGACGCTCGCCTTCGGTCTGCCTCTGCTGGCCCGTCTGGACGGGCAGCGGGCCCAGCCCCGACAGCCGCTCGCCCTCGTCCTCGTTCCCACCCGGGAACTGGCCCAGCAGGTCACCGACGCGCTCGCCCCCTACGCCCGCGCCCTGCGGCTGCGGCTGGCCACCGTGGTGGGCGGCATGTCGATCGGCCGTCAGGCGAGCGCCCTGCGCGGCGGAGCCGAAGTCGTCGTCGCCACGCCCGGCCGGCTCACGGACCTCATCGAGCGGGGAGCCTGCGGACTGGACCAGGTCGCCGTCACCGTCCTGGACGAAGCCGACCAGATGGCCGACATGGGCTTCATGCCGCAGGTGACCGCACTGCTCGACCAAGTCCCTTCCCGCGGCCAGCGATTGCTGTTCTCGGCCACCCTGGACCGCAACATCGACCTCCTGGTGCGCCGTTACCTCCACGACCCCGTGGTGCACTCGGTAGACCCGTCAGCGGGCAGCGTCACCACCATGGAGCACCATCTGCTGCACGTGCACGACGCCGACAAGGACACCGCCGCGACCGAGATCGCCGCCCGCGACGGGCGAGTGATCATGTTCCTGGACACCAAGCACGCGGTGGACCGGCTGACCGAGCACCTGCTGTCCGTGGGTGTGCGCGCCTCGGCCCTGCACGGCGGCAAGTCCCAGCCGCAGCGCAACCGGACACTCGCCCAGTTCAAGGACGGCCACGTCACGGCCCTGGTGGCCACCAACGTCGCCGCCCGCGGAATCCACGTCGACAGCCTCGACCTCGTCGTGAACGTCGACCCTCCGAGCGACCACAAGGACTACCTGCACCGCGGCGGCCGTACCGCCCGCGCCGGCGAGTCCGGCACCGTCGTCACCCTCGTCCTGCCGCACCAGCGTCGCACGGTGGACCGTCTGATGGCCGACGCCGGCGTCACTGCGCGTACCGCCCGGATCCGGCCGGGCGAGGACGAGCTGCATCGCATCACCGGCGCCCGGACCCCCTCCGGCGTGCCCGTCGCCGTCACCGCACCGGCCGCCGAACGGCGCGAGGGCAAGGGATCCGCCGGCCGCGGACGCCGGGGCCGGGCTGCCGGCCGTGGCGAGAGCGGCCCGTCCGCCGCCCGAGTCCGTCGGTCCGCCCCGAGGAACAGCGCATAGCCACAGCACGGGGACGCACTCCCAGCGGCCCGGACGAGCCGTCGCCCGTCCTGCCCGCCCCGATGAAGAGGAGAAGCCCTTGACGCCGATTCCGCCCCGAACGCGGCAGGCCGACGACACCGGTCTGACCGCATGTGACGCCATGCACGCTCCCGGGCCGCAGGTGGACGACCACATGGCCGTAGACGTGGCTCTCTCCCTGCTCATCGGTGCCCGCGTACCGCATCTGCTCCTCCAGGACGAGGACGGGCGGTGCGCGGGACTGGTCACCCGGGCCCAGCTCTCCGCACACCGCGGCGGCTCGTGGTACCGCGACCGGACACGGCTGCGGGACATCCCGCTCGACCGCGGACCGTTCACCTCGTCCGTGGCCGCACTCGGCGAGGCCGAAGCCGACATGCGGGTCCGCGGCCTGGACGTGTCCCCCGTGATCGACGAGCACGGCTACGCCCTGGGCATCCTCGCCCTCACCCCCTGACCGCCGTCCGACCGCCGTCGCGCGGTCGGACGCTCCAGTGTTTCTCCCTCGACTCCGCGGAGGCATCCATGCGCTGTGTCATCGCCCGGTTCCCCTTCGACCTGACCAAGAGTGAGGTCGAGCAGTCGATGAGCGGCATCACGCCCGAACCCGTCACCGGCGTGTCCGTGACCATCGGCCGCCGTGTCTACCCCGTGATGCAGGTAGGGGAAGTGATCACCAGGCAGAACCGCCGCGACATCACCACGGGCGAGATGCGCCGGGCACTGACCCGACTCGGCTTCGCCTGTCACGACGCGCGCCCGGTCGCGCCGGCCCGGGATGTACGAGCCGACGAGGGCGCACCTGGCTGGTGACGGTTTCAGGAGCGACGGCAGAGGGACGGCGCCGCCGAACATGCCTACCGAACCGAAAGTTTCGGATGGTCGGTGTCGGGGAGCCAGTCACGCCGCGGTGTGTAGTCCAGCCAGCGCCGGGTACGGCCGGCTTCGGTGAAGCCTCGTAGCAAGGTGTCGAGCTGGGGGTGGCGGGAGGACTCACGCCAGGCCAGCGACCACGCGTACAGCGGTGTCGGCTCGACGAGCGGTATGCAGCGCAGGCCCGCGTGGTCCGGCAGCGGTGCGTCGGCGGGGAAGAGGGTGAAGGCATCGGGCTCGGTGCGGATGTGCCGCACGAGATGGTCCAGGCCCAGATTGGGGCCGTCGTGCCGGCGCAGTATCCGGAATTCGTCGGCGAAGCGCCGTAGGAAGTCCAGCCGGGGCAGTTCGGCCGGGCACCACAGCACGCTGTCGCGCAGGTCGGCCGGGCGCAGGGCATCGGCAGCGGACAGTGGGTGGGACGGGCCGACGACCGCATCGACGGGTTCCAGCCGCACCAGCCGCTGGGTGAGGCCTGCGTCCCCGCCGTCGGGCAGTGGGTGCACCCGGCCGAATCCCAGGTCCGTGTCGCCGCGCAGCAACGCCCCCGCGACCGACGGCCAGTCACGTCCCGGGCTCGGCTCCCACCGCACCGGACCGAGCGCCTGAACCGCCTCGGCAACGGTGCGCATCGGCGCGTACAGATGCCCCCAGGTGTCGATCCGTACGACCGGTCCGGCGCCCGTCACCGCCGCGATCGCGCGCTCGCCCGCCGCGAGCGCCTCCCGCGCGGACGGCAGGAACCGCTCCCCCGCCTCGCTCAGCCGGGTGCCGCCCCGGCGCTCGAACAGCCGCACCGACAGCAGCTTCTCCAGCCGCGCTATGCGCTTGGACAGCGCCTGCTGGCTGGTGTTCAGCTCTTCGGCGGCCCTCCCGAAGTGCAGCGTCCGGGCGGTCGCGACAAAGGCGCGGACCAGCGCGAGATCGAGGTCCATGCCGTTGACCTTATGCGACAACCCGGCGTTGTCGGCCAGGCGGATGCGTTGTTGGCCGAGCCTCCGCTCCGCCCGGTCAGATGGTCCCCGAAGACACCGCCGCCGAGGGGATGATCACCATGAAGGCCTTCCTGCCGACCGGAGATCCCTCCGAGCCGGTCGTGCTCGCCGACGTCGCGGAGCCGACGCCTCGCCCCGACGAGGCGCTGGTGAAGGTCGAAGCGTTCTCGGTCAACCGGGGCGAGACGTTCAAGTTGGAGAAGCCCGCCTCCGGCGACCGCCCGGGCAAGGACATCGCGGGGCTGGTGGTGCAGCCGGCCGCCGACGGCAGCGGACCGTCCGGGGTCACCCGGGTGGTCGGCCACCCCATGCAGGGCGGCTGGGCGGAGTACGTGGCCGTGCCGACCGACGCACTCACCGAACTGCCGGACAGCGTCTCCGCGGTCCAGGGCGCGGCGCTGCCGCTCGCCGGACTCACCGCGCTGCGGCTGCTGCGCGCGGCCGGACCGGTGCTGGGACGGCGGGTACTGCTGACCGGTGCCTCCGGTGGTGTGGGCCACTTCGTCACCGAACTCGCGGCCGCCGCCGGGGCCGAGGTCACCGCGGTGACCAGGAACTCCGATCGCGGCGCCCGGCTCGCCGAACTCGGCGCGACCGAGGTCGTCCACCACGTCACCGACGCCCAGGGCCCTTACGACATCGTGCTGGAGTCGACCGGTGGACCGGCGCTCTCCCTCGCGCTCGCGCGGCTCGCCAGGGGCGGCACGGTGATCTGGTTCGGGCAGGCCAGCCGCACACCGGCAACCCTCGACTTCTTCGACTTCTTCACCGGACCCGAATCGGCCACCGTCCGCCATTTCCACTACCTCGACGCGGACAGCCGCCTCGACGACGACCTGGCGACGCTCGTCCGGCTGACCGCCGAAGGCCGCCTGCACCCCGAGATCGGCCGTGTCACCGACTGGGCCGACACCGCGGCGACCCTCACCGAACTGCGCGACCGCCGCATCCGTGGCAAGGCCGTCCTCACCCTGTCCTGATCCACGCCCGAACGATGACCGGACGCAAGAACAACCAAAGGAGTACGCACATGACCACCAGCGACCCCAGGACCGTCGTCATCCGCTACGTCGAGGCCGTCCGCGACGGCGACGCCGCCGTCATCCAGGACAGCTTCCACGCGGACGCGACCTGGCACTACCCGGGCGACCTGCCCGTCTCCAAGGTGTGGCGCGGCCGCGACGAGATCGTCAACGAGTTCCTCGGCAGCATGGGAACGGTCTTCGTCCCCGGCACCGTGGAAATCGAACTGGTCAGCACGATCGCCGAGGGCGACCGCGTGGTGGCCGAATGGACCTCCAAGGCCACGACCGTGCGCGGCGCCACCTACGACAACCGCTGCATCGGCATCTACACGGTCCGCGGCGGCAAGATCGTCTCCGTCATCGAATACGCCGACACCCAGCACGTGGCCGCAACCCTCTTCCCGGACGAGGACGCCCATCGTCCCGCCGGCACCGAGTAACAAGGTCACCCGGCGGGGCCTGCCGGTGTCGGGCAGCCCAGGATGTTCCTCTCCCCGGATGGTTTTCACCGCTTTTCGCGTCCGCCCCCGCGTGTGAGGCTCGCTATCGAGCCCGCTGTTCACGCCCCCTGGCTGCGGCACCTGAACCCCCTCGCACCGAAGGAAACACCACCATGCGCGGAGCAGTGATCCACGCCCCCGGCGACGTGCGCTTCGAGAACCTGGACGACCCGGAGATCAGCCGGCCCACCGACGCGATCATCCGCACGGTCGCCACCTGTGTGTGCGGCTCGGACCTGTGGCCGTACCGCGGCCTGGAACCCATCGGCGATCCGCACCCCATGGGGCACGAGTACGTCGGCATCGTCGAGGAGGTCGGCAGCGAGGTCACCAACGTCAAGCCGGGCCAGTTCGTGGTCGGCTCCTTCGCCACCTCGGACAACACCTGCGCAAACTGCCGTAACGGCTGGCAGTCCAGCTGTCTGCACCGCGAGTTCATGAGCACCTGCCAGGCCGACTACGTCCGCATCCCCAACGCCCACGGCACCCTGGTCGCCACCGACGAGCACCCGGCCGGCGAGGTGGTCCCCGGCCTGCTCGCCGTCTCCGACGTGATGGGCACCGGCTGGTACGCCGCCCTCGCCGCCGAGGTCGAGCCCGGATCCACCGCCGTCGTGGTCGGTGACGGCGCGGTCGGCCTGTGCGGGGTCATCGCCGCCAAGGAACTCGGTGCCGAGCGGATCATCGCCATGAGCCGGCACGAGCCCCGGCAGCAGCTGGCCCTGGAGTTCGGCGCGACCGACATCGTCAGCGAGCGCGGTGAGGACGGCGTCGCCCGTGTGAAGGAGCTGACAGGCGGCATCGGCGCGGATTCGGTGCTGGAGTGCGTCGGCACCGCCCAGTCCATGCGGCAGGCCCTGCACTCCGCCCGGCCCGGCGGCAACGTCGGCTTCGTCGGTGTCCCGCACGAGGTGGCCGTCGACGGCCAGGAACTGTTCTTCTCCCAGGTCGGCCTGCGCGGCGGCCCCGCCCCGGTACGCCGCTACCTGCCCGACCTGATCGACCGGGTCCTGTCCGGCCGGATCAACCCGGGCAAGGTCTTCGACCTCACCCTGCCCCTGGACCAAGTCGCCGAGGGCTACAAGGCGATGGACGAGCGCCGCGCCATCAAGACTCTGCTGAAGCCCTGACCGTCAACCCGCGGCAGGCCGCCGTCGTCGCGCACCCCTGCCAGAGAGGTGGTGCGCGGCGGGCGCTGGCAGGTTTCCTCCTGGCCATCGACGAAGCCCGACCGTCGGTTAGGTCCCGGACGAGTCTCCGGGCCGCCCCCAGACAGGCCGGGGATGTAAACCATTCCCTTCAGAGCTGGAACCCCCGGAAGCCCGCCGCGCGCTTGAGACCATAGCCGCGGACACTGACAACGAACCCGGCAGAGACGGACCGGCCACGGCATCCGACCAGCGTTCCATCCACCCTCACGTAGCCGCTGCCGTGGCCGACGCATCCGGCTGTTGGACCAGCCGCGTGGGCAGGGCGACGTACGCCGTGACGCCCGAGCCCTCCGTGGCGCGCAGCTCCACATGGGCGCCGAGGCGGGTCGCGAGGGCGCCGACGACGTGGTGGCCGAGAAAGCGGGTGGGCGCGGCGAGCAGGGAGCCGCCCTTGCCGGACAGCAGGGCGTTGGCCTGGGCCATCCGCTGCGCGGTCATCCCGATGCCCCGGTCGACCACGGCGAGGCAGTACTCGCCGCCGTCCCGCCAGCCGTACACCGCGACGGGCTGCTGGGGCGGGCTGAACATGAGCGCGTTCTCCACCAACTCGGCGAGCAGATGGGACAGTTCGGCGACACAGTGGCCACGGACTCGGCACGGCTCGATGTCGGTGACGGCGACCCGCTGGTACTGCTCGACCTCGGAGACGGCCGACTGCACCACCTCCGTGACGGTGACCGTGCCGGGCCAGCGGCGGGCCGGGGGCTCCTCGCCGGCGAGGACGAGAAGCGACTCGGCGTTGCGGCGCATGCGCGTCGCCAGGTGGTCGAGTTCGAAGAGTTCGGCGAGGGCGTTCGGATCCAGCTCCTGGCTCTCCAGGGTGGTGATCAGCCCGAGCTGGCGGCTGAGGAGTGCCTGGTTGCGGCGGCCGAGACTGGCCAGGGACTCGGTGCTGTTGCGGCGCAGGACGGCCTGCTCGGCGGCGAGGCCCACGGCAGTGCGCTCGACGTTGCGCAGTGCGGCGACCAGCCGGGTGATCTCCCGTGCGGTGGCGGGGACTTCGGCCGCCTCGGGCTCCGCGGGCAACGGGGTGTCGGGGTCGGCCCCCTGGATGTACTTGACCACGTCCGGCAGCCTGCTGCCCGCGACCGCGTCGGCCTCGTCGGCCAGGGCGCCCAGGGGGCGGGTGATGGAGCGGGCCGAGAACAGCGCGAGCGCGGAGGCCACGGCGAGGATCAGCCCGCCCAGGGCCAGGAAGCCGACGAGTTCCCGGGTGGCCGCGCCGCCGACCTGGTCCGCCCGTGCCCGTACGTCGTCACCGACCTGTTTCCGCACGCCGTGCAGAGCGTCGACGAGCGTCGTCATGTCGGCCCACCAGCGGGTGGCGTCGACGTGGAGGGACGAGCCGTCGGCGCCCGCCTCGGCCTTGGCCTCGTATCCGGTGACGCGGCGGGCGGCAGCCGTCCCGAAGGCCTGGTCCAGGGATGACTTCTCGGCGTTGTCGGCAAGTTGGCGGAACTGGCCGAGGGCCGCGACCCGCGTGGCGCGGACATCGGTGAAGTCGAGGTACTCGCCGGAGCGGAACCGCCGGGCCGCGAACACGCCGTTCAGGGAGCCACGTTCGAGGGCCACGGCCTCCGTGGCCCGCGCCAGGGCCTGCAGCGCCTGCACGCCTCGCGCGATACGGCGGTCGCCGTCGGGCGCGCCGACCCCTTCGGCGTCGATCAGGGCGGTGACGGCTCTGGTGTAGAAGCGGAGGGTGGCAGCGCGGTCGGCCCTGCCGGTGTCGACGGCGGTACGGGTTGCGATGAGGTCGACGAGCGGGAGCTGGGCCTGGCGTAAGGCGGCGGCCGCGGCCCCGGGCAGATCGCCGCTCTCCTTCGCGAGCGCCGCCCTCAGGGACGTACGCGCGGCGTCGGTGCGCGCCCGCTGCCTGCGGACGTCGTCCCGGTACTGCTCGGCGCCGCTCAACAGGCCGTTGGTGAGGCCGCGTTCACGCTGCAGCTCACGGACGAGGTCCTGCTCCTGCAGCAGGATGCCGACCTGGGACTCCGTGGCCCGCGCGGCGGACCAGTCGTGGGCGCGGTCGGCGACACCCAGCCCGGTCAGGGCGAGGAGCAGACAGGTGGGTACGGCAAGGACGATGGCCATACGGCCACGGATGGAGCCCCAGCCGGGAATGCGGACGGACAGGTCAGGTCGGCGGATTCGGTTCCCCCTCATGCCCCGCGAGGCTAGAGGCGGCCCGGCAGGCGCCTCGTTTCCCCTTCGTAAGACGTCGATTCACAGGTGCTCACCCGACGCACGCGGCAGCTGTGAGAGGGGCACGAAGCCGTGATCGGTCTCGACGATCAGCCGGTCGGGGACGGGGATGCCGTGGCGGTGACCGAGGGTGCGGCCGTCGGCCTCGTGCCGGTCGTCAGCGAGATGGTGTCGCCGAGACGGATCCGGGCGTAGAACCGCTGGGCGTCCTCCGTGCCGAGGCCGATCACGCGGCCGCTCACGTCGTAGTCGCTCAGGACCTTGACCTCGGGGGCGAAGGAGCCGACGTAGAGCGGCCGGCCCTCCCCGTCGCGCAGCTCGACCGCGTACGGGACCTCCACCACGACCGGGCCTTTGGAGAGCACCTCGACGGTCAGCGCTCTCCGGGTCTGCTTCGCGACCACCGTCATCGGGGTCGTGTAGCCGGCCGGGACGTCGAAGGCCGAGAGGACCGGCAGCACCCGGCCGCCGAACGTGAGGGTGTGCCCGCGCAGGTCGAGGGTGCCGGAGACGGGCACCGGGGTGGCCGTGGGCGGCAGGGCGGACGGGGAATGGGTCACGGCCGGGGGGCGGGCCCCGGCCCGGTGGTCCGGGTCTTCGCCGAGGTGCAGGGTCAGGGCGAAGCCCAGCAGCGCCAGGGCCGCGGTCCCCGCGCCGAGGGCTGCGGCGGCACGGCGGCGGCGCCTGCGGCGGATCGCCCGGGCGCGTATCCCGGCGCCGCCGACGACCGGCGGGGTCGCCTGGGTGGCGGCCAACTCGCGTAGCGCGGCGGAGAGTTCATCGGACACGGCCGCTCTCCTTCCCGAGGATCGGCCCGTCGGCCTCGTCCCCCGCGAGACGCTTCGCCAGCTCCGCCCGCCCCCGGGACAGCCTCGCCTTGACCGTCCCCACCGGCGCGCCGGTCTCGGAGGCTACCTGCTCCACGCTCAGATCGCACAAATGGTGCAGGACGATCGCCATCCGCTGGGCCTCGGGCAGTTCGCGCAGGGCGGCCACGAGCGCGGTGTACTCGGGGCCCGGCCCCGGGGTGGAGTCGGGCGGCGGAGTGCGCCGCACCAGTTCCAGCCAGCGCTTCGCCCGCCGCCAGCGGCTCACCGCCAGCCGCATGGCCACCGTGCGGATCCACGCCTCGGGAGCACTGTCCGCCAGGAACTGCGCTCGCCGGTCCCAGGCCCGTACGAACGCCTCCTGGACGACGTCCTGGGCCTCGCCGTGGTCTCCGGTGAAGGCGTAGAGCTGTCCGGTCAGCCGGGGGAACGCGGCCGCGTAGAACGCGTCGAACTCGTCCTCGGTCATGCCCCCACCGGAATCCGTGCCCTCTCCTTGCAACCCGGCCACCTCTGCCGTGCGTACAGGTCCCGTCCGGGAAGACGGCGCACAGGTGTCCCAGGCTCCCCTTTCCTCAGAGTCGTTGGCTCCCCGGCTCCTCAACCTACCCGTACGACCGTCCCAGTTCCCAAGCCGAAGGACCCCCCACGTGCCACCCACCCACGACGTGCTCCCCGCCGGCCACGACTTCGCCGCCTACGCCCGGACGCACTGGTCCCGGCTGGTCGTGACCGCGCGGCTGCTCACCGACGCCCCCGGTGCGGCGGAGGAGCTGGCGCGGAGAACGCTGGTGCGAATGTGCGCCCGGTGGCGGCGCGTTCCGCGCAACGACGTGGACTTCCATGTACGGCGCTGTCTTGTACGGGGCCATCTGTGCCGGCTGCGCGGACGCCGGGCCGCACGGCGGCGGGCGGTTCTGGTGCTGCGGGTCTGGGAGGGACTCGCTGACGCGGAGATCGCGCAACTGCTGGGGTGTTCGGCGGGCGCGGTGCGGGCCCATGCCCGGCAGGGGCTGAAGGCAGCCGGTGCCGATGCCGGACGGCTGCGCGAGGAGTACGCCCGTGCCGTCGAGGACCTGGTCCCGTCCGAGGTGCCGCTGGCCGACGTCCAGGCGCGGGGGCGCGTACGGCGGCGGCGCCGTGTCGCCGTGACCGCGGCCGTCTGCGCGGCGCTGCTCACGCCGGTCGCCGTCCTGGCCGACGGACAGATGCGGGGCGGTGGTTCGGGCGAGGGGGTGTCCGGTGCCGGCGCTCGTGCGGAGACGAGTCCCGTCCGGGTCGTGGCGCCGGGCGAGCGGGTGACCGCAGGGCCGGGAGTGCGGGTATGGCTGACGGCCGACGGCGGTCACTGGTCGGTACCCGTGGCCCTCGCGGGCGACGACGGCGACCGCCCGCGCGGCGAACCGGGCGTCTCCCTGCGGGTGGACTCCGTGAAGGGCGGGTTCTTCCTGTCGGGCCTGTTCCACGGCCTGAGCGGTGAGCCGGGGCGCGTCGAGGTGCGGACCGGCGACGGGAAGACCACGGCGAAAGTCCTGGTCCTGGCGGGCAGTCCGGGCTGGGGCATCTGGTACGCGAGCGCTCCGGTGTCCCAGAAGGACGTGAAGTCGGTCCTCTCCGCCGACGGAAACGAGCGGGTCGTCACGCTGTACGACGCCGCCGGCAAGGTCGCCGCGCGGTCGGCCCGCGAATGGTGGCGGATATGAAGCGGCCCAGGCACCGCGAGCGCCCGCCGCTGCGGGTCCGGTTCCGGCGCACCCGGGGCCGGCTGCTTCGCCGGCTGCTCTACGCCTTCCTCACCCTGATCGCGGCGCTCTGTGCGGCGGCCGTCGTGGCGTACCACCTGACGGCCGTTCCGGAGCCGCACCCCGAGACCGTCACCCAGAGCACCGTGTTCCTCGACGCGAACGGCGCCTATCTGGGCCGGCGCGGACCGGTCGACCGGCAGGACGTCCCGTTGTCCGCGGTCCCTCGGCATGTGCAGGACGCGGTGATCGCCGCGGAGAACCGCTCCTTCCGTACCGACACCGGGATCTCGCCGCGGGCCATCACGCGGGCCACGCTGGCGACACTGACGGGCGGTGACCCGCAGGGCGGCTCCACCATCACCCAGCAGTACGTGAAGAACGCGCTGCTGAGCCCGGAGCACTCGCTGTCCCGCAAGGCGCGCGAGGCGCTCATCGCCATCAAGCTGGACCGCACCCGCAGCAAGGACGAGATCCTGGAGGGCTATCTCAACACCGTGTACTTCGGGCGGGGCGCCGCCGGGATCCAGTCCGCCGCGCGCAACTACTTCGGCGTGGACGCGAAGAGCCTGACGGTCGCGCAGGGCGCCGCGCTGGCGTCCATCGTCAACATCCCCTCGTACTACGAGAAGGCGGGCTCCGATCCCAAGGTGACCGCGAAGCTGCAGAAGCGCTGGGAGTGGGTGCTCGACGCGATGGCGGCGAGCGGGAGCATCACGGTGAAGCAGCGGGTCGAGGCTCGTTTCCCGGCGTTCCGGTTCTATCCGCCGGGCGAGACCGACGGGCAGCGGCAGTATCTGATCGACGTCGCCGCGAAGGAGGCCGCCGACCGGCTCGGCATCACCGAGGACCAGCTCGCGAGCGGCGGCTACAGCGTGACGACCACCTTCGACCTGGGGCTGCAGGACAACGCCGCGCAACTGGTCCAGGACCGTCCCGGGGGCAAGGGCGGCGTCCGGGTGCACACCGCCGTCGTGGGAATGGTGCCCGGCGACGGAGCGGTACGACTGCTGTACGGCGGCTCGGACTACGCGCGGCAGCCGTTCAACGACGCGGTGAGCGGGGCGGTGGAGGCGGGGACGGCCCTCGATCCGTTCCGCGAGGTGGGGCCACGGGCGGGCGAGCCCCTGCGCGGGATCCTGAAGACAGCGGCGCCGACCCCGCTGAACCTGGCGTCGGCGTACGCGACGGTCGCGGCGGACGGCAGGTACGCCTCCCCGTACACCGTCGCGCGCATCACGCGGGAGGGCCGCACCGTCTACCGGGCGCGTCCCGAGGTGCGCCGGGTGCTGGGCGAGAAGGAGGCGCTCATGGCGGCCGCGCGATCGGGGGCCGGGCCGTTGCCCGTCGCCATCTCCGCCGACTCGGCGAAGACGCAGGCGCAGACGGAGGCGAAGGCGCAGACGGAGGCGAAGGTGTTCGCCACCGACGGTGCCGGTGGCGGAATTACCCGGCGAACCGTGTGGACCACTGGATACGATCGCCAACTCGCCCTGACCGTCGCCCTGTTCGCCGATCGGACGGCCGGCGGGAAAGGCAAGAAGGCCACGACGGTACCCGCGCAGCTGCCGAACGAGCCGCCGCCCACCGAGTTTGCGCAGACGGTGGCGGCGGGAATCTGGAAGGCTGCCATCCTCGGACAAAGGCACTGATTCTCCACGTAGCACCACACTCGACTCAGGAGTCTGTGATGAGCACCAAGACGGGACCCCAGCGCTACCCCGGAGCGAGCCGGGCGAACTGGTACCAGGACGACTTCGGCGGTGACCCGATGGAGGTCAACGTCGTCGTCCTGCACACCACGGAGGGTCCGAACCTGCCCGGATACGACGGCGGCGCCACCGCTCCGAACCTGACGGCGGTTCCCGACCTCGCCGCCAAGAAGCTGAAGTGGTACCAGCACTTCGACATCGAGACCTCCTCCAGAGCGCTGGTCAATCTGAAGGGCGGCGTCGAGACCAACACCCTGAACGTGTGCCAGATCGAGCTGGTCGGCACCTGCGACCCGAAGACCCACGCGAAGTGGAAGGCCTCGGGCCAGGCGCACATCTACTGGCCGGACGCGCCCGACTGGGCGCTGCAGGGCGTCGCCCGCTTCCTGGCCTGGATGCACGAGGAACACGGCGTGCCGCTGTCCGGCCCGACGGCGTGGCCCGCGTACCCGACGTCGTACGGGAGCGGCGGCCAGCGGATGACGGGTGCGCAGTGGACGGCGTTCAAGGGCGTCTGCGGGCACATGCACGTGCCCGAGAACGTCCATGGCGACCCCGGCGCGATCGACTTCGCCCGGATCCTCAAGTACGCCAAGGCCGACCTGGACGTGGACGACGACACCCCGGAGAAGCCCACGCCCTCCAAGCCGAAGATCCCCGCGTTCCCGGGCCGCAAGTACTTCGTGGCCGGGGCCTCCAACGCGTACGTCCTCCGGCTCGGAAAGCAGCTGGTGAAGCGCGGCTTCGGCGACCACTACAAGGTCGGCCCGAGCCGGAACTGGGGTGAGGCGGACCAGCTGAACGTGCGGGACTTCCAGAAGTCACGGAAGGAGCTGCGCGGCGACGCCGACGGCCACCCCGGACCGCTGACCTGGCGTCTGCTGTTCTCCTGACACCACGGCCCGGATCACCTCTACTGGCGCCTGTTGCCGACGACATAGGCGAGACCCCAGGCCGCCGCCGCTGCGAGCACGAGGCCCAGCGGGGAGTACCAGTCGACTCCCCCGTGGGCCTCGCTGCTCCACCATGCCTTGGCCGGGAAGAAGGGGTCGTCGCTCAGCAGGTCCCCGACGACAGAGGGCGTCTGGGCGTCGGCGATGATGAGCGGCAGGGAGTTGGTGTAGCCGAAGAAGGCGCCGAGCGCGGCGATGACGGCCGCCCCGATCCGGGCGCCGTTGCTGCGGCGGCCCACCAGACCGACCAGGCAGCCGACGATCGCCCCGTTGAGCAGGGCGTGGGCCAGATAGAGGGCGTTGGCCACGGTGAGCGACTGCTCTTTGTACGTGGCCAGGTTGATACCGCTGTAGACCCCCGAGACGACGACCGAGACGACGAACCCGAGGAACACCGCGCCGACCGGATTACCGCCCGCGTTCGGCCGCTGCCCGAAGGGCGGCTGCTGGAAGGGCGGCTGCTGGAAGGGCGGTGTCTGGAACGGCGGGGCCGGGTTCGTGAAAGGCATCTGCTGCGGTGGGGCGGGCTGGTTGTACGGGTTGTACGGGCTCTGTGGTGGCTGGTGAGGCGGCGGTGGCGGTTGGAAAGGCGGCTGGCTCATCGATGTCCCCCACAGAGTGAACTGGCAGAAGCAGCAAGCTATCAGTGAGATCAGGAGGGGGCGGTCGGAGCCGGAGCGGGCCGTGTGAAAGCGCTTTTGCCCGCCCGCTGACATCCGATCAAATGGCAGTCATGAGCAGAGGCATCCCTCGTGCGGGAGCACGCAGCCGACAGCTTCGCCGGATCGCGGACCGCCGGGAGCGGGCAGGGCACCGAGATGGACCTCGCCCGATACGGCCACCTCTGGGAGCACGTCGCCCAGGACACCGCCGTAGGGCGCCGGAACGAGGCGGCGGTGGCCGCTGGACGACCTCCGGTTCCACCGAGCAGCCGGGCGGCTCGGCCCACTGGGCGAATCTCCTCGCCACGACGCTTCCGGGACTGGCCGCGGTCGCCGCCCTGGTCTTCACCTGGATTTCTGTGGCCCAGGTGTCCGACGAGCTGACCATTTCCGAGCAGGGGCAGATCGCCGATCGGTACGACGCCGCCGTGGAGAAACTGATCGACGACTCCGTCGATGTCCGCAGGGGTGCCATCTACTCCATGCAGAGCATCATGACCGACTCCCCCCGGACCCAGCCCGCGGTGATCGACATGCTGTCCAAGTACATCCGGGATCGCGCCACCAAGAAGTCGGCGGCGGTGGACAAGGCCCCCGACATCCAGGCGGCGCTCTACGCGCTCGGCAACCGCGACCCGTCCCATGACGGAGACGCCGTCATCGACCTCAGAGGAGTCCGCCTCAGAAAGGTCGAACTCAAGGGCGCGAGCCTGACCCACGCCGACCTCGGCGGGGCCGTTCTCTCCGGTGGCGATTTCGAGAAGGCCGATCTCACGGGCGTGAAGCTGAAGTTGGCGGTGTTGAGCGGCGCGCATCTGGCCGGCGCGGATCTGACCGACGCGAACGCGACGCGGGCCGACCTCCGGGGAGCGGACCTGACGGGCGCGAACCTGAGCAGGGCGGACCTGACGGGGACAAGGCTGGACCGCGCGAACCTGACGGAGACCACATGGAACGGCGCGAACCTGACCGGTGCGCGCCGCCCGGAAGGGGACCTGCCCGAGGTGACCTCGAGTCCCGAGGCGACCTCGAGTTCCGAGGTCACCTTGAGACCCGAGGCCACCCCGAGTTGAAGGGTCACCCCGAGTCCCGAGGTCACCTCACGTCAGAACAGGCCCTTGTAGCTCTGCCAGCCACCGGCGATCTTCGTGCGGCTGCCGAAGGAGCCCTTGCCGTTGCCGTTGCTGCGCCACACGTTGCCGGTGGTGTCACGGGCCACGAGGTCGGCCTTGCCATCACCGGTGAGGTCGCCCACGCCCACGACGGCGTTGTACGACGAGCCCCAGTCGTTGAAGACCTTCACCCGGCTCTTGAACTTGCCCGTCGCGGTGCCGTCGTAGCGCCACAGCTCGTTCGACTTGTCCTGCGCCAGCAGATCGCCGTAGCCGTCGCCGTTGAGGTCGCCGGCGCCGAGGATCTTCTTGTAGCCCGTCCACCCGGACGCGATTCTCACCCGCGCCGAGAGCTTCCCCGTGCTCGTCGCCTTGTAGAGGTAGACGTCTCCGGAAGAGGCCTGACGCGCGATCAGGTCCGCTCGGCCGTCGCCGCTGACGTCTCCCGGTGAGGTCAGCACGTCGTACTGGTTCCAGCCCGTGCCCAGCGAGGTGTACGCGGTCGACGGGGTCACCGCCGAGCCGCAGGCGGGCCGGTAGGCGCGCAGGGTGCCGCTGCTGAGGCGTACGAGCACGTCGTTGCACCGGTCACCGCTCAGGTCGCCGAAGGGCACCGCCTTCACCGTCGTCGGCCACCCGGATCCCGTCCGCTTCCCGGTGAGGGTGCCGGTGCCGGTCCCGTACTGGTACGTCAGCCCGCCCGAGCCGTTCAGGGTCAGCAGCTCGCCGAAGCCGTCCGACGTGGCGAAGTCCCGCCGGACGGGGGTCGCGCCGGTGACCTTCACCGTTGCGGACTTCGTCAGGGCCGCGCCCTGTCCGTCGGCCGGAGTGGCGGTCAGCGTCCAGGTGTACGCGCCGTTGGGCACCAGCTTGCCGGCCGTGTCCTTGCCGTTCCACGACGCCGGGAGCACGCCCTGTGCCGTACCGCCGGACAGGGTGCGGACGGTCGCGCCGGTGGCCTTGTGCCTGATCACGAGCTGCCAGGAGGCGGCCGGCTTCGAGAGCCACCACTTGGGGCTCCAGGGCGCGGCGCCGCCCTTCACGTCGGCCGTGCCGGCGACGGCCGCGTCGAGCTGGGTGAGCGGTGAGAGGGGGACGCCGCTGGACACCACGTGGATGTCGCCCTTGTCGTCGACGTACGCGATCAGGCCGGTGTACGGGTCGACGTCCCAGGAATGCCACGACGGGAGGGTCCCCACCGTGTGCGACACGGGCGTTCCGCTGCGGACGTCGGTCACCTTCAGCGTGCCGTCCACGTCGGTGACGACGAATCCGTCACCGAGTTGCGCGGTCTCCCAGGCGCCTTCGGTGAGGGTCAGCTTGGTCTTCGCGACGGTGTCGTAGACGCCCTGGCTCTCGCCCGACCCCACGCACGACCACAGCAGCCAGCGCCCGGCGGCCTTCAGATCCTCCAGCAGGCACTTCGGCCCGAACCACACCGGCTCGCCCCGCTTCCCGGTGCGGACGTCGACCGGCACGGCGCTGTCGTTGCCGTCCCGCACCCACAGGGTGGTGCCCCACAGCGCGACGCCGTGCTGCGCCGAGGTGAGCACCGTGCCGCCCGTGTCGAGGTCGATCACCCTCGTCTCCGACCCGGCTTCGTCGGTGTACTCGGTGGCCATCGCGACGTGCCGGCCCTTGGCGTCCCACACGCGGACGTAGTTGTGCCGGGCATCGACGGGTGTGCCGGGCAGTGAACCCGTGGGCTGTACGACCCGGGGCACGCGGTCGCCGTTCGAGACCCACAGGTTCCACACCACCGTGCGGCCGTCCCCCGTGCCCACGAGGGTGGGGTTGTCCTCGGTGAAGCCGTGGGAGGTGCGTGAGCCGACCGTGAGGGTGTCACCGGTCGTGCCGATCGACCGGCTGTACATGACCCTACGGCCCTGATCCCGGTCGTCTTCCGTCACGGTCAGCCGGCCGCCGTCCAGGGTGAGGGCCTGCACCGGGTCGGTCTCCGGCTTCAGCTCGGCGGCGGCGACCCGCTTGACCACGGGGGTGCCGTCGGAGCCCGCGCGGACCAGGTTCACTCCCCAGTCGGCGGTGTCGGGGCCGCTGCCGGGCACCAGGAGCCCGCCGTCGGGGGTGGGGACGGCGAGTCTCAGACTCCGCGTCCGGGCCAGCACGGTCCCGGTCGTCGAGCCGTCGGGGGCGACCGCGTCGACCCGCCAGACGGGCAGGCTGCCGTCCATGGCGCCCAGCGAGGAGTCGTAGCGGCAGACCAGGAGCGTGTCGCCGACCATGCCCATCAGGTGCGTCGGTCCGTCGTCCGCCAGGGGCACGGTACGGACGGCGGCGGTCAGGTCGTCGCGGGAGTAGACGGAGACGGTGGAGCCGTCCCACGACACCAGGTGGGTGGCGGTGAGGACCACACGCCCGGTGGTGGTGATGTTCGGGTTGTACGGCAGCACGACCAGCTTGCCCTCGTCGGCGTCGAGCCAGGCGCTGCGGACCGTCCCGTCGGCCCGGTACTGGACGACCATGCCGTGGGCGTCGCCCACGGGCGAGTCACCGCCGCCCATCGGGTCGATGCCGTCGGGGACACCGGCCACCGCGCGGTCGCGCACCGTGCCGTCGTCCTGGAGGTCGAGCAGGTGCCAGCCCGAGTTGCCGTCCGACCAGGCGGTCGTCACGACCGTCCGGCCGAGCGTCCCCCGGTAGGTGTGGCCCGACGGCAACGGGAGCGTCGCGGTCGTCCCGCCGGCCGCCATGTCCCGCAGCGACACGGTCCGCGCGTTGTCGTCGTAACGGGCGACGACGTCCGAACCGGCGCCGAACTCCGGCATGCCCCACACCTCGGTGGCCGAGGCGTCCACCACCGTGTCCTCACCCGTGTAGGTGGTCCACAGATGGCCACGTCCGGGTTCGTAGCGCAGGAACCCGGACGGTCCCGCGCTCAGCAGGGAGGTCCGGGGCAGCAGGGACGTCTCGGCCGGGATGACCACCTCCGTGGGCGCGTCCGCGTGCGCGTCGAGGGCGAGCGGTCCGAGGCCCATGGCCAGCGTGAGAGTGGTGGCGGCGGCGATACCGCCACGGATGAGGGCACGTCTGCCCACTCGGTTCCTCCACAGGAGACGGGAGACGGAAGAGCGATGCGGCACGAACTACTGTGCGAGTGGCCGGATATTAGCAGTCGTTTACCTCGGCCATGACAAGTGATGACCTGCGGGAAGCGACGAGGTCGCTGCGCGGAAGGAGGCGTGCTCTCCTGGAGTCGTACACAGGGGAGCACGCCGATGCGTCACAGCCGGACTTCCGCCGTCGTATCCGCCCGGTCGCCCGCGCCGACAGGTGCGGGCGGGCGGTTGCTGCCGACGTGGGATCTCGCGGTCGCCTGGTTCCTGGTCGTCCTGATCACCGCGCCCGCCTGGGTGCTGACCGTCGGGCAGGCCCGGGACATGGGGGTCGGGCCCGGCACGATGGGGCTGGCGCTGCCGCTGTTCCTGCTGCTCTGGGTGACGATGATGGCGGCCATGATGCTGCCGTCCATGGCGCCGGTGGCCCTCGCTTGGGTACGCGGCATCGGCCGGCAGTCGTCCGGCTGGACCCGGGCCGCCCGCACTGTCGCGTTCGTGGGCGGATATCTGCTGGTGTGGACCGCCTTCGGACTGCTCGCCTACGCGGCTCTGGCCCTCACCGGGGACCTGGTGCACGACCGTCCCACCGCCGGACGCTGGATCGGCTCGGTGGCCTTCCTGCTCGCGGGCCTGTACCAGCTCGGCCCCCTCAAGTACGTCTGCCTGCGCCACTGCCGCGACCCCATGAGCCATCTGACGCACTGCGCCGCCTTCCGGCCGCCGGCCCGCGATCTGCGGGTGGGCGTCCACCACGGCGCCTACTGCGTCGGCTGCTGCGCGGGGCTGATGGTCGTCCTCCTTCCGCTCGGCGTGATGGACGTGGCGGCGATGGCCGCACTGGCCGTGGTGATCTTCGTGGAGAAGCTGTGGTCCCGGGGCCCGCTGCTCGCCCGGGTCGTGGGTGTCGCCTTCCTGGTCCTGGCCGTGCTCGCAACCTTCCAGGACTGGCTGCTGCCGGGGCTGCGGGGCGCGATGCCGCCGATGGGCGGCATGTGACCCGCGTACGCGTTCATGCCCGGCCGCGGGCAGCCCCTTCGGCCTCCTCACAGCCCGGCCTTTGCCCAGACACTCGGTACCGCCCCGGGCGTCCCGGGGCGGCGGCTGCTCCCCCGCTTACGCGGCGAAGCGTTCGGCGAGGGTCTTCGCCTTGGTGGCCGCGTCCTGGAGGGCGCGGTCGCGGGAGGCCTCGAAGAGGGGCACCAGTTCGGACATCGCCGGGTTCTGCGGGGCCATGGTCAGCTCCGGGACGATGAAGTCGAGGTCGAGCCCGAGGGCGTCGGCGAGGACCGCCGTCAGGTAGTTCTGGACGTACTCGTACGGCTCGCGCGGGGTGCCCGGCGCGTAGGAGCCGCCGCGGCTGGCCACGACGGTGACGGGCGTGCCCTTGGCCGAGGGGGTCTCGCCCCCGGTGCGGCCGATCAGGATCACGTTGTCCAGCCACGCCTTGAGGGTCGAGGGGATCGAGTAGTTGTACATCGGCGCGCCGATGAGCACCGCGTCGGCCTGCTCCAGCTCCTCGATGAGCTTCAGGCGGTCGGCGAAGGCGGCCGCCTGCTCGGGGGTGTGGGCCGCCGGATCGACGAAGCCGGCGGTGTGGGCGTGGGCGTCGAGGTGCGGGACGGGGTGCGCGGCCAGGTCCCGGTAGATCACCGTGCCGCCCGGGTGCTGCTCCTCCCAGGTCCTGCGGAAGGTGTCGGTCACGGCGCGGGAGGCGGATGCCTCGCCCGGGAAGACGGAGGAGTCGATGTGGAGCAGGGTCGCCATGGGGGTCTCCAGAGGAACGAGCCCGCGGCAAGCGGGCTGAAGTTTCGTACTCGGCTATATCTAACACAGGAGCTTACTTTTTTTCATCCCCATACGGCCGGGTAGTACCCTGGCTCCATGGCGGTGGAGCAGACGCATGACGTGGCGGAGTGCGGGCGGGTGGACGACAGCATCACCCGCGTCTTCCAGGTGCTGGGAAAGCGCTGGAACGGCCCGATCCTGTCCGTCCTGCAGGGGCAGCGGACCCACTTCGCCGACCTGCGCCGGGCCATCCCCGGCATCAGCGAGCGCATGCTCTCCGACCGGCTCGCCGAACTCGGTGGAGCGGGACTCGTGGTCCGCGAGGTCGACGAAGGACCCCCGCTGCGGGTCTCCTACCGGCTGACCGAGTCGGGAGCCGCACTGGAGCCCGCGCTCAGGGAACTCGGCGCGTGGGCCAAGGAGCACCTGCCGGACGCACCGCCCTGCGGGGAGATCGGGTAGCGGCCGGGCCGAGCGGGTTCCCCAGGCCGGGTGAAACGCCCGGGACATCCGGACCGCTGCGCCGGGCGCCGTCCCTGCGAACGGCATAGTGACGACGGCTCACGTACCGGACCCGCAGGAGGACACGCATGCTCGGCACCGACTTCCGCGCCGGGTCGCCCGTCTGGCTCGACCTCGGCAGCCCCGACACGGACGCGGCCGCCGCCTTCTACGGCGCCGTCTTCGGCTGGCAGCACCTCTCGCTCGGGCCCGAGGCGGGCGGGTACGGGTTCTTCCAGCAGGACGGCAGGACCGTCGCCGCCCTCGGACCGCTGACCGAGGAGGGCGCCGCGTCGGCCTGGACGACGTACTTCCGCAGCGACGACACCGAGGCCACCGCCGCTGCCGTGACCGCCGGCGGCGGCAGTGTGCGCGTCGGGCCCATGAGCATGGGCGAGGGCCGGCTGGCCCAGTTCACCGACCCGCAGGGCGCGCGGTTCGCCGTCCTGGAGTCACGGATGGGCCTGGAGCGGACGTCCGTGGACAACACGCTGGTGTGGGTGGAGCTGCACGTCCCCGATCCGGAAGCGGCCATCCGCTTCTACCACGGGCTGTTCGGCTGGCGCTCCCAGGAGATGCAGGCGCCCGGCATGACGTACCGGGTCCTGAGCATCCGGGAGGGCGACCAGCAGGAGGGATCCTTCGGCGGCGTGGCTCCGCTCCAGGGGGAGCAGGAGACGGGGCGCTGGGTGCCGTACTTCGCCGTGGCCGACGCGGATGCCGTCGTCACGGCGGTGCGGGGGAACGGCGGGACGGTGCTGATGCCGGCCGCGGACGTGCCGGACGTCGGCCGCATCGCCTGGCTGACGGACCCGGGCCAGGCCGTGTTCGCCGTACTCAAGCCGAACCCTCGCCAGAACTGACGTCTCACCAGCCTTTCGACACGTTGCCGCCCTGTGCGGTCCGTTCGCGGGCTGCCCGGTGCGGCGGCGTGGGCACCGCATCCACATCCGCCCTGACTCCCAGCCAGGTGAGGAAGGCGAGCACGAAGACTCCCTCCACGAGCAGGGAGAGCGGGCCGTAGGGCGCCTCCCAACCGGGTTCGTAGTAGCCGTCCGGCAGGCCGACGGTGCGCGACAGCAGAAAACCGACGATCATGCCGAGGCTGACGACCGCCCCGGTCAGCCATGCGGCCATGGGGCGACTCGCCGTGACGAGCGCCACCGCCACGACCAGCATGACGGCGCTGCCCACGGCGAAAAGGACGCCGATATAGAACATCTCCTCAAGGTGATCAGGAACAAGCAGAGTGTGCAGCACCGTGTTTCCGACGGCACAACACGCTCCCAGCCCAGTCAGGGTCACTTCGGTCGCATTGGAGGTCATCATGACTCCAGCTGTGCAATGAGCAGTGTTTCGCCAGGATTGATCCCTCTGCCCTCTTATACGGCTCGCAGCGCTCGGGGGATTGCGCTCCGCCTGCCGTTCTCACCCGTCGGCGGTCACTCGTCGCCGGCCGGACGGGCGGTGAGCCGGTGCCCGTACGCGTTCAGGCAGCGGCCGGTTTCCAGAACGTGTAGACGTGTTCGTTGTACGGGCCGACCCGCGAGGTCGTGAACCGCATGCCGAGCAGCAGGCTGTTGACCCAGTCCACCTGGTGGTCGGCGATCAGCCGCTCCACCAGGTCCCGTTCGAACCGGAAGCGGTAACGGCACGGTTCGCCGTCCCAGCGGCGCACCTCCCCGCCGACACCCGCGCAGATCCGGTCGGCGATCCGCAGCAGCGGCTCGAACCAGTCCCGCAGGGCGGAGAGGACATCGACGCGTGTCCCGGCCGGTCGCCAGGTCCGGCGCTCCTGTTCGATCCGTGGCCGGGCCCGGGCCGCGTACGACCGCAGGTACGCCTCCTGTCCCGGAACGGGGTGAACGCGTCCGGGGCCGGGTGACGGACCTCGCAGCGGCCCCGGGTGAACTCCAGAACCGTGCCGGGGACGGTGAGTACGGCCTCGGGGTGGCCGTTGCGGTGCAGGTGGTCCACGAACACCGACTGGTCCGCGAAGGGGTTGTGGTCCTCGCCGCGCAGATCGTTGAAGTCGAAGAGGTCGTCGTCGAGGGAGCACGCGGGGCCGGCGTTGGGCACCACGTGCCGGGCGCCGACCTGTTCGACGAAACGCTGCGCCCGCGCCAGCCCGTTACGGCGGGCGGCTCTGCCGTACACCGCCTTGGCGCGGGCCGGCAGGTCGTAGGCCAGCGGCCACCAGGTGGCGCTGGAGAACTGCAGGAAGTGCGCGTCGTACGGGCCGAAGGCGGCGATCTGTTCGGCCTGCAGGGGCCGGGCGTCGTTCTGGTCGAGGATGCACGCGGTGCCGTCGGCCACCGCGAGGGCCGAGTCCCCGATCGGGCCGTCGACCGGCGCGCTGACGGCGGTGATCGCCGCGCGCAGACCGCCGCCGAGGTCGACGGGCTCGCCGTTGGGCAGGTGGCGGAAGCGGGTGAAGCCGAGGGCCGCGAGCGCGTCCCGCAGATCGTCGAGGGGATAGTCGGGGAGCAGGACGGTGGTGTCGCGGCCCACGCGTTCGCGCAGGTGGGTGCGCGTACCGGTCCCAGGGCAGGGCGCTGTTGTCGGGGAAGGGGAACCAGGAGGCGAAGTACGCGGGGCTGGTCCACGGATCGCACTGGATGCTTCCCGCGGTCGTCTCCAGGTAGAGCCCGGCGTGGCCGAGCATCGTCACTCGCAAGGCGTGTCCGTTCCGTACGGCGCCGGCGTGTTCGGCTCCCTCCGAGAACGAGACCGCCGGAAAAGGGCACCCGGCCGGAGCCCGGCGGCCGAGCATTCTAACGCCCCGTCAGCACCCCCGACGGACCACGGTTTCTTTGTGTTTGGGGCGTATCGCCGGACTGCATAATCCACCGCGTGATTGCGTCCCTCGATGACGTCGAGCGCCTGCTGCGGCCCGCCCGCTTCCTCGGCACCGCCCCGCGCCCGCTCTACCTGCTGCCGTTGCTCCGCACGGGCTGCCTGGCCGGACTGCTGACGCCCGAAGGCGCGGACACGGGCTGGACCGACCGGTTCACCGCGGACATGTACACGCTGGAGGAGCGGACCAGGTGCCGCACCGACACCCTGAGCGGCCGCGATCTGGACGCCCTGATGGACCACCTGCCCGACCTGGTGGGGAACCGCTGGCGGGGCCGCGAGTTCGCCCTCGCCGCCTACGGCACGTACCGGCCGCACTGGCGGCAGGCCATCGAGGCGACCGGCGCCCGGCTGCTCGTGCCGGACGTGCAGCACGCCTGGGAGGCGCTCAAGGACAAGGCCGCGATGCGGGACTGGTTCCGGCAGCAAGGGGTGCCGACACCCGACGACCTGGTCGTGGGCGGGATCGACGGCATCGACTACCCGGCGCTGCGGCGCCGCTTCGGCGACCGGTTCGTCGTACAGAAGCCGCTGAGCGCGGGCGGGAACGGCACGTACCTGGTCACCGACGAGAGCACGGCGGCCGGCCTGCCCTCGCGGGAGCGGTGGCTGGTCAGCGAGTACGTCGGTGACACCACCCTGGCCTGCTACGGCTTCGTCGCCCACGACGGGACGGCCGCGACGCTGCGCGCGGCCCTGCAACTGGCCGGGATCGAGGAGGCGGGCGCCGGGTTCGGCGCGTACTCGGGTTCGGACTTCGGCGCGCCCGCGCTGCTGCCGCCGGCCGTGCTCGCCCGGACGAACGACGCGATGGAACGCATCGGCCGGGGGCTCGCCGGCCTCGGCTACCGGGGCATCTTCGGCGCCGACTTCGCCGTGCGCGCGGACTCCGTCGTCGCGCTGGAGGTCAACTGCCGGGTGCTGGGCTCGACCTGGCTGCTGGGCGAGATCGAACTCCGAGACGGGCAGGTGCCGACACTGGTCCGCCATGTCGCCGAGCGGCACGGCCACCGGACCCTCGGCAAGCCCGGCCAGGACCCGGCGGACGGCGTCCAGCTGACTGTACGTCACACCGCTGCCGAAGCCTGTTACGTGCCGAGCGCACCCACTCCCGGCGTCTACGCCCTCCAGGACGACCGGCTGGTCTTCCGCCGCCCCGGCTACGGGCTGCTGGAGTGCGGGCCCGACGAGTGCGTCCTGGTCAACCTGGCCCGGGAGGGGACGGTGCTGCACCCCCGCGGCATCCTCGGCCGGCTGGTCGCCCGGCGGCCGCTGTCCGCACCCGACGGCCGTTCCCTCAACGCCGACGGCCGCCGTCTCGTCCAGGCCCTGCGCCGCCTCTACTCGTTCGGGGAGGAGCGGAGTTGACCCCGCCGCCGCTCTACGTCCGACCGGCCGTCCCGGAGGACCTGACGACCCTAGGCGGCTGGCGGCAGGAGGCCGCCGGCTGGCTGGCGGTGCGGCACGGCTCCGACCAGTGGTCGAAACCCTTCCGGCCCCGGCTCACCCTGTCCCTCATCGAGCAGGGCGCGACCGTGATGGCCATGCTCGCCCCCGAGGGCGAGCCGGTGGCCACCCTCACGCTGCTCCCGCACGGCCATCCGCGCCTGTGGACCCCGGCCGAACTGGCCGTCCCGGCCCGCTACCTCCGCAAGGTGGTCGTCGCCCGCCCGCACGCCGGCCGCGGCATCGGCGCGGCCCTCCAGCAGTGGGCCCTCGCCCGCGCCGCCGCCGACGGTGCCCGGGTGGTCCGCCTGGCCGCCTGGACCGGCAACGCCGGCCTCCACGCGTACTACCTCGGCCAGGGCTGGCGGCACGTCAGGACCGTCCCCGGCATTCCGGCGGGCGCGCTGTTCGAGACCACGGCGCAGGCCGGGCGGAACCCGCGGGTGACCGAGCTGGGCAGGATCCCGCTGCCCGCCTGAGCGCCTTCGGCTCAGCCCGGGAGCCGTACCAGCCCCGTCTGGTAGGCGATGACGACGAGTTGGGCGCGGTCGCGGGCGGCGAGCTTGGTCATGGCGCGCTGGATGTGGGTGCGCACGGTCAGGACGCTGAGGACGAGTTCGGCCGCGATCTCCGCGTTGGACCTGCCCCGGGCGGCCAGCGCGGCGACCTCGCGTTCGCGGGGGGTGAGGTCGGCGAGGCGTTCCGGGGACATCAGCAGGGCGCCCAGGTCGGGGGCGGCGAGGAAGCGGGTGATGAGGGCGCGGGTGGCCCGCGTCAACACCCCGTCCCTACGGTCCCGTTCATGGCCACACCATCCGACCACCCTGTGGACCCGTTCACCGCCGTGGAGTCTCTCCGGGCGACCCTGGACCGGGCCGGGATCGTCCTGCCGTCCCTCGCAGTCGACCCGGCCACGCTGGCCCTCAACCTCGTGGACCTCGGCCGCGTGCGTGCCGACGTGGCGCTGCGACTGGCCGAGGCCCTCCAACCACGAGGAGCAGCAGCGTGAGCACCACGACGGACATGGCACCGGAGGTACTGGCCGCCCCGGGCCAGCTCCCTCGACTGAATGGTTGGGGCCAGGAAGTACAGCATCAGGCCCCCTTCCGTACGCCCGTCGCCCGGGTGATGGCGGACTCGACCGCCGCCACCCGGTCGGCCAGCAGGCCGAGGGCGGCCACCGCGCGGGTCAGGGGGTCGTCCCCGGGGCCGCCGAGGGTGCGGGCGCGGACGTGGGCGGTCTTCACCTCGGTCCAGCGGGCGGACTGTTCGGGGGTGAGGGTGCCGCGCAGTTCGGCGAGCTTGAGGAGGTTGGCCTCGGCGCCGGTGGTGAGGGTCTGGGCCTCGGCCGTGTAGTGGTCTCTGATCACGGCGGCGAGTTCGGTGGCGTTCATGACCGGGCTCAGGCGCTGGGCGATGCGGTTCAGGTCGCGGTAGGAGCCCTGGAGGCGGAACGGCGGCTCGGTACGGGCCGCTTCGGACTGGGCCGCGGAGGCGATGTAGGCCGCGTTGACCGTGAGGACCGTGTCGCGGGCGTGGAGGAGGTGGCGCAGGAGGGCGAGGACGCGGTCGAGTTCGGCGGGTGGGACGGGGTGGGTGAGGCGGTCCGCGCGGGCCGTGGGGTCGGCCGCGGCCAGGCGGACCAGCAGGTCCAGGTCGGCACGGTCGCGGCCGGCCAGCGGGGCGAGGACCGGGTGGGCGGTGAGGGCGTTCTCGACGAAGCTGAGCGCGAAGACGTCCTCCTTGCCGGTGAGGACGTCGCCGAGGTTCCAGACGTCCGCCCGGTTGGCGAGCATGTCGGGGATGCGGAAGCGGTCCCCGGACTCGGTGTAGGGGTTGCCCGCCATGCAGACCGCGAAGCGTTTGCCGCGCAGGTCGTAGGTGCGCGGCTCACCCTCCCACACGCCGTCGACCCGGCGGGTCGCGTCGCACAGCGGGATGAACCGCTGCAGCAGCTCGGGCGAGGTGTGCTGGATGTCGTCCAGATACAGGAGCGTGTTGTTGCCGGCCGCCAGCGCGAAGTTGATCTTCTCGATCTCGCGGCGGGCGGTGGCGTTCGGGGCGTCGGCCGGGTCGAGCGAGGTGACGTCGTGGCCGAGCGCCGGGCCGCTGACCTTGACCAGCATCAGGCCGAGGCGGTCGGCGACGTACTCCATGAGCGTCGTCTTGCCGTAGCCGGGCGGGGAGACCAGCAGGAGCAGCCCGCCGGTGTCGGTGCGCTTCGACTCACCGGTGGTGCCGAGCTGCCGGGCCAGGCTGTCGCCGACCAGCGGGAGGTACACCTCGTCGACGAGGCGGTTGCGGACGAAGGCGGACATCACCCGGGGCCGGTGGTCGGCGAGGCGGAGCCGCTCGCGTTCGGCGGCCACCAGGGTCGTACGGCGGCGCTGGTACGCGCGGTAGGCCGGGACCTCCCGCTCCGCGAACCGCGCCGTCCGCGCCAGGAACTCGTCCAGGCGCAGCGGCAGCCGGCCGCCCGTCACCCGCGGGTGGGTGCCCAGCAGGCCCTCCGCGGTCGCGGTCAGCGGGGCGTCGCCCTCGTAGCGGGGCAGGCCGGGGCAGAGTTCGGCGGCGACGGCCTCGGCCAGCTCCCCCGGGCCGGCCTCGGCGCCGGAGGCGGTGGCGTACGACGACAGCCACGCCTCGGCGACCTGCCGGCGCGCCGCCGGCTCGGTCAGCGCCTCCAGGTCCCGGGCGTACTCCGAACCGCCCACCGAGTGACGGAACTTCTCCAGCAGCGAGCGCGCGGTCGCGCCCAGCACGAAGCCCTCGGAGCCGCACGTCAGCTCGTCGAAGAGGTACGCGGCGGCGGCACCGGCGAGCGGCCCGTCAGCCCCCGGCACGGACAGTCCCCCACCCGCGTCCGCCCTGCCGGCGCTCCACTGCCCGATCGCCTCCGCCAGCTCCCCCACCAGCTCGACGAGAGCGCCCGACGGACCGAACGCGTCCCGGGCCCGGGCCAGCGACACCGCCCGCCGGGACCAGGCCTCCCGCGCGCCCGACGTCGTGCCGTGGGCCCAGAAGAGCTGGGCCGTGGCCCGGGCGGCAGGCTCGTGGCGCAGGGTGCCGGCGTCGTCGTACAAGGGGAGCAGGGCGGTGAGGATCGCGGTGGTGTCGTGGTCGTGGACCCCGCGCTCGTAGCCCTCGTCGTACGACGCCTGCGCCGCCTCCCGGACGAGGGCCGGAAGGTCGGCCGCGGCGAGGGCGGCCGGGCCGTGCTCGGCCAGCAGCCGGGCGGCGAGGTGTTCGGCGCGGTAGACCTCGGGTGACTCGGACGGCAGGTGGCGGCCCCAGAACGGGCGGGTGTCCGCGAAGCCGGGGTCCGTCACCGGGCGGCGGTAGTCGGTGCCAGTGACCGCGAAGGCGAGGCCGTCGCCGTGCGGGACCAGGGTGAGGTCGAGGGGCTGGGTGTTGACGGCGAAGCGGTGGCCGCCGAGGAGCAGGGTGCGGCCGTCGTCGGCGTAGAGGTCGGTGCGGTCGCGCAGGGCGCGGGCGGCCTCCTGGCGGGCGGCCTTGAGCCGGCCGTCCAGCTCCTCGGCGCGCACCCCGTCGCCGAGGGCCCGCAGCTCGTCGGCGGTGCGGCGGACCTTGGCGACCATCGGGTCGGAGGCGAAGTAGGTGGTGACCGCGTCGGTGTCGGTGAGCGTGGCCGCGCGGCGGTCGACGGTCTCCAGCACCCGGGCGGCGGAGGCGGCCAGTTGCTCGGCGCGGTGGGCGCGGGCGTCGGCGAGGGACTGCTTGCGGGCGGCGAAGGCCTCGTAGATCTCGGTGCGCTTGTCGGCGAGTTCGCCGAGGAAGTCGTCGAACTCGGCGAACCGGGCGTCCAGGTCCTCCACCCGGCCGAGCAGCAGGGCGAGTTGGTCGTCGCACGCCTCGGGGCTGTCGGCGACGGCGAGTGCCGCGGTGACCGCCTGGGCCAGCAGGGCCGTCTCGGCGGCGAACTCGGCGCGGCCCTCGTGGTCGAGGAGGGTACGGCGGCGGGCGTCGAGGGTGGCCCGGGCGCGGTTGACACCGCCCAGCACCTCGGCGATCCGCTCCAGGATGGCGGTGCGGACGGTGGCGTCGGCGATGTCCAGGCCGGTGACGACCTCGGTGACCGTGCGCAGCCCGTCGGCCAGCTCGTCCAGCCGGGCGGCGACGGGGGCGGCCGCGGCGACCGTCTCGGCCGAACCCGCCTCCGCCACGAGCCGTTCGACGTCCGCCTGCTGGGTCGTGAAGGCGTCCGCGCGGGCCAGGAAGGACACCGCGCGCCGCCCGAAGGCCGCGAGGTCGGCCGCCGCCTCGGCGGCCAGTTCGTCCACCCGGGCGGTGTCCGCGTACCGCAGCTCCTTCAGCGTCAGCAGGTGGCCGTGCGCGTGCCGGAGTTCGGTGAGCCCCCGCACCCAGGAGGCGGCGTCCCGCGGGGCCTCGCCGCGCAGCCGGCGCACCACGGCGGCGATCCGGTCCGCGGCTTCCGCCAGGGCCTCGGCGGCCTGCCGGGTCAGGGTCCGTACGGTCTCGAACTCGGCCAGCACCTGCTCGGCAGTCTCCTGCACCGCCGCCAACGGCGTGTGCAGATCGCCGAGTTCGGGCTCGCCCAGCCAGTGGTGGGTGTCGGCGGCGCGCACGCAGGCAGCGGCCAGCTCCCGGTAGCCCTCCCCCGTCCCGATGCCCTCGGTGACGAGCCGGGCGACGGACAGGCAGTCGGCGAGCCCGCGCACGAGGTCCGCGTTGCCGACCCGGGCCAGCGCGCCGGTGCCGGTGCGCAGGGCGGCCGCGTGGGTCTCGGAGACGTACGGCGAGGTCCACCACTGCACGGGGTGCGTGTGCGCGGGCTCGTCGCCGTCGGCGCGCAGCACGGCCAGGGCGCCGTCCTCGAACAGGGCCCAGCCCCGGCAGGGCAGCGGGGTGGCGACCTCCTTGCGGAGGGTGTTGTACGACAGCAGGAGCGTGCGGCCCTCGGTACGGGAGCGGAACGCGTACAGCACGTCCTCGCCGTTGGGCGAGCGTACCTCCCGCTCGAACTCCAGCCCCGCCACGTCGAGTTCGTACGTCTTGTGCCCGCCCGAGGCCAGGTGGTAGCCGCCCGGGAAGACGATCCCCCGGTCCTCGGGCAGCCGGCGGCACGCCTGCCCGATGCCGTCCAGCCGGACCACCGACCGGGTCAGCGTGTCGAACACCAGGTACCGGTCGGCGTCCTCCTTGTACGGCCGCACCCGCAGCAGGACCAGCGCCCCCACCCTCGCGTGCGCGACCCCGGCGTCGGCGAGGGCCTGCAGCGGCTCCTCGACCGGCTCGGCGTACAGCTCCTCGCCCTCCGGGCCGCGCACGGTGAGCCGGCCGCCGACGGTCGCCACACCCAGCCCGCCCGGCACCGCGACGTACGGGTCCCGGCCGAGGACGTGGTCCTCGCGGGTGGTCCCGGTCCAGGCGAAGTCGTGGGCGGGCGGGACCACGTCGTCGCGGTCGCCGCGCGCGTCCAGGAACCGGGCCCCGCCGTCGGCGGTCAGGCTCCAGCGCAGGGCCCGGACGTCGTCGGCCTTCTCGCCGGTACGGAACACGGCCAGCAGCCGGTCGTCCAGGCGGCGCAGCCGCAGCAGCCGGGCCTGCCGGTAGTAGCGGTGCAGGGCGGTGAACTCCCGCACGAACGCGGGGTCGTCGAGCAGTCCGGGTGCGGCGTCCTCGCGCAGGCGGTTCAGGTCCCGGTCGTACAGGGCGAGGACGTCCGCGACCGCCGCCGTCCCGTCGGCCGTCCGGCCGGTGCTGCCGAACAGCAGCACGTCCCCGACGGCGACGACGTCGCAGGGCACGCACGCGTGCCCGGTGCGCAGCCGCCCGGTGGCCGTGAGACCCAGCCCGGCGGAGCCGAACTCCTCGGCGCGGCGGGCGTTCAGCGCGTCCGCCCTCCGGGCGAGGTCGGCGGCCTGCGCGGCGAGCCGGTCGCGCAGCACCTCGTAGGTGCCGGCGTCGACGGTGTCGTACGAGCCCGTCTCCGGGGCGGTTGCCATGGACGGCGCTTCCCTTCAAGGGCTTCGAGTGGGTGAGCAGGGGGCTGCCGGGCCGCCGACCCCCGTACGGCGGCCCGGAGCCGGTCCTCAGTTCCGGGCGGCACCGTTCAGCGCCGTCAACGGCGTGTCCGCCAGGCCCAGTTCGCCCGCCTTGTCGAGGAGTTGGCGCAGCTGAACCGACTGGGGCCCGCCGGACTTCATCAGCTTCAGCAGCAGCGCCGACACCGTCAGGTTCTGCACGTCCGCCGAGCCGAGCGAGCCGAGGACACGGCCCAGGTCCTCCGTGAAGCTGCCCGAGCCGTCCAGCCAGGGCTTCGCCAGCGCCTGTGCCGTAAGGGAGTTGTCCACGAACCCGTCGAGACCCTTGCCGAGCGAGACGGCCGACATGATCCGGTCGAAGAAGACGGACTCCCCGCCGACGATGTCGATGTCGGCGTTCTCCAGGCCGGTCGCGAGGACCGTGGCCTGGGCCTCGGCGACCTGCCGCTGCGTCTCCAGTCCGGCCAGCCGGATCTCCTTCTCCGCCTGCAGCCGCAGCCGGTACTCCTCGTGCCCGCGGGACGCCTCGTCCAGGGCGGCCATCGCGGCGGCCTTCTCGGTCAGGCCCGCCGCCTCGGCCTTCAGCTTCTCCCCGATGCCGGTGGCCTCCGCGAGCGCCTTGGCCCGGGCGCCCTCCGCCTCGGCCTTCAGCCGGGCCTCGGTGGCCTCCGCCGCGGCCCGCGTGCCCTCGGCCTCCGCGAGCGCCTTGGCCTGCGCGCCCTCGGCCTCCGCCTTCAGCCGGGCCCCGGTCGCCTGCGCCGCCGCCTGGGCGCCTTCCGCCTCCGCCAGCGCCTTCGCCCGGGCACCCTCGGCCTCCGCCCGCAGCCTCGCCTCCGCGGCCTGCGCCTCCGCCCGGCCGGACTTCTCGATGACCTCGGCCTCCTTGTCGCGGACCTGCACGGCGGCCAGACCCTCCGCGGCGGCCTCGGCCTGGATGCCCTCGGCGAGCCGCAGCTTGGCCCGGGCGTTCAGGTCGGCGGTCTTCAACCGGGCCTCGGCGAGGGTGAGTTCCTCGGCGGCCCGGTGCGTCGCGGCCTGCTCGGCGGCCTCGGCGGCCTTGATGTCCTTGACCAGCTTCTCCTGCGCCTCCGCCTCGGCGGCGATGACGAGGGACTGGCGTTCGCGCTCGGCCTCCTCTACGACGCGCAGCTTCTTGATGGACTCCTCCTGCTCGGCGACCGTACGGTCCACCGCGACCCGTTCCCGGATGACCTCGGCGATCTCCCGCTTCTCCGCCTCGACCTCCTTCTCGGCGGCGATCTTCGTCAGCTGGGTCTCCCGTTCCCGGGCGATGACCTCCAGCATCCGGTCCTTCTCGATGCGCTCGTTCTCGACGGCGATGACCCGTTCGCGGTTCTTCGCGGCGACCGCGACCTCGCGGGCCTGGTTCTCCCGCTGCACGCCCAGCTGTTCCTCGGTGCGCAGGAAGGCGCCCTGCGCGCGCAGCCGCTCCTCCTCGACGACCCGCGCGGTCTCGGCCTCCTCGCGGGCCCGGGACGTCTCGATCTCCCGCTTCTGCTTGATCTCGGCGTCCGCCTGCCGCCGCTCCAGCTCCAGGATGGCCTCGCGGGCGTCGACGTTCTGCCGGGTGATCTCCTTCTGCTCGGTGCGCTGTGCCTCGTTGGTGCGCACGTGCTCGACCGCCGTCAGCTCGGTGATCTTGCGGATGCCCTGGGCGTCGAGGACGTTTGCCGGGTCGAGCTGGGTGATCGGGGTCTGCTCCAGGTAGTCGATCGCCGCGTCCTCCAGGTGGTAGCCGTTGAGGTCGACGCCGATCAACTCGATGATGTGGTACCGGAGTTCCTCGCGCTTGGTGTACAGGTCGGTGAAGTCCATCTGCTTGCCGACGGTCTTCAGCGCCTCGGAGAACTTCGCGTGGAACAGCTCCTGCAGCGTGTCCTGGTGGCTGGCGCGCTCGGTACCGACGTTCTGGGCGACCTTGATGACGTCCGCCTCGGTCTTGTTGACCTTGACGAAGAACGAGATGCGGATGTCGGCGCGGATGTTGTCCCGGCAGATCAGCCCGTCCCGGCCGGAGCGGCTGATCTCGATCGTCTTCACCGAGATGTCCATGATCTCGGCCTTGTGCAGCACCGGCAGCACGACCTGCCCGGTGAACGTCACGTCCACCTTGCGCGTCCTGGACACGATCAGCGCCCGCCCCTGGTCCACCTTGCGGTACAGCCGGGAGAAGGAGAACAGCGCGAGCAGTACGACGACGAGACAGACGGCGACGAGCACGCCGAGCGCTTCCATGGCATACGTCCTTGTGCGTCAGACGATGAAGACGGAAGCGCCCCCCGGCTCCGGTGCCGGACGCCTTCAGGTGTCCGGCACCGGAGCCATCCGTAGTGCTCCCCCGTGAGGCGATGGTGCAGGAGGGGCGCGCGCCCGCGCATTGCCGGTTCCCGGCAGCGTTCCATAATGATTCGATGCCGGAGAGGCGCTAAGGAACCGTCACCGGCGCGTCAAGATCACGGGGGAGCGGGGACGGCGTGACCGAGCAGGCGATACCGGAGCACTATCTGGACGGCTATGCGCACACCCTGGCCGAGGTCGCGGCCACCGGTCGCCGGCTGACCCGGGAGGAGCTGGCCGTGCGCCGCTCCCTGGGCGAGCAGGCCGCCGACGCCGGCCACGGACTGCGCGCCCTGGTCGTCGCCCACCTGTCCGCCGCCCGCGCCGCCTGGCCCGGCACACCCGGCTCGGCCGACTGCACCCTGGCCGCCGTACAACAGGCCGTCGACGCCTTCGCCGAGGGCTACGAACGCGCCCAGCGGACCGCCGTGCGCCGCGAGGAGGCCGCGCGGCGGGAGTTCATCGACGACCTCCTCTACGGCCGCAGCGACCTGGGCCGCCTCTCCGAACGCGCCGAACGCTTCGGCCTCCGCCTCTCCCGGGCGCACGCGGTCGCCGTCGCCGAGGGCCCGGCCCCGCACGCCGAGGGCGACCCGGTGACCCGGCAGGTGGAACGGGCGGTCCTGGCCCGCTTCGACGCCCGCAGCATCCTGCTCACCACCAAGAACGGCCGGCTGCTGTGCATCGCGCCCGGCGACGAGGACGACGTCCTCACCCACTTCGCCAAGCAGGCGTACGCGGCGGCCGAGGGCTGCCGGGTCGCGGTCGGCCGCGCCCAGCACGGACCCGGCGGGGTCGTGCAGTCGTACGAGGAGGCCCTCGCCACGCTGGAGATGGCCGCGCGGCTCGACCTGAACGAGCCGCTGCTGCGCGCCGCCGACCTGCTCGTCTACCCGGTGCTCGCCCGCGACCGGCAGGCGATGGCCGACCTGGTCTCCCACACCCTCGGCCCGCTCACCGCGGCCCGCGGCGGCCCGCAGCCCCTGCTGGACACACTCACCGCGTACTTCGACTCCGGCTGCGTGGCCGCCGAGGCCGCCCGCCGTCTCTCGCTCAGCGTGCGCGCCCTGACCTACCGCCTGGAGCGCATCCACAAGCTGACCGGCGCCGACCCGGCCGACCCGGCCCACCGCTACCCGCTCCAGACGGCGGTGATCGGCGCCCGCCTGCTGGACTGGCCCGCGAAGCCGCTGTGAGCACTCTGAACAGTCCTTACCGTCCGATGACGTACCGCCCGTCGCACCCCGCTGCGACCGGCCCGCGGACCTAGCGTGGCCGTATGCGTGTACTGGTCACCGGCGGTGCCGGTTTCATCGGGTCCCATGTCGTCGACGCGCTGCGGGCGCGCGGCCACGAGCCGGTCGTGTACGACGTCCGGGACGATCCGTCCGCCGACGTGCGCAACCCGGCTGCCATCACCCGCGCCCTGACCGGCGTGGACGCGGTCTGCCACCAGGCGGCCATGGTGGGCCTCGGCAACGGTGTCGCGGACGCGCCCGAGTACGTCTCCCGCAACGACCTGGGCACCGCCGTCCTGCTGGCCGCGATGGCCGAGGCGGGCGTAGGCCGGCTGGTGCTGGCCGGCTCGATGGTGGTCTACGGCGAGGGCCGCTACGACTGCCCCATCCACGGCGTCGTACGCCCCGGCCCCCGGGCCGAGGCCGACCTGAAGGCAGGCCGCTTCGACCCCCACTGCCCGTCCTGCGGGTCGGAACTGTCCCCCGGCCTGGTGGGCGAGGACGCCCCGACCGACCCCCGCAACGTGTACGCGGCCACCAAACTCGCCCAGGAACACCTCTCCGCCGCCTGGGCCCGCTGCACCGACGGCACGGCGATCTCCCTGCGCTACCACAACGTCTACGGCCCCCGCATGCCCCGCGACACCCCGTACGCCGGGGTCGCCTCCTTCTTCCGCTCGGCCCTGCAACGCGGCGAACCCCCACGCGTGTTCGAGGACGGCCGCCAGCGCCGCGACTTCGTGCACGTCCGCGACGTGGCCGCCGCCAACGTCACCGCGCTGGAGGCCGAGCCGCGCCCCGGAACGCTCACGGCGTACAACACCGGCAGCGGCACCCCCCACACGGTCGGCGACCTGGCCCACGCCCTGTCCGCCGCCCACGGCGGCCCCGACCCACTGATCACCGGCGAGTACCGGCTGGGCGACGTACGGCACATCACGGCGGACTCGTCGCGCCTGCGGACGGAGCTGGGCTGGAAGCCGGAGGTGTCCTTCGAAGAGGGGATGCGGGAGTTCGCCGGGGCCCGCTGAGCAGTCGGCTGACGTCATCCGAGTGAATCAACCACCCCGGAGACCCCAAGAATTCACCGAACTCACGTACAACCCTTGCCATTTACCGAAGGTCTCCTGATCGCGCGCCACCCTGGCGCGCGCGGGATCCACCCCGATCCGTGGGAGACACCTTGCGCAAGCGCACCTTCCTGCTGACCGCCACGCTGCTCGCCTCCGGCCTGACCCCGCTGGCGCTGGCCGCGCCCGCGTCCGCGGCCACGGCGAAGTACGCGGACGACTTCAACGGCGACGGCTACCGCGACCTCGCCCTCGGCGACCGCTCCGCCACCGTGGCCGGCAAGAAGGAGGCGGGCGCGGTCGTGGTCGTCTGGGGCACGGCCCACGGCCCCGACCCCGCCAAGCGCTCGGTGATCACGCAGAACACCCCGTACATCGCGGGCACCGCGGAGACGAACGACTTCTTCGGCGCGAAGGTCACCGCGGCGGACATGAACAAGGACGGCTACGGCGACCTCGTCGTCACCGCCCCCGGCGAGGACGACGGCGCCTACCACGGCACCTTCACCATCCTGTGGGGCTCCAAGTCGGGCCTGACCGAAGGGACTTCGTTCAAGAGCCCGGGCTGCAAGGACTGCGGCTTCGCCAAGGACGTCGCGGTCGGCGACTTCACCGCCGACGGCAAGCAGGACGTCGTCGCCATCACCGACGACTACATCTACGTTGTGCGCGGCCCGTTCACGAAGTCCGGCTCGCGCGGCACGGCCACCAACCTCGACCCGATCGACGGCGAGGACATCAAGCCGGACCTGGTGGTCTCCGGCAAGGTCACCAAGGACGGCACGGCCGACTTCGCCGTCCTCGGCTACGACTCGGACACCTGGACCAACCGCGCCTGGTTCTACCGCGGCGGCCCGGGCGGCCCCACCAAGCCGACGCGGAAGATCGGCCTGCTCGGCGACTCCGGCCTGGTGGACGCGAGCGCCACGATCGCGGACTTCGACAAGGACGGCTACGGCGACCTCGCCGTCGGTCTCGCCCGCATGGGCAAGGGCGGTACCGTCCGGGTGTACAAGGGCACCTCCCAGGGCCCGGGCACCACGGGCACTTCGTTCACACAGGACACGGCCGGCGTCCCTGGCACGCGCGAGTCCGTCGACCACTTCGGTTACGACGTGTCGGCCGCGGACACGAACGGCGATGGCTACCCGGACCTCGCGGTGGGCGTGCCTGGCGAGGTCATCGGCGACAACATGTTCCGCGCCGGCGCGGTCACCGTCCTGCGCGGCGGCAGGGGCGGCCTCACCGGCAAGAACGCCCGGCAGTACGACACCAGTACCCCGGGCGTCGAAGGCGACCCGGCCGACGAGAACGACGCCTGGTTCGGCGCCTCCGTCCTGCTGCGCGACTTCAACCGCGACGGCCGGGCCGAACTGGTCGCCTCTGCCTGGGAGATCGGGCGCCTCCACCTTCTGCCGGGCACGGCTTCCGGCCCCACCGGAACCGGCTCGACCCTGTTCACTCCTCAGTCCCTGGGCCTAGGCAACCGTTCCTCGTTCAGCGCGAGCCTGCCCGACTGACCCCCTCTTCCTCGGAGACACAGACGTGAAGCACCCCCTGCGCGGCAGCACCGCGCTCGCCGCCCTGCTCGTCGCGGGCCTGACCCCGGCGACCCTGTCCACCCCCGCCTCGGCCGCCCCCTCCGGGCTCCAGGGCGACTTCAACGGAGACGGGTACCGGGACGTGGCCGTCGCGGCCCCCGCCGCCACCGTGAACGGCAAGTCCTGGGCCGGCCAGGTCGCCGTGGTCTACGGCACGGCGAGCGGCCTGAACCCCGCCAAGCACCAGCTGATCAGTCAGAACACCGCCGGCATCCCGGACACCGCCGAGAAGGACGACGAGTTCGGCGACCAGATCGCCACCGCCGACCTCAACCGCGACGGCTACAGCGACCTCGTCGTCGGCGCCCCGCACGAGAAGGCCGGCAGTGCCGAGGACGCGGGCACGGTCGTCATCGTCTGGGGCTCGAAGACCGGCCTGTCCGGCGGTACGACGGTGAAGAACCCGCAGACGCTGTACGGCAGTTACTTCGGGCTGAGCATCGCGGCGGCGGACTTCACCGGTGACGGCAAGCCCGACCTGGCGATCTCCGCGCAGAGCGACACCGAGAACCCCAGCAGCTGGCGGGTCCGCCTGATCCGGGGCCCGTTCACCAAGTCCGGCTCGACGGGCAGGGTCTCCTCCTACTCCCCCGGCATCGACAAGCCGGCCCTGACCGCCGGCCGAGTCAGCGGCGACACCAAGGCCGACCTGGTCGTCACCGGTCAGAAGCCCAACGGCGACCACCTCGCCACGGCCGTCTACTACAAGGGCACAGCCGACGGCATCAGCAAGGCGGCGAGCCTGCGCACCGCCGAGACGGCCGCGATCGGCGACCTGAACAAGGACGGCTACGGCGACATCGTCCTCGGCAACCCCGAGGACCCGGCCGACGAGCCCTCGGCCTCCACCGGCGGCAAGATCCACGTCATCTACGGCACCTCGTCCGGCCCGAGCGCCACCCGCCGCGTCTCGTACACGCAGAACACCTCGGGCGTCCCGGACTCCTCCGAGGAAGGCGACCGCTTCGGCCAGGCGCTGGCGATCGGCGACTTCGACAAGGACGGCTACGGGGACCTGGCGGTCGGCGCGCCCGGCGAGAGTTTCGGCGACGACTCGGACTACCTCGCGTCCGCGGGCGCGATCACCCTGCTCCGAGGCTCGTCCGCCGGCCTGTCCACCAGCCGTCCGGTGTTCCTGACGCAGGACAGCCCCGGCGTGCCGGACACCCGGGAAGGGGGCGACACCTTCGGCCGGACGCTCCTCGCCTCCGACGTCAACCGCGACGGCCGGGCCGACCTCACGGCCGTCGCCGACCAGGAGAACGACCCCGAGGGCGCGGTCTGGTTCCTGCCGGGCGCCGCGTCCACGCTGTACTCGACGACGGCGACGACGACCTTCGGCCCGACGAAGGTGGGACTGCCGGCCGGCAAGTACACCGGCTTCGGGGCGGACCTGGCGGGCTAGTTCGCCAGAACGCGGAGATCACACGCTTGTCGTACCCGACCGGATCGGGCACGGATCGAGGGGGCCGATCTGGCCCGGATCGTGGTGACTTCGGAGTATCACTTGCGGCGGCTGTTCTCCGCGCTGGCGGGGGTTCCGCTGTCGGAGTACATCCGGCGCAGGCGGCTCACGGTCGCCGGTGCCGAGGTGCTGGCCGGGGATCGGACGCTGTTGGAGATCGCGGTGCGGTACGGCTACACGTCCGGGGAGGCGTTCGCGTGTGCGTTCCGCGTCGTGCACGGCGTCGGTCCCGGCGAGGCCAGGCGATCCGGTGCGAGTCTGCAATCCCAGCCACGGCTGTCCTTCCGCCTCACCGTCGAAGGGAGCAGCAGTATGCGATACCGGGTCGTGGAGAAGGACGAGTTCCGTGTGGTCGGCAGGAAGGCACGCGTCCCCCTCGTGCACGAGGGGATGAACCCTGCCATCGCCGACTTCATCCGGGGCATCGGCCAGGAGACGCTGCGGCGCATGCGGGGTCTGTCCGATCAGGAGCCGCAGGGGATCGTAGGGGTGAGGGGCCGGCCCATCCACAGCCTGTGTACAGAGCCGCTCACCACCCCGTCAGCAGCAGGTGGTTGAGCAGCAGGGCGAGGAGCGCCTGGGCGGTGAGCCACGCCCGGGGGTGGGGCAGGTACGCGCACGCGGGGAGCAGCCACATCGCGAACGGGAGCCAGATGCGTTCGGTCTCGGCCTTGCTCATGCCGGACAGGTCGGCGACGAGGAGGGCGAGGAGGGTCGCTGAGACGAGGAGTGCCAGGCGGACGGGGGCGGGGTCGGTGCGGTGGGTGAGGGTCGTGGCCGTGCGGCGCAGGCCCGCCGCCGTTGCCGGGCCGGTGATGAGGACCGTGCAGGCCAGGTTGGCCCATACCCAGTAGCCGTAGGGGCGGGTGCCGCCGACGCCCTGGTAGTAGCGGGTCACCAACAGGTGGTACGCCGTCCACCAGTTGAAGCCCGCGAGCGTGAAGGTCAGGGGGACGACGGCCAGTCCGGCGAGGAGAGCCAGGAGGAGGGCGGGGCGCTTGCGTACGGCGTCACGGCCCAGGAGCAGGACCGCCGCCGCGATGAGGGCGAAGAGCGTGAGGCCGTACGACAGGTAGCAGGTCAGGCCGAGGAGCAGGCCTGAGGCGGCCGCCCAGGCGAGGGAGCGTCGCGTGACCGCGAGGGCGAGCAGGGCTACGGACCAGGCGGCCACCGCCGCGAAGTAGGCGTCGGCGGAGGTGCCCAGCCAGACGGCCGCCGGGGCGAGGACCAGGAAGGGGGCCGCTCGGCGGGCCAGGGTCTCGTCGGCCAGGGCGCGTACGGCGATCAGCACCGCCACGCAGGCCGTCGCGCCGGTGAGGACGCACCACATCCCGGCCCAGCCGCCGCCCCGCAGCCCGATCCGGTCGAGGAGGACGAAGGTGAGCGTGGAGGCCGGGGGGTGGCCGGCGACATGGGCGGGCCAGGGGTGGGGGGTGCCGGCGACGATGTGGTGGGTGAAGTCGCGCAGGGTGGCCGGGATGTCGTGGAAGCGGCCGATGACCCGGAGGTACTCCTCGCGGGTGGTGAGGCGGACCGCGATGCCCTGGTGCCAGCCGTCGACGAGGGCGAGGGAGAGGATCCAGGCCGTCGCCGTCGCCCAGGAGGCCGCGAGCAGGGCGCGCCACGGCAGGCGGGCGGCCAGGGACGGGCCGTAGGCCACGGTGGCGGCCGCGAGGAGGGCGGCGGCCGGGGTGCCGGGGCCCACGTGCGGGTCCCATTCGGCCAGTACCGGCGGCCAGTGCACGAAGAGGGTGCGGTAGGTGTCCTGGATGTGCCGGCCGACCAGGACGGCCACCGTCACGAGCAGGGCGGCGGCGACGGCGGCGTACAGATCACGGCGGAGGGAGCGGGTCACGTCGGCACGTTAGGCCGCACGGACCTGCACAGGCCGTCGTACGGGCCGGACGTCAGCGTTTCGTCATGGGTCGCGCACCCTTTCCCGGGCTGGTGCGGGCCTACGGTCGAAGCATGCGCAACCGTCCCCGGCTTCCCACCTCCCCCGGCTTCTGGCGCAGCCCCCTGCGCGGCACCTGGTTCACCTCGGTGCTCGGCCTCGTGCTGCTCGTCGGCATCACCGTGCTGTTCGTGACCGGTCTGGTGTCGTACGCGGCCTACAACCCGAACCTGTCCCGGGTGAACGACACGACCCCGGACAAGGGGCTCCTCGGGTTCTATCTGTTCTCCTGGCCGACCGGCCCCGTGTGGCTGTACCGGTTCACCCAGGGCCTGCACGTCACCCTCGGCATCACCCTGATCCCGGTCCTGCTGGCCAAGCTGTGGTCGGTGGTGCCGAAGCTGTTCACGCTGCCGCCGGCCCGTTCCGTCGCGCACGCGCTGGAGCGGATCTCGCTGCTGCTGCTCGTCGGCGGCGGCCTGTTCGAGTTCACGACCGGGGTGCTCAACGTCCAGCTCGACTACGTCTTCCCCGGCTCCTTCTATCCGCTCCACTTCTACGGCGCGTGGGTGTTCTTCAGCGCGTTCGTGGCGCACGCGGTGCTGAAGATGCCGACCGCGGTGCGGGCCGTGCGGGGGCGGCGACTGCGGGAGGCGGTCCGGTCGCGGGAGGAGGTCCGGTCGCAAGAGGAAGTCCGGCCTCGGGAGGAGGTCCGGTCTCGGGAGGAGGTCCGGCCTCGGGACGACGACGACCTGGTCGCGCCGGACCCCGACCCGCCCACCGTCTCCCGGCGCGGGGCGCTGTGGCTGGTCGGCGGCGGCTCGCTGCTGCTGTTCCTGACCACGGTGGGGCAGAGCCTGGGCGGACCCTTCCGTCGTACGGCCCTGCTCGCGCCGCACGGCGGGGCCGACCCGGTCGGCGGCCCGAACGGCTTCCAGATCAACAAGACGGCCGCGTACGCCGGGATCGACGCGACGGAGACCAGCGCGGAGGCCTGGCGGCTCGTCGTCACCGGGCGCACCGGAACCGTGCGCCTCAGCCGCGCCCAACTGCTCCAACTGCCCTTGCACAGCTCCTCATTGCCGATCGCCTGCGTAGAGGGCTGGTCCACTGCCGACCAGTGGTGGCGCGGGGTGCGGCTGCGCGACCTCGCGGCGCTCGTCGGGTACGACGGAGACCCGCCGGACGTGTTCGTGGAGTCCCTGCAACGGCACGGCGCCTTCCGCCGCGCGGCCCTGCGCGCCAACCAGGTGGCCGACCCGCGCTCCCTGCTCGCCCTGTACGTCAACGGCGAGGAACTGTCCCCCGACCACGGCCACCCGGCGCGCATCATCGTGCCCGCCGCACCCGGGGTGCTCAACACCAAGTGGGTGGCCCGGCTGACCTTCGGAGATCTGTGATGCGCCGTCTACCTGTGGGCAGTCCGCTGCACATCCTGCTGCTCTGCTGCTCGTTCGCGCTCGCCGCGTACGCCGGTGTACGGCTGCTCGCCGGTGACTGGTTCGGGGTGGCCCTGTGGATCGTGGGGGCGGCCCTGCTGCACGACCTCGTGCTGCTGCCGCTGTACTCGGTGGCCGACCGGGCGGTCGTACGCGGTCTCGACGCGGTCGGGCGGCGTGCGTGGGTGATGTACGTGCGGGTGCCGGCCGTGCTGTCGGGGCTGCTGCTGCTCGTGTGGTTCCCGCTGATCCTCGACCTGGTGGACCAGCGCTACCGCCTGGCCACCGGTCAGTCCGCGGGCGTCTTCCTCGCCCGCTGGCTGCTGATCACCGCCGTGCTCTTCGGCGGCTCGGCGCTGCTGCTGGTGGTGCGGGTGCGCAGGGCGACGAAGCGGCGGTCGCCGGCCGTCCACTGAGCCTCCGGGCGCCACCCGGCGGCCCGGTCCGCGAGCCGGAGCAGGGCGGGGGTGCCGATCCGCACCCAGGGGAAGGGGGCGCCGACGGCTTCCCGTCCGTGGGCGACGACCTGCACGTCGGCGTGCTCCTCGACGTCCAGTGGGACGGTCTCGGCGATCAACAGGCCGCCGGGGGCGAGGAGTTGGGCCATGCGGTGCAGCAGGACGGCCGGGTCTCCGCCGATGCCGATGTTGCCGTCCATGAGCAGGACCGTGCCCCAGCGGCCCTCGCCGGGCAGCGGGTCGAACACCGAGCGGCGCAGGGCCTGGCCGCCGACGGTGATGGTGCGGGTGACGGCCGCTTCGCTGACGTCGACGCCGAGGACGGTACGGCCCTGGGCCGCGAGTTCCGCCACCAGCCGGCCCGGGCCGCAGCCGACGTCCAGGACGGCGCCCTCGCAGCGGTCCAGCACCGCCCGGTCCACGTCGTCCGCGCCGGCGCACCAGCGCTCCACCTCCAGCGGCAGCAGCCAGCCGTCGGTGCGGCGCAGGTACAGGGGGCCCCGGCCGGTGCGGAGGGCGGTGGCGTAGGGGTCGGAGGCCGCCCATACCGCCTCGGCTGCGCCTTCGGCGGGGATTTCGTTCCCACCCGCACAACGCGTGCTGCTTTCGTCGTCGGGTGCGGGTGGCCCCAGTGGGGCGCGTTCGCCGTCGGCGACTGCCGCGCGACGCGCGTACCTGGCCGGCATCGGGCCGGTCATCGTGCACCGGTCGCCGTGCAGTCCGCCAGCCGGGCGGCGAAGGTGCCGTGCGGGGCGAGGGCGGCGACGGCGCGGGCGTCGGCGGCGGTGTCGACGTCCCGCAGCCGGGGCAGGTCCCGTACCCGCAGCCCGGCGGCGACCAGGCGCTCCCGCTGTACGGCACCGGTCTGCGGTGTGGACATGGGCACGCCCCGCAGCAGCGCGGGTTCGGGGCGGGCCAGGCCCAGCGCCCAGAAGCCGCCGTCCTCGGCCGGGCCGAAGTACGCGTCACAGCCCGCGAAGTCCACGGTGAGCAGCTCCGGGGTGACCTGCGGGGTGTCCATGCCGATCAGCAGGGCCGGGCCGGCGCAGCGGGCGAAGGCGTCGGCGAGGCGGGCGTCGAGTCCGCCGGCGCACTGCGGTACGACGTCGAAACCGGGCGGCAGCCAGGGGCCTGGCCGGCCGTCCAGCACGAGGACCCTTCGCGTGGCCGGGGTTTCGGCCACCGCGCGCAGGGTGTCGGCGAGGGAGGCCTCTGCGAGAGCGGCGGCCTGCTCGGGCGTGAAGGGCGGGGTGAGTCTGGTCTTGACCCGCCCGGGGAGCGGCTCCTTGGCGATGACGAGGAGGGTGGTCATGTGGGCCTTCCTTGGCTGGTGACCGGGGTTGGTGCTGGGCGGGTGGGCGCAGCTACGCGGGGACAGAGGGCTCGTTCAGGACCCGGCTCATGTCCCGCACCGCCTCCCACGTCCCCCGCCACGTCCCCGTGACCTTCGACGCACCGCTGCGAGGCAGATACGGGACGTCGTGCTCGGTGATACGCCACCCCGCGTCAGCCGCGCGGACCACCATCTGCAGGGGATAGCCGCTGCGGCGGTCGGTGAGGTCCAGCGCCAAGAGCGACTCACGGCGCGCGGCGCGCAGCGGGCCGAGGTCGTGCAGACGCAGCCCGGTGCGGCGACGCAGGAGGCGGGCCAGAGCGAAATTGCCCGCGCGAGCGTGAACCGGCCACGCCCCCCGGCTCTGCGCGCGGCGCCGCCCGAGCACCAGGTCGGCCTCGCCGGCGCGGACCTCGCGGACGAACGGGACCAGGTGCCCGGGGTCGAGGGAGGCGTCGCAGTCGCAGAAGCACACCACGTCGGCGGTGGCGGCCAGCAGCCCGGCGTGGCAGGCGGCGCCGAAGCCGCGCCGGTCCTCGCGGACGACGGTCGCGCCGAGGTCGCGGGCGAGGTCGGCGGAGCCGTCGGTGGAGCCGTTGTCGACGACGAGGGCGCGCCAGCCGGCCGGGATGCGGGCGAGGACCCAGGGCAGCGCCTCGGCCTCGTTCAGGCAGGGCAGCACGACATCCACGTCGGCAGGGGGAGGAGAGGTGCTCGTCACGGCGTTCACCCTACGAAGCCGAACCGGGGCAAAGCGGTCATCGCCTCCTTACGAAACGCGGACGTCGGAGCCGTGACCGCGCCTCCCGGGCGGCGCGGTGCCAGGGTGGATGACATGCAGCAGCCGTACCCATCACCGGACGCGTCACCGGACGCCGAACCGCGGCCCGCCCCCCTGGGCCGGATCCTCGTCGTGGACGACGACCCGACCGTCGCCGAGGTCGTCGCGGGATACCTGGACCGGGCCGGATACGCCGTGGACCGGGCCGCCGACGGCCCGGCCGCCCTCGCGCGGGCCGCCGCGCACCGGCCGGACCTGGTGGTGCTGGATCTGATGCTGCCCGGGATGGACGGCCTGGAGGTGTGCCGGCGGCTGCGCGAGCACGGCCCGGTGCCGGTCGTCATGCTCACCGCGCGCGGCGACGAGGACGACCGCATCCTCGGCCTGGAGGTCGGCGCCGACGACTATGTGACCAAGCCGTTCAGCCCGCGCGAGCTGGTGCTGCGGGTGGAGTCGGTGCTGCGCCGCGCCCGGCCCGCCGTGCCGCGCGGCCCACTGGGCGCGGCGGGTCTGACCGTCGACCCGGCGGCCCGCCGCGCCACCAAGAACGGCGCCGAACTGGCCCTCACCCTCCGCGAGTTCGACCTGCTCGCCTTCTTCCTGCGGTACCCGGGGCGGGCGTTCGGCCGGGAGGAGCTGATGCGGGAGGTGTGGGGCTGGGACTTCGGCGACCTGTCGACCGTCACCGTCCATGTCCGCCGCCTGCGCGGCAAGGTCGAGGACGACCCCGCCCGCCCCCGCCTCATCCAGACGGTGTGGGGCGTGGGCTACCGCTTCGACCCCACCGGAACCGGAAGGGAGGGCGACTGACATGCGCGACACCCTCCTCATCGCCCTCTACGCCTTCCTCGGCGCCGCCGCCACCGGCCTCGCCGGAGCGGCCGTACTGCGCCTGATCCGCCGGCGTTCCCTCACCACCTCGCTCGCCGTGGTGGCCGCCGTCGGCGTGGTCGCCATGCTCGCCGGGACCATGGCCGTGGCCCAGGCGATGTTCCTGTCCTCGCACGACCTGCGGGTCGTCACCACGGTCGTCGCCATGGCGGCCGTGGTCTCCCTGGTGACCGCGCTGCTGCTGGGCCGCTGGGTCGTCGCCCGCAGCCGTGAACTGGCCGACGCCGCACGGAACTTCGGCGACGGCGGATCCTTCGCCGCGCCCGCAAGCCCCGCCACCGCCGAACTGGACGCGCTCAGCCGCGAGTTGGCCGCCACCAGCGCCAGGCTCGCCGCCTCCCGGGAACGCGAGCGGGCCCTGGAGACCTCCCGGCGGGAACTCGTCGCCTGGATCTCGCACGATCTGCGCACCCCGCTCGCCGGGCTGCGCGCCATGTCGGAGGCCCTGGAGGACGGGGTGGCCGCCGACCCCGACCGCTACCTCAAGCAGATCCGCACCGAGGTGGAACGCCTCAACGACATGGTCGGCGACCTCTTCGAACTCTCCCGCATCCACGCCGGCACGCTGCCCCTGAGCCCGGCCCGGATCTCCCTCTACGACCTGGTCGGCGACGCCCTCGCGGGGGTCGGCCCGCTCGCCCGCGAGCACGGCGTACGGCTCGTGGGCGACCGGGTGGAGCCGGTGCCGGTGGAGGTCGACGGCAAGGAGATGAGCCGGGTCCTCGCCAACCTGCTGGTGAACGCCATCCGCCGCACCCCCGCCGACGGCACGGTCGCCATCGCCGCCGAACGGGCCCCCGACGGCGTGGTCCTGTCCGTGACGGACAGCTGCGGCGGCATCCCCGAGGAGGACCTGCCCCGCGTCTTCGACACCGGCTGGCGCGGCACGGACGCGCGCACACCGCCGGCGGGCGCGGGGCTCGGCCTGGCGATCGTACGAGGGATCGTGGAGGCCCATCAGGGCCGTACGACCGTCCGCAACATCCCGGGCGGCTGCCGCTTCGAGGTGACCCTGCCGGCGGCGGAGGCATAGAGCACCACACACCGGCTGTCGCGGCCCGGAAATTACTTGCATTCATGGAAAGTACTGTCCATCCTGAAGGTGATCACCGGGCGGTCCGACCAACCGCCCTTCCGACGCCGGAGGTACACGCATGGCCAGCACGGGGGACCCCATCGACGCACGCCAGGCCGAGCAGGCGCTCGGCACCGCGCACGCGGCTCAGGCCGCGGCGCGGGCGGCAGGCAGCACCCGCTCCCGCGGCCACACCCTCGGCCAGGGCCTGGCCTGCGCCGTCGGCTTCACCACGCTGGGCCTGTCGGGCATCAGCTCGCAGTGGTCCGGCCGGCTCCTGACCGTCGGCGTGCTGAGCCTGGCGGCCTTCCTCGTCCTCGTCTGGCTGGGGGCCCACCACGGCGGTACGACCCCCTGGTTCGACCGGCGCCGCGAGGCCGGCAAGCGGGCCTGGCTGCTCCCCCTCGCCCCGGTCGCCGTGGGCCTGGTGGCCGCCGTGCCGTACGGCGCCCCGGGCTGGCTCATCGGCTTCGGCCTCGCGGGCGGCGTCGAGTACCTGCTGCGCGCGACCCGGACGGGCACCGCATGACCGGCGGGACGGGCGGTCCGCCCCCGGCCCTGGACCGCGAACTCCACCACCCGACCCGGCTGGCCCTCGCCGCCTACCTCTCCGCGTGCGGGGAGGCGGAGTTCGCCGTTCTGCGCGACTACTGCCAGGTGTCCGACTCGACGCTGAGCAAGACGCTCTCCGCCCTGGAGAAGACGGGCTACGTCAGCATCCGCAAGGGCTACCTGGGCAAGCGCCCGCGCACCTGGGCCGCGCTCACGCTCACCGGCCGGCGCGCGCTGGCGGGCCACCTGACGGCGCTGGAAGAGATCGCGTCGGCGGCCCGCAGGGCGGGAGCGGAGCCCGAAGGGGACCGGTCGGAGTCCGAAGAGGACTAGTACTCCTCCTCGTCGACCTCCTTCGTCCCCCGGGCCCGGCCCGGCTCGGGCAGTTCGCCCAGTTGGGAGCGCACAAGCAGGACGTCGCCGATGAACAGGTCGTAGATCAGGATCCCGATGGTCCCGCCGACCAGCGGCCCGACGATCGGGATCCACCAGTAGCCGCTGTACACGCCGGACACGCTGCCCGGGAAGGCATAACTCTGCCACCCGGCCGCATAGGTGAGCAGCCGCGGTCCGAAGTCACGGGCCGGGTTGATGGCGTACCCCGCGTTGGCGCCGTAGGACATGCCGATGGCGGCGACGACGAAGCCCACCAGCAGCGGGCCGAGGTTGGCCTTCACGGCCTGGTTGCGCAGGTCGATGAGGGCGGCGATCAGCATGAGCAGGAAGGCCGTACCGACGATCTGGTCGATCAACGGCCCCCAGATGCCGCCGTGGAAGTACGCGGCCGGGAAGGTCGCGAAGATGGAGAACGTGGCGTTGGTATGCCCGTTCACCTTCGGCCCCGACGCGGCCTGGTCGTAGGCGCTGATCGCGTCGTGGTACACGAGGTAGACCAGCGCCGCGCCCGCGAACGCGCCGACCACCTGCGAGAGCATGAACGGCAGGACCTTGAGCCAGGAGAACCCGCGGCGGATGGCCATCGCCAGCGTCACCGCCGGATTCAGGTGGGCACCGCTGACACCGCCGGCGACGTAGACGCCGAAGACAACGGCGAACGCCCAGCCGAACGTGATCAGCAGCCAGTCGCCGGCCGCGAGGAAGATCGTCGTGGGGGTCGCCGCACGGCCCGAGCCGGGCAGTGCGGCCACTGCCATCGCGACCACGCCGCAGCCGAAGGAGATGAGGACGAAGGTCCCGAGGAACTCCGCCATACACTCGCCCAGCAGGCCACCCCGGCGCCTGAGCCGGGAGGGCTTGATGAGCGGGGGGATTTCGACAGCCATTGAGGCCCCCTCGAAGAGAGCAGTACGGCCCGACATGACCATATTGGCCCACAAATGCTCTTCACGCAGGGCGACGCGATCTCCGGGGCTGCCGCTGCAGATTTACGCGTCGAGGTTGTCGGCGTAGTGCCGGAACCCGTGCCGGTCCCGGTGCATGCCCCACAGGGTGTCCGCGAGCACGGCGGGATCCTTGCGCACATGCCCGGGCGTGATGGCCCCGGGAATCACCAGCTGGGCGACATGGATCCCCTCCGGCGCGAGCCGGTCGTGCAGCAGATGCCCGTACGCGCTCTCGGCCGCGAAGGCGATGGACGTCCCGGCCCGCTCCGGGTGCGGCACGGCGGCCGTCCCGCCGTTCACGAACAGGATGGTCCCGCGCCCGAGCGCCCGCATACCCGGCAAGACCTGCTGCACGGCGGCCACCGGCCCGTACACCGAGAACTCGATCGGCCCGAGCAGATCCCGGTGCCGGGTCTCCAGCACGGGCCGCATGAAATCCCGGTGCGGGACGGGGCTGTACTGCAGCACCTCGATGGTCCCGAGCACGCCGGCGGCGTCCTTCAGAGCCGCCACCAGCTGCTCCGGCCGACGCACGTCCGCGGCGAACCCGCGCGCGACGACACCGTCGTCGGCGAGTTCGCCCACGAGAACCTGCAGCCGCTCCCTGTCCCGCGCGACAAGGGCGACGTCGTACCCCTCCCGCCCGAACCGACGAGCGACAGCGGCACCCAGCCCGGGCCCGGCGCCCACGATGGCCATAGTGCTCATGGACAAATCCTTGCCCCTACAGCGGCACACCACCACCCACGGCCGGCCGGCACCCCGGTCTCAGCACAAGCCAGTACCGTCGCCCTCCCGCCGCCCCTGCCGAATCCGCTCCACCTGTACGGCGGTGACGGCCCGCACGGCGAACGCGCCGGCCACGGCGGCCCCGATGACGGCGGCGTCGGAGGCGAGCAGCGGCCACAGCTCCGTGTACGCGCGGCCGATGATCTCATCGGTGGAGTCCTGATGGACGATCCCGACGCCGCCGAGCATGCCGATCAGCCAGAGCCCCCACCACACGTTGACGGAGACGGGCAGCTTCCGCCCCGGCGCGGTGGTCCGGTAGGCGTCGGCGACGATGCCCCGCGGGAACCACAGGTTGACGACGGGCACGAGCCACCCGAGGTAGACCCAGATACCGGCGTACTTCGGCGCCTGCCCCGTGAGCACACGCGCGTTGTCCCGCACCCGCCACAGCCACGAGATGAAGAGCAGCACACACAGGAACGCGGCGCCGCCCCCCAGGCTGGTGACGAAGTGGTACGAGTTCTCCAGCGCGTTGAGCGGCCGGTGCACCCCGCCCCCCTGCTCCGGCGGCCCCGAGGCAGGCTCCCCGGCCACGGCCAGCCGCACCTCCCACACGGCCCGCACGACCCAGGCGAGCCCCGCGAGCAGCAACGCTCCGGCGGTCAGCTGCCCGGACAGCTTGATGGGCCGCAGAGCAAGGGCCCGCGAGGGAGCAGCGGGCTCGACTATCTGTTCGTTCACCGCATCATCCTGACGGACACGGACAGCCACTTGCCAGGGACCTGGCGTCAGGTCCTGACCGTCAGATACAGCCACCCGCCCCACGTGCTGACGTTGCTCTTGTCCGAGGCACTGCGCACATACTCCGTCCGCACCCGGAACCGCTTGTTCACCGCGTTGGTGAGGATCAGGTTCGTCACGGCGGTGCTGTTCGAATCCAGGGAGAAGCAGTCCGATGTCGTCATCGTGTGCCAGGCACTGCTGTAGTACTGCTGGGCCTGGAAGCGTTGGCACTGGCCGGACTTGTTCGGGGTCACCGTGGCTGCCACCTGGGGCTTGGCGGTGTGGTGGTAGACGCGGTAGGTCGTGGTGCCGTACTTCGTGGTGGTGTAGTAGCCGGCCAGCGACTGCGTGATTTTCACGTGGGTGTTGGCCGTGCGGGTCGCCGTCGTCGGTGCGTAGCGGTAGTCGCCCGCGAAGGATGCCGTGAAGGTCGTGTTGCGGGCGAGCTTGTACGTCGCCGACAGGTTGCCCTTGCTGTCCACGGTGCCGGTCTTCAGCAGTGTCTTCTTGCCGCCGGCGGGCTGGGCGTAGAGGGAGACCGTGCGGCCGTTGTACGTCGTGCCCAGGTGGGCGGTGGCGGTGGCCGTCGCGCCGTACGAGTACGTGGACGCGTTGGTGGTGAGGGAGAGGGTCGTCGCGGCGCGGGAGACCTGGACGATCGCGGAGGCCTTCGCCGGCTGGTGGGAGGCGTCTCCCGGGTAGCTCACCGTGTAGGTGTTGGCTCCGCCGATGGACGGCGTGTCCTTGACCGTGATCGTGCCGTCGGTTCCCACGGGCGCCGTCCACTTCGCCGGCGTCGTCGTGTGGGCCGCGTCCGTGCGGGTCACGGTGACCGTCTCGCCGGTGGCGTAGGGGGCGTCGCCCAGCTTGCCGGCGAAGGAGAACGCGGTGGCGCGCGTGGCCGTACCGGGGGCCTTGAGGGTCAGGGCCGGGGTGTACGGGGAGACCTGCACCGAGGCGTCGGAGGTCGTCGGCTGGTGGGCGGCGTCGCCGGCGTAGGACAGGTGGTAGGTGAATCTGCCCGCGCTGTCCGGGGCGTCGGTGACCGTGAACTCGGTCGTGGCCGGGTCCACCGTGGCCGACGGGAGCTGGGTGGTCTGCTGCGTGTCCTCGTTCGTCCTCGACACCTGGACCGTGGTGCCCTGAGGGAGGCTGCCGAGGTTCTGCTGGGTCGAGAGCGAGCCGGTGAAGGCCACCGAGTGCGGGGTCGCCGAGGCGAACTCCGGGAAGGGGATGGAGGTCGACAGGCGTGCCACGTGCACCGTCAGCGAGGCCTTCGCGGAGCGGTGCGTCGCGTCACCGGCGTACGTCACCTCGTACGTGTACGCGCCCTCGTCCGGCCTGGTGTCGCTGAGGGAGAACGAGCCGTCCTTGCCGACCACCGGGGCGTCGGGCAGTTCGGTGCCGTCGCGGGTGACCTTCAGGGTCGCACCGGCGGGGACGAAGCCGTTCGTGCTCAGCGATCCGGTGAGTGTGAACTGCTGGGTGGGGACGGCGTACTGGGACAGGCTCAGGGAGAGTTGGGTGTCCGTCAGCTTCGCTGTGTCCAGCGCGTTGAGGGTGTACGCGCCCGAGGAGTCCTGGGTGACCGCGTACAGGGTCACGCCGTCGGTTCCCCAGGCCAGACCGTCCGGAGCCACTGTCCCGGCGTCGAACGTCACATGGTTCTCGGCGAGGTTGGAGCCTGCGTACAGGTAGACGCCGGCGTTCGAGCCTGCCGTGCTGCCGACGGCGATCGTCCCGTCGGCGTCGACCGCCAGCGAGTTCGGGTTCGAGTTCATGCCGCCGGCGTAGTAGACGGAAGGGCTCGCGAGGTCCAGGTCCGAGGCGCGGTAGGCCTGGAGGGCGGGCTGCTGGGGGGCCGCGAGCAGCACCTTCGCGCCGTCACCGGTGACCTGGAGCCCGCTCGCCGTGCCGCCGTGGACCAAGGTGTCCGCCTTGACCGACGGCGTCCCGGAGGAGACGTCGAACGTGGCCACGTGGCTGAGGTTCTGCTGCGGCTCCTCGGCGGCCAGGACCCCGCCGCCCGTCGTGAGGAGGGGCGCGACCGACCAGTGCGACATGGAGGGCTGAGGGGTCGCCGCAGGGTCGGTGGCGGACGGGTCCACCGAGCCGATCGCGCCCTTCGCGTCGGTCGCGTCGGTCGTGTCCGTGTAGCCGTACCAGACCCTGCCGCCCGCCACCGCCACGGAGACCGGGGCGCTGCCCGTCCCCGTCGACCAGCGGGCGGTCTCGGTGAGGGTCGACGTGTCGATGGCGGCCACCGCGTCGCCGTCCGCCAGGGCCGCGTAGAGCGTGCCGCCGTCGGGGGAGAGCGCCAGACCGGTGGCGCCCTGCTCGTCCGCCAGGGTGGTGACGGGGGTGCCGGACAGGTCGGTCACCACGATGCCGGTCGAGCCGGCGCCCTGGCTGAAGAAGATGTGCCGGTGAGCGGTGTCGACCATCAGGTGGGAGTAGTGCGACAGCGGCAGCGCCGCCGTGCTGTCGGCCCAGGCGGCGGAGCCGGTGAGGCCGACGGTGGCCGTGGTCAGCCCGGCGACGACCGATATCGCGGTCGTGAGGGAGACCTGCTTGAGGCGCATGCTGCTCCTGGGAAGAGGGTGAAAACCAGCCAGCCGGACAATAGCTCCCGTGCATGACACGGCTTGATCCGGAGGGGTCCCTTCCCGTCATGACCTGACAAAAAGCGCCACCGGACAAAAGGTGAGATGGCGAAAGCGACCTGGCGAAAAGCCCGCGCTGGCTCACGCCTCCGAAGCCGACGCCGGAAGCGCGCACCAGCAGTCCTCGCCGACCGCAGGCGGCGCATCGGAGGGCGCCCGGGTGAAGGAGCGGACGTGCGGGGTCTCGGCGGCCGTGCGCCAGACCGGGGCCCAACGGGACGGTGGGGCGTCGAGGATGGGGATGAAGGCCAGGTTGGGCCACGGGTAGAAGTCCGCTATGCCGCCCGACACCGAGGCGACGGCCTGCCCGGTGGCCACGGCGGTGAGCGCCTCCTGCCACGTCCAAACCTCCGGGCCACGGGGGATGGGACGGCCGGAGGGGGTGCGGAAGGGGCCGACAACGACGCGGATTCACGGGGGAAGACGCAGATGAGGAAGATCCTCAACACCGCCCACGTCTACATGATCGTCGGGCTGGTCAGCGGCCTGTACTACCGCGAGCTGACCAAGGCGAAGGACTTCGAGGGCGACACCCAGCTCGCCGTCGTGCACACCCATGTACTGGACCTACAAGTGCTGTTCTTCATCACGGTGGGCAAGCGCCTGCCGGGCACCTCACGGCCGCAGGACGCCGAAGTCACCCGGTCGGAAGCCGCAGCCCCGTCAGCTTCTCCGGGTTCACCTGCAGGCGCAGATTCCTGATGCCGCCCTCGGGCATTCGATGTGACCTGCGCCCCATGCGGCGGATCAGTCGGCGGGACGCCCCGGCCGGTACGTGGCGAGCGCCCAGATCACGAAAATGTCGATGCCGATCATGATGAACGCCCAGATCGGCGCGTACGGCAGATACAGGAACTGGGCGATCAGGCTCAGGGAGGCGAGGACGATGCCGACCACCCGGGCCCACTCGGCGCGCTTGAGGACGCCCGCGCCGGTGATGACGGCCACGACGCCCAGGATGAGGAGGATCCAGCCCCAGCCGGTGAGGTTGATCTTGTAGACGTAGGCGCCGATGCGTGTGTACACATCGTCGGCCGCGATCGCGGAGATGCCCTGGAGGATGGCGAGGACGCCGTTCACCAGGAGCAGCACCCCCGCGAAGACGAGCCCTCCCTCGGCCCAGTCGGCGTTCCGCGTCCGCGCCGGTCCGGTGTGCTGCGTCATGGTCGTGTACCTCCGCCGTCGTCACCCCGAGCCGGATCGTCGTACGTACGACGATCCGGCCCACCCGGCCGGGTGACCACGGAGGGTACTCCGTACGGGTGAGACAGGGGGCGGAGGCGGACGGCTCGGGCCGGCCGCTGCTGCGGCTCAGGCCGTCCGGACTCAGGCCATCCAGAAGAAGACGGCCGTCATCCGCTTCTCCGCCAGCTCCTTGCCGAAGTAACCGGTCGCGCTGTGCACGAGGTTGGCGTTGTAGAGGAGGAGGCGGTTGTACTTGTGGGGGACGCGGACGTCCTCCTCGAAGGCGTTCGGCGCCACGAACCGCGTACCCAGGGCCTCGACGAGGTTGTTGTGCGGGGCCTGGACGACGTTGCCGCCGAGCCGGCCGCCGGGCAGGGACTGGCGGAAGAAGCTGGTGCCGCAGTCCTTGGGCACGTGCGGGTTGAGGTACAGCACGGCCGCGTAACGGCACAGCGCACGCGAGTCGGTGTGCGGGCGCGGCTCGCTCTCGCCCTCGCCGACCACCTGCACGCAGTTGTGGTTGAGGGTGCCGCCGCCGGGCGCCTGCTGCACCCACAGCTCCTTGGCCCCGGTCGACTTCTTCACCAGCCGCTCGATGACGGCGAGTTCACCGGGTTCCAGACCGGGCATCGCGCGCAGTCCGGGCCAGGTCTCCGAGGTGTACGGGTAGCCCTCGACCCAGTCGTCCTTGGCCAGACACCGCTCCCGTACGGCGTCGACGTCCGGCAGGACGTCGTCCAGGACCCAGTAGTCGCGGCCCTTGGTGGGCTTGCGGTAGGGCAGGACGGGAAGCGCGGCGGGCACCCTGGGGGGTGGCTGTGGGGGCATGCGGCGAATCTAGGCCTGCGTTTCCCCTTGCTTCTCCCGAGGAAAGGTCAACGTTTGACCAACTGCGGCCCATGCGAAGGCCGATGGCGCCGGTCAGGACCAGCCGGTCCGAATTCTTTACCCAAACCACCGACACAGATCGCCTCCGCATCCGTACTGCTGTGCGTCCGAACCGCCTGCGGGCGGATCCACGGCCGGGCAGGAGGCACGGTGCGCTTTTCGCGGAACGCGACGGGAACTCTCTTCGTGGGCGGTGCAATGGCCCTGACCCTCGGCGCACTCGCCTACCCGAGCATGCTCGGTCTGAGCAAGGTCTCGAGCACCCCGGACCGTGTCATCGCCAACACCCAGTGGGGCCCGCTCACCGAGGCCGACCGGGACTTCGTGGTGAAGGTGCGGGCCGCCGGTCTGTGGGAGTACCCGGTGGGGCAGATCGGGCTGCAGAAGGGCACCACCAAGGGGGTCATCGAGGCCAGCAAACACCTGGTCGACGGGCACTCCGCGCTGGACACCACCTGCCGCAAGATCGCGCCGATGCTGAACATCACGCTGCCCAACATCGCGAGCCCCCAGCAGGAGGGCTTCGTCAACACGCTGAAGTCGGATAGCGGCAAGAAGTTCGACACCGACTTCGCCAACATCCTGCGGATGACGCACGGCTCGATCTTCAACACGGTGGCGAAGATCCGGTCCACGACCAAGAACTCACTGGTGCGGGCCCTGGCCGACCAGGCCAACGACACCGTGCTCGACCACATCACGGTGATGGAGAAGACCGGTCTGGTCGACTTCGACCAGACCCTCTTCCAGCAGACCACCCCGCCGAAGCTGCCCGACTCCGACCTGACCCCGCCGCCCCCGCCGGCGGGCCAGCCCGAGGTGGTGCTCACCCCGCCGCCGAACGCCACGTCCACACCGGTGGACATCGACGGCCTCACCGCCGGCAACGGCGGCGGGGGGAACGCCGCGCCCAGCCCGAGCCCGACCGTCGGCTAGCCCAGCCAGACCGTGGTGTCCGGCGGAAGGACGCCCGTCTCCGGGAGCGGGGTGCTGGCCAGCAGCACCTCGCCCGGAGGCAGTAGTACGGGCTCAGCGGTGAGGTTGGCGACACAGCGCCAGGTCTCGGTGCGGGCGAAGTCCAGCACCCCGGCCGGGGCGTCGGGCGTCCAGGTCAGCGTCTCGCCCTCCAGCAGCTTGCGGCGCAGCCGGAGCGCGGTGCGGTACAGCTCCAGGGTCGAGCCCTCGGCACCCGCCTGGGCCTCGACGGCGTACGACGCGAAGGACGGCGGCTGCGGCAGCCAGGCGGCCCCGGACCCGAAGCCGTACGACGGTCCGGTCGTCGTCCACGGCAGCGGCACCCGGCACCCGTCGCGGCCCTTGCGGGCATGTCCCGTCTGCTCCCAGATCGGGTCCCGCAGCACCTCGGCGGGCAGGTCGGCGACCTCGGGCAGGCCGAGTTCCTCGCCCTGGTAGACGTACGCCGATCCGGGCAGCGCCAGCATCAGCAGGGTCGCGGCCCGGGCCCGGCGCAGGCCCGCCTGCTGGTCGGGCGCCGGAGCCGTGCCGCCGGACAGCAGCCAGGCGTTCTCGTCGGTGCCGGGCGGGAGCACGAGGCGTGAGGTGTGGCGGACGACGTCGTGGTTGGAGAGCACCCAGGTGGCACTGGCACCGGCGGCACGGGCCGTCGCCAGGGAGCCGGTGATGACCTGACGGAGTTCGTTCGCGTCCCAACCGGCCTGCAGATACTCGAAGTCGAAGGCCTGGCCGAGTTCGTCCGGGCGGGCGTACAGGGCGCGGCGGGCGTCCGGGACCCAGGCCTCGGCGACCGCGGTGCGGGGCGGGCTGTAGGCGTCGAAGATCTTGCGCCAGTCGCGGTAGATCTCGTGGACCTCGTCGCGGTCCCAGTAGGGGTGCGTGCCGGGCTCCACCCGCAGCAGGGCATCCTCGCCCGTGGCGCCCAGGTCGCCCACGTCCCGCAGCGGTTCGGTCAGGTCCTTGGCCAGGCCGTGGGCGACGTCGACGCGGAAACCGTCGACGCCCCGGTCGGACCAGAACCGCAGGGTGGTGCGGAAGTCGGCGCGGACCTCGTCGTTCGCCCAGTTCAGGTCGGGCTGTTCGGGGGCGAACAGGTGCAGGTACCAGTCGCCGTCGGGGACCCGCCGCCAGGCGCTGCCACCGAAGACCGACTGCCAGTCGGTGGGCGGGAGTTCGCCGGCGGCACCACGGCCGCGGCGGAAGACGTAGCGCTCGCGGGCGGCGGATCCGGGTCCGGCCCGCAGCGCCTCCCGGAACCAGGGGTGCTGGTGCGAGGTGTGGTTCGGGACGATGTCGACGACGACCTTCAGGCCGAGCCGGTGGGCCTCGGCGGCCATCGCGTCGAAGTCGTCCAGGGTGCCGAGGCGCGGGTCCACGTCCCGGTGGTCGGCGACGTCGTAGCCGCCGTCGGCGAGTTCGGAGGGGTAGAAGGGGCTGAGCCACAGGGCGTCGACGCCCAGCGTGGCGAGGTGGTCCAGGCGCTCGGTGACGCCCCTGAGGTCACCGAGGCCGTCGCCGTCGGCGTCGGCGAAGCTGCGCGGATAGACCTGGTAGATGACGGCCTGGCGCCACCAGTCGGGATTCCTGGAGGAGAGGTCTGCCATACCCGAACTCTGTCCACCTTGCCCGGAAACGGAACCTCGGGTCGGCCATGTGCCCGGCTGTGTGATCTTCAATACCTGGGCAGGTATGCGGCTTTGCAGCCGAATGGATCGCCGCCTACGGTGGGCGGGCCGTGGTGCTCGGGAAGTCGATGGAAGGTCGACGCGGCCCTCGCCACTGTGATCGGGGAGTTCCCGTTCCGTCCGGCAGCCGCCGGGCCACTGGTCGTACGACCGGGAAGGCAGGAACGGCGGACGCACGACCCGTAAGCCAGGAGACCGGCCACGGCACTCACGAGTTGATCCACGAGGTGCTGGAGCGTGAACCGGATGGCCGGGATGCCCGATGCTGCTGCTTTCCGCTGGCGACGGGAGGACACGATCAGGACGGCGGGGCTGCTGGCGGTCATCGCCGCGCTGCACGTCGTCGCCTTCGGCGTGCTCTTCCTGCTCGTCGCCCCCGAGCACTACCAGGTCGGCCGGGACGTCTTCGGCATCGGCCTCGGCGTCACCGCCTACACCCTCGGCATGCGGCACGCCTTCGACGCCGACCACATCGCCGCCATCGACAACACCACCCGCAAGCTGATGGCCGACGGCAAGCGGCCGGTGTCGGTGGGCTTCTGGTTCGCGCTGGGCCACTCCAGCGTGGTGGTGCTGCTGGCCGCCCTGATCGCCGGCGGCACCCAGCTCGCGGGCAGGGTCATGAACGAGCACTCACGCACCCACCAGGTGCTCGGCTTCCTGGGTACGACGATCTCGGGCACGTTCCTCTACCTCATCGCCGCCCTCAACCTGGTGGCCCTGGCCGGCATCCTGAAGGTCTTCCGGGCCATGCGGGCGGGGACGTACGACGAGAGGGAACTCGAACAGCACCTGGATTCCCGGGGCTTCATGAACCGGCTCCTCGGCCGCCTCACCAAGTCGATCAGCCGCCCCGGCCAGATGTACCCGCTGGGCTTCCTCTTCGGGCTCGGCTTCGACACGGCCACCGAGGTCACGCTGATGGTCATGGCGGGCTCGGGAGCGGCGGCGGGCCTGCCCTGGTACGCGATCCTCTGCCTCCCGCTCCTCTTCGCCGCCGGGATGAGCCTGTTCGACACCCTCGACGGCACGTTCATGAACTTCGCCTACCAGTGGGCGTTCTCGAACCCCGTCCGCAAGGTCTTCTACAACCTCACCATCACCGGCCTGTCCATCGCCGTCGCCTTCTTCATCGGCACGATCGAGCTGGTCGGCGTCCTGCACGACAAGTTCGACCTGACCGACGCCGTCACCGGCTGGATAGCCGGGATCGACCTGGACAGCGTCGGCTACATCATCGTCGGCCTGTTCGTGGTGGTGTGGGCGGCGGCGCTGTCGTACTGGCGGATCGCCAGGGTGGAGGAGCGCTGGTCGAACCCGGCCGGCGCCGCCGCCTCGGACTAGGGCCTGGTGGCGTGGCGGCGCTCCACCGTCTCCAGGTACAGCTTCACGTACCGATCCACGTCCACCTCCAACGCCACGTCCACCAGGGCCTGTTCACGCGCGCCGTGGTGGATCTCGGACTCGCCGTGGCGGGCGCGGCGGTCGACGATCGTCTGGCCGCGGGTCGGGCCGGGAGCCAGGGAGACCTCGACCGGCAGCAGGCGGGTGCCGATGCCGCCCGGGTCCGCGACCGCGCACACCGCGCCCGCGTCACCGAGGCCGCCGGCCGGGTCGTCGCCGTCGGGGTCGGGCGCGGACGGGCGGTGGGCCAGCAGCTCGCCGGCCAGCCGGGTGCCCGGTTCCTTGCTCGCCCGCAGCCGCCGTACGTCCGCGCCCGGTACGACGACCCGGGTGAACACGTCGAGCCCGTACATGGTGACCGGCACCCCGGCGCCGAGCAGGATCGCCGCCGCCTCCGGGTCGTGCCAGACGTTGAACTCGGCGACCGGTGTGGCGTTCCCGGTGGCGACCGCGCCGCCCATGAACACGATCCGCTCGATGTTCCGGGTCACCTCCGGGTGCGTGCGCAGCAGGAGGGCGATGTTGGTGAGCGGTGCGGTCGGGATCAGGGTGACCGGGGTCGGGGAGGCCAGGATCTCGCGGTACAGCAGGGTCACGGCGTCCACGGCGGCGCGGCCGCGTCGGGGGGCGGGCAGGCCGAGGTCGCCCATCCCGTCCACGCCGTGCACATGCCGGGCCGAGCGGGCCGGCTCGATCAGCGGACGCTCGGCGCCCCGCGCCACCGGGATGTCGGGGGCGCCCGCCTGCTCCAGCACGGTCAGGGTGTTGTGGACCACCCCGTCGACATCCGTGTTCCCGGCCACACAGGTCACCGCCCTGAGGTCCAGGCCCGGGTGGCGTACGGCGAACAGCAGGGCCAGGGCGTCGTCGACGCCCGTGTCGCAGTCGATGATCACGGGGATGGGCTGACCGGTCACAGCTGACTCCTTCCGTCGTACCGCCGACACTAGATCAGGACCACAGTGCGGTGCCCCTTGCCGCCACCCGGTCGGCGATGCGCCGCAGCAGATCGGGCACGGGGAGGGCGCCGGGGCGGCGGCCGTCCCTCAGCCGTACGGCCGCGAGGCCCGCCTCGGCCTCCCGGTCGCCGATCACCGCCTGGTACGGGACCAGACGAGCTGCCCGGACGCGGGCGCCGAGGGTGCCCTGCTCGGGGGCGGCCAGCTCGGCACGCAGGCCCAGCGCGGCCGCCTCCCGGACCACCGCGGCCGCCCGCTCCACCTGCGCCTCGGCGACCGGCAGCACGGCCAGCTGCACCGGGGCCAGCCAGGCCGGGAAGGCCCCGCGGTGCGCCTCGACGAGATGGGCCACGGCCCGCTCCACGCTGCCGATGACGCTGCGGTGCACCAGCACCGGCCGGTGCTTCGCGCCGTCGGCGCCGATGTAGTGCAGGTCGAAGCGGGTGGGCTGGTGGAAGTCGATCTGCACGGTGGACAGGGTGGACTCGCGGCCGGCCGGGTCCGCGATCTGTACGTCGATCTTGGGGCCGTAGAAGGCGGCCTCGCCCTCCGCCTCCTCGTACGCCACGCCGGACTCGGCCAGCACCTCCCTCAGCAGCGTGGTGGCCCGGCGCCACAGCTCCGGGTCGGCGACGTACTTGCCGCCCTCGCCGGGCAGCGAGAGGCGGTGGCGTACGGCCTCGATGCCGAGGTCGGCGTAGGCGCGGGCGATCAGCTCCAGCGCCGACCGGGCCTCGTCGACGGCCTGCTCCAGGGTGCAGAAGATATGGGCGTCGTTGAGCTGGATGGCGCGGACGCGGGTCAGGCCGCCGAGGACGCCGGACAGTTCGGCGCGGTACATGGCGCCCAACTCGGCGATGCGCAGCGGTAGTTCGCGGTAGCTGTGGGAGCGGGAGCGGTAGATGAGCGCGTGGTGGGGGCAGAGGCTGGGCCGCAGCACGACCTCCTCGGACTCCTCCGCGCCCAGCCTCATCGGCGGGTACATGTCGTCGCTGTAGTGGTCCCAGTGCCCGGAGATCTCGTACAGCTCGCGCTTGCCGAGCACGGGCGAGTACACGTGCCGGTAGCCGGCGGCGCGTTCCGCCTCCCGGATGTACTCCTCCAGGGTGTGCCGTACGACGGCCCCGTCCGGGAGCCAGTAGGGCAGGCCCGCGCCCATCAGCGGGTCGGTGTCGAACAGGTCGAGTTCACGGCCGAGGCGGCGGTGGTCGGGGAGGCGGTCGTTCACCGGGTCGGTGATCTGGTCGGTCATCTGGTCGGTCATCTGGTCGGTCATCGGGGGCTCCTCGTTGTGGGAGGCGAACACCCCGGTACATGCCGAAACCCCGGGGCGTTGGCCCCGGGGCTTCGGACTGGGTCAGGTGTCAGCGCGCCGGGACGGTCTCCGGCGTCGTCGTGCTGTGGAAGCACTGCTGGGAACACTGCTGGACGCGCTGCATGAGACGACCGTAGTGGCGGCCCCGGCCGAAGGCCACGGATTTTCCCCGGACCCCTCACCCGGACGGCCCGGAGCGCTGGTGGGCAGGTCGTGGCGATGGTGCCGTGAGAGGAGGAACCTCCACCCCCACCTGCCCCGCCAGGGAGGCACCCCCAGATGACCGCCGCCATACGCCCCCACGTCCTCCCTCTCGCCGCACTCGCCACCGGCCTTCTCACCCTCACCGGCTGCGCGGCCCTCGGCCTGGAACGCCCGCCGTCCGCGCACCAGCCCCTCCCCACCGTCGACAAGCCCTCCCCCGCGGCGAAGCCCTCGCCCCGGGCCGACGGATCCACGCTCACCGACGACCAGGCCCGGGCCGCGCTCATCACGGAGACCGACCTCGGCGCCCCCTGGTCCGCGACGCGCGGGGCGGCCACCTGGCGCGACGCCCTGCTGAAGGCGTCCACCACGGCCGGGGAGTGCCAGCACCTGCTCGACGCCCTCTACACCGACGAACTCCTCGGCGCCCCCGCCCGGGTCGCCGTGGGTCTCGACGACGCCGACACCGACGCCCAGCTCCGCTACCAGATCGGCGCCCGTCGCCCGTCGGACGTCGACGCCGCGCTGAAGTGGCTGCAGACGATGCCGGTCCAGTGCGCCCGGTTCACGGCCACCACGGAGAACGGCCTGATCGAGGACGTCCAGGTCGAGGACGCCCCGCTGCCGGAGGTCGGCGACGTGCGCCAGGGTCTGCACGTCACCGTCGCCACCACGACGTCCGACGAGCAGGATGTCTTCCTGACGATGGACGTGGCCGCCGTCCGCATCGGCGAGGACGCCTTCGCCCTCACCAACGCCGGCCTGGGCGACGTCCCGAACGACGCGACCCAACTGGCGGTCCAGATCGGCGCGCTGCGCCTGGCGGACGTACGGAAGCAGGGGCGGGTCGAGGTGTGAAGGAGGCCTGCGGCTCATCGGCCGCTGCTCACAGCGGCGGCTGTGCCGGGGCCGGGCCCAGGGTCGTGGTGCCGGGGGCCGTGCGGTGGCCGAGGCCGGTGCGGTAGGCGTCCAGGGCCGCTTCTACGCGGCCGGTGCGGCGCAGGAGGTCGCCGAGGAGGCGGCACAGGTCGGCCAGGTCACCGGCCGCGCCGGCGCGTTCCAGGAGGCTGAGGGCGCGGACGTAGTGCTCCTCGGCGGCCTCGGTGTCGCGGGCGTCCTCGGCGATGATGCCGAGGAGGCGGTGTGCGGCGGCGGCGTGGACGGCGCCGCGTTCGGAGGAGAGGTCGCCGAGGACGCCGTTGAGGAGGTCGGCGGCTTCGGCCGACTTGCCGCGGCGGTGGAGGACGTCGGCGAGTTCGACGGCTGCCTGGCTGCGGTAGAGGGCGGCCCGGGTCTGGGCGAGCATGGTGAGCGCCTGGCGCAGCTCGGCCTCGGCCCGGTCCAGGTCGCCGTTCTGGGCGCAGACGTAGCCGCGCATCCAGTGGCAGTTGGCGAGTTCGGTGCGCAGCTGGAGCTGGCGGTACAGCTCGGCCGCCTTGGCGAGGGAGGCGTCGGCCTCGGCGACCCGGCCCTCGGCGAGCAGGGTGCGGGCGACCGAGCGGTGCATCCGGGCGATGAGTGCCGGGTCGGCGGCCTGCGGGGCCAGGGCCAGCGCGAACTCGGCGGCCTGGGCGGCGCGGGCGTGGGCGCCCATGTCCATGTAGGGGCCGATGGCGCTGGCGTAGAGGAGCAGCAGGGCGTCGGGGTCGTGCAGGCCGCCGCGGTTGAGTTCGTCGAGGGTGGATTCCAGGAGGTAGACGGCGTAACGGAGTTCGCCGGCGAGGTAGTGGGCGATCGCGCGGCCGCGGACGGCCGGGACGCGGCTGGGGAGGGTCTCCGCCGCGAGGCGGTGCTCGGCCTGCTCGAAGTGGTCGCGGGCCTGGGTCAGCTCGCCCGTTTGCAGGGCGCATTCGCCCAGTCCCAGCAGGGCGGTGGCCTGCTCGGTGGTCAGGCCGTGCGTCTCCGCCTCCGTGAGCAGTGCGGCGTACTGGCCTGCCGCCTCCTCCGCCTTGCCGTCGGCGAGGGTGCGCTGGGCCTCGGTGAGCCGCAGCCGGAGGGCGGTGGCGAGGTGGGCGGGCCGGCCGACGGCCAGCTCCTCGAAGGCGACGCCGAGACGGTCCGCGATGTGCCGCAGCGCCTCGTCGGAGGCGCGGACCCGGCCCGCCTCCAAGGTGGAGATGTAGGCGGGTGTGTACGCCGGTTCCGCCAACTGGCGTTGCGTCAGGCCGCGTTCGGTGCGCAATTGCTGTACGCGCCGGCCGACGACTTCCGGATCGTCCCGTTCCCGCATCTGCGGCACCCCCAACTCCCCTGGGACCCCTTGCCGTTCGGCTCCGACAGCCTCTAGGTTAAACGGCGGATTAAGCATGCTTAACACGTCGCTGTTGTTGCGAGGTCGTCGTGCTCGGTCGTACTTCCACCCCATACGAACGCCCCACCGCACGGTACTTGAGGGGGGTGGCCGCAGCCGTCCTCGCCGTAGCGGCCCTGATCACGGCGGCGAACGCGGGCCCGGCACGGGCGGCGGACCAGACACGGCAGACGGCATCCGTACAGCACGGCTAGGGCCGCGCGGGGCCTTTCAGACACCGCACACCTACCCGGTACGGCACATCACGCACGTACGTCCGCCACTGCTCCCGCGTCAGACCGCCGCCTCCCGCCCGCGCACACCGACGCGACCGCCCGCGACGGAGCGATCGTGTACCGCTGGAGCGGCACGTGCGCGCTCCCCGCGTACAGCGTGCCGCTGTCGGCGCCGAAGGCCACGGTGTCGATCTCCTCGCCGGGCGTCGTCAGGAGACCGCCCAGCGGCTGCTGCGTGGCGATGTCCCACAGCTGCAGGCTCCCCGCCTCGCCGCCCACCGCGAGCGTCCCGGACGCGCCGAACACCACCGCGAACCGGTGATCGCACACCAGGCGCCGCAACTCCTCCACCAGCCGGTCGCGGCCGAAGAACAGCGCGTGGTCGTCCGGCTCGAACCGGGCAAGGCCCCGGTACGGGGGTGCGGTCTCGTCCGACACGGCGGCCGCCTGGGACAGCGTGGTCGCGGAGAAGCCCGCGCTCTCGGCCATGACCCGGTACGACGGGCTCCCCGCGGCCCTGCGCAGCTCCCGCAGTTCGTGTGCGAGGCGCTGGACGGGACCGGCGCCGGGATCGACGGGTCGCTCGGGACGCCCCATGACCTCACCTGCCTCGGGCTCGCTTGCTGTGGCTGTCCTACGGGCCTGCGGTGAAGTCAACGTAAAGTCCGGACAAACGGCCGGGCGGCGGCTTCGCGGAACCGAAGACCGAGCAGAACTGCCAAAGAAATCAGGGCAGTTCGTCAACCCCGGAGAAGGTTGTACGCGAGTGGCATATCTCACCACTCACCCCTGCATAGACGGCCGCGCCGTTAATGTGTGCGATCCGGTGCAGCCGTGACGAGGTCAGATGCGCTTCGTCCGGGCGGGAGGGTGGGGAATGACGCTGGACGCGGAGGCGCGGCCGAAGAACCGGGGGCGGCACGGCGGTGGCGGCGGCCGCAGACGCGGCGGCGCCGAACCGGACGCACCGCGCCCGGGGCGCCGGATACTGCGCTGGACGGCGGCCACCCTGGCCGTCGTCATACTCGGCACCGCGGGCGCGGGCTACCTCTATTACGAGCACCTCAACGCCAACATCAAGAAGGCCAAGCGGAACCTGGGCGACTCGGACGTGCCCGAGGCCACCCCGAACGCCGCCGGCCAGACGCCGCTGAACATCCTGATGATCGGCTCGGACAGCCGGAACACCGCGAAGGACCTGAAGCTCGGCGGGTCCAAGGCCGACGTGGGCCGCCCGCCGCTCGCGGACGTGCAGATGCTCCTGCACGTCTCGGCCGACCGCAGCAACATGTCCGTGATCAGCCTCCCGCGCGACACGATGATCCCGATCCCCAAGTGCAGCACCGACGAGAAGAAGTACGAGGCGCTCTCGCTGGCCATGGCGAACGAGTCGCTCGGCCGCGGCGGCCCGGGGTGCACCGTCGCCACCTGGCAGAGCCTCACCAAGATCCACATCGACCACTTCATGATGGTCGACTTCTCCGGCGTGGTCGACATGGCGGACGCCATCGGCGGCGTCCCGGTCTGCGTCCGGCAGAACGTCTACTCGCACACCTCCAACGGCCACGGCTCGGGCCTGAAGCTGAAGGCGGGCACCCACCCGGTCAAGGGCGAGCAGGCCCTGCAGTGGCTGCGCACCCGGTACGGCTTCGAGGACGGCACCGACGTCGCCCGCACCCACGCCCAGCACATGTACATGAACTCGATGGTCCGTCAGTTGCGCGCGAACGCGACGCTGGGCAACCCCACCGAGATGCGCCGGCTCGCGGAGGCCGCGACGAAGGCACTCACGGTCGACGACGGCCTCGGCACGGTCAAGAAGCTGTACGACCTCTCCCAGGAACTGCAGAAGGTCCCGACCAAGCGCATCACGATGACGACGCTGCCCACCGTGGAGTGGTCGCAGGACATCAACCGTCTTGTGCCCGCCACCGAGGACGCCGACCAGCTCATCTCCATGGTCCGCGACGACACCCCGCTGGACGGCCGCGGCGCCAAGCACAAGACGGAGCAGACGTCGAAGGACCCCGCGGCCCCGGCCGGCACCCTCGCGGTCCAGGTCCGCAACGGCACCGGGACGACCGCCCAGGCCCCGACACCCCAGCGGGCGAGCGCGGTCGCCCAGGTCCTGCAGGCCAAGGGGTTCACCCAGGCCAAGTCGGACATCACCGCCGCCACCGAGGCCAAGACCCTCCTCCTCTACCCCAGCGCCGACCTGGAGGGCGACGCCCAGGCCGTGGCCAAGGCGCTCGGCGTCCCCCTGAGCCAGGTGCGCAGGTCGACCGACGTCTCGGGCGTCACCCTGATCGTCGGCGCGGACTGGCGCACCGGCGACACCTACCCGAAGACCAAGAGCCCGACCAAGGCACCCGATTCGGCGGCTGTGCTGCCCGGGGACAAGGAGGACGCGTGCATGGAGGTGCAGAAGGGATTCACGTGGGAGGAGTGACTGGGGTACCGGCATGTCCCAGGCAGTCAGAAGGAGCGCGCTCGTCGCGGTCAGTGCCGCCGCGCTGACCCTCGCCCTCACGGGGAGCGCCTCCGCGGGTCCCAACCTGACGAACCTGCCCGAGAGCGCGACCTCGTTCCAGAAGGCGTTCCAGCCCTACTTCGACTACGACTCCGACGGCTGCTTCCCCGCGACCGCCATCGACATGTGGGGCAACCTGAACGGCGGCCTGAAGCCGACCGGTTCGCTCGGCGGCGGCTGCCGCACCGACCACCTGGGCAACGCCAACACCTACTCACGGGCCAAGTGCAACAACGGCTGGTGCGGGATCATCTACGCCCTGTACTTCGAGAAGGACCAGGCCGACCCCAGCGGCAGCGGCATCGGCGGCCACCGGGGCGGCCACGCCAACTTCCCGATCCAGGACTCCAAGTTCAACGACACCCTGAACAAGGCCAAGCCATCCGGCATCCCGTTCAACCCCTACGGCGCCGGCTGAGCCCGCCACACCGGCGGCCCCCGGCGAGGCACTCCCCCCTGCCCCGCCGGGGGCCTACCCTTGCCCCCGTGACCTCTCCCGCGGCGCGCACCGCTCTGGATCTCACCGACGGGCTCCCGGTCCCGGACCTGGAGGACTTCTACCGCGACCTGCACCGTCATCCCGAGCTGTCGCTGGAGGAGCACCGCACCGCCGGGAAGCTCGCCGGGCGGCTCAAGGAGGCCGGGTTCGAGACGGCCGAGGGGATCGGCGGGACCGGGGTCGCGGGGGTGCTGCGCAACGGCGACGGGCCGACGGTGCTGCTGCGCGCCGACCTGGACGCGCTGCCGGTCAAGGAGGAGACCGGGCTGCCGTACGCCTCCGAGGCGGACGGGGTGATGCACGCCTGCGGGCACGACCTGCACGTCACCTGGCTGGCGGGCGCGGCCGGGGCGCTGGCGGCCGGGCGGGAGACCTGGAACGGCACCCTGCTGGTGGTGGGCCAGCCCGCCGAGGAGACCGGGCAGGGCGCGGCCCGGATGGTCGCCGACGGGCTGTACGAGCGCTTCGGGCGCCCGGACGTGCTGCTCGGGCAGCACGCGGCCCCGGGACCGGCGGGCCTGTACCCGCACGCGCCGGGCCTGATCATGTCGGCGTCGACGGACGTGGACATCGTGGTGCACGGCCGGGGCGGCCACGGTTCGCGGCCCGAGTCGACCGTGGACCCGGTGGTGACCGCCGCCTACCTGGTCACCCGGCTGCAGACGGTCGTCTCCCGGGAGCTGGCCGCCCGCGAGGCCGCGGTGCTGACCGTGGGCCGTATCGAGGCGGGCACCCGGCACAACATCATCCCGTCCGAGGCGCGCATCGAGCTGAACCTGCGCACCCAGTCGGCGGAGGTGCGCGAGCGGATGCTGGCCGCGATCCGGCGGATCGCGCAGGGCGAGTGTCTGGCCGCCGGCTGCCCGCGCGAGCCCGAGATCACCCTCGGCAACACCTTCCCGGAGACGGTCAACGACGTCGGCACGGACACCTCGGTGGCCGCCGTGCACCGCGAGGTCTTCGGCGCGGCCGCGGTGTTCGACCCGGGCCCGGCGATGGGCAGCGAGGACTTCCCGCAGCTGGCGCTGGGCTCGATCCCGTACTCGTACTGGTTCGTGACGACCACGCCGGCCGAGGTGTGGGAACAGGCGCCGGGCGCGAGCTTCCCGGAGAAGTTCTCGGCCGTGCCGAGCAACCACAGCCCCCGCTTCGCGCCCGACCTGTCCACAGTTGCCCCGGGTGTGCGGACCCTGGTGTCGGGGGCGCTCGCCTTTTTGTCAGTGGCATGACTTAGTCTTCGCGGCCTAGTCTTCGCTCATCCGCCACGCACGGCACACAGGGGGCTCACACAACAGCCGTGCCGCGTGGCGCTCACCTCACTCATTCGTTCCGGGGGGTTCGAATCAGCGTGCGTATGCGCACCCTCACGACTGCCACCACCCTGGCGGTCCTCTTCAGCTCGGCGGCGCTCGCCGCCACTCCGGCGTCCGCCGACACCAGCAAGGCCCTGCCGGTCAAGCAGACCGCCGACATCGTGGTCGACGGGGTCCACCAGCAGGTCTTCGTCAGCGACCCGAGCAACGGCAAGATCGTCGTCACCGACTACGCCGGCAATGTCGTCAAGCAGCTCACCACCAATCTGACCGGCGTCAGCGGCCTCGAACTGTCCGCCGACTCCGGCACGCTCTACGCGGCCGTACCGGGGCTCGACGCCATCGCGGTCATCGACACCGCCACCGACACCGAGACCACCCGGTACGACGTCGGTGCCGACCAGCCGCGCAGCGTCGCCCTCGCGGGCGGCAAGCTGTGGTTCGGTTACGGCGGTTCCGCCGCGGGCAACATCGGTTCCGTCGACCTCGCGAGCGAGCAGCACGAGGTCACCCTGGGCCTGGACAGCGACTGGTACAGCGCGCCGATCCTGGACGCGGCACCCGGCTCGAACGTCCTGGTCGGGGCGCAGACCGGCGACAGCTCCGGCAAGGTCGTCTCGTACGACGTCACGTCCGGCACGCCGAACCGGCTCGCCGCCACCAGCGCCGGCGAGAACACGAAGGACATCGCCGTCACGCCGAACGGCCAGGACGTCGTCGTGGCCAGCGGATACCCGTACCAGCACCCGGTGTTCAAGACCGCCGACCTCACGGCGGACGGCAGCTACGCCAGCGACACCTACCCGAACGCCGTGGCCGTCGCCCCGGACGGGACGGTCGCGGCGGGCGTCGACGGCTGGTACAACCCGGACATCTTCGTCTACAAGCCGGGTGCCACCACGTCGGTGCGCGAGTACGACTTCCCCAACACGGGCCACACCAGCGGTTCCGACGAACTCGCCGACTCCGCCCTCGCCTGGTCGCCGGACGCCTCCCGCCTGTTCGCGGTGTCGTACAACAGCGACGGCGTCTACACCCTGCGCGTCCTCCAGGGGCCCACCCTCGCGGCCACCACGGTCACCGTGGACGCCCCGGCCAGCGCGGCCCGCGCCAAGCAGCTCACCGTCAAGGGCAAGGTCACCTCCAAGGTGGCCCTCCCGGCCGGCACCGAGCTGACCGTCACCCGCACCGACCTGGAGTCCCCGAACGGCAAGTCGCTGCCCTCGGTGGCCACCAAGGCCGACGGCACCTTCTCCTTCACCGACACCCCGCCGGCCGGCGGCAAGGTGAAGTACAAGGTGGCCTTCGCGGGCGACGCCGAGCACGCGGCGGGCTCCGGCACCGACACCGTGGACGTCTCCCGCGCCAAGCCGACGCTGACGGTCAACAACAACGGCAAGGTCTACTCCTACGGCAAGGACGTGAAGTTCACGGCCCACCTGGGGACGACCTACAAGAACCGTACGGTGGAGATCTGGGCCGACCCGTTCGGCTCCGACAAGCCGAACAAGCTGGTGAAGTCCGGGAAGGTCAACTCCGACGGCAACCTGTCGGTCTGGCTGGACCTGAAGCGGGACACCAAGGTCACCGCGAAGTTCGCGGGCGACTCCCGCTACCAGCCCCGGTCGGCCTCCAGCACGGTCGGCGCCAAGGTGAGCGTGTCCACCTCGGTCAGCAACCACTACAAGGCGAAGAGTGCGTGGGGCCACACGTACTACTTCTTCCACAAGACGAAGAACCCGCTGATCACGACGAAGATGCCGTACTTCCCGGGCCGTCAGCAGAAGTTCGAGTTCGAGGTGTACTACCAGGGCCGGTGGTACCCCGGCGACCCCGCGTACTTCAAGCTGGGCACGGACGGTGTGTCCCGGGTGCAGATCACCGGCGACCACGGCGAGGACGTCGGCTGGCGCTTCCGGGTCCGCTCGTCGTACATCAACGGCTCGTCCGGTGACACCGTGAACTCCACGACGCACGGCGCCTGGAAGTACTTCACCTTCACCAGCTGAGGCCGCTGCCGGCCAAGGCCGCTACCGGGCCGCCTGGAGCTGCCGCAGGTGCCGCTGGACGTTCTCCAGCGCGCCCTGCCGGCGGCCCGGCACCCGGAACCTCAACTCAGCGAGCGCGGGCCCGAGTTCACGGGCCCGCGCCGCGTCCTTGATACGCCCCCACTGGTGATGGGCCCGGTCCACGGCCGCCTCCACGGCAGGCGCGTCCACCGCCTGCCCCGCGGCCAGCCGCACCCCCGCCACCCGCAACCAGGCCCGGCAGCTGCCTACCGTGTCCCCCGCGAACATCGCGAGATCGGCGCGGACTTCGGCCCAGTGCAGGGCTTCGTCGGAGGCGGGCCCATAGCCACGTACGGCCGCCTGCTCATGCTGGGCGGCGAGGGCATCGGCGTCGATGTGCCGCCCGGCCTGGACGGCGGCGCTGATGGCGGCGTGGGGGTCACCACTCGGTCGAGGTGCGGCGGTGAGCAGGATGTTCGTCGGTGCCTCGTCGGCGATCCGGGCCAGCGCCTGTTGGTGCAACTGCTCCAACGGCGGCCGGTGTCCGCTACGCAAAAGCGTCGCCACCGCCTTCATGTACGACGGCTCGGCCAGACCCCGCCGACCGGAGGGGGGTGCGATACGGCCGTACACCGCGCTGGTGCGGCCCGAGTCGAGCGGCCGCTGGGCGAGGTGCTGCCAGGTCTCGGCGTCCGCGTGCAGGTCGACGAAGAGCGCCGTGCTCCCCGCGGAGCGCAGCCGCAGCTCCTCCCTGATCCAGTGCCACGGCAGGGCCGTGTAGCGGACGGTGGCCGGGGTGGTGCGGGCCAGGGCCAGGTGGGGCTGGTGCTGGCGGCGGTCCAGGTGGAGTTGCCCGGTGATGTACACGGTGAGCGGTCCGGGTGCGGCCGCGGCGGCGCGCAGCCGGGTGAGGACCGCCTGTGGTTCCAGCGGGTCCGCGAGTTCGACCACGTTCGCGGTGTCGGTGCCGGACAGCACGGCGGGGGCGACCGCGGCCAGCACGGGCAGCACCCCGGCCGCGTCCACCAGACGCCCCCGGCCCAGCGGCGAGGCCGCGAGCAGCAGCACGGTTCCGGGCATCGTCCCTCCCCTGTCGATCGCCCTACAGCCAGCACCGTAACCGCTGCGGCTGCAAAGGAGCGTCTCAGGACTGCAAACGTCCCTGTACGGGGTCTTCGCCCGCCGCCCGCCGGACGGCGAAGACCGTGGTGTCGTCGCCCAGGTGGCCGCCGCTGTGCCGCAGCACGCCGTCCCGGACCCGGCGCACCAGCCGCCGCGGCTCGGCCCGTCCCGGGTCGGCCTCGACCGCCCGGGCCACCTCCCGGGCCAGCGGGTAGAACTCCCCGGCGCCGTCGCGCGCCTCGGTCACCCCGTCGGTCACCATGAGCAGGGTCTCCTCGCACCCCAGCGGCACCCGGTGCAGCGGCGGGCGCTCGGCCACGAGGTCGCCGAGCCCGAGCGGCAGGCCGTCGCCGGAGGGCAGGGTGCGCACCCCCTGGGGCCCGACGGCGAGCGGGGGCTCGTGCCCGAAGTTGATCAGCTCGATCGTGCCCGGGGTGTCCTCGGGGAAGCCGAGCAGGACGGCGGTGGCGAAGCGGTCGCCGTCGTCCCGGCCGAGCGCGGTGGTGTGCCGACGGTGCCGCACCATGCGCACCTCGAGACGTTCGGCGACGGTCGTCAGGTCCGCCTCGTGGTAGCCGGCCTCCCGGAAGGTGCCGAGCAGCGCGGCCGCCGTCTCCACCGCGCCCAGGCCCTTGCCCTGCACGTCCCCGACGAGGACGCGGGTGCCGTGCGGGCCCGGCTGGATGTCGTAGAAGTCGCCGCCGACCCGGGCGTCGACGTCCGCGGCCAGGTACACGCCCGCCTGCTTCAGGCCCGCCCAGACCGGCGGCAGCGGGCGCAGCACGGTACGGCGGGTGGTCTCGGCGATGTCCTGGATGTGCAGCATCTGCCGTTCCCTGCGCACCCGCACGGCGGAGGCCAGCACGCCGAGGGCACCGCCGAGGGCGACCAGGACGAAGTCGGCGAGTCCGGCCTGGTACGCGCCCGGCCAGAGGCTGTCCACGACGACGTACGTCACCAGCGACAGCACGGCGAAGGCGGCCGTCCCCCACACCCCGCAGATCGCGGAGGCGATGCCGGGGACCAGGACGATCCAGGAGACGATCCGGAACCGCTCGGTGGTGTTGATGTCCACCAGCACGATGCCGACGAGCAGCAGCAGGGGCGGCACCCAGGCGATGCTCCGGCCGCGGATCCGCAGCAACTGCCGCCGGCGCCGGTACTCCAGGTCCGTCACGGCGGGCAGCCCTCCAGGTCCGTCACAGGGATTCAGCGAAACACGGGAACATACGGGCCGCATCCGGGCACCCGTCACTCTTCCGGCCGACTTGCCAGGGCGTACCGGCAGGTGTGCTCTGGTAGGCGGGGGCGAGGAGAGAGAGGAGCGCTCTCATGGCGCAAGCGGCACCGGTGACCGGCGGCATGACCCGAGCCGGCCGTACTCCCGACGTTTTCAGCGAGCGCACCCACGCGGTCGCCAAGTACGCCGTTCCGATCGTGCTCGGGCTCATCTACGGGTACTGGGCCGCGGCCAACACCCGCTACGGCGGACCCATCACCGGCTGGAACCTGCTGTTCGGCTTCGTGACCGCGATCGTGTTCGCGGCCGTCTGGATGGCTCTGGCCGCCCTCACCCCGCGCCTGTCGCGCGAGCTGCACGCGGCGCTGTGGGCCGCCTTCACGGGCATCTCGATCGGCTTCCTGTACAGCCTGAGCGGCCGCGGCCACTCCATCCTGGGGTCCGCGGGCATGGGCGTGGCGTTCGCCGTGGTCGTGTTCGGCGTGCTGTTCTACCGCTACTACACGCACGAGGACGCGGAAGGACACCGCATCCGCTGAGCAGCCACGCATGCGGGACGCGCGTGGGCCCCGGCCGGAGACCGGCCGGGGCCCACGCACTCCCCTGTATCTCCCTCCTCACCAGCACCAGGAAACACCCGTTCGGACGAACCCTCCACCGGAGAGCGGGATCATCTGCTCCGCCAGGGGGCGCGGCCGTTCGGCTTGACTTTTCCCCCGAATGCAGGCGTACCGGTCGCCCCCCGGGCCCCGCGGGCCTTGCCTGGAAGCGTGCCCCCACGCCTCAGGAGCGCCCTGTCGGCCGTACTGATCGCCCTGTCCTGCCTCCTCGTGCCGTTCGGCGCGCTGGCCGCCTGGGCGTCGTACGGGCTCGCCGACACGGGCCGGTACGTCACCACGATGGCCCCGCTCGCCGCCGACCCGGATGTGCGGGAAGCCGTGGCCAAGACGGTCGGGGACGGCATCCTGCGCGAGGTGGACCAGCGGATGGACGTCCGCGGGGTGCGGGGCTCGGTCGCTCCGTTCGTGCACGACGCGGTGCGCTCCTTCACCCAGACCCGTGCCTTCCGGCTGGCCTGGAACACCGGCAACCGGGTCACGCACGACGCGATCCTGCGCGCCCTGCGCGCGGAGGACCCGGCCGAGGAGGCGGGCGAGCGCCCGGTCACCGTGGACCTCGCCCCCGTCACCGCCCAGGTCAAGCAGCAGCTCACCCACGACCACATTCCGCTCGCCGCCCGTATCCCGGTGGAGCACATCGCGGTCCCCGTGCTCCAGGCGGGCGAGGTGGGCCGGCTCAGGAAGGGATTCCACGTGCTCGAAGTCGCCGGCTTCTGGCTCCCGGTCGCGGCCGTCGTCTTCGCCGTCACCGGGATCGCCCTGGCCGTCCACCGCCGCCGCGCCGTCACGGCAACAGCCCTGGGCACGGCCCTGGGCGGCGCCCTCCTCATCCTCGCCCTCACCCTCGGCCGCACCCTCACCCTCGCCGGCCTACCCGCCGACGTCCCCCACCCGGCCGCGGCCGCGATCTACGACGCCCTGACCGCCACCCTGCGCACGACCTCCTGGCTCCTACTGGCCCTGGGCCTCACGGTGGCCCTGACAGCCCGGCTGACCTGCCGCCTGCACCTACCGCGCCCCACCCGTCGCCGCCGGGACTCCACGGCCTCCACGCCGACCCAGCCACCGACGCCTACCCGAGCCCGAGCCTGAGCCCGCGACCGCGACCGCGACCGCGACCGCCCGAGCCTGAGCCCGCGATCGCCCGAGCCCGCGACCGCCCGAGCCCGAGCCTCAGCCCGCGACCGCCCGAGCCCGAGCCCGAGCTTCGCCATCGAGCCGAGCCCGTGATCGAGCTTCGCCATCGAGCCGAGCCCGTGATCGAGCCGAGCCCGCCGTCGAGCCGGAGCCGCCGACGGCCGAGGCGCACGACCCGCAAGCCGCCGACGGCGAGGACGCCCCACCGGGGCCACCCGCACCCGACGACGAAAGTGGTACGGGTGGTGCGGGTGGGAACGAAATCCCCGCCGAAGGCGAAGCCGAGGCGGAACCGCAGCCGCAGGCAACCGCCGAGGCGGCCCGGCCTACCCACCCCGCGCAACCCCGCCAAGGACCCGCAACGCCCGCCCCAGCTCACCCTCCGGCACCGACGCCAGCCCAACCCTGACCGCATCCGCCGTACGACTCGCCCCGACAGAGAACGCCGTACCCGGAGTGACGGCAATCCCCCGCGCCCACGCAGCCGCCGTGAACGTGTCCGCCCGCCACGGCGCAGGCAGCTCCCACCAGGCAAAGTACGCCGCCGGATCGGACCGCACGGCAAACCCGTCCAACTCCTCCGCAACCACCCGCTGCCGCCGCCCCGCATCCCCCCGCTTCGCCTCCACCAACCGCCCCACGGTCCCGTCCAAGATCCACCGCACAGCCGCCTCCAGTGCGAAGGACCCCGCACTCCATCCCCCGGACCGAATGGCCCGAGCCACCGCCTCGACCCGCTCCCCCGGTACGAGGACGAACCCCACGGTGAGCCCCGGCGCAACCCGCTTGGACAGCCCGTCGACAAGGTGAACAAGCCCCGGCGCGAGCGCGGCGAGCGGAGGTTCGCCACCGCGGTGCAGAAAGGACCAGATCCGGTCCTCCACGACCGGTATCCCCAGGCTGTGGATGACCTCGACCAGCCGCACCCGCCGCTCCGCGCCCAGCGTCAGCGAGGTCGGATTGTGCAGCGTCGGCTGGAGATAGAGCGCGGACAGGGGAGCGGCACGGTGAGCCGCCACGACGGACTCGGCGACCACCCCCTCCTCGTCCACCGCGAGCGGCACGAGGACGATCCCGAGCCGCCCCGCGATCTCCTTGACCAGCGGATACGTCAACGGCTCGACCCCGACCCGCCCACCCGGCCGCACCAGGGACGCAAGGGTCGCGGCAATGGCCTGGCGCGCGTTCCCGGTGAACAGAACCCGCTCGGGGTCGGCCCGCAGCCCACCCCCGCCCAGCAACCCCGCAACCGCTTCCCGCGCCGCCGCCGTACCCGCGGCCGGCGCGGGCCGCAGCGCCTCCCCCAGCGCGTCCGGCCGCAGCAGGGCCGCAAGGGCGGGAGCCAACAGCTCCGACTGCCCGGGCGCGGAGGGGTAGTTCAACTCCAGGTTCACGGGTACGGCCCCCGCCACCTCGGTCAGCGCACGCCCCGGCTGCGCGTCGACCTCACTGGCCCGGACGAACGTCCCACGCCCGACCTCGCCCACCACCAGCCCGCGGCGGACGAGTTCGCCGTACACCCGCCCCGCCGTCGACGCGGCGATCCCGTGCCGCCGCGCGAACGCCCGCTGCGGCGGCAGCCGCTGCCCCGGCCGGAGCCGCCCGCCGCTGATGTCACCGGCGATCCGGTCGGCGATACGCCGGTAGTCGTCCACAAGTCCCCCCCACCACACCGCCACATCACATTGCACCGAGGGCAAAGATTTTATTGCACCGAGGAGTTGGAGCTGCCTAGGGTCGATCACATGAGCCCCTTCCTCGCATACGAGGACAAGGGGGATAAGGGAGACACCGATGTCTCCTCCCGCGTCCCCCTCGTCCTCGTCCACGGCCACCCCTTCGACCGCACCATGTGGGCCCCGCAGCTGACCGCGTTCTCCACCGGCCGCCGGGTGATCGCCCCCGACCTGCGCGGCTACGGCTCCTCCCCCGTGACCCCCGGCACCGTCCCGCTCGCCCGCCACGCCCAGGACATCGAGGAACTGCTGGACTTCCTGGGAGTGGACTCCTTCGTGCTGGCCGGGCTGTCGATGGGCGGCCAGATCGCCATGGAGTGCTACGACCGCTTCGGCGACCGCGTCCGGGGCCTGGTCCTCGCCGACACCTTCCCCGACCCCGAGACACCCGAGGGCAGGCGGGGCCGACGCGCCATGGCCGACCGGCTGCTCGCCGAGGGCCTGCGCGGCTACGCCGAAGAGGTCCTGGAGAAGATGGTCGCCCCGTACGCCGACCCCGAGGTCAAGGCCCACGTCCACCGCATGATGACGGCCACCGCCCCCGAGGGCGCCGCGGCCTCCCTGCGCGGCCGCGCCGAACGCCCCGACTACCGGCCCCTGTTGACCAGGGTCACCGCGCCCGCGCTGGTCGTCGTCGGCGCCGACGACACCTACACCCCGGTGGCGGACGCGGAGGCGATGCACGCGGCACTGCCCGACTCCGTCCTGCACGTCGTGGCGGGCGCGGCCCACATGCCGAACCTGGAGCGGGCGGAGGAGTTCAACGAGGTGTTGGGCGAATTCCTGACCGAGGTCGACGCACGCTCGTAGTCTCGGAGGCGTGACACATGGCCCTGGGCGCGGACTGGGTTCCTGGTCGGCCGGACTGCTCCTCGCCGGGGTGAGCGTGGTCGTCGGCTGCCGGGTGGCCGGCACCGACGGCATCACGCCCGTGCCGCAGCTGCTCGCCTTCCTGCCCTGGCTGCTCGTGCCGACCGCCCTCGCCCTGCTGTGCGCGCTGCTGGCCCGCTGGTGGCCGGGGCTGGTGTGGGGAGTCGTCGTACTGGGGCTGCTGGCCTGGTACCTGGATCCGTACGGGAAGACCACGGAACCCGGCGGCCCGCCTCTCGCCGCCCTCCGCGTGCTGACCTCGAACGTCGAGTTCGGGCGCGGCACCCCCGCCCTGGTCCCGCAGATCCGCCGCAACCGCCCCGACCTCGTCTTCGTCGAGGAGTGCGAGTACACCTGCCAGGCCACACTGGAACGGGACTTCGCCCGCGCCTACCCGCACCGGCAGGCCGTGGTCGCGGGCGGCTCCCGCGGCTCCCTCATCCTCAGCCGCTTCCCGCTGAAGGGCACGGCCGGCGCCCCCGGCACGATGGGCATGCCCGGCGCCGTGGCCGACGTACGCGGCCACGCCGTCCGCGTCCAGCTCGCCCACCCCATGCCCCCGCTCCCCGGCCAGGTCGGCCTCTGGCAGCGGGAACTCGGCCGGCTCCGCGCCTTCGCCGCCACCGACCCCCACACCCCCACCATCCTCGCCGGCGACTTCAACGCGTCCCAGGACCACGCGGCCTTCCGCCGCATCCTGGACGCCGGCCTGAGCGACGCCGCCCGCCTCGCCGGCCACGACCGCACCGCCAGCTGGCCCGCCCGCACGTCCTCCGTCATCGGCGCCCAGATCGACCACGTCCTGCTCTCCTCCCCGGACTTCTCCGCGACCGACGCCCGCTTCCTGCGCCTGACCGGCACCGACCACCGCGCACTCGTCGTCGACATCACGCTCCACCAGCGCGGATGACCCCGGGCGGGCCGGATCGAAGCGGTCATAATGGGCGCATGTCCCGCGAGTTCCCCATCGGCCTCACCCCTCCCGACTGGCTGGTCCGGAACCTCCAACCCCACCGCGCCCCCCTCAACTGGCCCGCCATGGTCCGGGCCGCACTCGCGATGGCGCTCCCCCTGGCGATCGGGCTCGCGGCCGGGCAGCCGACGTACGGCGCGCTCGCCTCCATGGGCGCCCTGTCCGGCGTCATCAGCGACACCGCCGACGCCTACCGCATGCGCATCCTCAACATCGCGGTCCCGCAGCTCTTCGGCGCGGTGGGCATCACCGTGGGCTCCCTGGTGTACGGCCAGGGGTGGTACGCGGTGGCCGCCGTCACCGCCGTCGCCCTGCTGTCCGGAATGATCTCGACGATCGGCGCGGTGTCCTCCGTATCCGGACTCCTGCTGCTCCTGAACGCCGTGGTCGGCGCGGGACTTCCGCTCCCCGGCCCCTGGTGGCTGCCCGCGGCCCTGACGGCCGGCGGCGGCCTCCTCGTCCTCGCCCTGGCGCTGCTCGCCTGGCCGCTGCGGGCCGGGGTGCCGGAGCGCGCGTCGGTCGCGGCCGCCTACCGCACGGTGGCCGACCTGCTGGCCGCCTGCGGCGACCCGGACCGCTACGTCACCACCCGCTTCGACGTCACCCAGTCCCTCAACCAGGCCTACGACCTCGTCCTCGCCCACCGCGCCCGCCACCACGGCCGCAGCCGCGAACTCACCCGCCTCCTCGCCCAGTTGAACGCGATCACCCCGGTGGTCGAGGCGGCCCCCGCCGTCCACCTCACCGGCCGCCCGCTCCCGCCGGAGGTCCCGGAGGCGGTCCGCCACCTGGCCGAGGCCATCGAAACCGGCTACACCGGCCCGATACCCCTGCCACCCCTCCCCACCACCACGGAGACCACACGGGCCGTCGCCCACGCCCTGCGCCACACGGCCGAGGTCGTCATGTCCCCCGACGTGGACCCCCGGGGAATCGACGACCGCCTGGGCCGCCCGGCCGCCCTGAGCATCCGCACGGCCCGCGCCGCCCGCAACGTGGTCCTCTCCGCGAACTCCTGGAGCTACGGCCTGCGCCTGGCGGTATGCATCGGCATCGCCCAGGCCCTGGTCTCCCTCGTCCCCGTCCCCCGCTCCTACTGGGTGGCCCTGACCATCACCTTCGTCCTCAAGCCCGACTTCGGTTCGGTGTTCTCGCGGGCGCTGCTGCGGGCGCTGGGCACGGTGGCGGGCCTGGTGATCGCGGCGGCGGTACTGGCAGAGGTCCCGCCAGGCTGGTGGGACGTCCCGGCGATGCTCCTGCTCGCCCCCCTGATCCCAGCCCTCACCCCCAGGGGCTACGGCTACCAAACGGCAGCGATCACCCCGGTGATCCTCCTCCTCTCCGACATCCTGAACCACAAGGGCACGGCCCTCCTGTTCCCCCGCCTCCTGGACTCCCTCATGGGCTGCGCGATCGCCCTGATCGCGGGCTACCTGCTCTGGCCGGAGAGCTGGCACACCCGGGTCGGCGACCGCCTGGCGGACGCGGTGGCCGACACCGCGGCCTACGTCGAGGCGGCATTCGGCCAGGACACCGACCCCGCCGCCCGCGCCCGCATGCGCCGCCGCCTCTACCGCGACCTCTCGACCATCCGCACGGAGTTCCAGCGGGCCCTGACGGAACCCCCGCCGACCGGCCGCCGCGCGGCGGCCTGGTGGCCCCTGGTGGTCGCGGTCGAACGCATCGTGGACGCGACGACCGCGGCACGGGTCCGGGTGCGACACGGGGCGCCACCACCATCACCAGCAGAGATCTCCCAAGTGACCCTTCAACTGAGGGAGTTGTCGGAGGGCGTACGAGAGGCGGAAACACTCGTGTCGGTCCGCACGGACCTCACCGGCCCGCCGGGGAGCGTCCTGGAGCCCCTCCGCCAGGAGGTGGCGGCGGCGCGGGCGATCGCGTCGCCACACTGACATGCGGTCGAGACTCGGCTGAGACTCGCCCCTCCCCAAGATTGCAATCCAAGGCCGCTAACCTTACGTGTCCGTCCTGGCCAGGGATTAAACGGGCATCAACTCACGCGAAGGGTTGCGCACATGGGCATTCTCACTCTCCTGCGGAACGCGTTCGGCCGGTCACGCAAAGCGCGTGCCGCCGAGGCAGAGGGTGCGGAACACGTTCCTTCGCAGGAGCAGCACCAGGAGCCGGCACCGATCCCCTCCCCGGCCACCGAGCCGACCCCCACCCCCACCCCCGAAATCCCCGAGCCCCGCTCCGCGTCTCCGGACGAACACGAACTGGTCTCGGCAGCCTTCAACAACGTGACGGTCCCGAACCCGACAGACCCGACCACCGAGCCGGTGGCCGAGGCTGTGGCGGAGCCCGTCGCCGAGGCCGAGCCGGCGGCAGAGGTCGAGCCTGTGGTGGAGCCGGCCGCCGAGGCTGTGGCTGAGCCGGTGACGGAGGCCGTCGCCGAGGCCAAGCCGGTCGCGGAACCGATCGCCGAGGCCGAACCGGTCGCCGAACCGGTGGCGGAGCCCCTTGCAGAGGTCGAGCCGGTGGCCGAGCCCGTCACCGAGATCGATCCGGTGGCCGAGCCCGAGCCCACGGCGGAACCGGTGGCGGAGCCCGTCGCCGAGGCCGAACCGGTGGCGGACCCCGTGGCCGAGCCCGTCGCCGAGGCCGAACCGGTGGCGGACCCCGTGGCCGAGCCCGTCGCCGAGGCCGAACCGGTGGCGGACCCCGTGGCCGAGCCCGTCGCCGAGGCCGAACCGGTGGCGGACCCCGTGGCCGAGCCCGTCGCCGAGGCCGAACCGGTGGCCGAGCCCGAGCCGACCACGGAACCCGTCGCCGAGGCCGAGCCCGTGGCGGAGCCGGCGGCCGAGACCGCTCCGGAGCCTGAGCCCGAGCCGGTGATCGAAGCCGAACCGGTGGCAGAGGCTGCACCGGAACCCGAGCCCGTCGCAGAGGCCACCCCGGAGCCTGAGGCAGAGCCCGAGCCCGCCGTCGAGCCGGAGCCGGCGGCCGCCGAAGGCGAAGCCGAGGCGAAGGCCGCGAACGACGACCCGCAAGCCGCCGACGGCGAGGACGCCCCGCAGGGGGCACCCGCACCCGACAACGAAAGCAGCACGGGTGGTGCGGGTGGGAACGAGACCGCCGAAGGCGAAGCCGAGGCGGAACCGCAGCTCCAGCCGGAGGCAACCACCGAGGCGGAACCGGCCAAGCTCACCCCGGCCACCCCCCTCACCCGCGTAAAGTCCCGCACCCCCTCCCTCACCACCGCCTACAAGGCAGCCACCACCACCCTCAAGAACACCAACCTCACCGGCACCCGAGCGAAGCTCTACCTCGTGCTCGACCGCTCCGCGAGCATGCGCCCGTACTACAAGGACGGCTCCGCCCAGGCCCTCGCCGACCAGACCCTCGCCCTCGCCGCCCACCTCGACCCCGAGGCCACGGTCCACGTCGTCTTCTTCTCCACGGAGGTCGACGGCACCACCGACCTCACCCTCACCCCGGACCACGAGACCAAGATCGACGACGTCCACGCCGGCCTCGGCCGCATGGGCCGTACCAGCTACCACGCCGCCGTGGAAGCCGTACTCACCCACCACGAGAAGACCGCGGACACCACCCCCGCCCTGGTGATCTTCCAGACGGACGGCGCCCCCGACGCGAAGACCCCCGCCACCCAGTCCCTCACCGAGGCCGCGAAGAACCACCCCTCCGTGTTCTTCTCCTTCGTCGCCTTCGGCGAGCACGACAACAAGGCCTTCGACTACCTCCGCAAACTGAAGACCGACAACACGTCCTTCTTCCACGCGGGCCCGACCCCGCGCGAGCTGACGGACACGGAGCTGTACGAGGGCGTACTGGCCAACTGGCGCCCGTAACCACTCGTAACTCTCCGCAACCCTCCGCACCCCCATGCCGCCCGCTTCTCACCCCGTAAAACGGGAAGCGGGCGGCATACACACGTCGGCTACGATTTCAAGGTTCGTAAAACACCCCGACCTGGGAGCAGCCCGCGATGGCTCGACACCTCATCACCAGCGCCCTTCCGTACATCAACGGGATCAAGCACCTGGGCAACATGGTGGGGTCCATGCTCCCGGCGGACGTGTACTCCCGTTACCTCCGCCAGCGCGGCCACGAGGTCCTGTACATCTGCGCGACCGACGAGCACGGCACCCCTGCCGAGCTGGCCGCCAAGGAGCAGGGCCTCCCGGTGGACGAGTTCTGCGCCCAGGCGCACGACGCGCAGAAGGCGGTCTACGACGGCTTCGCGCTGGCCTTCGACTACTTCGGCCGCAGCTCCTCCGCGGAGAACCGGGACATCACCCAGCACTTCGCCCGCAAGCTCAACGAGAACGGCTTCATCGAAGAGCGCGCCATCCGCCAGGTGTACTCGCCCACCGACGGCCGCTTCCTCCCGGACCGCTACGTCGAGGGCACCTGCCCCCACTGCGGCTACGACAAGGCCCGCGGCGACCAGTGCGAGAACTGCACCCGCGTCCTCGACCCGACGGACCTGATCAACCCCCGCTCGGCGATCTCGGGCTCCACGGACCTGGAGGTCCGCGAGACCAAGCACCTCTTCCTGCTCCAGTCCAAGCTGGAGAACGAGGTCCGCGAGTGGGTGGCCCGCCACGACAGGGACTGGCCGCAGCTGGCCTCCTCCATCGCCCACAAGTGGCTGACCGAGGGCCTGCACGACCGCGCGATCACCCGTGACCTGGACTGGGGCGTCCCGGTCCCCGCGGACACCTGGCCCGAGCTGGCGGCCGAGGGCAAGGTCTTCTACGTCTGGTTCGACGCCCCGATCGAGTACCTCGGCGCGACCAAGGAGTGGTCCGACCAGGACCCGGAGAACCGCGACTGGAAGTCCTGGTGGTACGACGTCGACACCGACGTCCGCTACACGCAGTTCATGGCCAAGGACAACGTCCCGTTCCACACGGTGATGTTCCCGGCCACCGAGCTGGGCGTGCGCGAGCCGTGGAAGAAGGTCGACTTCGTCAAGGCCTTCAACTGGCTGACGTACTACGGCGGCAAGTTCTCCACCTCGCAGAAGCGGGGCGTCTTCACCGACCAGGCCCTGGAGATCCTCCCCGCCGACTACTGGCGCTACTTCCTGATCGCCAACGCGCCCGAGTCCGACGACTCGTCCTTCACCTGGGAGCACTTCACGGCCACGGTGAACAAGGACCTGGCCGACACCCTCGGCAACTTCGTCAACCGTGTCCTGTCCTTCTCGAAGAAGCGCTTCGGCGAGGAGGTCCCGGCGGGCGGCGAGCCCGGCGAGGCGGAGGCGAAGCTGGGCGAAGAGATCGCGCGCCTGCTCGCGGAGTACGAGGAGCACATGGAGGCCCTCCAGTTCCGCAAGGCTGCCGCCGCGCTGCGCGCCCTGTGGTCGGCCGGCAACTCCTACCTGGAGGAGAAGGCCCCCTGGCTGGAGATCAAGACCGACAAGGACGGCGCGGCCCTCACCCTGCGCACGGCGATGAACCTGATCCACCTCTACTCGGTGGTCTCGGAGCCCTTCATCCCGGCGACGGCGGCCACCATGCGCCAGGCCTTCTCGCTGCAGGACGACACCGCGACCTGGGCCACCCCGGAGACGGCGAAGTCCCTCACCTCCGTCCCCGCCGGCACCCCCTTCACGGTCCCCCCGGTCCTCTTCGCCAAGCTGACGGACGAGGACCTGGAGACCTACAAGGAGCGCTTCGGCGGCGAAGCCGGCTGAGCCGAGCCACCCGGCCAAGGGGCGGAACCGATCCGGTTCCGCCCCTTTCGGCGTGAAAGGGCCTGTCACACAGGCGCGTCTACTTCAGCACCCCGGCGCCGGTCGTCGTCGCCAGCTCGGTCGGCAGGTTCTTCGCGGACGTCTCCAGGCCCGCGGTGAGCGTCGGCGTCCAGTTCACCGTCGTCTTGATCTTCTTCGACGAGGCGGAGTTGTACGCGGCGACGAGGTCGGTCACCGTCCCGTTGACGAGGTTGCCGCCGCCCGCGACGGACCCCGTACCATCACCGCTCAGAAGCTTGGAGACCTTGCCGCCGCTCGGCACCTTCCAGTAGTTGTCCTCGGCGACGACCTGGGCCTTGGCGCGCGAGTTGATGCTGTACAGCGGGGCGTACCCGTCGAGGGTCGTCGTGTCGTACACGTTGTTGTACACGTGGATCTGGCCGATGCGGGCGAGCGGCGCCCGCTGCACGATGCCCTTCCACACGTTGTGGTGGATGGAGACGTGCAGCTTGCCGGTGCTGTCCGTGTCGCTGCTGCCGATCAGCATCGTCTTGTCGTGGTCGACGAACCGGTTGCGCTCGACGGTGACCAGGTCGGAGCCCTTGGTGATGTCGAGGGCGCCGTCGTGGATCTGGTACTCGCGGCCGTAGTACTTGGGGTTGGCGCTGTCGAGGTGGGGCGCGTCGGTGAACGTGTTGTGGTCCGCCCACACATGGCTGGCGGCCCGCAGCGTCACGGCGTCGTAGGCGGAGTTCCAGTTGCCGTCGTCCCCGTCGGTCGGGTCCCACTGCGGGAAGCAGTCCTCGGTGGCGGAGAAGGCGAGGTTGCGGATGATGACGTTGTCGACGTCCTTCACCTGGAGGCTGCCGCCGGTGATCCCGGCGTTGGTGCCCGGGACGCCCACGATGCTGGTGTTGGCGGGCACCTTGAAGACGATGTTCTTGGCCTGCTTGGCCTGGGCGGCGGCGCGGGCCTTCTCCTGGGTGCCGGAGGGCAGCTTGGAGCGGCCGTAGGTGGCGGGGTCGTACGCCTTCAGGTAGGCGGAGAGCGAGTACCCGGTCCCCGCCGCATAGTCCGCGCAGCTCACCTTCTTCCCGCTGTCATCGGTGTTGGCGTCGATGGTGCCCTTGATCTTGACGATCCGGGGCGTGGTGTCGGAGGCCGACCCCAGCGCCTTCACGAGCTGCGCCCGGGTGGAGACGGTGAAGGTGTGCGCGGAGTCGGCCTTCGCGCCGCCGGTGGTCCCCGTGCCCGAGGCGGCCCAGCCGTCCTTGGCGGGCAGCGTCTGGTGGTACAGGTCGGCGGCGTCGGCGTTCGCGTTCATCACGAACACACCGGCGCCGACGCCCGCGACCACGACGGCGGCGGACACGGCGAGGGTGCGCCGCTTACGGAGGGACCGGCGGTGGGAGGAGGCTGCCACGGAGGAGTCCTTAGGGTCTGCTGAAGATGCCTTACGACCCCTCAGTGGCCGCCGCTCCCGGTTAAGTTGCCGCGCGGCACACATTTCCTTTTCCCGCCGGCTAGGCCAGGTACCCGAGCACGAGCGCACCGACCACGGGCGCCGCGTAGACGAGCGGAAACGAAATGTGCGAGTACCACCGCGCCCGGGCCACGGTCACCGCGGCCCCCACGAAGTAGACCACCAGCCCCACCCCCGCCAGCACCCCGACAACCGGCACGAACAACCCCACCACCAGCCCCACGGCCCCCGCGGCCTTGGCCACCCCCAGCGGGGTCCACCACCCCCGCGGCACCCGGTAGTCGGTGAGCGCCTGCACGATCCACTGGGCCCGCATGAGCAACACGGTCCCGGAGAACCCGGCCATCAGCGCGGCGAGCAGGGTGACGACGACATAGGCGGTACGCATGAGAGGCTCCCAACGAGCGATCACTGAGTGACGGACACCCCTCTGACCCGCGTCGTCGCGCGTGTGTGACAGGAAGCCAGAAAAATCTTCCCGTGAACATTCCCGAACCTCACGGACGACTCCTCGCGGACGTCGTCTTCGTCGGCAGCCCCTACGTTCTCGTGCTCGCCGGCGGATACGCCCTCCAGGCGCACGGCCTGCTGGAGCGCCCCCATGCCAACCTCGACTTCGCCACCGAGAGTGTCGAGGTCATGGACCGGATCGCCGGTGCCGTCGGTGCGGCGCTGGAGGCGCGGGGGCGGCAGGTGCGGGTCGGGGCCGGCACCGTGCTGACCGCGCAGCTGACCGTCACGGACCCGCCGACCGGTGAACCGTGTGCGCTCGCGCTGCACAAGGAGGCGTTCTGGCAGCCGCCGCAGCTCACCGAGTACGGCCCCACCCTCTCCCTGGAGGACGCCGTCGGCACGAAGATCCGGGCCCTGTACGACCGGGGCGCGGCCGTCGACCTGATCGACGCGCAGGCGGCGGCGACCCGCTTCTCCCTCCCCGACCTGGAGGAACTGGGCCGCCGCCACGCCCACGACCCCTTCGACCTGCCCACCCTCCAGTCCCGCCTCACCGGAACGGACTGGTACGCGGATGCGGACTTCGTCCGTTACGGATTGTCCGAACCGCAGGTCAACGACCTGCGCGCCTGGGCCCAGCGCTGGTCCGACGACATCGCCGAGCGGTTGTTGGAGGACGGTGCGTCCCCCGACTGACGGGCATCGGCGTCAGCTGCCGTTGTTCGTGATGTCCGGGGCCACGCCGAGGGTGAGATGGGCGCGTACGCCCCTGGCGATGTGCTTCCTGTCGTACGCGAGGTACAGCAGGCCGCCCGCGTGACCGTTGCCCGGGTAGATCGTGTCCTCGTCGAGGGTGGTGCGGGTCGTGGTGTTGGTGGAGTACGGCTCCACGTCCCCCGTCAGCAGCACCGCCTTCTCGGCGAAGAACAGCTGCCCGGTGTGGCAGGTGTGGCCGCCCTCGTAGCCGGCGTCGGTCCACGTCCCGTCGACGTGCACCTTGACGTGGATGTGCACGCAGCGGCCCTGGTACCAGCCGGGGAACACCGTCCGGAAGGTGACGTGGCCGTGTTTGTCCGTGCGCCAGGTGCCGCGCAGGTAGCGCTTGTCGTCGGTGGGTTCCTGGTGCCCGCCGCCACCGCCACCGGGCCCTCCGGAAGGGGGCGCGCCCGTCGGCGTGCCCGTGGGAGTCTGCGTCGGCGTGCCCGACGGCGCCGGGCCGCCGCCCCCGCCCCCGCCGCTGCCCATCGCCTCGTACCCGGAGTAGACGCCCACGGCGTTGCAGTGCCAGATGTCGACCGCCGCGTCCCTCAGTGGCCTGCAGGTCTCCGCGTCGATCACCTTGAGCTTGAGCGCGAGGGGGATGCCCTCCTCGTCCTCGGTGACGTCCTGCCGGATCTTGTCGGCGTCGATGTAGTACGGCCCCTCGACCAGTTCCGAGGTCAGCGTGTAGCACGCGTCCTCCGAGGCGTCCTCCTGCGCGGAGGCGCTGACGGCGAAGGCGCCGCCGACCCCCACCGCCGTGATGGCCACACCGCCGGCCGCCAGCATCGTACGGCGCGTCAACTTGCCCATGTCCTGCGGTTCCTGAGTATCCGTCATGGCCAGGACCGTAGAAGCGGGGAACCCCGCGGGAACATCGGAAAGAGCTGTGAATCGAGGTGCGCAAGCGGAAGGGCTCGAAACCGACGCCGGTTTCGAGCCCTTCCTGCCGATCCTGCCGAACCGTGCCCTACTTCGGCTGCGGCTTCCGGATGTTCAGGTGCAGCTCCCGCAGGCGGGTCTCGTCCAGCTCGGTCGGGGCACCCATCATCAGGTCCTGGGCGTTGCCGTTGAGCGGGAAGGCGATCGTCTCGCGGATGTTGGGCTCGTCGGCGAGGAGCATGACGATACGGTCGACGCCGGGCGCGATGCCACCGTGCGGCGGGGCGCCGAAGCGGAACGCGCGGAGCATGCCGGCGAACTTCTCCTCGACGGTGTCGCGGTCGTAACCCGCGATCTCGAAGGCCTTCAGCATGATCTCGGGCTCGTGGTTCCGGATCGCGCCCGAGGACAGCTCGACGCCGTTGCAGACGATGTCGTACTGCCAGCCGAGGATGTCCAGCGGGTCCTGGGTCTCCAGGGCCTCCAGGCCGCCCTGCGGCATCGAGAAGGGGTTGTGGGAGAAGTCGATCCCGCCGGTCTCCTCGTCCTTCTCGTACATCGGGAAGTCGACGATCCAGCAGAAGCGGAAGACGCCCTCCTCGAAGTGGCCGGCGCGCCGGGCCGCCTCGACACGGACCGCGCCCATGATCTTCGAGACCTCGTCGAACTCGCCCGCGCCGAAGAAGACCGCGTGGCCGGGGGCCAGGGAGAGACGCTTGGTCAGCTCCGCGACGTTGTCCTCGGTGAGGAACTTCGCGATCGGGCCGGACAGCGAGCCGTCCTCGGCCACGCGCACCCAGGCCAGACCCTTGGCGCCCTGCTCGACGGCGTACTCACCGAGCTGGTCGAAGAACTTGCGGGGCTGCGCGGAGACGTCCGGCACCGGCAGCGCGCGCACGTGCTTGCCCGCGAACGCCTTGAACTCCGAGCCCTCGAAGACATCGGTGATGTCCACCAGCTCCAGCTTGGCGCGCAGGTCCGGCTTGTCGGAGCCGTACTTCAGCATCGCCTCGCGGAACGGGATGCGCGGGAAGGGGCTGGTGACGTGACGGCCGTTGCCGAACTCCTCGAAGAGTTCGGTCATCAGCTTCTCGACCGGCTGGAAGATGTCCTCCTGCTCGACGAAGGACATCTCGATGTCGAGCTGGTAGAACTCGCCCGGCGAGCGGTCCGCGCGGGCGTCCTCGTCGCGGAAGCAGGGCGCGATCTGGAAGTAGCGGTCGAAGCCGGAGATCATCAGCAGCTGCTTGAACTGCTGCGGGGCCTGCGGCAGCGCGTAGAACTTGCCCGGGTGCACACGGGAGGGGACCACGTAGTCGCGGGCGCCCTCGGGGGAGGTGGCGGACAAGATCGGCGTCGCCATCTCGTTGAAGCCCATCGCCGCCATCTTGTGCCGCATCGCGGAGATCACGGCCGTACGCAGCATGATGTTGCGGTGCATGCGCTCACGGCGCAGGTCCAGGAAGCGGTACTCCAGGCGCCGCTCCTCGTTGACCCCGTCCTCGGCGTTGATCGTGAAGGGCAGCGGGGCGGCCGCGCCGAGCAGCTCGACCTCGCCGACCTCGACCTCGATCTCACCGGTGGGCAGGTCGGGGTTCACGTTCTCGGTTCCACGTGAAACAACCTGGCCGTCGACGCGGACCGTCGACTCCTTGGTGATCTTGTCCAGGGCCTCGTACGCGGGCGTGCCGGGACGGGCCACCAGCTGCGTGATGCCGTGGTGGTCGCGCAGATCGATGAAGAGGATGCCGCCCAGGTCGCGCCGATTGTGCAGCCAGCCACTCAGCCGGACGTCGGTGCCGACGTCAGAGGCGCGGAGCTGGCCGCAGGTGTGGGACCTGTACCGATGCATCGTCGTTCATCGTCCTTCGTGGTGGGGTGATGACTGTCGGGGCTGCCGCCCCGACGGGAGCCGGGCACGGGGCCCGGACCCATCAAGGGTACCGGGCGGCCCAAGATCGGCTCCCCACCTTTTCCCCCGCCCACCGGCACACCTTTTCCCCCGCCCACCCGCCCGGCTTCCCCGCCCGCCCGGCACCGGCTCCAGGCCGGCTTTCGGCAATACCTCCAACAGCGTCAGCACTCACCGATCAGCCCTTCTCACACTGGCACTCACCGAACAGATCTTCTTAAAGTGGGGCAATGCGCACAGGCGAGCCACTGCCGTCCGTCGGTGACGTCCTCGTCGCCCTCGCGACCGGGATGTGGCACTGGGACACGGCCGCCGGGCTGGTCACCGTGGATGCGGAGGCAGCGCGGCTGCTGGGGCTGCCCGCGGAGCCGGTCACCCTCACGGAGGCCCAGACCCGGGCCCGTCTCCACCCGGTCGACTGGAACGAGATCACCGGGGTGGTGCAGCTCGCGGTGGCCGAGGGCACGCTGGCCGAGGTGCGCATCCGGATCATGGACGAGCAGGGGCGGATCGTCCGGGTCGTACGCAGCCGTTCGAAGCCGTCGTACCACCCCGAGCGGCACGCGTACGAGCTGATCGGCACCCTCCAGGAGGTCACCGAGCCCACTCCGGGCACGCCGGCGGGCCGCAGGGCGGTCACCGGGGACTGGCGGCGCTCCCGGGAGGCGTTCCTGCTGGACGCGGGCCGGGCGCTGGCGGAGGCGCGGTCCACCGCGGAGGTGCTGCGGGTCGCGGCCGGGCTGTCCATGCCCGGGTTCTCCCCGGACGGGCTGGCGGTGTTCGGCGTGGAGGGCGACCGGCTCACGATCATCGGCCACCACGGGCACCAGCCCGGCGACGACGGCCCCTTCTCCCACATGTCGCTGGCCACGGACTACCCGGCCGCCGAGGTCGTACGCACCGGCCGGGCCGTCTATCTCTCCTCCCCCGCGGAGTACAAGGAGCGCTACCCGGTCACCTGGCCGCTCGCCGAGAAGTTCGGCCGGTCCTCGTGGGGGTTCCTGCCGCTGACGGCGGCCGGACGCACGATGGGCGCCTGGATGGCGGCCTTCACGTACCCCGTGGCCTTCACCCCCGACGAGCGGGCCGTCCTGACCACGGTCGCCCGGATGCTCGCGCAGGCCCTGTCCCGGGCCGGTGCCGCCGACTCCCAGCGGGAGCTGGCGGAGGGCCTGCAGCGCTCCCTGCTGCCCTCGCTGGGCCCGGAGATCCCCGGGATGGGCGTGGCCGCCCGCTACGTCCCGACCGGGGGCGGACTGCAGGTCGGCGGCGACTGGTACGACATGATCCCGCTGCCGAGCGGCCGGTTCGCGCTGGCCATCGGGGACGTCCAGGGGCATGACGTGCGGGCGGCCGGCCTGATGGGCCAGCTGCGGATCGCGCTGCGCGCCTACGCCTCCGAGGGGCACCGCCCGGACGCCGTGCTCACCCGCGCCTCCCGCTTCCTGCACGGCATCACCCACGACGAGCACATGACCGACCTGCGCTTCGCGACCTGCCTGTACGTGGAGGCCGACCCGGCGACCGGGCAGCTGGAGATCGCCCGCGCCGGGCACCCGGACCCGGCGATCCGGATGGCCGACGGCACGGTGATGATGCGGCCGGTGGTGGGCGGGCTGCCGCTGGGCATCGACCCGGACGCCGACTACCCGACGACCCGGTTCACGCTGGAGCCCGGCGAGACCATGATGATCTGCACCGACGGTCTGATCGAGACCGGCGGGCACGACATGGAGAGCGGCTGGCGACGCATCCGCGCGATCCTGGAGGACCACCGGGGCGATACGGAGTCGCTGGCCGACGCGCTGGTGCAGGGCGTGCACGGGCCGTCCTCGCACCACACCACCGGCCCGCTGGCCGACCGCCGCGAGGACGACATCGCGGTCCTGCTGCTGTGCCGCCCCGCGGAGGACACGGCCGTACGGCCGACGGTACGGCGCACGCTGCTGTCGGTGGCGCAGGACGAGCCCGAGCGGATCGCCGAGGCCCGCCGGCACCTGCGCGAGCTGCTGCACGACTGGGCCTCGGACGAGCAGGTGGACTCCGCGGTGCTGCTGGTCTCCGAGATGGTCACCAACGTCCTCGTCCACACCGACGCCGACTCGCTGCTGCTCGCCGAGGTCACCGGGGAGCCGGGCGGGCGGCGGCTGCGGGTGGAGGTCTCGGACGCCGGCGACGACCTCCCGCACCGGCGCCGCCCGGGCGAGCTGGCCTCCTCCGGCCGCGGCCTCATCCTGATCGAACTGCTCGCGCACGTGTGGGGGGTGGACCCTCGGGGCGAGGGCAAGAGCATCTGGTTCGAGCTCTACGAGTCCGACGGCGCGGGGGCGCCGTACCGCGTGTGAAGTTCGTGTACGACGCCGAAGGCGGCGGCGGTCAGGGGCACCGCGAGGAGCATGCCGAGGATGCCCGCGACGGACGCGCCGGCGGTGATCGCCAGCATCACCACCGCGGGGTGCATCTGCACGGTCCGGCTCTGGATCATCGGCTGGAGCACATGCCCCTCCAGGACCTGCACCGCGAGCACGACCCCGAGCGCCCACAGCGCGATGACGAAGCCGCGGTCGGCGAGGGCGACCAGCACGGAGATCGCGCCGGAGAGGAAGGCGCCGAGGTAGGGGATGTAGGCGGTGACGAAGACGAGCGCCGCGAGGCCGACCGCGCCGGGCACGCGCAGGATCAGCAGGCCGATGCCGATGAGGATCGCGTCGATGAGGGCGATGACGGTCGTACCGCGCATGAACCCCTCGACGGCCTCGTAGGCGCGCCGCGCCATGGCCTCCAGCGTGTCGGCGGTGCCCCCGGGCGCGACGGCCCGCAGGGTCTCGACGACGCGGTGGGAGTCGCGCAGGAAGAAGAAGACGAGCAGCAGCGCGAGGACGGCCATGGCGATGCTCTCGCCGACGACACTGACCCCGCTGATGACGTTGGAGGCCGCGGTCCCCCCGAACTCGCTGAGCAGCTTGCGCGAGTTGGCGGCGAGGTCGTCGAGCCCGGTCCCGGCGGCTCCGAAGTGCTGCGCCACGGACTTGGCGGCCTGCCGAAGGGAGGCGATGATCTGGTCGCCGGTGTCGATGAGCGCGGCGACGACGATGTAGACGGCGCCACCGACGACGGCCACGACGGCCACGCAGGTCACCCCGGCCGCGAGCGACCGCTGCACCCCCGCGGCCACGAGCCTGCGGTGCAGGGGCCCGAGCAGGGCGGTCCCGAGCAGGGCGAGCAGCACCGGGGTGACCGCGGTCCGGAACTCCGCACACAGCCGCACCCCGACCCACCCGACCCCGGCGACGAGCAGCAGAACGACGCACCAGGCGGCGAGCCGGCGAACGGGCTCGGGCAGCAACGACACGCTCCCAGCGGAGCATGGGGGGCTACGGCTGTCCTGCGGCGGGACGCCAGGCGGGTGAGACCGGCGTCCCAGCTGACGCCGTCGCCCGGCCCGCCGGAGTGGCGGACCGGGCGACGGTCGGGAGACGGGTCGGGTCAGCCCTGCGGGCCGCCCTCCGACATCCCGTGCACCGCCGGGATCGTCCCCAGGCGCCCCTTCTGGAAGTCCTCGAAGGCCTGCATCAGTTCGTCCTTGGTGTTCATGACGAACGGGCCGTAGTGGGCCATGGGCTCACGGATCGGCTGTCCGCCGAGGAGGACGACCTCCAGGTCCGGGGTGTGCGAGTCCTGCTTCTCGTCCGCGCGGACGGTCAGCGAGGAGCCGGCGCCGAACACGGCGGTCTGGCCCAGGTGGATCGGGCGGCGGTCGGTGCCGACCGAGCCACGCCCCGCCAGGACGTACGCGAGGCCGTTGAAGTCCTCGCGCCAGGGCAGGGTGATCTCGGCGCCCGGGGCGAGGGTCGCGTGGATCATCGTGATCGGGGTGTGGGTGATGCCGGGGCCCTGGTGGCCGTCCAGTTCGCCCGCAATGACGCGCAGGAGCGCGCCGCCGTCGGGGGTGGTCAGCAGCTGGACGTTGCCGCCGCGGATGTCCTGGTAGCGCGGGGCCATCATCTTGTCCTTGGCCGGGAGGTTCACCCACAGCTGCAGGCCGTGGAACAGGCCCCCGGACATGACGAGCGACTCCGGCGGGGCCTCGATGTGCAGGAGGCCCGAGCCCGCCGTCATCCACTGGGTGTCGCCGTTGGTGATGGTGCCGCCACCGCCGTTGGAGTCCTGGTGGTCGAAGATCCCGTCGATGATGTAGGTGACGGTTTCGAAGCCCCGGTGGGGGTGCCACGGGGTGCCCTTGGGCTCGCCCGGCGCGTACTCCACCTCGCCCATCTGGTCCATCATGATGAACGGGTCGAGGTGGCGGTAGTTGATCCCGGCGAACGCCCGGCGCACCGGGAAACCCTCACCCTCGAAGCCGCTCGGCGCGGTCGTGACGGCCAGCACGGGGCGGGCCACGGCGTCGGCCGGCGCGGCCACGCGGGGCAGCGTCAGCGGGTTCTCGACGGTCACTGCAGGCATGTCGGTACCTCCTTGTGCGCCCACTTTAGTTGAGCGTTGAACTTTCTGCCACCCATAACAGCGAAAGCCCGGAGGGCATTCCCTCCGGGCCGTCGATGTCGCACAGGCAGCCGGGTGCGTGGGTCGGCTGTGTCAGTTGCCGAAGTACAGGTACTTCCACGAGCCGTACGTCGTGGAGTTCACGGAGTCACCGGACGAGCCGTTGACGTACACCGAGCGCATCCGGGCCCGGATGCCCGACTCGCCGGGTGCCCCGAGCTGGACGGCCGACTTCCCGTTCGCACCGAGCGGGAAGTACTGCGAGTCCGCCGAGTGCCACGAGCCCTGGTAGTAGACCTGCAGATCGAAGCGCTGCTTACGGCCCGGGTAGTAGCTCATCGTCGTGGTGAGCAGGGGGTCGGTGTTCTTGTGGAACCAGTAGTACGACGTCGAGCCGATCTTGGCCGTCTTGTAGTGCTTGGTCACGGCGGTGGAGATCTTGACCCGGGCGTACGCCGTGGACGTCACCGTCTTCGGCTTGTAGCGGGAGTCGCCCGAGAAGACCGCGGTGACCGTCGTGTCGCGGGTCATGTCCACCCACGCGCTGATGTCGCCGGAGGAGTTGACCTTGCCGGTCTTGATCAGCTTCTTCCCCTTGTCACTGCCGAAGGGGTCCGCGTAGATCGAGACCGAGCGGTTCTTGTACGTCGTGGCGAGATGCGCGCCGAACTTGACGTCGGTGCCGTAGTTGTACAGCTTGCCGTTGTTGTTCAGCGTCAGCGAGGTCGAGGCACGGGAGACATCGACGCTGTCGGAGGCGCCGGTCGGCAGGTGATCGGCGTCGCCCGCGTAGGCGACCTTGTAGGTGACCTTGCCACCGGCCGACGGGGTGTCGGTGAAGGAGTAGCCGCCGTCCGCCTTCACGGTGACCGAGGGGAGGGTCTTGCCGCTCGGGCTCTCCAGGTCGGTACGGGTGACGGTCAGCTCGGTGCCGGTGGAGAAGGGGACCGTCGCCGTGATCTTGCCCGTCACGGTGAGCTGCTTGGCACGCGTGGCCGTCGCCGGGGCGTTCACCGAGAGGGTCGGGACGCTGCGCGCCGGGTCGGTGAGCGCCTTGAGCGTGTAGCCGCCGGGCGACGACACGAGCGCGAAGATCCGGGAGGAGTCCGGGGCCCAGGCAAGGTCGGACGTGTCGGCGGCGTAGGTGCGGATCGGCTTGGCCGCGTCGGGCCGGTAGACCGCCACCTGGCTCTCGCCGAGCTGGGCCACCAGGCCGTTCGGGGCGATGTCCGCGTGGTGCCCGGACGGGTAGGCGCCGGCCGCGGTGAACTTCCCGTCGGCGTAGGCGTGCCGGAACGTGCCGTCGACCAGGACCTGCCGGGCTCCGGGCACGAGTTCGATGTCGTTGACGTACTCCACGTCGCTCTGCTGCGAGGCGACCAGCCGCGGCGTGCCGCCGGAGACGTCGACCACGGCCATCAGGCCCTTGGACGGGTCGTAGAAGTCGCTCGCGCCGATGGCCAGCAGTCCGGGCGCGGACGGGTCGGTGTCCAGAAGCCCGGCGGCGGAGACCCCGGTGTTCTCCAGCGGGAGCTGCCCGAGCGACACCGGGTCGGTCCCTGCGACCGGGTCCACCGCCGGGTCGATCGAGCCCAGGTCGCCCTCCGCCCCCGCCTCGTAGGTGAACCAGACCTTGCCGCCCACGTACTCGAGGTGCAGCGGGCCGGTGGTGGCGGCCACGGGGTAGCGGGCCTTGACGTCGAGGGTGGCCGCGTCGAGCGCCACGATCTCGTGGCTGACCCGCGCCGTGGCGTACAGGGTGCTGCCGTCGTCGGAGAGCGCCAGGTCGAAGATGCCGTCGATGCCGCTCACCGAGTCGACGCGGTTGCCGTTGTAGTCGAAGGCGACGATCCGGTCGTTCGTGTCGTCGCCTACGAAGACCCGCTTGAGCGTGTCGTTCACGACGATGCCCTCGGGCGAGCCGATGGTGGCGGTCACGGCCGACGCCGACCCCGCGGACACGACGCTCAGCGCCGCCGAGCCGAACAGGACCGCGAGCGCCGTCGCGGCCGAAGTGCTGCGCATGCGCACAGTGATGAACCCCCACGAAAAAACCCGGGATCACCGGGAGACGAGAGCGCCGCGCGACACCCGGACGCGACCGCGGAAGAGCGGTTGCACACGGGGCGCGGCTGCCTGGGCACCCTATGGCATGCCTGCGACAAACCAGGGCCGCATTTCGCCGGGGGGCGGTCAGCCGTCCGTGAGGCTACGGCGCCTAGCCGTACATCCTGCGCATCGCGAAGTCGACCATCTGCTCGACCGCCTTGGCGTCGAACACCATCCGGTGCTCGCCCTCCATGTCCAGGACGAAGCCGTACCCGGTCGGCAGCAGGTCGATCACCTCGGCACCGGTGATCACGAAGTACTTGGACTCCTTGCCCGCGTACCGGCGCAGCTCCTTGAGCGAGGTGAACATCGGGATCACCGGCTGCTGGGTGTTGTGCAGGGCCAGGAAGCCGGGGGTGTCACCGCGCGGGCAGTACACCTTCGACGTGGCGAAGATCTGCTGGAAGTCCTCGGCGGACATCTGCCCGGTGGTGAAGGCGCGCACCGCGTCCGCGAGCGAGGGCGGGGACGGCTCGGGGTACAGCGGCGGCTGCTGCCCGTAGCCGCCGGACATCGGCTGCTGGGGTGCGGCGTACTGCTGCTGAGCACCGACGTTCTGGTCGTAGCCGTACATGCCCCAAAGAGTAACGAGTCACAGATGAAGGGATCAGGCTTGCGTCTTATTACCGACGGGTAGCATCATCGTAGCTACTTGTTGGTACGTGAACCAGATGCGAGGAGCCAGTGCCTCGCCGAGTCCTAAACGGAGCCGTCACCATGGGGCACTACAAGTCCAATCTCCGCGACATCGAGTTCAACCTGTTCGAAGTACTCGGCCGCGACAAGCTGTACGGCACCGGTCCGTTCGAGGAGATGGACACGGAGACCGCCAAGAGCGTCCTCGAGGAGCTGACCCGCCTCGCCGAGAACGAGCTGGCCGAGTCCTTCGCGGACGCCGACCGCAACCCGCCGGTCTTCGACCCCGCGACGAACACCGCCCCGGTCCCGGCGTCCTTCAAGAAGAGCTACAAGGCCTTCATGGACTCCGAGTACTGGCGGCTCGGCCTGCCCGAGGAGATCGGCGGCACCACCTCCCCGCGCTCCCTGATCTGGGCGTACGCGGAGCTGCTGCTCGGCTCGAACCCGGCCGTGTGGATGTACGCCTCCGGCCCGGCGTTCGCCGGCATCCTCTTCGAGGAGGGCAACGACGTCCAGAAGCACATCGCGAAGATCGCGGTCGAGCGGACCTGGGGCTCCACCATGGTCCTCACCGAGCCCGACGCGGGCTCCGACGTGGGCGCCGGCCGCACCAAGGCGGTCCAGCAGGAGGACGGCTCCTGGCACATCGAGGGCGTGAAGCGCTTCATCACCTCCGGTGAGCACGACATGGAGGAGAACATCCTTCACTACGTGCTGGCGCGTCCCGAGGGTGCCGGTCCGGGCACCAAGGGCCTGTCCCTCTTCCTCGTCCCGAAGTACCTCTTCGACTTCGAGACCGGCGAGCTGGGCGAGCGCAACGGCGTGTACGCGACGAACGTCGAGCACAAGATGGGCCTGAAGGCCTCCAACACCTGCGAGATGACCTTCGGCGACCAGCACCCCGCCAAGGGCTGGCTGATCGGCGACAAGCACGACGGCATCCGCCAGATGTTCCGCATCATCGAGTTCGCCCGCATGATGGTCGGCACGAAGGCGATCTCCACGCTGTCCACCGGCTACCTCAACGCCCTTGAGTACGCCAAGGAGCGCGTCCAGGGTCCCGACCTCGCGCAGTTCATGGACAAGACCGCGCCCAAGGTCACCATCACGCACCACCCGGACGTGCGCCGCTCGCTGATGACGCAGAAGGCGTACGCGGAGGGCATGCGCGCCCTGGTCCTCTACACCGCGTCGGTCCAGGACGAGATCCAGGTCAAGGAGGCCGCCGGCGAGGACTTCTCCGCGCTGGAGGCGCTCAACGACCTGCTCCTGCCGATCGTGAAGGGCTACGGCTCCGAGAAGGGCTACGAGCAGCTCGCCCAGTCCCTGCAGACCTTCGGCGGCTCCGGCTTCCTGCAGGAGTACCCGATCGAGCAGTACATCCGGGACGCCAAGATCGACACCCTGTACGAGGGCACCACGGCGATCCAGGGCCAGGACTTCTTCTTCCGGAAGATCGTCCGCAACCAGGGCGCCGCCCTGAACTCCCTCGCCGAGGACATCAAGAAGTTCCTGGCGCTCGGCACCGGCGGCGAGGAGCTGGCCGGCGCCCGCGAGCACCTCGCGAAGGCGGCCATCGAGCTGGAGGCGATCGTCGGCCTGATGCTGACCGACCTCGCGGCCACCGAGCAGGACGTCAAGAACATCTACAAGGTGGGCCTGAACACCACCCGCCTGCTGCTGGCCTCCGGTGACGTGGTCGTCGGCTACCTGCTGCTCAAGGGCGCCGCCATCGCCGCCGAGAAGCTGCAGACGGCCTCCGCGAAGGACAAGGCCTTCTACACGGGCAAGATCGCGGCGGCGAAGTTCTTCGCGGCCAACGTCCTGCCGGGCGTCACCCTGGCCCGCAAGGTCTCGGAGACGGTCGACCTCGACCTGATGGAGCTGGACGAGGCCGCGTTCTAGCCTGCCGAAGGACCCGCTCCGCACCCACTGATCGCCTGCGTGGGCCCGCTCCCGTACCGGGGGCGGGCCCACGCACGTCGTTAAGGTAAGCCCCATGAGCGCACCAGCCCGCTTCGACCGCGGCCACACCGACGACCTGATGTCCTTCCTGGCGGCGAGCCCGTCGCCGTACCACGCCGTGGCGAACAGCGCCGAGCGGCTGGAGAAGGCGGGCTTCCGGCAGGTCGCCGAGACGGACGCCTGGGACGGGTCGAGCGGCGGCAGGTACGTGCTGCGCGGTGGGGCGATCGTGGCCTGGTACGTCCCCGAAGGCACCCAGCCGCACACGCCGTTCCGGATCGTCGGCGCGCACACCGACTCGCCCAACCTCAGGGTCAAGCCGCGGCCGGACGCGGGGGCGCACGGCTGGCGGCAGGTCGCGGTGGAGATCTACGGCGGCCCGCTGCTGAACTCGTGGCTCGACCGGGACCTGGGCCTGGCCGGGCGGCTGACCCTGCGCGACGGCACCGCGGTGCTGGTCAACGTGGACCGGCCGCTGCTGCGGGTGCCCCAACTCGCCATCCACCTGGACCGTTCGGTGTCCTCGGAGGGCCTCAAGCTCGACAAGCAGCGCCATCTGCAGCCGGTGTGGGGGCTCGGCGACGACCTGCGCGACGGCGATCTGATCGCCTTCCTGGAGGTGGAGGCGGGTCTCACGGCAGGCTCGGTGGCCGGCTGGGACCTGATGACGCACCCGGTGGAGGCGCCCGCGTATCTCGGCCGGGACCGCGAGCTGGTCGCCGGTCCCCGGATGGACAACCTGCTGTCGGTGCACGCCGGCGCGGCCGCCCTGGTCGCCGCCGCGACCTCCGGCGCCCCGCTCACCCACATCCCCGTGCTGGCCGCCTTCGACCACGAGGAGAACGGCTCGCAGTCGGACACCGGCGCGGACGGCCCGCTGCTCGGCACCGTGCTGGAGCGCTCGGTGTTCGCGCGCGGCGGCTCGTACGAGGACCGGGCCCGCTCCTTCGCCGGCACGGTCTGTCTGTCCTCCGACACGGGCCACGCCGTCCACCCCAACTACGCCGAGCGGCACGACCCGACGCACCACCCGCGCGTCAACGGCGGTCCGATCCTCAAGGTCAACGTCAACAACCGCTATGCCACGGACGGTTCGGGCCGGGCGGTGTTCGCCGCGGCCTGCGAGAAGGCGGGCGTGCCGGTGCAGACCTTCGTCTCCAACAACTCGATGCCCTGCGGCACCACGATCGGCCCGATCACCGCGGCCCGGCACGGCATCCGGACCGTCGACATCGGCGTGGCGATCCTGTCGATGCACAGCGTGCGCGAACTGTGCGGCGCCGACGACCCGTTCCTGCTGGCGAACGCGCTGACGGCGTTCCTGGAGGGCTGAGTCCCACCGCTCGTCCCCCCTGCGAAACCGTTATTTTTGAACCTGTTCAAACAAGGTTGCCGCAGCGTACGATGCGCTTCGCTCTTCAATTATCTGCGTATCCGGTCTCGTGGGGGGACTACACGTGCGAAAGAGATCCCTGGCCCTCGCCTGCGCCTCCGTCGCGGCGGGCGTGCTGCTCGGCCCGGTCCCGGCGGCGCACGCGGCGGTGGCGCCCGAGCTGTTCTGGGTGGGCAGCGCCGAGTCGCCGGCCAGTGGCCTGGTGGCCCTGTCCGCCCAGTCCGACAGCCCGATCACCTCGATCACGGCGCACCTGTACGCGCCCGACTCCGCCGCCGGTGACCCGGAGGTCGCCGAGGTCAGCGACTTCACCCTGAACTCGGGCACGGCGCAGTCGGGCGTATGGCAGACCGGCACCCCGCTGCGCCTGGCCGACCTCGGCACCTACCGTGTCGTGGTCGATGTGACCGACGCGGACGGGGACACGTCCTCGACGCAGGGCGCCAACGGCTACGACTACTGGCTCCAGGCCCATCTGACGGACTTCCAGGTCACGCCCCGGAACCCGGACTACGAGCACCAGGACGTCTCCGTCTCCGGGCGCTACACGATCGAGGACCCGCGCACCGGCGGGACGACCCCGGCGGACGGGCAGGTGAGGGTCTCGACGGCCAACACCGGCGACTCCACCATGGTCCCGGTCGACAGCGACGGCCGCTTCTCCTACTCGTACACACAGACCTACGAGTACGGCGGCTCGGTCAGCCCCTGGCTGTACCCCGCCGGCACCGAGCCCTTCGCGCAGGACGCCACCAACGTGGACGTCGATCCCGTGCAGTCCGAGACGCGCGTGACCCTCGACGCCGCCGAACTGGACGTCAAGGGCGGCCAGGCGGCGACCGTCTCCGGCACCGCCGAGGTGTACGTCGGCGGGGCGTGGAAGCCGCTCGCCGGGGCCAACGTCGACGAGGTGTGGCAGAGCGACATCGGTTCCGCGGGCGCCCACCCCGTCACGAACGCCGCCGGCCGCTTCTCCGGGCAGCTGACCATGTCGAGCACCGGCTCGGTCGAGGTGCAGGTCCGCAGCGGCACGTACGTGAAGACGAGCCCACTGCAGACGGTCAAGGTGTACGTCGCGAAGAAGACGTCCCTCACCGACTTCACCGCGACGCTGAACAAGTACTCCGAGCTGACCGCCAAGGGCATGCTGCACACCGGCTCCAGCGTCCCCGGGTACGCGGACAACAAGGTCGAGCTGCAGTACTCCGCCGACGGTAAGACCGGCTGGAAGACGATGAAGACCGTCACCCCGGGCAGCTCCGACCCCGAGTCCGGCGCGCCGTTCAAGGGCACCTTCGACGCGCCCTACAAGGGCTACTACCGGGCGCACTTCAAGGGCAGCCGCTACTGGCAGGAGTCGTACAGCAAGGTCGTGTACGCCCAGCGCACCCCGACCCGGATCACCGGCGGCAACGCCTCCCCGGAGCCGGTCCGCAAGGGCCGCACGATCACCTACAAGGGCAAGCTGCAGCACTACACCTCGGGCGCCTGGAAGGCCTACGGCGGCCAGAAGGTGAAGATCCTCTTCCGCCCCAAGGGCTCCTCCAGCTGGTACGACATGGGCAACGCCACCACCCGCACCGACGGCACGTTCAGCAAGGGCACCACGGCGTCGAAGGACGGCACCTGGGTCGCGGTGCTCCTGTACCCGAACAGCACGCACCTGGTGAGTGCCGGGTACGAGGACTACGTCGACGTGGTCTGAGGCGCCGTCACCGTCCGCCCCGGGCATGCCCGGGGCGGACTCGGGTACCCGGACGGCTCCGGAGATTCCGGAACCGGAAGGGGAGGCGAGAACTCATGGGCCTAGGCGGATGCATCATCCTGATCGCCGTGGGAGCCATCCTCACGTTCGCGACCGACTGGCACATGCAGGGCGTCAACCTGGACGTCGTCGGCGTCATCCTGATGGCGGTCGGCCTCATCGGCACCGCCACGTTCAGCGGCATCGCACGGAACCGGCGGATCGTCGTGCCGTCGGCGCCGGTGGTCGAGGAGGAACCCCACCACCATCACCGCGCCGACAGCTACACGGACGGCTACGGCGTGTGACCTCCCCCGGTCACTGGTCGTCCATCCCGGCCAGGACGAGGGGCAGCCGGTCCGCCCCGCCCTCGGTGAGGCGGACCGGGACGCCCCAGTCCTGCTGGTGGACGTGGCAGGCGGGGTATTCGACCGACGGGTCGTCGTCGCAGCTCGCGGCTATCGCGGAGACGTGCAGGACGCCCTCCGTGACGGCCGGGTTCAGCTCCAGGGTCCGGGACAGGTCCGTGCCGGCGCCCTCACCCTTGAGCAGCAGCTCGGGCGGGGTGGAGGAGACCAGGACCCGGGTCGAGGGGCCGTAGCTGGTGTCGAGCTTCTGGCCGGCGGGAGCCTGGAAGACGACGTCCAACTGGAGCCGGCCGGGGGCTATTTCGGTGGCCGCGCGCTGGGTGCGGTGGGCGACGGCCGCCACCCGCACCGCCGCCTCCGGCAGGCGCAGGCGGGTCAGGCGGTGCCGGGCCGACTCGACGACCACGATGTCCTCGCCGACGAGCACGGCGTCGCTGGGCTCCCGCAGATCCGTGGCGAGGGTGGTCACTTCACCGGTCGCGGGGTCGTAGCGGCGCAGGGCGTGGTTGTAGGTGTCGGCGACGGCGACCGAGCCGTCCGGGAGGGCGGTGACGCCCAGCGGGTGCTGGAACAGGGCCTGCTCGGCGGCGCCGTCCCGGTGGCCGAAGTCGAACAGGCCCTCGCCGACGGCGGTGTGGACGTGTCCCTCCAGGTCGACCCAGCGCAGGGCGGAGGTCTCGGAGTCGGCGAGCCAGAGCCGGTCGGCGGTGGCCGCGAGGCCGGAGGGCTGCGCGAACCAGGCCTCGGCGCCGGGGCCGTCGACCAGGCCCTCGTTGGTGGTGCCGGCCCCGACGGCGACGGTCCGCGTGGCCGGGTCGTACGTCCACAGCTGGTGGACGCCCGCCATGGCGATCCACACCTTGCCGCCGAACACCGCCACGTCCCAGGGGGAGGAGAGGTCGACCTCGCGGGCCGGGCCGCAGGTCGGGGACCCCTGCCACCACTGCCGTCCGGTGCCGGCCAGGGTGGTCACCTCTCCGGTGGCGAGGTCCAGGCGGCGCAGGGCGTGGTTGACGGTGTCCGCGACGATCACGGAGGTGCCGTCGTCGAGCAGTGCCAGGCCCTGCGGCTCGTTGAAGGAGGCCTGCTGCGGGCCGCCGTCGGCGAACCCGCGCGTGCCGGTGCCGATCCGCCGTACGACGGTCTCGGCGTCCTCGGCCAGCTCCACCAGCTGGTGCCGGGTGGTGTCGCTGACCAGGAAGGTCCCGCCGGGCAGCAGCAGCGCCTTGCCGGGGAAGCGCAGCACCGTCGGCTCGGGCTCCGGCGGCACGTACGGCCCGTCGCCGCGGCGCAGGGTGCCCTTCGCCTCGTGCTCGGCCTCCAGTTCCTGGACCAGCCGCTCGATGGCGTGCACATGGCCCTCACCGGCGTGCTGGGCGACCACGTAGCCCTCGGGGTCGACGACGACTAGGGTCGGCCAGGCCCGGACCGCGTACTGCTTCCAGGTGGCCAGCTCGGGGTCGTCCAGCACCGGATGCTCCACGCCGTACCGCTCCACCGCGTCCACGACCGCCGCGTGCTCGGCCTCGTGCACGAACTTCGGCGAGTGCACGCCTATGACCACCACCGTGTCCCGGTGCTTCTCCTCCAGCTCGCGCAGCTCGTCCAGGACGTGCAGGCAGTTGATGCAGCAGAAGGTCCAGAAGTCCAGGACGACGATGCGTCCGCGCAGGTCGGCCAGGGTGTACTGCTTGTCTCCGGTGTTCAGCCAGCCGCCCTTGCCTATCAGCTCGGGGGCGCGGACGCGGGCACGTCGGGGTGCGGAGTCGGTCATGGCCCCAAGAGTGCCACCCGGCTCCGACACCCGCTTCGACGCCTGTGGATAACCCGGGCGTGGACAACCCGGCTGTGGGTGACCCGCCTGTGGACAACCAAGGACAACCAGTTCAGGCCCTTCAGTCCTGGCGGATCACGTCCGTGCCGGGGCCGCCGGACAGCGTGTCTCTGCCGGCGCCGCCGTACAGCCTGTCGTTCCCGCTGTTGCCGTAGATCTTGTCGTTGCCGCTGTTGCCGTACAGGACGTCGTTGCCCTTGCCGCCGTACAGCGTGTCGGCCGCGGAACCGCCGTAGATCTTGTCGTTGCCGTCGTCGCCGGACAGGTACTGGCTCCGGGCACCGCCGTGCAGCACGTCGTCGCCCCTGCCGCCCTGCACGATGTTGTCGCCGCCGCTCGCGTAGATCGTGTCGTTGCCGTCGCCGCCCCAGGCCAGGCCCTCCGCGCCCACCGTCAGGGTGTCGTTGCCCGCGTCGCCCGAGGCGTAGGCGCCGTCGAGGCGGCCGCTGTCGGTCAGCTTGTCGTTGCCGGCGCCGAGGGAGATCTCGGCGTAGTAGTAGATCTGGTCGGTGGTGTTGTCGTAGGTGACCGTGTCGTTGCGGTCGCCGAGGTTCATGATCAGGGCGGCGTACGGGTCCTGGCTGTCCACGTTGGTGACCGTGCAGGAGACCTTCGTGTGGTCCGCGCTGTCGGGGTAGGCGCAGTCGTGGCCCGCGCTGATCGGGACGACGTCGTCTATCACGTAGGTGATGCCCGCGCGGTCCGCGGTGAGCGCCGCGGTGACGGTGGCCTTGTTGGTCTGGCCGGGGGCGGCCTCATAGGTGAGCTGCCAGTCGTACTGGTTGACCGAGGCGGTGGCCGGCTGCGTGGCGGCACCGGCGGTGCCGGCCAGGGTGAGCGGTGCGGCCAGGGCCGTACCGAGGGCCAGGGTGACGGCTCGTACGACCCGGCTGCGGGCGGGACGAGAGGACATGGGCGGACCTCCGAAAGGAACGTGCGGAGCCTGTGCGACTTGTGCAACGTCCGACTCGGCGCCCACCTGCTTGGTTGGGCAACTTCCTTACGGGAACTGGAAGTTCACCCGCGAGACACCTCTCGTCCCGCCGGATTCCGGTGCCGGGTCAGATGAGGGCGTGCCCGATGGTCGCGTCCACGTGGTCCGGCACCTCGTCGTGCCGGTCACCCACCGAGAAGGTGCCGGTGGGCTCGAAGACCAGCATCTGGGTGGGCACGGGCGCGTACGGCTTGTGCCAGGTACCGCGCGGGACGGCGAACACCGAGCCCTTCGGGAGGACGACCGTGCGCTCGCCGGCCGGCTCCCTGAGAGAGATGTGCAGTTCGCCGTCGAGGACCAGGAAGAACTCGTCCGTGTCGTCGTGGACGTGCCAGACGTGCTCGCCCTCGACCTTGGCGACGCGGACGTCGTAGTCGTTGACCGCGGTGACGATGCGCGGGCTCCACTGCTCGGTGAAGGAGGCGAGGGCCGCCTCCAGGGAGATCGGTTCCATGCGTTCATCGTCCGGGGTGCCGGACCGGCCGACGAGTGCTAGAAATCGCACATGCCGCAAGAATCCTCGCACCGCGTCGTTCTCGTCGTCGACGAGAACTCCAACCCGTTCGAGATGAGCTGCGCCATCGAGGTCTTCGGGCTGCCCAGGCCGGAACTGGGGCGGAAGCTGTACGACTTCCGGCTGTGCGCCGGCGAGCCGCACACCCGGATGCGGGACGGTTTCTTCACGCTCACCGGGGTCGCCGGACTGGAGGCCGCCGAGGAGGCCGACACGCTGATCGTGCCGAACCGGCCCGACACCGAGGTACCGCGCGCGGAGCGTGTCCTGGACGTCGTACGCCGGGCACACGCGCGGGGCGCCCGGCTGGTCGGCTTCTGCTCGGGTGCGTTCACGATCGCGGAGGCGGGGCTGCTGGACGGGCGCCGGGCGGCCTGCCACTGGATGTGGGAGCAGTCCTTCCGGGCCCGTTTCCCCGAGGTGCGCCTGGAGCCGGACGTCCTCTTCGTGGACGACGGCGACATCCTCACGGCGTCGGGCAGCGCGTCGGCGCTCGACCTGGCCCTGCATGTCGTACGGCGCGACCACGGCGCCGAGATCGCCAACCACGTCTCCCGCCGCCTCGTCTTCGGCCCGCACCGGGACGGCGGGCAGCGGCAGTTCGTGGAACGTCCGCTGCCCGCGGTCCCCGACGAGTCGCTCGGCCCGCTGCTGGCCTGGGCGCAGGAGCGGCTGGGCGAGCCGCTGACGGTGGCGGACCTGGCCGCCCGCGCGGCCGTCTCCCCCGCCACCCTGCACCGCCGCTTCCGCGCCCAGCTCGGTACGACCCCGCTGGCCTGGCTCACCGGGGAGCGGGTCGCGCTCGCCTGCCGGCTGATCGAGCGGGGCGAGGAGCGCCTGGACGTGGTGGCGGCCCGCAGCGGCCTGGGCACGGCGGCCAACCTGCGCGCGCGGCTGCGGCGCGAGACGGGGCTGAGCCCGTCGGACTACAGGAGGCGTTTCGGGCCGGAGCCCGCCGTCGCGTCCGGCTCCGTTCCCTCCGGCTCCGTGATGATCCCGCCGGGCCGGGGAACGGTATCCGCATGAGACTCCTCGTACGCGACCGGCTCCTCGGTATCGGTGACGACTACTGGATCGAGGACGAGCACGGCCAGAAGGTGTTCCTCGTCGACGGCAAGGCCATGCGGCTGCGGGACACCTTCGAGCTGAAGGACGCCCACGGGCGGGTCCTGGTCGACATCCACCAGAAGATGTTCGCCCTGCGCGACACCATGGTGATCGAACGGGACGGCGAGGGCCTGGCCACGATCAAGCGCAAACGGCTGTCCCTGCTGCGCAACCACTACCGGGTGGCCCTGGTCGACGGCACAGAGCTGGACGTCAGCGGCAAGATCCTCGACCACGAGTTCGCCATCGAGTACGACGGCGAACTCCTCGCGGTGATCTCCCGCCGCTGGCTGCACCTCAGGGACACGTACGGCGTCGACATCGTGCGCGACGACGCGGACCCGGCGCTGCTGATCGCGGTGGCGGTGTGCGTGATCCATCTGGCGCAGCGGGAGCGGGAGGACGACTAGCGCCGCCCCGGGTCCGCCCCGTGTTCAGCGGCGCGGTGGCTCCAGGCCCAGCATCCGGTCCTTCAGGGCCGGGAACTGTTCGCGGGTGGCCGCCACCTTCGCCGGGTCGAAGTCGACCGTGAGGACCTCCTCGCCGGCGCCCGCCTCGGCGAGCACCTCGCCCCAGGGATCCACCACGATCGAGTGACCCGCCTGGGGAACTCCGGCGTGCGTCCCGGCCGTTCCACACGCGAGCACGAACGCCTGGTTCTCCACCGCCCGCGCCTGAGCCAGCAGCGTCCAGTGCGCGCGTCGCCGCTCGGGCCAGCCCGCCGGGATCACCAGCGTCTCGGCGCCGGCGTCGACGAGGGAGCGGAAGAGTTCGGGGAAACGGAGGTCGTAGCAGGTGGCCACGCCGAGGGTGGTCCCGGGCAGCCGGACCGTCACGAGGTCCCGCCCGGCCCCCATCAGCACGGCCTCGCCCTTGTCGAAACCGAAGCGATGGATCTTGCGGTAGGCCGCGGCCAGCTCACCTGAGGGGGAGAAGATGAGAGAGGTGTTGTAGAGGGGGCCGTCCGGGTCCCGCTCGGGGATGGAGCCGGCGTGCAGCCACACGCCCGCGTCGCTCGCCGCCTTGGCCATCACCTCGTACGTCGGCCCTTCGAGCGGCTCGGCCTCGGGGCCGAACTCCTCGTAGGCGAAGGCACCGGTCGTCCACAGCTCGGGCAGAACGACCAGGTCGGACCCGGCCTGTTCGCGGACCAGCGCGGCCACCCGCTGCCGCCGTTCGGCAACCGATTCGCCCTCGTCTACGGCAATCTGGATCAGCGAGGCGCGCACACTACCACCGTCCTGGCATTCGAGTAGTCCACACGGGCCTACGATCGTCACACGAAAGCACTGCCGGGGTGCCTCAGAGCAGCGTAACTTGGGGGTCCCCCCGGTTCGAGCGAAGTCGAGAACCGGGGGAGTTTCAAGACCGCGCCGAGTGCAGCCACCTCCCACTGGCAACGCCGCCACAACCGCCCGTGTACCGACCGCCGAGGGGTCCCGTTCCGTGAGTCTGCATCCCACCCTCCAGCCCTACGCCGACGCCTGGACCCACTCCATCGAAGCGATATCCGAGTTGGTGGGCACGCTCGTGGAGGGCGAGTGGAACCGGCGGACGCCGTGCCCAGGCTGGTCGGTGCGTGACGTGGTCTCGCACGTCATCGGCCTGGACTGCGAGATGCTCGGCGACCCGCGCCCCATCCACACCCTCCCCCGCGACCTCTTCCACGTCACCAACGAGCACCAGCGCTACATGGAGATGCAGGTCGACGTCCGCCGCCACCACACGGCGCCGGAGATGACGTCCGAGCTGGAGTACACGGTCATCCGCCGCAACCGCCAGCTGCGCAACGAGTCCCGCGACCCCGGCCACAAGGTGCGCGGCTACGTGGGCGCCGAGGTCACCCTCGAACAGGCGATGCGCACCCGCGCCTTCGACGTGTGGGTACACGAGCAGGACCTGCGCACGGCCCTCGGCCGCCCCGGCAACCTCGACTCCCCGGGCGCGCACGTCACCCGGGACGTCCTGCTGGACGCGCTTCCCAAGGTGGTCGCCAAGGACGCGAGCGCCCCGCGCAGTTCGGCCATCGTGTTCGACGTGCACGGGCCGGTCGAGTTCCTGCGCACCATCCGCGTGGACATCCAGGGCCGCGGCACCCTGGAGACCGCCCCCGCCCTGGGCCCCGCCGCCTCCTTCGCCCTCGACTGGGAGACGTACTTCCGGCTGGCGTGCGGCCGGGTGAGCCCGGAGGCGGTCGCGGACCGGGTGAAGACGGAGGGCGACCCGGACCTGACGGCGGCGATCCTGCGCAACTTCGCGGTGACGCCGTAGGCCCGCCGGCGCTCGGAAAACCGGTGTCGCCGCTCCGCCCTCGGAACTAGCGTGCGCGCCATGACGGACACTGCGGCGACCCCACGCACCGACGACCTCCCGCCCCGGCTCACCCGGCTCGTCTTCCACGGCCCCCTCTCCGAGGCCCGCGCGGCCGCCCTGGTCCGGCGCCTCGCCGGAACCCGGCCGGGCAGCGTCCTGGACATCGGCTGCGGCTGGGGCGAGTTGATGCTCCGGGTGCTGGAAGCCGTACCGGACGCTCGGGGACTCGGCCTCGACGTCAATGCCGAGGACCTGGCGAGGGGCAGGCGGAACTCCGCGGCACGGGGTCTCGCGGACCGCGTGGAGTTCGTCGAGGAGTCCGCCGTCGGCACCCGCCGCGGCCCGGCCGACCTGGTGCTCTGCCTGGGCGCGACCCAGGCCCTGACCAAGGCCGAGCCACCCACGGCGGAGGCGCTGCGCGAGCTGCGGCGCCTGGTGAACGACGGCGGCCGCGTCCTGCTCGGCGAGGGCTTCTGGGAGCGCACGCCCACCGAGCCCGAACTGGCCCGCATGTGGCCGGGCGCCTGCGCCGACGACCACTACGACCTCGCCACCCTCCTCGACCTTGCCGTCGAGGCCGGCTTCCGCCCCGAGTGGACGGAGACCGCGAGCCCGGCCGAGTGGGAGGAGTTCGAGTCGGCGTACCAGGCGGACACGGAGGTATGGCTGGCCACCCATCCGGATCACCCGTCGGCCCCCGAGACCCGCGACCGCCTGAACCGCCACCGGGCCCAGTGGCTGGCCTACCGGGGCGTACTCGGGATCGCGTACCTCACCCTCGTGCCGGTCACCGGCTGAGCGGAGGGGCGGTCGCCGACGGCGAGCACCCCCACAGGTTGCTCACCTTCTCAGCCAACGGGAAACGGGCGGTGCGTGGGCGGGAGAAAAAGCGGCTCAAGCCGCAGGCACATGCACCGTCTCCACCCGACTGGCCACCAACCGCTCCCGCTCCCGCCGAGCCGCCCGCCCCCGCAGCCGCAGAATCTGACTCACCCCCACCGCCTGCAGGACGAACACCACCGAGAAGGCCACCGAGTAGTCGTCCCCGGTCGCATCCAGCAGCACCCCGACCGCGAACAACGTCGTCATGGAGGCGACGAACCCACCCATGTTGGTGATTCCCGACGCCGTGCCCTGTCGCTCGGGCGGGTTGGCCGGCCGGGCGAAGTCGAAGCCCAGCATCGAGGCCGGACCGCACGCGCCGAGCACCGCGCAGAGCACCACCAGCAGCCACAGGGGAGCACGCTCACCCGGCCAGGCGAGAGTCAGCGCCCACAGCGACGCCGTCGCTCCGACCGTGCCCAGAGCCAGCGGCAGCCGGGCCGCGTGGTGCCGGGCGACGATCTGGCCGTAGACCAGCCCGATCACCATGTTGCACAGGACGACGAGCGTCAGCAGCTCACCGGCCGTGGCACGGGACAGCCCCTGCGCCTGGACCAGGAACGGCAGCCCCCACAGCAGCAGGAACACCATCGCCGGGAACTGGGTCGTGAAGTGCACCCACAGTCCCAGCCGGGTGCCGGGCTCCCGCCAGGACGCCGCGATCTGCCGGCGGACGTAGGCCGCGCCCTGGTGCGGGAGCGGCTCGGGCTCGTGCCCCTCGGGGTGGTCCTTCAGGAACAGCAGCGTCAGGACGAGTACGAGCGCACCGGCCAGCGCACTGCCCGCGAACGCCGGGGTCCAGCCGATGCCGTGCAGCAGCCGGGCCAGGACCAGGGTGGAGACCAGGTTGCCGGCCATGCCGACCAGGCCCGCGAGCTGCGCGACCAGCGGCCCGCGCCGGGCCGGGAACCAGCGGCTGCCCAGCCGCAGCACGCTGATGAAGGTCATCGCGTCACCGCACCCGAGCAGCGCCCGCGAGGCGAGCGCCGTGCCGTAGGAGGGCGAGAAGGCGAAGCCGAGCTGGCCCGCCGTGAACAGCACCGCGCCGATGCCGAGCACCTTCTTGGTGCCGAGCCGGTCGACCAGCAGGCCCACCGGTATCTGCATGCCGGCGTAGACCAGCAGTTGGAGGATGGAGAAGGTCGAGAGGGCGGAGGCGTTGACGTGGAAGCGGTCGGCCGCGTCCAGCCCGGCCACGCCCAGGGACGTACGGAAGATGACGGCGACGAAGTAGACCGAGACACCGATGGACCACACCGCGATGGCGCGGCGGCCGCCCGGTGGGTCACCCGGCAGGGTGGCGTTGTTCACCGGACCTCACCCCGCGCGAGGTGCGAGAACCAGCTCACATGCCGGTGCACGACCCCGACGGCCGCCTCCGCGTCCCCGGAGCGCAGCGCCTCGAGGATCTCCTCGTGCTCGGCGAGCGTCTTGGCGATCCGGTCGGGGTGCGAGTGCATGACGGCGACGCCCATCCGCAGCTGCCGGTCGCGCAGCTGGTCGTAGAGCCGGGACAGGATCTCGTTGCCTCCGCTGCGCACGATCTCGGCGTGGAAGCAGCGGTCGGTCTTCGCCGCGGCGGCCAGGTCACCGGCCGCGGCCTGCGCCTTCTGCTGCTCCAGCAGCTCCGCCAGCCGCTCCAGCAGCCCCGGCGGGGCGGGTACGGCCTTGCGGGCCGCGTGCTCCTCCACCAGCAGCCGGGTCTCCACCACGTCGGCGATCTCCTGCGCGGAGACCGGCAGGACCAGGGCACCCTTCTTCGGGTACAGCCTGATCAGGCCCTCCACCTCCAGCTTGAGCAGCGCCTCCCGGACAGGTGTGCGCGAGACCCCCACGGCCTCGGCCAGCTCCCCCTCGGTGAGCAGCGTCCCGCCCTCGTAACGGCGGTCGAGGACGCCCTGCTTGATGTGGCTGTAGACACGGTCGGCGGCGGGTGGTTGCTTCGTGGGCGTGGCCATGCCCACAGGATAGATACAACACGTACGCATGGGAGGCTCTCGTCCAGCATGCGGACGTGACGCAGATCTCTCCCAGCGACCGCACAACCTTCTGTGCTACTTACGTGTCACACACGTGCGGCCCTGCTCCCTTGCCACCCTCAACTTGGCCGCACAGTAGGGGCATTCAACACAATCGGGGTATCTCACTTTGATTACCGGCATTAAGGGCACCCGCCGCATCCGCCGAGCAGCCGCCATCGCCGTCACCTCCGGCGCGATGCTCGCCACCGGGGCCCTCACCGCGGTGCCCGCACAAGCTGTCACGACGCCCTCGATCATCGCCAAGGGCGGCTACGTGATGAACAACGCCAACAGCTCGACGCTGTACACCAAGGCAGCGGACACCAAGCGCTCCACCGGCTCCACCACCAAGATCATGACCGCCAAGGTCGTGCTCGCCCAGTCGAACCTCAACCTCGACGCCAAGGTGACGATCAAGAAGGAGTACAGCGACTACGTCGTCAGGAACAACGCCTCCCAGGCGCACCTGATCGTCGGCGACAAGGTCACCGTCCGCCAGCTGCTCTACGGCCTGATGCTGCCGTCCGGCTGCGACGCCGCCTACGCCCTCGCCGACAAGTACGGCAGCGGCGCCACCATGGCCGACCGCGTGAAGTCCTTCATCGGCAAGATGAACACCGCCGCGAAGAACCTCGGCCTGAAGAGCACGAGCACGCACTTCGACTCGTTCGACGGCATCGGCAACGGCAACAACTACTCGACGCCGCGCGACCTGACGAAGATCGCCAGCAGCGCGATGAAGAACTCCACGTTCCGCACGATCGTCAAGACTAAGTCGTACACGGCGAAGACGATCACCAAGACGGGCAGCACCCGCACGATGAACCCGTGGACCAACACCAACGGGCTCCTCAGCAGCTACAGCGGCACCATCGGCGTGAAGACCGGCTCCGGCCCCGAGGCCGGCTACTGCCTCGTCTTCGCCGCCACGCGTAACGGCAAGACGGTCATCGGCACCGTCCTCTCCTCCACCTCCATCCCGAACCGTGAGTCCGACGCGAAGAAGCTCATGAACTACGGCTTCGCCAAGCTCGGCTGACGGCCGTTTCGGCACCCGGGCCCGTCGCGGATCGCGGCGGGCCCGTCGCGTAGGGTGACCCCGTCATGGACGCACAGGGGGACGCCGCCGAGCCGTGGGAGACCGCCGCCGAGCTGGTCCGGGCCGCCCAGAACGGGGACGCCCTCGCGATGGACGAGCTGCTGACCCTGGTGACCCCGTACGTGACCCGCCTGTGCCGCCCGATCGCGCCGCACGACGTGCCCGACGCCGTACAGGAGTCGCTCGTCGCGGTCTTCAAGGGCCTGCGCGGACTGCGCGATCCGCTCGCCTTCTACGGCTGGGTGCGCACGGTCACCGTCCGCGAGGCGGTCCGGGTCGCCCGGCGCACCGCGGTCGAGGAACCGGCCGACCCCTCCGACCTGGCCCGGCTCGGCGGACTGCGCACCGGCACCGACGGCGACCTGCCCGCAGACATCCGGGACGTACTCGCCCGGCTGCCGGTACGGCACCGCGCGGTCCTGGTCCTGCGCGAGCTGGAGGGCCTGGACGAGGTCGCCGCGGCCGAACTGCTCGGGGTCCCCACGGGCACCGTCAAGTCCCGTCTGCACCGGGCCCGTTCCGCGTTCCGGAAGGCGTGGTCGCGATGAACACCGATCCCGTACTGCGCCTGCGCGTCCTGGCCGCCGGTCTGCACGCCGGCCTGTACGCCGAGCAGCACCTCCCACTGCCGTACGAACAGGTCTGGTCGGTCGCCTCCGACCTGTCTTCGGAGTTGCCCCATCTGGTCCCCTTTCTGCGTGAGTTCCGTGTCCCGCCGGGCGACGCCGACCGCAAGCCGGCCCTGGCGGTGGGCCGCTCGGGCCTGCGCGAAGCCTTCGAGGTACGCCTCGCCCCCGGCTGGTGCCTGATGCAGTCCCGCCTGATCGTGGGCGGCATGGCGGCCGCACCGGAGGGCGCCGGCACGCGCTTCGCCGTCCTCGGCGCCACCCGCCCCACCGCCCTGCGCCCGGTCCAGTGGCTCTACGGCAGCCTGCTCGGCGAGCGGCGCGGCCAGGCGTTCGTACACCGGCTCACCGAGCGGGCGGCACTGCGTTAGCGCGGCTCGGCGAAGAGTTTCCCGATCGCCTCGGCGACCTCCTCCGGCCGCTCCTGCGGCAGATAGTGTCCGGCCCCCGGCACCAGCCGCACGGTCAGATCGTCGGCGTACGGCTCCGACCCGGCGAGCACTGACGGTGGGACCACCACGTCCCGCTCCCCGCCGAGCAGCAGTGTGGGTACGGTCAGCCGGTGCCGGCGCCCGGTGCCGCGGACCAGCGCGGGGATGTCGTGCAGGACGTACTGCCAGAACAGGGACTGTGCGGCGGCCGCGCTCGCGGAGGTCGCGGCCGCGTACTCGGCGAGTTCGGCGTCCGTCCACACGGCTGGGTCGGCCGCCTGGTGACGCAGCAGGAAGCGGGTGAAGCCGGGCCAGTGCCGCAGGACGGCCCGCCCGAGCACCGGGTACTCGACGAACGCGGTGTACCACATCCGCCACAGGTTGGGCAGGACCGCCCGGTGCCGGGGCCAGGGGTGGGACATGTTCAGCGCCAGGTACCCGGTGAACCGCTCCGGAGCCCGCAGGCACAGCCGGAACCCCAGGTGCGCGCCCCAGTCGTGACCGACCAGCCCGACCCGCTCCAGCCCGAGGGCGTCCAGCAGTGCGAGGGCGTCGTCCGCCAGGCCGTCCATGTCGTACCCCCGCCGAGTGACCTCGGACCAGCCGAAGCCCCGCAGGTCCGGGCAGATCAGCCGGTACCCGTCCGGCACCAGGGCGGCGACCTTGTGCCAGGCGTACCAGTGCTGCGGGAAACCGTGCAGCATCAGCAGCGGGACGCCGGTGGCGCTGGTGCCGTCGGTGCCTCCGTACTCGGCGAGGTGCAGCCGGGTGCCCCGGACCGTCGGCCAACGGTGCTCGGCGCGCATGTCCTCGGGCATCGGACGGTCGGACACGACCGCGGTGTGCGGTGCCATGCATGACCCCTCTCGGGCCGGTGCGGTCCCCCGTCGGGTCCGCGTCGCCGGGTCAGGAGTGGGGGCAGCTGCGAAAGGTTCCCTCCTTTCTCTTTCGTGTCTCGGGCTTGCGCGAGGCCTCCTCAGGTCAGCTGGTCGTAGGTCTTGAAGGTGTAGGAGGCGTCGTACGACATCAGGTTCTGGTCGGCCGCCGGCAGACCGAGCCGTCGGTTGAGGGACGGGGCGAGCGGCCCGCAGTGCTCGGCGGCCGGAGCGGTGAAGGTGTCGTCGTACGCCGAGAACTCGATCACCGGCGGATCCTGGGAGACCCACTTGGAGGGGCCCGAGCGCTTCAGCTGGAAGTCGACGGGTTCGCTCGCCCCGATGGTGCAGCCGTGCGGCAACAGCGGTCCTATGAGCCGGAAGCGGAGGCTGAACCGGCCGGTGTAGAAGTCGGACCGGCCACCGTACTCCGGCTGTATCGCCATCCCCAGGACCGGCACGTGATCGCCTGCCGGGGTGCCGGTCAGCCCTCCCGGAACTGCGGTCGGCGCGGTGTGCATCGCTCCCCACACCTGCCCGTTGCTGCCGTCCGGCAGGGGACCCTCGGCGTGGGTCATGGTGATCGGGGCGAGGTCCACCGTGACCTTGCCGATGGTCAACCGCGGGGCAGCGGTGTGCACTTCACATCTCCAACGGGCCGGGTCGACGCCGTCGGGCAGTGCGGGACAGTCGCTGAAGTCGGTCGCGGACGGGGTGGTGGAACGCGGCGCGGAGTACGCGACTCCCGGCCCGCACACTGCCGCGGCACCTGCCAGGACGGCGGCACCGGCGAGGGCGGCAGCGGCACGGCGGACGACGGAGGAACTGGAGCGAGCGGCGCTGGTTTTCGACATGACATCAGCGTGCCGCTCAGCCCCCACCGACCACATCGGTGACGCCCCCGGCCCTACCCCGAGTCAACCCTGATGCCGTGTCAGGGGCCGACGGGTCCCCGCATCCCACGTACAGAGTGCGGGGTCGCTGATCGGTCTGGGGCGTCGCTGCCGGCGAGGCCCTCGCGGGCAACACCCCAGGTGATCAGCCAAAGCCGGGCAGCCGCCGGAGTTCGGGCAGGCGCAGCAGGCGGCCGAGGGCCAAGTACGTCACGGACAGGGCGAGGGTTCCGGTGGCCGTGGTGAGGGCCGTCGCCGCCGTACCGCTCCCGCCCAGGGCTGCCGCGCAGGCCCGCGCCGCCGCCCAGCCCGCGACCGCTCCCGCGGCACCGGCGCACAGCAACTTGGCGTACGTACTGCGCAGGGCGCCGTCGGCCAGGCGGCCGCCGGTGCGCCGGGCCAGGAGGCGGGCGGTGAGGGCGAGGCCGGCGAAGTAGGAGAGGGTGTAGGCGCCGGCCATGCCGGTGACGGCCCAGCGGGCGGGCAGCAGGAGGTGGCAGGCGGTGGCGAGGGCGATGTTCACGACGCCGATCCAGACCGCCATGAAGAACGGTGTACGGGTGTCCTCGAAGGCGTAGAAGCCGCGCAGCAGCAGGTACTGGGCCGAGAAGGGGATCAGGCCGAGGCCGAACGCCTGGAGCATGTGGCCGAGGGGCCGGACGGAGGAGGCGTCGGCGGCGCCGTGGGCGAACAGCAGCGTCGCGATCTGTGGGCCGAGCGCGGCGAACAGGAAGGCGGCGGGCACGATGACGACCCCACTGATCCGCAGCGCCCGGGACAGGTCCGCGCGCAGATCGGCGATCCGGCCCTCGGCCGCGGCCTTGCTCATGCGCGGCAGCAGCGCCGTGACCAGGGAGACGGTGACCACGGACTGCGGCAGTGTCCAGATGGCCTGGGCGTAGCTGTACGACGTGTAGCCCGCGCCGGCCTTCGGCAGTTCCTGGTCGGCCGCACTGGCGTAGTTGGTGACCACGGTGAGCGCGATCTGGTTGGCCAGCACGAACAGCAACGTCCACTTGGCCGCGTGGACGCCGGAGCCGAGTCCGGCACCGCGCCAGTCGAAGCGGGGCCGGAACCGGAAGCCGGCGGCGCGGGCGAAGGGGATCAGCGCGAGGGCCTGTACGGCGATGCCGACGGTGGTGCCGATGCCGAGCCAGCGGACCTGGGCGGCAGTGATGTCGGCGACCGAGTGCGGGACGGTCATCAGCCCCAGGTAGGCACTGAACATGCCGATGAGTACGAAGTTGTTGAGAACCGGCGTCCAGGTCATCGCCCCGAACTTCTCGCGGGCGTTGAGGACTTGGCCGAGGATGGTGAAGAGGCCGTAGAAGAAGATCTGCGGCAGCAGGAACCGGGCGAAGACGACGGTGAGCCGGAAGGCCTGATGGCTGTCCGGCGTGTCCCTCATGTACAGGCCCACGATCTGCGGGGCCGCCCAGACGGCGAGTACGGTCCCGGCGGCCAGCACCGTGATGACCAGGGTCACCAGCCGCTGCTCGTAGGCGCGCCCGCCGTCGGGGTGGGTGGCCCGGGCACGCACCAGCTGCGGCACGAGTACGGCGTTCAGCGCGCCGCCGATCAGCAGGATGTACAGGCTGGTCGGCAGGGTGTTCGCCGTGTTGTACGTGCTCGCCAGCAGCCCGTTGCCGAGCGCCGCGCCCTGCAGCACCTGCCGGATCAGCCCGGTCGCGCGTGACACGACGGTGGCTCCGGCCATCAGCACGGAGGACCGGGCGAGCCCGCCCTTCTCCTCCGTCGTCCGCCTTTTCGCATGCCGTGCTGTGCTCTTCGCCCCCGCCACCATGGCGTCAAGATACGGGAGTTGAGATGGGTCCAGCCAAATAGGGGATCTTCCCTCGCAATGGTGAACATCCATCTTGCAGCTGGCATATTCGATTTGCTCCGCTCTACGTTCCGCAGCGGAGGTGGTTCACATGAACGAACCCAGCAAGCGGCCCAACGCGGGCGAGCGGCATGAGGCGCTCGACGTCAGCGACTTCGTGTACGCGGCGACCGGAGCCCGGGTACGACGACTGACCATGCCGGACGGGAGTCATTGGTTTCCGGCGGTGGATGTCTGCAAGGAACTCGGGCACACCAACTCGAGGAAGGCTCTCTCCGACCATGTCCCGGAAGAGCACCGAGAGATTCTCGAGACCGTAACTGGAGGTTACGGTCTCAGCATTCCCGCAGGTCGGGAGTGGCGCCGAGACATGAATCTCATCGATCTCCAGGGCCTGATCCTCCTCGTCCAATCCTGCACGAAGGCTGCCTGCGCCCCCTTCAAGCAGTGGGCCGCCGAGGTCATCGAGACCGTGCAGCGGGAGGGTTCTTACACTCTCGAAGAGGCCGAGGTGCAGCCGACCGCCCCCGGTGCCCCCATCGCGTACGCCATGCCGGAGCAGGTCGCCGAGGCCATCGTGCGGCTTGAGGCGCACAACCTTCAGCTGGACGAGGAGCTGGCGAACGGGCAGCGCGAATCGATCTCGCTGCAGAAGGAGATGCTGGCGATCCAGAGGGAGACGCTGGCCACGCAGAAGGCCACACTCGCCGCGCAACAGGCCCTGGTCCATGCGATGGAACGCATCGCGGACCGGTTCGACGCTCTCGTTCTCGAACGTCGGGAGCCCGGCGGGCACCTCACGGTGCTGCCCACCACGGAGTCCGTGCTGGCCGACTGGCGGGAACGGCTGTCCGTGACGGAGGACGTGTGGACGGTGGCCGTCGTCATCGCCCCGGTCCTCGTCGAGAAGGGTGAGCTGCGAGAGCCGCTCGAATCGATCGCGGCCCGTACGGGTCTGTCGGTACGCCGCGTCAACGAATGCCTCCGCCTGCTGCGCAAGCACGCCTGCATCCGCTCACAGGGCGCGGCGCAGGACGGGGCGCCGGTGTACGTGCTCAACCAGCTCTGACAGTCAGAGGAGGGAGTGGGCGATCGCAAGACCAAGTTGCGACCGCCCACTCCCTCAACCTAGCTGCCCTCACGCCCAGGTGATCAACCGCTTCGGCTGCTCCAGGATCGCCGCGACATCGGCGAGCACCTTGGAGCCCAGCTCCCCGTCCACCAACCGGTGATCGAAGCTCAGCGCCAGCGTCGTGACCTGGCGCGGCTTGACCTTGCCCTTGTGGACCCACGGCTGGAGCTTGATCGCGCCGACCGCGAGGATCGCGGACTCGCCGGGGTTGAGGATCGGCGTGCCGGTGTCGACGCCGAAGACGCCGACGTTGGTGATGGTCACCGTGCCGCCCTGCATCGCCGCGGGGGACGTCTTGCCCTCGCGGGCCGTCGCCACCAGCTCGCCCAGGGACTCGGCCAGCTGCGGGAGCGTCTTGGCGTGGGCGTCCTTGATGTTCGGGACGATCAGACCGCGGGGGGTGGCCGCCGCGATGCCCAGGTTCACGTAGTGCTTGAGCACGATCTCCTGGTTGGGCTCGTCCCAGGACGCGTTGATGTCCGGGTTGCGCTTGATGGCGACCAGCAGGGCCTTGGCGATCAGGAGCAGCGGGTTCACCCGCAGGCCCTGGAACTCCTTGTCCTGCTTGAGTTCCTCGACCAGCTTCATCGTGCGCGTCACGTCCACCGTCACGAACTCGGTGACGTGCGGCGCCGTGAACGCGGAGCCGATCATGGCCTGCGCGGTCGCCTTGCGGACGCCCTTGACCGGGATGCGGGTCTCGCGGGCGCCGTCGTAGGCCACGACGGGTGCGGGAACCGGTGCGGCGGCGGGGGCTTCCACGACGACCGGCGCGGCGGCCTCGGCAGCCTTGGGGGCCGCCGCCGCGTGGACGTCCTCGCGGGTGATGACGCCGTCCGGGCCGGACGGGGTGATCGTGGCGAGGTCGACGCCGAGGTCCTTCGCCAGCTTGCGCACCGGCGGCTTGGCCAGCGGGCGGGGCTGGGCGGGGACGGCGGCGCCGTGGCCGTTCAGCTCGGTCTGGATGGCCTGGGCCGCGGCCGGGACGGTGACCTCCGGGCCCTTGCGCGGGCGGCGCTTGGTGGAGGTGGTCGCCACGCCGTAGCCGACCAGGACCGGCTGGCGGCCCTCCGGCTTGGGCTCCTCCGCCTTGGGCTCCTCCGCCTTGGGTGCCGCCTTCGGCTGCTCGGCGGGAGCGGGGACCTCCGCCGGTGCGTCGCCGGCCACGTCCACCGCGATGATGGACGTGCCCACGTCCACCGTGGTGCCCTCGGGGAAGTGCAGCGCGCGGACCACGCCGTCGTAGGGGATGGGGAGTTCGACGGCCGCCTTGGCGGTCTCGACCTCGCACACCACCTGGCCGTCGGTGACCGTGTCACCAGGCTGGACGTACCACTTGAGGATCTCGGCCTCGGTGAGTCCCTCGCCCACGTCGGGCATCTTGAACTCGCGTACGGAAGCTTCCGTCATCGTCGTCACGAACCCTCTCCTCAGTACGCCAGGGCACGGTCGACGGCGTCGAGCACCCGGTCCAGACCCGGCAGGTACTCCTCCTCCAGGCGCGCCGGCGGGTACGGGGCGTGGTAGCCGCCGACCCGGAGCACCGGGGCCTCCAGGTGGTAGAAGCAGCGCTCCGTGATCCGGGCGGCGATCTCCGCACCGGAGCCGAAGAACACCGGCGCCTCGTGGACGACGACCAGGCGGCGGGTCTTCTCGACCGAGGCCTGGATGGAGTCGAAGTCGAGGGGGCTGACCGAGCGCAGGTCCAGCACCTCCAGGGACTTGCCCTCCTCGGCGGCCGCGTTCGCGACCTCCTGGCACAGCTTCACCATCGGGCCGTAGGCGGCCAGGGTGAGGTCCGTGCCCTCGCGGACGACCTGTGCCTTGTGCAGCGGGCCGGGGATGGCGTCGGTGCTGACCTCGCCCTTGTCCCAGTAGCGGCGCTTGGGCTCGAAGTAGATCACCGGGTCGTCGCTCTGGATGGCCTGCTGCATCATCCAGTACGCGTCGGACGCGTTGGAGGGGCTGACCACCTTCAGGCCCGCCACGTGCGCGAACAGCGACTCGGGGGACTCGGAGTGGTGCTCGACCGCGCCGATGCCGCCGCCGTAGGGGATGCGGATGACGACCGGCATCTTGACCTTGCCCAGCGCACGGGCGTGCATCTTCGCCAGCTGCGTGACGATCTGGTCGTAGGCCGGGAAGACGAAGCCGTCGAACTGGATCTCCACCACCGGGCGGTAGCCGCGCAGCGCGAGGCCGATCGCGGTGCCGACGATGCCCGACTCGGCGAGCGGGGTGTCGATGACGCGGCTCTCGCCGAAGTCCTTCTGCAGGCCGTCGGTGACCCGGAAGACACCGCCGAGCTTGCCGACGTCCTCGCCCATGACGAGGACCTTGGGGTCCGTCTCCAGAGCGCGGCGCAGCGACTCGTTGATCGCCTTGGCCAGCGCCATGGTCTTGGTCTCGGCTGCCATGATCAGACCCCCTCTGCCTCTGCGTCCGCGAACGACGCCTGGTAGGCGGCGAACTGGGCTCGCTCCTCGTCGACGAGCGCGTGCCCGTCCGCGTACACGTTCTCGAAGATGGCGAAGTGGTCCGGGTCCGGCATGGAGCGGACCGCTTCGCGCACTCGCCTGCCCAACGCCTCGGACTCGGCCTCGAGTTCCGCGAAGAATCCCTCGTCCGCGTGGTTTGAGGCCTCGAGGAACCGGCGAAGGCGCAGGATCGGGTCCTTCGCCTCCCAGGACTGCCGCTCCTCGTCGCCCCGGTAGCGGGTGGGGTCGTCGGAGGTGGTGTGGGCGCCCATGCGGTAGGTGTAGGCCTCGACCAGGGTTGGGCCCTCGCCGTTGCGGGCGCGCTCCAGCGCCCACTTGGTGACCGCGAGGCAGGCCAGGACGTCGTTGCCGTCGACGCGTACGCCGGGGAAGCCGTAGCCCTGTGCGCGCTGGTAGAGCGGGACGCGGGTCTGCTTCTCGGTCGGCTCGGAGATCGCCCACTGGTTGTTCTGGCAGAAGAACACCACCGGGGCGTTGTAGACCGCGGAGAAGGTGAACGACTCGGCGACATCGCCCTGGCTGGAGGCGCCGTCGCCGAAGTAGGCGATCACGGCCGAGTCCGCGCCGTCCTTGGCGACGCCCATCGCGTAGCCGGTGGCGTGCAGCGTCTGGGAGCCGATGACGATCGTGTAGAGGTGGAAGTTGTTGCTGTTCGGGTCCCAGCCGCCGTTGTTCACGCCGCGGAACATCCCGAGCAGGTTGGCCGGGTCCACCCCGCGGCACCAGGCGACGCCGTGCTCGCGGTAGGTCGGAAAGACGTAGTCGTCGTCGCGCAGGGCCCGGCCGGAGCCGATCTGGGCGGCCTCCTGGCCGAGCAGCGAAGCCCACAGGCCCAGCTCGCCCTGGCGCTGCAGGGAGGTGGCCTCGGCGTCGAACCGGCGGGTGAGCACCATGTCGCGGTACAGGCCGCGCAGCTCTTCGGGGGTGATCCCGGCGACGTAGGCGTCGTACTCGGCGTTCTTGACCCGCTTGCCCTCGGGCGTCAGGAGCTGCACGAGTTCCGGGTCGGTGCTCTTCTTGGTGGTGCGGGTGGTGCGCTTGGTGCCGGTGGTTCCGGTACTGCTGCCGGTGGTGCCGGCCTTGCCTGCGGCGCTGCGTCGCGGCTTGCGCGCGGCACTGCTGTCCACGGTCACGTGTGCTCCTCCGTCGTTCCGGCCCCCGGGGTTGCCGGTAGGCCAGTGCGGCTCACCTGTTCTCGACCACCGGGCACGGGGTGGGTGCCACTCGGCCGGGAACAGGCGTGACAGGTGCCCCGGCGAGCGCCCTGCAACTTTTACGTTACCCAGTGCTCCACATTTCTGTGAAACCCCTCCTGACCTGCGATTTTGCTTGGATTTCCAAGTAAATCCGCAGGGCTCGGAAGACCGCTGGTCACAGCCTTGCAGGAGGCCGGAGCAACGGCACGTTATCCCGGCCACCCCGGGCACGGGAAGAGTCAATGTGTGACACTGCCCTCGCCTACGAAAGCGGAAAAATCCGGGTATGGGATGGCACCGCGGCCGACGCGCCGCTACGGATTCCGGCCACCCGACCCGACGTCACCGTGCTCGACGAGCGCCACCCGTGCACCTGACCGTCGATCCGGAGTTCGTCACGGTGCACAGCGTGACCGAAAGCGACCAGCGGCGACTGCCTGTGATAAGCCCCAGCTCACGGCCGCTTTTCGTGCCCTAACATCTGGCGCGTGCCGCGCTCATGTGTACCACCCCTCTCGCCCCATGCGCCCCCTCTGGGCGCCCTGCTGCGCCTGTACGCCGCCGGTACCGCCCTCACCTGCGAACCCGTCGACCAGGGCCTGCTCAACCGCGGCTACCGGCTGTGCACCACCCGCGGCCGCTACTTCCTCAAGCACCACTTCGACCCGGACACCGCCGACCCGGCCGCCATCGAACGCCGGCACCGGGCCACCCAGCGCCTGGCCGATCTCGGCGTCCCGGTCGCCCCGCCGCTCGCGCACCGCGAGGGCCGTACGGTCGCCGTCGTCGGCGGCCACGCCTACGCCCTGCACCCCTGGATCGACGGCAGGCACCGCCACGGCGGCCAGCTGACCCGCGGGGAGAGCGCACGCCTGGGGGCGCTCCTGGGCGCCGTACACGCCTGCCTGGAGCGCGTGATGCCCCCCAAGGGGCGCACGCGCCCGGCCACGAGCCCGCATCCCGTGGAGAGCGCCGACCCGACCGACACCTTCGCCCTCATCGACGACCTGCTCGCCCACGTCCGCCGCCACCGCCCCGCCGACGCCTTCGACGAACTGGCCCGCCACCGCCTCCTGGAGCGCCGCGCACTGCTGGAGCAGCACGCCGACCGGCGCCCCCCGCGCGGCGGCTCGGTGGGCTGGGTGCACGGCGACTTCCACCCCTTCAACCTGCTCTACAAGGGCGACGCCCCGGCCGCCATCGTCGACTGGGACCGGCTCGGCGTGCAGCCCCGCGCCGAGGAGGCCGTACGCGCCGCCGCGATCTTCTTCGTACGGCCCGCGGGAGCGCTGGACCTGCCCAAGGTGCGGGCGTACGCGCGCACCTACCGGCGCGCGGCCGGCGCCACGCCCTCGGAGCTCGCGGCGGCCGTGCACCGGGTGTGGTGGGAGCGCCTGAACGACTTCTGGATGCTGCGCTGGCACTACGAGCGCGGTGACACACGCGCGGACTGCCAGTTCCCAGCCGCCTCGGCGCTGGCGGTGTGGTGGACACGGGAGTACGACGCGGTGTGCGACGCCTTCGTGGAGTGACGGCCTCTACGAGGTCGCGCACAGAGGTCGCACACAGAGGGGTCGCGCACAGAGGGGTCGCGCACAGAGGGGTCGCGCACAACGGCACGCGCGCGTGGAGCCGTTGCTCGCACGCGCGCGTGGGGTGCTCTAGCCGTGATGTCTCAGGCTGTTGCCGGGGCCGACGGGGTCGGTGGCCTTCAAGTTCCGTTGCCGGCCGTGGTGCCGGCCGTGGTGCCCGCGTCGGTGCCGCCGACCGTGGTGCCCGCGTCGGTGCCGCCATCGGTGGTGCCCGCGTCCGTGCCACCGTCCGTGGTGCCCGCGTCCGTGCCGCCGTCCGTCGGGGTGGTCTCCGGATCCGTCGGCTCCGTCGAGGTCGCCGGGTCGGTCGGCTCGGAGGTGGCCGTGTCGGACGGGGTCGCCGACGGCGTGTACGACGGCGTCCAGTCCGAACCGGTGCCGCCCGTGGCCGAGCCGTCGTCCGTGGTCGTGTCCGTGGGCTGGTCGGTGCTGTCGTCGGACGGCGTCTCGGAGGCCTTGTCGTCCTTCTTGGTCTGCGAGTGGCTCGGCGTCGGATCGGTGCCGCCGCCGGTGCCGTTGCCCGTGTTGTTCAGCGCGATCGCGACACCGGCCGCGATCGCGATCACCGCGAGGACGGCGAGGATCCACAGCTTGCCGCGGCCGCTGCCCTTGTTGCCGTGTCCCTCGAAGCCGCCGTCGTCGCCGTTGCCGTAGCCGCCGGGCAGGATCGGCTGCGGGATCTGCGTGGTGCCGGCGCCGAACTCGCCGGGGTGCTGCATCGCGGTCGTACCCGCGAAGCCGCCCGCCGGGGTCTGCCGGCCGTCGTGCGCCGCCACCGGCCCGGTGTTCCAGGTGCCGGTGTGGCCGCCCTGGTCGTACAGCATCTGCAGGCCGTACTGGACCATGCCGCGCATCTCTTCGGCCGTCTGGAACCGGTCGTCGGGCTCCTTGGCGAGCGAGCGCATGACCAGGCCGTCCAGCTCCGGCGGGCAGCCGTCGGAGAACTCGGAGGGCGGGGTCGGGATGTCCTGGACGTGCTGGTAGACCACCGACAGCGGGGTCTCACCGGTGAACGGGGGCCGGAGCGCGAGGAGTTCGTAGAGCAGGCAGCCGGTCGCGTAGAGGTCGGAGCGGTGGTCGACGGCCTTGCCGAGCGCCTGCTCCGGGGAGAGGTACTGCGGAGTGCCCATGACCATGCCGGTCTGCGTCATCGTTGTCGAAGCGCCGTGCAGGGCGCGGGCGATGCCGAAGTCCATCACCTTGACGGCGCCGTTGTGGGTGATGATGACGTTGGCCGGCTTGATGTCGCGGTGCACGATGCCGTGCTGGTGCGAGTAGGCGAGCGCCTCCAGCACACCGGAGACGATGATCAGGGCCTGCTCGGGGCCCGGCGCCTCGGCGTTCAGCAGCAGGTCACGGATGGTGCGGCCCTCGACCAGCTCCATCACGATGTACGGCACGGACTGGCCGCCCACGTAGTCCTCGCCGGAGTCGTACACGGCGACGATCGCGTGGTGGTTGAGTCCGGCCACCGACTGGGCCTCGCGCGTGAAGCGGGCCTTGGAGACCGGGTCCTCGGCCAGGTCGGCGCGGAGCAGCTTGACCGCGACCGTGCGGCCCAGACGGACGTCCTCGGCCGCGAACACCTCGGCCATGCCACCCCGGCCCAGCCGGTGGGTCAGCCGGTACCGGCCGTCGCCGACGAGCCCGCCGTTGCCCCACATCTCCGGCGTGTCTGACATGCCGCCGCCAGTCGCCTCGGGGTCGGACGGGCCCTGGGCGCTGTGCGTCTGTGCCATCGGTCCTCGCCGTCGTTTCTGCCCGCGGTGCGCGCGGTGTTGTTACGGTCTCCGTCGGCCACGCTACAGCCTTCGTGGGGGCCGCCGGTCCGGATCCGGTGCCGGGACCGGCCCCGGAGTGACCGGTCATGAAACCTCTAGCACGCGCTCTCGTGCAAATTCTGTGTGCCGGTCGTACGGCCGCTGTAACGCTTCCGCGACGCTTCTTTCGCGTACGGTCACGGAACGGGCACCGCGCTTGACGTGTCAGTGCCCTGGGGCAGACTTGGCCGGGAATGACACATTCGATCAAGGCTTGTTCGCTCAATGACGGCGCCGGACGGCCAGTGGGGGACGCGGAGAGATGAGCCAGGACGGCGCACAGGGCCGGTACGCGGGAGGGTCGCTGGCAGGCGGTCGCTACCAGCTGCGCGACTTGCTCGGTGAAGGCGGCATGGCCTCGGTTCACCTGGCGTACGACGCCGTGCTGGACCGCCAGGTCGCGATCAAGACGCTCCACACCGAGCTGGGCCGGGAGCAGGCCTTCCGCGAGCGCTTTCGCCGCGAGGCCCAGGCAGTGGCCAAGCTCACGCACACCAACATCGTCTCGGTCTTCGACACCGGAGAAGACGACCTTGGCGGCTCGACGATGCCGTACATCGTCATGGAGTACGTCGAGGGCCGCCCGCTCGGCTCGGTGCTCGACGCGGACGTACGGCAGTACGGCGCGATGCCCGCCGACAAGGCCCTGAAGATCACCGCGGACGTGCTGGCCGCGCTGGAGATCAGCCACGAGATGGGGCTGGTGCACCGCGACATCAAGCCGGGCAACGTGATGATGACCAAGCGCGGCGTCGTCAAGGTCATGGACTTCGGCATCGCCCGCGCCATGCAGTCCGGCGTCACCTCGATGACCCAGACCGGCATGGTCGTCGGCACCCCTCAGTACCTCTCGCCCGAGCAGGCCCTGGGCCGCGGCGTGGACGCCCGCTCCGATCTGTACTCGGTCGGCATCATGCTGTTCCAGCTGGTCACCGGGCGGCTGCCGTTCGACGCGGACTCCCCGCTGGCGATCGCGTACGCGCACGTCCAGGAGGAACCGGTCGCTCCCTCCTCGATCAACCGTTCCCTTCCGCCCGCGGTGGACGCGCTGATCACCCGCGCGCTGAAGAAGAACCCGAACGAGCGCTTCCCGACCGCCGAGTCCATGCGCGACGAGTGCCTGCGCGTGGCCGCCTCTCTCCAGACCGCGGCGCCGAGCATCGTGCCGGGCTCCGGCCCGACGCAGAGCGGCGCGGGCGTCGGCTCCGCGGTGTTCCCGCCGGTCGACCAGGCGACCCCGGCGCCCACCGGCCCGGTCCAGACGCCGTACCAGCCGACTCCGGCTCCGGGCCCGTACGGCACCCCGGCGCCGGCCCCGGTCCCCGCGCCGGCGTACGGCTACCCGCAGCAGGCCGGGTACCAGACCCCGCCGGCGGGGTACGGGCAGCAGGCCGCGGCGACCCCGCCGCCGTACAACCTCACGCCCCAGACCGCGGTGCAGTCCTCCGGCGGTGGCGGTGGCAAGGGCAACAAGCCGGTGATCATCGGCTCGATCGTGGTGTCCCTCGTCGCGGTCGTGGGCCTGATCGTCGCGCTGACGCTGAACAACGGCGGTGAGGACAACCAGGGCGGCGGCGACGCCAGCCCCTCCGCGTCGGCCCATGCGGAGGGCTACCGGGGTCCGGACACGTCGAAGACGGTCGACAAGACCGAGTGCACGGAGCCGCAGGAGTCGTACAACGACCCGAAGAAGATCACGCTCCCGGACTTCCGTTTGAAGTACATCAAGTCCGTCAAGGACTGCGCGGCCGCAGCCGGATGGCGCGTCACGACCAAGAAAGTCGACGAGAACACCTTCGGCGAGGGCGCGATCATCGACCAGTTCCCCAAGCAGGGCACGGACGTCGACCCCAAGCACGTCGAGATCCAGTTCAACGTGTCGTCGGGCAACCCCTAGCGGCTACCTGCATGAGGAAGGGCCCGGCGGACTACCGCCGGGCCCTTCGTGCTGAGGTCAGCCTGGGGGAGTTACAGGTACGGTCCGCCGGAGCGGCCGCCTGTGTGGTGTTCGTCGCCGTCGTGGCCCATGCCCGGCGGCAGCGCCCGGCGCATCTGCTCCAGCTGGGCCCGCGCGGCCATCTGCTGGGCGAACAGCGTGGTCTGGATCCCGTGGAACAGGCCCTCCAGCCAGCCCACCAACTGGGCCTGCGCGATGCGCAGTTCCGCGTCGCTCGGGGTTCCGTCGTCGGTGAACGGCAGGGACAGCCGCTCCAGCTCCTCGACCAGCTCCGGCGCCAGTCCGTCCTCCAGCTCCTTTACCGAGCTGCGGTGGATCTCCTTGAGCCGGGCACGGCTCGCCTCGTCCAGGGGAGCCACGCGCACCTCCTCCAGGAGCTGCTTGATCATGCTGCCGATCCGCATCACCTTGGCCGGCTGCTCGACCTGCTCCGTCACCGGAACCTCGCGGGAGTCCTCGTCTGAGCCACCGCCGCCAATCGCCATGCCGTCCTGGCCCACGACCAGGATCTGGGGATTCTCCGGTGACCGTTCGTTCCTCGGCATCTCCATGCCGCCATTCTCTCGCACGCCTACACCTCATCACCGTGGTGCCCCCTCATGGGGGTGATCCACCGTTTAGACCTGTCGGCCCAATCCGGAATGCCCTGGATGCCATGAAATGTGAGGCTGTTTTCGTCGATGTTCGACGTTCGACGACTGGCTTTGGGAGGTCACCGACGTGACTCCATGGCTGCGACTGAGGCTCCGCCTGCTGCGGCTGGTGCTCGTCCTCGCGACGGCCGTGCCCGTGTACGGCGCGGCCACCGCGTACGGCGCCGAGGCCGCCCCGCCGGACTCCCCGGCGCCCTCGGCGTCCCCCTCCCCCGCGCCCTCGGCGCTCCGCTCCCCCGCCCTGCGGGTCTCCGCGGCGCCCGCCGCACGGTCCTCCTCCGACGCCTCCGCCTCCCCCTCCGCTCACCCCGAGCCGTCGCGGGCGGGCAGCCGCGCCGGTGAGGGCCGGAGGCGACCGGGCCGGCCGGACGGGCCGCCCGCGGAGGAGGAGGGCGACGACGACACCGGCCCGTTCACCGGGGCCCCCGACACCGGCGATCCGGAGAACGGCTACCCGGAGGAGCCGGAGACCGCGGTCACCCCGGACCAGGCACCGGCGGTCTCCCAGTCGCCCGCGGAGGCCGGACTGAACCCCGCCCGGCCCCCGCAGCAGCCCGCGGGCCAGAACGCCGTCCACCAGGGGCAGGCCCCCACCGAACCGACCCTGCAGATCCTGCCCCTGGGCAGCGGCCTGGTCCTCATCGGCCTGGGCCTGGGCCTGGCGTTCCTGGGCCTTCGGGTACGGCGCGGCTGATCCGATCGGCCTGCTACGGCGCCACCAGCAGCACCTTCCCGATGTGGCCGCTCGCCTCCACCACCCGGTGCGCCTCGGCGGCCTCCGGCATCGGCAGCTCGCGGTCGACGACCGGGCGGACCTGCCCCGCGGCGAGCAGGGGCCACACATGCTCGCGTACGGCGGCCACGATGGCCGCCTTCTCGCTCAGCGGCCGGGCCCGCAGCGAGGTCGCGCTGATGGCGGCCCGCTTGTTCAGCAGGGCGGCGATGTTCAGCTCGCCCTTGATCCCGCCCTGCATGCCGATGATCGCGAGCCGCCCGTTGACGGCTAGGGCCTGGACGTTGCGGTCCAGGTACTTCGCGCCCATGTTGTCGAGGATGACGTCGGCGCCCGCGCCGTCCGTGGCCCCCCTGATCTCGGCGACGAAGTCCTGTTCGCGGTAGTTGATCAGCACGTCCGCGCCCAGCTCGGCGCAGCGCTCCAGCTTCTCCTTCGTCCCGGCGGTCACCGCGACCTTGGCACCGACGGCCTTGGCCAGCTGGATCGCCATCGTGCCGATACCGCTGGAACCGCCGTGCACCAGCAGGGTCTCGCCCGGGCGCAGATGGGCGACCATGAAGACGTTGGACCAGACCGTGCAGACCACCTCGGGCAGCGCGGCCGCCCCGGTCAGGTCGACGCCGCCGGGCACGGGCAGCAGCTGCCCGGCCGGAATGACGACCTTCTCGGCATAGCCGCCGCCCGCGAGCAGCGCGCACACCTCGTCGCCGACGGCCCAGCCGGAGACCCCGGGGCCGAGCGCGGCGATCCTGCCGGAGCACTCCAGGCCGGGGTACGGGGACGCGCCGGGCGGCGGGTTGTAGAAGCCCTGCCGCTGCAGGATGTCGGCACGGTTGACGGCGCTGGCCACCACCTCGACCAGCACCTCGCCGGCGCCGGGCACCGGATCGGGCACCTCGTCCCACACCAGCGCCTCGGGCCCACCAGGTTCGGGAATCGTGATCGCATGCATGAGCGCGACGCTACTCCCCGCCGGTGTCCTCTCCGGGGCAGCCCCGCTCAGTCGCGGGGCAGCGGGCGGGTGTGCGGGGCGACCTGGGCGCCGGGGGTCGCGCGGACGATGGTGATCAGGCGGTCCGTCAGCTGGAGGGTGCCGATGGACGGGTCGTCGTAGCCCAGCACCCGGTGCCCGCGTACGACGCTCACCACGAGGTCGTCCGTCTCGCGCGGGGACTTGCCCGCCTCGGCCCGGACCACCGGGCGTTCGATGAGGTCGAGCCCGCTGCCCTGCTGGATCAGGTCCTCCATGACCATGCCGGCCGCGGGGCTGAGCACGGACAGGCCGAGCAGCCGGCCGGCCGCGCCGGAGCTGGTGATGACGGCGTCGGCGCCGGACTGCTTGAGCAGCGGCGCGTTCTCCTCCTCGCGCACGGCGGCCACGATCTTCGCGCTCCGGTTGAGCTGCCGGGCCGTCAGGGTGACGAGGACGGCGGTGTCGTCGCGCTGTGGGGCGATGATGATCTGCCGTGCCCTGTGCACCTCGGCGCGCCTGAGCACCTCGCTGCGGGTGGCGTCACCTATGACGCCCGCGAAGCCCTCAGAGGTCGCCGCGTCGATCACCTTGGAGCTGGGGTCGACCACGACCACCTGCTCCTTCTTCAGTCCCGTCGCGCAGACGGTCTGGACGGCCGACCGCCCCTTCGTGCCGAAGCCGACGACGACGGTGTGGTCGCGCAAGGTGGACCTCCAGCGGTTCAGACGCCATTCCTCCCGGGTGCGCTCGGTGAGGACCTCCAGCGTGGTGCCGACCAGGATGATCAGGAACAGCACGCGCAGGGGTGTGATGACGAAGATGTTGGTGAGCCGGGCGCCGTCGCTGACCGGGGTGATGTCGCCGTAGCCGGTGGTGGAGAGGGTGACGGTCGCGTAGTAGAACGCGTCGAGGAGGTCGACCGAGCCGTCGGCGTTGTCGTTGTAGCCCTCGTGGTCGGCATAGACGATCAGCGCGGTGGCGATGAGCACCGCGAGGGCCATGAGCAGCCGTTTGGCGACCTGGCGGATCGGGCGCTCCACCACTTTTTTCGGGAGTTTCACCCGATGGGTCACCAGATGCTCGTCCGCTTGGCGGGCGATGGCGTCATGGCCCGGAAGTTTCACGTGAAACACACCCCGATTCCGGCCGCCGCCCAGGGCAGGTCCAGCAGCTCCGTCTCCTGGCCCTGCCGGGCCCCGCCCGGCGGTACGACGGCCAGCGCGTCGGCGGCGGCGATCCCGCGCAGCATGGCCGGGCCGTTGTAGTGCAGCGGTACGGCACGGTCGCCGCGCAGCACCACGGGGACGAGCCGGGTGTCGTAGGGATGCCCCTGCACCGCTTCGCCGAGCGGCAGCGTGTACGGCTCGGGCGCGGGGCGGGCGGCGAGGGTGCGCAGCAGGGGCTCGGCGAGCGTGAGCAGGCCGGAGACGGCCGCGAGGGGGTTGCCGGGCAGGCCGACCAGGTGCTGGTTCTCCTTGGTGCGGGCCAGCAGCATGGGGTGGCCGGGCCGCACCTTGACGCCGTCGACGAGGAGTTCGGCGCCGATGCGTTCCAGGGTGGGGTGGACATGGTCGACGGGTCCCGCTGCGGTGCCGCCGGTGGTGACGACGAGGTCGGCGCCGGAGCTGGTGAGCGCCTTGCGCAGGGCCCTGGCGTCGTCACCCAGTCGGCGTACGGCGGTCACCTCGGCACCCATCGCGCGCAGCCAGGACGGCAGCATGGGGCCGAGCGCGTCCCGGATCAGCCCGTCGTGCGGGAGTCCTTCGGTGAGCAACTCGTCGCCGAGGACGAGGACTTCGACACGGGGGCGGGGGACAGCGGTGACGGTGTCGTATCCGGCGGCCGCCGCGAGGCCCAGGACGGCCGGGGTGACGAGGGTGCCGACGGGAAGCAGCTGGTCGCCGTTGCGGCACTCCTGGCCGCGCGGGCGGATGTCCTGGCCGTGGCTGACCTCTCGGGTGGCGTGCAGGCGGCCCTGGGTGTCGGTGCGGCCGTGTTCGGTGCGCAGGACGGCGGTGGTGTCGGCCGGGATGCGGGCGCCGGTCGCGATGCGGACCGCCTCGCCGTCGGTCAGCGGCCCAGGCTGCGCGTGTCCGGCGAGCACGCCCTCGTCCCGGACCTCCCAGGGGCCCGGTCCGGCCACCGCCCAGCCGTCCATCGCCGAGGTGTCGAAGGAGGGCAGGTCGGTGAGCGCGTCGAGGGGGGTGGCGAGGACCAGGCCGAGGGCGTCGGCGAGGGAGACCGAGACGGGGGCGCGGCGGCCGCCCGAGCGGGCGGCGCGGGCGGCGATCTCGCGGGCGTGGGACCAGGGGGTGGCCTGGTGCCGCTCGTGCCGCTGCCCGCCCCGGGCGGCGGAGCCGGATCCGGGGCCGGTGCTGTCGTCCTTGGCTTCCCTCACGAGGGCCAGTGCCTCCTCGACGTCGAGGTCGTCGCTGTCCTCGGCGGGCGCTTCGGCCCGGATGCCGGGGGCGGTCATCCGGCGTCCGGGGCGGATGCGCCCCCGCTGTTCTCTTCCTCCCAGCGCAGCGCCAGTGCGGCGGCCTTGCGGGCGGCCTCGGCTACGGCTTCGGGGCCGCCCTTGCCCTGGGCGGCGGCGTAACCGACGAGGAAGGTGGTCAGGGGCGCGGCCGGCCGGGCCACGCCGTGGGCGGCGTCACGGGCCAGGTCGAGCAGTACGCCGGTGTCGACGTCCAGGTCGATGCCCAGCTCGTCCTTGACTGCGGAGATCCATTCATCCAACACGTGCCCATGCTCCCTGATGCGTGCCCTGGCATTGGCGATGTCGTCCCAGGTGTCGCAGTCGAAGGACGCGAGCGGGTCCGGGACGCGGGTGAGGTCGAGGGCGCCGGTCAGCCGGCGCAGGGGCAGGCCGGTCAGGCCGTCGGGCCCGGCCGCGAGGGCGGCCAGTTCGCGGCGCAGGGCGGCGGTGCGGTAGGCGGCCACGAGCGGCTGGTCGCGGCCGTCGGCGTCGGTGAGCAGCGCGCCGTCGGCGCCCGCCGCCCGCAGGACGGTCAACAGCCGCTCCAGCGTGGCCGCTTCGAGGAACGGCAGGTCGGCGGAGAGGACGACGGCGTGCTCGGCGGTGCTGAGCCTGAGGCCGGCCTCCAGTGCGGCGACCGGTCCGGCGCCGGGCGGTTCCTCGCGCGCCCAGCGCACGGGGCGGGCGGTGGGCCGGGGGTCGGCGACGACGACGGTCGTGGCCGCGCCGGCGCAGGCCGCGAGCACCCGGTCGAGCAGCGCGCGCCCGCCGACCCGCAGTCCGGGCTTGTCGGCCCCGCCGAGCCGCCGGGCGGCGCCGCCCGCCAGCACGACAGCGTCGTACGGCGGGGCGGTCCCGGGGGCGGCGGGAGCGTTGTCGGTCACCCCCCGAGTATGTCCTGCCTCCTTCTCCTTCCGGCCCTTGCGTGCGTCACAGGGTGCGCAGCAGCACCGCCGGATGTTCCACGCAGTCCGCCACGTACCGCAGGAAACCGCCTGCCGTGCCGCCGTCGCACACCCGGTGGTCGAAGGTGAGCGAGAGCTGGACGACCTGGCGCACGGCCAGCTCGCCCTCGTGCACCCAGGGCTTGGGGACGATGCGGCCGACGCCGAGCATGGCGGCCTCGGGGTGGTTGATGATCGGGGTGGAGCCGTCGACACCGAAGACCCCGTAGTTGTTCAACGTGAAGGTCCCGCCGGTGAGTTCCCCGGGGGTCAGCGTCCCGGTCCGGGCGGCCTCGGTGAGCCGGGCGAACTCCGCGGTCAGCGACTCGGCGTCGCGTGCGTGGGCGTCCCGGACGACCGGCACGACCAGCCCGCGCTCGGTCTGCGCGGCGAACCCGAGGTGCACGTGGTCGAGCTGGACGACCTCGCGGGCGCCGGTGTCGACGTACGAGTTCAGCTCGGGGAAACGGGCGAGGGCTGCGGTGGTGATGCGGGCGAGCAGGGCGAGGAGGGAGATCTTCGGTCCTCCGGCCGCGTTCATCGCCGTCCGCGCGCGCATGAGTTCCGTCGCGTCTGCGTCGACCCAGCAGGTCGCGTCGGGGATCTCCTGACGGCTGCGGGACAGCTTGTCGGCGACGGCACCGCGGACGCCCTTGAGGGGGATGCGGATGCCGTTGCGGACGGGGGAGACGCGGGCGGCCGGTTCCGCTGCCACGGGGGCGGGGGCGGGAGTGGTCTTGGCCCGCAGGGCGTCCTCCACGTCGGCCCGCAGGATCAGCCCTTCGCGGCCCGAACCGGACAGCTGCCGCAGGTCGATGTCGTTGTCCCGGGCGAGCCGGCGCACCAGCGGGGAGATCACGGGCACGGGGCCCTCGGCGAGCACGGGCGCGGGGGCGGGGGCGGGCGGTGCCGGAGCGGGTTCCTTCGCCGTCCCGTTGGCGGGGGACGCCGACCGCACCCTCCGGCGCCGGGCCGGCGCTTCGGAGGTGCCGTATCCGACCAGGACGTTGCCCGATCCCGCGGTGTCCCCGCCCGTTGCCTGAAGGGCCTGAGGGGCCTGGGGGCCCACCGCCACCGTCAGCAGGGGGGCGCCGACGGGCAGTTCCGTGCCCTCCTCGCCGAAGCGGGCGGTGATCACGCCGCCGTAGGGGCAGGGGACCTCGACCATCGCCTTGGCCGTCTCGACCTCCACGACCGGCTGGTCGACGGCGACGACGTCACCGACCTGCACCAGCCAGCGGACGATCTCCGCCTCGGTGAGGCCCTCGCCGAGGTCGGGGAGCTTGAACTCCAGCACCTGTGCCATCAGCCCTCGGCCTCCCACTGCAGGCGCGCCACGGCGTCCAGGATGCGGTCGACGCCGGGCAGGTGGTGCCGCTCCAGCATCGGCGGCGGGTAGGGGATGTCGAAGCCGGCCACGCGCAGCACCGGTGCCTCCAGGTGGTGGAAGCAGCGCTCGGTGATGCGGGCCGCGATCTCGCCGCCGGGGCCGCCGAACCCGGTCGACTCGTGCACGACCAGTGCCCGCCCGGTGCGCCGTACGGCCGCGCAGACCGTCTCGTCGTCGAACGGCACCAGAGAGCGCAGGTCGACCACCTCCAGGTCCCAGCCCTCCGCCCGGGCGGCCTCGGCGGCCTCCAGGCAGACCGGCACGGACGGGCCGTAGGTGATGAGTGTGGCGCTGCTACCCGGGCGACGCACCACCGCGCGCCCGATGGGCTCGACGTCCGTGGGGTGCTCGGGGTTCCAGGAGTCCTTCGACCAGTACAGCCGCTTGGGCTCCAGGAAGACGACCGGGTCGTCGGAGGCGATGGCCTGGCGCAGCAGCCCGTAGGCGTCGGCGACGGTCGCGGGTGTGACGACGTGCAGGCCCGGGGTGGCCATGTAGTAGGCCTCGGAGGAGTCGCTGTGGTGCTCGACGCCGCCGATGCCGCCGCCGTAGGGGACGCGGACCGTGATCGGCAGGGGCATCCTGCCGCGGGTGCGGTTGCGCATCCGGGAGACATGGCTGATCAGCTGCTCGAACGCCGGGTAGGCGAAGGCGTCGAACTGCATCTCCACGACCGGGCGCAGGCCGTACATGGCCATGCCGACGGCGGTGCCGAGGATGCCCGCCTCGGCGAGCGGGGTGTCGGTGCAGCGGTCCTCGCCGAACTCCTTGGCGAGCCCGTCGGTGACCCGGAAGACTCCGCCGAGGGTGCCGACGTCCTCGCCCATGACGTGCACGGTGGGGTCGGCGGCCATCGCGTCGCGCATCGCGCGCGTGAGGGCCTGCGCCATGGTGGCGGGCTTGACGGCGACGGTGGTCATCGAAGGTCGCCTTCCTGGTCGTCCTGCTCCGCCTCCAGCTCGGCGCGCAACAGGGCGCGCTGCTCGCGCAGTTGCACGGTGGTCTCGGCGTAGACGTGGTCGAAGAGGTCCATGGGGTTGAGTTCGGGGTCCCGGTTCATGCGTTCGCGCAGGTCCGCGGCCATCTCCTCGGCGTCCTGCCGGGCGGCCTCGAGGCCGGCGTCGTCGAGCAGGCCGCGCGTGGTCAGCTCGTGTTCCAGCAGTTGGATCGGGTCGTGCGCGCGCCAGGCCTCGACCTCGGCGTCGACGCGGTAGCGGGTGGCGTCGTCGGCGTTGGTGTGGGCCTCGATGCGGTACGTCACCGCCTCCACCAGGGTCGGGCCGCCGCCCGCGCGGGCGTGCCGTACGGCGTCGCTGAGGACCTCGTGCACGGCGGCCGCGTCGTTGCCGTCGACCAGCCGGCCCGGCATGCCGTAGCCGACGGCCTTGTGGGCCAGGGAGGGCGCGGCGGTCTGCTTGGCGAGCGGGACGGAGATGGCGAAGCCGTTGTTCTGCACCAGGAAGACCACCGGTGCCTGCCAGACGGCGGCGAAGTTCAGGGCCTCGTGGAAGTCACCCTCGCTGGTGCCGCCGTCACCGACCATGGCGAGCGCGACCACGTCGTCGCCCTTGAGGCGGGCGGCGTGGGCGAGGCCGACGGCATGCGGGAGCTGGGTGGCCAGCGGGGTGCTGAGCGGGGCCACGCGGTGCGCGTACGGGTCGTAGCCGGTGTGCCAGTCGCCGCGCAGCAGGGTGAGGGCCTCCACGGGGTCCACACCGCGGGCGACGGCGGCGAGGGTGTCGCGGTAGCTGGGAAAGAGCCAGTCGCGCTCCTCCAGGGCCAGGGCCGCGGCGACCTCGCAGGCCTCCTGGCCGGTGCTGGAGGGGTAGACGGCGAGGCGGCCCTGCTTGGTGAGCGCGGTGGCCTGGGCGTTGTACCGGCGGCCGCGCACCAGCTGGGCGTACAGCCGGCGCAGCAGATCCGGGTCGGACTTGGCGGCCGCCTCGGTGCCGAGGACGCGGTAGGGCTCGGCGTCGGGCAACAGCGGCGCGGGGTCCATACGGGGCTGCCAGGCGGGCGGCGGCGATGGCCGGTACGCGCCTCGCTGCTCCATGACCGTCATGACGGCACCTCCTCGTGGGAGCGGCTACGGGAGGCGTGTCGGCTGTGACCCGCCTCACCTACCGATTGTTCGGTCGTCGGCACATTTTGGCTACAGGCCCCTTCAGGCTGTGGACAAACGGTTCTCCACAACCTGCAATGAATGCAGGACGTCCACGGCGATGAAGCGGGGGGACATGGCAGCTGAACAAATGGCCGGTGGACCGCAGGACGGCACCGCCCTGCCGCCGCGTCCGCTGGACGCCATAGACCAGGACATCCTGAAGATCCTCCAGGCGGACGGCCGCGCGTCGATACGTTCCGTCGCCGAGCGTGTACACGTCTCCCGCGCGAACGCCTACGCGCGCATCAACCGCCTCGTCGAGGACGGCGTGATCAGGGGGTTCAGCGCCCGCGTCGACCACGAGCGGGCGGGGCACGGCACGTCGGCGTACGTCACCCTGAAGATCGTCCAGAACACCTGGCGCACGGTGCGCGAGCAGCTCAGACAGCTGCCCGGCGCCTCCCACATCGCTCTGGTGGGCGGTGACTTCGATGTCCTGCTCATGGTGCACACGCCCGACAACAGGGCGCTGCGCGAGCTGGTGCTCACCCGGCTCCAGGCGATCCCCGAGGTGCTCAGCACGCGCACGCTGCTGGTGTTCGAGGAGGAGGACCTGGAGCCGACCTGAGCCGCTGGTTCCTGGCGCAGCCAGTTCTGGCGCAGCTAGTTCTGGCGCAGCCCCGAGAAAGCCAGCCGGACCACCGCGTCGGCCACCTCGGGGCCGCTGGCGCCGCGGGTGTCGGGCCGGTACCACTCCACGATGGAGTTGATCATTCCGAAGACCAGCCGGGTGGCCAGCCGCACCTCCACGTCGCCGCGTACGTCACCCTCGGCGGCCGCGGCCTTCAGCAGCTCGGCGACCTGGTGGTCGAAGTCGCGACGCCGCTCCAGCGCCCAGCGCTCGGTCTCGGTGTTGCCGCGCACGCGCAGCAGCAGCGTGACGTAGGGCAGCTCGGATATGAGCACCTCGACCATGCGCCGTACGACGTGCTCCAGACGGTCCACGGCGCGCCCCGCGCGCGCGGGCTCTTCTTCGAGAATCCCGAACAGGCCGTCCAGCGCCCGGCTGACGGCCCGGCGCAGCAGCTCCTCCTTGCCGCTGACGTGGTGGTAGATGGACGACTTGGAGATACCGGCCGCCTTGGACAGGTGCTCCATGGAGGTGCCGTCGTAGCCGCGCTCGTTGAAGACCTGGACGGCGACGGAGAGCAGCGTCTCGGGGGTGTACGTGTCGCGCTTGGCGGTGGTCATGAGGTGCTCTCCCGCTTGTCGGTGGCGTACGCGTGCCGGTAGAGCGCGAGGGACGGCGCGTACCGGCCGGAGGGATCGCGCAGGTGCAGGTCGTCCAGCAGGTCGTAGGCCCAGCCGCGGCCGAGCCTGCGGCTCCATTCGAAGGGGCCGAGCGGGTAGTTGACGCCGAGGCGCATCGCGGTGTCGATGTCCTCCTCGGTGGCCACGCCCTTGGCGACGGCGTCGTGCGCGAGGTCCACGATCCGGGCGACGGTACGGGCGACGATCATGCCGGGGATGTCGCCGATGACGCTGACGTCCTTGCCGAGCTCCTGGAAGAGGCCGATGGCCTCGGTGAGGGTCTGCGCCGCGGTGTCCTGGGAGGCGGACAGGGCGATGCGGGTGGCCCTGCGGTAGTCGAGGGCGAGGTCGAAGTAGACGACGTCGCGGAACTCCACGGAGGTCTGGCCGTCGGCGAGGACCAGCTGGCCGCCGCTCGGCAGCACCAGGCGGGTGCCGCTGTCCTCGTCCTCCTCGCGGACGTCGATGCCCGCCTCACGGATCAGCGTGAGCAGTTCGGCCGCCGGGCCCAGGCCGCCCTCGGCGACGACGTAGGCGGGCGGCTGCTCCTTCTCCGCCGTGTGCGGCTCGGGGCGCTCGGCGCCCTCGGCGTAGTCGTACCAGCCGTGCCCGCTCTTGCGGCCGAGCCGCCCGGACTCGACCAGCCGGCGCTGGGCCAGCGAGGGAGTGAAGCGGACGTCCTGGAAGAAGGACTGCCACACCGAGTGGGTGACGGACTCGTTGACGTCCTGTCCGATCAGGTCGGTCAGCTCGAACGCGCCCATCCGGAAGCCGCCCGACTCGCGCAGGACGGCGTCGATGGTGGCCGGGTCGGCGGCCTGGGCCTCGTAGACGGCGAAGGCCTCGGCGTAGAACGGCCGGGCGATGCGGTTGACGATGAAGCCGGGGGTGTCCGCGCAGGCCACCGGGGTCTTGCCCCAGGAGCGTGCGGTCTCGTACGCGCGCGTGGCCGACGTGACGTCGGTGGCGAACCCGGAGACGACCTCGACCAGCGGCAGCAGCGGGGCCGGGTTGAAGAAGTGCAGGCCCAAGAAGCGGCCGGGGTTGGCGAGCGCGCCGCCGATGGCCGTCACCGACAGGGACGAGGTGTTGGTGGCGAGCAGACAGTCGTCGGTGACGATCTCCTCCAGCTCGCGGAAGAGCTGCTGCTTGACGTCCAGCCGCTCCAGGACCGCCTCGACGACCAGGGCGCAGTCGGCCAGCTCGGCGAGGCTGCCCGCGGGCGTGAGCCGGGCGCGGGCCGCGTCCCGGTCGGCGGCGGCGAGCCGGTCCTTCGCCACGAGCCGGTCGAGCCGCGCGCCGATCGCTTCGGCCGCCTCCCGGGCGCGCCCGGGCACGGTGTCGTAGAGCCGCACGGGGTGGCCGGCGACCAACGCGACCTGGGCGATGCCCTGGCCCATGGTGCCGGTGCCGACGACGGCCACGGGGCTGCTGAGGTCGAGTGCTGTCATGTGCGCGATCCTCCCGCACGACGTTTTCCACAGATGCGGCAGGCCCCCTTGTCCCGACCGATCGTTCGGTTACTCTAGCTCTGACCGCCTTTTCCCGCCTCTGTTTCCGCCCAGGTCATGAACTCGACGAAGAGTTCTCCAGACGAGGAGTTGGTCCCGCATGGCCGCCGAACTGACCGCGCACGAGCTGATCGCGAAGCACCGGCCCACTCTCGACCAGGCCCTGGAAGCGATCCGCACGCGCGCGTACTGGTCCCCGCATCCCGAGCATCCCAAGGCTTACGGCGAGCACGGCAGCCTGGACGCGGCGGCGGGCAAGGCTGCCTTCGACGCCCTCCTCGGCACCCGCCTCGACCTGGGCCAGCCCGGCACCGACGACTGGGTGGGCGGCGAGGTCTCGCCGTACGGCATCGAGCTGGGCGTGACCTACCCGCACGCGGACGTCGAGGTGCTGCTGCCCGCGATGAAGGCCGGACAGCGCGCCTGGCGGGACGCGGGCGCGGAGACCCGTGCGGTGGTCTGCCTGGAGATCCTGAAGCGGATCAGCGACCGGACGCACGAGTTCGCGCACGCGGTCATGCACACCAGCGGGCAGGCCTTCATGATGGCCTTCCAGGCGGGCGGCCCGCACGCCCAGGACCGCGGCCTGGAGGCGGTGGCGTACGCGTACGTGGAGCAGGTCCGCACGCCCGAGACGGCGGAGTGGACCAAGCCGCAGGGCAAGCGCGACCCGCTGGCGCTGACCAAGCGGTTCACGCCGGTCCCGCGCGGTATCGGTCTGGTCATCGGCTGCAACACCTTCCCGACTTGGAACGGCTACCCGGGCCTGTTCGCCTCCCTGGCCACCGGCAACGCGGTCCTGGTCAAGCCCCACCCGCGCGCGGTGCTGCCGCTCGCGCTGACCGTGCAGGTCGCCCGGCAGGTCCTCGCCGAGGCGGGCTTCGACCCGAACCTGGTGGCGCTGGCCGCCGAGCGCCCCGGCGAGGGCATCGCCAGGACGCTCGCCACCCGCCCCGAGATCCGGATCATCGACTACACCGGTTCGACCTCCTTCGGCGACTGGCTGGAGGCCAACGCCCGCCAGGCGCAGGTCTACACGGAGAAGGCCGGCGTCAACACGGTCGTCGTGGAGTCGACCGACAACTACAAGGGCATGCTGTCCAACCTGGCCTTCTCGCTGTCCCTGTACAGCGGCCAGATGTGCACCACCCCGCAGAACCTGCTCGTCCCGCGCGACGGCATCCGCACCGACGAGGGCTCCAAGACCTTCGACGAGGTGACCGCCGACCTCGCCCGCGCGGTCGACGGCCTGCTCGGCGACGACGCCCGCGCGAACGCCCTGCTGGGCGCGATCGTCAACCCGGACGTCAAGGCCCGCCTGGAGGCGGCGGCCGGCCTCGGTGAGGTCGCCCTGGCCTCGCGCGAGATCAGCAACCCGGAGTTCCCGGGCGCGGTCGTCCGCACCCCGGTGATCGTCAAGCTGGACGGCGCCAAGCCGGACGACGAGGCCGCCTACATGAACGAGTGCTTCGGCCCGGTCTCCTTCGCCGTCGCGGTCGACTCGGCGACCGACGCGGTGGAGCTGCTGCGCCGCACGGTCCGCGACAAGGGCGCCATGACGGTCGGCGCCTACACCACCGACCAGGACGTCACGCGGGCCATCGAGGAGGTCTGCCTGGAGGAGGCCGCCCAGCTGTCCCTCAACCTGATCGGCGGGGTGTACGTGAACCAGACGGCCGCCTTCTCCGACTTCCACGGCTCGGGCGGCAACCCGGCGGCGAACGCGGCCCTCACCGACGGCGCGTTCGTGGCCAACCGCTTCCGGGTGGTGGAGGTCCGCCGAGAGGCCTAGGAAGGCTGGGAAGCCGTGGGTGCGCCCCCGGTCGCACTCCAGTGGTACAGCGTCATGGCCACGCTGGTGGCCAGGTTGTAGCTGGAGACCTGGGGGCGCATCGGCAGTGCCAGCAGATGGTCGGCACGCGCGCGCAGCTCGGCCGACAGGCCGCTGCGCTCCGACCCGAAGGCCAGCACGGCGTCGTCCGGCAGCTTGGTGCCCCGGATGTCGTCGCCCTCCGGGTCGAGGGCGAACAGCGGCCCGGCGGGCAGCTCCTCGACCTCGAGCCGCTCCACGGCGGTCGCGAAGTGCAGCCCCGCTCCGCCGCGCACCACGGTGGGGTGCCAGGGGTCGAGGGTGCCCGTGGTGACCACTCCGGTCGCCCCGAAACCGGCGGCCAGCCGGATCACGGCCCCGGCGTTGCCGAGGTTGCGCGGGTTGTCGAGGACCACGATCGGCGCGGTCCGGGGCGTGTGGGCGAGCGCCCGCAGATTGGCCTCGCGGGACGGCCGTACGGCCAGGGCGGCCACGCCCGTCGGATGGGGACGCGGCACGAGCGAGGCGTACGTCTCCTGCGGCACCTCCGTCAGGAGGGCGTCCAGCGTGTCCCTGACGTCCCCGGCCAGCTCGTCGGCGAGGGCGAGCGCCGCCCGCCGGTCGGTGGTGACCGCCACCGGCACCTGAGCACCGAAGCGCAGCGCGTGCTTGAGGGCGTGGAAGCCGTCGAGCAGCACGGCTCCGCCGGCGCTCTCGCGCCAGCGGATCACGGGGTCGGTCATGCCGTGAACCCTACGCGTCCCGGAGTGCTCTCCTCCGGGGCGCGCTGCGGCGGCAGCGTGAGGTCGCCGTCGCCGCGCCGCACCAGCCGTCCCCACGCGCGTGCCGCCCAGCCGCCGAGCAGCAGCAGGAAGGACGTCGGCAGGAAGACCGCGTCCGCGGTGATCATCGCCAGCGAGAAGAACGGCAGGCCGAGGACGACCGCGATCACGGCGTGCTCGGTCATCATCAGCACCAGCAGGACGTTCTTGACCCGCCGGTTGAACAGCGTGAACGGGAAGGCGACCTGCACCATGACCGTGCCGTAGGTCACGATCATCATGATCGTGCCGCTGGAGGACATCAGGTCGGCCAGGGCGGGCCACGGCGAGAAGTAGTCCAGGTGGAGCGGGTAGTAGACGGCGGTGCCGTCCTGCCAGCGCGAGCCCTGGATCTTGTACCAGCCGGCGGTGGCGTAGATCAGGCAGGCCTCCGCCATGATCACGAACAGGGCGCCGTTGTGCAGGACGTTGGCGATCACGTCCAGCAGGATCCGCGGCTCCTGCGACCTCGCCCGGCGCTGCACGGCCCACCACAGGCCGAGCCCCACCCACGCCGTCCACAGCAGCGCCGGCACCAGCCGGCCGTTGTCGAACCGGCCTGCCAGCGTCGCACCGACGAGCACGAGCCCGAGCACCAGCCACAGCACCGGTCCCACCCGGTCGGGGCGAACCCGCTCCCCGCGCGCGCGTGCCGCCTCGCCGCGGGCCGCCCGTCGCGCGTCCAGCGACCACACCTGGCCGCAGCGCGTGAACACCAGGTAGAGAGACATCAGGTGCAGGACGTTGTCGCCGCCGTCACCGACGAAGACACTGCGGTTCTGCAGCGAGAGCACACCGACCATGAACAGCACGGAGGCGGTCCGGGTGCGCCAGCCCAGCAGCAGCGCCGCGCTGGCGAGGATCGCCAGCAGATAGAAGATCTCGAACCAGGCCTGTCCGTCGGACCACATCAGGGCCGTGAAGGCGTGGTTGTCGGAGGTCAGCTGCTGGGCCAGGTCCCAGCCCCAGGGGCCGTCGGGACCGTACAGCTCCTGGCGGTGGGGGAACTCCCGCAGCAGGAACAGCAGCCAGGTCGTGGCGAAGCCGATGCGGATCACGGCGCTCTGGTACGGGCCGAGCGCCGACTCGGTGACGCGGGCGATGCCGCGCGAGAGCGTCAGGGAGAGACGGTTCACCGGACACCTCCGGCGGCCTCGTCGGCGGCCACCGTCCACCAGGGCAGCAGCCGGTAGACGGGCTTGTCGGAGAGCTTCTCGCGGCTCCACTTCGGCGGCTGCACATTGGTGGTGCTGGAGCGGACCTGCACGCGCTGGATGACGCCCTCCCGGCTGATCGCGTCCCCCCGGTACAGGCGCATCACGACTATCCGGCGTACGTACTGCTCGGAGAGCGCGCCGCGCATGCCCACGGGCCGGTTGTCGGTGCCGTGCGTGGCGACGAAGAAGTCCCAGGCGCGGCGCAGTTCGTTCTGTTCGGTGTGGCTGGGCACCAGGCTGCCGTCGATGGCGGCGCCGTCCTGGGCGGAGAGGTCGTTCCAGCCGGTGGTGCGCAGGCTGCCGTCCTTCATCCGCACCTCGGCGCGGACCTGGACGGCGATGTTCTGCTGCAGCGGGTTCGGGGCGAACAGCTTCCAGTTCTGCTCGAACTCCGGGTACACCCACTCCTCTATCGCCTTGCCGTGCTGCTTGGTCAGGGTGTTCGCCGGCGCGAGGCTCAGGAACACCATTCCCAGATGCACACAGGCGGCGACGGCCACCACCGCGAGCGCGACCGCGGCGCCGACCTGGTAGCGGGGGGAGAGGGCGGCGACGCCGGTGCGGGGGGCGGGGGGCAGGGGCGGGGACTCGGGAGGCGGGGAGCCGTCGGGGTCGCCCGGGGCCTCCCGGACCGGCCTCTCATGGTGCTCGGGGTCCGGCGGGCGACGCGCCCCGGTCGACCCGTCGGGCCCGCGCCGGGCCTGCGAGTCCTCGTCGTACGCGTCCATTCCGCCCCGTCCCCCGCTTTCGATCGGCAGTCCCGGCACCGTCACAGGCGCCGCGCTCTTCCCGAGCGCCACTCCTCGGCACTCGCACGGAACGGTACTCAGCACCGGCCGTCCGGCGCAGCCCCGGGTACGGGCCGGGTCAGTGGCCCTCGCCACGCCGTGCCGCCCCGCCCACGGTTATCCACAGGCGGCGCGCAAGGTTTTCCACAGCGGTTGACACCCGCAGCGGCCCGGCACACCATTGATTGCGCACGGACCGAACGATCGGTCGGTGCCGTGTTCAAGGAGAGCCCGAGGTCAGGGGGACCGCATGGCCACAGCAGCCGCGCACCGCACGGCCCGCACGGACGCGGACGGCGCACGGACCGCCGCCGGCGACACGGCGGAGTACGAGCGCGCCTTCGACGCGGCCGTGGCCGCCGACGAACGTATCGAGCCACGCGACTGGATGCCCGACGCCTACCGCGCGACCCTGGTCCGGCAGATCGCCCAGCACGCGCACTCCGAGATCATCGGCATGCAGCCGGAGGCCAACTGGATCACCCGCGCGCCCAGCCTGCGCCGCAAGGCGATCCTGATGGCCAAGGTCCAGGACGAGGCCGGCCACGGCCTGTACCTGTACAGCGCGGCCGAAACCCTCGGCACCAGCCGTGACGAGCTGCTCGACAAGCTGCACAGCGGCCGCCAGAAGTACTCCTCGATCTTCAACTACCCCACCCTGACCTGGGCCGACGTCGGCGCGATCGGCTGGCTGGTGGACGGCGCCGCGATCACCAACCAGGTGCCCCTGTGCCGCTGCTCGTACGGCCCGTACGCGCGCGCCATGGTCCGGATCTGCAAGGAGGAGTCCTTCCACCAGCGCCAGGGCTACGAGCTGCTGCTGGCCCTCAGCAAGGGCACCGAGGAGCAGCACGCGATGGCGCAGGACGCGGTGAACCGCTGGTGGTGGCCCTCGCTGATGATGTTCGGCCCGCCCGACGACGAGTCGCAGCACTCCGCCCAGTCCATGGAGTGGAAGATCAAGCGCCACTCGAACGACGAGCTGCGCCAGCGCTTCGTCGACATCTGCGTCCCCCAGGCCGAATCCCTGGGCCTGACCCTCCCCGACCCGGACCTGCGGTGGAACGAGGAGCGGCAGCAGCACGATTTCGGCACGATCGACTGGACGGAGTTCTGGGAGGTCCTCAAGGGCAACGGCCCCTGCAACGAGCAGCGGATCACCCAGCGCAGAAACGCCCACGACGAGGGTGCGTGGGTGAGGGACGCGGCCGCGGCCTACGCGGCCAAGCACACCGGTGAGACGGGAGCGAAGCAGGCATGACCAACACCGACTGGCCCCTGTGGGAGGTCTTTGTGCGCTCCCGGCGCGGCCTTTCCCACACCCACGCCGGCAGCCTGCACGCACCGGACGCGGAGCTGGCCCTGCGCAACGCCCGGGACCTGTACACCCGGCGCGGCGAGGGCGTCTCGATCTGGGTCGTCCCGGCCGCCGCCATCACCGCGTCCTCGCCCGACGAGAAGGACCCGTTCTTCGAGCCGGCCGCCGACAAGCCCTACCGGCACCCGACCTTCTACGAGATCCCGGAAGGGGTGAAGCACCTGTGACCGCGACCGTCCCCGCGACCGCCGCACTCGCCCTCGGCGACGACGCCCTGGTGCTCTCCCACCGCCTGGGGGAGTGGGCCGGGCACGCCCCCGTCCTGGAGGAGGAGGTCGCCCTCGCCAACATCGCCCTCGACCTGCTCGGCCAGGCCCGGGTCCTGCTGTCGATGGCCGGCGACGAGGACGAGCTGGCCTACCTGCGCGAGGAGCGCGCCTTCCGCAACCTCCAGCTGGTCGAGCAGTCCAACGGCGACTTCGCGCAGACCATCGCCCGCCAGCTGTACTTCTCCACCTACCAGCAGCTGCTCTACACCGAACTGGCCGGGTCCGACGGCCCCTTCGCACCCCTGGCCGCGAAGGCCGTCAAGGAGGTCGCCTACCACCGCGACCACGCCGAGCTGTGGACGCTGCGGCTCGGCGACGGCACCGAGACCAGCCGGGAGCGGATGCAGCGGGCGTGCGAGGCGCTGTGGCGGTTCACCGGCGAGATGTTCCAGCCGGTGGAGGGCCTGGACGCCGACTGGGCGGGCATGGAGGCCCAGTGGCTCCGGTCCATGACGGACGTCCTCGGCCGGGCCACCCTGACCGTCCCCGAGGGGCCGCGCACCGGCGCGTGGTCGGCGGGCGCCGGCCGGCAGGGCCTGCACACCGAACCGTTCGGGCGGATGCTCGCCGAGATGCAGCACCTGCACCGCAGCCACCCGGGGGCGTCATGGTGACCGCCACCGCCCTGGAGGCGGAGCTGCTGGAGCTGGCCGGCTCGGTGCCCGACCCCGAACTGCCGGTGCTCACGCTCCAGGAGCTGGGCGTGGTGCGCGCGGTGCACGTCAGCGGCGCGGACACGGTCGAGGTCGACCTGACGCCGACCTACACCGGCTGCCCCGCCATCGAGGCGATGAGCGTAGACATCGAGCGGGTGCTGCGCGCCCACGGCGTGCGCGAGGTCACCGTCCGCACGGTGCTCAGCCCCGCCTGGTCGACCGACGACATCACCCCCGAAGGCCGCCGCAAGCTCCAGGAGTTCGGCATCGCTCCCCCACGCGTGCGCCACGACTCCGGGCCGATACCCCTGACCCTGGGGGCCACCCGCACCCTCGCCGAGGACGCCGCCGTGGACGCCGAGGACACCGACCCGGTGCGCTGCCCGCACTGCGGATCCGCGGACACCGAGCTGCTGAGCCGGTTCTCCTCCACCGCGTGCAAGGCGCTGCGCCGCTGCCTGTCCTGCCGTGAACCCTTCGACCACTTCAAGGAGTTGTGATGGCACGCTTCCACCCGCTCCCGGTGGCCGCGGTCGACCGGCTCACCGACGACTCCGTCGCGCTCACCCTCGCCGTCCCGCCCGAGCTGCGCGAGGACTACCGGCACGCACCCGGCCAGCACCTCGCCCTGCGGCGGCGCGAGGACGGCGTCGAGATACGGCGGACGTACTCGATCTGCTCCCCCGCCCCCGACCCGGCCGGCGCGGGCCCGGACACACTGCGGGTGGGGGTGCGGCTGGTCGAGGGCGGCGCGTTCTCGACGTACGCGCTGAAGGAGGTCGGCGTCGGCGACGAGCTGGAGGTGATGACCCCGGCCGGACGCTTCACCCTCGAACCGGCGCCCGGCCTGTACGCGGCGATCGTCGGTGGCAGCGGCATCACCCCCGTGCTGTCGATCGTCTCCACGCTGCTGGCGCGCGAGCCCGAGGCCCGGTTCTGCCTGATACGCAGCGACCGTACGGCCGCGTCGACGATGTTCCTGGAGGAGGCCGCCGACCTGAAGGACCGCTACCCGGAGCGGCTGCAGCTGGTCACCGTGCTCTCCCGTGAGGAGCAGCAGGCGGGCCTGCCCTCCGGCCGGCTCGACCGGGAGCGGCTCACCGGGCTGCTGCCGGCGCTGCTGCCGGTGGACCAGGTGGCGGGGTGGTTCCTGTGCGGGCCGTTCGGGCTGGTCGAGGGTGCGGAGAAGGCGCTGCGGGAGCTGGGCGTGGACCGGGCCCGTATCCACGAGGAGATCTTCCACGTGGACGCGGGGGCGGTCCCGGCGGCCGCCGTGCCGGTACCCGCGCACAGCACCGTCACCGCCCGGCTCGACGGACGCGGCGGTACCTGGCCGGTCCAGGACGGCGAGTCCCTGCTGGAAACGGTGCTGCGCAACCGCCCCGACGCTCCCTACGCCTGCAAGGGCGGGGTGTGCGGAACGTGCAGGGCCTTCCTGGTCTCGGGCGAGGTGCGCATGGACCGGAACTTCGCGCTGGAGGCGGAGGAGACGGACGCCGGATATGTACTGGCCTGCCAGTCGCATCCGCTGACGGAGAGAGTGGAGCTGGACTTCGACCGCTGAGGCGTGACGTCATCGGCGGCACCCTCACCGTCCCGCGCCGGCCCGCGCCTTCCCTCACCGTCCCTCACCCACCGTCCGTCCCCATTCCCTTCTCCTAGAACCTGTTCTATCTTGACGGCCCGTCAGGCGCGTGCATCGCGTCGGACGAACCGTCGGATGACCGGACGCGCCAGGAGGACAGGTCGTGGACTTCACCTTCAGCGAGGAGCAGTTGGCGGCGGCCGAGGCGGCGCGGGGGGTGTTCGCCGGGGTGGCGCCGGACGCGGTGCCCAGTCCGGCGCTCACCGCCGGCGCTGTGGCCGAGGGGTTCGACCGGGCGCTGTGGTCCCGGCTGGCCGGTGCGGACCTGACCGGCCTGCTGGTCGGCGAGCGGTATGGCGGGGCGGGCCTTGACGCCATCGCGCTGTGCCTGGTGCTGCGCGAGTCCGCCAGGGTGCTCGCCCGGGTGCCGCTGCTGGAGCACAGCGCGGCCGCCGCGGTCGTACAGGCCTACGGCGGCAATGAGTTGGGGGAGCGGCTGCTGGCCCGGGCGGGGCGCGGGGAGCTGGTGCTGACCGTCGCCGCGCACGGCCGTACCGGGCACGACCCGGCCGGGCTCGCCGTCACCGCGCGGCGGGACGGGTCGGCGTGGGTGCTTGACGGGGTGCAGACGGCGGTGGCGTGGGCGTACGACGCGGACCTCGTGCTCGTGCCGGCGCACACCGAGGCCGACCGGACCGTGCTCGCGGTGGTGCGGCGCGAGCAGGACGGTCTGGTGCTCGCGGAGCAGGTGTCCACCAGCGGGGAGCGGCTGGCCGAGCTGCGGCTGCGGTCCGTGCGGGTCGGGGCGGGTGACGTCGTCGAGGCCGACGGTGCCTGGGAGTGGCTGCACGCGCTGCTGGCCACCGGCACCTGTGCGCTGGCCCTCGGTCTGGGCGAGCGCGTGCTGAAGATGACGAGTGAGTACACCGGCAAGCGGGAGCAGTTCGGTCATCCGATCGCGACCTTCCAGGCGGTCGCCGTCCAGGCCGCCGACCGGTACATCGATCTGCGTGCCATGGAGGCCACCCTCTGGCAGGCGGCCTGGCGTATCGCCTCGGGTGCGCCGGGGGCGCTGCCCGCCGCCGGAGACGTCGCCGTGGCGAAGATCTGGGCGGCGGAGGGCGTGCGCCGTGTGGTGCAGACGGCGCAGCACCTGCACGGCGGGTTCGGCGCGGACACCGACTACCCGCTGCACCGGTACCACGCCTGGGCCAAGCAGCTGGAGCTGGCGCTGGGCCCGGCGGCGGCGTACGAGGAGACGCTCGGGGACCTGCTGGCGGCGCACCCGCTCAGCTGACCGCGCCTGCCGGGAGGTCCTGCCGGGAGGGTCAGACGACCTCGCCGGGGGCCCCGGCGTCGGTGATCACCGGGCGGCCCGTGGCCTCCCAGACCTGCATGCCGCCGGCCACGTTCACGGCGTCGATGCCCTGCCGGCCCAGGTACATCGCGACCTGGGCGGAGCGGCCGCCGGAGCGGCAGATCACATGGATGCGGCCGTCCTGCGGGGCGGCCTCGGTCAGCTCGCCGTACCGGGCGACGAACTCGCTCATGGGGATGTGCAGCGCGCCTGCGGCGTGGCCCGCCTGCCACTCCTCGTCCTCGCGGACGTCCAGCAGGAAGTCGCCGTCCTTGAGGTCCGCGACCTCGACCGTGGGCACAACAGCTCCGAAACTCATGCCTACGACGCTACCCGACCGGCGGCGGAGTTCACCCCTGCCCCTGCAGGCCCGCCAGCGTGGTCTCCCGCTGCTCGATGTCCGCGCGGAGCCGGGCGGCGATCTCCTCGAGCAGGGCGTCGGGGTCGTCGGGGGCCAGGCGCAGCATGCCGGCGATCGCGCCGTCCTCGAGTTCGCGGGCGACCAGGGTGAGCAGTTCCTTGCGCTGGGTGAGCCATTCGAGGCGGGCGTACAGCTCCTCGGCGGGGCTGGGGCGCCGCTCGGGCGGTACCGGGCCGGCCGCCCACTCCTCGGCCAGTTCCGCGAGCAGGGTCTCGTCGCCGCGGGCGTAGGCGGCGTTGACGCGGGTGATGAACTCCTCGCGCCGCTGCCGCTCGGCCTCCTCCTGGGCGAGGTCGGGGTGGGCCTGGCGGGCGAGGTCGCGGTAGAGCTTGCGGGCCTGTTCGCTGGGCCGCACCCGCTCGGGGGGCCGTACCGCCTGGTCGGTGAGCATGGCGGCGGCCTCCGGGAACAGGCCCTGGCCGTCCATCCAGCCGTGCAGCAGTTCCTCGACGCCGGGGATGGGCAGCACGCGGGCGCGGGCCTCCTCGGCCCGGCGGATGTCCTCGGGGTCGCCGGTGCGGGCGGCCTTCGCCTCGGCGATCTCCGCGTCCAGCTCCTCGATGCGGGCGTAGAGCGGGCCGAGCCGCTGTTCGTGCAGCCGGCCGAAGTTCTCGACCTCGACGCGGAACGTCTCCACGGCGATCTCGTACTCGATCAACGCCTGCTCGGCGGCCCGTACGGCCTGTTCCAGCCGTTCCTCGGGCCGCGGTGCCTGGGACTGCTCAGCTTCCGGGGTCGTCACCCGACCAGCGTAGGCCCTGTCGCCGCGGCCGAAACCCATCGCCGGGGATGTCCCGGGAGATGTCCGGGAAGATGTCCCGGTTCAGCCGGGCGGCTCCGCGTCCGGGCAGTCGGCCGGGATCCACTCGGCCTCCAGGTCCCGGCAGGCGACCACGAGCGTCCCGGGGCGGCAGGCCAGCTCGTGGGTGCAGCCGCCGGGGTGCGGCAGGATCTCGTCGAGGATCACGTCGCCGAGCGAGGCGGGGTCGCAGACGCCCAGGACGTCCGACTGGAAGCGGGAGACGCCGGTGTAGCGGACGAGGAGGTCCTCGTCGTGCTTGAAGCAGTTGTGCCGGAAGCGGATCTCGAGGTTCCCGTCGCCGGTGCGGCGCACCCGCTCGGGCCGGAGGTCCTTCACACAGCGTCTGCCGCCGAAGTCGTAGTGCCCGGGGTCGGTGGCGAACGCGCGGGCGCCCGGCGGCAGTTCGGGCGCGAGGGAGGGCAGCCGGTCGAGGTAGGGCCGGGGGTCGATGAACCCCGCTTCCTCGCCCTCGCCGCCGGTCAGCTCGACGTACCTCACCTCACCACCACCTCGGACCTCACCCTCACCACCGCCTCAGCCCTTGTCTTCCCCGCGCCCGCCCTCACACGCCCATCTCGGCCGCGATCCGCCCGGAGCGCACCGCCGCCACCAGCTCGGCGTGGTCCGCCTCGGTGCGGTCGGCGTAGGCGACGGCGAAGTCGGCCATCGCCTCGTCCAGCTCCTCGTTCTTGCCGCAGTAGCCGGCGATCAGGCGCGGGTCGGCGCTGTGGGCGTGGGCGCGGGCCAGCAGGGCACCGGTCATCCGGCCGTAGTCGTCGACCTGGTCGGCGGCGAGCGCGGCCGGGTCGACGCTGCCCTTGCGGTTGCGGAACTGGCGCACCTGGAAGGGCCGCCCGTCGACCGTCGTCCAGCCCAGCAGGATGTCGCTGACCACCTGCATCCGCTTCTGGCCGAGGACCACCCGGCGTCCCTCGTGCTCCACCGGCGGGGCCTCGAAGCCGGCCGTGGCCAGGTGCGGGACCAGCGCCGACGGGCGGGCCTCCTTCACCTGGAGCACCAGCGGCTGCCCGCGGTGGTCCAGCAGCAGCACCACGTACGACCGGGTGCCCACGCTGCCGGTGCCGACGACCCGGAAGGCGACGTCGTGCACCGCGTGCCGGGCCAGCAGGGGCAGCCGGTCCTCGGAGAGCGTCGCCACGTACGGCTCCAGGGACGCGGCCACCGCGGCCGCCTCGGCGTCCGGTATCCGGCGCAGCACCGGGGGCGCGTCGACGAAGCGCCGGCCGCCGTCGGCGACCTCCTCGGTCGACTTCGCCGCGAACCGGCCGCTGGTGTTGGCCCGTGCCTTCTCGGAGACCCGCTCCAGGGTGCCGAGCAGATCGTGGGCGTCGGTGTGGGAGACCAGTTCCTCGTCCGCGATGGCGTTCCAGGCGTCCAGCACCGACAGCTTGGCCAGCAGCCGCATGGTGCGCCGGTAGGCGCCGGCCGCGTCACGGGCGGCCTTGCGGCAGGTGTCCTCGTCGGCGCCCGCCTCGCGCCCGGCCAGCACCAGCGAGGCGGCGAGCCGCTTCAGGTCCCACTCCCAGGGGCCGTGCACGGTCTCGTCGAAGTCGTTGAGGTCGATGACCAGGCCGCCACGGGCGTCGCCGTACAGGCCGAAGTTGGCCGCGTGGGCGTCGCCGCATATCTGGGCGCCGATCCCGGTCGTGGGGGTGCGCGCCAGGTCGTGGGCCATGAGTCCGGCCGAGCCGCGCAGGAAGGCGAACGGCGTGGCCGCCATCCGGCCCACGCGGATCGGCGTCAGCTCGGGGATGCGGCCGGCGTTGGACTCCTCGACCGCGGTGACCGCGTCCGGTCGGGAGCCGTCCAGGTCGAGGGTGCGGTGGGCACCGCGCGGCACGCTCGCCCGCAGTGCCTTGCCCTCCTCCTTGGGCGAGCCCTGGGGCGGCCACTCGGCGAACCCGCGCATCCGGGGCAGCCGGGGTACCGCCGCCTGCTCGGCCGTCTCCGCCGTTCCCGCCGTTCCCGCACCGGTTTCGGTCACCGCGACCGCCTCCCCCGAAGACCCCCCACGCGCGCTCGCACGCGGATCAGCTCGAACATCAACTCGTGCAGACGGTACAACCGGTGGCCGAAACGCGTCACACCCTGTGGACAACTCGGTCTGCGGAGAAAACGACGCCTGTGGAGAAAACGACGCCTGCGAAGAACTCGACGCCCGTGGGCCACGCGGCGCCTGTGGACCACGGTTCAGCGATCCGCCGCCGGCCACCGCTCCAGCTCCGCGCGCAGCCCTTCGGTGTCCAGGTCGTCGAGGTCGTCGAGGTCGTCGGCGGCCCAGGCGATGTGGCCGTCCGGGCGGACCAGCAGCGTGGTGCGCAGGCTTCCGGCGGGGGCGGCGAGGCGCAGCCACTGTGTCTCCGGCACCGGCCGGCCCCGGGTGATCAGCACGAAACGGCCGCCGCGCAGCACGTCGTACAGCCGCTGTCCGCCCGCGAGCCGCAGGTCGGGCGCCCGGCGGCCGGTGAGCCGGTGGCTGCCGCGCGGCGCCGGGTAGGAGACGCCGACGCCGGAGAGCAGGCGCTCCCCCAGCAGGGTGGCCGAGCTGAGCCTGGAGACCACGGGCATGACGAGGCCTCGCAGCCGGCGCACGCGGCCGCTGCGGCGGGTGCCCAGCACGCCCCGGGTGATCGCCCCGGAGATCCGCAGCGCCTGCTTCCCGACGGGGTGGCGCTCCTGCTCGTAGGAGTCGAGCAGCGGCTCCCGGGCCCGGCCCTGGACGACCGCGGCCAGCTTCCAGCCCAGGTTGGCGGCGTCCTGCAGTCCCGTGTTCATGCCCATGCCGCCGGCCGGCGAGTGCACGTGCGCGGCGTCGCCCGCGAGCAGCACCCGGCCCTCGCGGTAGCGCTCGGCCTGCCGCTCGTCGCTGTGGAAGCGCGAGATCCAGCGCGGGTCGTGCATGCCGTAGTCGGAGCCGAGCACCCGGCGCAGCTGCTCGGCCAGCTCCTCGGGCACCACCGGCGCCTCATCGGACCGCTCGTCCCCGGCGACCCAGCCGATCGCCCGGTACCAGCCGTCGCCGAAGGGCACCAGGGAGGCGAAGCCGTGCTCGTTCGCGTTGGTGGTCACCGCGTCGACGGGTACGTCCTTGAGCCGGACGTCGGCGAGCATCACCGACTTCACCACCGACCGGCCGGGGAAGCCGATCCCGGTCAGCCGCTGCACGGCGGCCGGGTCCACCTCCACGGCGTCGGACGTCTGCCGCAGCGCCACCACCTCGGCGCCGCGCACGATCCGCACCCCGGCGGCGAGCGCACGCCGCTCCAGGAGCCCCTCGACGTTGTACTGCGGGGTGATCAGCACGAACGGGAAGCGGCTGCGCAGCCGGTGCAGGTGCAGTTCGAGCTTGCCGAAGACCCCGACGACGGGCGCCGTCCGGCCGAGGGGGATGAGTTCGTCGGCGAGGCCGCGGGCGTCCAGCACCTCCAGGGTGCGGGCGTGCACCGCGAAGGCGCGGGTCATGTTGGCGTCGGCGTGCTCGCGCCGCTCCAGCAGGGTGACCCGCACCCCGGCCGTGGCCAGGTCACCGGCCAGCAGCAGGCCGGTGGGTCCGGCCCCCACCACCAGTACGTCGGCGGCCTCGGTCATGTGGACTCAACCCTTCTCTCGCTCCATCGGTCCGACTGCGGCAGCCGCCGCTACGCGGGCGTCGTGGCCTCGATCATGTGCTGGTAGGAGTTGACCGGCCGCACGTCCCGGACGACGAGGCCCGCCCGCTCCACGAGCCCGACCAGGCCCTGCCGGGTGTGCTTGCGGCCGCCGACGGTGAGGAGCATCCGCAGGTCCATCGCGGTGCTGAACCTCTGCCCCGCCCCGTCGTCGACGAGGTTCTCCACGATGATCACGCCGGCGCCGGGGCGGGCGGTCCTCATGACGTTGCCCAGCACGACGACGGCGTCCTCGTCGTTCATGCCGAGGATGTTCTTGAAGACGTACGCGTCGACGCCGGCCGGGACCTCCTCGCGGCAGTCGCCGGACAGCAGCCGTACCCGCTCGGCGAGCGCCCCGCCCTCGCGCAGCCGGGCGTCGGCGCCCGCGATCACGTCGGGCCGGTCGAACAGGATCCCCTGGACGTCGGGGTGGTGCTCCAGCAGCGAGGCCAGCAGGAAGCCCTGTCCGCCGCCGATGTCGGCGACGGTCCGCGCACCGGACAGCGGCAGCACGCCGGCGATGGCCGTGGCGGACTGCCGGCTCGCCTGGGTCATCGCGCGGTCGAACACCTCCGCGGACTCCGGCCAGGCGGTGTGCACATGGTCGAAGAACTCCCGGCCGTGCAGATCGACGAACACGTCCTTCCCGGTGCGGACCGACTCGTCGAGACGGCCCCACAGCTCCCAGGTCCACGGCTCGGTCATCCACAGCACGAGCTGGTCGAGGCCGTCCGGGGCGTCCGTGCGCAGCAGCCGCGAGACCTCCGTCTGGACGAACCGGCCCTCGGCGTCCTCGGCGAAGACCTCGTAGCAGGTGAGCGAGCGCAGCAGCCGCCGCAGTGCGTCCGGGTCGGCGCCGACCGCCAGGGCGAGGTCGTCCGCGGTCGCCGGGGTGTCACCGAGGGCGTCGGCGAGGCCGAGCTTCACGGCCGCACGCAGCGAGGCCGCACAGCTGGCGCTCAGCGCGCGCTCCAGCAGCCCCAGCACCTGCGGTTCGGTGGACGTTTCACTGGTCACGGGTGGAGAACCTCTCTCTTGGGGCCGGCTACGACGCTGCCGGGAAAGTGCGCTTCCAGGGCCTGCCGGACCCCGTCGCGCCAGGACCTCTCGCAGTCGCCGACGAGGCTCCTGCGGCGGGTGTCGTCGTACGCGACGACTGCGCGGGTGGCGTCGCTCGGCACGAAGTCGACCGGGACGCCGGTGAGTTCGGAGACGTACGTCATGAGGTCCCGTACGCCGACGACCTCGTCCCCGCCCCAGTTCACGACGGTTGCGGGCACCGTCGCCGCGGCCCACAGCCCGGGCACGTGGCGCGCGATGTCGTCGGTGTGGATCAGGGAGCAGTAGTGCTGCCCGTCGTGGGGGACGGCGATCGGCTCCCCGGCGAGCATCAGCCGGTGGAAGATGACCGGGAGCCCGCCGTGCCCGTGCGGCCCGTAGGCGACGTTGAGCCGGGCGATGGTGGTGGGCAGGCCGAGCGTCACGGCGAGGGCCCGGACCGCGCCCTCGGTGGCCAGCTTGCCGACCGGGTACGTCGGCAGGAACGCCGACTCGGTGCCCAGCGGGTCGGACTCGGTGTACCGGTGGTCGAGCGCCTGGGGCGCGTAGACCGCGCTGGTGGAGAGGAACAGAAAGGCTTCCGCGGCGCGGCAGTGGGTCATCAGGCGGCCGGTGGCGACGGAGTTCACCGCCACCACCTCCTCGAAGTCCCCTGCGCCGCGCTCGACCGCCGCGTGCAGCACCTGGGTGAAGTCGTCGGGAAGCCCGTCGAGTCCGTCCCCGGCCATGTCCCAGCGCCAGGTCCGGATGCCCCGGTCCTGGAACCGGCGCTCCACCTCCGGGTCCGAGAAGCGCCCGAGGCACCACACCTCGTTGTGCTCCGCGAGCGTCTCGGCCGCGGTGCGGGCCACCAGACCGGTCGCCCCGGTGATCAGGATCTTCTTGCCCGTCGGCATCGAAGTGCTGTCCATCCGTGAGTCGCTCCTTTCCCTAGCTGCCGGACAGCGCCCGGTCCAGCTCCGCGCGCAGGATCGACTGGAAGGCGGCCACGTGCCTGGGCCCCATGAGGGTGTAGTGCTCGCCGGGCACGTCGAGGTACCGGGGCGCCTCGCGGGTGAAGTCCTGCCAGCGCTTCAGCTCGTTGTTCAGCCAGTCCTGCTTGGTGCCGCGCAGCGGGACGGCGTAGAAGACGCTCATCGCGGCGACGCTGCCGGAGGGGTGGTAGGTCCGGCCGAGGCCGGTGAGGCCGTCGGCGAGGTCCGCCCAGGCGGTGAACCGCTCCAGGTCCAGGTCGAGTTCGGCGAGCCGGTCCGGGGGAGCGATGTCGAGCAGATGGCTGAGCTGCTCGCGCTTGCCCAGCGGGCGCAGCTCGGCGGGCAGGGTCTTGGCCTGCTGCTTGGTGATCAGGTCCAGGAACATGGCCAGGTTGACCGCGGTCTCGACGAAGTCGAGTTCGTCCATGCGGTACTTGATGTGCGGGGGCAGGTTGAAGCTGCCGAGGAAGTCCACGCGCTCGCCCTCCGCATCGAGCAGCTTGGCCACCTCGAAGGCCACCGCCGCGCCGAAGGAGTACCCGGCGATCGCGTAGGGGCCGTGCGGCTGCTTGGCGCGGATGGCGTCCGCGTAGCTGCGCGCCATCTCGTCGAAGCTCTCGAACGGCTTCTCTCCCGGGTTGAACCCGCGTGCCCGCAGCGCGTAGAAGGGCCGCTCGTGGACGAAGTACTTGGCCAGGTTGACGAAGACGAGGACCTCGCCGACCCCGGGGTGGACGCAGAAGAGGGGCGTCCCCTCCCCGCTGGTCTGCAGCGGGACGATCGGGTCGTACGGTGCGGGCTCCCCGCTGCGGCCGGCCTCGACGCGTGCCGCGAGTTCGCGGATGCTGGGCGAGGTGAGGATCGCGAGGACCGGAAGGTCGGCGCCGGGGAAGCGCTGGGTGATCAGGCTCTTCAGGCGCAGGATGTCCAGGGACGTCCCGCCCAGGTCGAAGAAGCCGGCCGTGGCACTGATCGTGGACGGGTCGGACTCGAAGAGGTCGCCGTACAGCTCCGCGAGCGTCTCTTCGACCGCGCCCTCGGGGGCGACGTAGCCGCCGAGCTGACGGGTCACCACCTCCTCGACCGCTGCCACGTGTTCGGCGTAGTCCCCGGACTCCAGCCGGCGTCGCATGAGCGAGCGCGGGATCTTGCCCAGGCTGGTCTTCGGGAAGGCGTCCTTGGGCAGCGGCAGCAGCAGCGCCGGGCGGAAGCCCCAGTGCAGGACGACACTGTTCCTGATCGCGATGAGCAGGCGGTGCAGCGCCGCCTCGTCGCCGGCCACGTCGGGGGTGACGGCGAACGCGACCGCCAGCTGCTCGGTGTCGCTGCCCTGCGGGCGGGTCGGGAACGCGGCGACGTACGACTTCTCGACGCCTTCGAGGTCGTGGAGCACGGACTCGAGGTCGTGGCTGTAGTAGTTGACGCCGTTGACGATGATGCTGTCCTTGCTGCGCCCCACGAGGGTCAGCCGTCCCCCGGCGAGCCGGCCGAGGTCACCGGTCCGGAACCAGCCGTCCGCCGTGAACGCGTCCTCGGTCGCCTCCTTGTTGTTCCAGTACCCGCCGGTGATCATCGGGCCCGATAGCTGCACCTCGCCGGTCTCGCCCTCGGCGAGGGGGGTGTCGCCGCCCTCGGCCGCGACCCTGATCCGGAGCCCGCCGACCGGCCGGCCGACCGCCGCGAACTCGGCCCCGAGGTCGGCGTCCGGGAACTCCCGGTTGTAGATGCTGCCGGCGCAGGTCTCGGTCATCCCGAAGGCGGGCCACAGGGCCCCGCGGTGCAGCCCGTACGGCGCCAGCCGGTCGAGGAAGCCGGTGCCCGTGGCAACCGGGTTGGCCTCACCGCCGGAGACGATGTGCCGCAGGCGGGACAGGTCCAGGGGCAGCGGGGACGACAGCTGGTCCAGGGCCTTGTTGATCAGCCCCAGCAGGAAGTTGGGGGTGAACGTCATCGTCACCCCGTGGGCGTCGATCAGCTCCAGGAAGTGCAGGGGGTCGGCCAGCACCGACTCCGGCGAGGCCTGCAGCTGCACGGCCCCGACGGACAGCGGCAGCAGGTGCGCCTCCAGCAGCGCGGCGACATGGTCGTACGAGATCCAGTTGAGCGTCACGTCGTCCGAGGTGAGCGACTGCGTCTCGGCCTTCGCGGCCATGGAGGCCAGCAGGTTGCCGTGGGTGAGCCGGACCGCCTTGGCGGCGCCGGTGGAGCCGGAGGTGAGCACCAGCAGCGCGACGTCGTCCGGACCCGCGGTGGTCACCTCGACCGCGTCCGGGTCCGTGTCGGCCGCTGCCGCCATGAGGTCCTCGAACGTGGCGACCGCCAGCCCCTCGACGGCGGGGAGTTCCTCACGGGTCCGGCGGTCGGTGACCACGAGCGGTCCGTCGAGCAGGGTGTCGACGTGGCTCAGCTGCGCCGCCCAGCGCTGCGGGTCGTTCCGGGTGGGAACCAGCGGGCAGACGGTGAAGCCTCCGAGCAGGCATGCCCAGAAGGCCGGTACGAAGTCCTCGGGGCGTTCGAGCAGCAGCGCCACGACCCGGCCCTGACGCACCCCCGCCTTCCGCAGGGAGCCGAGCAGACGGAGCGACTCCGCCAGGAGGTGCGGATAGGTGCGGAGCGTGAAGTCGAGGGGCTGCTCCGCCGAGCGGTAACGCACCCCGTGCTCCGGGAACTGTGTCGCGGCCCGGACCAGCAGCCCGCCGAGATCGGCGGTGGCCTCCTGGCTCGTTGTCATCGTGCCCCTCCCTCAAGTGACGTGTGGCTTGGTCGGCCTGTCTCTGCGGCCCGCGCCTTCGACAGCGCGGCCCCGCCCGACAGGTCGGGCGGGGCCGCGCAAGCCCTCAGAACACGATCAGCTGGCGTCCCCGGACGCCGCCCTTCTCCAGCCGGCGGTGCGCCTCCGCGGCCTCCTCGGGGGCGAACCGGTCCGCGGTGCGCAGGCTGAGGGCGCCCAGGGCCGCGAGGCCGACGAGTTCCCGCAGGGCGCCTGCCTTGTCGGGGTGGGCGACGACGAAGGCCTGGTGCAGGACGATGCCTCGGGGTGCGGGCAGGTCGTAGGGGCGGCAGCGGACCAGGTGACCGCCGTCGGCGACGATGTCCAACGCGGCGGCGCCGAGTACGGCGGCGTCGACCACGGCGTCGGCGCCGTGCGGAAGGGCGGCGCGGTAGGCGGCCACGGTGTCCTGCGGGTCGGCGTGCCGGGGTACCACGGTGTGAGCGCCGAGGCCCAGGACCAGATCGCGGTCCTCGTCGCGCGCGTCGGCGACGACCCGCAGACCGCGCTGCGCGGCGAGCTGGACGGCGTAGCCGCCGAGCGCGCCGGCCGCGCCCGTGACCGCCACGGTCGCGCCGGGCGCGAGGTCGGCCAGGTCGAGCGCCTGATGGGCGGTGAGGGCGTTCATGGGCAGCCCGGCCGCCTCGACCAGGGGCAGCGTGTCGGGCAGCGCGGCCACCTGGTCCGCGGGAACGACCACGTACTCGGCCTGGGCGCCGCCCAGATCGGTGAACGGGTTGACGAAGGCGACGACGCGGTCGCCCTCCGCGAAGCCCGCGGTGTCCGGCCCGAGAGCGTCGATGTGGCCGGAGACGTCCATGCCGGGGGTGTACGGCGCGGTGAAGTCGGCCATGTAGGGGGCGAGTTCACCGGAGCGGAGCATCAGGTCGGTGGGGTTGACGGCGGCGGCCGCGACCTTGATGCGTACCTGGCCGGGGCCGGCTTCGGGCACGGGGCGCTCGACGACGGCGAGGACGTCGGGCGAGCCGTAGGAGGGAATGCCGATCGCACGCATGGTGGTTCTGGGGTTCCTTTCCGGTGATCGGGGTCGGGTTGGCTGGTCCGGGGGGCCTGCTCAGGGGGTGCGGGCAACCGGGCGGGCCAGGTCGAGCAGGGCGTCGAGCCGCGCCTCGGGACCACCGGTGACGGTGTGCACGGTGACACCGGCGGTGCGGAGGGTGTCCAGCAGCAGCCGGTCGGACAGGGCGCGGAAGTGCTCGCTGATGGGGGGCTGTTCGTCGCGGAGCGGGAACGCGACGGGGAGGTGGACGAAGAGGTCGTAGGAGTCGAGGGCGCGGTACAGGAACTCGCGGCCGAGATGGTCGAGCACCTGCCGGTAGGGGTTGTCCGAGCCGGCCGTCACGGCCTGCGGCTCCCGGTCACTGCCGGGGTGGAGGCCGACGGCGAGCCGGACCGTGGCGTAGACCCACTCGTGGAGGAGGGAGCCGTCGGAGAGGAACCCCCTCGGGTGTGCGGCCTCGGCGAGGAGCCGCTCGGCGTGGCGGCGCACGACGAGCTGGACGAGTTCGGGCTCGGTGGCCTCCTCCAGCGGCTTGGGCCGGCTGCCGAGCGGGTCGCGCATCGGGGTGCCGTGCGCGGCGGGCAGCCCGGTACGGGCGGTGGCGGCGGTGATCAGGGTGGTCTTGCCGGCTCCGTAGGCGCCGACGACGGCGATCCTCACAGCAGTGCTCCTGGACGGGCGGGGTTCGGTTCGGGCAGGGGTACGGCGGGGGGAAGGGGCGCCTTGGGGAGCCGGTGCCAGCCGTGGTGGGCGGCGAGGCGCCTCAGGTCCGGGTCGTCGCCGACGATCACGGCGCGGCCGGTGACGGACAGCAGCGGGGCGTCGGAGACGTGGTCGCCGTAGCCGGTGGAGGAGGCCAGGTCGATGCGGTGGGCGGCGGCCAGCTCCCGCACGGCCGCCGCCTTGGCGCTGCCGATCATCGGCTGGTGCGGGCGGTCGGCCAGCCGGCCGGTGTAGGTGCGGGCGACCGGGGTGATCTCGGGCTCGGTGCACAGCAGGTGATGCGCTCCGCAGTGCTCCAGAACGGGCAGGAGCACCGCCGGGAACGAGCCGGAGACCAGGACGACCAGGTCGCCGTTCCGGCGGTGGGCGTGCAGCGCTTCGAGGACCGGCTCGTGGAAGAAGCAGCCCTGGGCCAGTTCGGCACGGAACCAGTCCTCCGCGAGCCGCGTGATCTCGGCGGCCGGGGCGCCGGCGAGCAGCCGGAAGAAGGCCCGGTTGGTCTCCTCCCGGCTGACACCGGCCGTGGTCATGGCTTTCAGCCGCTGCCGTTCCTGTACGGCGTCGTGCGCAGGTCTGCCCTGGGCGGCGTACCAGTAGGCGAGGAAGCGGAAGAGCGCGGTGCCGCGGGTCAGAGTGTTGTCGACGTCGAAGAAGGCCGCGGGGCGGTGCTCGGCGGAGGTCATGGCGGGTCCATCCCGGTGGAGGGGCGCGGCCGGCCCGGGCAGGGCCGGCCGCGCTGGTGACGGAGGGGGCCGGACTAGAGCGCCGGCAGGGTCAGACGACCGCGCCCTTGGCGGCCAGGACCTCGGCGGCCCCGGCGGCCGTGCCCGCCTCCTGGAGCTCGTCGTCGGCGACCTCGATACCGAAGCGGCGGCTGAGGTCGACGGCGACCTCGACGAGGATGAGCGAGTCGAAGCCGAGGAGTTCGAATTCGGTGTCGACGGTGGTGGTCTCGGCGGGGGCCTCGTACTTGTCGACGAGGAGGGCCAGGACCGCGTCGGCGAGGGCGGTGACGGCGGTGGTCGCGACGGAGCTGCTCATGGCAGGGGCTTCCTTTCCGGTTCGGTGTGGTGCACGTTCCGGTGCGATGCGCGCGGGGCGTGTGGCGCCCGCGGACGCTGTGCTGTGAGTGGGGGACGTGACGCGCGCGACGGCTGTGGTCGCGCGAGGAATGCGGAGCGCGCAGCGGCTGTGGTGCGCGCAGGGCAGGTGAAGCGCGCTACGGCCGTGGTGCGCGCTGGGAATGGGGAGCGTGCAGCGACTGTGGTGCACGCCCGGGGTCCGACTGCGGGGGCCCTGTGTCGCGCGCGCCGTGGGCGGTGCCCGACACGAGGGGCCACCCGGTCAGACCGGGGTGATGTCCGGCCAGGTGAGAGCGGCGGATCCCCAGGTGAGGCCGCCGCCGAAAGCGGTCAGCAGCATGCGCTCGCCGGGCTGGAACGCTCCCGCGGCCGCCGCATCGGCCAAAGCCAGGGGAATGGACGCGGCGGAGGTGTTGCCGACCTTTTCGATGTTGGTGACGGCACGGTCGGTGTCGAGGCCGAGCTGCTCGGCGACGGCCCTGAGGATGCGCAGGTTGGCCTGGTGGCCGACCAGGTGCCCGACCTGGTCCGCGCTCCAGCCGACGCTCTTGAGCAGGGCCAGCGAGGAGTCCGACATCCGGTGCACCGCGTGGGCGAACACCTTCTTGCCCTGCATGGTGAAGTAGTAGTCGTCCTCGGCCGCGGCCAGACCGCTGCCGCGCTGCCGGGACCCGCCCGCCGGGATCTGGATGAGGTCCTTGCCGGTGCCGTCGCTGCCCAGGTCGAAGCCGAGCAGCCGGCCCGGCTCGTCCGCGGCGCCGCAGGACAGCACGACAGCCCCGGCGCCGTCACCGAAGATCACGGAGGTGGTGCGGTCGTTCGGGCTGAGAATCGTGGAATACGTCTCGGCCCCGATGACCAGCGCCCGCTCGACCCGGCCCGCCTGGATGGCGTTGGCGGCGGCTTCGAGGGCGTAGACGAAGCCGGAGCACACCGCGGAGATGTCGTACGCGGCGGCGTTCGCGAGCCCCAGCCGGGCCGCGACGTCGGGCGCGGTACCGGGGCAGGGATGGTCGGGTGTGGTGGTGGCGACGACCAGAAGGCCCACATCGGCCCCGTCGTCGAGACCGGCGGACTTCAGGGCACGACGGCCGGCCTCGGTGGCCAGGTCACCCGTGGACTGGCCGGGCTCGGCCCAGCAACGCTCCTTGATTCCCGTACGGGTGGTGATCCACTCGTCGGAAGTGTCGAACATCTCCGCGAGTTCGTCGTTGGTGACGCGCCTCGCCGGTAGATAAGTGCCCAGCCCTTGCAGGACCGCGTACGGCATGTGTTCTCCCCCGTCTTTCTTTTTTTGTGTGGTGTCCGGTGCTGAGTGTGTCTGTGGCGGCTCTGTCTGTAGTGGTGGCTTACGGACGGGTACGGGCCCGCCGCGGGGCGGCCTGACGACGGCCGCCCCACGGCCGGGGCTCAGGCGGCTACGCGGGCGATTTCCGAGCTGGTGTCGATGAGCGCGTACTCGGCCTGGGCCTTCTCGATCGCCTCGTCGATGCTCATCACAGGCTTGAAACCGTAGATGTCGATGATCTTCTGAAGGCGCTCGGGGATGGTGCCGCCCACCGAGTGGTACGGGATGTGCAGCTCGTCCAGGGTCTTGAGCATCAGCTCGTCCGCGAGGGACCGGAAGCGCTCGTTGACCGGGCGGTGCCCGTCGGGGACCAGCGGGAACTCGATGGGCAGGTGGACGAAGGAGTCGTAGGTGGCGCGGGCGTGCTGCTTGGCGGGCACGGCCATCTGCTCGAGGACCTTGGCGTAGAAGCCGACCTCCTCGCTGACCTCGACCGTCTCCAGGTTGATCGACTCGTTCGGGTTGATGCCGACCAGGACGCGGACGGTGCCGTAGGCCCACTCGTGCAGCGAGGAGCCGTCGGAGACGAAGCCGTCGGGCAGGTGGGACTCGTTGACCGCGCGCTCCTGGTTGCGCCGCATGATCAGCATGATCAGCTCGGCCGGGGTGCACTCCTCCAGCGTCTTGCCGGGGATGGAGATCGGGAGCAGCTCCCGCATGGTCTTGGCGGAGGACCGGGGCAGGCCGGTCAGATGCGAGACGGCCATCGTGGTCAGGGTCTTGCCGACGGAGTAGGTGCCGGCGATGGCGAGCTTCACGTGATTCTCCCGTGGGTGACGGACGGCGCCGCGGCTCTGGTGTCTGAGCGCCGTGGTGTGTGGGTTCAGGTGGTGGTCTGCGACAGGCGGTGGGCCACCGAGCAGACGACCGTGATGTCGGCGAGGGTCGCGACGATGTCGGCGCGGCGCCAGGTCTCGCCATGGCGGTTGTGGAGCAGGACGGCGTCGCGCAGCTCCGCGCGCAGCGGCAGCGGGCCGCCGTCGGGGGCGATGCGCGGACGGTGCGGGGTGGCGGCCTCCAGCAGCGTGCTGCGCATCCACAGGGTGTCGGAGGCGGACCGCGGCACCTGGTCCAGCTCGTACAGCAGGACCTGTCCGACCTGCAGGGCGGTCACGAAGGCGTCCACGAGGTGCACGGACGGCTGGTGTTCGCCCTCCATGCCGCCGAGTGCGCCGTCCGGGCCGCCGCTGAGGCGGACGTCCGCGGTGGCGACGTTGGTGCCCGGCCTGACCTGCATGCTCTCGACGCGCTGGCCACCGAGCCGGCCGGCGTCACCGTAGCCGCCGTCGCGGACCGCGGGTTCGACGGCGGAACGCTCGCCCGGACGGATGTCCGGGTGGTCGGCCTCCAGGCGGACGCGCAGCGTGCCCACGGTGGCCTCGACGGCGGTACGGGCGCGACCGGGCTGCGGGGAGGGCAGCCGGTCGGCCACGTAGGCGGTCACCGGGAACCCGGCCAGGTCGTCCTCCACCGGACGGGAACCGGCCTTGATGCGGACCCGGGCGAGCCAGACGGTGGCCAGCTCCTGCTCGGTGAGCCCGAGGTGGGCGGTGAGCAGGGCCTCGGTGAGCTGGGCGGCGAGCAGCAGGACGTCGACCGTGGACAGGTGCGGCCGCTGGTCGACGTCGCCCTTGCGGGACCAGTCGCTCGGGTAGGTGACCTGCGCGGTGGCGCCCAGCCGGGGCGCTTCGGCGGCCGCGCCGTCCGCCTCGGGTATGTGGAAGCCGGTCAGGTGGTGTCGGGCGCGTTTGTAGCCCTCGCCGAAGAAGCGGCGTTCGGGCGCGCCGAGGTAGTCGGAGACGTCCGCGAGATACGGCGGCGCCGCGGCGGGCAGAACGGGCGAAGCAGACTGGACAGACATCTGGTTTCCTTCCTCGGGCACTGACGGGCGGGTGCGGGGCGAGGAACCCCGCGCCCGCGTGGGGGACCCGGAGCGCTGGTCAGTGGGCGGCCGTGAGGCTGGGCTCCTCCTCGTCGCTGGCGGCGCGGACCGGGGCGGAGGTGCTGGAGTTCGCGCTGCGCAGCAGGACGGCGATGACGAGAGCACCGGCGATGACGACCAGACCGTCGACGAGGATGGCGAAGGTGGTGCCGTCCAGGACGCCGGCCTTGGAGGCGACGCCGTTCTTCAGCACCCCGTACTGCGAGGCGGCGATGGCCGACATCACCGGGATGCCGAGCGTGAAGCCGATCTGCTGGGTCATGGCGGCCAGACCGGTGGCCAGGCCCTGCTCGCTGTCCTCGATGCCGGAGGTGGAGATGACGGTGTAGGAGACGATCGCCAGGACGTGGCCGAAGCCGCCGACGAACGTGGTGACCAGGACGGCGGCGATGCCCATGGTCTTGTTCTCACCCAGCAGGAACAGCACGCCGGTCATCACACCCTGCACGGCCAGGCCGAGCACCATGCCGCCCTTGGACCCGGTACGGGCGAGGATCTTCGAGGCGAAGGTGCCGCCGAGGAACGCGCCGAGGCCCAGGAAGCCGAACATCAGGCCGGTCTGGAACGGGTTGAGGTGCAGCACCTGCTGCAGGTAGAGGGTGAGCAGGAAGGAGAGCGCGGACTCCATGGAGAAGGTGATCAGACCGCCGAGGTTGCCGAACTTGACGGAGTTGGCCTTCAGGATGCGCACCGGGGCGAGGGGAGCGGCGGCCCGCAGCTCGATCACGTAGAAGGAGATCAGCAGCACGGCGGCGACCAGCAGCGTGCCCCAGGTCTGCGGGGAGCCCCAGCCCTCGCGCTCGGCGCCGGTGATGCCGTACACGAAGGCGAGCAGACCCGCGGTGACGGTGATCGAACCGGGCACGTCCAGCTTGGGCCGGTCCTCGGACACCGACTCCTTGATCACCGCAGTGGCGGCGAAGAACAGAGCCACGCCGACCGGGACGTTGATGAAGAAGTCATAGCGCCAGGAGAGCAGGTCGGTGAGCACGCCGCCGAGCACCGCGCCGCCCGCGAACCCGAGGGAGAGCAGCGCACCGTTCAGGCCGAGCGCCTTGGTGCGCAGCGGCCCCTCCTCGAAGCTGGTGGTGATCAGCGCCATGCCCGACGGGGTGACGACTGCGGTGGCGAGACCCTGGGCCACACGGGCCGCGATCATCAGCTCAGGGCTGGTGGCCAGACCGCCGACCAGCGAGGAGACGGTCAGCAGCGCCATGCCGATCAGGAAGAGCTTCTTACGGCCGACCAGGTCGCCGATGCGTCCGAAGAGGAGCATGAAACCGGCTGCGGTCAGGGCGAACGCGGTGGAGACCCACTGCAGGCTGTCGAGCCCGAACCCGAGGTCCGAGCCGATCTTCGGCAGGGCGACGGTGAGGATGGAGAAGTCGACGGCGAACATGAACTGGGCGCCCAGCAGGACGATGAGGATCGCCTTCTGCTTCCCCGTCATGGAGAGTTGTGCGGACTGTGTCTTCGGCATGGCAAGAAGCCTCGCGGCGATCGCGATCTTCAAACAGTGCGCGCTCAACATATTGGTCGCCACCAACAGGCTCGCGGGCCCCTCGCTCCCAGGGGCCCGCGAGCCCTGAGGGGCGGATCCTTGGCACCGGAGGGGCCGGAGTACACACGGAGGGCCGGGGCGCAGCGGCGCCCCGGCCCATGGCCGCTCAACTCCCGTCAGGACATGGCCCGTTCAGCCCAGGGCCTCCCACCGGTGTCCGCCGTCCGCGGCGGTGACCCGGCCGAAGACCACGTCGGCGAAGTGCCCGGCGTAGCAGACGGTCCCCGGCCGGGCGGCCTCGTCGAGCACGGCCCGGCGCGTCGCGACCGCCTGGCCACCGCCGCTGTCGAAGAACACCGGCCACTCGGGATGCGCCGCCTGTGCGGGGGAATGCAGTACGTCCCCGAGCACCAGCACCCGGCGGACGCCGTCGTCCCCGGACTGCGCGTCGGCGAGGTCCACCACGTATCCCGCGTGACCTCCGGTGTGTCCGGGCCACTCCCGGAGGGTCACGCCGGGAAACACCTCGCCGCCGTCCGCGACCGTACGCACCCGGCCGGCCAGCCGCGGCGGAAGCAGGCTGCCCCGCTCACGCCATTCGGTCGCCGAGAGCACGATGGACGTGGCGCCCTCGAAGAGAGCACCCCCGCCCGCCAGCGCCCAGCCGATGTGGTCGTCGTGCAGATGGGTGAAGGCCACCGTGTCCACCGCTTCCGCGGGCACCCCCGCGGTCTGGAGGTGTTCGGCCAGTTCGCCGCCCGCCAGCACGCCCAGGGCGGGATGCGTCTGCGTCGCCTCCAGGCGCCGCGGGCCGAATCCGGCGTCGATCAGCAGGGACCGGCCCTGATGCTCGATCAGCAGGCCGCCCACCGAAGCGACCAGGAAACCGTCCGCGTCCTGGTAGGGGGCGAGCGCGGCGAGGTCGTCCGGGCCGAGTCCGGTGAACCAGCCGTCCGGCCTCAACTGGACCATTCCGTCCGGGACATGGGTCAACCGCCAGTCCCCGAAGGTGAGCGAGCGCAGCGGCGAGGGGCGTGTCAGCCGCTCCAGCGGCAACACAGCAGACATGACGAAGTCTCTTTCGACAGAGAAGAAAAGAAAGAAAAGAATGAAGAGGAAAGAAAAGGGCGGTGGTCCCGCCGGTGCGGCGGCGGGACCACCACCCCTCAGGCGGCCGAACCCGTCAGTCCGTGCGTCAGGGTGAGAAGCCTCAGGGCCTGCTCGGCCCGGGTGCCCGGGACCGGCAGGAACACGGTGAGCCGCAGGCCCAGCCGGGGAGTGAAGTCCAGCGTCGTCCGCCGCAGGGACAGTTCGCCGGCCCGCGGGTGCTCCAGCAGGTCGATGCCGCAGGAGTCCTCCTGCACTTCCTGCGCGTTCCAGAGCGCCGAGAACTGCTTGCTCCGCGAGAGCAGCCGGTCCACCGCCGCCGCGAGCAGCGGGTCTCCCGGGTGGTTGGCGGCATGCGCCCGGAATCGCGCCACCAGCGTCGCCGCGTCCTGGTCCCAGTGCGGATACCGGTTGCGCGCCTGCGAGTTGAGGAAGAAGTCCTCCATCACGTTGCCACTGCCGCAGTCCAGCGCCATCAGTTCGCGGGCCGCGGAGTTCGCCACCACCACGTTCCACACCCGGTCGGCGATGTAGGCGGGGTTGGGCAGCCAGTTGTCGACGAAGGGCTGGAGGGACTCCGCGTCCGGCGGCGGCGAGGAGGCGGTGTGGGACGAGCCCAGGCCGGCGAGCCGCCACACGTACTGACGCTGGGTGTCGTCCAGGTTGAGGACCCGGGAGATCGCGGAGAGCACCTCGGCGGACACGTTCTCGGCCCGTCCCTGCTCGATCCACGTGTACCAGGACACTCCGACGCCGGCCAGGAGCGCCACTTCCTCACGGCGCAACCCGGGTGTTCTGCGTACTCCGGCCGCAGGCAGACCCACTTCGGTGGGGGTCACCTCCGCCCGGCGCACCTTCAGAAATTGTCCTAGTTCTTTCAACTGACGGTCTGACGGCATGGCATCCCCCTGTCTAGCCGTGTGACCTGAGACGCCGATCACCCTACCCGTGTATGACACACCTTGTGCGGTACGTGATCGGCGTTACACCGACCGTCCGACACCGGCACGGCAACAGCCCCGGAAGCCGTTTGCGTGGCCGACATCGAGACGAAACGGTAGCGGCGGGTCTTGGTGCCGGAGAGCACGGCCACCTGGTCGTCCTGCGCGGGCACCCAGGCCGGCGAGAGCCCTCGCAGTTGCACCAGAAGGTGGTAATCAACCGCATCACCCGGAGCGGGCGGTCCTACCTGCAGCTCACGAAGATCGCATCCCGGGACGAACTTGATCGTTCCCCGGCGCCCAGGTGGGCCGGCGTGGACTGAACCCTGTCGGCGTGTACCAGCGTCGCTGATCGCGACGGGAGCCACGGCCGGTCCTCCCGGGGAGGGACGTAGCCGAGCCGGACATCCCAGCAGCCACCTCGCCGGGTGAAGGAGATCAGGGACAGCGGCGGCACGGCGAGATGCCAAAAGGCTCTTGCCGGTACCCCCAGAGCGTGAATGATCGCGGCGCGGACAACGGCTGCTTCCGTGACAGCGACCGCACTGCCCGTGTCGGGCGTCAGGCCGCTCAGCCAGTTCGCTGTCCGGCGGCAGAGCTGCCGTACGGACTCACCCTCGTGTGGCGCGGCATCCGGGTCCGTGAACCACGCGGTGAACCCGTCGGGGTCGGTCGCGGCGACTTCGTCGAGGGTGCGACCGCACCATGTACCGACGTCGAGATCGCGCAGCCCAGGCTCGGACGCTGCCGCCAGGCCGACGGCGTCGGCGGTCTGCGAGCAGCGGATCGAGGGCGCCCGGACGGCCAGCTCATGAGGAGGGAGCGCTGCTCCCGCGGCGCCTGCCGAAAGCAGGCTGCGCTCGCTCAGGGGAGCGTCACCGAGGAGTGGATCCAGGGTGGCGTCACCGCCGGGCACACACAGAAACGTCAGGCGGATCGTCATGAGACGACCTCCTTCTTGGCCCGGCGTGACTCCGGATGGAGCGAGACCACGCGATGGATGCTTGATCAGCGGACCCCGGCCGTGGACGGAACGGCCGACGCTGCGTCGTGCCTCATGTGCTCCAGCGTCGGTGAAAGCCTCCCGCTGCGACATCCGCCAGGTGTCCGGAACCACCCCGCCGACCGGCCGGTGCACCCCCGCCACCTGGCCGAACGCGGCATCGGTCACCCGTTGCGCTCATTGGTTCCTTTCGACGGGCAGTTTCAGCCAGAGCTCGTAGCCCCCTTGGGCCGTGGGACCGGAAGTGACGGTGCCACCGAGGAGCTCGGCTCGTTGGGCCAGGCCGACCAGGCCGTGGTGGGCGCTCGGCAGGGCGAGCGCGCGTCGGGTGGGGGCGGTGTTGGTGATGCGGGTGTGGAGGGTGCCGTCCCTGCGATGGATCCGTACGGTCACCGCGGCTCCGGGAGCGTGTTTGCGGGCGTTGGTCAACGCTTCCTGGACGGTGCGGTACACGGCGCGCTGGACGGTGGGCGGAAGCCCGTCGGGCAGGTCGGTCTCCAGCGTCGCTTCGATACCGCTGGCGTCGACGAGACGCTCCAGGTCGGCGAGGGAAGGCTGGGGCGCGAGTTCCGTGGGCCTGCTGCCGGAGGCCCGCAGAACGCTGACCATGTGCCGCAGTTCGTCCAGGGTCTGCACGCTGAGGCGGCGGATCGCGGCCGCGGCCTGTCGCGTTTCGGGATCCTGACTGCCCACCTGGAGTGCTCCGGCCTGTACGGCGATGAGGCTGACCTGGTGGGAGACCACGTCGTGCATCTCCCGGGCGAGCTGTGCGCGTTCCTTCGCCAGAACGCTCTGGGCGGTCAGCAGCCGCTCGTGCTCGCGGGCCTCGGTGATGTCGGCGAGCCGCAGGGAGAGTTCGCGTCGGGCCTGGACGAGTTGGCCCAGAAAGACGGGAGCGGCCGCGGTGGCCAGGTCGTAGCTGATGCGGAACAGGGAGCTCGTTTGGGACAGTTCGGTGGCGTCCAGGGACGACCACGGCCAGGGCAGGAAGTCGATGACCGCATAGATCAGCGCGCAGCCGGCCAGCAGGAGACGGTGGCGGCTGAGTGAGGAGAGCGTGTACAGCGCGGTCATGGGGGCGACCACCGCGTCGGTGACCAGGGCGGTGGGGAGCGTGAGGACGAAGGTCGTCAGTGGCATGCGGCGACGCAGCATGAGGGCGAGGGCGCCGAGGAACGCACAGGCAGCGGCCCATCGATCCGCGACTTCGACGTGAATCCATACGTCCGCCACCGCGAGCCCGACAAGACCGATGTCGAGCAGCAGAGCCGGCGGCTGTCGGGAGCTCACCGAGCGCCCTCGTCCTGCGATGGAGTCAGCAGACCCGCGCGCTCGGCGATGAGCGCCGCCTGGACGCGGCTGCTCACCTGCAGTTTGCCGAGCACGTTGGTGACGTGGCCCTTGACGGTGCCGGTGCTCAGGTGCAGCCGTTCGCCGATGTCGGTGTTGGCGAGTCCTTCGGCCATGAGGACGAGTACGGCACGCTCGCGCTCGGTCAGCCGGGCGACGAGGCGGACGGCGGTGGGCTCGCGAACGCTGTTGTCGAGGTAGCCGTCCACCACTCGGCGGGTGACCTTGGACGACAGCACGGTCCCTCCCCCGGCCAGGGTGCGTACGAGGTGGGGAAGCTGCTCGGGGTCGGTGTCCTTGAGCAGGAATCCGGCGGCGCCCGAACGCAGGGCGGTCGCCACGTATTCGTCGGCGTCGAACGTGGTGAGCATGGCGACCACCGGGGCCTGCGGCATGCGGCGCAGGTCGGCCAGAATGCTGAGCCCGTCCACGTCCGGCATCCGGATGTCGAGCAGGACCACGTCGGGCAGCAGCTCCCGCACCGCGCGCGCGGCCTGACCTCCGGGTACCGCCGCGACGACCTCGATGTCGTCCGCCGTATTGAGAATGTGCGTGAAGCCTGTGCGGATCAAGGCTTCGTCATCGACCACCAGTACCCGGATCACCTGCGCTCCGCTCATCGCGTGCCCGCCGGTCGATGCGTACCCCCGCGGGAGCCGCCCTTGGGCGGCCGGAACGGAATTCCCGCCGGTTGGCGGCGTGCCCCCAGCCGGTCGGACCTGCTTCCCCGCTCCGGCGATCGGGGCTTCCCGCCGAGGTGCGGGGCAAGGGCACCCGCCATCGCGAGGCACAAAGTGGCTGGATCACCGCAGCCGGTGGCCACACGTTGCTCAAAGTAATGCCGCAAGGCAACGCCAGGTGACATCATCTGCGGTACTCGCGGCAGCCCTCTCGCTGTAGGCCTGGAGCGAGGGGGCTGGGCGCACATGCCGAGGGGGAGCCCGGCTCGCCCTCTGCTCGCCTGCGACGGTCCTACCTGTCCATGCACGACTTGGGGCCGTTCATGACCTGGTACCACCACAGCTGGCTCGCCGGTTACGCGTTACCGGCCGCGCTCAGCGCCGGCCTTGCGTGGATCGGCTTAGCCCGCCATTGCGCCGGCAAGGGCCGGCTGCTGGGCAGCTGGAGATCCTCCGGCCTGACGCTCCTGGTTCTCGCTCTGACCGGCGCCGTCGGGATCGCCGCCGGGCTGGCGCTCCCGCACCTGGCGAAGCTGCCTCCGGTCGCCGCGGGCCTGGCCACCGGTGTCACGACCATGCCGCGCAAGAGACAGGACGAGACGACCCAGCCCTACGTCAAGTTCATGACACTGGGCATTGCCTGGTTCAGGGAACGACTCGAGTACCGCATGCAGCTGGATGCTCGCCGCTGGTGCGACCGGTTCATGGACGGCTTCGAGAAGTCGACGCAGCTCCGTGTGTTCGTACACGAACTCAAGAACTACCTGGTGGACCGGCACCCCCCGCTCGCCAAAGCGGTCACCAACCTCTTCGACGCCGCCGACAAGGCCATGATCAACGCGCTCGAGGTGCAGACGAAGACCGATGAGGCCCGCCGTGAGATCCACATCGCCTGGATGCGGGAGCCGACCGACGAAGAGGTCTATCAGTGCCGCAGCGCTTTCGGTGAAGCTCTCAACCGCTGCGGAGACCTGTTGCTGTACGCCTACGTGCACGGACGCCGCACGGAACACGCCGACCTTGAGGCACTGCGCACCAAGGCACTGTCCAACGACGCCTTCCACAGTTCCGCGCTGCCTCAGCAGCGGCGACGGTTCAGCCTCCGCCGCAACCGCCCCTAGTGGCGGGAGCCGACCTCACGCAGAGGCGATGACTCTCCGCTGCTCGCAGACGTCCCCTCTGCGGTGTGTGGGCGGCGGGGAGAAAACCTGATCTCGACGTCAGCGCCGAGCGCTTCCGCCGCCGCAGCCAACGTACGCACCGTCAGATTCGCGTCACCCGACATGATCTGACTGACCCGACCAGGGCTGACACCCATGGCCTTGGCAAGGTCCGCACGTGTCTTTCCCAGCCCCGCCAACAAGCCCGCGAGAGAAGCTGTCGCCTGCCGCGCCAACTGAGCGCCGGCTAACTCGGCGTTACTCTCACTGCGAGCGAAGAAGCTCATGGCATGACCCCCAACTCAGGTAACGACAGCGGATGTTGCCGCTGCCCCAAGGATGCCACCTTTAGGTCTAACTAAACACTCGGTTCCCGCGAAATCCCCGGGCGCGACGGCGCACATCACTCCGTCAGTGCGCCCTTGACCTGCGACGATGATCTCCACGCGGCGCCCGATCCGTGACTGGTCCAACATCACCCCAATGGGGGTGTGCGGCCTGGTGTGCCTACCGGTGATCTTGCGAGACCTCCCGCCCCGGTAACAGGACGACATCACTTGCGGAAAAGTCGTAGACCCCGCCCGTGAGCCAGCTCACCGGCGGGGTCCCCTGCGTCCGTCCCCAGGCTGTGCGATCCCTCACAGAACCAGGACACCAAAACGACTACGGGCCCATCGTCTTCACGATGGGCCCGTAGCCTCTGTGTGCGCGAGGGGGGAGTTGAACCCCCACGCCCTTGCGGGCACTGGAACCTGAATCCAGCGCGTCTGCCTATTCCGCCACCCGCGCATTGGGTGTGTCTTCCGGCTCCGGCCCTTTTGGGCTGGCCCCTTCCGACATCGAGAACATTAGCACGTCGTACGGGGTGCGTTCACATCCCTTACCGGCCCCCCGGCCCCCTCGGCTCCGTATCAACCTCGTACCGGTCCAGCCCATCTCCCCAGGAGGCGGACCGGGACCACAGCCGGGTGCGGGACACTGGTGAGTGCCCCCCTCTACGATCCTTGCCAGAAGGAGTTCGAAGGGGAGCCGCTGGGGGAACCGGCTGATTGCCGGTTCGCGTAGATACGATCAGTGAGCAGTACCGGGCAGGACAGCGGCACAGAGCAGGGCAAGGAAGCAGCGTCAGCGACGGAGGAGGTGCCCCATGGGAGTCCTGAAGAAGTTCGAGCAGCGTCTCGAAGGTCTGGTCAACGGCACCTTCGCCAAGGTCTTCAAGTCCGAGGTCCAGCCGGTGGAGATCGCCGGTGCGCTCCAGCGGGAGTGCGACAACAACGCCACCATCTGGAACCGGGACCGCACCGTGGTCCCCAACGACTTCATCGTGGAGCTGAGCGCCCCCGACTTCGAGCGCCTCAGCCCCTACTCCGGGCAGCTCGGCGACGAGCTGGCCGGCATGGTGCGCGACTACGCCAAGCAGCAGCGCTACACCTTCATGGGCCCGATCAAGGTCAACCTGGAGAAGGCGGACGACCTCGACACCGGTCTGTACCGGGTGCGCTCGCGCACCCTCGCCTCCTCCGCCAGCCAGCAGGGCGCGGCCCCCGCGGCCCCGGCCGGCCGCCCCGCCCAGGGCGCCCCGGGCGGCTACGGCTACCCGCCCGCCGCTCCCGCCGGAGCGCCTCCGATGCCGTCCGCGCCGCCGCCCGGCGCCCGCCCCGGTGGCGGCTACGGCTACCCCCAGCCCGCCCCGCAGCGGCCCGCGGCCGCCCCGGCGAGCGGCGGGCGCACCCGCTACTGGATCGAGATCAACGGCACCCGCCACCAGATCTCCCGCGCGACGCTGGTGCTGGGCCGCAGCACCGACGCCGACGTGCGGATCGACGACCCCGGCGTCTCCCGCCGGCACTGCGAGATCCGGACCGGAACGCCCTCGACGATCCAGGATCTCGGTTCCACCAACGGCATCGTGGTGGACGGGCAACACACCACCCGCGCTACGCTCCGCGACGGCTCGCGGATCGTCGTGGGCAGCACCACCATCATTTACCGGCAAGCCGAAGGGTGAAGCGGGGGCAATGTCAGAGCTGACCCTCACGGTCATGCGGCTGGGTTTCCTGGCCGTACTGTGGCTGTTCGTGATCGTGGCCGTGCAGGTCATCCGGAGCGACCTGTTCGGTACGCGTGTCACCCAGCGCGGGTCGCGTAGAGAGGCCGCGCGTCCACAGCAGGCGGCCCGGCAGCAGGCCGCGCCCCCGCAGCAGCGCGCCCAGCAGGGCGGCGGCGGCCGGCGCGGCCGCAACGCCCCCACCAAGCTGGTTGTGAGCGAAGGCACACTGACCGGCACCACCGTCGCGCTGCAGGGCCAGACCATCACCCTGGGCCGGGCGCACGACTCCACGATCGTGCTGGACGACGACTACGCCTCCAGCCGCCATGCCAGGATCTACCCGGACCGCGACGGCCAGTGGATCGTCGAGGATCTCGGCTCCACCAACGGCACCTACCTGGACCGTTCCCGGCTGACGACTCCCACACCGATCCCGCTGGGCGCGCCGATCCGCATCGGCAAAACCGTCATCGAGCTGCGGAAGTAGTACGACAATGAGCGAGCGGAGCGAGCACGCAGCGGCAGGCCGCACCCCGGTCTCCGGCGCGCTCCCGACCGGAGGGTGGGCAGTGTGGCTCGACACGACCGGCTGTACCCGGAGCCGACGGGCGAGGTGCGCATGAGTCTGTCACTGCGCTTCGCCGCCGGATCGCACAAAGGCATGATCCGGGAGGGCAACGAGGACTCCGGTTACGCCGGTCCGCGCCTGCTCGCGATCGCCGACGGCATGGGCGGCCAGGCGGCCGGCGAGGTCGCCTCCTCCGAGGTCATCTCCACCCTGGTCACGCTCGACGACGACGTGCCCGGCTCCGACATCCTCACCTCCCTCGGCACCGCCGTGCAGCGCGCCAACGACCAGCTGCGCGCCATGGTCGAGGAGGACCCCCAGCTCGAGGGCATGGGCACCACCCTCACCGCCCTGCTCTGGACCGGGCAGCGGCTCGGTCTCGTGCACGTGGGCGACTCGCGCGCGTATCTGCTGCGTGACGGCGTGCTCACGCAGATCACACAGGACCACACCTGGGTGCAGCGGCTCGTGGACGAGGGCCGGATCACCGAGGAAGAGGCCACCACCCACCCGCAGCGCTCGCTGCTGATGCGCGCCCTCGGCAGCGGCGACCACGTCGAACCCGACCTGTCGATCCGCGAGGTCCGGGCCGGCGACCGCTATCTGATCTGCTCCGACGGCCTGTCCGGCGTCGTCTCCCACCAGACGATGGAGGAGACGCTCGCCAGCTACCAGGGCCCGCAGGAGACCGTGCAGGAGCTGATCCAGCTCGCGCTGCGCGGCGGCGGCCCCGACAACATCACCGTCATCGTCGCCGACGTCCTCGACCTGGACACCGGTGACACCCTCGCCGGGCAGCTGTCCGACACCCCGGTCGTGGTCGGCGCCGTCGCCGAGAACCAGCTCCACCTGCACGACAACGGCATCATGCAGACCCCGGCCGGCCGCGCCTCCCACCTCGGCCGCCAGGGCCACGGCGGGGGCGGCGGCGAGTTCGGCCCGCCCGGCTCCGGCGACACCACCGGCTACATCCCGAGCGGCGGCTTCGGCGACTACACCGACGAGGACTTCGTCAAGCCGCGCAAGAGCCGCAAGTGGCTGAAGCGGTCCCTCTACGGCGGCCTCGCCCTCGCGGTCATCGGCGGCGGTCTGTACGGCGGTTACCGCTGGACGCAGACGCAGTACTACGTCGGCACCAACGGCGAGCACGTGGCGCTGTACCGCGGCATCAGCCAGGACCTGGCCTGGGTGTCGCTCTCGGAGGTGGAGAAGGACCACCCCGAGATCGAACTCAAGTACCTGCCGCAGTACCAGCAGAAGCAGGTCAAGAACACGATCGCCGCAGGTGGTCTGCAGCAGGCGCAGACGAAGATCGAGGCACTGTCCGTGCAGGCCTCCGCGTGCAAGAAGCAGGCGGAACGCACGGCCGCGGAGACCGAGAAGAACGCCAAGACGGGCCAGGGCGAGGCCGGAGGCACCACGGGAACCACCCGTACCGCCTTCACGTCCAAGGCATCACCGACGCCCAACCCGTCGGCCTCCACGACGTCTCCCTCGACCAAGTCCCCGACCCCGTCCGCGACCGCCACGCCCAACCCCGGCCCGAGCCTCTCCGAGGATGAGCAGAAGGTCGTCGATCAGTGCGGCAAGCAGTAAAGCCGTGAGAGGCCCTGTCACACGATGAGCAGTACTTCGAATTCGCCGACCCATCACACGTCCACGATCGGCGCGATCGGCGCACCGAGCCGCCGCAACACCGAGCTGGCCCTGCTGATCTTCGCCGTGGCCATCCCGGTGTTCGCCTACGCCAACGTGGGCCTGGCGCTCAACGACCAGGTGCCCGCGGGCCTGCTGGGCTACGGCCTGGGCCTCGGTCTGCTGGCCGGCATCGCCCATCTCGTCGTACGGAAGTTCGCTCCGTACGCCGACCCGCTGCTGCTGCCGCTGGCCACGCTGCTCAACGGGCTGGGCCTGGTCGCCATCTGGCGGCTCGACCAGTCCAGACTGCTGCAGAGCATCGGCGTGGCCGGCGGCAAGGCGACCAACCAGCTGATCTACACCGCGATGGGCATCGGGCTGTTCGTCGCCGTGCTGTTCTTCCTCAAGGACCACCGCACGCTGCAGCGCTACACGTACATCTCCATGGCGGCCTCGCTGGTCCTGCTGCTGCTCCCGCTGGTGCCGGGCCTCGGTGCCGACCTCACCTACGGCGCCAAGATCTGGATCCAGGTCGGCAGCTTCACCATCCAGCCCGGTGAGTTCGCCAAGATCGTGCTCGCGATCTTCTTCGCCGGCTACCTGATGGTGAAGCGGGACGCGCTGGCCCTGGCCAGCCGCCGCTTCATGGGCCTGTACCTGCCGCGCGGCCGCGACCTCGGCCCGATCCTCGTGGTCTGGGCGATCTCGATCCTCATCCTGGTCTTCGAGACCGACCTCGGTACATCGCTGCTGTTCTTCGGAATGTTCGTCATCATGCTGTACGTCGCCACCGAGCGGACCAGCTGGATCGTCTTCGGTCTGCTGATGTCCGCGGCCGGCGCCGTCGGCGTGGCGAGCTTCGAGCCGCACGTCCAGACCCGTGTGCAGGCGTGGCTCGACCCGATGCACGAATACGTGCTCAGCCGCACCCCGGGCGTCACCGGAGTCCACTCCGACCAGCTGCAGCAGGCCCTGTGGGCGTTCGGCTCCGGCGGCACCCTCGGCACCGGCTGGGGCCAGGGCCACTCCGAGCTGATCCGGTTCGCCGCCAACTCCGACTTCATCCTCGCCACCTTCGGCGAGGAGCTGGGCCTGGCCGGCATCATGGCGATCCTGCTTGTCTACGGGCTGATCGTGGAGCGTGGCGTGCGCACCGCCCTCGCCGCCCGCGACCCGTTCGGCAAGCTGCTCGCCATCGGCCTGTCCGGCGCCTTCGCCCTCCAGGTCTTCGTCGTGGCCGGCGGTGTGATGGGCCTCATCCCACTGACCGGTATGACGATGCCGTTCCTCGCCTACGGCGGTTCCTCCGTGATCGCCAACTGGGCGCTGATCGGCATCCTGATCCGCATCAGCGACACCGCCCGCCGCCCGGCGCCCACTCCCGCCGCCAACCCCGACGCCGAGATGACCCAGGTGGTCCGCCCGTCATGAACAAGCCCCTGCGCCGGATCGCGATCTTCTGCGGCCTCCTCGTCATGGCCCTGCTGATCCGCGACAACTGGCTCCAGTACGTCAAGGCCGACGCGCTGCGCACCGACAAGGACAACCGCCGGGTCGCCATCGAGCGGTACGCGAACCCGCGGGGCGACATCATCGTGGACGGCGACCCCATAACCGGGTCCGTCGAGTCCAAGAGCGGCGACTTCAAGTACAAGCGCACGTACAAGAACGGGCCCATGTGGGCCCCGGTCACCGGCTACTCCTCGCAGGCCTTCGACAGCAGCCAGCTGGAGAAGATCAACGACGGCATCCTCACCGGCAACGACGACCGGCTCTTCTTCCGCAACACCCTCGACATGATCACGGGCAAGCGGAAGCAGGGCGGCAACGTCGTCACCACGCTGAACGCGGCCGCGCAGAAGGCGGCGTACGACGGCCTGAAGAGCCAGGGCGGCAAGGGCGCCGTGGTCGCCCTCGAGCCGTCCACCGGCAAGATCCTCGCGCTGGCCTCCTACCCGTCGTACGACCCCTCGTCCTTCGCGGGCAACTCCACCGACGTGGACTCCAAGAACTGGACCAAGCTCCAGAAGAAGAACAACCCGGCCGACCCGATGCTGAACCGGGCGCTGCGCGAGACCTACCCGCCGGGCTCCACGTTCAAGGTGGTCACGGCCGCGGCCGCGCTGGAGAACGGCAAGTACACCTCGGCCGACGAGGCGACCGACTCGCCGCTGCCGTGGACCATGCCGGGCACCACGCGCGAGCTGAAGAACGAGGGCAACATCCCCTGCAAGAACGCGACCATGCGGGTCGCCCTGCAGTACTCCTGCAACACCGTCTTCGGCAAGATCGGCTCCGACCTCGGCAACGACAAGATGCTCGCCGAGGCGAAGAAGTTCGGATTCGACTCCGAGCAGTTCACCCCGGTCCGCTCCAACGCCTCGCAGTTCTCCGAAGGCATGAACCAGTCGCAGACCGCCCTGTCCTCCATCGGCCAGTACAACACCGCGGCCACCCCGCTGCAGATGGCCATGGTCGCCTCGGCCGTCGCCAACGACGGCAAGCTGATGAAGCCGTACATGGTCGACGAGCTGCAGTCCCCCAACGTCGACCCGGTCGAGAAGACCGAGCCGAAGGAGATGAGCCAGCCGCTGTCGCCGAAGAACGCGCAGATCCTGCAGTCGATGATGGAGACGGTCGTCAAGGACGGCACGGGCAAGAACGCGCAGATCGGCGGGGGAGTCACCGTCGGCGGCAAGACCGGTACCGCCCAGCACGGTGTGGCGAACAGCGCGAACCCGTACGCGTGGTTCATCTCCTACGCCAGGCTCAGCGACGGCAGCTCGCCGGTCGCCGTGGCCGTGGTCATCGAGGACGAGAGCGCCAACCGCGACGACATCTCCGGCGGCGGCCTGGCCGCGCCGATCGCGAAGAGCGTCATGCAGGCGGTCATCAAGACCAAGACCGGGTCGTAACGCCAGACCGACGGCTCTTCCCAGCCCTGTCCCGTGGCCACACGGGGCAGGGCTTTCTTTGTCACCTTTCGTGATCCCGTATCACCCCGCAATCACCCCGTGATCATGCGGAATAAAGAATTCCGATCAGTCGCTGCACGGCGCCCATTTATCTCGACGATGCAGAAAGCAAGCAGAATTCGGAAATCGGCTGATATCCACTGAATCTCCCCGCATGCTCCGCAACGATTCACACCGGGGTTTCGCTACTGCACGCTACTATGGAACACACTATGTGATCGGCAGTCGGGTTTCGCCGGCGCCCTCCGGTCGAATGAGCCATACCGGTCCGGTATCAGGTTTCGGTGCCGTGCCAAGCACAAGCGTGCCGCCCGGTAGCGTATGCCCCGGACAGCACACCGCCGGACCACACACCGGTGTGGTCGGGACCGACGGAGAGGGCTGGTAGGTAGCTATGGAAGAGCCGCGTCGCCTCGGCGGCCGGTACGAGCTGGGCCAGGTGCTCGGTCGTGGTGGCATGGCGGAGGTCTACCTCGCGCATGACACCCGGCTCGGCCGCACCGTGGCGGTGAAGACGCTGCGCGCGGACCTCGCGCGCGACCCTTCCTTCCAGGCCCGGTTCCGCCGGGAGGCCCAGTCGGCCGCCTCGCTCAACCATCCCGCGATCGTCGCGGTCTACGACACGGGCGAGGACTACATCGACGGGGTCTCGATCCCGTACATCGTGATGGAGTACGTCGACGGCTCCACGCTCCGTGAGCTTCTTCACTCCGGCCGCAAGCTCCTGCCCGAGCGCGCGATGGAGATGACCATCGGCATCCTCCAGGGCCTGGAGTACGCCCACCGCAACGGCATCGTCCACCGCGACATCAAGCCGGCGAACGTCATGCTGACGCGCAACGGCCAGGTCAAGGTGATGGACTTCGGCATCGCCCGGGCCATGGGCGACTCCGGCATGACCATGACGCAAACCGCGGCGGTCATCGGCACGGCCCAGTACCTCTCTCCGGAGCAGGCCAAGGGCGAGCAGGTCGACGCCCGGTCGGACCTCTACTCGACCGGCTGCCTCCTCTACGAGCTGCTGACGGTGCGGCCCCCCTTCGTGGGCGACTCCCCGGTGGCCGTGGCCTACCAGCACGTCCGCGAGGAACCGCAGGCGCCGAGCGTCTTCGACCCCGAGATCACCCCCGAAATGGACGCCATCGTCCTGAAGGCGCTGGTCAAGGACCCGAACTACCGCTACCAGTCGGCCGACGAGATGCGCGCCGACATCGAGGCCTGCCTCGATGGCCAGCCGGTCGCGGCGACCGCCTCGATGGGCGCGGTCGGCTACGGCGGCTACCCCGACGACCAGCCGACGACGGCACTGCGTCCGGGCGCCGACGCGGGAGCGACGTCCATGCTCCCGCCGATGAACCCGGACGACGGCGGCTACGGCTACGACGACCGCCCCGACCGGCGCCGTCAGCAGAAGAAGAACAACACCTCCACGATCCTCCTCGTGGTCGCGGCCGTCCTGGTCCTGATCGGCGCGATCCTGATCGGGAAGTGGGCGTTCGACGGAAAGAAGGCCGACGAGACCTTCCCGGCCCCGAACTTCGTCGGCAACAGCTACACCACCGCCCAGCAGATGGCCAAGAACTCGGACCTGAAACTGGCGGAGCCCACCCGCAAGCCCTGCGCGAACCAGCCGAAGGGCAACGTCTGCTCCCAGGACCCCACGCAGGGCACGGACGTAAAGAAGGGCGACACGATCACGCTGGTCGTGTCGACGGGCGCGCCGAAGGTCGCGGTACCGAGCGTCCTGGGCAAGAGCTTCGACGACGCCGAGGCGCTGCTGGAGAGCGACAAGTACCAGTTCAACGTCAAGAAGAAGGAAGAGGTCTCCGCCGAGCAGGCGAACACCGTCCTGAAGCAGGACCCTGATCTGGGCACGGAGGTCCAGAAGGGCTCCACGATCACCCTCACGGTCGCCAAGGCCGAGGAGAAGATCACCATCCCCAGCGACGTCATCGGCAAGTCCTGCGACGACGCGAAGGCCGAACTGCAGAACCTGGGCCTGGTGCCCACCTGCAACGACACCGCGACCAACAACCCCGACGACGACGGCAAGGTCCTGTCGACCAGTCCGCAGGCGGGCGGCCAGGTGGCCAAGAACACGCCCATCGTGATCAACGTCGGCAAGGTGCAGGGCCAGCAGCAGACCACGGTCCCGCCGGTCCAGAACCGCACGCTCAAGGACGCCCGCAAGCTGCTCGAGCAGGCGGGTCTCCAGGTCAACGTCCAGGGCTCCCAGGACGACAACGCCATCGTCGTCACCTCCAACCCGGCCCAGGGCAGCACCGTCAACCAGGGCGACACGGTCACCCTGTTCACGGTGGACCAGGGCGGAAACGGCAACGGCAACAACGGCGGGACGAACATCTTCGGCGGCACCACCGGCTAAAGCCCCGCGCCCGGTGAGGTGAGGGTCGCGAAAACGCGAGCGGTGCGGTCAGGCAACGGAGATTGCCCGACCGCACCGCCCTTTTTTTAGCGCTTAGCAGTGCTCCGCGAGGTTCGCGTTACCGCCCCAGTACGAGGCGATCCAACCGTTGGTCGGGTGCCAGATGTTGGCGTAGAGCCGAATGCAGCGGTTCGGCGCGTACACCTTCACCGGGCCGGCGTAGGAGCTGTAGTTGCCGCTGTCGTCGTCGCTGGCGTCCGTCGTACACGCGTCACCCGTCGAGGCGCCGGCCGTGCAACGGAAGATCGAGACGGTGGTCTTGCTCGCGGTGCCGGCGCCACCGGCGCTGTTCTTGACCGCGACGGCGCAGTTGTACCCGGTCGAGGAGTCGTAGTACAGGTACAGGTTTCCGTACGTCACGTTCTCCGTCGTTCTGATCGGGTGGTTGTCGACCAGAGAACCGCTGCACCCGTACCCCGCCGCACTCGCGGAAGGCGCGGTGATCAGCGCGAATCCGAAGAGGGAGAACAGCACGGAAAGAACGGAGATTATGCGCTTATTACGCACCATCGAATCCTTTTCTGTTACGAATAGCCCATTCGTGTCCAAATGAGCCGCCGCAAGGCTATCACCAAGATCATGTACAGAACAGAATTCGACAGAGGCGCTGTCTGGAACAAGTCAGCCGTGACCTCACAGAACCCGCGTCAGCCGCGCAGTTCCTTCGGCGGAGTCCGTTTGCTGTCCACCTTCTGCACGCGGACCAACTCGCCCCACACCACGTACCGGTACTCGGACGTGTAGACCGGCGTGCACGTCGTCAACGTGATGTAGTGGCCCGGCTTCTTCTTGCCGGACTCCTTCGGGACCTGGGAGATGACCTTGACGTTGTACTTCGAGGTCTCGGGGAGGATCGAGTAGACCTTGTAGACGTACCAGTCGTCCTTCGTCTCGAAGACGATCGGGTCGCCGTTCTGCAGCTTGTCGATGTTGTGGAACTTCGCGCCGTGGCCGTCGCGGTGGGCGGCGAGGGTGAAGTTGCCCTTCTTGCCGGTCATGGGGAGCGTGGCCTTGTCCGGGTCCGTGTAGTAGCCGGCCACGCCGTCGTTGAGGACGTCCGTGCCCGTGCCCTTCTCGACCAGGACCTCGCCGTTGCGCATCGCCGGTACGTGCAGGAAGCCGATGCCGTCCTTGGTGTCCAGCGCGCCGGGGCCCGAGTCGGTGGCCTGGGCCCAGTGTTCGCGGACCTTGTCGGCCTGCTTGTCGGCCTTGCGGTCCGCTATCACGTTCGTCCACCAGAGGGAGTAGACGACGAAGAGACCCAGCAACACCCCTGCGGTGATCAGGAGTTCACCGAAGACGCTGACCGCCATCGCGATCCGGCCGGGGCGCCGGCGGCGCGGGGCGGACTCCGCGTCGGACGCGTCCGTGTGCTCTTCGGTCTCGTCGGCGGTCGCTGCCACGTGTTCCCTCTGCCTTACTCGATGAGCGCGTCCGGCTTGCCCTTGCTGCGCGGGCGTTCCTCGACCATCTTGCCCCAGACGATCAACCGGTACTTGCTGGTGAACTCCGGCGTACAGGTGGTGAGGGTGATGTACCGGCCCGGCTTGGTGAATCCGGAGCCCCGCGGGATCGGGTTCAGCACGCTGGTGTTGGACGGCGGGGTGACCGGCAGCATCGAGGTCACCTTGTACACGAAGTACGTGTCCTGCGTCTCGACCACGACCGCGTCGCCGGACCTGAGCTTGTTGATGTACCGGAACGGTTCACCATGGGTGTTGCGGTGCGCGGCCAGCCCGAAGTTGCCGGTCTTCGCGTCCGGCATCGCCGTCTTCAGCGCGCCCTCGCCGTAGTGCCCGACCATGCCCTTGTCGAGCACCCTCTTGTTGCTGACGCCCTCCGCGATCGGCGCCACCACATCCAGTTCGGGAATGTGCAGGATCGCGAAGCCCTGCCCCGGCTCGAACACCCCGGGGCTGCGCTTGCCGCTGGCCCAGTCGTCCTGCAGCTGGTGTGTCTCGCTGCCCGCCTGCGCATGCGCCCGGACGTTGGTCCACCACAGCTGGTAGGTGACGAACAGCAGCATCAGCACGCCGGTGGTGATGAACACCTCGCCGATCGCCCGGCTCGCGACGACGGCCGGACTCGGCTTGCGCAGCCGCGCCTGCCGCCGGGCCTCGACACGGGAGAGCGGCCGCTGCGGCCCGGACTCCGCGGAGGTGTCCGGGCCGGACGCCACACCCCGCGACCCGCCATGGCGGCCACCACGCCGCTTGGCGGCCTTTCTGCGGGCCGCACGGCCGCCCGGTGGGGTTCCAGTGGCGGACGAGGCGGATGGGGCCGCAGAGGCGCGCAGGGGCCCGCTCTCCGGGCCGGGCAGCGGATCGGGGATCCGCAGCGCCACCGTCTCCTCGTCGATCGGCGGCAGCAGCGTGGTCGCCTGCTCGTCCACCGAAGTCACAGAGGCTGCAGAAGCCGCAGAGGCCGTCTCAGGCACCTGGGGCATCGGCGCCGTAGGAGGATCGCCCGCGGCCGCGTACGGCACGGAGCCGTAGGACTCGTACGGTGTCTCGCCGTACAAGTCCTCGCGCTCCGGGCGCAGCGCGGTCACGCCGTGGCCCTGCCCACCACCGGGGCGAGCCCCGCAGACCTCGCCACGGCACCCTGGTCGCCGCACTCCACCAGCCAGTTGGCCAGCATCCGGTGCCCGTGCTCGGTCAGCACCGACTCGGGGTGGAACTGCACGCCCTCGACCGGGAGTTCACGGTGGCGCAGCCCCATGATGATCCCGTCGTGGGTGCGGGCGGTCACCTCCAGCTCGGCCGGGACCGTCGCCGGCTCGGCGGCGAGCGAGTGGTAGCGGGTCGCGGTGAAGGGCGTGGGCAGCCCCGCGAAGACTCCCTTGCCCTCGTGCTCGACCAGCGAGGTCTTGCCGTGCAGCAGCTCGGGCGCCCGGTCCACCACACCGCCGTACGCCACCTGCATCGACTGCATACCGAGGCAGACGCCGAAGACCGGCACCCCGGTGGCCGCGCAGTGCCGGACCATGTCCACGCACACGCCCGCCTCCTCCGGCGTTCCCGGGCCGGGCGAGAGCAGCACGCCGTCGAAGCCGTCCTGAGCGTGTGCCGTCGACACCTCGTCGTTGCGCAGCACCTCGCACTCGGCACCCAGCTGGTACAGGTACTGGACGAGGTTGAAGACGAAGCTGTCGTAGTTGTCGACGACGAGAATCCGCGCACTCACTGGTTGTCCACCGTCACATCGTTGAAGGGCAGCAGCGGTTCGGCCCAGGGGAAGACGTACTGGAAGAGGACGTAGATCACCAGCAGGACCAGCGCGAGTGAGATCAGCGCCTTCACCCACACGTTTCCTGGCAGCTGCCGCCAGATCCAGCCGTACATGCCGTCCCTTCCGTTCCGCCACGGCACCAGACTCACGCCGTACCCGCACCAGACTAACGGCGCAGCGCCCTCGGTTCGCCTGACTCCACAGGCTGTGTGGAGTCCAGGTGCGCCCAGACGATCAGCCGGTGGCTGTGCCCCCACTCCGGATCGCACGTGGTCAGCGTCAGATACCGGCCCGCACGGGTGTACCCCGACTTACGTGGCACAGGGTCGATCACCTCAACGTCCGTCGGCACGGTTTTGTAGGGCCCTTTGTCGATCCGATACGTGAACCAGGTCGATCCGTCCGTGAGCACCACCGCGTCACCCGACCGCAGCCGCGGGAAGTCCTTGAAGGGGTCGCCGTAGGTGCGCCGGTGCCCGGCGACCGCGAAGTTGCCCTGCTCGCCGAGCCGGGCGGTCCCGGCGTAGTGGGCGAGCCCCTTCTTCAGCACGTCGGTGCCCGTGCCCTCCAGCACCGGCTTGTTCCACGTGGAACCGAGCCGCGGGATGTACATGATCGCGAAGGGCCTGCCGTAGTGGTACGACACCGGTTTCGCCGCGCTCGCCGCGGCCCCGGTGCTCCCCGCGGCGGGCTGGACGCTCCCCTTCGACCACTGCTGGTGCAGCTGGTCGATCTGGTCGCTCATGACGCCGTCGGCCTGCACGCCGGTCCAGAACAGCACATAGACGACGAAGAGCACGATCAGGGTGCCGACGGTGATGCACAGTTCGCTGACGGTCCTGACGATCACGCGCACCGGCGGCTCCTGACAGGGGGACCTACTCCACTGGCTTCGCGTAGTGCAGATCCACTGTGCCCGAGTAGCCCGGCAGAGTCACCGTCCCGTCCTCGGTGACTTTCCAGCCGAGGCCGTAGACGTTCACGTACACCATGTAGGTCTGGATCGCCTTGCTCGCGGCGAGCGCCTGCTGCAGCTTGCCGGGGTCCCCGATCGCGGTGATCTTGTACGGCGGCGAGTAGACCCGGCCCTGGAGGATCAGGGTGTTGCCGACGCAGCGCACCGCGCTGGTGGAGATCAGCCGCTGGTCCATGACCTTGATGCCCTCGGCTCCGCCCTGCCACAGGGCGTTGACCACGGCCTGCAGGTCCTGCTGGTGGATGACCAGGTAGTCGGGCTGCGGCTCGGGGTAGCCGGGGAGCTTGGCGGTCGCGTTCGGCGGGGCGTCGTTCAGGGTGACGGTGATCGCCTTGCCGGTGAGCTTCTGGGTGCCGGCGCTGTTCTCCAGCCCCCTGAGCTTCTCGTCCTGGGCCTTGCTGCTCCCGTCGTCGCTCTCGGCGAGCGCGTCCACGTTGTCACGCAGCGTCGCGTTGGACTCGTCCAGCCCCTTGTTCTTGTGGCTGCGTTCCTGGATCAGGTCGGAGAGCTTCAGCAGGGAGCCGTCCTGGCGGATGTCGGTGCCCTTGGCCGTGTTGAAGCTGGTGAAGAAGATGAGCCCGGCCAGCGCGAACACGGCGACCGTGAGAATCCGCGCCGGACGGAAGCGAAGTCCACGCGCCGGGCCGGAACCCGTTGATCCCGTCCCGGGGGAGTCGGCAGAATTGCTCAACGTACCCTTATCTCCTTCGGCGCCGCGGAAGCACTACGCTAACGGACGCCCGGGGGAGAGCTAAGTGTCCCCTTGTACGCTGCCCCGGACCGACCCAGTTACCTGCGCGGCCACGCAGCGCATCGACAGGAGAGACCCTCGTGCCGAAGTCACGTATCCGCAAGAAGGCCGACTACTCGCCGCCGCCCGTGAAGCAGGGGCAGGCCATCAAGCTGACCAACCGCGCGTGGGTCGCGCCGGTCATGCTGGCCATGTTCCTCATCGGTCTGGCCTGGATCGTCGTCTTCTACGTGACGGACGGCTCGCTGCCGATCGACAGCCTGGACAACTGGAACATCGTGGTCGGCTTCGGCTTCATCGCCGCCGGGTTCGGCGTCTCCACGCAGTGGAAGTAGCGGGTCCGTGCTAGCTCTGCCCAGGGCTGTTCACTGAGTTATCCACAGCAGTTGTCCACAGTGGGGAAAAAGAAAGACGATCTGTGGATAACCCATCGGACGTTGACGCCGGTGTGACTGCCCTACCGGCCCCCGTACATCCGTTCGCCCCCTGTCCGACCTGCGGAAACACATCCGAGCGACAGGGGGCACAGCTGTTCCCGCACCGTGTGCACAAGATCCGGCACACGCTGTGGACAACGGTTCGGTATCAGGTGAGCTGAGCGGTCCTGACCAGCGCCATGACCACGACCACGGCCAGGACGAGCGCGCAGGTGCCGTACTGGACGAGCGCCCGCTTCTCCCTCGGGGCGTGGACCATGGCGTAGCCGGTGATGACGCCGGCCACGAGGCCGCCGATGTGGGCTTGCCAGGCGATGTTCATCCCCGGGCTGAAGGTGATGATCAGGTTGATCACCAGCAGGGCGATGAGCGGCCGCATGTCGTAGTTGAGCCGGCGCATGAGGACCGCGGTCGCGCCGAAGAGGCCGAAGATCGCTCCGGAGGCGCCGAGCGAGGGCTGGTTGGGCGCGGCGATCAGGTAGGTGAGCGCGCTGCCGGCCAGGCCCGAGACGAAGTACAGGGCGAGGTAGCGGGCACGGCCCAGGGCGGCTTCCAGGGGGCCGCCGATCCACCACAGGCTGAGCATGTTGAACGCGATGTGGGCGTAGCCGCCGTGCAGGAACATCGCGGTCAGCAGGCGGTAGTACTGGCCCTCGGCGATGCCCTGTACTCCGGGGAGGTAGTACGTGTAGGCGTGGCCGATCAGCTCGAAGCGGTTGGTGAAGCGGTCGCCCACGGACAGCTGCACCAGGAACACCGCGATGTTGATCCCGATGAGGATCTTGGTGAACAGCCGAGGGTCGGCCGTGACCGTCCCGCCCGCCACCGTGCGCGGCCGGGACGCGGCCGGGGCGTGCCCCGTGCCGGAGCCTTCGCGGACGCATTCGGGGCACTGGAAGCCGACCGAGGCGCTGACCATGCACTCGGGGCAGATGGGGCGGTCGCAGCGGGTGCAGCGCACGCCGGTCTCGCGGTCCGGGTGCCGGTAGCACCCGGGCAGGCTGCGGGCGTCCTGCGTGCTGCCTTCGGCCTGTTCCATGAGATCCCCTTGCTGGTCGTGGCTCGTCCCCCGGCCCATACCCCGTCCCGCTCTTCCCTACGGATGAGCGGGGCGTTTGGTTCCCTGGAGCGGAGTCCGGGGTCCGGGGCGTACCCGGGTTCAGCTCTCGCGCGTCTCCACGACGACCGTGTCGATGACGACGTCGTCGACCGGCCGGTTGTTCGGGCGGGTGGTCTCCACGCGGGCGATGGCGTCCACGACCTTCTGGCCGGCCGCGTCGGCGACCTCGCCGAAGATGGTGTGCTTGCGGTTCAGGTGCGGGGTGGGGCTGACCGTGATGAAGAACTGGGAGCCGTTGGTGCCCGGGCCCGCGTTGGCCATGGCGAGCAGGTAGGGCCGGTCGAAGCGCAGGTCCGGGTGGAACTCGTCGGCGAACTCGTAGCCGGGGCCGCCGATGCCGTTGCCCAGCGGGTCGCCGCCCTGGATCATGAAGCCGCCGATCACCCGGTGGAAGACCGTGCCGTCGTAGAGCTTGTCGTGGCTCACCGCGCCGGTGCCCGGGTGGGTCCACTCACGCTCGCCCTGAGCGAGTTCGACGAAGTTTCTGACCGTCTTGGGCGCGTGGTTCGGGAACAGCCGCACCACGATGTCGCCGTGGTTGGTCTTCAGGGTGGCGTAGAGCTGCTCGGCCACGATGTGCCTTCCGTCGTCCTCGTGTGACTCCCCGATCCTCGCACGGTGCGGGGCCGGCGACGCCCGGCCGCCGGTGAGTTCCGCCGGGAAGGGAGCGCCCGGCGGCGATTCGTGGCAGGGTCGACAGGGAGCCCTTGTTGCACCCATATGCCCGACCTCGCGCGCCGCGCGGGCTGTTGACGGGCATGATCCGTAAAAGTGTGGAAAGGCGAATTACCGTACGCCACCGAGGAGGAGGAAACCCGTGACCCGCATCGACAGCGTGCGCGCCGCGACCGGCTCGGCGAAGGACAGCGTGCTGCACGCCGCGGAAGTGGTGGCGCCCTACGCCGACACGGCCAAGGAGCGTGCCGCGTACTACGCGCAGGAGGCACGCGTACGGCTGGCACCGGTGGTGTCGCAGGCCGCCGAACAGGCCCGTGTGCAGTACGACGCCCGGCTCGCCCCGCGGCTGGAGCAGGCCCTCGCGCATGTGCCGCCGAAGGTGGACCTGGCCGCTCAGGAGGCCGCCGACCTGACCCGGAGGGCCGCCCGGCAGGCGGCCGAGTACTCGCGTCCGAGGATCGAGCACGCGATGGCCGCGGCCGCTCCGGTGGCGGACGAGGCCGCCGCGCGGGGGGCCGCCGCGCTGGTCGCGTTGCGCGGTCAGGTCTCGGCGCAGGAGATCCAGAAGCTGGCCCGCAGGAACGAGCGGCGTTCCCGCAGGGGCCGTGCCGTGAAGGTGCTGGCGCTGGTCGGCCTGGTGGCGGGCGCTGCGTTCTGTGCCTGGAAGTGGTGGGACAAGCAGGCCAACCCCGACTGGCTGGTGGAGCCGCCCGCCGCGACGGAGGTCCCGGAGTCCGGCCGGCTGAGTTCGGTGGACGGCACCGGCAAATCGGTGCTGGACCCGGAGGTCCAGGCGAAGCAGGCCGAGGAGGACGTCGCCGACCGCGACGACACGGACTGAGACGGCCGGCACCGGCCTGGTGCCGACACGGGCCGTGGGGCGGACGACGTGCGGTCGCCCGCCCCACGGCCCGTCACGGGCCCTGCAAGGGGCGATCACGCACGTCGGCTCGCACCACACGTCAGACGTGTCCAAAACGGATATCAGGTTCCGCATGAGACATAGTTGCCCATAAGGCGGTCAAGCCCCTGAGAGGTGGCGTCGGCCCGACCCCGGACCGCCCCACCACACTCCTCGCAAGGACCGCAAGGACCGCCCCTTGAAGACCGTCGTCGTCACCGGAGCCACCAGCGGCATCGGCAAGGCCACCGCGCTCGACCTGGCCGCCCGCCGCTTCCATGTCATCGGCACCGCCCGCACCCCCGACAAGGCCGAGAAGCTCACGGCCGCCGCGGCCGAACTCGGCCTCACCGTGCACACCGTCCTCCTCGACGTGACGGACCCGCGCTCCTGCCAGGACGCCGTCGTGGAGATCGACGAGCTGACGGACGGGGGCCCCTGGGCCCTGGTCAACAACGCCGGAATCGCACCGGTCGGCGCCTTCGAGGACGTGGCCGAGGCGGACGCCCGGGCCGCCCTGGAGGTCAACCTGCTGGGCGTGGCCCGGATGACCGGTCTGGTGCTGCCGGGCATGCGGCGCCGGCGCGAGGGACGGATCGTCCAGATGAGTTCGCTCGGGGGTCTGGTCTCCGTCCCGTTCAACGGCTGGTTCTGCGCGAGCAAGCACGCGCTGGAGGCCCTGACCGACAGCCTGCGCATGGAGATCGCCGGCAGCGGGGTCCACGCCTGCCTGATCGAGCCCGGCTTCATCGACACTCCCATGCTCTCCAAGGGCCTGGCGGACTTCCCGGCCGACTCGCGGTACGCGCACGGCTACATGGCCGCCCGCCGGCTCATCGCCTCGTGGTCACCGCCGGGGCCGGAGACCGTCGCCCGCACCGTGCGCCGCGCCCTCCTCGCACCGAAGCCGCGCCGCCGCTACCGCTGCGGTCCCGGGGCGGTGCCGGCCCCCTTGCTGCGCCTCGCGCCCGCCGCCGTCGCCGACCTGATCTCCCGTACCGCCCTGCGCCTGAACAAGCGGTGACCTGGCGCTCCAGGACGCCCTGCCCGTTCACGGCCCACACCGGAAGCTGACGCACAAAAGCCCCTCCGACCTGCGTTTGTACAGGTGGGAGGGGCTTTTTCGGTGTGGAGCCTAGGGGAGTCGAACCCCTGACATCCGCCATGCAAAGACGGCGCTCTACCAACTGAGCTAAGGCCCCGGAAAGGGTGACGTCGGCCGGAGATCTCGCGTTCCGGCGGGCGCCGCAGACCAGAGTACCGGGTCACCCCCCGTATCCCGCAAAAAGATTGGGGGTCCCCGCGGATGACCACTCTCCGTAAGATGCTCGACGTGGTTCGCTACAGCGAACCGCGGATTTTTTGGGGAAGCGATGGGGAGACGCAATGGACGCCGCACAGCAGGAAGCGACCGCGAGAGCGCGGGAGCTGCAGCGGAACTGGTACGGGGAGCCGTTGGGGGCGCTCTTCCGTAAGCTCATCGACGATCTCGGGCTCAACCAGGCCCGTCTCGCGGCGGTGCTGGGCCTGTCGGCTCCGATGCTGTCGCAGCTGATGAGCGGCCAGCGCGCCAAGATCGGCAATCCCGCCGTGGTCCAGCGGGTGCAGCTGCTGCAGGAGCTGGCGGCCCAGGTCGCGGACGGCAGCGTCAGCGCGGCCGAGGCGACCGACCGTATGGACGAGATCAAGAAGTCCCAGGGGGGATCCGTGCTCAGCAACACCACGCACACCACGAGCAGTTCGGGGGCGCCGACGGTCAAGCGCGTGGTGCGCGAGATCCAGTCCCTGCTCCGCTCGGTGGCGGCCGCCGGCGACATCATCGACGCTGCCGACACCCTCGCCCCGAGCCACCCCGAACTGGCAGAGTTCCTCCGGGTCTACGGTGCCGGCCGCACCTCCGACGCGGTCGCGCACTACCAGTCCCACCAGAACTGACCCCAGGGCCCGGTTCCTCGGAGGGGGTCCGGGGCCGGGCCAAGGGGCGTAAGAGGGGGGATGCAGGGGGCACGGGGGTAGAGGGGGAACAAGGTGACAGGGGGAATGCCGGGCTAGGGGGAGGAGCGGCGGACGGTCATGGGTGAGGTCTTCGCCGGCCGGTACGAGCTGGCCGACCCGATCGGGCGTGGCGGCGCGGGTGCCGTATGGCGTGCCTGGGACCACCGGCGCCGGCGCTATGTGGCCGCCAAGGTGCTCCAGCAGCGCGACGCCCACTCACTGCTGCGCTTCGTACGGGAACAGGCCCTGCGCATCGACCATCCCCATGTCCTCGCCCCGGCCAGCTGGGCCGCCGACGACGACAAGGTCCTGTTCACCATGGACCTGGTCGGGGGCGGCTCGCTGGTCCACCTCGTCGGCGACTACGGACCACTGCCGCCGGCGTACGTGTGCATCCTGCTCGACCAGCTCCTGTCGGGGCTCGCCGCGGTGCACGCGGAAGGGGTCGTCCACCGGGACATCAAGCCCGCCAACCTGCTGCTCGAAGCCACCGGCACCGGCCGGCCGCGGCTGAGGCTGTCCGACTTCGGCATCGCCATGCGGTTCGGTGAGCCCCGGCTGACGGAGACCAACCTCGTGGTGGGCACGCCCGGTTACCTGGCGCCCGAGCAGATGCTGGGCGCCGAACCGGACTTCCCCGCCGACCTGTTCGCCGTGGGCCTGGTCGCCCTGTATCTGCTGGAGGGTGCCAAGCCCGACGCCAAGGCGCTCGTGCAGTACTTCGTGGAGCACGGAACGCCCGGCCCGCCCAAGGGAGTTCCGGAGCCGCTCTGGCAGGTCGTCGCCACCCTGCTCCAGCCCGATCCGGCGGCCCGTTTCCGCACCGCCACGGGAGCGCGCAAGGCGCTCGCCTCGGCCGCCGAACTCCTGCCGGAGCCCGGCATCGACGACGAGTTGATCGAGATCTTCGACCAACTCGGGCCGCTGCCACCCGGGTTCGGCCCCGACGGACCGCTCAGGCGCGCGTCCGGGATACGAGTACGGGAAGCACGGCAGACGACGGACACCGCCGATTCCGGGTCCGACACCGGCTCCGACACCAGTTCCGACACCGGCTTCACCGCCGACGGCACGGGCAGCACAGGGGGAACAGGGAGCACAGAGGGGCCGGCCGCGGCCGACACCCCGCTCGATCCCCGCCGCGGCGACACCGGGACGCCGCCGCACCCCGGGCCCGCCTCGATGTCGGACACCGGGAGCTTCCACCTCCCGCCCCCACAGCCGACCCCGAGCCCCCAGCCGTACGCCCGAGCCGAGCAGGCACGACACGGCGCCCTGCCCAGCCCGCACCCGGCCGAGCAACCGCCCACCCCCGCCACCGGGCCCACCGCTCCCCCGGCCTTCGCCCCGCACACGCCCACGCCTCCGCAGCCCTCCCCCCAGCCGTACGCGTCCTGGCACCCCGTCCCGGAAGCGCGGCCACGCATCGATACCTCCACCGCCGCGTACACCGCTCAGGACCCGCAGGTTCCACCTCTCGCACAGCCGACCGGGCCGACCCGGCCGCCCCGCGCACACGGCCGCCGCCGGGCCCGCCGCGCCGACCGCCGCCCCGGCCCCCCGGCCAAGGCGGCGATCCCGATCCTGCTCCTGGCGCTGGCCTGCTACGCCGTGGGCTTCTGGGCGCTGACCCGGGTCTGAGTCCGCCGGGCCGCCACCGTCCAGACGCCCAGCACCAGCAGCAGCACGGTCCCGGCGCCGATCCCCCCGACGGCGAGCGCCTTCATCGCGGTGTCTCCGCCGCCGGTGCCTCCGGTCGCCGCCGCCTCCCGGTCCTGCTCCGTGAGCGTGAAGACGTCGTCCGGCACGGGCCGCCCGGCGTACTCGGGCCCGCCGTGCGCCTGCCCGTCGAGCCGTACCCGCAGCGTCACCTCGAACGGCCCCTGCCCGAACGTCTCGGCCATCTGCTCGCTGAGGTGCACGACCAGGTAGTAGTCACCGGCGAAGCGCATCGCGCTCTCCCCGCTCAGAACGGCGTACCGGTTGGGGTACTCGACGGGCGGCAGCGGTGCGAGGGCGACGGACTTGCGGGTTCCGGTGTAGCCGAGGGAGGCGTCGTCGACGGATCCGCGGACGGGGTTGTAGAGCGACAGGTTCAGGGCGCCGCCGACATAGCCGTGGCCGCTCGTGGAGCCGTCCAGTTCGGCGACGGCGTGCACCTGGCGGCCCCAGTCGACCGGCACCTTGTAGAAGAGGGTCCGGCCCGGGGTGATACGGGTCCGCCAGACCCCTTCGCCCAGCGGGGCGGCGGTGACGAAGCCGGCGCCGCCGGTCCGGTCGCGGGGGTCGCCGGCGAGGGGTTCGGGGGAGGCGGAGTCCCAGGCCCGGGGCGCGGTGGTGGACCCGGTCTTCGTCAGGCGCGGTTCCGTGACCGGTTTGATCTCCAGGTCCCAGCGCTGCGCCGCGTCCGCCGTACCGGAGTCGACGCGTTCCACGCGCACGTAGTACGTCCCCGCGCCCGGGCACAGCGTCCGGCCGGGCTCGCGCTCGGCCAGGGCCGTGACCGGGCGGGGGCTCAGCGCGGCGCCGAAGCGTGCGGAGGCGTTGGCGCAGGAGCTGCCTGAGGCGTCCTGGACCGAGACACGGATGCCGTCGGTGGCCGTGACGGTGGCGTGGGCGGGGGGTACGGCGGTGACGGGGACGTACGCCGTGGTCGTCGCGGTGGCGAGGTCGAGGCGGTAGTAGAGCCTGCCGTTCCTGGGGAGGGAGCTGCGGTAGGTCCGGCCGGGCGTCAGCCGCGGGGCGTCCGCGGGGCTCGCCGCGCCGGTGACCCGCAGGGCGTCCGGTGCGAAGGCGTACGTCCCCGGCTCGCTGCCCGCCGCGATCCCGCCCGGCAGCGCGGCCACGGCGCACAGAACGGCGGTCACGACAGCTGCCCGGCCGCCCCGCCGCCACCACGTCGTACGGCCTCGCCCCCGCACGTGCCACCCCCTGTCGCTGCGTACCCGACCGTGGCCCATCCTGCCCCGAGCGCCCCTGCGCCATCCGGGGAATCCGTACGGCCGTCCGAAACGCCCGTACCGCCCGTTCCTGTGTCCCGGCGCCGGCTACACCAGCTCTCGAGGACCCGCAATTCGAGTCATGACGACGGACCCGCCCGGACAACACAAAACCCCGACCGCGCGGGCGGCCGGGGTCTGATCAGATTCTGGATCGGTACTCACGAACCCGTGGGCACGGAGTCAGTCGCCTCCGTCCACAGGTCCTGCTCGGCGCGATCCGCCTGGATCTGGCGGTACACGAGGAGCCCGCCGATGGCGGCCAGTGCGACCAGGAGCAGCTTCTTCACCGCGCGACCTCGTCTTTCCTTGACGTAGGGGACCTCTGGCGCCCGACTATACACACCGACCGATATCGATCGGTGACCTGCGTCGGGGCCCAACTCCCGCCTCCGGCAGCCCAATAGGCCAGGTCGGCACCGCTCCGATCGGAGGGTGATCACACCTCCACGGACCGTGACTTTGCTCCCCCTTCGCTCTCCCTGACCTGGTTTTGGCGGTTTTCCGACCCGCTTGCACCCATCCGTGTGGTGTTCATCTGAACATCGACGCGCCACGGGCGTAGGTCCACCACTTCGCGACCCACATACACATCATGAGGAAAGTACGCAAATCGCCCAACCCGAAAGTGAGGGGCCATGACCGGAATCAAGGTCATGAAGCTGTGGACCGCCATCGTCACCGCCTTCCTCGCGCTGTGCACGGCGCTCGGACTCGTCACCGCCACCACCGCGACGGCCGCACCCCGGACCGAGGGCCCGCAGGGCACCACCGCGCAGCGGACGGTCCAGACGATCCCGGCGATGAGCCACTGGACCTGGTCCCATGGCAGGTCACTGCCCCCCACGATGAAGCAGCGGATCCGGGCCGAGGCCCACGGAAAGTCCCCCAGTTGCCGCCACCGGCCGCTGAACCAGACGGAAGCGGAGACGGACGCGGCGCCCTGGTTGACAGCCCCCCTCGACTGCTGAACCACGGCAGCACGCAGGAGCGCAGACGTTTCGACATCACGGCGACTTGCGTACGCATCAGTCGACACGGACAGACCCCCGGCCGGGCTCGGCCGGGGGTCTTGCGCTGCTCAGGGGCACCACGCCCGCCGAGTCGTCAGGTCCTCTTCAGGAGTCGTAGCCTGGACGCGTGTCCAAGGCCTACGAGGAGTTCGCGGACGACAGGCAGCACGGGCGCGACACGTTCGTACGGCGTCCTCGCACCCCCGTGGTGCGCGACAACGGCCGTCACCAGTGGGAGAAGGACCGGGCCCGGCAGCCCTGGATCACCCGGGCCGCGGCCGGCGCCACGGAGCACGACACCGGTCTGGTACCGGCCGACCTCGTCTTCCTCGCGCGGTACCGCACGATCGAGGCACCCGGGCAACTGGCCGAGGCCTTCGGGGTGACGGAGGGTACGGCGCTCCTCGAACGCAGCTACCGCACCCGGTGCGCGGCGGAGACGGCCCCCTTCAGCCTGGTCACCTCCTATCTCCTGCACGCCGTGGCGGCGGCCAACCCCGACCTGCTGGACGCGTCCAAGGAGCCCTGGCCCGGCGGCACCCACCACCAGCTCGCCACCGTGGGCGTCGAGATCGAGCGCGTCGAGGAACGGTTCACCGCGCGTCCGCCGACCCCGGAGGAGACCCGGGAGCTGGAGCTGCCGGCCGGCACGGCGGTGATCCTGGTCCGGAAGACCTCGTACGACACCCGCGGCCGGGTCGTGGACGTCTCCGACGTCGTGCTGCCCGGCGACCGTACGGAACTGTTCTTCACCACGCGTCTGGAAAGGTGGTGAATGCCGCCGTGCCCGGGCGCATCACCGTAGTCACCGCTGTCCACGCCCCGTCCGCCCGCTTCCTGCCGGAGGCCCACAAGTCCCTGTGCGAGCAGTGGCTTCCGGACGGCTGGGAGTGGGACTGGGTGATCCAGGAGGACGGCGCGACGGACGCGGTCCGCCCGTACGTCCCGGGCGACGAGCGGGTGAGCTTCCGCCAGGGCCGGCCGGGCGGGCCCGGCATCGCCCGCACGATCGCGCTGGCGCACGCCGTCGGCGAGTACGTGAAGGTCCTGGACGCCGACGACCAGCTCCCGCCCGGCACCCTCGCCCGCGACCTGGCCGTGCTGGAGGCCGACCGCACGATCGGCTGGACGACCTCCCGGGTCCTGGACCTGCTGCCCGACGGCACCACGGCCGGCTTCCCCGGCGACCCGGACGAGGGCCCGGTCGAGCGCGGGGCGGTCCTGAGCTTCTGGCGGGAGAACGGGTTCCGGGCCCAGGTCCATCCGGCGACCCTCTTCGTCCGCCGGGACCTGCTGACGGCCCTGGGCGGCTGGATGGCCCTGCCCGCCTCCGAGGACACGGGCCTGCTGCTGGCGCTGAACGCGGTCAGCCGCGGCTGGTTCTCCGCCGAGGTGGGGCTGCTGTACCGGAAGTGGGAGGGGCAGGCGACCGGCCAGGCCTCGCATGTCGACCCGGCCGAGCGGCAGGCGCGCATGGCCGTTGCGGAGGCCAGGGCGCGGGCGCTGGCGGACTTCGGGTGGACCTACCCGGCCGGTGGCTGAGCGGGAGCTGCCGTGTCTCATTCGGTGAGCACGATGGCCTGCGAGGGGCACTTCTCGGCCGCCTCGCGCACCTGTGGATCCTCCCCGGCCTCGTCCCTGCCGGGCCGGACGACGCCGTATCCGTCCTCGAACGCGAACACGGACGGAGCCCGGTGCGCGCACTCGGCAGAGCCGTAGCACACGCCGCGGTCGACGGAGACCTTCATACGTCCTCCAGCCTTGAGTGACTTCAGGACGTCACTGCCCTGTGGGCCGTCCGGCGAACCGGTGCTTCCTAGCCGCGCCGCGGCCCGCCCGCGGTGGAGAGCCAGTGGGCGACCCGGCGGACCGTCGGCTCGTCGAGCCGCTCGACCAGCGCCCGCACCGCCTCCGCGTCCTCGGGGGAGAGGTCGTACAGACCCGCCTTGCTCAGACCGGCCATGAGCACCTGGTGGCGCCGGTCCGACATGCGCTCGGCGAGCTTGACCGGTTCCGCGGGGCGTTCCGGGGACGGCTCGGGCGCGGACGGCTTGGCGGCCGGGGTGTCGAACCGGTGCCAGGCGCCGTCCTGCGGGCCCCACAGTGCGACCGTCACCTCGTCTCCGCGCGCGCGGACCGTCTGGGCCATGTCCCCCACGGCGTACAGCACCGGAGTCCGGTCGGGGGACTCCGCGCCGACCCGCCAAGCGGCCCTGGACGGCTGGTAGAACATCGCGACCCAACGCGGGACACCGGGAGGTTGCGGGCAATCAGGGTGATCAAGACGATCAGAACGATCAGGACGGTTCACCATGACACTCACCCCTTCGGGAACGGCAGGCGGGCCGACCTTAGCTGACGGTTCGTCAGGTTTCCAGGGCGATCCGAGGTGCGATCCACGGCGCGATCCGTGGCGCGCTTCTGGTCTCTTCACGGCCGGCATGGCACCCTGCCCGCGCCCCGTCCCCGACAGAGGGAGACCGAAAATGAGCGGACTCGAAGAGGCAGTCACCGGAACCTCGACATCGGCGGCGGCGCTGAGAAGGATCCACGCCGACCGCGCCCAGAGCGCGTACGACCGTGCCGTCGCCACCTGCCGCCACGCGGGCATCACCCAGGAGGCCGCTCAGCTCGTCCCGACGAGTCCCGTCGGCAGGGCCGGGGCCGCGCTGCGGCTGTCGGCCGGATCGCTCGACGCCCTGGCCGCGAGTGCGCCCGATCCCGCGGCGGACGCCCGCTGCGCCCGGAACGCCGCTGCGGCGGCCGCTCTGGCGGCCCAGGTGGCCGCGTCGCACGACACCCCCGGCGCCGCCTCGGCCCTGCGCGCCGCCCTGGCCGCCTCCCAGGCCGCGGCGGCCGCCGCGGGCGGGACCGCCCCGGGCCGGAACGCGGCGCTGAACACCGCGGCCGACGAGGCCGAACGCCGCGCGGTCACCGCCGCCGGCGCGGCGGGGTGGATCGGGATCGCTTAGAGAGAGCTGTTACCCGGCCCGTTCGGCACCGGCCCCTCCCCACGTGGGGGCCGGTGCCGAACGGAGCGGGTGTTCGTCGACCCGTGCCGCGTCGGCGTGTCGGCACGGACCGAAGTGCGTGTCCGAAGTGCGTGTCCGTGATGTCGCCTGGATGTCGCCGGCGCCCTCGGCGGAAGTTGACCGAGAACGTTCGATGCCTTGCTGTCTCTCCGAGCGCTGTGCAGGTGGCCTGTCCGGACGGTGTGTGACGAGCCGGATACCGCGTCGTGATCCTGCCATTTGTCGTCCAGAACGAGGAGGTTCCGGTCTCCGGACCACGGTGTAACCGCAGGTCAGCCGTATAGGGTGAGTTTTCCGGTCCGGACGTCCAGACACGGGGGGAGTAAGGGGTGGGACCTTGGGTTCCGACTCAGGGGCACGCATAGCCTTCGCCGAGCGCCTCGCGCTGCTGTACAAGGAGGCGGGCAACCCTCCCCTCAAGAGCGTGTCCGAGGCGGTCGTACGGCTGCAGCGGGTGGACGAGCGCGGGCGGCCCGTGCGGGTGTCCGCCCAGCGCATCAGCGACTGGCGGCGGGCCAAGAACGTACCGGCCCAGTTCGCCGCCCTCGCGGCCGTCCTGCAGATCCTGATCCCGGAGGCCCGGCGCGCGCGGCCCGTTCCCGCCTCCGGCGGCCTGTACGACATCGCGCAGTGGCAGCGCCTGTGGGAGCGCGCGCTGGCCGACCCGGCCGGCGAGCGCCCCGCGGTGCCCCCGGAGGAGAACCGGCGGCCACCGGCGGAGGCCCCGCCCGTCGCCGGCGGGGTGTGCCCGTACCGGGGTCTGGCTCCCTACCGCCAGGAGGACGCCCGCTGGTTCTTCGGGCGGGAGCGGAGCACGGAGGCCCTCGTGGCCCAGCTGCACTCCGCGGAGCGGTCGGGCGGTCTGATCATGCTCGTCGGCGCCTCGGGGGCCGGAAAGTCGTCGCTGCTGAACGCCGGTCTGGTGCCCGCGGTGCGGGGCGGCGCGCTCGGGGACGGCAGCGGCCGGCCGAGCGCCGTACTCCAGCTCGTGCCGGGCGCCGATCCGCTCGGCGAGCTGACCCGCCGCATCCCGGAACTCGCCTCCCTCGCGGCGGAGGCCCGGCAGGCCGAGGAAGAGGCCGCGGAGAACCCGACGGCACCGGGATCCGACGCTCCGCACTTCGCCGACGCGGTGCGTGCAGCCGTCACGGCGTGGGCGAGCAGGGAGACGTCCCCGGACGAGGGGACACCGGGCGACACCGCTACGGCCACCCCCGCCGACGCATCCCGGACCACCCGCGCCGGCACCTCCCCGGCCACCCGCCCGATCACCCCCGCATCCCCGACCACGGCCGTGACCGTGTCCGGCAGCGGCCGCCCGGTCATCATCGTCGACCAGTTCGAAGAGACCTTCACCCTCTGCCCCGACGAGCCCAACCGCCGCACCTTCCTCCAGTTCCTGCACGCGGCCTGCACCCCGCCCGCCGACTCGCCGACGGACGCCCTTGCCCCCGTCCTCGTCGTCCTCGGCATCCGCGCCGACTTCTACGAGCAGTGCCTGGGCTACCCGGAGCTGGCCGACGCGCTGCAGCACCGGCACATGGTGCTCGGGCCGCTGACCACCGCCGAGCTGCGCGAGGCGGTGACCGGACCCGCCAAGGCCGTGGGACTGGAGCTGGAACCGGGGCTGGCCGAGCTGATCGTGCGGGAGGTGAGCGCCGACGGCCCGCGCGGAGCGCACGACTCCGGGGTGCTCCCGCTCCTCTCGCACGCCCTGCTCGCCACCTGGCAGCGCCGCAAGTCGGGACGGCTGACCCTGGCCGGCTACCGCGCGGCCGGCGGCATCCAGGGCGCGGTCGCGGCGACCGCCGAGCGCGCCTGGTCCAGCCTCGACCCCGCCGCCCGCACGGCCGCCCGGCTGCTCCTGCTGCGGCTCGTCCGGCTGGGCGAGGACACCCAGGCCACGCGCCGGCGCGGGACACGGCGCCAGTTGGCGCAGGAGTCGGCGGACCCCGGCAAGACGGAGGAGTCGCTGGAGGCGCTGGTGCGCGCCCGGCTGGTGACGCTCGACGCGGAGACCGTGGAGATCACCCACGAGGCGCTGCTGCACGCCTGGCCGCGGCTGCGCCACTGGATCGACGAGGACCGCAGCGACCATCTGGTGCGCCAGCGGCTGGAGGAGGACGGCCGCGCCTGGGAGGCCTCGGCCCGGGACAGCTCGCTGCTCTACCGCGGCTCCCGCCTGGAACAGGCCCGCGGCTGGGCGAAGTCCGCCGGGGACACCTATCTGACCCGCAGCGCGGTGCAGTTCCTGGCCGCCTCGGTCCGGCTGCGCAAGCGCACGGTCCTGATCAGCCGCGGGGCCGTGGCGGCGCTGGTGGTCCTCGCCGTGCTCGCCGCCGGCTCCGCGGTGGTGGCGTGGCAGCAGCGGGACGACGCCGTGTTCGAACAGGTGCTCGCCGAGGCGGACCGGGTCCAGCACACGGACCCCTCGCTGGCCGCCCAGCTCGACCTGGTGGCCCATCGCCTGCGGTCGGGCGACGAGGGGACGTACAGCCGTCTGATCTCGATCGTGAACGCGCCCCTGGCCACCCCCCTGCTCGGCCACACCGGCGCCGTCTACCTCACCTCCTTCAGCCCCGACGGCAAGACGCTGGCCACGGCCAGCTACGACCGGACCGTCCGCCTGTGGAACGTGGCCGACCGCAGCCATCCCAAGCCGCTCGGCAAGCCCCTCACCGGGCACACCAGCTGGGTGAGCAGCGCGGTCTTCAGCCCGGACGGGCACACCCTGGCCAGCGCCGGCGACGACGGAACGATCCGGCTGTGGGACGTCCGCGACCCCGCCCACCCGGTGCCGCTGGGCAAGCCGCTGACCGGCCACACGGGCACGATCTACCTGGTCGCCTTCAGCCCCGACGGCCGGACGCTGGCCTCCGCGAGCGAGGACCGCACCGTCCGGCTGTGGAACGTGGCCGACCCGAGCCGGCCCGAGCCGCTGCGCACGCTCGGTGGTCACACGGCGGCGGTGCGCTGCGTGGCGTTCAGCCCCGACGGGCGCACGCTCGCGGCGGGCGGCGACGACGACACCGTCCGGCTGTGGAACACGGCCGATCCCCGGCACCCGAAGCCCCTGCCCACGGTGCTGACCGGCCACACGGACATCGTGCACTCGGTGGCCTTCAGCCCCGACGGCCGCACGCTCGCCAGCGGCAGCGCGGACGACACCATCCGCCTGTGGCAGGTCTCCGACCCGGCGCACGCGGCCCCGATCGGCTCCCCGCTCACCGGGCACACCGGCCCCATCTGGTCGGTGGCCTTCAGCCCCGACGGCAAGAGGCTCGCCGCGGCCAGCGCGGACAGCACCGCGAGCCTGTGGAACGTCAGCGATCCGGCCTCCCCCTCGCAGGTCGGCGAACCGCTCGCGGGCAGCAGCGGCGAGATGTACGCCCTGGGCTTCAGCCCCGACGGCAAGACCCTCGCCACCGGCAGCGGGGACAGCAAGGTCCGCCTGTGGTCGGTACCGACGCAGGACATGATCGGCCGCAGCGGGGCCTTCCGCCCGGACGGGAAGGTCCTCGCCACGTCCGCGCACGACGGCAGGGTCCGGCTGTGGAACGTGTCGGCTCCCGACCGGCCCGTGTCCCTGAGCAAACCGTTCATGCCCGCGGACGGCTACCAGCGTGCGCTGGTGTTCTCCCCCGACGGCCGCACCCTCGCCGTACGGACCGGGCACGCGGCGCTGTACCTGTGGAACGTCACCGACCCGGCCCACCCGGTCCCGGCCAGGCCGCCCCTCGCCCTGCACACCCGCTTCGCGGGCCACAACTCGATGGCCTACAGCCCCGACGGCCGCATCCTGGCCACCGCCTACGACGACAACACCATCCAGCTGTGGAACGTCGCCGACCCCTCCCGTGCCGTCCCGCTCGGCAAGCCGCTCACCGGCTACCGGGGCTACGTCAACGCCCTCGCCTTCAGCCCGGACGGGCGCACGCTCGCCAGCGGCAGCGCGGACCGCACCGTCCTGCTGTGGAACGTCACGGACCCGGCCCGTCCCGCCCGGACCGGTCACCCGCTCACGGGGCACACCGGCCCGATCAACGCGCTCGCCTACAGCCCCGACGGCCGCACCCTGGCCAGCGGCAGCGACGACGACACCGTACGGCTCTGGGACGTCACCGACCCCTCCTCGGCCAGGGCGCTGGGCTCCCCGCTCACCGGCCACACCGAGGCGGTCACGTCCCTGACGTTCGCCGCATCCGGCCAGACCCTGGCGAGCGGCGGCAACGACAACACGGTCCGCCTGTGGAACGTCACCGACCCCTCCTCGGCCACCCCCATCGGCCAGTCCATGAGCCCCTACGCCAAGACGGGCAACTTCCTGTCCTTCAGCCCCAACAGCCACGTCCTCGGGGTGTCCAGCGGCGCCGACACGGTCCGCCTGTGGCGCCTGGACGCCGACCGGGCCATCAAGCACATCTGCTCGGTGACCAGCGGCGTTCTGACCCCGGAGAGGTGGCACGAGTACCTCCCCCGCCTGTCGTACGACCCCCCGTGCGCCGACTGACCGATCAAGATCAGCCAACTACCCCAACCAACAGACCCGTTATCTCCCGCAGGCCGCCCAACCTTGTTACCCTTGGCCATAGCCCGATCGCTGGTGCATCCCCCGTCGCCAGCGGTCGGGCCTTTTTTCGTACCGTGAAGCGGAAGCCGCACTGCGAAGTCCGCGCCGCAGAAGCTTCGAACGCCGAAGACCCCCGGCCCAAGTGGACCGGGGGTCTTCGTTCTGTGGGGCTAACAGGATTTGAACCTGTGGCCTCATCCTTATCAGGGATGCGCTCTAACCAACTGAGCTATAGCCCCGCCGCGCTCTGCGGTGTGTGTCCCGCGCGCTGACTCCTGAAGATTAGCGCACGAGGGGGGCAGTCCCAAAATCGGTTGTTGGGGGACTGTCAGGAGAGTCCGGCAGGTGGGGTCACTCGTCCTCGGCCAGCGTCAGCTCGATGCCGCCCACGAAGCCCGCGGAGAGGTTGTAGATGAAGGCGCCGAGGGTGGCCAGAGCCGTCGCGAGGACCACGTCGATCACCGCGATGATCGCCGTGAACGTCAGGACGTGCGGGAGCGAGAGAAAGGCCTGGAGGTCGAAGCCGTTCGCCTCGTTGGAGCCCGTCGCCTCCGAGATCGTGCCGCCGACCGTCGAGAACACGCCCATCGCGTCCATGACCATCCACAGCACCGCCGAGGCGACGACCGTGCAGATGCCGAGCGCGATGGACAGCAGGAAGCTGACCTTCATCACCGACCACGGGTCGGCCTTGGCGACACGCAGTCGCGCCTTGCGCGTGCGCGGCGCGGTCTTCGCGCCGGTGCGCGGCCGGCGCACGGCCCCGGCGGGGGCCTGCGCCGGATAGGCCTGCGGCGGGTGGTAGGGCTCGGCGGGCTCGGGCCGGCGCTCGCCGGGCAGCGGGGACGCCTGCTGCCGCTCGGCGGGGCCGGGCTGGGCCTGCGGGCCGCGGGTGTCCGTCACAGTTCCCCCCTGGGATCCATGCGTGTCGGGCGAGGACGAGTCGGCCTTGCCTGCGTCGATCTTGCGCAGCTGGGTCGTGTGCGGGTCCCCCGCACGCGCGGCGGAGCCACGGCCGCCGCCGTCCGTTTCCGTACCCACAGAGGTACCGGCCGATCCCGCGCCCGTGGCTCCGCTCACGATGACTCACTCCTCGTGCTACTCGGCCGAGGGCGCCTCACCCTCGTCCGTGCCGGTGGTCGCGGCACCCTCGGCGGTCTCGTCCACGGCATCCTCGCCGTCGACCTCCTCCGCCTCGCGCCCCGCCTCGGCGTTACGTGCGATACCGACCACGGCATCGCGCTTGCCCAGGTTGATCAGTTGGACGCCCATGGTGTCACGGCCCGTCTCCCTGACCTCGTTGACTCGCGTACGAATCACACCGCCGGACAGGGTGATCGCGAGGATCTCGTCGTTCTCCTCGACAATCAGCGCGCCGACGAGAGAACCACGGTCCTCCACGATCTTGGCGGCCTTGATGCCGAGGCCGCCGCGACCCTGGACGCGGTACTCGTCGACGGCGGTCCGCTTCGCGTACCCGCCGTCCGTCGCAGTGAACACGAACGTACCGGGTCGAACAACATTCATCGACAGAAGTTCATCGCTCTCGCGGAAACTCATCCCCTTGACGCCGGAGGTGGCGCGGCCCATCGGGCGCAGGGTGTCGTCCGAGGCGGTGAACCTGATCGACTGTGCCTTCCTGCTGATCAGAAGCAGATCGTCGTCGGCCGACACCAGCTCGGCGCCGATCAGCTCGTCGTCCGAGCCGTCCTCGCGCTCGCGCAGGTTGATCGCGATCACACCGCCGGAGCGGGGCGAATCGTAATCCTTCAGAGGCGTCTTCTTAACCAGGCCGGACTTGGTGGCCAGGACCAGGTACGGCGCCGCCTCGTAGTCGCGGATCGCGAGGATCTCGGCGATCGCCTCGTCCGGCTGGAAGGCGAGCAGGTTCGCCACGTGCTGGCCGCGCGCGTCCCGGCCGGCCTCGGGCAGCTCGTACGCCTTCGCCCGGTACACCCGGCCCTTGTTGGTGAAGAAGAGCAGCCAGTGGTGCGTGGTGGAGACGAAGAAGTGGTCGACGATGTCGTCTTCCTTCAGCTTCGTGCCGCGCACGCCCTTGCCGCCGCGCTTCTGCGCCCGGTAGTCGTCCGTCTTCGTCCGCTTGACGTAACCGCCGCGCGAGACGGTGACGACGATGTCCTCCTCGGCGATCAGGTCCTCGATGGACATGTCGCCCTCGTACGGGATCAGCTTGGTCTGGCGGTCGTTGCCGTACTTCTCGACGATCGCGGCCAGCTCCTCGCTGACGATCCCGCGCTGGCGGACCGGGGAGGCAAGGATCTCGTTGTACTCGTTGATCTTCGCCTGGAGTTCGTCGTGCTCCTGGACGATCTTCTGGCGCTCCAGGGCGGCCAGCCGGCGCAACTGCATCTCGAGGATGGCGTTCGCCTGGATCTCGTCGATCTCCAGGAGGCCCATCAGGCCGGTGCGCGCGACGTCGACGGTCTCACTGCGCCGGATCAGCGCGATGACCTCGTCGATGGCGTCCAGGGCCTTCAGCAGACCGCGCAGGATGTGGGCGCGCTCCTCGGCCTTGCGCAGCCGGAAGCGGGTCCGGCGGACGACGACCTCGATCTGGTGCGTCACCCAGTGGCGGATGAACGCGTCCAGGGACAGGGTGCGCGGCACGCCGTCGACCAGCGCCAGCATGTTGGCGCCGAAGTTCGTCTGCAGGTCGGTGTGCTTGTACAGGTTGTTCAGGACGACCTTGGCGACCGCGTCCCGCTTGAGGACGATCACCAGGCGCTGGCCCGTACGGGACGACGTCTCGTCGCGGACGTCCGCGATGCCGCCGATCTTGCCGTCCTTCACCAGGTCGGCGATCTTCTGCGCCAGGTTGTCCGGGTTGACCTGGTACGGCAGCTCGGTGACCACCAGGCACTGGCGGTTCTGGATCTCCTCGACCTCGACCACCGCGCGCATCGTGATGGAGCCGCGGCCGGTGCGGTACGCCTCCTCGATGCCCTTGCGGCCCACAACGAGCGCGCCGGTCGGGAAGTCCGGGCCCTTGATGCGCTCGATGAGCGCGTCCAGCAGCTCCTCGTGCGAGGCCTCCGGGTTCTCCAGGCACCACTGGGCGCCGGCCGCGACCTCGCGCAGGTTGTGCGACGGGATGTTGGTCGCCATGCCGACCGCGATACCGGCCGAGCCGTTGATCAGCAGGTTCGGGAAGCGGGAGGGCAGAACGGTCGGCTCCTGGGAGCGGCCGTCGTAGTTGTCCGTGAAGTCGACGGTCTCCTCGTCGATGTCGCGGACCATCTCCATCGACAGCGGCGCCATCTTGCACTCGGTGTAGCGCATGGCGGCGGCCGGGTCGTTGCCCGGAGAGCCGAAGTTGCCGTTGGAGTCCACCAGCGGCATCCGCATCGACCACGGCTGGGCGAGGCGCACCAGGGCGTCGTAGATCGAGGAGTCGCCGTGCGGGTGGTAGTTACCCATGACGTCACCGACGACACGGGCGCACTTGTAGAAGCCACGCTCGGGGCGGTAGCCGCCGTCGTACATCGCGTACAGCACACGGCGGTGGACGGGCTTGAGACCGTCCCGGACGTCGGGCAGCGCGCGGGACACGATGACGGACATCGCGTAGTCGAGGTACGAGCGCTGCATCTCCGTCTCGAGCCCGACGGGCTCGATGCGTACGGTCGCGTCGCCGCCCTCTTCAGGGGTGACTGGAGTGTTCTCGTCGGCCATTGCTGGTCAAGATCCTTTCTGGTGCGGTCAGCTGAGACCGACTCAGATGTCGAGGAAGCGGACGTCCTTGGCGTTGCGCTGGATGAACGCGCGGCGGGCCTCGACGTCCTCGCCCATCAGGACCGAGAACAGGTCGTCGGCCTGGGCGGCGTCGTCGAGGGTGACCTGGCCGAGGACGCGGTGCTCGATGTCCATGGTGGTCACGCGCAGCTCCTCGGCGTTCATCTCGCCGAGACCCTTGAAGCGCTGGATCGAGTCCTCGCGAACCCGCTTGCCGCGCTGACGGCCCATCTCCAGCAGGGCGTCGCGCTCGCGGTCCGAGTACGCGTACTCGACGTCCTCCCGGCCCCACTTGATCTTGTACAGCGGCGGGCGGGACAGGAACACGTGCCCGGCCTCGACCAGCGGCCGCATGAAGCGGAACAGGAAGGTCAGCAGCAGGGTGTTGATGTGCTGGCCGTCGACGTCGGCGTCCGCCATCAGGATGATCTTGTGATAGCGGAGCTTCTCGATGTCGAAGTCCTCGTGCACGCCCGTACCGAAGGCGGAGATCAGCGCCTGGATCTCCTGGTTCTGCAGGATCTTGTCGATCCTGGCCTTCTCGACGTTGAGGATCTTGCCGCGGATCGGGAGGATCGCCTGGTACTGCGGGTTACGGCCGGACTTGGCCGAGCCGCCGGCGGAGTCACCCTCGACGATGAAGATCTCGCACTTGGTGGGGTCGTTGGACTGGCAGTCGGAGAGCTTGCCCGGCAGGGACGCCGACTCCAGCAGGCCCTTGCGGCGGGTGAGGTCGCGGGCCTTGCGGGCCGCCACGCGCGCGGTGGCCGCCTGGATGCCCTTGCGGATGATGTCCGCGGCCTCGACCGGGTTGCGGTCCAGCCAGTCGTTGAGGTGCTCGTAGACCGCCCTCTGCACGAAGGTCTTGGCCTCCGTGTTGCCCAGCTTGGTCTTGGTCTGGCCCTCGAACTGCGGCTCGCTCAGCTTGACCGAGATGATCGCGGTCAGACCCTCACGGATGTCGTCGCCGGTGAGGTTGTCGTCCTTCTCGCGCAGCAGCTTCTTGTCGCGCGCGTACTTGTTGATCAGCGAGGTCAGCGCGGCGCGGAAGCCCTCTTCGTGGGTACCGCCCTCGTGGGTGTGGATGATGTTCGCGAAGGAGTACACGCCCTCGGTGTAGCCGCTGTTCCACTGCATCGCGACCTCGAGGGACAGGCTCTTGTCCTTGTCCTCGGCCTCCAGGTCGATCACGGTGGGGTGCACCGCCTCTCCCTTGCGGGAGTTGAGGTACTTCACGAAGTCGACGATGCCGCCCTCGTAGTGGTACGTGACCGACTTGACCTCGGCCTTCTCGTCCGCACCCGCCTCGTCCGCACCGCTGGTGGCCTTCGCCGACTCGCGCTCGTCAGTGAGTTTGATCGTCAAACCCTTGTTGAGGAACGCCATCTCCTGGAAGCGCCGCGACAGCGTCTCGAAGGAGTACTCGGTGGTCTCGAAGATGTCCGGGTCGGCCCAGAAGGTGACCGAGGTACCGGTCTCGTCCGTCGCCTCGTGCTGGTCGAGCGGGGCCGTCGGGACACCGAGCTTGTAGTCCTGCGTCCAGCGGTGGCCGTCGGTCCTGATCTCGACGGCGACCTTCGTGGACAGCGCGTTCACGACGGACACACCCACACCGTGCAGACCGCCGGAGACGGCGTAACCGCCGCCGCCGAACTTGCCGCCCGCGTGCAGCACGGTCAGCACGACCTCGACGGCCGGCTTGCCCTCGGAGGGGACGATGCCCACGGGGATGCCACGGCCGTTGTCGACGACGCGCACACCGCCGTCGGGGAGGATCGTCACGTCGATGGTGTCCGCGTAGCCGGCCAGCGCCTCGTCGACCGAGTTGTCGACGACCTCGTACACCAGGTGGTGCAGACCGCGCTCGCCCGTGGAGCCGATGTACATGCCGGGCCGCTTGCGGACCGCGTCCAGCCCTTCGAGCACGGTGATGGCGCTGGCGTCGTAGGACGCGGAGGCGGTGGCCTCGGCATTCACGCCGGCGTCGGTGGACGGGATGTTCTCGTTGGGGTTGCCGGAATCGGCCACGAAGCGCCCTTTCTGGCACAGCACGAGCCGGGCTCGTCGGCGGGTTGCCGGAGCGGCTGCGGCATGTTGCGTTGGTAAGCCTTGATCAGCGTTGCTCAGCTTTTCCCGGGCGGTCCCCACGATTGGGGCGGGATTGGCTTCCAGTCTACCGGTAGCGCCGACAGTGATGGGGGTTTGCCGGTACCTGAGTCCGCATGTGCCGCCCTCAACCGGTCTCGGCCGGGTACCGATATACGGAAGGGGGCTCCAAGCGGCTCACAGCGCCACTCAGCGCTTCGGGCCGTCAACCCTTGGCTACTGGGGGGTCAGCTCGTGATCCACACCTGCGCACGGGGGTGCGACAGGGGGTGCGACGGCACCGCTCATCGATCGGGTGACGTGAGGTACGTCACCCGTAGGTATCGCCCGGACCCGTGCTTCCCGGAGCCCTGAGCGGGCCGTAACGCCGGGCGGGACCACCGGGACCGTTGACCTTGAGCAGACGGACCGTGCCGTGGCCGAGGTCCTCGTTGAGCCGGGCGACCAGGGTCGGAGCCAGCAGCCGCAGCTGGGTGGCCCACGCCGTCGAGTCGCACTGCACGGACAGCACCCGCTCGTCCTCGTCGTACCGCTGCGGCACGCAGTGCTTGGCCAGGTCCTCGCCGACGATCTGCGGCCAGCGGCCCATGACACCGCCCACCGCGGCCGGCGTCTCCCAGCCGCGCTCGGTGAGCAGCCGGTTGATCGCGGCACCGAGCGCCATCGGGTCCCGTCCGTCGGCACGCGCGCCGGAGCGCAGACCGCCGCCGCGCCGCGCCTGCTTCTTCTGCCGCGCCGCGTCCCCACGCGCGCGTGCCTGCTCCTTCGCGGCGCGCAACGCCACGCGCGCGAGGTCGACACCGGAGGGCTCCGGTGACTTCTTCGGGTCCTTCGGGGCGGGTTCGTCGGTGCTCATACGCGCTCCACCGTCCCGTCGGCCACCGCATAGCGGGCGCCGACCAGTACATGCGGTACGTCGTCGTCCACGGCGGCGGTGACCAGCACCTGCTCGCCGGGCGCGACCAGCTCGGCCAGCCGCTCACGGCGGCGGGCGTCCAGTTCGGCGAAGACGTCGTCCAGGATCAGCACCGGCTCGTTGCCCTCCGCGCGCAGCAGGTCGTACGAGGCCAGGCGCAGGGCGAGGGCGTAGGACCAGGACTCGCCGTGGGAGGCGTACCCCTTGGCGGGCAGCTGACCGAGTTTGAGAATCAAATCGTCTCGATGCGGCCCCACGAGGGTGACGCCCCGCTCGATCTCCTGCTTGCGCGCCTCCGCCAGAGCCGCCATCAGCTGGGCGTAGAGGTCCTCGCGCGTGTGCGCCTCGCCGGGCGCGGACGGCTTGTACTCCAGCGCGATCGGACCACCGCCGGGGGCCAGCTGCTCGTACGCCTTGTCGGCCAGCGGCTGCAGCGCGGCGACCAGATCCAGACGCTGGGCGAGCAGCTCGGCGCCCGCGCGCGCGAGGTGCTGGTCCCACACGTCGAGCGTGGACAGATCCATGGAGCGGCCGCCGTGCCTACGGGCCAGCGCGGCCGTCTTGAGGAGCGTGTTGCGCTGCTTGAGCACCCGCTCGTAGTCGGAGCGCACACCCGCCATGCGCGGGGAGCGCGCGGTGATCAGCTCGTCCAGGAACCGGCGCCGCTCACCGGGATCGCCCTTGACCAGCGCGAGGTCCTCCGGCGCGAACAGCACCGTCCGTACGATCCCCAGCACGTCCCTCGGCCTGACCTGCGAGGACCGGTTGATACGGGCCCGGTTGGCCCGGCCGGGGTTCAGCTCCAGCTCGACCAGCTGCTGCCGCTCGCCCTGTCTGACCTGCGCCCGGATGACGGCCCGCTCGGCACCCATGCGGACCAGGGGCGCGTCGGAGGCGACGCGGTGGCTGCCGAGGGTGGCGAGGTAGCCCACCGCCTCGACCAGATTGGTCTTGCCCTGCCCGTTGGGGCCGACGAAGGCGGTGACGCCCGGGTCGAGCGGAACTTCGACCCGGGCGTACGAGCGGAAGTCGGCCAGCGAAAGATGCGTGACGTGCATGGTCGTTCGCCGACCTCCCCCAGGGTTGTGGATCGCTGAGCGACCCGGTGGATTACTTCTTCTCTACGGCGTGGCCGCCGAACTGGTTGCGCAGCGCGGCGATCATCTTCATCTGCGGCGAGTCCTCCTGACGGGAGGCGAACCGCGCGAACAGCGACGCGGTGATCGCGGGAAGCGGCACCGCGTTGTCGATGGCGGCTTCCACAGTCCAGCGTCCCTCACCGGAGTCCTGTGCATAACCGCGCAGGTCGCCGAGGTGCTCGTCCTCGTCGAGGGCGTTCACCGCGAGGTCCAGCAGCCAGGACCGGATAACCGTGCCCTCCTGCCAGGAGCGGAAGACCTCGCGGACGTTCTCCACGGAGTCGACCTTCTCCAGCAGCTCCCAGCCCTCGGCGTAGGCCTGCATCATGGCGTACTCGATGCCGTTGTGGACCATCTTCGCGAAGTGGCCCGCGCCGACCTTGCCCGCGTGCACCGAACCGAAGTCGCCCTCCGGCTTGAGCGCGTCGAAGACCGGCTGCACCTTGGCGACGTTCTCGGCGTCGCCGCCGTACATCAGCGCGTACCCGTTCTCCAGGCCCCAGACGCCGCCGGAGACACCGCAGTCGACGAAGCCTATGCCCTTGGCGGCCAGCTCCTCGGCGTGCTTCTCGTCGTCCGTCCAGCGGGAGTTGCCGCCGTCCACGACCACGTCGCCGGGCTCCAGCAGCTCGGCGAGCTGGTCGATCGTGGACTGCGTGGGCTCGCCGGCCGGGACCATCACCCAGACCACGCGCGGACCGCTGAGCTTGCCCACAAGCTCTTCCAGGCTGTGGACATCCGCGAGGTCGGCGTTGCGGTCGTATCCGAGGACGGTGTGGCCCGCGCGGCGGATCCGCTCGCGCATGTTGCCGCCCATCTTGCCGAGGCCGACGAGACCGAGCTCCATCAGTTGTGTTCCTTAGGTTGCTGTGTGGTGTGTGGGGCACCTGCGTACCCGGTCCGAGCCTAGTCGTGGCCCCTCACGCACAGCTGTGGGCATACGCGCTCACCTGCGACTTTGGCGCCGGGTCGCGCAGCCCACCCCCGCCCAACCACAGCACCGGGCACCCACAGGGGCGCCCAGCGCTGTGCACAACTGTGGACAACCTCAGCCGCTGAGCCGCACCGGCATGATCAGGTACTTGTACGCGTCGTCGGCCTCAGCGTCCACCGCCGGCTTCCCGCTCAGCAGCGCCGGCTTCGTGGACGTCGTGAACGACAGCTGCGCCACCGGAGAGTCGATCGCGCTCAGACCGTCCAGCAGGAACGTCGGGTTGAAGGCGATCGAGATGTCGTCGCCCTCCAGCTGCGCGTCCACCCTTTCCACAGCCTGTGCGTCGTCGCTGGAGCCCGCCTCCAGGATCAGCACACCCTGCTCGAAGCTCAGCCGCACCGGGGTGTTGCGCTCGGCGACCAGGGCCACACGCTTGACGGCCTCCACGAAGGGGGCGGTCTCGATCACGGCGACGGAGTTGAACTCGGTCGGGAACAGCGTGCGGTACTTCGGCAGGTCGCCCTCGAGGAGACGCGTGGTCGTACGACGGCCCGCGCCCTCGAAACCGATCAGGCCCTCGCCCGCGCCCGAGCCGGACAGCGCCAGCGTGACGCTGTCACCGGCGCCGAGCGACTTGGCGGTGTCCAGGAGCGTCTTGGCCGGGACCAGGGCGACCGCGGAGGCGTCCGGGTTCTCGGGCTTCCACAGGAACTCGCGGACCGCGAAGCGGTAGCGGTCGGTGGAGGCCAGGGTGACCGTGTCGCCCTCGATCTCGATGCGCACACCGGTGAGGACGGGCAGCGTGTCGTCACGGCCGGCGGCGATGGCCACCTGGGAGACGGCGGCCGCGAAGACCTCGCCGGGGACGGTGCCCGTGGCGTTCGGCATCTGCGGCAGGGCCGGGTACTCCTCCACAGGCAGGGTGTGGAGGGTGAACCGCGAGGAGCCGCAGACCACGGTCGCCCGTACACCGTCTGTGGAAATCTCCACCGGGCGGTTGGGGAGAGCGCGGGAGATGTCGGCGAGCAGGCGGCCGGAGACGAGGACCGTGCCCTCCTCCTCGACCTCGGCCTCGACGCTCACCTTGGCGGAGACCTCGTAGTCGAAGCTCGACAGGCTCAGCTGGCCGTCCTCCGCCTTCAGCAGCAGGCCGGCGAGGACAGGCGCCGGCGGACGGGCCGGGAGGCTGCGTGCTGCCCACGCCACTGCCTCCGCGAGTACGTCGCGTTCCACCCGGATCTTCACCGTAAGCCGCCTCCTGCTGTTGCTACTGAGTCCTCCGACTCGGTGTCACCGCCCACTGCGAAGGGCAGGACACCGGGGACCAGTCTGACGCACCGCACTGACAGTAGGTGCCTGTCGGGGTCAAGTCGGTCCGAGGGGCAGCCGGGCTCGGGAGAGCAAGTTGTGCACAGGCCCCGCTTCGAAACGGATTCCCAGCTCTCTCTAGTTGGGAGTAGTAGTAGGGCCTGTGGATACCGTGGATAACCTCGTTTGCCCAGGTCAGAGCGGGAATTTTGTCCACTGGCCCTGTGGGTGGAGGCGGTGGACAACCGAGGGTCTCTGTGGAGAACAGAAAGTTCTGCACACACCGCCCACAGCTTGAGGGCAGTTCTCCCCAGCTGTGTCCCCAGGTTTACCCACGTTTCCCACACCCCAACCCGGCAGCTTCGTGTGACGGCTTTCACTCGACGCGGTGAGCGGGTGCGTCGCGTTGCCGAACAGTGGACAGCCATGTGGAGAAGCCCGGGTTCGCTGGGGACAACCGGCCCCAGCCTGTGGGCTTCCCGTGGAAAACTCCGTGCACAGCCTGTGGATCTCCGCTTTGTCCACAGTCTGTGGAGATCGTTTGTCCACGATTCCACAGGCTGCTGAGCTGGGCGGACGCTGGTTCCCCAGGCTCCCTGTGGATGCAGTTCGGGACAACTCCACAGTCCCCAGGATGTGGACGGAAGAAAGTCACCGAATCTGTGGAGAGTGGCCGTAACCAGGCACTTAATCGAACACTCGGTGGCTGGGGAGGAACGGCCACGGGGCTGTGACGAGCCGTCGACGAGCCGTCCGAAGGTCGCGATGACGGGTGCCGGCGGCCGCCCGGGACGCGAAAGGGCGCCCCCGGGATGTCCTCCCGAGGGCGCCCTCAGCGCCGTTCCACGGCCGCCGTCAGCCGTTCTTGATGCGGTTCGTCAGCTCGGTCACCTGGTTGTAGATCGAGCGCCGCTCGGCCATCAGCGCGCGGATCTTGCGGTCGGCGTGCATGACGGTCGTGTGGTCGCGGCCACCGAAGTGCGCGCCGATCTTCGGCAGGGACAGGTCGGTCAGCTCGCGGCACAGGTACATGGCGATCTGGCGGGCCGTGACCAGCTGGCGGCCGCGCGAGGAGCCGCACAGGTCCTCGATCGTGAGGCCGAAGTAGTCGGCGGTCGACCCCATGATGGCCGACGCGGTGATCTCGGGAGTCGAGTCCTCGCCCCCGGGGATCAGGTCCTTGAGGACGATCTCCGTCAGGCCCAGGTCCACCGGCTGCCGGTTGAGCGAGGCGAACGCCGTCACCCGGATCAGCGCGCCCTCCAGCTCACGGATGTTCCGCGAGATCCGGGAGGCGATGAACTCCAGTACCTCCGGCGGGGCGTTGAGCTGCTCCTGTACCGCCTTCTTGCGCAGGATCGCGATGCGCGTCTCCAGCTCGGGCGGCTGGACGTCGGTGATCAGACCCCACTCGAAACGGTTCCGCAGTCGGTCCTCCAGCGTGACCAGCTGCTTGGGCGGCCGGTCGCTGGAGAGCACGATCTGCTTGTTGGCGTTGTGGAGCGTGTTGAAGGTGTGGAAGAACTCCTCCTGCGTCGACTCCTTGTCCGCCAGGAACTGGATGTCGTCGACGAGCAGGATGTCCATCTCGCGGTAGCGCTTGCGGAAGCTGTCGCCCTTGCCGTCGCGGATGGAGTTGATGAACTCGTTGGTGAACTCCTCGGAGCTGACGTACCGCACCCGCGTACCCGGGTACAGGCTGCGCGCGTAGTGCCCGATCGCGTGCAGCAGGTGCGTCTTGCCGAGCCCCGACTCCCCGTAGATGAAGAGGGGGTTGTACGCCTTCGCGGGCGCCTCGGCGACGGCCACCGCGGCCGCGTGCGCGAACCGGTTGGAGGCGCCGATGACGAACGTGTCGAAGAGGTACTTCGGGTTCAGTCGCGCGGTGGGCTCACCGGGACCGCTCGCCGGCGCGGGCTTCGCGGCCGCCGGACCGGGCGCACCGGTCCCGCCGGCCGGCGGCAGGTCCGGGCGGCCCGGACCGCCGCGGTGCACCGGGCCGGCGCCGGCCGGCTGGTCGGGCAGCTCACGACGGACGGGGTCGCGCTGGTCGTACTCCGCGCGGTGGGAGCCGTAGTCCGGGCGCTCGTACTCCGAGCGGTCGTAGTCGGGGCGCTCGTACTCCGGGCGCGGGGCGTCGTAGTCGCCGCGCTGCTGGTCGTACGACGGGCGCTCCATGTTCTGCGGGCGGTAGTCCTGGGAGGGCGAGCCGTAGGTGTCCTGCCCCGAGGAGCCGTAGGCGTCCTGCGACGGCGAGGCGTACGGGTCGCGCTCGGGGAAGCCGAGGCGCGGCTGCTGCCAGCCGTACTCGTCCTGTCCGGGCCGCGGCCAGGCGCCGGGCTCGGGTCGCTGGTACTCGGACGGATAGGCAGGCCGGGCCGTCGGCAGCTGGTCCCCGCGGGAGGGCGGCTCGCTGCCCGGGAGCGGGTCGGCGGCACGGTGCCGGCCGTAGCCCTCGTACGGTCCGGAGGGCAGTTCCGGCTCCTCGTAGCGCTGCCGCTGCGGCTGTGCGGAGGGCGCCTGCGGGGCCGGCGGCTCGCCCGCGGAGTCGTCCACGGTGATCGCGATGCGGATGGGGCGGCCGCACTCGCGGCTCAGGGTCTCGCTGACGATCGGCGCGAGACGGCCCTCCAGTACGTTCTTCGCGAATTCGTTCGGCACGGCGAGCAGAGCTGTGTCCGCTACCAGCGCGAGCGGCTGGCAGCGCCGGATCCAGTGCTCGTCCTTCGCCTCGACACCCTGGCCGCGACCCTCACCGAGGAGCTGCTCGAGTACTCGTGGCCACACTGCGGCAAGATCGGCAGGTACGTCAGCCACAGGGCACGCTCTCTCACAGGTCCCACGAACGTGTGGTTGTGGGACGGGTCGGGATGAAAATCGGGGCGGGCGGGGATAAGGGAACGAATCGGAGTCCAGCCACGGTAGTCAGCGCGGCGGCTACGGTTCAAGTTGTTGTCCCCAGCCTGTGGATAGTGTCTCTCAGTGACCCTCGGTTTGACCGGATGGCGTAGCCCCGCGTACCGTAACCAGGTCGAGTTGTCGATGGCTGCTGCCGCCTGCCTCCGATGGGCACAGGTCACTTCAGGTGATCGGGAAGCGGTGCACTCGGGCGTGACGCGAGCTACTCGTGGGCGCACGGTGACAGCCAGGACGGCACCCCGCCAACTACCGATTCTTTCTGGAGCCCCCGAGTGAGCAAGCGCACCTTCCAGCCGAACAACCGTCGTCGCGCGAAGACCCACGGCTTCCGCCTGCGGATGCGTACCCGTGCCGGCCGCGCGATTCTCGCGAACCGCCGTAGCAAGGGTCGCGCCAGCCTGTCCGCCTGATCCTGATCAGGTCATGACGTCGTGCTGCCTACCGAGCATCGGCTGAGGCGGCGCGAGGACTTCGCGACCGCGGTACGACGGGGTCGTCGGGCAGGCCGCCCGACTCTCGTCGTCCACCTTCGTAGCGGTGCCACGGACCCGCACGCGCCAGGGGAGAGCGCTCCCCCGACGCGTGCGGGTTTCGTCGTGAGCAAGGCTGTGGGTGGAGCGGTCGTGCGCAACAAAGTGAAGCGCAGACTGCGCCATCTGATGCGTGACCGAGTCGCCCTGTTTCCCCCCGGTAGCCTGGTAGTCGTACGAGCGCTGCCCGGAGCGGGCGACGCAGACCACGCACAGCTGGCCCGAGACCTGGATGCCGCCCTCGAGCGGCTGCTGGGAGGGGGCGCGCGATGAAGTACCCGCTGCTGGCTCTGATCAAGCTGTACCAGTGGACGATCAGTCCGCTGCTGGGGCCGGTGTGCAAGTACTACCCGTCGTGCTCCCACTACGGCTACACGGCCATCGACCGGCACGGTGCGATCAAGGGAACGGCACTCACCGCCTGGCGCATCCTCCGGTGCAATCCGTGGTCGCTCGGCGGTGTGGACCATGTTCCTCCGCGCAAGCGACCGCGGTGGCACGAAATGCTGCGCAACGCTTGGCGCGCACGAAAGGGCGGGACCTCCGCCGCCGAACCGGCCACCGAGGAGAAGCCTCACTCCGAGCTTTCCTCGAGCCCGGCCGCAGAGACTTCGTCCCATGCCCAAGGAGCATGATTAGTGGACACGATTGCCAGCCTCTTCAGCTTCATCACGACACCTGTCTCCTGGGTCATCGTCCAGTTCCACACGGTGTACGGCGCCATCTTCGGCCCCGACACCGGGTGGGCCTGGGGCCTGTCGATCGTGTCCCTCGTGATTCTGATCCGCATCTGCCTGGTCCCGCTCTTCGTGAAGCAGATCAAGGCGACCCGGGCCATGCAGACGCTCCAGCCCGAGATGAAGAAGATCCAGGAGCGCTACAAGAACGACAAGCAGCGTCAGTCCGAAGAGATGATGAAGCTGTACAAGGAGTCGGGCACCAACCCGCTCTCCTCGTGCCTTCCCATCCTGGCGCAGTCCCCGTTCTTCTTCGCCCTGTACCACGTGCTCAACGGCATCGCGTCGGGCCAGACCATCGGCGTCATCAACGCGTCGCTGCTGGAGAGCGCCCGTAAGGCGCACATCTTCGGGGCCCCGCTCGCCGCGAAGTTCAAGGACAGCTCCAGCACCATCGAGGCGCTCGGCGCCTCGGTCACCGACGTGCGCGTCGTGACCGTGGTCATGATCGTCCTGATGTCGGCGTCGCAGTTCTACACGCAGCGCCAGCTGATGACGAAGAACGTCGACACCACGGTGAAGACGCCGTTCATGCAGCAGCAGAAGATGCTGATGTACGTCTTCCCCATCATGTTCGCCGTCTTCGGTATCAACTTCCCGGTCGGTGTCCTCATCTACTGGCTGACCACCAACGTGTGGACCATGGGCCAGCAGATGTACGTCATCCACAACAACCCGACCCCGGGTTCCAAGGCCCAGGCCGCCTACCTGGAGCGCCTCACCAAGCACGTCGCGCACCACGGCAAGGTCCGTCGCCGGAGCGAGAAGACCATCGTCAAGGCGATCGTCGCCAAGGGCCGTGAGCGCAACGAGTTCGAGCGCAAGTTCATCAACGGCCTGACCAAGGCGGGCCTCGCGGCCCAGGTCGACGGCACCGTGGTGAAGAGCGAGAGCCAGGCCGTGGTGGAGGCCGAGGACGGCACGACCACCACGACCGCCCCTCGGCGCCAGCAGCCCAAGCGTCAGACCAAGGCCCAGCGCCAGACCGGCGGGACCAAGCCGGCGGGCGACGACACGTCGGCCACCTCGCTGGAGAAGTCCGACGAGCCGGAGGACGCCAAGCCCGCCGCTGCCAAGCAGCCCCAGAAGCCCGGCTCCGGCACCCGCAGCAAGGCCCAGTCCGGCCAGCGCAAGGGTGGCCCGCAGCGGCCCAAGTCCCCGTCCAAGAAGTAAGAAGGAGCCCATCCCGTGACGGAAGGCACCACCTCCGCCGCTGCCGAGGGTGCAGACACCCTCACTCGCCTGGAGCAGGAGGGTGAGATCGCGGCGGACTACCTGGAGGGTCTGCTGGACATCGCCGACCTCGACGGCGACATCGACATGGACGTCGAGGCCGACCGCGCCTCCGTGTCGATCATCAGCGACAGCGGCAGCCGCGACCTGCAGAAGCTGGTCGGCCGCGACGGCGAGGTGCTGGAGGCACTGCAGGAGCTGACGCGCCTGGCTGTGCACCGGGAGACCGGCGACCGCAGCCGCCTGATGCTGGACATCGCGGGCTACCGCGCCAAGAAGCGCGCCGAGCTGTCCGAGCTGGGCGCCAAGGCCGCCGCCGATGTCAAGAACACCGGCGAGCCCGTGAAGCTCAAGCCGATGACCCCGTTCGAGCGCAAGGTCGTGCACGACGCGGTCAAGGCCGCCGGGCTGCGCAGCGAGTCGGAGGGCGAGGAGCCGCAGCGGTTCGTCGTCGTGCTGCCCGCCTGATCGGTCCCTCACGTTTCACCGGCCCCGTCTGTTGAGCAGACGGGGCCGAACTTTGTCAGCCTGGTAGTTCTGGTGGCCGGTGCGCGAAGCACCGGCGCGGTACGGAAGGACGGTCCCCGTGACGGAGGCAGCGGAGCTTCCCCCCGCGCCCGAGCAGGCGCGGGTAGTTTTTGGTGATCGCTTCGCCGATGCGGTCCGCTACGCGGAGCTGCTTGCCGAGGCGGGCGTGCAGCGTGGCCTGATCGGCCCGCGCGAAGTGCCTCGTCTGTGGGAGCGGCACCTGCTGAACTGCGCGGTCCTCTCGGAGGCGGTCCCGGAGGGGGTGACGGTGTGCGACGTCGGCTCCGGCGCCGGCCTGCCGGGCATTCCGCTGGCCCTGGTCCGGGACGACCTGAACATCACCCTGTTGGAGCCCCTGCTGCGGCGCACCACCTTCCTCACCGAGGTCGTCGAGCTGCTGGGCCTGGATCACGTCACCGTGGTGCGGGGCCGGGCCGAGGAGGTCATGGGCAAGCTGCCGCCGGTCCATGTGGTGACGGCCCGCGCCGTGGCCCCGCTGGACCGTCTGGCCGCCTGGGGCATTCCGCTGCTGCGCCCGTACGGCGAGATGCTCGCGCTCAAGGGGGACACCGCCGAGGAGGAGCTGAAGGCGGCGGCCACCGCGCTCAGCAAGCTCGGTGCGGTGTCGACGTCCATCCTGCATGTGGGCGAGGGCGTGGTGGATCCCCCGTCCACGGTCGTGCGGGTCGAGGTGGGAGAGAGCCCGGGCGGTGTGCGCTTCGCGGCGAAGCGGGCCAAGGCGGCCAGGACGGGGCGGGCACGGCGACGTCGCTGATCCGTCCTGAGGACGAGACGTACTCCACACAAGCTGCCAAACGCACGTAAGCCGGAGTGTCGCGAAGGTCCGGCCGCCATCGCTGTGCATCGTGTTTCACGTGAAACGTCGCTCACTGCTGCACGGCATCATCAGTCGCGGCCGCGCCGCGGCCGAACCTCGCGACCGAAAGCCTCTCGGTTCACTCGGAGAGGCACCGGAGTTGTCCACAGAGGTGGATTTCTCCACAGAACACCAGGCCTCACTGGTTCACGACCCCGAAGACATGGGAGGCTCTGTTCATTGCGAGCCTGAAGTCGAGGAGAGTGAATCCGTGCGGTCCGACGCCAACATCGCGGGACCGATGACCGATCCGGTCCCCGGTCCCCGTACCGAGTCGATGGGGGCGGATGTTTCACGTGAAACACCGCCCCCGATGGACGACACTCCCATCGGTCGCGCTGCCCAACTGGCGGTGGAGGCTCTGGGCCGTGCCGGCGAAGGCCTGCCGCGACCAGAGCAGACCCGAGTCATCGTGGTCGCCAACCAGAAGGGCGGCGTGGGCAAGACTACGACGACCGTCAACCTTGCCGCTTCGCTGGCTCTGCACGGCGCCCGCGTTCTGGTGATCGACCTCGACCCGCAGGGCAACGCGTCCACGGCGCTGGGGATCGACCATCACGCCGAAGTGCCTTCCATCTATGACGTGTTGGTGGAGAGCAGGCCGCTCGCCGAAGTCGTCCAGCCCGTCCCCGATGTCGAAGGCCTCTTCTGCGCCCCCGCCACCATCGATCTCGCCGGTGCGGAGATCGAATTGGTGTCCCTGGTGGCCCGTGAGAGTCGGCTGCAGCGCGCGATCCAGGCGTACGAGCAGCCGTTGGACTACATCCTCATCGACTGCCCGCCCTCGCTGGGCTTGTTGACGGTCAACGCGCTCGTCGCGGGCCAGGAGGTCCTCATCCCCATCCAGTGCGAGTACTACGCGCTGGAGGGACTGGGCCAGCTGCTGCGCAACGTCGACCTGGTGCGGGGGCACCTCAACCCCACCCTGCATGTGTCGACCATCCTGCTCACCATGTACGACGGCCGGACGCGTCTTGCCTCGCAGGTCGCGGAAGAGGTGCGTACCCACTTCGGCGACGAGGTGCTGCGGACGAGCATCCCTCGCTCGGTCCGTATCTCCGAGGCGCCGAGCTACGGGCAGACGGTGCTGACTTACGATCCTGGATCGAGCGGTGCCCTCTCCTATCTTGAGGCGGCCCGAGAAATCGCGTTGAAGGGCATCGGCATCAGCTACGACGCCAGCCAGGCCCATATCGGCGCCCAGAACGACCCGAGCATGGTGGAGGGGATCCAGTGAGCGAGCGACGGAGGGGGCTGGGCCGCGGACTCGGCGCACTGATTCCTGCTGCCCCGACCGAGAAGAACCCGGCTCCGGCCGCGATGGGGAGTGGAGCGTCCACGTCCCCGGCGGCGGTCCCGGTGCTGACGACCGACCGCGGGGTGGCCGCGGCGAAGGTGGCCACGCTGCCGCCTGTTTCACATGAAACCGAGGATCCCTCGGTGAGTCCTGTCGGGGAGGCTCCCGCGCCTCCGGTGGGAGCCCACTTCGCCGAGCTGCCCCTCGACGCCATCACGCCGAACCCGCGCCAGCCGCGTGAGGTCTTCGACGAGGACGCCCTGCACGAGCTGGTCACCTCCATCAAGGAGGTCGGTCTCCTCCAGCCCGTCGTCGTACGGCAGCTGGGTCCCGGCCGCTATGAGCTGATCATGGGTGAGCGCCGCTGGCGGGCCTGCCGTGAGGCGGGCCTGGAGGCCATCCCGGCGATCGTCCGGGCCACCGATGACGAGAAGCTCCTCCTGGACGCCCTGCTGGAGAACCTGCATCGGGCACAGCTGAACCCGCTGGAAGAGGCAGCCGCCTACGACCAGCTGCTGAAGGACTTCAACTGCACGCACGACCAGCTGGCCGACCGCATCGGGCGCTCTCGTCCGCAGGTCTCCAACACCCTGCGGCTGCTGAAGCTGTCGCCGGCGGTCCAGCGCAGGGTCGCCGCCGGGGTCCTCTCCGCCGGGCACGCCCGGGCGCTGCTGTCCGTCGAGGACTCGGAGGAGCAGGACCGGCTGGCCCACCGCATCGTGGCCGAGGGCCTCTCCGTGCGGGCCGTCGAGGAGATCGTGACCCTGATGGGCTCGCGGCCCCAGACGACCCAGCGATCCAAGGGCCCGCGGGCCGGTGCCCGGGTCTCCCCGGCGCTGAGCGAGCTGGCCACCCGTCTGTCGGACCGCTTCGAGACCCGGGTGAAGGTCGACCTCGGGCAGAAGAAGGGCAAGATCACCGTGGAGTTCGCCTCCATGGAGGACCTTGAGCGGATCCTCAGCTCCCTCGCCCCGGGCGAGGGTCCGGTCCTGCAGAAGGGTCTCCACGACGGCGACTCGGACGAGCAGGACGACTGAACCTCCGGCGGTCCCGCCGCATGGTGCAGGGGAGCGGATCGCGTCCGGTGTGTATCGGAAGGCGGTCCGCTCTTTGCTGTGAGGCAGTATCGAGGGAATCGCATCGTGGATACGATGCGGATGGGGTATGGCGCATCCACCTGGCGGATCTCTGAGTGGGGAGACAGGGGCCATGCGATCGATGAGCCGCACCGGACTGGTGAGCGCGGGCTTGGGCCTTGGGGCCGTCGGCGGATTCGTCGGCAGCCTGCTGAGGGAACGGAGCGCTCTGACAGCCGCTCGCGACGCAGCGGGCGAAGGAAGCGAGGAACAGCCTTCATGGGGCGTCGGCTCGTACCGCTCACGCTGGACAACCTTCAGGACCTTCCCAAGCGCTGTCGCTCGTGTGTCTTCTGGGAGCTCGACCCCGTCAGCGGCGAAGCCGCGATAAAGGCGGGTACCTCCGCGCTGGAGAAGGAGTCCTGGATCTCCGCCGTCCTGCTGGACTGGGGATCGTGCGGCCGGGTGGTCTACGTCGACGACGTCCCCGTGGGCTTCGTTCTCTATGCGCCGCCGGCCTACGTCCCGCGCTCCTCGGCGTTCCCCACGAGTCCGGTCTCACCGGATGCCGTCCAGCTCATAACGGCCTTCATCATGCCCGGCTATCAGGGGCAGGGGCTGGGCCGCGTGATGGTCCAGACGGTCGCCAAGGATCTGCTGCGCCGGGGCTTCAAGGCGATCGAGGCGTTCGGTGACGCCCGCTGGAAGGAGCCCGCCTGTCTGATGCCCGCCGACCATCTCCTGGCTGTGGGCTTCAAGACGGTCCGGCAGCATCCCATGCACCCCCGCCTGCGGCTGGAGCTGCGCTCGACGCTCTCCTGGAAGGAAGACGTGGAGCTGGCGCTCGACCGGCTCCTGGGGGCCGTACAGAAGGAACCAGCGCTGCGGCCGCTGTAGCGGCTGCTGTCAGCTGAGGGCCTCATGCAAATGGGCCAACCCGCAGGGGTTGGCCCATTCGTGTTTCACGTGAAACGTCACTCGGCGATGAACTCGTCGAGGTCACGCACCAGCGCCGCCTTCGGCTTGGCACCGACGATCGTCTTGACGACCTCGCCGCCCTGGTAGACGTTGAGCGTCGGGATGGACATGACGCCGTACTTGGCGGCCGTGTCCGGGTTCTCGTCGATGTTCAGCTTGACGATCTCGATCTTGTCGCCGTGCTCGGCGGCAATGGCCTCGAGGGACGGAGCGATCTGGCGGCAGGGGCCGCACCACTCGGCCCAGAAGTCCACCAGGACGGGCTTGTCGCTCTTGAGGACGTCCTGGTCGAAGGACGCGTCGGTCGTGCTCTTCAGGGCCACGGTGGGCTCCTTATCTCTTCTGCGGTGGGGCGGGGGAAGGGGAAGGTCAGACGGCGGCGGTCGCCTCGGCCTTGTCCTCGTCCGCGAGGGCGGAGAGGAAGCGCTCGGCGTCGAGGGCGGCGGAGCAGCCGGTGCCGGCGGCGGTGATCGCCTGCCGGTAGGTGTGGTCGACCACGTCACCGGCGGCGAAGACACCGGTCAGGTTGGTGCGGGTGGACGGAGCGATGACCTTCAGGTAACCCTCCTCGTCCAGGTCCAGCTGGCCCTTGAACAGCTCGGTGCGCGGGTCGTGGCCGATCGCGATGAACAGGCCCGTCACCGGCAGGTCGGAGAGCTCGCCGGTCTTGACGTTGCGCAGCTTCAGCCCGGAGAGCTTCTGGTCGCCCTGAACCTCGGCGATCTCGCTGTCCCAGACGAACTTGATCTTCGGGTCGTTGAAGGCACGCTCCTGCATCGCCTTGGAGGCGCGCAGGGTGTCACGGCGGTGGACGACCGTCACGGACTTGGCGAACCGGGAGAGGAAGGTCGCCTCCTCCATCGCGGTGTCGCCACCGCCGATCACGGCGATGTCCTGGTCCTTGAAGAAGAACCCGTCACAGGTGGCGCACCAGGAGACGCCGCGGCCGGAGAGGGCGTCCTCGTTCGGCAGGCCGAGCTTGCGGTGCTGGGAGCCGGTGGTGACGATGACGGCCTTCGCCCGGTGGACCGTGCCCGCGGTGTCGGTGACCGTCTTGATCTCACCGGTCAGGTCGACGGAGACGATGTCGTCCGGGATGAGCTCGGCGCCGAAGCGCTCGGCCTGCGCCCGCATGTTGTCCATCAGCTCGGGTCCCATGATGCCGTCGCGGAAGCCCGGGAAGTTCTCCACCTCGGTGGTGTTCATCAGGGCGCCACCGGCGGTGACGGCACCCTCGAACACCAGAGGCTTCAGCGAGGCGCGCGCGGTGTAGAGCGCCGCCGTGTAGCCCGCGGGCCCGGAGCCGATGATGATCACGTTACGGACGTCGCTCACGGCTTGATTCCTCGTCTCTGGTCTGTGTCAGTCGACCGGTGGGAGCCCCTTTCAGAACTCTCACCCCACCCAACGGATCCTAAGGGGCGCGCATTCCCGGTGTGTCCGGGCACACGGGGATCGCACACGGTACGGATGACCGCACAGACGGAGACGAATCCTTCCCCGGACTCAGGTTCGAGGGAAGGACTGCTTGAGCAGGACCTTGCCGGCGGAGGCGGGCTCCTGGTGGACACACGAGGCATCGACGACATAGGCCGTGACCCGGGTGCTGTCGCCGGTGTCGGGCACCACGACGAGGTAGGCACTCTTGCCGGCGTAGGTGCCGGTCTTGGCGCCGAGAACGTCGCCGCTGCTGTTGATCGCCTGCCGGACACAGTCGGGAACCGGGGGCTGGCTCTGGATCAGGGTGTTCGCGCTCTGAGTCGACCCGGGGCTGTTCTGCTCGGAATCGGCGCCCGAGCGTGGGCGCTTGCTTTCGGAGCGCGGCTCTGTGCTCTTCTTCGTGGCGAGCAGATCCTTCACCTGGCTCTGCACGCTGTCCCCGGAGAAGGCGCTGGCGGCTGCCGGCGGTCGGCCGTGTGCCGCCGTATTCGAGCTGCCGCTGATGAACGACTGGAGGACGAGGGACCCGGTCCCCAGGACGGCGGCGGTGAGAACGGCACCCAGGGCGACGGCCCTGCGGCGCCGACCGCGCTCGCGTCCCTTCCGCCCAGGGCCGGTCGATCCGCTGGGGCGTCCGAGGGGGCGGTCCGACGGAGCCGATGTTTCACGTGAAACACGACCGCCGGTGCCCGCCGGCTCTTCGGGCCCGGAAACGAGGACGGGCGCGTCCAGGGACTCAGGTGCGGTGGAGGCCAGCAGCACTTCGGCGGCGAGGGCGGCATCGATACGCCCGACGACATCGGCCGGCATGCGCGGCGGTCCCGGCATGGTGCCGAGCAGCCCCCGGATCTCCTCGAGCGAGGCATGCACGTCCGCGCACAGCTCGCACCCTTCCAGGTGGCGCCGTACCGCCACGCTTCGGTCCGGTGGGAGGAGGCCCTCGGTGAGGTCGGAGATCTCGGCGACGTCCGGGTGCCCGGCCGTGTCTGTCGAGGAAGTCACGCTCGCCCACCTCCGCCCTTCACTACGGTTGAATCGCTCGGACCCGTACGTCCAGGACCTGCGTCATGAGGACTCGTCGCAGGTGGGACGGATGTCCCCTCCACCCGGTTCCGTCCCGGCCCGGGTTCTTTTTCGTCACCGGTACTTCCGGGCCGTAGATGGGTGAGCAGCGGAAGAAGTCTGGCCCGGCCCCGGGCGCACCGGCTCTTCACCGTCCCCGTGGGCACATCGAGAATCCGAGCGGCCTCGGCCACGGGGTAACCCTGCATGTCCACCAGGACCAGAGCTGCACGCTGCTCATACGGAAGCGTGCCGAGCGCCTCAAGGAGCTGGCGGTGCAGATCGTTGCGCTCGGCGGGAGCGGAGGCCGACTCGTGCGGCTCCAGCAGCTGCTCCAGCCGCTCGGTGTCGTCGACCGGAGCGGTCTTCCTGGAGGCGGCCTTGCGGGCCCGGTCCAGACAGGCGTTCACGGTGATCCGGTGCAGCCAGGTCGTGACGGCCGACTGACCCCGGAAGGTGTGCGCGGCCCGGTAGGCGGACACCAGCGCATCCTGGACGGCGTCAGCGGCCTCCTCCCGGTCCCCCAGCGTCCGCAGCGCCACCGCCCAGAGCCGGTCCCGGTGCCGCCGGACAATCTCACTGAAGGCATCAGGGTCGCCTTCCACGTGGCGGGAGAGCAGGTCCTGATCGCTCACCCCGCCGTATCCGGCGCCCTCTGCCATCTGCCCCTCCACGGGGGGAACCTAGCTGGTCACCTTGATGTCTGCCACCCTGCCCCGCCAGTGGCCCTCGTTGTCCGGAGGAAGCTGGGTCAGCCACACCAGAAGGTACTGGGTCTTGAGGGACTTGCCGGGCTGGAGTGTCACTGACGTGCCCGATCCGTTGGCAACCTTGCTGTAGGCGGCGAAGGACGTCGGCTCCGCTCCTGCGTCCGCGCTCGCGGCACGGAGTTCGACCGAAGTCTCCCCCATGAAGCTGACGGACACCTTTCCGACCTGCTGGACCTTGCCGAGGTCGAGGATGATGCCGACGCCCGACTTCAGGTTGCCGAACCTCGGACTCAGGTAGAAGTCCGTCTGCCAGTACGTGGCGGGGCTGTTGTCGTAGGCGTTCTTTATGCCTTCGGGCTTCTCGGACTGGTCCTTGCCGAACGGGTCGAAGTCACGTGCGCCCTTGATGGCGATGGGAGTGCCGGACGTCGGCTTCTTCGGGCCCTTGTCGCCGCCGTCCTGAGTCTGCGTCTTGTTGGTGTCGTCCGAGTTGCCGCCCTGATCCATCAGGGCGTCCGCCAGTTGCCAGCTGCCCAGGCCCAGCGCGGCGATGAGCAGCGCCGAGACCGCCCACTTCAGGGCCTTGCCGGTGCGGCTCTGCAGCGGGGGCGGCGGGGCCGTGATCGGCTGCGTGACACCGGGGCGCGGTGCGGGGCGGCCGTACGTGCCCTGCTGGTACGTCGTGCGCTGGTACTCCGGCGGGGCCGTGAACGCCGGCTCCGGCGGGCGGATGCGGGGCATCTCACCGATCGCCTTGACCAGCTCTTCCGGCGTGGTGCACGGAGCCTCGTGCCGGGACGCGGTGGCCCCGTCGTTGACGAGGGCGCGCATGGCGAGTTCGGACAGACCGCGGTGGACCCCGGCGCGCACCTGGTCCGGGGCGATCAGGCCGATGTCCTTGGGCAGGCCGGACAGGCCGTAGGCGTCGTTCTCGTACGGCCAGCGCTGGGTCAGCGCCGCGTACAGCAGGGCGCCGATCGACTCGGTGTCGGTGCGCTGCGGGGTGTCGGAACTGATACCGCGCAGCGCCGCGTTCACGGCGAGGCCGCGGATGCGCCACTGGCCGGAGGAGGTGCGCAGGACGGCGTTCGGGTTCAGCCGCAGATGGGCGAGGCCCTCGCGGTGTGCGGCGGCCATGGCGGAGGCGATCTGACTGACCATCTGGTAGGCGTCGTGCGGCTCCAGCGGGCCGGCCGCCAGCAGCGCGGTCAGTTCGGTGGCGTCGGGCAGCCATTCGTGCACGACGTAGACGAGGTCGTTCTCCTCGACGGCGTCCAGGACCTGGACGAAGCGCGGATCGCCGAGCAGCGCGGAGGAACGGGCGGCGGCCAGTACGGACCGGGCCCGCACATGGTCCGCCGGCAGGATGTGCACGCCGACGGCACGACGGAGTTTCTCGTCGACCGCACGCCAGCTGCTGAATCCGTCCAGACGGGTGACGCACTCCTCGAGACGGTAGCGTCTGGCGAGTTTGTGACCGCTGTGCAGTTCTGGCGGTGACGCCTTCTTTCCGGGACCGTCCGTCCCGCCGTTCCCCTGCCCCTCGTCGCTGTCCGTGTCCCGCTCCGGGTTCTGGGCCACCCCGTCGGCCGTGGACTGGTCCGCCTTGGCGGTCAGCGGCTGCTCGCCGCTGTTGTCTGCCACGTCGACGGCAGCCGTGCTCCGTTCCGCCACCGTCGTCCCTGCCTCCCCATCCGTTGCACGCTGTCCGACGCCGAAACCAATTGTGCCCACAGTCCGCCGCTATGCACGACACACAGCAGCGGACGATGGTTGTGCGCCTACCCCCGCCTCAGCGTCCCAGACGCCCGCGCACCATGCCCACGAGCGAGTTGAGTTCGTCGATCCGCATTCGGCGGGCGGCCACGAAGAAGACGCCGAGCAGGACGGCACCACCGACGACCAGGGCCGCGAAGGAGCCGACGACGCCCTGGCCGAGGGTGTGCCCGATGCCGTAGCAGGCCGCGCCGCTGAGCAGGGCCGCCGGGACCGAGGCGATGCCGAGCCGGGCGTAGGTCCGCAGCACTCGTGCGCCGTCCAGGTCACCGCCGAGCCGCTTGCGCAGCCTCCGCCAGGCGACGCCCACACCGATCGCGTAGGCGAGGCCGTACGCGGCAGCCATGCCCGCGACCGCCCAGCGGGACGGCAGCAGGAAGTAGCAGAGCGCGGAGGCGCTCGCGTTGACCGCCGCCACGATGACGGTGTTGTAGAAGGGCGTCCGGGTGTCCTCGTAGGCGTAGAAGGCGCGCAGGACCACGTACTGCACGGAGTACGGGATCAGGCCGAGGGCGAAGGCCATCAGCATGAAGCCCATGTTGGTGGCCGCGCCGGTACCCGAGGAGCCGAAGATCAGCGTGCACATCGGGATGCCGAGTGCGAGGAAGCCGAAGGAGATCGGGACGATGGCGACGGCGGTCGTCCGCAGGCCCTGGGAGATGTCGTCGCGGACGGCGCCGCCGTCGCCCTCGGCGGCCGAGCGCGAGATGCGCGGCAGCAGGGCGGCCATCAGGGACACCGTGATGATGGCCTGCGGCAGACCCCAGATCAGCTGGGCGTTGGCGTAGGCGGCGAAGCCGGTGCCGGCGGTGCCGGAGTCCTTGCCGGCCGCGGTGGACAGCTGGGTGACGATCATCGCGCCGGCCTGGTTCGCGAGGACGAACAGGACCGTCCACTTGGCGAGCATCGCGGCCTTGCCGAGGCCGTGGCCCTTCCAGTCGAAGCGCAGCCGGATCCGGAAGCCGGTCTCGCGCAGGTACGGGATCATCGCGAGGGCCTGGACGACCAGACCGAGCAGCACACCGACGCCGAGCAGCCGCTGGCCCTCCAGAGGAATGCTGGTGACGGTCATGTGGGAGTCGGCGGCGGTGCCGTAGACCCAGATGAACATGCCGAGCGTCACGATGATGACGATGTTGTTCAGGACCGGGGTCCACATCATCGCGCCGAACTTCCCGCGCGCGTTGAGGATCTGACCCATCACCACGTGGATGCCCATGAAGAAGATCGAGGGCAGGAAGTAGCGGGTGAAGGTGACGGCCACGTCGTTGGCCGCCGGGTTGGTGGCGACCGGGTTCGAGAGCATGCGCACCAGGAGCGGCGCCGCGAACATCGCGAGACCGGTCAGCGCGGCCAGGGCCACCATCACGAGGGTCAGCAGCCGGTTGGCGAAGGCCTCGCCGCCGTCCTCGTCCTCCTTCATCGAGCGCACCAGCTGGGGCACGAAGACGGAGTTGAGACCGCCGCCGACGGTGAGGATGTAGATCATCGTCGGCAGCTGGTAGGCCACCTGGAAGGAGTCGGCGAGGAAGCCGAGGCCCAGCGCGGCGGCGATCAGCGCGGAGCGGATGAAACCGGTGAGCCGGGAGACCATCGTGCCCGCCGCCATGACGGCGCTGGACTTGAGCAGCCCTCCGGCCTTCCCGCCCTTCTTCGTGGCGGGAGCCGCGGGCGCGGATGCCTCGGCGGGAGCGGACGGACCGGCGGGCTCGGGGGCCGCGGCCGGAGCCGGCACCGGGGGCTGCACCGGGTTTCCGGCGGCGAGGGGACCGGCCTGGTACGGCGTCTCGGAGTACTGGTTCCCGTACGGCGGGCTCTGGGCCTGCGTCGGCGCCGGGTACGGAGCCACGGGGCCCTGCCCGGCAGCCGGCCCGGGGACGGCCGGCGGATCCATCGGCGCGGGCGCACCGCCCTGCTGCTGGTCCCGGAAGAGGTGCGCGAAGGCGTCCGGCTCGTGGTACTCCTCGCCGGAGTGCGTCACCAGGTCGTCCACGCCCACGAACTGGGTCGTACGGGGGTCGTCGCCGTACGGCAGGTACTGGGCCGCGCCCTCCGGCTCGGGCGCCGGGGTCTGCGCCCACACCCGCGGGTCGGGGGCGTACGGAGACTGGGCCGGCGTGCCGTACAGCGGCTGCTGCTGCTCGTACGTGCCCGGGGGCGGCGGGGGGTGCGCGGCGCGGTCGTAGAGCGCCTCGGCGACCGGGTCCTGGGCGGCCAGATCGTGGTCCCGGTAGGGATCCTGGTCGTAGGCGTCCTGGAGGTACATGTCCGCCGCGTGCTGCGGCGGGACCTGACCGGGCTCGGGCTGCGGCTCGGGGTAGCCGGAGCCGGCCGCGCCCTGCCCGCGGTCACCGTCGTACGGCGCGTTCATGGTTACCCCACCTCATCGTCCCGGGCCACACCGGCCACGACATCGCTCAACGGTCCACTCTCTCACCCGTCCCGGACGGGTCGGCGCTTTCCGGTGCGGTGTCCGGTGCAGGGTCACTCGGCTGCTCCGGGTCGTCTGCCCCGGAGGGGGCGTCGGACTCCTCCGGGAGACGGTCGCCCGGGGCGCCGGGGTTCCCGGGGTCTTCGCCGGTGCCCTCACCTGCGGTGTCGGGGCCGCCGTCCTCGGCCTGGCGGGCGGCCGCGCGCTTGCGCTGGGTGTACATCCGGAAGCCGGCCAGGACGAGGAGGAGCACGCCGCCGCCGATGACCAGCATGACCGTGGGTGTGACCTCGGTGACCTTCACATCGAACTGGACGAGGTTGCCGTATTCCTGGCCGTCCTCGGTGTACAGCTGGGCGAAGACCGCGACCCGGCCGTTGGCGTTGGCCGAGGTGGTGAACTTCACGGACTGGCTGTGCCCGCCGGAGACCTCGACGGGCTGCTCGTAGTAGGCCTTGCCACCGATCTTCAGGCGGGTCGGGTTCGTCGAGGTGAGCCGCAGGACCAGGTGGTTCACGGGCTGGACGAGGTTGTTCTGAACCGTCACCGGGATGGTGGCGCTGCGCCCGGAGAGCTTGGTCTCGGACTTGTCGATCAGCTTGACCTGGTCGGCCAGCTCGTCGAGCCAGTTCTCCACGTCGCCCCGGAAGCTGTCCGCCTCCGTACCGCTGCCTCGCCACGACGTGGACATCTCACGGTTTATGGCCCGCCCGAACGGGGTGACCACGCGGGACTGGTCACTGAGGATCACCTTGAAGTTGTCGAGCTTGTCCTGCGTGCGCGCGATCTGCTCGAAGGCCGTCCTGGGCAGCTCCTGCTTGCGCAGCGAGGAGGGGTAGGCGGACGTGGACGGGATGCGCGTGGTGGCGTCCGGGTCGGGCTTGGCCTTGGCGGCCGCGGTGAGGCTCTGTGACTGGGACCAGGCCCCGTCCTGGAGCACCTTCAGCGCCGCCGCCATCGCCTGCGCCTGACTCGCCGACGGCATGCGCTGCGGAGCGACGACGATGCTGCGCTGCTCGTCCGTCTGCGCGTTCACCTCCAGGCTCTGCGCCAGGAACTCCTGCACGGCGAGCGTGGCCGAGTCCGCCTTGGTCAGATCGCTCTCGAAGGCCGTGGACAGCCGTGCGTCGGCCACCACCGCCGTCGTGCCGCCGCCGACCGGGCGGGCGGCGGAGGGGGTGTAGGACAGCCCGGCGGTCTCCTGGAGGCTGTCGCTGCGGGCGATCACCCGGTCGGCACCGGCCGAGGTGGCCACCTTCATGATCGACGGGTCGACGGCGCCTTCCACGGGCCAGGCGAAGTCCGTGTTCGGTGTGACGTGAAGCACCGTCTTCACGGTGATGGCGGCGACGTCGGTGGCGTCCTTGAGGTGGCTGAGCGAGCCGGTGACGCTGGTGCCGTTGTGCGCGAGGGAGGCCAGGTCCGGGTCGGCGAAGGGCAGCGCGACGACCTCCTTGCCCGCCACGGCCTTCTGCAGGCCGGCCAGCCACTGCTTGGCGAGCGCCTGGTGGGTGCCGGCCGTGGTGGTGCCGCCGTCGCCCTGGATGCGGTAGTTGCCCGCCATCGCGTCCACCGACGCCAGCAGGTCCGGGTCGATCACCCAGGTGACATCGAGGTCCTTGCCCAGGTCCAGCATCTGCGCCAGCCGGCCGCCCGGGGCGATCTCCTTGGCCAGGTCGTCGTTGAGGAAGACCGGCGTCTGCAGCTCGCCGGCACCCGTCCTGGCCGTCATGTGGACCGTGGAGATCAGCGGCCACAGGAACGTCGTCTTCGTCTTCGTGTCGGCCTCGGACGGCTGCCACGGCAGGAACGTCCGCTGGATGCCGAGCAGCTGGTTCCAGGGTTGCGCGGAGGTCTGGCCGGACAGGGCGACGCCGAACTCGTAGACGCCGTCCTCGCCGAGGTCGAGCTTGTCCACCGGGACCGAGATGCTGAAGTGCTCGGCGACGCCCGGGGCCAGCTTCGAGAACTTCTCCTCGTACTTTCCGCCGACCTCGGTGCCGGTGCCGCTCTGCAGGTCGTCGGAGTGCCGGGCGACGCTGTCGATCGCCGAGCGCGTGGTCAGCGGGGGACCCACCCGCAGGCCCACATGGGCGCCGGTGACGGTCTGCTTGCCGTTGTTGGTCACCGTGCCGGACACCGTCAGGGTGTCCCCGTCCGTGGGGGCGCTGGGGCTGAGCGAGTCCACCGAGACGGACACCGTGTCCGAGGAGGCGGCCTGTGCGGGCCCCGCGGCGGGCAGCTGGAGGAGCCCGGCCAGCAGGGGCGCCCCGGCGAGCAGTCCTCCGGTGCGCCGCAGCCACCGGCGCGCAGGTGAGGCACTGGTCCCCTGGAAGTCAGCCGCCTCGGCCACGCGCTCGCCCGTCCCTCGTCGTCGTCAGTGGTCGTCGGAATGTGCGTCCACGCATGGTAACGAGGCGCGCTGAGCGGAAGTGCCGCGGTCTGCTCCACAAGATCGGGGAACAGCGGCGACCCGTCCTCTATATCCAGTATCGAGGGGAGAGCGGATGTACGCCGTAAGCGCAGTGCTTGTGCGGTTATGGCGGGAGGCGTCCGTACCCGCTCAATCGAGGCGCCCCGGGTAGCCGGGGCCACGTACCCTCTTCTGTTGTGCCGAACCCCAACGATGACAATCCCTCTGCCCTGAGCCAGGCGCAGCAACGCGCTGTGAGCGAGCTGCTACGGGTGGCCCCCGTGGCCGACGAGCTGGCCCGCCGCTTCCAGGAGGCCGGGTTCTCGCTCGCCCTGGTGGGCGGCTCGGTCCGCGACGCGCTGCTCGGCCGGCTCGGCAATGACCTGGACTTCACCACCGACGCGCGCCCCGAGGACGTACTGAAGATCGTGCGACCGTGGGCGGACGCCGTCTGGGAGGTCGGGATCGCCTTCGGCACGGTGGGGGCGCAGAAGGACGGCTACCAGATTGAGGTGACCACCTACCGGTCGGAGGCGTACGACCGCACCTCACGCAAGCCCGAGGTGTCGTACGGCGACTCCATCGAGGAGGATCTGGTCCGCCGGGACTTCACGGTCAACGCGATGGCCGTGGCGCTGCCGGAGAAGGAGTTCATCGACCCGCACGGCGGCCTGGAGGACCTCGCGGCCCAGGTGCTGCGCACCCCCGGCACGCCCGAGGAGTCCTTCTCGGACGATCCGCTGCGGATGATGCGGGCCGCCCGGTTCGCCGCCCAGCTGGACTTCGAGGTCGCCCCCGAGGTCGTCACCGCGATGACGGACATGGCCGGGCGGATCGAGATCGTCTCGGCCGAGCGGGTCCGGGACGAGCTGAACAAGCTGATCCTCTCCGCGAACCCGCGCAAGGGCCTGGGCCTCCTGGTCGACAGTGGACTCGCCGAGCATGTCCTGCCCGAGCTGCCGGCCCTGCGCCTGGAACGTGATGAGCACCACCGGCACAAGGACGTCTACGACCACACGCTGATCGTGCTGGAGCAGGCGATCGCGCTGGAGGAGGACGGTCCCGATCTCACGCTGCGCCTGGCCGCGCTGCTGCACGACATCGGCAAGCCGCGCACCCGCCGCTTCGAGAAGGACGGTCGGGTCTCGTTCCACCACCACGAGGTGGTCGGCGCGAAGATGACCAAGAAGCGCATGACGGCCTTGAAGTACTCCAACGACCTGGTGAAGGACGTCTCACGCCTGGTCGAACTCCACCTGCGCTTCCATGGCTACGGCACCGGCGAGTGGACGGACTCGGCCGTGCGCCGCTACGTCCGTGACGCGGGCCCGCTTCTGGACCGCCTGCACAAGCTGACCCGCTCCGACTGCACCACGCGGAACAAGCGGAAGGCTGCCGCGCTGTCGCGGGCCTACGACGGCCTGGAGGAGCGCATCGGGCAGCTCCAGGAGCAGGAGGAGCTGGACGCGATCCGCCCGGATCTCGATGGCAACCAGATCATGGAGATCCTGGGCGTCGGCCCCGGCCCCGTCATCGGCAAGGCGTACAAGCACATGCTGGAGCTGCGCCTGGAGAACGGTCCGATGGACCACGACGCGGCGGTGGCAGCCCTCAAGGAGTGGTGGGTCGAACAGAGCTGAGGCTTTGAGAGGGGTCATGTTTCACGTGAAACATGACCCGAGGCCCTAGCAAGGGGGCGATGTTTCACGTGAAACATCGCCCCCTTCGCTGTCTCGGCGTGCTTCGAAGCGGGCCATGCCCACAGCGACTGCGCCATAGATCAGGGCAACGAGTACCACCAGCACCGCCGAGCGGCCGTCCGGCGGGAGCATCAAGGCGGCCACTCCGGCAGCGCCCACGAAGGCGACGTTGAAGAGGACGTCGTACACGGAGAAGATCCGGCCCCGGAAGCCGTCCTCGACCGAGGACTGGACGATCGTGTCCGTGGCGATCTTGGCTCCCTGGGTGATCAGCCCCAGGACGAAGGCCGCGACCATCAGGGGGCCGGTGGCGAACGGCAGGCCCAGTGCGGGTTCCAGAATCGTGGCCGCGCCGGAGCAGGCGACGATCCAGCGGCCGGGGCCGAGCCGCCCCACCGCCCACGGTGTCACCACGGCGGCTGCGAAGAAGCCCGCACCGGACACCCCCAGCGCGAGTCCGAGCAGCCGGAGTCCCTCATCGGGGGTGGCGGCGAGGGTGTACCGGCACAGCATGAGCAGCAGCACGAGAAGCGCGCCGTAGCAGAAGCGCATCAGCGTCATCGAGGCCAGCGCCCAGGCCGCTTCCCGGCGCCGGGGCTCGGTCAGATGCCGGACGGCCGCGAGCAGATCGCGTGCCGTGTCGGCGAGCGCGGTCCGCAGATGGGGCTGCGCCGGCACCCGGTCGGGTCCGAGCAGTGCGGGAGCCATGCTCAGTGAGGTCAGAGCGGCACAGAGATAGAGGGAGGCGCCGAGCAGGACGACCGCGGCATCGGAGCCCGAGGCCACGAGCCGTACGAGGAAGGCGAGGCTGCCGCCGGCGGTCGCGGCGAGCGTTCCGGCCGTCGGGGACAGGGAGTTGGCGAGCACCAGACGCTCGGTGTCGACCACGCGCGGCAGGGCGGCGGACAGCCCGGCGAGGACGAAGCGGTTGACGGCCGTGACGCACAGCGCGGACACGTAGAACAGCCAGTCCGGCACCGAGTTGACCATCAGTACGGCGGTGGCCCCCGCCAGCAGCGCGCGCAGCAGGTTGCCGTACACGAGGACCTGGCGGCGCCGCCACCGGTCCAGCAGGACGCCCGCGAAGGGACCGACCAGCGAGTAAGGGAGCAGCAGCACCGCCATCGCCGAGGCGATCGCCGCGGCCGAGGTCTGTTTCTCCGGGGAGAAGACGACGTACGCGGCGAGCGCGACCTGGTAGACACCGTCGGCACCCTGCGAGAGGAGGCGTACGGACAGCAGGCGTCGGAAGTCCCGCAGACGCAGCAGGACGCGCAGGTCACGGACGACGGGCATGGAGCAAAGCCTCACATATGCCGAGGGTCCCCGGGTCAGGAAACCCGGGGACCCTCACAGCCCTGGCAGGAGCGTTCTCGTGCGAGCGGCTGGTACTAGCGCTCGACGTCGCCGCGGATGAACTTCTCGACGTTCTCGCGGGCCTCGTCGTCGAAGTACTGGACCGGCGGGGACTTCATGAAGTAGCTCGACGCCGACAGGATCGGGCCGCCGATGCCGCGGTCCTTGGCGATCTTGGCGGCGCGCAGGGCGTCGATGATGATGCCGGCGGAGTTCGGGGAGTCCCAGACCTCGAGCTTGTACTCCAGGTTCAGCGGGACGTCGCCGAAGGCGCGGCCCTCGAGGCGGACGTACGCCCACTTGCGGTCGTCCAGCCAGGCGACGTAGTCGGACGGGCCGATGTGGACGTTCTTGTCGCCGAGGTCCCGGTCGGGGATCTGCGAGGTGACGGCCTGCGTCTTGGAGATCTTCTTGGACTCGAGGCGGTCACGCTCGAGCATGTTCTTGAAGTCCATGTTGCCGCCGACGTTCAGCTGCATCGTGCGCTCCAGGCGCACACCACGGTCCTCGAAGAGCTTCGCCATGACGCGGTGCGTGATGGTGGCGCCGACCTGGGACTTGATGTCGTCACCGACGATCGGGACGCCCGCCTCGGTGAACTTGTCCGCCCACTCCTTGGTACCGGCGATGAAGACCGGGAGGGCGTTGACGAAGGCGACCTTGGCGTCGATGGCGCACTGGGCGTAGAACTTCGCCGCGTCCTCGGAGCCGACGGGCAGGTAGCAGACGAGAACGTCGACCTGCTTGTCCTTGAGGACCTGGACGACGTCGACCGGCTCCTCGGCGGACTCCTCGATGGTGAGGCGGTAGTACTTGCCGAGGCCGTCGAGGGTGTGGCCGCGCTGGACCGTGACGCCGGTGTTCGGAACGTCGGCGATCTTGATGGTGTTGTTCTCGGAGGCGCCGATCGCGTCCGCGAGGTCGAGGCCGACCTTCTTGGCGTCCACGTCGAAGGCGGCGACGAACTCGACGTCACCGACGTGGTAGTCGCCGAACTGCACGTGCATCAGGCCGGGGACCTTCGACGCCGGGTCGGCGTCCTTGTAGTACTCGACTCCCTGCACCAGCGACGCGGCGCAGTTGCCCACGCCGACGATGGCTACGCGAACCGAACCCATTCCGGTTGCTCCCTGTGTGTACGAGTGAGGCCCTGAGTGGGTCTCACGTGGCGGTGTCGCCGGGCGTATCCGTCCGGGGGGTGTCCCCGGGACGGGGCAGGCCGCCCGTCGCTCCAGTTGTGGTGTCCTGCTGAGCGGACCCCCCGGACGCGGAACCCTTCAGGTCCCGGCCGGCCCGCTCGCTCTCGATGAGCTCGTTCAGCCAGCGCACTTCGCGCTCCACGGACTCCATCCCGTGGCGCTGGAGCTCAAGCGTGTAGTCGTCGAGGCGCTCCCGGGTGCGTGCCAGGGAGGCGCGCATCTTCTCCAGGCGCTCCTCCAGGCGGCTGCGCCGGCCCTCCAGCACGCGCATGCGCACATCGCGCGAGGTCTGCCCGAAGAAGGCGAATCGTGCCGCGAAGTGCTCGTCCTCGTACGCGTCGGGGCCGGTCTGCGAGAGCAGCTCCTCGAAGTGCTCCTTACCTTCCGCCGTCAACCGGTAGACGATCTTCGCCCGGCGTCCGGCGAGGGGAGCGGCGAGGGCGTCCTCATGGGTGTTGCCCGGTTCCTCGATCAACCAGCCGTTGGCGACCAGCGTCTTGAGGCAGGGGTACAGGGTCCCGTAGCTGAACGCCCGGAACACACCCAGTGACGTGTTGAGTCGTTTGCGCAGCTCATAGCCGTGCATCGGGGACTCGCGCAGCAGCCCGAGTACGGCGAACTCAAGGATGCCGGAACGCCGGCTCATGATCGCCTCCTCTCGGTCCGCAGCTTCTTTATCTCGCGCTGATGTATCGACTCGATACATCCCGACGATAGAACGGCCTTCCGCATGCGACAAGAGGGAAGACGGTGAACGGGATCACATCACCGATTCGTAGGAAGCGAGTTGCCTGTTTTGGGGTGAACTTCGGGGCTCGGCGGGTTTTGGCGGTGCGTAGTCTGTGCGGCATGCACACCACCGGGAACCAAGTGACGCCTGGGGAGCGTCGTCGTCCCCGGTGCAGTACGGGTGAATGCGGAACCGACCACATCCGTACTTCGGGGGACCGGAAACCAGCCGCCGTTTCCAGGCGCGCACGGGTGCGCCTGCCCGAGGAGTAATCGTTCGATGAGCGAGCACCGTCGCAAACCGCCGCAGCCGCAGGAAGGCGGACGTGCCGCGGCCCGACGCGGCCAGCCCGGCCCGTCCTCCGGCCGCCGTGCGGCACCGCGAGGCGCCACCGGGTCTTCTGCCGACTCCTATGGTTCCAGTTCCCATGGGTCGGACGCCTATGGCTCGGGGGTGAAGAGCGCCCCTACGGCGGCCGTGCCGAGGCCCGCCGGGCGGCGCAGAGAGGCGGCGGCCGACGCCGGGCCGCCGACAACGCAGGCCCCGGCGGCCGGCGCGGCGGCCCGGGCGGACCGAACGGTCCCGGGCGCGGCAGAGGCCGTGCGACGACCGCACCCGGTAAGAAGCGGTTCATCGACTACCCGAGGGCGGGCAAGTACGGCTGGCATCGCTGGGTGCCGTCCTGGAAGCTCGTCTCGGGGCTGTTCATCGGCTTCGTCGGCAGCCTGGTCGCCATGGTCGGCATCGGCTTCGCGATGGTGCAGATCCCCAGCGAGAACATCGCCGCCCAGTCGCAGAACAACGTCTACTACTGGGCCGACAAAAGTCAGATGGTGGCCACCGGCACCGGCGTCAACCGCCAGAACGTCACCATCGACAAGATCCCCGAGGCCATGCAGTGGGCAGTGATCTCGGCCGAGAACAAGAGCTTCTACCAGGACTCGGGTGTCGACCCCATGGGTATCGCCCGAGCCCTGGCCAACATGGCACGAGGCGGACAGACACAGGGTGGTTCGACCATCACCCAGCAGTTCGTCAAGAACACGTACCTGAGCCAGGACCAGACCGTCACCCGCAAGTTCCGCGAGATGTTCATCTCCATCAAGGTGGGTGCCAAGCTCTCGAAGCCGCAGATCCTCCAGGGCTATCTGAACACCTCGTACTACGGCCGCGGTGCCTACGGCATCCAGGCCGCCGCCCAGACCTACTACGGCGTGGACGCGGTCAAGCTCACGCCGAGCCAGTGCGCCGTCCTCGCGGCGCTGCTGAAGGGCCCGACGTACTACGACCCGGCCGGCAACCCGGACCTCGACAAGTCGGCGACCGAGACTAACAACACCAAGCGCTCGCAGGATCGCTGGCGCTGGATTCTTGGCGAGATGCACAAGGACAAGCACCTCACCGACGTGCAGTACCAGAAGGCCCTCGAGAGGTACCCCATGCCTGACGGCCGCAAGGCGACCAAGGGCATGACCGGGCAGATCAGCTACCTGGCCGACACGGCGAAGAAGTACGTCCTGAACCACTCCCACATCACGGAGGCGGATTTCGACCGGGGTGGCTACCAGATCTACACGACCTTCCAGAAGAACAAGGTCAACGCCCTGAGCGCGGCGGTGAAGAAGATCCAGAAGGAGCGGTTGGACCCGAAGCACCGCAGCCTGGACAAGTACGTCCAGTTCGGCGCCGCGTCGGTGAAGCCCAACGACGGTGCGATCGTCGCTCTCTACGGCGGTGACGGCTACGAGAACGGCCACTTCACCAACAACGCCGACACCTCCGGTGTCCCCGTCGGCTCGACGTGGAAGCCGTTCGTGCTGGCCGCGGCCATGGAGTACGGCACGTACAAATCTCCCGGCACGCCGGTCTCGCCGCTGAGCAAGTACAACGGCAACGACCACCTCAAGGTGATGAAGCCAGACGGATCGTTCTACCTGAACAAGGACAACTCGACCTTCTTCCAGAACAACGAGAGTCCTCACAAGTGGGGTTACATCACCCTGCGCAAGGCGATGGAGCAGTCCATCAACACGCCGTTCGTTCAGCTCGGCGTAGACGTGGGAATGACGCACGTGCGGGACGTCGCCAAGTCGACCGGCATCCTCGACCAGAGCATGTCGAAGGACCTCAACCCGTCGTTCGCCATCGGTACGTCCACTCCCAGTGCTATCCGTATGGCCGACGCCTATGCGACCTTCGCGGCTTCCGGCAAGCAGGTGGATCCGTACTCGGTGACCGCCCTCAAGAAGGACGGCGTGGACCAGCCCGGCTTCGAGAAGCCCAAGCCCAGGCAGGCCATGGAGGCGAACATCGCCAACAACGTCACGGACGTCCTGGAGAACGTGATCCAGAACGGTACGGCTCAGAACGCCAAGGCCCTGGGCCGTACGGCGGCCGGCAAGACCGGTACCACCGACAGCAACAAGTCGGCCTGGTTCGTCGGCTACACCCAGCAGCTGTCGACCTCGATCGCGATGTTCCGTGAGAACCCCAAGGACCACGAGCTGCTCTCCATGAACGGCACGGCGGGCAAGGACTCCATCCACGGTGGTGACATCCCGACGCTCGTGTGGACCGAGTACATGAAGGACGCGCTGAAGAACGCGAACGACTCGGGCTTCCCGGATGCCATCGAGATCGGCAAGGTCCAGGACGAGGCGGGGGCGCCTTCCCCGACCCCGTCGGTCACCATCACGCCGAGCCAGACGCCGGACGACTCGCCGAGCCCGACGCCGAGCGACACGGCCACGTCCCCGTCTCCGACGCCGAGCGACTCCTGCCAGCTCGGCTGGGGCAACAACTGCAACGGCAACGGCGGCGGCACGGACACCGGTGGCACGGACGGCGGGACGACGCCCACGCCGACAGCCACCGACACCACTGGCACCGGAAACACCAGAGGTAACGGCAACGGAGGCATCTTCGCAGGTCAGAACGGATAGCCAGGCAGTCTGACCGGTTGGCGGTCATATCGCCCGCCAAGGGTGTTTCACGTGAAACAAGGGCCGCCGCACCCACGAGGTGCGGCGGCCCTCGGCGTATTCCTAGGCAGGTACGGCAGGATGTGGCCCATGCCCAGTGCAGAGATGACGCCCGCGAGCGTGCACGAGCCCGAGCCCGTGCGGCCTGCCGACGCGGAGCCGGTACGGCCGACCAGGGAGGACGAGGTCGCCGCGGCCGGGAGTGAGCTGATCGGTGGCCCCATCGGGCGGTACGCCCTGCTCGGGACGGGCTGGTGGACCCCCGTACGTGTCATCACGATCGTCGCGATCGGCATGTTCGCGCTCGGTCTCGTCCAGAAGGCGCCCTGCTACCACAGCGGCTGGTTCTTCGGCGCTAGCTCGCAGTACACGCACGCCTGCTACTCGGACATCCCGCACCTCTATCAGGGGCGCGGCTTCGCCGACGGGCTGGTGCCGTACTTCGACAAGCTCCCGGGCGACATGGACTACCTCGAGTACCCGGTGCTGACCGGTGTGTTCATGGAGGTGGCCGCCTGGCTCACGCCCGGCAGCGGCACCATCCAGCACCAGGAGCAGGTGTACTGGTTCGTCAACGCCGGGATGCTGATGGTGTGCGCGGCCGTCATCGCCGTCTGTGTCACCCGCACCCACCACCGGCGCCCCTGGGACGGCCTGCTGGTCGCTCTGGCGCCTGCTTTCGCTCTCACCGCCACCATCAACTGGGATCTGCTGGCGGTGGCCCTGACGGCCGCCGCGATGCTGATGTGGTCGCGGGGCCGCGCCCTGGCCTTCGGAGTTCTCCTGGGGCTCGCCACGGCCGCCAAGCTCTATCCGATCTTTCTGCTCGGCCCGCTGCTCGTGCTGTGCTGGCGGGCCGGCAAGTGGCGGGAGTTCTTCCAGGCCGTGGGCGGAGCCGTCGTCGCCTGGCTCGTCGTGAACCTGCCGGTGATGGTCTTCGCCTTCCAGGGCTGGTCGAAGTTCTACACGTTCAGCCACGACCGGGGCGTCGACTTCGGATCCTTCTGGCTGATCTGGGCGCAGAACACCAGCAACCCGCCCTCCACCGACTTCGTCAACACCTCGGCCACCGTGCTGGTGGTGCTGTGCTTCCTCGGTATCGGGGCCCTGACGCTCACCGCCCCGCGCCGGCCGCGCTTCGCCCAGCTCGCGTTCCTGATGGTGGCGGCCTTCATCGTCACCAACAAGGTCTACTCCCCGCAGTACGTCCTGTGGCTGGTGCCGCTGGCCGTCCTCGCCCGGCCCAAGTGGCGGGACTTCCTGATCTGGCAGGCGTGCGAGGTGGCGTACTTCCTGGGCATTTGGATGTACCTCGCCTACACGACCAGCGGAGACGCCCACAAGGGTCTGCCGACGCAGGGCTACCAGTGGGCGATCGCCCTGCACCTGCTGGGCACGCTGTACCTGTGCGCCGTCGTCGTACGGGACATCCTGATGCCCGAGCGGGACGTGGTGCGCCGGTCCGGCGACGACGATCCCTCGGGCGGGGTTCTCGACGGTGCGGAGGACGCCTTCGTGCTCGGCGCGGCGGCCCATCCCCCGCGGCACGCCGCCCATTTCGAGGCTCCTCAGGTGAACTGGGGAAGGCCGGAACCGCCACCGTACGAGGACCGTTCGCTCTGAGCGAACACCCCCTGGGGCGTCCCATCGGCGGCTCCTCGGTGGGCATGAAGAAGGCCGTACACGAACGTCGTGTACGGCCTTTCGCTTCGGCAGCCCGGACTAGCGGTCCACGATCCGGTCGAACTGCGTTGTGGTGTGCCGCAGATGGGCCACCAGCTCGTCACCGACCGTCGGCTCGGGGGCGTCCGACGGGACGAACAGGATCGACACCTGCATGTGCGGCGGCTCGGCGAACCAACGCTGCTTGCCGCCCCAGACGAACGGAGAAAGGTTCCGGTTGACCGTGGCGAGGCCGGCCCGTGCGACGCCCTTGGCGCGCGGCATGACGCCGTGCAGGGCCTTCGGGGCCTCCAGGCCCACCCCGTGCGACGTACCGCCCGCCACGACCACCAGGAAGCCGTCCGAGGCCGCCTTCTGCTGCCGGTAGCCGAAGCGGTCGCCCTTGGCCACGCGCGTGACGTCCAGGACGGCGCCGCGGTACTCGGTGGCCTCGTGGTCCCCCAGCCACAGCCGGGTGCCGATGCGGGCGCGGAACCGGGTCTGCGGGAACTGCTGCTGGAGCCGGGCGAGTTCATCGGCCTTGAGGTGGCTGACGAACATGGTGTGCAGCGGCAGCCGGGCCGCACGCAGCCGGTCCATCCAGCCGATGACCTCCTCGACGGCGTCCGAGCCGTCGGTGCGGTCCAGCGGCAGATGGATGGCGAAGCCCTCCAGCCGGACGTTCTCTATGGCCTGGTGCAGTTGGGGCAGGTCCTGCTCGCTGATGCCGTGCCGCTTCATCGAGGACATCACCTCGATGACGACACGGGCGCCCACGAGGCCGTACACGCCGTCGATCGACGACACCGACCGGACCACCCGGTCCGGCAGCGGGACGGGCTCCTCACCGCGCCGGTACGGCGTCAGCACCAGCAGGTCGCCGCTGAAGAAGTCCTTGATGCGCGCGGCCTCGTACGTGGTGCCGACGGCGAGGATGTCCGCGCCCAGGCGCGTGGCCTCCTCGGCCAGTCGTTCGTGTCCGAAGCCGTAGCCGTTGCCCTTGCAGACCGGGACGAGGCCCGGGAACTGCTCCTGCACGTGCTTGTGGTGCGCCCGCCAGCGCGCGGTGTCGACGTAGAGCGTGAGCGCCATGGCCGGACCCGGAACCTTTCTCGTGGCTGCCGTGTGTCAGAAGTGCGAAAGCTGTGAGGGCTATGGAATCAAACGCCCGCGGCTCAGCGGCGCGACATGTAGATGTCGAGCGCCTTGTGGAGCAGCTTGTTCAGCGGGAAGTCCCATTCGCCCAGGTACTCGGCGGCCTGCCCGCCCGTGCCGACCTTGAACTGGATGAGGCCGAACAGGTGATCCGTCTCGTCCAGCGAGTCGGAGATGCCGCGCAGGTCGTAGACGGTGGCGCCGAGCGCGTAGGCGTCGCGCAGCATCCGCCACTGCATCGCGTTCGACGGCCGGACCTCACGGCCGATGTTGTCGGAGGCGCCGTAGGAGTACCAGACGTGTCCGCCGACGATCAGCATGGTCGCGGCGGACAGGTTCACGCCGTTGTGGCGGGCGAAGTACAGCCGCATCCGGTTGGGGTCCTCGGTGTTGAGGGCCGTCCACATGCGCTGGAAGTACGACAGCGGGCGGGGCCGGAAGTGGTCGCGCACGGCCGTGATCTCGTACAGCCGCTGCCACTCGGCGAGATCCTGGTAGCCGCCCTGGACGACCTCGACGCCGGCCTTCTCGGCCTTCTTGATGTTGCGGCGCCACAGCTGGTTGAAGTTCTTGTGGACCTCTTCCAGGGAACGGTTCGCCAGCGGCACCTGGAAGACGTAGCGGGGCTGTACGTCGCCGAAGCCGGCGCCGCCGTCCTCGCCCTGCTGCCAGCCCATCCGGCGCAGCTTGTCGGCGACCTCGAAGGCGCGCGGCTCGATGAAGTCGGCCTCCATGTCGCGCAGTCGCTTCACGTCAGGGCTCTGGATGCCCCTCTTGATGGTCTCCGCGTTCCAGCGGCGGATGATCACCGGCGGGCCCATCTTCACGGAGAAGGCACCCTGCTGCTTGAGGTGCGCCAGCATCGGCTGGATCCAGTCGTCCAGATTCGGCGCGAACCAGTTGATGACCGGGCCCTCGGGGAGGTAGGCGAGGTAGCGCTTGATCTTGGGCAGCTGGCGGTAGAGGACCAGGCCGGCGCCGACCATCTCGCCGTTGCGCTCGTCGAACCAGCCGAGGTGCTCCGAGCGCCACTCCGCCTTCACGTCGGCCCAGGCCGGGACCTGCATGTGGCTAGCCGCCGGCAGGCTCTGGATGTAGGCCAGATGCTGCTCGCGGCTGATGGTCCTCAGGGTCAGGCTCATGTCGGGGCGCTCCTCGGGCTGGTGTGTCCCCATGGGTACAGGGGCTCCGGCTCTCGCGCCGAAGCCTACTGCGCCTTGCGCGCACCCCGACTGGGGCGTACGGCACCTTCGCCCCGGCTTCTGGCCGCCGAGGCGTTTTCACGGTGTCGGGGAAGGTGCCGGACCGACGGCCGGACGGGTCAGCCGATGAGGCCGCCGAACAGTCCGCCGTGTGCCATGCCGAGCATGAAGCCGACTCCGGCGGCACCGAGACCCAGGATCAGACCGGTCCGCTCACGCGTGGTCTCCGAGATCCACTGCCCGTACACGCCGGTGAAGATGCCCAGCAGGCCGGTCCAGGACGTGAGCAGGTGCAGGCCGTGGAAGAAGGACGTGATGAAGGAGACAAGGCCCAGGACCAGGGTCACCGCCATCAGCGTGTCCTGGAGTGGACGGACCTTGCCGTCGGTGGCGAAGAGGGATCCGGCGGTGTTGGGTCGCAATGCCTGTGTCATGAGGCACCTCCTGCGGATCGCGGCGCACGGTAGCGCCTTACACACCCGATGTGTACAGATTGAAGGGCCCTCGCCGCCGGATTTCAACCGGAAGCACGTGTGCAGGTAGTCTGTACCGTCTGCACCGGTGTCTGCCCAGGCCGCTGCGGGGATCCCCCGAGGAGCCCCCGATTGTCAGTGGTGGCCGATACCGTTGCGTACGCATCACAACCCTCCTGCCACGGAACGACCGTGGCCGCTGAGTCCAAAGGAGGTGGGTTCCACATGCGTCACTACGAGGTGATGGTCATCCTCGACCCCGATCTGGAGGAGCGCGCTGTCGCCCCCCTGATCGAGAACTTCCTCTCCGTCGTCCGTGAGGGCAACGGCAAGGTGGAGAAGGTCGACACCTGGGGCCGTCGTCGTCTCGCGTACGAGATCAAGAAGAAGCCCGAGGGCATCTACTCGGTCATCGACCTGCAGGCCGAGCCTGCGGTCGTGAAGGAGCTCGACCGCCAGATGAACCTGAACGAGTCGGTCCTCCGGACCAAGGTCCTCCGCCCCGAGACCCACTGAGCCTTCTGCTCAGCTGATCTCGGGATTCGAGTAGCAGCAAGCAGCCAGCAGCAAACCCGCCGAGAGGTTCCCCCATGGCAGGCGAGACCGTCATCACGGTCGTCGGCAACCTTGTCGATGACCCCGAGCTGCGCTTCACCCCGTCCGGTGCGGCGGTCGCGAAGTTCCGCGTCGCGTCCACTCCCCGCACCTTCGACCGCCAGACGAACGAGTGGAAGGACGGCGAGAGCCTGTTCCTGACCTGCTCGGTCTGGCGTCAGGCGGCGGAGAACGTCGCCGAGTCGCTCCAGCGAGGCATGCGCGTCATCGTGCAGGGCCGGCTGAAGCAGCGGTCCTACGAGGACCGTGAGGGCGTCAAGCGCACGGTCTACGAGCTGGACGTCGAGGAAGTCGGCGCCAGCCTGCGGAACGCCACGGCCAAGGTCACCAAGACCGCCGGCGGTGCCGGCCGCGGTGGCCAGGGCGGTTACGGCGGCGGTGGCGGCCAGGGTGGCGGCGGCTGGGGTGGAAACTCCGGCGGCGGCCAGCAGGGCGGCGGTGCTCCCGCCGACGACCCGTGGGCGACCGGCGCTCCCGCCGGTGGCAACCAGGGCGGCGGCGGTGGCGGCTGGGGTGGAAACTCCGGCGGCGGTGGCGGCGGCTACTCGGACGAGCCCCCCTTCTAAGGGCTCGCATCCCCACTTCTTGATCACACAGGAGAAACACCATGGCGAAGCCGCCTGTGCGCAAGCCTAAGAAGAAGGTCTGCGCTTTCTGCAAGGACAAGGTCACGTACGTGGACTACAAGGACACGAACATGCTGCGGAAGTTCATTTCCGACCGCGGCAAGATCCGTGCCCGCCGCGTGACCGGCAACTGCACGCAGCACCAGCGTGACGTCGCCACGGCCGTCAAGAACAGCCGTGAGATGGCGCTGCTGCCCTACACGTCCACCGCGCGCTAAGGGAAGGGTGACCGAAACATGAAGATCATCCTCACCCACGAGGTCTCTGGCCTCGGTGCCGCCGGCGAGGTCGTCGACGTCAAGGACGGCTACGCTCGCAACTACCTCATCCCGCGGAAGTTCGCTATCCGCTGGACCAAGGGTGGCGAGAAGGACGTCGAGCAGATCCGCCGCGCCCGCAAGATCCACGAGATCCAGACCATCGAGCAGGCCAACGCTGTGAAGGCCCAGCTCGAGGGCGTCAAGGTCCGTCTGGCAGTCCGCTCCGGCGACGCCGGTCGTCTCTTCGGTTCCGTCACCCCGGCTGACATCGCTTCCGCGATCAAGGCCTCCGGTGGCCCCGAGGTCGACAAGCGCCGCATCGAGCTGTCCGCTTCGATCAAGACCCTGGGCGCCCACGAGGCGTCCGTGCGTCTGCACCCCGAGGTTGCCGCCAAGGTCAACATCGAGGTCGTCGCGGCGTGACGCTGCGCTCGGCTTGAGCAGCTGAGAGGGGCCGCCTCCTACGGGGCGGCCCCTCTTCGCGTTCGATGTCAGGACGGCTGCGCACAGGCCGCGTCATGTTTCACGTGAAACCGGGACGCGGTGAGCCCGGCGAGCCGCTCAGCGGGTGGCGCCCGTGACGATCCAGCTGCCCGCGCGCGTCCGCAGCCACAGGGTGAGCATGCGGACCGTCATCATCAGGGTCATGGCGGCCCAGAGGGCAGTCAGTCCTCCCCCCAGCGTGGGGACGAACAGTGCCACCGGGGCGAACACCGCCAAGGTCGCCACCATCGCCCAGGCCAGATACGGTCCGTCCCCGGCACCCATCAGGACACCGTCCAGGACGAAGACGATCCCGCAGACGGGCTGGGAGAGGGCCACCATCAGCAGGGCGGGCAGTGCCGCGTCCCTGACCACGGAGTCGCTGGTGAACAGCGGGAGGAACAGCGGACGGGCAGCCACCACGAGGAGGCCCAGTACGACACCGGTGGCGACGCCCCACCGGACCATGCGCCGACAGGCCTCGCGGGCGCCCTGGGCGTCGTTCGCGCCGAGGTAGCGGCCGATGATGGCCTGCCCGGCGATCGCGATCGCGTCGAGGGCGAAGGCCAGCAGGCTCCACAGGGACAGGATGATCTGGTGGGCGGCGATGTCGGCGTCACCGAGGCGTGCCGCGACAGCCGTGGCGATCATGAGAATCGCCCGCAGCGACAGCGTGCGGACGAGCAAGGGGACTCCGGCCTGGGCCGAGGCCCGGATGCCGGCGGCGTCCGGGCGCAGGGAGGCCCCGTGACGGCGGGCCCCGCGAACGACCACGGCCAGATAGACGGCCGCCATGCCGCACTGTGCGATGACGGTGCCCCAGGCGGATCCGGCAATGCCCAGTCCGGCGCCGTAGACGAGTCCCGCGTTGAGTCCGGCGTTGGCGACGAAGCCTGCGACGGCGACGTACAGCGGGGTCCGGGTGTCCTGCAGGCCGCGCAGCACACCGGTGGCGGCGAGCACGATCAGCATGGCCGGGATGCCGAGTGCGGAGATGCGCAGATACGTCGTGGCGTAGGGGGCCGCGGTGGCGGAGGCGCCGAAGAGGTCCACGATGCCCGGGGCCAGCGGGAGGACGAGGGCGATGACCGCCCCACCGAGGAGCAGCGCGAGCCAGATGCCGTCCATGCCCTGGCGGATGGCAGCCTGGATGTCGCCGGCGCCGACGCGCCGGGCCACGGCGGCCGTGGTGGCGTAGGCGAGGAAGACGAAGACGCTCACGGCGGTCATGAGGAGGGCCGAGGCCACTCCCAGACCGGCGAGCTGGGCGGTCCCGAGGTGGCCGACGATGGCACTGTCGGCCATGACGAACAGAGGCTCGGCGACGAGTGCACCGAAGGCCGGGACAGCCAGCGCGATGATCTCTCGGTCGTGCCGACGGCGGGTGGCCTGGGGTATCGCTGGAGCCTGTGTCATGAGCACTAATCTAATCGTCCACAGGTAAGAGATGCAATTAGATAGTGACCCTTACCTTCTGTCTCGATCCGTGCACATGAACGCATCGTTCGAGGCGATCTTGGTCCGACTGGGGAAGTTTTTCTTCTGCACAGCCGGTGGACTGTAAAGATGCAGGTCAGGGCGTTGCGATCGACGGGATCGAGGGCTTGTTCACAGGGCTGTCCACCGGGTCGTGCACAGGTTTCGGCGGGTTCTCCACAGCATCCGGGCCGTCGTCCACATGGCCTGTGGATAACCAGATTGGCTGACGGTGCCGACAGGCCTACCGTTGTCCGGCGCCCGCTCCTTCCCTCGGCCTGGGAAACGTCACAAAACCGACGCGCCAGAAGCGGAGTTGGGCCTCTCAATTGTCAGTGTCGTGCCGTACAACAGAGGGCACGGCGAGGTCCGCCGTGCGGACGGGAGGAGGTGGCTCGGTGAGCATTTCCGAGCCCTTGGACGATCCGTGGGCCGACAGCGGACCCAGCGATCGTCTGCCCGCCTCCCGTCGCCGAAGTGACGGCGGCCGGGGCCGTGACGAACAGCACGACCGGGGCCGGGAGAACGGCGGCTGGGACGGCGGTGGCTCCTCCTTCGAGCGGGTGCCACCGCAGGACCTGGACGCCGAGCAGTCCGTCCTGGGCGGCATGCTGCTGTCCAAGGACGCCATCGCCGACGTGGTCGAGATCCTCAAGGGCCACGACTTCTACAAGCCCGCGCACGAGACGATCTACCAGGCGATCCTCGACGTCTACGCCAAGGGTGAGCCGGCCGACCCCATCACCATCGCCGCCGAACTCACCAAGCGCGGCGAGATCAACAAGGTCGGCGGGGCGTCGTACCTCCACACCCTCGTCCAGACGGTGCCGACGGCGGCGAATGCCGAGTACTACGCCGAGATCGTCCACGAGCGGGCGGTCCTGCGTCGTCTGGTCGAGGCGGGCACCCGTATCACGCAGATGGGATACGCGGCCGACGACGACGTCGACGAGATCGTCAACCGCGCCCAGGCCGAGATCTACGCGGTCACCGAGCAGCGCACCAGCGAGGACTATCTGCCGCTCGGCGACATCATGGAGGGCGCCCTCGACGAGATCGAGGCGATCGGCTCGCGCAGCGGCGAGATGACCGGTGTGCCCACCGGCTTCACGGACCTCGACTCGCTGACCAACGGTCTGCACCCGGGCCAGATGATCGTCATCGCGGCCCGTCCCGCCATGGGTAAGTCCACGCTCGCGCTGGACTTCGCGCGCGCGGCGTCGATCAAGCACAACCTGGCCAGCGTCATCTTCTCCCTCGAAATGGGGCGCAACGAGATCGCGATGCGTCTGCTGTCGGCCGAGGCACGCGTGGCCCTGCACCACATGCGCTCGGGCACCATGACGGACGAGGACTGGACCCGCCTGGCGCGCCGGATGCCCGAGGTCTCGTCCGCGCCGCTCTACATCGACGACTCCCCGAACCTGTCGATGATGGAGATCCGCGCGAAGTGCCGCCGGCTGAAGCAGCGCAACGACATCAAGCTCGTGATCATCGACTATCTGCAGCTGATGCAGTCCGGTGGTTCCAAGCGCTCCGAGAGCCGTCAGCAGGAGGTCTCGGACATGTCTCGTAACCTCAAGCTGCTGGCCAAGGAGCTGGAGGTCCCGGTGATCGCGCTCTCGCAGCTCAACCGTGGTCCCGAGCAGCGCACGGACAAGAAGCCGATGGTGTCCGACCTGCGTGAGTCCGGCTCCATCGAGCAGGACGCCGACATGGTCATCCTGCTGCACCGCGAGGACGCCTACGAGAAGGAGTCACCGCGAGCGGGCGAGGCGGACATCATCGTGGGCAAGCACCGTAACGGTCCCACGGCGACGATCACGGTGGCCTTCCAGGGCCACTACTCCCGCTTCGTGGACATGGCCCAGACCTGACCCGGCCGGACCGCGGGGGAAATGAACTCGACGCATGGCGCCCCAGCGGATGGACTGGGCCCATGACGACATCTCAGGAAGAGCTGCTCCCGGGCACCCGGCGGGCGTTGCTGCACCGGATCGCGGTCGCGCAGGCCGAAGGGCGGGCTCCCTCGCTGGTCGCCGCGGTCGTGAGGGACGGGCGGGCCGTCTGGCACGGGGCACGGAGTTCGGTGGACGGGCACGGACCGGACGAGAACGTGCAGTACAGGATCGGGTCGATCACCAAGACGTTCACCGCCGTACTCGTGCTGCGGCTGCGCGACGAGGGCGTGCTCGATCTCGGTGATCCCCTGGAGAAGCATCTGCCGGGCACCGGAGCCGGCGAGGCGACGATCGTCGAACTGCTCGCACACACCTCCGGGTTGGCGGCCGAGTCACCCGCGCCCTGGTGGGAGCGGACCCCCGGCTCGCTGCGTCCCGAGCTGAGCGATGTCCTCGGCGAGCAGCCCCTCCTGCACCCCGTCGGCCGGCGCCACCACTACTCCAATCCCGGCTACACCCTGCTCGGCGCACTGGTGGAGGAGCTTCGAGGCGCTTCCTGGGAGGAGGTACTGCGCGGCGAAGTGCTCGAACCCCTCGGCCTCCACCGCACCAGCGCACAGCCGCAGGCGCCGCATGCGGGCGGCTGGGCGGTGCATCCCTGGGCCGACGCGCTGCTGCCCGAACCGCTGGAGGATCTCGGCCGGATGGCCCCCGCCGGCCAGCTGTGGTCCACCACCGGGGATCTCGCGCGGTTCGCCGCCTTCCTGGCCGGGGGAGACGACCGGGTGCTGAGTGCGGAGTCGGTGCGGGAGATGCGGACGCCCGCGGCGCCGGCCGAAGCCGCGGATGTGGTGGACGGGGCCACCTACGGCCTCGGCATGCAGATCCAGCAGCGGGACGGCAGGCTTTTCGTCGGACACTCCGGCTCGCTCCCGGGCTTTCTCGCGAACCTCACCATCAGTGTGGAGGACGACGTGGCGGCGGTGGTGCTGGCCAACTGCACCAGTGGCCCGCTGCTGGGAGCGGTGGGTGCGGACCTCGTCCGCATCGTCGCCGAGGCAGAGCCACGCATCCCCGAGCCGTGGCGTCCGCTGCGTGAAGTCGACCGGGACGTCCTGGATTTGGCCGGGCAGTGGTTCTGGGGGACGCACGCCTTCGCTCTGCGGGCGACGGCCGACGGGCTCCTCGCGCTGGGACCGCTGACCGGCGGCGGCCGCCGGGCCCGCTTCCGATCGAACGACGACGGCACATGGACGGGCCTGGAGGGTTACTACGCCGGAGAGCTGCTCCGGCCCGTACGGCGTCCGGACGGGTCCGTGATCCATCTGGACCTCGGGTCGTTCGTGTTCACGCGGCAGCCGTACGAGGAGGGGGCCGAGGTGCCCGGCGGAGTGGATCCGAAGGGCTGGCGGGGGATCGCGGAGTAGATGGCTCGCTGGCCGGGTGGGTGTTTCACGTGAAACACCCACCCCCGGGCGTTTTTCAGAGCTGGAGCTTGAAACCCACGTGCGAGGCGGTGAAGCCGAGGCGTTCGTAGAAACGGTGGGCGTCCGTGCGGCTGCTGTCGGAGGTCAGCTGCACCAACTGGCAGTTCTGGCGCCGGGATTCCTCGACGGCCCACTCGATGAGCTGGGTGCCCAGGCCGCTCCCGCGCTCGTCGGCGTGGATGCGGACGGCCTCGATGATCGAGCGGGTCGCTCCCTTGCGGGAGAGCCCGGGGATGAGCGTCAGCTGGAGGGTGCCGATGACACGACCCTCCCGCACCGCCGCGACGAGCTGCTGGTTCGGGTCCGCGTTCAGCCGCTCCAGGGCCGCCAGGTAAGGCGTCAGGTCGTCGGGTGACTCGCGCTGGGCGCCCAGGGGGTCGTCGGCGAGCATGGCGACGATCGCGGGCAGGTCGTCCGCGGTCGCACGGCGTATTTCAAGATCTCCCATGGCGGCACCCTATGCGGGCACGTTCAGGGACTCCACGACGCGTACCAGCGGGGCCAGCTCGGGGTTCCTGGCCGCCTCGTCCAGGGCCTCGCGCAGGGCGCCGTCATTGGTGGGCCGCGCCTCCTCCAGCAGCCGCAGGCCCGCCTCGGTGACGTTGGTGTAGATGCCGCGACGGTCGGTGGGGCACAGGTAGCGCTCCAGCAGACCACGGTCCTCCAGGCGGGTCACCAGTCGCGTGGTGGCGCTCTGGCTGAGCACGACCGCGTCGGCGACCTGCTTCATCTGCAGATGACCGCCCTGGCCCTCGTGCTGCCGGCTGAGCACATCGAGCAGGGAGTACTCCCGCACGCTGAGGTCGTGCTTGGCCTGCAGGGCGCGCTCGATGTGTGCCTCGATCCTCCCGTGCAGGAGGGCGAGGGCGGACCAGCCCTGGGCGAGGGCGGTGAGCGCGGGGTCCGTCGCTGTCATTGGCGTTTTCCTCCGTCCCGGAGCGGCTGAATCAAGGGTAGAGCACTCCCGCAATAGTCGGCGGTTGCGCTTAGCCCGCGTCTGCAACTATTGTGGACGCACGCTAAGCGCTCATGCAATCGTCTGGGAAGGTGTACCCCCACATGCCTCTCGCGCTTCTGGCCCTCGCGATCGGGGCCTTCGGAATCGGAACGACCGAGTTCGTGATCATGGGTCTGCTACCCGAGGTCGCCGGTGACTTCGGGGTCTCCATCCCCACCGCGGGCCTGCTCGTGACCGGATACGCCCTCGGCGTGGTGATCGGTGCCCCGCTGATGACCGTGCTCGGCACCAAGATCTCGCGCAAGCGGATGCTGATGCTGCTGATGGTCCTGTTCATCGCCGGAAACCTGCTCTCCGCCGTGGCCCCCACGTTCGCGATCATGCTGACCGGACGGGTGATCGCCTCCCTCGCCCACGGTGCCTTCTTCGGCATCGGCTCGGTCGTCGCGGCCGAGCTGGTGGCTCCCGACAAGAAGGCCGGCGCCATCGCGATGATGTTCACGGGCCTGACCGTCGCCAATGTCGTCGGTGTCCCGCTGGGCACGCTCATCGGGCAGAACGTCGGCTGGCGCGTCACCTTCGGCGTGGTCGCCGCGCTCGGTGTCGTCGGCCTGGCCGGCATCGCCAGGCTGGTGCCCGAGATGCCGAGGACCGAAGGGGTGCACCTGCGCCATGAACTGGCCGCCTTCAAGAACGCCCAGGTCCTGCTCGCCATGGCGATGACCGTGCTCGGCTTCGGCGGTGTCTTCGCGGCCATCACCTACATCGCGCCGATGATGACCCACATCGCCGGCTTCGCCGACGGGTCCGTCACCTGGCTGCTGGTTCTGTTCGGCCTCGGCATGGTCGGCGGCAACCTCATCGGCGGCAAGTTCGCCGACCGCGCGCTGATGCCGATGCTGTACGTCTCCCTGGGCGCCCTGGCCGTCGTCCTCGCGCTGTTCACACTCACCGCGCACAACAAGATCGCGGCCGCTGTGACCATCGCCCTGATCGGCGCCCTCGGCTTCGCGACCGTCCCGCCGCTGCAGAAGCGCGTCCTCGACCAGGCCCACGGCGCTCCGACGCTCGCCTCGGCAGTGAACATCGGCGCCTTCAACCTGGGCAACGCCCTCTCCGCCTGGCTCGGCGGCATCGTGATCGCGGCCGGCTTCGGCTACACGGCCCCCAACTGGGTCGGCGCCGCCCTTGCCGCGTCCGCTCTGGTCCTCGCCGTCCTCTCGGCCGCCCTGGAGCGCCGCGACAGCGGGCGGAGCGCTGTGGTGGCCTCCGGAAGCCCCGCTGGGCAGCGGACCGCCGTCCACCACTGAGCCAGCCCCGACCGCAGGGCATCTCCACCCGTACTCGACCGTCACGCGGACCGCTGGGGGCGTAGGCCGCCCCCGGTCCGCGCGGCACCCCTCACCTCACGCACGTATCGCACCAAGGAGAACGCTCCATGAGCACCACCGCCGTCGCCCCGCTCACCATCGAGGACGCCGAGCTGCTCGTCGTCACGGCCCGTCGCGCGGCCGAGGAGGCCGGAGTCACCGTCAGCGTCACCGTCCTGGACGCCGGTGGCCACCTGCTCGCCTTCCGCCGGGACGACCGTGCCGTGCTGATCTCCGGCGAGACCAGCACCCGCAAGGCCTACACCGCGCTTCAGTTGAACGCGGCCACCGCCGACCTCGTCGACGCCGTCCAGCCCGGCGGTCTCTTCCACACGCTGCCCACGGCCCTCGACCGGCCCCTGCTCTTCATCGCGGGCGGTGTTCCTGTCCACCGGGACGGCCGACTGATCGGCGCGATCGGCGTCGGCGGCGGTGCCCCGGACCAGGACCACGGCTTCGCCACCGCGGCCGTCCAGGCGCTCGTCTGACCGCACGCTCCGAGACATGACAACGCCGGCCCTCGCCGCCCTGGTGCGGTGCGGGCCGGCGTGTGCCGTGCGACCGGTCAGCCGGCGGCGACCGTCAGCGGCGCGAACCGGCGCGTCCAGTCCCCCGGCAGGTCCGTGATGCCGTAGGTCATGACCGCGTTGAAAGCCACGGACGCCAACCCCCGTGCCTTGGCCCAGGCCAGCAGCTCCTCGTGGCGTACGTCGATGTCGGTGCGCAGCGGACGGTCTGTACGGGCCGCGAGCGAGGCGATGAGGGCCTTGGCCGTCTCGGTGTCCCGGGCGATCAGCGGGCCGACGACATGCGTGTCCATGTTGGGCCACGCAGCCGTGTAGCCGATGATCCGGCCGCCGTCCTCGGCCACGCGCAGCTGGTCGGCGAAGGCGGGCAGACGGGTGACGAGGGGCGTGCGATCGACGCCGAACACCTCCTCGTCGAGACGGAGGATCGAAGGCAGGTCCTCCGCGGTGGCAGCACGGGTCGCCACCCCGTATTCCGGCCCGCCGGGGATGAAGTTCCCCACCACCATCTCCGCCCGGCCCGTGACCTTGAAGCCCAGTTCCTCGTAGAGCGGGCGCCCGTAGGGCGTGGCATGCAAGGTCAGAGGTGTGGTGCCCATGGCCGCTACGACATGCCGCATCAGGCGGCGTCCGACGCCACGGCGGGCGTGGCGCTCGGCGACCAGGACCATGCCGATGGCGCTGAGCTCCGACCGCTCCCAAGAGCCGTACTCCGTGACGACGCAGGCGGCGACGAGCCCTCCGTCGGGGTCGTCGATGCCGTAGCCCTTGCCGGCTGTGAGGAGGAAGCCCCACTTGTGTTCCTCGCGTGGCCACCCCCGATCTTCGGACAAGTCGGCGCAGGCAGTGAGATCGCGGAGCGTCAGTCGGCGGACGGGCAGGGCAGCGAGGGAAGGAGTCGGCACGCAGGTCAGGCTGTCCGACCGGAACCCCTGACGTCCACCCGTTTCAATGCATACGCAGGTGCTTTTGGCCATGTCGTGGCCACTCGCGCAGACCGTCGAGAGCGTGTTTCACGTGAAACATCGACGGAGGGTGGCCCGATTCGTCGTCGGACAGGAACTGTTTGCTGTTGTACCGGTTTCCGTCGCGGTCACTGCGGACGGGCATCCGGCCGGACTTGCCGCATACTCCTACACCGGCCGTGATCTGTGGGATGCCTATGAATTGGTGACACACGTCCGGTAGTTGAGAGACGTCATGGTTCGCCCCTTGCCCGTTCCATGGGGAAGCAAGGGGGGACTTGTGTGCATGGCGACGGCCGGTAGGGTCGACTCCGGTTCACGTCCGGGATGGAGTGCACGCATCCCGTGCGGGCCGAGAGCAGGGCAGGCAGCCTAACGGGACGAAGAGATCGAAAACCGCGTTTCCGGGTATACGGCCGCAGCATCCGGTCAGGATGGGATGCTGCGGCAGTGCTACGGCTGGCCGCCCGCCGGGGGAAAGCATGCACCTTCCGAGGAGGAGGTGCGCAGACCGACCGAGAGATGTTCGAGGCGAGGGCACCATGGACGCTCCGACCACCACGTCGGGGGAGAACGGCATAGCGGGCGGAGGCGGCTGGTTCACGCCGCGCAAGGCGCCTCCGACCCCGCCGCCGGACGGTGATCAGGAGACGGCCGAGGGACGCAGGCCGGCCGTGGTACGCCCGGTGGGTCGGCCGAACCGGGAGGGCGCCGCTCGCCCCGGGTCCGACGCTCCCGTGGCCCACCGCGCTCCTGACGCCCCCACCGAGCAGCCCGCGGAGCCGCTAGTACCAGCCCCGCCCAGCCCTCCGAGCCTCCAGCCGGCAGTGGCCTACGAGCCTTCACACCCGGTCGTCGCGGCGACCGAGCCGCAGCGCGTGCCCGCCCAGCGCTCCGCGCCGCCCGTCGTCGAGGAGGCATCCCCGGACGCCCTCGTCATCCGGGGCACGATGGCCGAGATCGCCCCGGTCGCCGACAAGGTCACCTCCTACTTCTACGCACTCCTCTTCGTCCGCCACCCCGAACTGCGCCCGATGTTCCCGCCGGCGATGGACGCCCAGCGGGACCGGCTGCTGAAAGCATTGCTCACCGCGGCCGAACACATCGACAACAAGCCGGTACTCGTCGACTACCTGCAGAACCTGGGACGCGGACACCGGAAGTACGGCACGCGCGCCGAGCACTATCCGGCCGTGGGCGAATGCCTCATCGGCGCCCTCAGCAAGTACGCCTCCGCCATCTGGAACCCGGAGACCGAGGCGGCCTGGGTGCGGGCCTACACCACGATCTCCCAGGTGATGATCGACGCCGCGGCGGCGGACGAACTGCGCGCCCCGGCCTGGTGGCACGCCGAGGTCGTCACGCACGACCTCAGGACCCCCGATGTGGCGGTCGTCACCGTCCGCCCGGACCAGCCCTACCCCTTCCTCGCCGGGCAGTACACCAGCGTGGAGACGCCCTGGTGGCCACGGGTCTGGCGGCACTACTCCTTCGCTTCGGCGCCCCGCTCGGACGGCCTGCTGACGTTCCATGTGAAGGCCGTCCCGGCCGGTTGGGTCTCCAACGCGCTGGTGCACCGCGCCCGGCCCGGAGACGTCATACGCCTCGGCCCGCCGGCCGGCTCGATGACCGTCGACCACACCACCGACAACGGGCTGCTCTGCCTGGGTGGCGGCACCGGCATAGCGCCCATCAAGGCCCTCGTCGAGGACGTGGCCGAGCACGGCCGGCGCCGTCAGGTCGAGGTGTTCTACGGCGCCCGTACCGACCACGACCTGTACGACATCGACACCATGCTCAGGCTCCAGCAGAATCACCCGTGGCTCTCCGTACGGGCGATCATCGATCAGCTGGCCCATCTCCAGCTTCCCGACGCCATACGGGAGTACGGCCCCTGGAACGAGTACGACGCCTACCTCTCGGGCCCGCCCGGAATGATCCGCAGCGGGGTCCACGCCCTGCGGGACATCGGCATTCCCTCGGACCGCATACGGCACGACTCGGTCGAGGAGCTGGTCGTCGTCGGGAACTGACCGGCCGACCGATTACCCGAGGTCGGGGGCGTGCATGGCGCGGACGCCCTCGATATTGCCGTCCAGATAGTGCCGCAGCGACAGCGGCACGAGGTGGACGGAGGCGATGCCGACCCGGGTGAACGGGATACGGACGATCTCGTACTCACCTGCCGGCTCCTCCACTTCGGGGCCGTGGCGCAGCGACGGGTCCATGGACTCCAGCCGGCAGACGAAGAAGTGCTGCACCTTCACTCCGGTCGCGCCGCCGTCCTCGCCGATGTGCTCCACGGTGTCCACGAAGCAGGGCACGACGTCGGTGATCTTGGCGCCGAGTTCCTCGTACACCTCACGGTGCAGAGCGTCGACGACGGTCGGGTCCGCGGCCTCGACCCCGCCACCGGGAGTGACCCAGTAGGGATCGACACCGGGCTTGGTGCGCTTGATCAGGATCAGGTCGTCACCGTCCAGGAGAACGGCACGGGCGGTGCGCTTGACCACGGGTCGGACGGTCATGGGAGAAATGTGGCCCGGCTGGTTCCACGTGAAACATCGCATGGCGCCACCACCCGAGCGCACCGCGTAAAACCCCGGAGTGGAGGCTCAGGACCAGCTCGCGGCCGCCCGCAGGAGCCACTCGTGCGCCCGCGCGACATGCGGCATGGCGAGCGTTCCGGTGCGCACCGCCAGGAAGTACGTCCGCAGTGGCGGCACCGCGGGGTCGTGCAGCGTCATGATCTCCCCGCGCTCGAGGCCGGGGGTGCACAGATAGCGGGGAAGCACCGCAAGTCCGGCGCCCGCCGTCGCACAGGCGAGCACCGCGCGCAGGTCGGGGACGATGACTGTGCCGGAGGCGGCCGGGCGTGAGTCGAAGACGGAGGCCCAGTAGCGCGAGACGAAGGGCAGCGACTCGTGGACCTCGACGACCGGCAGGTTCTCCAGTGCGAGCGCTCCCTTGAGGCGCAGCGCTCCGGGGCCGATCCGCTCGGCCCAGCGCGGGGCGGCGACCAGCATGTGCTCCTCGTCGCAGAGTGCGGTGGCGGTCAGGAGGGCGCCGCGCGGCCGGACCGTGCTGATGGCCAGGTCGTGGTGTCCCGCGGCCAGCCCCTCCAGTGCTTCCTCCGCGGTGCCGAAGGAGGCGCGCAGTGCGAAGCCCTGGCCGTCGTCGCCGGTCAGCTCCGTCAGGGCGGGAAGCGCGCGTTCGGCGGTGAACTCCGGCGGGCCGGCCAGATGCAGCGTCCGTAACGAGGACTCGTCGTCCAGGCCGCTCTCCGCTATCTCCACCAGGGCGTCGAGGTGCGGCGCGGCCTTGTGGGCGAGTTCGTCGCCGATGGTCGTGGGCGTCACCCCACGGGCCTGCCGCAGGAACAGGGGGCGGCCCAACTGCCGCTCCAGGGTGCGGATCTGGGAGGTGACGGCCGGCTGGGAGAGGCCCAGCAGAGCGGCGGCGCGGGTGAAAGAACCGGCCCGGTGCACGGTGACGAACGTGCGCAGCAAGGCCAGATCCATGGCACGCCCTTCCCTCTCCCTGCCCTCCTCCGGCTCCCGAGGCAGGCACCAACTATAAATAAGTCGATAGGTCTCTGTCGCTACCGTGATTGGACACTGACAGAGAGTCAACTAGCCTTGTTCGCGCGGTTCTTCGCGCGCGGAACCGAAGGCGGTCCGAGCCACGAGGGGGGAGGCTCGGACCGCCGCAGAGCGGGTCGGGCGGCCTCTGATCCGGTCACTCGGCGGACTCGTCCAGGGCCCGCAGCACATCCGCCACCAGGTCCTCGGGGTCCTCGGCGCCGACAGACATCCGGATGAATCCCTCCGGGACCGGGTCTCCGCCCCAGCGGCCGCGGCGTTCGGCCGTGGAACGCACACCGCCGAAGCTCGTCGCGTCCTCGACCAGGTGCAGCGCCTCCAGGAAACGCTCGGCTCGCGCGCGCGGGGGCAGCGTGAAGGAGACCACGCAGCCGTAGCGGCGCATCTGGTGGGCGGCGACCTTGTGCGCAGGGTCGTCGGGCAGCCCCGGATAGCGCAGCCCGGAGACCTCGGGCCGCTGCCGCAGGGCCTCGGCGACCGCGAGGGCCGTCGCGTTCTGCCGGTCGACGCGCAGCTGGAGTGTGGCGACGGAGCGGTGCGCGAGCCAGGCCTCCATGGGCCCGGAGATGGCGCCGACGATCTTGCGCCAGCGGCGTACGGCGGCCATCGCCTCGGCGTCGCGACCGGTGACGTAGCCCAGCAGGACGTCACCGTGCCCGGTCAGCTGCTTGGTGCCGCTGGCCACGGAGAAGTCGGCGCCCAGCTCCAGCGGGCGCTGCCCGAGCGGGGTGGCGAGGGTGTTGTCGACGGCGACCAGGGCGCCCCGCGCGTGTGCCGCCTCGGCCAGCCGCCGGATGTCGCACACGTCGAGCCCCGGGTTCGACGGCGACTCGATCCACAGCAGCCGCGCGCCGTCGAGGACCTCCAGCTGGGCGTCGCCGCCGGTGGGCGCGGTGCGCACCTCGATGCCGTAGGCCTCCAGTTGGGCGCGGACCAGCGGCAGCACCTGGTAGCCGTCGGAGGGCAGGACGACCGCGTCTCCGGCGCGCAGCTGGGAGAACAGCACCGAGGAGATCGCGGCCATGCCGGAGGCGAACACCAGCGTCTCGACGTCGTCCTGCCCGGGCGCCTCCAGCTCCCCGATGGCACGCTCCAGCAGCGTCCAGGTGGGGTTGTCGTCACGGCCGTAGGAGTACGGTCCGGTCACCTCGCCGGGCAGGTGGAAGTGCGCGGCGAACACCGGTCCGGGCAGGGTCGGCTCGTTCTTGACGGGTTCGGGGAGTCCGGCCCGTACCGTGCGCGTGCCGTCGCCGATGCGGTCCGCGTCCTTGCCGGGGTCGCTCATGCGGCCTGTCCCTCCAGCTGTTCCCGTACCGCGGCGAGCAGACCGGTGCTCGCCGCCTCCACCATCTCAAGGCATTCCTCGAAGCCGTCCCGGCCGCCGTAGTACGGGTCCGGCACGTCGAGGTCGTCGCCGGCCGCGGGGTCGTACGCGCGCAGCAGGCGCACCTTGCGGACGTCCTCCTCGGTGGACGCGAGGCGGCGCAGGGCCTTGAGATGGCCGGAGTCGAGGGCGATCACCAGGTCGAGGCGGGCGAACCAGGAGGGCTGGAACTGACGTGCGACGTGCTCGGTGCCGTAGCCGTGCTCGTCGAGGACCGAGACGGTGCGCGGGTCGGCGGCATCCCCCTCGTGCCAGCCGCCGGTGCCGGCGCTGTCGATCTCCACCAGGTCCTCGAGACCGGCCTCTTCGACGCGCGCGCGGAAGACGGACTCGGCCATCGGGGAGCGGCAGATGTTGCCGGTGCACACGAAACAGACGCGGTAGGTCATGGCCGGCTCAGTCCTCGTCGGGCAGGAGGAGGTTCAGCGCCCACGAGACGATGGAGATGATCAGACCGCCGAGCACGGCCGTCCAGAATCCCTCCACGTGGAAGCTCAGGTCGAGCTTGCCGCACACCCAGGAGGTCAGCAGCAGCATCAGCGCGTTGACGATCAGGGTGATCAGTCCGAGGGTGAGGATGAACAGCGGGAAGGTGAGCACCTTCACGATCGGCTTGACCAGGAAGTTCACCAGGCCGAAGATCAGCGCGACCACGATCAGCGTGCCGGCCTTCTTGGCCGTGCTGTCACCTGTGAGGGTGATCTTGTCGAGCAGCCACACGGCGACCGCCAGTGCGCCCGCGTTGGCGATCGTCTTGACTACGAAATTCTTCATGTGTCTGATCGTGGCAGACCAGATCGACGGCGAGCAGTGGGGCGAGGGCGGCAAACGGCGATGAAGGCATTCCGGCTGGACGAACTGGAGGCGGAGCGCGCCGCCAACGAAGGTGCCTACCTGCAGTTTCTGCGGGAGCGGCACATGTCGGTCGGCCTGTACGCCCTCAACGCGGGCGAGCACGATCCACAGCGGCCGCACAATCAGGACGAGGTGTACTTCGTCGTCAGCGGTCGCGCGTCGATCACGGTCGGTGAGGAGACCACCCAGGTGGCGCGGGGCAGCGTGGTGTACGTGCCGGCCGGTGTCGCCCACAAGTTCCACCACATCAGCGAGGATCTGCGGGTTCTGGTCGTCTTCTCTCCGCCTGAGGCCTGAGGCCGGCCCTCGGGGTTCCCTAGGGGGAGGCTCAGGGGAGGACAAGGGGTGCGAGGCCCCCGCGGGACCCTCTGGCGGCCCTAGCATCGAGTGCAGACATCGAGAACTGCGTCCACGACAGCGCGCAGTACGCCGTGAACGCACCGGAACGCAAAGGACGAGGGCAATGCGAGAGATCTTCGCGGGGCTGCCGTGGTGGGTGAAGTGGGTCGCGGTGCCGGTCATCGCCCTGGTCGTCTTCGGCAGCCTGATAGCGACCGTGGTCGGATTCGTGATCGGCCTGCTCTTCAAGGCGTTGGTCTTCGTCGCGCTGGTCGGCGGACTGATCTACATCGTGCGCAAGTTCATGTCGAACTCCTCGTCGCGCAGCGACTGGTGAGGGACGCGGGAGCCGGTGAGCGGTAACGCGAATCGCCGGTTCCCTCGGGGGAGGGAAGTTTCCCCGGCAGGCCGTCTGCACGCGGTGGCGGGCGGTTAGAGTCCGGAACCCCACGCGGGGCCGGGCCCCGCTGGCGGCGTACACCCCCACCCGTGCCTCACCGCACGGGCTGCCCCCACCCTCGCGCTACGGGAGTGACCCTTGGCCACGGTTGACACCGCACCGGCAGAACCCCACGCACCCCCCGCCCAGCCGCACTCCTGCACACCCCCGCTGCAGCGGCCACCCGCCGCGACCGTCCCGGGACAGCCACGCGCCGCGTCCCTCCCCGGACCCTCGCACTCCGCGGACGTCCCGGGTCAACCGTCCGCCGCGACCCTCATCGGATCCGTGCAGCGCGCGATGCGCCTGCTGGAGACCGTCGCGGCACACGAGTACGGCGCCCCCGCCAAGCAACTCGCCCGCGAGACCGGCCTCGCCCTGCCCACGACCTATCACCTGCTGCGCACCCTCGTGCACGAGGGCTATCTGCGCCGTGAGAAAGGGCTGTTCTTCCTGGGCGACGCAGCCGAGCGGCTGAGCAGCAGCGGAGCGCAGCAGAAACGTCGCAGCACGGTGGCCGACACCCTGGCGCACTGGCGCGATTCGATCGGTGCTCCGGTGTACTACGCGATGTACCGGGACGGCGAGATCGAGGTCATGTGCGTCTCCGACTCGCGGGAGACTCCCGCGGTCGAGGAGTGGGCCGACTTCCGTGAGACGGGGCACGCGCACGCGATCGGGAAGTGTCTGCTCTCCCAGCTGGACGAGGACGCCCGCCGGGACCACCTGACCCGCTATCCGGTGCAGTCCATCACCCCGTACACCGTGCGCGACAACCATGCCCTGCTGCGCCGACTGGACCGGATGCCGCGGATGGAGCCGGTGGTGGAGCGTCAGGAGTACGCGCTCGGGACGGTCTGCGCGGCGATTCCGATCACGGTCGGCACCACGGCGGCCACGATGGCCATCTCGCTCCCCGCCCACCAGGCCGACCGGCTGCTGCCCGCCGCCCAACGGTTGCAGACCGAGATCGGGCGCCATCTGGGGGCGTTGATGCTCTCTATCAGTATCTGAAAACTCACTCCTTGTGATCTGTCGTGTACGTTCAGCAAGATTTGACCCACGGTCGAGGGATCAATCCCGGCCAGTCCATGTCATTTGACGGGGTAGGCGATGCGCGAATCCGTACAGGCAGAGGTCATGATGAGCTTTCTCGTGTCGGAGGAACTCTCCTTCCGTATTCCGGTGGAGCTGCGTTATGAGACCTGTGATCCCTATGCCGTGCGGCTGACCTTCCATTTGCCCGGAGATGCCCCGGTGACCTGGGCCTTCGGCCGCGAGCTGCTGATCGACGGGGTCGGGCGGCCGTGCGGCGAGGGGGACGTGCACATCGCCCCCGTCGACTCCGAGGTGCTGGGCGAGGTGCTGATCCGGCTTCAGGTCGGCGGCGACCAGGCCATGTTCCGCTCCTCGGCGCCGCCGCTCGTGGCCTTCCTCGACCGCACGGACAAGCTCGTGCCGCTCGGTCAGGAGGGCGCGCTGGCCGACTTCGACGCCCACCTCGACGAGGCCCTGGACCGCATCCTGGCCGAGGAGCAGAGCGCCGGCTGAGGCGTTGCGGCGACGGGGCGCCAGGCGCTCTGCCCTGCCGCGTGTGACTGTGCAGGAACGCTTCTTCAGTGGACTTCCGGCCCCTGCCGGGCCCCGCTCACCGCTTCCGGCGTCGGCCCCTGCCGCCGCGCGCCGGAGCGGGCTGTGCCCCGGCGGGGGCCGCCGCGTCCGGTCCCGGCCGGTCGGCCGACACCACCAGGGCGGCGAGCGCGGTGGTGACCGGGACGGAGGCGACCAGGCCGATCGAGCCCACCAGCGTGCGCACGACCTCCTCGGCCACCAGTTCGCTGTTGGCCACCGTGCCCACGCTGCTCTGTGCGATCGAGAACAGCAGCAGCAGCGGCAGCGCGGCGCCGGCGTAGGCGAGGACGAGGGTGTTGACCACCGAGGCGATGTGGTCGCGGCCGATGCGGATGCCCGCCCGGTACAGCCCGCGCCAGCCCATCGCCGGATTGGCCTCGTGCAGCTCCCAGACCGCCGAGGTCTGCGTCACCGTCACATCGTCCAGGACGCCCAGCGAACCGATGATGACGCCGGCCAGCAGCAGACCGCTCATGTCGATCGACGGATACAGGCCGTGGATCAGACCGGTGTTGTCGTCCGTGTTGCCGGTGAGCGCGGCCCAGTCGATGAACTCCGAGCCGAGGACGCCGATCAGCAGGAGGGAGGCCAGCGTGCCGAGCACCGCCACCGACGTACGGGCCGACAGTCCATGGCACATGTAGAGCGCGATGAGCATGATCGCGCTCGCCCCGACGACGGCCACCAGCAGCGGATTCGAGCCCTGCAGGATCGCGGGCAGGATGAAGAGCGTCAGCACCATGAAGCTCACCGCCAGCGCGACCAGCGCCATCACACCGCGCATCCGTCCCACCACCACGACGGCGAGCGCGAAGATCCCCGCGAGCAGCGCCATCGGGAACTTGCGGTTCACATCGGTGACGGAGTACTGCAGGTCCTTCGGCGCCGAGGGCTCGTAGGCGACCACGACCTTCTCGCCCTGGTGCAACTGCCGTGACTGGTCGGGCTGCACGATCTCGGTGAACGTACGGCCCTGGTCGTTGCCGGTGTCGACCCGGACCGTCGCCTTCTTGCAGGTACCTTTCGCCTCCTGCTGCGCGGAGTTGCCCTCAGCGGTGGAGGTGTCTCCGGTCGGGGTGTCCCCCGAGGCGTTCACCGACTTGCAGCTCACCTCGACCACCTTGGTGACCGTGGCCTGCTGTGTCTGGCGGTCGAAGCCGACGCCCGTGCGCTCGTGCGGTGGGGCTCCCCCGGGCCAGAGCACCACCAGGCCGACCACGACCGCGGCCGCGAACGGGATCAGGATCGCCGCGATGACCTTGCGCAGATGCTTCGAGACCGGCGCGGCGGGTCCGTGGCTGTGGCTGTGACCGTGCGAGTGGCCGTGGCCGTGGCCGTGGCCGTGGCCAGGGCCCGGGACGTGCTGGTGCCCGTGTCCGTCGCCGTCATGGCCGTGTCCGTCGCCCTGTCCGGAACCGCCTCCGCGCGGCGGTTCGGAAGGCGGGTACGGGTACTGCTCCATGGTGGTCACCGCCAGATCATCGCAAGAACGCCAGGGGCCCTCTGGTCACCGCGCCCGAATTGACGCTAGCGTGGAGGCACCTTTGCACACGCGGGAGCTCGGAGCACCGGGCTGAGAGGACGCTGACCTCCGTATTCGCGATGTTTCACGTGGAACGTGGTTTCACGGGAAACATCGGCAGACGGAAACCGCTGCGTCGACCGCCGAACCTGTTACCGGGTAATGCCGGCGTAGGGAGTAGGTCTCATGACCAACAAGGACGCACGCACGCCTGCCTCCGTCCAGGACGACAAGTCCCAGGAGGCCGGGAAGTCCATCGGCTGGCACAAGGCGTATATCGAGGGCACCCGCCCCGACCTGCGCGTGCCGGTCCGCCAGGTGCACCTCACCAACGGGCAGTCGGTCACGCTGTACGACACATCGGGCCCGTACACCGATCCACTCGTCGACACAGATGTCCGCAGGGGCCTGCCGCCGCTGCGGGACAACTGGATCATCGCCCGCGGCGACACCGAGGAGTACGCCGGCCGTCCCGTCCGTCCCGAGGACGACGGGATCAAGCACACCTCACCGCGCGGCGGGCTGCGCAACCTGGACGCGGTCTTCCCCGGGCGCCCGCGTCAGCCGCGCCGGGGCCGTGACGGCAAGGCCGTCACACAGCTCGCGTACGCCCGCCGCGGCGAGATCACGCCCGAGATGGAGTTCGTGGCCCTCCGCGAGAACGTTTCTCCCGAGGTGGTCCGCGAGGAGATCGCGGCGGGCCGTGCGGTGCTGCCGGCCAACGTCAACCACCCGGAGATCGAGCCGATGATCATCGGCAAGCGGTTCCTGGTGAAGGTCAACGCCAACATCGGCAACTCCGCGGTCACGTCCTCCATCGAGGAGGAGGTCGAGAAGATGACCTGGGCGACCCGGTGGGGCGCCGACACGGTCATGGACCTCTCCACCGGCCGCAACATCCACACCACCCGCGAGTGGGTGCTGCGCAACTCCCCCGTCCCCATCGGCACGGTGCCGCTCTACCAGGCGCTGGAGAAGGTCGACGGCAGGGCCGAGGAACTGACCTGGGAGATCTACAAGGACACGGTCATCGAGCAGGCCGAGCAGGGCGTGGACTACATGACCGTCCACGCGGGCGTGCGCCTGCCGTACGTGCCGCTCACCGCCAACCGCAAGACCGGCATCGTCTCGCGCGGCGGCTCGATCATGGCCGCGTGGTGCCTCGCGCACCACAAGGAGTCGTTCCTGTACGAGAACTTCGAGGAGCTGTGCGAGATCCTCGCCGCCTACGACGTCACGTACTCGCTGGGCGACGGCCTGCGCCCCGGTTCCATCGCGGACGCCAACGACGAGGCGCAGTTCGCGGAGTTGCGCACGCTCGGGGAACTCAACCGGATCGCCAAGCGTTTCAACGTACAGACCATGATCGAGGGCCCGGGACACGTCCCGATGCACAAGATCAAGGAGAACATCGACCTTCAGCAGGAGATCTGCGATGAAGCTCCGTTCTATACGCTCGGCCCGCTGACGACGGACGTTGCTCCGGCGTACGACCACATCACCTCCGGCATCGGTGCCGCGATGATCGCCTGGTGGGGCACGGCGATGCTCTGCTACGTCACGCCCAAGGAGCACCTGGGCCTGCCCAACCGTGACGACGTCAAGACCGGCGTCATCACCTACAAGATCGCGGCGCACGCGGCCGACCTCGCCAAGGGGCACCCCGGAGCACAGGAGTGGGACGACGCGCTGTCCGACGCCCGCTTCGAGTTCCGCTGGGAGGACCAGTTCAACCTCGCCCTGGACCCGGACACGGCACGGGAGTTCCACGACGAGACGCTGCCGGCCGAGCCCGCCAAGACGGCCCACTTCTGCTCCATGTGCGGGCCGAAGTTCTGCAGCATGAAGATCTCGCAGGACATCCGCCGCGAACACGGCGGCAGCCGGGCCGAGATCGAGGAGGGCATGGCCCAGAAGTCGAAGGAGTTCGCAGCAGCGGGCAACCGGGTGTACCTGCCGCTCGCCGACTGATCCCGCCGCGGTGACCGTCGGTCCCGGAGACGTGCGAGCGTCTCCGGGCCGGGTGTCCGGCCGCGCCCCTGGCCGGGGCGCAAGCCGGGCTATTCCGGCTGGTGTTCCGGGCCACCGAAGTCGGGGCTCGTGTAGTCCGGGCTGGTGAAGCTGGGACGGCCGGAGGCGGCGCCGTCGTCGGGGCTGCTGAAGCCGGGCCGGTCGTAGCCCAGACGGGGCATGCGGCCGGTCGGGGCCGGCGGGGCCGCGCGGTGCAGGGCGGCCGCGCCGGGCTGGGCGAGTGCGTCCCGCAGGAACGGCAGGATGCCGCGCTCCAGCAGGGCGTCCCGCCAGGCCTCTCTGGCCCTGGCCACCTCCTCGCTCGCTGCGTCGTGGGTTCCGGCTTCCGCCGCGGCGCTGTTGCGCAGGGCCGTGAGCAGCAGCCCGACCGCGGCGACGAGGATCGCGGCCGCGGCCACGGCGCCGAACACCCAGCCCGCGGTGAGCATGGTCTGGGCGAAGGCCTGGCCGGGGGCCAGCATTCTCAGGATGTAGCCGACGAGCAGGAAGATCGCCGCGGCGGTCCCGGCGAGGACGGGAGCCAGCACCGCGATCACGGCGATGGCGCCCGCACCGGTCGTCTCGGCGGCCTCGCCGATGCCGGCGGCGAGCCCCATCGCGTCCGCACCCGGTTCGACGGAACCGGAATCGCGGGCGGCCACGGGGGTGGACGGCGCCGGGTGGCGCAGTTCCTCGCGGGCCTTCACGTAGTGCTGGTACTCGGTCGCCACGGCGGCCGTGATGAGCGCGGTGGCGTTGAGGGCCATGGTGCGCAGTTGTTCGGGGTTCAGCCGCTGTCCGACAGCGGCCAGTTCCGGTCGGTGTGGTGCGGAGCGCAGCGCCTCATCGAGGATCCGCTCGAATTCCTGGCGGTCCTCGCTCAGCAGGTGCTGCGGAACGCTGTTCATGTGCATCCCCCGATGCTCCGTAGGGCTTGGGGCTCGCATGCCGGCGAGCCGTCGGGCAGAAACGGAGGGGAGCCTGCTACGGATAAGCCGATGGTAGAGCCGTGACGGCACACGGTGACAGGGGGTTGCCGGAATTTGCGTGCCGACCTGCGTTCATGCGGTATGGGGTGCGCCTGCCCCGGGAACGCTCAGATATCCAGGGGAAGTTGCTGGACCAGCAGTTTTCCGGCCATGGTCACTCCGCCGTCCATGGCGATGGCGAGTCCCTCGGCGTAGACGTGCGGTCCCTCGACGACCGGCCCGCCGCCCTCCTCGCCGTCCTCGGAGCCGACTTCGCCGAGCAGGTACGGAATGGGGCTGTGGCCGTGAACGATGCGGGTGCCACCGTACGTATCGAGCAGGGAGCGTACGGCGTCGGCGCCGCCCTCGTCGCGGAAGGAGAAGCGCTTGGTGAACTTCCGGAACAGGTCCCAGCATTCGTCCGCGTCGTTGCGTGTGAGCGTCTCACGGACGGTGTCGTTGACGGCCTCGATCGAGTCGCCGTAGTCGAGGTATGCGGTGGTGTCGGAGTGCACGAGCAGGTAGCCGTCGACCTCCTCGACGGCGTCGAGGCGGGCCATCCACTGCAGGTGGTGGTCCTGGAGGCGGTCCATGTCGGTCTTCTGGCCGCCGTTGAGCAGCCAGCCCGCCTGGAAGGTGGCAGTGCCCGCGCCGGAGTTGACGGGGGTGTCGCCGAAGCGCTTGGCGCCGAGTAGCAGCAGCTCGTGGTTGCCCATGAGGGCCTTGCAGTAGCCGCCGGCCGCGGCCGCCTCGGCGGACAGCCGCATCACCAGGTCGATGACGCCGATGCCGTCCGGGCCGCGGTCGGTGAAGTCGCCGAGGAACCACAGCCGGGCGGTGCCCGCGCACCACTGGCCGGAGGCGTCGATCAGCCCCTTCTCCTGCAGGGCGGCCACCAGTTCGTCCAGGTAGCCGTGGACGTCGCCGACGACGTACAGCGGACCGGGGCCGGCCGTGGGCTGTTCGGCCGGAGCGGCGGGGACCGGTTCGACGGGGACCTGGAGCGTGTCGCCGCGGTTGATGACGGGCAGGTCGCGCTGGGTGGGCGTGTAGCCCTCGGGGTACGCCTCGTCCACGGGCGGGAGGCTGTCACCGGGGTGGGTCTGGACGTACGGACCGGTCTCGTGGACGTAAGCGGGTACCCGGAAGTCGCGCAACGTCGCCGTCCGCTCCACCTCGGGTCCCTGACCGGCCCCCTGAGTCATCAGACCCCTCCACCATCGCGCCGCAGCTGCACCGCTTCGGACTGCCTGGTCGCAGCGGCCAGCGGTGTCGTGGGCCCATCATAGGAATGCGCGTCGCGCCGTGTGATGACCCAGGGGTAGTGAATCGGAGCAAGACTCCAGTTCACCGCGGCTTTCGCCCCGTTTGGGCAGGGGTTCGACCGGCTGCCCATCAGGCGTCGGCCGCACGGCTGGACGGTCGACCGACCCGTTTGGCGGCCTGCGGAGCCGCGTGCAGCGAGACGGCGGAGCCCGGCGGCCCGGATTCGGACCCCGGCCCTCAGGCCGCAGCGGGTGATCCGACCCGTCCGCCAGGCATGCCCGCCTGCGATACCCCCGCTATCCCTCTTCCGGGGTCCGCGGCGGGCTGACGGTCGTGCGCGGGGGACGCCGCTGGGACGAGGTGCGCACGATCAGCTCGGTCGGTATCACCTGCTCGACGGGCTGGTCCGACTCGACGCCCTCGATGGCGTCGATGAGGAGCTGGACCACCGCGGTGCCGATCCGGCGCGGTTTCAGGGAGAGCGTGGTGATGGGCGGCTCGGTGTTGGCGTACACCGTGGACTCGCTGCAGCACACGAGCAGCAGGTCGTCCGGGACGCGCAGGCCGTAGCGGCGGGCGGCGGCGAGCAGGTCGGTGCCGTTGGGGTCGAAGAGACCGTAGACGGCGTCCGGGCGGTCGGGGCGGGCGAGCAGCCGGTCGGCGGCGACGGCGCCCGCGCACGGGTCGTGCGCCGGGTAGGCCTCGTAGACCGGGTCCTGGCCGACGCGCTCGCACCAGCGCAGGTAGGCCGTGGTCGACAGATGGGTGTAGGTGTCCGTCGTCGTGCCCGTGAGCAGGCCGATCCGGCGGGCGCCCGCGTCGGCGAGGTGGTCGAGGATGCCGAGGACGGCGGCCTCGTGGTCGTTGTCGACCCAGGCGGTGACCGGGAGCGAGCCGGCCGGGCGGCCGTCGGAGACGACCGGCAGCCCCTGTCGGACGAGTTCGCTGACCACCGGGTCCTGGTCGGAGGGGTCGATGACGACCGTGCCGTCCAGGGCCACGTTGGACCACACGTCGTGGCGGGAGGTCGCGGGCAGGATGACCAGGGCGTAGCCGCGGGCGAGCGCGGCCGAGGTCGCGGCCCGGGCCATTTCGGCGAAGTAGGCGAACTCTGTGAAGGTGAAAGGTTCATCCCCGTACGTCGTCACGGTCAGGCCGATCAGGCCCGACTTGCCGGTACGGAGGGTGCGGGCGGCGGCCGAGGGGCGGTACCCCAGCCGGTCGGCGACCTCGCGGACATGGCGTCGGGTGGCATCCGGGAGCCGGCCCTTGCCGTTGAGGGCGTCAGAGACGGTCGTGATGGAGACTCCGGCGGCGGCGGCCACGTCTCTGATGCCCGCCCGGCCCGGCCGACTGCCTCGACGTGAGGTTTCCGCGCGGCTCACCTGGTGCTTCCCTGCTGCTGTCATGGCGAGCCGATAGTAGGGCTCATGCGGTGGGGTAGTGCGGACGCATATGCACGCGTTGACAGGCACGTTTCTGCATGGTCATAGCATCCCAACTGCCTTAGAAAGTAAGGAAGTTGAGCGCTCTCATGGTAAGACGTGACTTGTCGACGCGCATGGGCCTGCCAAGTGCTCGATGTCTCGAAGAGGTCTCAACTCACCTTCACGGGTGATGCGCGCCACGGCGCGAGCCACCGGCGCATAGATATATGTGGGGCGCGCCCCCCGATACGTACGCCTTCGTCTGGTGATGCCCCTGATGCCTGTGGGATCGATGAGGTTTGCCTCTTGCTGTCCCGCACCTGTTCGCAGGGGCGCCGAATCCTCATAAGGTGTGGAGTATTGGAAGCCGGCGGCGTCGACGGTCCGCCGGTGGTCACGAGGAGGACTGCGGTGAGCGAGACGAGCCCCAAGCTGCGCGCCGAGCTGGAGGGTATCCCCACCTACAAGCCGGGCAAGCCTGCCGCGGCCGGCGGGCCGGTCGCCTACAAGCTGTCCTCCAACGAGAACCCGTATCCGCCGCTGCCCAGTGTGATGGAGAGCGTGACCGCGGCCGCCTCCAACTTCAACCGCTACCCGGACATGGCCTGTACGGGGCTGATGAACGAGCTGTCGGAGCGCTTCGGTGTCCCGCTCTCCCACCTGGCCACCGGCACCGGCTCGGTGGGTGTCGCCCAGCAGCTGATCCAGGCCACCAGTGGTCCCGGCGACGAGGTGATCTACGCCTGGCGGTCCTTCGAGGCGTACCCGATCATCACGCAGATCAGCGGCGCCCGGTCGGTGCCGGTGCCGCTCACGCCGGGCGATGTGCACGACCTGGACGCGATGGCGGAGGCGATCACCGACCGGACCCGTCTGATCTTCGTCTGCAACCCCAACAACCCGACCGGCACGGTGGTGCGGCGGGCCGAGCTGGAACGGTTCCTCGACCGGGTGCCCAGTGATGTGCTGGTGGTGCTGGACGAGGCCTACCGGGAGTTCATCCGCGACCCCGAGGTGCCCGACGGTGTCGAGCTGTACCGGAAGCGGCCCAACGTCTGCGTCCTGCGCACGTTCTCCAAGGCCTACGGCCTCGCCGGGCTGCGCGTCGGTTTTGCGATCGCGCACGAACCGGTGGCGGCGGCGCTGCGCAAGACGGCGGTGCCCTTCGGTGTCAGCCAGCTCGCGCAGGAGGCGGCGATCGCCTCGCTGCGGGCCGAGGACGAGCTGCTGGGCCGGGTCGGCTCGCTGGTGTGCGAGCGCACGCGCGTGGTCGACGGGCTGCGCGCCCAGGGCTGGACGGTGCCGGAGACCCAGGCCAACTTCGTGTGGCTGCGACTGGGGGAGCGCACGGTCGCGTTCGCGGCGGCCTGCGAGGAGCACGGTGTGGTGGTCCGGCCGTTCCCGGGCGAGGGTGTGCGGGTGACGGTCGGCGAGACCGAGGCGAACGACATCTTCCTGAAGGTGGCGGAAGCGTTCCACAAGGAGATCTGAGCGGGCTCCGTCGGGAGCACCGAAGCGGTTCCGGGTGGGCCTCGCGTGCGCGGGGCCTACTCGTCGTTCCGTACCTACTCGTCGATCAGTTCCACGCGTACGGGGTCGCCGTCCCGCACGGTCGCCAGGATCGCGGCGTCCCCGTCCAGGCGACCCAGGACATTGCACGGACTCGCGAGCCGGCACTCGTCGCCTCGCGAGATGGGCGTGGGCCCGTAGGGGAGGGCGAGGGCGTCGCCGTCCGTCCAGAAGGCCACCGTGCCCGGCTCCACGACCTGCCGGGCGTCTGTTTCACGTGAAACAGAGACACCTGTATCGAAATAGACCTCCTCGCCCCAGGTGTGGGCGGTGGAGGCGAGCGGCAGGGCCTTGCCCAGGGCCTGGGCGGTCGGTGTGTCGTCGAGGGTCGCGGTGGTGTTGCCCGCGGGCCAGGAAATACGTATCTGCATGGCGCGCAATTCAACAAGATGTTGAAGTCGCTGCCAAGACCTTGACGCGGCGGCAGAGGGGGGACCCCCCTTCGTTCGCCGAAAATCAGTGCGTCATAATGGCTTGTGAATGTGAACGCGTTCACAAGCTTGTCCGGTTGCTCCCGTGATGCGCGTGACAAATGGGGCAAGCTGCCGCTACCACGGCGGAGTAAGGAGCTGACGACGTGGAATTGGCTTTGGCGCCGGAGACACTGGCGCGCTGGCAGTTCGGCATCACCACCGTCTACCACTTCCTGTTCGTCCCGCTGACGATCTCCCTGGCCGCGCTCACCGCGGGGCTCCAGACGGCCTGGGTGCGTACGGAGAAGGAGAAGTACCTCAGGGCGACGAAGTTCTGGGGCAAGCTCTTCCTGATCAACATCGCGATGGGCGTGGTCACCGGCATCGTCCAGGAGTTCCAGTTCGGCATGAACTGGTCCGACTACTCGCGCTTCGTCGGTGACATCTTCGGTGCCCCGCTCGCCTTCGAGGCTCTGATCGCGTTCTTCTTCGAGTCCACCTTCATCGGGCTGTGGATCTTCGGCTGGGACAAGCTGCCGAAGAAGATCCACCTGGCCTGCATCTGGATGGTCTCGATCGGCACGATCCTGTCGGCGTACTTCATCCTGGCGGCCAACTCCTGGATGCAGCACCCCGTCGGCTACCGGATCAACAAGGCGAAGGGCCGGGCGGAGCTCACCGACTTCTGGCATGTCCTGACCCAGAACACCGCGCTCAGCCAGGCCTTCCACACCCTCTCCGCGGCCTTCCTGACCGGCGGCGCCTTCATGGTCGGCATCTCGGCCTACCACCTGTCCCGCAAGAAGCACATCCGCGAGATGAAGACCTCGCTGCGGCTCGGCCTGGTCACCGTGGTCATCGCCGGCCTGCTCACCGCGGTCAGCGGTGACGTGCTTGGCAAGGTCATGTTCAAGCAGCAGCCGATGAAGATGGCCGCCGCCGAGGCGCTGTGGGACGGCCAGAAGCCGGCGCCGTTCTCGATCTTCGCCTACGGCGACGTCGAGAAGAGCCACAACACCGTCGCGATAGAGATCCCGGGCCTGCTGTCCTTCCTCGCCAACGACGACTTCACCTCGTACGTCCCCGGCATCAACGACGTCAACAAGGCCGAGCAGCAGAAGTTCGGGCCCGGTGACTACCGGCCCAACATCCCGGTGGCCTTCTGGGGCTTCCGCTGGATGATCGGCTTCGGCATGACCTCCTTCGCCATCGGCCTCGCCGGACTGTGGCTGACCCGGAAGAAGTTCATGCTGCCGCAGCACCTGAGGGTCGGCGACGACGAGGTGCCGCACCTGGTGCTGTTCAGGAACAAGGCGCTCGGCCCGCAGCTGACCACCTGGTACTGGCGCATCGCGATCTGGACCCTGGCCTTCCCGCTGATCGCCAACTCCTGGGGCTGGATCTTCACCGAGATGGGCCGTCAGCCGTGGGTCGTCTACGGCGTCCTGCAGACCCGGGACGCGGTCTCCCCCGGTGTCTCCCAGGGCGAGGTCCTCACCTCGATGATCGTCTTCACCACGCTGTACGCGATCCTCGCCGTCGTCGAGGTCAAGCTGCTCGCGAAGTACGTCAAGGCCGGCCCGCCCGAGCTGACCGAGGCCGACCTCAACCCGCCCACGAAGATCGGCGGCGACACCCGTGACGCCGACAAGCCGATGGCCTTCTCGTACTAGGCCGAGGGGACAGTCATGGAACTTCACGATGTCTGGTTCGTCCTCATCGCCGTCCTGTGGACCGGCTACTTCTTCCTGGAAGGCTTTGACTTCGGGGTCGGCATCCTCACCAAGCTGCTCGCCCGGAACCGGCCCGAGCGCCGGGTGCTGATCAACACCATCGGGCCCGTCTGGGACGGCAACGAGGTATGGCTGCTCACGGCGGGCGGTGCGACCTTCGCCGCCTTCCCGGACTGGTATGCCACCCTCTTCTCCGGCTTCTATCTGCCGCTGCTGGTCATCCTGGTCTGCCTGATCGTCCGGGGTGTGGCCTTCGAGTACCGGGCGAAGCGGCCCGAGGAGAACTGGCAGCGCAACTGGGAGCATGCGATCTTCTGGACCTCGCTCATCCCGGCGTTCCTGTGGGGCGTGGCCTTCGGGAACATCGTGCGGGGCGTGAAGATCGACCAGCACTTCGAGTACGTCGGCACCCTCGGGGACCTGTTCAACCCCTACGCCCTGCTCGGCGGTCTGGTGACGCTGACGCTCTTCACCTTCCACGGGGCGGTCTTCACGACGCTGAAGACCGTCGGGGACATCCGGCTGCGGGCACGGAAGCTGGCACTGCGGGTCGGTCTCGTCACGGCCGTCCTGGCGCTCGTCTTCCTGCTGTGGACGCAGGCCGACAACGGTGACGGCAAGAGCCTGGTGGCCCTGATCGTGGCCGTCGCCGCCCTAGTGGCCGCTCTGGTGGCCAATCAGGCGGGGCGCGAGGGATGGTCGTTCGCACTGTCCGGCGTGACCATCGTGGCGTCCGTGGCGATGCTCTTCCTGTCGCTCTTCCCGAACGTCATGCCGTCCACGCTCAACGGGGACTGGAGCCTGACGGTCACCAACGCCTCGTCGAGCCCGTACACCCTGAAGATCATGACGTGGTGCGCGGCCATCGCCACGCCGATCGTTCTGCTCTACCAGAGCTGGACCTACTGGGTGTTCCGCAAGCGGATCGGCACGCAGCACATCGCTCCTGACGCTGCCGCACACTGAGTCCACCGAGGGTGTGTTTCACGTGAAACACACCCTCTGGGCCGAAGGGCATGTTTCACGTGAAACCAATCGATCCACGCCTTCTGCACTACGCCCGCGCCACCCGTCTCTTCCTGGTGGCGGTCGTCGGCCTCGGCGCCCTCGGGGCCGGGCTGGTCATCGCCCAGGCGATGCTCATCGCCGAGGTGGTGGTCGGAGCGTTCCAGCACGGGCAGTCAGTCGCTGAACTGCGAACTCCCCTGATGCTGTTGGCGGCCGTGGCCGTGGGACGAGCGGTTGTCGCGTGGCTCACCGAACTCGCGGCGCACCGGGCGAGCGCGGCCGTGAAGTCGGAGCTGCGGGGGCGGCTGCTGGAGCGCGCCGCTCAGCTGGGCCCCGGGTGGCTGAGCGGGCAGCGCACCGGCTCGCTGGTCACCCTGGCCACCCGTGGGGTCGACGCCCTCGATGACTACTTCTCGCGCTATCTCCCCCAGCTGGGACTCGCGGTGGTCGTCCCGGTGGCCGTGCTGGCGCGGATCGTCACCGAGGACTGGGTGTCGGCGGCGATCATCGTCGGCACCCTGCCGCTGATCCCCCTGTTCATGATGCTGATCGGCTGGGCCACCCAATCCCGGATGGACCGTCAGTGGCGGCTGCTGTCCCGGCTGTCGGGCCACTTCCTGGACGTGGTCGCCGGGTTGCCCACGCTGAAGGTGTTCGGCCGGGCCAAGGCGCAGGCCGAGTCCATCCGCCGGATCACCGGTGAGTACCGCCAGGCCACCCTGCGGACCCTGCGGATCGCGTTCCTCTCCTCGTTCGCGCTGGAGTTGCTGGCCACGCTGTCGGTCGCGCTGGTCGCCGTGACGATCGGCATGCGTCTGGTGCACGGCGACATGGACCTGTACATCGGCCTGGTCATCCTGGTGCTGGCGCCCGAGGCGTATCTGCCGCTGCGCCAGGTGGGAGCGCAGTACCACGCGGCGGCGGAGGGGCTGGCCGCCGCAGAGGAGATCTTCGCCGTGCTGGAGACGCCGGTACCGGCGTCCGGCACCACCGTGGCGCCCGAGGGCCCGGTGGCCTTCGACGGCGTGACGGTCCGCTATCCGGGGCGGTCGGCGGATGCCGTGACCGACGTGTCGTTCACCGTCGAGCCCGGCGAGACACTGGCGCTGGTCGGACCGAGCGGCGCGGGCAAGTCGACGCTGCTGAACGTGCTGATGGGGTTCGTACGGCCCGCCGAGGGCCGGGTGCGGGTCGGGGGAGCCGATCTCGCGGACGTCGACATCGAGGAGTGGCGGTCGCGCATCGCGTGGGTGCCGCAGCGGCCGCACCTGTACGCCGGGACCATCACCGAGAACGTCCGCCTGGCCCGGCCCGACGCGGACGACACCGCCGTGCGCCGGGCGCTGCGGGATGCGGGCGCGCTGGAGTTCGTGGACGCGCTGCCCGAGGGGGCCGACACGGTGCTCGGCGAGGACGGGGCCGGCCTGTCCGCAGGGCAGCGGCAGCGGCTCGCGTTGGCCCGGGCCTTCCTCGCCGACCGGCCCGTGCTGTTGCTGGACGAGCCGACCGCGGCGCTGGACGGGGCTACCGAGGCGGATGTTGTGGCGGCGGTGCGACGGCTTGCGGTGGGCCGCACGGTGCTGCTCGTTGTACATCGGCCGGCGCTTCTTGCCGTGGCGGACCGGGTGGTGCGGTTGGAGGGGGCGGAACCGATGGCGGCCCGGAGTGGCAGTCAGCCTCCCAGGGGGCTGATGGACGCCCGCCTCAGCCCACCCGCCACCCGACTCGGTCACCTGGTAAGTGGCCCGACAGAGCAGCCCCCGACGCGATATCGGAGTGCGCTTGCCCGGGTCCGGGGCCTGGCCGGTCCCCGGCGTGGTCGGCTTCTGCTCGCTCTGCTGCTCGGGAGCCTGGGGCTCGGTAGTGCCGTTGGGCTGATGGCCACCTCCGGATGGCTCATCTCGCGGGCCTCGCAGCAGCCGCCGGTGCTGTACCTGATGGTGGCCGTGACGGCGACGCGGGCCTTCGGGATCGGGCGGGCCGTCTTCCGGTATGCCGAGCGGCTGGTGTCGCACGACGCCGTGCTGCGGATGCTGGCCGACACCCGGGTCGCCGTCTACCGGCGGCTGGAGCGGCTGGCGCCCGCGGGGCTGCGCACGGCCCGCCGCGGCGATCTGCTCTCCCGGCTGGTCGCCGACGTCGACGCGCTCCAGGACTACTGGCTGCGCTGGCTGCTGCCCGCCGGCGTCGCGGTTGCCGTCTCCACCGCCTCCGTCGCCTTCACGGCCTGGCTGCTGCCCGAGGCCGGAGCGGCCCTTACGGCGGGGCTCCTCGCGGCCGGTGTCGGTGTCCCCCTGGTCACCTCGGCCGCGGCCCGGCGGACCGAGCGGCGGCTTGCGCCCGCCCGTGGAGTGCTCGCGACCCGGGTGACCGACCTGCTCACCGGTACCGCCGAGCTGACCGTCGCCGGCGCGCTGCCGGCCCGTACCGCCGCTGCCCGGCAGGCCGACGGCACGCTCACCCGCATCGCCTCGCGCGCCGCCGCCGTCACCGCGCTCGGTGACGGGCTCACCGCGCTGATCTCCGGCCTGACCGTCACCGCTTCCGCCCTGCTCGGCGCCCAGGCGGTGGCCGCGGGCCGGCTCGGTGGCGTGGCGATGGCGGTGGTGGTCCTCACCCCGCTGGCCGCCTTCGAGGCCGTACTGGGGCTGCCGCTCGCCGTGCGCTACCGGCAGCGGGTGCGCCGGAGCGCGGAGCGCGTGTACGAGGTACTGGACGCCCCGGAGCCCGTACGTGAGCCGGAGCAGCCCCGGCAGGCGCCCGCCTCGCCCTTCCCGGTCGTGGTGAGGGGCCTGGGCGCCCGGCACGCGGGGCAGCACCGGGACGCGCTCGCGGGACTCGACCTCATGCTGGAGCAGGGCCGCCGGATCGCCGTGGTCGGCCCTTCCGGCTCCGGCAAGACGACCCTCGCCCAGGTGCTTCTGCGGTTCCTCGACCCGCACGAGGGCTCGTACACGCTCGCCGGTGTGGACGCGTACGCGCTGGCCGGCGACGACGTACGACGGCTGGTCGGGCTGTGCGCGCAGGACGCGCACCTCTTCGACAGCAGCGTGCGCGAGAACCTGCTGCTCGCGAAGAAGGACGCCACCGAGGCCGACCTGCGCGACGCGCTGGCCCGGGCCCGGCTGCTGGGCTGGGTGGACGGGCTGCCCGACGGGCTGGACACGTTCGTCGGCGAGCACGGGGCGCGGCTGTCCGGCGGGCAGCGGCAGCGCCTCGCGCTGGCTCGCGCGCTCCTCGCCGATTTCCCGGTCCTCGTCCTGGACGAGCCCGCTGAGCACCTGGACCTGCCGACGGCGGACGCGCTCACCGCGGACCTGCTGGCCGCCACAGAGGGCCGTACGACCCTGCTGATCACCCACCGGCTGGCCGGGCTCGACGCGGTCGACGAGGTGGTCGTGCTCGACGCCGGCCGGGTGGTGCAGCGGGGGCGGTACGCGGAGCTGGCCGGCGTGGACGGGCCACTGCGGGACCTGGTGCTGCGCGAGTCGGCGGCGGAGGAGCCGGCGGGAGCGCGGTGACGGTCGTACGGGTGCCTCGCCCGAGTGCCCGCGACAGAACGTGAGGCGCCCTGCCGGCGACCCTCTGCCGGTGGGGCTGGGTCAGACGCGTTCGGCGATCATCCGTTCGATCACGACCGCCACGCCGTCCTCGTTGTTGGCGACCGTACGGCCTGAGGCGGCGGCGATGACGTCCGGGTGGGCGTTGCCCATCGCGTACGACTGGCCGGCCCAGGTCAGCATCTCGACGTCGTTGGGCATGTCCCCGAAGGCGACGACCTCCTCGGGCGTGATGCCGCGCTCGGCGCAGCACAGGGCGAGCGTGCTGGCCTTGGAGACGCTCGGGCCACTGAGTTCCAGCAGGGCGCTGGGGCTGGAGCGGGTGACGTTGGCCCGGTCACCGACAGCGAGGCGGGCGAGCGCGAGGAAGGCGTCCGGGTCGAGGTCGGGGTGGTAGGCCAGGATCTTGAGCACGGGCTGGTCGGCGTCCGGGCCGTCGGCCGCGAGGAGAGCCTCGGCGGGCAGGAGGTTGTCCGGTATCTCCATGTGCAGCTTGGGATAGGCCGGTTCCTGGTGGAAGCCGTACGTCTGCTCGACCGCGAACACCGTGCCGGGTGCGGCGGCGCGCAGCAGCCGTACGGCGTCCAGCGCGTTCTCCCGGGCCAGTTCGCGCACCTTCACGAAGCGGTGGGCGCCGGGGCCGCCGTGCAGGTCGACCACGGCGGCGCCGTTGCCGCAGATCGCCAGGCCGTGACCGTGGACGTGCTCGCTGACGACGTCCATCCAGCGGGCCGGGCGGCCGGTGACGAAGAAGACCTCGATGCCCGCGGCCTCGGCGGCGGCCAGCGCCGCGACCGTCCTCGGGGAGACCGACTTGTCGTCGCGCAGGAGGGTGCCGTCGAGGTCGGTGGCGATCAGCCGCGGCGGTAGAGCGGCGGCCGGGGTCCCGGGCTGTCTGGTCGCTGAGGTCACCGGGCCATTCTCACGCATATGCCAGCACGCCCGTGCGGAAGTCCGCACAGATGAGTCCACTGACACATCGCACATGGCCGACGGACAACGTCTGTCACCCGGTCAGGCCAGCTGGGCGGGCGCCTCCATGGCGATCCGCTCGAAGACCTTCTCGTCCGCGGCGAAGTCCGAGTCCGGGATGGGCCAGTGGATCACGATCTCGGTGAAGCCCAGCTCCTGGTGGCGGCCGGCGAAGTCCACGAAGGCGTCCAGGGATTCGAGCGGCCGGCCGCGGTCCGGTGTGAAGCCGGTGAGCAGGACCTTCTCCAGCCCGGTCACGTCCCGGCCGATCGACGCGCAGGTCTCGGACAGCTTCTCCAGCTGCCCGCGCAGCGCCTCGACCGACTGCTCCGGCGTGCCGCTCTCGTACAGCTTCGGGTCGCCGGTGGTCACCCACGCCTGTCCGTACCGCGCGGCGAGCTTGAGTCCGCGCGGGCCGGTGGCCGCCACCGCGAAGGGCAGCCGGGGCCGCTGCACGCAGCCGGGGATGTTGCGCGCCTCGTGCGCCGAGTAGAACCGGCCCTCGTACGTCACCGCGTCCTCGGTGAGCAGCCGGTCGAGCAGCGGCACGAACTCGGCGAACCGGTCGGCGCGCTCGCGCGGCGTCCACGGCTCCTGGCCGAGGGCCGTCGCGTCGAAGCCGGTGCCGCCGGCGCCGATGCCCAGGGTGATGCGGCCGCCGGAGATGTCGTCCAGGGAGATCAGCTCCTTGGCGAGGGTCACCGGGTGCCGGAAGTTCGGCGAGGTGACCAGCGTGCCGAGGCGGAGCCGGTCGGTGGCGGCCGCGGCGGCGGTCAGCGTCGGTACGGCGCCGAACCACGGGCCGTCGCGGAAGCTGCGCCAGGACAGGTGGTCGTAGGTGTACGCGGTGTGGAAGCCGAGCTGCTCGGCCCGCACCCAGGCCGAACGGCCGCCCTCGCTCCAGCGGCGGTACGGCAGGATCACGGTGCTCAGACGCAGACTCATGCGTCCGAGGGTACGGGGGGCCACCGACATTGGCCGAAATCGATCAAGAGAACCGCAGGTAGCGGGGTGGTACCGCCTGGGTGAGCCACACTCCGTTCGCGCTGACGTGGAAGACGTGGCCGTCGCGGTGCATGGCGCCGGCGTCCACGGCGATCACGACGGGGCGGCCGCGGCGGGCGCCGACCCGGGTCGCGGTCTCGCGGTCGGCCGAGAGATGGACGTCGTGCCTGCTCATGGGCCGGAGGCCCTCGGCTCGGATCGCGTCCAGGTTCCGCGCCACGGTGCCGTGGTAGAGGTACGACGGCGGGGTTGCCGGGGGCAGGCCGAGGTCGACCTCGATGGTGTGGCCCTGGCTGGCACGGATCCTCGTGCCCTCGATCGCGAAGCGCTGCTTGTCGTTGGCGGCCACCACGTGGTCCAGCTCCTCGCGCGTGAGGCGGAACCCGTGTGCGGCGGCCGCGGCGATCAGGGTGTCGATCTCGACCCAGCCGCCCGGGTCGAGCGTGAGGCCGATGCGCTCGGGCTGGTGGCGGAGGTGTTTCGAGAGGTACTTCGACACCTTCACGGTGCGTCTTTCTTCCATGCCTCCAGGGTGCTGGAGAGACGCGGATCACGCAGGTTGTTTTCGCTCCCGGGTTTGATCCACAAGCAAGTGCAGTTATCCACAGGGGAATTGGAGAAGTTGTGGACAAGTGGCTGGCGTTTTAGGTGGATTCGCCAACTTCGCTGGGTGATCGTGTCGGTGAGGACAGGTAGTCCAAGGCTCTTGCCCTGACCTCCCGTTCGGCAGCCAGTGCGATGAATGTGGACGTGTGTGCGCGGCCAACGAGGCGTTCCACAGCGCTGATCGTCTCTGCGGGGAGGTCGATGGAACGCGTCCGAGCGGGTGACTCCGGTGGATCCTCGGCGCCGAGGCGTGTGCGCAGGTGCTGGACCGCGAACGCGCGCATGGCCCGGGCCAGTTCGGCGTCCACCGTCTGCTGGGCCAGGGGGCGGAGGCGGCGCACCAGTGAGGCCGCTTCTGCCGCGTGGGCGTCCGTGCGGTGGGTGGGGTCGTCGAGGTAGCGGGCGAAGACGTACTCGGCGGTGAACTCCAGGAAACGGGCGGCTATGTGCTCCATCTGGCCCCTCAACTCCCTGAGATGGCCCGAGATCGCGGAGAGCGGGACCCCGGCGGCGTGCAACTCGGCTGCGACGGACAGCTCTTGGGGGCTCGGCACGAGGAAGGTGTCGGGGTCGTCGGCCAGCGGTTCCAGTACGCCTAGTTCGACGGCCTCGGCCACGGCGTCCTCGTCGGGGGTGCCGCCGAAGCGGGCGTTCAGCTCGGTGCGGGTGATGCGGGTCGGTTCCTCGTCGGTCCATGGGCCTTCCACCTCGGTGACCAGGCCTAGGACACCGCCCAGGCCGCGGCCGGTGTCCCAGGCGTCCAGGAGTTCCCTGATCGAGGCGAGGGTGTAGCCGCGGGCGAGGAGGTGGGTGATCTGGTGGAGGCGGGTGAGGTGGGCGTCGGAGTAGAGGTTGGCGCGGCCCTGGCGCTCGGGGCGGGGGAGGAGGCCTTTGTCCTGGTAGGCGCGGATGGTTCTTACGGTGGTGTGGGTGTGGTGGGCCAGGTCTTCGATGCGGTAGGTCTTTTGGGCCGGGGGCTCGGTCATGTGGGGTTCCTCGGCTGGTGACCGGAGTTGGGGCTGGGCGGGGGTGGGTTTCGCTTGCCCGCGCCGGCGGGGTGCCGCTGCGCCCACCCGTGCCGCCCCAGCGGCACGATTGCCCGCAGCTAGGCCGGTATGACGGCCGCTGCGGGGTGGGCGCCGCCCCAGCGGTGCGGCTCCCGCAACTGCGGCGGCCATGGCGGGGCGACTGCCCCCAGCCACGCAGCCACGCCCGCCCCCAGCCAAGCAACCCCGCTCACAGCTTCGGCTCCACCCGGGCAATCCCCCGCAACACCCCCGGCATGAAGCGCGACAGGAGATGCGCGCCCCGTGCCTCGGGTGTCACCGGTACCACCGCCCTGTTGTGGGTCACCGCGTCCAGGACCGCCTTGGCGACCTTCTCCGGCGGGTAGTTGCGGAGGCCGTACAGGCGGGCCGAGTGTTTCTGGCGGCGGCGTTCCTCGGCTTCGTCGACGCCGGTGAAGCGGGCCGTGGAGGTGATGTTGGTGTTGACGATGCCGGGGCAGATCGCCGTGACGCCGATGTCCTGCGCGGCGAGTTCGGCGCGCAGGCACTCGGAGAGCATCAGGACCGCCGCCTTGGAGGTGCTGTAGGCGGGCAGCGCCCGGGAGGGCTGATAGGCGGCCGCCGAGGCGATGTTGACGATGTGGCCGCCCTGGCCGCGCTCGGCCATGCGGGCGCCGAAGAGGCGGCAGCCGTGGATCACACCCCAGAGGTTGACGTCCAGGACCTTGCGCCAGTCCTCGGGCGTGGTGGTGAAGAAGGAGCCGGACAGGCCGATCCCCGCGTTGTTGACCAGCACGTCCAGGACGCCGTACGCGCGGTGCACCTTCTCGGCGAGCTTCTCCATGGCCTGTTCGTCGGAGACGTCCGCCGTCTCCGCCCACGCCTCGGGGGCGCCGACCAGCCGGGACAGCTCGGCGGTGCGGGCGGCGGCCTCGGCGTCGCGGTCGACGGCCACCACGCGCGCGCCCGCCTCCGCGAAGGCGAACGCCGTGGCCCGGCCGATGCCGCTGCCCGCTCCGGTGACCAGCACCAACTGACCGCCGAACCGGTCCGCGTGGCGGCCGGTGGCCTTGGGCTGCGGCCGGCCGCCCTCGACGCTCGTCACGAACTCCTCGATCCAGGCGGCCACCTGGTCGGGACGCGTGCGCGGGATCCAGTGCTTGGCGGGGAGCGTGCGCCGGGTCAGTTGCGGCACCCACTGCTCCAGGTCGTCGTACAGGCGCTCCGACAGAAACGCGTCCCCCAGGGGCGTGATGAGCTGCACGGGCGCGTGCGCGTACGCGTCCGGGCGGGGCCTGAGCAGCCGGGCGCGGACGTTGTCCCGGTACAGCCAGGCGCCGTGCGCCGCGTCGGAGGGGAGGGAAGGGGTCGGGTAGTCGCCGCCGGGGACCTTCTCGGTCCGCTGGAGGATCTTCGGCCAGCGTTTGCCGAGCGGGCCGCGCCAGGCCAGTTCCGGCAGGGCGGGGGTGTGCAGCAGGTAGACGTACCAGGACTTGGCGCCCTGCCCGAGGAGCTGGCCCACCCGGCGGGGCGTGGGACGCTTCACGCGCGCGTTGATCCAGTGCCCGAAGTGGTCCAGAGAGGGGCCGGACATCGACGTGAAGGAGGCGATACGGCCCTCCGTGCGGCCCACCGTGACGAACTCCCAGGACTGCACCGAGCCCCAGTCGTGGCCGACCAGGTGCACCGGGCGGTCCGGGCTCACCGCGTCCACGACCGCCAGGAAGTCGTCCGTGAGCTTGGCCAGGGTGAAGCCGCCGCGCAGCGGCTGCGGTGCCGTGGAGCGGCCGTGGCCCCTCACGTCGTAGAGGACGACGTGGAAGCGGTCGGCGAGGCGGACGGCGACCTCCGACCAGACCTCCTTGCTGTCCGGGTAGCCGTGCACCAGCACCACCGTCGGCTGCTGCGGGTCACCCAGCTCGGCCACGCACAGCTCGACCCCGCCGGTGTGCACCCGGCGCTCACGCGCACCCTTCGGCATCGAAGGTGTCGTCACTTCGCCTCCGCCCAGCGCCGCACGTGCGGCAGATCGTCGTCCAGCCAGAACGCGCTCTGCTCGGGGTCCCGGGAGTCGGTGACCACCAGGATCTCCTCGAACTTCGCGCCCGTACCCCGGAAGCCGAGGTGGGGTTCGACCGCCCACAGGCCCGGCTGCGGCGGGTGGTCGGAGAAGCGGTACGGCGACCACAGGGGCGACCAGCCCTCGCGGTGGCCGTGCAGGGCGTCGGCGGCCAGACCCTTCAGGGACTGGGTGCCGAACCCGAACAGATGGGGCGACCAGCGGCGCTGCTTCACCCGGTCCACCTTGTGGGCGATCACGCCGAACGGGTACGCCCGGTGTCGGTTGGCGTAGCCCTGGCGGACCATCAGGCGGTCCACGTCCTCGTATATCTCGCGCAGCGGCCGCCGCTCGCGCACCTCGCGCAGGATCAGCTCGCGGTGCGCCTCCAGATCGGCCATCAGCCGGTCCTGCACGGGGTTGACGCCCAGTGAGCCCGAGTAGCCGATGTCGGCCGTGTATCCCTCGTAGACCGGGGCCATGTCCAGGATGAACGGCATCCCGGGCGCCAGGGCGCGGTCGGTCGGGAAGAACTGCAGCGGGATGCGGAAGTTGACGAACGCGGTGCGGTCGCCGAACCAGGCGAAGGGCAGGTGGAACCAGTCCCGCACCCCTCGCTCGCGCAGCCACTCGCGCTGCATCCGGGCTGCCTCGCGCTCGGTCACACCCGGCTCGAGGCGTGCCGCGACCGCCTCCGCGCACTCGTAGGCGAGGCGCTGCACCCGCCTGAACCCCTGCAACTCCACGGGGAGTTCGCTGCTCACTGCCGTCGTCATGCCGCCCCGTCCCGTCGTGCCGTCGACTGCGGTACGCGTCCGTAACTTGACACTGGTGAATGTGACAGTTGTTAGAGGCGGCGTCAATAGGCGGGATCAAGGCCTGTGGACAACGCTCCGTGAGCGGCTGTGGATAACTCTCAGGCAGGGGATCCCTTAGGGCCCCGTAATACTCGAGTCTGACGCCAAGACGGCTCTGAGGTCTGACGACTGGCGTGGCCTGGATCACTACGGTCGAAGACGTGACTGTGATCGCGACCGAAAGCCTGAGCAAGCGGTTCCCCCGGGTGACCGCGCTCGACCGGCTGTCCATGGACATCGGACCCGGTGTGACCGGACTCGTCGGAGCCAACGGCGCCGGCAAGTCCACCCTGATCAAGATCCTGTTGGGTCTGTCCCCCGCCACGGAGGGCCGCGCCGAGGTGCTCGGCCTCGACGTGGCCACCAAGGGCGCCGCCATCCGTGAGCGCGTGGGCTACATGCCGGAGCACGACTGCCTGCCGCCCGACGTCTCGGCCACCGAGTTCGTCGTCCACATGGCACGCATGTCCGGCCTGCCGCCCGCCGCCGCGCGCGAGCGCACCGCGGACACCCTGCGCCATGTCGGCCTGTACGAGGAGCGCTACCGCCCCATCGGCGGCTACTCCACCGGCATGAAGCAGCGTGTGAAGCTCGCCCAGGCCCTGGTGCACGACCCGCAGCTGGTCTTCCTGGACGAGCCGACCAACGGCCTCGACCCGGTCGGCCGCGACGAGATGCTCGGCCTGATCCGCCGCATCCACACCGACTTCGGCATCTCGGTCCTGGTCACCTCCCACCTGCTGGGCGAACTCGAGCGCACCTGCGACCACGTCGTCGTGGTCGACGGCGGCAAGCTGCTGCGCTCCAGCTCCACCACCGACTTCACGCAGACCACGACGACCCTCGCGATCGAGGTCACCGACAGCGACGAACACCCCGACGGCACCCGCGCGGTCCGCGAGGCACTCCACGCGCGCGGAGTGGACACCCACGACAGCAGCGGCCTCCCGGGCGCCGGGCACATCCTGCTGCTCACCGCGCAGGGCGAGGAGACGTACGACCTGGTGCGCGACATCGTCGCCGACCTGGGCCTCGGCCTGGTGCGCATGGAGCAGCGCCGGCACCACATCTCGGAGGTCTTCACGAGCGAGGCAGAAGAGCGGAAGGAGGCGGCCGTCCATGGCAGTTGAGCAGCCCGTGCGGACACCCGTCGCACCGTCGGGTGACCAGACCCGCATCCACAACATCGGCTACCGCACCTACGACGGCCCCCGACTCGGCCGCACCTACGCCACCCGCTCGCTCTACTCGCAGTCCCTGCGCGGCGCGTACGGCCTCGGCCGGTCGGTCAAGTCCAAGGTGCTGCCGATGCTGCTGTTCGTGGTGATGTGCGTGCCCGCGGCCATCATGGTCGCGGTCGCGGTCGCCACCAAGGCGAAGGACCTGCCCGTCGACTACACGCGCTACGCGATCCTCATGCAGGCCGTCATCAGCCTGTACGTCGCCTCGCAGGCGCCCCAGTCCGTCTCGCGCGACCTGCGCTTCAAGACCGTGCCGCTGTACTTCTCGCGGCCGATCGAGACCGCCGACTACGTGCGGGCGAAGTACGCGGCGCTGGCCTCCGCGCTGTTCGTCCTCACCGCGGCCCCGCTGCTCGTGCTCTACATCGGCGCGCTGCTGGCCAAGCTCGACTTCGCCGACCAGACCAAGGGATTCGCACAGGGACTCGTCTCCGTGACACTGCTCTCGTTGCTCTTCGCCGGTATCGGCCTGGTCATCGCCTCGGTGACCCCGCGGCGCGGCTTCGGCATCGCGGCCGTCATCGCCGTCATGACGATCTCCTACGGCGCCGTCTCCACGCTCCAGGCCATCGCCGAGGCGCAGAACAGCACCGGCGCCATCCCCTGGATCGGCCTCTTCTCGCCCGTCACGCTCATCGACGGAGTGCAGTCCGCGTTCCTGGGCGCGACCTCGGCGTTCCCCGGAGCGGTCGGACCCACGAACGGGGAGGGCGTGGTCTACGTCCTCGCCGTCCTGGGCCTCATCGCCGCCAGCTACGGCCTCCTGCTGCGCCGCTACCGGAAGGTGGGACTGTGACCACGCTCTCCATCGACCACGTCTCCCGCTGGTTCGGCAACGTGGTCGCCGTCAACGACATCACGATGACCATCGGCCCCGGCGTCACCGGCCTGCTCGGCCCGAACGGCGCCGGAAAGTCCACCCTCATCAACATGATGGGCGGCTTCCTGGCCCCCTCCACCGGCACCGTCACCCTCGACGGGCAGCCGGTGTGGCGCAACGAGGCCATCTACAAGCACATCGGCATCGTCCCCGAGCGCGAGGCGATGTACGACTTCCTCACCGGACGTGAGTTCGTCGTCGCCAACGCCGAGCTGCACGGACTGGGCGCGAAGGCCGCCCAGCGGGCCCTGGCCACGGTCGAGATGGAGTACGCGCAGGACCGCAAGATCTCGACGTACTCCAAGGGCATGCGCCAGCGCGTGAAGATGGCGAGTGCCCTGGTGCACGACCCGTCGCTGCTCCTGCTCGACGAGCCCTTCAACGGCATGGACCCGCGCCAGCGGATGCAGCTCATGGAGCTGCTGCGGCGCATGGGCGACGAGGGCCGCACGGTGCTGTTCTCGTCCCACATCCTCGAAGAGGTCGAGCAGCTCGCCCGGCACATCGAGGTCGTCGTCGCCGGGCGGCACGCGGCCAGCGGCGACTTCCGCAAGATCCGCCGCCTGATGACCGACCGACCGCACCGCTACCTGGTGCGCTCCAGCGACGACCGCACGCTCGCGGCCGCGCTGATCGCCGACCCGTCGACGTCCGGCATCGAGGTCGACCACACCGAGGACGCCCTGCGTATCCAGGCCGTCGACTTCGGCCGCTTCACCGCCCTGCTGCCCAAGGTCGCCCGCGACCACGGCATCCGGCTGCTCACGGTCTCGCCGTCCGACGAGTCCCTCGAGTCCGTGTTCTCGTACCTGGTCGCGGCGTAGGAGGCCGAATATGTACGACCCCACAGTCGCCCGGCTCACCTACCGGGCCCTGCTCGGCCGTCGCCGGGCCCTCATCCTGGGCGCCCTGCCGCTCCTGCTGATCGCGATCTCCGTCGTCGTGCGCGGCCTCGCGGGCGCCGACGACCAGACAGCCTCTGACCTGCTGGGCGGGCTGGCACTCGCCACGATGGTGCCGATCATCGGCGTCATCGCGGGCACGGGCGCGATCGGCCCGGAGATCGACGACGGCTCCGTCGTCTACCTGCTGGCCAAGCCGGTGAAGCGCCCGACGATCATCTTCACCAAGCTGATCGTGGCGATCGCCGTGACGATGGTGTTCTCGGCCCTGCCGACGCTCATCGCGGGCTTCATCCTCAACGGCAACGGCCAGCAGATCGCCGTCGCCTACACGGTGGCCGCACTGGTCGCGTCGATCGCCTACGCGGCGATGTTCCTGCTGCTCGGCACGGTGTCCCGGCACGCGGTGGTGTTCGGTCTCGTCTACGCCCTCGTCTGGGAGGCCCTGTTCGGCTCCCTGGTGTCCGGCGCACGCACGCTGAGCGTCCAGCAGTGGTCGCTCGCCGTCGCCCACAAGGTGGCCGGCGGGGACCTGGTGACCTCGGACGTCGGACTGCCCACGGCGACGGTGCTGCTGGTCGTGGTCACCGTGCTCGCCACGTGGTACGCCGGCCAGAAGCTGCGGACGCTGAAGCTCGCCGGCGAGGAGTGACTGGTCCCGATCTTGACGGGGGCTTCACCTCGGTCCGGGCACACTGGGCAAAGCGGATGTACGGCTAGGAGGCCGCAGATGGCAGAGGAGATCCCGCAGTTCGAGGGACGAGGGCGGTCCGGCGGCGACGTCTGGGACGAGCTGGTCCTGGACGAGGCGTTCGTGTCGTCCGCCGAGACCTCCGAGCCGTCCGCCCGGGCCCGTATGCTCGCCGCCCGCTGGCGCGCCGAGGAACCGGAACCGCAGCCGTGGCGGTCGGACGACCCGCCGGCGGGCTGGTTCTTCAGCAAGGTGCGTCGGCGCAGGTGGCGCCGCCGGTAATTCGGTGGCGGTCAACTCGGGGTGAAGGCACAGTGGTTGGTGTCCGCACCGCCGGGAAGCCCCGGCGCCACGTTCTGGGAGAGGAGCAGGGCGATGTCCATGCACGGCAGTACGTCCAGCTCCCGACAGGGCAGCCCGAGGCAGGCTCCGGAGTAATCGCTACCCCTCCGTGGAGCCGAGGGAGCTGCCCGGGGCGGCCGCTTCGAGCACGCGATGTGTCTCTCGCGTGGGCCGCCCACCCGGAGGATTGGCCGAGTGGTAAGGCACCGGCTTGCTAAGCCGCGGTCGGGGGCAACCCCGCGCACGTTCGATCCGTGCATCCTCCGCAGAAGAAGCTGAAAGCTCAGCGCAGAAGAGACCGAACGCTCAGCCCAGCAACCGCTCCAGCACCACCGCGATCCCGTCCTCCTCGTTGGAGGTCGTGATCTCGTCCGCCACTGCCCTCAGTTCCTCGTGGGCGTTGGCCATGGCCACGCCGCGGGACGCCCAGGCGAACATCGGGATGTCGTTGGGCATGTCGCCGAAGGCGATGGTCTCCGCGGCTTTCATGCCCAGGCGGCGGGCCGCCAGGGACAGGCCCGTGGCCTTGGACAGGCCGAGGGGCAGCAGCTCCACGATGTGCTCGCCGGCCATGGCGACCGTGACGAATCCGCCGGCCGCCCGGCGGGCCGCCTCCGTCAGCTCGTCGGCGCTCAGCGTCGGATGCTGGATGTAGATCTTGTTCAGCGGGGCGGCCCAGAGGTCGGACGCGTCCGTGAAGGGGGTGGCGGGGAGGGAGCCCGTGACCGCGTACCCCGGCCCCACCAGCACCTCGCCGTCCAGGCCGTCCCGGCTCGCCGCCAGGTACAGCGGACCGACCTCGGCCTCGATCTTCGCCAGGGCCACACCCGCCAGCTGCCGGTCCAGGGTCACGGACGTCAGCAGGCGGTGCGCCCCGGCGTCGTACACCTGCGCGCCCTGGGCGCAGACGGCGAGGCCGTCGTAGCCGAGGTCGTCGAGGATGTGCCGGGTCCAGGGGGCCGCGCGGCCGGTGACGACGATGTGCGCCGCGCCCGCCGCGGTGGCCGCGGCGAGCGCCTCACGGGTGCGCTGCGAGATCGACTCGTCGGAGCGCAGGAGCGTTCCGTCGAGGTCGGTGGCGATGAGTCGGAACGGGAATCCGGCGCTCACTTGGCGACCGGCTCCAGGACCTCCCGGCCGCCGAGGTACGGACGCAGCACCTTGGGCACGTACACCGAGCCGTCGGCCTGCTGGTGGTTCTCCAGGATCGCCACGATCGTGCGCGGTACGGCGCACAGCGTGCCGTTGAGCGTGGCCAGCGGCTTGACCTGCTTGCCGTCACGGACGCGGATCTGCAGCCGGCGGGACTGGAACTCGGTGCAGTCCGAGGTCGAGGTCAGCTCGCGGTACTTGCCCTGGGTCGGGATCCACGCCTCGCAGTCGTACTTACGCGAGGCCGACGAGCCGAGGTCGGCGGAGGCGACGTCGATCACCCGGAACGGCAGCTCCAGCGAGGTCAGCCACTGCTTCTCCCACTCCAGCAGGCGCTTGTGCTCCTGCTGCGAGTCCTCGGGAGCGACGTACGAGAACATCTCGACCTTGTCGAACTGGTGCACGCGGAAGATGCCTCGCGTGTCCTTGCCGTGCGAGCCGGCCTCGCGGCGGAAGCACGGGGAGAAGCCCGCGTAGCGCAGCGGCAGCCGGTCGGCGTCGATGATCTCGTCCATGTGGTACGCCGCGAGCGGGACCTCGGAGGTGCCGACCAGGTACAGGTCGTCCTTGTCGAGGTGGTAGACGTCCTGGGCCGCCTGGCCGAGGAAGCCGGTGCCGGCCATGGACTGCGGGCGCACCAGCGCCGGGGTGAGCATCGGCGTGAAGCCGGCCTCGGTGGCCTGCGCGATCGCCGCGTTCACCAGGGCCAGCTCCAGCAGGGCGCCGACACCGGTGAGGAAGTAGAAGCGGGAGCCGGAGACCTTGGCGCCGCGCTCGACGTCGATCGCGCCGAGGATCTGGCCCAGCTCCAGGTGGTCCTTGGGATCGAAGCCCTCGGCACCGAAGTCGCGGATCGTGCCGTGCGTCTCCAGCGTGACGAAGTCCTCCTCGCCGCCGACGGGCACGTCGGGGTGGACGAGGTTGCCGAGCCGGAGCAGCAGCTGCTGGGTCTCGGCGTCGGCCGCGTCGCGCTCGGCGTCGGCCGCCTTGACGTCGGCCTTCAGCTGCTCGGCACGCGCCAGCAGCTCGGCCTTCTCCTCGGCGCCGGCCTTGGGGATCAGCTTGCCGAGTTGCTTCTGCTCGGCGCGCAGCTCGTCGAAGCGGACGCCGGAGGACCTGCGCCGCTCGTCGGCAGACAGGAGGGAGTCGACGAGCGCGACGTCCTCTCCACGGGCGCGCTGGGACGCGCGCACACGGTCGGGGTCCTCACGAAGCAGGCGAAGGTCAATCACGAGGCCAAGGCTACCGGTGTCGGCTCCCGCGTCACGACTCACTATTGCGACTCGCGCCTTACGTGCCGTTATGGGGCAATTGCGCAGAGTGTCGAGCAGCGTCAATAAAAGCCGTCTCATTCCCTGGGACGGGGCAGCCGGCCGGCCCCTGGTTGACTGGATTCCCTTGTGGAGAGCGGCACTTGGCGGGGCCGTTGTCCACAGGAATCCACCCGCCGGGAAGAGTTATCCACAGGCTGTGCGGAAAGTCTGTGGACTTCGGAATTGATCACTCCGGAAGTTCCGGCCGGACTGAGGAATTCCCGGTTCAAACAGGGGTGACACCCACTTTCGGGTGGAAAGGGGTCGCTCCAAAAGATGAACCGAAGGAAACGAGTGGACGAAGGGTGACCTGCCGGGCGGTGGCCGCATCTGGGACGTCCAGGGCGATTTGTCGACCGGATGGCACTGGCTTGTCGACTTGTCCCCAGGTCGAGAAGCGGACCTGTGGATAACTTCTGTGGATAACGAAGATATGCAGGTATGACTGGCCGGAAGCGGCCTGCGAGCGGCTCTAGAACCGGCCGTCCTGGCAGCGCGCCACCCAGTCGGCGGCCCCCACGAACTCCTCGTCCGAGGTCCCCGGCAGCGTGGCCCGGGCCTCGCCCGGCTTGATGTCCGCGCGCGGGTAGGAGCCGAGGAAACGAACCTGCAGGCAGATCCGCTTCAGCCCCATCAGCGCCTCGGCCACCCGCCGGTCGGAGATATGGCCCTCGGCGTCGATGCAGAAGCAGTAGTTGCCGATACCGGCGCCGGTCGGCCGGGACTGCAGCAGCATCAGGTTGATGCCGCGGGTGGCGAACTCGCCGAGCAGGTCGCGCAGGGCACCGGGGTGGTCGTCCCGCTGCCACAGCACCACCGAGGTCTTGTCGGCACCGCTCGGCGCGGCGGGCCGGGCCGGACGGCCGACCAGTACGAACCGGGTCTGCGCGTTCTCCGCGTCGTGGATCCCGGTCTCCAGGGCCGTAAGGCCGTACCGCGCGGCCGCGAACTCGCCCGCGAACGCGGCGTCGTACTGGCCCTCCTGGACCAGCCGCGCGGCGTCCGCGTTCGAGGCGGCCGACTCCCAGTGCACGTCCGGGAGGTTCTTCTTGAGCCAGTTGCGGACCTGCGGCTGGGCGGCCGGATGCGCGGAGACCGTCTTGATGTCGGACAGCTTGGTGCCCGGCCGGACCAGCAGCGCGAAGGTGATCGACAGCAGCACCTCGCGGTAGATCATCAGCGGCTCGCCCGCGACCAGCTCGTCCAGGGTGGTGGTGATGCCGCCCTCGACGGAGTTCTCGATCGGCACGAACGCGGCCTCGGCCTCGCCGGCCCGCACCGCGTCCAGCGCGGACTGCACCGAGACGTACGGGATCAGCTCGCGGGTGGCCGCCTCCGGAAGCGTGCGCAGGGCGACTTCGGTGAAGGTGCCTTCGGGGCCGAGATACGCATAGCTCGCTGGCATGTCCTCACCCTAATGGGCGCTGACGAACGCGTCCCCCGTGTCTCATGGAAGCCACCCGACCGGGTGGTTTGAATCCCGGAATCACCCCTCCAGCAGCCGCTGCCCCACGTACTCTCCGTCGGCCGCGCCCCCGGGCACCGCGAACAGACCGCTCGACTCGTGCCGGATGTACTTCGACAGCGCGTCCCCGCGGTCGAGCTTGCGCTGCACCGGTACGAAGCCGCGCAGCGGGTCCGCCTGCCAGCACACGAACAGCAGCCCGGCGTCCGGCGTCCCGTCCGCGTCGATGCCGTCGTGGAAGGAGAACGGGCGCCGCAGCATGGCCGCGCCGCCGTTGCGGTCGGGCCGGGTGATCCGGGCGTGGGCGTTGATCGGGACGACGTACTCGCCCTTGGCGTCGGCCTTCTCCAGGTTCATCGGGGTCGTCTCGGTGCCCCCGGACAGCGGCGCCCCGTCGGCCTTCCGCCGCCCGATGACCGCCTCCTGGGCTGTGAGCGACAGCTTCTCCCAGTCGTCGAGGAGCATGCGGATACGGCGTACGACGGCATAGGAGCCGTTCGCCATCCACGCGGGCTCACCCGAGGCGGGCACGAAGATCCGTTTGTCGAAGTCGGCGTCGGCCGGCTTGGGGTTGCGGGTGCCGTCGATCTGGCCCATGAGGTTGCGGGCCGTCATGGGGTGGGCGGTGGCGCCGGGGGTGCGGTTGAAGCCGTTCATCTGCCAGCGGACCCGGGCCGCGCTGCCGGCGTCCTTCTGGATCGCGCGCAGCGCGTGAAAGGCGACCAGAGCGTCGTCGGCGCCGATCTGCACCCACAGGTCGCCGTCGCTGCGTGCCTTGTCGAGCTGGTCGGAGGAGAAGTCGGGCAGCGGGTCGAGGGCGCCGGGGCGCTGCTTCTCCAGACCGGTCCGCCCGAAGAAGCTGTGGCCGAAGCCGAAGGTGATCGTCAGTGCGGACGGGCCCGCGTCCCGGGCCACATCGGTGTCGTCGTGCGGCGCCGCCTCACCCGCCATGAGCCGCTCGGCCGTCGCCGACCAGCGGCGCAGCAGGGCCGCCGCCTCCTTGCGGCCCGCGCCCGCCGCCAGGTCGAAGGCGACGAGGTGGCCGCGGGCCTGCAGTCCCTCGGTGATGCCGGGCTGATGTTTCCCGTGAAACATCGCCCGTTCGGAGCCCACCGAGGTCAGCGGAGTGGCCGGGGCGGGCGCGGCCGCGTATCCCGCGGCTCCGCCGGCCGCGCCGAGCACGAGCCCGGTGGCCCCGGCGGTGCCGATCAGTGCGCGCCGGGAGATGCCGTGGCCGCCGTCGGCAGCGGGCTCCCGCACGGCGGACTCGGGCGTGCGGGCCTGGGGAAGGGACTGGTCGGGCATGGTGGGGTTCAGCCGATCTGCGCGTTCTTGGAGACGGTCACCTGGTCGATGTCGGAGGTCCGCACGGTCACGGCGATCTTCCAGTCGCCCGCCATGGGGATCTGCACGCTGCTCGCCGTCCAGTGGCCGGTGGTGATGTGGTCGGGGGTCACCGGAAGCGGCCCGATCTTCTTCTCCGTGAGGGTGAAGGCGACCTTCACCTCGGGGATGTCGAAGGCGCGTCCGTTGGGCCGCTGGACGTAGACGTGCATCTCGTTGCCGCCCACGCGCGCGGGGTCGAGGTCGAGCCGCACCAGGCCCTTGCCGTCGGTGCCGCCGGTGTCGAAGGGCATGTCCAGGGTCAGCGCGCCGGACGAGGACGACGACGAGGAGGAGCTGGAGGACGACGAGGTGGCCGCCTTGGCCTCCTGCTCGGTGCGGCCCGGCTCGGTCTGGGTCAGCCAGGTGGTGACGGCGAGCAGCACGACCGCGACGCCCGCCTCGGCGAGCACCGAGCGGCGCAGACCGAAGCGGTTCGCGTCGGCGTCCCGCAGCCGCTTCTGCCGGGCGGCGTCCGCCGCGGCCCGCTGCCGGGCGAGCTGGGCGGCGCGCTTGCCGTCTCCGGAGGCGGCACCCTTGCCGGCGGTCTTCGACGCGGAGACGTGCTCCTTCTCGCGCTGCTTGGCCTTCTTGGCGGTGACCGTGTCCGTGATGTCGGTGAGTCGTCCCGTCCACCGCCGCGAGATCCACGCGATGCCCACCAGCAGCGCCACCAGCCCGATCTTGACCAGCAGCAGCTGTCCGTACCGGGTCTCGGTGAACGCCGACCAGGAGCCGAGCTGGCGCCAGGACTGGTAGGTGCCGGTCGCGACCAGGGTGAGGACGGAGCCGAACGCGAGGCCGGAGAACCGGTGGACGGCGGCGGCCTCGATCGGCGTGTCCGCAGGCGCCCGGTACAGGGCGACGAGCAGGGCGGTCAGGCCGCCCAGCCAGGCGGCGACGGCCAGCAGGTGGAGGACGTCGACGGGCATGGCGATGCCCGGCTGGAGCCCGGTGGAGGCGTGCTCGGCCATGGCCCAGCTCGCCGCGAGCCCGGCGGCCACGACCACCCCGCCGATCGCGAGCCCGAAGGTCAGGTCCCGCTTCTCCTCGGCCTCCTCGCGCCGGTTGTAGGCGCCGAAGAGGACGGCGATGAACAGCGCGGCGGCCGCGAGCAGCAGCAGCCGGGAGACCAGCGCGGCGCCGGCCTTGGTCTGCAGCACCTGGCCGAGCAGGTCGAGATCGAAGACGTCGCCGAACTTCCCGGAGGAGGTGTAGGAGCCGCGCAGGAGCAGCAGCCACAGGGTGGCCGCGGTGAGCGCGAGCCAGCCGCCGACCACGAGCCGCTGCAGGGCCCGTACGCCCGAGCCGCGCTGCCAGCAGGCCAGCACGAAGGCGGCGCCGCCCGCGAGCACGATGAAGCCGGCGTACGAGACGTACCGGCCGAACCCGTAGAGCCAGCCGACGACCCCGCCGCCCGCCGCGGTCCCGACGCCGGAGACGACGGTCTGCGAGGGCGCCCCGATGGAGAAGGTGTAGGCGCCGGAGACGGGGTGGCTGTCCGCCGAGACGACCTGGTAGGCGACCGTGTAGGTGCCCTTGGCGAGGCCGCTCTTGAGTTGCACGGCGTAGGTCGTGCCGCTCAGGTTGGTGGGCGAGCCGACCTCGACCTTCTTGCCCTTGGGGTCGAGGACCTGCAGCGAGTCGTCGTTCATGGCCACCTTCTCGGAGAAGGTGAGCGACACCTGGGTGGGCGCCTTGTCGACCACCACCCCCTGCGCGGGGTCGCTGCCGGTCAGCGCGGCATGCGCGGAGGCCGGTCCGGCGCCCGCGAGCAGCGCGCCGGTGACGGTGAGGAGCAGCAGCACCAGGGTCCGCAGGCGGGGGGCGATGGTCCGGGTCAAGGTGGTCCCTCCCTCAGTGGCCGGTCGACGGGTTGTACGTGGCGGACTCCACCGGCATCTCGACGGTGAGGGGCCCGGACTTGGCGAAGGTGAGCTTCAGGGTGACCTTCTGCCCCTGCTCCGGCTTGTGCTTCAGCTTCTCGAACATCAGATGGTTGCCACCGCTTTTGAACACGAGTTGACCATGCGCCGGGACGGCGAAGGAGGTCTTCTCCTCCATGGACCCGCCGACGGTGCTGTGCATGGTGACCTGGCCGGCGACGTCGCTGGTGACCGCGGTCAGCTCGTCCTTCGTGCCGCCCTTGTTGGTGATCGTCAGGAACCCGGCGGCCATGTCGGCGGAGACCGGCTGGGGCATGTAGGACGCGCTCACGGACAGTTCGGCCTTCGAGGAGCCGGAGTCGGAGCCGGTGCCGCACCCCGCGAGGGTGAGGGCGCCCGCCAGCGCGGCGGCGGTCAGAACGGCACGCCTCACGGCTTGGCTCCCTTGACGAGCTTCGGCAGGTCCTTGGTGTAGTCGTCGACCGTGGCGTCCTCGCCGTAGAGGACGTAACCCCCGTCGGTCTTCGGGGAGAACGCGATGACCTGGGTGCCGTGCACCGAGACGACCTTGCCGTTCTTGTCCTTCTTCGTCGGCTCGATGGAGATGCCGAGGGAGCGGGCGCCGGCCTGGATGGTGGAGAAGTCGCCGGTCAGGCCGATGAACTGGGGGTCGATGCCCTTGAGCCACTTGCCCAGCTCTGCGGGGGTGTCGCGGTCGGGGTCGGTGGTGACGAAGACGACCCTGAGGTTGTCCTGCTCGGCCTTGGGCAGCGCCTTCTTGGCGACGGCGATGTTGCTCATCGTCGTCGGGCAGATGTCGGGGCAGTGCGTGTAGCCGAAGTAGACCAGGGTCGGGTGGCCCTTGGTCTCGGCGCGCAGGTCGTACTTCTTGCCGTGCGTGTCGGTGAGGACCAGGTCCGGCTTCTCGAACGGCTGGTCGAGGATGGTCGCGGCCTTGCCCGAGTCGGTCTCCTCGGAGACGACGGAGACGGGCGACTTGCCGTCGTCACCGCTGCCGCAGGCGGAGAGGGCCAGGGTGGCGGCGGCGAGCAGCGCGGCCGCGGCGAACGTCTTCTTGCGCATAGAAAAATGTCCCAGATGTGAGAACTCCGGCGCGCACCGGGGTCGTACGACAGCCTCGCACGACCCCTGGTGCACACGCGGAACGGTGGGGTCAGGCGGTCCGGCGGCGGCCGGCGAGGACGCCGTAGGCCACGCCCGCGACACCGATGACGATGCCGACCACGCCGAGCACGCGCGCGGTGGTGTCGCTGCCGCTCTTCGCGTCCTCGTCGGCGGCGGCCGTCGTCTCGTTCTTGGCGTCGGTCTTGTCGGAGGCGTCCTCGGCGGTCGAGGTGCCGTGGTGGTCACCGGTGGCGGCGGCCAGCTCCAGCACCGGGGCCGGGTTCTCCGGCTCCTCCTGGCCTTCCTTCTGCACCTCGATCCAGCGCACGACCTCCTTGTTGGAGTACGTCTGGATGGCCTTGAACACGAGCTGGTCGGTGTCCTCGGGCAGGGCGCCGACCGAGAGCGGGAACTTCTGGAAGTAGTCGGGCTTGATGCCGTCGCCGTCAGCGGTCCAGGTGACCTTGGTGACGGCCTCGTCGATCTTCTCGCCGTGCATGGTCAGCGGCTTGGCCAGCTTGGACTTGGTGACCTCGATCTTCCAGCCCTGGATCGGCTCCGGCATCACGGAGGCCAGCGGGTGGTCGGCGGGGAAGTTCACCTCGACCTTGGTGGTCGAGGCATTGTCGCGCTCGTTGGGGACCTTGAAGTCGACGACCGCGTAGCCGCCCTTGGCCGCGGTGCCCTCGGGCTGCACGCTGACGTGCGCGAAGGCGGGGGCGGAGACGGCGAGGACGGCCGTGCCCGCGACGGCGGTGGCGGCGGCGATACGAGAAGCCTTCATGGCAGGGAGCACTCCACTCCGAGTGAGTTCCGGTGGTGATCGGGAGTACGCGTGCGCGTGGCGGTACCACTCGGGGTGCCACGGGTCGATGTGCGCACGCGCGCGTGCCGCGCGACGGCGGCCCCTCCCGACCGGCTCTCCGTTTCCGGCTCCGGTGGTGGTGTGGTGGTCGCGTCGCGTCAGGCGGCGAGGAGGAACGCGGCGGCGGGCGGGCCGCGCCGGATCACCGTGTGCTGGAGCGCGGTGGTGTGCGGGGCGGGCACCTCGTCCCGGGCGGTACGACGGCCCCGCGGGCCGGGCTCGGTCGCGGGCAGCAGCCCGGCGCACAGGGCGTGCGCCAGCGCGAGCGCCCCGCGCAGGGATCGTACGAGCGCCCCCTCCGCGACTCCGTGCGCCGACAGCTCGATCAGACGCAGCACGGCCAGGTCGCCGCGGCGCAGCAGCCAGCCGGCGGCGATGGCCGCGAGGACGTGGCTGAGCAGCATCGGCAGGGAGGGCAGCAACGACACGGAGGAACCGGTGGCGTCGGCCATGTGGTGCATGGTCGGTGTGGCGCCCACGGCCCGGCCCGAGGAGTCGATGAGGTGCGCGTCGGCCAGGAGCCGGTAGGCGTGCCCGGGGGTGAGCGCCGCGGGGCTGGACCCGCACACGAGCCGGGCGGCCCGCTCGACGAGCGCGCCGCTGCTCAGCGACCCGTCCGTCGAGCCCATCGACATCGCGCCGGTCGTCCCGTCCTGACCCAGCCCGAACAGCGTGTGTAGCACGGTCTGGCCGAGTGCGAGGAGCGCGGCGATGCCGGGCAGCGAGCGCTGCCGTCCGGCGAGCGGTGCCACGAGCAGCAGGGAGCCCAGGAATCCCGCGCCGAGCGTCCACAGGGGAACGCGCGCGCAGGAGGCCAGTGTGTGCCCGGCCGCGGCCAGCGCGACGCTGACCGCGGCGAACACCGCGGCCCGCAGGAACCGGAGCCCGGCTCCGGGGCGCGCCGTGCGCGGGTGGGGGGCAGTCATGGCGGCCTCATCATCGCACTGGCCTTACCCGCTCCCTACGGCAGGGCGCGGGATTCCGCCCCGGCGGAAGACCGGCGGGAAGATCACCGAAACGAATGGAAGATCATCCTCCGCCCGAGACCGTGCCCACATACACCGATTCCTCCCGGGACACATCGACCGTATGGGCGGAGTCACGTCAACGGAGTGCTTACAGCCGGGCACGGGCGGCAATAGGTACTGGTATGTCGAGCCGCGGCCAGGAGGCTGGAGCATGAGCATCTGGTGGTCACTCCATCTGCGGCGCGAGGCTGCGAGCGTTCCGCTCGCCAGGCGGCTGCTGATCGGCACCATGGAGACGGCGGGCGTCGACCCGGACGTCTCCTACGACCTGTCCGTCGCACTAAGCGAGGCCTGCGCGAACGCGGTCGAGCACGGCGGGTACGGCTCGCGCGACGGCCGCTCGGAGGCCTACCGGGTGACCGCCTACCTCGACGGCGAGAAGTGCCGGATCGAGGTGGCCGACTCCGGGCCCGGGTTCACCCGCACCCAGGACATCAGACCCGCGCGCGCGGACGCCGAGCATGGCCGCGGGCTCTGTCTGATCCGGGAACTCGCCGATCACGTGCACATCGGCGCCAAGCCGGGCCGGGGCGGGACGGTGGTGAGCTTCGACAAGATGCTCAAGTGGAAGAAAGATCCTTCCCTGCTTACGGCATGACGGTCCCTCTATTGGGCCCGCGCGGCTAGGGTGCGCGCATGCATGGCAGAGACATGGATCTGAAGAACGAGGAAATAGCGCACGGAGTGATCCTGCGCCCCCTCGCCGCGGCCGATGCTTTCGCGCTCGCCTCCGCCTATACCGAGAACCGTAAACACCTGGAACCGTGGGAGCCGGTCAGACCGGAATCCTTCTTCACCGCCGAGGGCCAGGCGGAGCGCATCGACGGGCTGCTGCGGCACTTCACCGAGGGTGTCGTGGTGCCGTGGGTGTTCGAGGATCCGGACGGCCGGATCGTAGGGGCGATCACCTTGTCCGGTATTTCGCACGGCCCTTTCTGCAGTTCCTATCTCGGGTACTGGGTCGCCGCCGACCAGCAGAACAAGGGGCTGGCCAGCTCTGCCGTGGAGCAGGTCTGCCGCATCGCCCGGGACACGATCGGGCTGCACCGGATCGAGGCGTCCACGCTGACCGACAACACCGGTTCGCAGCGGGTTCTGGCGAAATGCGGATTCAAAGCGATCGGACTCGCTCCCGATTACCTGCACATCAACGGGGAATGGCGGGACTGCCGGCTCTTCCAGCGTGTGCTGCACGACCACGCTCCGGTCCCGTAAGGGCGCGTTTTCGCCTGAGGGTGCGTTTTCGGCCTTTTCTCCGGCTTCCCTTCCTTCACAGCCCTTTCCCAGGTCATGCCCATCGGACTGACAAGCCGCGTTCCTAACTTCCTCGGCCATGACGGGAAAACACAGAAACACCTCGATCACCCGGCGCCGGGCCCTCGCGGTCACCGGCGGCACGGTGGCGGCCGGCGGCCTCGCGGTCGCCGGCTACCAGTCGGCGTTCGCCGACACGGCCGCGGACGCCGAGGCGACCGCGACGGCCTCGGCGACCTCGACCAGCGGCACCTGCATGCAGCTGATGTCGAGCGTCACGGAGGGGCCGTACTACCTCGACGGTGCCTTGGTGCGCAAGGACATCACCGAGGGCAAGAGCGGCGTCCCGCTGACCCTGCGGCTGACCGTCGTGGACGCCACCGACGGCTGCACGCCGGTCTCCGGCGCCGCGGTCGAGATCTGGCACTGCGACGCCTGGGGCTACTACTCCGGCTACACCACCGCCAACCCCGGCGGCTCGGCCCCGGCCGAGAGCGAGGAGGGCGACAGCGCCGACGACGCCACGTATCTGCGCGGCTATCAGATCGCCAACGCCAACGGGGTCGTGAAGTTCGAGACGATCTTCCCCGGCTGGTACACCCCGCGCACCTGCCACATCCACGTCAAGGTGCACACCGGCGGCGAGAAGGCGGACGGCACCTACGAGGGCGGCAAGGTGAACTTCACCGGCCAGCTGTTCTTCGACGACGACATCGCCGAGGAGATCTTCGCCCTGGAGCCCTACTCCAAGCACTCGGGCAGCTACACCACCCTCGCCAACGACATGGTCTACGACGGCGGTGGCGCCTCCAGCGGCCTGCTCACCCTCAAGCCCGTGCACAAGAGCGACCCGTCCAAGGGGTACAAGGGCTTCCTGACGCTGGGCATCGACCCGGACGCGGAGAACACCGGCGCGGGCAGCGGCGGCGGGGGCACCCCGCCGAGCGGCGGTCCCACGGGTGCCCCGCCGAGTGACAGCCCCTCCCCTTCGGCGTCGGCCTCCTCCTAGGGGAGGGCGATGAACAGCCGCGAGGACGAGGCGCTGGCGCGGGCCGCAGTGGCAGCGCTCACCGGTCAGCTGGCGCTGGCACCCAAACCGGGGCTGCCCGACCCGCGCGACCTGAACGCCCGGACCACCCACGCGGACCACCGCGCCCTGCGCTGGTCCGCCAAGGCGCTCACCCCCGGCCTCGCGGCCATGGCCGCCGCCGCCCGCCGCACCGCCGAACCCACACCGGCGCTCCGCGCGGAACTCGGCGCGATCGGCCGCAGCACCGAACGCACCCTCACCCTGGCGGGCGGCGGCCACCGGGGAGCCCTGTGGGTGCTGGGCCTGCTGGTCGCGGGGGTGGCGGTGGAGTCGGGGGCGGGCGGATCGGCATCGGTCACGCGCGTACCCGGGTCCGGCGATACCACCCAGGACGCCCGCGCCCACCGCATCACCGCGCTCGCCCGGCAGCTCGCCGCTCACCCCGACCGGGGTGCCCCGCCCCGGCCCACCAGGGGCTCCGCCGTCTCCGTCAAGTACGGGGCCGCGGGTGCCCGGGGTGAGGCGCGGGCCGGGTTTCCGCATGTGCGGCGGGCGTTGGACGCACTGGGCGCGGCCCGGGCGGGCGGTGCCGATGAGGGGCAGGCCCGGCTGGACGCCCTGCTCACCGTGATGTCCACCTTGCAGGACACCGAGCTGCTGCACATCGCGGGCCCGATCGGCCTGCGCCGGGTGCAGGCGGGCGCCCGCGCCGTCCTGGAGGCGGGCGGCACGGCGACGGCGGCCGGTGCCGAGGCCCTGGCCGCGCTCGACGCCGACCTCCACGCGCGCGCGTGGAGCCCCCGGGGAAGCGCGGGTCTGCTGGCGGGGGCGTTGTTCCTGGACGCGTTGGCTCCTTGAGCAGAACCAAGCCACTGCTGCTTCAGCCGCCGCCCGCTTCAGGCGTCCAGGACCTTCGCCAGCACCTCCAGCGCCTCCGGATACACCCGCTCCCGCGGGGTGCCGTAGCCGACGACCAGGCCCTGCGGCCGGCCTTCGGCGGGGGTCTGCCAGTGGCTGCCCAGATGGCCGACGGCGAGTCCCTCCGCCTCGGCGCGGGCCAGGGCCTCGGCCTCGTCGGGGACGTCGATCAGCGCGTGCAGCCCGGCCGCGATGCCCCGCACGCTCCGCCGCGCGCCCAGCCGGTCCAGCAGCTGGTCCCGGCGACGCCGGTAGCGCAGGCGGCACGCGCGTACATGCCGGTCGTAGGCGTGGCTGTCGATCAGCTCGGCGAGCGCCAGCTGCCCGATGGTCTCGGTGTGGTGGTCGCTGTGCAGCTTGGCGTCGGCGACCGCGTCGACCAGCTGCGGCGGCAGCACCATCCAGCCGAGCCGCAGCGCGGGGCCGAGGGTCTTGGAGGCGGTGCCCAGGTAGACGACCTGGCCCGGGGCCATGCCTTGCAACGCGCCCACCGGCTGGCGGTCGTAGCGGAACTCGCCGTCGTAGTCGTCCTCGACGATGAGCCCCCCGCGCGCGCGTGCCCAGTCGCTGAGCGCGCGGCGTCGCTCGGGGTGCAGGGTCACACCGGTCGGGTACTGGTGGGCCGGTGTGACCACCACGGCGGCCGCCTCACCCAGTTCCGCGGGACGCACTCCGCGCTCGTCCACCCGCACCGGCAGCACGGTGCCGCCGTTGCGCCGCACCACCTCCCGGTGGAAGGGCAGCCCCGGGTCCTCCATCGCGATCGAGGCGCCGTCCAGCACACGCGTCAGGAGTGCGAGCCCCTGTACGTACCCGGAGGTGATCACGATCCGCTCCGGCGGCGCGAGCACCCCGCGGGCCCGCCCGAGGTAGCCGGAGAGCGCGGTGCGCAGTTCGATCCGGCCGCGCGGGTCGCCGTAGTCGTACGCCAGTGAGGGCGCCGTCGCTATGGCGCGGCGCAGCGCGCGCAGCCACGCCGCGGCCGGGAAGGCGCCCACGTCGGGACTGCCCGGCCGGAGGTCGAAACGCGGCGCACGCGCGTGTGGTGCCGTTCCCGGCGCCTCCTCCCGCAGGGCCGGCAGTTCGGCGACCCGGGTGCCGGACCCCTGCCGGGCGGTCAGATAGCCCTCGGCGACGAGCTGGTCGTACGCCGACTTCGCGGTGCCGCGCGAGATGCCCAGTTCCGCCGCGAGCCGACGGGTGGCCGGCAGCCGGGTGCCGGGTGCGAGGCGCCCGTCGCGTACGGCGTCCCTGAGCGCCCGTTCCAGACCGACCCGGCGGCCGTCGGCCGCGTCGGGTTCGAGATGCAGGTCCACACCCACACCGGACCAGAAGTCGTCCACGAAAACCCTCCCCCTAGGCACGCGAAGCCTTCACACGCGTACGGACACGCCGATGGCCGGGCACCTCCGGGTGCCCGGCCGTCAGTAGTCCTATCAGCCCTTCAGGGACGCCATCCAGGCCTCGACCTCGTCGGAGCGGCGCGGCAGGCCGTCCGAGAGGTTCCGGTTGCCGTCCTCGGTGACGAGGATGTCGTCCTCGATGCGGACACCGATGCCCCGGTACTCCTCGGGGACCGTCAGGTCGTCCGCCTGGAAGTACAGGCCCGGCTCCACGGTGAGCACCATGCCCGGCTCCAGCGTGCCGTCGACGTACGTCTCGACCCGCGCGGCCGCGCAGTCGTGGACGTCCAGGCCGAGCATGTGGCCGGTGCCGTGCAGGGTCCAGCGGCGCTGCAGGCCCAGCTCCAGGACGCGCTCGACCGGGCCCTCGACCAGGCCCCACTCGACGAGCCGCTCGGCGAGGACGCGCTGGGCGGCGTCGTGGAAGTCGCGGTACTTGGCGCCCGGCTTCACGGCCGCGATACCGGCCTCCTGGGCCTCGTACACGGCGTCGTAGACCTTCTTCTGGATCTCGCTGTACGTGCCGTTGATCGGCAGCGTGCGCGTGACGTCGGCGGTGTACAGCGTGTGCGTCTCCACGCCCGCGTCCAGCAGGAGCAGGTCGCCGGAGCGCACCGGGCCGTCGTTGCGCACCCAGTGCAGCGTGCAGGCGTGTGCGCCGGCCGCGCAGATGGAGCCGTAGCCGACGTCGTTGCCCTCCACGCGCGCGCGGAGGAAGAACGTGCCCTCGATGTAGCGCTCGCTCGTCGCCTCGGCCTTGTCGAGGACCTTCACGACGTCCTCGAAGCCGCGCACGGTGGAGTCGACGGCCTTCTGCAGCTCGCCGATCTCGAACGCGTCCTTGACCAGCCGGGCCTCCGACAGGAAGACCCGCAGCTCCTCGTCGCGCTCGGCGGTGACCTTGTCGGTCAGGGCGGCCTCGATGCCGGCGTCGTAGCCGCGGACGACCCGCACCGGGCCGGTGGCCTCGCGCAGCTTGTCGGCCAGCTCGCGCACGTCGGCGGCGGGGATGCCGTACAGCGCCTCGGACTCGGTCAGGGAGTGGCGGCGGCCGACCCACAGCTCGCCCTGGCCGGAGAGCCAGAACTCGCCGTTCTCGCGGTCGGAGCGCGGCAGGAGGTAGATCGTCTCCTTGTGGCCCTCGGTGGTGGGCTCCAGGACGAGGACACTGTCCTCGGTCTGGTTGCCGGTGAGGTAGGCGTACTCGACCGAGGCGCGGAAGGAGTACTCGGTGTCGTTCGAGCGGGTCTTCAGGTTGCCCGCGGGGATGACGAGGCGCTCGCCCGGGAAGCGCGCGGAGAGCGCGGCGCGGCGCCGGGCGGTCTCGGCGGCCTGCGGGACCGGCTCCAGGTCGTGCAGCTCGGTGTCGGCCCACCCGGACTTCATGTTCTCGGCCAGCTCGTCGGAGACGCCCGGGTACAGGCCGTTCTTCCGCTGCTTGATGGGCTCCTCGGACTCAGCTTCCGGGGTCTCCGGGTTGAGCGCGTCGGACACGTGATCCTCCTCGGTACGGCATGTGATCTCCCCCCGGGCCCGTGATGCTCGCGATCGTGCCCGAGCAGGGGACCACCATCATCGTACGGTCGTACAGAAAGCGCCCCGGGGCCGGAAGACCTGCTATGCCCACCCATGCCAGGCGGTGCGGGAGCGCTCTCAGTCGAAGCGGGCCGCGAGCAGGACCACGTCCTCCTCGCTGTCGGCCGTGTCCAGGCCGTCGGGCAGGACCGTGCGCAGCACGTGGTCGGCGACCGCCCCCGGGTCGCGGCGCAGGGTGCGCGGGATGCTCGCGGCGGCCGCGTGCAGCCGGGCGAAGGCGCGGTCCATGGGGTCGCCCGTACGGTGCAGCAGCCCGTCGGTGTAGAGCAGCACGGTCTCCCCGGCCTCGGCCTGGATCTCCACGCTCGGCGCCTCCCAGCAGGCGAGCATGCCGAGCGGCGCGGAGACGGAGGTCTCGGCGAACTCGGTGCGCCGCTCGCCGATCAGCAGGGGCGGGCTGTGCCCGGCGCCGGCCAGGGTGATCCTGCGCACGGCCGGCTCGCAGTAGGCGAACAGGGCGGTGGCCGAGCGGGCGGGCTCTGTCAGGCGCAGCAGCAGCTCCAGGTCGGACAGGACGGCGACCGGGTCCTCGCCCTCCATCACGGCGTAGGCCCTGAGGGAGGCGCGCAGCCGGCCCATGGCGGCCACCGCGCTGGGTCCGGAACCGGTGACCGAGCCGACGGAGAGGCCGAGGGCGGCGTCGGGCAGCGGCAGCGCGTCGTACCAGTCGCCGCCGCCGCGCGGGCCGGTGCGGTGCCGGGCGGCGAGCTGGACGCCGGCCACCCGCGTCAGCCGGGAGGGCAGCAGTTCCTCGGCGATGGTCGCAGCGCACGTACGCGCGCGTTCGACCTCCACCAGCAGGGCGAGGTGTTCGGCGGCGTGGCGGACGTACAGGCCGATCAGGTGGCGGTGGTGCTCGTCCGGCTCGGCGGGCTCGTCGTACAGCCACACGGCCGCGCCGAGGCGGCCGGCGGACTCGGTGGTCAGGGGGACAGCGTAGCTGGCGGCGTAGCCGAGGCGGGCGGCCACCTCGCGGTGGCGGGGGTCGAGGCCGTGCTCGGCGAGCAGGTCGGCGTGCACGATCTCGGCGTTCGCGACGGTGCCCGCGCCGGCGTCCAGGAGGGCGCCGTGGGGCAGGGAGCCGCGCGGCACGGTCTCCATGTGGCCGAGGTCGGCGCGGCCGAGGCCGAAGCCGATGGTGGTGCGGGGGGCGAGTCCGTCGGCAGGTTCCAGGACGACCAGACCGCGGCGGGCGCCGACGAGGGCGGATCCGGCGCGCAGCAGCTCCTCGAGTGCGGGCTCGAGTGCGTCCGTGCGGGACAGGCGTTCGGTGAGTTCGTGGAGGGTCGTGAGGTCCGAGACCCAGCCGGCCAGCCGGTCCTGGAGCAGGGTGCCGGGGGCGGGGCCGGTGGGGGCGGGGGTGTTCCTGGCCGGAAGTGCGCTGTCCGGGGAGGGGCCGGCGCCCGGGGCGGCGGGTGTGGGCGCGACAGTGTGTGCGGGTGGGGGAACCGCTGGATCGATTCCAGCCACTTTCGGAGGGTGCGGAGCGTTCATGGCGTCCGGCCTTCAGACCTGTGCGTATTGCTCAAAAGCATCGCAAACCCCCATGTCATTCTGCGCCGCTAGCAGTGTCTCCACATGTACACGCACTCGTGAGGGGATGTCCAGCATTGTCCTGCAGGGATTCCTGGTGTCCATGGGTCTGATGTGGGTTTCCTTCGAAACCCTTGCCTTACTGCCAAGTTGGCTTAAAACTGCCTCAGGTATCGGTCCATTGCGGTCGACTGGCCTTGCTCCACTGAGCGTCACTGCGGTCGTGATGGGTACGTACTCGGTGAAGGCCAGGGGTGGTTGGGGGCCACCCGGAACCTGGCAACGGACCCGGGCGTCATAGCCACCGACGGCCGAGCCCCATCCTCCCGTGGTGGAGGCGGAGAGAAATACGCGCGACGGCAAAACGCCAGACTTCGCCACCCCCATGCCGCACCCGTGCTTTTGATAGACGCACTATGGACGCGGCCAACGCTCGACCCCTTGGGGTTCCCCTTGTCATACGCAGGGGTGTGATGCGCCAACAGGTACGCACAGTGAAGTGATCGACACATGGTGTGATGTGGTCCACGGTGTTGCCAGCGGTGCAACGGAAAGGAACGAGCGCTCATGCGCGAGATCCTCGGAAGGCGACGCAGGCTCCTGTCCAGGCGGAAAGACGGGAGGCCTGAGCTGATCAGCGCGGCCCTGACCTTCGCGACGGAATGGCAGTGGCCCGTGCTCCCGGGCGTGGCCCCGGACCCGCAGGGACGGGCCCGCTGCGCCTGCCCCGACCCGGAGTGCACGGTGCCCGGTGCGCACCCCTTCGACCCCGGCCTGCTCGCCGCCACCACCGACGGGCGCATGGTGCGCTGGTGGTGGAGCAACCGGCCGAGCGCGCCGATCATCCTCGCCACCGGCGGCAACGCGCCCTGCGCGGTCAGCCTGCCGGCGCCCGCGGCGGCCCAGGCCCTCGACCTGCTCGACCGGCGGGGCATGCGCCTCGGACCGGTGATCGCCGCGCCGACCCGCTGGTCGGTGCTCGTCAAGCCGTACTCCATGGAGCAGCTCGGCGAGCTGCTCTACGCCAAGGACTTCGTGCCCGGCTCCCTGCGCTTCCACGGCGAGGGCGGCTACCTCGCCCTGCCGCCCTCCGAGACCGGCCAGGGTGCCGTCCGCTGGGAGCGCGCCCCGCTGCCGGGCTCGGCCTCGCCCTGGGTGCCCGATGTGGAGGCCGTGGTGGACGCCGTGGTCGACGCCCTCACTCGTACGGGTGTGAGCGCGCCCGAGTTGTAGGGGTGTCGGGCGCGGGTGCGGCCGGATGTCCGCCCGTGGTCGTTATCTTCCGCTACATGCTGCGCATTTCTGGGGGTCACGGCAATCGGTCGTCGCACCGCGGCGGGCCGGACCCCCGAAGGCTTCGTCTGCTCGCTCTCCTGGGCGTCGTGGTGGGCGTCGTCGCGCTGCCGCTGGCCGTGGCGTCCGCGGGGCAGGTGGGCGACGCCGCGGGATCTCCGGGGGCGGGCGGCGGGGCCGGCGTACACGCGCCGTCGTCCTCGTCCTTGCTCGGTGACGCGAAGATGCCCTCCGTCGCGCCCACGCGTTCCCCCCTGCTGCTCGGCCTGGGCGTGGCCACCGCGGCCCGCTGCGGGCCCGAACTCTCCTCGCCCGAGGGCGTCGAGGCGCAGACCTGTGTACTGACCCAGGGCGAGGACACCTGGGCGCGCACCTACTACCGCAACACCAGCGGCGAGGCCGTGGACTCCGTGCTGAGCCTGATGGAGCCGGCCGGCCGCACCGTGCAGACGCACTGCGCCACGGACGCCGCCGACGAGCCCGCCACCTGTGAGACACCCCGTGAACGCACCCGGGGTTCGCTGGACGGCTACACGGCCGTCGCCGAGTTCGCCGCGCACGGTGCCGATGGGCCGCTGCTGCTGCGCTCGGGCAGCAACTCCGAGGAGACGAAGGGGAGTTGACGCTCCGCGCGGTGCTGTACACCGTACGCGGACACGGAAAGGCCCGGTTGCTGGCGACGGGGGATGCACCAGCAACCGGGCTACTGGAACGGTAACAAGAGATCGGCGGTTCGCAAATTCGATCTCGGCTATTCGGACACCGATTTCCCTGTCGCGACGGGGAGTTGTGACAGGAGTCACCTGATTCGGGCGCCGTCGTCACGGCTGACCGACCGTTCAGCCGTGACGCGTGCCCGGGAAGCGTCAGCTGAGCGTGACCTGCCGGTTGGTCAGCCCGCCGCGCGCGCGGCGCTCGTCGGCCGTGAGCGGCTCGGTGGCCGCGAGGGCGGTGGCGAGCCGCTCGGCGAACTCGGCGGCCGGCTTCTCCACGTCCTCGGCCGTGACGCCGCTCGGCAGGTCCCAGACCGGCACCGTGAGGCCGTGAGCACGGAAGGAGCCCACCAGTCGGGTGCCCTCGCCGAGGCTGGAGCGGCCCGCCGCGTGCAGCCGGGCGAGAGCGTCCAGAAGCTGCTCCTCCGGATGCGGCATGACCCAGCGCAGGTGGTTCTTCTCCGGGGTCTCGCACCAGTAGGCGGCATCCACGCCGGACAGCTTCACGGTCGGGATGGCGGCGGCGTTGGCCCGCTCCAGGGAGGCGGCCACGTCCGGGGTGGCGTTCTCCGCGTCCGGCACCCAGAACTCGAAGCCGCTGTGCACAACTGGCTCGAACGCGCCTTCGGGGTCGAGCAGCTCCTGCAGCCGCGGACCCCCCGCAGGGGCACGGCGGCCCTCCACCGGCGTGCCGGGCGCGGCCTCCAGCGCACGCCGGAGCGTGTCGGCGAGGTCGCGGCTGATGTCGCCGGAGGGCGTGTCGTTCTGCAGGCCGAGCAGGACCGAGCCGTCGTCGCGGCGCAGCGCGGGCCAGGCCATCGGCAGCACCGTGGCGAGCGTGACCGACGGGACGCCCTCGGGCAGGCCGGCCGTCAGGGTCAACTCCACCGTGGCGGCCGGCACCAGCTCGCGCAGGGCCACCCAGTCGCACTCGCCCGGCAGCCCCTCGAACGGGCGCTGCACCAGCTCGGTCGCGGCGTGGGCGGCGGCCCGGCCGTGGCACGCCTTGTAGCGCCGACCGCTGCCGCAGGGGCAGGGTTCGCGGGCGCCGACAACCGGGATCTCTCCGTCCGTGATCTGCGGCTTGGCCTTCGTCTGGGGTCGCTTCTTGGCCATCGTGGGGTCTCCCGGTTAGGGCTCGTCTCGTACGGGCGGGAGCCTAGCCGTTCGCGCCACGACCGACGGGAACCTGTGGACAACGGACACTTGGGCGACGCCGACGGGGTGAACCCACGGGGTGAACCTGTGGACAACTCCCGTGTGCCCGACCGCTCGGGCAGTCCGGTCCTCGTGTCCCCGCCCGGTTCAGGAAGTCCGGGTCCTCATGTCCCCGTCGTGCTCAGTCCAGGTCGTCGAACGCGTCCACGAAGTCCAGTTCGGCCATGGCCGGAACCGTGGAGGAGGTGACGCGCGTAGCGAAACCACCGTGACGGCACCCGGCATCCGGATCATGAACGTCCTCGTTGACCACGACCCAGACCGTCACCTCGCCCTGGATGTCGTCCCGGACGCCCCAGTCGTCGGCGAGGGCCGTGATGATGTTCAGCCCGCGGCCGCCGTGCGCGGTGACCGACGGGGTGGCCGGAGCCGGGCGGGTCGGGCCGCCGCCGTCCGTCACCTCCACGGTGAGCCGCCCGCGCACGTCCACCCGCCAGGCGGCGCGTACGTCGCCGTCCCCGGGCGGAGCGTCGCCCAAGGGGCGCCCGTGTTTGCAGGCGTTGCTCAAAAGCTCCGAAAGGATCAGTACGGCATCGTCGATGACCGATTCCGATACGCCACCGCTGCGCAACTGCGCACGCATACGGTGCCTCGCCTTCCCCACGCCCGCAGGGCCATGGGGTACGGCCATGCTCGACGACGTGGGCACCTCCTGTGCCACCACCAACGCCACCCCCGAGACCTCCTTTGCCCCACGCCACGGTGTGGATGCCCCATTGGCCTGTACCGGAAACCGGCCAATCCTCTTCCGGTGACGCATTCGCAACGACCGCATACGGAGCGAATGCGCCGGAGCACTCCCTGTGACGGGCCTGTCGTCGTGTGGCTGGATTTCGTTGGTGTGGCCGAGAACGGAGAATGGTCGAGCCGGGCGTCCGGGTCAAGGGGTGCGGACCGGTCCTTACCGGGTTCTTGGGCTCACCTTCCCGTGCTCAACGCCCCAGTCGCCGCAGCACCGCGCGCGGGCGGTTGGTGATGATGGCGTCGATGCCCAGATCGACACAGAGGTCGACGTCCTCGGGCTCGTTCACGGTCCAGACGTGGACCTGGTGGCCGGCGCGCTTCAACCGCTCCACGTACGCCGGGTGGTTGCGCACGATACGGATCGAGGGGCCCGCGATCCCCACACCCGCCGGCAGCCGTCCGTCGCGCAGCCGGGGCGACAGGAACTGGACCAGGTAGACCGTCGGGAGCGTGGGCGCCGCGGCCCGCACGCGCTGCAGCGAGCGCGCCGAGAAGCTCATGACCCGCACCTGCGACTCGGCGGCCGAGGCCGGTGCGTCCAGGCCGAATCGCTTCAGCAGGAGCAGCAGCCGCTCCTCCACCTGTCCGGCCCAGCGTGTGGGGTGCTTGGTCTCGATGGCCAGTTCCACCCGCCGCCCGGCGTCCGCGACCAGCTCCAGCAGCCGCTCCAGGGTGAGTACGGAGGTGTCCGCCGGGTCCTCCGGCCGGTGCACCCAGTCGGGCTCCTCGTCGCGGCCGCGCCAGGCCTCGCGCGTCTTCCAGGAGCCGAAGTCCAGGGCGGCGAGATCGGCCAGCTCCAGGGCGGAGACAGCCCCGCGGCCGTTGGAGGTGCGGTTCACCCGCCGGTCGTGGACGCAGACCAGATGGCCGTCGGCGGTCAGCCGTACGTCGCACTCCAGGGCGTCCGCGCCGTCCTCGATCGCCTTCTTGTAGGCGGCCAGGGTGTGCTCGGGCGCGTCCTCGGAGGCCCCCCGATGGGCGACGACCTGGATGGGGTGCTGTGGTGCGTGGGTCACCGCGTCATGGTGCCACCCGCGCGGGGTACGTGGGGCGGCGCGGCCGCGTCCGTCGGGCGAACGGAGGCACCCACCATGCCCTTTTATGTAACTTTTGCGAGAAAGGTGTCATGTAAAGGATGACCCTGGACCCACAGCCACCGCTTATGGTGCTCTGACGGCCCGTGGGAAAAGCTGACTGCATACAAGCACGACACAGGACCATGCACAGCTGTTCGCAACGGACTGACGACAGCGTGAACGAGCGTGACCGAGTGCGACCTAGGACAACAGCCGTGGATCGAGGAGAAGAGCTGTGAGCACCGAGAACGAGGGCAACGCGGTACCCCCGGCGCCGTCCGCACCTCCCGTGCCGGTGGCATCTCCCGCTGCTTCCCCGCAGGACCCCGCGCCGGACGCGACGCCGACGGCTCAGCTGCCGCCGGTGCCCCCCGGCACCCCTGGCGCGCCCGGGCAGGGCCCGGCGCCGTCCGCACAGGCCCAGGAGGGCCCGTCCGACGGACACCAGCCCCCCGCCGGTTACCCCGACCCCGCCCCGGCCGGTTACCCCGGCCCCGCCCCCGACGGCTCCTGGCCGGCTCCGGCCACGCCCGCCTACGGTGACGGCGGCCCCGGTGGCCCGGGTGGCTCGGGCACCGTCTGGGGTGCGTCGTACCAGCAGCCCGCCCCCAAGCCCCGCAGCGGGCGCGGTGGGCTGGTCGCCGCGGTCCTGGTGGCCGCGCTGGTCGCGGGCGGTCTGGGCGGCGGCCTCGGCTACACCCTGGCCAAGGACAACGACAACAACGGCTCCACCACCGTCTCCGCCTCCGACAACAGCGCCTCCCAGGTCAAGCGCGCCCCGGGCACGATCGCCGGCGTGGCCGCCAGGGCACTGCCCAGCACGGTCACCATCGAGGCGGAGAGCACCAGCGGCGAAGGCGGCACGGGCACCGGGTTCGTCTTCGACACCCAGGGCCACATCGTCACCAACAACCACGTGGTGGCGGACGCCGTCGACGGCGGCAAGCTGACCGCTACGTTCCCCAACGGCAAGAAGTACGACGCCGAGATCGTCGGCCACGCCCAGGGGTACGACGTCGCCGTCATCAAGCTCAAGGACGCCCCCTCCGACCTCAAGCCCCTCACCCTCGGCGACTCGGACAAGGTGGCCGTCGGCGACGAGACCATCGCCATCGGCGCCCCCTTCGGCCTGTCCAACACGGTGACCACGGGCATCATCAGCGCCAAGAACCGCCCGGTGGCCTCCAGCGACGGCAGCTCGTCCAGCAAGGCGTCCTACATGAGCGCCCTGCAGACCGACGCGTCCATCAACCCCGGCAACTCGGGCGGACCGCTGCTGGACGCCTCCGGCGCGGTCATCGGCATCAACTCGGCCATCCAGTCCAGCGGCAGCGGCGGCTTCGGCTCGGGCCAGTCCGGCTCGATCGGCCTCGGCTTCGCGATCCCGATCAACCAGGCCAAGTACGTCGCCCAGCAGCTGATCAAGACCGGCAAGCCGGTGTACGCCAAGATCGGCGCGTCCGTCTCCCTGGAGGACTCCACCGGCGGCGCGAAGATCACCGACCAGGGCGCGGGCGGCGCCGCCGCGGTCGAGTCGGGCGGCCCGGCCGACAAGGCGGGCCTCAAGCCCGGGGACGTCATCACCAAGCTCGACAACAACGTGATCGACAGCGGCCCGACCCTGATCGGCGAGATCTGGACCCACAAGCCCGGCGACAAGGTCACGATCACCTACACGCGCGGCGGCCAGGAGCACACCGTGGACCTCACCCTCGGCTCCCGCGCGGGCGACAACTGACCCGCCCGCCCCACGGCCCGCCCCGCTCCCGGTACGCTGTACCCCGCTCCGCCCCGGGCGGTGCGGAGCCGAGGTGGGTTGCCCGAGCGGCCTAAGGGAACGGTCTTGAAAACCGTCGTGGCGCGAGTCACCGTGGGTTCAAATCCCACACCCACCGCCACAGCTCAACTCAAGTGCTGGTCAGAAGGGGTGTCTCTCGCGAGAGACACCCCTTCTGCGTTCGTTCTGTCTCACCGTGAATCAGGTGTGTGCCGCCACTCCGACGCGTTCATGACCTACCGGCGGACGCTCTCAGCCGCCTGTTCAGTAGTACATGAACGTCGGGATCAGTCCGCCGCCGCTGGCATTCGGTATCGTTACCAGCCCGCCGACGCCGACGCCCCTGCTGTTCGCGACGTTGACCACGTCGTAGACCGAGCCGTAGTTGCCCATCCAGTGCCACGAGGGGTCGGACTTCTTGGTCTTGCAGGCGCTGGCGAGCTTGATGCCTTCCTGGGCAGTGAGAACTTGGTCAGCCCGCGGCATGTAGCAGCCGGCGTTCGGCGTCGTCGGCGCCTTCGGCGCGGGTGCGGCGGGAGCCGGAATCGCCAGGCCGATCAGCAATGCCGCGGGCGCGGCCGCGATGGCGAGGGTGCGAAGTCGGTTCATGGTTGACCTCCCTAGCTAGCCCACCTGTCTCGGAACCGAGATCTGAACCGACCGTAGAGTTGCCAGATCTGGTACCGCCATTCGGATGCGTCCATTCGGGTGATGGCGAGGTGTGTTGAGTAGCGGGTGGGTTGTTGAAGGAAGCGTCTGGGTGTAAAGGCTCGGGCGCGTTATTACGTGCCCCGCTGGATAGGCGTCCTCGACCGGGTCCGGGGCCGCTCAACTACGCGGTGGGTGTGGAACCGGTCCAGGGCCGTTGCTGTTGGCCCAGGGCAGGGGCATTCCGGTTCCGGCCTGTGCGCGTCACATGATCCGGGCGCGGTGACGGCACTGTCCCGAGTCCGTGACACAGGCTGCTGTGGTGGTGCGGTGCGCACGGGGAGGGCGTTACGGTCCGAATCCGGGTGCGGCCGGTCGGGCCGCCCGTGACCAGGGGGGACGTCCCACATGAATGCCCATCGCCTCAGACCCGTCGTCGTCGCGCTCACGGCCGTCGCGCTGGCCGCCGTACTGACCGGATGCCAGGGGGACGACTCCGCCGCGGGGGCCGCCGGAGCGCCGAGCGCCGGGGCCACGGCCGGTTCGGCGACGCCGAGCACGGCAGGCGGCACCGGCAAGGGCAGCGGCACCGGCAAGGGCAGCGGCACCGGCGAGGGCACCGGCACCGGCAGCGGCAAGGGGGCCACCGCGGCCGCGACGCCCGCAGGCAAGGGCACCGGACCGGCCAAGACCGCGACGCCGGCCGCCGGCTGTGTCACCAAGGCGCCGGACCCGGACCACTACGACCCCGACGAGTTCGCCCTCTACCGCGTCGAGGAACTCCCCGGCAGCACCGGCAAGGTGAACCTCGTCATCCAGCACGGCGCCTGGGGATGCTCCGGCGGGGACAGCGACGGCAAGCCGTTCGTCGTCAGCGGCGAGGACAGCCGCTGGGCCATGGACCAGGCCGCGTACGTCACCGCCACCAACCCCATCACCGACAGCAGTACGAACCAGCGCATCGGCGTGGGGGAGCTGATGGACTGGGTCAAGGCGCACCCCGACTCCGGCCTGGTGTTCAAGTACGAGGTGGCCGCCGACGGTTCCATCGACCGGCTGGAGCAGGTCTACACGCCGTAGTCGCCCCACACCCCGCCCTGGTTCCCGTGCCCCGTCATCCGGGCCGCCGACGCGATCGTCGCGCGGGCCTCGTGTTCGGACAGGCCGGTGTGGACGGCCGCTTCGACCAGGGGGTCGAGCAGGGCGGGCCCCAGGCCGTTCTCGTAGGCGCGGCAGGCCGCCCAGAACAGGCGGGTGTTGCGCTGGCCCTCGTGCGCGGTCAGGACGAACTGGACCAGACCGCGGCCGTGGTCGCCGGTCGGCGGCGCCGGGTGCGCGGGTCGGGGCGGGGGCAGGAGCAGCCGTAGCAGGGCCGGTGGGCACAGGGCGGGGGCGAGGCGCGCGGTGCCGGGCGCGGTGGCGTACACGCCGTGGGCGGTGCGGGAGCCGGGGCCCACGAGGTAGCCGCCGGCGCCCCGGATGTCGATGCCGGGGGCGAGCCGGCTCGCCGAGTTGGGGACGACGACGTCCGGCGGGCCGGTCAGCCACAGGTGGCGGCCGCCGCTCGGGGTGAGGACGACGACCGTCTCGGGGATCGTGAACAGGTGCCGCAGCGCCAGTTCGCGCAGCGCGGCCGAGGAGTCGGTGCCGGACTTGGTGTCCAGGTCGACGCCGATGAGGTGGTGCGGGGGCAGCCCGCAGGCGATGCCGTAGCCGGTGGCCCAGGGCGCGGCGGCGAACAGTTCGCGGATGCGGACCGGGTCGGTCGAGGCGTCGTACACACCGTGGCCGAAGCGGCCGCACTCGCCGTGGCAGGGCGGCCCCGCCGGTTCCGGGGCGTCGCGGTGCGGGGAGCGCAGGGCCGGGAGTTTCGTCCGGGACAGGGGGATGACCGCCAGCCCGCGTTCGGCGGCTGACAGGGCGTGTGCGAGGGCCAGCGTCGTGGCCTGCCGGTCGGTGGTGGCCATGCCTCCATGTTCGTACTCATGTTCGAAAAAGGGAAGGGGGGTCGGCGGTGACGCGCCGGGGTGGGGAGATTGGCCGGAAATGCGCCGGAACGATTCACCTCTTGTGGTGCTTGATGAGTGAAGGTCTGGACTGTGCCGTGTTGTGACGTGAGATGACCAAAGATGGCGATAGGGGTTTATCGACTTGTCATCACGCTTGCGTGCGAATCGGGCCTTCCAGGGTGGTTCGCCGGGGATTCGGTGGGCAAGTCTGGATGCGCGACGTCGTTCACGACAACCGAGGCGGTCGGCCAACTGCCTTGATACAAGCCGTACTTGACGCACCTTCGGCCTCCGTGTCGAGAGTGTTCCGTTCTGGAGGAACAACATGGCAAGCATCCGTACCGCCCGCGTTCTCGCCGCCGTCTCCGCTCTCCCGCTCGCAGCCGCCCTCTTCTCCGGTGTCGCTGCCGCGGACAACGGCGCCTTCGCGGACAACGGATCGAACGCCGGCGTGGCGAGCATCATCGGCAGCGGTGTCGGCCACGACAACAACGGAAACTCGTCCACCACGCAGCAGAACGCGGTCGGCTCCGGCGCCTCGAACCAGAGCAACACCGCACAGGTCAACGGCTCGGCCTGGACGGCCCTCCAGCAGGGCAACGAGAACGTCGCCGTCCACTTCACCCACCTGTGGTGAGCCGGGGTCGAGGCCCCTCTCGCTGAGGGCCCTCGCGGGGTGTGCTTCGGGGTCGTAACGCGTCTGCGCGGCGGTGCTTCGGTGCCGCCGCGCAGGCGTTGTCCGGTGCGCGGTTCCCGGGCCGCCGACCTTGACACCGACTGGTATCTGACGGACAGTCAGAAACCGTCCTGTCAGGCAAGCGAGGCCGGGAGGGCCCGCCGTGCACCTCGCCCCCACCGAGCGGCAGCAGCGGCTGCGCGCCGAACTCCGCGCCTACTTCCGGACCGTGCTGCCCGACCGGGGCGAACCCGCCGACGCGCGCGCTCTGTTGCGCCGCATCGGTGCCGACGGTTGGCTGGGACTCGGCTGGCCGGCCGAGTACGGCGGCCAGGGGCGGGGCGCGGACGAGCAGTTCGTGTTCTTCGACGAGGCGTACCGGGCCGGCGCCCCCGTCTCCATGGTCACGCTCAACACGGTCGGCCCCACGCTGATGAAGTACGGCAGTGAGCACCAGAAGGCCTACTTCCTGCCCCGGATCCTCTCCGGTGACCTGGTCTTCGCGATCGGCTACACCGAGCCCTCCGCCGGCACCGACCTCGCCTCGCTGCGGACCCGGGCCGTACGGGAGGGCGACGGCTGGCGGATCGACGGGCAGAAGATCTTCACCTCGGGCGCCCAGCACGCCGACTGGATCTGGCTCGCCTGCCGCACCGACCCGGACGCGCCCAAGCACCGCGGCATCTCCCTCCTCCTCGTCCCCACGGACGCCCCGGGCTTCTCCTGGACGCCGATCGAGACCGTGGGCGGGCAGACGACGACGGCCACGTACTACGACGGTGTCCGCGTCCCCGCCCGGAACCTGGTCGGCGCCGAGAACGAGGGCTGGTCGCTGATCACCAGCCAGCTCAACCACGAACGGGTCGCCCTCGCCGCCATCGGCATGCAGGCCGAGGAGTTCTACGTGGCCGCGCTCGCCGCCGCCCGCACCCCCGATCAGGTGACCGGCAGGTGCCGCGTTGACGAGCCGTGGGTGCGTTTTCGGCTGGCCGAGGTACATGCCCGTCTGGCGGCATCGCGCCTGCTCAACTGGCGTTTGGTGGGGGACGTGGGGGCGGGCCGGCTGGCCCCGGGCGACGCCAGTGCGGTGAAGGTCGCGGGAACGGAATCGGCTGTCGCGACGTATCGCATGTGTCAGGAGATCGTCGGCGATGCGGGACTCGTCCGCTCCGGGTCGCCGGGGGCGTTCGAGGACGGCGAGCTGGAGCGGCTGAACAGGGCGGCGCAGATCAACACGTTCGGGGGCGGGGTGAGCGAGGTGCAGCGGGAGATCGTCGCGACGATGCGGCTCGGGATGACGAGGGGGCGGAGGTGAGCGAGGAGCTGAGCGAGGCGGTGGACGAGCTGGGCGCGCGGCTCAAGGCGTACGAGGGGCGGGCGGCCGCCGTCGCAGGGGTCGGCAAGGACCCGGTGAACGCGCCGATGATCCGGCACTGGTGCGAGGCGATGGGCGACACCAGTCCGGCGTACCGCGGACCCGGTGCCATCGCCCCGCCCACCATGCTCCAGGTGTGGACGATGGGCGGCCTGTCCGGCCACGAGGGGCGCACCGACGCCTACGACGAACTCCTCGGCCTGCTGGACGAGTCGGGCTGTACGTCCGTGGTGGCCACCGACTGCGAGCAGGAGTATCCACGGCCCCTGCGCCCGGGCGACGAGGTCACCTTCGACGCGGTGATCGAGTCGGTCTCCGACCGCAAGACGACGAAGCTGGGCACGGGGTACTTCGTCACGACCCGCATGGACGTACGGGTCGCCGGCGAACTCGCGGGCACCCACCGCTTCCGCATCCTCAAGTACGCCCCGGCCCGCCGCGAATCCCAGGCCAAGCGCCCCCGGCGCCCCCGCCCAGTGGTCAACCGGGACACCTCCGGCTTCTGGGAGGGAGTGGCCGAACACCGGCTCCTCATCCAGCGCTGCACGGGCTGCGGCACCCTGCGCCACCCCTGGCTGCCGGGCTGCAACGCCTGCGGCTGCCTGGACTGGGACACGGTCGAGGCGAGCGGCGAGGGCACGGTCTACTCGTACGTGGTGATGCACCACCCGCCCTTCCCGGCCTTCGAGCCTCCTTACGCGGTCGGCCTGATCGAACTCGCCGAGGGCGTGCGGATGGTGAGCAACGTGGTGGGGGTGCCGTACGACAAGGTGCGCATCGGTCTGCCGGTCCGGGTGGAGTTCCGCGGCTACGAGGACGAGGAGGGCGCACTCGTCCTGCCGGTCTTCCGGGTCGTCGAAGGCGAGGGGTGACATGGACTTCACGCCCACCGAGGCCCAGACCGAGGCCCGCGACCTGGCCGCGCGGATCTTCGGCGACCTCGCCACCCACGAGCGGCTGAAGACCGCCGGCACCGGCAGCGACCCCGAGCTGTTCAAGGCCCTGTGCACGGCGGGCCTGGTCGGCGCTGTGACGGAGCTGGGCCTGCTCGGGCTCGTGCTGCTCCTGGAGGAACAGGGGCGTACGACGGCCCAGGCGCCCTATGCGGCGACGTGCGTGTACGGCCTCCTTGCGGTCGCCTCCCACGGCACCCCCGAGCAGCGGGAGCGGCTGCTGCCGGGTATCGAGGACGGCTCGGTGGTGGTCGGCGGGGCGCTTCCGGCACAGGGGGGTGTACGGGCCACTGAGCAGCAGCGGGGTGTACGGGCCGCTGAGCGACAGGGGGCTGTGCGGGCCTCGGGGCAGGACAAGGCCTCTGGGCAGGGCGAGCTGACCGGTTCCGTCCCCGTCGTCCCCTGGCTCCGGGACGCCACCCACGTCCTGGTCGCCGACACCGACCGGCGCCTGTGGCTGGCCGCGCTCGGCGAGGGCACCGGGATCACCCCCGTGGAGCTGACGGCGCCCTGGTCCGCGGGCCGTCTCACCCTCGACCGTGCCCCGGCGGAACCCCTCGGCGGCCCGGGCACCGGCGCATACGCCGACGTCCTCGCCACCGCCCGCACCGCCTTCGCCGGGCTCCAGGCCGGGGTGTGCGCCGGGTCGCTGGCGCGGGCGGTGGCGCACACCAATACCAGGGAGCAGTTCGGGCGCCCGCTCGCCACCCGGCAGGCCGTCCAACTCCGGGCCGCCGACGCCCACATGGACACCGAGGCGATACGGGTGACGGCGTACGAGGCCGCCTGGCGGCGGGACGCGGGGCTGCCGTACGCCACGCACGCGCTGACCGCCGCCTGGTGGGCCTCCGAGGCGGGACAGCGGGTCGTCCACACCGGTCAGCATCTGCACGGCGGGGCCGGAGCCGACCTCGACCATCCGGTGCACCGGCACTTCCTGTGGGGGCGGCAGCTGGACGCCTACCTGGGAAGCGGGGCCGAAGTACTGCAGGAACTGGGGGAGTTGATCGCACATGGGGAGTGAGACGCGGGCACCCTTTCCGGTGGCGGGCGCCGAACTGCCGCCGCTGGAGATCCCGATCACCCGCACGCTGATCGTGGCCGGGGCGATCGCCTCCCGGGACTACCAGGACGTGCACCACGACGCGGAGCTGGCCCGGCAGAAGGGCTCCCCCGACGTCTTCATGAACATCCTGACGACCAACGGGCTGGTCGGCAGGTACATCACGGACCACTTCGGCCCGTCCGCGGTGCTCCGCAAGGTCGCCATCAGGCTGGGCGCGCCCAACTATCCGGGGGACACGATGGTGCTGACGGGCCGGGTCGAGGAGGTCGACGGTGACACGGCGACGGTGCGCGTGGTCGGGGCCAACGCCATCGGCCGGCATGTGACCGGCACGGTGACGGTCAGCGTCCCGGCACCGTCCTCCGTATCGGACGAGGAGGCCGCGTCATGAGTGTGCGCACCCGGGACTCCCTCGGCGGCCGGGCGGCGATCGTCGGCATCGGGGCCACCGAGTTCTCCAAGGACTCCGGCCGCAGTGAGCTGCGGCTGGCGGTGGAGGCGGTGGGGGCCGCGCTGGACGACGCGGGGCTCACCCCCGCCGACGTGGACGGCCTGGTGACGTTCACGATGGACACCAGCCCGGAGATCACCGTGGCCCAGGCCTGCGGGATGGGTGAGCTGTCCTTCTTCTCCCGCGTCCACTACGGCGGCGGGGCGGCCTGCGCGACCGTCCAGCAGGCGGCGCTCGCGGTGGCGACGGGCGTGGCCGAGGTGGTGGTCTGCTACCGGGCCTTCAACGAGCGGTCGGGCCGCAGATTCGGCGCGGGCGTGCAGCACCGGGAGCCGTCGGCGGAGGGCGTGGCGCTCGGCTGGGCGCTGCCGTTCGGGCTGCTCACCCCGGCCTCCTGGGTGGCGATGGCGGCCCAGCGGTATCTGCACGCCCACGGGCTGACCCCCGAGGCGTTCGGGCAGGTGGCCGTGGTGGACCGGAAGTACGCGGCGACGAACCCGGCGGCCTACTTCCACGGCCGCCCCATCACCCTCGCCGACCACACCGCCTCCCGCTGGATCGTGGAGCCGCTCCGGCTGCTGGACTGCTGCCAGGAGACCGACGGCGGCCAGGCCCTGGTGGTGACGTCCCTGGAGCGGGCCCGGGACCTGCCGCATCCGCCCGCCGTGATCGCGGCGGCCGCCCAGGGCGCCGGCCGGGCGCAGGAGCAGATGACCAGCTTCTACCGGGACGACCTGACCGGACTGCCGGAGATGGGCGTGGTGGCCCGCCAGCTGTGGCGGACGTCGGGACTGGGCCCGGCCGACATCGACGTGGGGATCCTGTACGACCACTTCACACCGTTCGTGCTGATGCAGCTGGAGGAGTTCGGGTTCTGCGGGAAGGGGGAGGCTGCGGACCTGGTGGCCGAGGAGCGGCTGCCGATCAACACCCACGGGGGACAGCTCGGGGAGGCCTACCTGCACGGGATGAACGGGGTCGCGGAAGCGGTGCGCCAGCTGCGGGGCACGGCGGTGAACCAGATACCGGGGGCGGCCCGGACCCTGGTGACGGCCGGCACGGGGGTGCCGACGTCGGGGCTGGTCCTGGCGGCCGACGGGTGAGCCCTCAGGGGTGAACCCGCAGACGAGGTCACCCCGTAGTCCACCTTCAGGAGGTGTAGGCAACCCCACCCCTACAACCTGAGGGGGACCCCGCTTCGGGACCTGGGGCCGATCCGCCGCGGTGCGGTCCGCTCCTAGCGTGGAGCCATGACCACACCCGTCTGCACCAGCGCCTCGGCCGCCGCCGCACCCGCGCGGCAGACCCCTGCATACCCGTCGTTCTCCTCGTACGTCAGGGCCCGTCAGCCGATCCTGCTGCGTACCGCGCGCTCGCTGACCGCGAACCCGAGCGATGCCGAGGACCTGCTGCAGACCGCGCTCACCAAGACCTATGTGGCCTGGGAGCGGATCGAGGACCACCGGGCGCTCGACGGCTATGTGCGCCGGGCCCTGCTGAACACGCGGACCTCGCAGTGGCGCAAGCGCAGAGTGGACGAGTTCGTCTGCGACGAGCTGCCCGAGCCCGAGCCCGTACCCGGTGAGGAGGACCCGGCCGAGCGGCAGGCGCTGCACGACGCCATGTGGCGGGCGATCACCAAACTGCCCGCGCGGCAGCGGGCGATGGTCGTCCTCAGGTACTACGAGGACCTCAGCGAGGCCCAGACGGCCGAGGTGCTCGGGGTCTCGGTGGGCACGGTGAAGTCAGCGGTCTCACGGGCCCTGGGCAAGCTGCGCGAGGACCCCGAGCTGGGGCTGGTGCGCTAGGCCTCAGTTTCGCCTCCCCTAGTGACATACCGCGCGGTATGTGCGCAGAATCAGCGCAACCTCTACTCCCGCGTAGGCAATGTCGCCATGGAGGACGCCGTGCTGAGCACCATGCAGGACGTACCGCTGTTGATCTCGAGGATCCTGACCCACGGGTCGACGGTCCACGGATCGTCGCGGGTGACCACCTGGACCGGCGAGGGCGAGCCGCAGCGCCGTACCTTCGCCGAGACCGGCGCCCGCGCGGCCCAGCTGGCGCACGCCCTGCGGGACGAACTCGGTGTCCGGGGCGACGACCGGGTCGCGACGCTGATGTGGAACAACGCCGAGCACGTCGAGGCCTACTTCGCCATCCCCTCCATGGGCGCGGTCCTGCACACCCTCAACCTCCGCCTCCCGGCCGAGCAGCTGGCATGGATCGTCAACCACGCCGCCGACCGCGTGATCATCGTCAACGGCTCGCTGATCCCGCTGATCGCGCCGCTGCTGTCCAAGCTGCCGACGGTGGAGCACGTCGTCGTGACGGGTCCCGGTGACCGTGCCCCGCTCGACGGGGCCACCGCGCGGGTGCACGAGTACGAGGAGCTGATCGCCGGCCGGCCCACGAGCTACGACTGGCCCGAGCTGGACGAACGCCAGGCCGCCGCGATGTGCTACACCTCCGGCACGACCGGCGACCCCAAGGGCGTGGTGTACAGCCACCGTTCGATCTACCTGCACTCCATGCAGGTCAACATGACCCAGTCGATGGGCCTGACCGACCAGGACACCTCGCTGGTCGTGGTCCCCCAGTTCCACGTCAACGCCTGGGGCCTGCCGCACGCCACCTTCATGACCGGCGTCAACCTGCTGATGCCGGACCGCTTCCTGCAGCCCGCCCCGCTCGCCGAGATGATCGAGCGGGAGAAGCCGACGCACGCGGCCGCCGTCCCCACCATCTGGCAGGGCCTGCTCGCCGAACTCACCGCCCGCCCCCGGGACGTCTCCTCCCTCGGCCAGGTCACCATCGGCGGCGCCGCCTGTCCGCCGGCCCTGATGGCGGCCTTCGACAAGCTCGGCATGCGGGTCTGCCACGCCTGGGGCATGACGGAGACCTCCCCGCTCGGCACGGTGTCCCGCCCGCCGGCCCACGCGATCGGCACCGAGGAGGAGTTCGCCTACCGCGTCACCCAGGGCCGCTTCCCGGCCAGTGTCGAGGGCCGCCTCACCGGCCCCGGTGGCGAGCGCCTGCCCTGGGACGGCGCGTCGGCGGGCGAGCTGGAGGTGCGCGGCCCCTGGATCGCGGGCGCCTACTACAACGGCCCAGACGCCGAACCGCTGCGCCCCGCCGACAAGTTCAGCGAGGACGGCTGGCTGAAGACCGGCGACGTCGGCACCATCTCCCCCGACGGTTTCCTGACGCTCACCGACCGCGCCAAGGACGTCATCAAGTCCGGCGGCGAGTGGATCTCCTCGGTCGAGCTGGAGAACGCGCTGATGGCGCACCCGGATGTCGCCGAGGCCGCCGTGGTCGCCGTACCCGACGAGAAGTGGGGCGAGCGCCCGCTGGCCACGGTCGTCCTCAAGGAGGGCTCCTCCGTCGGCTTCGAGACCCTGCGCACCTTCCTCGCCGAGGAGGGGAAGATCGCCAGGTGGCAGCTCCCGGAGCGCTGGACGATCGTCGAGGCGGTCCCGAAGACGAGCGTGGGCAAGTTCGACAAGAAGGTGCTGCGCCGGCGGTACGCGGAGGGGGAGCTGGACGTCACCAGCCTCTGACCGGACGAGGGGTGGGCGGCCGTACGGCAAGCGCCGGACCCACGACAGGGCCTGGCGCCGTACCGCAGTGGTCGCCCACGACAGGACCTAGCGCCGTACCGCAGTCGTCGCCCACCCCAGCACCAGCCACACCCCCGCCACCGCGCTGACCCCGCCCCAGCCCCAGTGGGTGAAGGCCATGCCCGCCAGGGTCGAGGCGAGGGCGCCGCCGGTGAAGCCGGCGACGACGTAGGCGGTGTTGGCGGTGGCCGGGGCGGAGGTGGTCGTCAGGGCCAGGGTCTGGTTGGCGACATGGGAGGCGACCAGGGCGGCGTGGATGGCGACGGCGGCCACGAACAGCGCGGCCAGCACCTGTCCGCCCAGCCAGAACAGCGGCACGGACACGGCCGCGAGCAGATACGCGGACCGTACGACCTTCGCGGCGCCGAAGCGGTCGACCAGGCCGCCCGCGAGCGGGGCCACCGCGGTGGCCGTGAGGCCGAAGAGGCCGAACAGACCGGCGGTCGCGGTGGACAGGCCGTACGCCGGGCCGGTCAGCAGCAGGGCGAGCGAGGTCCACAGGGCGCTCCAGGCGCCGAACATCCCGGCCTGGCGCACGCACGCCCGCCACAGGTCGGGCGAGCGGCGGACGAGTCCGGGCAGCTCGGTGATGCCCGAGAACAGCGCTCCCGTGCGAGCCCGCCGCTCCGACGGCAGGGCCAGTGCCGTGGCCAGACCCAGGACGAGGGTCAGCGCGCCGGACCCGGCGAACACCCACCGCCAGCCGAAGGCCTGCCCGGCGAGGGAGCCGACGACCCGGGCCCCGACGATGCCGGTGAACAGACCGGCGATGACGGCCGCGACATGGCGGGCGCGGTGGTGGGCGGGGGCGCGCTCGGCGACCAGCGGGACGAGCAGCTGGGGGATGACGGTCGCCGCGGCGGCGACGAACACGGCGGCCGCGAGGGCGGCGGTGCCGGGCGCGACCGCGCCGAGCCCCAGCGCGGCCGCCGTGGCCAGCGAGAGCAGGGCGACCAGCGGGCGCCGGTTGACGCGGTCGCCGAGCGGGGCGAAGAAGAGCAGGCCGGCCGCGTAGCCGAACTGGGCGACCGAGGCGATCCAGGCGACCGCCGAGGGGACCGTGCCGAAATCGTGGGCGATCAGCGGGAACAGCGGGGCCGCGAGGTAGATGTTGGCGGCCGTGACGGCCGTGCAGACGGCGATGAGCAGGAGGAAGAGCCGGCCGGAGGCGGCGGGCCGTTCCCGGGCGGGGACCCGGATCTCGGGTGCCCGGTGGCTGGTGGTGCTGGTCGGTGACGGCATGAGCGGAGGTACTCCTTCGAGCCGACTCTCACAACTAACTGGTTGGTTGGATGCGACAACAGGGTGCGCCTCCCCGTAATTCCCCGTCAACCAAACGGTTGGTTACAAGAGCGCTACGCTGACCGCATGGCAGCAGTCAGGGACCCCGAGGCCACCAGGGCCCGCATCTTCGACGCGGCGGTCGCCGAGTTCTCCCGGTACGGCATCGCGGGCGCCCGCATCGACCGCATCGCCGGCGCGGCCAAGGCCAACAAGCAGCTGATCTACGCCTACTTCGGCAACAAGGCGGAGCTGTTCACGCGCGTCCTGGGCAGGTGCATGGTGGACCTGGCCGCGGCCGTACCCGTCGACGCGGACGACATCGAGGGCTGGATCGACCGCCTCCTCGACTACCACGCCGCCCACCCCGAGCTGCTGCGCCTCCTCTACTGGGAGGGCATCGAGTACGGCACCGGTGAGCTGCCGGACGAGGCCGAGCGCCAGGAGCACTACGCACACAAGGTCGCGGCGATCGCGGACGGCCAGGCCAGGGGCGTCATCAGCGACGCGATCCCGCCCGGCGACCTGCTGATCCTGCTGGTGTCGCTGGCCAACTGGGCCACCGTCGTCCCCCAGATGCGGCGCATCCTCACCGGCGTCGAGGACACCGACCGCGACCGCCTGCGGGCCTCGATCAAGGAGGCGGCCCGCAGGCTGGTGGCCGTCCAGGACACCCCCTAGTTGGTGCCGATCCGCGCCAGCAGGTCCACGATCCGGCTCTGCACCTCGTTGCTGGTGGACCGCTCCGCGAGGAACAGCACCGTCTCGCCCGAGGCCAGCCGCGGCAGGTCGGCCGGGTCGACGGCGGCGGTGTAGACGACCAGCGGGGTGCGGTTGAGCTGCCCGTTCGCGCGCAGCCAGTCGATGATCCCGGTGTACCCGGCCTGCCGCCGGTGCACCTGCATCAGGTCCATCACCACGAGGTTCGGCCTGAGCTGCCCCGCCAGCGTCACCGCGTCGTTGTCGCTCGCGGCCCGCGCCACCTGCATCCCACGCCGCTCCAGCGTCGAGGTCAGCGCCAGCGCGATCTCCGCGTGCTCCTCGATGAGCAGCACCCGCGGCGGATGCTGCTCGCTGTCGCGCGGCGCCAGCGCCTTCAGGAGTACGGCGGGATCGGCGCCGTACGCCGCCTCCCGCGTCGCCTGCCCGAGCCCGGCCGTGACCAGCACCGGCACCTCGGCCGCGACCGCGGCCTGGCGCAGCGACTGCAGCGCGGTACGGGTGATCGGCCCGGTCAGCGGGTCCACGAACAGCGCGGCCGGGAACGCCGCGATCTGTGCGTCGACCTCCTCGCGGGAGTGCACGATGACGGGCCGGTAGCCGCGGTCGCTCAGCGCCTGCTGGGTCGTCACGTCCGGCGCGGGCCACACCAGCAGCCGGCGCGGGTTGTCCAGCGGCTCCGGGGGCAGTTCGTCGTCCAGCGGCTGCGGACGCGGGGTGTCCGCGACCTCGACGGCCCCGCCGGGACCGTCCAGCGGTTCGGGCCCCTCGGCCGCGTTCGCGTCCGGGGCGCCTATGGCGTACGAGCGTCCGGCGCCCTCGGTGGCCGGGGCGAGCCGGGACTGCCCCGCGAGCGAGGGCTGCGCGGGCAGCGGTTCGGCCGGCGGATGCGGACGGGCCGCCTGCTCCGGCTGCTGCTCCTGGCGCCCGGCCGGGTCGGGCGGCGTGCCGAGCTTCCGCCGGCGGCCGGAACCGCCCGGCGCGTGCGGGGGCGGGGTCGCCGTCGGCTGCTGCACCTGCGCGGCCTGCCGCGCGAACGGCACGCCCTGCCCCAGCGTGCGGACGCTGATCGCCCGGCCCTGGGTGGAGTTCGGGTCGACCGCGGGCCCCGCGGCCTCGGCGGGCAGAGGCTGAGCCGCCGCCGGCGGGAGCGGGGTGCCGGGCTGCGGTGCCGGGACGCCCGCGCCGGAGGTGTCGTCGGCGCCGGGCCACTGCTGGGGGACGGCGGCCGCGGGGGTGCCTGCGGCCGGCGTGCTCTGGCCCACCGCGACCTGGCCGGCCGCCGCCTCCGCCGGGAGCGGCTGGGCGGACTGGGGCACGGCCGGGGTACCGGCGGCGGGGGTGGCCTGTGCTGCCGGGGCGGGCGCGGCGGGCGGCTGCTGGCCTTGAGGGGCCTGCGCGGGTACGGGCTGGGCGGGTGCCAGTTGCGCAGGGACCGGCTGGGCGGGTGCCAGCTGTGCCGGTACGGGCTGCCCGGGGGCGGCCTGCGCGGGGATCGGCTGGCCGGGGGCCACCTGCGCCGGAACCGGCTGGCCCGGCGCAACCGGTACGACCTGACCGGCCGTGCCCTGCGCGGGCACGGCGGCGTTGGGCATGGCCGCGCTGGGCAGGGCCGCCGACTGCCCGGGGGCGGCCTGAGCTGCCCCACCGGGCTGAGTTACGACACCGGGCTGAGCTACGACAGCAGCCTGCGCCACGACACCAGCCGGAGCCACGACGCCCGGTTGACCCGCAGCCCCCGTTGGCGCGCCCACACCCTGTGCCGGAGTGGCCTGAGCAGGGAGCGCCGGAATGCCCTGGCCAGGGGCCCCGGGAGCAGCGGCCACCGCGGACGCCGCCTCTACGGCCTCGCCCGGATGGGCCACGGCCCGCCGGCGGCGGCCGGTCGGTGCGTTCGTGGGGTGCGGCTGGGGCGGGGTGTGGTCCTCGGCCTGGTCGAGCGGTACGGCGTCATGCCGGCCGTCGTCGGGAACTCCCGGCGCGGACACCCGCACCTGACCGGGGACCTGGGGCTGGGCACCCGCGCCCGGAGCCACGGCCACCCCCGCACCGGTCGCCGTATCGGCGGAGTCGGGCGAGCGGTCGGCCTCGGCCGGGGGCAGCGCGAAGACCGTACGGGCCCCCGCCTCCTGCGCGGCGGCCCGCTCCGCGGCGGCGGCCAGCGCACGCCGGCGCCGGCCGGTCGGCTGCTCGTTGCCGGAGGCCTCGGCCGCCTCGACCGGAACGGGCTGCGCGCTCTCGGTACCGGCCGCGGGCAGCGCGGGCGGCAGGGCGGCCTGCGGTGCGCCGGAGTCACGCCGGGCCCGGCGGCCCGTGGGCACGGGCACGCCCTGCGGCGGCACCGCGCCGCCGAGTCCGTTGCCCGTGGCGGCGGTGCCCGCGGCATGCTCGGCCGCGGTCACCACGGCACCCTCGGCCACGCCCTCCCGTTCCGTACCGGCGCTTTCCGTACCGGCGCCGATGTCGGCGGGCCGTCCGCGCCGCCGTCCGGACGCGCCCTCGCCGACGACCGGATCCGCCGCCTCGACGGCAGCCACCGCACGCCTACGGCGCCCGGTCGGCGCGGGCGCATCCGCCCCGCCGTCACCGGACTCACCGGTCTCACCGGGAACGTCGCTCCCCAGGAAGGCGTCCGTGGAGGCCCGTCGGGCCCGCCGCCGACCGCCACCGGTGCCCTGCTCGGCATCCCCGGCAGTCTCGGCAGCGGTGTCCTCGGCCGGCGCGGCGACCGCGCCGGCCCCACCGCCGAGCGGCACTTCGAGGACGTACGCGCTGCCGCTCATGCCCGGCACCTCGTGCGTCTGCAGCACACCGCCGTGCGCCCGTACGATCCCGCGCACCATCGGCTCGTGCACCGGGTCTCCCCCTGCGTACGGCCCGCGCACCTCGATCCGTGCGACCTCACCGCGCTGCGCGGCCGCGACCACGACGGTGTTGTCCATGTAACCGCCCGCGGACACGGGCGCGTTGCCGGTGGCGTCGACACCCGCCACGTCCGCGACGAGATGCGCGAGCGCGGTGGCGAGCCGCTGCGGGTCGACCTCGGCCTCGATGGGCGGCGCGTGCACGGCGAACTGGACGCGGCCGGGGCCGATCAGCTCCACCGCCCCCTCCACACCGGCGGCGACGACGGCGTCGAGCATCACCTTCGTACGGGTGATGTCCTCCGTGCCCGCGTCCAGCCGCTGGTAGCCGAGGACGTTGTCGATGAGGGTGGTGATGCGCGAGTAGCCGGCCGAGAGGTGGTGCAGCACCTGGTTGGCCTCGGGCCACAGCTGCCCGGCGTCGTCCGCGGCCAGGGCGGCCAGCTCGCGCCGCAGCTCGTCCAGCGGCCCGCGCAGGGACCGCGCGAGCAGCGTGAGCAGCTGCTCGTGCCGCCCGGAGAGGGCCTCGTACCGGTCCTTCTCCCGCTCGGCGAGCGCGGCGTACCGCTCCTCGCCGGCCGCCAGCTCCTCCTCGTGCTCCTCGCGCAGTTCTTCGAGTTCGGTGACGTGCTGCTGGCGCAGCCCGGTCAGGTCGGAGGCGTGCTTCTCGGAGAGCTGCTCCAGCTCCTCGGCGTGCGCCTTCTCCAGCGCTTCCTTCTCTTCGGCGAGGGCGTCGTACGGCCGCCGGTCGGTGAAGGTCATGACGGCGCCGACGAGCTGGTCGCCGTCGCGCACGGGCGCGGTGGTCAGGTCGACCGCGACCTTCTTGTCGCCCTTGGACCACAGCACCTGCCCGCGCACCCGGTGCTTGCGTCCGGAGCGCAGGGTGTCGGCGAGCGGCGACTCCTCGTACGGGAAGGGGGAGCCGTCGGCACGGGAGTGCAGCACGAGGTCGTGCAGCTCCTTGCCGCCCAGCTCACCGGCCCGGTAGCCCAGTATCTGGGCGGCGGCCGGATTGACCAGCACGATCCGCCCGTCGGTGTCAGTGCCGACGACACCCTCGGCAGCGGCCCGCAGGATCATCTCGGTCTGCCGCTGCGAGCGGGCCAGCTCGGCCTCGGTGTCCACGGTCCCGGACAGGTCCCGCACGACGATCATCAGCAGCTCGTCGCCGGTGTAGCCGTAACCGTCGTACGCCTGCTGCCCGTTCTCCAGGTTCGCGCTCGTGACCTCGACCGGGAACTCGGTCCCGTCGGTCCGCCGCGCGATCATCCGCGTGGGCTTGGTCCGCCCCTGCGGGTCCATGTGATCGGGGCGCCGCATGGAGCCGGGGATGAGCCGGGAGTCGAACTGCGGCAGCAGATCGAGCAGCCCCCGCCCGACGAGCGCGGTGCCCGGCGCCTCGAAGGCCTCCAGGGCGATGGTGTTGGCGTTGACGACGGTTCCGTTCGCGTTGACCAGCACCAACGCGTCGGGCAGCGCGTCGAGTATGGCTGCGAGGCGAGCAGCGCCTCGGGATGGCCTGCTGCTCACGAGACGCTTCCTCCCTGTTACCGCTTTCCGACCGCTCGGGCCATCTTGCCAACCGGCCCGCAGCGTGTCACGCGAGGGAGTCTAAAGGCACGAGTTGCGCTCGCGACGCCGGATGAGAGGGAGGTCGCACGAGGAAGTGACGGCGAACATGTGACCGTATGCCCGCTCGGCGCCCCGGCCCCGGCCCCGGCTCCGCAGGACCTTCGCGGGACCTTTACGAGGTCGGTGATTCCGCCAGGAAACAGCTGAGAGCCACCGAAGCACCTACGAAGGCGAACCCGGAGACTCATCCGGAGACGAACCCGAAGGCGAGTCCGTGGGCGAACCGAGGCTCGGCAGCAGGGGCACCAACCGGTCCCACCGCCCGATCTCGCACCCGTTGCTGCGGTCGTACCGGGCGTCGACCGGGCGTCCGGCCCAGGTGCCGGTGACGTGGGCGGTGGCCGGGCCGCCATAGAGCATGGTGCAGTCGCTGCCGGGGGCCACCGGGGCGAAGGTGTCCCGCCCCCAGCGTGTGTGCGAGTCGAGCACCCGGCAGGCCCCTGCCACGTCCGGGTGATCCCCGGCCCCGGGATGACAGGACACGTCGAACGTCCCGTCCCGCCCCGCGCCGGCGTGCTCCACGACGACGGTGAGGTGATCACCGGCCCGGTCCTCGGGCCGCACGGGCGGGGGCAGGGCCGGCGCGGCCGCGGCGGCCGGTACGGCGGCGAGGACGGCCAGTGACGAGAACGAGGCGGCGGCGAGGGACGCCACCAGGACGCCCCGCGGGGCGACCGACATGACCATGCGCGGGACGACCGACATGACAGAGACCATGCCCTGCCCAACGCTCGCGGCCCTCGTACGTTGCGCCGGACCCCGGACCTGCCGCCCCGCCGGGCGAAGCCCTTTGCCCTGCGGCCCTCGCGCCTAGTACCGTGGGAGCCGATTGGTGACAGCACGCTCGACTGTGTCATCATCTGCACGCACCAGTCGCGCGCTCGCGTGAGTGGTTGTGCTGGAGGCGTCGCCTAGTCCGGTCTATGGCGCCGCACTGCTAATGCGGTTTGGGCCTTAAAGCCCATCGAGGGTTCAAATCCCTCCGCCTCCGCACCGATCCCGAAGCCCCGGTCCCCAGGACCGGGGCTTCGGCGTTCCCGGACCCCCCCGAGGACCTTCCCCCTCCCCGCCTGATCGACGTTTTCGCAGGTCACAAGGGGTATGCGAATCGGATTTCACATGGCGGCGGCAGTCATGTAATGTTCTTCCTGTCGCCGCGAGCGGGCCGAAAGGGCCGAGAGCGAAGACGAAAAACAAGCACTCGTAGCTTAACGGATAGAGCATCTGACTACGGATCAGAAGGTTGCAGGTTCGAATCCTGCCGAGTGCACACAGGTAAGAGGCCCCGGAGAGATCCGGGGCCTCTTGCGTTTCGGGGGCGTACAGCAGCGAAGTACAGCAACGGTCTTAGCGGTACCGCCCATGGCGATCTGCGAGTGCCGCAGGATCCGCTGTGCCACCTTCGGGTTGCACCTTCAGGGCGACGAGGAGCGAGCTGCATGTGTGACGGGTGTTCCGGAGCGGTATGACCCGAAGGCCGGCGCGCCGGGCCCGTAGGGCGAACATGCGGGTGAGATTGCCCGGCTCGATCGGGGTGCCGACCTGCGACTCATGCCCTGCTCGCAGCAGATCGTCTTTCCTGGGAGCGGAGCCTGCTCCCGTGCGTCCCGGTTCGGGCCCCGCGCGTGGCGGCTATGCGGGCCGCTGCGTCCCCGCATTGTGCGCAAGGCCGTCCGGGTTGGTCGCTGTTCGCCCCCCGAGGGGAAGGACAAGTGTTCGTAACACCGCCGGGCCCGGGTCGAGCGGCCGGTGTACTTCTCCGATGTCCTGCCATCCCCAGGACTGGAAGGCGGCACGGGCTGCATGGTCGGCCACGGGGAAGACATGCCCGGATGCCGTGAGTTGCTCGATGCTCCGGGGGAGAGTCGCGTCGAATCCCTGCCACCAGGAACCGTCGCGACCTACGGGAGATCCGAAGGCGCACCCGACCAGCGTGGTGGTCTCCGCGACCAGCATCGCGAACCCCGGCCTCCGGACGTCGTCCGTGAGGCGTCGCAGGAAGTCCTGGCGGTCGTGGTACCCCTCGCCGGCGGCCGTGTCGGAGGACTCGACGTACAGATCGGCCAGGTCCTCTTTCAGGCTCTCGGTCTGCCAGCGGTTGAGTCGGCGCAGACGGACCGCGTCCATGGCGGACGGCTCATGGCCACTGGGTTTCTGCGGTTGCCCTGTCCCGGATCGCTCCCTCACCACACACGCTCCGGTAGGCCCACGGGCAGGTCGCCCGGGAGGCCGAGGAGCAGGGTGCCACTGCCGGTGAGGGCGATGATTCGAGCCAGTACCTGTGGTGGGTGGTGCAACCGCAGGGATCCGCCGGCCACGGCGATGGCCCGCGCCGCATGCAGGAAGGCGTTGAGGCCGGTCACATCGCAGAAGGTGACGGTCGTCAGGTCGACGTCGATGGTGCGGATGCCGTCCCGCAGGCATCGCCCCAGCCCGTCGCGCACGAGGTGCTCTGTTGCCAGGTCGATCTCACCGGCCAGGGTGATCAACGCCCGGCTGTGCCTGTCGTGCCGGTAGAGGGTCAGCTGTGGGATGGACATGGCGCCTCGGTTCAGAAGACCGGCCGGGCAGCGCCGTACGAGCCGGATTCCCGGCTCTTCCTGCGCTCCGTACACGGTCGTGCTCTCGTGCAGAGAGGCGAACGGCCGGTCCAGTGGCCTGTGTTCCAGGCGCAGGGCCAACTGGTTCCCTCGGGGGATGCGCTGGGCGATCGGACGGAGTCCGCTACCGCAGGCAACGCGCATCGGAATCTGGGACTTCGACGTCTCTGCGCGGCACAGTCGCGGTCAGGGCCGAGGCCCCTTCCACTGAGCCGTTGTCGCAGGCTGAGCCGATGGTGCAGGCAGGTTCACTTCTCCGTGCGGTGCCGCGGCCATAGCCGCCACCGCCGGGGACGGCCGGAGGGCAAGGTCGCCAGACGGTCATCGTGGCTCGCGGTGAACAGCTGAATCACGATCACGCCCAAGACGATCACAGCGAGGAGCACGCTCACCGTCGCGAAGGTGTCCATGCCCCTCACACTCCTACTGCCGGGGTAGGCACGTGGCAGATGACCGCTTCAGCAGGAGTACGTGAGGCCGGGTGGCGGGCGTCATGTCCGCCTTCGGAGTCCCAGACCGCCTCCCGGAGCGAGTCCGAGTCGGCCGCTGCCTCTGCCGCGGTCCGGAAGCGTTCGGCCTCATGGATCAGGCCGGTCGCCGTGAGGCTCCGCGACGGGTCGGTGGCCGTGGCCATGAGCCGGGCCGCGGTGGCCGGCGCTGTCTCCGGTGGGATCACCAGCAGGTCCCAGCGGCCGACGGTGTAGGAGAGCAGCAGCAGCTCGTGCGGGTCTTGCTCGGCCTCGAACCAGCCGACGTGCACCACGTGCCCGTGGACGGGCACCTTTCGCGGGATGACCGGCCAGAACGCGGGGTTCACCGTTACCCGGGTGATCCGCCCCCACAGCGGGTCGAGCACCTCGATGAGCGCCGGAAGCTGCGCCTTCAGGTCGCGGGAGCGGGGCCACCAGGCACCGTCGATCAGGGCCGGAGCGGTGTCGGCGGGTGCCAGCACGAGTCGGGGCGGCAACGAAGAAGGGGTCCGCTCCTCGACCGTGGGCGTCAACAGAATGGTCGCGGTCATGATGCGGACCCAACCCCGGGCCGGTCACGGCCGGCCCGGTTGTTTTGAATCGCCGAGAACGACCCGGCGTGGAAGCCGGTGTACGAGATGCTCTCGGTAATCACCAGGATACTCCTCGCCGACGCCCGGCGGACCGATGCGGAGCGACGGGCTGAACGGAACACGAGGCCCTGGTCGTCCGCCGCCGTAGTCAGCGGAGGAGACGCCGACGGGAGCGCCGGGACAACCGCACGGCGGCGAGGGCCAGGTCAGCCACGAGGAGCACGATGCCGATGACCAGCAGATAGCTGAGCCCCGCCACTGTTGCCCCGACGAGTCCCAGCACGACAGCCACGAGGACGATCAACAGGAAGACCGCCATGAGTGGAACGCCGACGGTGGCCATGGCCGGTTCGTCGGTGGTGGTGTCCACGTAGATCGCCTCGAGCACCCCGATCTTGTGGCCCTTCGGGTCGATGACGTCGTGGTTGCGCCACTCGCGGATGTCGGCTGCCTGGATCATGCCCTCTTCCTGCTGGGCGGGGTGCCGCTCGGCGCGAGCCGTTCCACGGAATGTGGCAGCGCAACTGCCGGACCGGGAGCCCCGTACACGCCGGGGTCGGCGCCACCATGCGCCGCACGCTTTGGTGCGTCCGGGTGAGCCTTGCCGGTGCCCCAGTCGACCTTGATCAGGTCCTCACCCGAAAGTTAGGTACAGGCTGTGGTCAATTCCTCTTTCGCGGATCCCTGGATAGCGGGGAAGTGCCGCTCAGGTGACGCGTCAGAAGCCGGTTTCCTCCCCTGGCCTCACGCAAAGCTTCCATGACCTTCTGGCGGTACACCTTCCGCTCCGCCATTGATGCGACTACTGCTCCGGAGAGAACCGCGGAGCTGCTTATTTACTCAACGCGCCGGTGAGATGCCGGGCGTCGAAGGGCGGCGGTATGGACCCAGGGACTACGGATGCATGAATTTCGTCGCCGCCTGGGCCGACCAGGGAAGTGACGTCACCGTGTCGCCCGTCTCGACTAAGCAGGAACGACCATTCAGCCCATTAATGATTTTCTAGCATTTGCGATCGGCTCGTCAGGTTCGGCGAAACCACTCGCATGAATCGTAACCTGGCACTTGTTCCTGAGTAATATGCCAGCGACAGAAACAGGCGATTCTGTGCGACCGAGAACCGCCAAATACGTCTCCATCCCCTCACAGGAGTTGGCCATTCAATGACGCTCAATATCCCTGTGGCGCCTCTACGGCGCACTTTGTCGGTATGGACCGCGGCGGTACTTGCCGTGGTGATCTCCGCTGTCGTAGTCGCCGTGACGACGACACAGGCAAGTGCCCTCGCCACGTTTGTGGATCTGGGCAGGGCGGACAGCTTCGCGGTGCTGGCCGGTTCGGCAACCACCAACACCGGCCCCTCGGTGATCACCGGAGATGTCGGGGTGTATCCGGGATCGTCGATCACCGGCTACGGGCCGCCCGCCGTGGTGAACGGGACCTTCCACTCTGCGGACACCGTGGCCCGGGACGCCCAGACCGACCTGGCGACGGCGTACGACGTCGCCGCCGGAGAACCCACCTCCCCCAACGGGGCACTTCCCCCGGACGCCGGTGGCCTGACGCTGTATCCGGGCGTCTACACCGCCTCCTCCACTCTCCAACTCACCGGCACCCTCACCCTGGACGCCCAGGGCGACCCCAACGCCGTCTGGGTGATCCAGATCGGTTCGGGTCTGACGACGGCGTCCGGCAGCAGCGTGTCCCTCATCAACGGCGCCTCGCCGTGCAACGTGTTCTGGCAGGTCGGCAGTTCGGCCACCCTCGGCACCAGCACCGCGTTCGTGGGCAACATCCTGGCCATGACCTCGATCACTGCCAACACGAGCGCGACCATCGAGGGGCGGGCGCTGGCCCGTAACGCTGCCGTGACGCTGGACACCAACACGATCACCCGGCCGGAGTGCGCGTCCGGCACCACCGGCACCACGGGCACCACCGGCACCACCGGGACCACCGGCACCACCGGGACCGCCACTGGGACCACCGGCACCACCGGGACCGCCACTGGGACCACCGGGACCACCGGCACCACCGGGACCACTGGGACCACTGGGACCACTGGAACCACCGGCACCACTGGGACCACCGGCACCACCGGGACCACCGGCACCACCGGGACCGCCACTGGGACCACCGGCACCACCGGCACCACCGGCACCACCGGCACCACCGGGACCACGGGGACCACCGGGACCACGGGGACCACCGGGACCACGGGGACCACGGGGACCACGGGGACCACGGGGACCACGGGGACCACGGGGACCACCGGTGGCACCGGTGGCACCACCGGCGGGTACGGCTGCAAGCCCGGGTACCAGCCCGGCGGTGACTACGACTGTGAGCCTGCCACCGGAAGTTGAGCATGGTCTGCTGGGCGATCCTGCCTAGCATGCATGGCCCGCTCCGGCGGGGTGAGTGCTCGGAGGCAGCCGCCCATATGCGCGAGTAGGACGGGCGGCGTGCGGCGCGAATCGTCGCTGATTCCGCCGCACGCCGTCGGCCAAAGCTCAGGAGAACCAGGTGAGAAAACTCGGGACAGAAAGGCCGGATGGAGCCGTGCGGGGTGGCGTTGCATCGGCGGATGCCGACGAGTCGGACCAGGCCGGCGCCGGGCCGACCGCGCAGCAGGGAGGCGGCAGACCGCCTGCGTTCCCAGCACCTTCAGAGCCGCCCGTGGCCCTGAAGGCCGGAGTACGGGTCACCGTGGTCCTCTGTCTGGCGACGGCCCTGGTACACGTGCTCCTGGTGTTCCTGCAGGTGGCACCACCGAATCCCATGTCCCGGCTGTACAGCCGGCAGGTCAACGCCTGGGTCTTCCCGTTGTTCGAACAGAACTGGCGACTCTTCGCCCCGGACCCGGAGTCGGTCAACCGGCAGATTTCGGCAAGGACCATGCACACCGCTCCGGACGGCACCGTCCAGGTCAGCGGCTGGTTCGACCTGACCGCCGTCGACACATCCGCAGTGAAACACAACCCCTTCCCGAGCCACACAGCACAGAACATGCTGCGCCGGGCCTGGACTTCCTACCTCGAAACGCACGGCGGCGACGACCGTCCGCGCTCGCAGCGCGCTCTGATGATCCAGCAATACCTGCGCAACATCGCGGCGGATCGCGTCGCCGCCCATCGCCACGGCACATTCGAGTCCATCCAGCTGCGGGTGATCACCCTGCCCATCACCGCGCCGCCCGCTGCGGGCGGACCCGGTCCCGGCGCGGCCGCACCAGGGCCCGCCGACACCCGTTATCTGCCCTGGTGGAAGGTGGCCCGCAATGCAACAGGCTGAGCAGACATCGGTCGCGGCGGCCACGCCGACGCGCCCCGGACACGGCACCGAGCGAGCGAGCGCACCCGCGCCGGAGCAGATGCCGGCCCGTATCGCCACGCTCCTCACCCTCCTGCTGGAGCAGCCGATCTCCCTGTACGCCGCCGCGGTTCTGCGCATCGGGTACGGGTTCCTCTACTTCACCTTCCTGCTGCGCGAGTTCCCCCACCGCGACGCGATCTGGGGTCCCGGCTCACCGTGGACTCCGGCACTGGCCAGGCAACTCTTCGACCAGACCGGGTGGGCCAGCATCCTCACCCTGTCCGACAGCCGGGCCTACTTCGAGGTCTGCTACGCGGCAGCCATCGTCACTTCCGCACTGTTCATGCTGGGCTGGCGGACCAGAGCGGTGTCCATGCTGTTCGCGGTCGTAGTGGCGTCGTTCCACGCCAGGGCGATCTACATGGTGGACGGAGGGGACAACCTCATCCTCCTCATGGCCCTCTACCTCGTCGTCACCGCATGCGGCCGACGCTGGTCCCTCGACGCGCGCAGGACCCGGCTCCGAGCATCCGCCGGCATGACAGTCCGGCTTCCGCTGGACCAGGCATCCGGCGAGCTGCGACGCCACCTCCGCGACGCGCGCCTGACAGTGATCACCGTGCTGCACAACTGCGGCATGCTCGTCATCGCCGCCCAGGTCTGCTTCCTCTACGGATCCGCGGGCCTGTACAAGGTGCAGGGCGCCTCCTGGGGCAACGGCACCGCCCTCCATTACGTCCTGAATCTCGACCTGTTCCAGCCCTGGCCCGAGCTCTCCGCCATGGCGGACGAACACGACGTACTGATCGCCATCGCCTGCTACCTGACGGTGCTGTTGCAGGTGGCCTTCCCGTTTGTCCTGTTCGGCAGGCTCAAGTACCCCGTCCTGACGATGCTGCTGGGCTTGCACGTGGGTATCGCGGTGTTCCTGGGCCTGCCGCTCTTCTCCGGCGCGATGATCGTCGCGGACGCCGTGTTCCTTCCGGACCGCTTCTACCGGTACCTGGGACAGCTGTGGCGGCGTGTTGTCCCGTGGGCCGATGTCAGGGAGGCGCGGACTCCGACCCCCACTGAGGCTGCACTGGTGCCTGCGCAGTCGGGACCGGTGGGCTGAGGCCGGCACCTGGTACCTCTGTGCGGCGGCCGGATTCCGCCCCCAGGAGCAGGGTGACGATCCCATCGCGAACGGAGTGGGCGCCCTCGCCAGACCCCAGCGTTGTCGGCCGGACAGGCGTGGACTGGTGCCGCGACCGTGAATCTGCCCTGATGTCCAACCCACGGCTGATGGGCGTGCACCGCAGCCGCCTGCGCCATGGCTCCGCCTCGACGCAGAGGATGCCAACGAGTCCGGAGAGGTGGGATCGACGAGTGCGACGAAGCCGGGCAGGGCTGTCCCGGAGGGAGTCCCATCCGGGTTGACGCTGCCTGCCTCGTCCTCCCACGCGATCAGGTGGATGGTCACCGAGTACTGGCCCACGGGCGTTCCGGGGCTACGCCGCAGTCCATGGCCGGAGGATCGCTCTGTAGGCAGGTGTCCCCGGAGCAGCCGGCGTGCTGACGGTCTGTGGGGTCCGGCCACCGAGTCCGCCTGCTTCGTGTGCATCGACGACGGCGCCGGGCTGGTCGTGGACGGGATCTGGGGCCCCGTCGCCGTGAAGGCTCTGCAAACCGCGCTGAACCAGGGGAGGTTCCAGTCCTGCCGCGCCGGTGTCAGTGCTGGCTGTTGCGGAAGCCGATGATCACGGCGCCCCACCAGCAGGCCTGGGACACCAAGGCCGTTGCCGCTCCCCGGGCGAGGAGGCGCGGGGTGAGTGCGGTGGTGCTCCGCTGGGACATGCGTCGGTTGAGGAGTCCGGCCTGCAGGCCGTTGAGGGTGAGGGCGAGCACCAGCCCCAGCTTGATACGGGTGGGGGCGGAGCCGAGGTCGGGCTGGAGCATCACGCCGCTGGCCACGAGTCCGGCCAGGCCGGCCCAGATCGGGACGTGGAGGCGGGCCGCGCCGGTGAGGGTGTCGTGCAGGGTGCTCCGGCCCGTCAGCCACAGGAGCGCCCAGTAGTCGGCGACCAGGACGGCTCCGAAGCCGAGTACGAGCGAGGCCAGGTGGGCGAAGAGCGCCACGGTGTGCAGGGCGGTGTCCACCCGCAGGTGCGTGGATATCCATGCGCAGGCCGAGAGGCAGAGGCAGGCGGCGAGTGCGGCGGCCGTGACCGTCCACCAGGTGTCGTACAGACCCAGTCGCCGGAGGGGCGCCGCCTGAGGGGACACGGACGGCTCCGAGGGCAGCGCGGACACAGACGACTCCTAGGGCATGCACAGCTTGACTTAGGTAAGGCTCACCTAAAGATGATTTTGAGTCAAGGCTGGAATGAAGACCGCAAGGAGGGAGTGGGTCTCAGCACTCCTCTTCCGGGTCGTTCCGGTTCAGCTTCTCCAGGTACTCGTGGGCCAGTGCCGTCGCCCGGGTGAACCAGTCCGTGATGACCGCCAGTTCCCCGGCGGAGTAGTCGGCGAACAGGGCGGTCAGGCGCTGGTAGTGGCCCGCGTACACGGCCTCGACGCGGGTCACGGCGTCCGGTACGGCGGCCACGCGCACCCGGCGGCGGTCCACGGGGTCGGGGCGGCGGGTGACGTAGCCGGTGCGTTCGAGGCGGTTGAGGATGCCGGTCACCGCGCCCGTGGTCACATGGGCGCGGGCCGCGAGGTCGCCGGCCGTGAGCAGCTCCTCGCCGGCCTCCAGGACGAAGGCGAAGCAGGTCAGGTCGGTGACGTTCAGTCCCAGCCGCCGGGCCAGTTCCTGCTGTCCGATCAGGTGCGCGGCGATGAGGTGGTCCATCGCCGACAGCGCCTGGGCCGGGCTGGCGGGCGGTCGGGGTGTGCCGTCCATCTTTCTTAATCCCTTAGCTCGTGAGATATTCGGGCGAGTAAATGTCTTAGCTCGTGAGGGATCTTGTCCCTGGAGGCGGTTCCATGAGTCTGTACGACGAGGGTCACACGGTCGCCGGCTGGACCGGTTTCGGCATCGCTGCCGTAGGAACCGGTGTCGTGGGGTTCGGCGTGTGCACGGTCTCCGTGCCGGCCGTCGTGGGAGGGCTGGCGATCGTGGGCGTGAGCGTCCTGGTCACCTGGGTGCTGCACCTGTCCGGCTGGGGCAAGCCGCCGGGGGTGCGGCCGCGGGAGCAGTGGGGGATGCGGGTCCGGGACACCCGGGCCCGGGAAGGGCACGCCGGGTGCGTGGGCTGCCGGCTGGCGGGGCGGGGGCGGACCGCGGCGAGCGCCGTGCCGGTGGTGTCGGGCGAGGTGCGCGCCGAGGCGGCGCCTCTGTCATCTGCCGACTGATGTCATCTGCCGACTGATGTCGTCTGCAGGGCGTTGTCAGTGCCCCCTTCTACGCTCATGAGTGATGGCACACGTATGGAAATGCTCCGGACTGCGCTGGACGCCGGACGGCCCCTCGCTGGTGTGGGACGGCGGGCGGCGCAGTGCGCTGCCGTGGGGGAAGCGGGTCGCGTTCGCCGTCGCGGAGGGCTCGGTGCGACGGTGTGCGGGGGCGCGGGGGCACGCGTGTCCGGTGCGGGCCGTGGTGCCGGGGCGGAGTACGGGGGCCCGGTGCGAGGAGTGTGCGCGACTGGACCGGGCGCACTCCGTGGCCGCCGACACCATCGCCGACGATCCGCGGCCGTACCGCGTCTATCTGGCGTGGTTCGGGCCCGGCAGGGTCAAGGTCGGCATCACCGCCGTCGAGCGCGGTTCGGCGCGGCTGCTGGAGCAGGGTGCCGTCTGCTTCAGCTGGCTGGGCACCGGTCCGCTGATGGCCGCCCGGCGTACCGAGGAGCTGCTGCGGGCCGCCCTCCAGGTCCCGGACCGGATTCCGTACGCCGAGAAGCGGGCGCTGCGGGCGGTGCTGCCGCGGACGGAGGCCGAGCGGGCCGCCGAGGTAAGGGAGTTGCATGCGCGGGCCGTCGTACTGGAAGCGTGGCCCGAGTCGTTGACCCGGGAGCCTTGTCAACCGGTCGACCACGTCGGGCAGTTCGGGCTGTTCGGTGCACCGGCCGCCGTCGGTGACGTCGTCGAGCTGGTCCCGGGCGGGGTCGTGAGCGGTGAGCTGGTCGCCGCCGCCGGGCCCGATCTGCACCTGGCGGTCGACGGGCGCGGGGTCGTCGTCCTCGACACACGGCTCATGACCGGATGGGAGCTGATGCCGCTGCCGACGGAGGCCGGCGCTTTCACCGTTCCGGCAAGGGAGTTCAGAAGGGAACCGGAGGGGCTCTTCTGACCCACGGGCTCGAAGGTGTCGCCCACACCCCCGGCGGGCTCGCGATCTCCGTCGCCTCACGCGTGTGTGAGTGCTTCCCAGGCATTCCCTGAGAGGCGCCTGTGCGTTTCTTAGGGAAATCACAGATTCGTGAAAGCGTGTTCTCAGAGGACCCCGACATGGTGTCGACCATGACCACGACCTCGCCCCAGGGGCGCACCGAACTGCTGAGGCCGGACGGGAGCCCCGTCCGAGTGCTTGTGGTGGACGACGAGCTGTCGATCACCGAACTGCTGAGCATGGCTCTTCGTTACGAGGGCTGGCAGATCAGGAGTGCGGGGGACGGCCAGGGCGCCATACAGACGGCCCGTGAGTTTCGGCCCGACGCCGTCGTCCTCGACATGATGCTGCCGGACATGGACGGGCTGACCGTCCTCGGCCGGCTGCGCCGCGAGCTGCCCGACGTGCCCGTCCTCTTCCTCACGGCCAAGGACGCCGTCGAGGACCGTATCGCCGGACTCACCGCCGGCGGCGACGACTACGTCACCAAGCCGTTCAGCCTGGAAGAGGTCGTGGCGCGGCTGCGCGGGCTCATCCGCCGGTCCGGAGCCGCCGACCGGCGGTCCGACTCCGTACTCGTCGTGGGGGACCTGACCCTGGACGAGGACAGCCACGAGGTCTCGCGGGCCGGGGACTCCATCCACCTCACCGCCACCGAGTTCGAGCTGCTGCGCTTCCTCATGCGCAACCCGCGGCGCGTGCTCAGCAAGGCACAGATCCTGGACCGCGTGTGGTCGTACGACTTCGGCGGGCAGGCCAACGTGGTCGAGCTGTACATCTCGTATCTGCGGCGGAAGATCGACGCCGGGCGTGAGCCCATGATCCACACCCGGCGTGGGGCCGGTTACCTGATCAAGCCCGCCGCGTCATGAGCGGACGACGACGGCCGCGTCCGCAGAAGCGACGAGCAGGACAGCCGCGCACCCTGCGGACGCGGCTCGTCGTCGCGTCCGTGGTGCTGATCGCCGTGGTCTGCGCGGTGATCGGCACCGTGACCACGCTCGCGCTGCGCACCCATCTGTACGACCAGCTGGACGGCAAGGTCGGCGAGATCGGCATGCGCGCGGCGGGCGGCCGGCTGCCGGGCGGTACGGGACCGGGCGCCCTGCCGGTGCCCGACTCCGACTCCAAGAACAGCTCCACGCCGAGCGAACGGATCGAGCACCTCCTCACCAACGGCCCGACGCAGCCCAACACCGTCGCGGCGTTCGTGCAGAACGGCTCGATCGCCAGCGCCGGCAAGGCCGTGCAGCTGAACGACAGCTACAACCGGTTCCGCAAGATGGACCGCGTCGACCTCACCGCCGCGCAGCAGCGGGCGCTCGCCAAGGTGTCCAAGGACGGCAAGCCGCACACGGTGGAGCTGCCGGGGCTCGGCGACTACCGCGTCCAGTACAAGGTGAGCCCCGACGGCAGCGGCGACGCCTACTACGTCGCCCTGCCCACCAAGGACGTCGACGACAACATCGACACCCTCATCGTCGTCGAGGTCTGTGTCACCGTGGCGGGCCTGCTCGCCGCCTCCCTCGCCGGCTTCGTCATCGTCGGCGTGGCCACCCGCCCTCTGCGCAAGGTCGCCGCCACCGCCACCCGGGTCTCCGAACTCCCCCTGCACACCGGCGAGGTCAACCTCAGCGAGCGGGTCCCGGAGTCGGAGACCGACCCGCACACCGAGGTCGGCCAGGTCGGCGCCGCGCTCAACCGGATGCTCGACCATGTGCACGGCGCCCTGCACGCCCGCCAGCAGAGCGAGACGCGGGTACGGCAGTTCGTCGCGGACGCCAGCCATGAGCTGAGGACTCCGCTCGCCTCCATCCGCGGGTACGCCGAGCTGACCCGGCGCGGGCGGGAGCAGGTCGGGCCCGACACCCGGCATGCGCTGGGGCGGATCGAGTCCGAGGCCGGGCGGATGACCCTCCTCGTGGAGGACCTGCTGCTGCTGGCCCGGCTGGACGCCGGCCGGCCGCTGCAGTTCGAGCAGACCGACCTCATCCCGCTCGTCGTGGACACCATCAGCGACGCCCGCGCGGCCGGCATGGACCACAACTGGCGGCTCGACCTGCCCGACGAGCCCGCCCTGGTGTCGGCGGACGCGGCCCGTCTCCAGCAGGTGCTGGTCAATCTGCTGGGCAACGCCCGCAACCACACCCCGCCGGGTACGACCGTCACCGCACGCGTGCAGCGGCGTGGGCCCTGGATGTGCATCGACGTCGAGGACAACGGGCAGGGCATCCCGGCGGACCTGCTGCCGCACGTCTTCGAGCGGTTCGCGCGCGGCGACTCAGCGCGCTCCCGCGCCACCGGCTCCACCGGTCTGGGGCTCGCCATCGTGCAGGCCGTCGCGGCCGCGCACGGCGGTGCCGTGACCGTGGACAGCGTGCCCGGACGGACCGTGTTCACGGTGCACCTGCCGGCGCTCGCCCCGCAGCCGCAGCCGGAAATGAGCTGGCAACAGCACTCACAGGCACAGCACAGTGCCACCACATGGGTGCAACAGGGCGCCTGACGAGAGTCGGTTCCATGCGAACCGACTCTTCTCCCGGCACCCTGCCGGCGCGGGAGCACCTCCCGGCCGGAAACGCCGGTACGCCTGTCCTGGACGTAGTGATCCCCGTCTACAACGAGGAGAAGGACCTCCAGCCGTGCGTGCTCAGACTGCACGAGCACCTCGCGCGCACCTTCCCGTACGCCTTCCGCATCACGATCGCGGACAACGCGTCCACGGACAGCACCCCTGCGGTGGCGGCGCGGCTTGCGGCGGAGATCCCGGAGGTCGCCAACTTCCGGCTGGAGCAGAAGGGCCGCGGACGCGCCCTCAGGACCGTGTGGTCCGCCTCCGACGCGCCGATCCTCGCGTACATGGACGTCGACCTGTCCACCGACCTCAACGCCCTGCTGCCGCTGGTGGCGCCGCTGATCTCGGGCCACTCGGACCTCGCGATCGGCTCCCGGCTCGCCCGCAGCTCCCGGGTCGTGCGCGGCCCCAAGCGTGAGTTCATCAGCCGGGCCTACAACATGATCCTGCGCGGCTCGCTGCAGGCCCGCTTCTCGGACGCGCAGTGCGGCTTCAAGGCCATCCGGCGCGATGTCGCCCAGGTGCTGCTGCCCCTGGTGGAGGACACCGGCTGGTTCTTCGACACCGAGATGCTGGTGCTCGCCGAGCGGGCGGGGCTCAGGATCCACGAGGTGCCGGTCGACTGGGTCGACGACCCCGACTCGACCGTGCACATCGTCAAGACGGCCACCGACGACCTCAAGGGCGTGTGGCGCATCGGCAAGGCGCTGGCCACCGGTTCGCTGCCGCTGGACCGGCTCACCCGGCCCTTCGGCGACGACCCGCGCGACCGCGAGATCCAGGACGTGCCCAAGGGGCTGGCCCGCCAGCTCGTCGGGTTCTGCGTGGTCGGCGGCCTGTCGACCCTCTTCTACCTGGTGCTCTACAGCGTCTTCCGGCAGTTCTCCGGCTCGCAGATCGCCAACGCGCTCGCCCTGCTGGTCTCGGCGATCGCCAACACGGCCGCCAACCGCCGGCTGACCTTCGGGGTGCGCGGCCGGGGCGGCGCCGTCCGGCACCAGGCGCAGGGATTGGTCGTCTTCGGCATCGGACTCGCCCTGACCAGCGGCTCTTTGGCCGCCTTGAACGCGGCCACCGGCGACCCGGCGCACTCCACCGAGCTGGCGGTGCTCATCGCCGCCAACCTCGCGGCGACCGTCCTTCGGTTCCTCCTCTTCCGCGCCTGGGTGTTCCCGGACCGCGAGGAGTCCGGCCGGGAGTCGACGGTGGTGGCCACCCACCACCCGTCCTCGCCCACCTACAGCACGACGGCTCCATACGCACCGCTCCCGCAGCGCCCGGTGCCGTACCAGCAGCCGTACCAGACCACCCAGGTCCGCGCCGGTGAAGCCGCGGACGGCAGCTGGAGGGACGCCACCATGCGGCTGCAGCCGGTGCGCCCTCACGACACCGACCCGGGGGACCCCCGATGACCACCCACTACGACCAGCCTGCCCAGCAGACCGGCGCCACCGCCTGGGACCCGCCGCCCACGGCTCCCCCGCACACACCGGACCAGCCCTTCGTCCGCAGACTGTGGCGCGGCCGCCCCGAGGACCCGCGCTGGGCGCGCCCGGCCTTCCTCGGCCTGCTGGCCCTCACCCTCGTCACCTACCTGTACAACCTGAGCGCCTCCGGCTACGCCAACTCCTTCTACTCGGCGGCCGTCCAGGCGGGCAGCAAGTCCTGGAAGGCGTTCTTCTTCGGCTCGCTGGACGCGGGCAACGCCATCACTGTCGACAAGCCCTCGGCCTTCATGTGGCCGATGGAGCTGTCGGTGCGGATCTTCGGCCTGAACTCGTGGGCGATCCTCACCCCCGAGGTCCTCATGGCCGTCGGCACGGTCGCGGTCGTGTACGCGGGTGTACGACGCCGGTTCAGCCCCGCGGCCGGTCTGATCGCGGGCGCGGTGCTCGCGCTGACCCCCGTCGCGGCGCTGATGTTCCGGTTCAACAACCCGGACGCGCTGCTGGCCCTGCTGATGGCGTTGGCCTGCTACTTCGTTGTACGGGCCGTGGAGGACGGGCGGACGAAGTGGCTGGTGTGGGCGGGGGCCGCGATCGGTTTCGCGTTCCTCGCCAAGACCCTGCAGGCCTTCCTGATCCTGCCGCCGCTCGCGATCGTGTACGCCGTCTGCGGTCCGGTGAGGCTGCGCAAGCGGCTGGTGCAGCTGGGCCTGGCGACCGTCGCGCTCGTCGTGGCCGGCGGCTGGTGGGTCGCGATCGTCGAGCTGTGGCCGGCCTCCTCGCGCCCCTACATCGGCGGTTCGCAGAACAACAGCTTCCTGGAGCTGACCTTCGGCTACAACGGCCTCGGCCGGATCAACGGCGACGAGACCGGCAGCGTCGGCGGCGGTGGTGGCGCGGGCGGCTCCGGCCGCTGGGGCGCCACCGGCTGGGACCGGATGTTCAACTCCGAGATCGGCAGCCAGATCTCCTGGCTGCTCCCGGCCGCGCTGATCCTGCTGGTCGCGGGCCTGTGGGCGACCCGCAAGTCCCGGCGTACGTCCGTCACGCGCGCCTCGTTCCTGGTGTGGGGCGGCTCGCTGCTGATCACCATGGTGGTTTTCAGCTACATGGCGGGCATCTTCCACCAGTACTACACGGTGGCCCTCGCCCCCTACATCGCGGCCGTCACCGGCATGGGCGCCGGGCTGCTGTGGGAGAAGCGGAAGGAGACCTGGGCGTCGATCACCCTCGCCGCCGCCGTGGTGGCCGCGGCCGTCTGGGGCTACGTCCTGCTCAACCGCACCTCCAGCTATCTGCCCTGGCTGAAGTGGCTGGTCCTGATCGGCGGGCTCGCGGCCGCGTTCGGCCTGGTCTTCGCGGGCCGTATCTCGCGTCAGCTCGCCCTCGGCGCGGCGGCGGTGGGCCTGCTGGCCGCGCTGGCCGGTCCGACCGCGTACACCCTCAGCACGGTGAACTCCGCGCACACCGGCTCCATCCCGACGGCCGGCCCGGCGGGCGCGAGCATGATGGGCTTCGGCGGCGGCCGCCCGGGCGGCACCGGCGGCGGCATGCGCGGCGGCTTCGGCGGCGGAACGCCGGGCCAGAGCCAGCAGGGTCAGCAGGGTCAGCAGAACGGCAACGGGACCCTGCCGGGCGGCCAGGGCCAGGGCTTCCCCGGTGGCGGCATGCCGGGCCAGAACGGCAACAGCCAGGGGCAGGGACAGAGCCAGGGCCAGCAGAACGGCAACGGCTTCCCGGGCGGTGGTCAGCTGGGCGAAGGCGGCCGTATGGGCGGCGGGGGTGGCGCCGGCGGCCTGCTGAACGGCGCGAACGTCTCCTCCGCGGCCAAGAAGCTGCTGGAGAAGGACGCGGGGAGCTACACCTGGGTCGCCGCCTCCATCGGCTCCCAGAACGCCGCGAGCTACCAGCTGGCCACCGGTGACCCGGTGATGGCGATCGGCGGCTTCAACGGCACCGACCCGTCCCCGACGCTGGCCCAGTTCAAGAAGTACGTGGCCGACGGAAAGATCCACTACTTCATCGCCGGCGGCGGCATGGGCGGCAGCAGCAGCGGTACGTCGTCCCAGATCACCTCGTGGGTCGAGAGCAACTTCAAGAAGGTGACGGTCGGTTCGGCCACCTTCTACGACCTCACGCAGAAGGCGAGTGGCTGACAGAGCGGCCGGCAGATCAGCCGACAGAAACGTGCTGTACACCGTATAGCAGCAGCTATACGGTGTACAGCATGTCCGTTTCCCAAGGTCATCCCCGGCGCTGGCTGATCCTCGGTGTCATCTGTCTCGCCCAGCTCACCGTGCTGCTCGACAACACCGTGCTGAACGTGGCCATCCCCTCGCTCACCCGCGAGCTGCACGCGACCACGTCCGACATCCAGTGGATGATCAACGCCTACTCCCTGGTGCAGTCCGGGCTGCTGCTCACCGCGGGCAGCGCCGCCGACCGCTACGGCCGCAAGAAGATGCTGATCGCGGGGCTCGCCCTGTTCGGCATCGGCTCCCTGGCGGCCGGACTCGCCCACTCCACCGGCCAGTTGATAGCCGCCCGGGCCGGCATGGGCGTCGGCGGGGCGCTGCTGGTCACCACCACGCTCGCCGTGGCGATGCAGGTCTTCGCCCCCGAGGAGCAGCCGAAGGCGATCGGCATCTGGAGCGCGGTCAACGCGCTGGGCTTCGCGGCCGGCCCGCTCATCGGGGGCTTCCTGCTGAACCACTTCTGGTGGGGCGCGATCTTCCTGATCAACATCCCGGTCGCGGCGCTGGGCCTGGCCGCGGCCGTGGCCCTTGTGCCGGAGTCGAAGGCTGCATTTTCCCGGGGGACACCCCCGGGACCCCCGGGCCGCGGCGACCGCCCGGACCTGCTCGGCGCGCTGTTGTCGACGATCGGCATGGCCTCGCTCGTCTTCGCGATCATCTCCGGTCCCGAGCACGGCTGGACCTCACCGCGGGTGCTCGGTACGGCCGCCCTCGCGGTCGTGGTGCTCGCCGGGTTCGCGTACTGGGAGAGCCGGGTCGACGAGCCGATGCTCGACCCGTACTTCTTCCGGGACCGGCGGTTCACGGGGGCGGTGGCCGGGGCCGTGCTCATCACGTTCGGTATGGGCGGAGCGCTGTTTCTGCTGACCCAGCACCTTCAGTTCGTGCTCGGGTACGGCCCCTTGGAGGCGGGGTTGCGGACGGCTCCGCTGGCCTTGGCGGTGGTGGTGCTCAACTTCTCGGGGGTGTCGGCGAAGTGGGGGCAGCGGCTGGGGACTCCGGTGTCGATCGCGATGGGGATGGTGCTGATGTCGTTGGGGCTGGTGTCCATCGCGGAGCTGGACTCCGGGGGGTATGCGGGGACGTTGGTGGGGTTGCTGCTGATCGGTGTGGGATGCGCTGTCGCCAACCCGGCCATGGCGCACGCGATCATGAGTGCGATTCCTTCGGAGAAGGCGGGGGTGGGGGCCGGGATCAACGGCACGTTGGCTGAGTTCGGCAACGGTCTGGGGGTTGCCGTGCTGGGGGCTGTGCTCAGCTCTTCCGTTGCCTCGGGGGAGTCGTTGTCTTCTGGGCTCGGGGCCGGGCAGTTGGTGGGGGCTGTTGCTGTGCTGGTGGGTGGGTTTGTGGCTGCGGGGCTTCTGCGGCGGGCGGAGCGGAATGTCGCCTGACAGTTCGGGGGGATGGGTATGTGTGCTGCTGCACATCTAGCATCTTGAGAAGTGGCCGGAAGTCCAGAGAGGTGCGTTGATGGCGAAGGGTGATGCGCGGTCGGTGCGGGCCAGTGTGTGGTTGGAGGGGAAGGCGCGGCGTGGTGGGCGTAGCGCGCAGCCCTCGGGGCTCGACCGGGAGCGGATCACCGCCGAGAGTGTGCGGCTGCTGGATGCGGAGGGGCTGGCGAAGTTCTCCATGCGGCGGCTCGCCGGTGAGCTGAACGTCACCGCGATGTCCCTGTACTGGTACGTCGACACCAAGGACGACCTGCTCGAACTCGCCCTGGACGCGGCCTACGGCGAGCTGCGGCTGCCCGCCGTCGAGGACGAGGGCGACTGGCGGGAGCAGCTGCGGGCGCTGGCCGCCGAGTACCGGGCGCTGCTGGTGCGCCACCCCTGGATGTCGCCGCTGGCCGGCCGGTACCTCAACATCGGCCCCGAGTCGCTCGCCTTCTCGCGCACGGTGCAGCGGGTCATCCGCCGTGCCGGGCTGCCCGCGCACCGGGTGACGAGCGCCATCTCGGCCGTGTTCCAGTTCGTGTACGGCTACGGCACGCTGGAGGGTCAGTTCCTGTCCCGGATCGCGGACTCCGGCCTGCCCCCGGACGACTACTTCCAGCAGGCCATGACGTCGGCCCGGCAGGACCCCGAGGCCGCGGACTATCTCCAGGAGACCAAGGAGATCATGGACGCCCGCGGCGGAGACACGGTCGCCGAGATGCTGGACCGGGACTTCACCTTCGCCCTGGACCTGCTGGTGGCCGGCATCGAGGCGATGGTGGAAAAGGGCGGCGACTGAAGCGCCCCAGGGGCGCGGGGAACTGCGCGATTAGCCACAACGCACCCGCAGCCGCACGCACACCCAGGCCCCCGAGCTCTTAGGCCACCGTCATTCCTGCGGAGCAAGCCGCGCGGGGAAGCCGCCGGTCGCCACCGGCCCCCACCGCTCCGGAGTCACCCGGATGATCGACTTGCCCTGCTTGATCATGGCCGCCCGGTACTCGTCCCAGTCGGGGTGCTCGCCGGCGATGTTGCGGTAGTACTCGACCAGGGGCTCCACGGAGTCGGGGGCGTCGACGACCTCGGCGGTGCCGTCGATCTGGACCCAGGGGCCGTTCCACTCGTCGCTCAGGACGAGCAGGCTGACCCGCGGGTCGCGCTTGGCGTTGCGGGTCTTGGCGCGCTCGGGGTAGGTGGAGACCACGATCCGGCCCGAGTCGTCGACCCCGCAGGTCAGCGGGGAGCCCTGGGGGCTGCCGTCGGCGCGGCGGGTGAGCAGGATCGCGCGGTGGCGGGGTCGTACGAAGTCCAGCAGGTCGTCCAGCGAGACGCGGGTGTTCGTCGCGATGTTGGGTGCCATGGGCGCAGCCTAGAGCGCCGGTGGACCGGTCAGCCTGACCCTGCCGGGCACAGGCTCACCGGTGCACGTCAGGCGGTGGGCAGTGTGTCGCCCTGGACCGCCTGGATGTCCAGCTCGACCCTGAGGGTCGTACCGATGGCGGCGATGCCCGCCTGGAGGACCTGGTTGTAGTTCATCGCGAAGTCCTCGCGGTGCAGCTCGGTGGTGGCGCGGAAGGCGGCGCGGGTGCCGCCCCACGGGTCGGCGCCGGTGCCGAGGTAGGCCAGGTCCAGGTCGACGGGCCGTACGACTCCGTGCATCGCCAGCTCGCCGTGGACCGTCCAGCGGTCCGGGCCGGCCTGGGACAGGCCGGTCGAGCGGAAGGTGATCTCGGGGTGCCGCTCGACGTCGAGGAAGTCGGCGGAGCGCAGGTGCGTGTCGCGCATCCCGTTGCCGGTGTCGACGGAGGCGGCCCGGATCACCGCTTCCACGCGGGACTTGGTGATGTCGTCGGGGGCGATCTCGATCGACCCGCCGAACTCCGTGAACCGGCCGTGCACGCTGGAGATGCCCAGGTGCTGGGCGACGGCGGCGACGGAGGAGTGCACCGGGTCGACGGTCCACGGGCCGGGCGGCGGCAGTTCGGTGCCGCCCTGCCGGGCGAGTGTCACCGTGCCGACCTCGGCCCGCCCGCTCGCGGTGACGAGCGCGCTGGAGGCGGCGGGCGCGTACCCGACGGCGGTCACGATCACCGTGTACGCCCCCGGCGCCAGCCCGGTGGTGTCCCGTACGGCACCCTCGGCGTCCGCCTCGGCCCGCAGCACCTGCGTACCGGTCATGTCCGTCACCGTGACGACCGCGTGCGACACGGCCCATCCGTCCCGGGTACGGATCCTCGCGGTCAGTCCCATCCCGTTTTCTCCCTGCAAGGAATTACAAAGGCTTACAAATTGGTCGTATGAGACCGGCCCGTGGCGCGCGCATGGCGGTGCGCGCACCACGGGCCGGGGTGTGAACTACTCGCCGGGGTGGGCGAGTTCGATGTCGTGGCCGTCGACTCCGGTGCCGGAGACGGTCAGGGCGGTGGCCGCCGGCGGGTAGCCCGTCGCGATGACGGTGTACTCGCCGTTGTCCAGGTCGGCGAAGGCGTACGCCCCGTCCGTCCCGGTGGTGGCCGTGCCGACCACGTTGCCCGCCGCGTCCACGAGGGTCACGCGGGCGTCGGCCAGCGGACCGTGCGGGGCCCGTACGACCCCCAGCAGCTGGGCGCCGGCGTCGAGGTCGACCTCGATCCGGGTGACGCCGGTGGCGCCGATCTCGACCGGCAGGGCGCGCGGACGGTACCCGGCCGCGTTCACCGCGACGGTCACCACGCCCGGCACCAGCTCGGTGAAGGCGAACTCGCCCTGCTCCCCACTGGCCGCGGTGGCCAGCAGGTCCCCGCGCACATCGGTGACGATCACCATCGCGTCCTTGACCGGCAGCGCGCTCCCGGCCGCCCGGACCACACCGCTCAGCCCGCTGGTGCCGCTGAGCAGGATGTCGTACGACAGCGGCTCCTCGCCCACCACGATCGTGGAGGCCTGCGGCTGGTAGCCGTCGGCGGAGGCGATCAGCACGTACGAGCCCGTGCCCGGCGCGGCCAGCCCGTAGGAGCCGTCGGCCTGGGCGACCGAGCGGCCCAGCTGGCGGCCGGAGAGGGAGATCAGGGTGACCGCGGCCTGCGGGACCGGGGCGCTCTCGGCGCCGCGGACGAAGCCGTGGACCGGGGTGCCGCCGCCCGCCGGGCCGGGCTCGGCGATCGTGGCGACCGCGGTCATCGGCCGGGTGGCGGTGGCGGGCGCCTCGGGGGAGCCGGCCGTCGAGGCGACGGGCGCGGCCCAGCTGGGCACCTGCTCCGGGGTGGGTTCCTGCACGGGCTGCTCCAGGGTGTGCTCCACGGGGGCGGTGGCCGGGGTCTCGCCCTCGGCGGCCTGGGCCAGCGCGCCCTTGGTCTTCAGCGGGACCTCCTTGATGAACAGCGTGATCAGGAAGGCGACGGCGGCGAGGCATCCGGCGATGAAGAAGACGTCGGCGATGCCGTGGCCGTAGGCGCTCTCCAGCAGCGTGCGCAGCGGGACCGGGAGCTTGTCCATGTCCGGGATGCTGTCGGTGGAGCTGGAACCGGCGAGCGCGGCCTGGTACTTGGGGCTCAGGGCGGAGATGCCGTCGGTGACGTAGTGCGTGATCCGGTGGGACATCACGGCGCCCAGCGCGGAGACGCCCATCGCACCGCCGAGCGAGCGGAAGAAGGTGACCGTGGAGCTGGCCGAGCCGAGGTCGGAGGGCGCCACCTGGTTCTGCGTGGCGAGGACCAGGTTCTGCATCATCATGCCGATGCCGAGACCCAGCAGGGCCATCCAGATGGCCATCTTCCAGTAGTCGGTGTCGTAGCGGAGGCTGCCGAGCATCATCAGGCCGGCCGTCACCAGCACGCCGCCGCTGACCAGCCAGGCCTTCCAGCGGCCGGTGCGGGTGATGAACTGACCCGAGACGGTCGAGGAGATGAACAGACCGCCGATCATCGGGATCGTCATGACGCCGGACATCGTCGGGGACTTGTCGCGGGCCAGCTGGAAGTACTGGCTGAAGAACACCGTGCCGGTGAACATCGCGACACCGACGAACAGCGAGGCGAGCGAGGCCAGCGTGATCGTGCGGTTGCGGAACAGGCGCAGCGGGATGATCGGCTCGCTCGCCTTGGACTCCACCAGCACGAACAGCGCGCCGAGGACGATCGAGCCGCCGACCATCGCGTACGTCTGCCACGAGATCCAGTCGTACTTGTCACCGGCGAAGGTGACCCAGATCAGCAGCAGCGACACGGCGGCGGAGATGACGAACGCGCCGCCCCAGTCGACCTTGACCTCCCGCTTGACCACGGGCAGGTGCAGGGTCTTCTGCAGCACGATCAGCGCGATGATCGCGAAGGGGACACCGACGTAGAAGCACCAGCGCCAGCCCAGCCAGGAGGTGTCGGTGATGACACCGCCGAGCAGCGGGCCGCCGACGGTCGCGACGGCGAACGTGGCGCCCAGGTAGCCGGAGTAACGGCCGCGCTCACGCGGGGAGATCATCGCCGCCATGACGATCTGCGCCAGGGCGGACAGGCCGCCGACGCCGATGCCCTGGACGACACGGCAGGCGATCAGCATGCCGGCGTTCTGCGACAGGCCGGCCGCCATCGAGCCCAGGACGTAGATGACCAGGGCTATCTGGACGAGCGCCTTCTTGCTGTACAGGTCGGCGAGCTTGCCCCACAGGGGAGTGGCCGCGGTCATCGACAGCAGGGCGGCGGTGACCACCCAGGTGTAGGCGGACTGACCGCCGCCGAGGTCACCGATGATGTGCGGCAGGGCGTTGGAGACGATCGTGGACGACAGGATCGCCACGAACATGCCGAGCAGCAGCCCGGACAGGGCCTCCATGATCTGCCGGTGCGTCATCGGGGCGTGGTCCGCCGAGGAACCTCCCCCGTGCTTGGCGTGAGCCCGCACACCGGCTGGTGTGGTCGTTGCCATGGGCTTCCTTTGCTTACGTGCTTGCGGGTGTACGGGTGGTCTCTTCGAGTACGGGTGCGGGCGGCCGTGGCGGGGCGGACCGGCAGTCGCCGAAGCTGTCGCGCAGGCGCGTCATCAGCCGGATGAGCTGGCCGACCTCGTCGTCGGTCCAGTCGCTCAGCCGGTCGGCGAGCAGATGGGTGGTCCGCCGGGACAGCTCGTCGAGCTGCTCCAGGCCCGTGGGCGTCAGGCGCAGGATGCGCGAGCGCTTGTCCGCGGGGTCCGGTGACCGCTCGATCCAGCCGCGTGCGGCGACGTGCGCGACATGCCGGCTGGTGACCGACATGTCCACGGCGAGCAGCTCGGCGAGCTTGCTCATGCGCATGTCGCCGTGGCGACCGAGCAGGGTCAGCACGGCGGCCGAGCCGCCCGGGCACTCGGGCGGCAGGATCCGCCCCATGTCCCGTTTCACGGCTCCGACGGCACTGAGCTGACGCGCCAGCTCTTCGTACTGCGCCTGCCCGGCCATCACACCTCCCGTATTCGTTGCTTGGGGCAACCATAGATCTGTTGGTTGCTGCAGGCAAACAAATCGGGGGCGGCTGGCGCAAAAACTTGGCAAAGGCAAGTATTGCGACTGTAAATACGCAGGTGGGGGCGGGTGGCCTGCCCCCCTCTGTCCCGGTGGCCCCGCACTTGGGTCGGCCACCTGGATTCGCTAGTGTCTCGGGCCATGGCTAACACCCAGGGCCCCCAGGGCAACTACGACCCCGCCGGCAGCACCCAGATGTTCCGCGCGTTCGTCGACGAGGCTCCCCAGGGGGGCCGGCAGCAGGCGGCCGCCGCCTCCTCCTCGGGACCGCGCATCGGCCTGATCATCGGCGTCGTCGTCGCCGTGGCCGTCGTCGCGGCGGTGGCCTGGCTGGCGCTCAAGTAAGGCGTACGGCTACTTCCACTCGGCGGACACGTCCCGCGTCTCGATGTGCATGCCCAGCGGGACGCGCCAGGCATCCACGCACACCGTCCAGGTGTGGTCCGTGCGCGCGCCCGGCCCGATCGGCACCGGGAGGTCCGCGGTCGACTCGACCGTTCCCCAGTCGATGCCGAGCGCGCCGATGATGTGCGTCCCGAACGTCACCGTGCCCGAACGCACCGCCGTACCGCCGGAGTTGTGAAAGCCGACGGTCACCTTCTCGCACCAGCGCTTGTCCGTGCCCTGGCGCGACGGATCGCCCCAGCTGAGGTCGGCGGGCGCGGGGGGCTTGGTGCGGCTGGGAGTTGGGGTGGGCGACGGCTGCTCCGGGGCGGTCGTGCCCGCGCCGGTGGGGCTCGGTGAGGTGTCCGCAGGGTCGGGTGTGGTGCTGTCGGGTGTGGTGCTCGCGCCGGCCGACGGGATCCCTGACGGGGGTGTTTCGGAGGGCGTATCCGAAGGCGGCCTGCCCGACCGTGAGTTGGAGTCGGAGGTCGGCCCGTCCAGCGGGACCATCCGTACCGCTCCTGTCGGCGCCCCCGCCGAACCCGCAGGGCTCGGCACGCCGCCCACCGCCGCGTACCCGTCCCGGTCGCCGCCCCCGCACCCGGCCAGGGTCACGCCCAGACACACGACGGCCGCCGACGCTGCCGTGACGGCGCCTCGGCGGCCCTGTGTCCGTGTCGTCGTACGAGATGTCCGGGTACGAAGTGTCCGGGTGCGAAGCATCCGGCCATGGTGGCTGACGCTCCGTCAGATGGGAAGCCTCAGTCGGAGATGAGCCCCTCGCGCAGCTGGGCCAGGGTCCGGGTCAGCAGGCGGGAGACGTGCATCTGGGAGATGCCGACCTCCTCGCCGATCTGGGACTGGGTCATGTTGGCGAAGAAGCGCAGCATGATGATCCGGCGCTCCCGGGGCGGCAGTTTGGCGAGCAGCGGCTTGAGGGACTCGCGGTACTCCACGCCCTCCAGGGCCGTGTCCTCGTAGCCGAGCCGGTCGGCCAGGGAGCCCTCGCCGCCGTCGTCCTCGGGGGCCGGGGAGTCGAGCGAGGAGGCGGTGTAGGCGTTGCCGACCGCGAGGCCGTCGACCACGTCCTCCTCGGAGACGCCGAGCACCGCGGCCAGTTCGGTCACCGTCGGGGAGCGGTCCAGCTTCTGGGACAGCTCGTCGCTGGCCTTGGTGAGGGCCAGCCGCAGCTCCTGGAGCCGGCGCGGCACGCGCACCGACCACGAGGTGTCGCGGAAGAAGCGCTTGATCTCGCCCACGACCGTCGGCATCGCGAACGTCGGGAACTCCACGCCCCGTTCGCAGTCGAAGCGGTCGATCGCCTTGATCAGGCCGATGGTGCCGACCTGGACGATGTCCTCCATCGGCTCGTTGCGCGAGCGGAAGCGGGCCGCCGCGTAGCGCACGAGCGGGAGGTTCAGCTCGATCAGGGTGTCCCGGACGTAGGCGCGCTCGGGGCTGTTCTCGTCGAGTGCGGCGAGCCGCAGGAACAGGGAGCGGGACAGGGTGCGGGTGTCGATGTCCGCCGTGGCCGGGAGGGCCGGAGCGGCATCGGGGGCCTGGACGGGCGGGGCCGGCACGGCTTCGAGGGCCGTGACGTCATCGAGGACGTCGAGAGCGTGGAGCTCCTTGGGCGCTGCCTCGCTCGTGGGCGTGAGCACCTTCGAGCTGCCCTGGTCTGCGGACATGCCACCCCCTTTGGGTCGCGGGACGGTCGCGGCGGCGATGCCTTTCGAGCAACGCAGCCTTCACCTGAATACCGGTGCCGGAGGCCCGGCAAACGCGCTTCCCGCAGAATGTCACATGTCGGCAACACGCTGTAGTGACATGTCGACACGTGAGTTACGAATCGGCCCTGGAAAGAAGGGGTCTGACGGCTTTTCGGGGCACAACTGTCGGGAACCGCCCTGGTGAGCGATTCGCTCTCGCCGGTTACCGATCGATCCTGCTTGCGAACGGGTGCGAGCTGGTGTGTTCCGGTCCGTGCGCCCGTGCGCCGGTTATGCCTCGATCCGATTCGCGGAACGCAGCCGCTGAAAGCTACGCGCGAGTAGCCGCGAGACGTGCATCTGGGACACGCCGAGTTCCGCGCTGATCTGAGACTGGGTGAGATTGCTGTAGTAGCGCAGGAGAAGGATTCTCTGTTCGCGCTCGGGGAGTTGGACGAGGAGATGGCGGACCAGGTCGCGGTGTTCCACGCCGTCCAGGGCCGGGTCCTCGTAGCCGATGCGGTCCAGCAGGCCCGGCAGCCCGTCGCCCTCCTGCGCGGCCTCCAGCGAGGTGGCGTGGTACGACCGCCCGGCCTCGATGCAGGAGAGCACCTCGTCCTCGCCGATCCGCAGCCGCTCGGCGATCTCGGCGGTCGACGGCTGGCGCCCGAAGGCCGTGGTGAGGTCCTCGGTGGCGCTGTTGACCTGGACCCACAGCTCGTGCAGCCGGCGCGGTACGTGGACCGTGCGGACGTTGTCCCGGAAGTACCGCTTGATCTCGCCGACGACGGTCGGCATCGCGAAGGTCGGGAACTGCACGCCCCGGTCGGGGTCGAAGCGGTCGATGGCGTTGATCAGGCCGATGGTGCCGACCTGGATGACGTCCTCCATCGGCTCGTTGCGGGAGCGGAAGCGGGCGGCGGCGTAGCGCACGAGCGGGAGGTTGGCCTCGATGAGCGCCCCGCGTACCCGGTTGTGCTCCGGGGTGCCCGGCCTGAGGTCCTTCAGCTCGCCGAAGAGCACCTGGGTCAGGGCGCGGGTGTCGGCGCCGCGGCGTTTCTCGGGGGCGGGAGGGGCCGTGGCGGGGGCGGGGGGAGCGGAGGCGGGGGCTGGGGCGGGCGCCTCGTCCTGGGGCGGCGCAGTACTGGCCGACACGGTCAACGCCACCTCTTCATCGGTCAATCATCCGTCAAAAGCGGTCATAGCATCACAAGACATGTGCACTGTGTGCAAGCACCGGATAGCGCCGTGTTGTGGTCAAACGGCGCCAAGTTGGGCCATAAGACGCACGAAAGCCCCCCGCCGTTCCCGGCGGAGGGCTCCTGGGGCGAGGGGCTCAGAACTCGTAGTCGGCGATCACCCACGTGGCGAACTCCCGCCACAGCGCGACGCCCGCCTGATGGGCCGGGTGCTCCAGGTAGCGCTTGAGGGCGTCCGTGTCCTCGACCGCCGAGTTGATCGCGAAGTCGTAGGCGATCGGCCGGTCGCTGATGTTCCAGGCGCACTCCCAGAAGCGCAGCTCCTCGATCTGGCCGCCGAGCGCCCGGAAGGCCTCCACGCCCTCGACGACCCGCGGATCGTCGCGCTCGACGCCCTCGTTGAGCTTGAAGAGGACCAGGTGGCGGATCATGGGGTGTACCTCAGCTCTCTCGGCTGCGTGCTCAGTTCTTTGCTCCGTTGGCGATCCAGGTCATGAAGTCACCTATGGCCTTGGCCGCGTCCGATATGCCCTCGAAGGCTATCTGGACGTAGTCGGCCGCCTTGGCCGGATCCGTGATGATCACGTACAGCGCGAAGACCACGAGCACGTACACGGCGATCTTCTTGGCGTTCACCGTCACCGCGGCCTCCCCTGTGCCTGTGTGCCCCGTGGGACCCCTGTTGCCGGCGGCGAGTGTAACCTTCACGCCCCGTTCCGGGACCAACGGCCCGCCCGTCGGGGTCCTTTGCCGACCATGCACGAAGGGCCCCGTCTCGCGACGGGGCCCTTCTTCAGCGGTAGCGGAGGGATTTGAACCCTCGGTGACTTGCGCCACACTCGCTTTCGAGGCGAGCTCCTTCGGCCGCTCGGACACGCTACCGAGGGAGACCTTACAGCAAGGTGGGGCAGGGTTTGAAATCGGTATTCAGCGGCCCCGGAAAAACTCCGTGAGAATCCGGGCGCAGTCCTCGGCCAGGACGCCCTCGATGACCTCGGGCCGGTGGTTGAGCCGCCGGTCCCGTACGACGTCCCAGAGGGAGCCGGCCGCGCCCGCCTTGTCGTCGCGGGCGCCGTAGACCACCCGGTCCACGCGGGACTGCACGAGCGCGCCCGCACACATCGTGCAGGGCTCCAGGGTGACCACCAGCGTGCATCCGCTCAGCCGCCATTCACCGAGCCTCGCTGCGGCCTGCCGGATCGCCAGGACCTCCGCGTGGGCCGTGGGGTCGCCGGTGGCCTCGCGCTCGTTGTGCCCGGCCCCGAGCACCGTCGTACCGTCCGGGGACAGCACGACGGCGCCGACGGGGACGTCCCCGCCCCGGACGGCCAGCTCGGCCTCGTCCAGGGCGAGCCGCATCGCGGCCCGCCAGCGGTCGCGTACCGGGTCCGGCGCGCCTTCCGTGTGCGAAGCGGTCAGCGGACGGTCTCCAGCACGTCCGAGGCGCCCAGGGCCTCGGCGATCTCGGCCAGCGCCTCGTTCGGGTCCAGGCCCAGCAGCTCCTTCTCGCTGACGCCCAGGTCGTCGAGGATGCGGCCGTCGCCCACCGGGCCGTGCGGCACCGCGCCGACGGCGGAGCCCTCCTCGTCGTCCTCGTCCTCGGTCTCGCCGTCCTCGGTGCCGTCGAGGTCCAGCGAGTCCAGGTCGGGGCCGTCGTCGGAGCCGGGCTCCCGGCCGAGGAGCTCGTCGGTGAGCAGCAGCTCACCGTAGGCGCTGCGGGCGGCGGCGGCCGCGTCCGAGACGAAGATGCGAGGGTCCTCCTCGCCGTCCACGCGGACGAGACCGAACCAGGCGTCCTCCTGCTCGATCAGGACGAACACCGTGTCCTCGTCGGGAGTGGCTTCCCGGGCCAGGTCGGCCAGATCCGACAGGGTCTCCACATCGTCGAGCTCTGTGTCGCTCGCTTCCCACCCGTCTTCGGTGCGCGCGAGCAGTGCGGCGAAGTACACCGTGACTCTCCCACTGGTCATAGGCGTGCCGGTTGGGGGTCCCCCCGGCGGAGGTTCTGGGCGGAGAGAGCTGTGCTCCGAGCCCCACCCACTCGGAATCGTGGCAGAAACAAGGCGTTCAGGGGACGTCTTCGGCTCCCTGTGTCTGGCTGTTTTGATCGTGAGTCCGGCACCCGGGGGAACTTCCGGGGGCGAAGGACTCACCAGCGCACTCGTTGCCGCCACCTGCGGATCGTACGCGGCTTTTCCGAGCACCCACGCACGCCCACCTCCCAAATGTCGGAGCGGGCACGGATCTTCCTCACCGGGATCTCACCTTGCGCTGCCCGTGCACCCGGTCCCGCCCTACCAGCGGAAGGTCCGCATCCGCATGGCGTGGCGCAGTCGGGCGGCCTTGGTGCGCCGGGGCTGGACGCGCTCGCGCAGCGCGCGGGCCTCGGCGAGATCGCGCAGGAACTGGGCGCGGCGGCGCCGGCGCTCGGCTTCGGTCTCGGGCTGTTCCGGCTCGGCGGCGTCGGTTTTGCGGTCAGGCTGGTCAGGCACAGTCACACCACCCCCGGTCCGTCCCTCCCACTTTCCCTCGGACGGGCGGTTTGATGCCAGAGCAAGGGGCCACCGAGCGCGGTTACTGTTAGGGGCATGCGTCTCCACGTCGTCGACCACCCCCTGGTCGCCCACAAGCTCACCACGCTGCGCGACCAGCGCACCGACTCCGCGACCTTCCGGCGGCTCGCCGACGAACTGGTCACCCTGCTCGCCTACGAGGCCACGCGGGACGTACGGACCGAGGCCGTCGACGTCCGGACGCCGGTCGCGCAGACCACCGGCGTCAAGCTCGCCCGCCCGCGCCCGCTGGTCGTGCCGATCCTGCGCGCCGGTCTCGGCATGCTGGACGGCATGGTCCGGCTGCTGCCGACCGCGGAGGTGGGCTTCCTGGGCATGATCCGCAACGAGGAGACGCTGCAGGCGTCCACGTACGCCTCGCGGATGCCGGAGGATCTCTCGGGGCGGCAGGTGTATGTGCTGGACCCGATGCTGGCCACCGGCGGCACGCTGGTCGCGGCCATCCAGGAGCTGATCAAGCGCGGTGCGGATGATGTGACCGCGGTGGTGCTGCTTGCCGCGCCCGAGGGTGTCGAGGTCATGGAGCGGGAGCTGGCGGGGACGCCGGTGACTGTGGTGACGGCGGCTGTCGACGATCACCTCAACGAGCACGGGTACATCGTGCCGGGGCTGGGGGACGCGGGGGATCGGCTTTACGGCGCGGCGGAGTAAGGGCCGGGGCGCCTTGCCGCGCCCCTGGGGAGTTGTTCAGCAGCTCTTCTTCGTAGACGCCGTCGGCTCGGGTGCTGTCAGCTTGACCAGTGCCTGGTCGGCGGCCGTTCGCTGCGTGAGGGTCTTGAAGCCGTCGCCGATGATCAGGTCGACGTCGGTGCCCTTGCGGGTGTCGGTGCGGGGTTCGGTGTCGGTCAGCTGGGTGGCGAGGACCGGCAGTGAGGTGTTCAGGGCGGAGGCGGGGCCGAGGAGTATTCCGGTGCCCTTGACCTTCTTGTCGTACTGCTTGGACGCGTTGCCCACGTTGCCGATCTTGAAGCCGCGCTTCTTCAGTTCGTCCGCCGTGTCCTTGGCGAGCCCGGTGCGCGCGGTGGCGTTGTAGACGTTCACGGTGATCTCGCCGGGCTTGGGCAGCGCCTTCACCTGTGCGGCGGTACTCGCCTTGGTACGGCACTCCGCCCTGGGGCCGGACGCCGCGGTCTTCTTGTCGCCGCCGGTGAAGGCGTCGATGAGCTGCAGCGTGCCCCAGCCGATCAGGCCGAGGACGGCGACGGACGCCACCACGGCGAACACGAGCCTGCCGCGTCGCCGGGGAGGGCGCATCCGAGGGTATTTGTCCCCCGTGATCCGGTACTGGCCGCCCATGCCGGGAGGAGTCAGCATGCTCATGAGCGCAGCGTAGTGCGCCCGGGCGGCGATGCCTATTAGATGATCAGTCGACGCCGCTCAGCGGAACCCAAAAGGGTCAACGGCCGTGTCGTGCCGCGGTCAGTCGAGTTCGAGCACGCGCGCGTGCAGTACCTGGCGCTGCTGGAGGGCGGCGCGGACCGCACGGTGGAGGCCGTCCTCCAGATACAGGTCGCCCTGCCACTTCACGACATGCGCGAAGAGGTCGCCGTAGAACGTCGAGTCCTCGGCCAGCAGGGTCTCCAGGTCGAGCTGCCCCTTGGTCGTCACGAGCTGATCGAGGCGGACCGGGCGCGGCGCGACGTCCGCCCACTGCCGGGTGCTTTCCCGGCCGTGGTCGGGGTACGGCCGGCCGTTTCCGATGCGCTTGAAGATCACACGGAAAGCCTACCGGTCAAGACGTTCCGGGCGCAGCCAAGGCGACGGAGTGCGACGCTGGAAAAGCCGTGGCGAAACGGATCATAGCGGGGCCTATCGGGAACAGGGGTTGGAGATGAGTGACAGCGAGACGCTCCCCGCAGAGGCCCAGCGGATCGCGGCCGGGTACGCCTTCACCGGTCCCGCGCTCGACCTCGGCGCCCTGCTGTGGGACGGCGGTTGTCACCCGGGCGCGCCGGTCCGCATCCCGCTCCCCGTGCTGAACCGGCACGGTCTCGTCGCGGGCGCCACCGGCACCGGCAAGACCAAGACGCTCCAGCTGATCGCCGAGCAGCTGTCGGCGCAGGGTGTGCCGGTGTTCCTCGCGGACATCAAGGGCGACCTGTCCGGCATCGCGCGGCCGGGGCAGCCGAGCGACCGGGTCCAGGGGCGCGCCGCCGAGGTGGGCCAGCAGTGGACGCCGGCCGGCTTCCCGGCTGAGTTCCTCGCGCTCGGCGGGCTCGGCCACGGCATCCCGGTGCGGGCCACGATCACCAGCTTCGGCCCGGTGCTGCTGTCGAAGGTGCTCCAGCTCAACCAGACCCAGGAGCAGTCCCTCGGCCTGATCTTCCACTACGCCGACACCAAGGGCCTGGAGCTGATCGACCTCAAGGACCTCAGGGCGGTCGTCGCGTTCCTGACCTCCGACGAGGGCAAGGCCGAGCTGAGGAACATCGGCGGCCTGTCCACGGCCACGGCCGGGGTGATCCTGCGCTCCCTGACCGCCTTCGAGGCGCAGGGCATGGCGGACTTCTTCGGGGAGCCGGAGTTCGACACGGCGGATCTGCTGCGTACGGCGCCGGACGGGCGGGGCGTCGTCTCGGTGCTCGAACTCCCGGCCGTCCAGGACCGGCCGCTGCTCTTCTCGACGTTCCTGATGTGGCTGCTGGCCGACCTCTTCCACGACCTGCCGGAGATCGGTGACGCCGACAAGCCCAAGCTGGTCTTCTTCTTCGACGAGGCGCACCTGCTCTTCAACGACGCCTCCAAGGCGTTCCTGGAGTCGATCACGCAGACCGTGCGCCTGATTCGCTCGAAAGGGGTGGGCGTCTTCTTCGTGACGCAGACCCCGAAGGACGTACCGTCCGACGTCCTCGCCCAGCTCGGCAACCGGGTCCAGCACGCGCTCCGGGCCTTCACCCCGGACGACCAGAAGGCGCTGAAGGCGACCGTGAAGACCTTCCCGAACTCCGCCTACGACCTGGAGGAACTCCTCACCGGCCTGGGTACCGGCGAGGCCGTGGTGACCGTGCTCAGCGAGAAGGGCGCCCCGACCCCGGTCGCCGCCACCCGGTTGCGCGCACCGGAGTCCCTGATGGGCCCGGTGGACGGGGCCGAGCTGGACCGCGCGGTGCAGGGGTCCGCGCTCCACGGGCGTTATGCACAGGCTGTGGACCGTGAGTCGGCGTACGAGAAGCTGAGCGCCGAGCGGCCACAGGCGCCCGAGGCCGCCCCGAAGGCCGCCAGGCCTCCCGCGACTCCCAAGGCTCCCGAGGAGGAGCCGTCCCTCGTCGAACAGGTCGTCAGCAGCGGAATGTTCAGGTCCCTGGCCCGCTCGGTCGGCACCCAGATCGGCCGCGAGATCACCCGGTCCCTGTTCGGCACCGCGCGACGGAGACGGTAGGCGTTCGGCGGGGGCCGGGCGGGGGCGGCAGGCGTTCCGTGGCGCTGGGCGGGGGCGGTGGGTGTTCGGTGTGGCCCGGTGGACGCAATCCGTAGTGGGCGGCCGGGCGTGTCGGTGGGTGTTCGGTGTGGCGCGGTGGGGCGCTACCTGTACCGAGCGGCTTGGCGGGGGCGTCGGTCGGGTCGCGGGGGCGGGCGGGGGCGTCTCGGCCGTACCGCGGGGCTGGGCGGGGCGGCGGCGGTGCTGTGCGGCCGGGCAGGGGCGTTGGCCGTACCGCTCGGCAGGGCGGCGTGGTTGGCCGCGTGCCACGGGGCTGGGCGGGGCGGCGGCGGTGCTGTGCGGCCGGGCGGCGTGGTTGGCCGTACCGCTCGGCAGGGCGGCGTGGTTGGCCGTGCCGCGGGGCTGGGCGGGGCGTTGGCCGTGCCGCGGGGCTGGGCGGGGGCGTTGGCCGTGTCGTGTGGGCCGGCGGAGGCGGTGGTCGCCTCCGCCGGTGTGTCAGCGGTCGTCCTCCTTCGCCGGCTGCCGTGGTTGCGGGTTCTTCCGTTCCGGCTGGGGTGGTGCGCTGCGTCGGGCCTCCGCGCGCAGCAGGGCGCGCAGGACCGCGTACGGGTCTGTGGGCATGGTCGGTTCCTTGCGTCGAGCTGACTGGCCTGGGGAAAGGGCACGGTCAGCAGCGCAGGACCACCGTTCTGAGCAGGGGGACGGCGTACGGCGGCCGTGGCACGGCGGGGCAGGGGCGCAGGGCCGGGCGTACCGGCGCCGGCGGGTCGGGCAGGGGAGCGGCGCGCTCGGGTGCGTCGGTGTGGTGGAGGGTGCGGGCGGGCGGCCGTAGCAGTGTGTCGAGGACGTCGTGTTCGGAGGTCTCGGCCGACACGGCCGGGGCGGGTGCCGCCTGGGCCTGCAGATGGGCGCCGGGCACCCACAGGGCGAGGAGCAGCACGAGCACCCGCAGCCAGGTACGGCTCCGGGGGAGGCTCGGGGTCCCGCTCACGGCGGTTCTGTGCCCGCCGGGCACCCGCCCCGCAGCCCGCATGCCGGGAGATTCGCCCGCTCGGCGTACCACGGGGATCACACGGTGTGCGGAACCTGCCGGGCGCGGCCGCGGATGCGGAACGCGGTGACGATCTCCACGACGCCGACGACCACCAGCCACCAGCCGCCGACCAGGGTCAGCACGGCGACCGACTCGAACGGCGAGTCGATCAGCACGATCCCGGCGATGAAGGTGACGATCCCGAGGAAGATCTGCCAGCCCCGGGCGGGCATACGGCTGTCGGAGGCGGCGGCCAGGGTCTGGGTGATCCCGCGGATCACCCAGCTGATGCCGATCCACAGGGCGAGCAGCAGGATCGACTGCATGGGCCCGCGGAAGCAGAACAGGCCCAGCACGATCGACAGGGCGCCGCTGATGAAGGCGAGCACCCGCAGCGAGGTCGTCTTGTGGGTGCCGAACGCGGCGACCAGCTGGAAGATGCCGCTGATCAGGAGGTAGACGCCGAACAGGACACCCGCGGCGAGCAGGGAGGGGCCCGGCCAGATCAGCACCAGGACGCCGAGGACCAGCGAGGCGATGCCGGTGAGCAGCACGACCTGCCAGGCGGCCCGGGACAGCGCGTGCAGGGGGCCCTCGAAGGGCGGCTCGGGCTCGTGGTGTGTCTGCGGGCCCCCTCCCGCGTGGACGTTGCGATCGTCGTACTCGCGCCCCCAGGAGGGGTCACCGCTGGGTGCCTCGGTCATGCTCCATGCTTGGCCCGCCCGGACAGGCCCGGCCACCGGGGTGGATCGTCCGGGTGAGCCCCGCCCCCGCGGGCGCCCCGCCGCCCGGGTCGGGTGCCTGCCCTACTTCCCCGCGGTCTTCGCGGCCTTGGCCGCCGCCTTCATCTCCTGTTTGTGGGCGCGTACCTTGGCCAGCGACTCGGGGCCGGTGATGTCGGCGACGGAGCGGAAGGACTTCGCCTCGCCGTAGGCGCCGGCGGCCTCCCGCCACCCCGTGGGTGTGACGCCCAGCTGCTTGCCGAGCAGGGCGAGGAAGATCTGGGCCTTCTGCCGGCCGAACCCGGGCAGGTCCTGCAGCCGCCGCAGCAGCTCACGCCCGTCCTCGACGCCCTTCCAGACCAGCTCGGCGTCTCCGTCGTAGTGCTCGACGAGGTACTGGCACAGCTGCTGGATCCGCTTGGCCATCGAGCCCGGGTAGCGGTGCACGGCGGGTTTCTCGGAGAGCAGCGCGGCGAAGGCCTCCGGGTCCATCACGGCGATCTCGTGCGCGTCCAGATCCTCGGCGTCCATCCGCCCGGCGATGGTCGCGGGCCCCTTGAACGCCCACTCCATCGGAACCTGCTGGTCGAGCAGCATCCCGGTCAGCGCGGCGAGCGGACTGCGCCCGAGCAGCGCGTCGGCCTCGGGGTCCTGGGCGAGGTGCAGAGTGACGTCCATGGGTCGATGATCGCGCCTGGGGCGTCAGGACGCGCGCCAGTACCCCAGGGCATGCACCCGGGTCTTCGGCAGCCCCAGCTCCTTGCGCACGTACGAGGTCAGCGTGCGGGTGGTGGCCGTGTCGCAGGCGATCCAGACGTACGGGTCAGGGGTGCCGTCGAGCACGACGGGCAGCTCGGCGCGGACCCGCTCGGCCAGGTGGGCCCCCGCGTCGCGGCGGGGCACCTCGCGGATCTCGTGGCGGGACGGGTCGGCGTGGCAGGGGAGGCCGTCCAGGGTGCCCTCGAACCAGATCGTCGCCGGGGCGGAACCCAGGGCGCCGAGCAGGGAGTTGATCGCGGGCAGCGAGGCCGGGTCACCGACGGCGACGAGATGCGAGGGGGCGGGATCGGGCTGCTGGAACCCGGTGCCCTGGACGGTCGCCTCGATGGTGTCCCCGGGCCGCGCGGCCCGCGCCCAGTCGCTGGCGCACCCCTCGTGCAGCGCGAACTCCAGGCCGAAGGTGCCGGTCGCCGGGTCCGGGTCGACCAGGGTGAAGGCCCGCTGGTGCGGGCGGCCGGCGTCGGAGAACCACAGCCGTATCCACATCGTGGGGTGGACGCCGGCAGCGGCGAGCAGCCCGCCGTCGGCCATCCGCAGCCGCCGGTAGTGCGGGCTGACGTCCTCCGCCTCGGTGACCGTGCACACGAAGTCCTTGGCGCGCAGCAGTCGTAGGACCGCTCCCTCCCAGCCCCGCCCCTGCCCCATCGCGTCTCCACCCCTCGCGTACGATTCCTGCACGATCGACTTAGGCAAGGCTAACCTAAAACGAAGGGGTGTCCCAAGGTGACCACCGAGACCTACCGCGACGCCTGGGGCATCCCCCACCTGCGTGCCGCCGGCGCCCGCGAACTCACCCACGCCCAGGGCCGCGTCACCGCCCTGGACCGTGCCTGGCAGCTGGAGGTCGAGCGGCACCGCTCCGAGGGCACCTCGGCCGCCTTCCTCGGCGCGAGCGCCCTCCCCTGGGACGTCTTCGCCCGGCGCGCCCGCCTCGACGACACCGCGAGACGCTGCTTCACCGCGCTGGAGAGACGGGACCCGGAGACGGCGGACTGGGTCCGGGCGTACGTGGACGGCGTCAACGAGGGCCTGCCGGAAGGAGCCCGCCGCGCCCCCGAGTTCACCCGGACCGGCCTCACCCCCACCCCCTGGCAGCCGTGGACCCCGCTCGGCATCTGGCTCGCCACGCACATCCTGTTCGCGGGCTTCCCGGCCAAGCTGTGGCGCGAGGAGGCGATACGGCACCTCGGCCCGGAGGCGGTCGGCCTGTTCGCCACCGACGGCCCCGGCACGGCGGGCAGCAACGGCTGGCTCCTCGCGGGCGACCGCACGGTCAGCGGCCTGCCCCTCCTCGCCGGCGACCCGCACCGCTTCATCGAGGCCCCCGGCGTCTACCAGCAGATCCGCCTCTCCTGCCCCGAGTTCGACGTCGTCGGCCTGGCCGTCCCCGGAGTCCCGGGCATCGCCCACTTCGGCCACACCGGCACGGTCGCCTGGTCCATCACCAACGCCATGGCCGACTACCAGGACCTCTACCGCGAACGCCTCCGCCGCACGGGCGCGGGTGTCGAGGCCCTGGGCCCCGACGGCACCTGGCACCGCGCCCGTCGGCACACGGAAACCGTGCGGATCGCGGGGGAGGACCCGCTGGAGATCGAGGTCATCGAGACAGACCGGGGCCCGGTGATCGCCGGCGGCCCGGAGGGCCTGGAGTCAACGGAACCGAGGCGAGCCGCCAATGGCGGAGCCAAGGCGAAGGTGGCAGACGACACTCCACGAGCCGCCGAAGGCGAAGCCGGGTCGGCCCTGGCCCTCCGCTACCCACCCCGCGTCACAGAAGACCTCGGCTTCAGCACCCTCCTCCCCCTCCTCAGAGCCCGCCGGGTCGAGGACGTCGACCACGCCTTCGACACCTGGGCCGAGCCCGTCAACGTCGTACAGGCGGCCGACACCGAGGGCGCCACCCTGCACCGGGTCGCAGGCCGCGTACCCGTACGGCCGGAGGCCAACCGCACCCGTCTGGTACCCGCCTGGCACCCCGGCCACGACTGGCACGGCTGGCACGAGATGCCCCGCGCCGACCTGACCGACGGCATCGCGGTGATGGCCAACCAGCGCGGCCCGGCCACCCCCTCGGCACCGAGTTCGCCCCACCGCACCGCGCCGCCCGCATCCGCACCCTCCTCGACGAGCGCCGTACCTGGTCCGCCGACGCCCTGCCCGCGATCCACATGGACACCCACCTCGCCTCCGCCGCGCCCCTCCTGGACCACCTGGCCGAGCTCGACGACCTCACCCCCCAGGCCGCCCGGCTCAGGGACCGCCTCCTGGCCTGGAACCGCCGCATGGACGCGGACAGCGCCGACGCGGCGACGTACGCGGCGGTGCGCGGCGCGGTCGTACGGCACCTCGCCGCGCACCCGGCGTTCGCCGCGCTGACCGAAGCACCCGCCTACCCGGAGGTCCTCCTCCCCTGGCTCGCCCTCGTCCCGCGCATCGGCTTCGCCCTCGAACATCTGCTGAGCGCCGAGGAGTTGTACGGCGTCGACCGGCCCGCCGCCGTACGCGCCGCCGTCGAGGAGGTCGCCGCCGGGGCGCCGGCGGGCCCGTGGGGCGGCACCCACCGCCTCGCCCCCTGGCGGGCGCTGCCCGACGAGTCGTACGACGAACCGGGCCTGTCCGGCGACCACGACTGCGTGCTGTGCACCTCCGCCGTGCCCGGTCTGACCGACCTCGCCGCGCGCGGCCCGGCGGCCCGTTACGTCTGGGATCTGGCCCGCCGTGAGGACAGCCGCTGGGTGGTGCCCTTCGGCGCGTCCGGGGTCCCCGGCTCACCGCACCACCGTGACCAACTCCCCCTGTGGCTCAGGGGAGAACTCGTTCCCGTCGTCACCGACTGGGACCGCCTGGAGAAGGAGACCGATGACCGACCCGCACGTCCATGAACAGGTGATCGACGGCTACGGCACCGTCCGCATCCGCCCCCTCGACCCGGCGGCCGACGCGGAGGTGGTCCATGCCTGGGTGAGCGACGAACGGGCCGCGTTCTGGGGGATGACCGGCCTCACCCGGGCCCAAGTGGCCGAGGTCTACGCCCACATGGCCGGCCTCGACAGCCACCACGCCCACCTCGTCACCAAGGACGGCGAACCGGCAGCCCTGCTCCAGACCTACGAGCCCGGGGCCGACCGGGTCGGCGAGTGCTACGAGGTCCGCCCCGGCGACATCGGCGTCCACCTCCTCCTCGCGCCCGCCGCGGCGGCCGGCCCGCGCCCCGGCTGGACCGCGGCCCTGCTGACCGCGATGACGTCGTACGTGCTGCTGGACCTGGACCGCCGCCGGGTCGTGGTCGACCCGGACGGGCGCAACACCAAGGCGATCGCCCGCTTCGAACGCCAGGGGTTCCGGCGCGGCCCCGAGGTGGTCCTCCCCGAGGTTGACATCCCGGACGTGTACCTGCCCGAGAAGCGTGCCCAACTGGCCTTTCTGGACCGGGAGGTAGCCTTCCCGGGTGACCACGCCTGAGGAGCTGATCGCCTACTACGGCCTGGAGCCGATCCCCCGCGAGGGCGGCCTGTTCCGGCGCACCTGGGCCGGGCCCGAGCGCCCGGACGGCCGCCCCGAGGGCTCCGCCATAGTGGCCCTGCTCACCGCGGACGACTTCTGCGCCCTGCACCGCCTGCCCAGCGACGAGATCTGGCACTTCTACCTGGGCGACCCGCTCCACCTGCTGCTCCTCGCCCCCGACGGCACGACCCGCACCACCGTCCTGGGCCCCGGGCTGCGGGACGGCCAGCACCTCCAGCTCACCGTGCCCGCCCGCACCTGGATGGGCGCCCGGGTGGCCCCCGGCGGCGCCTGGGCCTTCTTCGGCTGCACGATGGCCCCCGGATTCACCTACAAGGGCTACGAACACGGCGACCCGGGGGACCTCACGGCGCGTTACCCGGCGGAGGCCGCCCGGATCGCGGAACTGTGCCGCCCATGACCCTCCTCGACGGACAGACCGCCCTGGTGACCGGCGCGGGCGGCGGCATCGGCTCCGCCATCGCCCTGCGCTTCGCCGAGGAGGGCGCGGCGGTGGCCCTCCACTGCCGTACGGCGGTGGAGGCGGCCGGTGAAGTCGCCGCCCGCATCCGGGAGCTGGGCGGCGAGGCGGTCGTCCTGCGGGCGGACCTGACGGACGAGGAGGCATGCCACCGGCTGGTCCGCGAGATGACCGACTGGTCCGGCGGCCGCCTCACGGCCCTCGTCAACAACGCGGCCGTCCAGCCGGTCCAGGCGCTGGCCGGGATGACGGCGGCCGAGTGGCGCACGGTCGTCGACACCAACCTCACCAGCGTCTTCGCCTGCACCCAGGCCGCCGCGGCCCACCTGCGCGAGCACGGCGGCGGCACCATCACCCACATCGCCTCCATCGAGGCCGACCGGCCCGCCCCCGGCCACGCCCACTACAGCGCCGCCAAGGCCGCCGTCGTCATGCACGCGCGCGCGGCCGCCCTGGAGTACGGCCCCCTCGGCATCCGGGTCAACTCGGTCTCGCCGGGCCTCATCGACCGGGAGGGCCTGGCCCAGGCCTGGCCGGAGGGCGTGCGCCGCTGGCTCGACGTCGTTCCCACCGGGCGGCTGGGCCGGGCGCGGGACGTGGCCGACGCCTGTGTGTTCCTCGCCTCGCCGCTCGCCTCCTGGATCACGGGCCATGATCTGGTGGTGGACGGCGGGGTGTCGGCCCGGCCGACCTGGTGAGCGCGGCGGCCGATCCATCCGTACGTACACAGAAGGCCAGTGGGACGGAGGGGTGAGGTGCGCGACGAACACCGGTGGCTGCGACGGCTGACCGTCCTCGGCGCGGGCCTGCTCCTGCTCCTCCTCGGCACGACCGCCCCCGCCTCGGCCCACGCGGCCCTGCGCCAGACGGACCCCGCCGACGGAACCGTCCTCAGGACGGCGCCGCGCCAAGTGACCCTGACCTTCACGGAGTCGGTCGGCCTGCTGACCGACTCCCTGCGCGTCTACGACCCCCAGAACCGGCGCGTCCGCACCGGCGAGGCGGACCACGCCGCCGGCCGCTCCGACACCGTCCGGGTCCGCCTGCCCGCCAAGCTGGGCACCGGCACGTACACGGTGGCCTGGCGGGTGGTGTCGGCGGACAGCCACCCGGTGTCCGGCGCGCTCACCTTCTCGGTCGGCAAACGCACGGCGACGGCGACGAGCGTGCTCCCGGACCGTGCGGAGAACCGGGCGACGACCAGCCTCTACAACATCGCGCGCTACCTCGCCTACCTGGCCGTGGCGCTGCTGCTGGGCCCGGCGGCGTTCGTGGCGTACTGCCGCCCGCCGCGGCCGGCCCACCTGCGCACACCGGTGGTGGCCGCCTGGGGCACCCTGTTCGCCTCGACGATCGCCCTCTTCCTCCTGCGGGCCCCGTACGAGGAGGGCACCGCCCCGACGACGGCGTTCGCCCTCTCCGCCCTCTCCCGCACGACGACGACCCGCCCCGGCGAACTCCTCCTCACCCGCCTGGCCCTGCTGCTCCTGGCCGGAGCCTGCGCACTGGCCGTGCGGAGATGGCGCCGAGGGATCCCCCGCCGGGCCGCCCTGGCGACCGCCGCGGTCCTCTCGGTCGCCCTCGCCCTGACCTGGGCGGCCTCGGAGCACGCCTCGGCGGGCCTCCAGGTACCCGTGGCGATCACCTCCGCCACGCTCCACCTGCTGGCGATGGCGGCCTGGCTGGGCGGCCTGACCGCCCTGCTGCTGACCCTGCGCCGCACCGCACCGGTCCCGGCCGCGCTGCCGGCCCGGACCGTCACCCGCTTCTCCCGGCTGGCCTTCGCCTCGGTGACGGTCCTGGTGGTGACCGGCGTCTACCAGTCCTGGCGGGGCCTCGGCTCCTGGCAGGCGCTCAGCGACACGACGTACGGCCGCATCCTGCTGGCGAAGCTGGCGGCGGTCACCCTCCTGCTCGCGGCCGCGTCCCGCTCCCGCCGCTGGACGACCCGCCTGGCGAGCCTGCCCACGGCACGCGAACGGGACCGCGTCCCGGAGCCCGCCGGCGGTCCCCCGCTCCCTCCGGATCCGGCCCCTTCACCCGCTCCCTCCCCTGACGCTCGCCACCTGCGCCGCTGGGTGCTGGCCGAGATGGGCGTGGGCATCGTGGTGCTCGTCCTGACGACCCTCCTGACGAGCACGCTCCCGGGCCGGGCGGCGGCCGAGGCGGCGGACTCGGGCACGGCGACGACCGGCATCCAGGCGGCCTCGGTCACCACGATCCCCTTCGACGTCGGCACCCCCGGCGGCCACGGCAAGGTACAGATCACCCTGGACGCCGGCCGGGTCGGCACGAACTCCGTCCAGGCGGTGGTCTACGGTCCCGACGGCGGCCTGTCCGCGGTCCCCGAACTGCGCATCACCTTCACCCTCCCCGCCCAGCGGATCGGCCCCCTGGACACCAGGGTCACCGACCGGGGCGGCTACTGGGCCGCGGACGCCTTCAACGTGCCGATCCCGGGCACATGGACGATGAAGGTGACGGTACGGGTGTCGGAGGTGGACCAGGTGACGGTGGCGAAGACCGTGCGGGTGGTGCGCTAGCGGTGGCGACCGAGCGCGTGCTGATCGAGGGCGTGGAGTTCGCCGCCGCCCTGACGGTCCGGTCGTCCGGTGTCGGGCTGCTGGCCCTGCACGGCAGCAAGGAGGGCGGCACGGCGGAACTGGCCCACGAGGTGGCGGCCCGCACGGGCGCCAGCTGCCTCGTCTTCACCCAGCCCGCCGGCGACCCGGTGCACATCCCCTCGCACCGCATGTCCGTGCCCACCTGCGGGGCCCTGCAGCGGTTCCTGGCCCATGTGTCCCTGACGATCTCCCTGCACGGTCACCTGAGGCCCGAGGCCCCCCGCTCGATCTTCCTGGGCGGCCGCAACCGCGCGGCGGCCGGCACCCTGGCCCACAGCCTCACCCTCCTCGCCCCGGACTTCGAGACCGTCGCCGACCTGGACCACATCCCGACCGGCCTGCGCGGCCTCGGCCCCCGCAACCCGGTGAACCTGACCCCGGCCGGCGGGGTCCAGATCGAACTCCCCCTGAGCGCCCGGACCCAGGGCCCTCAGAAGACCTTCGGAGCCCCGGACACCCCACCCCCGACGGTGACGACCGCACTCACGGCCGGGGTCCGGCAGCTGATGGAGTCGTCACCCGAGTTCCGCGACTGCTGACCGGCACCGCCTGGTTCCGGACCCCACATAGTCATGGGCGAATGCCACGGCTTCGTGTCCTTGGGTGATGCGTTCGACGACGGTGCGTTTCAGGCCGAGTGCGAAGCGGCGTTCAGCGGGGGTGCTGATACCGGCCGGCAGCATCACCAGCTGCAGAAGACGGTGGGAGAACTCCTGGACCTGCCAGATCTCGCGCATGCGCCGGTCGCTGTAGGTGTCCAGCTCGTGGTCGGCACCGTGCCGGTAATGCGCGATCAGGGCCCGAGTCAGGTCCGCGACGTCGGCGATCGCCAGGTTGGCCCCCTTGCCGCCGAACGGTGTCAGGATGTGGGCCGCGTCCCCGGCCAGCAGCAGCCGACCGTGGCGCAGTGACCCGGCGATGTGGCTGCGCATCAGCAGGGTGCGTACTTCGGTGACGGCGCCGATCTTCGGCGCCCCGGTGCCACTGTCGGCCAGGCGGCGGGCCAGTCGTTCCCTGATGCGGGAAGCCGGCCAGTCCCCGGGAGTGTCCCCGTGCGGGATCTGCAGGTGGAAGCGGCTGATCCGCGGGGTGCGCGGCATCATTCCCGCGAACCCGTCCTCCGTGATCGCGTAGAGAACCCCTTCTGCCGGGACGTCCACCTCGGCGAGCATGGTCAGAGTCTCGTACGGATACCGTACGGCGGCGTCCTGGGGGGAGTTCGGCCCGCTGGGCACGAGCGTGCGCGCGATGCCCCGGTAGCCGTCGCACCCGATGACGAAATCGCAGTCGATCTCCACGTCGTCGCAGACGATGCGGGGCGTCGGTCCGGTCAGGCCGTTCACCTCCCGGACGGGGTGCGAGAACAGCGGCGCCCGTCCGGCGGCCGCCAGTTCGTCGCACAGGTCCCGCACCAGAAGGTGCTGCGGGTACACCCAGTGCCGCAGGCCGCCGGTGAGTGTCTCGTAGTCCAGGCGCATGCGGCTGCCGGTCATCCGGAAGTCCGACCAGCCGGCCCGGCGGCCCTCCGCCACGAGGCGGCCGGCCAGTCCCCGGCTTCGGAGGTATTCCACCGTGCGATGTTCCAACAGGCCCGCGCGGGCGCGTTGTTCGATGTGCTCACGGGTCTGCCGCTCCAGCACCACGTGGTCGATGCCCGCCTGGCCCAGTACGGCGGCGGTGACCAGGCCCGCCGGTCCCGCACCGATGATGCCCACCTGAGTGCGAACGCGTCGCCTCACTTCGTAGTCCCCGCTTCTCGTGGCCGACCCACGACGGTCCGGTCCGGCCGGGCGCACGCCCTGGTGCGCCGGACCGGACCGGTCGCCCTCCGGTCGGCGGTGTGGTCCCGTGCTCGGCTGTCGTCGGTCGTCAGGCCGGGTCGAGGACCAGGCCGTAGGTCACTTCACGGCTGCTGCCGTCCCCGACGGGCGTGGGGTCCAGGATCAGTTCCGGCTTGACCGCCGACGCGATGTCGTCCTCGATGTGCGGGCCGCCCTTGAAGTACAGCTGGGTGGTCAGGACGTGGTGTCCCTCGGCGGACACCCGCACGTGCAGGTGGGCAGGGCGCCACGCGTGCCAGCCCGCCGCGGCGATGAGCCTGCCGCAGGAGCCGTCGGTGGGAATCTCGTACGGAGACGGCTCGACGGTGCGCACCTTGAAGGCGCCGTCGTCGCCGGTCACCACCGTGCCGCGGAGGTTCCATTCGGGCAGGCCGGGCGCGAACTGGGAGTACACGCCGTCGTCGTCGGCCTGCCACATCTCGATGGTCGCGCCGGGCAGGGGGGTTCCGTCGGTCGAGGTGACCCGGCCCTGGAAGACCAGCGGGACGCCCCCTTCGCTCTCCCGCATGGGAAGCGCGCTGTCGGCCGGCAGGCGCGGGGCGTCCGGCACGAAGTACGGGCCCTCCGGGCTGCCCTTGGTGCCGTCCCGGTTCTCGTTGGCCACCTGCTCGATGGTCTGCTCGATCCAGACGTCGAGGAACAGCGGCCACTCGCCGTCCTCGCCCACCTGGATGAGCCACGCCTTCAGCGCGTCGAACTCGGCGTACGTCACCTTGTGGCGGCGGATGATGTCGCGTGCGGCACCGATCAGTTCGCCGGCGAGGGCACTGACCCTCGCGGTGTCGGCGACCGGCGCCTGGTCGCGTTGGCGGGCGCGGAACTGCTCGGTGGCGGCCGCACCGGAGGAAGCCGCGGTGGCGGTCGGTGCTGTCAGTTGCTCGGTCATCGGTTCCCTCGGTTCTACGGGTGCTGTCGTGGTCAGTGCGGGCGGCGGACGCGGCGTACCGCGCCCTCCAGGAGGGCCCAGGGGTCGGCGGGCTCCAGTTCGCCCTGCGCGGCCCGGTCGAGGAGTTCGGCGAAACAGGCCCGGTAGAGGCGTTCACGGTCGACGGGGCCCGTCTCCTTCTCCAGGCGACGGATCACGCCCTGCTGGAGTCCGCCGCCGTGGTGCACGGCGATCTTCTTGCGCCAGGCGATCGGCTCGGGCAGCCGTGTGCCCATCGCCGTGCGCAGGTGGTACTTCTCGCGGCCCTCGCGCACCTTGCACTCCGGCGCGGTCTCCAGGGCCACCCGTATCACCGGCCAGGCCCAGAAGGGGTGGTGGGTGGTGGTGCCGTAGGCGAGCGGCATGCGGTTGGACAGTTCGTTGCTGCGCCGGGTGCGGTCGACGGCCGTGAGGCACTGGTCGATCAGGTCGTCGCGGTGGTTGAAGGGGCGGTAGAGGCCGGCGTTGATCAGATCGCTGCCGTAGCCGGTGAGCAGCACCTTCTCGGGTGCGACGGCGCCGAGCCGCTGCACGGACGTGGCGGTCAGGGCGACTTCGACGACCTCGGGGTCGGTGACGCCCAGCCAGCGGACGGCCTCCGGTATGGAGGCGATGATCTCGTCCTCGGTCAGATGGACGGGTTCGAGCGCGATGCCCAGTTCGGCGCAGAGTTCGGCCGCGTCGGCGAGTTCGTCGCCCCAGGGGGTGGCCACGCTGTACGGGGTGACGGGCAGGCCGGCCCGGGCGGCGAGGTAGGTCACCGTGCCGGAGTCGATCCCGCCCGACAGGAGGGTGGCGTAGCCGGTGCCCTCGGGGGTGGCCGCGGCGATCCGGCGGATCTCCTCGGTCAGCGCCTCGATCTGGGCCTCGCCGGCGGCGAGCGGGTCGTCGCGGAGCGGGGCGCGGAACGAGGCGAGCGGGTCGTGCTCGTCGCGGGCCTCCATCAGCCAGGCGCCGCCGGTGCGGCGGGTGCGGGTGTGGATGCCGTGGCGCAGCCGGTTCACGCCGAGCAGGAGGGTGCCGCGCTCGTGGCCGGGGGTGCCCTCGGTGGACGCGACGGGCAGGTCGAGGGCGGGCAGCACGAGGGGCGCGAGCAGCAGGTCCGTGAAGTAGGCGAACAGGCCGCGCAGGCGGTTGACGGCGTAGTAGACCGGGTCCTCGTTGAACGCGGAGATGTGCAGGGTGACCGTGTCCGCCTCGACGCGCAGGACGGTGGCGGCGGTGTGGCCGGGGTCCTCAGGGGACGCGGTCAGGGTGCGCACGTCGAGGGTGAACGGGGGGTTGTCGGGGAGCACGGCGCCGGCGGGCCCCCGGTAGTACACGTTCAGGTCGCCGAGGTCGGCGCTCTGGGACAGGCGGGCCAGTTCCGGCACGGGCGCGTTGGTGACCACGCACCACTTGCTGACCGGAGGCAGGTCGACGAGGGAGGTCACGGTCACGCCTTTCCGATGATCCGGCGCATGCGCTGCTGGGCCTCGCCCGCCGAGAAGGCGGTGCGGTGGGATCGCTTGCCCTCGTCGCGGACCCGGCGCAGGCCTTCCACGAAGGGACCGTTGACCCGGGCACGGGTCGACTGCACGGCGGCGGCGGTGTACGAGGCGATGCGCCGGGCGTGGCCGAGCGCGCTGTCCAGCAGGTCCTCCGGGGCGGTGACCTCCTGGAGGAGGCCGTCCGTGAGGGCGCGGTCGGCGGGCCACTCGGCGCAGGTGTAGAGCATCTCCTGCATGACGCTGCGGCCCACCACCGTCTCCAGCATGTAGCCGCCGAAGTTGCAGGCGATGCCGACCCGGAACTCGGGCATCACCAGCGTCGAGGTACGGCTGCCGATGCGGAGGTCGCAACAGAGGGCGATCTGCAGTCCGACGCCGATCGCGAAGCCGTCGATGGCGGCGACGACGGGTTTCGAGATGCCGGCGATGGTGCCGTACAGGTCCGTGATGTCGTCGATCCAGGCGTCGACCTCGTCGCCGCCGGAGAACTCCGAGACCTCGTGGAAGTCGCCGCCGGCCCCGAAGGACCGGCCCGCGCCGCCGTACAGGACGACGCAGCGGATCCGGTCGTCGCCGTCGAGGTCGGTCATCACCCTGGTCAGCTCGCGCATGCGCGCCCTGCTGAACGGGTTCTGTTCGTGTGCCTGCGAGAACTCCACCAGGGCGATGCCCTCGGAAAGTACCTCGCACTTCATGGTCGCTGTCTCGATGTCGATCGTCGACACGGACCCTCCCTCAGCAAACAGTTGGAATATTTATGCGGTCGGTTCGGTGCCCTGGTGCACGAGGAGTTGATTGAATGTACGGTGATCGGAATGTTCATTCATCGAGAAGGGATGTGAGACATGGCGATCACGGGCCCGAAGGGCTTTCGCAGCGTGACCAGGAACATGGGGCTCAAGGACATCGAGGACGACTTCGCGGTCGTCGTCTCCGACGTTCCCGCCCGCTCCGCCGCCGTGTTCACGCGTTCGCGTTTCGCGGGACCGAGCGTCGTCATCAGCCGCGAGGTGGCGCCCCGGCAGCAGAGCCGCGGCATGGTCGTGCTCTCCCGGAACGCCAACGTGGCCACCGGCAAGGCGGGCGCGGACAACGCCGCCGAAGTGCGCCGCAGGGTCGCCGAGATCGTCGGCATCGACCCCGAGGAGCTGGTCATCGGCTCGACCGGTGTGATCGGCCGCCCCTATCCCATGGAGAGCATCCGGGCCGGACTCGACGCGCTGTCCTGGCCGTTCCCGGAAGCGGACTACGCGACGGCGGCCGCGGCCATCATGACGACCGACACCCGCCCGAAGCACTTCAGCGTGCGGGTCGGCGATGCCGTCCTCGCCGGTATCGCCAAGGGCGTCGGCATGATCGAGCCGAACATGGCGACCCTGCTGACGTTCTTCTTCACCGATGCCGACATCCCGGCCGCCGAACTCGACGCCCTGTTCCGGCGCGTGATGGACCGGACGTTCAACGCCCTGAGCATCGACACCGACACCTCCACCAGCGACACGGCCGCGCTCTTCGCCAACGGCCTGGCCGGACCCGTCGACCTCGCCGAGTTCGAGGAGGCGCTGTACACCGTCGCGCTGCGCCTCGTACGCGACATCGCCTCGGACGGCGAGGGCGCCAGCAAGCTCATCGAGGTCCAGGTCACCGGGGCCCGCGACGACGCCCAGGCCAAGCGGGTCGGCAAGAGCGTGGTCAACTCCCCCCTGGTGAAGACGGCGGTGCACGGCGCCGACCCCAACTGGGGCCGGGTCGCGATGGCCATCGGCAAGCTCGACGACGAGACCGACATCCAGCCGCACCGCGTCCGCATCTGGTTCGGCGATCTCCCCATGCACCCGGAGGAGCCGAGCGACGCGCTGCTGGAGCGGGCGGCGCGGTATCTCACCGGCGACGAGGTGGTCATCCGGGTGGACCTCGGCATCGGCGAGGGCGCGTTCACGGTCTACGGCTGCGACCTCACCGAGGGCTACGTGAAGCTCAACGCCGACTACACCACCTGAGCCGGCCGCGGCGCGGCACGGTCCGCCCGGACCGTGCCGCAGGGCCGCGCTCAGTACACCGGGAGCCGGGGATCGATCTCGTTCACCCATGCCACGACGCCCCCTTCCAGGTGTACGGCGTCGGCGAACCCGGCCTCCCGCGCCACGGCCAGGACCTCGAGCGTGCGTCGGCCGGTCCGGCAGTAGAAGACCGGTGTACGGCCCTGCCGCAACGTCGGCAGGGCGGAACCGTCCAGCCATTCCCGCATCGGAACCAGGCGCGCACCGGGGATGCGCACGATCTCCCACTCGTGGGGCTCCCGGACGTCGACGAGGTCGATCGGGGCCCCTTGGTCGAGCAGTCGCTTCAGGTGCCGTGGTGTGATGGCGGACCCGTCGGCCGGGGCCGCCCGGTGCCGGTCGCCGCTCACAACTCGCCCCGCGCGGGGTAGTCGTTCTCGTTGATCCAGCGGACCGTCTCCACGACCTCGTCCAGATGCGGCCGCAGGAACGGCATCGTCGTCTGCACGGCCGCGTAGAGGGTGCCGTCCGGGCGGACGAGGAACAGGCCCGGCTCACTGAACTCGTTCGGCTGGCCTTCCTTGATGGCCTTGGAGACGTACAGGCCCCACTCCCGCATGGACGCGAGGGACAGGCCGTAACCGATCGGGACCCGGCTGATTCCCCACTCCTCGACAGCGCGCCGGGCGCGGCCCTCGTCGTCTCCGCTGACCGCGAGGACGCGGTCCACTCCCACGGCGGCGAACTCGTCGATCAGTCCGTCGAGTTCGGTGACGTGGGCTCGGCACATCGGGCAGTGCACACCCCGGTAGAAGACCACCAGGCTGAAGCGGTCGGGCCGCTGGTCGGCGAGGACCCAGCGGCCGCCGCCGACCAGCGGGACGTCGAGGGCGGGGACGGGCTGACGGGGTATGGGCATGTGAGGCTCCAGTGACGGCGAGGACGATCGGGCGTTCGGGACGGGGCTCAGGCCGCGTCGGACAGGGTCAGCTGGCCCCGGAACAGCACCCGGGTGCCGCCCGGGCCGATGGCCGTACGGCCGTGCAGGGTCCGCTGGTTGTCGATGATCAGCAGGTCCCCGACCTGCCAGCGGTGCGTGTACGCGTACCGCTCGGAGCGCAGGAAGGCGTCCAGCTCGGTGAAGAACCGGTCGGACAGCTCGGGGTCCATCCCCTTGACCCTGACCTCCCAGGAGCGCGGGGTGACGTCGGGAGGGAAGGCCGTCGCCAGGTTGAGGGACTTCACCCGGCCGTAGTCCCGGGTCACCGGGATGGCGTACCAGTCCTCGGGGACCGTCGGGAAGTAGCCGCGCTCGGTGACCAGGTACTCGATCTCGTACTCGTCGAGGACCCGGCGCAGGTGCTCGGGCATTTCCGCCCAGGCGGTGAGCTGGTCGCTGATGTAGGTCTCGCCGGAGCCCGGTACGTCGGAGAACTCGGCGGCGTACAGGATGATCAGGTCGACGCGCTCGCCGACCAGCAGCCCGTCCGTGTGGACGGGCAGCGGGCCGCGCCCGGTGACGACCTTCCCCTCGTCGTGCGAGGCGTTGAGCTTGAGCAGGTCGGCGCCGCCCTCGCCGAACTTGTGGTCGACGGTGTCCCCGAGCGAGCGGACCAGCAGCTTGAAGTCCGCCTCGTCCAGGCCGAGTCCGCGGACCAGGGCGCACCCGTTGCCCAGCGCGGCCCGCTTGGTCTCCTGGGCCAGTGCCTCGACGGGCCGGCCGGGACTCCAGGGAATGACCGCGCCCATGCCGGACGGAGTCAGCCGCTGATAGTCGTCGTTCTCGGTGTTCTCGATGTCGGACATGCCGAATCCCCTCCCAAAGTGCTTTTCTGCGTGTGCCGTTACGCGGGCGCGGTGCCGCGCGCTATCTCCGTCTCCAGCCGGGCCACCGTCACGGGCGCGGAGAACAGGCGTTCCATGTCGAAATCGATCCCGAAGACGTCCTCCAGCGCGGACAGGACCTGGATCAGCGTCACCGAGTTGACGCCGAGGCTGATCAGATCCACGTCGTCCTGCGACGGGGACAGCGGGTGGCCCCGGGAGGCGAATTCCTCGCGGACGGCGACCGGTACATCGGTTCTGGTCATCGGCTTTCGGCCCTTTCGATCCCGTCGAATTCCTCGATGCCTTCGATGCCTTCGATCCCGTCGACGGCGTCGATGGCGTCCCGGACGTGACGGGCGTTGTCCGGCCGGAACACGTCGAAGTGCCCGCCGGTCAGCACCGCCGTACCGGCGCTCCGCGCCACCCGACCCCAGGCACCGGCGTCCCGCTCGGCCGGTCGCTCACCGGCCCGGAACTCCACGACGGGCAGGGCGGCCGGTCGCGGACTCCAGGCGGCCAGCGCCGCGATGTTCTGCCGGTACACCTCGAACCGGGTACGCAACGTCGGATCCGTGGCCACGTCGGCCCGGTCGACGTCCGCCCCGCTGGTCTCCCGGATGTCCCTGAGGAACCCCGCGAGCAGGGCACCGTCCCCGGGGTCGCCGTGGGCACGGGACGCGGCGGAGACCGGGGTGTCGACCACCACGACACGGGCCACGGGCACCCCGCAGATCCGTGCCGCTTCGAAGGCCAGCGCGCCCCCGAAGGACCACCCGGCGAAGACCAGCGGCTCGGCACCGGACAGCACCTCGGCGGGCAGCTCCCGCAGACAGCCCCGGGCGAGCCCGGTCAGCGAGACCGCCGGGCCGGACCGGGCCACCGGAGCGTCGAACCCGGCCACATGGACGTCGATGTCGCCCGGCAGCTCCCGGATCAGCCCCGCATAGCAGGAGACACCACCGCCCACCGGCGGGAAGAGCACCAGCCGCAGCCGTGGACGCACGGCGGCGCGCGGACGGTACGTCCAGATGCCGGAGCCGCGTTCGCCCCGCACCCGGCGGCACAGCGAGGCCAGGCCCGCGACCGTGGGGTCCGCCATGAAGTCGCCGAACGACACCTCGTGTCCGAGCCGGCCGCGCACCAGGGAGAGCAGCCGGATCGCGTCGTACGAACTGCCTCCGGCCTCGAAGAAGCCTCGTCGGCCCGGGGGTTCGCCCAGCACCTCCCGCCAGCACCCGGCGATCTCCTGGCCCAGCGGTTCGCCCGCGGGGACCGCGGGTTCCGCGTCCGCGCGCTCGTCGTCGGGCAGGGGCAGCGACTGGAGCCGGCGCCGGTCCACCTTGCCGTTGCCGGTCAGGGGGATCTCGTCGAGGGCGACCACGGCGTCCGGGACCATGTAGTGCGGCAGGGCCTTGCCGAGCGCGGCGTACGCGTCCCGCTGCCAGGTCCCCGGCGGGTCCTCGGTGAGGGTGACGTACGCGACGAGGCTCTTGCGGCGGCCTTCCCCACGAACGCACGCGGCACTGCCCCGGATGCCCGGCAGGCGGTCCAGGAGGTGTTCCACCTCGCCCAGCTCCACCCGGTGTCCGTTGAGCTTGACCTGGGTGTCGGTGCGGCCCAGGAACTCCACCACGCCGTCCGGGTGCCGGCGGCCCCGGTCGCCGGTGCGGTAGATCCGCCCGAACACGGGGTCGTCGACGAACGCCGCCGCCGTCTTCTCCGGGTCGTTGACGTAGCCGTCGGCCACGCCCGCGCCGCCGATGCAGATCTCCCCGATGTGCCAGTCCGGACACAGCCGCCGTTCCGCGTCGAGCACATGGATGTCCTGGCCCGGCAGGGCCGTGCCGTACGGGATGGAACGGCCCGCGCAGTCGGCGTCCGTGACCGGGTGCCGGATGGACCAGATCGCGCCCTCGGTCGCCCCGCCCAGGCTCATCACCTGCGCGGCCGGCGCAAGGCGCCGCAGGGCGGCGGGAAGTGTCAGCGGGATCCAGTCGCCGCTGAGCATGAAGGTCCGCACCGTCGGGACGGCGGTCCCCTCCTCGGCCAGCAGGGACGCCAGCGCGGGGGCCGAGTTCCAGATGGTCACGCCGTGCCGGCCGATGAGGTCGGCCCAGGCGGCGGGGTTGCGCGCGGACCGCTCGGAGAGCATCACGACGGCGCCGCCGCGCAGCAGCGGTCCGAACATGTCGTACACGGACAGGTCGAAGCCGATCGACGAGACCGACAGCACGCGGTCCCCGGCGCCGACGCCGAGTTCGTCGTTGACCGCGTCGATCGTGGTGAGGGCCGCGGCGTGCGAGATCACCACGCCCTTCGGTTCACCGGTCGAGCCGGAGGTGAAGATGATGTACGCCGTGGGCGTCGCGTCCGGGGCCGGGCGGTGCGCGGGCGGCCCGGAGGGCACGGCGTCCGGCTCCGGCAGGCGCAGGGGCCGTACCCCGCGCCGCGCCCAGCCCTGGTCCGCCTCCGGCCCGCCGTCGGTGAACGCGAAGCGGACCTCGCCGCGCCGCGCGATGCTGTCGAGACGGCCGGCGGGGATGCCGTGGTCCAGCGGGATGTAGACGCAGCCGGCGAGCAGACTGCCGAGGACGGCGATCACCTGGCCGCGCCCGCGCGGCAGATGCACGGCGACCTTGTCCCCGGGGCGGGCGCCCGCCGCGCGCAGGGCGTCCGCCACCGCCGCCGCGTGTGCGGCCAGCTCCGCGTAGCCGAGGGTGCCCTGCTCGTCGTGCACGGCCGGAGCGTCGGGTGTTTCGGCGGCGCGGCGCATCACCCGGTCGTGCAGGGTCTCCCCCGCGGCGGAGGCGAGGGGCCGGGCCGGGGCCGGGGTGCGGTAGGGCAGGCGCGCCCAGTGGCCGCGGGAGACGGCGAGTTCCCCGACGAGGTCGGCGTACTGGCCGACGAAGTCCTCGACGAAGCCGGCGTCGAAGGCGTCCGTCCGCCAGTCGAAGCCCAGCCGGACGCTGCCGTCGGCGTCCATGACCACTTGGTGGTCGAGCAGTACCTGGGGCACCCTCAGCTGCACCTCGTCCCAGCGCCGCCGGAACCCGAGGTCCGCCTCGCGGCGCCCGTCGGCCGCCAGCGCGGTGAAGGCGAACGGGTACGGCAGCCGGCGCGGGTCGCCGCCGGGGTCTGCCAGCCGGGCGATCTCGGCGCCGCTGAGGGAGCCGTGCAGGGCCTGGGCCAGGTAGCGGCGCTGCACGGTCCCCGCGATCCCGGCGAAGCCCTGCCCGGTGGTCGCCGGGATCTCCAGCGGCATGGTGGTGCCGTGGTTGCCGAGGGCGTCCAGGGCCGGCGGCTGTCCGGCGCGCCGGGAGTACAGCACGGTCAGGGTGTGCGGGACACCGCCGCCGAGGCGGCCCAGGAGGACGCCGTAGACGGCGAGGTAGACCATCGCGGGCGTCAGACCGTGCTCGCGTGCCGTCCCGGCGAGGGTGCGCGCGGTGGCCGCGTCGACGGTCAGCATGCGGTGCGTGACGTCCGGGCCCGCGCGCCGCCAGTCGGGTCGCAGCGGCAGTTCCGCCGGGTCGGGCAGGGCGGCGGCCCGCTCGCTCCAGAACCGCCGGTCCCGCGCGGACCGGTCCCGGCGGCCCGCCGCGCGAGAGACGCCGGCCGGGGCCGGGGCCGTGCCGGTGGCCGCCCGGTCCGACACCAGTGCGGCGAGGAAGACGTCCAGCGACGCCGCGTCCATCAGCCACAGGGCGTAGACGAGGTGCAGGCGCGCCCGCCGCTCCGAGCACACGGCGACGACGCGCAGGCGCGGCCCGCCGGCGAAGGCGAACGTGTCCGCGGTGCAGGCCTCGCGGACGGCGGTGTCGACGGCGTCGAAGTCGGCGTCGGCGACCCGGCGGATCTCGACGTCGGTCTCGGCCGCTGCCGCCTCGGGCAGGACCGGCATCGACAGGTCGTCGGCCAGGGCGACGCGCAGGAGGGGGTTGGCGCGCACCAGCCGGCGCAGCCGGTCCCCGAGCCCGGGGACGCGCGCCGGGTCCAGGTCGCAGCCCACGTAGTACCGGGCGGGCCCGGAGAGTTCCATGCCCGCCTGCTCGCCGACCAGGTAGGCGCGCTGGATCGGGCTCAGCGCGTCGGGCGGCAGGACGGCCGTCACTGCCTCGGTTGCGGTCTCGGTCATCAGTGGACGATCTCCCCGGCCTTGTCGCGGCTGAGGAAGCCGCTGGGACTGAACGTCGGCCCGTAGGCGCCCACGCCGAGGAACATCAGCGTGTCGCCGGCCGCCACCCGAGGCAGCGGCACGTCCTCGGCGAGCACGTCCAGCTGCGAGCACAGCGGCCCGGTCACGTATGCGCGGCCCGGAGCACCCGGGCGCCCCGGACCCACCGCCCGGACCAGGGGCTCGCCCCGGCCGCCGCCGGCCACCAGCCGGCCGGCGACGAACAGGTGGTTCAGGCCGGCGTCGACGACCACATAGCGCCGGTCGCCGACGGTCTTCACGTCCAGCACGGTGGTGAGCAGCACCCCGGCCGGGCCGGCGATGGCGCGGCCGTACTCGCAGACGACGGTCCGGTCGCCGTCGTCTCCCCACGCCTGCGGCTCGTCGCTCGCCGCCTCCAGCCCCGCCCAGTCCACGTCCGGGTCGGCGGCGCACCACGGCAGGGCGATGCCGCCGCCGACGGAGACGAGCCCGAGCTTCAGCCCGAACCGCTCCTCGACGTCCCGGGCCCGCTCCAGGGCCGCCCGCCGGGCCGCGCCGATGACACCCGCGTCGGCGTACTGCGAGCCGAAGAACAGGTGCAGGCCGTCGACCGACAGGGCGGAGCCCCGCAGGACGTCCACGACCTCGGCGAGATCCTCCGCCGCCACCCCGAACTGGTTGGGGGACGGCGCGCTGCCCGGGGTGCGGCCCGGATACGGCGTGTTCAGGCGTACGACGGCCCGCCCGCCGACGCCGAGTTCGTCCGCCACCTCGGCGAACAGGCGGGCCTGGCCCGGGGACTCGACGGTCACCGCGACCCCGGCGGCCAGCGCGGCGGCCGCCTCGGACCGCGTCTTCGCCGGGCCGGTGAACAGCACCTTCGCGGCCGGCATACCAGCGTTCAGCGCGGTCTCCAGTTCGGCCGTGGAGCACACGTCGAAGCCGTCCACGAGGGACGCCAGGGCGGTGACGACGCCGGGGTGCGGGTTGGCCTTCAGCGAGTAGTAGAGGTCCGCGCCGGATACCGAGGCGGCCCGGACCCGGTCGACGGCGGCGCGCAGGGCGGCACGGCTGTAGACGAACGCCGGGGTTCCGCCGGCGCGCTGCACCAGGAGCCGGGCCTCGCGCTCGGTGGGCATCCAGAACCCGGCCGGGACGGAAGGTTCGTCAGTGCGCACAGCGGGTCCCTCCCGCCTGACACAGCGCTTCGATGACGCAGGCGTGGAGCCGGTCGATGACGTCGGTTCCGTGCATCGCGATCCCCCGTCGGTAGTAGTAGGTCAGCGCCATCTCCGCCGCCGACATCTGCAGTTCGCCCTGGAGCTGGTAGCGCAGCGAGCGGCCCAGCGGGCGCGGCTCCCAGGAGCCGAGGTCGCGGGCCCGCAGGCCGCGCTCCTTGGGGTGCTGGTTGAACAGCACCGTGGAGAACGGGAAGCGGTCGGCGCCGTCGAGTCCGTGCTCCGCGGCCCGCTGGTCGAACTCCCACGCGCTGTGCGCCGTACCGGCCGCCAACTGGCCGGCGTACTCCCTGGCCTTGTCCTCGACCGGGGCCGGTCCGCCGCCGCGCAGCACGAGCTGGCTCATGAACATGCCGGCCGCCGTGTCCGGCATGCCGTCGCGGGCCTGGACGGGGACGACGACGTTCAGCGCGCCGAGGCCGAAGGTCCGGGAGACGGCCTGGTCGAAGGCGGCGAGGACGACCGCGAAGACCGAGACCCCGGTCGCCGCCGCGAGCCGGTGGGCGGCCCGTACCGCCCGTACGCCGAAGGGCCGGGAGAGCAGGAGTCCGTCGCGCGCGCCGGCCGCCTCGGGCAGTTCGGTCTGCCCGGCGCCCTTCAGTGCCTCCCGCCAGTACTCCGCGTCCGGCGTCGGCTCCGTCGGGCGGCGCGTCGCCGCGCAGTAGGTGCGGAAGCCGTCCGGCGGTGGGGCGTCGCCGAGAGGTGCGCCGAGCAGGAGCGCGCGGAGCTCGCGGGCGATCAGGTCCATGCTCAGCCCGTCCAGGAACAGATGGTGGGCGACCACGACCACGGACGTCGTGCCCTCGCCCGGCACCAGGACGGCCCGCAGCGGGGGAGCCGTCGTCGGGTCGATCAGCCGCGTCACCGCCTGGAAGCGGGCCTCCTGCACCGTGCGGGATCCGGCCTCGTGGACGGTGAGCGGGCAGCGCACCCCGGCGGGCTCGGTGTGGACCTGCCCGGTCCACTCCGGGGTGAGGGAGAGCCGCAGCACGTCGTGCCGGGCCACCAGCGCGTCCAGCGCGGCACGCACCTCGGCCGGGGTCACCGTCCGCTCGACGCGGACCTCGCGGGAGAGGTTGCACCAGTTGGCGTTGCCGTCCGCCATACAGGTGGCCATGTAGGCGAGTTGCCGGGTGGAGAGGGGGTGGGTGCCCGGCTCGCCGGAAACGGTGTCCGTGGCGTCCTCGGGCACGGCCGGCGCGGGTGTCCCCGTGCGGCCCAGCCGCTCGACCGCCGCGGCGAGGGAGGCCACATCGCGGTGGCCGAAGCAGTCCTGGGCCGAGAGGGCCAGCCCGAAGTGCCGGTTGACCCGGGCGACGAACGCGATCATGTCGAGCGAGCCGAGGCCCGCCTCGACGAACGCGGTCGATGCGGTCAACTCCCCCTGCGAATCCAGTAGTTCGAGCAGGATGTCCGGCGTGGTCGCCTCCTGGCTCGGCGCACCCGGCCCGGACACCTCCTCCGCGGAGACGGAGGCCGCGAGCGCCATCCGGTCGACCTTCCCGCTGCGCAGCAACGGAAGTTCCCGGCGCACATGGACGTCCGGCGCGGGCAGCCCCAGCCGCCCCGCCACCGCGCGCACCCGCTCCCGCAGCGTGCCCTCGTCCTCGGGCGCGAGATCCCGTACGGCGACGAAGGCGTGCGGGCCCTGCCGGTCGACGACGAGACACTGGGCCACGCCCGCCAGCTCCTCGGCCTCGGCGACGAAGCGGTGGTACGAGACGCGCCGGCCGGACACCTTCAGGTCGTTGCCCGCGCGCCCGGCGATCACCAGATCGTCGCCGACGCGGAAGCCGATGTCGCCGGTGCGCAGGACGGGGGGCATCGGCTCGAGGTGGAAGGTGCGCGGGGTTGTGCCGGGGCCGTCCGTGAGGATGCCCAGGGCCGGCGCGGCGGAGGCGATGAGCACCTCGCCCCGGCCGTCCGCGTCCGGCTCGGCGAGCGTCACCGTCACCCCGGGGCGGGGCCGTCCGACGGGCAGCCCCCAGGTCCCGGCCGCGTCCTCGGGGCGCGCCGCGCGCCGGAAGAGCTGGGCGAGGGTGCCCTCGGTCATGCCGTACAGGTTCACGATCTCGGTGCCGGGGGCGAGGCCGCGCCACTGCTGCGCCACGCGCGCGGGCAGCACCTCCCCGGCGAAGAAGGCCAGCCGCAGCGCGCCGAGTCGCGTGGAGTCGGTGCGCAGGACGTCCGCGACGCGCCGGGCGAGGGACGGGACGAGGAAGGCGAGCGTCGGCCTGCTCTCGACGAGGTGTCTGCCGAGCGCGGCCAGGTCCAGCTGGACGTCCACGGGGGGCAGGTTCAGTCTGCCGCCGGCGGCGAGCACGCCGAGCAGCTCGCGCAGCGAGGGGTCGAAGTTGACGCGGGTGAGGGCGGCGCAGGTGTCGTCCTCGCCCAGCTCGAACTCCTCGACGAACCAGGACAGGAACGCGTTCAGGCCTGTCCTGCTGCCGACGATCGCCTTCGGGGCGCCCGTCGAACCGGACGTCGGAATGAGGTAGGCGGCGTCGTCGCCGGGGTACCGCCAGGCGCTGTCGGGGCGCCGCGGGCCCGTGGTGTCGAGGACGACCCGGCCGGTGGCCGCGTCGACGACCAGCTCGCCGACGTCCGCGCCGGTGGCGCCACGGAAGTGCGCCACCGGGGAGACGTCGCTGCTCAGCAGGACCGACGGCCGGGAGATGCGCTCGGCCCACGCGTACTGGGCGGACGTCATCCCGGCGTCCACGGGCACGGGGACGGCACCGCTGCGCAGCGCGGCCAGCAGCCCGACGACGTAGGCGGGGGTCAGCGGGCCGAGGAGCAGCACGTTGGTCCGTGCCGCGCCCGCCTCCGTCAGGCGGCGGGCCACGTCGTCGACGGCCGCGCCGAGGCCGGCGTACGACAGCTCGTGCCCGCACCACTCGACGGCCGTGCGGTCGGCCCGGCCGAGGCCGAGCAGCCGGCTCAGGGCATCCGGTGTCTGCATGGCGGCGCTCACTCGGTCCGGGCGGTCGGCGGCCGCAGGACCAGCCGGGCGAGTTCCTGCCGGGCGGCGTCGTCACTCGCGGCGAGCACCTCGGCCAGCCGGCCGGAGTGGTCCTTGCGCTGGTTCAGCCGGAAGCAGGAGGCGAGCCGGAGGTCGTACAGGCGGAAGCCGACGATGTTCTTGAGATAGCCCTCCGTGAGCTGTGCCGGCATCTCGTCCAGGGACCAGGTCGACCCCTCGACGGTCTCCTTCTGCAGCCGGTCGATGAGGCCGGTGACGTCGGCGCGGGTGCGGGCCGCGTCGCTGACCTCCAGCCGGCCGGAGATCTCCACCGCGCAGTACAGCCAGGTGGGGATGCGGCTGCGGGTGCCGAACCACTCGGCGGGCACGTAGGTGTCCGGGCCGAGCACGGTGATCGTGGCCGGGGCGCCCGCCTCGAAGGCCGCCGTCATCGCGTTGGCGCGGGCGACGTGCCCGGCGACGAACAGTCCGCTCTGCTCGCTGCCGCGCAGGTCCACGGGGAGTGGCGAGGTGTACACCGTGCCGGCGTGATGGGTCGCGAGGACCCCGAAGGACTTCGCCCGTACGAAGTCGACCATGGCGGGCAGCGGCAGGCTGAAGTGTTCTCGGGTGTACATGGTCAGCGACGGTCCTTCGACTCGGCGTCCAGCGGTTCCAGGCCGATGCCCTCGCGGGCTCCGCGTTGCGGCGGGTGGAACGCGATGGCGTGCAGGGCTCCGGCGAGCAGGGTGAAGAAGCCCGTACGGGCGAAGGTGCCGCCACCGGCCGCGCGCAGCAGCAGTCCGCCGAGGGCGCCGATCTCGTCCTCGACGCGGTCGCGGGCGCGGACGGCCAGGTTGAGCTGGTCGCCCGCCGGCCGGCCGGTGTCGATCGCGTCGGCCGCGTCGAGCAGTTCCGCCTGCAGTCGGCGCAGCCCGTCGAACGCTTCGGTCCACCGCCTGGAGCCCGCCCGCCGGTCGGCCGGGGTGGCGGTCGCCAGGCAGCGGGCGACGCCGAGGTAGGAGGCGCTGATCAGCAGCTGGAACCAGGTGTAGCAGTCGGTGGCGAAGCGCCGGCCGGTCTCGCCGCGCAGCGGGAAGACGCGGTCGTCCGGTACGCGCACACCGGACAGGCGGACGGCGTGGCTCTCCGCGGCGCCGAACACCGGGCTGGTCCAGAACGGTTCGCGCTCCAGGCTCTCGGCCCCGGCCGGGACGAAGACCTGCGCGTATCCCTCGGGGGCGCCGTCGGCCGCGCGCAGCTCGGCCATCAGGGACAGCACGTCCATGCTGGTGGACAGGGAGCACGGCCGTTTCAGGCCGGTGACGAGCCAGTCGGCGCCGTCGCGGACCGCCCAGCTGCCGAGCGTGCGCAGGTCGTGGCCGGGTGTCGACTCCGCGCCGCCCGAGGCGAGCAGCCCGGCGCCGGTGCCGAGGTCCTTCGCGATCGCCGCGGCCCGCTCGTCGCCGGAGCGCGCCACCCGGCCGAGCGCGGCGATCTTGTAGTGGTGCATGGTCGTGGCGATGGCCACGGCCGGGGCCAGGGTGCCGAGCGCGACCTGGAAGCGTACGGCGTCCGCCGCCGACGCCCCGGTGCCCGCGTACTCCCGGGGCACGAGCAGAGCCGTGGCGCGGGTCCGCTTCAGCGCCGCGAACGCGGGCCCGGCGTCCTGCTCGTGCTGCTCGGCCGACCGGGCGGACAGGGCGGCGAAGAGCCCGTCGGCCATCGCGTCCAGTCCTGCCCGGGCGTCGGCGACGACGACGTCCTCGATCTCACGACCGGTCACTGGGTGCTGCCCTCCTGAGCGTGCATGAGCCGCCGTACGGCGGCGTAGTCGGTCTTTCCGAGGGGGGTGCGCGGGATCGCCGAGGTGATCTCGTACCGCTGGGGGAGCTGGTACGACAGCAGCCGCTCGCCGAGCAGCCGCCGTACCTCGGTCAGGTCGAACCCGTCGTCGGCGACGAGCAGCGCGGCGACCCGCTCGGTCTGTCCCGCGTCCGTGACGCCGACCACGGCGCTGTCCAGCACCCCGGGGCAGCGGCGCAGCGCCGCCTCGACCTGGAGGGGGCCGACCTTGTTCCCGGCGACGTTGATGAAGCCGGACAACCGGCCCCGTACGTACCAGCCGTCGCGGTCGGCGCGGACGAGGTCGCGGGTGCGCAGCCACCCGTCCTCGAACATCTCGGCGCTCGACCCGGGGTCGTGGTAGTAGCCGCGGGCGAGCGCGGGGCCCCGGACGTACAGCTCGTGCAGGGGCTCCTGGCCGGTGCCGTCGGGCACGGGCTCCAGCCGCCATTCCACACCGGCGACGGGGGTGCCGATGGAGCCGTGGCCGACGTACGTCCGGTCGAAGCAGATGACGCCGATCTCGGACAGGCCGTACACCTGGCGCAGCGGCACCCCGAACCGCTCGTGGAACCTCTCCTGCGTGTCGAGGCCCAGGGGCGCGCTCCCGGAGATGACCGTCCGCAGCGAACGCGCCCAGGCCGGCGGCAGTTGCCGTGCCTGCGTGAGCAGTTGGTACAGGACGGGCAGCCCGCTCATCAGCGTGACGCCGTTGCGGCCGATCTGCCGGGCCAGGCCCCGGCCGGTCAGCCGGCCGCCCCGGGCGAACACCACGGTCGCCCCGGCGAGCAGGGCCGGCAGGGTGAGGACGTCGATGCCGTGGCAGTGCGCCAGCGGCAGCGGACACAGGACCACGTCGTCCGGGGTCAGCTCCAGCTCGCCGCCCCACAGCCGGACCCGGGCGCCGATGGCCGCCTGGCTCATGACGATGCCCTTGGGCTCGCCGGTGGAGCCGGAGGTGCAGTGCACCACCCAGTCGCCGGGCGCGTAGCCGGTCGCCGCCCGGGCACGGTGCCGCTCGGAGTCCTCGACCGCCCGCAGGGCGAACGCGCCCCGCCCGGGGTACGGCGGCTGGTCCACGGCCAGCAGACCGACGTCGAAACGGGCCGCGTTGTGCTTGCGCTCCGATGCGGACAGGCGGCTGTCCAGCAGGACGGTGACGATGCCGAGCCGGGCGGCGGCGAGGTAGAGCGACAGGAAGGTGAAGGGGTCGTCGACGGCCAGCCCCAGCACATCGCGCGGGCCGGACCGGGCGGCCAGCTCACCGGCCGCGGCGTCGACGGCGGCGAGCAGCTCGGCGTACGTCGACTCGGTGCCGTCGTAGCCGACCACCGCCCGGGCCCCGGGCGCGGCGAGCGCCACCGTGCGGAACGCCGGGTACAACTCGCCGTCCGGGGCGGTGTGGATGCCGTCCGTCATGGTGGACCTCCTCCCTGGTGAGGGCGCGCCGGGGCGCGCGTCGTGCGGCTCGGACGGGGCGAACGGGGCCTGGTCCGAGCCGGGTTGCTGCGGTCTTGGCGGCTCGGACCGGGGGCCGGCCCCGGTCCGAGCCGAGGTGTCACGGGCTGGGTGATCAGACCGGGTCGGCGGGACGCAGGCCGAGCCGGGGCTCGGTCACGACGCGCAGGCCCAGCAGGCTGTCGTCGCGGTGCGGCTCGGTCCGCAGGACGTCGAACGACGGCTCGCCGACGTCCGGGTCGCCCGCCGTGGCCTCCTTCTGGACGCGCAGCGCCTCGTCCGCCAGGCGGTCGGTCAGCACCCGCGTACGGGCGTCGGTCGCCTCGCGGATGTCCGACATGCCGGCGATGATCTCGCCGAAGGAGACCGAGTCCCGGGCCCCGCGTTCGGCTCCGGCGTCCTCCCGGACCAGCCGGTCGGCGGTCCAGAAGAAGTCGTCCTTGCCCTGGTAGGTCTCGTACATGCTGCTCACCAGGGCGAGGGCGCGGGTGTAGGCGCGGCGGTAGGCGGCCTCGAAGAAGGTGAGCCCCTCGGCCTCCGGCAGTTCGCCCCGCCGCACCGAGGCCAGCGCCGCCGCCCCCACCAGGCCGCCGTACAGGGCGAGGTGGACGCCCGTCGACAGCAGTGGGTCCAGGAAGCACGCCGCGTCGCCGATCAGCATGTAGCCGGGGCCGGCGAACCGGTCGGCGACATACGAGTAGTCGGTCTCCGCCCGCGCCTCGGCGACACAGGTGGCGTCCGCGACCAGGTCGCTGACGATGTCGGACTCGGCGATCACCGACCGGTACAGGTCGTCCAGGGAGCCGTGGGCGCGGCGGTCCCGCGCGAAGACGTCCTTGTGGGTGACCAGACCGATGCTGGTGCGGCCGCCGTGCAGCGGGATGACCCAGTACCAGCCCTTGGGCGACGAGATCACGTTCACCCCGCCTTCGGGGCTGTCCGGCAGCAGCCGGGCGTTCTCCCAGTAGCTCCACAGGGCCACGTTGCGGAAGAACCGGTGCTGCTGCCGGTTGCGGAAGTGCTGGGCGCTGAGCAGTCCGGCGCGGCCCGAGGCGTCGATGAGGAAGTCGAACCCGTCGAGGGTGACGGGTCCCTCGCCCTCGCGCACACAGTGCACCGCGCGGGGGCGGCCGTCCTCGTCGAAGTCCACGGACTTCGCGGCGATCCCGTGCTCGACCCGGACGCCCTTCTCGCGGGCGTTGTCGAGCAGCAGCGCGTCGAAGGCGGCCCGGTCGACCTGCCAGGTGCTCACATGGTCGCCGAACTGCTTGCTCCAGTCGATGACCCAGCTGTCGTCGCCCCAGCGGAACGCGCCGCCGCGTTTGACCTGGAACCCGCCCGCGTCCAACTTGTCGGCGACACCGATCAGTTGGAGCACGTGCCGGGTGGAGGGGGTGAGGGACTCCCCGATGTGGTAGCGCGGGAACTGCCGGCTCTCCACCAGCCGGACGTCGAATCCCTCCTGCGCGAGAAGGGTCGCGGTGACGGACCCCGCCGGGCCGCCACCCACGACGAGGACGTTGCTCGGTACGGTCATGACCTGCTTCCGGTCCTGGGTGCGGATGGGAGGACGGTTCACGCGCCGCGGAAGACGAGCGCGGAGTTGTTGCCGCCCATTCCGACGCTGGTCGAGACGGCGACGTCGACCGGCGTGTGCGCGCCCTTGTCGATGACGTGGTTGAGTTCGCAGCCCTCGTCGGGCACCCGCAGACCCCAGGTCGGCGGCACCTGGTCGTGGCAGGAGGCGAGCAGCGCGGTCATGGCCTCCATCGCGCCGGACGCGCCGAGCATGTGCCCCGTGGCGCCCTTGATGCCGCTGACCCGCAGGTTGTCGGCGTGCCCGCCGAACACCTTGCGGATCGCGGTGACCTCGGCCGGGTCGTTGGACTTGGTCGCCGTACCGTGCACGTTGAGGTAGCCGACCTGCTCCGGGGTGATGCCGGCGTCGGCGAGGGCCTCCTCCAGGCACGCGGTCATGCCGGGGGCGTCGCTCGGCGGGATGTCGCTCATGTCGAAGGCGTCGCCGCGCAGGCCGTAGCCGAGGAGTTCTCCGTAGATACGGGCCTTGCGGGCGAGGGCGTGCTCGCGCTCCTCCAGGACGAACACGGCCGCACCCTCGCCGAGCACCGTGCCGTCGCGGTCGCGGTCGAAGGGCCGGCACGCGCCGGAGGCGGCCCCGGTGTGGTTCTGCGCGAAGCCGGAGACGATGATCTCGGTGACGGGGGACTCGGCACCACCGGCGAGCATCACCTCGGCGCGGCCGTGCCGGATCTTGTCGTACGCGGCGATGACCGAGTCGGAGCCCGAGGCCGACGCGCCGGAGACGGTGACCAGCGGCCCGCACAGCCCGTACCGCACGGACAGCAGCGAGGTGCCCGCGTTGGGCAGGGTCATGTTGAACAGCCGCGGCGACACGCCCCGCGTGCCCTTCTCCGCCATCTTCGCGAACTGGTCCTGGAGCACCTCGGTGCTGGAGAACGCCATGCCGATGGCGGCGCCGTACCGCTGGAACCGCTGGTCGGACTTCTTGCGGGAGACGATCTCGTTGCGGGGCAGGTCCAGGCCCGCGTCGAGCAGCGCGGCGTTGGAGGCGGCCAGCGCGTACTGCTGATAGCGGTCCAGAACGCGCTGGTCCCGCGGGGAGATTCCGTGGTCCTCGGGGTTGAATCCGACGACCTCGCCGGAGGTCTTGACCGGGCAGCGGGAGGTGTCGAAACGGGTGGTCTCCCGTACCCCGCTGTGGCCGTTCATGAGGTTGGTGAAGATCTCGTCGACACGCTCGCCGACCGGGGTTACGGCCCCGAGACCGGTGATGACCACACGTCGGTCCATCGTCTGTCCTCTCCTGAACCGCTCCCCAGAGCAGGGGCGGTCGCTGAATACGCGCCGGTTCGACGCCGTGGATCGCGCAGAATTCGATTCGCCTGCCGGGCAGTCGCACAGAACTGCCTCAGATATCGCAGGGACGGTAATTAGCGGCTCCTGGACGGAATTACCTGTCCAGGAACGCGGCGAGCGTGGGAATTCATGACACTGCTTCGCCGGAACGTGACCACATCACAGTTCCAATCAGCCGCACAAGATCTTTCCACATATCGAGACCCGGGTAAGTCCCGTCGGTAAATGGCCAGTTGAGCGCGAAGGTTTCTGACCCTCGGTGACTGAAAACCTATCCCGGCCGACCCCTCGACGGCCCCTGCGCGGGGCTGGCCGAGTGCGGTCGTGGCACCGGGCGGTCAGCCCCCTGGGTCACGACAGGGGGCGCCGACTGCCAGACTGGACGTGGCGAAAGCGCGTGGGAGACAGGGGGGACGCCGAGAGAACGAGGGCGGGCGTCCGGTCAGACGTCGAGCCAGCCGCGGGCCGCGGCATGCGCGCCGGCCTGGAAGCGGGAGTCCGCCTTGAGCTTGCGCATGAGGTCGGTCATGATGCGGCGCAGCGTGCGCGAGGAGATCCCGAGCGACCGGGCGATGGCGTCGTCCTTCATGCCCTGGCTGAGCATCCGCACCAGGGAGAGCTCCCGGCTGTCGAGGTCCTCGTCCGCGGTGTCCGCGTTCGGGGCGACGGCCGCCGACGCGGTGGCGCCGTGCACCCAGCAGAACTCGAAGACCGACACGAACAGAGCGAGCATGTCGGGGTCCCGGACCTCCAGGGCCGTGATGGCGTCCGGGTTCGCGTCCGGGTCGGTCTCGGCGGTTCCGGCCGGTACGTAGGCCACGACCCGGTCGACCACGATGAGCCGGAACGGCAGCACCGACGCCACCCGGACCTGGGCGCCCGCCTCCTGGAGTTCTTCCAGGTGGGCTCGGCCGTGCGGGACCTTGAGCATCGTGCTCAGGTGGATGGAGCGCATGGTGACACCGCGGTCGATGACCTCGCGGTTGCGCTTCATGCTGTCCTTCAGCATGGTGTGCGGCAGCGGGGAGCCCGGGTGCATGCTCAGCACCTCGGTACGGGCCTGAGTGGCCGCTCCCTCCAACGCGACGGAGATCTCGCGCTGACCGACCAGCCGGCTGGCAAGGGAGGGCCGCTCGCCGTCGGTGCGCAGCCGCATCAGCGAGGCGCTGAGCACCGAAAGGGTGGCCCGGGCGCGCTCCAGCTCGGCGAGGCACTCGCCGGCCGCCTCCTCCTGCAGGGCCACCATCCGGGCGAGGACCGCGTCCGGACTGAGCGTGACCACCTCACCTCGGCCGCCCAGCCGGCGCACCAGCCCGGTCCGGCTCAACTGGTCCAGGGCGCGGTCCAGTTCAGCCTCGGACAGGTCCAGCGCCTCGCCCGCCGCACGCGGACCCACCGAGGGGTCGCTGAGCAGCAGCCGCAGAAGGCGATGGCCCTGGTCGGTCAGCATATGGCGCACACGCGATCCACTCCTTCATATTCATGCCGACTATGGCATATCCAAACAGTGAGATCGCTCCGGGGTCGCCACGGCTCCGCCGGACACGCCGGAGCGGGCCATCGGCTGCTGCGATGACCCGCTCCGCGTCGGCATCAGGTGGCTGATCAGCCCCAGGCCAGATCGTCCGGTGCCGCGGCCGCCGCCACGGCCGGCGCCTCGGCCCCTCCCGCCGGCCGTTCGACGGCGCCGGCCAGCACCGCGAGCATCGCGGCCCCCATCAAGAGCGCGGCCAGACAGCTCCCCTTGGCCTGAATGCTCTCGTTACGCATTACATCCCCCTCGTCAATTCGAGCCACCGGTACGGCGTTCCGGTGGCGATCCGATGCTGCCCCCCTCGCGTAGCGCCGGGAAAGAGAAGTCCGTCGTCCAGGAAGGGTCATGGCACATTGCGGCCATGTAACGCAGCGCACAGAAATGGCCCCGGGGAAGGGCAAGTTCCGGAAATCCTCCACAAGTCCCGCGGCCGAAAGGGGAGTTGTCGATTCGGCGGCGGGTTCCACGAGGAATCTTGTGGCGAGCCCGCCCCGGATGCGCTCCCTGTCCGGAGCCGGACACGGCATGTCACGGCCAGTGTCCCGCTGTGGACAGCCTGTTGTGGCCCCGCCGAGGATCGAGTCAGCCGTCGGCAGAGACGCTGTGCGACCGAGGAGCCCCGGGACGGGGCCTGTCCTCCGGCGCTGCCTGGAACGGCCGGACTTTCCCGTACGCAAAGGACCAACAGTGACTGACAAGTTGTGGGGCGGCCGGTTCGACGAGGACATCACCCCCGATGTCCTGGACTACACGCTCACCACAGACGTCGATGTGCGGCTCGTCTTCGCCGACCTGTGGCAGGACATCGCCCATGTGCTGATGCTCGGCCGCCGCGAGATCATCCCGGCCGAGAACGCGCGGGCGATCCTCGGCGCGCTGCTGAGGCTGTCGGAGCGGCACGAGCGCGGCGAGCTGCGGCTGCGCCCCGAACTCGAGGACGTCCACTTCAACATCGAGCAGATGGTCATCGAGGACCTCGGCCGCGAGGTCGGCGGTCACATGCACACGGCCCGGTCCCGCAACGACCAGGTCTCCACCGATGCCCGCATGTACCTCCGCCGCGTCCAGCTCGACGCCGTCGCCGCGAACCTGGCGCTCATCGACGTCCTGCTGTCCTTCCCGGAGGAGGACCTGCTCGCCATCCTCCCCGGCTACACCCACAGCCAGGCCGCCCAGCCGGTCTCCGTCGGCTTCTGGAAGACCGCCCACGCGAGCATGCTGCTGCGGGACGTACGGCGGCTGCGTGACGTCTTCGACCGTACCGACGAGTCCGCGCTGGGCGCGTGCGCGCTGGCCGGCACCTCCTTCCCGCTGGACCGGGAACTCAGCGCCCGGCTGCTGGGCTTCCGGGGCGTGCTCAGCCACGCGCTGGACGCCACCAGCGCCCGCGACTACCTCATCGAGAGCGCGGCGGCCTTCGCGATCGGCGGCAACAACCTCTCCCGCATGGCCGAGGAGATCGTGCTGTGGAGCGGGCACGAGTACAGCCTCGTCGAGGTCTCGGACGCGTACGCCACCGGCAGCTCGATCATGCCGCAGAAGAAGAACCCGGTCGTCGCCGAGCTGACCCGCGGCCGCGCGGGCCGCACCGCCGGCACCCTCGTCCAGCTGCTCACCATGGCCAAGGGCGTCACCCTGGGCTACAGCTGCGACCTCCAGGACGACAAGCCGTACCTGTGGAACGCCATCGACACCTACCTGTCGACGCTGCGTATCGTCGCCGGCCAGACCAGGGGGCTGCGCTTCAACAGCGAGCGCGGTGAGGACCTGTGCTGGGACAACTTCTCCACCGCGACCGAGCTGGCCAACTACCTGGTCTCCGACCACGGCCTGCCCTTCCGTGAGGCGCACCACGTCACCGGCTCGCTCGTCGGCGCCCTGCTCAAGCGCGGCGCGACCCTGCGGGACACCGCCGCGGGCGCCGAGATCCTCGCCGGACTCGGCCACCCCGTCGAGGAGCAGACCCTCGTCCGCCTCTTCGCGCCGCGCGCCGCGGTGACCAGTTACACCAGCCCCGGCGGCACCTCCCCGCAGAGCGTCGAGGCCGTCCGCGCCGAGCTGCGGCAGGCGGTGCAGGGGCACGGGGAGTGGCTGGAGCGCACCCGGGACAAGCTCGACACCGCGCACGCCGCCACCCTCCGGGCGGCCCGCGAGATCGCCGACGGCGCGGACTTCGCCAAGGTCCTCGACACCGTCACGGCCGACCTGCCCGCCGTGCACCAGCGCTGACCCCACCGGGCCGACCCCGGCCGACACGACATCCCGGAGAACCCATGAAGATCGTGCTCGCCTACTCCGGAGGCCTCGACACCTCCGTGGCACTGCACTGGCTCAAAGAGCGCTACGACGCCGAGGTCATCGCCTTCTGCGCGGACATCGGCCAGCTCGAATCCCTCGACGCCGTCAAGGAACGCGCCCTGCGCACCGGGGCCTCGAAGGTCTACATGGAGCCGCTCGCCGAGCGCTTCCTGAGCGACTTCGCCCTGCCCGCCCTGCAGGCGCACGCCCGCTACGAGAACAAGTACCTGGTGGCCGCGCCGCTCTCCCGGCCGCTGATCGCCCAGCGCATGGTGGAGATCGCGCACGCCGAAGGCGCCGACGCCGTGGCGCACGGTGCCACGGGCAAGGGCAACGACCAGGTGCGCTTCCACACCAGCGTCACCGCGCTCGACTCCGGCCTGAAGGTGCTCGCCCCGGTCATCGACTGGGAGCTGACCACCCGGGAGTCGGAGCTGGCGTACGCACGCGAGCACGGCATCGAGGTCTCCGTCACCAAGGAGAACCCGTACAGCATCGACACCAACATCTGGGGCACCAGCATCGAGTGCGGTGAGCTGGACGACATCGAGCAGCCGCCCCCGCCGCACGCCTGGCAGCTCACCGCCGACCCCAAGTCCGCCCCCGAGCAGGCCGAGCAGGTCACGATCCGCTTCGAGAGCGGCGTCCCGGTGGCCCTCGACGGGGAGAAGCTGGAGCTGGTGGAGCTGGTGCGCCGGCTCAACTCCCGGGCGGCGAAGCACGGCGTGGGACGCATCGACATCGTCGAGAGCCGCATCGTCGGCTTCAAGACGCGCGGCATCTACGAGGCGCCCGCCGCCACCGTGCTGATGGCCGCGCACGAGGAGCTGGAAGCGATCGTCCTCGACCGCGAGACCCTCCACCACAAGCAGGCGCTCGCCCTGCGCTACGCCGAACTCGCCTACTACGGCTACTGGTTCTCCGACCTGCGCCGCGCCCTGGACGGCTTCGTCGCCAGCGTGCAGCCCCAGGTGACCGGCGAGATCACGATGGAGCTGTACAAGGGCTCGTGCACGGTGCTCGGCCGTCGCTCCGAGAACTCCCGCTACAGCGGCCGACTGGCCACCTACGAGGCCGGCGACACCTTCGACCACAAGGCGGGCGCGGGCTTCGCCTACGTGTGGTCCCTGCCCCTCACACGACCGTGACCGGAAGGAACGAGGCGAACCGCATGCGCATCGTCTTCATGGGCTACCAGACCTGGGGACACCGGGTCCTCGAAGCCCTGCTGAAGTCCGAGCACGAGATTCCGCTCGTCATCACCCACCCCACCAGCGGCCATGTCTACGAGACCATCTGGAACGACTCCGTGGTCCAGCTCGCCGAACAGCACGGCATACCCGTACTGGAGCGCAAGTACGCCAACGACGACGAAGTGGCCGCGCTGCTCGAGGAGTTGCGCCCCGATCTGCTGGTCTCCTCGGACTGGCGCACCTGGGTGGCCCCCCGCATCTACGGCCTGGCCACCTATGGCGCGATCAACGTCCATGACGCGCTGCTGCCCCGCTACGGTGGCTTCGCACCGCTGAACTGGGCGCTGATCAACGGTGAACGCGAGGTCGGCGTGACCGTGCACTTCATGAACGAGGACTTCGACCTCGGCGACATCGTGGTGCAGAAGCGGGTGCCGGTGGAGGACAAGGACACCGTCACGGACCTGTTCCACAAGACGGTCGACCTGTTCGTCCCGGCAACGCTGGAGGCCATCGACCTCATCGCCTCCGGCCGCACCGACTGGACCAAGCAGGACCCCGCGCAGGCCACCTTCTTCCACAAGCGGTCGATCGAGGACAGCCGCGTCGACTGGACCTGGTCCGCGCGGGACATCACGAATCTCGTCCGGGCCCAGGTCGACCCGTACCCCAACGCGTTCGCGTACTACAAGGGCGAGCGCATCCGCATCCTGTCCGCCTCGGTCTCCCAGCTTCGCCTCGGCGGCACCGTCGGCCGGGTCTTCCGCCCGGAGGGCGAAGGCGTGGCCGTCGTCTGCGGCCCCGACGCGCGTCGCGGCTCGGAGTACGGCCTGGTCGTGGAGCGGGTCCGCACCGACGACGGGCGGGAGCTGCGCGGCGTCGACTTCTTCCGCACCATGGGCGGATATCTGACGAGCCGGCCGTAACGGTGGCTCAGCCCCCTGTCGAGGCGGTCCCCGCCGGGGACCGCCTCCTGCCCCTCCCAAGGAGTACCCGGTGAATCTGTTCCTGGCCCTCGCGTCCGCGATGGTGCTCGGCTCCGCCGACTTCGTCGGCGGACTGGCGACCAAACACGCCCGCGCCGCGGTGGTCGTCTGCTGGTCGAACACCGCCGGTCTGCTGACGGCCCTGGTGTTCGCCGGGATCCTCTCCCACGGAGGGACCGGTTGGTCCGAGGCGGTCTGGGGCGGCCTCGCCGGGCTCTGCGGCAGCCTGGGGGCCATCCTCCTCTACCACGCCCTGGCCAACGGCGTGATGAGCCTGGTCGCCCCGACGACCGCGGCGGCGGCCGCCGCCCTGCCCGTGATCGCCGGGGTGCTGTCGGGCGACCGGCTCACCGGCCTGGCCGTGATCGGCGTCCTGTGCGCCCTTGCCTCGGTCCTGCTGGTGTCCCTGTCGGGCGACGACTCCGGCGGCTCGGCCGACCGGCGCAAGATGGCCCGCAGCGTGGGGTTCGCCCTGCTGGCCGGCGCCGGCTTCGGGCTGTTCTTCGTGCTGCTGGCCCACACCCCGAGCGACTCCAGCCTGTGGCCGCTGGTGTGGGCCCGCTGCGCCTCGCTGACACTGCTGCTGATCCTGGGCCTGGTCCGTCGTACGTCCCTGCGGCTGCCGGCCGCGCCGGCCCGGCTCGCGCTGCTGTCCGGGGTGCTCGACATGGGGTCGAGCATCCTGTTCCTGATCGCGGTCAAGGCGGGCAGCCTCGCCATCGTCGGCCTGCTCTCCTCGCTCTACCCGGTCAGCACGGTGCTGCTGGCGCGGTTCGTGCTCAAGGAACGCATCCGCACGGTCCAGCACGTCGGTGTCGTCCTCGCCCTCGGAAGCGTGCTGCTGCTCGCCTGGGGCTGACCCGGCCACACCGTCCCACCCCCGATTCCTGTCTGGAGACCGCATGCCTGCCAGCGACCCGATAGCGCCGCCCCGGGTCCTGCCCTTCGCGGAACACGCCGCGCGCCCCTCGCGCGCACCGTCGGCGCAAGACGCGGCCCTGTCGCTCGACCAGCTCGCCGCCGAGCGCACCGAAACGCTCCCCGGGCCCTTCCACTACCGGCTCAAGGGCGTCCGGTTCACCCTCCCCGCCCTGCGCGGCCTGCCCCTCGACGTCTGGGAACGGGTGCGGGGCGGCACGGACCCGGTGGCGTCGCTGCGCGCCGTCGTCGGTGAGCAGAAGACGCGCGAGATGGCCGCCGCCGGGTTCACGCTCTGCGATCTCGACGTGATCGTCGAGGACTGGGAGCGCCGCAGCGGTGTCCGACGCTGAGACCTTCAGATGCGAACGCCACGGGCCGGTGGCGGTCGTGGTGTTCACGGGCCCGCACCATGCGAACGCCCTGAGCCGACGGCGCATGCGTGAACTGCGCGGCCTGCTCCTGAGGTTGGAGGCAGACCCGACCGTGCGGGCGGTGGTCCTGCGCGCCGACGAGGAGTACTCCTTCAGCGTGGGAGGCGACTTCCACGAGATGCGGTACTTCGTCGGAGGCGCCGAGGCCGACGCGTGGAGCGACGACATCGCCGACCTGTGCGTCACCACGCTGGAGGTCACCAAGCCGATCGTGGCGGCCCTGGACGGCCATGTCATGGGCGTCGGCGTGCTGCTCGCCCTCGCCTGCGACTACCGCGTCGGGTCCGAGAGCTGCTCCCTGCGCATGCCGCACTTCGAGCTGGGCGTCGTCGGGGTCTGCGCCGGGTACGTCCTTGAGCGTTCCCTCGGCCGGTCGCTGATGCAGGAGATGCTGGTCTCGGGCGAACCGTGGTCGTCCGAGGACGCTCTGAGCGACGGCCTGCTGCAACGAGTCGTCCCTGACATCGACTTGGCCGCCACCGCGCTGAAACTCGCCGAACGCTTCGCAGCGTACGACGCCACGGCGTTCCGCGTCACCAAACGCCACCTCAACCGGTCCTACGCCCTGGGACTCCGCGACGTGCAACGCACCGCCCGTTCCTCGCACAGGGCCGCTTTCGCCACCGGCCTGCCCCAACGGCGCATGCGTCGGATCCTCGGCGACGACTGACCTTTCCCCTCCCTGCCAAAGGAGTTCCGACTTGCCCGCCGCGGATCCTCTGCCCGATGTGCTGGTCGCTGTTCCGGCGGTGATCCTGGCCTGTCAGGCCGGGGCCTGGCTGATGCGCAGGCTCGGCCAGCCTCCCGTGGTCGGCGAGATCGCCACCGGTATCGTGCTCGGCCCTTCGCTGCTCGGCTGGCTCTGGCCGGCCGGCCTGCACTGGCTGTTCCCGGACACCGTGATGCCGTACATCGGTCTGCTCGGCAACCTCGGCCTGCTCGCCTTCATGTTCCTCGTGGGCCTGGAACTCGACCTCGGAACCCTGCGAGGGCACAGCCGGACAGCGATCACGGTGAGCCAGGCCAGCATCGCGCTGCCCCTTGTCCTGGGCTCCCTGCTCGGTCTCGGCATGTACGGCTCCTTCGCTCCCCGTGGCGTGGGCCGAGCGGACTTCGTCCTGTTCATCGCCGTCTCGATGAGCATCACGGCGTTCCCCGTGCTCGCCCGTATCCTCACCGACCGCGGCCTGTACAGGACGCCACTGGGCGCACTCGCCATGGCCTGCGCGGCCACCGACGACGTCACCGCCTGGTGCCTGCTGACCGTGGTCGTCGCCCTCAGCACCAGCGGGTCGCCCTCCGAGGCGGTCACCGCCGCTCTGCTCACCGCCGGGTTTCTCGCCCTCATGGTCGGGCTCGGGCGCCCGCTGCTCGCCCGCTGGACCTCCCGCGCAGGACGGGTCCCGGACGGCATCGGCATGGTCGTCCTGTTCAGCGGCCTGTGCCTGTCGGCGCTGATCACCGACCGGATCGGTGTCCATGCGCTGTTCGGGGCCTTCATCTTCGGGGTGATCACACCTCGTGGCTCCCGGACCGTCGAACGCTGCGCGGAACAACTGCGTGCCTTCACCCTGCCGGTGCTGCTGCCCCTGTTCTTCGTCGTCACCGGCCTGCGCACGGATGTGTCAGCCCTGGCCGGTGATCCGGTGCAGTGGCTGTGGGGCCTCGCGGTCCTCGCCGTCGCGGTCATCGGCAAATGGGGCGGAAGCACGGGCGCGGCCCGGGCCACGGGGCGGCCCTGGCGCGAGGCCCTGGCCATCGGAGCACTGATGAACTGCCGTGGTCTCACCGAGCTGGTGGTGCTCAACGTCGGTCTCGAACTCGGCGTGATCGGACAGGACCTGTTCACCATCCTCGTTCTCATGGCCCTGCTCACCACGGCCGTCACATCCGTGGCCCTCAGCCGCTTGGTCCGCCCTGCGCCGGCAACCGAGGAGCCCGAGGTACATGAGGTTCAGGCCGCCTGAACGACGGCATGAGGAGACCAGGGCGCCGGGTCATACCTTCTTGACGACGATGGTGTCCGGGAGGAGCTTGTCCAGGTCGTCCACGTCCGAGGTGAAGACGGTGACCTGCCCCGACGAGGTCTCCCGCCACTTCGGCAACCGGCACCGGTGGCGCCCCGGCCTCGAATCCGATCGGCTCTCGAGATGCCGAGGTCGACCCCTTGACCCCGGTGGCCCCGGCCACTATTTTGCGGTAGACGTCGACCCATAACCACCGAAAGGAGGCGGCCAGCAGATGAACACCAGCTCTGATCTTGGTCGCCTCGCCCAGCGCACGGTCTGGGTTCCGGGTCGGATCGCGCACGGCTGCTGAGCACGCCGTTCTGATGTGCCCGTCCGCGGCACATTCCGGGTTTCCCGTCACCATTTTCCGGTACGTCGCTGTTGCGTGCCGTTTTGCGCCCGCTCCTCTCATGTGGCGCGCCTGAACACAGAAAGCTGCCTGAAATTGGCGAACATCATGAATCGACCGATCACGCACGGAAACGAAGGCCTGTCATGACAGAGGCGCGGATCACGGTCAACGGGAAAGAAACACCGATTTCACCGGCTGCGCCCCACACCACAGTGCTGGATTTTCTGCGCGAGCGTGGCCTCACCGGTACCAAGGAGGGCTGCGCCGAGGGTGAATGCGGCGCCTGTTCGGTCCTGGTGGCCCGTCCCGGGGTGAACAAGCCCACCGACTGGGTGGCGGTCAACGCCTGCCTGGTCCCGGCCGCGGCGCTTGACGGCCAGGAGGTCATCACCTCCGAGGGCCTCGCCACGGTCGGCGAAGACGGCACGGCGCCCACCCTGCACCCGGTGCAGGAGGAGATGGCCGTCCGCGGCGGCTCCCAGTGCGGCTACTGCACGCCGGGATTCATCTGCAGCATGGCCTCCGAGTACTACCGGCCCGACCGCTGCGCGCACGCGGACTCGGACTCGGCCGACAGCACCGACCACGAGCACGGTCCGAACGGTTTCGACCTGCACGCGCTGAGCGGAAACCTGTGCCGATGTACCGGTTACCGCCCGATTCGCGATGCCGCGTTCGCCGTCGGTGAGCCCACGGACGAGGACCCGCTGGCGCAGCGTCGCGAGCAGGCCCCGCCCGCGCCGGTCGCCACCGAGTACACCCAGGACGACAGCACGTTCCTGCGGAAGGAAACCCTGGCCGAAACGCTGCAGCTGCTGCGCGAGCGGCCCGACGCGGTGGTGGTCGCCGGCTCCACCGACTATGGCGTCGAGGTGAACATCCGCTCCCGCCGTGCAGAGTGCGTGGTCGCCATCGACCGGCTGCCCGAGCTGCGGGAGCTGCGCGTCGAGTCCGACTACATCGAGATCGGTGCGGCGCTGACGCTCACCGAGATCGAGCGCCGCCTCGACGGCGACGTCCCGCTGCTTGCCGAGCTGTTCCCGCAGTTCGCATCCCGGCTCATCCGCAACAGTGGGACCCTCGGCGGCAACCTGGGTACCGGCTCCCCCATCGGTGACAGCCCGCCGGTGCTGCTCGCGCTCGAGGCGTCGCTGGTGCTCGCCGACGTCGACGGTGAGCGCGTGGTCCCGCTGGCCGACTACTTCACCGGCTACCGGCAGAGCGTGCGCCGTCCCGGCGAGCTGATCCGCGCGGTGCGCGTCCCGACGCCGCTGTCGCCGGTCACGGCCTTCCACAAGATCGCCAAGCGGCGCTTCGACGACATCTCCAGCGTCGCGGTCGGTTTCGCGCTCGACATCCAGGACGGCATCGTCCGCAAGGCCCGGATCGGCCTGGGCGGCGTGGCCGCCACCCCGATCCGCGCCCTCGCCACCGAGGCCGCGCTTGAGGGCAAGCCGTGGTCGGCGGAGACCGTCGAGGCCGCGGCCCGGGTGCTGCGGGGTGAGGGCACGCCGATGGACGATCATCGCGCCAGCTCCCTCTACCGTTCCGCGATGCTCGGCCAGAGCCTGCTGAAGCTGCACGCACAGACCACCGAGGCGGTGTCGTCATGAGTCATCTTTCCGAGCGTCCGGAAAAGCCCGTGGTCGGCGTTTCGATGCCGCACGAGAGTGCCTTCCTGCACGTCACCGGCACCGCGCTCTACACCGACGACCTGGTCCAGCGCACCAAGGACGTGCTGCACGCCTACCCGGTCCAGGTCATGAAGGCCCGCGGCCGGATCACCGCGCTGCGCACCGAGCCCGCGCTCGCCGTGCCCGGCGTGGTGCGCGTGCTGACCGGTGCCGACGTGCCCGGCGTCAACGACGCCGGCATGAAGCACGACGAGCCGCTGTTCCCCGACGAGGTCATGTTCCACGGCCACGCGGTCGCCTGGGTGCTCGGCGAGACCCTGGAGGCGGCCCGGCTCGGTGCGGCGGCCGTCGAGGTGGAGCTCGAGGAGCTGCCCTCCCTGATCTCGCTGCAGGACGCGATCGCGGCGGGCAGCTATCACGGCGCCCAGCCCCTGATGGTGCACGGCGACATCGACGCCGGCTTCGCCGACTCCGCGCACGTCTTCACCGGCGAGTTCCAGTTCTCCGGTCAGGAGCACTTCTACCTCGAGACGCACGCGGCGCTGGCCCAGGTCGACGAGAACGGGCAGCTGTTCATCCAGAGCAGCACCCAGCACCCGTCGGAGACCCAGGAAATCGTCTCGCACGTGCTCGGTGTGCCCGCCCACGAGGTGACCGTGCAGTGCCTGCGGATGGGCGGCGGCTTCGGCGGCAAGGAGATGCAGCCGCACGGGTTCGCGGCCGTCGCCGCGCTCGGCGCCAAGCTCACCGGTCGGCCGGTCCGGTTCCGGCTCAACCGGACTCAGGACATGACCATGTCCGGCAAGCGGCACGGGTTCCACGCCACGTGGAAGATCGGCTTCGACGCCGACGGCCGTATCCAGGCCCTCGACGCCACCCTGGTCGCGGACGGCGGCTGGAGCCTGGACCTGTCCGAGCCGGTGCTCGCCCGCGCGCTGTGCCACATCGACAACACGTACTGGATCCCGAACGCGCGCGTCGCCGGTCGCATCGCCAAGACCAACACGGTCTCCAACACCGCTTTCCGCGGCTTCGGCGGACCACAGGGCATGCTGGTGATCGAGGACATCCTGGGCCGCTGCGCGCCGCAGCTGGGCCTGGACGCCATGGAGCTGCGGGAGCGCAACTTCTACCAGCCGGGCCAGGGCCAGACGACGCCGTACGGGCAACCGGTCACGCAGGCCGAGCGGATCTCCACCATCTGGCAGCAGGTGCAGGACGACGCCGGCATCGCCGACCGCAAGCGCGAGATCGCGGCCTTCAACGCCGCGCACCCGCACACCAAGCGGGCCCTCGCGATCACCGGCATCAAGTTCGGCATCTCGTTCAACCTCACCGCCTTCAACCAGGGCGGCGCGCTGGTGCTGATCTACAAGGACGGCTCCGTCCTGATCAACCACGGCGGCACCGAGATGGGCCAGGGCCTGCACACCAAGATGATGCAGGTGGCCGCGACCACGCTGGGCATCCCGCTGCACAAGGTGCGGCTGGCCCCGACGCGTACCGACAAGGTGCCCAACACCTCCGCCACCGCCGCCAGCTCCGGTGCGGACCTCAACGGTGGGGCGATCAAGAACGCCTGTGAGCAGCTGCGCGAGCGGCTGCTCCAGGTGGCCGCCTCCCAGCTGGGTGCGAACGCCTCGGACGTGCGCATCGTCGAGGGCGTCGCGCGCGTCCTGGGCAGCGACAAGGAGCTGGCCTGGGACGACCTGGTGCACACCGCGTACTTCCAGCGGGTCCAGCTGTCGGCGTCCGGTTTCTACCGGACCGAGGGGCTTCACTGGGACGCGAAGTCGTTCCGGGGCACGCCGTTCAAGTACTTCGCCTACGGCGCCGCGGCGACCGAGGTGGAGGTCGACGGCTTCACCGGCAAGTACCGCATCCGGCGCGTGGACATCGTGCACGATGTCGGCGAGAGCCTCTCCCCGATGATCGACATCGGTCAGGTCGAGGGTGGCTTCGTGCAGGGCGCGGGCTGGCTGACGCTCGAGGACCTGCGCTGGGACACCAGCGACGGCCCGAACCGTGGCCGGTTCCTGACCCAGGCGGCGAGCACCTACAAGCTGCCGAGCTTCTCGGAGATGCCCGAGGAGTTCAACGTCACGCTCCTTGAGAACGCCACCGAAGAGGGTGCGGTCTACGGCTCCAAGGCCGTGGGTGAGCCTCCGCTGATGCTGGCGTTCTCGGTGCGCGAGGCGCTGCGGCAGGCCGCCGCCGCGTTCGGGCCGAGCGGGGTCAGTGTCGATCTGGGCTGCCCCGCGACGCCCGAGGCGGTGTTCTGGGCGATCCAGGAGGCTCGCCAGGGCGAAGCCTCCCAGAACGGTCACGCCCTCAACGGATCCGCCGCCAACGGCCAGGCCGCAAACGGCAAGGTCCGAACCGACGCAAACGCGTTGAGCGGTGCCTGACATGACGTGGATCGCCGCGGTCGCACGGTTGCGAGCACGCCGGGAGCCCGGTGTGCTGGTGACCGTCGCGACCGTGCGCGGTCATGCCCCGCGTGACGCCGGTGCGAAACTCGTTGTGGGGCAGACCGACACGTGGGGCTCGATCGGTGGCGGCAATGTCGAGGCCGTCGCGATCGATCGGGCCAGGGAGATGATCGCCGTGTCCAAGCCGGAGCCCGAGCTGATGGATTTCGCGCTGAACGACAAGGTGACCAACCAGCACGGCGTGCAGTGCTGCGGCGGCACGGTCCAGGTGCTGCTCGAACCGCTGCCGGTGGTACGGGCGGTGGCGATCTTCGGCGTCGGGCACGTCGGGCTGGAACTGGCGCGCATCCTGGCACGTCAGGACCTCGACCTCCATCTGATCGACACCCGCTCCGACATCCTCACCAAGGAGCGGCTCGACGTGTTGGCAGACGCGGTGGCGCAGGTGCACACGCATCACACGCCGCTGCTGCCCGAGGAGGTGCTGGAGGAGTTGCCGCGCGGCACCCACATCCTGATCATGACCCATGATCACGCCGAGGACGCCGCTCTGTGCGACGCCGCCTTGCGCACAACCCATCTCGGCTCCATCGGGCTGATCGGGTCGGCGGCCAAGTGGGTGCGGTTCCGCAAACGCCTCGCCACCGAGGGCGGTCACGACGAAGCCACCATCGATCGGATCAAGACCCCGATCGGGCTGGCCGACATCACCGGCAAGGAACCCGCGACCATTGCCGTGAGCGTCGCTGCCGATTTGCTGCGCACCTTCGAGACCGAGGAGAACTGACTCTCCGACCGGATGGAGCAGCACCTGGCCAAGCAGCCGAGCGGGGCACGGGAGTCGCACCGGATCGCCCGATGTTTCCGGCAGAAGGTGCTGGGGTTACCGAGTCCTGCCAGTCATGCGAATCTACAAGAGGGGCCAGCCGACCAGCCAACTCCTTCATGGTTTCGGTGACTGACCCTCGACGGGGCCCGGCGGGTGTACTTGCGCTATTCCGCAGGAAGCACGTGAACGAGTCACGGAAGGGACTTCATTCCTCTGGCTCGAAACGAACGACGCCGATCCGAATGAAGAGAGCCGTACGTGGTGTCGGCGAGCCGCCCACCCTTTCCGCAACCCCGGTGGTCGTGAACGCCATCCAGAGGCACCTGCGGAGCCCCGCCCCACTTTTGCCACCGACTGCAAAAAAAGGAGTAACCGTGACCGCGCACATCCAAGAAGCGAGCATCCAGGAGGGCGAGCGCGCCTGGATGGACGAGGCCATCGGCCTTGCCACCAACAGCGTGAAGAACGGCGGCGGTCCGTTCGGCGCACTGATCGTCAAGGATGGCGAGATTGTTGCGATCGGGAACAACAAGGTCACTTCGAACCTGGACCCGACGGCGCATGGCGAGGTGAGCGCGATCCGGGCCGCCTGCCAGAAGCTGGGCACCTTCTCGCTCGAGGGCTGTGTCCTGGTCACCTCGTGTGAGCCGTGCCCGATGTGTCTTTCCTCTGCGCTGTGGGCGCGAGTCGACCGAATCATCTTCGCCGCTGATCGAGACGACGCCGCGGTGGCCGGTTTCGATGATCGCAAGTTCTACGACCTGTTCGAAAAGAGGCCCGCGGAGCTGTGGCCGATGGCGATCGAGCGAGTGGACATGCCGAACCGTACGGCGCCGTTCGACGCGTGGCTGGCCAAGTCCGACCGCATCGACTACTGAAAACCCGGTTGACCGGAGGTCTCCAGGAACCTCGTCGTCACACGGCTCAGGTGCCGGGCTGGTCGACGCGAACCCGGACGAGGCCCCCAGGCTGCTGATCGAGATGTCTGACATCTCAACACAGCAGCCTGGGGGCCTCGTTGGCTTTCCATCCTTGTCGGCCGGACGGTGCAACAAACCACGAGGCCGCCGCACACCAGCCCACCTGAGCTGCGGTTCCGCTGAATCACACGAACCGCGGATCTCAGGGCGATCAAGGTTTCATGTTTTCAACGCCTCGCTGGAACAGGCCTGTTGGAGATGAACTCCTCGGACAAGCCGAATCGACGAACTGGAAAAGCCTTGTCCGAGAAGCTGCCTGGCCGTCAGATCGAGATCTCCTGGCCCGACCTTGGCATTACGGTCACCGCCGACCTTGACGACCGCAACCCGGCACTTGCCGACGCCCTGTGGGAGTCCTTGCCCTACCAAAGCCTCCAGGGACACGCCCTCATCGCGGGAGAACACCTCTACCACGTGGCGCCGATACCCACTCTGCTGCACACCCCCCACGCCACCCGTGTCCCCGACCGGCGCGAGGCCCCCAACGGCACCGTGTTCTGCTCCGGCCTGCAGCACCTGGGCATCAAGTACGGCACCCTGACCGAGCCGATGCCCGCCACCCCCGTCGGCCAGATTCGTGAGGCGGACATGCCCGCCCTGCTGGAAGCCGGGGCCGCGATCTGGGACGCCGTCTACTCCACGAAGAAGCAGATCGTCGCCGAAGTCCGCCGCGCCGGCGAGCCGGGCGGCCACCGCATCCCGATGCTCCACGCCACCAACACGGCCGCCAGTCACCTGATCGCCGACATCGTCGCCGAGACCGAGAAGATCTGGCTCGCACCCCCGGCCGAGCTGGACGACCTCCACCGGGGCATCATCCCCTCCCAGGCAGGCAACTTCGGCACCGTCCTGCCCACCCTGCTGTTCGTCAACGGCGAGACCCGGCCCCTGGGTTACGCCACCTACGGCGGACTCGTCCGCGCCGCCGTCCAGGACATGCCCATGGCCTCCCTCGTCCACATGGCCCGCCTCCTGGTCGGAGTCCCCGCCGAGTTCCTGGGCTACTGCGGTCTGGAGAAGCTGTGGGCGTTCACCCAGCGCTTCCTCGACGTCCTCGACCGCCTCGACCGAGACGACTTCTACGCCGTCACCAGCCAGATGGCCCTCTACATCAACTGCCTCGGCGGCTGGAACCTCCAGCTGTACCCGTGGGAGACCGGAGACCACCTGCGCCAGCAGGCCGCCACGGTTGGCGCGTAGCCATGCCCGGAGCGGAGTCCGCCGAGGAGATGACACACCGGCGCTCATCCCCGCCACCTGAAACCCACACCACAGGAGAAGGAAGACCTTGAGCGCCCTGCCTGCCCGCGCTGACGCCGTCGTCATCGGCGGGGGAGTGATCGGAACCTCCGCCGCCTACCACCTCGCCGAAGCAGGCGTGGACACCGTGCTGCTGGAACGCGGAAGCCTCGGTGGCGGGGCATCCGCGCACACGGCGGGCATGGTCCGCACCTACTTCCCCGGCGACCCCCATACCGGGCAGATGGCCGTGCGCAGCCTGAACGCCTATCACGACTTCGCCCGCCACACCGCAGCCCCCCTCGCCCTGAAGCGGCTCGGTTTCATGGTGCTGTTCACCGACGAACAGCAGATCGCCGATTTCGAGGCCGGCCATCAAGCCCAGCAGGCCGCCGGCGTCCAAGTCGGCCTGATCAGTGCCCGCGAAGCGTCCGGACTCAACCCGCTGATCAACGAGCGCGCCGTCCTGGCCGCCGCCTGGTCGCCCGAGGCGTACCACGTGGACGGCCTCGACATCGTCCGCGGCTACGCCGCCGCCGCCCGCAATCACGGCGCGCGCCTGTTCACCCACACACCCGTCACACGCATCGACGACGACAACACCGTCCACACCCCGCAGGGCAGCATCAAGGCGGACAGCATTGTGTGCACGGCCGGGCCCTGGTCCGGCGAGGTGGCATCCATGGCGTCGGTCGACCTGCCGATGAGACCCCACGTGATCGAGATGCTGTTCACCGACATCCCGCCCGCCCCGCATCGCGAGATGCCCATGACGATGCACGCCACATCCGGCCTGCGGATCCGCTCATGGAAGGACCGCATCCTCCTCGCCATGGGCGCACCCAAGGCCGGCGAAACGCGCGAAGCCTGGCTCGGCCGCATCGTCGGCCATCTCGGCACCCTATTCCCCTCCTTGGACGGCATCGGCCTGCACCGCGCGTGGAGCGGCGATTTCGACGCCAGTCCCCACAACACCGCCGTCATCGGCGAACACCCCACCCGCCGCTTCCTGTACGCGGCCGGATTCACCGGCGCGGGCCTGTGCCAGGCACCCGCGGCCGGGGAGAAGCTCCGGGACCTGCTGATCGTCAAGTAGCCCCATAACAGGTAGGAACGCCGTGATTGTTCTTGGATGTAATGGTTTCAGTCGGGTGTCGGAGTTCTTCTCCGAACGGCTCGGTGCGACCGGCATCAACAAGCATTACCTCTTGGGCCACGACGCCGCCGCCGCACTCCTGATCGACGGCCGTCTGGTCGCCGCGGTGGAGGAAGAACGCCTCAACCGGGAGAAGAAGACCACCGACTTCCCCGCGAACGCGATCGACTGGTGTCTCGAGGAAGCCGGGATCACGTTCGATGACGTCGGCCTGTTCGCCTTCCCCTGGAACTGGTCCACCCAAGTTCTGAACGAGATCCTGGACGGCATCCGCACCTCGCCGATGCCGCAGGCCGCGAAGACCCGCCTCATGAGCGACATGGCCGACTTGTTCGACCAGGTCGTCAGCCACGAAGCGATCCTCGCGGACTTCGAGGCCCGCACCGGGCACCGCCCGGACCCGGCCAAGGTCCGCTTCGTTCCGCACCACCTGGCCCACGCCACGACCGGCTACTACCTCGCCGGTATGAAGGACGCGGCCTTCCTCGTCAGCGACGGCCGCGCCGAGCGCTTCTCGACCCTGACGGGCGAGATCCGCGGCGGCAAGATCACCGTCTTCGACGACACCGTCACCGGCGCCCACCACTCCATGGGCACCCTGTTCTCCTCCATCACCCGCTTCCTCGGCTTCGTCCCCAACAACGACGAGTACAAGGTGATGGGCCTGGCCGGATACGCCGAACCCCCGACTCCGAACCCGTTCATCGACAACCTTCTGAGGCTGCACGACGACGGCCGCTACACCTTCACCAAGCCCCTTCAGACCGACAACCTGCACAGTCACGACGCCCTGTTCGAGGAGTACTTCGGACCCTTCGAGGACACCCTCGAATACACGTCCCGCGTCGCCGCCGCCGCGCAGCAGATGCTGAACGTCGCCACCGCCCACCAGGTCCGCCACCTGGAGAAGCGGACGGATCTCGACCGGCTGTTGTTCGAAGGCGGCGTCGCCCTGAACTGCCTGAACAACACCCCGCTGTTCGAGGGCTCGCGCTTCGAGGACATGCAGGTCAGCTTCGGCGCCTCCGACACCGGCATCACCATCGGAGCCGCGGCCCACGCCTGGCTCAACCACGCCGACACCGCCCCCGCGGACATCCTCGCCGCCTCCACCCCCGTCACCCCCTATCTGGGCCCGGCCTATGACGAGGCCGCGATCGAGGAGGCCCTCCAGGGCTTCGCCGGCCGCGTGGCCGCCTCGCGCCTGGACGATGACGAGGTCGTCGAGCATGTGGCGAAGCTGCTGACGAAGAAGGTCGTCATCGGCTGGTTCGAAGGCCGCGTCGAGCACGGGCCGCGCGCGCTGGGGCATCGCAGCATCCTCGCCAACCCCGGCTTCACCGACATCAAGGACATCATCAACACCCGGGTCAAGCACCGCGAACCCTTCCGCCCGTTCGCTCCCCTCGTCCTCGAGGAGCAGGCGCCGAAGATCTTCGACATGGGGCGCAAGACCAGTTCCCCGTACATGACGTTCGTCTTCCCGGTCCGCGACGAGTACAAGGACCGGATCCCCGGCGCCGTGCACGTGGACGGCACCTCGCGCATCCAGACCCTGACCGACGAGGGAACCCCGCGGCTCACGGCACTGCTGCGGAAGTTCATCGAACTCACCGACACCCCGTGCCTGATCAACACCTCGTTCAACGTCGCCGGCGAACCCATCGTCTGCACCCCTACCGACGCCCTGAACTGCTTCATGGGCACCGAGATCGACTACCTGATCCTCGGCAACCACGTCATCGCCAAGAACTAGAAGAAGGAGCACTCCGTGCCGACGATCCAGCGCAAGCACACCATGTACCACTCCACCATCCTCGAGGCCGACCCGGACACCGTGTGGGCGACCGTCCGCGACGCCATGCAGATCCTGGACATCGTGTCCCCGGGCGACCTGGACATCCACCGGGACGTCAGCTGGGTGGAGGGCGGCTCGGTCGACACCGTCCCGGCCCGCTACGACTTCAGGCTCACGCTCAACGGCCGTCTCGTCCAGCAGGAGATCGCCGCCCGCGACGAGATCAACAAGACCCAGTCCTACCGGGCTGTCGCCCCCACCAGCGGTGTCGCCAAGTACGAGGCCACCATCCGCGTATTCCCCATCACCAACGACCCGGCCCGCAGCTTCTTCGACTGGTCGCGGATCCTGGAGATCGCCGAGGACGCCGACCTGAACGTGGTCGAGGCCATCATCGACGTCATGGAGAAGCAGACCGACGCCGTGCGGGACCACTTCGCGAAGACCGCGAAGTGAGTGACGCGACGACGCTCGTACTGCTGCGGCACGGCGAAACCCTGCTCACCCCAGAGCGGCGGCTCTCCGGCAGCGGAGGATCCAACCCGGGACTCTCACCGGCCGGACGCCGCCAAGCCGAAGCGGCAGCAGAGGCTCTCGCCCACCGCGGCGACATCGCGGCGGTCGTCACGTCACCGATGCGGCGCTGCCAGGAGACCGCTCATTCCGTGGCCGCGCGCCTTGGCCTGAGCGTCCAGGTCGACCGGGACCTGCGGGAAGCGGACTTCGGCGCCTGGGAAGGCCTGACCTTCACCGAAGTCCGCGAACGCTACCCGGACGACCTGAGCGCATGGTTCGCCTCGCCCGAGAGTCCGCCCTCGGGCGCAGGCGAGAGCATGCAACAGGTCACCCGCCGGGTCGCCGCCGTACGAGACGGCCTCGTGGCCCAGTACGCCGGCGCCACGGTTCTGGTCGTCTCCCACGTCGGACCACTCAGAACCCTGATTCGCCTCGCTCTCCAGGCCCCACCACACAGCTTGTTCCACATGGAGGTCGCAGCGGCCTCCCTGTCGACGGTGACGTACGACGAGGACGGCACCGCCACGGTGCAGGCACTCAATGACACCCACCACTTGAACTGAACTGCACGTCGAAGGGCCCCACCGCGAACGGTGGGGCCCTTCGACATCGTGCCCGGTGAGGCACTGGCGGAGGATACGAGATTCGAACTCGTGAGGGGTTGCCCCCAACACGCTTTCCAAGCGTGCGCCCTAGGCCTCTAGGCGAATCCTCCGCCGGAAACATTACATGACCGAGGGGAGTGCTCGCGAACCCGTTCCCGCAGGCCGTCATCGGGTACAGCCCGAGGGCCGCGATCGGGTACTGTGGGCGCAGCCCCTCACGCGGCGCTATCTGACTGAACTCCCCAGGGCCGGAAGGCAGCAAGGGTAGGTTGGCTCTGGCGGGTGCGTGGGGGGCCCTTGTGTTTGCTGGGGCGGGAGCCTTCGGCGGGGTTGGTTGTCAGTGGGCGCCTATAACCTCGTATGCGTGTCGTCTCTCGCGCTGTACCGCCGCTATCGCCCGGAGACCTTTGCCGAGGTCATCGGGCAGGAGCATGTCACCGACCCGCTGCAGCAGGCGCTGCGGAACAACCGGGTCAATCACGCGTACCTGTTCAGCGGGCCGCGCGGGTGTGGCAAGACGACCAGCGCGCGGATCCTGGCGCGCTGCCTGAACTGTGAGCAAGGTCCCACGCCGACCCCGTGCGGGGAGTGCCAGTCGTGCCGGGACCTGGCGCGGAACGGCCCGGGTTCGATCGACGTCATCGAGATCGACGCGGCTTCCCACGGTGGTGTGGACGACGCCCGTGAGCTGCGCGAGAAGGCCTTCTTCGGGCCCGCCGCCAGCAGGTACAAGATCTACATCATCGACGAGGCCCACATGGTCACGTCGGCCGGTTTCAACGCGCTGCTGAAGGTCGTCGAGGAGCCGCCGGAGCACCTCAAGTTCATCTTCGCCACCACCGAGCCCGAGAAGGTCATCGGGACGATCCGGTCGCGGACCCATCACTATCCGTTCCGGCTCGTGCCGCCGGGGACGCTGCGGGACTACCTCGCCGAGGTGTGCCAGCGGGAGAACATCCCCGTCGAGGAGGGTGTGCTGCCGCTCGTCGTGCGGGCCGGTGCCGGTTCCGTGCGTGACTCCATGTCCGTCATGGACCAGCTCCTCGCCGGTGCGCGGGAGGAAGGTGTGACCTATGCCATGGCCACCTCCCTCCTCGGATACACCGACGGGTCCCTGCTCGACTCCGTCGTCGAGGCCTTCGCCACCGGTGACGGGGCCGCCGCCTTCGAGGTCGTCGACCGCATCATCGAGGGCGGCAACGACCCGCGTCGCTTCGTCGCCGACCTGCTGGAGCGGCTGCGGGACCTGGTGATCCTCGCCGCCGTGCCGGACGCGGCGGAGAAGGGCCTCTTCGACGCCCCGGCCGACGTCCTGGAGCGGATGCAGGCCCAGGCCGGCACGTTCGGCGCCGCCGAGCTGAGCCGCGCCGCCGACCTCGTCAACGAGGGCCTCACCGAGATGCGCGGCGCCACCTCGCCCCGCCTCCAGCTCGAACTCATCTGCGCCCGCGTCCTGCTCCCCGCCGCCTACGGGGACGAGCGGTCCGTGATGGCCCGCCTCGACCGCCTTGAGCGCGGCGTCAACTTCGTGGGCGCCGGCGGCGCGCCCGCCATGGGGTACGTCCCCGGACCCGAGGCCCACGCGGGCATGGCCCAGGCGGGTATGGCTCAGGGGGGTGCGCCGGTGCCGCCCGGTGGTGGGCCCGCCGCCGCTCGTGCGGCCGTACGGGGTTCGGGTGCGCCCGGTGGACCAGGTGGACCGGGCAGCTCCGGTGGCGCGGCTGCGGGGGCGTCTACGGCTCCTGCGCCCGCCCCTGCGCCGACTCCGGCACCCCCTGCGCCCGCTCCGGCAGCCGTTGCTCCGGCAGCCGTCGCTCCGGCACCCCCTGCCCCGCCAGCCCCTGCCCCCGCAGCCCCTGCCCCGGCGGCCCAGGCTCCGGCCCCCGGCGCCTGGCCCACCGCCGCCCAGGCCGGCGGCGGCCGGCGCCCCGGTGGCTGGCCCACGGCCGCTCCCGCGGGCGGCCGGCAGGGCCCCGCCCCGGCCCAGGCCCAGCCCCCGGCACCCCCTGCCCCAGCGGCACCCTCGGCCCCGGCCCAGGCTCCGGCCCCGGCCGCCCCCACCGGCGGCCTCGACCCCCGCATGCTCTGGCCGAACATCCTGGAGGCCGTCAAGAACCGCCGCCGCTTCACCTGGATCCTGCTCAGCCAGAACGCCCAGGTGGCCGGCTTCGACGGCACCACCCTCCAGCTCGGCTTCGTCAACGCCGGCGCGCGCGACAACTTCGCCAGCAGCGGCAGCGAGGACGTGCTGCGGCAGGCGCTGGCCGAGCAGTTCAACGTGCAGTGGAAGATCGAGGCGATCGTCGACCCCTCGGGCGGCTCCGCGCCCCCGCCGTCCGGCGGCTCCCCGGGCTTCGGCGGAGGCGGCGGCGCGGGCTACGGCAGCACGCCCGCCGCCGGTGGCTACGGCGCCCCCGCCGCCGGTGGCTACGGCGCCCCCGCCGCCCCTCGCCCCGCGGCACCCCAGCCGGTGGCCCCCGCGCCCTCCGCACCCCAGGGCGGCGCCCCGGCCGCCCCGGCACCCCCTGCCCCGCAGGCCGCCCCCGAACCGCCTCCCGTCGCCCCCGAGGACGACATCCCCGAGGACGACGACCCCGATCTCGACGAGTCGGCGCTGTCCGGCCACGAACTGATCGTGCGGGAGCTGGGGGCGACGGTGGTGGAGGAGTTCTCCAACGAGTAGGTACGGGCGCGAGTTCGGCCCGTCCGGCGTTCGAGGACGAGGCCGTTCAGGCCGGCAGCGGGCGCCCTTCGTAGGAACGCACAGCTTCCCCGCCCCCCGGCCTTCGGCAACCTTGCCATTAGGCTGACCCCCGTGAAGGTCCTCGTCATCGGCAGCGGCGCCCGCGAACACGCCCTGTGCCGCTCCCTGTCCCTCGACCCCGACGTCACCGCGCTCCACTGCGCTCCCGGCAACGCCGGCATCGCCGAGGTCGCCGAGCTGCACCAGGTCGACGCGCTCGACGGCAAGGCCGTGGCCGCGCTGGCCGGCGAACTCGGTGCCGAACTCGTCGTCGTCGGCCCGGAGGCCCCGCTGGTCGCGGGTGTCGCCGACGCCGTGCGCGAGGCGGGCATCCCGGTGTTCGGCCCCTCAGGCGAGGCCGCGCAGCTGGAGGGGTCCAAGGCCTTCGCCAAGGACGTGATGGCGGCGGCCGGGGTGCCCACGGCCCGGTCGTACGTCTGCACCACCGAGGAGGAGGCCGCCGAGGCCCTCGACGCCTTCGGTGCCCCCTACGTCGTCAAGGACGACGGGCTGGCCGCCGGCAAGGGTGTCGTCGTCACGGACGACCTGGAGGCGGCCAAGGCCCACGCGGCCGGCTGCGAGCGGGTCGTCATCGAGGAGTTCCTCGACGGGCCCGAGGTGTCCCTGTTCGCCATCACCGACGGCCGTACCGTCGTGCCGCTGCAGCCCGCCCAGGACTTCAAGCGCGCCCTGGACGGCGACGAGGGCCCGAACACGGGTGGCATGGGCGCGTACTCGCCGCTGCCGTGGGCGGACCCGAAGCTGGTCGAAGAGGTGCTGGAGACGGTGCTGCAGCCGACCGTGGACGAGCTGCGCCGCCGTGGCACGCCCTTCTCCGGTCTGCTCTACGCCGGGCTCGCGATCACCTCGCGCGGTGTCCGGGTCATCGAGTTCAACGCCCGTTTCGGTGACCCCGAGACCCAGGTCGTGCTGGCCCGCCTGAAGACCCCGCTGGCCGGTGTCCTGCTGGCCGCCGCGAACGGCACCCTCGATGACCTGGAGCGCCTGCGCTGGAGCGAGGACGCGGCCGTCACGGTGGTCATCGCCTCGCACAACTACCCCGGCACCCCGCGCACCGGCGACCCGATCACCGGTCTGGACGAGGTGGCCGCCGAGGACGCCCCGCACGCCTACGTCCTGCACGCCGGGACGAAGCAGGAGGGCGACGCGGTCGTCAGCGCGGGCGGCCGGGTGCTGTCCGTCACGGCGACCGGCAAGGACCTCGCCCAGGCCCGCGAGCGGGCGTACCGGGCGGTGGCCCGGGTCCGCCTGGACGGTTCGCAGCACCGCACCGACATCGCCGCGAAGGCTGCGGGAGCAAACGAAGCCGAGCGGGCGGGAGAGGCGGCGGAGGCGTAAAGCCGCCGGTCGCACGCATCCCGCACCCACCCAGGCCCCGGACGAAAATCCGGGGCCTGATCTTTGCTGTCTGTCACCCACCTCTGACCAAAGCCATTCCATCGAGTGAGCAATCGCCCATCCGGCTGACGGGGGCCGAGGCCCCAACTAGGGTGCGGCGCAAGCATTCCGGCACTTGGCCCACCGGCATTGCGATGTCAGTGGCGGGTGCCACAGTGGGGGAGTGAGCAACCCCAGGACAGCCCGGGATCGGCAGGGAGGGGGTGAGATCCGCTCGTGACCGGAATCGGTGTGGAGGTGGGCGCGCAGGCCGCGCGCTCGCGGGCCCTCGCCGTGCTGCGCATCCGCGGCCGGGCGCTGGCCGTGGCCGTGCTGCCCGCGGCCGCCGAGGTGATCCTGCTGACCGGCGGTTCCACCGGCCATCTCGTCGGCCCGGGCTGGTCCGCCGCCCGCTGGGTCGTGGGCGTGCTGGCCGTGGTCGTGCTGCTGGCCGCCGCCGCTGTCGCCCTGGTCGTGGCCCGGGCCCGCCCCGCCATGAGCCCCACGGTTCCCGTCCCGGAGGCCTCCGCTCCGGACCTGTACCGGCTGGTGCGCGACCTCGCCGAGCGGCTCGAGGTCCCCGCACCCTCGGCCATAGCGCTCACCCCGGACTGCGACAGCTGGCTGGAGGACCGCACCCACCCGGCCCACGGCCCGCCCCCGCGGCCGGCGCACGACGAGCTGGCGGGCCCCGGCCAGGGATCCGGTTTCGGCGCCCACCGCCGGGCCGTCACCGCCCCGGTCCTGGTCATCGGCTCCCCGTTCCTGTGGTGGATGCGCGTCGGCGAGCTGCGCGCGGTCCTCGCCCCGGTCGTCGCCGGTACGGGCCCCTCCGCGCACCCGGACATAGCCGCTGCCCGCCGCTTCGTGCGCGGTCTGGACGCGGCGGTCGGCGCGGCCTCGACACCCGGCCGCTGCCCGCTCACCCGGGCCGTGTGCGCGGCCGTCGGCTGGGTCGCCCGGCTGCTGCTGCGCGGCTGTCGCGAGCACGCGGCGCTGATGGAGCGCGGGGTCGCGGCGGCGGCGGCCGAGCGCGCGCAGGCCGTGGACTACGGACTGCGGATCGTCGCCCAGGAGCAGGTCGGTCTCGCCTACGCGGGCTGGGACCGGCTGCTGACCCGGGTGGCGCTGCCCGCCTGGCGCATGGGCCGCTGGCCCGCCCGGCTGGACGCGGGCGTCGTGGCCGCGCTCACCGAGCTGTCCCGGCGCGACCGGCTGGCCGAGGGCTTCGCCTCCCGCCTCGGCGAGCGTCCCGCCTGCGACCTCCTGGAGGAGCCCGGCGCGGTGGACGAGGCCGCCTCCCTGCTCGCCGCCCGCCTCTTCCACGGCGGCCCGGCCGAGTGCGGCCCCGACTGGGCCCCGGTGGACTGGCAGGCGTACCCGGAGGAGGTGGTCGACCGCACCTGGCGCGCCGACGCGGCCCGCCTCCACCGAGTCCTGGACTCCCTCGGCGTCCGCCCCACCGCGGACCCCACAGCCCCCGAGCCCGCCGGCCCCACCCTGTCCCGAGTCCTGGACCACCTGACGGAAACCGCTGTCCGGGAAGCCCCGCAGAACACCCCGCAAGCCGCCGACGGCGAGGACCCCCCACCGGGACCACCTGCACCCGACGACGACAGCATCACGGGTGGTGCGGGTCGGAACGAATTCCCCGCCGAAGGCGAGGCCGAGGCGGGGCCACCCGACGACACAGACCCCGGCACCGAACGCAGCGCCGCCCTCGCCGCAGGCCTCACCGCCGCCCTGGCCCGCGAGGAGGCCGCCGCACCGAGAGGCGCGACCGCCGCCGGCCGAGCCCCCGACAGCGCCCTGTGGGACGACGCCACGCTGCCCCTGTTCCCGCTGCAACCCCCACGTACCGCCCGCGAGCTGCTCACCGATCACGTCACGGCGATGGTGTGCTGCGCCGCCGTCGACACGGCCGGGGCGGCCCCCGGCCTCGACTGGCTCGACGGCCCCTCCCTGCTGCTGGGCGGCGTGCGAGCCGCCGACCTCGCGCCCAAGGTGCTCAGCCTGATCGAGGAGGGAGACCCGGGCCCGCTGCGCGACTGGCTGGCCGCGTCCGGGATACGCCCGGAGAAGCCGGTGCGGCTCGTCTGAAACCGGCCACCACCGAGCGCCGTGACCCACCCGGCGTCCTGGGCGTCGTACCGGAGAAGCGTCTTCCACTTCAGGTCAATTCGCAACGAACAGTGACCAGGTCCGTGCGTTATGTGATGTGCTGGGGACCGACCTCGCACATGGCAAGCGCATGCGACATACGACAGCACGACCGAGCACCACACCGCACCACCGCCAGAGCGACACGGGGGCATGAGGGAGGGGAGCGACCATGGCCTCGGACCACATCCGCCGCTGGGAGTCCGGAGCACTCGCGCACGCTGTCACGGACCCCTTCGGCCAGGGCCCGGTCCCCTGGCTGCGCGGCAGCGAGACCTACTTCGACGACACGGGACACGTCGTGCCCTGGTACGTCGACCCGAGCCCGCGGCAGCCGGCCGGTGAGCAGCCGCGCGTCCCGGCGCCGCGTGCGGCGGGCTCCGGCCCCCGCTCGGCCGACGACGTGCACCGGCAGATCAAGGGCTTCACCTCCACCGGCGCGGTCACGCCCGGCGAGGCGATCGACTTCCACATCACGGTCGACCCGCCCCAGCAGTTCAGCGTGGACATCTACCGGATCGGCCACTACGGCGGCGACGGCGCCGCCAAGATCACCACGAGCCCCCGGCTCTCCGGCATCGTCCAGCCCCAGCCGCTGACCGCCGACCGCACGGTCTCCTGCCACCACTGGTGGCTGTCCTGGCGCCTCCAGGTGCCCTCCCACTGGAGCATCGGCGCCTATGTGGCCGTCCTCACCACCGCCGACGGCTACCGCTCCCACGTGCCGTTCACGGTCCGCGACGACCACCCCGCCGACCTGCTCCTGCTGCTGCCCGACATCACCTGGCAGGCGTACAACCTCTACCCGGAGGACGGCCACACCGGCGCCAGCCTCTACCACGCCTGGGACGAGAAGGGCCGCCTGCTCGGCGAGGCGGACGCGGCCACCACGGTCTCCTTCGACCGCCCGTACGCGGGCGCGGGCCTGCCCCTGCACGTCGGCCACGCCTACGACTTCATCCGCTGGGCCGAGCGCTACGGCTACGACCTCGCCTACGCCGACGCCCGCGACCTGCACGCCGGCCGGGTCGACCCCACCCGGTACCGGGGCCTGGTCTTCCCCGGCCACGACGAGTACTGGTCGGTGTCGATGCGCCGCGCCGTCGAGGACGCCCGCGACCGCGGCACCTCGCTGGTCTTCCTCTCCGCCAACACCATGTACTGGCAGGTGGAGTTGGGCCCCTCCCCGTCCGGTGTCCCCGACCGGCTGCTGACCTGCCGCAAACGCAAGGGCCCCGGAAGGCCGGTGCTGTGGCGCGAGATCGACCGGCCCGAGCAGCAGCTGGTCGGCATCCAGTACGCGGGCCGGGTCCCGGAGCCGTACCCGCTGATCGTCCGCAACGCGGGCCACTGGCTGTGGGACGCGACCGGCGCGCACGAGGGCGACGAGATCGAGGGCCTGGTCGCCGGCGAGGCCGACCGCTACTTCCCGCGCACCCCGCTGCCCGAGCACGAGGAGCGCATCCTGCTCGCGCACTCCCCCTACACCGACAACGACGGCGCCCTGCGCCACCAGGAGACCTCCCTCTACCGGGCCCCCTCCGGCGCCTGGGTCTTCGCCTCCGGCACCTTCGCCTGGTCCCCGTCCCTGGACCGCCCCGGCCATGTGGACCCCCGTGTCCAGCGGGCCACGGCGAATCTGCTGGACCGCATCTGCAAACGCGACTGACACCCGGCGGACCGTCACCGACCCCCCGGCGGACCGTCGCCACCCCCCTGGCCGAAACCGATCGCCCCCATAAGGGAGAATCGAGGCACTTGGACAGAACCACGGGGAGGAACCGTGTCCGGATTCGTAGAAAAGCCCGAGCCGATCCAGGTTCCGGGCCTGGTGCACCTGCACACCGGAAAGGTGCGCGAGCTGTACCAGAACGAGGCGGGCGACCTCGTGATGGTCGCCAGCGACCGTATGTCCGCCTACGACTGGGTGCTGCCCACGGAGATCCCCGACAAGGGCCGCGTCCTCACCCAGCTCTCCCTGTGGTGGTTCGACCAGCTGCGGGACCTGGCCCCCCACCACGTGCTGAGCACGGAGCTGCCGGAGGGCGCCCCCGCCGACTGGGCGGGCCGCACGCTCATCTGCAAGTCCCTGCAGATGGTCCCGGTGGAGTGCGTGGCCCGCGGCTACCTCACCGGCTCGGGCCTGCTCGAGTACAACGAGTCCCGGACCGTCTGCGGCCTCGCCCTCCCCGAGGGCCTGGTCGACGGCTCGGAACTGCCCGGCCCGATCTTCACGCCGGCCACCAAGGCCGCGGTCGGCGAGCACGACGAGAACGTCTCCTACGAGGAGGTCGCCCGCCAGGTCGGCGCCGAGACCGCGGCCCAGCTGCGCCAGGCCACCCTCGCGGTGTACTCCCGCGCCCGGGACATCGCCCGCGACCGGGGGATCATCCTGGCGGACACCAAGTTCGAGTTCGGCTTCGAGGGCGACACGCTCGTCCTCGCCGACGAGGTGCTCACCCCGGACTCCTCGCGCTTCTGGCCGGCCGACCAGTGGCAGCCGGGCCGCGCGCAGCCGTCGTACGACAAGCAGTTCGTCCGTGACTGGCTGACCTCGGCGGAGTCCGGCTGGGACCGCAAGAGCGAGCAGCCCCCGCCGCCGCTGCCGCAGCAGGTTGTGGAGGCGACCCGCGCGAAGTACGTGGAGGCCTACGAGCGCCTGACGGGCACCAGCTGGGCGTAACGCGAAAGGCCCCCGGTGGGAACCGGGGGCCTTCGTACTGGAGCGGACGACGAGGCTCGAACTCGCGACCTCAACCTTGGCAAGGTTGCGCTCTACCAACTGAGCTACGTCCGCATGCGCCGTGGCGCGAGGCCAACTATACCCAACCTCGGTCGCGTGCGAGACGCACTGCCGCATGACGGTTCTCCGCACCGAGCTTCGTGACGGCCGAGGAGAGGTAGTTCCGCACGGTCCCGGGCGACAGCGCGGCCCGCTCGGCGATCTCCGCGACCGGCGCGCCGTCGGCCGCCAGCTCCAGCACCTCGGCCTCCCGGGCGGTCAGCGGGGAGTCCCCGGCGGAGATCGCGTCGGCGGCCAACTCCGGGTCGACGTAACGGTTTCCCGCGTGCACGGTCCGGATGATCTCGGCGAGCCGCTGGGCGCTGACCGTCTTCGGGACGAACCCCCGCACACCGGCCGCGAGCGCCCGCTTGAGGTGCCCGGGCCGCCCGTGACCGGTGACGATCAGTACCTGGCAGCCAGGCAGTTCGGCGCGCAGGGATGTGGCGACCTTCACACCGTCGGCGCCCGGCATCTGGAGATCCAGGACGGCCACGTCGGGTTCGTGCGCCCGGGCCATCGCCAGCGCCTCCGGCCCGCTCGCCGCCTCCGCGACGACCACCAGGTCGTCCTCCAGGGAGAGCAGGGCGGCCAGCGCGCCCCGGATCAGATGCTCGTCGTCGGCGAGCAACAGCCGTACCGGGCTGCTCATGAGGTGACTCCGCTCACTTCCTGTTTCACCGGCACCTCGGCCACCAGCCGGAACCGGTCCTTGCCGACGAGTCCGGCTTCCAGCGTCCCGCCCACGGCGGCCAGCCGTTCCCGCAGCCCGGCGAGTCCCGAGCCGCCGCTGCCGCTCGGGCCCGCCGCCCCGTCGTTCTCCACCGTCAGCACCACACACCCCTCCCGCACCCGCAGCCTCAGCGCGCACCGTCCCGCGTCCCCGTGCCGCAGCACGTTGGTGGCCGCCTCGCGCACCACCCAGCCGAGCGCGGACTGCACCCCGGCGGGCAGCCCGCCGGCCTCGGCGCGGACCTCGCAGTCGATCCCGGCGGCCGTCAGCACGCCCTGGGCACCGGCGAGTTCGACCAGCAGGTCGGCCTCCCGGTAGCCGCGTACGACGTCCCGCACCTCCCGCTGCGACTCCTGGGCGATGCGCTGCACCTCGATCATCTGCTCCACGGCCTCCGGCCGCCCGCGCCGGGCCAGTTGCACGGCCAGCTCGCTCTTCAGGGAGATCACGGAGAGGTTTCGCCCCAGCACGTCGTGCAGGTCCCGCCCGAACCGCAGCCGCTCCTCGGCGACGGCGAGCCGGGCCTCGACCTCCCGGGCGCGCTCCGCCTCCCAGAGCACGGACAGGGTCCAGGCACCGCAGCGGGCGGCGATCAGGGAGAAGGCGGCGGCGAAGGCGGTCACCAGCACCGTGGCGAAGAGACCGAGGCCGTCGCCGCGCACGACCGCGAAGGCGGCCACGATCAGCACCGCGAGGTACGCGGCGCGGCGCAGGAACACGCCCATGGGCACGATGAGCGCGTACGGCAGCCCGAACGGCATGAGCACCGCTCCGACCGCGAGCCGGGCGGTGACCGGATCGGTCCCGTCGACCGCGGCGAGCGCCACGACCGCGCCGAGCGCCAGGCCGAGCAGGACGGCGGGCCCGCGCTGGGCGCGTGGCGGCAGTTCGGCGCGTCCGAGGTAGACGTCGAGCGCGGGCCGGAGAACCCGGCTCGCGGCCGCGCACTGCAGCAGGTCCACGGCGATCAGCAGCCCGCCGAGCGCCATCGGCAGGGGCCGGTGGTCGAGCCCGCTCACGAGCGGCAGCATCAGCCAGCCGATCGGCAGCACCCAGATGCTGCCGTGCCAGGTGACCACGCTCTGCAGCTCGACCCGCTCGGCCTTGCTGCGCTCGTGCCAGTGACGCTGGTGCCACCGCCGTATCCGCCCCACCATGTGTGCCCCCGTGCTCAGCGCCGCGGCTCCCACCGGAACCACCGCCGTACAGCAAACACCGCCACGACGGTCCAGGCCAGCGCGGTCGCGACCGTGGCCAGAACCTCGGAGGCGGTCAACTGGCCGGTCCAGCCGCCGCGGACCAGCCGGATCGCGGGGGACAGCGGCAGGAGTTCGCAGACCGAGGCGAGCCGGTCGGGCAGGACCTCGGTGGGGATCGCGATGCCGGAGCCGATCATCGAGAAGAACACCAGCGGCAGCGCGGTGACCTGTCCGCTCTCCACGCTGCGGGTGAAGGACGCGGTGAGCGCGGCCAGCGCGGCGCTCAGCACGAGTCCCGCCGCCAGCCCCAGCAGGGTCAGGTACGGCGCCTTGGGCGCCCCCGTGTGCAGCAGCACCGCGCAGCCCGCGCACAGCAGCAGGGCCTGGGCGAGGCCGAGGACGACGGCCGGCAGGGCCGTGCCCGTGAGGATCTCGGCGTCGGAGAGTTCGCCGGTGCGCAGCCGCTTGAGGACGAGTTCCTCGCGGCGGGCGACGTAGGCGTTCACCAGGGAGGTGTAGACGGCGAAGAGGAGGGAGTAGCCGATCGCGGCGGTCATCATGACCGTGCCGATGGAGAGCCCTTCCTTCTTCAGGTCGATCTGGTCGAGGGCGGGCCGCACGCTGAACGGCAGGGCGAGCGGTACGACCAGGGCGGTGAAGACGACGCTGCGGTTGCGGCCGAGGAGGGCGAGTTCGGCGCGGGCCAGCGCGCGCAGCCGCCGGCCCGCCGGTGCCCAGGTGAGAGTGCTCATGCCATGACCTCCTGCTCCCGTGCGATCCCGAGGAACGCCTCCTCCAGTGAGGCCGAGCGCACATCGAGGCGGCGCAGCTCGACCCCGGCCCGCTCGGCCCAGGCCAGCACCCCGGTGGCGGTCCGCTGCAGCTCGCGGGTGCGCAGCAGTACGAGGCTGCCGTCGCTCTCGTGCCCGCAGACGCCGAGGTCGGCGAGGGGCGGCAGATCCCCGAGGAAGTAGCCGTCGGGCAGCTCGAAGGACATCCGGGAGGGCCGGCCGGCGGTGACCTCGGCCGGGGTTCCGGAGGCGGCGACGCGCCCCTCGTGCAGGATGGCGAGCCGGTCGGCGAGGCCTTCCGCCTCCTCCAGGTAGTGCGTGGTGAGCAGCACGGTCGTGCCCGCCGCCCGCAGGCCGCGCACCAACTCCCAGGTGTCCCGGCGGCCTTCGGCGTCGAGCCCGGTCGTCGGCTCGTCGAGGAAGAGCACCTCGGGGTCGCCGAGCAGGGCGAGCGCCAGGTCCAGGCGCCGCCGTTCGCCGCCGGACAGCTGCTTGACCCGTACGCCGGTCTTCCGGGCCAGCCCGACCAGCTCCAGCACCTCTGTCTCGGGCCGGGCCCCGCTGGTGCAGCCCGCCCACATCCGGGCGGTCTCGGCGACGGTCAGGTCGGAGGGGAAACCACCTTCCTGGAGCATCACTCCGGTGCGGGGGCGTACGGCGGCCCGCTCCCGGAAGGGGTCGTGGCCGAGGACGCGGACCTGGCCGCCGGCCGGTGCCGCGAGGCCTTCCAGCAGCTCGACCGTCGACGTCTTGCCCGCGCCGTTGGTGCCCAGCAGGGCGAAGATCTCCCCGCGCGCCACGGAGAAGGTGACTCCGCGCACGGCCTCGAACCCGCCCCCGTAGACACGGCTGAGGTCTGTGACCTCGATCACGTGCTCGTGTTCGTTGGTGTTCATGAGTTCAGCGTCCCGGCGGACGGGGCGGAACAGCAGTGCGCGGTGTCATCACTCGGCATGACAAATGTCAGTCATGTGCACGCACGAAAAAACCCCGGTCATATGACCGGGGCTTCTCTGGAGCGGACGACGAGGCTCGAACTCGCGACCTCAACCTTGGCAAGGTTGCGCTCTACCAACTGAGCTACGTCCGCACTGCTCCCGACCGGCTCCCACCGATCGGTGCGAGCACCAGCCTACCTGATCCACAGGAGTGGTCGTGACGACCGGTGCCAGAGCGGGTGACAGGAATTGCACACTGCGCCTTCCCCCTGGAAGGGGGATGTTCTGCTACTGAACTACACCCGCACGGTCCGTGGGATCCGGCCTTTTGGCCTCGCCCCTCGGCGTGTCCCAGACATTAGCTGATCAGCAGGGGGGTAGCGCAAGTCGGCTCCCGCCACGGCCAAGTGCACGGCCCTCAGGGCCCGCTGACGGACCCTGAGGACTGCCCCTTCGCGGGCCTCACTGCGCGGCGCTGAACGCCTCGTAGACCTTCTTCGGGATGCGTCCGCGCGCCGGCACGTCCATCTTGTTCGCCTGGGCCCAGGCCCGGACGGCCGCCGGATCGGGGGCGACCTCCGTCTGCTTGTACGCCTTGCCGGAGCGCGAGCGCTTGCGACCGGCCTCCACGTAGGGCGCGAGCGCCTTGCGCAGTTTCTTGGCGTTGGTTTCGTTCAGGTCGATCTCGTACGACTTGCCGTCGAGTCCGAAGGCGATCGTTTCCGCCGCTTCCGAGCCGTCGATGTCGTCAAAGAGAGTGACCACGACCTTTTGCGCCACGAATATCGGTCCCTTCGTGCGGCACGTCGATACAGCTCATCGGCGATGACGTGCCGAGTATCGGCTATTGCCAATTCATTTGTACAGTGCCCGGCAATGCAAAGTGAAGCCCGACTAAATCCGTCAGCGTGTCCCAGTGCAATAGGCGTCGTGGGCGGACCTGTGGAACTTTCCCAGAACTTTTCGCGAGGGTGCCCGCCCGTCACCCGATCGTGATGCGCCTCACGTAGTTTCCTACAACTCTACTCGCGTAGAAATTTTGTGCGGGTAGTCTGAAGGAACCTGCTCAGCACCACACACCGGGAGTGCCAGTGGCACGCGTCGTAGTCGACGTCATGCTCAAGCCGGAGATCCTCGACCCCCAGGGCCAGGCGGTCCAGCGTGCGCTGCCGCGCCTGGGTTTCGAGGGGATCGCGGACGTACGTCAGGGAAAGCGTTTCGAACTGGAAGTTGACGGGCCGGTTGACGAGGCCGCGCTCGCCCGCATCCACGATCTTGCGGAATCCTTCCTCGCCAACACCGTGATCGAGGACTTCACCGTCAAGGTGGAGGAAGTCGCGGAGGCCGCGAAGTGACCGCTCGTATTGGCGTCGTCACTTTCCCGGGGAGTCTCGACGACCGGGACACCCAGCGCGCGATCCGCCTCGCGGGTGCCGAACCGGTTGCCCTCTGGCACAAGGACAAGGACCTCAAGCAGGTCGACGCCGTGGTGCTGCCCGGCGGTTTCTCCTACGGCGACTATCTGCGGGCCGGGGCCATCTCCCGGTTCTCGCCGGTGATGGAGTCCGTCATCGAGCAGGCGAAGGCCGGACTTCCGGTCCTCGGTATCTGCAACGGCTTCCAGATCCTCACCGAGGCCCACCTCCTCCCGGGCGGGATGCTCGGCAACGACCACCTCCACTTCATCTGCCGCGACCAGAAGCTGCGGGTGGAGAACGCGGGGACGGCCTGGACCGGCGACTACCGCCAGGACCAGGAGATCCACATCCCGCTGAAGAACATGGACGGCCGGTACGTCGCCGACGAGTACACGCTCGACAAGCTGGAGGCCGAGGGGCGGGTCGTCTTCCGCTACCTCGACTTCAACCCCAACGGCTCGCTGCGGGACATCGCCGGCATCACCAACGAGGCCGGGAACGTCGTCGGTCTCATGCCGCACCCCGAGCACGCCGTCGAGCCGCTGATCGGTACGGGCCGTACCGACGGCCTCCCCTTCTTCACCTCGATCCTCAAGAAGCTGGTCAACGCATGAGCCGGACGCCTCTGGACACGGTCGAGCACGCGGCCGGGACCCCCGACGTCGAGCTGCCCTGGGCCGAACTCGGCCTGAAGAAGGACGAGTACGAGCGGATCGTCGAGATCCTCGGCCGCCGCCCGACCGGCGCCGAACTCGCCATGTACTCGGTCATGTGGTCCGAGCACTGCTCGTACAAGTCCTCCAAGGTCCACCTGCGCCAGTTCGGCGAGAAGGCGCCCGAGTCGGACGCGCTGCTCGTCGGCATCGGCGAGAACGCGGGTGTCGTCGACGTCGGCCAGGGTTACGCCGTGACCTTCAAGGTCGAGTCGCACAACCACCCCTCCTACGTCGAGCCCTACCAGGGCGCTGCCACGGGCGTCGGCGGCATCGTCCGCGACATCATCGCGATGGGCGCCCGCCCGGTCGCCGTCGTGGACCCGCTGCGCTTCGGCGCGGCCGACCACCCCGACACCAAGCGCGTCCTGCCGGGCGTCGTCGCCGGCATCGGCGGCTACGGCAACTGCCTGGGCCTGCCCAACATCGGCGGCGAGGTCGTCTTCGACGCCTGCTACCAGGGCAACCCGCTGGTCAACGCCGGTGCCATCGGTGTGATGCGGCACGAGGACATCCACCTCGCCAAGGCCTCCGGCGCGGGCAACAAGGTCATCCTCTACGGCGCCCGCACCGGCGGCGACGGCATCGGCGGCGCCTCGATCCTGGCCTCCGAGACCTTCGACGACGCCAAGCCGTCGAAGCGTCCCGCGGTCCAGGTCGGCGACCCGTTCCAGGAGAAGCTCCTCATCGAGTGCACCCTGGAGGCCTTCCAGGAGAAGCTGGTCGTCGGTATCCAGGACCTCGGTGCGGCGGGCCTGTCCTGCGCCACCTCCGAGCTGGCCTCCAACGGCTCCGGCGGCATGCGCGTGACCCTGGACGACGTACCGCTGCGTGACTCGACGCTCTCGCCCGAGGAAATCCTCATGAGCGAGTCGCAGGAGCGCATGTGCGCCGTGGTCGAGCCCGAGAAGGTCGACCGCTTCCTGGAGATCTGCGCCAAGTGGGACGTCATCGCCACCGTCATCGGTGAGGTGACGGACGGCGACCGTCTGGAGATCTACTGGCACGGCGGCAAGATCGTCGACGTCGACCCGCGGACCGTGGCCCACGAGGGCCCGGTGTACGAGCGCCCGTACGCCCGCCCGTCCTGGCAGGACGAGCTGCAGGCGGACGACGCGAACAAGCTGCCGCGGCCGAAGACCGCCGAGGAGCTGAAGGACCAGGTCCTGAAGCTGGTCGGCTCGCCCAACCAGGCCTCCAAGAAGTGGATCACCTCGCAGTACGACCACTTCGTGCAGGGCAACACCGTCCTCGCCCAGCCCGAGGACTCCGGCATGATCCGCGTGGACGAGGAGACCGGCCTCGGCGTCGCCATCGCGACCGACGGCAACGGCCGGTACGCCAAGCTCGACCCGTACGCGGGCGCGCAGCTGGCGCTCTCCGAGGCCTACCGGAACGTGGCGACGACCGGCGCCAAGCCGCTCGCGGTGTCGGACTGCCTGAACTTCGGCTCCCCCGAGGACCCGGCGGTCATGTGGCAGTTCGCGGAGGCCGTGCGCGGCCTCGCCGACGCCTGCCAGCAGCTGGGCACCCCGGTGACCGGCGGCAACGTCTCGCTCTACAACCAGACGGGCGAGGCCGCCATCCACCCGACGCCGGTGGTCGCCGTCCTCGGTGTCATCGACGACGTCGCCCGCCGCACGCCGGTCGCCTTCCAGGAGGAGGGCCAGCTGATCTACCTCCTCGGCGACACGCGTGAGGAGTTCGGCGGCTCGGCCTGGTCCCAGGTGATCCACGACCACCTCGGCGGCCTGCCCCCGGCCGTCGACCTGGAGCGCGAGCGCCTGCTGGCCGAGATCCTGATCTCCGCCTCCCGCGACGGCATGATCGACTCCGCGCACGACCTGTCCGACGGCGGTCTGGTCCAGGCGGTCGTGGAGTCGGCGCTGCTCGGCGGCAAGGGCGCGCGTCTGGTCGTACCGGACGGGCTGGACGCCTTCACCTTCCTGTTCTCCGAGTCGGCCGGGCGTGCGATCGTCGCGGTGCCGCGCTCGGAGGAGGTCCGCTTCAACGACATGTGCGGTGCGCGCGGCCTCCCGGCCACCCGCATCGGTGTCGTCGACGGCACTGCGTCTGATTCAAATGCGGTGGTGGAGATCCAGGGCGAGTTCTCCCTCCCCCTGGCCGAGCTGCGCGAGGCCCACGAGGGCACGATCGAGGCGCTGCTCGCCTAGGCACGACGCGAGGGCCCGCCCGGTACCGCCCGGGCGGGCCCTTCGCGTGCCGGAGGCGACAACCGGCTGAAGCCCCGCCCCCGGCAGACATAGGGTCACTGTCATGCCCCCGGCCAAGAAGCGCGCCCGCAGCTATGACCCCGTCAAGACCCGTGCCGCGGTCTTCGCCCAGTTCGGACACGTGCGGCAGGCCGTGCGCGGCCTGAGTACCGAGCAGCTCGAACTGCCGACACGGCTCGGCGAGTGGACCGTACGGCACCTCGTCGCGCACATCGGGATGGCGGTCACGGCCGTCCACCGGGCGCTGGCCCTGCCGGAGCCGCCCAGGCCGGACGCCGTGCTCCTCGACTGGCCCTTCGCCACCGCCGTCAACTCGGCGGCCATCGACGAGTTCACCCGCAAGGTCGCCGCGGACCACCAGGACCTCGATGCCTGTCTCGCCGGCATCGACGAGTCCCTGCACGCGCTCCTCGCCGAGCACCCCGGCACCCGGCTCCTGCAGACCAGCGTGGGCGCGCTGTCCCTGGACGACTACCTGGTCACCCGGACCGTGGAACTCGTCGTCCACACCGACGACCTCAACGCCGCCGTCCCCGGCCTGGACGTGCCGTACGACCGCCAGGCCCTGGCCGCCGCCACCCGGCTCCTCGCCGACGCCCTCGCCGTGAAGGCGCCCGGCGGCTCCACCGAGGTGCGCGTGCCGCCGTACGCCGTCGTGCAGTGCGTCGAGGGGCCCCGGCACACCCGCGGCACCCCGCCCAACGTGGTGGAGACCGACCCGCTGACCTGGATCCGGCTCGCCGCCGGCCGTGTGGCCTGGAAGGACGTGTTGGCGGAGGCCAAGGTCAGCGCGAGCGGGGAGCGCGCGGACATCGGGGACCTGCTGCCGCTCATGGCCTGACGGAACCGGCGGTCCGGGCGGGCCGTCGAATCCGTATGAACCGGCACAAGCAGCGCATGACCCTGACAGCGGCCGCCGTGCTCGTCCCGCTCACCCTGGCCTGCGCCAGTAGCCAGGGCGCGGAGGCCGGGCAGCCCGTGACCGGCGTCGACTGGCGGGTGGACAGCCTCACCGCCGAGGGCACCACCCGGCACGCGCCCGCCACGGCCCACATCCGGATCGGCACGGACGGTCTCGCGGCCGGCAACCTCGGCTGCAACCAGTTCAGCGCCCAGGCGACCGTGCAGGGCGACCGGATCACGATCGGGAACGTCCGCGCCACCAAGATGGCCTGCGACCAGGCGCGGATGGACTTCGAGCGCGCCTTCGCCCGCACCCTCACCACCGGCACGCTCACCGCCAGGACCGACGACGGGAAGCTGACGCTCACCGACGGCGACGGCGATGTCGTCCACCTCAGCCGCGGCGCACCCGAATGATGTGCGACACCTCACTCATGGATACGGCCAGCGGGCTTCGGGTCGCCGTCCAGAGGCCCGCCGGCGGCCGCTCCGACTGCTTCAGCACCTCGCTGACCTGCGGAAACGAAGAAAGCACCAAGGTGATCGGCAAGCCCTGACCCGTTAACGCCGTGTATCCCCAATTCGGACCAGTGGTCGACCTCGCCTACACTCGGAGCCGTGCCACGTGGTGACGGTCGACTCAATCACGATCTGCTTCCCGGCGAAAAGGGCCCCCAGGACGCTTGCGGCGTCTTCGGTGTCTGGGCTCCGGGTGAAGAGGTCGCAAAGCTCACGTACTTCGGGCTCTACGCCCTCCAGCACCGGGGTCAGGAATCCGCGGGAATCGCGGTCAGCAACGGCTCCCAGATCCTCGTCTTCAAGGACATGGGACTGGTCTCCCAGGTCTTCGACGAGACCTCTCTCGGTTCGCTCCAGGGTCATATCGCGGTCGGACACGCCCGCTACTCGACCACCGGTGCCTCCGTGTGGGAGAACGCCCAGCCGACGTTCCGTGCCACCGCGCACGGCTCGATCGCGCTCGGCCACAACGGCAACCTGGTCAACACGGCGCAGCTCGCCGCGATGGTCGCCGACCTCCCGAAGGACAACAACGGCCGCTCCACCCGGGTCGCGGCCACCAACGACACCGACCTGCTGACGGCCCTGCTGGCCGCCCAGGTCGACGAGGACGGCAAGCCGCTGACCATCGAGGAGGCCGCCCACGCGGTCCTCCCGCAGGTCAAGGGCGCCTTCTCGCTCGTCTTCATGGACGAGCACACCCTCTACGCCGCCCGTGACCCGCAGGGCATCCGCCCGCTGGTCCTCGGCCGCCTGGAGCGCGGCTGGGTGGTCGCCTCCGAGAGCGCCGCCCTGGACATCTGCGGCGCCAGCTTCGTGCGGGAGATCGAGCCGGGCGAGTTCGTCGCCATCGACGAGAACGGCCTGCGCACCTCCCGCTTCGCGGAAGCGAAGCCCAAGGGCTGTGTCTTCGAGTACGTGTACCTGGCCCGCCCGGACACCGACATCGCCGGCCGGAACGTGTACCTCTCCCGTGTGGAGATGGGCCGCCGCCTGGCCAAGGAGGCCCCGGTCGAGGCCGACCTGGTCATAGCGACCCCGGAGTCCGGCACCCCGGCCGCCATCGGCTACGCGGAGGCCTCCGGCATCCCCTTCGGCGCCGGCCTGGTGAAGAACGCCTATGTGGGCCGCACCTTCATCCAGCCCTCGCAGACCATCCGTCAGCTCGGCATCCGTCTGAAGCTGAACCCGCTGAAGGAAGTCATCAAGGGCAAGCGCCTGGTCGTCGTGGACGACTCGATCGTGCGCGGCAACACCCAGCGGGCCCTGGTCCGCATGCTGCGCGAGGCGGGCGCCGCCGAGGTCCACATCCGGATCTCCTCGCCGCCCGTGAAGTGGCCCTGCTTCTTCGGCATCGACTTCGCCACCCGCGCTGAGCTGATCGCCAACGGCATGAGCATCGAGGAGATCGGCACCTCGCTCGGCGCCGACTCCCTGGCGTACATCTCCATCGACGGCATGATCGACGCGACCACCATCGCCAAGCCGAACCTGTGCCGCGCCTGCTTCGACGGCGAGTACCCGATGGAGCTGCCGGACCCCGAGCTGCTCGGCAAGCAGCTCCTGGAGACCGAGCTGGCCGCAGGTCCGGCCGCCACGGCCGCGGCCGACGCGATCCGTCGCCCGTAAGCCCCCGTAGGACGACACGAAAGTTCTCAAGGTCATGTCAGAGACCACTGGTGCCAGCTACGCGAGCGCGGGCGTCGACATCGAGGCGGGCGACCGCGCAGTAGAGCTGATGAAGGAGTGGGTCAAGAAGACCCAGCGCCCCGAGGTCCTGGGCGGCCTCGGCGGCTTCGCCGGGCTCTTCGACGCCTCCGCCCTCAAGCGCTACGAGCGCCCGCTGCTCGCCTCCGCCACGGACGGCGTCGGCACGAAGGTCGACGTCGCGCGCCGGCTGGGCGTCTACGACACCATCGGCCACGACCTGGTCGCCATGGTCATGGACGACATCGTGGTGTGCGGTGCCGAGCCGCTGTTCATGACCGACTACATCTGCGTCGGCAAGGTCCACCCCGAGCGGGTCGCCGCGATCGTCAAGGGCATCGCGGAGGGCTGTGTGCTGGCCGGCTGCGCCCTGGTGGGCGGCGAGACGGCCGAGCACCCCGGTCTGCTGGGCGAGGACGACTTCGACGTCGCCGGCGCCGGTACGGGCGTCGTGGAGGCCGACCGGCTGCTGGGCGCGGATCGTATCCGTAAGGGTGACACCGTGATCGCCATGGCGTCCTCCGGGCTTCACTCGAACGGGTACTCCCTGGTGCGCCACGTCCTGCTGGACCGCGCGGGCCTGGCCCTGGAGGCGGAGGTCGCGGAACTGGGCCGCACGCTCGGCGAGGAGCTGCTGGAGCCCACCAAGATCTACTCGCTGGACTGCCTGGCGCTGACCCGCACCACCGAGGTGCACGCGTTCAGCCACATCACCGGCGGCGGGCTCGCGGCCAACCTGGCCCGGGTCATCCCGGACGAGCTGCACGCGACCGTGGACCGGGCCACCTGGGCCCCGGGCGCGATCTTCGACCTGGTCGGCAGGACCGGGAACGTCGAGCGCCTGGAGCTGGAGAAGACCCTGAACATGGGCGTCGGCATGATGGCGATCGTGCCGGAGGAGTCGACGGACGTGGCCCTCGCGACCCTGGCCGACCGCGGGGTCGACGCCTGGGTGGCCGGCGAGATCACGGACCGGGGCGACAAGGAGACCGGCGCCGAGCTGGTCGGGACGTATTCAATCTAAAGGCGCCGCGGTCCGAACCTGCGGGCAGCACAGAACCCGGTCGGTGGCAGTGCCACCGACCGGGTGAGTGCTCAGTGCAAGGTCAAGCGCCGCGACGGTGTTGTGAAGGACCATCATCCTCACCCTCGTCGTCGTCCTCATAGAGGTCGGCGTACCGAGAGTAAAGATCGTCCTCGTCATCCTCATCGTCCTCGAACGGCTCGCCGTTCGGCGGCTGGCTCGAAGTCGATGCGCCCAGTTCATTGGCCAGACGCGAGAGGTCAGTCCCACCGCTGTTGTACTTCAGCTGGCGGGCGACCTTTGTCTGCTTGGCCTTGGCCCGGCCGCGCCCCATGGCTCGACCCCCTCGGTGACGGGGCTTGACGGCCCCAGAGTCTGACACGCGTTCATGATCCGGAACGGACCCTCCGCAGAGAGGCCGGTCCGTAGGGCTTCCACGGTACCTGAGCCCGCGCCCATACGGTACGTCGCCCGCAGCACGCGCGTCTGCCCAGGACCCTCGAGGTGCCCTGTCCTCGCTGGTCAGTGGCGATTTTAACCACTTATCGGGGTACGACCCGCCGGTGGAAGTGAGAGTTCTCTCTAAGTTCCCGCCGGCGGGTACCGCTCACCCGTGCGATCGGACACCCGATCGCGTTCCCTCTGCTTCCGTCAGCGCGCCGAGCGGGCCTCGGCCATGCGCTGCTCGGCGATCCGGTCGGCCGCGGCGGCCGGCGGAATCCCGTCTTCCTTCGCACGTGCGAATATGGCCAGCGTGGTGTCGAAGATCTTCGCCGCCTTCGCCTTGCACCGCTCGAAGTCGAACCCGTGCAGTTCGTCGGCCACCTGGATGACGCCACCGGCGTTCACCACGTAGTCCGGCGCGTAGAGGATCCCGCGGTCGGCGAGGTCCTTCTCGACGCCCGGGTGGGCGAGCTGGTTGTTGGCGGCACCGCACACCACCCGGGCGGTCAGCACCGGCACGGTGTCGTCGTTCAGGGCGCCGCCCAGGGCGCACGGGGCGTAGATGTCGAGGCCCTCGACGCGGATGAGCGCGTCGGTGTCGGCGACCACCTGCACGGTCGGGTGCTGGTCGGAGATCCGCCCGACGGCCTCCCGGCGTACGTCCGTGATGACGACCTCGGCGCCCTCGTCGAGCAGGTGCCGGACCAGGTGGTGGCCGACCTTGCCGACGCCGGCGATGCCGACCTTGCGGCCGCGCAGCGAGGGGTCGCCCCACAGGTGCTGGGCGGAGGCGCGCATGCCCTGGTAGACGCCGAAGGCGGTGAGCACGGAGGAGTCGCCGGCGCCGCCGTTCTCGGGCGAGCGGCCGGTGGTCCAGCGGCACTCGCGGGCCACGACGTCCATGTCGGCGACGTACGTGCCGACGTCGCACGCGGTGACGTAGCGCCCGCCGAGCGAGGCGACCATGCGGCCGTAGGCGAGCAGCAGATCCTCGGTCTTGTCGCGCTCCGGGTCGCCGATGATCACGGCCTTGCCGCCGCCGTGGTCCAGGCCGGCCATGGCGTTCTTGTACGACATCCCGCGCGCGAGGTTGAGGGCGTCGGCGACGGCCTCGGCCTCGGTCGCGTACGGGTAGAAGCGCGTCCCGCCGAGGGCCGGGCCCAGGGCGGTGGAGTGGATGGCGATCACGGCCTTGAGACCGCTGGCGCGATCCTGGCAGAGCACGACCTGTTCATGGCCTCCCTGGTCCGAGTGGAACAGGGTGTGCAGGACATCAGCAGGTGCGCCGGTTACGTCGGTCACTGTGGTGACTCCTGTGTAAATAGCGGCGAGTGGGGCTCAGCTCCCGTGCGGGTGGCGGGTGCTGTGGCATGAGCGTAGAGCCTGTGCCCACCAGCCATCCTCGCAGTGTTCAGGATCACTCTGCCGTGCCGCCGGCGCACGCATGACCATGGGACGATTTGCAGTGGTTTCGAGCCGGGCTCTATGGGGAGGGAGCAGGCGTGCCCAAGGTGTCCTCCGTGGTCGTCCCCTACGCCGCGTACCTGCGCGTCTACGAGCCGCTGGCCGCCTTCCCGGAGCCGGAGCGCACCCACTGGGCGCGCTACGCCCGACGCCCCGACCGCCCCTCCTACCAGGACGAACTGCGCCGTTCGCTGGCCGACTTGCTGCCCACCCCGCCGATCCCGGTGCCGGTGCACGAGAGCAGCGACGCCTTCGTGCTGGACGTCGACGGTGTCGTCTGCGTCTGCCCCTGGCGGACCCGGCTGCGCGGCTGGCAGGCCCTGGGCGACCTCGCCGAGGAGCTGCCCCCGTCGGTGCTGGACGCGGTGCTGCCGCCCCTGGTGCGCCACCAGGCCGCCCAGGACTATGAGCGCTGGCTCGCCCGCAACCCGGACGCCCGCCCCTGGATCCGCACGGCGACCTGGCAGGTCCCGCTGAACTGGTTCGTGCTGGTCTCCGACGACGAGCGCCGGTACGAGAAGAGGTCCGGCGAGGTGCCGCCGATGCTGCGCTACCGCACCCCGATGGTGCAGGCCCGGCGCCGGGTGGCGCGGGCGCTGCGCACGCTGAAGGACACCATCGAGGAGGGGCCGCTGATCGACGGCCTGGTGGACGTCGGCCGCTGGCTGGAGGAGTTCCACCCGCGCTCGCTGGTGGAGCTGGACTACGGCGGCCTGGTGCACGCGCTGCCGGCCGGCGAGCTGGAGGGCGACCACTCGGCGGCGGACGTGGCCGAGGGCATCGAGGCGCTGCGCCGGGGGGACGGGACGGCCGCCGGGGAGGCCTACGGGCGGCTGGTGGAGCGGTGGCGGGCGGTACGAGACAGGCGTTCCGCGAACTGAGTGACGTAGGTCACGGCCCAAACCCCGCTGAACGACGTACGGTCTACGACACTTGACCACCTGACGGGACGTAGGTCCCGATCCGGGCTTTTGTCCCAAGGGTGATGGACGGCACTTACAGGAGTCTTGCCCTGTGTGCCGCCCCTCGTGCCAAAATAGGACAAGGAGTCCGGGGAGGGCTCCGTCCGTCCAACTATGCTCCACTGTGGGCGGAATCTCCGCATTGCACGCTTTGGGGGGTCTGGTGACTCCTGATCGTCCTGTGACTGATCGTCACAGTGGCGTGACTGTCCGCTATGGCATGGTCCATCGGCTTCCGTCGCTGATGAACACCTGGGAGGGCAATTCCATCGGTTTGGCCGACGCGGCTGGACAGATGGTGTAGTTGTAGTGCCGAGGACAAGCCGTTCGTCCTATAACCGACTCGACTCGCGTCGTCCATTTCGGGCAACGCGGGTCAAGGTGCAGAATTTAGAGGAAAGAACCGAGAAGGTTCGGTTCTCCCGAGGAGGCCGCTCATGACCGCTCGCACCCCTGATGCCGAGCCGCTGCTGACCCCGGCTGAGGTCGCCACGATGTTCCGCGTCGACCCCAAGACGGTCACGCGGTGGGCGAAGGCCGGCAAGCTCACGTCGATCCGTACGCTCGGCGGGCACCGCCGCTACCGCGAGGCCGAAGTCCGCGCTCTGCTCGCGGGCATCCCGCAGCAGCGCAGCGAGGCCTGAACAACTGAATAACCGGGCAAACCGGCTGGTCCCCCACTGGTCGAGGCGCCCGAAACCCTAGCTCCAAGCGACGCGGGACCTGCCCCAACAGGGCCCACGCCCAAGCCGAAGAGAACGTTGTAGGCAGCGACACAGGGTGCGTCGTAGATCGCGCTGGACTCCGCCGGGTCCAGCGCGATCTTTTTTGTGCGCTGGTCGTGGGCGTGTCGGGGTCGCTGTGAGCGGCCTTGTCGGAGTCTGGGGAGGGCTGTCGGAACTTCTGTGCACGGCCCCTGAGACGGGTGCAATTGCACATATTAAATTGACCAGTTGTAGGAGGGGGGTAAGTTCCGCCGTTTCAAAAAGTCGTGCGGTGACTCCCGTCACATGCCAGGGATCTTGTTGCCTCTGGCGCACGTGCGGTAGTGGAACTACCTCTTCCAGTGTGCAGGACTTTCGTCCTCCAGGGTCTCTTCGCTCGCGTCCTGGGACCGTGGGCCGGCGTCCATCGCCAGCCGCAGCAAGTGATGGCAGATCGGGCAGTGGCGGGTGAGGTGCCGGTAGGACGACGCGGCCGCCAGATGCGCCCTCAGCAGCGCCCGCGTCTCGTGCCTGGCCGATGCCGCCATACGCCACCTCCAGGGGCCGCACAGGGGGGCGGGCCCTGGTTTCTGGGTACCGGCGGAATGTGACGTCGTCAAGGGCGCGAGCGGCTGCGCCGGGCCTCAGCAGGTCAGCAGGCGCAGGGATTTGGCAGAACAGCAGAAGGGCCCCCTTTCGGGGGCCCTTCTCTCTTGCGGTCCTGACGGGATTTGAACCCGCGGCCTCCACCTTGACAGGGTGGCGAGCACTCCAAACTGCTCCACAGGACCAGGTTTCGCGGCGCTCGGCTTGCTGCGTTGCGCTGCGAGAAGGACTGTACAGGAGGGTGCGGGTCCTGGTCGAACTCACCCTCTGTACGCGCGCGGTTACGGGACGGCCGCGTCGATCGCCTTCACGATCCGCTTGTCGGAGATCGGGTACGCCGTGCCCAGCGCGTGGGCGAAATAGCTGACCCGAAGCTCCTCGAGCATCCAGCGGATGTCCAGCACCTGCTGCGGCACCGGCCGGCCCTTCGGGAGCTGTTCCAGCAGCCAGGCGTACTCGTCCTGCATCTCGTGGACCTTCTCCATGCGCGTGGTGTCCCGCTGGACGCCCGTCGGCATCTGCTGCAGACGCCGGTCCGCGGCCACCAGGTAGCGCATGAGGTCGGGCAGCCGGCGTATCCCCGCCCAGGTCACGAAACCGGGCTTCACAAGGGCGTCCAGCTGCTTGCGGACGTCCGTCAGGTTTGCCAGCAGGACGGGGCTGCGTACGCCCTTCAGGCGGCGCTCACAGGCCTGCCAGGCGGCCAGCACCTGCTGGACCTGAGTGACCGTACGGACCGTCGTGTCCACGATCTCCGCGCGCACCTTGTCGTACAGCTTCCGGTACGACTCCTCGTCCCACACCGGGCCGCCGAAGTCCGCGATCAGCTTGTCGGCCGCGGCCATCGCACAGTCGTCGAAGAGGGCCTGGATCGAGCCGTGCGGGTTGGCGGAGAGCGCCAGCTTCTGGGCGTTCGTCAGCTTCTCGGACGCGAACTTCGCCGGGTTCACCGGGATGTTGCGCAGGATCAGGCGCCGGGTGCCCTTCCACATGGCCTCCGCCTGCTCGGCCTCGGTGTCGAAGAGACGGACCGAGACCGTGTCGCCGTCGTCCACGAGCGCCGGGTACGCCTTCACGGGCTGCCCGGCCCGGCGGGTCTCGAAGACCCGGGTGAGCGTGCCGATCGTCCAGTCGGTCAGGCCCTTGCGCTCCAGGGACTCGCCGCCCTCGCGGGAGGCGGTCGCGGCCGCCGCCTGGGACAGGGCCTGGCGCGCCTTCGGCTTCAGCTGGAGCTTCAGCGCCTCCAGGTCCTTGTCCTCGGCCAGCTTCCGGCGCCGCTCGTCGACGATCCGGAAGGTGATCTTGAGGTGGTCGGGAACCCTCGACCAGTCGAAGTCCTCCGCTTCGAAGGGCACACCGACCATGCGCTTCAGCTCGCGCGCCATCGTCACGGTCAACGGCTCCTGGAGGGGCACCGCCTTCTCCAGGAACGCCTTCGCGTAGTTCGGCGCGGGCACGTAGTGGCGGCGGATGGGCTTCGGGAGGGAGCGGATCAGTTCCGTCACGACCTCCTCGCGCAGGCCCGGGATCTGCCAGTCGAAGCCCTCGTCGGTGACCTGGTTGAGCACCTGGAGCGGGACGTGGACGGTCACGCCGTCGGCGTCCGCGCCGGGCTCGAACTGGTAGGTGACACGGAACTTCAGTGGTCCCTGACGCCAGCTGTCCGGATAGTCGGCCTTGGTGACCGCCTCCGCCGACTCCCGGATGAGCATCTCCCGCTCGAAGTCCAGGAACTCGGGCTGCTCGTGCCGCTTCCGCTTCCACCAGGAGTCGAAGTGGGCGCCGGAGACCACGTGTTCGGGCACCCGGGCGTCGTAGAAGTCGAAGAGGGTCTCGTCGTCCACCACGATGTCCCGGCGCCGCGCCCGGTGCTCCAACTCCTCGACCTCGCTGAGGAGTCTGCGGTTGTCGGCGAAGAACTTGTGGTGCGTGCGCCAGTCGCCCTCGACGAGCGCGTTGCGGATGAACAGCTCCCGGGAGACCTCGGGGTCGATCCGGCCGTAGTTCACCTTGCGCTGGGCGACGATCGGGACGCCGTACAGCGTGACCTTCTCGTACGCCATCACGGCCGCCTGGTCCTTCTCCCAGTGCGGTTCGCTGTACGTCCGCTTCAGGAGGTGGTCGGCGAGCGGCTCGACCCACTCCGGCTCGATCTTCGCGTTGACCCGGGCCCACAGGCGGGACGTCTCCACCAGCTCGGCGGACATCACGAAGCGGGGCTGCTTCCGGAACAGCGCCGAGCCCGGGAAGATCGCGAACTTGGCGTTGCGGGCGCCCAGGTACTCGTTCTTGTTGCCGTCCTTCACGTCCTTCATCCCGATGTGGGAGAGGAGGCCGGCGAGGAGGGAGACATGGACGCGGTCGGCGGGGGCGTCGTCCTCGCTGAGGTGGATGCCCATCTGCTTGGCCACCGTGCGCAGCTGGGTGTAGATGTCCTGCCATTCGCGGATGCGCAGGAAGTTCAGGTACTCCTGCTTGCACATCCGGCGGAAGGAGCTGGACCCCCGCTCCTTCTGCTGCTCGCGGACGTACCGCCACAGGTTCAGGTAGGCGAGGAAGTCGCTGGTCTCGTCCTTGAAACGGGCGTGCTGCTGGTCGGCCTGGGCCTGCTTCTCGGCCGGGCGCTCGCGCGGGTCCTGGATGGACAGCGCGGCCGCGATGACCATGACCTCGCGGACGCAGCCGTTCTTGTCGGCCTCCAGGACCATCCGGGCCAGGCGCGGGTCGACGGGCAGCTGGGCGAGCTTGCGGCCGGTGTCGGTCAGGCGCTTGCGCGGGTCCTTCTGCTCGGGGTCCAGCGCGTGCAGCTCCTGCAGCAGCTGGACGCCGTCGCGGATGTTGCGGTGGTCCGGCGGGTCGATGAAGGGGAACTTCTCGATGTCGCCGAGGCCGGCCGCGGTCATCTGGAGGATGACGGAGGCGAGGTTCGTACGGAGGATCTCGGCGTCGGTGAACTCCGGGCGGGCGAGGAAGTCGTCCTCGGCGTACAGCCGGATGCAGATGCCGTCGGAGGTACGGCCGCAGCGGCCCTTGCGCTGGTTGGCGCTGGCCTGGGAGATCGGCTCGATGGGCAGCCGCTGGACCTTGGTGCGGTGGCTGTAGCGGCTGATCCGGGCGAAGCCGGGGTCGATGACGTACTTGATGCCGGGGACGGTGAGGGAGGTCTCGGCGACGTTGGTCGCCAGAACGATCCTGCGCCCGGTGTGCGGCTGGAAGACGCGGTGCTGCTCGGCGTGGGAGAGGCGGGCGTAGAGCGGCAGGATCTCGGTGAAGCGGTACTGCTTCCTGGTGAGCGCGTCGGCCGTGTCCCGGATCTCCCGCTCGCCGGAGAGGAAGACGAGGATGTCGCCCTTGCCCTCCCCCATCAGCTCCTCGACGGCGTCGGTGATCGCGGTGATCTGGTCCCGGTCGGCGTCGTCGGAGTCCTCTTCGAGGAGCGGCCGGTAGCGCACCTCGACGGGATAGGTGCGGCCGCTGACCTCGATGATCGGGGCGTCCCCGAAGTGCCGGGAGAAGCGCTCCGGATCGATGGTCGCCGAGGTGATGACGACCTTCAGGTCGGGCCGCTTCGGCAGCAGCTGCGCCAGGTAGCCCAGCAGGAAGTCGATGTTGAGGGACCGCTCGTGGGCCTCGTCGATGATGATCGTGTCGTAGGCGCGCAGCTCGCGGTCGGTCTGGATCTCGGCGAGCAGGATGCCGTCCGTCATCAGCTTGACGAAGGTGGCGTCCGGGTTCACCTGGTCGGTGAAGCGGACCTTCCAGCCGACGGCCTCGCCGAGGGGGGTGCTCAGCTCCTCCGCCACCCGCTCGGCGACGGTCCGGGCGGCGATACGGCGGGGCTGGGTGTGCCCGATCATGCCGCGGACGCCCCGGCCCAGCTCCATACAGATCTTGGGGATCTGCGTGGTCTTACCGGACCCGGTCTCGCCGGCGACGATGACGACCTGGTGATCGCGGATGGCCTCGGCGATCAGGTCCTTCTTCTGGCTGACGGGGAGCTGCTCGGGGTAGGTGACGGCGGGCACACGGGAGCGCCGCTCGTCCATCCGGGCCTCGGCCTTGGCGACCTCGGCCTCGATCTCGGCGAGGACGGCGGCGCGGGCCTCCGGCTTACGGATCTTGCGCGCGCCCTCGAGCCGCCGGCCGAGGCGGTGCGCTTCGCGCAGCGACAGCTCGGTCAGGCGGGGGGCGAGGGTGCCGAGGGCGGGGGCTGGGTGCGTAGACATACGCGATCCAGGATCTCACCTCGGGGAAATCACTGGCGAACGATTTGCGCGGGGGCGCTCAGGGCGTGCGCTGGGCGGGTGGTGCCGCCTCCGTGCGCTGCCGGTTCGGTCCGTCGCCCAGGGCGATCGACTTCGCGGTGTTGGAGACGGCCTTGATGCCCAGGTAGGCGGTGGTCAGGCTGGTCACCGCGGTGAAGGCGGCGGTCAGCACCCCGACGATCACGGCCTTGTCCCCGTTCAGCCGCCACACCCCGAAGATCGCGACTCCGGCGATGGCGAGATTGCTGACGACGACCGCGAGCAGCCCGTACCGCGCGCGATCCTTCTCCAACTCGGTATCCCGAATGGCCCTGGCCTCATCCCGGCTCATCGTCCCTGCCCCCCGACGGTCACACCCGATCATCCAGAACGTAGCGCCGCCGGGGTGACCTGCCAAGAAGTCCGCCGAAACGGCGAAGGCCCCGTTCTGGTGAACGGGGCCTTCTGGTTGTGGCTGGGGCCGGGGTCGAACCGGCGACCTATCGCTTTTCAGGCGATCGCTCGTACCAACTGAGCTACCCAGCCACGAGGTTTCCGGGGAAACCTCAGCGGTCCTGACGGGATTTGAACCCGCGGCCTCCACCTTGACAGGGTGGCGAGCACTCCAAACTGCTCCACAGGACCAAGCTTGTGTGTGCAACAGTGTCGCACACGATCTTGCGTGCCCCCAACGGGATTCGAACCCGTGCTACCGCCTTGAAAGGGCGGCGTCCTAGGCCGCTAGACGATGAGGGCTATCGGCCCGCCTGGGCGCTTCTCAGCGCGTCGGGGACGTGAGAAGCATATGGGATGGCGGGGAGTATCGCCAAAACGGTTTACGACCTCGTGGGAGACGGGGCCGTGGGGGAGGGCGTGGCGCTCGGGAGTCCGCGGCGGAGCCGCTGATCGAACACTTCCTCCGGGAGGTGGCGGCTGACCTCGGCCGTGGTGAGGCCCAGGCCGCCCAGTCTGATCTCGTCCCAGGCCTGGAGGCGGCGGCTGTCGCGGTCGAAGTAGAGGATCGAGGCCTCGATCGGGTCGGGGTACTTGCCCTCCACGGCGCGCAGGCCGCTGCCGCCCGTGGAGCCCTCGATCCGCAGGCGTGTGCCGTACTTCATGACCTCCGTGCCCTCGTGGTGGAGGTGGCCCGCCAGGACCAGGGGGACCTCGCCGTCCGTCTCCCGGGCCGCGGAGGGCTCGTGCGCGATGGCCACGTCGACCGGGGTGCCCGCCGCCCGCTGGTCGCGCAGGGCCGAGTCCAGGCGGTCGCCCGCCAGCCGCTCGGCCGCGTCCCCGCCGGTCGGCGTCGAGCGGTCGGGGGTGAACTGGGGGTCGCCGATGCCCGCGAAGCGCAGGCCCGCGATCGTCTCCGCCCGGCCGTCGTCCAGGACGTGCACGTTCTTGATGCGCCGCAGGTAGCGCTGGGTGGTCAGGGAGTCGTGGTTGCCGCGGACCCAGACGTACGGCACCCCCAGGTCCCCGATCGGGTCCAGGAAGCCGTTCTCCGCCGCCGTACCGTGGTCCATCGTGTCGCCGGAGTCCACGATCACGTTCACCTTGTACTGCTCCACCAGCGAGGCGATGATCTTCCAGCTCGCCGGGTTGAGGTGGATGTCGGAGACGTGCAGGACCCGCAGGGTGGCGGGGTCCGGCTGGTAGGCCGGGAGCGTGGACGTGACGTCGTACAGCTTCGTCACGTTCGTCACCAGGCGCGCCAACTCCTTCTGGTAGACGTCGAATTCGGTGACGATGCTGCGCGCGTTGCCGACCACGGAGGGTGCGGAGGAGAGCAGGCCCGAGAATCTCGGCTCCAAAACCGATTTGGGGTTCCAGGTGGCGTACGCCGTCGCCCCGGAGGCGGCCAGGAGGGCCAGCGCCAGGCCGCCGGCCGTCAGAGCGCGGCGCGGGCGGCGGTAGACGGCGAGGCCGAGGGCGGTCGCCCCGGAGACCACGGCGACGCCGGAGCGTACGGCCAGGTCGAGGGTGCCGTGCTCGACGTCGTGGGCCACCTCGTCCTGGAGGCCGGAGAGGCGTTCGGGGTGGTCGACGAGGGCCTGGGAACGGAGCGGGTCGAGCTGGTCGACGTTGACGTCCAGGCGGACGGGGGCGACATGGCTGTCCAGGGTCAGCGCGCCCAGCGGGGAGACGTTGATCTTCGTACCGCCGGTGAGGGACGGGCGCAGCGCCATCGTCGTGTCCATCGGGCCGACCGGGGCCCGTACGTTCCCGACGATCAGCAGGCCCAGCCAGGCGCCGACCAGGACCACCGCGGTGAGGCCGAGGGCGCGCAGCCAGGGGTTCGGGCGGGCCGCCAGTTCGAGCGCGGGAAGACGGGTCCTGCGGGCGCGGCGGGTACGGAGGGCTGCGGCGGGGAGGCGGACGCGGGCCATTGGGGCCGTATGCCCGCGTCCGGGCGCGGATATGCGACGGTTCGCCACCCTCGTACGGGCGTCCCGTACCGGACAATGAACCTGTGCTGGAGATGACGCGCGAGGAGTTCGAGGAACTGGTCGCCGAGGGGCTCGACCGGATCCCGCCGGAGCTGACGCGGCTGATGGACAACGTCGCGGTGTTCGTCGAGGACGAACCGCCCGCGGACGATCCCGAGCTGCTCGGGCTGTACGAGGGGACGCCGCTGACCGAGCGGGGCGAGTGGTACGCGGGTGTGCTGCCGGACCGGATCACGATCTACCGGGGGCCGACGCTGCGGATGTGCGAGAGCCGCGAGGACGTCGTCGCCGAGACCGAGGTCACCGTGGTGCACGAGATCGCCCACCACTTCGGCATCGACGACGCCCGGCTGCACGCGCTCGGGTACGGGTGATCGGACGAAACGCCGATTCGAACGGTCCGCGTGTCCTCTTGCGGGCGGCGGGAGTTGGGGAGGTTGACTCCCGTCCTTGCCTCCGGAGGTGGCCGCCGTGCGCCCCATGTACGTACCCGTCCGACTGGCCGTCACGGTGCTGGCCCTCACGGCCGCCGCCGGCTGTGTGAGCGTGGGTGACGACGCCGGCCGGGCCAGGCCCTCGCACTCGGCGGGGCAGCGGGGCGGCGAGGCGCCCGACGGAGGTCCGGTGGAGGGCGGGGGCGGCCTCGGCTACGGCGGCGGCTCCGGGGACGGCAAGCACGAGCACGGGGGCAAGAAGAAGCCGGGGGAGTCGGCCTCGCCCTCGGCCACGCCGTCCACGACGGGCAGCGCTTCGGCGGCGCCTCCGCAGCCGGGGAGGACCGTGGACCCGACTCCCACGCGGACTGCCGAGCCGACCCCCACCCAGACGCCCGAGCCGCCCCCGCCGCCCACCGAACAGCCGACGTCCGAGCCACCCCCGCCGCCGTCCGCCGAACCGTCCTCCTCGGCCCACGAGGAGACCGGAACCCAACTGGCCCAACGGGAGCCGGCGCCCGCGGCGGGGTCGCCGGCGTAGGACGTGACGAGCGTCTCCTGGGCTCGGTTTGCCTTGGGGGGCGTTGGGTGCGTATGGTGGTAGATCGTTTGATCCCATTTGCCCGGCGCCACTGCAGAGCGCGCCGTGTGGCGCGTACTCTCCCTTGCCGTGGCGGACCGCATTGAGGCGGTCGTGAGCGATTCACGGAGTTGACGGGCGCGTGCCGAAGAGACTCCGGAAGGTTTCACATTCGCATGTCCGTGTCCAGCACTGATCACATCGTCATGTCCGAGAACAACCAGGACGACGATCTGGTGACCGAGGTCACCGAAACAGCTGAGACCCCCCAGACCACCTTTGCCGACCTCGGCCTCCCCGAGGGTGTTGTGCGCAAGCTCGCACAGAACGGCGTGACCACCCCCTTCCCGATCCAGGCCGCGACCATCCCGGACGCCCTGGTCGGCAAGGACATCCTCGGCCGTGGCCGCACCGGCTCCGGCAAGACCCTCTCCTTCGGTCTGCCGACCCTGGCCACGCTGGCCGGCGGCCGCACCGAGAAGAAGCGGCCGCGTGCCGTCATCCTCACCCCGACCCGTGAGCTGGCCATGCAGGTGGCCGACGCCCTGCAGCCCTACGGCGACGTCCTCGGCCTGAAGATGAAGGTCGTCTGCGGCGGTACGTCGATGGGCAACCAGATCTACGCCCTGGAGCGCGGTGTCGACATCCTCGTCGCCACCCCGGGCCGGCTGCGCGACATCATCAACCGCGGCGCCTGCTCCCTGGAGGACGTGCAGATCACCGTCCTGGACGAGGCCGACCAGATGTCCGACCTGGGCTTCCTGCCCGAGGTCACCGAGCTGCTCGACCAGGTCCCGGCCGGCGGCCAGCGCATGCTCTTCTCCGCCACCATGGAGAACGAGATCCAGACCCTCGTCGACCGCTACCTGAACAACCCCGTCTCCCACGAGGTGGACGCGGCCCAGGGCGCGGTGACGACCATGTCCCACCACATCCTCATCGTGAAGCCCAAGGACAAGGCGCCGGTCACCGCCGCGATCGCCTCCCGCAAGGGCCGCACGATCATCTTCGTCCGCACCCAGCTGGGCGCCGACCGCGTCGCCGAGCAGCTGCGCGACGCGGGCGTGAAGGCCGACGCGCTGCACGGCGGCATGACCCAGGGCGCGCGTACCCGGACGCTGGCCGACTTCAAGGACGGTTACGTCAACGTCCTGGTCGCCACGGACGTCGCGGCTCGCGGTATTCACGTCGACGGCATCGACCTGGTCCTGAACGTGGACCCGGCCGGTGACCACAAGGACTACCTGCACCGTGCGGGCCGTACCGCGCGTGCCGGTCGTACGGGCACGGTCGTCTCGCTGTCCCTGCCGCACCAGCGGCGCCAGATCTTCCGCCTGATGGAGGACGCCGGCGTCGACGCCGGGCGCCACATCATCCAGGGCGGTTCGGCCTTCGAGCCGGAGGTCGCCGAGATCACCGGCGCCCGCTCCATGACCGAGGTCCAGGCCGAGTCCGCGGGCAACGCCGCCCAGCAGGCCGAGCGTGAGGTCGCCCAGCTCACCAAGCAGCTGGAGCGTGCCCAGCGCCGCGCGACCGAGCTGCGCGAGGAGGCCGACCGGCTGGTCGCCCGGGTCGCCCGCGACCGTGGCGAGGACCCCGAGACGGCGGTGGCCGAGGCCCAGGCGGCCGCGGCCGAGGCCGTGGTCGAGGCGGCCGTGGCCGAGGAGCCGGCGGTGCGCGAGACCGAGCGCGAGGAGCGTCCGGCGGCGTCGTACGAGCGCCGGGAGCGGCGCTCCTTCGACCGGGACCGTGGCGAGCGGGGCTTCGAGCGCCGTGACGACCGCGGTGACCGGGGTGACCGTGGTGGGCGTTCCTTCGAGCGTCGGGACGACCGTGGTGGCCGCTCCTTCGAGCGTCGGGACGATCGTGGTGACCGTGGTGGGCGTTCCTTCGAGCGTCGTGACGAGCGTCGGCCGTTCGACCGGGACCGTGAGCGTGGCTTCGAGCGTCGGGACGACCGTGGTGGCCGCTCCTTCGAGCGCCGCGACGACCGTGGTGACCGTGGTGGGCGTTCCTTCGAGCGTCGTGACGAGCGTCGGCCGTTCGACCGGGACCGTGAGCGCGGTTTCGAGCGTCGGGACGACCGTGGTGGCCGCTCCTTCGAGCGCCGCGACGACCGCGGTGGTTTCCGCCGGGACGAGCGCGGTGGGCACCGGGGCAGCGACCGTCCGTTCAACCGCGACCGTCGTGACGACCGCCCGGGCTTCCGCTCCGCCGGTCACGACCGCCCCTTCGGCCGTCGTGACGACCACCGTGGCACCGGCTCCGGCTCCGGCTCCTTCGGCCGCCGCGACGACAAGCCGCGCTGGAAGCGCAACGGCTGAGCGATGACAAGCTGAGCGACAACGAACGGCCGCGGGCCCCGGATCATCCGGGGCCCGCGGCTGTTTCGTTTCTGCGCGGGACGGTGTCAGCAGGCGGACAGCGGGGAGCGGACCGCGTGCCGGGTGCGCTGGAGGCGCAGGGCGAGCTGTACCTCCAGCGCCCGCATGGGTTGCTGCCAGGTGGGGCCGAGCAGGTCGGTGATCCGTTCCAGGCGCCGGGAGACCGTGTTGGGGTGGACGTGCAGGGCCTCGGCGGCGCGGCGGGGGCTGCCCCCGGACGCGAAGTGGGCCTCCAGGGTGTGCACCAGATCGGTGCAGTGCCGTAGGTCGTAGGCGATCACCGGGCCGATGGTGGTCTGCACGAAGGCCGGGATGTCGGGGCTGTCGGCGAGCAGCAGGCCGAGGAAGCCCAGTTCCTGTGCCGAGGCGCTGCCTCCGTCGGTGCCGAGCGCGGTGAGCGCCTCCAGGCAGCGCCGGGCCTCCTGGTAGGTGGCGTGGACCGGGCCCGGGTGCGCGACCGGCCCGGCCGAGCCGACCGTCACCCGGCGGCCGGTCACCGCGGACAGCTCGGCGGTGACCGCCCGCCCCGCGGCCCCCGAGTCCGTGCCCGGCACCAGCAGGACCAGGCAGTCGTCCACGATGGTCTGCAGTCCGGCCATGCGGTGGGCGTACGACGAGGCCCAGACCAGGGAGCGGCCGCTCGCCCCGCCGTCCGGCCGGGCGATCAGCACCACGTGCGGGTCGTCGAGGGCGACGCCGAGGCGCCGGGCGTGCACCGCGAGCTGCTCGGGCGAGCGGGGCGAGTCGGTGATCAGGTCCTGCAGCAGCCGGCCGCGGCCCCCGTCGGGGGAGGCCTCGGCGCCGGCCTCCATCTGCAGCAGGACCGCGATGGACTGGGCCGTGGCCCGCAGGAGCTGGAGCTGGTGGTCGGTGACCGGCCCGTCCGGGGCCAGGATCAGGGTGCCGAGCACCTCGCGGCCGGCGGTGGCCGGACACAGCCACATGCCCTCCGCCGAGCGGACGGCGGCGAGTTCGGCGTGGGCGTCCAGGGTGCGCTGGAAGAGTGCCGTCTCGTCGAGGCCCGGGAAGTCGCCCGTGACGACCAGCGTCCTGCCGGTCGCGTCCCGCACCATCAGCGCGCCGCCCAGCTCGGCCGCGGCGTGGGCGGCGACCTTGCTCAGCCCCTGTCCGCTCAGCACCATGTCGATGAGCTGGGTGTGGATGCCGCCCAGCCGGAGCGCGGCGCTGGAGGAGTCCAGCGCCCGGGAGACGTCGAGTTCGAGTTCGCTCAGCTCGGAGCGGGTCTGGGCGAGCAGCCGGGCCTTCTTGATGGCCAGGGAGGCGAGGTCGCCCAGCGAGGACATCAGGGTGATCTCGTCGGGGGTGAAGTGGCGCACGGAGCGATCGGCGCCGTAGAGCGCGCCGAAGGTGTCGGTGCCCTCCTTCAGGGGCACCGCCATCAGCCCGTGCAGGCACTCCGCGACGGCCACCTCGTCGGTGGGTGGGGAGTGCGGGAAGCGTTCGTCGGTGAGGTAGTCGGGGGTCCAGAAGGGGGCCGAGCGGTCGGCGGCCGCGTTGCCGACGCCGCCGTGGGCCGGGACCACGAACCCGGGGGTGAGGGTGGAGGTATGGCCGTCGGAGACGCGTACCCGGGTACAGCCGTCGGTGGGGTCCCGGAGGGTGATCCACGCCATGTCGAAATTGAGGAGCAGCCGGGCCCGCCGGGCGATCACCTGCAGGAGCGCGTCCACGTCGTAGGGGAGGGTCAGCTCCCGGGCGGTGTCCACGAGCGCGGCCAGGGCGGCCTCGCGCTGCTGGCGGCGCGCGAACAGACCGTGGATGTCGAGCGCCAGGGTCCGCGCCCGGTCGAGGAGGGCCTGGGACTCGGCGGACATCCAGTCGTCGGTGCCGGTGCCCGTGGGCGGTGTGAACTGGTGCGGTGGAGCCTCCAGGGCGAGCAGTTCAAGGAGCCTGAGCAGTTCGTCCCGTACGAAGTCGTCCGTGCGCCGCACCGACCCCACCCCCCAGTTGATCCGCGCGCATGCAGCGATTGACTCTCGCTAGCCGCCCGCGAAACTAGATTGTCGGCGTGGAAGCCGTCAACAATGACTTAAACCAGTACTGAAGCCCCTATGTTTGGCTGAATCCACATGTGACGGTCCGTCTGACGGTGACCGGAACACCACTCCTGCCGTCTGTGGGGGTTGTCCCTGAACCTTCCGCCGGGCCGCCCGCGCGCCGGACAATGGTGCCGACAGCGCACCACCCGGCCGGGAGGTGCAGCTCAACGGGGGAAATGCTCAACGGGGGAATGTTCAACGGGGGATGGGCCATTGACGGAGGCACCGAGCTGTCTACGTTCGCACCTGATGCCGGAGATCCACGCGGACGGCGCCGAGCCGTCGTAGGACCGCTCGGGCGCCCTGAGGAGGCGTCACGGCCCGGCCGCAGGAGTCGAGTTCGGGCCGGATTTGCCGTCCTGTCGAGGGCGTGGACTACACACAGATGAGCGGCTGTTCCGCACCGGCGTCGTTGCGCGACCCCCACCGGCCGCTCATGACCGAACTCTGGACGTCCCCCGTGGAGCGGACGCAGAGAAGGGGGTACGGCGGTGGCCCTGTCGGGGCGCGACGCCTTCCGTGGCGAACTTACGTCGATCGCACATCGGGACGGCCGGGTGGTCTGCCTGGAGACCTGGTCCCCGTACCGGGACCATCCTTTCGAGGCCGCTCACCCGGAACGTTTCTTCTCCTTACCGTCCGGTGGCCCGGTGCTGGCGCAGATGGTGACGGGTCTGGTCGCGGCCGGGTTCCGGCCGTTCGTGGTGGTCGGGCCGGGCGGTACGGCGCCGGGCCGGGCGGTCGGGAACCGGTGGCTGTGGCGGGCCTGTGTGGAGGCCGGCGCCACGGTGGTGCTGCCGCCCGAGGGGTCCGGGGAAGGGTCGGTGGAGGTCCGGCAGAAGACCTGTGTGCCGCTCGCCGTCCCGTGCGGCGAGGAGGAGACCCGGGCGATGGTGCGGCAGGTGGCGCGGTCGCGGCGGCCGTACTGCCTGGTGCTCGGTGACCGTCCTGGGCCGCTCTGGCCGTACCGGCCGAACGGTGCGGTCGATGAAGTGCCGCTCGTCGCCGACGAGTTGGGCGGGTCCGCAGGGGCAGGGGCGCGGTTGGTGTCCGTGGGCGAGGCCGGTACCCGGCTGGCCCTGGCGACGCGTGCCACCGCGCCTGGGCTCGGCCATGTCCATCTCGTCTACCTGGACGAGGTGCGGTTGGCCGCTGCGGCCGCCGAACTCGCCTCGTGGCCCGGGCCGTCGGTCGTGACGGCGGCTGCGTGGATGCTGGAGGAGGTGCTTCGGGCACTGCGCGCGCGGACGCCGGGGCGGGAGGTGTCCGGCGTGCTCGCGCCTTCCCATCAGGGGCAGGCTGATGTGGCCGCGGTGTTGGCTGCGGTGGCTGCCTTTGGAGGGGCGTCGGGGCGGTGAGGTCGCGGGCGGGGTTGCGCGCCCTGCCTGTGCTGCACCTGGGGTTGGTGGCGGCGCGCCCGGCGCTGCAGGCCGTGCCCACCCGTTCCGCCCTGCGGAACGACTGCCCACGGCGGTGCGGGTGGTGCGGCGGTATGGCGGTGCGGGGGTGCGGCGGTGCGGCGGTGCGGGGGTCGGCGGTGCGGGTGGTGCGGCGGTATGGCGGTGCGGGGGTGCGGCGGTATGGCGGTGCGGGGGTCGGCGGTGCGGGGGTGCGGGGGTCGGTGGTGCCGGGGTGCGGTGGTGCCGGGGTGCGACGGTGCGGCGGTGCGGGGGTCGAGGGTGCGGCGGTGCGGCGGTGCCGGGGTGCGGCGGTCGGGGGTGCGGGGGTGTGGCGGTGCCGGGGTGCGGCGGTGCGGCGGTGCCGGGGTGCGGCGGTCGGGGGTGTGGCGGTGCCGGGGTGCGGCGGTCGGGGGTGTGGGGGTGTGGCGGTGCCGGGGTGCGGCGGTCGGGGGTGTGGCGGTGCCGGGGTGCGGCGGTCGGGGGCATGGCTGTGTCCCGTCGTCCTCGGGGCGGTGGGGTCGCGGCCCGTCGGTCGTGGGGCGGGCCCCACCCGTCCCGTACGGGTGCTCGGGCCTTCGGGCGGTCAGCCGGCCGTGTCCTCCAGGAGTCTGGACTGGGCCAGGGCGTAGGCGAGTTGGGCGCGGCTCTTGCTGCTGAGGGCCTCCGATGCCTTGCCGATGTGGGTCGAGACGGTGCGGGGGCTGATGCCGAGGCGTTTGGCTATGGCGGCATCGGTGTGGCCCTCGATCATCAGCCGTAGGACGGTGCGCCGGGTCTCGTCGGTCATCAGCGGAGGGCGGGTCTGCTCCTGCGTGATGCTGAGCGGCTCGGCGCGCTGCCAGGCGTGGTCGAAGACCGTGGCGAGGTAGTGGACGATCGCCGGGTGCTCGATGGTCAGGGCGGTCGTCCTGAGGTCGTGGCGCGGGTCGGGGATGAAGGCGATACAGCGGTCGAAGATGATGAGCCGGTCGAACAGCTCGTTCAGGGTGCGGACTTCGACGCCGACGGCGGTGGCCTGCTCGATGTAGCCGAGCGTGGGCCCGTGGGTGCGGACGGCGTGCTGGTACAGGTTCCGCTGGCGGATGCCGCGCTCGGCCAGCTCCAGAGTCCGGCGCAGCGCCTTGCTGAGCAGCGCGGTGGCCCGGCCGCCGCCGGGCTGGGCGGTCAGCAGCTCCGTACGGCAGTTGTCGGCCGACTTCTGCAGGGCCGCACTGATCACGTCCGCCCCGTGCAGCAGACGGATGTTGGCGGAGCCGGTGCCCTGTTCCTCGCGGTAGACGTCCTCGGCGGCGCTGAGCGCCTCGCGGATGGCCGCGACGGCCTGCTGCTGGACCAGAATCGCCCGTTCCACGGGACGGGTGAGTTCGTTCGCGGCGATGTCGGGCGGCACCACGGTCATGATCCGCGGGTTTTCGGCCAACGGCCGCATGAGCCCCAACTCGATCAGGCAGTCCGGGACATCACCATCAATCGGACCATTCGTCAAGGCTTCCCGGTAGCGGGCCAGGCCCCGGTCACACAGCCTGACCACGTTGGTATGTGACTCATTGTCCGCTTTTCTGCACATCTGTACCCCCTTCTTAGTTGCGCATTGCGTGTTGTCGAGGCTAACAAGCGCCCGGAATCGGCCACTGGCTGCTGCATGCTTTCAAGCAGCGGAGGCGAAAACGCCTATCAGCCATCTGCCAGGGGGAAACGAATGCTTTTCATGGAAGCGACCACGAAGCGATTCACCGCGATACTCGCACTTCTGCTCTTCGTCGGAATCGGCGTCCAGGCGAGCGCCGGCACCAGCTCGGTCCAGGCGGCCTCCCGGGTGGTTCACGTCGGCCCGCACGATCCGGAATGGGGATGACCGGCGGCCGGCGCTGAGCGCCCGACGAACGCACTAGGGGGAGAAATGGCCGCTCGTCGGCAATCGGAGACCGTCGGAATCATTCTCGCGGGCGGCAGAGGCGAGCGAGCCAAGCCCATCACGTTGAAGTCGGCCGACTACATTCGCAGCAAGGCGCTCATTCCGTTCGTCGGGAAGCGGCTCGTCGAATGGGTCGTCGAGGCCTGCCGGGACCAGGGCATCCGCCGCTTCTTCGTGGTCGCCCACGGCCTGGAGAACCGGAACCAGATCAAGCTCCTGCTGGGGCACGGCGAACACCACGGCGTCGAGGTCAGGTACTCGCGTTCGCGCCTGGACCGCTACAACGTGGGATCCGCCGGAGCCACCTTGCACAACCTCGAACAGTGGGACCTGCAGGGGCGGGCCCTGGTCCTGCCGGTCGACTCGCTCTTCGACTTCGACCTGGCCGCGATGCGGGCGACGCACGACGCGTACGACGCCCTGGTGACCGTGGCCGCCGTGGCCCGCACCGGGGCGGAGATCGCCGGCAAGTACGGCGTGATGCGGACCGACGCCCGCGGCCTGGTGACGGGCTTCGTCGAGAAGCCGTCGCTCGCCGGGCTGCGGGAACTGTTCCCGCAGACGGCCGCGGACGAGCGGGCGACCCTGCCCACCAACGCGGGGATGTACCTGGTGGACTGCCGGCGGCTGCGCCTGCTGGCCCGCGAGCCCGGCCTGTTCCGGCAGTCCCACCAGCGGCTGGACTGGGGCGGCGACCTGCTGCCCTGGCTGGCCGGGCAGGGCCACCCGGTCGCCACCCACGCCATCGGCAGGCTCGGCGACCTGGGCAACGTACCGGACTATCTGCACACCCTGCGGCTGGTGCTGGACGGCGCCTACGAGCACATGAACCGGCTCATGGCGCGGCCCGGGCCGGCCGGAGCGCACGGCTGGATCCACGAGAGCAGCCTGCAGACCAAGGACGACCTGACCGGCACCACCCTCGCCCAGAAGATCGAGGAGGGGTCGGTGCGGATCGGGCCCGGTGTGCGCATCGGGCACGAGGTCGAGATCGGCCCGGGGGTGCGGCTGGAGTACACGGATGTCGGCGACGGGGCCGAGATCCGCGAAGGAAGCACGCTGGTGAACTCGGCCGTGGGCGAGTCCGCGGTGATCGGCGCCCACGCCGACGTCCTCGACTCCTACGTCGGCCCGATGGCCGTGGTCCATTCCGAACGCGGCAGGCCGGCACGGCTGGAGTGTCACACGGCGATCGGCGACGGAGCGGTGCTGCGGCCGGGGTCACGGTTCCGCGGCATCACCGTCTATCCACGGCTGAGGGTGCCGACCCTGACGGGGGTGCCCGCCGCGACCGAGCTCAAGAGCGCCGACGACGTCCTGCGCTGGGTGTGATCCCGGCGGTGGACGCGGGTCGGTACACGAGAGGGGAATCATGCACATGCACGGCCCCATAGCGGTGATCGGCGGGGCGGGCCGGCTCGGTGCCCTGGTGACCGCCAGGCTGGCCGGGGCGGGGGAACGGGTCCGCGTGGTCAGCCGGCACCCGGAGCGCGGCGCCGCCGCACCCGCCGAGGCCGAGGTACGGCAGGCGGACGTGCGGTACGCGGACACGCTGGGGCCCGCGCTGCGCGGCTCGGCCGCCGTGGTCCTCAGCGTGGAGCCGGGCACCGCGGACTCCGGTCCGGACAGTCCGGAGACCACGATGTACGGCGGTGTCCGCAACGTGCTCGCGGCGCTGGCCGACCAGCCGGAGCGCCCGCGCCTCGTCCTGGTCAGCCAGATCTTCGTGACCCGCCGCGAGCACCCCATGAACGCCTACGGGCGGCTGCTCGACTGGCGGCGGCGCGGCGAGGAGGCGGTACGGGACTCCGGGCTCCCCTACACGGTGGTCCGGCCCGGCTGGCTGACCGACGACGGTACGCCGGGCGCCGGTGTCCGGCTGGAGCAGGGCGACCGCGGTGACGGCTGGGTGTCGCGCGCCTCGGTGGCCGAGGCCTGTGTCCGGGCGCTGGGCTCCACCGCGGCCACCGGCCGGACGTTCGAGATCTACAACGAGCCGGGCCCGGCCCCGGCCGACTGGGAGCCCCTGTTCCACGGGCTCACCCCCGATCGGGTCCTGGCCCTGATGCCGTAGGACCCGCCGTACGACGAGGGCGGGTCCCCCGACCGCCCGCCCCGTCCCCGCCCGCCGGTCATGTCCCCCAGGCCGGCGGGTCCGCGCCGGGGCCGGCGCGGCACCGGGCCACACAGGCCCCGATGCCCGCCGGCCTCGGACCGCACCGGTAAAGCGCACCCCACGCTCTTTTGCACTTCTGTATTCCAGAGAGGGCCGAGCCATGCCCGGCGAACGTCAGAATTACGGGTCCGCCGAGATTTCCGAAGAATCCGCAGCTATTTCCGAGGAAGTGGTCTCCGAGATCATTTCCCGTACGTTCCGATCCATTCCGCGAAGTGACCAGAGGCGCTGGGGCGGAATCTATGTGAGGGGTCTGCTCTCGGTTTCCGGGAAGAAGACGATGCGTGCCATCGCCGACGGTGCGGGCGGCGGTGTGGAGCAGAGCCTCTATCAGTTCATCACCAAGTCCCCGTGGGCGGCCGAACCGGTGCGCCGGGAACTGGCCGGGCTGCTGCTGCGCCTCCAGCCCCGGGCCTGGGTGGTCCAGCCGCTGGTGATCGCCAAGGTGGGCGAGCACTCGGTGGGCGTGGAGCGGCGGTGGGTCTCCGAGTTCGGACGCGTCGTCAACTGCCAGCGGGCCGTGGGCGTCTGGCTCGCCGCCGACCAGGCGTCCTGCCCGGTCGAGTGGCGGCTGGAGCTGCCCGAGAGCTGGACGGGTGACGCGGCGCTGCGGCGCCGTGCCTCGATCCCGGACGGCGTCCGCCCGTGCCCGCCGGAGCAGTGCGCGGTGGACGCGGTCTCCGAGATGGCGCGGGACTGGGGCATCCCGCACCGGCCGGTGGTGATGGACCTGCGCGAGTGCGACCCGTACGACATCTGCGCGGTGCTGCTGGAGCGCCGGCTGCCGTTCGCCGTCCGGATCGACCCGGCGGCCCGGGGTCTGGCGCTGCACGCCGTGCGGTCCGGACCGCGCGCCGGCTCCCGGGCCACCGGCACGGCGGAGGCACCGGCCGCCCAGACGGGTGTTCCGCATCCGCCCGGCTCCGCGTTCGCGCTGGTCTCCGAGTTGAGCCGGCAGTGCATGCCGGTGGAGTGGTTCGACCACTCCATGGGCGCCCTGCGGGCGACCTCGGTCGGCGCCACCCGGGTCCTGCTGGGCCGCCCGGCCTCCGGCGTCCTCCGGCCCGCCCCGGCGGACCAGCAGGAACTGCTGCTGATGGGCGCCTGGCAGGACTCGTCGCGGCGCACCCCGAGCGAGTACTGGCTGACGAACCTTCCCCAGTCCCAGCTCGGCACCGTCTTCCGCACCGCCATGCTCGGCCGCCGGGTCGAACGGGACCAGGCGGAGATCGGCGAGGGGCTGGGCGTACGGGACTTCGAGGGCCGCTCCTTCCGCGGCTGGCACCACCACATGACGATGGTCTCGCTGGCCCACGCGGCCACCGTGCTGTCCTCGGCGCCGCACCCCGAGGCCGGTCCTGCCGTGATGCGGCCGACCGCGTCCCGCGAGGTGCGGATGCGTGCCGCATGACGGCCCTGTCCGACCCGCCCCTGGACCTCGCGCGGATACGGGCGGCGCTCGACGCGCTGCTCCCGGCCTGGCTGCCCGGCCGGCGCTGGTACGCGGGCAAGGGCGCCGGATCCCCGCCGGACGTCACCACCCGGCTGCTCGACGTGGTGCTGCCGGGTGATCCGGCGCTCCTGGTCGCGGTGTTCGACGCCGGTGCGGACGGGCCGTACCAGGCGCTGATCGGCGTACGCCGGGACCCGGTGCCGCCATCGCCTGAGCCGGTGATCGGCCGGCTGGAGGCCCCGGACGGATCCGGCGTGTTCCTCTACGAGGCCACGCAGGATCCGGAGTTGATGGGCGCGCTGCTGGCCCGTATCGCGGCCGGCGGCCGCACGGGCCCGCTGTGCTTCGAACCCGCACCCGGCGTCGAACTGCCCGTCGGGTCACCGGGCGTGGCGAGCGCGGCGGAGCAGTCGAACACCTCGGTGGCGTTCGCGGACCGGGCGATGCTGAAGGTGCTGCGCCGTCCCGTGCTCGGCGGCAACCCGGAGCTGGAGCTGCTCACCGCGCTGCGGCGGGCCGGCGGGGTGCCGAGCGCGGCCCCGCTCGCCCAGGTGCGCACCTCCGCCTCCTCGGCGGTGGGCGCCCGCCCGCTCGCCCTGCTGCAGCAGTTCGTGCGCTCGCGGGGCGACGGCTGGACGATCGCCGTCGACCGGGCCCGCGCCTGCATGGCGGGGGAGTGCGAGACGGTCGAGCCGCACGGCGGTTTCGCCGCGGAGGCGTACGCCCTGGGGCTGGCCACCGCCCGGGTGCACACCGCGCTCGCCGAGCAGCTCGGCTCCCGCCCGCTCACCCGCCCGGAGAGCGAGGACCTGCTGGATCTGCTCGCCGACCGCCTGGCCCAGGGGCTGCGGGCGGTGCCGCAACTGGCGCCGTACGCCCGGGCGTTGTGGGCCATGCAGGACGACCTCAGAGAGATCGTCGGGCGGGGCGGGGCGCCGCACGTGCAGCGGATCCACGGCGATCTGCACCTGGGACAGGCGCTGCGCGGCGAACAGGGCTGGATCCTCGTCGACTTCGAGGGCGAACCGGGCCGCTCGCCCGAACAGCGCCGCAGACCGCAGCCGGCCCTGCGCGATGTCGCCGCGATGCTGCGCTCCTTCGACTACGCGGCCCACCACGCCCTGTCCGCGGTGCTGGACCGGCCGCCGGGAGACTCCGGACCGCACGATCCGCGTGCCGTCCGGATGGCGCGCCGGGCCTCCGCATGGGCGGTGCACAACCGGCGGGCCTACTGCACGGGTTACGCCGACGGCGGCGGCCAGGACCCGCGGTGCGCCCCGGTGCTGCTGCGCTGCTTCGAGGCGGACAAAGCCGTGTACGAGGCGGTGTACGAGTCCCGGAACCGGCCGGAATGGCTCCCCATTCCGCTTTCCGCCGTGCGCCGGCTCGCCCAATGGCGCCGCTCGTCCGCACCGGTGGACGGAACGAGCGGGCAACCCGCCTGAAACGTCAGGAAGTCCATGTCCCGCATTTGTCCGGGAGATCCGGCGGCCATGAGGATATGACACGTTCGCGGAATGTCGGGAGAGGGAGATATCGATGATCCATCAGTTCATTCTTGCGGCACCCAAGCCGGGTATGACGGCACAGGAATTCCAGGACTACTGGGTCGGCGTACACGCGGTGGAATACGCCGCGAAGATTCCCCAGATCCGCAAGTACATGGTCGACACCACCATTGATTTCGACGGCAATCTCGGCGAGCCGGCGCTGCCGCACCAGGGCATCGCGGAGATCTGGCTGGCGAACGGCGAGGAGCAGCTGGCCTCGCTGCAGACGGAGGAGTTCCTGCAGGGCGCCCGGCTCGACGAGCCGAGGTGGGCCGCGTTCTGGCAGACCATCGTCGTCGACACCACCGCCCATGAGCTGGTCCCCGGCCCCGGCGAGGGTCGCGACCGGGACTGGGTCAAGCTCACCGTGCTGCTGAAGCGGCGCCCGGGCCTGGATCTGGCCGACTACCGCAAGCAGACCCTGGACGGCTACGCGGCCGTGGTCAGGGACATCCCCGGGCTGCGCCGCCATCTGCACGCCCACACCGTCGACGGCGCCTACGTCTTCGGCGAGGCGGCCTTCGACTCCGTCGAGCAGCTGTGGTTCGACGACGTCGACGCGCTGCGAGAGGCCCTGAACTCCGCGTACTTCCGCGAGCGGGTCACGGCGGCCCGGGACGAGATCGCCGACCCGAAGTACGTCTTCTCCCTCGCCGTGGAGGAGAACTGGATCATCGGTCCCGAGGCCCGCTGATCCACCGCACCCAACCCAAAGGAGCAGGCGTGGCCAGAAGGAACGCCAAGAAGATCCTCGTGATTCTGTCGGAGTACGGCTACTGGGGCGAGGAACTCGTCGGGCCCCTGCACCACTTCGACCAGCGCGGCTACCAGGTGGACTTCGCGACCCCGACCGGCAAGCGGGCGCACGCCCTGCCGCCGTCGATGGACCCGGAGTACATCGACCCGCCGCTCGGCCGCTCGGTCACCTCGGAGGAGGTCGCCCGGCTCACCCGGCGGCTGGACGACTCCGACCGGCTGGACGACCCCATCGACATCTCCGCCTGGCTGCCCGAGCGGCCCTACACCTCGGACGACGACTACCTGCGCAAGCTGGAGGCCTACCACCGGGCGCTGTCCGTCGTGGAGCAGGAGCTGGAGGCGTACGACGCGCTGCTCCTCGTCGGCGGCAGCGGACCGATCGTGGACCTCGGCAACAACGAGCGCGTCCACGAGCTCATCCTGGCCTTCCTGCGGGCCGACAAGCCGATCGCGGCCGAGTGCTACGGCGTGACCGCGCTGGCCTTCGCCCGCGACTGGGAGGACCGGGCCTCCATCATCAGCGGCAAGCACATCACCGGCCACTGCAAGGAATACGACTACAAGGCCGGCACCGGATTCCTCGGCACCGACTTCGTGATGGGCCCGCCGCCGTATCCGCTGGAGTACATCCTGCGCGATGCGACGGGTCCGGACGGCCGGTACATCGGCAATTTCGGCAAGGAGACCTCGGTGATCGTGGACTACCCGTTCATCACCGGGCGTTCGACGCCGGACTCGTACCTGACGGGCGAGAAGATCGTCGAGGTCCTGGAGGACGGGCTGCGCCGCTACGGCTGGTGATTCCGCCCGGTTCCGGCGGTATTTCGATCGAGGTCACATCGAGAGAAGGAAGACATGGCCAGGCAGGGCAAAGCGGCGATCATCGAGCAGTTCATCGCCGATGGAATTCCTTTTATGTTCGGAAATCCAGGAACGGTCGAGCAGGGATTCCTGGACGAACTGGAGAAGTACGACGACCTCCAGTACATCCTGACCCTGCAGGAGACGGTCGCCGCGGGCATCGCCGACGGGTACGCCCGGGCCACCGGCCGTCCCGCCCTGCTGCAGCTGCACAGCGGAGTCGGCCTGGGCAACGCCGTCGGCATGCTGTACCAGGCCAGGCGCGGGCACTCGCCGCTGCTGGTCATCGCCGGTGAGGCGGGGGTGAAGTACGAGGCGATGGACGCCCAGATGGCGGCCGACCTGGTCGCCATGGCCGAGCCGGTGACCAAGTACGCCACCCGCGTCACCGACCCCGGCTCGGTGCTCCGGGTGCTGCGGCGGGCCATGAAGATCGCGATGACTCCGCCGCGCGGGCCGGTCTTCGTCGCGCTCCCGATGGACGTGCTCGACGCGGTCACTCCCGAGCCCGTCGTACCGTCCACCTTCGTCAGCACCCGGGTGGCCCCGGTCCCCTCCCTCGTGGAGGAGGCGGCCGCGCTGCTCGCCGGTGCCGAGAGGCCGGTCGTCCTGGTGGGCGACGGGGTCTCGGCCTCCGGCGGGCAGGCGGAACTGGTCCGGGTGGCCGAGCAGTTGGGCGCGGACGTGTGGGGCGTCGACTACTCCGAGGTCAACCTGGACGCCCGCCACCCGCTGTACCGGGGGCAGACGGGGCACATGTTCGGCGAGGTCAGCACGGAGATCGTGCGGGAGGCCGACGCCGTGCTGATCGTCGGCACCTATGTCTTCCCCGAGGTGTTCCCCGCGCTCCACAGCCCGTTCCGCGAGGACGCGCGGATCGTCCACATCGACCTCGACGGCTACGAGATAGCCAAGAACCACCCCGTCACGCTCGGCCTGGTCGCCGATCCCAAGACCACGCTGGCCGCCCTCGCGGACCAGCTGGAGACCAGGCTGACCGAGCGGGACCGGGCCGCGGCGCGCTCCCGCATCGAGGAACGCACCCGGCAGCGGGCCGAGCAGCCGGCCGGCGACGGATCACTGCTGCACACCTTCCTCGGCGAGCTGGCCGAGCGGGTGCCGCAGGACGTGATGATCTTCGACGAGGCGCTGACCGCGGCGGGCGCGCTGGGCGCCCATCTGCCGGGCCGCCTGCCGGGCCACTGGTTCTCCACCCGCGGCGGCTCGCTGGGCGTCGGCATCCCGGGCGCGCTCGGCATCAAGCTCGCCCACCCCGGCAAGACCGTGATCGGCTTCACCGGCGACGGCGGCTCGATGTACACGATCCAGGCGCTCTACACCGCCGTACGGCACGGTATCGGCGCCAAGTTCGTCATCTGCAACAACCGCAGCTACAAGCTGCTCGACCTGAACATCGAGCAGTACTGGCGCGAGCGCGGCATCCCCGAGCACGACCGTCCGACGCCGTTCGACCTGTCCCACCCCGACCTCGGCTTCGTCGAGATCGCGCGGGGCTTCGGCGTGGACGCGGTCCGCGTGGACGAGCCCGGCCAGGTCACCGACGCGGTGAAGCGGATGCTCCAGGACGACCGGCCGTTCCTCGTCGACCTGCGCACGGCCGAGGGGGCGGACCATGCCTGAGACACCGTCCCGCGACGGCGTCCTGACCGGCCGCCGGATCGCCGTACTGACCGAGAGCGACTTCTACGAGCCCGAGATCGCCTACTACCAGCGCCGGTTCGCCGAGGAAGGCGCGCGCGTCGACTTCCTGACCCGGCTGTGGGGCAACGCCTCGATCACCTTCAGCGGGCACGAGTACCGGGCCCCGCTGACCGTCAGCCGCAGCCTGGAGGACCTCGACGACCTGCGGCTGCGCGAGTACAGCGCGCTGATCGTCCCGTCCGGGATGGTCGCCGACCGGCTGCGCTACACCGAGGACATCGAGCGCCTCGCCCCCGCCACCGACCTGCTGCGCCGGGCCTTCGCCCGGTCCGGGATCGTCAAGGGGATCATCTGCCACGGGATGTGGCTGGCCTCGTCCATCCCCTACGTCGTGCGCGGCCGCAAGGTCGTCTGCCACAACAACCTCATCGGCGACGTGCGCAACATGGGCGCCAACTACGTGGACCAGGACGTCGTCGTGGACGGCGACCTGGTCACCGCCCGCACCGGCGACCACTGCCATCTGTTCGCCAGGACCATCATCGACGAACTCGTGCTGCGAGGGGCGTGACCATGTCCGACACCGTCAACTTCACGTTCTCCGACACCATCGCGGGCCGGGTCGCCGGATTCGACCGGGAGGCGCGCGTCTTCACCCTCGTCACCGCCGACGGCCGGCCCTTCGAGGTCTCCCTGGACGGCGGGCCCGGCGCCGAGCTGCTGCACAACCTCGGGGAGCCCTACCAGGACGCCTCCGGCCACATCGACGCGCTGCTGGAGGAGGGCCGCTACGTCCTGGCGTACGGCATCTTCTACCCGCGGGCCGACGGGCTGCGGTTCGAGGCCAAGCGGCTGATCTTCACCGGCCGGCAGACCGACGACCACCGGTTCGAGGAGGCCGGCTGGTGGATCCGGCAGATCCGCGAGATCGCCGCCTTCTACCGCAGGGCCCAGTTCGGCGACGGGCCGATCGACTTCTCGCAGTACCGCACCGAGATCCGGCTCAGCGGTGACAAGACCGCCAGCCACATCCAGGAGACGGACACCATCTCCCGGCTGGTCTACGGCATGGCCTCGGCGTTCCTGCTCACCGGCGACGACGAGTACCTGGAGATCGCCGAGCGGGGCACCGAGTACCTGCGCGAGCACATGCGGTTCGTGGACGCCGACGAGAACGTCGTGTACTGGTACCACGGCCTCAAGGTCGACGGGGACGTCGAGACCAAGCTGTTCACCTCGGAGTTCTCCGACGACTACGACGCGCTGCCCGCCTACGAGCAGATCTACGCGCTGGCCGGCCCGATCCAGACGTACCGGATCACCGGCGACCCGCGCATCAAGGCCGACGCGGACGCCACCATCCGGCTCTTCGACCGGTTCTACCTGGACCCGGAGCACGGCGGGTACTACTCGCACATCGACCCGATCCTGCTCAGCCCGGAGCACGAGTCGCTCGGCCCCAACCGGGCCCGCAAGAACTGGAACTCGGTCGGCGACCACGCACCGGCCTACCTGATCAACCTGTACCTGGCCACCGGTGAGAAGACCTACGCCGACATGCTGGAGTACACCTTCGACACGATCGTCGAGCGGTTCCCGGACGCGGACCACAGCCCCTTCGTGCAGGAACGATTCCACAAGGACTGGTCCCACGACACCACGCACGGCTGGCAGCAGAACCGCGCGGTCGTCGGCCACAACCTCAAGATCGCCTGGAACCTGATGCGGATGCACTCGCTGCGTCCCAAGGAGGGCTATCTGGAGCTGGCCACCTCCCTCGGCGCGACCATGCCCGAGTGGGGCGCGGACCGGCAGCGCGGCGGCTGGTACGACGTGCTGGAGCGGGTCCGGGCGGACGGCGAGGACCGGCACCGGTTCACCTGGCACGACCGCAAGGCGTGGTGGCAGCAGGAGCAGGCGATCCTCGCCTACCTCATCCTGCACGGCATCACCGGCCGGACGGACTTCCAGGGCGAGGCCCGGGACGCCCAGGCCTTCTACAACGCCTTCTTCCTCGACCACGACGAGGGCGCCGTCTACTTCAACGTGCTCGCGAACGGGCTGCCGTACCTGCTCGGGGTCGAGCGGCTCAAGGGCAGCCACTCGATGTCGATGTACCACTCGGCCGAGCTGTGCTACCTCGCGGCCGTCTACAACAACCTGCTGCTGGGGGGCAGCGCCATGGACTTCTGGTTCAAGCCGGACCCCGCGCTGATCGAGGGCCGGGTGCTGCGGGTGGCACCGGACCTGCTGCCGCGCGGATCCGTGCGCATCGAGTCCGTCGAGATCGAGGGCGAGCCGCACACCGGCTTCGACGCCGAGGGCCTGCTCGTGCACCTGCCCGAGACGTCCGGCCGGGTGAAGGTCAAGGTCCGGCTGGCCCCCGTGGCCCGTACGGAGGTGACGGGATGACCGTCAAGCTCAGCTCCCGCACCGAGGGCGACACCACGGTGGTCGTCCTCGAAGGGGAGATCAACTCCACCACGTCCGGCGGGCTCCAGGCCCAGCTGCTGCCCTTCGTCGGGGAGGGAAGCCGGCTGCTGATCGACCTCAGCGGGGTCAGTTACGTCTCCAGCGCGGGCCTGCGCACCCTGCTGATCGTGCACCGCAGGGCCCAGCAGCTGCGGACCGGGGTGATCCTGGTCGGCCTGTCGGAGGAGGTCCGGTTCGTGATGTCCGCGACCGGGTTCCTCGACTTCTTCGAGATCGAGGACGACCTGGACGCCGCACGGGAACGCACGGGCCGATGACCGTCCAGGAGACACGCGAGCGCGTCGACGCGTTCCCGACCCGCCGGATCGGCGGCTACCGGGTCCGGGCCGGACGGCCCTTCCCGTACGGCGCCCATCCGGTGCCGGGGGGAGTCAACTTCTCGGTCTACTCCGACCGGGCCACCGCGATGCGGCTGGTCCTCTTCGAGAAGGGCGCCCCGCGGCCGGTCGCCGAACTGGAGTTCCCGCCGGAGTTCCGCATCGGCAGCGTGTACGCGATGACCGTCTTCGACCTGGACGCCGAGAACCTGGAGTACGGCTTCCGCGCCGACGGCCCCTTCGACCCGCAGGCCGGTGACCGGTTCGACGCCGGCAAGGTGCTCAGCGACCCCTACGCCCGGCTGGTCTCCGGCCGGGACGTATGGGGGCGGGAGCCGGACTGGGACGACGTCTACCCCTACCGCGCCAACGTGCTCGAGGACGACTTCGACTGGGGCGACGACACTCCGCTCGGCATCCCCACCGAGGACCTGGTCATCTACGAGACCCACGTCCGCGGCTTCACCCGGCACCCCTCCTCCGGGGTGAGCGCCCCCGGCACCTACGCGGGCCTGCGGGAGAAGATCCCCTACCTGAAGGACCTCGGCGTCAACTGCGTCGAGCTGCTCCCGGTGTTCGAGTTCGACGAGCTGGACAACCCGCGCACCGACCCGGCGACCGGCGAGCGGCTGCACAACTACTGGGGCTACAACACCGTCTCGTTCTTCGCGCCCAAGGCCGGCTACGCGGCCACGGGCCGGTTCGGGATGCAGGCCGACGAGTTCAAGACCCTGGTCAGGGAGCTGCACCGGGCCGGCATCGAGGTCGTGCTCGACGTGGTGTTCAACCACACCGCCGAGGGCAACGAGGACGGCCCGACCATCTCGTTCCGGGGCCTGGACAACGCCACCTACTACATGCTCACGCCCCAGGGCGAGTACTACAACTTCAGCGGGACCGGCAACACCGTCAACTGCAACCACCCCGTGGTCCGCGACTTCGTGCTGTCCTGTCTGCGCTACTGGGTGTCCGAGTACCACATCGACGGCTTCCGCTTCGATCTCGCGGCCATCCTCGACCGGGCGCCCGACGGCACCCCGCTGCCCAACCCGCCCCTGCTGGAACAGCTGGCCCACGACCCGATCCTGCGCCACACCAAGCTGATCGCCGAGGCCTGGGACGCGGCCGGCCTCTACCAGGTGGGCGCGTTCCCCAACTACGGCCGCTGGTCGGAGTGGAACGGCAAGTACCGCGACAGCGTGCGCCGGTTCATCAAGGGCGAGCCGGGCCTGGTCGGCGAGCTGGCCACCCGCATGGCCGGCTCCCCCGACCTGTACGGGGGCCGTACCGCCTCGGCGTCGGTCAACTTCGTCACCGCGCACGACGGATTCACCCTCAACGACCTGGTGTCGTACAACGACAAGCACAACGAGGCCAACGGCGAGGACAACCGCGACGGCGGCAACGACAACCACAGCTGGAACTGCGGCGAGGAGGGTCCGAGCGCCTCCGCGCACGTCCGCGACCTCAGGACGCGCCAGATGAAGAACATGCTGGGCATCCTCCTCACCAGCCAGGGCGTGCCGATGATCCTGGCCGGGGACGAGGTCGGGCGCACCCAGCTCGGCAACAACAACGGCTACTGCCAGGACAACGAACTCTCCTGGTTCGACTGGGGACTCGTCGAGGCCAACGCCGAACTGCTGGAGTTCACCCGGCGCCTGATCGCCTTCCGGCACGCCCACCCGGTGCTGCGCACGGTCGACCACCCGGTCGGCTCCGACCGGGTCGGCAGCGGCTACCCCGACATCAGCTGGCACGGCGTGGGGGCCTGGCGGCCGGACTGGTCCGCGCACAGCAGGGTGGTCGGGCTGATGCGGTGCGGGCGGCACGCCAAGGGCGGAGCCGTCGCCGACGACCACGTCTACATCGGCATCAACGCCCACTGGGAGTCGCACGACCTGGAGCTGCCCGGTCTGCCCGAGGGACAGGCGTGGCATCTGTTCGCCGACACCGGTCTCGCCGCCCCGCACGGTCTCGCCGAGGTGGGCGCCGAGAGCGAGTTGCACCATCCGGGCCGCTACCACCTCGGCCCGCACGCGCTGGTGATCCTCGTCGGCCGGGACCGGCGCACCGGCTGACCCCTTTCACAGAAGGAGAGCTGCTCATGTCGTTCGACGGAACCCTGAGCGTGTCCGAGGGCATCGCGACGATCGAGGTCAAGGGCGAACTCGACGCCTCCACCGCGCCCCGCTTCCACGACCTGGTCGACCAGGCCGCCGAGCAGGGCGCCGTGCGGCTGGAGATAGACGCCCGAAACCTCGGCTTCCTGGCCAGCGCGGGTCTGCGCTCGCTGGTCTTCGCCCGCCAGAAGATGGGCGACGAGGTGCGCATCGCCGTGATCGGGGCCACGGAGCCGGTGAGCCGGACCATCCGGCTGGCGGGCTTCGACCACAGCATCGAGCTGATCGACGCCTGAGGGGGCGGATGATGGCGATCGACTCCGGGGCCGCGTCGGCCAAACACACCGCCGGGCAGGAGAGGTGCAAGGCGCGCTGCGCCGGTCAGCCGCTCGCCGCCGGGACCGCGTCGGGGCTGCGGATCCCCGCGGACCTCGACTCCCTGGACCTGGTCGCCCGGTTCGTCCTGGAACTCGGGCGGCAGGGCCGGCTGAGCGACAGCCAGACCTACCGGCTGCGGCTGGCCGCCGACGAACTGGCGACCAACATCGTCATGCACGGCTATCGCGGGGCGTCCGGCGGCATCTGTGTCGACGGCGGCGTCGAGGCGGACCGGGTGTGGGTGCGGTTCCACGACGACGCCCCGGCCTTCGATCCCCGCACCGGCATGAAAGCACCTGATCTGGAGGTGCCGCTGGGCGAGCGCAGCGTCGGCGGGCTCGGGGTGTTCCTGGCCCTGACGGCGGTGGACTCCTTCGACTACGAGCTGGTGGCGGGCCGCAACGTCAGCATTCTGGCGATCCACCGCAGCGAACACGGATAGACGAGACGAGATGTCACACACGAAGGTGCTGATCCTTGATGAACACCGTGGCGCGCCGCCCGAGTTGCTGGCCGCCCTGGAGTCGCTGCAGGCCGAGGTCCACCGCCGTACCCCGGGCGAGACGCTCGCCCTGGCGCCCGGCGAACTGGGCCGTACCGATGTACTGCTCGTCTCCGCGCGGCTCGCTCCGGCCACGGTGAAGGCGGTCGCCCGGCGCCTCGACGACGAGGGACAGCAGCCGACCGTCGTGGCGTTCGCCGACCACGATCTGCACCTGCTGGGCAGCCACATCCAGGCGGGCTCGGACTATCTCGTGCCGCCGTTCTACCCGGAACTGGTCCGGGCCCGCCTGCGCACCTGCCACGAGCGCGCCGAGCTGGACCGCACCCTGGAGGACGTGGCCGCCCACGCCGAACTGCTCAGCTACGAGCGGGAGCTGGAGATCGGCCGGGAGATCCAGCTCGGCTTCCTGCCGGACGCGCTGCCCAGCCCCGAGGACTGGGAGATCGACGTGCGCTTCCGGCCGGCCAGGACGGTCGCCGGTGACTTCTACGACGTCTTCGAACTGGTCAACCGCCGGCGCCTGGCCCTGGTCGTCGCCGACGTCTGCGACAAGGGCGTGGGCGCCGCCCTGTTCATGGCGCTGATCCGCAGCCTGCTGCGGCACACCGCCGAGCAGAGCGGACTGCAGAGCCTCATCGCCGCCGACCTGCTCAACGAGACCCATGTGTGGGAGGAGCAGACCCGGGCGATACCCGTGGTCGGCGCCACCCCGCTGCTGAACGCCGTGGTGGGCACCAACAACTACCTGACCCGCAACCACATCCGGCAGGGCTACTTCGCCACCCTCTTCTTCGGCGTCCTCGACCCGGTCACCGGCAACCTGGTGTACATCAACGGCGGCCACAACCCGCCCGTCCTGGTCAGCCCCGACGGCAGCGAACCCGTGCTGCTGGAGCCGACCGGGCCGGCCGTGGGCGTCATCCCCGACGTCACCTTCTCGCTCGGCTACGCACAGATCAGCCCCGGCGACACCCTCTTCATCTACACCGACGGGGTGACCGAGGCACGGTCGGACTCGGGGCGGTTCTTCGGGGACGAACAGCTGATCACACAGCTCACCGAGGCCGCGGCGCGCGGTGAGGAACTCCTCGACCACATGGACGGTGCGCTGGGCGAGTTCGTCGGCCCGGCCGAGCAGTCGGACGACATCACCATGATGGCCGTGCACCGGCGCACCGCGGGTGCCGTACCCGCCGACCGGCCGGTCCCGCAGCGCCGGGACTCGTGACGGAAGCCCGGGGGGACACCATGTCGCAGATCATCACCGTGCACTCGTACCGGGGCGGCACCGGCAAGTCCAGCACCGCCGCCAACCTGGCGGTGCTCCTGGCCTCCGCGGGCCGCCGGGTCGCCCTGGTGGACACCGACATCCAGACCCCGGCCCTGGACGTGCTGTTCGGTGACACGCTCGGCACGGTACGGCGCTCCCTCAGCGACTACCTGGTCGGGCGCTGCGAGATCGAGGACGCCGCCTACCCGGCCGAGGCGGACGCGGGACACGACGGCTTCTTCGTGGTGCCCGCCCGGAGCCGGGCCCGGGCCGCGGGCATCAACGAGATCATGGGCCGCGGCTACGACGTCGGGCTGCTGCGCGAGGGCTTCGACCGGCTGATCGACTCGCTCGCCCTGGACGTGCTGCTCCTGGACACCCACGCCGGTTTCAACAACGAGACCGTGACCGCGATGGCCAGCTCGGACGCCCTGGTGGTGGTCACCCGGGCGGACCGGCTGGACATGGCCGGCGCCGCCGAGACCATGTCGCTGGCCGACCGGCTCGGCTGCGGCCGGCTGAGCGTGGCGGTGAACATGGTGCCGGCCGGGATGGCCGAGGAGCGGCTGCGCGACGAGGTGGGCGGCGCGTTCGGCACCCGGATCACCGCGGCCCTGCCGTACGCCCCCGAGATGGCCTCGCTGGCCGGGGAGCAGCTGTTCAGCACCGCGTATCCGCAGCACCCGCTGGTGGCGGGCTACCGCCGCATCATCGCCGACGTGAGCAACGGGACCACGGCGCTGCGCCGGGGGGCGCAGCACCCTCCCGCCCTGTCATGACGCACGTCCACGACCGCTCTTCCGTGCCAGGAGGCATGAACATGCAAGGCAAGCCCGAGGCCCGCCGGCTGGTGCCCACCGTCGGCCGGATCCCCGTGCGGGACCTGCGCCCTCAGGTGGACGCGGGCCGCCGCCCCGCCCGCGCCGTACCCGGCGAGCTGTTCGAGGTGTCCGCCACCGTCTTCAAGGAGGGCCACGACGCGGTCGCCGCGAACGTCGTACTGACCGACCCGGACGGCGCGTCCGGCCCCTGGACGCCGATGCGGCTGCTCGCGCCGGGCACCGACCGGTACACGGCCCTGGTCGCGGCCGACCGGGAGGGCGAGTGGACGTACCGGGTCGAGGCCTGGGCCGATCCGGTCGCCACCTGGCGGCACATCGCGCAGATCAAGATCCCGGCCCGGATCGACGTGGAACCGGTCCTGCAGGAGGGGGCGGAGCTGCTGCAGCGGGTGCTCGACCGGCTGCCGGGCATCCCCGGCGGGACGGGACCCGATGCCCCGGCCGCCGACCCGGAGCGGGCCCGCCGCGTGCTCACCGCGGCCCGGGCCCGGCTCCTGGACGGCACGCTCGGCCCCGACGACCGGCTCGCCGCCGTGCTCGACCCGGAACCGGCCGCCCTGCTGGCCGCCCGCCCGCTGCGCGAGCTGCTGACCTCCTCCGAGGAACTGCCGCTGCGGGTGGACCGCGAGCGCGCGCTGTTCGGGTCCTGGTACGAGTTCTTCCCGCGCTCGGAGGGAGCGGTGCCGGCCACGGTGAACACCGAGGGGGTGCTGGAGCCGGCGCGCTCCGGGACCCTGCGCACCGCGGCGGAACGGCTGGAGGCCATCGCCGAGATGGGCTTCGACGTGGTGTACCTGCCCCCGGTCCATCCGATCGGCACCACCCACCGCAAGGGCCCCGGCAACACCCTCTCCGCGGGCCCGCACGACCCGGGATCGCCCTGGGCGATCGGCTCACCGGCCGGCGGCCACGACAGCGTCCACCCGGACCTGGGCACGCTGGACGACTTCGACCACTTCGTCGCCCGGGCCGGCGAGCTGGGCCTGGAGGTGGCGCTCGACTTCGCGCTGCAGTGCTCGCCCGACCACCCCTGGGTGACCGAGCACCCCAACTGGTTCCGCCGCCGGCTCGACGGGTCGATCGCCTACGCCGAGAACCCGCCGAAGAAGTACCAGGACATCTATCCGCTCGACTTCGACGCCGACCCCGACGGGCTGTACGCGGAGTGTCTGCGCATCCTGCACCACTGGATGGCGCACGGGGTGCGGATCTTCCGCGTGGACAACCCGCACACCAAGCCCGTGTGGTTCTGGGAGCGGCTCATCGAGGCGGTGCACCGCACCGACCCGGACGTGATCTTCCTGGCCGAGGCGTTCACCCGGCCGGCCATGATGCACAGCCTGGCCCGGGTCGGCTTCCACCAGTCGTACACCTACTTCACCTGGCGCAACTCCAAGGAGGAGGTCGAGTCCTACCTCGCCGAACTCGCCGGTCTCGGCGGCGAGGAGAGCGCGGCCTACCTGCGGCCCAACCTCTTCGTGAACACCCCGGACATCCTCAACGCCTTCCTGCAGTACGGCGGCCGCGCGGCCTTCGCCGTCCGTGCCGTCCTCGCGGCGACGGCCGCCCCCACCTGGGGGGTCTACTCGGGCTACGAGCTGTACGAGAACGTGCCCGCCGGACCCGGCAGCGAGGAGTACCTGGACTCGGAGAAGTACCAGTACCGGCCCCGCGACTGGAAGGCGGCCGAGGCGGCCGGCGACACCCTCGTCCCGCTGATCACCGCCCTCAACCGGCTGCGCCGGGCCCACCCCGCCCTGCGCCGGCTGCGCAACCTGCGCTTCCACCGCGTGGACAACGACGCGGTCGTCTGCTTCTCCAAGCGCGCCGGGGACGACTGGGTCCTGGTCGTGCTCAACCTGGATCCGCACAGCGTGCGGGAGGCGACGGTCTTCCTCGACCTGCCCGCCCTCGGCCTCGACCGCGCCGAGCCCTTCGACGCGCACGACGCGCTGACCGGCGAGACCTACCGCTGGGGCCGCGAGAACTACGTACGCCTCGACCCGCGGCACCAGGTCGCCCACATCATCACGGACAGGACGGCCCTCTCGTGAACCCGGTAGCAACCGCGCACCCCGTCCGGACCGCCCCCGCCCGGCTGTCCGCCACCGACCTCAGGCGACTGACCACCGGCGAGTCCAGCGATCCGCACAGCCTGCTCGGCCCGCACCCGGGACCCGGCGGCGTCACCCTGCGCGTCCTCAAGCCGCTCGCGCGGGCCGTGTGGGCCGTGGACCCTGCGGGCGGTGTCCTGGCCGAACTGGCCCACGAGGGCGGCGGTGTCTTCTCCGGGACGCTGCCCGGCCCGGGCATCCCCGAGTACCGGCTGCGGGTGCGCTATCCGCAGGGCGAGTTCGAGACGGACGACCCGTACCGGTTCGTACCCGTGCCCGGAGAACTCGACCTGCATCTGATCGCCGAGGGCAGGCACGAGCGGCTGTGGACGGTCCTCGGGGCCGACGTCCGCGAGCACCAGTCCGTCTCCGGTGTGTCGTTCGCGGTCTGGGCGCCGAACGCCCGCGCGGTCCGGGTGGTCGGCGACTTCAACCACTGGGACGGCACCGGGCACCCCATGCGCTCGCTCGGAGCCTCGGGCGTGTGGGAGCTGTTCGTGCCGGGCGTCGGCGACGGCTGCCGCTACAAGTACGAGATCCTCGCGCACGACGGTGTCTGGCGGCACAAGGCGGATCCGCTGGCCCGGTCGGCGGAGCCCGCCCCCGGCACCGCGTCGGTGGTGTTCACCTCGCGACACCGCTGGAACGACGCCGCCTGGATGGCCGAGCGCGGCCGGCGGCCGGCCCAGCGGGCGCCGATGAGCGTGTACGAGCTGCACCTGGGCTCCTGGCGGCCCGGCCGCACCTACCGCCAGCTGGCCGCCGAACTCCCCGGCTACCTCAAGGCGCTGGGCTTCACCCACGTGGAGTTCCTGCCCGTAGCCGAGCACCCCTTCGGCGGCTCCTGGGGCTACCAGGTCACCTCGTACTACGCGCCCATGTCCGCGCTCGGCACCCCCGACGACTTCCGGTTCCTCGTCGACGCCCTGCACCGGGCGGGCATCGGCGTGATCGTCGACTGGGTGCCGGCGCACTTCCCGAAGGACGACTGGGCGCTGGCCCGGTTCGACGGCACCGCCCTGTACGAGCACCCCGACCCGCGCCGCGGCGAACACCCCGACTGGGGCACCCTCGTCTTCGACTACGGCCGCGACCAGGTACGCAACTTCCTGGTGGCCAACGCCCTGTACTGGTGCCGGGAGTTCCACATCGACGGCCTGCGGGTGGACGCCGTCGCCTCGATGCTCTACCTCGACTACTCCCGCCCCGACGGCGGCTGGCTGCCCAACGCGTACGGCGGCCGGGAGCACCTGGAGGCGGTGGAGTTCCTGCAGGAGATGAACGCCGCCGTCCACCGCTGCTGCCCCGGCGTGATCACCATCGCCGAGGAGTCCACGGCCTGGGACGGCGTGACCCGGCGTACCGACCTCGGCGGGCTGGGCTTCGGGCTCAAGTGGAACATGGGCTGGATGCACGACTCCCTGTCCTATCTGGGCAGGGACCCGGTGCACCGGTCTTACCACCACCACGCGCTGACCTTCCCGATGGTCTACGCGTACGCCGAGCACCACCTGCTGCCCATCAGCCACGACGAGGTCGTGCACGGCAAGGGCTCGTTGTTCGGCCGGATGCCGGGCGACCGCTGGCAGAAGTTCGCCAACGTGCGGGCCTGTCTGGCCTTCATGTGGGGCTTCCCCGGCAAGCAACTGCTGTTCATGGGGCAGGAGTTCGCCCAGGAGAGCGAGTGGTCGCACGAGCGCGGCCTGGACTGGGCGGAGCTGGCCCAGCCCGCGCACTCGGGGGTACGGGACCTGGTGCGCGACCTCAACGCGCACTATCTCGGGCTGCCCGCCCTGTGGAGCCTGGACGCCGACCCCGCGGGCTTCCGCTGGCTGGACGCCGACGCCACCGACGACAACGTCTACTCCTTCGTCCGCTACGACACCGACGGCAGCCCCCTGGTGTGCGTGTACCACTTCCAGCCCACCGTGCGCCACGGCTACCGCATCGGCCTGCCGGCGGGCGGCGAGTGGACGGAGATCCTCAACACCGACGCCGCCCGCTACGGCGGCTCCGGCGTGGTCAACTCTGGCCCGCTGACCGCACGTTCCCGCCCCTGGCAGGGCGTCGAGTGGAGCACCGAGATCACCCTTCCGCCGCTCGGCGTCGTCTGGCTGCGGCCCCTGCGGCCGGCCGCGGAACCCGCCACCGCACCGCCCACCCGACACGAGAACGGAAGGCACCCATGACCGAACGCCTGTGGGACGAGTACCGGCACATCCTGAGCGGGGCGCGCACGATCGCCGTGGTGGGTGCCTCGGCCGAACCCGGCAAGTCCGCGCACGAGATACCGGCCTACCTCCAGCGCAAGGGCTTCCGGGTCATCCCGGTCAACCCGCACCACAGCGAGGTGCTCGGCGTGCCCGCCGTCCCCTCGCTCCTCGACATCGGCGAACCCGTCGACATCGTCGACGTCTTCAGGCCGGCGCCCGAGACACCGGACGTGGCCCGGGACGCCGTGGCCATCGGGGCCCGTGCCCTCTGGCTGCAGCTGGGCATCGTCTCCGACCGGGCCCACGAGATCGCCGAGTCCGGCGGGCTCAGCGTCGTCATGAACCGCTGCCTCGGCGCGGTCCACGCGGAACTGGAACTCGCCGGGGACATCTGAGGGGCGCCCGGCGCCCCAAGTCGCGCCCGCAACAAGCCGACTTCAAGTTGTCGGGACGCGTTCTTTGCCCCCACCCCGGGGGCCGTGGCTACTTTCGGTTGCCGCTTCGCTCACCTACTCAACTCTGGGGGTTACTCTCATGTCCGCTCCAGCGGTCACTGAGACTTCGCTCAACCCAGTGGTCCGGCGCCCTGGCGCGGCACTGGCACTACTCGTCGCGGTCCAGTTCATGCTCGTCCTGGACTCCACCATCGTCGCGGTGGCGCTGCCCTCGCTCGGCAAGGATCTCGGCTTCTCCCAGGCCGACCTGTCCTGGGTGACCAACGCCTACCTGCTGCTGTTCGGCGGCTTCCTGATGCTCGGCGGCCGGCTGGCCGACCTGGTGGGCCGCCGCAAGCTGTTCGCCGCCAGCCTGCTGCTGTTCGCCGCGGCCTCGCTGCTCGGCGCGCTGGCCGGCTCGCCCGCCATCATGATCGCCGCCCGCTCCCTGCAGGGTCTGGCGTCCGCGTTCGCCGCGCCCGCCGCGCTGTCCCTGCTGATGACGGTCTTCCCGAACGGCACCGAGGAGGAGCAGCAGCAGCGCAACAAGGCCATGGGCGTCTACGGCGCGGTCTCCGGCGCGGGCGGTGCCGCGGGCATGATCCTCGGCGGTCTGCTCACCGACTGGTTCGGCTGGTCCGCCGTCTTCTACGTCAACGTCCCCATCGCCCTCGGCGCGATCCTCCTCGCGGGCAAGCTGCTCCCGGGCGACCGCGCCGAGGCCCGGTCCTCCGGTGGCTTCGACCTCGCCGGTGCCGTCCTCAGCACGGGTGGCCTGGCGCTGCTGGTCTACGTCCTGGTCGAGGCGGAGAAGGTGGGCTGGACCTCCGGCCGCACCCTCGGACTCGGCGGGCTGGCGCTGGTGCTGCTCGTCGGCTTCGTGGTGCTGGAGTCGCGCCTCAGGCAGCCCCTGGTCCCGCTGGGCATCTTCCGCAAGAAGACGCTGCGCGGCGCCAACCTCGTGGGCGGGCTGATCCCGATGGCCGTCATCCCCGCCATCTTCTTCCTGACCCTCTACACCCAGCTGGTGCGCGGTTTCTCGCCGCTGAAGTCCGGTCTGGCGCTGGTGCCGCTCGCCCTGTGCGTCGTCATCGCCGCCACCAACGTGGGCCGCGTCCTGCCCAAGCTCGGCCTGCGCGGCACCACGATCATCGGCACCCTGCTGGTGGTCGCCGGCACGCTGTGGGCCACCCAGATCGACCAGGGCGCCTTCTTCGTCGAGCAGTTCGGCCCCGAGGTGCTCACCGGCCTGGGCGGCGGCACCGTCTGGGTGTGCGCCACGGTCGCCGCGACCGCCGAGGCCACCGAGGAGGAGGCCGGCCTCGCCTCCGGCCTGTTCAACACCGCCAACCAGGTCGGCGCCGCCCTCGGCCTCGCCATCCTGGTCACGGTCGCCGGCTCCGCCACCGCGGACGCCGTCGGCGACGGCAGCGCGCTGCCCGCCGCGCTGACCGAGGGCTACCGCACGGCGCTGTTCGGCTCGGCCGGCTTCGCGGTGCTGGCCACGCTCGGGGCGCTCGCCCTGCTGCCCGGCCGTACTCCGACGTCCCAGTCCTGACCTGGGCGGACCGCCGTCGCCGGCTACCGCACGGGACGTCCGCCCGACGTCCCGCACGGTGACCGGCGCGGCGGTCGTTGCCCCCGGCCCGCCCCCGCGCGCAATCCGCCGCGCCCCGGAGGAGAACATGAACACGACTGAGCCGCGTACCGTCGACTTCTGGTTCGACCCGATCTGTCCCTGGTCCTGGATGACCTCGCGCTGGATCCTGGAGGTCGAGCAGGTCCGGCCGGTGTGGACCCGCTGGCATGTGATGAGCCTCGCCATCCTGCAGGAGAACCCGCGGCTGCCCCGCGCCTACCAGCAGATGCTGCTCGACGCACAGGGCCCGGCCCGGGTCTGCGCCGCGGCACAGCAGGAGTACGGCGCCGAGCTGGTCGGTCCGCTCTACACCGCCCTCGGCAGCCGCTTCCACCAGCGCGGCCTGCCCCAGAACCGGGAGGTGGTGGAGGACGCGCTGGCCGAGGTCGGGCTGCCGCTCTCCCTCGCCGACCACCTCACCCTTCTCAAGCACGACAAGGCGCTGCGCCAGTCCCACCGGGCGGCGGTGGCGCTGGTCGGCGACGACGTGGGCACGCCCGTCATCGCGCTGGAGGGTCCTGACGAGGGCGGCCGGCAGGTGGCGTTCTTCGGCCCGGTCGTCACCCCGACTCCGCGGGGCGAGGCGGCGGGCAGCCTGTGGGACGGGGTGGTCCTGGTCTCCGCCACACCCGGCTTCAGCGAACTGAAGCGAACCCGCACCCACGGCCCCGACTTCCGCTGAGCCCTGCGGCCGACCACGACGGCGACAGGCCCGGCCACCGGCGTTGCTGGTGACCGGGCCTGTGCTGATGCCGGCCACTGGCGTTGCCGGCGACCGGGCTCGCGGCGCGACCGGCCTGTGGTGTGGCCGGGCCCGCCGCGTGACCAGGCCCGCCGCGCTCATGGCGCCCGATCAGCCCTCGACCCGTATCAGAACTCGATCAGCGTCTTGATGGCCCGTCGCTCGTTCATTGCCCGGAAGCCCTCCGGCACCCCGTCCAGCTTGACGGTGAGGTCGAAGACCGGGGAGGGGTCTAGGCGGCCGGCGACCACGTCGGCCAGCAGCTCGGGGATGTGGGCGCGGACCGGAGCCACGCCCCCGCTCAGCGCGACGTTGCGCCGGAACATCTGGCGGAAGTCGATGCCCTCGTTGCCGTCGCGCGGCACCCCGACGAAGCCCACCGCGCCGCCGTCGCGCGCGATGCCCAGCGCGGTGTGCAGGGCCTCGCCGGTGCCCGCGGCACCCAGCACGGCCTCGGCGCCGAGCCCCCGGGTCAGCTCCCGTACCGACTCCACGGCGGCCTCGCCCCGCTCGGTCACGATGTCGCTCGCCCCGAACCGCCGGGCGACCGCGGCCCGGTCCGGGTGGCTGCTGAGCACGATGACCCGCTCCGCCCCGAGCCGCCGGGCGGCCAGCACCCCGCACAGCCCGACCGCGCCGTCACCGACCACGGCCACCGTCGCTCCCGGCCGCACCTTGGCGCACAGCGCCGCGTGGTGGCCGGTGCCCATCACGTCGCACAGGGCGAGCAGCGCGGTCGGCGGGGCCTCGGCGTCCTCGGGCACCGTCACCAGCGTTCCGTCCGCGAAGGGCACCCGGACCGCCTCGCCGTGCGCGCCGTCGGAACCGGGCTGGCCGAAGAAGCCGCCGCGCACACAGGAGGTGTGCAGCCCCGCGACACAGTGCGGACAGACGCCGTCGGACCAGGTGAACGGCGCGATGACCCGGTCGCCCTCGCGCAGGGTGGTGACCGCGGAGCCGACCGCCTGGACCACGCCGATGAACTCGTGGCCCGTGCGCTGGCTCCGCGGACGCGGCGCCGGATTGCGGTAGCCCAGCAGATCGCTGCCACACACACAGGCGTGCGTGACCCGCACCAGGGCGTCGGTGGGATAGCGGAGCCGAGGGTCGGGAACCTCCTCGACCCGGACGTCCCGGTGGCCGTGAATGACACTCGCGCGCATGAGAGCTCCCGCCTAGAAGCAGGTGGACATGGGGAGTTCACGACTCAATCCGGGGCCGCCGGGCACCGGCAAGAATTCCGCTCGGGCTATCTGAGGTCCGCCGCCCGGCCCGACTTCAGATTGTCCGCCCGGATCGTTGGGCCCCTTCCGCGCCCCCCGGTTAGCGTCGGCCGCCGGAACGGAACCATTCAGGGAGGGGACTTGGCAACGCCCGCCAGCACACGGTCCGAGGCCGGGCAGCCGGTCGACACCATCGTCGTCGGGGGAGGCCCGGCCGGCCTGTCCGCGGCGCTCTACCTGGCCCGCTACAACCGCGAGGTCCTGGTCTTCGACACCGGCCACGGCCGTTCGACCCACCACCAGACCAACCACAACTACCTGGGATTCCCCTCGGGCATCCCGACCGTCGACCTGCGCAAGCTGGGCCTGGAGCAGCTCTCCCGCTACCCCAACGCCCGGGTGGTGCACCACCTGATCACCCAGGCCGAGGGCAACGCGGTCGAGGGCTTCACCGTCCGCTCCCAGGGCCACTCCTGGCAGGCCCGGTCGCTGCTGCTGGCCACCGGAGTGCTCGACCACTTCCCCCACTTCGAGGGCTGGGAGTCGTACGTCGGACGCTCGATGTTCTGGTGCATCACCTGTGACGGGTACGAGAACCGGGGCCGGAGCATCCTGGTGGTCGGCCACACCGACGCGGCCGCGGGCGAGGCCATGCAGCTGCACAGCCTCACCGACCGGGTGCGGCTGCTGACCAACAGCCGCAGCGACGAGATCAGCCCCAAGTTCCGGCGGCGGCTGGAGCGAGCCGGGATCCCCGTGGTGCACGACCGGATCAAGGAGGTCGAGGGCGAGGACGGCCTGCTCTCCGCGGTGCTCACCCGCCGCGGCCTCCGGCTGGAACTGGACGCGCTGTTCTCCATCCAGGGCGCCACCCCGGAGACCGGGCTCGCCCGGCAGCTCGGCGTCGGGCTCGCGCCCAGCGGTTACGTGCAGGTCGACTCCGAGCAGAAGACCTCCGTACCCGGCGTCTACGCGGCCGGCGACCTCACCGCCCTGCACTCCCACCAGGTCACGGCGGCCGTCCACGAGGGCGCGCAGGCGGCGTCGGCGGCCAACTACTTCCTCTACCCGCCCGAGCTGAAGGCCGACTGAGACCCTCATGAGCGTGGAGACGGACGACCGGGACTCCGCCTACCACCCGGACGCGGACGTGGACATCGCCGGCACCGAGGACGCGGGGCCGGCGGAGCAGGGCGCCGAACAGCGCGTCACCTGGGCCGAGTTGTTCTTCGACCTGGTGTGGGTGTTCGCGCTGACGCAGATCGCCACGAGCCTGGGCACCGCGGGTGGCCCGATGGAGCTGCTGCGCACCCTGGTGCTGCTGGTCCCTCTGTGGTGGGGCTGGACCAGCGCCACCCTGGTCGGCAACTCCGCGGGCGAGGCGCTGGACCGGCCCTCGGGCCGCTTCCTGCTCTTCGCCCTCGGGGCCTGCGGTCTCGCCATGACGGTGGCGGTGCCGCACGCCTACGGCGGGCACGGACTGCTGTTCCCGCTCTGCTACGTCGCCATGCGGCTGCTGCTGTGGGCCGGGATGCGGCGGCTGCCGCTCTTCGGCGACCTGCGGGTGGAGCCCTTCGGCATCAACCTGCTGGTCGTCTGCCCGGTGTTCCTGGCCGGCGGACTGCTCCCGGAGCCGGCCCGCACCCTGGCGTGGGCCGGCGCGGCCGTGCTGGAGGTGGCCGTACCGGTGCTGCTGGGCCACCGGCTGGACCGGATGCGGTTCGAGACCTCCCACCTGCCGGAACGCTTCGGCCTGGTCATCATCATGGCGCTCGGCGAGACCGTGATGTCGGTCGGCACGAAGGTCTCCGGCAGCCCGCTCGGCGCCGCGCAGTTCGCCTCGCTCGCGGTGAGCTTCGTGGTGATCCTCGGCCTGTGGTGGAGCTACTTCCACTTCGGCGCCGCCGCGGTGCGGCACAGCCTGCGCACCGACCCGGTCCAGGCCCGCATCGTCCGGGACGTCTTCAACTACGGCCACTTCATCTACGTCACCGCCATCATCTGCGTGGCGGTGGGCCTGAAGAAGCTGTGCGTCGACCCGTTCGGGCCCCCGCACGGCCTGCCCGGGCTGCTGCTCGCCCCGGGCGCCGCGCTGTACCTGTTCGGCTTCTGCTACTCCCGCTGGCGCATGTTCGGCGCGGCCGGAGTCAGCCGGTTCTCCGCGGCCCTGCTCTGCCTCGCGCTGGTCCCGCTCGCCCCCCGTCTGCCGCTGTTCGTCACCGGCGTCCTGGTGGCCCTGGTACTGGTCGGTCTCAACGCCTTCGAGTACTGGATCGTCTCCACCGGCCGGCGGGTCCTCTTCGTGCACCTGCCGCGCCTGCCCAAAAGCGCCCGGAAATCCGCGGGCGACGCCGCGACGGACCGGTAATTCAGGAAGTCTCGTCCCGACTTTTGCGGACAAGCACCCTTTCCGGCCAGGCTCATTCCGGCGCACATTCCGTGCGCACCGGAGTTTTCCAGCGGAGGGCGCACATGTCCCAGCAGAGTTTCGTGAAATTCCTCCTGGCCGCCCGGGACGATCCGGCGAAGCGTGCCGCGTACGAGTCGCGCAATCTGAGCCAGCTGGTCTTCCACGCCAAGAACGAGGGATTCGAGTTCACCCCCGAGGAGATGGCCGAGGTCGTCTCCCAGCTGGAAATGGGCGTGATCATCGAGAAGGACGCGGAGCCGGTGGACGGCAACAGCTCGCTGTGGCGCGCGATGTGGGGCCAGACCCACCTCGGCTACCTGCTGGACCGGGTGGTCGCCCGGCACACCGACGACGAACTGCGCACCCTCGCCGAGACGAACGGAGCCGCACTCCGATGAGCAGCAAGAACGTGATCGAGTTCCTGCGCACGGTCGCCGTGCGACCGGACCTGCTGGATTCCCTCAAGCACCGCAGCAAGGACGAGGTGATCCAGGCCGCGGAATCCTTCGGATTCCCCTTCAGCAACCAGGAGTTCGACGATCTGATCTGGGACCTGGAGGCGAAGCTCGCCGGAGTGCGCGGCGAGAACTTCGACGGCACGTTCCCGCTGTGGCAGACGATGTGGGGCAAGTACTACCTGGAATACCTGGTGGTCGACCTCATTCCGAGTTTCCAGGAGACCAAGCTGCTGCCCACGTTCACGGAGACGCCGCAGCTGCCGTAAGGAGCCCCCATGCAGAACGAGGAGAGTTACGACTACGTCGTGGTGGGCGCCGGCTCCGCCGGATGCGTCGTGGCCGCACGGCTGCTGCAGCGGACCGATGCCCGGATCTTGCTGCTGGAGGCAGGCGGCGCGGACGACGCCGAGGCCGTGCACCGCACCGACATCCCCTCGATGGTCTCCCTGTGGGGGCCGCAGGGGACGGTCTGGGGCTACGAGACGGTCCCGCAGGCCGGTCTGGGCGGCCGGACGATTCCCGTCCCGCAGGGCAGGATGCTCGGCGGCGGCAGCTCCGTCAACGCGATGATGTACGTGCGCGGCAACCGCCGTGACTTCGACGGCTGGCGGGACCTCGGCAACGAGGGGTGGGGGTACGAGGACGTCCTGCCGTACTTCCGCAGGTCCGAGTCGTACGAGGAGGGCGCCTCCCGGTACCGGGGCGCGGACGGTCCCCTCTCGGTCGTGCCGTACGCGCGGCCCGCCGAGGTGTCCCGCGCCTTCGTGGCCGCCGCCGGCGAACTCGGCTTCGACCGCCCGGGCGACTACAACGCCGAACGCCAGGAGAACACCGCGTTCTTCTACCAGTCCACGCGCACCAAGGACGACCGCCGGGCCAGCACCGCGGTCGCCTATCTGCACCCGGTGCTGGGCGACCCCCGCCTGACCGTCGTCACGGGTGCGACGGCGACCCGGCTGGTGCTGCGGGGTGGCCGCGCGGCCGGCGTCGAGTACCTGCGCGACGGCGAGCGGCACACCGCCGTCGCCACGGCCGAGGTCGTGCTGTCGGCGGGCGCGCTGGCCACCCCGCGGCTGCTCCTGCTCTCCGGGATCGGCCCCGCCGCCGAGCTGCGCGGCCACGGCATCGACCCGGTCGTCGATCTGCCGGGGGTGGGCCAGAACCTGCAGGACCACCTGCTGTTCGGGGTCGCCTACGAGAGCCCGCGGGAGCTGCCCGCCCCCGAACTCCTCGCCGAGGCAGGCCTGTTCACCACGGCACGGCCCACCGGCGAGGACGACGTACCGGACCTGCAGTACTTCTTCGGGCCCGTGCAGTTCGTCGACGAGCGCTACAAGACGGACGCGCCCGGCTTCACCTTCGCCCCCATCCTCGCCCGGCCGCGCAGCCGGGGCACGGTCACGCTGGCCTCGGCCGACCCGCTCGCGCCGCCCGTGGTCGACCCGCACTACCTGGAGGCCGAGGAGGACCTGGAGGTCCTGGTCCGGGGCATCACGCTGGCCCGCGAGCTGGCCCACACCCGGGCGCTGACCCCGTTCCGCGGCCGCGAACTCGCCCCGGGCGTGGACGTCACCTCCCCTGGTGAACTCGCCCGCTACGTCCGCGAGTCCGCCTCCACCGTCTGGCACCCGGTCGGCACCTGCCGCATGGGCCTGGACGGCGGCTCCGTGGTCGACGCCCGGCTGCGGGTGCACGGGGTGGACGGACTGCGGATCGCCGACGCCTCCGTCATGCCGGCCATCACCACGGGCAACACCAACGCCGCCGTGGTGATGATCGGCGAGAAGGCGGCGGACCTGATCGGGGCCGGCGCCTGAGCGGGCGGCGCGGCCCATGCGAACCATCCACCAGGCAACCAGGGAGAGGACAGCCATGACCGAGACCTACGACTTCGTCGTCGTCGGCGGCGGAACCGCCGGTCTGGTGACGGCCACCCGGCTCAGTGAGCTGGAGGACGTCTCCGTGCTGGTCATCGAGGCCGGCAGCGCCAAGGACGACCGCCTGCTCGAAGTACCCGAACTGTGGTCCCAGACCAATCTGAGCGAGTTCGACTGGTCCTACCTCACCGAGCCGCAGCCCGCTCTCGGCGGCGAGACGGTCTACTCGGCGGCCGGTCGCGGAGTGGGCGGCAGCTCGAACATCTACCACATGATCCACAACCGGGGTCCTGACGCCGACTACGACACCTGGGCCTACCAGGGCGCCGCCGGCTGGTCCGCCAAGGACGTGCTGCCGTACTTCCAGCGGATCGAGAACCAGGAGGACGGCACCAACCCGACGGCCGGGCAGGGCGGCCCGATCAACGTCGTCAACACCGGGGACGAGGGCAACCCCGTCTCCCAGGCGTTCGTCGACGGCTGCGTCGAACTCGGCTACCCCGAGGTGGCGGACGTCAACGTGGACCGCTTCGGGGTCGGCTGGCACCACCTGGACCTCCGGGACGGCAAGCGCAACGGCGTCCGCACCGCCTACTACGACCCCGCCCGCGCGCGCACGAACCTCACCGTGCGGGCCGACTCGACCGCGACCCGGCTGCTGTTCGAGGGGACCCGGTGCGTCGGCGTGGAGTACCTCCACGAGGGCGAGCGCAAGACCGTACGGGCCGAGCGGGAGGTCGTGGTCAGCTCGGGCGCCATCGAGTCGCCCAAGCTGCTGCTGCTGTCCGGCATCGGCGACCCCAAGCAGCTGACCTCCTTCGGTATCGACGTCGTCGCCGACCTGCCCGGCGTCGGTGAGAACTACCAGAACCACCCGCTGGTCATCGGGCCCACCGGCTACATGGACAAGCCCGGTCCCGCCGAGGGCGTCATCAACGAGCCGGCGCTCTACTGGGGTTCACAGCCCGGCCTGCCCGCCCCCGACATGGAACTGTGGTTCCTGCCGCGCGCGCCGTGGGGCGAGAAGCTGATCGAGAAGCTCATGGAGTGGAAGCGCACGGGCAGCACCTCGTCGGTCTCGGTGCAGGACGAGGTGGACCCGCGGCTGGTCATCATGCTGCCGGCCGTGATCCGCCCGCTCTCGCGCGGCTGGATACGACTGGCCAGTGCCGACCCGACGGTACGGCCCCGGGTCAACCCCAACTTCTACGGGGAGCGGGCCGACCTGGAGCGGGCCACCGACATCACCGAGATCGCCCGTGAGGTGTTCCGCTCCAAGGCGTTCACCAGCCAGTGGGGCGTCCGCGAGGTCGCGCCCGGACCGGATGTCCAGACCCGCGCCGAGCTGCGGGACTGGGTGGCGCACAACACCGGCTCGTTCCACCACTACTCGGGCACCTGCAAGATGGGCATCGACGAACTCTCCGTGGTGGACGCCCGGTTGAGGGTGCGCGGGATCGAGGGGCTGCGGGTGGCCGACGCCTCGGTCATGCCGTCGATCGTCTCGGCGCACACCCACACCACGGCCGTCATGATCGGCGAGCGCGCCGCGGACTTCATCAAGGAGGACCTCGCCGCGCGCGGCTGACGCGAACGGCGACCGCGGAGAGCCGCGGAAAGAGAACGAGGACGGGGCCCCACCAGCGGCGGGACCCCGTCCTCGACGTCATGCGGCGGCCGGCGCTCTCCGGCCCCTCACGCCAGCACCCGGCGGTAGACGTCCAGCACCCGCTCGGCGGCAGCCCGCCAGGAGAAGTGCTCCCGGGCCCGCACCCGCCCCGCCTCGCCCATCGTGCGGGCGAGCGCCGGCTCGGCCAGCAGCCGGTTCACCGCCGCGGCGAGGTCGGAGGCGAAGCGCTTCTCGTCCAGCGGGGTGCCCGTACCGTCCTGTTCCTGCTCGATCGGCACCAGCAGCCCCGTGACACCGTCCGCGACCACCTCGGGTATCCCCCCGGTGGCGGTGGCCACCACGGCCGTACCGCAGGCCATCGCCTCCAGGTTGACGATGCCCATCGGCTCGTACAGCGAAGGGCAGACGAACACGGAGGCGTGCGTCAGCAACTGGCGCAGCGAGACGGCGTCCAGCATGCCGTCGATGCGGACGACACCCCCTCTGATCCGCCGCAGCTCGTCGACCAGCGCGGCCGTCTCCGCCGCGATCTCGGGCGTGTCAGGCTGCCCGCAGCACAGCACCAGCTGGGCCGCCGGATCGATCTCGAAGGCGGCGCGCAGCAGCTGGGGCAGGCCCTTCTGCCGGGTCACCCGTCCCACGAAGAGCACGAGCGGGCGCTCCGGGTCGACGCCGTACCGCTCCAGCGCGGCCGTACCCGTATCGGGCCGGTGCGCCTCGGTGTCGATGCCGTTGTGCACGACGTGCACCCGCTCGGGATCGACGTCCGGGTAGACGCGCAGGACGTCCTCGCGCATCCCCTGCGACACGGCGATCACGGCGTCCGCCGCCGTCACGGCCGTACGTTCCACCAGCGAGGAAAGGCGGTAGCCGCCGCCCAGCTGCTCCTCCTTCCACGGCCGCAGGGGCTCCAGGCTGTGCGTGGTCACCACGTGCGGGATGCCGTACACGGTCCGGGCCAGATGCCCCGCGGCGTTCGCGTACCAGGTGTGGCTGTGCACCAGGTCCGCGCCCTCGCACGCGGCACTCATCTCGACGTTCGCGGCGAGGGTGCGCAGCGCGGCGTTCGCTCCGTCCGCCAGCCGGGGTTCCGGGTAGGCGAACACCCCTGGATCGGGGCGGGGTTCGCCGAAACAGCGCACCCGCAGGTCGACCAGGGTGCGCAGTTGCCGGGACAGCTCGGTGACGTGCACGCCCGCGCCGCCGTAGACGGCGGGCGGGAATTCCTTGGTGAGCAGATCCACGCGTGTGTTCATCCGTACTTCCTGACGTCTGCGGCCGTGAGCGGCGGTTTCCGTGCATGCCGGGCCCGGGTCTTCGGGGCTCTTCGGTGGAGGAACCGGGGGCGGAGAGCGCGGGAGCGGCATGCCTGTGCCCGGTGTGACCAGGGAATCCGTGGCCGCCGGACGACGGGGGTGGAGCTCGGCGGCCACGGATCCGGAATCCACGCTAGAGCGAGACCCTTGTGACGCATGTCACGAAGCCCGCGAGGGAATCGCTGGGGACATGACAGAAGACGCAAGAGCGAGCAGTGGAGCGGCCGGGCTGTCGGACGAGGAACGACTGGCCCAGCTCGGCTACACCCAGGTCCTCGCCCGCCGTATGTCGGCGTTCTCGAACTACGCCGTGTCCTTCACGATCATCTCGGTCCTCTCCGGCTGCCTGACCCTCTACCTCTTCGGCATGATCACCGGCGGCCCCGCGGTGATCACCTGGGGCTGGGTGGCGGTCGGCCTGATGACCCTGTTCGTGGGCCTCTCGATGGCCGAGATCTGCTCCGCCTATCCCACCTCGGCGGGCCTGTACTTCTGGGCCCACCGCCTGGCGCCCCCGCGCTCGGCGGCGGCCTGGGCGTGGTTCACGGGCTGGTTCAACGTGCTGGGCCAGGTGGCGGTGACGGCGGGCATCGACTTCGGCGCGGCGTCCTTCCTCGGCGCCTACCTGAACCTCCAGTTCGGCTTCGAGGTCACCCCGGGTCGCACGGTCCTGCTCTTCGCGGCGATCCTGCTCCTGCACGGCCTGCTGAACACCTTCGGCGTCCGGATCGTCGCGTTCCTGAACAGCGTGAGCGTGTGGTGGCACGTGCTCGGGGTCGCGGTCATCGTCGGCGCACTGGCGTTCGTCCCCGACCACCACCAGTCGGCGTCCTTCGTGTTCACGAAGTTCGTCAACGAGACGGGCTGGGGCAACGGGGTCTACGTCGTCCTGCTGGGCCTCCTCATGGCCCAGTACACCTTCACGGGCTACGACGCCTCCGCCCACATGACGGAGGAGACCCACGACGCGTCCACGGCGGGCCCGAAGGGCATCGTCCGCTCGATCTGGACGTCCTGGATAGCCGGCTTCGTCCTCCTCCTGGGCTTCACCTTCGCGATCCAGTCCTACGGCGAGGAGCTGACGTCCCCGACCGGCGCACCCCCCGCCCAGATCCTCCTGGACGCACTGGGCGCGACAACGGGCAAGCTCCTGCTCCTGGTCGTGATCGGCGCCCAGCTCTTCTGCGGCATGGCCTCGGTCACCGCCAACAGCCGCATGATCTACGCCTTCTCCCGCGACGGCGCGCTGCCCTTCTCGCACATCTGGCACACGGTCAGCCCCCGCACCCGCACCCCCGTGGCCGCGGTCTGGCTGGCCGCACTCGCCGCCCTGGCCCTCGGCCTCCCCTACCTCATCAACTCCACGGCCTACGCGGCGGTGACCTCGATCGCGGTGATCGGCCTCTACATCGCCTACGTCATCCCGACCCTCCTGCGCGTCCGCAAGGGCGACGCCTTCGAACGCGGGCCCTGGCACCTGGGCCGCTGGTCCGTCCCCATCGGACTCGTCTCCGTCACCTGGGTCGCGCTGATCACCATCCTCTTCATGCTCCCCCAGGTCTCCCCGGTCACCTGGAAGACCTTCAACTACGCCCCGGTCGCCGTCCTGGTCGTCCTCGGTTTCGCCGCCACCTGGTGGCTGGCCTCGGCCCGCCACTGGTTCCTCGCCCCGACCCACGCCACCCGCTCCCCCGAACCGGTCGAAAAGTAACCTTCACCCTCCCGACGTGGCCGCGTCCTCGATACCCGATCGGAGACACGGCCTCGTCCGGCTATGCTCGGACAGGCAACATCGCCTGGGCCCTTAGCTCAATTGGCAGAGCAGTGGACTTTTAATCCATTGGTTGTGGGTTCGAGTCCCACAGGGCCTACGGGAAGGACCCCAGCTCAGTGCACGAACGAGCTGGGGTCCTCTTCGTTTTGACCAGGGTTCACGATCGCTCGCCGGCCCGATGCCGGCCGGGACCAGGGCGCCGCCGCGCAGCCCGATTTCGTTTCAAACGATACCGTATCGATTGAAGTAGCCTGGGTTCATGGCCGCCGACGTTCCTCACCGAACCACCGCCTCGCGTGCGACTGACCGCCCCGGGGATGCCTCGCCTTTCGCTCTCGGCTTGCTGCTGCGCCGGGCGCACTGGCACGCGGCGGCGGTGATGGGGGAGGCGCTTCGTCCGCTCGGCGTCGAGTTGCGGCATTTCGCGGTGCTGATCGAGCTGGTCAACCACGGGCCCACGGTGCAGCGGGACCTGGTGGCGGCGACGGGGTCGGACAAGGCGGGAATCATGCGGGTCGTGGACGACCTGGAGCGGAAGGGTCTGGCCGTACGGAAGGCCGTTCCGGGGGACCGGCGGGCGCGAGCAGTGGAGATCACGCCTCAGGGACTCGAACTCTTCGACGCGGCCCATGTGGCTGCGGGGCCGCTGGCTGAGCGGCTGATCGCCGAACTGGGACCCGGCGAGTCCGAGCAACTGGCGGCCCTGCTGACCCGGCTTGCCCATCCCTCAGGCGACGAGGCGTAAGCGCGGGCGACTGGCCAGGGTGTTGTTGCCGACGGACCGAGTCCTCCCTCCGCACGGCTTCGTAGAGGGGGACCAGCTCTGACATGGCCGGGTTCCGGGTGCCCGGCGCGTAGGAGCCGCCTCCAGTTCCTCGATGATGGTTGCATGCGAGATGGTATCGAGTGATACTATATTCACTGTAACGAACATGGACCCCTTGAGTAGATGGAGGCGCGTGATCGTGGACGTCTACGAGGCGGTCACGAGCCGACGAGCGGTGCGTCGATTCACCGACCAGCCTGTCCCGAGGAAGACGCTGGAGCGCGTGCTGTCCGCCGCGGCCTGGGCGCCGTCCGGATCGAACATCCAGCCGTGGCACACCTATGTGCTGACCGGCGCACCGCTGGCCGAACTCAAGAAGCGTGCCGGCGAGCGCCTGGCCTCGGGCGACCCCTGGGACGCACCGGAGTACGAGATGTATCCGCCCGCGCTGAAGTCTCCGTACCGCGAGCGCCGATCCGCCTTCGGCGAGCAGCGCTACGGTGCGCTCGGCATCGCGCGTGAGGACCTGGAGGCGCGCCAGCGGGCCGCTGCCGCGAACTGGGACTGCTTCGGCGCGCCCGCCGCCCTGTTCTGCTACATCGACAAGGACATGGGTTCGCCCCAATGGGCCGATGTCGGCATGTATCTGCAGACCGTCATGCTGCTGCTCCGCGCCGAAGGGCTGCACAGCTGCGCGCAGATGGCCTGGGCGAAGTTTCACAAGACCGTCGCGGAGGTCCTGTCGCCCCCGGACGGACTCACCCTCTTCTGTGGCATGTCGATCGGGTTCGAAGACGCAACAGTGGGCGACGCCCGCATAGGCCGGGCGCCGCTCGACGAGACGGTCACGTTCGTCGACGGTCTCTGACGCCGTACCTCATTGGTCGATCAACGAGCCGTTTCATACCGCACCCATATAGCGGTTCATATGCCATATTGCGCATGTAATCCCGGCGAAAGGAATGTCATGAAGATCGCAGTCATCGGCGGTACCGGGCTGATCGGGTCGCAGGTCGTCAAGGACCTGAACGCCGCCGGACACGAGGCGGTACCGCACTCGAAGTCCACCGGAGTCGACATCATCAGCGGCCAGGGACTGGACGAGGCGGTGGCGGGAGCCGACGTCGTCGTCAACCTGACGAACTCCCCGACCTTCGACGAAGCCTCCCCGGCCTTCTTCCAGACCTCGATGGACAACCTCCTGGCCGCGGCCCACAAGGGCGGCGTCGGCCACTTCGTCATCCTCTCGATCGTCGGCGTGGACCAGGTGCCGGAGCTGGACTACTACCGCGCCAAGGCGCTCCAGGAGAAGATCCTCGCGGCCGGGCCGATCCCCTACTCGATCGTCCGGGCCACGCAGTTCATGGACTTCATGGACGCGGTCCTGTCCTGGACCGCGGACGCCGACACCGTCCGGCTGCCCGCCACGCCCATCCAGCCCATTGCCTCCAAAGACGTGGCCGCCGCGGTGGCGGAGGTCGCCGCCGGAACCCCGTTGAACGGCATCCGCAACATCGCCGGCCCCGAGATCTTCAGCCTGGACGAGCTGGGCCGGATCACCCTGTCCCACAAGGGGGACAGCCGTACCGTCGTCGTCGACCCCACCGCCGGCATGTTCGCCGTCGTCAAGGGCGACGTCCTGACCGACAAGAACGCCCACCTCGCCCCCACCCGCTACACCGACTGGCTCTCCTGACATCCCGGCCTCCTGCGTGTCCTGTCCCAGCCCCGCCGCGGCCTGGGCGCCGTCCGGATCGAATCTCCAGCCGTGGCGCGCCTACGTGCTGACCGGTGGGCCGCTGGCCGAGCTCAAGAGGCGCGCCAGCGGGCCGCCGCCGCGAACTGGGACTGTTTCGGCGCGCCCGCCGCCCTGTTCTGCTACATCGACGGCGACATGGGCCGGCCTCAATGGTCCGACGTCGGCATGTATCTGCAGACCGTCATGCTGCTGCTCCGCGCCGAAGGGCTGCACAGTTGCCCGCAGATGGCGTGGTCGGTGTATCGCAAGACGGTCGCGGAGGTCCTGTCACCACCGGACGAACTCGTCCTCTTCTGCGGCATGTCGATCGGGCTCGAGGATGTCACGGTGAGTTCACCCCGTACGGACCGGGCGCCGCTCGACGAGACCGTCACGTTCGTCGAGGGGTAGATTCGCGACGCTGAGGTTGCTGTTCTCCGCTGACCTGCCGTCAACGCGTCCGCGGCCAGACGGCGCCGAGGATGACCTGTACCTGGCCGATCAGACGTGGCGGGTCGAACTTGCCGGGGTCGGTGAGGGCGAGGCGGCCGAAGTGTTCCGCGCAGGCGACGAGTGCATGGGCGAGGACTTGCGGGTCGAGCCGCGGATCACTCCGGTCGGCCAGGACGAGCGACAGCCATGCCTCGACCCGGAGCCGGAACCGCTCCCGGTCCGCCTCGATGCGGTCGCGGACGACCGTGGGCATGTTGCCGGGGGGCAGCAGGATCAGCCGCCACGTATCCGGGTCCTCGTGGAGCATCGTGGACATCCGGCGCACGGTTTCGGAGACGAACGCGGCGGGGTCGCGCAGGTCCCCGGTGTCGGGAATCGTCTCGAGCAGTCGTGCGAAGGCGCGTGCCTGCTGCCGGTCGAGCAGGGCGCTCAGCAGGGCGTCGAGGTTCTCGAAGGCGCCGTAGACCACCGACCGCGCGACATCGGCCCGCTTCGCGATGGCGTCGATGGAGACCCGGTCGTAGCCGTCGCTCACGATCACGGCGAGGGCCGCGTCGAGCAGTTGCGCGCGGCGTTGCGCGAGGGGGACGCGTGGGGCGTAGGGGCGCCGCTTGCGTGGCCTGTCTTCCGAAGCTGTGGACGCTGACACCTTGGCAGTTTACGACAGGCGTGTCTTAATTTAAGACAGCAGTGTCGTAATTGAGGGCGGCGCACGCCGCGGACGCACAGGGAGCGGCTCCATGGCGAAGCTGAAGCGTGGCGAGGTCGAACCGCACGAGGACTACGGCTTCTTCGGCCCGGGCTCGGTGGTGTGGAAGGTCTGGAGCTATCCGACGGCGCCGACGGTGGGTTTCCAGCGGTCCGTGGTGGTGGAGGAACTGGACCCGCCACTGGTGGCCGCCGTCCACGGAACCCAGGGCATCTACCGGCGCTCCCGCACGCGCTACGACCGGACCCTGCGCTACTTCGCGATGGTGGCCTTCGCCGGTTCACGGGAGGTGTGCAAAGCCGCGGACGTCCTGGTCAAGGTCCATTCCAAGGCGATCGGCCGGCTTCCCTACGGCGGCGGGACCTACGACGCCAACGACCCCGCCTCGCAGCTGTGGATCCAGCTCACCGGCTGGCACTCGATCCTCTACGCCTACGAGAAGTACGGGCCCGGGAAGCTCACCGCGCAGGAGGAGAAGGAGTACTGGGAGGCATGCGCCATCGCCGCGGAACTGCAGACCTGCTCCCCCGAGGACATCCCCCGCAGCCGTGACGGCGTCCGGGCGTACTTCGACCGTATGCGCCCGCACCTGTCCGCCAGCCCGATCGCCCGACAGGCCATGAACCACCTGCTCAGGAGCGAGCTCGTACTGCCGCCGACGCCGCGCTGGGCCAAGCCCGCGAGCCTGGTCGTCGCGCGGGCGCAGCGGATCGCCACGCTCGCCACCATGCCGCGCTGGATGCGCGAGATGGCCGGGATCCGGCAGTCACGGCTCCTCGACACACTCATCGTGCCCGTCATGAAGACGGCCTTCGCGCTCGTCCACCTCAACCCCAAGGCCGAACTGCGCCTGATGGCACGGCTGTCGCCCTCCACGGTTCCGGTGATCGCGCCGATGAAGCTCGGCATACCTCCCCGCAACGAGGAAGTGCTGACCCCGGCGGAAGCCCGCGCCCGGTACGGCTACGCCAAGCCCGCCGAAGCACATCTCGAATTCCGGGCCCGGCAGGCCACCCGCGTCTTCGGCGACGGCGAGGCCCCCAGCGAGCAGGGGCTCATCGAGTCCCAGGAGATCCTGGGACCGCTCTAGCAGGTCCAGGTAGGTGTTTGCCCACCTCAGAAGTAGGTCTCGGCCCATGGTGCTTGCCGGACCCCTCGCAGCAGCATGATCTCCAGGCCACGGTGTGTGGCATGGATGACGGGACGGGGGACGGATATGTGGCCGTTTCCGGTGGGCGTGACGCCCTGGCCGGCGGGCGTGCTTGTGGCGTTGACCGCGGTCTGCGCCGCGCTGGCCTTCAGGGCGGAGCTGGCGCGGGACCGGCCGGCGCGTACCGCGCGGCCGGCCGGGCGGATCGGCTGGCCGGTCGTGGCGGGACTGGTGGGTACGGCCGCGTACGGCAGCGTGCCGGCCCTGCTGGCCGCCCTGCACAACTCCGCCGCACTGCCCGGCTATGTCGTCACCCTGCCGGATCTGGAGCCCGGCGGGCTGCTCCCGGCGGCGCTGCTGATGGCCGGCCTGCTGGCCACCGCGCTGCTCACCTCGGCGCCCGCGCCCAGGCGGTGGGTGCTGCCCGTGGTCGCGGCGGTGACCGGCGAACTGCTGGAAGCGACGTACTGGCTCACGCATCCCGCTGCCTCCTCGGGCCGGACACCGCTGAACGTCCTGGTGGGCGGTGTGAGCGTGCCGGTGATCGCCGCCCTCGCCGGTGCGGCTCTGCTCCGGCCGGCGACCGGCAGACCCGCGCGTCTGGCCGGAGCCGACGCGCCCAGGTCGGCGCGCTGGGCCCTGCTGCTGCCCGCCGTCGTGGTGATGAGCGGTGACCTGTTCGGCCTCGATCTGTGGCAGTCCCCGCCGCCGGGCATCGGGATCGTGCCGTCAGTGGCGGGTCATCTGGTGGGGCTGGTGCTGCTGGCGGCCGTCGTGGTCGGGCTGGTGCGGTGGCCGAGGGCGGCGGCGGACCTGGCGGCCCTGGGGCTGGTCGGGATCGGGGCGTACGACGTCGCCCAGAGCGGGTTCGGGCAGTACGTGGTGGTGCACAAGATCGGCTCCCCGCAGGGGCCGGCGCCGTCCCTCCCCAAGGGGCTGGCACACCATGCGTCGGTCCTCGGTGGCATCCAGGGGGCAGTGGTGCTGGCCCTCGGACTCTGGCTGCTGACGCTGACCGTACTGCCGGATGCCAGGCGGCTGTTGGGGCGGGAGCCGGATCCGGCGCTGGCCCGGCGGGTGCGGGAGCTGACCGAGACGCGGGCCGACGCGGTCAGCTCCGCGGCCGCGGAGCTGCGCAGGATCGAGCGCGATCTGCACGACGGCGCACAGGGACGGCTGGTCGCCATCGGGATGAACCTCAGGGTCGCCGAGGAGATGATCCACAGCAGCCCGCACGAAGCCGCCGCGCTGGTCGTGGAGGCTCGCGTGGCCTCATCGGCGGCGCTGGAGGAACTGCGCGGCCTGATCAGGGGGATGCACCCGCCGATGCTGGCCGACCGGGGCCTCGGGGAGGCGGTCCGGGCGCTGGCACTGGACCTGCCCCTGCCCTGTGAGACCGAGATCGATCTGCCCGAACGGCTCGCCGCTCCGCTGGAGTCGGCCTGCTACTTCGCCGTCGCCGAGGTGGTCACCAACGCCGTCCGGCACGCCTCGGCGCACGGCCTCCAGATCCGGATGGCCCAGGCGGGCGGACTGCTGCGCATCGAGGTGGTCGACGACGGGGTGGGCGGCGCGGACCCGGCCCGGGGCACGGGACTGGCGGGGGTGGAGCGACGGCTCGCGGCCTTCGACGGCATCCTCGCGGTCAGCAGCCCGCCCGGGGGGCCGACGATCGTGGTCATGGAGGTGCCGTGCGGGTAGTCGTCGCGGAAGATCTCTTCCTGCTCCGGGAGGGACTGGTCCGGCTTCTCAAGGCGCGCGGGTTCGAGATCGCGGCGGCCACCGACAGCGCTCCCGGCCTGCTCGACGCGCTGCTGGAATTCCGGCCGGACCTCGCGATCGTGGACATCAGGCTGCCGCCCACCCACACCGACGACGGGCTCCGTGCGGCACTGGCCGCCCGGGAACGGATACCCGGGCTGCCGATCCTGCTGCTCTCTCAGTACGTCGAGCAGATCTACGCCCAGGAACTGCTCGCCGACCAGGCGGGCGGGGTCGGCTACCTGCTCAAGGACCGGGTGTTCAGCGACGACCAGTTCGTCGACGTGATCCGTACGGTCGCCGCGGGCGGCACGGTCATGGACCCCGAAGTGGTCACCAAGCTGCTCGGCCGCCGCAGCCGCGGCGAACACGAGCGCCTCTCCCGGCTCACCGAGCGGGAACGCCAGGTGCTCGAACTCATGGCCGAGGGACGCTCCAACAGCGCCATCGCGAACCGGCTCTTCGTCAGCGAGAAGGCCGTGTCCAAGCACAGCACCAGCATCTTCACCAAGCTGGAACTCGCCCCCTCCGACGACGACAACCGCCGCGTGCTGGCCGTACTCGCCTACCTCATGTCCATGCCGCGTGAAGGCCGCACCCAACCCCGGGAGAGTCCGTGACAACCACACCGTTCATGAACCAAGAAGGAATGACGCGCCGTCGCATGCTCGGAGCCGCGCTGGCAGTCGGGGCCGCCTTACCGATCGGCGTCGCACGCCAGGCGCGGGCGGCTTCGACCGCCCCGGGCCCGGTGCAGCTCACCCTGCCCGCGCCCACCGGACCGTACCCGGTGGGGACGGTGCCCCTGCACCTCGTCGACCGTTCACGTCCGGATCCCGTGGCCGGCCCCGGGCATCACCGTGAGCTGATGGCCGGCGTCTGGTACCCCGCCCGGGGCGTCGAGCGGTATCCACTGGCGCGCTGGACGTCCCCCGCCGTGGCGCGGGCGCTCCTCACGGCGGCGGGCTTTCCGGTCGATGTCGCGCTGGCGCCACTCACGGCCGGCCACGAGGGCGCTCCGGTGCGGCGAACCGGAGGACGACTGCCCGTCGTCGTGTTCTCGCACGGCGCGCACGATCACCGGGCGGACACCACCATCGTGGTTCAGGAGCTTGCCAGTCACGGGTACGTGGTGATCACGGTGGATCACACGTACGACGCGTTCAGCGAGTTCCCCGACGGCCGGCTCACGGTCCCGCTCGACCAACCGGCCTTGGGGCCGCGGGACTTCGCCACGGACATCCGGTTCGTGCTCGATCGCATCGAGGAACTCGGCGCCGGGCGCAACCCCGACGCCGAACACCGACCGCTCCCGGCCGGCCTGCGCGGCGGTCTCGATCCGCATCGCATCGGCATGTTCGGCTGGTCGAAAGGCGCGTCGGCCACGGCCTTTGTGATGAGCGAGGACCAGCGCGTCCGGGCCGGGCTGAGCTTCGACGGCCCGATGCAACCGACGATCACCACCGACCTGGACCGGCCGTTCATGCTGATGACCGCCGAGTTCCCCCGGGCCACGCAGCCGAGCGTGGCCGAGTTCTGGTCGCGCCTGCGGGGATGGCGGCTCAATGTCCAGGCGGAGGGTGCGGTGCACTCGTCGTACTGCGACGTCCAGTTTCTGATCCCGCAGCTGGCCCAGGCCGTGGGGATGAGCGACGCGGACCTCCAGGGCTGGATCGGCACCCTCGATCCGGCCCGGGCGGTACGGATCCAGCAGGCGTACCCGCTCGCGTTCTTCGACCTGCATCTGCGGCACCGCCGGGAGCCCCTGCTGGACGGTCCGAGTGCGGCCTTCCCTGAGGTGAAGTTCATTCCCTGAGGCGAGGGGTTGTGGGTTCGAGTCCCACAGGGCCTACGAGAACGCCCCCGGCTTGCCGGCCCGGACGATCGCCGAGTGCATACCGTCCGCGACCCGGTGGGTCGGGGTGATCTCGATGTCGGTGAAGCCGGCGGTCTCCAGGCCCTGGCGGTATTCGGCGAAGGACAGCGCGCCGGCGATGCAGCCGACGTAGTCACCGCGCTCGGCCCGCTGCTCAGGTGTGAGGGAGTCGTCGGCGACGACGTCCGAGACGCCGAGCCGGCCGCCGGGCTTCAGGACGCGGAACGTCTCGGCGAACACGGCGGCCTTGTCGACGGACAGGTTGATCACGCAGTTGGAGATCACGACATCGATCGTGTTCGCGGGCAGGGGGATGGCCTCGATGGTGCCCTTGAGGAACTCCACGTTCGTCGCGCCCGCTTGCGCGGCGTTGGCGAGGGCGAGGGCGAGCATCTCCTCGGTCATGTCCAGCCCGTACGCCCTGCCGGTGGGGCCGACGCGGCGGGCGGAGAGCAGGACGTCGATGCCACCGCCGGAGCCGAGGTCCAGGACGCGCTCGCCCTCGCGGAGTTCGGCGACGGCGGTGGGGTTGCCGCAACCGAGGGAGGCGGCGACGGCCTCCGCGGGCAGGGCGTCGCGCTCGGCGGCGCCGTAGAGGGTGGAGCCAAAGTTCTCGTCGACCTCGACCGGCTGCGGCCCGCAACAGGCGGTGCCGCCCTCGGTGACCTTCAGGGCCGCCGCCGCGTAGCGTCGACGGACGGTTTCGCGTAGGTCGGTGGACTGCTCGTGCATGACTTCACTCCTGGGTGACGAGGCATGGCGATGCCTCGGAACAGCCTGTATCGACGTTCATTGATGCAACCTTGCGCCTTGAATCGAAAAACGTCAACATAGAGAAATGTCGAAACAAGAGCTTGAGGTGCTCGGCCAGGACGGCGACGGCTGCTGCGGCGGGCTCGCATCCGCGCCGCTGGGTGATGAGCGGGCCGCAGAGCTGGCGAAGGTGTTCAAGGCCCTCGGGGACCCGGTCAGGCTGCGGCTGCTGTCGATGATCGCCTCCCGCGAGGGCGGTGAGGTGTGCGTGTGCGAGATGACGCCCGCGTTCGACCTGTCCCAGCCGACGATCTCCCACCACCTCAAGCTCCTGCGGCAGGCCGGCCTCATCGACTGCGAGCGCCGCGGCACCTGGGTCTACTACTGGGTGCTGCCCGGCGTCCTGGACCAGCTCGCCGCGTTCCTCACCACTCCGCAGACCGCGGGAGCCGTCGCGTGACCGCGCCGCTGGGCCGACGGCTCGCCGCCGAAGCCGTCGGTACCGGGCTGCTGGTCGCGGTCGTCGTAGGCTCCGGCATCCAGGCCACCGAGTTGTCCCACGACGTGGGCGTGCAGCTCCTCGCCAACTCCCTCGCCACCGTCTTCGGCCTCGGCGTCCTGATCCTGGTCCTCGGGCCGGTCTCCGGCGCGCACTTCAACCCCGCCGTCACCCTCGCCGCCTGGTTCACCGGCCGCCGCACCCCCGATGGCCTCACCCTGAGGGAGGCGGCCGCGTACGTGCCCGCCCAGATCGCCGGGGCGATCAGCGGGGCGCTCCTGGCCGACGCGATGTTCGCCAGGCCGCTGGTCGAGTGGTCCACGCACGACCGGTCCGCCGCGCACCTGTGGCTCGGTGAAGTGGTCGCCACGGCCGGCCTGATCCTGCTGATCTTCGGGCTCGACCGCATCGGCCGTACGTCCCTCGCGCCGGCGGCCGTGGCCTCGTACATCGGAGCCGCCTACTGGTTCACCTCTTCCACCTCGTTCGCGAACCCGGCGGTGACCATCGGCCGGGCCTTCACCGACACGTTCGCCGGGATCGCCCCCGCCTCCGTCGCCCCGTTCATCGCCGCACAGCTGGCCGGAGCCGCGCTCGGACTGGGCGCCGTCATCGCGGTCCACGGCCGTCCCACCTCCGCCGGCAGCAAGGTCGCCGCCCCGCACGGTGCGCCTGAACCGGCCTCCCTCTGACCCGCCTTCCCGGAAAGACATCCCCATGAGCACTCCCGCCCCGCGCCCCTCCGTGCTGTTCGTCTGCGTCCACAACGCCGGCCGCTCCCAGATGGGCGCTGCCTTCCTCACCCACCTCGGCGGCGACCGCGTCGAGGTCCGCTCGGCCGGCTCCGCCCCCGCCGACACGGTCAATCCGGCCGTGGTCGAGGCCATGGCGGAGGTGGGCATCGACATCTCCGCCGAGACGCCGAAGGTCCTCACCACCGAGGCGGTGCGATCCTCGGACGTGGTGATCACGATGGGCTGCGGGGACGCCTGCCCGGTCTTCCCCGGCAAGCGGTACCTGGACTGGCAGCTGGCCGACCCGGCGGGCCAGGGCGTCGAAGCCGTCCGCCCGATCCGGGACGCCATCGAGGAGCATGTACGCGGCCTGCTCGCCGAACTCGGCATCCCGGCGGCGGCATGACCGCGACGGCGCCCACTTGCGCCAGGCGAGCGATGCGTGAGCGGCCGTACGGCTCACAGAACCCGCGCCACCCGGTGGGCGCGAAGGCGCGGCGCGTGGTGGCGGGCTTCGTGGAGCGTGCCGGGTGATACGCGCCGAGCGCGGGGCCACCGGCTTCCGGGCCGTCGGCGAAGCCCCCCTTCCCGAGCCCGACTTGGCCTCCTTCCAGTGGGCCTGTCATACGGCGGCGCGCACGGCCCGGCTCAGGGTCCGGGCTCGCGACACCGGCGTGGCCGCGAGCTACCGCGCCGTGGACATCGGCGGTACCGCCGTCCTGGCGCACTGCACCCTGCCGGTCGTGGCCTTCACCGCCGTGCCCGTCGTCCCGGCAGGTCCCGTGCGGGAGTTCGTGGATCCGCCGGGGTGGGCCGGTGTCTTCGCCGAGGTGGGGTTCCGGGCGCTCGGCGGTGAGGAGTTGGGCGTGGGGATCGATCGCGTGGATCTGCGTGACCTGGCCGAGGCCGAGCTGCGGCAGGTCCGGTACTGGCGGCCCCGGACGCTCGGCGAGCTGATGTTCAACTGGTGGGACTGAGGGCCCTCACCGGACGCCGTACGCCCGCAGGAACGCCGCCACCCCGCCCGTGATCAGGCGGTCCGTCTCCTTCGGGGGCAGGGGCAGGACGCCGTAGTGGGTGGACTGGACGATGGTGTGCGAGGTCAGGGCCGTGAAGTGGGCGGCCGTCAGGGCCGGGTCGCCGTGCACGTCGAGCAGGCCGGCCTCGGCGAGGCGGGCCATCGCCTCCGCGAGCGCGCGGCCGACCGGTTCCGGGCCCGCCTCGCGCCAGGCCTTCAGGACCTCCGGCGGTACGTGGTCGGCCTCGGCGTGGATGTGGCGGACCAGGGCGAAGTGGTTCGGGTAGTCGCTCATGAGCCCGACGAAGGCGCGGGCGAGGGCGACCAGGTCGCGTTCCAGGGTGTCGGGCCGCGGGGGGCGCTCTGGGTCCAACGTCGCGCGCAGACGGGCCAGTTGGGCGTCCCGGACCTCGCTCGACGTCCATGTCACCACCGTCTGGAAGAGCTGCGCCTTGCCGCCGGGGAAGTGGTTGTAGAGCGTGCGCGTGGAGACGCCGGCCTCGGCGGCCAGCGCGTCGACCGAGGCGCGGGTGTAGCCCTCGCGGCCGAAGAGCGTGCAGGACGCGCTCGCGAGGGCGATCTGCTTCTCCAGCTTGCGCGGTGACACCTCGCGCTGCGCCCGGGCCAGCCGGGATTCGTTGCTTTCGTCCACTCCCACTCCCTCCTCCGCCTGCACTCTACCTGGATTACAACGAGCGTTGTACTTTCTACAACGCTCGTTGTACTTTGCTGGGGAGGTCGGCGCGACCGCATCGGGCGGCCGTCCTGCCGTGAGCCTGAACTGGGGGATCCCTGTGTCCGCATCCGTGATCAATGAAGTCCCGCTCCGCGTCGCCGTGATCGTCGGCAGCGTCCGCGAGGGCCGGCAGGGCCGGGCCGTCGCCGACTGGTTCCTCGGCACCGCCGCCGCCGACGAGGGCCTGGACCTCGACGTCATCGACCTCGCCGAGGTGGACCTGCCGCTGGTGCTGCCCGGCTGGGGCGGCACGCCGAGCCCCGAGGCCGTCGCCACGCTGAAGGACGTCTCGCCGCGGCTCGCCGCCGCCGACGCGTTCGTCGTCGTCACACCGGAGTACAACCACAGCTTCCCGGCGTCCCTGAAGAACTTCGTCGACTGGCACCACGCCCAGTGGCAGGCCAAGCCGGTCGGCTTCGTGTCGTACGGCGGTCTCGGCGGCGGTCTGCGCGCGGTCGAGCAGCTCAGGCTGGTCTTCGCCGAGCTGCACGCGGTGACCGTGCGTGACTCGGTCAGCCTGCACGGGCCGTGGTCGGGCCTCGGGGAGGACGGCGCGCCGCGCGACGCGGCCGTCTGCGCGGGTGCCGCCAAGGGCATGCTCGGCCAACTCGCCTGGTGGGGGCGGGCCCTGCGGGCCGCCCGCGCCGAGCGGCCGTACGCGGGCTGAGGGCGGGGTGGGGGACATGAACAGGACCGAGACCGCCGAGGCGGCCGCCGCCGGGCCCGCCCGGCCCGCACCGGACGCATCCGCCGCGCTCTACCGCGTCGTCGCCGTCACCGTCATCGCCTCCGTGATGTCCGTGCTCGACATGACCATCGTCAATGTCGCGCTGCGCCGCCTCTCGGAGTCCTTCGGGGCCCCGCTGGAGACCATCCAGTGGACCGCCACCGCGTACACGCTCGCGCTCGCCGCGGTGATTCCGACCGCCGCGTGGGCCATGGGGCGGATCGGCGCCAAGCGCACCTATCTGACCGCGCTCACCCTGTTCACCCTGGGCTCGCTGCTCGCCGCGTGCGCCTGGGACGCGGGCAGCCTGATCGCCTTCCGCGCGGTGCAGGGGCTGGGCGGCGGGCTGCTGATGCCGGTTGGCATGGCGATGGTGATGCGGATCGCCGACCGGGCCCGGCTCGGCCGCGCGATGGCCCTGCTCGGGCTGCCCATCCTGGTCGGCCCGGTCGCCGGGCCGCTGCTCGGCGGCTGGCTGGTCGACTCCGCGTCCTGGCACTGGATCTTCCTGGTCAACCTGCCCGTGGGCGCGCTCGCGCTGACCCTCGCGGCACGGCTGCTGCCCAGGGACGCGCCCGAGGCCCGTACCGCCGCGGCGCCCCGCCTGGACGTCCCCGGCCTGCTGATGCTCTCGCCGGGTCTCGCCCTGCTCCTGTACGGCCTGGCCCGGGGCGGCGAGCACGGAGACTTCACGGCACCGGGCGCGCTCCTGCCCGTGCTCGCCGGTGCCGTCCTCGCCGCCGCCTTCGTACGACGGGCCCTCACCGTCCGCGATCCGCTGCTGGACCTGCGGCTGCTGGGCGACCGCTCCTTCGCCGCCGGTATCGCCACGCTCGCCCTGTTCACCTGCGGTTACTTCGGGTCGATGCTGCTCGGGCCGCTGTACTGGCAGCAGGAGCGCGGGGTCAGCGCGACCGGCGCCGGGCTGCTGGGCGCCCCGGTAGGGCTGGCCGTCGGGGTGACGATGCAGATCGCGGCCCGGCGGATCGACCGGGTCTCACCGCGCCGGCTGATCCCGGCCGGGATCGCGGTGGGCGCCCTCGGGATGGCACTGGTGGCGGTGCAGGCCGGGCAGAGCGGGGTGCCCATGTGGCGGGTCGTCGTACCGGGCATGGTCATGGGCGTCGGTGCCGGCATGGTCCTGATGCCGACGATGACAACCGCGACCCGCAACCTGCCCACCGACCGCGTCGCCGCGGCCAGCACCGCGCTGAGCATCAACTCCCAACTGGGAGCGTCCGTCGGAACGGCGGTGCTGTCGGTGGCACTGGGCGCGGCGGGCACGACTCCGGCGGGCTTCCGGATCACGTACGCGATCGCGGCGGCCCTGCTGGCCTTGGCGATCCTGCCGGCGCTGTGGTTGCCGGGCGGGCGGCGGGGTTGAGGGCGTTCTCCGCCTACCGAGTCGGGTGGTGGGTGGGCATAGGCCGGGGGTCCAGGGGGTGGAGCCCCCTGGGACGGCGCCCGAAGCGCAGCGCACCTCAGAACGCCGCCGGCGCCGCCATCCGCCAAGCTCAGCCCGCGCTCAGCTCCGTAAGCTCCCCCAGCGGCAGCGTGTGCTGGGTCTGCAAAACCTTCGCCCGCAGGTAGCGGACGTTGTGCGCCGTGGTGAAGACACCGGTCGGCACCCGATCCCGTACGACGACACCGAGCGAGCGCAACTGCTCCGCCTTGTCAGGGTTGTTGGAGAGAAGATCCAGCTCCCCGATGCCGAGGGCGCCCAGCATCTGCGCGGCGGCCGTGTAATCGCGAGCGTCCTCCGGGAGGCCGAGCGCGGCGTTCGCCTCGTACGTGTCGAGGCCCTGGTCCTGGAGGGCGTAGGCGTCGAGCTTGTTGTACAGCCCGATGCCGCGCCCCTCCTGGCGAAGGTAGAGCAGGACGCCCCCGCGCTCGGCGATCCGCTCCACCGCCTCGCGCAGCTGGGGACCGCAGTCGCAGCGGGCGGAGCCGAAGACGTCCCCGGTCAGGCACTCGGAGTGCAGCCGGACCAGCGGGACGGGGCCGGGGTCGCCGAGGACCACGGCCACGTGCTCCTGGCCGTCGGCCAGTCCGTGGAAGGTGACGAGTTCGGCGTCGACGCGGTAGCCGTCGTGGAAGTGCAGCGGTACCCGGACGCGGGAGCGCGGCGTGGCGGCGGGGGTGTCGGGCATGCGGGTCCCTCCGGGTGGGCTTGCTTCATATTTGAAGCAGACGGACGTAGGGACCCTACCTCATGCTTAAAAGTTAAAGCAATTGCTCTCGCGTGTGACTCACGAGTCAGCAGACTCGGACGAGGAGTCGGCGGGCTGGGATGAGGAGTCGGCGGGCTGGGACGAGGAGTCGGCCGGCCGGGGCGAGGAGCAGGACGAACGCCGCCGCCACGGGACGTCACCCGCTCCGGCGTCGTCCCCCTGCAGCCCGCGCGTGATCCCCGTACAGATCTCCTCCAGCTGCCCCACCTGCTCCGGCGTGAGCCGGTCGAACAGGGTCGCGCGCACCGTCTCGACATGCCCGGGCGCCGTACGTTCCAGCACGGCCATCCCCGTGTCCGTCAGCACCGCGAGACTGCTGCGCTTGTCCCAGCGGCAGTTCTCCCGCCGCACCAGCCCGTCCCGTTCCAGCCTCGTCACCGCGTACGTCAGCCTGCTGCGCGTGATCTTCAGCGTCTCGGCGAGATCCGTCATGCGCAGGCGCCGGTCGGGTGCGTCGGAGAGGTTGGCCAGCACGGAGTAGAACAGGTGGGGCATGCCGGCCTCCTGCTGGAGCTGCCGGTCGATCGCGTCCTCCAGGAGCTGGGAGGCGGCGATGTAGGCGCGCCAGGCGCGCTGCTCCTCGGGGGTGAGCCAGCGGGTCGTCATGCCATCAGTGTAGGTTTGTTTCAAACTTGAACCAAGACCGCCAGTTGTGACCGCTCGCCAACCGCCGTGACCGCTCGCCAGGGAGACCGCGCCGATGCCGTACCCGTACGTCCTGCTGTCCGCCGCCGTCTCCCTCGACGGCTGTCTGGACGACACCGGCCCAGACCGGCTCCTCCTCTCCAGCCCGGCCGACTTCGACCGGGTCGACGAAGTACGGGCCTCGGTCGACGCCATCCTGATCGGCGCCGGCACCATCCGCGCCGACAACCCGCGCCTGCTGGTGAACTCACCCGAACGAAGGGCGGCCCGCGTCGCCGACGGCAGGCCCGAGTACCCCCTGAAAGTCACCGTCACCGCCACCGGCGACCTGGACCCGGCCGCGAACTTCTGGCACACGGGTGGCGAGAAGCTCGTCTACACGACGGACAAGGGCGCCGAACCGGCCTCCCGCGCCCTCGGCCGGACCGCCGACGTGGTCTCCCTCGGCCCCGACCTCGACTGGCGCGCGCTGCTGGAGCACCTGTACGACGTGCGCGGGGTGCGGCGCCTGATGGTCGAGGGCGGCGGAACCATCCACACCCAGCTCCTCCAGCAGGGCCTCGCCGACGAACTCCAGCTGGTCCTCGCCCCGCTGTTCGTGGGCGACCCGGCGGCCCCGCGCCTGTTCGGCCCGGGGTCGTACCAGGGCGGCCGGCTCCGCCTCACCGAGACCCGCCGGATCGAGGACGTCGTCCTCATGCGCTACGAGCCCACCGCCCCCGGCACCGGCCCGGCCCCCGCCGCCGCCGACCGCCACTGGCTGCGCACCGCCTGCGAACTGGCCGCCCTGTGCCCGCCCTCGCAGACCGCGTTCAGTGTCGGTGCCGTGGTGGTCGCGGCCGACGGCACGGAGCTGGCCCGCGGCCACTCGCGCGAGGGCGGCGACCTCGTCGTGCACGCGGAGGAGGCGGCCCTCGCGAAGATCGACCCCGCCGACCCGCGCCTGCCCGGCGCCACCGTCTACAGCAGCCTGGAGCCCTGCACCCGCCGCGCCTCCCGCCCCGCCCCCTGTGCCGAACTGATCCTGCGGGCGGGCGTACGGCGAGTGGTCACGGCCTGGCGGGAGCCGGACACCTTCGTGACGGCGGCCGACGGGACCGGGGCGCTGCTGAGCGCGGGCGTGGCGGCCGTGGTGCTGCCGGAGTACGAGGCCCTGGCGAAGCAGCCGAACGCCCACCTGCTGCCCTGAGCGGCACCCTCACGGAAACCCGTGTGCTTTGTGGTCTGGCCATGGGGTACTCTTGAGACACAACGACGCGGGGTGGAGCAGCTCGGTAGCTCGCTGGGCTCATAACCCAGAGGTCGCAGGTTCAAATCCTGTCCCCGCTACTGAAGGCTCAGGGCCGGAATCCAGCAATGGATTCCGGCCCTGAGTGTTTCCCGGCTTCCCCGCGACAGGCTGCCTAGTGGCATACGTCACACTCGATCATCCGCTCGGTCCACAGCAGTCGCCCGCCCTCCCCGCTCCCGCCAGGCTGGACGCACGTCAAGGACACGGGAAAGGGCACGGGAGACGAGCAGTGCGCCCTGGTGAGCTGGAGCAGAACCCAAACGCCAGACCCGGCGACCACCTCCCCGACGACCCCGCCCCCGCCCCTGCCCCCGGCCGCGTCTCGGGTCCCGCCCCAGCCCCCGCCCCCCTCCCCCCAGACAAGCGCCGCCACCCCCACCACCTCACCCCCCGCACCCTGGCCCGGCTCCTGCCCGCCCTCTTGATCGCCGCCGGGATCCTCTACGACCTCCTCACCCCCCGCGTCTTCACCGCCGTGCCCTTCTTCACGGCCGCCCCGCTGATCGCCGCGCCCCTGGCCTCGCTGCGCACCACGCTCCTCACCGGCCTCGCCGCACTCGCCGCCACCGTCGCCGTACACGCCCGGTTCGGTCTGGAGCCGGACGTGCACACGATCACCGAGGTCGTCACCGTGAGCACGGTCGCCCTGCTGGCCGCCGCCATCAACCGCGTCCTGCGCCTCGGCGACCGGCGGCTCGCCTCCGCCCGGGAGATCGCCGAGGCCGCCCAGCGGGCCGTCCTGCCCGAACCGGACGCCCGTATCGCCGGTTTCGACATCGCGGCCCGGTACGAGGCGGCACAGGAGGACGCCTTCATCGGCGGAGACCTGTACGCGGTGCAGGACAGCCCGCACGGCGTACGGCTGGTCGTCGGGGACGTACGCGGCAAGGGCATGGGCGCGGTCGCCGCCGTCGCCGTGGTGATCGGGGCGTTCCGGGAGGCCGCCGAGCAGGAGACCACGCTGGAGGCGGTGGCCCAGCGGCTGGAGCGGGCGCTGGCCCGCGAGCGAACCCGGCGGGACGGGATCGACGCCTTCGAGGGCTTCACCACCGCCGTCCTCGCCGAACTCCCACACGGCGGCAGCAGCGACGGCAGCGACGACGGCGTCGTCCGCATCGTCAACCGCGGCCACCCGCCACCGCTGCTCCTGCACGACGACGGCACCCTGCGCACCCTGGCCGCGCCCGAGCCCGCGCTGCCGCTGGGCATGGCCGACCTGGGCCGGTGGCCCGACCGCGCGACCGAGTCCGGCTTCCCGAGCGGCGCCACCCTGCTGCTCTACACCGACGGCCTGTCCGAGGCCCGCGACGCCCACGGCCGTTTCTACGACCCCCTGCGCCGGCTTGCCGGACGCCGCTTCTCCGACCCCCGCTCCCTGCTCGGCCGCCTCGCCGCGGAAGTACGCCGGCACTCCGGGGGCGGGATGGCGGACGACATGGCGCTGCTGGCCGTACGGCGCCCCTGACACCCGGACCCGCCGCGCCCGCTGTCACCCAAGGTGATCGTACGAAAGCCCTCCGCATAACATCTGAGACACCATCAAAACCGCTGAGACTCCTGAGCGCTGGTCAACTCGCCCGTTTTCCACCGGTCGTGACCCCTACGTCCACCCTGAAAGCCATTAACGATCAAGCGGAACGGCTTGGAATCTGACGTCCGGGTCTATTAACGTTCGATAACGCAGCGCGGTCGTCCCAGCCGTCACAAGAGGCGGCTCCGTGCGCACGCGCCGAATCCCGCAAGGGAACCGGGGAACCACCACCTTGGGGTGAATCACGCGGATGCCGCCGTGGAAGCACGGCAGGTATACGCGCGTAGGAGACCTTCCTGCTCCGAACCCGTCAGCTAACCCGGTAGGCGGAGGAAGGAAAGGAGTGCGCCTTCGTGGCGTCCAACCGGCCTGCCCCAGAAGCCCCGTTCATGCCGAGCGATACCGAGACCTTCGCTTACTTCGGCGCCCGGAACACCGACGAGGGCCCCTGGGAGGAGTGGAACCCCACCGAGGAGTCCATACAGCCGGTACGCGGTCGGCACCGCGTGGCCAAGCAGCGCGGCGGCGGACTCGCCCGCAGCTCCACCGTCCTCGGCGTCGGTGTCATCGCCGCCGTCGGCGCGGGCGGCATGGCCAGCGCCAACACCGGCAAGCCGCCGGTCTCCATCTCCATGCCCGACCTGGACTCCGTCGGCTCCCTGTTCGGCGACGACTCCTCCGCCTCCGACGCGCCCAAGGCCACCACGGCCTCGCTGAGCAACATCGGCACGACCTCCGCCGACAGCGACCAGGGCGACGCGGGCGAGGCCCTGCGCAACCGGATCATGGCCCAGGCCGAGCAGCAGCAGAGCAAGGTCGACCGTAAGGCCACCGCGGCCGCCGTCGCCGCCGCCGACAAGCAGGTCGCCGACGCGGCCGCCAAGGCGGAGAAGGAAGCCGCCGCGAAGGCCGCCGACGCCAAGGCGGAGGCGGAGGCCGCCGCCAAGAAGAAGGCCGAGGCGGAGCGCCTGGCCGCCCTGGCCAAGCAGTACAAGCTGCCGGTCGTCTCGTACACGATCACCGGCACCTTCGGCCAGGCCGGCTCGATGTGGTCCTCCGGCTACCACACCGGCCTCGACTTCGCCGCGCCCACGGGCACGCTCATCAAGGCCATCCACAGCGGCACGATCACCGAGGCGGGCTGGGCCGGCTCCTACGGCTACCGCACGATCCTCACCCTCGACGACGGCACCGAGCTGTGGTTCTGCCACCAGTCCTCGATCAGCGTCTCCGTCGGCCAGAAGGTCGGCACCGGCGACGTCATCGGCCGCGTCGGCGCCACCGGCAACGTCACCGGCCCGCACCTCCACCTGGAGGTCCACCCGGGCGGCCAGGCCACCGGCATCGACCCGATGGCGTGGCTGCGCGGCAAGGGCCTCAACCCCTGACAGGTCCTCCCCCCGACAGGCCCTTCCCCTGACAGGTCCTTCTTCGCGGGAACTTGGCACCGGCGGACGGAATGCGATCATCCGCCGCCGGTGTTGACGTAGAGCATGACTTCTTTGCGCAAACTCGGCTCCTCCGACCTCGAGGTCTTCCCGCTCGCCCTCGGCGGCAACGTCTTCGGCTGGACCGCCGACGAGGCGACCTCCTTCGCCGTCCTCGACGCCTACACGGCCGCCGGCGGCAACTTCGTCGACACCGCCGACTCCTACTCGGCGTGGATCGAGGGCAACAAGGGCGGGGAGTCCGAGACGATCATCGGCAAGTGGGTCAAGGCCCGCGGCAACCGCTCCGACGTCGTCATCGCGACCAAGGTCAGCCAGCACCCCGAGTACCAGGGCCTGAGCGCGGCCAACATCAAGGCGGCCGCCGACGCCTCCCTGCGCCGCCTGGACACCGACTACATCGACCTCTACTACACCCACTTCGACAAGCCCGAGGTGCCGGTCGAGGAGATCATCGGCGCGCTCGACGAGCTGGTGAAGGCGGGCAAGGTCCGGCACATCGCCGCCTCGAACATCTCGGCGGAGCGCCTCCAGGCCTCCCTGGACTTCTCCGACCGCGAGGGCCTGGCCCGCTACGTCGCCCTCCAGCCCCACTACAACCTGGTCTCCCGCGACACCTACGAGGGCCCGCTGCAGGACCTCGCCGCCCGTGCGGGCCTCGCGGCGGTCCCGTACTTCGCCCTCGCCTCCGGCTTCCTCACCGGCAAGTACCGCCCCGGTACGACGGTCGAGAGCGCGCGGGCCCAGGGCGCCGCCAAGCACCTCGAGTCCGAGCGCGGCCAGAAGGTCCTCACGGCCCTGGACGAGATCGCCACCGCCCACGAGGCCCCCGTCGCCACGGTCGCCCTCGCCTGGCTGGCCGCCCAGCCGACGGTGACGGCCCCCATCGCGTCGGCCCGGACGGTGGACCAGCTTCCGGCGCTGCTGGGGGTGGCGGAGCTGCGGCTGACGGACACGGAACTGAAGCAGCTGACGGAAGCGTCCGCCTGACCCTTCTCTCCGCCGCAACGCTGCTCAGCCACGGCGGCCATTCCGGCGGTGCCGAACCCTCCGCGACCGGTACGGCTACGACCGATACGGGTTGTAGGCGGGGTGGGGCGCCGCCGGATAGCCGTACCAGTAAGGCACCGGCGTCCCGTACAACGGCCGAGCCGGCGCAGCCACCCGCGCCGCGTACTCCAGCGCGGGCCGGGCGACATCCCTCCGTTGCCACAACTGGGCCAGCAACTCCCGCTCCCGTACGACGAAGTCGGCTCCGGCCCGCCCCCGCTGCCCCCGGTGCCGCAGGAACGCCAGCGAGGTGGCGTACGCCTCGTACTGCGCGACGGCCCGAGCCGCCGGTCGCCCCCCGAGGTACCGGCGGGCGTGGTTCCGGGCCATCCGCCGCGCCCGCATCGACCCGAGCACGAACGGCTCGGCCGGCCCCAGCCACCCGGCGTGGACATACGCCGGCAGCTCCTCCCGCACGGTCCGCAGCTCCCGCTGCCGCGTCCAGATCGCGAGCCACGTCAGCAGCCCGAAGGCGGGCACCATGAAGGCGCCGTAGACGGCGAAGAACCCGAACTCGCCGAAGGCCGAGGAGCCGTTCCAGAAGGCGTGCATGCTCATCGCGAGCAGCAGTCCGCCGAGCGGTAGCAGCACGCGCCGGGTGTGCTGCCGTTCCGTGGAGAGCGCGGCGAAGCCGAAGCCGATGCCGGTGAGCACGGTGAACAGGGGATGCGCGAACGGGGACATCACGATGCGCACGAAGAAGGTGGCGGCGGTGACGGAGGCGATGCCGCGGTCGCCGGTGAGCTGGTCGGTCCCGAAGGCCGTGCCCAGGTAGAGGATGTTCTCGGTGAACGCGAACCCGGTGGCGGTGACCCCGGCTATCACGACACCGTCGACGATCCCGGTGAAGTCCCGTCTGCGGAAGAGGAAGACCAGCAGCACGGCCGCGGCCTTGGCGGACTCCTCCACGATGGGCGCGATCACGGTCGCGCCGAGGGTGTCGGCACTGGCCGGGTCGGCGGTCGAGGTGGCGATCCACTTGGTGGCGAAACTGTTGGCGACGATGGCGATCAGCGCCGCCGCGCAGGCGCCCCAGGCGAACGCGAAGACCAGATTCCGCCAGGGGCCCGGTTCGACCCGGTCCAGCCAGCGGAAGGCGGCTATGAGCCAGGGCACGGGCAGGACGGCGAGCCCCAGCCCGACCAGGAAGCCCTCCGTGCCGGTCTGCCGGCGCACCAGAGCGAGGATGACCAGCCCGGACAGCGCCAGCAGCGTGATCAGCGCCCCGTAGCGCACCCACCGGCGCTGCCACCAGTGCGGATGCGCTCCGCTTCGCGACACGGGGTCGGGGCCGGGGGAGTAGGTCGGGTACGGAGGACTGATGGCCACGGCATCGACCCTAACGAGGACAGGACGAAGGGGCTGCTACTGCTGCTGATGCGGTACGCGACGAAACAGCAGATCGTTCACCACATGTCCCTTGTCCAGTCCCTGCCCCTCGAAACGGGTCAGCGGCCGGAACTCGGGACGCGGCGCGAAACCGCCGTCGGCCTGGGTGTTCTCGAAGTCCGGATGGGCGGCGAGCACCTCGAGCATCTGCTCGGCGTACGGCTCCCAGTCGGTCGCGCAGTGCACGATCGCCCCCGGCTTCAGCCGGGTCGCGGCCAGCGTCAGGAACTCGGGCTGGATCAGCCGCCGCTTGTGGTGCCGCTTCTTGGGCCAGGGGTCCGGGAAGTACACCCGCAGCCCGTCGAGCGAGTCGGGCCGGAGCATCTCCCGGAGCAGGATGATCGCGTCGCCGTTCGCGACCCGGACGTTGGACAGTCCGTTCTGCTCGGCGAGGTTGAGCAGATTCCCCTGCCCCGGAGTGTGCACGTCCACGGCCAGGATGTTGGTGTCAGGATCTCCCGCGGCCATCTGCGCGGTGGCCTCGCCCATCCCGAACCCGATCTCCAGCACGACGGGCTTGTCGTTCCCGAACAGCTCGCCGAGATCGATGACCTGCCGTCCGTCGATGTCCAGCCCCCACTGGGGCCACAGCCGCTGCAGCGCGTCCGCCTGCCCGGCCGTCACCCGGCTCCGGCGCGGCTGAAAACTCCGGATCCGCCGCTCGAAGTGCGACCCGGCGGGATCAGCCCTGGGCCCATCCGGAAACCGCGGCTCCCCCTTGGCCCGGCTGTGCCGAACGGACACACCGGGAACATGCGAGGACTGCGGCTCGGCGGCACCGGACCGGGGGGCTTCGGGGAGATTCAGGGAGTCAGACACAGTGAGACTGATTTTACGGCGCCTTCTCGACGTACCGAGTCGAGTGGGCGGGCGGGCAAACGGGGGTCCAGGGGCGGAGCCCCCTGGTACGGCACTACAACGAGCCGAGCATCTCCAACGCCCGGCGCCCCACCTCCCGGCCGATCGGCAGCGAAGCGGTAGCGGCCGGAGACGGCGCATTGAGCACATGCACAGCCCGAGCCCCCTCACGAATCAGGAAGTCGTCCACCAGCGTCCCGTCCCGCAACACCGCCTGCGCCCGCACCCCGGCAGGGGCCCGCACCAGATCCCCCTCCTCCGCCACGGGCAACAATCTCCGCACCGCCTCCAGAAACGCCCCCTTGGACACCGACCGCCGCAGTTCCCCCGCCCCGTACCGCCAGTGCCGCCGGGCGATCACCCAGGACCCCGGCCACGCCACCGTCCCGGCCAGCTCCCGGGGTCGTACGATCCCCCAGCCGTACCCCTCCCGGGCCAGCGCCGGCACCGCATTGGGCCCGATGTGCACACCCCCGTCGATCCCGCGGGTCAGATGCACGCCGAGAAACGGAAACGCCGGGTCCGGCACCGGATACACCAGCCCCCGCACCAGCTCGGGCCGCGCCAGTTCGTAGTACTCCCCCCGGAACGGCACGATCCGCACCCCGGGCTCGTCCCCGGTCAGCCGCGCCACCTCGTCGCAGTACAGCCCGGCGCAGTTCACCAGCACCCGCCCGCGTACGACGTCCCCGGCCGCGGTGAGCACGGCCACACCCCGCTCCGGCCGCCGGTCCACCCGTACGACCCGGGCCCCGTACCGGATCTCCGCCCCCGAGGCCCGCGCCAGCTGCCGGGCGACGCCCACGAAGTCGCACACCCCGGTCGTACCGACGTGGATGGCCGCGAGCCCCCGCACCTCCGGTTCGTACTCGCCGATCTGCGCGGGGCCCAGCTCGCGCACCGGGATCCCGTTCTCCCGCCCGCGCTGGACGAGCGCGTGCAGCCGCGGCAGCTCCTCGCGCTCGGTGGCGACGATCAGCTTGCCGGTGACGGCGTGCGCGATGCCGTACTCGGCGCAGAACTTCACCATCTCGGCCGCGCCCCGCACCGCGTACCGCGCCTTGAGCGAGCCCGGCCGGTAGTAGATCCCGCTGTGGATGACCCCGCTGTTGCGCCCCGTCTGGTGCCGGGCCGGCCCCGGCTCCTTCTCCAGCACGGTCACCCGTGTACCCGGCGCGGCCCGCGTGATCGCATACGCCGTGGACAGCCCGACGATCCCGCCCCCGACCACCAGCACGTCACAGTCGTACGCACCGTCCCGCACCATGCACCACCTCCCACCTCGATAGTGCACTGCGCCACTGACAGCGGCTTCAAACGCAGGCGGGTGTTCCGTGCGTTTGTGCCGAAGCCATCACGTCGGAGCCCTCACGCCGGAGCCCTCACGCCGGAGCCATCAACAAGGGCCGGGCCCGCTCCCGCAGCTCCACCACCCGCGGCTCATCCCCGTACGGCTCCAGCCGGTGCAGAAGATCCTTCACATACTCCGTGGTCCGAGCAGAGGAGATCCGCCCGGCCACCTCCACGGCCCGCACCCCCTGCTCGCACGCCGCGTCCAGATTCCCCGACTCCAGTTCGGCGACGGCGGAAACGACGAGCCGCAGCCCGTGCGACCGCACAAACTCCTCCGTCGGCTTGGACAAGGCCTGCTCGGTGAACCTCCGCACCTGCCGAGGCGCCTTCAGATCCCGGTAGCACTCCGCAGCATCAGCGGCAAAACGGTCGTATCCATAGAAACCAAGCCAAGAAGGATCGTTGTCACCCTCCCGTGACCGCTCAAGCCACCCCTCGGCGGCCTTCAGCGCAGCGCCGGCGGCCTGCGCATCACCTGCGCGCGCGTGCGACCGCGCCTCGACCAGCCGGAAGAAACTCATGGTGCGCGCGGTCGCCAGCCCCCGGTTGCGCTCCAGGGCGGCCTGCGCCAGATCGACACCCTCGTCGCCGAAGCCCCGGTACGTCGCCTGCAACGACATGGAGGCCAGCACATAGCCCCCGAGCGGGACGTCGGCCGCCGCGCGCGCGAGCCGCAGCGCCTGGATGTAGTACCGCTGCGCCGCTTCCTGCTGACCGGTGTCGAAGGCCATCCAGCCCGCGAGCCGGGTGAGTTCGGCGGTGGCCCCGAACAGGGCGCGGCCGACCTCGTCGGAGTACGAGCCGAGCAGCAGCGGCGCCGCCTCCACCCTTAAGCACTCCGGCACCATCGACGAACGCCAGTCGCCGCCTCCGTACTTGGAGTCCCAGCGCCTGGCGTCCTCCGCGGCCTCCCGCAGCTTCTGCACATCGCTGTGGCCGACTTTGATCGGTGCGCCGGAGTCCTCGGCGGAGTTCACCTCCCGCGCGACCGAGCTGTCGGCGGGGGTTATCAGCCATCGCGAGGCAGGCGTTGCGTACGCGCTCACTGCGAACGACCCGGCGAGCGACTGCCAGATGCCGCCGGAGCCGGCCCGGCGCCCGGCGAGGTCGAGCCGGTACAGCTCGGTGGCCGACTTCACCGCCTGTCCCACGTCTCTCGGGAAGGCGAGGCCGACTTCGGGTGCGGGATCCGCGTCCGCCAGGCCTATCTCGTGGAGCGGCACCGGGCGGCCGAGCTTCTGGCCGATGGCGGCCGCGATGAGGTGCGGCGCCGCTCCCTGCGGCACCATCCCCTTCGACACCCAGCGCGCCACCGAGGTCTTGTCGTAGCGAAGTGTCAACCCGCGTTGAGCGCCAAGGTCGTTGACGCGTCGCGCGAGGCCTGCGTTGCTGATTCCCGCGAGGGCGAGAACGGCGCCGAGTTTTTCGTTCGGCCCGCGTTGCTCCCTGGACATGAGCCACCCCTCGACACAGACGGCTGCCGCGCTGGCATAACCATGCGGCATTCGTAAACCCAGCGTAGTTCGCCGCATCCCAAGCGTTAAGGGGCATTGTTCCGGATGGCGGGATTGTGGTCCGTACGGGAGTGCGGCCCTGTACGCACCGTGCACGCGCTGTCGCGGCGTGCCCCCGCCCGTGTGGCCGTGCGCCCGCCCGTGCGCTCTTCTCCGGCCACCGGGGGAGCGGTTCCATGGCTCTTGCGTGGGTCGGCCCGCTGTACTGGATCCAGTGGGCTGGGGGACACCGCCACCTTCATCCCCGCGGGTGGCGGACCGGTCCGGGAGGCGATGCCCGCCTCCCGGACTGTGCGCGTTCCGGTGCCGCGGGGCGCTCCGCAGGCCTGTACGGAGCGTGCTCGATTTCGCGTGGCCGTCGTCGATTTGGCTGAAAATCGACCCGGGCCTCGACGGGCGATTCCCGCTCCCACCACGGGACTTGAGGGCGCGAAGGGCGTTTTCGGGGCGCATACCGGGGGCGCATTCGCGTCGCACCCACCTGGTGCACCTCGGTCATCCGCCGTGCGTCGTACGGGCGTTCAGTCGTCCACCCCTCGGCCGCCCGCGCCCACCCTCGCGCGTTTCCCTCGATCGAAGGCGGTGCCACCGCCCCTCCACAGCGCGTTCTTCATGGCAGCATGGGGACCCGGTTCCTGCGGTGCACATGTTGTCCACAGCCTGTGGAGGCGTCGATGCGGTGGTTGGTGGGTTGGAGCAGCACCGCCACGGGCGCCGCCGGAATCGGTTCCGCGGGCGCCACCGGATACGACGGCGAGACCCTGCACCCGGTCGGCTCCCACCTCCTGTGGGGCGACCCCGATCCCCTGTGGGCCGTCGGCGACTGGCGCCCGGACGAGGTGCGCGTGGTGAAGGCCGACGCGCAGAACCGGATCGCCGTCCTCGGCACCTGCGGCGCCACCGACGAGGAGCTGCGGCGCGGACTGTTCACCGCGCGCGGGGGCGCACTGCGCCATCTGACCACCTGGCCCGGCAGCTACACCGCCGTCGTCCAGGTGGGCCGCCGGATCACCGTCTGCGGCGATCTCGCGGGCGCCCGCCCGGTGTTCCACACCCCCTGGGCCGGCGGCACGGCCTACGCCACGGCCGCGCTGCCACTCGCCGACCTCATCGAGGCCAACCTCGACTTCGGCCACCTGGCGGCCCTGCTCGCCGCCCCCGACGTACCGGCCGCCCTGCGCGACACCACCCCGTACGACGGCGTACGGCGCATTCCCCCGGGGCATGCGCTCGTGCTGCGCGCCGGGGCGCGAGAGATCGCCGGGTACGAGCCGGTCGCCTCCCTCGCGGTGGCCGCGCCCCCGGCCGACCCGGACCGCGCCGTGGACGCCGTGCGGGACGCGCTCGTCGAGGCGGTACGCGCACGGCTGTCGGCGCCGCGGCATGTGCCCGACCTCGACCCCGGGCCGGTGCCGGGCATGGGCCCCGCGGAGCGGCGGGCCGCGCGCGGGATGCCGGTGCCGGGGATCGGCGCCGACCTGTCCGGCGGACCGGCCTCCGGCTCGCTGGCGCTGCTGGCCGCCGGACTGCCCGGCCGGCCGGGCACGCTGCTCGGCCACGGCACGGGCGCGGGCGAGCGGCTGCTCGCCGTCACTTTCAACGACCTGGCCGTCGGCGGCCGCGAGGCCGAACTGGAGCGCGCGGGAGCCCTCGCCGCCAACCCGCGCCTGCACCACGTGGTGGTGACCGGCGGCGAGGAGACCCTGCCGTACGCCGACCTCGACGGCCCCCTCACCGACGAGCCGGGCCCCTCCCTGGTCACGGCCGCCCGCCACCGCGCGCGGCTTGCCGCGGGCAGCGCCGACCACTTCACCGGCCACGGCGCCCGCCAGGTCCTGGACGCCCACCCCGCCCGCCTCGCGGACCTCCTCATGGACCGCAAACGGCGCCACCTGGTACGGCCGGTCGCGGCGCTCGCCCGGGCCGACGGCTCGGTGATGGTCCCCGCGCGCGTGTACGGCGCGGCCCGGCGGCTGGCGCGCACCCCGTACCGGGCGGGCCTTGAGCTGCTCGCCGAGCGGCTGATCCGGCACCGCTTCGACGAGCCCGGGGGTGCGGTCGGCGCGTCCCTCGCCGCGCTGACCTGGGGGAGACCGGGGCCGGCGGCGCGCTGGCTGACCGGGGAGGCACTGGCTGAAGTATCGGTTCTTCTCCAGGCCGAGGCGGAGCGCTCCTCCGGGGGCTCCGCCTCGCGCCCCGGCGAGTTCCGCGCGCGTGCGGTGCTGGCTCGCCACGCGGCCGACCTGCGCGTCCTGGAGCAGGCCGCCGAGATCCGCTCCCAGCGCCTGCACGCGCCCTTCCTCGACAACCAGGTCGTCCGCGCCTGCCGCGCCCTCCCCGAGGCCCTGCGCGTCCAGCCCGGAGCCCGCTCCGCCGTCCTGCGTACGGTCCTGGAGGGCGCCGGCGTCACCAACCTCCCGCCCGGCTGGGGCACCCCCTCCCACGGCTCCTCCGCGGCGGCCGCGCGCGCGGGCCTGCGCGTGGCGGCGGACCCCCTGGTGGACCTCTTCTCCACCCCCCTCCTCGCCGATGCCGGCCTGGTGGAGGCCCGAGTGGTCCGCAAGGCCCTGCGCGCGGCGGCATCCGGCGAACCCCTCCCCCTGGACGGCCTCGCCGACCTGATCTCCCTCGAACTCTGGCTCCGCCGCCTCCTCTCCCGCCGAGGCACCTGCTGGACAGGCACCCCGGCCCGAGCCCGCGCGGTCCCCTCCGGCATCACCCCAAGAAGAAGCGCGCTGGCCTCGGGAGCGTGAGCCTGCCGGCCGCTCCGCCGTGGCTGCAGCCCGTATGCCGGGTGCGGGCAGGTGGGGGCTGATCGCGCCCACGCGGCGGAGCCGCAAATCGATACAGCCCCGCGCCCCTAGGGGGTTGCAGCCCCGTCGGCGCTGCATGGGCGCCGCAGCCGCAGCCGGCTGCGGCCGGTCGTCCCGGCGTAGCTGCGGGCAGCCGCAGCCGATCGACCGCGGTCTGACATGCCGCCGTAGCTGCGGGCAGTCGTGCCGCTGGGGCGGCACGGGTGGGCGCAGCTACACCCCGCCAGCGCGGGCGAGCGAAACCCGCCCCCGGCCCACCGCAGCTCCAGGTGCCGATCCAGCGCCGGTACCGGACCCCGCGCCCAGCCGACCCGCACCCCAGACCCCCGCCACCGAAACACCGTGGCCCAACCCCGCACCCCCCGCGACAATGACCCGGTGCGGTACAGAATCCTGGGCGTCACCCAGGCGGAGGACGACCAGGGAACCGTCGGAGCGGTCGGCGGCCCCCGCCTGCGCGCGCTGCTCACCGCACTGGCGCTCCGCCCCGGGAGGGTCACCGCCCCCCAGACCCTGATCGCGGAGGTCTGGGCGGGCGACCCGCCCGAGGACGCCCCGGCCGCCCTCCAGGCCCTGGTGGGCCGCCTCCGCAGGGCCCTCGGCAAGGACACCGTGACCCTGGAACCCGGCGGCTACCGCCTCGCCGCCACCGAGGACGACGTGGACCTCTTCGTCTTCGAGTCCCTGGTGCGCACGGCCACGGCGGCTCTGGACCGCGACGACGCCCGCACCGCGTCCCACGCCCTGGACGAGGCGCTCGCCCTGTGGCACGGCCCCGCCCTCGCCGACCTCCCCGACTGCACCGCCGCCGCCCGCCCGGACGCGCTCCGCCTGGAGGCGCTCCGGGCCCGCGCCGAGGGCCGCCTGCGCCTGGGCCGCGCCCAGGACGTCGTACCGGACCTGACGGAACTGACCACCGCCCACCCGTACGACGAACCCCTGCACGCCCTCCTCATCCGCGCCCTGCGCGACGCCGGCCGCCCCGCCGACGCCCTCGCCGCCTACGAGTCCGCCCGCCGCACCCTCGCCGACACCTTCGGCACCGACCCCGGCCCGGAACTCAAAGCCCTGCACGGGTCGTTGCTGGAGCAGGAACCGCCCGCACCCGCCCCGGCCCCCACCCGCCCCCCGGAGCGGACGGGCAACCTCCGCCCCCGCCTGACGTCCTTCGTCGGCCGGGAACCAGAACTCGAAGCCATTCGTTCCGACTTGCACAGGGCCCGCCTGGTCACCCTCACCGGACCGGGCGGCTCGGGAAAGACCCGCCTCGCCGAGGAGGCCGCCGCAGGGCTGCCCCAGGCATGGCTGGTCGAGCTGGCCCCGCTCGACCGACCGGAGGCGGTGCCCGGCGCGGTGGTCAGCGCCCTCGGTCTGCGCGAGACCGTGCTCCTGGCCAACGACCTGGCGACCCCGCAGGCCGACTCCACGGCCCTGCTGATCGAGTACTGCGCCCCGCGCAGCCAACTCCTGATCCTTGACAACTGCGAACACGTCATCGGCGCGGCCGCCGCCCTCGCCGAGACCCTCCTCACCCACTGCCCCGGGCTCACGGTCCTCGCCACCAGCCGTGAACCTCTGGGCGTCCCCGGTGAGTCGGTGCGCCCGGTCGAACCCCTCGTCCCCGAGCAGGCGCACCGCCTCTTCGCGGAGCGCGCGCAGGCCGTCCGTCCCGACGCCGACGCGGTGCTCCGCGACACCGAGGCCGTCGCGGAGATCTGCCGCCGCCTGGACGGGCTGCCGCTCGCCATCGAGCTGGCCGCGGCCCGGCTCAGGCTGCTCACCCCGCGGCAGATCGCCGACCGGCTGGACGACCGCTTCCGCCTGCTCACCTCCGGAAGCCGCACGGTCCTGCCCCGCCAGCAGACCCTGCGCGCGGTGGTCGACTGGTCCTGGGATCTGCTCGACGAGCGGGAGCGGACGATGCTGCGCGAGGTGTCGGTGTTCGCCGGCGGCTGGGACCTCACGGCGGCCGAGGCGGTGTGCACCGGCCCGGCGGCGGAGCTGATCGGCGCCCTCGTGGACAAGTCCCTCGTCGTGGCCGCCCCGGACGGTTCCGACTCCTTCGACGGCATGCGGTACCGGATGCTGGAGACCATCCACGAGTACGCCACCGAGCGCACCGCCGAGTTCCCCGAGCTGCGCGTGGCGGCCGAGCGGCGGCACCGCGCGTGGGTGCGCGTACTGGTCGAACAGGCCGAGCCCCAGCTGCGCTCGGCGGCCCAACTACCCTGGATCGGCCGTCTGGAGAGCGAGCTCGACAACATCCGCGCGGCTCTGGACCGCGCGCTGCGCGCCGGGGACGAGGCGGAGGCCGGCGCGATCGTCCTGGCGATCGGCTGGTTCTGGTGGCTGCGCAACTACCGCCAGGAGGCGGTGGAGTGGGTGCGGCAGGTGCTGCGCCTGGGCGTTGCCCGCGACGCCCTGCCCGAGGGCGCGGCGCAGGCCGCTCTCGCCGCGCTGACGGAGTCGGCCGACCCGGTCGGCGCCTTCCTCGCCGCACCCGACGGCGAGGCGGGCCACCCGCTGCGCGAGCTGCGCATGGACCTGCGGATGCTCGACCTGTTCCTGACCTCCGAGACGAGCACGGCGAACCTCGCGGCCGACGAGCGGGCCCCGCAGTACATCGCGCGGGTACGGGCCGGCTTCGAGCACGGCGGTCCGCAGGCCGCCCGCCTGCCCGGCATCGTCTGGCCGCTGACCGCCTACTACCTGGGCGGCCCGGTCGACCTGGGACCCGACATGGCCGCGGCGGTCGCCAACTGCCGCAGACACGGCGGGGACTGGGAGATCGGCGTCTCCCTGATGTACCGCACCCACGTGGTCGTCGACTCGCCGGGCAACCTGCGCGGCGTGGACGAGGACCTGGCGGAGCTGCGGGCCCTCAGCCGCCGCGTAGGCGACCGCTGGATGCGGGCACAGGTGTGCAGCGCGGCCGGTGAGGCGGCCATGGCCCGCGGCAGGTTCGCTGAGGCCCGCGGCGAGTACGAGGAGGCGCTGCGGCTCGCCTACGAGGTGGGCGCCTACGCCGAGTCGCCCTTCCTCATGGCGCGGCTCGCCGAGATCGCCTACCGCTCCGGGGACCGCGCGGGCGCCCTCGCGGCCCTGGACGAGGCCGGCACGGCCGCCGACCGGTACGGGGTGGCGGAGTCCCGGGCGTTCGTCCTGATGCTGCGGGCCCACATCGCCGTGAGCGACGGCGACCTGGCCCGCGCGCGGGAGCTGTACGAGACGACCTGCACGGTCTCGGCGGGCGGCACCCCGCCACCGCAGTTCACGGCCGCCCTGCGCACGGTCGAGGCCCTGATCACGGCCGGCGAGTCCGGTCCCCGGCCGGCCCTGCCGATCGTGGCCGAGGCACTGCGCGAGGCGGTGGAGCGGCGCTGCGCCGAGTCGTTCACGGCGGGGCTGGCGGACATCGGCGCCGACCTGCTGGCCAGGCTCGGCGACCTGGCGGGCGCGGTACGGCTGTTCGCGGCCGCCGAGCACTGGCGCGCCGGCCACCCGCGCCCCGAGCCGGAGCGCACCCGGGCCGAGCGGATCGACACCGAGGCCCGCGCGGAGCTGCCTGCGGACCGCTTCGCGGCCGAGCGAGCCCGGGGCGCGTCGTTCACCCCGGAGGACGTCCTACGGGAACTGGAGGCGCCGGCGACCGCCCGGACCGGTGATCCCCGCTAGCGGCAGGTGAACCGGGACTCGGCCCAGTCCGCCAGCGCGCCCCGGTCGAAGACGTTGCTGTGCGGTTCCACCACGAGCCGTACGGTCCTGCGTCCGGTCAGATCGACATGGACGGGCACGGCCGCGTCCCAGCCCTTGACCATCCCGGACTGCCACAGCCGGACCCCGTCGGCGTAGACGGAGAAGGAGACCTTGCCGAGCCCGAGGGTCAGGTCGTCCACACCGGCCAGGGCGTCGTAGGCGGTGCACTGGCGGTTGAGGTCGATGGTGACGGAGGACTGGCCGTGCACGGTGACACCGCGCGCGTACTGCTTGCCGGCGATCGACATCCCGTACCGCTGCCACACCCAGCTGCTCTCGCGCAGCCGCATCTCGGGCCGGGTGCCGTCGCCGTTGACGTCGTACCGCAGATCGCTCCACTCGTAGACGACGGGAGCCGGTGGCGGCGTGGGGGTGGGAGTGGGTGTGGGCGTCGGGGTCGGCTTGGGTCTCGGCGTCGGCGTCGGGGTGGGTGTGGGGGCCGGCTTCGGGGTGGGAGTGGGCGTGGGCTTCAGGGAGGGAGTCGGCGTCGGCGTGGGGTTCGGCTCGGGGGCCAGCGCCACCGGCACCGGCGCGGGCTTCTTCTTGCCGGGCGTGGGGGTGGGAGCGGGCGTCGGCGGCTGCGGCTGCTGGACGGCCGGAGGTGACGCCGCCGGCTTGGCCACTTCCTTGGCCGGATGGCTGTCGTTGACCAGGGCCAGTGCCACCACGGTGGCGGCCACGCCGACCACACCGGCCGCGATCCCGGCCTTCAACGGCGCCCCGAGCCCTTCCGAGGCCGCCGCACCACCACCCGCACTCGCACCCGCACCACCGGAGGACCCGCCGGCGGCGGCCGCGGCACCTGCCGCACCCACCCCGGCGCCACCGGCGATGATCCCGAGCGCCTTCGCATACCCGGCGGCCCCGAACCAGCCGACGACCGCGACCGGCACCACCGCGGGGATCCCGCTCGCGACTTCCTCGATCTGCGCGGCCGCCAGCCGGCACCGGGCGCACTCGTCCAGGTGCTTGCGCAGACCCCGTTCGGCACGGATGCGCAACTTGCGGCGGGCGTAGGTGCCGAGCTGGTCGGCGTAGCGGGCGCACTCCTCGTCGCCGGCGAGCGAGGCGCTGACGTGAGCCTGCAGATAGGCCTGCTTCAGCCCCTCGCGGGCACGGCTCGCCAGCACCCGGGTGCCGTTGGCGTCCAGCCCGAACAGGACGGCCACCTGGCTCGGCGACTCGTCCTCCACCTCGGTGTGCCACAGCACGGCCTGCCAGCGCTCGGGCAGCGAGCGGAAGGCCTGCATGGCCATGGACTGCTCGGCCCCGTGCATGGCCCGCACATCGGCACCCAGGTCCAGAGTGTCGCCGGCCGACACCTCGGATCCCCGGGAGGCCTGCTGCGCGAACACGGCGAAGTCGTCGACGAGCTGCTCGCGCCGCGTGGACTTGCCCCAGTGCGCGGCAACGCGCCGCACGGAGGTCAGCAGATAGGCCCGTACGGCGTGCTCGGGCCCCGACCCGCCACGCACCGCCTGCAGCATGCGGGCGAAGACCTCGGCGGTGAGGTCGTCCGCGGTGTGCCCGTCCCGGCAACAGGTACGGGCATACCGGCGCACCGCATCCGCGTGTCGCCGGTACAGCTCCTCGTAGGCGGAGTCGTCCCCCGCCCGCATCCGCTCGATCAACTCACCGTCGCCGGACGGCATTTCCCGGGGCGGCGGCAGCGCACTGCCACCACGCTGAGCAGGCACGCTCTCATCCCTGGGCGCCCCGGCCGGAGCCGCTCCGCCCCGCCCGCCCTGACTCGGCACCTGCGGCGAGGTCAGCCCTCCGGTCTCGGAGCCACCGTCACCGCGTGACTCGTCCCACCCGTCAACGCCCATCGCGCAAAGCCCCCGACACCGGCCCAGCCCAACCCGTCACGGCTCAGGGTCCCACATTGTCTTTCGTTCAAGGACAGCCCGTACGCACCATCCACTCATCCGAGCGCACTTGTCACCACGAGCAACCGAACATCCCCCGAACGAGCCCGGCAAGCACCGAAGTCCCGCCGCATGACGGTCAGCCTCACGGTCCGTCACCCGCCGACAGCGAATCCGCCCCGCAGGGCCCACACGCACCCGCCCGCGTTAGCCGCACGGGCGCCTGCCGGATGGCACCCGATCCACGCTCCCGCAGTCGCCGACGGCGAATCCGCCCCACAGGGGCCACCCGCACCCGACCGCGCCAGTCGCACGGGTGGTGCGGGTGGCAATCCGCCGAAGGCGAAGCCGAGGCGACTGGCGCCCCCTACGCCGGCCGAGACCGAAGCCCCTCCAACAGAATGTCCAGCAGCCGAGCCGAGGCCGCAGCCTGCTGCGCCGCATCCGGCAACGACGGCGCCGCCGTAGCGATCACCAGCAGCACATCCGCCACGGACACATCCGCCCGCAGCGCACCCGCCGCCCGGGCACGGTCCACCAACTGCCCCACAACTTCGAGCAGCGCACCGGCCCCACCGTCGTCCGAGCCCGACTCCGACACCAGCCGCAGCTCACCCGCACCCGGCTGAGACCGCTGCTGAGGCACCCGAGCCTCCTCGGCCGCCCCGGCAGAACCGCTGGACTCCTCGTCCGCGACCCCCACCCGCAGCACCTGCGGCGGCAGCAACCGCCCCGCCCCCGACGCCACAGACGTCCGCAGGAAGCGGGACAGCGCCGACCACGGCTCGTCCTCCTGCCCGAGCGCGGCCCGCGCCTGCTCGGTCAGCCGCGCGGTCTCCTCCTCGGCTATCCGCCGGACCAGTACGTCCTTGCTCGGGAAGCGCCGGTACACCGTGCCGACACCGACCCGAGCCCGCCGCGCCACGTCCTCCATCGGCGCGCCGTACCCCAGCTCGCCGAACACCTCACGCGCCGCACGCAGCACGTGCTCCAGATTGCGCTGTGCGTCCACCCGCAGCGGCGTCGTACGCACCCCGTCGGCGCGCCCGCTGCCCGCCGCCGCGCTCACTGCCGGCCCGCCCGATGCGAGGGCGGCTGCCGATGACCAATGAGTGTCCTGAACATGCATGTGTTTCCCCCGGTTAATGACGTCTCCCCCCGGAGACTCTCCCCGTCACTGAATACCGGAGTGCGCGGAAGTGGCATCGGTCCCGAGCGGATCCGCCCGTCGCGGACCCGTTCGACCACATTCCCTACACCCCGTCGACACACGAACATAGTTGAGTGAGGGTCAATTCAGAAGGGGCAGGTTCCGCACAGAGCGCCCCCCGATCGGAGTACGGGTCATTTATGTCCCGATTCCACGCCTTCGCCCCCTCCCTCCCGCCCCTGCTGACCTGCCCGCTTTCGCCCGGTCCCGACGGCGCACCCGCCCCCGCGCACACCCGCTCGCCGGTCACACAAATTGCCGGGGCTGTGGACAAACAACAGCGCCGGGTGCGTCATGGGATGGTGAAGGAACGTGCGCGCATTCTGGTTGTCGGCGGCGGCTACGTCGGGATGTACACGGCCCTGCGTCTGCAGCGGAGGTTGAAGCAGGAGCTGAGGCGGGGCGAGGTCGACATCACCGTCGTCACACCCGACCCCTACATGACGTACCAGCCGTTCCTCCCCGAAGCGGCCGCAGGTTCGATCTCCCCTCGTCATGTCGTCGTACCGCTGCGCCGCGTCCTGGACCAGTGCCACGTCGTCGTCGGCGAGGTCACCTCCATCGACCACGCGGTGCGCACCGCCGCCGTCACCACGCTCGCCACCACCGAGGAGGGCAAGGCCGCCGAACTCCTCGGCTACGACGAACTCGTCCTCGCCCCCGGCTCGATCTCCCGCACCCTGCCCATCCCTGGCCTCGCCGAGTACGGCATCGGATTCAAGACCGTCGAAGAGGCGATCGGCCTGCGCAACCACGTCATCGAGCAGATGGACATCGCCTCCTCCACCCGCGACCCCGCGATCCGCGACGCCGCCCTCACCTTCGTCTTCGTCGGCGGCGGCTACGCAGGAGTCGAGGCACTGGGCGAACTCGAGGACATGGCCCGCTACACCGCGCGCTACTACCACAACGTCCGCCCGGAAGACATGAAGTGGATCCTCGTGGAGGCCTCCGACCGCATCCTTCCCGAGGTCGGCGAGGAGATGGGCCGCTACACCGTCACCCAGCTGCGCCGCCGCAACATCCAGGTCCTGCTCGACACCCGCCTGGACTCCTGCGCCGACCGCGTCGCCGTCCTCAGCGACGGCCAGCGCTTCCCGACTCGTACGGTCGTGTGGACCGCCGGCGTCAAACCGCACCCGCTGCTCGCCGCCACCGACCTGCCCCTCAACGGGCGCGGCCGCCTCAAGTGCACCGCCGAACTGACCGTCGACGGCGCCCCGCACGCCTGGGCCGCCGGTGACGCCGCGGCCGTACCCGACGTCACCGCCGCCGAACCCGGCACCGACACCGCCCCCAACGCCCAGCACGCGGTCCGCCAGGCCAGGGTCCTCGGTGACAACATCGTCCACGCGCTGCGCGGCGAACCCCTGGAGACGTACGCGCACAAGTACGTCGGCTCCGTCGCCTCCCTGGGCCTGCACAAGGGCGTCGCCCAGGTCTACGGGCGCAAGCTGAAGGGCTACCCTGCCTGGTTCATGCACCGCGTGTACCACCTCAGCAGGGTGCCCACCTTCAACCGAAAGGCCCGTGTGCTGGCGGAATGGACCCTGGCCGGGCTCTTCAAACGGGAGATCGTCTCGCTCGGTTCGCTCGAACATCCCCGAGCGGAGTTCGAACTCGCGGCCGGTGGAAAGCCTCCTCACAGCCCCTCGGACAACCCGAAGGGGTCGTCCTGACCGGACCCAGGAACTACCCGGCCCGCCCCGGCGTCTGACGGATAACGCCGCGGACGGCCACCTGCCACACTGCCCCACGTCCTCGGACGGGCACCTGCCCGCCCTCAGCACCCACGAGGCTTTCCCCACTGTGAACTTCACGCGCTGGAGCGCCCGGCTCCCCGGAACGCAGCGCCGCGCCGCAGCGCGGACCGAGACCGCGGTCTCCCCGGACCGGCGGGGGGAAGGCTCCGTGCCCGCGGCCCGCGCCGAACAACAACCGGCCGACGGGGCACCGCCCGTACCCGCCGTCGACGAACTGCCCGCGCGCGACGTCCTCGACCGCGTCCCGGCCCTCGTCGCCCTGGTCCACGGCCCCGACCACCGCATCGCCTACGTCAACGACGCCTATGCGGCGGCCTTCGGCGTACGCCCCCCGGGCGCACCGGCCCGCGAGGCGCTCCCGGAACTCGCCGAACTGGGCCTCCTGCCCCTCCTCGACCAGGTGCTGCGCAGCGGCAAGCCCCGCACCCTGAAGTCCCGCAAGGCCGTCGACGGCCGCTCCTACACCTTCACCTGCACGCCGGTGGCCGAGGACGGCGGCGACGGCGCGGTTCTCGTCTTCGCCACCGACGTCACCGACCACGCCGAGGCCGCCGAACGCCTGCGCGCCAGCGAGCGCCGCCAGCGCGAGACGGCGGTGACGTTGCAGCGCTCGCTCCTGCCCCAGGAACTGGAGCAGCCGGACGACCTGCGCATCGCCGCCACCTACCAGCCCGGCGGCACGGAGGCCGCGGTCGGCGGCGACTGGTACGACGTGATCACCCTCGGCGGCGGCCGCACCGCGCTCGTGATCGGCGACGTCATGGGCCGAGGCGTCCGCGCCGCCGCCGTCATGGGCCAGCTCCGTACGGCCGTCCGCGCCTACGCCCGCCTCGACCTTCCCCCGCACGAGGTCCTGCAACTCCTCGACGGCCTCGCCACCGAGATCGACGCCAACCAGATCGCCACCTGCGTGTACGCCGTCCACGACCCGAACGAGGGCCGCCTGGTGTACGCCTCCGCCGGCCATCTGCCCATCCTGGTCCGCGACGAGAACGGCACGGTCGTGCGCGCCGACGAACCCACCGGCCCGCCGCTCGGCACCGGCGGCTGGATGCACGCCTCGGGCTCGATCGCGCTGAGCCCCGGCTCCACGGCGGTCCTCTACACGGACGGCCTGGTCGAACGCCGTAACGAGGACCTGGACGAGGGAATCGCCGCCCTCGAACGCGCCCTCTCCGGCGCGACCGGCACCCCCCAGGTCGTCTGCGACCGCCTGGTCCGCTCGGCCGGCGTCACCGCCGACCACGACGACGATGTCGCCGTCCTGGTCCTCCAGCACCCCGCTCGTACGGGCCCCGAGGGCGACCTCTTCCGCAACGCGGCCCTGGAACTCCTCGGCGGCGTGGAAGCGGCCCCCCGTGCCCGCGCGTTCGCCTCCGGCGTCCTGACGAGCTGGCGCTTCCCGGCCGACCTGCACGACCTGGGCGTCCTGGCCACCAGCGAGCTGGTCGCCAACTCCCTCCAGCACGGCACCCCACCCATGCGACTCCGGCTCCGCCGCACCGACCGCCGCCTGATCATCGAGGTCACGGACGGCGACGACCACCTTCCCCGCCGCCGCCGAGCCGAGCCTGGCGACGAGTCGGGCAGGGGCATCGCCATCGTCGCCACGATCGCCTCGAACTGGGGGTCGCGACGAACCCCCGGCGGGGGCAAGGCAGTGTGGTGCGAGTTCCTGTTGCCGAGGGGCTAGGCGCGGCAGGGCTCCCGCCCGTCTTCCGGGTGCGGGCGCGAGGGGGCTGATCGCGCAGTTCCCCGCGCCCCTAGGGAGTCGCAGCCCCGCCAGCGCGGGCGAGCGCACCCACCCCCGGCCCGCGCCGACGCCGGGTGCCTTATGCCTCCGCGGCAACCGGCTCCGCGGGGGCCCCACCCCGGGCCACCACACGGCTCCTCGCCGCAGCCCACGGCTGATCCTGGGCAGCAGTCAGCCGACTCCCCAGCCGCAGCGCCAGCACCGTGATGCCCAGCGAGAACAGCAGGAAGGTCACGACGTACGGGGCATGCAGCGAGGCCCCGAGAGGCCCGCCCACCGCCGGCCCAACAGCCAACGCAAGCTGCTTGACCAGCGCAAAAGCAGAGTTGTACTGCCCAGCCATCTCCTCCGGCGCCAGATCGGCCACGAGCGGAGCAACCGTCGGAGACAACATCGCCTCACCCAGCCCGAACAGGGCGTACGTCGACACGAACGCAGCCGTCGCCATCTCCTGGCTGCCGTGCCCAAGCCCCGCATACCCCGCCGCAAGCCAGGCCACGGCCCAGATGAGCCCCACACCGGCGATCACCCGAGACCGCCGACGCCGCTCCACGAACTTCAGCACGGCGAACTGCGCGACAACGATCATCATCGTGTTCGCAGCCAGCGCCGTACCGAGCGCGGAGGTGGATATCCCAGCGGCCTCCACGCCGTACGCGCTCAGCCCCGACTCGAACTGCCCGTAGCAGGCGAAGAACAGCACGAAGCCCAGCACACACAGCTGCACCATCGCCCGGTTACCGAGCAGCTGCTTCCAGCCGCCCTTCGCCGAAGCGGCCGGCGCGTCGGCGATCCGCGGCGAGTGCGGCAGCCGCACCGTCGCCATCACCACGGCCAGCAGCACGAACATCGCCGCCTCGATCGCGAACAGCAGCGTGAAGGACGAGACCCGCGTGGTGTCGACGAGGTGACCGCCGATGAGTCCACCGACGCCGAGCCCCAGGTTCTGCAGGAAGAACTGCATCGCGAACGCCCGCGACCGGGTCTCCGCGGTCGAGCAGTCCACGATCATCGTCGCCAGCGCGGGCTGCATCACGGCCTGCCCCGCCCCGAGCGCCGCGGCGGACAGCAGTACGGCACCCGCGCTCCCGGCGAGCCCGAGGCTCAGCGCACCCAGCGCGGCGGTGACCAGGGCGGCGAGCAGGACCGGCAGCGGGCCGCGCCGCACGATCGCCCGACCGGCGAACGGCAGCACGATCAGCGCGGCAACGGCGAAGACGGCGAGCACGAGTCCCGCCGTCATGGCTCCCAGACCCCGCACCTGCGCCACATAGACGTACAGGTAGGGGACCGTGAAGCCGAGCCCGAATGCGCTGAGTGCGTTGCCCACGTGGATCCGGCGCATCGCTGCGCCCATCGCCCTGGTCACGTTCACCTCTCTCACTAGTTAGGAGTGAAGACTTCAAAGCTAAAGTTCGAAGCTAAAGAGTACACAGCGAAGGACTTCAAGGCAAAGTGGCTCCGTGCGATACTGCGGCCATGTCCGAGACCCCCGGCGGCGTCACGGAGCCGACGCTCGAAGAACAGATCGCCGCCTACCAGCGCGAGTTCCTGGACCTCGATCCCCAGGTCGAGAAGATCGTGTCGGCGCTGTCCCGGCTGAACCGCCGTATGAACGTCGCCTACGGCCGCCAGACCGCCGCCCTCGGCATCGGCAACGCCGACTGGGAGGTCCTCAAGGCGCTGGTCCTCTCCGGCGTCCCGTACCGCATGGGCCCCAGCGACCTCGCCAAGCGACTCGGCCTCACCCCGGCCGCCATGACCCACCGGATCGACCGCATGGTCGCCGAGGGGCTGGTCACCCGGGAGCGCGACGAGTCCAACCGCGTCCGGGTGATCGTCGAGCTGACTCCCGAGGGCCGGGAGAAGTGGCTGGAGGCGATGCGTCTCGCGAGCGTCTTCGAGGAGGACCTGCTCCAGGACCTCACCCCAGCGGAGCGCGCGGTGCTCGGCGAGGTCCTGACCAGGCTGCTCCGCCGGGTGGAACACGCCCAGCCGGACGCCGGCGGCCGCCTCAGCGACCTGGACTGAGGCACCGGTAAAAGATCTTGACAGGGATGGTTGACACACCCCTGAGCGATCCGTAAAGTTCTCCGGGTTGCCGCAGAGCCGTAACGGTTCTTCGACAGCACCTCCGCCGCTTCGAGCGGCACCTCACTCCACCAGCACGATCTCCCGATGGGATTGATTTCGGCGTGCCCGAATTCAATTCGAATAGGGACTCGGCGGCCCGATTGGGAATCGCCGGGCGGATCCGCTAAGGTTTGAGACGTCGGAACGGCCCAACAGCCGTGAAGACAAGCCCCGCTGACTGGGGGTCAGACGCCGAAAGGATCTGATAGAGTCGGAACCGCCGGAAAGGAAACCGCGAGAGCGGAAACCTGGAAAGCACCGAGGAAATCGGATCGAGAAAAGATCTGATAGAGTCGGAAACGCAAGACCGAAGGGAAGCGCCCGGAGGAAAGCCCGAGAGGGTGAGTACAAAGGAAGCGACCGTTCCTTGAGAACTCAACAGCGTGCCAAAAATCAACGCCAGATATGTTGATACCCCGTCTCCGGCCATCACGGCTGGGACGAGGTTCCTTTGAAATAACACAGCGAGGACGCTGTGTCCGAGAGGATCATTCCTCCTCTTGGACCGCTCTCGTGATGTGTGCACCGGATTACCGGTAAACATTCACGGAGAGTTTGATCCTGGCTCAGGACGAACGCTGGCGGCGTGCTTAACACATGCAAGTCGAACGATGAAGCCCTTCGGGGTGGATTAGTGGCGAACGGGTGAGTAACACGTGGGCAATCTGCCCTTCACTCTGGGACAAGCCCTGGAAACGGGGTCTAATACCGGATACGAGCCTCCAAGGCATCTTGGGGGTTGGAAAGCTCCGGCGGTGAAGGATGAGCCCGCGGCCTATCAGCTTGTTGGTGAGGTAATGGCTCACCAAGGCGACGACGGGTAGCCGGCCTGAGAGGGCGACCGGCCACACTGGGACTGAGACACGGCCCAGACTCCTACGGGAGGCAGCAGTGGGGAATATTGCACAATGGGCGAAAGCCTGATGCAGCGACGCCGCGTGAGGGATGACGGCCTTCGGGTTGTAAACCTCTTTCAGCAGGGAAGAAGCGAAAGTGACGGTACCTGCAGAAGAAGCGCCGGCTAACTACGTGCCAGCAGCCGCGGTAATACGTAGGGCGCAAGCGTTGTCCGGAATTATTGGGCGTAAAGAGCTCGTAGGCGGCTTGTCACGTCGATTGTGAAAGCCCGAGGCTTAACCTCGGGTCTGCAGTCGATACGGGCTAGCTAGAGTGTGGTAGGGGAGATCGGAATTCCTGGTGTAGCGGTGAAATGCGCAGATATCAGGAGGAACACCGGTGGCGAAGGCGGATCTCTGGGCCATTACTGACGCTGAGGAGCGAAAGCGTGGGGAGCGAACAGGATTAGATACCCTGGTAGTCCACGCCGTAAACGGTGGGAACTAGGTGTTGGCGACATTCCACGTCGTCGGTGCCGCAGCTAACGCATTAAGTTCCCCGCCTGGGGAGTACGGCCGCAAGGCTAAAACTCAAAGGAATTGACGGGGGCCCGCACAAGCGGCGGAGCATGTGGCTTAATTCGACGCAACGCGAAGAACCTTACCAAGGCTTGACATACACCGGAAAGCATTAGAGATAGTGCCCCCCTTGTGGTCGGTGTACAGGTGGTGCATGGCTGTCGTCAGCTCGTGTCGTGAGATGTTGGGTTAAGTCCCGCAACGAGCGCAACCCTTGTTCTGTGTTGCCAGCATGCCCTTCGGGGTGATGGGGACTCACAGGAGACCGCCGGGGTCAACTCGGAGGAAGGTGGGGACGACGTCAAGTCATCATGCCCCTTATGTCTTGGGCTGCACACGTGCTACAATGGCCGGTACAAAGAGCTGCGATACCGTGAGGTGGAGCGAATCTCAAAAAGCCGGTCTCAGTTCGGATTGGGGTCTGCAACTCGACCCCATGAAGTCGGAGTCGCTAGTAATCGCAGATCAGCATTGCTGCGGTGAATACGTTCCCGGGCCTTGTACACACCGCCCGTCACGTCACGAAAGTTGGTAACACCCGAAGCCGGTGGCCCAACCCCTTGTGGGAGGGAGCTGTCGAAGGTGGGACTAGCGATTGGGACGAAGTCGTAACAAGGTAGCCGTACCGGAAGGTGCGGCTGGATCACCTCCTTTCTAAGGAGCATCTAGCTGCCGCAAGGCAGCCAGAGCCACTACGCCAGCGAATGTCTGGCGGTGGTTAGCTCATGGGTGGAACGTTGATTATTCGGCACACTCGGTCTGCTTCTCTTCCTAGTACTGCTTCGGCGTGGAACGGATGAAGAAGAAGGCGAGGGTGTCGGGCACGCTGTTGGGTGTCTGAGGGAATGGTTTTCCTCAGTCGCCGGCCCCAGTGCACTCGAATCTTGTGGTTCGGGGTGATGGGTGGCTGGTCGTTGTTTGAGAACTGCACAGTGGACGCGAGCATCTGTGGCCAAGTTTTTAAGGGCGCACGGTGGATGCCTTGGCACCAGGAACCGATGAAGGACGTGGGAGGCCGCGATAGTCCCCGGGGAGTCGTCAACCAGGCTTTGATCCGGGGGTTTCCGAATGGGGAAACCCGGCAGTCGTCATGGGCTGTCACCCGCTGCTGAACACATAGGCAGTGTGGAGGGAACGAGGGGAAGTGAAACATCTCAGTACCCTCAGGAAGAGAAAACAACCGTGATTCCGGGAGTAGTGGCGAGCGAAACCGGATGAGGCCAAACCGTATGCGTGTGAGACCCGGCAGGGGTTGCGCATGCGGGGTTGTGGGATCTCTCTTCTGTCGTCTGCCGGCGACAGGACGAGTCAGAAACCGTTGATGTAGGCGAAGGACATGCGAAAGGTCCGGCGTAGAGGGTAAGACCCCCGTAGTCGAAACGTCAGCGGCTCGTTTGAGAGACACCCAAGTAGCACGGGGCCCGAGAAATCCCGTGTGAATCTGGCGGGACCACCCGCTAAGCCTAAATATTCCCTGGTGACCGATAGCGGATAGTACCGTGAGGGAATGGTGAAAAGTACCGCGGGAGCGGAGTGAAATAGTACCTGAAACCGTGTGCCTACAAGCCGTGGGAGCGTCGGAATGTGCTTGCACATTCTCGTGACTGCGTGCCTTTTGAAGAATGAGCCTGCGAGTTTGCGGTGTGTTGCGAGGTTAACCCGGGTGGGGAAGCCGTAGCGAAAGCGAGTCCGAATAGGGCGCTTCAGTAGCACGCTCAAGACCCGAAGCGGAGTGATCTAGCCATGGGCAGGTTGAAGCGGAGGTAAGACTTCGTGGAGGACCGAACCCACCAGGGTTGAAAACCTGGGGGATGACCTGTGGTTAGGGGTGAAAGGCCAATCAAACTCCGTGATAGCTGGTTCTCCCCGAAATGCATTTAGGTGCAGCGTCGTGTGTTTCTTGCCGGAGGTAGAGCACTGGATAGGCGATGGGCCCTACCGGGTTACTGACCTTAGCCAAACTCCGAATGCCGGTAAGTGAGAGCGCGGCAGTGAGACTGTGGGGGATAAGCTCCATGGTCGAGAGGGAAACAGCCCAGAGCATCGACTAAGGCCCCTAAGCGTACGCTAAGTGGGAAAGGATGTGGAGTCGCACAGACAACCAGGAGGTTGGCTTAGAAGCAGCCACCCTTGAAAGAGTGCGTAATAGCTCACTGGTCTAGTGATTCCGCGCCGACAATGTAGCGGGGCTCAAGCGTACCGCCGAAGTCGTGTCATTGCAGCATATAGCCCCAACGGGTGCTGTGATGGGTAGGGGAGCGTCGTCTGCCGGGTGAAGCAGCACCGGAAGGTAGTTGTGGACGGTTGACGAGTGAGAATGCAGGCATGAGTAGCGATACAAACGTGAGAAACGTTTGCGCCGATTGACTAAGGGTTCCTGGGTCAAGCTGATCTGCCCAGGGTAAGTCGGGACCTAAGGCGAGGCCGACAGGCGTAGTCGATGGATAACCGGTTGATATTCCGGTACCCGCTGTGAAGCGTCAAACATCGAACCTATTGATGCTAAGGCCGTGAAGCCGTTCCGGACCCTTCGGGGAAAGGAAAGTGGTGGAGCCGCTGACCCAAGATGGTAGTAGGTGAGTGATGGGGTGACGCAGGAAGGTAGTCCATCCCGGGCGGTGGTTGTCCCGGGGTAAGGGTGTAGGACGTGAGGTAGGCAAATCCGCCTTGCATGTAGTCTGAGACCTGATGCCGAGCCGATTGTGGCGAAGTGGATGATCCTATGCTGTCGAGAAAAGCCTCTAGCGAGTTTCATGGCGGCCCGTACCCTAAACCGACTCAGGTGGTCAGGTAGAGAATACCGAGGCGTTCGGGTGAACTATGGTTAAGGAACTCGGCAAAATGCCCCCGTAACTTCGGGAGAAGGGGGGCCATTCCTGGTGAGAACACTTGCTGTTCGAGCTGGGGGTGGCCGCAGAGACCAGCGAGAAGCGACTGTTTACTAAAAACACAGGTCCGTGCGAAGCCGTAAGGCGATGTATACGGACTGACGCCTGCCCGGTGCTGGAACGTTAAGGGGACCGGTTAGCTCCATTTCGGTGGGGCGAAGCTGAGAACTTAAGCGCCAGTAAACGGCGGTGGTAACTATAACCATCCTAAGGTAGCGAAATTCCTTGTCGGGTAAGTTCCGACCTGCACGAATGGCGTAACGACTTCTCGACTGTCTCAACCATAGGCCCGGTGAAATTGCACTACGAGTAAAGATGCTCGTTTCGCGCAGCAGGACGGAAAGACCCCGGGACCTTTACTACAGTTTGATATTGGTGTTCGGTTCGGCTTGTGTAGGATAGCTGGGAGACTGTGAAAGCCATACGCCAGTATGGTGGGAGTCGTCGTTGAAATACCAGTCTGGTCGTGCTGGATGTCTAACCTGGGTCCGTGATCCGGATCAGGGACAGTGTCTGATGGGTAGTTTAACTGGGGCGGTTGCCTCCTAAAGAGTAACGGAGGCGCCCAAAGGTTCCCTCAGCCTGGTTGGCAATCAGGTGTTGAGTGTAAGTGCACAAGGGAGCTTGACTGTGAGACCGACGGGTCGAGCAGGGACGAAAGTCGGGACTAGTGATCCGGCGGTGGCTTGTGGAAGCGCCGTCGCTCAACGGATAAAAGGTACCCCGGGGATAACAGGCTGATCTTCCCCAAGAGTCCATATCGACGGGATGGTTTGGCACCTCGATGTCGGCTCGTCGCATCCTGGGGCTGGAGTCGGTCCCAAGGGTTGGGCTGTTCGCCCATTAAAGCGGTACGCGAGCTGGGTTTAGAACGTCGTGAGACAGTTCGGTCCCTATCCGCTGTGCGCGTAGGAGTCTTGAGAAGGGCTGTCCCTAGTACGAGAGGACCGGGACGGACGAACCTCTGGTGTGCCAGTTGTTCTGCCAAGGGCATGGCTGGTTGGCTACGTTCGGGAGGGATAACCGCTGAAAGCATCTAAGCGGGAAGCCTGCTTCGAGATGAGGACTCCCACCCACTTGATGGGGTAAGGCTCCCAGTAGACGACTGGGTTGATAGGCCAGATATGGAAGCCCGGTAACGGGTGGAGTTGACTGGTACTAATAGGCCGAGGGCTTGTCCTCAGTTGCTCGCGTCCACTGTGTTGGTTCTGAAACCACGAACAGCCCCATGTGGCCACGCATGGTCTGGTTGTCAGTTTCATAGTGTTTCGGTGGTCATAGCGTGAGGGAAACGCCCGGTTACATTCCGAACCCGGAAGCTAAGCCTCACAGCGCCGATGGTACTGCAGGGGGACCCTGTGGGAGAGTAGGACGCCGCCGAACAAATTTTGGGAAAACCCCCGCATCTTCGATGCGGGGGTTTTCTGCGTTCACGTGCTAGAAGGTCACCTCGGCCGTCTCCACGGTCCCGCCCTGGCGGCCGGGGGCGCTGTGCCATCTCCAGTAGAGGTTGGTGTGGGCGATCACCTGCTCCGGGGCGGGAGCGCCGTACTTGGACAGGTCCTCCGTGGTGTGGGCGTCGGCGACCAGCGTCGTGTCGTACCCGCGGACGATCGCGCCGTGCAGGGTGGAGCGGATGCAGGCGTCCGTCTGCGCGCCCGTGACGAGGAGCCGGCCCACCTTCCGCTCGGCCAGCACGGACTCAAGGTCGGTGTCCTCGAAGGAGTCCCCGTACTTCTTGTGGATGAGGGGCTCGCTGTCCTGGCGGGTCAGCTCCGGCACGTACTGCCAGGTCTCGCTGCCGTACGCCAGCTCCTCGTCGGAGTGCTGCACCCAGACGACCGGCACGTCCGCCGCGCGGGCCTTGTCGATCAGGGTGTTGATGTTCGCGATGACGTCGTCGCGGTTGTGGGAGTTCGCCACCACGCCGTTCTGCACGTCGATGACGAGCACTGCGGTGTTGGGTCGATCGGGAAGGGTGGTCATGGGGCCACAGTAGGACCGGCCACTGACAATCGGGCCTGAATATCGGGTGAGGGGTGCCGGGGGTGCGGGCTACCGTGGCTCCATGAGTAGCCCGACCAGCGATGACTATGTCGTCCGTGCGATACGACCCGACGAGTGGGCCGCCGTGAAGCAGTTGCGTCTGGACGCGCTGCGGGATCCGGTCGCGCCCATCGCCTTCCTGGAGACCTACGAGGACGCCCTGGACAGGCCGGACTCCTTCTATCAGGAGCGGGCCGTCAGATCCGGTGAAGGGTCCGGCTCGGCACGGCAGTTCATCGCCGAGGCGCCGGACGGGAGCTGGGCCGGCACGGTCACCGTACTGCTGGAGGAAGCCGGGACCAAGGACTGGGCCGGGTATCCGGTCGAGCGGCGGCAGGGGCATGTGGTCGGTGTGTTCGTGCGGCCGGAGCACCGGGGTAACGGGCTGATCAAGGTTCTGTTCGACGCTGGTGTGGCCTGGGCGTGGGAGCAGGGTGCCGAGCGGGTACGGCTGTTCGTCCACGCGGACAACGCGCGGGCGCAGGGGGCGTACCGCAAGCTGGGGTTCGGGCCGAGCGGGCTGGTGGTGTCGTTCGTGAAGGACGAGGCCGAGAACGAGCTGGAGTTCGTTCTGGAGCGGTAGTCCGTCAAGCGGGGAGTTCCTGGTGGGGCCAGCGGGATCTGGCCTGTTCGCGGGAGCGGAGCAGGGCGAGGGTGGGCATTCCCTGGTCGGCTCCGGTGGCCAGCAGGTCCGGCAGCTGGGGGAGCGGCGCCACGGCCGCGATGTCGTCCAGGACCAGGGTGAGTGGTGGGTCGAGCCGACCGGAGGATGACCGTTCGGCCATGCGCCGGCCGCGCTCGACCACGCTCGAGACGAGGGCCGTCAGGAGGGGCATCGCGCCTGGGTTGGTCCTGGGGTCCTCGATGGATTCACCGACCACATAAAGCGTGCCCCCTTCGTGGACGAAGGAATCCAAGGCGAGCGCATCAGTTCGGTTTGGAGTGCAGGCCTCGCGGATGTTGACCGTGAAGAGCGCGGAGAGGGCCCGGCTGGTCAACTCCTGGGCCATGTCGCGGCGTTCGGGGTGTGCGGTGAGGGTGGCTTCGAGTTCGCCTGCGGCGCCGGGGGCGGCCTTGGGGTGGGTACGGAGGGTGCGTACGGCGTCCTGGATCTGGGTGCCCTGGGACCAGCGGTGGACGTGGCGGATGGTGCGGTTCTCCAGGGCGGCGGCGTGGAGGTAGCTCCGCAGGAGCGTTGTCGCTGTGTCCGCCACTGCTTGGTCGATCTTGGCTGTGGGTTGGACGGGGCTGAGGAGGGCGGTGGCTCTCTGCAGGGCCGTCTGTTTGTCTTCGCAGCCTGTGGTGGGGGACCAGTGGAGGCGGGCGGGGGTGTCGCAGCGGTGGGTGGGGTCGTAGAGGAGGGTGGGGCCCAGTTTGGCTCTGGCGTCCTTGGTTTCCGACCAGAGGGCGGGGTTCGAGGTGACGACCACGGTGGGCCCTTGTGCGTCCTGGATGGCCTGGGTTGCCGCTGTGTGGCGGGCTGCGGGTGCTCCGTAGCGCACCGCGCCTTCGGTGCGGTGTGTTTCCCACTCACCCGCCCGTTCGCCGTCGGTCGAGAGGTGCTCCACCGGCTCGGGTTCGGGTTCCGGTTCCGGTTCCGGTTCCGGTTCCGTGCGGGGTACTGGGACCTCGTAGTGCGTTTCCGGTGCTGGAGCCGACGCCGTCGACTGTGCCCGCCCCTTCGTCGCCCCCCGCTCGAACGCCCTCCGTACCTTTCCCGCTCGCCACCGTGCCACTGTCCCCATCACGAACAGGGTCAGGACGAAGAGGATCATCAGTTGGCCGATGAGCAGGCCCCAGAAGAGGCCCCAGCCGGAGAGTTGGGTGGTGGGGGTGTCCGGCCAGGCGCCGGCGAGGTCGTGGGGCCGGCCGATGAGGTGGCGCATGGCCAGGGGGGTGCGGGTGAAGGTGACGCCCTTGGGCCAGGCGCCCTTGGAGAAGAGGGCCGCCAGACCCGTGGCCGTCCACACCAGCAGGGTCATGCCGAGGAGGAAGCCGAGTATGCCGATCAGGAGGCCGTCGGGGATGCCGCCCTGGCCTTCCCGGCGGTTGTCACGGCTGTCGTGACGGTCGCGGTCGTCCGGTCTCACGCTCTGCCCCTCCGCCCTACGCCACCGTCGATTCGGAGTCGCCCAGGTGCTGCTCCACGAAGGCCGCCGCCCGCTGCTCGGCCTCCAGCTCGGCCGCGCGCAGGGCGTCGTCGGCCACCAGGTCGCTGGAGGACTCGGTCATCGCGCGGTCGGTGAAGACCAGCGGGCGTTCCGTCTCTGTGACCAGGTGTTTGACCACCTGGACGTTGCCGTTGACGTCCCAGACGGCGATGCCGGGGGTGAGGGTGGGGATGATCTCCACGGCCCAGCGCGGGAGGCCCAGTACCCGGCCCGTGGCCCTCGCCTCGTCCGCCTTCTGGGCGTAGATGGTCCTGGTCGAGGCCATTTTGAGGATCGCCGCCGCTTCCTTCGCGGCCGCGCCGTCCACCACGTCGGACAGGTGGTGGACGACCGCGACGAAGGACAGGCCCAGCCGTCGGCCGAACTTCAGCAGGCGCTGGAACAGCTGGGCCACGAAGGGGCTGTTGATGATGTGCCAGGCCTCTTCGACGAGGAAGATGCGCTTCTTGCGGTCGGGGCGGATCCAGGTGTGCTCCAGCCACACGCCGACGATCGCCATCAGGATCGGCATGGCGATGGAGTTGCGGTCGATGTGGGACAGGTCGAAGACGATGAGAGGGGCGTCCAGGTCGATGCCGACCGTCGTCGGGCCGTCGAACATGCCGCGCAGGTCACCGTCGACCAGGCGGTCCAGGACCAGGGCCACGTCCAGGCCCCACGCCCGTACGTCGTCTATGGCGACGTTCATCGCCTCGGCCGACTCCGGCTCGGGGTGCCGTAGCTGTTCCACGATGTCGGTGAGGACCGGCTGGCGGTCGAGGATGGACTCGTTGACGTAGGAGTGGGCGACTTTGAGGGCGAAGCCGGAGCGTTCGTCCAGGCCGTGGCCCATCGCGACCTCGATGATGGTGCGCAGGAGCGCCAGCTGGCCCGTCGTCGTGATCGCCGGGTCCAGGGGGTTCAGGCGGATGCCGTGGTCCAGGGCCGCCGTCGGGTCCAGACGGATGGGAGTTATTCCCAGCTCCTCGGCGATGAGGTTCCATTCGCCGACCCCGTCCTCGCCCTGTGCGTCGAGGACGACCACCTGGCGGTCGCGGAAGCGCAGCTGCCGTAGGACGTACGTCTTCTCCAGGGCCGACTTGCCGTTGCCGGACTCGCCGAGGACCAGCCAGTGGGGGGCCGGGAGTTGCTGGCCGTAGAGCTGGAAGGGGTCGTAGATGTAGCCCTTCCCGGAGTACACCTCGCGGCCGATGATGACGCCGGAGTCGCCGAGGCCGGGCGCGGCGGTCGGCAGGTAGACCGCCTGGGCCTGGCCCGTGGAGGTGCGGACCGGCAGGCGGGTCGTCTCGACCTTGCCGAAGAGGAAGGACGTGAAGGCGTCGGTGAGGACGGACAGCGGGTCCCGCATCAGCGCATCAGCCCCTACCTTCGAATGCCGGTGGCGAAGGGAAGTGTGTTCACGAAGGCCCGGTGGTGCTCGCGGTCGCACCACTCCAGCTTCAGGTACGACTTTCCTGCGGAGGCCCTTATGGTCCGTTTGTCGCGGTTGAGGGCCTCCGGGGAGCGGGAGGAGACGGTGATGTAGCCGACGAGGTTCACGCCCGCCGCGCCGCTCGCCAGGTCCTCGCCGCGCTGGTCGAGGCGGTTGTGCGCGGCGATGTCCCGCGGGTCCACCGTGCGGTTCATCTTGGCGGCGCGGGAGGCCTCGGCCTCGTCGTTGGTCTTCTCGGTCAGCATGCGTTCGATGGCTACCTCGGTGGGTTCGAGATCCATCGTCACGGCGACCGTTCGGATGACGTCGGGGGTGTGGACGAGCAGCGGCGCGAGGAAGTTGACGCCGACGGGGGTCATCGGCCACTCCTTCACCCAGGCCGTGGCGTGGCACCAGGGGGCGCGGGTGTTGGACTCGCGGGTCTTGGCCTGGAGGTAGGTGGGCTCCATGGCGTCCAGCTCGGCCGGCCAGGCGTTGCGCCGGGTCATCGCCTGGATGTGGTCGATGGGGTGGTCCGGGTCGTACATGGAGTGGATGAGGGAGGCGAGCCTGCCCTGCCCGAGGGGCTGGCGTACCCGGATGTCGGCCTCCTGGAGGCGCGAGCAGATGTCGGTCAGCTCACGGGCCATGACGACGGCCAGGCCCGCGTCCCGGTCCAGCTTGCGCCCGGCCTGGGGCCGCGCGGCCCGTGCCATGGCCTGGGCCTCGGCGGCCAGTTCGCGGGTGTAGTGCATGCAGGCGACGAGGTAGGCGCGGTGCTGCTCGCTGCTGGTGGAGACCATGGACTGGAGCTGGTCGTACGACCGGGCCAGCCAGTCCGCCGCCTTCTCGTCCCCGCGCAGGGCGACGTCCTTGGCATGGGCGTCGGGGTCGGCGGGGAGGGTGCGGGCGAGCATCTGGATGCGGGTGACGAACCCGTCGCCGTTGGCCACGTGCTTGAGCAGCGTGCCGAAGCGGTCGACGAGGGCCTCCTGGTCCTCGGAATCGCGCAGGCCGACGCCGGGGCCCTCGATCTCGATGGCGGCCGTGACCGTCCTGCGGTCGGCGTGCAGGAGTACGGCGATCTCGTCGGGGCCGAAGGGGGCGGCGAGCCAGCTGATCCGCCCGATTCCCGGCGGCGGTCCGATCTCGACCTCGCGCCCGTCGAGCCGCGTACCGGCCTCGACCGCACCGGAGCGGTACGTGGCCCCGCGCTTGACGGTCCGCTTGTACGAGCGGTTGATCTCGAACCACTTGTAGAACGTGCGGCGCTTGTACGGCACGTAGACCGCGGCGAGCGCGAGCAGCGGGAAGCCCGTGAGCAGCACGATCCGCATGGACAGGACCGGGACGAGGAGGCCGCACATCATGCCGAGGAACGCGCCGGCGATGATCAGCGCGATCTCGCCGGACTCACGGTTCCGGCCGACGATCGCGTTCGGCCGGGCGCGGCCGATGAGATACGTACGGCGGGGCGTGACCGGATGGGACAGGTGGGACTCGGTCGTCAACGCCCTTCACCTCCCGAGCGGTTGCTGTTGCGGGTGTTGCTGGCGTGCGGGGTGTTGGCCGGGCTGGGTGCGCGCGGCGCGGGCGCGGCGGAGGGGACTGCTCCGCCGCCGCCCTGGGGGGTACGGCTGCTGTGGGCGGCGACGCCGCCGGAGGCGGGGTTGGCGGGGCGGGCGCTGCTGGAGCCGCCTCCGCCCCCTCCGTTGTTGTCGGCGCGGGTGCTGTGGGTCTTGATGCCCTGGGCGACGAGGGTGGCGGGGGAGCTGATGACGGCCGCGGCCTTGCCCTCGGCGCCCTGCATGATGCGGTTGTTGCGGCCGTTCGCGATCTCGTCGCCGAAGCCGGGGACGAAGCGGTAGATCATCGCGCTGGCGAAGATGGCGAGCAGGATGATGGCGAGGCCGGAGACGACGGCGGAGAAGGCGTCGGGGCCGCTGTCGCCGGAGAGGGCGCCGGCGAGGCCGAGCACGATGACGATCACCGGTTTGACCAGGATGACGGCGATCATGATCCCGGCCCAGCGCCTGACGTGTCCCCACAGGTTCTTGTCGACCAGGCCCGCGTAGACGACGGTGCCGAGGAGGGCGCCCACGTAGAGGAGGGCGGCGCGGATGACCAGCTCCAGCCAGAGGACGCCGGCGGCGAGGATGCTGACCAGGGAGACGACGATCAGCATGATCGGGCCGCCGCCGATGTCGTTGCCCTTGTTGAGGGCGCCGGAGAAGGTGCCGAAGAAGGTGTCCGTCTGGTCGCCGGTCGCCTTCGCGAGTACCTCCGTCACGCCGTCGGTGGCTGATACGACCGTGTAGAGGATCAGCGGGGTGAACGCGGAGGCGAGGACGGTGAGCCAGAGGAAGCCGACGGCTTCGCCGATCGCGGTGGTGAGGGGCACGCCTCGCACGGCCCGCTTGGCCACGGCCAGCAGCCACAGCAGGAGGGTGAGGATCGTGGACGCCGCGAACACGACGGCGTATTGCTGCAGGAACTTCGTGTTCGTGAAGTCGACGTTCGCGGTCTCCTTCACGGCACCACTGAGCTTCCCGATCGTCCAGGAGGCGGCGTCGGCACAGCCCTTTGCCAGGGAGGCGAGGGGGTCGAGGGTGTCGGTGAGGGGGTTGTCGGTGGTGGCGCCGCCGGAGCCTCCGCCGGAGTTGTCTTTTTCGCAGAACTGTTTGGCGGCGCCCCGGATCAGGTCACAGGGGTCGTTGCTCTTCGTGGGGGACGGAGTGGGACTGGGCGCGGCTACGGCGTGGGTGGCCAGCAGCAGCGTCGTCGTCTGAACGGCTCCGAGGACCGCCGAGATCTTGAGGATGCGGTGGTTAGCGCGCATACGTGAACCCTCCGTACTCCTCGACGGCCTTCGTCATGTCGTCGGCGGTGGAAGCCGTCTGATCGCGGCCCACGGGGACGGGGCCGTCCTTCTGCTGGAAGTCGGTGACCTTCCAGTCGTTGTCGACCCACTTCAGTTCGTACGTCGTGGTGTACCAGCTCTCGGTGACCGGGTTCTTCGAGGCTTCACCGGAGAGGCCGAACAGCGAGGTGTACCAGACCTCGACCGTGGTGGCGTCCGTCCCCGACGAGGTGACCTTGGTGCCGACGGGGATGACTCGGGAGACGAACGTCTGGCCCTTCGGAGCGGAGCCGTCCTTGGCCAGGCCGATGTTGGAGAGGAACTTCTCGTTGGAGTAGGCGCTGTCCATGGCCGACTGCTTGGCGGTTGCGACATCCCGGGCGTAGACAGCGTCGACGATCTGGTGCCGCCAGGCGGTGTTGAACATCTCGGCCGACCCCAACGCCACCGCATAGTTAGCGGCAGCGCTCTCCGCCCCCTGCCCGCTGTGCGCGAACCCCGAAGGAATCCCCCCGCTCTTCGACTCCACCGGCTTGGTCCCGCTCGCCGCCGTGGAGGAAGTTCGCGGCTGGTCGCCCTTCCCGGTCGAGCCGTCGGCAGACGAACCGTCTCCCCTGTTCGCGAAGGCGATCGCTGCGATGAGGAGGACGACCACGCCGACCACCGTGATCAGGCCCCGGGAGGAGGAGCGGCCGGTTCTGCGGGGTGCGCCGCCGTAGGGGTCGCCGCCGGGCAGGCGGGTTCGGGTCTGGCCCGTTTCGGGGTAACCCTGCTCGTCTGTGGGACTCATGCCGCGTATGCCCCCTCCACCTCGTAGAGATACGACGGTAGCCGTGCTGGTTCCCGCGCGGGCGCGGTGTGGTGACTCGACATCAGGGAAACGCAACCTCTGCCGGTGGGCACGACGGATGGGTGGGGTGGAGGGGGACGACCGGGCGCGCCCGGAGCAGAAGGGGCGTCAGACCGCCATGCCGTACACGATCGTGAACAGTGTGCCGAGGGAGCCGATGATGAAGACCCCGGTGAGACCGGCGATGATCAGGCCCTTGCCCTGTTCCGCGCTGAACGTGTCACGCAGGGCCGTCGCACCGATCCGCTGTTTGGCCGCACCCCAGACCGCGATGCCGAGGCAGAGCAGGATGGCCACGGCCATCACCACCTCGATCATCACCTTGGCCTCGTTGCCCAGGCTGCCGAAGGGGCCCCAGTCCGGAGCGATCCCGCCGATGATGGTGTTGATGTCTCCCTTGTCGGCCGCAAAGAGCATGTAAGTCACCGCCCCTGGTGGGTAGTTCCGCGTTGCCCCTGCCGTGTGCAGAGGTCAGGTCTCATTCTCGCCGACAACGTCGCGGTCGTATGTCGACTTGACGTCATTGACTGGCGGGTTTCGTACGAATACCTCGTACGGTCACTCTGTGTATCACGGCAGGTCACGCCGGGCAACGAGGCCTGAGCGGAACCTGTCGTGTGGTTCCGTCGTTGACCCCCTTTACGGCCAGGCAGGGTTTCTGACGGCTGGTCGGGTAGGCAGCTGTCGGCCGCGGTTGGCTGTCATGCCCCTCGCACGGGTGAATCCTGGCCGCCTCTATGGCAAGCGTGACCAAGGTACCGCTCATGGTCCGGCCGCCGCGCGGCCCGCCCGGCTGGACCGGGGCCGCCGGTGCACTAGGCACACTCATGCGGAAATCCCTCGCATAGATCCAGCCACCTTGCCGGGACAGGCGTTGCTCCCGCGATATCCATACGCGAGCATGTTCGACCGACTGTGAGGCTCATACGGTGCCGGAGCGCGAGGTGACATCCGGTTGCGGGCCACGCGCGTGGCGGTGACATGCGGGGACTGGGGGAACCGTGGCGGGATGGCCGGTGAGAGAACTCACACCCGCCCAGTGGACCTTTACTCCGCCATTGCGTAACTCGCAGTCGTGAAGTTACGACCGGCAACTAGGGGCGTACATCCGTGCAGTCAACGGAGGGGGAAGACGCCAAGTCATGGGTGACAGCGGCGAGATACTCGACATCAAGATCGCCGATACCCTCGTCGCGGGCACCGCCCTGGCCATCTTCACCGCGGGCATCTCCGAGGGTGCCGCCGTGGCGGCCGCGGCGACGGTCACCGAACTCGCCGGCACCCTGGGCGTGACGGTCACCACCGAGATCGCCGCCATCGCCGGCACCACCCTGTCCACTGCCGCCTTCGCCGGCATCGAGTCCGTCACCGTCGACCTCGCCGTCACCCAGCCCGTCTCCATTGCCCTGGGGGAGCAGAAGGGCGGGCTCGACCTCGACGAGGCACATGAGGCGGGGCTGTACGGGGCTCTTACCGGGGGACTGCTCGGCGGAGGGGGTGCAGCGGTCCGAGCCGCAGGCAATGCCGGTGGCTGGACGGAACTTCTGGGTGGAGTACGGATACCAGGAATGGCGCCGCAGGTGGCGCTGCCCGGTGGCCTGGCTGCCAGCACGGATGACCTGGGTGTGGCACTCCGCACGGGTCGAGGAGGTGGCTACGGAGCGGTCCGCCAGCCACCGCCGTACTGCAAGCCGCTCGACGCCCTCGACCGGGCCCAGGGCGTCGAGACGACGATCACCAAGTCGATGCTCAACACGGGTACCAAGGCCAGCAGGCGTGTCAAGCCACCGGATTGGGCCGGGGAAACGGCCAACCACACCCGAGGACACCTGCTCGCGAAGTCCTTGGGCGGTGACGGGGCCGCCCCGGAAAACATCGTGATCATGTACGACAAGGCAAACAACGAGGTTATGAAGGACCTGGAGCAGGAGATCTATAAGGTGGTCGACGCCGGTCACGACGTGCAGTACTCGGCGACGCCCGTCTACAGGAACCCCACAGACCTGATCCCCTCCGGCGTTCACGTGACCGCCAAAGGCGGTGGCCTCGACATCGACCAAACCATCATCAACAAGTAGGCAGCTCATGACGGATCTGGAACTCCTGGCGGCACTCCCGGCGACCGGCGAGGCGGGCATGGTCGTCAACGACTGGGAACGGACCGAGGCTGCACTGGGAGTCACCTTCCCCTCCGCCTTCATGCGCTTCCTGGACGTGTTCGGCGGCGCAAAGTTCGACGACTTCCTGCGCGTATACCGGGCGGGTGCCGACAACGAGAATGTCGATCTCGTGTCCCGGACGAAAGAAGTCGGGGAGAAGTTCTTCGAAATCCGTCCGCACATCCGCGACCTCCTGGCCCAACGCGGCGTTAACACCGCCCAGTTGGTCCGCTGGGGCGGAACGGACAATGCGGACGCCTGCTTCCTCATCCCGCACCCCGACCCCAGAAAGTGGGCCGTCCTCGTCGTGGAAGGCCGCGGCAACGACTACGACCTCTTCGAGGGCCCCGTCGAGTCCTACCTCCTACACGTCCTCCGCGGAGACCTGGTCAGCGACGTCTTCCCGGACGACTTCCCCGACGAGCACCCTTCCTACGAGCGCAATCCCCGTATCTGAGGTCTTCACTCGGCTGGTCCACGAGGCAGCCACGTTCGGTTCCAGGCAGCCCCCACCCGACCTGGCGAGCGGTCGATCAAATGTCCGAAGGGTGTCCATCAACCCTAGAACCAGACAGGTCCGACAGCAACGATGACACCGGTGGATGACCGATTCCAGGAGTTGCGTCAGCTCCTGCGGGCGTACGAGAAGCCTGGTTATGCCTTCGATGACACGCTGGAGGCACCGGGATCGGCACTGAGCGCGTACCTCCGAATGGCTGCCTTTGCTCCGGAGCGCGCGGCGGCAGCCCTGCGGGAGATCCAGGACCTTCTCATGGTCGGCCTGTTCAGCGATGAGATCGCCGACGACGTTGAACTGCTACCTCACATCCATCCGCCCCGAGGCGTCGGCGTTGAGGACTGCCTGCGGGTCATCCAGCAGCATCTTGAGCGTTTCCTGGCGGCCCCGCCACCGCCCCGGCCTTCGCTTCGCCCCAAGAGCCGGTGGGAGTGGCGGGAACGGCTCCCGGCGATGGGCCATTTCCTCGGCGCGTACTTCTACCAGGACAGCCTCAAGCTGGAGTACTGCTCACACGCCGAGGCGGTCGACGACTACCTCTCCGGTGAGCCGACCGAGGACATCGAGAAAGCCGCAGCCGAAATCGGCGAGTGCCTGGCTCTGAACCAGTCAGAGGACGAACTGCGCGAGGCAGCCACCACACTCGGCCTCCACGGGCCCTTGCCGACAGGCGTTTCCCTGCGCCAGTGGCTCACAGATATCCGGGACATCCTCATTATCGCACCCGGCGCAACTGAGCCCGACGGCGTTACGACAGCGGCCGGCCGCCAGCCGGACTGGAGCAACCGGTGAGCCGGGCGGGCACCCAGCCCCACGCCCCGCAAGCCGACAGAGCAACTCGGTGTGCCTGCGAGGCGCAATTGCGCCCCCGGCCGACGGCGCTCACGTCCACGCTTGGAAGGCCAGGTCCTACACGAAGTGGTCGAACTCGCCGGCCCGGATGCCCAGGACGAAGGCGTTCCACTTGCGGCGGTCGGTGGTGACGATGGTGTTTGGGGTGCTGGTGCCGCGGAGGTGGACGACGCCCTCTTCGCCGAAGGCGACTTCTATCGGGGTCGCTTCTATGGGGGTCGTGCGGTGCGGTTCTCTCTTGAGTACCGCTATGAAGGCGCCGAAGGCGGCGGGGGTGGTGGTGAGGATCGTTGCGGTGGGGTCGGAGGACTCGGTGAGGTGGACTGTTCCGGAGGTGGCGGATATGTGGATGCAGGAGGCGCCCTCGGAGCAGTACGACGACTTCTGCCAGCGCGGGTTCACAGGCGTTCCCTTCACAGCTCTCGCATCACGTTGTGGATGAGGTCTCGGGTCTTCTCCGGCGGAAGTGCAACAGCCGCGACCCGTTCGAACAGTGTGCGGTACTTGTGCAACTGCGCCTCGGCGTCGAGGAACGCGAGGCCGTGGGCCTGGTCGAGGTAGACGGTGTCCAGCTGCGGTACCGGGCCGTGGGCGTAGTGGATCGATTGCCCGGATCCCGGGTAGGCGCCGGCGTCGAAGGGGATGGCGCGCAGGGTGATGTGGTCTCGGTCGCTCATGTCGAGCAGGTGCTGCAACTGCGCTCGGGCGACCGTGGAGCCGCCGACCTTCATGCGCAGGGTGGCCTCGTGGATGATCCCCTCGTACGGGGTCGGACTGTCCTCGCGGAAGAGGATCGCCTGTCGTTTGATGCGGAACGACAGGCGGTGCTCGATGTCGGGTGGCGACAGTTCGGTGACCGCCTGACGGAAGATCTCGAGTGCGTACTCGCGCGTCTGGAGCAGACCTGGGATACGGGCTGTGGTGGAGTCACGCAACGACAGGGCGTGGTGTTCCAGTTCGGCCAGGTCGACGAGTGAGCTGGACAGGAGTTCGCGGTACTGCTCCCACCAACCGCGTGTGCGCTCCGAGGTCATGTCGCTGAGCGCCTCGACGAGGGGCTGGTCGGAGCAGTCGTAGCGGCAGGCGATCGCGCGTACCCGCTCGGGGCTCACGCCTACGCGGCCGGCCTCCATGTTGCTGACCTGTGCTTGCTTGATGCCGAGGAGTTGACCGGCCTCGGTGGAACTCAAGCCCGCATGCTCGCGCAGTTTCCGCAGTTCGGCGCCGAAGCGCAGTTGGCGACCCGTTGGGTTCCTCACGGGCTTGCCGCCTCCTTGCCGTGACTCACATGGGTGGTAGTGAAGAAGATCCCTGCATTTTAGTGAAGGCCTTCACTGTGCACCGCTACCTTACAACTGGGCCCCCGCCCAGAAGTGCCCCGCTCGACGGAGCGGCGACGGTCACTGGGCAACCGAATGCACGTTCCCAACTCCCCATGTTGATCGGAGACTTCCGATGTCCACCGTATCCCCGCCCTGGTCCTACACCCTCCAACTCCCGCACGATCCACGCGCACCGGGGATCGCCCGCGCGACCCTCCGTGCCGTACTGGCCGCGCACGACCTCACCGAGGTGGTCCCCACGGCCGAACTCCTGGCTGCCGAACTCCTCACCAACACGCACCTGCACACCACCGGCCCCTACGCCCTCCGCCTCCTCGGGAGCGAACCGGGCCGGCTGCGCATCGCCGTCTGGGACACCGACCCGAGAGTCCCGCCCGCGTTCGCCGCCGACGCCGCCCCCGTCGCCGTACCCCCGCCCGACACCGAAACCGGCCGCGGCCTGCACCTCGTACGGGCCTGCGCCGACTCCTGGGGAGCCTCCGTACTGCGGGAACTGGGCGCGTCGAAGGGCGGGAAGCTGCTGTGGGCCGACTGCCAGGAAGGCGCTCTGCGCTTGCGGTGAGGGTGTCGGGTTCGGCGTGCACATCCAGTCGCTGCCTCTCCCACCCCCGTACCGCGCCCCCGCGCCGTCACCAACCGTCCGGCACCCGCTAGAGCTGCGCCGGCACACCGACGAAAGGCCCGCAACCACACCATGGTCAGCTCGTCCCATGAGGCGATGCACCGCATCTTCCAGGACCACCCGGAGCTCTTCTCCCGGGTCTCCGAGGTGCTGGGCGTCGACTTCTCCCCGCCCACCTCGGTCACCGTCCTGCCCAACGACCTCACCGAGACCAGCCCGGTCGAGCGCCGCGTGGACACCCTCCTGCGGCTGGAGACGGAGGACGACGAGCCGTTACTCCTCGCCATCGAATCCCAGGGCAAGAAGGACCCGGAAAAGCCCGCGAGCTGGGCGTACTACGCCTCGTTCCTGCTCACGAAATACCGGCTGCAGCCGATGCTGCTGGTCGTCTGCCAGGACCGCGCCACGGCGGAATGGGCCGAGCAACCGGTCAGCTTCGGCCCCCGCCAGTGGCCCGTGCTCATCCTGCGGCCGCTGGTCGCGGGACCGCACAACATGCCGGTGATCACCGACCCGGCCGAGGTTCGCAAGGACCTTGCCCTCGCCACGCTGTCCGCGATCACGCACGCCAAGAATCCGGACGTCGGGGCCATACTCAAAGCAGTGACGACGGTTCTGCGGGACGAACCGCACAGCATCGCCAACCCGATCATCGAACTCATCGCACAAGGTCTGGGCAAGCTCCCGGCCTCGGAACTGTGGAGGAAACTGGTGGCCGTGGACCTCTCTTTCTACAAGTCCCCCCTCGCCGAAGAGATCCGGGCGCAGCGTGCCGCCGAGGACGTCCTGGCCGTCCTGGAGGAGCGCGGCATCGACGTCCCGGAAGAAGCCCGCGAACGCATCACCGGCTGCGACGACCCCGAGATCCTGCGCCGCTGGCTCCGGCGAGCTGTCACCGCACCCTCCGCCGACGAGATCTTCGCGGACGAGTAGGCCCCGTACACCAGAGACGAGCCCCAGCCGCAGCCGGGGCCCGTCTCACGTGCCGCTTGCGATCAGCCCGCGAAGGCCGAGACTCCCTCCGGGGTGCCCCAGCCGGTCGGGCCGTCGTAGCCGGACTGGGCGGTGCACAGGTAGGTGGTGGAGCAGGTGCCGTTGTTGCCGCTGGTGACGTCGTTCAGGGCGGAGGTGCCGGCCGCGGTGTACGGGAACTTGGCCGGGTAGGAGCTGCTGCTCGGGGTGCCGGCGAGGGCGTAGACGCCGGCGATGATGGGCGAGCTGGCGCTGGTGCCGCCGAAGGTGTACCAGCCGGCGGTGACGCCGTAGGAGTCGTAGACCGAGACGCCGGTGGCGGGGTCGGCCACGGCCGCCACGTCCGAGATGGTGCGCTTGGTGCAGCCGGTGTCGGTCTGCCAGGTCGGCTTGGCGTCGTAGGCGGAGCAGCCGGAGCCGGTGCCCTCGGTGCTGGAGGTCTTCCAGACCGTCTCCGCCCAGCCGCGGGTGGTGGAGGTGGCCTTGGAGAGGGCGGTGCCGCCGACGGCGGTCACGTACTTGGAGGCGGCCGGGTACTCGGCGCCGTAGCCGCTGTCGCCCGCGCTGACGGTGATGGCGACACCGGGGTGGTTGAAGTACGAGGAGTCGTACGAGGTGTCGGAGGAGGACTCCGAGCCGCCGTAGCTGTTGGACACGTACTTCGCGCCCAGGGTGACGGCCTCGTTGACGGCGGTGCCCAGGTTGGCCATCGTCGCGGACTTGGCCTCGACCAGCAGGATGTTGCAGTTCGGGCAGATGGCGGAGGCCATGTCGAGGTCGAGGGAGATCTCCTCGGCCCAGCCGGTGTTGGCCGAGGGGAGCGAGGTGGTGGAGCCCGTCTGGCTGACCTTCTTGAAGCAGCCGTTGGCCGTGGTGCAGGCGCTCAGGCCGTAGTACGAGCGGTACTTCGCCAGGTCGGCCTCGGCGTTCGGGTCGTCGTAGGCGTCGACGATCGCGATGGTCTCGCCGGAGCCCTTGGAGGCGGCGGCGGAGGTGAGGCCGTAGGCCGACTGGAGATCGGAGGGGCCGTAGCCGGACGGGGTCGCGGCGTCGGCGGCCTTCGGGGTGACGCCGTCGGCCTTGGCCTTCGCCTGCTGGAAGGCGGTGAGGCCGCCGGTGACGCGCAGCGCCTTGCAGGCCATCTGCCCCTTGGCGGGGGTGGAACAGGCACTCGTCCAGGTGACCTTGGAGGACGAGGGTGCCGCAGCGTCCGCGTGGGTTGCGGTGCCGAATCCGGCGAGGAGCAGCGCGGCGGTGGCCGCGGCAGCGGAGCCGATACGGCGCCAGCGGCCGGGTGCGGCCGGTCTGGCGGGGGGAGTCGTACGCATGGTGCAGCCTCCTGATGTTCCGGGTGGGGGGTGGGAACAGGGCGGTGCATTGCGGGTGCGTGCGGCGGTACGACGAAGACGATGACTTGTTGAGTACGCGACAACAAGTAATCGTCGGAATCCTGGCCTCCGGGTTACCGAACGATGCCGCGCGCTTGACTCAACTCACAGGTGTTTCTGGGCGGTTGCTCAGGAAGGAAAGGCGGACAGGGAAAACGGGCCGCGGCCGGATGCCGTGGCCCGTCTTCCTTTCCTTGCCGCCGAAGGGACCCCACGTCCCCCTCAGATGGCGGCTCCCCGTGACCCGACGGGGCGGTTCACATGCGCGTCAGCCGGTGAAGGCGTCCGTGCCCTGAGGGGTGCCCCAGCCGGTCGGGCCGTCGTAGCCCGACTTGGCGGTGCAGAAGTAGCTGGTGGAGCAGGTGCCGTTGTTGCCGCTGGTGACGTCGTTGAGGGCGGAGGTGCCGGCCGCGGCGTACGGGTAGGAGGACGGGTAGTCGCTGGAGCCCGGGGTGCCGGCCAGGGCGTAGACGGCCGCGATGATCGGGGAGGAGGCGCTGGTGCCGCCGTAGGTGTTCCAGCCGGTGCCGTCGGAGCCGTAGGTGTCGTAGACGGAGACGCCGGTGGCCGGGTCGGCGACCGCGGAGACGTCGGCGATCATGCGCTTGGTGCAGCCGGTGTCGGTCTGCCAGCTGGGCTTGGCGTCGTAGGCGGAGCAGCCGGAGCCGGTGCCCTCGGTGCTGGAGGTCTTCCAGACCGTCTCCGTCCAGCCGCGGCTGTTGGAGGAGGTCTTCAGGGCGGTGCCGCCGACGGCGGTGACGTACTTCGAGCCGGCCGGGTACTCGGCGCCGTACGCCTCGTCGCCCGCGCTGACGGTGATGGCGACGCCCGGGTGGTTGAAGTACGAGGAGTCGTACGAGGTGTCGGAGGAGGACTCCGAGCCGCCGTAGCTGTTCGACACGAACTTGGCGCCGAGCTTGACGGCCTCGTTCACGGCCGTGCCCAGGTTGGTCATGCTCGACGACTTGGCCTCGACCAGCAGGATGTTGCAGTTCGGGCAGACGGCGGAGGCCATGTCGAGGTCGAGCGAGATCTCACCGGCCCAGCCGCTGTCGGCGGTGGGGAGGGAGGTCGTCGAACCGGTCTGGCTGACCTTCTTGAAGCAGCCGTTGTCGGTGGTGCAGTCCGACAGGCCGTAGTACGAGCGGTAGGTGGCCAGGTCCGCCTCGGCGTTCGGGTCGTCGTACGCGTCGACGATCGCGATGGTCTCGCCGGAGCCGTTGGCGGAGGCGGCGTCGGTCAGGCCGTAGGCGGACTGGAGGTCGCTCGGGCCGTACCCGGTCGGGGAGTCGGAGGACGCCTTCGGGGAGACGGTCTTGGGCGCGATGCCCTTCTTGGCGGCCTGCTCCTCCTGGAAGGCGGTGGTGCCGCCGGTGACGCGCAGCGCGTGACAGGATGCGTAGCCCTTCTTCGGGGTCGCGTCACACGCGTTGGTGTACCGCACATGGGCCTTGGCGACCTGCGCGGCGATGGTCTTCGCGCTCACGTGCTTCGTGGCCGTGGGGGTGGCCGCGTTCGCGTGGGCGGCGGTGCCGAGTCCGGCGAACACCAGCGCGGCGGTGGCCGCGGCGGCGGAGCCGATACGGCGCCATCTGCCGCGTATGTGGGGGGTGGTGGGGGTGGGCGTACGCAACGTACAGCCTCCTGTGAGTGGGTGACAGAGGCCTGCGGGTGGGGGGACCACCGGTGTGGTGGCCGGTGGGGGCGGCGGCCCGCCACGACGATCGCTTGTTGAGTACGCGACAAACAAGACGGGTTTCGGAATCCTGACTTCCGCCATACCGAAGGGGGTTGGGGGCTTACTGATCAATAACTCTGTGCTGGCTGTGTGCTGGCCCGCTCTTGACCGGGCGCACAGGGAGTACACAGACGCTCAGTGGTGCGCAGATGCTCCGTGGCTCACCGGGGCTTGAGGCCGTGCAGCAGCAGATGGACGTGTTCGTCCAGGCCGGCCAGGGCCTCGTCCGCCTCCAGGGCGCAGCTGGCGATGAGGGCGGCGAGTCCGTGCAGACTCGCGGCCGCGACTAGCGTGAGGCGCTCGGGATCGCCCTGGACGATCTCGCCCCGCTCCTGGGCGTCCGCCATCATCCGGGCGAAGGAGCCGAGCGACTGGTCGACGGCGGCCGCGAGCTGTGCGGAGCTGTCGGGGTCGTGCTTGCGCGCGAACATCAGCTCCAGGAGTTCCGGGTTCTCGATCGCGAACCCGAGATAGGCCCGGGCGAGCGCCGTCATCTGCTGCTCGAAGGTGAGGCCGGGGTGCGCGGCGGCGGTGCCCACGGCCTGGTTCAGGCGCTCGTACCCGTCCAGCGCGAGGGCGTCGAGCAGGGCCTGCTTGTCCTTGAAGTGCCGGCCCGGGGCGGCATGGCTCACCCCGATGTCACGGGCCAGCTCGCGCAGTGACAGCGCGCCGACCCCCTTCTCCCTCAGGGTGCGCTCGGCGCTCTTGAGCAGGGCGGCGCGCAGGTCTCCGTGGTGGTAGGGGCGGCTCTCGGGCATGCGGACCATCGTAACCGCATGTAGTCGGCGGCAGCATTGTTGTCGATGTCACCATTGTTGGCGGCGTCACCTTTGTTGTCATTGACAGCATTGTTGGCGGCGCCTACATTGGCGGACATGGCTGAGAAGACCGACGCGCCCAAGGCGCGCACATGGAACGCGACCCACCTCCCCGACCTCTCCGGCCGCACCGCCGTCGTCACCGGCGCCAACAGCGGCATCGGATTCGCCGCCGCCGACGCGCTGGCCCGCGCGGGCGCGCACGTGGTGTTCGCCGTACGGGACCTCGAGCGCGGCGGTGCCGCCGCGGCGAGGGTGAGCGGCAGTACGGAGGTGCGGCGGCTCGACCTGGCGGACCTGGCCTCGGTGCGGGAGTTCGCCGACTCCTGGGACCGCCCGCTGGACCTGCTGATCAACAACGCGGGCGTGATGATGCTGCCGGAGCAGCGCACCAGGGACGGCTTCGAGATGCAGTTCGGCACGAACCACCTCGGGCACTTCGCGCTGACCAACCTGTTGCTGCCGTACGTCAGGGACCGGGTGGTGACGGTGTCGTCCGGACTCCACCGCGGGGGCGACGGGATCATCCACTTCGACGACGTGAACCTCAGGGGGCGCTACTCCCCGACCCGCGCCTACGCCCAGTCCAAGCTGGCCAACCTCCTGTTCACCCTGGAACTCCAGCGCCGCCTGACCGAGGCGGGCTCGTCCGTACGCGCCCTGGCGGCGCACCCCGGCTATGCGGCGACCAACCTGCAGAGCCATGCCGCGAACCCCCTCGCGCGGATCGGCATGGTGTTCGGCAACAAGTTCCTCGCCCAGGACGACAGGTCCGGCGCCCTCCCGACCCTCTACGCGGCGAGCCAGGACCTGCCGGGCGCGGCGTACGTCGGTCCCGACGGGCTGGGCGAGATGCGGGGCGCGCCGACGCTGGTGGGCCGCAGCGCGGCGGCCAGCGATCCGGAGGCGGCGCGGAGGTTGTGGACGCTGTCGGAGGAGCTGACCGGGGTCGAGTGGGGGCTCGCTTCGGCGGCGCGGCCGGCTGGGGCGGAGAAGGTGGGGTAGGGCGGAGAAGGTGGGGTAGGGCGGAATGGGTGGGGTAGGGCGGAGAGGGTGCGTCAGGGTACGTCCGTCGCGGCCCCTCAGAGCCCGTCCGTCGTGGCCCCTCAGAGCCCGTCTGTCGCGGCCCGTCGGAGCCCGTCCGTCGCGGCGCCTCGGAGCCCGTCCGTCCCGGCGGTGGGGCCAGGTCCTCCTGCCCGTTGGGTCCCCGCCCCGACTGGGTCTATCGTCGGAATACTGGGGCCAGGACGAGGAGGACGGCCGGTGATGCCGCAGGACGAGGCCGTGATCGGCTGCACGGGGAAAGTGCTCATCGGAACGCGTGGATCCGCGGGCCCCGGTGAGGTCCTGGTGCGGGTCAGAGGAGGTTCCGAGACCTTCCTCGCGTGGTCGGAGCAGCCCCTGCCGACGGGCGCGACGGTCCTCGTGATCGAATCCCGTGGATGCCGCGAAGTCGGTGTCATCGAGTGGGTGGATCCGTTGGATGCGCTCGGCGGCGACCCCGCCGACGCCGGCTGAGGAGTACAGGCATGTTCGGATACCGCGTTCCCGCACCCGACGAGGCGATGTTGATCTCGGGAGGCCGGCGGGGACTGGGGGGCGCGCCGTTCCGGGTGGTGACGGGGCACGGCAAGTTCGTGCTGCCGGTCTTCCGCAAGGTCCGCTTCCTCACCCTGTCGATGTGCGAGTCCGAGGTCACCGAGACCTGTGTGACCAGGCAGGGCATCTCGCTGCACGTCCGCGCGGTCATCGCCTTCAAGGTCGGCAACGACCACGAGAGCATCATCAACGCGGGCCAGCGGTTCCTCTCCGACCAGGAGCAGATGTCGGTCCTGACCGGCCGGATCTTCGCCGGTCACCTGCGGGCGATCATCGGCTCGATGACCGTCGAGGAGATCGTCACCGAGCGGCAGAAGCTCGCCGCGGAGGTCCTGGACACCTCGAAGCTGGAGATGGCGAAGATCGGCCTGATCGTCGACTCGCTGCAGATCCAGTCGATCGACGACGGCGACACCGGCTACATCGACGCGATGTCCGCGCCGCACAAGGCGGCCATCCAGCGGCAGGCCCAGATCGCCCAGGCACAGGCCACCCAGGCCTCGGTCGAGGCGGAGCAGGTGGCGGCCCGCAACCAGGCCGAGTACGCCCGGCAGACCGCCATCGTCAAGGCCGAGTACTCGGCCGAGGTGGACCGCGCCCAGGCGCAGGCCGCGCAGGCCGGACCGCTGGCGCAGGCGCACGCCCAGCAGGAGGTGCTCGCCGCCCAGACGGAGCTGGCCCAGCGCCAGGCCAAGCTGCGCCAGCAGCAGTTGGTGGCCGAGGTCGTGAAGCCCGCCGAGGCCGAGGCCGAGCGGGTCAGGATCCTCGCCGCCGCCGAGGCACAGCGGATGAAGATCCAGGCGGAGGCGGCGGCCTCGTACGACCGGGTCGCGCTCGACCGGATGCTGATCGACCAGCTCCCGCAGATCGTGAAGGAGGCCGCCGGGGGCCTCGCCGGCGCCAACGTCAACGTCCTCAACGGCGCGGACGGCCTCGGCGAGATCGCCGCCGGCCTGGTGTCCCAGGGCCTGACCATCCTCGACTCGGTCCGGCAGAACCTGAACGGGCAGGACTCCGACGGCCGCCGCCCCGAGGAGAGCAAGGTCAACGGCCTGATCCAGCTGCCCGCGAGCAAGGAGAAGAAGTCGGACGACGGTCCGGTGGACGTCGACTAGGCCCCTGCTCCGGATGCACGGTGGGGGTCAGCGGTCCGTCAGCGGGCCGTCAGCCCCTGCCTGCACTCTTGTTCATGTGAACGGCACGGGAAACCGGAGGCCGGGAGCAAGGAGAGGTGCCCGGAGTGGTTGATCGGGGACCAGCGAGCACGCCTCAAGGTCGGGCCCCACGGGGCCCACGCAGGTTCGAATCCTGCCCTCTCCGCCTGTACGGATCCACCTCACCTGCGACTGGTGGAAGTTCCACGTCAGCGACAGCACCAAGTACACGGTGGTCGGCGAGGCCCACGCCGGCTGGGACACCAAGGCCACCTTCGAATACTCGGCCTCCATGAGCAGCAGTTTCGAGATCGCCTACACCAAGGCGTGCCACTTCTGGCGGTCGGTCGTGACCATGCCGAAGCGGGACGCGGCCTGCACCTCGTACGAGCGGGCGGACTGCTGGGGCGATGACTGGGCGTGACGAGTGAGGAGGCGGGAGTGAAGGCTCCACAGTACGGTGGAGCCCGGCGCCCCACGGCCATAGGGACGGTTCACAGGAAAATCTCAGTGAAGTCGGGACGGGTTTCTCACCTTCATGGGAGAGAGTGACGCCTGATGAAGCGCATCTCACGCATCTGGCTCACTTCGCGTCCCGCCTTGCTGTGCGGTGTGGTGACGCTCGGCCTGACGTCGGCGTCCGTGGCCTCCGCCTCCGACGGGCCGGGGCCCTTCGGGGTCACCGCCGCCACGGTCGCGACGCGGCAGAGCGTGCGGGTCGGCGCGCTGTTCGGCGCGGACCGGGTCGGCAAGCTGGTCGGCGGGCACTTCTGCACCGCCTCGGTCGTGCACAGCCGGCAGCGGGATCTCATTGTCACGGCCGCGCATTGCGTGGATGGCGATGACGGGGATCTGGTGTTCGCGCCGGGGTACCGGGACGGGCACGCGCCCTTCGGGGTGTGGAAGGTGGGGAAGCGGTTCCTGCCCGACGGGTGGGCCAAGGGGCAGAACGAGGACAGTGACATCGCCTTCGCCTACGTCGACGAGCTGGGTGGGGAGCGGGTCGAGGACGTGGTGGGCGGGAACCGGTTCGTCACCGGGACCGCCACCGGGGCCACCGCCGTGACCGTCACCGGGTATCCGGACGAGGGTGAGGTGCCCATCACCTGCACCAACAAGCCGGCCCTGCACAGCCGTACCCAGCAGCGGATCAACTGTCCCGAGTTCACCGGAGGGACCAGTGGCAGTCCCTGGGTGAACGGGGCCAAGCAGGTCGTCGGGGTGCTGGGCGGGCACGAGCACGGTGGTGCCACCGCCGACATCTCCTACAGCGTGGTGCTGGGGGCGGAGGCGGACGAGTTGTACAGGGATGCAGCGGGCGGGCGGTGAGCGGCGTCGGCTGCGGTGGGCCGAGGGCAGGTGGAAGCCACCCAGCCTCAACGCACCGCGGCGACGCCCCCCAACCGCCCTTTCCCGCCGGCCGAGCGTCGGCTAACCGGCCATGGACGGGGCGTAGGGCGACAAGGCCGGAGCGAGCTGTACTCCGGGTGCCAGGCCGAGGGCGACCAGGGCGTCGGGCAGGCCGCGGCCGACGCGGGCCGCTTCCATGGTCCCCGAAGCAGTCAGTTGGCGGCAGCTGGTGCCGATGATGTCGAACAGGTGCTGTACCCGGCCGGGTCCGCGGGGCAGCAACTGGCCGTGGAAGTCCTCGTGGTGGGCCAGGACGAGGGCGGCGAGGCCGACGACATGCGCCGATGCCGTGCCGGTGCCGTCGAGGGCCGTGTATCCGCCCTGTGCGGCGCAGGACAGGACCGCCACTCCGGGGGCGGCCGCGTCGACTCCGGATCCGTAGCAGCTGAAGGGGGCGGCGAACAGTCCCTCCGGAGTCAACTGCGGTCCGCAGTGGGTGGCCTGGGAGGTCTCCTGGGCGTACGAACCGTAGGCCCCGAGTGCGCCGACCGTGAACACGGTGGGCAGCGAACCCGGGAAGGCGACCGGTCCGCCGGTGTCGCCCGCCGGGGCGACGCAGGCGACGCCTGCCGCGCTGGCGTCGGCGAGTTTTCGGGAGACCAGCGCCGAGGGGTACGGGGTCGCGACCGCGATGTGCGCGATGTCGACCTCGCGCTCGATGCAGTGGTCCAGGGCGGCGATCAGGTCGCTGAAGTGCCCGTCCGGCATGACCTGACAGACCTCGATCTCGGCGTCGACGGCGATGCCGATGATGCCCCGGCCGGTGTCCGCTCCGGCGATGATGCCCGCCGCGTGGGTTCCGGTGCCCATCGCGTCGTGGGTCCAGCCCTTGTCCGTGCCGCGCACGAGATCGGCGCCCGAGTCCACCCGTTGCGCCAGATCGGGGTGCTCGGCGCTGACGCCGGAGCCGATGAGGCCGATCCTGACACCGAAGGCGCGGAACGTGGGCGGCAACCGGTCCAGCCCCATCGCCTGCTGGCCCCAGCCGTATTGCTGACGCTTCTCCAGCTCCGGATACATCTTGGCCAGCGGGGTGAGGGTGACGAGATTCTCCTGGCTCGCCGACAGGTCGGGGCGGTGGATCCAGCGGTCCGCGTAGCCGCCTGCGGGGCGGACGTACAGGGCCTGGACGGACTCCGCGGTCTCCGTCGCCAGGGTGAGGGTGACCGTTCCGTCGGCCCCGGTGATGCCCTGGCTCGGCCAGGTCGCGCCGATCAGGAACACGCCCGCACCGGCCAGTGGTTCGTCGTCCGGGCCGCAGACGCGCAAGGAGATCTCCAGGGGCTGCTCCAGCGGCGCGACCAGTCCCGGATCGAGCAGCGGCGGCATCCCCGCGGTCGGCGCGGCGGCGGGTACGGCCGCGGACAGCGGCAGATCCGGCTCGATGTGCACGTGCAGCGACCGCATCGCCGGAACCTGGGCCTCCGCCGCCTCGACGACCGCGATCTCCGGACAGGAGGGGTACAGACCGGCGCCCTGCAGCTTCTCCGACGGCCGGAGCCTGCGGACCACCGTGACCTCGGGCAACCGGTCGAGCCGGTCGCACACCGCGTCCATACCGAGTTCGTCCACCCCGGGCGGGAGCATGCTCTGCGGCAGTGGCGTCACCATGTACCGCGCCCGGCGCGGCTGCACCGCGATGGGTGCGGGCGCGCCCTTCCCGCGCGGTTCGGTCTCCTTGCTCTTGGGGCCCTCAGGGCCCGGCCCCCCGACTCCCGCACCCTCGGACCCGCTCTCGCGGTTGTTTGCCGGCCTTTCCTTGACCATCACTCCACCTTCACCACGCCTACGTCGTCCCTGTGCTCCTGATCCGGTGACGGGCGGCTCGCGCTTCCACGGGGATGCGGTGTGCCCGGGAATCGCTCCTGGGCACACCGCATCGCGCGCCGCCGTGTGTCAGCCGATGCCGAAGGGCTGGCTCATCTGGCCGTAGCCGAAGCCGGGCTGCTGGTACTGCGGGAACTGCTGGCCGTAAGGCTGCTGGCCGAAGCCCGCGCCCCACGGCTGCTGACCCTGCAGGCCCTGCTGACCCTGCTGACCCTGCTGACCCTGCTGACCGTGCTGGCTCTGCTGACCCTGCTGGCTCTGCTGGAGCAGCGTCACGATCGCGGTCGGCAGCGCCTGCTGCACGGACTGCTCCACCGCGCTGCGGATGCCCTCGCGCAGCGTGTGGTGCAGTGCGACGGACAGGTAGGGGTGCGCCTGGTGGGCCAGGCCCTGCTGCTGGAGCTGCTGCTGGACCTGCTGGAGCTGCTGCAGCGTCTGCTGCATGCGCTGCGCGATCTGCACGCTCGCCTGCTGGCAGGCCTGCTGGATGGTCTGCTGGACGAGCTGCGCGATCGGCTGCTGGGCAGTGCCGATCTGCTGGCCGAACTGCTGCTGGGGCTGGGCAGCGGTCATCACCGACATGAATGCTCCATTCGATGTGCCTTGAGTGATTCCGACATAGGTGTCCTATGTGGCATATCGGAAGATTCCGACGCCCTGACGCTAAGTTGCCGTCACACGGACCGCAATCGGAAGGGTGTTCTCGGGGCCACCGCCGTGCTCGGCGGGCATGAGGACGCCACAGCCGATCCGTGAGCCCGGCGGACACAGCAGCGCGGCTGCCGTGGGAGTCGTACCCCCACGGCAGCCGCGTCCGTTCGCGACGAGCCGGGTCAGCGCGCCGCCGTCACCGCCGCGGGCTTCTCGGAAGCGGCCGACGCCACCGCCTGCTTCTCCGCGGCAGCCTTCGCCGCCGCCTCCGCCGCCGTGCGCTTGGTGACCTTGCGCAGGTACAGGTTGTTGAGGACCAGTGCCAGTGCGGTCAGGGAGGCGCCGGCCACCTGCATGCTCGCCGGGATCACGCCGGTCAGGGCCGAGATGATGAACGCCGTGATCGGGACGACGTCCATGAAGAGGACGCCGTTGAGCGGGCCGAGGTACTTGTTGCCGAAGTTCCAGCCGAGCACGCCCACGAAGCCGGCGATGATGCTCATGTAGGCCAGCTCGGGGAGGATGGCCGTCACGTCGCCGCCGGTCGGGACCGGGACGCCGCCCGTGGCCAGGATGATCGCCGTGATGACGGAGGCGCTGGCCAGGCCGAGGACCGTGGTGATCGCGGTGTACTTGATCGGCGACCAGGTCGGGAAGTACGTCGCACCGGAGGTGTAGATCACCCAGCACAGCGCGGCGAACAGCAGCAGCGCGTCCGGGCCGAAGTCGGACGGGTGGGCGAAGAGGGAGCTGAGGCTGCCGTCCGAGACCACCAGGATGACGCCGACGAAGGACATCGCGATGAAGGCCAGCGCGCCCTTCGGCGGAACGACCTTGCGCAGCACCCAGTTCACCAGGAAGCCCATCATGGGCATGGTCGCCATCATGATCGAGGCGTTCAGGGCGCCCCGCTCACCGATGAGGTCCTGACCGAAGAACACCAGGAACTGGAAGCCGGCGAAGCCGGCCGTGCCGAACAGCCAGGCCAGGCCGATCCGCTCGCCCTTCAGCTTGAACCCGGCCGCACCCTCGCGCAGCTTGAGGAACACCAGGAACATCGCGCCGGCGATCGCGTACCGCAGGCAGGTGAAGGTGAACGGGTCGATGTGCTTCAGGGTCACGTCCATGAGGGGGAACATCGCTCCCCAGGACACGGTGGCCAGGAGGCACAGCAACAGGCCTCGGCCGTAGTTCTTCTGATCGTTCATGACTCTTCCTGTCGAGTGGGGGGACGGCAAGGACAGTGGTGGTCGTCGGGTCGGGTCAGGCGGGGACGAGGTCGGTGCGGCGGGCCGTGGCTTCGGCGCGGACCAGCGGCAGCACCGTCTCCAGCAGGCGGGCCGCCCGCACCTTGCCGGTCGGGCTGTACGGGATCGCCTCCACCGGGATCACGTACGCGGGCAGGCACGGCACCCGGCGGGCGCAGGCGGCGGCGACCGCGCGCCGGCCGCTCTCCAGCCGCTCCGGGGAGACCGGGGCGAAGGGCACGATCAGCACCTCCTCGCCCGTGTCCTGGAGCTTGGTGCGCAGTACGGCGGTCTCGCGGACGCAGGGCAGGTCCATCAGGTCGTTCTCGAGGCCGAAGATGTTGACGTCGAGCGGCTTGCCCTCGACCGCCTTGGAGACGCCGTCGTTGCGGCCGGTGAGTTCGAGCCGGCCGGCCTCGTCGATGAAGCCGCTGTCGCCGGTGAGCAGGAAGCGCTGGGTGCGGCCGCCGTAGTCGAGGTCGAGGAACTCCGGCTCGGCGGTGGCGTAGGCGTCCATCAGCTGGTAGCTGGCGATCGCCACCCGGCCGCGCATGCCCTTGGGGACCGGACGGTTCTCCGGGTCCAGTACGGCGATGGTGTTGCCCGGCATCGGGCGGCCGGAGCGGCAGGGCGCCACATGCAGTTCCTCGGGGCCGATCATGACGTTCACGCCGGTCTCGGTGGTGCCGTAGTAGAGGTGCAGGACCGGGCCGAGGCGGTCCCAGGTGTTGTTGACGACCCAGCGGTTCAGGTGCCGTCCGCCGGAGAGCACGAAGTGCAGCCGGGACGTCTTGTGCAGGTGCTCGGAGGCCGGGTGGGCGACGACCCGCTTGAGGACCGGCGGGACCATGAGGGTCGTGGAGACGCCCTCGTCCTGGATCAGGCGGATCAGGGCGGCCGTGTCGTCGTACGGGCCGAGGACGATCGTGCCGCCGAGGGAGAGGAAGATGCGCGCCCAGCCGGGGCCCGAGGCGTGGTACAGCGGGACCGTCACCAGGTGGACGTCGTCCTCGTCGAAGGAGTACTGGTCGACCAGGTCGGCGAAGCGGCGCGCCTCGAAGGAGGCCCGGCGGATCACCAGCTTGGGGATGCCGCTGGTGCCGGAGGTGAAGGAGAACGCCTCGAACGGCTGCTCCACCGGCCGCGGTTCGCCCGGCTCCGACAGCAGCAGGTCGGTGAAGGCGACGCCCGGCGCGTTCTTCGGCGGGTCGCTGTCCAGCCGGATGTCGAGGACGTCCCGGCCCTCGGGCCAGCCGACCTCGGTGAGCACCGCGCGCTGGTCGGAGGTGCTGATGATCACGGTCGGCTGCAGCTGCTCCAGCGCGCCGGCGGTGGCCTCGGGCCCGGCGGTGTAGTCGAGTCCGACGCACGGGATGCCGAGCGAGGAGACCGCCGCCATGGCGACGACCAGCTCCCAGCGGTTCTCGGCGACGAACACCGCGCGGGCGCGACGTATGCCGGGCAGTCGCTCCTCGATCGCGGTCGCCACGCGGGCCACCTTGTCGGCGAGGTTGGCCCAGGTCAGCCGGACCTCGCCGTCGACCACGGCGACGTGTCCGGGGCGACGCTCGGCGTGCTTGCGGATGTCCGAGAGCTTGATCATTACGGTCACTTCCTTCCGGCGGAAACGGCAGGTACGGCAGAGACGGCGGGGGTGGCCGGGACGGCGGGGCCCGAGGGGACGCCGTAGGCGGCGGTGGAGGCACCGGGCTGGTGCAGCGTGTAGATCTCGCAGCCGCTGGAGCGCAGCGCGTCGATCTCGCCGAGGGTGCGGTCGCACAGGCGCTCACCGGGCACGGTGATCGGGATGCCCGGCGGGTAGGCGATGATGAAGTGGTCCGAGGTGCCCTGGGTCAGGGCCGCGGACGCGGTGCGGTAGGTGCGCTGGATGGTGCGCAGCGCGTCCAGCAGCCGTAGCAGCGTGGCCTCGTCGACACCGATGTGGACGTGGAAGAGCACGGCGTCGCCGCTCTCCCGGGCCACGTAGAGGGCGTACTCGTCGAAGAGGATCCGGCGGAAGTCGGCCGCGGTGATGCCGAGCGCGCTGATGTCCACCAGCACCCGGGTCGGGTCGTCGCTCACCAGCAGCGCCGGGTCGGTCAGATGGCCGTCCGGGCCGAGCGCGCGGTACGCCGACAGGCGCGGGTCGGTGCCGAGTTCGGCGCGCAGGGTGCGGGCCAGGTTCAGGGAGCGCTCCAGCAGCTGCTCGCCCTCGGTCTCGGCCTGCAGCCGGGCCAGGTCCAGGCTCGCCAGCACGGGCCAGCTGGGTGAGGTGGTGTGGTGCTGGAAGAGCGCCTGTGCGGTGCGCTCCTGGGCCTCGCCGTCGCCGATCAGATGCAGGTACGAGCCCTGCCGCAGCGCCGACATCGACTTGTGCGCCGAGTGCGTCACGGCCACGCGCAGGGGCAGCGGGCGTTCGGTGCGGCGCAGGGTCTCCACCGCGTGCAGCGCGGTCAGCGGCCGCAGTTGGGGGTGGAAGCGGTGCACCGCGCCCCAGGCCTCGTCGACCAGAACCGACACCGTGGGGTGGGCCGCGGCCAGTTCGGCGAGCACGGTGGGCAGGTCGTAGCGGACACCGTCGTACGACACCGCCGACAGCACCACCGTGTCGTACGGTCGGCCCTCCGCCACCGCCGTCCGGAACGTTTCCAGCAGCCGGGGCAGGTCGCCGAAGGTGCGGGGGCAGTCGGCGCAGCACTTCTGCATGGGCGCGTAGGTGACGTCCACGCCGAGCGCGCCGAGCGCGAAGTGCACCGACTGGTGGCAGCTGCGGTCGGCCAGGACGCGACTGCCGGGGCGGGCCAGCGCGGTCAGGGCGACCCGGTTGGCGGTGCTGGTGCCGGTCGACAGGAAGAACGTCGCGTCGGCGCCGAAGCTGTCGGCGGCCAGCCGCTGGGCCTCGCGGAGCGGGCCGCGGGGGCGGAAGAAGGAGTCGAGCATCGTGCCGCTGTACGACACGTCGGCGGCGAGCTGGGCCGCGCCGAAGAGGGCCTCGTAGGACTCCCGGACGCGGGAGTCGCGGATCGACCGGCCGTGGGAGAGCGGAAGGGCGTGGAAGGAGGCGATGTCCCGGCGGGCCACCGCGAGCACGGCATCGGCCAGCGGCGTCCTGCTCGCCCCGTGACGCCCGGGAAGCGGCGCCTGCGGGCCCTCCCCGGAGGCGGGAGTGGAGCTGGTGGGTTCGGTCATGCCTCCATAAAACAAAACCTTCGCGAAGGTATCAAATATTATCGGGAACGCTGATGGAACGGGGGTGCAAGCGCGGCGCAGGGCCCGGAGCAAGAAGCTGCTCCGGGCCCTGCGGCTGCCCCCGCCCTACGCCTTGTCCCGCGGAAACACCGTCCCCGCGTACGCCGTCGCCGCCGGGCCTGGCTGCAGGGTCGCGTGGGCCGTCACCGCGTGGATGTCGCGCCAGGCGCGCTGCAGGGGGTTCGACCGGGCCAGGGCGCGGGCGCCCGCCGTGCGGAACAGGTGCTCCACCGCGTCGGTCAGCAGCTCGGCGGCGCGCGAGGCGTCCCGCTGGTTGCGGGCCGCCGTCTCGGGCTCGAACGCCGCCGGAGGTGTGAGCGCCGCCCGGTCCGCGCGCTGCGCCGCCGACTCCAGCAGTAAGGCGGCCGCGTCGATGTCGCCCGAGCAGCGGGCGAGGGTCCGCTGGATGCCGGGGTCGGCCGAGGCGCCGCGCTCCTCGGTCAGCGCGGTCCAGGCGTCCAGCGCGCCCCGGGCGGCGCCGAGCGCGGGCGCGCAGAACAGCAGCGCGGCGACCAGGGGGTACGGCACCCGGTGGCAGGGCGCCGCGTCCGGTTCGCGTACGCCGGTCATCAGGGCGTCCCGCAGGCAGGAGCGGTGTTCGGGTACGAACACGTCCTCGACGCCGACCGAGTGGCTGCCCGTGCCGCGCAGACCGACGCTGTCCCAGGTGTGGTGCACGCGGACGTCGTGGCGGGGGAGCAGCAGGATGCGGTAGGCGGGCGGACCGGCCGGCTGTTCCTCCAGCGTGGCGAGCAGGATCCAGTCGGCGTGTTCGACCCCGCTCGCGAACGCCCAGCGCCCGGCCAGGCGCCAGCCGCCGGGGACGCGGGTGAGCCGGCCGGCGGGCGGGACCACCGCCGCGGCTATCGCCGCGTCGGGCGAGTCGGCCCACAGCTCCGCCTGGGCCCGCTCGGGCAGATGGGCCGCCAGCCGGGCGTGCCCGGCCAGCAGCGCGCAGCACCACGCGGTGGAGGCGCACGCTTCGCCGACGGCGGCCACGGCACTCACCAACTCCGTGAAGCCGCCCGCCCGTCCGCCCCAGCGGCGCGGCACGAAGTGGCGGGCGAAGCCGGCCGCCGGCAGGGCGTCGACCACGTCCGGGTGCAGGCGTGCGGCCTCCTCGGCGGTGCGGGCGTGCCGGGCCGCCAGGGCGGTCACGGCGGTCGGAGCGAGGGGTGGGGCGGGCAGGGCGGTGGTCATGGGGGCCTTTCGTGAAGAAGAGTGGGCGGGTAGAAAAAGATTCGATCGAGAAGGTATTTTCTTTGGTGGTTACACCGGTCGACAGTGGGGACGGACGAGGTGAAGCAGGACAGAGCACGGCGCACACACGAGCTGCTTCTCGATTCGGCGGCGGCCGAGTTCGTGCTCCACGGCTTCGCGGGCACGAACCTCTCGGACGTTGCCGCCCGCTCTCGTGTCACCAAGGGCGCGTTGTACGGCCACTTCGACTCCAAGGCGGAGTTGGCCGAGGAGCTGACCCGGGGGTTCGAGGAGGAGTGGGGGAAGTTGCTTGCCCCGTCCGGGAGTTCACCGGGTTCGCTGCGCGAGCTGACCGTGGGGCTGGCTCGGCGGATGGACGAGGATGTGCGGTTTGCCGCGGGGCTTCGGCTTACGGCGGATGCGGCCCGGGTGTCTCGGCGGGAACCTGTGCCCTTCGGTGAACTCCGGGTCAGATTGGTTGAGTTGATCCGGGATGCTCAGTGCGAGGGGCGGATCGATGCGAGGCATCGGCCTGAGGTGCTGGCTCGGTTTGTGGTGGCGGTGCTGATGGGGGCGCACGCGACACGGTGGAGCGGGGCTGAGGAGGTTGGTGAGCTGTGGGATCTCGTGTTGTGTGCGTTGGAGGCGCGAGGTGCCCCATAGCTCGGGTGGCCCGATGCGTTCGCGGGTGCGGGTGCGTGGTGGCTTGTCGCGCAGTTCCCCGCGCCCCTAGGGGGTTGCAGTGCGGGGAACTGCGGCGTGGGCGTTTCTCAGGCTGCCCTTGCCAGTAGGCCGTTGAGGGCCGGGCCCGGTAGGCGGGGCCAGTTCTCCCTGGTTGCCCTTGTGGTCAGGGTTGGGTCGCTGCCCACGATCACCGGGTGGCCCACGCTGGTCAGGAGGGGCAGGTCGGTGGCGTCGTCCGCGTAGGCGTGGCAGTCGGACGGGTCCAGGGCGAAGGCCGTCATGATGCGGTGGGCCGCTTCCGACTTGGCCTGGCCGATCATCGGGCGGTCGGTGAGGTCGCCGGTGAGGATGCCGTCGGTGATCTCGGGGGTCGTGCAGACGAGGAGGTCGGCGCCGACCGCCTGGCCGATGGGGGCCAGGCAGGCGGCGAAGGAACCGGAGAGCAGGATCGTGAGGTCGCCGGCCCGGTGGTGCTGCCGTAAGGCCTCGCGGACCGGCGAGTGGAAGAGGCCGCGGGCGTTCTCGCGGGCGAACCAGAGGCGGCCGCTCTCCTCCAGGTCGGACTCGTGGCTGCCGCGCAGCAGGCGGTAGTAGGCGCGGTTGACCTGTTCCCGGGGTACGCCCGAGCGGAGTTGGTGGCCGAGTGCGGCCCGGGCCGCGGTCAGGCGGGCCGGGGCGCGGCCCTCGCGGCCCCAGTGGAAGTCGAGGAAGCTCAGCATGCTCTTGCAGGTGATGAGCGTCTCGTCGACGTCGAAGAACGCGGCTCTGACGGGGTCGGTCGTCATGAGGATGGGAAACCTTTACGGGTGGTGTGGGGAGTGGCGGGCCGGGGTCAGCGGCCGGCGTGCAGCTCCGTGTGGGCGGCCTCGACCAGGTCCAGGATCCGGTCGGCGTACGGGCACAGCCGGGCGCCCGCCGAGGTGAGTTCGACGGCGCGGTTGCCGCGGCGCACGAACAGCGGTGTGCCGACGGCCTCTTCCAGGCCCTTGATCTGCGCCGTGATGGTCGGCTGCGAGTAGTGCAGGTTGCGGGCCGCGCGGGTGAAGCTCAGCTCCCGGGCGACTTCCCGGAAGGTGCGCAGACGCTGGAGGTCCATGGTCAGTCCCGGATGAAGAGGGCGTCGGCCTCGGCGAGGGTGCGCTCGCCCTGTACGGCGGTCAGCCGCAGCAGTCCGTCGGGGCCGGTGGCCGAGCGGATGACGATGGGCTGGAACAGCTCGCCGAAGGACCGGAACCTGGCCTCGAGCGCGGTGAGGACGCAGTTGCTGGCCGCGGTCAGATGGCCCGCCTGGCGGAACGCCTCCAGCAGCATCATGCCGGGCACGTGGTCCGAGGGGTGCTCGAAGTAGCCCGGGTGCTGGAGGTCGACGTGCAGCAGCCAGGTCGAGGAGTCGTCGTCGGCCGCGGTGCGCAGCAGCACGTTGGCGTCCTGGCGGCCGGCGATGACCGGTGCCCGCGAGGGCGTCGTCGGGGAGGTGGCCCTGATGCTGCTGGTGAGGTCCCGGCCGCGGTGCCTGAGGACCTCGTAGCGACGCGTGTCGACCACGACGACGGCGACCGTGCTGTACGCGCACGGCTGCCCGTCGACCTCGATGGTGACGTCGAGCCGGGCGTCGAAGCGGCCCGAGCCGGGGTCGCCGGCCGGTGTGACGGACACGTCCAGGACCGCGCCGAGCGGGGTGCCCCCCACCCGCAGGGCGGCCTGGTCGTCGATGTGCACGTCGAGGGACTTGAAGACGAAGTGGTGGCCGAGCGGAACGTCGTAGAAGCGGTGGAGCAGGTAGATCCCCGCCTGACGAACCGTTTCCGCGAGCAGCATGAAGTCGCAGCGGCCCGACTCGTCGGGGTGGTAGAGCGCGTGGTGGCGCGGCCACTGGGCGCCCACCAGGAAGCGGTCGGCGGCGGCCGCGGCCGCGTCGGTGAGGAAGACCTCGGTGACGGAGGCACGGTGCACCAACTGGCGCGGAACCGTGCGGTCGAACGTGAGACCGGCCCGGGCGTGCTCCAGCGGAGACGTGGACCGCAGCGTGCTGACAGACATGCCTGTTTCCCCCCAAGGCTGTTTGCGTTACGCGCAGATGGGGGGTGCCCGTTCGGCTGCCTGGCGCCCCCCGCCACAAGAAATATACCTTCGGGAATGTATATTGCAATGGAGATCCTCGGGAAGGTGGAGTACATGCCAAGCAGCAGGGCGGAGCCGAAGCAGGAACGGGCCCGGCGGACCAGGGCCCACATCCTGGAGATGGCGGCCGAACTCTTCGCCGAACGCGGCTACGCCACGGTGACGCTGCAGGACGTCGCCGAGCGGGCGTCGATGACCAAGGGGGCGGTGTACTTCCACTACAAGAACAAGGAAGACCTCGCCGTCGCCGTGGTGCAGGAGCACTACGCCCGCTGGCCGGTGATCCTGGAGGCGGTCTCGGCCCGCGAACTGCCGCCGTACGAGGCGCTCGTCGCGGTCCTGGACCGGGTCACCGAGGCCTTCCGCGACGACGTCGTGGTGCAGGCCGGTGCCCGGCTGCAGATCGAGCGGTCGCTGATCGACGCCGACCTGCCCGAGCCGTACGTCGGCTGGGAGGACTACCTCACCGGCCTGGTCGAGGAGGTCGAGAAGGCCGGTGAACTGCGCGCCGGCGTCACCCCGCGTTCGGCCGCCCGGGTCCTCGTCTCCGCGTTCTTCGGCATGCAGCACGTCTCGGACGTGCTCAGCCGGCGCTCCGATCTGGCCGAGCGGTACGCCGAGTTGCGGACGGTCGTGCTGGAGGGGCTGCGCGATTAGGCGGGATCCCGACTGGACAGGGTCTGACCAGGGCCGGTTACGGCTGGCTCCGGGGCCTGCGGCCGTACACTGACCCCCGGCGTACTCCCGGGCGGTGAGGGGCGGTTGACGGTGCGTAAGGCATGGATCGCGGCGGGGGCCGGTGTCGGCGCCGCGCTCGCGTTCGTGATGCTGCTCGTCGTCGGCGTGTACGTCGTCGCCGGGAACCTCGTCAACAGCGTCACCGCGGGCAGCCGCGGGCTCGCCAAGGGAGCCGTACCGGCCGCCTACAAGGGGCTCGTGCAGCAGTGGGGGAACCTCTGCCCCGCGCTCAGCCCGGCCCTGCTCGCCGCCCAGCTGTACCAGGAGAGCGGCTGGAACCCGACCATCGTCAGCCCCGCCGACGCGCGGGGCATCGCCCAGTTCATCCCGAGCACCTGGGCGACCCACGGCATCGACGGCAACGGCGACGGCAAGCGCGACATCTGGGACCCGAACGACGCGATCCCGTCGGCCGCTTCGTACGACTGCGAACTCGCCAAGTACGTCAAGGACGTTCCCGGCAACGTCTCCGACAACATGCTCGCCGCCTACAACGCGGGTGCCTACCGGGTCATAAAGGCCGGCGGCGTTCCGTCGATCAGCGAGACGCAGAACTACGTGCAGCGGATCCGCAGCCTGGAGAAGAGCTTCGCCGCGCCGGTCAGGCGGATCGACCCCACCCGGCAGGCCGCGGGCGCCATCGCCTTCGCCCAGAGCAAGCTCGGCACGCCCTACCTGTGGGGCGGCAACGGCACCGCCGACCAGGGCGGGCGCTTCGACTGCTCGGGTCTGACCAAGGCCGCGTACGACAAGGTCGGCATCAGCCTGCCGCGCGTGGCCAACGATCAGTACAACGCCGGGCCGCACCCCTCGCGGGACCAACTGCTCCCCGGTGACCTGGTGTTCTTCTCCGACGACCTCACCGACTCGCGGGCCATCCGGCACGTGGGGATCTACGTGGGCGGCGGGTACATGATCGACGCGCCGCGGTCGGGAGCCGTGATCCGGTTCGACCCGGTCGACACCCCCGACTACTTCGGGGCCACGCGAGTCACCGAAGATGGCGCAAAAGCGCTCCCGACGGCGGTGTGAACCGAGTGTGAACCCACCCCCTGAGCTGCGGTGATGAGTCTCTCTTCGATAACGTCTGAGTGATCATTCGGTGGAGAGTGGAACGTATCAATGGGGGCTGTGCGTTCCTGTTGACGTAGCCGAGCGGACGTCAGTGCGGCAGTGCAGCGGAAGCGGATCTACGAACCACGGGGGGCTGGAGCGACGCACACGAGGTGCGTCCGGGAAGACGACGAAGGGGCCGCAGCACGATGGCTGTACTCGCCGAATCCGGATCGAACCCCGACGTCGACCTGCTCTACGACATCAACGGCCTGGCCAAGGACGCGCCGCACTGGTTCGACCGGGTCATGGAGTTCGTGGGTGAGTACGGGCTGCTTCTGGCCATGGTGCTGCTGGTGCTGTGGTGCTGGTGGTCGGTGCGCCGCCGGGCCGAGGAGGACGCCGCGTCCACCGTCGCCGCGCTGGTGTGGGCGCCGCTCGCGGCCGGTATCGCGGTGCTGGTGAACGTGCCGATCCGGGGCTTCGTCGAACGCCCCCGCCCCTTCGTCGACCACCACGACCTGGACGTCCTCGTCACCGGCAAGACCGACTTCTCCTTCGTCAGCGACCACGCGACGATCACCATGGCGCTGGGGGTGGGGCTCTTCGTCGCCAACCGCCGCTTCGGCCTCGTGGGCATAGGGCTGGCGTTGCTGGAGGGGTTCTGCCGGGTGTACATGGGCGTGCACTATCCGACGGACGTGGTCGGGGGCTTCGCGCTCGGCACGGCGGTCGTACTGCTGCTGTCGCCTCTGGCCATGGCCCTGCTGACCCCGCTGATGAAGGCGGTGGAGCGGTCGCGGCGGGCGGGGTGGATCGTGCGGAGGTCGGTGAGCGGGGCTCAGGGGGATGCGCTGATGCCGGGTGCGCGTCGGCCGGTGGAGTCCGAGGAGAAGGACCTGGCCGCGTAGCCCGGTACTGCTGCCCGCAGCTGTGCGATGCGGGCAGTCGTACCGACAACCTCTTACAACCCCTGCGCGTAAGAGAAGAACCTGTCCGGGTCGTACTGCTTCTTCACCTTGCCCAGGCGGGTCACCGCGTCGCCGTAGTACGCCTTGCGCCAGTTCGTCAGCGTCGGGTCGGTGTAGTTCTGGTACGCCGCGCCGGAGGCGTACGGCTTCATCGCGTTGTGGGCCGACGTGAGCCAGGACTGGGCCGTGCTGCCGGAGGAGCCGGAGCCCCACGAGGCTATGTACTGGGCCAGCATGCGGGAGCGGCGGTGGACGAAGGCCGTCGCCGTGGGGCTGACGCGGTTGACCGCGCCGCCGAGGGCCGTGAAGGCGATGCTGCCCCCGCCGCCCCGGACGGAGCCGATCTGCTTCAGCAGGGTCTGGATGCCCGCCGCGGACAGGGAGCGGTCGAAGAAGTCGGAGCGGGCCGCGTAGGTCTCCCGGCCCAGGCCGCCCTGGGGGGAGCGGCCGGGGGTGGAGCCCGGGAGGTGGCACTGGGCGTCGCTGGAGAAGGAGGAGCAGCCGGCGTAGATCTCCATCGCCTCCTCGTAGCCCCGGCGGCGCAGGGACACGGACCGGGCGTTGGCACCGGCCTTGTGCGCCAGCTGGTCGACCGCGTTCTGGAGTTCGCCGTAGGTGCCGAGGGAGAAGCAGGCCACGGAGATGGTCGGGGTGCCGCCCGGAGTGTTCGACAGGTGGAGGGAGGACCAGATCTCGTCCGGCTGGCTCGGCCCCCACTCCTGCCAGGCCTTGATCACCGCGGCCGCCTTGGACCAGGACCAGGTCATGTACGCGGTCACCGCCTGCGGCGCCGCGTGGGTCTTGAACTGCAGCTCGGTGACGACGCCGAAGTTGCCGTTGCCCGCGCCGCGCAGCGCCCAGAAGAGGTCGGAGTGGGAGGTGGCGTTCGCGGTGACCTGAGTGCCGTCGGCGGTGATCAGCGTCGCCTGGGTGAGGCTGTCGCAGGTCAGGCCGTAGGCGCGGGAGGCGACCCCGTGGCCGCCGCCGAGGACCAGGCCGGAGACGCCGACCGTGGGGCAGGAGCCCGCGGGTATGGTCACGCCCTTCGCGCCCAGCGCCCGGTAGACGTCGATCAGCTTGGAGCCGGCGCCGACCACCGCCGTCCCGCCGCTCACGCGGACCCGGTTCAGCTTGGACACGTCGAGGATCAGCCGGTTGTCGCCCGAGGAGTAGCCGGCGTAGGAGTGGCCGCCGTTGCGTATCGACACCCGTATCTGGTGGGACTGGGCGTACGCCAGGGTCGTCCGGATGTCGTCGGCGTGGGCGACGTAGGCGACGGCGGCCGGCTTCAGTCCGTCGAAGCGGGTGTTGTACAGCTGGCGGGCCGTCTTCCAGGTCGCGTCCCCGGGGCGCACCAGGGGTCCGTCGAGGTCGCGGGCGAGGGCCGCCCAGTTCGCGGCGGCGGCCTGACTGGTGGTCTTCAGCGCCGTGCCGGAGGATGACTGCGTGTGCGCCGAGGACCTGGCGGAGGTGTCCGGGCCAGTACTGCACCCGGCCAGCGCGGTCGCCGCCAGGGCGGCCGCGCCGCCCGAGATGAACGTACGCCGTTCCATGTTCGTCGCCTTTCCTCGGCTCTCCTGGAACGAGACGACGCCATGCGCACAAGGGTTCCCGCCGACAAGGGAACGAGTCTCGAATACGCGTACGTGTAACCCGCCCGTCGGAACCGAGGTGTGCCCTCCCCGTAAGCATTCCGTGACCTCACCGCACCGACGGCAGGGGTTCACCCCCCGTTCACTTATGGCCATCGGCGGCTTCACCTGATCTGCCTAATTTCGGCCCTACCCGGTGCGGGGGCGGTCTGGATGCGCTCGCGCACGCACTACCTCGCACGCCGCCGACTGCCTGCGGCGGCTCCTGGAAGGAACTTCCGAAAGTGATGCTTCAGCGCAAGAACCGGCTGCGCGCCCTCTCTCTCGGTGCTCTCGCCGTCTCCGGCGCCCTGGCCCTGTCGGCGTGCGGCTCGGACGACAACGGCAACAGCACCGCGACGGGCAAGCCGTCGAGCTCGGCCGCCGCGGGCTCGATCAAGTGCGACAACGCCAAGGGTCAGCTGCTCGCCGACGGCTCGTCCGCGCAGAAGAACGCCATCGACGCCTGGGTCAAGAACTTCTCGCAGGCCTGTGGCGTGCAGATCAACTACAAGGGTGCCGGTTCCGGTGCCGGTGTCACCTCCTTCAACCAGGGCCAGATCGCGTTCGCCGGTTCGGACTCCGCCCTGAAGCCCGAAGAGGTCACCGCCTCCAAGAAGGTCTGCTCCGGCGGCCAGGGCATCGACCTCCCGATGGTCGGCGGCCCGATCGCCCTCGGTTACAACGTCCCGGGTGTCGACAACCTGGTCCTGGACGCCCCGACGCTCGCCAAGATCTTCGACAGCAAGATCAAGAACTGGAACGACCCGGCGATCAAGAAGCTGAACCCCTCGGCGAAGCTTCCCGACCTGAAGATCCAGGCCTTCCACCGTTCCGAGGACTCCGGTACCACGGACAACTTCACCAAGTACCTGATCGCCACCACCCCGGACAACTGGAAGTACTCCGGCGGCAAGGCCTGGCAGGCCAAGGGCGGCCAGGCGGCCTCCGGCTCCGCCGGTGTGGCCCAGGGCGTCAAGCAGAACTCCGGCGCGATCGGCTACTTCGAGCTGTCCTACGCCAAGGACATCAACACCGTCTCCATCGCCACCGGCGCCAAGACCCCGGTGAAGCCCTCCACCGAGTCCGCCACCGCCGACATCGCGGCCGCCAAGGTCGTCGGTACCGGCAACGACCTGACGCTGCAGCTCGACTACAAGACCAAGGCCGAGGGCGCCTACCCGATCACCCTGGTCACGTACGAGATCGTCTGCGACAAGGGCAACAAGGCGGACACCCTGCCCGCCACCAAGGCCTTCCTGACCTACATCGCCAGCGAGGACGGTCAGAAGGTTCTGTCGGAGAACGACTACGCGCCGATCCCCGACGAGATCATCGCCAAGGTCCGCACCACCATCGCCGGCCTGAGCTGACCTGATCCGAGAGTGCGGCCCGGTTCCTCACCGACCCGGGCCGCACCGTCCGGTGCACCGCCGCCCGGAGCCATGACCCCGTAAGGGAGAACGGCTCCACCGAGCCGCACACCCCGCGGCTCCGCAAACCGGAGAACCCCGATGGACATATCGACTCAGACAACTGACGCATCTCCCCCCACGCCCGAGCCGTCCGTAGCCCTGCAGAAGCGCAACGCCCGCGGCGCCACCCGCCCCGGCGACCGCATCTTCCTCGGCCTGTCCCGCGGCTCCGGCATCCTGCTGCTGGTGATCATGGCCGCCATCGCGGTCTTCCTCACCTACCGCGCCTCGCTCGCGATCAGCAAGGACCACGGGAACTTCCTGACCACGTTCGAGTGGAACACCAACCTCCAGCCGCCGGTCTTCGGTATCGCGGTCCTCGCCTTCGGCACGGTCGTCTCCTCGATCATCGCCATGGCCCTCGCGGTCCCGGTCGCCGTCGCGATCGCGCTGTTCCTCACGCACTACGCCCCGCGCAAGCTGAGCGGTCCGATCGCCTACGTGATCGACCTGCTCGCCGCGGTGCCGTCCATCGTCTACGGCCTCTGGGGCGCCCTGATCCTCGTCCCGCACATGCAGGGCCTGTACGGCTGGCTGAACGACTACCTCGGCTGGACCGGCATCTTCTCCTGGGACGGCGGCGCCCCGCGCGCCATGCTCACGGTCGGCATCCTGCTGGCGATCATGATCCTGCCGATCATCACCAACGTGAGCCGCGAGGTCTTCCGCCAGGTTCCGCGGATGCACGAGGAGGCCGCCCTGGCCCTCGGCGCCACCCGCTGGGAAGTCGTCCGCATGTCCGTGCTGCCCTTCGGCCGCTCCGGCGTGATCTCCGCCTCGATGCTCGGCCTCGGCCGCGCCCTCGGCGAGACCATGGCCGTGGCCACCGTGCTTTCCCCGAGCTACGACATCCAGGCCAGCCTGCTCAACCCGGGCGGCGGCACCTTCGCCCAGAACATCGCCAGCAAGTTCGGTGAGGCCACCGAGCAGGGCCGGGACGCGCTGATCGCCTCCGGTCTGGTGCTCTTCGTCATCACCCTGCTGGTCAACGGCGCGGCCCGTGCGATCATCGCCCGCCGCAAGGAGTACTCGGGGGCCAACGCATGAGCAACGCACTTGTCGCCGACAAGCGCCCCAGCACGCTGCGGGCCGCCAGCCTCCCGAAGTGGTCGCCCTGGGCGATCGCCGCCGGTTCGCTCGCCCTCGGCATCGGCATCAGCTTCGCCGCCGACCTGCACAGCAGCGTCCAGTGGGGCCTGATCGCCGCGATCCTCTTCATCCTCGGCACCTACGGCATCGCCGCCCGCGTGGAGGGCCGCCGTCAGGCCAAGGACCGGGTCGCCACCTCGCTCGTGTGGGTCGCCTTCCTGGTCGCCGTCGTTCCGCTGGTCTCCCTGGTCTGGGTGACCATCTCGCGCGGCGTGAAGGTCCTCAACGTCTACTTCCTCACCCACTCCATGGGTGTCGTCGCCGACTCCGAGCCGGGCGGCGGCATCTACCACGCCATCATCGGCAGCCTGGAACAGGTCGGCCTCGCCACCCTGATCGGCGCCCCGATCGGCGTGATGACCGCGATCTACCTGGTGGAGTACGGGCGCGGTCGCCTCGCCTCCGCGGTCACCTTCTTCGTCGACGTCATGACGGGCATCCCGTCGATCGTCGCGGGTCTGTTCATCCTCAGCCTGATGCTCATCTTCAAGATGCAGCCGTTCGGCTTCGCCGGTTCGCTGGCCCTGGCCATCCTGATGATGCCGGTCGTCGTCCGCTCCACCGAGGAGATGCTCAAGCTCGTCCCGAACGAGCTGCGCGAGGCCTCGCTGGCGCTCGGCGTGCCGAAGTGGCGGACCATCCTGAAGGTGGTCCTGCCGACCTCCATCGGCGGTATCACCACGGGCATCATGCTGGCCATCGCCCGTATCGCGGGCGAGACCGCGCCGGTGCTGCTGCTGGTGTTCGGCAACCCGTTCATCAACAACAACCCCTTCGAGGGTGCGCAGGCGTCGCTTCCGCTGTACATCTATCAGCAGTACTCGCAGAGCGCGGGAGCGAACGCGGCGTACGACCGTGCGTGGGCGGCGTCCCTGACGCTGATCGCCTTCGTGATGATCCTGAACCTGGTGGCTCGCGGCATCGCCCGCTGGAAGGCCCCCAAGGCCGGTCGCTAGAGCATCAATGTGCGGCTACCGCCGCGTGGCGGCCAATCGGCGACTGACCAAGACTTTTCTGGAAGTGAAGTAGACAATGGCCAAGCGAATCGACGTAAGCGGACTCACCGCCTACTACGGCTCCCACAAGGCGATCGAGGACATCTCGATGACCGTCGAGCCCCGCTCGGTGACGGCGTTCATCGGCCCCTCCGGCTGCGGCAAGTCGACGTTCCTGCGCACCCTGAACCGTATGCACGAGGTCACGCCCGGTGGGCGCGTCGAGGGCAAGGTGCTCCTCGACGACGAGGACCTGTACGGCGCCGGCGTCGACCCGGTGTCCGTGCGCCGCGAGGTCGGCATGGTCTTCCAGCGCCCGAACCCGTTCCCGACGATGTCCATCTTCGAGAACGTGGCGGCGGGGCTGCGGCTGAACGGCAGCTACAAGAAGGCCCAGCTGAACGACATCGTCGAGAAGTCCCTCAAGGGCGCGAACCTCTGGAACGAGGTGAAGGACCGCCTGAACAAGCCGGGCTCCGGGCTGTCGGGTGGTCAGCAGCAGCGGCTGTGCATCGCGCGGGCGATCGCGGTCGAGCCGAAGGTGCTGCTCATGGACGAGCCCTGCTCGGCCCTGGACCCGATCTCCACGCTCGCCATCGAGGACCTGATCGGTGAGCTGAAGGAGCGGTTCACGATCGTCATCGTGACGCACAACATGCAGCAGGCTGCGCGTGTCTCGGACCGTACGGCGTTCTTCAACCTGGCTGCCGTCGGGCAGCCGGGCCGGCTGATCGAGATCGACGACACCGAGCGGATCTTCTCGAACCCCTCGGTCCAGGCTACGGAGGACTACATCTCGGGCCGCTTCGGCTGAGCCTCCACTGATCCCCTCGCGGTGCTGCATGGCGGTGCCACCGCGAGGATGCAAGAGGGCCCGCCCCTGGCTCCCGGGGGCGGGCCCACTGCGTTTGCCTCCGCCGACCCGTCTCGGTTGGCCGGAAAGCGAACACCCACCCCTCCTGGCCGGCTTTTCAGCTGGCCGAGACGGGTGGGTGTGGTGGGTGAGCCGGTGCGGGGCTACAGGATCGTCAGCTTGAGGAGGCCGAAGGCCAGGGCTGCTACCAGGGCCGCTGCCGGCATCGTGATGAACCAGCCCAGGACGATGTTCTTGGCCACGCCCCAGCGGACGGCGTTCACGCGCTTCGTCGCGCCGACGCCCATGATCGCGGACGTGATGACATGGGTGGTCGAGATCGGCGCCTTGAAGAGGTAGGCCGTGGTGAACATGATCGACGCGCCGGTGGTCTCGGCGGCGAACCCCTGCGGGGGGTCGAGTTCGATGATCTTGCGGCCGAGGGTCCGCATGATCCGCCAGCCACCCGCGTACGTGCCCAGCGACAGCATCAGCGCGCAGACGATCTTCACCCAGACCGGGATCGGGTCGCCGTACGTCTGGTGGCCGGAAATCACCAGTGCCATGACCACCACACCCATGGTCTTCTGGGCGTCCTGAAGACCGTGTCCGAGGGCCATGCCGGCCGCGGAGACGGTCTGCGCGATGCGGAAGCCCCGCTTGGCCTTGTGCGGGTTGGCCTTACGGAACAGCCACAGGATCGCCGTCATGACCAGGTAACCGACGAGCAGACCGACGACCGGCGAGACGAACATCGGGATGACGACCTTGTCGAGGACGCCGTTCCAGAGCACCTCCGTACCGCCCGCCAGCGCCGCCCCCACCAGACCGCCGAAGAGGGCGTGGGAGGAAGAGGAGGGCAGGCCGAAGTACCAGGTGAGGAGGTTCCAGACGATCGCGCCGAGGAGGGCGGCGAAGAGGATGCCCATGCCCGTCGAGCCCTTGGGCGTCTCGATCAGGCCCTCGCTGACGGTCTTGGCGACCCCGGTTCCGAAGAACGCGCCGGCCATGTTCATCACCGCGGCCATGGCGAGAGCCGCCCGCGGGGTCAGCGCCCGCGTCGACACCGACGTCGCGATCGCGTTCGCGGAGTCGTGGAAACCGTTCGTGTACGTGAAGAAGAGCGCGACCGCAATGGTCACGACCAGGGCGAAGGTGTCCATCGACGCCTCAGGACTCCTTGACGGCGATGGTCTCCACCGTGTTCGCCACGTGCTCGAACGCGTCCGCCGCCTCTTCCAGGACGTCCACGATCTGCTTGAGCTTGAGCACCTCGATGGCGTCGTACTTGCCGTTGAAGAGGTGCGCGAGCAGCTTGCGGTGGATCTGGTCGGCCTGGTTCTCCAGGCGGTTGACCTCGATCCAGTACTCGGTGAGGTTGTCCATCGTGCGGAGGTTGGGCATCGCCTCGGCCGTCAGTTCGGCCGCGCGCGCCAGCACCTCGATCTGCTGCTCGACGCCCTTCGGCAGCTCCTCGACGTTGTAGAGGACGACCAGGTCGACGGCCTCCTCCATGAAGTCCATGATGTCGTCCAGGGACCCGGCGAGGGAGTAGATGTCCTCACGGTCGAACGGCGTGATGAACGAGGAGTTCAGCTGGTGGAAGATCGCGTGCGTGGCGTCGTCACCTGCGTGTTCCGCGGCCCGCATACGCTCTGCGATCTCGGCCCGGGCAGACGCGTCCGCCCCGAGCAGTTCCATCAGGAGTTTCGAGCCGGTGACGATGTTGTCCGCGGAGGCGGCGAACATGTCGTAGAAGCTCGTCTCCCTGGGGGTCAGACGAAAGCGCACGTGTGGTCCTCGGGGTGCTTCGGTTTCGGTCAGGCTGATGCTAGGCGCATCATCCGGCCACGGCTATCGGGCCGTCCCCCAGTGTCGCCCATCGGGCACAGTGATCAGCACAGGGGCGTACCAAGGGCCCTTTACCCAGCAAAATTCGTTACCATATACCCACCAGGGGTATATATCCGCCGTTCGTCCCGAGATGGAGGCCCGCGATGACGACGACCGAGGCCGGCGCCACGCACGGTTACCACAAGCAGAAGGACGAGCACCTCAAGCGACTGCGCCGGATCGAGGGCCAGATCCGCGGTCTGCAGCGCATGGTCGACGAGGACACCTACTGCATCGACATACTCACCCAGGTGTCCGCCTCCACCAAGGCCCTGCAGTCCTTCGCCCTGCAGTTGCTGGAGGAGCACCTGCGGCACTGTGTCGCGGACGCGGCCCTCAAGGGCGGCGACGAGATCGACGCGAAGGTGGACGAGGCCACGAAGGCGATCGGCCGGCTCCTGCGCACCTGACGCACCTGATCACAGCCGATCAAAATCGGCGGATTCCCGCTCCTCGGCCACCCGCAGGACCTCGTCGATGCTCTCCAGGCTCAGCCGGTCCTCGGCGGCCGAGGCGGCGATGATCAGCTCTCCGCACAGCTCGATCTCGGCGAGGGCCACGTGGTCCTGAACTGCCGTACCGCCGACCGGAGCCACGTGCATCACCTCTTCTCAACCGTCACCGACTTCCTAGAGTAGGGAGCGGTCTACACACCGCGCATGGCACGGACGGGCTAGTTCGCGGGTGGCGTCCCTGACTAGTGCGCCGATCGCTTTTCGGCCTCGCTCTCGGCGATGCGGCCCGCGTAGATGTCCTTCGGGCTCGGCAGGTGGACGTCCACCGGGGCGCCGAAGTCGTACAGCAGGGTCGTCGAGGCGACCGCCACGGCGGTCTTCTCCCGGCCGTTGACGAAGCTGAAGTGCTGGCGCAGCTTGCGGATGCGGCCCTCGTCGTCCAGGTAGGCGTCGAACGGAACCTCGGCCGTGGCGAACCCTTTCGCCGCCGCTGCCAGGGACGCCCGGTCATCGGCCGAGGCACGCCTCGACGCATGGGACAGATCGGCCGTCCCCCGGTAGTGCCGCACCCGCGTGCCGCCGACCTCCGTCCGCCCCACGTACGTCGCCGTACGCGTCCCCCGCAGCACCTCGGCGGCGGCGTACGGGTCTGTCGCGCCGCCGGTGACGAGGTTGCCGTCGGACAGGCTCGCGGTCTCCACCCGCACCCACTTGTCGGCGGGCACCCCCGCACCCCGGTTCTTCATGAACAGGGCGCCGGGGGCGAGGAGTTCGGTGATGGGCCGGTGCTCGGAGGTGCCCGCGGGGTCCTCCGGCAGCACGACGGTCAGCTGTCCGAGCCGGCGCCGGTAGTCGTAGACGCCCCTGCCGCGGATGGTGACCCGGGTGCCGCCGGTCGCCATTTCCATGGACGTGGTGGCCTTGGAGCTGCCCGCGCCGCGCAGGGTGTCGGCGGCGCGCCGCAGGGTGGTCACGGGGTCGCCGCCCGCGCCGTTCACACCCTCGGCCGCGGCCCCGCGGCCGGAACACCCCGTGGCACCCGCCCCGAGCGCGGCCATGATCCCCACCGCGACGACCGTCCTGCCCGCCCGCTTTCGCTGCCGCCGATCCATCGCCTGCCTACCCCCAGCCGGTACGTCCGTCACGGGCCCCCTGTTGTTCCGGTTAACGACGAGTAGGGAGTGCCGTCACGCACTGCCGAACGCTGGGATAGGGCATACAAACGCTTTAACCGCGGTGTCGGTAACGTTGTCACCGTGGCGCAGCAGGACGGGCCGGAGCGAGTCCGGCAGGGGCAGGGGCATTTCACTTCTACGACCGAGCAGGGCCGTTTCTGTGTGGCCCGCTGCACCTGCGGCTGGCGCGGCCCGGCCCGCCGGGCGCGCAGCCAGGCCAGAACGGACGCGGAGGGCCACGCGACGAGCCTGTGACGAGCCCGGTCCGCCGGTGACGAGGTTCAAAAGGCCGCGTCCCTGGTGGTGGCGAGGACCTTCAGCGCACGCTCCAGCATGCGCCAGCGGGGAGTCGTACGCGTAGCCCTTGCGGGCCATGCAGGACGACCAGGCCTTGACGGCCCTGCGCACCTCCGGGTCCTTCTCGGCCTGTGCGAAGCCGTTGAGGTAGATGCGCATGGCGACCGGGTTGCGTTCGCTGCCGCCGTCTCCGACGATCCGGGTGCGGGCCTCCTCGGCGCAGCCGCCCTCGCGGACCGGGCGGTCCTTGTAGGTGCCGATGACCTTGGCCTCGCGCAGCGGCCGGGGGCCGTCGGCGCGCCGGGCGTCCGCCTCGGTGAGGGTGTCGGACGCGGTGCCGTGGAGCACGAGGGCGCGGACCCGGCGGTCCGCGGCCGTCTTCGGCTGCCGGGAGGTCACCAGGTCGGTCTGCTTCTTCTGGTTCGCGGGCACGCGCGGGTCGACGTCCGGGGCCATGTGGTAGCCGTGGCGGCGGGCAATTCCCAGTGGTTGGAGGCGTTGTTGTTGTAGGTGTTGTTCAGGCGGGAGACCGACGACTTGGCCGGGATGTAGTCGGCCGGGCCGCTCCGGCCGCTGTTGTAGTAGATGCTCGCGGTGCAGTCGGGGTCGAGGTTGGTGGCCGAGGCCGCGTTGTTCTTCACCGGCTGGCCCTGGCCGGATCCTTCCGCTACATGTGTTCGAATTCCCGGACGAGGGTGTCCACGAGGTCGCGGTCGCGCGGCTGGGTCAGCCGGCCCCGGGCCGCGGTGGGGGAGAGCCACAGGATCCGGTCCACCTCGTCGTTCGGGGTGAACCGGCCGGAGACGGCCTCGGCCGCCCAGTAACGCACCTGCTTGGGGCGGCCGTTGACCAGGTAGTGCAGGGACGGCAGCTCGGTGCCGGGCTCCGCCGTGTAGCCCGTCTCCTCCGCGACCTCGCGCAGGGCGCCCGCGAGCGGGTCCTCGCCCCGCTTGAGCTTGCCCTTCGGGTGGGACCAGTCGTCGTACTTCGGCCGGTGGACCAGGCAGACCTCCAGCTCGCCGTCGACCGGCGAGCGGCGCCACAGCACGCATCCGGCTGCCTGGACCAGGGTGTCGTTCACACCGCCTCCTCGGGAGGGTTCAGGGTGCGTTGACCGTCTCTTTCTGCCACGCCTGCTGGAAGGCGAACCGGGCCGCCTCCACCTCGTGCCGCTGGTCGGCGTGGAGCACGCCGAGCGCGTACGCCGTGGCCGGCGCGATGCGGGGCGTACGGGCCGCCTGCGCGGCCGCGGCCGCCGCCTCCGAGGCGTCCCGGTGCCGGTTCAGGGCCTGGCCCGCCGCCAGCAGGCGTACGTCCACGGGGGCGCTGCCTGCGTACAGCACCTCGCGGGCGTAGCGGTGCAGCCGCAGCAGCAGGCGGACCTGGTGCCAGGGGCCGTCCTGGGGGTGCGGGGACGGGTCCGGGGACAGGCCGTGGACCAGGGCCTCCGCGTTGTAGGGGTGGCCGGCGGTGAGCAGCGGGAGGGCGGCGATGGCGTCCGTGAGGCGTTCTTCGGCGGCGGCCGCGAGGGGGCGCAGGTCGGTGGTGGGGGCGGTGGGGGTGAGGAGGACCTCGCTGGCGAGTACGGCGACCTTGTCAGCGACGGCGTGGAAGCGGCTGGATCCCAGGGCCTGGAGGGCGGTGGAGTGGGCGCGGGTCCGGGCCAGGGTCAGCTGTCGTTCCAGTAGGGCGCCTGCTTTTGCCGCGCCCACGGTGAGGTTGCCGCGTTCCGGTGTGGGCGTCGGGCCGGCGGCACGACCGCCCGCAGCCAGGTCGGTGGTGATCACGGCCTGTGCGGGCAGTGACGTGGAACCCGACAGCCGGTGCAGTGCCAGCAGCAGCCGTTCCAGGCGGGACTCGTACGCGTGCTCAAGGCCCAGCGTGCCCGACAGCCAGGCCAGTTCCGGGCGCATCTCCTCCGACCAGTCGGTGTCGAGGAGGGGGCGGAACGTGTGCAGGCTGCCGCTGATGCGGCGGGCCGAGCGGCGCAGGGCCCGGGCCGCGTCGACGGACTCCTCCGCGCCGTTCTCCCCCACGCTCGAATACGCTCCCGCGGGGGCACCCCCACCGCTGCCGTTCTCCCGGTGCAGGCGCAGCGCGCGGAGGAACTCCGTGGCCTGGGAGCGCAGGTAGCCCGCGAGGGCGTCCCCGGTCACCTCCGAGGCCGTCGGGTCCGTCGGGTCAAGGTGTTGCGTTGCCACGCCGGCGCCTCCGGGCGTCTATGAGCATCTCCTGAACGTTGCGCAGGGGCTGTCCGTCCGCGTCGGTCGCGTGCCGGGTCCACTCGCCGTCGGGGCCGAGGTGCCAGGAGGCGGTGGCGTCGGACATGCCCGTGTCGAGCAGCCGGTTCAGGGCCGCCCGGTGGCCGGGGTCGGTGACCCGGACCAGGGCCTCTATCCGGCGGTCGAGGTTGCGGTGCATCATGTCGGCGCTGCCGATCCACACCTCGGGCTCGCCGCCGTTGCCGAAGGCGAACACCCGGGAGTGTTCGAGGAACCGGCCGAGGATCGAGCGGACCCGGATGTTCTCCGACAGGCCCGCGACGCCCGGGCGGACGGCGCAGATGCCCCGCACCCAGATGTCGACCGGCACACCCGCCTGGGACGCCCGGTAGCAGGCGTCGATGAGCGCCTCGTCGACGATCGAGTTGACCTTGATGCGGACGAAGGCCGGACGCCCCGCCCGGTGGTGCTGGATCTCCTTGTTGATCCGCTGGACCAGGCCGTCCCGCAGGGACTTGGGGGCGACCAGGAGCCGGCGGTACGTCTCGCGGCGGGAGTAGCCGGAGAGGCGGTTGAAGAGGTCGGAGAGGTCGGCGCCGACCTGGGGGTCGGCGGTGAGCAGGCCGAGGTCCTCGTACAGGCGGGCCGTCTTCGGGTGGTAGTTGCCCGTGCCGACATGGCTGTAGCGCCGCAGCGTCTCGCCCTCCTGGCGGACCACCAGGGACAGCTTGCAGTGGGTCTTCAGGCCGACCAGGCCGTACACGACGTGGCAGCCGGCCTCCTCCAGACGCTTCGCCCACTTGATGTTGGCGTGCTCGTCGAAGCGGGCCTTGATCTCGACCAGGACGAGCACCTGCTTGCCGGCCTCGGCGGCGTCGATGAGCGCGTTGACTATCGGGGAGTCGCCGGAGGTCCGGTACAGGGTCTGCTTGATCGCGAGGACGTCCGGGTCCTCGGCCGCCTGCTCCACGAAGGCCTGCACGGACGTCGAGAAGGAGTCGTACGGGTGGTGCAGCAGGACGTCCCGGCTGCGCAGGGCCGCGAAGATGTCGGGCGCGGACGCCGACTCGACCTCGGCGAGGTCGCGGTGGGTGCCCGCGATGAACTTCGGGTACTTCAGCTCGGGGCGGTCGATGCCGGCGATGCGGAAGAGACCGGTGAGGTCCAGGGGACCCGGCAGCGGGTACACCTCGGCCTCGCTGATCTTCAGCTCGCGCACCAGCAGGTCGAGCACCTCGCGGTCGATGGACTCCTCGACCTCCAGGCGCACCGGCGGCCCGAAGCGGCGCCGCATGAGTTCCTTCTCCAGGGCCTGGAGCAGGTTCTCGGCGTCGTCCTCCTCGACCTCCAGGTCCTCGTTCCTGGTCAGCCGGAAGGCGTGGTGCTCCACCACCTCCATGCCCGGGAACAGCTCCTCCAGGTGCGCGGCGATGACGTCCTCCAGCGGGACGTACCGGCCGGGCGCGGCCTCCAGGAAGCGGGACAGCAGCGGCGGCACCTTCACCCGGGCGAAGTGCTTGTGGCCGCTGACCGGGTTGCGTACGACGACGGCCAGGTTCAGGGACAGGCCGGAGATGTACGGGAACGGGTGCGCGGGGTCCACGGCCAGCGGGGTGAGGACCGGGAAGATCTGGTGCCGGAAGAGCGTGAAGAGGCGCGCCTGCTCCTTCTCGGTCAGCTCGTTCCAGCGGACCAGGTGGATGCCCTCCTCCGCGAGCGCGGGGGCGACGTCCTCGTGGTAGCAGGCGGCGTGCCGGGCCATCAGCTCGCGGGAGCGGGCCCAGATCATCTCCAGGACCTCGCGCGGCTGGAGGCCGGAGGCCGAACGGGTGGCGACGCCCGTCGCGATACGGCGCTTCAGACCGGCCACCCGGACCATGAAGAACTCGTCCAGGTTGCTGGCGAAGATCGCCAGGAAGTTGGCGCGCTCCAGCAGGGGCGTGTTCGGGTCCTCGGCCAGTTCCAGTACGCGCTCGTTGAACGCGAGCCAGCTTCGCTCCCGGTCGAGGAAACGACCCTGCGGCAGCGGTGCCCCCTCACCCGGCGCCTCCTCGTAGGCGTCGAGGTCGGCATCGATGTCGGGTTCGAGGTCGGAGACCGCCGCGGCCACGGTGTGCGGCCGGTGCGCGGCGATGGAGCCCACGGAGGGCTGGACGTGCTGGACCTCTGCCTGGGTGTCTTGCTGACTCATGAACCCATTCTTCCGCGCCAAGGGCGAGACAGGCGCGTCGGAACGTGCGGGAGGGAGCTTCACGGTCCCGTTTTTCGCGATCCCCTCGGGGGCGGCGAAGGCTCTGGCACGGCGGGGTTCATTGGCTGAGCGTCGCAAGACCGTCTGAATCGATGGTTACGGAGACATGACGTGCGGGATATCGCGGGGCGGCTCGAAGGGGTAGGTCCGAGGCGCGCAAGTGACGATCCCGTGCGCCCGAAAGTGACGATCCGGTACCCGCGAAGGCGACGGTCCGGTACCCGGGAAAGCGACGGTCCCGTACGTCACTCCCCCCGTGGAAGGGACGTACGGGACCGAAGGGGCGTACGGAGCCTCGGCTCGCCTCGGTGTCAGGCCGCCCGGCGGCGCAGTACCGCGTACGCGGCGGCGGTGGTCAGCGCCGCCGCGGCCAGGACGATGCCGGTCTCCACCCACTGGAGTGGCCAGAAGTGGGACGCGGGGTGGTAGACGGCGAAATAGCCGTCGGCGTTCCGTCCCGAGTTCACCCGCCAGGCGTTGTCGGGCAGCTCGATGCTCCTGCCGGAGGTGCGGGTGACCGCGGGCCACAGGTCGGCGCGGTAGCGGGTGAGCAGGAAGTTGAGCAGCCACATCGCGGCGAAGGCGGTGCCGAGCGCGGCCAGGGTGCGGCGCAGCAGCAGCGCGGCGAGCGCGCCGACGGCGAGGGCGCACAGGCCGTACGCCACCGTGAGCGGGCCGCGGGCCACGATGATGTCGCTCTGGTACCAGTGGGTGATCGGGATCAGGTCCTCGCCCGCCGACCAGCCCCAGCGGAACGCGAGGACCAGGGTCAGTCCTCCGGCGGCGACGGCCACGGCGGGCAGGGCCAGCTTGGCGGTCAGCCAGCGCACCGGGGTGACGCCCTGCGTCCAGGCCAGCCGCGCGGTGCCGGACTCCAGTTCGCGGCCGACGAGCGCGCCGCCCGCGAAGGCGGCGACGGCGAGGAAGGTGTAGCAGATGAGGGTGCCGATCCAGCCGACCGTGGTGCCGTAGTCGAAGCGGTCGAAGGAGTCGATGCACACGTCCGTGTGGGCGCAGGCCCGCTCGGCCCTGCGGGTGGCGGCCGCGGTGACCTCGTTCAGGTACACCAGCCAGCCGGTCAGGCCGGCGACGACGGCGGCCCAGACGAGCAGGGCGGTGCGGTGCAGCCGCAGCACGGTGCGGGGCAGGCCCTGGAGGGCGGCGCTCATGCGGTGGCCCCCTTGCCGGGCCGGAACGGGCCGGTGAGGCGTCTGAGCACCAGGAACGCGGCCCCTGCGAACAGGCAGGCCAGGGCCAGGACGAAGGCGCCGGTGGCCAGCTGGAGCGGCCAGTGGTGCGCGTCGGGGTGGTAGGTGTAGTAGAAGCCGACCCCGCCCCGCTTCTCGAAGAGCCGTCGGCAGTCCTCCCAGGCGTCCGCGTGGCAGACGGGCTCGGGGATGTGGCCGCCGGTGCGGGCGACCAGGCCCTGGTCGACGCCCAGGCCGCCGGAGGAGTAACCGAAGGGGTGCTGGAGGCCGGTCACGCGGGTGACGGCCGGCCACAGGTGCGGCATGAGCCACTGCGCGAGGCCCCACAGGCCCGCGGTGGCGACGACGGCGGTGGCCAGCGCGGGCAGGGCGCGGCGCAGGGTCAGGCCGGCGAGGGCGCCCACGGCCAGGGCGGCCAGCGCGAGGGCGACGGTGCCGGGGCCGTTGGTGACGAAGGTCCAGGTGTCCCACTGGCTCTTCGCGGTGTCGACGCGGCCGCGAGCGGCCGACCACGCCCGGTGGTGCAGGAACACCAGCAGGCTCGTCCCCGCGGTGACCGCGACGGCCGGCAGGGCCAGCCTGGTCGCCAGCCAGCGGGCCGGGGTGACGCCCTGCGCCCAGGCCAGCTGCGCGGTGCCGGACTCCAGCTCGCGGCCGGTGAGGGCGGCGGCCGCCCAGGCCCCGACCAGGAGCGGCAGCGCGGCGAGGGTGAGCGTGAGGTAGTTGTACGCGTCCTTGTAGCGCAGGATCGCGTCCTGGTCGTAGGAGCACTTGTCGGACCAGTCGCAGGCGTTGTACTGGCGCCAGCCGTCCGCCGCCGCGTCGGTGAGCGGTCCCCCGAGCCACAGCAGCAGGGCGGCGCCGAGGATCACCAGGCTTGCCCAGGCGACCAGTTCCGGCCGGTGCAGGCGCAGCACCCAGCGGGTGAGGTGCGGGCGGCGGACGGCCGCCGGCGTCGTCACGGCGGTCACGCGGCACTCCCCTGGGTCACGGCCGGTGCGGCGCTGAGCGTGGGGGCCTCGGGGTTGCGCAGGTGGGCGAGGACGAGTTCCTCCAGCGAGGGCACCGAGGTGCGCAGGTCGCCGGGGAGCGGTCCGGCCGGGCGGATCAGCGCGGTCAGCTGGCGGCCGGTGACCCGGGACTCGACCACGGTGTGCGCGCTCAGGTCGGTGGACCCGGCGGCCCCGCTGACCCGCAGATGGGCGGCGAGCAGGTCGTCGATCTCGCCGGCGAGGCGGATCCGGCCGCCGCCGGCCAGCAGCAGGTGGTCGCAGGAGTCCTCCAGCTCGGCCACCACGTGCGAGGACATCACGATGGTGGTGCCGTACTGCGCGGCCTCGGCCATCAGGGTGCCCATCAGCTCGTGCCGGGCCAGCGGGTCGAGGTCGGCCATCGGCTCGTCCAGCAGCAGCAGTTCGGGCCGCTTGCCGAGGGCCAGGGCGAGGGCGACGCGGGTGCGCTGTCCGCCGGACAGCGACCGTATGCGGGACCGCGGGTCCAGGTCGCCGCCGGCCACGACCTGCTCGGCGGTGGCCGCGTCCCAGCGCTCGGGGTTGAGGTCGGCGCCCATCCGCAGCGTCTCGGCGACGGTGAGCTGCGGGTACAGCGGCTTGTCCTGGGCGACGAAGCCGACCCGGGCGCGGGCCCCGGCGGGCGTGCCGCCGAGCACCGTCAGCCGGCCCTCGGTGGGCGGGAGCAGCCCGGCGGCGAGGGCGAGCAGTGTCGACTTGCCGGCGCCGTTGGGCCCGACGAGGGCGCACACCCGCCCGGCGGGCAGCCGGAAGGCGACGTCGCGCAGCGCCCAGCCTCCCCGGCGCCCGAAGCGCTTGCCGAGGCCGGTGGCCTCCAGAGCCGTGTCGCTCATGAACCTTCTCCCTGGAAGTGCTTGTCGAGTACGGCGGTGAAGAGGGCCGCCACGTCGTCCCGGTCCAGCCCCGCGTCGACGGCCTTCGCCGCCCACGCCTCCAGCTCCGCCCGCAGGGGGGAGTCGGCCGGGGCGGCGCCCAGGGACCGCCGGACGAAGGTGCCGAGCCCGCGCCGCGCCTCGACCAGGCCCTCCCGCTCCAGCTCGCGGTAGGCCTTGAGGACGGTGTTGGGGTTGATGGCGGTGGCCTCCACGACCTCGCGGGCCGTCGGCAGCCGGTCGCCGGGCTGCAGCAGGCCCAGGCGGAGGGCCTGTTTGGTCTGCTGGACGATCTGGACGTAGGTGGCGACACCGCTGTGCCGGTCGATGCGGAATTCGACCACGCGTTGAACCACCCTTTCACTAATTGAGTAGTGAAAGGGTGGTGGAGGGGGGTGGTGGAAGTCAAGTCAGACTTCCGTGAACCGATCGGCGGGGCTCGTCCGATGAGGAGACGTGAGCACACCACAGAGCGACGGGGAGCTGCTGCGGGCCATCGCCGCGGCCGGGGACCGGCGCGCCTTCGAGGAGCTGTACCGGCGGTACGCGCCCTGGCTGACCGCCCGGCTGCGCAGCCGGTGCGCGGACGCCGGGGTCGTCGACGACGTGGTCCAGGAGACGTTCCTCGCGGTGTGGCGGGGGAGCGCCCGCTACCGCGAGGACGGTGACGCCGGGGACGCGGCCGGGTGGCTGTGGCGGATCGGGTCGCGGCGGCTGGTCGACGCGCTGCGCGGTGACGGGGCGCGGGGCCGGCTGCGGCAGGCGCTCGCCCGGCTGCGGCACCGGGACGAGGCGTCGGCGGAGGAACGCGTGCTCGCGGGGGTGGAGCACGGGGACCTGGCCGGTGCCCTGGTCCGGCTCTCGCCGGAACTGCGGGCGGTCCTGCAGGCCACGGTCGTCGACGGGCTGACCACCCGGGAGGCGGCGGTGCTGCTCGGCATACCGGCCGGAACCGTCAAGACACGGGCGATGCGCGCCCGCAAGCAGCTGCGGGAGGCACTGGCATGAGCTGGCACGTCACCGAAGAGGACGTACGCGCCTATGCGCGCGGTGAGTTGGCGCCCCCGGCACTCTGGTCCGCCGACGCGCACCTCGCCGCCTGCGCCGACTGCCGGGCGCTGCTCGCCGAGGCGAGCGACCCGGCCCTGCTGGACGCCGGCTGGGAGCGGCTGGACGCCGAACTGGACGCACCCCGGCGCGGAGTGTTCGAGGCGCTGCTGGTCCGGCTCGGAGCCGCCGACCACACGGCGCGACTGCTCGCCGCGACCCCGGTGCTGCGCCGCTCCTGGCTGCTGGCGACCGGCCTGGTGCTGATGCTGACGGTGCTGGCGGTGCACGTGATCCACACGCCCGTCCTGTTCCTGGCCCTCGCCCCGCTGGCCCCACTCGCGAGTGTGGCCCTGTCGTACCGGCCCGCGCTGGACCCGACGTACGAGATGGCCGTGGTCGCCCCGCTGCACGGATTCAAGCTGCTGATGATCCGCACGGTCGCCGCGCTCGGCACCGGCCTCGCGCTCAACGGGATGGCCACCCTCGCCCTGCCGGGCTACGGGCTGCTGGCCCTGGCCTGGCTGCTGCCCGCGCTCGCTCTGACCGCGGCCGCGCTCGCCCTCTCCGCCCGCCTCGGACCACTCCTCGCGCCCGCCCTCGTCGGCGGCGGATGGCTGGCGCTGGTGGCCTGGGCGGTCTACACACACGCCGGCGCGACGCCGGTGCCGTTCACCCCGGCCGGCCAGTCGGCAGCGGCAGCCGTCACCGCCTTGGCCGCGGTCCTGCTCTACCGGGCCCGCGACCACTTCGACGCGAGGCCTTACGGGGGCTTCCCGGAACGCGACGGCACGTGACACCTGGGCCGCTTGTCGGCCCCTGTCCTCAGACCCTCCGACAGACCCTCCGACTTGGAGCCCCGCATGACCACCACCGTCTCGGCCGAAGGCCTCACCCTGCGCTACGGCGGTACCGCCGCCCTCGACGGCGTCTCGCTGCGTCTCGCCCCCGGCGTCACCGGGCTGCTCGGGCCCAACGGGGCGGGCAAGACCAGCCTGTTGCGGGTGCTGGCGACGGCCGTGCCGCCGGACCGGGGTGCCTTCACGGTGCTCGGGCACGACCCGGCCACCCCGGACGGCCGGCTCGCCGCCCGCCGTGCCCTCGGCTACCTGCCCCAGACGCCGGGCCACCACCCGGACTTCACCGCCTTCGAGTTCGTCGACTACGTGGCGATCCTCAAGGAGCTGACCGACCGCGCGGCCCGGCACCGGGAGGTGCGGCGGGTGCTGGAGGCCGTCGACCTCGGGGAGGTCCGCGGCAAGCGGATCAAGCGGCTGTCCGGCGGGATGCGGCAGCGGGTCGCACTGGCCGCAGCGCTCGTCGGCGACCCCGGCTTCCTCGTGCTGGACGAACCGACCGTCGGACTCGACCCCGAACAGCGCATCCGGTTCCGGGAGTTGATCGCCGAGGCGGGGGAGGGCCGGACCGTCCTGCTCTCCACCCACCAGACCGAGGACGTGGCGATGCTCTGCCAGTACGTCGTGGTGCTCGCCGCCGGCCGCGTCCACTTCGAGGGCACCCCGGCCGAGCTGACCGCCCGCGCCGCCGGGCGCGTGTGGAGCGGTACCCGGCGCGACCCCGGCGCGAGGGCGGGCTGGCGGACCGGCGACGGCACCTTCCGCAACGTCGGACACCCGCCGGCGGGCGCGCAGCTTCTCGAACCCACCCTGGAGGACGGCTACCTGCTCGTCCTGGACACCCGGCACGACACCACGGAGGCCGCGGCATGAGCACGACCCTCGCGACCGCCCCCGCACCCCGCCGTACCGCGGCCCTCCTCGACCTGGCCCGCTTCGAGGCCCGCGATCTGCTCACCCAGATCCCGGTCCTGCTCTTCGGCCTGCTGTACGTCCTCAACACCGCCGACAACATGTTCGGCGGGCTGGTCGGGAAGGCGGAGGGCATGGACGCCTACCCCGTCCTGCAGAACGTCGACCGCGCAACCCAGTCCGGCGCCCTCCTGCTCTCCCTCGCCCTGCTCGTCTGCGTCAACCGCGCCGCCCTGCGCTCCCGGCGGCAGCACACGGAGGAACAGTTCGACGTACTGGCGATGGGGCGCGCCCGCCGCACCCTGGCCCACGCCCTGTCGGTCGTGCCGTACGCCGCCCTCAGCGCCCTCCTGGCCGCCGTCCAGTTCGGCTGGGCGGCGCTGAAGCCGGGCGCCGCCGGGCACGGCTCGGTCGCCGAACTGGCCGTGGCCCCGCTGGCCGTGCTGCTCTCCGGCGCCCTCGCGGTGCTGCTCGCCCGGGTCGCCCCGCACCCGGTGGCCCCCGCCCTGTTCCTGGTCGTGCTCTACCTCGTCGTGCTGGTCCTCAACACGCTGACCTCCGGCGCGCACGCGGTGCAGTGGCTGTGGCCCACGGTCGGCGAGTTCAGCTCCGACCCGATCCCGTCCGGTCTGCTGGGCCGCCCGGCCGCCTGGCACGCGCTGTATCTCGCCGGCCTGACCGCGCTGTGCGTGGCCCTCGCGGTCCTGGTGGCCGGCGGGCGCACCGGGGCCCTGCGGGCGGTGACCGTGCTGGCCCTCGCCGCCACGGCCGTCGGCGCCGTCGGTCAGGCGCCGGGCGACTCGGCGCGGCTGCGGGCGGCGCGGGAGGCCGCGTACCGGACGCCGGAGAAGCTCCAGTCGTGCGTGGACCGGGGCGGCTCGGCCTACTGCGCCTTCCCGGAGTGGCGGGGCTGGACCGGGCACTGGGCGGCCGTCGTGGACCGGCTCCAGGCGGACGCGGGCGGCCGGGCCGCCACGGTACGGCTCACGGTGCGCCAGAGCATCGGCGAGGTCTTCGACCTCTCCAGCGACAGCACCGCCCTGCCCACCCGCACCCCGGACCAGGTGACCGTGGGCACCCGCTGGGGCGGCAACCGGGTTCCCGAGTTCGCGGTCGGAGTCGCCTCGGTGCTGGTGGCCGGCGACGAGGACACCGCGTCCTCCATGTGCGACGCCCGGGTGGTGACGACCATGTGGCTGGCCCTCGGCTCCGACCCGGACCCGCTGACCACCTTCCGCCACCTCCGCGTCGACGACAGCCTCAGCGGCTCGGGGGTGGTGCTCGCGCCCACCGGCAGCCTGCGCGTCTCGGCCCAGCAGACCGCGGTCGTCAAGCGGCTGCTGGCCCGCCCGCACGACGAGATCGCGGCCCGGGTGAAGGCCCACTGGACCGAGCTGACCTCGTCGCACACGACCACGGCCCAGGCGGCGAAGCTGCTCGGGGTGCGGGTGCCGAAGGGCGCCGACGACTGCGGCGGACGCTGAGCCGCGCTCACATCCGAGTGCGGTACGGGCTCACGTCTCCGTGCGGTACATCAGGTCGGTCTCGTGCGTGGTGAACCCCAGCCGCTCGTAGACCGACACCGCCGCCGTGTTGTCCGCGTCGACGTACAGCATCGCCGCCGGCATTCCCTGGCCGGCCAGATGGCGCAGGCCGATCGTGGTCAGGGCCTTGCCGAGGCCGCCGCCCTGCTCGCCCGGGCGGACCCCGAGCACGTACACCTCGCCGAGCCCCTCCTCCGCGTGCACCTTGGTCCAGTGGAAGCCGACCAGCTCCCCGGCCCGCTCGGCGAGGAAGAACCCGGCGGGGTCGAACCACGCCTCGGCCTTGCGGTCGTCCAGGTCGCGCTGGGTCAGCGAGCCCTGCTCCGGATGGTGCGCGAAGGCGGCCGCGTTGACGGCGAGCCAGGCCGCGTCGTCCTTGCCGGGCTCGAAGGTGCGCACGCTCACGCCCTCCGGCAGCACCGGGTCGGCCAGCTCCAGATCGGTCAACGACCGCCGCATCTGGCGCAGTTCGCGGAACAGGGTCAGCCCCAGCACCTGGGCGAGGTGCCGGGCGGCGGAGTGCCCGCCGTGCGCCCACACCCGCAGCCGCTTGCCCGAGGCGGCGAGCAGCGCCGAGCCCAGCGCCCGCCCGTGCCCGTGCCCGCGGTGTGCGGGGTGGACGACCAGTTCGGCGGCCGGCGCCTCCACCGGGTCGGTGTCCTCCAGCTGGGCGTAGCCGACGAGTTCGTCCCCGACGGACAGCAGCAGATGCGACACACCGGCACGGGCGCCGCCGCGCAGCTGCAACCGCCCCTGCTCGGACACCGGCTGCTGCCCGTCGACGCGGGCGGCCTCGGCGAGCAGCCCGAGCACGGCCTCGGCCCGGTCCGGGTCGAGTGCGGAGAAGGTCTCGATGGAGCGGGAGGGGAAGGGTCGTACGTCGTCGTCGCTGCTCATGCGTACGAGGGTACGGGGCGGGCGGGCGGAAGTGCCGACACCGCAGCGCTTAAAGGAATCACCAAAGGGAAAACAGCATGTAACCATGAACCCCCTGTCGCGCTACGCGCGTTGACCCTAGGCTGCGCCGGAACGGCCACTCGCCACAGCCGACCCACAGGGGGGTCCCATGCCAGCCGCGCCCCGGCGCACCAGACGTCGTACCTACGCCTTCCTCGGCGCGACCGCCGCTCTCGCCACGGCCGCCGCCCTGGCCGCCGCGCTCCCCGCGCAGGCCCACCAGGACCAGGGCGGCCACCCGCTGCCGAGCCGCTACCAGGACGTCCAGCTGCTCTCCTTCAACGACCTGCACGGCAACCTCGAACCCCCGTCCGGCTCCTCCGGCCGGGTCACCGAGCTGCAGCCGGACGGCACGACGAAGACGGTCGACGCGGGCGGCGTCGAGTACCTCGCCACCCACCTGCGCACGGCCCGCGAGGGGCACCCGTACTCCATCACCGCGGCCGGCGGCGACATGGTCGGCGCCTCCCCGCTGCTGTCCGGGCTCTTCCACGACGAGCCCACGATCGAGGCGCTCAACAAGCTGAAGCTGGACGTCACCTCGGTCGGCAACCACGAGTTCGACGAGGGTGCGAGGGAACTGGCCCGCCTGCAGAACGGCGGCTGCCACCCGACGGACGGCTGCTACGCGGACGAGGAGTTCCAGGGCGCGGACTTCCCGTACCTGGCCGCGAACGTGCTGGACGAGAAGACCGGCAAGCCGATCCTGAAGCCGTACTGGATCTGGAAGAAGAAGGACGTCCGGATCGGCTTCATCGGCGTCACGCTCGAAGGCACCCCGAACATCGTCTCCGCCGACGGCGTCAAGGGCCTGACCTTCAAGGACGAGGTCGAGACGATCAACAAGTACGCCAAGGTGCTCCAGCGCCAGGGCGTCCGCTCGATCGTGGCCCTGGTCCACGAGGGCGGCTTCCCGGCCTCGGGCGCGTACAACTACGACTGCGACTCCCCGGGCGCGGGCGCCGGCATCTCGGGCCCGATCGTCGACATCGCGAAGAACGTGACCCCGGCGGTCGACGCGCTCGTCACCGGCCACACCCACGCCGCCTACGTCTGCACGATCCCCGACCCGTCGGGCCGGCCCCGCATGGTCACCTCGGCGGCCTCCTTCGGCCGCCTGTACACCGACACCACGCTGACGTACGACCGCTTCACCGGCGACATCGCGCGTACGGCCGTGAAGTCCGCGAACCACGTGGTCACCCGGGACGTCCCGAAGGCCCCGGACATGACGGACCTGATCTCCCGCTGGAACACCCTGGCGGCCCCCATCGGCAACCGCGCCATCGGCTACATCTCGGCCGACGTCAACAACACCGGCACCGAGTCCCCGATGGGCGACCTGATCGCCGACGCGCAGCTCGCCTACGGCCGGGAGCTGGACCCGAAGACCAGCCTCGCCCTGATGAACCCGGGCGGCGTGCGGGCGGGCCTGACCTACACGGCCAAGGGCGCCGAGGGCGACGGGGTCGTCACCTACGCCGAGGGCTTCACGGTCCAGCCCTTCGCCAACACCGTGAACCTGCAGGACTTCACCGGCGCCCAGCTGGTCCAGGTACTCAAGGAGCAGGTGAGCGGGGCCAACGCGGCGGCCCCCAAGATCCTGCAGCCGTCGGCCGGCCTGACGTACACGCTGGACCTGACGAAGACCGGTGCCGACCGCGTGGTCACCGACTCCATCCGTCTGAACGGCGCGCCGATCGACCCGGCGACCACCTACCGCGTCGCCACCAACAGCTTCCTGGCGGGCGGCGGCGACGGCTTCCCGACCCTCGGCCAGGGCACCGGCGACCTGGTGGGCGGTGACGACCTGGGCGCACTGGAGAAGTACCTGACCGCGCACTCGTCCCCGACGGCACCGCTCGCGCCGCCGGCGGCCGACCGGATCACGGTCGTGAAGTAAAACCCGTGACATAAAACCTGTGTGAATAGCACTGCGGTTCCGGAATAGCCCTGAGAATCTCTCTCAGGGCTATTTCATTGAGGTCTCATCGGAATTGGCCTTTTCCGGCTCTCGAATCCCGTAATGTTTTCCATGTCGAAAGCGAACGACTCGAAAGGAAAAGCCAATGTCTTTCCACAAGCTCGCCCCCGTCAAGAAGCACCACAAGCCCGCCCCGGCCCCGAAGAAGCCGGCGCCGAAGAAGCCCGTGCCCGCGCCGAAGCGTCGGCCGGTCGGTGGCAAGGGCTGAGACAGCGCGCCGTGAGGCGGGGTCATTCGGTGTCGTGTGGTCGCACCGATGGCCCCGCCTCGGCCATGTCCACAGCTGTGGAAAGGAGTTGTCGATGGTGCGGGAAGCCCGCGAGGCCTTTCGCCGGTTCTGGCCGCTGACGCGCGGGGACCGCAGATGGCTGATGGTGATCGTGGCGTGTGTGGTGGTCGCCGCGGTCGCGGAGACCACGGCGATCCTGCTGTTCGCCGAATTGACCGACCACGCCCTGAAGGCCGGTTCGCTGGCCGCCTTCTGGGGGCCGGCCGGTGCCTGGCTCGGGGTGGCCGCGCTCGCCGCGCTGGTCGGCTACCTCGGCAACTCGCTGGCCACCTGGACCGCCGAGAGATTCGTGCTGCGGCTGCGGGCGGCCGTCTTCCGGCATGTGCAGGGTCTGCCGCCGCACTTCTTCCAGAAGCATCGGCAGGGGGACCTGGTCGAGCGGCTCACCGGGGACGTCGAGTCCATCGAGCAGCTGGTGGTGTCGGGTGTGGTGGGGGCCGTCTCCGCCGCGTTCTCCGCCGTCTTCTACGCGTGCGCCGCCTTCTGGCTGCGCTGGGACCTGGCGCTGGCCACCTTCGTCCTCGCGCCCCTGTTCCTGCTCGCCGCCCGCCGCTTCTCCGGCCGTATCCAGCAGGCGTCCCGGGACGAGCGGGTCGCCGACGGCGCGATCACCTCGGTGGTGCAGGAGTCGCTGGGCAACGTCGTGCTCACCCAGGCCTACAACCGGCAGCGGGACGAGGAGCGGCGGCTCGACCGCGAGGCCCGCTCCTGGATGCGGGCCAGTGTGCGCGGGGCGCGGCTGAGCGAGATGTACGAGCAGTTCGTCGAGGTCGTCGAGACGCTGTGCGTGCTCGCGGTCATCGGACTCGGGGTCTGGGAGATCTCGGCCGGCCGGATGAGCCTCGGGCAACTGCTCGCCTTCGCCGCTTTCCTCGGCTACCTGTACCCGCCGATCCGCAGCCTCGGGCAGCTCGGCCTCACCGTCACCGCGGCCACCGCCGGCGCGCAGCGCATCGGGGAGATCCTCGACGCCGAGCCGTCGGTCACGGATCCGGTCGAACCGGTGGCGCCCTGGCCGGTCCAGGGCTGGGTCGGCTTCCACGGCGTCTCCTTCCGCTACCCGGAGTCCCGCCGCGCCTCCCTGAGGGGCGTGGGCTTCACCGCCGGACCGGGCGAGCTGGTCCTGGTCACCGGCGCGAGCGGCGCCGGCAAGTCCACCCTCGCCAAGCTCCTCACCCGCTTCTACGACCCCTCGACCGGCGTGATCACCCTCGACGGCGTCCCGCTCACCGACGTACCGCTGCACTTCCTGCGCGAGCAGATCGCCCTGCTGCCGCAGCAGACGCTGATCCTCAACGGCACCATCCGCGAGAACATCGGCTGCGGCCGCCCCGGCGCCACCGACACCGAGATCGAGCAGGCGGCCCGGGACGCGGCGGCCCACGACTTCGTCACCGCCCTGCCCGACGGCTACGACACCCACATCGCCCCGGGCACGGCCGCGCTCTCCGGCGGTCAGCTCCAGCGCATCGCCATCGCCCGCGCGATGCTGCGCGCCGCCCCGGTCCTAGTCCTGGACGAGCCCACGGCGGGCCTGGACGCGGTGGCCGCCCGCCAGGTCGTCCAGCCCCTGCGCCGTCTGATGTCCGGCCGTACGACCATCATGATCACCCACGACCTGAGCCTCGCCCCGGACGCCGACCGCATCCTGGTCGTCGAGCACGGCCGCCTGGTGGAGGCGGGGACGCACGGGGAACTGCTGGCGCGGGGCGGCGCGTACGCACGCCTGGCGTCGCCGCTGCCGGAGGCGGCCGCGGCACCGGCGCCGGAGGAGACGATGATCCTGCGCTGGTAAGGAGCCGCCGCTCAGCGCTGTCGCAGGGCCCAGGGAACCTGGGACTCCCAGCGCCAGTGCAGCAGGGCGGCGACGGCGGCGAAGGTGCCCAGCGGGAGCCACAGGAAGAGGAGGAGCGTCGGCGGATGCGGCGTGGTGAACCTGAGCACCAGCCACAGCAGGAATCCGCAGAGGAGGGCGATGACGCCGGCGGTGATCGCCCGCTCCCACGCCTTGTGGTGCCCGGCCCTGCGCCGGATCCGCGCCTCCACCTCGGGCCGCTGTTCCCACCCCATGCCCCGGTGCCGGGCGGCGGCCTCTTTCAGCGTGGCGACCTCGGTCGGCGGGTCGTCCAGCTGCCAGCCGTCCATGTGCGGCAGGACGAACCGGCGGCCGTCGGTGTCGTACAGGTACGTGATCCACTTGCGGGAGTACGCGGTGGTGTTCGGCACTGGCTCGGCCCGGATGTCGTAGATCTCGTGCCAGGACCGGCTGCGTTCGGTCAGGGCCCGCCGTGCGGTGATCCCACGGGCCCCGACGAGCGTGCGGGCGCGGCGCATGTACAGCAGCACGTGTGCGGCCAGCAGGAGGTAGCTCGCGGCGAGTGACGCCGGGACCCACTCGGGCATGGTGTGGTGCCGGTTCGTCTGGAAGAAGGCGTTCAGCCCCAGCAGCCCCATGAAGAGGGCTATGAAAGACGATCTCTTCTTCCGCTCGCGGTACTCGCGCTCGATCCCGCCGTCGTACGTGTCCACGCCCCGCCCACCGATCTCTCCTCGGACACTTGTGCGGAGGGATCATAGAGCGGGGCGTCGACGTCAGGTCAGGAGGCGGCGGGCGTCCAGTCCCCCAGCCAGTCCGCGACCTCCTGCTGTGCGGCCTGGGCGTCGGTCAGCTGGGGCCGGTCGCTGCTCGCGGCGCCGGCGCCCGCCCCGGTGTTCCTGTACTCGGCGAACCGGTCGTTCTTCCAGGAGAAGCCGCTCATGTCCGTCCAGGGGGTGGAGGCGGGTACGGCGGCGGTGGCGGCGGATGCCTTCGGCTGGGTACCGGCCCCGAAGAGGCCGTAGGCCAGGGCGCCGGCAGCGGTCACGGCGAGGGGCAGGCCAAGGGCCAGGGCCTGGCGGCTTCTGCGGTGGCGGGGGGTGCGGGGGCTCATGGGCGACTCCAGTCCCGGTGGTGGTGTGGGGTGACTTGGAGTTGCCGCGGGGGCGGGGAAGGTTGCCGCGGCCGTCTCAGCTGCGTCCGAGAGCGGACACCGAACGCGCTGCGCAGAGCCATCGCTGAAGACGCCCCATCTCCTTCCCGACTTCGATGCGCACTGGAGGCGGGCGATCGGCGACACCTACGATGTCGGTCCCGTGTCTTTCACGGAACCTCCGGCGGAGCCGTAGCCGCCCCCGGTAGCCGTACCGTCGCCACCGTGCCGCCGCCCTCCGCCCGTGCCAGCGTCACCTTGCCGCCCGCCTGTTGTACCGTGCGGGCCACGATGGACAGGCCCAGGCCCGAGCCCGGGAGGGCCCTCGCGCTGGGGGAGCGCCAGAAGCGGTCGAAGACGTGGGGGAGTTCGTCGGCGGGGATGCCGGGGCCGTGGTCGCGGACGGTCAGGGCGCCGTCGGTCAGCTGGACCTCGATCGTGCCGCCCTCGGGGCTGAACTTCACCGCGTTGTCGAGGATGTTGACGATCGCCCGCTCCAGGGCGGAGGGCTCCGCGCGGACGAACCAGGCCTCCAGGTCCGCCGTGATCGTCAGCTCAGGACCGCGCAGGCGGGCCCGGCGCAGGGCGGCCTCGACGGTGTCCTGGAAGGAGACGACCTGGACGCGTTCGCCTCGCTGGCCCTCCGAGCGGGACAGTTCCTGCAGGTCACCGATGAGGGCGGCCAGTTCCGTCATCTGCGCCTTCACCGAGGCGAGGAGCGCCTTGCGGTCCTCCGGGGGGAGCGGGCGGCCCGTCTCCTCGCTGCGGGTGAGCAGTTCGATGTTGGTGCGCAGGGAGGTGAGCGGGGTGCGCAGTTCATGGCCGGCGTCCGCGATGAGCTGCTGCTGCAGGTCGCGGGAGCTGGCCAGCGCGGTGGTCATCGAGTTGAAGGAGCGCGAGAGCCGGGCGACCTCGTCCTCGCTCTCGTCCTCCACGGGGATGCGGACACTCAGGTCCTCGGTCCGTGCGACGTGTTCGACGGCCTCCGTGAGCTTGTCGACCGGACGCAGTCCCGCACGGGCCACCGCGAGTCCCGCCGCGCCGGCCCCGATCACTCCGATGCCGGAGACGAGAAGCAGGATCAGGGCGAGGTCGTTGAGGGTGTTCTGGGTGTTCTTCAGCGGGATGGCGACCTGGAGACCAGTGTCCGGATACAGCTGGGGCGGAGTTCCCGGACCCTGGGTGATGGTCAGCGGCTGGGTCAGCACGCGCACCGCGTTGCCCTCGGAGTCAGTGCCGGTCCGCACGAGGTAGTTCTGGTGCACCATGCCGCCGCGGGCCGACGCTTCGGTGATGACCTCGATGTCGGCGGAGGTGGTCTTCACCCGGCCCGCGGAGTTCGCGAACACACAGGCGGTGCCGTCCCGCTTCACGAGCTGGTAGTAGTTGCTGTGGATGCGGAAGCCGCCGATGTCGGACCCGCTCGGCTTCTGCGGGCACGACTCCAGCGTGGTCATCGTGTCCCCCGGCCGCTGGGGCGACGAGGCCTTCAGCAGATCGCTGTCGAGCTGGTCGTACAGCTTCCGCTCCACGATGAACCAGCACGTGACCGACACCGCGGCCACCGCGAACGCGACCGCCGCCGCCACCAGCATCGCGAGGCGCGCGCGGATCGGCAGGGCCCGGTACCGGCGTACCAGCTTGTTCACTCCGCGCCGCCCTGACGAAGGACGTACCCCACACCCCGGACCGTGTGCACGAGCCGCGGCTCGCCGCCGGCCTCCGTCTTGCGGCGCAGGTACATGACATAGACGTCCAGGGAGTTGGACGACGGCTCGAAGTCGAAGCCCCACACCGCCTTGAGGATCTGCTCGCGGGTGAGGACCTGGCGCGGGTGGGCCATGAACATCTCCAGGAGGGTGAACTCCGTACGGGTCAGTTCGACCTGGCGGCCGGCCCGGGTGACCTCCCGCGTCGCGAGGTCCATGCGCAGGTCGCCGAAGGTCAGCGCCTCGTCCTCCTGGGCCTCGGCGGACACGGCCGCCGCGTAGGTGCTGCGGCGCAGCAGGGCGCGGATGCGGGCGAAGAGTTCGTCCAGCTCGAAGGGCTTGACCAGGTAGTCGTCGGCGCCCGCGTCCAGCCCCGTCACCCGGTCGCCCACGGTGTCGCGGGCCGTGAGCATCAGGATCGGCGTGGTGTCCCCCGCGCCCCGGATGCGGCGCGCCGCCGTCAGCCCGTCCATCCTCGGCATCTGGATGTCCAGGACGACCAGGTCGGGCCGGTAGGCCTGGGCCTTGTCCAGCGCGTCCGCGCCGTCGACGGCGACCTGCGTGTCGTACCCCTCGAAGGCGAGGCTGCGCTGGAGCGCCTCGCGGACGGCGGGCTCGTCGTCGACGATCAGGATGCGCTGGGGGTCACGGTCGCCTTCGGCGGGGCTCATCGCTCGCGATTCCTCGGGGTGCGGTGGGTCGGGTGGACGGGTGTCTCTCAGCCTCGCACGAGTCGAGGCCGCCGGGAACGTGCGCCGGGCTCAGGCGCCCAGCGTGCTCAGCTCGCGGAACCCGGCGAGGCGGTGCAGCGGCACCTTGCGGCGGTGCGGGCGGTCGGTGGAGGTGCGCAGGCCCATCAGCTGGGGGACCGGCGGCACCTCCGGGGCGCGCGGGACCGAGGTCAGCGCGTGCAGCGCGTGCGCGACGGAGAGGGCCAGGGTGAGGTCGGCCGGACCGGTGCCGGCGGCCTGGTGGGAAACCTGCTCGATCATGACGTACTCCCTCGTGCCCCGCGGGGGGTCTCAGCTGGTGGAGCCCGCCCGCAGCTTGGCCAGGTCGGACTTGACGGTGTTGACGGGGATGGCGAAGCCCAGGCCGATGCTGCCCGCGTCCGAGGAGGACGAGGCCTGCGAACTCGACGAGTACATCGCGGAGTTGATCCCGATGATGTTGCCGCTCGCGTCGATCAGCGCGCCGCCGGAGTTGCCGGGGTTGAGCGAGGCGTCCGTCTGGATCGCCTTGTAGGTGGTGGTGGACGAGCCCGTGTCGCCGTTGAACTGGCGGCCGCCGAACTGGAACGGCCACTGCCCGTCGCCGCCCTGGTTCTGGCCCTGGTTCTCGTCCGTGGAGACGGTCACGTCACGGTCGAGCGCGGAGACGATGCCGCTGGTGACGGTGCCGGTCAGGCCCTCGGGGGAGCCGATCGCGACGACCGTGTCGCCGACCTGGACGTTCGAGGAGTTGCCGAGCGAGGCGGCCTTCAGACCGGAGGCGCCCTTCAGCTTGATCAGTGCGAGGTCCTTGGAGCTGTCGGTGCCGACGACTTCGGCGGTGTAGCTCTTGCCGTCGCTGGTGCGCACCTTGATCGAGGTGGCGCCGGAGACGACGTGGTTGTTGGTGACGATCTCGCCGTCACTGGCGATGATCACGCCCGAGCCGGTGGACGAGCCGTTGCTGAGCGTCGCCTGGACCTCGACCACGCTCGGGCTGACGGCGGCGGCGATCGTGGCGACGTCGCCCTTCTTGCTGGAGGGGACCACCGTGGTGGTCGTACCGGAGGAGGAGACCGTGTCCTTGCCGGTCAGCTCCTGGAAGGCGTAGGCGGTGCCGCCGCCGACCGCGGCCGCGACGATCGCCACCGCCGCGAGCAGCCCGATCGGGCCGCGGGTGCGCTTCCGCCGCGGCGCGGGGGCGGGCTCGGGGGCCGGCATCGTGGCCGTCGGGGGCTCGTACGGCGGCGGGGGCGGCCACTCGGGGTTCACGGGAGCGGAGTAGCTGTGCTGCTGGTTGTATGCGCCCTGGCTCTCGGTCATGACAATGAGCATGACCCGCGACCATGAGAGCTTCCTGAGTGCTCCCTGAGAAGCCCGGCAGAACCTCGTTTGCCCGATATGAGGAAGCCTGGGCTCAGACCCCGCAGCCGCAGCTCGTGCGGACCACCAGCCGGGACGGGAACGTCCGCAGCCGCTCGCGCCGCGAGCCCGCCACCCTGAGCCCGTCGTCCAGGACGAGGTCCACCGCGGCCCGGGCCATCGCCGAGCGGTCCGAGGCGATCGTCGTCAGCGGCGGGTCGGCGAGCGCCGCCTCCTTGATGTCGTCGAACCCGGCCACCGCCAGCTCCCCGGGCACGTCGATGCGCAGCTCGCGCGCGGCCCGCAGCAGGCCGATCGCCTGGTCGTCGGTGGAGCAGAAGACGGCGGGCGGCCGGTTCGGGCCGGCGAGCACCTCCAGGGCCACGCGGTAGGCGTCGTAGCGGTTGTACGGCGCCTCGAACAAGCGGCCCTCGGTGGAGACGCCCGCCTCGGCCATGGCCCGCTTCCAGCCCTCGACGTGGTCGGAGACCGGGTCGCCGACGGCCGGCGTCTCGGCCGTACCGCCCATACAGGCGACGTACTCGTAGCCGTGCTCCAGCAGGTGGCGTACGGCGAGCTGGGCGCCGCCCAGGTCGTCGGTGACGACGGCGACGTCGTCGATGGCCTCCGGGCGCTCGTGCAGCAGCACCACCCGGGCGTCCCAGGCCTCGATCTCGGCCGCGGCCAGATCGTTCAGGGCGTGGGAGACCAGGATCAGGCCGGACACCCGCATACCGAGGAACGCGCGCAGGTAGTGCACCTCGCGTTCGCCGATGTAATCGGTGTTGCCGACCAGCACCATCTTCCCGCGCTCGGAGGCGGCCTGCTCGACGGCGTGCGCCATCTCGCCGAAGAAGGGCTGGCGGGCGTCCGGGATGATCAGGCCTATGAGGTCGGTGCGCCGTGACGCCATGGCCTGGGCGACCCGGTCGGGCCGGTACCCCAGCTCCTTGATCGCCGCGAGGACACGCTCGCGCGTGGCCGGGGCGACCGGCCGGGGTCCGTTGTTGATGACATAACTGACGACGGCGGTGGAAGTTCCAGCCAGCCGTGCCACATCATCCCGAGTCACCTTGGCCACGCGCGGAGTCTACGCGGATGGACCCGCTCTGGGCAGGGCGTATCGGATCCCGCCTGTGCGGAAGCAATGCCCCGCACAAGCGGTTCCCATGCCTCCGCTATGCGTCGACGTGGACCTCGGACCCGTCCAGGGCCGCCGATGCGTCCGCATCTTCCGCCTTTGCCCGGTCCGCCTTGGCCTTGGCCTCGTCAGCGGACCGGTCGCCTTTTTCGGGCGTAACGAATCGATAACCGACGTTCCGGACGGTCCCGATCAGCGACTCGTGCTCGGGGCCGAGCTTGGCGCGCAGCCGCCGTACGTGCACGTCGACGGTCCGGGTGCCGCCGAAGTAGTCGTAGCCCCACACCTCCTGCAGCAGCTGGGCGCGGGTGAAGACCCGGCCCGGGTGCTGGGCGAGGTACTTGAGGAGCTCGAACTCCTTGAAGGTGAGGTCCAGGACCCGGCCCTTGAGCTTGGCCGAGTAGGTCGCCTCGTCCACGGACAGGTCGCCGTTGCGGATCTCCATCGGGGAGTCGTCGGCGACGATCTGCTGCCGGCCCATCGCGAGCCGGAGCCGGGCCTCGACCTCGGCCGGGCCCGCGGTGTCGAGCAGGACGTCGTCGATGCCCCAGTCGGCGGTGACGGCGGCCAGGCCGCCCTCGGTGACGACGAGGAGAAGCGGACAGCCGGGGCCGGTCGAGCGCAGCAGCTGACAGAGGCTGCGCACCTGCGGCAGGTCACGGCGGCCGTCGATGAGGATGACGTCGGCGCCGGGGGTGTCGACGAGAGCGGGTCCCTCGGCCGGGGCGACCCGCACATTGTGCAGGAGCAGGCCGAGCGCGGGCAGCACCTCCGTCGACGGCTGGAGGGCGTTGGTCAGGAGCAGCAGAGAACTCATACGTCTGGTTCCTCCTCGGTCCCTGCGAGGACGTGTGCGGTGCGGCACTGCTCTGCGATCCCGAAGGCCCCGTACATCAGCGGTCACCTGAGGTTTCCCGCTTCGTATACAACGCTTCCGAAAGCACAAAAGGACCCGGGGGCTACGCTGCCCGAGTCCTCTGCCCAGCAGAATAGCCCACATGAGCAACCGTCCGGCAGGTCATGCGGCACGTTCCACCGTTCGTCCGAATAGCGAGACAGGCAGAAAGGCCCCTATCCGGACGTTTCTGTGCACGGCTGACGGTGTTCCGGTCGATTCCGTATACAACCCGGCAGCGGTCGTATACGAAGCAGTGCCGGACGCCTCCCGTACACCCTCCGATGGCCCGGCGTTCGTGATCGCCCACGGCTTCACCGGGGACGTGGACCGGCCGCATGTACGAAGGGTGGCGGACGTGCTCGCCCGTTACGGCGCCGTCGTCACCTTCTCCTTCCGCGGCCACGGTGCCTCGGGCGGCCGGTCCACGGTCGGCGACAAGGAGGTGCTGGACCTGGCCGCCGCGGTGGAGTGGGCGCGCGGCTTCGGGCACGCGCGCGTGGTGACCGTCGGCTTCTCCATGGGCGGCTCGGTGGTGCTGCGGCACGCGGCCCTGTACCCGGGCACGGTCGACGCGGTGGTCTCGGTCAGCGCCCCCGCGCGCTGGTACTACCGGGGTACGGCCCCCATGCGCCGCCTGCACTGGCTGGTCACCCGCCCCGAGGGCCGCCTGGTCGGCCGCTACGGCCTGCGCACCCGCATCCACCACCGCGAGTGGAACCCGGTGCCGCTCTCCCCGGTCCAGGCCGTCCCGAGGATCGCCCCCACCCCGCTCCTCATCGTGCACGGCGACCGCGACGGCTACTTCCCCCTCGACCACCCCCGGATGCTCGCCGAGGCCGCCGGTGACCACGGCGAACTCTGGCTGGAGCCCGGCATGGGCCACGCCGAACACGCGGCGGACGAGGCCCTGCTGGCCCGGATCGGCGACTGGGTGGCCGCGAGGGCGAGCTAGCCTGACTCCAACAATCTTTTGATGTGTCTCTCGCTGTCGATTGAGGAACCAGATGCCCAAGGTCACGGTCCGCTACTGGGCCGCTGCCAAGGCCGCGGCCCAGGTCGCCGAGGAGCCGTACGCCGCGGCCACGCTCGCCGACGCGCTCGCCGCGGTGCGTGAGCGACACCCCGGTGAACTCACGCGCGTCCTGCAGCGATGCTCCTTCATCGTCGACGGTCACCCCGTGGGGACCCGTGCGCATGAGACGGTACGGCTGGCCGAGGGCGGCACGGTCGAGGTGCTCCCGCCGTTCGCAGGAGGATGAGGCGATGAGCGACCAGCCGTATCAGGGCGGGCCGTACGAGGGGTACGACCCGTACGGACAGCAGCAGCACCAGGCGGCGCCGCAGGCCTGGCCCGGGCAGTCCCAGGCCGGGTACGACCAGTACGCCGACGCGTACCCGCAGCAGGGCTACGACCAGCAGTACACCCAGCAGTGGCAGGGCCAGACCTGGGAGACGCAGACACACGCGCACGTGCGGGCGGCGGAGACGTCGTACCTGCCGCCGCAGGAGCCGTACGCCCCGCAGGCACCGGCCCCCCAGCCCCCTCAGCCGCAGCAGCCGGAGCCCGCTCCCGAGGCCGAGGCGGCCACCGCCTACGGCCCCGCCACGCTCGCCGGCAACTCCCGCGTCACCGACGCGCAGCGCGCCCGCCTGGAGGGCCGCTCCCCGATCATCGAGCCCGGCATGCAGCCGGCGCTGCTCACCGCCGGGCTGGGCCTGCTCCTCGCGGTGACGGCCGCCATCGCCTCGTACGCCCTCGTCGTACCGCTGGTGATGCTCCAGGCCGTGACGGCGGCGGGCTGGTTCCGGCTGAACGGCATGTGGCCCGCCCGGCAGGGCATCGCGCTGGCCTTCCTGGGCGGACTCACCGCGGACGCGGCTGTCCTGGCCGCGGGCCGCGACCACGCACCGGCCGCGATCCTCGGCCCCCTGGGCGTCTGGGTCCTGCTCTCCCTGGTCCTCCAGCTCCGCTCGCACGCCTCACCGGACGAGCGGATGTACGGCCTGATGGCCACGGTCGCCTCCTCGTCCCTCGCGGTCCTGGCCACGGGCTACCTCGCCGCCCAGCCGCACGCGGTCTCGGTCGGCGCGGCGGCGGTCGCGGTAGCCGTCCTGGCCCGCGCCCTGCCCCTGCCGACCCCGGCGTCGGTCGTGGTCTCCCTGCTTGCCGCCTCCGGCGCGGGTATCGCGGTCGGCGGCATGACGGGCTTCGGCACGAAGGGCGCGGCCCTGGGAGCGGCGGCGGCGATCTGCGCCCTGATCGGACATCGGGTGGCCAGCTACGACTACCCGTCCCGCTTCGTCCACTTCACGGCGGGGGTGGCACTTCCCTTGTCGGCGGCGGCGCCGGTGGTGTGGGTACTGGGGCGTGCGCTGGCTTAGCGCCCCTCGCGCTTGACTCCGTCCACGAAGGCGGCCCAGGCGCCGGCCTCGAAGAGGAGGGCGCCCTGGGAGGGGGCCTTGCTGTCGCGGACGGGGACGAGGGGGAGGTTGTCCGCGACTTCGACGCAGGCGCCGCCGTCCTGGTTGCTGTAACTGCTCTTGCGCCACGTGACGGTGCTCAGATCGATGGCTCGCATGGCGCCTCCTCCAGGATCCGTCCGATGAACTCCCGCGATTCGTCCGGAGTTAGGGCCAAATCGCGTACTCGATCGTATCGGAGCTGGAGCTGGTCGACAGCCGTAGTTTCCTGGACTAGTTCGCCCGAGTAGCCGGTCTCGACCCAGGCGACGATCCGGCCGGCGCCGTGCAGGAACATGGTGTCGGTGTTCGTCAATCCGTGCAGCCCCTTCGCCAACGGCAGCACCTGGATGGTGACGTTGGGGCTCCCTCCCATCACCAGAAGATGGCGCAATTGCGCGTGCCAAGCGGCCAGGTCACGGAGCGGGCTGCGCAGCACCGTCTCGGAGAGGATGGTGCGGAACTGCGGCCCGCCGTCTGCGAGTAGCAGCTCACGACGCCCCATACGGGCCAGGACTTGCTTGTCCAGCTCCGCCCCCGTCAGCCCGCCCTGCGTGAGCAGTTCGGTGGCGTACTCGGGCGTTTGCAACAGGCCGTGGATGATGCTCGGCGAGTACTGCCACATACTCACCGCCTCGGCCTCCAACACCATGTACCGCCGATACCGCTCCTTGAACTGCGTCGGGTCGGCCACTGCCAGCTCCCACAGCGTGAGCAGCATCCCGTTGGTGCCGTAGTACTGATCCAGCGCCTGGATCACCTCAGGGCCGCCCAGCGTGTGCCCGTTCTCCAGCTTGCCGAACTGGGACGCGTCCCAGCCCACCACCTCCGCCAGGCCCCGCAGGGACACGCCCCGCTCGGCCCGCAATAAGCGCAGCTCCTCCGCGAACCGCAACCTCGGCTCCTGACTGCGCCCCGTGATCGCCCTCCGCTGCGGCACCGCACCCCTCCCGGCTGTGGAATTTGTGGAATTTGGAGCGCCCGCTGTGGAACTAGCGGCCGTTCTGCGCGTATCCGCCTCCGTCCTGGGCCATGCTCGTAACACCCAGGAATACGCAGAGTAGTCCAACTGTCGCATTCCGTATAGATGTTGGGCAAAAGGAGGTAAACTCATGGAGCTCGGAACTCTGCTCTACGATCCCGCCACCGACAGAGTCGGTGAGTACCAGGACCGGTCGGGGCCGTACGCGATGCTGCGCCCCGTCGGCGGCGGCCGCGAATGGCAGGCCGACCCCGACGCGCTGCGTCCGGCCACGGACCGGGAACGGCTGCACGCCGGTGTGCGCGCCGCGAACGACCGCACCGCGGCACTGCCGTCCGCGCCGCTCGACGTCGTCAGCCGTCCGCCCCGGCCGGTGCCTGGGTGCCCGGCGTGCCTGCAGCTGGGGGAGCGGCGGGAGGCCGCGCGGGCGGTGTTCGACCGCAGTGCCGAGACCGACGCGAACGTCCTGCTCCGGCAGCACCAGGGACAGGAGCACCGCGCATGAGGGGTGGCGGAGGTCTGCCGTACGAGGAGTGCCGGCGGCAGCAGAGGCACGCGGCGCCGCGAGACCGGACGCGCGACTGGCCGGCGTATGCGCTCCCGCCGTTCCATCACGGGCTGGCCGGTAGTGCGGCTGACGCTCCCGACGCCGGCCGCGGTCCCGCCCCCCACGCCCGGCGGCCCCGGCGGGTCGACGGCGCGGCGGTGAGCGGCGTACTCCTCGCCCTCTGCGTCGCCGCGCTGCTCGCGGCAACCGTTGCCGCGGCCGGCCGCTGAACCGGGCCCTTGTCACAGGTGATCCACAATCCCCCGGCGGTCCGGTGCGTCCGGTTACCGTGGCGTACCGGTACACCACCGCACACGACCGCCGACCCGGGGGAAACACCACCATGCGCGCCCTGCGAATAATCCTGATCCTCGTCGTGATCCTGGGCGGGCTCTTCGTGATCGCCGACCGTGTCGCCGTGCACTTCGCCGAGGGCGAGGCCGCGGACAAGCTGCGGACGTCGGAGAACCTGGCGTCGACCCCGGACGTGAACATCAAGGGCTTCCCGTTCCTCACCCAGGTCGCGGGCGGCTCCCTGGACGACGTCGAGGTCGGCATCAAGGACTACGAGGCGGCCACCGGCACCAACGGCAAGACCATCCGCATCGACGACCTCTCGGCCGACATGAAGGGCGTCGACTTCTCCGGCGACTACAGCTCCGCCACCGCGGCCACCGCCACCGGCACCGCGACGATCGCCTACGACCAGCTGCTGAACGCGGTCAAGGACGAGCCGGTCGACCTGCCCCTGGGCGCCACCGGCAAGGTGACCGGCCTCGCCTACGGCGGAAACGGCAAGGTCAGGGCCACGGTCGTGGTCGCCGGTGTGCCGCTCCCGGTGCTCGGCACGGTCACGCTCCAGGGCGACACCGTGAAGGTGCACGCCGATGGGCTGCCCAAGTTCGGCAACCAGGCGGTCGACGTCTCCGAGGTGAAGATCGGCCAGCTGCCCGGCGGTATCAAGCTGGACAAGGTGCAGGCCGCCCAGGACGGTGTGGAGATCAGCGTGAAGGGTTCGGACGTCAGGCTGGCGGGGTAGTACGACAGGCGGTGGAACGGCGGGTGTCCGACAGGCGAGACACCCTCGTCCGCACCGCAGATGCATGAGCGGCGCAAGCGCCCGGAGGTCGTCCCGCCGACGCCCCGGGCGCTTCTCTTGTCCCGGCATTCGGACGATCGCGTCTCAAAATCCGACACACCGGTGACACGCCCGCCCGGACGTCCCTACGATCGGGCCCATGAAGCGACAGGCGGATCTCACAAAGCGGCGGGCAGTCGACCTGTGCCGCGTTGCCGCCATGCTCTGTCGCCCCTTCTGAGCGAAAGTCCCCGACTTCCGCATCTCACCCCTGCCCTGCTGGAAGGGCACCCGTGCGCCTCCGGACGAAACCGGAACCGCACCCGTACGCACTCGCACGCCTCGCCGCAACTGCCCCGGAGGAGAAAGAGCATGAGCCGCAGCGACGTCCTCGTAGACGCCGACTGGGTCCAGGACCACCTGGACGACCCCACGATCGCCATCGTGGAGGTGGACGAGGACACGTCCGCCTACGAGAAGAACCACATCAAGAACGCGATCCGCATCGACTGGACCAAGGACCTCCAGGACCCGGTCCGCCGTGACTTCATCGACCAGGAGGGCTTCGAGAAGCTCCTGTCGAAGAAGGGCATCGCCAACGACACGCTGGTGATCCTCTACGGCGGCAACAACAACTGGTTCGCGTCGTACGCCTACTGGTACTTCAAGCTGTACGGCCACGAGAACGTCAAGCTCCTCGACGGCGGCCGCAAGAAGTGGGAGCTGGACGCCCGCGAGCTGGTCGACGGCTCCGACGTGCCCGAGCGTGCCTCGACCGACTACAAGGCCAAGGCGCAGGACACCTCCATCCGTGCCTTCCGCGACGACGTGGTCGCCGCGATCGGCGCGCAGAACCTGGTCGACGTCCGCTCGCCCGACGAGTTCTCCGGCAAGCTGCTCGCCCCGGCGCACCTCCCGCAGGAGCAGTCGCAGCGTCCGGGCCACGTCCCGACCGCCCGCAACATCCCGTGGTCGAAGAACGCCAACGACGACGGCACCTTCAAGTCGGACGACGAGCTGAAGGAGCTGTACGCCGAGGAGAGCGTGGACCTCGCCAAGGACACGATCGCCTACTGCCGCATCGGTGAGCGCTCGGCCCTGACCTGGTTCGTGCTGCACGAGCTGCTCGGCGTCCAGAACGTCAAGAACTACGACGGCTCCTGGACCGAGTACGGCTCCCTCGTCGGCGTGCCGATCGAGCTCGGCGCCAACAAGTAACCCATCCCGACCGACCTTCTGGTCAGACCCCTCTGGAGATAGACATGTGTGGAGCGAAGGCCGGCGGCCCGGACGCCTCGACGATCAAGCCCGGTGAGACCACGATCCAGGGTCAGGTGACCCGCGACGGCGAGCCGGTGACCGGCTACGTCCGTCTGCTGGACTCGACCGGCGAGTTCACCGCGGAGGTCCCCACCTCCGCCACGGGGCAGTTCCGCTTCTACGCGGCCGAGGGCACCTGGACCGTCCGTGCCCTGGTTCCCGGTGCCACCGCCGACCGCACGGTCGTCGCCCAGCAGGGCGGTCTCGCGGAGGTGGCGATCGCGGTCTGAGCAACCTCGGCACCGCTTGAAGGGCCGCACCCCCCGGGTTGGACGCCTGGGGTGCGGCCCTTCGGCCTGCCCGGATCTACCCTGGACTCATGCTGGCTCGGCGACGTCACATCTACTTCGCCATGATGGGGATCTGCCTCGTCCTCTTCGTCCTGGCCTGGGGAGTCGTGCGCTTCTGGTCGATCCCCGCGGCGGTCGGGATGTGCGTGGTCGCCATGATCATCCCGCCGGTGGCCGCGATGGTGGCCAACCGGCGCGGCCCCGACGACCGCTGGTGGGACGACCCCTCGGGCGACCCGCAGTCCGACGAGTGGTGGGACGAGCTGGACGGCAAGAAGCGGCCCAAGACGTGAGACGGGCTGCTCAGTAGACGAGCGCCTGCGTCTCGTCCCCCAGCGCCTCCTGTACGAAGACCTGCGCGCCCGCGATCCGTACGCCCTCCAGGACGTCCTTCTCGGTGATCTCGCGCCGGGCGGCGCACTGCGTGCACAGCGTGATGCGGCCGGCCGCGAGGATCGAGTCGATCAGGTCCGGCAGCGGAGCGGCATGCGGCAGCTCGAACTCGGCCGCCCGCCCCGGCAGCGCGAACCAGGACGACTCCCCGGTCAGCCACAACGAGACCTCGACCCCGCTGGCCACGGCCACCGCCGCCACCGTGAACGCCTGTGAGCAGCGCTCGGGTGCGTCGGCCCCGGCGGTCACCTTGATCACGAGCTTCTTCGCCATGTCCGAATCGTAATCCGTCCCCCTACAACTCCATGCACATGCCATGAGTCTTCTGTGCGCGCGGATGGCGGAATCCACGCTTCCCGTTGTCCAGGGAGTATCCAGGGAGACGTCTTGGCAGAACCAGAAGTGCTGGCAGAACCAGAAGAAAGACCACGTTGGCGCGGCCGTACGCCCCAGCTGATCGGCGCCGCCGCCGTGCTCGGCCTGGTCGCCGGCACCTGTGCGGGGTACGTCGTCCAGGCCGACCGCAGGCCCACGAAGCTGCCGTCGCTCTCCCAGCCGGTGATCAAGCAGGCCACGGGCGAGGTCGAGCCGCTCTCGGCCGCGCAGGACCGCGAGGTCAGGACCGACGGCGACCTGCGCAAGCTGCTGCTGGCGAAGCCGAACGGTGCGAGGGAGGCGAACTGGGTGCCGGCCGACGGCTGGATGGGCCTGGCCGCGTACGCCGACGAGTACCCCGACCCGGGAGACAAGTTCAGCGATCTCGATGCGCACGAGTTCCGCCGGGCGGCCGTCACCGGCTGGAAGGTCGGCAGCGCGTACGCCGTGAACATCCGGCTGGTCCAGTACCGGCAGGAGGACTCCATGGGCGCCGTCGACACCAGCCACAACCTCCAGGACGACGCGGAGTCCGCGTCCCCGACCGACAGCTGGAGCATCCCCGGAACAGGGGACGGCAGGGCGTATGCGTACAACCGCGGGCCGTTCTACAGCGCCGAGGCGCATGCCTGGCGCGGGGACATCGCGATGGAGATCTGGATCTACGGCACCAAGCCGATCAGCAAGAAGACGATCAGGGACCTGGCCGAGCGGCAGATGGAGCGGCTGTGACCGAGAAGCAGAACGAGCCCCGGCGCCGGGGCCGTATCGCCGCCGTCGTCGGTTCCGCGCTGTTGGCCGCGGCCCTCGTCGCCGGAGTGGGATACACCGTCGTGACCGTGCGGGGCGCCGACCGTGACGCGGGTGCTCCCGTCTGGAAGTTCCCCAAGGTGACCGCCGACAAGGACAAGGCAGCGGCGACGCGGCACGGGCTCGCCGGCATGCTCGTACCGTTCGGGACCGGCCTCTGGGTCCGCGGCCCCGACATCGGACAGTTCGGCTCCGACGCCCAGCTCAGCGGTGCCCAGGCCACCGCCCTGCGGAAGGAGTCGGTGAGCGGTCTGCCCCGGTCCCTGCGCCGGCGGCTGGAGAAGCAGATCGACCGGCAGCACATCAAGGGCATGGCGATGCGCAGCTATTTCAGCGGGGCGTCACAGGCCGACATGTGGAACGACGGCGACTACTCGGTGAGCATCGTGCTGGCCCGGATGGAGGACAGGGCCGCAGTCCGCTCGGCCTCGACCTACCAGAACGCGTTCCTCGACGCCCTGGGAAGCCTGCGCGCGGGCCCGAAGATCCAAGGCCACGAGAACGCCAGGTGCTTCCGCTCGCCCAAGGGCACCGACGAGGACCTCGACACGGTGCTCTGCTCCGCGTACGTCGGCGACATCCTGGTCACCGCCACCGCGACCGGCGGGCAGCCACTCGACACCGAGGGGGTCGCGAAGCTCCTGCGCACCCAACTCGACCGCATCGCCGAACCGGGGGAGGCCGTATGAGCGAGCAGGAGACGGCACCGGAGACGACGATCGTGACCAGTGAGCAGCCCGAGGCCCCGCTGCCCGCCCCCGGCAAGGACCGCCGCGCCCTGCGCGCGCTCCTGCGCTGGACCGCGGCCCTCGCCGTCTTCGCGGCGGTCGGGGCGGGAACGGCGTACGGGATCACCCGGATGGACCGGACGGACGTCCCCGGTCTGGCCACCGCCTCGGACGGCCGCTGGGCCTACCCCGAGCTGACCCGGCCGCCGCTGCCCTCCGGCAGCCCCGCGCCCTTCGCCGACGCGAACCGGGCCGGCGCCCACTACGCCGACCTGCGCGCCCTGCTCCTGCCCGCGCCCGAGGGCGCCAACGAGGACAAGGCGCTGCGCGGCTCGGACGGCTGGCTGGCGACGAAGGACTACCTGGCGGAGTACGCCCTCAAGGAGGAGCGGGACGAACTGCGGCAGAAGCTGGTCGACACCGGTCTGCGGCACATAGCGGCCCGCGGCTGGACCACCCCGGACGGCACCCGGACCCGCATCTACCTGCTGCAGTTCGGCACGGCGAACGTCGTCGAGAACCAGTTCGCGAGCGACAACGTCGCCTACAGCACCCCGGCCTACCAGGTGCGCGGCTCCGGCGAGGCCGTCTACGACGAGGGCTTCCCCGAGAGGGCCGCCGTCTCGCGGGTCGAGCGCACCGCCTACGTCGAGGCGAAGCCGTACGGCGCCGAGCAGGTCCGGCAGGCCTACGTCGCCGCGGGGGACGTCTTCGCGGTGATCCTGCAGTCCCGCAAGGGCACCGCCCCCGCCGTCCCCTTCCAGCAGACGGTCGTCCTGCAGAGCCAGCTGCTCGGCTGAGGCGCACCTGGCCAGGAGCGCCGGGCCCCGGACGCGTAAGCTGGGGCCCGGCTCTGTCGTACGCCCACCCTCGCTCAAGGAGCATCCGTGGAGATCTTCTTCGAAACCCTGCTGGTCCTGGTCTGCGTCGGCGTCCTCGCCTTCGCCGGACTGACCGTGAAGAAGCTGTACCAGGGCCAGCGCTGACCCACACCTAGGAACTGCCGCTCATGATCGAGATCCCGTCCGACCTCCACAAGGACCTGGTCCCCCTCGCCTTCCTGCTCGGCAACTGGGCCGGCGCGGGCGTCCACGACTTCCCCGGCTCGGAGAAGTGCAACTTCGGGCAGGAGGTCAGCTTCACCCACGACGGCCGCGACTTCCTGGAGTACCAGTCCCACACCTGGGTGCTGGACAACGACGGCAACAAGGTCCGCCCGCTGGAGTCGGAGCACGGCTTCTGGCGGATCGACGCCGACCGCAAGGTCGAGGTGACGATGACCCGCGACGACGGCGTCATCGAGATCTGGTACGGCGAGATGGCCGCGAAGAAGCCGCAGATCGAGCTGGTCACGGACACGGTCGCGCGCACGGCCGCCTCCCAGCCCTACAGCGGTGGCCAGCGTCTGTACGGCTACGTCAAGAGCGACCTCATGTGGGTCGGCGAGAAGCAGACCCCCGAGGTCGAGCTGCGCCCCTACATGTCGGCCCACCTGAAGAAGGTCGTCACCCCGGAGGACGTGGAGCGCTGGGCCAAGGCCCTGCCCGACGACATGCCGGACGACGGCATCGCCTTCTTCAAGTAGTTCTAGACTCGTCGGTGTGGTGAGCACCGACTGGAAGAGCGACCTCAGGCAGCGCGGCTATCGGCTGACGCCGCAGCGGCAACTCGTGCTCGAAGCCGTGGACACCCTTGAGCACGCGACCCCCGACGACATCCTCGGTGAAGTGAGGAAGACCGCGTCGGGGGTCAACATTTCCACCGTGTACCGCACGCTGGAGCTGCTGGAGGAGCTGGGTCTGGTCAGCCACGCCCACCTCGGCCATGGCGCGCCCACCTATCACCTCGCCGACCGCCACCACCATCTGCACCTGGTGTGCCGCGACTGCGAGAACGTCATCGAGGCGGACGTGGACGTGGCGGCGGAGTTCACGGCCAAGCTGCGGCAGCAGTTCGGCTTCGACACCGACATGAAGCACTTCGCGATCTTCGGCCGCTGCCAGGACTGTTCGCTCAAGGGTTCAAGTACCAAGTCGTAGGCTTACCCGTATGAAGAGCCCTCTGCTGTCCCTGCCCGGCGCCGTCCCCGCCGAGGGTGTGGACGAAGGTGTCGCCGCCCACTACGGCGACCTGTTCCGCGAGCAGCGTGCCCTCGCCGACGGCACCGGATTCGTCGACCTCTCCCACCGCGGAGTGGTCACCGTCACCGGCGAGGACCGCCTCAGCTGGCTGCATCTGCTGCTCACCCAGCACGTCAGCGATCTGCCCGTGGGCGAGGCCACCGAGGCCCTGGTCCTCTCCGCGCACGGCCACATCGAGCACGCGCTGTACCTGGTGGACGACGGGACGACGGTCTGGGCCCATGTGGAGCCCGGGACCCAGGAGGCGCTGCTCGCCTACCTGGAATCGATGAAGTTCTTCTACCGGGTCGAGGTCGCCGACCGCACCGCCGACTTCGCGGTCGTCAACCTGCCGGCCGGCTCGATCGCCGAGGTCCCGGAGGGGGTCGTCGTACGCGAGACGGCGTACGGCCGTGACCTCTTCCTGCCCCGCGCCGACCTGGAGTCCTTCGCCGCCGAGTACGGCCCCGCGGCCGGTCTGCTCGCCCACGAGGCGCTGCGCGTCGAGCACCACCGACCCCGCGTCGGCTTCGAGACCGACCACCGCACGATCCCGCACGAGCTGGGCTGGATCGGCACCGCGGTCCACCTCCAGAAGGGCTGCTACCGCGGCCAGGAGACGGTGGCCCGGGTACAGAACCTGGGCAAGCCGCCGCGCCGCCTGGTCTTCCTGCACCTGGACGGCAGCGAGGTCCACCTGCCGGTCCACGGCACGGAGATCCGCCTCGCGGACGAGGGCCCCGACGGCCGCAAGATCGGCTTCGTGACGACATCGGTACGCCACCACGAACTGGGCCCGATCGCGTTGGCCCTGGTGAAGCGGAACGTGCCGCTCGATGCGCGCTTGGTGGCGGGGGAGACGGCTGCCGCTCAGGAAGTGGTCGTCGAGCCGTAGGTCTCGTCAAGCCGCGGGCAGTCGTGCCGCTGGGGCGGCACGGGTGGGCGCGGGCGGTGCCCCGCAAGCGCCGGGCCGCGCGACCCACCCCCGCTCAGCCCCAGCGCCGGGTGTCACATTTCGAGCAGCACCGTGAAAGGCCCGTCGTTCGTCAGAGACACTCGCATCTGCGCCCCGAACCGACCCGTCGCCACCGTCGCGCCCAGCGCGCGCAGCTGGGCGACCACCTCGTCCACCAGGGGCTCGGCGACATCGCCGGGGGCCGCCGCGTTCCAGGTGGGGCGGCGGCCCTTGCGCGCGTCGCCGTAGAGGGTGAACTGGCTGATGACGAGCAGCGGGGCGTCGATGTCCGAGCAGGACCTCTCGTCGTGCAGCATGCGGATCGACCAGAGCTTGCGGGCCAGTTGGGCCGCCTTCTCCTTGGTGTCCTCGTGGGTCACCCCGACCAGGACACACAGGCCCTCGCCCTCGATCGCGCCCACCGTCTCGCCGTCCACGACGACACTCGCGCCGTCCACTCTCTGCACCACCGCACGCATGCGGACCATCATGCCGGGTGCCCCGGCCGCGGACACAGGCGGTCCATTATTGATCCTTAAGCCCCCATCTGCGGCCGTTCGGGGGCACTCGGTCACATAGCGGCCACTTGGGGTGGCACGATGCTTCCACACGCCGGTCGAGGGGACGGTCACAAGCACATGAGCACACCGAGTACGGGGCGGCTGGAGACCCACCGGCCGCCCGCGCAGCGCGCCGAGGGCCCGTCCGGCGCGTCGCTGCCCGCGGAGCCGCCCGAGCACGACCTGGCCCGGCTGAGCCTGCCCGAACTGCGCGTGGTGCGCCGTGACGCCCAGCGCGACGAGGCGGACCTCAGCTATGTGCGGCGGCTGCTGCAGGGCCGGATCGACATCCTGCGCGCGGAACTGGCCCGGCGCGGCCGGGCGTCCGTGCCGGCGCCCGCGGACGCCTCCGTGGTGGAGCGGCTCCCGGAGATCCTCACCGACGCCCCGGCCAGACAGCGCTCCTCCGCCCGCCATGTCACGCTCGGCACCCCGCACAACGAGGAGTACCGGCGGCTGGCCGCGGAGATGCTCGGCGAGGTCGAGCTGTCGGACCTGGAGGCCCGTACCGACCTGGAGCTGACCACGGCCATGGGCCGCCTGGTCCGCTACGAGCAGGAGGTTTCCCGGCGCCGCCAGCACCTGCAGCGCACCGCCGACGACTGCAGCGGCGAGATCGCCCGCCGCTACCGGGAGGGCGAGGCGCAGGTGGACGACCTGCTGATGTGAGGGGTGCCGAGCGTGACATGGCGGGCTGAAATTGGGGCGACACGCCGTCCGGAGAGTGCCTACGGTGGCTCCATGACCGACGTACGCACCGTCTCCGAGGCCGACTTCGAGGGCTGGCTGCGCGCCCTGAACACCGGGTTCCTGCGAGAACCGGGGCCGAACGAGGACCAGATCGAGGCCCACCGGCGGCAGTGCGTGTCCTCCCGCGTGCTCGGTGCCTTCGACGGCGACCGCTGCGTGGCGACCTTCCGTTCCTTCGCCCAGGAAGTCACCGCGGTGGGTGGCGCGTTCGTCCCCGCGAACGCCATCTCCAACGTCACGGTCACCCCGACCCACCGCCGCCGCGGCCTGCTGACCCGCATGATGAGCCGGGACCTCGCGGCGGCGAAGGAGCGCGGTGACGTCCTCGCCACCCTGATCGCGGCGGAGTACCCGATCTACGGCCGCTACGGTTTCGGTCCGGCGACCTGGACGACCGAGTGGACCGTCGAGGTGCCCCGGGCGGGTCTCGATCCGCGCTGGTCCGGCCCCGAGGACGGCGGCCGGATCGACCTGGTGGACGGCGAGGACCTCCGCAAGCTCGGCCCGGAGCTGCACGAGCGGGTCCGCCGTGCCCAGCCCGGTGCGGTCAGCCGGGACGAGCTGTGGTGGCAGAAGATCACCGGCACCGTGCTCTTCGTCAAGGACTGGACCGAGCCGTTCTTCGCCGTGTACCGCTCCGCCTCCGGTGAGGTCGAGGGCCTGGTGTCGTACCGGTCGGACGACAACTGGCACGACAAGCAGCCGCACAACACCGCCGACGTCAGCTGGCTGATCGCCACGACCCCCGCGGCCGAGCGCGCCCTGTGGCGGTACCTGTGCTCGATCGACTGGATCACCAAGGTCAAGAGCGGCTGGCGTGGCCCGGACGACCTGCTGCCGTTCTTCCTGCCCGACCCGCGTGCCGCCAGGGTCACCGACCACGCGGACTGGCTCTGGGTGCGGATCCTGGACGTCGTAGGGGCCCTGGAGGCGCGGACGTACGAGGGCACGGGCTCGCTGGTGCTGGAGGTCGTGGACGGGGACGGGCTGGCCGGGGGCCGGTTCCGTCTGGAGGCCTCGCCGGAGGGCGCGTCCTGCGCTCCGGCGGGCGGTGCCGCCGCCGATCTCACGCTGCCGGTGGGCGAGTTGGCCACGGTCTGGCTCGGGGACGAGTCCCTGGTACGGCTCGCGGCCCTCGGCCGGGTCCGGGAAGAACGAGAGGGCGCCGCCCGGAAGGCCGACGCCCTGTTTCGCACGTCCGGGCGACCGTGGTGCCCGGACATCTTCTGAGGCTCCCCTCGTCCGGCCGACGCTGACTGTGCATCCGTAGCTAGCTGTTCAGTTGTGGCTGTGCGGTGACCGTGTTCAGTTGTGGCTGTGCCGGCTGTTCAGTTGTGACTGTGCGCTTCGGTGGCCGCCCCCTGCCCGGGCTCCCGGCTCCCCTCCGGAAGGGAGCCCGGTCGGCCAACCACTGGGGAAGCTCGACCATGTTGTTCAAGTTGGCGACCAACTTCACTGTGCTTATCTCCGCTTGGATGCGTCTCATAACCACCTTTCCGCGAACTGCCGGAAGATGGCGGGAAGTTGTAGTGTTTGTTCGTGGACCCGGAACACGCCTCCGCCAGTGAACGGAAGAGGCCACAGCGGTCACGCACGTCACATCGCGAGGTGGCCGACGAACTGCGCGCCCGGATACGTTCCGGTGCGCTGCGACCCGGCCAGCGCATGCCCACCCAGGCCAAGCTGGCCGACGAGTTCGGCGTGGAGCGCGGCGCCGTACGGGAGGCGCTGCGCATCCTGCAGTCGGAGCACCTGCTGACCGACGTGTCCAAGGGCAGCCCCGCCACCGTGGCCGCACCCGAGGGGCACGCCCGCCCCGCGGCCGGCCCCGCGGCGCCGCAGCCCACCATGGTGGGCCTCGCCCCGCGGATCGCGGCCGCCTTCGCCGCCCCGCACGTCGAGATCGACGCCCTCTGCCTGACCTCGGTCTCGCTCACGCTGGCCCTGGGCGTCGCGCTGCGCCAGATCCACGCCGGACAGCTGAAACCGGCCAAGATCGACGTCCGGGTCCTGCTGCCCAGCCGAAACATCGACCTCGCCTTCCCGGCGCCGGTGGACGCCTCCGACGGCGGCCTGCTGCACCGGCGCTGGCTGGCCCAGCGCAACGCCCAGGGCCAGGTGCTGCGGCACAACCTGAACGCGCTGCGCACCACGCACGGCATCGACGTGCGCGTCTCCTTCCGCGCGCTGCCGTTCACCCCGCCGGTCAAGCTGTATCTGCTCAACGGCGCTGAGGCGCTGTTCGCGTACTACACGCTCACCCGCCGCGAGCGGGAGATCGACCACGAGCACCTGGCGCTGTACGACGCCGAGGGCACGCGGTCGATGCTGTTCGCCTTCGAACAGGGCGCCGACCTGCGCGACACCACGTTCGTGGAGCAGTCCCATCTGTGGTTCAACGCACTGTGGGAGACGATCAGTTCGGAGCTGGTGCTGACGTAGCGGGGGCCCGGATCAGAGGGTGGGTCCCGTGAGGAGCACCGCGAGCAGCACGGCACCGGCGGAGCTGACCGCCGGGCTCTTGGCCTTGATGCCGACGGAGAGCAGCAGCAGGCCGACGATGCCGGCGGCGCCGTACTTCCACTGGACGACCTGCTCGAAGCCGACGACGAAGACGGCGCAGAGGAGTGCGAGGACGGGCATGGTGGTTCCCCCTTTCGGCCTGCCAACTTGACCAAGTTGGCAACCAACTCTGATTATGTTGTCCCCACTTGGTCGCTACTTACAAACAACTTCGGAACAACTCCCTTTAGATGGATGAGGGTTGTAGCGTTTGGTCGTGGCTCAGGAGAACGTGGCAGTGAACGGCAGCAGAAGGCTCACACCCCAGGAGATCGCCGACATCCTGCGGGAACGCATCCGAACCGGCGACCTGAAGGCGGGCGAGCGCCTGCCCACCCAGGCGGATCTGGCCGTGGAGTTCGGGGTGGAGCGCGGTGCCGTACGCCAGGCCCTGAGGGCACTCGCGGCCGACGGTCTGCTCAGCAACGTCAGCAAGGGAAGCCCCCCGCGCGTCGCCGGGCCCGCCCCCGCCCGCGACGAACCCCAGCCGACGATGGTGGGCCTCGCCCCCCGGCTGACCGAGGCGTTCTCCGCCCCGCACGTGCGCATCGACGCGGCCTGCCTGACCGCGCAGTCCCTCATCCCGGCCCTGGGTGAGCCACTCCGCCTGATCCACGAGGGCCGGCTGCGCCCCGACCGGATCGACGTCCGCATCCTGTTGCCGTCCCGGGACATCAACCTCGCCTTCCCGGTCTCGGTCGACGCCCGCCCCGACGACGACACCGTGCACCAGCGCTGGCTGGCGATGCGCAACGCCCAGGGCCAGGTCCTGCAGTACAACCTCCAGGCCCTGCGCTCCACCCACGACATCGACGTACACGTCACCTTCCGGGCCCTGCCGTTCACCCCGCCGGCCAAGCTGTACCTGCTCAACGGCGTGGAGGCGCTGTACGCGTACTACATGATCACGCGCCGCGAGGAGCCGACGGACAGTGGAACGCTGGAGATGTACGACACCGTCGGCTCCGAGTCCCTCCTGTTCTCCTTCGAGAAGCGGGCCGGGCGGCGCGACGCCGCGTTCGTGGAGGAGTCCCAGAAGTGGTTCGACGCCCTCTGGGAAACCATCACCACGGACCTGACACTCTCCTAGTGACTTCTGAGACGACGACGCAGACTGGACCGGTGGCGACCGAACCGGCGGACGAACAGACCGCGAACGAGATCGAGAAGCTGTCGGAACTGATCACCCGTGCCCGGGTCGTGCTCTGGGACTTCGACGGGCCGATCTGCCGCCTGTTCGCCGGGCACAAGGCGGAGCGGGTGGCGGCCGGGCTGGTGCAGTGGCTGGCCGGGCGCGGGCTGCACGGACTGCTCAGCGACACCGAGAGCGACACCGGGCACGACTCGCTGGACCCGCATGCGGTGCTGCGCGCCGTGGACCGCCGGCACCCCGGCAGCGACCTGGTCACGGAGCTGGAGGAACGTCTCACCCAGGAGGAGCTGCGGGCCGCGACCTCCGCGCTGCCCACCGCCTACGCCGACCCCCTGATACGCACCTGGACCGCCGTCGGCTCCCGCCTGGCCATCACCACCAACAACTCCCCCCGGGTGGTCCGCGCCTACCTCGACGGCCGCGGCCTCACCGGCTGCTTCGCCCCCCACATCTACGGCCGCACCCCGGACCTGCACCTCCTCAAGCCCGACCCGCACTGCCTCAACCGGGCCCTGAACGCGATGGGCGCCGCCCCCTCGGCCGCCGTGATGATCGGCGACTCCCCCTCGGACCTCGCCGCCGCACAACGCGCCGGCGTCCCGTTCCTCGGCTACGCGCGTAACGGCCAGAAGGCGAAGCTTCTGCGGGCGGCCGGAGCCGGTTGCGTGGTGGGGTCGCTGGAGCCGTTGCTGCAGGTGCTGCGCGGCTAGCGGCCGGCGGATCCGCGCCCCGGAAGGCCAGTTGGGTCAGGTTGTCGATTGCCGTGGTCACGCGAGAGGTATGTACGGCGTGTGATGGTCAATCGGAAGGACGAGGCCGGCGGCAGCGAGTTCCGCCGGGTCTCGGAGGAGCTGCGGGTGAGGATCGCCGACGGCGGCTATCCGCTGGACACGTTCCTGCCCTCGCAGAACGCGCTGGCGAAGCAGTTCGGGGTCTCCCGCGACACCGTGCAGCGGGTTCTGCGGGAGCTGCGCAGCGAGGGCTGGATCGAGTCGCGGCAGGGGCAGGGCTCGAGGGTCGTCAGGAACCAGCGCATCCAGTCGTCCACGCCCCGGGCCACCCGGTCCCGGCACCCGATGACGCTGGGCCCGCTGATCGGCGAGGCGTTCGAGCGCGGCGAAGTGACCCTCGACATCTTCACGCTGACCTCCGAGAGCCTGGACATCCACATGCACATGCAGGCGGAGCGCATCCGGGCCGGCCTCATCGAGCCCCGGCGCATCGCCCTGCGCATGGTGCTCCCGTCACCGTCCGCCATCGAGGCCCTGCCCTACCCGCGAGGCAAGGACTCTGGGGACGACGCCCGGCTGCTGAAGCGGCTGCGCGGTATCGCCGAGCGGCACACCGCCTCGCTCCACAAGGTCCTCGGGGAACTGCGCACCGAGAAGCTGGTCCCGTCGGTGGAGTACGAGTTCCGGCACGCCCCCCTGACCCCGTCGTGCAAGCTCTACGTCATCAACCGTGATGAGGTGCTGCACGGCCCCTACATACCGGTCGAACGGACGCTGATGCTCGACACCGGCGAGGAGATCGAGGCCGTGGACGTCCTGGGGCTCGGCGCGACGCTCACCCATCACGTCCGCGACGGCGACCCCGACTCCCCGGGGTCGACCTTCGTGGACAGCATGACGGCGTGGTTCGAGGCCGTGTGGCGCCTGCTCACGATCGAGGCAGGCTAAGAGGACGCGTCCTGGCGCCTCGGACGTGTCCACCGAGGATCGCTGATCACGGGACGCTCCGGCTTGATGTCGGCCAGCTTCTTCCACAGGTTCCGGTGGCACTCCATGTGGTGTTCTGCGATCTGCTTGGTCGAGCGAGACTTCGAACGCAGATCCCAGCCGATGTAGCGAGCCCTGCCGTAGAGCGGTGCGAAACCCGGGGTGTCGAGGATCTCGAACCGGTTTCCCCGCCATTCGATGCTGTCCGGCTCAATCCCGTACGGAGTGGTGAAGACCCTCTCCTGGTTCAGGATGTACACCTTTCGTTCCGGTATCTGTGGCGACTCCCGGATCTCGCAGGATATGGTCATGTGCGGGTTCTTTTCCTGCGCTTGGTTGAGCATGACCTTGAGTTTGGACCAATTCCGCTTCGTGAACTCCTCTCGCATACGTTCGCGGTTTGCCTGGGAGTCTTTGAAATAGTACTTCGTGGTGTCGGAGTCGCCGTTCCGTGGTGCGGGTACGAGGCCTCCCGGAAGCCCCATCGGAAGGTTCAGGTGGGCAATGATCAGGCACAATTTCAGCTCGACCGTGCGTACTTCACGGTCGGCCATCTTTCCCAGCGGTACGGCGAGCGCCTCGAGCAGCGTCTCCATGGTGAAACCGGAGAAGTCGACCCGTACACGGCGGGCTTCGAACGCCTCCCTGAACTCGTCATGCAGATTGTTCCGGTCGGCGAACACGTAGACGCCCGGGACCTCTTTCGACCCCGACTCGCTGATGGCGTCGAAGAGGATGAGGGCGATCAGTGCCGCGAAGGAACCGCCCAGGAGCTGCTGGCCCTTGAGCGCGTTGCCGAGCGGCTCGATGAGCTCGGCGGCGACTCCGAGTGCGGCGACCAGCGCGAGCAGCGACTTGACGATTCGGGGCTTCCAGTCGCTCAGCGTGTACCGAATGCGGTCGAGTCTGTTCGGGCCGTTGCCGCCCGGACTGAGAGAAGACACTCATACCCCCTGTGCGCGCCGCTGCTGCGATCTGGCGGCGAGGCCCCGTATTCCACTGGCAAGCATCATGCCCGGGACAACTCTGTAGCACTAGAAGGTCAGTTGGGACTCGACAAGCTCTCCACGGCTTCGATGAGGGGCTCGTGCGAGGACACGACCCAGTCCGCACCGAGGCCCAGCATCTCCGCCTCGCGTTCGGGGGACTGCGTGTAGCCCAGGAAGGGGGTGCTGGCCGCCTGGGCGGCCTTGAGATCCGTCACCTGGTCCCCGATGAGAAGGCAGGCCCCGGGCGGCATCCCCAGGTGATCCAGGGCGCGGTACACCGGGTCGGGGTCGGGCTTCATGTGCCGAAGTTCGAGCGGGTCGCGGCCCACGACGGCCTCGACCTTGGCCTGCCGTTGGACCCTCTCGCCCTTGAGGAATTCCCAGATGGGGCCGTCTGCGTTGTTGCTGACGATCACGAGAGGCAGCCCGTGGTCGGCGAGCACATCGATGAGGCGGGTCAGATGGGGAGCCGGAACCGCCGACTTGACGGCCTCGTACTCGTACCCGGTGACGATTTCCTCGGCCGCCACCAGCGCCCGCGGATCGCGCGACTCGGGGGCCGGCCGATCGAACATGTCCCTCAGGCGGCGCAGGATCCCGTGGGAGTCGTCGCATTCCTCGACATCGGGATCGAGAGTTCCCCAGAATGCCCGTACGGTCGCCTTGATCTTGCGCGCCACAGGAGCCGTCGATTCGTCGCGGAACAGGTCGGTGACCGGTCCGTCGAAGTCGAGCAGCACGGCACGTACGTCCTTCAGCAACCGCTGCAGAGCCGCAGGTTGATCGACTGCGCCGCCCATGGGCTCCTCCTGTCGTCTCGTCCCAGTCTGGACCACGTCGGGCGTGGCGGCCAGCACCGCAGCTCATGGCGCGCGCTACGGACGCAGGGGGATACGTCGCTGCGCACGTGTGCGTCCAGTCGTTGTCCAGCGGGACCGAGTTCGACGTGTCGTGGACGTCTGGCGCGATGCACGCCGGAACAGGAGTACCGTGCTCCCACTTCTGCACCCTTCGGAAGGGTCACGGTGAGAGAAACGGGCCATGTCACCCGAACCTGCTTCCCTTGCTCGACTGCACGCGGTCGAGGCGAGTGGTGACGAGAGCGCGGTCGAGGGGCCGCTCCACGGCTACCACCACGAGACCTATGTGTTTCCGCTGCCCGGCGACACGGCGGGCGAGCGGTCGGGGCGATGGAAATGCCGGGAGCCGCGGGCCGACCTGCTCTGGTTCGACCGTCGGTGTTTTGCTTCCGAAGAGCAACTGCTGAAGGCCCTCAGTGGCCGGATCCTCGGAATTCCGGACATCATCGAGGTGAGCGGACTCGGTCTGCAGCGTTTTATCGAAGGGTGTACGCTCGGTTGCTTTCATAAATCGGGGACTCCGGTTCCCGATATTTTTGTCCGCCAGATCATGGATCTGTTCCGACAGATGGTCGCGGTGCGGCCCGACGCCCTCTCCGCCGAACGGCGCTGTGAGCCCGACGACCGTCCCGAGGACGGTGACACCGACGCCTTTCTGGAGCGCCTCGTTCTTTTCACCGAGCAACGCGTCTACCAGGCGAACCTGGAGAGGTTCGCAGGACTCTTCGAGGACCTCTGGCTGAGTGAGGAGTCGTTCCGGCACCTACGGAAGAACGTCTTCGGACTCAAGGAGCGCCCCTTCTGCCTGCTGCATGCCGATCTGCACCGCGAGAACTTCATCGTCGATGCCGAAGACCGCCTGTGGACGATCGACTGGGAACTGGCGATGCTCGGCGACCCGCTCTATGACCTGGCGACCCATCTTCACCTGATGCGCTACCCGGCACGGCATGAGCGTGCCGTCGCCCAGCGCTGGCGCGAGACCGTCGAAGGGGTTCGTGCCGGCACTTCGAACGGCTGGGAGCAGGATCTGGGACGTCTGCTCGACTACAAGAAGGCCCAGTCTGTCTTCACCGACGTGATCCGGACGGCACTGGAGCTGGACGCCGGCTCGGAGGTGGGCTGGCGGCAGATCGCTCCCGCCGCGTTCAAGCTGCGCCGGGCCCTGGCCGACGCCGCACTGCCACTGGGGCTCGACCCAGTTCCGGGAACCCGCAGGATCGTGACGGCACTTCTGCGCTGGTGCCGTGAGTACGGGACCCCCCGTGGTGAGGTTTTGCCGTGATTCCGTTGGGGCCGCGCGACCCCGGTCGTATGGTGTTGGCACTTCGTCCGTTCTCCGCCTGAGCACCAGGAGCGGCCAGTGGGCGCACCGCCCGTCCCCCCTCTGCGGCCCGGGAGTGCCGAAGGAGTCCGGGCCGCTGCCGTGTACGAAGCGTTTCTGGAGCTTGCCTACGAGCAGGGGCAGGCGAGCAACGGCTTTCACAACCACAACTACGTGCTGCCGCTGACGGATCGGGTGGCGCAACTCGTGGGCCGTGAGCCCGGTACCCCGGTGATCGCGCGTGTCCGGCGGATGGACGCGCTGCGCGTGGTGATCCGGACCTGGGACGACGAGCCGAAGATCCTCCGCGCCCTCGGGAACGTGCTGACCAATGTGCCGGAGTGCCTGGCCGAGGGAGAAGGGTTCGCGCTCCACAGCTATGTGGACGGAGTACCGCTCTCGTCGCTCTGCCCCAACGGCAAGCCGGTCGACCGGGTGTTGGTGAAGGCGCTGGCGGGTCTGCTGGCCGACAACGCTCGGGTAGGTCTGGGCGAGTTGCTCCCCCTGCCGTCTGCCTGGCCCGTAAACCACACCGACAGCTGCGGCTTTCTTCAAACGCTGGCCCAGCTGGCGGAGGTTCGGATCCGGCAGCACAACTGGCCTTATTTCGGCGGTTTGTTCATGTGTCTCGGCGTCCCGGAGGACGCCCTGACCAAGTTCGCGGAGCGGGTGCCGGCCATGGCCCGGCGGCCGTACCACCTGCTCCACGCCGACCTGCACCGCGACAACGTGATCATGTCGTACGACGGTGACCCGCCCCTCATCTGCGTCGACTGGGAGCTGGCCACCTTCGGCGACCCCCTGCACGACCTCGCGACCCATCTGGTCCGGATGCAGTACCCGGCCCATCAGTGGGACGAGGTCGTCGAGGCCTGGGCGGGGGCCATGCTGGAGGTCCGGCCCGCCGCCGTGCGGGGGGTGGCCAGGGATCTGCGGCACTACGTGGCCTTCGAGCGGGCGCAGTCCGTCTACCCGGACGTCATGCGGGCGGCGAAGTCCCTGGAGGACTCCTACGACCAGCAGAGTCTGGACAAGGCGACGAACGCCGTACGGACAGCCCTGGAGGCCGCAGCGGAGCCGTTGCGGCTCTCCCGGGTGCCGGCGGTCGAGGAGATCGAGACGATCCTTCTGCGCTGGCGTACGGCCGCGCAGGCCCTCGGCGGCGGCTGGCGCGGGCGCGTTCGCCAGTCGTTCGAATGGAAGCCCGACCGACGTCTCCCGGAGCGCCCGGACTTTCCGCTCTCCGCGGTCTCCGAGGCGCTGACACTGGAGGCCACGGCCGCGTCCGGCCGGGTGTTCAGGGGTGTCGCGCATGTGAACACGGTTGTCCAGGTTCCGGACATCGGCTTCCCCGTCGTCGTCCGCCGCGGGCTGATGAACGTCGTGCGCCGTGAGCGCAGCTTCCTCAGCGAACACGCGGTGCTGCGTGCGATCGAGCGGTCGTGCGTGGCGGTGGCCGCGCCCCGGGTGCTGGCGCTGGGGGAGAGCCTGCCGAAGGGGCCCGACAGGCTGACGCGCCCCGGTGACCGTTTCGCCATCCAGACCTACGAGGCCCGTGACGCTCGGCAGCACCCGAGTCACCCGGTCAACGGACTGCTCCCGCACGAAGCGGACGGGCTCGTCGACCAACTGGCTGCGCTCACGGCGGTCGACTACCGCTTGATCGACCCGGTGACGGACTGGACGGGCTTCTACGACTGGCTGAGCGACCAACTCGTCGCCCTGGTCGCCCGCCTCCCCCAGGAGTCCCTGCAACTGGCCCGCTTCCTTGGTCTGCCCGACGCGCCCCGGCTGCGCGAGATCCTCGCCCGGCACCAGGTCGCCCACCGCGCCCCGGCCCTGCTGCACGGCGACCTCAACCCCTGGAACCTGGTGCGCCGCGACGACGGCCTGGCGCTGACCCTGATCGACTGGGAGATGGCTCTGGTCGGCGACCCGCTCTACGACCTGGTCCGGCACATGCACCTCACCCCGACCCGGCCGGAGATCAGGGACCGCCTGTTCCGCCGCTGGGAGCGCCGCCTGCCCTCGGAGTACACCTGGAACTGGCGTGAGGACTGGCAGGTGTACCGGTGGACCGAGATCGTCCGTTCCGCGTACGTCGATCTCGACCGGCTCGTCACCGGAGCGAGCCGGGAGGCGCCCAACGTGCGCCGCGCGCTGGACTCGTACGCGATGACGCTGGCGGCGGCCACCGCCTCCCTGGGCCTGGCGGTCCCCCGCCGGCCCAACCCATATCTCGCCCGCGCCCTCGCCTGACCGGCACTGCGTAGGCTCGCCCCATGGGTGAGATGGGCCTGCGCGAGCGCAAGAAGCGGCGGATGTACCAGGACGTGTCGGACACGGCCGTACGGCTGTTCCTGGAGCGTGGCTTCGACGCCGTGTCGGTCGCGGAGGTCGCCGCCGCGGCCGGGATCTCCAAGCCGACCCTCTTCCGGTACTTCCCGGCCAAGGAGGACCTGGTCCTGCACCGGATCGCGGACCACGAGACGGAGGCCGCACGGGTGGTCGCCCAGGCGGCCGACCCGCTGGACGCGCTGCGCCGGAACTTCCTGGACGGGCTGGAGCGGTGCGATCCGGTCACGGGCCTGAACGACCATCCCGCGGTGCTCGCCTTCCACCGGCTGCTGTACGGGACTCCCGCCCTGGTGGCGCGGGTGTACGGCTATCTGGAGCGGTCGGAGGCGGCGCTCGCCGAGGCGCTCGGGGGCGGCCTCGACGCCCGGCTCGCCGCGGGGCAGATCATCGCCGTCCAGCGGATCCTCGCGCTGGAGAACTGGCGGCGGATCGCGGCGGGGGAGGGCGTGGAGCAGGTGCGGCCGGACGCGGTGGAGGCGGCCGAGCGGGCCTTCGGACGGCTGGCGGCGGGGCTGCCCGGGCTGACCGGCCAGTCGGATGAGACTCGGTAATATATTTAACTCGGTTACGTTTTCTGGGTACGGTGGATCCATGACGTCACTCCACCCCGCCCCCGAGGACAACGAGGCCATCGAGGTCACCCTCCACCGCGAACGCGCCTACCACGACACCTGCCGCGCCGCCCTCGCCGCCATGGTCGACGGCGCCGCCGAACAGGTCGTCATCGGCGAGGACGTCTCCGCCTCCGGTGCCGACGCCGAGGTCCTCGGCCACCGGCTGCGCAGTCAGGCCAAGGCGCTGCGCGAACTGCCCCGGGGCCCGCTGTTCTTCGGCCGGCTGGACTTCGCCGACACCGACCCCGAGCACGGCGGGCAGCACTACCACGTGGGCCGGCTGCGGATCACCGAGGACCCGGCCGCCCCACCCCTCGTCGTCGACTGGCGGGCCCCGGTCTCCCGCGCCTTCTACCAGGCCGGCGCGCGCGAGCCGCAGGGCGTCGAGGTGCGGCGCCGGTTCGGCTGGGCGCCGGGCAGTCAGGGTGACTCCGCCGACCTCACCGGGCTGGAGGACGAGTACCTCGGCCGGGGCGAGGCCCAGGTCAGCGACATCGTCGCCCGGGAGATCGAGCGGCCCCGGATCGGCCCGATGCGGGACATCGCCGCCACGATCCAGCCCGAGCAGGACGACCTGGTGCGCGGCGACCTCACCGCCTCCGTGTGCGTCCAGGGCGCCCCGGGCACCGGCAAGACCGCCGTCGGCCTGCACCGCGCCGCCTACCTGCTCTACACCCACCCCCGGCGCATCCAGCGCTCCGGCCTGCTGATCCTCGGCCCCAACCGCACCTTCCTCTCCTACATCGCCGAGGTGCTGCCCTCCCTCGGTGAGAGCGGGGTCCGGCAGTCCACCCTCCTGGACGAGATCGCCCGGCACCCGGTCACCGGCACCGACCCCACCCCCACGGCCGCGGTCAAGCACGACGCCCGCATGGCCGAGGTGCTGCGCCGGGCGCTGTACGCGCGCGTGTCCACCACCGGCGTGACCGACCTCGCCGTACGGGACGGCTCCTACTGGCTGCGGGTCACCGCCGGGCAGCTGGCCGACATCGTCGACGAGGTGCGCGCGGAGGGGTCGCCGTACGGCATCGGGCGCGAGCGGGTCCGCGCCAGGGTGGTACGACGGCTGCAGGAGCAGGTGGAGCGGCGGTCGGGGCCGCCGCCGAACGCATGGCTGCGCCGGATCGAGCGGCTGCGGGCGCTCACCGCCCGGCTCGACGTGATGTGGCCGAAGGTCCGGCCCGAGGAGGTCCTGGCCGGACTGCTGACCGACGGCGAGGCGCTGGCGCGGGCCGCCGACGGGCTGCTGGACCCCGACGAGCAGGCCGCGCTGCGGTGGCCGCGTCCGCCGCGCTCGTGGAAGTCCGCCCGCTGGTCGGCCGCCGACCTCGTCCTCCTGGACGAGCTGTCGGGGCTGATCGAGCACCCCGAGGGGTACGGCCACCTCGTCGTGGACGAGGCGCAGGACCTCTCGCCGATGGAGTGCCGGGCCATCTCCCGCCGGGCCGTCTTCGGCTCGCTGACCGTCCTCGGTGACCTCGCCCAGGGCACCACCCCGTGGGCGGCCCGCGACTGGGACGTCCAGCTGCGCCACCTCGGCAAGGCGGACGCGGCCGTGGTGCCGCTGACCATCGGGTTCCGGGTGCCCGCCGCGGTGGTCGAGCTGTCCAACCGACTGCTGGACCGGCTGGACGTGGCCGTACCCGCCGCCCGGTCGCTGCGGACGGACGGCGAGCTGACCCTCCGGCCGACCGACGACGTGCCCGGCACGACCGTGACGGCCGTACGCGAGGCGCTCGCCCACGAGGGATCGGTCGGTGTCGTCGCGGCGGACGCGGACGTGGCCCGCCTGCGCGACGCGCTCACCGCGGCCGGCCTCGACCCGGCCGGACCGGACGCACTCGGCGCCCGGCTGACCCTGGTGCCCGCGAGCCTGGTCAAGGGCCTGGAATACGACCATGTCGTCGCCGTCGAACCGGCCGCCGTCGTCGAGGCGGAGGAGCGCGGCGCGCACCGGCTGTACGTGGTGCTCACGCGGGCGGTGTCCCGGCTGGACGTCGTACACGGGCGGCCGCTGCCGTTCTAGCGGCGGCCGCCCACGCGTGCCTCAGCCCAGTACGGGCACCAACTGCTCTTCCTCGTACGCCAGATGGGCCTCCAGCTCGGCCGTCAGCCGGTCCACCTCGGCGCGGGCCGCGGCCGGGTCGGGGTGGTCGCCGGAGACCGCGCGGCGCAGCTGCTCCACAAGGTCCGCGATACGCCCGTGCTCCCGCTCCAGCCGCTCCAGGGTGGGGGCGAGCTGCGGATGGCGGTCGGCGAGGAACGGAAACAGGACGGTGTCCTCGCCGGTGTGGTGGTTGCGGAGGCCCTGGCAGAGGGTGAGGCAGTTGACGCGGAGCTGGGCGCCGAGCGTGGAGCCGTTGCCCGCGGCCATCTCCTTGCGGATCAGGTCGAGTTCACGCCGGAACACGTCGTGGACGAGCCGGATCGCCTCGCCGGGGGAGTCCGCGGCGATGTTTCCCGGCCCGCCCTGCGCGATGTTGTGCAGCGCGACGACGGGGATCACCCGGCCGCCCGCCTTCTCCTGGTACGCCTGCCAGCCCGGGTCGGTCTCCACCGCCCGCGCGAAGGCCCGGTCGTGCTCCTCGCCGGTGAGTACCTCGGCGCGTGCCTGGTAGGTGAACACCCCGCTCTCGACGGTCGCTTCGGGATGGGCGAGCAGGTTGCGGTACCAGTCGGGGTGCCGGGGCGAGCCCCCGGCCGAGGCGATGACGAGAATCCGCTCGCCGCCGTCGGGGAGATAGCCCACGGGGGTGGTGTGCGGGGCGCCGCTGCGGGCGCCGGTGGTGGTGAGCAGGATGAGCCGGGCGCCTTCGAAGTAGCCGCTCATGCGGCCGTGGTGGGCGCGGAACTCATCGATGATCGTCTGATTGAACGGGTTGGGCACTCAAGTCTTCCTTCTCTGCGGCTGATGGCTGTTCTCGGTGCGCAGAGAAAGCGGCGGGCTCCTGGCCCGCGCGGACCTCACTCAGAGGCCGGGCACCCGACTCGCTCACGGCTCAAGGCCGACCCGGCAGTCATGGCCGTGACGCTACCGTCCTGTTCATGACTGACGCCACCGAGTTCCAGGACATCCCCACGACGACCCTCGCCGACCTGCTCGGCCGCGACCAGGTCATGGACATCGGCATACGGCCGCTGTGGACCCCGGTGCCGCGGATCGCCGGACCGGCGTTCACGGTGAGCTGCCCGCCCGGTGACAACCTGATGCTGCACGCGGCGATCCACCGCGCGGAGCCCGGCTCGGTGATCGTCGTGGAGTCGGGGGACCTGGACTGGGCGTTGGCCGGCGGGAACGTCTGCGCGGTGGCCCAGCGGCGCGGTGTCGTGGCCTTCGTCGCCGACGGCCTGATCCGCGACCTCGCCGAGGTCCGCGAGAGCGGCTTCCCGGTCTTCGCGCGGGGCGTGATCCCGATCCCGGGCGCCAAGAAGGCCGTACGACCGCTGAACGAGCCCGTGTGCTGCGGAGGGGTGCGGATCGAGGCCGGGGACGTGGTCGTGGCCGACGAGGAGGGCGTGGTCGCCGTACCGGCCGCCCGCCGGGCGGAGGTCCTCGCGGCCGCGCGGGCCAAGCTGGCCAAGGAGGCCGCCGAGAGCCTGGACGACTGGGAGAAGGCGCACCGCGCCCGCATCGACGGCATCCTCGCCGAGGGGGGCTTCGAGGGCTGATCCTGTCGGTGATGCTGCTCTTCCTCGACGTCGACGGTCCGCTCATCCCGTTCGGGGCGGCGGACCGCGCCTACCCGGTGTACGACAGCGTCCGCGCCCTGCCGCCGGACGCCGCCGGGCATCCGCTGCTGAACCGCGTCGACCCCGCGCTGGGCGGCCGGCTCGCGGCGCTGGGCTGCGAGCTGGTGTGGGCCACGACCTGGATGGACGACGCGAACACCTCTCTGGGGCCCTGGCTGGGCCTGCCCCCGCTGCCGGTCGTGGAGTGGCCCGACGAGGACGAACCACCGGGCCTGCTGCACTGGAAGACCCGCCCCCTGGTCGCCTGGGCGGCCGGCCGGCCCTTCGTCTGGATCGACGACGAACTCACCGAGGCCGACCGCTCCTGGGTCGCCGTCCACCATCCCGGGCCGGCCCTCCTGCACCGCGTCGACCACCGCTACGGCCTGACGGAGACCGACTTCGAGGCCCTGCGCGAGTGGCTCCACAGCACCTGAAAACGGGTGTCCCGCTCACCGAGGCCGCTGTTAGCGTGAGCCTGTGCCGGAAACAGACAGGGTGCGCCGTCGCTAGAGCGGCGGCGCACAACCCCAGTTCTCGCCGTCGCTCCTGACCCCTGGCCAGGAGCGCCTTCGTGGCGCTCGGATCTCCCTGTTCCGGAGCGCACCCCATGTTCACCCTGTCTGTTCGTCAGCGTCGGCGTGTCCTCGTCGCCGACCTCGTCTCCACGGCCGTGTTCCCCCTCGCCATCACCGGCGCGACAGCCGCTGTCCCCGATGTGTCGGCCCAACTGCCGGGCCCGGCCGCCCTGGGTCCGTGGATCGTCCTCGCCTACAACGGCCTCTTCGCCGCGGCCCTGCTGCTGGCGGGAGCGACGGCGGATCGCAGCACCCGCACCCGCTTCTTCGCCATCGGCAACATCGTCGTAGCGGCCACCGGCCTCTTCTCCGCCCTCGCTCCCAACCTGCCGTCCCTGGTGGCGCTGCGCGCGGTCGGCGGCATCGGGGCGGCGATGTGTGCCGCCGGTGGATCGTCGATGGTCCTCGCCGTGTACCCGCCAGAGGAACGGCGTCGGGTGTACGGCTACGCGGGCGCCGTGCTGGGCAGCAGTCTGGCGTTGGGCCCGGTCGTCGCCCAGGCCCTCATGGCCGTCGGAGGCTGGCCCCTCGTCTTCGTCGTGCCGGGTGCCGTCGCCGCCGTAGCGGCCCTGACCACGCTCGGGCTGCCGGGCCTGCGCAACCCCGAGCCGTCCGGGAGCTTCGACCGTGCCGGCGCCGTCCTCTTCGGGGTGACCGTCGCCGCCGCGGTGACCGCACTCGGGCTGGGCTTCGGGGCCGGCGTCCCGTGGTGGGGGCCGACCGGGCTGATGCTCGTCGCGGCGGCCTGCGCCACCGGACTCGTCCGCGTGGAGCGGCGCGCAGCCGATCCCGCGATCCCCGTGGACCTGCTGCGGATCCCCGCCTACCGCGCGTACGCCGTGGCGACGGGCGCCTTCATGGGGATGCTCGTGGTGGGACTGACCGCGCTCCCTCAACTCGGCTCCGTCCAGCACCTGGGGGCGGGCGAGGCCGCGGTCATGCTCAGCCTGCTGACCGTGCCCTCGACGGTCCTCCCGCTTCTTGCCGCACGGCTCGCCCGCCGACTGGCCAGGCCGCTGGTGACCACCGTCCTGTTCGCCTGCACCGGCACCGCGGCCGTCCTCCAGGTGACCGGCCGTCCCGCGGCTCTTCTCGTCGCGGCCGGGGTCATCGGCCTGTGCCTCGGGCTGACCGAGGGCGTCCCGGACGGGCAGGCACTCACGTACGTGCCCGCCCATCGCGGAGGCGCGGGCGCCGCGCTGTTCAGCACGACGCGGATGAGCCTGGAGACACTCACCCTGGCGGCCGCCACCGGGGTGACGGCGGCTCTCGGCCCCGCATCCGGACTGGCCGTCGCCGGAGCCGTGTGCCTCGCCGCCGCCCTGGTCGTCCACCAGGCCGTTCCCGCCCGCGCCGACGGCGCGTCGGTCAGCGCAGGGTCAGCGGGGTCTCGGACGCGACGCGGGTCAGCTTCTGCGGGTTCCGGACGTAGTAGAGGCCGGTGATGAGACCGTCCTCGAAGCGGAACGCCATGACGCCGTCGATCTCGCCGTCCAGGTGTACGAGGAGTGCCGGACTGCCGTTGACCACGGTGGGAGCGACGGCGATCGGGAGCTTGTTCTTGCCGAGCCCACCGAGCATGAAGCGGGCCACCTTGTCCGCGCCGACGATCGGCCGCACCGCGGCCTGCTTGATGCCGCCGCCATCGCCCACCAGGACGACCTCGGGGGCGAGCACGTCGAGGAAACCCTGCAGGTCCCCGGTGTCGAGTGCGCGCCGGAACGACTCCAGGGCCGCCCGGTTCCTGCTCGCGGAGACCACCTCGCGAGGGCGGCGGGCATCGACGTGCCGGCGGGCGCGGTGGGCGATCTGGCGGACGGCGGCGGGGCTCTTGTCGACGGCGGTCGCGATCTCGTCGTAGCCGACGTCGAAGACCTCGCGCAGCACGAAGACGGCGCGCTCCGTCGGCGACAGCGTCTCGAGGACGAGCATCATCGCCATCGACACGCTCTCGGCCAGCTCGACGTCCTCGGCCACGTCCGGCGCGGTGAGCAGCGGCTCGGGCAGCCACTGGCCGACGTACGCCTCCTTGCGGCGCTGCAGGGTGCGCAGCCGGTTGAGCGACTGCCGGGTCGTGATCCGGACCAGGTAGGCGCGCTGGTCGCTCACCTGCCCCAGGTCGACCTTGACCCACCGCAGCCAGGTCTCCTGGAGGACGTCCTCGGCGTCGGCCGCCGATCCGAGCATCTCGTACGCGACGGTGAAGAGCAGGTTGCGGTGGGCGGCGAACACCTCGGTCGCCGGGTCGCTGACGTGGTCGCTCATCTCTCGATCCCCCTCGTGCGCGGCCGGCCCTGGCTGCCGGCGGCCTTGACGTGCATCCACGGCAAGATCCTCATCCGCCGACAATCCGTTGCTCAAGGGCCGGCCGCGCATGACAGGCCCTAGGCCGTCCGTTCGGCGACGGCCGGTGCCGCGTCGCGCTTGGCCTCCAGCAGCTGCCGGCGCTTGGCACCTCCTGAGAAGCGGTGAAGGCGGTAGGAACCGGGCTTGCCCGCCTCGTCGGCCAGTTGCTTGACGATGCCCGCGCAGATGAACTCCTTGAGCCTCGCGCCAGGGCGACCGTCGATGTGGAACCCCACCGCGACGTCGTACCTGTGGGCGAACTGGAAGATGCCGGCGCGTCGGCCCAGACTGATGCACTGGCCGGCGAACACCTGGTTCAGGGTCGAGGGCTGCTCACCCGCGATCTTGGCCAACACCGTGTCGGCGGCCCGCGCGCCCAGAGGCATCGCGGCCTGGCAGCTCATCCGCAGCGGCAGGTCCGACGGCGCAGCCGAGTCCCCGGCCGCGACGATGCGCACGTCGTCCACGCTCGTCAGGGTCTCGTCCGTGAGCAGACGGCCCAGGGCGTCGGTGCTCAGCCCGCTGCGCACGGCCAGGTCCGGCACGCCGAATCCGGCGGTCCAGACGGTCACCGCGCTCGGCAGCTCGCGGCCGCCGCTGAGCTGTACGGCATCGCGGGTCACCGCCGTCACCTTCGTGCCGGGGCCGTCGAGCACGGTCACACCGAGCTCGGCCAGCCGGTTCGCGACCGAGCGCCGGCCCCGCGGGTGCAGGTACGGGCCGAGCACCCCGCCGCAGACCAGGGTCACGGTACGGCCCTGCTCCGCCAGCTCGGCGGCGGTCTCGATGCCGCTCGGACCGGCTCCTACGACGGTCACCGCGGCCGCCCCGGGCACGGCGTCGAGGGCCGGCCGCAGCCGCTGCGCCTCCTCCAGGGAGGAGATCGGGTAGGCGAACTCGGCCGCTCCGGGCACGCTCGGATCGGCGCTGCCACTGCCCACGGCGTAGATCAGGTAGTCGTAGCCGACCGTGCCGCCGCCCGCCAACGTCACGCCGCGCTCGACCGCGTCGATCCGTGTCACGGTGTCGACCACCAGCCGTACGCCCCCGGCCAGGACCTTGCTGTAGTCGACGACCGCGTCGTGGGACCCGCCGATCAGCTGGTGCAGGCGGATCCGCTCGACGAAGGACGGGCGCGGGTTGATCAGGGTCACGGTCACGTCGTCGCGCCGGGTCAGGCGGTTGGCCGCCATGACGCCGGAGTATCCGCCGCCGATCACGAGCACATGGGTGTTCTCGGTCATGATCTCTTCCTTCGCTTCGGGGTTCGGTACGCGGAGCCGTCGGTCAGGCGGTGAAGGGCGCGGGGCCGAAGCGACCCCATGCGATGAAGGCCGCGAGCGCGAGATGGACCAGGTTCAACACCACGAACTTGAGACCGTCGTGGCGGATATGGGTGATCATCGCGCCGACCATCAGCAGGACCCAGCAGACGGCGGCCCGCCGGGGGCCGCGGCCAGCTTCTCCAAGGGCATGAACGCCTCACCACCGGCCAGGGCGACGACGGTGAGCAGTCCGGCAGCGATCCACAGCGCGAGGTCCATGAGGTCCTCCTCCTTCGTTTCGGGAGTTCGGCCTCAAGACACCGCGCGGTGGACGGCTGTGACAGGGTGTGAGTCAGATCACTTCACACAGGGAGATGTGTCGGGTCACGAGAAGTCGTACGCAGCCCAGTCGGTGAGCGTGCGATAGCCGAGGCGCTGGTAGAGGGCGTTGCTGGTGGGGTTGGACAGGTCCGCGAACAGGACCACCTCCCGCGCGCCCGCGGCCAGCGCGGCCCGGCTCACCTCCGCCGTCACGGCGGCCGCGTAGCCGCGCCCGCGCAGGTGGGCCGGGGTGTAGACGACATCCACCTGGACCTGGCCGCCGATCAGCGGGTTCATGCCCGCGATGGAGACGGGGGTGCCGTCCGGGGTCTCCCAGAGCGTGTAGCGCTTGTCGGCGTAGCGTGTGCCGGCCCATGAGTCGGCGTCGATGGAGACGGCTTCCCCGACGGCCTTGGCGAACTCGCCGCACCAGAACATGACTTGCTCAAGGTCCTGCTCGCCCAGGACGCGGCCACGGCCTGCCGGGTGCGGCTCCGGTGGGGTGAGCGCGCCGAGGCGGTACAGACGGAGCCGTGTGTCGCGGAGTTTCGGCGTCGCGCCGGTGTGCCGCTGCCAGGCCTCGGCGAAGGCGGTGGCGGTGCCGTGGTCCGCGCTGACGGAGGTAAGGGAGTGCCCGAGGGCGGCCAGGCGGGCGGCGAGGGAGTCGGCCTGCTCGGGCGAGAGCGGAGAGAGGCCCAGAGCGCGGGGCGGGAGGCGGTAGAAGGTGGCCCGGACCTCGCCCGCTCGCTCCAGCACGCCGAAGACGGGGGCTGCGGTGCCGAACGCGTCCGCCCCACGCGTGCGCACTCTCTCGGCCCACGTCAGCTGCATGATGTGCGTGCCGGGCCGCGAGCGCAGGAAGTCCCCGGCTCGGGCGAGAAAGTCGTCGACGTCTTCGGTGAGGTGCCAGTCATCCGGGCGCATGCTTCATGATTCCCCGTGCCGCGGGTGTGCCCCGTGGTTTTCCGCCAGGGCGAGGCGGCAGGGCTTCCTCACGGCTGTCCGGGCTTCTGTGTCAGGAAGGTGGCGATCGTCCTGTTCGCTCCTTCGGCCGGCTCCTGCAACAGGCGTGCGGTGAGGGCGAGTCCGGCCTGGTCCAGCAGCGCGACGATCCGATCCGCCGGGAGCAGGTGGGACTCGAAGGACACCGGATGGCCGCCGGGTGCGAGCGTGCGAGGGAACTCGGCGAACACGCGGGGCAACGACTCCGGCGGTGTGTGGTGGGTGGAGTAGTAGGCCAGGATGCCGCCGAGATGGTTGTCCTGGATCGCCGGCGAGGTCATCGAGCCCACCTCGAAGTGCAGCCCCGGATAGGCCTGTCGGGCCAGCTCGATCATCTTCGGGGACAGATCGACGCCGAACGCGGGCACCCCCAGCTCTGCCAGATGCGCCGTGACCTTGCCGGGCCCGCATCCGAGGTCGGCGACCGGCCCGCGGTCGGCCACCGGGTGCTGACGGCTGTCCGTTCCCGACAGATCCGTGGCCGCAGCGTCATGGGGAGGTGGTGCGGCGGGCGTAGGCGCGGGCGGCGCGGGCGCGGTCGCCGCAACGGGTGGAGCACCAGTGACGGCGGCCGTGGCGGAGCAGGTAGCGATTGCAGGGGGCGGAGCCGCAGGCGGTGAGGCGGTCCGCGTCGGGGCCCGTGAGCAGGTCGGCGGCATCGGCGGCGAGGGTGGCCAGGGCGTGGTCCACGAGCGCGGTGGTGGGGTGGGGCGCGGTGCGGTAGGGGCCGGTCCTGTCGTCCCACTGCAGCAGCGGGGCGGTGGGGACGCGGGTCATCGCGTCGTTGACGGCCCTGACCGCGGCGGGGAGGGCGGGCAGGCCTTCGGCGCGGGAGGCGAACAGCGACCTGATCTGTTCGCGCAGCGAGCGCAGCTGTGTCGCGCACATCTCCCGCATGCCGGCGTCGACCGGGGCGAGCCCGCGTTCCGTCAGCCATTGGTTCGCCTGCGCGGGAGTGCCCAGAAGATCGACTGTGAGTCCGCCGGGCAGCGCCATCGCGCTGTTGGCCAGGGCGAGAGAGAGGTGCTGGTCCTCGCCCTGTGCGGGTGGCGGGCCGGGCTTTTCGGTCACGGGCTCCTTCATGCTCCTCATGGTATGGCTTGCGCGCATCCGTGAGAAGCGGCTACGGTCGCCTCACGGTTCGATGGCATTCATCCGTGAGGTGCTCTGTGTCTTCTCTCCCCGCAACGACCAACCCGTTCCCGGTCCGCGTCTTCGGCGGCCCGACCGCCCTCTTCGAGTACGGCGGCCTGCGCTTCCTGACCGACCCGACCTTCGACGCCCCGGGTGACTACGCCCGTGGCGGCGGCCGGTTCCTGACCAAGACCGCCCCCTCCAGCGGCACCCCCGCCGACCTCGGCCGCATCGACGTGGTCCTGCTCTCGCACGACGAGCACCCCGACAACCTCGACATCTCCGGCCGGGCTCTGCTCGCCGGCGTTCCCCTCACCCTGACCACGCCCGGCGGCGGCGAACGCCTAGGCGAAGCCCTCGGCGAGAAGGTCAAGGGCCTGGCCGACTGGGAGTCCATCGAGCTGAACCGCCCCGACGGCGGCACGATCACCGTGACCGGCGTCCCCGCCGTCCACGGCCCCGGCCCGCGTGCGCAGGTCGAGCCGATCACCGGCCAGGTCGTCGGCTTCGTCCTGACCGGCGAGGGTCTGCCGACCGTCTACGTCAGCGGCGACAACGCCTCCCTCGACGCGGTCAAGGAGATCGCCGAGCGCTTCGCCCCCGTCGACACCGCCCTCCTCTTCGCCGGTGCCCCCCGCTTCCGCGCACTTTTCGACAACCAGCTGATCGTCCTGGACAGCGCCCAGGCCGCCGAGGCCGCCAAGATCCTCGGCGCCCGCCGCGTGGTCCCCGTCCACTACGACAGCTGGGCCCATTTCACCGAAGGCCGCGACGAGTTGGCAGCCGCCTTCACCGCCGCCGGTCTGGCCGACCGCCTGGACTGGGGCCACTGACGGGGACACCGGCACTGCTGGAAATCGAGTAGGCGCTCAAGCCCGGCCACCCCTACGTTCGTCCGCATGGCTGACGAGTGTTTCGGGCATCCACGCCTCGCCGCGATCTACGACCCACTCGACCCCGACCGCGGCGATCTCGACGCGTACGTCCACATGACGGAAGAGTTCGAGGCGCGTCAGGTGCTGGACATCGGCTGCGGGACCGGCGTGTTCGCCCTCCTGTTGGCCGGTCGCGGGATCGAAGTGGTCGGCGTCGATCCCGCCCGGGCGTCCATCGACGTGGCCCGCGGCAAGCCGGGCAGCGAGCGCGTGCGCTGGATCTGCGGCGATGCGACGACACTTCCGCCGCTGCGGGTCGACCTGGCGACCATGACGGCGAACGTCGCCCAGGCCATCGCCGATCCACCGACGTGGCGGAAGACCCTGCGAGGCGCCTACGAGGCACTGCGACCCGGCGGGCATCTGGTGTTCGAGACCAGGGATCCGGCCAGGCGCGCCTGGGAGGAGTGGAACCGTGAGGCCTGGTACCGGGTCACGGAGATCCCGGGCGTCGGCGCCGTCGAGAGCTGGGTCCGGTTGATCGAGGTGAGCGAGCCGCTGGTGACGTTCCGCTGGACCTATGTGTTCGCCGCGGACGGGCAGGTGCTCACATCGGACTCCACCTTGCGTTTCCGCGAGCGGCAGGAGATCGAGACCGAGCTGGCCGAGCAGGGGTATGTGGTGGAGAGCGTCCGCGACGCACCTGACCGGCCGGGCAGGGAGTTCGTCTTCGTCGCGCGGCGGCCGTAGGACGACCTGCGGGAGACCGGACGGGCGCCCTTGCGGCGTCCGGGTGAAGTCCGGGCGTGGCGTGGCGCACTTTTGCAAGCAGGTGCTTGCAATAGTTAGCGCGGGTGGTGCAAGGTGGGGGCATGGCATCGCTCAACGTCGGCAATCTCGGTGAGTACCTGCGCGAGCAGCGGCGCAACGCCCAGCTCTCGCTGCGGCAGCTCGCCGACGCCGCCGGGGTGTCCAATCCGTACCTGAGCCAGATCGAGCGCGGGCTGCGCAAGCCCAGCGCGGAGGTGCTCCAGCAGGTCGCCAAGGCGCTGCGCATCTCCGCCGAGACGCTGTACGTCCGCGCCGGCATCCTCGACGCCGAACGGGATCGGGACGACGTGGAGACCCGCGCCGTCATCCTCGCCGATCCCTCGCTCAACGAGCGGCAGAAGCAGGTGCTGCTCCAGATCTACGAGTCCTTCCGCAAGGAGAACGGATTCGGGGTCGGCGAACCGGCCGAGGACCTCGGTGAGGGGGCCGCGGAGGAACCGCCCGGCGACACCGATGACCCGAGCGACACCGACGTACGCGGCACCCGCACGGCCGGCGGCAGTGATGCCGGTCCGCGGCGGACGGCCGGATAGGCGGGCCCTCGACAAGTCAGCCTCCGGCCGCCGACACCGCGGACCACACCAACCCTCAGCCGAACGCGAATCCGGGAGGACCATCACCATGGCCATCACCGACGACCTGCGCAAGACCCTCAGCGACCCGACCCCGCTCTACTTCGCCGCCGGCACCGCCGACCTCGCCCTCCAGCAGGCCAAGAAGGTGCCCGGTCTGGTCGAGCAGCTGCGCGCCGAGGCGCCGGCCCGGATCGAGGCCGTGCGCAACACCGACCCGAAGGCCGTGCAGGAGAAGGCCGCCGCCCGGGCCAAGGAGGCGCAGACCACCCTGCAGACCAAGGTCAACGAGTTCATCAGCACCCTCGACGTCGACCTGAAGAAGTTCGGCGACAGCGCCCAGGACCTCGCCCTGCGCGGTGTCGGCGTCGCCGCCGAGTACGCCGTCAAGGCCCGCGAGACCTACGAGCGGGTCGCCGAGCACGGCGAGCAGGCCGTGAAGACCTGGCGCGGCGAGGCCGCCGAGGAGATCGAGGAACTGGCCATCACCGTCGAGGGCAGGTCCGAGCCGGCCGAGACCGAGGAGGAGCCGAAGCCGGCCGAGGCCAAGACCGAGCCCGCCGCGGCGAAGAAGCCCGCGGCCAGGAAGACCCCGGCCCCGCGGAAGGCCGCCACCGCGAAGAAGACGACCCCGCCGGCGAAGTGATCCCCACCGACGAGACATGGATGGGCCGGGCACCTTTGGGGTGTCCGGCCCGTTCTATGGGTACGGTGGCGAGGTCGAGGTACGGATCGGGAGACGGCGGGCGGTGGGCGGCATGCTGATGTTGGGCTTCGCGGGGTTCATGGGGATCTTGAAGATCATCCTGATGGCCCTCGCCGCGTTCGGGCTCTTCGACGCCGCGTTCCGGCGCGAGGACGCCTTCCGCGCGGCCGACAAGCAGAACAAGGTCTTCTGGCTGATCATCCTCGGCATCGCGCTCGTGGTCAGCTACCTGTTCTCGATCCTGGGCATCCTGCCGATCGCCGGCCTGGTCGCCAGCATCGTCTACATCGTCGACGTCCGCCCCGCGCTCAAGCGGGTCTCCGGCGGCAACGGCTGGAACCGCCGCCGCGGCGGAAGCAGCAGCGACGGCCCGTACGGCCCGTACAACGGCGGCCGCTGAAGCGCCCCAAAGGTTCGACGGCGGGCTTCCGCTCAGCCGGTGCGATCCAGCAGCACCACGGCCACGTCGTCCGTCAGCTCACCCCCATTGAGGTCCCGCACCTCACTCACCGCGGCCCGCAGCAGCTCCTCGCCCCGCAGACCCTCAGAGAGCTGCCGGCGGACCAGGTCCACCATCCCGTCCTGCCCGAGCCGCTCCCCACCCGTGCCCACCCGGCCCTCGATCAGACCGTCGGTGTAGAGCATCAGGCTCCACTCGGCACCCAGCTCCACCTGCATCCGAGGCCAGCGGGCGCCGGGCAGCAGGCCGAGGGCGGGGCCGTTCTTGTCGTACGGCAGCAGCTTCGCGGTGCGGCCGGGGCGGGCGAGCAGCGGGGCCGGGTGGCCGGCCAGGCACAGGCCCGCCGAGCGGCCGTCCGGGGCGATGTCCACCGTGCACAGCGTCGCGAAGATCTCCTCGTCCGCGCGCTCGTGCTCCAGCACCTGCTGGAGCGTGCCCAGCAGCTCGTCCCCGCACAGTCCGGCCAGCGTCAGCGCCCGCCAGGCGATGCGCAGCTCCACGCCGAGCGCGGCCTCGTCCGGGCCGTGGCCGCAGACGTCGCCGATCATGGCGTGCACGGTGCCGTCGGGGGTGCGGACGGCGTCGTAGAAGTCGCCGCCGAGCAGGGCCCGGGAGCGGCCGGGGCGGTAGCGGGCGGCGAACCGCAGCGAGGAGCCCTCCAGCAGGGGCGTGGGCAGCAGGCCCCGCTCCAGCCGGCGGTTCTCCTGGGCGCGCAGCCGGCCCTCCGCCAGGCGCCGCTCGGCGGTGTCGGAACGCTTCCGCTCCACCGCGTAGCGAATGGCGCGGCTGAGCAGGCGGCCGTCCAGTTCGTCCCGGAACAGGTAGTCCTGGGCGCCGACGCGCACGGCCTCGGCGCCGCGCTCGGCGTCGCCGGAGGCGGTCAGCGCGAGCACGGCGTGCCGGGGCGCCAGCTCCAGCACATGCTTGAGCACGGCCAGCTCGTCGTCGCCCTCGGCGTTGCCGGGCGCGGGGAGCGCGAGGTCCAGCAGGATGCAGTGGACGTCGTCGGTGAGCAGCCGCCCGGCCTCGGTGAGGTTGCGGGCGGTGCGGACGCGGACCGGCTTGCCGGAGGCGTCGAGCAGTTCGGGCACGATCGGCGAGCCTGCCGGATCGTCCTCGATCAGCAGCAGCGTGAGAGTGGCGCCGGTGGCACCGCCGGCCGTGGCGCTGCGGTGAGCCTCTTCCTTGAGGGGGCCGCCATGGGAGACGGCCTGCGCCTGACCACTCTCCACGGCCGGGATCGCTCTCTGCCGCGGTACGGGTACGGGCATTGTCTTGGTTCCTTCCCTCCCCCCGAGGGCAGGCGGGGCGAGGGACCTCGACCCACCGTCGGGTGACCATAGCGGTACTGCCCACCCCGATGGAATGGTGTGAGCCGCGTCGCTCGGGCGCAGTCCTCTGTCATATGCCGCGATCCGTACCGCAGTTGGACAGGACGCCCGGCGGGCGGGGATGACGAAGCTCACGCACCGCCGGGGTTTGGGCGGGGGTTGGGCGTGCGGTGGGTCACACGGGAGGGGTCGCGGAGGCGCGTGGGGGCGGTCACATGACCTGGCTCACCCGTCCGGCCGTACGACGTTCACCCGTGCGGCCGTACAGCGCGCACGCGTCCGGCCGCGACGCTCAAGTGTCCGGCCGTACGACGCTCACGCATCCGGCCGTACGACCCCCAGGATCGGCATCGAACCCGCGCCCGCGACCGTCACCGTGCGTCCGGGGCGCGGGGCGTGGATGATCGCGCCGTCGCCGACGTACATCGCCACATGGCTGGCGTCGTCGAAGTAGATGATGAGGTCGCCGGGGCGCATGTCCTTGATGTCGACGTGCTTGAGCTGCTTCCACTGCTCCTGCGAGGTGCGCGGGATGGGGTGGCCGGCGTTCGCCCAGGCCTGGGAGGTCAGGCCCGAGCAGTCGTAGGACTTGGGGCCCTCGGCGCCCCACACGTACGGCTTGCCCAGCTGGGCGCTGGCGAACTCGACGGCCTTCTTGCCCTGTGCGGAGGCCTTGCCGTTGATCTCGTCGAGGATGCCGGTGTCCAGCCACTTGGTCTGGGCCTGGTAGGCGGCCTGTTGCTCCAGTTCGGCGAGGCGCTCCCGCTCCTTCTTCTCCAGCCGGGACTCGAGCTGTTCCGCCTCGGAGATCTGCTGCTTGATCTTCTTCTTGGCGGCCGCCTTGGCCTTGCGGTTGGCCTCCAGCTTCTGCCACTGGGCGGAGGCGTCGTCGGCGTAGCCCTGCAAGTCCTTCTGGGTGCGGGTCATTTCGGCGATCAGCTTGGTGGTCGCCCGCTGGCCGTTCAGCACCGTGCCGGCCCCGTCGATGAACTGCTGCGGGTCGTCGCTGAGCAGGAACTGGGCGGTGGGCGGCAGTCCGCCGGTGCGGTACTGGGCCCGGGCCGCCGCGCCGGCCTGGTTCTTGAGCCGCTCCAGCTTCTGCTGTCCTTCGACGATCTTCTTCGCCAGCTCGACGATGAGGGCGGACTGTTCCTTCGTCTTCTCCTCGGCCGCGTTGTAGACGTCGGTGGCGACGGCGGCGTCGTGGTAGAGCTTGTCGAGCTTCTCGCGGACCTTCTCAAGGTCCTTGCTGGGCGGGGGAGTCGGGGACGCGCTCGGGGACGCGGTCGGGCTCGGTGTGCGGGAAGGGGCGGCGAACGCCGTGCCGGGCGCCGCCAGCGCGGTCACGGCGCAGACCACCGTCACGGCGGCCGTGAGCAGACCGCGCTTGCCCGTACCCATAGGTCCCCCAAGCTGATTTACCGTCAGTAACTTACGATCGCCTGAGGGATCGTGCCACGGTGACGCGCAAAACGACAGAGGTCACGGGAAGTCGGATTTTCGCCCCCACCCACCCGGCGCGCCCCCCTCCGCCCCTCGCGCACTTCCCCCTGTCCACACGGGATACGACGATCCCCGCGCCGATGTGACGAACGACGCACGGAGATCGTTCCCTGGGGTGCTCAGTACCCCCGCGGCGCCAACGCCCCCCAGGCCACCGTCACTTCCCCCTGGCGCCAGCGCGTCGGCGAGTCCGTTATCGGCCAGTCGGTGCGCAGGTCCCGGACCGTGCGGATCCAGCGCTGGCGGGCGCCGTAGGAGGCGTAGGGGGCGGCGGCCGCCCAGGCGCGGTCGAAGTCGCGGAGGAAGGTGTGGACGGGCTCGCCGGGCACATTGCGGTGGATCAGGGCCTTCGGCAGGCGCTCGGCGAGGTCCGAGGGGTGCTCCAGGGAGCCCAGCCGGGTCGCGAAGGTCACCGTCCGCGGGCCCTCCGGGCCGAGCGCCACCCACACGTGCCGGCGCCCGATCTCGTCGCAGGTCCCCTCGACCAGCAGTCCGCCGCGCGAGCCACCGCCCGCCGGCGCGAGCCGCGCGCACAGCCGCTCCCACACGGCGGCGACCGCGTCCTCGTCGTACTGGCGCAGCACATTGGCGGCCCGGACCAGCGCCGGGCGCCCGGCGACCGGGATCTCGAAGCCCCCGTGCCGGAAGGTCAGCCCTTCACGCTCGTACGGCCTCGCCGCCGCGACCCGGGCCGGCTCGATCTCGACGCCGATCACGCGCGCGCGGGGCGCGGCGGCCCGCAGCCGGCCGAGCAGCTCGACGGCGGTCCAGGGCGCCGCCCCGTACCCGAGGTCGACCGCCACCGGATCCCCGGCACGCCGCAGCTCGGCGCCGTGCGTGGCCGCGATCCAGCGGTCCATGCGCCGCAGCCGGTTGGGGTTGGTCGTCCCGCGCGTCACCGTTCCTACGATGGGGGTCCCCCCGGTCGAGCGAAGCCGAGAGTGGGGGAGGGTCGTCGCGCGGGCTGTCATACCTACGAGGGTAGGCGGCCTCTGGGGGCCAGGTGCCGCCGCCAGTAGCGGTACCTGTCGAACGGTTGAGCGGATCATGGTAATGATTAGGCAAAGCCTGCCGCAAGGGAATTCGAGCCGCCCCCGCCGCTGTTGCACCACCTTGGAGGGCGAGGTCGGTCCTCCGGCAGGCATGCCCGCAGCAAGGAGGAACGCCACGTGAGCCAGTACGTCAGCAGGCTCGGGCGTCGCTCCCCGGCGGCCCCCTCGCGGCTCAGGCTCCACCGCAGGCCCCGCCGCGTCGCCATGCTCTCCGTGCACACCTCACCGCTCCACCAGCCCGGCACCGGCGACGCCGGCGGCATGAACGTCTACATCGTGGAGCTGGCCCAGCGCCTGGCCGCCATCGGCATCGAGGTGGAGATCTTCACCCGGGCCACGGCCGGCGGCCTCGCCCCCACGGTCCAGCTCGCGCCTGGCGTCCTCGTCCGGCACGTGGACGCCGGCCCCTACGAGGGCCTGGCCAAGGAGGACCTGCCCGCCCAGCTGTGCGCCTTCACGCACGGCGTGATGCAGGCCTGGGCCGGCCACCGCCCCGGCTACTACGACCTCGTCCACTCCCACTACTGGCTCTCCGGCCACGTCGGCTGGCTCGCCGCCCAGCGCTGGGGCGTCCCCCTGGTGCACGCCATGCACACCATGGCCAAGGTCAAGAACGCCAACCTGGCCGACGGCGACACCCCCGAGCCCGCCGCCCGGGTCATCGGCGAGACCCAGATCGTCGCCGCCGCCGACCGCCTCATCGCCAACACCGCCGAGGAGGCCGACGAGCTGGTGCGGCACTATGCCGCCGACCCGGCCAAGGTCGCCGTCGTGCACCCCGGGGTGAACCTCGACCGCTTCCGCCCCGCCGACGGCCGGGCCGCCGCCCGCGCCCGCCTCGGCCTGCCCCAGGACGCGCTGATCCCGCTCTTCGCGGGCCGCATACAGCCCCTGAAGGCTCCCGACGTGCTGCTCCGGGCGGTCGCCGTCCTGCTGGAGGAGCGCCCCGAGCTGCGCTCGCGGCTCGTCGTACCCGTCGTCGGCGGCCCCAGCGGCAGTGGTCTGGCCAAGCCCGAGGGCCTGCAGAAGCTCGCCGCCCGGCTCGGCATCGCCGACGTCGTACGGTTCCGGCCGCCGGTCGGCCAGGAGCAGCTGGCGGACTGGTTCCGGGCCGCCTCCGTCCTCGTCATGCCGTCCTACAGCGAGTCCTTCGGCCTGGTCGCCATAGAGGCGCAGGCGACCGGCACCCCGGTGCTCGCGGCCGCGGTCGGCGGCCTCCCGGTGGCCGTGCGCGACGGCGCCACCGGCTTCCTGGTCAAGGGCCACCATCCGGCCGAGTACGCGCGCGTGCTGCGCCGTTTCGCCGACGAGCCGTCCCTTGCGGACAGCATGGGCGCGGCCGCCGCCCGGCATGCGCGGTCCTTCGGCTGGGACACCGCGGCGGCCGCCACCGCCGACGTGTACATGGCCGCGACCCAGGCCCACCGCCGTCGCGTACGCTCCCAGCATGGGTGATGTGGACAAGGCGGCGCAGGTCATCGAGGGGGTCCTGAAGGACGCCGAACTGGAGTGGGAGAGCCCGGAGCCCGGCACCTACGTCGTCAAGCTCCCCGGCACCCGCAAGCTCTCCACCACGGTCTCCCTGCGGGTGGGCCGCCACACCCTCTCCCTCAACGCCTTCGTCGTCCGCCACCCCGACGAGAACGAGGCGGGCGTCCACCGCTGGCTGCTGGAGCGCAACCTCAAGCTGTACGGCGTGAGTTACGCCGTCGACCGGCTCGGCGACGTCTACGTCACCGCCCGCCTGCCCCTGACCGCCGTCACCGCCGAGGAGATCGACCGCCTCCTCGGCCAGGTCCTGGAGGCGGCGGACGGGGCCTTCAACACCCTGCTGGAGCTGGGCTTCGCCTCCGCGATCCGCCGGGAGTACGCGTGGCGGGTGTCCCGCGGTGAGTCGACGCGGAACCTGGACGCGTTCAAGCATCTGATCGAGCGCCCGACCGACTGACTGTCGGACCCCTTCCCTTCACGGCGGGGGCAGTGGCATGCTCACCGCCGACGCATTCCTGAACATCGTTCATATCCATGAATATGGAAGGGCGGGCGGACATGAGCAACGGCCACCTCGGCAGACGGACACTCCTCACCGGCGCCACCGCCGTGGCCCTGGGCGCGGCAACCGGCACGGCGATTGCGGCACCGACGGAAGTCCCCTCCCTCTGGCGGGAGTTCACCCGCACCCCGTTCACCCACCCGCAGATCCCGTACGTCGGCCGGGCGGGCCACCGCGCCGGATCGCGCCGCTTCCCCCGCCCCCGCACCCTCGCCGACGTCACCGACTACGGCGCCGTACCCGACGGCACCACGGACTGCGCCCCCGCGATCAACCGTGCCCTCGCCGCAGCCGGAAGGGCCGGCGGGGGCACGGTCACCATCCCGCCCGGCACCTTCCGCATCGACGACCTGATCCGCATAGCCGACCCGAACGTGGTCCTGCGCGGCGCCGGCAGCGGCCGTACGACCCTGTACGCCACGAAGAACCTCACCGAACTGATCGGCGTCTACGGCTCCCGCTACGGCGGCGACAAGTCGTCCTGGTCCTGGGCGGGAGGCCTCATCTGGCTGGCACCGAGGGCCCGTTGGGACTCCTTGGTGGCGGCGATCAGGTCGAAGGCCTGGCCCTTCGAGGGCTGGACCGGCAACAGGCGCGACGAGTGGACGACCCTCACGACCATCGAGCCGGCCCGCCAGGGCTCATGGACGGTGACCGTGACCGACGCGGACCACCTGGCGCCGGGGCAGCTGGTCCTCCTGCGCCTGGCCGACGACCCGGCCCACACCCTCCTGCAGCACATGGCGGGCGGCGGCCCGGGCCCCGCCGCCTACTCCTGGGCCGACAAGACCAAGCTGACCTCCTACGTCCCCTACGAATGGCCCGTCCGCATCACCCGCGTCCACGGCCGCCGCATCACCCTCGAACGCCCGCTCCCACTCGACCTGCGCCCGGAGTGGGACCCCCGACTGACCACGCACGTCCAGGAGTTGACGGGCTCGGGCGTCGCGGGCCTGACCCTGGAGGCGGTGGAGACCCCGCAGTCCCCGCACCTCCTCGACAAGGGCTACAACGGGGTCGTCCTCCAGTGCGCCTACGACTGCTTCGTGGACGACGTCACGGTCCGGCACGTGGACAACGGCTTCGGCCTGGTCGCGGCCTCGGCCTGCACCCTGCGCCGTACCCGGGTCGCGGGCCGCGGCTCCCACCACCCGTACTTCTGCCGCGAGGGCTCCCACGACAACCTGATCGAGGACTTCACGATCGAACAGCGGACCGTGCCCGCGCCCGCCGGCACCCAGCTCCACGGCATCAACGTCGAGGGCCTGTCCTCCCACAACGTCTGGTCGCGCGGCGCGATGGAGATGGGCACCTTCGACTCGCACCGCGGTCTGCCCTTCGCCGACGTGCGCACCGACATCACGGTGAACAACGACGGCCGCCACGGCGGGGACGCCAGCGCCGGCCCGCTCTTCGGCGCCCGCTTCACGCACTGGAACATCCGGGTCACCAACGGCCGCGCGGGCCTGATGAAGATCGACGGCCTGGCGCCTTACTCCGCGACGGTGGGCCTCAACGAGGTGCGGGAGTTCGACCAGACCGACGTCCCCGACTTCACCGGCGACCTGCACTCCCGCCTGGAGCTGTACGGCACCACGGACGCGGTGCGCCCGCGCAACCTGTACGACGCTCAGCGCGAACTGAGCCGGTAGCGCCCCGGGGTGACCCCCACCAACTTCTTGAAGTGCCGCGTGAGATGGGCCTGATCACAGAACCCGGTCGCCACCGCCACCTCACCCGGGGCCAGCCCGTCCAGCAGCAGCCGGCGGGCGCGGCCCACGCGGCGGGACATCAGGTACTGGTGCGGGGGGATGCCGTAAGCGGTGCTGAACGCCCGTACGAGGTGGGCGGGGTGGGCGTGCAGGAGCCGGGCGGCGTCGGCGAGCACCAGCCCCTCGGTGACGTGCCCGTCGAGGAGTTCGCGCAGCGAGCGGGCGAGGGCCGGATCGGGCCGCTGCCGGGTGGCCCGGCGTCGCAGATGCTCCCGCAGCCGCTCCCCGACAAGGGCCAGCCTGCTCTCCGCCTCCAACTCGTCCCCGGGCCGCCCGAGCGCGCCGTGCACCTGCCCGACCCGATGCCGCAGCACGGGATCCCTGAGGTCGGGCCCGTCGACGGCCGGCCCGATCAGCTCGTCCCCGAGAAGGCTGCTGTCGAGGTAGAGCACCCGCTTCCGGAAGCCGTGCGGGGTGGCCGGGGAGCCGTTGTGCGGAACATGCGGCGGCAGCAGCGAGACGGTGTCGTGCGGAGTGCCGTGTTCATGCCGGTCGAGGTCGTACCGTACGGCTCCGTCGTCGACGATCAGCAGCGTCCAGGCGTCGTGGACGTGCATCGGGTAGGCGTACTCGGTGAAGTGGGCGTGGAAGACCTCGGTGACGCCCGGGACACGAGGGCGCCACGCGGTGACTTCCTGCCGGGCGGCCATGCAAAAAACGTACAAGACGGGGCCATGGACCGATCGGCAGTCTCACTCCATGAGCACTGAACCGATCCTCCCCCACTCTCGACTTCGCTCGAGCGGGGGGACCCCCATCGACACCAAGATCGCCGTACTGCTCCGCGAGGACCTGGAGCCCTGGCAGCGCCTGAACGTCACCGCGTTCCTGGTCAGCGGCCTGGGCAGCCAGGTCCCCGAGGTGATCGGGGACCCGTACGAGGACGCGGACGGCGTGTCGTACCTGCCGATGTTCCGCCAGCCGGTGCTGGTCTTCGAGGGCGGCAAGGAGACCCTGAAGGCGGCGCACGCCCGGGCCCTCTCGCGGGCCCTGCCCCGCGCGGTGTTCACGGCCGACCTCTTCACGACGGGCAACGACCGCGACAACCGCGCCGCGGTACGGGCCGTACCGACCGCGGAGCTGGACCTGGTGGGCCTTGCGGTGTACGGCCCGCGGAACGGGGTCGACAAGCTGCTGAAGGGGGCGCGGATGCATCCGTGAGGCCGATGGCCGCGCACCCCTTCACGGCTCGGATGCCGCCTTCACGGCTTGGCCGCCGGCCGATCGGCGTGTGTGGCGTGCCGGGGCCGGCTCCTGGACGAGATCTGGCCGACCAGTTCCCAGAAGCACACCAGAGCGGTGACCGGCGGAATTCCGAAAATCACTAATGAGAGCAGCGCGTGTGACGAGTGGCTGACACACAGCGCCACGGCCATCGCGGAGGCGGCCACCACGACGCACCAGGACCGCCGCGCACTCCGCCGTTGAGCGGTGGCCCGCAGAACCGAGAGAGCGGCCACGAACCACGGCCCGTACACCGTCAGCGGCCAGCATTGCGCCAGTCTCCCGGGCAGCACCGACGCGGCGATCCCGCGCAGCTGGCCGTAGGAATAGCAGACGGACCAGCCCAGCATGCACACCGCGCACAGCGAGACCGTGGCGATCAGCAACGAGATGTGCGTGACGCGCCGACCGCCGTCGAGGAAATGCGATTCCTGACGGATCCGGCGACGGCTGCTCCGGCGGGGGGCCGGGATGTTCAGCGGCGTGGGAGCGGGGGGCGCGCCGGCCGTCGTGGACAGCATCTGGGCCAGCTCCTCGACCGGATCCCAGTCGTTCGGTGCGATGTCCGGCTCCGGGACGGCCCAGGCGTGGTCGTAGAGACCGGCTTCGTCGTGAATCCTGTCCATCGATAGACCTCCGCACCCCGCCTCAGGACGCTCCGCACAGATCCGCCATCGCCCGCCTATATTCTTTTTCCATTCTGTTGATATTCTTCAGGAAATCATCGAGCAGCTCCGAGCACGACTTGGGACCCACATCGCCGTCCCAGCGAAGAGTGGTCGTCTGATGATCTTCCCTTGCGCACCAGTGGAATCGCGTCACGGTCACCTAACGACGGTCACCGGAGGCGGGGTTGTGAGGCGTTCGGGGGATACGGGTCGCTCGAAAGGGGAATTTTTGAGCGCCTGCCAAGATATGCTTGAAGGAATTCCGAATACCCAGGCAATTACATTCCGCGAATACTGGAATTAGATGCTCACGTCCGCGCCCCCTCCCGCAGAGCTGCCGGAGGGGGCGCGTGTGCATGCGTCGATGCGCTGGTCGCTCAGCCGAACATGCCGGGCTCGTAGTCGCCGGCGGGCTGCTGGACGACGACGTTGAGGCGGTTGTAGGCGTTGATCAGGGCGATCAGGGACACCAGGGCGGCGAGCTGGTCCTCGTCGTAGTGCTTGGCGGCGTCGGCCCAGGCCTCGTCGCTGACGCCACCGGCCGCGTCGGCGATCCGGGTGCCCTGCTCGGTCAGCTCAAGGGCGGCCCGCTCGGCGTCGGTGAACACCTTGGCCTCCCTCCAGGCCGCGACCAGGTGGAGGCGCTGGGCGGTCTCGCCGGCGTGGGCGGCGTCCTTGGTGTGCATGTCGGTGCAGAAGCCGCAGCCGTTGATCTGGCTGGCGCGGATCTTTACCAGCTCCTGGGTCGCGGCCGGCAGGGTCGAGTCCGAGACCGCCTTGCCCGCGGAGTTGATGTACCGCATGAACTTGCCGGCGACCGGGTTGGCGAAGAGGTTCAGGCGAGCTTCCATCGTGGGCTCCTGTGTGGTTGCTGTTGGCTACACCTCCTTGACGGAGCGACTCGGCAAGACGTGACAGGACCGAGTGTGACCTGCGTCACTCAGTTGGTGGGGGTCAGGCGGCCTGTTCGGACGCCTGCGCCCGCTGCCGCCGCCGCGAGGACATGGCCGCGTCCTCCTCCGGGGGAAGCCGCCGCATGAGCACGCCGTACCCGACCCCCGCCACCGTCCCGACGGCCGCGCACATGGCCCACAGCCACTCCGCCCCGAACCGGTCGATGACGGCACCGGACATGAGCGGCGCGACCAGGCCGGCGACGGACCACGAGAGCGTGTACACGCCCTGGTAGCGCCCACGGCCCTGCACGGGCGACAGCCGGACGACGAGCCCGGTCTGGGTCGGCGCGTTGACGATCTCGGCGAGCGTCCACACGCACACGGTGAGCGCGAAGACGCCGACCGACCCGGCGAAGGCGGTGAGCCCGAAGCCGTAGCCCGCGAGGACCGAGGAGACGACCAGCAGTGTGCGCGGATCGCGGTGCTCGATGAAGCGCGTGACCGGGATCTGCAGGGCGACGATCAGGATGCCGTTGGCGGCGATGGCCAGGCCGTAGTCGGCGGGCGTGAACCCGGCCCGCCCCATGGCCACCGGCAGTCCGACCGAGCCCTGCTGGAAGACGAGGGCGACAAGGAAGGACAGTCCGACGACGGCCATGTACCGCCCGTCGCGCAGCACGGTCACGAGGCTGACGTCGCCGCCGTCCTGCTTGGCCGCGGCGGCGGGCCGGGACTCGGGCACCTTCAGGAACACGACGACCGCGCAGGCCAGGGTCATCCCGGCCTCGATGAGAAACCCGGCGAGATAACTGAACTCGGCGATGAACCCCGCACCCATCGAGGAGACGGCGAAGCCGAGGTTGATGGCCCAGTAGTTGAGCGAGAAGGCCCGCACCCGGTCCTCCGGTCGCACGATGTCGGCCATCATCGCCTGTACGGCGGGCCGGGAGGCGTTGGAGGCCATGCCGACGAGGAAGGCGACGGCGGCGATGGCGACGGGGTCCTGCATGAACCCGAGCAGCGCGACGGACCCGGCGGTGGCGGTCTGCGCGATCAGCAGGGTCGGCCGTCGCCCGAGCCGGTCGGCCATCACGCCACCGGCCAGCGAGGAGACGACCCCGCCGAGCCCGTGCAGGGAGGCCACGAGACCGGCGTACGAGGCCGAGTACCCACGGTCGAGCGTGAGATAGAGCGCCATGAAGGTGGCGACGAAGGCGCCCAGCCGGTTGACGAGGGTGCTGGTCCACAGCCACCAGAACTCGCGGGGGAGCCCGGAGACGGTCTCCCGAGCGGCTCGTCTCAGACGGGCGACGGACATGGCGGGACCCCCACGGTGCTGTAAGTGGCTCAACAGGCAAGCGCAACTTACAAGGGCAGGGCTGGCGGAGGCCACTCAATTAACAGATGCCGTCAACTGTCCGGCTGCTGGGCGTCCGCCCTTGGGGGCCGAATGCGTGGATTACGCTCTCAGTCATGGCCGACGCACCGTACAAGCTGATCCTCCTCCGCCACGGCGAGAGCGAGTGGAACGCGAAGAACCTGTTCACCGGCTGGGTGGACGTGAACCTGAACGAGAAGGGCGAGAAGGAGGCAGTCCGCGGTGGCGAGCTCCTGAAGGACGCCGACCTTCTCCCCGACGTGGTCCACACGTCCCTCCAGAAGCGCGCGATCCGCACCGCGCAGCTGGCCCTCGAGGCCGCCGACCGCCACTGGATCCCGGTCCACCGCTCCTGGCGCCTGAACGAGCGCCACTACGGCGCCCTCCAGGGCAAGGACAAGGCGGCGACGCTGGCCGAGTTCGGCGAGGAGCAGTTCATGCTCTGGCGCCGCTCGTACGACACCCCGCCGCCCCCGCTCTCGGACGACTCCGAGTTCTCCCAGGCGAACGACGCGCGCTACGCGACCATCCCGCCGGAGCTGCGCCCCCGCACGGAGTGCCTCAAGGACGTCGTCGTCCGCATGCTCCCCTACTGGTACGACGGCATCGTCCCCGACCTCCTCGACGGCCACACCGTCCTGGTCGCGGCCCACGGCAACAGCCTCCGCGCCCTGGTCAAGCACCTGGACGGCATCTCGGACGCGGACATCGCGGGCCTGAACATCCCGACGGGCATCCCCCTCTACTACGAGCTGGACGCCGACTTCAAGCCGGTCACCCCCGGCGGCAAGTACCTCGACCCGGAGGCTGCTGCGGCGGCCATCGAGGCGGTCAAGAACCAGGGCAAGAAGAAGTAAGCCCCACTGATCAAGCCCTCTGCCTGCAGGTTCTCTGCGGGTGGGGGGCTTGTCGCTGTGTTGGGGCAGTCTCTGCTTCGACTCAGAGGCCCGGAAGCGCGGCTAACGAGTGAATGCAGTTCGGCAAGCGGCGACCGATGGGACAGCGGGGAACCCCTCCTGCGTACCGGACAAGCGATGGGTAGGGAGTGTTCCCATGCCGAAATTCCTCATCCAGGCCAGCTACACGGCGGAGGGCACGAAAGGGCTGCTCAGGGAAGGCGCGAGTGGCCGGCGCGCTGCCGTCGACCAGGTCGTCACCGGCCTCGGCGGGACGGTCGAGGCCATGTACTTCGCCTTCGGGGAGGACGACGTCGTGCTCATCGTCGACTTTCCCGACCCGGTCTCCATGGCCGCCGTCAGCCTTACCGTCAAGGCCAGCGGTGCCCTTCACACCCGGGCCACCCCGCTCCTCACCCTCGACGAGATCGACGAGGCCGCCCGTCGACAGGTGGGATTCCGCGCGCCCGGCGCCTGACCAAACTGACGCCGGCAGAAGGCCCGGGTCGGAGTACCGGGCCTTCTGCTTGCCCCCGTTTTTCTTTCCGGGTGGTCCCGGGCCCACCCGCCGTCACCCGATCACGATGACCACGACGGATCCGTTGTCGAAGCGGTCGAAGCGGTTGTCGAATCGGTGATCGAAGCGGTGGCCGAAGCAGAACCCGGGATGGTTGAAGCAGAACCCGCGGTGGTCGAAGCGGAACCCACCGTGGTCGAAGCACCGCCCGTCGTCGTGGCCGAAGCACGAGTCGGTGGTCACATGGGTGTGCACAGCGGGGGCCGCCGCGGCAGTGCCCGCCGTGCCGATCGCAGCGCCGCCGGCCAGCAGAACGCCGGCTGCGGACGCCGCGAGGAGACGCCCCGCGCAGTGTGCTCGCATGATGGATGCACTCTTCCTTCCGGAACGAGCCGACCAAGGGCGTACCCCAGGTTGCGGCCCTACTATTCCGATACGTCAGAGGCGCCCTTTTGGATTGCCGGCCGCCTCGATGGGCGGCTCCTCCTGGACAGGCGCACCGCGGCCGATCGTCATCGACCAGCGCACGGAGGAGGGAGCCTCGACGGAGGCGACTCCGCCGCGGTCCGCGCCGCCGACCGCCACCTGGTTGTAGACGGTGTCGGCCTTGCCGGCGTGGCACTCCAGCGGGAAGGACATGCGCACGGGCCGCACCGCGACCTTGATCTTGCCCGCGCCCTGGCAGCGCACCGCGACGATCAGCGCGTCCCCCTTCTTCCCCTCGCGGAAGGCGATGCTCGCGTTCCCGGTGGTCGTCTTCTGGCGGCCGGCGAGGGTTTCGTCCGCGTCCAGCTCCGGGGGATCCGTGGGATCGGGGGCGGGGAGTCGTGCGCTGCGCTCCTGGCCGGTCGTCCGCGCAGGCTTCGCGGCCTCGGGGTGATCCGAGGAACAACCGGCGAGCGGAACGAGCAGCGCGGCACAGGCGACGGCCAGTCCTGTGAGGGTTCGGCGAGACATGGCAACGGATCCTGTCAGCGCCGGGAGGCGGACTACGAGCTTCCGTGCCATTCCTGAGGAAGATGTGAGCTTCACTCCGCCGCTCCGTGCACTACCTCCCCGTAACGGGGGAACCCGGCATGCACGGGACCCGCTCACCGCACGCCACGCCGGGGGTGATGACCATGAAGTCCGGGCAGTCCCAGCAGGCGGCCGGGGGTGGTGTGCCGCCGGAGGTGGAGGGGCGGTTGCGGGTCGACGAGGTGCTCGCCGCTGCCGCGCGGGGGGCCGGCGATCCGCGGCGGATCCCGGACGCGCTGTGCACGGTGTGTGTACGGCTGCTGCCCGTCACCGGGGCCTCCGTGTCGATCTCCGGCGGGCGCGGGATCCGGGTGACCTGGTGCGCCAGTGACCGCGTCGCCGCACGGCTCGCCGAGTTGCAGTACACCGTGGGGGACGGGCCCTGCCAGACCGCCCTCGATCAGGGCACCCCGGTCTTCGCGGCCGACCTCGCCGCACGACGCGACACCTGCCGCTGGCCGATCTTCGCCCACGAAGCCGTCGGGCTCGGCGCGGCCGCCGTGTTCTCGCTGCCCCTCGGCGTCGGCGGCACCGCCATCGGCACCCTCGACCTGTACTGCGACCGGCCCGGCGACCTGTCCGAGCCGGATCTGCGGACCGCACTGTGGGTGCGGGACGCGATGACGGACGCCCTGACGGGGCTGCGGCCCACGGGAGAAGAGGGCGAGACGGCGTCCTGGGTGCACGGCTCGCAGGCCGATCACACCGAGGTCCACCAGGCGGTCGGCATGCTGATGGTGCAGCTCGACGTGGACCCCGAGCAGGCCCTGGACCGGATGCGCGCCCGCGCCTTCGCCGAGGGCCGTACGGTCACCCAGGTCGCCCGGAAGGTCCTGGCCCGCAAGATCCGCTTCCAGTAGCCACTTCCAGCAATCAGTAGCCAGTAGCCCGTGGACAAAGTGAGGGGCCCCGGAGTCACCGGGGCCCCTCACGGTCGTACGCCGTCAGCCGCACTGGCAGGGAGCGCCCGACTGGCAGCCGCAGCCACAGCCCGAACCGCAGCCGCACGCGGCCACGAGCGGCAGGCTCCTCATCTCGGCGGGCTGGTCGGTCTCGCGCTCCTGGGTGGGGTCGGGCGTGGTGCTGGGGGATTCGGCCATGGGTCCCTCCTCGACACTGGGGCCAGATGCCCTCGCCCATTCCATGCCCGTTTTACTGGGCGCATCAACGGCGCACAGAGGCGCCCGCGCGCCCCGCCCAACGGCCTTCGAGCCCCCGAGGCAAGGCCGGTGTCAGGCTCCGTCGACCCCGGTGGCGGGCTGGATGTCCGGCTGCAGTTCATCGGCGTGCTCACCCGTGACCAGGAAGACGACGCGCTTGGCGACGGCCACCGCGTGGTCGGCGTACCGCTCGTAGTAGCGGCCCAGCAGGGTCACGTCGACGGCGGTCTCGATGCCGTGCTTCCAGCGCTCGTCGATCAGGTGCTGGAAGAGGGTGCGGTGCAGCAGGTCCATCTCGTCGTCGTCCGACTCCAGCTGGAGGGCGAGGTCGACGTCCTTGGTCACGATCACCTCGGCGGCCTTCGCCATCAGGCGCTGCGCGAGCTGGCCCATCTCCAGGATGGTCGCGTGCAGGTCGTGCGGGATCGTGCGCGCGGGGAAGCGCAGCCGGGCCAGCTTCGCCACGTGCTGGGCGAGGTCGCCGGAGCGCTCCAGGTCGGCGGACATACGCAGCGACGTGACGACGATACGGAGGTCCGTCGCCACCGGCTGCTGACGGGCGAGCAGGGCTATGGCCCGAGCCTCCAGGTCGTGCTGGAGCTCGTCGACCTTCTGGTCGGCCTCGATCACGCTCTCGGCCAGCTTCAGGTCGGCGTCGAGAATGGCCGTCGTGGCGCGCCCGATCGCCGACCCGACCAGCCGGGCCATCTCCACCAGACCGTCGCCGATCGAATCAAGTTCCTCGTGGTACGCGTCCCGCATCAGGGTTCCCTCTCGTACGTGTGCTTCGGGGGTTTCCGGGGGCCGTGACACCACGCGCCCCGTGGCGAAAACCGGCGGTGCGAACCCCACGCTCCCACGTTCAGCCTTGCACGCGTCCGTTTCTTCCACCCCAAATGAACCACTACTGGCTCCAAGGTGAACTCTGGGCGACGAGTGTCCGAGGTCGCACTCCGACGGCTGTGGTCATGTCGTACCCCATGCCTAACCTGGATGCATGGACGTGAACGCGGCGGTCGCCGCAGCGGCAGCGATCGCCGGGGTGCTCACCGGTGTCATCGCCATGCTGGCGTTCCGCTGGAGCGAACGCGACCAGAAGCGACCGACCAGGACTTCTTTGCACACCGATCCCGTACTCCCGCCCGGAGTGGACACCGTTCTGTCGGTCCTCCGCTCCTCGGCCGTCGTCCTCGACGAGGCCGACGCCGTCGTCAAGGCCAGCTCCGCCGCCTACGCCCTCGGGCTGGTCCGCGGCGGCAAGCTCGCCATCGAGCCCATGCTCCAGATGGCCCGGGACACGAGACGGGACGGGGAGATACGACAGGTCGAGCTGGACCTGCCCCGGCGCGGCACCGGACGGGGCGAGGCCCTCGCCGTCTCCGCGCGCGTGGCCCCGCTCGGCTCCCGCCTGGTCCTGCTGCTGGTCGAGGACCTCACCGAGGCCCGCCGGATCGAGGCCGTACGACGCGACTTCGTGGCCAATGTGAGCCACGAGCTGAAGACGCCCGTCGGCGCGCTCTCCCTGCTCTCCGAGGCCGTCATGGACGCCTCGGACGACCCCGAGGCCGTACAGCGCTTCGCGGGCCGGATGCAGATCGAGGCGACCCGGCTGACCAACCTGGTCCAGGAGCTGATCGACCTGTCGAGGGTCCAGAACGACGACCCCCTCGAGGACGCCGAGCCCGTCCGGGTGGACGAACTCGTCGCCGAGGCCGTCGACCGCTGCCGCCACCAGGCGGGCACCAAGCAGATCACGATGGCCGCGGGCGGCACCGCCGACCTGCACGTCTGGGGCAACCGCGGCCAGCTCGCCGCCGCCCTCGGCAACCTCGTCGAGAACGCCGTGAACTACTCCCCGGCCCGCACCCGCGTCGGCATAGCCGCCCGCCGGGTCAACGCCCCCGGCGGCGACATGATCGAGCTCGCCGTCACGGACCAGGGCATCGGCATCTCCGACAAGGACAAGGAGCGCATCTTCGAGCGCTTCTACCGCGTCGACCCGGCCCGCTCCCGGCAGACCGGAGGCACCGGTCTGGGTCTCGCGATCGTCAAGCACGTGGTCGCCTCGCACGGCGGGGAGGTCACGGTCTGGAGCGCCGAGAACCAGGGCTCCACCTTCACCCTCAGACTGCCGGAGGCGGGTGCGGCCCGCGACCGTGCACAGCAGCACCCCGACCTCGACGACGAGGCCGGCGGCACCGCCGACCCAACCCCGTACGAACCGCTTCCCGCCCCGGAGGTCCTTCCGTGACCCGAGTGCTCGTCGTCGAGGACGAGGAGTCCTTCTCCGACGCCCTGTCCTACATGCTCCGCAAGGAGGGCTTCGAGGTCGCCGTCGCGGCCACCGGCCCCGACGGACTCGACGAGTTCGAGCGCAACGGCGCCGACCTCGTCCTCCTCGACCTGATGCTGCCGGGTCTGCCCGGCACGGAGGTGTGCCGCCAGCTGCGCGGCCGCTCCAACGTCCCCGTGATCATGGTGACCGCCAAGGACAGCGAGATCGACAAGGTCGTAGGCCTCGAAATAGGAGCCGACGACTACGTCACCAAGCCCTTCTCGTCCCGCGAGCTGGTGGCCCGCATCCGGGCCGTCCTGCGCCGCCGCGGCGAGCCGGAGGAGGTCACCCCGGCCGCCCTGGAGGCGGGCCCGGTCCGCATGGACGTCGACCGCCACGTGGTGACGGTGTCCGGCTCGAAGGTCGACCTCCCCCTCAAGGAGTTCGACCTCCTGGAGATGCTCCTGCGCAACGCCGGCCGCGTCCTGACCCGCATGCAGCTCATCGACCGGGTCTGGGGCGCCGACTACGTGGGCGACACCAAGACCCTCGACGTCCACGTCAAGCGCCTCCGCGCCAAGATCGAGCCGGACCCGGGCGCGCCCAGGTATCTGGTGACGGTGCGGGGCTTGGGCTACAAGTTCGAGCCGTAAGCCGTACGGCACACACCGTGCACGAACGAAGGGCGGCACCCCGCATCGGGGTGCCGCCCTTCGGCTTACGACTGTGTACGACTGCTCAGTGACCCGCGGCCGACTGCGACGCCGAGTCGCTCGGGGTCGCGCCCGTGGTCGCCGTGTCGGTGGCGGTCGCCGACGGGCTGGACTTGCCGCCCTTGCCCGGCTTGCCGTTGCTGGACGCGGTCGAGCCCGGCGCCGCGGTGGTGGTCGCCGAGGCGGTCGGGATCTCGCTCGGGCCCCAGCCGCTGAAGTAGGTGGTGGCCGGGACCACGAACGCGCGCAGGCTCACCGGACCGGTCTTGCTGAAGGTGAAGGTCACCTTCTGCGCGTTGCCGTCCTGGACCGCCTCACGGCCGCTGGCGATCACGGCGGACGCGTTGTCCTTGCCGCCGAGCACGAGCGAGCCGTGCGCCGGGACGGTCAGGCTCTGGCCCTTGGCCGCGGACAGCTTGACCGGCTCGCTGCTGCCCTCGACGGAGATCGACTGCAGGGTCTGGTTGGTGTTGCCCATGTTGAAGACGGTGCCGGAGATGACGGCCGGGCCGGACGCCTTCAGGTCGGGCTGCGTGATGATCGTGGCGTTCTGGATCTTGATGTCGCCGACGCTGGTCGCCGCGTTGTCCGGCTTGATCTCCAGGGTCTGGGAGTTGTTGCCGGCGCCGCAGGCGGCGAGCGAGGCGATCGAGAAGACGATGGCGGACGCGGCGAGGGCGCCGCGTCGAAGGCTGCTGCTCACGGCGGCGGCAACTCCTTGAACGCAGGGGCGGCTCCACTTATAAAGCCGCCCTAAGTGTCTGTCAGCGGCCTTAGGTTACCGAGCCGTTCCCGCGTGGCCGCACCCGACCCTCCCCCAAGCACCGGGCTTCCCTCCGGGTGGGGGTACCTCGCCGCCCACAAGTGACTCACGAGTCACATTGCCGAGGCGCTCGTCCGCCATTCACATAACGCGCCCGCAACACCGCAGTCCGCATCCCCGCAACACGGTCCGCAAATTTTCCGTGAAGGAATGCATGGCCACCCCGGATATTGATCATCCACTCCCCGTCCGGGCTCCTGTGATCAATTCCGGATTCGTCTCGTACCCGCCTCCTGCCACCGAACGGAGTAGCGGAAGTCGCACGCTTGGAAGTAGACAAATCGGGACGTTCAACCTCTTGGGCGAGACTCCGCGAGGTTGTAACGTACGCGTTTCACCTCGCCCGGAGAGCTGCTCCGACCTGCGAATACCTGTTGCGTCCCGGCCCGGCGAGTGCCTTCGAAGCACGTTCCTGTTGCGGTTGTCAAGCCCCGAGATATGCCCTGACCTGCGAAAACGCCATTCAGAACACGCCGAATCCGTGTTACCCTGGATAGCCACGGAAGGGGTACCTGTCACATGACGTTCAAGGTTGGCGACACCGTGGTCTATCCCCATCACGGGGCCGCGCTGATCGAGGCCATCGAAACTCGCCAGATCAAAGGCGTGGACAAGACCTACTTGGTGCTGAAGGTCGCCCAGGGTGACCTGACGGTGCGTGTGCCAGCGGACAATGCGGAGTTCGTGGGCGTGCGTGATGTGGTCGGTCAGGACGGGCTGGACCGGGTCTTCGAGGTGCTGCGCGCGCCGTATGCCGAGGAGCCCACGAACTGGTCCCGTCGCTACAAGGCAAACCTGGAGAAGCTCGCCTCCGGCGATGTCATCAAGGTCGCGGAAGTCGTGCGTGACCTGTGGCGTCGCGAGCGCGAGCGTGGTCTCTCCGCCGGTGAGAAGCGCATGCTCGCCAAGGCTCGCCAGATCCTGGTGAGCGAGCTCGCTCTCGCGGAGAACACGAACGAGGACAAGGCCGAGGCCCTGCTCGACGAGGTGCTCGCCTCCTGACGCGCCACCGGCAGCACCCGCTGCCCTCAGCACGCTCAGCACAGTGAACTGCCGCGGTGCCCGATGACACTGACCCTGTCGCCGGGCGCTGCGGCATGTTCGGCCCCGGAAGAATCCGGCCGTACGTCCCCGGAAGAATCCAGCCGCCGCGAGGCCGCCGGTAACGCCTGTCGTTCATCTCGGGGGAAGCCCCCCGATACTTGGTGTGCCGGGCCCGGGCAGATGGCTCGACCAGGGTCACGGAAGGGTCCGGTCAAGGCGTCGCGCCCGGCACTCCTCCAGGCCATACCCACCTAGGTCGAGCACACAAACCTGACAGGAACCGATGTCTGACGATTCGCGCCCCGCACCCGCGCAGATCCCCGTCGCCGCCGTGATTCCCGCCGCCGGCCGGGGCGTACGCCTTGGCCCGGGCGCCCCCAAGGCGCTCCGCGCGCTGAACGGCACGCCCATGCTGATCCACGCGCTCCGCGCCCTCGCCGCGTCCCGCCATGTCTCCCTGGTGGTCGTCGTCGCACCGCCGGACGGCACCGCCGAGGTCAAGTCCCTGCTCGACGTGCACGCGCTGCCCGAGCGCACCGACTTCCTCGTCGTCCCCGGCGGGGACAGCCGTCAGGAGTCGGTCCGGCTCGGCCTCGACGCCCTGCCGCCCGAGTACGGCATCGTCCTCGTCCACGACGCGGCCCGCCCGCTCGTCCCCGTGGACACCGTCGACGCGGTCATCGAGGCCGTACGCGGGGGCGCCCCCGCCGTGGTCCCGGCGCTGCCGCTCGCCGACACCGTCAAGGAGGTCGAGCCCGCGGCCGTCCCCGGCGACCCCGAGCCGGTCGTGGCCACGCCCGTGCGGGCCCGGCTGCGGGCCGTGCAGACGCCCCAGGGCTTCGACCGGGAGACCCTGGTCCGCGCCCACGAGACCGTCACCGAGGACGTCACCGACGACGCGAGCATGGTCGAGCAGCTCGGCCTCGGGGTCGTCACCGTCCCCGGCCACGAGGAGGCCTTCAAGGTCACCCGCCCCCTCGACCTCGTCCTCGCCGAGGCGGTCCTGGCCCGCAGGAGGCTGAACGATGGCTTCTGAGCAGCTCCCCCTGCTTCCCCAGGTCGGCATCGGCACCGACATCCACGCCTTCGAGGAAGGCCGCGAGCTGTGGTGCGCCGGCCTGAAGTGGGAGGGCGAGGGTCCCGGCCTGGCCGGGCACTCCGACGCCGACGTCGTCGCCCACGCCGCCTGCAACGCGCTCTTCTCCGCCGCCGGGCTCGGCGACCTCGGCCAGCACTTCGGCACCGGCCGCCCCGAGTGGTCCGGCGCCTCCGGGGTCACCCTGCTCACCGAGGCCGCCCGGATCGTCCGCGCGGCCGGGTTCGCCATCGGCAACATCGCCGTCCAGGTCGTCGGCCCCCGCCCGAAGATCGGCAAGCGCCGGGACGAGGCCCAGAAGATCCTCTCCGAGGCGGCGGGCGCACCCGTGTCGGTGTCCGGCGCGACGACGGACGGCCTCGGCTTCCTCGGCCGCGAGGAGGGGCTGATGGCGGTGGCCACGGCGCTCGTGGTGCGGGTGGGCTGAGCGCGTGCGAGGGTGCCTGCAGAGCGACCAGTGAACACCCGAGGTCCCGGAGGTACCCCCATGCCCGCCGCCCTGCCCGACCGGCTCAAGTCCCTGCTCGACGGTCCCGTCTTCATCGTGGTCGGCACGGTCCAGCCCGACGGCAGCCCGCAGCTGTCCCCGGTGTGGGTGAAGCGGGACGGGGACCAGGTCGTGTTCTCCACGACCGTCGACCGCCGCAAGAAGAAGAACCTCGACCGCGACCCCCGGGTCAGCGTCGTCGTCCAGGACCCCCAGATGCCCTACGTCTACGCCGAGATCCGGGGCACCGCGGAGTTGAGCACCCAGGGCGCGAGGGAACTGATCGACGAACTGTCGCTGAAGTACACCGGCAAGAAGTACGCCGAGTTCAACCCGGCCTCCGCCGAGGACGCCGACCGCGTGATCGTCAGGATCACGCCCGAGAAGGTCGTCGGGATGATGTGAGGCAAGCGGCACGAGGCATTACTCCGGGCCCACTACCCTGGAGTGGTGACTATTCGCCTGTACGACACCAGCGCCCGGCAGATCCGTGACTTCACCCCGCTCAAGCCGGGTTGTGTCTCGATCTACCTGTGTGGCGCCACCGTGCAGGCGGCACCGCACATCGGGCACGTCCGCTCGTACCTCAACTTCGACATCATGCGCCGCTGGTTCGCGTTCCGCGGCTACGACGTGACGTTCATCCGGAACGTCACGGACATCGACGACAAGATCATCTGGAAGGCGGCCGACCAGGGCCGCCCCTGGTGGTCGATCGGGTACGAGAACGAGCGGGCCTTCAACGACGGCTACGACGCCCTCGGCTGCCTCCCCCCGACCTACGAGCCCCGCGCCACCGGCCACATCACCGAGATGGTCGAGATGATGCGCGTCCTCATCGAGCGCGGTCACGCCTACGAGGCCGACGGCAGCGTCTACTTCGACGTCCGCTCCTGGCCCTCCTACCTGGAGCTGTCCAAGCAGGACCTGGACGAGATGCGGCAGCCCGCCGAGGAGGGCATCACCGGCAAGCGGGACCCGCGCGACTTCGCCATGTGGAAGGCCACCAAGCCCGGCGAGCCCGACTGGGAGACGCCGTGGGGCCGCGGGCGCCCGGGCTGGCACCTGGAGTGCTCCGCCATGGCCCACAAGTACCTGGGCTCGGCCTTCGACATCCACGGCGGCGGCCTCGACCTGATCTTCCCGCACCACGAGAACGAGATCGCCCAGGCAAAGGCCTACGGCGACGACTTCGCCCAGTACTGGGTGCACAACGCCTGGGTCACCATGAGCGGCGAGAAGATGTCCAAGTCGCTCGGCAACTCGGTCCTCGTCAGCGAGATGGTCAAGCAGTGGCGCCCGATCGTCCTGCGCTACTACCTGGGCACCCCGCACTACCGCTCGACCATCGAGTACAGCGAGGACGCCCTGCGCGAGGCCGAGTCCGCGTTCGCGCGCATCGAGGGCTTCGTGCAGCGCGTGGTGGAGAAGGCCGGGGGAGTCGTCGAGCCGGCGGCCGAGGTCCCGCCCGCGTTCGCCGAGGCGATGGACGACGACCTGGGTGTCCCGCAGGCGCTCGCGGTCGTGCACACCACCGTCCGGCAGGGCAACAGCGCGCTGGCCGCCGACGACAAGGAGGCCGCCGTCGCCCGCCTCGCCGAGGTACGGGCGATGCTCGGCGTCCTCGGCCTCGACCCGCTGGACGCGCACTGGGCCGGCGAGGGCGCCGACCGGGGCGAGGACCTGCACGGCGTGGTCGACAGCCTCGTCCGGCTCGTCCTCGACCAGCGCGAGTCGGCCCGCGCCCGCAAGGACTGGGCCACCGCCGACGCCATCCGCGACCAGCTCAACCAGTCCGGTCTGGTCATCGAGGACAGCCCGCAGGGCCCGCGCTGGACCCTCGGCCCGCGCTAGCCCCCGCATGATCGATTGTGCCGCCCGGCCCTCCGGGCGGCACACTGCATAAGACGTACGTACGAAGCTCACGAAGACAGGTAGGTCATGGCCGCGAACAACCGCCGCATGTCCGGCAAGAAGGGCGCGCAGGTCGGCAGTGGCGGCCAGCGACGCAAGGGCCTGGAGGGCAGGGGGCCGACCCCGCCCGCCGAGATGCGCAAGGGTCACAAGAAGAACCGCATCGCCAACGCCAAGGCCAAGCAGGCCGTGCGCCGCCCGGCGCCCCGAGGCCGGGGCGGCAAGTCGCCGTCCGAGCTGGTCGTCGGCCGCAACCCGGTCGTCGAGGCGCTCCGCGAGGGCGTGCCCGCCTCGACCCTCTACGTCCAGCAGTTCATCGACAACGACGAGCGCGTCCGCGAGGCCCTCCAGCTCGCCGCCGAGCGCGGCGGCATCAACCTCATGGAGGCCCCGCGCCCCGAGCTGGACCGCATGACCAACGGCCTCAACCACCAGGGCCTGGTCCTGCAGGTCCCGCCGTACGAGTACGCGCACCCGGAGGACCTCGCCGCGGCCGCCTACGACGAGGGCGAGGACCCGCTGATCGTCGCGCTCGACGGCGTCACCGACCCGCGCAACCTCGGCGCCGTCGTCCGCTCCGTCTCCGCCTTCCGCGGCCACGGCGTCGTCGTCCCCGAGCGCCGCTCGGCCGGCATGACCGCCGGCGCCTGGAAGACCTCCGCCGGTACGGCCGCCCGTACCCCGGTCGCCCGCGCCACCAACCTGACCCGGGCCCTGGAGGCCTACAAGAAGGCCGGCATCACGGTCGTCGGCCTGGCCGCCGACGGCGAGGTCGAACTCGGCGCACTGGAGGCCCTGCAGGGCCCGGTGGTCATCGTGGTCGGCAGCGAGGGCAAGGGCCTGTCCCGCCTGGTCGGCGAGACCTGCGACTTCCGCGTCCGCATCCCGATGCCGGGTGGCGCCGAGTCGCTCAACGCCGGTGTGGCAGCGGGCATCGTCCTGTACGAGGCGGCGCGCCGACGCGCCTGAACAGGCGTCCGTAACCTCACCCGTACGGGGTAATTCCGGGGTCCATATGGCGTTCCGGGCCGCTTTGACGCGGTCCGGACACATCCGCCCGGTCAAAGCAGTGTCCTAACTCCACGTCACTCGGTTAGATGAGTGTGGACACCAGAACACCCCGCACACCCACGGGGGACCGCTCGTCGGGATTCGACGACGCTCCCGCGCTGAGCATGGTGAAGGTGCCGAGCGATCCGGCGCAGGTCATCGTCAATCACGCCAGCTTCCGCGTGCAGCTGGGCGCGTCGGCGAAACGCAGCCAATCCCCGCGGATCGCCGGGCACCTGAGCGCCACCCAGGACACCGCCCGTATGCCGGTCATGGGCACGGCGGGCCGGGCCGGCGCCGCGGCCGGCCGCCGCCGCCCCGTCGTGTGGAGCGGCAAGTCCGCCCCCGACGACACCGGAGCCCACCGGCTGCTCCAGGCCGTGCGGGGCAGCAGCGTCCGCCACGCCGACGAGCCCGCCGAGGCCGGCGCCACCCAGGTCATCCCACGCGTCGGGACCGGGTACGCGGACGGCTACGACGACCTCGACCAGACCGTCGAGACCCCCGTCGTCGGCCACCAGCGCACCGCCCCCGAGGACGGCACCCGGCTCCTGCCCCACATGCGCACGGCCGGCAGCGCCTACGACGAACCGGCCTACGCCGACGACGAGTTCGACGACTACGACGACTACGACGAGAGCGCCGGGGACGCGGGCGACCGCCCCGCCAAGCGCCACGGCGACGACCCCGCCCGGCACGCCTACTACCCCGGCCGCCGGATGAACCTCGGCGTGGTCCTGCTCCCCCTGCGCATCTTCCTCGGCTTCATCTCCATCTACGCCGGCATGGGCAAGCTGTGCGACCCCGTCTACTTCGACGGCGGCAAGCGCGGCTCCATGGTCAAGTGGCTCAACACCCTGCACCCCTGGGAAGTCGCCGAGCCGCTGCGCCAGTTCGCCCTGCACCACCCGGTCGGCTCCGGCCTGGTCATCGCCTTCCTCCAGGTGGTCGTCGGCGTCCTGACCATCCTCGGCTGCTGGCAGCGCGTCGCCGCCGTGGTCGGCGCCCTGCTCTCCGCCGCGCTGATCGTCACCGTCAGCTGGAAGACGGTCCCCGCCTACGACGCCCCCGACATCATCTACCTCGCCGCCTGGTCCCCGCTGATCATCGCCGGCGCCCCCGTCTACTCCGTCGACGGCCGCCTCGCCGGCAGCGCCTGGCGCCGGCTCGGCCCCCGCTCCGACATCTGGGAACTGCGCCGCTACGTCCTGCGCCGCGGCTCCCTCATCACGGCCGTCACCGTCGGCCTCACCCTGCTCGCCGGCTCCCTGCTGGGCGGCGCCGTACGCGACTCCAGCCGCGTGGTCGTCCCCGGCCCCGGCGAGGCCCCGCGCAACAACCTGCCGGGCTCCGCGCTGCCCCAGGAGCCCGGTCAGCGGCACCGGACGACCCCGTCGGTCTCCAGCTCGCCCACGGGCGGCGCCACGGCCGGCGCGAGCCCCTCCGGGGCGGCGGCGACCCCGGGCGCCAGCCACAGCGCCGGCACCACCACCACGACGCCCACCCAGACCCAGGGCACCACGGGCCAGGTCCCGCCCCACCAGTCCTCCCCGACAGGCGGCGCCCCCAGCACCACGGCGGGCCCCACCAGCACCGGTGGCACGACGTCTGGCGGCACATCCTCCGGCGGCCCCAGCACCGGCGGCAGCACCTCCTCCGGCCAGCCGGGCTTGGTAGGCGGCATCTTGGGCTAGCCCCAACAAGACAACAAAGGGCCCCGTACCACCGACGGTACGGGGCCCTTTTTCACGTACGGAGGGGGCAGCAAACCCAGGGGTGCGGGGAACTGCGCGACAAGCCACAACGCACCCGCAGACAACCCACAACCGCCCCCGCGGAACTGTCAGCGACCCAGCGCCGCCAATTCCTTAGCCGCTTCAGTCAGGTCCTTAGCAGTATCAATAGCCCGCCAATACGCCCCCTGCGGAATCGGGAACCCGAATAGCTTCCGCTCCCGAGCCAACCGCGGAAACGTGGTCCGCTCATGATCCCCCCGCTCGGGCAGCATCGCCTCGAACTCGGGGAGAACACATACACACCCGCGTTGATCTCGAACGGAGACGGCGGCGCCTCGATGAAGTCGGTGATGTGCCCGAACCCGTCGGTCTTCACCGCACCCCAGGGAATCCGAGGCCGCGCCAGCGCCAACGTGGCGACAGCGTCCCGCTCGGTGTGGAAGTCGGCCATGTCCCGCAGGGAGAAGCGGGTCCAGATGTCGCCGTTGGTGGCGTACCAGGGCCGGTCGGGGTGGGGGAGGTGCGCGGCGGCGTACTTGAGGCCGCCGCCACGGCCGAGGGGCTCCGTCTCGACGACGGTGGTGACGGACACGGGCAGATCGGCCGAGTCCAGCCACTTCTGCAGGACCTCGGCGAGGTGGCCGCAGGAGACCACCACGTCCGTCACGCCCTCCTCGGCGAGCCAGGCCAGCTGGTGGCCGATGATCGGAGTGCCCGTACCGGGGATCTCGACCATCGGCTTGGGCCGGTCGTCGGTGTAGGGACGCAGCCGTGAGCCCTGGCCCCCGGCCAGGACGACGGCTTGAGTGGGGCGCAACGCCGCGCTCGGATGGGTCATGCCCCGAACTGTACGTGGCGCCCCGGCCGGAATTCCGATCGCAACCGGCTCCTTAAGGAGCCGTTACCGAGTTCCCAACCCGCACTTAGCTGTGCGCGGCCAGGACGCCGGTGGCGAAGGCGGTGTCGCAGACCGGGCGGGCGTACGACTGGGCGCGCGAGGCGCCGTAGATGCGCACCGCCGCCCTGCCGAGGGCGCGGGCGATGGAGGAGCAGTGCTTCGCCAGCGCGGGGTGCCCGTTCACGGCCTCCTGGAGGTGGGTGAGGACCACGCCGGGGTTCTTGTCCTGCAGCTCGGTCATCAGCTGGTCGCGCAGCACGTCCTGCGGGGCGTGGGAGACCGCCTTGGTGGAGACCTCCGCCGAGGAGATGTCCGAGGCGGTGAGCACCGAGCCGGAGGGGCTTCCCGTCCAGTTGACCCGGGTGACCGCGAGGGTTCCGGAGAGCACCAGGACGACGGGCAGGACGAGGGCGAGAGTGCGGCCGACCCGGCGGGCAGGGCCGCCCCGATGGCCGCTTCGCGTCTGAGGGTTGGTGGAGTGCTTCACGCGTGTGAGGGTAGCGCCCGGTAATGATTTGGCGACATTTAGTCACCCTTACGGGGGATGAAGTAGTGCCGCTTTCTGGGTAAGGGGTTGACGCGCGGTGCCCGAAATGATCGCTGTGCCGGGGTATTTCTCGGCAATGAAGGCCAATGAACAGGGCCCCGCGGCGGTCCGCGGGGCCCTGTTCGTCAACCTGCGTGAAAACGCCCTGCTCAGGGCGATCAGGCCGGTCAGTCGGTGAGTCGCTCACCCGTCGACGTCGAGAACACGTGGGTCTCACCCGGACGAGGTACGACGTGCAGGGTGGCGCCCTTCTCCGGCACCTGGCGGCCGCCCACGCGGACGACCAGGTCCTTGACCTCGCCGCCGACCTCGGCGGTGCCGTAGACGTAGCCGTCGGCGCCCAGCTCCTCGACGACGTTCACGGAGACGGCGAGACCGGCCGGGGCGTCCTCGGTGTCCTTGGACAGGGAGGCGGCGGCACCGCCGCCCAGCTCGACCACGTCGAAGTGCTCGGGCCGGACGCCGACGGTCACCGTGCGGTCACCCCGGTCGGCGGCGGCCTTCAGCGCGTCCCGGTTGACCGGCACCACGCTGTTGCCGAACTTCACGCCGCCGTCGGTGATCGGGACCTCGACCAGGTTCATGGCCGGGGAGCCGATGAAGCCGGCGACGAAGAGGTTCGCGGGCTTGTCGTACATGTTGCGCGGCGAGTCGACCTGCTGGAGCAGACCGTCCTTGAGCACGGCCACCCGGTCGCCCATCGTCATGGCCTCGACCTGGTCGTGGGTGACGTAGACGGTGGTGATGCCGAGGCGGCGCTGCAGGGACGCGATCTGCGTACGGGTCGAGACGCGGAGCTTGGCGTCCAGGTTGGACAGCGGCTCGTCCATGAGGAAGACCTGCGGCTCACGGACGATGGCGCGGCCCATGGCGACACGCTGGCGCTGACCACCGGAGAGCGCCTTCGGCTTGCGGTCCAGGTACTCGGTGAGGTCGAGGATCTTCGCGGCCTCCTCGACCTTCTGCCGGATCTCCGCCTTGTTGACGCCGGCGATCTTGAGCGCGAAGCCCATGTTGTCGGCGACCGTCATGTGCGGGTAGAGGGCGTAGTTCTGGAACACCATGGCGATGTCCCGGTCCTTGGGCGGCAGGTGCGTGACGTCTCGGTCACCGATGCGGATGGCGCCGCCGTTGACGTCCTCCAGGCCCGCGAGCATCCGCAGGGAGGTGGACTTTCCGCAACCGGACGGGCCGACCAGGACGAGGAACTCGCCGTCCTCGATCTCGATGTCGAGACCGTCGACGGCGGGCTTGGTGGAACCCGGGTAGATCCGGGTCGCCTTGTCGAACGTGACTGTGGCCATGGTGATGGGCCCCCTTCTACCGGCAGGAACGTGCCGGACGATCCGTTGTAGGAAGGTGGTTGGTGTAGTCCACGCGAGTGAACTGGCTCAGGACGGTACCTGGCGTTCACTCGTCTGTCAGTACCCGGGCGACTGTGAACTTCGCGGAAATTTTCGACAAGGGGCACCTCGGACCTGGGTACACTGCACGGGCGCGCAAGCGCACGCCTCCTTAGCTCAGCTGGTCAGAGCGCCGCTCTTGTAAAGCGAAGGTCGTCGGTTCGAATCCGACAGGGGGCTCCGGGAAATGCCAGGTCAGGAGCCCTCCCGCTCGATGAGCGGGAGGGCTCCTGCGTGTGTCCGGCGTCGGTGCGCGTGCTGTTCCGGGACTGTCTCGATTCCCCTTCCGCCGCTCGGGTGATTCCTCCGACGGACCCTTGGATGTCACTCTCCGTGTTGTGATCATTTCGCTCGGCAGAGATGTCGGGCGGTCGGTGCCGCCCAGTGACAGGAGGGCCTGGCATCCCCGTGCACGGTGAATTCCCACGACTCAGGCGGACGGTGGCCCTGTGGTGCGGCGCCGGTGCCGTGCTGGCCGGTCCGTTCGGCCCGGGCGCTCAGAGCGCCCACGCGCTCACCGATGAACTCAGAGAAGCCACCACCGCGACCGCGGTGTGCGTGGCCCCGGAGCCGATCGCGCATGCGGCCGCCGGGCTCGACTTCGGTGGCAAGGAGCTGAGTACGGCGAGCGCCGCCCGTACGGCCACCGTCATCAAGGCCGCGCTGATCGCGGGTCCGCTTCCCGCCGGGGCCCGGCTGGTGGGGGACCAGGTCCTGGTCCCCGACGGCCAGGGCTCCTTCACGATCAGCGTGGTGCCGACCCGGATGCCGGGCACGCTGCCCTACGCGCCCGTGGCGACCGTGCACTTCCTCGGGCCGCACGCGGCCGTGGTGCGGGTCTCCGACCGGGCGTCGGCCGATCTGATCCGGCAGGCGGTGGCCGCCCGGCTCACCGAGGTGGCGGTGATCGTCGCCGACCGTGCGGACAACCGGCGGCCCGATGTCACCAGCGGGCTGACCGAGGGCGTGCTCACCACGGCCGACACCGCCGGACGCATCCCGCTCAGCCCGAGGGACATCGGTCGGGTCGCGGCCCTCGGCGTCCTCGGTGACCAACTGCCCGCCGCTTCGGCCCGGGTGAAGAACACCGCACTGGGTTCCGCGATCGCGATGGGTCTGCTCGACGAGGAGCCGGCCCGCCCTGTGCACCGTATGGAGGGCAACGCGCCGCTGGCCGGCACGGCGGCCGCGACGGCGCGGGCCGCATCCGCCCGGGCGCGGGTGCCCGGCTCGGCCGCCGGTCTCGACAAGGTGCTCGACCTCGCGCGCAAGGCCGGCTCACAGGCGGTCCTGAAGGACATCCGCGCCGAACGGGACTGTGAGCGCCGCGAGCTGAGGGATCGGGCCGACGGCGTGATCGCCCAGCGGGAGACCGCGGACGCCGAGCTGACGAAGTCCCTGAACACGCGCTATCCGCGGCTGCCGGTCATCCCCCATGTGATCGTCGGCGGTGGATGGGCGGCCACGGTCGACTACCTCACCCTGCCCCCGGTCACGAGCACCGGCACCGATGTGCCGCCCGTCCTGACCGTGTCCGCCGGCTACGGGGTGGTCAACAACCTCGGGGACTTCCGGCTGACCCAGCCCGCGATGGACAACGAGTTGCCCGGCGCTCCCTTCCAGCCCGGTGACTTCGCCGAGGACCGCAACGACTTCGTGATGTCCACCGCCTTCGGGCGCGCGGTCGGTGTGGCCCGAGCCCTGGCCGGCATGCCCACGTACCAGGCGAACGTCACCGGGATCGAGGCCAGAGCGGACAAGGAGGCCGTGGCGGACTGGCCCGCCGACGCCCGGTACCGGCTGACGACCAGTGACAGCCGGACGCTGTACGCGGCCTCGCTGGACGTGGCCACCGGTCTCGGCCCGCCCAAGATTCCGCAGGCGGCCGGCGACCAGCTGGCCGGTCGCACCTTCGTCGATCCGGCAACGGGCTACCAGGCGGTGTTCGACCCCCGTGGTGACGTACGGATCCTCGACCCGCGGGGCGAGGCGTTCACCGGACAGCTGCCCGCGAACGCCGGCTGGCTGCTCGGTGTGCAGAACGTCGACGGCCTGCCGAAGCGGCTGTACGAGCCGTTCCTGCTCGACCCGCAGGGCCGACCGACCGAACGCCGTGTGATCGACCCCGAGTCCCGCTACTCGGTGGATCCCGAGACGCGTACGGCGTACGCCCCGGACGGAGTGGTGGTCGACCCGGCGAGCCTGGATCCGGAGCTGCGGGCCCGGCTCGGCTTCCGGCCCGGGGGTTACCGCGACCCCAGGTTCGTCGCCGACCCGGACTCCGCCTACTCGGTCCACCCGATGACCGGGGCCGTGGTCCTGACCGCGAGCGGCGAGCCCGTCGACCGCACCAGCCTCCCGCCTGAGACGCTGGTTCGTCTCGACGCCCTGGTCCGGGCCCACCGGGTCCAGTACGGCGGGCAGAACACCAGCGCCAGCTACCGTCCCGACGACGACCTGCTGGTGGTCGGCGGTGGCGCGGGCGGCGCGTCCGAGGTGGAGCAGGCCCACTACGTCACCCGTCAGGTCACCTGGGGTGCGCGCCCGGCGAAACTCGGGGCCGACTATCCGAGGGGTCCGGAAGGCGCGCTGGACCCGAAGGGGCTGCGCGCCGAGTGGGACTCGGCGAGCCCGGCCCGGAAGGCGGAGATCCAGCGGGACCTGAGCTTCGTCTCGGGCGGCTTCAACCGGCGCAACACCCTGCCGGGCATCGGGGCCTTCTCGCTTCCGGTATGGGAGCCGACTCTTCGCACGACCGATCTGCCCGTCACCGTCCGGTACACCACCACCGGCCGGTTCGGCACGACCGATCTCCAGGGCCGCCTGTCCACCTTCAGCCGCATCGTCTACACCATCGGACAGGACGCCGACTACCCCGGCGGCGCGGCCGCGCTGCTGGGCGCCGGCACCCGGCTCGTCGCGGTGCTCGGACCGGACGGCAAGGAGGTCAACGGCCTCGGCGACGCGCGGCGCACGCTGCGGGTCCTGGGCGCGGCCGGTGTCACCGGTGCCGTCCTCCGGCTGACCGGGGCGGATCAGCCCGCACTGGTCGACAAGATCAAGAAGCAGGCGGACGCCCTGCCCCCGGACGCCCGCGCCATCCACCCCAGCATTCGCTACCACGCGGGGCGGATCGCCGAGATGAACCGCACCTTCCAGAGGTGACCGACCCGGCGCCATGCGAAACGAGGGCCACCCACACCTCACCGTGCGGGTGGCCTTCTTCGTTTGCGCGGGTCAGGCCGGGCGGAGCAGGGTCCTCAGGACCCCCCGCAGGGTCCCTTCCGGATCCGGTACGGCGCCCGTGGCGCGCCATGCCACGAACCCGTCCGGCCGTACCAGAACCGCTCCGTCGGCGGTCGTGCCGTGGGCCTGGGCCCAGTCGGTGGGCTCGGTGTCGTAGGTGAGGTCCGCGTCGGCGCCCGGGCCGATGCGGTATGCGGCGAGTGGTACTCCGTCCGTGTCGGCGATGCGGCGGGCCGCCGCGTGCCAGCCCGCGTCGTCCGGGGCGTCGGTGAGCAGGACCAGGGAGCGTTCGTAGAGGTCGAGGGTGGACAGGCGGGTGCCGGCGCGGCGTAGCCAGAGGTGGGGGGCGCGGGTGCCGGGCTGTCCGGTGAGGTCGAGGGTGTCGGGGACGACCGGGTGGTCGGGGTCGGTGTCGTGCGGGTAGCGGTAGCCGAGGACGACGTTGAGGATGCCGCCGCGCTTGCCGCCGCCGACGCCGGGGGCGGGGGCGAAGCCGGGGTGGCTGTGTTCGACGGAGCGGGCGGAGGCGCGGGCGCTGGTGGCGAGGGCGACCGGGCGGCGTTCGGTGTCGTACGAGTCGAGCAGGCCGGGGCCGGCCCAGCCAGCCAGGACGGCGGCCAGTTTCCAGGCCAGGTTGTGGGCGTCCTGGATGCCGGTGTTGGAGCCGAAGGCGCCGGTCGGGGACATCTCGTGGGCGGAGTCGCCGGCGAGGAAGACCCTGCCGGAGGAGTAGCGGTCGGCGACCCGTTCGGCGGCGCGCCAGGACGCCTTTCCGGTGATTTTGACGTCGAGGTCGGGGACGCCGACGGCTTGGCGGATGTGGCGTTGGAGGCGTTCGTCGGTGAACGCGTCGAGGGTTTCGCCGTGCTCGGGGTGCCAGGGGGCGTGGAAGACCCAGCGTTCCTTGTTGTCGACGGGCAGGAGGGCGCCGTCGGCGTCCGGGTGGGTGAGGTAGCAGCAGATGAAGCGGCGGTCGCCGACGACGTCGGCGAGGCCTGCGGAGCGGAAGGTGACGCTGACGTTGGCGAAGAGGTCGCCGGGGCCCGTCTGGCGGATGCCGAGCGCGGTGCGGAGGGGGCTGCGGGGGCCGTCGGCGGCGATCAGGTAGTCGGCGTGGACGGTGTAGCGCTCGTCGGCGGCGCGGTCGTGGATCACCGCGGTCACTCCGTAGTCGTCCTGTTCGAAGGACTCCATCCGGTGGGAGTAGCGCAGGTCGCCGCCGAGTTCCCGGGCGTTGTCGAGGAGGACGGGTTCGAGGTCGTTCTGGCTGCACAGGCACCAGTTGGTGGGGCTGAACCTCGCGAGTCCGCCGCCGGGGTCGATGTGCTTGAAGAGCCATTCGCCGGCATCACCCACAAGAGTGGGTGTCTGGAGGATGCCGTGGTTGTCGGCGAGGAGTGAGGCCGCCGCCCTGATGTCCGGCTCGATGCCGGCCACCCGGAAGAGTTCCATCGTCCGCACGTTGTTGCCGCGTCCGCGTGGGTGGACCGAGGTCCCGGAGTGCCGTTCGACGAGCATGTGCCGCACACCGAGACGGCCCAGGAACACGGACATGGACAGGCCCACCAGGGAGCCGCCCACGATGAGGACGGGGATCCGGTGGTCGGCTCTTTGCTGCATCGAGGCCTCCAGAGGCAGGGGTGCGCGTGTGGGGCGCCTGTGAGTTCTCTTGCCCGGTGGCGCCTGCTCCGCGTGCCCAATCACCCGCGTGGTTCATACGAGTCGCGGGCTTGTGGGGTCCGGCACAGGATCAAGGAACGCTGCCGTCGCGTCACTCGCGGCCGGCGATGGCTCTGCCCCGCGAAGGAGATGTGTGCAGGATGACCACGACGTCTGAACGTCTTTCAGAGAAGCTGACACGCGAGGTGTCGAAGCGTGTCTCCCAGTCCGTGTTCGACGGCTCCCGGCTCCGGGTCGTCCTCCTGGTCGACGTCTACGACGGCGCACAGCAGCAGTTCCTCGAGGCGTACGAGCAGCTGTGCAAGCAGGTTGCGTCGGTGCCCGGCCATGTCAGCGACCAACTGTGCCAGTCGATCGAGAATCCGTCCCAATGGCTCATCACGAGTGAGTGGGAGAGTGCTCCGCCGTTCCTCACCTGGGTGAACAGCGAGGAGCACGTGCGGATGGTGCAGCCGCTGCACAGCTGTGTCCGGGACACCCGGTCGCTGCGCTTCCACATCGTGCGTGAGACCGGCGGCGCCGAGCAGCACCAGTCGGCGGAGCGCCGGCTGCAGGCTCACCCGCGCATCGGCGACGGGGTGATCCGGCACGCGCTGACCTTCACGGTCAAGCCGGGCAGCGAGAAGAAGGTCGCGAGGATCCTCGCGGACTACGCCTCGCCCGAGGCCCGGGTCGACGACACGACGCGGCTGTGCCGGACCTCGCTGTTCATGCACGGCAACCGGGTGGTGCGGGCCATCGAGGTGCGCGGCGATCTGCTCGCGGCGCTCCGGCACGTGGCCAGCCAGCCGGAGGTGCGGGCCGTCGAGGAGGCGATCAACCCGTATCTGGAGCAGGACCGGGACCTCAACGACCAGGACTCGGCCCGGATGTTCTTCACCCGGGCGGCGCTGCCGGCCGTGCACCACGTGAGCACGGAGGACCAGTCGGAGGGCAGGCGGCAGGCCCTGTACTACCCGGCCCGGCCCGGCCGCGGGATGCGGCTGGCCGAGCTGATCGCGCAGGCCGACACGGCGTCCGCGGACGACCCGGCGAGCCCGGTGCTGCGCAGCACGGTCTTCCAGCGGGACGACGTGGTGGTGCGCCTGGTCGACATGCGCGGCGACCAGGAGGCCGAGGTGCTGCCCCGGGAGGCCCGGGTGGCCGCCGAGGTGCGGGAGCTGCTCGACGCCGAGGTCGCCCGTATGGACCTGATCACCGACCGCCGTTCGCCGGACGCCTGATCCGGCGGCCGGGTCTCCCCAGCGCCGCGCGCCGACGCAGACACCCAACGGAGGAAACGTTGTCCATCAAACCCCGTCCGAAAATCGTGGACCTCAGTGAGGTCGAGCCCAACGTCCGGCGAGGTGGCGACCTGCGCGCCATGCTCACCCCTGCCACGGTCGGCTCCACCAGCGGCTTCATGGGCGTGGCCATCGTGCAGCCCGGTGACCGCATCGGCGAGCACTACCACCCGTACTCCGAGGAGTTCGTCTACGTCGTCTGCGGGCAGCTGGAGGTGGACCTGGACGGTGAGCCGCACGCGCTCAGGCCCGAGCAGGGTCTGATGATCCCGGCCCACATGCGGCACCGTTTCCGCAACGTCGGCAAGGTGGAGGCGCGGATCGTCTTCCACCTGGGTCCGCTGGCCCCGCGGCCGCAGCTGGGCCATGTCGACACCGAGGAGACCGAGGTCATCGGGGCCGCCGCGGTGGTCACCGAGGCGGGTGCCGCGCACGCGGCCGACCGGGGTCGGGTTCGGTCATGACCCGGCGCGTGGCGGTCACTGGCATAGGCATCGTTGCTCCGGGCGGCATCGGCGTACCGGCATTCTGGGATCTGCTTGCCGACGGCCGGACCGCGACGCGGGGCATAACCTTCTTCGACCCCTCGGGGCTCAGGTCGCAGATCGCCGCCGAGTGCGACTTCGACCCGGCGGCGCACGGCCTGGACGCGGACCAGGTCGCCCGGGCGGACCGGTACATCCAGTTCGCCCTGGTCGCCGGGGAGGAGGCGGTCCGGGACTCGGGTCTCGACCTGGCCCGGGAGGATCCCTGGCGGGTCGGGGTCTCGGTGGGCACCGCGGTCGGCGGCACCACCCGCCTGGAGCACGACTACGTCCTGGTCAGCCACCGCGGGCAGCGCTGGGACGTCGACGACCGGGAGGCGGAGCCGCATCTGCACCGGGCGTTCTCGCCGAGCACGGTCGCCGCCGCGGTGGCGGAACGTTTCGGCGCCCAGGGGCCGGTGCAGACCGTCTCCACCGGCTGCACCTCCGGCCTGGACGCGGTCGGGTACGCCTTCCACACCGTCGAGGAGGGCAGGGCCGACATCTGCATAGCGGGCGCGTCGGACTCGCCGATCTCCCCGATCACCATGGCGTGCTTCGACGCGATCAAGGCCACGTCCCCGAACAACGACGACCCCGCACACGCCTCCCGGCCCTTCGACAACCACCGTGACGGGTTCGTCATGGGCGAGGGCGGTGCGGTGCTCGTCCTGGAGGAGCTGGAACACGCCCGGGCCCGCGGTGCGCACGTGTACTGCGAGCTGGGTGGCTACGCCACCTTCGGCAACGCCTACCACATGACCGGCCTGACCAGCGAGGGCCTGGAGATGGCCCGGGCGATCGAGACCGCGCTCGACCACGCCCGGCTCGACCCCACGGCGATCGACTACGTCAACGCCCACGGTTCCGGCACCCGGCAGAACGACCGCCACGAGACGGCGGCTGTGAAGCGGGCGCTCGGCCACCACGCCTACGACACCCCCATGAGCTCCATCAAGTCGATGGTGGGGCACTCCCTCGGGGCGATCGGGGCGATCGAGGTGGTCGCGTGTGTGCTGGCCCTCGCCAAGCAGGTCGTACCCCCGACCGCGAACTACGAGACCCCCGACCCCGAGTGCGACCTGGACTACGTCCCGCGCGTCGCCCGCGAACGGAAGCTGACCAGCGTCCTGTCCGTGGGCAGCGGGTTCGGAGGCTTCCAGTCCGCGGTGGTCCTGACCCGGACGAGGGACCGGACTAGGGAGAGGACACGATGAGCGAACCGCATGACCGGCGCGCGGCCGTCACCGGCATCGGGGTGGTCGCGCCCAACGGCACCAGCACCGACACCTTCTGGAAGGCCACCCAGGGAGGTCTCAGCGTCCTCGACCGGATCACCCGCGAGGGCTGTGAGCACCTTCCGCTGAAGGTGGCCGGCGAGGTCCGCGCCTTCGATCCGTCCGTGACGATCGAGGAGCGGTTCCTGGTCCAGACCGACCGGTTCACGCACTTCGCCATGGCCGCGGCCGACTTCGCGCTGGACGACGCCCGGCTCGGGCAGGCCGACACCTCCGAGGAGCCGTACTCCATCGGGGTGGTCACCGCCGCCGGGTCCGGCGGCGGCGAGTTCGGCCAGCGCGAGCTGCAGCAGCTGTGGGGCAAGGGCAGCCGGTTCGTCGGCCCGTACCAGTCCATCGCCTGGTTCTACGCCGCGAGCACGGGCCAGATCTCCATCCGCCGCAAGTTCAAGGGCCCCTGCTCGGTCGTCGCCTCCGACGAGGCCGGCGGTCTGGACGCCCTCGCACACGCGGCGCGGGCGGTACGGCGCGGCACCGACGTGATCGTGGCCGGCTCCACCGAGGCGCCGCTGGCGCCGTACTCGATGGTCTGCCAGCTCGGTTACGAGGAGCTGAGCCGTGAGGAGGATCCGGCCCGCGCCTACCGCCCGTTCACAGACGCCGCCTGCGGCTTCGTGCCGGGCGAGGGCGGCGCGATGCTCGTGGTCGAGGCGGAGCGCTCCGCCCGCGAGCGCGGCGCGGACATCCGGGCCTTCGTCGCCGGGCATGCGGCCACCTTCACCGGCGCCTCCCGCTGGGCCGAGTCCCAGGACGGTCTGGCGCACGCCATCCGGCAGGCCCTGGCCGAGGCCGGCTGTGCGCCCGAGGAGGTCGACGTCGTCTTCGCCGACGCCCTCGGGGTGCCGGAGGCGGACCGGGCCGAGGCGCTCGCGCTCGCCGACGCCCTCGGCGCGCACGGCACCCGGGTACCGGTCACGGCGCCGAAGACCGGCATCGGCCGGGGTTACTGCGCGGCGCCCGTGCTGGACACCGCGGCGGCCGTGCTCGCGATGGAGCACGGACTGATCCCGCCGACGCCGAACGTCTTCGACGTCTGCCACGACCTCGACCTCGTGACCGGCCGCGCCCGCGTCGCCGAGCTGCGTACGGCGCTGGTGCTCAGCCGCGGACTCATGGGGTCGAACTCGGCGCTGGTGCTCCGGCACGGCGCCGTGAACGCCTAGCAGTACAGGAGGGAATCGCATGACCGCACAGATCACCGTGGAAGAACTGGCCGCGCTGATGAAGAAGGCCGCCGGGGTCACCGTGGCCCCGGACCTGCTGCTGGAGCAGGGCGAGTCCGGCTTCGACGCCCTCGGCGTCGACTCGCTCGGCCTGCTCGGCATCGTCGGCGAGCTGGAGAACCGGCACGGCACCCCGATGCCGCCCGACGCGGAGCGCTGCAAGACGCCCCGGCAGTTCCTCGACCTCGTCAACAGCACTCTGATGGCAGGAGCCTGACATGGCAGGACACACGCAGAACGAGATCACCATCGCCGCGCCGCTCGACCTGGTCTGGGACATGACCAACGACCTGGAGCGCTGGCCCCAGCTGTTCAGCGAGTACGCGTCCGTCGAGATCCTCTCCCGGGAGGGGAAGAAGACGACGTTCCGGCTGACCATGCACCCGGACGACAACGGCACCGTCTGGAGCTGGGTCTCCGAGCGCACGCCCGACCGCGACACGCTCACCGTGAAGGCCCGCCGCGTCGAGACCGGCCCCTTCGCCCACATGGACATCCACTGGCGGTACGAGGAGGCCCCGGCCGGCACCCGGATGATCTGGACGCAGGACTTCGCGATGAAGCCCGACGCCCCGGTCGACGACGCCTGGATGACCGACAACATCAACAAGAACTCCAAGGTCCAGTTGGCCCTCATCCGGGACAAGATCGAGAAGGCCGCCGCCGGACACCGGCCCGCACCGGCCCTGGCCGACTGAACCGGAAGGAGGAGCACGTCCCATGCACCAGGCCCTGATCGTCGCCCGGATGGCCCCGGGCTCCGCCCCGGACATCGCCAAGGTGTTCGCGGACTCCGACCGCGGAGAGCTGCCCCACCTCGTCGGTGTCGTGCGGCGCAGCCTCTTCCAGTTCGGCGATGTGTACATGCACCTGATCGAGTCCGAGCGCGAGCCGGGACCCGCCATCGCCAAGGTGACGAACCACCCCGAGTTCCGTGACGTCAGCGAGCGGCTGCAGGCGTACGTCAGCGCGTACGACCCGGAGACCTGGAGGTCCCCCAAGGACGCGATGGCCCACCGCTTCTATGTCTGGGAGCGCGACTGAGCCGTACGGTACCCCCGGACGGCCACCGGCCGCCGGGCCCGCAGCGTCGCGGGCCCGGCGGCCGGTGCTGTGTGTCCGGGTGCCCCGTCACCCGGACACGTGGCAGTCGAACGCGTGCAGATACGGGTTGACCGGGCGGATGTCCTCCACCCTGAGGCCCGCCGCGGTCAGCCTGCTCACCATGGAGTCGGTGGTGTGCTTGGCCCCGCCGACGTTGAGGAGCAGCAGCAGGTCCATGGCGGTGCTGAAGCGCATCGAGGGGGTGTCGTCCACCAGGTTCTCGATGACGACGACCCGGGTGCCGGGGCCGCCCGCCTCGACGACGTTGCGCAGCAACCGGGCCGTGCTCTCGTCGTCCCACTCCAGGATGTTCTTGATGATGTAGACGTCGGCCGGGACCGGGATCGCCTCCCTGGCGTCGCCGGGCACGATCCGCGCGCGGTGGGCGAGATCGCCGCCCTCGCGCAGCCGCGGCAGGGCGTTCTCCACCACCCGGGGCAGGTCGAGCAGACTGCCGCGCATCTCCGGGTACTTGTCCAGCAGGCACGCCACCACGTGCCCCTGGCCGCCGCCGATGTCCGCGACGGACCTGGCTCCGGACAGGTCAAGCAGGGCCGCCACCTCCCGCGCCGACTGCTCGCTGGAGCGGGTCATCGCGCGGTTGAAGACGTCCGCGGACTCGGGGGCGTCCTCGTTGAGGTAGGTGAAGAACTCCTTGCCGTAGAGGTCCTCCACGACGTTCTTTCCGGTGCGCACCGCCTCGTCCAGCCGGGGCCAGGCGTCCCAGGTCCACGGCTCGGTGCACCACAGGGCGATGGCGCGCAGGCTGTTCGGGTCGTCCTCGCGCAGCAGCCGGGACATCTCGGTGTGCGCGAAGGTGCCGTCCGGCTGCTCGGCGAAGACGCCGTAGCAGGACAGGGCCCGCAGCAGCCGGCGCAGCGGCTTCGGTTCGGTCTTCACCGCGGCCGCGAGGTCCTCGACGGCCATCGGCGCGTTCTCGAGGGCGTCGGCGACGCCCAGCCGGGCCGCCGCCCGGACGGCGGCGGCACAGGCCGCGCCGAACACGAGTTCGCGCAGCCGCATGGGTGGCGGTGGGGCTGTTTCAGCGGTCGTCATCTGCCGCCCTCTCTCTCTTCGGCCTTCGTCGGTCCAGCAGGGGCAGTGCGTGTGCGGTCAGCACAGGCCCGCGGGCTTGGAGGCCCGGCAGGCGTTGTGCGCGAAGGCGTTGTCCTTGCCGGTTTCGGTGTTGACCAGGTCCGCCGGGGAGTTGTCCGCCAGCATGTTGTCGCTGACCCGGTTCTTCTCGCCGGTGGCGCCCACGAAGCTCTTGAACAGCACGATGCCGCCCGACAGCGGGGACTTGCCCGCGTGGCCGGTGACCACGTTCCCGGTGACCGAGACCTTCTCGGTGCCGGTCAGCACGATGCCGGAACCCTGCAGGGCGGGCAGCCGGTCGGTCTTCGGGCAGGACTTGTTGTTCCTGACGACGCGGTTGGAGGCCACCTCCAGGGCGCCGGCCTTGGGCTTGTTCTCGTCACCTACGACGAACACGCCGGCGCAGTTGCCGGTGACGTAGTTCTCCGCGACGGTGAGGTTGCGCAGCCGGCGGACGGTGACGCCGACCCGGTTGCCCTCCAGACGGTTGCGCGCGACCAGCGTCTGCTTGGCGTCGTAGGCGCCCGCCTCCTCCGTGATGGTGTTGGCGAGGAGCAGGCCCGCGTCGCCGTTGTCGTGCGCGTAGTTGTACAGGAGCTGCCCGTGCACGGACCGCTCCATGGCGATGCCCCACACGCCGTTCTTGTAGGCGTACACCCGGCGCACGGTCATGGTGTCCGTCGCCATGCCGAACACACCGGTCCGGCTGAAGCCGGTCACGGCCAGGTCCTCGACGGTGACGCCCTCGACGTTCTTGGCCTTGGTGCCCACCACACAGATGCCGTAGCCGCCCTCGGCACAGCTGTTGGCGGCCTTCTGCGCGGACTTCTTGTTGACGGGCTTGATCACCGTCCCGGCGCCGACGCCCCGCAGGGTCACCCGGGGCGTCGTGATCTTGACGCTCTCGTGATAGGTGCCACCGAGCACGACAACGGTGTCCCCGGCCTGTGCGGCGTCCACGGCCTTCTGGATGGACTCGCCCGGGTGGACCACCAGGGTCTTGTGGGCGGCCGCAGCGGGAGCCGCCCCCAGCCCCGCGCCGATGAGGGCCGCGGTGCACGCGAGATATGCGATGTGACATCTCTTCATATCGCGTACGGTATGACTGGTTTATTCAATGATGTCCGGATAGGCCATCCGGTGGCGTGTCAGCCGCCGCGCAGCTCCCGCCCGATCTCCAGCTGCACGTCCTCCAACGGCCTGCCGTCCTCGACTTCCCACAGGCAGTTCTGCAGCACCCGCCCCAGCGTCCAGGCTCGCGCCCGCTCCCGGTCCAGGCCCAGCGCCGCCGTCAGTGCGTCGAAGCGCCAGCGGGTCTCGGCCGGGTCGTACCGGTTGTCGATCGCGGGCAGCAGGTCGAAGCCGGGGTCGCCGGCCAGCGGCTTGGGGTCGATGGCGAGCCACGGCGCCCGGTCGGCCGCCAGGACGTTGTCGTAGTGCAGGTCCCAGTGCAGCAGCCGGTCACCGGGCTCGGCGACCACCTCGTGCACCGCGGCCGCGCAGTCCGCGACCAGACGGCGGTCCGCCGCATCCGCGATCCGGCCGAGCGCCCAGGGGACCTGGTCCAGCATCGCCCGCACGACATCGCCCAGACGGCGTAGTCCCGCGGGGGCAGGTACGGACGTCAGCCGCTCCAGCAGCCCGGCGATGACCAGGACCGCCTCGCGCGCGTCCGGCAGACCTGTCAGCATGCGGCTCTCGTCCAGCCGCTCCAGCAGCAGCGTGCAGGTCGGCTCGTCGTGCTCCAGCAGCCGTACGGCCCCGTCCCCGGCCCAGGTCCGCAGGGCCACCGGCTCGCCCGCGCTCTCCTCGTCGAGCAGCTGCAGCTTCAGCGCGGCCGGGCTGCCGTCGCCCCGCACGACCGGCAGGACCAGCGCGGTCACCCCGTACATCGCGGGTCCGTCGACCCGCAGCTCCCAGCGCCCGAGGAAATCCCCGGCCCGCCGCGGCAGGTCCGCGATGAACGCCCGCCCCGCCTCCCCGTTGAATTTCTGCTGAGAAGCGGCCAGCTCGCCAGGCACCTCGATCACCTTGCCGACCATACTGACTTCTGTGAACCGGATCATCCGATTTCGGCGTGGGCTCCGGGCGGTCGCGGCCTACGTCCGCAGCGCCCCGGGCACCTACGTCTGGCTGCTGATCCTGTTCCTCACCACCGTCGCCCTGCACCACATGTCGCCGGACTTCGAGGAGGACTTCCTGCGGCAGCGGTCGACCAACATCCACGAGCTGTCCCAGAACCCGGTACGGGTGTTGATCACCAGCGCGATGTGGATCGACAGCGGGCGCTGGCTGCCGTACGCCGTCCTGTACACCGTCTTCCACGCCCAGGCCGAACGCTGGCTCGGCACCCTGCGCTGGCTCGCGGTGTGCGTGTCCGCGCACGCGTTCGCCACGCTGATCAGCGAGCTGGCCCTGCTGAAGGCGATCCGCGACGGCATGGCCCCGCACTCGGCGGTCAACACCCTGGACATCGGCGTCAGTTACGCCCTGGCGGGCGTGATGGCGGTGCTCACCTACCGGATCGCGGCGCCCTGGCGGTACCTGTACCTGGCCGTCCTGCTCGCGATCTACACGGTCCCGCTCGCCACCAGCCGCACCTTCACCGACTTCGGGCACTTCCTGTCGGTACTGATCGGCCTCGGCTGCTATCCGCTGGTCCGAGGCCGCGGCAAGGTGTGGAATCCGAAGGAAACACTGGCCGCTCTGCGGGCCGCCTTCACCGGTTGACGTGCCCCTCATCCCGCCGGCGCGGGCGCCGGGTTGCCCTGGTGGGTGAAGGCGGCCCAGTTGTGCAGGCGGTGGAGGTCGGGGCGGGTGGCCTCGCGGCGGAGGAGGCCGTCGAGGGTGCGCGGGGCCTTGCGGTGCGGGTTGAGCATCCACAACTGGGCGGCGCGCAGGGCGTCGGGCGGGGCCAGCCCGCCGGCGGTGAGGTGGTGGTGGAAGACGGCCATCATCACGGCGGTGGCGCTGTCGTGCACGGCCCAGCGGGAGCCCACGACGTCGGCGGCGCCGCCCGTGACCAGCGCGGTGGCGAGGGTCAGCGCCTCGTCGTGGTGGCGCGTGCTCAGGTCGGTCTCGCAGGCGCTGAGCACGACCAGCGGACCCGCGGAGTCCGGCCGGCGCCCCGACGCGCCGTCGAGGATGCCGGCCACGGTGAGTCGGCCGGCGTCCTGGCCCGCGCCGGGCGGGGCGGCCAGCCACAGTGCGGAGTCGGTGGGGCGTGGCGCGGCGACGGCGTGGCAGGACAGGTGGACCACCGACGCCGGCGACGCGCCGCCGGGCAGCACGGCGAGCAGCTCCGCCGGCGTGCCTTCGGCGTCCGGCACCTCGTCGGTGGTGACGAACTCGCCGTACCGGAGGGCGTCGGGATAGCAGCCGGCACGCAGCGCGACCGTCTCCACCTCGGCCCACGGGAGCGTCAGTTCCGGGTCGGCGACGAGCACCTGCGGCCCGTCGGCGGGAGGCATCCGCCGCCGGGCGGCCGCGGCGAGGAAGTGGGTGCCGGACGGGGCGTAGCTGAGGACGGCCTCCTGGCAGGCGTACCGGTGGCCGTGCTCGCCGAGCCCCCGGAGGCGTGCGGCGTGCCACGGCACGACACCGAGCCGGCCGCAGGGCACCAGCACGATCCTCGGCGGCCGGGCCAGCGGTCCCAGGGCCGCGAGCTTCGGGCGTACGGCCGTGAGCACCGGGCCCATCACCGCCTTCCAGGCCCACTCGCACAGCTCGCGCAGCGCGGCCTGCCAGTGCCCCTCCCAGGCGGCCTTCCACGACGCGTGCAGCTTCGGGTCGGCGAGCGCCCGGGAGCGTCCTGCCCCGGCGTCGAGAAAACGCCCCAGCGGCCCGCTGTCGGGGTTGGTCAACTCCGGCAGGGAAAGCGTGGTGGGGCGGGCGCCGGGACGCAGAATCAGCGCGTGGCCGGGCCACGAGCCGTTGGCCAGAGGCGCCCCGGGCACCAGATAGACCAGCGCGTCCGTGCCCGTGGCGGCGAGGCCCGCCGTCAGCTGGGCCACGTCGGCGGCGCCCACCAACTGCCGGATGCCCGGGCCTTCGGCGGTGCCGGGGCGGACGCCGAGCGCGGCGAGTGCCTTGCGGCGGAGGGCGCTGGGGATGGGTGGGCCGTTGGTGGGTGGGGGTGGTGCGGCTGTGGCTGCGGTTGGTGGGGGTGGTGGGTCTGTTTCGGGTGTCGGCCGCGATGGGTCCCTTTCGGGCGTCGGCCGCAGTGGGTCCGCATGGATCTGCGCGCGCCACTGTCGGGCCAGGTCGGGGTGACCGGCGGTGTCGAGGAGTTCGGGGATGCTTCGTCGGGATGCGGCGGCGGCCTTGAGCACCAGGGCGCGCCCCTTCTCCAGATCGGCCACCTCGTCGGCCGGCCGGCCGGTGCGGTGGGCGACGAGCGCCAGCCGCCGCGACAGTACGGCGCCCAGGAGCGCCGCCGACAGGCCGTGGTCGGCGCCGATCTGGAGCAGGACGTCGGCGGCGAGTTCGCCCAGCGCCTCGCGGGTGATCTCCACGAAGGCCCGCCTGTCCTCGGAGGCACGCGGGCCGCCCCCGGCGGCACGGATCATGTGGACCTCGGCCAGCTTCATCAGGACGTCCACGCGCCGCGTTCCGCCACGCCCCTCGGCGAGCAGTGCGCGGGCGCGGGTCAGCTCGGTGATGGCGCCGTCCAGCAGCGCGGGGTCCTTGAGGCCGCGCAGGAAGGAGAGGTACATCCGCATGCCGAGCACGACACGCTGGTCGTACTCGTGCTGGGCGTACACCTCCGGCTCGCCGAGCTTGCGGCGGGTCTCGGCGAGCACGCGTTCCAGGTCTGCCCGCTCGGCGGCGAGGTCCACCGCCTCGGCAACCGCGCCCTCGCCGTCCGTGCCCAGCTGGTCGAACTGGCTCAGCCGCTCCGCGACCTTGCCCCGCCACTCGCTGTCCTCGGGCAGGGCGGCATACCGGGCGCGCAGCTCCTCGACCAGGCGCGGCAGGGCCTCGTGGTTTCCGGTGCGCTCCGCATGGCGCAGTTCGCTGTCCGCGGTGGAGAGGAGGAGCTCCAGGGTGAACGGCGCGTCGAGCGGCAGCGAGCCGTCGTGTCGCAGGGCCACGCCCAGCTCTCGCATGGTGGCCAGGGAGCTGTCCGCGTCGTGGAAGCTGCCGCCGTACGAGGCGGCCTGCTCCTGGATCTCGGCCAGCTCCGTCCGCAGGGCCATGACCCACCAGGAGTCGGGGCTCGCGTCGATCGCCTCCGCGAGCAGGGTGGCCGCGTCCTCCAGGTAGCCGGTATCGCCCGTCCGGTAGGCCAGCAGCCGGTCGATGGCGGCCGCTTGGCGCCGCTCCCGCACGCCGAGTTCGGCAGCGAAGTCCCGTAGCCGGCCGTCGAGACAGGCGGCCAGACCTGGCTCCAGGGTGAGACCGACCGGCCAGTCCTCGAGACGGTTGCCGTCGTCGTCGGCCCGGTCCGGCGTGGGCCGCTCGACGGTGCGGAAGTCGACCGATCCGGGTTCGAGCGCCTCCACCTCGACCAGCAGGTAGGCGTGGAGCCTGGCGACCCGGCCCCGTTCGGGTGCGTCCGGCGGCAGCGTGTGGAGGGTCCTCAGTGCCAGGTCGGCAGCGTGGCGGATGCCTTCGGTGCCGGCCGCGCGGCCGACGGCGGCCCGGCGCAACAGCGCCGAGGCCTCCGAGTCCAGCTCCAGATCCTCGCCCGCGTGGTCGCCGGTCCGGGGCCCCAACGCTGCGATCAGCCAGAGCAGAATGCGGGTGAACTTCGCCGTGCTGCGTGCGCCGGCCAGGGACACCAGGCCGCGTACGGCATCAAGCAGCACGCTCTCGGGGTCGTCCGTGTCCTCGGTGCCGTCCGTGTCATCGACGTCATCGAAGTCATCGACGTCCGGTCCACCGCCGGCGGCAGCCGTGTCGTCGGCATCCGGCCCGCCGCCGGCCCCAGCCGTGTCGTCGGCGAAGGCGGCGCCCGGAGCCAGCATCCGCTCGATGACCCCCTTGACCCTCGCGGTCCGCTCCTGGAACTCCGCGTCGAGCGGTGCCGCGGCGATCCGGTCGGCGACCTCGCCGGCCTCGGTGAGGTCCTGGCGCAGCGACTCGGTCAGCAGGTCTTCCTGGTGGCCGGAGGTGAGCAGCGCGTTCCGCAGGACGGTGCGGGTGCCGTCGGCGCGGGGCAGGTTCCAGGGCGCGAGCAGGAAGATCAGCATCATGCGGGCCTGCACGACGAGCAGGTGGGCCGGCGGCCCGTGGCGGTCCGCCCACCGCAGGCGCCGTAGCGCTTCGGTCCGGTCCTTGGAACCGGAGCCCGACGGCGTGTCTTCACCCCTGCTCAGACAGCGCGCGCCGAGCACGAGACCCAGGGCGATGAAGACGGCGGAGAAGTCCTCCCCGTGCTCCGCCAACGCGGCCTCGACGCGGGCCAGCCGCTCGATCACCGGACTCAGCGCCTCGACGGACCGGGCCGTGGTGTTGTCGTCCAACACACGGTGGGCATCCTGGACGGCCTCGGCCAGCTCCCTCTGCCGCTCAGCCGCCCCGGCCCCGCCCTCGTCCCGTCGAACCTCGCTGCCCACCGGCTCCCAGCCGTGCGCGTGCCTCGCCCCGTAGGACCCGCTTCCACTCAGTCTCTACGTCAACTACTCGGCCCTGAAAGGCTTTGCCGGGCGAGCATCCCCAGTCGCACTGCCACCGTCCACCGTCCGAGGAACCCGCCCAGACCGGCCCTGTCGCCCCCGAAAAGCACGGAATCCGAAGGAGACACCGACTGCTGCGTGGGTTAACGTCCGCGCATGAGCACCTCGGCAAGCGATGTCGTCAACGGTGGCATCTCCTTCTGGTACGCGGACGACGGTCTTCCGGCGGTGCGGGAGCCGCTGCCCGGGGACGCGTCCGCCGACGTCGTCATCGTCGGCGGCGGCTACACGGGACTGTGGACGGCGTACTACCTGAAGAAGGCCGCCCCCTTCCTCCGTATCACCGTCCTGGAGCAGAAGTTCTGCGGCTACGGCGCCTCCGGCCGCAACGGCGGCTGGCTGTACAACGGCATCGCGGGCCGCGACCGGTACGCGAAGCTGCACGGCCACGAGGCCGCCGTACGGCTGCAGAAGGCGATGAACGACACCGTGGCCGAGGTCGTCGCCGTCGCCGAGGCCGAGGGCATCGACGCCGACGTGCACCGGGGCGGCGTACTGGAAGTGGCGACCACACCCGCCCAGCTCGCCCGTCTCAAGGCGTTCCACGAGCACGAGCTGTCGTACGGCGAGAAGGACCGCGAGCTGTACGGCGCCCGGCAGACCGCCGAGCGGATCAGGATGGCCGGCGCGGTCGGCTCGACCTGGACCCCGCACGGCGCCCGGCTGCACCCGGTGAAGCTGGTCAAGGGCCTCGCGGCGGCCGTCGAGGCGCTCGGCGTGACCATCCACGAGTCGACCCCGGTGACCGAGATCCGCCCCAAGCACGCCGTGACCCCCTACGGCACGGTGCGCGCCCCGTACATCCTGCGCTGCACGGAGGGCTTCACCGCCTCCCTGAAGGGCCAGCGGCGCACCTGGCTGCCGATGAACTCCTCGATGATCGCCACCGAGCCGCTCACCGACGAGCAGTGGGCGGCGATCGGCTGGGACGGCCGGGAGACGCTGGGCGACATGGCGCACGCCTACATGTACGCGCAGCGCACGGCCGACGGGCGGATCGCGCTCGGCGGGCGCGGGGTGCCGTACCGCTTCGGCTCGCGGACCGACAACGACGGCCGCACCCAGCCGGAGACGATCGAGGCCCTGCGGGAGATCCTGACCCGCTTCTTCCCCGCCCTCGCCGGCCTGCGCATCGAGCACGCCTGGTCCGGCGTCCTCGGCGTCCCGCGCGACTGGTGCGCCACGGTCACCCTCGACCGGGCCACCGGCCTCGGCTGGGCGGGCGGTTACGTCGGCTCGGGCGTCGCCACCACCAACCTCGCCGCCCGCACCCTGCGCGACCTCGTCCAGCAGGACTCGGGCCAGGCCGGCCGCACCGAGCTGACGGACCTGCCCTGGGTGAACCACAAGGTCCGCAAGTGGGAGCCGGAACCCTTCCGCTGGCTGGGCGTCCAGGGCATGTACGCCACCTACCGCGCCGCCGACCGAAACGAACTCCTCCACCCGAGCACGGAGTCCTCACGGCTGGCCCGTGTCGCGGACCGGGTGGCGGGGCGGCACTGAGGCACCGGCGGTGGCCGGGGCTCAGAGGTTCGCCGTGCCCCTGCTTCGGGGGGCGCCGGGCCTCTGCCTCAGGGGTTCGCCGCATCCCTGCCGCAAGGCTTCGCCACGTTTGTGCCTCATGGCTCCAGCACCACCTTTCCGATCGTGCCGCGGTTCTGCAGCGCGCGGTGCGCGGCGGCCGCCTCGGAGAGGGGGAAGCGGGTGACGGCCGGGCGCAGGCGGCCTTCGCCGGCCTCGGTGAGGGCGCGCAGTTCGAGGGCGCGCAGGCCGCCGGCCTTCTGGAGCATCGCCGGGCCGAGCACCGACTCGGAGAGCCCGTCGACGGAGTAGCCCTGACGTCCCTCCCCGATGCCCTCCGCCGACCAGCCGAAGATGAGATGCCGGCCGCCGGGTCCGAGCAGCGCCACGGACTCCCGGGCGGCCGCGCCGCCGACACCGTCGTAGACGATCGTGGCGGGGAGCCCGCCGAGGTGGGCGCGGACCTTGGCGGGCCAGCCGGAGTCGGTGTAGTCGACGGCGAGATCGGCGCCGTTCGCGCGCACCCGGGCGGTCTTCTCCGGGCCGCCCGCCAGGCCGACCACCGTCGCTCCGGCGTTCTTGGCGTGCTGCACGAGCAGTGTGCCGATGCCGCCCGCGGCCGCCGGTACGACGACCACGTCGTCCGGCCCCGGCTCGGCGAACTGCGCGATCCCCAGCGCCGTACGCCCCGTCCCGATCATCGCGACGGCCTCGGCGAAGCCCAGTCCGTCCGGGATCTCGTGCAGGCGTTCGGCGCCGGTGACGGCGAGTTCGGCGTAGCCGCCGGGCGCGAAGCCCAGGTGGGCGACCACCCTCCGGCCGAGCCAGGCCTCCGCCACGCCGTCGCCGAGGGCGTCCACGACCCCCGCGACCTCGCGGCCGGGGACGGTCGGCAGGGTGGGCAGCTCGGGCAGCGGGCCCTGCTGTCCCTCGCGCAGGGCGGTGTCGAGGAGGTGCACCCCGGCCGCGGCCACGGCGATCCGCACCTCGCCCGGCCCCGGGACCGGGTCCACGGCCGTCTCATAGGTCAGGTTCTCGGCCGGCCCGAAGGCGTACAGGCGTACGGCGTGCATGGCATCCCCCAGTGATCGTGTCTCGGTCTCCATCTCCGTAGGCCACTCTTCGACCTCAAGCATGCTTGAGGTCAAGGGCCGTCCGGCCGAGGATCAGCGACACCGCCGTGACCGCGCTGTTGAAGGAGACTTCGGACAGCACGCCCGGCGCCGCCACCTGGTCGCCGGCCAGGTAGACGCCGTCGCCGCGGTCCACGGAGGGCCGGTCCCGCCAGCTGGTGCCCGGCAGGTCCACGGCGCCCGTACGACCGTCCGCCACCGCCTCCCGCCGCCAGGTGACCCGCTCCCGCCACCCCTCGAAGGCCAGGTCGAGCAGTGCCTCGGCCCGGGCGAGACCGTCGGCGCGCGCCTCGCCGGGCCCGATCGGGATCTGCCCCTGGAGCAGCTGCTCGCCGGCCGGGGCGAGGGTCCGGTCCTGCGCCGTGAACCGTTCGATCCAGCCCGGTGCGTCCAGGTCGGAGACGGCGAAGGCGTCCCCGCGCCGGGTGCGCAGGGCGAGGTCGAGCAGGACGGTACGGCCGCCGGACCAGGTCAGCGAGTCGTCGCCGAGCAGCCGCCGGGCGGCGGGCAGGGAGGTGGCGACGACCACGGGTGTGTCGGTCGGCAGGGTGTCGACGCGTGACAGCGTCTCGATCCGCACACCGAGGTTCCAGGCCCGCGCGGCCATCCGGTCGATGACGCTCGCCCAGCCGCCCCGCGGATAGTGCGCCTCCGGCGGCAGCTTGGTGGCCCGGCGCAGCCGCTCCTGCACGAAGGCGGCGGACAGGGCGCCGGGGTCGTGGTGGAAGAGGGCGACGGCGGAGTAGTTGGCGGCCGCCCGGGCGCCCTCCTCGCCGGCGATGCCGGTCGCCCAGCTGAGGAAGTCGGTGTCGACGGGAGCCTGACGGACGCTGGGGCGCAGCAGCTTGAGCAGGGCGAAGGGCGGGGTGCGGCGCAGGACGCCGTGGTGGCGCAGCCGCAGCCGGGCCGCCTCCAGGGGCGGGATCGGGGCGAGCGGCCCGATCAGGTCCCGCTGCTTGAGCCAGATCCAGTGCGGGCCGCCGTTGTAGAGGGCGTGCGGGCCCTCGTTGGTCCGGTACGGCCCCTCGGCGGTGCGGGCCCGGCCGCCCAGGGTGTGGTGGGCCTCGTACACGGTGACCTTGGCGCCTGCCTCGGCGGCGGTGATGGCGGCGGTGAGCCCGGCGAAGCCGCCGCCGACGACGGTGATGCGATGCATGGGGTGCGCTCTCCCTCGGGTCGGTTCACCTTGTCCATGAGTACGACCGTTTGAGCGCCCTGAAATGTGACATCGGCCGACCGCGGATCCGATGTCCGCAGCTCAGGCGGATTGTCAGTGGCGGGGTGCAGCATGGGGGCATGGCGAGGAGAGCGACGGGCACGGGCGCGGGCACGGGCACGGGTAATTCGGTGGTGAAGGGCGCACGGCGGCCGGAGCTGCGGCTGCCACCCCTGGAACCCTGGACGGACGGGGAGTTGGCGCCGGACGGCGACTACGACGGGCTGGAGTTCCGGGAGGCGGACCTGGCCGGGCAGGACGGGGTGGGCGCCCGCTTCATGGACTGCGCGCTGACGGGCTGCGCGGTGGACGAGACGGCACTGGGCCGGGCCCGCTTCCTGGACTCGGTCCTCACCGGCCTGCGGGGCGTCGGCACGGACCTGGCCGAGTCCACGTTCCGCGACGTCGAGTTGGCCGACCCCCGCCTGGGCGGCACCCAGCTGCACGGCGCCGTGCTGGAACGGGTCGTGATCAGAGGCGGCAAGATCGACTACCTCAACCTCCGCCAGGCCCGCCTCAAGGACGTCGTCTTCGAGTCCTGCGTCCTGGTCGAACCGGACTTCTCCGGCGCCCACCTGGAGCGGGTCGAGTTCGTCGACTGCGCCCTGAGAAAGGCCGACTTCGGCGGCGCGACCTTGAAGGACGTGGACCTGCGCGGGGCCGTTCCGCTGGAGATCGCGCGGGGTCTCGACCGGCTCTCGGGGGCGGTGATCAGCACCGGGCAACTGCTGGATCTGGCGCCGGTGCTGGCGGGGGAGCTGGGCATCCGGGTGGAGGGGTGACGGGTCGGTGGGGTCGGCTGAAGCGATGCTCAGGACACGCGGGGAAAGCGGGCCTGGAGCGTCCAGATCGCCGGGTTCTCCGCCAGGTCCTCGTGGAGGTCGGTCAGGTCGGCGAGGAGGTCGTGGAGGAAGTCGCGGGCCTCGCGGCGGAGTTCGGTGTGGGAGAAGGTGAGCGGGGGCTCCTCGGCCGGCATCCAGTCGGCCTCGATGTCCACCCAGCCGAAGCGGCGCTCGAACAGCATCCGGTCGGTGGACTCGGTGAAGTCCAGCTCCACGTGCTGCGGCCGGGAGGCGCGGGAGCCCATCGGGTCCCGGTCCAACTGCTCCGCGATGTCGCACAGCGCCCACGCGAAGTCCAGCACCGGCACCCATCCCCAGGCTGTGGACAGCTCCCGGTCCGTCTTGGTGTCCGCGAGATAGACGTCCCCGCAGAACAGGTCGTGCCGCAGCGTGTGGACGTCCGCGCGGCGGTAGTCGGTCTGCGGCGGGTCCGGGAAGCGGTTGGAGAGGGCGTAGCCGATGTCGAGCACGGGAGAGATGGTGTCACGCCCACAGCCCCGGCCCTGCTGCGATGCCCCTCATCCGCCTAGGATCACTGACATGTCCAGATCCGCGCGCCTTGTCCCGGCAGCTGCCGCTCTGCTCGCCCTCGCCCTTACCGGCACCGCGTGCGACGGCGGGGTCCACGGCACCCCGGGCGGCTCCGGCGTGCGCGATCCGTACTTCCCGAAGGCGGGCAACGGCGGCTACGACGTCACCCACTACGCCCTCATCCTCGACTACACCCCCGGCACCCGCCACCTCACCGGCAAGGCCGTCATCACCGCCCGCGCCACGAAGGACCTGTCCGCCTTCGACCTCGACCTCTCCGGACTGGACGTCGACTCAGTCACCGTCGAGGGCAAGCGCGCCCGCTGGAACCGCGCCGGCCAGGAACTCACCGTCCGGCCCCATGACGACCTCGACAAGGGCGAGACGTTCCGCACCACCGTCCGCTACGCGGGCACCCCGAAGACCCTCACCGACCCCGACGGCTCGGAAGAGGGCTGGCTGCCCACCGCCGACGGCGCGCTCGCCCTCGGCGAGCCGGTCGGCTCCATGGCCTGGTTCCCGGGCAACAACCACCCCTCGGACAAGGCGACGTACGACATCACGGTCACCGTCCCGAAGGGCCTCCAGGCCGTCTCCAACGGCGAGTTGACCAGCCAGAGCACCAAGGGCGGCCGGACCACCTTCGCCTGGCACTCCGCCCAGCCCATGGCCGGCTATCTCGCCGTTGTCGCCATCGGCCACTACGACATCACCCACACCACGGGCCCGCACGGCCTGCCCGTCCTCACCGCCGTCGACCCCACCCAGGCCGAGGCCAGTGCCAAGGTGCTCGCGAAGATCCCCGACATCATCGACTGGGAGGAGACCAACTTCGGGCCGTACCCCTTCTCCTCCACCGGCGCGATCGTCGACCGCCCGGGCGACGCCGGCTACGCCCTGGAGACCCAGACCCGGCCCGTCTTCCCCGCCGACCAGCTCGACACCAGCACCCTCGTGCACGAACTCGCCCACCAGTGGTACGGCGACTCGGTCACCCCGAGGACCTGGCGGGACATGTGGCTCAACGAGGGCTTCGCGACGTACGCGGAGTGGCTGTACGCGGAGGACCACGGCGGCAAGAGCGCCCAGCAGACCTTCACCGAGCTGTACGAGGGCGACGACGAGGGCATCTGGGCCTTCCCGCCGGCCAAGCCCTCCGGCGCCGCGCACATCTCCGACAGCCCGGTCTACGAGCGCGGCGCGATGGTCCTGCAGAAGATCCGCCAGAAGGTCGGCGACGACACCTTCTACGACATCATCCAGGGCTGGGCCGCCGCCCACCGCTACGGCACCGCCGACACCGCCGACTTCACCGCGTACGTGGAGAAGAAGGCCCCGGACAAGGACTTCGGCGAGATCTGGAAGGACTGGCTGTACGGCAACGGCAAGCCGGACCACCCCTGACGGGCGGCCCGGCCGTCGTACTGCCGTGCGCGTGCGGTTACTTGACGTTGACCGCCTTCCAGGCCGCCGCCACCGCGTTGTACTCCGCGCTGCCCGAGCCGTACAGGTCCGCCGCGGCCTGCAGGGTGCCGGTGCGGGCACCCGCGTAGGTGGTCGTCGAGGTGAAGTACGTGGTCAGGGCCTTGTACCAGATCTGGTCGGCCTTGGCTCGGCCGATGCCGGTGACCGTGGAGCCGTCGTACGTCGGGGAGTTGTAGGAGACACCGTTGATCGTCTTCGCGCCGCTGCCCTCGCTCAGCAGGTAGAAGAAGTGGTTGGCGACGCCCGACGAGTAGTGCACGTCGAGCCGGCCGACCGTCCTCGACCAGTAGTCGGCGGAGCCGCCGTCCTTGCTGGGCTTGTCCATGTAGCGCAGCGGGGTGCCGTTGCCGTTGATGTCGATCTTCTCGCCGATGAGGTAGTCACCGGGGTCGGAGGAGTTGTTCGCGAAGAACTCCACCGAGGTGCCGAAGATGTCCGAGGTGGCCTCGTTCAGACCGCCGGACTCCTTGCTGTAGTTGAGCTTCGCCGTGGCCGCGGTCAGCCCGTGGCTCATCTCGTGGCCGGCCACGTCGAGGGAGGTCAGCGGGTCGGTGTTGCCGGAGCCGTCGCCGTACGTCATGCAGAAGCAGCTGTCGTCCCAGAAGGCGTTGACGTAGGCGTTGCCGTAGTGGACGCGGGAGTAGGCGGCCTTGCCGTCGCCCGCGATGCCGTTGCGGTTGAACGCGGACTTGTAGAAGTCCCAGGTGACGGCGGCGCCGTAGGCGGCGTCGACAGCGGCGGTCTGGCGGTTGGTGACGGTGCCGTCGCCCCAGACGTCGTCGGCGTCGTGGAAGAGGGCGCCGGTGCCGGACGTACCGCCGTTCAGGTCGTACGTCTTGTGCCCGCCGCGGCCGCCGTCGATCAGGTCGTAGCCGCCGGAGGCCGAGGGGGTGGTGCCGAGCGTGACGGTGCCGCTGTACCGGCTGGTGCCCGTGCCGGTGTCGATGCCCTGGTAGGAGTAGAGCTTCTTGCCGGTCTGCGCGTCGGTGATGACGTGCAGTTCGCTCGGGGTGCCGTCGTGCTGGAGGCCCTTGACGACGGACTCGTAGGCGAGGACGGGCTTGGCACCGGCCGCCCAGACGACCTTGCGGGAGGTCGAGGCGGTGGCCTTGGCGGCGCTGCCGGCGGCCTTGAGGGCGCTCTTCTTCGCACTCGCGGGGGAGACGGCCGCGGTGGTGGTCGGCACGGATATCCGGGCCTTGGTCGCCTTGCTGACGCCCTTGAGCGAACCGTTCTTCGCCGCGTGGGTGACCAGGTCGCCGCCGAGGACGGGGAGACCGGCGTACGTCCGCTCGTAACGGGTGTGGACGGTACCGTCCACGTCCTTCACCACGTCCCGGACGACCAGCTTCTCCTTGGCGCCGAGGCCGAGTTCCCGGGCCGCCGCACCGGCGTGCCGCTGGGCCGACTCGATGGCGGCGGCACGGGCCGTGACGCCGAGCGGGAGGGCCGTGGCGCCGGGGGTGTGCGTGGGGGCGGCGGTCGCGGCGCCGTTCTGCAGCGCGAGGACGACCATCGCGGCCGAGCCGACCAGGGCGGCGGCGCGCACGGCGGTCTTGCGGGAGGTGCGGGGAGCGTGGGGCTGCTGTCTCACTCGATCTCCTTCAGGCTGGTCTCCGTGGGGTTGGAGACACAGACGGGACACAGGGGATGCACAGAGTTGCGGCGGCGAGGAGAGAGTGACACCGGGAACGGCCCGTTTGACAGGGTGCCGACAAGACTTTACGTGTTCGTATCCGAAAGACGTGCTGCGAAATCCGCTATCCGGACGCGGCGCGTGCGGTCAACTTCCTTTGAATCAAGCGAACTTGATGCCCCACAGTCCGCTCAGCCTTCCCACTCGTCCAGCAGCCGGGCGAGGTCCGGCGGCCACACCGGCTCCGCCTCCTCGGCCAGCTCCTGCCTGCTCCACCAGCGCCAGGTGAGGATGCCGTCGGCGGCGTGCGCGGCGGCGAGGGCGGGGCCGGCCGGTTCGCGGTGGGGGCCGTGGGTGACGTAGATGTGCTCGTGCTGGCGGACGGGGGTGGAGGAGTGCGTGAAGTCGTGTTCCCAGGTGCACAGCAGGGGGCCCGGCTCCAGGTCGGTCCAGCCGGTCTCCTCGGCCAGTTCCCGTAGGGCGCCCTCGCGTGGGCCCTCGCCGGGCTCCAGGCCGCCGCCGGGCAGGGCCCAGTGGACGCCGACCTCGACGTTGTCGTACCGGAAGAGGAGGACGGAGCCCTCCGGGTCGACGACGGCGACTCGGGCCGCCTGCCGGGGGGTTCGCAGCACCTTGCGCAGCACGGCGCAGGGGCGGCCGAGGGCGCGGTCGGGGCGGTGGTCGACGACCTCGTAGCCGAGGGCGGTCCAGAAGGCCAGGCCCTTCGGGTTGTTGTCGAGGACGGCGAGTCGAACGGCCCGGCGCCCGGCGGCACGGAAGCGCTCCTCGACCAGCGTGGCGACCCGCCGGCCGTACCCCTTGCCCTGCTCGGCCGCGTCGACCATCAGCAGCCCGATCCACGGGTCCGGGTCGGCCGGGTCGGGGTGGTGGGCCAGCGTGATCACGATCGCGACCAGTCGCCCTTCGGACCGGGCCAGCAGTACCTCGGCGTCCGGGTGGGCCAGGTCGTCGGCCAGCGCGACCGCCACCTGCTCGGGGCGGATGTCGTCCGGGTCGGGGAAGTCGCCGCTGAGGGCGTGGAACTCGTGGTGGGAGGCGTACAGCGCCGTCAGCTCGGTGAGCAGCTCAGCGGGGAGGGAGCCGTCGGTCGACGAGAGCCGTTCGAGGAGCATGACGGGACCCTATCCACTGACCGGGTCCTTCTGGGGGCGCCGGGGTGCTGGATAGATTTCCGCAGGAGCCACACCATGTCCGGGGAGACGGAAGACGATGACCACCCAGCCACCGCCGTACGGCAACCAGCCCCCCTACGGCCAACAGCCACCGCCACCACCACCGCTCCCGCCGGCCACCGCTCAAGCGGGCTTCGGCCCCCCGCCACCCCAGTACGCCTACGCCCCGACCTCACCCCAGCCGCATGTCAGCGGCCCGGAGTTCATGGCGGTCGACCGCCACAACTCGATCGTGGTCGACACCCAGGGCGTGGCCTTCGAGGACCACGGCATGTCCGTCGACTTCCCCTGGCAGGAGATCCGCAGCGTCCACTACAAGGTGGCTCCGTCCGGCAAGGCCCTGATGGTGGCGGTGGTCCTCCCGGACGGTCGGTTCTACGAGTGCGTGGTCGAGGCGAAGCCGAGGGCGCGGCTGGGGGAGTGGTTCGCCCAACTGTCCGCCGTGCTGGGCTATTACCGGCCGACGGGCTGGTAGGGCTGCTTCACGGCCCCGAATGCCGGGACCCCCGGCCGAAGCCAGGGGTCCCCGCGCAGCGCGGCGTCCGTCAGACGTTCACACCGAAGTCCTGGGCGATGCCCACCAGGCCCGAGGCGTAGCCCTGGCCCACCGCGCGGAACTTCCACTCCGCGCCGTTGCGGTACAGCTCGCCGAAGACCATCGCGGTCTCGGTGGCCGCGTCCTCGGAGAGGTCGTAGCGGGCGATCTCGGCGCCGCCGGCCTGGTTGATGATGCGGATGTAGGCGTTGCGGACCTGGCCGAAGTTCTGGCCGCGGTTCTCGGCGTCGTAGATGGAGACCGGGAAGACGATCTTGTCGATGTCGGCCGGGAGGGCGGCCAGGTTGACGTTGATCGCCTCGTCGTCGCCCGCGCCCTCGCCCGTGCGGTTGTCGCCGGTGTGGACGATCGAGTTGTCCGGGGTCTGCTTGTTGTTGAAGAAGACGAAGTGGGCGTCCGAGTAGACCTTGCCCTGCCCGTTGACCGCGATGGCGGAGGCGTCCAGGTCGAAGTCCGTGCCGGTGGTGGTGCGGACGTCCCAGCCGAGGCCCACGGTGACGGCGGTCAGGCCCGGAGCCTCCTTGGTGAGCGAGACGTTGCCACCCTTGGACAGGCTTACAGCCATGATTGGGAGTCCCTTCCCTTTTAGGTTTCTGTGCCGACGAAGCTACCGTCACCGGGGAGAACGTCGAGGGGGGTCCCGATGGTTCCGGATCCCTTTACCTTTTTTACCCATAAGGAAAACCGGGTGACGTGAGGCGGGCCGGACCGGGAACATGGGATGCATGTCCGGGCCTTACCTCATCCGTGGCTCGGTCTCGCTACCCGAGGCCGAGCTGACGTGGCGTTTCTCCAGATCCTCCGGGCCCGGTGGCCAGCATGTGAACACCAGCGACTCGCAGGTGGAGCTGCGCTTCGACCTCACGGCCACCGAGGCGCTTCCCGAGGTGTGGAAGGAGCGGGCGCTGCAGCGGCTGGCCGGGCGGCTGGTCGACGGGGTCGTGGTCGTACGGTCCTCCGAGCACCGGTCCCAGTGGCGCAACCGCGAGACCGCCGCCGTACGCCTAGCCGCCCTCCTCGCCGAGGCCACCGCACCCCCGCCCAAGCCCCGCAGACCGACCCGCATCCCCCGCGGCATCAACGAGCGCCGACTGCGCGAGAAGAAGCAGCGCTCGGACACGAAGCGGGGCCGCTCGGGCCGGGACTGGGGCTAGCCGGCTCCGGCTGTCAGGAGCCGACCTCGCCTGCCACGAGGCCACCCCACCGCCGTCCGGGCCGGGATGCCAGGTGACGTACATCTCCTTGGCGCCCCGGCTGCGCAGTTCCGCGGTGACGGAGTCGACGGCGAAGCGGCCGTACCCCTTGCCCTGTTCCTCGGCGGCGGAAGCCGACCGGGCGGTCGCCGTCCACGATCAGCCGGGGCCAGGCGAGACCGGCTCGGTGGACGTACGCCTCGGCGAGGGAGTGGGCCACCGGCTCGACCGCGTGTTCCTGGTCGGGGCGGATGCGAATGGCGAGAGCGGCTTCGAGATTCCGGGGCGTTATCTCTTCCAGATGAACAGTCGGATGAGCAGTCAGATGCGCAGTCGGATCAGCAGTCATCCGCGCGCATTAAGCAGATCGATGACGGCGCAGCCACGGAATTCCGGCGCGCCCGATCACCCCAACTGCCGGTACCGGCCGCGGAAATACATCAGCGGCCCGCCCTCCGCGCTCGGCACCCGCGCGGTCAGCACCCGGCCGATGACGAGCGTGTGGTCCCCGGCCGTCACCCGCTGCTCGGTGCGGCACTCCAGGGTGGCCAGCGCGCCGCCCACCAGCGGGGCGCCGGAGGCCTCCCCGCGGATGCAGGGCAGGTCCTCGAAGAGCAGGCGGTCGCTGATGCGGCCCTTCATGGCGAAGCGGCCGGCGACGTGGCGCTGGCTCTCGGTGAGCACCGAGACCGCCCACAGCGGCTGCTCGTCGAGCAGGTCGTCCATGCGGGCGCCCGTGCGCAGGCTGACCAGCACCAGCGGCGGGTCCAGCGAGACGGACATGAAGGCCGTGGCGGTCATGCCGACGTCCTCGCCGCCCGGCGCGGTCGGGTCGTCCGGGTCCAGCGGCGGCTCCTGCGCGGTCACCAGGACCACGCCCGCGGCCAGCCGGGACATCGCGGCCCGGAACTCGTCGTTGCTCACCCCCTCAGCATGCCCGGAAGCGGCTGTGGCGGTGGGTGAGGGAGTGTTCAGCACGCCGGTGACGCTAATCTCCGCACCGTGCGCGGCGCATCGGGCCTGCGCCCTAGCCGGGTCCTAGGACCAGGGAAGGACACATCACAAAGCCTGCGTCCAGGAAACACACAGGGGAAACGCAGAAACTCCACTCAATTGTTCACGTTCTTCTGTGACTTGAGTCACAAGGCCCGTTAATTGTTGACCCTGTGTACCGAGTGGGCAGCGCGCTGTGATTCAGTGGCGGAAGCTGGTAATGGCGATACGCCGATGAGAACCCTTGATTCGCTGCGAGGTCTCGGGGGGAGGGCGAGCATGGAGACCGAGTCGGAGCCGTATGTCCGTCTTGCGTCCCTGCGACAGCTGCACCAGGTCATGGCCGACATGAACACGGCACGCAGCCTGGCGGACACACTGCAGACCGTCTCCGACGGCGTCGTGGGCGCTCTCGGGTACGAGATGGCGTGCGTCAACCTCGTACGCCCCGACGGCGACCTGGTCGTCGCCGCCTTCTCCGGCAACTCCGCCGCCGAGGCCCTGATCACCGGGCGGGTCGGCTCCCGTGACTCCTGGCTGCGCCGGCTGAGCATGGGTGAGCAGTGGGGCGACCTGGTGTTCATACCGCACACCGAGGGCTGGGTGCTGGACGACGATGACGTCCCGCAGTGGTACACCGACGGGCCCGCGCCCCGCTTCGAGGACGAGTGGCACCCCTCCGACCGGCTCTTCGCGCCCATGTACACACCCGGCGTGCAGGGCGGCTCCTCCGGCGAGCTGCTCGGTGTCATATCCGTCGACCGGCCGCGCAACGGCCGCCACCCCGGCGCCTGGGGCCGCGAGGCCCTGCAGATGTACGCCTTCCAGGCCGCCATCGCGATCAGCAACGCGCGTCTACGTGCGAACATGCAGCGCGCCCTGGTCCGCCTGGAGCGCGACCAGCAGGCGCTGCGCGCCAGCGAGGAATCCTTCCGGCAGGCGTTCGAGTACGCCCCCTCCGGCATGGCGATCGCCGAGATGGGCGGCGACCAGCACGGCCGGATCCTGCGCACCAACGACGCGCTGTGCCGTCTGCTGGGCCGCCCCGCCTCCGCGATGCGCCGCTACTCCTTCTCCGACCTCGTCCACCCCGAGGACATCGGCACCCTGCTCCGGACCTCCGCCGAGGGAGGCCGCGCGGAACTCCGCCTCGGCCGCCGCGACGGCACGTACGTTTGGGTGTCCCTGCGCAACTCGGTCGTCGCGGACGCCGCCGACGGCCCCCGTTTCCTGCTCACCCACGTCGAGGACATCGAGGAGCGCAAGCGCCGCGAGCTGCAGCTCGCCCACCGCGCCTCCCACGACTCCCTCACCGGCCTGCCGAACTCCGCCGAGCTGCGCTCCCGCCTGTCGGGCCGCCTCTGCCAGCGGCAGGCCCACGCCGGCGCGCTGGAGTCCCTGGACGCGGCCTACGGCCACCCCGCGTACGACAGCCCCGTCGGCCACGGCTTCGACTTCGCACCGGGTGCGGAGGCGTACGACGGGTACGACCACCACGTCCACATCGCGGCCCCCGAGGAGGGCCACGACGACGGCACCAAGGGCCTCGCGGTGCTCTTCTGCGACCTGGACGGCTTCAAGTCGATCAACGACCGGTTCGGGCACAACGCGGGCGACGCGGTCCTGATCGAGGTCGCCCGGCGGCTGTCGAGGGGTGTGCGCGACGGGGACACGGTGGCCCGCCTCGGCGGCGACGAGTTCGTGATCCTCGCCGACGGCCTCGGCAAGGCCGACGCCCAGGACCTGGCCGTACGTCTGCGCAACGAGATCATCCAGCCGATCCGCGCCGAGGGCCGGGCCGTCCGGGTGGGCGCCAGCTTCGGCATCGGCTGGGCACACTGCGGCATGACTGCGGACGAAGTGTTGAAGTCAGCCGACGAGCGGATGTACGTAGAGAAACGATCTCGTCCCAAACAGCACCGACGCGCCGGATGATCCGCAGGTCAGTGAGTTGATGCGGTCTGAGTCACCCGTTTGGGCCAGCTGGAGCGGGTAGGCTCGCCATTCCAGACCTGTACCGGATCCACCCGCACCTGCTGAGGAGACCAAGGGATGACGCCCGGCGAAAACAGCCCGAGCACGCCCGAGGACGACGACCCGTTCGGCTACCTGTACGCCGACGGTCAGGCCAGAGGAGCCCAGCCGCCGTCCGGTGGTTACGGCTACCCGAACTCGGTCAGCAGAGTGCGTGCGGTCGGCGAGCGTACCTACGGCGGGCAGCAGGCGCCGCAGTACGGCCAGCAGCAGCCCGGTGTCCCGCCGCAGCAGCAGGGCGCCTACGGCCAGCCGAACGCCCACTACCAGGCCCCCGAGACCCTCCCCGGCGGCGCCCCGACCAGCCGCCAGCCCGCCGCGCCGGCCCCCGGCCGCCGTGGCCCGAACACCAAGGGCCTGCTGATCGGCGCCATCGCGGTGGTCGCCGCGGTCGTCATCGGCATCGGCGTCGCGATGCTCAACGGCGGCTCGGACGACAACAAGTCCAGCAGCCAGGTGGGCACCTCCCCGACCCAGTCCCAGAGCGGCAAGCCGAGCCCGTCCAGCAGCAACTCGGCAGCGTCGGGCGACCTGCCGAAGACGGACGCGAGCGCTCTCCAGCTGGCCGGCGAGGCGACGAAGGCATCGGACGTCAAGGGTGCGCAGGCGGCGGGCGGTACGTATGTGGGCGGGCTGAACACGGTCGGTTCCTCGGTGACCTGGACGTTCAACAACATCCCCGAGGACGGCACCTACACGATCTTCGCGCGGTTCAGCAACGCCGGTGAGGATCAGTCGATGACCCTCACCGTCAATGGCAAGCCGTTCGGCGGCAAGTTCAACCTCGGCAACTTCACCCACAAGAACGACCCGGCAGAGGCCTGGACGGAGACTTACGCCTGGCCGACGCTGAACAAGGGCCCGAACACCATCTCGCTCTCCTGCCAGCCCGGCGACAAGTGCGATGTCCTGCTGGACCAGCTCTGGCTGAAGAAGGGCCAGGTCAAGCGGGACAGCTAGGCCGCGCTGGCCACCCCGGTCACCGCCACCCGCCCCACCAGCTCCTCGTACGCCGCTAGGTCGAACTCGCCCGCCGCCGGGGCCCGTACAGTCGCCGCTGACAGCGCGACCGCGCGGGCCAGCCGCTCCGGCCACGGAAGTCGTTCCACCAGACCCGACAGCAAGCCTGCGACCGCCGAGTCGCCCGCGCCCGTCGGGTTGCCGTGGATGTGGGCGGGTGGGGCGGCGCGCCAGCGGCCCTCGGGGGTTACGGCGAGGAGGCCTTCGGGGCCGAGGGAGGCGACCACTGTGTGGGCGCCGCGGCGGCGGGCGTCCTGGGTGGCGCGCAACGGGTCGTGGGAGCCGGTGAGTTCGGCCAGTTCGTCGGAGTTGGGCTTGATGATGTCGGGGCGGGCTGCCACCCCCCGGCGCAGGGGCTCGCCGCTGGTGTCCAGGAGCACGGAGACGCCGAACGCGCGGGCCGTGCGTATCAGGCCCGCGTACGCGCCCACCGGTACCCCCGGCGGCAGGCTGCCGGAGAGGGCCACCGCCGAGGCGGGGGCCAGCAGTTCCTCGTAGCGGTCCAGGAAGAGGCCCCACTCGGTGGGGGAGATCTGCGGGCCCGGCTCGTTCAACTGGGTCGTGTCGCCGGAGAGATCGTCCACGACCGCGATCGTGCGGCGGGTGGCACCCGCGATCGGGACGAGCGCGTCCGTCACCCCCGGCGTGGCCGAGAGGTGCTCGCGCAGTACCTGGCCGGTGGCGCCGCCCGCGAACCCGGTGGCCGTCACCTCATGCCCGAGGGCGGCCAGCACCCGGGCCACGTTCACACCCTTGCCGCCCGGCCGTTCGATGACGTCCGAGACGCGGTGCGAGGCGTGCGGCCGCAGGGACCGTACGCGATAGGTGATGTCGAGAGCGGTGTTCAGTGTGACCGTGAGGATCACCCGGGCCGACCTCCCTCGAAGTACGTGCGCCTCGGTTCCGGGGCCCCGATCATGCCAAAGAGACGGCGGCCGGCCCAGTACGAGGATCGGCCGCCGTCCGGCGAAGAGGGGGACGGATCAGGGCAGTTGGGGCGCCACCACCCATTCACCCCGGCGCATCACGCCCTTGAGGTCGAAGTTCTGGTCCAGCAGCACCAGGTCGGCGTCCTTGCCGGGCTCCAGGGAGCCGATGCGGTCGGAGAGGCCCAGGAGGCGGGCCGGGGTGGCGGAAAGCGCCGCTACCGCGTCCTCCACCGGCAGCCTGTCGACCGTCACCGCCCGCTTGAACGCGCGGTCCAGGGTGAGCGTGGACCCCGCGATCGAGCCGCCCTCCACCAGCCGGGCCACACCTTCACTGACCTCGACCTCCAGCGGGCCGAGCATGTAGCGGCCGTCGCCGATGCCGGCCGCGTCCATCGCGTCGGTGATGAACGCGACCCGGGAGGCGCCCGCGTGATGGAACGCCAGCTCCAGCGCGGCGGGGTGGAGATGGGTGCCGTCGTTGATCAGCTCGACCGTGACCCGCTCGTCCTCCAGCAGCGCGGCGATCGGGCCGGGGGAGCGGTGGCCGAGAGTCGGCATGGCGTTGAAGAGGTGGGTGGCGACCGTGGCGCCCGCGTCGATGGCCTCGACCGTCTGCTCGTACGTGGCGTCCGTGTGCCCGATCGCCGCGATCACTCCGTGCTCCGCGAGCAGCCGTACCGAGTCGATGCCGCCCGGCAGCTCGGTGGCGAGCGTGACCATCGTCGCCTTGCCGCGCCCCGCGTCGATCAGCTTGCGCACCTCGGCCGGCTCCGGGTCACGCAGCAGCTCCTCGGAGTGCGCGCCCTTGCGGCACGGCGAGATGAAGGGCCCCTCGAAGTGGATCCCGGCGATGTCGCCCTGCTCGGCCAGCTCGCTCAGCAGCCCCGCCTGCCGCACCAGCAGGTCCATCTCGTCGGTGACGGTGGAGGCGACCAGGGTGGTGGTGCCGTGCAGGCGGTGGGTGTGGATGGCGGTCAGGATGTCCTCGGCCGTACCGGAGAAGGAGGCTCCGCCGCCGCCGTGGTTGTGGATGTCGACGAAGCCGGGTACTAGCCAGTGGCCGGATACGTCGATCACCTCAGCGTTGGCTGGCGCTGTGCTGGCGATGCGCTTGCCGTCTACGGGTACCTGGCCGTTCTTCACCGTGCCGGTGGGAAGCACCACGTTCGCGCCGGTGAGTACCTGCGGGCCGGTGGGGGCTCGTCGCGCAGTTCCCCGCGCCTCTGGCGAAGCCTCCGGAGTTGGGCAGTCCCGCTCAGTGGCCATCAGGTGCTTACCTCCGGAGTCGTAGGAGTGCTGGTCAATAGGTCCCGCGCAAGCAGCCCCGCGCCCAGGCAGCCGGCCGTGTCGCCGAGGGCGGCCGGGACGATGGACGGCAGTTTCTGGAAGGTGACCCGGCGCCGGACGGCGTCCCGCAGTGGTTGGAACAACACATCCCCCGCCTCGGCCAGGCCGCCACCGATGATCAGCGTGCGCGGGTCCAGCAGGGTGAGGGCGGTGACCAGGCCGTCGGCCAGCGCGTCCACCGCCTCCTGCCAGACCCGGACGGCGTTCGGGTCGCCGGACGCGACGGCCTTCGCGCAGTCGGCGGCGTCCGCGTCCGGGTCCCCGCAGGCCGCCGCCCACGCCTCGCTGACGGCGGACGCGGAGGCGTACCGCTCCAGGCAGCCGCGCTGCCCGCAGGGGCAGGGGGTGCCTCCGGGGCGCACGACGACATGGCCGATCTCGCCGGCGAAGCCGTGCGCGCCCGCCTCCACCCGCCCGTCCACGCCGATGGCGCCGGCGATGCCGGTGCCCAGCGGCACGAACAGGAACCGGTCGGCGCCCTTGCCCGCGCCGATCCGGCCCTCGGCGAGCCCGCCGGTGCGCACGTCGTGGCCGAGTGCCACGGGCACGCCGAGCCGGTCGGCGAGCAGGGCGCGCAGCGGTACGTCCCGCCAGCCGAGGTTGGCCGCGTAGACGGCGATGCCGTGCTCCTCGTCGACGATGCCGGGGACCGCGAGGCCGGCCGCGGCGGCCGGTTCGCCGTAGCGCTCGATGCCGTACGCGCGCAGCTCCGAGGCGAAGTCGAGGATGGTCCCGACCACCGCCTCGGGCCCGCGCTCGCGGCCGGTGGCCCGGCGGGCGCGGTGCAGCAGCGCGCCGTCGTCTCCGACGAGGGCCGCCTTCATCCCGGTACCGCCCACGTCCAGGGCGATGACATGTCTCACGGGGGACAGTGTGGCCCGCGGACCCACAAGAGGTCTAGTCCACTCACGTGGTGTAGACCTTATGTGTCCACATATTGAACGGTCAGACAGCAGGGTTGGGGCTTTGACGGTGCGTCGGCGTACGGCAGGAACGATCGCGGTGGTGTCCGCACTGGGCATGACGGCGGTCCTCGGCGGCTGCGGGAGTACGGGCTCCTCCGACGTGACCCTCAGACTGGTCGCGGCCGACTACGGCGACTCGGCCGCCAACAGCTCGAAGAAGTACTGGGACAACCTTGTCAAGGCGTACGAGTCCCAGCACTCCGGCGTGAAGGTCGAGGTCAGCGTCTACTCCTGGAACGACGTCGACCGCAAGGTCAAGGAGATGGTCGACGCCGGAGACGCACCCGACCTGGCCCAGATCGGCGCCTACGCCGACTACGCGGCCGCGGGCAAGCTCTACCAGGCCTCCGACCTGCTCTCCATCCGCACCCAGGCCGACTTCCTCTCCCAGCTCGCCGACGCGGGCGAGTGGAAGCACGTGCAGTACGGCATCCCGTTCGCCGCCTCCACCCGGGTGCTCTTCTACAACAAGACCCTCTTCGCCAAGGCCGGCATCACCCCGCCCACCACCTGGAGCGAGCTGGCCGCCGACGCGAAGGCGCTCAAGGACGAGGGGGTGAAGTACCCCTACGCGCTGCCGCTCGGCCCCGAGGAGGCGCAGGCCGAGACCATGCAGTGGCTGCTGAGCGGCGGCAAGGGCTACACCGACGACATCGGCACCTACACCATCGACTCGGCGGAGAACGTCCAGACCTTCACCTGGCTCAAGGACGAGCTGGTCGGCAAGGGCCTGACCGGTCCGGTCGCCCCCGGCAAGCTCAACCGCGCGGACGCCTTCGCCGCCTTCGCCGACGGCCAGGTCGGCATGCTCAACGGGCATCCCACGCTGATCCAGCAGGCAGCCAAGAAGGGCGTGCAGTTCGGCATGGTCCCGATGCCGGGCCGCAGCGGCAAGGCCAGGGCCGCGATGGGCGTCGCCGACTGGATGATGGGCTTCAAGCAGCACGGGCACGCCGATCAGATAGGCGACTTCCTCGACTTCGTCTACGACCAGAAGAACGTCCTCGCCTTCTCCCGCGAGTACGGACTCCTCCCGGTCACCGGTTCCGCGTCCAACACCATGACCGAGTCGGACTCGGCCCCGGACAAGGCCCTGCACCCCTTCCTCGACCAGCTTCCGACCTCCGAGCTGTATCCCGTCGGCAAGACCTCCTGGGCGGCGGTCAGCGCGGCCGTGAAGAAGCAGATCGGCCAGGCGGTCACCCCCGCCGGCAGCCCCGCCGGCGTCCTGACCGGCCTCCAGGCGACGGCGACCGAGGCCGACAGCGAGGATGTGAACTGAGCCGCCGCCTGTCAGTGCCCGGCGTTACGGTGGCCCCCATGGAACTGGGCACCCGCGAAAAAGCCATCCTCGCGCTGGAGCGCCGGGGCTTCCCCGGCCCCGGCGCGAAGGAACGGGCGATACGCGAGGAACTGGGCCTGGCACCGGTGCGCTACTACCAGCTCCTCAACGCCCTACTGGACGACGAGAGGGCACTGGCGCTGGATCCGGTGACGGTGAACCGGTTGCGGCGCGTACGGGAGGCACGCCGCTCCGAGCGCTGAGGTTTCGCCGCCAGGAGTGACCCCGGCCCGCGCTGGATACTGTCGGTGTATGGACCTTCTGCCGACCCCGGTGACCCAGGCCGGCCGGGATGGACTCGCCGCACTGCTCGCCAAGCCGCACACCGCGGTGATCGGCCTCGACTTCGACGGCACGCTGGCCCCCATCGTCGCCGACCCGGAGCAGGCCCGAGCCCACCCCGACGCGGTCCCCGCACTCACCACCCTCGCCCCCAAGGTGGCCTCGGTGGCCGTGGTCACCGGCAGACCCGCCGAGGTGGCGGTCCGGCACGGCGGCTTCGCCGGCGTCCCCGGCCTGGAGCACCTCGTCGTCCTCGGCCACTACGGCGCCGAGCGCTGGGACGCCGCGACCGGCACGGTCACCGCACCCCCGCCCCACCCCGGCGTGGCCGCGGTCCGCGCCGAGCTGCCGGGTCTCCTGGACCGCGTCGGCGCCGGGCACGGCACCTGGATCGAGGAGAAGGGGCGCGCCGTCGCCGTCCACACCCGCCGCGCCGACAACCCCCAGGCCGCGTTCGAGGCCCTCCGCGACCCCCTCGCCGACCTCGCCACCCGGCACGGCCTGATCGTCGAGCCCGGCCGGCTGGTCCTCGAACTCCGCCCGCCCGGCATGGACAAGGGCGTCGCCCTCCTCGACCACGCCCGCACCACCCGCGCCGAGTGCGTGGTCTACGCCGGCGACGACCTGGGTGACCTCCCCGCCTACGCGGCCATCGACAAACTCCGCTCCGACGGCATCCCCGGCCTCCTGATCTGCAGCGGCAGCGCAGAGGTCACGGAACTGGCGGAGCGGGCGGACATGGTGGTGGACGGCCCGGAGGGAGTCGTAGCGCTACTCCGAGCACTGGCGGTACACATGGCGTGACAACGCCATCACTGCTCAAGCGCACCAAGCTGATCCAGGAACCACTGCGCCGGCGGCAACGCAGTAGCAGCCGCGGCCAACCTCTTCGACCGCTCCGCCCGCTCACCCCCCGCCAGGCTCAGCGCCTCGTGCAACGCCCTCGCCGTCCCCCCGATGTCATACGGGTTCACCACGAGCGCGTCCTCGCCCAGCTCCTCGTACGCCCCCGCCTCCCGCGACAGCACCAGCGCGCACCCCTCGTCGGAGACGACCGGTACCTCCTTGGCGACCAGGTTCATGCCGTCCCGGATCGGGTTGACCAGGGCCACGTCCGCGAGCCGGTACGCGGCCAGGGAGCGGGCGAAGTCGTCCTTGACGTGCAGCACGACCGGCGTCCAACCCTCGGTCCCGAACACGGAGTTGATCGTCTCCGCCACCCGCTGCACCTCGGCCGTGTACTCGCGGTAGATGGCGAGATCCTGCCGGGACGGGTACGCGAACGCCAGATGCACCACCCGTTCGCGCCACTCGGGGTGGTCCTCCAGCAGCTGCCGGTACGCCAGCAGGCCGCGCACGATGTTCTTGGACAGCTCGGTGCGGTCCACCCGGACGATCGTCCGGCGCCCCTCGCCGATCTCCTCCCGCAGCGCGGCCATCCGTTCGTCCACGTCCGGCCGGTGCGCCCGCTCGCGCAGGAAGTCGGCGTCGGCCCCCAGTCCGTGCACCCCGATCCGGGTCCCGGACGGGATGCCGGGGCCCAGCACCGCGTGACAGCAGTCGGTGAAGGCGTCCGCCCACCGCTGGGTCAGGAAGGCCGCCCGGTCCGCGCCCAGGATGCCGGTCAGCAGCTCGGCCGCGATGTCGTCGGGCAGCAGGCGGAAGTAGTCCGGCGGGGCCCACGGGGTGTGTGAGAAGTGGCCGATGCGCAGGTCGGGGCGGAGCCGGCGGAGCATCCGGGGGGCGAGCGCCAGGTGGTAGTCCTGGATGAGCACCGCGGCGCCGTCCGCCGCCTCCTCGGCCAGCGCCTCGGCGAAGGCGTGGTTGTACGCCTCGTACGACGCCCACTGCCGCCGGAACTCCGCGTCGAAGATCGGCTCCAGCGGGGTCTGGTACAGCATGTGGTGGACGAACCACAGCACCGAGTTGGCGATGCCGTTGTACGCGTCGGCGAACACGGTCGCGTCGATGTCGAGCATCCGCACCCGCTGCCCGCCGGTCTCCTCGGCCGGCAGCAGCCCGCCGCCCGCGCGCCGTACCGCCTCACGGTCGCCGCCGCCCAGCGCGGCGCACACCCAGACCGCGTTGGTCTCCGGCCCGATGGCCGACAGACCCGAGACCAGCCCGCCGCCGCCCCGCTTGGCGAGCAGCGAGCCGTCCTCGATCACCTCGTACGAAACCGGGCCGCGATTGGACGCGACCAGCACCTCAGCACCGTGGGTGGAAGCCATGGTCCTCAACCTAGCCCGGCCCGGAAACGCTCAAACGTACGGTCTGCCCCGGAAGGGGGCTGTATACAGCCGTTCTCGTGCGCCCCTCACGCCACCCGGCGCGCCGCGTACTCCGCGATCTCCGCCATCGGCGGCCGCTCCTCGGTGTCCACCGAGTAGGTGCGCGGCTCGAATCCGTCCTCACCCCGCTCGAACTGGGTCAACGACGGCCGGATCAGATGCCCGCGGGCGAGCCGCAGCTGCGCCGTGCGGTAGATCGCCGCGGCCATCCGGCCGAGAGCCTGTCCGTCCTGGTGGCGGTGCTTGCGCACACCGACGTCGACCTGGGCGAGCGCGTCCAGGCCCACCAGGTGCAGGGCGTCGACCAGCATGCCCAGCTCGACGCCGTAGCCGACGGGGAAGGGGAGCTGTTCGAGCAGTGAGCGGCGGGCCGCGTACTCGCCGCCGAGCGGCTGCACGAAACCGGCCAGCTGCGGCCAGTGCATGTTCAGCAGCGGGCGGGCCATGAGTTCGGTGACCCGGCCGCCCTGTCCCGCAGCGCCGCCGAGCGGGCGGTCGTACATCGCCTTGACCAGGTCGACGCCCGGCTCGGTGAGCAGCGGGCCGACTATGCCGGAGACGAAGTCGGAGGAGAACTCCTTCAGGTCGGCGTCGATGAAGCAGACGATGTCCCCGCTGGTCACCAGCAGGGAGCGCCACAGCACCTCGCCCTTGCCGGGGACGGCCGGGATGCGCGGCAGGATGTCGTCGCGGTGGACGACCCGCGCGCCGGCCCTGGCGGCGATCTCGGAGGTACGGTCGGTGGACCCGGAGTCGACGACGACGATCTCGTCGACGAGCGGGGCCTGCTGCATGAGGTCGTGACGGATGATCGCGACGATGTCGCCGACCGTCTCCTCCTCGTTCAGCGCGGGCAGGACGACGGAGACGGACTGACCGGTGCGCTGCTTGGCGGCGAGTATCCGGTGGAGCGGACGATCGGTCACGGACCAGGAGCGGGTGGCCAGCCAGCGGTCGACTTCTTCCAGCACGGTCTGCGGCTCCTCACTGTCGTGATCACAGGGGGTGACCGTGTGATCCATCTCGCGGTTCGGACGACTATCTCAACTGTCCTGGCCTTCGGTTACAGTCTTGAACAACGCCGGTGACCATCGCATGTCCGGGTCAACGAGCGTTGACAACCACATACAGCTCATCCAGAGGGGCAGAGGGAAACGGCCCGATGAAGCCCCGGCAACCCTCCAGTCGGTTCTCGTTCTCCAGCGAGGCTCCCGGCTAGGGAAGGTGCCAAATCCGTCTCACGGCGAGATGCGTCGTGAGGAAGATGAGGAGAAAGGGCCTCGCCTCCATGGCTGTGCAGACAGTTGCAAGCACCAGCAATCCCACCGTAGACCTCGGCCCCGCCGCAGCGCTGAGCTGTCGCGAGTGCGGTCACCAGGTGCCCCTCGGGCCGGTGTTCGCCTGCGAGGAGTGTTTCGGCCCGCTGGAGATCGCCTACGACTTCTCCGCCTACGACACCGAAGAGCTGCGCAAGCGGATCGAGGCCGGCCCCGCGAACATCTGGCGGTACGCGCCGCTGCTGCCCGTCCCCGCCGACGTGGCCGACAAGCCCAACATCAACCCCGGCTGGACCAAGCTCGTCAAGGCCGACAACCTGGCCCGCGAGCTGGGCGTCACCGGCGGGCTGTACGTGAAGGACGACTCCGGCAACCCGACGCACTCCTTCAAGGACCGCGTCGTCGCCCAGGCCCTGGAGGCCGCCCGCGCCTTCGGTTTCACCACCCTCTCCTGCTCCTCCACCGGCAACCTCGCCGGTGCCGTCGGCGCCGCCGCCGCCCGCGCCGGCTTCCGCTCCTGTGTGTTCATCCCGCACGACCTGGAGCAGGGCAAGGTCGTCATGGCCGCGGTCTACGGCGGCGAGCTGGTCGGCATCGAGGGCAACTACGACGACGTGAACCGGTTCTGCTCCGAGCTGATCGGTGACCCGGCCGGCGAGGGCTGGGGCTTCGTCAACGTCAACCTGCGGCCGTACTACGCGGAGGGCTCCAAGACCCTGGCGTACGAGATCTGCGAGCAGCTCGGCTGGCGGCTCCCGGACCAGATCGTGGTCCCGATCGCCTCCGGCTCCCAGCTCACGAAGATCGACAAGGGCCTGCAGGAGCTGATCAAGCTCGGGCTCGTCGAGGACAAGCCGTACAAGATCTTCGGTGCCCAGGCCGAGGGCTGCTCGCCGGTGTCCACCGCCTTCAAGGCCGGCCACGACGTGGTCCGCCCGCAGAAGCCGAACACCATCGCCAAGTCGCTGGCGATCGGCAACCCGGCCGACGGCCCGTACGTCCTGGACATCGCCCGTCGCACCGGTGGTGCGGTGGAGGACGTGACCGACGAGCAGGTCGTCGACGCGATCAAGCTGCTGGCCCGCACCGAGGGCATCTTCGCGGAGACCGCCGGTGGCGTGACGGTCGGCGTGACGAAGAAGCTGATCGAGAGCGGTGTGCTGGACCCGTCGCTCACCACGGTCGTTCTCAACACGGGTGACGGCCTGAAGACCCTCGACGCGGTGGCCGGTACGGGGCTCACCGCCACCATCCGCCCGACCCTGGACTCCTTCCGAGAGGCTGGCCTCGCATGAGCGTGACCGTTCGCATCCCCACCATCCTGCGCACCTACACCGGGGGCCAGGCCGAGGTCGCCGCTGAGGGGGCGACCCTCGCCGAGGTCATCGGGGACCTGGAGAAGAACCACACGGGCATCGCGGCCCGCGTTCTCGACGACCAGGGCAAGCTGCGCCGTTTCGTCAACGTGTACGTCAATGACGACGACGTCCGCTTCGAGCAGGGTCTGGAGACCGCGACCCCGGACGGTGCCGGTGTCTCCATCATTCCGGCCGTCGCCGGCGGCTGACCGAATGACACATCATTACCGTCGGTAACCCCGGTTACCGATTGTTCATCGAATGGCCTCCTCCGTGAGAGAAGCGGAGGGGGCCATTCTGTGTGATTGAGCGCGGTACAGTTGGGGAACGCGTTCCGGACCTGCGGGTCGCAAGCCCCGGAATCATGCACTACGCCCCGGCGAGAAACAGCCAAAGTGCGCGGGTTATATGCCGCTTTTGTGGCTTTTATAGGGCCCGACTTGCCCTGAATTCGGACGAATTCTCGGCAGATTCCGGACCGGTCTCGTCCAGAATTCTCGTCCGATTGACCTGTTGCAGACGGCAGTTGGACAGATACATTCAGCCGCGGTCGACGCGTTCCGGCGCACGCCCCCGACCAATGGGGGGTGAGGTCTGACCCGGGTCCGCGAAGTGTGGATCTGTGCAAGGGCCAGTAATAGGGGAGTTAGGCATGGCTCAGGGCACCGTCAAGTGGTTCAACGCGGAGAAGGGGTACGGCTTCATCGCGGTCGACGGTGGTGCGGATGTTTTCGTCCACTACAGCGCGATCCAGATGGACGGTTACCGCACCCTGGAAGAGGGACAGCGGGTCGACTTCGAGATCTCGCAGGGTCAGAAGGGCCCGCAGGCGGACATGGTCCGTCTGGCGACCAGCTGAAGCACGCGTCGACTGACAGCGACGTTCTTCTGTTCATCTTCGAAGGGCCCGTACCTCCTGGGGTACGGGCCCTTCGTCGTGCCCGCCGCCCCCTGTTCGCGCGCGGCTGAGGCCCCCTCCGGCATGCCCGAGGCGCTTGCACTCGGGGGTGCCGAGTGCTAATCATTGGCGTTAGCACTCTGAAGGTGAGAGTGACAAAGAAGGACCGGGTCGGTGAGGCCCGCAGGCCAGGTGGGGCAAGGAACCACAGGCCGGCGAGCCGTCCGTCGCGGGCGCGGGCGCGGTCCGAAGGAATCACCCCCAGTCCTGGAGGGACCACTTCACATGGCCAAGATCATCGCGTTCGACGAGGAGGCGCGGCGCGGCCTCGAGCGCGGCATGAACCAGCTCGCGGACGCCGTGAAGGTGACGCTCGGCCCCAAGGGCCGCAACGTCGTCCTCGAGAAGAAGTGGGGCGCCCCCACGATCACCAACGACGGTGTCTCCATCGCCAAGGAGATCGAGCTCGAGGACCCGTTCGAGAAGATCGGCGCCGAGCTGGTCAAGGAAGTCGCCAAGAAGACGGACGACGTAGCCGGTGACGGCACGACGACCGCGACCGTCCTGGCCCAGGCCCTGGTCAAGGAAGGCCTCCGCAACGTCGCCGCGGGCGCCAACCCGATGGCTCTGAAGCGCGGTATCGAGAAGGCCGTCGAGGCCGTCTCCGCCGCCCTCCTGGAGCAGGCGAAGGACGTCGAGACCAAGGAGCAGATCGCCTCCACCGCGTCCATCTCCGCCGCCGACACCCAGATCGGCGAGCTGATCGCCGAGGCCATGGACAAGGTCGGCAAGGAAGGCGTCATCACCGTCGAGGAGAGCAACACCTTCGGTCTGGAGCTCGAGCTCACCGAGGGCATGCGCTTCGACAAGGGCTACATCTCCGCCTACTTCGCGACCGACATGGAGCGCATGGAGGCGTCGCTCGAGGACCCGTACATCCTCATCGCCAACTCCAAGATCGGCTCCGTCAAGGACCTGCTCCCGCTCCTCGAGAAGGTCATGCAGTCGGGCAAGCCGCTGCTGATCATCGCCGAGGACGTCGAGGGCGAGGCCCTGTCGACCCTGGTCGTCAACAAGATCCGCGGCACCTTCAAGTCCGTCGCCGTCAAGGCCCCGGGCTTCGGTGACCGCCGCAAGGCCATGCTCGGCGACATCGCCATCCTCACGGGCGGCGAGGTCATCTCCGAGGAGGTCGGCCTCAAGCTGGAGAACGCGACCCTGGACCTCCTGGGCCGCGCCCGCAAGGTCGTCATCACCAAGGACGAGACCACCATCGTCGACGGCGCCGGCTCCTCGGAGCAGGTGGGCGGCCGGGTGAACCAGATCCGCGCCGAGATCGAGAACAGCGACTCGGACTACGACCGCGAGAAGCTGCAGGAGCGCCTGGCGAAGCTCGCCGGCGGTGTCGCGGTCATCAAGGCCGGTGCCGCCACCGAGGTGGAGCTGAAGGAGCGCAAGCACCGCATCGAGGACGCCGTCCGCAACGCGAAGGCCGCCGTCGAGGAGGGCATCGTCGCCGGTGGTGGCGTGGCCCTGCTGCAGGCCTCCAACGTCTTCGAGAAGCTGGACCTCGAGGGTGACGAGGCGACCGGCGCCAACGCCGTGAAGCTCGCGCTGGAGGCCCCGCTGAAGCAGATCGCCGTCAACGGTGGTCTCGAGGGCGGCGTCGTCGTGGAGAAGGTGCGCAACCTGGCCGTCGGCCACGGCCTGAACGCCGCCACGGGTGAGTACGTCGACATGATCGCCGAGGGCATCATCGACCCGGCGAAGGTGACCCGCTCTGCCCTGCAGAACGCCGCCTCCATCGCCGCGCTGTTCCTCACCACCGAGGCCGTCATCGCCGACAAGCCGGAGAAGGCCGCCGCGGCCGCTCCGGGCGGCATGCCGGGCGGTGACATGGACTTCTGATCGACCTCTGGTTGATCGCCTGTCCTTCGGACCGAGGGCGGTACGTCCAGCTTCTGGCTGGGGGTGCCGCCCTTGGGCGTTTCAGTAGGCGTACTTCTTCAGAGGCTCGGTGTCGAGGGTGATGCTCACCGGGGGCGGGAGCTCGATGATTGCTCCCCAGGGGTAGGAGGGGGACTGACGGTAGCGGCCGTCTTTGGGCTCGCTGTACACGACGACTGTGCAGTTGTCACGGTCGACGAGGAGGTAGACAGGAATGTCGGCCTCGGCGTAGCCGATGGGCTTGTCGATGCGGTCGCGCTGGTTGGTGTCACGGTCGCGGGAGGTGATCTCCAGGGCCATCAGGATGCCGTCGGCCTCGGACCATTCGCCGTCCTCGACGAAGTGATCCACGGGTGCGAGTGCTGCATCGGTGCGGGCGCGTCCCTTGCGGTACGCCTCGGCCTTGACCCCGGACTCGGGCGCGAGATCAAGGTCGGGACGGTGGAGCAGAAACTGGCGCACCAGCCACACGTAAATCGACCGGTGCTTGCCGTCCGGCATCGCCTTGACCTCTAGTTTCCCGTTGATGTACTCAAGCCGGACGGTCTCCGGCGCCCGGCGCTCCAGTTCCTCGAAGTCCTCGACGCTGAGCGGGTCCTTGGTGCGGACTCGCCCGTCGGCGAATTCGAGGCGCACGTTCTCCGGGGCCACGCTGGCAAGTTCCTCGAAGTCCTCGATGGGCATCTGCGGGCGTTCGGCGGTGCTGGGGGTCATGGCGTCGCCTCCTCCCCTCCATCGTGCCCCGGCGTTGTGTCGTCGGACCGTAGGAGCGGTCATACGGGTGTCCTCTCTCGTCGCTTCAGGGACATCGCAGCCCGGATCTCGCCCACGCGGGCTTGGACTGCGGGGGCGGGCAGGGGCGTACGAGGGTGCGCGGGAGCGCGTTCGCCCCGGCAGGCGCTGCATACGCCTCCCGGTAGCGCTTCCGGCCGCCCCGGCACCCCGCACTCCGCGCACTCCAGGACTCGGCGGGGTGGGCGGGGAGCCGGTGGTTCCGGCGGGAGTTTGTCGGTCAACCGGCGGCGGAGCAGGGCCGCCGGGCTGTGCACGGGCGTCGGCAGCCCCGCGGTCAGCGCGGCCAGGAGCATCTCCTCGGTGGCCCCGCGCGCGAACCACTCCTCCACCAGCGGGGCGAGCGCCGCGCAGTCGGCGGCTGACAGGGACAGCACCGGGGCCGTACGACCCAGGGCGGCGAGGAGGATGTGGGCGCGGGAGCGGGTGGGGCCGGGCCGTTCGGGTGAGTCCTCCGGTACGTCACCGCGCGTGAAGGCCGCCCACCAGGCGTCGTCACGCGCGGTACGGGTCCACCACGATCGGGTGATCCAGCGCGAGCCGCCCGAGTCGGTCTCCAGCCGTTCCCGGCCTCGCCTCAAGTGCCCTGCCGCCTGGATGCGGTTGAGCGCCGTACGGAGCGCGCACTGGCCGTACGGGAGTGTCTTGGCCAGTGTCTTCACCGAGATGTCGGCGCCGTCGGGGAGGCGGTCGAGGTACGCGGCGATGGCGGCTTCGCGGGGCGGGAGGTGGGAGAAGTCGTGGTTGGTGCAGGGGAGTTGGTCTGGTGCGGAGCGTTTGCCGTAGCCCGGATTGGCCATCGGGTGCGGGGACGCGTGCGCGGGCAGGGGGGCAGCACTAAGCTTGGCTTCAGCCACGGGATCGGGTCCTTGCCGGTCTCGTAGGTCAAACCCCCGCAGGTGTTGCAGCACCTGGCGGGGGTTGTTCGTTATGCGGGCACGCTAGAGGCTCGTGACTGTCCGTCGCAAGTCGGTCGCGCCAAGTCAACTCGCGGGGTGGGAGGGTGGGTTGAGCCCTCCGCCCATTCCATGCAAAGACGGCTCGGAGCTTGGCGCTTGAGCCCCGGGGCCGATGTGGATCAGCTGTGCTTGATGTTTTCCACGAACACCGACCACGCCTCGGCCCGGAACGCGAGCTTCGGGCCGAGGGGGGTCTTGGAGTCGCGGACGGGGATGAGGGTGGGGTGGCCGTCGGCGACTTCGAGGCAGTTGTCGCCGCCGGTGCTGTACGTCGACTTGCGCCAGCTCAGGTCGTAGTCAGGGATCCTCATGGGTGTAATCCTCCGCCAACGCCTCGATGAGGGCCAGGGACTTCTCCCGCGAGAACGCGGAGGCCACGAGGAGGTCGTACACGAACCTCAGTTGGGCGACCTTGGCCGGGTCGTCCTCCAGGTGCCGGTTGCGCACTCCCTCGAAGTAGACCATCGGAGCGGCGTCCGCGAACTCCATCAGCTTCAGAGCGCCTTGCATCGCCGCGTGTGCACCTGCACTGAACGGCAGCACCTGCACGATGACTCGGTTCCGGCGGGCCAAGTCGACGATGTGGCTCAGGGCCTCCGCCATCACCGCCCGGCCACCGGCCTCCCGGCGCAACGACGCTTCGTCAAGCACCGCCCACAACAACGGCTTTGTTGGATGGTCGAGTAGACGGATCCGTTCCATCCGGCCTTCCGTCCACTCCTCGATGGTCTCCTCTGGCGCCATTGGGTCGTGCGCGCGGTTCACGGCCTGTGCGTACGCGCGCGTCTGTAGCAGCCCGGGGATCAAGAGCGGCGTGTACTCCCTGATCGCAGTGGCCTGAGCTTCCGCCTCCGCCACCACCTCGAAGTGCTCCTCAAACTTCGACTTGGCCGCCGCCCTGCAATTCCGCGTGAAGAAGCCGTCCGTCTCCAGCACTTCGTCCAGCATCCGCGCGAACTCCGGCTGCATCCGCCGAGTCCCCGCCTCCAGCTGCCCGATGAACGACCCGCTCACGAACAGTCTCTGGCCCAACTGTTCCTGACTCAGCCCCTTCCGCTCGCGCGCATGCCGTAACTCGGCACCCAGCAACGCGCGCGGCGACGATGACGGATCGAGGTCCTTCGGTCCTGCCATGGCAACTCCCGATCTGACAGCAGAGTTTGTTGGGACGCCGTATCTGGCCAGGTTAGGGGGGCGGCGGCCACGCTGTGTGGTGAAAGCGAACACTCAGCGTGGAGGGATTGGCGCAATGGAGACGGTGAATTCGACGACGGGTGAGCGGCCCGCCCGGACCACCGAGGAGGCCGTGGAGCGGCTGCGTGCCGCCCTGCACGAGGTGGGGATCGTCCTGCCGTCGCTGCGGATCGACCCAGTAACGGGCTCGGACGGGCAGCCGTACGCCTTGGTCGACCTCGGCCGCTGCAACCTGGGTGTGGCCTCGCGGCTGGCGGCGGCGTTGCGGCGGTCGGGTGGGGATGCGTGACCGGAGAGATCGGGACGTACGCCGTCGACGTACGGAGCGGGCGGATCGGCGAGGTCATGGCGCGCGTAGGAGGTTATGTGCAGCTCCGGCCCGTCGGCGGCGGGCGGGAGTGGGACTGTCCACCCGGGGAGCTGGGAGAGGTGGCGCCGGACGAGGTGTTGCGGGAACGGGTGCGGCGGCTGAACCGGGATGCCCGTTCGCGCGCAGCGGTCGAGCTGCCCTGATGTTCAGGCGTGGCCGGGATCACAGGGCGGTCAGCCCCGGATTCGGAATGTGCCGCACCGCATAGAGGGTTCTTTTAGGGGGTGCAACAATGCGTGTGCACATACCAGCCGGTCCACCGATCCATTCCCGAGGAGCCCCCACGTGACCGACACGACGCCTCCCGCCTCCCGCGCGGCCCAGATCCTCTCCCGCCCGATCAGCCTCAACGGGCTCACGGTTCCCAACCGGATCGTGATGGCGCCGATGACCCGGATGTTCTCCCCGGGCGGCATCCCGGGCGAGGACGTGCTGTCGTACTACGCGCGCCGTGCTGCCGCCGGTGTCGGGCTCATCGTCACCGAGGGGACGTATGTCGGGCACGAGTCGGCGGGGCAGAGCGACCGTGTGCCCCGGTTCCACGGGGAGGAGCAGCTGGCCGGCTGGGCGAAGGTCGCCGAGGCGGTGCACGCGGCGGGCGGCGCGATCGTGCCGCAGCTGTGGCACATCGGCATGGTCCGGAAGCAGGGCGACGCTCCCTACCCGGACGCTCCCGCTGTCGGGCCGTCCGGGCTGGTCACCGAGGGTGCCGAGCCGACCGGCAAGGTCATGACCCAGCAGGACCTGGACGACGTCGTCGCCGCGTACGCCGAGGCGGCGGCCGATGCCGAGCGCATCGGCTTCGACGGCGTGGAGATCCACGGTGCCCACGGTTACCTCCTCGACCAGTTCCTGTGGGCCGGCACCAACCGCCGTACCGACGCCTACGGCGGCGACCTGGTGGCCCGTACCAAGTTCTCGGCGGAGATCGTCGCGGCGGTCCGCGAGGCCGTCTCCCCCGACTTCCCGGTCCTCTTCCGCTACTCGCAGTGGAAGCAGCAGGACTACGGCGCCCGCCTCGCCGAGACCCCCGAGGAGCTGGAGGCGATCCTCACCCCGCTGGCCGCCGCCGGCGTCGACGCCTTCCACGCCTCCACCCGCCGCTACTGGCTGCCCGAGTTCGACGGCTCCGACCTGAACCTCGCTGGCTGGACGAAGAAGCTCACCGGGAAGCCGGTCATCACCGTCGGCTCGGTCGGCCTCGACGGCGACTTCATCAACGCCTTCCAGGGCGAGGGCTCCCCGGTGAAGGGCATCGACAACCTCCTGGACCGCCTGGAGGCCGACGAGTTCGACATGGTGGCCGTCGGCCGCGCGCTGCTTCAGGACCCGGAGTGGGCGGCGAAGGTGCTCGCGGACCGCTTCGACGAGCTGAAGCCCTACGACGCGGCCGCCCTGCAGACGCTGAGCTGAAGTGGCCGAGCCGGCCGGGCACTTGTGATCGTTCCCGTCCGTTCCCCTGATGACCAGTGAGGAGCGAGCATGACGACGAGCGAGTCCGGGGCCCGGGCGGCGGAGACCGCCGGACCCGTGGTGCGCACCGCCTCCGGAGCGGTGCGCGGCCGCCACGAGGACGGTCTGGCGGTCTTCCGTGGCATCCCCTTCGCCGAACCCCCGGTCGGCGAGGCCAGGTTCCAGGCCCCGCGCCCGGCCCGGCCCTGGGACGGCACCCGGGAGGCGTACGCCTTCGGGCCCCCTCCTCCCCAGGAGGCGGGCCTCCTGGGCCGTACGGGCGAGGCGACCGGCCCCACGGGCGACGACTGGCTGACGGTGAACGTGTGGACGCCCGACGCGGACCCGTCCGCCGCCCGCCCGGTCATGGTGTGGATCTACGGCGGCGCCTACAAGGCGGGCCACTCCGGCCAGCCCGGCTACGACGCACAGCGCATCGCCCGGGACGGCGACGTCGTCGTGGTCACCTTCAACTACCGAGTGGGCATAGAGGGTTTCACCCTCCTGGAGGGCGCGCCGGCCAACCGGGGCCTGCTGGACCAGGTCGCGGCCCTGGAGTGGGTGCAGGAGAACATCGGGGCGTTCGGCGGCGACCCCGGCGAGGTCACCGTCTTCGGCGAGTCGGCCGGAGCGGGCTCGGTGGCCTCGCTGCTGGCGATGCCGAGGGCCCGCGGCCTGTTCCGGCGGGCGGTGGCACAGAGCGTGCCGGGCACGTACTTCTCCGCCGAGCTGGCCCGCGACATGGCCGGGGCGCTCGCGGCGGAGGCGGGCAGACGGCCCACGGCGGCGGATCTGGCTGCGGTGGACCCCCGCCGGCTGCCGGACGCGGGGCAGGCGTTGAGCGCCAAGATGCTCCAGTACACGGACCGGTGGGGCCAGGCGGCCCCGACGGTCACGCCCTTCTCCCCGGTCGTGGACGGCGACGTCCTGCCCACCACCCCCTGGCAGGCCCTCGCGGCGGGCGCGGCCAGGGACGTGGACCTGCTGACCGGCCACAACCGTGACGAGTACCGCCTGTTCCTGGTCCTGGGCGCCATGCTCGGCAAGATCACGGAGGACCGGACGACGGCGGCCCTGCGCCTGCTGGCCCCGGGCGGCGAGGCGGGCGAGCGGGCCTACCGGGCGGCCTTCCCGGACGCGGACGCGTCCGAGCTGTACGAACGGGTCCAGACGGACTGGCTGTTCGCGATACCGACCCTGCACCTCGCCCAGGCCCAGCTGGCGGGCGGCGGCCGGGCCCACGTCTACGAACTGACCTGGGAGGCGCCCGGCAACGGCGGCGCCCTGGGCGCCTGCCACGCCCTGGACATCGCCCTGCTGTTCGGCACGTTCCGCGCCGACCTCGGAAATCTCCTGTTCGCCAGGGGTGACATACCCGCCGAGGCGGAGGAGCTGTCCGCCCGCTTCCGCCGCGCGTGGACGTCGTTCGCCCGCACGGGAGACCCGGGCTGGCCGGCGTACGACACCGAGGCCCGCCTGGTGCAGGTCCTGGACGCGGAGCCGAAGGTCACGGCCTACCCGGAGGAGCGCAGCAGGCTGCTGTGGGAGAGGTACGACTTCCCGCCCCTGCCCCTTCTCGGCTAGAGGTTGCCCAAGGGCTCGATGTCGACCTGTACCGGCGTCCCCCAGATCCGGAGCACCTCGTAGTCGGTGAACTCGTGCACGAGCCGGTACGCCATGGCGGGCCGGGATCCGCGTCGCTGGGCGGTCAGATACGCCTCGGCCTCGTGCCGGTCCCGCCGGGGCGTCCCGCACAGCTCCCACTCGCGCCCGTTCCACGCCTCCGGCAGCCATCGCTGCTGGGGCTGGGGGCGGTCGGCGCGGACGCCGTAACGGGAGGGGGCCTTGGCAGCGGGCTCGGCCGGCTGTGGCCTGCCGCTCTGGTATTCCGACCGCCGGGCGGCCCGGCGCCGGGTCTCGCAGAGCAGGCACAGATCGGGGGCGCTCTCGTCGACGGGCCCGTGCGGATGCTCGGGGCAGCGGGTGGTGGGCGCGCCGGTGCCGACGGTCTCGTCCAGCAGGTCGAGGGCCCGCCGCAGATCGGCCTTGACCTCGTGCAGCCGGGCGTCCGGGGTGTCGGGGTTGAGCGCTTCCCCGTGCTCCCCGAGCAGCCGCAGGGCCCGGCCTAGGGCGGTGAGCTGGGCGTGGTTCATGGTGTCGACGGTAGCGCGGTTGCCTCCGGCCGGTGGGTGGGCACCCGGCCTTCGGCCGGGTCCGTGTTCCCACCCGCACCACCCGTGCAGCTTTCGTGGTCGGGTCGGCTCTTCTGGCGCTACATCCTTGTCTGGCGTGCCCCCCAGCCGCTGAATCCAGCGGGTGCCGGTGGCGAGGCCGTCAGCCCTTGTTGCGGATGAGGCTTCCCTTGCCGCAGGTGGGGGCGGCGTCGGCCAGCGGCAGTGGTGAGACGGCCTTGGCCGCCGGGCCGACGACGAGGTCACCGGCGCACAGGGCGGTGCCGGTGGCGGTCCAGTGGTCGTCGGCCTGGGCGGCGGGGGCCGTGAGGGCGGCGGCGGAGGCGGTCAGGGCGGCGGTGGCCAGGAGCTTTTTCATCATGCCGGGGAAACGAACGGTCCCGACGGTCCGTCACGCCGATGCGGCCACACGGGAGCCGGAGTCGGAGCGGGAGCGGGCACGGGAGCGCGGGCGGCGGGGGAAGCCGAAGAGGTACGTCGCCGCGAAACCCACCGCGTACCCGGTGAGCAGGCCGCCCCCGTAGACGGCCGCCGCCACCCCCGCGCCCCTGTTCCCCGCCAGCAGCGGGAACAGGGCCCAGCCCGACGGGCCGATGGCCGTCGCCCCGACCTGGTCCCCGAGCATCGCGAAGAACCCGACGAAGGCCCCGCCGGCCGCCCCGCCCACGCACGCCGTCACGAACGGGCGGCCCAGGGGGAGCGAGACGCCGTAGATCAGCGGCTCGCCCACGCCCAGCAGGCCCGCCGGGAGCGCCGACCTGATCGTCGTACGCAGTGAGGTGTCGTGGCGCAGCCGGACGTAGACCGCCAGCGCCGCGCCCACCTGGCCCGCGCCCGCCATGGCCAGCAGCGGGAGCAGGACGGTGTAGCCCTGCTGCTCGATGAGGGTGGTGTGGATGGGGATCAGGGCCTGGTGCAGGCCCAGCATGACGAGGGGGAGGAACAGGCCGCCGAGGACCAGTCCGGCCACGGCTCCGGTGGTGGCCAGCAGCCAGTTCGCCGCCGTGCCGATCGCCGAGGCGACCACGCCGGCCGCGTACATCAGGCCGTACAGCGTGACCAGGCCGGAGACGAGGACGGTCACGGTCGGGGTCAGGAGCACGTCCAGCGCGCCCGGCACCCGGCCCCGGCACCACTTCTCCACTCGGGTCGCCAGCAGCGCCGCCGCGAGCGCACCCAGCACCCCGCCCTGGCCGGGGGCCAGGTGCACCCCGAACACGGTCACCTTGGCCACGCCCGGATAGACGACCACGGCCGCGACCGCCCCGCCCAGCACGGGCGTGCCGCCGAACTCCTGCGCCGTGTTGTACCCGACGAACACCGCGATCAGCGCCATGAAGGCGGACGCGACGGCAGCCAGGGCGGGGGTCAGGCCGGGCAGCCAACCGGCGTTGACCAGCAGCCCGTTGATCCCGGCGAGGATGCCGCAGCCGATCAGGGCGGGGATGAGCGGTACGAAGACGGCGGCGATGCGGCGGAGGGCGGTCTTGAAGGGGGTGGCGTTGCGCTGCCTGAGCTGCTCCTTCAACGGGGCGCCGGCACCGACCGGTTGATCGGCGACCCGCGCGCCCGCGCCGCCGCCCGGTTCCTCGGCGACCCGCTCCGGTACCTCCTCCGGGACCTCCCGGACCTGCTCCCGTACCGCCTCCGGGACCTCCCGGACCCGCTCCCGCACCGCCTCCGTGACCTCCCCGACCACCCCCGGCCCCAGCACGACCTGCACCGACGACCCCCCGTCCGCGACCACCCCCAGCACCCCGGGCAGCCCCCGCAGCCCCTCCTCGTCCACCGCCGTCGGATCGGCGACGGCCAGCCGGAGCCGGGTCATGCAGTGGGCGACGGACGTGACGTTCGCGGGGCCGCCGACCCGGGCGAGGACGGCGGCTGCGGTGGAAGTGGGGTCGTTGCGCACGCCCCGAGCGTGCGGGTCAGGTGCCCGCGTCCGCCAGCGCGGCACGCAGATGACCGCCGGACTCCTCCAGAAGGCGGGCGGCCGTCGGGCCGTCGACGCCGGCGAGGATGGCCAGGATCGCGTTCTTCACCTCGCCGCCCGACTCGGTGAGCGCCTTCTCGATCTCCCCGTCGCTCGCTCCCGTGGCCAGGGAGACGATCCGCCGCGACCGGGCCCGGAGCTTGTCGTTGGAGGCGCGGACGTCGACCATCAGGTTCCCGTAGGTCTTGCCCAGACGGATCATCGTGATCGTCGACAGCATGTTGAGCACCAGTTTCTGTGCCGTCCCGGCCTTCAACCGGGTCGAGCCGGTGATCAGCTCGGGCCCGACGACGACCTCGATGCCGTGCTCGGCGGCGGCCGCGAGCGCACTGTGCTCGTTGCAGGCCAGTCCGACGGTCAGGGCGCCGAGCGCACGGGCGTGCTCGACGGCGCCGATGGCGTACGGGGTGCGGCCGGAGGCGGAGATGCCGACGACGGTGTCGTCCGCGCCGACCTTCAGCGCGTCCAGGTCCGCGCGGGCCAGCTCTTCGGAGTCCTCGGCCCCCTCGATCGAGGTGACCATGGCCTCGGGCCCGCCCGCGATCAGCCCGACGACCTGAGTGGGGTCGGTGTTGAAGGTGGGCGGGCACTCGGAGGCGTCGAGGACACCGAGCCGGCCCGCGGTACCGGCACCGGCGTACACCAGCCGTCCGCCGCGTGCCATGCGCTCGGCGATGGCATCGATGGCGGCGGCGATCTGCGGCAGCCGCGCGCCGACGGCGGCGGCCACACCCGCGTCCTCACCGTTCATGAGGCGGGCGATGTCGAGGGTGGGCAACTGGTCGATCTCGGAGAGTTCCGGCCGGAAGGCTTCGGTGGTCAGGGAGGCGAGTTCGGCTTGGAGCCGACGGGGGGTGGAGGTCATGGGGGGCGGCTCTTCTCCAGTTCAGGGCTGGTCAGTTCCCTAGGTACGTTCTATCGAGGCGAACTCCGGTGCCGATGGGCCAACGCCTCGTAAGACGCGGCCAACGCAGGAGCCGCGCTCTCGTAGGTCCGCTGGGCGACTCCCACGAACAGACAGTCCACCACCAGCAGCTGACTGGTCCGAGAGGACATCGCGGCGGGCCGCAACTCGGTCTCCCGGGACGTGGAGGTGGTCAGCACATGGTCGGCGTACTGCGTCACCGGAGAGTCCGGCCGTCCGGTGATGGCCACCGTCGTCGCCCCGTGCTCGAACGCCACCCGCAACGGCTCGATGACGTCCCCTGTCGACCCGGAGTGCGTGATGGCGATCGCCACGTCCCCCGCCCGAAGCTGCACGGCGTTGGTCACCGCGAGATGCGGATCGCTGTGCGCGTGGGCTATGAGCCCTATCCGCAGCAGCTTCTGCGTGAGGTCCTGGGCGACCAGACCGGACGCCCCTATGCCGTACACATCGGTGCGGCGGGCGCCGGCGAGCGCGGTGACGGCCGCGCCCAGCTGGGCGGTGTCGAGTCCGGCGGCGGTGTCGGCGAGGGTCTGCTGCTCCTCGTAGGCGAGCTTGGTCACGACGTCGGCGATGGGGTCGTCCACCGCTATGTCCGTCGTGATGGCGGGCGCGCGCCCGGACTGCTGCTGTGCGGCCAGCCCGGCGAGGGCGAGGCGCAGATCGCGGTAGCCGGGGTAGCCGAGCAGCCGGGCGGTGCGTACGACCGTCGCCTCGCTGGTGCCGGTCAGTTCGGCGAGGCCGGTGACCGTGAGGGCGGCGCAGCCGGCCGGGTCGCCCGCGACCGCCTCGGCGACGCGCTGCATGGACCGGGTCATGGAAGGGGCGAGGGTGCGCACCTTGGCGGCGAGCGAGCCGCCCGGACTGCCGAAAATTTCCTTCACTTCCTGGGTCACCAATGAAAGATATTTTCGTTTCGGTCTCGCGGTCAAGAGTGCGCACAATGGGACCATGGAGTCCCTAACCCCGCTTGAGCAGGCGCTGCACGCCGCCCGCGCGCTGGTGCTCGCCGATCTGGTCGCGGGCGACGTCGCCGAGGCCGACGTCGTCTCCCTGGTCGAGGACTCCGTCGCGCAGCGCCGCTGGTGGGTCGAGCAGTGGCCGGACGGCGTCGACTACGTGGCCGGGCTGGTCGCGCAGGACGTCCAGGACGCGCTGCTGGAGCGGTACGGCCGCTGGCCGCTGTGCCCGGTGTGCGGCTCGGGCGACCCGCACGCGCTGGACGTCGAGCCGGAACTGGGGCCCGACCCGCACTGGGTGTGCCACAAGGCGGGCGTGAAGGTCGCCGCGGTGGGCGCGCTGGGGCGGGCCACCGGCGGGATGCAGTCCTCGTGAGGCTCCCGTGACGGTGTACATCGACCCGCCGTCCTGGCCCGGCCACGGGCGCATGTGGTCGCACCTGGTGAGCGACGTCTCGTACGACGAACTGCACCGGTTCGCCGATGAGTTGGGCGTACCCCGGCGGGCCTTCGAGCGCGACCACTACGACATCCCGTCGCACCGGTACGCGGACGCGGTGGCCGCCGGGGCGGTGGAGATCGGCTCCAAGGAACTGGTCCGCAGGCTCACCGAGGCGGGCCTGCGGCGTCCGAAGGGGCGGCCGGCTCCTTCGGTGCGGGACTGAACCAGGTCCCGGCTGCCGGCTCGGCCCCGGCGGATGTCTTCTGGCTCAGCCCCGGCGGATGTAGAGCTGGAGCCCGCTCTCCATGCCGTGTTCGTCCTGCGCCGTCCGCTCCTCCTCCACGGTCGCCCGGGTGAACCCCGCCCGGGACACCACCCGCTGCGAGGGAAGGTTGTCCCCCTCGATCGTCGCGAAGACCGTGTCGACGTCGTCGCGGGTCAGTGCCCACTCCGTCAGCGTGCGCAGGGCCTCGGCCGCGTAACCGTGGCCGCGTGCGCCCTCGACGAGGTCGTAGCCGACCTCGACCCGACCCTCCTCGTCCGGGACGCCGTGGAAGCCGATGCCGCCGATGGCGCGGCCGTCCTCGTGGCGTACGAGGGCGAAGACGCCGAACTCGGGCCGGTGCACGCCCGCTTCGTACGCCTTCACCAGGTAGCTGGCGGCCTCCCGCGTGCCCTCGTACGGACCGTTCTCGATCCACTCGAAGCCGCCGTCGCCGCCGATGCGGAGGTCGCGGGCGGCGGCCGGGCGGACGCCGACCAGGGTGAAGCGCTCGGCGGGGATGACGAGGTTGTTCCGCCAGCGCCACTCGGTGACCTGGGCGCGGCCGGGCAGCTCGCCGCGGCCGGTCGCCCACAGCAGGGTCGGCCAGGGCGCGGGACCGGGCTGGACGTGCGGGAAGAGCCAGGTCAGGACGGACTCGGCGAGGTCCTCGGACGGCTCGTAGGCGATGCCGAGGCCCCGGGCGATGTCGTGGGTGTGCAGCAGCACCTCGGCGACGCCCATCGCGGCGAAGCCCTCGCGGTCGGCGCTGCCGAAGGGGTAGGGGTGGACGGCACGCACCTCGCGCGGGGTGGTGCGGACGGTCGCGGCGAGCAGGCCGCCGGTCGACCGGATCACCTCCAGCACAGCGGTGCCGTCGGCGTCCTCGTCGAAGGTGAGGTCACAGCGGAGCCAGTCCTGGGCGCCGGTGACCAGGCGGCTCGCGTACCCGAACAGGGCTTGCGCGACGTGCTCGGCCGTCTCCTGGCAACTCCACTCCATCCGCCAGGCCTTGACGCCCTTCCAGTCCCGGTCCACCGCGGTGCCCAGTGTCGTCGCGCTGCCCTCGACGGCCGCGATCACGTCATCCCCGTTTATCGGTCGCATGGGCGAACCCTAGGGTGCCGGTTCCCTCAGGTCGACAGCATTTCCAGCTCGGCCGCGAGGTTGTAGCGGGCGGTGGGCTCCCAGTGCTTCTGCCCGTACGGGGTGTGGAACAGGCGGGGCAGGTCGAGGAGTTGGCGAAGGATCGCCGAACGGCCCTCGCGGAAGGCGTCGTTGGGGACGAAGTGGTACTCCTCGCGGACCTCGGCGGTGTAGGCGGCGTACGCCGACGGGGGTGCGGCCAGGATCGCGAGGTCCGCGTCGCACAGGACCTGGCCGTCGCGGTCGTCGTCGGCGGGGTCGTGGGTGACGGTGAGGCGGACGAGGCGGGCTACCTCGGCGGTCTTCGCCTCCGGCACCCCCGCCTCGCGCAGGGCGCGCTCGGCGAGGTGCGCGGACCGCTCCTCGTTCTCCGACCGGTCGGGGAGGTAGACCGCGTCGTGGAACCAGGCGGCCAGGCGTACGACGTCCGGGTCGGCCGCGCACTCCTCCAGCACGTCGACGTGGTCGAGGACCGCGGTGAGGTGGGCCAGCGTGTGGTAGTGGCGCTGCGGCTCCTGCCAGCGGGTGAGGAGGTTGTCGGCGTACGGGGCGGGGTCGGGGCCGCCGCCGGGGGCGCGGGCTCCTTCCAGGGCGCGGGTGAAGCGGAGGCGCAGGGCGTCGAGATCGTCCATGTGCTCATTCTTCCGTGACGTGCGCGGGGCAGGCCCCTAGCTTGGGGCCCATGACTGACATACGCGAGGTACCACGTGACCCCGAACTCCCCGGTCGGCTGCTGGCGGTCGAGCGGGACGCGCTGATACCGCTGCTGCGTTCGCGCACGGACGCGGACTTCGCGCTGCCGACCGCCGCGTGTCCGGGGTGGACCGTACGGGACGTGCTCGCGCACTGTTCCGCCGCGTTGATGCGGGTGGTGGAGAGCCGGTACGAGAAGGGGGTGTTCTCGCCCGAGTCCAACGACCGGGACATCGCCGAACGTGCCGGGTGGACGAACGCGCGGGTCGTGGACGAGCTGGAGCGCGGGATGACCGAGGCGGGGCCGGTGATCGCCAAGGCGGGCGGGGTGCTGGACATGATCGCCTTGGGGGAGTGGGTGCACGCGGGTGACGTGCGCGAGGTCTTCGGCGCGCCGGGGGCGTACGCGGGGGCCGGGCTGCCGGACGCGCTGACCCTGCTGGTCCGCGTCACCCGGGAGAAGAAGCACGTGCCGCTCCACGCCGACCTCGACGACGTGGACGAGCCGCTGCGGCTGGGGGACGCGGCGGCGGGGGGTCCGCCCGCCCGGTACATCGGCGACGCCGCCACCCTCGTACGCCTGTACTCGGGGCGGCCGCTGGACGGGGCCGCGTACGAGCTGGCGGGCGCGGCGGCGGGGGAACTGAACATCTTCGGGTAAGGGGTGGCCCGGGCGGGTACGGAACCGGCGTAGTCTTGAATTGGACTAGACCTGTAGCCGCCGATGAATGGGGTGCCATGAGCAAGCGTGCAGTCCTGGAGGTGATCGCCCTCGACGTCGAGGACGCGGTCGCCGCCCAGGCCGGAGGCGCGGACCGTCTGGAGCTGGTCACCGAGATGGCGGCCGACGGGCTCACCCCGTCGGCGGCCACGGTCGCCGGGATCCGGGCAGCCGTCGACATCGACCTGCGCGTGATGCTGCGGCTGACGGACGGGTTCGCGGCGGGAGACCCCGAGGGCCTGGTCCGGTCGGCGGGCGAGCTGCGGGCGGCCGGCGCCGACCAGTTCGTGCTCGGGTTCCTGGAGGCGGACGGCTCGGTGGACCTGGCCGCGGTGGAGCGGGTGGTGGCCGCGCTGGACGGCTGCCGCTGGACCTTCCACCGGGCCATCGACCGCGCCGCCGACCGCGACGCCCTGCGCAAGCAGCTCGCCGACCTGCCCGGCCTGGACACCTACCTCACCGCCGGCTCCGCCTCCGGCGTCGACGAGGGCCTGCCGACCCTGGTCGCCGAGGCGCGCCGACGGGGCGAGCCCGGCTACGACCAGACGATCCTCGTCGGCGGCGGCCTGCGCCTGGACCACGTCCCGGCCCTCCGGCACGCCGGCATCGACGCCTTCCACATCGGCGGCGCGGCCCGGCCGCAGGGCTGGGAGGGGCCTGTCTCGGTGGACGCGGTCGCGCAGTGGCGGGCGGTGCTGGACGGCGAGGCCGCCTAGCCGTCACTTCAGGGAGCGCAGGCAGAACGACGTCGCGCCGTCCTCGCTGTACTCCAGGCCTGCCCGATGGTCCTCGGGGAGACACACGCTGGTGCTCGGATCGGAGACCCGGAACTGGGCGTCGGAGGAGCCGCAGGGCACCGTCCTGAGGTCCTGGTCGATCCAGTCGCCGTCGTTGCGGACACACGACCCGACCGTCAGGGTCGGGTGGTCACTCCCGCTCGACTCGGCCACCAGACCGATGACCAAGAGGATCTGAACGGCGAGCAGCAGCAGGCCGAGCACGCCCAGCGGGATGAGGGCCAGCACACCGGCCGGCCGCCGGAACACCGGCTTGCCCGGGTCCAACGGTGGCCGCCACCCGGCCGTGACCGGTGCCGGGATCCGCTTGATGCCGGACAGGGCGCTGACGTTGGCCAGCAGGGTGAAGGGGGTGACGAAGACCGAGATCGGACCCCACCAGCCCAGCACCATGGTGTCCGCCTGCATGTCCCGGAAGACGGCCAGCGCGCAGGTGCGGCAGAACATCCCCTGCCGCCGCAGGAACCGCATGATCACCAGCATGCCCTGATGGCCGCGGACCGTCACCGGCGCGGCGGGCGACGCCCCGCACACCTCGCACCCGGCCGGCGGCCCGCCCATCGGCATCGCGCCGGCGTACTGCTGCGGCCATCCGGGAGCGGACGGATACGGCCCGGGAGCCTGCTGGTACGGCTGTTGGTACGACTGCTGGTACGGCTGTCGGTGCGGGGGATGCGGCGGGTAGCTCAACGCAGGCCTTTTCCAAAGGATATGACGGGGACGGCGCAGCACCCTACTCGGCGAGTTGTGACGGCAGTGGCGCCGCGTGCGTCACGATCAGGCCCGACACCGCTCGGGTCAGGGCCACGTACAGCCGCCGCAGGCCCGTGCGCTCGTCCGGCTCGCCGTCCACCACCGCCTGGGGCTCGTCCAGGACCACGTAGTCGTACTCCAGACCCTTGGCGAGGGAGGCCGGGACCAGGGTCAGGCGGGTCTCGCGGGTGGTCTCCTCGCCCGGGGCCAGGTAGGTGATCCCGGCCGCGGTCAGGGCCTCGGCGAGTGCCGGGACGCGGGCGTCGGCCGCGATCAGACCGGTCGAGCCCTCGTTGCGCAGCAACTCCTCGCAGGCGGCGACCACTTCGGCCGTCTCCGTGCTCGTACGAAGGTCGAAGAAGCCGGGGTTCTCACGGACCGAGGCGACCGGGGTGAGGCCGGGTGCGATGTGGGGGAGGAGGCGGGAGGCGTAGGTGATGACGTCCGTGGGGACGCGGAAGCCCGCCGTCAGCTCCTCGATGACGCCCTCCCGCTTGCCGAGGTGGGCCAGCGCCTCGTCCCAACTCCGGGTCGCCCAGGGTGTCGTGCCCTGCGCCAGGTCGCCGAGGACGGTCGCGCTGCCGGTGGTGCAGCGGCGGCCGACGGCCCGGTACTGCATGGGGGACAGGTCCTGTGCCTCGTCGAGGACCACGTGCCCGAGCGAGTGCGTGCGCTGCGTCAGGTCGGCCGCCTCGTCGATCAGCACCGCGTCCGCCGCCGACCACTTCGCCGACTTCACGCTGCGCACGGGCTTCGCCCACAGGATCGTCTTCTGCTCGTCCTCGTTCAGGATCCCCTCGGCGTGCTCGGCGAGGAAGCCGGCGTCCGTCAGCAGGCGCAGCACGAGCTTCGCCGGGTCCACGGCCGGCCAGGCCTCCTTCACGGCCGCCTTCACCGCGCTGTTGCGGGCGACCGCGTCCTGCACCCGGTCGTCCGGCGCCTCCCCGGCCCGCTCCATCTGCACCAGCACCGCGTGCGCGATCCGCTGCGGCAGGGCCTCGCGGGCGGCGCCGTACCGGATGTCCCGCTCCAGCAACTCGCGGACAAGGTCCTCCAGTTCGTACGCCGGAACCCGCCAGCGCCGCGAGCCGCGTACGACGACGACCGGCTCGGTGGGCATGCTCACGTGGGAGTACAGGGCCCGGCGCAGCACCTCGGCCATCCGGGCGTCGCCCTTGACGACGGCGGCGGCCGCCTCGTCCGTGCCGCGCACCTCGACGTGGGCGACCAGGTCGTCCACGGTCGCCTGCTGCACGCTCAGCTCGCCGAGCGCGGGGAGGACCTGCTCGATGTAGTGCAGGAAGGACTTGTTCGGCCCGATGACGAGCGTGCCGGTGCGGGCGAGCCGCTCCCGGTGGGCGTAGAGGAGGTAGGCGACGCGGTGCAGGCCGACGGCGGTCTTTCCGGTGCCGGGGCCGCCCTGCACGCACACGGTCCCGCCAAGGCCGCTGCGGACGATCTCGTCCTGCTCGGGCTGGATGGTCGCCACGATGTCCCGCATCGGGCCGACGCGGGGCCGCTCGATCTCCTGCTGGAGCAGCTTGCTGGTGGCGGCCGCCTCGGCGGGGTCGGACAGGTGCTCGTCCTCGTACGCGGTCAGGTCGCCGCCGGTGTAGCCGAAGCGGCGGCGCAGCCCGATGTCCATCGGGTCCTTCTTGGAGGCGCGGTAGAACGGCTGCGAGACCGGGGCGCGCCAGTCGATGACCATGGGGTCGCCGTCGGCGTCGTGCACATGCCGTCGCCCGATGTAGAACCTCTCGCCCTCGGCCCCTTCCGCCCGGTCGGCGCCCGGGGTGTGCAGGTAGTCGAGCCGCCCGAAGAAGAGGGGGGTGTCGCTGAGGTCGGCGAGCGCCTTGATGCGCTCGTCGATCTGGTGGGCGAGCACCTCGGCGTTGACCCAGTTCGCGGTGACGTCGCGGATGTCCAGCGCCTCGACGTCCTCGCGCATGGCGCGCAGCGCGGACCGGGACGAGGCGAGGTGGGTGCGCTCCCGGGCGAGCGGGTCGTCGAGGGGCGCGTCGAGCGGTTCGTGGGCGGGCGTGGACAAGGGGGTGCCTCCGGATCTGCTCTGGGCGTGGCTGGGAGCCTCGTGGCATGACTGGGGGCCGCCCGGTTTCCGTCCGGGCGGCGGCACTCCGTGGGGAGGCGGGCAAGAGCGGAGATTGTAGGTGGGGTGGCCAGGAGGAGGCCAATGAATTTCCTCGCGGGTCCTCCGGAGGTGGCGACCCCTAGGGGACGGGGCCCGCCCGGCGTAGGGGTGGGGGTCCACCCGGAGAGCTACGCGGAGGCCTCCGGGATTGGCTCTGGAGACCGATGCGCGAGGGGGGTCCGAAGTTCCACCATGGAGACATGAGCGCAGCAACCATCCATCCAGCCTCTGTCCGCCCCCCGTCCGGCGCCACGGCCGTGGACGGCCCGCATCACCACCCCCTGGGCAACGCCCTGCGCGCCGTCAAGGTGTTCGTGGAGGCCGCGTTCAGCGTCGTGATCCTCGGCGAGTACGGCGAGGAAGCGGGCATACACCGTAAGTAGCGGCATAGGGTCACCTCCGTGCCGAAACGGACGGTGGCGTCCCGCCCTGCCCTGTTGTCCCCCGCCCTGCTGTCCCTGCTCCTCCTCGCGGTCTCCCTCTGCTCCTTCACCGCCCTGTGCGTCCTGCAGCGGGCCCCGATGGCCGATTTGCTGGTCTACCGGGCCGAGGGCGCTGCCGCGTCCCACGGCGGCGACCTGTACGGCTTCACGGTCACCGAGTGGCGGCTCCCGGCGACCTACCCACCCTTCGCGGCGATCCTCTTCGTCCCGGCCACCTGGCTCCCCGTCCCGGCGCTGAAGGCGGCCTTCCTGGCGGGCAACGCGCTCCTGCTCGCCGGCCTGGTCACCCTCTCGGCCCGCCTGGCGGCCCGCCCCCTGCCCCTGCCCCTCCTCTGCGCGTGCACGGCCCTCGCCCTCTGGCTGGAGCCGGTCTTCCAGACGCTCCTGTTCGGGCAGATCAACCTCGCCGTGACCTGCCTGGCCCTGTGGGACCTGACCCGGCCGCCGGGCGCCCGCGCCAAGGGCCTGGCCCTCGGCCTGGCGACCGGGATCAAGCTCACCCCGGCGGTGTTCGTGGTCTACGTGTTCCTGCGCGGACGCAAACGGGAGGCGGCCACGGCGACGGCCGGCTTCGCCGGCACGGTCCTGCTCGGCGCCCTGCTGCTGCCGTCCGCGAGCACCGACTACTGGACCCGCCGCCTGTACGAGACCGGCCGGGTGGGCAAGGCGTGGATCGTGGACAACCAGTCCCTGCGAGGGCTGGTGGCGCGGGTCCTCGGCGACTCCGCGCCGGGCCTTGCCTGGGTACTTCCGGCGGCGTTGGCGGCCGTGGTGGGCCTGTCGTTGGCCGCCCGCGCCCGCCGGGAGGGCCACGGGGTCCTGCTCGCCGCGTTCACGGCCCTGCTGGTCTGCCCGATCAGCTGGACCCACCACTGGGTGTGGTGCGTCCCGCTGCTGGCCGTGCTGCTGGCGGAGGGCCGTACCCGTACGGCGGCACTGGTGGCCCTCGTCTTCACCGCCCGCACCATGTGGCTGGTGCCGCACGAGGGCGACCTGGACCTGGAACTCCCGTGGTGGCAGCAGCCGTTGGCGGCCGCTTACCCCCTCCTGGCGCTGGGGTTGATCGGCTCGTATGACAGCATGATCAGCTGTCAGATCGATTCGACCGAGCAAACGGGGAAACTGGCATGCCTTTCTCGACGCTTCCGTTCCGAAAGGCGGTGAGCGGTCTGACCGCCGCCACCGCGCTCGCCCTCGGAGCCACCCTCATGGCCGCGCCCAGCGCATCGGCCGTCGGCTCCTCCGCGTGCACCGAGAACATCAAGGACGCGACCTTGCCGGTGGTCCAGTGGGACCACGCCGACATGTACACCAGCCCCAGCTTCAAGTCCAAGGTGAAGAAGTCCGTGTTCGCGGGCAACAAGGTGCGTGTGTACTGCACCGCCAAGCACGGCAGCTGGTACTACGGCAAGTTCGGCAAGACCAAGGGCTGGATGGAGGAGCACGCCTTCTTCTAGGCCGTACTCCCCCTTCGGGACCGCGTGTCCCGAGTCCCTGGGCCGGCCTTCGCCTAGCCCCCCGCCAGGATCTCGTCCGCGTCGACGATCCGGTACGCGTACCCCTGCTCCGCCAGGAAGCGCTGGCGGTGGGCGGCGAAGTCCTGGTCGATGGTGTCGCGGGCGACGACCGAGTAGAAGTGGGCCTGGTGGCCGTCGGCCTTGGGGCGCAGGACCCGGCCGAGGCGCTGGGCCTCCTCCTGCCGGGAGCCGAAGGTGCCGGACACCTGGACGGCGACCGTGGCCTCCGGCAGGTCGATGGAGAAGTTGGCGACCTTCGACACCACGAGCACGCTGATCTCGCCCTCACGGAACGCGTCGAAGAGCTTCTCGCGCTGCGCGTTGGACGTCTCGCCCTTGATCACCGGGGCGTTCAGATGCTCGCCCAGCTCGTCCAGCTGGTCGATGTACTGGCCGATGACGAGGATCTGCTGCCCGGCGAACCGGCGGACGATCGCCTCCGTGACCTTCCGCTTGGTCTCGGTGGTGGCGCAGAAGCGGTACTTCTCCTCGGTCTCGGCGGTGGCGTACGCGAGCCGCTCGGAGTCGGTCAGGTTCACCCGGACCTCGACGCAGTCGGCGGGCGCGATGTAGCCCTGCGCCTCGATCTCCTTCCAGGGAGCGTCGAACCGCTTCGGCCCGATGAGCGAGAAGACGTCGGACTCGCGGCCGTCCTCGCGCACGAGGGTCGCGGTCAGACCGAGGCGGCGGCGGGCCTGCAGGTCGGCGGTGAACTTGAAGACGGGGGCCGGCAGCAGGTGCACCTCGTCGTAGACGATCAGACCCCAGTCGCGGGAGTCGAAGAGTTCGAGGTGGGGGTAGACGCCCTTCCGCTTGGTCGTCAGCACCTGGTAGGTGGCGATGGTGACCGGGCGGATCTCCTTCCTCGTCCCGCTGTACTCGCCGATCTCGTCCTCGGTCAGCGAGGTCCGCTTCACCAGCTCGTGCTTCCACTGCCGGGCCGAGACGGTGTTGGTGACGAGGATCAGGGTGGTGGACTTCGCCTGGGCCATCGCCCCGGCGCCGACCAGCGTCTTTCCGGCGCCACAGGGGAGCACGACCACGCCGCTCCCGCCGTGCCAGAAGTTCTCCACGGCCTGCTTCTGGTACGGCCTGAGCGCCCAGCCGTCCTCCAGCAGCTCGATGGGGTGCGCCTCGCCGTCCACGTACCCGGCGAGGTCCTCGGCCGGCCAGCCCAGCTTCAGCAGCGTCTGCTTGATCTGCCCGCGCTCGGAGGGGTGCACGATCACGGTGTCCGGGTCGATCCGCGGCCCGACCAGCGGGGCGATCCGCTTGGACTTCAGCACCTCCTCCAGCACCGGCCGGTCGGTGGTGGTGAGGACGAGTCCGTGCGCGGGGTGCTTGCTGAGGGTGAGCCGCCCGTACCGGTCCATCGTGTCGGCGATGTCCACGAGCAGCGCGTGCGGCACCGGGTAGCGGCTGTACTGCACCAGCGCGTCCACGACCTGCTCGGCGTCGTGCCCCGCGGCCCGCGCGTTCCACAGGCCGAGCGGCGTGACCCGGTAGGTGTGGATGTGCTCCGGGGCCCGCTCCAGCTCGGCGAAGGGCGCGATGGCACGCCGGCAGTCGTCGGCCCGCTCGTGGTCGACTTCCAGGAGCAGGGTCTTGTCCGACTGGACGATCAGCGGTCCGTTCACCGAGGTACTTCCCTTCCGCACGGCCAAACGTCCAGTGTGCCCTACCGGCGGATGATCAGGGCGGGGCCGCTGCAACCATGTGCCCCCGACCCGGGTCTTGAAGCGCGGGAGCGGCGCGGGGGCGCGGTCAGGGGAGGAGCGCGGGGCGATGTCGGTACGCAGGTGGGGGATCGGCCTGGGAGCCACGGCGGTGCTGGTGGCGGCCGGGGCGTGGGTGGTGTGGCCGGCGGGCGTCGATCAGCACCTGTGGAGCGAGGTGCGGCCGGTGATCGAGGCCCGGCTGGTGGCGGACTCGAAGGGCGGTGGGTACGGGGAGACACAGCCCGCTCTCCGGGCGCAGTGGTTCTGCGGGGCCAGGGTGCGGGACCTCGACGAGAAGGACGGCGTCGTACGGGCCGGCGTGACCACGTTGTGCATGGAGTACGGGGTACGGAAGGGCGCTCTGATGGAGTGCTCCGGCGCCGACGTCCCGCAGGTGGTGCGGCTGCGGCGGGACGCGGACGGCGGCTATCGCGTGGTGTCGCGGGAGGAGGCGCCGGACGGCGAGGGGAACGCGAACTGGGTGGCGGACCACTTCAGTTTCTTCGCCGAGCCCGGCCCCGCGGACTCGGTTGCGGCCGGCGACCTGGAGGCCGCCGCCCGCAAGCACTTCGGCCTGCCCGCGGACGCTCCCGTCAAGGACTGCTGACCGGGCCCGCCCCAGCCGGGACAGGACCTACTCCTCCGCCAGCTCCGCGACCCCCGTGACCCGGTGCAGCGGATACGTCCGCACCTCGTCGGCCGTGTGGTCGTACGCCGTCACGAAACCGCCCTCGACACGGATCGGGGCGATGACGCGCTGGCTGGCGGTGCCCTCGGCGTTGACGTAGCCGATCCACAGGGACTCGCCGGTCAGGACGGCGGCCTGCATGGTGGCCAGGGTCTCGGCGGAGCTGGTGCGGGGCAGCTCACCGCCCGCGAGGGCGCTGCCCGAGGGCTTGCGCGGGGCGGTGGCGGCCAGGTCGCCCGCCCGGATCGCGCGGATCGCGGCCGACAGCAGCGTGGTGTCGGGCGGCGGCGGTCCGTCCGGCACCGGCTCGGGCGCGGTGCGCGGCGGGGTGCGGTGGGCGTCGGCGCGGGTGATCAGGACGTCGCCCTCGGCGGACTCGGCGGCGGGCGCGAAGCCCATCGCGCGCAGGCCCTCCAGCAGTGTGGCCGGGTCCGTCGGGGCGGCCAGGACGGTCGGGGCCAGGCGGCGCAGGCGCAGGGCGGCGGCCCGCTTGTCGGCGAGGATCTCGTTCAGCAGGGCGTCGTCGTCGCAGCGGACGTACGCCGAGGCCGCGCCCACCCGCAGATGGCCGTGCTTGCGTGCCACGTCGTCGATCAGATAGGCGAGCGGCTGCGGGACCGGCGTACGGGAGTGCGCGGTGAGGAAGGCGTGCAGGTCGGCGGCGGCCCGGCCGGCGTCCAGGGCGCGGCGGACCGAGGCCGGGGTGAAGCGGTAGACGGTCGCCCCGCCCTTGGACTCGACGTCCGCGAGGACCCCGAGCATGTCGGCGAGCGGACGCCGGAGCGGGCCGGGGGCCACCGCCGTGAGGTCCGCCTGGAGCAGGACGTGGTCCAGGGGTTCGGGCAGCAGGGGCGCGAGGAGCCGGGCCGCGGCGGCGGTGGCGACGGCCTGCTCGGTGGTGGAGAGGGGTTCGTGGAGGGCGGCCGGGCGGTGGTGGACGGGGAGCTTGTCGCCGGGCCCGGAGGGTTCCGGGGCGGCGGCCGGAGCGGCCGCGGGTGCGCCGAGCAGCGCCCGCCCCTGCGCCGACAGCGCCCCGCGCCCGGTGACGCCGAGCAGCTCCGCCTCCGAGAGGGTCCAGCGGGCGAGCCGGGAGCGCAGGTCGTCGGCACCGTCGCCGTCGCGCTGCGGACCGCGCAGCGGCCGTTCCCAGCGCAGCCGGGCCAGCACCGACTCGGCGGTGGGGGCGGCGCCGTGCGGGAGCCCGGCCAGCAGGGTCAGCACCCGGTGCCGTACCTCGGGGGCGGCGGACCGGTCGAGTCCCGGCCCCAGCGCGGACAACGTACGGTCCTTCGCGTCCCGGCCGCCGACCACCCCCGGTGTCCGGGTGGCCGCCAGCCAGGCCTCGGCGAGCCGGGCCCAGCGTTCGGCGGGGGGCCGCTCCAGCCACTCGTCGTAGGCGGGGGTGGCCGCGTACCGCTCGTCGGCCTCGCCGTCGGAGGCGAGCAGACCGGCCGCGTACGCCAGCTCGACCCAGAAGGCGGCGACCGGCTCGGGCACGTCGAGGGCGACGGCGGTCCGCTTCAGGTCCCGCACGCTCAGCCCGCCGGCCCGCAGCACGGCCGGGCCGCCCTCGTCCCAGTCCTTCAGCAGCTCCTCGACGGTGGTCAGCGCGGTGTACGCCTGCCCGGCCGCGGTGGCGTCCACGATCTGCGGAGCGTGCGCCGCGGCCGGCTCGACGGCGGGCGGCAGCGGCTCGGGTGCCCGGTGCGCGCGGCCCTCGCGCAGGTGCAGGGCGACCTCGCGGGGCAGGACGACCGTGCCGGGCGCGGTGGGCAGCAGCAGGCCGCGGTCCAGCAGCCAGCGCAGATGGGCGGCCGGCTCGGCGGTGACCTGCCCGTACGGCGGCCCCCACACCAGCCGGGACAGCACCTCGCGGGCCGCCTCCGGGGCCTTCGCGAGCAGCGCGGCCATCGCCTTCCGGTCGGTGAACAGGGCGGTGAGCGCGGCCGCGGCGGAGACCGAGTCGTGCGTCGAGGCCAGCCCGGCGGCGCCGACGATCTCCTGGATCCGCCCCGGGGACATGCCCGCGGTGGCCTCCTGCACGCTCGGGCCGAGACCGGTCGGGGAGGGGTGCTGCGCGGACGGCGCCAGCAGCTCCCGCGCGGTCCGCACCAGCCGCAGCCGTTCGTCGTCGCCCCACACCAGGGCCTGTTCGCGCAGGGTGGCCACCGCGCGCGGCAGCGCGGCGGCGACGGTCTCGTCCCTGGCGTCCCCCGCCATCAGACCGAGCAGGGTGTCGTACGACGCCGGTTCCGGGGCCACGGCCAGGGCCTCCGCGGTCTGCAGCGCGAACCGGTCGAGGCGCTCCAGCGCCCGCAGGACCGAGGCGCGGGTGCCGGCGCGGGTGGCGAGCTGGGTGAGGTCGGTGGGGACGGGGGTGATGAGGTCGGGTCGGCTGCGCAGCAGCGCGGCCAGCGAGGCGTCGTCCCTCGCGCGGAGCGCTTCCGCCAGGGACCGGGGGGCTGAGGGGGCCTCGGGGCTCATCCGGCCAACGGTAGCCGACAGGGCAGCCGCCGGGGCGGGCACAGCGGTGTCGTACGGCGTCGTACCGGCCCGCCGGAGTCAGCGCAGGCCGGTGTCGCACCTGATGGTGATCTCCGTGTACGCGTCGGGGCGGACGGTGACGTCGACCGGGGCGCAGTACCCGGTACCGGAGGCCCGGGCCGCCCGTACCTCGTACGTACCGGCCCGCAGCGGCACCCGGAACCGGCCGTCCGGACCGGTGCGCACGCTCGCCACCTCGGTGTCCGAGGCCCGGTCCCGCACCCGCACGGTCGCCTCGGCGGGCTTGCTGCCGCAGTCCCGGCTCCCGGGAGCGCCTTCCACGGGGCAGGTCGGCCAGAGGACGACGACGCCCTTCACCCCGGACCGGGCGTCCGCCGAGGCGCTGCCCGGCCCGTTCGGGACCGCTCCGGAGCACGCGGCGAGCGCCACCGGCACGGCCAGCGCCACGACCGCGAGAAGCAGACCGCCGGGCGGCCGCCGGGCGGAGCGGCGGCGATGCGGGAGCACGGTTCCACTGTAGGCAGACAGCGGGAAGGGCGGAGGGGGTGGCACGGTGGCCACCCCCTCCGCCCTGGGGTGTGTCAGTGGTGTCCGGTCCTGCCTGCTAGCTGCAGAAGCCGAGCCTGCCGATGCGCGAGCCCCACGAGGTGGTGCTGATCTGGCGCTCGTTCACGACGTAGGCACGGTTGCCGACGGCGCAGGTGTTGGTCGCGGACGGGTTGATGGTGACGGCGGAGTAGTCACCCCAGCGCTCGACGGGGTCGCCCGTCGGGTCGTAGAACGTCGAGGCCGTGGAGTGGGTGTTGCCGCCGATGACGTTGGGCGAGTCGGTGGCGAGGCGGCCGCCGCTCTTGACCCGCACCTGGTGGGTGGGGCTGTTCACCTGGGTCGAGGACCAGGTGAAGAACATCCGGCCGATCGGGTTGCTAATGGTGCCGCCCACGGGGGAGCCGGCCACCGACGCGTTGAAGTCGTCCGAGTTGCTGGCCTCGAACACGGCACCGGCACCGGTCAGCGCGTTGGTGTCGGTGTTGATCTGGTACCACACCGGGGTCGGGAGCCCGCCGGAAGAGATGGTGTGGATGTTGAGCAGTTGGTTGCCGATCTGCGTGCTGTTGTTCGAGAACCGGGAGTCCGAAGAGTCCAGCAGGCTGCTCGTACCGGGCTGGCGGGCGGCCGGCGGCACGGTGTAGGAGGTCACCGGCACGTCGGCCTGGAATGAGATGGCTTCGTTGCTCCGGCCCAGGCCGGTGGCCTTGAACAGGCTCAGATGGTCGCTCGTGGGGGCGGCCGCCACCAGGAAGGAGTTCGCGTTGTTGTCGTCCACGACGGGAGGTGCGACCGTGCCCGGCGTGCCCAGGTCGAAGTACAGGAAGCTGGTGCCGATGCCGTTGTACAGGTCGGCCTTGGCCAGGCCGAAGGCGCGGGTGCGGACGTAGTTGTTCGAGGAGTCGAAGATGTTCGCCGTGACGATCACGGCGTCCTGGTCGAGCCCCAGCTGCGGGAAGTCGTAGAAGTCACCGGGGTTCTCCGGCGGGTCGAACGTGGAGATGAGGAACGGCTTGGTGGCGTCCGAGCTGGTGGACACCGCGTAGAACACCTTCTGGACCGTGCTGTTCTCCGGGAACGCCTCGGCCGAGATGACCCAGCGGTTCCACTTCTTGTCGTAGAGGACGCGCGGGTCGAAGATGTCCTCGGCGCTGTAGCCGAAGAAGCTCGCGAACGACACGTTCTTCAGCAGGCTGCCGTCCGACTTGTTGAACACGCCGAAGCCGGCGCCGTTCACGGTCTCCACGTACTGGCCCTTGCCGACGGCGCCGGTCGTGTCCGGCGGCCGGAGGCAGCAGGGCTGGCTGAGCCCCTCGAAGCTGCCCTGGGAGGGCTGCTTCGCCATCCTGGCGCTGTTCCCGCCGTGCATGTTCGGCCGGTTCTTCGCGCCGTGCTTCGTGGCGTCGGCCTTCAGCTCGGCGAGCTTCTGGCGGGAAATGGTGGGCAGGGGAGCTTGGCTCTTCTGAACCTTCGGCTTGGCGTGCCCGGTCGGGTTGACCAACCTCGGTTTGGACAGGTGAACCCTTTGGGTCGCCTTGACCGGGTTCCCTTCAGCCTTGGGCTGAGCCGCCGCCCCGGCCCCCTGGGCCAGGCCCAGGCTCAGCGCGAGCGCGGCCAGCATCGCTGGTACGACGCGGCGCGCTCTCCGTCTGGTCGTCAAGACAGACTTCCTCTCTTCGCTTCGCGGCCTCGGCGGCCGGCGAGCAGGTCACGCACAGCATGAGAGAGAACATTCGGAAACTTTGCGACCTCAGGAATATTTCACCCAAATCCACCTGAACGGCCGTTTGGGTGGTTGAACACCGAAGTGATTCCGATCGATGGCCAGTTGAGGCGCGCCACCGGTCACCCGCACGCACGCGGTACCTTCGTCCAACGGGGTGTCATCACCGTTGCCCCAGAGGGGTTTTCCGTGGGGATCGAAAGCGATCAGGTCGTCTACGAGTATCTGAGCCGCGTCGGAGACATCGCTCAGCAGCGGCAGTTGCCGTCGTCCGCGCGGATGCGGCTGGTGTCGGAGCTGCGCAACGAGATCGACCGGCACCGGGCCAAGGTGGCGGTGGACAGCCCCGCCGCCGTACGCCGCATCCTGGACCGGCTGGGCACCCCGGACGAGGTGGTCGAGGCCGCGGGAAGCACCACGGGGGTGCCGCGGTCGGCGCCCGCCTCCGTGCCCGTACAGCGGGAGCCGGAGCCACGGCCGGAGGAACGCCCCAAGGGGCTGCGCCGGGTCGTACCCCGGCCGCGCCCCGCCGAGCCGGAGCCGCGCACCACCCCGTCCCCACCGCATCTCGCCACCGCGGACGAGCTGGGGGACAGCGCGACGCACCCGGACTGGTGGCGGGTGGAGGGCAGCCCGTTCGGTACGCCCGCCGGTGACGCCGTACCGGGGTTCGTGGGCGGGGTGGAGATCCCCGACCTGCTCAAACGCCCGCCGACGGAGACGGGGGAGAAGGAGCCGGAGCCCCGCCAGGAAGAGACCCCGGACGCGGTGGAACAGGCCGCCGCCCCACGCCGCCGCCTGTTCGCCCGCAAGGCACCCGCCCCCGCACCGGCCGCCCGCCGCCTGATCCCCGCCGCCGGCTGGAGCAACCCCCTCCTCCTGCTGGCCGCCGCCGCACTGGTCGCCGGTGCCGTGCTCGGCAACTGGTTCGCGCTCCTGCTGGGCTGGCTGATCGCCTACGGCTCCCGCCGCCTCACTCCCGCGGAGACCAAGTGGGCCGTACTGGGCGTCCCCGGTCTGGCCCTGGCGTCCGGCCTGCTGTGGCTGTGGGGCCGTAACACCGGCCGCTGGGGCACCCCCATTCCCCAGGGCCACATGAACGACGCCCTGGCCGAGACCTGGCCCTGGGTGGTCCGCGGCGCGGCCGTGGCCTCGGCACTGTTCCTGGTCTGGCGGTCACAGAGAAAGCGTTAGAGGGGCGTCGGCGGCACCCGGCACAATGTCCCCCATGACGCCCACCCCGGCCCCCGCCCTCACCATCGGCTTCGACCTCGACATGACCCTCATCGACTCCCGCCCGGGCATCCACGCCTGCTACCTGGCGCTGGCGGAGCGGACCGGGACGTACATCGACGCCGACCTCGCGGTGACCCGGCTGGGACCCCCGCTCGTGGAGGAGCTGGTCAACTGGTTCCCGCTGGAGGAGGTCGCCGCGATGGCCGATCTGTACCGCGAGATGTACCCCTCGATAGCCATCGCCGCGACGCCCGCGATGGCGGGCGCGCGGGAAGCGATGGACGCGGTACGGGCGGCCGGTGGGCGCACGATGGTGGTCACGGCGAAGTACGAGCCGAACGCCAAGCTGCACCTGGCCCACCTGGGCATCGAACCCGACGTGGTCGTGGGCGACCTGTGGGCCGAGCGGAAGGCGGAGGCCCTGCGCGAGTACGGCGCGGGCGTGTACGTCGGTGACCACGTCGGAGACGTCCGCGGGGCCCGTACGGCGGGCGCGCTGTCGGTCGCCGTGGCCACCGGACCGTGCGACGGCGACGAACTGCGCGCCGCGGGGGCGGATGTCGTGCTGGACGACCTCTCCGCCTTCCCGGCCTGGCTGGCCGCCTACCGCGCGGCGCCCCGCGCCTGACGCCGCCCGGCGGCGACGGAACGCAGCACACCCGCCCCGGCGACGAGGAAGCCGACGGCCATGAGCATGCTCAGACCGAACATGTATGTCGGAAAAGGCTTCGCACCGAGGAACAGCGGGGCCACCGTGACGAGGGTGGCCACGGCCCCGATGAAGAACACCACGGCACCGGCGCGGATCAGTCGGTCACCGGGCCCGGCGGAATTCGTTTGGGTTTTGTCACGCACCGGACCAGGGTAGTTCCCAGCGCAAGAGAACAACCGGGGGACGTCTTGTCACCCGCCCGAAGAGCATTAGCCTTGGTAGCGCTTGTCAGCGGCGGGTCATGGTCGACCCGCTCTAGTGCTATCAAGAGCCGTTTCCGAGTAGTTTTCCGACGAGTACGAGGACGAGGACAGACGTGCCTACCGGCAAGGTCAAGTGGTTCAACAGCGAGAAGGGCTTCGGCTTTCTCTCCCGCGACGACGGCGGTGACGTCTTCGTCCATTCCTCGGTTCTCCCCGCCGGAGTCGATGTGCTCAAGCCGGGACAGCGCGTGGAGTTCGGCGTCGTCGCCGGTCAGCGCGGTGACCAGGCCCTCTCCGTGATCGTGCTCGACCCGACGCCGTCCGTCGCGGCCGCGCAGCGCAAGAAGCCGGACGAGCTGGCCTCGATCGTGCAGGACCTGACGACTCTTCTCGAGAACATCACGCCGATGCTCGAGAAGGGCCGCTACCCGGACAAGGCCTCCGGCAAGCAGATCGCCGGACTGCTGCGCGCGGTCGCCGACCAGCTGGACGTGTAATCCCTGGAACAGCCGACTTGAGCGACATACGAACCGACTCCCGCGACGGGGCCGCGGCCAGGACCCCGGCCCCCGAGCTGCTGGAGCGGATACGGCGGCAGCGGCGGCACACCCTGGAACTACTCACTGTGTGCGCCGTCGGTCTCGTTCCGTGGACGATCCTGCTGGCGTGCACGCTGCCGAGCGGGTACACGGTCCGCCAGTGGCGCGCGACCTGGGTCGGATTCGACGTCCTGCTCGTGCTCGCGATGGCGTCCACCGCCTTCCTCGGTTGGCGCCGGCACCGGGCCGTCGTCATAGCGGCCGTCGCGACGGGAGCGCTGCTGGTCTGTGATGCGTGGTTCGACGTGTCGCTCGCGCTCGGCACCCCGGACGTGTGGCTGGCGGCGGCGCTCGCGGTGCTCGTCGAACTGCCCCTGGCCGGCTTCCTCATCCGCAAAGTCCTGGGGATGCTGTCGCTGGCCCAGTGGCCGCTGGCCACGCCCCTTGCCGACGGCGACGGGGAGCCCGCCGCCCCGGAGGCCTGAGCCGGCCGGACCGCTCAGGGGAAGTCGAGCGCATCCGGGCCTAGGGGCGGCAGCAGCCCTTCGGCCGCCGCGCGGGTGAGCAGCCCGCGGATCGCCGCATAGCCGTCCTCGCCGAGGTCGGCGGTGAACTCGTTGACGTACAGCCCGATGTGCTGGTCGGCGACGGCCGGGTCCATCTCCTGGGCGTGCTCCATGACGTACGGCCGGGACGCCTCGGGGTCGTCCCAGGCGGCCCGGACGGACACCTTGATCGAGTCGGCGAGCCGGCCGAGGGTCTCGGCGCCCAGCGACCGCTTGGCGATGATCGCGCCGAGCGGGATCGGCAGCCCGGTGGTGCGCTCCCAGTGCTCGCCCATGTCGGCGAGCTTGTGCAGCCCGTAGTTCTGGTACGTGAAGCGTGCCTCGTGGATGACGAGTCCGGCGTCCACCTTGCCGTCCCGTACGGCCGGCATGATCTCGTGGAACGGCAGGACGACGATCTCGCCGACCCCGCCGGGCAGCGTGTCCGCGGCCCAGAGGCGGAACAGCAGGTACGCGGTCGACCTCTCGCTCGGCACCGCGACCGTACGGCCCGTCAGGTCGGTCCCCGCCTCCCGGGTCAGCACCAGCGGCCCGCAGCCCCGCCCCAGCGCGCCCCCGCAGGGCAGCAGCGCGTACTCGTCCAGGACGTACGGCAGCACGGCGTACGACACCTTCAGCACGTCGAACTCGCCGCGCTCGGCCATGCCGTTGGTGATGTCGATGTCGGCGAAGGTCACGTCCAGCGCGGGGGCGCCGGGGACCCGGCCGTGGGCGAGGGCGTCGAAGACGAACGTGTCGTTCGGACAGGGCGAGTAGGCGATCTGCATCGCATCACTGGTCATGCGTGTTCCAACTCTCCAATGCGGGCGCGAGCTTCCCGAACCCCTCGGTGAGGGCGGCGAGCGCGTCGCCGATGCGCCAGGCGGCGCGGTCGCGCGGGCCGACCGGGTTGGACACCGCGCGGATCTCCAGCACGGGCACCCCGTGCGCGGCTGCCGCCTCGGCCACGCCGAACCCCTCCATGCCCTCGGCGAGGGCCTGCGGGTGGCGGGCGCGCAGCTCGGCGGCGCGGGCGGCGGTGCCGGTGACGGTGGAGACGGTCAGGACGGTGCCGGGACGGGCGCCGGTGGCCTCGGACACGCCTCGTACGAGTGATGCCGGCGGCCGGTGGGTGACGGTCCCGAAGCCGAGTTCGGTGACCGGGAGGAAGCCGTCGGCGGTCTCGGCGCCCAGATCGGCCACGGTGATCGCGTCGGCGACGACGAGCGAGCCGACCGTTGCCCCCGGCTGGAAGCCACCGCCGATCCCGGCCGAGACGACGACGTCGTAGGGGCTGCCGTCGAGGGCGGCGGCGGTGAGCGCGGTGGCGGTGGAGGCGGCGGCGAGAGCGGGCCCGACACCGGCGGCCAGCAGGTCGTACCCGGAGCCGGTCCGGACCAGACGGACGCCCGGCAGCCGTACCTCCTCACCCGCGTCCGGGAACGCCCGGGCCACCGCATCCCGTTCGGCCGGGACTGCGGTGGCTACGAGAACGCGTACGGAGGGCGTGGTCAGGCCTTCTTCAGCTTGAAGGACCACAGGCCCTTGGCCGGCTGCTGGCCCATCTGGATGGAGACGGTGTTGCTGTTGCCCTGGGTGCCGTACTGGGCGTTGAAGAACGCGCTGCCAGGGATGGTGGTGTAGGTCTTCTTGCTCACGTCGGTGAACTGACGGCCGTTCACCAGCAGGATCCAGCCGGCGTCCGCGATCTTCGGGTCGACGCCGAAACGGACGGTCTCGTCCGGGTCCACCTTGATCGACTCGATGTCCTCGGCCTTCTTGGCGCACTTCGCCAGCGACTGGGCGTCCAGGGCCTTGCCGTCGTTGTAGCAGAGAGCCTCGGAGTTGACCGAGTTTCGGCCGACGGTGATCGTCGCTACGGGCGACGGCTTCTCGCAGGCCGACAGGACGAGCAGTCCGGCGGAAACGGCGCCGGCGGCGGCGACGGCGCGGCGGCGTCGCAGTGCGGATTGCAGCGTGGTCATGGCCGAAGGCTATCGGGCACCCGGAGCCCGCCGCCCATGTGGGGTGCGGCGTGCCCGGTTCGTTACGCCACTCGCGCCCGCGGCCTGCTGCCGTGCCGTGCCGAGGCGAGCAGCCCGCGCAGCGTGGTCAGCCAGCCGGCGGCCACGATGACGGCGGCGACCGTGAGGCCGAGGGTGCCGTTGAGGGGCATCACGATGCCGACGGCGCCGCCGAACACCCAGGCCACCTGAAGCAGCGTCTCGGACCGCGCGAACGCCGACGTCCGCACCAGCTCGGGCACGTCCCGCTGGATCAGCGCGTCCAGGGACAGCTTGGCCAGCGCCTGCGCGAACCCGGCGACGGCGGCCAGACAGGCCACGAGGAAGGCCCCGAAGAACACGGCGGCCACGATCGCCGTCCCCAGCACCACGGCGACGACGGTCACGATGATGATCTCCGGCGCCTTCGATTTCAGCCAGGCGCCGACGGCCGTGCCCAGCGCGTTCCCGGCCCCCGCCGCGACCCCCACTATCCCCAGTGAGACCGCCGCGCTCTCTCCGGTCAGCGGGTGCTCGCGCAGCAGGAAGGCGAGGAAGAAGATCAGGAAGCCGGACAGACAGCGCAGGGCGGCGTTGGCGCCGAGGGCATGGGTGACGGCGGGCCCGACCGTCCGCAGCCCCGGCCGTCGCCTGATCGTCTCCTTGCGGTGCGGCCCGTGCAGATGCTCCTCGTCGGCGGCGAGCAGGGCCCGGTCCTCGCCCTTGGCGGAGTCCACCTTGGGCGGCAGGGAGAAGGACAGGAACGTCCCTGCAACAAAGATCACGAAGGCGCCGTACAGCGGCCAGGGGTCCCCGACGGCATGCAGCCCCGCCCCGATCGGCGCGGCCACGCCCGTGGCCAGGAGTCCGGCGAGGGTGACCCGGGAGTTGGCCTTCACCAGAGAGAAGGCGGGCGGCAGCAGCCGGGGCACGACCGCGCTGCGGACCACCCCGTACGCCTTCGACGCGACCAGCACCCCCAGGGCGGCGGGATACAGCTGCAGACTCCCACTGGCCACGGCCCCCGAGATGATCAGCGCGAGCAGCGCCCGCGCCAGCATCGCCGCGGCCATCGCGGCCCGCCGCCCGTGCGGCAGCCGGTCGAGGAGCGGCCCGATGACCGGGGCGAGGACGGTGAAGGGGGCCATGGTGATGGCGAGATAGAGCGCGACGCGCCCCCTCGCCTCATCGGTCGGCACGGAGAAGAACACGGTCGAGGCCAGCGCGATGGTGATCATGACATCCCCGGCGCCGTTCACCGCGTGCAGCTCGATCAGCTTGCCCAGCCCCGACTCGCCCGCACCATGGGCGTGCGTGGCCTTCCGGATCCCGCGCGCGGTACCGGTCACAGGGAAGTGCAGGGCACGCCCCACCGCGCGGACGGCACCGCCGACCCGGCCCGAACCGCCACCTCGAACGCTCCCCCTGTCCGCGGCTGCCACGTGGTTCATAGTGCCCCGAGACACCGCCCGATAGTGCGGTTTGAAACCAAGCGAGTCGGTTGCGGGCCCGACTTCGCAGCGGACCGAGCGGGGATGCCGGGGCTACTTGGCAGCCGACGGAGACGGGATGCCGGGGCCACTGTGCAGCCGACCGAGCCGCAGCGCCGGGGTCGCTTCACAGTCGTCCGGGGCGGGGTGTGGGGGGTTCTTGGCGGCTGTCTGGGGCGGGGTGTGGGGGGTTTTGGGCGGCTGTCTGGGGCGGGGTGTGGGGGGTTTTGGGCGGCTGTCTGGGGCGGGGTGCGGGGGTTTTGGGCGGCTGTCCGGGGCGGGGTGCCGGGGGTTTTGGCGGCCGTCCGAGCCGGAACGCGGGGGCCTCTTGGCAGCCGACTGAGCCGGAACGCCGGGGTTTTTGGCGGCTGTCCGAGGCGGGATGCGGGGGTTCTCGGCGGCTGATCGAGGCGGGATGCCGGGGGTTCTTGACGGCCGATCGAGGCGGAACGCGGGGGGTCACTTCGCCGCCGACCGAGGCGGAACACCGGCGCCGCTTCGCCGCCGACCGAGCCGGAACACCGCGCCCACTTCGCAGCCGACCGAGGCGGGTGGGTGGGTGGGAAACATCGCCGCGCAGCGCCGGACTGTTCCCGACCGCCGACGACGAGGTAGCGTGCGTATCTCAGCCATAACGCACAATGGATGGCAGAGGTGCGCCCGAGCGCGAGTCGGATGCAGACGTTGATGCGGTCCCCCGGTCCGCTCCGTCCGCCTGACCGCCGGAGGCAGCCGCACTCATTGCAGACGGCGTAGGAGAGAAGCGATACCTGTGAGCGCAGCGACAACGCGAAGCCGCACCCCCGACCGTCTGTGCGCCGAGGCCGTGGACCTCGCCCGCGCCGCCGCCGAGGAGGCCGCCGCGCCCGGAGTTGTCGGTGAGCACGTCGGCCTGGTGGCGGAGGGCGACCGAGTCGTCACGCACTTCTTCGAGTGCAAGGAACTGGGCTACCGCGGCTGGCGCTGGGCGGCGACCGTGGCCCGCGCCTCCCGCGCGAAGATCGTGACCCTGGACGAGGTGGTCCTCCTCCCCGGCCCCGACGCCCTCCTCGCCCCCGAGTGGGTCCCGTGGAGCGAGCGCCTGCGCCCCGGCGACCTCGGCCCCGGCGACCTGCTCCCGACCGACCAGGAGGACCTCCGCCTGGAGCCCGGCTACACGGGCGAGGAGCAGCCCCTGCCGAACTCCGTGATGTCGGAGGACATGGTCGAGCTGGCGGACGCCGAGGACGCCGACGTGACGCGCGGTACGCCCGCCACCCAGCCGACGGTCCCCACCCGCGGCTCGATCGCCGCGGTGGCCCAGGAACTGGGCCTGCGTCGCGCCCGCGTCCTGTCCCGCTACGGCCTGCACACCGCGGCCGACCGCTGGGAGGAGGGCTTCGGCCCCAAGACCCCGATGGCCCAGGCGGCCCCGGCGACCTGTCTGACCTGCGGCTTCCTCAACCCCATCGGCGGCTCCCTGGGCCAGGCCTTCGGTGTCTGCGCCAACGAGTTCTCCCCGGCCGACGGCCGCGTGGTCTCCCTGGCGTACGGCTGCGGCGGCCACTCGGAGGCGGCGGTCATGCCGAAGCCGCCCCAGCCCGCTGAGCCGGTGATCGACGAGCTGAAGGTCGACGTCTTCCCGCTCCGCCCGGCCGCCGACTCGGGCTCGGTCCCGGAGGCGGGCGACGAGGAGGCAGCGGAACTCGGCCACTCGTAGCCAGAGCGGTCCGGGCGTCCCTTTCCTCCGTCTCCGGATCCTGACCTGTGCCTTCGGTCCCCATGCCGTACTCGCTGTACCTTCGTCCTCACGCCGATGAGGAGAGTGAACGTGAGCAAGTACGTGCGGCCGGCGGCCGAAGGCGCCGACCCTTTCGGCACCGCCCGTCTGCGCCGCGGTGTCCTCGACGCCTGGGCCACCAGTCCCGCCCGGTTCCGTGAGGACGCCAACGCCGAGGAGGACCTGGTCCTCGGCGGCTACCGGGACCGGCTCGTGGTGGAGCTGGCCCAGAACGCCGCCGACGCCGCCGCCCGGGCGAGGACACCGGGCCGGCTGCGTCTCACCCTCCGCGACGGCGTCCTGGTCGCGGCGAACACCGGCGCCCCCCTGGACGCGGCCGGTGTCGAGTCGCTGTCCACCCTGCGGGCCTCGGCCAAACGGGACGCCCACGACACCCACGGCGCCGTGGGCCGGTTCGGTGTCGGTTTCGCCGCCGTACTCTCCGTCACCGACGAGCCCGCGATCGTCGGCCGGCACGGCGGCGTCCGCTGGGCCCTGGCCGAGGCGCGCGAGCTGGCCGCCGACACCGCCCGGCACAGCCCCGGCCTCGGTGACGAGATCCGCCGCCGCGACGGACATGTCCCACTGCTCCGCCTCCCGTTCGCCGCCGAGGGATCCGCCCCGGAGCCGTACGACACCGCCGTCATCCTGCCCCTGCGGGACACCGCCGCCGCCGACCTCGCCGAGCGCCTCCTGGGCGCCGTCGACGACGCCCTGCTCCTCGCCCTGCCCGGGCTGGAGGAAGTGGTGGTGGAGGTCGACGGCGGCGCCCCGCGCACCCTCCGCCGCCGTACCGAGGGCGCCGTCACCGTCGTGGAGGACTCACGGGACGGGACCACGCACTGGCGTACCGTCTCCGCGCACGGGCCGCTCACCCCGGACCTGCTCGCCGACCGCCCGGTGGAGGAGCGCCTGCGCCCGCACTGGTCGCTGACCTGGGCCGTACCGGCGGACGCCGACGGCCGCCCGGTCCGGCCGCGCACCAGCCCGGTCGTGCACGCCCCGACCCCCAGCGACGAGCCCCTCGGTGTCCCCGCCCTGCTCATCGCCTCCTTCCCGCTGGACACCACCCGCCGGCACGCGGCCCCCGGTCCGCTGACCGACTTCCTGGTGCAGCGGGCGGCGGACGCCTACGCCGAACTGCTCGCCGAATGGCGGCCGGTGACGGAGGGCGTGATCGACCTCGTACCCGGGCCGCTGGGCAAGGGCGAGCTGGACGGCGCGCTGCGGCAGGCGGTCCTGGAGCGGCTGCCGCGTACCGCGTTCCTGCCCCCGGCCGTCGACTCCAAGACCGACGAAGAGCTTCCGCAGGCGCTGCGGCCGCGGGACGCCGAGGTGGTGGAGGGCGCCGGGGCGGACACCGTACGGGTCCTCGCCGAGGTGCTGCCCACCCTGCTCCCGGCGGGGCTGGAGCGCCGCGTCGAGCTGCGCACCCTCGGGGTCGCCCGGCTCCCGCTCGCCGACGCCGTCGACCGGCTCGCCGGTCTGGAGAAGGACCCCGAGTGGTGGTGGCGGCTCTACGACAGCCTCGCCGGGGTCGACCCCGACCGGCTCTCGGGACTTCCGGTGCCCCTCGCGGACGGTCGTACGACCATCGGGCCCCGGCAGGTGCTGCTGCCCACGGCGGACGCCGCGCCCATCGATCCGGACATCCTGGGCCGGCTGGGGCTCAAGGTCACCCACGAGGCGGCCGCGCACCCGCTGCTGGAGAAGCTGGGCGCGCTGCCCGCGTCCCCGCGCGCGGTGCTGACCACCCCGCAGGTCCGGGCCGCCGTGGCGAACTCCCTGGACGACGAGGGCGGGGCGCTGTGGGAGGAGGACGCTCCCGACGCCGAGGAGCTGGCCGACACCGTGCTCGCCCTGGTGCGGGACGCGGGTCTGGAGCCCGGTGACGAGCCCTGGCTGGGTGCCCTCGCGCTGCCCGACGAGGACGGCGAACTCGCCCCGGCGGGCGAACTGGTCTTCCCCGGCAGCCCCTTCGCCCGGGTGATCCGCGAGGACGAACTGGCCGCTGTGGACGCCGAGTTGGCCGCGAAGTGGGGCGAGCAGCCGCTCACCGCCTGTGGCGTCCTCGCGGACTTCGCGCTGGTGCGCGCCACGGACGTGGTTCTCGACCCGGACGAACTGGAACCCCGGGAGGGTGACTTCGCCGAGCCGGACGACGCGGGTCTGCTGGACGCCGTGGACGTGTGGTGCGAGGACATCCTCGACCGCTTCCCGGACAGCCCGGTACCTCCGGTCGCCACCGAACTCGTCGCCGTACGGGACCTCGACCTGGTGGACGACGACCACTGGCCCGAGGCCCTCTCGCTGCTCGCCCGCCCGCCGCTGCGTGACGCCCTCACCCAGCCGGTGCGGATCCTGCTGCCCGACGGCACCCACGAGGTCGTACGCCCGTACACGGCGTGGTGGCTGCGCGGGCACCCGGTGCTCGACGGCCGCCGTCCGGCCGGTCTGCTCGCGGCCGGCGGGGACCCGCTGCTGCGCGGCCTGTACGACGAGGCCGACGCGACCGGCTTCGACGACGAGCAGGTGCTGCGCGCGCTGGGCGTGCGGACCTCGGTGGCCGCCCTGCTGGACGAACCCGGCGGCGCCGCCGAGCTGCTGGAGCGCCTCGCCGAGCCGGAGCGGCCGGTCACCGCGGCCCAACTGCACGGTCTGTACGGTGCGTTGGCCGAGCTGGAGCCGGAGCAGGTGACCCTGCCGGACGAGCTGCGGGCCGTGACCGACGGGCGGGTGACGGTGGTGGACGCGGCCGACGCGGTCGTGGTCGACTCGCCCGACCTGCTGCCCTTCACCTCCGGTGTCCCGCTGCTGCCGGTCCGTCCGTCCCGGGCCGCCGAGCTGGCCGAGCTGTTCCAGGTGCGGCGGCTGAGCGAGTCCGTCACCGGCGAGGTGACCTCCGAGGGCGCCGAGCACGACGTGCCGGACCCGGTGCGGGTGCTGCTCGGTCCGCGGACCCCCGACACCTATGTCGAGCACGAGGAACTGGTCGTCGACGGTGTGGAGATCGACTGGCGGCTGACCGGCGACGGCGTCCTGCACGCGGCCACCCTGGAGGGCGTTGCCGCGGGCCTGTCCTGGGCGGCGGGCCAGTGGCCGCGCCGCTTCGAGGTGGCGGCCCTGCTGGAGGACCCGACGCGGACGGAGGAGCTGGCGCGGGACCGGTGGTTCGACTGAACCTCCCGCGACCTCTCACGGAATCATTAAATCCTGTACAACCATTCCCGTGCGTCGCGGATCTGGTCAGGTGAGCCAGCAGGCTCCCAAGATCAATTGGGTCCGGTGGCGGTTGCACCCGCGCGGTGCGACCGCCGCCGGACCCGACTCTCCGTAGGGGATCGCATGCGCATTCGTGCCACCGTGGCCGCCGTCTCCGGCGCCATGGCTCTCTCCGCCTTCGCCATGCCTGCCGCGCAGGCCGCCGACGCCGGTTCGTCCTATCGTGCGGAGGCCGCGAAGGTCCTCCGGGCGGCGCACGCCGCCACGTCGGACAAGACCGCGTTCAGCGCCTCCACCGCGGCCGACGGCGCCCCGTACGCGATGGATGTCACCTTCTCCGACTTCAAGATCGCCAAGGCCGTCAAGGTCGGTACGACCAACCACGTCTCCACCACGGTCACCTACACGCTGACCCACGGCGCCGACGTCGACGTCACCGCCGATGACTTCCTCACCGGGCCCTACATCTACAAGGGCTCCTACGACAAGCCGGACAACACGCTGTTGGGCGACCAGCCGGCCACCTGCGCCCCCACCTCGTCGACCACCGAGACCTGCACGGGCCTCATCGACATCTACCCGGGTGACGACGAGCTGTTCAACTCCGACGCCGGCACCTGGCACGGTGCGGCTCTGGCCATCGCGCTCAACGGCCAGGACCCGAGCAGCGCCGACTTCGATGTCACCAAGGTCGGTTACGCCGACCAGGGCTCCCTCGGCACCACGCTGGTCCAGCGCTACTCCAGGCTGACAGTCAACGCGGCCCCGGAGCCGGTGAAGAAGGGCAGGACCATCACGGTCGCGGGCAAGTTGTCCCGGGCCAACTGGGAGGACCACCAGTACCACGGCTACACCGGCCAGTCGGTGAAGCTGCAGTTCCGCAAGAAGGGCTCCAGCACCTACACCACGCTGAAGACCATCAAGTCCAACTCCACGGGCGACCTGAAGACGACGACCACCGCGTCGGTCGACGGCTACTACCGCTTCGCCTTCGCGGGCACCACGACCACCCCGGCGGTCAACGCCACGGGTGACTTCGTCGACGTGCAGTAGCACGGTCGCGCACGCCCCGTTCCGGCTCCGGACGCCCAAGGCTTCCGGAGCCGGAACGTTTCCTCTCACTTGTGTCACGGGCTGGCAATGCGAGGCCAAAATCTGGCCGGGAGCCGCTCTTGACGTACAACCAACTGCACCCCTCACGGATCTGATCGCTTGAGTCAACCGACTCCAAGATCACTTCTCCCTCCAGGGGAACGCACATGCGTATTCGTGCCACCGTGGCCGCCGTCTCCGGCGCCCTGGCCCTCTCCGCTCTCGCCGTGCCGGCCGCGCAGGCCGCTCCGACCAGCGGGACCCCGTACACGCTGAACGTGAGCTTCTCGAACGTCACGATCGCCAAGGCGATCAAGGTCGGTACGACCAACAAGGTCAGCACGACGTACTCGTACACGCTGACGCACGGCGCGGACGTGGACATCACCGCGAGTGACTTCTACACGGACGCCTTCCTCTACAAGGGCACCTACAGCGACTCGTCCCCCGAGCTGTACGGCGACAACCCGGCGACCTGTACGCCCACCACGGCGACCACCGCCACCTGCACCGGCACGGTCGACATCTACCCGACCGACCCCGACCCGAAGAGCGCGGACGCCGGCACCTGGGGCGTGGCGGCCGAGGCGGTCGCCTTCAACGGGCAGGACCAGGAAAACCCCGACCTGAGCAAGGTCGGCTACAACGACAAGAGCGGCCTGGGCAGCACCCTGGTGCAGCGCTACTCCAAGCTCACGGTGAACGCCGGCCCGGAGCCGGTCGCCAAGGGCAAGACCCTCACGGTGACGGGCAAGCTGTCCCGCGCCAACTGGGACGACAACCTGTACCACGGCTACACCAACCAGCCGGTCAAGCTGCAGTTCCGCAAGGCGGGCACGAGCACGTACACCACCGTCAAGACGGTGTACACGGACTCCTCCGGCAACCTGAAGACCACCACCACCGCGAACTACGACGGCTACTGGCGCTTCAGCTTCGCGGGTACCTCGACGACCCCGGCGGTCAGCGCCACGGGTGACTTCGTCGACGTGCAGTAGCCCTTCGCCGCATACATGAGACCGGGGGCCGCCTTCCAAGGCGGCCCCCGGTCACGTGGTGGTCGTCCGGCTCCTACGACGCCATGGTCCGGGCGAGAGCCGCCCTCGCCTCATCGAGGGCCGCCGTGTCCTCGGGCCGTACGGCGATCCGTCCGCCCGTCCGGTCCAGCAGGACGAGCGAGGTGACGAGCAGGCCGTGCCCCAGTTCCCGCAGGACCTCGTTGGAACTGGAGGTGTACAGCTCGTACAGGCGCTGCACGAAGACCTGGAACACCTCGCCGTCCACCGAGCAGCTCCCCTGCGGGGTGGGCGTCAGCCCCGACGGCACACCGAGGAATCCGGCCGCCCCCTGGGCGAGGGCGTGGTACAGCTGCCCGCCGTGATACCCCGCTTCCCAGAGCGTCTCGTCGCCGTACTCGAAGGGGTAACTCAATCTGCGATCTCCAGTCTGAGGTCGAGCTCCGGGTACTTCTGCCTGAGCTCCTTGAACCGCTCCTGCAGGGCCGTCCGGAACCGCGGATCCATCCCCGACCTGGTGAAGCGGAACCCGATGGGCGCGCTCTCGTAGCCGGGGAGCAGCTCGCGGCACCTGAGATAGGCGGCGAGCTTCTTGTTGACCTTGTCGTCGAGCCACTTGTCGTCAGCGTAGATCGCCGTCTTCAGCTCCCACATCACACCGTTCTCGAAGAGGTCGATGTCGGTGATGCGGTTCCCGGAGACGGGGTCGTAGACGTCGTGGTCCTTCAGGCCCTCCAGGCACTTGACGGGGTTGCTCCCGGCGGCGGCCCGTGCCTGGGTCCGGAACGAGGCGGGGCGGGCGAAGGAGGCCTTGGAGACCAGCTTGCAGCCGCGCTTCAGCAGCTTCAGTTCCTCGAAGGCCCGGTCCAGGACCTTGAACTTGCTCTTGAGCAGGGCGTCCACCACGAGACCGCTGCAGGAGTCGAAGTCCTTCTTCTCCATGCAGTCCTCGTACTGGCCGAGGCCCAGCAGCTCCTTCTCCACGTTCCACAGCTGCTCCATGGCGTCGCCGAACTCTTTGCCGTGCGCCAGGATGTCGCAGTAGATCTCCTGGTGCTGGCACCAGCGGGCGAAGTCCACCGGGTCGCAGGGGACGATCGCCTGCCCGCAGCGGTACAGCTCACGGGCGCGCGCCCCGGCGTCGTTCTTGGCCTTCTCCTTGGCCTCCACGGCCGCCTTGCGCCGTGCCTCCGCCTCTTCGCGGTACTTCTGCACGGAGACCTTGAACGCGTCGGTGGCCGCCTTCATCGCGGCGTCGGCGTCCTTGCCCGCCGCAACCGCGGACTTCCACGCCTGGTCGGCGTAGTACGAGGCGTTCGACGCGGCCGCCTGGGCGGCCTCCGAGGAGAGCGTGGCGTCCGCCGCCGACCTGGCCGCGTCGGCAGCATCGCGATCGGCGCGGTTCGCGGCATCGCGGGCCGTCTTGGCGGAGGCGGCGGCCTGCGCCGCGGACGTCTCGGCGTCCTTGGCGTACTGGTCGGCCTTCTTGGCGTACTCCTGCGCGTCGGCGTAGGCCGCGTTCGCCTTCTTCGCCCAGTCGTTGGCCTCGGCGGCCGCCTTGCGGGCGGTCGCGGCCACCTTCTGGGCCGTGGCGGCGTTCTGCCGTGCGGTGGCGGCGACCTTCGCCGCGTCCGCGATCAGCTTCTGCACCTGGGCCACGTGGGTGGCGGACAGGTAGTCCTTGCGCAGCGCCTTGTACTGACCGGAGACGATGAAGGCGTGCAGGGCCTGCGGTGAGCCCTCCAGGGCGATCCGCGCGGCGGACTTCACCTCGGGGGTGCCGCTGTCGACCAGCTGCGCCGCCCGGACCCGCTCGTCCTGCGTCCGCGCGGTGTGCTGCGTGGTGAGCAGGAACTCGCTGAACTTCTTCGGGTCCCCGGTGGCGAGGGCCTTGCGACCCGCGTCGGTGAGCACGGGACCGGCACCGTCGAGCACCTGGGCGATGGCGACGCGCATGGCCTCGGCGGCCACCTGGTACTGGCCGTTGTCCACGAACTCGCTGATGGTGGCGGCGTCACCGTCGAGAGCGGTCTCGGCCGCGTCCCGTACCGCCTTGTTCTCGCTCTCCTCGGCGAGGCGCTCCACGTAGGACCGCTGATCCTGCTGCTCGGCGGTCTTCCAGCCGTTGCGCAGGTAGTCGACGACGACCTCGTCGGTTCCGCCGAGCGCGGCCTCGGCCGCGCCGCGTCCCCAGGCCGTGCCGCCCTTCATCACGCGCACGGCCAGGGCACGGCCCTGCCTGGCGACGGCGGCGAGGTCGGCGTCGGGCCCCGCCGCCTCGGCCACCAGGCGGTCCCGCTCGGCCTGCCGGTCCTTGGCGGCCTTCTCCAGCGCGGCCTGCGCGGCCGTACGGGCGTCGTCCTGCTCCTTGTCGTCCCGGGCGCGTTCGATGCCGGCGTTGGTGCGGCCCTGCAGTTCCTCGGCCTCGACCTGGCGGGCGAGGGTGTAGATCTCCTGGGCCTTGGTCACGGCGGCGGTGGCCGCGCCCGCGGCCTCGGTCGCGGCGTTGGCGTGTTCCGTGGACTTGGTGGCGGCCTTCGCGGACTCGCCGGCGTGCTCGGCCGCTTCCCGGGCCGCCTTGCCGGCGTTCCGGGCGTGGGTGGCCGCGGACGTCGCGGCGTCCCGGGATTCGCGGGCGGCCTTGCCCGCCTTGCGCGCCAGTGACTCGGCCTCGCCGGCGGCACGGTTGGCCTCACCGGCGTGGCGCCTCGCGGCGGCCGCGGCGGAGCGCGCCTCGGCGGCCTCGGCGCTCGACTGGCCCGCGTAGTTGCCGGCCTCCGCGGCCGCGTCGGCGGCGGCCTTGGCGTTGGCGCCCGCGCCGGCCGCGGAGTGGGCGGCGTCCCCGGCCGCGTCGGCTGCCTTGGCCGCCTGGTCGGCGGCGTCGGCGGCCAGCTCGGCCCCCTTGGCGGCCTTGTCGGCGTCCTCGGCCGCCTTACGCGCCGCGTCCGCCTTCTTGGCATCGACCGCGGCGTCGGCGGCGGAGTTGCGCGCCCGGGCGGCGGCCTGCGAGGCACCGGCCGCCGCGGCGGCCGCCTGCGCGGCCGCGTTGGCCGCGACGCGCGCCGAGTTGTTCGCGGCGTTGGCCGCGTCGATCGCCCGCTGTGCGGCGGCCGCGGCCTCGGACGCGGCCGTGGCGGCCCGCTTGGCGGCGCGCGCGGCCCGGTCCGTGTCGTCCTTGGCGGCCTTGGCCTCCGCCTGGGCCTCCAGGGCGGCGTCCTTGGCCAGCTCGGCGGCCTTGACCGCCTTGGAAGACTCGGTCTTGGCGGCCGCGGTCTCCTTGGCGGCCTGCCGGCCCGCTTCCTTCGCCTGATCGGCGAGTTCGGCGACCGAGGCGTGCTCCTCGTCCTTGTCCCGGGCGACGAATTGGCCGACCTGCAGGAACTCGCGGATGTCCGCGGCGCTGCCGCTCAGCGCGAGGCGCCCGGCGGCCTTCACGTTGGTGCCGCCCACGCTGACGATCTGGACGAGCTGGACCCGCTCGTCCTCCTCCTGCTGGGTCTGCCGGCCTTCGGTGAGGAACTTCCGGACGTCCTCGGCGCTGCCGGCGAGCGCGGCCCGGCCGGCGCTCTGCACGTTGGGGCCGGAGGTGTCGATGATCTGGGCGACCCGGACGCGGTTGTCCTGCTCCATGGGGTCTTCCCAGCCGTCGTCCAGGAACTCGTGCAGCTGGTCCGGTGTTCCGGCGAGTGCCTGGCGGGCGGCGGTCAGCAGCTCCGGGCCCCCGACGGAGGCGAGTTGGGCGGCGCTGACCCGTTCGTCCTGGAAGGAGAGGTCGCCGACCGCGGCCAGGAAGGCCCGGACGTCGGCGTCGCTGCCGGTGAGTGCCGCCTCGGCCGCCGCCTTGACGCCGGGGCCGCCCTCCTCCCAGTAGTCGACGACCAGGCCGCGCTGTTCGGCGGTGGTCTGTGCCTGTGCGGCGGCCCGGACGCTCCCCCCGGCCGGCGTGGCTCCCGCGGCGGGCGCCGCGCCCAGCAGGCCGGCGGTGAGGGCCAGAGGGAGCAGGGTGAATGCCGTTCGGCGTATCAGACGCGCCGCTTTTCCGGCGCTATCGAGCTGGTCAGTTCTTCGATTCACTGAACACCTGTCTCGGTGATCGGCGACGCCCCCGAATGCGAGTCGCCGAATAATGGAGAAGGCAGCGTAGCGCCCATCATCTTTGCAAATCGAATCGGATTTCCTCGCTGAATCCGTGCGGCGGAGCACCGGTCGGCAGGATGCCCTCTTTGTGGCTTTATGGTGGCAACTGGCTCATGGTTCAAGGGAGTTGGTTGGCGAAGGTGTGAAGGTTGCGCGTTGACGTGTGGCTGATCTTTGACTAACCTATGGCCTGTCTTTGCCGCTGCCTGACCAGCAGTGTCTCTTGCCGGGGCCCTCTTCTGCCCCATTTCTTTTAATTGCGGGGGTTATTTTGCGACGTCTCCAGTGCTGTCGGCATGCCTGCAATTGAGGTCATTTCTCTTTCGAGAATTCCTTCCTGAAGGGACTCCTCAGTGCTTTTCCATGCCCGAAAAATAGCGGTGTCCGTATTCGTGGCCGGAGTCGCCACACTCGCGGGCGTTTCCGTGGCCTCGGCCGACGACCCGCCCCCGGCTCCGTCCCCGTCGACTCCGCCTGTCGCGGTCGAGGACTACGGGTATCCCGGGGCCGACCGCATCCTGGTCGAGAAGGGGATCAAGCTGAAGAAGGGCGACGGCCACATCCTGCTCGCCGACTGCGACCAGGCCGCCCAGCAGATCCGTGTGCTCACCGTCAAGGACGACTCGGTCGGCCGTCAGGGCACGTACTGCTTCCGGGCCACGGCCAAGACCGGCCGCCTCACGCTCGAACTGCCGCGTGTCTTCGCGGTGGAGGCCGCAGACCATCCGGTCAGCGCCGACCTCACCGCCGACGGCAGGACCACGACGGTCAACGTGCCCCAGGGCGGCTTCGAGTCCGTCGGTGAGGGCACCGTCGGCGGCGCCAGGTCGGTGCTGGTCGAACTCCGCGTGACCGGCTGATCCGCCGACCTCCCCGTCCGTGCGTGACACCCCGCACGGACCCGAATGGCCTCTGCGTCTGCAGAGCACGTCTTGTGATGCGAGGAAACGTGACACACCCAAGTTCGCGCGGGAAGCGCACGGCGTGGACCGCCGGGGTCCTGGCGGCCGGTCTCGCGGCCGGACTCATGGGCGCGGCGCCGGCCCAGTCCGTCGTCGGTGACCAGGTCGCGACCGACGCCGACCAGTTCACCGTGAAGCTGCACATCGCCTTCGGCAAGGACAACGAACGCGCCTGCTCCGGCACCCTGGTCGACCCTCAGTGGGTGCTCACCTCGGCCAGCTGCTTCGCGGCCGACCCCCAGCACGCCACGAAGATCCCGGCGGGCAAGCCGCAGTTCCCGACCGTGGTCACCGCCGACGGCAACCGGCCCGCCACGGCACCGGAGAAGCTGACGGTGCTGCAGCTGGTCCCGCACCCCGACCGTGACCTGGTCATGGCGCGCATCGACGACCCGAGCATCGAGGACCGGCTGGACGGTCCGTTCCCGGACATCGCCGCCGCCAAGCTCGACTCGACGGCACCGGCCCAGGGCGACCAGCTCAGGGCCGTCGGCTACGGCCGTACCAAGACCGAGTGGGCTCCGGGCAAGGCACACACCGGTGCGTTCGGCGTGGACTCCGTCGCCGCCACGACGCTGGCGATCTCGCCCACCTCCGGCGGCGCCCTGTGCGCCGGAGACGCCGGCGGCCCGGTGCTCAACGCGCGCGGCAACCTGACCGCCGTGGTCACCGCGTCCTGGGGCGGCGGCTGCCTCAACTCCGACGAGACCCGCACCGGGGCCGTCGCCACCCGCGTGGACGACATCGCGGACTGGGTGCAGCGCGTGCGCATGGTCAACCGGCAGAAGTACATCAAGGACGCCATGTCGACCGCCGACTTCAACGGCGACGGCCGCTCGGACGTCGTGGCCCTGATGGCGAACGACTCGATCCAGGTCTTCTACAGCCGCCCCGACGGCACGCTGGAGTTCGGCACCTACCTGGGCGCCCTCGGCCGCCCGGGAACGGGAGTGATCCTCGCGGGTGACTTCGAGGAGACGGCGGGACTCGAGATGATCACCGTCTCGGACAGCGGTGACCTGTTCATGGGCCAGAAGCGCGTGCCGCTGCCCGTGTGGACCAGGAAGAAGCTCTGGACGGACGCCGCCTGGAAGGAGCCGTTGCCGGCCGCCGTCCTGCACAGCGCCACCCCGGGCCACGACACCCCGATCTTCCAGTGGCCCGACGGCTCCCTCTACACCTACAAGCGGGACGCCGACGGCAACCTGGTCAACCAGAAGAAGTCGATGTGGCCGGACAAGACCTGGAAGAAGGAGCACATCGCCACGGGTGACTTCAACGGGGACGGCCGGGAGGACATCGCCGCCGCCGCTTCCGACGGGTCCCTGGGCCTCTACCCGGGCAAGGCCGACGGCACCTTCGACAAGGCCCGCTCGATGTGGTCCGGCCAGGACTGGACGAGCTACCGGCCCCTGCTGAGCGGCGACTTCAACGGCGACGGCAAGGCCGACATCGCCTCCATGGAGGTCAACGGCCAGCTGAGCTGGTTCGCCGGCAACGGCAAGGGCGGACTGGCGCCGGGCAAGACCATGTGGCCCACCGTCTGACGCTCACACCGCGAAGCGGCGGTCGACCCACTTCCACAGGAACTCCAGGGCGGCCGCCGCCACCACCGCCACCCCGACCGCCGTCCACGGCATCGCCACGCCCACCAGCTTCAGCGCGAAGAAGCTCTGCAGGGCCGGGACGACGAGCACGAAGAGGAAGGCGACGCCCATCGACGCCACCAGGGTGACACGCCACCAGGTGTAGGGGCGGGCGATGATCGCCAGGACCCACATGGAGATCAGGAACAGGGTCAGGGTCGCCGCGCTGGTCTCCGCGTCCAGAGCGCCAGGGCCGGTGTAGTGGTGCCGGGCGATCAGGTACGTCACGAAGGTCGCCACTCCGGCCACCACCCCGCCGGGAACGGAGTACCGCATGACTCTGCGGACGAAGTGGGGCCGGGCCCGTTCCTTGTTGGGCGCCAGGGCCAGGAAGAAGGCCGGGACGCCGATGGTGAGCGTGGAGAGCAGGGTCAGGTGGCGCGGCAGGAAGGGGTACTCGACCTGCCAGCACACCACCAGCACCGCGAGCAGCACCGAGTAGACCGTCTTGACCAGGAACAGGGTCGCCACCCGCGTGATGTTGCCGATGACCCGGCGGCCCTCGGCCACCACCGAGGGCAGCGTGGCGAAGCTGTTGTTCAGCAGGACGATCTGCGCGACCGCCCGGGTCGCCTCCGAACCCGAGCCCATCGAGACACCGATGTCGGCGTCCTTGAGGGCGAGGACGTCGTTCACGCCGTCGCCGGTCATCGCGACCGTGTGCCCGTGCGACTGGAGCGCGCCGACCATGTCCCGCTTCTGCTGCGGGGTGACCCGGCCGAACACGGTCCCCTCGTCCAGCGCCTCGGCCATGCCCCGCGGGTCGGCCGGCAGCCGGCGCGCGTCCATCGTCGTACCGGACAGGCCCAGCTTGGCGGCGACCGCGCCGACGGAGACCGCGTTGTCACCGGAGATGACCTTGGCGCGGACGTTCTGGTCCGCGAAGTAGCGCAGGGTGTCGGCGGCGTCGGGCCGCAGCCGCTGCTCCAGCACCACGAGGGCGGTGGGGCGGGCGCCCCGGGCCGGCTCGGGGTCGTCCAGGTCGCGGGTGGCGCGGGCGAGCAGCAGGACGCGTAGGCCCTGTTCGTTGAGGCGCTCGGTTTCGGCCAGGGCCGGGTCGCCCTGGGCGAGCAGGACGTCGGGGGCGCCCAGCAGCCAGGTGCTGGCCTCGCCGTCGCCCTCGCTGAAGGCGGCGCCGCTGTACTTGCGGGCCGAGGAGAAGGGGAGCGACTCGATGCAGCGCCACTCCTCGCTGTCCGGGTAGGCGTCGATGATCGCCTGGAGGGAGGCGTTGGGGCGCGGGTCGGACTCGCCGAGGGCGCCGAGGACCCTGCGCACGTACGTCTCGTCGTAACCGTCGAGGGTCCGCAGCTCGGTGACGTCCATGCCGCCCTCGGTCAGCGTGCCGGTCTTGTCCAGGCAGACGGTGTCGACGCGGGCGAGGCCCTCGATGGCGGGCAGCTCCTGCACGAGGCACTGTTTCCGGCCGAGCCGGATGACCCCGATGGCGAAGGCGACGGAGGTGAGGAGCACCAGCCCCTCCGGGACCATCGGGACGATGCCGCCGACCGTGCGGGCCACCGCGTCCTTCAGGCCGTTGTTCTTCACGACCAGCTGGGTGACGACGAGTCCGATCGCGGCCGGGACCATCATCCACGTCACGTACTTGAGGATCGTGGAGATGCCGGAGCGCAGCTCGGAGTGGACGAGGGTGAAGCGGGAGGCCTCCTCGGCGAGCTGGGCCGCGTACGCCTCGCGGCCCACCTTGGTCGCCTGGAAGGCTCCGCCGCCCGCGACCACGAAACTGCCGGACATCACCCGGTCGCCGGGGCGTTTGACGACCGGATCGGCCTCACCGGTGAGCAGCGACTCGTCGATCTCCAGCCCGTCGGCCTCCCGGCACACCCCGTCCACGACGATCTTGTCCCCGGGGCCCGTCTCTATGAGGTCGTCCAGGACGATCTCGTTCGTGGCCACCTCGACGGCGTTCCCGTCGCGGCGGACGGTGGGCCGGGCCTCGCCGATCACGGCGAGCGAGTCCAGGGTCTGCTTGGCGCGCCACTCCTGGACGATGCCGATGCCGGTGTTGGCGAGGATCACGAAGCCGAACAGGCTGTCCTGGATCGGCGCGACGAACAGCATGACCAGCCACAGCACGCCGATGATCGCGTTGAACCGGGTGAAGACGTTCGCGCGGACGATCTCGCCCAGGGAGCGGCTGCTGCGCACCGGCACGTCGTTGACCTGCCCGCGCGCGAGGCGCTCCACCACTTCGGCGGCGGTCAGCCCTGCCGGCCTGGTCGCCGGTAGGGCCACGGGATGGACGGGGTCGAGTTCCGCGCCCGCGTCTATGTGGGTCATGCATTCGACGGTACGTGCGGTTTTGCGCCTTCACCTGCCGAGTGCGCGGAAGTTCCGACCTGGGGAGGAGCCGGGTCGTGCGCTGGTTGTAGCGCCGGGCCGCCGGCTACTCCGCTGCGGTGGCCGCCTTCAGTGCCGCGTCCCGCTTGATCGCCGCGTCCCGCTTGCGGACGTACCAGATGCCGATGAGCCCAAGACCGGCCCCGGCCAGGCAGGTCCACAGCCACCAGGTGCGGTCGTGGTCGGCGTACCAGCCGTAGAAGGGGAGCTGGACCAGGAAGAGGACGAACCACACGATCGTGCCGCCGGTGATGGTGGCGACCACGGGGCCCTCCAGGGGCTCCGGCGCCTCGTGCTTCGGGGTCCACTTAGCCATGGGGCACAGCTTACGAGGCGATGCCGGGGCTGAATGGTCTACGCGCGGAGATGGCGATGTGAGAGTCATACGTTCATACTGAAACCGTTTACCTTTGACCACTTCTGTTCGTATGAAACTCCAACGGGGCTCGGGGGGACCCCGTAGGTGATGAGGTCCCGCATGTCCACCTCGGCACCCGCCAAGGTCCCCGCCCCGAGCAGCCGGGCGGCACCCCCGCCTACGGCGCTCTCGACCGCTACTTCCGCATCTCCGAGCGCGGCAGCTCCCTCGCCCGCGAGATCCGCGGCGGTTTCGCCACCTTCTTCGCGATGGCGTACATCATCGTGCTGAACCCGATCATCCTCGGCAGCGCGAAGGACATGTACGGGCATCACCTGAACAACGCCCAGCTGGTCACGGCGACCGCCCTGACGGCCGCGTTCGCCACCCTCCTCATGGGTGTCATCGGCAACGTCCCGATCGCGCTCGCCGCCGGTCTCGGCGTGAACTCGGTCGTCGCGCTCCAGCTGGCGCCCCGGATGTCCTGGCCGGACGCCATGGGCATGGTCGTGCTGGCCGGTTTCGTGGTCATGCTGCTGGTCGCCACGGGTCTGCGCGAGCGCGTGATGAACGCCGTGCCGTTCGGCCTGCGCAAGGCGATCTCCATCGGTATCGGCCTGTTCATCATGCTGATCGGCCTGGTCGACTCCGGTTTCGTCAGCCGTATCCCGGACGCCGCCCAGACCACCGTGCCGCTCCAGCTCGGCAGCAACGGTCACCTCGACGGCTGGCCGGTGCTGATCTTCATCCTGGGCGCGCTGCTCACCTTCGCCCTCATCGTGCGCAAGGTGCCGGGCGCGATCCTGATCTCCATCGTCGGGATGACCGTCCTCGCGCTGATCATCAACTCGGTCGCCCACGTGACGACCTGGGGTCTGACGGTCCCGAAGTGGCCGGGCAACCCGGTGTCCACCCCCGACTTCGGCCTGATCGGCCAGTTCAGCCTGTTCGGCGGCTTCTCCAAGGTCGGCGTGCTGACCGGCGTCCTCTTCGTCTTCACCGTCCTGCTGTCCTGCTTCTTCGACGCCATGGGCACGATCATGGGCGTCAGCGACGAGGCCAAGCTGACCGACGCCCAGGGCTACATGCCGGGCATCAACAAGGTCCTCTTCGTCGACGGCCTCGCGGTCGCGGCGGGCGGTGCCAGCTCTGCCTCGGCGACCACCGCGTTCGTGGAGTCCACGGCGGGTGTTGGCGAGGGCGCGCGCACGGGTCTCGCGAACGTCGTCACGGGCGGCCTCTTCACGGTGGCCCTCTTCCTCACCCCGGTCGCCACGATGGTCCCGTCCCAGGCCGCCACGCCGGCGCTGATCGCGGTCGGCTTCCTGATCCTGTCGAACTCCGTCAAGGAGATCGACTGGGCCGACTACACGATCGCGATCCCGGCCTTCGTGACCATGCTGATGATGCCGTTCACCTACTCGATCACCAACGGCATCGGCATGGGCTTCATCAGCTTCGTGGTGCTGCGCCTGGCGGCCGGCCGCGGGAAGGACATCCCGGTGCCGATGTACGTCGTCTCGGCCGTCTTCCTCTTCTACTACCTGATGCCGGCCCTGGGCCTGACCTGATCACCCGGGGTCAGGTGACCCCGTAGAACTTCTCCGTCTCCTCGACGGCGGCCTGGAACCGCTCGTCGAAGTCGTCCCGGATGAGCGTGCGGACCACATAGTCCTGCACGCTCATTCCCCTTCTGGCCGCGTGGTGCCGGAGCCTTTCGAGCAGCTCCCCGTCTATCCGCAGGCTGAGCACAGTGGTCCCCATGCGTACGAGGGTCGCCACATCAGGCCGTCCCGCGCGTCACTTTCTGGAACCTACTCACTCATATGAGTGATCGGACGGTTCAGTGGCGGGCGTCACGGGCATTCGGGCGTGTCGCGGTTGGTCTTTAGCGAGAGTAATGAGTTACGCTAAAGAACATGCCGGACCTAACCCATGGCGACGACGCTGCCGCCGTGAACGCACTCCGCTCCGCCGTGATGCGGCTGTCCCGTCGGCTCAAGCACCAGCGGGTCGACGAGTCGCTGAGCCCCACCGAGATGTCGGTGCTCGGCACCCTGGCCCGCTGCGGCTCGGCCACGCCGGGCGAGCTGGCCCGCAAGGAGCACGTCCAGCCGCCGTCGATGACCCGCATCGTCGCGCTGCTCGAAGCCAAGGGGCTGGTCCGGCTGGAGCCGCACCCCGAGGACCGGCGCCAGAAGGTCGTCACCCAGACCGAGCAGGCCGAGGCGATGCTCGAGGAGAGCCGCCGCAAGCGCAACGCGTTCCTGGCAGGCCTGGTCGATGGCCTCGACGAGGACGAGTGGGCCAAACTGCGCGCCGCCGCCCCCGTGCTGGAGAAGCTCGCGCATCTGTAAGCACCATTCGCAAGGAGGCGAACGCTTTTGAGTACGGGACCCGGAACACCTTCCGCCCCCGCACCGACATCCACCCACAACCCTCGTAGATCCTCGATGTTCAGCTCGCTGAAGATCCGGAACTACCGCCTGTTCTTCATCGGCCAGGTCGTGTCCAACACCGGCACCTGGATGCAGCGCATCGCCCAGGACTGGCTGGTCCTCAGCCTCACCGGCTCCTCCGCGGCCGTGGGCATCACCACGGCCCTCCAGTTCCTGCCGATGCTGCTCTTCGGCCTCTACGGCGGTGTCCTGGTCGACCGCCTGCCCAAGCGCCCCACGCTGCTCGTCACCCAGACCGCCATGGCCGTCACGGGCCTCGCGCTCGCCGCGCTGACCCTCACCGGCCACGTCCAGGTCTGGCACGTCTACGTCGCCGCCTTCGCCGTCGGCCTCGCCACGGTGGTCGACAACCCGGCCCGGCAGTCCTTCGTCTCCGAGATGGTCGGCCCCGAGCAGCTGCAGAACGCGGTCAGCCTGAACTCCGCGAACTTCCAGTCCGCCCGTCTGGTCGGCCCCGCCGTCGCCGGCCTGATGATCACCGGCGTGGGCACCGGCTGGGCGTTCCTCGCCAACGGCCTGTCCTTCGCCGCGCCCATCGCCGGCCTGCTGCTGATGCGCGCCCGCGACCTGCACGCGGTCGAGCGGGCGCCGCGCGGCAAGGGCCAGCTGCGCGAGGGCCTGCGCTATGTCGCCGGTCGCCCCGAGCTGATCTGGCCGATCGTCCTGGTCGGCTTCATCGGCACCTTCGGCTTCAACTTCCCGGTGTGGCTGTCGGCCTACGCCGACGACGTCTTCCACGCCGGCGCAGGCGCCTACAGCCTCTTCAACACACTGATGGCCGTCGGCTCCCTCGGCGGCGCCCTGCTGGCCGCCCGCCGCGGCACGGCCCGCCTGCGCATCCTGATCGCCGCCGCGGTGGCCTTCGGCGCGCTGGAGATCGTGGCCGCGCTGGCCCCGTCGTACTGGCTGTTCGCGCTGCTCATGGTCCCGATCGGCATCTTCGGCCTGACGGTCAACGTCACCGCGAACACGGCCGTGCAGATGGCCACCGACCCGGCCATGCGCGGCCGGGTGATGGCCCTGTTCATGATGGTGTTCATGGGCGGTACGCCACTGGGCGCACCGATCGTCGGCTGGATCACCGACACCTACGGCCCCCGCGTCGGCTTCGCCGTCGGCGGCATCGTCTCCACCGCCGCGGCCGCCACCATCGGTCTGGTCCTGGCCCGCATCGGCGGCCTGCGGCTGGCGGTGGGCTGGCACCACGGTCACCCGCGGGTGCGGTTCGTACCGCGGGAGCGGGAGCGGCTGGCTACGACGGCGTGACCGTACGGCCCCCGGGGGGTCTCTACAGGACCCTCCGGGCCAGGACCTGTCCCGGCCAGTCGTCCTCGCCGACGGGGACGGTGAAGGGCTCGGTCGGGATGAAGCCGTTGCGTTCGTAGAAGGCGACCAGCTTGCGGTCGTCGCCCGCGTAGCAGTCCACGCGCAGGAGCGAGATCCCGGCCCGGCCCGTCTCCTGGGCCGCGTGGGCGAGCAGGGCGGCCCCCGTGCCGAGGCCCTTGAACCGGCGGTCCGAGGCGAGGATGTGGATGAAGCGCTCGGGCTCGTCGGCGGGCTGCAGGTACTCGCCGGGCGCGTCGGTGAGGGTCAGCGTGGCCGCCGGGACACCGTCGTACTCGGCGATGTACGGGGCGCCCTCGGTGACGTACCGGGTGACCATGGCCACCGCCCTCGGGTTCTCCGACCAGGGCGTGGTGCCCCACTGCCGGGTGCGCCCCTGCGCCACCAGCCACTCCACGGCACTGTCGAACATGCCGAGTATCACGGGGACGTCGTCCGGCCCGCCTTCTCGGATGCTGATCTTCCCGTTCTTCTCCATGCACCTGATCATGCCGGTCCGGGGCGCGTCCGGGCAGCCGTATGGCCCGGTGATCCGTTCCCTGGGAGGGTGACGACATGAGACTCTTCGCCGCCGTACTGCCCCCGGAGGACGTGACGAACGAACTCGCCGCCGAGGTCGCCGTGTTGCGCGGGCTGCCCGGCGCCGACGGACTGCGCTGGACCGGCCGCCCCGGCTGGCACTTCACCCTCGCCTTCTACGGCGAGGTCGACGACGAACTCGTACCGGACCTGTCGGACCGGCTGGAGCGCGCGGCCCACCGCACCGAGCCCTTCCCGCTGGCGCTGGCCGGCGGCGGCCAGTTCGGCCATGGACGGGCCCTGTGGACGGGCGCCAACGGCGACCTGGAGACCCTGGGCCTGCTGGCCGACCGCACGGAGGCGGCGGCACGGAAGGCCGGGGTGCCGATGGGGGAGCACCGCCGCTACAAGGCCCACCTGACGGTGGCGCGCAGCCGCGACTCGGTGGACGTACGGCCGTACGTCGAGAGCCTCCGCGACTTCACCAGCCGCACCTGGACCGTGGCCGAGCTGCACCTGGTGCGCAGCAACCTGCCCAGATCCGGGGTGCCCGGGGAGCAGCCCCGGTACGAGACGGTCGCCCGCTGGGCTCTCGGCGGGGCCGGTTAGGCTCGGGTACGTGGACCCGAAAACCCGGAACCGGATCATGGCCGGTGTGCTTGTGCTGATGTTCGTGGTGGTTGCCGTGTCGGCGGCGGTCGGGAGGTAGACCGCCGCCGAGACGGCTGTACGTACCGTCGGCCACGGCTACCAGGCGAAGGCCTCCGGGGACGGGCCCGGACCCGGGAAGATCTCGTCCAGGCCCGCCAGCAGCTCCTCGCCCAGCTCCAGCTCCACGGCCCGCAGGGCCGACTCCAGCTGTTCGGACGTGCGCGGGCCGACGATCGGGCCGGTCACGCCGGGGCGGGTGAGCAGCCAGGCCAGGGCGGCCTCGCCGGGCTCCACACCGTGCTTGTCGAGCAGATCCTCGTACGACTGGATCTGCGCGCGGATGCTGGTGTTGGCGAGCGAGTCGGCGGCCCGCCCGGAGGCACGGCGCCCGCCCTGCGCCTCCTTCTTGATCACTCCGCCGAGCAGACCGCCGTGCAGCGGCGACCACGGGATGACCCCGAGGCCGTACTCCTGCGCGGCCGGGATGACCTCCATCTCGGCCCGCCGCTCGGCGAGGTTGTACAGGCACTGCTCGCTGACCAGCCCGATGGTGCCGCCCCGCCGGGCGGCGATCTCGTTGGCCTGGGCGATCTTGTAGCCGGGGAAGTTGGAGGAGCCGACGTAGAGGATCTTGCCCTGCTGCACGAGCACGTCGATGGCCTGCCAGATCTCCTCGAAGGGGGTCCGGCGGTCGATGTGGTGGAACTGGTAGACGTCGATGTAGTCGGTCTGCAGCCGCTTCAGGCTGGCGTCCACGGCCCGTCGGATGTTGAGCGCGGACAGCTTGTCGTGGTTGGGCCAGGAGTCGCCGTCGGCGGCCATGTTGCCGTACACCTTGGTGGCCAGCACGACCTTGTCGCGCCGGTCGCCGCCCTGGGCGAACCAGTTGCCGATGATCTCCTCGGTACGGCCCTTGTTCTCACCCCAGCCGTACACGTTCGCGGTGTCGAAGAAGTTGATGCCCGCGTCCAGCGCCGCGTCCATGATCGCGTGACTGTCGGCTTCGTCGGTCTGCGGGCCGAAGTTCATGGTGCCGAGGACGAGTCGGCTGACCTTGAGTCCCGTGCGTCCTAGCTGCGTGTACTTCATGGGTAACCAGCCAACGGCTTGGAGTGCGCTCTAGGCAAGCGATCTTGCCACTAAACGGGATGTTCTGGCCCAGTGAGTTGACGAACGCCCACCAGGTGGCGGGGGTGACGGTGAGGGCGGGGGCGGTGGGGTGCTTGGAGTCGCGGATGTGGATGACGGCGGGCGTCAGGGACCGCCCAACGGACGGGTCAGCGCCCCGGCTGCCCCCACCGACGAGTGCAGCCGCGCGGCTCAACGATACGCACGGTGACCAGGAGACGCCGGAATTCGGTCAGCCCGTTCCGGCCTCGTACGGTTGTCCGACCCCCCACGCCTCCCACATCGCCCCCGCGAACGCCCCCGCGATCCGGTGCTCCCCGCTCGCGTTGGGATGCGTCCCGTCGTACGTGTCGGCGTGGATGTCGTACGACTCGGGCGGCGAGGCCAGCAGCATCGGCGACCGGGGCTCGTCCAGGTCGGCGACCGCCTTGGCGAGCAGGACGTTGAACCGGTCCACCTGCTCGGCGAAGGCGGCGTCCGCCGTGGCGCGGATGTTCGGGATCACCGGCAGCAGCACCATGCGGATGCGCGGGCGGGCCGCACGGGCGCCCGCGACGAAGGCCCGTACGTTCTCCGCCGTCTGCTCGGCGTCCGTGTAGAAGCCCAGGTCGATCAGGCCCAACGACACCAGCAGCACATCCGGCCGGTGCGCGCGCACGGCATCCCCGATCAGCGGAGCCATGTGTTGCCAGCCCTCGCCCCAGCCGGCCAGGTGGGCGCGGGGGAAGCCGGGTTCGGCGTACGCGTACGACGTCGGTGCCTCGGCCGTCTTGTCGTACAGCTCCTCGCGCGGGCCGACGAAGGTGAACGGGCCGCCGTACGACTCGCACAGGTGTCGCCACAGTCGGTAACGCCACGTGTGCTCGCCCGCGCTCCCGATCGTCATGGAGTCGCCCACGGGCATGAACCTAAGCATCCGGTCATGATGGACGATCACGGCTGCATGTGGGATGTGAGGCCTACCACGCCCCGTGAACCCCCGGAGGGAATGGCAGGCTTGGTGGCATGCGTCGACCGTTCGCCCTGCTCGCCGGGGTCCTGCTCGCGGGTGCCTGCGCGCTGCCCGCCTCCGCCGCTGATGGTGACAGCACCGGTGACCAGGGGTTCACCATCAAGGACCCCCGGATCACCGAGTCCAGCGGCCTGGCCGCCTCCCGTCTGCATCCCGGCATCTACTGGACGCACAACGACAGCGACGACGGGCCGTACATCTACGCCGTGGACAGCGCGACCGGGAAGACCGTCGCCACGGTGACCCTGGGCGGGGTCGGCTCCCCTCGTGACGTGGAGGCCATCTCCATCGGACCGGACAACCAGATCTACGTCGGCGACATCGGCGACAACCTGGACGGCAAGTGGCCGTACGTCTGGATCTACCGGCTGCCCGAGCCGAAGGTGCTGAAGGACCAGACGGCCAGGGCCACGCAGTACGTCGTGAAGTACTCGGACGGGGCGAGGAACGCGGAGTCGCTGGTGGTGCACCCCAAGACCGGGCGCGTGTACATCATCGACAAGAAGGAGGACGGCGGGCATCTGTACGAAGGGCCCGCCACTCTCTCCACCTCCGGCGCGAACATCTTCAGGCCCGTCGCCGCCATCGACCTCTGGGCCACCGACGCCGCCTTCTCGCCGAACGGCCGGCAGCTCGCGGTGCGGGGGTACTTCGGTGGCCTCTACTACGACTGGAACGGCGGGAAGATCAAGAAGGAAGGGCGGCTCGACGCCCCCCTGCAGGGGCAGGGGGAGTCCGTGTCGTACTCCGTCGACGGCACCAAGCTGATGTACGGCAGCGAGGGCGCCGACAGTTCGGTGGAGGCGCAGGACGCACCGGCGGGGGCGGCGAGCAAGGAGCCGTCCGGCAGCGGGAGTTCCGCCTCCGCCGACGGCAGCGGCAGCAGTACCGGCAACAGCGGGAGCATCAAGGTCGGAGCCGTCATCGTCGCCGTCGGCGCGGCCGCCTTCTTCGGCCTGCGGCGGCTGCGGCGCAGGAGTTGAACCGGCGGTTCCCGATGTCTTGACGCGCGTGCGGTGTGTCAGTTCTCTGGGAGGTGCGCGGCGTATGGGAGCGCTCCCATTCTGTTCCGGGGCCGCGCCTCCCCGAGAGGAACAGGCACATGTTCCGCAGCTTGCGAAGGGCGCTGTGTGCTGCCGCCGCCGCGCTCCTCCTGCCCCTGGCCGGCGCGCACCCGGCGCATGCGGCCGCCGCCCCCGGAACCGGATACTGGCACACCAGCGGCCGGCAGATCCTGGACGCTGCCGGGCAGCCGGTGCGCATCGCCGGGATCAACTGGTTCGGCTTCGAGACCGGCAACCACGTGGTGCACGGCCTCTGGTCGCGCGACTACAAGAGCATGATCGACCAGATGAAGTCGCTGGGCTACAACACCATCCGGCTGCCCTACAGCGACGACATCCTCAAGAGCGGCACGATGCCCGACAGCATCGACTTCTCCGGCGGCAAGAACGCCGACCTCCAGGGGCTGACGTCCCTCCAGGTCATGGACCGGATCGTGGCGTACGCGGGCCAGGACGGCCTGAAGGTCATCCTGGACCGGCACCGCCCCGACTCCGGTGGCCAGTCCGCGCTCTGGTACACCGCGTCCGTCCCCGAGTCGACGTGGATCGCCGACCTGAAGGTGCTGGCCACCCGCTACCAGGGCCAGGACACCGTCATCGGCATCGACCTGCACAACGAGCCGCACGATCCCGCCTGTTGGGGCTGTGGCGACCAGGCCACCGACTGGCGCCTCGCCGCCCAGCGCGCCGGGAACGCCGTCCTGTCCGTCAACCCGAACCTGCTGATCTTCGTCGAGGGCGTGCAGTCGTACAACGGTGTGTCGGGGTGGTGGGGTGGCAACCTGATGGGCGTTGCCCAGTACCCCGTGCAGCTCGGCGTGGCCAACCGGGTCGTCTACTCGGCGCACGACTACGCCACCAGCGTCGCCCAGCAGAGCTGGTTCAGCGACCCGTCCTTCCCGGCCAACATGCCCGGCGTCTGGGACAAGTACTGGGGCTACATCTTCCAGCAGAACATCGCGCCCGTGTGGGTGGGCGAGTTCGGTACGACGCTGCAGTCGACCGTGGACCAGAAGTGGCTGGCGGCACTGGTGAGTTACCTGCGGCCGACGTCGACGTACGGGGCCGACTCCTTCCAGTGGACCTTCTGGTCGTGGAACCCGGACTCCGGTGACACGGGCGGGATCCTGAAGGACGACTGGGCGACCGTGGACACGGTGAAGGACGGGTATCTGGCGAGCGTCAAGGCGCCGTTGTTCCCGGGCACCGGGGGAGGAGGCGGCGGGAGCACCCCGGCGAGTTGCAGCGCGACCTACACCGTCAGCAGCGACTGGGGAAGCGGCTTCAACGCCGACGTGACCGTGAAGAACACCGGGACGACCGCGCTCTCCTCCTGGAAGGTGACGTGGAAGTGGAGCGGTTCACAGCAGGTCACGAACATGTGGAACGCGTCGTACACGCAGAGCGTGTCAAGCGTCACGGCTGTGAACGCCGCTCACAACGGGAGCGTGCCGGTGGGCGGTTCGGCGAGCTTCGGGTTCGGGGGTGCGCCGGGCGGCGGGGCGGTGCCTTCGCTGACGTGTACGGCGGCCTGACGGCCGTATGACCGAGGGGCGCACGGTGTTGGCACCGGGCGCCCCTCGATATGTGTTCCCAGGTGCACTGACCGAGACCGGTTGCCGTCGTTGACATGACGGTGAGGGACAGGCGGCCTGTCGGGTTCCTGTACGTACATCCCGGACGCATCCGGTGAGAGGAGACGGTGGTGGGGGACGATGACCGCGAGGAGGCGGCCCGGCTGCATCGGGACGCGTTGCTGGCCGAGGACCCGGCCCGGTACCGGGAGCAGATGGCCGGCGACCGGCTGGAGGACGCCGTTCTGCGTGAGGAGGAGGCGCAGCTGGAGATCCGGGAACTGAGGAGGGCCGCGGAGGGGCAGAGGCAGCAGTTGTGGGCACTGGAGTCACAGCTTCGCCGGCTGGAGGCGGCGGAGCAGCAGGAGCGGGGCTCGTTACGGGCGGACCTGGAACGGCACCGGATGCGCAAGGAGGAGCTGGAGGAGGCGTGCGCGCGGCCGCGGGACGAGGTCGCTCGTCTGGAGAAGGCGCTCGCGGAGGCGGAGCGGGAACGGGACGCCGCGCGGACGCGTTGCCGGGAGCTGGAAGCCGAACTGGCCGTGGCGCAGGAGGCCGCTGAGCGAGCGGAGCCGGAGCGGCGGGCGAGGGAGGAACGGCTGCGTCTGGCCAAGGCCGCCGAGGTGGCCGAGCACCGGCCGGCGGACCCGGAAGCCGCGCTGCGCCAGTTGACGGAGGCCGCGCGACTGGCTGTTGACGAGGCCCTCCTTCGGAGCAACATCAACGCGATGTTCATCAACCTCTCGCATCGCTCCCATGGGCTCATCGAAGGCCAGCTGTCACTCCTTGCCGAGCTGGAGTCCCGCGAGGCCGACCCGGACCGGCTGGAGTCGCTGTTCAAACTGGACCACCTGGCCACCCGGATGCGTCGCAACTGCGAGAACCTCCTCGTTCTCGCTGGTGAAGAGCCCGGCCGCAGCTGGACCCAGCCGGTCGCACTGGTCGACGTGCTCCGCGCCGCCGCGTCCGAGGTGGAGCAGTACGAGCGCATCGAGCTGACCGGCGTGCCCACCGTCGAGATCGCCGGCCGTGTGGTCACCGACCTCGTGCACCTGCTCGCCGAGCTGCTCGAGAACGCGACGTCCTTCTCCTCGCCGCGGACCAGGGTCAAGGTCACCGGGCAGGCACTGCCCGACGGCCGTGTGATGATCGAGATCCACGACTCCGGTCTCGGTCTGACCGCCGAGGACTTCGCCGAGATCAACGAGCGGCTCGCCTCGCCGCCCTCCGTGGATGTGTCGGTCGCCCACCGCATGGGTCTGTTCGTGGTCGGTCGTCTGTCCCGGCGCCACGGCATCCGCATCCAGCTGGGCCCCTCCGTCACCGGTGGTACGGCCGCGCTGGTCATGCTGCCCGTCGACGCCAACGAGAACGGCAGCGAGTTCGTTGCCGACCAGTTTGACCCCGGCTACCTCGACCACGGCGGCGGGCAGATGCCCACGGCCACGGCACACCTCTTCACCATCTGCGACTCCGGCCACCTGTCCATCGAGCGTCCGCACCCATGACAGGCCGGGCTGCGAAGGCGTAGGGGGGCGTGGCCGTCGTACGACGAGGGGCGCCCCGGCAAAACCGGGGCGCCCCTCAGCGACGTCGAAGGAAGGAGGTCAGAGCTTCTCGATCACGAAGTCGATGCACTTCGTCAGCGCCTCGACGTCCGCCGGGTCGATCGCCGGGAACATCGCGATGCGCAGCTGGTTGCGGCCGAGCTTGCGGTACGGCTCGGTGTCCACGATGCCGTTGGCGCGCAGCACCTTGGCGACGGCCGCCGCGTCGATCTCGTCGGAGAAGTCGATCGTGCCGATGACCTGCGAGCGCTTGGCCGGGTCCGCGACGAACGGGGTGGCGTACTTGGACTCCTCCGCCCAGGTGTAGAGGCGGGTCGAGGAGTCCTTGGTGCGGCCGGTGGAGAAGGCCAGGCCGCCCTGGCCGTTGAGCCACTCCAGCTGCTGGTTGAGCAGGAAGAGGGTGGCGAGGGCCGGGGTGTTGTACGTCTGGTTCTTGCGGGAGTTGTCGATCGCCGTGGGGAGCGAGAAGAACTCCGGGATGTGGCGGCCGGACGCGTGGACGCGCTCCGCGCGCTCGATCGCGGCCGGGGAGAAGACGCCGATCCACAGGCCGCCGTCGGAGGCGAAGGACTTCTGCGGGGCGAAGTAGTAGACGTCGGTCTCGGCGATGTCGACCGGGAGGCCGCCCGCGCCGGAGGTGGCGTCCACGAGGACGAGCGCGCCCTCGTCGGCGCCGGCCACGCGGTTGATCGGCATGGCGACACCGGTGGACGTCTCGTTGTGCGTGAAGGCGTAGACGTCGACGCCCGCCTCGGCCTGCGCCTCGGGGTGGGTGCCCGGGTCGGTGGCGATGACGGTCGGCTCGGCCAGCCAGGGGGCGAGCTTGGCGGCCTTGGCGAACTTGGAGGAGAACTCGCCGAAGTTGAGGTGCTGGGACTTGTTCTCGATCAGTCCGTGCGTGGCGATGTCCCAGAAGGCGGTGGAGCCGCCGTTGCCGAGGACGACCTCGTAGCCCTCGGGGAGCGAGAACAGGGAGCTGATGCCTTCGCGGACCTGGCCCACCAGGTTCTTGACCGGGGCCTGGCGGTGGGAGGTGCCGAGCAGAGAGCTTCCGGTCGCGGCGAGCGCGTCGAGCGCCTCGGTGCGCACCTTGGAGGGGCCCGCGCCGAATCGTCCGTCGGCGGGCTTGATGTCAGCGGGAATCTGGATGTCGGCCACGAGTCGGAGGGTATCGCCCACGCGAAACGGGACGGAACCGTGTCCGTCCGATGAGACGAGATCGCTGAACTGTGGACTTGTGAGGTTGTACGACGAAACGTGCGGGGCTGTGGAAAAGTCGCGGTGACTGTGCGTGATCGGATGCATCCTGGACGCATGACGGATCTGGCGGGTCTCTCGGGCCTTGAGGCGGAGCTGCGCGGGGTCGTCCGGGGTGAGGTCGGCTTCGATGTCACCGCCCGGGCGCTCGTGACCATGGACGCGTCCAACTACCGGCGGGTCCCGGCGGGAGTGGTGGCCCCGCACGACGCCGAGGACGTGGTGGCGGTGCTGGAGGTGTGCCGGGCGCGCGGGGTGCCGGTGGTGGCGCGCGGCGGGGGCACGTCGATCGCGGGGCAGGCGACCGGCACGGGCGTGGTGCTGGACTTCACCCGGCATATGAACGGCCTGCTGGAGCTGGACCCGGGCACCCGTACGGCCGTCGTCCAACCGGGGCTCGTCCTCGACCGCCTCCAAGGGGCCGCCGCCCCGCACGGCTTGCGCTTCGGCCCCGACCCGGCCACGCACAGCAGGTGCACGCTCGGCGGAATGATCGGCAACAACTCCTGCGGTTCCCACTCGGTCGCCTGGGGGACGACCGCGGACAGTGTCCGGGAGCTGTCCGTCATCACCGGGCGCGGGCAGCGGCTGCGGCTCGGGCAGGGCTGGGCGGGCGCCCCGGACGGGCTGCGCGACCTGGTCGAAGGGGACCTGGCCCGTCTGCGCACCGGCTTCCCCGACCTGCCCCGCCGCATCTCCGGGTACGCCCTGGACGCCCTGCTGCCCGAGAAGGGCGCCGACGTCGCCCGCTCCTTCTGCGGCTCCGAGGGCACCCTCGGCATCCTCACCGAGGCGGTCGTACGGCTCGTGGAGGCCCCACGCGCGCGTGCCCTCGCGGTGCTCGCGTACGGCGACGAGAGCGCGGCCGCCGAGGCCGCCGCAGGTCTGCTCCCGCACGGCCCGCTGACGGTGGAGGGCATGGCCGCCGACCTGGTGCGCTCGCCGGCCGGCCTGCCCAAGGGCGGTGCCTGGCTGTTCGTGGAGACCGGCGGGCAGACGCCGGCCGAGGCACGCGCGCGTGCGGAGGCGATCGTCCGCGCGGCCGACGTCGTCGACTCCCTGGTGGTGACGGACGCGACGGCCCAGCGGTCCCTGTGGCGCATCCGCGAGGACGCGAGCGGGACGGCGACCCGCATGCCGGACGGCAGCGAGGCCTGGCCCGGCTGGGAGGACTGCGCGGTACCGCCCGCCCGGCTCGGCCCCTACCTGCGCGACTTCCGCGCCCTGCTCACCGCCCACGGCCTGCGCGGCACTCCTTACGGCCACTTCGGCGACGGCTGCATTCACGTCCGCATCGACTTCGACCTGCTCACCGCGGCGGGCGTCGGCCGCTTCCGCCGCTTCTCCGAGGAACTGGCCGACCTGGTGGTCGCCCACGGCGGCTCGCTGTCCGGGGAGCACGGCGACGGCCAGGCCCGCGCGGAGCTGCTGCCGCGGATGTACGGCGCGGAGACGGTACGGCTCTTCGAGCGGGCCAAGGCGGTCTGGGACCCCGACGACCTCCTCAACCCCGGCATGCTGGTCCGCCCCGCCCCGCTCGACACCAACCTCCGCTTCTCCGTCCTGCCCCGCCGCCCGGTGGACGTGGCCTTCGGCTACCCGGCCGACGACGGCGACTTCCGCGCGGCCGTCCGCCGCTGCGTCGGCGTCGCCAAGTGCCGTACGACCACGGCGGCCGGCCCCGCCGTGATGTGCCCCTCCTTCCGGGCGACCGGCGAGGAGGAACACTCCACGCGGGGACGGGCCCGGCTGCTGCACGAGATGCTCGCGGGCGAGCTGGTCACGGACGGCTGGCGCTCCACGGAGGTCCGGGACGCGCTCGACCTGTGCCTGTCCTGCAAGGGCTGCCGCTCGGACTGCCCGGTGGGCGTCGACATGGCCACCTACAAGGCCGAGTTCCTGCACCACCACTACGAGGGGCGGCGCCGCCCGGCCGCCCACTACACGATGGGCCGGCTCCCGGTGTGGCTGCGCTGGGTGGCACGAACCCGCACGGCCCCCCTCCTCAACAGACTCGCCTCCGTAAGGCTGTTGGCGCGGGCGGGGAAACGGCTGGGCGGAATCGCACCGGAACGGCAGATCCCTCGGGTGGCGCCGGAGACGTTCAGCCACTGGTGGCGGCGGCGGAAGCGGCGCACGGTGGGGGACCCGATCGTCCTGTGGCCCGACACCTTCACCGAGCACCTCTCACCCTCGGTCGGACAGGCGGCCGTACGGGTGCTGGAGGCCGCCGGCCTCAGGCCGGTACCGCCACCGTCCCGCCCGCTCGGCGGCGGGGTCTGCTGCGGCCTGACCTACGTCTCCACCGGCCAGCTGGACCGGGCCCGCGCGGTGCTGCGCCGCACCCTGGACCTGATGGAACCGGTGCTGCGCAGGGGCACCCCGGTCGTCGTCCTGGAGCCGAGCTGCGCGGCGGCCCTCCGCGGTGACCTCCCGGAACTCCTGCACGACGACCCGCGCGCGCCCCGGCTGGCGTCAGCGGTCCTCACCTTCGCCGAGGCACTTGAGCGCCATGCTCCCGACTGGACCCCGCCCGGAGTCAACCGCCCGGTCGCCGGCCAGACCCACTGCCACCAGCACGCGATCCTGGGCGACACCGCCGACCGCGGCCTGCGCGAGTCCGCGGGCCTGACCGGCGAGCTGAGCGGCGGCTGCTGCGGCCTGGCGGGCAACTTCGGCTTCGAACATGGCCACTTCGAGGTGTCGAAGGCGTGCGCGGAGGAACAGCTGCTGCCCTCGGTGCGGGACGCGTCCGAGGGGACGGTGATCCTGGCGGACGGCTTCTCCTGCCGCACACAGCTGGAGCAGCTGGCGGGGGTGCGGGGGCGGCATCTGGCGGAGGTGCTGGCGGAGGAACTGGAGAAGGAACCGGGGGTTGAGAAGTGACCGAGGAATACGACCGCTTGGCAGTCCTCTCCGACATCCACGGCGTACTCCCCGCCCTGGAGTCCGTCCTTGCGGAGCCCGAGGTGGCCGCCGCCGACGGGATCGTCCTCACCGGCGACATCTCGGCGGGCCCGCAGCCGTCCGAGGTGCTGGACCTGCTGCGGTCGCTGGGTGACCGGGTGCTGTGGGTCGGCGGGAACGCGGACCGGGAGCTGGTGGAGTACCGACGGGGCGAGCGCACGGAAATCCCGGACCCCATCGGCCCCTTCGCAGCGCAGGCGCTCAGCGAGGAGCAGGTCGACTTCCTCGCGGCCCTCCCCAGAACGCTCACCCTCCGCGTCCGCGGCCTCGGCAAGGTCCTGTTCTGCCACGCCACCCCGCGCGACGACGAGGAGGTCGTGCTGGTCGACTCCCGCCCCGAGCGCTGGGCGGAGGTCTTCACCGACCTCGCCCCCGACGCAGGCACGATCGTCTGCGGCCACACCCACATGCCCTACGTCCGCCTGGCCCAGGGCAGGCTGGTGGTCAACCCGGGCAGCGTCGGCATGCCGTACGGCCGCCCCGGCGCCCACTGGTGCCTCCTCGGCCCCGGAGCCGACCTGCGCGTGACGTCGTACGACATACCGGCGGCGATCACCCGGCTCACCTCCGAGTGCGCCTATCCGGACATCGCGGAGTGGGCCGACTTCTACCTCAACTCCCGCGTGACGGACACGGAAGCGCTGACGGCGTTCGGACCGAGGGACGGGAGGGGTGGCTTCGTAGGGTGAGGAGACCAGTGACCTCGAAGGAGCCCCGCCCATGCCCCTCACCCTCCGCCCCATCACCCGCCCCGAGCACCTGGCCTTCGTGGCCTCCCTGCCCTCCGTCAGCCATATGCAGCTGCCGTCCTGGGGAGACGTGAAGCCCGACTGGCAGGCGGAGAGTCTGGGGTGGTTCGACGAGGGCGGGCGGCTCGTCGGGGCGGGGCTGGCGCTGTTGCGGCCGTTGCCGAAGGTGAAGCGGTACCTGGCCTATCTGCCCGAAGGGCCCGTCATCGACTGGCACGCGGCTGATCTGGAGCGCTGGCTGGATCCGATGCTGGCCTACCTCAAGGGGCGCGGTGCCTTCTCCGTGAAGATGGGGCCGCCCGTCGTCGTGCGGCGGTGGAGTCCCGAGGCGGTCAAGGCCGCGATCGCCGACCCGGGCGCGCACCGGCTGCGGGACGCGGAGGCGACGTCGTACGAGCCGCGTGCCCTGGAGCTGGCGGACCGGCTGCGCCGCATGGGCTGGCGGCAGGCGGAGGCGGGGAGCGAGGAGGGCTTCGCCGCCGGGCAGCCGCGTTATGTGTGCCAAGTGCCGTTCGCCGGGCGGTCGTTGGAGGACGTCCACCGCGGGCTCAACCAGCAGTGGCGGCGCAACGTCAAGAAGGCCGAGAAGGCGGGCGTGAAGGTCGTACGCGGGGGATACGAGGACCTGCAGGTCTTCTACGGCCTCTACGCGGAGACCGCCGAGCGCGACCGGTTCATCCCGCGCCCGCTGCCGTACTTCCAGCGCATGCGGACGGCGCTCGCCGCCGAACACCCCGACCGGATGCGGTTGTACCTGGCCCACCACGAGGGTGAGGTGCTCGCCGCGGCCACCATGCTGATCGTCGGCGGCCATGTCTGGTACTCCTACGGCGCCTCCACCAGTCGCAAGCGCGAGGTCCAGCCCAACAACGCGATGCAGTGGCGGATGATGGCCGACGCCCACGAACTCGGCGCCCACGTCTACGACTTCCGGGGCATCACCGACACCCTGGAGGAGTCCAACCACCTGCTCGGGCTGCTCCGCTTCAAGGTGGGCGCGGGCGGTGAGGCCGTGGAGTACCTGGGGGAGTGGGACTTCCCGCTCAACCGGCTGCTGCACAAGGCCTTCGGCGTCTACATGGCCCGGCGCTGAGCCCGGTTCATAAGGCGACTCTCAGGTTCGTATCGGGTTCATAAGAGAACTCTCAGGTTCGGGAGCGTCTCTCAGGAATCGCCAAGGTACTCCCAGGTACTCACAGCGCCCCTTTGCCATTTTTGCCGTTCGGGGGCTTGGGTGGCGTGTAGGTTCTTCGATGTCGGGTTCCGGACGCGGAATTCACGGACCATAGAACTGCGAAACACCAGGAGTCGGAATGAGCTTCAAGAAGCTTGCCCCGCTGCCCCCGAAGCCCAAGTCGAAGCAGCTCCCGCCGCCGAAGCCGAAGCCCAAGAAGCACGCGCCCAAGCCGCTGCCCGGCCAGGACCGCTGATCCGACGCTGAGCTGAAAGGGGTCGATGGTGCACCGTCGACCCCTTTTCCCATGAGTTCCTGAATTCCAGCGGGACGGGTGCGAGAAAGCGGAGGGAATGTGCATGGAAATCGATGAGAATGATGAGATCGATGACGGCGAGGAACTCGAGCACGAGGACACCCCGACCATTCCCGCCCGCACCGCGTTCCGCCGTTTCTGGCCGCTGACCAGAGGACTGCGCCGCTGGCTGGTCCTCGTCTGGGTGTGCACGGTGCTCGCCGCGCTCGCCGAGACCGAGGCCATCCTGCTCTTCGGCGACCTCACCGACCACGCCCTGCAGAAGGGTTCGCTGGCCGCGTTCTGGAGTCCGGCCGTCAAGTGGCTGGGCATCGCCGTGGTCGGCGCGCTGATCGCGTACGCGGGCAACTCCCTTGCCGCGTGGGCGACCGAGCGCTTCGTGATGCGGCTGCGCGAGCACGTCTTCGACCATGTGCAGCAACTGCCCCCGCACTTCTTCCAGCGCCACCGCCAGGGCGACCTGCTCTCCCGCCTGACCAGTGACGTCGAGGCGATCGAGACGATGGTCGTGTCCGGCCTGGTGGGCGCCGCCTCGGCCGCCTTCTCCGCCCTCTTCTACGCGGCCGCCGCGTTCTGGCTGCGCTGGGACCTGGCCGCGGCCACCTTCGTCCTCGCGCCCCTGTTCTGGCTGGCCGCCCGCCGCTTCTCCGGCTCCATCAAGGACGTCTCCCGGGAGGGCCGGGTCGCCGACGGCGCGATCACCTCCGTCGTCGAGGAGTCCCTCGGCAAAATCGTGCTCACCCAGGCCTACGACCGCCGGGACGCCGAACGCCGGCGGCTGAGCGAGGAGGCGAACGCCTGGTTCCGCGCCTCCGTCCGCTCGACCCGGCTCAACGAGGCCTACGAGCAGCTCGTCCAGGTCATCGAGACGGTCTGCGTGCTCGCCGTGATCGGCATCGGGGCCTGGGAGATCTCCACCGGCCGGATGACCCTCGGCCAGCTCCTCGCCTTCGCCGCGTTCCTCGGCTACCTCTACCCGCCCGTGCGGGGCCTGGCCCAGCTCGGGCTCACGGTCACCGCGGCCACGGCGGGCGCCGAGCGGCTGATCGAGATCCTGGACGTGCGGCCCTCGGTCACCGACCCCCGGCACGGCACGGCGCCCGGCCGCCCGGACGGCACGGTCGAGGTCCGGGACGTCTCCTTCCGCTACCCCGGCGCCGACCGCACGGCCCTCGAAGGCCTGTCCTTCACCGTCAGCCCCGGTGAACTGGTGATCGTCACCGGCCCGAGCGGCGCCGGAAAGTCCACGGTCTCCAAGCTCCTGCTCCGCTTCTACGACCCGGACGCGGGCGAGGTCCTGCTGGACGGCGTGCCCCTGCGCGACTTCCCGCTGGCCCGCCTCCGCGAGTACGTCACGCTCCTCCCCCAGAAGACCCTCGTCCTGCACGACACGGTCCGCGCGAACATCGCCTGCGGCCGGCCCGGCGCCAGCGACCAGGCCATCGAGGAGGCGGCCCGGGCGGCCGACGCGCACGACTTCATCGTCCGGCTCCCCGACGGCTACGACACCAGGGTCGACCCCAACTCGGCCCGGCTGTCCGGCGGCCAGCTCCAGCGCCTGGCCATCGCCCGCGCCATCCTGCGCGACGCCCCGGTCCTGGTCCTCGACGAGCCGACCACCGGCCTGGACGCGATGGCCGCCCGCCGGGTGGTCAAGCCGCTGCGCCGGCTGATGACGGGCCGTACGACGATCATGATCACCCACGACCTCAACCTCGCCCCCGACGCCGACCGCGTCCTCGTCGTGGACCGCGGCCGCATCGTCGAGACCGGCCGCCACGAGGAACTGCTCGCGCGGGGCGGGGCCTACGCGCGGCTGCACCGCTCGCAGAACAACGCGTCCATGGACACGGCCGAGCTGCGGCTGCCGCTGTTCGAGGAGAGGCCCGAGCCGGCACCGGCGTACGAGTACACGCCGGGGTACCAGCAGCAGTACGGCTACGACCCGTACGCCGTCGAAGTCACCGCCTGGCCCCAGCCTGTGTATGAGGCCCATATGTCTGAGGCCCATGTGTCGGTGCCCACCACACTTCCCGACGGCCGCCCCCTGTTCCGGGACGAGGAGCCCTGGCCCGGCATCTGAGCGCGATGAATCTCAGCATCCAGGACAGCTACATAAGGGGTTCACACTCCTGACGCGGTCTATTACCCTGGACTCGGTAGTACATCGAGATGAACATGATCTGATCCGAGCCAGCCCCCAGGACCGCCCGTGAGCACCCCCAGCGCCACCGCACCCTCGACGCAGCACGCGCCCGTACCCCCGGGTGGTGCACCGAGCCGCCTCGGTTCGTTCGGCCCGGTGGGGCTGGTGCTGGCCGGCGGGATCTCGGTCCAGTTCGGCGGGGCGCTCGCGGTGACCCTGATGCCGCGGGCCGGCGCGCTCGGCGTCGTCGCCCTGCGGCTCCTCGCGGCGGCCGTGGTCCTCCTGCTGGTGTGCCGGCCCCGGTTGCGCGGCCACTCGCGCACCGACTGGGGCACGGTGGTCGTCTTCGGCATCACCATGGGCGCGATGAACGGCCTCTTCTACGAGGCGGTCGCCCGTATCCCGCTGGGCCCCGCGGTCACCCTCGAAGTCCTCGGCCCACTGGCCCTGTCCGTCCTGGCGTCCCGCCGGGCGGTCAACGCGGTGTGGGCGGGCCTCGCCCTCGCGGGCGTCTTCCTGCTCGGCGGCGGAGGCTTCAGCGACCTCGACCCCACCGGTGTCGCTTTCGCCCTGGGCGCCGGTGCCATGTGGGCGGCCTACATAGTCTTCAGCGCCCGTACGGGCCGCCGCTTCCCGCAGGCGGACGGACTGGCCCTCGCGATGGCGGTGGCGGCCCTGCTCTTCCTGCCCCTGGGCATCGCCGAGGCGGGCACCCGCCTCCTCGACCCCACCACCCTCGCCCTCGGCTCGGCGGTGGCCCTGCTCTCCTCGGTGCTGCCCTACACCCTCGAACTCCTGGCCCTGCGCCGCCTGCCCGCCTCCACCTTCGCCATCCTCATGAGCCTGGAACCGGCCATCGCGGCCACGGCCGGCTTCCTGATCCTCGGCCAGGCCCTGTCCGCCACGGAGGCGGCGGCGATTACGCTGGTCATCGCGGCGAGCATCGGCGCGGTGCGAACCCAGGTGGGGCGGGGGAAGGTGCGGGCGCAAACCCCGGAGGCCTGACGCACACTTCCGGGACGCGCGCTCCCCGGACGACCTCAGTCGCCCGTCTTCTCCCACACCGACACGTGCTGCCGGCTCTCACCGGTGAAGGCTTCCCGGCTCCAGCCGTCCCACCGCTCACGCAGCCGCAGCCCCGCGAGCCGGGCCATCAGATCCAGCTCCGCCGGCCACACGTACCGGAACGGAACGGCCAGGTACGAACCGCGGCCGTCCACGACCTCCACATGGTGCGAACTCATCGACTGCGTCGCCACGTCGTACAGGTCGAAGCCCAGCCGTCCGTCGTCCACCCGGAACGGCACCGCGTTCTGCCCCGGCGGCAGCCGGCGCAGGTCGGGCACCATGACCTCGACGACGAAGCAGCCGCCGGGTTCCAGATGGTCCGCGGCGTTGCGGAAGCACTCCACCTGGGCGTCCTGTGACGTCAGGTTCATGATCGTGTTGTAGACCAGGTAGGCGACGGAGAAGGTGCCGGCCACCTTCGTCGCCGCGAAGTCCCCGATCGACACCCCGATCGCGGCTCCGCCCGGCTTGGCCCGCATCCGCTCCACCATCGCCCGGGACAACTCGATCCCGTGCACCTCGACCCCGCGCCGCCTCAGCGGCAACGCGATCCGCCCGGTACCGACCCCCAGCTCCAGCGCCCGGCCGCCCGCACCCGCCAGCTCCGCCAGAAAATCGACGGCCGGCGCCACGACCTCCGGCTCGAACATCCCCGCGGACGACTCGTCGTACCGCGCCGCGACCGCTTCTCCGAAATAACCGTCTTCATCGGGCACAAGCTGACGGTACTGCGGGAACCATCAGCGACGCGCGCGCTTTTCCGACGCTACGACCAGGGCACGCACCCCGTGCCGTACGACCCGCAGCTCCTGTTTGCGGGCCCGGCGGCGCGACCCGGAACACCCGATCCGCGTCCTCACCCAGTGAGTGCCGTCCAAGGCCGACCGCGCCCTTCCCTGCGGATCCCCCACGCCTCCGGCACACTCCTGAAGGGGGCAGAGCAGGGCAGAGCCGGACGGAAGGCGGACCCCATGACCGACGCTCGCGACACCACCCCCCGCCCCCTGAGGACCGCGGCGCGCGGCCGGGCCGTCCTCGCCGACCCCCGAACCAACCGCGGCACCGCGTTCACCGAGGCCGAACGCCGGGCCCTGGACCTCGTCGGACTGGTCCCGCCCGGTGTGCTCACCCAGGACGAACAGGCCGAACGCGCCTACGCGCAGTTCCGGGAGCAGCCGAACGACCTGGCCAAGAGCGTCAACCTGACCAACCTGCACGACCGCAACGAGGTGCTGTTCTACCGGCTCGTCGGCGACCACCTCGAAGAGATGCTGCCCATCGTCTACACACCCACCGTGGGCAAGGCCATCGAGCGCTACAGCTACGAGTACCGGCGTCCGCGCGGGATCTACCTCTCCGTGGACGCGCCCGACGACATCGAACGCTCCCTGCGCGCGAGCGGCCTCGGTGCCGACGGCGTCGACCTGATCGTGGCCACCGACGGCGAGGCCATCCTCGGTATCGGCGACTGGGGCGTGGGCGGCATCGACATCGCGGTCGGCAAGCTCGCCGTCTACACGGCCGCCGCCGGGATCGACCCGCTGCGCACCCTGCCCGTCATGCTCGACGTCGGCACCAACCGCCGGGAACTCCTCGACAGCCCGCTCTACCTCGGCAACCGGCACCCTCGCGTCGACCTCGACACCTACGACGCCTTCATCGACGCCTACGTCACCACCGCGACGAAACTCTTCCCGAACGCCCTGCTGCACTGGGAGGACTTCGGCACCGCCAACGCCCGTCGCGTCCTCAACCGCTACCGCGACCAGGTCCTCACCTTCAACGACGACATCCAGGGCACCGGTGCCGTCAACCTCGCCGCCGTCCTGTCCGGCGTACGGGCCGCGGGCGTGCCCCTGACCGAGCACCGGATCGTGGTCTTCGGCGCGGGTACGGCCGGCATCGGCATCGCCGACCAGCTCCGGGACGCCCTCGTCGCCGAGGGCCTGTCCGCCGAGGAGGCCACCGCCCGCTTCTGGTGCGTCGACCGGTACGGCCTCCTCACCGCCGACCAGGGCGACAAGCTCCGCGACTTCCAGGTGTCGTACGCCCGCCCCGTCGATCAGGTCGCCGACTGGCGGCACGACGCCGATCTCCCCGGCATCCCCCTCGACGAGGTGGTCCGCCGGGTCCGCCCGACCATCCTCATCGGCACCTCCGGGCAGGGCGGCGCCTTCACCGAGGCAATCGTCCGCGAGATGGCCCGGCACACCGGGCGCCCGATCATCCTGCCCATGTCCAACCCCACCGATCTCGCCGAGGCCACCCCCGCCGACCTGCTCGACTGGACCGGCGGCAAGGCACTGGTGGCCACGGGCAGCCCCTTCGCGCCGGTCGAGCGGGACGGTACGACGTACGAGATCGGCCAGGCCAACAACGCCCTGGTCTTCCCCGGTCTCGGCCTCGGCGTGATCGTCGCACGTGCCTCCCGGGTGACCGACCAGATGCTCCGCGCGGCGGCGGACGCGGTGGCCCGCCGGACCGACGACACTGACGTCGCCCGGCTGAACGCGCCGGTGCTCCCGCCGATCCGCGACCTGCGCGCCACCTCGGAGGCGGTCGCCGTGGCCGTGGCTCGTGCGGCGATGGAGGAGGGGGTGGCCCGGGCGGGCGTGGACGACGTCGAGGCGGCGGTGCGGGCGGCGCGGTGGGAGCCGGTGTATCCGCCGGTGGAAGCCGTGTGACACCGGCGAGGCGGGCATCCCACAGAGCCCTCCGAACCAAATTAATGCAAGCACGCTTGATTGTTTCTGCCCCCGCTGCCATGCTCCCCCCATGGCCGACCCGACGCCCGTCATCGACGACCTGCGTGCCGAGAGCGACGAACTGGACCGACTCGTAGCCGAGTTGACCCCGGAGCAGTGGGCGCTCGCGACGCCCGCTCCCGGCTGGACCGTCGCCCATCAGATCGCCCACCTCGCCTGGACCGACCGGTCGGCGCTGCTCGCCGTCACCGACGCGGACGCGTTCCGCGCGCTGGTCGAGAAGGCGCTCGCCAGCCCCGACTCCTTCGTGGACGAGGGCGCGGAGGAGGGCGCCCGGCTCCCGGCCGCCGACCTGCTCGCGGCGTGGCGCGGCGGGCGTGCCGCCCTCGACCAGGCCCTGCGCGCGGCAGCACCCGGCGCGCGTTTCCCCTGGTACGGCCCGCCCATGTCGGCCGCCTCCATGGCCACCGCCCGCCTCATGGAGACCTGGGCCCACGCACTGGACGTGGCGCAGGCCCTCGGCGTCACCCGCGCCCCCACCGACCGGCTCCGGCACATCGCCCGGCTCGGTGTGCGCACGCGGGACTTCGCCTTCGGCGTCCACGGACTCACCCCGCCCGCCGAGGAGTTCCGCATCGAACTCACGTCTCCCTCCGGCGAGTTGTGGGCCTACGGTCCGTCCGGCGCCCCCCAGCACGTCACCGGCCCCGCCCTCGACTTCTGCCTCCTGGTCACCCAGCGCGCCCACCGAACCGACCTCGCCCTGAACACCGTGGGCCCGGACGCCGACCGCTGGCTCGACATCGCGCAGGCCTTCGCGGGCCCGCCCGGAACCGGCCGCCCGCCGAAGGAGGGCACCCGGTGAACCCGTTGCGCATCGGCAACTTCTCCGGCTTCTACGGCGACCGCGCCGACGCCCTGCGCGAGATGCTCACCGGCGGCGAACTCGACGTCCTCACCGGCGACTACCTCGCCGAGCTGACCATGCTCATCCTCGGCCGCGACCGCCTCAAGGACCCGGCCGCCGGATACGCCCGCACCTTCCTGCGCCAGCTGGAGGACTGCCTCGGCCTCGCCCACGAGCGCGGGGTGCGGATCGTCACCAACGCCGGCGGCCTCAACCCGGCCGGACTCGCCGCCGCCGTACAGCAGTCGGCCGACCGGCTCGGCATCCCCGTGCGGGTCGCCCATGTCGAGGGCGACGACCTGACCGCCGCCCACCCGGGCACCCTGGCCGCCCACGCCTACCTCGGCGGTTTCGGCATCGCCGAGTGCCTGCGGGCCGGCGCCGACGTCGTGATCACCGGCCGGGTGACCGACGCGGCGCTCGTCACCGGGCCGGCCGCCGCCCACTTCGGCTGGCAGCCGGGGGAGTACGACCGCCTCGCCGGCGCCGTCGTCGCCGGACACGTCCTGGAGTGCGGGACGCAGGCGACCGGCGGGAACTACTCCTTCTTCCAGGAGGGGGACGTACGCCGTCCCGGCTTCCCGCTCGCCGAGATCCACGCGGACGGCACCAGCGTCATCACCAAGCACCCAGGTACCGGCGGCTTCGTCGACGTCGGCACGGTCACCGCGCAGCTGCTCTACGAGACCGGCGGCGCCCGGTACCTCGGCCCCGACGTCACCGCCCGGCTGGACACCGTACGGCTGAGCCAGGACGGCCCCGACCGGGTGCGGATCGAGGGCGTGCGCGGGGAGGCTCCGCCGCCGACGCTCAAGGCCGGGCTCAACCGGCTCGGCGGCTTCCGCAACGAGGTCGCCTTCGTCCTCACCGGACTCGACATCGAGGCCAAGGCGGAACTGGTCCGGGAGCAGCTGTCCGACGCCCTCGCCAAGTCGCCTCCCGCCGAGGTCCGTTGGGATCTCGTCCGCACCGACCGGGCCGACGCGGACACCGAGGAGACGGCCAGCGCCCTGTTGCGACTCGTCGTACGGGACCCGGACCAGCAGGTCGTCGGGCGTGCGCTGAGCGGAGCCGCCATCGAGCTGGCACTGGCCAGCTACCCGGGCTTCCATGTGCTGGCGCCACCCGGAAAGGGCGCGCCCTATGGGGTCTTCGAGGATGTGTACGTGCCCCATGGTGCCGTCGACCATGTGGCGGTCCTCCATGACGGGCGCCGGGTGACTGTGGCACCGGCCCAGGACACCCTCGTACCCGCCGAACTGCCCCAGCCACCGCTGCCCGAGCCCCTTCCGGCAGGTCCCGTCCGCCGTGCCCCTCTCGGCCTCGTCGTCGGCGCCCGCAGCGGGGACAAGGGCGGCAACGCCAACGTCGGCATCTGGGCCCGCACCGACGACGCCTGGCGGTGGCTCGCCCACACGGTGACGGCCGACACCTTCCGGCAGCTGATCCCCGAGAGCCGCGACCTGCCCGTCACCCGGCATGTCCTGCCCAGCCTCCGTGCCCTCAACTTCGTCGTGACCGGCATCCTCGGCGCCGGCGTCGCCGCCCAGCACCGCTTCGACCCGCAGGCCAAGGCCCTCGGCGAATGGCTGCGCTCCCGCCACCTGGACATCCCGGAGGTTCTTCTGTGACCGTCCTGACCTCCGCCCTGGACACGGGCAGTCCCGACTACCAGTCCCACCGCGAGGCCATGCTCGCCAAGCTCGCCGACCTGGAGGCCGAGCACGCCAAGGCGCTCGCGGGCGGCGGCGAGAAGTACATCCAACGGCACCGCAAACGCGGCAAGCTGCTCGCCCGCGAGCGCATCGAGCTGCTCCTCGACCCGGACACCCCGTTCCTGGAGCTGTCCCCGCTGGCCGCCTGGGGCAGCGACTACACGGTCGGCGCGTCCCTGGTCACCGGGATCGGCGTGGTCGAGGGCGTGGAGTGCCTGATCACCGCCAACGACCCGACCGTGCGCGGCGGCGCCAGCAACCCCTGGAGCCTGAAGAAGGCCCTGCGCGCCAACGACATCGCGCTCGCCAACCGGCTGCCCTGCATCAGCCTGGTGGAGTCCGGCGGCGCCGACCTGCCCTCCCAGAAGGAGATCTTCATTCCCGGCGGCGCCATCTTCCGGGACCTGACCCGGCTGTCCGCCGCCGGCATCCCCACCGTCGCCGTCGTCTTCGGCAACTCCACCGCCGGCGGCGCGTACATCCCCGGCATGTCCGACCACGTGATCATGGTCAAGGAGCGGGCGAAGGTGTTCCTCGGCGGGCCGCCGCTGGTGAAGATGGCGACCGGCGAGGAGAGCGACGACGAGTCGCTCGGCGGTGCCGAGATGCACGCGCGCGTGTCGGGCCTCGCCGACTACTTCGCCGTGGACGAGCAGGACGCCCTGCGCCAGGCCCGCCGGGTGGTGGCCCGCCTCAACCACCGCAAGGCGTACGGCGATCCGGGCCCGGCGGCCCCGCCCAAGTACGACGAGGACGACCTGCTCGGCATCGTCCCCGGCGACCTGAAGACCCCCTTCGACCCGCGCGAGGTCATCGCCCGCCTGGTCGACGCCTCCGACTTCGACGAGTTCAAGCCGCTGTACGGCACGAGCCTCGCGACCGGCTGGGCGAGCCTGCACGGCTACCCGGTCGGCATCCTGGCGAACGCCCAAGGGGTCCTGTTCAGCGCGGAGTCCCAGAAGGCCGCCCAGTTCATCCAGCTCGCCAACCAACGCGACATCCCGCTCCTCTTCCTGCACAACACCACCGGCTACATGGTCGGCAAGGAGTACGAGCAGGGCGGGATCATCAAGCACGGCGCGATGATGATCAACGCGGTGTCCAACTCCCGCGTCCCCCACCTCTCGGTCCTCATGGGGGCGTCGTACGGTGCCGGCCACTACGGCATGTGCGGGCGGGCCTACGACCCCCGCTTCCTGTTCGCCTGGCCCAGCGCCAAGTCGGCTGTCATGGGCCCGCAGCAGCTCGCGGGCGTGCTGTCGATCGTCGCCCGGCAGTCGGCGGCGGCGAAGGGGCAGCCGTACGACGAGGACGCGGACGCGGCCCTGCGCGCCATGGTGGAGCAGCAGATCGAGTCCGAGTCGCTGCCGATGTTCCTGTCCGGGCGGCTGTACGACGACGGCGTCATCGACCCGCGCGACACCCGCACCGTCCTCGGCCTGTGCCTGTCCGCGATCCACAGCGCCCCCTACGAGGGCGCGCGCGGTGGCTTCGGCGTCTTCCGGATGTGAGGCTCATGATTTCGACTCTGCTGGTCGCCAACCGGGGCGAGATCGCCTGCCGGATCTTCCGCACCTGCGGTGAGTTGGGAATCCGAACGGTCGCCGTGCACTCGGACGCGGACCAGAACGCGCTCCACACGCGCGCGGCCGACACGGCGGTACGGCTGCCGGGCGCGACGCCCGCCGAGACGTATCTGCGCGGCGACCTGATCGTGAAGGCGGCGCTGGCCGCCGGCGCGGACGCCGTGCACCCCGGGTACGGCTTCCTCTCCGAGAACCCCGAGTTCGCCCGCGCCGTCCTCGACGCCGGACTGGTCTGGATCGGGCCGCCGCCCGAGGCGATCGAGGCGATGGCGTCCAAGACGCGCGCCAAGGAGCTGATGGGGATCGCGCCCCTGGGCGAGGTCACCGAGTCCGACCTGCCGGTGCTCGTGAAGGCGGCCGCCGGCGGCGGGGGACGCGGGATGCGGATCGTGCGCCGCCTGGAGGAGTTGCCGGCCGCACTCGAGGGCGCGGGCGCCGAGGCCGCGAGCGCCTTCGGCGACGGCGAGGTCTTCGTCGAGCCGTACGTAGAGCACGGCCGCCACGTCGAGGTGCAGATCCTCGCCGACACCCACGGCACGGTCTGGACGCTCGGCACCCGCGACTGCTCCCTGCAGCGCCGCCACCAGAAGGTGATCGAGGAGGCCCCGGCCCCCGGACTCTCCGAGAGGCTCACGGACGAGCTGTACGCGCTGGCCGTACGCGCCGCCCGTTCCGTGTCCTACGTGGGCGCCGGCACGGTCGAGTTCCTGGTCGCCGACGGCAGGGCCCACTTCCTGGAGATGAACACCCGCCTCCAGGTCGAACACCCCGTCACGGAGGCGGTCTTCAGCCTCGACCTAGTTGCCGAACAACTCCGCGTCGCGGAAGGCACGGCCCTCGAAAAGACCCCTCCACGCGCGCGTGGCCACGCCGTCGAGGCCCGCCTGTACGCCGAGGACCCCGCCCGCGACTGGGCCCCGCAGACCGGCACCCTGCACCGCCTCGCCGTACCCGCCGCCGTCCGCCTCGACACGGGCTACACCGACGGCGACGAGATCGGCGTCCACTACGACCCGATGCTCGCGAAAGTCGTCGCCCACGCCCCCACACGCGCGGAGGCGCTCCGCAAACTCGCCGGAGCGCTGGAGCGAGCGGAACTCCACGGCCCGCTCACCAACCGGGAGCTGCTCGTACGCTCGCTGCGGCACGAGGAGTTCACCGGCGGCCACATGGACACCGGCTTCTACGACCGCCACCTCACCGACCTGACCGCCCTCGCCCCCGACCCGTACGCCCCCCTGGCCGCCGCCCTCGCCGACACCCACGGCCGCTCCCGCTTCGGCGGCTGGCGCAACGTTCCCTCACAGCCGCAGGCCAAGCGGTACGAGATGGCGGGGGAGGAGCACGAGGTCCACTACCGGCACACCAGGCAGGGCCTCACCGCCGACGGGGTGCGCGTCGTACACGCCGACGCGCGCAGGGTCGTACTCGAAGTGGACGGTGTACAGCGCAAGTTCGACGTCACACGCTACGGCGACCAGGTGTACGTCAACGGAGCCCGCCTCACCGCCCTGCCCCGCTTCCCCGACCCGACGGCCCAGCTCGCCCCGGGATCCTTGCTCGCCCCGATGCCCGGCACGGTCGTACGCATCGCCGAGGACCTGACCGAGGGAGCCGCCGTACAGGCCGGCCAGCCCCTGATCTGGCTGGAGGCGATGAAGATGCAGCACCAGATCACGGCGCCCGTCGCAGGCACGCTCAGCGCCCTGCACGCCAAGGCCGGCCAGCAGGTGGAGCCAGGCATGTTGCTCGCCGTAGTACAGGAAACCTCTTCTTAGGAGCCCCATGACTCCCGTCATCGAGTCCGAAGAGCACAAGGCCCTCCGATCCGCCGTCGCCGCCCTTGGCAAGCGCTACGGCCGCGACTACCTCTCCCGCACCATCGCCGAGGGAAAGCCACTGACCGAACTCTGGTCCGAGGCAGGCAAACTGGGCTACCTCGGTGTCAACCTCCCGGAGGAACACGGCGGTGGGGGTGGCGGCATCACGGAACTCTCCATCGTCCTGGAAGAGCTGGGCGCCGCAGGCTCCCCCCTCCTCATGCTCGTCGTCTCACCAGCCATCTGCGGAACGGTCATCTCCCGCTTCGGCACGGAGGAACAGAAGCGCACCTGGCTGCCCGGACTCGCCGACGGCACCCGCCTCATGGCCTTCGGCATCACCGAACCCGACGCCGGCTCCAACAGCCACCGCATCACCACCACAGCCCGCAAAGACGGCACCGACTGGCTCCTCACCGGCCGCAAGGTCTTCATCTCCGGCGTAGACATGGCGGACGCCGTCCTCATCGTCGGCCGCACCGAGGACGCCCGTACCGGACGCCTCAAGCCCTGCCTGTTCATCGTCCCGACGGACGCCGAGGGCTTCCAGAAGAACCCCATCGACATGGAACTCAACGCCGCCGAGAAGCAGTTCGAGCTGGTCCTGGACGACGTACGGCTCCCCGCCGATGCGCTCGTCGGCGACGAGGACGCCGGCCTGCTGCAGCTGTTCGCCGGACTCAACCCCGAGCGCATCATGACCGCCGCCTTCGCGATCGGCATGGGCCGCTACGCGCTCTCCAAGGCGATCGAGTACGCCCGCGACCGTACCGTCTGGAAGGCCCCCATCGGCGCCCACCAGGCGATCGCACACCCCTTGGCGCAGGCGCACATCGACCTGGAACTGGCCCGGCTGATGATGCAGAAGGCGGCCCATCTGTACGACGCCGGCGACGACATCGGCGCGGGCGAGGCCGCCAACATGGCCAAGTACGCGGCCGGGGAGGCCTGCGTGAAGGCCGTCGACCAGGCCGTGCACACCCTCGGCGGCAACGGCCTCACGCGCGAGTTCGGGCTCGCCTCGTTGATAACGGCCGCGCGTGTGGCTCGTATTGCTCCGGTGAGCCGGGAGATGATTCTCAACTACGTCTCCCACCAGACCCTGGGCCTGCCCAAGTCGTACTAGGGCGGCACCGGCAGCCGCTTGGAGGAACCGTGTTCCGTAGCGAGTACGCAGACGTTCCGCCCGTAGATCTCCCCATCCACGAGGCCGTCCTGGGCCGCGCCGCCGACTTCGGCGACCAGCCGGCCCTCATCGACGGCACGGACGGCACCACCCTCACGTACGAACAAGTGGACCGGTTCCACCGGCGGCTGGCCGCCGCGCTCGCCGACGCCGGAGTACGCAAGGGCGACGTCCTCGCCCTGCACAGCCCCAACACGATCGCCTTCCCGACCGCCTTCTACGCGGCCACGCGCGCGGGTGCCTCCGTCACCACCGTGCACCCGCTCGCCACTCCCGAGGAGTTCGCCAAACAGCTCGCCGACAGCGGCGCCCGCTGGATCGTCACCGTCTCCCCGCTGCTGGAGTCCGCCCGACGGGCCGCCGAACTCGCGGGCGGAATACGGGAGATATTCGTGTGCGACAACGCACCCGGACACCGCTCGCTCATCGACATGCTCGCCTCCGCCGCACCCGAACCGGAGATCGACTTCGACCCGGCCGAGGACATCGCCGCGCTGCCGTACTCCTCCGGCACCACCGGCATCCCCAAGGGGGTCATGCTCACCCACCGGCAGATCGCCACCAACCTCGCCCAGCTGGAACCCCCCGTCCCGGCCGGACCCGGCGACCGCATCCTCGCCGTGCTGCCGTTCTTCCACATCTACGGCCTGACCGCCCTGATGAACGCGCCCCTGCGCAAGGGCGCCACCGTCGTCGTCCTGCCCCGCTTCGACCTGGAGACCTTCCTCGCCGCCATCGAGAACCACCGCATCACCGGCCTGTACGTCGCCCCGCCGATCGTCCTCGCCCTCGCCAAGCACCCGGCGGTCGCCCGCTACGACCTCTCCTCCCTGAAGTACGTCATCAGCGCCGCCGCCCCCCTGGACGCCACCCTCGCCGCCGCCTGCGCCGAACGCCTCGGCCTGCCCCCGATCGGCCAGGCCTACGGCATGACGGAACTGTCACCCGGCACCCACGTCGTCCCGCTCGACGCCCTGCACCAAGCGCCCCCCGGCACGGTCGGCAAACTCATCGCCGGCACCGAGATGCGGATCGTCTCCCTGGACGACCCCGGCAAGGACCTCGCGCCCGGCGACCCCGGCGAGATCCTCATCCGCGGCCCCCAGGTGATGAAGGGCTACCTCGGCCGCCCCGACGCCACCGCGGACATGATCGACACCGACGGCTGGCTGCACACCGGCGACATCGGCCACGTGGACGAGGACGGCTGGCTGTTCGTCGTCGACCGGGTGAAGGAACTCATCAAGTACAAGGGCTTCCAGGTGGCCCCCGCCGAACTGGAGGCCCTCCTGCTCACCCACCCGGGCATCGCCGACGCCGCCGTCATCGGCGCCTACAACGACGACGGCAACGAGATCCCGCACGCCTTCGTCGTCCGCCAGCCCACCGCCGCCGACCTCGGCGAGAACGAGATCATGCTGTACGTCGCCGAACGCGTCGCCCCCTACAAACGCGTCCGCCGGATCACCTTCATCGACACCGTCCCCCGCGCGGCCAGCGGGAAGATCCTGCGACGGCAGCTCAGGGAGCACACGTGAGCCCACTGATCGGACGCACGCGCGCGCGTGGCGTCGAAACCCTCAGCCTGGACGCCACCGACACCCGCAACGCCCTCTCGGCCGCCCTCGTCTCCCAACTGGCCGAGGCCCTGACCGACTGCGGCAAGGACGAGGACGTCCGGGCGGTCGTCCTCACCCACACCGGCACCACCTTCAGCGCCGGCGCCGACCTGCGCGACCCACCCGACCCGGACACCTTCGTGGGCCTGCTCCGGCAGATCGTCGAGCTGCCCAAACCCGTGCTCACCCGGATCACCGGACACGTCCGCGCAGGCGGCCTCGGCCTCCTCGCCGCCTGCGACATCGCCGCCGCCTCCACCACCGCCACCTTCGCCTTCACCGAGGTCCGCATCGGCGTGGCCCCCGCGGTGATCTCCCTCCCGGTCATCCCGCGCACCGACCCCCGCGCCCTGGCCCGCTACTACCTCACCGGCGAACGCTTCACCCCCGCCGAGGCCGTACACCTGGGCCTGCTCACCACCACCGCCGACGACGTGGACGAAGCCCTCGCCCCCGTCCTGGACGGCCTGCGCCGCTCCTCCCCCCAGGCCCTGGCCGAGACGAAACAGCTGCTCACGGCTAGGGTGCTGGAGACGTTCGACCGGGACGCGGCACAACTGACCGCGCTCTCGGCCCGGCTGTTCTCCACCGCCCAGGCCCGGGAGGGGATGACGGCCTTCCTGGAAAGACGGGACGCGGCATGGGTGGTGTGAGGACGTGAGCACGACGGCGGAACGCGACCGCCTGCCGGGACAGCACCCGAAGCCGGACCGCAGCCCCAAGCAGGACCGCAGCCGGGCCACCCGGCAGCGGCTCCTGGAAGCCGCCGTGGCCTGCCTGGCCGAGCACGGCTGGGCAGGCTCCACCGTCGCCGTCGTAGCCGAACGCGCCGGCGTCTCCCGAGGAGCCGCCCAGCACCACTTCCCGACCCGCGAGGACCTCTTCACAGCCGCCGTCGAGTACGTCGCCGAAGAACGCTCCACCGCCCTGCGCGCCCTGTTCCCGGACGGCGCAGCCGACCGCCGCGCCGTCGTCTTCGCCCTCGTCGACCTCTACACCGGCCCCCTCTTCCGCGCCGCCCTCCACCTGTGGGTCGCCGCATCCGACGAGGAACAGCTGCGCCCGCGCGTCACCGAGCTGGAGGCCCGCGTCGGCCGCGAGACCCACCGCATCGCCGTCGACCTGCTCGGCGCCGACGAGTCCCGCCCCGGCGTCCGGGAGACCGTCCAGGGCCTGCTCGACATGGCCCGCGGCCTCGGCCTCGCCAACCTCCTCACCGACGACACCGCCCGCCGCGAGCGCGTGGTGGCCCAGTGGGCGCTGCTCCTGGAGGAAACACTGGGCTGAACGGGTTACCGCGGGAGCGCGTTACCCTTGGGCCCATGCTTCCGATGCTCGTTCGCCGCCGCCACGTGGACTACGTGCGCGTCACGAGCATGGGCTGTCGGCCTTCCGCCTGACCTCAGCCCCTTTTCTCCCCCTCACGGCATCCCGGGCGCGCGCCGCCCCACCCTCGGCGGCCTGCCCGTGCCCACACACCCTGTGGACGCACCCATGACGACGCACCCCGCGACGAACCCCTCGTACGACGCGTACGCCCAGCTCCCGATCATCGACCTGTCCGCCGCCGACCGCGGCCCCCAGGCCCGCGCCCTGCTCCACGCCCAGCTGCACAGCGCCGCCCACGACGTCGGCTTCTTCCAGCTCGTCGGACACGGCGTGACCCAGGCGGAGACCGACGCCCTCCTCACCGCCATGCGCGCCTTCTTCGACCTCCCCGAGGCCGACCGGCTCGCCCTCGGCAACGTCAACTCCCCGCACTTCCGCGGCTACACCCGCACCGGTGACGAGCGCACCGGCGGCGCCCGCGACTGGCGCGACCAGCTCGACATAGGCGCCGAACGCCCCGCCCACGTCCCCGGCCCCGGCGAGCCCCCGTACTGGTGGCTGCAGGGCCCCAACCAGTGGCCGACCGCCCTCCCCGAGCTGCGCACGGCCGCCCTGGCCTGGATCGACAAACTGAGCGGCGTGGCCCAGCGCCTCCTGCACGAACTCCTCACCGCCATCGGCGCCCCGGCCGACTTCTACGACCCGATCTTCGGCGACCACGCCCACCCGCACCTCAAGCTCGTCCGCTACCCCGGCAGCGCGGCCGACGGCACCGACCAGGGCGTCGGCGCCCACAAGGACTACGGCTTCCTCACCCTGCTCCTGCAGGACACGGTCGGCGGCCTCCAGGTCCATCGCGAGGACGGCCTCTTCCACGACGTACCCCCACTGGAGGGCGCCTTCGTCGTCAACCTCGGCGAACTCCTGGAGGTAGCCACCAACGGCTACCTGATCGCCACCAACCACCGCGTGATCAGCCCGGCGGGAGCGACGGAACGCTTCTCCGTGCCGTTCTTCTACAACCCCCGCCTGGACGCGAGGGTAGAGCCGCTGCCGTTCCCCCACGCGTCGACGGCACCTGGCATCACCACCGACCCGGCCAACCCCCTCTTCGCCGAGTACGGCTACAACGAACTGAAGGGCAAGCTGAGGGCGCATCCGCTGGTGGCGGAACGGCATCACGCGAGCCTTCTGACTCCGGCTTGAGCGACGCTTTAAGGGGCGCGGAGAACTGCGCGACCAGCCACAACGGGTCTGCAGCCGCCCGCGCCCCCAAGCCACCCCACTCAGTGGGCGATGTCCGCGTACCCCTCGATCTCCTGCGGACCGCGCGCCGCCGGGCCCACGTACCGGGCGGAAGGCCGCACCAGACGCCCCGTCCGCTTCTGCTCCAGGATGTGCGCCGACCACCCGGCGGTCCGCGCGCAGGTGAACATCGACGTGAACATGTGCGCCGGAACCTCCGCGAAGTCCAGCATGATCGCGGCCCAGAACTCGACGTTGGTGGCCAGCACCCGGTCCGGGCGCCGGTTGTGCAGCTCCTCCAGCGCCGCCTTCTCCAGCGCCTCGGCGATCTCGAACCGCGGCGCGCCCAGTTCGCGGGCCGTGCGGCGCAGTACGCGCGCGCGGGGGTCCTCGGCCCGGTACACCCGGTGGCCGAAGCCCATCAGCCGCTCGCCGCGGTCCAGGGCCTTCTTGACGTAGGTCTCGGCGTCACCCGTCCGCTCGATCTCCTCGATCATCCCGAGTACTCGGGAGGGGGCGCCGCCGTGCAGCGGTCCGGACATGGCGCCGACGGCCCCGGACAGGGCGGCGGCGACGTCCGCGCCGGTCGAGGCGATGACGCGGGCCGTGAAGGTGGAGGCGTTCATGCCGTGCTCGGCGGCCGACGTCCAGTAGGCGTCGACGGCCGCCACGTGCTTGGGGTCGGGCTCGCCGCGCCAGCGGATCATGAACCGCTCGACGACCGAGTGCGCCTTGTCGATCTCTCGCTGCGGCACCATCGGCAGACCCTGCCCGCGCGCGGACTGGGCGACGTACGACAGCGCCATGACGGCGGCGCGCGCCAGGTCGTCGCGGGCCTGGGAGGCGTTGATGTCGAGGAGGGGTTTCAGGCCCCAGACCGGCGCCAGCATGGCGAGCGCGGACTGTACGTCCACACGGATGTCACCGGAGTGGACCGGGATCGGGAACGGCTCGGCGGGCGGCAGTCCGGGGTTGAAGGCGCCGTCCACCAGCAGCCCCCACACGTTCCCGAAGGAGACGTGCCCGACCAGCTCCTCGATGTCGACGCCGCGGTAACGCAGAGCGCCGCCCTCCTTGTCGGGTTCGGCGATCTCCGTCTCGAACGCGACGACTCCCTCGAGCCCGGGTACGAAATCGGACATCAGGCGGCTCCTCGTGAAAGTGTCGGCGGCGGTCACCCCGGTGATGCCCCGATCAGCCGGTGGTCACCCAAACCGCAGGGGGACCTGCACGATAACGCCGAGTGCCATAGTTGGGGAGCCCATACGACACTGAGTGCCACGCGCGTTCGATACGGCAAGATGACCGCGTGACCGACCGAGACCTCAGCCCCGACCCCCTCGTCGATCCCGCCGCCATGCGCAAGCAGTACCGGGCCGCGGGCCTCGACGAGAAGGAACTCGCCGCGCACCCCATGGACCAGTTCTCCCGCTGGTTCGAGGACGCCGCCCGGGCCGCCCTGCACGGCACGCTGTACGAACCCAACGCGATGGTGGTCTCCACGGCGGACGCGGCGGGCCGGCCCAGTTCCCGCACGGTCCTGATGAAGCAGTACGACACCGACGGCTTCGTCTTCTACACCAACTACGACTCCCGCAAGGCGCGCGAGCTGGCCGACAACCCGTACATCTCGCTGCTCTTCCCGTGGCACCCGATCGCCCGCCAGGTCATCGTCACCGGCGTCGCCCGCCGCACCGGCCGGGACGAGACCGCCGCGTACTTCCGCACCCGCCCGCACGGCTCCCAGCTGGGCGCCTGGGCCAGTGTGCAGTCCTCGGTGATCACGTCCCGTGACGAGCTGGACGAGGCCTACGCGGAGCTGGGCGAGCGCTACCCGGAGGGGGAGCAGGTGCCGGTTCCGCCGCACTGGGGCGGCTTCCGGATCGCCCCGGAGACGGTCGAGTTCTGGCAGGGCCGCGAGAACCGTCTGCACGACCGGCTGCGGTATGTGGCCCGGCCGGATGGCGACTGGGATGTGGAGCGGCTGAGCCCCTGAGGCTCCTGGCCCCTTCCTGAACGCAGACGACCCGCGAGCTCGGTTCCTCCGCCTGCTCGGCGGGGGAGCCGGCCGGACGTACCGGCGAGCTCGCGGGTCGGGTGACTGCGTTGGATTCGGCCGGCTGCGTGTGTGTTACACACGCTGGTCCGGCACCGCACATCGTGTGGTGGCAGGCCGCTAGCCCGCAGCCACCTCTTCTGTCCGGTATTCACACATCTGCCGAACCACCTCCTTTCCGAAGTAGCGCCCACTCTAGGAAGCGGCCTCCGGACGCTCAACTGTTTTTTTGAGAGATTGACGGTGCGGCTTCTGGTTGCGCCGTCGCCCGTCGCTCTCCCCTCGCCCATGTTCCCTGCCGGTGCCCCGCGCGATGGCGGGGTGTCCGTGAGCGTGAAGGTGGATCAAGCGGTTGCCCTGATCAGCCTCAAGTCGCTCGATAGTGCGAAGGTGGCGGCATTCTCGAACGCGCCAGCGATGCAGGCGGTAGGGCGTGCCCTGTGCTTGCGGTCGCTCCACACCTGCGGAATGCGGTTGACGTGCGACGGCCCGGACGATTCGCTGCTCGCGTGACCGATCTTCGTATCCAAGCCGTCGACAGCGACGCCGCGCTCGAGCAGTGGCGCCACGTCCACAACGTCATCGTGCCCCCGGCCGCCATGTCCCTGGACGACGCCCGGGGGCGTCGGGAGCGGTACCGGCTGGAGAACGCGTATCTGGGTGACGTGCTCGTCGGGTGTTCCACCGTGCGGCCGCCGGTGGGGGAGGAGGCGGTCGCGACCGTCATCGCGCGGGTGCTGCCCGAGTTCCGGCGGCGGGGCTTCGGTGCGGCGCTGTACGAGAACGGGCTCGCCCACGCGCGCGTGCTGGGTGCGCGGGTGGTCGAGACGTGTGTGCTGGCGGTGAACGTGGACGGGCTGCGGTTTGCCGAGCGGTACGGGTTCGTGGAGATCGAGCGGTATGTGCTGGACGGGGAGACCGAGGAGTGGGTCGATCTTCGGCTGGAGCCGGGTTCCGGTTCCGGGCATTGATTCCTTCAATCTGCGGGAACAGGATGTGGGCTGCGTCACGTTCCAGTTGAATGAAGGCCAGTGAGCGAACCGCGCGCCGCAGGTGCGCCGACGCAGCCTCCAGGGGGTCCAGGTGAATGCTTCCCGGCGGAGTGGGACCACGGACGAGCTGGGGCCGGACGAGCCCGAGCGGGACAGTCCGCAGGGTCCTGACGGTCCGGAGGAGTCCGGCGGCTCCGATCTGCTCGCCGCGCTGCTGGACGGCATGGACGCGGCTCTGTGCGCCTTCGACGCGGACGGGGTCGTCACGCACTGGAACCGGGAGGCCGAGCGGATTCTCGGCTGGACCGCGGCGGAGGCGGTCGGGCGGCATGGGTTCGCCGGGTGGGCGGTGCGCAGTGCCGATGCCGAGGATGTGCAGGCGCGGCTGATGTCGGTCATGCATGCGCCGGGCCGGCAGGTTCATGAGTTCGCGCTGGTCACCAAGGATGGTGGGCGGGTGCTGGTGCGGACCCAGTCCGCTGCGGTGCGTGGGCCGGAGGGGAAGCCGGCGGGTGTGTACTGCGCGTTCAGTGAGGTGCATGCGCAGATCGATCTGGAGCGGTCCATCGCGCTGAGCGAGGCGCTGTTCGAGGACGCGTCCTGGGGTGTGGTGCTGGTCGATGCCGATCTGCGGCCGGCCGTCGTCAATGGGCATGCGGCCCGCGCGCTCGGTATCGGGCGTACGTCCGCGCTCGGGCGGCCGCTGGGTGAGCTGCTGGCGCAGGGTGTGGAGGAGCTGGAGAGCGCGCTGACGCATGTCCTGGCGGAGGGTGCGCCGCCTGCGCCCGCCGAGATGTGGGTGACCGTGCGGACGCCCGAGGGTGAGAAGCGGCGCTGTTGGCGCAGTGGGTTCGTGCGGTTGGCCTCGCCGCTCGCGGAGGAGCCTGTGCCGCTCGGGGTCGGCTGGCTGTTCCAGGACGTCACGGAGGCCAAGCAGGGGGAGCAGGAGGCGGCTCTGCTGCGCTTCCGTGCCAATCAGCTGCACCGGGCGGCTCGTGCCGCCGCCGAGTGTGAGGATCCGGCGGAGGCGGCCACGGTTCACCTGGACTTCGCGCTTGCCGGTTTCGCCGATCATGCTCTGCTCGATCGTGTGGCGGGTGCCCCGCGCGCGGAGGGCGATGACGCGGTTCCGGTGCGGCTGGTGCGGCTCGCGGCCACACCCGCGGGGGCGCCGGGGCCGAGTCTGCTCTCGGGCGCGGCCGGGCTGCCGCTGCGCTATGAGGAGGGGCATCCGGCGTTGAGCTGTGTGGAGCGGGCTGGGAGCGTGCGGGCGGATGCCGGGTCGGTTCCGGCCGAGCGGGCGCGTGAGTGGGCGCTGGCTCGGCAGTGGCCCGAGGACGCGGTGCACGCGTTGTGCGCGGTGCTGCGCAGCCGGGGGCGGACGCTGGGCGTGGTCACGTTCCTGCGCGGGGCCGGCCGCAGCCGTTTCGAGCGGGTGGACGCGGTCTACGCGGAGGACGTGGCCGTACGGATCGCGGCGGCGCTGGATCTGGCGGGGGCGGTGCGGGAGAAGCCGGGGGAGTAGTGGCCGGGGGAGCAGTGGCTGGTGCTCAGTGCTGGTAGAAGATCCGGTCGCCGTACTCGGTCATGATCCGTCCGTTCCAGTCGTGGCCGCCGTCCACGTTGCCGGAGCGCAGCAGTGGGGGTTCGATGCCGCGGTCGGCCAGGGTGGCGGCCGTGGTGGCCATGACGGCCTGCATGAGGGCGCTGGTGACGACGGTGGAGGCGGGGGCGAAGGGGGCCGGGATGGTGTCGAGGGTGAGTTCGGCGTCGCCGACGGCGATCTTCGAGTCCAGGACGATGTCGCAGTGGTCCTTGAGGAAGGTGCCGGAGCTGTGCCGGGACGTGGTCTGCGTGGCGTAGGCCACGGAGGTCACGCCGATGACCTTCACGCCGAGGGCGCGGGCGCCCTGGGCCATCTCGACGGGCAGGGCGTTGCGGCCGGACAGGGAGATGATCACGAGGGCGTCGCCGGCGCGGAGGGGGGATGTGTCGAGGACGGCGCCGGCGAGGCCGTCGACGCGTTCCAGGGCGGAGCCGAGAGTGGCCGGGGTGACGTCGACGCCGACGACTCCGGGGACGGTGAGCAGGTTCATGAGGGCGAGTCCGCCGGCGCGGTATACGACGTCCTGGGCGGCGAGCGAGGAGTGCCCGGCGCCGAAGGCGAACAGGCGGCCGCCGGCGGCGACGGTGTCGGCGAGCAGGGTGCCGGCCGCGGTGATCGCCTCGGCCTCCTCCGCCCGGACCCGTTGCAGCAGGCTGATGGCGGCGTCGAAGAACAGGTCGGCAGGCGTGCCGTCGCTCATGCGGTGCCCCTTCGCAGCGTCTGTGTCGCGGATCACCGTGCGGTCTGGACCAGTGCGGTGTCAATACGGGGGCGTGCGGACGCGCCATGCGCCGGGGCAGTCTTCACCCGGCTGTTTCCGCGGTGCGGCACGGTTGTCAGTGGTATCCGGCAGAATTGAATCCAGGGCCAGCGCACGCGCCGGAGAGCGGTGAGCATCCGGCAGAGGTAATCGAGGGGCACGTATGTCCGGACTGATCGACACCACGGAGATGTATCTCCGCACCATCCTCGAGCTCGAAGAGGAAGGCGTCGTCCCCATGCGCGCCCGCATCGCGGAGCGGCTGGACCAGAGTGGGCCGACGGTGAGCCAGACGGTGGCGCGTATGGAGCGTGACGGTCTGGTGTCGGTGGCCAGCGACCGGCACCTGGAGCTGACCGACGAGGGCCGCAGACTGGCCACGCGGGTGATGCGCAAGCACCGCCTCGCGGAGTGTCTGCTGGTCGACGTGATCGGCCTGGAGTGGGAGCAGGTGCACGCGGAGGCGTGTCGCTGGGAGCACGTGATGAGCGAGGCCGTGGAGCGCCGGGTGCTGGAGCTGCTGCGGCACCCGACCGAGTCGCCGTACGGCAACCCGATCCCGGGCCTGGAGGAGCTGGGCGAGAAGGACGGGGCCGATCCGTTCCTGGACGAGGGCATGGTGTCGCTGGCCGATCTGGATCCGGGCAGCGACGGCAAGACGGTCGTCGTGCGCCGTATCGGTGAGCCGATCCAGACGGACGCCCAGCTGATGTACACGCTGCGCCGTGCGGGTGTGCAGCCCGGTTCGGTGGTGAGTGTGACGGAGTCGGCCGGCGGGGTGCTGGTGGGCAGCGGCGGTGAGGCGGCCGAGCTGGAGGCGGACGTCGCCTCGCATGTGTTCGTGGCCAAGCGCTGAGCATGAGAGGGCCCCGGCGCCGTGTGGCGCCGGGGCCTGTCCTCCCCTGTGCTGACCCGGAGCCCCGAGCTCTCAGGGTCATCCCCCTCGGACCGTTTTTCCCCGAGCGGTCCGCCTCCCGCCAGAAAGATCCCCTCGGCGGCGGCGATCATTCCTTGAGGGGTGTCACTCGAATGAGGGGTGTTGTCCGCAGAGGAAGTATTTTCGAATAGGTATTCGATAGTCTGCGGCGGCAGTACGAGCGACAGTACGACGGCGACAACGGCAGTACACCGGTACGAGGCAGGCGGAGCTGGGGGGTGCCAGGCCGATGGCACGGCGTATCGACGTGACGGGAGCGGGCGGGGTGCGCCTCGCCGCCTGGGAGTTCGCGGACCCGCCCAAACCGGAGGCGGAGCCCGCCGCTCCGGGCGTGCTGTTACTCCATGGCCTGATGGGCCGCGCCTCGCACTGGGCGTCCACCACCCGCTGGCTCGCCGAGCGCCACCGCGCCGTCGCCCTCGACCAGCGCGGCCACGGCCAGAGCGACAAACTCCCGCAGGCCGCGTACACCCGGGAGGCCTACGTCGAGGACGCCGAGGCCGCCCTCGAACAGCTCGGTCTCGCCCCCGCCGTCCTCATCGGCCACGCCATGGGCGCCCTGACCGCCTGGCAGCTCGCCGCGAAGCGCCCCGATCTGGTGCGGGGTCTGGTCATCTGTGACATGCGGGCCTCCGCGCTCGGCGCGGCCTCCCAGCGTGAGTGGGACGCCTGGTTCCGCTCCTGGCCCGTCCCCTTCGCCACCCTCGCCGACGTCCGCAAGTGGTTCGGCGAGGACGATCCCTGGGTGGAGCGCCCCCACCCGTCCCGCGGCGCGTTCTACGCCGAGGTCATGCACGAGTCCGCCGACGGCTGGCGGCCCGTCTTCGATCCGGAGCAGATGCTCGCGACGCGGGACAGCTGGGTGTACGACGCCCACTGGGAGGAGCTGGCCCAGGTTCGGTGTCCTGCGCTGGTCGTGCGTGGCCTGGACGGTGAGCTGGGGCGGGCCGAGGCGCAGGAGATGGTGCGGGTGCTTCCTCGGGGGGAGTATGCGGAGGTGGCTGACGCCGGGCACCTTGTTCACTATGACCAGCCGGTGGCTTGGCGGTCGGCTGTCGAGCCGTTTCTTGAGGCTGTGCTGGGTGTTTGATCGCCTGTTCGTCCGCGTGGTGCCAGTGCGTTGGCGGGTGCGGGTGCGTTGTGGCTGGTTGCGCAGTTCCCCGCGCCCCTGGGCAAGTTGTAGGTGCCCTGCGTTGAAAAGTCCCGTCAGCCCTTGCTTACCGCCGCCAGGATTTCTGGCAGGCGGGCCGCTGTTCGGGGGGCCGCCAGGCGCAGTCCCAGCAGTGTGAGCGTCGCGCCGTACGCCGCCCCCGCCGGCAGCAGCACCCAGCTCCACGCATCCCCGTCCGCGCTCACGTTCAGCCAGATGGTGGCGGTGATGACGGGGGAGCAGAGCAGGGCGGCCGCGACCATGCCGCCGAAGATCGAGATCCAGGCGAGGCCGGCCTGACCGGGGGCCACGTTCTTGTGGCCCTCCTGGGGGATGGAGTACGGGAAGCGCGCCGAGGTCCAGGCGCCGGTCGCCAGCATCGCGCCGAGCAGCGCGAGGGAGAGTCCCAGCGCCTCGGGGAGCCGGGCCCAGGCGCCCAGCAGCGCGGTCGTCAGGACGGTGACGAGGGCGGCGTACGGCAGGGTGATCACCAGCAGGGCCAGCGCCCGCCCGCGCAGCTCGGCGTGCGCGTCCCGCGCCGAGGAGATGGTCAGGGCCACCATCCAGAAGGCGGAGGTGTCCTGCCCGAACTGGTTGTACATCTGGATGCCGAGCATCCCGGCGGCGAAGCACGCGAAGTAGATCGACCCGGTGCCCTGCACCGCGTTGAACACCGGCACGATCAGCCCGATGGCCAGCGAGGTCACCCATGCGGCCTTGGTCTTGGGGTCGCGCCAGACGTAGCGCAGGGTGCGCTCCACGACCGTGCCCGTGCGCCCGTCCGGGAGAAGCCGCCGCAGCCCGGCGGAGGGGGCACGGTCCCGCGCCCCTTCCGGGGCCTGGAGGGTGGACCCGTCGGGCGAGGTCATCAGCCGGGTCAGACTCCGCGCCCAGACCACGACCAGCAGGGCCAACCCGGCCACCGACAGCGCGAGTTGCCCGAGCGCCGTGCCGTACGCCCCCTCGCTCGCCGACCGCACCGCCCCCACGGCCGACGCGGGCGGCACCCACGACAGCACGTCCGCGGCCGGCTGCAGCTGTCCCAGCCCCGCCGAACCCAGCCGCTGCGCACCGAAGTTGACCAGCTGTGCCCCGACGGCGATCACCAGACCGCTCAGCACGGCCAGATCGCGCCCCTTCCTGCTGGTCAGCAGCCGTACGTTGGCGGCGGCGACGGCTCGCGCGAGCGCCACGCAGACCAGCAGCGCGAGCACGACGGCGACGACGGAGACGACGTACCCCACCGACCCCTGCGCCACCGACAGCACACACCCCACCAGCACCAGCAGCGTGAACAGGGGCCCGATGCCGACCAGCGAGGCGGCCAGCAGGGCCCGGACCAGTGGCCGGGGGCGCAGCGGCAGCATCACCAGCCGGGTCGGGTCCAGCGTCTCGTCACCGCTCGGGAAGAACAGCGGCATCACCGCCCAGCCCAGCGCCAGTACGGCCGTAGCGGGTACGGCGACGGCCTCGGCGTGCGCATGCCCGCGCAGCGCCACCAGGCCGAGCAGTTGCAGCAGTGCGAACAGCAGCGCGACGACGGCCGAGGCGACGAACGCGGCCCGTCGGCCCGCCGACTGCCTGAGCCCGTTCCGCAGCAGCGACAGCTTCAGCCGTACGACGGTGGAGGTCAGGCTCGTCATCGGGCCGCCCCACCACCCAGCCAGTCCAGATCGGAGGCGGCGTCCCGGCCGCGCGCCCCCACCAGCTCCAGGAAGGCCGCCTGCAAGGTGGGGTGCTCCCCGCGCACCTCGGCCAGCGTGCCCGTCGCCCGGATGCGGCCCGCCGCCATGACGGCCACCCAGTCGCACAGCGACTCGACCAGCTCCATCACGTGCGAGGAGAACACGACGGTGGCGCCGGAGGCGGTGTAGCGCTCCAGCACACCCCGGATCGTCTGCGCGGACACCGGGTCGACACCCTCGAACGGCTCGTCGAGGAACAGCACGTCGGGATTGTGGAGGAGTGCGGCCGCGAGCCCGATCTTCTTGCGCATGCCGGTCGAGTAGTCCACGACGAGCTTGTGCTGCGCCCCGGCCAGGTCGAGCACGTCCAGCAACTGCGTGGCCCGCTTGTCGACCTCGGCACCGGGCAGCCCCCGCAGCCGCCCCGAGTACCCCAGCAGCTCCCGCCCCGACAGCCGCTCGAACAGCCGCAGCCCCTCGGGCAGCACCCCGATCCGTGCCTTCACCGCCACCGGGTCCCGCCACACGTCATGCCCTACGACCTCGACGGCCCCCTGATCGGGCCGCAGCAACCCGGTCACCATGGACAACGTGGTGGTCTTCCCGGCCCCGTTCGGCCCGACCAGCCCGATGAACTTGCCGGCAGGCAGATCGAGATCGATCCCGCCCACGGCGACTTGCTGCCCGAACCGCTTCCAGAGCCCCCGCACACGAACTGCAGCCTCGTCCATGCCAGAACCCTACGGCGGCGCAAAAGTCTTCAGGGGCGCGGGACTGTGCCTGAATTTGCGGCTCCGCCGCGTGGGCGCACGTTACTTATCCCGACCGCACGCATAGGCAAGCGGCGAGATCAACTCCTCAGCGTCCGGCAACCACCGATTCGCCGGGGTGGGCCGGCAAGCCCACTGCACGGCACCCCGCGAGCCAAATCGAGTCGGAGGAGCAGCGACGTAACTTCCCTCCCCCAGGGGCACAAGGTCGAGCGAGGCCAACGACCACCCCAACTTCCGCACCAGCTCAGGAACCTTCACAGAGGCCCCCGGCAGCACGAAGAACTGCATACGCCGATCGGGAGTCAACGTCACAGGCCCGAGCGTCAACTCCATCCGCTCCATACGGGCGAGGGCGAGAAACCCCGCACTCTCCGGGACGGACAACGCATCGAAGGTGCGCCCCGTAGGCAGCAGGATCGAAGCCGTCGGCTGTTTCTGCCACATCCGGCGGGCGACGGTCGCACTGCCGGTCGCCTGGGTCGCCCAGTCGGGGCGCGTGGGGTGCGCACCCGGCGCGGGGCAGGAGGCATCGCCGCACGAGCAGCGCTGCACCCCGTCGACGGCTTCCAGCCAGGCACCCGGGAACACGTCCCAGTGGCGCTCCTCGGCGTAGCGTACGGCGGTTTCCAGCAGCGATTCCCCGCGCTGCTGCGGAATCTGGGCGGCTTCGGGGCCGGCGATCGTCTCTTCCACGGTTCACTCAACTCCCGCACTCACCTGGAGTTACGGCCCGGGCGTGTGCAGGGGAGGAGCATCGACTCCCCAGCTGGGGCGCATGGGTGCACAGGTGGGGGCGCGCGGGAGGAAGCGGGGCGTGGAGTGGGTAGCCAGGGATGGGGGTGGCATCTGCCTTTACCCCGGCAAACCGCACATGTCACGCATTGACGGTATGTCAGCTGGGCAGTGATCTTCACGACCGGATCCTTCCGGCCGGATCGTCACGCTCCAGGGGTTCGCAGGGGGTAGCACATGGCCGCAAGGCCTCTCGTCGCGAGGCAGCCGAACGAACGGCTGCAGGCACTCATCCAGGAAGCGGGGTGCTCGAACGCCGGGCTGGCCCGGCGGGTCAACATGTGCGGCGCCGAGCACGGTCTCGACCTGCGCTACGACAAGACGTCCGTGGCCCGCTGGCTGCGCGGTCAGCAGCCGCGGGGCCGGGCCCCGGCGATCATCGCGGAGGCGCTCGGGCGCAAGCTCGGCCGTACGGTCACGATCGACGAGATCGGCATGGCCAACGGCAAGAACCTCGCCTCGGGGGTCGGTCTCCAGTTCTCGCCGACGGTACTGGGGGCCATCGAGCAGGTCTGTGAGCTGTGGCGCAGCGATGTGGGCCGGCGGGACTTCCTGTCCGGCTCCTCCGTCGCCGCCTCCGCGCTGGTCGAGCCCAGCCGCGACTGGCTGATCTCCGCGCCGGACGCCCAGGTGGCCCGGCAGGCGGGTCCGCGCGTGGGCCAGTCCGACGTGGCCGCCGTACGGTCCATGACCCAGGCGCTGGTCGACCTCGACCACCAGTACGGCAGCGGGCATGTGCGCCCGGTCGTCGTGCACTACCTCAACAGCGTCGTCTCCGGGCTGCTCGCGGGGTCGTACCGGGAGGCGGTCGGCCGCGATCTCTTCGCGACCGTCGCCCGGCTGACCGAGCTGGCGGGGTACATGGCGGTCGACACCGGGCAGCCGGGTCTGGCCCAGCGGTACTACATCCAGTCGCTGCGTCTGGCGCAGGCGGCCGGTGACCGTGGCTACGGCGGTTACATCCTCGCCGCCTCCATGAGCCACCTCGCCGCGCAGCTCGGCAACCCGCGCGAGATCGCCCAGCTGGCGCGGGCCGCGCAGGAAGGGGCGCGCGGGCGGGTCACCCCGCGCGCGGAGGCGATGTTCCACGCGGCCGAGGCCCGCGGGCACGCGCTGCTCGGTGACGTCCGGGCCGCGCAGGACGCCTCCGGGCGGGCGATCTCGGCGATGGAACAGGCGGACGCGGCCTCCGGGGACGACCCGGTGTGGATCGCGCACTTCGACGAGGCCTATCTGGCCGACGAGCTGGCGCACTGCTACCGCGACCTGGGGCAGGCCGAGGCGGCGGCGCGGTACGCCGAGCAGTCGCTGGCCGGACACCCCGAGACCCGGGCCCGGCGCCGCGCCATCGGCTATGTGCTGCTCGCCACGGCCCAGGTGCAGCAGCGCGAGATCGAGCAGGCCTGCAGCACCGGGACGAAGGCGGTGGAACTGCTGGAGACGCTCCGCTCCAACCGGGGCGCCGAGTACCTGGAGGATCTGCAGCAGCGCCTGGAGCCCTTCCGGGACGAAGCGGTCGTGCGGGAGTTCGGGGCCCGCCTCGACCTCCAGCAGGCCGCCTGAACACCGGCCCCGCGGTTGCGTGAACGTACGGGAAACGGCACCCGGATCCACGGCGGTTGCCATGTACAGCGAACCGCGGGGCTGTTTTGTTACTGCTGTCACAGGGAAGGAGATCGCGCCCTGAGCTGCGTGGCACCCGGCTCGGGAGACCCGGTAGCGTGAGCCGACGATTCCGAAGGTCCCCCATTCGTAGGAGTCCCGGTGACGCAGAGTGGACAGGGCGAGGAGCCCTCGGCGCGGCCCGCGCACGAAGGCATCGTGCTGCCCTCCGACGGAGGCGAGCCCCTGCTTCCGGGCATGACGGGCACCCCCGCCCCCGCGGCCCCGGCCGGCGGGCAGGCGTGGGGCGGCGCATGGGGCCCCGGCACGCAGCAGCCGCCGCAGCCGGACCAGGGCTGGCCGCCGGCGCCCGCCCAGCAGTGGGGCACCCCGGACCAGCAGCCCCCCGCGGGCAACGGCCCCGGCCCGCTCCCTCCGGAGGGCGCACCGGCTCCCTCGTACGGAGGTCAGGCCTACGGCCAGGCGTACGGCTCGGGCGGACCGGACCCGGCGTACGGCTCCGGCGCCCAGGCGTCGGCGTACGGCGGGGGTCAGCAGCCGCAGTACGGCGGCGACGCCCAGTACGGCGGCCCCCTGCCTCAGGACGGCGCGGGCCAGCAGCCCGCGTACGGCGCCCCGGCCCCGTACCAGCAGCAGTACCCGGCCGCGCCCGCCCCCTCCGCGCCCCTGCCGCCCGCCGGCGCGGACGCGTACCCGGTGCAGAACGGCGCCCAGGGCACCTCCCTGCCCCCCGCCCTGCCGGAGGCCTACCCAGGGCAGGGCGCGCCCCTGCCCCCGGCGGACGAGGGCGCGACCCAGTACCTCCCGCCCGTCCCGGCGGCCCCCGTCGACGAGGGCGCCACGCAGTACATCCCGCCGGTGGCGGCCGGTGCGCTGCCGCCCGACGCCGGTGGTGAGGAGACGCGCTACCTGGGGCGTGTGCCGCAGCAGGCCGCACCGGCGGCGCACTCCGACGCCGAGGCCACGCAGTACATCCCGCCGTTCACCGGTCAGGCGCAGGGCGGGGAGAGGCAGCCGCCCGCCGAGTTCGACAACCTCTTCCGCGGCGGGCCGGGGGGCGGGGAGAGCCCGGCCGGCGCCACGCAGCAGATGCCGCGCATCCAGCCGCAGAACGGTTACCCGCAGAACGGCTACTCGCAGAACGGCTACCCGGGCCCGGCGCAGCCGTCGTACAGCCCGCCCATGGACGACGACGGCGGGCACCAGGGCGGCCGTACCCGCTCGCGGGTGCCGCTGATCGCCGCTGTCGGCGTCGGCATCATCGTCGTCGGCGTGGGTGCCGGTGCGATGCTCAGCGGTGGCGGCGGGGACAAGGGCACCGACAACAAGCCCGTCGCCGCCTCCTCCCCGACCACCCAGGACTCCCCTTCCTCGGCCGCCGCCGACCCCGCGCAGCAGCAGGCGGTCGCCCTGGACAAGCTGCTCGCCGACAGCGGCAGCAGCCGCGCCTCGGTGATCCAGGCGGTGACGAACGTCCGGCAGTGCAACAACCTCGGCCAGGCCGCCTCCGACCTGCGTGACGCGGCCAAGCAGCGCACCGACCTGGTCACCCGGCTCGGCAAGCTGTCCGTCGACAAGCTGCCGGACAACGCCGCGCTGACCGCCGCCCTCACCAAGGCCTGGCAGGCGTCCGCGGCCGCCGACAACCACTACGCGGCCTGGGCCGACCAGGCCGGCAGCGGGAAGGGCTGCAAGAAGGGCCACGCCCGCACCACCGGCCAGACCCAGGCCGGCAACCGGGAGAGCGGCACCGCCAGCCAGCAGAAGGTGAAGGCGGCCGCGCTGTGGAACACCATCGCGAAGAAGTACGGCCTGACCCAGCGCCAGCCGACCCAGCTCTGAGCCGGGTCGGCGCCGGGGCAGCCCCCTGGCCGGGCCCAGGGGGCCCGGTCAGTCCAGGTCGGCGTTCTCCAGCGTGCCCGTCATGTCGGTGATCCCGTCGAAGCCCGAGCCCGCGGTCTTCTTCGCCGCGACCAGCCGGCCGTCCTGGACGACCTGGAGGGTCACGTCGGCGTTGACGAGCCGCGGGAAGCCGACCCCGGCGAGCTTGCTCTCGTAGGGCCAGTGCAGGGTCGGGGTGAGGCCGCCCGTGGACACCTTCAGGCCGTCGTCGAGGGTGCGCCGCACGCTGTCGGAGCTGACCTCGCCGTCGCCGATCTTCTCCAGGACGGCCTTCAGCACGGTGTAGGCGATCCAGGTGGTCTGCACTCCGGCGTCCGCGGGGTCGATGCGGTTGTCGCCGAAGGCCTCCTCGTTGATCACCTTCTTCATCAGGTCCCAGCGCGCGTCGGAGGCCGGCGGGTACCAGCCGGTGATGTACGACCCCTCGTACGGCCCCGACGCCCCGCCCGTCGCGTTGATCACCGTCTGGTCGACGCTGCCCAGCACGGTCGCCGTGCGCACGGCGGGGTAGCCGTCGCGGGCCCGCCGGAAGGAGTCCATGAAGGTGTCGGTGCGGTCCCCGAGCGCGGGCACCACGCACCCCTTCCTGGTCGTGTCCTTGGTCGCGTACCGCAGCGCCTGGTCCGCCTGGCCGTCGTACTCGGTGGAGTTCTCGGCGGCGAGCTGGTCGCCGGCCGCGGCGTGCCCGCCCGCCTTCAGGCCCGAGTCGAGCAGCGCGGGCAGCTGGTCCCCGGCGATGCTGTCGGGGCGGACCAGGGAGACCGGGCCGCAGGTGGCGGCGAGCGCCCTGCCGAGGCCGGCCAGGAGGGCGGGCTGGCCCCCGTTGACCGGGTACACCATGGGGCCGGTGAACTCCTCGCTGGTGACGCCGTAGCCGCCGATGTAGGGGATGCCGGCGCTCTCCAGCGGGGCGAGGAACGAGTCGCCGAACTGGCTGTAGGAGCCGACCACCGCGACCACGTCCTCGGCGGCCGCGCGCCGGGCGCACTTCGCCGCGCCCACGCTGTCGTTGTGGTCGTTGCAGGTCAGGACTTCGAGCTTGCGGCCGTTGATGCCGCCGCGGGAGTTGATCCACTCGCCGTAGGCGTGGGCCATCGCGGGCATGCCGGGCTTGTTGGTGGCGTCCGTCTTCTGGGGCGCCCAGGTCATGACCTTGATCGGGTCATCCCCGGAGCCCCCCGTGGCACCGGGGATGACCCCGCATCCGGCGGTGAGCGACGCACACGCGGCCAGTGCCCCCGCGGACAGCGCGGTGGCTCTGACGGGCCGGGAGAGGAAAGGAAGGAAGGTGCTGCGGATGCGTCGCCTGCCGGTCATGGACACGCACGATTCCCTCACACGACTAACCGGGGAGTGACCCTCGGTCAACGAAAGGTGACAGCGAGGTGAATTGCAGGGGCTGGTGAGACTCCTGTGGCGAGGAACGTACGATCGATGACCGTGCAAGGTTCGGAGAACTCTTCCCGTCGCGGCCGTCGCTCCTCCACCATGGGCGGCATGCCACTGAACGACATGCCGTGGTGGCGCTGGCGCAGCAATGTGCGCTCCGCGCTGCACATGCTTTCCGACCCGGGGTTCCAACGCGACGTCTGGCTGGCCGGCGTCGACGGGTACGGCGACGTCACCGACGCGGTGTACCGCCTGGTGGAGGACACCTGGCTGGACAACTGGTCCGCGGAGAAGTACGTCGGCACGATATTCCGGGACTCGCAGGAGGCGGCGCTCGTCGACACCGCCGTACTGCGGGTGCTGCGGATCATGCACCAGGTCGGCCCGGACGCGCAGGTCTCCGCCTACCTCGACCACCACGGGTGGCCGGAGGCGGTGCGGGCGGCCCGGGACGCGCACATACGCCTCGCGGCGAGTGACGGCGACGATCCCGACGCCCCGCCGCGGAGCCTGGAGGTCCTGCGGATCATGACGCGGGTCGCGTAGGCAGGGGCCGACCTTCCCGGGGCGGCACCCGGTGCCGCGGGACCGTCCCGACCCGTCCCGCCCTGCGGGACGATTGCCCACGGCGCGTGGCCGTATGGGACCCTGTGGTGCATGAACGAGCAGTCCGCCCCGGCCGCCGCCCCGGCCGACCAGTACGTCCTCACCCTCTCCTGCCCGGACAAGCAGGGCATCGTGCACGCCGTGTCGAGCTACCTGTTCATGACCGGCTGCAACATCGAGGACAGCCAGCAGTTCGGCGACCACGACACGGGACTGTTCTTCATGCGCGTCCACTTCTCGGCGGACGCGCCGCTGACCGTGGACAAGCTGCGGGCGAGCTTCGCGGCGATCGGCGACACCTTCCACATGGACTGGCAGCTCAACCGGGCCGACGAGAAGATGCGCATCGTCCTGATGGTCAGCAAGTTCGGCCACTGCCTCAACGACCTGCTCTTCCGCGCCAGCATCGGCGCCCTGCCGGTGGAGATCGCGGCCGTGGTCTCCAACCACACCGATTTCAAAGAGCTGGTGGGCTCGTACCACGTCCCCTTCCACCACATCCCGGTGACGAAGGACACCAAGGCCCAGGCCGAGGCACAGCTGCTGGAGATCGTGCGCGAGGAGCACGTCGAACTGGTCGTCCTCGCCCGCTACATGCAGGTCCTCTCGGACGACCTGTGCAAGCAGCTCAGCGGCCGGATCATCAACATCCACCATTCCTTCCTGCCGAGCTTCAAGGGCGCCAAGCCGTACCACCAGGCGCACGCGCGGGGCGTCAAGCTGATCGGCGCCACCGCCCACTACGTGACCGCCGACCTCGACGAGGGCCCGATCATCGAGCAGGAGGTCGAGCGGGTGGGCCACGGTGTGACGCCGGACCAACTGGTCGCCATCGGGCGGGATGTGGAGTGCCAGGCGCTGGCGCGCGCGGTGAAGTGGCACGCGGAGCGCAGGATCCTGCTCAACGGGCGCCGGACGGTGATCTTCGCCTGAGCCGTGCCCCTAGGCTGCGGGCATGACCTCACAGGCGTACCTCTCCGAACTGTTCTCGCTGGACGGCCGTGTCGCCGTGGTCACCGGCGGCAGCTCCGGCATCGGCCGGGCCATCACCGGGGCACTGGCGCGGGCCGGGGCGAGCGTGGTGGTCGTGGCGCGCAAGGAGGCGCAACTGGCCGCCACGGTCGACGAGCTGACCGCCGACGGCTGCCGGGCCGCCTGGGTCAGCGCGGACCTGGGCACGCGTGAGGGGGTGCGCGCGGCGGCGGAGGAGGCGGCCGGGAGGTTCGGGGAGCCCGACATCCTCGTCAACTGCGCCGGGATCAACCTGCGGCCGCCGATGGGGGAGCTGGGTGAGGAGGTGTGGGACACCACCATGGCCGTGAACCTGGAGGCGCCCTACCTGCTGGGGCAGCGGTTCGGGCCCGGCATGGCCGAGCGGGGCTACGGCAGGATCATCCACATCACCTCCCAGCAGGCCCACCGGGCCTTCGTGCAGAGCGGTGCGTACGGCGTCTCCAAGGGGGCGTTGGAGTCCCTGACCCGCTCCCAGGCCGAGGCGTGGTCACCGTACGGCGTCACCGCGAACACCCTCGTCCCGGGGTTCGTGATGACCCCGCTGAACGCGCGGCTGTCGTCCGACCCGGAGAGGGTGTCGGCCCTGGCCGCTCGCACGATGGTCGGTCGCAACGGGGTGGCGGAGGACTTCGCGGGGGCGGCGGTGTTCTTGGCGAGTGGGGCGTCTGCTTATGTCACCGGGCAGTCGATCTTTGTGGATGGCGGGTTTTCGGTGCACTGAGGCCGCAGCGCCGGCAAGTTCACATCCGGCTGAGCCCCGCCGCGGCGAACAGCACGTCCCTGATCGCCCCCCGGTCCCCCACCTGCCCCGCCGCAGCCTCCTCCGGAGGCACGTGGCCCGCGGCCAGGCGACAGAACTCCACACCGTCCAGGGCGACATGCGCCACCTCGAACTCCGCCGAGCCCACCGCCGCGGGCGAGTCCAGCGGGATCAGCCACTCCCCGCCGGCCGCCCCCTCGATCTCCAGCCGCAGGCTGCGCCCCGGCGCCCCCGCGGGAACGAGATGCGGGGTCTGCCCGGGCGCGGACAGCCCCGCCCGGCGCCGCTCGGCCAGCGCGACCGGCAGCATCCGCGCCGCGAGGTCGATCATCTTGTTCAGGTGACGCGGTGCGGGCGGCTCGTACGGATAGTCCACCGCCTCCGCGATGTCCTCCGCGTGCACCCAGCACTCGAAGGCGCGGTCCAGCATGGCGTTGTGCAAGGGCAGTTCGAAGTCGCCGTACGGCACCGCGAGCCCGTCGGCGGTGCTGCCCGTGAAGGACGCCGTCCGTACGATGTTGTGGCTCTGCTCCCGCCACGGCCCCCGCACGGACCGCGTCGGCGGAAAGTGGGACGCCCGCCAGAACGCCTCGGTGCGCCCGGCCGGCCCCGCCGCACCCTGCTTGCCGGTCTCACCCTTCTCGGTCTTCTCGAAGATCTCTGCCAGCGGATCCTCCAGGCCGAGCGCCACCGCGACCAGCCCGTCCACCGACAGCAGATGCGCGATCACCCCGGCCACGGTGGTACGACGACTTGTCGCAGCGTCGCCCTCGAACCACCGCAGCCGCACCGGCGCATGCCACTCGGCGTCGCCGAAGTCCTGCAGCAGCGCGTCCAGTCGGGCGCTCTCGGCGTCGTAGGGAGCCGCCCACTCGGGCACCGGGATGCGCGGCGGCCGGCGGTCCAGGCAGCCCTCCAGGACGCGGGTGCGCAGGGCGGGGTCCAGGTCGAGGCTCTCGGGCTGGTGCAGCAGACCGACCGCCTCGCGCAGCCGCAGCGCCTCGTCCGCGCAGGAGCCGCAGCTGCCGAGGTGTTCCTCCACGGCCGTCGTCTCGGCCGCCGAGCAGGCGGCCAAGGCCCAGGCGCCGAGGAGCGACTTCAGGACGTCGTGCGACAGGTCGAGCGGCACGGGCGCAAGGTCCCCCAGGTCGGTGAGGTCGGGCAGCGGCAGCCCGCTGTCCTCGACGGAGGCGCGGGGCAGCGGTATCCGCGGCGACCGGTCGGGTCCGGACGCGCCGGCACCCGGCGGCCCCGAACCGGCACCAGAACCGACACCGTCACCGGGGCCCGCTCCCTGAGCGCCCTCGTACGCGCCGTCCCTGCTGTCCCTGTCGTCCCCGTCGTGCGCATCGAACCCTCGCGGCCCGTTCACACCGCACCCCCGTATCCCGGCGAGGCGCCGACGTCATGGGCGGTGGACAGCAGCTGCAGACCGAGGCGGAGCCGGCGGCGGGCCTCGTCCTCGGTGACGCCTAGGTCGGTGGCGGTCTGGCGGTAGTCGCGGCGCTGGAAATAAGCCAGTTCGAGTGCGGCGCGCAGCGGGGCGGGCATGGAGTGGACGATGTAGTCGGCGCGGGCGGCGACCGAGGCGCGGCGCACCTTGCTCTCCAGACTCTCCAGTTCCTCCGCGGAGCCGCTCTCGCCGCCGGTGAGCGCGGCGGTCTCGGTGGCGCGCAGCCGCTGCACGGCCAGCCGGTGGGTCACCCCGGCGACCCAGGAGCGCAGCGGGCCCTCCTTGGGGTCGTAGCTGTCGGGGTGTTCCCAGACGTGGGCGAAGACCTCGCGGGTGACACCGTCGGCGGCCCGCTCGTCGCCGAGGACGCGGTGGGCGAGGCTGTGCACGAGGGAGGCGAACCGGTCGTACAGCTCGCCGAGCGCGGCCGCCTCACCGCGCGCGAGCCGCTGCTGCATCTTGCGGTCCCAGCGGGGCGGTACGTCCTTCTGCGCCATGCTGCCCCTCCCCTCGCCTCGTCCGGCCCGTCCAGCGTCTCTGCACCGTCATCTCGAATGTAGTCGGCACCCCTGACTACGCACGCCCCTTTGTGTCAATGTGCGCCCCCCGAGGCGTCGCAGGTGATAGTGCCCTCTTCACGCAATCTTCACTCAAGGCGTGTCCAACTTCGATCGAACAGGATCGATAGTGACTGAAACAAGCCCCTTGATGATCGCCCGCGGTTTGTTCCCCGAAGTTTCAGGGAACCGCCGCTGGGCAGCCGCGCGGAGAGAAACGTAGGAACTGCTTCCGTTTCCGGGCGGTTCCGGGAGATCCGGCGAGCGGAGGGGCATGGCCGTGGCATTCAAGGTGACCGGCGTCGAACAGGGCGAGTGGGCCGTGCTCCGGGTGTCCGGGGAACTGGACCTGATGACCTCGCCGGTGCTGCGGCAACGGGTGCACGACGTGGTCGCCGAGGGCCACCACAGTCTGATCCTGGACCTCTCCGAGGTCTTCTTCTGCGACTCCAGCGGGGTCGGCGTCCTGGTCGCCGCCCGGCGGCTGATCCGCTCCTGCCAGGGCCGGCTGCGGCTGATCCTGCCGGACCGGGGCGCGGACGAGGGCTCGCACGTCAACCGGGTCCTCGGCGCGCTCGGCGTCCGCCGCCTCTTCGACGTCCGCCCCGACGTCGAGACCGCCACCGCCGACGAGGCGGACCCCCTCTCGGCCTGAGTCCCGCCGCGCCGCCGCCACAAGGTTGTCGCGGAATTCCCCCGGTCTTGGCACAACCCTCGCTTTCTCGCCACTTCCCCGCCTCCCGCGACGTACGCTCCGTGCCAGATCCACCCCCACGTCAACGTAAGGCGGCCCGAACAGACATGGTCAGCACCGAGTACGAGCGCAGGATCGCCGCCCGGTTCGCCACCTTCGACCAGGACGGCAACGGCTACATCGACCGCGAGGACTTCAACGCCGCGGCCAAGGCGCTGCTCGCCGAGTTCGACGTCGCCGCCCGCTCCGACAAGGGCCAGGCGCTGTACGCCGGTGCGGAGGCCTTCTGGCAGGGCATGGCGGGCATCGCCGACCGGGACGGCGACCAGCGCATCACCCGCGAGGAGTTCGTCACCGGCGCGGTCAAGCGTCTGCGCGACAACCCCGACCGCTTCGCCGAGATCGCCCGCCCCTTCCTGCACGCGGCCCTGGCCGTCGCGGACCCCGACGCGGACGGCCACGCCACCCTCACCGACACCGCCCGCGTCCTGCGCGTCTTCCACGTACCGGCCGACGTCGCCCGCACCACCGCCACCGCACTCGACACGGACGGCGACGGCAGGATCGGCGAGTCGGAGATCATCCCGGCGTTCGCGCGCTACTTCACCGTCCCGGAGTAGGGGACGGCGGCTGCGAGAAGCGCTCCCGCAGCTTGTACTTCAGCACCTTCCGCAGCGTCTCGTTCCGTGGCAGGGCCTCCACCACCTCCAGTCGCTCCGGCAGCTTGTGGACGGACAGCCCTTCCGCGCGCAGGTACGAGATGACCTCGGGAAGCGTCAATCCGTCGACTCCGGGCGGTTGTTCGATGACCGCGCAGACCAGCTCCCCGCGCTCCGCGTCCGGCAGCCCGATCACCGCCACGTCCCCCACGCCCGGATGCGCGGCCAGCAGGTCCTCGATCTCCTTGGCCGAGATGTTCTCGCCCTTGCGGATGATCACGTCCTTGAGACGGCCGGTGAGCACGAGGTGCCCGGAGGCGGTGACGTGGCCCAGGTCGCCGGTGCGCAGGAAGCCCGCCGAGTCGAAGGCCGCGGCCGTCTGGCTCGGGTCCAGGTAGCCCTGGCAGACGGCCTCGCCGCGCAGGCGGACCTCGCCGTCGACGATCCGTATCTCCATGCCCTGCGGTGGGCGTCCCTCGGTCGTCGCGAGGTTCTCGGGGGTGTCCTCGGGGTCCCCCATGGTGATCATCGGGACCTCGGTCATGCCGTAGCCGTGGGTGAGCTGGACGTCCATCTCGCGGACGACGGAGTGGTAGACCTCCGGGGGCTTGGGGGCGCCGCCGCCCGCGAGGAGGCGCAGGGAGGGGATCACCTTTTCGCCCGGCTGCTTGCGCTGCTCGGTCAGGAACATCGAGTAGAACGCCGTAGAACCGCCGGCCACCGTCACCCCGTGCCGCCGGTACTCCGCCAGCGCGTCCGGCAGGGCGAACTGCTCGAACATCACCGCCGGGAAGCCGTAGAGCAGGAGCATCACCGTGTAGTCGGGTCCGGCTATGTGCGCGTACGGGAAGGCCATCGAGCCCACGTCGTCCGGTGTGAGGCGCAGCGCGTGGGCGAGGCAGGAGCCGCCCGCGATCAGGGAACGGTCCGTGTGGAGGACGCCCTTGGGGTCGGAGGTCGTGCCCGAGGTCCAGTAGATCCAGCGGACCGAGGTGCCGTCGGTGGGGGGAGGGGGGAGGACCGACGGGTCGCCGTCGGGCAGGGTGTCGTACGCCTCGAAGACGCCCTTCGCGCCCAGCCGGCGGGCCATCGCCGTGTGGTCGTGGCCGCGCCAGACGCCCGGTACGGCGAAGAACTCGGCCCCGGACTCGCGCAGCGCGAAGCCGACCTCGCGGTCCCGGTAGAAGGGGATGACCGGCGTCTGTACGGCGCCCAGGCGGGCGAGGGCGAAGGAGAGCAGGGCCGTCTCGATACGGGTGGGCAGCTGCCAGGCGACCACCGTGCCGGGGCGGACGCCCATGCCGTACAGGCCCGCCGCGACCCGCTCGGCCCGCGCGCGCAGCTCGCCGAAGGTCAGCCGGCGGTCCTCCTGGAGGAGGACGGGGCGGTCGGGGGTGAGGTCGGCGCGGCGTACGACCAGGTCCCACAGCGTGCGGGAGGAACTCAGGGAGTGCGGGGTCTCGTTCACGTGTGCCCCCTGCTTGGCTGACGACTCGTCAGGTGCCATGCTATCTGACGGACCATCAGATAAGTACTGTCCGGCGGAGGGGACCATGGCGACCGAACTGCCCCGCATCATCAGCGTCGACGACCACGTGATCGAGCCCGCCCACCTCTTCGAGACCTGGCTGCCGGCGAAGTACCGGGACCGGGGTCCCAAGCCGCTGACCGCCGGGATCGGGGAGCTGGCGTACGTGGGCGGGAAGTACCAGATCACCATGGACCCGGACGGCCAGCCGACGGACTGGTGGATCTACGAGGACCTGAAGTTCCCGTACAAGCGCAACATCGCCGCCGTCGGCTTCGACCGGGACGAGATGACCCTGGAGGGGATCACCAGGGAGCAGATGCGGCGCGGCTGCTGGGATCCCAAGGCGCGCCTCGAGGACATGGACCTCAACCACGTCGAGGCCAGCCTCTGCTTCCCGACCTTCCCGCGCTTCTGCGGGCAGACTTTCGCCGAGGCGCACGACAAGGAGGTCGCGCTCGCCTGTGTGCGCGCCTACAACGACTGGATGGTGGAGGAGTGGTGCGGGGGCAGCGGGGGACGGCTGATCCCGCTGTGCCTCATTCCGCTGTGGGACGTGGAGCTGGCCGTCGTGGAGATCCGGCGCAACGCCGCGCGGGGGGTGCGCGCGGTGACCTTCTCCGAGATCCCCACCTATCTCGGGCTGCCGTCCATCCACTCCGGCTACTGGGACCCGTTCTTCGCGGTGTGCCAGGAGACCGGGACCGTCGTCAACATGCACATCGGCAGCAGCTCGCAGATGCCCGCCGCCTCCCCGGACGCACCGCCCGCCGTCCAGGCCTCGCTCAGCTTCAACAACGCGATGGCCTCGATGATGGACTACCTCTTCAGCGGGGTGCTGGTGAAGTTCCCCACCCTCAAACTCGCCTACTCCGAAGGGCAGATGGGCTGGATCCCGTACGCCCTGGAGCGCGCCGACGACGTGTGGGAGGAGCACCGCGCCTGGGGCGGGGTGCGCGATCTGATCCCGGAGCCGCCGTCGACGTACTACTACCGGCAGATCTTCTGCTGCTTCTTCCGCGACAAGCACGGGGTCGCGTCCCTGGACGTCGTCGGCCGTGACAACGCCACCTTCGAGACCGACTACCCGCACGTCGACTCGACCTTCCCGCACACCAAGGAGGTCGCCCTCGACCATGTGAAGGGCCTCGACGACCAGACCGTGTACAAGCTGATGCGGGGCAACGCCATCCGCATGCTCGACCTGGACTTCGACAAGAAGACCTCGTGATGGACCTCTCGTACACGCCCGAGGAGGAGGAGTTCCGGGCCCGGCTGCGGGAGTGGCTGGCCAAGGTGCTGCCCACCCTGCCCGCCGCGCCGTCCCCGGACGACTGGCCCGGCCGCCGCGCCTACGACCTCGGCTGGCAGCGGATGCTGTACGACGCCGGGTACGCCGACGTCCACTGGGACTCCTCCCCGACCACGCGGCTGATCTTCCTGGAGGAGACGGAGCGGGCGGCCGCGCCCTACGTGGGCGCGAACTTCGTCGGTTTGCTGCACGCCGGGCCGACCGTCGCCGCCGAGGGCACCCCGGAGCAACGGGCGCGCTGGCTGCCGCCGATCCTGCGCGGGGACGAGGTGTGGTGCCAGGGGTTCAGCGAGCCGGACGCCGGGTCCGACCTCGCCGCGCTGCGCACGCGCGCGCGTAGGGACGGCGACGACTACGTGGTGAGCGGGTCCAAGATCTGGACCTCGCACGCCGAGGTCGCCGACTGGTGCGAGCTGTTGGTGCGGACCGACCCGGAGGCGCCGAAGCACCGCGGCATCACCTGGCTGGCCATGCCGATGCACGCCGAGGGCATCACCGTACGGCCGCTGCGCACGCTCGCCGGGTCGGCGGAGTTCGCCGAGGTGTTCCTGGACGAGGTCCGGGTGCCGGTCGGCAACCGGGTCGGGGCGGAGAACGACGGCTGGCGCGTGACCATGGTGACGCTCTCCTTCGAGCGCGGCACGGCCTTTGTCGGCGAGGTCGTCGCCTGCCGCCGGGTGCTCGGCGAACTCGCCCGCACCGCGCGGGGGAACGGCCGCTGGGACGATCCCGTGCTGCGCCGGCGGCTCGGGCGGCTCAACGCGGAGTTCCGGGCGCTGTGGCGGCTGACCCAGTGGAACGTGAGCGAGGCGGAGGCGAGCGGCGGGGTGCCCGGCGTCGGGGGTTCGGTTTTCAAACTGAGGTACTCGCACGCCCGTCAGGAGCTGTACGACACCGCCGCCGAGGTACTCGGCCCCGACTGTCTCGACCTGGACCGGCCCTGGGTCCTCGACCGGCTCTCCTCGCTGTCGTACACCATCGCCGCCGGCACCTCGCAGATCCAGCGCAACATCGTCGCCGAGCGCATCCTCGGCCTGCCGAAGGGACGGTGACCGTGCGCTTCCGACTCACCGAGGAGCAGCGGGCGTTGCGGGCCGGGGTGCGGCAGCTGCTGGAGCGCCGGTTCGGCGCGGACGCGCTGCGGGCGGCCGTGGCCCGGCCCGGGCACCTGGACCGGGACCTGTGGCGGGAGCTGGGTGCGGCGGGCCTGTTCGCGCTGCGGCTGCCGGAGGAGGCGGGCGGCGTCGGCCTCGGGCTGCCGGAGGCGGTGCTGGTCTTCGAGGAGGCAGGGCGCGCACTGCTGCCGGGGCCCGTACTGGCCACCCACCTCGCCGCCGGGACCGTACCCGGGGCGGCCGCCGGGGAGACCGTGGTGGCCCGCGTGGACGGTCCTCTGGTGGAGTGGCTGGACGCGGCGGACACCGTGTGCGGGGACGCCTCCGGTGCCGTACCCCTGCGCTCGGTGGACCCGCTGACGCCCCTGCACCGCCTCCCCGGCGACGACGCCGGCGCGCCGGACCCGGAGGCCGTGCTCCTCACCGCCGCCGAGCAGCTCGGCACGGCCACGCGCGCGTGCGAGCTGGCCGTGCAACACGCCCGGGCTCGGGAGCAGTTCGGGCAGCCGATCGGGGCCTTCCAGGCCGTCAAACACCTGTGCGCCGACCTGCTGGTGCGCGCCGAGACGGCCCGGGCGGCGGTCTACGCCGCCGCGTTGACCGCCGACCCCGCCGACATCGCCGCCGCCCGGCTGCTCGCCGACGAGGCCGCCGTGCGCGGGGCCCGCGACTGCCTCCAGGTGCACGGTGGCATGGGCTTCACCTGGGAGGCCGAGGTCCATCTGCATCTCAAACGGGCCTGGGCGCGGGCCCAGCGTGGTGGGGGGAGCACGGAGAGTGAGGAAGTGCTTGCCGCCGACCTGGTGGCCTGACCGCAGGGCGGCGCGCTCAACTGGGCTGCCAGGAAAGCCATGGCCCAAGATGTCGCGGATCGTGGCGTACCGGAATCACGGAGCGTTGATACCGGGTTGTGTCCTATGCGTGACCCGTCACGTCCTGGAGTCGGCGTCCCGCTCCGGTACCTTCTGTGGGATGCGAGTGGCTGCGAGCACGAGCCGTGCCGGTGATGCCCCGTGGGTGAGGCCGGAGCTGGCCTGTTCGACTCCCCGCAACGGGCGTCGCACAGTATGCCGCACGGGTACTCCTTCGCGCTGGAATATGCCCGAAGCGCTTGTTGGGGTGACTGTACGTCAACCATGCTGTCTTCCAAGGGATTCACGTTCCGTGACCCTTGCTCTGGCTGTTGTTCTGGCCATGCAGAAAATGGCTACGATCGTGGCCCTCGTCGCGGTGTGTGCGTGGCGCGAGGTCATGTGTCCGCCGGTTCGGATGGTGTGAGCGGTGCAGGTACTTCAGGTGCAGCTGGAAGTCCGGCCCGACCCCGCAGAGGTGGGGCGAGCCCGGAGGTGGGCCCGATCGCGCCTGGCCGGGTCCGGTATAGAGGCCGACGAGCCGCTCGCCGAGACGCTGATCCTGCTCGTCTCCGAACTGGTCACCAACGCCGTGGTGCACACCGGCTGTCCGGCCGTGCTGCGGCTGTCCCTGCCCGCGGGCGCGGTCGAATCCGCCACTGTCCGCCTGGAGGTGGCCGACACCAGCTCCCGCGCCCCCGTCCCGCGCTGCGCCGGCGGTGACGCCACCGGCGGCCGGGGCCTGGCGCTCGTCGACTGCCTCGCCGACCGCTGGGGCTGGCGTCCCGAGGGCTCCGGCAAGAGCATCTGGTGCGAGCTGGACAGCTGTTCGCAGCCCCGGGAGGGCGCAGCGGTGGCGTACGGGGGCGGACGGTCCGCGTGCGAGGACTTCGCGTTCGAAGCGGTGTAGGCCCCGGTGGGCCGTGCGCCGGGGGTGCATCCGTGCGCGGCCTCCATGAATCGGGCGTACGTAATGAATCGCCGTATCGGTGTTGACGGCTTGTGACTGTTTGAACACGCTTGTGGGCAACGATTCGCCGCGAGGGGACGGCGAGGGCTCGGTGACGGCGGTCCTCGTCGAGTGTGGGTCGCAGCGGGTGGCGGCGCGTGGACGACACAGGGGGGCGCGCCGCCAACCGGACTTCACAGCACGGCGATCGGTGCCACGGGTGTCCCCGTCGCGCCGACGAACGGCTCCGGCATCGCCGACAGCAGGAACGCGTACCGGCCCGCTTCTCCACAGGCTGTGGACAACTCTTCGAGATTCCAGTTCTGACCCTGGAGCATCCCCATCTCCACCAGGTCCAGTGCGTGCACCGGCAGCCACAGATTCTCGATCTCGGGCGGAAAGATCTCAAATGTGAGCGTGTCGTTCGCGACCGCGGCCACATCGCGCGCGTGGAACCACTCCGGGCAGCGCACCGAGAGCCCCGGCGACGGATAGCCGTATCCGTGCTTGTCCCCGGCCAGATACACCTGCACCTGCCCGGTCCGCACCAGGACCACGTCCCCGGCCCGCACCCGCACCCCGCCGAACTCCTCCGCCGCCTCCAGGTCCTCCGGCGTGACCGCGTGCCCACCCGCCAGCCGGTCCACGCCACGCGCGCGTGCCACGTCCAGCAGCACCCCGCGCGAGACGATGTGCCGCGCCTTGTCGATGCCGCTGAACTCTGCGCCCGCGTGCGCGGTGACCGTGTGCGCCGGGCGGCCGTTGTAGAGCTTCCCGGAGTGCGAGACATGGGTCAGCGCGTCCCAGTGGGTGCCCGCCTGCAGCCCCATGGTCACCGCGTCGTCGCTGCACGCCACCGTGCCCGGCCCGAACAGCTCCTGGTTGATCTGCACCATCGCGTGCAGCGGATTGACCCGCCCCGGGATCATCCCGGTCTGCACGCCGTCCTGCTGGAGCGGGAGGGCGAGGGGGACCCGCCGGCCCGCGCGCACACAGGCGACGGCCTCGCGGACGACCTCGTCGGTGATCAGGTTCAGGGTGCCGATCTCGTCGTCCTCCCCCCAACGCCCCCAGTTGTTCACGCGCTTGGCGATCTCATGGAACTCGGCGGGCAGTGACATCCGATGCCTCCCCGGGGCTTGTGTCCGCACATCCGACGCGCCATAAAATCTAACGGTCCGTCAGAAACCGCGGGAAGGGGCCGGGCATGGGGAACTTCTTGGCAGGCAAGGTGGTCGCCGTGACGGGCGCCGGACGGGGCATCGGGCGGGCGGTGGCGCGGGCGGCCGCCGCGGAGGGGGCGAAGGTCGTCGTCAATGACTACGGCGTCTCCACGGACGGCACCTCGCCCGCGAGTGAGGTCGCCGAGGCTGTCGTCAAGGAGATCGAGGCGGCGGGGGGCGACGCGGTCGCTGTTGCCGACGACATCTCGACCATGGCGGGTGGGCAGCGGGTCGTCGATACGGCCCTGTCCTCGTACGGCCGTATCGACGGGGTTGTGTGTGTGGCCGGGATTCTGCGTGAGCGGATGCTGTTCAACATGTCCGAGGAGGAGTGGGATCCCGTGGTCGCCACCCACCTCAAGGGCACGTTCACGGTGTTTCGGGCCGCCTCGGCGGTGATGCGGAAGCAGCGCGCGGGGACGCTGATCGGGTTCACCAGCGGCAACCACCAGGGATCCGTGTCGCAGGCCAACTACAGCGCGGCCAAGGGCGGGATCATCTCGCTGGTCCGTAGCGCGGCTCTGGGGCTGCACAAGTACGGGGTCACTGCGAATGCGGTCGCCCCTGTGGCGCGTACGCGGATGTCGGCGGGCGTTCCCACGGAGCTGAAGGAGATCGGGGAGCCGGAGGATGTGGCCGCGCTGGTGGTGTATCTGCTGTCGGACGCGGCGAAGGAGCAGGGCGTCACCGGGCAGGTGTACACGGTTGCCGGGCCGAAGATCGCGGTGTGGGCTCAGCCGAGGGAGTTGCGGGCCGCGTATGCCTCCGGCGGGTGGACGCCGGAGACGATTGCGGAGTTTCTGCCTGGGGCGGTGGGGGTGGATCCGATGCCGATGCTCTTGCAGTTGGAGGCGATGGAGAGGGCTGCACGGGATGGCGAGCGGCCCAACGCCTGAGAGCTACGCGGCCGGTGCTGAGAGGAGAGGCCCGTGGACTTTGAATTCACCTCCGAGGACCAGGCGTTCCGTACCGAGGCTCGTGCCTGGCTTACCGCGCACGCCGAGCCCGTGCAGGACCGCCGCACCTGGGAACGCACCCTCGGGAAAGCCGGCTGGATCGGGCTCGGTTGGCCCGAGGGTGGGTACGGGAACCGCACCGCCGGCCTCACTCAGCAGGTCGCCTGGGCCGAGGAGTACGCGCGGTCGGGGGCGCCTCCGCGCTCCGGGCACATCGGTGAGAACCTGCTGGCCCCCACGCTGATCGCTCACGGTACGGACGAGCAGAAGAGTCGTTTCCTGCCGCCGATCGCCGCCGGGGAGGAGCTGTGGTGTCAGGGGTACAGCGAACCGGGTGCCGGGTCCGATCTGGCCGGGGTGCGGACGTCGGCGGTGCGTGAGGGGGCGTCCTACCGGATCAGTGGCCAGAAGATCTGGACCTCGCTCGCGCATGAGGCCGACTGGTGCTTTGTGCTGGCCCGTACCGATCCCGGCTCCCGTCGCCATCACGGCCTCAGCTTTCTGCTCGTGCCCATGGACCAGCCGGGGCGTATCGAGGTGCGGCCCATCCGTCAGATGACCGGCACCAGCGACTTCAACGAGGTCTTCTTCGACGGGGCACGCGCGCGCGTGGAGCACGTCGTCGGGGCAGAGGGCCAGGGCTGGCGGGTGGCGATGAGTCTGCTGGGCTTCGAGCGCGGGGTGTCGACGCTGGCCCAACAGATCGGGTTCGCCGAGGAGCTGGGGCGGGTCGTACGGGCGGCCGTACGCACCGGTGCCGTCGACGACCCGGTCGTACGGGCCCGGCTCGTGCGGCAGTGGGCCGAGCTGCGGGCCATGCGCTGGAACGCACTGCGCACCCTCGGCGGCTCCGGTGACGCGGGCGCGCCGAGTGTGGCCAAGCTGCTGTGGGCCAACTGGCACCAGCGGCTCGGGGAGTTGGCGGTGGAGGTGCGGGGCGCGGAGGCTTCCGTGGGGCCCGTGGACTGGTCGCCGTCGGCGCCGTACGAACTCGATCCCGACCAGCATCTGTTCCTCTTCTCCCGGGCCGACACCATCTACGGCGGCTCGGACCAGGTCCAGCGCACGATCATCGCCGAGCGGGTGCTCGGTCTGCCGAGAGAGCCGAAGGGGGTCGTGTGATGCGCGGTGTGGTGTTCGACGGCAAGCAGGTGCAGGTGGTGGACGATCTGGCGGTACGGGATCCGGGGCCCGGCGAGGTGCTGGTGGCGATCTCGGCGGCCGGGCTGTGCCACAGCGACCTCTCGGTGGTGGACGGCACCATCCCGTTCCCGGTGCCGGTGGTGCTGGGGCATGAGGGCGCCGGGGTGGTGGAGGCGGTCGGTGTGGGCGTCTCACATGTCGCGCCCGGCGACCATGTGGCCCTGTCCACGCTGGCCAACTGCGGGACGTGCCCGGACTGCGACCGGGGCCGGCCGACCATGTGCCGCCAGGCGATCGGCCGCCCGGGCCGGCCCTTCAGCCGCGGGGACCGGCCGGTCCACCAGTTCGCCTGCAACTCGGCCTTCGCGGAACGTACGGTCGTGAAGGCGGTGCAGGCGGTCCGGATCCCGAAGGACATTCCGCTGCCGTCGGCCGCGCTGATCGGCTGCGGGGTGCTGACCGGGGTCGGCGCGGTCCTCAACCGGGCCCGGGTGGACCGCGGGGACAGTGTGGTCGTCATCGGGACGGGCGGTATCGGCCTCAACGTCCTGCAGGGCGCGCGCCTTGCCGGGGCCCTCAGGATCGTGGCCGTGGACGCCAACCCGGCGAAGGAGGCGGCGGCCCGGCAGTTCGGCGCGACCGACTTCCTGACCTCGGCGGAGGGCGTCCGGGACATCCTGCCTACGGGCGCCGACCATGTCTTCGAGTGCGTGGGCCGCGTGGAGCTGATCCGCCAGGCGATCGACCTCCTCGACCGCCACGGCCAGGCCATTCTGCTCGGCGTACCCCGGGCGGCCGCTGAGGCGTCCTTCGTCGTCTCCTCGATGTTCCTCGACAAGTCCGTCCTCGGCTGCCGCTACGGCTCCTCGCGCCCCCAGCGTGACATCCCCCTGTACGCCGAGCTGTACCGCCAAGGCCGCCTGCTCCTCGACGAGTTGGTGACGGCGACCTATCCGGTGGAGGACTTCGAGAAGGCGCGGGCGGACGCGGAGGCGGGGCGGGTGGCGCGGGGGGTGCTGACGTTCTGAGTACGTGGAGCCGAGTGGTGTGCGTGCCGGGGGTGCAGCGTCGGCGAGTTATCCACAGGCGGGGGAAATTGCCGGGCCGATTGTCGGCGGTGCCCCCTACCGTCGTCGCATGAGCTATCGCGAAGTCGCCTCGAAGCAGGTCCTGACCTGGGCCTTCGTGGCCGTGGCCGCACGCATGCCGGTGGCCATGGCTCCCTTGGCCCTGGTGTTCCTGGTCCGCGAGCGCCCGGGCGGCTACACCCTGGGGGCGGCCCTGGCCGCGGCCTACGTTCTCGGCGAGATCATCGGTGCCCCGGTGCTGGGCCTGCGCCTGAACGCCCGCCGGGCCCGGCCTCACCTGGCGGTCGGACTCGCCGGCGGTGCCGTGGGCTTCGCGGGACTGGGCGCGCTGCCGGGAGCGCATCCGGTGACACTCGCGGTGTTCGCGTTCCTCGCCGGTGCCGCCCCGTCGGCGGTCTCAGGAGGCCTGCGCGCCCTGCTCACCTCACTGGTCCCCGGACACGCGGCGGAGCAGGCTCTGTCGGTGGAGTCCATGCTGACCTCCGCCATCTGGGCCATCGCCCCGGCGGCGGTGACCGGTCTCGCGCTGGGCGTCGCCCCGGGCGTGCCACTGCTGCTCGCGGCGGCGCTGATGGGGGTCTCGGTGGCGGGCCTGTGGCTGCTCCCGGAGGGCTGGCAGACGGGGGAGCGGACCGGGAGAACCTCTCAGCTGCGGGTGGTGGCGTCCGCCTGGCCGGTCTATGTCACCGGCGCGGCGGGCCTGTCCCTGCTCGCCCTCGCCGAACTGGTCCTGCCTGCCCTGCTGGAGCAGCGCGGCATCGGCGTCGGCTGGTCGGGTCCGCTGCTCCTGGGCATGTCGGCGGCCGCGGGTGTGGGCGCGTTCCTGTACGGCCTGCGCTCCTGGCCGGGCCGACTGCCCACGCGCAGCGTGCTGCTGCTGTGCGGGATGTCGACAGCCGTGGTGCTGGTCGCCCTCACCCCGGACCTCGCCGGCATCGGTGCCGGTCTCGCCGTGGCGGGCCTGCTCCAGTCGGGCGCGATGCTCACCCGCAACCTGTCCCTGCGGGAAGCGCTGCCGCCCAGCGCGCTGGCCGCCGGCTACTCGGTCATGTACGCAGCCGTGAGCGCCGGTTACGCGGCGACAGGTTCCCTGGCCGGGGCGTTGCTGAGACTGACGGCTCCTTCGACGGCGATCCTGGCGGGCGTGGGCCTGACACTGGCGCTGACGGGGGTTGGCTGGTGGGGGGAGATACGCAGGGCGCGTCGTCCCGGAGCCGCCGTATCTGGCGAAGCCGAGAGTGGGGGAGGCACCTCGCAAGCGCGGGTGAGTGAACCCCCTCCCCGCTCCTACACCGCCCCGGCGACCCCCGTCCGAAACGTCCGCCGATAAGCCGTCGGCGTCACCCCCAACGCCTGCTGCAAGTGCTGCCGCATCGACTGGGCCGTGCCGAAGCCGGCGTCGCGGGCCACCTGGTCGACCGAGAGGTCGGTGGACTCCAGGAGGTGGCGGGCGCGTTCGACGCGCTGCTGGGTGAGCCACTGGCCGGGGCTGACGCCGACCTCCTCGCGGAAGCGGCGGGTGAAGGTGCGGACCGACATGGCCTCCTGTTCGGCCATGTCCCGCAGTTGGATCGGCTCGTGCAGGCGGCCGAGGGCCCAGGCGCGGGCCGCGGTGGTCGTGGCGAGCTGGGGGTCGGGGACGGGGCGGTGGATGTACTGGGCCTGGCCGCCGTCGCGGTGGGGCGGGACGACCGTGCGGCGGGCCACGTCGTTGGCGACGGCCGTGCCGTGGTCGCGGCGCACCATGTGCAGGCACAGGTCGATCCCGGCGGCCACCCCGGCCGAGGTCAGCACGTCCCCGTCGTCGATGAACAGCACGTCCGCGTCCACCTTGATCCGCGGGAACATGTGCTGGAAGCGCTCGGCGTCCGCCCAGTGGGTCGTCGCCGGGCGGCCGTCCAGTCGGCCCGCGGCGGCGAGGACGTAGACGCCGGTGCAGATGGAGGCGAGGCGGGTGCCGGGGCGGATGCGGGCGAAGGCGGCGGTGAGTTCGTCGGTCAGCCTGCCCTCCTCGTACACCGGGCCGAGTTCGTAGGACGCCGGGACGATCACCGTGTCGGCGGTCTCCAGCGCCTCCGGGCCGTGCGGGACGTGGATCGTGAAGTCGGCGTCCGTCTCGACCGGGCCGGGCGGCCGGGCCGAGCAGGTCACGACCTCGTACAGGAGCCGGCCCTCGGCGTCCCGCGGGCGGCCGAAGATCCGGTGCGGGATGCCCAGCTCGAAGGGGAGCAGGCCGTCCAGGGCGAGGACGGCGACCCGGTGCGGACGGAAGTCCCGGCCGAAGTCCTGGCCGGCAGTCATGGCCTGATCCTTCATGACTTGATCCCCATGGCTCGATCCTTCAGTGCTCGATCCTCCATGGCCCGATCCTAACGAATGCTGTCCTTCGGGCCACTCGATGCGCGGGAATGAAAACAGGACTCTTTATGACGTGACTCAGACAACCGAAGCAGCAGCCCCCGTCCAGGCCCCGCCCGCCCGGCGCCCCCGTGTGCACCGCGCCTGGTTCGTCGCCGCCGTCACGTTCGTCACGATCATCGGCGCGGCCGCCTTCCGCTCCCTGCCCGGCCTGCTCATCGACCCCCTGCACGAGGACTTCGGCTGGTCGCGCGGCACGATCGGCGCGGCCGTCTCGATCAACCTCGCGCTGTACGGGCTCACCGCGCCGTTCGCCGCCGCGCTGATGGACCGCTTCGGCATCCGCAAGGTGGTCGCCGTGGCGCTGACGGTGATCGCGCTCGGCTCCGGCCTGACCGTGTGGATGACGGCGGCCTGGCAGCTGCTGCTGTGCTGGGGCCTGCTGGTGGGCCTGGGTTCCGGCTCGATGGCCCTCGCCTTCGCCGCGACGGTCACCAACCGGTGGTTCACCGAGCGGCGCGGGCTGGTCAGCGGCATCCTCACCGCCGCCTCCGCCTCCGGCCAGCTGATCTTCCTGCCGCTGCTGTCCTGGATGGTCGAGTCCTACGACTGGCGCCCGGCCGCCGTGACGGTCGCGCTCGCCGCGCTCGCCGTCGTCCCGTTCGTGTGGATCCTGCTGCGCGACCACCCGGCCGACGTGGGCCTGAAGCCGTACGGCGCGAAGGAGTTCATACCGAAGCCGGCGCCGGTCACCGGAGCCGCCCGCCGCACGCTCTCGGTGCTCTCCTCCGCCGTGCGCACCGGCCCCTTCTGGCTGCTCGCCGGGACCTTCGCGATCTGCGGTGCCTCCACCAACGGCCTGATCCAGACCCACTTCGTGCCCGCCGCCCACGACCACGGCATGCCCGTCACGGCGGCGGCCTCGCTGCTCGCGGTCATCGGGGTGTTCGACGTCGTCGGCACGATCGCCTCCGGCTGGTTCACCGACCGCTTCGAACCGCGCCGTCTGCTGGCCGTCTACTACGCCCTGCGCGGCATCTCGCTCCTCTTCCTGCCCATGCTGCTGGGACCGTCCGTCCACCCCCCGATGATCTTCTTCATCGTCTTCTACGGCCTCGACTGGGTGGCCACCGTCCCGCCCACCCTGGCCCTGTGCCGGGAGCAGTACGGCGAGGACAGCGCCATCGTCTTCGGCTGGGTGCTCGCCTCCCACCAGGTCGGCGCGGCCCTCATCGCCTTCCTCGGCGGCGTCGCCCGTGACGTCTTCGGCACCTACGACATGGTCTGGTACGCCTCCGGCACCCTGTGCGCGGCGGCGGCCCTGATGGCCCTGGTGATCAGGCGAAGCCCGGCTCCCGCGCCCGCGCTGTCCTGAACCGGTTCAGTCGCCGCCCAGCCGCGCGAACCGCCCCCGGTGGAAGATCAGCGGATCACCCCGCTCGGCGGCCCCGAGGGCGTTCACCCGGCCCACGACGATGAGGTGGTCGCCCCCGGTGTGTACGGCATGGATCGTGCAGTCGATCCAGGCGGCGGCGCCGGTGAGGCGCGGGGAACCGGAGACGGGCGCCGTGTCGTACGGCACCCCCGCGAACTTGTCCGCGCCGCTCACCGCGAAGGCCCGGCACAGTGCGCCCTGGCCGGCGCCGAGCACGTTGACGCAGAAGACGCCCGCGCGGGCGATGCGCGGCCAGGTCGTGGACGTGCGGCCGACCATGAAGCAGACCAGGGGCGGGTCGAGGGAGAGGGACGAGAAGGACTGGCAGGCGAAGCCGGCGGGGGATGCCGAGGCCTCGGCGGCGGGAGCCGTGATCACGGTCACCCCGGTCGCGAAGCTCCCCAGCACGCGCCGGAACTCCGTCTGGTCCACCGGCGCCCGCTCGTCCTCCCGGACGCACCGCAACTCCGGGCGCGGCAGCGCCTCCACGGGCCCCGGCGCCGGGGCCGACCCGAGATACCGGACGGCTGCGGCCGCCGCCCCTGCGTGTCCCATCACACCTCCATTGAAGCTGACGGGCCGTCAGATGGGAAGGGGCTGGAGAATGGCCGAAAGCGTGCCCGTACGCTGCGCCCATGGGGTGGGAAAAGACACGTGGAACGCTGCCTGACACCGGGCCGACCTGGGCACCCGATGATCTGAGCGCTGCGGCGGCCCTCGGCGGCGCCCAGCTGCCCGCGGCCGGACTGCTGTGGTGGATCTACGACAGCACCACCCAGGACAGCTACGGGGCGGGGCTGGGCGGAGCCCTCGGCGCGCTGTGCTTCCTCCTCTTCGCACCGTTCCTGCTGCCGATCCTCGGCATGCTGTCGGCGTTCGTGCTGACCCTGCCCTCGGTGGTGCTCGCGCGCCTCGCGGGCCGGCGCCTGCCCGGCCCGGGGTGGGTCTGGCATGTGGTGGCCCCGGTCGGCCCCGCTCTCTTCTGGGGCGTACCGGCCTGCGTCCTCTTCGGGTGGCCGCTCGGCACCGCGGTCCCCGCCCTGGCCGCCCTCGGACTCCTGCCCACCCTCTGGGTGGGCCTCGCCCGCCGGCGCGGCTGGCGGCAGTGGGGTGTGTGGTGGCGGGCGGCGGTCGGCTCGGTCGTCCTCTTCGTGCTGGCGTTCGGCGGCGGGGTGCTCGCCACCGAGACCGGCCTGATCCAGGAGTACGAGCCCCCGAAGCTGACCCGCGCCCAACTGGCGGGGGTCTGGCACGGACCGAGCGGAGCCGAGCTGCGGCTGCACCCCGACGGCAGCGCGGAGGCCGTCAAGCTGCCCGCCCAGCCCCCGTTCGACGACGACCACTTCCGGGACTACGTCGTGTGCCGGGGATCCGGCACCTGGGAGCCCGACGACGACTCGGGCGGCACCGAGCGCGACGGCGTCCTGCTCAAGCTCGACGGCACCTGCGGCGAGGACACCTTTTGGTCCATCGGCGGCAGCGAGGGCGCCCCCGAACTGTTCGTCCTCTTCGGCGACCCGGACGGGGGCTCACTGCGCATCCTCAAGCCGACCCGCGGCTGAGGAGCCTCACCGCCCCCGGAACTCCGCCCCCCTGCGCTCCACGAACGCCCGCAGCCCCTCCCGGGCGTCCTCCGTCGCCATGTTGATCTCCTGCGCGGCCGCCTCGGCGGCGAAGGCGGTGGCCCGGTCGGCGTCCAGGGAGGCGTTCACCAGCTGTTTGGTGAGGGCGAGGGAGCGGGTCGGGCCGGCGGCCAGCCGGGTCGCCCACTCCCGGGCAGTCTTCTCCAGCTCGCCGTCCGGAACCACCAGGTTGACCAGGCCCAGCCGTTCCGCGTCCGCCGCCGGCACCGCGTCCCCGAAGAACATCAGCTCCTTGGCCCGGTGCGGACCGATCAGCCGGGGCAGCAGATAGGCGCCACCGCCGTCGGGTACGAGTCCGCGTCGTACGAACACCTCGATGAAGCGGGCCGACTCGGCCGCCAGGATCAGGTCGCAGGCGAACGCCAGGTGCGCGCCGAGTCCGGCCGCCGTGCCGTTCACGGCGGCGATCACCGGCTTCTCGCAGTCCAGTACGGCGGCGATCAGCCGCTGGGCGCCGAGGCGGAGGGTGCGTGCCACGTCTCCCGGGAGGCGTTCGCCGACGCTCCCACCCCGCAGATCCGCTCCCGCGCAGAATCCCCGCCCGGTCCCGGTGAGGACGACAGCCCGAACGCCCGGATCCGCCGACGCCTCCTCCAGCAGTCCGATCAGGCGGTCCCGCATCCCGGGTGTGAGCGCGTTGAGGGACTCGGGGCGGTCGAGGGTGATGTGGGAGACCTGGTCCCGGAGGTCGTGCCTGAGGTCGGTCATCGGCACACCACCAGCGCGTCCAGCGCCACCGCGCCCTGCCCGCGGGGCAGCACCATCAGTGGGTTGATGTCCAACTCGGCCAGCTGACCGCCCAGTTCGAGGGCCATGCGCTGCACGCGCAACACGACCTCCACGAGGGCGTCGAGGTCGGCCGGCGGACGTCCGCGGACACCGTCCAGCAGGGCCCGTCCGCGCAGTTCGGTGAGCATGTCGCGGGCCTGTTCCTCGCCGAACGGGGGCACCCGGACGGCCGCGTCGTGCAGGACCTCCACCAGCACCCCGCCCAGCCCGACGGTCACGGTCGGCCCGAACAGCTCGTCGTGGGTCACGCCGACGACCATCTCGACGCCCTGCTCGACCATCTGGCACACCAGGACACCGTCCAGCGAGACACCCTCGTAGCGGGCGATGTCGGTCAGCTCGCGGTAGGCGTCCCGGACCTGGCTGGCCGAGGTGAGACCGATCTTCACCAGGCCCAGCTCGGTCTTGTGGGCGATCTGCGCGCCGGACGCCTTCATCACCACCGGGTAGCCGACCTGGGCGGCGGCCCGTACGGCGGCCGCGGCGCTGGTCACCAGCTGTTCGCGCGGTACCCGGATGCCGTAGGCGCGCAGCAGTTGTTTGGCCGCGTGCTCGCTGAGCTGCTGGCCGGGGCGCATCAGGGCGTCGGCCTTGCGGAAGGAGGGGGAGGGGGTGCGCGGGGCCTCGTCGAAGGGGGAGTGGTAGTCGCTGACGAAGTGGTGGTGGTCGAGCCAGGCGCGGACCGCGGTGAGGCAGTTGCCGACCGTGCGGAAGGTGGCCACGCGGGAGGAGCCGAGCAGGACCTCCCGGTACGCCGGCTCGGTGCCGACCGGCGAGCCCCACACCACGCACACCAGCTTGTCCGTCTCCTCCGCCGCCTCGACCAGGTCGCGTACGAGCTTGTCGCTGAGCGGCGGGAAGGGGCCGGTGACCGGGCAGATCAGCACCCCGACCTCCGGGTCGGCGAGGATCGCGTCGATGATCTTCCGGCCGCGCCAGTCGCCCACCGGATGCCCGCCGTTGTCCACCGGGTTGGCCACGCTCAGGTACTCCGGGATCCACTGGTGCAGTTCGGCCTGCCTGTCCGGCGACAGCGTCGGCAGGCGCAGGCCCAGCCCGGCGGCCAGGTCGGCGACATGCGCTCCCGTGCCGCCGGAGATGGAGTAGACGACGACCCCGTCGGCCTGCGGAGTCCGCGCCCGGGCCAACAGGGAGGCCGTGTCCTGGAGTTCGTCGAGGCCGTCGACGCGGATGACGCCGTACTGCCGCATGGCCGCGTCCACCACGTCGTCGGCGCCGGTGAGCTTGCCGGTGTGCGAGGCGGCCGTACGGGCCCCCGCCTCCGTGCGGCCCACCTTCACCGCGACCACCGGCACCTTGCGGCGGGCGGCGCGGTCGGCGGCCAGCAGGAAGGCGCGGCCGTCCTTGATGCCCTCGACGTAGCAGGCGATGGCGCCCACCTCGGGCTGCTCGGCGAACCAGGAGATGAAGTCGGCGCTCTCCAGGTCGGCCTCGTTGCCGGTCGGGGCCCAGTGGGAGAGCCGGATGCCCAGCTCCTGGAGAGCGAAGAGGGGGCGGCCCTGGTGTCCGGACTGGGTGATGAGTGCGATCGCCGGTCCGTCCAGGTCGTCGCGGAAGCGCTCGAAGGCGTTCAGGTTGGTGTTCGGCCCGAGCAGCCGCAGCCCCGACCGCCGTACGGCGTCCGCGAGCCGCCGCTGCGCCTCGGCCCCCGCCTCGCCGGTCTCCGCGAACCCGGAGGCGAACGCGACGGCGAACCTCACCTTCGTCTCGGCGAGTTCCTCGATCACCGGCAGCGGATCGGCCACCAGGAGCACGGCCAGGTCGACCTGTTCCGGAAGGTCGGTGATCGAGGCGGTGCACGGGATGCCGAAGACCGACGGCCGGGTCGGATGCACCGGGTGCACCCGCGCCCCCACCCGCTCGGCCCAGCTCAGCAGTTGCCGGGTGATCCCGGTGTTCGGCCGCCCCTCGGCGTCCGAGGCGCCGATCACGGCGAGCGACTCGGGCCGGAAGAACCGCGCCAGATCCGGTACGTCCGCGTACAGCGGCCGCCCGCTGACGTCGAGGTCGTCGACCTGATCGTGGACGACGGGTCCGGGCCGCTGCTCGCCGCAGGCGATGACCCGGGCCCGGCGGGAGTCGGTGGTGAGGGTGCCGTGGGTTGATCCAAGCATCGTTCCGCCCGCCCTGTGAGACAGCCACACATAACTGACGCTCTGTCAGATTACTTGAACTGACGGAGCGTCAGGAATGGGTCGGAACGGCAAAGTTACTCTCCGGTGCGAAACTCCTTGGCCACGACCCGCGCGATCTTCTCGGCGTCCAGGGCCAGTTCGCGGAACATCCCGCTGATCGGGTTGGTGAAGCCGGTGAAGTACAGCCCGGGCGCCCGGGCTGGCGTACGACCGCCGTGCACCGTCGGTCTGCCCCGGTCGTCCAGTACCCCGAGATGCCCGACCAGCCCCTCCAGCGACCGCTCGTACCCCGTCGCGGCGATCACGGCGTCCGGCTCGATCCGGGTGCCGTCGGCGAGGACCACCTTCCCGTCCTCGAAGGACTCGACGGCGGCCACGATCTCCACCTTCCCCTTCCGTACGGCGTCGATCAGGCCGACGTCCTGGACCGGGATGGCACCCTGCTTGACCCTGCTGTACAGGCCGGTGTCCGGGCGGGGCAGGCCGTGGGCGGACAGGTCCGGGACGCCGACCCTGGCCTGGAGCCGGGACACCCGGTCCACGAACCGCACCGGAAGCCGCCGTACCAGCACACCCGAGTACTGCGCGGGCCAGCCGAGGGTGGACCGGCGCACGATGTGCGGGACGGTGCGCACCGCCAGCCGCACCCGCGCGGCCCCGCCCTCCACCAGGTCCACGGCGATCTCGGCACCGGTGTTGCCGACGCCGACCACCAGCACGTCCCGGCCCGCGTAGGGTTCGGCGTTCCGGTACCGGCCGGCGTGCAGGAACTCCCCGCCGTAGCCGTCCAGGCCCGGCCACTCGGGCACGCGCGGGGTGTGGTTGAAGCCGGTGGCGACGACCACCGCGCTGCCGGTCAGCTCCCGCCCGCCGGAGGCGTGCAGCAGCCAGCCCTGCCCGTCCGCCGACCGCTCGACGCGGAACACCTCCACACCGGTGACGATCTCCAGCTCGTGGTGCTCGGCGTACTTCTCCAGGTACCGCACCACGTTGTCCCGGGACACCCAGCGGCCGAACCTCCGCGGCATCGCGAGCCCCGGCAGGGCGGACAGCCGGCGGGTGGTGTGCAGATGGAGCCGGTCGTAGTGGCGCCGCCAGGAGGCGCCCACCTCGTCGGCCTTCTCCAGCACCACGGCCCGTATGCCCCGCGCCCGCAGCGCGTACGCGGCGGCCAGTCCGCCGGGGCCGGCGCCGATGACGTACACGGGACGGTCGGCGGGGGTCGCGGAGAGATGCGCGGGGGTGGGGCGGGAGACGGCCATGAGCGCGAGCGTAATCACCCACTCCGTTGATGGGTCTCGGTCAAGACCGGAATTGGTTGCGGATTGATCACATCGGTGGGAGATGTGGGTGGGACAGGTGTCGTAGTCGCCTCGGATGGTCGGAAGTGGTGCGCGAGGTGGTGGGTGAAGTGGTGCGCGAACACCGCGACGCCTGGCCCCGGTGCGCAGGGGCCAGGCGTCGCGGCGGGGCGGTGTCCGAAGCATGACGGGAGACGGACACCGCGGTCTGCTGCCGGTCCAGCCGGTCTGTGGGGCCTTCCGGTCTACCGGGCCTTCCGGTACCCGGTGACCTTGGCGATCCACTGGATGAAGTCGCCGGGGTCGGTGTTGGCGCCGTGGCCCTGGTCCCAGTAGTAGAGGTGGTCGACCTCGTCGCCGAGGCCGGCGGCGGCCGCGGCGAGGTTGGCGGACACGGTCAGCGAGGTGTCCGAGTCCTTGGTGCCGAGGCGGATCCACCAGTGCTTCGAGCGGCCGGGGTTGGCCTTCCCGGTCAGGAAGTGCATCGGGTTCATCAGCCGCAGCTTCTCGGGGATGTCGCTGTCGAGGCGCGTGCTGGTGGAACCGGTGGTGTCGTGCCTCAGGCTGTACGACGTGAAGTGGCGGGCCTCGGTCGTCCCGGCGCCGAACTCGTTGTTCTCGCCCGCCGACAGGTCGAAGGCGTCGAAGGCCGGGGTGGTCTTCTTGCGGGCGCCCACGTGGGTGAGGAAGTCGGCCCAGCTGAAGGTGGCCCTGCCGTTCTTCCAGGTGATGAAGGTGTTCGCGGCGAGGTAGGTCGCGCGGTCGGAGTCGGACAGGTCCGTGAGGTACCTGGTGGCCGAGGGCTCCAGGTACTGCTTCACGAGGTAGTCGTCCAGGTTGCGGGCGGTGAGCGGACCGAAGCCGTTCAGGCCCTTGAGGTGGAGAGCGGCCTGGTACTCGGCGAACTGGGAGATCAGGTCCTTGGAGACGCTCTGGTCGACGACCTTGCCGGTGGACTGGGTGACGTTCGTGCCCCAGTTCCACTCGTAGGCGCCGTCGGCGTGGTCGAGGTCGGTGATCGGGCACCAGGCGCCGGTCGCGAAGATCGCGTCGCCGGCGTCGGCCGCGCCCAGCTCCTCGAGGTACTTGTCGTACAGCGGGCTGTCGCCGGACGCGCCGAGCAGCGCGGACACGGCGCCACCCGCGCTGGTGCCCGCCGAGACGATCCGGTCGACGTCGCCGGGTATGCGGCCCTTGTTGAACCGCACGTACCGCACCGCCGCCTTGAGGTCGACGATCACCGCCGGAGCGGTGCCGTAGTACTCGCCACCGGAGTTCTTGAGGGTACGGCCGCGGGCGCCGGGCTCGACGACGACGTAGCCGGCGGCCAGGGCCAGGAGCTGATTGCTGTTCAGGGCGCCGCCGGTGGCGTTGGTGTTGCCGTTCGCGCCCGGGGCCGAGGCGCTCGGCGCGGCACTCGGCGCGCCGCCGCCGGGCCCCACGATCCCGCCGGACGCGCCGATCCCGGTGGCGTCGGCCACGGAGGACGGCATGTAACCGCCGACGGAGTTGGCGAACAGTATCGGTGCGTCGGTCGCGTCGACCGCCTTGCCGTCGATCTCGACCGGGACGCTGACGTTCAGGCTCTGGTACTTCTCGTCCACCGGCTTGGCGAGGTACGTGATCGCCTTCCAGAAGTGGTAGGTCACCACGTGGTCGTTGCCGTCGGTGTCCGTGACCGTGGTCGTCAGCTTCGTGTAGGCGTCCGGGTCGAAGACCAGGGAGTCCGAGGACGCCGAGTCGCTCGACGCGTGCGCGTTCAGGGCGATGCCGCCCACTGCTGCGGCACCGGCGGTGGCGCCGATGCCCATCACGACGGTCCTGCGCTTTACGGCCCTGTGCTTCACCATGCTGCCTCTCGTCTCGACGGCTCCTGCCCTTGCGCTTGCGAACGTATTTCGACGCCAACAAAATCGTCAACAATCTGCGGGCGATTCATTGGGGACCCACAGCTCTATGGCGCACCCATGGTCAATCAGTGTGATCTGACATACCGTCAGATCCATGGACGCGATCTGGCTCGACGGCGCGGAGTGGCTCGCGGTGCTGCGCATAGGTCTTGGCCTGTGGTGGCTGGAGAGCTGGCGGCACAAGGACAAGAAGACGTGGTTCGAGGGCAGCGGAATCGCCTGGGCGGCGGACGTGGCGGAGAAGCACCGCTGGAACGCGGTCCGTTCGGGTTTCGCGGTCGTCGTCAAACCGAGGCCGCGGGTCATGGCCTACGTCGTGCTCTACGCGGAGCTGGCGCTGGGCCTGGGCCTGATCGCCGGCTTCCTGACCCCGGTCGCCCTGGTGGGCGGTCTGCTGCTGAACCTCGTCTACCTCACCCTGATGATCCACGACTGGGCGGAGCAGGGGCAGAACTCGATGATGGCGCTCATCTCGGTGGTGGGGCTGTTCGGGATGGCGTGGCAGACGTGGTCGGTGGACAGCGCGCTGGGGTGGTTCTGATGGGGGCGGCAAGGTTCGACGTACCGGAGGTGGACGCCTTCACGCGGACGTACTGGGACGCGGCGGCGCAGGGGCGGTTGCTGATCCGCCGCTGCGGTGCCTGCGGCCGGGCCCACCACTACCCCCGCGAGTTCTGCCCGCACTGCTGGAGCGAGGAGGTGACCTGGGAGGAGGCGAGCGGCCGGGCGACCCTCTACACCTGGTCCACGGTCCACCGCAACGACCTCCCGCCCTTCGGCGACCGCACCCCGTACGTGGCCGCGGTGGTAGACCTGGCGGAGGGTCCGCGGATGATGACGGAGCTGGTGGAGTGCCGGGACATGGTGGCCGGGATGCCCCTGCGGGTGACGTTCCGGGAGGGAAAACCGGTGTTCGGGCCGGGCGGTTGAGCGGAACCATGGGGGGATGCATCCGGACGCCTGGCGCCTGACCCACGACCTGGACGAGTTCCTCACCCACGCCCACGACTTCCTGCGCTCCCGGCCGGCCCTGCACACGGTGCAGCTGACGGTGACGGACGCGCTGCGCAGGCGGGGGCTGCGGGCGTACAGCGAGGAGCCACCGCTCTTCGGGACCCTGCGGGACGGGAACGGCGGGGTCCGGGCGACCCTCCTGCACACCCCGCCCTTCCCGGTCAACGCCACCCCGCTCGGTACGGCGGAGGCCGACGCCCTGGCGGCCCGGCTGGTGGACCTCGGCCAGCCGGTCCCCGGCGTCTCCGGCATCTCTGCCGAACGGGACACGGCGGCCGCCTTCGCGGCGGCCTGGCAGCGGCGCACCGGCACGGCGGGCACGATCCACCAGCGTCAACGGCTCTACCGGCTGGCGGAGTTGACCGCACCGGAGCGGTTGCCCGAGGGAAGCCCCAGGGTGGCCGCCCCGGCGGACCGGGACCTTCTCATGCGCTGGTACGGCGAGTTCATGGCGGCGGTCGACCTGCCCGCCGTACAGGACGCGGGCGAGTGGACCGACGCCCGCCTCGCCCACGGCGGCCTCACCCTCTGGGAGACCCCCGACGGCACCCCCGTCTCCATGGCAGGGGTGACGCCGGAGGCGGCCGGACAGGTGCGGGTGCAGACGGTGTACACCCCGGCGCACCTGCGCGGCCGTGGCTACGCGGGCGCGGTCACCGGCGAGGTGAGCCGGGTGGCCCGGGAGTCCGGGACGGAGGAGGTCCTCCTCTTCACCGATCTCGCGAACCCGACCAGCAACGGGCTCTACCAGCGGATCGGCTACCGGGGCGTGGCGGACTTCGCGGTGTGGGAGTTCGGGAGGTGAATTCGGGGGGAGAGAGACTGACTGTCGCCGTTCAGGGCCACAGCAACTGCCGCGACCACCCCGAAGCGTTCGAGGTCGCGGTACGGCGGTAGGTCAGGCGTACGTGTCTGCGCGCCGCGTCTCCCTGGAAGAACTCCACCTCCTCCGGCTGGAGGCGGTACAGCGTCCAGGTCTCGGACGGCTCCGTCGGGTTCTGCAGGGCCCGCTCCCAGGCCGACTCCGACGCCTGCCGCAGCTCCTCCAGCGAGGACAGCTCCGCGCTCTGCCGCCCGGTGAGCGCCGCCGCCAGGGCTCCGGTGGAGCGGGCGTGCAGGTCCGCCTGGCTCTCCTGTGAGGGTGCCGATGTCACCGGGCCCCGCACCCGCACCTGCCGTCCCAGCACCGGCCAGTAGAAGGCCAGGGCCGCGTACGGGTGGGCGCTCAGGGCCCGGCCCTTGCGGCTCGTGGCGTGGGTCGCGAACGACCAGCCGTCCGCGTCCGCGCCGTGCAGCATCACGATCCGTACGTCCGGACGGCCGTCCTCGTCCGTCGTCGCCAGCGCCATGGTGTGCGGCTCCGGCTGGCCCGCCTCCACCGCCTCCGCGAACCAGCTCGTGAACAGGGGCAGCGGTGTCGCGGGCGCCTGGTCCGGGTCGAAGGGCCGTAGCTCCGTCAGCTCGGGCGACCACACCCGCAGGGAACGCAGCAGTTCGTGGAGATCGGTCTGTGCCATGGGTCGAGTATCACCTCGGGCGACTTGCGGTGTGACGACCCGAAACACCGCCACCATCACGACACCGGTCAGCTGAACTCCGGCGACGCACACGAGGGCCCGGACCACCGCATGGTCCGGGCCCTCGGCCGGTAAGCCGTCACTCCCGGCCCAGCACCACGGTCCCCGAGGAGCAGAACCAGCCCCCCGTGCCGGAGGCGACACCGAGGTACGGCACCTTCCCGTCCGGCCGTCGCACCTGGCGCTCGCCCGCCTCCCCGCGCAGCTGCCGTACCGCCTCCACCAGCAGGAACAGGCCCCGCATGCCGGGGTGTTGGGCGGACAGGCCGCCCCCGTCCGTGTTCACGGGGAGGTCCCCGGAGACCAGCAGCCGGCCCTTCTCCACGAACGCCCCGCCCTCGCCCTTCGCGCAGAAGCCCAGGTCCTCCAGGGTCACCAGGGTCATGTAGGTGAAGGCGTCGTAGATCTCGGCGAAGTCGATCTCGGACGGCCGGACTCCGGCCCGCTCGAAGGCGAGCCTGCCGCTCACCGCCGCCGGGGAGACCGTGAAGTCCGGCCACTCGGACATGGTGGCGTGGGAGACGTGCTCGCCGGTGCCGAGGATCCAGACGGGGGCCGTACGGCAGTCCCGTACGTACTCCTCGGCCACCAGCAGGACCGCCGCCCCGCCGTCCGAGCGGATGCAGCAGTGCAGCTTGGTGAAGGGGTCGGCGATCATCGGGCCGGACAGGACGTCGTCGACCGTGATCGGGTCGCGGAACATCGCCTCGGGGTTCAGGGCGGCGTTGGCGCGGGCCTGGACCGCCACCTGGGCCAACTGCTCGATCGTCGTGCCGTGTTCGATCATGTGCCGACGGGCCGCCATCGCGTACTTGGCGATCAGCGTGTGGCCGTACGGGACCTCGAACTGGAGCGGGCCGAGCGCGCCGAAGGACAGGTTGCCCGTTCTGCGGCCCGCCCTGATGTCCGCCCGCGCCGTCGAGCCGTAGACCAGCAGGACGGCGTTCGCATGCCCCGCCGCTATCGCGTCCGCCGCGTGGGCCGCCATGACCTCCCAGGTCGAGCCGCCGACGGAGGTGGAGTCCACCCAGGTGGGGCGCAGGCCCAGGTACTCGGCCACCTCCACGGGGGCCAGCGTGCCGAGGCCCGCCGAGGCGAAGCCGTCCACCAGGGTGCGGTCCAGGCCCGCGTCCGCGAGGGCGCGGCGGGCCGCCTGGGCGTGCAGGGTGTAGGGGGTCGTGTCGTCCACGCGGCCGCAGTCGGAGAGGGCCACCCCGGCCACGGCGACTTTCCGGTTCCCGGGCTTCATGAATCTGACGGTACATCAGATACGGTTGTCCGCGGCAGGTGTCGCACCCCTGGGCATCCCTCCTCGCCCGCCCTAACATGACGCACCGTCAGATCAGGTCGGAGGGATCGGATCAGCCATGGACACGCGTCTCACCGCCGAGCAGGACGAGATCCGCCGCACCCTGCGTGAACTGCTCCGCAAACGCTGTGACGCCGAGGCGCTGCGGGCCGCCGTCGACAGTCCGGCCGGGTACGACCCCGCCCTGTGGTCCGCCCTCGCCGGCCGGCTCGGCCTGCCCGGGCTCGCCCTCCCGGAGGCCTACGGCGGCATCGGCTGCTCGGCCACCGAACTCGCCCTCGCCTGCGAGGAGGTGGGGCGCACGCTCGCCCCCTCCCCGCTGCTGGCCACCTCAGTCCTCGCGGCCCCGCTGATCCTCGCGCTCGGCACCGAGACCCAGCGCGCCGACCTGCTGCCCCGCATCGCCGCCGGCACCCTCACCGCCGCCCTCGCCGTCCCCGGCCCCGCCCTCACCACGGCCCTGGCTCTGACCGGCGGCAACGCCGGCCCGTGGGCCGGCGGGGGCCGGGCCGGGGGTGTGCAGGCCCGGCAGAGCGGGGACGGGTGGCGGCTGTACGGACAGGTCGACCAGGTGCTGGACGGACACAGCGCGGGGCTGCTCGTCGTCGCCGCGCACACCGGCGGGTTCGCGCGGTCCCGGACGCTGCTGTTCCTGGTCGCGGGGGACGCCGTGGGGGTCGTACGGGCCCGGCAGACCGCGCTCGACGCGACCCGGCCGCAGGGCCGGATCCAACTTCGGGACGTACCCGCCGAGTTGCTGGGCCCGGCCGACCAGGACGTGCTTCCCGCCCTCGCCGGACTCGGTGACACCGTCGCCGCCGTGCTCGCCGCCGAGGCGTTGGGGGCCGCCGACCGGGCGCTGGAGCGGACCGTGGAGTACGTCGGGCAGCGGGAGCAGTTCGGGCGGGCCATCGGCTCCTTCCAGGCGGTCAAGCACCGGCTGGCGGACGTGTACGTGGGCGTGCGGGCCGCGCGCTCGGCCGCGTATTACGCCGCCTGGGCCACCGCGCACGGGGAGCGGGTGGGCGGGCTCGCGCTCGCGCAGGCGCTGGAGGCGCTGCGGTGTGCGGCCGGAGAAGCCGTCCAACTGCACGGCGGGATCGGGTTCACCTGGGAGCACGAGGCCCACCTGTACTTCAAACGGGCGGCCGGGGACGAGCTGCTGTTCGGGCCCGTGCACCGGCTGCGGGACCGGGCCGCCGAGGAGGCCGGGCTGTTCGTGCGCGGGCAGGTGGCGGTCTGATGGCCGCCGTCGGCGTGCGGTTCGTGCAGAAGGTGTCCGCCACCCGGGCCTTCGCGAAGGTCGCCCCGCATGTGATCCCGGCCCTCGACCGGGCCGTCCACCGGCTCACCCGGGGAAAGGTGCTGCTCAGCGCCCAGCTGCTGCCGGGGGTGATCCTCACCTCCACCGGGGCGAGGAGCGGCCTGCCGCGCCGGACGCCGCTGGCCTGCATGCCGGAGGGGGACGGGCGCGGCTGGCTCCTCGTCGGCTCCAACTTCGGCCGGACCGACCATCCCGCCTGGACCCACAACCTGCTCACCCATCCGGATGCCTCCATCAGCTGGAAGGGCCGGGACATCCCCGTCACGGCCCGGCTGCTGGAGGGGGAGGAACGCGCCGCCGCCTGGAAGACACTGCTGGCGTTCTGGCCGCCGTACGCGACGTATCAGGCGCGGGTGGAGCGGGAGATCCGGATCTTTCGGCTCACGCGCCGGTAGCTACAGCGTCGCCAGGCGCTCCACCAGCAGAAACGCGCCGATTCCCAGCATCGCGGCGCCCGACGTGCGGGTGACCGCGCGGGCCGCTGACGGACGGGCCGCCAGCAGGACGCGGGCCAGGGCGCCGACGCTGAGGTACACGGCCGCGCAGCACGCCATGTGCAGCAGGCCCAGTGCCGCGGTCTGCGCGGGTACGGGCAGGTGGGCGCCGCGGAGGGTGAGGAACTGGGGGAGTACGGAGAGGTAGAGCAGCAGGCCCTTGGGGTTCAGGCCGCTGATCGTGGCGCCCCGCGGGAACAGGCCCCGGTCGGTGTCGGAGGTCTCGTCCGCCGCGCCCGGGACGGCGGGGCGGCGCAGCACCCCCCAGCCCAGCCAGAGCAGATACCCGGCGCCCGCCACCGTCAGCGCCGTCAGCAGCCGGGGCGAGCCCGCCACCAGGACCGCGAGACCCGCCGTCGCCAGGACCGTGTGCAGGGCGTAGCCGGAGACCAGGCCCGCCACCGCGCGCGGCACCGAGCGGCCGCGCAGGGCGGTCGCGATGACGAACGCCCAGTCCGCGCCCGGTACGCACACCAGCAGCAGGTCCACGGCGAGGAAGGAGAAGAGCAGTCCTGAGTCCATGCTGGGGACATTAGGCGTGAATGGCCCGAAAGTGTTCCTGAAGTTTGCCCGTGATCGCGAGATCTGAGCAATTATCTTCTTCATGGACGACGTGGACCGGAAAATCCTTGCCGAACTGCAGCAGGACGGGCGGCTGACCGTGACCGAGCTGGCCGCCCGGGTGCGCCTGAGTGTCTCGCCCTGCCACCGGCGGCTGCGCGAGCTGGAGCGCTCCGGCGCCATCCAGGGCTACCGGGCAGTGGTGGACGCGGCCGCGCTCGGGCTGAACTTCGAGGCGCTGGTCTTCGTCTCCATGCGGCAGGAGGACCGGGAGACGGTCGCCGAGTTCGAGCGGGCGGTCAGCGAGCTGGAACACGTCCTGGACGCCCAGCGGCTGTTCGGCGAGCCGGACTATCTGCTCCGGGTGGCCACCGCCGACCTCGCGGCCTTCCAGCGGCTGTACGACGAGCGGCTCGCGACCCTGCCGGGGGTGCAGCGGCTGACCTCGACGCTGGTGATGAAGCACGTGGTGCAGGACCGGCCGCTGCCTGCGGCACGGGGGTAGCGACCAACGGGGCTGCGGGGACCGGCCGTTCACCCGGTGCGGCGCAGGCGCCTGTGATACACCGGGAACGGGATCGACGGATCCGGGAGACGGGGGGCATGGCCGGTATGGAGACAGGGGCGGGCAGGGCCGGTATGTACGTTCCGGTGGCAGTGGGCGGGATCGAGGTCCTGGTGGAGGCCACTCCCGTGGAGCTGCCGGGAACGGAGCCGACAGCCGCGCGGCCGGCTCAACTCGCCGCGCGCGTCCGGGACGCCTTCGGGCAGGCGCAGTCGGCGATCGTGGAGATCGCGGCCTCCACGGCGACGGCCCTCGGACGGGCCGGCCGCGCGGCCAGGCCGGATGCCATGGAGGTGGAGTTCGGCATCAAGTTCACCGCCAAGGGCGACATCATCGTGGCGGGGGCGAGCGGCGAGGTCACGCTCAAGGTGAAGCTGACGTACGACGGGAGGGGAGCGCAACCGGACGACGGCGGCGGCGACGGCGGCGGTGAGGGGGAGGGCGACGGCGACGGCGCGGACGACGAGGCGTCCTGATGACTGTGTCCTCCTCCGGAGTCCTCGGCTATCTGGGCGTCGTCCTGCATCCCGCCGACGACTCCCCGGCGGGAACGTGCTTCCAGCTCTCGCCCGGCGTCCTCGCCACCGCCTGCCACGTCCTCGCCGACCTGGGCCTCGCGGCGCCGGGCGCGCGTGTGCGCTTCGCCCCGCTGGCGGGCGGCCCGGCGGCCACGGCCACGGTCGAACAAGTGGACCCGGCCCACGACCTGGCCGTTCTGCGCACCGACAGCCCGCTTCCCGCGTCCGTGACCCGCGCGATGCCGACGGAGACGGTGGAGTCCGGCACGGACGTGGTCGTCGACGGCTTCGGGCAGGTCCCCCTGTACGGCGCCGAGTACACCTTCCAGCGCATGAGGGCGAAGGGGAGCTGGGAGCATACGACCGAGCGGAGCGACGGCGTCCGGCTCGGCCGCCTCAGCACGAAGGACCTGCTGAAGGGCATGAGCGGCGCCCCCGTGCGCCGTACCTCCGACGACGCCGTCGTCGGCGTGGTCAGCGGCCGCTACAACAGCGCCAACGGCTGGCTGCGCGACTCGGGGTGGACGGCCAGGACCGAGGATCTCGCCGAACTCGCCCCGCGGGAGCTGTCCTGGTTCTCCCCGCATCTGCGCACCCACGAGCAGGTGCTGCGGGGACTGGACGAGAAGGAGCAGTACCTCACCGAGCAGCGGCTGGAGTTCGTCAGTCCCGCCCCGGGCAGCGCCTCCGCGCCGGCCCGCCTGATGGGACTGCTCGCCACACAGTTCCAGCCCGGCGGTTACGCGGAGCCGGAACGCGGGGTGCTGCTCACCGGCGTGGCCGGCGCCGGCAAGACCCGCACCTGCTTCGAGGTGGCGGCGCTGGCCCAGCGGGAGACGGCCTGGCTGGTCCTGCACGTGGAGTCGCCCGTGACCGCCGAGGAGCTCGTCCAGGCGGCCATGGCGCACGCCTGGGTCGCGGGCGCGGCCAGGGTCCTGCTCGTCCTCGACTACCTGGACAGCTACACCCGGCTCCGCCTGCCGGACGTCAGCCAGGAACTGCAGACCCACGACCCGGAAGGGCGGGTCGCCTGCCTGGCCTCGGCCCGGCCCGGGGCACTGCAGAAATTCGTCCGGGACGCCGCTGAGCGGCTCTTCGTCCAGGTCCGCCTGGAGGACGGCGAGGAGTACCGCGCCAGGGTCGCCGCCGGGATCTTCCGGAGGGTGGCTCCGCAGGCACGGCTGCTGTGGGACGAGGACCAGCTGGTCACCGCGTGCAGCGACCGCCCGATCTTGGCCCTGCTGATCGCGCTGGCACTGGAGAAGCAGGCACAGGCGGGGCAGCGCGCCCCCGACCTCTCCGAACTGCGGCAGGACGATCTGTTCGCCTGGCTGCGCCGGCGACTCGAACGCGATTTCAAAGTCCCGGCCGACACGGACCGCGAAGCGGGCCACTCCCGGCCGCGCGTGCCCCTGCTGGCCTCCGCGGTGGCCCTGCTGGCCTGCCCACAGGACCGCTCTGCGGCCGTGGAGTCGGCGGTGGACCGGGCGGTCACGAAGCGCGGCGAAGAGGGCTTCGGCCACTACGGCCGTGACGTGGTCGCCAGGCTGCGCCTGGAGGGCTGGCTGGTGGGCAGCGGTGACCGGCTCGAGCTGGTCCACGACATCGTGGCCGACGGTCTGCTCGACGCCACACTGATCCCGGACGGGGACATCGTCCAGAGCCGCACCGCCGAGGAGCTGCTCGACGCCCTGCTCGACGACGGCCCGGTCTTCGCACAGGCCGTCCGGCATCTGTCGCGCTGGACCACCGACCAGAAGGAGTACCGGCAGTCCGAGATCGAAGCCGCCTGCGCCCGGTGGCTCGGCGTCAGAGCGCGCAGGATCGGAGAGCTGCTCGCCGCCGACGCCCTCGGTGAGACGGCCTTCGACCTGATGGCCCGGACGCCCTGGCAGGCGGGGATGCTCCGGCTCTGGGACGAGCTGGTGGGCCCCTGGCTGGCACAGATCAAGCGCGAGCGGCCCGGCGCCCTGCCCGCCGTGCTGGCCCAGGCGGTGGACAAGGTCACCGGCCCGCTGCCGCAGGAACTGCTCGCCAGCGCCATGGCCTGCCTGGAGGCCATGGCCGGCGCCCAGAGGACGGGCGTCCTCCTGCAGGCCCTGCTGTACGCGGACGGTCTCGGGCCGGACCGGTTGGAGGCCGTGACCGACCGCACGCTGGCCTGGGTGGGCAGCTACGGAGGCGATCGGCGCGCCGTTCACCTGCTGGGCGCCGCCCTGGCCCGCGCCGATCTGCCGGCCGTGACCAGCGGGCGGGTCGTGGCAGCGGCCCAGGACTGGCTACGGCGCAACCCGAGGCACCCGGCCGGCACCGTGCTGCTGGTCCCCCTGCTGGAGCGCGAGGACCTCGGGCCCCGGGCCAAGGCCGTGGTCGACACGGCTCTGACCTGGACCGTCAGGAACCCCGGCCACCCCCGCAGAACGTTCGTCCTGGGCCGTGCCCTGCGCCGCGACGATCTCGGGGTGCACCAGGGCCGGGCGGTCGGCCTCGCCCTGGCCTGGCTGCGCGACCACATCACCGACGCGCAGGCCACCTACCTTCTCCGGCCCTTGCTGCGCGCCGACCTCACCGACCCCCAGGCCGACCAGGCCATCGCCTACGCGCGCCGGTGGCTGGCCCGGCACGACGACGCACCGCACGGCTTCGTCCTGTGCGCCCTGCTGCAACGCGACGGATCGGTCGTCGAACGTGCCCTGGAGATGCTCGGGCAGCATCCGGTCACCGAGGAGCAGCAGTACCTGCTGCGCGCCCTCCTCGCCCGCGAGGACCTGCCGAAGCCGCACCTCCGACAGACCGTCAAGGCGGCCCTCGACTGGCTGCGGGTCCCTGGGCACCGGCCTAACGCCTCGCTGCTCCACCTGCTGCTCCGCAGCACGGGCCCGGGCGGCACGACATGGACCGAGGTGTCCGCCGCCGCCGTGAAATGGGTCGAGCGCCATGCGACCGGCGCCGACGCCAGCCTCGTACTGCCCGACCTGCTCACCGCGGAGCCGGGCCGCGCCGACACCACACGGCAGGCCCTGGAATGGCTGGCGCAGCCCGACGCGGATCCGTATGCCACGTACGTCCTCAAGCCGCTGCTGCGCCATCACGACCGCCTTGCGCAGGACGCGGCCCGCCAGACGGTGGCGCACGCCCTGCGCTGGCTGGAGTCGCACGCCGACCAGCCCGAGGCGCGGTTCGTCATCGCGCCGCTGCTCGCCCTGCCGTCCCCCGGCCCCGACGAGGCCGCTGCCGCGTTCCGGGCCGCCGCCACCTGGCTCGGGGTCCACGCGGCGACCCGCAACGCCGACCGGGTGCTCAGCCCGCTGCTGGTCTGCGCCGGCCTGCCGCCCGACCTGCGGGCCGAGGCCGAGGCCCTGGCAGCAGCGTGGCTGGAGCGCCACCCGGAGGAGGAGAACCGCATCGGCCTGCTGCTGCCCCTGCTGGCCGAACCCGGTCCCGGAGACACCGCCGGACCCCTGCCCCGCGAGCTGCTGCGGACCGTCGGCAGCGGTAGTGCGGTGCCCGTCCTCATCGGACTGCTGGACGAGGTGCCGAGCGGGACGCGACAGCGGGCGGTGCTGATCGACCACACACTCGACTGGCTGGCCCGGCGCGGAGCCACCCTCGGCAACGGCCCCGACGACCTGTTCCCGCAACTGCTGGCCCAGCCCGACCTGACGGGGGAGCGGCTGGCCCGCGCTGCCGAGCTGTTCCTCGCCTGGCTGGAGCCCAGGGCGGCCCGCCCCACGATGGGACGCCCGCTGGCGGAACTGCTCGGCCACACCGCACCCGCCCCCTGGCGTGCGGCCGCCGTCACCCACGCGCTCGCCTGGCTGTCCCAGAACGCCGCGCACCCCCTCGCGGGTCAGGTGCTCGACGCCCTGCTGCACGACCCGGACCTGCCCGTCGATCGCCGGGCCGAGGTGGAGCAGTGGGCGAAGGCGTGGCGGGAGGCGAACGACCCCGGACACGGGAGCCGGTCCGGCGTCACCGAGGCCCCGGGCGGCGCACCCGGACCCGAAAAGAAGGCAGGCGGTGGTTCACCCGGGTGAACCACCGCCTGCCAGACAGGACTTGGGGCCTGGAAAAGGGCCGTGTGTTACTTCGTCGGCTTCTTGCCTGTCACACCGAGGTGCACCAACAGCGCCAGGTTCGGCTTGAGTTCGGCCTGCTTGACGCCCCAGGTCTGGAAACCCTTCTGGTGCGCCGCCACCGCCGCGAGCATGGCGACCAGTGAGCCGGCCACCGCCGCCGGGTTCACGTCCTTGTCGACCCTGCCCTTGGACTGGAGTTCCGCGATGGAGTCCACGAGGGAGTTGTTCACCGAGTTCAGGATCTTCATACGGATCTTGTAGAACCGTTTGTCCCCCTCGGCGGCGCCGAGGTCGACCACGCGCAGGATCGCGTCGTTCTTCCGCCAGAACTCCAGGAAGCCGTCCACGAGTTCCTGCGCGGTCTGCCACCCGGCCTTGCCGGCCCAGCTCCGCCCCTCCAGCAGCGCGGTCAACCCGGCGCCCTCGGCGGCCATTTGCTCGGCGATCTCCAGGACGGCGCCTTCGACGTCCGGGAAGTACTGGTAGAAGGTCGCGGGCGAAGTTCCCGCCTTCCGGGCGACATCGATGACCTTGACGTCCCGGTAGGGGGAGGAGCTGAGCATCTCGCTGAGGCAGTCGAGCAGCTTCTGCCGGGTCGCCTGCCCACGCCGGCCGGCCACGCGGCCGTCGACGGTACGCACTTGTCCTGTCATGCCGTCAGCTTACCGAGGGGTGATCGGAGCGCGATTCGGCCGACTGCAAATGGGGTGCATGGGTGCATCGGGGGTGGTGTGGCTGGTCTGCGGGGTGCGCGCGGCGCGGTTACTTTGGCGACATGGCCGAAAACAGGGCATCGGTGTACGGAGAGGGCGTTCCCTGCTGGGTGGACGCCCAGCTTGCCGACGTCGAGGCGGGCAAGCGGTTCTACGGTGAGCTTTTCGGGTGGACCTTCGAGGAGGCTCTGGGCTCCTCGGTGTGGGCCCTGCTGGACGACGAGCCCGTCGCCTCGCTCGCCCCCAAGATGGACGGCCGGATGCCCACCGTCTGGACGGTGTCCTTCGCCACCCCGGACGCCGCGGCCCTCGGCCGGCGGATCGCCGAGGCCGGCGGGCAGGTGGTCATGGCCCCCTTCCCGGTGGGCGACCTCGGCACCGCCGCCCTCGCCGCGGACCCCCAGGGCGCGGTGTTCGGCCTGTGGCAGGCGGGCAGCCACCCCGGCTTCGGGCGGCGGCACGAGCCGAACACCTTCGTCTGGGTCGAGCTGTACACCCGCGACACCGCCGCCGCCAACACCTTCTACGGCGCCCTCTTCCATGACGCGCTGTTCGGTGCCGGCGCCGAGCCCGACTTCGGCCGCGCGGACGTCTCCGAGGTCTTCCCGGTCGAGATGCCCCCGCACTTCGTCACTCACTTCCGGGTCACGCACCTGGACGACGCCGTCGGGGCCGTACAGCGGCTCGGCGGGCGGGTCCAGGTGCCACCCTTCGAGACGTCGTACGGACGAGTGGCCGTCGTCACCGACAATCAGGGGGCGTCGTTCGCGGTACTGCAGCGGTGAGGCAGGCGCCGAGGCAGGCACTACGGCGATGAAATGACCCTATTCGGCACGAGACACCCCGATTCATCACCGGGTTCGCAACCAGCCGCCCGGCCAGGAAGAATCAGGGTGCGTGCCGCCATGGCGGTGCGGTGGTGAGACGCTGCACTTCGGTCGCGTACATATGTGGGTGGCGCGGCTCGTACGGGGAGGTGGCAGGCAAGTGGTGGATCAGCTGACGCAGCACGATCCGCGGCGGATCGGGCCGTTCGAGGTGCTGGGCCGGCTGGGGGCCGGCGGCATGGGGCTGGTCTATCTGGCACGCTCGGCATCCGGCCGGCGCGTGGCGATCAAGACGGTCCGCACCGAGCTGGCCGAGGACCAGCTCTTCCGGGTCCGCTTCACCCGTGAGGTGGAGGCGGCCCGGGCGGTCTCCGGCTTCTACACGGCGGCCGTCGTCGACGCCGACCCGCGCGCCGCCGTGCCCTGGCTCGCCACGGCCTACGTCCCCGCACCCTCCCTAGAGGAGATAGTGAACGAGTGCGGGCCGCTCCCGGCCCAGGCGGTGCGCTGGCTGGCGGCGGGCGTGGCCGAGGCCCTGCAGTCCATCCACGGTGCCGGGCTGGTCCACCGCGACCTGAAGCCCTCCAACGTCCTGGTGGTCGAGGACGGCCCCCGGGTGATCGACTTCGGCATCGCCTCCGGCGTCTCGAACACCCGCCTGACGATGACGAACGTCGCCGTCGGCACCCCCGCCTACATGTCCCCCGAGCAGGCCAAGGACTCCCGCAGCGTCACCGGCGCCAGCGACGTCTTCTCCCTCGGCTCCATGCTGGTCTTCGCGGCCACCGGCCACCCGCCCTTCCACGGCGCCAACCCGGTCGAGACGGTCTTCATGCTGCTGCGCGAGGGCCCGGACCTCACCGGGCTGCCCGACGAGCTGCGCCCGCTCATCGAGGTCTGTATGCAGATGGAGGCCCCCGGCCGCCCCAGCCCTGCCGACCTCCAGGCCCAGCTCGCCCCGCACCTCTTCGGCTCCGGCTCCGACGACAGCGGAACCGCCTCCGCCTGGCTGCCGGAGAAGGCCGTCGCCCTCATCGAGTCCCGCCGCGGCGGCCGCCCCGCCGCCAAGCCGGCCCCCACCGCAGCCGGCCCCCGCAGCGGCGGCCGAGGGGCCGTACCCCCGCCACCCTCCTACGACCCCGCCGTCCCGTCCCCCGCACCGTTCGGCGCGGTGGGTACGGCGGGCGCGGTGGGCGCACCCGACACCGGCCCCGTCCGGCTGGCCGGCGCCCAGGTGCCCATCGGCCCCGGCCCCCGGGTCGCCGACGCCCGCGCCGCCGCCGTCAAGGCGCCCCCGCCGGAGGCCGGCCTGGTCGCCAGCTGGTCCCGCCCCCGCCCCGGCGTGAACGGCACAGACTCTGCCGTAGGCCCTGCCGTACCGCCCGCCCCGCCCGCGCCCCCGGAGACCGCGAGCGGCTGGCGCCCCTGGCGCTTCCGGATGTCCAACGACGTCTGGGGCACCCCGTCCGTCGACGGCGACCTCGTCTACGTCACCTCTTTCGAGGTGCACGCCCTGGACGTGGGCACGGGCCGGCGCCGCTTCAAGACGAGGGACGTCGCCTGGTCGATGGCTGTGGCGGACGGCCGTATCCACGCCTCCGACGGCCCCACCCTGTTCGCCCTGGAGGCCCGCGAGGGCGCCGACCTGTGGCGGCTGTCCACGGACGCCTGGGTGTACTCCCTGCACGCCGACCGGGGCACGGTCGTCACCGGCACCCGCGGCGGCGGCGTCCAGGCCTGGGAGGCCTCCGGCGGTCAGAAGCTGTGGGAGATCACCGGCTGCCAGACCGACTTCGAGTCCCCCGAGGCCGGCCCCGCCGTCCACGACGGCACCGTCTACGTCTGGCAGGACGCCCGGCTGCGCGCCCTGGAGGCCCGCACCGGCGAGGAGCGCTGGTCGTACCCCATCGGCGACGCGGCCTCCTGCGGCGGCGTCCCGGTCCGCATCACCCCGGCCCCCGACGGCTACGTCTACGTCTCCGCCGGCACCCGCGTCCTCGCCATCGACGTGGCGAGCGGCATGGTGCGCTGGCACTTCGAGGCCCCGGCGGTCTTCCTCTGCCCGCCCGCCTTCGCCCCGGGCCCGGCCGTCACCGGCGGCGGCATCTACCTCGCCGACTACCTGGGCACGGTCTACGCCCTGGACGCCACCGACGGCCGCGACCGCTGGCGCATCGCCACCGAGGCCCGCTCCTCCATCGAGCCGGTCCTGGTCGCCGCCGGCCATGTCCACGTCGGCAGCGGCAAGGGGCTGTACACCCTGGACGCGGTCACCGGCACCCCCAAGTGGCGCTTCCAGGCCGGCGGCGACGTCGTGGGCGCCCCCGCGGTGGCCGAGGGCCGCATCCACTTCGGCTCCACCGACCATCTCCTCTACACCCTGAAGGCCGACGACGGCCGACTCCGGTGGAAGCTGGCCACGGGCGGCGAGATCACCGGCTCCCCGGTCGTCAAGGACGGAGTGGTGTACGCGTGCAGCAAGGACCGCTGCGTGTACGCGCTCGACGCGGAGAAGGGGACGGGGACGGCGCGGACCGCCTGAATCGCGCCGAAGTGACGGCCGTCGTACCGGCTACACGGAAGGGCTCCAGACGGCGGCCGTCTCACGCCTGACGCTACCCCCGGCACCGAGCACCCGCCAGGTGGTGCCACCGGTCGCTAAGGTGATGGCATGCACATGCAAACACGGACGCGCGCACTCAAGTTCACGGCCGTACTGACCCTCGTGGTGCTCAGCCTCACCGGCTTCTCGACCGGCCGGCACCACAGCCGCCACGGGAGCGGAGGCGGGGGCGGGTGCAGCAGCTCCCACCAGGACCACGACAGCTCGTCGTCCACGTCGGGGAGCGGGTCGTACGACGACTCGGACGACGACAGCTACGGCAGCAGCGGTACGAGTACGAGTGGCGGCACCAGCGGGGGTTACTACACCAGGCGCCCGACCCGCCGGGCCACCTCCACCCCTTCCGGTGGTAGCAGCAAGCGGCTGGAGGACGGGACGGCGAAGCTGATCAGCTGTGCGACCGAGAAGAAGCCGTATGCGACGGTCGAGATCACGAACCCGAACAACCGCGAGGCCGAGTTCCAGGCCCGGGTCACCTTCTACGACGACGAAGGTACCGAGATCCTCGACAACGCCTCCTACACGGTCACGGTGCCCGCGAAGGGCAAGGCGACCACCCGAGTGACGGTCGGTGAGCGCCTCCTGCTGAAGGTCGACCACTGCGAGGCGCACCCTGAGGCCCAGGTCAGGCCCTAACGCACCCGGTACTCCCGCGGCCGCCCCTCGAACAGCTCCGCCTGCCGCTCGGCCGGCAGATTCCCGAGCGCGATGAGATGCGGCGCCTGCGCGAACGCCTGCGCACGCGCCGCGTCCTTGGCCGCCCACAGGGCCCGTACCGTCCCCTGAACGCCCTTCGTCGGATACCCGGCGATGACGGCGGCACAGCGTACGGCCGCCTCCAACGCCCCGCCCGGCTCGGCCAGTTCGGACACGAGCCCGATCTCGTGGGCCCGCCGGGCGGAGATCCGCTCGGCGGTGCCCATGAGCATCATCCGGGCCACCTCCCCGTACGGCATCCGCTGGGCCATGAGCACCGACTCGTAGGCGCTGACCATGCCGTACGTGGTGTGCGGATCGAAGAAGGAAGCCGTGGTGTCCGCGACGACGAACTCGCTCTCGCCCAGCAGATAGAAGGCCCCACCGCAGGCCATCCCGCGCACGGCGGCCACGACCGGCTTCCACAGGTCGTTCGCCTTCGGCCCGATGCCGAGCAGTGGATCGTCCTGCATGTACGGCGACGAGGGCTGCGGCACCACGAAGTCCCGGTCGATCCCGGTACAGAAGGCCCGCTCCCCGGCCCCCGTCAGGACAACGGCCCGCACGGAGTCGTCGAACCGCAACTCCCGCCAGACTCCGGCGAGTTCCCGGACCATGTCGAGATCGACGGCGTTGAGCCGCTCGGGCCGGTTCAGGGTGACGACGGCGACGCCGGTGTCCTTGTCGACGGAGAGCCGGACGGCGTTCACGCCGGCACCCACTGCGGAAGCCCGTCGGAGAAGACCACCTGAACCCGGGCGCCGATTCTGATGCGCTGCGGATCAAGGGAGTCGAGAAGCGCCCCTGCCCGGGCGACCAGATTCCCGACCAGCCGAATCCGGGGCGCGTCCTCCAGCTCCACGACGACCACGTTGTACGGCGCCTGCTCCGCGTACTCGGGCAGCAGCGGCGGATGCGGCACCACGTACGACCACACACGCCCGCGCCCCGAGACCGCCCGCCACTCGCTCGCGAAGGACTGGCAGTGCGGGCAGCAGGGCCGGGGCGGGAAGCGGGGCTCGCCGCAGTCGGCGCAGGCCTGGACGCGCAGCTCGCCACGGGCGGCGTACTCCCAGAAAGGGGCGCCGTCGGTGTCGGTGACGGGGGTCAGCACGGCTGTCTCAACTCCTCAGGAGAAGCGCGGAGGTGGGGACACCTTCCCCGGCGGTGACCAGACAGGTGGCGGCCCCCGGAACCTGCGCGGTACTGGTGCCGCGCAGCTGCTTCACCCCTTCGTTGATGAGGTTGAAGCCGTGCACATAGGCCTCGGAGAGCCCACCGCCCCCGGTGTTGAGGGGCAGCCGCCCCCCGATCTCCAGGGCGCCCTGCTCGGTGAAGGCCCCGCCCTCGCCCCGTCCGCAGAACCCGTACCCCTCCAGCGAGAGCGGTATCAGGGCCGTGAACGCGTCGTAGATCTGCGCCACGTCGACATCCTCCGGCGTGAAGTCCGCGTGCTTCCACAGATGCCGGGCGGCGGTCCAGGCCGGGCCGGTGAGGGGGTCGTCGTTCCAGTAGTTGACCATGCCGTGGTGCTGGGCGGGCAGACCCTGGGCGGCGGAGTGCACGTAGACGGGCTTCTTGGCGCAGTCCCGGGCGCGCTCCCTGCTGACGACGACGCAGGCCAACGCCCCGTCCGTCTCCAGGCAGTTGTCGAAGAGGCACAGGGGCTCGCTGATCCACCGGGAGGTCATGTACATCTCGCGGGTCAGTGGCCGCTCGTACATCACGGCGGCGGGATTCTGGTTGGCCCGGTTCCGGCAGGCGAGGGCGACATTGAACAGGTGATCGCGGGTGGCGCCGTACTCGTGCATGTAGCGGCGGGTGAGCATGGCGATCTCGTCGGCGGGCCGGAGCAGCCCGAAGGGCCGGGTCCACTGGGCCGGGGTGGGGAGCTGAACGGCGGTGTTGGTCCAGGGCCGGGGCCCGCTGCCACGCTTCCGCGACCGCCAGGCGACCCCGACGGTGGCCTGCCCGGCGGCGATGGCGGCGGCGAGGTGCGCGACGGTCGCGCAGGAGCCGCCCCCTCCGTACCCGACCTTGCTGAAGAAGGTGAGATCACCGAACCCGACCGCCTTCGCCAGCTCCACCTCGTCGGTCTCCTCCATGGTGAAGGAGGCGAGGGCGTCGACCTCGCCGGGCGAGATCCCGGCGTCGTCGAGGGCGGCGAGCACGGCCCGGCAGGCGAGGGTCTTCTCATCCTCCGGCAGGTGCTTGGCGAAGGAGGTCTGCCCGATCCCGACGATGGCGGTGGCATCTTTCAGCCCCGTTCCTGCCATGGTGCACCCACCTTTCCTCTGCTGACAGTCCGTCAGGTTACAGCTAATCTGACGGTCAGTCAGCTACGGCGTAGGGGGCTGCTATGAGTGACTGGGGCACCATCCCGGGTCTGGTGCGATGGTCGGCCGAGCGGTACGCGGACACCGAGGCGGTGGTCGAGGGCCGCACGAGGATCACGTACGCGGAACTGGGCGCCCGCGTGGAGCGCGCGGCGGCGGCCTGTATCGCGAGCGGCGTGCGGGTGGGCGACCGGGTGGCGGTCTGGGCCCCCAACTCCCTGGACTGGATCGTCGCGGCACTGGGCGCGGTGTCGGCGGGCGCGGTCCTGGTCCCGCTCAACACCCGCTTCAAGGGCACGGAGGCGGCGGACGTGCTGCGCCGCAGCGGGGCGAGGCTGCTGTTCGTGACGGGCACGTTCCTCGGCACGTCGTACGTGGCGTCGCTGCGTCGGGCGGCGGGGACGCCCGATGGTGCGGGCCACCCGCTCCCCGGGCTGCCGGCACTGGAACAGGTGGTGGTGCTGTCGGACGACGCCCCCCAGGACTTCCGCACCTGGAAGGACTTCCTGGCGGGAGGGGAGGGCGTGGGGGAGACCGAAGTGCGGGACCGGGCAGGCAAGCTGGACGGCCGGTGTCTGTCGGACATCATCTTCACCTCGGGCACGACGGGCCGCCCCAAGGGCGCGATGATCACCCACGAACAGACGCTGACGGCGTACGAGATCTGGGCCGACCTGGCCGGCCTGCGCACCACGGACCGCTACCTGATCATCAACCCCTTCTTCCACACCTTCGGCTACAAGGCCGGGGTGATCGCGTGCCTGATGCGCGGGGCGACGATGATCCCGCAGCCGGTGTTCAACGTGGACACGGCGCTGGCGAACATAGCGGCGGAACGGGTGTCGGTCCTGCCGGGCCCGCCGACCCTCCACCAGTCCCTGCTGGACCACCCCGCCCGGGACGCCCACGACCTCTCGGCGCTGAGGCTCGTGGTGACCGGGGCGGCGGTGGTGCCGTTGCGCCTGGTGGAACGCCTGCGCGGCGAACTGGGCGTGGGGACGGTGCTGACGGCGTACGGCCTCTCGGAGGCGAGCGGCATCGTGACGATGTGCCGGCGCGGCGACGACCCGACGGTGATCGCCTCCACCTCCGGCCGGGCGATCCCCGGGACGGAGGTGAGGGTGGTCGACGCGGGGGGCGCCCCGGTGGCGCCCGGCACACCCGGGGAGGTCCAGGCCCGGGGCTTCAACATCATGCGCGGCTACTACGAGGACCCGACCGCGACGGCGGAGGCGATCTCCCCGGACGGCTGGCTGAGCACCGGCGACATCGGTGTCCTCGACCCGTCCGGCAACCTCCGCATCACGGACCGCCTCAAGGACATGTTCATCGTCGGTGGCTTCAACGCGTACCCGGCGGAGATAGAGCAACTCCTCGCCCTCCACCCGGATGTGGCCGACGTGGCGGTGATCGGCGTACCCGACGCACGACTGGGCGAGGTCGGCAAGGCGTACGTCGTGCGCAGACCGGGGTCGGTACTCACCTCCGACGACCTGATCGCCTGGTCCCGCAGGGAGATGGCGAACTACAAGGTGCCGAGGGCGGTGGAGTTCGTGGGTGAGCTGCCGAGGAACGCGAGCGGGAAGGTGGTGAAGGGGGAGTTGCGGGGGTGGTGAGGGGGGTGGGGCGTGGAAGTTGGGTGGGGCGTGGCGGTGGGGTGGCGGCTTGCGGCCGGTGGATGGATGGGGTGGGGCAGAGCGCTTGGGCGGGGCGGATGAAACCGGATGGGGCTGGTGGGGCAGCCGGATGGGGCGGGCAGATGGGACATCGCCGCCGCCCGACCGGCGATGGGCCCCACGGGCTGACCGCCCCACTGGCCGACCGGGTCACGGGCCCGCCGCCCGACCGCCCCGTCGGTCACGGTCCGGCATGCCCCTACCCCTCCCCACAGGGGGGCGGCCGTAAGGTGACGTCGACGGCGCTCCCAGGCTCGACCCAGACGCCGGACCGGACCTGGGTCCAACCCTCCGAGGCGAGTGCTCGGAAGAGGGAGCCCCGAGACCATCCGGCCCGCAGCGCCCGCGAGGTGAGCAGCACGCCGCCCTCGGCGAGGTCCCCCAAGGCGTTCCCCTGTGGACAACGCCTGACCTGGACACACCTCGGCCGCGGCGGCTCCCCCTCCGCGCCGCCGCGGCCGATCCCCGTCGGGTTAAAGGTCTGGTCAGGCCTTCTCGTCGGTGGCGTGGGTGTTGTCCGGGGTGGCCACGCCGGTGTCCTCGCCCGCCGCCAGGGTGGTCGGCTTCAGCGGCTCGCTGGTGGCGTGCGTGTTCAGCGTGGTCACCTCGGTGGCCGAGGTCTCCGTCTGCGTCGTCTTCTTGGCGTCGCTCATGACTGCTCCCCTGATGCTCTGTGCGATAGGTCAGAAAGGCCCGCTCGGCAGCTCCCCCGAGTCCACCGAGCGGGCACTTATGGGCCGGTACACCTTAAGGTGCGCCCATATGACGTCCCGTCTGCCCCCCGACGCGGCGGAACGACACGACTCAGAGTGCCGTCCGGCGATAAACGAACGATGAACGTGCAGGATCCCGCTCTCAGGCCAACGTGAGCGGCTTGAGCAGAGCCCTTACCTCATCGGCTTCCGGTGCACCCAGCGCCTCGAAGATGGCCAGCGCCTCCTGCAGGCAGACCTGAGCACGACCGCTCTGCCCGATGCCGCTCAACGCCCGGCCGAGCGCCGTGAGTACGTTTCCGCGCCGCCACTCGCCGCCGATTCCACGGAGGAGGGTCAGCGCCGACTCCGCGTTGGTGGCGGCCTGCGCCAGACGCCGGGCGGCGAGGTCGACCTCTGCGAGGCGGAAGAGGGTCATGCCCTCCCAGAGCCGCTGTCGGCTGTCGCGGAACAGGTCGCGGGCCTCTTCCAGGCGTTCGGCGGCCAGTTCGAGCTGACCGCTCTGGGTGAGCGCGAGCCCCAGCGCATAGCGCCCGTTGGCGCCCTTGAAGGCGTGGCCCATGTCGTCGTACATGTCCGTCCCCTGCTGGGCCAGGGACACCGCGCTCACGGTACGGCCCGTTGCCAGGTGTATCCGCGAGAGGTTGCACAAGGCGCTGGCCTCACCGGGCCGGTCTCCAGAGGAACGGAAACTCTCTATGGCCCGCGTCAGATGGCCCTCGCCGACGTCATACCGGCTTTGGTACAGCGCGATGACCCCGAGCATGTTGGATGCCCAGCACTGGGGAAGGGGATCGTCCGCCACTTCCGCCAGCCGCACGGCCTCGGCGGCCTCTTGATCCGCCAGTTCGAAGCGGCCGGACATGTGGTGGCCGTTGGCCAGCGTGACCAGGGCGCGGGCCTCGGCGCGCTCGTCACCGCGGCTCCGTGCGGCCGTTCGGACGGCGGTTCCGGTTGCCTCGTACTCCTTGGAGTTGGCTCCCGATTCGGCGAGGTCGATGGCTGCCCACAACAGGTCCACGGCCCGCCTCAGCTGATCGGGCCGGGTTGACTGACGTACGCACGCAAGCAGGCAGACCGCCTCGGCATACAACCAGTCTCGAGCCCGATGCCGGTCCTCGAAGACCAACCCCGGATAGTCGGTCGGCTCCAGATGATCCACCAACCGATCCCCCGGCCGCTCAATCGCATAAACCCCCGCCGCCGTAGCCAGATAAAAGTCCAGCAACCGAGACATCGCAGCCTCCCGCTCACCAGGCGCCTGCTCGTCCCTCTCCGCGCAAGCGCGCGCGTAGAGCCGGACCAGGTCATGGAAGCGGTAGCGCCCCGGCGCCGCGGACTCCAGCAGAGACGTGTCGACGAGGGACTCCAGCAGGTCCTCCGTCTCCTCCGCGGGCAGATCCAGGACCGCCGCGGCCGCAGCCAGGGACATGTCCGGGCCGTCGGCCAACCCCAGCAGGCGGAACGCCCGAGCCTGGGCCGGCTCCAGTTGCCCGTACCCCAGCTCGAAGGTGGCCTTGACCGCCAGGTCGCCCGCCTGGAGTTCGTCCAGTCGGCGCCGTTCGTCGGCGAGCTTCGCCGCCAGCACCGACACCGTCCACGTGCGCCGCGCCGCCAGGCGGGATGCCGCGATGCGGATCGCCAGGGGAAGGAAGCCGCACGCCGCCACCACGTCCAGCGCCGCCTCCCGCTCCGCCGCCACCCGCTCCTCGCCCACGATCTTCGTGAAGAGGGCGAGGGCCTCGTCGGGGGACATGACATCGAGGTCCACCAGGTGGGCCCCGGCCAGGTCGACCATCCGTACCCGGGACGTCACCAGGGCCGCACAGCCCTCCGTGCCGGGCAGCAGGGGCCGTACCTGTGCCGCGTCCTTCGCGTTGTCCAGCAGGACGAGCACCCGGCGGCCGTCCAGGACCGAGCGGTACAGGGCCGCGCGCTCCTCCAGCGAGTCGGGGATCGCCGAGTCCGCCGTGCCCAGGGCCCTCAGGAACGAGCCCAGGACGGTCTCCGGCTCGGCAGGGCGCGGCCCCGCCCCCTGCAGGTCGACGTACAGCTGCCCGTCGGGGAAGGCGGGACGCGCCCTGTGGGCGACGTGGACCGCCAGGGTCGTCTTGCCGACGCCCCCGATCCCGGCCAGCGCCGAGACCGCCATCACCCGGCCCGCCGCCGACGCCTCCGACGCCGACGCCAGCACCTCGCTCAGCTCGCCCACGAAAGCGGCACGCCCCGTGAAGTCCGGGACGGAGGCGGGGAGCTGGGCCGGGCGCACCGGGACCACGGCGGGCTCGGCCGCCGGGGCGGAGGGTTCCGCCAGGGCCGGGTCCGCCTGGAGGATGCGTTGCTGCAGTTCCCGTAGGCCGGGGCGCGGGTCCACGCCCAGCTCCTCCGCCAGCAGGCGCCGCGTGTCCGCGTACACGGCGAGGGCCTCCGCCTGGCGGCCGCTGCGGTACAGGGCCAGCATCAGCAGCTCGCGGAACCTCTCCCGGAGCGGGTGCGCGGCCGTCAGGGCCGTCAGTTCGGAGACGGCCTCGGCGTGGCAGCCCTGCTCCAGGTCCATGTCCAGGCGGGATTCAAGCAGTTGGAGGCGCCACTCCTCCAGGCGGACTCGTTGGGCGTCGGCGTAGGGGCCGGGGACTCCGGCCAGGGGCTCGCCGTCCCACAGGGCCAGGGCGCGGTTCAGTACCTCCCGCGCATGGCACAGATCCCCGGCGTTCCGGGACTTCTCCGCCTCCGCCGCCAGGTCCTGCGCCACCGCCAGGTCCAGGGCGCCCTCGCCCAGCGAACGCACCGCGTAGCCGCCGGACTCGCTCGCCAGGACCCCGGGGTCCAGGATCTTCCGGAGACGGGACGCGTACGTCCGCAGTGCCGCCAGCGCCTGTGACGGGGGCTCGTTGCCCCAGAGGGCGTCGATCAGCTCCGCCGCCGTCGCCGTACGGCCCTCGCGCAGCAGCAGGGCGGCGAGCAGGGCGCGTTGCTGTGGGGAGCCGGTGTTCAGCGGCTCCCCGCCGCGCCAGGCCCGCACCGGACCGAGCACGCCGAAGCGCAACGCCGCCGGCTCCGCGTTGGCCGCGGAGCCGGGACGCCGCTGCTCAGGCACTCGCGGCCCACCGTCCATGCGTTCGCCCCCCTAGGCATCACGAACAACCCCGTCAGTTTGCCTTGTTCAGGGCGGTTCCGTCAGCCGTGGGAGACGCCGATCACAGACCGGTACACCTGAGTACACAAGGCCCTCACATGGTCTTCGCACACGGTAGGGCCGCCTCACTAGCTGACGGACCGTCAGATCGGCGCTACCGTGAGCGCCATGGAGACCCAGAGCACCCAGCACATCCGGAGCGATTTTCCTCGGATCATCTCCGTCGACGACCACACCGTGGAGCCCGCGAACGTCTGGCAGGACCGGCTCCCGAAGAAGTACCTGGACACCGGGCCACGCATAGTCCGCGCCCCGCTGAAGGAAATGACCTTCCTGGGCGGGCGGTTCAAGCCCGTCATGGGCCGACCGGGGGACGACGGTCCGATCGGCGACTGGTGGGTCTACGAGGATCTGCACCGGCCCCTCACCCGGCTCGACACCGCCGTCGGGTACGACAGGGACGAGATCAAGCTCGAAGTCATCACGTACGAGCAGATGAGGGCGGGGTCGTACGACGTCGCGCAGCGGCTCGCCGACATGGACGTCAATCACGTCCAGTCCGCCCTGTGCTTCCCCACCTTCCCCCGCTTCTGCGGGCAGACCTTCACCGAGGCCCGGGACCGGGACCTCGCCCTGCTCTGCGTGCGCGCCTACAACGACTGGATGGTGGAGGAGTGGTGCGGGCCGGCGGCGCGGGGGCGGCTCATACCGCTCACGCTGATCCCCCTGTGGGACGCCCACCTCGCCGCACGGGAGGTCCGGCGGAACGCCGCCCGTGGCGTCCGGGCCGTCGCCTTCTCCGAGATACCCCCGTACCTGGGCCTGCCGTCGATCCACGGCGACGACTGGGATCCGCTCCTCGCGGCCTGCGACGAGACCGGCACGGTCGTCGCGATGCACATCGGCTCCAGCAGCCGGATGCCCTCCACCTCCGAGGACGCCCCGCCCGCCGTCGGCTCCACCATCACCTTCGCCAACTGCTGCTTCTCGATGGTGGACTGGCTGATGAGCGGCAAGTTCGAGCGTTATCCGAACCTGAAGGTGATGTACGCGGAGGGCCAGATCGGCTGGATCCCGTACATCCTGGAGCGCGCCGACGTGGTGTGGGAGGAGAACCGCGGCTGGGGAGGCGTCGCCGACAAGGTCCACCGGCCCCCGTCCGAGACCTTCGCCGACCACGTCTACGGCTGCTTCTTCGACGACGCCTTCGGGCTCCGCAACCTCGACTCCATAGGCGTCGGCAACGTCCTGTACGAGACCGACTACCCCCACTCCGACTCCACCTGGCCCAAGTCCCGCGAGGTCGGCGAGGCACAGATGGGGCATCTGTCGCCGGACGTGGTCGAGCGGATCGTGCGGGGGAACGCCATCGACCTGCTGGGGCTGACGGCGGACGGGCTGTGGAAGGGGCCGGCGTGAGTCTCGCCTACGGCATCCAGCTGCCCGTGCAGTCCCAGAGCACCCTCTACACGGAGGGCTGGGAGGCCACCGCCGGGCCCGCCGACCTGGTCGAGATCGCGCGGGCCGTGGACCGGGCCGGGTTCGACTACCTCGCCTGCTGCGACCACGTGGCCATCCCGCGCCGGCTGGCCCCGGCGATGAGCACGGTCTGGTACGACCCGGTCGCCACCCTCGCCCATCTCGCCGCCGTGACCGAGCGGGTCCGGCTGCTCAGCCACGTCGCCGTCGTGGGCCTTCGGCATCCCCTGCTCAGCGCCAAGCAGTACGCCACCCTCGATCACCTCTCCGGGGGGCGGCTGATCCTCGGCGTGGGCGCGGGGCATGTGCGCGAGGAGTTCGAGGTCCTCCAGGTGGACTTCGAGCGGCGCGGGGCCGTGCTGGACGAGGCCGTCGACGCGCTGCGGGCGGCCCTCGGGCCCGAGGAGTTCCCCGAGCACCACGGCAAGCTGTACGACTTCGCCGACCTGGGGCAGCGGCCCCGGCCCACGCAGGAACATGTGCCGATCTGGGTCGGCGGCTCCTCGCCCGCGGCCGTCCGCCGGGCCGCGCTGAAGGGGGACGGCTGGCTGCCGCAGGGCGATCCACGGGATCGGCTGCCCGCGCAGATCGACCGCCTCAAGGCCCTGCGGGAACAGGCGGGCATCGAGGCTCCCTTCACCGTCGGCGCCATCACCGAGCCGCTGTACGTCGGACCCGCCGACTGGCACCTTGGGCGGCGCACCCTCGCCGGCGCGCCGGAGGAGATCGCCGAGTCGCTGCGGGCGTACCGCGCGCTGGGCGTGCACCAGATCCAGGTGCGGTTCCGCAGCCGGAGCCGCAGCGAACTCATCGACCAGATCGGCGTGTTCGGGGCGGAGGTCGCGCCCCGGCTGGACTGAGGAGCAGGCATGGGCAAGCTGGACGGGCGGGTCGTCATCGTCACCGGGGCGGCACGCGGACAGGGCGAGCAGGAGGCGCGGCTCTTCCGGGCGGAGGGCGCGCGGGTGGTCGTAGCCGATGTGCTGGACGACCAGGGGGAGGCGCTCGCCAAGGAGATAGGGGCCCTCTACGTCCATCTCGACGTGGGCACGGAGGAGGGGTGGCGGGAGGCCGTCACGGCCGTGAAGCAGGCGTACGGGCGCATCGACGGGCTGGTCAACAACGCGGGCATCCTGCGCTTCAACGCGCTGGTGGACACCCCGCTGGACGAGTTCATGCAGGTCGTGCAGGTCAACCAGGTCGGCTGCTTCCTGGGCATGAAGGCCGTCGTGCCGGAGATGGCGGACGGCGGGACCATCGTCAACACCGCCTCCTACACGGCGCTCACCGGGATGGCGGCCGTGGGCACGTACGCGGCCACCAAGCACGCCGTGCTCGGGCTGACCCGGGTGGCCGCGCTGGAGCTGGCGGGCCGGCGGATCCGGGTCAACGCCATCTGTCCGGGCGCCATCGACACGGCGATGTCGAACCCGGCCCGGCTGGATCCGGACGCGGACCCGGAGGAGATGAGCCGGGCCCTGGACGAGCTGTACCGCAAGCTCGTGCCGCTCGGCCGGGTCGGTCAGCCGGAGGAGGTGGCCCGGCTCGCCCTGTTCCTCACCTCGGACGACTCCTCGTACATCACCGGGCAGCCGTTCGTGATCGACGGGGGGTGGCTGGCGGGGGTCAGCGTCATCTGACTGACCGTCAGGTATTGACCCTCCGTGCGGGTGGTGCAACAGTCGCACAAAACTGACGCTGTGTCAGAAACCATGAACCGAGGACGGTGAACCGCCGTGGAATTCGGGCTCTTTGTACAGGGATACGTGGGCAAGCGAGCCGAGACCGACCCGCTGGCCGAGCACAAGGCACTGATGGAGGAGACCGAGTACGTCATCCAGGCGGACAGGTCCGGCTTCAAGTACGCCTGGGCCTCCGAGCACCACTTCCTCGAGGAGTACTCGCACCTCTCCGCCAACGACGTCTTCCTCGGCTACCTCGCCCACGCGACGGAACGGATTCATCTGGGATCGGGCATCTTCAACCCGCTCGCCCAGGTCAACCACCCGGTGAAGGTGGCCGAGAAGGTCGCCATGCTGGACCACCTCAGCGAGGGGCGCTTCGAGTTCGGCAGCGGGCGGGGCGCCGGCAGCCACGAGATCCTCGGCTTCCTGCCCGGCATCACCGACATGAACTACACGAAGGAGATCTGGGAGGAGACCATCGCCGAGTTCCCGAAGATGTGGCTCCAGGACGAGTACGTGGGCTTCCAGGGCAAGCACTGGCAGCTGCCGCCGAGGAAGGTCCTGCCGAAGCCGTACGGGAAGTCGCATCCGGCGATGTGGTACGCGGCCGGGTCGCCGCCCTCGTACGCCATGGCCGCGAAGAAGGGGCTCGGCGTGCTCGGCTTCAGCATCCAGAAGGTGTCCGACATGGAATGGGTGCTGGAGCAGTACAAGACGGCGGTCGTGAACGCGGAGCCCGTCGGGGACTTCGTGAACGACAACGTGATGGTGACGACCACGGCGATCTGCGCGCCCACGCACGCCGAGGCGATCGAGATCGCCGTCAACGGTGGGCTGCACTATCTGCCCTCGCTGGTCTTTCGGTACCACGACACGTTCCCGCGGCCCGAGGGGTTCCCTGTCTGGCCGGAGACGCTGCCCCAGTACACGCCGGAGTTCGTGGAGCTGCTCATCGAGGAGGAGCTGCTGATCTGCGGGGATCCGGACGAGGTGCTGCGGCAGTGCAAGCGGTGGGAGCAGGCCGGCGCCGATCAGCTGAGCTTCGGGTTGCCGGTGGGGGTGCCGAAGGAGGAGACGCTGCAGACGATTCGGCTGATCGGGGAGCACGTGATTCCGAAGATCGACACGGATCCGGTGCATCGGACGTCGCGGTTCCGTCAGGCGGTATGAGGGGGCTCCTGGCATGTTGGACCACCTGATCAAGGGCGCCACCGTCGTGGATGGCACCGGCGCGCCCGCCTACACCGCCGACGTCGGCATACGAGGCGGCCGTATCGCCGTCATCGGCGAGATCACCGAAGGTTCCCGCACCAGCGAGGACGCGCACGGCCTCGTCCTCGCCCCCGGCTTCGTCGATCCCCACACCCACTACGACGCCCAGCTCTTCTGGGACCCGTACGCCACGCCCTCGCTCAATCACGGGGTCACGACCGTCGCGGCCGGGAACTGCGGCTTCACGCTCGCGCCGCTGCATCCCGACCGGCCCGAGGACGCCGACTACACCCGCCGGATGATGTCCAAGGTGGAGGGCATGTCCCTGGTCGCACTGGAGGAGGGGGCGCCCTGGAGCTGGAGCGGCTTCGGGGAGTATCTGGACGCCCTGGAGGGGCGGATCGCGGTCAACGCCGGGTTCATGGTGGGGCACTGTGCGCTCCGGCGGTATGTGATGGGGCCGGAGGCCATCGGCGGGCAGCCGAGCGCCGAGCAGCTGGAGCAGATGCTGCGGCTGTTCCACGAGGCCATGGACGCGGGGGCCTGGGGGCTGTCCACCACCCAGTCCAGCACGCACTCCGACGGTGACGGACAGCCCGTGGCCTCCCGGCACGCGCGGCCGGACGAGCTGCTGGCGCTGGCCCGGGCCGTCGGGGAGCACGAGGGCACCCAGATCGAGGCGATCGTCGCCGGCTGTCTGGACCAGTTCAGCGATGCCGAGATCGATCTGTTCGTGGAGATGAGCGCGGCGGCGGGGCGGCCGCTCAACTGGAACGTCCTCACCGTCGACGCGGCCGTCCCGGAGCGGGTGCCGCGGCAGCTCGGCGCGAGTGAGCGGGCGCGGAAGGCCGGTGGGCGGGTCGTGGCGCTCACCATGCCGATCCTGACCCCGATGAACATGTCCCTGGGCACCTTCTGTGCCCTCAACCTCATCCCCGGGTGGGGGCCGATCCTCGGTCTGCCGGTGCCGGAGAGGATCGCCAGGCTGCGGGACCCGGCCGTCCGGAAGGAGATGCTGCGGCGGGCCGAGTCGAAGGAGGCGGGTGTCTTCCGGCGGCTCGCGAACTTCGGGCGGTACGTCATCGGGGACACGTACAGCGAGGCCAACCGCGGGCTGACCGGACGGGTGGTCCGGGACATCGCGGCCGAGCGCGGTCAGGACGCCTTCACCTGCCTGGTGGAGATCTGCGCCAACGACGGTCTCCGTACGGTCCTGTGGCCGATGCCCACCGACAACGACCCCGCCTCCTGGGCCCTGCGCGCCGAGACCTGGCAGCACGAGGACGTGTTGCTCGGCGGCTCGGACGCGGGTGCGCACCTGGACCGGATGTGCGGGGCGCCGTACACCACCCGGTTCCTCGGGGACTGTCTGCGCGGCCGGAAGCTGGTCGGTCTGGAGCAGGCCGTGAAGATGCTGACCGACGACCCGGCGCGGCTCTTCGGGCTGCGGGAGCGGGGTCGGGTGCGGGAGGGTTGGCATGCGGACCTGGTCCTCTTCGACCCGGAGCGGATCGACGCCGGTCAGGCCACCCTGGTGCACGACCTGCCGGGTGACAGTCCGCGGCTGGACTCCAGGGCGCTCGGGGTGCGGGCGGTGTGGGTCAACGGGGTCGAGGCGATCCGGGACGACGTGGTGAGCGGGGCCGTACCGGGCCGGGTGCTGCGGTCCGGGCGGGACACCGGGACGGTGAGCACCAGGTGAGCGAGGGGCAGCGGCTGTTCGCCGGCGGGGAGTGGGTGGAGCCGGACGCCGGGTACTACCCGGTGACCGACCCGGCCACCGAGGAGACGGTGGGGCAGGCGCCGGAGGCCTCGGAGGAGCAGGTCCACGCGGCCTGTGCCGCGGCCCGGGAGGCGTTCGGGGCGTGGTCGCGGACGAAGCCGGAGGAGCGGGCGGCGATACTCGCGCGGGCCGCGGAGATCATCCGCGGCCGGCTCGTCCCGTACGCCGAGCTGGCGCGGGCCGAGACCGGGGCGACGACGGGGACGGCCCGGGCGATGCAGGTCGGGGTGGCCGCGGCCCGCTTCCGCCGGTACGCCACGGTGGAGCCCGCCGAGTGGGCGATCGCCCCGCAGATCAACGAGGCAGGGCCGATGGGGAAGGCGGGGGTGATGGGCGCGCTGGCGGTACGGCAGCCCGTCGGGGTCGTCACCTGCATCACCTCGTACAACAACCCGTGGGCCAACCCGGCAGGCAAGGTCGCCCCGGCCCTGGCCATGGGCAACACGGTGGTCGTGAAGCCGGCCCCGCAGGACCCCCTTTCCGTCTACCGGATGGCGGAGGCCCTGGAGGCGGCCGGGGTGCCGCCGGGGGTCGTGAACGTCGTCTCCGGGCGCTCGGTGGCCGTGGGCGAGGCGGCGGTGGAGTCGGACGACGTCGACATGGTGAGCTTCACCGGGTCCACGGCCGTCGGCCGGCGGATCGCCGAGGTGTGCGGGCGGGACATGAAGCGCCAGCTGATGGAGCTGGGCGGAAAGGGGGCGGCGGTCGTCTTCGACGATGCCGACCTCGCCTCGGCCGTGGCCGGGATCGGTACGACGTTCTCCTTCTACAGCGGCCAGATCTGCACCGCCCCGACCCGGGTGCTGGCCCAGCGGGGTGTGTACGACCGCCTCGTCGAGCAACTCGCGGCTTACGCGGGCCGGTTGAAGGTGGGCGACCCCAGGGAGCCGGACACGGTCGTGGGTCCGCTCATCTCCGCCGAGCACCGGGCGCGCGTGGAGTCGTACGTCGATCTGGGGCGCAAGGAAGGCGCGACGGTGGTCGTCGGCGGCGAACGCCCGCCCCTGGAACGGGGCTTCTACATCACCCCCACCCTCCTGGCCGACTGCGCGAACGACATGCGGGTGGCCCGGGAGGAGATCTTCGGGCCGGTGGTGGCGGTGATCCCCTTCGACGACGAGGACGAGGGCGTGGCCCTCGCGAACGACTCGGACTACGGCCTCATCGACTACGTCTGGTCGGGCGACGTGGCCCGGGCCTTCCGGGTGGCCCGGCGACTGCGGGCCGGCGGTGTCGGCGTCAACACGGTCGGCCGCAACATGGAGGCGCCCTTCGGCGGCTTCAAGAAGAGCGGAGTCGGCCGGGACGTGGGCTCCTACGCCCTGCACGCGTACAGCGAGGTGCAGGCGATCGTGTGGCCGGGGTGAGCCGAGGACTCAGTCCGTCAGGTCCACCCGCACCGTCAGCAGGTCCGTGCCGAACGCCCGTACCGCCGCGCTGTTGAAGCGGGGCAGGCTGCGCAGGCGGGTCACGGCGTCGTCCTCGGGGAGGAGGTGGGCGGTGCCGTGGTGCCAGCGGCCGCGGATGCGGATGCGGACGTGCGGGTCGGCCTGGATGTTGCGGACGTACTGCGACTTGAAGCCGAACTCCGAGACGATCCAGAAGGAGTCGCCGACCCGGCGCCCGCCCACCGGCGTCGGCCGGGGCAGGCCGGACGTGCGGCCCGTGGTCTCCAGGATCGTCTGGGCCGGAATACGCCGGTTGAGCGGGTTGGCCACATGGCGCTGGAAGCGGGTGACGATCCGGTGCTTGAGGTCGGCGGACTTGCGTGACATCTCTCTGACTCTCCTGCTCTCCTCTGGGAACGGTATCCGGCCGCATGCCTCGCGCGGGTGCTGCGGCAGCTCTGTGGAGGGCGTGTGGTGCGTGGACAGGCGTACGACTGGCGCGTGTTAGCCTCCCTCGCGATCGTGATCGACTGCAACGGGGGGCAGTGATGGGCGCGTCTTCGGACGGCTACCAGGTCAAGTCCGGCATGACTGGCCAGGCCAACGAACTGGACGGCGCGGGCACCGATGCCGGGAAGATCGCCAAGGCGATCGACCCCACAGCCTGCTACATGCAGGACGTGCTGGGGGGGTTCCGACTCCGGGCCGGCGTTCGATGCGTACGCCACGGCCTGGGAGGCGGACGCCAAGACGCTCACGGACGCGCTGCACGAACTCGCGGACAAGATCCGTGCGTCCAAGGGCGCCTACGGCGGCAGCGACGGCCTCGTCTCGACGCAGGCCGCCCGTGTCCGGGTCGGCGACGGCACCGTCAGCACCATGCCCGCGTACGCCGAGCGTCCCTCGGCCCTGGCGAGCTACTGAGGACCGCCCGATGACGGAATCCACCACCGACCGCCGCAAGCGGCTGGCCGGGCTGAGCGACGACATCGCCGCGGCCGACAGCAAGAACGACCTGATCGACGCGATCGACTCCGCGCTCGCCGTGTCCGCCCCGGTGGGCGACCCGGCCACCCTGGAGACGCTGGGCAAGCAATACCGGGGCCAGGCCGACGACGCCCTCGGCGTCTCCGAGCGGGTCGACAAGGTGGCCCGCAAGGGCCTGCCGGACGTGTGGGTCGGCGACACCAGCGTCCTCGCCTCCGACGCGATCTCCGCCGCCTCGCGGTCCGCCGTGCAGATGTCCGAGGCGCTCCGGGGCGGCGGCAACGCCCTGCTGAACCTGGCCGACTGGCTCAAGGTCGCACAGAAGGACGACGGCGACGGCCGCGCCAAGCTGCGCGAGGCGCGCGGCATGCTGGGCGGCAAGGACGGTTTCTTCGACGACTTGCACGAGGACGACGAGGAGGAGTCGGAGCGGCTGAAGGCCCGCGCCGTGGCCTGCGCCGGCGTGAAGCTGCTCCACGACGCCGCCGTCACCGCCGACGACGCCGCACGCCATGCCGCCCGCGAGCTGAACAAGTGGGCCGCCGAGGCCCGCGCCGGCAAGATGAAGACCGACGAGCTGTCCGCGGTCGACCGGCTGATGCTGGCCGACACCAGCAACACGGGCGGCGACCCCGAGCTGAACGAGATCCTCACCGCCAACGACCTCGAACGCTCCGGCCGAGCCATGGAGAAGCTCTCGCCCGCCGACCGGGCCCGGATGGAGAAGCTCCTGCTCGACGCCTCGACGCCGCAGGAGAAGGCGTACCTGATGAAGACCCTCGCCGCGGGCTACTCCGTCGACGAGGTGGAGACGTTCGGGCGCAAGATCCACGGCAAGGACGCGGTGTGGCTGCAGCAGCACCTGGCACCGGTCACGACGACCAACGGCCCGTCGGCAACGGGGCAGGAGAGGCAGGCCTTCAAGGGCAAGCTGTGGGACCAGGACGGCGAGACCTGCGTGCCCTCCTCCACGGTCACCGCGCGTGCCATCGTGGACCCCGTGTACGCCCTGGAGCTGACCGGCGGCCCCGACGGCACGGACGACGACCCGGAGCACTTCCGCAAGCGCCTGACCGACGAACAGCTCCGCATGCACGAGGAGGGCGACGGCGACAACGCCGGCTGGTGGTGGGACGAGCATCCGGACGGCATGGACAAGGAAGGGCAGGAGGAGATCTCCAACAAGGAGCTGAGCCCGCACACCGGCGACCACTACGAGGCCCAGGGCATGGGCAGCGAGGACGACCGGCGCAACGTTCTGCCCGACATCGAGAAGTCCGTCGCCGAGGGCAAGCCCGTACCCATCAACATCGAGCGGTACGACGAGAACAACGACCGGCACGGTCACAGCATGATGATCATCGGCCAGGAGGGGGACAAGCTCCAGATCTACAACCCCTGGGGCGTCACCACCTGGGTCAGCGAAGAGGACTTCATCAGCGGAGACCTCAGCGCGGCCGCGGACGACCGTTACTCGGCCGCGCACAAGGGCAACGTCGACACCGTCTACATCCAGCAGGGCTGAGCAACCGTGAACATGCGCACCGTACTGACCTCCCTGGCCGCCGCGGCAGCCGGAGCCCTCGTCCTGACCGGCTGCGGTGGTGCGGGCGGAGCCGACGAGTACGGCACCGAGAAGCGTGCCGTCACGGTGGACTCGGGGGACGAGTTCACCCTGAAGGTGCCGGCGAATCCCGCGCTCGGGCAGAACTGGTATCTGGCCGAGCCCCGGCCGGACGCGAACATCCTGAAGTACCGGGGCAAGCGGGAAGAGGAGGAGGGCGGTGGCAGCGACTCCATCGGTTCCGGCGACGGCACCCAGTACTTCGACTTCACGGCGCTCAAGTCCGGCAAGGCCACGGTGAAGCTCCTGCACTGCCCCATGGCCAGCTGCCACAGCGGCACCGAGTCGGCGGCTCCGTTCCCGAACGCGACGGCCCCTGGTACGACCACGATGAGCCCGTTCCCGACGGCCACCGGCACACCGGACGACCTGCCCGCGTTTTTCGTCTACACGATCACGGTCCGCTGACCCGCCCCACCCGAGAACCGGAAGCGTTCCCCATGCCCTCCGCATCCCGCACCGACGACGAGATCCTCGCAACCGTGGACGTGGCCGTGCTGCTCCGCTACGGCCTCACCCAGGACGCCTTCCGCACCGTGCTGTTCGGTGACGGTGCCATCGCCGCCGCCGTCACCCTGGACCGGCTCGGCGTGGTGCCGCGTTCGGTGGCCTACGTCGCCGAGATCGTCCGCGCCGGCGGCCTGAGCTACGCCGCTGAGCTGCCCGAGCCGCTGCCCTCCCGCGAGGCGTCCGAACTGCTGCGCGACTGGCTGGAGACGGCCGCGCAGCTCGCCGACACCCCGGAGGGCGAGGCACGCACCGCCCGCTGGCTGGACACGGTCGCCGAAATCCTGGGCCTGCGCCGCGATGCCCGCACCCTGGGCAAGGACACACCCGGCACCCCCTAGATCCGGTCGGCCAGCCAGTTGCCGTGGAAGCCGAACGGCACCCGCGCCGGCAGGTGGACCGTGGCGACCGGGTCGGCGGCCAGGTCCCCGGCGTCCAGGACGACCAGGTCGCTGCGGTCGGTGGCGGCGTCGTGGACGTACGTCAGCAGCCAGCCGGGGCCGCCGGGCACGTCGTCGGCCGGGGCGAACGCGGCCTCCCCGGGGGTGCGGCCGGGACCGAAGTCGTGCGCGGTGACGGCACCGGTCGTCAGGTCGTAGCGGACCAGTGAGGTGCCGCAGGTCACGTGCCCGTGGAGGGAGTCGAGGCCGGTCAGGCGGTCGTCGACGCGGGGGAACTCGCCCGGACGGTCGTCGATCTGCTCCTCGCGGACCGTGCCGGTGGCCGGGTCGATGGTCCACTTCCACAGGACGGCCCGCTGTGGCGCGGAGCTGCCGTCGGCGGTGCGACGCCACATCTCCGGGTAGCGCATGACGTGCAGCACGAGGGTGCCGTCCGGGGCGTCATGGGCGTTGAGCGAGTGGAAGACGTAGCAGGGGTCCACGTCGAACCAGCGGACCGCGCCGTACGGGTCGTCGCGGCGCAGGACGCCGAGCCGGGCGCCGTAGCCGTCGTCCCAGCTGTAGGGCATCGTCCCGCCGGTCAGGGCGAGTTCGAGGTCGAAGACGACGGGCAGGTCCATGAAGACGACGTGCTCGGCGGTGAGCGCGAAGTCGTGCAGCATGGTCGGACCGGGCACCTCGATGGTCCTGCTGATCACCAACTCGCCCTTGGCGTCGGCCCGGTGGTAGGTGAGGTGGGTGGGCTCCGCCATGCCGTAGCCGAAGAAGTGCAGTTCGCCGGTGGCCGGGCAGGTCTTCGGGTGGGCGGTCATCGCGGTCCCCAGCCGGCCGTCGAAGTCGTAGGGGCCCAGGGTGTCGAGGTCGCGGGTCAGCTCGTAGGGCAGGGCCGTCTCGACCAGGGCGAGGGTGCGGCCGGCGTGCCGGACCACATGGGTGTTGGCCGGGCCGGAGGTGAGGTCCCGCCGGCCCTGGTCGTCGTACATCCGGGTCCCGTCGGTGAACCGGGTGGTGCGTACCCAGCGGTTGCGGTAGGAGACGGCCCGCCCGCCGTCGAGGCGGACGCCGTGCACCATGCCGTCGCCGAAGAACCAGTGCCCGGAGGCGGCGTCGGCCGGGTTCGGGCCGTTGCGCAGGTACCAGCCGGCCAGCTCGGGCGGGATCGTGCCGGTCACCGGCAGGTCGTGCGCGGTGAGTTCCTCGGTGACCGGGGCGTAGTTGCCGCTGAGGTGCTTCACCGGGCGACCTGTCCGGCCTTGGCCTGGACGTGGGCGACGTAGCGGACGGTGAAGACCATCGGGACGGCGAAGCCGGCGATCTGGATCACCGTGGCGGGGGTCGAGTGGGCGTGCCCCGCGTGGGCCACCAGGGCGAGGGCGACGGCGGTCGCCACGAACGCGGCGGTCCATACGGCGGTGATGACGACGTTGGTCCGGATGAACGGCTTCAGACCCCAGAACTCGGGCGGGGTGCTGCGCTTGGCGATGCCCAGGGTGAACGGCCGCCCGATGGCCAGCGAGACGCCGGCGATGACGGCGAGGGTGCCGGAGGAGAGCGCCGCGGAGTAGTCGTGCACGCCCGAGTGCGGGTCGGCGAAGGCGATGGCCGCGAGGACGGCGAAGAAGGCCGCCGAGCCGGATTCGATGATGAGTGCGTCAAATCCGGTGCCGGACTGCTTCTCCTTGGCGATGATCGCGACGGCGACCAGCAGGGCGGCCAGAGCGCCCCACTGCCAGTCCCCGGAGGGGAAGACGGCGAAGACGATCCACGGCAGGAACGTGCGCAGGTACGACATGGGACTCCCCGTTTCCGATGATCTCTTGTCTCGGTGGTCTCTGGTGGTCGGCGGTCTTTGGTGCTTGACGGTCTCTTGCTTCCTGGTCTGACATGTCAAAAGTAGAAGGTCACCTCGCGACATGTCAACAGTGGAATGTAGAGTGGGGGTCATGAGCCTCAGACACGCACTGCTCGGCCTGCTCTCGGAGCGCCCCGCCAGCGGGTACGACCTGCTGAAGCGGTTCGAGACCTCGCTGGCCAACGTCTGGCCGGCGACGCAGAGCCAGATCTACACCGAGCTGACCAAGCTGGCGGGCTCCGGGCTGATCACGGTGGCCGCCGAGGGACCGCGCGGCCGCAAGGAGTACGCCCTCGCCGACGCGGGGATGGCCGAGCTGCGCCACTGGCTGACCGAGACCAAGCCCGTGCGCAACACCCGCAGCGACCTGCTCCTGCGCGTCTTCTTCCTCGGCGTGCTGCGCCCCGAGCAGGCCCGCGCCTATCTGACCGAGCTGGTCGAGCTGTCCGCGCACGAGCACGAGCAGCTGAGACAGCTCGACGAGGCCATCGACTGGGACGACGACAACCTCTCCGTCTACGGCCGCATCGCCCTGGAGTACGGCCTGCGCTTCAACGCGATGCGCCGGGAGTGGGCCGAGTGGGCGGCCGCCCAGATCAAGTAGCCCCGAGGAAGACGGGGTTGGTGAACGCGGCCATCGCCCCCGGCACCGGGCCGAGGGCCGTCTCGTGGCGCACCTCCGCCCGGACGTAGGCCGCGTACGCCGGTGTCGTGCGCCACTCGACCACGCCCGATCCGGAGACCGGCAGCGGCTCGCTGGTGAACAGGGTGCCCTGGTCGGTGACGAAGCGGACGGAGCAGCGCGGAGCGCCGGAGACCTCCAGCCGGACCGTCACCGGGGTGTCGTCCGGCACCGCCAGCCGCTCGCCGATGCCGGCCTCCCGGTCGCCCCCGGCAACGCTGAGAGAGAGCGTCACGTGCCGCGACTCGGCCACGTACGACCGCCCTGCGCGCAGGCCCTGCTGGATCGCCGCCCGCGTGAGGTCCTCGGCGAGGACGACCGTCTGGGGCATACCGACCGCGTCCGGGTCGCGGTGGGCGTCGCTGTTGCCCATGGCCGGAAGCCACTGCCGCCCTTTCCCCCTCTCCCGCACGGACGCGACGAGCTGGGCGTCCCAGGCGGCCAGGGTCACCTCGTCGTCGGGCGTGTACGGCCCGTTCCACACCTCGACCGCGTCGGCCTCCCCGAACCCGAACTTCCAGCCGCACCCGACGCACGTGGCATGCGGATGGGCCGGTACGACCAGCCCGCCGGCCTCCCGGATCCGGCGGGCGAAGCGCCCGAAGCGCCCGTCCCGGGCCCGGTACCGCCAGTCGACGAACGTCCCCGGCTCGGTCCCGAGGGCCAGTACATGGCCGTTCCTCGTGGTGACCTCCTCGCCCAGCAGCACGAGCAGGTCGTCGCCCGCCACGTCGGCCCAGTGGGCATGGGAGGACGTCGTGTTGTGCTCGGAACTGTTGATGAAGTCCAGCCCGGCCGCCCGGGCCAGCGCCCCGATCTCGGCCGGGGTGCGGCGCCCGTCGGAGTGCCAGGAGTGGAGATGACAGTCACCCCGGTACCAGGCCCGGCCCCGGCCCACCGCCCGGTCGGCCGGATACACCGGCCGCGGCGTCCCACCCGGCTCCCCTTCGACGAGCGTGACGGTCACCTCGTACGACAGCCCCTGCGGCGCGACCGTGTACGGCCCCAGCACGATGTGCCAGGTCCCGGGGTCGAGCGGCCCGGGGAGATACCCGGGCGTCGCCTCATCACCCCGCACGAAGAACTCCGTACGCGCACCGCCCGACCAGCCCCTGAAGCCCGCTTCGATGCCACGCTGGTCGAAGAGCCCGATGTCCAGGGCGTTGCCGGGGGTGCCGGGTGGGACGGGGGGCCGGTCGTAGGTGTAAGAGACGTGCAACTCGCGGATGCCAGGGGGAACTTCGAAGGGCAGGTAGACGTAATCCGGTGAGCCGGGGGCGATGGTGCCGCGCAACGTCGTCACACCCCCAACGTAAGCCCACCCAGGGGCGCGGGACAGTATCAATGTGCGGCTCCGCCGCGTGGGCGCGACAAGCCACAACGCACCCGCACCGTTCCACGCACCGCACGCCCCAGGACCCCGCTGAACCGGCGGAGCCCCATGCTTATGCTCAAGGAATGACGACTTCCGCGACCTCCGGGACCGGCCCGACCGAGAACTCCATGCGTCGCGCCCTCAAACGTGCCCGGGACGGCGTCGCCCTCGACGTCTCCGAGGCGGCGGTGCTTCTCCAGGCGCGCGGCGAGGCCCTCACCGACCTCGCCGCGTCCGCCGCCCGGGTGCGTGACGCGGGCCTTCAGGCAGCGGGCCGGCCCGGTGTCATCACCTACTCGAAGAGCGTCTTCATCCCCCTGACCCGGCTGTGCCGGGACAAGTGTCACTACTGCACCTTCGTCACCGTCCCCGGCAAGCTGCGCCGCGCGGGCCACGGGATGTTCATGTCCCCCGACGAGGTCCTCGACGTCGCGCGCAAGGGCGCGGCCCTCGGTTGCAAGGAAGCCCTGATCACCCTCGGCGACAAGCCGGAGGACCGCTGGCCGGAAGCGCGCGAGTGGCTGGACGCGCACGGCTACGACGACACCATCGCCTACGTCCGCGCCATCTCGATCCGCATCCTGGAGGAGACGGGCCTGCTGCCCCACCTCAACCCGGGCGTGATGTCGTGGACGGACTTCCAGCGGCTGAAGCCGGTGGCTCCCTCCATGGGCATGATGCTGGAGACGACGGCCACCCGGCTCTGGTCCGAGCCCGGCGGCCCGCACTACGGCTCCCCGGACAAGGAACCGGCCGTACGGCTGCGGGTGCTGGAGGACGCGGGCCGTTCCTCGGTGCCCTTCACCTCCGGCCTGCTCATCGGCATCGGTGAGACGTACGAGGAGCGCGCGGAGTCCCTCTTCGCCCTCCGCAAGGTCTCCCGGGCCTACCACGGCATCCAGGAGCTGATCATCCAGAACTTCCGCGCCAAGCCGGACACGGCGATGCGCGGCATGCCGGACGCCGAACTGGACGACCTGGTCGCCACGGTGGCCGTGGCCCGGCACATCATGGGCCCGAGCGCCTGTCTCCAGGCCCCGCCGAACCTCGTGGACGACGAGTACGAGCGGCTGATCGGCGCCGGCATCGACGACTGGGGCGGGGTGTCCCCGCTGACCATCGACCACGTCAACCCGGAACGCCCCTGGCCGATGATCGAGGAACTCACCGAGCGTTCCCGTGCCGCCGGCTTCGAGCTGCGCGAACGCCTGTGTGTGTACCCGGAGTTCGTCCGCCGCGGTGAGCCCTGGCTGGATCCGCGCCTGCGCCCGCACGTGGACGCGCTCGCCGACCCGGAGACCGGCCTCGCCCTCCCGGACGCGGTGGTCGAGGGGCACCCGTGGCAGGAGCCGGAGGAGGCCTTCGTGCCCAGCGGCCGCACGGACCTGCACCGCACGATCGACACCGAGGGCCGTACGGCCGACCGGCGCGACGACTTCGACGAGGTGTACGGCGACTGGGAGGCGCTGCGCGAGGCGGCGGCTCCCGGCATGGCGCCGGAGCGCATCGACACGGACGTACGGCAGGCGCTGCGCACGGCCGCAGACGACCCGACGAAACTGACGGACGCCGAGGCCCTGGCCCTGTTCCACGCGGACGGCCCGGCGCTGGACGCGCTGTGCCGGGTGGCGGACGACGTACGCAAGTCGGCAGTCGGCGACGACGTGACGTACATCGTCACCCGCAACATCAACTTCACCAACGTCTGTTACACGGGCTGCCGCTTCTGCGCCTTCGCGCAGCGCAGGACGGACGCGGACGCCTACACCCTGTCGCTGGAGCAGGTGGCGGACCGGGCCCAGCAGGCGTGGGACGTGGGCGCGGTCGAGGTGTGCATGCAGGGCGGCATCCACCCCGACCTGCCCGGGACGGCGTACTTCGACATCGCGAAGGCGGTGAAGGACCGCGTCCCCGGCATGCATGTGCACGCCTTCTCCCCGATGGAGGTGGTGAACGGCGCGACCAGGACGGGGATGTCGATCCGGGAGTGGCTGGCCGCCGCCAAGGAGGCGGGCCTGGACTCCATCCCCGGTACGGCGGCGGAGATCCTGGACGACGAGGTCCGCTGGGTGCTGACCAAGGGCAAGCTGCCCACGGCCACCTGGATCGAGGTGATCACGACAGCCCACGAGCTGGGCATCCGTTCCTCCTCGACGATGATGTACGGCCATGTCGACCAGCCCCGCCACTGGCTGGGCCACCTGCGCACGCTGGCCGGGATCCAGCAGCGGACGGGCGGCTTCACGGAGTTCGTGACGCTCCCCTTCATCCACACGAACGCGCCGGTGTACCTGGCGGGCATCGCCCGCCCCGGCCCGTCCACGCGGGACAACAGGGCGGTGACGGCGATGGCCAGGCTCCTGCTGCACCCCTACATCCCGAACATCCAGACAAGTTGGGTCAAACTGGGCGCGGAAGGTGCGGCGGAAATGCTCCGCTCCGGGGCGAACGACCTGGGCGGCACCCTGATGGAGGAGACGATCTCCCGCATGGCGGGCTCGTCGTACGGCTCGTACAAGTCGATCAGGGACCTGGTGGCGGTGGCCGAGGCGGTCGGCCGCCCGGCGCGGCCCCGCACCACGCTCTACGGCCCGGTGTCCGAGGAGCGGCAGCGGGCGGCGGAGGCCTCCGACGGCCACCTGCCGGATCTGCTGCCGGTCCTGGACTGAGTACGATGATCCGACCCCTGCGCTGAGAAGGGGGACCCGTAGCGGAGGAGATGCGTACCCGTGGCTGCCCGACTGCCCTCGTGGGCCTGGGTCTCCGGTCTGACGACGGGGGCGATCGCGGTTGTCGTCGCCCTGGCCGTCCAGGCGGACCACGGGCCGCATCCCACGGCCGCGGTGGCCCGCCCGGCCCCCTCGGCGTCGGCGGGCGCGCACGCGTCCGCCTCCCCGAAGCCGTCGGGGCCGCCCGCGCTGCCGGAGGAGTCCGGCACGGGCCGCCGGATCGTGTACTCCCTCGGCGAGAAGCGCGTGTGGCTGGTGGACGCCACCGGCAAGGCGAGCCGCACGTTCACGGTGTGGCCGGGCACGGTGAGCCCGCAGCCCGGCCGCTACTCGATCACCCTGCGCACCCAGTCCCTCAAGGGCTCGGACGGCGTCGAGATCGAGCACGTCATGTACTTCACCAAGGTGTCCGGCGTGAACGTGGCCTTCTCCAACGCCCTCGACGGCGCCTCACCGCCGCCCTCGAACGGCCAGAAGCTGGGCGGCATCCGCATGCACAAGGAAGACGGTGCCGCCCTGTGGTCCTTCGGCGATCAGGGCACGAGGGTGGCCGTCGTCAGCTAGCGTCCCGCTGCCCGTTCCCGCCCGGCAGCTGGTTGACGATCAACGCCACCCCGCTGAGCAGGAACACCCGGGTCGCCGCGTCCAGCCCGTTCCAGGTCTTCGACTGCCACATGGAGAACCACTCACCGCCGATGGCGATGAACCCGGCACCGAAGAGCAGGACGAGCATCAGCAGCCCGTAGGTGGAGAACCGCCGGGCACGGTCGACGTCCCGCCGCGCCCACAGCCAGGTGCCCCAGATCAGGACGAGCGCGGCGACGGTCTCCCACACGATGATCGCGACGTACGCGGTGTCCTGAAGCGCGGTGCTGGTGATCGCACGCCACATCAGGTCGTCGTCCTTGAAGGTCGTGTCCATCGCGAGCACATGCCGCACGAACTGCTGGTTCGTCCCGAAGTCGGTGATGTTCCCGAGGGCGACGAGGGCGATGTAGAGAGCGAGTATGCCGGTGAGGACGCCGGCGGCGAGCCTGAGGCCCGTGTGGCGTGTGGGGGTGGTGGTCATGGCTGGATTCTCCCCGACGAACGCCGCCTCCTCCCACGCGCATTGAGCCAGAATGAAGGGGGGATCGCGGGGAGGGTGTGCGCATGTCGCAGGCACGGCCGTCGATGCAGGAGCTGATCGGGCGGCGCAGGCGGGCGGGGTTCGTCGGGCGCAGCGACGAACGGGCGGCGTTCCGGGCCAACTTGGACCTTCCGCCCGAGGATGAACGCCACCGCTTCCTGTTCCATGTGCACGGCAACGCCGGTGTCGGAAAGACGTTCCTGGTCAGGGAGTTGGAGCAGCTCGCGCGGGAGCGCGGGGCGCTGACGGCGTACGTCGACGAGGGCGCGGGAAGCGTGCCGGAGGCGATGGCGGCGATCAGTCACCAACTCGCCAAGCAGGGGCGGCGGTTGAAAAGGCTGGAGGAGATGCTCGCCGCGTACCGGGACCGGCGGCATGAAGCGGAGGCCGAGGTCGCGACCCTGGAGCCTGCCCCCGAGGGCCCGTCCCCGCTCGCCACGACTGCGGTACGGCTCGGCATGGCGGGCCTCGGGGCGCTGGTCCCCGGGGCGGGCGCGTTCGTGGGAGCCGTGGACGCGGGCCAACTCACCGAGGGAGCAGCGCGTTTGAAGGCGAGGCTGAGCGCGCGGTTCCGCAACCAGGAGGACGTGCAGCTGGTGCTGGCACCGGAGCGAGTCCTGACGCCCCGGCTGCTGGACGAACTGTCGGACATCACCTCGTCGGTCCCGTGGCTGGTGCTGTTCTTCGACACGTACGAGCGCACCGGCCCGTATCTGGACGGCTGGCTGCACGAGCTGATGACCACCGACCGCTACGGCGCCCTCCCCGCCGACGTCATCGTCGTCACCGCCGGCCAACGCCCCTTCGACACGGCCCGCTGGGGCGGCTTCGCGGACTTCATGACCGACATACCGCTCAGCCCGTTCACCGAGGCGGAGGCGCGGGGCCTGCTGGCGGACAGGGGGGTCGTGGCCGAGCCGGTGGTGGAGGAGGTGCTCCGCCTCACCGGCGGCCTGCCCGTCCTCGTCTCCACCCTCGCCGAGGCCCGCCCGGCCGACCCGGACGACGTGGGGGACCCGAGCGCCACGGCCGTGGAGCGGTTCCTGAAGTGGGAGCCGGATGCGGTCCGGCGGGCGGCGGCCCTGGCCTGCGCGCTGCCCCGGCGACTGGACGCGGACGTGTTCCGGGCGGTGGTGGACTGCGCCGAGGAGGAGGCCGAGGCCCTGTACGACTGGCTGCGGGGGATGCCGTTCGTCAGCGAGCACGGGGAGCGGGTGCAGTACCACGATGTCGTACGGGCGCCGATGCTCCGCATGCAGCGCCGACGCTCACCGCGCCGGTGGGCGGAACGGCACGGGCGGCTGGCGGAGACCTTCGGGGGGTGGCGGGCGGAGCGGGAGGGGGGCCTGGGCGATCCCTGGGCGGACGAGGAGTGGCGGGAACTCCGGCTGGCCGAGGCGTATCACCGGCTGTGTGCGGGGGAGCGGGCCGCGCTGCCGTTCGCGCTCGGGGGCGTGGTGCGGGCCTGCGGCCGGGGGGAGGAGGAGGCCCGCCGCTGGGCACGGATGCTGGTGGAGGCCGGAGCGGACACCCACGCCGAGGCGGTGACGGGCTGGGGCCGGGAACTGCTGCACGCCCTTGAGGCCCCGACCGCCGCCCCCGCGCTGGGCCTGCTGCTCGACCGTGCCGCCCTCGACTCCACGTCCCGGGCCATCGCGCACGCCGTCCGGGGCAACATATTCCGGGTGGCCGAGGAGCACGAGCGTGCGGTGTCCGAGTACGACCGGGCCGTTGCCCTCGACTCCGAGCTGATCTTCGCCCGCCACGGCCGTGCTTTCGTCCGCGCCGAACTGCGGGACTTCGAAGGGGCTGTCGCGGACCTGGACCACGTGCTCGGCCTGGAGCCCGACAACGCCCGCTACCTCGCGTCCCGCGGCGACTACCACCGGATGTGCGCGCGCTACGACGCCGCCCTGCGGGATCTGGACCGGGCGATCGAACTCGACCCGACGCTGCGGGGCGCCTGGGCCGCGCGGGGTGTCACCCACCACACGCTCGGCCGGTACGACGCAGCGCTCGCGGATCTGGACCGGGCGCTGGAGATCGACCCGGACTTCGTCTGGGGCCTCGTCCGCCGGGCCCGGCTTCGGCGGTCACGTGGTGAACGCGAGCAGCAGCTCGCCGACCTCGATCGGGCGGTGACCCTCACCCCGGAGGCGCCTTGGGTGCTGTGCGAGCGGGGCGACGCGCTCAGCGCCGTCGGCCGCGTGAGGGAGGCGCTCGCCGACTACCAGCGGGCCATCGACGTCGACGACGCCTACGCCTCGGTGTATGCCAGCAGGGGTGCCCTGTACGGCAAACAGGGCCGCGACGAGGAGGCGCTGGCGGACCTGGACCGCGCGCTGAGCCTCGCTCCGGACTATCCATGGGCCCTGGTGCACCGTTCCAAGGCGTATCACCGCCGAGGCAGGTACGACAGAGCGCTCGCTGACGCCTACCGCGCGGTGGAACTGGACTACGAGGGTGCGTGGGCCCTGGCGAACAAGATTCAGAGCGACATGAGCGTCGGTCGGCTGGAACAGGCACGGGTGGACCTGGAGCGGTACGTCACGCTGGGTGGTGATCCCGCCTGGGCGAACCGGCAGTTGGTCTATGTGCACCAGTTGAGCGGCCGGTTCGACAGAGCGCTGGCCGAGGCGGACACGGCCGCGACACGATGTGCCGTACACCTGCTCATGGGGAACTGGTCCCTTGCCCGGCGGGCGGCCGAAGAGGAGCTGGCGACCGACAAGCTATGGGGCCTGTGGCACCTGGCCCTGGCGGTGAGCGGGGAAGAGGGCACGACCGCCGCCCGTCCTTTGTGGATGAGACTGGCCCACGAGGCACGGCAGCCGGATGCCTACTCCCCGCAGGCACACGCCTCCATGGAGGCCGCGATCAGCGCGGCTCTTCAGGCCTGGTCCGAACTGGACACATGGCTGCACCGCGTGCTGACCCTGTACGACTGGCCTTACAAGGCGAGCTTGGCCGACTGCCTCGACATCCTGCTCCACAGCCCTGGCATCGACCGGGCCAGGCTCGCGCCCCGGCTGGCGAGGGTGGTCGCGGCCCGGGACGCGATGCGGGCGCGTTACGCGGAGTGAGCGGCGAGGTCTGGGCCGAACTCATTCCGAGACCACCGGCCGCACCTTGCTCAGCATCAGGTCCAGGAACTGGTCCGGGTGCCGGAACGACGCGAAGTGGCTGGCGTTCCTGATGAGGGCGAAGTCCTTCACGGGGGCCGTGACCTGCTCGTAGAAGCGGTGGGCCGGCTCCGGTGGGGTGAGGACGTCGGTGTCGCCCTGGAAGATGAAGAAGGGGAGGCGGAAGGACGTGCCCTCGGCGCGCTCGTCGATCGTCATCGCCTGCGGGCCCAGTTGTTCGGAGAAGCTCATGCCCTTCAGGTACGTGCGCAGGCCCCGCAGGGTGTGGAACGGGGAGAACCAGAGGGAGCGGATCACGACCGTCTTCATCGTGTCGTAGGTGAGCGGGTCGGTGGTGGTCACGATCTTCGCGTGGTCCGCCCACTCGGGCGCGGACCAGGCCGTCCGGTCCGGGCCCATGGCCACCGTCTTCGCCAGCTCCTTCTTCTTGCCCGCCTTCTCCAGCCGGGCCAGCAGGGCCTCGTACGACGAGGTGTCGCGGCCGCCGTCGATGACGTTCTGGTCGGTGCCGACGTACGCCGAGTACAGCTCGGGGTGGTTGCGGGCCAGGCGGAGGCCGGTGACCGTGCCGAAGCTGTTGGCGAGGAGGAGGAGCCTGGCGACACCCAGGCGCTCGCGGACGTACTCGGTCACCTCGAGGGCGTCCTGGTAGACGCGGTCGAGCGTCATCTCGCCCTGGCCGGCCGGGCCGCCCGCCGCGAACGTCCGGCCCGCGCCCCGCATGTCCCAGCGCACGATCGTGAAGTGCCGCTCCCAGGCGCGGGTGCGCGGGATGAAGATCAGGTTGGAGGCGCCGGGGCCGCCGTGGATCTCCAGGATCACCGGGTTGGACAGGTCCTCGCCGCGGATGGAGATCCACTGGTCGACGCCGCCGATGCGGACGTACGACGACTCGTCGATGCCGTTCGGCGTGGTGATGCGCAACTTCTTCGCCAGCGACGCGCGCTTGAGGGCGCGGTAGGTGAGCAGCATGAGTGTTCCCCCTAAACTGTTTATGCCGTCAGCAGTTGTGTTTACGGTATATACAGTTGGTGGGCGGAGTCAACGGGCTTCGCCGGGACGAAGGGGAGGAGCCGGATGGCCGCCCGGAACAAGGAGCAGGACAAGCCGCGCGACCCGCGGGCGACCCTCGCGCTGCTGTGGGGCGAGCAGGAGCAGCCCACCCGCGGGCCCAAGCCGAAGCTGTCCCCGCAGCGGATCGCCGCGGCAGCCGTCGAGCTGGCCGACGCGGAGGGGCTGGACGCCGTCTCCATGAGCAAGGTGGCCGGCGGGTTCGGGGTCTCGGCCATGGCGTTGTACCGGTACGTCCCGGGGAAGAACGAACTCGTCGAGCTGATGGTGGAAGCCGTGCTCGCCGAGGGGCCGGATCTGTCGGGGGTCCCGGAGGGCGACTGGCGGGCGGGGGCGCGGGAATGGACCAGGCAGTGCGCGCGGGTCTACGCGGACCATCCCTGGCTGCTCACCGCCACCGCGATGCGCCGCCAGGTCATGGGGCCCCGGCAGCTGCGCTGGCTGGACGCGGCGCTCGCCGCCCTGGAGCCGACGGGACTGGGCGGGGCGCAGCGGCACCAGGTGTTCCTGCTCCTGGTCGGGCTCGTCCGCAACCAGGCCCAGCAGCTCCGCGACCACGACGAGGAACACGACCGGGAGTGGAACCGGCTCACCGGCGACCTGCTGGCCCGGCACGCCGACCGCTTCCCGGCTCTCACCAAGGCGGTCGCCGAGGGCGCCTTCGACCCGGCCGGCACCGACCCGCTCGACTTCGGCCTCGACCGGATTCTGGACGGGGTCGAAGCGCTCACAGCTGTGCGGGAATGACCAGGCGGTGCCGATTTGCCCCCGTGAACCGACCGTCCCAGGTCGATTACAGTGCTGGGCGTCGTACGTACGGACGGTGCCGTGAGGAGGTCTGAGTGAGTGCGACATCCGTTGCCGTCTGGGGCCGCGCCGAGCAGCAGGACTTCCGCAGCCGGGTGCGCGGCACCCTGCTCGGCGTGGCCGTCGGCGACGCGCTCGGCGGTCCTGCCGACGCGCTCGCCCTGGACGAGATCCGTTCCGTGTACGGCGGGGAAGGACTGCTCGACCTGGCCTTCGGCCACGGGCGGCGCGGTACGGTCACCCACCACACCCAGCTCACCCTCTTCACGGTGGACGGGCTGATCCGCGCCCAGGTGCGCCGCGACACCGGCGCCTGGCATCCGCCGACCGATGTGCACCGCGCGTATCTGCGGTGGGCGGCCACCCAGCGGGACTGGGGGCCGGACGAGCGCCGCAAGGACGACGGCTGGCTGGCGCGCGAGGAGTGGCTGTACGCCCGCCGGGACCCGACCCGGGCCCTGCTCGTCGGCCTCGGCGACGAGACCATGGGCACGCTGGAGATCCCGAAGAACCCCGGCGAACTGGGCCCTGAGGCCGTGGCCCGCTCCGCCCCCTTCGGCCTCCTGGTCGGCTGGGAACCCCAACTGGTCATCCAGCTGGCCGTGGAGTGCGCCGCCCAGACCCACGGCCACCCCATCGCCTACCTCTCGGCGGGCGCGTACGCCGTCATCGTGCACGCCCTCGCCCGCGGGGAGAGCCTGGACGGCGCCGTGCAGCGGGCCCTCGCCCTGCTCGCCGCCCGCCCCGGCCACCAGCCCGTCTCCGACGCCCTCCAGCACGCACTCGGCGCGGTACGGCAGGGCCTGCCCGGCCCGTCCCGGGTGGAGGAACTCGCCGGAGACGGCACGGCGGACGGTCTGCTGGCCGCGGCCGTCTACTGCGCGCTGGTGGGGGAGGACGTACGCCACGGCCTGTGCCTCGCGATCAACCAGGGCGGTCCGTCGGCGGCGGCGGGTGCGTTGACCGGTGGGCTGCTGGGCGCCCTTCACGGTGAGACCGCCCTTCCCCCGGCCTGGCTGGCCGAGTTGGAAGGGCGGCCGACGATTCTGGAACTGTCCGACGACTTCGCGATGGAGATGACCCAGGGGCCTGCGTTGCATGGACCTGCGGGGTCGTCCCCGGGGTGGCTGGCGCGTTACCCGCGCGCGTGAGCTGAGTACTTGCCCGGTGGCAGTTCCCACGCACCCGCACCCAACCTCCCGCAGCAACCCCTACGGCGCCCCCACCACATCGTCCCCCGCACCCGCAGGCACCGGCACAGCCAGCGCAGCGTCTCCGTCCGTGTTGACCTTCTCGATGATCGCCAGCCGCTCCGGGGTGTCCTCGGGCTTCAGGAAGCCGATCAGGATGTACAGGACCAGGGAGACCGCCAGCGGGATCGAGACCTGGTACTGGAGCGGGACTCCGCCGTCGACGTTCCAGTTGATGGGGTAGTTGACCAGCCAGAAGGCCAGCAGACCCGCCGCCCAGCTGGTGAGCGCCGCCGTCGGCCCGGAGCGGCGGAACGGGCGGAGCAGACCCAGCATCATCGGGATCGCGATCGGACCCATCAGACCGGCCACCCACTTGATGACGACCGTGATGATGTCCTTGAAGGCGGGGGAGTTGACCTGGGTCGCCACCGCCATGGACAGACCGAGGAAGACGACCGTGGTCACCCGGGCCGCGATCAGGCCCGACCGCTCACCCCACGCCCGCGCCCTCGCCGACAGCACCGGCGCCACGTCACGGGTGAACACCGCGGCGATCGCGTTCGCGTCGGAGGAGCACATGGCCATCGTGTGCGAGAAGAAGCCGACGATCACCAGGCCCAACAGGCCGTGCGGCAGCAGCTGTTCCGTCATCAGCGCGTAGGAGTCGGACCCGTCCGGCTTCTGCGCGTGGACGAGGAGCGGGGACATCCACATCGGGAAGAACAGAACCACCGGCCAGATCAGCCACAGGATCGACGACAGCCGCGCCGAGCGCTCGGCCTCGTGCGCGCTGCCCGTCGCCATGTAGCGCTGGGCCTGGTTGAGCATGCCGCCGTTGTACTCGAAGAGCTTGATGAACAGGAACGCGAGCAGGAAGACGGTGCCGTACGGGCCGACCAGGGGCTTGCCGTGGCCGTGCAGCGCGGGCTCGTCCCAGGCGCCGAGGAAGCCGATGTTCTTGTCGCTCAGCTTCACCACGACCGCGACGAACATCGAGACCCCGGCCAGCAACTGGATGACGAACTGGCCGAGTTCGGTCAGCGCGTCCGCCCACAGGCCGCCGATCGTGCAGTAGACGGCGGTGATCGCGCCGGTGATGAGGATGCCCTGGTTCAGCGACACACCCGTGAACACCGACAACAGGGTCGCGATCGCGGCCCACTTGGCGCCCACGTCCACGATCTTCAGCAGCATGCCCGACCAGGCGAGCGCCTGCTGCGTGGGCAGGTTGTAGCGGTTCTTCAGGTACTCCAGCGGCGAGGCCACATGCAGCCGGGACCGCAGCCGGTTGATGCGCGGCGCGAACAGCTTGGAGCCGATGGCGATGCCGAGCGCGATCGGGAAGGACCAGGTGATGAACGAGGTGACGCCGTAGGTGTAGGCGATTCCCGCGTACCCCGTGAACATCACCGCGCTGTAGCCCGACATGTGGTGCGAGATGCCGGACAGCCACCAGGGCATCTTGCCGCCGGCGGTGAAGAAGTCGCTGACGTTGTCCACGCGCTTGTGCGACCAGAGCCCGATCGCGACCATCACACCGAAGTAGCCGATCAGCACGGCCCAGTCGAGACTGTTCATGTGCCCGATCGTGGGTGCGGTCGCGTGAACACGACAAGCGAGCGTAAGGTCAAGTCAAAGTAAAAATGTTCTGAGAGGTGACCTTCGTTCATCCATGTGAACGCTAGCGCATCAGCTCACCTGCGTTGACCAGCAACGACTGTCCCGTGATGGACTTTGCCCGGTCCGAGGCCAGGAACACCGCCGCGTCGGCCACGTCCCCGTCCGTCGCCAGCTCCGGCAGCGCCATCCGTTCCGTCAGCCGCCCCAGCACCTCCGCCTCCGGCACCCCTTCGGTGTGCGCGGTGAACTGGACGTACGCCTGGACCGGCGGCCCCCACATCCACCCCGGTAGCACGGTGTTGACCCGGATCCGATGGGGCCCCAGCTCCCGTGCCAGCGAGTACATGGCACTCGTCAGCGCCCCCTTCGACGCGGCGTACGCGGCCTGCTTCACCTGCGAGGGCGCGGCGACCGCCGACTGTGTTCCGACGAAGACCACGGACCCGCCGCCCGCCGCCTTCAGGGCCGGCAGGCACGCCCGCGTCATCCGCAGCGTCCCCAGCAGGTTCACGTCGATGACCGACTGCCAGGTCGCGAAGTCCGCGTCCTCGACCCCGCCGAAGTAGGAGTCCCAGGCGGCCACGTGCACCACCGCGTCGACCGAGCCGAAGCGCTCCCGCGCCAGTGCGGCCAGCGCCTCGCACTGCCCCTCGTCGGTGATGTCGGTCGCCCGGTACGCCGTGCGCCCGCCGTCCGGATCGATCTCGGCCGCGCTCTTGGCGAGGTTCGCCTCGGTGCGTGCGCCCAGGACGGCGTTCCCCCCGTCCCGCACGACGGCGGCGGCCACCTGATGGCCGAGCCCGGCCCCGACCCCGGAGACGACGACGGTCCTGCCCGCGAGCAACGACATGGGAGCCTCCCGAACCCTGGCGCTTTATCTGACGGAGCGTCAGAGTATGGGCGAGCGGAGGAGGACGGAAGGGGAGGAGCGTTCATGTCCGAGGAGACACGCAGCGAGGTGTACGCCGAACTGGCCGCCGTGGGCCCGTACGGCGTCCACCCCGGCCACGCCCTGATCACCATGGTCGAGCCGCACCCCGGCCACGAGTACGCCTACAACCGCTGGTACGAGGACGACCACTACTACGCCGGCGCCATGGCCATGCCCTGGATGTACGCCGGCCGCCGCTGGGTGGCCACCCGGGACCTGCAGCTGCTCCGCTACCCGGAGAAGTCGGCCATCGCCCAGCCCGTCACCGCCGGCTGCTACATCTCCACGTACTGGATCACCGACGGCCGCTACGACGACCACATGAAGTGGACGGTCGCCATCAACAAACGCCTCAACCGCGACGCCCGCGTCTATCAGGACCGCACCCACGTCTTCACGGCCTTCCAGGACCACGAGGCGACCGTGTACCGGGACGGCGCGGCGGGCCCGAGGGACTTCCACGCCCTCGACCATCCGTACGCGGGGCTGGTGGTCGAGGTGATCGACGCGGAGTCGGCGGAGCGGCGGGCCGAACTGCTGGAGTGGCTGCGCACCCGCCATCTGCCCCGCCGCCTGACAGGCTCCCCGGCCGCGATGGTCACGCTCTTCCGCCCGACCCCCCTCCCCGGCGACCGCATGACCTACGTCAAGCAGGTCGAGGGCGTCGACACCCGCCTGACCCTGCTGTGGTTCCTGGAGACGGACCCCAGGGAGTGCTGGGAGGGACGTTTCACGGACCTGGACGAGCAGGTGACCGAGTCCGGGTTGGGCCGGGTGGAACTGGTGGCCCCGTTCATCCCGACGATCCCGGGCACGGACAGGTACGTAACAGAGCTTCGCAGCTGACCGAGACCGGTGGGCGGGTGGGAAACGGGGGTCTGGTGGCGGAGCCCCCAGAGGCTCACTTCAGCTCGTCGGGGCAGGGCGTACCGCGCGGCAGCTGATAGGGCGCAGCCAAGTGATACGTCCCGGCCTTCGGCGCCACCAGCATCGTCCACTTGTCGCCCTCGGAGTCCTCCGGCGTCTCCATCAGGCACCCGTTGACGTTGTCGTACGTCGTCCCGCCCGAGGCTTTCTGGGGAGGCTTCAGGCTCTTGCCCTGCCCGTCGACGATGCTCAGCCAAGGCGAGTACGGGATCTTGATCAGGATCCGCCCCGCCTTGCGCACGTCCAGCGTCATCTCGCCCTGCTCGGCCCGCTGCACCACCGCGTTCGGCTCGGCGAGCGGCGCCGGATCGGTCACCCGGAACAGCTGCCAGTTGGCATCGCCCCAGATCTGCTTCAGATACGGCATCCCGCGCCGCAGCAGCTGCCGCTCGCGCTCGCCGCCGTCCCCGTCCGGGTTGTCCTTCGGCAGCACGACGAAGTGCACGGCCCACCGCTGCAGCCACTCGTGGTAGTTCGCCGAGTTGAGCGTGTCGTCGTAGAAGAGCGGGTTGCGCTCCATGTCGGCCTGCCGGTTCCAGCCGCGGGCCAGGTTGACGTAGGGCGCGAGCGCGGAGGCCTCGCGGTGCGAGCGCGCCGGGACCACCTCGACCCTGCCCTTCTCCGCGCCGACGTTCTGCAACTGGTTGACCAGCGGGGCCAGCTCACGGGCCCAGGAGGCGGCCGGGGTCGTGTGCATGATGTCGTCGACCGACTTGAAGCCGATCCAGCCGACGGAGCCCAGGAACGCCAGCACGGTCACGTACCACTTGCGCGAGCGCGGCACCGTGTAGGGCAGCGCGGCGATCAGCGCCGCACCCGCGAACAGCATCGGCAGCCGCGAGATGTTCGAGCCGATCTGCGAGCTGATCAGCCACACCAGGACGACGCCGAGGCTGTAGACGGCGGCCGTCAGCCGTACCGTGATCCACTCCTTGGGGACGAGGAACAGGATCAGCAGGCCGTACAGCAGGGGCAGTATCACCGAGCCGATCGTCATCGGCTGGGTGCCGGAGAACGGGAACAGCCACGCCGAGACGCCGACCACCGCCGCGGGTGCGAGCCCCAGCGCCCACGCGCCGGGCCGCCGCTTCTGCAGGAACAGCGCGGCCGCGACCAGGCCCACGAACAGCCCCGCGACCGGCGAGGACATCGTGGCGAGCGCCGCCAGGGGGGCGGCGACCAGGGCCTTCGCCCAGCGTTTGTACCGCCACCGGTAGGGCCAGCAGAAGACGGCAGCGACCGCGCCGAGCGCGAACATCGTGCCGAGCCCGAAGGTCACCCGGCCCGACACCGCGTTGCAGAGGAAGGCGAAGACCCCGGCGAGCGAGGCCCACAGCGGGTTCTTCACCGCCCGGCTGCGGATGAGGACCAGCGTCAGCAGGCCCGCCGAGACCGTCCCGGCGATCATCATCGTCGTACGGACGCCGAGGACCGACATCAGATACGGCGACACCACGCTGTACGACACCGGGTGCATGCCCCCGTACCAGGCGAGGTTGTACGCCGAGTCCGGGTGCCGGCCGACGAACTCCGCCCAGGCGTCCTGGGCCGCGAGATCGCCGCCACTGTTCGCGAACGTGAAGAACCAGATGATGTGCAGAAGGCCGGCCAGAGCGGTGAACGACAGCACGGGGTGCAGCAGGAACCGCTGCCGGAGGGGCTCGACGGCGACGAGGAGACGGCCGAGCCGGCCCTGAGGCGCGGTCGTACGGCCGTCCGCGTGGTCGTCTGCACGGCCGTCCGTGTGGTCGTCCGTGCGGCCGTACGCCTGGCTGTCCGCGCGGCTGTCCCCGTGGCTGTCGGTGTGGTCCTGGTGATGACTGTCCGTGTCAGCCGTGGACAGGCGTATTCGTGGGCCGGATCCCGGGTCCGGATCGGCGTCGTCCGCGCGTGTCGGCTCGGTTGTGGCCACCTGAAGGCACTCCCCGTGTCCCGTCTTCTGTTCTCGGCCGCGTCCCTCGGTGTTACCGGCCGCTTCTCGTCCAGTTCGCGGCCCCGTCCCGTGGACCGGCGACCTGCCCCGATTCGTGACGCTAGCACGCACCCCGCCGCGGGGCTCCGTCGGCGGGGTGGGGGAGTGGTGCAGCGGGCGTACGGCTCAGCCGAGGCGGGTCAGCTTGTCCGTGAAGCCGGGTTCGGTCAGGGCCTTCTGCAGCGCCACCGGCACGGTCACCGCACCGGCCGAACCGTCACCCACGGTGAGCGAACCGACCTTGGTGCCGGCCTTCGCGGTGTGCGGTACGACATCCGAGGTGAAGGACAGCTTCACCTTCAGACCGGCCCAGCCGGCCGCCGTGACGTCCTTCGTCGCCACGACCGGCGTACGGCCGCCGAGCCCGTCGTCGACGTACCCGACGACATCGCCCTTCTTCAGGATCGTCGCGGACTTCAGCGCGCCCTGCGCGGACCGGATCAGCTTGTCGCCCGCGTCCAGGACGCCGCTGATGATGGTGTTGTCGAAGCCGCCGGCGGGCTGGCGCATCACGGCGCCGATGATGGTGCGCGTCTCGCCACCGACCTCCTGCTTCGCCGCGAAGACGAGGTTGCCGAGGGCGGAGGTGGTGGTGCCGGTCTTGATGCCGACGACGTTGTTGTGGCCGACCAGGCGGTTGTAGTTGGAGTGGTTGACGCCCTTGTAGTCGTCGTACGACATCATCGCCGCGACCTCGCGGAAGGCGGGCTGCTGCATCGCCGCCTTGGCCAGCTTGACCTGGTCCACGGCCGTGCTGACCGTCGAGTCCGTCAGGCCCGAGGGGTCGGTGTACGTGGTGTTGGTCATGCCGAGCTTCTTCGCGGTGGCGTTCATCTTCGTCACGAACGCCTTCTCCGAACCCGAGTCCCAGCGGGCGAGCAGCCGGGCCACGTTGTTGGCGGAGGGCAGGAGGATGGCCTCCAGGGCCTCGCGCTCGGAGATCTTGTCACCGGCGGTGACCGGGACGGTGGACTCCTGGCCGGCGTCCGACTGCTCCTCGGCGGGCTTGTCGATCTTGATCTTCGGGCCGTCCTCGCCGCTCTTGAGCGGGTGCTCGCGCAGGATCAGGTACGCCGTCATGACCTTCGCGACGCTCGCGATCGGTACGGGCTTCTGGGTGCCGGAGGAGCCGAACGTGCCGATGCCCTGGACGTCCAGGGCGGCCTGGCCGGTGGACGGCCACGGGATGTCGGCCTTGCCGCCCTCGAAGGTGTAGGTGTCCTTCGCGGTGAGGTCGAGGGTGGGCTGGGGGAGCGGGCGGACGGCCTGTACGACCGCAAAGATGACCGCCAGGAGGAGGGCCAGCGGGGTCCAGATCTTGACCCGGCGCACGAGCGTGCGGACCGGGGTCTCCGGGGGGCGGGGCGTGTTCGTCAGCTCGGCCAGCAGGTCCAGCGGGGGCTTGGGCGGGAGGGGCTGCTGGGTGGTGCGCTCGGGGCCGACCTGGGGGAGGGCGGTGGTGGGGGCGGTGGTGTCTGTCTTCAGCGGGACGAACTTGCTGCCGCCGAGCTTGAGGGCGGTGGTGGGCTGGTCCACCGCGGGCTTCTTGGGGCGGACGGCCTTGATGAGGGTGGTCGGCTGATCAACCCCCTTCGCCTCGGCTTCGCCTTCGGCGTCCGCGTTCCCACCCGTGCGGGGTGCCTGCGGCGCTTCGGCGGGTGCGGCGGCTTGCGGGTCCTTGTCGGCGTCCTTCGCCTCGGCTTCGCCGTCGGCGGTCTCGTTCCCACCCGCACCACCCGTGCGGGTCTCGTTGTCGGGTGCGGGTGGCCCCTGTGGGGTGTCCTCGCCGTCGGCGGCCTCCGGGTCCTCGTCGGCGGCCTCTGCCTTGTCCTCGGCAGCGGGCTTTGCCTCGCCCTCGGCGTCAGCGTCTGCGTCGGCGTCCTCGGTGTCAGCCTTCGCGTCTGCGTCGGCTTCCTCGGGCGCGACGTCAGCCTTCGGCTCGTCCTCGGTGTCCTCGTCCGACGCGGCGTCAGCCTTCGTGTCCGCGCTCGCGCCCTCGGCCGGCTCCGCCCCTGCGTCGGCCTTTGCCTCCGCGTCGTCGTCCTCGTCCGGCTCCGACGCTGCGTCGGCCTTTGCCTCCGCGCTCGCGTCCTCGGCCGACTCGGCGTCAGGCTCCGCCTTGGCCTCCGACTCCGGCTCGGTCTCCGTGTCCGCCTCAGCCTCTGCCTCAGCCTCTGCCTCAGCCTCTGCCGTCTCCGGCTGGTCGGACTCGGCCTCCTGCTCGGGGTCTTCGGGGGTGTCGGCCGAGCGGACCCAGGCCGAGACTGCCTCGCGCAGGGCGCTGTCGTCGTCCTCGGAGTCGGCGGCAGGCTTCGCGTCGCGGATCGAGAGGACCTTCGTCGCCGTGTCCACCGCGGCGCTCGCGGAATCCTTTTCGCGGGACACCGCGAGGCGCGGATCGCGGGGCTCGGGAACCGTACCCGCGCTCCCCGGCGTCGGTTCCGCCGACGACTCGTGCTGCTTCGACCTGTCGGGGGACTCGCCCGCCACCGATGCCTCCTCGTGCGCCGCACGCCCACGCGCGCGCCCTGTCCGAACCATGTACCAGTGTCCTGTGTGAGGGCTTGGCCCCTGTGGTAGACGAGAACGACATACCTACCGGTTCCCTCACGAACCGGTCACGCACCCTCGACAGACCAATGTGAGAGGGGTCACCCTGTCTGTCATCCACGCGGGGAGGCATGGATGGGCAGGAGCCGCAGAACACTTCCGGAGGAGCTTCTGCTGCTGGCATTGGACCCGGCCACGGGTACCACTGCACAGCCGCAGTCGCTCGACCTCGGTCTGGCCGGAGCGCAGCTAGTGGAGCTGGCGCTGGCCGGACGGATAGCCCCAGACGGGGATCGTATCGCCGTGGTGGTACCACGGCCGACTGGAGATCCGACTTTGGACAGTGCGTTGGAGTTGCTGCGAAGGCGTGGCGCTCCCGTACGCGCCGTCCACTGGATCGGCGGGCCCCGGCTGGGGCTGCGTCAGATCTACCTCTCGCATCTCGAACGGTGCGGCATGGTTGCCGCCGTACCGGGACAGATGTGCGGGGTGCTGCCGACGACTCGCTACCAGGCGACGGACACAGAGATCAGCCGGGAGATCCGTGCCCGGCTGGATTCCGCGATCCGCACCGGCGTACCGCCGGACCCGCGGACCGCGGCGCTCGCCGCCCTGGCGCACGCCGTCGGACTCGGCAAGCATCTGTATCCGGGGAACGAGGGCCGCTCCTCGCGTTCCCGGTTGCGGGATCTGATCCGGCACGACCCCATGGGCGGGCTGGTCGCGCATGCCGTGATGGACGTACAGAACGGCGCGGCGGCCCAGCCGCGGCGCGGTCCGGCCACGGCCGGCCGCCAGGCGGGGCCCGGAGCCAGGGCTGCGGCGGAACCCGCACGCGGGGTTCCGATGCAGCCGCACCGCGGGTCCATGGCGCGCGCCGTGGCCCACTGAGCCGCACTGTCAGTCCCCAAGAACCGGTTCGGGAGCCGCTGGTTCGAGCGGGGTGGTGAGACCCTCGTGGTCTCACCACCCCGCTCAACCGCGTTCGGACCCGTAAATCCGTGCCCGAACTGACGCGTACGCGCCGCATATCCACTGTTTCCCAGCGGTAGAAAGCACCTTGGTGGCAGTCTGCTCAACAGCAGATACGGAAAGTGTTAGGTACAGGCAGGCAGCCGGAGGTGCACGTCCCGTGGCGTCCAATGTCAATCCCACCGTCAGACGACGCCGGCTGGGCCAGGAGCTGCGCAGGCTCCGAGAGCTCAAGGGCATGACGGCCGAAGAGGTGGCGGAGCGGCTGCTCGTGTCGCAGTCGAAGATCAGTCGGCTGGAGAACGGCCGCAGAAGCATCAGTCAGCGCGACGTGCGCGATCTGTGCGGGGTGTACGAGGTCGAGGACCAGCGGATCGTCGATTCGCTGATGGAGATGGCCCGGGACTCGCGGCAGCAGGGCTGGTGGCACACGTTCGGGGACATCCCGTACAGCGTGTACATCGGCCTGGAGACCGACGCCGAGTCGCTGCGGGTGTACGAACCCCAGCTGGTGACCGGTCTGTTGCAGACCCGCGCCTACGCGGAGGCCCTGGTGCAGGGCGCGTTGCCGGAGACGTCGACCGCGGAGATCGAGAAGCGCGTCCAGGTGCGCATGCGCCGACAGGAACGTATCACCGCCGAGAGCAACCCCCTGCGGCTGTGGGTGGTGCTGGACGAGGCGGCGCTGAAACGGGTCGTCGGCAGCAAGCTGGTGATGCGCGAGCAGCTGGAGCACCTGATCGAGATGTCCCAGCTGCCGCACGTCACCGTGCAGGTGCTGCCCTTCGAGGTGGGCGCGCACCCGGGGCTCAACGGGCAGTACGCGATCCTGGAGTTCACGGACGCGGCCGACTCCAGTGTGGTCTACCTGGAGGGCGTCACCAGCGACCTGTACCTGGAGAAGGCGCAGGACGTGCAGAAGTACGCCGTGATGTACGAGCACTTGCGGGCACAGTCCCTCAATGTGGAGCAATCCCGGCAATACATCTCCGACGTGGCGAAATCCTACGCCGATTGAGCCCTGCTCCACAGGAAGTGCCGGATCGTACACCGTGGTTACGATTCAGCGGAAGGCCCACCTGGAATATGCCATCCGCTTGAGTGAACGACTACTCCGGCAGAGGCGGTTGCCCGGTAGCGTCGATCACGCCAATCAGACGAACAAGGTTGGCGTGAACCGCACCACCAGCAACTCGCAACAGGAGTGGACATGGCACTGATTCAGGGCGCTTCGGAGACGTGGATGAAGTCTTCCTATTCCGCGGGCAACGGCGCCTGCGTCGAGGTCAAGTCGCCCACCGCCGCGGAGCTCGCCGTACGCGACTCCAAGGTGACCGAGGGCCCGATCCTGGCCTTCCCCGCCAACGCGTGGAACGCCTTCGTGGCCTCGGTCAAGGCGTAGGGAGCCCTCCCTGACGTTCCCTCGCAGACACGTCCGACGACAACTGCACACGCGTCACCCCGCAGAGCCCTCTCGACGAGTCGCCGTCCTTGCCGAGGGGGCTCGGCAACGCCCGGCCCGGGGCTACTTCACCGGGAACGCCACATCGCACACCGGATCCCCGGGCCCGGCCGCGTCCCAGTCCGCGAAGTACACCTCGCGGCAGGGACCGGCCATCTCCAGGCCCTGCCCGCCCATCCACTGCTCCACCGCCTCGAAGGCGGCGAGGATCTGCGGATGGGCCACCTGGGCCTTGGTGATCCGGGTGTAGGCCAGCCGGGCCGCCGGCTCCACCCGCACCCGGGTCGCCCAGGTCCGCCCGTGCGCCTCCACCCACGCCCGGGCCGCCGCCTCGTCCGCCACCGGAACACAGGACTCGGCGGGCCCGTCACTCTCCATCGACACCTCGGAGTGGTAGACGACGAACGGCGCACCCGCCACGCCCCCGCACTCCCGCGCCGCCTCCAGCAGCCGGGTCAGCGATCCACCGATCCAGGCCGGCAGCTCGTCCGCGAGTGTGTGCCGGGTCTCGGTGATCACCACCTGCGCGGGCACGTCCACCGTCTCGACCACGAACTTGTCGTACATCTCGGAGCTCCTCCCCGACAGTCGTCCACGGAGGTACTCGGCGAGGGTGCGCTGCCCGGCCACCCGGGTCTCCACGTCCGCCCAGTAGGCGGCGAGCAGGTCCGCGGCCTCGGTTCCCCGCGCCCCGACCACCTCGGCGATCCGGGCGAGCGGCATGTCCAGCTGCCGCAGCAGGGCCACCAGACGGGCGCGTTCCACCTGGTCGGCGCGGTAGTAGCGGTAACCGCTGGCCTCGTCGACGTGTGCCGGGGCGAGCAGGCCGAGGCGGTCGTACAGCCGCAGCGCCTTGGCCGAGAGCCGGGCCCGCGCGGCGAACGCGCCGATGGTCAGCAGCTCCTCGTTCACGATTGCCATCCTCCGTCACCGGGCGGTCCTTCCCGCCCGGTGACAAGGACGCTCAGCCCTGCCCCTGGGGCAAGGTCAACCGGCTAGCCCAGCTGCTTCTCGATGGCCGCCACGACCTCGGCGGACTGCGGCTCGGTCTGCGGCGAGAAGCGCGCGACGACCTGCCCGTCGCGGCCGATCAGGAACTTCTCGAAGTTCCAGCGGATGTCCCCGCTGTGCCCCTCGGCGTCGGCGAAGCCCACCAGGCGCTCGTACAGCGCGTGCCGGCCCTCCCCGTTCACCTCGACCTTCTCGGTCAGCGGGAAGGTCACGCCGTACGTCGCCGAGCAGAACTCGGCGATCTCCTCGGCGGTGCCGGGCTCCTGCCCGAGGAACTGGTTGCAGGGCACGCCGAGCACGGTGAAGCCCTGCTCGGCGTACCGCTCCTGCAGCTTCTCCAGGCCCGTGTACTGCGGGGTCAGGCCGCACTTGGAGGCCACGTTCACGATGAGCACGCTCTTGCCGGCGTACTGCGCCAGATTCGCGGAGCCACCCTTGAGGGCCCCGATCTCGGTGTCCAGCACGGAGCCGTTCTGATCAGTAGTCGTCATGAGCGGATGCTAACTCCGGAGGGTGACGGGCCCGGGTCACGGGATCGGGTTACGGCCTCGGGGCCGCCGATGCCGAGGCCGGCTACTGCTGCTCGGCGGGAGCGGACTCCGGGCCCGGCAGCTCGGCCACCGGAGCGAACTTGTCGGCCACGGCCGCGATCTGCTCGATCCCGGCCTTGAGCCCATCGGCCGCCCGCGCGCTCTTCTCGATCTGGTTCTTCTCGATCTGGTTCTTCTCGACCTCCTGGTCGAGCTTCTTGGTCGCCCGGTCGAAGTAGCGCAGCAGCTCCACCGGGAAGGGCATCACGAGCGTGGAGTTCTTCTCGGCGGCGACCTCGACGACGGTCTGGAGCAGACGCAGCTGCATGGCCTCGGGGGTGTCGGACATGATCCGCGAGGCGTTGGCGAGCTGCTGCGCCGCCTGGAACTCGCCGTCCGCGGTGATGACCCGGGCCCGCCGCTCCCGCTCCGCCTCGGCCTGACGCGACATGGACCGCTTCAGCGACTCGGGGAGCTGTACGTCCTTGATCTCGACGCGGTCGATGTGGATACCCCACCCGGCGGCAGGACTGTCGATCATCAGGGCCAGCCCCTCGTGCAGCCGCTCCCGGTCGCTCAGCAGATCGTCCAGGTCGCTCTTGCCGATGATGGAGCGCAGGGAGGACTGGGCGACCTGCCCGACGGCGAAGTGGTAGTCCTGCACCTCGATGGCAGCCCGCACGGGGTCGGTCACCCGGAAGTAGACGACGGCGTCGACCTTCACCGACACGTTGTCCTTGGTGATGCCCTCCTGGGTGGGCACCGGCATGGTCACGACCTGCACGTTCACCTTGCGCATCCGGTCGGCGAACGGGATGAGGAACGTGATGCCCGGCTGCCGGTGGCTGGGCAGGGCCTTGCCCCACCGGAACACCACCCCGCGCTCCACCTGGTTGACGACGCGCATGCCGCTCTTCAGCACGAGCAGGAGCAACGCGGCCACGACGACCACTGCGACGACGGTGCCTTCCATGGCACTCCATTCTCCGACGCGACTTCCATCCGGTTCCGGACAACGGGGATGACATCACGGAGGGCGCCGATGGATGCGCCGGGGGTGTCAGGGATCCGTAAAGAAACCGGATCTGTGGAGAAACCGGATCTGTGGAGAGACCGGCGCCGGCTCATCGTGCCGGGAGACGAACCCCGCGCCGCCTCTGATCGTCTTCCAGTCGGCCGCGAGGAGCACCGCGCGGCCGCGACCACCGCCAGACCTGCGACCGGGGGGCCACATGCACGATCCGACACCCGAGGCTGCGCCGCCCTCGTCCTCCGCTCAGCCACCGGAGGCGGCCACCCTGACCCGTTTCCTCGCGGCGGACCCGGCTGAGAGGGCCCGCCTCGCGCCGGCCGTCGCGGAAGCGGTCGGCGCATCCCGTATGGAAGAGATCGTCGAGGCCACGCTCGCCCGTACCGGAACCCCCGTCACCGTCACGGACAGCCCCGACGGCCTGATCGTCACCGGCCCGCGGGGCAGCGTCCGCGCCTGGGCCCGGCAGACGCCCGACGGGCAGGAGATCACGGGCCTGCTCCTCGAAGGAGCCCCCTACGCCCCTCCAGCCCGCCGCAGCCCCCTCCGCACGCCGGTCGTCTGGCTGACCTATGTCCTCGTCCTGGCCCTCTGGAACGTCTTCACGCTCTGGACGGCCGCAGACCGCACCTCCTGGTGCGCGGGCGCGGCCACCCTGGCGGCCTTCTTCGTCTTCGCCGAGGGCTACGGCGCCCCCGCACAGCACGCCCGCGCCCGCCGCCGTACGGCCGAGGCGGCCGCCCTCACCGCCCTCGCCTCGGCCTACCGCCTGCCCACCCTCCCGACGGGCCACTTCAGCGTGGCCCTCGGCACGGCCCTGGCCCTCCTGGCCGGAGCCGTGTGCCTGCTGGCCGCCGCCCGCCTCCACCACTGGCGCACCCCGGTCTCCCAGCCGCTCCTCTTCCCCCTGGAAGGAACCTGGTACGTCATCCAGGGCGGCGGCCGCCCCCTCAACCACCACGTCAAAGTCCCGGAACAGCGCGCCGCCCTCGACCTGGTCGGCCTCGGCCCGCACGGCACCCGCACCCGCCCCGACCGCGACCTGACCGCCTACGCCGCCTACGGCCGCCCCGTCCGCTCCCCCTGCCACGGCCGCGTGATCTCGGCGGCCACGACGATCCCCGACCAGCGCCCGGGCGAGATCCGCTACCAACCCCTCTACGGCAACCACGTCTTCCTCGACACGGGCAGGGAGATCATCAAACTGGCGCACCTGCGCCCGGGTTCGGTGACGGTGAAGCCGGGCGACGTCGTCGAGCCGGGCGAACTCCTCGGCGAGGTGGGCAACAGCGGCAACTCCTCCGAACCCCACCTCCACCTCCACGCCGAACGCGACGGCCTAGGCCTGGACCTGCGGTTCACGGACGTCCGGGGGCGGCTGTACCGGGGGCGCAGGATCAGGGTCTGAGGAGCTTTTCGCCAAAAACGATGGTCGAAGCCGCCTGCACGTCGGGCGGCGACACGTCGGATGAGACGGCGTCGTGCGTCTACCAGGTCACCTACCAGGGGCGGACGGCCTCGGCCTCCGGGCGAGCCGGGGCATGACGTGACGGCCGGACGATGCCGGCCGCCGCGGCGGCGATGACGCAGCACAGCACGGGGAGGAAGAAAGTCAGGTTCAGGGGCAGCACGTGGGTCAGCGGTCCGATGACGGCGGGCCCGGCGAGCATGCCGAGATATCCGAGGCCGGCGACACGGGAGACGTTGGTACCGGCGGCACCCTGGTCGGTATGGCCGGCGGCGCTGAAGAGCTGGGGTACGCACCCCGAGAGCCCGGCCCCGAACACGGCCCAACCGATCAGGGCCAAGGGGATCCAGGGGGAGAGGGCCGCCGCGGTCAGACCGAGCGCGGCGACGGACGCGCCGTGCCGGAGAACGGCCACCGGTCCTACGCGCGCGGCCACCCGGTCGGCAACCAGACGGCCAAGGGTCATCGTCGTGGCGAAGGCGCCGTAGGCGAGGGCGGCGGTGGAGGCCGGCGCGTCCAGCACAGTGCGCAGATGGAGTGCGCTCCAGTCGTTGGCCACGCCTTCGCACAGCATGATCATCAGCGCCAGGGTGGCCAGGGCCCATACGTGCCGGGGCGTTCTGTGGCGGGTGTTCACGACAGGGGCAGCGGCGGCCCCGGGGCGGCGGGCGTCGGCGGGGCGCAGGAGCGCGGGGGCTGCGAGCGCGGTGACGGCCAGACCGGCGAGTGCCACCGCGCCCAGAGTCGTCGCCGGGCTCCAGTTCCAGCTGAGCGTGCGAGCGCCCACCAGCGCGGCGAGGACGCCGCCGATGGAGAAGGCCGCGTGGAAGGCGGACATGACGGGCCGCCGGTAACCATGCTCGACCTGGACGGCATGGGCGTTCATGCTGACATCCAGGCAGCCGTTGCCGACGCCGAGCACGAGGAGTGCCGCCCCCAGCGTCCAGGCGTTCGTGGCCAGGCCGGGCAGGACGACAGCGGCACTGCACAGCGCCGCGCCGAGCGGTACGACGGTACGGGCCCCGAGACGGTCGGTGAGCGGTCCGGTGGCCTGCATTCCCGCGAAGGCTCCCGCGCCCAGCAGCAGGAGGAGCCAGCCGAGCAAGGCATGGCCGATCCCCACGCGGTGCTCGATGACCGGGACATGGACGATCCACATCCCCATGAGGAAACCGTTCAGGGTGAAGTACGCGAAGGTGGCCAGCCGGCCGGCTCGTAGGTTTCGATCCACGCTACGAACATAACGAACATAGATTATGAGCGAAAGATTGCATTACGAACGCGATGGATGTTCAATCGGAGCATGGCTGGTGCAGAACGACTCAGGCAGATCACCGAGGCCGTACGGGAGGCGGGCCGTGTCGGCGTCGCGGAACTGGCCGCGCTCACCGGCGCCTCGGAGATGACCATCCGCCGCGACCTGGAAGTCCTCGCGGATCAGGGCGTGTTGGAGCGCTACCGAGGAGGAGCCAGGAGCCTGCTGCTGCGGGGCGAGGAACCGCCCTTCGCGCTGCGGGCGCAGGAAGGGGCGGAGGTCAAGCGGCGCATCGCCGCCGAGGTCGTGGATCTGATCGCGGACGGGGAATCCGTCGTCCTCGACAGCGGCACCACCTGCCTGGAGGTGGCCCGTGCGCTGCGGCACCGCCGCCTGACCGTCGCACCCCTCTCCCTGCACGCGGTGAACGCGCTGACCGGAGCACCGGATGTGACCCTGCTGGTGCCCGGCGGCCGTCCACGATCGGGGGAACTGGCCCTCACCGGCCCGCTGACCCAGGCATCGCTGGCCGCGCTCCGCTTCGACACAGCGGTCATCGGCTGCTGCGGACTCACCGCGGCCGACGGCCTGACCGCCTTCGACCTGGACGACGCGGCGGTCAAGCGCGCAGCCATCGCCTCCGCCCGCCGCGTCATCGCCGTAGCGGATTCCACGAAGCTGTCCCGCACCGCACTCGCCTTCGTCGCCCCCGCCTCCGCGCTGCACGCCCTGGTGACCGACGAAGCCGCGCCGGAGGAGGAGACCGGCGCGATCACGGCCGCCGGCGTTGCCGTACGGAGGGTGTGACTTCGCGACCGGCGCCTGGTCGAGGAGCTCCCGGCCGGTGCCGGCCGCCGGCCGGGAACGAACTCCGGCCGGCGCGCCGGACGATGCGATCCTGTGTCAGCTCAGGTGCCGGGCGAAGAACCGCAGCGAGCTGTCCACTTCGAACGACGGCACATCCCCGTGCTTGCCGGGGTTGGCGTGCAGGGTCTTCTCGGCCGAGGCCAGGGCGTCGTACAACGCCAGGCTCTGGTCCCGGGGGACCATCTGGTCGTCCCACTGGACCAGGAACTGCACCGGCACGGTGATCCGCGCGGCGTCCTCGGCCAGCCCCTGCACACCCAGCAGGCCCAGCACCGCGGCGCGGATCCGGGGCTCGGCGGCGATGAGCGGGATGCCGAGTCCGCAGCCCATCGACATGCCGCAGTAGCCCACCGGGCCGACACCGACCTGGTCGAGGCGCTGGACCGCGGTCAGGACCGCCTGCCAGTCCGCGACGGCCTGAGAGGCCAGATAGCCGTGCATGCCGGCGACCAGCGCGCCCGGATTCTCACCGGCGGCCATGCCGGCCCGCATCCTGGCCGCGATCCGACCGAACTCCTCGTCCTGGGGCCGGTCTCCGTGGTTGGGCGCGTCGATCGCGACGACCGCGAAACCCTCGGCGGCGTAGCGGCGCCCACGGGACACGGTGCCGGGGGCCGTTTTGTGCTGCCGGCCGCCGTGGCCCAACAGGATCAGGGGACGAGTGCCTGAGGCGCCTTCCGGCGTCCACAGCACGCCGGGGATCTCGTCGAGGGTGAAGAACTGCTCGGTGACGCCGTCCGACGACGTCTGGGAGGTGAAGCGCATCAGCGTTTCAAGCCTTTCGGGAATGCCTGGTGCGGGCGCTCCCTAGACCATGCAAAGGAGGGAGCCCCGACGCGTCACAGTGTTGATCGGTCTCACCTCCTCGAATGCGCAGTGGTGCACGGCGACGCCGAAGCTACCACAAAGATCATCACCCGCGCCCCCGGCGGGGCGAACGCTTGCCCGACACGTGTCCCGCCCATGCGAAGGCCCTTCCGTCCACCGAACGGAAGGGCCTCTGACCAGGTATTTCTCGGTGCCCCCGGCAGGATTCGAACCTGCGACACCCGCTTTAGGAGTTTTCCCCGGGCGGGACTGTGACCTGCGGAAACGTCGACTACGTGGCGTCTGGCCTGGGAAAACACCCCTCCGTAGTTCTCACGTCTTCACGGGACTTCCCGTCCCCGTGTGTGCTGAATCCGTTCCGGCGAGGACTGATGGCGAGGCTGCCAGGGGTCCTTCCCGGCACGATGGGCACCGGCCACTGGTCACTGGCGCCGCCGCAACGGACACCGCACCGGCGTCGAGGGCGCCATCTCCCCAGCAGTCCACGCGTTCGGGCAGATCCCGCTACCTCGTCAAGACCCTTTACCACGATGGGGTGAATCCAGCAGGTAAGCGGCAACCGCACTCCATCCTCATATGTCACACATCTTGCTCTCGACAGCAGACACCTTGGGGGGACCGTGAGTAACCAGCAGCCGCAGTATCCCGGATGGGCTGGCTCGCAACAGCCCTACGGCCAGGCTCCCCACGGCCAGCAGCCGTACGGGCAGCCGCCGTTTCAGCCGCAGCCGCCGAAAAAGGGACCCGGCGCAGGGAAGGTCATCGGTCTCGGCTGTCTCGGCCTCGTCGGCGTGGCCGTCGTCCTCGGCATCGCCGCCGCGGCCGTCAGCGGCAGTGGCTCGAACGACTCCAGCAGCAGCGCCTCGAAGTCCACGACCGGCAATAAGACGGCCGCCGGTGCCAAGGCCGGCAGCAAGAAGGCCGGCGCCCCGAAGACCGTCGTCTTCAAAGTCTGGGGTACCGCCCCGGCCGGAGCGCTCGGTGGTCTCGACATCAACTACGGCTCCGACAGCGACACCCGCAAGGGCGTGTTCAAGAACGGCAAGTTCGAGGCCACCCTGCCCCTCAAGAAGGGGGCGATGTACTACACGCTGAACGCCCAGCTGCAGGGTTCGGGGGACATCAACTGCAGCGTGACCGTGGACGGGCAAACGAAGTCCGGGCACGCGTCGGGCGGCTACAACATCTGCGACGCCCAGCTCAGCAGCGACTTCACCGGCGGCTGGCAGTAGGTGCGACCCCGGATTCCCGGCCGCCCACCCTCGAACCGAACAACTGCCCCTGGGGGGAACCATGACCGACGCCACCTCTCCGCCGATGCCGTCGTACAGCCCGACACCACCGGTGAAGAAGTCCCGCACCAACCTGATCATCGCGGCTTCAGCCGCCGCCGTCATCGCGGCGGTCATCGGCACCGGAATGATCGTCATGCACTCCAGCTACGGCAGTAAGCCGACCGCGGCCGCCAAGCCGACGGGCGGCGCCACGGAGGCGGCCGCCACGGAGACACCGACCCCCACGGAGACACCGACCCCCACGCCGTCGTACGACGAGGTGACCGCCGACAGCTTCACCATCGAGCTGAGAACCACGAAGCGGCAGTGTTTCGGGACGGCCGGCTGCAATGTGACGGTCGAGCCGGACCTCACCTACCTGGGGGACAGTGAGGGGATCGACCCGGACGCCGTGTACGAGATCACTTACGAGATCCACGGTGACGAGTCCGGCCCGGTCATCGAGACAGCCGAGCTGTCGGACCGGACGAGCCTGAACTACACGCCTTCCATGATCAGCACTGCTTCGGCGGGCACGAATGTGTCCGTGGAGATCACCGACATCACAGCCCAGGGAGGATGAGGCGCCGAAGGCCAGGTGTGTAGCGACCTTGCTTCCCGAGGCGCTCGATGCCGTTGGTCAACCCGGCTCGGTAGGTCGGCACTCGAGCTCCCCAGTGGACCGGGGCAAGGCCGGCAGTGAACACCTCGTGATGGTCGAGGCGCACGGCATCGCTCTGGCGGTGACCCTGACCGGTGGGAACCGCGATGACGTCACCCAGCTGATCCCGCTGATCCAGGCCGTTCCGCCGATCCGCGGCAGGAGCGGCCGACCCCTGCGCCGCCCCCGCCGGGTCTACGCCGCCCGCGGCTACGACCACGATGTCTACCGCGACAAGGTCCGCCGGCTCGAGATCCCCCGGTCATCGCCCGACGCGGCGCCGAACACGCCTCCGGCCTCGGAGTCCACCGCTGGGTCGTAGAGGGCGCCACCGCGCTGCTGCGCTGGTTCCGGCGCCTGCGCATCCGCTGGGGCATCCGCGACGACATCCACCAAGCCTTCATCGCCCTCGGCTGCGCCGTCATCTGCCGGCGACGGCTGAAGACCTCAGTCAGTCCTTAGTGCTGGGCGTCGTTGTCGCTGCCGAGATCGGGTACGTCGGTGGACAGCAGGTGTTCGGCGCCGCCATCGAGGGCCTTGGCCGTCTCGGTGGAGCGGGGGAGCATGGTCTTCTCGTAGGTGCGGATCGCGTCGGCGACGGTGGCGGCGTTCGCTAGAGCGAGGGCGATTTCGCTGGCGTCGAGCATGGCGAGGTTGACGCCGACACCGAGCGGGGGCATGAGGTGGGCGGCATCTCCGAGCAGGGTCACCGTCGGGTTGTGTTCCCAGGTGTGCGGGGCCGGGAGGGCGAAGATCGGGCGGTCGACGTAGGGGCCGTCGTTTTCGGTGATCATCCGGCGCATGCGGGGCGACCAGTGGGCGTACTCGCCCAGGAGCAGGGCGCGGATGCCGTCGGTGTCCTCGACTGTCAGGCCGCTCGTGCTGATCCAGTCGACCGGGACTCGCTGGATGATGTAGACGCGGATGTGGTTTCCGCTGTTGCGCTGGGCGAACAGGCCGCGCTCGCCGTCGGCTGCGTGGGCGCTGCCCTGACCGACCAGCTCGGCCATGTCCGGGTGCCGGTTGTCGACGTCTGAGAACCATGCTTCCAGGAAGCTCACCCCGGTGTACTCGGGGACGGCGGGGGACACGGCCGGGCGAACCCGGGAGGAAGCGCCGTCGGCACCGATGACCAGATCGGTCTGGATGGTCGTGCCGTCGGTGAAGTGCAATTGCCGCGGCCCGTCGTCGGGTCCACTGATCGTGTCAAGGGCGCGGCCCCAGTGCACAGTTCCCGGTTGCAGGGAGTCGAGCAACAGGTTACGCAGCTGGCCACGGTCGATTTCCGGCTTGAAGAGTTCGTCGGCCGCCGGGACTTCATGGGACGTGATCGTGCCGGTCGGGTCCATCTGGCGCATTTCCTGCCCCTCGGGGCGGGCGAGCTTGAAGAACTCGTCGAGCAGACCGGCTTCGCGCAGGGCGATCTGGCCGTTGTCGGCATGCAGGTCGAGGGTGCCGCCCTGGTTGCGCGCGTCGGGGCCTCGGTCGCGGTCGTAGACGGTGACCGCTATGCCGCGCTGCTGAAGGATGCGGGCGCAGGTCAGTCCGCCGGGGCCGGCACCGATGATGCTGATACGTGCCCGGGCGGGTTCTGGGGAGTTCATGGTTGTCCCTTTCAGTCGGCGAAGAGGGGCGAGCAGGCCGGGCGTTGTCGGCTTCGGCATCGGGTGTGCCACGCGGAGAGGCTTCTCAGATGAACAGGTCGGCGCGGTGCAGACGATGACCAGGCCGACAAGGATGTGCCGCTCGGGCACCCATGAAATCAGAGCGAGTTGAAAAGTGCAACGACTCTACTTAGCGACTGGTTCGACTATCGAGTACGCTCTAGCCATGACCGTGCCCTCTGCCAGCCGCCGCGACCGCAAGAAGGCGGCCACCCGGCAGGCGATCGCCGACGCCGCATTGCAACTCTTCCTGGAGCGCAGCTACGACCAGGTGAGCATCCGTGACATCGCCGACGCCGCCGACGTGTCGACCGCTACGGTGTTCAAGCACTTCAGCGGCAAGGAAGCGCTGGTATTCGACCAGGACGAAGACCGAGAGTCACAATTGATCGCCGCGGTGCGGCAGCGACCCTCCGGTCAGAGCATCCCCGACGCCCTTCGACAGCACGTCCTGGACACCTGGCCATCGATCGAGGCACATCCTCAGGCGGCCGAGTTCACCAACCTGGTGAACTCCACGCCGGTGCTGCGCGCGTACGCCGAACGCATGTGGACCCGGTACACCGACAGCCTCAGCGCAGTCATCGCCGACGAGTTCGGCGTGGACCACGACAACCTCGCATGTGTGGCTCTTGCCCGATTCGTACTCGAGATCCCGGTACTCGCTCGCGGCCGGCAGGACCGCCGGGCCGCCATCGAGGCAATCTTCGACATCCTCACCCACGGCTGGGAGCCGCCGAGTAAGCCGCCCGCGCCGTAGCACCTGGGCCGTTTCCTGGGCCCGCCCTCGACCAGCCTCGGCTTGCCCCACTACGCGTTCCGGTCGCACTCACCTCTGCCTGGCAACAAGAGCTGACATCCCGTCATTCCTGAACGGCAAGCTGCTCATTCTGATCCCAGTCCTTGGAGCTCACGCGGATAGGCGGCGGGGGAGGAGGCGGCCGACGCCGGCCTCCTCCAGACGCCGAAGCAGGAAGTCGCCGATCGTCATCCATCGGCTCGGGCTGGTGGTCATCGCCTGTGCCTCCGAATCGCCGGTATCGTCTCCGCGGGGTGCGGGAGCGGCTTATATCCATTTTGCGGAGAGGGATGGTTGGGGGCCTCTGGGGTCGTTCGTGCTTCCACTCACAGGCGGATCAACCAGGGAGTTGCGGGCGGTCTCGTGCCCCAGGCCCTGCGGTGGCGCCAGGACGCGCAGGTTTCCTCCATCGCACTCCCTCGGCGACCAGCCTCCCTGTTTCGCTTGGAGACGCTGCCTGACGGCGCGTTCCCATTCGTTCCCATGCAAGCCCAAAACGCCCCTCGGAGATCACTTCCGAGGGGCGTTTCTGGTGCATCGTGCCTGGTCAGACCTGGTGCCCCCGGCAGGATTCGAACCTGCGACACCCGCTTTAGGAGTTCGATTCAAGCCAGCTGCGACTGCGGCCGTCGACTGGTGCCACGGTCGAGCAGAACCGCCGGTGTGCGCCTCCGTTCGGTGTCGTTGATGTCACCCTTGGATGTCAGAAGCCTTCTGATCCGTAGCTCTACGGGGATCGGTAAACGGAGGTCATACAGGTTGATCGTGAGAGCTGCTATGGGGCGCTCGCTGTTGGGGGCGCAGTACTTCGCTGCTTTACAGCACGGTCCGATCGTGTCGTGGGGGTCATGGAGCAGGGGTGCCGGCAAGAGGGCAGCATTCACTGGCGTCGCGTACACCCCACGGGCTGTGCAGCTGAATCTCGCCTCTTGGTGGAGAGCCCTTTCCTCCGGGACACTCCTTTGGGGGAGGGAGGGGCTCGATATGTACAACGCCTTGTCACTCGTTATTTCGCTTGTAGCATTAGGGCTCTCGGGATTCGCCACGCTTTGGCAGCTACGCCAGGCACGCTCAACCAGCCACATGACCATGCTGCTTGATGTGGCCCTGCATAACATTCGGGACAGAGATTTCCAGAGAGACCAGCATTATGTTCTGACGCGGCTTGCACAGGAACATGAGCCTGTTGTTGGCATGGATGCTCTGCCCGAGCCGGTGCGTACGATGACACGCAACGTGGCCTTCAGCTATGAGTACATTGGAGCAATGGTTGCCCTTGGCCTGGTCGACTCAGATCTGGCGCTTAGCGTTTTGCATTTCCGCGTCAGGCAAGTTTGGACAGCACTGGAACCGTATGCGCGCACGGAGAGGGAAATAAGGAATGCTCCCTTCCTCCCCTTCTTCGAGAATCTCTATCTGGTGTCATTTGCGAACCCCACTGCCGATTTCTTGCGCTCTCTCAATTTGCGCACTTCTGGCGGAAATTCACCCTCCCAATAAAGCGTCTGTAAAGTCTGGGTAGGAATCATCGGCGGGCAGTTCATTGATTTCGGGCGTTTACCTAGATCGGCTCGTCCGAGCCTCAGCAGTGAAGTGACGATTGCTGAGGCTCATCTGTTGTTCCTCAACATTGCTTCTCGGATGTGCACCTGCGGTGGTCCCCAATGCGCCACCTCTGACCAGGGGCAGAGCCGTCGACAACATTCATCGACTGTCGTCGTTGGCCGCCCTCGGACGGCCCAGAGACGGCCCCGAGAGCGCCAGTCACGGCCCTCGTGCCTTCGCTGATACAGCAGCCCGGTACCCAAGTCCGTAGGTGCACCCTAGGGTCCGACCATGAAGCTGACGTTGACCTTGATCACCGCCGCATGGGCGTGTGGATGTCGTGGACGCTGGAGGGCGTGGGAAGTGCTCGTCAGACGGTCGCTCATTGGGGCGGGAAGTGGTAGAGGATCAACGCTGCCACGGCGGCGGCGAGCCACGGTTTCTTGATGCTCAGTCCCCGACTGTGACGGTCCAATTGCCACACAAGCGTGAGCAGGGAGAACAGCAGGAGCGCACCTGCGAGCACGTCAACGACGTGGGATCTTCCGACATGGAGCATGACCGGGAGCTAACTATGCGCTGCGGTCCTCTGTCCATAGGTCGTACCTGGTCAGCCAGGTGATCGTGTCTGGCTGACCGCCCTTTGTCCTTACATGCGGTCGTCGGATTTTGGCAATCGGCGAGGCCAGCCCGTGAGCGATCTTGAAAACCGTAGCGGCCCGAGTCACCGTGGGTTCAAATCCCACACCCACCGCCAGGTGAAACGGCCCCTGATCAGGTAACCCGGTCAGGGGCCGTTCTCATGAGCGTTGTCCGCCAGTGACCGCTGCTCCCCGATGTTTCCCAGCTGAACGGGCACGGGAAGGGCACGGCCACCTTCTGATCCGCCGGCATCCGCACCGCCTACGGGGACGACGTGATCGAGCAGTAGCTCTAGCGCGATCGGTCAGCGGGGGGGGGCATACCGGCCGCTGGGCGGGCCCGGAGGGACGCTACCGTGCGGGGTCGGTTACTAGGGTTGCGGTACCTGGCTGCTGTACCGCACGATCCAAACGGGGTGACCATGGAACGGCATGTGCTGGAATCGCTGTTGATCGGTGATGACGAGGCGTCCGTGATAGCTCTGGCCGCCCTCCGCAGTGGCGCCCCCTACTCGGTGGAGGAGCGGGTACAACCCACTGGTGCGCATGCCGGAGTCTTCAGTCGCCGACTTCAGCGCATGCGGATGCGCGGATTCGAACCTCCTGGCCTGGAACGAGCAGTGCAGCTCATCAGGGAATATGACCGGCCTGTGCGCGCTGCACTGATAGATCCTGGCAGTCGGACACGGTTCACCTTGCTCTTCCTTACCGAGGACGGCAGCGCGCTGGTGGCCTGCGCCAGCTGGCCCCTGCCGCTAGTTGCCAGGAAGCCACCGCTTTAGGAGCGAGGTGGGGGAGAGCGGGCGTGACCTGCGGATTCCCCGGCCTGGTTGGTTCCCGGTGGAGTCCCCCTCTGAACCTCAGTTCCCCGTGAGCCCCCGCCCGTTCTGGCACGAGAGTGGCACACCCCGGGGACCGTGCTACGGCCCCTGGATACAGAACCATGGGCACGGTGGTCTCGGGTCTGCTGGGCACGTCAGACGGTCGCTTGGGGCCGGTGCGGTCAGGACAGCGGATGCTCCTGTGGCAGCGGCTCCCGAACGAATTGGGTGCACCGCTCGTCGCAGGCACCCATGGTGTGGAAGTTCCGACGGGCCTCAGCCAGACTCAGCCGGCCGTTCGGTCCGCCTCGTACCCTGTCGGCGTCATGATCGTCCTGGCCGTCGTCCTCCCAGAAGCACACGGGGCAGATGTCGTAGAGGCCGCGCTCGGCAAGCGTCAGGTAACCGCAGCACGGACACCGATAGGGCCCGCCCTCTGGGCCGCGTTTCATGTTGATGAAGGGTTTGGCCACGGCTGCATCCTGGCGAAGCCCCGCTGCTGACGCATCTGGATTTGCAGCCCCAGTTTGGAAGACCGCGTAACTGGATGGGGGTTGACCTGCCAAGTTTCTGACCTGCACGTGTCGGACGCGATCGCTGTAACTCCCCGTCGTTCCCCGTCCGATACTGCTGGACCGGCACGCAGAGGGCACGCACGCCGTGTGGGCACGGGAGGCCTCCGCCACTACGTGAGCAGTAGGCGGGTGCACGACACTCACTAGAGATCTTTAACGGCGCGGGTTACGTCTGGTCGTGACGGCTGTCGTGGGCGGCGCTATGCCGGGAGGATGAGGTATCCCGATGGCGGTGGATTAACGGCCGGGGAACGGGCTCGGCGTGAGCAAGTCCGGCTCGCAGCCGCTGACCTGATCGAGGCCGGGGCCAGTGACCGGGAGGTGGCCCGGCGGTTCAGGGTGACCCGGATGTCGGCGAACCGCTGGCGGCGGGCGTTGGCTTCGGGTGGTCGGCGGGCCCTGGCCTCCAAGGGCCCCGGCGGTGCCCGCTGCAAGCTCGATGCTGAACAACTGCTCCTTCTGGAGACGGTGTTGGATGCCGGTCCTGCCGCCTCCGGCTGGAGTGACCAGTGCTGGACGCTGGCGAGGATCGCCGAGGTCGTGCGCCGCCGGTTCGGTGTCGAGTACACCCTGGCGGGGCTGGACCTGCTGCTGCACCGCATCGGCTGGAGCGTGCAGGTCCCCTCCCGCAAGGCCACCGAGCGGGACGAGGCGAAGATCGCCGCCTGGAAGGACGAGCAGTGGCCCGTCATAAAAAGAGGGCGGCGGACTTGGGCGCCTGGGTCTGCTTCGAGGACGAAGCCGGCCAGGGCCTGAGGCCGCCCAAGGGCCGCACCTGGGGCCGTCGAGGCCACACCCCGACGGTGCGGGTCACCGCCGCCGGCACCAAACGTGTCTCCATGGCGGCGCTGATCTGCACCAAAGCCGGCCACCGGCCTCGGCTGATCTACCGCATCCACCTCGACCGCGGTCCCGCCAAGGGCCGTCGCAAAGGCTTCACCGAGACCGACTACGCCCGCCTGCTGGATGCCGCGCACCAGCAGCTCGGCGGCCCCGTCGTCCTTGTCTGGGACAATCTGAACACGCACGTCAGCCGCACCATGCGCGAGCTGATCGCCGCCCGATTATGGCTGACCGTCTACCAGCTGCCGCCGTACGCCCCCGAACTCAACCCCGTAGAGGGCGTGTGGTCGCACCTGAAGAGATCGCTGGCCAACCTCACAAAACACAGCCTCGACCAGCTCACCGCGCTGGTGAAGACACGGCTGAAACGGATGCAGTACCGACCCCGCCTCATCGAGGGCCTCATCGCCAAAACCGGGCTTGACTTCCAACTTCCGCAACCTCAGCCGTTAAAGATCTTCTAGAGGGCGTTAGGGGGCAGCAGGTGCGGGGCACGGACGCCGAGGATGCCGAAGACCTCGTCCTTCGCCGGCCCCCGCAGTTCCGCCATGAAGGCGGGGTCCACGCGGCCCGTCCTGGCCCAGATTCCGCCGAGGGACTCCGCGCACATCTGGGCCAGCACGCTGGTGAAGTCCTCGGCGCGAATGGTCCGGATCAGACCCGACTCGACAAGCGGGCCGGAGAAGTCCTCCAGATACCCCGCCGCGTCGTCCTTTTCATCCTCGCGTGCCGCAGGGTCGTCGAGGATTCCGACGAGCAGAACCGCCCGCTCCTCGGGCGAGATCTCCGCCCGGCCCACCGCCGCATCCTCGGGCGAGGACACCGCCCGGCTCTCCAGCGAGGTCTCATCCGCGGTGCGTGGCCGTCCCTTTCTGAACAGCCCCTCCAGCCAAGTCCTCATCTACAACAGATCCCCGATCCCGTCCACAATGCCCTCGCCGATGCCGCTGCCGACCACGCCACCTCCCAAGTTCCCGTCGACCACGGGCCCGACAGGGCCGCCGACAGACCCGAGGTCCGCCCCGAACCTGGCGCCGTAACCTGCGCCCGCGAGGCCGCCCGCCAGGCTGACACCGTCGTGGATGGCCGTCTGGGTCCGCTCGGTGCGGCCGCCACATCGTAGACGTCGTAGGCGACGGTCGCAGCGATCAGCAGCCTGCCGCCGACTTGGCGATCGACCTTGCCAGATCGATGGTTTGGCGCGGCACCCACGGCCCGTCCAAGGGGATGCTTCGTAACCCCAGCTATTAAAGATCTCTAGCCGCTCTCCTACTAGCGCCTCTCGGCTCGACCACGCGCTGCAAATGTGCCTCCGTACGTGGTTGTACGCCTCTGTTGATGTCAGCTACTGATGTCGGACGGCAAGCCTGGACGTGCGGCTTCACCCGCGAGCTGCGGCGCCTCATCGGATGGGCCGGACATTAGCTCCTGTGAGAGCCAATGCAGGGTCGCGCCATCTAGTGGGAGCGACAGCTGACCACTTGGCCGCCGCTCGAAGCCTAGGTCGGACGTAGATCGCCCTAGCCTCGACAGGCAACCACAATCAATCCTCCTTCGCCGCGTTAGCCCGTCACTGATTTCGTCACCGCACCAAAAGATTCTTGCACTATTCCACTCGTCAAAAATGCCAAACCATATCTTTGCGACGTCTGATCATTCTCAGGCGCAGAGGGCTCCCGGTCCTCATCGTTGATTGAGGCTATGGTCCCCATCAGGTAGGGGCCAAACTCGGACTCATTTTTCGGCTGGTCTAGAACCCACCAAACAGTCAAATTTTTCGAGCCTCGGATCATTTTCAGGATTGCACTATTTTCCTCAATTGGAGCCTGGTATTCTATGAACTCATTCTTGGGGGCCGGGTCGACCCATTCCGGGGCATCTACGGCATGTTGATCATTCTCATCCCATGACCTCGTCCCCGAATATCCGAAGTCACTAGAAAGTGATATCTTATCCTTGCGTAGAATTACGGCTTCACCCTTGGCAAAAAGAACATCATAGAGGCCACTCAAAGGCATCTCTATGACCTTAATCTCCACCTCTTTGTCCCCAGGTTCAATGTAGACTCCTGCGTCCACGATGGGGCCGCTTTGAATCAGGTCGTATCCGTCTACGTCCACATCCCTCCGGAGGTCCAATTGATCTTCATCGATATCTCTTTGCCAGTCTTGCATAGTTCGCCCTTTTGAGGTGTGCGCTTTTCTTGCAGTGACCTGATAGAGCGTTGCGGCGACGTAGACGCTCACGTCACCGGCATTCTCGAGGCTTACATGCAGCGGTAGTGCGACGGACTTTCCATCCGGAGTGATACTTGGCTTTCCGAACGAAGTGGTCAGTTCTATTTTGCTTGGCTGTGCGTAAGGCTTGTAAATTTGGGTGTATGTGAAGTTGGCTGCAGCTAGAACGCCGGTCAGGGCCATACCGGCTGCGATTTTCTTTGGTTGGGGGATTCTCTTCCATACTCCTCGACGGCGGAGCACCACCAAGGTCCAGGAGGACCAGAACGTCAGGGATGCCCAGAGCCATAGGTACGGTGTATAGTCGCCTCCCTCGATCTGCAAGATAAGAAGACCCAAGTTCATGAGTCCGGCGATAGTGACACCTATCAGAATGGCTGCGGCTGAATAACTGGGCCCTTGAGTGCTGCTGGAGTAGGTGAACATTGCAAATGCGGCTGCCAGCGCCAGCAAGGCCGAGAGAAGGAAGGCAACTCCGGTGATCCGACCGCCAAAGGTCATGGCTGTACTGGCATCAGCGGCGCCGAGCGCACCCAGTTCTATAACGCTGACAGAGAGGCCAACTCCGGTCAAAATCGCGAAGGTCCGGATTCTCTTGAATTTTCGATCGTTTATTACCGAGCCTGGCTTACTCATGTCTCATACTTTGGCGGGCGAGTGAAGCGTAGGCCACTCAGGGTAGTCCGCGGGGGTGAAACCCAGGGTTGCCGTGGCCGGCGCTCCGACTGTTGAGGTACGCCGGGATCGCCCTCAGATGGGGCGGATCAGTCCGTGTCTGGGGGACTGGGAACCTGATCTGGCGTCAAATGGTAAAACGTGTTGCATCACCCTTTTGGCCCAGCACTCTTGACGACACGTCGCATCCCTTCACTGGCAGATGGCCAACGTCCTAAGAGCGGCGCAGAGAGGGCAGAGGTATGCCCAAGAAGTACCCGTACCAGCTCCCGCAGCACCGGGTCGTCCACGGGGTCAGCATCCCCGTCGAAGAGCTCAAGATCGACGACAAGGCCCAGCGCACGCTGAACGAACCGCGCGCCATGGGTATCGCCAAGAACATGGTTCCCGAGGCGCTCGGGACCATCGTGGTGTCGCAGCGCGCGAACGGAGATCGTTACATCGTCGACGGCATGCACCGTTGGCACGCCGCCAAGCTCTCTGGCATTTCCACTCTGGTGGCTGAAGCGCACCATGACCTCGATCTGATGGAAGAGGCCGTGCTGTTCCTGATCAAGAACCGCGAGTCGAGCAAGCCGAGGCCTCTTGACGAGTACAGGATCGGCCTGACCGCCGGGCTGCCCCTCTTCGTTGACACGGAGTCGGCACTGGTGGCGCGCAACCTGTCCATGGGCTCCTCCGGGACGAACACCGTGGGCGCGGTTGCGGGTGTGCTCCGCATCACCGATCAGTACGGGCCTGAGATCCTGGAGCGCACGCTCAAGGTCGCTGAGACCGCTTGGGGGCGTACGAAGGACACCTGGGACGGGATGCTGCTCGGTGGCATCGGCATGTTCCTGGGGCGGCATGGTGACCACGTAGACGACGATGCTCTTGCCGAGAAGATCGGCAAGAAAGACCCTGCGTTCCGGTGGCGCGCCAACATCACCGCACTTGCGTCTGCGGGCGGTACGCAGCACAGCGGAACGGGGTCGAGGGTGAGCACGTGCTACCAGCTCATCCTCTCCGAGTGGAACAAGGGCAAGCGCGCTGAGAATCGGATCGCTGCCTGATCTATCCACAAACTCATAGCTGACGGCCTGGGAGACTCCCGGGCCCTCACTCATACCTCAGCCCACTACCCTCCCCAGCGCCCATCCCGTACGCCGTCGACCCACACACCGTGGAGCGGGCGTGGTTCCTGGCGTCCAGGTGGAGCGCGCCACTGTACGAACGACCTGGACGCCAGGGGCCGCGTCTGCTCGGCTCTGCCTGGGTCGATGGTGTGCGGGATGGGAGCCCCCAGCATCGTCCACGACGGACCCGCAGTCGGCGACGGCGCCCTCTCCATCCCGGTGCCGGCCGATCCCCCGCCGGAGGCACTGTTCTGACCGTCGCGTACGCGGTGATCGACTCATGGCCACCGGCCCTATCCACCAGTGGGCGCGCGTCGGCGCAGCGCGGGCGGAGCGGGCCGAAGGCAGGAGCGTCGCCCGGAGCGGAGCCGGGAAGCGCGCCCGGCGGAGCGGAGCGCAGCCGGGGCTTGATGAGGTAGAGAAACCTGTAACCGGCCGCTGGTCTCAGCTGCTCAGTCGGTACTCAAGGACGTAGGAACCGGCATCCAGGAGCATCTGGTTGACCTCGACTGGTCGGTCCTCTGCGGTGTACGCAATGCGGCAGATCTCGACTACGGGCGTCCCTGATGTAAGCCCAAGGGCGGTTCGCTCATCATCACTGGGCATGCGCGCACGCAGCTCTTCGCTGAAGCGCACCGGCTCGGCACCAAGTTCGGCAAGTCGGGCGTAGCTTCCACCCGGGCCAGTGTCTTCTTGCGCGATGGCGGTGCCTCGTACGAGTTCAGCAGGAAGGTACGAGGTGGCCGTCTGGACGGGACGGTCCTCCACCACGAACTTGCGGCTACGGACGATGACGGCGGCCCCGGGCTCCAGGTTGAGGCAGCGGCTCACCTGGTGGGGCGCCTCTGTCTCATAGACCTGCACGTCAGTGACTAGAGGCCGCTGGGCCACGTCAGCCGACCAGATGGACTGACCTGCAGACCACCGTGACTTGGCCAAACGGTCATTCGCGACACGTCGAATCGGCCGGAACTCCCTGACGTAGGTACCTGAGCCTGCTCGTGCGACGGCGAGACCCTCGCTGACGAGGATCTTGAGCGCTTGGTTAGCAGTCATCTTGGCGACGCCGTACGTCCGGACAAGTGATGGCTCGCCGGGCAACCGATCACCCGGTGTCAGTTCACCGGACTCGATCCGCGCCCGGAGATCGTCGGCGATCTGCCGCGCAGTCTCGGGCATGACCTCTGCTCCTCAGGCTCCCTAGGGTGGTTCGTGATACCCCACCCTAACGCACCCATAGATGCGTTGGCTTGCTGTCGAGCGGTCGACTCACTCGTTGACCTCCCTAGGGAGGTTGGAGTTCAATCTCCCTAGGGAGGTTGAACTCCCTGGTGCAGCAGGAAGGGGCGGCGCCCTACCGCCAAGCAGACGCGCCGCCCCTCGTGTCCCTCGAAGGGAGCTTCCATCATGCCCGCAAAGCCGACCGGCACACTCGTGACGTTGTCTCCGGCTGCGTTAGCCCAGCTGCCATCCGTGGCGCTGGTGCTCGCCCTCTACGCGTCGGACTACGTACACGAGCCCCGCCCCAACCCGGAGAAGCTCGCGGCCTTCATGGTCGAAGGGGCCAACCGATGGGGCCTCCCCGCGCTGCTGAACAGCACCTGTCATCTCGTGGCCTTCTGGCAGATGTGCGCCGACGACGCCTCCACGTCGGAAGCCTGGGCAGAGCACTACAAGAGGTTCGACAATCGCCGGATCATTCACTGCAGCCTGACGAAGGCCCAGTTCGCGGCTGTCCGGCGGCACTTGCGCGCCGTGGCGTTTGAGGCGGTGGTGGCATGAGCCTCTTCGCCTCCTGCCTGGACCTGCTGGACCGCCCGACGGTGTGCCCCGGCTGCCGCGCCCACGCACCCCGCTGGAGCCGGGTATCGGAGGACGGCCTGACCGTCCTGACCCACGACGGTGACCTGATCTGCCCGGCCGACGCCGCCTTCGGTGCGTCGCCCGACTCGACCCCGGTGTCCCCACCGCTCGCCTCACCCCCGGTTGTCCTGGAGGTGGCTGCGTGACGGTCTTCCCCGTCGCCCCTGAGGCCGTGGCCGGTGCTGCGGCCTCCTTAGGCACTGACCCGATCACCCTCGCCGACCTGCTGCGCGTGGCCAACGCGCCCGGTTTCGACCGCTGGCAGGAACAGATCCGCCGCACCGGCGGGTGCGCCCACCCGATCCGCCTGCAAGGCCAGACCGTCACCCGCGACGCCAAGACCGGTGGCGTCCTCTACTCCTACAGCACCGAGCAGGAGCCGGGCGGCATGCTCCGGGTCGCCTGCGGCAACCGGCGGGCCTCCCGCTGCCCGGCCTGCGCCTGGACCTACGCCGGGGACACCTACCACCTGATCCGCGCGGGGATCACTGGCGACGAACACAAGGACGTCCCCGAAACCGTCCGGGATCACCCCCGTGTCTTCGCCACCCTCACAGCGCCGTCGTTCGGCCCGGTCCACAACCGGCCGGACTCCGGCCGCTGCCGCTGCGGGAGCTCCCACGCCGACGACGATCCGGTGCTGGGAACGGCGCTCGATCCCGGCCGCTACGACTACGCGGGTGCGGTCTTGTGGAACAACTTCGCCGGAGACCTGTGGCGCCGGTTCACGATCTACCTGCGCCGGGAGATCGCGGCACGGGCGGGCCTGACCCAGTCGGCGCTGAAGAAGGTGTGCCGGGTCTCCTTCGGCAAGGTCGCCGAGTTCCAGAAGCGGGGTGCCGTGCACTTCCACGCCGTGGTGCGCCTCGATGGTCCCGGCGGGCCCGACACCGCCCCGCCGACGTGGGCCACGACTGCTCACCTGGATGGCGCGATCCGGGCGGCTGCCGGACGGGTCTCCGTGCCGGTGCCCGCCTCCGGCGACTTCCCCGCCTGCGTACTGCGGTGGGGATCGCAGGTCGACGTGCAGCCGATCGGTGCCCTCGGGCAGGAGGAGCTGACCGAGCAGGCGGTCGCCTCTTACGTGGCCAAGTACGCCACGAAGGCGGCCGAGACCACGGGAACTGTGGATCAGCGGATCGGGGAGCTGGCCGAACTCGACAAGCTGCCGCTGCCCGCCCATACCCGGCGCCTGATCGAAGCCTGCTGGGACCTGGACGACGCCTATCCGGGACGGCTGTTGGCCCGCTGGGCTCACATGCTCGGCTTCCGCGGGCACTTCTCCACCAAGTCCCGCCGCTACTCCACCACCCTCGGCGCCCTCCGCCAGGTGCGCGCCGACTACCGCGCTCGGCAGGAACGCCGCGAACGCGGGCTCTCCGAAGACCTTGACGACACGGAGGGCTCCACGCTCGTGCTCGCCCACTGGACCTACGCCGGGCAGGGCCACACCCCCGGCGAGTCCTGGCTCGCCTCCACGATCGCAAGGGAGATCCGCCTGAACCGAGAGACAGCACGTGAAGCCCTGGCCGACCTGTCCGATCTGGAGACCGAGGGGGAGTGGTGACCGTGGACCGACTTCTGACTGTTCAACAGGTCGCCGAGCTGCTCGGCACGGGTGTCCGCTTTCCCCGGCGCCTCATCGAGGAACGGCGGATCGTCTTCGTCAAGGTGGGGCGGCACGTCCGCATTCCCGAGAGCGCCGTGTCCGCCTACATCGCTGAGCACACGGTTCAGCCGGTGATTGTCCGACCCGGCGTGCTTAGGAGGGCTGCCTGATGGCGAACAAGCAGGGCAAGCGTCGTCGCTTCGGCTCGGTCCGGCAACTCAAGTCTGGTCGCTGGCAGGTTCGTTACCGTGACCCGAATACGGGCCAGCTCCGGAGTGCTGAGGAGACGTACGCCACCAAGACCGATGCTGAGGTCGCGTTGACTCTGATCGAGTCGGACATCACCCGCGGTCAGTGGTCCGACCCTGATGCAGGCAAGGTTCGCTTCGGTGAGTACGCCACGGCGTGGCTGAAGGACCGCAAGCTTGAGGACCGTACGCGTGAGCGTCATGAGTCGGCGATCCGGCTGCATCTCCTGCCCACCTTCGCCGAGCGGCCGTTGTCCTCAATCACCACGGCTCAGGTGCGGGCCTGGCGTACAGAGTGCCTCCAGCGGACGGGTGAGCCGACCGTGGTCAGGGCGTATCAGGTCCTGCGAGCGATCCTGAATACGGCCGTTGACGACGAGCTGATCCGACGCAACCCGTGCCGGATCAAGGGGGCGGACCGCTACGACGTACCGGAACGGCCAGTCCTCACCGTGGCGGAGGTGTATGCCGTGGCTGAGGCGATCGCGCCGCGCTACAGGCTGCTCGTTCTCCTGGCTGCCTTCGCTGGGCTCCGCTTCGGTGAGCTGGCGTCGCTCCGCCGGCGGGACGTGAACTTGGCCGGTGCTGTGGTCGTGGTCCAGCGCTCGCAGGCCGAGATGCAGACAGGATCGCTCTTCGACAAGGCGCCGAAGTCCAACGCCGGTGTTCGCCCCGTGGCCTTTCCGAGTGAACTCCTGCAGGACGTGACGCAGCACCTCGACGCCTATGCGGGTCCTGGGCGTGACGGTCACGTCTTCCTTGGCCCTAGGGGCGGTCGACTGCGGAGGAGCAACTTTCGGGACGACTGGATCAGGGCCAGGACTGAGGCAGGCATCACGGCAGACGTGCACTTCCACGATCTGCGGCACACGGGCAACACTCTCGCCGCGTCCGGTGCGAGTCTGCGTGAGCTGATGACCCGGATGGGGCACAGCACGCCTCGCGCGGCGCTGATCTACCAGCACATGGTCAACGGCCGTGACCGTGAGATTGCCGATCGGCTCGGTTCGATGATCCGCAAAGAGCGGGGTGATGCGGAGTCCTAGCGGACCTTGTGGCACGGGTGTGGCACGGCCGTGATCACAGCAAAGGGCCAGTTCGAGAGGATCATGCCTCTGAACTGGCCCTTTGTCTTGTGCCCCCGGCAGGATTCGAACCTGCGACACCCGCTTTAGGAGAGCGGTGCTCTATCCCCTGAGCTACGAAGGCGGGGCTTGTGCGAAACCTTGCGCGGATCTCGCTGTACGAGTCGCGGCCAGGTCTCTTGGTCAAGCCCTGAGCGACCTGGGGCAAGCTGCTACGCCGCAGGGCCGCGCGGAGACCGCGCGGTACGGCGCAGCGCCCGCCAGGGCGCTCGATCCACAGGGTACCGGATCGGGGCTCGGGCAGGCGCTGGTGTTGAGGAGCTGGGTGGGAGGGGGAGGGTCAGGCCGTGTGGCTCAGCAGGAGGCCTCTCTCGTGCAGTGCGCGGCTGGTCGAGTTCTGGGCGAGGACGAATCCGAGGGTCAGGAGTTGCTGGGCTTCCACTCCGTAGGAGATGAGACGTCCGTTCCACAGGGAGGCGTCGAGTTGTGAGTGACCCGACTCCGCGTCACTGCGGTAGGGGTAGACCAGCTGATGGGTGCGGGTGAATTCCGGAATCTGCTGCAAGTGCTCGGCGCGGTGGAAGCCGCGTTCCTCGTCGCTTTGACCGGGTGACCGTTCTCCCTTTCGGCTCGTCGTTCCGACAGCGACTCTGTGCTCGTGGACTCCGTGGCGGCAGGGGATGGCTAAAACGTGGTACCAGCGGATTGTCCGGGATCCGCGCCGTTCCAGTCGCTTGATCGGCGCAGGGACGAGTTCTGCGGTGCCGTCCGCGTAGTGGACTTTCTCCGCGATACGTCCGCCGGCCGCCCACAATTCGTGGATACAGCGACCGGGGCGGAGCGATTCGTAAAACTGCGGCTCGTTCCCCTTGTGCTGTTTGTTGATAATGAGGCCGCCAAATCGGGCGATGGCGTCGCGGTGTACGCCGCGGATGGCGCCGTCGTACAGGACACCCATGCAGCCAGGGGCTGCGGACATGATGTCCATGACTCCTTCGACGGCGACGGCGGCCTCTCCGCCCGGGTGAAGATGAGGCACGTATCGTGAGTCCAGAAAGACCCGGGACAGGTAGTTTTCATCCTTTCGGGCGGAGAAGAATACGTATTTCGGACCGTAGACCTCGTTTCCTCCGCCTTCCTTCTGCGAGACGGAGGCGGGGTCGACGCGGTGATAGCGGACTTCGCCGGTCGTCATGTCCACGCTTTCACTGGCTCGGGCCAGGGTCGGGGATTTCAGGACCGTGCCGTCGGCGGCTATCAGCTGGCGCCGCTGCGGGCTGCTCCAGGACCGGGTTTCGTTCTCGGGAAAGATGCCCTGTTCGAGCGCCTGATCGAGGGCGAGCCCGCGGTAGAAGTCCCACAGCTCGTGGGAGTGCTCGCGCAAGCGTTGCTGGGCGCGGAGCCACTGGGAGCGGCTCGGGCCAGCTTCCGGGAGGAGCGCAGCTGCCGTGCGGCCCAGTTCTGCGCGTACCCCGGTCTTCAGGATCGCCCACACTTCCGGGTCTTCGAGGTGCGCCGCAGTACGGCGAGCGGAGGCCAGCACGCTGCGGGCCGCCAGGAAGTAGAGGAACGCGACGTCGGGATAGTCGCGAGGTCTGCCGACCTTGCCCGGTGGCGGGAGTGCTTCGGCGAGTTCGTAGAGGTCGGGGTTGAAGGCGCAGTCGGTGAGACGCTCGCGGAGAGTGCGGCGATCCTGGTCGCTGAAGGCCCGTTTGCGTGGTGTGCGCTGGGCCGGCGGGACGGCGTCTCCGAAGATGTCCTCAGGCACGGGCGGCCTGCCCCTCAGGCGCGCGGTGGGCCCAGTCGTAGCCGACAAGGTCGGCGGCCCGGTCCAGGGAACGCAGCCCGAGTCCGCGTGCGACGTTCTCGATCTTTCCGGTGCTGTCGAAGATCCGTACTGCCGCGTACGCGGTCAGGGAGGCCGGTTTGACCCGTGGGTCGGCGCCCAGGCCGATGCGGCGGATGAGGTCGGACAGGGCGACACAGGCGCGGGCCTGCAGCTGTTCGTCCGGCGCGGGGGCGGAGGAGACGGCGAGCCGGGCGTCGGGTGCCGCTTCGGGGCTGCGCTGCTGCCGGGTGACGAAAGCGGCTCTGCCCTGGAGCACGCGCAGCGCCCATGCGTCGAGGGGGCACCAGCGTGGGTCCGTGCGGGTGGAGCCGTGCATCCAGACGGCCGCGGCGTCCTGGTCGAGGTCGCGCACGCGGGTGTGGCCGATCTCGCCGGTGTGCCCGCCGGAGAGAGCGAGGGCTGCCGCTGCGGCGTGCCGGCTGGGTCTGGTCACGTACTCCGCGGCGTGGCGCAAGGCGATGGCCTCGTCCTCGTCGAGTGGGCGGATCAGAGTTCTGGTGCGCTCGGGCAGACGGAGGTCCCGGGTGGGGTCGGCCTCGGTGAGGCCCAGCTCGCGCAGGGTCCGGTAGAAGGAGCGCAGGACAGCGCGGCGCTGGTGCTGGGTCGCGGTGGCCGACTCGCCGATCCGTCCGTGCCGGGTGCGGCCCTGGGCGAAGACGAAGTCCTCCGCGAAGTCGACGGTGACGTCCTTGATGAGGAGGATGCCGCGGGCGTGTGCGTAGTACTGGTAGCGCTCCAGCATTTGCCCGAAGGAGCGGCTGGTCTGTGGGGACATTTGTCCCTGGGAAGTCATGGCGGTCCAAACGGTGATGGTCCGTTCGACGGCATGCGCCAGTGTCACGTCCGCGGCGATGATCGCGGGCGTGCTGGGGCCGTCGGGCGAGGTTCGATCGGGTCTGGGCGCGCGCGAGACGGGCATGGGTGGTGACCTTCCAGGCATGGTGCAAGTACACACCAGGCTGAGAAGATCCCTCACGGTGCGCAAACGCTCGCACGCAAAGAGGTGATGAAGGTGAGGGAGGGGCGCTGGCTCGGCGACGGAGCTGTCAGGCCCGCTGGCGGGCCAGCACGTCGTAGATCGTCGCGAGCGAGCGCATGACAGCGCCGTAGTCGTCCGCGGTCAGCTTCACGAGCTGATCCATGCTCAGTGGAAGCACCAGCCCCAGTTGCGGGGCGGACGGGTCGGTGGCCGGACCCTGCGGCTGGTCCTGCTTCTGGTTGTGAGTCGCCTCTTCGGCGTCGACGTCGGCGGTTTTCGACAGGCGCAGGTTTCCGTCGCCGTCGCGCTCGACGTAGCGAGCGAGCTCGAGCCAGTCCACCAGGTGGACCCACGGAGACAGGGTGGAGGTCCGGTAGGGCTTCATGGCCTTGGCGATGTCCTCGACGCCGTATGCGACGCCCGGCTGCACGGAGCTGATCAGTAGTCGGTACACCCAGGAGTCACGCCAGACTTCCCCAAAGACTGTCCGGGCGGCCTCGCGGTTGGCGGTCCACGACTGCCCCACGCGCACGCCGGCGATGGTCGGCGTCCATCCGGCTGGGCCCGACGTCAGCAGGCCGGTGTCGGTCAGGAAGCGCAGAGCGGGGGTGATGTTGCGTTGCTCCAGTCCGGTCTCCCGGACGAAGTCGCGGATCTTGACGGCCGAACGGCCGGTTGCGCACGTGGCAACCGCAGCGGCCAGGAGGTCCATCTGTCGGTCGGCTTGGATCCCGACGGCCGGCATGCGGTAGGAAGGTTTGGTGTCAGAAGCCGCTTTTGCGCTGCGGCTTCGGGCGCTCTTACCGCCGGAGCGTCCGGTTGACCCGGATGGGGAAGTGCTCACTTTGTGGGTCCTTGTTCCGTTGGTCGCCGGGAAGACCGGCGGCTGTTTCGGAAAGGGCTCACGTCGGTCCGACGGAATGGCCTAGGCTGGCCGCCGGTGTGTGAACCCTTGTCTGGGGCATGCGCCATCGGCCGCCGTGGGCTCGCGACTTGCGGCGGCCGATCTGTGTGGTGGGGGTCGTTATGGGGCCCGGGTGGCCTCCATTCCTGCCGCGACGAGTGAGTACCTGGACTTGTCGTCGCGCTGGAGGGCTCCTCGCTGGATGAGCTTGCTGAGGCGGGCCCGGACGCTGGAGGCAGGGCTCGCCAGGCCGAGCGCGTTGACCCCCAGCGAAATGTCCAGCGGGGACAGGGCGCCTTCTGTGCGCAGCACCTGAAGGATGGCTTCCTCGATCGAACGCGGTCGGGCGTCGCCCTGGCCGTTGGCGGGGCCAGCTTCCGTGTCGCTCGTGGTGTCCTGTGCGATGTCGCCAGCGTAGAACCGCATGGCACGCAGCGCCTCTGCGCTGTCAGCCAGCCGCTTCTCGAGGGTGACGAGCCGTGCTGCTGCCTCGTCGCGCTCACGCCGAGCTTCCTCGACTTCCTTCCTGAACTCATCTGTCTGGCGGCTGAGTTGATCTAGGAAGTCGTGCGTGGAGGCATTGATGTCGGTCACCGCACCTCCCCTTCCCTGCCGACGTCAGCTGCGGAGTTCATGATCTGCGGCGACAGCATAGACAACAACAACTCCCGCTGTCCTCCAGACTGTTGGATGTGCATTCAGCCTTAGGTGCGCGCGACTGACCGCTCTGGATGCACGTGCGCTGACCAGGGAAGATGAACATGCATGCGTCTGAATGCACTTCGCACCGCGAAGGGAACGCACTCGGGCTGCGGCCAAGCGAGCGCTCTCGTTGATGCAGATGCGCTGGAACGAGATGGGGGTGGTGCCTCGGACTTCGGGCTGCGGGCGGTCGCTGTCGCCGCGCGCCTTTCAGGTGCGCGAGATGCTTGGGCAGGCGGGAGGGACGTGTGACTTGTGGGGCCTCCTGAGGAGCGGGGGCTATGCATGTGACCAGGCGCGGTGGGGCTGCGCATTCAAGGAGTTGATCTCCTTCGGGCTTCGACACCCCGAAAATCAGCCGGTGGCCGTTCGTCTATGCGGGCATCAGCCAGACGCCGGAGCAACCCACGGATCAGGTCGAACCCGTAAGACCCTTCCGTGGACCCAACCGGCCGTACCGCCGCCGACTCGAAGCCGAGTGGCACACCACGGACCGAGGGAGCGAGCCACCTTGCTGAGGCGCGCCCTCCACTGGCTTGGGGTGTGTGCGGAGATCCAACCATCCGGCCTCGCCGGCGTCTGCCAACCGTGATTGGAGCCGCAGCAATCCGTACGCTCAGGCCTCTGGAAGTCGAGTCGGCACTACCGTCGTAGAACGCATCCGCGCGGATGGGCCCCGAGTCTCCTCACGACCGTGCGTCCCTTGAACGCCTGCTACTAGCATGTCTCCCCTGTGACGCAGAGGAGCGTCCTTGTCACTGGGGGGTGTGGGGTGGCGCTCGATGGGCCCAGCCTGGGCAAGATGCTGGACGATGTTGCGGCGGGGAGGATCCAGCTCCCGGACTTCCAGCGGCAGTGGAAGTGGGACGACGATCGGATCAGTGCTCTGCTGGCGACTGTGACACTCGACTATCCGCTGGGTGTTGCCATGACGCTGGAGACTGGTGGCGAGGCCCAGTTCAAGGCTCGCCCGCTGCATGGCACCGAGGTCGGCCCGCTCGTCGTCCCAGAGCAGTTGCTGCTCGACGGGCAGCAACGGCTGACGTCTTTGTTCCAGGCGCTCAAGTCGGACCGTCCCGTGGAGACGACCGGTGCGCGGAACAAGCCGTTCAAGCGCTGGTACTACATCGACATCGCCAAGGCGGTGGACGACACGGCGGACCGGGATGAAGCGATCCTGTCTGTTCCAGAGGACAGGATCGTGCGAGGCGCGTTCGGTCGTGGCACGGCCTGGGACCTCACGTCTCGGGAGAAAGAGTGTGCGGGCGGCCTGTTCCCGTTGAACCTGATCTTCGAGCCGGAGCAGACCGGTAAGTGGCAGCGAATCTATGTCAGCGCTGGCGACGATCGCTGGGACTTGTGGTCGGCGTTCCAGGCCAGGGTCATCGACACCGTCAAAGGATTCAAGGTGCCGCTGATCCGGTTGCCGAAGGAGACCCGTAAAGAAGCGGTGTGCTCGGTCTTCGAGCGGGTGAACACCGGTGGCGTCGTCCTCAACGTCTTTGAGCTGCTTACGGCGACCTATGCGGGGGACACGCAGTTTGCGGAGCGCAACGGGGGTGAGGACTTCAGCCTCATCGAGGACTGGCGGTCCATCAAGGGCAAACTGTGCTCGGACCACCCGGTGTTCGGGACTCTGGACAAGGACAGCGGTCAGGAAACCGGGCTCACGAGCCTCGATTTCCTTCAGGCCATCGCGCTAGTGCGGACGTACCGACGCAAACACGAGTTCTTGACGGCGAATCCCGGGGCGACGAACGCGCCGGCGGTGAGCTGTAAGCGCCGCGATCTACTGCATCTTCCGCTGTCCGACTACACGCAGATCGCACCGAAGACGGCGGAGGCGTTGTCCTGGGCCGGTCGGTTCCTGGCCTCACAGTACGTGTTCCGCGAACGCGACCTGCCGTACGGATCCCAGGTAGTGCCCCTCGCGGCAATCGGTGTCATTCTCGGGGACGCGGTACAAGAACCAGGCGTCCAGGAGAGGCTCGCACGCTGGTACTGGTGCGGTGTGCTCGGCGAACTCTACGGGGGTGTCACGGACACCCGGTTCGTCCGGGACGTGGAGCAGGTGGTCGGCTGGATCCGGGACGGCGGTCAGGAGCCCGACACCATCACGGAATCGACCTTCCAGGAACAGCGCCTGCACCGGCTCACCTCTCGCAACAGCGCCGCCTACAAGGGCATCCATGCGCTGCTCCTCAAGGAGGGGGCGATCGACTGGCTCTTCCACGGAGAGCCGATCAATGAGCAGTCCCTGATCGGGCAGTACGTGGACATCCGCCAGGTCTTCCCGAAGGCCTGGTTCGAGCACAACGGCGTGGATGGCTCGTGGATGACCAGCATCGTGAACAAGACCCCACTGTCCTACCGGGCGCAACAGACCATGGGGACCAGTGCGCCCTCGGTCTACCTGCAGTCCTTCGAACGGCATACCGGCAGTCCGGGCGACTGGTTCGACGACATTGTCGGCACCCATCTCATCGACCCCAAGACGCTGCGTGCGGACGACTTCGAGGCGTTCTACCGGGACAGGACGGCCAGGCTTCTGGAACTCGTGGAACGGCAGATGGGCAAGTCCGCGGTCCGCGAGGGGGCAGGCGATGTCGACGCCGGATGACGCGACTATCAAGGGGCTTGAAGGTGCTGCCCTGTCGATCCGAAGCCTGCTGAACCTGTGGGGTTTCCGGATCCGAGACCACGCGTCCGTCCCGCAGATCCAACTCGATCTGAAGGGCTTCGGTCTGACCACGGTGCCGGACTTCGGGTCCGGTTCTCTGGATGACGAGGTTGTGATCGTCCCCGTCCCTCGTGAGCAGGAGACGGCTGCCGGCACCGGCGCTGCGGACAGCGGGACTGAACCGAAGTCGGCCGACGGCACCGAGATCCCTGAGGACTTCGAGGATCTTGAGGAACCGGTCGGCATGTTCCCGCAGGCGGCCATGCGGGTCCACGACCTGCCGTGCGCTCACGGCGTCACCTCGATCGCGCCTGACGATCCGCTACCGCTGGCGATAGGGAGGATGGCCGAGCACGGCTACTCACAACTCCCCGTGATCGATGCGTCAGGGACTCTGCACGGGGTCGTCACCTGGGCGTCGATCACCCACATGCATGCGACCGGACGCAAGCCCTGCCTGACCAGCGCAATCAGCGGCGAGTACGAGATCGTCAACGCCTCCGCCCACCTGTTGCCGGTGCTGCCACTCATCCGTGCCCATGAGTTCGTTCTCGTCCGAGCCGCGGACGGGAGGGTGAGCGGCATCGTCACATCAGCTGATCTGGCTGGCGAGTTCGGTACGGTCGCTCGGCCCTTCTTCACTCTGGGGGAGATCGAACGACGGTTGCGGCGTTGTCTGGGTCGGGTCTACAGCGAGGCAGACGTCCAGAAGGTACACAAGAAGAAGAGCTCCGTCGACGAGATGATGTTCGGTGAGTACATCCGGCTCTTGGACAACGAGGAACGCTGGAACAAACTCGGCTGGCCCGGTGTAGACAGGGCCCACTTCATCGGACTACTCAGCCGCGTGAAGGACGTCCGCAACACGGTCATGCACTTCAATGCACCCTCACTCAGATCTGAACAACTGGACCTGCTCGACCGCTTCGTAGGCATGCTGCGGCTCTACGATCCGGACTACGGAACGACCACCGGCGCTTGAAGGTGGAGCGCTGTTAATGCCGAGGGCGGCAATGCTGCTGCCCGTAGCAAGGGTGCATCGCGCGGCTGACCCCACTCTCAGCAGCAAGGGTGGGGTTGACAACCGCTCCGAACCCGTACGCCACTTCCAAGGACGCAACCTGCGGCGAGCAGGAAAGCCCCGCGAATAGGGTCGGCTCCCGGCGGAAGGGCTGCGCCATCGGCCCCGAGTACGAGGTGTGGAACGAGGGGCGGGGACTGTGAGCTCCGGGGTGAGGACCACCAGGGAGGCCGCTCTGTACCTAATTAAGCAGCTCGGCCTTATACGGGAGCAAAAGGCCAGCTGTGATGTAAGCCATGGTCATCTTTCAGCCAGCAGTGACCTGCTGGAACGTCAGGACTCCGCCGAGAGCTGAGATCGCAGCTATCGTACCTAAGTTACTTCTGTTGCTCACGGAATCGACAGGGGTGCGACACAGCGAGTGGTTGAGTGTGCTTGCTGGCGGCCGGTTGTCCGGGGGAGGGTGTGGTGGCCGACAAGGGGGAGGACCCGCAGGCAGTTGCTGCTGCGGCGGAAGCGTCGGCAAGTGCGCTTGCCGCGTCTGGCATCGTGCCGATCGCAGCCGTCGGTGCCGCCATGGCCCAGCTGCGTGTCGAGGGCGAGACTCTGACGACCTTCAAGAACCGGGTTGATGACCTCCTGACCCGCCTGGAGGAGTCGAAGGCTGCCCCGCACAGGATCTCGGACGGAGCCCTGCCGACGGGACGGTTGGGCAACTTCGGGGAGGCCAACGCGCTCCACAACGCCTACAGCAGTGTGCATTCCCGACTGGAGCACCTGTCCAGGATGCTGGCGTTGCAGATCGAGGGGTTGATGGTCACGGTGGACGCGTCGAAGAGCAACTATCACGATCTCGATGACGGCGTTCGCGCTCGCCTTCACCGAATCCGCGTCGAGGCCGACAAGCTGGCCGTTGATGGGGCTCGGCCGGGAGCGGAGGGACACGCTAATAGTGGGGTGGGCGGGCCCAGCCGGGGCCGGCACGGTTCCAAGTCGGACTCGCAGGCCGGTGATCTGTGATGTTTGTAGCGCCGTGGCAGTGCGGTGGGGCGTCCACAACGGGAAAGGCGGTACGGCTCCATGTCTGACTTTGTCGGCGGCATGTGGGAGTCGATCAGTCAAACCCGGTTCTTTGCCCAGGACCCTGAACAGTTGTGGGCCATGGTCGAGCCCGCCGACGGGCCGACGGTCAGCGGCCTCGGTACGCTCCTGACGGAGGCTGCTGAGACGATCGAGGAGATCGGCGGCGATCTGCTGACTCACAGCCTGGCCGTCGAGTGGGAAGGTGAGGGCGGTGAGGCGTTCCGGATCTGGTGCAACCAGGCCGCGCTGGCCACACTGAGCCTGAGTGACTACAGCGAGAATGCGGGCAAGTGGCTAGGGCACGCGGCGGACACCCTGCACGAGGTCAAGCCGCAGCTGGAAATGCTGCGGAACCAGAGTGTCAGCGCGCGCTCGGTGCTGGACGCGCACGCGGCGAAGGCGACGGATGTCGGCAGTCACGACGGCGGTCCGTCGGATTCCGCGGTTACGAAGGCCAAGACTTCGTACACCAACTCCCGCGCCGAGGCCGGCGGGCTGATGATGAAGCTCGCCCAGTCGTACACGGCATCGACGGAGCAGATCAACGCGCTGGAGGCGCCGAAGTTTCCGGAGTTGCCTCAGCGGTTTGTGCCGGATTCGCGCGGCGGCGAAACCCACATTTCAGCCCCTACAGCTGGCGGCGAGGCAACCCCGGGGACGACCGCGCGAACAGCGGTACCAGAGCGGCAGCCGACCGTTGGCTCCGGCAAGAAAGAGTCAAGTCCGGTGCCGAGGGCGTCCCTGCCACATCACCCGACAGCCCCACACCACCCGACGACCCCAAACCACCCGACAAACCCGGCTGACGTGTCGGATACACCGCCACGAACTCACGAGGATGCGCCGAACACGGCGATCGACAGCGTAAAGAACCTGCCGTCCTCGCCGGTGCGTCCTGCCTCCCCTTCGTCACCGCCCGTCGCTCCAAGCGGCCCGGACGGTCGGCTACCTTCGGCAACAGGGCCGCTGCCCCCTGTATTCGGGACTGGACCGACGCCGCCGTCAGGGGTCCGGGGAGGCGGTGAGCGTCCCCTGAACGAGGGCCGACGCCCTCCGGTCTCACCGACTGGACCAGGCACGTCCATGAATCCGCGTCCCCCAGGGCGCGCATTCTCCGGTCCTTTCGGTCCTGGTGAGACCGGCGGTCAGTCCGGCACTGCACGCGGGCCGGTTGGCTCCCCCTCCACTGGAGCCAACCGCGGTATCTCGGGCGGTCGTCCCGCCTCGCCAACGGCAGGACGGTCTGCTGGTGCGATTCCACGCGGCAACGTCATCGGTGGCACTCCGAACCAACAGCAGCCTCTCAGGGGCCGCGGTGCCGTGCCGGGCCGTCCTGCTGCAGGGGCCACGCCTACCCGCGGTGAGAATCCCGCAGCGGAGCGGGAGGGCACGGCAAGAGGGCGCATGCCTGCCCCGTCCAATGGGATCGTCGGCGGGCAACCCAAACCATCCCGAGGCCGCGGTCGGACGGGGTTCACCACACGCGATATCCGAGCCAGAGAGGGAGCACCCGAAGACGAGCAGCTGCTGCGACGAGGTGGAGCATCCCGGGGTTTTTCCACCGCCTCGAAGCGCGACGACCGCTCCGCTCGCGACAAGCGCTCCGGCCCTGGCACGACCGACCGGACAGAGCACAGGGATCATGAGGCAGAGGAGAGGGATCACCTGGCAGAAGGCAGGGACAACCGGCTGAAGCCGCCGCCCCTACCCAAAGGGCCCGATGGAGATATAGGACGAGAAGGATGACGATGCGCAGCCGCAGCAAGCAGGCCGGATGGCGCAGCCGGGCCGCGTCCGTAGCCGTCGGGGCCCTGTTGGCGAGCCTTGCCATCACACCCGCCCACGCAGACAGCGTGCGCGAGCGGCAGTGGTACCTCGACGCCATGCACGCCGAGCAGATGTGGAAGATCAGTACGGGCAAGGGCATCACGGTCGCCGTGATCGACACCGGCGTGCAGGCCGACATCCCGGATCTGCGCGGCCAGGTCGTGGCGGGCAAGGACTTCTCCAAGCGGGCCGGTGACGAACGCACGGACTACGACGGCCACGGCACCACCACTGCTGCCCTCATCGCCGGCACGGGCGCCAAGGGCGCCACCACGGGCTCGTACGGCCTGGCCCCGGGCGCGAAGATCATGCCGATCCGAATCCCGGGCTTCATCGAACGCAACCGCACCGACGGCAATCAGGACGACTTTCCTACTGCGGCGGCGAAGGCCATCCGGTTCGCGGCCGATTCGGATGCCCGGATCATCAACATCTCGGCGGGGAGTACCGCGCAATCCCGGGAGCTGACAGATGCCGTCGCTTACGCACTGTCCAAAGGGAAGCTGATCTTCGCAGCTGCGGGCAACGACGGTGACACCCTCAACGCATTGCAGTACCCGGCGGCGACTCCGGGTGCGGTGGGTGTCGGAGCCATCGACAGAAACGTCACGGCGACGAAGGAGTCCGAGCACGGCCCTCAGGTGGATCTGGTCGCGCCGGGCGAGGACATCGTCTCCGCCTGCCTCGGAGGCACGGAGCTGTGCAATTCACACGGCACCAGCGACGCCACCGCTCTCACCTCCGCCTCCGCCGCCCTGATCTGGTCCAAGCACCTGAACTGGACCAACAACCAGGTCCTGCGGGTCATGCTCAATACCGCGAGCAAGCCAACGAGTGGCAAAGAGCGCACCGACTCCCTCGGCTACGGCGCCGTCCGCCCCCGCATCGCGCTGACCAGCCCCGGCGTCCCGGGTCCTGCTGACGTGTACCCGCTTCCTGACTTCAAGCAGGCCGCGTCCAAGACGCCCAAGGGGACAGCCACGGCGTCGACGAGGGATGAGGGCAGCTCGACGGCATCCGCGTCCAAGATCAACGGCTCTGCGCTGCCATGGATTTTCGGGGGCGCCGGAGTTGTCGTCCTTGCGGGTGGGGTCCTCATCGCCGCAGCGTTTCGTAAGCGCCGACGTGCAGCGGCGGTAGCCCATGCTCCGGTGGCCATGCCACCGGGACCGGGGCAGACCACGTGGTACGGAGACAGCAACTACCGGGAGAGGTCCTGAGATGGCATGGGACGAGTGGGAGCAGCTGAAGGCTGACGCGCAGGCCCGCCGACAGAACCAGATGCGGCTGGACAGTGCTGCGGGTACCGGAGGGAGCAGCCCTGGGGGCGCGCCTGATCTGAAGACAAACAAGGCGGGGAAGGACGCCGCAGTCAAGGCGTTGCAGGGTGAAATACCGCGGGAAACGGACAAGGCCGGCAGCCACGCCGACGAGTCCTCCGCCACGGCCGTGCGGGAGTTCAGCGGCTGGGAGACCGGGGCCGGGCTCAAGGACGCCCACGCAGAGTGGGAGTTGCAGGTCAAGAACCTGAAGGGTCGCCTGGGGCAGGACCAGGCGGCGCTGGAGGACAGCCACCAGCATCTCCAGTACGTCGACTACGGCGTCGGCAGCCGGACAGCGCAGATCGATGCCGGGCCCCACCCCCGGCGCTAGATCTAGGAAAACGGGGAAACGGGGACTGGGGGGAGGAACGGCATGCTCAGCTATCAGGACGTGGTCACCATCAAGCTCGGCACTCTGACGACGGCGGCCGCCGACTGGGAGGACATGGCCGGCGGCTTCGAGGATCTGGAGACCCTCTATGCCGCGAAGGTGGAGTCAGCCGCGACCGAGGGCACGTCAGGCCTTACCGCCGCTGCCATGGCCGCGCAATTCGCGGCCACGCGTGAGCAGTTCAAGGGAGCGCAGACAGAAGCCCGCGCCATCGCCTCGATCCTGCGGGACGCCCATCAGCAGTTCTCCAAGCTGATCGGCCACGTGAACGACGTCGTCGAGCAGGCGAAGGCGGACCAGATGTCCGTCAACAGCCAGGGCGAGGCTGTCTACGACTTCAGCAAGCTCGCTCCCTACCGGCACGACCCTGACTATCCCAAACACGCCTCTTTGGCAAAGGAAGCTGAGGCGGGCTGGACGCAGAAGATCAAGGACGCTGTACAGAAAGTGGACGACGCCGACCAGGGCGTCAAGCTCGCTCTCCACGAGGCGGCCGGCATCAAGAGCTGGTTCCAGCGCGCGTTCGACCAGGCGATGGGGCAGAGCGGCCACACCTTCAACGGCTCCGCCGTCGGCGACATCGAGGTGTACGAGGCCCGCGAAGCCAAGCAGTACGCGAACCAGATCTTGAACGGCGACAAGCTGCAAGGCGATGACTTGAAGGAGTGGCAGCGCCTCATGCGCGACAACTCCCACGACAAGGCCTTCAGCCAGACCCTCCTCAACTCCCTCGGTGCTGACAAGACCCTCAAGCTCACCAACAAGATCGACGACTTGGCGTACTTCGACGACACCAAGGACAAGAACGCCTACCTTCAGATCAACGGAGGCATAGCCGACTCGCTGGCGACGGCCACCCGTGTCCCCGACTTCAAGGACGCGAACGGCAAACATCTGCCCTTCGGGTCAAAGGGGTACAACGACGCTTTCAACAGCTGGCTGCGGACCGACGACGCCCAGTTCTACATCAAGTGGGGCAACGACCTGCGGGAACACGGCACTGACGAGTACGATCTCAAGGCTGCCGGGGAGAAGGTCAACACGGTCGCCAAGGGGCACGGCCAACAGGTGCGCGGTTACCAGAGCCTGGTCACGCTGATGCGGCAGGGACATGGCTACTCACCGCAGTTCCTCTCCGACGTCACCGATGGCGCGATTGCCGCGGAGAAGGACCACCCGAACGTCTGGGACCTCTACGGCGGCTTCAGCGGCAAGAAGGACGACGGCTGGTTCGCCAATGACCCGGTTGACGGTGCCCTTGGCATCATGGGCCGTGACCCGGAGGCGGCCACCGGCTATCTCGATCCGCACGTTGGCGGCACCGAGGACCGTCTCCACTACCTCCTCAAGGAGCGAGACTGGAACGTCGTCAATACCACTGAGTGGCACGGTGAGCGGGAAGTCGACGTGAGCGACACCGTCGACGGCGACAATCGTGTGGGGCTCGGTGCCGCGATCGAGGCGGGAGCCACCGGGCATCCCGCCGGCGACACGTCCCAGCAGAGCGACGGCAGGCACACCGCTGCCCAAGCTCGCATCATGCAGCAGACCGTGAACCTCCTCGACCAGGACACAAAGGGCGACAGCATCACCGCCAACCTGCGGGACCCGATCGCCCGAGCCCTGGTGGACTACGCCCCGGACACCCACAGGACCCTGACCCACGACCCCAGCTACGGCTACATACACGGTGGCTCCGTCATCGAGGACGGTGCGGGAGGCCACCTCAATGTGTCGCAGAGCTCCCTGACCAGGGTGCTACGTGGTGTTTCTGACAACCCGCAGAACTTCGCCCATCTCTACGACGCCGAACGAGCCCAGGCCGCCCACACGCTGGCTGGGGCCGACGCGACGTACAGCGACAACAAGGACTGGGAGAACCGGGTCGCCGACGTGGGCATGGGGACCGGTGTCTTCAACGCCATCGGCGCAGACGCCATCCTCGACGACCGCGACGCCCGCAAGGGATGGGCCGACGACGTGGCGCGGTACTCCTACCATGCGGTGGGCGCACCCCTGACGATCATCCCCGGCGTCGGCGACACGGCACAGCGCATGGTGGATGCCGCGACTTATGAGTGGTCCAAGGACGTGAAGGCCGAAGCCGACCAGGTGGCCAACGTCAAAATTGGCGACGAGATGCAGGCCAAGTCCCAAGGCGCGCACGACCTCCTCAACCAGTGGTACCTGGACAGGGGGCTGGACAAGACGGCGTCCAGACCGAACTATCTTTCGGACTACATGGATCTGCACTACAGCAGTTCCCGCAACCAAGCCCTCGCCGACCTGCACAGGGGACTGTCCGGATGAAGAAATCCGTCGCCGCCACGACCGTGGCCGCCGTCATCGTGGCCGCCGGTGGCGTCGTCTACGCGTCGGGGACCTATGACACCTGGCGTGACGGGCAGGCGCTGGACCACGCGTGCAAGGGGTTGGCCAGCGCAGCGGAGGCACGGAAGGCCCTGGGTATGGACCGGGTCAGCGGCAAGGCGATCGGCCGTCCGGGTTGCAGGGTGTATGACCCGGGGGACACGAACACGGAGCTGGTCATCATGGTGCAGCGTGGTCAGGACGCTGCGTCGATTCGCACGAACTCCACCAAGATCCTCACCACGGACCGAGAACAGGCCCTCGTACCCGTGAGCAACGGCTGGCCGGCCCTGGTCTCATCCGGGACGACGACCAAGCCGTATGCCACCGCGTACCTACCATGCGGCAAGAACGCGAACGACGACCTCGTCCTGAGCATGTCTGTAGCCAACGCCAATGCCTCGGCCAACCCGCAGAAGCGACGCAACGGTATGGCCGTCATGGTCACCCGGGCTCTCAAGCAGGCGGCCAAGGATCAGGGGTGTGCGCTCCCCGACACCAAGAAGGTGACCGCCGCGCCCTCTGCCGGTGTCTTCGACAAGTTGAAGAAGTCCGGTGCGGCAACCGGAACCTGCCAGGGTGTGAACTCCGCCTCGTATGAAGCTCAGCCGGATCCGGTGGCCCCGATCGAGCAGTGCTTCTTGGCCACGAGCAACGGCGAACCGACCTTCCGCATAGCGGCCTACTACGGCCCCTACACGAACGCACCCCGCCGCAATCCCTTCCGCAGCCCCGACGACTATGTCGGCACGTCAGGCAGCAACGAAGGCAAGTCCTGGACGACCGCCTCGTGTCCCACCGGCACGGCGCTATATACGCTCGAGCCCCTCACCTCCCACGCCAAAGCCAGCGCCTCCGAGCGCCAGGCGCTCATTACCTTCGCCACGCAGTCAGCCAAGCGGCACAGCTGCAGCAGCCCCCACGAACTGGTGAATAGGTAGTCGGCCGCGGCTACTCACCGCAGTTCGTCGGTGGCAATGGTGATGCGCGAGTCGGAACGGCAGACGGCAAATTACGGACTGTTGCCACGTAACCACCCGCGATAGCCTGTCCGGTGCCTTGTGCGGCACAACCGGCGACACACCAAGGAATCCGGGGGGATCGTGGAGCGGCGCGACGTGCGAGGGCACTACGAGGAGTTGGCAGCCGAGTACGACGAGCACTGGGCCTACGGTCCACACTACGTTCCCTGGATGTCCGGCCGGATCGCCGAGGCTCTGGGGCTCGCCCCGACCGACCGGATCGCCGACATCGGCTCCGGGACGGGGCTGTTCGCCAGAGAAGTGGCCAACCAGGTCCAGCCTCGCCATCCCATTCTGTGTGTCGACCCTTCCGAGGCGATGCTCAGTCAGCTCGGCACGCCGGCTCCGGCCGACCTGACGCCGATCGTCGCTTCCGCGGAGGACATCGCCGAAGGGCGCACTCGTCTGCCGTACAAGCAGCTCGACGCGATGTGGCTGAAAGAGTCGGTGCACCACGTGGCCGATCCGGAACGCACGCTTCGCGGCCTGACCGACCGGCTGGCGCCCGGAGGCCGGCTGCTTGTGGTGATGCTCCCGGCCACCATCCAGTACCCGCTGTTCAAGGCGGCCCTTGCGCGCTTCGAGGAGCTGCAGCCGGACCCGGCCGTTATCGAGGGGCATCTGCGAGCTGCTGGGCTGGAAGCCAGTCTCAGTTACGTCGAGCATGAGCTGCGCATCGACCGGGACAAGTACCTCGGCATGGTGCGCTCCCGCTACATGTCCCTGCTCTCCACCTTCAGCGACAGCGAGATCGAGAAGGGCATCGAAGAGATGCGCGTCGCCCATCCTGAGCCCGTGCTGGCGTTTCCCGACCGGTTCGCATTCGCCCTCGGACGACGACGTGGGGAGTCCGCGTGAGCACCATGGTCGACGAACGGCTGCGCCGCCTGCGGGGTGAACTTGACGACCACTCGCGGATCGCTGATCGACTGGGGCTCGATCTGGAACGGCCGTTACGGTCCCTCAACGACGGCTATCCCGAGAACGCGGTCGCTCTGGTCGGGAAACTGACCGAGAAGCTGCTCAAGGAGCTGTGGCGCCACCACGGTGTCGAGGGCGATCCTTCGACGAAGGCGCTGAACGATCTGGTCAAGCGCTGCCGTCCTTACATTCGAAGCAGCACGGTTCTGGACGCGCTCGACGACATTCGACGGCTCCGTAACCGGTCCACACACGACGGGTACGACATCAGCGACGAGGACGGGCTGCTGGCGGTCCGCAGGCTCGTCGACGTGCTGGTCTGGTTCACCGATACCGGGAGTCCGGCTCTTCTCGGCGGCGAGCCCGACATGGCACCCGAGGTGGCCCGCCGCTGCGAGTTCCTCGCCGGCCTGTACGTCACCCTCGGCTACCGGCAGGCCAAGCGGTTCGTCCTCAGCCCTAACACCGTGTATCAACTGTTCTGCCGTGAGTCGGGGATGCGGCTGGAGTACGTGGAGCTGATGCTCTCCCAGGACACCGGCGACCTGAGTACCGTCCTTGCCGCCAGCGGTGGGGAACTGCTGCGCACCCGGTTGCCCAAGCTCACGCGGTTCGTCGTCCTGGACGACGACGGCGGTGCGGAGCCCGGTGCCCTCCACCAGATGTTGGGCCTGGACTTCCGGATCGTTCGATACGACGGCTTTGTCGACACCATCATCAACATCGATGCCCACCTTGCCGGACTCACCTCTGTCGGCAACCCAGCGGAGCCGCGGGCCGCTGTCGCAGCGGCGGCACTGACCGTCGACCCGCGCACCGGCGAGTCGAAGATGGAGCAGTCAGGCGATGCCGCGGAACTCGTGACCCGCCTGGCGCACGGCAGCGCGAACGTCCTGGTCACCGGCCGCCCGGGGAGCGGGAAGAGCACACTCCTGCGCTCATTGGCTGCCAACCCGGAGATCCGCCGCTTCCGCTTCTACTTTGACCTCGGTCTCAAGCCGAAGGACGAACCATTCTCCGAGTACGCGGCCCGCCTCCTCGCGCCGGCGATGACGTCAGACCGCTCGCGAGCGTACGGGCTCTTCCTCTACCTCATCCGTTCCGGGACCGCGCTCTGCGTGCTCGATGCCGTCGACGAAGGCGTTGACGAACCAAGCTCTGCCGGCTTCCTGCGGCTCTTCACCGATCTCGCTGCTGTCCTGTCCGCCGAATCGACGGTGGTCATGAGTTCTCGGGTGTCCTTCCTCGCCGATTCACCCCAGGTACGTCAGCTGCTGGACAGCGGCGCGGGCCGCTCCGAGCAACTGGTCGAGCAGATGTACGCCAACGGCCTCGACCCTTCCCGCGTGCCGCACTTCCACGTCGTACGCCTGGCCGAACCCGAGGCAACTCCTCTTGAGAAGCGCCTCACGGCAGCGCTGAACCTTCCCGCGGGGAAGCCGCTCGAGGACATACTGAGCGCTCACATCACGCGGACGCTGGCCGAGCGTGACCAGCCCGATCTGGAGCAGCGGCTTCCCGCTGCGTTCGGACATGCCTTCCTCACCGACCGCACCGTCTTCTCCGTCGTCGACCTGCACCGGCAGTTGGGGGCCGACGCCTTCAAGGACGGCCGTCTCGATCTCGACGCCTGTGTCCTCGCTCCACTGCTGCGGCCCGCCGGGCTCGATCACGTCGCCTTTGTGCACACGGCGTACCAGGAACTCCTGGCCGCCAGGTTTCTGACCGAGCCGGCGAACCAGGACCTGGCAGCCGACCTTCCCGGCGGCGCCTTCCTCACCGAGCAAGTGCGCGCATTTCTCGCCGGTATGCCCACCAGCCCGGAGACCGACGACTGCCTGCTGCCCGCCGGGGCGTACCTGGTCGGGCCAGCCGAACGGCTGCTGATCCGCCGCGTCGAGCGCCCTGTACGCTTCGACCGCCATGCCGTGACCGTGGCACGCTACCGCCGCTTCCTCGACGCGCTAAAGGCGGACGGCACCTCGCAGTGGGACCACCCCGACCAGCCGGCCGGCCTCACACACCGCCCCTGGACCGACCGGCTGCGACGGCCCGACTACTACGAGAATCCGCGCTACGACGCCCACCCGGCCATCTGCGTCAGCTGGTGGAGCGCATACGCGTTCGCCGCATTCGAGGGTAAGCGCCTGCCGACCTCTCTCGAATGGGAAGCCGCCGCCCGTGGCACCGATGGGCGCCTGTTCCCCTGGGGTGACACGCCCGACCGCGCCCGGATCAACTGCGCCGACACTTGGGTTGGCCAGCCCGTGGTGACGTATCAGGCGTGGTACCGGGACTTCGCAGGCGACGCCGTTCGGCGTGCCGGAGCGGCACCCGTCGACGAATGTCCGGGCAACTGCTCCCCGTTCGGCGTCGTCGGCATGGTGGGCAACTGCTGGGAATGGACATCCACCAGCCTGGACGACCCCGGCGAGGCCGTCATCTGCGGTGGCAGCTACGACAACCCGATGCGGGCGGTGCAGACCAGCAGCAAGGGCATCTACCGCAAGCGCGGCGCAAGCAACGCGGTCGGCTTCCGTTGCGTGCAAGTCCTCGACATGTCACGGACAGAGGAGACGGCAGCATGAGCGGCAGCGGGCCGCGTCACGGAACCATCGTGGACAGGCGTCCCAGTGGCGGAGGGCTGAGCGGCGCACTGGGCTCCTATGTTGTACGGGATGACGAGGACGAGCGGTACTACAGCTTTGATTACCGGCAGATCGTGACCGAGGGCTTCCGGACCATCCGCACAGGCGAACGGGTCCGTTTCCACGTCAGCACCGAAAGCCCCGACCGCGCGGAGTTCGTCATTCGCCTCGACCAGCCCGACCCAGCCGAGTACTACCGGTGAGCACCCACGGAGTTACGCCGCTGGAGGAGGTCACCGGCGCCCGCCAAGAGCTGACCGTCGTCCTGCCCGTGCGGCTGTTACGCGTCCCCGACTGGCCCGAAGGCCCCTTCCCCTTCGAGCTGGGCAGCCGCCGCACCGACGCCACCACCCGGTCCACCTACTTCGCCCCTGCCTCCGCCCGCGCCCTCTACGGGGCACCCGGGCGCCCACGCCGCTGGCACCTAGCGCTGGACGTCAAACAGGACGGGCTGCATCTGCTGGGCATAGAGCTCCTCCGTGCAGCTACCGCCCGCAATCCGGAACACGCCTTCGCCGTCTTGCACTTGAGCGTGGACAGACCACTGCTGCCCCTACTGAGAGCCTTGGCCGGGCGGCGGCGAAACCCCGTCGACGAGCCGCTCACCGGGCCCTTCAACCCGGCCGAGCTGTTCGTCGGCATCGCCGACGTCCGTGCCCCCGACGCCCCCTTCGCCACAGCCCAGCCCTACACCATCGCCTTCATGACCCCAAAGGCAGAGCAGACCCCGGCCCTCCGCTCAGACCTGGAAGGGACACTGCCGGCGAGCGCAGACCGCTGGCTATGGCAACTGGCGTCACGCTCCACCCCGGAGGACTTCCCCCTGCCTCCAGAGACCGCCGGCGAACAGCTCAAGGACACTGTAAGGATCTCCGCAGACTGGAGTGCCCTGGTACTACGCCAAGGAGCCGCCTTCCTCGGCCACCGAGCCGACACCGGCGCCGGCGACTTCTTCGAATTTGCCGCACTGCACTCCCGTACCGTCTACCTCGACGCCCTGCTCCTCGGCGCGCTCCAGCGCGATCACATCGACGAGCTCACCGACGAACTCTCGGAGGTATTCGACTCATCACAGCTGACACGTCGGGTTGCCGCGCTGGAGAGGAACATCGCCGTCTTTCGCAGCACCTACTGGCGACAGCACCTCACGGCACACGGGGCGGCGAACGATCTGCTGCTCGCTTTCCAGATCCAGCACCGGCTGCCCGCCCGCTTCCACGAAATCCTCGCTGAAGCGGCCGACTACAGCAGACTCGTACAGACACAGGAAAGCCAGCAGATCAGCGGTGCCCTGGGCGTCCTCACCATTCTTGGCCTCCCGCTCGGTACGGCCCTCAGCATTCTGCAAGTTCTCGGTGACAACTCTGTCGCAGACCTGCTCATCGCGCTGACACTGTCGGTCGCCGCAACAGCCGGAGCCCTCACCACACGGTACGGGCGCTTGGTCCTGTCATCTCTGCGGGGTGGGAATGACAGGGCGTAGGTGCTGCGTCTGGTAGCCGCAGCACCAGCATGTCAACGTTGTATGGACTCGGATCGGACGAAAGCTCTTGTGCGCACGAGGGTTCCACCGATCCCAGCAGATGGGCTGCAGCACAGCCCTGACCCGCCCTACGACCCAAGCCAGGGCCGCGCCGTACCAGCACCTCGGCTCCAGGTTGCGACCGGACAACTGGCCTGGGGCCGCACCAGCCACGCGGCGCTCGGTCAGGTAGCCTCGCCAGTTCTTCACGCGGCCGGGCTGAGCCCCGGCCGAGCATCGGCCGCGGTCTCGACCTCCGGGCTGCCGACGACTTCCACCGTGCCCTTCCAAGGCACCAGCAGCTTGATGGTCTGCGCGAGAGTGACCTGGGAGAAGGGAAAGAGCGTCTCGGGGGTCAGCTGGGTGCCCCGCTTGAGCAGGATCGCAAACACGCCCCGCCTGGGCGCGAAGTCTTCCGGCAGCGAGCGCTTCCCCTTGCTCTCCGCAAAGAACTCGACGGGCGAACTGGCTGCGCACCTCCGCCGACATCCTTAGCGGCTGAATCGCGACGAGGCCCTGACTGAAGAGGTGGCTGAGAGGGCCAGGCCTGCCGTGTGCGTGTTTGACCATCACCAGCGTGTTGTCGGGTGTCGCTGCCTTTGTGGGTGATGCGATGACGGATGCCGCGCTCGCGCAGTCATCGCTGGGCGGGATCGGCGCTCAGTTCCTCGACCAGTTCGCCGACCTCTGCCCGCCAGGCACGCACCTGGTCGCGAGAGGGCCCGATCTCGTACTGGTGGTAGTGACACCCCAGGCACAGGTGCGACCAGACGGCCTTCGTACGGCGGGCGGTCTCCGCACCGGTGCAGCAGCGGAGGCAGAGCAGCTTGGCCCGCCCGGAGAGGCGGCCGAGTCCGGGCAGGGCCGCGTTCAGCCGACGGTCAACGGCGATCTCCAGGGCAGTGCGCAGCGCCAAGGAGGCGCCGCGGTGGCGGCTGGCGGACGTGGTGCGGATGTGCTGCCCGGTGAGCAGCCGGTCGGTGGTCAGCAGCAGTTCGTCGATCGAGGTGGCATGGGCGCGCATCAGACGGTCTCCTCGGGCTTGCGTACCTTCTCGGCGATGGACTTGATCTCGTCCACGAAGCGGTGCGGGTCGGTGATCTGCGCTCCGGCGGGGTGGGCACCGTCCTGGCACTGCCTGACGAGGTCCGTGGCGTGCCGCCCGTGCCGGGCGCGCAGTTCCGGGTATACGTCGGCGGCCCGTGCGGCATCGCCGAACAGGGCCAGGGCCGCCAACTTCGCGAACCGGTCGGCGTCGGTCACGATGGCCTGCAGAAGTTCCCCCTGCCCTCCGCCGCGGTGGTGCCGGACCCAGGCGGCTTCCAGGAAGGCGTTCTCCAGAGCGATGCGGCACAGGCTGGGCAGGACGTGCGTCCGCGCCGCTGCGGGAAGGTCGGGGGTGCTTGCGAGAGCCCGCGCATCGTCGAGTGCCTGACGTACCGGGTCCGTCACCGGCCGGACCCGCACCCGGGACGCCTCGCCCCGCTCGACCTCGAACACCGTCACCGGAAGCTCCTGGCTGGTGAACGCCCGCTGGAGCCGCGTGTCGTGGGTGAACACGACGACCTGACGGTGTTGCCCGAGTTCGTGCAGGACCTGAGCCAGGCCGTTCACCTTGGCGGGGTCCATGGACTGCACCGGGTCGTCGATGACGACGAAACCGAAGGGGCTGTCGGCGGTGGTGGCCCGGGGCAGGAACAGGGACAGCGCGAGGGCCTGCTGCTCGCCCTGGCTCATGACGCTGAGCGCCGACGCCTCCTTGCCGTCAATGGAGACGTCCATGACGAGCTTGCGGACGTTGGCCCTCTCACTGCCCTTCAGGGTTACGGCCTTGAGGTCGACGTTGCTTTCCTGACGAAGCCGCTCCCAGACGCGCTGGGACTGGTCGGCGAAGTCCTCCATGCGCTGTTCGCGCAGTTCCCCGGCCAGCGTCTTGACCCAATTCTGAGCCTTTGTGAGGTCGCGGCGCCGCTGCCGGTTCGCGTCCACGCCGCGAGCCTTCTCCGCCCAGCCCGCCAGGCGGATGACCAGCGCACGCCAGCGTTCGTCTCGCTTCTCCAGCTCCCTGAAGGCCCTCGTACGCACCGCGTCGCAGGCGTCGGCCAGTACCGTCGCGGCCTGCGCGGCACGCTGGGCGAGGTCGGTCGGATCGCTGATGGCCCGGCAGGCCGTCCAGGCCTTCCACGGGTCCCTCAACGGCTCAGGGATCCGCGAGGGCGTGTGGACGAGGTCCTGAACGGCGAACACCGCGGACCGCAGTGCGTCGCGCGCGGTTCGGGCGGCTGCGGCGTCCTCCCGCAGAGCGGCGATCTGGACGGTAGCGTCGGCGGCCCAGGCGGCGTCCAGCACCTCGCCGGTGCCGCACACGGGGCAGGAGCCCGTGTCCGGGTGCCGGTCGTGGTGGACCAGCGCGCGCTCCAGAAGGTCCGCGCGCCGCAGGGCGTCATCGGCGCCCGTGCCGCGCAGGTCCTCCACATCGGCAAGGGCCGTACGCAGCCGGTCCACGGCCGCACCGACCTGCGCCGTGTCGGGACCCTGTACGGCGGCCTCCGCACGCAGTCCGGCGAGCAGCCCCTCGTCACTCTCGGCGGGCAGCCCAGTGATCAGGGAGTCGAGGGCCTCGAAGTCCGGGGCTCCCGCAGTGTCCACGGCGAGCAGTGCCTGGACCGCGCGGTCGTCGTCCTCCAGCTGGTACAGCGCCTCTTTGAGACCCGGCAGCGCGTCCTCGACCGCCTTCTTCGCGTCGCTCAGCACCTTGGCCTCCCGGCCGATGGAGAGGTAGGCGTCGCTCAGCTGCTCCAGGCCGAGGATCGTGGCGATCGCGTCGTACATCTCGGAGGGCTTGCCGCTGATCATGCGGTCGAGGTCGACGTACGACAGGAAGGGCCGGTAGTCCGTCAGCGCCTGCTTCCAGCCGACGTCGTCAAGGGGAGTACGGCTGTGTCCGGGCCGCCTCAACTCGGCCTGCGAGACGGCGAATTCGTCGTTCGTCCAGGTCCGGGTCAGGGTGCTGCGGCCGCCGTCACCGCCGATGGCAACCTTCACCTCGATCTCGGGTCTGCCCTCGCTGTCGTGGAGGTTGCGCCAGTTGCCGCCGCGCACCGCGTTCCTGCCCTCCCAGCGCGGGTTCGTCCCGGTGAAGGCGGTCTCGATCGCCTCGGCGATGCTGGACTTGCCGGAGCCGTTGCGGCCGACGACGAGATTCACGCCCGGCCGGGGGCTGAGCTTGAGCCAGGCGCGCGGGCCGATGCCGCGGAACCGGGTGACGGCGACCGATTCGAGATAGATACGGCTGACGGAGGACGTCTCCCGTGTGGGTCCGTCGCCCAGGGCCTCCTTGAGGAGCACCTTCACGGGCTCGGGGAGCGGCGCGTCCGCGAGGCGCGTCTGCACGAGTTCGGCGACGGTCGCGGGGCGGTCCGTCGGATGCGGCTGTTCCGTGTGGGACATGGCGTGGCTCCTGTGGTCTGTCGCGGAATGCGGGGCGATGGGGGACTGGGGGCTGTGTCGGTGCGAGAAGAGGGCCCCGGCCTGCGTGTGTTGCCAGGCGGCCGGGTCAGGCCCGGCTGCTGCGGTAGTCGCCGAGGGCGCCGGTGGCCCACAGAGGGAGGAGGCGCGGGATCTCATCGACGGGGACCTTGCCGCCCACGGCGCGCAGGCCGAGCTTGGCCAGGGAGTCGGCGGCTTCGTTCAGCGGGTTTCCGACGTGGGCCTTCTCGTGGACGAACGTCAGGCTCGGGGTGTACTCGACGAGCATCTGGAGACGCGTGAGCGTGGGCGTACGGCCCTGGGACCGCAGGTGGGTGTCGTAGCCCTTCGGCATGCGGGTGCCGCCTTCCCGCCAGGCCCACAGGTGACCGAGGGCGTCGAGGCTGTCGACGCGGACCTCGACCGGGCGGCCGGGGTGGGCGGCGAGCACGGGCTGCAAGCCCCAGTACACGGCCCGGAGTTCAGTCACCACGACGCGGGTGTGGGGGCGGGCGAGGTGCACCGGGTAGAGGTGGGCTCGAAGTCCCGCGTGACCAGTGGTGGAGAGGAAACCGATGCCGACGTGATCTTTGCCCACGGACGCGTCGGTCGCGAGGACGATCGGCCCGGGCACGGCCTTCACCGTGTCGCTGAACTGCACCCCGCGTCGCACGCGGGTGTCGGGGCGGGGTGCGCGGGCGAGCGGGGAACGGCGGCTCACGGGATCCTCCTGGACTGGCGCCGGACGGCGAGCGCCGGACGGGGGTGGTGGCAGCGGATGACGGGCGGGTGCGCCGGCAGACGGTCGAGAGCGTCGTGGGAGCGGAAGGGGGGACGGCCCGCGTCGGCCTGTCAGCCGACCTTCTTCCAGGTCTCGCAGCCGGACGTCTGGAAGTACTCGCCCTTGCGTACGGTCACGCGCGCCTGGCCCTGTGCGTTGCCGTTGGCGATGATCGCGTCGAACTCGCCGGACGCGTCTTTGAGGCGGGCCCAGTAGCAGTTGGGGATGGCGCTGTCCGCCGGGCCTGCCGTCTTGTACGTGCCAGCTTTCATGTCCTCGCCGACGAGGTACGTGCCGTCTCCCGCCACGGAGGCCGCCGGGCCGGGCTCCTTGGCCGGCTTCGGTGTCACCGTGACCTTTTCGGTGACCGTCGCCGCCGGTTCCGGCGCCGGCGCGTCGGCGGTCTTGGTGACGGTGACGGCCGGAGCGGGGTGCGCGGAATCCGTGGTGGACCCGGACCCGCCTCCGCCGCCCATCGCGGCGCCGATGACCAGGGCGACGAACGCCGTCGCACCGTGCGTCAGCCATGCTCTGCGGCGCGACGGCTTGCCGGTCGGGGGCAGCGGGGGCAGGGGCGGTATGGCGCCCCGGCCAGCCGCCTGAACAGGGCCGTTGGAGCCGTAGGACTGGGCGGTGGGGGGCGTCGAGGGTGCGTCGGACATGGCGGGACCTCCGGGGCGTCGTGTCTGGTCCAGTGAGTGAGCGGCCGTCCGCTCCTGAGCGGCGTGGCCGACAGGGATCAAGGTGCCGCAATCCGTCGTGTTTATCTTTGGAGATCCTGATAACCCCGGTTATCAGTGGCATGGGCCGCTAGAAACCCGCAGAGGGGTAGGGTGCTGCTACTTGCCCAGGCGCTGACGCGTTCCGCCCAGAGTCACAGGGACCACTGAACACCGGTACACAAGAGACGGGGGGTGACAACCGGTGAGTACCGCGCTCGATGCGGTGTCCCACATCCTGCCCGACCTGCCGGCCTGGCGTATCACTTATGCGGAGATCGCCGCCCTCGCCCGCGTCCAACGGCCCGTACCCACCACCTGGAGCCGACGGCACCCCGACTTCCCTGCACCCGCCGCCCACGAGGACGGACGCCCCTTGTTCGATGCGCGGGAGGTCGTCGACTGGTTGGCTGACACGGGGCGCGGCAACGCCGACCGCCGACGGCTGCGTGCGGAACTGGCGTTGTACACGCTTGCCGCCTGGCGCACCCCCGCGTTGCCCGCTCCCGTACTCGTTGGGGCGCTGACAGCCCTGATCTGCCTGCGCCAGCAGCTGGACACCGCCGTCTCCGGTCGCCGCTGGGACAACATCCTGGACCGTGCCGCTGCGCTCGACACTGAGGACGCCTTCCTGCTGGCTGAGCTGCGGGCCGTACCCGACCCCGACCGCACCGGCGCCGCGCTGGCCGTCCTCGCCGACGAGCTGGCCGAGGCCGCCTACACCCCCGCCGAGGCCTTCGACTGGGTCTTGGAGGCCCGGCGCCGCCTCGGCTCCACCGAACTAGCCGCCGACGTACCCGCCCCACCGCTGGTCCGCGCTCTCGCGGCCCTCACCGGAGTGGCGGCCTTGGAGGAGGACGCGGTACTCGCCACGCCGTACGCCGGCGCGGGCGACCTGCTCGCCGCCCTTCACGCCGCCGCCCCCGAGGGCTCCGGACACACCTACCTCGCCGCCGACCCGGACCCGGCCCGGGTCCGCCTGGTGCGACGCCGGATGCTCGTACGGGAGGTGTACGAGTTCCACCTCGACGTCACCGAGGGTGAGGACCTGTCCCTTGAGTCCGTCGAGGACTGGGGGTACCCGGACCTGCTGGCCTGCGTCCTGCCTTACCAGGCGGGCGAGGTTCGGAACGCGCGGGCCGTGCTGGAGCGGGTACAGACCCTCACCGACTACCTGGCCACTGGTTCCACGGCCGTCGTCCTCGGCCCGGCCGACGTCCTCGTACGGTCACTTCCCCAGCACGGGGATGCCGACCGCCTGCGCCGGTCCTTCCTCCATGACGGCCTGCTCAAGGCCGCGATCAGCTTGCCCGACGGGGCGCTCCCGTACCGCCCGGGCTACCGCACGGCCGTGTGGCTGCTCTCCCGTACGTCGGACTCGGAGCGCACGGGTCTTGTCTTCCTCGCCGACTACTCGGCGAAGCCCCTGACAGAACCCGTGCTGGACACGCTCACCGAGGACATCGCCATCTGGCGTGCCGCCGGCTGGCGCGGGGACCGCCGACACGAGCCGCGCAACGCGGTGATCATCCCGGCCAAGGTGCTCGACGACCGGCCCGGTATCGCGTTCACGCCGCAGCATCGGACAGCCGAGGCCCGCTACACCCGTGACGTCATGGAACGCCCGGCTCTGATCGGCGACCTGGAGCAGCGCCTGGCGGACCTCGACGAGCGGGCCCGAGCGCAGGCCGACCTGCGCGCGGCGTTGCGGGTCCAGGCCGTACTGCGGCCCGAGGACAAGCCCGTCCGGCGTACGACGGTCCGCAGGCTCCTCAAGGAACGCCGACTGCGCCGACGCCCCGGCCACCGCATCGCCGTGGAGCACCTCACGCCCGAGGGCCACTACCGCGTGATCACGCCGGAGGAAATCCTCGGCGATGTACGGTCGGGCAGCCGTCGTATCGACCGTGGCGTTCTTCTCACGGCTTACGGGCACGCCCAGTTCACCGAGCCGGGAGATGTGGTCGTCACGGCCAACCCACGGTTCGGCGTGTACGTCGATGAGGAGGGGCTGTCCGTCGTCGCGGCGCCGGCTCGTGTACTGCGCGTACACCCCGATGCCGATCCGCCGGTACGGCCGCGAGCGCTGGCCGCGCTGTTGCGGGCGGCGGCCTCCGAGCACGAGCGCACCAGCGGCGCGGTGCGGGCTTCCCGGGCTGTCGAGGACCTGCTGATCCCCGACCTGGCGCGGGAGGAGGCGGAGCGCTTCGACGCCGTGCTCGCCGAGGTCGCCCGGCGGGCGGCGCTGCTGCGGGAGCAATGCGACGCGCTCGACGACCTCGCCCGCGTCGCCGCCGACGGATTCGCCGACGGCACGTTGACGATGCACACGCTTCCTGAACTTCCTGATCTGACTGACTCATCCGGCACCGACGACTGAAGGAGACGATCCACTCCATGCCTCCGCGCACGAAAAAGCCCACGGATCAGGCGGAGTTGTTCACCGCTTCCACGCCCAAGGAGATCCAGGCGATCCTGTGGAAGGCCGCGGACAAGCTGCGCGGCTCGATCGACGCCGCGCAGTACAAGGAGTTCGTCCTCGGCCTGATCTTCCTGAAGTACGTCTCCGACGCGTTCGAGGAGCGCAGGTCTGAGCTGGCCAAGGAGCTCGCCGAGGACGGCATCGCCGAGGAGCGCCTCGACGAGTTCCTCGAGGACCGCGACGAGTACACCGGCGCGCACGTCTTCTGGGTTCCGGAGACCGCCCGCTGGTCGTGGATCGCCGCGAACGCCAAGAGCCAGGGCGTGGGCAAGCTGCTCGACGAGGCGATGGACGCGGTCATGAGGGAGAACGCCTCGCTGACCGGCGTCCTCCCGAAGATCTTCAACCGCGACAACGTCGACCAGAAGCGTCTGGCCGAACTCGTCGACCTCATCAGTGACGCCCGCTTCGGCGGCAACGAGGACAAGCCGGCGCAGGACGTGCTGGGCGAGGTGTACGAGTACTTCCTCGGCAACTTCGCGCGGGCGGAGGGCAAGCGGGGCGGCGAGTTCTACACGCCGCAGTCGGTGGTGCGGCTGATCGTGGAGATCCTGGAGCCGTATGAGGGACGGGTGTACGACCCGGCGTGTGGTTCGGGCGGCATGTTCGTGCAGGCCAGCAAGTTCATCGAGGCACACCGAGGGCGGGGCCACAAGGCCGACATCGCGGTGTACGGCCAGGAGCTGAACGAGCGCACCTGGCGGCTGGGCAAGATGAACCTGGCCATCCACGGCATCGACGGCAACCTCGGCTCCCGGTGGGGCGACACGTTTGCCGACGACAAGCACCCTGACCTCAAGGCCGACTTCGTGATGGCCAACCCGCCGTTCAACATCAAGGACTGGGCGCGGGACGAGGGTGACGCGCGGTGGAAGTACGGGGTGCCGCCACGGAACAACGCCAACTATGCGTGGCTCCAGCACATGATTTCGAAGCTGGGGGAGAAAGGGACGGCGGGTGTCGTCCTGGCCAACGGGTCGATGGCTTCTCAGCAGAGTGGTGAGGGCGAGATCCGACAGGCTCTGGTAGAAGCGGACATGGTGGCATGCATGGTTGCCTTGCCGCCGCAGTTGTTCCGGACGGTGCAGATTCCGGCGTGTGTGTGGTTTCTGTCTATGGATAAGTCTCCGCAGGGCGCACGTCGGCTGGACGACCGGCGCGGGGAGATCCTGTTCATCGATGCCCGGGGGATGGGCGAGATGGTTGATCGAACCGAGCGCATCCTCACTGACGCGGACATTGTGAAGGTTGCGGGCACGTATCACGCGTGGCGGGGCACGGCGTCGGCGCGTGCCGAAGGGCTCACTTATGTGGACGAGCCTGGGTTCTGCTTCTCGGCGGATCTAGAGAAGGTGCGGGAGTACGGGTACGTGCTGACCCCGGGTCGGTATGTGGGGGCCGTCGAAGCGGAGGAAGAGGACGCGGAGGCGGTGGCGAAGCGGATCGATACGCTGACGGAGGAGTTGTACGGGTTGTTCGAGAGGTCGGCGGAGCTGGAGGAGACGGTTCGGCAGCAGTTGGGGAGGATCGATGTCTGAGTGGACTTCCCACAAGCTGGCGGAGCTTATCGACATCAAGCACGGGTTCGCATTCAAAGGCGAGTACTTCGGCGAGGATCCAGATGGTCCCATCCTTGTAACTCCAGGAAACTTTGCCATTGGCGGCGGATTTAAGGAAGGGAAGCCGAAAAGTTACTCAGGTGTCATTCCGGAGGGGTTCATTCTTTCCGAGGGTGACCTAGTCGTTACAATGACGGATCTGAGTAAGGCGGCTGACACCCTCGGATATGCAAGCCTGATCCCCGGGGGGAAAACATATCTTCACAATCAGCGAATTGGGAAGGTGGTCATCCTCAAGCCGGGGCGGGTGGAGAAGGAGTTTCTGCATTATGCGCTCAGAACGGATAAATACCGTCAGCATGTTGTAGGCGGAGCAACTGGTACCACAGTAAAACACACAAGCCCCACGAGAATCGGCCAGTACACTCTTTCTTTGCCGCCTGTGACGGAGCAGCAAGCGATTGCGGCGGTTCTCCGAGCGCTAGACGGCAAGATCGCCATTAACGAGCGTATCGCGGCTACATACCAACTGTTGCTTCAGCTGAAATTCGCGGAACTGGGCCTATCCCGCGAGCCCAACGGGGGCGCTGGCGTCGCTGTCACGGAGCTCGTCGAGTTCAACCCGAAGATGGCCAAACCCTCGGCCGAGGAACCGGTATACGTGGACATGGCTGCGTTGCCGACTAATCAGGCCAGCATTCCGTGCTGGACCCGGCGTCCACCAAAATCTGGTCCACGGTTCATGAATGGCGACACACTTCTGGCGCGCATCACTCCGTGCCTGGAGAACGGAAAAACTGGATATGTCGACTTCATGGAGGATGGTGAGGTGGGGCTCGGATCGACCGAGTTTATCGTGATGCGCTCCCGCCGGGGAGTGCCGGCTGAACTCAGCTACTTCCTGGCACGTGACGACAGATTCCGTGAACACGCGATTCGCAACATGATTGGCTCTTCTGGGCGTCAGAGGGTCAGCGCAGCAGACGTGGCTAACTACGTCGTGAACCGCCCTGGCGCCGATGTGCTCGCCGCCTTTGGCTGTCAGGCCGAGACGGCGTTCGCCCACATGAGGTCGCTCGGGAGCGAGAACCGAAACCTCGCCAGCCTCCGCGACACCCTCCTCCCTCAGCTCATGTCCGGTCGCCTCCGTGTCAAGAAGGCCGAGAAGATTGTCGAGGACCACACGTGACCAAAGCCGGAGACCACGACAGAGACGACCAGCACCGCCCCTATGAGGCCGACTGGGAACTCCTCGCTCTCGACGAACTCGCCGAGCTTGCCTGGCAGCCGTCTCCCGGCAACGAGTTCGCCCCCGGCTCCGGGCACCGCAAGTCCTGGGAAGACCTGATCCTGTACCCCGATCTACGTGAGGCGATCGAGCGGCTCAACCCGGAGCTGCCTCCGGATGCCGTCCGGGACGCTGTCACCGCCGCGGTGACCCCGTCCTCCCAGGACACGTACGAGGAGAACCGCACCGCCCACGCCTACCTGACCGCCGGTATCCGCTCCGTCACGTACACGGACGCCTTCGGTGCCGAACACAACCCCACCATCCGCCTCGTCGAACTGGACGACCCGGACGCGAACGTCTACCGTGCCCTCAACCAGGTCACCGTTATCGACGGCGAGAAGAACCGTCGTTTCGATGTCGTCCTGTACATCAACGGTCTCCCTCTCGCTGTCCTGGAGCTGAAGCGCGCCGGTGACGAGGACGCCACACTTCAGGATGCCCACTCCCAAGTCACCCGGTATGTCGAGGAGTTCCCGACCGCGTTCCGGTACAACGCGGTGGTCCTGCTCTCCGACGGCATCACCGCCAAGTACGGCACCCCCTTCACCCCGTACGAGCACTTCGCGCCCTGGAACACCGACGAGTTCGGCGCCCGAGTCGACCTGCTCGACGCCGAAGGCATATGGGACTCGGGACAGAACCTGGCACTACACGGCCTGTTCACTCAGCCGCGGTTCCTCTCCCTCGTCCGGTCCTTCATCAACTTCGTTCCGGCTAAGCGGATGAAGCGCATCGCCAAGCCGCACCAATACCACGCGGTGACACGCGCTGCGGAGGAGGTACGCAACGCCGCCGCGACCGACGGGCGAGCCGGCGTCGTATGGCACACCCAGGGCTCAGGCAAGTCCGAGGAGATGGTCCTCACCACCACCCTGGTGATGCGCGACCCGGCTCTGCTCAACCCGACCGTCGTCGTCATCACCGACCGCACCGATCTCGACGATCAGCTCTACTCCACCTTCCTGGAGAGCGAGATCCTCCCGGAGGCTCCCAAGCAGGTCCTCACTCGTGCCGAGCTTCGCGAGGAGCTGGCCGCGAAGCGTGTGGGCGGCATCCTCTTCACGACCCTCCAAAAGTTCGGCCGCACCAAGGAGGAGAAGGAGTCCGGCGCTGACCACCCCCTCCTTTCCGACCGACGCAATATCGTGGTCGTCGTCGATGAGGCGCACCGCAGCCACTATGACTCCCTCGACGGCTACGCGCGCCACCTGCGCGACGCCCTCCCACATGCCACACTGCTCGCCTTCACCGGAACCCCGATCTCCGAGGCCGAGCGCAACACCCGCGAGGTGTTCGGGAACTACATCGACATCTACGACCTCAAGCGCGCGGCCGACGATGGCGCGACGGTCAAGGTCTTCCACGAGGGCCGCGTCATCCAGCTCGTGCTGGACAAGGACGTCGACCCGACGAAGATCGACGAAGAGGCCGACCTCATCACCGACGGGCTCGACGAAACCGAGCGGCAGCGCGTCGAGCAGGCCGTCGCCACCATGAACGCGATGTACGGCGCCCCCGCCCGCATAAGGGATCTCGTCCAGGACCTCGTCACGCACTGGGAGGCGCGGCGCACGGCCATGCAACCGTTCGTCGGCGTCTCCGAGGAGGGCGGCGCCACCGGCAAGGCGATGATCGTGTGCGCGACCCGCGAGATCTGCGTCCGCGTGTACAACGCCCTGCGTGAGCTGCGCGAGGAGTGGCACAGCGACGAGATCGACAAGGGTGCCATGAAGATCGTCTTCTCATCGAACTCGCGCAAGGACAAGGAGCACCTCCTCGCGCACGCCCTGAGCGACAGCCGCCGCAAGGCCGTCATCAACCGCGCCAAGGACCCCGACGATGAGCTCCAGCTCCTCATCGTCAACAACATGCTGCTGACTGGCTTCGACGCCCCGCCGATCCACACGATGTACCTGGACCGGCCGCTCAAGGGTGCCAACCTCATGCAGGCCCTGGCCCGCGTCAACCGCCGTTTCCGCGGCAAGGAGGACGGCCTCCTCGTCGGGTACGCCCCCCTCACCGAGAACCTCCAGCGCGCGATCGCCGAGTACACCGACGCCGACCAGGACGACCGGACGCTCGGCGACGACCTGGACCGGGCGCTTGACGAGCTGCGCAACGAGTACGACATCCTCAACGACATGCTGCGCGGCCTCGACTGGCGGGCGCGGCTGGCCCAGCCGACGAAGACGGCCTTCATTGACGCGGCGCGCAAGGCCACCGCGTACCTGAGGGATCCGCGTACGCCGGGCAACGACCCGGAAAAGCTCGACGACCCTCGCCAGACGCTCGGCCGCCGCTACCGCGAGCATGCCCACCGCCTGGAGCGCTTCTACGCGCTGTCCGCCAGCGCCAAGAACATCGGCGAGCGCTTCCCCGACACCCCGACCTGGCGCCGGGACATCCAGTTCTTCGTCGAGGTCCGCGCCTACATGGCGAAGTACGACGCGATGGAGCGCGAGGCCCGAGGTCTGCCCATCGCCCGTGACGTCGAGCTGTACCTCGCCCAGCTGACGTCCTCGGTCGTCGAGACCGGCGGGGTCACGGACCTGTTCGCCGAGGCCGGCCTGGAGACCGCCGACCTGACCCACCTCAACGACGCGCTCGTCGCGCAGCTCCAGAACAGCGAGACCCCGCACCTTGCGGCAGAGGCACTGAGGCGGCTCATCGAGCGGAAGATGCGCGAGGTGACGCGTCACAACGTTGTCCGCCGCACCACGTTCTCCGAACGGCTTCAGGACCTCATGGTGCGGTACATGCGACAGCAGTACACCAGCGCCGAACTCATCGCCAAGCTGGTCGAGATGGCGAAGGAGGTCATGGAGGACGCCCGGCGCGGCGAGAAGTTCAACCCGCCGCTGGACTGGCGCGAGCTCGCCTTCTACGACGCCGTCGCCGACCACGGCACCGCACGGGAGCTGATGGGCGACGAGGTACTGGCCGGCATCGCCCGTGAGCTGGTTGCGGAGGTCCGCAGCAAGCTGAAGCCGGACTGGATCGCCCGCGAACCGGTGCGAGCCCGTCTCCGCAGTGCCATCAAGCGCCTCCTGGTCCGCAACAACTACCCGCCGGACAGGGAGAAGGCGGCCATCGACCTGGTCATCAAGCAGATGGAGTACTTCGCCAACGAGTGGTCAGCAAAAGGCTCTTCGGCTGCCTGATTGGGGTTGGCTGTCAGGGTGTCCGTTTGCTTTGACGGGAAGGTTCGCCGGGCCGAAGAGGCCAAGGGTTCGACCCCCTGGCAGGTGTTGGGTTTCAACGGCTCTTCGCAGTTGAGGGTGTAGCCGCAGGACGTGCGGTGCGCCCGTCGGTGGCCGGGTAGGGGACGACGCCTTTCGATGATGGAAGCTCTTGCACCGCTCACCCCACCTACCTTCAACTGCGAGGAGTCACTACAGGAGCGAGCGATGGATAACGAGATTCAGCTGATCAGTGACGGCGATGGACTTGCGGTCATCGGGGACCCGACGGATGTCGAGCGCTTCCTCGCATCAGAGGGACTGTTGTCGTTGTCGAAGGACCTCGCATTGCGACGGCTCGGCCCTCTCCTCCGTGCTGCGGCTGGAGTCGCACAGGCGGGTTCTGACATTGCCGCCAACTCAGGTCGCTGGTTGAAGCTGACCGAGGAGTCTACGCATCTTTACAAGAAGCACGGACTGATGGAAACCAAGACGCCTGGCATCAGCTACGCGATGGTGGGGAAACGAGGCTCAATCGAGTCATGGCTCCAGGTGGTGGAGCGGTCAGGCTCACTCCTGACCAACCCGGCAATTCTTGCTGGTGCCGCAGGGATCATGGCGCAGCTCGCGAGGCAGCATGAGATGAACGAGATCAAGAGCTATCTCGCTACGATCGACAAGAAGGTCGACGACGTGCTCCGCGCCCAGAAGAACGTCGAGCTGGGGAAGGTGTTCGGAGCGGGCCTCGACATTGAGTCTGCCATGACCGTTCTGGACCGGGAGGGCCAGGTCGACGACGATACGTGGTCGACCGTGCAGGGCAGGACCCATACGATCACGGACGCCTTGGGTTGGGCGCTGGGTCGACTCGACGCACTCGCGGAGAGAGTGGAGAGCACGACCAAGATCGGTGATCTCGCCAAGATGGCCAAGGAAGGAGAGTCCGAGGTTCAGGAATTGCTCGCCGTTGTGGCTCGTTGCTTCGAACTGCAAGACGCGCTCGACGTGCTGCGACTGCAGCGGGTACTGGACCAGTCTCCGGACAAGCTGGACGGGCGTCGGCTAGTGCTGAAGGATGACCGGCAGAAGCGCCGGGAACTCATCTCGCAGAAGATTGAGCACCTGATGGCACGCATGGATGCGGCTGCCGGCACGGCCAATTCCAATGTGCTGTTGCACTTGCCCGCGCACCGGACTGTAGTGGGCTCGATCAACCATGTCGGCAGCGCCGTCGATGAATTCCATAGGCCGCTCGGAATCGGGTCTGGCCGACGTTCATTGGAGGCGACACGATGGTGGGACGCGGCCCGGGACCCGGTGCAATTGAAGAACGCGGCCGCAGAGGCGGGGCGCAAAGCCGCCGTAGCGGGTGTGGCGGTCGTGGGGGTTGCGGTCTTGGCGAGCCGCGTCGCCCTTGCCCGTGAAGAACACGGCGAAGAGGAGTGAGCGAGCGCAGGCCGTCAGCCGTGTGGACTCTCGGCTTGGACCGGACAAGCGCCTCTCTCTCACTGGATATGCCTCTACGGGCCGCTGTACCGCCTCTGTGCGCGGCGCTCGAACAATGCGTTCGCATCATGGCGGCGGACAGGGAGTGGTGGTAGAGGCACTCCGACGTGGTGACGGTGGGTGCTCAGGCATTGCCCCGGGCCCCGAAGTGATCCGGCACGCCACCGAGCCCATCCGGGTGCGTCTGATCCGCGACCGCAGCCTGATCTGCGAGGTGCCCGACGGCAGCAGCGTCTCGCCCCATCTGCGCCTGGCCAGCACTTTGGACGAGGGCGGCCGGGGTCTGTTCCTGGTGGCTCAGTGCGCTGACCGCTATGGTGCCCGGTGGGCCGGCAGCGAGATGATCATCTGGACCGAACAGCAGCCTCTGCGCCGTCGTCAGGGCCCTAGGGGGCCGCTCGCAGCTCGTTCAGGATCTGTTCCAGGGACTTGCGGACGTCGGGGTCCCTTGTCCGGCCGAGCTCGTACTCCAGGGCGGTGACGAGCTGGCCCGCAGCGGACGGGACCCGCTCGTCGAGCAGGCGCACGGCATGGACGGCGCCTTCGACGAAACCCGTGGCACCGACCGCCTTCATGACCCTCCTGCGTACCGTGTCGGCGACTTCCCACTCGCGGCTGTACCGCGCGATGTAGCGGGCGGCGAGGTACTGGCCGAAGGGGTCCCGCACCAGGGTCCAGCGGGGCTCAGTGTCGGAGGCAGTGGCCGGCGCCGGACGGACCGGGAAGTCCGACTCGGAGAACAGAGTCAGCAGTTCGTCGGCGAGCCCGGAGCCGTACGACTCGGGGACGGTGTGGCGCAGTGCGCTGCGCAGGGCGGCGACGAACTCATGACCGGCCATGTCGGGCGAGCCGCCGGGCCGGATGACGAACCGGTAGGCCAGGCGGCACACGATCTGGCCGAGTTCCTCGGGCCGGAGAGCGGAGCGGGAGATGCCCCGGTACTGCTCACGGACGCCGAAGAGCAGGGTGTACGTGCTGTCGTACAGGTCGATCAGCCGATGCGGGAGATGACCGTGGCGCTCGTACACGGCGGCCAGTTGGGCCAGGAGGAGCGGGGTGGCGAGCCAGTCGGTCATCTCCGGGGAGGAGGTGACTTCGGTGAGCAATCGTTCGGCGTCCGACGGGGGCATGTGGGTCGCTCGCGCCCACTGGGAGAGGTAGGTGCGGACGTCGCCCGGCGCCAGCGCGTCGATCGTATGCGGGGCGAATTCGCTCGCCACCAGGCCCGAGACGGAGGCGCCGGGGCGGCTGAAGACGACGACCTCGGCCCGGGGGTACCTCGCGCAGAACCTGGCCACGTCGGCCTGGGCGCGGTCGCGTTCGCGTACGGACAATTCGTCGAGGCCGTCAAAGATGATCAGCGTGCGGCGCTCGGTGAGAAGGAGTTCGAGCGTCTCGTACGACAGCTCCAGGTCATGGCGCAGACCGACCGAGTCGGCGATCAGCCGCTCCAGGGGCCGCGGCCGGCCGGCGCGCTGGCGCAGGGGGACAGTGAAGGCGACGTCCAGCCGACCACCGTCGTGCCTCGCGGCGACCTCGTAGCAGATCCGGTCCGCCAGGACGGTCTTGCCGGTTCCGGCGCCGCCGAGGACGAGTACCTTGCGGTGCTCGGCCGCGACCTCCTGCCAGGGGGCGTGCCTGGCACCGGACCAGGTGCCTTCGGTGGGAGTCAGGCGCTGGGGGATGTACAGCGCGTCGGGGGCGGAGAGCCGCCTTTCACGGCCGGGGAAGGCCACGGGGTCGACGCCGGACCACTGGCTGCCCAGCAGGCGGCTGCGGTAGCTCTCGAGGAAGTCACTGGTGTAGACGTCCAGGAAGCGGGCGACGTGCTCGCCGTCGCAGTCGTCGCCCGCCGTCTCGCAGTACTCCCGGGCGAACAGCTTGAGCAGGTCGTGGTAGCGGAAGTGGACGCCGTCGCTCGTCTCGACGAGCTGGGCGTCGACCAGGAGTTCCAGCAGCTCATCCGCCCGCGCCTCCGGCACCTGGAGGAAGACGCCGGCGTGCCGGGCCTCGAAGCGGCTGAGCGGGAGCTGAGAGAGGACGCGGAAGGCGTGGGCCTCGTCCTCGTGCAGACCGCGGTAGCTGATCTCGAAGCTGCCGCGGACGTCGAGGGAGCCGTCGGCCAGCTTGGCGAGCCTCGTGCGTTCGTCGGTGAGCACGTCGGCGAGCTTGCCGACGGTCCAGTGGCGCTTCCTCTTGAGGAGGGCGCCCGCGATGCGCAGGGCCAGCGGGAGACGGCCGCACTGCTGGACGAGGGTGCGGGCGGCGTTTTCGTCGAGCGTGCCTGACCAGTGGCGCTGGGAGACCTCGGCGAGCAGGGTCAGCGACTCGGCCTCGCTCATCAGATCCACGTGGTGGAGCAGGACGCCGTCGATCGCCGACAGGGGAACGCGGGAGGTGACGAGGACGAGGCAGGTCGCTGTGGCGGGGATCAGGTCCGCGACCTGATCCGTCGACTGGGCGTTGTCGAGGAGGATCATGCAGCGGCGCCCGGCGAGGAGGGAGCGGTAGCGCTGGGGGAGGTCCTGGGTGCCGACCGGGACGCTGAGGGTGGCGGGGTCGAGGTCGCCGACGAAGCGCTGCAGGATCTGCGCAGCGGTGGGCGGCTCGCCGTTCCGCTCGCCCAGGTCGGCGTAGAGCTGGGCCTCGTCGAACCGCCCGGCGAGCCGGTGAGCCATGTGCACGGCCAGGGCGGACTTGCCGACGCCCGGGGTGCCGTATAGGTCGATGACGTGTGGTCCGGGGCCGTCGTCGCCGGTCAGGGACTCGACCGCGGTGATGTGGTCAGTGCGCCCGCTGAAGTCCTTCGGCCCCTGCGGGAGTTGGTGCAGGGACCGGGTGGGGGTGGGCGCGGAGGTGAAATAGATCGGTGCGTAGTTGTCGCGGAGGACGTTGACCTGTCGGGCGTGGTCGGTGGCGAGCGCCACGGTGCCGGGCCGGGCTGGCCGGCGTCTAGGAAAGCGAAATGGGACCACTGTTGTTTCCGCTGATGTTGACCTGCCTGGCGTTCCCGCTCGCGTGGGCGATCAGCGTCTGCGTGGCGGGGTCACTCTGGGCGGCGGTCACCAGGGCTTCGAGGGTGGCGGCGAACTCCGCATCGCTCTCCAGCTCGTGCCGCAGATGGCCGGCGACGGTGGCCCGCGTGCCCTCGTCCCCGGGACTCGCCTCCAGCTCGGCCAGGGCGGCGCTCTGCACATCGGAACGGCCGAAACGTTGCCGGACGGCATGCGCGACGCTCTGGATCTTCAGCCAGGCGGCCTTCCCGGCCTCCGTCGCGGCGCCCTCCCCGAACTTGGTCGCAACCAGCGCCACCGCCACGGCACTCAAGGTAGCCGGATCCATGCTCGCCTCCCCCACGCGTCCCCACGCCACGGTCCTGCCCCACGCTACCGACGCGAAGCGCGCTCCGGCAGCGAAACGGTCAGAGCCGCCTCCTGCTGAGAGCGGCCGTGGCGGCCTCCGTTCAGGTGCGTGGCGGACAGGCGGCGGTCGCGGCGGATCTGGAGGTAGGTGGTGAAGGCGGGCCAGGAGCGATACACCTCATTGTGGTAGTCGTTGTTAGAACTCCAATGAAACTGATCATTCGAGGTGGTTGGATCACTTCGGGACTGTTGATGCGGGGGTGCAGAGTGGCTCGGCGAGGCTCCCGCGGCAGCAGTTACTTCATGCCTGACCAGCGACGATGCCACATGGGGTTCGGAGAGAACGGCCTCTCAGCAGAGTTCGCGTTTGGTCCACGCCGCCAGGCCTGGCCACAAACTGGTCCCCAGCGCCACCTCAAGGCGGGCGAGGGTTCCCATGTCGGGTAGGACCATGCCTCGTAGCAGTCGGCTGATGGTCGCGTGCGATACCCCCGCTTTGTCACCCAGTGCCCTCAACCCGATGTCGGACGTCTCCATCGCCTCTGCCAGGTTTCGCGCGAACGCTTGCCCGTAGTGCGCGCTGACAGGAGCGTCCTCGACGAGCCGGGCATACGGCCAATTGCCGGACGCGACATAGGTCGCAGGCAGCTGGTCGTTGTTGCTCCGGGGCATGCCGAGATGATCCCACGTCCCCATGGGTCCCGTCCCTCCGTGCCGAGTGAGTCGGCACACGCCTCCGTAGTGGTGCAAGTACACACCAGATTAGAGGATGGAGGGCTCGGCTGTGTTGCGGTAGCAGGTCTTCAGGCGCTCGTGTCGGCTGCCGGCGTAGAGGGACCTCAAGGTCATTGGGAAGAATCTTCCGTTTCTTCCCAATGGTCACGGAGCTTGGCCAGCATCCGCTTAAGGTCCGCGACCAGAGTCGTCGGCGTGGAAACCCGGCCGACGCGAACGGACAGAGCGCCGAGGGCGTCCGAGGGATGGGTCTCCACCAGGTATCCGACTTCCGACAGGATGCCGAACAGCGCGGCGTGCAAGTGGCGTCGAGCGGATTCGTGTGCGCGGTCCGCCGTGGCTATGGGCAAGCCCCGCATCTGCTCGTCGGCGGCTGTGCGGCGCAGGCTGCGAGGAACGAACCACTCCACGCGGACCGATTCGCCGAGGTCTGTCACTACAACACCGTGCGCGCGATAACGGTCGCTGTTGTTGGCTTCGGGTAGGCCCGCGGCTGCCAGAAGAGTCCGAATTTCCAATACCAGCGGACCGCGATGCGGCGGTCGCCGTCGGTGCTGAGCACTTGTCACTGGCCTACTCCTCAGAGAGGGAAGGGTATCTATCCGCGGCGGGCTCTGCTCTCGATGCTTGTCTCGACTCGTGAATGTGCTTTGTTATTCCACGAGGGTGATGACGCCATCGGGGATCCAGCCCTCGAGATAGCCGCGCAGGAAGGGGCCGAGCTCGCGCGGATTCACATTAAACTGCTCGTCCTCGACATCGGAGAGTGGATGCCAGACAAAGTCGGCGTCCGGAGAAGCGCCGGTGCGAGCGCGAAGGCTGATCGTACGCATCCTGCGGTGACGGACGACGAAGATGCGCATCGAATCCGACTGGCAGTCTCGATCTGCCGCGGGATTGAACCTGCCGATCACTGGAGTGGTGGCAAGGAACCAATGAGAGAAGAGCGGGTCCAGCACGTGAACGACAGAGAGCTTGCCAGGGCGGACGCAGAGCACGCTTGCTTTTACCGGCCGCCAAGTGCGCTCGCCGTGCGGGCGACATAGCAGCACGCGTTCCTGGTGGTCGATCACTGCCAGTGCGGTGGATGGCGATTTCTTGCGAAGGCTCCTCATGGGTCGAGAATCCTTCAACGTCAATTGCTGCGCCTCCGCTCAATTGCAAGCGAATGAAACCGATAAAGATGACTGGATGCGCTCAAGCGGAGAGACCGTGAGGTGTCCACCACCTATGGCCTACATGATGAGGCACGCCTGTCGACTCATGGATGCAGGCTCTGTTGCCAGAGGAGACGATCAAGCGGTCCGAAGGAGGAAGAGGTCGCCAGTCGTGCCGGTGTCAGCTGCTGACGACGCAACAGCCGCTGGCCTGCGCGGATGCGTTGGGCGTTCCCAGATCGCACTCGGCGCGTTTTGGGTGAGGTCAGCAACCCTGCTCTGACTTGCGGTGGAGGACTTCCGTGCAAGCCCCACGAAGGCGGGGACCGCCACTGACGACGGTCCCTGACAGGGTAGCGGATCAGGTCGGGGTGGTGGGGCCGCGGCTGATGCCTCGTGCTTCGGCCACCAGGTCGACGTGCTCGCCTCGCACCGGGGAGAACACGCAGTAGTGCGGTGTCCGCGTTCATGCCGTCACCGGCCACCACAACCCGTTTCGGTGGCCCTGCAGCACTCTCCGACCGCCACAGGGCGCAGCGCTCGTCTCCCGAACTCGGGCTATGAGGTCAGCGCGGTCACGCGGCGGAGTACCTCCTCGCGGCCCAGTGTGCGGGCCACGGCGAAGAGGTCGGGGCTGCGGGTCGAGCCGGTCAGGGCCACGCGGATCAGCTGGGAGGCCTCGCGGATCGAACCGGGGTAGGCGTCCGGGTTCTTCTTGAACTCCTTGGGCGTGGCGGCGAAGCCGTGCTTGGCGGCGAGGGTCCGGATCTGGTCGAACCAGGCCTGGGGATCGTCCAGTTCCGCGTACCGGTCGGCGAAGTCCTGTGCGAAGGCGCGGACCAGGTCCTCGTCGAGGCCGCCGAGACGCTCGTCCCCGGCGGCGACGGGCGTGAACAGCTGCGGGAAGAAGAAGCCGTAGGCGTCACGGAAGTCCGCCCACTTACGGAGATCCTTGCGGGGGTTGTCCACACCCACGCGCTCCACGTCCACGGCCGCGAGGGCGAGGGTCCGCTCGGCGTCCAGCACGGGTACGAGGTCGGGGTCGTGGGACAGGGCCCACTCGCGCACGGCGGTGAGGATCTGCTCGCTGGTCAGGGTGGCGATGTGGTCCGCGCTGATGCCCTCCAGCTTCACCAGGTCGACCAGCGGACCCGCCACCCCGCAGTCCTCGAGCCTGATGGGCTCCTGAAGCGCCTGGGCGAGGGGGAGGTCGGCCAGGCGGCCGTTCGCCAGCCCGCGGAGGTAGTAGAGGACCGGCTCGGCGGGGTAGCCCTCGCCGAGATAGAAGTCGACGGTGGACTCGGGGTCCTTGCGCTTGGAGAGCTTCCGCTTGCCGCCCTTGATCTGCTTCATCAGCGGCGCGATGTGCGCGTACACGGGCGGTTCGAAGCCGAGCGCCTCGAAGAGCTGAAGGTGCACGGGGACGGAGGAGATCCACTCCTCGCCCCTGATGACGAGGTTGACCCGCATCAGATGGTCGTCCACGACGTGGGCGAAGTGGTACGTGGGCAACCGCACCGCGCTGTCGGAGGACTTGAGGATCACCACGTCGTTGCGGTTGTCCTCGTGCTCCAGGCGCCCGCGGATGGCGTCCGTGAAGGCACGACGCGCACCCGGCAGGGCGGGCGAGCGGAAACGCACCACGTAGGGCGCGCCCTCGGCGAGCCTCGCCGCGACCTCGCCGGGGTCGGCGTCGCGCCAGATCGCCCAGTCGCCGTAGTACCCGGTCGGCACCTTGGTGTCCTCCTGGCGCTGCCGGATGTCGGCCAGCTCCTGCTGGGTGGCGAAGCAGAGGTAGGCCTGGCCCGTCCGGAGCAGCGCACGGACGTGGCTGAGGTAGATGTCCTGGCGTGCCGACTGGAGGTAGGGGCCGTAGTCGCCGATGGCCGTGGGGCTGTCGGCGGGCAGGGTGAAGTACTCGAACGCCCGGTTGAACTGCTCGAAGGCGCCGTCGACTTGGCGCGACTGGTCGGTGTCCTCGATGCGTACCAGGTACCTGCCGCCGGTGCGGTGTGCGACAGCCTGGTTGATCAGGCCCGCGTAGATCCCGCCGATGTGGACGAAGCCGGTCGGCGACGGCGCCAGCCGCGTGACCTGCGCGCCGGCGGGCAGGTCACGGGCCGGGTAGCGCTGCTCCCAGTACGCGGGCTCCGGAAGGTCCGCGGGGAACAGTGCGTCGATGGTGCTGGCGTCGAGCATGGAGGGTCTCGGTTTCCGGCGTAGGAAGTATGTGGAAGGGGCGTTCAGGCTATCAACGGGCTGCTTGGCTTCGGCGGGGCGGAAGTTGGGCGGGAGGCTGCCGCTCAGGCCGGCGGGACCCGTGTGAAGCGGGACGCCGTGTTCAGGTCCGTCTGGATGTGGTCGGCGGTCGCGCGCAGGGCGGGGAGGAGGTCGTGGACGCAGTCCTCCAGGGTGCGGCGGGCCGGGTGGGTGGCCACGCTCACCGCGGTGACCGCCCGGCCCGTGCGGTCCCGTACCGGTACGGCTATCGACCGCAGGCCCGACTCCAGTTCCTCGTCGACCAGGGCGTAGCCCTGCGCGCGGACCTTGGTGAGGGCGGGGGACAGGGGCTCGTCGGCGTCCGCGAGGAGTACGCGGCCCAGGGACGTCGACGCGGCCGGCAGTCGCGCGCCCACCGTGATGTCCACGGTCAGCACCCGGCTCGCGCCCGCCCCGGCCGTGTACTGGATCTCCGTCTCCGTGCCCGGTGCCAGGACCGCCAGTGCCGTCGGCTCGTGCAACCGGTCGGTGAGGGCCCTCAGGTGGGGCTCGGCGAGGCGGGGGAGCGTGCTGCGGGACAGGGGCGGGAAGCCCAGGTCCAGGACGCGGGGCGTGAGGGTGAAGGTGCGGTCGGGGCCGGCGGCCACCAGGCCCAGGTGCTCGTACGTGATCAGCGCCCGCCGGGCCGTGGCGCGGGCCAGGCCGGTCGCCCGGGCCACCTCGGTCAGGGTGAGCGCCGAGCGGCCCTCGCCGAACGCGGTCAGCACGGTCAGGCCCCGGGCCAGGGACTCGACGAATTCCCGGCCCAGCTCGTGCTTGGACGCCGTCGTCCAGGTCGCCAGGCCCGAGGGCGGCGGGCCTGGCCGCGGCCGCGCCGCCTCACGCAGGTCGGCCTCCATCGCCGCCACCGCCGTACGCAGCCGGGGGAGCAGGGAGGTGCGCAGGTCGGCGGCCGAGTGGCGGCTGGTGTGGCTGACCACGCTCACCGCGCAGACGACACGGCCGGTGTCCGGCTCCCGCACCGGTACGGACACCGCGACCAGGCCCGGCTCGATCAACTGGTCGTCCAGCGCCCAGCCGTCCCGGCGGGCCTGTTCCACGCGCCGTTCGAAGTCGTCCGGGGCGGACGCGGACCGGGGCGGTACGGCAGGGAAGGAGGCGTCCTCGGGATCCTCGGCCCGCCGGGCCCGCCACCGCTGCCAGACGGCCTCCGTCCAGCCGGCCGCGAACAGCGGTCCGGGCGCGGTGCGTTCGGCCGGCAGCAGGTCGCCGATCCGGAAGCTCACGGACATCGCACGGCGGCGGGTGGCCTGGTGGATGAAGCGGATGCCGTCCAGGTCGGCGACCGCGAGCGACACCGACTCGTCCAGTTCGTCGGCGAGGGCGTCGGCGCGCGCGTCGAGCAGCGCGGGCAGGCGCAGGGCGGCCAGGTAGGCGTTGCCCAGCTCCATCACGCGGGGGGTGAGGACGATGTCCCGGCCGTCGTGGCGGACGTACCCCATGCGGGCCAGGGTGGCGGTGATCCGGTCGACCGTGGACCGGGCGAGCCCGGTGGCCCGCTCCAGCGCGCTCGGGCTCAGCGTGCCGCCCGCCTCGGTCAGCCGTCGCAGCACGGCGATCCCACGGATCAGCGGCGCGACCGCCTCGGCCGGCACCCCGGCGCGGACCTCGGCATCCAGTGCGGTGTTGGCGGGCATCAACTCTCCGATACGGCATCCAGGCACGCCTACGGTAAACCCGCCCCGTCTCCCACCCTGCTAGCTCCTGGTGATCCGCACCTTGTAGTTCCCGGAGGTGTCCGGTTCCAGTACCTCGACGGTGATCCCGTGCCGCGGGTCCTTGAAGCTCTCGCCGGGGGAGAAGGGGGCGTCGGAGAGTTCCGCGTGGACGTTGGGGCTGCGGGTGCAGCCGCCGCTGCTGCGGTGGGCGTCGTAGACCGTGACCGGGCCGCGTCCGGTGTCCACGGTGGCGTCGACCTTGTAGATGAGGATGCCGGGCTTGCACACCGCCTCGTCGTTGCCGCCCGGGGTGCGCAGCTCCAGCGCGTACGTGGTCCGCGCGCTCACCGGCACGAGGACCAGCTTCCCGCCGCCCGCCTTGTACAGCGGCGTCAGCGTGTACGTGACGGTGCCCGGGGTCGCCGCGCAGCCGACCTGGTTGCCGTCCAGCCAGCCCAGCTTCCACTTGTGCCAGCCGAGCAGGTCGTTGTTGGCCCCCCAGTCCTCGCTCATGATGTCCCAGTGCCCGACCGTGCCCCCGCCCTCCTGGGTGTAGAGGTCGGGCAGGCCGAAGGTGTGGCCGTTCTCGTGCGGCAGGACGCGGTAGCCGGTGCGGGCGTAGGAGCCGGAGCCGTCGTCCTGGCGGGAGTAGACGAAGGACGCGTTGGAGATGGGGACGCCGTCGGCGACCGGGGCGTCGCCGTTGCCGGCGAAGGTCACGGACAGCACCGTGTCCAGGGCGGAGGGGCCGGCGTTCGGGGTGACCAGCACGTTCAGCAGGTCGTACGAGCGGAAGTCCACCTCGGGATCGGCGGCGGCCACGATGTCCTGCACCAGCTGCCGGTAGCCGGGGTCGAAGGGCGCGCCGCGCTCTATGCCGTACGCCTTGAAGGACTTCGGCATCCGCAGCCAGGTGGTGATCGGGGTCTCGGGGTGGTAGTCGAGCCGGCCGTACGACGCCGTGCGGAACCAGTCCTGGGTCTGCGGGAAGAACTCGTGGAAGCGGTCGAGCGCGCTGCCCTGCCCGGGCGCGTCGGAGAAGTCGACCATCAGGGTCAGGGCGTGGACCGTGCCGGTGGAGCGGGAGTAACCGGCCGGGGTGGGCAGGCCCTCCGTCATCTGGACGTCCAGGCCGCTGCGGATCAGACAGGGGGAGAGGACGGAGGAGCGGGCCAGGCCGATGGGCCCGGCGGTGGTGGGCGCCGTCAGATGCCCGGTCCCGGCCGAGGTGCTGACCGCGAGGGTCAGTACGGTCACCGCGGCGAGGGCGGCCACACGGCGCGGGCGTATGCGGCGGCGGGGCGAGTGCGGCTGCATGCATGGACCTTCCGCTCCACGGCAGCCGCTGGTCTCCGGCTGCACCCTTGCGCTCACCCTGTGTCGCCGGGGTGGAGGGCGCGCGCTGGAGGAGACCGATCGTGGGAAATCCGCGTGCGAGCGGGTGGGAACCGCGCTCGGTGAGTGTGGGGACCGCGCCCGGCAAGTGTGGTTCAGGTCACAGGAATTCTTTCCGGTGGCGGGAAATAACCGGGGAAGCTCTCCCCGTTTAGACCTGTGTCCGATCGAAACGGGGACGCCTTCCCCGGATCGCCTCACCGGATCGCCTCACCGGATCGCCTCACCGGATCGCCTCACCGACACAGACCACAGTCACCGACCCAGGCGGCTGTCACCGACCAAGACCGCCTCACCGACCAAGACCGCCTCACCGATTCAGGGAGTACACCGTGCAGACCGCAACCCCCACGCGCAAGGCGCCCCGGCCCCGCGCCGACGCCCTGCGCAACCGGGAGCGGATCGTCACCGCCGCCCGGGAGATGTTCGTCGAGCACGGCCCGGACGTGCCGCTCGACGAGATCGCCCGCCGGGCCGGGGTCGGCAACGCCACGCTGTACCGCAACTTCCCGGATCGTGATGCCCTCGTCCGCGAGGTCGTCTGCTCCGTCATGGACCGTACGGCCGAGGCGGCCGAGCAGGCCCTCGCGGAGACCGGGGACGCCTTCGCCGCCCTGGAGCGCTTCGTGCACACCGCCGCCGACGAGCGGATCAGCGCGCTGTGCCCGATGGTCTCCAGCACCTTCGACAAGGACCACCCCGACCTGGTGGAGTCCCAGGGACGGGTCGAGCAGCTCGTCGAGGAGGTCATGGGCCGGGCCAAGGAGGCGGGCCAGCTCCGCCCCGACGTGGGCGTCGGCGACCTGCTGGTCGTCGTGGCCCAGCTCAGCCGGCCGCCGGCCGGCACCGACTGCCTGAGCAGCGACCGCTTCGTCCACCGCCATCTGCAGCTGTTCCTGGACGGGTTGCGGGCCCCGGCCCGCTCGACCCTGCCCGGCACGGCAGTGACCATCAAGGAGCTGCGCCGGTCCTGACCGATTAGTTCGGACCGCGACACCGGTCTCCTGTACGAGCAAGCCCAGGCCGTCACCGACGACGAGCCGTCCCTCCAGCACGCCCGACAGTCTTCCGTTTTCTGATCATTTTTCCGTCACGAAGTCCCGAAGTGGGTATCCCCATGTCCGAAACAGCCCTCAAGGCTCCCGGCGCCGCCGCCCCGAGCGGTGACGCCAACCGCTGGAAGGCGCTCGTCTTCATCGCGCTCGCCCAGCTGATGGTCGTCCTCGACGCCACCATCGTGAACATCGCGCTTCCCTCCGCCCAGACCGACCTCGGCATATCCGACGGCAACCGGCAGTGGGTCGTCACCGCCTACGCCCTCGCCTTCGGTGGTCTGCTGCTCTTCGGCGGCCGCATCGCCGACCTGTGGGGCCGCAAGCGCGCCTTCGTCCTGGGTCTGACCGGCTTCGCCGCCGCCTCCGTGCTCGGCGGTGTCGCCACCACCGGCGCGATGATGTTCGGCGCCCGCGCCCTCCAGGGTGTCTTCGGCGCCCTGCTCGCCCCGGCCGCGCTGTCCCTGCTCGCCGTGATGTTCACGGACGCCAAGGAGCGCGCCAAGGCGTTCGGCATCTACGGCGCGATCGCCGGTGGCGGCGGTGCCGTCGGCCTGATCCTCGGCGGCTTCCTCACCGAGTACCTGAACTGGCGCTGGACCTTCTTCGTGAACGTCCCGTTCGCCATCGTCGCCGCGGCCGGCGCCTACTTCGTCATCCGTGAGCCCGAGGGCGGCCGCAACCGCTCCCCGCTCGACATCCCCGGCGTGATCCTGTCCACCCTCGGTCTGGTCGCGCTCGTCTACGGCTTCACGCGCGCCGAGTCCGACGGCTGGGGCGACGCCGTGACCGTCTCGATGTTCGTCGCGTCCGCGGTGCTGCTCCTCGCGTTCGTGCTGGTCGAGTCCAAGGTCAAGGCCCCGCTGCTGCCGCTGCGCGTGGTCACCGACCGCAACCGCGGCGGGATCTACCTCTCCCTCGGCCTCGCGATCATCGGCATGTTCGGCCTGTTCCTCTTCCTGACCTACTACCTGCAGATCGTGAAGGGCTACTCGCCGGTCAAGACCGGCTTCGCCTTCCTGCCGATGATCGTGGGCATGATCACGGGCTCCACCCAGATCGGCACCCGGCTGATGACCCGGGTCCCGGCCCGGCTGCTGATGGGCCCCGGCTTCCTGGTCGCCGGTCTCGGCATGCTGCTGCTGACCCAGCTGGAGGTCGGCTCCTCGTACACCACCCTGCTGCTGCCCGCGATGCTGCTGCTCGGCCTCGGTATGGGTACGGCCTTCATGCCGGCCATGTCCCTGGCCACCATGGGCGTCGAGCCCCGGGACGCCGGTGTCGCCTCCGCGATGGTCAACACCTCGCAGCAGGTGGGCGGCGCGATCGGCACCGCCCTGCTGAACACGATCGCCGCCTCCGCGCAGACGTCGTTCATCAAGGACCACATCGGTGGTGCGGCCTCCAAGCCGCAGCAGCAGCTGGTCCAGCTGCAGGGCATGGTGCACGGCTACAGCGCGGCGATCTGGTTCGCCGTCGGCATCCTGGGCCTCGCCGCGCTGATCGCGTTCACCTTCGTCAACGCCGGCCGGCCGGGCTCCACCACGGTGGCCTCCGGCGAGGGGGTCGAGGACGAGGTGCCGGTGCCGGTGGTCGCCCACTGACCCCCGGGACCGTGACTTAGCGGAGCCAGGGCAGGTCCGCACCCGCTTCGTTGGGCTGAAGGCCCTCGGCGACGATCTCCATGATCTCGCCGAGGGTCTTCTGCTGTTCCGGGGACAGCCGCTCGAACAGCGCCTGCCGTACGGCGGCCACATGGCCCGGAGCGGTCCGGCGCAGCACCTCGGCGCCCTCGTCGGTGAGCACCGCGAACTGGCCGCGCTTGTCGGAGGGGCAGTCCTCGCGGCGGACCCACCCGTTCTTCTCCAGGCGCGCGATGGCGTGCGACAGCCGGGAGCGGGTGATCTTCGCCTTCATGGCCAGCTCGGTCATCCGCAGCCGCCGGCGCGGTGCCTCGGCGAGGCCGACGAGAAGGCCGTAGTAGATGTGCGGCATACCCGCGTCGCGCTGCAGCTGCCGGTCGAGATGGTCCTCCAGCAGGTAAGTGGCATGCAGGTAGGCGCGCCAGACGCGCTGCTCCTCGTCGGTGAGCCAGCGGTGCCGGCCGGCGGAGTCCGTTGCCGTGTTCATGTATCCCACTGTACGGGGCATCTCCTTGAAACTTGAACAAGTCGGGCGTACTCTGTTATCCAGAGCTTGAGAGTTAAAGCATCAGGCTCGGAACATCTGAGTGAAGCGCATCCTGGTGGTGCGCACCGAAGCATTGGGAGCCGCCGTCATGTCCGCCGCCACCCAGGAGCGCATGCCCGCCCTGTACCTCAGCCATGGCGCCCCGCCGCTCGCCGACGACCCGGTCTGGCCCGGTCAGCTCGCCGCCTGGTCCGCGGACCTGCCCCGCCCCAAGGCGATCCTCATGGTCTCCGCCCACTGGGAGGAGGCCCCGCTCGCCCTCGGCGCCACCCGGACCATCCCGCTCGTCTACGACTTCTGGGGCTTCCCCGAGCACTACTACCAGGTCCAGTACGCCGCCCCCGGCGCGCCCGAACTCGCCGAGTCCGTCCGCAAGCTGCTGCACGCCCCCGGCACCCCCGTCCAGGACATCCCCGACCGCGGCCTCGACCACGGCGCCTACGTCCCCCTGGTCGAGATGTTCCCGGCGGCCGACATCCCGGTCCTCCAGATCTCCATGCCGACCCTCGACCCGGTCCGCCTGATGGACATCGGCCGCAAGCTCGCCCCGCTGCGCGACGAGGGCGTGCTGATCGTCGGCTCCGGCTTCTTCACCCACAACCTGGCCGCCCTGCGCCACGCGGGCAGCGGCGTGCCCAGCTGGTCCTCCGAGTTCGACGACTGGGGCCGGCGCGCCCTGGAGGCCCGCGACTGGGACGGCCTGCTGGACTTCCTCCACAAGGCCCCGGCCGGCCGCTACGCCCACCCGCGCACCGAGCACTTCGCCCCGCTCTTCGTCACCATGGGCGCGGCGGAGGCGGGCGGCGAGCTGGACGCGCAGAAGTCCGTGATCGACGGGTTCTGGATGGGGATGGCGAAGCGGTCGGTGCAGTTCGGCTGAGCCAACCGGCCTCTAGAGGGCCTACAGGTCCTTCTCGTACCAAGCCACGTCCCAGTAGCGGCCGAACTTGCGCCCGACCTCCCGGTAGGTGCCGACGTGCCGGAAGCCGAAGCGTGTGTGCAGCCGCTCGGAGGCCTCGTTGGGCTGGGCGATGCCGGCGTAGGCGCGGTGGACGTCCTCGTCGGCCAGGGCCTTGAAGAGGGCGTCGTAGAGCAGGGTGCCGATCCCGCGGCGGCCGGCGTCCGGGGCGACGTACACCGAAGTCTCCACGGATGTCGCGTACGCGGGCTTCGCCCGGTAAGGGCTGGATGTGGCGTACCCCAGAATTCGCTGAGAGTCTCCGTCCGTGGCAACCATCAGGCGGTACGGGCCGTCTTCTGGGTGGGAGAGCAGCCAAGGGCGGCGCTCTTCCGGCGTGAAGATCGTGGTATCGAACGTGATGGGCGTCTCACGTACGTAGTGGTTGTAGATGTCCGTGAGGGCTTCGAGGTCGCTCTCGAATCCCGGCCTGACCTGCACTTCTGTACGTGCTGAGGGCATCTGGCCTCCCCTGTGGTCGGACAGGGTACTGCATGATCAGAAAAATTGAGGGGAGGGTTGGGAATTCTGTCCGGATTCCAGTCGTTGTTTCCTTCGGATGCCGGGCACTCGTGGAGAGTCCCAGGAGTTCCAGGAGTGCTGAGCATCCCTTAAAGGACACCCGCCCGCCCACCATCGCAAGGGAGCACGCATGGCAACCCGTGCCGTCGCCCGTCGTCAGTCCGCCACCGGCGAGACGGCCGACTCGGCAAGCAGTGTTCGCGCTCGCGCCCATGGCGGCGAGATCGCCGATCGCGACCTGGTCGGCATGTACCTCGACGAGATCGCGCGTACACCGCTGCTCGACGCTGCCAAGGAAGTCGAGCTGTCCCAGACCATCGAGGCGGGTGTGTTCGCGCGGCAGGTCCTCGACGGCGAGGAGGAGTCCGAGACGGACGCCTCCCGCGAGGAGTTGGAGGCCCTGATCGCCGCGGGCGAGCGGGCCAAGGACGTCTTCATCCGTTCCAACCTCCGCCTGGTCGTGGCAGTGGCCCGGCGCTACCCGCGCAGCGGCCTGCCCCTGCTCGACCTGATCCAGGAGGGCAACGCCGGTCTGGTGCGCGCGGTCGAGAAGTTCGACTACCGCAAGGGCTTCAAGTTCTCGACGTACGCCACCTGGTGGATCCGTCAGGCCATCACCCGCTCCATCGCCGACCAGTCCCGCACGATCCGGCTCCCCGTCCACCTGGTGGAGGAGCTGGGCCGCATCCGCCGCGTGCAGCGCGAGTTCAACCGCGAGCACGGGCGCGAGCCGGAGCCCGCGGAGATCGCCGCCGAGCTGGACTCGACGCCGGAGCGCGTGACCGACGTGCTCGACTGGTCCCGCGACCCGGTCTCCCTCAACATGTCGGTGGACGACGAGGGTGAGACCCAGTTCGGGGACCTCCTGGAGGACACCTCGGCGGTGTCGCCGGAGCAGTCGGTGCTGACGCTGCTGCGCAGCGAGGAGCTGGACGACCTGATCGGCCGTCTGGACCAGCGCACGGCCTCCATCATCAAGATGCGGTACGGCATCGATGACGGCCGCGAGCGCACCCTGACCGAGGTCGGCAAGGAGCACGGTCTGACCCGCGAGCGCATCCGCCAGATCGAGAAGCACGCGCTGCTCGAACTGAAGAAGCTGGCCCGCAGCACCGGCTTCGACGCGGCGGCCTGACGGACCGGCCCTACGGTTTATGACGGACCCTGACTCAACCGGGCGTACGACCGCGTGCGCCCGGTGGCGAAAGACGGCGCAAACATGGCGCGGTCCCATCGCTTCAACCCCGGGGCCCGAGGGAACAACCCTTCAGGGCCCAGGAGTTGGACCCCGAGGGCCCGCACTCCCACCTTTCGCAGACACCCCACACCTGCCATGACGAGCACGTCGTAGCAACCTGATCCGACGCTAGCTGTGAGCCACGTCCCCGCGCCATCCCCCCCCGGCGCCGGGACCTTCCCAGAGCCGGGCTTCGGCGCCTACCCCCCCAGGCGCCGGGGCCCGGCTTTTCGTTGGGGGAGAGCCGCGGCCCGTATGGCCGATGGTGCGGAACACCGGGCGTGCCGAAGGCCGGCGGCGCGGACATGCTGGAGCGGCGGGCCACCCCGTACCTGAACCCCGGGGTGGCCCGCCGGATGGCAGATTCTGCCACATCGGCATAGCCTGCCGAGGTGAGCACCCCCAGCACCACCGGCAACACCGCCCACCAGCCTGTTTCCGCCTCGGCCCCCGCCTCCGCCGCTGCCCCGGCGTCCCTCACCGAACGCCGCAAGGCGGAGACCCGGATGGAGATCGCCCGCGCGGCAGCCGCCCTGTTCGTCCGCCAGGGCCTGCGCGCCACCCGCGCGGAGGACATCGCCCAGGCGGCGGGCATCGCGCCGCGCACGTTCTACCGCTACTTCGCCTCGAAGGAAGAGGCGGTGGCCCCGCTCTACGCGGCGGGCGCCCAGCGCTGGACGCAGGCGGTCCGCGAGGCCCCGCCCACGCTCACCGTCCCGGAGGCCCTGCGCCACGCGGTCCATCACACCCTCACCCCGGGCGTCGGCGTCTCGGCATCGTCCTGGGAATGGGTCCGCACCCTGATCCGCCTGGCTGACGCGAGCCCCGCCCTGCGCAAGGTCTGGGCGGAGGTCTGCCAGGCCTCGGAGAGCACGCTCGCGGAAATCCTGGCGGAGCGGTTGGCGTCCGCCGGCAAGCCTCAGGACAACGTTGCCCACCCGGCACCGGCCCCTCAACACCTCCGCTTCGCAGCGGCAGTTGCCGGCGCCGCGATCCGGGTGGCCGTCGAATCCTGGTCCACGACGACGTCCCCGCCAACTGGCCCTGACGGGCCGGCGGCCCTGGCCCTGCAGAACCTGGAGGCGTTGGCGGGCTTCGACTGGGGCGAGGAGTCCTGAAACCCGCCTAGGCCTCCCCGACTCCCCCCGCCCGACTCAACCGCCCACCCAACTCCCGTACACACTGCACCAGTTCATCCGGCCCCCGAACCGTGAACTCACATCCCACCATCGCCAACCGCACCGCCAACCACTCCACCGGATCCCCGCTGCTCCCCCGCACCACGCACCCACCCTCCCCGTCCGCCACCGGCACCCCGACCCACCCCGGCACCTTCGACGCCACGACCTCCACCGACCCGGCGAACCGCACCTCGAACTCGTACGTCTCCCGCGCCTCCGGCCCCCGCCGAATCGACCGGCGCAGATACTCCGCCGCACTGCCCTCCGGCAACTCCCGCGGAGCGAACCGCACACCGGTGGCGAACGGCTCCCGTACCCGGTCCACCCGGAACGTCCGCCAGTCCTCGCGCCCGAGGTCGTACGCGACGAGGTACCAGCGCCGCCCCGTGGACACCAGCCGATGCGGCTCGGTCAGCCGCCGCGACTCACTGCCGTCCTTGTCCCGGTAGGCGAACCGCAACCGCTCCCGCCCCGCCACCGTCGACGCCATCACGGTCAGCGTCTCCGGCGCGATACTCGCCCCGTCCCCGCTGGTCAGCGCCGTTGTCGCGGCCTGAAGCGTCGACACCCGGTGCCGTAGCCGCGACGGCAGCACCTGCTCCAGCTTCGCCAGCGCCCGCACCGACGCCTCCTCCACCCCCTCCACCGCATGCCCGGCCCCGGCCCGCAGCCCGACCGCGATCGCCACCGCCTCCTCGTCGTCGAGCACCAGCGGCGGCATGGCCTTGCCCGCGACCAGGCGGTAGCCGCCGTCGGCACCCTTGCTGGCCTGCACGGGATACCCCAGCTCCCGCAGCCGGTCGATGTCCCGCCGCACGGTACGGCGGGACACCCCGAGCCGGTCGGCCAGCTCACCGCCGGGCCACTCGCGCGGGGTCTGCAGGAGGGAGAGCAGCTGGAGGAGCCGAGCCGGAGTGTCCGTCGTCATGCTGTCGAGGATGCCGTAGAAATAGGACGCGATCTGACCTAATGGGGTCCTAGCTTGGGCGCATGACCTCCACGGAACAGCCCCTCAGTACGCAGCAGTCCCCAGGCGACCGCCGCCGATGGTTCGCCCTCGCGATCGTGATGACCGCGGCCTTCATGGACCTCGTCGACGTCACGATCGTCAACATCGCGATCCCCTCGATCAAGCAGGACGAGGGCGCCTCCTTCAGCCAGATCCAGTGGATAACCGCGGGTTACGCGCTGGCCTTCGCCGCCGGCCTGATCACCGGCGGCCGCCTCGGCGACATCCACGGCCGCCGTCGGCTGTTCCTGATCGGCATCGGCGGCTTCACCCTGGCCTCCGCCCTGTGCGGCTTCGCCGCGAACCCGGAGATGCTGGTCGCCTCCCGCATCCTGCAGGGCGGCATGGCGGCGATGATGGTTCCGCAGGTCCTGTCGATCGTGCACGCCACCTTCCCCGCCCATGAGCGCGGCAAGGTGTTCGGTCTCTTCGGCGCGATCGTCGGTCTGGGCGCGGTCTCCGGCCCGCTGCTCGGTGCCCTGCTGACGGAGTGGAACCTGTTCGGTCTGGAGTGGCGCCCGATCTTCCTGATCAACCTCCCCGTCGGCGTCGCCGCCTTCCTCCTCGGCCGCCGCTACATCACCGAGTCCCGCGCCCCGAAGGCCCTGAAGCTGGACCTCGTCGGCGTCGCCCTGGTGACGCTCGGCCTGCTGATGCTGCTCTACCCGCTCACCCGCGGCCGCGAGCTGGGCTGGCCGCTGTGGGGGTACGTCTCGATGGCCGGCGCGCTCGGCGTCTTCGCGGCGCTGGTGGCGTACGAGCGGCGCAAGGCGGCCCGGGACGGCTCCCCGTTGATCGAGCTGTCGCTGTTCCGCGTGAAGAGCTTCGCCGCCGGCATCGCCGTGCAGACCGTCTTCGGTGTCGCGCTCGGCATCTTCTTCCTGGTCTGGACGCTGTACATGCAGGTGGGCCTGGGCTGGAGCCCGCTGCGGGCGGGCCTGACCGGTGTGCCGTTCTCCCTCGCGGTCGCGACGGCGGCCGGGATGTCCGTACAGAAGCTGGTCCCGCGCTTCGGCCGCAAGGTGCTCCAGGCGGGCGCGCTGATGATGGCCGCGGGCGTCCTCCTCTACATCTGGGAGGCGCACCGGTACGGCCTCGCCATCGCCTCCTGGCAGATGGCGCTCCCGCTGGTCGTGATGGGCGCCGGCATGGGCCTGATCGTCGCCCCGCTGACGGACGCGGTGCTCTCGGAGGTCCCGCGGGAGCACGCGGGGTCCGCGTCCGGCCTGATCAACACCGTGCAGCAGATGGGCAACGCGCTCGGCCTCGGGCTGGTCTCGGTGGTGTTCTTCGGCGTGATCGGCGACCGGCTGACCCGCGCCCAGGTGGGCCCGGCCTTCGTACACGGCTTCCAGCACGCGCTGTGGTGGGTGGCCGGCGTGATGGGCGTGATCTTCCTGCTGATGTCCGCCCTGCCGAAGCGTCCGGCGCAGCACGTGGAGGGTGCGGCCGACGCTTCGGTGGCGGAGCGGGAGCCCGAGCTGGTGGCCTGACCAGGCACGACGAGGGGCCCGGTACCGGCCAGGTACCGGGCCCTTCTGCGTCCGGGCTGCTGTCCTGGCAGCTGTCCGGGTAGCTGCCGGGCAGACGCCCGGACGGAACCGGAAGTCCGTTCATGCCCGATTCTGGCCCGAACCTGTTTACTTCCCGGAAATCCGCGCGTACTCTCACGGTGAAACCACACGTTCGGGCATGAGTCGGAGGCGAACGGACATGTACGCACCGGAGCGGCAGCAGGAGATCCTCCGGATCGCCCGTGACGGCGGCCGGGTGGACGTGCTGTCGCTGGCCGAGGAGTTCCAGGTCACCGCGGAGACGATCCGCCGGGACCTGAAGGCCCTCGACCGGGCCGGCCTGGTCCGCCGGGTGCACGGCGGTGCCATCCCGGCCGGCCGCCTCGACTTCGAGCCGGACCTCAGCGAACGCGAGTCCACCGCCGCCGACGAGAAGGACCGCATCGCCAAGGCGGCCCTCGCCGAGCTGCCCGCCGAGGGCACGATGGTCCTCGACGCCGGTACGACGGTGGCGCGGATGGCCGCGGCCATCCCGCTGGAGGCCTCCCTCACCGTCGTGACGCACAGCCTGCCGATCGCTGCCCGCCTCGCCGACCACCCGGGCATCCAGCTCCACCTGGTCGGAGGGCGCGTACGGCACCGTACGCGCGCCGCCGTGGACGCCTGGGCGCTGCGCGCGTACGGCGAGATCCGCGCCGACGTCCTGTTCGTCGCCGCCAACGGCTTCTCCGCCGAGCACGGTCTGACCACCCCCGACCTCGCCGAGGCGGCGGTCAAGCGCGCGGCCATCGCCGCCGCCCGCCGCGTCGTCCTCCTCGCCGACTCCTCCAAGCACGGCCAGGAGCACTTCGCCCGCTTCGGCGACCTGAGCGACGTGGACCTGCTGATCACCGACAGCGGGCTGAGCCCCGAAGACGCCGCCGTCATCGAGCGCGGCGGCACGGAAGTAGTGCGCGCATGATCCTCACCGTCACCCCCAACCCGTCCCTCGACCGCACCTACGAGGTCCCGTCCCTGGAGCGCGGCGAGGTCATCCGCGCCACCGGCGAGCGCATGGACCCCGGCGGCAAGGGTGTGAACGTCTCGCGCGCCGTCGCGGCCGCCGGGCGGCGCACGGTCGCCGTTCTGCCCCTGGGCGGTGCGCCGGGGGCGCTCGTCGCCGATCTGCTCCACGCGCAAGGCATCGAGGTCGCGCCGGTCCCGGTCACCGGAGCCACCCGCTCGAACATCGCGCTCGCGGAGGCGGACGGGGTGCTCACGAAGATCAACGCGCCGGGACCCGAGCTGTCCCCGGCCGAGCAGGAACTGCTCCTGGACACCGTCCGCACGCAGTCCCGCGACGCCGACTGGATCGCGTGCTGCGGGAGCCTGCCCCGGGGGCTCGCGCCCTCCTGGTACGCCGACGTCGTCACGCGGGCGCACGCCGGGGGTGCGCGCATCGCCCTGGACACCTCGGGGCGTGCGCTCCTGGAGGCGCTGCGCGCGCGGCCCGACGTGGTCAAGCCGAACGCCGAGGAACTCGCGGAAGCCGTCGGGCGGCCCCTGGCCACGGTGGGCGACGCGGTGAAGGCGGCCGAGGAGTTGCGCGAGATGGGCGCACGTGCCGTGCTCGCGAGCCTGGGCGCCGACGGGCAGTTGCTCGTGGACGACGCGGGCGCCTGGTTCGGCAGCGCGCGCGTGGACGCCGTACGCAGCAACGTGGGCGCCGGCGACTCCTCCCTCGCCGGCTTCCTGATCGCCGGCGGCAGCGGTCCGGAGGCCCTCGCCTCCGCCGTCGCCCACGGCGCCGCCGCCGTCCAGCTGCCCGGCAGCGTGATGCCGACCCCCGCGGACCTCGACCCGGCCGCGGTGACGGTCACGGCCGACATCCCGATCGACCGCGAACTGACGGAGCCGGTGTCATGAACGTCCGCACTGCCCGTACGACCACGCCGGCCTTGCCGTCGGCGCCGCTCCACCCACCGGTCCTGAAGCGGCGAGGCTCCCCGTTACTCGCCGCTTCAGCGGGCCGGCAGGGCGCCCCGAGCCGCTCTGCCGCCGCCCCCAGGAGGCGGGGTCTCCCCGGCCCCGCCTCCGCCCAACCCGCTGCCTTCCCCCACAGCACCCCCGTCCCCACCCCCGCCCACCTCACTCCCCGGGCGATACGCGTGCATAGGAGCCCGCGATGAGCGACATGATCACCGCGGACCTGGTCGATCTCGACCTGTCCGTCGATACCAAGGAAGCGGCGGCGCGCGCCCTCGCCGAGCGCATGGTGGCCAAGGGCCGGGTGACCGACCTGGAGGGCTTCCTCGCCGACGTGGCCGCCCGTGAGGCCCAGATGCCGACCGGCCTCGACGGCGGCATCGGCATCCCGCACTGCCGCAGCGCCCACGTCACCGAGCCGACGCTCGCCTTCGGCCGCAGCGCCGCCGGCATCGACTTCGGCGCTCCGGACGGCCCCGCCGACCTGATCTTCCTGATCGCGGCCCCGGCCGGCGCCGACGACGCCCACCTGACGATCCTCTCGTCCCTGGCCCGCCAGCTGATGAACACCGAGTTCACGGATGCGCTGCGGTCGGCGGGCGACGCGGGGACGGCGGCGGCGCTGATCCGCGGGGACGAGGCGCCTTCGGCGGAGGGCGCTCAGGGCGCCGTGGACGCCCCCGAAGACACCGCTGCGGCGCCGGGGGCGGCCTCCGCCGGCGCCGCGGCGGGCAGTACGGCACCGGCGCCGGGCGCGAGCACCGGTCCTGACTCCGCCGAACGGCCCTTCCGTATCGTCGCCGTCACCTCCTGCCCGACCGGCATCGCCCACACCTACATGGCGGCCGAGTCCCTGGAGAACGCGGGCCGCGAGGCGGGCGTCGAGCTGATCGTGGAGACCCAGGGCTCGGCCGGCTTCACCCGGCTCGACCCGGAGGCGATCGCGGCGGCGGACGGCGTGATCTTCGCGCACGACGTCCCCGTACGCGACAAGGACCGCTTCGCGGGCAAGCCGACGGTCGACGTCGGCGTGAAGGCGGGCATCAACCGCCCCGCCGAGCTGATCACCGAGGTGCGCGGCAAGGCCGAGCGCGGCGAGGTCACCGCGGCCGCCGCCGCGGGCACGCCGGTCGAGCGCGCGGGCGACTCCACCGAGGGCTACGGCACCAAGCTCCGCAAGTGGCTGATGTCCGGCGTCAGCTACATGGTCCCGTTCGTCGCGGCCGGCGGTCTGCTGATCGCCCTCGGCTTCGCGATCGGCGGCTGGAAGGTCAACAAGGCGCCGTCGGTCATGGACCACTTCGTGTGGACCCAGACGGGCAGCTGGGGCGCGCTGCTGTTCCAGATCGGCGTGGTGTCCTTCGGCTTCCTCGTCCCGGTCCTGGCCGGCTATATCGCCTACGGCATGGCGGACCGCCCCGGTCTCGTCCCCGGCTTCGTCGGCGGCGCGATCGCCCTCACCATCAACGCGGGCTTCCTCGGCGGTCTGGCGGCCGGTCTGATCGCCGGTGGCGTGGTGATGGCGATCCAGAAGGTCAACATCCCGGCGGCGTTGCGCGGCATCATGCCGGTGGTGGTGATCCCGCTGATCTCCTCGGCGATCGTCGGATTCCTGATGTTCGTCGTGATCGGCAAGCCCATCGCCTCGGCCCAGAAGGGCCTGACCGACTGGCTCAACGGCCTCACCGGCACCAACGCCATCCTGCTCGGGGCCCTGCTCGGCCTGATGATGTGCTTCGACCTGGGCGGCCCGGTCAACAAGGTGGCCTACACCTTCGCCACGGCCGGCATCGCGGTCGCCAACCCGAGCGACTCCGCGATGAAGATCATGGCCGCGGTGATGGCGGCCGGCATGGTCCCGCCGCTGGCGATGGCCCTGGCCACGACGGTCCGCGGCAAGCTCTTCACCCAGACCGAGCGCGAGAACGGCAAGGCCGCCTGGGTGCTGGGCGCCTCCTTCATCTCCGAGGGCGCGATCCCGTTCGCCGCGGCGGACCCGCTGCGGGTCATCCCGTCCTCCATGGTGGGCGGCGCGATCACCGGCGCCCTGTCGATGGGCTTCGGCGCCACCCTGCGCGCCCCGCACGGCGGCATCTTCGTGGTCCCGCTGATCGGCAACCCGTTCCTCTACCTGATCGCCATCGCGGTCGGCGTGTGCGTCACCGCGGCCCTGGTCGTCCTCCTCAAGGGCATGCGCAAGCAGGCCCCGGAGACCACGGCCACCGACCCCGGCGCGAACCCGGCCACGGCGCCGAAGGAGGCCAAGCAGCCGGTCGCCGCCTGATCGGCAGGGCCACCTCTTGTCCCTTTGGTGAGCTGTGAGTTGTTCACGGCTCATGCGAGATACGTCACGGTCCGGGGCCAAAGTCCCGGACCGTGGTGTGTACTGGACCGCATGCCTGAGCACGTCTCGACTCTTCAACTGATCGGCGTGACCGTCCTCACCGTGGCGGGCGTCGTCTGGGCCCTCGCGGTGACGCGCCTGATGCGCCGCGCCCGCGTCGAGGCCGCCGCTCTGCCGGCCCTCCCGCACCAGCCGGACGTCGGCCCCGTCCACGAGTACGTCGAACTGACCCCGGCGGAACAGGACGCCTTCGCGGGCCTCGTACGACGCCTCGACGGCCGCTGACGGAAGAGCGCCGAAGCTCCTGCCGGGCGCCTCAGCCCTGCCGTGCCGCGCGCCGCTCCATGGCGTCCCGGGCCGCGTCCTCCGTCGTGTAGACCTCGCACATGTGCCGCCCGTCGGGCGTCGCCGTGTGTTCGACCTCCCACAGGGAGACTTCCCGGCCGTCCGCCAGCAGGAACGCGTGCTCGTACAGCGCGAAGCTCAGCCCCGCCCGGCCGACCCGCCCGGGCCGCCCGAACGCCTGGGTGATCTGGTGCGCGGCCGCCGTCGCCAGCAGCGCCGCGGTCTCCGCGCCCGGCCGGTCGGGGTTCTCCGCACGGCGCAGCAGCCGGCGCGCGTGGTCCGCCGAGTTGTCCGGGGCGTACACATGCCGGGGCTCGGGAATCGACGACAGCTGCATCAGCACCGGCAGCTCGAAGTCCGGTGTGTCGGGCGACAGCGCGAGCCGGGCGGTGGCCGTGTGCAGTTCCTCCTCGTCGACGTACACCTCGTGCTGTGCGTCGCCACCCGGCACGGTGTTGTGGACGAGTTCCCACAGGGTCACCGCCGAGCCGTCGGCGAGCAGCCAGGTGTGCCGGTACGTCTCGCGGTGCAGCCCCGCGCTGTGGTGGGCGGAGCGCAGGGAACTGTCGTGCGCCAGGGCGCAGTCGAGCCGCCGTATCACCTCGTCGGGCAGCTCGAAGGAGTTCAGGGCACGGCCGAGGAGTCGCTCGAGATGCTCCTCCGGAGACTCGGGCGACTCGGCTGGTTCGTACGCTGCCGTCTCGTACGGAACGCTCAAGGCTTCTCCCGGCGTTGCTGCATGTCACCTTGTGGGTGCATACCGTAGCCCCTCGGTCGGACATCATGTCCGGGAACCGAGAAAACGTATGCCGGGAAAACGTGAAGGCCGCGCGAGAAGTTCCCGCGCGGCCTCACATCCCGTCAGAACCTGCCGGTCAGGCGGCACTTCCGGCGGTCCAGGCACTCCACGCCATGTTCCAGCCGTTGAGCCCGTTGTCCGGGGACACCGTGGTGTCCGGGGAGTTCTTCACGATCACGACGTCCCCGATGAGCGAGTTGTCGTAGAACCACTTGGCCGTCGTGTCGCCCTGCGCGCCCTGCACGTCCGCCAGGCCGACGCAGCCGTGGCTGGTGCCCTCCCGGCCGAACGGCGGGTTGCCCCGGTTGTACCAGTAGTTGCCGTGGATGAAGGTGCCGGACGACGTCAGACGCATCGCGTGCGGCACGTCCGGGATGTCGTACTCCCCGCCGAAGCCGACCGTCGACCCGTTCATCCGGGTCTGCACGAACTTCTCGGAGATCACCATCTGCCCGTTGTACGTGGTGTGCTGCGCGCTGCCCGCGGAGATCGGCACCGACTTGAGCGTCTTGCCGTCCCGCACCACCGTCATGGTCTGCGTGTTGACGTCGACCGTGGAGACCTGCGAGCGCCCGATCGTGAAGGACACCGTCTTCTTCTGCACGCCGTAGACGCCGCTCGCGCCCTGCACCCCGTCCAGGTCGATCTTCATCGTGACCTTGGAGCCGGCCTTCCAGTACTCCTGCGGCCGGAAGTCGAGCCGCTGGTCCCCGAACCAGTGCCCGACCACCTGCTGCCCGCTGCTGGAGTTGACCGTGATGTGCGACTGCACGGCCTTCTTGTCGGTGATGGACTTGTCGAAGGTGAACGACACCGGCATGCCCACACCGACCGTCGAGCCGTTGTCCGGCGTGTACGTGCCGATGAAGCTGTTCGCCGAGCTGACGGTGGTGAAGATGGAGTTGGCCGCCGCCGTACGTCCGCTCGCGTCCTTCGCGGTCGCGTCGATCTCGTACTTCGTGCCGCGCTCCAGCTGCTCCTTCGGCTTCCAGCTGCTGCCGTCCGCGGATATCGCCCCCGGGACCGTCTGCCCCGACCCCGCCACGGTCATCTTCACGTCCGTCAGCTTGCCGTCGCTGACCTTCACGCCGGTCGCGTTGATGGACGCGCCGGTCGAACCGTCCTTGGCCGAGATCACCACCTTCGCCGTCGACGTCTTGGGCGAGTCCTTGCCGCCCTTGCCGTCGTCGGTGGCGTTGGCGTTTCCGCCGCAGGCGGTCAGGGTGAGGGCGCCGACCATCAGGGCGGCACAGGCCCCCAGTGCGCGCCGCGCTGCAATGTCCGGCGTTGTCACGGGCTGCTCCAGGTTCGTGTGATGTGCGTGATCCGTTCCAGTGCGTGAAGAAAGAGGGATCCGGCCCCGGGGGAGGTTCCCTCCGTTGCTCATGCACGCCATCACGTGACAGAACCGCGACAATCCGGGGCTCAACCCCGGTTTTACCGGCCCCCGTACAACTCCTCGTACGACGGCCACACTCCACCCGGCCCGTCGACCGACTCGGCGGCGCGCACGGCCCGTACGATCGCGCGCGTCACGAGATCGGCGCCGGCCGCGAGGATGTCGTTGAGCGCCAGCGGATGCCCGCCGAGCGGGCGCGCGCCCGTCGCCAGCGCGAACACCGTGTCGCCGTCGTGCAGCAGGTGCACCGGCCGTACGGCGCGTGCGATGCCGTCGTGGGCCGTGCCCGCGAGCTTCTGCGCCTGCGCCTTGGTGAGGTCGGCGTCGGTCGCGACCACCGCGAGCGTCGTGTTCAGCGGCGGGGGCGCGTTCTTGGAAGCGGCCGCGTCGAGCCGCCGGCGCGCGGCCTCGTGCACGCGTGCCTCCGGGTACTCCACCCGCCCCTGGAACAACTCCCCGTACAGCACGCCCGTTTCGGGATCCATCACCGCCCCCGCGGCATTCGCGACCACCAGCGCGGCCACGGTGACCCCCGAGCCGAGGACCGTGCTCGCGGTCCCCACCCCGCCCTTGAACTGCCCCGCCACGGCTCCCGTACCAGCGCCCACACACCCCTCGTGCACCCGGGCGCCCGGCGCGCTCGCCGCAGCAGCCTCGACCGCCGCCCGCCCGGTCGCCGCGTCCGGGCGGGCGCGGAAGTTCCCGCCGCGCCCCAGGTCGAAGACGCAGGCGGCGGGGACCACCGGCACGACATGGGCCGGATCCGTCCCGACCGGCACCCCACGTCCCCGCTCCTCGAGCCAGGCCATGACACCGGACGCCGCGTCGAGCCCGTAGGCGCTGCCTCCGGTCAGCACGACGGCGTCGACCTTCTGCACCACGTTGCGCGGGTCGAGGGCGTCGGTCTCCTTGGTCCCGGGGCCGCCTCCGCGCACGTCCACGGCGGCGACGGCGCCGCCCTCGGGCGCGAGGACGACCGTGGCGCCGGTGAGCCAGCCGTCCCCGCTGAGGGTGGCGTGTCCCACCCGCAGCCCGGCGACATCCGTCAATGCGTCAACTGTCATGGGGGCAGTCTGGCCCACCCCCAGGACGCGTCCGCAGGGTTCAGGCGGCCGGCGCCGTCGCGCTCGCGCGCCGCTCGCGGTCGACCATGCGCGCCGTGAGCGTCACCCCGACCGCCACCGCGGCCGCCGACACGAGCCCCGCGGCGAGCACCGCCCACCCGCCCAGGAAGGTGCAGCAGACCACCAGCAGCGCCGTGACCGGGAGGATCAGCTGCTGGCTGGTGCCGACCTTGAAGTGCCGCGAGTGCAGTGCCCACACGGTCAGCAGGTACAGCGCCGTCGGCAGGGTCACGGCCGCCGAGGCGGACAGCGTGGAGATGTGCGCCTTGCCGACCGCCTGCTCCACCGCCACCTCCAGGCCCGCGCCGATCGCCGCGGCCGAGGCGAAGATCAGGTAGTGGCCGTAGCCCCACAGGAACGCCTGTCTGTTGGAGGCCAGGTGACCGTGGATGGGCACGACGAAGTAGATCCACCACGCGGAGAAGACGATCAGCAGGCCGCCCGCCGCGATCGGCAGCAGCTCACCCAGCGCGTCGTGCTCGTCCACCGCCGACTTCACGGCCACCGTGGCCGCGGCGATCGTCTCGCCCAGCACGATGATCGTGAACAGGCCGTACCGCTCCGCGATGTGGTGCGCGTGCCAGGACGTCTCGTGGTTCCTCTCGGCGTACACCGGCACGCACAGCTCCGCGATCGCCATCACCAGGAACACCCAGGGCCGGGCCGGCTCGGGCAGCAGGATCAGCCCCAGCCAGCCGACCAGGCACACCAGCACACCGCACGCGTATCTGAGCGCCGCGGTCCGCTCCGCGCCCTCGGCCGATCTCGCCACTCTCAGCCACTGCGCGACCATCGCCAGCCGCATGATCACGTAGCCGAGCCAGACCACCAGGAAGTCGTGCTCCACGAACGCCCGGGAGACGCCCGCGGCCAGCACCAGCACGCCGGCGATCTGGACCAGGGTCACCACCCGGTAGAGCGGGTCGTCGTTGTCGTACGCCGAGGCGAACCACGTGAAGTTCATCCAGGCCCACCAGATGGCGAAGAACACCATCGCGTAGTTCAGGATCCCGTTGCCCGCGTGCCCCTCGGCGACGGCGTGCACGAGTTGCATGCCCGCCTGTGCGATGGCCACGACGAAACACAGGTCGAAGAAGAGCTCCAGAGGTGAGGAGACCCGGTGCGCCTCGTCGCGCCCTCGCGCGGTGAGCCTCCGCAGGGGCCCGTGGGACTCATGCGCGCCCTGTGAAGCGGGCGCCGGAGTGGAACTGGACGTCATGCCTCTCAGGACAGCAGAAAACCGCCGCAATATCTTGTGAACGCATTCACAAGCGCTCGGGGGACCACAGGCCCCGGAGAAGCCCCAGGTCGGAAGGCATCTCTTGGCCTTCGGGCCGGGGCCGTACCCTTGGGGCATGAGCACCGCCCCCGCACCCGAGCCGCGCGACCCGAAGCCCGCGCTGATCTTCGACGACCCGCTGAGCCGGCAGTCCTCGGACGACACCGACCACGGGTGGGGCGAGCGCCCGGACGGCGACAGCGCCGCCGACCTCAAGCGCTTCCTCGACGAGAAGCCGCCCCACCACCTCTGAGCCGTCCGCAGGCTCCCACCCGCCCGCAGGCTCTGAGCCGCCCGCGGGAGCGCCGTCAGCGCTGGTCGTGTTCCGATCCGCGCTGCGCGACCATCGCGTCGCGAATCTGCTTGAGGACCTCCAGCTCGGTCACCTCGATGACCTCCTGCGTGCCCTCGCGCGCCTTCTTGCGGGCCTCCTGCCGCGCCAGGTACTTCGACATCGGCAGCACCATCAGGAAGTACACGACCGTCGCCGTGATCAGGAAGGTCAGTGCGGCGCCGAGGACGGAGCCCCACATCAGCTGGATGCCGTGCGTCCCCTTGCACGAGGTGCTGAGGCACGAGCTGTAGTTGTCCAGGTTCTGTGTGCCGATCGCGCCCACCAGCGGGTTGATGATCCCCTTCACCACCGCGTTGACGATGTTCGTGAAGGCGGCGCCGATGACCACCGCGACTGCCAGATCGACGACGTTCCCGCGCATCAGAAAGGCCTTGAAGCCCTGCAAGATGTTCGGTTCCTTCTTCACGCTCACTTCGGGGACTCTCCTCGCCTGCACCGGGTGTGGAACGGAACGCTCCGCAACCTACGGCACGGGTAGGCCATTGTGTCCAATTCCGTAGCTTGATCGAAGGACTTGACGGCGGGCCGCCGAGGAAGCGGCCGAGGCGGCTCAGCACAGCGTCACCGCCAGTCGTGCCGTGGCGCTCGCACCGACGAGCCGCGCCGCCGTGGTGCGCGGCACCGACAGCACGACCAGCGCCCCGCTCTCGGAGGCACCCTCCAGGGGCTCCGGCACCTTCGTCACCCGCACGCCGCGCGCGAGCACCCGGGCGCCGCCTCCGGCCGCCGGGTCCTCGGCGGCGATGACGTCGACGCGGTCGCCGGGCCGCAGCAACCGGACGGTGGCGGCGTCCGAGATCCGCACCGGCGCCGTCACCACGTCCGCCGCTCCGTGCCGTCGTACGGGTTCCGTGACCGGGTGTCCGCGGACCCGGTCGGCGCGGTGGGGTTCCGCCGCGGTCCGCGGCCCCGCCGCCACGAGCGCGGCCGCCGTCACGGCGAGACCGGCCGCGAGAGCCCGCCTGCGATGCCGTACGAGCCGCTGCAGCTGATACCGCCCGCCGCGCACCCGCACCGGGGCGAAGTGCGGGACCTCGCAGGTCGCCGGGGCATCGGTGCCCAGTGGACGCGGGAGGTAGGGAGAGGGCGCGGAGGGAGTGGGGGACGACGAGGTCAAGGGCACGGGGATCACCGCCTGCGACGAGGAATTCGGCTTGCGATGCCACGATGACGTCTCGCGCCGAAGCCCGCCGGAGCCGGTGGACTACTGGCAGGTTGTGGACAACCCGCCCACGCGAACGGGGAATTCCGCCGCCAGCCCGCTCCCGCCCCGGGCCCGCTCCCGCCCCGGGCCCGCTCCCGCCCCGGGCCCGCTCCCGCCCCGGGCCCGCTCCCGCCCCGGGCCCGCTCCCGCCCCGGGCCCGCTCCCGCCCCGGGCCCGCTCCCGCCCCCCTCGTGCTACGGCAGCTCGAAGCCCGGATCCATCCCGCCGAGCGCGTTCCCGCACAGGCAGTCCCGCGCCCCGGTCTCCGGCAGCGCCGCCACCGTGTCGAACAGCACACCCCGCAAGCGGTCCACGTTGGCCGCGAACACCTGCAGCACCTCCTCGTGGGAGACCCCCTCGCCGGTCTCGGCACCGGCGTCCAGGTCGGTGACCAGGGTCAGCGACGAGTAGCACAGCTCCAGTTCACGGGCGAGCGCCGCCTCGGGGTGGCCGGTCATGCCCACCACCGACCAGCCCTGCGCCTGGTGCCACAACGATTCGGCCCTGGTCGAGAAGCGCGGTCCCTCGACCACGACCAGCGTGCCGCCGTCCACCGGTTCCCAGTCCCGTCCGCGTGCCGCCTTCAACGCGGCGGCCCGTCCGGCGGGGCAGTAGGGGTCGGCCATGGACACGTGCACCACGTTGGGCACCGTGCCGTCGGGCAGCGGCAGCCCGTCGAAGTAGGTCTGCACCCGGGATTTCGTGCGGTCCACGAACTGGTCCGGTACGAGGAGCGTCCCCGGGCCGTACTCGGGGCGCAGCCCGCCCACCGCACACGGTCCGAGGACCTGCCGGACGCCGACCGAGCGCAGGGCCCAGAGGTTGGCGCGGTAGTTGATGCGGTGCGGTGGCAGGTGGTGGCCGCGGCCGTGCCGGGGCAGGAAGGCGACCCGCCGGCCGGCGATCTCGCCGAGGAAGAGGGAGTCGCTGGGCTGCCCGTAGGGGGTGTCCACCTGGACCTCGGTCACGTCGTCGAGGAACGAGTAGAAGCCCGATCCACCGATTACGCCGATCTCTGCGTTCGCCATGACGAGCACATTAGCTGGCCACGAAAGGGTGGGGGAGCCGGTGCCGAAGGGTACGCCTAAGGCCCTGCCGTCGCGTGACGGCAGGGCCCGGGGAGCGATATCTCAGGCTGCGGAGCTGCTGCTGGTCGAGCCCGACGAAGACGAGGACGACGAGGACGTCGACGAGGACGACTTCGAGTCGGACGAGGAAGAACTCGACGACGAGGAGCTGGACGGCTTCGACGCCGGGCTGCTGCTCGACGTGGAGCCGCGGGAGTCGTTGCGGTAGAAGCCGGAGCCCTTGAAGACGATGCCGACCGCGGAGAACACCTTCTTCAGGCGGCCACCGCAGCTGGGGCACTCGGTGAGGGCGTCATCGGTGAACTTCTGCACCGCCTCGAGGCCCTCGCCGCACTCGGTGCACTGGTACTGGTAGGTCGGCACTGTCTTCCTCCTGGCACTCTCGCTCAATGAGTGCTAACAACGGTCCATAGTGACGTATTCCCCGGGGATCAGTCCACCGTCACCGGCACGCGGTGACCGACGCCACGTGCGACGGTCAGGGTCCGGGGCCGGGCGACCAGCCGCGAACGCAGGGCGACCAGGGTGGCCAGCGCGAGCACGGTGCCGGCCATCGGCACCAGGAATCCCGCGCCGCCCCAGAGGCGGTCCTCCAGCTGTCCGGCGACCGTGACGGCGGCCGCCTGGCCGAGCGCGACGGCGCCGGTCAGCCAGGTGAACGCCTCGGTGCGGGCCCCGGCCGGCACCAGGCCCTCGACCAGCGTGTAGCCGGTGATCAGGGCGGGTGCGATGCACATGCCGACCAGCAGGCCGAGACCGGCCAGCAGCAGCACCGAGTGCGCCGTCCACAGCGCGGACGCGGTCAGCGCGAGCGCCGCGTAGCCGAGGACCAGGCGCCGCTGCGGGGCGACCTTCCAGGCGATGGCGCCGCAGACGATGCCGGAGAGCATGTTGCCCGCGGCGAAGGTGCCGTACAGGACCCCGTTCAGGCCGGGCTCGCCGATCGACTCGGTGAACGCCGCCAGCGACACCTGCATGCCGCCGAAGACCGACCCGATGCCCAGGAAGGTCACGATCAGCACCCGTACACCCGGGACGCGCAGGGCGGAGGCGTGCTGCACGCGCGCGTGCCCGCTCTCATCGGTCACCGGCGGCTGTGTGCTCTTCTGCGCGGCGAACAGCAGACCGCCCACGAGCGTCAGCGCGGCCTCGGTCACCAGGCCCGCGGACGGGGTCACGGCGGTGCACAGCGCGGTCGCCAGCAGCGGCCCGAAGACGAAGGTCAGCTCGTCCGTGACGGACTCGAAGGCCGCCGCGGTGGTCATCAGGGGCGAGCCCTGGAGCTTCACGCCCCAGCGCGCGCGCACCATGGGGCCGACCTGCGGGACCGAGGCACCGGTCGGCACGGCGGCTGCGAACAGCGCCCACAGGGGGGCGTGTGCCAGCGCGAGCGCCGTCAGGGTCAGGCCCGACAGCACGTGCACCAGGACGCCGGGGATCAGGACGGCACGCTGCCCGTAGCGGTCGGCGAGGCGGCCGCTGTACGGCGCGAACAGCGCCATGGAGACACCGGTGGCGGCCGCGGCGGCGCCCGCGGCACCGTACGAGCCGGTGGTGTGCTGCACGAGCAGCACGATGGAGATGGTGAGCATCGCGAACGGCTGGCGCGCGGCGAAGCCGGGGAGCAGGAAGGTCCAGGCACCGCGGGTGCGCAGCAGCTGGCCGTATCCCGGGCGGGACGGAGCCGCCGAGTTCTTCGACGGCTCGGTGGTGACCGTGGATTCCACGGCCCGTGCCTTTCTGCCGCCTGGTAGCGCGCCCGTGCGGGGGCGCCGAGAGCTGTCCTCTTGCGCGGAACTGCGGTAGATACCGGCGCCTCTGTGGAGGGCGTCCCGGCCGCCATACGGTCGCGCCAGCTCTGCGTCAGGCAGAGTTGGTTCGATCAGGGTGCCTTTATGTTACAGGGGTCCAGACCTTGTGCGCCTGTGAAAATGAGCACCACAAGGTGCGTTCACCTGGCATTGGTGAGGGTGTGAACAGTGTGAAACGCACCCTTAACGCGCGCCCGCCCCGTTCGTGCCCAGCCAGCCGGCCAGCTTGCCGCCGTGGGCGACGGCGCGCAGGCGCCGTTCCGCCGCGTCGCGCACGGGGTCGGTGGCGACCACGAGGAGTTCGTCGCCGCGCCGCAGCACCGTCGTGGGCAGCGGAACAAACGATTTTCCTTCCCGGACGACGAGGGTGACGGCGGCTCCGGGCGGCAGCCGCAGCTCGTTGACCTCGACGCCGTGCATCCGGGAGCCCTCGGGGATCGAGACGGACAGCAGATGCCCGCGCAGCCGCTCCAGGGGCGCCGACTCGATGCCGAGGTCGGACGCCTCGCCCTTCTCGCCGAGCCGCAGCATGCGCGCCAGCCAGGGCAGGGTCGGCCCCTGGACGAGGGTGTAGACGACGACCAGGACGAAGACGATGTTGAAGATGCGGCGGCTGGTGTCGACCCCGTTCACCATGGGGATCGTCGCCAGGATGATGGGTACGGCGCCGCGCAGCCCGGCCCAGGACATCAGCGCCTGCTCGCGCCAGGGCACCCGGAACGGCACCAGGCTGAGCACCACGCTCAGGGGCCGGGCCACCATGGTCAGCACGAGCCCGATGACCAGGGCCGGCCAGATGTCGTCGCCCAGGTCGTGCGGGGTGACCAGCAGGCCGAGCAGGACGAACATGCCGATCTGGGCGATCCAGCCGACCCCTTCGGCGAAGCCGCGGGTGGCGGGCCAGTGCGGCAGCTTGGCGTTGCCGAGCACCATCGACGCGAGGTAGACCGCCAGGAAGCCGCTGCCGTGCGCCAGCGCGCCTGCCGCGTACGCCATGACCGCGATGGCCATGACGGCGATGGGGTAGAGGCCGGAGGCGGGCAGTGCCACGCGCCTGAGGCCCCAGGCGCCGAGCCAGCCCACCGCGAGGCCTATGGCGGCGCCGATGGCCAGCTCCAGGAGTATCTCGCCCACCAGCACGTACCAGTGCTCGATCGGGCCCGCCTCGGAAAAGGCGAGGACCAGGATGACCACCGGGGCGTCGTTGAAGCCGGACTCCGCCTCCAGGGTGCCCGTCACGCGCGCGGGGAGAGGAATTCTGCGCAGCACCGAGAAGACCGCCGCCGCGTCCGTCGAGGACACCACCGCGCCGATGATGAGCGCCTGCCGCCACTCCAGCCCGATCAGGTAGTGCGCGCCCGCGGCCGTGACCCCGACGCTCGCCGCGACCCCGAACAGTGCCAGGGCCGAGGCGGCCGGCAGGGCCGGCTCGATCTCCTTCCACTTCGTGCCCAGACCACCCTCGGCGAGGATCACGACCAGGGCCGCGTACCCGATGACCTGGGTCATCTCGGCGTTGTTGAAGTGGATGTTCCCGATGCCGTCCTGGCCCATGAGGACGCCGATCCCCAGGTAGACGAGCAGGCTGGGGAGCCCGCTGCGGGAGGAGATCCGGACGGCCGCGACGGCGACCAGGAGGACCAGGGAGCAGACGAGCAGGAGCTGGTCGAGGTGGTGAACAGTCAGCGGCGGTTCCCTTCCTTGGCTCGCGCGCGGGGGCGTGCAAGCTCACGTACACAAGACCCGAGGCTGCGGCGCACCGCATCCAAGTACTTCGTTACCTTACCTAACTCTTGACGTTTTCTTGACACTCGCCGAGGCAAGATCGAACGTCCGTGCACGCCGGTTCCCGACTCCGCGTCAAGCGGCTCGGGGCCCTGCGCCTATGGTTGCTCCAGCGCTCATTCAAAGTCACAGCCCGACCTGCCGCTCGCGTTAGGACAGCAAGGACAGCGATGCCCCCCAACACCACCGCCACAACGGGTGACACCGCCACAACGGGTGCCACGTCCGTCAAGTCCGGCAGGAAGAAGGGGCGCAAAGCCCGACTTGTCGTGCTGGTGCTCGTCCTGGCCATCATCGGAGGCGTCGCCTACGGGGCGTACTGGTCGATCAGCACCGTCCGCGCCTCCTTCCCGCAGACCAAGGGTTCGATCACGCTCCAGGGCCTGTCGGGGCCCGTCGACGTCAAGCGGGACGGCAACGGCATCCCGCAGATCTACGCCTCCTCCGACGAGGACCTGTTCATGGCGCAGGGCTTCGTCCAGGCGCAGGACCGGTTCTACGAGATGGACGTGCGCCGGCACATGACCTCCGGGCGCCTGTCGGAGATGTTCGGCAAGGGCCAGGTCAAGAACGACGAGTTCCTGCGCACCCTCGGCTGGGACCGGATCGCCAAGGAGGAGTACGACACCAAGCTGTCGGACTCCACGAAGAAGTACCTCGACGCGTACGCCAAGGGAGTCAACGCCTACCTCCAGGGCAAGGACGGCAAGGACATCTCCCTGGAGTACGCGGCGCTGGGCTTCACCAACGACTACAAGCCGGCGAAGTGGACCCCGGTCGACTCCGTCTCCTGGCTGAAGGCGATGGCCTGGGACCTGCGCGGCAACATGCAGGACGAGATCGACCGGGCCCTGATGACCAGCCGCCTCGGCCCGCAGCAGATCGAGGACCTGTACCCCGAGTACCCCTACAGCCGCAACAAGCCGATCGTCCAGGAAGGCCAGTACAGCGAGCTGACCAAGACCTTCCAGCAGGGCGGCGGCACAGGCACCTCTCAGGGCGCGACGGGCGCCACCGGCTCCTCCACCTCGTCCACGGCCGGTTCGGCGCTCTCGAGCCAGCTGGCGGGCCTCTACAAGGTCCTGGACGACCTGCCCACCGCCGTCGGCGTGAACGGCCAGGGCATCGGCTCCAACTCCTGGGTCGTCTCCGGGAAGTACACCATCACCAACGAGCCGCTGCTCGCCAACGACCCGCACCTGTCGCCGTCGCTGCCGTCCGTCTGGTACCAGATGGGCCTGCACTGCCGCACCGTCTCCAGCACGTGCCAGTACGACGTCACCGGCTACACCTTCGCCGGCATGCCCGGCGTGATAATCGGCCACAACGCGGACATCGCCTGGGGCATGACCAACTCCGGCGTCGACGTCACCGACCTGTACCTGGAGAAGGTCAGCGGCAACGGCTACCTGTACGACGGCAAGGTCCGGCCCTTCAAGACCCGCGAGGAGACCATCAAGGTCGCCGGCGGCAAGTCCAAGACGATCGTCGTACGCCAGACCGCCGACGGGATGCCGCTGCTGTCCGACCGTGACGACGAACTCGTCCAGGTCGGCAGGAAGGCCGCCGTCAACACCGCCGCGCCCGACCGCGGCGACGGCTACGGCATCGCCCTGAGGTGGACGGCGCTCGACCCGGGCACCTCCATGGACGCCGTGTTCGCCATCGACAGGGCGGCCGACTGGAAGGACTTCCGCACCGCCGCCGCCCTGTTCGACGTGCCCTCGCAGAACCTGATCTACGCCGACACCGAGAACCACATCGGCTACACCCTGCCCGGGAAGATCCCCACCCGCTCCTCGGTGGACGACGGCTCCATCCCGGCGCCCGGCTGGGACTCGAAGTACCGCTGGACCGGCTTCATCAAGCAGGACGAGCTGCCCTACGAGTACAACCCCGCGCGCGGCTACATCGTCACCGCCAACCAGGCCGTGGTCGACCCGGACAAGTACCCGTACACGCTCACCACCGACTGGGGCTACGGCGCCCGCAGCCAGCGCATCACCGACCTGATCGAGTCCAAGATCAAGGACGGCGGCAGGATCTCCCCCGAGGACATGCGACAGATGCAGCTGGACAACAGCAGCGAGATCGCCAAGCTGCTGGTGCCCAAGCTGCTGAAGATCAACCTCGACGACAAGAACGTCCGGGAGGCGCAGAAGCTGCTGGAGGGCTGGGACTACACCCAGGACGCCGACTCCGCGGCGGCCGCCTACTTCAACGCGGTGTGGCGCAACATCCTCAAGCTCGCCTTCGGCAACAAGCTCCCCAAGGAGCTGCGCGTCAAGGGCCAGTGCCTGTGGGTCGACAAGATCGACAGCACCGGTCCGGTGGACGACGACACCAAGGTGCGCGAGTGCGGCCAGCGCGACGCCGACCAGGCGCAGCCGGACGGCGGCGACCGCTGGTTCGAGGTCGTGCGCAAGCTGATGGACAAGCCGGACAGCGACTGGTGGAAGACGCCCAAGTCGGGCACCCGCCCCGAGGCGAACAACCGCGACCAGCTGTTCGCCCGCGCCATGATCGACGCCCGCTGGGAGCTGACCGCCAAGCTCGGCAAGGACATCGACACCTGGAGCTGGGGCCGGCTGCACCGCCTGTTCCTGAAGAACCAGACGCTCGGCACCGAGGGTCCCGAGTTCCTGCAGTACATCCTCAACCGCGGCCCGTGGAAGCTCAGCGGCGGCGAGGCCACCGTCAACGCGACCGGCTGGAACGCGGCCGGCGGCTACGGCGTCGTCTGGGTGCCGTCGATGCGCATGGTGGTCAACCTCAAGGACTTCGACAAGTCGAAGTGGATCAACCTGACCGGAGCCTCCGGGCACGCCTTCAGCGCCCACTACACCGACCAGACGAGCAAGTGGGCCAAGGGCGAGTTGCTGCCCTGGTCGTTCTCGGACAAGGCGGTCGACCGGAGCACGAGCGACACCCTCGTCCTCAAACCGTGAGCCTCCCCCAGTGCCTTAAGGGCCTGGGGGACCCCCATCAGCACACCGGCACAACGGCCCTCCACGCGCGCGTGGAGGGCCGTTCCGGTACGAGAGGACCGTTCTCAGGCCGTTCGGAAGCGGCGCACGCCCGACGGCGTCACCACCGCGTGCACCGGCTGATCGTGCGCCTCCGCCGGGACGCGCGCGACGACCTCCGTGTCGTACAGGAGCACCACGAGCGCGGGGTGTGCGCCCGCACTCTCCAGCCGCGCGAGCACCCGGTCGTACGATCCTCCGCCGCGCCCGAGGCGCATCCCGCGCGCGTCCACCGCGAGCCCGGGCAGCAGAACGACGTCCGCCGCGGTCACGGCGTCCGGGCCGAGGCGCTCGCCGGAAGGCTCGAACAGGGCCATCTTTCCGCCGTGTTGGATCCGCGCGAGCGAGTCCGGACCGGCGTACTCGCCCCAGTCCAGGTCGTTGTCGGGCAGGAGCGCGGGGAGCAGGACGCGCACGCCCCGCGCGCGCAGCGCGTCCAGCAGTGCGAGCGTGCCGGGCTCGCTCCCGACGGAGACGTACGCCGCCACCGAGCGCGCACGCGCCAGTTCGGGCAGCTCAAGGGCGCGCGCGGCCAGCGTGTCGCCCGCCTCCCGCACGACATCCTCCGTCAACCTGTTCCTCACCGCGAGGAACTCCCGTCGCAACATTCGCTTGTCAGGCTCGGCCGTGCGTCCGTCGTGTTCCACAGGTCGTTCCCGCGCCTTCCTTGATGTGCTCATATGAGGGCCAACTGACCGGAGCCACAGATTCCCTACAAAGGCACCGGATAAGGTTGCGGGCATGACTCAGTCGCACCCCAGGATCAGCAAGGCTGTCATTCCCGCAGCAGGCCTCGGTACCCGGTTCCTGCCGGCCACCAAAGCCACTCCCAAGGAGATGCTGCCGGTCGTGGACAAGCCGGCGATCCAGTACGTGGTCGAGGAGGCCGTGTCGGCGGGGCTCGACGACGTCCTCATGATCACCGGACGCAACAAGCGTCCCCTCGAGGATCACTTCGACCGCAACTACGAGCTCGAGTCGGCCCTCCAGAAGAAGGGCGACGCCGGTCGGCTCGCCAAGGTCCAGGAGTCCAGCGACCTGGCCACCATGCACTATGTCCGCCAGGGCGACCCCAAGGGCCTCGGCCACGCCGTCCTGTGCGCGGCCCCGCACGTCGGCCACGAGCCCTTCGCCGTCCTCCTCGGTGACGACCTGATCGACCCGCGCGACCCGCTGCTCCAGCGCATGATCGAGGTTCAGGAGCAGCACGGCGGCAGCGTGATCGCGCTCATGGAGGTCGCGCCCGAGCAGATCCACCTCTACGGCTGCGCGGCCGTCGAGACCACCGCCGACGGCGACGTGGTCAAGGTGACCGGCCTGGTCGAGAAGCCGGACCCGGCGGACGCCCCGTCGAACTACGCGATCATCGGCCGCTACGTCCTCGACCCGCACATCTTCGACATACTGCGCAAGACCGAGCCCGGCCGCGGCGGCGAGATCCAGCTGACCGACGCCCTCCAGCAGCTCGCCCAGGACGAGAAGGTCGGCGGCCCGGTGCACGGCGTCGTCTTCAAGGGCCGCCGCTATGACACCGGCGACCGTGGCGACTACCTGCGTGCCATTGTCAGACTGGCGTGCGAACGTGAAGACCTGGGCCCGGACTTCCGGACCTGGCTTCGCAGTTACGTAGCCGAGGAGATGTAGCAACGTTGAGCAGCGCCGCGACCAGCCCCGCCGGCCCGGACCACCTCTGGTCAGTGGACGAGCACCTGGAGGACATCCTCACCACCGTCCGCCCCCTCGAACCCATCGAGCTGCAGCTGCTCGACGCCCAGGGCTGTGTCCTGGTCGACGACGTCACGGTGCCGGTCTCCCTGCCGCCGTTCGACAACAGCTCGATGGACGGGTACGCGGTGCGGGTCGCGGACGTCGCCGGCGCCACCGAGGAGTTCCCGGCCGTCCTGGAGGTCGTCGGGGACGTCGCGGCCGGCGCCGCCCACCTGGTCCGGGTCGGCCCCGGCCAGGCGGCCCGCATCATGACCGGTGCCCCGCTGCCGCCCGGTGCCGAGGCCGTCGTCCCCGTCGAGTGGACCGACGGCGGGCTCGGCGAGGGGCCGGCCAGCGGGATGCGGGCCCGCGCCCTGGCCCCGAGGGCGCGGAGGGGCACGTACGCGTGCACCGCCCCGCCGAGGCACGCGCGCACGTGCGCGCCAGGGGCAGCGACGTGAAGGCCGGGGATCTCGCCCTGGAGGCCGGGACGATCCTCGGTCCGCCGCAGATCGCGCTGCTCGCCGCGATCGGCCGGGGCACGGTACGGGTGCGCCCGCGCCCGCGCGTGGTCGTCCTGTCCACGGGCAGCGAACTCGTCCAGCCGGGCGAGGAACTGGGCAAGGGCCAGATCTACGACTCCAACAGCTTCGCCCTCACCGCGGCCGCACGCGACGCGGGCGCCATCGCCTACCGGGTGGGCGCCGTCGCCGACGACGCCGACATCCTGCGTTCCGCCATCGAGGACCAGCTCATCCGTGCCGACCTGCTGGTGACCACGGGCGGGGTGAGCGTCGGGGCGTACGACGTCGTCAAGGAGGCGCTGTCGCACGTCGGCGACGAGGACGAGGCGGGCGGCGGCATCGACTTCCGCAAGATCGCCATGCAGCCCGGCAAGCCCCAGGGCTTCGGCTCCATCGGCCGTGACCACACGCCCCTGCTGGCCCTGCCCGGCAACCCCGTGTCGTCGTACGTCTCCTTCGAGCTGTTCGTCCGCCCGGCGATCCGCACCCTGATGGGCCTCGAGGACGTCCACCGGCCCCACACCCGGGCCACCCTGCGGTCGGACAAGGCGCTCGGCTCGCCCAAGGGGCGCCGGCAGTTCCTGCGCGGAACGTACGCCGACGGCGAGGTGACCCCCGTGGGCGGCTCCGGTTCCCATCTGATCGCGGCGCTGGCGCACGCCGACGCGCTGATCGTCGTCCCCGAGGACGTGGAGTCCGTCGAGCCCGGTACGGACGTGGAGGTCGTGCTGCTCGGCTGACGAGCGGGCGGTACCGTGTCGCGCACAACAGGCCCGTGCACCGCACCGTGACGGGCCCGGACCGGGAGCGCCGCACAGCATGAGTACCGAGGACCGACTGACGCACATCGACGACGCGGGCGCGGCCCGCATGGTCGACGTATCCGGGAAGGACGTGACCGCGCGCACCGCCCGCGCGAGCGGCCGGGTCCTGGTGTCACCCCGTGTGGTCGAGCTGCTGCGGGGTGAGGGGGTGCCGAAGGGGGACGCCCTGGCGACCGCGCGGATCGCGGGGATCATGGGCGCCAAGCGCACCCCGGACCTGATCCCGCTGTGTCACCCGTTGTCGGTGTCCGGTGTGAAACTGGATCTGTCGGTCGCGGACGACGCCGTGGAGATCCAGGCCACCGTGAAGACGACGGACCGCACGGGCGTCGAGATGGAGGCCCTCACCGCGGTGACGGTCGCCGCGCTCACCGTGATCGACATGGTCAAGGCGGTCGACAAGGGAGCGGTCATCACGGACGTGCGGGTGGAGGAGAAGACGGGCGGCAAGTCGGGCGACTGGAGCCGGGCATGAGCTACCGCGCTCTGGTGGTCACCGCCTCCAACCGGGCTGCCGCAGGGGTCTACGAGGACAAGGGCGGCCCCCTGATCGCCGACGGCCTGAGGAGCTTCGGCTTCGAGGTCGACGGCCCCCAGGTCGTGCCGGACGGGGATCCGGTGGAGGCGGCGCTGCGCGCCGGCGCCGACGCCGGCTACGACGCCATCGTCACCACCGGCGGCACCGGCATCTCGCCCACCGACCGCACGCCCGAGGCGACCCGCGCGGTGATCGACTACGAGGTGCCGGGCATCGCGGAGGCGATCCGTGCGTTCGGCCGGGAGAAGGTGCCGACCGCGGCGCTGTCCCGGGGCCTGGCCGGGGTGGCGGGGCGGACGCTGATCGTCAATCTTCCGGGCTCCACCGGCGGGGTGCGGGACGGCCTCGCCGTCCTGGAGCCGCTGCTGGTCCACGCCGTCGACCAGATCCGCGGCGGCGACCACCCGAGACCCAGTAGTGGGGGTGCGAGCTGAACAGCCCTTCCTGGCCCGTCGTGCTGGCGGACGGAGATGTCGTCCTCCGGCCGATAAAGCTGCGCGACCAGCGGGCCTGGCGTGAGGTGAACCGGCGCAACAGGGACTGGCTGCGCCCCTGGGAGGCGACCATTCCACCGCCCACGCCGAGCGGGCCGATCGCGCACCGGCCGACCTACCGCCAGATGGTCCGGCATCTGCGGTCCGAGGCCAACGCGGGCCGGATGCTGCCGTTCGTCATCGAGTACCAGGGGCGGCTCGTCGGGCAGTTGACGGTCGCCGGGATCACCTGGGGGTCGATGTGCTCGGGCCATGTCGGCTACTGGGTCGACGAGTCGGTGGCCGGGCGCGGGGTGATGCCGACGGCCGTCGCCCTCGTGGTGGACCACTGTTTCCGCACGGTCGGGCTGCACCGCATCGAGGTCTGCATTCGACCGGAGAACCGGCCCAGCCGCCGGGTCGTGGAGAAACTCGGATTCCGCGAGGAGGGGCTGCGGCCGCGTTATCTGCACATCGACGGAGCCTGGCGCGACCACCTCGTCTTCGCGCTCACCGCGGAAGAGGTGCCGGAGGGGTTGCTGGGGCGCTGGAAGCGGGCACGCTCTCAGCAGACGCGGCACACGCAGGAGAACACTCCGGGGAATCCCGTCTAGGCCAGAAATTGAATATGTGTTCGAAATTGATCGGCTGATGACCGTCTCGGTGCATTGAATTGGCGCCTCGGACGGTCCGCTGATCGCATCGGTCGCAAAAAAAGCTGGAAATATCAGCCAGATCGTGCGACACACCGGCCCAATTGGCGGATGGCCTCACGCAAACCCCTCTACCGTGTGAGGCGTGAGCAGCAGCGGCCTCATCTACGCAGTCATTGTCGGGGCCTGGGCCGCCTACTTGGTGCCGATGTGGCTCCGTAGGCAGGACGAGCTGAACGAGGCCCGTCCGACGGAACGCTTCAGCACCGCCATCCGGCTGCTGTCCGGACGGGCGGGGATGGAGCGCCGGTACGCCAGGGACCTGCGGGCGCGCTCCGCCCAGGAGGGGGAGCCGGACGCCAGTGATCCGGACGCCGTCACCGACTCGGTGGACGTCCGGGCCTTCGCCATGCCTCCGACCCGCCGTCAGGTGCGCGCGGAGGTCGAGGCGGAGGCGCCCGGGCGGGCGGAACCGGTGCGCGAGAAGCCCGTCATCCCGGCGCCCAAGTCCCCTTCCGCGTCCGCGCATCACGCGGCCGGCGCCCCCGCGCGCCCCTCCGCCTCCGCCCCCGCGCAGAAGCGCGTGCCGGCGGCTCGGCGCGCGCCTTCGGCGCAGGCGTCCGCGGCGCGCGCCCAGCGCTCGAAGGCGCTCGCGCGCCGTCGGCGCACCACCGTGATGCTCTTCCTCGCCTTCACGCTCGGCGCGATCGTCGCCGCCGTCGGAGGCCTCGCCTTCCTGTGGGCGCCCGGCGTACCCGCCGTCATGCTCAGTGCGTACATCGCCTATCTGCGCTCCCAGGAGCGCCGCCGGTTCGCCTACCAGATGGACCGCCGGCGCGCCGAGGTCGCGGCCCAGCGCCTGCGGGAACGCGAGCGCCAGCCGCGCCGACGCGCGACCCAGGACGCGGGCCCCGGCGCCGACGAACCGGACGAGGGACCAGAGACCGGGACCGACACCGGCCTCTCCGCGCTCGCCGCGGACCGCCGCGCCCTCGTGGAACAGACCGACCACGCCGAGTGGGTCGACCAGCAGCGTGAGCGGCAGCGGCGCCCCGGGCACGGGGACAGCTGGGACCCGGTGCCGGTGCCGCTCCCGACGTACGTGACCGCGCCGGTCGCGCCGCGGGCCACCTCCGACGTGGACCTCGGGGCGCCGGACACCTGGAGTTCGGCGCGGTCCAGCTCGGTCGCGCCCGAGCAGGAGGCGAGCCACGCGCCGGAGGCCGAGCAGGGCGAGGCGGCGCTCGAATCCGAGGAGAAGTCGGCGGACGGCCGGAGCGACGCCCGCCGCGCGGCTTCCGCGCGCCGGGCACGCGAGCGCGGACGCACGCCCCTCTTCGACCAGTACGAGGAGGGCGAGCGCCCCCGCGCGGCCAACGAGTGACCGCCGTCACGCCGCCGGAACCCCGCCTCTGACCAGTCAGGGAACGGATTTCCAAGCACCCCGATGGGGATGCTAGAGTTTCACTCGTTGCAAGGGCCTGTGGCGCAGTCCGGTAGCGCACCTCGTTCGCATCGAGGGGGCCAGGGGTTCAAATCCCCTCAGGTCCACGCATCATGAAGCCCCAGTCGGCAGTAGCCGACTGGGGCTTCATCGCGTTTACAGCTGCTTCGCGTAGCAGCGGCTGTCCTCGTAGTGGCGGTAGTAGCCGAACTTGGCGCAGGGCTCGTAACCGCTGGAGGCGTACAGGGCGATGGCCTCCGGCTGCTTGGTGCCGGTCTCCAGGACCATGCGGACGCGGCCGGCCGCGCGGGCGTCCTCCTCCAGGGCGGCGAGTATGCGGCGGGCGAGGCCCCGGCCACGCGCCTGTGCGACGACGAACATGCGCTTGAGTTCGGCGTCGCCGTCCTCGTTGCCCTCCTCGTTGCTGTCCTGGCTGCGCCAGCCGCCGGTGGCCACCGGGCGGTCGTGCTCGTCGTAGGCGATCAGGTACACGCCCCGGGGCGGGTCGAAGTCGGCGGCGTCGAGGGACGTGGCGTCGCCGCCGTCGCCGTAGCGCACGTGGTACTCGGCCTGGACCTCGTCGTTGAGCTTGACGGCGTCGGGGTGATCGAAACGAACACGACGTATATTCATGCTGGATATCGTACTTCTATGCAGAGGGTGGGAAATCTGGGCCACGACCAGTGTGCCGGTATCGTGCCCTGGTGCTGACTGTGACCTCGGTGAACGTGAACGGACTGCGGGCCGCCGCCAAGAAGGGCTTCGTGGAGTGGCTCGCCCGGACCTCCGCGGACGTCGTCTGCCTGCAGGAGGTGCGCGCCGAGCCGCACCAGCTGCCGGAGGAGGTCCGGCAGCCCGATGGCTGGCATGTCGTGCACGCCCCGGCGGCCGCCAAGGGGCGCGCGGGCGTCTCGCTGTACACGCGGCGCGAGCCCGACCGCGTCCGGGTCGGCTTCGGGTCGGCCGAGTTCGACGGCAGCGGACGCTACGTCGAGGCCGACCTGCCCGGCGTCACCGTCGCCTCGCTCTATCTGCCCTCCGGCGAGGTCGGCACCGAGCGCCAGGACGAGAAGGTCCGCTTCATGGGCGAGTTCCTCGTCCACCTCAAGGCGCTGCGCGAGCGGGCCGCCGCCGACGGGCGCCAGGTGGTCGTCTGCGGTGACTGGAACATCGCCCACCAGCAGGCCGACCTCAAGAACTGGCGCGGCAACACCAAGAACTCGGGCTTCCTGCCCGAGGAGCGGGAGTGGCTCACCCAGGTGCTCGCCGCCGAGGACGGCGGATACGGCGGCTATGTCGATGTAGTACGCGCCCTGCACCCGGACGCCGAGGGGCCGTACACCTGGTGGTCCTACCGCGGGCGGGCCTTCGACAACGACTCGGGCTGGCGCATCGACTACCACGTGGCCACCCCGGGGCTCGCGGCCAAGGCGGTCAAGGGGTTCGTCGAGCGCGCGGCCACGCACGGCGAGCGGTGGTCCGACCATGCGCCGGTGACCGTCGTGTACGACCTGTAGGGGCTGCCCCTTACGACCCGCAGGGGGCCGCTCAGTCCCGTTTGCTGAGCCGCCGGTCCAGCGCCAGGGACAGTTCCGCCTCCACGACGCTCCGGGCGAGCGGGCGCAGGCGGTGCAGGTCCTCCTCGGGGGCGTGGCGCAGGATCAGGTCGCGGAAGAGTTCGGCGAGGGCGTCGGTGTGTTCGCGGACGCGCTTGGCGGCCGCCAGGACCTCGGCGAGGGGGATGCCCTCGCGGACCAGGGTGGAGGAGACGTCCAGCAGGCGGCGGCTGATGTGGACGATCTCGTCGCCGTCGGTGCCGAGGTAGCCCAGCTCCATGGCGGCGGCCAGGTTCTCGGGGGTGACCTGGCCCTCGAAGCGGGCCGCGAGTTCCTCGGGGGTGAGGTGGACCGGCTCCTCCTCGGTGGGGGTGCCGAGGCCGAGCAGGTCGGCGACGTCGCGGCCCTGGTCCAGGGCCTCCGCGAGTTCCGCGATGCCGTTGAGGGTGTGGCCGCGTTCCAGCAGGGCCGAGATCGTGCGCAGGCGGGCCAGGTGGTGCTCGTCGTACCAGGCGATACGGCCCTCGCGGCGGGGTGGCGGGATCAGCTTGCGCTCACGGTAGAAGCGCAGCGTGCGCACGGTGATGCCGGCCAGGCGGGCCAGCTCCTCCATGCGGTATTCGCGCACTCCACCGACCTGCCTGCCGCCCTGCTCGTCCTGGTGTTCGCCGTCGTCTGCCACGTCCGAAGCCTATGTTGTACCGCCGGTAACTTTCCTTCACCTCAACCCCTACCGCTCGGTACGGAGCTGCTCTACAGTCCCACTGCGCCAGTGTTCACTGGCAGAGTCCAAGGCGATGCGTGGAGGCTCCGGGATGGCCGAGCACGAGCATGTACGAGTGGCGGTGATCGGGTCCGGGTTCGGCGGGCTGGGTGCCGCGGTGCGGCTGCGCCGCGAGGGGATCACCGACTTCGTCGTCCTGGAGCGGGCCGACAGCGTCGGCGGCACCTGGCGGGACAACGACTACCCCGGGTGCGCCTGTGACGTCCCCTCCCACCTGTACTCCTTCTCCTTCGCGCCCAACCCCGACTGGCCGCGCACCTTCTCCGGGCAGCAGCACATCCGCGCCTACCTGGAGCACGTCACCGACGTCTTCGGGCTGCGCCCGCACCTCCGCTTCGACTCCGAGGTGAAGCTGATGACCTGGGACGGCGAGCGGCTGCGCTGGGAGATCGAGACGGCCCGCGGGACCCTGACCGCCGACGTCGTCGTCTCCGCCACCGGGCCGCTGTCCGACCCGAAGATCCCCGCGATCCCGGGGCTCGACTCCTTCCCCGGCAAGGTGTTCCACTCGGCCCGCTGGGACCACGACTACGACCTGCGCGGCAAGCGCGTCGCCATGGTCGGCACCGGCGCCTCCGCCATCCAGATCGTGCCCGCCATCCAGCGCCAGGTCGGCCGGCTCACCCTCTTCCAGCGCACCCCGCCGTGGGTGATGCCCCGCGTGGACCGCGCCATCAGCGGCGCCGAGCGCCGGCTGCACCGGGCGCTGCCCTTCACCACCCAGCTGCGGCGCGGACTGCTGTGGGGCCTGCGGGAACTGCAGGTGCAGGCGTTCACCAAGCACCCCGACGAACTCGGCCTGGTCGAACAGCTCGCCAAGCGCAACATGGCCCGCGCCGTCAAGGACCCGGCCCTGCGCGCCAAGCTCACGCCCGACTACCGCATCGGCTGCAAGCGGATCCTGCTGTCCAGCGCGTACTACCCGGCGCTCACCCAGCCGAATGTGGACGTCGTCGCGAGCGGGCTCAGCGAGATCCGCGGGTCGACCGTGATCGCCGCCGACGGCAGCGAGGCCGAGGTCGACGCGATCATCTTCGGTACGGGCTTCCACGTCACGGACATGCCCATCGCCGAGCGCGTGGTCGGCGCGGACGGCAGCACGCTCACGGAGTCCTGGAAGAGCGGCATGCAGGCGCTGCGCGGCGCCTCGGCCGCCGGGTTCCCGAACTGGATGACGATCATCGGGCCCAACACCGGCCTCGGGAACTCCTCCATGATCCTCATGATCGAGTCCCAGCTGAACTACATGGCCGACTTCCTGCGCCAGCTCGACGTCCTCGGCGGCCGCACCGCCCTCGACGCCCGGCCCGCGGCCGTCGACGACTGGAACCGCAAGGTCCAGGAGCGCATGAAGCGGACCGTGTGGAACACCGGCGGCTGCACCAGCTGGTACCTCGACGCGAGCGGCCGCAACACCACCATCTGGCCCGGTACGACGACCGAGTTCCGGCGCGCGACCCGTCGGGTGGATCTGGCGGAGTACGAGGTGATCCGGAAGGCCGAGGAGAAGCAGAAGGTGTCGCCCGCCGAGAAGAAGAAGGCGTCGCGCGCCGAGAAGAAGAGCGAGGCCGCCGCATGAGCCGTATCACCTCCGTGGCCGCCGGCCCCTACGCTCCGCCCGCCCCCGCCCGCACGCTCACCGCCGTCTCCGCCGACGGCGCGCGGCTGCACGTCGAGGTGCACGGGCCCGAGAACGCGCCTCCCGTCGTCCTCTCCCACGGCTGGACCTGCTCGACCGCGTTCTGGGCAGCCCAGATACGGGAGTTGGCCGCCGATCACCGGGTGATCGCCTACGACCAGAGGGGGCACGGCCGCAGCCCCGCGAGCCACGCCTGCACCACCGAGGCGCTGGCGGACGACCTCGAAGCGGTGCTCGCGCAGACGCTCGCGCGCGGGGAGAAGGCCCTGGTCGTCGGCCACTCCATGGGCGGGATGACGGTCATGGCAGCTTCCGCGCGCCCCCGCTTCCGGGAACACACCGCCGCCGTCCTGCTGTGCAGCACGGGCAGCTCGCGGCTGGTCGCGGAGTCGCGCGTGGTGCCGTTGCGCGCCGGACGCGTGCGCACCTGGGTCACCGGGCGCGTTCTCGGTTCGCGCGCCCCTCTCGGCCCCGTCACGCCCGTCGCGAAGCGCATCCTCAAGTACGCCACCATGGGCGCCGGTTCCGCCCCGCACATGGTGGAGGCGTGCGCGCGGATCGTGCACGCCTGCCCGCGCGCCGTGCGCCACACCTGGAGCGCCGTGCTCGCGGCGCTCGACCTCGACCACGGCGTACGGGAGTTGCACGCGCCCACCGAGGTGGTGCATGGCGCGTCCGACCGGCTCACGCCCCCCGTGCACGCCCGCGCGCTGGCCGCCGCGCTGCCCCGGTGCATCGGCCTCACCGAACTCCCCGGTGTCGGCCACATGACTCCCATCGAGGCCCCGGAGTTGGTGACCGGCAGGATCCGGGAACTCGTCACCACGTACGTCACAGAGAACAGCCCCGTGCAGCAGATCAAGGAGGGCGCATGAGCAGGGTCAGCCTCGAAGGGCAGGTCGCCGTCGTCACCGGAGCGGCGCGCGGCGTCGGCGAGTTGCTCGCCCGCAAGCTGTCCGCGCGCGGCGCCAAGGTGGCGCTCGTCGGACTGGAGGAGGAGGCGCTCAAGGAGGTCTCCGAGCGGCTGCACAGCGACAGCGCGCACTGGTACGCCGACGTCACCGACCACGAGGCGATGAGCCGGGTGGCGCAGGAGGTCAAGGAACGGTTCGGCAAGGTCGACATCGTCGTCGCCAACGCCGGTGTGGCGACCGGCGGGCCCTTCGCCGACTCCGATCCGCAGGCCTGGCGGCGGGTGATCGAGGTGAACCTGATCGGTTCGGCGGTGACGGCCCGGGCGTTCCTGCCGGTGCTCACCGAGAGCCGCGGCTATCTGCTGCAGATAGCCTCGCTCGCCGCGATGACCCCGGCGCCGATGATGACGGCGTACTGCGCCTCCAAGTCGGGCGTGGAGGCGTACGCGCACAGCCTGCGCGCCGAGGTCGGCCACCAGGGCGTGCGCGTCGGTGTCGGGTACCTGTCCTGGACCGACACCGACATGGTGCGCGGGGCCGACCAGGACGACGTCATGCGGGAGCTGAGGCAGCGGCTGCTGTGGCCGGCGAACAAGACGTACCCGCTGGGCCCGACGGTGGACCGGATCGTCGCCGGGATCGAGCGGCGCTCGGCGCACGTGTACGGACAGTGGTGGCTGCGCGGCATGCAGGGCGTGCGCGGATATCTTCCGGCCCTCATCGGCAGGGTCGGACAGCGCGAGATGCAGCGGTTCGCGCCCCGTCTGGAAGGGATGCGCTCCGGACTCGTCGGCGCAGGTGGGGCGGCCGACGAAGCGGCGAGGGCTACGCACCGTAACTGATCGAAGTGCGCCGCGTGTTCCCCCATGTGAATCTGGTCGAGGCCCCACCGAGGGGTCAACCCCCCACTCACTACGGGAGTGAACCCACATGGGTATGAAGGACAAGCCCAGTCAGAAGCAGCAGGCCCAGGAGAAGCTCGGCCAGGCCCGTGAGAAGGCCGGTCAGCAGCAGCGTGGCCAGCAGCAGCGCGGTCAGGAGTCGCAGCGCGGTCAGCAGCAGCGCGGCCAGGAGCAGCGCGGCCAGCAGCCCGAGCGCGGTCGCCAGAACTTCCGTGACATCGAGGACACGGAGCAGGAGATGAAGGACCGCCTCGACCGGGACTACGACGCCTAGTCGCCGCGCTCGACTTCACCCCTGAGGCGGGGTGCCCGGTGATCGCCGGGCACCCCGCTTCGTCGTGCCCGGGCACCCGGCTTTGCTTCGTCCTGCCCGGGCACCCGGCTCGCCGCTCACGGCTTCTGGCGCGGCGGCAGCTTCGGCCTCGAACGGTCCGGTACGTCGCTGTAGTCCGGGGGGATCGCCGCGGGGTTGGTGTCCAGCAGCTCGACGGCCAGCTGTACGGCGTCGTCGAGCTGGGCGTGCCGGCCCTCGGCCCAGTCCAGGGGGGTGCGCAGGATCTCCAGGTCGGGGGCGACGCCGTGGTTCTCCACGGACCAGCCGTAGGCGTCGAACCAGGCGGCGTTCATCGGGACCGTGATCACCGTGCCGTCGCCGAGGCGGTGCCGGCCGGTCATGCCGACGACTCCGCCCCAGGTGCGCTGCCCCACGACCGGTCCGAGTTTCAGGAGCTTGAAGGCGGCGGTGATCATGTCGCCGTCGGAGGAGGTCGCCTCGTCCGCGAGGGCCACCACCGGGCCCCGGGGCGCGTTCGAGGTGTACGACACCGGTTGCGCGTCGCGGGTCAGGTCCCAGCCCAGGATCGTCCGGGTGAGCTTCTCGATGACGAGTTCGCTGATGTGCCCGCCGGCGTTGCCGCGCACGTCCACGATCAGCGCGGGCCGGGACACCTCCATGCGCAGGTCCCGGTTGAACTGGGCCCAGCCCGAGCCGCCCATGTCGGGGATGTGCAGGTAGCCGCACTTGCCGCCGCTCAACTCCCGTACGACCTCACGGCGCTTGGTGACCCAGTCCTGGTAGCGCAGCGGCCGTTCGTCGACGAGCGGGACGACGGCGACCCGCCGGGCCGCGCCGCTCTCGCCCTCGGCCGGGGAGAAGGTCAGCTCCACGGTCGTCCCGCCCGAGCCCGCGAGCAGCGGATACGGTCCGGTCACCGGGTCGACGGGGCGGCCGTCCACGTGGGTCAGTACGGCGCCCTCGTGGATGCCCGTCCCGGCCAGCGGCGAGCGGGCCTTGGAGTCGGAGGAGTCGCCGGGCAGGATCCGCTTGACCGTCCAGCCTCCGTTCCGGCGTACGAAGTTGGCGCCGAGCAGGCCCTGCCGGCGCTGGTAGTGGGCCGGGCCCTCGTTGCGGCGGGCGGCCGTGACGTAGGCGTGCGAGGTGCCCAGCTCGCCCAGGACCTCGCGCAGCAGGTCGGCGAACTCGTCGGGGGAGGCGACCCGTTCGACGAGCGGCCGGTACTGGTCGAGCACGGCGCTCCAGTCGATGCCGCACATGCCGGGGTCCCAGAAGTAGGCGCGGATGAGACGGCCTGCCTCCTCGTACGACTGGCGCCACTCGGCGGCCGGGTCGACCTGGTGCAGGATGCGGCGCAGGTCGATCCAGACGGTCGTGTCGCTGTCGCCGGACTCGGTCGACGGCACCGCCCGCAGATCGCCCTCGTCGACCACCACCAGCCGGGTCCCGTCCCCGCTCACCGCGAACCAGTCCAGATGGTCGACCAGTTCGGACTTCTTCGCCTTGGTGATGTTGAAGTACTCCAGCGTCGGCCGTCCGCTGATGTCGGCCGGGTTGACGAAGGTCTCGCCGAGCGCGCCGGAGATCGGCCAGCGCAGCCAGACCAGGCCGCCGCCCGCGACCGGATACAGCGCGGAGTACTTGGAGGCGATGACCGGGAACGGCGTCACCCGGTTCTCCAGGCCCTCCACCTCCACGGTCACGGTGCCGCCCTCACCGCTCTCCTCGTCCTCCACGGGGTCGAGCCCGCCCGCCGCCGGCCGGCCCTCGGGGTTCAGGGCGAACGGGGACGGGGTCGCGGAGGACAGCGGGACCAGGTACGGGCGGCAGCCCAGCGGGAAGGACAGGTCACCGGTGTGGACGTCGTACACCGGGTCGAAGCCGCGCCAGGACAGGAAGGCGAGGTAGCGGCCGTCGCGGGTGAAGACGGGGTTCTCGTCCTCGAACCGGCCGTTGGTGACGTCCACGATGAGCCGGTCCTTGATACGGGCCAGCTTGATCTGCCGCAGCGAGCGGCCGATGCCCGGCTGGGACCAGGCGAGCCAGGAGCCGTCGGGCGAGAAGGCGAGGTCGCGGACGGGCCCGTTGATGGAGCGGATCAGCTCGGTGACCTGACCGTCCGGGTCTGCGGTGCCCTCACCGGCCTCCGCACCGGCTCCCTCCGCCCCCTCCACCGCGTCCGCCACGTCGATCAACAGCAGCCGCCCGTCGTGCGAGGCGATCGCCAGCCGCTCGCCCAGCGGGTCGGACACCATCTCCAGCACCCGGCCCAGCTGACCCGAGGCCAGTCGGCGTGGGGCGCGGTCGCCGGTGGCGCGGGGGAGTTGGGCCATCTCGATGGCGTCCTCGCCCTCGGCGTCCGTCACGTACGCCAGCTGCCCGGTCGAGCCGAGCATCTCCGGCAGCCGGACCCGTACGCCGGGTGTGTCCGTGATCGTGCGGGCAGGGCCGTCCCGGTGCGTGAGCCAGTACAGGCTGCCGCGCACGACGACGGCGCTGGCCCGCCCGGTCTCGTCCACGGAGATGCCGTCCACGTGCTGGGCGGCCGGCACCTGGTACCTGCGGCGCCCCGCGCGCGGGCCGCTCAGCCGGATGTCGAGCCTGCGCGGTACGGAGTTCGCGGCGAGGTCGTCCACCAGCCACAGGTCGCCGGCGCACTGGTAGACCACCCGGGTGCCGTCGCCGGCGGCGTTGCGGGCGTAGAAGGCGTCGTGGTCGGTGTGGCGGCGCAGGTCGGAGCCGTCGTAGGCGCAGGAGTAGAGGTTGCCGACGCCCTCGTGGTCGGAGAGGAAGGCGATCCGGCCGCCGACGAACATGGGCGAGGCCAGATGCCCGTCGATCCCCTCCAGCAGCCGCTTCCCGTGCAGCCACAGCCGCCCCATGGCGCCGCCCCGGTACCGCTTCCAGGAGGCCGGTTCGTGCGGCGGGGTGCCGGTGAGCAGCAGGGTCATGTGCACGTCGTCGATGTCGGCGACCTGGATGTCGGAGACCGGGCCCCAGGGCAGCTTGCGGCCGGGGTCGCCGTCCGGGGACACCTTGTAGGCCCAGGTGTAGTAGGAGAAGGGCTCGCCGTGGGAGGCGACGGCGAGGATCTCGCTCCGGCCCTCCTCGTCGGGCGGTGTCCAGCCACAGACCTGGGTGTCGATGCTGCCCCAGTACGTCAGCTGCCGCGCGGGTCCACCGTCGGCGCCGACGAGGTGGATCTCGGGCATGAGGCTGCGCCAGGTCGTGTAGGCGATCTGGCGGCCGTCGGGCGAGAAGCGGGGAGGGCCGGCCTTGGTGCGGTCCACGGTGAGCCGCCAGGCGCGGTCCGGGGAGTCGAGGGGGGCCAGCCACAGGTCGTCCTCGGCCACGAAGCACAGCAGGTCGCCGTTGAGGTGGGGGAAGCGCAGATAGCTCACCTCACCATGCTTTTCCGGTGGAGGAGGCCCAGCAACTTATGGAAAACCGACAGGCGTGAGCCAACACACGTACGAAACGGTTTCGTTTCGCTTGCGGCTGCGGTACATTCATCACGTACGAAACAGTGTCGTTCGGAGCGGGCAACCGCGTCGGGAAGGTGAGAGACATGACTGAGGTCGCCGCCGCGCGTCGCAGTCGGATCACGCCCGAACGCGAGGCCGAGTTGTACGAGGCCGTCCTCGAACTGCTCCGCGAAGTCGGCTACGACGCCCTCACCATGGACGCCGTGGCCGCCCGCACCCGCTCCAGCAAGGCCACGCTCTACCGCCAGTGGGGCGGCAAGGCCGAACTGGTCGCGAAGGCGGTGCGGCACAACAAGCCGGGCGCCATCGGCCTCGGCCAGATCGACACCGGGTCGCTCAAGGGCGACCTGCACGCCCTCACCCTGCGTTCGGACGACTGCGAGATGGAGCAGAACTCCGCCCTGATGCGGGGTCTGGCCATGGCGATGCACGGCAACGCGGACCTCCTGAAGGCGTTCCGTGACCATCTCATCGAACCGGAGATGGCGGAGTTCCGTCGTGTGCTGCAGCGGGCGATCGACCGGGGCGAGGTCCATGCGGACAACCCGGCGATCGACTACGTGATGCACATGATGATCGGCGCGTTCGCCGCTCGCACCCTGATCGACGAGCAGCCGCCGACGCAGACCTTCCTCATTTCGTACATCGACGCCGTGGTCCTCCCCGCCCTCGGCGTCACCACCAGCTGAACCCTCTCCCCAGCAAGCCCACCAACTGACGTCACCGCTCACGTCGTCGGGCTGATCACCCCTGCCCAGATGAACCCCACGACCTGACCGGGAGTACGCCCTCGTGGCCACGTTCCTCTACAAACTCGGCCGGCTTGCCTTCCGGCGACGGCACTTCGTCGCGCTCATATGGGTCGCGCTGCTCACCCTCGCCGGGGTGGGCGCCGCCTCCGCGCCGGCCGCCGGCAACTCCTCCTTCTCCATCCCGGGCACGGAGGCCCAGAAGGCCTTCGACCTGCTGGAACAGCGCTTCCCCGGCATGAGCGCCGACGGCGCGACCGCACGGGTCGTCTTCAAGGCGGCGGACGGCGAGAAGATGACGGACGCGGCCAACAAGGCGACCGTCAAGAAGACCGTCAAGGAGCTGCGGAGCGGCTCCGAGGTCGCCTCCGTCGCCGATCCCTACACCGGACACGCCGTCAGCAAGAACGGCACGATCGCCTACGCCTCGGTGAAGTACAAGGTCTCCGGCATGGAGCTGGAGGACTCCTCCCGCGACGCGCTGAAGGAGGCCGCGCAGGACGCGCGGGACGCCGGGCTCACGGTCGAGGTCGGCGGTGACGCGCTGCAGGCGACGCCCGAGACCGGCTCCAGCGAGGTCATCGGCCTCGCGGTCGCCGCGGTCGTCCTCGTCATCACCTTCGGCTCGCTGCTCGCGGCCGGATTCCCGCTGCTGACCGCCATCATCGGTGTCGGCATCGGCGTCTCCACGATCACCGCGCTCGCCAACGCCCTGGACCTGGGCACCACCACCTCCACCCTGGCGTCGATGATCGGCCTCGCCGTCGGTATCGACTACGCCCTCTTCATCGTCTCCCGCTACCGCTCCGAACTGGCCGAGGGCCGCGAGCGCGAGGAGGCGGCCGGACGGGCCGTCGGTACGGCGGGCTCGGCGGTGGTCTTCGCCGGACTGACCGTCGTCATCGCCCTGGTGGGCCTGTCCGTGGTCAACATCCCGATGCTGACCAAGATGGGTGTGGCGGCGGCCGGCACGGTCGCCATCGCGGTCCTGATCGCCCTCACCCTCATTCCCGCGCTGCTCGGCTACGCGGGCCGCAGGATCAAGCCGGCCGGCGAGAAGAGCAAGCTGCTCGGCGGCGGCCGCAAGGCGAAGAACCCCAAGAACGCCGGCCGTCCCAACATGGGCACCCGCTGGGCGAGCTTCGTCGTACGGCGCCCGGTCGCCGTCCTCCTGCTCGGTGTGATCGGCCTCGGCGCGGCGGCGGTCCCGGCCACCTCCCTCGAACTGGGCCTGCCGGACGACGGCTCCCAGCCGGTCTCCACCACCCAGCGCCGCGCCTACGACCTCCTGTCCGAGGGCTTCGGACCGGGCTTCAACGGCCCGCTGATGGTCGTGGTCGACGCCAAGGACAGCGCGCACCCCAAGGCGGCCTTCACCAAGGTCGGCGATGAGATCAAGGGCCTGAAGGACGTCGTCACGGTCACCCCGGCGACGCCCAACAAGGCGGGCGACACGGCCACCATCACCGTGATCCCGAACTCCAAGCCGTCCTCGACCACCACCGAGGACCTGGTGCACGCCATCCGCGACAAGGGCGCGGACATCACCTCCGCGACCGACGCGAAGGTGCTGGTCACCGGCTCCACGGCGATGAACATCGACGTCTCGCAGAAGCTGAACGACGCCCTGCTGCCGTACCTGGCCCTCGTCGTCGGCCTGGCCTTCCTGCTGCTGATCGTGGTCTTCCGCTCGATCCTCGTCCCGCTGAAGGCGGCCCTCGGCTTCCTGCTCAGCGTCATGGCGGCCCTCGGCGCCGTGGTCGCGGTCTTCCAGTGGGGCTGGCTGTCCGGCCTGATGAACGTCGAGGAGACCGGCCCGGTCATGTCGATGATGCCGATCTTCATGGTGGGTGTCGTCTTCGGTCTCGCGATGGACTACGAGGTCTTCCTGGTGACCCGCATGCGGGAGGCCTACGTCCACGGCGAGAAGGCCGGCCAGGCCGTCGTGACCGGCTTCAGGTACGGCGCACGGGTCGTCACGGCCGCCGCGATCATCATGATCGCCGTCTTCTCCGGCTTCATCGGCTCCAGCGAGTCGATGGTCAAGATGATCGGCTTCGGCCTCGCGGTCGCCGTCTTCTTCGACGCGTTCATCGTCCGCATGGCCATCGTCCCGGCGGTGCTCGCGCTGCTCGGCAAGAAGGCCTGGTGGCTGCCCAGGTGGCTGGACCGCGCCCTGCCCAACGTCGACGTCGAGGGCGAGGGTCTGCGCACGGCCGAGGAGCGCAGGGACGCCGACCCCGACGGGGAACGGGAGCTGGTACGCGTCTGACGTACCGCCGCTGAAAGACCGCCGGTGAGGGTCCGTGGGGACGGGGCGCCCTCACCGGCTTCTTTTGTGGGTGGGTCCAGCTGAGCCCAGGGGGACGGGTTGAGTACCTGGGGGCACGGGCTGAGTATCCGCGCCCATGCCGCACCGGCGGCCCTCCGCGCAGGATCGTCCCGTGAACCCCGAGACGTATACGACCCTGTACGGCCCCGCGCGGCCGGCTCCGCGAAACGGCCGTGGCGAGACCGCGGTGGGCCTGCTGGCCGCCGTGCTCTGGATCCTCACCCTGACCTCGCTGGGCTGGCTGACGTTCCTGGTGGGCATGGTGGCGCTGTGGGGCCTGGCGGACGGCATGTCCTGGGCGGAGGTCCGGGGCTTCGTGCTGCCGTACGCCCTGACCGTCGCCGGCGCCGCCGCGGCCCTGACCGCGCTGGCCTTCGCCCCCGGCGTCCGCCGCCTCACCCCGCTCACCCGCCTCCTCCTGACGGGCGCCCTCGCCTGCCCGGTGCCGGCCGGCCTTGCTGTGTGGACGTGGGTTCAGGTCGGCTGAACGTCCGCCCCACACCTGAGAGCGCCGTGCGCTCGGACAACTCGGTCGCGTGCGCCGTACACCCACCGCTACCGTGCCCCGCATGACGACGACAGCCGCCACTGACGCCGAAGAGCCCGGAGCCCACCCCCGATTCGCCGAAGCCCTCCGCGCGCTCGGGCTGGAGGAGTTGCTCGCCCGTACCCGGCGCTTCCCGGAAGCCACCCGTACCGCCGCCGAGGCCGCCGCCGCGATCGGGTGTGAGCTGAGCCAGATCTGCAAGTCGCTGATCTTCGCCGCCGACGGGGTGCCGGTGCTGGTGCTGATGGACGGGGCCTCGCGGGTGGACATGGAGCGGGTGCGGGAGGTGCTGGGGGCCGGGAAGGTGACCCGGGCCGACGCCGGCGTCGTACGCGAGACCACGGGGTACGCCATCGGCGGCGTACCGCCCTTCGGGCACCGCACCCGTACCCGGGTCCTCGCCGACCGCTCGCTGCTCGCGCACGATGTGGTGTGGGCGGCGGCCGGGACGCCGCACACGGTTTTTCCTGTCGAGCCGAAGGCGCTCGTCGCCCACGCCGGTGCCGACCTGGTGGACGTTCGCGAGCAGAACGCGTGACGCCGCTGGTCACCGCGGCGGTGCTGCTCGCCGCGGTCACCCACGCCAGCTGGAACGCCATCGCGCACCGCATCACCGACAAACTGGTCGGGTTCACGCTGATCTCCGGCGGCGGCATGCTCATCGGGCTCGCGGCGGCGCCGTTCGTCACGTTTCCGGCGGGGCCGGCCTGGCCGTACCTGTTCGCCTCCGCGGGCGTGCACATCGCCTACTACGCGCTGTTGATGACCTCGTTCCGGCTGGGCGACTTCGGGCAGGTGTACCCGATCGCGCGCGGCAGCGCACCGCTGGTGGTGACCGTGCTGGCGGCGGTGTTCGCGCACGAGGTGCCCGGCGCGTGGGCGGCGGCCGGGATCGCCGTGTCGTGCGTCGGGCTCAGCGGTGTCAGCCTGTGGGGGCTGCGCGGCCGCCGGCCCGACTGGGCCGCGATCGGTGCCGCTCTGGCGACGGGGCTGACCATCGCCGCGTACACGGTGATCGACGGCTTGGGCGTACGCGCCTCGCACGCCCCGCTCGGCTACATCGCCTGGCTGATGGCCGTTCAGGGTGTCTTCGTCCCCGCGTACATGTACGCGCGCGTGCGCGGTGACGCGGTTCGGCAGCTACGGCCGTACGTCTCGCTCGGCCTGCTCGGTGCCGCCTTGTCCGTCGCCGCGTACGCCCTCGTCCTGTGGGCTCAGACCCGCGCCGCCCTCGCCCCCATCGCCGCCCTGCGCGAGTCCTCGATCATCGTGGGCGCGGCCATCGGGGCGTTGTTCTTCAAGGAGCGCTTCGGCATGCCGAGGATCGCGGCGGCGGGTCTGCTGGTCGTGGGCATCGGGCTGATGCTGCACGCGGGGTAGCGGGCGCCCCGGCACACGGCTGTGACCTGTTTCTGTCGGTAATGGTGTGGTTTTTGGTCCTGGATTGCCGATTTCCGGCCGGAACAAAAGTCAACCCTTTACATAAGCCGTCGGTAACGATCGACAATGGCCCGGAATCGGAAGGACCGGTTCATTCCCTGGTACTGCTGAGCACTCCGCTGACGTTCAGGACCTCGTGGCACCCCTGTGCCTGACGTCCGGTGGCCGGTGTGCCGGGCTTCGCGCACGTCACGTTGATGGTCACGGTGTCGTTCGCGGGGATCTTGATGGGGGTCACCCAGTGGTAGTCCTGGTTCCGGAAGGTCTCCAGCGCGATCGTGGTGATCTTGCGCTCGCCGAACGTGATCGTCAGCACCCCTTCGTCGCCCTGGAAGTTGGCGACGACGATGTCCGTGACCCCGAAGACACTGTCCTCGGGCACCTTGTAGGTACCGGTCTTGGTCTGCCCGCCGGACGTCTTCAGATCGATGGTCGCCGAACTCTGCCGGCCGTCGCCGCCGGAGGTGCCGTCGCCGCCCGAGCCGCCGTCACCCGAGCCGCCGTCACCGCCGGTTCCGGACGGTGCCCCAGACGCCTTGCCGCCGGGCTTGTTGTTCCCGCCGGTGCCCGGAGAGTCCCCGGCACCCTGGTCCCCGCCGGGCGTGGGACGGGGCTGGACCGCCTCGTGGGCCGCTTCCTTGGCGGCGCTGCGCACCGCCGGACGGACCAGCGCGAACCAGGCGAGCAACAGCGCGATCAGCGCGGCGAGCAGCGCGAGCAGCCACTTCGGGAAGATGGGGATCTGGACGAACTCCGCGTCCAGCGGCGCCCGTACGGCGGGATCGTCCCGCCTGGTCTCCGCCGCCTCCTCCTGGTCCCCGGTCTCGGTGGTGTCCACGGTGAACGGCCACACCACGGGTTTGCCGAACCACACCGGCTTGGCGGTGCGGACCCGCAGCACGACCTCCGTCGACTCACCGGGCTCCAGGTTCGGCTCCGCCGGGGTGAAGGCGAACCCCAGCTCCTCACCGGCCTGGCCGGGAGTGAAACCCACCTGCACCGGGGTGTTGCCCTGGTTGCGTACGGCCAGCCGGTAGCGGCCGCGCAGCCAGCCGCGCCGGCGGCGCGGGGCCAGCTCGGTCTGCAGCTCGTGGAACTCCTCGACATGCACGGTGGTTTCGAGGACCCGCACCGACTCGGGGTGCTCGGTCGGCAGCACCCGCACGCCCAGCGGCTTGTCGCCGGCCCGGATCTCCGGGGAACGCGGCGGCGCCAGACGGAGCGTCACCGTCTCGGAGGTGCCGGGGTACAGCGAGACACGCGCGGGTTCCACCGTGGTCCAGGGGGCGCAGTCCCCGACGACCTCCAGGCTGTACGCCTCGACGATGTCGCTGTCGTTGCGCACGGTCAGGGTGGTGGTGGCGATGTCACCGGGCGTCACCGTCACGGCCGGGATGTCGAGGCCGGGCGCACCGGGTCCGGAAGAGGCTGCGGAAGGCGTCACGCCAGCACCGTAGGAGAGCGCTCCGGAGTGTGGCGAGGAGCGCGAGGGCAACATCCGGGCAGTCACGGTGCCCGTGAAGTCAAATCGAACGTCTTTGTGACAGCGGGTCGTTGATGTGGCGCGCCGCCTCCCGCGGGCCGCCCTCCCGTGGTCGCCTCGAGCTGCACTTCTACCCCCACGAACTCATGAAACAGGTACACCATGTCCCCTGTTGAGGAGAACGGCCCTGTTATGTCCGACACCACCACGTCAGATGCTGCCGCTTGGATCGACTCGACCCACCGGACCTCCCGCCCAGCCCTCCCGAACCGGGTGACCGTGGCCCTCTACGCCGCCGATCCCGTCCTGCGCATCGGCGTCGTCCAGCAGCTGCGCCAGCGCCCCGAGGTCGACCTGGTGGACGAGGCCGACGCGGACCGGGCCCAGGTGTCACTGGTGGTCGTGGACAGCGTCGACGACGACGTCGCCGCCCTGCTCAACCGGCTGCGGCACAACAACGCCACGCACACGGGCCTCGTGGTCGGCACCCTCGCGGCCGGCGGGCTGCAACGCGTCATCGAGTGCGGCGTGGCGGCGGTGCTGCGCCGCGCCGAGGCCGATCAGGACCAGCTCCTGCGTCTGGTCCTGGCGCTGGCCAACGGCGAGGGAGTGCTGCCCGGCGACCTGCTCGGCAAGCTGCTCTCCCACGTCGGCAGCCTGCAGCGCTCGGCGCTCGACCACGGGAGCCTGTCCCTGTCCACCCTGACGACGCGCGAGGCGGACATGCTGCGCCTGGTGTCGGAGGGCCTGGACACCGCGGAGATAGCCCGCAAGACCGCGTACTCCGAACGCACCGTCAAGAACGTCCTGCACGAGATCGTCACCCGGCTGCAGCTGCGCAACCGGGCCCACGCGGTCGGTTATGCGCTGCGCAACGGGCTGATCTGACGGACGGCGCCGTCGGGCCGGGACGGGGGCCGGCCGGTCGGCCGGTCGGCCGGGCGACGGCAGGGAACCCGGCACTGCCCGAAAGCGCACCGCGCGCTTCCCCGGGTACGGCCCCGCCGCCCTGCCGCGCCGCGCGCGGCCGGTGCAGGGTGGCGGGGGCACATCCGGATGCCGCACCACACTGCGAAGGGGACCGCGATGGAAACCGCTGGCTCCGGCGGGCGGTACCGCCTGGGGAGACTCGGCTCGGCCTTGCTGCTGCTCGTCCCGCTGTTCGGGGTGGCCGCGGCCGCCGGGCCGGGCAGCGCCGAACCCCAGGCGAGGCCGGCCGACGCCGCGGCCACCCGGGTCGCGTACGCCGGTACCCGGCACCGCAGTCTCGGCCGGGTCGCCACCACCACCTCCAGCACACCGCTGTTCGGCGCGGGCCCGGCCCACAACGACGTCCAGCCGTCCGCCCTCGGCGACCAGATGGTCTTCGCCAGCCGCCGCGACGAGAAGAAGCCGCAAATCTACCTGCGGTCCGCCGACGGTTCGGTGCGCCGGCTCACCAGGGGCCTGGACGCGGCACACCCCCGGCTGACGCCGGACGGCCGGGCCGTGGTGTTCGACGCGGCCGCACCCGGCGGCCCGGACGGCCGGACGCAGCGCGACCTGTGGCTGGTGCGTACCGACGGCACTGGCCTGACCCGGCTGACCGACACGCCCGCCGACGAGGAGTGCCCGACGGTGTCCCCGGACGGGCAGCGCCTGGCGTACTCCAGCGACAGCGACCCGGTGGCCGGCCGGCAGATCTACGTCCGGCCCCTGAACGGCGGCACCGCCACCCGGGTCACCGACCCGGCGAACGGCACGGCCGGCGAACCGGCGTGGAACCCGGTGAACGACGACGAGAACCGGAACTGGATCGCGTACACCGCCACGACCACCGTCGACGGGCAGTCCGTGCCCCGGCTGCGGGTGACGAACGCGGAGGGCACCGGTGACGAGCCGCTCCTCGGGGGCGCGCGGGCACAGTGGCGTGCCCACGGGGCAGCATGGCTGCCCGACGGGGACGGGGTGCTGTTCCTGAGCCCGGAGATCACCTGTGAGTGCGAGGGCGACTGGGACCACGTGTTCCGGGCGACCGCCCACTCCGACCAGGTCCCCTCACTGGTGCTCAACGAGAACCGCGAGGTCCTCTCGCCCACCTGGCTCGGCCCGCTGAACGGCGGCGGTGTGGTCGTGGAGCGCACCTCGGCGGCCACCCCGCACGTGGTGACCTTGCAGGACATCCGGATGGACGGGGCCGACCCCCGCGACCTCGGCCTGACGGTCCTCAACGAGGACCCGGCGGCCGACACCAACACCGATCCCGCCAAGGATCCGCTGTTCCAGCCAGCGGCCGGGTACGACCCGTGGACCGAGCGGCAGAACTACACGCCCGACGGCCGCCGGATCGTCGTCACCCGCTTCGAGAACAACGCCGACGGCCAGCGGATCGAGCGGATCTGGATGACGGACGCCGACGGCTCCAACACCGCCCCCCTGCCGCTGGCAGGACGCGGGGCGAAGGACTGGGACACCGACCCGGCGTTCTCCCCGGACGGCAAGTACCTCGCCTTCACCCGGACTTCGCCGGGCGGTGTCGGCCAGGCCGCCGGACCCAGCCGCATCCTCGTCGCGGAGGTCGCCACCGGCGCGATCATCGGCCGGATCACCCCGCCGGCCGGGCAGCTCCAGGGCCAGGACGCCCAGCCCACCTGGTCCTCCGACGGCACCACCCTGGCCTTCACCCGCAACATGCAGATCAACGGGGGCGGCGGCAACAAGCACATCTGGACCGTGCCCGTGAACAACCTGTCCCGGCAGCGCGACCTGAGCGCCACGATCTGCCCGGGCGACTGCGCGGTCATCGACGACAGCCCGGCGTTCTCCCCGGACGGGTTGAGCATCGCCTTCAACCGCAAGAACGGCGCCGGCCGGATCGACGAGCAGAACGGCATCCTCCTGACGTCGCTGTCGGGCGACGACTGCCAGGTGCTGCTGCCCACCGCCGCCCGCGGCCTGCCCGGCGCCTGCGGCCGGGAACTGCCGGAGAACACCGGCCCGTTCCAGCCTCGGGACGCCGCCTGGACGGCCGACGGCAAGGGGCTGGTGATCAGCGCCCGCCCCAGCCGTCCGGTCAACACCCCCGAGAAACTCAAGCTCCTGGACATCGCGTCCGGCAAACTCACCAAGCTCACGACCGAGCTTCCGGGCCGGCAGAAGGAACCCAGCGTCCAGCAGTCCGTCGACCTCGCCGTCAAGGCGCCCGGCACCGTCCCGGAGGTGACCGTCGGCGACTCCACCACGGTCCGCGTCGACGTCGTGAACAACGGCCCCGCCGCCTCCCCCGGCACCCGGCTGACCGTCGCCCCGCCGCTCGGCGTGCGCGTCACCCGGATCACCTGGTCCGGGGGCACCTGCGACGCCGCCTCCCTCCAGTGCGACGTCGGCGTGGTGCCGCCCGGCACGACCGTTCCGGTGGACGTCACCCTCACCGGGGTCACCCCAGGCGACGCGCCCGTCGACTGGTCGGTCACCGGCACCGTCCTGGATCCGCGGCCCAGCGACAACGCGGGCCGGACCGTGGTCCCGGTGCGCGAGGCCACGCCGCCCCCGACCCCCACTCCGACCCCGACGCCGCCCACTCCGACGCCGCCGCCCACCGTGCCGCCGACGCCGCCGGAGCCCAAGGCCGGGCCCGGGGTGCGCGTCACGGCCCAGCCGAACCCCGGTTACGTCGGCGGGCGCGTGGTCGTGACGTACACGGTGCGCAACGGCCGCAATGCGCTGGCGACCGGTCTGCGGCTGCGCATCGGCCTGCCCAAGGGCATCCCGAACAGCGGGCCGCCGGAGGGCTGCGACCGCTCCTGGGTGTGCGCGCTGCCGGACCTGACGCCGGGCGCGAGCACCGTCGTACGCGTCGTCCTCAGCCCCGACAAGGCACTGACCGGCCGGGTCACCGGCGTCCTCACCACCACCGGGACGGACGCCGACAAGAGCGACAACACCGCACGGCAGCGGCTGCGCATCCTGCAGCCGCGCATCGTCGCGGTGCCGGACATCGGCAAGCCCGGGTTCGTCACCTCGGTGCGCGGCAAGGACTTCCCGCCGGGCGCGCCGGTGCGGTTCACCTGGAAGCCGGGGATCACCGCGGCCGCGGCGCCGACCGTTCCGAAGCCGGACGGCACGTTCATCGGCCAGCTGCTCATCCTCGCCAAGGACCAGACGGGACCGCGCGTCATCACCGCCAAGGGCCCCGGGTTCTCGCCCGTGACCACCGACTTCCTGGTGGTCAACGGCAGCGTGCAGCCGCCCGACGAGGTGACCCGCCGGTGATCCACGAGGTCGACGAGGGGCTGCGCCGCCTGCTCGGCGAGTCGGGCCTGGAGGCATCGGGCGTCGACGTGGTCTTCGACGCCCCCACCCGGGACTGGGCGGCACGCCGCAGCGCCCCGACGGTGTGCGTCTTCCTGTACCACATCCGCGAGGACGCAACCCGGCGCGGCAGCGGCGCCGGGGAGGTGTACGACGAGGACGGGTACCTCGTGGCGCGGCGCAGCCCGCCGCGCTGGTTCGAGCTGACGTACCTGGTCACGGCGTGGGCGAACCGCCCGCAGGACGAACACCGGCTGCTCTCGCAGGTGCTCACCTGTCTGGTGGCCAACGACACGCTTCCCGCGCGGCTGCTCACCGGCACGCTCGCCGAACTCGGCCTGACCGTGGCGCTGGACACCGCCGGGGGCGCGCTCGACGCACCGGCCGCCTCCGACGTGTGGTCGGCGCTCGGCGGGGAGATGAAGGCCTCCCTCGCGGTGCAGGTGCGGGCACCGCTCGCCGGTGTGACCGCCGCCGCCGCACCACCGGTCACCGAGGGCCTGGTCGTCCGTTCCGCGGCCGGGCGCGAGGGCGAAGAAGTGACGTCCGGGCGCCGGCTGCGCTACACGGAGGTCGGCGATCCGGGCCCGGAGGGCTTCACCGGCCCGCGTGAACGGCCGCCCGCCCCCGCCCGACGCCGTCGCCGGGGGGACCGTCAGCCGTGACACACACCGCCGAAGATGTCGTGCACGTCCGAGCCGAAAGCGAAGCCGAGATGCCCGGCCCCTCCGGTACCGAAGCCGACGTGGCTGCCCGAACCGACGTCCGCCCCGATGCCGAAGCCGTCTTCGTCGACGTGGACCACCTGTGGACGCGGCTTCGCGTGGTCGAGGAGCGCGTGCGGCACGCGGTGGCGGCCCGCCGGGCCGGCGACCCCGACCCCGACGACCCGTACCGGGGCCAGTACCTCACCCCCGAGGCGGCGGCCCGCATCCTGGACGAGCCGGGCGGCCTCGACGTACCCGCGCACGAGCCGGGGCGGCCGCCCGCCGGTTCCGTCCTCGACGGCCTCGCCCGGAGGTTCGGACTGTCCCCGCTCGACCTGGACCTGCTCCTGGTCGCGCTGGCACCCGACCTCGACGCACGGTTCGAGCGGCTCTACGGCTACCTCAACGACGACCTGACACGACGGCGCCCCACGGTCGGGCTCGCCCTGGAACTGTGCGGGCTCGCCGGGGCGGCGTCCGCCCGGTTCCGGCTCGCTCCGGGCGCCCCGCTGATCGCGGGCGGTCTGGTGGAGGTCACCGAGCCCGAACGGCCGCCACTGTCACGGGGGTTGGCGGTCTCCGACCGGGTCACCGGACATCTGCTGGGCAGTGCCCGGCCCGACGCCCGGCTCGCCGGGATACTCGGCGAGGCCCGCGAGGACCCGACCGCCGAGGCGGCCGACGTCCACCGCACGGCGGCCGCGGCCGGCACCGGCGTCGGCCTCGTCCATCTGCGCAGCCGGGGCGGCGACGCGGCGGGTCTCGCCGTCGCCGCCCTGCGCGCGGCCGGGCTGCCACCGCTCGTCCTGGACGCGGTGGCCCTCGCCCGGCGCTCGGCCGACGTACCGGAACTCGCCCGGACAGCCGCCCTCGAAGCCCGCCTCACCGGCGCCGGAGTCGTCCTCGGCCCCCTGGAGGCGCTCCCCGGGGAACCCGCCGAACGGGCCGCCACGCTGGGGGCGTTGTGCGCGGCGCTACGGGGGATTCCCCTGATCACCCACGGCACCGTCGGCTGGGCCCCGGAGTGGGCGGCCGACACCCCCGTCGCCCTGACCGTGCCGGCGCCTTCGCCCGAACGGCAGGCCGCGCGCTGGCGGCACGCCCTCGAAGGGGCGGCCGACGACATCTCGGGTGACGACCTCGCGACCGGTGACGTGGCAGCGCTCGCCGAGGCGGTCGCCGCGCACCGCCTGGACTCCGGGCAGTTGCGTCGCGCTGCCGACGTGGCGGTGCGCACGGCCGCCCTCGCGGGGCGTCCGGTCCGCCCCGACGACCTGCGCACGGCCGTACGGGCCCAGAACGGCGCGGGGCTGGAGCGGCTTGCCCGCCGGGTGGAGCCGGGCGTCGGCTGGGACGACCTGGTGCTGCCGCCGGCCACCCACCGGCGGCTGCACGAACTCGCGGTGCGCGCCCGCCACCGCGAGCAGGTGCTCGGGCAGTGGGGGATGCGGCCCGGCGGCGGCCGGGGACGCGGCGTGATCGCGCTCTTCGCAGGGGAGTCGGGCACCGGCAAGACCATGTCCGCCGAGGTCGTCGCCGCGGACCTGGGCATGGACCTGTATGTGGTGGACCTGTCCACAGTCGTGGACAAGTATGTGGGGGAGACCGAGAAGAACCTGGAGCGGATCTTCACCGAGGCGTCGGCGGTCAACGCCGTGCTGCTCTTCGACGAGGCCGACGCGATCTTCGGCAAGCGCTCGGAGGTGAAGGACGCGCACGACCGGCACGCCAACATCGAGTCGGCGTACCTGTTGCAGCGCATGGAGTCCTTCGACGGGATCGCGGTGCTGACCACCAACCTGCGGGCCAACCTCGACGAGGCGTTCACCCGACGGCTGGATGTGATCGCCGACTTCCCGGTGCCCGACGCCGGCCAGCGCCTCGCCCTGTGGGAGCGCTGCCTGGGTGGCCGGCTGCCCCGCGCCGGGGACCTGGACCTCGCCTTCTGCGCCGTCCGCTTCGAACTCGCCGGCGGCTCCATCCGCGCCTGCGCGGTGACCGCGGCCTACCTCGCGGCCGAGTCCGGCAGCCCGCTCACCATGCGGCAGCTGGTGAGGGCGGTCGCGCAGGAGTACCGCAAGCTGGGACGGCTGGTCCTGGAGGGCGAGTTCGGGCCTTACCTGGCGGACGCCCTCGACGCCTGAGCCGGGGGCGGCGCGGAAGACCTCAGTCGGAGGCCTTCTTCCACTTGGCGCCCACTTTCTCCCACCGTTCCAGGGCGGGCGGGGAGAGGATCGCGCCTCCGTACTCCTTTTCGTGAAGGCGCTGCGCCTCCCTCAGCTTGTCCGCAACGGCCCCCCAGTCGACGGTGGGCGCGTTCGCCAAGCTCAGTGCATCCTTCAGCTCGCTCGACCGCGGCGTCATCGCGCCCTCGGGCGTGTAGTTGAAGTCGGTTCCGGATCCCGGGTCGCCGGTCCTCGTGTCGCTCGCCGGTCCCATTTCCAGGTTGGCCGGCATGTTGTGCAGGGCCTTTTTGTTCGCCGCAGTCGAGCCGAGTACCGTCCGTACCTCGTCCAGGAACTCGAACAGTGGTTTCGCGCTTGCCTTGTCCCTCTCGGCCGAGGCGAGTACAGCGTCCAACTCGCTACGGGAGATCTTGTGATGGAGGGTCGTCTTGTCGCCCCAGATCGGATGGTCCGCCCGCATCCCCGCATGTGCCGAAGTGACCGCGCTCGCCGCCCAGTCGCTGCTGCCGCCGCCCGTACCCGCGAACCCGGACGCGTGTTTCGCGGTTTCGATCTCCGCGAGGAGAAGGTCCATCATTGACTCGTCATTCTTTACTTCGTCGAGCGTGAAAAGTTCACCTCCGGGTTCGATTCCGATCTGTTCGAGGATGTACTCCTTCTCGTTCTGCTTCTTTGCCTTGAATTCTTCGCTGCGTCCCTCGAAGTACTCCATTATTTGCTCGAACTCGGTCTTCGAGGAAGTGGCCGCTGCTGCGGGTGGGTTGCTCCCCGCCTGCTTTTTCGTCTGCTTCTTCTTGGGGGGCATGCGCTGCACCTCGGCCGACGCCCCGGTCGTCCGGTGCGCGGCGTCGGCGGTGTGGTCCGCGACCGAGCGCTGGACGTCCGCTCCGCCCCGCATCACCTGCTCGGCCTTGCGCTCGGCCGACCTTTCGAAGCGGTCGGAGGGGTCGCTGATGCTCAGACCGCTGCCATTGTCGGTACCGGCCACAGCCCCCGCACGCTGCTGGCGGACGTGCTCCAGTTCGTGCGCGAGGGTCTTCTTGTCGATCGTGCCGCGGAACACGATGTGACGGGTGCCGGTGGTGTAGGCCTCGGCCCCGACCGCCTCGGCGGAACGCCGGGCAGCGGCGCCGGTGTGGACCGCGACGTCGGAGAAGTCCTCGCCCGAGAAGCGGGCTTCCATCTCCCGCTGCAGCGAGGCGGGCAGTCGGCTGCCGGCGGACCGCACCACGGAGTTCACCGCGTCGGCGGCGCTCGGCTGCGCCGCGGCTTCCCGGCCGTGTCCCGCGCCGTGCTGATGCTTCGAGTGAGGGTCCTCGTGCACCCCGGCGTCCGGCTGTTCCTGGGCGGGCGCGCGCCGGGCGCGCCGGGCGATCATGGCGGTGACCGCGGCGTTGCCCGCGCCGCGCTGCGCGGCCCGGAGCGCGTCGGCGGTGAGTGGCGGCGGCGTGGCGGCGCCGCCCGAGGACGTCTCCCGGCGGGCGGCGGCGGCCGGGCCGCGCGTGGCCTGTCGGATCTCGGTCTGCTCTGTGTGCGCCCCGGACGTCCGCACTTCGCTGCCTCCTAGTCGGCCGCACCCCTGCTCCGGCCCCCCAGTGGACCGCCCGGGCGACCGGGACGTCCAGGCCCGTACGGGCAGGACGAGGGCAACTCCGGGCGGCGGCCGGACCGCCCGAGCGGGCAGCCGAAGGCAGCGATCTTGCCCTTGGCCAGGTCCCCGCGTCCCTGTCGCCCCGGCGGACCTCCCGCACAGACTCGGCCTGGACACAGCTGACAGACCCGTAGGACGCGAAGGAGCGAGCATGCCGACGTACCTCACCCCGGGCGTGTACGTGGAGGAGGTGCAGTCCGGTGCCCGGCCGATCGAAGGGGTCGGCACCGCTGTCGCCGCGTTCGTGGGCTTCGCCGAGAACGGCCCGTTCCACGCGCCGACGCTGGTCACCGGCTGGGACCAGTACACCCAGCTGTTCGGTGGCTTCGCCGAGGGCGCCTACCTGCCCCACGCGGTCTACGGCTACTTCGCCAACGGCGGTGGCGCCGCGTACATCGTGCGGATCGGCGGATCCGCCGAGGACGCCTCCGCGCCGGCGGCCCAGGGCGCCAAGCGGCAGCAGACCAAGGCCGTGGAACCGGCGGAACTCGGCGGTTTCCTGGTCGCGGCCAAGCCCGGCACCTCCGGGGTGTCGGTGGAGGTCGCCGACGCGGACGGCGAGAACCCGCCGGAGGACCGCTTCAAGCTCCTGGTCCGCCGGGGCGACCAGGTGGCGGAGACGTACGAGGTCTCCGCCCGCAAGAACGTCAAGGGGTACCTGGTCAACCAGGCCCGCGCCTCCAAGCTGATCGAGGTCACCGAGCAGCCCGGTGCCACCCAGAGCAGGCCCGCCAACCAGACCGTGGCGCTGGCCGACGCCCCGGCCGCGCCGGCCGTGCCCGGCTCCGGCGCGGTGTCCCGCCTCGACCCGGCCGAGTACGTCGGTGACGCCGGGGCCCGCACCGGGTTCGGCGGCCTGGAGACCATCGACGAGATCACCATGGTCGCGGTGCCGGACCTGATGAGCGCCTACCAGCGCGGCGACATCGACGCCGAGGGCGTGCGCACCGTGCAGCTCGCCGTGATCTCGCACTGCGAGCAGATGGGCGACCGGGTCGCCGTCCTGGACGCCCCGCCCGGGCTCTCCGCCCAGCAGGTGCGCACCTGGCGCAACGACGATGCGGGCTACGACTCCCGCTACGCCACCCTCTACTACCCGTGGGTACGGGTCTTCGACCCGGCCGCCGGACGCAACACCGTCGTCCCGCCGAGCGGGCACATCGCCGGTGTGTGGGCGCGCAGCGACGCCGAGCGCGGTGTGCACAAGGCGCCCGCCAACGAGGTGATCCGCGGCGCGGTCGACCTGGAGACCCGGCTCAGCAAGGGCGAGCAGGACCTGCTGAACCCGATCGGCGTGAACTGCATCCGGGCCTTCCCCGGCCGGGGCATCCGGATCTGGGGCGCCCGCACCCTCTCCTCCGACCCGGCCTGGCGCTACCTGAACGTGCGCCGTCTCTTCAACTACCTGGAGGAGTCGATCCTCCTGGGCACCCAGTGGGTCGTCTTCGAGCCGAACGACGACCGGCTGTGGTCGAGCATCCGGCGCAACGTCACGGCGTTCCTCAGCGAGGAGTGGCGCCGGGGCGCCCTGTTCGGCCGCACCGCCGAAGAGGCCTTCTATGTGAAGTGCGACCGCGACAACAACCCGCAGGAGTCCATCGACCAGGGCCGGGTCGTCTGCGAGATCGGCGTCGCGCCGGTCAAGCCCGCTGAGTTCGTGGTCTTCCGGCTGGCCCAGTTCTCCGACACCACCAGCCTCATCGACGAGTGACCCGCGGGTCTGCAAGGAAAGGTTGACAGACAGTCATGGCAACGGGCGATGCTCTTTCCACCCACGTCTTCGGCGTGCAGCTCGGCGGCTACATGGTCGAGTCGATCCAGGAGATCAGCGGGTTCACCGTCGAAGAGGATGTAGTCGAGGTCAAGCAGGTCACCTCGGAAGGCAAGCAGATCATCCGCAAGCAGCCGGGCGCCCGGCAGGCCGGCGAGATCACGATCACCCGGGGACTCGACCAGAGCAGCGAGTTCACCAAGTGGATCAAGGAGACCCTGAACAACGGGGCCGTGAACTCCGCACGGCAGAACCTCACCATCGAGATCAAGGACACCGAGGGCAACACGGTCCGCCGCATCCAGCTGATGCAGGGCTGGGCCTCCAAGTGGGAGGGCCCGTCCCTGAAGGCGGGCGAGTCGTCCGCGGCCACCGAGTCCGTCACGATCGTGTTCGAGGAGATCGTCGTCGAATGAGGCGTCGTACGGTCACGGCGGGCAACCTGGAGGAGCTGCTCCAGGTCACGGCACCCGGCACGGCACCCGCCGCGGCGCCGGAACAGGCGGCGGCCGCCCCGGCCGCCGCCCCGGCGCCCCGGGAGGACCACGGCCTGCGCACCGAGTTCGAGTTCGAGCTGCCGCGCGGGTACGTCGACGAGGCGGGCACGGTGCATCGCCATGGCGCGATGCGCCTGGCCACGGCCCGGGACGAGCTGCGGCCCCAGATCGATCTGCGGGTCAAGGAGAACCCGGCGTACCTGAGCGTCGTACTGCTGAGCCAGGTGATCACCCGGCTCGGGAACATCACCGACGTGCACGCCGGGATCGTGGAACGGATGTACGCCACCGACGTCGCCTTCCTCCAGGACTTCTACCGCCGCGTCAACAGCGAGGGCCACACCCGTGCGGCGGTGACCTGCCCGCACTGCGACGGCGGCTTCGAGGTCGACCTCTCGGGTGGGCGCCTGGGGGAATCGTGACGTACGCCCTTCCCCGGCTCCGGGAGGAGATCGCGTACATCGCCTACCACTTCCACTGGCAGCGCGAGGAGATCCTCGACCTGACCCACGGCGAGCGCCAGCAGTGGGTGGGCGAGATCGCCCGCATCAACACCCGCATGAACGAAGGCGGTTGAGCACATGGCATGGCGGGACTGGCTGCGCCGCCGGGCCACCGGAGGACCGGACACCGCGGAGCGCCCGCGGAGTGCGGGGCGCACCGGCGAGGGCCCGGTCCCGAGCGCGCCCGACGGCTCGGGTTCCGCCGCGCCGGTTCCCTCCGTGCCGCACGAGTGGGACGGCGGCTGGCGCCGCACCGCCGCGCCCGAACTGACCCTCTCCCGCGCTCCGCTCGGCGTCAGCGACGGCCTCACCTTCCGCGCGGGCCTCGCCGCCTGGCAGAACCCGTCGTTCGACAACGGCCTCGGACACGCCCTGCAGCCCACGGCCCCGACCGGCCTCGTACGGGGTGTCACGCATCCGGCCGCCGCGCAGCCCAGCCACACCGGCGGGGGGCCGTTGTTGCTTCGGGCACTGCGCCCTGAGGGGGCGGAGGGGGCGCAGGGCCACGGGATTCCGGATGCCGGGATTCCGGACGGCACGGCTCGGACGCCGGATGGCCGGCCACCGCAGGTGCAGCGCCGGGTGCGTGCGGGGGCGCGGATGTCGGGTCCCGCGCCGTCCGTTTCAACACCATCCGGTTCGGCCCCGTCCGGTCCGCTGCCCTCCGCCTCCGCCTCCGCTGTACGGCCCACCACTGGCGGCTCCGGCGGTACGGGAGCGGCGGAAGCGGGTGCGGGCCCGGAACCCGTGGTGGCGCGTTCCGCTGGCAACAGCGGCAACAACTCAGCGGGGAAGGGGAGTTCGAGCGGCGCTCCGCCGACCCGTGGCCTCACGTCCGGGGATTCCCCGGCCGTGCTTTCCTCGTCACTTCCCCCTGTCCAACGCGCCACGGCGCCGGGCACGGCCCCGGTCGTGACTCCCACCGACACTGGCCGCCCGCCGGCCGCTCGGGAGATTCCGCTGGTACGACGTGTGGCGGTGCTCCCGGGCGCAGCAGCCGATGGGGGCATGGCCCGCTCCGCGTCCGACGGGTCCGCCCCGGCGACCCGGGCCGGCGCGCCCGAACGGGACTCCGGGGGCGCATCCCGGCCGGCGGCAGGTTCAGGAGGCCGTACGCCCTCCGGCCCCGCCGCCCGGACGACAGGTTCACCGTCCGCTCGGGGAGCCGGACAGCCGGAGGCGTCCCACCCTGCCGTCCGGCTCAGGCCGGTGGGGACTCGGCTGACCGTCGCCCTGCGCCCGGCCGGACCTGCGCGCCGCATCCCTGTCCTGCGGCCCGCCGTCACCCCGGCGACCGCAGGCGGCGCCGCCTCCGAGGCACCCGGTCCCACCTCCGCCACGACCGAACCGGCCGGTACGGGGGTGCCCTCGACCGCCCCCGTACAGCGTGCCGCCACCCGCACGGCGAGCCGCGCACCTCTTGGCGCACCACTGAGCGAGCTGCCCGCCACGGCCGTTCCGCCGGCGCAGGCCGCCCCCGCCCCACAGCCCGCGCCCGGCCGGGGGCTTCCCGTCGTCCAGCGACACGCCGAGGGCACAGCGGAAGGGGCAGTTGGCGTCTCGCGGTCGGTTGACGGTGGTGCGAGTGGGACGAGGCATGGCGCCTCGCGATCGGCTGACGGTGGCGGGAGTGGGACGAAGCACGGCGCCTCCCGGCCGGTCGACGGCGATGCAAGGGGGACGAACCGCGGCGCCCCGCGCCCGGCCGACGGCGGAGGGAAGGGGACGGCTCACGGCACCCCGGACGCCACCGACGAGTCGCGCCGGACCCCCGGCCCGGCCCGGAGCGGCGCACGGGTGCGAGGTGGCCTGGGCGCGCCGCTGCCTGCGTTGCCGCCGAGCGTCGACCTGCCCGGTTCAGCCGCGTCCGGCGCCCGTGCGGCCCGTACGGCGCCCAGCCCGGACGTCCAGCGCGCCCCGGCCCACCAGGACAGGGGCGCCGGAGCCGCTCCGGCACCGTCCGCGGGGGATCGCGACCGGGCGCCCGGCGAGGCGGCACCCCTCCGGCGGGGAGCGGGCGGAGCGGACGCGCCGCTGCTGGGGGCCGTCGACGTCCAGCGCAGCCTCGCGGACCAGCCCACCACAGGGGGCACCACGTCACCCCGCCCCACAAGCCATGGAGACGGGCCGGCCACACCGCTGGTGACGCCGTCTCCGGCCGCAGCGCCGGAAGGCACAGCGGGTACGGCGGGCTCGGCAGGACCGGCAGGGAATGCGTCACGTTCCGGTGTGACCTCAGGCGGGCCCGGCCCGGGCGGGCAACGGCCCCAGGAACCCGGCGCCCCGGGCCCGGTCGTCGTGGCCCGGACCCTGGCCGAAGCAGGCACCGAGCGCACCGAAGGCGGCCGGACCCCTGCCACCGGCCCGCCGTCCGCACCGACGGCACCCCACTCCCTCGGCACCGCGGCCGACCGACCTCGCGGCGCGGCCGACCCGCGTGTTCTCACCGCGACCGGCTCCGGAGCGCACGCCGTCCCTGCGGCGCCCCGCACCCTCCAGTTGCTCCACGCGCGCCCGCTCACCGTGAACACCCGCGCTCCGGAAGGGGTGGCGCAGCCCGCCGCCTCCCGCACCGGCGGCCGTCCCGTGGTGGCCGTGCGCTGGCCCGGCGCGCCGGCCGCCCCGCAGGGCGAGCCCGCGCCGTCCACCGGGGCGTCCGCGTGGCCGTCCCGGAGCCCGAGCCCGTCCGCAGGCACCCCGGCGACGCCTCAGGCACAGCGGGCCGTGGCCGCGCACGGGCCGGAGAACTCAAGGGTACGAAGCACCAGTTCCTCGGTGACGCCTCACGTACAGCGGACTGCGACCGCGTACGGACCTGAGAACTCGGGGGTGCAAAGCACGAGTTCACCGGTGACGCCTCACGAACAGCGAGCCGCGACCGCGTACGGACCGGAGAACTCAGGGGTACGAAGCACCAGTTCCCCGGGAAACGCCCAGCGCGTCCCAGTCGTACGCCCCGCACCGCCGGGGTCGGAGACCTCCGGGCCGCTCGCCCGGGCCGCCGCCGTACCGGGGCGCCCCCTACCGGTGACCGCTCCGCAGGCGCCACCGCTCCCGGACCGCCCGCCGGCCACGTCGGCACCGGCACCGGAAGGGACCGTTCCCGTGGTCCGGCCGAGGAACGTCGCGCCAGGCCCCCGATCGACTGCGGGCGACGCCGGCGGGAACAGCCCGGCGGCGTTCCCGGTCCAGCGCGAGGTCTCCGGCGCTGGGAAGACCGTGTCCAAGGGCGTACCGGCCAAGCAGGCCCCGGCGCGCGGCAAGCAGCAGCCGTCCGGCACGTCCACCACGTCCTCGACGTCAACCACGTCCTCCACGCCCTCCGCCTCCGGCAAGCGCACCCCCCACCGCGCCGAGGCACCGCAGGACCCCGGCATCGACCTGGACGACCTGGCCCGCCGCCTGCTGGACCCCATGGCCCGGCTGCTGCGCACCGAGCTGCGGCGCGGCCGGGAACGCACGGGCCGCCCCTACGACGGACGCCGCTGAGGGCACGGAACGGATCGGACGGATGACGGACGAATGACGGACAACATCTTCGCGACGAGCGTGTTCTTCCGGCTCGCGATCGGCGGCAACGACCTGGGCGCCTTCCACACCTGCTCCGGCATGGGCGCCGAGGTCGAGATGGAGAGCTACGCGGAGGGCGGCAACAACGACTTCACCTGGCAGCTCCCCGGCCGCGTGACCTGGTCGAACATCACGCTCACCCGGCCGGTCACCGCCGACACGGCGAAGATCGCCCGCTGGCTCGACGAGACGCTGAGGCGGGTGGAGCCCAAGGACGGCGAGATCGTGGCGTTGAAGCCCGACCTGACCAGGATCATCAGCTGGCAGGTGTTCGGGATCGTCCCGGTGCGCTGGCAGGGCCCGTCCTTCGACCCCAACAGCTCGCAGGCCGCGGTGGAGACCCTGGAGATCGCCCACGAGGGGCTTCGCCCTTCCTGACGCACCGTCATCAACCCTCCCGCAGCCAGTGATTCGCCCTCGTCCCGGAAAGGAAGTCCCGGCATGTCCCCAGCGTCCCGCTCCAGTCGGGCCAGGGCCCAGCTGACGCTGAAGGAGCCCCCGGCCTCCGTCGGCGCGAAGCCCGGCGGGACGATCGCGCGGCTGAACCTCCAGTTCAACCCCTCCACCCTGGAGCTGCGCAAGACCACCGAGTGGCGGCGCTCCCCGTCCCGGATGGCGGGGCAGTCGGCGCTGCCCGAATTCGTCGGCAGCGGCCCGCGCGAGCTGAGCCTGGAGGTGTTCCTGGACGCCACCGCCACCCACGACAACTCCGTGGAACTGGCGGTGGAGAAGCTGATGAAGGCGTGCGTGCCGACTCCGGCCAGCCTCGGCCGCAAGAAGCCGGCCAGTCCGTGGGTGCGGTTCGAGTGGGGCACCGCGCGGACGACCTCGTTCGACGGGGTGCTCTCCAGCCTGTCGGTGACGTACACGCTCTTCGACGTGGACGGCAAGCCGCTGCGGGCCACCTGCGCGCTGTCGATCGAGGAGGCGAGCGTCGACCCGCCGGGCCAGAACCCGACGTCCGGCGCGCGCACCGCCCGCAGTACGCACACCGTCGTGGCGGGCGACAGCCTGGCCCTGCTGGCCTGGCGGGAGTACGGCGACGCCACGGCCTGGCGGGCCATCGCCGAGGCGAACGAGATCGACGACCCGATGGCGCTCGTACCCGGCACCGAACTGGTGGTGCCGGCGCTGCGGGACGCGGGCACAGAGGAGGAGCGGTGAGCATATCCGGGGAACAGGGCGGCCGGTCGTTCGCGGCGGACCCGGTCGTGGAGGCACCCGGCGAACTTCCGCCGATCTGGGCCGCCCAGCTGGTGAGTTGCGTGGTGGACGAGAACGTGGGCCTGCCGGACACGGCGGTGCTCACCTTCCGCGACCCCGACCACGAGTTCCTGACGGCGACCGGCATCACCATCGGCACCCCGCTCAAGGTGTCCGTCGTGACCGTGAGCGGACAGGCCCGCGAGCGGCTGTTCAACGGAGAGGTGACGGCCCTGGAGCTGGACCGGGACCGCACCGGTTCGTTCACGGTGGTGCGCGCCTACTCCAAGGCGCACCGCCTCCAGCGCGGCCGGAAGGTGGTGGCGTACCGGAACATGACCGCGGCGGCGATCGTCCGCAAGGTGGCCGCCGGGGCCGGGCTGGCCTGCGGCACCGTGCAGGCCGCGCCGGTCACGTACAAGCAGCTGTCGCAGGCGAACGTGTCCGACTGGGACTTCCTGCAGTTCCTGGCGGCCGAGAGCGGGGCTCTGGTGCGCGTCGACGACAAGGGGCTGCTGCAGTTCACCAAGCCGCAGAAGGCGTCCGGCGCGCCGGCGCCGTCGACGTCGGCCACCCGGAACCCGATGGTGCTGGAGTACGGGCGGAACCTGCTGGCGCTGCGGGCCTCGCTGTCGGCCGCGGACGGCGCGCAGCAGGTGGAGGTGCGCGGCTGGGACGTCACCACGAAGCGGCCGCTGGTGTCCCGGCAGCCGTCGGTGAACAGTGACACGGTGGTGCCGGGCCTGAGCCCGGCGTTCGCCGCCCGGTTCGGCAAGTCGTCGAAACTGACCGTCACCGACACCCCGTACCGCACCCAGGCCGAGACGACCGCGGTCGCCGACGCGGTGGCCGCCCAGGTCAGCGCGGGCTTCGGCGAGCTGGAGGTGGTGGCCGAGGGCAACCCCAAGCTGCGGGCGGGCAAGCCCGTGGCGCTCGGCAACGTCGGGAAGGCGTTCTCCGGCAAGTACACGGCGACGGCGGTGCAGCACGTCCTCGAACCGCAGGGCGGGTACCGGACGACGGTGTGGGTCAGTGCCAGCCCGGACCGCTCGCTCACCGGCCTGGTGACCGGAGCCAACGCGCCGTCCCGCGGCCCGCGCATGCCGGGACTCGCGATCGGCGTGGTGACGGACGTACGCGAACCGGGCGGCTCCGAGCGCGGCTCGGTGAAACTGAAGTTCCCCTGGCTGGACGACACATACGTCACCGACTGGGTGCGCACCGTGCAGTGGGGCGGCAAGGGCGGCGGTGGCGTGGTGAGCCCGGAGGTCAACGACGAGGTCCTGGTGGGCTTCGAACAGGGCCTGCTGGACAGCCCGTACGTCATCGGAGGGCTCTACAACGGCGTGGACAAGCCGTCACCGCACGACGTCCCGCTGATCGACAGGACCAGCGGGAAGGTCAACCGCCGCTCCATCGTGTCGCGTTCGGGGCACCGGGTGGAGCTGCTGGACGCGAGGGCACCGGGACGCTCCGGGGTGCGGCTGATGACCGGTGACGAGCGCCTCGAAGTGTTCCTGGACGACCGGCGGGACCGGATCGAGCTGAAGGTGTACGCGGGGAAGGGCAGCCGGCAACCCCTCACCTCCGTCCAGCTCGACAGGAAGGGCATCACCCTGGACGCGGGGCGGGGCAACGTGAGCGTGTCGGGCACGAACGTGGACATCAACGGCAGGGTCGGGGTGAAGATCGGCGGTCGCAGGGTGAGCGTCACCGGCAGCTCGAACGTCACCGTCGACGGCGGTCTGCTCGGCGTCCTCAAGGCCAAGCTCATCCGCATCAACTGACCCCCTGCCCCCGAGATCTCGACTCGAAAGGAGCGCCGCATGCCCGCCGCAGCCCGTACCGGCGACCCCACCAACCACGGCGGGGTGATCGCCACCCCGCCGCCCGCCGCCGCCAGGGCGGTGGCGACCGTGCTGATCGGTGGCCGCCCCGCCGCCGTCGTGGGCAGCCTGCACACCTGTGTGGTACCGCCGCACGCGGCCCTGGGACCGGGCAACGTGATCATGCCCAACCCGGCCGCGGCCACCCGGGGCACCGTCCTCATCGGCGGGCTGCCGGCCGCGCGGGCGCGCGACCAGACGACGTGCGGCGCCATGATCGTGACCGGCGCCCCGAACGTCCTGATCGGCGGTGTGTGATGAGCGAGCGGTTCATCGGCCGTGGCTGGGCGTTCCCGCTGCGGGTCGGGCCGACCGGCGGGATCGCCATGGTCGAACGGGAGCGGGAGATCGAGGAGGCGATCCGCCTGGTGCTCGGCACCGCGCCCGGCGAGCGCCCCATGCGCCCCGAGTTCGGCTGCGGCATCCACGACTACGTCTTCGCCCCCGGTGACGGAGCCACCGCCGGACGCATCGCGCAGCAGGTGCGCGAGGCCCTGGAGCGATGGGAGCCGCGCATCGCGGTGGACGACGTGGTGGTCGCCTTCGACGCCGTCGAGGACGGCACCCTCTACATCGACGTGCACTACACGGTGCGTTCCACCAACGACCGGCGCAACCTGGTCTTTCCCTTCTACACGATCCCCTCCGAGGAGGGGGCCGAGGAAGCGGGCGCTCACTGATGGCCCTGCCCTCCCCGAACCTGGACGACCGGCGGTTCCAGCAACTCGTCGACGAGGCCAAGCGGTACGTGCAGCAGCGCGCCCCGGAGTGGACCGACCACAACGTCTCCGACCCGGGCGTCACCCTGATCGAGACGTTCGCCTACCTCGTGGACCAGCTGCTGTATCGGCTGAACCGGGTCCCGGACAAGAACTACACCGCGTTCCTCGATCTGTTGGACATCCGTCTGTTCCCGCCCACCGCGGCCCACGCCGACGTCGACTTCTGGCTCTCGGCGCCGCAGCCCGACACGGTCGCGCTGCCCGCGGGCACCGAGGTGACCACCGCGGGCGGCGAGACCGACGAGGCCGTGGTGTTCACGACCACGGACGAGCTGCGCATCGTCCCCAGCGAGTTGATGCGCCTGGTGACCGCACCCCGGTCCGGTCAGCAGACCGACCGGACGGCCGTGCTCGCCGAGGGCCACGACATCCCCTGCTTCCAGCCGGCACCGGAGCCGGGCGACGCCCTGCTGTTCGGCCTGCCGACGGCGGTGCCGCGCTGTGTCGTCGCGGTGCGCCTGGACAGCCGCGTGGAGGGCGTCGGCGTGGACCCGCGCCAACCCCCGCTCGTGTGGGAGGCCTGGGACGGCGGCGGCTGGCAGCGGTGCGAGACCGGCACCGACACCACCGGCGGGCTGAACCGGCCCGGCGAGGTCATCGTGTACGTACCGGCCGGGCACACGGCGTCGGTGATCGGCGGGATCCGGGCCGGCTGGCTGCGCTGCCGGGTGACCGAGGCGGAGTCGGGCCAGCCGTTCTACTCGGAGTCCCCGACGGTGCGCGAGGCGGCCGTGTTCACCGTGGGCGGCACCATGTCCGTCGAGCACGCGGAGACCGTGACCGATGTGCCGCTCGGCACCTCGGAAGGGGTCTCGGGGCAGACGTTCCGGCTCGGCCGCCCGCCGGTCCTGCTCGACGGCGAGCCCCCCGTGGTCGAGGTGTCCTCGGCCGAGGGGTGGCAGCGCTGGGAGGTGGTGGAGCACTTCGGCCGCTCCGGCCCCACCGACCCGCACGTCCGCGTGGACGCCACCACCGGGGAGTTCACCTTCCCCCCGGCGCTGCGCGAACCGGACGGCACGCTGCGGCAGTGCGGCGCCGTACCGCCCAAGGGAGCCCAGATACGGGTGGCCCGCTACCGCACCGGCGGCGGCCCGGCGGGCAACGTCGCCCGCGGCGCGATCTCCGTGCTGCGCAGCTCCGTTCCGTACGTCGCCCGGGTCACCAACCGGGAGGCGGCCCGGGGCGGCGTCGCCGGCGAGACCGTTGCCAACGCCAAGCTGCGGGCGCCGGAGGTGCTGCGCATGCAGGAGCGCGCGGTGACCGCCGAGGACTACGAGATCATCAGCCGCCAGGCCGCGCCCTCGGTACGCCGGGTCCGCTGTCTGCCCGCCGCGGACGGTCCGGGCGCGGTACGGGTCCTGGTGGTGCCGGACGCGGTGGCCGACGAGGGCGACGACCGGCTCCGCTTCGAGCAGCTGATCCCCTCGGACCAGGTGCTCGAAGCGATCACCACGAGCCTCGACGAGCGGCGCCTGATCGGCACCCGCCTCGTGGTGGAGCCGCCGGTGTACCAGGGCGTCACCGTGGTGGCCCGGCTCGCGGCGGCACCGGGCGACACCGACCGGGTGCGCGACGCGGCGCTCGACGCGCTGTTCCGGCACCTCAACCCGCTGAACGGCGGTCCGGACGGCACGGGTTGGCCGTTCGGGCGGCCGGTGCAGTACGGCGACGTCTTCGGCGTCCTGCAACGCGCCACCGGCAACGCGCTGGTGGAGGAGATCCGGCTGTTCCCCGCCGACCCGATCACCGGCCGGCGCGGCGCCCCGTCGGACCGCATCGACGTGGCCCCGGGCGCGCTGGTCTTCTCCTACCAGCACCAGGTGGTCGTCACGGCCGTCGATCCGGAGGCGCGGGGATGAGCCGCGCCGCCGTGCCCGGCCTGCCGAGCAGGTACCCGATCGGCGAGCAACTGCCCGCCCTGTACGCCGACGACGACTTCGCGCAACGCTTCACCGCCGGTCTCGACACCGTCCTCGCCCCGGTGTTCGCGACCCTCGACAACCTGCCCGCCTACCTCGACCCCCGGGTGACCCCGACCGACTTCCTGGCCTGGCTGGCGTCTTGGGTGGGCGTCGCGGACGACCCGCAGTGGCCCGTGGAACTGCGCCGCGAGGCGGTCGTCCGCGCGGTGGAGCTGCACCGCTGGCGCGGCACCAGGCGTGGCCTGATCGAGGCCCTGCACCTCGCGCTCGGCGTGCACGCCGAGGTGACCGGCGACGGCGGCGCGACGTGGTCGAGCACCGCGGGCGCCGAGCTACCGCCGGACCCCGGCGCCGAGATCCTGGTCCGGGTGTGGCCGGCCCGCGAGGCGCGGGTCGACGTGGTCGGGGTCGACATGGTCAGGGTCCGCGAGATCGTCCGGGCCATGTGCCCGGTGCACATGGCCTTCCGGGTGGAGGCCCTGCCCGCCCCGCCCGCCGACGAAGGGAGGTGACGTCATGCGCGCGTGTCCCGCCTGCGGGGCGTCCAACGACCCCACGGACGACTTCTGCGGCAACTGCGGCGCGTACCTGGGCTGGTCCGACTCCAGCACACCCTCGCCGACAGCCCCGGAGCCGTACGCGCCGAACACACCTCCGGCGCCGGAGCGGTCGGTCTCGGGTGCAGATGCGGCACCTGGGCCGTCGGCCTCGGGTACACGTGCGGCACCGGAGCGGCCGGCCTCGGGTACACGTGCGACACCGCAGCCGTCGACCCCGGGTACACCCGCGCCGCCGGAGCCGTCGACCCCGTCCTCGGAGCCTCCGTCCGAGTCCGAGTCCGCGCCCGCCTCCACGCCCACCCCGGCGCCCGCCGCGCGCACCCGCACCTCATCGTTGCGCGACCGGCTGACCGGCCGTGGCCGCGGTGAGGTGAGGGGGACGAGCACCCCGGACACCGAGGGCTCCGGCGCCGCCCCCGGCCGCACCGAGACCACCCCTCCACCCCAGTCGGCCGCGAACGAACCGCCCGCAACCCGCGGCCCCGCCGCTGCCACGACGAACGAACCGCTGGCCGCCGACGGCGAGGACGCCCCACAGGGGCCACCCGCACCCGACGACGAAATCCGCACGGGTGGTGCGGGTGGGAACAACCCGGCCGAAGGCGAAGCCGAGGCCGCCGTACCCCCCACCCCACCCGCTCCGACCATCCCGCCCCGCACGCCGCAGGCACCCGCACCCGCCCCGGACCCCATCGGCCCCGTACGCCCCGCGAAACCCGTCGCCCCCCGCCCCGTCGTACGACCGGTCGCCGCGCCGGACGAAGGAACGGGACGGCCCTGCCCCGCCTGCGGCACCCTCAACCAGCCGGAACGCCGTTTCTGCCGACGCTGCGCCGCCGAGCTGACGCCCGCCGCGAAGCCCGCCCCGCTGCCGTGGTGGCGAACGGTATGGCCGTTCCGCCGCCGGACCCGCGCGGGCTCCGGCCGCGCGTTCCGGTTCTTCGTGATCCTGGCCGTCGTACTGGCGCTGTGCGCGGGCGGCTTCCTGCTGCTGCCGGCCGGACGCGCCCTGTTCGAGGACACCCGGGACAAACTGGGCAAGGCCAGGTCCGTGACCCCGGCCGAGGTCAAGGCGAGCGCAGAGGTGCACGGGCATCCGGCGACGGACACCACGGACGGGCTGAGCAACCACTACTGGGGCGCGCCCGGGCCGGGCGCCTCGGTGACCTACACCTTCCGCAAGCCGTTCCGGCTGGTCGACGTGATCATCACCAACGGCGCGTCCTCGTCCCCGGAGGAGTACGCCCGCCAGGCACGCGCACTCCAGCTGGACATGGAGGTGACGACGCAGGACGGCGAGAAGCACCGCAAGGAGGTCACCCTCAGCGACAAACCGGGCCCCCAGACGATCCCCACCGGGATCAGCGACGCGAAGACGGTACGCCTGGTACTCCGCTCGCCCGTCGGTCTGACCCGGGGCCGCCACCTGGCCCTGGCGGAGGTGGAGTTCTTCCAGCGCAGCTGACGACCACCAGTCGCGCGCCGCCCGCTGGAGTGTCTCCCGTACGCGGACCTCGTCCGTACGAAGATGATCGCGGACGACGAGAGCAGGAACCGTACGACAGGGAGCCGTCAATGACCGACAAGCCGACCGTCAGTGTCCTGGGCACCGGCATCATGGGCGCCGCCATGGCCCGCAACCTCGCCCGCGCCGGATTCGAGGTCCGGGCGTGGAACCGTACCCGGGAGAAGGCCGAGCCGCTGGCCGCGGACGGGATCCGGGTCACGGACACGCCCACCGAGGCCGTCGAGGGCGCCGACGTCGTGCTGACCATGCTGTACGACGGCAACGCCGTCCTGGAGGTCATGCGCGAGGCCGCCCCGGCGCTGCGTACCGGCGCGGTGTGGGCGCAGTGCACCACCGCCGGGATCGACCTGGTCGCCGACCTGGCCGCCTTCGCGCGCGAGCACGGGCTGGTGTTCTACGACGCCCCCGTCCTCGGCACCCGCCAGCCCGCCGAGGCCGGTCAGCTGACCGTGCTGGCCGCCGGGCCCGAGGAGGGCCGGGAGACGGTCACGCCCGTGTTCGACGCGGTCGGCGCCAAGACCGTGTGGACCGGTGCGGACGGGGCGGCGGGCAGCGCCAGCCGGCTGAAGCTGGTCGCCAACAGCTGGGTCCTCGCGGCCACCGCGGCGGCCGGTGAGGTGCTGGCCCTCTCCCAGGCCCTCGGTGTCGACCCGCAGGACTTCTTCGACCTGATCCAGGGCGGACCGCTCGACATGGGCTACCTGCGGGCCAAGTCCGCTCTGGTGCTCGACGGGAAGCTGACTCCGGCGTCGTTCGCCGTGGCCACCGCCGCGAAGGACGCCCGGCTCATCGTCGAGGCGGGTGAGCGTAACGGGGTCCGGCTCGACGTCGCCGCCGCGACGGCCGAGCGGCTCGCCAGGGCCGCCGCGCAGGGGCACGCCGACGAGGACATGGTCGCCGCCTACTTCGCCAGCTTCGACGAGAAGCCGGCCGACTGAGACGGCTCAAGGACGGTGACCCGGCCTCCACATGACGTTCCGCGCGCGGGGGAGCACCCTGGAATCAGTGGTACTCCGGAGGTGGTCGAGATGATGCACACCGCTGTGGGTTGGCATGTGGAGATGGAATTCCAGGAGGACGACACGCACACGCGTGCCGTCGCCCTGGTGCGCTTGCCCGACGGCACCGAGGTCCGGGCGCACGGGCACGCGAGCCGTCACCGGGTCGACGCGAACCAGCCCAGGGTCGGCGAGGAGATAGCGGGCGCCCGCGCGCTCAACGAACTGGCCATGCAGTTGCTGACCAAGGCCCATGGGGAGATCGACGCGGAGTCCGGGCGGACCTCGCATCCGATCAACGTGTGACGCCGAGGGGGCGCGTGCGGCGCTGCACGCGCCCCTTGCCTACTGTGCGAGCGCCGTGCGTACCGCCCGTACCAGCGCCTGCGCCCGCGGGTCCGCCGTCACGCTCTTCCTGAAGCCGTTGGTGACGTAGCCGAACGCGATGCCCGTCTCCGGGTCGGCGAACGCGAGGGCGCCGCCCCGGCCCGGGTGGCCGAAGGAACCGGGGGAGAGCAGCGGGGACGCGCTGCCGTGCAGCATGTAGCCGAGGCCGAACCGGGTGCCCACCACGAGGATCCGGTCCGGTCCGGCGGACTGCTCGGCGCGGGCCAGTTCGATGGTCCGGGGGGTGAACAGGCGTGTGCCGCCGTCCACTTCACCGATGAGCGAGGCGTAGAAGCGGGCCAGGCCGTCGGCGGTGGCGATGCCGTTGGAGGCGGGCAGGGCGGCCGCGCGGTAGGAGGGCGCGTTCTCGTCCGGGAGCGGGCTGATCGCGGCGAAGGCGCGCCGGGTGAGGGAGTCGGGGTCGGCGTAGGCCTCGGACACGGACCGCTTCGGGCGGGTCCTCAGCGCGCCGGCCGTCTGAGGTGCCTCCACGGGGCCGACACGGCCCACGCGCGCCTGCTCCGCCGCGGGCAGGCCGAGCCACAGGTCGGCGCCGACCGGCGCCGCCATCTCCTCCGCCACCCATGCGCCGACCGGCCGCCCGGTGATCCGCCGGACCAGCTCGCCGGTGAGCCAGCTGTAGGTCTGCGCGTGGTAGCCGTGGTCCGCGCCCGGCTCCCACACCGGCGCCTGCGCGGCGACGGCCGCCGCGCCGAGGTCGGGATCGGCGGCCTCTTCGGGGGTCAACGGGCGGTCCAGCACGGGCACGCCCGCGCGGTGCGCGAGCAGGTGCCGGACGAGCGTGCGCTCCTTGCCGGCCGCCTTGTACTCGGGCCAGTACGTGCCGACCGGGGCGTCCAGGTCCAGTTCGCCGCGCTGGTGCAGCAGCAGGAGCGCGGCCGCGGCGACTCCCTTGGTCGCGGAGCGCACGACCTGCGCGGTGCCGTGCTCCCAGGGGGCCGTACCGTCCACGTCCCTGGTGCCGCCCCAGAGGTCGACGACCTTCCGGCCGTCCCGGTACACGGCGACGGCCGCGCCGCGCTCCCCGAGCAGCGCGAAGTTCGCTGCGAACGCCTCCCTGACCGGCTCGAAGCCCTCGGCCACCGTGCCGTTCACGTCCACATCCACGCCCGGTCCCTCCACTCGCTTACGACCACGAGTGAAACACGGGCGTGTGGCCTTGGATTCCTCGGCGGGTGGTGATATCCGCTACGGCCTGACGTCCTCGGACCCGCCCTCGTACCCGGCCGGGACCGCGTCCTGCGGCTCGTGCGCCGCCCGGACGAGCTTCTCGACGGGCGACACCGGCGTTGTACCCGGGCAGGGATGCCGTCACCCGGGCGCGGGGGCTCAGCCCAGCAGGATCGTCACGTCGATGTTCCCGCGCGTCGCGTTCGAGTACGGGCACACCTCGTGCGCCGCGTCCACCAGCTTCGCCGCGACCTCGGGGTCCAGGACCGGCAGGGAGACGCTGAGGGCGACCGCGAGGCCGTAGCCGCGGTGCTTGTTGGGGCCGATGCCGACCTTCGCGGCCACCGTGGAGCCGGTCAGGTCGTAGCCCGAGCGGTTGCCGACGAGGATCAGCGCGTTGTGGAAGCAGGAGCTGTAGCCGGCCGCGAACAGCTGCTCCGGGTTGGTGCCGTTGCCGTCTCCGCCCAGCTGCGGCGGCATCGCGACCTTCAGCTGGATCTGGCCGTCCTGGCTGGTGACGTAGCCGTCCCGGCCGCCGTGGGCGGTGGCCTCGGCGACGTACATGATCTTCGTCGGACGGGTGTCGACAGCGGTGTCTGCGGTGACATCGGTCAAGGTTGGCCTCCCCCAGGACAAGTGGCGCACAAGTACATCGTGCACAAGGTACTGGCCGGTACGTCAGTCTGCGCCAGCAGGGGGTTACAACCGTGGGTAACGCGAGATCAGCGCCGGTCGGCCGCCGCGTCGGCGCGCTCGGTGAGCTTCCACAGCTCCTCGCGCAACCGCGCGATCTCCTGGGTGCCGAGCCCCGTGGTCGTGAGCAGTGCGCCGGGCACGCGCTCCGCGCGCTCTCTGAGCTGCTCACCGCGCCCGGTGCACGCCACGAGCACCGAGCGCTCGTCGTCCGCCGCGCGCTCCCTGCGCACCAGGCCCGCCCCCTCCAGCCGCTTCAGCAGCGGCGAGACGGTGCCGTAATCCAGGCGCAGGGCGCCCGCCAGCTCCTTCACGCTGGTCTCGCCGCGCTCCCAGAGGACCAGCAGCACGAGGTACTGCGGGTAGGTGAGCCCGAGGTCGTCGAGGAGCGGACGGTATGCGGCGGTCACGGCGCGCTGGGCGGCGTACAGCGCGAAGCACAGCTGGTCGTCCAGGCGCAGCGACCCGGCGGCCCCGTTGTCGTCTCGGTCGTCTTGACGCGTCACGCGCCCATTGTCACGGACTTCGGGTCGAAGCCGAACGGCAGCTCCAGACGGTGCGCCCGCATCAGGGCGTCGTCGGAGAGCAGCTCGCCGGTCGGGCCGTCCGCCGCGATCACGCCGTCGCTGAGGATCAGCGAGCGCGGGCACAGCTCCAGGGCGTACGGCAGGTCGTGCGTGACCATGAGGACCGTCACGTCCAGCGAGCGCAGGATGTCGGCGAGTTCACGCCGGGAGGCCGGGTCGAGGTTGGAGGACGGCTCGTCCAGGACCAGGATCTCCGGCTCCATCGCGAGGACGGTCGCGACGGCGACCCGGCGGCGCTGGCCGAAGGACAGGTGGTGCGGCGGCCGGTCGGCGAAGTCCTGCATGCCGACCCGCTCCAGGGCCGTGCGCACCCGCTCCCCCAGCGCGGCCCCCTTGATGCCGGCGGCGGCCGGCCCGAACGCCACGTCCTCCCGCACGGTCGGCATGAACAACTGGTCGTCGGGGTCCTGGAAGACGATGCCGACCTTCTGCCGGATCGCGGCCATGTGCCGCTTGCCGACCGGCAGCCCGGCCACGGTCACCGTCCCGGTGCCGCCGCCCAGGATGCCGTTCAGGTGCAGGACGAGGGTGGTCTTGCCGGCGCCGTTCGGGCCGAGCAGCGCGACCCGTTCGCCGCGCCCGATCGAGAAGTCCACGCCGAACAGGGCCTGATGGCCGTCGGGGTACGCGAAGGCCAGTCCGGCCACTTCCAGCGAAGGTGTCACAGGATCCATCCCAGCATACAGACGACGAGGGCGGCCGAGGGGAGCGCGAGGGCGTACGACCACTGCGCGCGGGACGCGGTCACCTCGTCGATGACCGGCATCGCGCCGGCGTACCCCCGGCTCACCATGGCGAGGTGCACGCGCTCCCCGCGCTCGTAGGAGCGGATGAACAGCGCGCCGGCGGACTTGGCGAGCACCCCCCAGTGCCGTACGCCCCGCGCCTCGAAGCCGCGCGATTCGCGGGCGATCCGCATCCGGCGCATCTCGTCGGTGATGACGTCGCCGTAGCGGATCATGAACGAGGCGATCTGCACGAGCAGCGGCGGCAGCTTCAACCGCTGCAGCCCGAGCAGCAGTTCACGCAGTTCGGTGGTGGCGGCCAGCAGCACGGAGGCGGCGACGCCGAGGGTGCCCTTGGCGAGCACGTTCCAGGCGCCCCACAGGCCGTTCACGCTCAGCGAGAGCCCGAGGACGTCGACCCGCTCGCCCTCGGCCACGAACGGCATGAGGACCGCGAACGCCACGAACGGCACCTCGATCAGCAGCCGCTTGAGCAGGAAACCGGCGGGTACGCGCGCGCGGTACGCGACGAACGCGAGCAGGACGGCGTACACCGCGAACGCCCACATCGCCTCGCGTGGGGTGGACACCACGACCACCACGAACGCGAAGACGGCCGCCAGCTTGGTGTGCGGCGGCAGGGCGTGCACGGAGGAGTGCCCGTGCCGGTAGAGGCGGTGCGCGTGTCCCGCTCCCATGTCACAGGCCCGTGTTCACGGGCGAGACGTCCGCGCTGCGGCGCCTGCGCACGGCCCAGAACACCGCGCTGCCCGCGACGACCGTGACGCCGACGCCGATCACGCCCGCGAGGCCGCCGGACAGCCGGGCGTCGGAGACGTCCTTGACGCCGTAGTCGGCGAGCGGGGAGTCGGCCGCCGCGTGCTTCTCGGCCTTCTTGTCGATGCCCTTGTCGTGCGCGACCTTCTCCAGGCCGTCGGGGTTGGCCGAGGCGTAGAAGCTCACGAACCCGGCGAGCACCAGCGAGGTGACCAGGCCGGTGATCCACAGCGTGCGCCGGGAGGTGCGGGCCGCCACGGGCGCCGTGGGAGCCGGAGCGTCCACCAGGTCGCCGTTCACGCGCAGCCGCAGGCGCTGCTGGAGGCCGCGCGCGCCGTGCACGAGGTCCGGGCGTACGGCGATGACGGCGCTCACCGTGAGCGCGGTGATCACGGCCTCGCCGATGCCGATCAGCACATGGACGCCGATCATCGCGGTCGCCACCTTGCCGATGGAGACGTCCGTGGTGCCGCCGATCGCGTACATGAACGTGAAGGCGACGGCGGCGGCCGGCACGGAGACCAGCGCGGCGACGAAGGAGGCGACGGTGACCGAGCGCCGCTTGCGGGGCAGGACGGCGAGCAGCCCGCGGAAGACGGCGTACGACACCACGGTGGTGACGATCGCCATGTCGGTGATGTTCACGCCGAGCGCCGTCAGCCCGCCGTCCGCGAACAGCACGCCCTGCATGAGCAGCACGACCGACACACACAGCACGCCCGTGTACGGGCCGACCAGGATCGCGGCGAGCGCACCGCCCAGCAGATGGCCGCTGGTGCCGGCCGCCACCGGGAAGTTCAGCATCTGCACGGCGAAGATGAACGCCGCCACCAGACCGGCCAGCGGGGCCGTCCGCTCGTCGAGTTCACGGCGGGCGCCGCGCAGGCTCACCGCGATGGCCCCGGCGGCGACGACTCCGGTGACCGCGGAGGTGGGGGCGTTGATGAATCCGTCAGGTACGTGCACCGTACGATTTTAGACGCTTGTTGCGAACCTTTTGCAAGAGAGACGAAGTCTCACTCTCACCGCGGCGCAAACCGAAAAATATGCGACATTGGATGGAAGCGGATGCACAGCTTTCGCATAGGTGACTGAGCGTGAGAGGGCGATCCGATGTCTGTAGTCGAGCAGTACGCGCGCGCCCACATCGTCACGGATGAGGAGGACCCGGGGGCCGTACCCGTTGTGCTGCGGTACGACCCCGACACCGATCCACGGTCGGTCCGGTTCGGGCTGCCCGGACCGCACGAGTGGACCTTCTCGCGCGCGCTGCTCGAACGCGGACTGCGGGCGCCGGTCGAGAGTGGCGACGTACGGGTGTGGCCGTGCGGGCGCGTCCAGGCCGTCGTGGAGTTCCACTCCGCGCACGGCGTGGAGGTGGTGCAGTTCGAGTCGAAGGCGCTGCTCCGGTTCCTGCGCCGGACGTACACGGCCGAGCCCGTCAGCAGCTGACGCCTCCGGGACCGCTCAGCCGCCCAGCTTCAGCAGTGCGGCGACGATCGGCCCGGCCGTGTCGCCGCCGTGCCCGCCCGCCTGGACCACGCCCGCCGCGGCGAGGTCGCCACGGTAGGCGGTGAGCCAGCCGTTCGGCTTCTTCTGGCCGTCGACCTCGGCGGAGCCCGTCTTGGCGCCGTAGTCCGGACCGAGGCCCGCCATCGCCTTGGCCGCCGTGCCGTACGCCGCCGTGTACTGCATGACGTCCTTCAGCTGGGCCTGCGTCTTCGACGACATGGTGCGCGAGGCCTTCGCCAGGGTGCGGTGGTCGACCGTGGGGGCCACCAGGTACGGCTGGCGGAAGACGCCCGACTCCACGGTCGCCGCCACCGACGCCATGTTCAGCGGGTTCATCCGCACCCCGCCCTGCCCGATCAGCGAGGCGCCCATCTGCGCGCCGCTCTGCACCGGGACCGAGCCGTCGAAGGACGGGACGCCGATGGCCCAGTTGTTCAGGCCGAGGCCGTAGACCTGCTGGGCCTCCTGCGTCAGGTCGCTGTTGGACAGCTTCGGCGCGAAATTGATGAAGGCGTTGTTGCAGGACGCCCCGAAGCTCAGCTTGAACGTGCCCTTCTTGATCTCGGAGTCGGCGTCGTTGTGGAACGTCCAGCCGGCGAGCTTGTACGTCTTGGGGCAGGGGTGGGACGCGTCGGGGGTGACGAGTCCCTTCTCGAACAGCATCGTCGACGTCACGATCTTCATCGTGGAGCCGGGCGCCAGGGAGCCCTGGAAGGCGGTGTTGAACCCGTGCCCGCTGTTGGCGACCGCGAGGATCTCACCGGTGGAGGGCCGCATGACCACCACCGAGGCCCGCGTCCGCTGGTCGACCTGCTTCTCGGCGGCCGCCTGGAGCGTCGGGCTCAGCGTCGTCTTCACCGTGCCCGGCGTGCCCTTGCTCAGCTCCACGAGCGTCTTGTCGGAGAGCTTGGCCGCCTCCGACGCCTTGCCGCGCACCACCCGCAGCTCCACGCCGGCCTTGCCGCCCGCCGTCTTGCCGAACTTCTCCCGCAGCCCGTCCAGGACTGTGCCCAGCGACGGGTACGTGGCGGTCGTCAGCTCCCCGCCGTCGCGGTCCAGCGCCTTGATCGGCGGGGTGCCGGACTCGCCGGTGACGAGCGTGTCGCCGTCCTTCAGGTCCGGGTGGACCACGGAGGCGTGCCAGTCGACCAGCGGCTTGCCGTCGCTCTTGCGCCGGACGACGGTGAGCGAACTGTCGTACGCGAGCGGCTTGCTGAGGCTCTGGTACGCCACCGTCGCCTTGACGGAGAAGGGCACCTTGGCGCCGGTGGCGGTGCCGGTCTTGAGGGTGACGCCCTTGAGGTGGGCGTCCTTGGTGTAGCCGGTGAGCAGAGTGGTGGCGGCGGCCGGGTCGTCGGTGGCGGCCGCCGCCTCGGTGGCCCGGCCCTGCTGCCAGGCGGTGAGGAAGCGGGTGGAGGCCGTGCGGACCTCGGCGGCGGTGAGCGGGCCGGTCTTGACGGCCTTGTGGTCGGCCGCGGACGTCCGCTCGTCGGCCGCCGCGCCGCCGTCGTACAGCGCGTAGACGCCGAACCCGGCGCCGACGACGACCACGGCGATCATCCCGCCGAGTACGGCGGGTCTGGTCTTCCGTCGCTCGGCGACGCGCCTTCTCTTGCCCACAGCCTCAGTTCCTCCGCGCTTTCCCCAGGGTCCCCGCAGCCCTCACACTCCCCAACGACGACAACCACAGTAAGGTCCCCGTCTTTGCGGGTGATGTCAGCCGGCACTCCGTAGCACGCTTGCGACAATCGGTCCGGCCGCGTCGATGCCGTGCCCGCCGTCCTGGACCATCGCGGCCGCGGCGACGTCGCCCCGGTACCCCGTGAACCAACTGTCCGACTTCGCCTGCCCGTCGGCCTCCGCCGAGCCGGTCTTCGCGCCGAAGTCGGGGCCGAGCCCGGACATGACCCCGGCCGCGGTGCCGCTGGTCGCTGTGCGGTTCATCATGGCGCGCAGCTGCTGGACCGTGCTCTGCGACAGCCCGCGCGCGCGTGCCGGTTCGCGGTGGTCCAGGCTCAGCGGCACGAGCACCGGCTGCCGGAAGGTGCCGGTCGTCGCGGTCGCCGTCACGGAGGCCATGTTGAGCGGGCTCATCTGGACCTGGCCCTGGCCGATCAGGGCGGCCGCGGTGTCGGGGCCGCCGGCGGCGGGGACCCGGCCGTCGAAGGACGGGACGCCGATCTGCCAGTTGTTCTGCCCGAGTCCGAACCGCTCCTGGGCCTCCCTGGTGAGGGTGTCCACCTTGACCTCGTTCGCGAACTTCACGAACGCCGTGTTGCAGGAGCGGGCGAAGCTGTCGGAGAGGGTGGCGTGCTCGTCCGGGGTGAGGTCCTTGAGGTTGTGGAAGGTCTGGCTCTCGGAGACGGCGGAGGGCGGGCAGGGCGCCGGGCCGTTCGCGGTGGTCAGGCCGTTGTCGATGAGGGCCGCCGCACTGATGATCTTCATGGTGGAGCCGGGCGGGCGTTCGCCCAGGAGGGCCGCGTCGAAGCCGTCGTCGCGGTGGTTGGCGACGGCCAGGATCTCGCCCGTGCTCGGCTTGACGGCCACGACGGACGAATCGGCGTACTTCCGCACGGCCGTCTCGGCCGCCGCCTGCGCGCCCGCGCTGAGCGTCGTGTGCAGCGTGCCGGGTCTGCCCTTGGTGAGGGTGAGGAGGGTGGTGTCGGCCGCGCCCTCCTCCGTCTCCGTCGTGCCTTCGTGCCGTATCACCAGCTCCACGCCGGCCCGGCCGCCCGTCTTGTCGCCGTAGCGCTTGCGCAGTTCGTCCAGGATCGGGCCGAGCGACGGGTACTTCTCCTTCGTCAGTACCTTCCCGTCGCGGTCCACGGCCTCGATCGGCGGAGCCGCGGACTCGCCCGTCATCAGGGTGTCGCCCTTGCGCAGCTGCGGATGGACGACGGAGGGCTGCCAGTCGACCAGCGGCCGGTACGAGGTCTTGCCGCGCACGACGGTCAAGTGGCTCTCGTAGCTGAGCGGTTGGGTCTTTCCCCCGTACGACACCGTTGCCTTGACCGTGAAAGGCACGGTCGTGCCGGTGGCCGTGCCGGGCGTGATGTGCACCTTGGTGATGTGCGCGTCCCCGCCGTACGCCGCGAGCAGTTCCCGTGCCGCTTCCGGGAAGTTGGTGTAGGCCGCCGCGGTGGAGGCGTCCCCCTTCTCCCAGGCCGCGAAGAACTTCGCGGTGGTCTCCTCGACCTCCGTACCGCTCGGCGGCCCGCTCTTCACGGCCGCGGGACCGCCGCCCGTCCCCCCGTCACCGCTCAGCGCGGACATGATGTTGTAGGCGCCGTACCCGGCCCCGCCCAGCAGGGCCGCACACACCCCGCCTATGACCGTTGCCTTGACTCCCCTGCGCATCGCGCGAATCCTCTCCCCGTTTCCCCGTGAGGACCTGCCGCGCCCCCAATTTCCTGAACGCGTTCAAAAGCAGGTCGCAGCGGAACTCTAAGCGCCTGCGGGGATCCTGTGGCCAGAGTTGCCGATTGTTGTCCGAACAGAGACGTTGCCGGACGCGAGTGATCACTCCCCGACACGGTCCATGGCGAAGGCTGGCGAAAGGTGGCGCGCGGTCGTGCGGCAGCCTGGCGCGCCGGTATGTTGCGAGTCGTCCGGCCGTGCCCCTCCCTCAACGCCTGCCCGTGGTGGGCAGGTTGGCCACATCGAGAGGGGAGACCGGACCTGATGGAGCGATCGACGAGGCGGGGACGGTGCCGTGGGCGGCGCCCGAAGTCCGACTGGGTGCAACTCGCGGCACTGTTCCTCACGGCGGTCACTGCCATCGCGGGATGCGTCGAGCGCTTTTCGTGACGCATGACAGGTGAGCCCGGCCGACGCCTAAGCGGCCGGACCCACCCGCCCCGCGCACCGGCCCGGCCTCGGGGTTGCCTCCCGGGGCTGGGCCTTCTGCGTGTGCGGGACGAGGAAACCCCAAGTCGGCCGTATTGCTCAAGCATCCGGCCGCGATCTTTGGACGGTGCTTTGCCCCTCTTTGCCGGTGGCGGGCAGGCTTGCGTTCGAATGGCGTATTCGAGTGGCGAATCACAAAGCCCCAGGCAGCGGACGCGCCGGGGTGGCGAAACCTGGCGTATTCCAGCGGTGATCGTCGACGTTGCTCCGAGCGGCCGCCCTGGCGGGCGACTCGGCCCGCCGGCGGGTGGACTGGGTCGGGGTGACGGGACCGCGCCCTGGAGCTGGGCGTGCCGGCAGACGCGATCCTTGTCGAGCCATGCGCCCGAAATGCCGGGCAGAACATCACTCTGTCCCGTGCACTGCTCGAGGAGCGCGGGATCGTCGTGACATCCGTGCTTCTCGTCAGCAAGCCGTACGAGGAGCGCCGTGCCTACGCCACTGCACGCAAGCTGTGGCCTGAGGTGGAGTTCGTCAGCGCGTCCACGTCCATGACACTCTCCGAATACGTCGACTCGATCCAGAGCGCCCGCCTAGTCGTCGACATGCTCGTCGGATCGCTGCAACGCCTGCTGCTCTACCCGTCCCAGGGCTTCATGATCACGCAGGGAGTACCAGCCGACGTAACCCAAGCGTTCGAGCGGCTCTCGTCACGCGGCTTCACAAGCCGGCTGGTTGCCTGACCATCGTCGGCCGCCTGGCGATGGCTAGGCCCTCGCTTGCTCGCACGCTAGCCCGTACGCCAACAGCAGCGCACAAAGACAGCTACTCCCCCTGGCGCCCACGACGCCTATGAGCAGGCTGCGCCCCGCCAGGACGCGGCGTCGGATCCCGCCAGCCCTCAGGCGCGGGGGTCTCTCCCGCCATCCCCCGCCAGTAGGCGAGGTGGCTGCGGGCAGCCAGCGTGTCGGGGTGGTCCTCACCCAGTGCCCACAGCCGGTCTGCCAGGAGCTGCTCGAACGCGGCTGCGGCGCCGGCCGCGTCTCCCGCCATCCCCCGCCAGTAGGCGAGGTGGCTGCGGGCAGCCAGGGTGTGGGGGTGGTCGGGGCCCTGCACCCGTAGCCGGTCGGCCAGTAGCTGCTCGAACGCTGCTGCGGCACCGGCCGCGTCTCCCGTCTCACCTCGCCAGTGGGCGAGGTGGCTGCGGGTGGTCAGGGTGTGGGGGTGGTCGGGGCCCTGCACCCGTAGCCGGTCGGCCAGTAGCTGCTCGAACGCTGCTGCGGCACCGGCCGCGTCTCCCGTCTCACCTCGCCAGTGGGCGAGGTTGCTGCGGGTGGTCAGCGTATGGGGGTGATCCTCACCCAGCACCCGCAGCCGGTCGGCCAGGAGCTGCTCGTATGCGGCTGCGGCGCCGGCCGCGTCTCCCGCCTCCCCTTGCCACCGGGCGAGGTTGCTACGGGCGGTCAGCGTGTGGGGGTGGTCCTCACCCTGCACCCGCAGCCGGTCGGCCAGGAGCTGCTCGTATGCGGCTGCGGCGCCGGCCGCGTCTCCCGTCTCCCCTCGCCATCGGGCGAGGTTGTGGCGGGTGCCGAGCGTGTCGGGGTGGTCCTCACCCTGCACCCGCAGCCGGTCGGCCAGGAGCTGCTCGTATGCGGCTGCGGCGCCGGCCGCGTCTCCCGTCTCCCCTCGCCATCGGGCGAGGTGGCTGCGGGTGGTCAGCGTGTGGGGGTGGTCCTCACCCAGCGCCCGCAGCCGGTCGGCCAGGAGCTGCTCGAACGCGGTCGCGGCGCCGGCCGCGTCTCCCGCCATCCCCCGCCACAGGGCGAGGTGGCTGCGGGCGGTCAGGGTGTGGGGGTGGTCGGGGCCCTGCACCCGCAGCCGGTCGGCCAGCAGCTGCTCGAACGCTGCTGCAGCGCCGGCCGCGTCCCCCGCCTCTCCCCGCCACCGGGCGAGGTCGTGGCGGGCGGTCAGGGTGGCGGGGTGGTCGGGGCCGAGGTGGTGGCCGGTGGTCTCGGTCAGGCGATGGAAGTGGGCTGTGGCGGCGGTGACCTGGCCGGCTTCGCCAAGGCTTCGTCCGGCCCGGTACAGCACCACATGTGCGTCGGGCTGGTACAAGGCGTCTCCGGCGGTGCGGGTGAGGGTGGTGGCATTGGCGCGCAGGGCCTGGGCGAGTTCGGTGTCGCGTTCGATGGCGGGCCAGGCGGTGATGAGGGCGTCGGCGGTGGTGCGGGCCATTTGGTCGTGCTGGTCGGGGGTGAGCGTGTCACGGGTGGCGCGCTGGATGAGCTGGTGGACGCGGATGGCTTGGTGGGGGGTAGCGGGGGTGTGGTCGATGAGGCTGAGCCGATCCAGTGCCCGCAGCGCACCGACCGCCTCGTCCGCAGTGACGGACGCGGGAGTCTTGTCCTGCTCTTCGGCGCGGTGCCGGGTCAGGTGGGCGAGGGCGGGAGCGCTGGTCAGGACGGTTTCGGGGATGCCGTTGGGGCTGAGGAACGCCGCGAGCTGGAGCATCGGGCGGGCCAAGCCCACCGGGCGCAGGGTGTCGGCGCGGTCGGCGGACAGCGACCAGGCTGCTGCCGCGGTCTGGGTCTGACCGTCGGGCAGGACCTCGGGAGCGGCATCAGTCAGAGAGGCACTACGGTCGGCCAGCAGCCCCCGATAGGCGGCGGCGCTGATGCCGGCGTCGATGAGATAGGCAGCGGCCTGCGACAACGCGAGCGGCAGGTGCCCTAAATCCTGGGCGAGTGCGGTGAGCTGTTCGGCGGGCTCGTGGCGGTTACGGGCGCCCAGCGCGGAGGTGAGGTAGGCGAGGGATTCGGCCTCGGTGAACAGTCCGACCTTGATCAGACGGCCGGCCAAGGCGGCATCCTGGCGGCGCGTGGTGACCAAGGTGCGGCCGTGCGGGCCGGCCGGCGGCCACAGTCCGTTCAGGTCGGCCGGGTCGGTGACGTCGTCGAGGACGACCAGCCACCGGCATGGCGCGGCGTTCGCCTTGGGTTCCAGCCAGGCCAGGAACGCGCGCGCGGCCGTTTCCCGGTCCGCGGGGTCGGCACCGAGGATCTCCACGGCGGCCTGCGCATAACCGGAGGCGGCCGCGGTGGCGTTGCTCGCGGTGATCCACACCAACACGTCCAGCTCACCGGCCTGCCAGGCCGTGCGGGCGTAGTCGGCGGCCAGCTGGGTCTTGCCCACCCCACCCATCCCGGCCAGCACCTGCCCGTGGACTGTGTCCTGCCCCACCAGGACCGCGGCCTGCCCACCCGTGAGTGCTTCACGCAGCCGAACCACTTCCGCGCGGGTCTGGAAACAGCCCGCCCGCGGCGGGATCACCCCCACCTGATGCGGCCACACGGCCGTGGGTCGCCGTGTTCCGTAGTAGTGGTGGTGGATGTCCTTGCCCGTGACCGGGCCGGTGAACAAACCACCACGGAAGTCGACGTGGTCCCCACCGTCAGCGCCGTACCGCGCCTCCCCGCCCGCCACCAAAGCCCCCTCGAACACGGTCGGATCCAGCATCCTGACCGTACTGGCGCAGCCCACCGGTTCTCCCGCTATTCGCGACCAAGAACAGATCCGGTGTGGACGACACGCGGACGGGCTGGGCATGGACTCGGGATTGTGTCCGCGCGACCAACAACGACCACGACGGCACAGCAGCCTGCCGCGCCGTCGTGGTGCATCTGTCGAGCTAGACCCAGGTATCCAGCCACATCCGCGACCGCCAGCTGTCGATCGGGATCGCCGTGCCGGTGTACAGCGGCCAGAAGTAGATGAAGTTCCAGGCGATCAGCAGCACCAGGACGCCCGCCGCCGACGCGCCGATCACCCGGCGGGTCTCGCTGGAGTTCGGTGGGCCGATGATCGCGCCGACCAGCATCGCCACCGCCAGGCAGAGGAACGGCAGGAAGACGACCGCGTAGAAGAGGAAGATCGTGCGCTCCTGGTACATGAACCAGGGCAGGTAACCGGCCGCGATGCCGCAGGCGATGGCGCCGGCCCGCCAGTCGCGGCGCAGCAGCCAGCGCCACAGCACGTACAGGATCGCGAAGCAGGCCGCCCACCACAGCAGCGGTGTGCCGATGGCCAGCACCTCCCGGGCGCACTTCTCGCCGGCGTCGGCCGGGCAGCCGTCGGCGCCGGGGGAGGGGGACTCGTAGAAGTACGACACCGGGCGGCCCAGCACGAGCCAGCTCCACGGGTTGGACTGGTAGGTGTGCGGGGACGACAGCCCGATGTGGAACTTGTAGACCTCGTGCTCGTAGTGCCACAGGCTGCGCAGCCAGTCCGGCAGGAAGGTCCAGTGGCCGCCCCTGCCGTCGGTCGCCGCCCAGTTGCGGAAGTAGCCGCCGGTGCCGTTGGACGGGGAGAGGATCCAGCCGGTCCAGGAGACCAGGTAGACGGTGAGCGCCACCGGGAACGTCGCGAGGAACGCGATCCCGGTGTCGTACTTGAGCGCCGCGAGGTACGGGTTCCGGGCGCCGGCCACCCTGCGGGCGCCCGCGTCCCACAGCACCGCCATCACGAAGAACGCGCCCAGGATGTACAGGCCGTTCCACTTGGTGCCGATGGCCAGGCCCAGCATCAGCCCGGCGCCCCAGCGCCAGGGCCGCCAGCCGAAGCGGAAGGTGTCGCCGACGTGGTCGTCCGGGCGTACCCGGCCGTCGGGCCCGGCAGGCAGCGCGGCGGCCAGTTTCTGCCGTGACCTGTCCCGGTCGACGATCAGGCAGCCGAACGCGGCCACGACGAAGAACATCAGCACGCCGTCGAGCAGCGAGGTCCGGCTCATCACGAAGTGCAGGCCGTCCACCGCCATCAGCGCGCCCGCCAGACAGCCGAGGAACGTCGAGCGGAACATCCGGCGGCCGATCCGGCACAGCAGCAGGACGGAGAGGGTCCCCAGCAGGGCCGTCATGAAGCGCCAGCCGAACGGGTTGAACCCGAACATCAGCTCGCCCAGGCCGATGACGTACTTGCCCACCGGCGGGTGCACCACGTACGCCGCGTCCGTGGGGATCGCGAGATGGCCGTGCGTCTGCAGCACCAGGTCGTTGGCGTTCTTGTCCCAGTTGACCTCGTACCCGCGGTGGACGAGCGCCCAGGCGTCCTTGGCGTAGTACGTCTCGTCGAATATCACCGCGCGCGGGCTGCCCAGGTTCCAGAACCGCATCAGGCCCGCCATCAGCGTCACCAGCAACGGACCGACCCAGCCCGACCAGCGGCTGATCCGCTCCGCCAGGACCGGCGGGACGCCCAGCACCTGCCACAGGCGCGGACTGGGCTCCGTGTACGGCGGCACCAGCCGGTCGCGTACGTCACCCGAGGGAGCGTCCTTGGCGGGCGCGTAGCCGAATCGGCGCAGCCGCTGCTGCCACGACGGCCGCTGGTCGTGCGGTGCCTGGCCCTGCCGGAGGTCCGTGGAGGACGCGGTACTGGTCACCGCGCCATCGTAGGGAACCGTTCTGTGTGAGTCCCGTGCATGTGAGGTACCGATCGGGACGCGGTCGCTTTCACCGTTCCCAATCAGTGAGCAGGAGTGAGTCTTGGACCCATACCTGGTCACTGCGGACACCCCGAACGGTTTTGGATGTCCTGGTCGCCCGCGTACTCGCCGCGTCCGGCGGCACGGATCGTGTCCGTGGTCCGGGGATGCGGGGGCGGGGTCCCTCACGCCCAGGGGTACGCCGGTCGGCCTGGACGGTCCGATGCCCGTGCGCATCGCTCTGGTGTGCACGGGGCGGTGTCGTCCGTCGCCGGATCGGGTGCCCCTGGGCGCGTCGCCCGATCGCGATGCTCGCCGCATCGTGCCGGGTGGTCTTACGGGTGGGGCCGGCCATCGGCTTTTGCCAGTGCTGGGCGCCCCACTTGCTGGTGTAGGCCGGGTCCACGGCGATGATCGCGATATCTGTGGCGTCGGCCATGGAGGCCAGCCGGGCGCGGAGCTTGCCGGTCGGCATGCCGGAGATGAGCTGCCGGAATCGGCGCTTGCGCCCGTGCTTCTCTCTGGTTTTCTCGGCCTGGAAGTCGAGGTCTTCGACCGCGATGGCCTTGACGCCGCAGCTCTTGGCCCAGTTCAGCAGCCGCGTGAGGGCGTGCCGTACCTGGGCGTCGCGGTGCTGGGCGTTGCCGGACAGGTCGTAGAAGAACCGGCGCGGCCGGCCGATCGGGTTGCCGTGAGTGTCCAGGCGCCATGCGGCGAGGTGGTCGGCATTGGTGTCCACGCCGATCACGCCATCGGCGAGGGCAGCTTTGAGTGGGATGGTCTTGGTGGGTGGGATCTGCCAGGAGGCGTCCACGTACCAGCGCCCGCGCCCCGTGTCGTAGTGGATGCGGTAGGCCACGGCCCGGTTGGCCTCCACGCGGTCGGCCCGCTCCTGCCCCCGGTGAGGGAACCGCACCTTCGCAGCGAGTACGTACCGGCCGTGCTTGGCGTTCGCCAGGTTGGCGAGCGGGGCCGGGAGCTTGATCGATACTTCGCCCTCGGGCGTGATGCGGATCGTCTCGTTGCCGAGCCTTTTCCCCGCCTCGCCGTCCGCCTGGAGGAACCAGCGCTCGGCTTCCCACCGCTCACGCCACTCGGCCTCGGTGAGCTGCGCCTTGTCGAGGTTGTGGCGGGTGCCCAGCAGACGTTTACCGCCACGTACGACATGCACCCGGCCCGCTTCCCGGTCAGCCCGAACCCGGTCGAGCCGGTCCTCCAGCACATGCAGCCGTCGCGTCTTCTGGAACCACTCGTGCGCGGAGCGGTAGCCGCCCGGAGCCCGCTTGGTGCCCTTCTCCCCGACCGGCAGCAACAGCCGGTGCCGGATCGTCGTGATACCGGCTTCGAGGGACTGCACGTGTGCGGCCTGGCCGCGCCGGGCGAGCGCCCACTGGTCATGCGTGGCCTTCGTGATCGACCCGGCCCACCTGGACGACGACTCGGCCGTCAGGTCCCTCTTACGGGCCGCCCATGACTCGGTGGAGTGCTCCAGGCCGTCAGCGCAACGCGCTTTGAGGTCCTTCGAAGCCACCGAGCCCAGGTGCGCCCCCACCAAGCGCAGAACCTTCTCATCCTCGGGCGTGGGTTCCTTGAGCCGGGCACGGATCGCAACACCGGACGGGCCGAGAGCCACGAACGGCGCGGCAATCGGGCGGAGGTCAGCCATGTTCGGCGGCTTCCAGTGCCTTGCGGGCGCGGTTCTTCGCCGACCTGCGCCCGTACAGGCGGGCGCAGAACGAGGTCAGCACCTCCACCATGTCCCGCACCAGGTCGTCTTCGACCTCGCCCTCGTCCAGGACCAGCAGCCGACGGCCCGTCGCGGACAAGGCGGCCTCGACAAGCTCGACGTTCATCCGGCCGAGCCGGTCCTTGTGCTCCACCACCACACAGGTCACGTTCGGGTCGGCCAGCAGACGCCGGGCCTTGGAACGGCAGCCGTTCATCCCGGAAGCGATCTCCGCCTCAACACGAACGACTCGGTGACCGGCCTTCGCTGCCCACGCCGACAGCCGAGCGACCTGGCGTTCCAGATCGGTCTTCTGATCGTGCGAGGACACGCGGGCATACAGGCCCAGCCCGCCGATGGCCTCGGGCCTGGTGTTCGCGTCAATGTTCACCAGGATCGTGCGTGGCCCGACCCGCTGAGCCGGTACCGGCAACATCCCCTCACGGAACCAGCGATACGCGGTCTGCGGATGCACACCCTGCGTCTTCGCCCATTCCGTCAGATTCACGCTCTGACAACGACACTCACTCCTACATGGTTATGCTCACTTACCCGACTTCGAGGACCAGCAGGTGGAGACCCCTCCTCTGCGGCCCTGGGAGGATGGGAGCGTGACTGGAACCCTTGTCCTGGCAGGTACCCCCATCGGCGACATCGCGGACGCGCCGCCCCGGCTCGCGGAGGAGCTGGCGGGCGCCGACGTCGTGGCCGCCGAGGACACGCGGCGGCTGCGCCGGCTCACCCAGGCGCTGGGCGTGACCCCCAAGGGGCGCGTGGTGTCGTACTTCGAGGGCAACGAGTCCGCCCGCACCCCCGAGCTGGTCGAGGAGCTGCTCGGCGGGGCGCGCGTGCTGCTCGTCACGGACGCGGGCATGCCGTCGGTCTCCGACCCGGGGTACCGGCTGGTCGCGGCCGCCGTGGAGAAGGACGTCAAGGTCACCGCCGTCCCCGGGCCGTCCGCCGTGCTCACCGCCCTCGCCCTGTCCGGGCTGCCCGTCGACCGGTTCTGCTTCGAGGGCTTCCTGCCGCGCAAGGCGGGGGAGCGGCTGTCCCGGCTGCGGGAGGTCGCCGGCGAGCGGCGGACGCTCGTCTACTTCGAGGCCCCGCACCGGCTGGACGACACCCTCGCCGCGATGGCCGAGGTCTTCGGCGCGGAGCGGCGGGCCGCCGTCTGCCGCGAGCTGACCAAGACGTACGAGGAGGTGCGGCGGGGGCCGCTCGCGGAGCTGGCGCGGTGGGCCGCGGAGGGCGTCCGCGGGGAGATCACCGTCGTCGTGGAGGGGGCTCCGGAGTCCGGTCCCGAGGAACTGGACGCCGCGGAACTGGTCCGCCGGGTGCGGGTCCGGGAGGAGGCCGGGGAGCGGCGCAAGGAGGCGATCGCGGCGGTGGCGGCGGAGGCCGGGCTGCCCAAGCGGGCTGTTTTCGACGCGGTGGTTTCGGCCAAGCACGCCGGGGAGTGAACCGGGTCCGTCCGGCTGGTGCCTGCTGAAATATGCCCTCTGAGCAGGGGCGTTCTCTTGTGAGCGCGCGCCCCATGGGAGGGCAAAAGGGGGGCGCGAAAGGCAAAGACCAGACCCCGTGCCAGGGGCCGATTTGGCAAGCGTCGTCCAAATCGCCTCCAACACTCGACAGGCCTGATGCATTCGCTCCGGCGGAGGCGTCCACTGGTCGAAGGGACGCACCCGTCCCTCGCCCCAGGGGATTCCGGGGGGAATCCCCGCTTCGGGGCGCTTGTCCAGCGGTACAGAGGAGCTGGCATGAGTGAGATCGCAGGGCAGTCCGGCCTCCGCGGTACGGCCACAGCCGTCGTTCACGAGTCGTATTCGTTCGCCTGCATGCGATGCGGGCACGGCTGGGAGCAGTCGTACGAGATAGAGCACCACACCGACGGCGACGGTCACGAGTTCGTGCGGTACGTGGCCGACGGGCGGATCGTGCCGTCCCCGCTGAGCCGGCCCGCGTGCCAGAACTGCGACGGCCACGTCGTGCGGATCATGCGCGCGGGTCAGGTCGCGTCGGTGCGCAGCGCGGCGGAGGGGCACCATCACCCCGCTCCGCGGGCGGGCGGCCCGGTCGAGGCCGCGGAGGCGCCGGGGCAGGCCAAGGAGCCGCACCACTGGCACCTGTCCGATCTCCTGCACCCGTTCCAGCGCCGGGCGAGCTGACCCGAGGGCCGGTCGATCAGGCGTGCCCCTTTCGTAGGATCGGGGCATGCCTTCGAACGCCGACAAGAACGCGGCACCGCCGCTCCCGGAGCCCCTCCGGGTGCCCGTCGCCGACTCCCACACCCACCTCGACATGCAGTCCGGCACCGTCGAGGAGGGCCTGGCCAAGGCCGCGTCGGTGGGGGTGACGACGGTCGTCCAGGTCGGCTGCGACATCAAGGGCTCGCACTGGGCCGCCGAGACGGCCGCCGCGTACGAGAACGTCCACGCGACCGTCGCCCTGCACCCCAACGAGGCCCCGCGCGTCGTCCACGGCGACCCCGACGGCTGGTCCCGGCAGGGCGCCCGGCAGCCGGGCGGCGACGCCGCGCTGGACGAGGCGCTCGCCGAGATCGACCGGCTGGCCGGGCTGCCCCACGTGAAGGGCGTCGGCGAGACGGGGCTGGACTACTTCCGCACCGGCCCCGAGGGCAAGGCCGCCCAGGAGCGGTCCTTCCGCGCCCACATCGAGATCGCCAAGCGGCACGGCAAGGCCCTCGTCATCCACGACCGCGACGCCCACGCCGACGTCCTGCGCGTCCTGAAGGAGGAGGGCGCCCCCGAGCGCACCGTCTTCCACTGCTACTCCGGCGACGCCGAGATGGCCGGGATCTGCGCCCGCGAGGGTTACTTCATGTCCTTCGCCGGCAACGTCACCTTCAAGAACGCCCAGAACCTCCGGGACGCCCTCGCCGTCGCCCCGCTGGAGCTGGTCCTCGTGGAGACCGACGCGCCCTTCCTGACGCCGGCGCCGTACCGCGGACGGCCCAACGCCCCGTATCTGGTGCCGGTCACGGTGCGCGCGATGGCCGCCGTGCGCGGCATCGACGAGGACACGCTGGCGACGGCGCTCGGCGCGAACACCGCCCGCGCGTTCGATTACTGACCGCACATTCGGCGCGCAACAGTACGTAGTCGCGTCGCTTTGGACAGTGACATCCGCTCCGCTAGGTTCTGGGGGCCCGATCCGGACCCCTCTGGCCCCCCTGGAGCGTGTCGGCGTGAGCAAGTCGCAGTACGAGACGTACGACCCGTACGGCCCTGACGCCTCCGTACACACCGCGGAGACGCTGCCCTACGGGACGTACGAGGACACCTACCGGCCCGCTTACGAGGCCGACGCGTACTTCGTCACCGAGCCGGTGCTGCCGCTGCCGCGGCAGATGGCGGGCGTGGCGAGCGAGTCCCGCGTGCCCGATCCGGTGATCCCGGAGTCCGACGCGCCCGCAGCGGCGGGCGGGCGTGCGGTGCGCCGGCGCAGGGCGCGCTCCGCCGAGCGCCCGGAGTCCGCCGTGCGCCGTCTGCTGCCGCAGGCGCTGGTCGTCGCCTTCCTCGCGGGCGGCACCACCGCCTTCGTCGCCAAAGACAAGGCGATCGAGCTGAGCGTCGACGGCGAACAGCACACCCTGCACACCTTCGCCGACAACGTGTCGGACCTGCTGGCCGAGGAGGGCGTGCGCGTCGGGACGCACGACGTGGTCGCGCCCGGCCCGGGCGAGGCGCTCGCCAGCGGCGACGAGATCGCGGTGCGCTACGGGCGCCCCGTACGGCTCACCCTCGACGGCGAGCGGCGCGAGGTGTGGACGACCGCGCGCACGGTGGACGGGGCGCTCAGGGAGCTGGGGGTGCGCGCGGAGGGTGCGTACCTGTCGGCCGCGCGCTCCCGGACCATCGGACGCGCCGGGCTCGCGCTGGACGTGCGCACCGAGCGCGCCGTCACGATCATGGCGGACGGCCGCACCCGCACCATCCGCACCAACGCGGCCACCGTCCGTGAGGCCGTCGAGGAGGCCGGCGTCACCCTGCACGGCCAGGACACCACCTCCGTGCCACCCGGCAGCTTCCCGCGCGACGGGCAGACGGTGACCGTGCTGCGGGTGACCGGCACCAGGGAGGTGCGCGAGGAGCAGATCCCCTTCGAGGTGGAGCGGACCGAGGACCCCTCCCTCTTCCAGGGCACCGAGGTCGTCGAGCGGCCCGGACAGCCCGGGCTGCGGCGGATCACCTACTTCCTGCGCACCGTCAACGGCGTCCGGGAGAAGCCGCGCCGGGAGAGGTACGAGGTGGTGCGGGAGCCGCGCAACCAGCTGGTCAAGGTGGGCACCAAGCCCCGGCCGCCGTCCGTGCACGGCGCGGACCATCTCAACTGGCAGGGGCTGGCCGTCTGCGAGTCCGGCGGCCGCCCGCACGCGGTGGACCCGTCGGGGACGTACGGCGGGCTCTACCAGTTCGACACGTACACCTGGCACAGCCTCGGCGGCAGCGGGCGTCCGCAGGACGCGTCGGCGGAGGAGCAGACGTTCCGCGCGAAGAAGCTGTACGTACGCCGGGGGGCGAGCCCTTGGCCGCATTGCGGAGCGCGGTTGCACAGGTAGCCGCGGCCGGCTGTCCCCACGTAGCTGCGGGCAGTCGTGCCGCTGGGGCGGCACGGGTGGGCGCAGCGGCACCCCGCCGGCGCGGGCAAGCGAAACCCACCCCCGCCCAGCCGCAGCACCGGGCGCCCTGGCAACCCCCTGACCTCGCGGCAGCACCGGGCACCTGGCAACCCCCGCACCCACACCCCCGTACCCTTGTCCCGTGAGCAGCCCCACCCCCGACGCCCTCCTCGGCCCCGCCGACATCCGTGAGCTCGCGGCAGCGCTCGGTGTCCGTCCCACCAAGCAGCGCGGCCAGAACTTCGTGATCGACGCCAACACGGTCCGCCGTATCGTCCGTACCGCCGATGTCCGCCCCGACGACGTGGTCGTCGAGGTCGGCCCGGGGCTCGGCTCCCTCACGCTCGCGCTGCTGGAGGTCGCCGACCGGGTCACCGCCGTCGAGATCGACGACGTCCTGGCCGGCGCGCTGCCCGCGACCGTCGCCGCGCGCATGCCGGAGCGCGCCGACCGGTTCGCGCTGGTCCACTCCGACGCGATGCACGTCACCGAGCTGCCCGGCCCCGCCCCGACGGCCCTGGTGGCGAACCTGCCCTACAACGTGGCCGTACCGGTGCTGCTGCACATGCTCGACACCTTCCCGAGCATCGAGCGGACGCTCGTGATGGTGCAGTCCGAGGTCGCCGACCGGCTGGCCGCCGCACCCGGCAACAAGGTGTACGGCGTCCCGTCGGTGAAGGCCAACTGGTACGCAGACGTGAAGCGGGCCGGCGCCATCGGGCGCAACGTCTTCTGGCCCGCGCCGAACGTCGACAGCGGGCTGGTCTCGCTGGTCCGGCGAGCCGAGCCGATCAAGACGACGGCCTCCAAGAAGGAGGTCTTCGCGGTCGTCGACGCGGCGTTCGCGCAGCGGAGGAAGACCCTGCGGGCGGCGCTGGCCGGCTGGGCCGGGTCCGCCCCGGCCGCCGAGGCGGCGCTGGTCGCGGCCGGGATCTCGCCGCAGGCGCGCGGGGAGTCGCTGACGGTGGAGGAGTTCGTCCGGATCGCCGAGCAGAAAGAGGCGGGCACGTGAGCGTGACGGTACGGGTACCGGCGAAGGTCAACGTCCAGCTCGCGGTGGGCGCCGCCCGCCCCGACGGCTTCCACGACCTGGCCAACGTGTTCCTCGCGGTCGGCCTGTACGACGAGGTCACGGTCACGCCGGCGGACGAGCTGCGCGTCACCTGCGAGGGTCCGGACGCCGCCCAGGTCCCCCTGGACGGCACCAACCTCGCCGCGCGCGCGGCCGTCGCGCTCGCCGAACGCCGGGGCGTCGAGCCGGCCGTGCACATCCACATCGCCAAGGACATCCCGGTCGCGGGCGGCATGGCGGGCGGCAGTGCGGACGGCGCGGGTGCGCTGCTGGCCTGCAACACGCTCTGGGGCGCCGGCGCCTCCCGCGCCGAACTCCTCGCCATCTGCGCCGACCTCGGCAGCGATGTGCCGTTCAGCCTGGTCGGGGGCGCGGCCCTCGGCGTCGGGCGCGGTGAGCGGCTGACCGCCCTGGAGGTCGGCGGCACCTTCCACTGGGTGTTCGCGATGGCCGAGCGCGGGCTGTCCACCCCGGCCGTCTTCCGCGAGTTCGACCGTCTCGCCGAGGGGCGTGCCATTCCCGAGCCGGTGGCCTCGCCCGACCTCATCGACGCGCTCGCCAAGGGCGACCCCGACGCGCTCGCGGCCGCGGTCTCCAACGATCTCCAGCCCGCCGCGCTCTCCCTCTTCCCGGAGCTTGCCGACACCCTCGCGGCGGGTCGCGGCGCGGGCGCGCTGACCGCGCTCGTCTCCGGCTCGGGCCCGACCACGGCCTTCCTCGCCCGCGATCCCGAGTCCGCGTCGAAGATCGCCGAGGCTCTCGAGGCCTCCGGCACCTGCCGCACGGTGCGTACGGCAGCGGCGCCCGCGCCCGGCGCGACCGTACTGCCTGCATAGATATACGGACCGGGTGTTACCTACTTCACAGTAATTTAATGTTCATCATTTCCGCCATGATCCCTTTCGTGCCCCTCTGATCCATGGCGACGGCTGGCATGATCAGCCGTCCCCGGTCCTGGTTACCGGCGGTAGAGAGGAAGCTTCCATGGGGCACATGGACCACTTCAGCGCCGGATGGGTCACCCCCGTCCTGTCCTACGCGATGGCCTGCGTCGGCTCGGCCCTGGGACTGCGCTGCACCGTCAGGGCGCTGGAGGCGAAGGGCGCCTCCAAACGGAACTGGCTGACCCTCGCCTCCTTCGCCATCGGGTCCGGCATCTGGACCATGCACTTCATCGCGATGATGGGCTTCTCCGTGGAGGGCACGCCCATCCGCTACGACGTCCCGATGACCGTGCTCAGCCTGGTCATGGCGATCGCCGTCGTCAGCGCCGGCGTGTTCACCGCCGGATACGGCCGCTCCCGCGTGACGGCGGTCGTCCTCGGCGGCCTCGGCACCGGGCTCGGCGTCGCCGCGATGCACTACACCGGCATGGCCGCGCTCAACCTGCACGGCTCCGTCGGCTACGACCCGCTGCTCGTCATCGTCTCCGTCGCCATCGCCGTCGCCGCCGCGACCGCCGCGCTCACGCTCTCGCTCATCGTGCGCGGCCCCGTCCTGGCCGCGCTCGCCGCGCTCGTCATGGGGCTCGCGGTCAGCAGCATGCACTACACCGCGATGTACGCCGTCACCGTCCATCTCGCGCCCAGCAACGCCGAGTTGGCCGGGGCCACGGCCACCGAGTTCCTCTTCCCGCTCGCCGTGCTGCTCGGCTCGTTCCTCTTCCTGACCTCCGCCTACGTCGCCCTGTCCCCGACCGGCAAGCGCCACGAGTCGGCCGTCGCCGCCGAGCTGCTGCGCGAGGTCGAACTCACGACGGCCTGACCGTCCCCCTCAACACCCCCGACCCGCCCGGGAACCGGAGTCCACGAGCCCCCGGTTCCCGGGCGTGCTCCTCCCCGAACGAGGTCCCCCATGCGTGTGCGTCGTACCTCCGGAAGACTCCGCCCCAGATCGGTCCGCGCGAAGATCGTCGCCCTGCTGATGCTGCCCGTCGTGTCCCTCATGGCGCTGTGGGCCTACGCCGCGGTGACGACCGTCGCCGGGATCGGCGACACCGAGCGGGCCAAGGACGTCAACGCCGAACTCCTCACCCCCGTGGCCGACTTCGTCACCACGCTGCAGGCCGAGCGGACCGCCGCCACCCGGTACGCCGCCCGGCCCGACGCGGACTCCGGCGCCGCGCTGAAGACCGCCGGCGCCGCCACCGACCGGGCGACGACCGCGCTCGCCGACGGGATCAACGCCTCCGCCTCCGACGCCGCCCTGCTCAACTCCGCGCTCCCCGCCCGCATCGAGCGGCTGTCCGCCGACGCCGAACGGCTGGCGACGGTGCGCGCGCAGACCCAGCAGAAGGGCAAGGCCGCCGCGGCCTACACCGCCTACGGCTCCGTCATCGAGCACGCCTTCGCCGTCACCGGGGCGCTCACCGGCGAGAAGGGCACCGACTCCGCCTCCCAGGCGCGCGTGGTGCTCGAACTCTCCCGCGCGCGCGAGGCGGTGGCCCGGGAACAGGCGCTGCTCGCCGCCGGGAGCGCGGCCGGGCAGCTGACGCCGGCGCAGTACACACGGTTCGTGGGCGCCGCGGCGACCCGGCAGGAGCTGCTGGAGCCGGCGGTCGCCGACCTGAAGGCCGCGCACCAGGCGGCGTACGACAAGGTCCTGCACAGCGCGGCCTACAAGAGGCTGGCCGTGGTCGAGGACCGGGTCGGCGCGGCCGGGCCCGGCACGACCGCCGTGTCGGCGACCGCGCTCTCCGGCTGGGACACCTCGGCCGCCACCGTGCTAAAGGCCCTCACGGCCGCCGAGGAGGGCGCCGGTACCCGGGCCACCGCCCAGGCCGACCCGTTCGGCTGGAGCACGCTCGGCGCGTCCGGTGTCGCCGTCGTCCTCGGTCTGGTCGGCGTCCTGCTGTCGCTGCTCGTCTCCGTGCTCGTCGGCCGCGGCCTCATCGTCGAACTCCTCGACCTGCGCAACGACGCCCTGGAGGTGGCCGGCCGCCGGCTCCCGCAGGCCATGCGCAAGCTGCACGCCGGGCAGGGCGTCGACATCGACGCCGAGGCCCCCATGCGCCGCCTGGCCGGCGACGAGCTGGCCCAGGTCGGCACCGCCCTGACCGCCGTACAGCGGGCCGCCCTCAAGGCCGCCTCCGAACGCGCCGAACTGCTCAGCGGGATCTCCGGCGTGTACGTCAGCCTCGCGCGCCGCAGCCAGGTGCTGCTGCACCGGCAGCTCGACCTGCTCGCGGGCATGCAGCGGCGCCAGCACGATCCCGCGGAGCTGCAGGACCTGTACCGCGTCGACTACCTCGCCACGCGCATGCGGCGCCACTCCGAGAGCCTGCTGATCCTGTCCGGCATCGCGCCCGGGCGGGGCTGGCGGGACCCGATCCCGCTGGCGGACGTGCTGCGGGCCGCCGTCGCCGAGATCGAGAGCGCGACCCGGGTGCAGATCTGGGCCGTGCCACAGGTGTCGGTGGCCGGCGGCTCGGTCGCCGACGTGATCCATCTGCTCGCCGAGCTGGTCGAGAACGCGGCCGCCTTCTCCCCGCCCAGCACCAAGGTGCAGCTGCGCGCCGCGCAGCTCCGGGACGGGGTGCTCGTGGAGGTCGAGGACAGCGGCTTCGGCATGAACGAGGAGGCGATGGCCGAGGCCAACCGCAAGATCCAGTCCGGCACGGTCGACCTGCTCGACGCCAAGCAGATCGGCCTTTTCGTGGTCAACCGGCTGCGCGAGCGCCAGGGACTGCGGGTGGAGCTGCGCCCCTCGGCGAACGGCGGCGTCACCGCGGCCGTGCTGATCCCGGAGAGCCTGACGCGGGACGGCGTCCCCGCCGCGACGGCCGGCCGGACGCGGGGCCTGGCACCGGCGGCCGGCCTGCTTCCCGGCACGGGATGACCGTCCCCGGGGGCCGCTGACCAGCGGCGGGAAGGGGCGCGGCCGCCGCCGACTACGCTTGAAGGTCGATCCGTCCCCCTTGGCAGGAGTGAAATGGCCGTCAACCTGGTCAATGTCGAGAACGTCAGCAAGGTGTACGGCACCCGTGCCCTGCTGGACGGCGTCTCGCTCGGCGTGTCCGAGGGCGACCGGATCGGTGTGGTGGGCCGCAACGGCGACGGCAAGACCACGCTCATCCGGATGCTCGCCAAGGTGGAGGAGTCCGACACCGGACGCGTCACCCACTCCGGCGGGCTGCGCCTCGGCGTGCTCACCCAGCACGACTCCCTCGACCCCGCCGCCACCGTCCGCCACGAGGTCATCGGCGACATGGCCGACCACGAGTGGGCCGGCAACGCCAAGGTCAGGGACGTGCTGACCGGGCTGTTCGGCGGGCTCGACCTGCCCGGCTTCCCGAAGGGGCTCGACACCGTCATCGGGCCGCTGTCCGGTGGCGAGCGGCGCCGGATCGCGCTCGCCAAGCTGCTCATCGAGGAACAGGACCTGATCGTCCTCGACGAGCCCACCAACCATCTCGACGTCGAGGGCATCGCCTGGCTCGCCCGGCACCTGCAGAACCGCCGCTCGGCGCTGGTGTGCGTGACGCACGACCGGTGGTTCCTCGACCAGGTCTGCACCCGCATGTGGGACGTGCAGCGCGGCGACGTCTTCGAGTACGAGGGCGGCTACTCCGACTACGTCTTCGCGCGCGCGGAGCGCGAGCGGATCGCCGCCACCGAGGAGACCAAGCGGCAGAACCTCGTCCGCAAGGAGCTGGCCTGGCTGCGGCGCGGGGCGCCCGCGCGTACCTCCAAGCCGCGCTTCAGGGTCGAGGCCGCCAACGAGCTGATCGCGGACGTGCCGCCGCCCCGGGACAGCAGCGAGCTGATGAAGTTCGCCTCCTCCCGGCTCGGCAAGACGGTCTTCGACCTCGAGGACATCACCGTGCAGGCCGGGCCCAAGGTGCTGCTCAAGCACGTCACCTGGCAGCTCGGCCCCGGCGACCGCATCGGCCTCGTCGGCGTCAACGGCGCCGGCAAGACCTCCCTGCTGCGGGCCATGGCCGAGGCGGCGCGGACCGAGGGGGAGGCGCAGCCCGCCGGCGGGCGCATCGCCGTCGGCAAGACCGTCAAGCTCGCCTACCTCTCCCAGGAGGTCGCCGAACTCGACCCCGCCCTGCGGGTCCTGGAGGCCGTGCAGCGGGTCCGGGAGCGCGTCGATCTCGGCAAGGGCCGCGAGATGACCGCCGGGCAGCTGTGCGAGACGTTCGGCTTCAACAAGGAGAAGCAGTGGACGCCGGTCGGTGACCTCTCCGGTGGCGAGCGGCGCCGCCTGCAGTTGCTGCGCCTGCTCATGGACGAGCCCAACGTCCTCTTCCTCGACGAGCCCACCAACGACCTCGACATCGAGACCCTCACCCAGCTCGAGGACGTCCTCGACGGCTGGCCCGGCTCGATGATCGTCATCTCCCACGACCGGTTCTTCGTGGAGCGCACCACGGACCGTGTGTTCGCCCTCCTCGGCGACGGCACCCTGCGCATGCTGCCGCGCGGCATCGACGAGTACCTGGAGCGGCGCCAGCGGATGGAGGAGGCGGTCGCCGCGCAGGCCGCCGCCGCGGCACCCAAGGCGGACGCAACGGAGAAGAGCGCCGCCGACCAGCGCGCCGCCAAGAAGGAACTCCAGCGGATCGAGCGCCAGTTGGACAAGATCTCCGAGAAGGAGTCCAAGCTGCACGCCCAGATCGCCGAGAACGCCACCGACTTCGCGAAGGTCGCCGAACTGGACGGCCAGTTGCGCGATCTGGCCGTGGAGCGCGAGGAACTGGAGCTGCGCTGGCTGGAACTGGCAGAAGACGCGTGAAGGGCGCGTGAAGGCGCATAACGAGGGCATCACGGACCGGTCCTCCCTTGGGAACAGGGGTTGAACCGGCCCCGTGCCTTGTCAGTTGTGAGTGATAGAAAGAGCCGTCTGAGAACTTTCTGAGTACGACTCTGGGTCATCACGAACCTCAGGGCGTGGCTAAAAATCAGTGATCGAACGGGGGAACGCGCTGATGACTCAGCCGCCCAACCAGCCGCCGCAGGGCGGCTTCGGACCGCCGCAGGACCAGCCGCCGACCGGCGGCGCCTTCGGCGCACCGCAGAACCCGCCGCCTCCACAGGGGCCTCCGCAGACCCCGCCGCAGCCGGGGTACGGCTACCCCCAGCAGCCCGGCCCGTACGGCCGGCCCGCCCAGCCGGGACCGTACGGCCAGCCGAACGCGTACGCCCCGCAGCCCGGCTACGGCTATCCGCAGCAGCCGCCCCAGTTCCCGGGCGCGCCCGGCACCGGGCCCGGCGCACCCTTCGGCGGGAAGCCGGCGTCCAAGGGGAGGACGGCGCTGATCATCGCTGCCGCGGTGGCCGCGCTGGCCGTCATCGGCGGCACCGTCTACGCGGTCACGAGCGGCGACGGCGGCGACAAGAAGCCGGTCGCCCAGAAGAGCGACGACGGCAAGCAGTCCTCCGGCGCGCCGGTCAACCCCGGTGACGGCAGCGGCGACGGCGGTGCGGACCCGGAGAACCTCAACGAGGGCCGCAAGCCCGGCGAGGCGAAGGTGCTCTGGTACAAGACCGCACCCGACGCCCCCGGTTCCGGCGCCGACGCGCCCGGCATGTGGATCACCGGCAAGACGGCGGTCAAGGCGGCGTACAAGCAGCTCGTCGCCTACAACGTCGGCAACGGCAACCCGAGCTGGGACCCGATCACCTTCCCGCAGAAGATCTGCGCGGTCACCTCGCAGAAGTCCACCGACGACAAGATCGTCGTGGCGTACATGAGCGGTGTCAGCGACCGCGCCAAGTGCAACCAGATCCAGCAGATCGACCTGAACACCGGCAAGAAGGGCTGGAGCGGCGAGGTCGCCGACGGCGAGCTGTTCGACAGCGCGATCAGCATCGAACTGACCATCAGCGGAAAGACGCTGATGGTGGGCCGCTCGCAGTCGGGCACGGCGTACGACCTGGAGACCGGGCACAAGCTGTACGACAAGAAGAAGTACGGCACGAGCTGCTTCCCGACCGCGTTCGCGGGCGGCACGGGCCGGCTGGTCCAGGTGGCCTCCTGCGGCGCCGGCGGCAGCAACGAGCACGACGAGATCCAGGAACTCGACCCGGCCAGCGGCAAGGTCAGGTGGACGCAGCCGGTCAAGAAGGGCTGGACGGTCGCGCGGACCTATTCCCTCGACCCGCTCGTGGTGTATCTGACCAACGAGAGCAAGAAGGCCTGGAACATCTCCACCTTCACCAAGAGCGGCAAGTTCCGCTCGGAGGTCAAGGTGAACGAGAAGTTCGCCCCGCGCTGCGGCTGGGCGGTCCTCGAACGCGACCTGCAGGGCTGCCAGGGCGTCGCCGTCGACGCCGACACGCTCTACCTCCCCACCGACACCACCAGCGGTGCCAACGAGATCGTCGCCGTCAGCCTGGCCAACGGCAAGGAGAAGTGGCGCGTCAAGTCCCCCGCGGACGAGTCGATGTCCCCGGTGAAGACCGAGGGCGGCAAGCTGATCGCGTATGTGCATCCGTCGTACGAGGCGGGCGGCCAGATCGTGTCGATCCCGACCACCGGCGGCTCGCACACCACGACCAGGTTGCTGCAGAACCCGGCGGGCACCGCGGAGATCGAGGACACCTTCTTCGACGGCGCCGTCGACTGGGCCGACGGGCGTTTCTTCATCTCCTCCACCCGGTTGTCCGGCAACGACGACTCGAAGGAGAAGCTGATGATGGCCTTCGGCAAGTGAGTCCCGGCCCGTCTCCCGTCCTCCTTCCGCCGTCCGGCCCCGAGCGCTTCACCGAGGTACCTCCGTCATGACCCAGCCGCCGCCTCCGCCGCCGAATCAACCGCCTCAGCAGCCGCCGAACCAGCCCCCGCAGCAGGGCGGTTTCGGCCCGCCCCAGCCCCCGGCACCCCAGCCCGGATACGGCTATCCCCAGGCACCCCAGCCGCCCCAGGCCCCCCAGCCCGGCTACGGCTACCCCCAGGCCCCTCAGGCACCCCAGCCCCCGCAGCCGCCCCAGCCCGGCTACGGCTACCCCGGCGCGCAGCAGAACCCGTACACCCAGCCGGTCCCGCAGCAGGGTTACGGCTACCCGGGCGCTCCCACCGTGCCGATGTCGCCGCAGCCCGCGCAGCCCGGCGGCGGGAGGAACAACACCGCGCTCGTCATCATCGTCGCGGCGCTCGTCGTGATCGGCCTGATCGTCGGCGGCGGGGTCTGGTACGCCAAGTCCTCCGGGGACGACGGCAAGAAGGACGACACCGCCAACTCCAGTGGGGGCACGGGCGGCAAGGACGGCTCCGGGGGCACGTCCGGGGGCGGCAAGGAGAAGGTGCCGGCGAACACCGCCGCCAAGATCCTCTTCCAGGTCCCGCTGCCCAAGACGAACGACTCCGTCGTCACCGCGGGTTCCTGGCTGACCGACACGGTGTACGCCAAGAGCGGGATCGCGGAGATCGTCGGCTACGACCCCGCCAAGGGCACCAAGCTGTGGACGCTGAAGCTGCCCGGCCCGGTGTGCACGGCCAGCAAGCAGGCCACCGCGGACGGCAGAACGGCGATCGTCTTCCAGCCGAAGATGCCCGCGAAGAACTCCTTCGCGGGATGCAGCCAGGTCGCGGCCGTCGACCTCACCAAGGGCACCAAGCTGTGGACGAAGACGGTCAAGGCCGGCGACTCCGTGGTCAACCTGGAAAACGTGACGGTCTCTCACCACACCGTCGCGGTCGGCAGCACCAACGGCGGTGCCGCGTTCGACATCGACTCCGGCAAGTCGCTGTGGCAGCCGAAGCCGACGGACTCCTGCTACGACGCCGGGTACGGCGGCGGCGCCAAGCTGGTCGCGGTGCGCAAGTGCGGCAGCTACGGCAGCCGTGAGCTGCACATCCAGACCATCGACCCGACCTCCGGGAAGGTGATCTCCGACTACCAGATGGCCACGGGCATCGAGTACGCCAGCGTCGTCTCGACCGACCCGCTGGTGGTGGCCGCCGACGTCGGCGACAGCGCGGGCGACGGCAGCGGCATCTCGGACTACTTCTCCATCGACAACAAGACCGGCAAGCTGCTCACCCGTATCTCCGCGCCCGGCGACACCTACGCCGGCCGCTGCGACGGCATCAACCGCGTCGAGGACTGCAAGGAGGTCGTCGCGGGGGCCGGCAAGCTGTACGTGCCGACCGAGGAGCACGACGGCACGGGCCAGTCCAGCAAGACCAACGAGATCGTCGCCTTCGACCTGGCCACCGGCAAGCAGACCGGCCAGCGCGCCGAGGCCGGCGACGGCTACACGATCACCCCGCTGCGCATGGACGGCGGCAACCTGCTCGCCTACAAGCAGCCGCCCTACGACAAGGGCGGCCAGGTCGTCAGCATCGACGGCGGCTCCTTCAAGGCGACCAAGCTGCTGGAGAACCCGGCCGCGGGGGACGCGCGGCAGGCGGAGTCCACGATGCTCCCGGACTCCGCGGAGATCCTGTACGGGCAGGGCCGGCTGTTCATGTCGGCCGTGTACGCGCACAAGGTGTCGTACGGCAAGGAGTATCTGCTGCTCGCGTTCGGCGCGGGCGGCTGATCGCACGCCCCCGAGCGCTTCAGAGCGCCCGGGGTGAATGCCAGGTATTACCAGGGAGTGCCCCGGATTTCGTCGATCCGGGGCACTTCTCCTTCATAGGGGCAGCGCGACGTCGAACAAGCGTGTAGCTTCCGGGGGCATGAAGGCAGCGGAGCCGGGGGGCCCTCTGTCGTGGTGGACCGGTGGGCGTCCATAGTGGGGCATCCATAAGGGGGACTGGGGGGTTGCTCTATGGGAGTGCGGCTCATGGTCGTCGACGACCATCGCCTGCTCGCGGAGGCGTTGGCGTCGGCGCTGAAGCTGCGCGGGCACCGGGTGCTGGCGGCGGCGGCGCCGGTCGCGGGCGCGGCGGATCTGGTGATCGCGCGGGCGCCGGAGGTGTGCCTGCTGGGGACGGCGGGGCCGGCCGAGCCGGGGGCCTTCGACCCGGTGGTGAAGATCAAGCGGGACCGTCCGCAGGTGGCGGTGCTGGTGCTGGGTCCCGTGCCCTCGCCGCGGGGTATCGCGGCGGCCTTCGCGGCCGGTGCGTCGGGGTACGTACGGCACGACGAGCGGATCGAGGGGGTCGAGCGGGCCATCATGAAGGCCCGCGCGGGGGAGGCGGCGGTGGCGCCGCAGTTGCTGCAGGGTGCGTTCGGTGAGCTGCTCAACCCTGCGGCCCAGCCCGACGACGAGGGGCAGCGGCTGCTGCAGATGCTGACGCCGCGGGAGGTGGAGGTGCTGGTGCGGGTGGCCGACGGGGAGGACACCCGGCTGATCGCGGCGGGCATGGGGATCGCGCCGAGCACGGCCCGTACCCACGTCCAGCGGGTGCTGATGAAGCTGGGCGTGGGTTCGCGTCTGGAGGCGGCGGCGTTGGCTGCGCGCACGGGGTTGCTGGACAGGGCAGGCCCGCTGCTGGATTCGGCGGGACCGGAGCTGTAGCTACGGACGGTGCTCCTCCTCCGGCACCCCCTCCGGAGGAAGTGGCGGCGGAGTGGGCCGGAGCTTCAGCCAGGCCAGGAAGAAGATGCCCAGGAGCAGCATGCCGATGCCGGTCCAGAGGTTGATGTTGATGCCCTGGGCCTTGTCGATCTCGGCCTGGGAGTCGGTGATGCCGGTGATGGTGACGATGACGCCGTAGAGCACGAAGAGGCCGCCGATGATGCGGCGCAGGTCGAAGATGCGGGCCGCGGTCGCGGACTTGCCCTCCAGCTCGGTGACTTCCCGCTGGACATCCTCTTCGGAGTAGTGGAAGTGCTCGTGCTCGTGACGGCGAGAGTGCTCGCTCATGGTTTCCTCATCCTCCCGCGGTCAGAACGAGAACGGGATGTAGCAGGCGGCGGCCAGGACGACCGCGCCCCAGCCCAGCAGGGCCGGCTTGCGGTACCAGGCCTCGTCGCCGGGGGCGGCCGGTTCGGCCATGCCGGGGGAGCGGGTGCCGTAGACCAGGCCCTGCAGTTCCACGGCCGGCTTCGGGCTGGTGAACAGGGACACGGCGAACATGACGACCGCGCCGGCGACGAAGCCCGCGATCGCGGAGACGAAGTTGGCGCCCTGGTCGGAGGGGATCGCGATGATGCCCTTCTTGTAGAAGACGAAGTAGTTGACCATCGCGGTGACGGTGCCGGCGAGCAGCCCCCAGAAGCCGGACTTGGCGGAGGCGCGCTTCCAGAACATGCCGACGATGAAGACGACGAACATCGGCACGTTGAAGAAGGAGAACAGCGTCTGCAGGTAGGCCATGATGTTCGAGAACGACGAGGCCAGGAACGCCGTGCCGATGGAGGCGACGACGCCGACCGCGGTGATCAGGCGGCCGAAGCGGACGTAGTACGAGTCCTCGCGGCCGCGCACGACGTAGCGGGCCCAGATGTCATTGGTGAACACCGTGTTGAACGACGACACGTTGGCGGCCATGCCGGCCATGAACGCGGCGAGCAGGCCGGTGACCGCGATGCCGAGCACGCCGTTGGGCAGCAGTTCCTGCATCAGGAAGGGGATGGCGTCGTTGTACTGGTAGCCGGAGGCGGGGGTGCCGAAGTGCGGGACGATCGCGGCGGCGACCAGGCCCGGGATCATCACCAGGAAGACGATGAAGACCTTCGGGTAGGCGGCGATCAGCGGGGTGCGCTGGGAGGCGGAGAGGTTCTTCGCGGACAGCGCGCGCTGCACCTCGGCGAAGTTGGTCGTCCAGTAGCCGAAGGAGAGCACGAAGCCGAGGCCGAGGACGATGGTGAGCCAGTTGGCGCCCAGCGGGTTGGCGCTGCCGATGCCGGTGCCGCCCCAGGCGGTCGTGAAGTTCGGGCCGTGGGTGGCGGTGAGCTTGTCGGTCAGGCCGCTCCAGCCGCCGACCTTCTTCAGGCCGAGGACGGTGATCGGGATGAGGGCGGCGAGGATCACGAAGAACTGCAGGACCTCGTTGTAGATCGCCGAGGACAGGCCGCCCAGCGTGATGTACGCGAGCACGAAGGCGCCGGCGACCACGATGGCCACCCACTGCGGCCAGCCGAGCAGGGCCTCGACGACGATCGCGAGGGCGTACAGGTTGACACCGGCGATCAGGATGGCCGCGAAGGCGAACAGGATCGAACTGAGCAGGTGGGCGCCCCGGTCGAAGCGCAGCAGCAGGAACTCGGGGACCGAGCGGACCTTGCTGCCGTAGTAGAAGGGCATCATCACCAGGCCCAGGAAGACCATGGCGGGGATGGCGCCGATCCAGTACCAGTGCACGGTGTAGGCGCCGTACTGGGCGCTGTTCGCGGCCATGCCCAGGATCTCCGTGGCCGCCAGGTTCGCCGAGATGAAGGCGAGGCCGGTGATCCAGGCGGGCAGCGAGCGTCCGGAGAGGAAGAAGTCGAGGCTGGTCTTCACCGAGCGGCGGGCCGCGAAGCCGATGCCGAGGACGACGACGAAGTAGATCGCCAGGATCGTGTAGTCCAGCCCGTTCGTGGGGAGCCGTAGCTCCGCCGCCAGTTCTGTGGGGGCATATGTGGGGGTTTGCATGAGAACTCGCTTCGTTGCGCGAACTGATCCAGAGCGGAACCTATGCCTCCGCGTTCAGCAATTGAACACTTCTGTTGATGTCCTTTGTTTGATTGTGATGGTCCAGGGTGTTGTCGGGTTGTGGTCTGTTATGTTTGATTGTGTTGAGTGATTGGGTGCGGGACACACCCCTGGTGGGCTGAACAAGGAGTCCGGCGTGAAAAAGACCTCGACCCTGCTGGCCGACGGTCGTGAGCTGATCTACTACGACCTTCGGGACGACACCGTGCGGGACGCCGTCGACCGCCGCCCGCTGGACCGTACGATCACCACGTCCGAGGTCCGCCGCGATGTGCTGCTCGGCGACTCGGTGGCGATCGCCTCCCACCGTCAGGGCCGCACCTACCATCCGCCGGCCGACGAGTGCCCGCTGTGCCCCACGCGGGGCGAGCGGCTGAGCGAGATCCCGGACTCCTCGTACGACGTCGTCGTCTTCGAGAACCGCTTCCCCTCGCTGGCCGGCGACTCCGGCCGCTGCGAGGTCGTCTGCTTCACCTCCGACCACGACGCCTCCTTCGCCGACCTCACCGGGGAGCAGGCCCGCCTGGTGCTGGACGCCTGGACGGACCGCACCTCGGAGCTGTCGCATCTGCCCTCCGTCGAGCAGGTGTTCTGTTTCGAGAACCGGGGTGAAGAGATCGGTGTGACCCTCGGACACCCGCACGGTCAGATCTACGCCTACCCCTTCACCACGCCCCGCACCGCGCTGATGCTCCGCTCGCTCGCCGCCCACAAGGAGGCGACCGGCGGGGAGAACCTGTTCGACGCCATCGTGGAGCAGGAACTCGCCGGGGAGCGTGTCGTCCTTGAGGGTGAACACTGGCTGGCCTTCGTGCCCTACGCGGCGCACTGGCCGTACGAGGTCCACCTGTACCCGAGGCGCCGCGTCCCCGATCTGCTCGCGCTCGACGAGGCGGCACGCACAGAATTCCCCCAGATCTATCTGGAACTCTTGAGGCGCTTCGACCGGATCTTCGGTGAAGGTGAGTCCCCCACGCCCTACATCGCGGCCTGGCACCAGGCCCCGTTCGGCGCGCTGGAGGAGTTCGACGGTGTGACGCGGGACGACTTCGCGCTCCACCTCGAGCTTTTCACCATCCGCCGCACTTCCGGCAAGCTGAAGTTTCTCGCGGGTTCCGAGTCCGGCATGAGCGTGTTCATCAACGACGTGCCGCCGGAGCGCGCGGCCGAGCGACTGCGAGAGGTAGCGAGTTCATGAAGTACCTGGTGACGGGTGGGGCGGGGTACGTCGGCAGCGTGGTCGCCCAGCACCTGCTGGAGGCCGGCCACGAGGTCACCGTCCTCGACAACCTCTCCACGGGTTTCCGCGAGGGCGTGCCCGCCGGTGCCGCCTTCGTCGAGGGCGACATCCGCGACGCCGCCAAGTGGCTCGACGCCTCCTACGACGGCGTGCTGCACTTCGCCGCCTCCTCGCAGGTCGGCGAGTCGGTGGTGAAGCCGGAGAAGTACTGGGACAACAACGTGGCCGGCTCCATGGCCCTGCTCGGCGCCATGCGCGAGGCGGGCGTCCGCAAGCTGGTCTTCTCCTCCACGGCGGCCACCTACGGCGAGCCGGAGCAGGTCCCGATCGTGGAGAGCGCCCCGACGAAGCCGACCAACCCCTACGGCGCCACCAAGCTCGCCGTCGACCACATGATCACCAGCGAGGCGAACGCCCACGGCCTGGCCGCGGTGTCCCTGCGCTACTTCAACGTGGCCGGCGCCTACGGGGCCTACGGCGAGCGCCACGACCCCGAGTCGCACCTGATCCCGCTGGTCCTCCAGGTGGCCCAGGGCCGCCGCGACGCGATCTCGGTCTACGGCGACGACTACGCGACCCCCGACGGCACCTGCGTCCGCGACTACATCCACGTCGCGGACCTGGCGGAGGCCCACCTGCTGGCCCTGACGGCCGCGCAGCCGGGCGAGCACCTGATCTGCAACCTCGGCAACGGCAGCGGCTTCTCCGTCCGCGAGGTCATCGACACCGTCCGCAAGGTCACCGGTCACCCGATCCCCGAGGTGGTCGCACCGCGCCGCGGCGGGGACCCGGCGGTCCTGGTCGCCTCGGCGGACACGGCCCGCGAGAAGCTGGGCTGGAACCCGTCCCGCGCGGACCTCGCGGGGATCGTCGCGGACGCGTGGGAGTTCACGCGGCACATCGAGAAGTCTGCAAGGGAGCAGTAGTGGGGGCACAGCAGGTCCGGGAGCGCTTCGCCGAGCTGTACGGCGCCGAGCCGGAGGGCGTCTGGGCGGCGCCCGGCCGGGTCAACCTCATCGGCGAGCACACCGACTACAACGACGGCTTCGTGATGCCCTTCGCGTTGCCGCACCAGGCCACCGCGGCGGTCTCCCGCCGCACGGACGGCGTCCTGCGCCTGCACTCGGCGGACGTCGAGGGCGGGATCGTGGAGCTGCGGCTGGACGCGCTCGCCCCGCAGAGCGACGAGAACTGGACGGCGTACCCGGCGGGCGTGGTCTGGGCGCTGCGCGAGGCGGGCCACGAGGTCACCGGCGCGGACATCCACCTGTCCTCCACGGTCCCGACCGGCGCCGGCCTGTCCTCCTCCGCGTCCCTGGAGGTCGTGATCGCGCTCGCGCTCAGCGACCTGTACGACCTCGGTCTGCAGCGCTGGCAGCTGGCCCGCCTGTGCCAGCGCGCCGAGAACGTCTACGTCGGCGCGCCGACCGGGATCATGGACCAGACGGCCTCGGCCTGCTGCGAGTCCGGGCACGCCCTGTTCCTCGACACCCGCGACCTGTCCCAGCAGCAGATCCCCTTCGACCTCGCGGCCGAGGGCCTGCGCCTGCTGGTGGTCGACACGCAGGTCAAGCACGCCCACAGCGGCGGCGAGTACGGCAAGCGCCGGGCCGGCTGCGAGAAGGGCGCGGCCCTGCTCGGCGTGGACGCCCTGCGCGACGTCGCCTACGCCGACCTCGACGAGGCTCTCGCCCGCCTCGGCGACGAGGAGGAGGTCGTCCGCCTGGTCCGGCACGTCGTCACCGAGGACCAGCGGGTGGAGCGCGTGGTGGCCCTCCTCCGCGCCGGCGAGACCCGCGCCATCGGCCCGGTCCTCACCGAGGGCCACGCCTCCCTCCGCGACGACTTCCGCATCTCCTGCCCGGAGCTGGACCTGGTCGTCGACACCGCCCTCGCGAACGGCGCGCTCGGCGCCCGTATGACCGGCGGCGGCTTCGGCGGCTCGGCGATCGTCCTCGCGGAGGCCACCGACGTGGACACCCTCACCAAGGCCGTCGAGGAGGCCTTCGCCGTGGCCGGTTTCACGGCCCCGCGCGTCTTCGAAGCGGTGCCTTCGGCGGGGGCGCGGCGGGCGAACTGACGGCATCGGTCCCCCCCGGCCCACACCGGCCTCGTACGCGATCGACGTGTACGGGGCCGGTGTCGTCGTTCCCTGGCTTCGGCCGAACTACCGAGCCCCCGCAGGGCACTTGGGAATGGCCGGTAATGTACATGGCCATCACCGCAGCGTCCGGCGGTGCACCAGGAGACACGGGGGAGAACACCTATGGCGTGGGACGAGTGGGAACAGCTGAAGACCACGGCGGCCGACCGGCATTCCACCCGGATGCAGCTCAACCAGTACCCGGCCGACCAGGGAGGCGGCGGCACCCAGGGAGATCTCGTAGTAGGGCACAAGGACCTGGAGGCGGTCGGCAAGGCGGCCCATGACCTGTTCAACGACTTCACGACCTACAGCGGCCACGCGCGCGTGGCCTCCGAGGCGGCCGCGGGCGGACTCAAGGGCGAGGGTTTCGCCCTCGGAGACGCCCTGGACCATGTGACGCAGCGCTGGAACGAGCAGACCAAGACCCTGCTGGACGCATGCGCCCACATCTCCAACCACCTCCGCTCCACCCAGAACCAGCACGCGGCCGACGACTCCTACATCGCCGGCACGGTCAGCAGCATCGCCACGCTCGACGAGGGCTTCGACGACCGGAAGGGCCACTGACGCCGATGGACCTCGACGCTCTGCGCCACGGAAACTTCGCCAAGCTCGGTGAAGCGGTCACCGACTGGGAACAGATGACGAGGAAACTCGCCGACCTGCGGAAGGACGCCGAGAACAACCTCAAGGCCAAGGCCGACACGGCCAAGTGGGCGGGGGTGAACGCCACCGTCAGCCGCGAGTTCATCGACAAGACCGCCGCCGAGTTCGCCGACGCGCACACCCAGGCCGACTCCATCACCAAGATCCTCAGCGACACACGCGGCGAACTCATCGGCTACCGCACCCAGCTGAACGACGCGATCAGGCGGGCCTCGGAGCAGAACCTGACCGTGGTCGACACCGGCTGCGGCACGTTCACCGTCGCCGGGAACACCCGGCCCGACTGGGCGTCCGACCCCAGCGGGAACACCGGCGTGACGGACCAGAAGGTGGTCGACGCCTTCCGCGACGAGATCCAGGGCATCCTGTCCAAGGCGACGGAGAGCGACACCAGCGCCGCGAAGGTCCTGAGGCTCCTCGTCGACCAGGCCAAGTACGGCTTCGCCGACGCCTCCTACGCCGACCGGGACGAGGCGGCCAAGGCCGTCGCCGCCGCGGAGAAGCTGGCGAAGATGGCCGAGAACCCGGACGACATGAGCCTCGACGACATCGCCGCCTTCAACCGCACGATGGGGCAGTACCACGACGACCCCCTGTTCGCCGAGCAGTTCGCGACCCGCCTGGGGCCCAAGAAGACGCTCCAGTTCTGGACCGAGATGAGCTACACCCACGCCGGCGCGCGGGGCTCGGAACTCGACACGATGAAGGACCTGCAGAGCAACCTGAGCATGACGCTGGCCACGGCGTCCTTCTCGGACTCGGACGCGATGAAGGACTGGAAGAAGGACCTCCTCGCCGAGACCAACACCAACTTCCGCGCCGACAAGTCGCCCAGCCCGGTCGGCGCCCTCGGCTCCCAGGTCATCAGCAGCCTCATGCGCCAGGGCCAGTACGACACCGAGTTCCTCGACGACTACCGCCAGAAGCTGTTCAAGCAGGACAGGGGAGCGGGAGAGTCGAACACCGACGACCTGTGGGTCAAGGGCTACGACGCGACGGACCTCGTCTTCGGCGACGGCAACGGCCGGGACCCGCTGGAGGGACTGTTCGACGGCCTCTCCCACAACCCGGAGGCTGCGGAGCACGCCTTCGAGTCCAAGTCGGACCTGGACCACATGCTCGGCACCACCAAGTACACGGACCGCGGAGAGTCCCTCGGGCACGCCCTGGAGGCCGCGGTCACCGGGGTCGCCAACGGCGACACCTCCTCCATGGCCCCGCCGCACAGCGCGGACCAGGTCAAGATCATGGGCAACATCATGCAGGCGGTGGCCGATCCCGACGGGGGCGCGGACCTGGTGACCAAGGGGCTGGGCGAGAGCTTCGGGGACATGTCGGCTTCTTATATGCCGGAGATCAGCCAGGCCCTGGCCGGTCCCAACTCGGGCTCCGCTTTCCTTACGAACAGTGAAGATCCCGGTGCTTTCCAGGGAAAGCACGTCCCCGATGTGGTGCGGTTTCTCTCCGCGACATCCGCCGACCCGGCGGGCCGGGCCGGGATCATTTACGGCGAGAGCATCTACACCGGCAGCCTCCTCGAATCACATCTTTCCGACCCTTCCTTGTTCCACGGCTCCCGTGAGCACGTGCTCCAGGACATCGGCAGGAATGCGGGCATCATCGAGGGCATCGTCGGGCATTCCGTCGCGGACGGCGAAGTCAAGGCCGCCGTCGATGGAGAGTCGGACTACAACGACGCCCTGAAGCAGAAGGGGGACGCTGCCAAGACCTGGGTCAACATCGGTTTGACCGGCCTCAAGCTCCCCGAGCATCTGGGCGGAGAGGTCATGGGGTCCGTGGTCGGGGGAGCGGCCGGTGCCGTTGCCGGCGGGGCCGTCGACCGTCTGATCGAAGGCCAGGAGATGCACGGCGCCAAGGACCAGGGGTTGTACGCGAGCGCCAAGGACCTGTATGCGATGCGGGATTCCGTCAACCAGCAGACACAGTGGTCGACCGAGGACGCGCTTGCTCGACACCATGTGAACCTGCCCAAGGACGACGCCGACGATCTCATCCGCAATTCCGTCAACCTGGGCTGGGACCAGAGCAGTGAGTACTTGAGCAATACGAAGGAGCGGCCCTAGTGGAAAGGTCACAGACGAGCCGAACGAAAGTCATCCTTCTGTTCTTCGTGGCTCTCGGACTCTTCTGCGGCGCTGGGTGGCTTTTCCTGAACAAAGGCCTCTATCTGCTCCCGGACAAGATGTGCGAAGGCACTCTCAAACGGGACATGGTCAAGCAGGTGCTGCCCCGGGCGCAATCGGCCGACAGCGGCTCCGACAGCCAGGGCGCGGGGGACAACCTGTCTTTCTGGTGTCACGTCACCACCAGCGATGACGTGTCCCTCTCCGGCGAAGCACGGGTCCAGTCCGTCTCCCAGCAGCAATGGCTCGACAACTATCGGGAGTCCGGAGCCCGGCATGTCATCCACGTCTCCGTGGGCGACATAGAAGGTCTGGCTCAGATCGATCCCGGTACGGACACGTCGTCGGTGTACGTGCCCTGTGTACCTCCCGCCGTCCCTTCCTACAACGCCTCCGAGCCCTACGCGGTCATCGGTGAGACCCGGGTCTACGGAAGCGCCAAGGCCACGGGCGTGCCGTTGCGGCAGGCTCTGACCGACTTCGCCTACCAACTTTCCAAGCACGCCTACAGACTGGCCGGGTGCAAGGCTCCCCGCGACTTTCCCGCGGAACTGCCCCGCTACAAGGACCAGTGATGAACGACGACGAGATACGGTCCCGGTTCGACGGCCGGGGGCAGGTCGAGATCCAGGGCGCCGTGTCGGTGAAGGCTCGGGCCGAGGCGATCGCGCACGCGCTCGGGTACGTGCTGATCTCCACCGAGCAGCTCCGCGGCGCGGGTTATGTGCTGCTCGGATATCGCGGCCCCGTCACCCTGCGGCTGCTCTTCCGGCGCGACGACGACCCCCGGGCCCGCCGCCGGGCGGAGCGGACCATCGAGCGGCTGCGGGCGGGCGGCCCGGTGCTGTCGGACGACGAACCGCCGTTGCCCCCGCCGCCACCGCCGACCCCGGCACCGCCCCTCACCCCCCGGCCGCCGGCACCCCGCCCCCGCCGCTCGCTGGAACCCCAGCCGCCGCCACCGGTGGGCCCGCCGGCGCCCAGGATCCCGCCCCGGCCGCCCTACCCGCCCCCGCCCCGGCCGCCCTACCCGCCCCCGCCCTCGCCACCTCCGTCGACCCCTCCGGCGGAGTGACCCCCCGTCACCCCAGCCGCTTCGTCAGCGTGTACTCCGTGATCCCCGGCGGATAGTCGGGGATCACGCACACCACGTCGTACCCCTGCTTCTTGTAGAACTCCGGTGCCTGGAAGTCCCACGTCTCCAGCCGGGCGGCCGTGCAGCCGCGCTTGGTGCGGGCGATGCGCTCGGCCTTGGTGAGGAGGCGGGAGCCGAGGCCGGTACCGCGGTGGGCGGCGTCGACCCACAGGTAGGTGACGTGCATCCAGGTCGTCCAGGTGTGGCCGACCAGGCCGCCCGCCAGGTCTCCGGCCGGGTCCAGCGCCCAGACGTGCAGGGGGACTTCACGTTCCCCCGGTGTGCCGCGCAGGGCCGCGAGCACCGGGGACGCCGCCGTGTTGGTGTCCCGCAGCCGGGAGCGGAGCAGATCACGTCGGGCTTTGTCGACTTCCGCCTCAATACGAAACATGCGGCACACCATAAACGTGCCGGACGGCCAGTTCTGTAAATCGGCTTCCGCTCCGTGCTCCCATCCGTACTCTGAGGAGCAGTACCGGTGGGGGCCGGTGCTTATCAGGGGGCGAGACAGGCGGGTACGGCGCCTGTGGTGGGGGTAGCAGTTTCCGCAACGGCGGCGGCCGTGCGGTGGGCGTTCCTTCCGCAGGTGTCGTGCCCGCGCGGGTCGTCGTGCTCCGAACCTTGGGTATCCCCTGCTCCGTGCGGAGCCTGGGGAAGGGGGTTTCGTGGTTCGTATCCGAGTCCTGGTCGTCGACGACCACCGCATCTTCGCCGAGTCGCTGGCCGCGGCGCTGGCCGCCGAGCCCGACGTCGACGTCTCCGCCGCCGGCAGCGGCCCGGCCGCGCTGCGCTGCCTGGAGCGCGCGGCCGCCGAGGGCCGCCGCTACGACGTCCTTCTCGTCGACGCCGACCTGGGCGGCAACCTGCCCGGCGTCCGCCCGGCCGTGCCCGTGCGGGAGGGCAACGAGGAGGGCCTGGTCGACGGGATCTCGCTGGTCGCGGGCGTCCGCTCGGCGCAGCCCGCAGTGCGCACGGTGGTGCTCGCCGAGAAGGACGACCCCCGGCGCGCGGCCCTCGCGCTGCAGGCGGGTGCCTCCGGCTGGGTCGCCAAGGACTGCTCGCTCTCCCGGCTGTTGACGGTGATCCGGGGTGTGCTGCGCGACGAGACCCATCTGCCGCCCGCCCTGCTCACGGGCGTCCTCAAGGAGCTGACGGCCGCGCGCAAGCACCGCACCGAGAGCGAGCAGCTGGTGGAGTCGCTGACCCCGCGCGAGCGGGAGGTGCTGCGCTGCATGGTCGCGGGCCTCGGCCGCAAGGCCGTCGCCGAACGGCTGTTCCTCTCCCCGCACACCGTGCGCACCCACATGCAGAACGTCCTCGGCAAGCTGGGCGTCCACTCGACCCTGGCCGCCGTCGCGCTCGCCCGGCGGGCCGGAGTCGGGCCGGTGGACCTAGCCGGGGATGTTGTCGAACGGGGCGGTCAGCTGGCGTAGCAGGCCGGCGAGTTCGGCGCGCTGGGCGCGGGACAGCTCGGCGAGGATCGCCCGCTCCTGTTCCAGCAGGCCCGCGAGCGCCTGGTCCGCGCGGTCCCGGCCCGTGTCGGTCAGCCGGACCAGCACGCCCCGCCGGTCGCTCGGGTCGGGCAGCCGCTCCACCAGGCCCTTCTTCGCGAGCCGGTCGATCCGGTTGGTCATCGTGCCCGAGGTGACCAGGGTCTGGGTCAGCAGCTGTCCGGGGGAGAGCTGGTACGGCGTTCCCGCGCGCCTGAGCGCGGTCAGCACGTCGAACTCCCAGGGTTCGAGTTGGTGCTCGGAAAAGGCGAGCCGGCGTGCGCGGTCCAGGTGCCGGGCCAGTCTGCTCACCCGGCTGAGCACTTCCAGCGGCTCCACGTCGAGGTCCGGACGCTCCCGGCGCCACGCTGCGACCAGCCGATCGACCTCGTCCTCCATGGAGATCAGTGTAGTGGTTGTGTCGACATGAAGTCTCTTGATCTCAAGTCTCTTGACATCAAGATAAGTGCGGCGGGAGAGTGGAGGACATGACGACGCCCACCTGGGACCCCGCCCAGTACCTCCGCCACGCCGGCCACCGCTCCCGCCCCTTCGCCGACCTGCTCGCCCGCGTCCCGGCTCTCCCGGACGAGCGGCCGCGCATCGCCGACCTCGGCTGCGGCCCCGGCAACGTCACCGCCCTGCTCGCCGAACGCTGGCCCACCGCGCACATCACCGGCTACGACAACTCGCCCGAGATGCTCGACAAGGCCCACGTCGACCACGAGGGCGCCACGGCCGGCGGCGGCCACCTCGACTTCGCCCACGCCGACGCCCGCGTCTGGACGCCCGAGGAGCCGCACGACCTGATCGTCTCCAACGCCACCCTGCACTGGGTGCCGGGGCACACCGACCGCTTCGCCGACTGGATCGCCGCCCTCAAGCCCGGCGGCACCTTCGCCTTCCAGGTCCCGGACAACATCGACGCCCCGCTGCACGCCCTGATGCGCGAACTGGCCGCCACACCCCGCTGGAAGTCCCGCCTGGCCGACGTCCTGCGCCACGAGGACTCCGTCCACGAGCCCGGCGTCTACCTGGACCGCCTCGCCCGCCTGGGCTGCGCGACCGATGTGTGGCAGACGACGTACCTCCACATCCTTCCGGGCGAGGACCCGGTCCTTGACTGGGTCAAGGGCACCGGCCTCCGCCCCGCTCTGACCGCCCTGGCCGACGACCCCGAGGCCCGCGACGCCTTCGTCACCGAGTACCGCGACCTGCTCCGGGAGGCCTACCCGACCGAGCCGTACGGCACGGTGTTGCCCTTCCGCCGCCTGTTCGCGGTGGCCGTGAAGGGGGAGTGACGATGCTCGCCGCTGTGGACCACGTCCAGCTGGCGGCTCCGCCCCGGTCGGAGGACACGCTGCGGGCGTACTACGTCGACGTCCTCGGAATGACGGAGATCCCGAAGCCGCCTGTGCTGGCGGCGCGGGGCGGCTGCTGGTTCCAGGCGGGACCCGTCCAGCTCCATCTGGGCATCGAGAAGGACTTCCGGCCCGCGAAGAAGGCCCATCCGGGACTCCGAGTGACGGACATCGAGGCGTACGCTGCCCGGCTGGCCGCACGTGGAGCGCCGGTGACCTGGGACGACAACCTCCCCGGCCACCTACGCTTCTACTCGGAGGATCCAGTGGGGAACCGGCTGGAGTTTCTGGAGAAGGTCAGGCCGTCCGACCCAGGTGTGTGATGAGGATGCGAACCACGTCGTCTTCGATCACGTAGAGGACGCGGTACGCGCCCACGCGCAGGCGCCGGATGTTGGGGCCGTAAGCGGTGGAGTTGGCGGGGCGCGGTGTCTCGGCGAGTGCGTCGACGGCTTCATAGACGGACGCGAGCCCAGAAGGGTCGTCCTTGAGGAACCGTACGGCCTGGTCCGTGGCGCCCGGCTCCCAGATGATGCGGTAGGTCACGGACGCAGCCCCAGAAGGCGTCCGACCTCCTCATGGGGGATGCCCTCTCCCAAGGTGCCCTCAGCCTTGCGTCGCTGGTAGTCGGCGACGGCCAGGGCGTCTTCGAGATCCTCTATCACCTGCGGCGAGACGAGAAGTGCCGCCACATGCCCGTGGTCGGTGAGGGCGATGGTCTCGCGGCCATGAGCCGCACGGCGGACCAGGTCTCCGAGCTGGGAACGGGCGGCGCTGATCGCAATCTCGGTCATGCCCTACATGGTTCCACAAGGTGCATCTTGTGGTCTATCGATGTCACCTCTTGAGGTGAACCTCAGCTCTTCCGGTGCCCTATCAACCGAGGCTTCTGCTCCAGCCCGTCCAGGCCGTGCCACGCCAGATTCACCAGGTGGGCCGCGACCTCCGCCTTCTTCGGGCGGCGTACGTCCAGCCACCACTGGCCGGTCAGGGCGACCATGCCGACCAGGGCCTGGGCGTACAGGGGGGCGAGCTTGGGGTCGAAGCCGCGGGACTTGAACTCGCGGCCCAGGATGTCCTCCACCTGGGTGGCGATGTCGGAGATGAGGGAGGCGAAGGAGCCCGTGGACTGGGGGATGGGGGAGTCGCGGACCAGGATCCGGAAGCCGTCCGTGTACTCCTCGATGTAGTCGAGGAGCGCGAAGGCCGCCTGCTCGCACAGCTCACGGGGGTGGCCGGCGGTCAGGGAGCCGGTGACCATGTCCAGCAGGCGCCGCATCTCGCGGTCCACCACCACCGCGTACAGCCCCTCCTTGCCGCCGAAGTGCTCGTACACCACCGGCTTGGACACCCCGGCCTTCGCCGCGATCTCCTCCACCGAGGTGCCCTCGAAGCCCTTCGCCGCGAAGAGGGTGCGACCGATCTCCAGCAGCTGCTGGCGGCGCTCCGCACCGGTCATACGGGTCCGGCGCGCTCGCCGCGGCTTGTCAGTGCTGGGGGTGCTGGAGTCGGTCGCCACGGCGTCAATCATGCCGCCTTCGCGGCTTCCTTCCGGCGCCGAGAGCCGCCTTCCTCGGTGTTACGGCGCGAATCGATACGCGAGCGTGACGGCCAGCGCACGTCGTACGCCCAGCCGAGCAACTCGAACCAGCGGATGATCCGCGCGGAGGAGTCGATCTGGCCGCGCATCACGCCGTGCCGCGCCGAGGTCGGGTCGGCGTGGTGCAGGTTGTGCCAGGACTCCCCGCAGGACAGCACCGCCAGCCACCACACGTTGCCCGAGCGGTCCCGCGACTTGAACGGCCGCTTGCCCACCGCGTGGCAGATCGAGTTGATCGACCACGTCACATGGTGCAGCAGCGCCACTCGCACGAGTGAGCCCCAGAAGAACGCGGTGAACGCGCCCCACCAGGACATCGTCACCAGACCACCGACCAGCGGCGGCACCAGCAGGGACACGGCCGTCCACAGGGCGAACTGACGGGAGACCGCCCGGATCGCCGGGTCCTTGATCAGATCCGGCGCGTACTTCTCCTGCGGGGTCTGCTCCTCGTCGAACATCCAGCCGATGTGCGCCCACCACAGGCCCTTCATCAGCGCGGGAACCGTCTCCCCGAACCGCCACGGCGAGTGCGGGTCGCCCTCGGCGTCGGAGAACTTGTGATGCTTGCGGTGATCGGCCACCCAGCGCACCAGCGGGCCCTCGACCGCCAGCGACCCCATGATCGCCAGCGCGATCCTGAGCGGCCGCCTGGCCTTGAACGAACCATGGGTGAAGTACCGGTGGAAACCGATCGTGATGCCGTGGCACCCCAGGTAGTACATGAACACCAGCAGGCCCAGATCGAGCCAGCTCACCCCCCAGCCCCAGGCCAGCGGCACGGCCGCCACCAGCGCCAGGAACGGCACGGTGATGAACAGGAGCAGCGTGATCTGCTCGATCGAACGCTTCTGCTCGCCGCCCAGCGTGGCGGAGGAAATGGGAGTGTCGTCGGCCGTACGGGATTCTTCGATCACATCGGAACGTGAGGTCATGCGTGTCCCCTGTGGGGTTCGAGGGTCGAGACAGGGCGCCGGACCGGCCGGACCGAACGGGACTCCAGCAATCCTTCCCTACGGTTCCGTAACCTACGGCGACGTAAGTATGGCAGCGTGTCGAGCCGCGGCAAGAGCCCGAGAACCTGCGCGTCCGCATGGACACCTATCCTTGGAGTCGGTCGGACAGCGCGGTCCGCTCTGATTCCTTCCCGGACGTTCCGACCCGTATGCGGCACCCGTCGCATGGTGGACGGTCTCCGGGTTCCCTCCCAGACGAGCTTCAACACTGCAAGGAGCCGCACCTGTGAGCAGTGCCGACGACCAGACCACCACGACCAGCAGCGAGCTGCGCGCCGACATCAGGCGACTGGGTGACCTCCTGGGCGAGACCCTCGTACGGCAGGAAGGCCCCGAACTCCTCGACCTCGTCGAGAAGGTCCGCCGCCTCACCCGCGAGGACGGCGAGGCCGCCGCCGAGCTGCTGCGGGGCACCGAACTGGACACCGCCGCCAAGCTGGTCCGCGCCTTCTCCACCTACTTCCACCTGGCCAACGTCACCGAGCAGGTGCACCGCGGCCGCGAGCTGCGCGAAAGGCGCGCCGCCGAGGGCGGCCTGCTCGCCCGCACCGCCGACCGCCTCAAGGACGCCGACCCCGAGCACCTGCGGCAGAGCGTCGAGCACCTCAACGTTCGTCCAGTGTTCACGGCACACCCCACCGAGGCCGCGCGCCGGTCGGTCCTCAACAAGCTCCGGCGCATCGCCGCACTCCTGGACACCCCTGTCCTCGACTCCGACCGCCGCCGCCACGACGTCCGCCTCGCCGAGAACATCGACCTGGTGTGGCAGACGGACGAACTGCGCGTCGTCCGGCCCGAGCCCGCCGACGAGGCCCGCAACGCCATCTACTACCTCGACGAACTGCACGCCGACGCGGTGGGCGACGTCCTGGAGGATCTGACGGCCGAACTGGAGCGCGTCGGCGTCAAGCTCCCCGACGACACCCGCCCCCTCACCTTCGGCACCTGGATCGGCGGCGACCGCGACGGCAACCCCAACGTCACCCCCCAGGTCACCTGGGACGTCCTCATCCTCCAGCACGAACACGGCATCAACGACGCCCTGGAGATGATCGACGAACTGCGCGGACTGCTCTCCAACTCCATCCGCTACGCCGGCGCCACCGAGGAACTCCTCCAGTCCCTCCACGCCGACCTGGAGCGGCTGCCCGAGATCAGCCCCCGCTACAAGCGCCTCAACGCAGAGGAGCCCTACCGGCTCAAGGCCACCTGCATCCGGCAGAAGCTGGAGAACACCAAGCAGCGCCTCGCCAAGGGCACCCCTCACCAGGACGGTCGCGACTACCTCGGCACCGGCGAACTGCTGAGCGACCTCAGGCTCATCCAGACCTCCCTGCGCGAGCACCGCGGCGCCCTCTTCGCCGACGGCCGCATGAGCCGCACCATCCGCACCCTGGCCGCCTTCGGTCTCCAGCTCGCCACCATGGACGTACGCGAACACGCCGACGCCCACCACCACGCCCTCGGCCAGCTCTTCGACCGTCTCGGCGAGGAGTCCTGGCGCTACACCGACATGCCCCGCGACTACCGGGCCAAGCTCCTCGCCAAGGAGCTGCGCTCCAGGAGGCCGCTGGCCCCGACCCCGGCCCCCGTCGACGCGGCCGGCGCCAAGACCCTCGGCGTCTTCGAGACCGTCAAGCGTGCCCTGGAGGTCTTCGGCCCCGAGGTCATCGAGTCCTACATCATCTCCATGTGCCAGGGCGCCGACGACGTCTTCGCCGCCGCCGTCCTCGCCCGTGAGGCCGGCCTCCTCGACCTGCACGCCGGCTGGGCCAAGATCGGCATCGTGCCGCTCCTGGAGACCACCGACGAGCTGCGCGCCGCCGACACCATCCTCGAGGACATGCTCTCCGACCCGTCCTACCGGCGCCTGGTCGCGCTGCGCGGCGACGTCCAGGAGGTCATGCTCGGCTACTCCGACTCCTCCAAGTTCGGCGGCATCACCACCAGCCAGTGGGAGATCCACCGGGCACAGCGCCGCCTGCGTGACGTGGCGCACCGGTACGGCGTCCGCCTCCGCCTCTTCCACGGCCGCGGCGGCACCGTCGGCCGCGGCGGCGGCCCCTCCCACGACGCCATCCTCGCCCAGCCCTGGGGCACCCTGGAGGGCGAGATCAAGGTCACCGAACAGGGCGAGGTCATCTCCGACAAGTACCTCATCCCGTCCCTGGCCCGGGAGAACCTCGAACTGACGGTCGCGGCCACCCTGCAGGCCTCCGCCCTGCACACCGCCCCCCGCCAGTCCGACGAGGCCCTCGCCCGCTGGGACGCGGCCATGGACGTGGTGTCGGACGCCGCCCACGCCGCCTACCGCAGGCTCGTGGAGGACCCCGACCTGCCCGCCTACTTCTTCGCCTCCACCCCCGTGGACCAGCTCGCCGACCTCCACCTCGGCTCCCGGCCGTCGCGCCGCCCCGACTCCGGCGCCGGACTCGACGGCCTGCGCGCCATCCCGTGGGTGTTCGGCTGGACCCAGTCCCGGCAGATCGTCCCCGGCTGGTTCGGCGTCGGCTCCGGCCTCAAGGCCCTGCGCGAGGCCGGCCTGGACACCGTCCTGGACGAGATGCACGAGCAGTGGCACTTCTTCCGCAACTTCATCTCCAACGTCGAGATGACCCTCGCCAAGACCGACCTGCGGATCGCCCAGCACTACGTGGACACCCTCGTCCCGGACGACCTCAAGCACGTCTTCGACACCATCAAGGCCGAACACGAGCTGACCGTCCGCGAGATGCTGCGCGTCACCGGCGAGAACGAACTCCTCGACGCCCAGCCCGCCCTCCGGCAGACCTTCACCATCCGCGACGCCTACCTGGACCCGATCTCCTACCTCCAGGTCACCCTGCTCAAGCGCCAGCGCGACGCCGCTGCCGCCGGAGCCGAACCCGACCCGCTGCTCGCCCGCGCCCTGCTCCTCACCGTCAACGGCGTGGCAGCGGGCCTGCGCAACACCGGCTGACGGCCACCGCACAACGCAGGTGCCCCCGAGGTCCGTACGACCTCGGGGGCACCGTGCGTTCAGCGGCCTCGGCCCTGGAGCCTCAGCCCTGCCGGGCCTTGCGGCGCCGGGCCACCAGATAGCCGCCCGCACCGACCAGCGCGGCCGCGGCGGCCGACAGCAGGCCCACCGGGGCACCGTTGCCGGTCTCGGCGAGGTCACCGCCCCCTGCCTGGGCGGACGGGGCGGAGGACGGGACGGAGGAGGCCGCCGAGGCAGGCGATCCGGACGCCGACGCGCTCGGGGCCGTACCGGACGACGCAGCGGACGAAGAGGCCGAAGCGGACGGCGACGCCGAGCCGGACGGCTTGCCCCCGCCTGCCTCGGAGCCCTTGCAGTCGGTCCAGAAGACCTTGTGCTTGGCCGACCCCTTCTCACCCACGAAGTTCCAGAACAGCTTGTAGTGCCCGTCGGGCAGCGACAGGTCCTCGGTACGGCCGTGACCGTCCGCGTCCAGGGTGAGGGCGCCCGACTTCACCGTGGCGCCCTTGGTGGCGGCCGTCGGCGCCCAGGCCTCGATGTGCCAGTCGACCTGCTGGACGCGGTCGAAGCCGAAGGCGTCCAGGTAGAACGTGCACACGTGCGGCTCGTTGCGGCGCAGTTCCTCGCCGGTCTTCGCGTCATGGATCTTGACGGTGCCGTTGTCACCGGGAGCGGTGGCGTGTGCGGCGGCGGGGGCGGCCAGAAGGGCCGCGGAGGCGAGGGCTGTCAGCACGCCGACGCGGGGGAGGGAGGGCATAGGGCAGTCCATCTTCGAGATGCGAACGGGAAGATGTGGAGGGGGCGGTTCAGCTTCCAGTCCCGCCAGGCAGCCGGTCAATCACGAACAGGCAACACACAGGCCCCCCACAGACGTGAAGAACGCCCCAACCCCTCAGAGAGTCACGAACCCTCAGAGCGTCGCGAAGAAAGCAGCCGTCAGCAGCGCGATCCCCGACCCCGCCAGCACCCACGCGGGACGGGCCAGCCGCAGACCACCCGCCACGACCACCGACGCCAGCAGCAGCGCACCACCCAGCGGAACCCAGGCGTACAGAATCCCCGCCGGCCCCGACCGCACCACCTCATCGGTCCCCGGCTTCACGACGACGTCGTACGTCAGCCCCTTGCGCACCGCGACCGACTTCGCGATCTCCACGCTCGAACGCGCCCTCGCCCCCTCGGACACCGGCGTGAACGGGCCCCGGCACGTGTCCCCCGTACAGCTCGTCACCCTGACCGTGCCGCGCTCGCGCCCCTTCGTCAGCATCACGTGCTGCGCGGTCCCCCAGGAACCCCACACCCCGGTGAACAGGATCAGCGCGGCGAGCGCACCCATCGTGGCGACCCGCCCGAACCGCAGCGCGGTCACGGAGGCCTGGCGAGCGGTGGCGGCTGAGGCAGGCATGGCCGGGATCATTGGCCATACCCCTACGACCGGTCAACTCAGGCGGGCAGCAAGGCCGGACAAGTCAGGAGTTGTACGCGCTCTGCGCCCGCTCCAGCCCCTCGGTCACCAGGCACTCCACCGAGTCCGCCGCACGGTCCACGAAGTAGTCCAGCTCCTTGCGCTCCGCCGAGGAGAAATCCTTCAGCACGAAGTCCGCGACCTGCATCCGCCCCGGCGGCCGCCCGATCCCGAACCGCACCCGGTGGTAGTCCGCCCCCATCGCCTTCGTCATCGACTTCAGACCGTTGTGCCCGTTGTCGCCACCGCCCAGCTTCAGCCGCAGCGTGCCGTAGTCGATGTCCAGCTCGTCATGGATCGCGACGATGTTCGCCACCGGCACCTTGTAGAAGTCCCGCAGCGCGTTCACCGGACCACCGGACAGGTTCATGAACGACATCGGCTTGGCCAGGATCACCCGCCGGTTCGCCGGCCCCACCGGACCGATCCGCCCCTCCACCACCTGCCCCTGCGCCTTGCCCGCCCGCTTGAACTTCCCCCCGATCCGCTCCGCGAGCAGATCCACCACCATGAACCCGACGTTGTGCCGGTTCATGGCGTACTCCGGCCCGGGATTACCCAGCCCGACGACGAGCCAGGGGGCGTTGGCGGGGGTGGTCACGACGTCCATGTCTCCTTGATACGCGCCAGCCGCTGCTCCCCGCGAGGGAAGCAGCGGCTGGAACAGCTACTGCTGTGGGCAGCTGTACCGCTACCGCTGTGGGCAGTCGTTCCGCAGCGCGGAACAGGTGGGCACAACCTGCAGCACCGGGTGCCCTGAAAACGGCTCCCAGCCCTGCTACGGCCAAACCGCCGGTCAGGCCTCCGCGGCCTCTTCGCCCTCGGCCTCGCCCTCCACGGCCTCCTCGGCCTGCGCCTGCAGGACCTGCAGAACGACCGCGTCCTCGTCCACGGCCAGGGTCACACCGGAAGGCAGCTTGATGTCCTTGGCGAGGACGGAGGCACCGGCCTCCAGGCCCTCGACGGAGACGGTGAGCGCCTCGGGGATGTGGGTGGCCTCGGCCTCGACCGGCAGCGCGTTCAGGACGTGCTCCAGCAGGTTGCCACCGGCAGCCAGCTCGCCCTCGGCGTGCACCGGGATCTCGACCGTGACCTTCTCGCCACGCTTGACCAGCAGCAGGTCGACGTGCTCGAGGAAGCCCTTGATCGGGTCACGCTGCACGGACTTCGGGATCGCCAGCTCGTTGGTCTTGCCGTCGATGTCCAGGGAGATCAGGACGTTCGGCGTACGCAGCGCCAGCAGCAGCTCGTGGCCCGGCAGGGTCAGGTGCAGCGGGTCCGAACCGTGGCCGTACAGCACACCGGGAACCTTGCTGTCACGACGGATACGACGGGCCGCACCCTTGCCGAACTCGGTACGGGTCTCGGCGGCGAGCTTCACCTCGGACATATTGATCACTCCTCGTAGGAATCGCGAACGGACTGGGTCACCCGGCCACGAACGGCCTGCTACGAAGAGCGCGTCGATAACGGACCACCGATACCTGTACCAACAGGCACGGCCTCCCTCGCCGAGCAACTGCAGCAGTCTACTCGGGGAGGGAGGCCGCACCCAAAAGGATCTTCAGCTAGCCCGCGAACGAGCTGCGCCGAGGGCCGTGCAGAAACCTCACTGCTCGTCGAAGAGGCTCGTCACCGAACCATCCTCGAACACCTCACGCACCGCACTCGCGATCGTCGGAGCGATCGACAGCACCGTGATCTTGTCCAGATCCCGGCCCAGCTCCGCCGGCGTCGGCAGCGTGTTCGTGAACACGAACTCACTCACCCGCGAGTTCTTCAGCCGGTCCGCAGCCGGACCCGACAGCACACCGTGCGTCGCCGTCACGATGACATCCTCCGCACCGTGCGCGAACAGCGCGTCCGCAGCCGCACAGATCGTGCCACCGGTGTCGATCATGTCGTCCACCAGCACACACACCCGGCCCTTGACCTCACCCACGACCTCGTGGACGGTCACCTGGTTCGCCACGTCCTTGTCACGCCGCTTGTGCACGATGGCCAGCGGCGCACCGAGCCGGTCACACCAACGGTCCGCGACCCGCACCCGACCCGCGTCCGGAGAAACCACCGTCAGCTTGTCCCGGTCCACCTTCTCGCCCACGTAGTCCGCCAGCAGCGGCAGCGCGAACAGGTGATCCACCGGACCGTCGAAGAAGCCCTGGATCTGGTCCGTGTGCAGGTCCACCGTCAGAATCCGGTCGGCACCCGCCGTCTTCATCAGATCCGCGATCAGACGCGCCGAGATCGGTTCACGACCCCGGTGCTTCTTGTCCTGCCGCGCGTAACCGTAGAACGGCACAATCACCGTGATGGACCGCGCCGACGCACGCTTCAGCGCGTCGATCATGATCAGCTGCTCCATGATCCACTGGTTGATCGGAGCCGTGTGGCTCTGGATCACGAAGCAGTCCGCACCACGAGCCGACTCCTGGTAGCGGACATAGATCTCGCCGTTCGCGAAGTCGAAGGCCTTCGTCGGGACAACCCCGACACCCAGCTGCTGGGCGACCTCCTCGGCAAGCTCGGGGTGGGCGCGGCCGGAGAAGAACATCATCTTCTTCTCGCCGGTCGTCTTGATCCCGGTCACAGCACTGTCTCCTCAGAGGTGTCTCAGCCAGCCGGCTGCTCAGACGACCTCTCGGCTGGGCGTGAGAGGCCGTATCAGCTGGTAGGGGTGCGGGTGTGCACTCGTGCGGATGTGCACTTATCACGGTACGCCGTGTTTGGCGCACCTGTTTCCGGTCAGTCCTCGCCCTCGCCCTTGCGGACCGCCGCCTCGGCCGCCTTCGCGGCCGCACTCCCAGGACGCTTCCGAGCCACCCAACCCGCGATATTCCGCTGCTGACCACGGGCCACGGCCAGCGAACCGGGCGGCACATCCTTCGTGATCACGGACCCGGCAGCGGTGTAAGCACCGTCCCCGACCGTGACAGGAGCCACAAACATGTTGTCCGAACCCGTCTTGCAATGCGACCCGACCGTCGTGTGGTGCTTGTTCTCACCGTCGTAGTTCACGAACACACTCGCGGCACCGATGTTCGTGAAATCACCGATCGTCGCATCACCGACGTACGACAGATGCGGAACCTTCGTCCCCTCACCGATCGACGCGTTCTTCGTCTCCACATACGTACCGATCTTGGCCTCGACCCCGAGACGAGTACCCGGCCGCAGATACGCGTACGGCCCCACCGACGCCTGCGCACCGATCCGCGCACCGTCCGACACCGTGTTGTCCACCCGCGCCCCCGCACCCACCCGGGTGTCCTTCAGCCGGCTGTTCGGCCCGACCTCCGCGCCCTCACCGATGTGCGTCGAGCCGATGAGCTGCGTGTTCGGGTGCACGAGGGCGTCCTGCTCGAACGTGACAGTCACGTCCACCCAGGTCGTCACCGGATCGACGATGGTCACACCGTCGAGCATCGCCCGCGTCACCAACCGGTCGTTGAGAATCCGACGAGCCTCGGCGAGCTGCACCCGGTTGTTGATCCCGGCGATCTCCCGGTGATCGGCGGCGACCGACGCCCCGACCCGATGCCCGGCCTCCCGCAGAATCCCGAGCACGTCCGTCAGGTACTCCTCACCCTGAGAGTTGTCCGTCCGCACCTTCTTCAGCGCGTCCGCCAGCAACTGCCCGTCGAACGCGAACACCCCACTGTTGATCTCCCGGATCGCCCGCTGGGTCTCGGAGGCGTCCTTGTGCTCCACGATCGCCGTAACGGCACCCGACGCGTCCTCGCGCACGATACGGCCGTAGCCGGTCGCGTCCGGGACCTCGGCCGTCAGCACGGTCACGGCGTTGCCGTCCGCGTGGTGCGTGGCGGCGAGCTGCTGCAGGGTGTCGGCGGTGAGGAGGGGGGTGTCCCCGCACACGACCACGACGGTCCCGTCCACGGCCCCGCCCAGCTCCTCCAGCGCCATCCGTACGGCATGGCCCGTGCCGTTCTGCTGCGCCTGCACCGCCGTACGGACACCGGGGTCGATCTCGGTCAGGTGCGCGGAGACCTGCTCACGGGCGTGGCCCACGACGACCACCAGGTGCGCGGGGTCCAACTCGCGGGCGGCGGCCAGCACATGACCGACCAGGGAACGGCCGCAGATCTGGTGCAGGACCTTCGGTGTGGCCGACTTCATACGGGTGCCCTCACCCGCTGCGAGAACGACGACGGCTGCCGGGCGAATGGCGCTCACGGGGTTGCCCTTCGGCTCTGGATGGGTGTGGGTGACAGCCGCAGGATACCGGGGTGAGGTTGGGGGGATATGAGAGTGGGCCCTGACGGTGTAGTTACCGGTCAGGACCCGAACTGAGCATGTGCTCCCCTGCCAGGACTCGAACCTGGAACAAATCATCCAAAGTGACCCGTGTTGCCAATTACACCACAGGGGATGGCGTATACGGCCTAAACGGACATTTGATCAATCCGTTGAGGCTGCGGCACCTACTATGCCGTACCACCAGCCTTCGATGCGACGGTACAAGTCGGCACCCTTCAGGACTTTGATCACCAGACACCCTCGATAGGTTTCGCCGACGTTCTTGCGGACCGTCTTGGGGAACGGGTGACGTTCAGTAGTTCGAGGGATACCGGCGGGTTTCGATGTCTTTCGATTACGGAGTGTGGTCCGCTCCGGTAGGCGAAAGTCACCGGAAATGCCGTGGCTCGCGCCCGTAGGCTGGAGGCATGACCGCGACGGGGGAAGAGCATGCCAGGGCCCTGACCGGCCCATGGTGGTGGACCAGGCGGCGTAGTGCGGTGCTCGACGGGAGTCTCGCGCTGGTGTCCGCCGTGGAGTGCGGCGCGGAGGGGATTCCGTTCGCCCGGGATGCGGGGATCCCGGTGTCCGCGGGGATCGTGTTCGGTCTGATCGCCGGTTCGGTCCTGTTGGTGCGCAGGAAGTGGCCGATCGCCGTCGTGCTGGTCGCGATCGCGATCACGCCGGCCCAGATGGGTTTCCTGATGGGCATCGTCGGCCTGTACACGCTGGCGGCGTGTGAGTTGCCGCGCCGGATCATCGTGGCGTTGGCGGGGATGTCCTTGCTGGGAACGATGATCGTGACGTTCGTGCGGGTGCGGCAGGACATGGCCCGGGGGGATCTGACCCTGGGGGACTGGTTCGTTCCGTTCGCGTCGATCACGACGTCGTTGGGGCTGACGGCTCCGCCGGTGTTGCTCGGGTTGTACGTGGGGGCGCGGCGCCGGTTGATGGAGAGCTTGCGGGAGCGGGCGGACAGTCTGGAGCGGGAGCTTCAGTTGCTCGCGGAGCGGGCGGAGGAGCGGGCCGAGTGGGCGCGTAACGAGGAGCGGACGCGGATCGCTCGGGAGATGCATGACGTGGTTGCCCATCGGGTGAGCCTGATGGTGGTGCATGCGGCGGCGTTGCAGGCGGTTGCGCGTAAGGATCCCGAGAAGGCGGTGCGGAATGCGGCGCTGGTGGGGGACATGGGGCGGCAGGCGTTGACCGAGTTGCGGGAGATGCTCGGGGTGCTGCGGGCCGGTGACGGTGTGGGGCGGCGTGCGGCGTCGGTGCCGTTGGCCGCGGTGGGGGTGGCGGTTGCGGAGGCGGCGTCGAAGGCGGTCGCCGAGGAGGCGGCTGTGGACGGGCCGTGTCTGTCTGAGTTGGAGGAGTTGGTCGGGCAGTCGGCGGCGGCCGGGATGGTGGTGGATCTGTCGGTCGAGGGGGAGGTGCGGGTGTATGCGGCGGAGGTCGAGCAGACGGCGTACCGGGTGGTGCAGGAGGCGTTGACGAACGTCCACAAGCATGCGGCGGGTGCGAAGACGTATGTGCGGCTGGCGCATCGGGGGGCGGAGATCGCGATGCAGGTGGAGAACGAGCCGCCGGAGCCGGGGTCGGCGTCGGCTGCGGGGTTGCCGTCGGGTGGCAATGGTCTGCTGGGGATGCGGGAGCGGGTCGTCGCGCTGGGTGGTGTGTTTGTTTCGGGGCCGACGGATGCGGGGGGTTTCCGGGTGTCGGCGGTGATTCCGGCGGTGTAGACCGGCGCGGCTCTCTGGCGGCTGGGTCAGGCGACGGTGAGGCGTGCGGGTTGGGTGCCGGCGACGAGGGCGGCCAGGGCGTGGTCGATGTCGGGGCCGACGTACCAGTCGCCGGTGTGGTCGAGGGTGTAGACGCGGCCTTCGGCGTCGATGGCGAGGAGGGCCGCGGTGTCGGTTTCCTCGCCGAGGGGGCTGACCTCGGTGCCGAGGGCGCGGCCGAGGTCGCCGAGGGTGCGGGCGAGGTGGAGGCCGTGCAGGGGGTCGAGGTGGAGGGTGGCGGGGGCGACCTGGCGGCCGGGGCCGGTGGGTTTGATGTGGAGTCCGCCGAATTCGGCCCAGGCTTCGACGGCGGCGGGGAAGACGGTGTGCCGGTGTCCGGCGGGTGAGGTGTGTTCGCGCAGGGCGTCGGCCCAGATCTCTGCCTGCTTTATGTCCCAGCGTCCGGGTTGCCAGCCGGCGGTGCGCAGGGCGGCGTCGACGGGTACGGGGAAGCGCGTGCTGGAGGTGCGGTCGGGGTGCATCGGCCCTTCGATCGTCGTGCGTGCGGGGTGGTTCTGGAGGACGTCTGGGGTCAGTCGTCGGTTGCGGTGGGATCGACGATGCGGACGCCGAAGTGGGCGCTGAGGGCGGTGCAGGCGCGGCAGGGGGCGGCGAAGCTGCCGTGCAGGGGGTCGCCGTCCTCGCGTATGCGGCGGGCGGTGAGTTTGGCCTGTTTGAGGGCTCTGCGGGCTTCGCTGTTGGTCATGGGTTTGCGGGCGGCGCGTTTGCTGCGGGTGGCGTCGGCGGCGGCGATGTGCCGGGAGATGAGGATGGTTTCGGCGCAGCGGCCGGTGAAGCGGTCGCGTTGGGTGCTGGTGAGGGTGTCGAGGAAGTCCTGGACGAGGGGGTGCAGGGGCGGGGGCTGGTCGCCGCGGGCGGCGGTGCCGGTGAGGGTGGAGCCGCGTACGGAGAGGGCGGCGGCGACGGTGGGGAGGATGCCGTCGCGGCGGTGGAGGAGGGTGGGCGTGGGGGGTGTGTCGGTGCCGCTCCAGCCGATGCGGGGGTCGCCTGCCCGCACCTCGTTACCTCCGGTCTGCAAGGTATTCATGATCGTCGTCCCCTCCCCGGGCATCCCCCCGAAGGACACAGAGTGCCAAATGCCGTGGCTGGTGCGGAAGCTGGGGCGGTGCGACACGCCCGGGTTTGGGCGGGCTGTCACGGTGAGGTGACGGCTGGTCACGAAAGCGGAGGCGGGAAGTGCGGGGGTGGGGTGGTGGGCCGGTGACCGGGGTTCGTGTACCGCATAGGCTGTCGCCATCCGCGATCGACACCGCCGTTCAGGCCAGAGAGAACGCCGCAGGGGGCAACCGCCATGACGACAGGTCGGCTCGGGCAGCAAGCCGCGCCGCCGAACGCGGCCTACGCCGGGCAGGTCGTGCACTTCCCGGATCCGGTCCGGGCGGCACGTCACCCGAGAGGGGTACGGATCGACGAGCGCGGTTACCCGGATTTCTCGCCGTACGCGCGCGCGGCGGCGGAGATCGCCGATCCGCCGGAGGGTTTCGGCGTCGACGAGTTGCGGCTGACGGACTATGTGTCGGCGAACGCGGCGCTCGCGGCGTCGGGGCACGAGTTGTGGGACACGGTGCCTGCGGTGGCGACGCCGCACGGCTGGACGTGGCATCACGTGGTGGGTTCGCGGCGGCTGGAGTTGGTTCCGGTCGAGGTGAAGGCGTTGCTGCGGCATCACGGTGGGGTGGCGACGGCTCGGGTGGACCAGGGCAAGCGGGGCACGCGGCCGTTGCAGGAGACGCGTCCGGCGCACTTCGGGCTGCCGAAGTCGGGTGTGGCGGTGTCGGAGTCGCAGGTTCAGGGTGTGGAGGAGGACCTGGGCTACCGGTTGCCGGGTGCCTACCGTTCGTTCCTGAAGGCGGCGGGTGGTGCGGCGCCGGTGGGTGCGGCGCTCGATGCCGAGCTGGGGCTGTTGCTGGATCAGCCGTTCTTCACGGTGCGGGACGAGGCGGCGGTCAATGACCTGGTGTACGTCAACAAGTGCCTGCGTGACCATCTGACGAAGGATTACCTGGGCGTCGGTTTTGTGCAGGGTGGTCTGCTCGCGGTGAAGGTGAAGGGCGAGCGGGTCGGTTCGGTGTGGTTCTGTGCGTACGACGATGCGCGGGATGTGGATCCGTCGTGGTCGCCGGCTGAGCGGGTGGAGCGGTTGTTGCTGCCGTGCGGTGACGATTTCGACGTCTTCCTGTCGCGGTTGGCTGGGAATCCGCCGGAGTTGGAGACGGTGGCGAACCTGATGGTGGACGGCGGTTTCGCGCGTGCCGTTCCGGTCTCTGCGGCGGGGGAGTGAGCTTCGCGATGGTGACGTTCGCGCAGGCGCAGGAGCGCGCCGAGGAGTGGATCAACGGGGATGTGCCCGCGTACCAGCATCGTGAGGTGCGGGTGCGGGAGTTCGAGCTGGGCTTCGTGGTGTGGGGCGAGGACCGTGCGGAGGGTCCGCGTTCGGACGCGGGCGCGCAGCGGCTGGTGATCGCCCGGGACAGCGGTGAGGCCACGTTGTGGCCGGCGTTGCCGGTGGGTGAGGTGATCCGCCGGTACGAGGAGGAGTACGGCCGTGCCGAGGTCGAGGACGCGGTGCCGGCGCCGGCTGCTGCTCGGGTGGACTTGAATCAGACGTCGTTCCTGCTGAGTCCGCCGGAGTGGTTGCAGGAGGCGGCGGACAAGCTGGGGATTCCGGATCGGCGGGCGGGCTCGGGGGAGGACGCGGGCGCTGCGGCCGCTTCTGTGGGTGGGGGTTCCGCCGGGGGCGGGGCGCTTGCCGAGACGCAGGCCGGGGTGCCTGCGGCTGCTGACGCGCGGCCTGGAACCGATGGTGCGGGTACGGCCGGTGGGTCCGGGAGCGGTGCGTCGTGGCCGGCTGCCGGGGCGGCGGGCGGTGCCGATGCCGGTGCGCCGGGTGTGGGAGCGCCGGGTGTGCCGGGTGCCCCGCAGGTGCCTGACGGGGCTACGCCGTGGGCCGGTACGGACACCAACGCGGATGCCGGTGAGGACCGTTCGGTGCCGTTGCCCGCGACGGTGTTCGCGCCGCCGTTGAGTGACGCGGACGTCGAGGCGCCGCGGCCGCCGGTGGTGGCGCCGGACGCGAAGACGGCTCTGATGTCGGGTGGCAGCCAGCTGCCGCCGACGGCGGTCGCGCCGGCGCTCGACGCGTCGGACGCGCCGGGAGCGCAGAACTTCCCGCCGGGAGCGCAGGGCGGTGCGCCGGGCGCGCCGCAGGGCAGCATGCCTACGCCGCCTCCGGGTGCGCCGTCGTACGGCTATCCGCAGGCGCCGGGCGCGGCCCAGCCGGGTGCGCCCGCCTACTCTCCGGCGCCTGGTGCGCCGCCTGCGCCCCCTGCGGGGCCTGGTGCGCCGGGTGCTCCGCAGGGCAGCACGCCTCCGCCGCCTCCGGGTGCGCCGTCGTACGGCTATCCGCAGGCGCCGGGCGCGGCCCAGCCGGGCGCGCCTGCCTACTCTCCGGCGCCTGGTGCGCCGGGTGCTCCGCAGGGCAGCACGCCTCCGCCGCCGCCTCCGGGCGCCCAGCAGTACGGCTACCCGCAGGGCCCGGGCGCGCCGGGCGCCCCCGGTGGTCCGCAGGGTGTTCCCGGGTACGGCTATCCGCAGGCGCCGGGTGCCGCCCCGAACGGGCCGCAGCCGCCGGCGGGCCCTGGCGCCCAGGGGCGTCCGCTCGCGCCGAATGCCGGGGACATCGCGGACGCCGCGACGAGCAAGGCCGCACCGCCGCCGCGCAAGGGGCGCGCAGGCCTGGGCACGCCGCCTCCTCCGCCGGGCGCTCCTGGTGCTCCGGGCGCACGCCCGGTGGGTACGCCTCCGCCGCCCGCGCCGGGTGCACCGGGTGCGCCTGCGGGTGGGTATGTGCCGACACAGCTCGTGTCGGCGCTCGGGCCCGAGGGGCCTGAGGGCCAGGGTGTTCCGGGGGTTCCCGGTGGGCCGGTGGGCATGGATGCCGCGCAGGCGCCGGGCGCTGCCCCGAACGCGCCGGGCGCCCCCAACCCGCCAGGTGCGCCGGGCGCTCCCGGTGGCACGCCTCCGGGCAACGTGCACCACGCGGCCACGATGCTGGCCGACCCGAACCAGAGGGGAGGGGGCGCACCGCAGCCTCCGGGCACCCCGGGCACCCCGGGCATTCAGGGCGCGCAGGGTGCTCCCGGCGCCCCGGGCATGCCTCCCGCTCCCGGCGCCCCCTACCCCGCAGGAGCCCCCGGCGCACCCCAGCCCCCTGGCGCCCCTGGCATGCCTCCCGCCCCTGCCGCACCCCACCCCGCAGGAACCCCTGGCGCACCCCAGCCCCCTGGCGCCCCTGGCATGCCCGGCGCCCCGGGCATGCCCGCCGCGCCTGGCGTCCCCGGTGCTCCCGGCGGTGCTCGCGGCGCCGTGCACCACGCGGAGACCGTGCTGGCCGCGCCTCCCGTGGGCGGCCCGGGCGCGCCCCCGCCGCCGCCCGCCCCGGGCATGCCCGGCGCGCCGGGCGCCCCCGGTATGCCGCCCGCCGGCCCAGGCGCCCCCCAGCCGATGGCGCCCGGTGTCCCCGGCGCCCCGCAGCCGATGTCTCCGGGTGCGATGCCGCCGCCGGGCGGGCCTGTCCCGGGGCAGCCTCCGGCGTACGGCTATCCGCAGCAGCCCACCGGGCAGCCGACGGTGGGCCCCGGCTACCAGGCCGTGCTGCGCTACCGCGCGCAGGACGGTTCGGAGCAGCAGCTGATCCGGCGTTCGGCGCCGGGTACGCCGCACCCGGAGTGGCAGATCTTCCACGAGCTGCGGGCGATGAACGTGCCGGCGGACCAGGTGCTGGAGCTGCACACGGAGCTGGAGTCGTGCGAGCTGCCGGGTGCGTACTGCGCGCGGATGATCCGGGAGCAGTGGCCGCAGGCGCGGATCACGAGCATCGCGCCGTACGGCACGGATCACGCGAGCCGGCAGCAGGGCATGCAGCAGTTGCTGGCGCACCAGGGCGAGTTGCACCAGGTGGCGGACGGTCCCGCGCGGCCGGCGCCGGTGCGGGCGCCGCTGCCGCCGGTGCAGGCCGTGCCGCCGATCCCGCCGGAGGGGATCGCGCAGGAGCTGGCGGCGGCGTTCGGGCCGGGGGTCTTCCGGTTCGAGCAGCAGGCGGTGTCGCGGCAGGGTGTGCCGCCGATCGTGGCGCACACGCTGGTGGTGGCCGGGCTGCCGGTGGACATGGCCCCGTTCTTCTGGGCGCAGGCCCAGCCGGGCCGTCCGGTGCCGACGCTGGCGGAGCTGGCGGCCGAGCGTGGGGTGCAGCCGGCTTCGGACGCGGGGTCGTACCTCGTGATGGGCACGGACTTCGGCCGGGCGATCTGTGTGCAGTACGGGACGGCGAACATCGTCGCGGTGCCGGTGGAGGCGGGCCCGGGCGGTGCGCCGGTGCCGCCGCAGTTCGTGAACAGCGGGCTGCCGGAGTTCGCGCGCTGCCTGGCGCTGCTGGGCCGGATGTGGCGGCTCAGGTTCGGGCTGAACCAGGAGCAGGCGGGCCGCTGGACCGTCGACTTCCAGGCCCAGCTGGCCTCTCTGGACCCGGCGGCGCTCGGTTCGCCGGAGAGCTGGTGGTCGGTGCTGCTGGAGCAGATGTGGGACGGGCTGCTGTAGGCCGCGCTGTCCCCGCTCCCGGAGCCCGATCGCATCATGCCCTTCACGCGCGCGTGAAGGGCATGATGGGCGGGTGGACTTGGAGCCGTTCCGGGGTGAGCTGGTGGCGTACTGCTACCGCATGCTGGGCTCGTTCCACGAGGCCGAGGATCTGACGCAGGAGACGATGCTGCGGGCCTGGAAGGCCCGGGACCGGTACGACCCCGCGCGCGCGTCCGTGCGGACGTGGCTGTACCGGATCGCGACCAACGCCTGTCTGAGCGCCCTCGCGGGCCGGGCCCGCCGCCCGCTGCCGTCGGGGCTCGGGGCGCCGAGCGAGGATCCGGGTGCGCCGCTCACGCCGGCGCTCGACATCCCCTGGCTGGAGCCGTTTCCCGAGGCGCGGTTCGACGTGGAGGCGCGCGCGGATCTCAGGCTCGCGCTGGTGGCCGCGTTGCAGCTGCTGCGGCCTCGGCAGCGGGCCGTCCTGGTGCTGCGTGAGGTGCTGGAGTTCTCCGCCGCCGAGGTCGCCGGCCAGCTGGGGACGTCCGTTGCCGCCGTCAACAGCGCACTGCAACGGGCGCGCGCCACCCTCGCGCACACGGGCGGGGCGGGCGAGGTCAGCGAGCCGGACGACCCGGAGGTGCGGGCGGTGGTGCAGCGGTATGTGCGCGCCTTCGAGGCCGCCGACGTGCCGGCGCTCGTCCGGCTGCTCACCGAGGACGCGGTCCTGGAGATGCCGCCGGTGCCGCTGTGGTACCGGGGCGGGCGGGACTACGGCCGGTTCATGGAGCGGCTGTTCGCGCTGCGCGGCACGGGCTGGCGCGTGCGGCGGGTGGCGGCCAACGGACAACCGGCGCTCGCGGCGTACGCGCCGGCGCCCGAGGGCGGCCACGCGCTGCACACCGTGCAGGTCCTGACGGTCACCGGCGGCCGGGTCGCGCGCAACGTGGTGTTCGCCGACCCGCGCGTGTTGGCGGCGTTCGCGCCGCCCGCCCCGCGGCTCCCTTCGGAGGAGTTCTCTTCGGGGCGATGAGTTCCGTGGGCGGCGCCGGTAGGTACCGGTGAGCACCCGAGCGAAGGGACAGGCGCCGTGAGCGTGATCGTCATCGAGTTCATCACCCTGGACGGGGTCGTGTCCGACCCGGACGGGTCCGCGGGAACCCCCTACGGAGGCTGGGCCTTCCGGCACGGCCCCGAGGCGGTCGCCGGGGACAAGTTCCGCCTCGGCGGCGTCCTGGACGAGGGGGTCATGCTGCTGGGCCGTACCACCTGGGAGCTGTTCGCACGGCTGTGGCCCGGGCGGGACGACCCGTTCGCCGCGCGGCTGAACGCCGTGCCGAAGCTGGTCGCCTCCCGCACCGCGCCCGACGTGTCCGCGTGGTCCCACTCGCGCCTCTTGGAGGGCGATCTGCCGGAGGCCGTACGGGCCGAGCGGCGGGACGTGATCGTCACCGGCAGCCTGGCGGTCGTTCACGCGCTGAGGGCCGCCGATCTGGTCGACGAGTACCGGCTGATGACCTTCCCGGTGGTCCTGGGCGAGGGGCGGCGGCTGTTTCCTGCCGGAGGTCCGCCCGCCGACCTGGAGTGCCTGTCGGCCGAACGGGTCGGCGCCGCCGTCCTCACGCGGTACGGGAGGGTGGCGCGATGACCGTCCGCTTCCTCGCCCTGTACGAGAGGCCGGCCGACCCGGAGGCGTTCGACCGGCACTACCGCGAGATCCACGTCCCGCTCGCCCGCCGCCTGCCCGGCCTGCGCCGCTACACGGTCGGCCGCGACCTCGCTCCTGTCCGAGGCGGCGAGCCGTACTACCTGGTCGCGGCGCTGGAGTGGGACTCGTCGGACGACCTGCGCGCCGCGTTCGCCTCCCCCGAGGGGCGGGCGACCGCCGCCGACGCGGCGCACCTCCAGCAGCTCGCGTCCGTCCGGAGCATGATCGTCACCCTGGAGGAGGACCTGGTCTAGACGGGCCGCCCGTGGCCCCGGACCGACGCGCGGATCGAGAAGTGCGCCATGCGGCGAGAGATTTCGACCGTGACATGTCTGCGGAGTGTCGTGTTATGCCCGCTTACGTCCGATCCATCAAGATGTGCGCCACATCATCCTGTCGTGTATGTCCGGTGGAGAGGGGTTCCCAGGGTGAGCAGCGCATCGATGACGCCGCACGGCTTCCGGATCGTCCGAGGGCGCGCCTACCGCCCCGATCGGGTCGACGCGTACCTGGAGGCGCTGTCGCTGGACCGGGACGCCGCGTGGGAGCGTGCCGCGCGGCTGACGGTGCTCGCCAAGGACATGGGCGCGGAGGCCGCGCGGCTGCGCGAGGCGGTGGCGCAGCTCGCCCCGCAGACCTACGAGAGCCTCGGGGAGCAGGCGCGGCGTCTCTACCAGCTCGCGTTGCAGGAGGCGGCGGACGTCCCCGACCGCGCGCGGCGTGCGGCGCACGAGCAGGTCGCGCAGGCCGAAGCGCACGCTCTCAGTACATGCCAGGAGGCGCAGGAAGCGGCGGACGCGCTCCGCGCGGACGCCGACGAACGCGCCCGCCTGTGCCTCCTCGCGGCCCACGCCGAGGCCGACGACCTGCGCATCGGCGCCCGGCTCGAAGTGAAGGAGGCGCGTGGGGAGGCGCTCGCCGCGCTGCGCGAGGTACGCCAGCGCACCACCGGCATGCTCGCCGAGCAGACCCGCGAGCACGCCGAGCGGTGGGAGGCCGCCGAGCGCGAGGACGCCGAACGGGCGGCCGCGCTCGAGGCCCGCGACGCCGAGCGGGTCGCCCGCGCCGAGGCCGCCCTGTCCGAGGCGAAACGCGCCCTCGGCGAGGCCGAGGAGTACGCACGCCGCTGCCAGGAGGAGGCGCACGTGCGGGCCGCCGACATCGTCGCCGAGGCACACGAGCGCGAGGAGGACATCGCCCTGGAAACCGAACAGGTGCTGCGCGAGCACAGCGAGACCTGGGACGACGTCCAGGCGCACATGGACTACGTGCGCAGCAGCCTCATCTCGCTGACGGGCAGAGCGACCCTGGAGTAGCGCCCCCCGCGCGGGCGTCCTCAACCGCCTCTGCGTACCGCCCCGGCGAGGATCCACCCCTCCACGGCCTCGTACTGGCGCCGCTGTTCCTCCGCCTTGCGGCGGCCCGAGACGACCGTTCCCAGCCAGCCGAAGAAGAAGCCGGCCGGGATGGAGACGATGCCGGTCGTGGTGAACGGGAACCAGTTGAAGTCGGCGTGCGGGAAGGCCGAGACGGGCGAGCCGGAGACGAGGTTGGTGCCCGGCATGAGTAGCAGCACGGTCAGTGAGCCCCCGAGCAGCGTGCCCATCAGCCCGCTTCGGGTGTAGCGGCGCCAGAAGAGGCCGTACACCAGGGCGGGCGCGAGGGCGGAGGCGCCCAGGCAGAAGGAGAGGGTCGCCAGGGGCTGCAGGCTGTGGTGCTGCACCAGGGTGGCCAGCAGGATCGTCGGGACGCCTATGGCCAGCGCCGAGAGGCGGGCCAGGGCCATCTCGCGGCGGGCCGGCATCTCCTGGACGCGGGCGGCGAACACGTCGTGGGCCAGGGAGTTGGCGCAGGCGAGGATCATCCCGGCCACCGAGGCGAGCAGGGTCAGGAAGATCGCCGTGGTGACCATGGTGAACAGGAAGGTCTCAGTCGTCGACACGTCGGCGCCGAACGCCGCCCGTGAGCCCAGCAGATAGGCCGTGTTGCCCTGCGGGTCGGCCGCCGCGATCGCGCTGCGGCCGACCAGGGCCGTGGCGCCGAACCCGACCACCGTGATGACCAGCACGAACAGCGCCACGATCGACACCGCCCAGGACAGTGAGCGGCGCACCTGGCGGGCGCTGGAGGCGGTGTACATGCGCATGGTGATGTGCGGCAGGCAGGCGCCGCCGAGCACGATGGTCAGCTCCGAGGTGATCATGTCCAGGCGGGCGCGCGGATGCCCGGCGAACTGCAGCCCGGAGTGCAGGAAGGCCGGCCCGGCCCCGCTCTGCCGTGCCGCCGCGCCGAACAGGGCGCCCGGGTCCCAGTCGAAGCGGCGCAGGATCAGTACGGCGACCACGGCGCCCGATCCGACCAGCATCACGATCTTCAGGATCTGGATGAGCGCGGTGCCCTTCATGCCGCCGATCGCCGCGTAGCTGATCATCAGCGCGCCGAGTCCGACGACACAGCCGGTCTTCAGCGACTCGTTCGTGAAGCCCAGGATGAACGCCATCAGCTGCCCGGTGCCGGCGAGTTGGACCAGCATCATCGGCAGCAGCGAGGCGATCGTCACCGCGCAGGCCGTGATCCGCACACAGCGGCCCGGCATCCGGCGGGCCAGCGCGTCACCCATGGTGAACCGGCCCGCGTTGCGCAGCGGTTCGGCCAGCAGGAACATCAGCAGCATCAGCGACAGCGCCGTACTGAGGGCGAGCACGACACCGTCGTAGCCGCACAGGGCGATCACCCCGCCGGTGCCGAGGACGGTGGCGGCGGAGATGTAGTCGCCGGCGATGGCCAGGCCGTTGCGCAGCGGGGACAGGGAGCCGTAGCCGGTGTAGAACTCGTCGAGGTCGTCGCGGTCCGGGCCGGCCATCACGCACAGCAGCAGGGTCAGCGTGGCGACGGAGGAGAAGGCGACCAGCGACATGGTCTGCGCCGAGTGGCTGAAACCGGTGAAGCCGGAGAGGTCCGGGGAGGCGCTGGTGGTCATCGGGCCGCTCCTCGCCGCGCGTTCAGTTCGGCCTCCTTGCGGATGCGGTCCGCGAGCGGGTCGACATGGCGGCGCGCGGTGTGCTCGTACAGGGCGATCGCCAGCCAGGTGACCGGGAGTTGGAGCAGGGCGAGCAGCAGGCCGGCCGGGATGCCGTCGGTGACCGTCGTCGTCATGACGTGCGGCGCGAACGCGGACAGGACGAGGAAGAGGGTGAAGTAGCCGAGCGCGGTGAGGGCGGCGGTGCGGCGCTGCCAGCGGTAGGCGCCGCGCAGCACGCGCAGGTCGCTGTGGTGTCCGAGGGGTTCGCGGGGCGGGGTGCGGCGCGGCCGGGGCGGTTCGGGGGGCGGGGGCTGCCAGGGGTAGGTGAGGTCCGGGGGCGGGCGCGGCGGGTCGTAGGACATCCCGGGGCTCCTTGCGTGGCTCGGGTCCGTGGCGGCGGACCGCAGGGAGGTGGGGGGAGCGGAGTCACGCACGCTACTCGCCGGTCCGGGGCCGCGCGGGGTTTTCGACGAACTGGCCGGTCGGTATGCGCTTACTTCGCGAAAACGGGTCTGACCTCGGGTGTTACCCGCGTTAACCAGGGGGCAGGGCCATGCCCCGGCCTCCCCGCGCGCCTATTCCTGCCGCACCGGAAACTTCCGTGGCGCCACCACCAGCAGCACCAGGAAGGCCAGTGCCGCCGCGCATGCCGCGCCGAAGTACACCGCGTGCACCGCCGCGGCGATCGCCCGCCGCGTCGCCTCCGGAGCCGTACCGCCGTCCCACGCGCGCGTGACGGACTCCAGGTCGCCCGCCCCGCCCAGCCGCGCGGCCAGCACCGCGTTGGCGACGGCACCGAACAGGGAGGCGCCCACGGTCTGCCCGGTCTGCCGGCAGAACAGCACCGACGCGGTCGTCGTCCCCCGCTCCGACCAGCCCACCGTCGACTGCACCCCGATGATCAGCGGCAGCTGGAACAGCCCCAGCACCCCGCCCAGCGCCAGCATCAGCAGCATCGGCTGCCACCAGGAACCGGGATACGGCAGGAACGGGAACGCGAGCAGGATCAGCGCGCCCGCGCCGATGCCGAGCAGCGCGGTGTCACGGAAGCCGATGCGCCGGTACACGTGCTGGCTGACCGCCGCCGACCCCGACCAGGTCAGCGTCCACACACACAGCACGAGGCCGGCCGCCGCGGGGCCGAGTCCGAGCACCGACTGGGCGTACGTCGGCAGGAACACCGACGGCGCCACCATCAGCAGCCCCAGCGCGCCGAACGCCAGATTGACGGCCGCGATCGTACGGCGCCGCCACACCCACCCCGGGATGATCGGCTCCGCCGCCCGCCGCTCCACCCACACCACCACGCCCACCAGGGCGAGCCCGGTGCCGAACAGCGCGAGCGAGGGCGCCGACAGCCACGCCCAGGCCACCCCGCCCTGCACCAGCGCGGTCAGCAGCACCCCGCCGCACGCGAACACCGCGAGCGCGCCCGCCCAGTCCACGCGCGCGCGGGCGGCCTTTTCCCGCTCGGGCTCGTGCAGATGACGGACGATCAGCCACAACGCGGCCGCGCCGATCGGCAGGTTGACGAGGAAGATCCACCGCCAGTCGGCGTACGCGGCCAGCGCCCCGCCAAGGCCCGGCCCGGCCACCGCCGACACCGCCCACACCGTGGACAGCCTGGCCTGGATCTTCGGGCGCTCCGCCAGCGGGTACAGGTCGGCGGCCAGCGTCTGCACCGTCCCCTGCAACGCGCCGCCGCCCAGCCCCTGCACGACCCGGAACGCGATCAGCGCCGCCATGTTCCACGCGCCGGCGCACAGCAGCGAGCCCAGCAGGAACACGGCGGCGCCCGCGACCAGGACCGGCTTGCGGCCGAAGGTGTCGGACAGCTTGCCGTAGACGGGCAGGGTGACGGTGACGGCGAGCAGATAGCCGGAGAACAGCCAGGAGAAGACGGAGAACCCGCCGAGGTCGCCGACGATCTGCGGTACGGCGGTGGAGACGATCGTGGCGTCCAGCGCGGCCAGCGCCATCGACAGCATCAGCGCGGCGACCACCGCGCCTCTCCTGCGGGTGCCCTGCCCTGTCGTGGCGCCGCCGCGTATCGCGGGTGTCGTACTCCCCACCGGATCCCCTCCCCTGGGTCCCCACCCGGACCCGTCCCGTGTCCCCTGCATCTATCTCCGGTACGACAGCTTCCCACGGCACCCGCAACTTGACCCTGACGCGACGAGAGGGTGGAGGCTTTCTGGGCCGGAGGGTGGAGTCGACCCCGAGAAGGACTCCACCCGGCGGTGGACCACCCCTAGGGGTCTCTCCGCACTACGGCCCGGGGAGGGTTCGTACCGCCGGAGGAGGAGACGGACCCGGTGCTGTCCTTAACCTGGCTTTACGCCGCCGGGGGGCGGTTGACCGAACCGACGGGGGTGGGGTTTTCCCCCGCACAAGAGGGGGCTTCGCACCAGCGCGGGGCATGCCCGCCGCACGCGAGACTCGACGCCGTACCCACGACGACGCACCGGCACACCGGGGCGCGACGACACACCTGCCGACCGACTTAGGAGACATACCGTGACATCGGCTGTGACCACTACCAGGCACGGGGGAACTGGAGGGCGTACGGCCGTTGCCGCGCGGGCGCGGCAGGTCGTGAAGGCGTACGGGTCCGGCGAGACCCGTGTCGTCGCCCTGGACCACGTCGACGTGGACATCGCCCGCGGCCAGTTCACCGCGATCATGGGCCCCTCGGGGTCCGGCAAGTCCACCCTGATGCACTGCCTCGCCGGCCTCGACACGGTGACCAGCGGTCAGATCTACCTGGACGAGACCGAGATCACCGGCCTGAAGGACAAGAAGCTCACCCAGCTGCGCCGGGACCGGATCGGGTTCATCTTCCAGGCGTTCAACCTGCTGCCGACGCTCAACGCGCTCGAGAACATCACGCTGCCCATGGACATAGCGGGGCGCAAGCCGGACCGCGCCTGGCTCGACCGGGTCGTGGAGACCGTGGGGCTCGCCGGACGGCTCAAGCACCGGCCCACCCAGCTCTCCGGCGGCCAGCAGCAGCGCGTCGCCGTGGCCCGTGCGCTCGCCGCCCGCCCGGAGATCATCTTCGGTGACGAGCCGACCGGAAACCTCGACTCGCGCGCGGGAGCGGAGGTTCTGGGCTTCCTGCGCCGCTCGGTGGACGAACTGGGCCAGACCATCGTGATGGTCACCCACGACCCGGTCGCCGCCTCCTACGCGGACCGCGTGCTCTACCTCGCCGACGGCAGGATCGTCGACGAGATGTACCAGCCGACGGCCGATCAGGTCCTGGACCGCATGAAGGACTTCGACGCCCGGGGGCGTACGTCATGACCGTCCTGAAGACCTCGATGCGCAACTTCTTCGCGCACAAGGGCCGCATGGCGCTGTCGGCGATCGCGGTACTGCTGTCGGTGGCCTTCGTCTGCGGCACCCTGGTGTTCACCGACACGATGAACACCACCTTCGACAACCTCTTCCAGGCGACCTCGTCGGACGTCACGGTCACCGCCAAGGGCTCCTCCGACACCGGCGAGACCACCTCCCGCACCGGCAAGCCGCCGGTCATGCCGGCCTCCGTGCTCGGCGAGATCCGCACGGCCCAGGGCGTCAAGGCGGCCGAGGGCACGGTGTTCTCCACCTCGGTCACCGTGGTCGACGCCGACAAGGACAAGCTGTCGCCCAGCAGCGGCGCGCCCACCATCGTCGGCAGCTGGAACGGCAACGACGCCCGCACCATGAAGATCACCTCCGGTACGGCGCCCAAGGGCCCCGGCCAGGTCATGGTCGACGCGGACACCGCCGACAAGCACCACCTCAGGCTCGGCGACGACATCGGCATGATCAACGTCCTCGGCACGCACCACGCGCGCGTGTCCGGCATCGCCACCTTCACCGTCACCAACCCCGGCGCGGCGATCTTCTACCTGGACACGAAGACCGCCCAGCAGAACCTGGTCGGCCGGACCGGCGTGTACACCAACGTCAACGTCACCGCCGCCCAGGGCGTCACCGACGCACAGCTGAAGAAGAACGTGACCGCCGCACTCGGCCACGGCTACAAGGTGCAGACCGCCAAGGAGGTCGCCAAGGCCAACCAGAAGAACGTCGAGAGCATCCTGAACGTCATGAAGTACGCGATGCTCGGCTTCGCCGGGATCGCCTTCCTGGTCGGCATCTTCCTGATCATCAACACCTTCTCGATGCTGGTCGCCCAGCGCACCCGGGAGATCGGCCTGATGCGCGCCATCGGCTCCTCCCGCAGCCAGGTCAACCGGTCCGTGCTGGTCGAGGCGCTGCTGCTCGGCGTGATCGGCTCCGTGCTCGGCGTCGGCGCGGGCGTGGGCATCGCGGTCGGCCTGATGAAGCTCATGGGCACCATGGGCATGCACCTGTCCACCGACGACCTGACCGTGGCCTGGACGACCCCCACCGTCGGCCTGCTCCTCGGCGTGATCGTCACCGTCCTCGCCGCCTACCTGCCCGCCCGCCGCGCCGGCAAGGTCTCCCCGATGGCCGCACTGCGCGACGCGGGCGCCCCGGCCGACGCCAAGGCCGGGCTCGTACGGGCCCTGATCGGCCTGTTCCTCACCGGCGCAGGCGTCGCGAGCCTGTACGCCGCCGCCACCGCCGACAAGGCCAAGAGCGGCTCGGGCATGCTGGGCCTGGGCGTGGTGCTGACCCTGATCGGCTTCGTCGTCATCGGCCCGCTGCTCGCCGGCGGCCTGGTCCGCGTCCTCGGCGCGGTCATGCTGCGGATCTTCGGCCCCGTCGGCCGGATGGCCGAGCGCAACGCGCTGCGCAACCCGCGCCGCACCGGCGCCACCGGCGCGGCCCTGATGATCGGCCTGGCCCTGGTGGCCTGCCTGTCGGTGGTCGGCTCCTCCATGGTGGCCTCCGCCACCGACCAGCTCGACAAGACGGTCGGTACGGACTTCATCATCGCGCCGGACAACCCGCAGAACGGTCTCATCGCACCCCAGGCGGTCAAGGCCATCAAGGACACCCCGGGCCTCACACGGGTCACCGAGTACCGGCCGGCCCTGGCCGACTTCACCACCCCGGACGGCCAGACGCTCAGGGACACCGACATCACGGCGGCCGACCCGACGTACGCGACCGACCTGCGCAAGAAGACCGTCGCCGGGAACCTCAAGGACGCCTACCTGCCCGACTCGATGTCCGTCCACGAGAAGTTCGCCAAGGCCCACGGCATCCACCTCGGCTCGAAGATCACCGTCGCCTTCAAGGAGGGCGCCACCGCTCACCTGACGGTCCGCGCGATCACCAGCAGCGACGAGGTGATCGACCAGGGCGCCAAGTACACCTCCCTCGCCACGCTCGAGAAGTACGTGCCCGCCGACGGGATGCCGCTCGACGCGCTGGTCTTCGCCACCGCCAAGGACGGGCAGCAGGCGGCCGCCTACAAGGCGCTGAAGGCGGCCCTGCACGACGGCCACCCGGAGTTGACCGTACGTGACCAGACCGACTACAAGCAGGCGCTGAAGGACCAGATCGGGCAGCTGCTGAACATGATCTACGGCCTCCTGGCCCTCGCGATCATCGTCGCGATCCTCGGTGTGGTGAACACGCTGGCCCTGTCCGTGGTCGAGCGCACCCGCGAGATCGGCCTGATGCGGGCGATCGGCCTCTCCCGCCGCCAGCTGCGCCGCATGATCCGCCTGGAGTCCGTGGTGATCGCCGTCTTCGGCGCCCTGCTGGGCCTCGGCCTCGGCATGGGCTGGGGCGCGACCGCCCAGAAGCTCCTCGCGCTGGAAGGCCTGAAGGTCCTGGAGATCCCCTGGCCGACGATCACCGCCGTCTTCGTCGGCTCGGCCTTCGTGGGCCTGTTCGCCGCCCTGATCCCGGCGTTCCGGGCGGGCCGGATGAACGTACTGAACGCCATCGCGACGGACTAGCCGCGCAGGCAGGGCCGAGGGCCGCACACGGGGGCGCCCGAGGCCGACAGCCACCGCATACGGGGGTTGCGGGGGATGGACCCGGTGCCGGGAAGTCCTGGGGGACTTCCCGGCACCGGGTTTTTCACTGTCCCCCCTGACGGTTATCCACAGCCCCCGCACCCGCGAGCGCAGCGTCGTACGCTGGAGACCCCCGGCCCCTCACACGAGTCGGGTTATTCGCGTTGCCCACACCCGGACGGAAAGCCTCCTCCATGAGCCTGCACGGTCTGCTCGACGCCGTAGTCAAGGACCCCGCCCTCGCGGAAGCGATCACGGCGGCCGCGGACGGCAACCGCATGCACATCGACCTCGTCGGCCCACCCGCCGCCCGCCCCTTCGCGGTCGCCGCCCTCGCCCGCGAGGCCGCCCGCCCGGTGCTCGCGGTGACGGCGACGGGCCGCGAGGCCGAGGACCTGGCGGCGGCCCTGCGCTCGCTGCTGCCCCCGGAGGGCGTCGTGGAGTACCCCTCCTGGGAGACCCTCCCGCACGAGCGCCTCAGCCCGCGCAGCGACACCGTCGGCCGCCGCCTCGCCGTCCTGCGCCGCCTCGCCCACCCCCGCCCCGACGACCCCGAGACCGGCCCGGTCTCCGTGGTCGTGGCACCCGTACGGTCCGTGCTCCAGCCGCAGGTCAAGGGCCTCGGCGACCTGGAGCCGGTGGCCTTGAGGACGGGGCAGACGGCCGACCTGAACGAGGTCGTGGAAGCCCTCGCGGCCGCCGCCTACGCGCGCGTGGAGCTGGTCGAGAAGCGCGGCGAGTTCGCCGTACGCGGCGGCATCCTGGACGTGTTCCCGCCCACCGAGGAACACCCCCTGCGCATCGAGTTCTGGGGCGACGACGTCGAGGAGATCCGCTACTTCAAGGTCGCCGACCAGCGCTCCCTCGAAGTCGCCGAGCACGGCCTGTGGGCCCCGCCCTGCCGCGAACTGCTGCTCACGGACGACGTACGGGCACGCGCGCGTGCCCTCGCCGAGGAACACCCCGAGCTGGGGGAGCTGCTCAACAAGATCGCCGAGGGCATCGCGGTCGAGGGCATGGAGTCCCTGGCCCCGGTCCTGGTGGACGACATGGAGCTGCTGCTCGACGTCCTGCCCAAGGGCGCCATGGCCGTCGTCTGCGACCCGGAGCGGGTCCGCACGCGCGCCGCGGACCTGGTGGCGACGAGCCAGGAGTTCCTGCAGGCCTCCTGGGCGGCCACGGCAGGCGGCGGCGAGGCTCCCATCGACGTCGGCGCGGCCTCCCTGTGGTCCATCGCCGACGTCCGCGCCCGCGCCCGCGAACTGGACATGATGTGGTGGTCCGTCTCGCCCTTCGCCGCCGACGAAGAGCTGACGGATCCATTTGCCGCTGACGCGGCGGGGGACACCCTCAAGGTGGGCATGCACGCCCCCGAGACCTACCGCGGCGACACCGCCAAGGCCCTCGCCGACACCAAGGGCTGGCTCGCCGACGGCTGGCGCACGGTCTTCGTCACCGAGGCCCACGGCCCGGCCGCCCGCACCGTGGAGGTGCTCGGCGGCGAGGGCATCGCCGCCCGCCTCGACGCCGACCTCGGCGAGCTGAACCCCGCCCTGGTGCACGTCTCCTGCGGCTCGATCGACTTCGGCTTCGTGGACCCGGCGCTCCGGCTCGCCGTCCTCACCGAGACCGACCTGTCCGGCCAGAAGGCCGCCGGCAAGGACGGCGCCCGCATGCCGGCCCGCCGCCGCAAGACCATCGACCCGCTCACCCTGGAGCCGGGCGACTACATCGTCCACGAACAGCACGGCGTCGGCCGCTACATCGAGATGGTGCAGCGCACCGTGCAGGGCGCCACCCGCGAGTACCTGGTCGTGGAGTACGCCCCCGCCAAGCGCGGCCAGCCGGGCGACCGCCTCTACATCCCCACCGACCAGCTGGAGCAGATCACCAAGTACGTCGGCGGCGAGGCCCCCACCCTGCACCGCCTCGGCGGCGCCGACTGGACGAAGACCAAGGCGCGCGCGAAGAAGGCGGTCAAGGAGATCGCCGCCGACCTGATCAAGCTCTACAGCGCCCGTATGGCCGCCCCCGGCCACACCTTCGGGGCGGACACCCCCTGGCAGCGCGAGCTGGAGGACGCCTTCCCGTACGCGGAGACCCCCGACCAGCTCACCACCATCGCCGAGGTCAAGGAGGACATGGAGAAGTCCGTCCCCATGGACCGCCTGGTCTGCGGCGACGTCGGCTACGGCAAGACCGAGATCGCGGTCCGCGCCGCCTTCAAGGCCGTACAGGACGGCAAGCAGGTCGCCGTCCTCGTCCCCACGACCCTGCTGGTGCAGCAGCACTTCGGCACGTTCTCCGACCGGTACTCGCAGTTCCCGGTGAACGTGCGGGCGCTCTCCCGCTTCCAGACCGACACCGAGGCCAAGGCCGTCCTGGAGGGCCTCAAGGACGGTGCGGTCGACGTCGTCATCGGCACCCACCGCCTGTTCTCCTCCGAGACCAGGTTCAAGGACCTCGGCCTGGTCATCGTCGACGAGGAGCAGCGCTTCGGCGTCGAGCACAAGGAGCAGCTGAAGAAGCTCCGCGCCAACGTCGACGTACTGACCATGTCCGCGACCCCGATCCCGCGCACCCTGGAGATGGCGGTCACCGGCATCCGCGAGATGTCCACGATCACCACCCCGCCCGAGGAGCGCCACCCCGTCCTCACCTTCGTCGGGCCGTACGAGGAGAAGCAGATCGGCGCGGCCATCCGCCGCGAACTGCTGCGCGAGGGCCAGGTCTTCTACATCCACAACCGGGTCGAGTCCATCGACCGCGCCGCGGCGCGACTGCGCGACATCGTCCCCGAGGCGCGCATCGCCACCGCCCACGGCCAGATGTCCGAGTCGGCCCTGGAGCAGGTCGTCGTCGACTTCTGGGAGAAGAAGTTCGACGTGCTCGTCTCCACGACGATCGTCGAGTCCGGCATCGACATCTCCAATGCCAACACACTGATCGTGGAGCGCGGCGACACCTTCGGCCTCTCCCAGCTGCACCAGCTGCGCGGCCGCGTCGGACGAGGCAGGGAACGCGGCTACGCCTACTTCCTCTACCCGCCGGAGAAGCCGCTCACGGAGACCGCGCACGAGCGTCTGGCGACGATCGCCCAGCACACCGAGATGGGCGCGGGCATGTACGTGGCGATGAAGGACCTGGAGATCCGAGGAGCCGGAAACCTCCTCGGCGGCGAGCAGTCCGGGCACATCGCCGGCGTCGGCTTCGACCTGTACGTGCGCATGGTCGGCGAGGCCGTCGCCGACTACCGGCGCCAGCTGGAGACCGGCGAGATCGAGGAGGAGCCGCCGCTCGAGGTCAAGATCGAGCTGCCCGTCGACGCCCACGTCCCGCACGACTACGCGCCCGGCGAGCGGCTGCGCCTGCAGGCCTACCGGGCCATCGCCTCCGCCAACTCCGAGGAGGACATCAAGGCCGTCCGCGAGGAACTCACCGACCGCTACGGCAAACTGCCCGAACCGGTGGAGAACCTGCTGCTGGTGGCCGGGCTGCGGATGCTCGCGCGCGCGTGCGGCGTCGGCGAGATCGTCCTGCAGGGCACCAACATCCGCTTCGCGCCCGTGGAGCTGCGCGAGTCGCAGGAGCTGCGGGTCAAGCGCCTGTACCCGGGCACGGTCATCAAGCCGGCCGTCCACCAGGTGCTGGTACCGCGCCCGAAGACCGCGAAGGTGGGCGGCAAGCCGCTGGTCGGCCGCGAACTGCTGGGCTGGGTCGGGGAGTTCCTCGCCTCGATCCTGGGGTCGTAGGCGGCGGGGCGGATTCCGGGGTCGTAGGCCTTGAGGGGGCGTGCGACCCTGCCGCCCCGCGCTCGGTTCCGGGCGCCACATGCCCCCGCACCACCGGTCGCACGAAATCTCCTCGCCGGCCCCCATCGGAGGGACGTCGTACGGCCGTTACGGTGGTAGGCGGAACGATCCGCCCCGCATATGAGGGCGGACCAGGGCGAGCCAGGGGGGACGCGCGTGAGGCGTCTGAGGGGTGGGGCGGTCACCGCTGCGGTCGTGATGGTCGCGGTGGCGGGCTGCAAGGCCGAGCACGGCAAGGGGGCCTCCGGGCCCGAGCGGACGGGAGGCGGGGGCGCTGCCCTGGCCGCCGCCGAGTCGCTGCCCGTCAAGGGCCGCGCCCCGAAGACCGGTTACTCCCGGGCCCGGTTCGGCACCGCTTGGGCCGACACCGACTCCAACTCCTGCGACACCCGCGACGACATACTCAAGCGCGACCTGAAGGCCGTGAAGGTCACCGGCGGCACCTGCAAGGTCACCTACGGCCTGCTGGAGCCCGACCCGTACTCCGGCAAGGACATCACCTACCGGCGCGGCCGCAGCCAGGTCGACATCGACCATGTCGTCGCCCTCTCGGACGCCTGGCAGAAGGGCGCGAAGTACTGGGCCCCCAGCAAGCGCATAGCCCTGGCCAACGACCCGCTCAACCTGCTCGCGGTCGACGCGAGCACCAACCGCGGCAAGGGTGACGGGGACACCGCCACCTGGATCCCGCCCAACCAGGCCTACCGCTGCACCTATGTGGCCGCCCAGGTGGCCGTCAAGAAGAAGTACGGCCTGTGGGTCACCGCCGCCGAGAAGGCCGCGATGAAGAAGGTCCTCGCCACCTGCCCGGACCAGAAACTCCCCACGGGTGGCAACCCGACGAAGGCCCCGGAGCGGTTCCGGGCGCGGTGAGCCGGGGCGGGGCACGTCCGCCGGCGGTATCCGGTGACGCGCTGGTGGGCGGCCGAATTCGCTGTCCCGCCGGGCACGCGCCGTTTACGGTGACCGGCATGGACGTAAAGGTAAGCACCCTCGCCGAGCGGCCCGACCGGCTGCCGGCGGTGCTCGCGATGGCCGACACATGGCCCGAGTTCGTGACCAACGACCCGGTGGGCAACGCCCATTACGGCCGCATCCCCACCGAACTGCCGCAGTACGCGCTGTTCGCCGAGGACGAGCGGGGCGAGGTCGTGGCCCACGCCTACAGCGTGCCCTTCTCCCTCGCCGCCGAGGGCCGGGGCGCCCTGCCCGCCCGGGGCTGGGACCAGACGCTGCTGTGGGCCTTCGCCGACCTGCGCCGCGGCACCCGCCCGGACACGGTCAGCGCGATCTCCGTCGTCATCGCCCCGCACGCCCAGGGCCACGGCCTGTCCGGCGTCATGCTCTCGGCGATGCGGGACAACGCCCGCGCCCACGGCTTCCGTGAGGTCGTCGCCCCCGTCCGCCCGAACGCCAAGCACCGCGAACCGCACACCCCGATCACCGAGTACGCCCACCGGGTCCGCCCCGACGGCCTGCCCGAAGACCCCTGGCTGCGCGTCCACGCCCGGGCCGGCGCCACCATCGACTCCATCGCCCCGGCCTCCATGACCGTGAGCGCCTCGCTGGAGGATTGGCGCCGCTGGACCGGGCTGCCCTTCGACACCCCGGGGGACGTCGAGGTGCCCGGCGCACTGGTCCCGGTCCGCTGCGAACCGGAGCGCGGGTACGCGGTGTACGTCGAGCCCAACGTATGGATGCGGCACCCGCTGTGACCTCGCGCCGGGCCCGGCCCAGCGTCGGCCGCCCGGCACGTTCAGGCTGATGACGCCGATGAAGCCGATGACGCCCGTACGGCGTGACCGCCGGCCGGTGAGCCGTCGGCGGTCGTGGTCGTCGTGCGGCCGGGCCGGCGGGTGCGTCCGCCGGCCCGGCCCATGGATCAGGCGGTCCCGCCTGCCGCGCGGATCACGCGGTCTTCTTGTCCTTCAAGGACCCCACGACCCGGGTGGTCAACTTCTTGGCGGCCGCGGCACCGTTGTCGCTGCCCGCCGTGGACAGCACGGTGATCACGGTGTTGCCGGAACGGGCCGCGACGAGCGTGGTGCCGGTCTCCCAGGCGCCGCTCGTCAGCGTCATCGTGTACGCCTCGTCACCGAGCCCGGCCGTGGACCGGCCCATGACCTTCACCTTGGCGTGGGTGTCCGTGTCCGTGAACGTGGCGCACTCGGTGGCGACGGACTGCAGTTCCTTCATCACCGTCTTCGCCGTGGTGCCCTGGAACTCGTCGATCTCCTGGGTGATTTCCTCGGTCTTGTCCTGGTTCACATAGTCGTCCTGCGCGAAGGACACGCCTCCCTCGAAGCCGGTCACCTGGATCCAGGCCGTGCCCTCCAGCCTGGTGCAGTCCGGCTTCGCGGTCTTCCTGCTGGACGGGGAGAGGAACTGGCTCCCGCTGTCCGAGGCGCCGTCCGCAGCGCGGGTGAACCCGGACGGGAAGGCCGACGCGGGCGCCAGGACCTTCTTCAGCTGAGTACCGGTGAGCAGACCGGCGTTGGGGTTCTGCTCCTTGGCCGGCTTGGCGCTCGCGCCGGTGTCGGAGGAGGACCCCGAGGAGCAGGCGGACAGGGCCAGGGGGAGTGCCGCGACGGCGAGCAGAGTGACGACACGGGACGGGAGACGCATGACAGTCCTTCAAGAAGAGAGGTGAAACGGGGACGTGTGTACGGCATTCCGTACGGCGTCCGGGGCGGGGTGCACCGTCGGACGCTGGGCCACGGCCGGGCGCCGATGACGCGACGGCCGGACGAGTGGGAGGCGCGGAGGGCAAGGGGGGTCGTGGGGCCGGCCGGTGCCCGGCGCTCGGCTGCGCACCGGTGGCCGGGTCGGTCGGGTCATGCCTTCTTCCAGACGCCGCAGCCGGTCGTCTTGAAGTAGGCGTCCGTGGAGCTGATGGTGACGACAGCCGTGCCGGTCACGTTGTTGTTGGCGATGACCGAGTCGAGCCCCTGCTCGGCGTCCTTGGCGCGCTCCCAGTAGCAGGAGTCGTCGGTGTTTCCGGAGGACTTGTAGGTGCCGGGCGCGATGTCCGTGCCGACCTTGAACATGCCGCCGTCGCCGTCCATCGAGGAGGCGGGCGTGCCCTTCGCCTTCGGGGCCACGGCTTCCCAGTCGTTGCAGCCGGTCGACTTGAACAGCTTGTCGCCGGGCTTGACGGTGACGTAACTCGTGCCGGTGACGTTGTCGTTGGCCAGCACCGAGTCCGTCTCGCCCGAGGCGTCCTTGGCGCGCTCCCAGTAGCACATGCCGTCGGTGTTGCCGGTGGTGCGGTAGGTGCCGGGCTTGATGTCGGAGCCGACCTGGTAGTCGCCGTCCCCGTCGAAGGCGGCCTTCTTCTTCTCGGCCGCCTCGGCGCCCCCCGAGTCTTTCTTTCCGCCGGGCTGGTGCGTGGCAGAGGCCGAAGAGTCCTTGCCGCTGCTGCCGGAACCGGCGTCCTTGCCGCCGTTGCCGGCGTTCGCGGACACGGTACCGATGACGACGACCCCCACGACGGCGCCGAGCGCGATCTTGCCCTTCATGCCCATGACGGGACCCCTCCCCTGGCGTGGCGACCGCCCCCTCCGGCTGGCCGCTCGTTCGCTGGGTCAATAAGACCAGAGCCTGTGAACCGAGTCAACACGGTTCACAGGCTTGGTTATGTACACGCTCGTGAATGCAGGGATCTTGTGTACGTCGGTATGCTCGGCGCACACACGGGACGAGGGGAGCGGGGCCGGTGCAGGACAACGCGACAGAGGTGACCGCGGCCGGTATCGCGCGGCTCGCCGGGGTGGGCCGGGCCGCCGTCAGCAACTGGCGCCGTCGGCACGCCGACTTCCCCAAGCCGGTCGGCGGCACCGAGACCAGCCCGTCCTTCGCGCTGGCCGAGGTGGAGGCCTGGCTGCGCAAGCAGGGCAAGCTGGCCGAGGTCCCGTTGCGTGAGCGGGTCTGGCAACAGCTCGCCGGCCATCCCGAAGGGCCGGTCACCGCACTGGTGCACGCGGGGTGCGCCCTGCTGCTCATCCATGAGCGCCCCACCGTCTGGCTGGACGTGAGCGCCGGCTCCGACGAGCGACTGGCCGCGATGCTGCCCGGCGCGCTGGACCAGGTCCTGGCCCCGCGCTTCGGCGCCGCCGGACACGGCCGCGGTGTTCACAGCGGCCGGGCCGCGGGCGCCTCATCGGCTGTGAACGGTCCGCTTCCTGTGAACACCGGTACGGTGGCTCACAACGAGGCCGGCTCCCGAGCCCCGGGTGCTGTGAACGTCTCGCTACCTGTGAACACGGGTCCGGCAGCTCACACCCAGCTCCCCGCACACAGTGGGGGCGCTGTGAACACCCCGCCCGCTGTGAACACCCCGCCCACCGTGAACGGCCCGCCGACGGCCCATGCCGCACCCGGCACCCACGGCGTGCCTGCCACCCACGGCACACCCGCCACCCCCAGCACACCCCCCCTCCACACCCCGACCGGCCCCCAACTCCTCCCCTCCACCCCCCTCCTCCGCGGCGCCGCCGAGCTGGCCGCCGAGATGGGGGCCCGGCAGACGTTCGAGTTCCTGCTGGGCCGGCATCTGGACGCGAACCCGCGCCAGTACACGCTCACCCCGGCCGAACTCGCCGGCCTCATGGCCGACCTCGCCGGTCCCGCCCGCACCGTCCTGGACCCGGCCTGCGGCACCGGCGCCCTGCTGCGTGCCGTGGACGCCCGCCCCGACCAGGAGCTGTACGCCCAGGACAGCGCGCCCGACCTCGCCGCGCTGACCGCGCTGCGGCTCGCGCTGGGTACCCGGGCCACCGTGCGCGGCGCCGTCGGGGACACCCTGCGCGCCGACGCCCACCCGCAGCTGCGCGCCGACGCCGTCCTGTGCCATCCGCCGTTCAACGAGCGCAACTGGGGTCACGACGAGCTGGCCTACGACCCCCGCTGGGAGTACGGCTTCCCCGCGCGCACCGAGTCCGAGCTGGCCTGGGTGCAGCACGCGCTGGCCCGGCTGGCCGACGGCGGCACCGCGGTCCTGCTGATGCCGCCGGCCGCCGCCTCCCGCCGTTCCGGCCGCCGGATCCGCGCCGACCTGCTGCGCCGGGGTGCGCTGCGGGCCGTGGTCGCGTTGCCGGTCGGGGCGGCGCCGCCGTACAACATCCCGCTCCATGTGTGGGTGCTGCGCCGGCCCGACCGGACGCCCGCGGCGCCCGAGGTGCTGCTCGCCGACACCGGCCGGTTCGCGGGCGAGGCGCGGGGCGGACCGGACTGGCAGGCGGTCCGGGACGCCGTGCTGGAGGCCTGGCGCACCTTCGAGCGCGCGGGGCGGTTGGCGGAGCGGCCGGGGCTGGCGCGTTCCGTGCCGGTCATCGAGCTGCTCGACGACGACGTGGACCTCGCCCCCGCCCGCCATCTGCCGCCCCCGGCCGTGGCCGACGGCGCGGAGGCGCTCGCCGCGGTGCGCGAACGCCTCGGCGCGACCCTGCGGCTGACCGCCGACCTCACCCCGCCGCCCGCCGATCCGGTGCCGCCCGCGCGCTGGCCGCTCACCACCGTCGGCGAACTCGCGCGCGGGGGCGCGCTGGTGCTGCGCACCGGCGGAAACGGCGGCCACGCGCGCGGGCCGGTGCTCACCGACCATGACGTGCTCGCCGGAACGGCACCCTCCGGGACGCTTCCGGAGAGCGACGAGGAGGCCGTGCTGACCGAGCCGGGCGACGTCGTCGTACCGGTGCTCGGCGGTGGTTCGGTGGCGCGCGTGATCGACGACGCGACGGGGGGCGCCGCCCTGGGGCGCAGCCTCGTGCTGCTGCGCCCCGATCCCACGGCACTCGACCCCTGGTTCCTCGCCGGTTTCCTGCGCGGTACGGCCAACCACCGCCAGGCCAGCAGCTACGCGTCCACGGCCACGCGCCTGGACGTGCGCCGCCTCCAGCTGCCCCGGCTCCCGCTCGACGAACAACGCCGCTACGGAGCACGCTTCCGCGCACTCGACGAGTTCGAGCGAGCGCTGCGCCACGCGAGCCGGCTGGGGGAGCAGCTCGTGCGCGGGATGTACGACGGGCTCACGGACGGCACCGTCGCGCCCGATTGACCGCGGTGCCCGGACAACGGTTCGGTACAACACGGACCGCTTGTCCGTGTCGGGCCATATGCTCGAAGCGACCATCGCACGAGTGGTGTTGTCCGCCCGGCCGAGCGCACGTGGCGGACGCGTGCACCCATTTCAGGCATCAGGAGCAGTCATGCAAGGCCACGGCTACGCACGGCCGGTGAAGCAGCCGCCCCACACCGGGTGGCTGGTCTTCATGCGGGTGCTGTTCGTGGCGGTCGGGGTCCTCAGTCTCGGCTTCCTGACCTGGGCGATCCTGCTGCGGCTGGCCGCGGTCACGCGCAAGTCGCTGGACTGGGGCCTGTTCGTGGCGGTGCTGGCGGCCGACATCCTCGCCATCGTGCTGCTGGGCAGCGAGCCCGGCGACGAGATCCACACCCCGGGTGGCTACCTGGGGTTGGCCCTGATTCTCGGCCTCCTGCCCCTCGTGCTCGTGTACTACCTCGTGGCGGACAGCCGGCACTTCCAGAAGCTCCAGCAGGCGTACGCGGGCGGCCGGGCGCTGTCCGGCTACGGTTATCCGCAGCCTTCGGCGCCGTTCACGGCGACGATCGGGGGGCAGACCCCCGTGCCCGTGCAGTCCCCGCCCGGCACGCCCCCGATGGCGCACACGCCCATACCTGGGCCCCCGTTGACCACCCCGCCGCCCCAGCGCCCGGCGCCCGCCCGGATCGACCAGGTGCGGGCCGAACTGGACGAGCTGAGCGACTACCTGCGCAAGCACGACGGCCACCAGGACGGCCGTGACGACGGCAGGCAGGACGCCGGCCACGAGGGCGGACGGTGACCGTGGCGACAGGACGTGTCGTCGCCGGCCGGTACGAGCTGTCCACGCTCATCGGGCAGGGCGGCATGGGCCAGGTCTGGACGGCGTACGACCAGCGGCTGGACCGGCGTGTGGCGGTGAAGCTGCTGCGCCCCGACAAGGTGGCCGGGCAGGAGGCGGACGAGCTGCGCCGCCGCTTCGTGCGCGAGTGCCGGGTCACCGCACAGGTGGACCACCCGGGCCTGGTCACCGTGCACGACGCGGGCAGCGAGGGCGAGGAGCTGTTCCTCGTCATGCAGTACGTCGACGGCGCCGACCTCTCCGACCACCTCGCCGAGCACGACCCGTACCCGTGGCAGTGGGCGGTCGCGGTGGCCGCGCAGCTGTGCGCCGTGCTGAGCGCCGTGCACGCCGTGCCGATCGTGCACCGCGACCTCAAGCCGCGCAACGTGATGGTGAAGCAGGACGGCACGGTCACCGTCCTCGATCTGGGCGTGGCCTCGGTCATGGACACCGACACCACCCGCCTCACCCACACCGGCTCGCCGATCGGCTCGCCCGCCTACATGGCGCCCGAGCAGGCGATGGGCGGCGCGGTCGGCCCGTACACCGACCTGTACGCGCTCGGTGTGCTGATGCACGAACTGCTCAGCGGCGATGTGCCGTTCGCGGGCTCCACGGCGCTCGGTGTGCTGCACCGGCACCTGTACGAGCCCCCGCTGCCCGTGCGCCGCATCCGCCCCGAGGTCCCCGAGGCGCTCGAAGCGCTGGTCCTGCGGCTGCTCGCCAAGGATCCGCAGCACCGGCCGGCCTCCGCGCAGGAGGTGTACGAGCACCTGGCGCTGCTCCTTCCCGCGCGCGGGATACCCACCGGGGCGCCGTTGGACCCTACGCGCCCCTTCCTGCGCCCGCACGCCCCCTGGCCGGACCGCGCGCGGACGCCCGCGCCCCAGCCCGCCTCCGTCGCACCCGCGCCCGCGGTGACCGAGAAGCCCGATGTCGCAGCGGCCGTGGACGAGGTCAAACGGCTCCTAGGGGAGGGCCGCATCACCCAGGCCGTGGACATACTCGGCGCGATCCTGCCCGCCGCGGCCGAGCAGCACGGCGAGCACTCCCCGGTCGTGCGCACCCTGCGCAAGCAGTACGCGGCCACCCTCATGGACGACGGCCAGTACCGGCGCGCACTGCCCGAACTGCGCCGCCTCGCCGACGAACGTGCCGCCGAGGCCGGCCAGGCCGACCCGCAGTCCCTGCGCTTCCGCTACGAGGCCGCGCAGTGCCTGGAGCAGCTCGGCGAACCGGCGGCGGCGCTCGCGGAGTACCGCGCGCTGCTGCCGTACTACGAGAACCAGTACGTCTCCGGCGACCCGCAGCTCGCCCACGACGTGCGGCGCCGCATCGGCCACCTGCTGCTCGCGCTCGGCGACCGCCCGGCCGCCCACGACACCCTCGCGCGGCTGCTGATGGACGTCGAACGCTTCCAGGGCCCGGGTCACCCGCTGGCCGCGGAGATCCGCCGCACCCTGCAGTGGCTGGGACAGGTGCGCGGCTAGATTTTGCTGTTCCCTGAGGGATTCTTGTGATCTTCAGGGGATCGCGTTTCCCGAAGCCAGGGGCGCAGCCGTATAGGTTGCGCTTCGTTTTTCGCCAGGACACACGTTTTTCGCCAGCACGCACGAGCAGGGGTGGGGTTTCATGGCCGGCCATCGGCAGTCGAAGAAGCGCAGGTACGTCACGTGGGCGGTGGCCGGGACGGCCGTCCTGGCCGGCGCCGGCATCGCCGCGCAGACCTCCATGGCCGCCACCACCTGGCCCGCGCAGAAGACGTTCACCGGCCGCGCCTTCGACACCTGCACCGCGCCCTCCGAAGGCACGATGAAGGCCTGGCACACCGGCTTCTACGGCGCCGCCGCCGTCTACGTGGGCGGCAAGAACCGCGGCTGCAACCAGCCCAACCTCACGTCCACCTGGGTCAAGAACGTCACCGCCATGGGCTGGAAGCTCATACCGCTCTACGTCGGCGCCCAGCCGCCCTGCCAGTCCGGCTCCAACCCGGAGAAGCTGACCGCCACCACGGCCGCCTCCCTCGGCGCCTCGGACGCGACGGACGCCGTCGCCAAGGCGTCCGCGCTCGGCATGAAGGCGGGCAGCCCGATCTACCTCGACATGGAGGCGTACGACAGCACGAACAAGGCGTGCAACGACGCCGTGCTGACCTACGTGCGCGCCTTCGACAAGGGCCTGCGCGCCAAGACCTACCGCACCGGCTACTACGGCTTCACCAGCTCCAGCGCCAAGGCCGTCGCGACCGCCACCGACAAGACCGACCTGCCGGGCAACCTCTGGTACGCGCTGTGGGACAAGCAGAACACGACCACCGCGGACTGGCCGTGGGGCGCCACCCAGTTCACCGACCACAGCCGCGCCCACCAGTACATGGTCAACAGCAAGGAGACGCACGGCGGCGTCCCGCTCACCGTCGACCGTGACGCGTGGGACGCGCCGGTGGCCATCACCGGCTGACGACGGCACCGTCGCCGGTGCGCGCGGCGGTGCCCGAAGCGCGCGCGAATCGTTGGTCGAATGGGTTGGCCGCAGCCTGCCCACTGCCTACCATCGATCACCGCAAGACTTTGTGCGCCCGCCCGTCGCCCGACCACCACCCCTGGCGGAGGCGCTGGCGCGCCGCACCTGTCATTGCAATCTCCTCGGGAGGTTTCCTTGCACCGCCGTCGCACCGCGCTCGTCCTTTCCGCCGCGATCGCCGCCGCGGCCCCCCTCCTGGCCGCCTGCGGAAGCGATGCGCACCCCGGCGCGGCCGCCGTCGTGGGAGGGCAGCGGATCACCGTCGCCCAGCTGGAGAACCGGGTCAACGAGGTACGCAAGGCACAGCGGGCCGCGGTGCCGGACGAGACCCAGTACCAGCAGGTCCTCGCCTCCACCAGCGGCCTGACCCGCGACACCCTGCACAACATGGTCCTCGACCGGGTGCTGCACCGCGCCGCGCAGGACGAGGGGATCACGGTCACCCGCAAGGAGGTCCTGCAGATGCGCACCGGCCTGGAGCAGCAGGCCGGCGGCGCCAAGGGACTCGAAACGGCCTGGTTGCAGAAGTACGGCATCGCGCCCGAGCAGCTGGACGACAACCTCCGCCTCCAGCTGGAGGCACAGAAACTCGCCGCGAGGCTCGGCACGGACACCTCCCAGCCCGCCTTCTGGAAGGCCCTGTCCCAGGCCTCCGAGGAACTCCACGTCGACCTCAACCCGCGCTACGGCTCCTGGGACGTGCAGAAGAGCAGCCGGGTGGACGCGAAGACGCCGTGGGTACGAGAGGTGACGGCGGGAGCGCAGCAGCAGACGACGTAGCGGGCGGTCCGGTTCCGGGTGCCGTAACGGTACGGCAGCGGTCGACAGCGGTAGATGACGGTCGATGGCGCTCGGCAACAACTACCAGTCATACGATCACACGACACCTCCACCCCTGTGGACAACCGATCCCGTCCCTCTTCGCGGTGAGTTACGTTCGGATCGTGAACGCAACCAGCCCCGAAGCCGCCCCCGGCCGCATCGTCCTGCTCACCACCAGCCACCGTGTCGCGCCCGGCCTGCTGTCCTGGCCCGCCTGGCAGGCCCTGCGCGCCGCCGACGCCGTGCTGTGCGCGGACGGCGCGCACCCGCAGCTGCCGTATCTGCGGGAGGCCGGGATATCCGTGGCGGAGTCGTCCCCCACCGCCCAGGAGCTGGTCGACGCCTGCGCCGGCGGGCGGACGGTGGTGGTCGTGGCCACGGGTGAGGGAGAGCCCGCCCTCACCGACGGACTGGCCCGCCTGGCCGGCTCCGGACGCGTGCACATGCCCGAACTGGAACTCCTCCCCGCCTCCTACGACCTGCCGGGCGCCCGCCTCCTCGACCTCGTCCAGGTCATGGACCGCATCCGCGCCGAATGCCCCTGGTCGTCCCGGCAGACCCACATGGGCCTGGCGAAGTACGGCATCGAGGAGGCGTACGAACTGGTCGAGGCGATCGAGGCCGGCGACCGCGACGAGCTGCGCGAGGAACTGGGCGACGTCCTGCTCCAGGTCGTCTTCCACTCCCGCATCGCCGAGGAGGACCCGGACGCCCCCTTCTCCATCGACGACGTGGCGGGCGGCATCGTCGCCAAACTCATCCACCGCCACCCCCACGTCTTCGGCGACGAGAAGGCCGAGACACCGGAGGACGTCAAGGAGCACTGGCTGCGCACCAAGGCGATCGAGAAGCAGCGCGAGTCGGTGACCGACGGAATACCCCTTGGCCAGCCGGGCCTCGCCCTCGCGTCGAAGCTGGCGTCGCGGGTGCGGACGGCGGGGCTGGAGGTGCCACTGCCGACGTCCGAGGGCATCGGCTACGACCTGCTGGCCATGGCGGTAGGGGCCGAGGCGGAGGGTGTGGACCCGGAGGCGGCGCTGCGGGCGGCGGCCCGGGCGTACCGGCATGCGGTGCGGGCTGCTGAGGGGGTGGGGGACTAGCGTCGGCAGCCCCGTCGGCCCGGCCACAGAGCCCTAGTACGGTTGGTCTCCGGGCTGGTTTCGGGGCGTGGGGGCTTGCATGGAGCGGGAGTTGGAGAATCGGCCGAGGGATGTCCGCTGCCCCGACTGCGACACCTACTCGCCCAGGATCGCCGCCGCCTGCAGCGTGTGCGGCCGACTCCTGTCCAACGTCCCAGATGCTCCGCCGACCCCGCCCGCAGAGCCGCCGTATGCCGAGAAGCCGACGTCCGGGGGCCCGTCAGGCGACGCGCTCCGAGTCGGCACGATCCTCGGCTCCGGCATCCAGCACGCCGTCCGCGATCACGTCGACTTCAGCCAGAGCACCTTCCATGCTCCCGTCATCGGTGTCCAGAACAACTACGGCCCCGCGTCACCGGGCCTCACAGGTCCTGCGGCCGCCGACGGCTGGCCCCGGTTCATCGACGTCCGGCGTCTCGCCCTCGGCGTACGCCCCACGCAGAGTCACGGCGGTGAGCCGACCCTGCCACCGTACGTGCCGCGGGACCGCGACGCCGAACTCGACAGGATGCTCGCGCACGTCCTGGAGACGGGCGGCCTGGTCGTTGTCACCGGCGAGCCGCTGTCCGGCAAGACGAGCACGGCGTGGGCCGCGCTGAATCGCGGCGTGCCCGAGGACACCCGCCTCTACAGGGCCCATCCCGGGGACGACCTGCGGGGCCTTCCCGCCGCACTGCACGGCCGCGACCCCGGCGGCACCTATGTGGTGTGGCTGGACGATCTTGAGGGGCATCTCGGCGAACAGGGCCTGACGGCAGGCCTCCTGGCCCAGCTCACCCACAGAGGCGTGGTCGTCCTCGCCACGATGCGCGACGAGGCGTACGACACCCACCGTTTCGGAGACCGACCGGCCGCGCGTGTTCTCAGCGTGGCCCGCACCCTCGAGCTCACCTGCCGCTGGAGCGAGGCGGAACTGGCGCGTCTCGCGGAGGCGGACGATCCGCTGCTCGTGGACGCTGTGCGCTGGCGCGGTGATCTGGGGGTCACCCAGTTCCTCGCGGTGGGACCGGAGCTGTGGGAGGAGTGGTGGCGGGCACGCCGCCCGTCCGGTCGGCCGCACGGACACCTGCTGGTGCGGATCGCTGTGGAGCTGGCTCGATGCGGCGTCACGGCGGCAGTGCCGGTCGAGGCGTTCGAGCATCAGGTGCTCCAGTCCTTTACGCAGGCCGATCTGGAGTGGGCCGCCCGGCACAGGCTCGGTGTCATCGGCCTCCTCGTCCCGGGCGGGGAAGCCGCGACCTGGCGGGCCAGCGGGCCCTTGGTCGCAGCTGCCATGCGGGCACCGGATCTGCGGCCTGCGGAGCCTGATGTGTGGCGGTACGCGGCCGAGATGGCAAGGGAGTACAGTCCGGCCGACTTCGACGCAGTGGTGCACGCGGGCCGGGCGGCTGTGCGCGTGTGGGCAGAGGCGGACGACGTATCCGCCGTATGGTCGCTCGCCGACCTCGCGGCTCTGGCCGGGGACGACGCCGACGCCAGACTCTGGTACCGGAGGCTGGTGGAGCGGGACCCAAGGTTGGGCCAGCATTTCGGTGAGTACCTCCTCGGACAGGGCGAGTACACCGAAGCCATCTGCTACCTGGCGAGGGCGGCTGAGGCTGGTAGCGCCGGGGCGGTTCGGGTCCTCGGCCCCGTCCTCCTCACCCAAGCCGAACACTGGCTCGCCATGGCCGCCGCAAACGGCTCCGAACGCGCGGCCGTCCAGCTCGCATCCCTCCGCAAGGCCTTCCCGACGAATCCGGATACCGTCAAAGAGTGACCGACCAGCCGACCACCAGCACCACCCCCGACCTCTTCACCTGGGAGTTCGCCACCAACCCCTACCCCGCTTACGCCTGGCTCCGCGAGCACGCGCCCGTCCACAGGACCACGCTCCCCAGCGGCGTGGAAGCCTGGCTGGTCACCCGCTACCAGGACGCCAAACAGGCCCTCGCCGACCAGCGCCTCTCCAAGAACCCGGAGCATCACGACGAGCCCGCGCACGCCAAGGGCAAGACCGGCATTCCGGGCGAGCGCAAGGCCGAGTTGATGACGCACCTGCTGAACATCGACCCGCCGGACCACACCCGTCTGCGCCGGCTGGTCAGCAAGGCGTTCACGCCCCGCCGGGTCGCCGAGTTCGCGCCCCGGGTGCAGGAGCTGACCGACCACCTCATCGACCGGTTCGCGAAGCAGGGCTCGGCCGATCTCATCCACGAGTTCGCCTTCCCGCTCCCCATCTACGCCATCTGCGACCTGCTCGGCGTCCCGCGCGAGGACCAGGACGACTTCCGGGACTGGGCGGGGATGATGATCCGGCACGGGGGTGGGCCGCGGGGCGGGGTCGCCCGGTCGGTGAAGAAGATGCGCGGGTATCTCGCGGAGCTGATCCACCGCAAGCGCGAGGCGCTGCCCGCCGAGCCGGCACCCGGCGAGGATCTGATCTCCGGCCTCATCCGCGCCTCGGACCACGGTGAGCACCTCACCGAGAACGAGGCCGCCGCGATGGCCTTCATCCTGTTGTTCGCCGGGTTCGAGACCACCGTGAACCTGATCGGCAACGGCACCTACGCCCTGCTCACCCACCCCGAGGAGCGCCACCGCCTGCAGCGCTCCCTGGCCGCCGGGGAAAGGGACCTGCTGGAGACCGGAGTCGAGGAACTCCTGCGCTACGACGGCCCGGTGGAGCTGGCCACCTGGCGGTTCGCCACCCGGCCGCTCACCATCGGCGGGCAGGACATCGCCGCCGGGGACCCGGTGCTGGTCGTACTCGCCGCCGCCGACCGGGATCCGGAACGGTTCGCCGACCCGGACGTCCTGGACCTGTCCCGCAGGGACAACCAGCACCTCGGCTACGGCCACGGCATCCACTACTGCCTCGGCGCCCCGCTCGCCCGTCTGGAGGGCCAGACCGCGCTGGCCACCCTCCTCACCCGCCTCCCCGACCTGCGGCTCGCGGCGGATCCGGCCGAGCTGCGCTGGCGCGGCGGGCTCATCATGCGCGGCCTGCGCACCCTCCCCGTGGAGTTCACGCCCGCCCGGTGAGCACAGCCCGTACAACGGAACATGACAGACGTTCAACTCTGTGATCTTCACGTGATCTGCGCGGCATTAACTTGTGACAAGTGATCGTCTGCCTATACGTTCACCCATCAGCGTGGCCCCCGAGTTCCACCGGCCGCGCCGGTCCTGCTGTCGCACGAAAGGCTTCCGCATGCTCACCGGGAACGGTCGTCACCGTCGCCCCCGTCAGGCTCCGGCCCTCCTCGTCGCGGCCGGCGTGACCGGCTCCGCCATCGCCATCCCGCTGCTCGGCGCGGCGAGCGCCAACGCGGCCGACGGCACCACGTGGGACAAGGTGGCCGAGTGCGAGAGCGGTGGCTCCTGGAGCGCCGACACCGGTAACGGTTACTACGGCGGCCTGCAGATATCCCAGGGCGACTGGGCCAAGTACGGCGGCACGAAGTACGCCTCCAGCGCCGACGAGGCCAGCCGTTCGCAGCAGATCGCCGTCGCCGAGAAGATCCTCGCCGACCAGGGCACCACCCCCTGGGCCACCTGCGCCCTGCTGGCCGGCATGACCTCGGACTCCGGCTCCGTGGACGTCGACACGGGCGTCTCGGGCTCCGGTTCGTCCGACTCCGGCTCCGGCTCGGCACACTCCGGCGACTCCTCCGCGTCCACGGACCCGTCCAACTCCACCGATACGTCCGACACGTCTGACTCGTCCGGCCTGCCGGATTCGTCTTCCTCGTCCGACTCCTCCTCGGATGCGACGGCCAAGCCGTCCCCGAGCGCGAGCAAGGACGCCGACGCCAAGGGCGACGAGAAGGGTGCGGACACCCCCAAGTCCGACAAATCCGCATCGCCCGGCACCGGGAGTGCGCAGGGGAGCGAGTCCGCCACTACGGATCCCGCGACGGATGAGTCGGACAATTCGTGGCAGACCGACAGCTCTTCGAGCCTGGTCGACACCGGCGCCCTCAGTGGTGGCGGACGCCACCGCGGTGGCAGTGCGGACGAAAGCGTGACAAACGGTCAGAACGGCACCGCGTCCGGCCGTCACGCCAGCCGCGACGCGAGCACCTACACCGTCCGCGAGGGCGACACCCTCGCCTCCATCGCCGACTCCCTTGACGTCGACGGCGGATGGCATGCGCTCTACGCCGAGAACAAGAAGGCCATCGGGGCCGACCCGAACCACATCAGTGCCGGTCAGACCCTCGAAGTCGGTATCGAAACGGGCGATAAGTAGCGGGAGTTGACGCCCCACTTCACGCTTAATGTCCGTTTTGGCGAAAGTGTGGGATGAGTCTCAGAAGCCCTGATCGTCTTTGAAATTCCGCCGATCGCCTGTCTACGGTCAAGGCCGCTCGTCACCACGAGCCCCGGCTTCCGCAACGCCGAGTCCTGCCAGCGGTTGCCCGGGAACAGTCGTCGCGTCAAGCGCCGTAGGCAGGAGCGGGGGACCCAAGGTAAGCGCCGGGACCGGCAGTTGATGCCGGCACCGGCTTGGGGTGAAGCCGCGTCCCGAAAGGGCCGCGGCCGGGCAACTCAACCGGCCCGAACCCGACAGCTCACCTCGCAGGCGTCGGTGAGGGGATCGATCCATGCTGTTCTCCGGCAAGGGCAAGCACCGTCGTCCGTCCAAGGCCACCCGTGTCATCGCACTCGCCGGTGTCACCGGCGCCGCCGTCGCCGCCCCGCTGATGGCGGCCGGCAACGCCTCCGCCGCCACCGCCTCCGAGTGGGACGCGGTCGCCCAGTGCGAGTCCGGCGGCAACTGGTCCATCAACACCGGGAACGGCTACTACGGCGGTCTCCAGTTCTCCGCCTCCACCTGGGCCGCCTACGGCGGCACGGCCTACGCCGCCCGCGCCGACCTGGCCGGCAAGCAGCAGCAGATCACCGTCGCCGAGAAGGTCCTCGCCTCCCAGGGCAAGGGCGCCTGGCCGGTCTGCGGCACGGGCCTGTCGAGCACCCCGTACAGCGGCACCGCGGCGGCTCCGTCGACGAGCAGCTCCTCGAAGAGCACCACGACGGCCACCCGCTCCACCGACCAGCAGGCCGCCTCCCGCTCCGCCGAGCGCCCGGCCGCGAGCCAGACCGTCACCACCCCGACCGGCAAGAAGGTCAAGAAGGGCGACGGCGAGTACAAGGTCGTCAAGGGCGACACCCTCAGCACGATCGCCGAGCAGCACAAGGTCAAGGGCGGCTGGCAGAAGCTGTTCCAGCTGAACAAGGACATCGTCGAGGACGCGAACCTCATCTACCCGGGCCAGCAGCTGCACCTGAAGTGACACCTGGTCCCCACCAGAACCACAGCGCCCTCACAAGGCCGGCCCCCACACTGAAGGCCTCGTGAGGGACTTTCCCCCCGTCCCCACGGGCTCCCCGCCCCGGCGCGTGTTCCCCCGTACGCGCCGGGGCGGGGTTGTTTGTACCCACCCCGCCCTGTGCGGCCGCCCCGCTCCCTGCCGGGCCCCGCCCCGGTGTTCCCTCCGTTTCCCCACTCTTCAGCCGGGCCTCACCCATGAGCCCCTTTGTTCCGAACGTGAACAATAGGTACCGTCTCCCTGTCCACGGGACGGTCGGTCGGTGGCCGACGCCCCCGGGACGGTTAGGCTCTAGTCGCAAGGCACACCAGCCGCGCACAACCAGCGTCACATCCACGAAGGAGATGCTCGTGCCGTCCATCGACGTCGTCGTAGCCCGGGAAATCCTGGACTCCCGAGGCAACCCCACGGTCGAGGTCGAGGTCGGCCTCGACGACGGCAGCACGGGTCGTGCCGCCGTCCCGTCCGGCGCCTCCACCGGTGCCTTCGAGGCCATCGAGCTGCGCGACGGTGACCCGAACCGCTACCAGGGCAAGGGTGTCGAGAAGGCCGTCCTCGCCGTCATCGAGCAGATCGGCCCGGAGCTGGTCGGCTACGACGCCACCGAGCAGCGCCTGATCGACCAGGCCATGTTCGACCTGGACGCCACCGACAACAAGGGCTCCCTCGGCGCCAACGCCATCCTCGGCGTCTCCCTCGCCGTCGCCCACGCCGCCTCCGAGGCCAGCGACCTCCCCCTCTTCCGCTACCTGGGCGGCCCGAACGCGCACCTGCTGCCGGTGCCGATGATGAACATCCTGAACGGCGGCTCGCACGCCGACTCCAACGTGGACATCCAGGAGTTCATGATCGCCCCGATCGGCGCGGAGTCCTTCTCCGAGGCCCTGCGCTGGGGCACCGAGGTCTACCACACCCTCAAGAAGGTGCTGAAGGGCCGCGGCCTGTCCACCGGCCTCGGCGACGAGGGCGGCTTCGCCCCGAACCTCGGCTCCAACCGCGAGGCCCTCGACCTCATCCTCGAGGCCATCAAGGAAGCCGGTTACGCCCCCGGTTCGCAGATCGCCCTCGCGCTCGACGTCGCCGCCTCCGAGTTCTACAAGGACGGCAAGTACCTCTTCGAGGGCAAGGAGCGCTCCGCCGCCGAGATGACGGAGTACTACGAGGAGCTGGTCGCGGCCTACCCGCTCGTCTCCATCGAGGACCCGCTGTTCGAGGACGACTGGGCCGGCTGGAAGGTCATCACCGACAAGCTCGGCGACAAGGTCCAGCTGGTCGGCGACGACCTGTTCGTCACCAACCCGGAGCGCCTGGCCCGCGGCATCGAGGAGGGCACCGCCAACGCCCTGCTCGTCAAGGTCAACCAGATCGGTTCGCTGACCGAGACCCTGGACGCCGTCGAGCTGGCCCAGCGCAACGGCTTCAAGTGCATGATGTCCCACCGCTCCGGCGAGACCGAGGACGTCACCATCGCCGACCTGGCCGTCGCCACCAACTGCGGCCAGATCAAGACCGGCGCCCCGGCCCGCTCCGAGCGCGTCGCCAAGTACAACCAGCTGCTGCGCATCGAGGAGATCCTCGACGACGCCGCGGTGTACGCCGGCCGCAGCGCGTTCCCGCGCTTCAAGGGCTGACGGCATCTCGGCTAAGCCTCAGCCAGTCGTACGTACGTCCCCGTACTCGGTCCCGTACCGTGTGCGGGGACGTACGCGCGTGTGAACGGGAGGCGGGGAACATGGCCGTGAAGGACCGGGACCGGTTCTCCACCGCGACCAGGCTCAAGCTGCTCGGCGAGCAGACGGCGGCCCGCGTCTACCGCTCCCAGACCAAGCGGCAGGCCCGCCGCTCCCGCCTCACCGGCCGCGCCGCGCTGCTGGCGCTCGTGCTGTGCTCGCTGATCGTCGCGCTCGCCTACCCGATGCGGCAGTACGTCTCCCAGCGCGCCGAGATCGCCGACCAGCAGCGGCAGCAGGAGCAGGCCCGCAAGCGCGTCGAACAGCTGCGTGACCTCAAGGCGCGCTGGCAGGACGACGCCTATGCCGAGCAGCAGATCCGGCGCAGGCTGCACTATGTGATGCCCGGGGAGACCGGGTACGTCGTGATCGACCCGGGCGCGGCCAAGCAGTCCCGCGCCGAGCTCGGGGCCGCCCACCGGCCCTGGTACGCGAACGTCTGGGACGGCGTCGACAAGTCCGACGCCTCCGACCAGTAACCGGCCCCCGGCCGGTAACCGACAGAAAGCCACCCTGAAAGCAGTCATGGAAACGCCTCCGCCGCCCACTCCGCGCACCGAGCCCACCGACGCGGACGTAGAGGCCTTCAAGCAGCAGCTCGGGCGCCCGCCGCGGGGCCTCAGGGCCATCGCGCACCGCTGCCCCTGCGGTCAGCCGGACGTCGTGGAGACGGCACCCCGCCTGCCCGACGGCACGCCCTTCCCGACGACGTACTACCTGACGTGCCCGCGCGCCGCCTCGGCGATCGGCACGCTGGAGGCGAACGGCGTCATGAAGGAGATGACGGAGCGGCTGCAGAGCGACCCGGAGCTGGCCGCCGCCTACCGGGCCGCGCACGAGGACTACATCCGGCGCCGGGACGAGATCGAGGTCCTGGCGGGCTTCCCGAGCGCGGGCGGCATGCCGGACCGGGTGAAGTGCCTGCACGTCCTCGTCGCCCACTCGCTGGCCGCCGGCCCGGGTGTGAACCCGCTCGGCGACGAGGCGATCGCCATGCTGCCGGAGTGGTGGAGCAAGGGGCCGTGCGTGACGCTGCCCGGGCCGCCGTCCGGTGAGGGGTGGCAGGTGGAGACGACGGAGGACGGGTCGGGGTGGTTCGCCGCCAAGCCCGTCGAGGAGGACGACCAGTGACCCGTGTGGCCGCCATCGACTGCGGTACGAACTCCATCCGTCTGCTGGTCGCGGACGCGAATCCCGAGACGGGTGAACTCGTCGACCTGGACCGCCGGATGACCATCGTGCGGCTCGGCCAGGGCGTCGACCGCACCGGCCGGCTCGCCCCCGAGGCCCTGGAGCGGACCTTCGCCGCCTGCCGCGAATACGCCGGGATCATCAAGGAGTACGGCGCCGAGAAGCTCCGCTTCGTCGCCACCTCCGCCTCCCGGGACGCGGAGAACCGGGACGACTTCGTGCGGGGCGTCCTCGACATCCTCGGTGTCGAGCCCGAGGTCATCACCGGTGACCAGGAGGCCGAGTTCTCCTTCACCGGTGCCACGAAGGAGCTGAAGGGCCGGGACGACCTCACCAAGCCCTACCTGGTGGTGGACATCGGCGGCGGCTCCACCGAGTTCGTCGTCGGCGACGACCATGTGCGGGCCGCGCGGTCCGTGGACGTCGGCTGCGTACGGATGACGGAGCGGCACCTGGTGCACGACGGCAAGGTGAGCGACCCGCCCACCGAGGAGCAGATCGCCGGCATACGGGCCGACATCGAGGCCGCCCTGGACCTCGCCGAGGAGACGGTCCCGCTGCGCGAGGCGCACACCCTGGTCGGTCTGGCCGGCTCGGTCACCACCGTGTCCGCGATCGCCCAGGACCTGCCCGCGTACGACTCCGCGCGCATCCACCACTCCCGCATCTCCCACGACCGCGTCCGGGAGATCACCGAGTGGCTGCTGCGCTCCACGCACGCCGAGCGCGCGGCGATCCCGTCCATGCACCCGGGCCGGGTCGACGTCATCGGCGCGGGCGCCCTGGTGCTGCTCGCGATCATGGAGCGGATCGGGGCCGAGGAGGTCGTCGTCAGCGAGCACGACATCCTCGACGGCATCGCGTGGTCGGTGGCGTAACTCTCTTTTGTTACCGACTAGTAGTCATCGGCTGAGCAGGTCGGATAACGTCTGAGCGGGACTGAGGGGCCCTCAAGGGCCCCTCGGTGACGGTCGATCGGAAAACTTCGTGAAGTTCTTCACAAGGAATTCCGCCTTGCGGAACCCGGAAAAGGGGCCGGTTGGCCCTTCCGGGGGTGCCTGAGCCGTTTGAACATGTTCAGATGGTGGGTGCGGGAGGGGCCCGGAAGGGGGTGCCGCAGGGGTGTTGCGAGGTGCTCACCACCACCCCGGCCGCCCAGAGGGGCAGCTCACGCGGCCTTGACAACGGGTCAGACCGCCCAGGGGTTCCCGCTCGGCGCCATGACCTGCGTCACGCGGGTCGCGGAGTTTAGCACAGGGCCTGTCAGACCTTGTGAAGGGGCGCACGAGCACCCCTCCTGGGGCGGGTGGATACTCGATGCCATGAGCACCACGGAGCGTCCCAGGATCCTCGTAGTAGGCGGTGGGTACGTAGGCCTGTACGCAGCTCGGCGCATTCTCAAGAAGATGCGCTACGGAGAGGCGACCGTCACGGTCGTCGACCCCCGGTCGTACATGACCTACCAGCCCTTCCTCCCCGAAGCCGCCGCCGGCAGCATCTCCCCTCGGCACGTCGTCGTCCCGCTGCGACGCGTGCTGCCGAAGGCGGAGGTCCTCACCGGCCGGGTCACCACCATCGACCAGGACCGCAAGGTCGCCACGATCGCCCCGCTGGTGGGCGAGGCGTACGAGCTGCCCTTCGACTACCTGGTCATCGCGATGGGCGCGGTCTCCCGCACCTTCCCGATCCCCGGCCTCGCCGAGCAGGGCATAGGCATGAAGGGCATCGAGGAGTCCATCGGCCTGCGCAACCACGTCCTCGAGCAGCTGGACAAGGCCGACTCCACGACCGACGAGGAGATCCGCCGCAAGGCGCTCACCTTCGTCTTCATCGGCGGTGGCTTCGCGGGTGCGGAGACCATCGGCGAGGTCGAGGACATGGCCCGGGACGCGGCCAAGTACTACAAGAACGTGTCCCGTGAGGACATGCGCTTCGTTCTCGTCGACGCCGCGGACAAGATCCTTCCCGAGGTCGGCCCCAAGCTCGGCCAGTACGGCAAGGAGCACCTGGAGAGCCGGGGCGTGGAGATCTACCTCTCCACCTCCATGGACTCCTGCGTCGACGGCCACGTGGTGCTGAAGAACGGCCTCGAGGTCGACTCCAACACGATCGTCTGGACCGCCGGCGTCAAGCCGAACCCGGCCCTCGCCCGCTTCGGCCTGCCCCTCGGCCCCCGCGGCCACGTCGACTGCGAGCCGACCCTCCAGGTCAAGGGCACGGACTACATCTGGGCCGCCGGTGACAACGCACAGGTCCCGGACCTCGTCGGCCGCAAGGCGGGCAACGAGAACGCCTGGTGCCCGCCGAACGCCCAGCACGCGCTGCGTCAGGCGCGCACCCTCGGCGACAACGTGATCTCCGGTATGCGGGGCTTCCCGCAGAAGGAGTACGAGCACGCCAACAAGGGTGCGGTGGCCGGTCTCGGCCTGCACAAGGGTGTGGCGATGATCGTCATGGGCAAGGTGAAGATCAAGCTCAAGGGCCGCCTCGCCTGGTACATGCACCGTGGCTACCACGGTCTGGCGATGCCGACCTGGAACCGCAAGATCCGCGTCTTCGCCGACTGGACCCTCGCCGTGTTCCTCAAGCGTGAGGTCGTCTCCCTCGGCGCCATGGAGAACCCCCGCGAGGAGTTCTACGAGGCCGCCAAGCCGGCGCCGGTCGCCGCCAAGACCGAGGAGAAGGCCAAGGCCTCCTGACCTCAGGTCACCTGGATCAGCCCGAAGGGGCCGCCCGCCATCCGTGGTGCGGGCGGCCCCTTCGCCGTGTGCGCGGGCCGTCCAGGGCGGCCGGTTCCGCCATCAGACAGGTGATCTCTGCGGGCGGCGCCACGGCACCCCGAGCGCGGGTGGTACACGAGCCAGGTGAGCACGCAACCGCCGCCCGGCCCTCCAGCCGGGCCGCCGCCCGGCCCGCCGCCCGGCCCTCCAGGCGGCCCGCCGCACGGCCCTCTCCACGGGATACAGGCCGCCCGGCCTCCTCGGCGCCCCTGGTGGCGCAGGCCCCCCGTGCTCATCGGCGCTGCCGCCGCCGTGGTCGCGGTCGCGGTGGGGCTCGCGATCGCTCTCAGTGGCCGCGACCAGGGACATGAACGTGTCCGGAGCGCCGCGCAGGCCCGGGACCTCGCGAAACGTGTGGCCCTGACCCCCGCGGACTGGGGTTCCGGCTATGTGCGGAGCGATCCCTACGAGACGGACCAGGTCGTGCAGTCCGTCGCCGACGACAGCTGCACCCTCGTGGTGCAGCCACCGGCGAACGAGCTGGCCGCTCTGGAGCGCAATGCCCAGAAATCGGATCGCACGGTGGCCGACACGTCGACGGTCGTCGTGCACCGGGACACCGGCTCGGCCACGGCGGACATCGCCCGGTTCCGCTCGGACACACGGCGATGCCGGACGGAGTACGACGCCGCGACCAAGCAGAAGTGGGAGGACGTCCACGCGGTCGACGTTCCGGCGCTGAAGGGCTTCGACGAGCTGTCGGGCGAGGAGGGCCACCAGGTCGCCGACAAGGCGGGCCAGAAGGTGGACATCTACTACACGCAGCTCACCGGCCGCAAAGGCCAGGTCGTGGTGCAGGCGACCGTGGCCCGCTCGGGCGGCCGGGGGCAGAACCGGGAGGAGGCGGCGAACGCCCTCTCGCTCATGCTGAGCCGCCTGTAGCGGGCTGTCGGGTCCGTGGGGTCCCGTCGGGTCAGTAGGACTGGGTGCTGCCGTCGCTCGGCAGCTGGACGCCGTTGAGGAGCTGCAGGTAGTCCGCGTCCACGTCCTGCTGACTGCCCTTGTCGCCGAGGGCCACCACCTGGATCATGTGGTCCCCGAGGTCGACGAAACGGACGTGGCCGACCGTGCCGTCACCGGCGGAGAGAGCCGAGTCGAGGGCGGGCTGGCCGTCGGCCGTGGTGCCCTCCTGAGGATCCTTACTGGCGAGTGCGGTGTCGGCTGACCGGGAGTCCTGGTTGTAGCCGTCCAGCCAGGCCTGAAGACAGCCCTTGAGGTCCTTCTGGCCGGTATTCGGCGTGTCGTAGACCACGAAGCCGACGGTTCCGTAGTCGGTCGGCACCAGATAGACCCGGGCCTCGACGCCGTTCTCGGAGTACTTCTGCACCTGGGGGTGTCCGGGAAGCTCGGCCGTGATGCCGCTCAGTTTGTCGGTGGTCGCCGTCCAGTGCGTGGCGGCGTCGGCCGTGGCCACGGTGGCCGTCTGCGGTGCCGGGGCGGCGAACGCGGTGACCGGGAACAGCACCCCGCCGGTGATCACGGTGGTCGAAGCGGCGAGCAGGGACAGGCGCTGGATCTTGGAAAGACGGGTCATGGGAGTTCACATCCAAAACATGGTGGGGGGAGTCGAACGGAACGTTCTGCCTCCATTAGGACTTCTCGGGTCGAACAGGGCATGACCCTGGATCTCGGGACTTGACCGAACGGGGACCCCGGCGGTAACGCGGGAGTGTGACGGTTCGGCCAACCTGTCGGCAGGAGCGTGTGGAGGGGAATGACGTCGGCGTGCCGGGTCGTTTCCCTGCAGCCGGATGGAGACGATCCAGCGGGCCGATTCCTTTCACCGGAGGTGCGCCATGGCCGAAGCCGCGTCGCGGCTGAGGAGTCTTGCCGAGCAGCTGCTGGGAGTACCGCTCCCGGTGCGGCTACGGACCTGGGACGGATCGGAGGCGGGGCCGCCGGACGCGCCGACGCTCGTCGTGCGCAACCGCCGCGCCCTGCGCCGCATGCTGTTCAAACCGGGCGAACTGGGCCTCGCCCGCGCCTGGGTCGCCGGAGACCTGGACATCGAGGGCGACCTGTACACCGTCCTCGACGCCATGGCCGGACTGGTGTGGGAGCGCGGGGAGGACTCCCGAACCCTCGCCCAGGCGCTGCGCGACCCCGAGGTACGGGCGGCCGGGCGCGAGTTGCTGAAGCTCGTGGGACCGCCGATCCCGCCCGCCCCGCCGCGCGAGGAGGTCCGCAGGCGCCGTCATCTGCACACGCGGCGCAGCGACAAACAGGCCATCAGCCACCACTACGACGTCGGCAACGACTTCTACGAGATCGTCCTCGGGCCGTCGATGGTCTACTCGTGCGCCTACTGGGAGGACGGGGGTTCCCTGGAGTCCGCCCAGCGCGACAAGCTCGAACTCGTCTGCGCCAAGCTCGGCCTGAAGGAGGGTCAGCGGCTGCTGGACGTCGGCTGCGGCTGGGGCTCGATGGCCATCCACGCGGCCCGGGAGCACGGCGTGAGCGTCGTCGGGGTCACGCTGTCGCAGGAGCAGGCCGCGTACGCCCGTAAACGCGTCGCCGACGAGGGGCTGGCCGACCGGGTGGAGATCAGGGTCCAGGACTACCGGGACGTCGTCGACGGCCCCTACGACGCCATCTCCTCCATCGGCATGGCCGAGCACGTCGGCGCCGAACGGTACCTGGAGTACGCGGGCAACCTGTACGCCTTGCTGAAGCCCGGCGGACGGCTGCTCAACCACCAGATCGCCCGCCGCCCGCAGCGCGACGAAACGGCGTACGAGACCGACCGGTTCATCGACGCCTACGTCTTCCCGGACGGCGAACTCGCCCCGATCGGCACCACCGTCACCCAGCTGGAGCGGGCCGGCTTCGAGGTGCGGGACGTGGAGTCGATCCGCGAGCACTACGCCCGCACGCTGCGCGAGTGGGTCGCGCGCCTGGAGGCCGACTGGGACCGCGCGGTCCGCCTCACCAGCCCCGGCCGCGCCCGGGTCTGGCGCCTGTACATGGCCGCCTGCGCGCTCGCCTTCGAACGCAACCGCATCGGCGTCAACCAGGTCCTGGCGGTCCGCACCCCGGAGTCCGGCGGGTCCGGCCTGCCGCTGCGCACCCGCACCTGGAACTCCTGACACGGCGAGGGCCCCGCTCCGTGATGGAGCGGGGCCCTCGGCCTGTCGTACGGCTACTCGGCCTTGATCGCCGTCAGCATGTTCAGCCGGGCCGCGCGCCGGGCCGGCCACAGCGCGGCCAGGATGCCGACCACCGCCGCCAGCAGCAGGAAGACCGTCATCCGGCCCCAGGGCAGGACCAGTTCGTACGTCGGCATCTTCGTGCCCAGCAGCTCTCCGGCCGCCCAGCCGAAGAACACGCCCAGACCGATGCCCAGCACGCCGCCGAACAGGGAGATCACCAGGGACTCCAGGCGGACCATCCGCTTGACGGCGGTCCGGTCCAGGCCGATCGCGCGCAGCATGCCGATCTCCTGGGAGCGCTCGAAGACCGACATGGCCAGGGTGTTGATGACACCGAGGACCGCGACGATCACCGCCATGCCGAGCAGGCCGTAGACCATGTTCAGCATCAGCGTGAACATCTGCGCGATGTCGTCGGAGATGTCCTGCTTGTCCTGGACCTTGATCGCCGGGTTGGTGCCGAGCACCTTCTCCAGCCCGTCCTTGGCCGAGGTGGAGACGCCGTCCGCCGTCTTGACCATGACCTGCATGTCGGAGGCGTCGCTCAGGTGCGGCGTGAGGACCTTGTTGTCGATCATGATCCCGTTGAGCATGTCGTTGCCCTCGTAGACCCCGGCGACGGTCAGCTGCTGCGCCTTGCCGTCCTCGTAGTGCACGGTGAACCGCGAACCGGCCTTCCAGCCGTAGTCCTTGGCCCGGTCCTGGTCCACGACGACCTGGGAGCCGCCGACCTTGAAGGTGCCGTCGTCCACCTTGAGGTCCGTCAGCTCGCCGATGACCGAGCCGTTGACGCCGGTCAGGAACTCGGTCCGGCCGTCGATACGGGACTCGGCGTTGCGCAGCGGGCTGCTCGCGGTGACGTCGGGGTCGGCGGCGATCTTCTTCGCCACGCCGGGGGAGAGCGGGCTGCGGTTGGCCATCGAGACGACGTAGTCGGCGCGGATCGCCGAGCTGGCCATCTTGTCGATGGACGTCTGCAGGCTGCCCGCCATGACCGTCATGCCGGTGATCAGGGTGAGGCCGATCATCAGCGCGGACGCCGTGGCCGCCGTACGGCGCGGGTTGCGCACCGAGTTCTGGCGGGCCAGCTTGCCCGAGACACCGAACACGCGCAGCACCGGGGCGGCGGCCGCGATCAGCGGGCGGGACAGCAGCGGGGTCAGGATGAACACGCCGATGATGAGCAGGACCGCGCCGATGCCCATCGGGGCCTGGCCGTCGGAGCCGTCCATCGAGGTGGCCGCGAGGACCACCGCGACACCGGCCGCCGAGAACAGCGCGCCGAGCGTGTTGCGCAGCACCAGCGACTTGGTGGTCGCCTTGGCGTGCACGCTGCTCATCGCCGCCACCGGCGGGATCTTCGCGGCCCGGCGGCCCGGCAGCCAGGCGGCCAGCACGGTGATGACGACGCCGACCGCGAGGGCGGTCACCACGGTGCCCGGCGTGACCACCAGCGGCCCGTCCGGCATGCTCGCGCCGAAGGAGCCCAGCAGGCTCCGCAGCCCCGCGCCGATGCCGATGCCGGCGACCAGACCGGTCACACCGGCGACCGTGCCGACCACGAACGCCTCGATCAGCACCGAGCGGGTGACCTGTCGGCGGGAGGCGCCGACGGCCCGCATCAGGGCCAGTTCCCTGGTGCGCTGGGCGACCAGCATGGTGAAGGTGTTGGCGATGATGAACGTGCCGACGAACAGGGAGATGCCGGCGAAGACCAGCAGGCCCTGCTTCAGGCCGCTCATCGAGGAGGAGATCTGCTGGGCCTGGTCGTCGGCGAGCTGCTTTCCGGTGCTGGTCTCCACCAGCTTCGACGGCAGCGCCTTGTCCAGCGCGGCCTGGAGCGCGGTCTGGCTGGTTCCGGTCGCCGCCTTCACGTCGATCTCGTCGTACGCGCCCTTCTTGCCGAACAGCGCCTGCGCGGTCGGCGTGTCGAACAGGGCGAGGCTGCCGCCCGCGGCCACGTTGCCGTCGTCGGTGGTGAAGACGCCGCTGACGCGCGGGGTGAGCACCGGGCCGTCGACCGAGATGCGCACGGTGTCGCCGACCTTGTAGCCGGCCCGCTCGGCGGTCTTGGAGTCGATCAGGACCTCGTCCCTGCCGCTGGGCGCGTGGCCGCTGACCAGCGGGTAGCGGGCGTCCTTGGCGCCCCAGTAGTTGCCGCCCTCGGACTGCCAGCCGCCGCCGAGCAGCTTGCCGTCCTTGTCGGCGATCGCGGTGAAGCCGGTGACGACACCGGTGGCGGAGGCGGCGCCCGGGACCTTCGCGGCCTTGTCGAGCAGCGCCTGGGTCAGCTCGGGGGTCTTGCCGACCCGGTTGCCCTTGGAGTCCTGGTACTTGGCGGTGACGGCGACGTCGACCTGGTCGAAGCCCTTGGCGGAGCTGTTCTGGTAGGCGTCGGAGATGGTGTTGGTGAAGACCAGCGTCCCGGACACGAACGCCACGCCGAGCATGACGGCGAGCACGGTCATCAGGAGCCGGGCCTTGTGCGCGAGTACGTTGCGCAGGGCGGTGCGGAACATCAGCTGGTACGGCCCTTCGCGTCGAACTGCTTCATCAGGTCGAGCACGGAGTCGGCCGTGGGGCCGTAGATCTCGTCCACGATCCGCCCGTCCGCGAGGAAGATCACGCGGTCCGCGTAGGCCGCGGCCACCGGGTCGTGGGTCACCATGACCACCGTCTGGCCCAGCTCGCGCACGGAGTTGCGCAGGAAGCCCAGCACCTCGGCGCCGGAGCGGGAGTCGAGGTTTCCGGTCGGCTCGTCACCGAAGATGATCTCGGGCCTGGAGGCGAGCGCGCGGGCGACCGCGACCCGCTGCTGCTGGCCGCCGGACAGCTGCGAGGGCCGGTGGCTGAGCCGTCCGGAGAGCCCGACCATCTGGATGACCTGGTCCAGCCAGGCCTTGTCGGCCTTCCGGCCCGCGATGTCCATCGGGAGGGTGATGTTCTCCAGCGCGGTCAGCGTGGGCAGCAGGTTGAAGGCCTGGAAGATGAAGCCGATCTTGTCCCGGCGCAACTTGGTGAGCTGCTTGTCCTTCAGGGAGCCCAGCTCGGTCTCGCCGATCCGCACGGACCCCGAGGAGAAGCTGTCCAGGCCCGCCACGCAGTGCATCAGCGTGGACTTGCCGGAACCGGACGGGCCCATGATCGCGGTGAACTCGGCCTGCCGGAAGTCGACGGAGACCCGGTCCAGGGCGACCACCCGGGTCTCGCCCTGCCCATAGATCTTCGACAGCTCCGTGGCGCGGGCGGCCACGGCCGTGGTCCGGCCGGCGGTGGGTGTGGTGGTCACGGGAAGGTGCTCCTGTCGGGACGACGTCAGTTCGTGGGGACTGATTCATCGTCCCGGCCGCCGGCGCCCGTGTAGTCAGTCGCTGTTCCGGTTCCGAAGGGCGACTCCGGTCGGACGGAGCAGGCCCGAGTCATACCTGGGGAGGACGGGCGACCCCGAGACCCGCGGTGTCCAGAACCGGACGACCGCCCTCGTTCGGTAGGTGAAATTCCGTCATTCCGCGTACGCGCGCGCCCACGCCACGTCACGCTATTGGCAAGTGCGGATGGCGCGTTCCGTGGGCTGATGCACCCTCAGACGTCAATAAAATAAGACAACATCGGGCCATCCCTTCCGCTGTTCGAGGGATACGCACCGATAGGCTCGGACCCTCGTTGCGGAGCCCATGGCCTGCCCGGATGGTGGAATGCAGACACGGCGAGCTTAAACCTCGCTGCCCCTTCGCGGGCGTGCCGGTTCAAGTCCGGCTCCGGGCACTTTCCGCCTCCGACCCCACCTCTCGAACGACAGCACGACCGTTGACAGCGGCATGTCCGCGGTCGGAGACTCACGCTCGTAACTGAGTGAAGGAAATTTCACCAGACGAACAGACTGGGTGTCAGACAGACTGTCCGTCAGAGGGAAGGGAACGACCGATGCGTACCACCGTCGGGATCATCGGAGCCGGCCCGGCCGGGCTGCTTCTCGCGCGGCTGCTGCACCGTGCCGGTATCGACTCGGTCGTCCTGGAGAGCCGCGACCGTGCCTACGTGGAGCACCGGCAGCGCGCCGGGATCCTGGAACAGGGCACGGTGGACGTGCTGCGCGCGGCCGGAGCCGGGCAGCGGATGGACCGCGAGGGGCTCCGGCACGACGGGATCGAGCTGCGCTTCGACCGGCGCCGTCATCGCGTCGACTTCCCCGGGCTGACCGGCGGGCGGTCCGTGATGGTCTACGCCCAGACGGAGGTCTGCAAGGACCTAATCGCCCTCCAGCTGGAGGAGGGCGGCCCGCTGCTGTTCGAGGCGGAGGCCCTGGCCGTCGAGGGCGCGGAGGGCGACCGGCCGCGGATCCCCTTCCGGCACCAGGGGCGCGAGGACGTGCTGGAGTGCGACTACGTCGTCGGCTGCGACGGCTTCTGGGGCGTGGCCAGGAAGGCCTTCCCGGCGGCCGTCTCCCGGGCGTTCGAACGGTCGTACCCCTACGCCTGGCTCGGCATCCTCGCCGACGTCGCCCCCTCGCACGACGAACTGGTCTACGCCCGCCACGACCGCGGCTTCGCCCTGCTGTCCATGCGCTCCCCGTCCATCTCCCGCCTCTACCTCCAGGTGCCCGCGGAGACCAAGGCCGAGGAGTGGAGCGACGACGAGATCTGGGCCGAACTCGAGCGGCGCTTCGAGACCGACGACGACTGGACCCTGGAACGCGGGCCCATCACCCAGAAGTCCGTCACCCCCATGCGGTCCTTCGTGCACGAGCCGATGCGCCACGGCCGGCTCTTCCTCGCCGGCGACGCCGCCCACATCGTGCCGCCCACGGGCGCGAAGGGGCTGAACCTGGCCGTCGGGGACGTCATGACCTTCGTCCGGGCGCTCGTCCACGAGCGGGAGACCGGCTCCCCCGGCCTCCTCGACGCCTACTCCGCGACCTGCCTGCGCCGCGTCTGGCAGGCCGAGCGGTTCTCCTACGACATGACGACCCTGCTCCACCGGGCCCCGGACGCCACCGACTTCGACGCCCGCCTCCAGTTGGCCCGGCTGGAACGGATCGCCTCCTCTCGCGCGGCCGAGACCGACCTCGCCGAGGCCTACACCGGCTTCCCTCTGGACTGACCTCGTCCCTGGCAGGGAATGAGCCTTCCGCTTAGCGTGTTGCGCAGCACAGCGAGGGAAAGATCCTCCCCAGGTATTACGGTCGATCCTTTGCCAATCCATTACTCTTGAGGCCAAGGCCACGCACGGTGGCCATGGAGGAGTGAAATGAGGAGCAGCAACCCGGTCTTCTCGCGACGGGGGTTCAGCCGCGACAACGGCTACGCCGGCTTCAACACCGCAGCGCAGGCCGGGTACGCACAGGGCAACCCGTACGCGCAGAACCCCTACGCGCAGAACCCGTACGCCCAGCAGGACGTGCGGTACGGTGCCCCGCCGCAGGCCCCCGCCACCACCGACCGGATGACGATGGACGACGTCGTCATGCGTTCGGCCCTGACGCTCGGCACGGTCGCCGTCGGCGCCGTCCTCGCCTGGGTGTTGCTGCCCGTCTCGGCGACCAGCTACGGCCTCGCCTTCGGCGCGGCGATCATCGCGATGGTCCTGGGCCTGGTGCAGAGCTTCAAGCGCACTCCGTCGCCCGCGCTCATCCTGGGCTACGCCGCCTTCGAGGGCGTCTTCCTGGGCGTCATCAGCGAGATGTACAACAGCCGCTGGAGCGGCGCCCCCTTCCAGGCGGTGCTCGGCACCCTGGCGGTCGCGGGCGCGACCCTGCTCGTCTACAAGGCCGGCTGGATCCGCGTCACCGCCCGCTACGCCCGCATCGGCACGGCCATCGCCATCGCCTTCGTCCTCGTCATGGCGGTCAACCTGCTGCTGGTCGCGTTCGGCGTCGCCGAGAACGGCGGCCTGCGCAGCATGGGCCCGCTCGGCGCGATCGTCGGCATCATCGCCATCGTGCTCGGCGCGTTCTTCCTGACCCTCGACTTCAAGCAGATCGAGGACGGCATCGCCTACGGCGCCCCGCGCAACGAGTCCTGGCTCGCCGCGTTCGGCCTCACCGTGAACCTGGTGTGGATCTACGTGGAGATGCTGCGGCTGGTGGCGATCTTCAGCAACAACGACTAACCGACACGCCGGTTCTGCGAGAGGGCCCCGGGTTCCGACCCGGGGCCCTCTCGGCGTCTCAGAGCAGCTTGCGGGCTGCCCTCCTCAGGTCGTACTCGTGGACGATCGCCTTCGCGTGGCCGTACGCGAGGTCGTACTCGTGCCGGAGCCAGCTGACCTTCTCCTCGAAGCGGAACAGGGCGGGGCCTTCTTCTACGGTGCGCAGCCAGTCGGAAACCTCACGACCGGTGCAGTGGGGGATGCGGGCGAGCAGATTGCGGTGGGTCTCCTCGGAGAAGAGCTGGGACATCGGCGCCTCCGAACGCAAAGGGGATGTAAGCCGGTCCTTCACGTCACCGTGCCTGAGCGTTCGCGTATTGGCAACAGTGCGGCGCGTTACGCTCGGCGCGTGGTTGATACGACGCCCTTGACCCGAGCAGTGGATCACTTCGCCGACAAGTTGAGAGCGGCGCCGCAGAGCAGACTCCAGCGGGGTGCTGCGGCGGAGGCGCTGGCGCTGGCAAGACAGTTGGCCCGGTGGACGCAGAGTGTTGAGGAGCCGGGGGTCGAGCCTCGGGAGATGCCGGATGCGGGGATGTTCGCGGCCGCCGACCAAATCTTGGTGGCCGCGCACGACTTGGCTCTGGTGCTGGAGAGCGAGGATCAGGTCACCGAAGCGGTGGGGTTGGTGGAGGAGGCGCGGAAGAGGGCGGGGGTCTGACGTCAGAGGGACGCTATGACCCGGTCCGCCAGGATGTAGACCGTGTCCTTGCCGCAGGCGAAGGTCAGGGTGTAGGCGCCCGAGATGCCCGAGCCGCCGAGGAGGTACGGGGTCTCGCCCTCGCGGAGAGCCGCGGCCAGGTGTTCGGCCGTCTCGCGGTGGCCGGGGGTCATGCACAGGGTGGTGCCGTCGGCGAAGACGTAGACGTCGAGGGTGCCGAGCGGGCCCGGGCGGACGTCGGACAGCTCGACCTGGTCGGCGGCCAGCTGCTCCAGCGTGGTCACCGTGCGCTCGTGGTCGTTCACGGCCGGCGACTGCACCGGGACGAAGTCCGGGTGCGAGGGGTGGCGGCGGCGGGCCGCGGCCAGTTCGGGGGAGTCCCCGGCGAACTCGTCGGCCTCGGTGGTCGGCTCGGAGACCGGCTCCAGCGGCTCCAGGCCCACGAAGTCGGTCTGCCGGGGCAGGAACAGGTCGCCGTCGGCCAGGCCCAGCAGGGACGGTGCGTCGGAGGCGTCACGGGCCTCCTGGGCGGCCCAGAACGCCCGGGCCTCGGCCAACTCCCGCTCCCGCTCCTCGGCGAGCGCCTCGGCCACGGCCGCGCGTATCTCGTCCGTGTCGGTGGTGGTGCGGGCGGCGGGCAGCAGCGCGCCCAGTGCGGCGGCCTGGTTCTCGGCGAGCTGAGACTGCAGCTCCGTGAGCTGACGGCGCAGCTTCAGCACGGTGCGCAGGACGGCGACGCCCACGGCGCCCGTGGCGGCCGTGGTGAACAGCAGGGCGATCGGCATGGCGCTCACTGACGTACTCCCAGGTTCAAAGTCGACCCCCGACTTCCTACATCAGCTTGAAGGGCGGACTAAGCAGCTGTCAGTGCGTAACGTCACGAAACGGACAGGACTTTCGGCTCGTGGTTTCGCCTGTCATCGCGCTGACCTGCGCTGACCTGCAGCGATACTCCCAGCGAGGGAGATAGGTCACATCCTGGGGGAGATTGGATCACAAATTGGCCCAGAACCCGGGGGTTTTCCGGGTTCTGGGCTGATTCCTGACTTGGCGTACCCGCTCGGCTACCGAGGGTGGATCAGGTCAGCTGAGGCGCTCGATGACCATGGCCATGCCCTGGCCGCCGCCGACGCACATCGTCTCCAGGCCGAACTGCTTGTCGTGCCACTGCAGGGAGTTGATGAGCGTGCCGGTGATGCGGGCGCCGGTCATGCCGAAGGGGTGGCCGACGGCGATGGCGCCGCCGTTGACGTTCAGCTTGTCGATGTCGATGCCGAGGTCACGGTAGGAGGGGATCACCTGGGCGGCGAAGGCCTCGTTGATCTCGACCAGGTCGATGTCGTCGATGGTCAGGCCGGCGCGGCGCAGGGCCTGCTGGGAGGCCTCCACCGGGCCGAGGCCCATGATCTCCGGGGAGAGGCCGGAGACACCGGTCGACACGATGCGGGCGAGCGGGGTGAGGCCCAGCTCGCGGGCCTTGGTGTCGCTCATGATGACGAGGGCGGCGGCGCCGTCGTTGAGCGGGCAGCAGTTGCCGGCCGTGACCAGGCCGTCCGGGCGGAAGACCGGCTTGAGGCCCTGGACGGCCTCCAGGGTGACGCCGGCGCGCGGGCCGTCGTCCTTGCTGACCACCGTGCCGTCGGGGAGGGCCACCGGGGTGATCTCGCGCTCCCAGAAGCCGTTCTTGATGGCCTCTTCGGCGAGGTTCTGCGAGCGGACGCCGAACTCGTCCATCTCCTGGCGGGTCACGCCCTTCCAGCGGGCCAGGTTCTCGGCGGTCTGGCCCATCGAGATGTACGCGTCCGGGACCAGCCCGTCCTCACGCGGGTCGTGCCACGTGGTGCCCTCCTGCTCGGCGACGGCGGCGGTACGGGCCTCGGCCTCGGCGAAGAAGGGGTTGTGCGTGTCGGGGAGGCCGTCGGAGCTGCCCTTGAAGAAGCGGGACACCGTCTCGACGCCGGCCGAGATGAAGACGTCGCCCTCGCCGGCCTTGATGGCGTGCAGGGCCATGCGGGAGGTCTGGAGCGAGGAGGAGCAGTAACGGGTGACCGTGCAGCCCGGCAGGTGGTCCATGCCCATCTGTACGGCGACGATCCGGCCGAGGTTGTGGCCCTGCTCGCCGCCGGGGAGGCCGCAGCCGAGCATCAGGTCGTCGATGTCCCTCGGGTCCAGCTCGGGGACCTTGGCGAGCGCCGCCTGGATGATGGTCGCGGTCAGGTCGTCGGGGCGCAGGTCCTTGAGGGAACCCTTGCCGGCGCGGCCGATGGGGGAGCGGGCGGTCGAGACGATGACGGCTTCGGGCATCACGGCTCCAGTGGGCGTAGCAGGTGTTTGGCAGGGCCGCTTGGGAAGTTACCCGTACGTATGGTCCAGGTCACCGGTGTCGCGGTGTGACACTGACCGCAATTTACTAAGCGCTTGCTTGGTCGCGACGAGGTGGGCCCTGAGGTCACCGCCTGGGGGCGGAGCCCCCAGGGGTCACGGCGACGGGGTTGCCGGCTCGGCTTCCGGGACGCGGCGGCGGCGCCTGCGCTTGAGCAGCGCCCACGGTCCCCGCGGACCCGTAGGCATCGCCGCCGTGACCTCCGTGCCTGCCTCCGCCGCGGCCTCGGCCGCAGCTCGGGCGACCGGGAGGAAGCCTTCGCGGCGGGATACGTCGGGGCGCTCCTCCTCCGCCGGCCACAGGCCCAGCGCCGCACACACCGTGGGCAGTATCGCCATCGCCGCCGTGGCGTACCCCTCCGCGGAGGGGTGGTAGTTGTCCGGCCCGAACAGTTCCCGGGGGTTCGCCTCGAACTCGGGGCCCAGCAGATCACCCAGCGACACCGTCCGCCCGCCCTGCTCCACCACCCCGATCGTCTGCGCCGCCGCCAGCTGCCGCGAGGCCCGGCGGGCCAGCCACCGCAGCGGCTGCTGCACCAGCTCGATGGTGCCGAGGTCGGGACACGTGCCGACGACCACCTCCGCACCGGCCGTGCGCAGCCGTCGTACCGCCGCCGACAGATGCCGTACCGAGCGCGTCGGCGGGATCCGGTGCGTGACGTCGTTCGCGCCGATCATGATCACGCAGATGTCGGGGAGGGGATAAGGGGACGAGAGCACCAGCGCCACCTGGCGGTCCAGGTCGTCCGACTGCGCCCCCGGCAACGCCACGTTCCGCAGCTCCACCGGGCGCTCCGCCACCGCCGACAATCCCGACGCCAGCAGCGCCCCCGGGGTCTGTCCCGCCCGGTGCACGCCCTGCCCGGCCGCCGTCGAGTCGCCGAGCATGCTCAGCCTGAGGGGCGGTTCACCGGGGACGTCGTACGAGGTGCCGTACAAGCCCTCGGCCACGGGCACCCGCCCGCCACTGCCGTTGCCCACGTGGCGCCGGGCCAGCCGTACCTCCGCCAACAGCAGGCCGACGGCGGCCGCCCCGACCAGCCCGACCCCGCCACCGCCGTACGCCGCTCCGGCCGCGATACGCCGGGCCACCCTCGCCCTCGACATGCCTGTCATGCGTCGCCGCCACCTCCTCGTAGCCGTACACCCACTCCTTGCCCCGTACAGCCCGTGCGCCAATCTCAACGAGGAGTGAACGCCCGCCCCACGTCACTCAGGGGCCTTAGGCTGGCGGAACCACTACGACCACTCTTTTTGCAAGCAACCGGAGACAACGGTGCAATTCCACGACTCGATGATCAGCCTCGTCGGCAACACCCCGCTGGTGAAGCTCAACAGCGTGACCAAGGGCATCCAGGCCACCGTCCTGGCCAAGGTGGAGTACTTCAACCCGGGCGGCTCCGTGAAGGACCGCATCGCCCTGCGCATGATCGAGGCGGCCGAGCAGAGCGGCGAGCTCAAGCCGGGCGGGACCATTGTTGAGCCGACCAGCGGCAACACCGGCGTCGGTCTCGCCATCGTGGCCCAGCAGAAGGGCTACAAGTGCATCTTCGTGTGCCCCGACAAGGTGAGCACCGACAAGATCAACGTGCTGCGGGCGTACGGGGCGGAGGTCGTGGTCTGCCCGACCGCCGTGGCTCCTGAGCACCCGGACTCCTACTACAACGTCTCCGACCGGCTGGTGCGCGAGACGCCCGGCGCCTGGAAGCCGGACCAGTACTCCAACCCCAACAACCCGCTCTCGCACTATCACTCGACCGGCCCCGAGCTGTGGGAGCAGACCGAGGGGAAGATCACCCACTTCGTGGCGGGCGTCGGCACCGGCGGCACCATCTCCGGCACCGGCCGCTACCTGAAGGACGCCAGCGACGGCAAGGTGAAGGTCATCGGCGCCGACCCGGAGGGGTCCGTGTACTCCGGCGGCTCCGGGCGGCCGTACCTCGTCGAGGGCGTGGGTGAGGACTTCTGGCCCACCGCCTACGACCGGACCGTGGCCGACGAGATCGTCGCCGTGTCCGACAAGGACTCCTTCCAGATGACCCGGCGCCTTGCCAAGGAGGAGGGCCTGCTGGTGGGCGGCTCCTGTGGCATGGCCGTGGTGGCCGCGCTGGAGGTCGCCGAGCGGCTGGGCCCGGACGACGTCGTCGTCGTGCTGCTGCCCGACAGCGGGCGCGGCTACCTCAGCAAGATCTTCAACGACGAGTGGATGGCCGACTACGGCTTTCTGGAGGACGAGGGCCCCAGCGCCCGCGTCGCCGACGTCCTCAACGACAAGGAGGGCGGCTCCATCCCGTCCCTGGTGCACATGCACCCGGAGGAGACGGTCGGTCAGGCCATCGAGGTGCTGCGCGAGTACGGCGTCTCGCAGATGCCGGTCGTCAAGCCGGGCGCCGGTCACCCGGACGTGATGGCCGCCGAGGTCGTCGGGTCGGTCGTGGAGCGGGAGCTGCTGGACGCCCTGTTCAACAAGCGGGCCTCGCTGGACGACCCGCTGGAGAAGCACATGTGCTCCCCGCTGCCCCAGGTCGGCTCCGGCGAGCCGGTCGGCGACCTGATGTCGGTGCTGGGTTCGGCGGACGCGGCGATCGTCCTGGTCGAGGGCAAGCCGACCGGAGTGGTCAGCCGGCAGGACCTGCTGGCCTTCCTGGCCAAGGGCGGGAACAAGTAGCAAACCTGCGGTGAACTGCCCGTGGCGGCGTCGAACTTGCGGTGACCTCGGCCGATCCAGCCGTTCCGGAAGTGGTACGAGCGTGTCACGTGCGCGCAGCACCCGCTTAACACGGGTCAGGCAGATTAGTGGGTGTCGGCAGGGCGGGAGCGGCTCCCCGCCCCGGCCGACGCCGAACGGCGCCAAGGACCTCCGGAGCGGCTCCCGGACCTCCATGGACGCCTAGGACGCGCAAGCCCGGCCCTGACCCGGCCCGCGTCCCTCGCGGGGACCGCCGTCGTCCCGCCCCCCGGTAACGGGGGTGCGGCGGTCCCCGCGCTATTTCTTTCAGCGGGCGGTACTCGTCTCCCAGCTGGCCAGCAGCGCAAGCCTCTCCGCCGTCTCCGAACCCGGTTCCGGTGTGTACACCACGATCGTCTGGTCCGGGTCGTCCGGGACCGTCAGGGTCTCGTACGGGAGGGTCAGCAGGCCCGCCACCGGGTGGAGCACCTTCTTCACGCCGTACGCGCACTCCTTGACCTGGTGGTCCGCCCACAGGCGGCGGAAGTCCTCGCTCTTCAGGGAGAGTTCGCCGACCAACGCGCACAGCTCGGGATCGTCGGCGTAACGGCCCGCGCCGAGGCGCAGGTTCGCCACGGTCTGGGCGGCCACCGCGGCCCACTCGGGGTACAGCTCCCGGGCCGCGGGGTCGAGGAAGACCTGTCGGGGGACGTTCCGCTCGCCCGGTGCCAGGCGGCTGAAGCCGTTGACCGCGTCGCCGAGCGCGTTCCACGCCAGCACGTCCATCCGGCGGCCCAGCACGAAGGCCGGGCTGCGTTCCATGCCGTCCAGCAGCGTCCGGATGCCGGGGCGCACTTGGGGCGCGCTCCGCTGCTTCGTCCGCTGCCGGCGCGGGCGGGCCACCGTGCGCAGATAGGCGTGCTCGGTCTCGTCCAGCCGCAGCACCCGCGCGATCGCGTCCAGCACGGCGTCCGAGACGCTCGGGCCCCGCCCCTGCTCCAGGCGGATGTAGTAGTCCACGCTCACACCCGCGAGCTGTGCGACCTCCTCGCGGCGCAGGCCCGGTACGCGGCGCCGCCCGTGCGCTGGCAGCCCCACCTCCTCGGGCCGGATGCGGGCACGGCGCGAGCGCAGGAAGTCGCCCACTTCTCCTTCGTTCCAGTCCCCGTTCATGGGCTCGATCGTAGGCCCGGCGGCGGGCCGCCAACCTGGTACTGGCAGACCCAGGAAAAGCGCATCCCTGGGTACGGCCGCCGGACCCGGCGAAGGTGGTGTCGGCCGCCGGGGAGACGCCCCGGCACTCACCAGGGGGAACACCCATGTCGTACGAGAACCTGTCCGGCCGTACCGCCGTCGTCACCGGAGCCGCCAGCGGCATCGGCGAGGCCGTCGCGCGCCAACTGGCCGCGCAGGGCGCCCGGGTGGCGCTGTTCGCCCGGCGCGCGGACCGGCTGGAGACCGTCGCCGGGAAGATCCGGGCCGAGGGCGGCGAGGCGCTGGTGGTGGCCGCCGACGTCACCGACGACGCGTCCGTCGAGGCCGCCCGGGACCTGGTCCACGCGGCCTACGGTCCCGTCGACCTGGTCGTCAACAACGCCGGCGTGATGCTGCCCAACCCCGTCGACGACGGCCGGCTCGACGAGTGGCAGCGCATGCTCGACACCAACGTGACCGGCGTACTGCGGGTCATCCGCGCCTTCACCGCCGACCTGGTGGCCGCGGCCGCCGAGGGCCGCACCGCCGACCTGGTGAACGTGTCGTCCATCGGCGCCCACGTCACCTTCCCCAACTACGCGGTGTACGGGGCCACGAAGGCCGCCGTCACCTACCTCTCGCAGTCCCTGCGCTCCGAGTTCGGGCCGCGGGACGTGCGGGTCACCAACGTGGAGCCGGGGCTCACGGAGACCGAGCTGAAGGCACACATCGACAGCTCCGAGCTGTCGGGGCAGCTGGACGGCATGCTCGACGCGATCGGCAGCCTCGCGCCGGCGGAGGTCGCGGACGTCGTCGCCTACGCCACCAGCCGCCCCCGGCACGTCAACCTGCGCCAGATCATGGTGCTGCCGACCCGGCAGGCGTGAAACCTCAGTCCTCCCGGGAGGCCCGGCGCCCGGTGAGGATCTCCGGGTTGTGCCGCACCGCCTGGGCCGCGTTGACGCCGACGATGCCGACCCAGGTGGCCACCACCCCGGACATCCCCGCGAAGACTCCGCCGACCGCGGACAGCGGGATCGCCAGCACCAGTGAGACGACGGCGAAGCCGTAGCGCTCGGCCCAGGACCCGGCGCCCTTCGGCCGCCGGGCACCGCGCGCGTCCGCCATCCGCTGCTCGGCCAGGTGCCGGCGCACCCGGCGGTCCACCACGTCGTCGATCCGCTGGTCGACCTTCTCCAGGAAGGACTCGACGAGTGCGGAGTCGTACTCCTCGCCCAGTTCCCGGCGTGCCCGGACGGTGGCGTCCAGGTCCTTCTTGAGGTCGACGTCCCGTGCGTCCAGTGCGCTCATGCGCTCCACCCTAGGGAGCGGTCATGCCGGCCGCACTGGGGACAACCCCCCTCTTCGCACCGGCGCCGGCGGACGTGAGGACCCCGCAGGACTCCAGCACCCTGCGGTGGTCCAGGTCCACCCCGCTGATCCGGACGTCGACGCCCCGCCCGCGCAGCTCGGCGACCGCCTCCTTCAGCGCCAGCGCGCCGGTCGCGTCCACCGCCGTGAGACCGGACAGCCGCAGGTCGACCGCCGAGACCCCGTCGTGCACGTCGGCGAGCCCGCACCGGAAGCGGTGGGCGGCGGCGAACAGCAGCGGGCCGTCGAACCGGTAGGTCACCGTGCCCACCTCGCCCGGCAGTTCGTCGGCGGCGGCCGGGGTGAGCCGGGTGCCGCGCATCGCCGCGCGCAGCGCCAGCAGCACCGAGACGCCGAGGCCGATCAGCACCGCCCGCACCAGGTCCAGGGCGAGCGTGGCGCCGGCGGTGAGGACCAGCACCAGTGCGTCGCCGCGGGTGGCCCGGGCCATCGCCCGTACCGCGTCCCGCTCCACCATGCGTACGGCCGTCGCCAGCAGCACCCCGGCCAGCGCGGCCAGCGGGATACGGCCCACCAGCGGGGCGGCGACCGCGACGATCCCGGCGAGGATCACCGCGTGCGCGAGCGCGGCCAGCCGGGACGCGGCACCGGTGCGGACGTTGACCGCCGTGCGGGCGATGGCGCCGGTCGCCGGGACCCCGCCGAACAGCGGGACCGCGAGGTTGGCGATGCCCTGCCCGAACAGTTCCTTGGACGGGTCGTGCCGCTCGCCGGGCCGCATCCCGTCGGCGACCGACGCCGACAGCAGGGACTCCAGCGCGGCCAGCGCGGCCACCGCGGCGGCCGGGGCGAGCAGGGAGGGGAGGCGGGAGAGGTCCAGGAAGGAGAGGGAGGGCGCGGGCAGGGACGCGGGGAGGGTGCCGATGCGCGTGACGGACAGGTGCAGCGCCTCGGCCGCGACGGTGACCGCGGCCACCGCGACGAGGGAGAAGGGCACGGCCGGCCGCCAGCGGGCGCCGGCCAGCACGATCGCCGCCGCACCGGCCGCGAGCAGCAGCGCCGGCCAGTGCGGAGCGCCGCCGAACTCCTCGGCCGCCCTCGCCGCCACGACGGCGACCTGCTCGCCGTGCGGCGTGGGCACGCCGAGCGCGGCGGGCACCTGCTGGAGGGCGATCACACAGGCGATGCCGAGGGTGAAACCGGCGATCACGGGCGCGGGGACGTACGCCATCGCCGCGCCCGCCCGGGCGAAGGCGAGGAGCAGCAGCAGGACGCCCGCCATCAGGCCGACGGTGAGGACGCCGTCGGCGCCGTAGCGGTGCACGATCGGCACGAGGACCACGGTCATGGCGCCGGTCGGGCCGCTGACCTGGCGGGCGCTGCCGCCGAACAGCGCGGCCAGCGCACCGGCGACGACCGCCGTGGTCAGCCCGGCGGCGGCCCCGAGTCCGGAGGTGACCCCGAAGCCGAGGGCCAGGGGCAGGGCGACGACGGCGACGGTCAGCCCGCACAGCAGGTCGCGGCGCGGGGCACGGGTCATGGAACGGAGGTCGGCGGGGGAGGGCAGGACGGAGAGGGCCCGGGTGAGGGCCTGGGTGTGATTCATGGGGGGTGTTTTCGGGGGTAGACCGCTGTGGATGGTCGTTTCGCAGGGCGATGGGGGTCCCCCCGCTCGAGCGAAGCCGAGAGTGGGGGAAGGTGGGCACAGTCGGCAGTGCCGGGTGCGAGGGAAGAGAGGCTCAGGGCAGCAAGCTCACATGCCCCGAGTCGAGATCGAAGCGCGCGGCCTCCACCTGGGCGGAGCCGAACGCCGGGTCGGCGCGGATCGCGTCCCGGACCCAGGCGGTGTGGGCGCGCATGGTGTGCTCGGCCCAGTCACCGGGCAGCGCCCGGGTGCGCCGGGCGGCGGGGACGATCTCGTCCACCAGCAGTTCCAGATGGCCCGGCACCGGCGTGCCCGTGCGCAGATGGTCCAGCGTGGCGGCGACGGCCCCGCACCGCTCGTGCCCGAGCACCAGCACCAGCGGGACCTCCAGCTCCTGGACGCCGTACTGGATGGAGCCGAGCACGGCCTCGTCCAGCACCTGGCCGGCGGTCCTTATGCACAGCAGGTCGCCGAGTCCCTGGTCGAAGACCAGCTCCGGCGGCACCCGGGAGTCGATACAGCCGACGATCACCGCGAACGGGTGCTGTGCCGCGGCCAGCAGGTGCCGCCGGCCGGGGCTGTCGTGCGGGTGGCGGGGGTGGCCGGCGGCATAGCGCCGGTTTCCCGCGAGGAGTTCGTCGAGGGCGGTGCGCGCGGTGTGCGCCGCGCGCGCGGGGTGGGGACGGGGACCGGGGGCGGCCGTCGCCGGGGCGGCGGTCAGGGCGGTGACGGCGGTGGCCGTCAGGAAGGCCCTGCGGTTGGAGGCCATGACGCTTCCTCAGGTGTCGTGCCAGTAGCGCACGTTCACCGTAAGCACCCGTCCGATCACCCTGAGTGTCGGTTTAACGACACTTGGCTGATTCGTCGTCAGATCATCGCCACGGCGATACCGCCCCTTGATGGCGGCCGCGGAAGGACCGTTACTTCACCAGCCCGTGCTGCTTCGCGTACGTGTTCGCCACGTCCTCCGGGTCCTTCTTGTCCTTGTCCACCTGGCGGTTCAGCTCGGTGAGCTGGGCGGTGGTCAGGACGTTGCCGAGCCGGGCCAGGGCCTTGCGGACGGTGTCGTCGGCCTTGCGGTCGGCGATGAGCGGGACGATGTGCTGGCTGGGGATCAGGTGCTCGGGGTCGGACAGCACCACCCAGTCGTTGGCCTTGATGTCGGTGTCGGTGGTGAAGAGGTTCGCCACGTCCACGTCCCCCTTCTTCAGGGCGCCCTTGACCAGCGGCCCGTCGGAGTCCAGCGACTTGAACTCCTTGAAGTCCACGCCGTACACCTCCTTCAGCCCGACCGCGCCGACCTGGCGCTTCTTCACCTCGGGCGCGGCCCCGATGACCAGCTTCCCGTTCTGCTTCCGCAGGTCGGCGAGCGAGGCGAGGCCGTACCTCTGTGCCGTCTCGCGGGTGACGACGAAGGCGTCGGAGTCCTCGGCCATGCCGTACGGCAGCACCTGGAGGCCGGCCGGCAGGGCGAGGGTGAGGGCGTTCTGCATGGCGCCCTGCTCGGTGGGCGTGGCCTTCGGGTCGAGGTAGTTGAGGAGGGCGCCCTGGTACTCGGGGAGGAGGTCGATGTCGCCGCTCCTGAGGGCGGGGATCACGATCTCCCGGGTGCCCAGGTTGGGGCGGACCTTGGTCTTCACGCCGGCCGCGGTGAGGACGGCCGCGTAGAGGTAGCCGAGGATCTGGTTCTCGGTGAAGTTGGCGGTGCCGATGGTGACTCCGCCCTTGCTGGAGCCACCGCCGCCCGAGGAGGCACCCGAGCCGTCGAGGGAGGTGATGCCGCTCGCGCAGGCGGAGAGGGCGGGGACGGAGGCGACCGCGAACAGGCCGCCGAGGACGGTACGACGATTCATTTCGGGTTCCCTAGGCGGTGCGGATGGGGGTCCCCCCGCGCGAGCGTCGTCGAGCGCGGGGGAGGAAGAGGATGCGCTGGAGGCCGGCCAGGGCCACGTCGAGGACCACGGCGACCAGGGCGACCAGCACCGCGCCGCCGAGCACCTGGACGAGGTCGCGCTGGGCGAGGCCGTCGAAGACGTAGCGGCCGAGGCCGCCGAAGGAGACGTATGCGGCGATGGTCGCCGTGGCGACGACCTGGATCAGGGCCAGCCGCAGGCCCGTCATGATCAGGGGGAGCGCCAGCGGGAGCTCGACCTGGAACAGGACCTGGTGGTCGCGCATGCCCTGCCCGCGCGCCGCGTCCTTCACGTCCGGGTCCACGGCGGTCATGCCGGCGTAGGTGTTGGTGACGATCGCGGGGACCGCGAGGGCGACCAGGGCGACGTACACCGGCAGCATCGACAGGCCGCCGGCCAGGAAGACCAGCACGACCAGGCCGACGGTCGGCAGCGCGCGGCCGAAGGAGGCGAGGTTGATCGCGACGAACGCGCCCTTGCCGGTGTGGCCGATCAGCAGGCCGAGCGGAAGGCCGATGGCGGCCGCTATGAGCGTGGCCAGCAGGGAGTACTGGAGATGCTCGGCGAGCCGGTGGGCGATGCCGTCGGAGCCGGACCACTGCGAGCCGCTGACCAGCCAGTGGCCGAGGTTCTTGAGGAGTTCGTACATCTCAGGCTCGCCGCCTCTTCCACGGGGTGAGGACGTACTGGAGGGCGACCAGGGCCGCGTCCGCCACGACGGCGAGCAGGAGGGTGAGGACCACTCCGGCGATCACCGGGGTCGGGAAGTTGCGCTGGAAGCCGTCGGTGAAGAGCTGGCCGAGGCCGCCGTCGCCGATGTAGGTCGCGACGGACACGAGGGAGATCGACATGACCGTGGCGATGCGCACGCCCGCCATGATCACGGGCAGGGCGAGCGGGATCTCCACGGTGAGCAGGGTGCGCAGGGGGCGCGTGCCCATCGCCTTCGCGGCCTCCTTCACCTTCACGGGGACGGAGTCGAGGCCCTCGACCGTGTTCCGCAGCAGGACGACCAGTGTGTAGACCGTCAGGCCGGTCACGGTGGTGGTGCGGGTCAGGCCGCTCACCGGCAGCAGGAGCACGAAGATCGCGATCGACGGGATCGTGAACAGGACGTTCGAGGCGCCGAGCAGAAAGCCGCGCAGGGGGCGGATCCGGTGGGCGACCACCGCGAGCGGGAGGGAGATCAGCAGGCCGAGGAAGACGGCGGTCAGCGCGGCCTGGAGGTGGGAGATCGTGAGGGTGGTGAGGTCGTCGGTGTGGTCGCCTATCCACGACCAGTCGATGGTCATGCCGCCACCCGTGCTTCGGTGTGGGCCCGGCCGGCGTGCTGGTGGATGTCGTCCCGGGAGGAGACGCCGGTGAGGACGCCGTCGGCGTCGACGCGGGCGACCAGGCCGGTGGGGGAGGCGACCGACTCGTTGAGGGCCGACAGCAGGGAGTCGGTGTCCCCGAGCGGGCGTACGGGGAGTTCGGCGTCCTTCGACGCCCAGTGCAGGGGCCTGCCCTGGGCGTCGCGTACGAGGGTCCAGGTGCCGCCTTCCGGCGCCGGGCCCTGCGGGACGTCCGCGAGGGTCTTCAGCGACAGCAGCTTCAGTCCGCGCTCCGCGCCGAGGAAGTCGGCCACGAAGTCGTCGGCGGGGCGGGCCAGGAGTTCGGCGGGCGGGGCGCACTGGACCAGGTGGCCGCCGGTGCGGAAGATCGCGATCCGGTCGCCGAGCCGTACGGCCTCGTCGACGTCGTGCGTGACGAAGACGATGGTCTTGCTCAACTCCTTCTGGAGCCTGAGCAGTTCGTCCTGGAGCTGGGTGCGCACGACCGGGTCGACCGCGCCGAAGGGCTCGTCCATGAGCAGGACGGGCGGGTCGGCGGCCAGGGCGCGGGCGACGCCGACGCGCTGCTGCTGGCCGCCGGAGAGCTGGTGCGGGTACCGCTTGCCGGCGTCGGCGGCGAGGCCGACGGTCTCCAGCAGCTCCGCGGCGCGGGCCCGGGCCTTCCTGCGGTTCCAGCCGAGCAGCAGCGGGACGGTGGCGATGTTGTCCAGCACCGTGCGGTGCGGGAAGAGTCCGGCCTGCTGGATGACGTAGCCGATGGAGCGGCGCAGCTCCGCCGCGTCCTGCCGCGTGACGTCCTTGCCGCCGACGCGGATGGTGCCGGAGGTCGGCTCGACCATCCGGTTGATCATCCGCAGGGTGGTCGTCTTGCCGCAACCGGAGGATCCGACCAGGACGGTGATGCCGCCCTCCGGCATCCGCAGGGAGAGATCGTGGACTGCTGTCGTGCCGTTGGGGAAGCGCTTGTGGACCGCGTCGAACTGGATCATGAGATGTCCCTTGCCCGGCTGTATAACGTCATGCAGAGTTCTTGGTGTCTGAATAGGTTGTCAATGGTCCGGTGTTAATCCGAGGTAACCGATGACCGCAGAGCAAGATCAGATGTCCGGATTGAGGGGAGTTTGGGCGTGATGTCGTCTCGCATCATGGACGCGCCGGAGTCCATGCGGTCCGCAGCAGTGGTCCTCGACGGCGGCGGACTCGGCGTCGAGGACGTCGTGCGGCTCGCCGACGGGGTGGCGCGGCCGGTGCCCGCGGCCGACGCGCTGGGGCGGGCGGAGGAGTCCTGGAACGCCGCCCGGCAGATCGCGGCCACCGGTCGCGTGTACGGCCGCTCCACCGGCGTGGGCGCCAACCGGAACGAGGACGTGCCCACCGAGGCCGCCGTCGGACACGGGCTGCGTCTGCTGCGCAGCCACGCCGGCGCGATAGGTGAGGAACTCCCCGCCCGGCAGGTGCGCGCGATGCTCGCCGTCCGGGCCAACCAGCTGCTGGCAGGCGGTGCCGGGCTGCGACCCGGCGTGATCACGGCCCTGTGCGAGGCGCTGGAGACGGGCGCGTATCCGGTCGTCAACGAGTTCGGCTCCGTCGGCACCGGCGACATCGCGGCGCTGGCCCAGGTGGGTCTCGCGCTGGCCGGGGAGCACCCGTGGCGGGGTGCGGGGGCGCCCGAGCCGCAGCCGCTCGACAACAACGACGCCCTCGCCCTGATCAGCAGCAACGCCCTCACCCTCGGCCAGTCCGCGCTCGCCCTGCACGAGCTGCGCGGGCTGATCGGTGCCACCCAGGTCGTCGGGGCCCTGTCCCTGCTCGCCGTCGACGGCTCCCACGAGGCCTACGCCGCCCCCGTGCACGCCGCCCGCCCGCACCGCGGCAGCGCCGAGGTGGCCCGGCGGATGCGCGAGCTGATCGGCGCCGCCGACCGGCCGACCCCGCCGCTGGGCCGGATCCAGGACCCGTACGGCTTCCGCTGCCTGCCCCAGATCCACGGCCCCGCGCACGACGCGGCCGACGCCCTGGAGCAGGTCCTGGCCGTGGAGATCAACGCGGCCGCCGAGAACCCGCTGATCGCCCCCGAGGACCTGGCCGCCTACCACCACGGCGGCTTCTACCAGGCCCAACTCGCCCTCGCCCTGGACCACTTCAGGCTCGCCCTGACCCAGGTGGCCCGGCTGTCCACGTCCCGCCTGTCCACGCTCAACGAGCCCGCCTACACCCGGCTGCGCCCCTTCCTCGCCGACCACGAGCCGGCCTCCTCCGGTGTGATGATCCTGGAGTACGCGGCCGGAGCGGCCCTCGGCGATCTGCGGGCCTTCTCGGCCCCCGCGTCGCTCGGGCACGCTGTACTCTCCCGGGGCGTCGAGGAACAGGCGAGTTTCGCCTCGCTCGCCGCGCGGCAGACCCTGCGCGCGTGCGGTGCGTACCGTCTGGTGGTCGGCTGCGAACTCGTCGCCGCCGTCCGGGCGCTGCGCCAGCGCGACCTGAGACCCGACCCGGGGCTCGCGGCCGGACAGGCGTTCGCGCTCGCCGAGTCGGTCCTCGACGACGACCAGGCCGACCGGCCGCTCACGGACGACGTGACGGCTGCGGCCCATCTGCTCGACCGGTTCACGGACATCTGGAGGGGGAGCACGGCATGAGCGTGGACAGGAGTACTGGCGTGACGTCCGGTGTGCCGTCGGAGGCGACGGCCGGCGTGCCGTCCGGGGTGCCGTCCGGGGTGCCGTCCGGGGTGACGGACAGCCCGGCCACCCGGCTGCAGGCGCTCTTCGAGGGGCACCGGCTCACGCCCACCCAGCGCCGTATCGCGCACAGCATGGTGCGGCGGGCCGCCGACGTGCCCTTCCTGTCCAGCGTGGAGCTGGCCGAGCTGGCCGGGGTCAGCCAGCCCTCGGTGACCCGGTTCGCGGTCGCCCTCGGCTTCGACGGCTACCCCGCGCTGCGCAAGCACCTGCGCGAGGTCGTGCCCGCCGAACCGGCCGCGGAGGCGGGCTCCTACAACGAGTACCAGCAGGCCGTCGAGGCCGAGATCGAGAACCTGAAGCACCTCGCGGAGCTGCTCGCCGACCCCCGCCCGGTCCAGCGGGCCGGCCGGGTGCTGGCCGCCTCCCGCCCGCTGCCCGTGCTCGGGCTGCGCGCCGCCGCCTCCCAGGCGTACGGCTTCGCGTACTTCGCCGCCAAGGTCCACCCGGACGTCCGGCTGCTCAACGAGGGCGGCACGATGATCCACGACCGCATCGACGCGGCCGTCCGCGCGGGCGCCTCCGCCCTGCTGTGCTTCGCGCTGCCCCGGCATCCGCGCGAGGTCGTCGACACCCTCGCCTACGCAAAGGAGGCGGGCCTGACCGTCGTCACGGTCGCCGACTCCGCCTTCGCGCCCGTAGCCAGGTACTCCGACCTGCTGCTGCCCGCCGCCGTCGGCACCGGGCTCGCCTTCGACACCGCGTGCGCGCCCATGCTGCTCGGGCGGGTGCTGCTGGAGGCGGTCTGCGACGACCTGCCGGACGCCCAGGCCCGGCTGGAGGAGTTCGACGCGAACGCGGCTGCCCGCGGACTCTTCGTGGAGTGACCTGGCGCGCGCTCTCAGACTCGTCTCACGTTCGCCCACTAGCGTCCTGCGGAAACACAGGAACGTGACACGGGAGGCCGACGTGGCGCGCGGAGGACAGGGACTGGCCCGGGTGGCCGTCGTCGTACGGTCCGGGGCCGCACCGCTGTGGTGGTTCGGGGTGTTCGCCGCGGGGATCGGGGTCCTGGTGCCCGGGTTGACCGGGCGCCGGATCGGCGTGCTCGCGGGGGCCGCGCTGTTCCTGATCACCGCGGCCGTCGTGACGCTGGTGCGGCGCAAGCGGTACGCCGCCCTCGGCCGCGGGGCCGCCCGCGCGGGCAAGTACGACGTGCTGCAGGACCGGGCGGTGACCGTGCGGACCTGGCGCCGGGGGCACCGCTGGTGGCTGCTGCTCGCTTTCGCCGTCGCGTTCGGCAGCTCCTTCGCGGTGCCCGCGGCCGGGGGCATGCTGCTTGCCGGGGCCGGCACCGGGCTGCGGCTGAAGGCCGCCTGGCTCGGGCGGCGCGAGCGGGCCGAGGGCACCCTGCTGTGGGTGCGGGTCGACTGGCTCGACCGGCGGGGCGGGAGCCCGGCGGGCCGGGCCGTGAAGGGCCTGCGCGGCACGGGCCTCGCGGCCGGCGACGCGGCCCCGGGCGGGACCCGCCGCCGTAGCGCCGCCCTCGTCTAGACCTCCAGGTCCTCCTCGATCTTCTTCAGCTGGTGCCGGGCCATCGCCAGGTTGGCCCGGCTCGCGTCCAGGACCAGGTAGAGGAACAGGCCGTTGCCGCCGCGGCCCTTGAGCAGCCGGATCAGGTGGTACTGGTCCGACAGGGTGATCAGGATGTCCTCGATCTCGCCCTTGAGGCCCAGGTGTTCCATCGTGCGCATCTTGGAGCGGATGACGTCCGTGTTGCCGGCGGCGGCCACGTTCAGGTCGAAGCTCTTGCTGCCGCCCATCGTGCCGAGCGCCATGCCGCTGGTGTAGTCGACGAGCGCGACGCCGGTGGCGCCCTCGATGGAGGTCAGCGCCTCTTTCAGCGCGGTCTCGGTGTTGGCCATGGTGGTTCCTCTCAGCTGTCGGTTGCGGTGCGCGCTTCGGCGGTCGTGGTGCGTGGCGCGCGCGTGGGTTTGGTCCGTGGTGCGGGTGTGGTCCTGGTGGCCGGCCGGGCGGCTTCCGCGGCGGCTTCGGCGGCGTCGAGCACATCCCCGACGCGGGCGGCCGCGCGGCGGCCCTCCAAGTGCAGCCGGCCGACGTTGACCCGGTCCTGGGCGAGCAGGGTCAGCACGGCGGTGCGGCCGGCCGCGTAGGTGGCGACGTAGCCGCCCTCGCCGCGCACCAGCAGCTCCCGGAAGCCGCCGTTCCCGGTGGCATCGGCCACGCGGACGGCGACGCCGAGCGAGGCCGCGGTGAGTGCCGCCAGGCCCTCCGGGTCGACACCGGGGGTGTCGTGGGCGACGACGAGACCGTCGATGCCGGCCGCGAGGGCGCCGGTGAGCTGCGGCACGCGGGTCCGCAGCCGGCGCAGCTCGTCCAGGACGGCGTCGAGGTCGTGTGCGGACACCATCAGCTCTCTCCTCTCGGCGGGTTGGTGCCGTTCAAAGCGCCTCCAGCGCATCCCTGAGCCTCTTCAGCAGCGCGATGTCGGGGTCGGTGACCGTGAGCGGGGGAGCCGGGGCAACCGGCGGCGGGGCGGGGGCCGTGGGTACCGGCCTGAGCAGTCCGGCCGCCGCGAGCCGGCGTACGTCCACCAGCGTGTGGAACGCCTGCCTGCCCAGGTTGCGGGCGATCTCCGGGGCCGAGCGGACGCCGTCCACCCGGTCCAGGACCGCCCGCTGGCGGGGGGTGACCGGCGCCGTGGCGGCCGGGTCGGCGCGGATCAGCGGGGCGCTGTCGGCCGCCGGGTCCGGCCACAGGCGGTGCAGCAGCAGCCGGCGGCGCAGCGTCTCGCGCTCCAGCGCGATGACCGGAACCGAGGGCAGCGGGCCGAGGCGGGGCGCCCGGGCGTAGCGGAAGCGGCCCGGGGTGCTGCTCGGCGACAGCGCGAAGTACCCGGCGTCGTACAGCGCGTCCAGGTGGCACAGCTCCAGGGCGCCCTCGGGGAGCAGCCGGGCGTCCAGCAGCAGCCGGGCCGCGTCCGCCGGGCCCTCGGCCTGCCCGGCCGCCCGCTGCCAGGCGGCCGTGGCCAGGGTGCCGTGGGCCGTGAGGAGCACGTCGAGACCGGGGGCGTGCGGGCTCTCGGCGTGCACCACCCGGCCCTCGGCGAGGTGCAGGGTGCCGTGCTCGCGGACGAGGACGCCGGTGGCCTGCTCCTCGGCGAGCCGCCGGAGCATCGGTGACAGCGCGCCCGCCGTACGGTCCTGTGCCGTGGCCCTGTCCCGCACCGGCAGCGGCGGAGGCGTCTCGATCATCGTCATCCCAGCACCAGCCGGGCGGCCATCTCGCCGAGCCGGATCCGGGCGAGGGCGAGGTTGCCCTCCTCGCGGCCGAGCCACAGGTGCAGGAAGACGCTGCTGTCGAAGGACGTGTCCACGAACCGCAGCAGGTGGTAGCTGTCGTGGTTGCTGACGATCACGTCCTCGACGGGCGGGCCGCCGTCCTCGCCGTCCCCGGCCGCGAAGGCGCCGTGTTCGGCGGCCAGCCGGGCCAGTTCGGCGGCCTCGGCCGCGGTGGTCTCGTGGTCACCGCCGGGGGCGTCCCCGACGGTGCCCAGAGCCAGTCCGCTCGTCCAGTCCACCAGGGCGGCCCCCCGGGCACCGGGCAACCGCATCGCTTCCAGTAAGCACTCGTCGATTCCGGGCACCGTGGCTCCCCTCCCGCCTGTGACTCCGGTTGAGTGACAGGGACACTACGCAACGTGTGCGCGAGAGGTGAGCGCTTTGGCATTTTCCAGTGGAACATGCGTCCGGCGTACTAGTGTGGGTCAACTGACGACTGTTTCACGGCAGTTGATCCAGTTGTTCGAGATGCACCCGGGGTGCGTCAACGGCTCCCGGGCGTGCGCAGGGTGGTGAGCGCGGACGGGTGCGCCCCGCCGGACTCGGCCACCACCTCCGCCACGGTCTGCGGCTCCCGCACGGTCGCGAAGGCCACGCCTCCCGTGCCGTTGGGCGCGAAGCCGTAGATCCCCGGCCGGGCGAGGGAGTTGTAGGCGTAGTGGTGGGCGAAGTAGTACGCGCCCGTGTCCAGCGCCGCCGCGTAGTCGCCCTGCTCCAGCAGGGGCAGCGTGCGCCCCTCGGCGAGCAGGTCGCCCGAGAAGCAGGCCGGGCCCGCCACGTCCTGCACCACCTCCGGGCCCGACCTCGGCCGCCCCTTGGCGTCGTACGCGGCGATCCGCAGCGGCCACGCCGCGGGCGCGTACACGGTCCGCGTGGCCACCTGCACGCCCGCGTGCGTCACCGCGATCCGCCGCCCGCCGGATGTCTTGGTGTACTCCACCCGTGCCACCACCGTGCCGTGCCTGGCCAGCAGCGACCGCCCGAACTCGGTCACCAGCCCGTACCGCCCGTCGAACAGCCCCGGCACCTCCTCGGCCAGCACGCGCGCGTACTGCGCGTACGTCGGCGCCGTCGCCTCCGCCGCGAAGTCGACCGGCAGCCCGCCGCCGATGTCGAGCGTGTCGATCTGCGGCCGTCCGATCCGCGCGTTGATCTCCTCCGCGAGCGCGTACGTCTCCGCCACGCCCCGCGCCAGCAGCGGCAGCGGGATGCCCTGCGAACCGGTGTGCGCGTGCAGCCGGGTCAGCCACGGCCGGTCGGCGTACGCCCGGACGACCCACTCCCGGGCCCCCTCGTCGCGCAGCGCCACCCCGAACTTGGAGGTCTGTGTCGCCGTCGAGGTCGCCCCGATGGTGCCGCCGCCGATCTGCGGGTTCACCCGGATGCCGAGCGGCGACCGGCTCGGCGCAGAGCCCACGAGGGCGTCCAGCCGGTCCAGCTCCTGCGGGTTGTCCGCGTTGACGGCGATGCCCAGGGCGAGCGCCTCGCGCAGCTCGGCGGGGGTCTTGGCGGGCGAGTCGAGCACCGTCCGGTCCGGCGGGACCCCCGCCGCCCGCGCCAGCGCCAGCTCGCCCGGGCTCGCCACCTCCGCGCCGATGCCCTCCTCGTGCAGCAGCCGCAGCACCGGCACCAACGGGGTCGCCTTCACCGCGAAGGCGTGCAGCACCGGGGTCCCGGGCGCCGTGACCGCGTCGAACGCCGCCCGCAGGGCCGCCGCCGACTCCCGGATGCCGGTGACGTCCAGCAGCCCCACCACGGCCGCGTCCGGCCCCAGCAGCCCCTGCTCCACCGCGCCGCGCACCGCCTCGTCCCGCCGGGCGGCCCGCTCCCGGGCCTCGCTGTCGGTGTCCTGGTCCACGACCTCTCCCCTCCTGTCGCCCTGCCCGCGTATTCGGGTGATTCCAGCCAAACACCCGCGACGCGCGGACGGGGTGCCGTCGATGTATTGACTAGTTCTATTCAGGAAGTCAGGATGTGAATAGACGTAGCAACAGGAGGAGGCAGACGATGTCGGGACCCCGCCCCGTACGAGCACCGCGCGGCACGGAACTGAGCACCCTGGGATGGCAGCAGGAAGCCGCCCTGCGGATGCTGCAGAACAACCTCGACCCCGAGGTCGCCGAGCACCCCGACAAGCTCGTCGTCTACGGCGGCACCGGCAAGGCCGCCCGTGACTGGCGCTCCTTCGACGCGATGGTGCGCACGCTGAGGACGCTCAAGCAGGACGAGACCATGCTGGTCCAGTCCGGCCGCCCGGTCGGCGTCATGCAGACCCACGAGTGGGCCCCGCGTGTCCTCATCGCCAACTCCAACCTGGTCGGCGACTGGGCCAACTGGGAGGAGTTCCGCCGTCTGGAGGCCCTCGGCCTGACCATGTACGGCCAGATGACCGCCGGCTCCTGGATCTACATCGGCACCCAGGGCATCCTCCAGGGCACCTACGAGACCTTCGCCGCCGTCGCCGCGAAGAAGTTCAACGGCACCCTCGCCGGGACCATCACCCTCACCGCCGGCCTCGGAGGCATGGGCGGCGCCCAGCCCCTCGCCGTGACCATGAACGACGGCGTCGCCATCTGTATCGACTGCGACCCGCGCGCCATCGAGCGCCGCATCGAGCACCGGTACCTGGACGTCAAGGCCGACTCCCTCGACCACGCGCTCCAGCTGGCCACCGAGGCCCGGGACCAGCGGAAGCCCCTCTCCATCGGCGTCCTCGGCAACGCGGCCGAGCTGGTCCCGCAGCTGCTCGCGATGAACGCCCCCATCGACATCGTCACCGACCAGACCTCCGCCCACGACCCGCTGTCCTACCTGCCGGTCGGCGTGGCCTTCGAGGACATGGCCGACGCCGCCGCCAAGGACCCGGCCGGCTTCACGACGCGTGCCCGTGAGTCGATGGCCAAGCACGTCGAGGCCATGGTCGGCTTCATGGACGCCGGCGCCGAGGTCTTCGACTACGGCAACTCCATCCGCGGCGAGGCCCAGCTGGCCGGGTACGACCGCGCGTTCGCCTTCCCCGGCTTCGTCCCGGCCTACATCCGCCCCCTCTTCTGCGAGGGCAAGGGCCCCTTCCGCTGGGCCGCCCTGTCCGGCGACCCGGCCGACATCGCCAAGACCGACAAGGCGATCCTGGAGCTGTTCCCGGAGAACGAGTCCCTGGCCCGCTGGATCAAGATGGCCCGTGAGCGCGTCCACTTCCAGGGCCTGCCCGCGCGCATCTGCTGGCTCGGCTACGGCGAGCGCGACAAGGCCGGCGAGCGCTTCAACGACATGGTGGCCTCCGGCGAGCTGGCGGCTCCGCTGGCCATCGGCCGCGACCACCTGGACTGCGGCTCCGTCGCCTCCCCGTACCGCGAGACCGAGGCCATGCTCGACGGCTCCGACGCGATCGCCGACTGGCCGCTGCTGAACGCCATGGTCAACGTGGCCTCCGGCGCGTCGTGGGTGTCCATCCACCACGGCGGCGGCGTGGGCATGGGCCGCTCCATCCACGCCGGCCAGGTCACGGTGGCCGACGGCACGAAGCTGGCCGGCGAGAAGATCCGGCGCGTGCTCACCAACGACCCCGGCATGGGTGTCATCCGGCACGTGGACGCGGGGTACGACATCGCGGAGTCGGTGGCGCAGGAGCGTGGCGTTCGGGTGCCGATGCGCGAGGGTGACCAGGCGTGACCTTCCACAGCATGTGGGCGGAGCTGCTGCCGATCGGCCGCAGCTCCGCCTCCGGCGGCTACCGCCGCTACGCCTGGACCGGTGCCGACTCCGACTGCCGGGCCTGGTTCAAGGAGCAGGCCGAGGCTCGAGGACTGACCTATGAGGTCGACCGGAACGGGAATCAGTGGGCCTGGGTCGGGGATCCGGGTGCCGGGGACGCTGTTGTCACGGGGTCGCATCTGGACTCGGTGCCGGACGGGGGTGCCTTCGACGGGCCGCTCGGGGTCGTGTCCTCCTTCGCCGCCCTGGACGAGCTGCGCGGAAGGGGAGTGCGGTTCAGCAAGCCCCTGGCCATCGTCAACTTCGGGGACGAGGAAGGGGCCCGGTTCGGGCTGGCCTGTGTCGGGTCCCGGCTCACCGCGGGGGAGCTGACCGTCGAGCAGGCCCACCGGCTGACCGACGGCGACGGGATCAGCCTCCCGAAGGCCATGGAGGCCGCCGGGTACGACCCCGACGGCATCGGGGCCGACCCGGAGCGCCTGGCCCGGATCGGCGCCTTCGTCGAGCTGCACGTCGAGCAGGGCCGCGCGCTGGACCTGTCCGGTGACCGGGTCGGCATCGCCAGTGCCATCTGGCCGCACGGCCGCTGGCGCTTCGACTTCCGCGGCGAGGCCAACCACGCCGGCACCACCCGGCTGGTCGACCGGCGCGACCCGATGCTGTCGTACGCCGAGACCGTGCTCGCCGCCCGCCGGGAGGCCGAACTCGCCGGTGCCGTCGCCACCTTCGGCAAGATCTCCGTCGAGCCGAACGGCGTCAACGCCATCCCCTCCCTGGTGCGCGGCTGGCTCGACTCCCGCGCCGCCGACCAGGAGACCCTGGACACGGTCGTCGGCGGCATCGAGAAGGCCGCACGGGAGTACGCGGACGCCCACGGCATCGACCTCGACGTGGTCCGGGAGTCCTTCACCCCGGTGGTCGAGTTCGACCACGCGCTCCGCGACGAACTCGGCCGCATCCTGGGCAAGGACACCGGTCTGAAGGTGCCCGTCCTGGGGACCGGTGCCGGACACGACGCCGGAATCCTCTCCGGGCGCATTCCGACCGCCATGCTGTTCGTGCGCAACCCCACCGGCATCTCGCACTCCCCGGCCGAGTTCGCGGCCGAGGACGACTGCGTGGCCGGGGTGAGCGCGCTCGCCGACGTACTGGAAGGGCTGGCCTGCACGTGACCACACGGACGTACTGGCTGGAGCACGCCTGGCTCGACACCAACGTCGAGCCGGGCGTGGCCCTGACTGTGTCGATCAGCGGCTCCGCCGCGGGCTCGGGCGGCCGGATCACCGCCGTCCGCACCGACGTACCCACCCCGCCGCCCGGCGCCGAGATCCTGCGCGGGCTGACCCTCCCCGGCCTGGCCAACGCCCACTCGCACGCCTTCCACCGGGCGCTGCGCGGCACGGTCCAGGTCGGCTCCGGCACCTTCTGGACCTGGCGCGAGGTGATGTACTCCGTCGCCGACCACCTGACCCCGGAGACCTACCACGCCCTCGCCCGCGCGGTGTACGCCGAGATGGCCCTGGCCGGCATCACCTGTGTCGGCGAGTTCCACTATGTGCACCACGCCCCCGGCGGCACCCCCTACGCCGACCCCAACGCCATGGGCGAGGCGCTGATCGCGGCCGCCGCCGACGCCGGTATCCGCATCACCCTCCTGGACACCGCCTACCTCTCCTCCGGCTTCGGCGAGGAACCCAACATCCACCAGCTGCGCTTCTCCGACGGCAGCGCGGAGGCCTGGGCCGAACGCTGTGCAGTTCTCAAGGAGCGGGATCACGCGCGGATCGGGGCGGCGATTCACTCCGTACGGGCCGTGCCCGCGAGCCAGTTGGCGACCGTGGCGCGGTGGGCGGAGGAGCGGCGGGCCCCGCTGCATGTGCACCTGTCCGAGCAGACGGCGGAGAACGACGCCTGCCAGGCCGCACACGGCTGCACCCCCGCCCGGCTGCTCGCCGACCACGGCGTCCTCGGGCCGCGCACCACCGGGGTGCACAACACCCATCTCACCGACGAGGACATCGCGCTGCTCGGCGGCTCCGGCACCGGCACCTGCATGTGCCCGACGACCGAGCGCGACCTGGCGGACGGCATCGGACCCGCCGTCGCCCTGCAGCGGGCGGGCTCCCCGCTCTCCCTCGGCTCCGACAGCCACGCCGTCATCGACCTGCTCGAAGAGGCACGCGCGATGGAGCTGAACGAGCGGCTGCGCACCCGCACCCGGGGCCACTGGACCGCCGCCGCACTGCTGCGCGCGGCTTCGGCGGACGGCCACGCCGCACTGGGCTGGCAGGACGCGGGCAGCCTGGAGGCGGGTGCGCTCGCCGACTTCACGACGATCGCCATGGACTCCGTCAGGACAGCGGGGCCGCTCCCGCGACTCGGCGCCGAGACAGCCGTATTCGCCGCGTCCGCCGCAGACGTACGCCACACCGTCGTGGGCGGCCGCCATGTCGTACGAGACGGTGTCCATGCCCTGGTGCCGGACGTGCCGTCAGCACTGGCGGAAGCGATCGACGCCCTGCGCGGCTGACCACCGTCGAACCCGCCGAACCCCACCCGGCCACCCCTGAGGACACCATGATGAGCAGCACCGTCATCACCAACATCGCCACGCTGGTCACCAACGACCCCTCCCTCGGTGACGGATCCGCCCTCGGTCTGATCCAGGACGCGGCCGTCGTCATCGACGGCGACCGCGTCACGTGGACCGGTGAATCCAGCAAAGCACCCGCCACTGACAACCGGGTCGACGCGGGCGGCCGGGCGGTGCTGCCAGGCTTCGTGGACTCCCACTCCCACCTGGTCTTCGCCGGTGACCGCACGCAGGAGTTCAACGCCCGGATGTCCGGCCGCTCCTACACCGCGGGCGGCATCCGCACCACGGTCGCGGCCACCCGTGCCGCGACCGACGCGGAACTGGAGGCGAACCTCACCCACTACCTGGCCGAGGCCCTGCGCCAGGGCACCACGACCTTCGAGACGAAGTCGGGCTACGGCCTGACCGTCGAGGACGAGGCCCGCGCCCTGCGCATCGCGGCCCGGCACACCGACGAGGTGACGTACCTCGGCGCCCACATCGTCTCGCCCGACTACGCCGACGACCCGGCGGCCTACGTCGCCCTGGTCACCGGCGAGATGCTGGACGCCTGCGCGCCGCACGCCCGCTGGATCGACGTCTTCTGCGAGAAGGGCGCCTTCGACGGCGACCAGGCACGCACGATCCTGACCGCGGGCAAGGCCAGGGGCCTGCACCCCCGCGTCCACGCCAACCAGCTCTCCTACGGCCCCGGCGTCCAGCTGGCCGTCGAGCTGGACGCGGCGAGCGCCGACCACTGCACCCACCTCACGGACGCGGACGTCGACGCCCTCGCGAACGGCAACACGGTCGCCACCCTGCTGCCCGGCGCCGAGTTCTCCACCCGCGCCGAGTGGCCCGACGCCCGCCGCCTCCTGGACGCGGGTGTGACGGTCGCCCTCTCCACGGACTGCAACCCGGGCTCGTCCTTCACCTCCTCCGTCCCCTTCTGCATCGCCCTGGCCGTCCGCGACATGCGCATGACCCCCGACGAGGCGGTCTGGTCGGCCACCGCGGGCGGCGCGGCGGCCCTGCGCCGCACGGACATCGGCCGGCTCGTCCCGGGCGCGTACGCGGACCTGACGCTCCTGGACGCCCCGAGCCACGTCCACCTGGCCTACCGGCCGGGCGTCCCGCTGGTCAGCGGGGTCTGGCGCAGGGGTGAGCGGGTCGTGTGAGTGAGCGGGCGGTGGCCGTGTTCAGGCGGCCCCCGCCCGCCACCGCTGCCCCGACCCCCCGTTCAACGGCTCCAGCCCCACCCCGTCCCCGCCCTCCGGTGTCATCGCCGTCTCGATGGCGATCGCCGGGCGGATCGTGCCGTCGGGGTCGACCGTGAAGCGCAGGTTCTGGCCGTTGGAGCCGTAGACCGAGTCGCAGCCCCAGATGCCCACGCCACGATCGGTCGCGCCCCGGCTGTCCAGGCAGAAGTCGGAGTCGGCGGCCGAGCGGAGGACGCCCAGGTAGGTGTCGAACCGCCAGCGCTGGGTGGGGGAGGAGGAACAGGGCGCCGTGATGACGTCGTTGCCCTGGGAGAAGTCGCCGTCGCGGATGTCGAGGCAGCGGCCTGTCGCGAGGTTCACCACCTGGGCGTAGGCGGTACCCGGGGGCGAGAACGTGGGGGACGGGCTCGGGGTGCGGCTGGGGCGTGGGGACCTGGTCGGGCGGTGCGAAGTCCTTGTCGGGGAAGGGGACTTGGTCGTGCGGGACGGAGTCGGCGAGGGCGACGGGGTCACGGAGACCGTCGCCGTCACCGTCACCGGTGGGGGTGTGGGCGTCGCGGCCACCGGCTGCTTGGCGGGGGCGTCCGGTGAGGACAGCAGGAACACCAGCAGCGGGGCCAGGGCCACGGCCAGGGCCGTCGACGCGAGCAGGTAGCGCCGCCGGGGTGGCCAACTTTCCTGGTCCACAGGCGGTTTCGGTGCGGGGAGCGGCTCGTCGGGCCGTATGTACGACGTTCCGTTCCACGGCAGCAGGCCCTCCGCCAAGGTCTGCCTCGGGCTGTCCCGCAGTGCGGTCAGGTCCTCGAACGCGGCCGCGCAGTACGGGCAGTGGGCCCGGTGGGCGTCCAGGTCGGGGCTGCGGCGGGGCCCGTCCTGTCGTACCGCCTCCTCGATCAGCCGGCGGAAGTCGGCGCAGCGCGGGTCGTCGGAGGCGGCCAGACGGTGTCTCAGGCAGGCCTGGGCCAGGGCCTTGAGGGCCGGCTGGGTGCCGTGGGCCACGTCCGCGCGGCTCAGGCCGAGGAAGGCCGCGGTGCGCTCCACGGGTTCCGCCTCGACGACGCCGTACCAGATCAGGCCCTGGGTGCGGGACGGGAGCGTCTGGAACGCCGGGAGCAGGGGAGGGGTCGGGCCGTCGGGCAGGCCGCTGGAGTTCAGGACCAGGAGGAAAGCCGGGTCCACCCCCGCGGAGCGTTCGTCGGTCGCCCAGGAGGCTGCCAGTTGCGCGGTGAGGAGCAGGAGTTGGTGGCGCAGCGGGACGTTCGGTTCCCGGCCGCGCGCGGTCTCACGGGCCGTCGTGGTGAGGGCCTCCGCCGCCAGCCGGCGGGCGGCGGACTCGCTCGCGGTGCACAGCCGGGCGTAGGCGAGGACCGCCGGGTGGTGCCGGCGGCGCAGCTCCTGCAGCGCCGGGTAGGCCGTCGGGGTGGGGGCGCGCAGCAGTTCCGTCAGCCGTGCGTCCGGTGCGTCCGCGTGTTCCGCTCCCGCCTCGGCCGGGTCGCCGCCGCCCTGAGCCATCCCGCACCCTCCGTCCCCCGTGGCCTGAAACCTACTCGTCAGTTGGGGGCCCATCGTGGTGGAGGGGTGCGGTTCGGGAAAGACGTTTCCCCGGGTAACCCGCATAACGGTTCGGGTGCCCGAACACGCGAAGCGGCCCGGCGCCGTCGGCCGAGCCGCTTCCCACGGGTGACGGAGGGTCACTCCTCCGAGGTCACTCCGAGGACGTCACTCCTCCAGGGTCAGCCCCTTGCGCAGCCGCACCAGGGTCCGGGACAGCAGCCGGGAGACGTGCATCTGGGAGATGCCCAGCTCCTCGCCGATCTCCGACTGGGTCATGCCCGCGACGAAGCGCAGGGAGAGGATCTTCCGGTCCCGGGGCGGGAGTTCGGCGATCAGTGGCTTCAACGACTCGACGTACTCGATGCCTTCCAGCCCGTGGTCCTCGTACCCGATGCGGTCCGAGAGCGCGCCCTCGGAGTCGTCCTCCTCGGGCTGGGCGTCCAGGGAGGAGGCGGTGTACGCGTTCGAGGCGGCCATGCCCTCGACGACCTCGTCGTTGGAGATGCCGAGCCGCTCGGCGAGTTCCGCGACAGTGGGCGCGCGGTCCAGTTTCTGGGCCAGCTCGTCCCCTGCCTTGGCCAGGTCGAGGCGCAACTCCTGCAGTCGGCGCGGTACGCGCACGGACCACGAGGTGTCGCGGAAGAAGCGCTTGATCTCGCCGATGATGGTCGGCATCGCGAAGGTGGGGAATTCCACACCGCGGGTGAGTTCGAAGCGGTCGATCGCCTTGATCAGGCCGATGGTGCCGACCTGGACGATGTCCTCCATCGGCTCGCTGCGGGAGCGGAAGCGGGAGGCGGCGAACTTGACGAGCGCGAGGTTCAGTTCGACGAGCGTGTTGCGGACGTACGCGTACTCGTGTGTGCCTTCCTCCAGCGACGTCAGCCGCTCGAAGAGGGTCTTGGACAGGGCCCGCGCGTCGACGGGGTCGACCTCGTCGAAGGGGGGGATCTCCGGGAGCCCCGCGAGGGGGTCGTGGAGGTCGACGGGATCGAGGGGGTGATCCAGTTTTTCCGGTGGGGGTGTCGACGTCGCGATGCGGGAAGGCGATTCGTCGAGCCGGGGTGACATGGGTGTCCTCCGTCGTTCTCGGCATATGGCTGCCGAAGCCAGTACGTGCACTGCGGTGTGCGGCGCCTCCGAAGCCGGCGTGTAGGAATGTGTTCCTACTAGCCCTACCCGCTTCCGTGAGTCGATCGCAAGTACGTTCTATGGCGATCTGTCCGATTATGCGAGGTTGTTCGGGTGTCGGAGAGTGTGAGGAAGGCGTAGTGTTCCTGGGCGTCAGCAGCAGCCACGACCTCGGGAGAGAGACGGCATGGACCACGGGATGGTCGGCAGTGCACAGTCGGGCCGGCTTCTGGTGGAGGTGCGCGAAGTGGGCTCCAGCGCCGTAGTGACACCGGCGGGTGAGCTGGATCACCACACCGCCGATCTTCTGCGCGAGCCGCTCGACGACCTCCTGGGCAAAGGGTTCTCACGCCTCGTGGTGGACTGCTCACGGCTGGAGTTCTGTGACTCCACCGGCCTGAACGTGCTGCTGGGGGCCCGGCTGAAGGCCGAGGCCGCCGGTGGCGGAGTGCATCTGGCCGGAATGCTCCCGGTGGTCGCCCGGGTGTTCGAGATCACGGGAGCGGGAGCGGTCTTCACCGTCCATGACTCCCTGGAGGCGGCGCTGGCCGGCGAGGCCGACTGAGACCCGCGCCCCGGCCGTCCCGTGTCTGGCCGCGTAGTCCGCGCGTGGCACGGGTCATTAGGGGGTGTTCCCCCGGATCGGCCGGGCAGGAGAATGCTGAACGCGTCGGCCGTCGGGCGCCGTGTCCCCGGGGGACCGGTGACCGGCCCGGGCGTGACGTGTGAGCATTTAAGCCGTGTGCTTTTGAATCGTGTACTGGTGAATCGGTGAGGTGAAGCGCTGATGAGCACCACCCGGCCTTACTCGCCGGGCGACCGCGGCCCGGAGCCCAGCGGCGTTTCCGGGGCGTCCGAGGGGGGTGCGCCGGAGGACGGCGCGTCCACGGGGGCAGCCGCGCCGTCCGTGCCGTCCGAGGGTGTACGGGAGACTCCGGGGCGAGAGGTCCGCAGGCTGCGTCTGGACGGCGAGAGCGGGGTCGTCCCGCTCGCGCGCGACTTCGCCCGTCAGGCGCTGTACGCGTGGGGCTGGCTGCCCGCCGCCTCCGCCGACCGGCGGGCCGCCGCCGAGGACGTGCTGCTCGTCGTGTCCGAGCTGGTCACCAACGCCTGCCTGCACGCCGAGGGCCCGGAGGAGCTGTTCCTCGCCTGCGACGACAAGGTGATCCGGGTGGAGGTCTCCGACCGCGGCGCCGGCCAGCCGGCCCCCCGCACCCCGCACCGCGCCGGCCGCCCCGGCGGCCACGGCATGTTCATCGTGCAGCGGCTGTGCCTGGACTGGGGGGTCGTCCGCACCCCGGGGCGCTCGGGCAAGACGGTATGGGCCGAACTCGGCGTTCCACTCTGAGTATTCCGACGGTCACCTGGGCCCCCGTCTCCACTCGAATCCCTTCTCGTACACGCCGGATCGACACAACTCCGGCGTGTGCCGCGTCTTCCCTCCTCACGACCCCGGGCGTACCTTGACGGCCGAATCTGATATGCCGTCAGGAATGAATGGGGTGGACCGACCGTGTCGTACCCGCAACGAACCGCCGCGCTCGTGTCCGCCGCGGCCCTGGCCGGCTCGGCGGTGCTGCTGGCCGCGCCGGCGGCCCACGCCGACGTGGTCGACGTCAACTACCACTGCAAGACGCCGATCGGCGACAAGAGCGCCGTCTCGCCCATCGACATCAAGGGGGTCAAGAGCGGCAACCGCTACACGATCACCATGTCCTGGCAGAAGGGCGTCTCCTCCAGCCCGGTCGAGCTGGGCAAGGGCGCGATGAAGCCGAGCGCCACCATCAACCTCGGTGGCGCCGACCGCGGCACCCTCCCCGTCACCGGCCCGGCCAACGCGGCCGCGATACCCGCCAACACCCCCATCAAGATCAGCGACTTGAGCGGCACCTACACCCCGGAGAAGACCGGCAAGGTCACCTTCACGCCGGGCACGCTCACCATCAAGGCGCTCGGTACGACGACCACCTGCACCCCGACCAACAGCCCCAAGCCGTCCCTGACGCTGGACGTGACGGCGGCCGGCGGATCGTCGTCGTCCTCCTCTTCCTCCTCGTCGGGCGGCTCCGGCGGGCCGCTCCCGCAGACCGGCCCCGAGGACTCCGCCGTCGCCCTCGGCACGCTTGGCGGAACGGTTCTCCTCGCGGGCGCGGCGGGCGCGCTGTGGCTGACCCGGCGGAACCCGGCCGCACGCCGCTGACCAGCCGCACGCCGCTCAACCGCAGCCTCCGACCGCTGGAGCCGCCCATGCCGTCCGCCGCCGCCCGTGTCCTCGGTCTCACCCTGTTCCTGCTGCTGGCCTCCGCACCGCACGCGGAGGCCGCGGCAGGCTGGTCCCTCGCGCCCGCCGGCGCCGGACGCCCCTCCTTCTACGCCGAGGGCGCCCCGGGAACGGTCCTTCAGGACACGGTGTCCGTGACCAACCGCAGCCGCAAGCCGCTCACCGTGCACCTGCGCGGCACCGGCGTGCGGATCGCGTTCGCCCGAACCGGCCTGCGCGTCCCCGCGCGCACCCGTGCCGAGGTGCCGTTCACGGTGACCGTGCCGACCGGTGCCGCACCCGGCGACCGCTCCGGCACGATCACCGCCCGGGACGCGGACGGCCGTACGGCGGCCGTCGCGCTCCGGCTGCGCGTGGGCGGCCCGGCCCTGTCCGCGCTGACCGTCGAACATGTCGCGGTGCGCGGCGACCGGATCACGTACGAGCTGGTCAACCGCGGTACGACCACCCTCGTACCGAAACTCGCGGTGCACGCGGACGGCGTCTTCGGCCCGGTCCTGGACCGCCCCGCGCGCACCCTGCCGGTCCACCTGCCCCCGGCATCCCGCCGGACCCTCAGCGAGCCGTGGCCCGACCGGCCCGCCCTGGACGACGTCGACGTACGGCTGACGGTGACCGCGGCGGGCGGTGCCCACGACACCACGCACACCTCGGCCCGGTTCGTGCCCTGGGGGGCGGTGACCGCTGGCCTCGGGGCACTCGTCGCGGCGGCCGCGTTGCCGGCCGTACGGCGCGGCAGGCGTCGTAGGAGTACGGCCGAGGACGACGAACACACGGCTACGGAAGTCGAGTTGACGGGAGCGGTGACGTGAGCGGCAAGGCCCGGACACCCGTGCTGGCGGTGGTACTCGCACTGCTCCTGCTGCCGCTCTCCGTTCCCGCGGCCGCGGCGGCCGGGCCCGTCGTGAAGCTGTCCACGTCCCAGGCGGGTACGGGCGGTTCGGTCACCGTCAGCGGCAGCGGCTGGCGGCCGCACACGCTGCTGATGATGCTGATCTGCGGCCGGTCCACCCCGTCCCGGGGCGTCATCGGCGGCACCAACTCCTGCGCCAACGGCGACGGCCGGGCCGTCACCACCGACGCCGGCGGGTCCTTCGCCAAGAAGCTGCCGGTCGCCGAGCCGCCCGTGCCGTGCCCCTGCGTGGTGCACGTCGCCACGGTGACCGGCGCGAAGGCCGAGGCGGACGCCGTCCTCGAGGTCGCCGGACATCCCGTCGCCCCGCTGCCCGCCGAGCCGTCCGGCGGCCGGCTGTCGATCCTCTCCGACACCCGGCTGACCGGCTCCAGCGGCGTGCTGACCTGGTTCGGGGCGCCACCGAGCCGCACCCTGGTCTTCACCGCGGGCAACATCGGCTCCACCGCGATCAAGAACCCGGTCTTCCGGGTCGGCACCGCACACGGCGTCTTCGCGCCCCAGTGGGACGAGCAGCAGTGGCGCGGCACCCTCGCGCCCGGCAAGAAGGCGCAGATCAAGCTGCCCGTGGAGCTGTCGGCCGGGGCGCACGGCGACTACACCGTCTCCCTCCGGTACGACGGCAAGGTCCTCGCCGAGCAGCCGTGGGGCGTGGGCCGCCCCTGGGGCGTGACGCTGTTCTGGATCCTGCTCTGCCTGGTCGTCCCGGCCGCGGTCTTCCGCGTCGGGATGGCCGTCGTGGACCGGGTACGGCCGCGCCGGCCGGGCGGTGTCCGCCACCGGCGGCTCGCCCGGCCCGCGCTGGGGCCGCCCCGCTCCCGCACTCCCGGGCCCGAGCCCGACCCGACTCCGACCCTGCCGTGGTTCACCCCGGACTCCGCTCCGGGCGGCCCGGCCGGCCGGCTCTCCGCACCGCACGACGACAGCCCGACGAGTCCTACGACTCCCACCACGAAGGGACCCACGTGAGCATGCGAAGGAGAGTCACCCCGGCCCGCAGGACGGGCGCCGTCGGCGCCGCACTGGTGCTCTGCTCGGCAGGCGTGCTGCTGGGCGTGGCGGCCACGCCCGCGCAGGCGGCCGAGGTGTCGTTCGCCACCCACTGCGTGCCGCCCGCGGGCATCGACCCGGTCGACGGCACCACGAAGGTCGAGATCACCGCGCCGGCCACGGCCAAGGTGGGCGACACGGTCGACATCGTGTGGAAGTTCGTCCAGGCCGCGTCCAAGAACCCGGACATCATCGACCTGCCCGCCAACTCGGTGCAGCCGTCCGGGGTGCTCAAGGCGGCCGGGGCGCAGGCCGCCGACATCGCCATGCAGGGCCCGCGGGAGAACCCGGCGATCCCCAAGGGCGGCGACATGGTGCTGTCCGACATGAAGGGCACCCTGAAGCTGACGACGGCCGGCGAGGTGACGCTGACGCCGGACGCGTACACGGTCAACGCGATGTCGACGGACACCAAGTGCACGCCGAAGGAGACCGTGCAGAAGGCGGCGACGATCCAGGTGACGCCGGGGAGCGGGGGCACGTCCAGCTCGTCGCCGACGCAGTCGGCCACGCCCACGAAGAGCGCGACCCCGACCGGCGGCACGGGGCAGACCGACTTCCCGGGCAAGGAGGTCCAGGTCCCCTACGCCTGCAAGACGCCGATCGGCGACAAGAACGCGACCTCGCCGGTGCAGATCAACGCCAAGAAGAACGGCGGCGATTACGACCTCACCGTGCAGTTCAAGAAGTCCGTGATGAACAGCCCCGCCGACATCCCGAAGGACTCCGTGAAGCCGTCGATGGAGGTGGTGCTGGGCGGCGCGGACAAGGGCACCGTGCATGTGGAGGGGCCGACGAACGCGCAGCCCATCAAGTCCGGCGACCCGATCGAGATCCCGGACCTCACCGGCACCTACAAGCCGGGCGCGAGCGGCACCTCGACCCTGGCGCCGGGCGTCCTCACCGTCAAGGCCCTGGGTACGACGACGACCTGCACGCCGGAAAAGTCGCTGGTCTCCCTCACCCTGGACACCGCCCAGCAGCCGGGCGGCGCCTCGGGCGGCACGTCGACCTCCGGAGGCTCGTCGTCCACGGGCGGCAGCAGCACCAGCGGCGCGGGCGGCCTCGCCGAGACCGGCTCCGGCGACCACGGCGCCCTGAAGGCCCTGGGGTTGGTGGCGGGCACGGCGATCCTGCTGGGCGCGGCGGTGTTCACGTTCATGCCGAAGCGCAGGACGCGGTAGGTCCCGGACAACAGAAGAGGGCCACCGCACCGTCAGGGGTGCGGTGGCCCTCCTCGGAGCCGGGGACTACGTCAGTGGACGTCGCCCATCAGCTGGTTCACCTTCTTGCGGTACATCCACACCGCGACACCGGCGACCACGGCGAGCACGGCCTCCAGGGTGACGAAGCCCGTCCGGTCGAGGTTCACCCCGCCGATGGCCGGGTTGGACAGCAGGGCGGTGATCGAGTCGCCCGCGGTGACCGCGAGGAACCAGACGCCCATCATCTGCGAGGCGTACTTCTTCGGCGCCATCTTCGTCGTCACGGACAGACCCACCGGAGACAGCGTCAGCTCACCGATCGTCTGGACGAAGTAGATCGCGACCAGCCACATCGCCGCGGCCTTGTGACCGCCCTCGGCGATCGACAGCGGGGCGAGGAAGAGGAAGAACGACGCACCGATCAGCACCAGACCGGAGGCGAACTTCACGATCGTGCTCGGCTCCTTGCCGCGCCGGTTCAGCCACAGCCACGCCCAGGCGAAGACCGGCGCCAGGGCCATGATCATGACCGGGTTGACCGACTGGTACCAGGAGACCGGGAACTCCCAGCCGAAGATGGTGTTCTCGGCCTTGCCGTCGGCGAAGATCGACAGGGTCGAACCACCCTGGTCGTAGATCATCCAGAAGACGGCGGCGGCCACGAAGAACCAGACGTAGGCCGACACCTTCGAACGCTCGGCACGGTCCAGGTCCTTGTCCCGCAGGATGCGGGTGATGACGAAGATCGGCACGATCAGACCGATGATGGTCAGCGGGATCAGCGCCCAGTTCAGCGTGAAGTGGCCGGAGAAGCCGACGGCGGCGTAGAAGACCGCGGCGATCGCCAGCCAGGTCAGGCCCTTGCGCAGCGTGGCGGACTTCTCCTCGGCGGACAGCGGCGTGGGGACGACGCTGCTCTTCTCGCTCAGGTGACGGCTGCCGAGCAGGTACTGGGCCAGACCCAGCGCCATGCCGAGCGCGGCCAGCGCGAAGCCGAGGTGCCAGTTGTAGTTCTCGCCGACGGTGCCGATGATCAGCGGCGCGGCGAAGGCGCCCAGGTTGATGCCGATGTAGAAGAGCGTGAAGCCACCGTCACGGCGCGGGTCGTCCGCACCCTTGTAGAGGTGACCGACCATCGTGGAGATGTTGGCCTTCAGCAGACCCGAGCCGATGGCGACGAGGCCGAGGCCGACGAAGAAGCTGGCCGCGACCGGCAGCGCCAGGCACAGGTGGCCGAGCATGATGATCAGGCCGGAGACGGCGACCGTCTTGCGGGGACCGAGGACGCGGTCCGCGAACCAGCCGCCGGGCAGGGCGAGCAGGTACACGAGCGACACGTACACCGAGTAGATCGCGGTCGCCGAGCCCGCGCTCAGGTGCAGGCCGCCCGGGGCGACCAGGTACAGCGGGAGCAGGGCCCTCATGCCGTAGTAGGAGAATCGCTCCCACATCTCGGTCATGAAGAGAGTGGCCAGTCCGCGGGGGTGGCCGAAGAAGGTCTTCTCGGAACCGGGGGTGCCCGGGCGGACCGAGTCCTTCGTCAGGCTGGACGCCATGGTCGTTCCTTGCTGGTCGGGACGCGGCGGCTGGAGCGTTGCGCGCCCGGTGGGGGTGCGGCCGGCACCGGCGGGGTCGGTCGTCCACCCCCACGCCCAGGGGGAGTCCGCTCCGGATCACGGAGTGGCGGACGGCGACCACCGGGATCCACGCCCTGGACGCGTCAGTGCGTCCGGAGCCCGGCCAGAGGTCATTCCTGTCAAGGCTGATCTTCGTCAGCCCGCACACAAAAGAGACCTTCAGCGTCAAGTGCCCGCCAAAGGTCCCCGGTGTGCTAGAGGCGTTCAGGTCACCATACGGCAGGACAGCGCCGGATATGGAAGGACTTGAGACGCGGATCACAGGTGTCGAGGGAACCGCGGGACCTGTTTCGAAGGCGTTATCTACGATCGCACCTCCCAGGCAATGGTTCGTACCACGGGCTCGGGAAGGTAAGAACTCCTCGAACCGATCACACTCCAGCACTGCGCGCGGGCGGTCTACCATCACCTCATGACCCGTGTACTGCTCGCCGAGGACGACGCGTCCATCTCGGAGCCGCTGGCCCGCGCCCTGCGCCGGGAAGGTTACGAGGTCGAGGTGCGTGAGGACGGACCCACCGCGCTCGACGCCGGGATGCAGGGCGGCGTCGATCTGGTCGTGCTGGACCTCGGCCTGCCCGGCATGGACGGCCTGGAGGTCGCCCGCCGACTGCGCGCCGACGGCCACACCGTGCCGATCCTCATCCTGACCGCGCGGGCCGACGAGGTGGACACCGTCGTCGGTCTGGACGCGGGCGCCGACGACTACGTCACCAAGCCCTTCCGCCTCGCCGAACTGCTCGCCCGGGTACGGGCCCTGCTGCGCCGCGGCGCCGCTGAGCCGCAGCAGCCGCCGGCCACGCACGGCGTGCGGATCGACGTCGAGTCGCACCGCGCGTGGATGGGCGACGAGGAACTCCAGCTGACGGCAAAGGAGTTCGACCTGCTGCGCGTGCTCGTGCGGGACGCCGGCCGGGTCGTCACGCGGGACCAGCTGATGCGCGAGGTCTGGGACACGACGTGGTGGTCGTCCACCAAGACCCTCGACATGCACATCTCCTGGCTCCGCAAGAAGCTCGGTGACGACGCGGCGAACCCCCGGTACATCGCCACCGTGCGTGGCGTGGGCTTCCGGTTCGAGAAGAGCTGAACTCCTCCCAGGGGTTCAGCACTCCCTTCAGGTAACGGAACATGCGTCGACGTCTCATCCAGTCCACCCTCGCCGTAGTCCTCGTGGTGATCGCCGTCTTCGGCGTGTCCCTCGTCATCGTCGAGACACGGACGATCAGCAACAGCGCCCAGGAGCGGGTGGAGTCCGAGGCGGTGCGGCTGGCCAGCATCGTGGACAGCCGCATCCTCGCGGCGGAGAACGTCAACGCCGAGGTCCTGCGCAACCCGGTCAGCAAGGAGCAGTACGCCGAGATCCGGGTCCCGGGCCGGCCGCCGATCGAGATCGGCACCAAGCCCGAGGGCGACGTCATCCGCTCCACCCAGAAGGGTGAGGAGGGCGAGACGGTCACCGTCGAGGAGCCCCGCTCCGCGGTGACCCGCGAGGTCGGCCGGACCCTGCTGATCATCGGTCTGGTGGCGCTGCTGGCGGTGGTCGCCGCCGTACTGCTCGCCGTGCGCCAGGCCAACCGGCTCGCCTCCCCGCTGACCGACCTCGCCGAGACCGCCGAACGCCTCGGCTCGGGCGATCCGCGCCCCCGGCACAAGCGCTACGGCGTCCCCGAGCTGGACCGGGTCGCCGACGTGCTCGACTCCTCCGCCGAGCGCATCGGCCGGATGCTCACCGCGGAACGGCGCCTCGCCGCCGACGCCTCCCATCAGCTCCGTACGCCCCTGACCGCGCTGTCCATGCGGCTCGAGGAGATCACCCTCACCGACGACCCGGACACGGTGAAGGAGGAGGCGACGATCGCGCTGGCGCAGGTGGAGCGGCTGACGGACGTGGTGGAGCGGCTGCTGACCAACTCGCGCGACCCGCGCACCGGCTCCGCCGTCTCCTTCGACCTGGACGAGGTCATCCAGCAGCAGCTCGCCGAGTGGCGGCCCGCCTACCGCAGCGCGGGCCGGGCCATCGTCAGCTCCGGAAAGCGGCATCTGCGGGCCGTCGGCACGCCCGGCGCGGTCGCGCAGGTGCTGGCCGCGCTGATCGAGAACTCGCTGATGCACGGCGGCGGCACGGTCGCCCTGCGCACCCGGGTCACCGGCAACCAGGCCGTGGTCGAGGTCACCGACGAGGGGCCGGGCGTCCCCGGCGACCTGGGCGCCCGGATCTTCGAGCGCACGATCAGCGGGCGCAACTCGACGGGGATCGGGCTGGCCGTCGCCCGCGACCTCGCGGAGGCCGACGGCGGACGTCTGGAGCTGCTCCAGACCCAGCCACCGGTGTTCGGCCTGTTCCTGTCCCGCACGGCCCCGTCCCGCAAGCCGGACGAGGACCAGCCGACCGTCCGCTGACGGCCCTGGCAGGCCCCTACGGGACGCGCTGCTGCGGCGCGGGCCTCTTCGACTCCTGCTCCAGGATCGATTCCGCGCTCGCCACCGTCTCCCGGGCGGGCAGTGCCCGGAACACCCAGGTGCGGTACGACCAGAACCGGAACAGGGTGGCGACGCCGATGCCGAGGAACTTGAAGACGTTGCTCTGCAGCGGGCTGTCCCAGCCGAAGCCGTACGTCGCCAGGTAGAGCACGCCGTTCTCGATCACCAGGCCGATCGCGCTGAAGATCAGGAACAGCGTGAGTTCCTTGGTGCGGCCGCTCTTCTCACGGTCCCGGTACGTCCAGTAACGGAAACCGACGTAGTTGAAGGCGATCGCGACGACGGTCGCGATGATGCTGGCGCGCACCACCGGCAGGTCGGAGACATGCCGGACCAGGTTGAACACGCCGAGATTGACAAGGACGCCGGCGCCTCCGACGGCGCCGAACTTGGCCACCTCGCGTACGAGTCGTTGCAGCCCCGAGGAACGACGTTCCATGGCTGTGCAGCTCCCGTCCGTAGGTTTCGTCAACCCAGCCATGCTATCCAGGCGACCTGTGCGCCGCTCCCGGACCAGGCCACAGCTTGGGAACGGGTCGGAAAGAGCCGGGAAAGTCCCGGGTAAGAGGCGGTGTGAGGGACGTAATCCGGCCACGCCGCCCCGGCCGATACCCTAGGGGCGTGACGTTCCCGGTAGTCGGCATGGTCGGCGGGGGGCAGCTCGCGCGTATGACGCACGAAGCGGGCATCCCGTTGGGCATCAGGTTCAAGCTCCTCAGTGACACCCCTCAGGATTCAGCGGCGCAGGTCGTCAGCGATGTCGTCATAGGCGACTATCGCGACCTGGACACGCTGCGTGAGTTCGCGCGCGGTTGCGATGTGATCACCTTCGATCACGAACATGTACCCACCGAGCACCTCAGGGCCCTGGAGGCGGACGGTATCCCCGTGCGCCCAGGACCCGACGCGCTCGTGCACGCCCAGGACAAGGGCGTGATGCGGGCGAAGCTCGACGCGATCGGAGTGCCGTGCCCACGGCACCGGATCGTGGGCGACCCGCAGGACGTGGCGGCCTTCGCGGCGGAAGGGGACGGCTTCCCGGTCGTCCTCAAGACCGTCCGCGGCGGCTACGACGGCAAGGGCGTGTGGGTCGTCGACTCCGTCGAGGAGGCCGCCGACCCGTTCAGGGCGGGCGTCCCGGTCCTCGCCGAGGAGAAGGTCGACTACGTCCGCGAGCTGGCCGCCAACGTCGTACGGTCCCCGCACGGCCAGGCCGTCGCCTACCCGGTGGTCGAGTCGCAGCAGGTCGCCGGCGTCTGCGACACCGTGATCGCGCCCGCCCCCGACCTTGACGAGGAGCTGGCCCTCCAGGCCGAGGCGATGGCGCTGCGCATCGCCAAGGAGCTGGGCGTCGTCGGCCACCTCGCCGTCGAGCTGTTCCAGACCCGCGACGGCCGCATACTCGTCAACGAACTGGCGATGCGTCCGCACAACTCGGGCCACTGGACCCAGGACGGTGCGATCACCTCCCAGTTCGCCAACCACGTGCGTGCCGTGCTCGACCTCCCGCTGGGCGACCCGCGCCCGCGCGCCAAGTGGACGGTGATGGCCAACGTCCTCGGCGGCGACTACCCGGACATGTACTCCGCGTACTTGCACTGCATGGCCCGCGACCCCAAGCTCAAGATCCACATGTATGGCAAGGACGTGAAGCCCGGCCGCAAGGTCGGACACGTCAACACCTACGGCGACGACCTGGACGACGTGCTGGAGCGCGCCCGTCACGCAGCCGGCTACCTGAGAGGCACGATCACCGAATGAGCCCTGTTGTTGGCATCGTCATGGGGTCGGACTCCGACTGGCCCGTCATGGAGGCCGCCGCCCAGGCCCTGGACGAGTTCGAGATCGCGTACGAGGTCGACGTCGTCTCCGCGCACCGCATGCCGCGCGAGATGATCAGCTACGGCGAGCACGCCGCCGACCGCGGCCTGAAGGTGATCATCGCCGGTGCGGGCGGTGCCGCCCACCTGCCGGGCATGCTCGCCTCGGTCACCCCGCTGCCGGTCATCGGCGTGCCCGTGCCGCTGAAGTACCTCGACGGCATGGACTCGCTGCTCTCCATCGTGCAGATGCCGGCCGGTGTCCCGGTCGCCACCGTCTCCGTCGCGGGCGCCCGCAACGCCGGTCTGCTCGCGGCCCGCATGCTCGCCGCGCACGACGAGGACCTGCTGCAGAAGATGCGCGACTTCCAGCAGGACCTCAACGACCAGGCCACCGAGAAGGGCAAGCGGCTGCGCGCCAAGGTCGAGGGCGCCGCGGGCGGCTTCGGCTTCGGGAAGTGACGCCCGTGACCTCGCTGGACGACGCCCGCGAGCTGCTGCGCGAGTTCCCCGTCGTCGACGGGCACAACGACCTGCCGTACGCGCTGCGCAAGCAGGTCCGCTACGACCTCGACGCCCTCGACCTCGCCGCCCACCAGAACGCGAGCCTGCACACCGACCTGCCGCGGCTGCGCGAGGGCGGGGTCGGCGCCCAGTACTGGTCGGTGTACGTCCCCTCCGACCTGCCGGACGCGGTCCCGGCGACCCTGGAGCAGATCGACGGCGTCCGGCAGATGCTGGCCCGCTACCCCGCACAGCTGGCCCCCGCCCTGACGGCGGCCGACATGGAGGCGGCCCGCGCGGACGGCCGTATCGCCTCCCTCATGGGTGCCGAGGGCGGCCACTCCATCGGGAACTCCCTGGGCACGCTCCGGGGCCTGTACGCGCTCGGCGTGCGGTACATGACGCTCACCCACAACGACAACGTGGACTGGGCGGACTCGGCGACCGACGAGCCGAACGTGGGCGGCCTGTCCGCCTTCGGCCGCGAGGTCGTCCGCGAGATGAACCGGCTCGGCATGCTGGTGGACCTCTCCCATGTGGCGGCCACGACCATGCGGGACGCGCTGGACGCCTCGTCCGCGCCGGTGATCTTCTCGCACTCCTCCGCCCGTGCCGTCTGCGACCACCCGCGCAACATCCCGGACGACGTCCTGGAGCGGCTGCCCGGCAACGGCGGCATGGCGATGGTGACGTTCGTACCGAAGTTCGTGCTCCAGGCGGCGGTCGACTGGACGCTCGCGGCCGACGAGAACATGCGCGCCAACGGCTTCCACCACCTCGACACCACCCCCGAGGCGATGAAGATCCACCGCGCCTTCGAGGAGCGCAACCCGCGCCCGGTCGCCACGGTCTCCACGGTCGCGGACCACCTCGACCACATGCGCGAGGTCGCGGGCATCGACCACCTCGGCATCGGCGGCGACTACGACGGCACCGCGTTCACCCCGGACGGTCTGAACGACGTCTCCGGTTACCCGAACCTGATCGCCGAGCTGCTCGACCGAGGCTGGTCCCGGGCCGACCTGGCCAAGCTGACCTGGCAGAACGCGGTACGGGTGCTGGGCGCTGCGGAGGACGTGGCCGGTGGGCTTCAGGCCACGCGCGGTCCGTCCAACGCGACCATCGAGTCGCTGGACGGCTGATCCGGCAGCTCGCCGAGGGCGGGGTAGTCGTTGTAGCCGTCGACCCCGCCCACGTACATGAAGTACCGGTCCCGGACCGGGTTGAGCGGCGCGCCGAGTCGCAGCCGCTCGACCAGGTCCGGGTTGGCAAGGAACGGCCGGCCGAGCGCCACCAGGTCGGCGCCCGCCGCCAGCATGTCTCGCGCGGCCCGGGTGACGCCCTCGGTGGAGAGGTCGGTCAGGTCCGGGTTGCCGATCAGGATGCCGGGCCAGTCGGCGCGGATCCGCCGGTACCAGCCGGTGTCCGGGGCGGAGCGCACCAGGTGCAGATAGGCGAGGTCCAGGCCCTTCAGGCGGGCCAGGAGCGCGGCGTAGAGGCCGTCGGTGTCGTCCTCCAGGACGCCGTTGACGGTGCTCGCGGGCGAGATGCGGATGCCCACCCGGTCCGCGCCGATCGCGTCGGCCACCGCCTCGGTCACCTCCGCCGCGAACCGCGTCCGCCGCTCGACGGAGCCGCCGTAGGCGTCGGTGCGGCGGTTGGTGTTGTCCGCGAGGAACTGGTGCAGCAGCATCCCGTTGGCCGAGTGCACCTCGACGCCCTCGAAGCCCGCGTCGACGGCCCGGCGGGCGGCGGCCGCGAAGTCTGCGACGGTGGCGCGGATGTCGTCCGCCGTCATCTCGCGCGGCTCGACGGCCGTCCGGTGCCCGCCCGGCGTGAAGATCGTCTCCGGCAGCGGTACGGGGGAGGGCGCGACCGGGGTGAGACCGGTGGTCGCCGGATGGCTGACCCGGCCGCCGTGCTGGAGCTGGAGGAACATCCGCCCGCCGGCCGCCCGTACCGCGTCGGTGACCTGACGCCAGCCGGCCGTGTGCCGGTCGGTGTGGATGGCGGTGATGTCGGGGTACGTCTGCCCGACCGCGTTCGGCGTCGAGCCCTCGGCGACGATCAGCCCGGCCGAGGCCCGCTGGGCGTAGTGCGTGACCATGAGCGGGGTCGGGGTGCCGTCGGGTTCCGCGCGGTTGCGGGTGAGCGGGGCCATGACCAGGTGGTTGGGGAGCGCCAGCCGGCCGAGCCGGGCCGGGGCCAGGAAGTCCGTTGTCTGCGTCATGGCCGCACGGTAGAACTTGACATTGATGTCAGATTCAAGCCCTCTTCCCGGCGGAGACGGACATGCGGATCGGTGAACTGGCCCGGCGCACCGGCGTGAGCGAGCGGTCGCTGCGCTACTACGAGACCCAGGGGCTGCTCACGGCCGAGCGCACCCCCGGCGGACACCGCGACTACCCGGAGCCGGCCGTCGACCGGGTCATCCGGATCCAGGAGCTGTACGCGGCCGGCCTGCACAGCGAGCGGATCCGGCTGCTGCTGCCCTGTATGCGCGACCAGGACGGCGGGCCCTCCGCGATCGCCACCCCACGGCTGGTCGCCGACCTCAGCGCCGAACGCGACCGCATCGATCGCCTGATCGCCGACCTCGTCCGCTCGCGGGAGACGCTGGACGAGGTGATCCGGGCGGCCGGGGCCGAGTGACGGACCGTACCCCCGAACGCCCCACTCGCCAGGAAGGATCCCCGCGCTCCGTGCGAACGTGTCGGTACGCCAGCCGCATCAGACGTAGCTCACGACCGACGTAGCTCAGACGACGTACGGAGCCCGCCATGGCCGACCTCCAGGACGACACGCCCACCACGACCGAGGTCGGCGGGGACTACGGCCTGCCGGACGACCCCTTCCCCGACGAGCCGTACGGCCCGGCCGACGAGACGCTGCGGCGGGCGCACTCCCTGCTCGCCGATCACCCCGTCGCCGACGGCTACAGCGGGCTGCCGTGGGCCCTGCGCCATCTGCCCTGGTACGACCTGGAGCTGGGCGAGATGGCCGTCGACACCGATGTGCCGCGGATGCGCGAGGGCCATGTGGGCGCCCTGTTCTGGTCGCTGCACCTGCCCGAGGGGCTGGCCGGGGACCGTGCGGTGGGCGCCACCCTGGAGCAGCTGGACCTCGTCCACTCCGTGACCGACTCCCATCCGGAGGGACTGCGCCTGGTGCGCACCGCCGGACAGATCATCGACGCCCGCAACTGCGGCAGAGTCGCCGTCGTGCTGGGCCCGGCCGGGGCGCCCGCGCTCGACGACTCCCTGGGCATCCTGCGCGTCCTGCACGCTCTCGGCCTGCGCCTCCTCACGCTGGCGGGCACCGCCTGGGCGAGCGAGGCGGGGCTGACCCGGTTCGGCGAGGAGGTCATCCGCGAGATGAACCGCCTCGGCGTCCTGGCCGACCTCTCCGGCGCCTCCGAGGCCACCGTCAGCCGGGCCACCGCCCTCTCCAAGACCCCGGTGCTGTGCACCCGCTCCGCCGCCCGCGCCCTGCGCCCCCACCCGGCCAACCTGCCCGACGACCTGCTCGCCGAGCTGGGCGCCGCGGGCGGTCTGTGCATGGTGCCGCTGACCGCCGAGCAGACCGGCCCCACCGTCCGGGACGTCGCCGACCACCTCGACCATGTCCGCGCGGTCGCCGGCCCCGAGTGCGTCGGCCTGTCCGGCACCTACGACTCCGGCGCCGCCCACCCCCGCGACCTCGCCGACGCCTCCCGCTATCCCCACCTGATCGCCGAGCTGCTCCGCCGCGGCTGGTCCGAGTCCGAGCTGTCCCTGCTGACCTGGGGAAACGTCCAGCGGGTGCTTCGCAGCGCGGACTTCACGGCCCGCGCCGCACAACACCGCCGGGAGCCATCGAACGCGCGGATCGCGGAGCTGGATGGCTAGGGCCCGTCTTCGGCTACCTCAGCTGGCGCAGAGGCAGAAGGGGTGCCCCGCGGGGTCCGCGTACACCCGCCAGGTGCGCGAGCGGTCCTCGGCGTCCAGCGCCCTGGCGCCCAGCTCCAGCACCTCCTTCTCGGCCGCGTCCATGTCCTCCACCACCAGGTCCAGGTGGAACTGCTGCGAGGCGTCCGGCGCGGGCCACTGCGGCGGGACGAACCCGGGCGCCTCCTGGAAGGCCAGCGCCTGCCCGCCCGGGACCTTCAGGTCGACCCAGTCGCCCTGGTCCTCGACCGTGCCGCCCAGCACCCCGGCGTAGAAGCCGGCCAGCGCACGGGGATCGGGACAGTCCAGGACGACCACACCCAGCTTGGCGAGTGCCATGACTTCCTCCTCGAAGTCGGAGTTACCTTCGGAGTTACCTTTAGAAGCGGGCAACCAGTAACGCGTTACCTGATGCTCCTGCATCGGCGGTAACGCCGCAACCGGATTCGGGAGGTAACTTGCAGCCATGAGTGAGAGATCGCCCGCGCCGGGAGGCCTGGCCCTGGTCGAGTCCCTGGTGAACACGCTGGACATCGAGTCGGGTGCCGACTCGCTCGACACGGCGGACGGCCGGGCGCGCTTCGGACTCCAGGAGGACGACGTCCCCCGGGCCCGTGAGCTGCGTGAATCACTGCGCGCGACCCTGCTGGCCCACGCCGGCCACCTGCCCCACCGCCCGGTGACGCCCCTGGGCGAGCTCCTGGCGTCGGCCCCCCTGCACGTGACCGTCGACGCGGCCGACGGCTCGGCGGCCCTCGTCCCCGCCGACGTACGCCCCCTCATCTCCCGCGTCGCCGCCGCCGTCGCCGAGGCGCTGGTCGCGGGCACCTGGACCCGCCTCAAGGCATGCGAGGCCGAGACCTGCCACTGGGCGTACTACGACCGCAGCCCCGCCGGACGGGGCCGCTGGTGCTCGATGCAGGTGTGCGGAGCGCGCGCCAAGATGCGCCGCTACCGGGCGAAGGAGCCGTGAACCACAAGGAGCCGTAAACCACAGGGAGTTCATCGGCCACGCATGTGTCCCGTGGTGCAGAATGCGGGAAGACGCCGGTTCGGCCGACTGAGCCTCGGCCGAACCGGCGTCGCCCTGAAGGCATGCCGCCGGCCGCTAGGCGGTCGGCCGGCCCATCGCCCGGTACGTCCACCCGGCCCGCCGCCACAGCTCCGGATCCAGGGCGTTGCGCCCGTCCAGGATCAGCCGGGCCGCCGCGGCCCGGCCCAGCGCCGCCGGGTCCAGCTCGCGGAACTCCCGCCACTCGGTCAGGTGCAGTACGACGTCGGCGCCCCGGACCGCCTCCAGGGCCGAGTCGGCGTAGCCCAGGGTGGGGAAGACCTTGCGGGCGTTCTCCATGCCCTTCGGGTCGTACACGGTCACCTGGCCGCCCTGCAGATGGATCTGCCCGGCCACGTTCAGCGCGGGCGAGTCGCGGACGTCGTCCGAGTCCGGCTTGAAGGTGGCGCCGAGCACCGCGACCCGCTTGCCCAGGAACGGACCGCCGCCCAGCGCCTGCCGGGCCAGCTCCACCATCTGACCGCGCTGGCGCATGTTGACGGAGTCGATCTCGCGCAGGAAGGTCAGCGCCTGGTCCGCGCCCAGCTCGCCGGCGCGCGCCATGAACGCCCGGATGTCCTTCGGCAGACAGCCACCACCGAACCCGATCCCGGCGCGCAGGAACTTCTTCCCGATCCGGTCGTCGTAGCCGATGGCCTCCGCCAGCTTCGCCACGTCACCGCCCGCGGCCTCGCAGACCTCCGCCATCGCGTTGATGAAGGAGATCTTGGTCGCGAGGAAGGAGTTCGCCGAGGTCTTCACCAGTTCGGCGGTCGGGAAGTCGGTCACCACGAACGGCGTGCCCTCGCCGATCGGCGTGGCGTACACCTCCCGCAGCAGCTTCTCCGCGCGGTCGCCGCGCACGCCCACCACGATCCGGTCCGGGTGCAGCGTGTCCTGCACGGCGAAGCCCTCGCGCAGGAACTCCGGGTTCCAGGCCAGCTCGGCGTCCGCACCGGCGGGCGCGTGCTCGGCCAGATAGGCGGCCAGCCGCTCGGCCGAGCCGACCGGCACCGTCGACTTGCCGACGACCAGGGCGGGCGCGTGCAGATGCGGGGCGAGGGAGGCGAAGGCGGCGTCGACGTACGACATGTCCGCCGCGTACTCCCCGTGCCGCTGCGGAGTGTTCACACACACGAAGTGCACGTCACCGAAGGCCCCGACCTCGGCCCAGTCCTGGGTGAACCGCAGCCGCCCGGTGGACCCCTCGAAGCCGGCGACATGCCGGCGCAGCAGCTCGTCGAGCCCCGGCTCGTACATCGGGGTCTCGCCCCGCTCCAGCATCGCGATCTTCTCGGGCACGACATCGAGCCCCAGCACCTCGAAACCGAGTTCGGCCATGGCCGCGGCGTGCGTGGCGCCCAGGTAGCCGGTGCCGATCACGGTGATCTTCAGGCTCATGGATGTGCTCCAGATCGGGTACGTCGGTGATGCGGAGCCGAGCATAGTCGGGGCGTCCACCGGGCAATTTCCCCGCTGTCGCCCATCTCACGTAGGCGTCCCCCGGTCGGCCCTCTAAAATTTGAGTTACTTAACGGTAATTAGCGTCAGCATCACAGCGTCTTTGGAGCGTGAGAGACCTTGGCCGGATCGGCTGACTTCGACCTGTACCGCCCGTCCGAAGAGCACGACATGCTCCGTGACGCCGTCCGTTCGCTGGTCGAGGCGAAGATCGCGCCGTTCGCCGCAGCGGTGGACGAGGAGGCCCGCTTCCCGCAGGAGGCCCTCGACGCCCTGGTCGCCAACGACCTGCACGCCGTGCACGTCCCCGAGGAGTACGGCGGCGCCGGCGCCGACGCGCTCGCCACGGTCATCGTGATCGAGGAGGTGGCCCGCGCCTGCGTGTCCTCCTCCCTCATCCCCGCCGTGAACAAGCTGGGCTCGCTCCCGGTGATCCTGTCCGGCTCCGAGGACCTGAAGAAGAAGTACCTCGCCCCGCTCGCCAAGGGCGACGCGATGTTCTCGTACTGCCTCTCCGAGCCGGAGGCGGGCTCGGACGCGGGCGGCATGACGACCAAGGCGGTCCGCGACGGCGACCACTACGTCCTCAACGGCGTCAAGCGCTGGATCACCAACGCGGGCGTCTCCGAGTACTACACGGTCATGGCCGTGACCGACCCGAGCAAGCGCACCAAGGGCATCTCCGCCTTCGTCGTCGAGAAGTCGGACGAAGGCGTCTCCTTCGGCGCCCCGGAGAAGAAGCTCGGCATCAAGGGCTCCCCGACCCGCGAGGTCTACCTCGACAACGTCCGCATCCCCGCCGACCGCATCATCGGCGAGGAGGGCACCGGCTTCGCCACCGCCATGAAGACCCTGGACCACACCCGCATCACCATCGCGGCCCAGGCCCTCGGTGTCGCCCAGGGCGCCCTCGACTACGCCAAGGGCTACGTCCAGGAGCGCAAGCAGTTCGGCAAGCCGATCGCCGACTTCCAGGGCATCCAGTTCATGCTCGCCGACATGGCCATGAAGATCGCCGCCGCCCGCGCCCTGACCTACCAGGCCGCGGCCGCCTCCGAGCGCGGCGACAAGGACCTCACCTTCCAGGGCGCGGCCGCCAAGTGCTTCGCCTCGGACGTGGCCATGGAGGTCACCACCGACGCCGTCCAGCTCCTCGGCGGCTACGGCTACACCCGCGACTACCCGGTGGAGCGCATGATGCGCGACGCCAAGATCACCCAGATCTACGAGGGCACGAACCAGGTCCAGCGGATCGTGATGGCCCGCAACCTGCCGTAAGGCGCGCGCTCTCCTCGCTGCTGCCCGGTAGCCCCCGTCCGCCTCGGACGGGGGCTACCGGCCTATCGGCGTAGCGTGGACAGCGGGGCATCTCCCGGCCCGACCCCGGTCACGGAAGGCACCGTCACCATGCCCACCAGCGAATCCCTCGACGGCAGGCGCGCACTGGTCACCGGCGGCACCAAGGGCACCGGAGCCGCCATCGCCGACTCCCTGCGCAGGGCCGGCGCGAGCGTGCTGGTCACCGCCCGCAGCCGCCCCGAGGAGGTCGAGGAGAAGACGTTCATCGCGGCGGACCTCGCCACCGTCGAGGGCGCCGCCGAGGTCGTCTCCGAGGTGAACTCCCGCCTGGGCGGCGTCGACATCCTCGTCCACACCCTGGGCGGATCCGCGGCCCCGGCCGGCGGCTTCGCGGTCCTCGGCGAGGACGACTGGGCCCGCGAACTGACCGTCAACCTGCTGGCCGCCGTACGCCTGGACCGCGGCCTGCTGCCCGGCATGATCGAGGCCGGCCGCGGGGTGATCGTGCACGTCACGTCCATCCAGCGCCGGATGCCGCTGTGGAACGGCACCCTCGCCTACGCCGCCGCGAAGGCCGCGCTGACCACCTACAGCAAGGGCCTGGCCAACGAGGTCGCCCCGCACGGGGTACGGGTCACCGCGGTCTCGCCCGGCTTCATCCGGACCAGCGCGGCCGACCAGCTGGTGACCCGGATCGCCGAAGAGGCCGGCGTCACCCGGGAGGCGGCCCTGGACCGGCTCATGGACTCCCTCGGCGGCATCCCGCTCGGCCGCCCCAACCGCCCCGAGGAGGTCGCCGACCTGATCGCCTTCCTGGTCTCCGACCGCGCGTCGGCCATCCTCGGCGCCGAGTACGTCATCGACGGCGGTACGACCCCCACCGTCTGAAGAATCCCTCTGGGCCGAACGGGTGCGAAGCGGGACATGCGTCGAATGGCAGAGCCGGGCGCCCGGGCGTAGGACGGAACCACACGGGGCCCGCCCCGGACCCCTCTCCCTCCCCAGGAGGAGCCATGACCCAGCCCGGAACCACCATGCCCGCCATGACCAAGGAGATGCAGGACTGCGTCGAGGCCTGCATGTCGTGCCACAACATCTGCGAGGAGACCATGAGCTCCTGCATGCAGATGGGCGGCCAGGCCCAGATGCAGATCATGCGCGCGCTCATGGACTGCTCCGAGATGACCCGCATGTGCGCCGACATGATGATGCGCCGCTCGCCGATGTCGCCCGAGATGTGCGCGATGTGCGCCAAGGCCTGTGACATGTGCGCCGAGGCGTGTATGTCCATGCCCGACGACAAGCAGATGATGCGCTGCGCCGAGGCGTGTCGCCGCTGCGCGGAGATGTGCCGAGCGATGGCGGGCGCACGGATGTGACCCTCCCCACCCCGTGAGGGCGTTCAGGGGCACCCCCGTGGGTGCCCTTGATCCTTTGTGCGGCACCCTGGGCGCATGATCGAGACGGATGCGACGGCGGCCTTCGACGCCTCCGAGCGGGCCATGTGGGCGGGGCGGACCGAGGCGTACGCCGGGAGCTACGCGCGGCTGTGTGCGTACCCGGTGCCCGCGCTGCTGGACGCGGCCGGGGTCGGGGAGGGGACGCGGGTCCTCGATGTCGGGACGGGGACCGGCACGGCCGCCTTGGCGGCGGGGGAGCGGGGCGCGTTGGTGCGGGCCGTGGACGCCGACGCCGGCATGGTCGCCGAGGCGCGCCGGCGCGGGGTGGCCGCAGAGGTCGCCGTTCTGCCCGAACTGCCCTTTCCTGACGGGGAGTTCGATGCCGTGGTCGGCAACTTCGTGCTCAACCACGTGGGTCGGCCGCGTGCCGCGCTCGCCGAGCTGCGCCGGGTGCTGCGGCCCGGTGGGGGGATCGCCGTGACGCTGTGGGGCGCCCGGCGCGGGGCGGGGCAGGAACTGCTCGGGCAGGCGTGCGCGGCCGGCGGTGCCGTACCGCCGTCGTACCTGCCGCGCCTGGACCCGGAGGAGGACTTCACCCGGACCCCGGAGGGCCTGGCGGAGATGCTCACGCAGGCCGGGTTCAGTGGTGCCGAGGGCGGCGAGCTGGCCTGGGCGCACCGCGCCGGCGTCGAGGAGTGGTGGGGCGGGGTGGCCGCCGGGGTCGGCAACGTCGGGCTGGTCGTGACCTCGCAGGACGCGGAGACCGTCGTACGGATCAGGCGGGAGTACGAGCGGCTGAGCGCCGTATACGCGGATGGGGAAGGGCTGCTCGCCCTTCCCCATGTCGCGCTGCTCGCCTCAGCGACCGCCTAGTTGTTGGTGACGGTCACCTTCTGGTCGTTGTTCAGCTCGTTCACCAGGGTCTTCACCTTCGCCTTGTCCCAGACGAGGTTGCCGCCGGTGGATCCGGAGATCGGCATGTTCAGCGAGGTGCCGTCACCGCCGTTGACGCCCTTCATCGCCCAGAACATGGACCCCAGGTCCCACAGGCCCATGTCCTTGTCGACGATCAGGGAGTCCAGGCCCGCGCCCATGGTCGGGTAGAACTTGAAGGGGTTGAGGATCGTCCCCGGGGTGGCGACCTGGTGGGCCAGGGCGGACAGGAACTTCTGCTGGTTCTTGGTGCGCTGCAGGTCGCTGGCCGCGAAGGCGTGCCGGGTGCGGACGAAGGCCAGGGCCTGCTGGCCGTTGAGGGTCTGCTTGCCCGCCTTGAAGTCGGCGCCGGACCACTTGTCCTTGAAGCCCTTGTCGATGTCGATCTCGACGCCGCCGACCGCGTCCACGATGTTCGCGAAGCCCTGGAAGCCGATCTCCACGTAGTGGTCGATGTGCAGGCCGGTGTTGTACTCGACCGTGCGCACGAGGAGGGTCGGGCCGTCCTCGGCGTAGGCCGCGTTCAGCTTCTCGTGCCGGCCCCTGGCCGGGTAGACCTTCCCGGACGTCGACCCCTTGTACGACGGGATCTCCACGTCCGAGTCACGCGGCAGCGAGATCAGCGTGTCGCCGCTGTCGCCGACGTGCAGGATCATCATCGAGTCGGTGCGCTTGCCCTCGGCGCCACCGGTGTGCAGCTTCTTCTCGTCCGCCTTGGACATGCCCTCACGGCTGTCCGAGCCGACGATCAGGTAGTTCGTGCCCGAGCCGGACTCCGGCCGGTCGATGACCTTCGACAGGTCGACCTCGCGGCGCAGCTTGGAGTCGGCCCAGAAGTAGGTCGCCACCGAGGTGACGATCAGCACACCGGCCAGCGTGATCGCGGTCCACTTGATGCGCCGCCGCCAGTTCGGCGCCGGACGTGGACCCCGGGTGGGTGCCCCTGCCGGGCCGCTGGGCCCGCCCGGGCCGCCGCCGTAGACCTGGCCCGTGTTGTACCCGCTGTCGTAGTCGCCGTAGCCGGCGCCGTCGTCGTATCCCTGGCCGTCGACGTACGACGGCTGCTGCGGGACTCCGGCGCCGTACGGCGGTGCCGACGGGCCGGGGTCGCCGTACGAGCGCTGTCCGGGCGGTACCGCCGGGCCGCGCCGCACCTGACGCATCACGCGGGCGCCTTCCGGCTGCGCGCCGCCGCTGCCGCGTCCGTAGCGCGGGCCGCGATTGTCGTCTCGCCATCCCTCGGGCCAGTCATTCATGCGCCCCAGTGTGCAGGGCACCGCTGTGGGCCTTACAAGGGGTGTCGGAAAATCAGAGCGGCGCTGTTGCGAAGCTGACACAAATTCCGCGAACGTCAGTTCGGCATAAGGTGGGGGCCATGACAGACCAGGCCACGGACGTGGATCCGGACATCCCGGGCAAGCCGACGTCCGCTTCCCGCACCACGCTCAGCCACATCATGACCCACAACGACACCAATCTGTTGGGGACGGTGCACGGCGGTGTGATCATGAAGCTGGTCGACGACGCGGCGGGCGCGGTGGCCGGCCGGCACTCCGGCGGTCCCGCCGTCACCGCGTCCATGGACGAGATGGCCTTCCTGGAGCCCGTCCGCGTGGGCGATCTGGTCCATGTGAAGGCCCAGGTCAACTGGACCGGCCGGACCTCGATGGAGGTCGGCGTGCGGGTGCTGGCCGAGCGCTGGAACGAGTCCGCCCCGCCGACCCAGGTCGGCTCGGCCTATCTGGTCTTCGCGGCCGTGGACGCCGACGGCAAGCCGCGCCAGGTGCCCCCGGTGCTGCCGGAGACCGACCGTGACCGCCGCCGCTACCAGGAGGCCCAGATCCGCCGCACCCACCGCCTGGCCCGCCGGCGCGCGATCCGCGAGCTGCGCGAGAAGCGGGCGGCGGAGGGCTTCGAGGACTAGGGCTCTCCTCGGAGCACCGGGCCCCCTCGGACCACATGCCCCTTCGAAGTACTAGGCCCCTTCGGAAGCCGAGCAGATCACCTCGTTGCCGCGCAGCACCGCCTGCTCCGGTTTGGCCGGGTCCTCGACCCGTACCTGGTGCACGGCCTTGAAGTCCGACCCGGCGGTCACCTTGATCAGCTGGCCCTGACCCGGTACCGCGCGCAGTTCGCTGCCGGGCAGGGCCGCGGCCAGGGTGCGGGCGGAGCGGTCCCAGCGGGGGTCGTAGGAGATCACCGTGCGCCTGGCGTTGTGCACGGTCGCGGTGGTCGGCTGGCGGGTGGTGGCGAAGCCGGCCGTCGCGAGCGCCGCGTCGACCCGCTTGGCCAGCCCGGCCGTGCCGGTTCCGTTCTCCACCTGGACCCGGACCTGCCGCGGGTCGACCTCGACAGGCGCGGGCCGAGGCCCGCGGTGCGGGTGGTCCACGCTGAGCGGCTTGTCGTCGCGCAGGGCCTGGAAGAGCCGGCCGGACGCCGCCGGGTCCCACTTCAGGGTCGAGCCGAGGCCCTTGACCGCGAAGTTCAGCTGCCCGATCGGCACGGTGGTGAACTCGGAGGAGGACGGGGAGAAGTTCCGCATCGCCCGGCCGAGGTCGAGCAGCTCGTCGGTGCCGAAACCCTCGTCGGCCCGCACCGAGCCGAGCACCGCCCGGGTCACGTCCCGGAACCTCATCGGGTTCAGCAGCACCCCGGAGGAGGTGGCCCGCTCGATCAGCGCGGCCAGGAACCGCTGCTGCCGCCTCATCCGGCCCAGGTCGCTCGCCCCGTCCGCGTGCCGGGCGCGCACGTACTGCAGCGCCTGCCCGCCGTTGAGCGTGTACGTGCCGGGCGCGAGGTCGAGGCCGGTGTACGAGTCCTTCAGCGGCGTCGCCGTGCAGACCTGGACGCCGCCGAGCACGTCCACGGTCTTCATGAAGCTGGTGAAGTCGACCTCCAGATAGTGGTCGATCTTCACATGGGTCATGTTCTCGACCGTGGCGATGGTCAGCTGGGGGCCGCCCTCGGCGTAGGCCGCGTTCAGCTTGACGGGGTGCGGGGTGTGCCGCCGTCCGGTGGCCGGGTCGACGTGCTCGGGCACCTCGGCGTAGGAGTCGCGGGGCAGGCTCACCACGCTCGCCCGTTCCCGGTCGTCCGAGATGTGCACGATCATCATCGTGTCGGTGCAGTGACAGGGCTGCCCGCCCAGCCGGTACGCGCGCCGCTCCGACTCGCTGATCCTGTCGCGGGCGTCCGTGCCGACCAGCAGGACGTTCATGCCGTGCCCGGCGCGGGGCCGGTTCTTCATGTCCTTGAAGGCGTCGACCCGGGCGATGCCCGCGTCCAGGCTGGTGACGACCGCGTGACCGATCCCGGCGGAGGCGAGCACGACCACGGACAGCGTGGTCACCGCCCGCATGGCCCAGCGCGGCCGCCTGGGGCGCGGGGGCCGCACGGTCCGCTGGGGCTGCCGTGGCACCCGGCGGGGCGGTTGCGCTCGGCGCTGCGGCCGGGCGGGGGACCTGGGCGGGCTCGGCAAGGGACACCTCCGGGCTGCGGCCGTACGTGGGATTTGTGAGCACCGTAGGCCGATACGATCTCCTGCCCGCCTCCACGCCCCGGCGGCGCGCACCGGTGTCCCCCGTTCGCGGTAACGTGAGCCCCCTATGAACGCCAAGCCCGACGTGCGACTCCCCGCTGTTTCTGTGATCATGCCCGTCCTCAACGAGGAGCGGCATCTGCGCGGGGCCGTCCAAGCGATCCTCGCGCAGGAGTACGCCGGCGAGATGGAGGTCGTGATCGCCCTCGGTCCGTCCACGGACCGCACGGACGAGATCGCCGCTCAGCTCGTGGCAGACGACGCGCGTGTACACACCGTCCCGAACCCGACCGGCCGCACCCCCGCCGCGCTGAACGCGGCGATCAAGGCCTCCCGGCACCCGATCGTGGTCCGCGTCGACGGCCACGGCATGCTCTCGCCGAACTACATCGCGACCGCCGTGCGGCTCCTGGAGGAGACCGGCGCGCAGAACGTCGGCGGCATCATGCACGCCGAGGGCGAGAACGACTGGGAGCACGCGGTCGCCGCCGCCATGACCTCGAAGGTCGGCGTCGGCAACGCGGCCTTCCACACCGGTGGCCAGGCGGGCCCCGCCGAGACGGTCTACCTCGGCGTCTTCCGCCGCGAGGCGCTGGAGCAACAGGGCGGCTACAACGAGGAGTTCATCCGCGCCCAGGACTGGGAGCTGAACTTCCGCATCCGTGAGGCGGGCGGCCTGATCTGGTTCTCGCCGGAGCTGAGGGTGTCGTACCGGCCGCGGCCGAGCGTGAAGGCGCTCGCCAAGCAGTACAAGGACTACGGCCGCTGGCGCCATGTCGTCGCCCGCTACCACGAGGGCTCCATCAACCTGCGCTACCTCGCCCCGCCGACCGCGGTGTGCGCGATGGCGGCGGGTCTCGTGGTGGGCGCGGCCCTGACGCCGTGGGGTCTGGTGGTCCCCGGCGGCTATCTGGCGGCGATCGTGGCGGGTTCGGTCCCGGCGGGCAAGGGGCTTCCGCTCCGGGCCCGGCTGCAGATCCCGGTGGCCCTGGCGACCATGCACATGTCGTGGGGCTGGGGCTTCCTGACCAGCCCCAAGTCGCTGGCGAAGCGAGTGATCGCCTCGCGTCGGCCGGCGGTGCTGGAACCCCGCTGAGCGAGCACATGAAACGACGAGGGCCCCTCCTGCGCGGAGGGGCCCTCTTGTTGCTTCACCACTGGTAGGGCTTGTACACGTCCATGCACTGGGAGGTGTCCGAGCCGTTGATGGCGTCGGAGTTGCTGGGCAGGTCGCCGGCCTTCGGAGCGGACTTCTTCGGGTAGGCCGTGCCCGTGCGCCAGTCCGCGCCCACGACGAGGGTGACCCCGGACACGTCGGTCGACTGCTTCACCTGGCTCAGCGGGATGCCCAGCGCCTTGGCGACGGCCTGCGCGTCCCCCTCCAGGTCGGCGCTCGGGTAGCGCACGACGGTCTGGTCCGCGGACAGCGTCGCCGAGGTGTCGGCCGTGGCCCTGCCGTACCCCTTCTGCACGAGCACCTGGCCGATCGTCCCGGCCCGGCCCCCGACCGCGGCCTCGGTCGAGGACTGCGTGGCGTTCTGCACCACCACCCCGAGCCGCGCCGCGTCGACCGAGGGAGCCTTCGTCGGCTGGGACTTGCTCGCCGCCTGCTTCGCCTTCGACGGCTTGCCGTTCTTGTCGAACGCGACGTCGTCGCGGAGCATCTGCCACATCTTGTCGGCACCGGCCTTCTCCGGTACGACGTGCTCGCTGTTCTGCGAGTCCTGGACGTTGGGCATCGTCACCGACGTGATGCGGTCCGACGGCACCGACTTCAGCTCCATGCCGAGGTCGTAGAGCTTCTTGACGGTGCCGATCTCCTCGGACACCTTCAGGGACTTGGTGGCCGCCTCGGCCAGGTCCATCAACCGGCCAGTGTCGGTGAAGACGTTCTGATGCTGCAGCGTGCGGATCATCGAGTTGAGGTACATGTGCTGGGCGCGGGCCCGCATCACGTCACTGCCCCAGGCGTGCCGCGTGCGCAGCCACTGCAGGGCCTGCACGCCCTCGACCTTCTTCCGCCCGGCCTTCATCTTCAGCCCGGAGCCGCCGCGTTGGGCGGGCGTGGAGTGGTCCCACACGTTCTGCCGTACGCACACCTCGACGCCGCCGATGGCGTCCGCCATCTTCACCACGCCCGCGAAGTCGATCGTCATCCAGTGGTCGATGTAGACGCCGGTGAGGTTCTCCCAGGTGGCCAGCGTGCAGCCGGCCCCGCCCCGGGCCAGGGTGGTGTTGATGATGTCGTTGGTCGCCGGGTAGACCTTGCCGGTGTCGGGGTCCGTGCACTTGGGGATGTCGACCCGGGTGTCCCGGGGAATGCTCACCATGGCGGCGCTCTTGCGGTCCGCGGAGAGGTGGATGAGCATCTGCACGTCGGCGAGCGGTGGGCTGCCGCGGTCGTACTTGGCCCCGCCGAGCTTCACGTTCTCGTCGGAGTTACGGCTGTCGGAGCCGATCAGCAGGATGTTCAGCGGGGTCTGGCCGGCCGCGTTCGGCCGGGTCCGCTGCGCCTTGGAGTCGTCGCCGTTGCTGCGCCGACCCTTCTGGATGTTGCCGTTCAGGTGCTGGTAGTACAGGTATCCGGCGCCGGCCGTGCCGAGTATCACCACCGCGAGCACGGTCGCCGACCAGCGCAGCGCCCGCCGTCGGCGCGGTCGCCTCTCGGTCTTCGGGCCGCCGCCGCGACGTCCGCCGCCGTGCCGTCCGGACCCCTCCGGCGCGACCGCCGTCCGGGGCGTGAGCGCCATCGTGTCCTCGACCGCAGGAGGCTCCCCCCGCACATCGCTCTGCGACAACTCCCTGCCCTCCCCACCCTGCGCCATGAAACGGGTCCGTCCCGCGCCGAGTTAGACGCACGACGGACCCGTTGGGTTACCTACGAGGCGCACTGAACCTTGTCGGCCGTGGACTTGCCGTCGACCTCCGGCGCCTTGGTCGGAGCGGTGAGGGAGACGCCCGCACCCTTGAAGTCCTTGCCCAGGGTGAGCGTCATCGCGGGCAGCCCCTGCGAGTTGGTGACGCTCTTGCCCGGCTTCAGCGCGCTTCCGGGCAGCCCCATCAGGGCGGCCAGTTCACGCGCCTGGGGCGCCTGGTCGGGTGCGTACTCGAGCGTCGTCCTGCTCAGTTCCGCGGGCGCGTTGCCGGCGTTCTCCGACTTGAGCACGCCCTTGTCGGTCTGCAGCCAGTTCAGGGTCTCCTGCGCGCTGCCGGCCTCGGCGCCGCCGTTGAGGACCCGCACCCGCACCTCGGAGGGCGCGGACCTGCTGCCCTTGAGGCGGGCGGCCGCCGCGTCCTTGGCCGCCTTCTGCTTCTTCTTCACCTCGGTGAAGGAGACGTCGTTCTTGATGGCGTCGAAGACCTGGGGGGCGGTGTTCGGGTTGACGATGACCGTCTTGTGCACGACACCGTCTGCCGGGTTGTCGACCACCGGCACCGTCAGGAAGGAGATGTTCTTCGGCGGCACCTTCTTCAGCTCCAGCGCCACGTCCTTGAGCGTGCTCACCGAACCGATGCCCTTGTCGACGGTCAGCGCCTTGGTGGCCGCCTCCGCCAGCTTCACCAGCTTGGTCGGGCTGGTGAGGGTGTCGCTGGAGGACATCTTGCGCATCAGCGAGGCCATGAACTGCTGCTGCACTTTGATGCGGTCCAGGTCGCCCTGGTTGCCCCAGCTGTGCCGGGTGCGGACGAACGCCAGCGCCTGCTCGCCCGCGATCTTGGACGGGCCGGCGGGCAGGTCCAGGTGCGAGTCCTTGTCCTTCACCGCGTGCTTGAGGCACACGTCGACGCCGCCGACCGCGGTCGTCAGCGTCTTCACCGCGTTGAAGTCGACCATCATGAAGTGGTCGGGCTCTATGCCGGTGACCTCCTTCACCGTGCGCATCGTGCAGCCCGGGTCCCGGCCCTCCTGGCCCAGGCTGGTGTTGAAGCGGACCCCGTCGGTGCCGGCGATGATCTTCTTGCTGCCGTCGGCCTGGGTGGTCTCGCAGTCCGGCACGTTCACGATCAGGTCGCGCGGAATGCTCAGCGCGGTCGCGTTCGTCCGGTCCTTGGCGACGTGCAGCAGGATGTTGGTGTCGGCGTGCCCGACGCTGTTCTTGTCGCCGTAGCCCTCGTTGCCCTTACCGGTCCGCTTGTCGGTGCCGATGATCAGGATGTTGAAGGCGTCGTCCTTACTGAAGCCGTCCTTGGCCGCGTCGCCGACGTCCGTGGTGGTGACGTTGCCCTCGAGATGCTTCAGATAGAGGTAGCCGGCCGTGCCGACGGCCACCAGCACGAACGCCGTGCCGCCGGCGGTCCACGCCAGTATCTTCTTCGCCTTCGACTTCTTCTTCACCGGCCGCCGGTTGCGCCGCCCCGGCGGCGGCTCGGGTTCGGCACCCCGACGCCGGCGCGGTCCCGGCACCTCCGCGCCGCGCACCTGCCGCATCTCGCGCGTGCCACCCGCCGCCGCGTCGCCGCGGCCGCGCGCCGCACCGCCGGAAGCACCTGAAGCACGGGAATCACGGGCGTTCGGTCTCCGCGGACCGGGAACCGATGACTGCGGTGCGGAAGGACTCAGTCGCAGTTCGTATTCGCCGGTGCTCGGATTGAGTACCCACTGGTCTGCGGGGTCGATGTTGTCCGCCCGCCCACGGCCTTGCGCGTCCACGGTTGTCCGAATCCTCCGTCGGGGCCACGCGGCGCCTTCCCCCTCAAAGGCGCTCGGGTCTCGCTGAATCAGTGCACGACCCCAGGACAGACCTCGCGGCCGGGTGCACCGGATCGCTCACACTATCCGCCCAGTTCAGCGTCAAGCGACGCCGGTGACAAATTCCACCTTCCTACAACTGGGCAATCCCCCTCATATTTCTGAACAGAGGTTCGTCGTCCCGGTGCGCGCCTCACGCGCAGCCGTGCTCGGCGGCGGTGTTCCCGCGGAACGTCGGGGCGGGGGAGGCGCCGTCCGCACGGTCCTCTCCCGGGCCCTGCCTGAGAACTTCCTGAGAATCCTTCTGTGTCACCGCCACCGGCTGGTCCGCCCGCAGTCGCGCGAACAGCTTCTCGGCCTCCGGCTCCACGAGTTGGTCGCGATTGGAGTCGTAGACGTACGACTCCCGCGGCACCGTCAGGAACTGCACATGTTCCGTGGGGATGTTCCGCAGCCCGCGCACCAACTGGTACAAACCGCGCAGACTCGCCAGTTCCGGATCGGTGGTGAGCGAGGAGGTCGCCGCGTCCAGCACCGGGTAGAGCTTCGCCGGGTTCAGCAGGACGTCGCTGCTCCGCACCTTGTTGACGAGCGCGCCGAGGAACCGCTGCTGCCGCTCCATCCGCTCGGTGTCGCTGCCGTCCCCGATCGACTTACGGGCCCGTACGTACCCGAGCGCCTGCTCCCCGTCGAGCGTCACCTTGCCCGCGGGCAGCTTCAGCTTGGCGGCCTTGTCGTCGATGGGCTCCTTCAGACACACCTGGACCCCGTCGACGGCGTCGACCATCTCCTTGAACCCGCTGAAGTCGACCACCACGTGATGGTCGATCCGGATGTCCGTCAGCTTCTCGACGGTACGGATGGTGCACGCCGAACCGCCCACCTGGAAGGCGTGGTTGAACATCGCGAACACCGGCTCGCTGCGGCTGCCGTCCGCGCGCCGGCAGCCCGGGATGTCCACCATCAGGTCCCGGGGCAGCGAGACGGCGGTGGCGCTGCGCCGGTCGGCGGCCAGGTGCAGCAGGATCGTGGTGTCGGACCGCTCGCTGCCCAGGTCCCGCCCGTACTGCCCGTTGCCGTCCCCGGCCCGGGTGTCCGACCCGATCAACAGGATGTTCTGCGCGTCCCGCACCAGCGCGGTGGGCCGCTCCCGCTCGTACCGGGCAAGCTCGGCGGCGGCCGCGTCATCGGGCGTGATGTTGGCACTGAGCTTGGCGTACACGGCCCACCCGGCCCCGGCCGCCACGACGACGACCACACCCACCCCCAGCGCCGCCCCCCTGACCCACCGCCGCCGACGCCCCCGAAGGAGCCCGTCCCCGGCGGCCGAGGCCCCGAGCCCCCGACGAACGCTGTCGTTCACGGTGCGGGCCCCCTCATGGCGTACGAGCGTCACGTCCTGCTCTTACGACGATGGCGGGGGGCGGGCTGGGGAGCCGCCCTTTGCTACTCCACACGGGTGACGGCAGCCAACCTGAAGGGGCGCGGGGCTGTGTCGATATGCGGCTCCGCCGCGTGGGCGCGACCAGCCACAACGGACCCGCACTCCAAAACACAGCCTTACTGCCGCAAAGCAGTCACCCTCTCGCTCTCCACCCGCTTGGCGAGAGCCTCCTCACCCAGCCGGTCAAGATTCCTGCACAACACCACGGACCCCCCGACAGCCAAGGGCGCGTACAACCCCGCGCTGAGCCCTTCCCATGTGTCGTACGACAGCCCCGACAACAACCGAGACCCCGGCCCCGTCAAGTCCAGCGACGGCGCGTCGGTCAAGGCCCGCTCGACCACCTCGCCCGCACTGAACTCCGCCCCGGCCACAATCAGCGCCGGCTCCTCAGGATCCACCGGCGCGAACGGCACGAACCGATCCCCCTGGCTCGGCACTTCCACGGCGTAATCGACGAAGCCATCCGGGACCTGCGGGAACCGCCCGCCCAGCGGCCGCAGTGCGAGAGCGACCCGCTCCCCGCGGCACGCCCGCGCCGCCTCCAGGGAGTCCGGCCCGCTGACGACGACGTCGGCGGCGGCCGGGTCCCCGGCCACGTCCGCCACCGCCCCCACCGACGCACAGGCGAGCAGCCACACGGCCGTCTGCCAGTGCGCGGGCAGCAGCAGCGCGACCCGGTCGCCGGGTCCGGCGGACAGGTCGCCCTGAAGGAGATTCGCGGTCTTGGCCACCCAATTGGCGAAGGTGGCGACGGAGAGTTCGACGCGTTCGCCCGTGGCGTCGTCGTAGAAGGTCACCAGGGGGCGGCCGGGATCCGCGGCGAGCGCGGAACGCAGCAGGTCGGCAGGGGTGCGATCGGTGGCATTCACCCGCGCAAGAGTACGCCGGGGCGGGCCCGCGCACCGAGCGCCGGGGCCACCGGTTCGGCGGAGCGGCTCCCGACGGCCCGTCAGTTCCCCGATGGACAGATTTATATGGCTATGTCCAGGATCATGGGCATGCGTGGATTCCTCACTTCCTCGATCGGCGCTCCCTCGATCGGCGTCACGTGCGCGGCCGCTCTCGCGCTCCCGCTGACCTTGCCCGCCACCGCCGCGACCGCCACGCCCGCACGAGCGGACCGGACGGCCGCCACGGGCCGGGTGGCCGAGGCCGCGGTCCCGGGCCGCACCCAGTCGCTGCCCCTCGTTCCCCGTTCCCGCTCCCGCGTTGTCGGCGCGGCCCCGGAGCAGGGCCTGTACCGCGCAGGAGTACGGCACTTCTCGCTGGTCGGCGTGGTCTGGGACGACCCGGACACCGAGCTGCACGGCCGGGTCCAGGCGCGTACCCGGTCCGCCGCGTCGGGAGCGTGGACCGGCTGGCAGGACATCGAGACGCACAACGAGGAACACGGCGCCGACCCGGGTACGGCGGAACGCTCCTCGGGCCGGGTGCGCGGGGCCACCGCACCGCTGTGGGTCGGCGACTCGGACGGCGTGGACGTACGGGTGCGCGCGGACGCCGAGCCCGTCCCGGCGACAGGGGCCCGGGGCGGCTCCACCGACGGCCCGGACTCGCCCCTGCCGTCCGGGCTGCGCCTGGAACTCGTGGACCCCGGGGACGAGGCACCACCCCAGGGCCCGCCGGCGGACGCCCCCCGCAGCGGCACCCGGACCGACGCGGCCGTCGCCGCCTACGCGGCCAACACCGACCTCGTGCCTTACGGCGCCCCGGACATCCCCGAGCTGGGCCGGTGGGCCACCGAGCGGGAACTGAGCCGCCTCAACGGGGGAGTTTCGCGCGCGAAGCCGTACATCGGGCCGCGCCCGCCGATCGTGACCCGGCGCGGCTGGGGCGCGGACGAGTCACTGCGCGAGCCCGGGTTCCGCTACACGAACACGGTCAAGGCGGCCTTCGTCCACCACACGGCGTCGGGCAACAAGTACACCTGCTCCCAGGCCTCCTCCGTCATCCGCAGTATCTACCGCTACCACGTCAAGAGCATGGGCTGGCGGGACATCGGCTACAACTTCCTCGTCGACAGGTGCGGAACCATCTACGAGGGCCGGGCCGGGGGTGTGGCGAAGGCGGTCATGGGCGCCCACACCCTCGGGTTCAACAGCAACAGCATGGGCATCGCCGTGATCGGCACCTACGGCACCACCAAGCCGTCCGCCGCCGCGGTGACGGCCGTCGCCCGGCTCACCGCGTGGAAGCTCGGGCTCTTCGGTGCCAATCCGAGCGGAAAGACATATCTGACGTCGGCCGGTGGCAATCTCTACCCAAAGGGGAAGAACGTACGACTGAACGTGATCTCCGGCCATCGGGACGGATACGCCACCGAGTGTCCGGGCAAGCAGCTCTACGCCAAGCTCGGCACGGCCCGTTCCAGCGCGGCGCGGTATCAGGGGCGCTGAGAGCCGGAGGGTGCGCGTTCACCGCCGTCGGGGGACGGGTGGGCAGGCTCGCGGACGGCGGGGGACGGTTGGGGGAAACCGGACGCCGATCTCGCGGGACACCGCGCGGCCGACGAGGGCACCGTCGCACGGTCTGCATACACTGGCCGGCCGAAACGGTAGTTCGGCCGGTCCCGGCAGGAAGCAGAGACGACAGGTGACAGAAGCGATCCTCCTGGTCGGCGGCAAAGGCACCCGGCTGCGTCCGCTCACGGTGCACACGCCGAAGCCCATGGTCCCGGCGGCCGGGGTGCCGTTCCTCACGCACCAGCTGGCGCGAGCGAGAGCGGCGGGTGTGGAGCACATCGTGCTCGCGACGAGCTATCTCGCCGAGGTCTTCGAGCCCTACTTCGGCGACGGCGCCTCCCTCGGGCTGCACATCGAGTACGTCACCGAGGAGGAGCCCCTCGGCACGGGCGGCGCCATCCGCAACGTGGCCTCGCGTCTGCACTCCGGCCCCGACGACCCGGTACTGATCTTCAACGGCGACATCCTGACCGGCCTGGACATCAGGCGGCTCGTACACACCCACGAGTCGACGGGCGCGGACGTCTCCCTGCACCTCACCAAGGTGACCGACCCGCGCGCGTACGGCCTGGTCCCCACCGACGACACCGGCCGCGTCCTCGCCTTCCTGGAGAAGCCGCAGACTCCGGAGGAGATCGTCACCGACCAGATCAACGCGGGGGCGTACGTCTTCCGCCGCTCGGTCATCGACACGATCCCGGCGGGCCGGCCGGTCTCGGTGGAGCGCGAGACGTTCCCGGACCTCCTCTCCGCCGGTGCCCACCTCCAGGGCATGGTCGACTCGACCTACTGGCTGGACCTCGGCACCCCCGCGGCCTTCGTCCGCGGCTCCGCGGACCTCGTCCTCGGCCGCGCCCCGTCCCCCGCCGTCCCCGGCCGCTGCGGCGACCGCCTGATCCTCCCCACGGCCACGGTCGCCCCGGACGCGAAGCTGACGGGCGGCACGGTGGTCGGCGAGGGCGCGTTCGTGGCGGAGGGCGCGCGGGTCTTCGGCTCGACGATCCTCCCCGGCGCCGTCATCGAACCCGGCGCCGTCATCACCGACTCCCTCATCGGCACCCGAGCCCGAGTGGGCGAACGCTCCATCCTCACCGGCACGGTCATCGGCGACGGCGCGGTGGTCGGCCCCGACAACGAACTCCGCGAAGGCGTACGCGTGTGGTGCGACGCCCGCATCCCGGGGGGAGCACTCCGCTTCTCCTCGGACCAGTAAGGGCTGTCATTCGGCTGGGGGTGTGTGGGGGCTGATCGCACAGTTCCCCGCGCCGCCCCTTTGCGGCGCTCGTACCGCCGTAGCTGCGGGCAGTCGTGCCGCTGGGCGGCGCCCACCCGGCAGCGGCTGTCGTACGACCTGCGTTGCTGCGGGCACCCGTACCGCCGTAGCTGCGGGCAGTCGTGCCGCTGGGGCGGCACGGGTGGGCGCAGCGGCACCCCGCCGGCGCAGGTAAGCGAAGCCCACCCCCGGCCAGCCGCAGCACCGGGCACCGAAGCAACGCCCCTACAGCAGCCCGATGTCCACCCGAGGCATCTTCGGCGCCCTCCGCCCAGGCACCTGCCCGCTCAGCAGAATCAACCGAGCCGCCCGATGCCGCTGCCCCGCATACGGCTCAAGCAAGCGCAGCATCTCCGCATCGTCGGCATCCCGATCCCCCGCCAACGCCCACCCCACGATCCCCGGCAGATGCAGATCCCCGACCGTCACCGCATCCGCCGCCCCATGACTCCGCTGCACAACCTCCGCCGACGTCCACGGCCCGACCCCCGGCACGACCTCCAACCGCGCCTGAGCCTCACCCGCCGCCATCCCCACCGCCTGCTCCAGCCGCGCAGCAACCCGCACGGCCCGCAGAATCGTCGAGGCCCGCTTGTCGTCGACCCCGGCCCGATGCCACTCCCAGGAGGGAATCAGCGCCCAGGTCCGAGGCGCGGGCATCACCCACATCGGCCGTTCGCTCACCCCCGCGGGCCCAGGCGCCCGCTCCCCGAACCTCCGCACCAGCAACCGCCACGCCCGATACGCCTCATCGGTCGTGACCTTCTGCTCCAGCACCGACGGGATCAACGACTCCAGCACCAGCCCGGTCCGCGTCAGCCGCAGCCCCGGCCGCCGATGCCGCGCCAGCGCCACCACCCGGTGCCGCGGCACGAACGCGTCCGGATCATCGGCGGCACCGAGCAGCTCCGGCACCTGCTCCAACAGCCACTCCGCACCCGGCCCCCACGCCTCCGCGCGCACCTCACCGCCGTGGACGTACACCCGCAGCGTCCCGGGCCCGGCGGGCGTCCGGCAGGCCCGCCACACGGACCCGTCCCGCGTCGCCCGGAACGTCGGATCGGCCGGCCCGCGCCGCAGCGGCCCCAGCACCAGCCCGAGATCGAGCGGCCCGTCCGGCACCCAGCTCCGCACCCGCGCCGCAGCCCCCGCACCCTGCCGGGGCACCCCCGCGGGCACGGCGACCTCCCCACCGCGCACGGTCGTACGCGTGGGCCGCGGAGCGAATCGTCCTGCCACGAATGAGTCCTACGAGTCCTACGAGTCCTACGAGTCCTACGGGTCTGAGTTCTATGAGTCCTGGGGGTGCCGGTGCCGCGGAGACCACTGTCCTACGAGACTAGGTGAGACCCGACGGTCGTACGGGACTCTCACCGCACCTCGATGAACGCCCCCGCATCCCGCTCGGGCCGCGGTCTCGGCTCCTCCGCCGGATCCCCGATCGCCACCGCCCCCATCGGATCCCAGTCCGCCGGCAGCCCGAGCACCTCGCGCACCACGTCCCGGCAGAACATCGTCGAGGACACCCACGCCGACCCCAGCCGCTCCCCGGCCAGCGCGACCAGGAAGTTCTGCACGCCCGCGCCTGCCGCGACCACGAACATCTCCCGCTCGGCGGCGTCCCGCCGCGGGTCGCCGTAGGTGTGCGAGCCGTCCATGACGAGGCAGGGCACGGCCAGATACGGCGCGTGCCGCAGCACGTCCCCGCGCCGGACCCGCTTGGCGATGGACTCCTCGCTCTTGCCGTCCCGGCGCAGATCCGCGATCCAGGCGTCGCGCATGGCGTCGAGCAGCCGTACCCGCGACTCCTCCGACTCCAGCAGTACGAACCGCCAGGGGGTGGTGTGGTGCGGGGCGGGCGCGGTCACCGCCGCGGCCACCGCGCGCCGGACCGCGCCCGGGTCCACGGGCGCATCGGTGAAGGCCCGTACGGTACGGCGCTGGGTCACCGCCTCCCGCACGGCCTCGGACGTGCCGAGCCGGAACATGTCGTCCCGCCCAGTACGCACCAGCGCCCGCGCCCCCTCACCGTGCTCGTCGGCCACGGCGTGGGCCAGCCCGCGCACCACGGCGACCGGCAGTCCCGCCGCCTTGCCCTTGACCAGGTCACCGGCGGCGGCCAGTTCGTCCGCGGTGGCGACGACGGTGGCGCTGAGCGGATTGCCGTACGCGTCCGTGCCCCCGCGCAGATCGTCCAGCACCCGCACTCCGGCGGCGCCGATCGCCACGTCCGTGAGCCCCGAGCGCCAGGGCCGCCCGAAGGTGTCGGTGATGACGATCCCGACGTTGACGCCGAGGGTGTCACGCAGCCCGTCACGGATCGCGCGCGCGGAGGCGTCCGGATCCTCGGGCAGCAACAACACGGTCCCGGAAGGGGTGTTGGAGGCGTCGACCCCGGCGGCGGCCATGACCAGGCCCTGCCGGTTCTCGACGATGCGCAGCGTGCCGCGCCGGGCCACCACCCGCACGGTCTCGGAGTCGATCGCGGCCTCCCGGTCGGCCGCCTCGACGATCCGCCCCTCGGCCTTGGACACGATCTTGGAGGTGACGAGCAGCACGTCCCCGTCGACCAGGCCGGGCTCGGCCGCGGCGATCAGCTTGGCCAGATCGTCGCCCTGCCGCACCTCGGGGATGCCGGGCAGGGCCCAGACCCGGTACTCCGCGTGCTCCTCGCTCACGCTCCCCGCACCTCCTCGGCGAGCGCCAGCGCCTCCCGCGCCATCTGCGCGGTCGCGTCCAGGTCGGTCATCATCAGCGGTACGGCCCGGCAGCGGATCCCGTCCGCCTCCACCCGCTCGACCACGCCCGCGTCGACGGTGTCGACCAGCCAGCCGTCCAGCAGCCCGGAGCCGTAGTGCTCGGCGACCGCCGCGGCCGTGGACTCCACGCCGACCGCGGCGAGCACCTTGTCGGCCATCCCGCGCACGGGCGCGTCCCCGACGATGGGGGAGAGGCCCACCACCGGCACGCCCGCGTCCGCGATCGCCTCCCGGATGCCGGGCACGGCGAGGATCGTGCCGATGGACACGATCGGGTTGGACGGCGGGAAGAGGATGACGTCCGCCTCGGCGATGGCCTCCAGGACACCGGGCGCGGGCTTGGCCTGCTCCGCGCCGACCGGCACGACCGCCTCGGCCGGGACCGAGGCACGCAGCCGTACCCAGTACTCCTGGAAATGGATCACCTTGCGCTCGCCGTCCGTCTCGACCGCCACGTGCGTCTCCACACGGTCGTCGGTCATCGGGATCAGCTTCACGCCCGGCTTCCAGCGGTCGCACAGTGCCTCGGTGACCGCGCTCAGCGGATAGCCGGCGCCCAGCATCTGGGTCCGCACGATGTGCGTGGCGAAATCCCGGTCGCCGAGCCCGAACCACTCCGGGCCGACGCCGTAGGCCGCCAGCTCCTCCTTGAGGTGGAAGGTCTCGTCGGTCCGCCCCCAGCCCTGCTCCTCGTTGATGCCGCCGCCCAGCGTGTACATCACCGTGTCGAGGTCCGGGCAGACCTTCAGCCCGAAGAGGTGGATGTCGTCGCCGGTGTTACCGATCACCGTGATGTCCGCGTCCGGCACGGCCCGCTTCAGACCGCGCAGGAAACGAGCACCGCCGATGCCGCCTGCCAGAACCACAATGCGCATGGGGCCAAGTCTGGCAGGCGGGTACGACAACGCGTCAGGTGGTCAATCGGCCAGGCGATCATTCGGCCAGGTGATCAACCGGTCAGGCGGTCGAGCGGTGAGTCGGTCAGGCGGTCACCGGGCGCGGCTCGGTACGCGCCTCGCAGTGCTGGGCCGTGTGCATCGGCATCTCGGTCAGGCCCGGGTAGTAGACGTGCAGGCTCACCGCCGGCTCCAGCGCGTCGTTCACCACCTCGTGCACGTACCCCGGCGCGAACACCCGCTGCGCGCCGGGCGCGAGCGCGCGCGTGGCGCGCTCGGTCCGCTCGGTCAGCGTGCCCTCCAGAACGGTGAGGACACCGGAGGAGCGGCCGTGGTCGTGCAGCCCGCTGCCCTGCCCGGGCACCCAGGACAGCAGCCACACCTCGTAGCCGGGGCCGGTGCGCAGCCGGTGGTACCAGCGGGTGCTGGCGTCGTAGCGGACGAGGTGCGCCCACTGGGAGCGGTCGTCGGCGATGGCGCGGGCGAGGCCGACGAACTCGGCGACGGTGGCCGGGTGCTCGCGCGGCGGCTGGAGCAGGTGCGGGACTTCGAGGATGTCGCCGGCGATCTGGAGGTCGTTGTCGCTGTTCATCGGGATGCTGTGGTCCTCGGCGGAAGAGCGGAAGAGTGGGGGGTGCCCTGAACTGGGGGTTCTGCGAAGGAGAAAGCGGCCGGGTCAGAGGACTCGGCGACAGCCGGAGCGCGTCGGCTCAACAGCTGGGACAGCAACAACAGCTACAGCGGACCTGGGCAGCACCGAGGGACCCGGCGGTGCGGGTCGAGGTGAGTGCCAAGTTCGCGAGCATGCCCACTAGGACATCGGTTCACACCGGCACTGTCAACTCGGTGCCCGTTATGTGGGACATGTTTCACCTCATCCGGTTCATCTGTCAGGTGAAAGGTTTGTTCACTCGGCCCCGAGGACACATGGCGCACATCCGAGCGCTCAAACCTCGCGGAACGCGATCGAACGCGGGGGCGTCTTCCTTCGTACAGAGGTCCGTACGGGGTGCGCCGCCCCTATGGGCCTCGTCTGCGTGTCAAGGTTTATGGCGATTTGAACACTTTCCGCTCGGCCTTGGTTCCGCAGAGTGAATAACGGGCCCAATAGCAGATCTCGGCTTGACTCGCCCGGAGCAGCACACTTGTAATTTCACTCGTGTCGTTCAGCCGAAATCGGTAACGGCTACTACACACGGGGACGCGAAAGACAGACGAGGGGCGCACATGACCGAGCTGGTGCAGCAACTGCTGGTCGACGACGCGGACGAGGAACTCGGCTGGCAGGAGCGCGCGCTGTGCGCCCAGACCGACCCCGAGTCCTTCTTCCCCGAGAAGGGCGGCTCCACCAGAGAGGCGAAGAAGGTCTGCCTCGCCTGTGAGGTGCGCTCCGAATGCCTCGAGTACGCCCTCGCCAACGACGAGCGCTTCGGCATCTGGGGCGGCCTGTCCGAGCGGGAGCGCCGCCGGCTGAAGAAGGCCGCCGTCTGAACACACCTACACACACAAACCGTACGAACGGCCCGTCGCCGGTGGGTTATCCACAGGCGGCGGGCCGTCGTCATGGCCAGCCGATAGTGTGGTCGCTCGTCCGAGACGCCCCGCCGCCCCCCGTGGGCACAGGCGTCCACCGCAGTCCATCCGAACCGGGGCCCGTACCTCGATGTCCGTGCACAGCCAAACGGCAGCCCAAGAGCAGGCTGTCCTTCCTGAGTTCCCGCGTCATGTGGTGACGGCGGTCCTCGTCTCCCACGACGGCGCCCGCTGGCTGCCCGACGCGCTCGCCGGGCTGCTCGGCCAGGAACGCCCCGTCCAGTACGCGGTGGCGGCCGACACCGGCAGCGCGGACGACTCCGCCCAGCTGGTCACCGAGGCCCTCGGCGACGACCGCGTGCTGCACCTCGCCCGGCGCACCGGCTTCGGCCAGGCCGTCGAGGAGGCGAGCCGCACCGCGCCCCTCCTCACACCGGACGAGCTGCCGTACCTCAAGCGCCCCAGCGGCTGGGACCCGGTCACCCGCTCGTGGCGCGACGACGCCTACGACCTGCCCGAACTGCCGCACGGCGAGCCCGTCCAGTGGCTGTGGCTGCTGCACGACGACTGCGCTCCCGAACCCGACGCCCTCGCCCAGCTGCTCCGCGTCGTCGAGAACGAACTCGAACTGGGCCGCGACGACGTGGCGATCGTCGGCCCCAAGCTGCGCGGCTGGTACGACCGCAGGCAACTGCTGGAGGTCGGCGTCTCCATCGCCAACTCCGGCCGCCGCTGGACCGGCCTGGACCGCCGAGAACAGGACCAGGGCCAGCACGACCACGTCCGCACCGTGCTGTCCGTCTCCACCGCCGGCATGCTCATCCGCCGCGACGTCTTCGAGCAGCTCGGCGGATTCGACCGCCGGCTGCCCCTGATGCGCGACGACGTCGACCTGTGCTGGCGCGCCCACAGCGCCGGCCACCGCGTCCTCGTCGCCCCAGAAGCGGTCGTACGGCACGCCGAGGCGTCCTCCCGCGAGCGCCGCACCGTCGACTGTGTCGGCCGCACCGCCGCCTCCCCGCACAAGGTCGACAAGGCCGGTGCCGTCTACACCCTCCTCGTCAACACCCGGGCCGCCGTGCTGCCCTGGGTGCTGCTGCGGCTCGTCCTCGGCACCCTCCTGAGGACCGTCGCCTATCTCGTCGGCAAGGTCCCGGGGCAGGCCGTCGACGAGATCCGCGGCCTGCTCGGCACCCTGCTGCGGCCCGAGCGGATCCTCGCCGGACGGCGCCGCCGCGGGACCTCGCAGATCGACAAGGGCGAACTGCGTCAGCTCTTCCCGCCGCCCGGCGCCACCGTCCGCGCCACCGTGGAACAGTTCGCCGGAAACTTCTCCGGCGGCTCCGACAGCGAGACCTCCTCGGCCGGCCGGCACGGCGGCGCCGTGGAGTCGGGGCCCGGCGGCGACGACGCCGACTTCCTGGAGATCGAGCAGTTCGCCCGCCTCAAGCGGATCGCCCGCAAGCCCGGCCCGGTGCTCTTCCTGGCCCTCCTCCTCGTCTCCCTCGTCGCCTGCCGCGCCCTGCTCGGCGGCGGCGCGCTCGCGGGCGGCGCCCTGCTGCCCGCCCCGGCCGGCGCCGGCGACCTCTGGTCCCGCTTCGCCGACGCCTGGCACCCGGTCGGCGCCGGCGGCACCCCGTCCGCACCGCCCTACCTCGCCGTCGTCGCAACGCTCGCCTCGATCCTGTTCGGCTCCACCGGGCTCGCGGTCACCGTCCTGCTGGTCTGCTCGGTGCCGCTGGCCGGCTTCACCGCCTACTTCGCCTCCCGGCCCCTCGTCACCTCCCGCCTGCTGCGTGCCTGGGCGGCCATCGCCTACGCCTTCCTCCCCGCCGCCACCGGCGCCCTGGCCGGCGGCCGCATCGGCACCGCCGTCCTCGCCGTACTGCTGCCGCTCATCGCGCGCGCTGGCATCGCCGCGAGCGGCCTCGCCCATGCCTCCGGCGCGCGCGGCAGTTGGCGCGCCACCTGGGCGTACGCGCTGCTGCTGACCCTCACCACCGCGTTCACGCCGATCGTCTGGCCCATCGCCCTGATCCTCGGTCTCGGCGTGCTGGTCCTGCGCCGCGGCGACCTCGTCGCCCACGGCCTGCGTTTCCTCGCCCAGCTCGGCACCCCCCTGCTGGTCCTCGCCCCCTGGTCGCTGACCCTGCTCCCGACCGGCTTCTTCAAGGAGGCGGGCCTGGCGTACGGCGCCTCGACCGCCTCCGCGCTCGACCTGCTCGGCGCCAGCCCGGGCGGCCCCGGCACCGTCCACGGCCTGATGCTCATTGGCATCGTCCTCGCCGCCCTGGCCGCACTCCTGCGCTCCGAACGCCAGTTGGGCATCCGCACCGCCTGGGCGATCGCCCTGGTGGGCCTCGTCTTCGCCGTCCTGTCCAACCACTCCACCTGGGCCGGACCGGCCACCCTCGTCTACGGCATCGCCCTGCTGGCCGCCGCCGCGCTCGGCGCCGACGGGGCACGCGCGCGCGTGGCCGAGCAGAGCTTCGGCTGGCGCCAGCCGGTCGCCGCCCTCATCGCCTTCGCCTCGGCCGCCGGTCCGCTGCTGGTCGCCGCCGGCTGGATGATCCGCGGCGCCGACGGGCCGCTGGAGCGCCGCGACCCGGTGCAGGTCCCCGCGTTCGTCGCCGAGGACGCCACCACCTCCGACCAGGCCCGCACCCTGATCCTCGACAGCGACTCCACCGCGCGCGTGCGCTACACCCTCGTCCGCGGCTCCGGCGCCCGCATGGGAGACGCTGAACTCGCCGCCGCCGACGGTGAGAACGCGGGGCTCGACAAGGTCGTCGCCAACCTCGTCGCCGGCTCCGGCGCCGACCAGGCCGGCCAGCTCGGCGGCTTCGCGGTCCGCTACGTCCTCGTCCACAAGGGCGCACCCCGCGACGTCACCCGCGTCCTGGACGCCACGCACGGCCTGAGCAGGCTCAGCCAGCAGAACGGCAGCGCCCTGTGGCGGGTCGACCAGCAGGTCTCCCGCGCCACGATCGTGCCCGCGGGCGGCTCCGGCACCGCCCAGTCCGTCGCCGCCGGGCCGGTGGAGATCCACACCACCGTCCCCTCGGGCTCGGGCAGCCGCGTCCTGCGCCTGGCCGACGCCGCCTCCGACGGCTGGACGGCCACCCTGGACGGCAAGCCGCTCACCCGCACCACGGTCGACGGCTGGGCCCAGGGCTTCCAGCTGCCCTCCACCGGCGGCAGGCTCGACGTCACCTACGACGCCCCGATCACCCACACCGCCTGGCTGTGGGCCCAGGGCACGCTCGCCCTCGTCCTCGTCGTCCTCGCCCTGCCCGGCCGCCGCCGCGACATCGACGACGACCTCCCCGAGGAGCAGCCGCTGCCCGCCCAGGCCACCGCGGGCGAGGGCCGCCGCGCCCGCCGCCTGCGCGCCCAGGCCGAGGAGGCGGCCGACCAGGAACAGTCCGCTGTGCCTCCGCTCCCGCAGGAGGCCCCGGCCGCCGTCCCGCACCAGCAGCAGTACGCCGACTGGGACGCCGCGTCCTACCAGGGCGCCGAGTACGCCGGCTACGGCGCCGACCAGTACCAGGGCGCAGGCCAGTACCCGGCCGGCGGCTACGACCAGCAGGCGTACCAGCCCGACCCCTACCAGAACGGCCAGTACGACCCCTACGCCTACGGCGGTACGGACGGGCAGATGCCGTACGACCCGACGGCGTACCAGCAGGGCTACGACCAGGCCCAGCACCCCTACGGCACCGGCAGTGAGCACCCCGACGGGAGCCAGCAGTGAACCGCACGACCCTGTCCCTGATCGTCGGCACCACCGCACTGGCCGCCGTCACCGCCTTCGCCGCGCTCGACACACCGTCCGCGTCCGGCGCGGGCACCGCCAAGGCGGCCGCCGAGCTGCCCGTGGAGCGCGCCAGCCTGCTGTGCCCCGCGCCCAGCATCTCCGACATCGCCGACACGTCGTACACGTCGTTCACGCCCGTCACCAAGGGCGTGGCGAGCGGCGGCAAGGCCGAACTCCAGGCGGCCACCGAGCAGTCGGCGGACGGCACGAGCGACAGCAAGACCGGCAAGGACACCAAGAAGAAGGCCGACAAGCCGGTCCTCATCCCGAAGGAACCCGGCACCCCGGTCACCGGTGACACCTCCGGCGCCGAGGCGCCCGCGCTGGTTGGCACCGCCGACGGGAAGTTCGCGCCGGGCTGGACCGTCCAGGAGACCACCGAGGTCGCCGCGGGCACCGGCCGCGGCCTCCAGGGCGTCAACTGCACCGCCCCGGACACCGAGTTCTGGTTCCCGGGCGCCAGCACGTCCGCCGACCGCACCGACTACGTGCACCTCACCAACCCGGACGACTCCGCCGCCGTCGTCGACATCGAGCTGTACGGCAAGGACGGCGCGATCAAGTCCACGGTGCCGGACGGCTTCACGATCCCGCCGCACTCGAGCAAGCCCATCCTCCTGTCCACCCTCACCGCCGAGCGGCAGACCGACCTGACCGTGCACGTCAACGTGCGCAGCGGGCGGGTCGGCGCCGCGGTGCAGGCCCTGGACGACAAGGTGGGCGGCGACTGGCTGGCCGCGGCCGCCGACCCGGCCGGCAGCCTGGTCCTGCCCGGCATCCCGAAGGACGCCACCGACGTCCGCCTGATCGCCTTCACGCCCGGCGACGCCGACGCGGACCTGAAGGTCCGCCTGGCCTCGCCCGACGGCCTGATCACCCCGGCCGGGAACGAGACACTGCACGTCAAGTCCGGCATGACGACCGCGGCCGACCTCGGCGACGTCACCCGCGGCGAGGCGGGCTCCCTGGTCCTGACGCCCACGGACCAGTCGGTCCCGGTCGTGGCGGCACTGCGCGTGATCCGCGGCAAGGGATCCAAGCAGGAAACGGCGTTCATCCCCGCCACGGCCCCCGTCGGCACGCGCGCGACCTCCGCGGACAACAGCGGCAAGTCCTCGACTCTCTCCCTGACCGCCCCCACCGCGACGGTCACGGTCAAGGTCACCGCCTCGGCGGGCAGCGAGGGCGGCACCCCGGCGACGAAGACCTACACGATCAAATCCGGCACGACCCAGGACATTTCGCCCCCCATCCCGTCCGACCTGAAGGGCACCTACGCCCTCACCCTGGAACCCACCTCCGACGCCCCCCTCTACGCCGCCCGAACCCTCTCCGCCACAGAATCCGGCATCCCGGGCTTCACCATCCAAACCCTCCCAACCGACCGAGGCCTGGTGGCGGTACCGGAGGCGGACGAGGACTTGTCGGTACTGCAGAAGTAGCGGGGGCGGGGCGGCGAGCAACGCAGCTGCGGTCGACGTGCAACCGGCGTAGCCGCGGGCGGTCGTACGGCTGCCCCGCCGTAGTCGCCGCAGCTGCGGGCAGTCGTGCCGCTGGGGCGGCACGGGTGGGCGCAGCGGCACCCCGCCGGCGCGGGCAAGCGAAGCCCACCCCGCCCAGCCGTGGCACCGGGCAACAGATCAACCCCGCCCTAGTCCTCCCCGTACCGAGGATCCACAGTCTCCGGAGTCAGCCCCAGCAACTCGGCCACCTGCTCCACAACCACCTCGTGCACCAGCGCAGCCCGCTCATCCCGCCCCTTGGTCCGGATCTCCACCGGCCGCCGGTACACCACGACCCGAGCCCGCCGCCCGTCCCGCGCGGGAATGATCCCGCCCAACGGCACGGCCTCGTCGCTCCACCCCTCGGCACCCCGCCCCTCCAGCCGAGGCACCTCGAGCACCAGAAAGTCGATGTCGGCCAACTGCGGCCACCGCCGCTCAAGGCGCTCCACGGAGTCCTGCACCAGGTCGGCGAAGACCTCGGCCCGGCTGGCCGCCAGCGGCACCTGCGGCGGCGCGATAGGCCCCCTCATGCCCCGCCCGTGACGATCACGTCGACGGGGCCCGGGGCCGGCGGCACGGGGCGGTACACGGTTGTCCATCACTGCTGAAGCCTAGTCCCCGCACGCCCCGCCCGCCCGGTACCCACGCGGCAACCCGCCCCTGACCGAACAGCAACCGGCCACGACGCCTTATGTCGCGGGATGACCATTCCGGCCAAGGTCTGGCTCGTTTCCATAACCCTCCAAGACCGGCGAACTCAAGGCAATTGACGTTGTTTGTACCGACTCATGACCGGACAGAGCCCCGACCAGCACCCCGCGCGAACCCGTCCACGCAGGTCAGCAGGGCGTGTTCGGAGGGGCGTGTGGGGCGTCTCACAGCACGACACGGTGGAGTGACCTGGTGGAGAGTCGTCGCGGCCCGCTCAAGAGTGCGGTACCGTCCAACGTCGTGAGCCCTGTACGTCGCTGTTCGCGCACCGCCTGCGGCCGACCCGCCGTCGCGACGCTGACGTACGTCTACGCCGACTCGACCGCGGTCCTCGGCCCGCTCGCCACCTACGCCGAACCCCACTGCTACGACCTGTGCGCCGAGCACTCCGAGCGCCTCACCGCGCCCCGTGGCTGGGAGGTCGTCCGCCTCCTCGACGGCTCCGCTCCCGCGCGGCCCAGCGGAGACGATCTGGAAGCGCTTGCCAACGCCGTGCGCGAGGCGGCCCGCCCCCAGGAGCGTGCGGCCGAGGCGGGCGGCGGCGGAGGACGCACCGCGGACCCCATGGAGGTCGCCCGCCGCGGCCACCTGCGTGTCCTGCGTTCCCCGGACAACTGACCCCCGCTCACCGGCAGTCGGCCTTCCCGCTCCACCCCACGCCACCCCCGCCCCGCGTTACGACTCGGATGCGCTCGTGGGTCCACTTGGTGTCCGCACACCCGCCCCTTACCCCTGACGGGTAGTTTGTCTGCACCCATAGGACTTTCAGGAGGGTTGGCCGTGGCTGCTGATCTGTCGCAGATCGTGAAGGCGTACGACGTACGCGGAGTGGTCCCGGACCAGTGGGACGAGTCACTGGCCGGTCTCTTCGGTGCCGCCTTCGCCGAGGTGACGGGTGCGGCGGCCATCGTCGTGGGCCACGACATGCGCCCCTCGTCCCCCGCCCTGTCCCGCGCCTTCGCGCGCGGTGCGGCGGACCGCGGCGTGGACGTCACCGAGATCGGCCTGTGCTCCACGGACCAGCTGTACTACGCCTCGGGCGCGCTGAACCTCCCGGGCGCGATGTTCACGGCCTCCCACAACCCGGCGCAGTACAACGGCATCAAGATGTGCCGCGCGGGCGCCGCCCCCGTCGGCCAGGACACGGGCCTCGCGCAGATCCGCGAACTGGCCGAGCGCTGGCTGGAGTCGGGCGCCCCGGAGCCGGTCGCCGAGCCGGGAACCCTCACCACGCGCGAGACGTTGGAGGATTACGCGGCGCACCTCCGCTCCCTCGTCGACCTGACCTCCATCCGCCCCCTGAAGGTCGTGGTCGACGCCGGCAACGGCATGGGCGGCCACACGGTCCCCACGGTCTTCGCCGGCCTGCCCCTGACCCTCGTCCCGATGTACTTCGAACTGGACGGCACCTTCCCGAACCACGAGGCCAACCCGCTCGACCCGGCCAACATCGTGGACCTGCAGAAGCGGGTCCCGGCGGAGGGCGCCGACCTGGGCATCGCCTTCGACGGCGACGCCGACCGCTGCTTCGTCGTGGACCAGAACGGCGACCCGGTCTCCCCGTCGGCGATCACCGCGCTGGTCGCCGCCCGCGAGCTGGCCCGCAACGGCGGCAAGGGCACGGTCATCCACAACCTGATCACCTCCCGCACGGTCCCGGAGGTGGTGCAGGAGAACGGCGGCACCCCCGCCCGCACCCGCGTCGGCCACTCCTTCATCAAGGCCGAGATGGCCCGCTCCGGCGCGATCTTCGGCGGCGAGCACTCCGCCCACTACTACTTCAAGGACTTCTGGAACGCCGACACGGGCATGCTGGCCGCCCTGCACGTCCTCGCGGCCCTCGGCGGCCAGGACGGCCCCCTGTCCGGCCTCGTCGCCCAGTACGACCGCTACGCCGGCTCCGGCGAGATCAACTCCACGGTCGCCGACCAGACCGCCCGCCTCGCCGCGATCCGCGCCGCCTACGAGGGCCGCCCCGGCATCACCCTCGACGACCTTGACGGCCTCACGGTCTCCGCCGCCGACTGGTGGTTCAACGTCCGCCCGTCCAACACGGAACCCCTGCTCCGCCTGAACGCGGAGGCGAAGGACGAACCGACCATGACCAAGATCCGCGACGAGGCCCTGGCCATCATCCGGGCCTGACCCCCGAACCCGACGCCCACCCGAGCCGCAACACCGGGACCGCACTCCCGAGCGGCCCGGGACCTCCCGCTCCCACCCCGCCCTCCGTCTCGGCCACCCGAGCCGAGGCGCCGGGCCCTGGCTCCCGGGCCCGACCGAGACTGCCCGCTCCCGCTCCGCCCCCCTTTCAACCACCCGAGCCCCGTCACCGGGACCTAGCTTCTGAGCCGACCGAGACGGGTGGGCGGGTGGGCAAAAATCCGGGGGTCCAGGGGGCAGAGCCCCCTGGGCGGCACGCAAGCCCAGCTCAACCCCGCCACCAGCGGTACGCTGACCGCACATCAGCAAAGCCGTCACCCGCCCGAAGGGACACCCCATGCCGCTCGAAGCCGGCCTCCTGGAGATCCTCGCCTGCCCGGCCTGCCACGCCCCCCTCAAGGAGCAGGACACCGAGCTGATCTGCACCGGCCAGGACTGCGGCCTGGCATACCCCGTCCGCGACGGCATCCCGGTCCTGCTCGTCGACGAGGCCCGCCGCCCCGCGTAAGAGGCCCACCGCCCCGCACAGAAGGCCGTCGCCCCGCAACGCCGGGGCGCCCACCCCCGCGCTCGACCCCCGCACAGGACCCCCGGCGATCGGAGGCTGCCGCCCATGCTCGACGAATCGCTGCTCGACGCCCCAGAGGGCCTCGCCGAGGCCGACCGCCGAGGCCTCCTCCGCGGCGCGGCGGAGGCCGGCGCCCGCGTACGCACCGCGGCCCGGCACGCCACCGAGGCCGGCATCGGCGACCTCAAGCCCGACGGCCGGCCCCGCGCCGTCCTGATCGCGGGCCCGGGAACCGCCGCCACCCACACCGCCGACCTCATCAGCAGCCTTGCCGGCCCCGGTAGCCCCGTCACCCGACTGGCCCCCACCGGCGTCGCCCCGGCCGCGGGCGCCCTGCGCTGGGACCTCCCGGGCTGGGCCGGCTCCGTCGACCTGCTGCTCATCGCCACCCCGGACGGCACCGAACCCAGCCTCTCCCTGCTCGCGGAGCAGGCCTACCGCCGCGGCTGCTCGCTCGTCGCCGTGGCCCCGGCCCGCACCCCGCTCGCCGAGGCGATGGCCGGCGCGCACGGCCTGTTCGTACCGATGGCGACGTCGCCGTACGACCAGGAAGAACCCCTCGCCGCGTCCTCCCCGGGCGTCTTCTGGGCCCTGCTCACCCCGCTGCTGGCGCTCCTCGACCGCATCGGCCTGCTCACCGCCCCGCCGGAGGACCTGGAGAAGATCGCCGACCGCCTGGACCACATCGCCGAACGCTGCGGCCCGGCCATCGCGACCTACAGCAACCCGGCCAAGACCCTCGCCGCCGAACTCGCCGACACACTGCCCGTGGTCTGGACGGAGGGCAGCTCGGCCGGGCCCGCGGGCCGCCGTTTCGCCGACGCGCTCGCCGAGCTGGCCGGCCGCCCCGCCCTGGTCGCCGAACTCCCCGAGGCACTCGCCGCGCACAGCGCCCTGCTGGCCGGTCCCCTCGCCGCCAGCGCCGACCCCGATGACTTCTTCCGTGACCGCGTGGAGGAGACGCCCGCGCTGCACGCGCGCGTGGTGCTGCTCCGCGACCGCCCGATCGGCGGCCTCACCGCCGCTCCCGCCGCCCGTGACCTGGCCCTCAGCCACGACACGCCGATCAGCGAGCTGGAACCGGAGGAGGGCGGCGATCTGGAGACCCTCGCGGAACTGATCGCCATCACGGATTTCGCCGCCGTTTACCTGGCGCTCGCTTCCGGGGCCTGATCTTGCTCCAGGTCGTCCGACTCGCGCCCACCACCGGCGCGGGACCGACGACAGCGCCGGCCGAGCAGCGTACGTACGGAGACAGAGAAACCACATGGACCGCCTCGACAACACGATCCGCCCCTACGCCTGGGGTTCCCCCACCGCCATCCCGCACCTGCTCGGCGTGGAGCCGACCGGCGAACCGCAGGCGGAGATGTGGATGGGAGCGCACCCCGGTGCTCCCTCGCGCACCGCGCGCGGGACGCTCGTCGAGGTCATCGACGCGGACCCGGAGAAGGAACTCGGAGCGAAGGCGGTCGCCAAGTTCGGCCCCCACCTGCCCTTCCTGCTCAAGGTCCTCGCCGCCGGCGCCCCCCTCTCCCTCCAGGTGCACCCCAACCTGGCACAGGCCAAGGAGGGCTACGCCGACGAGGAGCGGCGCGGCATCCCCGTCGACGCCCCGCACCGCAACTACAAGGACGCCAACCACAAGCCGGAACTGATCTGCGCGCTCACCGAGTTCGACGGCCTGTGCGGCTTCCGCGACCCGGTCCAGGCGGCCGGCCTGCTCGACGGCCTCGGCGTCGACTCCCTGAAGCCGTACGTCGACCTGCTGCACGCCCACCCCGAGGACGCCGCCCTGCGCGAGGTCCTCACGGCCGTCCTCAGCGCCGACCCGGAGGAGATGGCCCACACGGTCGCCGAGGCCACCGCCGCCTGCACCCGCCTCGGCGGCGACTACGCGCCCTACGCCGACCTCGCCCACCACTACCCGGGCGACCCCGGCGTCATCGCGGCCATGCTGCTCAACCACGTCCGCCTGCAGCCCGGCGAGGCCCTGTTCCTCGGCGCCGGCATCCCGCACGCCTACCTCGACGGCCTCGGCGTCGAGATCATGGCCAACTCCGACAACGTCCTGCGCTGCGGCCTGACCCCCAAGCACGTCGACGTCCCCGAACTCCTGCGCATCGTCCGCTTCGAGGCCGGCGACCCGGGCGTGCTGCGCCCCGAGGCATCCCCGGACGGCGAGGAGGTCTACGAGACGCCGATCGACGAGTTCCGGCTCTCCCGGTACGTGCTCCCCGAGGGCGGCACCACCCACGACCTCACCCTGGACACCCCGCAGATCCTGCTCTGCACGGCCGGTACCGTCCGGGCGGGCGAACACGAACTCGCCCCCGGCCAGTCGGTCTTCGTCCCGGCCGGCGAGAAGGCCGAGGTGTCCGGCGCGGGTACGGTCTTCCGCGCCACTGTGATCGTATGACCGGGGCTGTGGATACCTGACGCGCCGCCGCCCGGCCGGGCTGCAAGAATGGCCCACCGGCAAAGCACGGGCAAAGACGGGCGCACGCCTGGACGGCGTAGACGTACGAGGGCGAAGGGACAACGCGGACACATGAGCGCGTCAGGCGGTACCAGGGCGATCGTGGCGGCACTCGGCGCCAACCTCGCGATCGCGGCATCGAAGTTCGTGGCGTTCGCGTTCAGCGGCTCCTCGTCGATGCTCGCCGAGGGTGTCCACTCGCTGGCCGACTCGGGGAACCAGTTCCTGCTCCTGATCGGCGGCAAGAAGGCCCAGCGCGAGGCGACCCCGCAGCACCCCTTCGGCTACGGCCGCGAGCGCTACATCTACGCCTTCCTCGTCTCGATCGTCCTGTTCTCCGTCGGCGGCATGTTCGCCATCTACGAGGGCTACGAGAAGATCCTGCACCCGCACGAGATCGAGCACTGGTACTGGCCGGTGGGCGTCCTCCTGTTCGCGATCATCGCCGAGGGCTTCTCGTTCCGTACGGCCATCAAGGAGTCGAACGAGCTGCGGGGCAAGCTCTCCTGGTCGCAGTTCATCCGCCGGGCCAAGGCGCCCGAGCTGCCGGTCGTCCTCCTGGAGGACTTCGGCGCGCTCATCGGTCTGGTCCTCGCCCTCGGCGGCGTCGGTCTCGCCCTGCTCACCGGCGACGGCATCTGGGACGGCATCGGCACCGTCTGCATCGGCGTCCTGCTCGTCCTGATCGCCCTGGTCCTGGCCGCCGAGACCAAGTCGCTGCTGCTCGGCGAGGCCGCGGGCATCGAGGAGGTCAAGAAGATCGAGGCCGCCATCGTCGACGGCGACACGGTCACCGGCGTCATCCACATGCGCACGCTCCACCTCGGCCCCGAGGAGCTGCTGATCGCCGCCAAGATCGCCGTCCAGCACGACGACACGGCCGCCGAGGTCGCGAACGCCATCAACGCGGCCGAGGCCCGCATCCGCGCCGCCGTCCCCATCGCCCGGGTCATCTACCTGGAGCCGGACATCTACAGCGAGGCCGAGGCCGCCAAGGGCCCCGACCCGGAGGCGACCCCCGGCGGCCCGACCCCGCACCCGGTCGGTCACTGAGGGGCTCACCCCCTCGAGTCGGCTCTACGGGCCAGGGCGCCGACGTCACCGTCGGCGCCCTTCGCCTCTCCCGAGGTCAGGAGAGATCAGCTCACCCGACCTCGCCGAGCACGTCGAGTACGGCCCGCCCCTCCTCCGCCGCCAGCAGCCGCTCCCGGAAACCGGGGTCCATCAGCTTGCGGGACAGCAGCGCGAGGATCCGCAGATGCTCGTCCCCGGCGGCCGCCTCCGGCACGGCGATCATGAAGACCAGCCGAGCCTTCGTACCGTCCAGCGAACCCCACTCGACACCCTGCGCCGACCGCGCGAACCCCACGACCGGCGCTGTCACCGCGTCCGTCTTGGCGTGCGGAATCGCGATCTCCTCACCGAGCCCCGTCGTCCCCTGCTCCTCGCGCCGCAGCGCGACCGCCACCAGCTCCTCGACGTCGGCGACCCGGCCACTGCGGCCCAGCAGCTCCGCCATCTCCCGGATCGCGGACTCCTTGCCGTCCGCGGCGAGACCGACCTGCACCGTCCGCCCGGTGAGATACCCGGAGAGGACCTCAGGCACCTCGCCGGAGGCCTCCGCCGTACCGGCCACCCCCTCGGCGGACGCCCCGTGGACCACCGCGACCGCCGGAGCGGCGGCGACCGCCACCGGCTCGCGCCGAGCCTGTCCGGGAACGACCGCACCAGCCCCGGCCGGCCCAGGCTCGGCCCCACCGGCCGGCTCGGCACGCCTGGCGCGCTCGGCCAGGTCCACCAGCGCCACGGTCGTCAACGCCGTCACCGCCGCGCCGATCACCACGGCCACGAAGAACATCGGTACGCCGCTCACCGCGCCCAGCACCGCCACGACCGGCCCGCCGTGCGGCACCGCGTCCTTCACCCCGGCCAGCCCCGCGACCGCACCGGCCACCGCGCCGCCCAGCATGTTGGCCGGAATGACCTGCGCGGGCCGTGCCGCCGCGAACGGGATCGCGCCCTCCGAGATGCCGAAGCAGCCCATGAACAGCGCCGCCAGCCCCGTCTCCCGCTCCTGCTCGGTGTACAGCCGCCTGCGGATCAGCGTGGCCAGGCCCTGGCCCAGCGGCATCACCGGGATCGCGGCCGCGCACATGCCCATGACCGTCTGGTTGCCGCTCGCGATGAGCCCCGCGCCGAACAGGAACGCCGTCTTGTTGACCGGCCCGCCCATGTCGAACGCGATCATCAGGCCCAGGATCGCGCCCAGCAGCACCGCACTGCTGCCGGTCATCCCGCCGAGCCAGCTGGTCAGGTGCTCGAACACCCAGGAGATCGGCTTGCCGATGACATAGACGAAGAACAGCCCCAGCGCCGTCGTCGCCACGATCGGGATCACGATGATCGGCATGATCGGCTGTACGAACTTCGGGACCCGGACCTTCTTGATCCACAGCACCAGATATCCGGCCAGGAAGCCGGTCACGATCGCCCCGATGAAGCCGGCGCCCGCCTGGGAGTCGTACAGCGCCCCCGTGTTGGCGATCCAGCCACCGATCATGCCTGGCACCAGAGCGGGCCGGTCGGCTATGGCGTAGGCGATGTATCCGGACAGGATCGGAATCATCAGCTGGAAGCCGATCCCGCCGATCGCGTTGACGTGTGCCCAGAAGGTGCCGTCCGGGATCACATACCCCTTGGCCGTCGCATGCCCGCCGAGCGCCAGCGAGACCGCGATCAGCAGACCGCCGACGACCACGAACGGGATCATGTACGAGACACCGTTCATCAGCGCCTTGTAGACCGTGCCCCGCTCCTTGCCGCCGCCGTTCCCGGAGGCCGGCCCGGTGGCAGCCCCGCCGGGCGTGTACACGGGCGCCGACCGCACCCGCTCGATCAGCCGCCCGGGGTGGTGGATGCCCTCGGCGACCCCGACCGTCAGCACGCGCTTGCCCGCGAAACGACTCAGGTCCACGTCTTTGTCCGCGGCGACGATGATGCCGTCGGCCGATCTGACATCGTTGTCATCGAGGACGTTCTCAGCCCCGATGGATCCTTGTGTCTCCACCTTCATCTCGATACCGAGGCCCGCGGCGGCCTGCGCGAGCTTCTCTGCCGCCATGTACGTGTGTGCGATGCCGGTCGGGCACGCGGTCACCGCCAGCAGCTTGATCCGCTGCGGCTCGTCACCGCCGCCCGTGGGGGGAGGGTCGGCCGGACTGGTCACGTCGATCTCCTAACGCCTTCGTCACACAAGGCGCCGTCCCGGACGCCTCGCGAGATCGATCGGAACTCCCGATCACCCCGCATCCTGCACCACCCCGCCCACGCCTCAAAAGGAGCGGAATTCCCAGTCCATACCGGTCTGTAGGCCCCCGCCCCACACCTTCCCGCCACCCGCCCACCCGCCTGCGAAACCCCGCTCCGCCCCCGGCCACATCCCCGGCCACATCCCCGGAACGACTTGAACTGTTCGCAGGCGGACTGGGGATGGCCCGGCCCTCCGGTGTAGCTTGGGACGGAGCCAGACGTCGCTGCTGATGGCGGTCGGGCGGTCCCGAAGCGGACCGACCGAGGGAGAGAGGGCCTCCGACGGACTGCGCTGCGCGTACGTGGGCATGCCTGTGCCTCTTCTCGGGCACCCCTGTGTCCGCCGCCGCGCAGACCAGCCGTACCCACCTCGACCCAATCCCGAGGAGCAGCTCGCAATGACGACTGTCGACAACCGACAGGACTTCAAAGTCGCCGACCTCTCCCTGGCCGAGTTCGGCCGCAAGGAGATCACCCTCGCCGAGCATGAGATGCCGGGCCTCATGGCGATCCGCAAGGAGTACGCCGAGGCGCAGCCACTGGCCGGCGCCCGTGTCACCGGTTCCCTGCACATGACCGTGCAGACCGCCGTCCTGATCGAGACCCTGGTCGCCCTGGGCGCGCAGGTCCGCTGGGCGTCCTGCAACATCTTCTCCACCCAGGACCACGCGGCCGCCGCCATCGCCGTCGGCCCGAACGGCACGCCCGACAACCCGCAGGGCGTCCCGGTCTTCGCCTGGAAGGGCGAGACCCTGGAGGAGTACTGGTGGTGCACCGAGCAGGCGCTGACCTGGCCGGACAGCCCCACCGGCGGCCCGAACATGATCCTCGACGACGGCGGTGACGCCACCCTCCTCGTCCACAAGGGCGTCGAGTACGAGAAGGACGGCAAGGTCCCCGGCGTCGACACCGCCGAGTCCGACGAGCACCGCGTCATCCTCGAACTCCTGCACCGCACCATCACGGACGGCTCGCAGAAGTGGACCCAGCTGGCGTCCGAGATCCGCGGCGTGACCGAGGAGACCACGACCGGCGTCCACCGCCTGTACGAGATGCAGCGCGACGGCGTCCTCCTCTTCCCGGCGATCAACGTCAACGACGCCGTCACCAAGTCGAAGTTCGACAACAAGTACGGCTGCCGCCACTCCCTGATCGACGGCATCAACCGCGCCACCGACGTCCTGATCGGCGGCAAGACCGCCGTCGTCTGCGGCTACGGCGACGTGGGCAAGGGCTGCGCGGAGTCCCTGCGCGGCCAGGGCGCCCGAGTGATCATCACCGAGATCGACCCGATCTGCGCCCTGCAGGCGGCGATGGACGGCTACCAGGTCACGACCCTCGACGAGGTCATCGACAAGGCCGACATCTTCGTGACCACGACCGGCAACAAGGACATCATCATGGCCTCGGACATGGCCAAGATGAAGCACCAGGCCATCGTCGGCAACATCGGCCACTTCGACAACGAGATCGACATGGCCGGCCTTGCCAAGGTCCCCGGCATCGTCAAGGACGAGGTCAAGCCGCAGGTCCACACCTGGACCTTCCCCGACGGCAAGGTGATCATCGTCCTCTCCGAGGGCCGCCTGCTGAACCTGGGCAACGCCACCGGTCACCCGTCGTTCGTGATGTCCAACTCCTTCGCGGACCAGACCCTGGCCCAGATCGAGCTGTTCACCAAGCCCGACGAGTACCCGACCGGCGTCTACACGCTGCCCAAGCACCTCGACGAGAAGGTCGCCCGCCTCCACCTGGACGCGCTCGGCGTGAAGCTCACCACGCTGCGCCCCGAGCAGGCCGCGTACATCGGCGTGGAAGTCGACGGCCCGTACAAGTCGGACCACTACCGCTACTGAGTCCGCAGGTCCGCAGTTCCTCCGAGGCAGGCCCCCGCACCCCCGTGCCGGGGGCCTGCCCCTTTGGCCTCCGGCCGGACCAGCCCGTCAAGCTCCAGGACCCCCATGCCCCGCGGCCGTTATTCGCTCCACGATCCGCACGATCACACCCCCCTCGCAGAAGAGCACTTCCAGTGCGCCCCCGGCCCGTCCGGCTGGCGCTACGTCTCCCAGCTCACCACCCCCGCGGGCGACCACCGCGGCTCGGTCGACCTCGCCCTGGACGACCTCGGCCGCCCCATCCGCCTCGAACTCCACGCGGGAGGCTGGCAGGTGCGCGGCGCCGCCCTCGACGGCGTCACCTGGGTCCGCACCGACCCCACCGGAGCCCATGCCACCGAAGGCAATGTGCGCGCCCACGCCTTCACCGGCACGTCCCCCGCGTTCCTCGTCGCCACCGCCCGTCTGCTGCGCCTCACCCCCTCGTCCGCCGCGACCCGCGTACGCCTCGTGGCCTTCACGGACCCGGTCCTTGCCCCACGCACCGTGGACCAGTCCTGGGCCTTGGTGAACAGCGAAGCACACGCCACTGACAACGGCCCCCTGACCGTGGACGAATACCAGGTCACAGCCCTGGACACGGGCGAACAGCACACCGTGCACATCGCCGGAGACGTGGTCCTGTCCGCGCCCGGAATCGAGCTGGAAGACCTCCAGTCACCGCCGTCGAGATTCGACTGAGCCCGCGCCGCCGGAGCCGGCGGCGCGAGGCGGCCCGCTACGCCGGCGGAGCGAACCCAGTGGAACCAGAACCCGTGGCCGGCCGCTCGGACGGCGGCTCATCGCGCTGCGTCGACGCGGGCGGCGCGACCGGAGCCTGAGACTGCGGCACACCCGGACCCGGGTACGGGGCAGGCTGACCAGAACCCTGCGGCCAGACCGGCGCCTGAGGCTGATACGCGTTCGGCACGGGCGCCTGCGGCACCGGCGGAGGATAGCCACCGGGCACGGCACCACCGGGCGCGCCGGGCGCGAAACCGGACGGCGCACCCCCGGTGGCCACAGGCCCCGGGCCCCCGAAGGCATGCCGGGCCTCGCGAGCCTGCCGCTCATGGACCACAGCCGCCAGGAAAGCGGCCGGGTGCATACCCTGCGGCGTCGGAGCCCCCGTACGAGCGGCGAGATCGGCAGCGAGCCGCTGCCCCATGTCCCAGGACACCTGAGGATCGAGCTGCTGCATCCGCGTCAGGTACTGCCGGACGGCGAGCCACAGCCCGTCCGGTACGGCCGACAGGTCCAGCTCGGCGAACCGCCCCGCCAGCCACGGCGGAGGCGGGGGCACGAGACCCGCCCGCCCCACGGGAATCCGCTCGCGCACGACCAGGGTGCCCGCGAAGACGTCCCCGAGCCGCCGACCCCGCGCCGACACCAGCGAGGCGATGCAGGCCACGATCCCGAAGGTCATCAGGATCTCGACCACACCGATCGCACCCCGCACCAGCGCGTGCCGGAAGCGGATGGGCCCACCGTCGTCCCGCACCACCCGCAGCCCGAACGCCAGCTTCCCGAGCGAGCGCCCATGGCTGAGCGTCTCCACCGCGATCGGACCGCCGACCAGCACCAACATGAAGGTCGCGATCGACAGCGCGACCTGGGCCGCCTCGTCCAAGGACGCGGTCGCCGCCACCAGCGCGAAGGTCACGCCGATGTACACGAGCACGGCCACGACCAGGTCCAGCAACACCGCCAACGCCCTGCTCGGCAGCTTGGCAGGCCGCAGTTCCAGCGCCACCGCCTCGCCGGTCACCAGCTCACTCACGCCCGCCGTCCTTCCCCTGGTCTGCCCCGTGAAGCGCAAGTCTGCCAAGCTGAGGGCGCATCGCGCCGCAGTAAGACAAGCTGACAGCATCACGAGCCTCCACCACGAGCAGTGGACGACCAGCCGAGGAGCAGGCAGACCCGATGGACCTGGACGTCTTCGTCTCCGCACACCGAGCCGAATGGGACCGCCTCGACGCCCTGCTCCGCCGCCAGCGCCGCCTCAACGGCGCCGAGGCAGACGAACTCGTCGCCCTCTACCAGCGCACCGCCACCCACCTCTCTCTCATCCAGTCCAGCGCTCCCGATCCGCAGCTGACGGGCCGGCTCAGCCAACTCGTGGCACGCGCGCGCAGCGCCGTCACGGGTACCCGCCGCACCTCGTGGCGCGACGTCACGCGCTTCCTCGGTCAGGGATTCCCCGCCGCGGTCTACCGTGCCCGCCACTGGTGGGTGCCCACCGCGCTCATCTCGACCGCCATCGCGATCCTCCTGGGCTGGTGGATAGGCACCCATCCAGAGGTGCAGTCGACCATCGCGGCCCCCAGCCAGCTGCGCGAGCTGACCCGTCCCGGCGGCGAGTACGAGACCTACTACTCGAGCCACCCCGCGGCTTCCTTCGCCGCCCAGGTGTGGACGAACAACGCCCGGGCCGCCGCGATGTGCCTGGTCCTGGGCGTCTTCCTGGGGCTGCCCGTGCTCTGGATCCTCTTCGAGAACATGCTCAACCTGGGCGTCGGCATCGGCCTGATGTCCTCCGCCGGCCGTCTCGACACTTTCCTCGGCCTGGTCCTCCCGCACGGCCTGCTCGAACTGACCGCGGTCTTCGTCGCCGCAGGCACCGGCCTCCGCCTCGGCTGGACCGTCATCGACCCAGGTCCCCGAAGCCGGCGTACCGCTCTCGCCGAGGAAGGTCGGGCCGCGGTGGGCATGGCGATAGGCCTCGCACTGGTTCTGTTCGTCTCCGGTGCCATCGAAGGCTTCGTTACCCCGTCCGGCCTTCCCACCTGGGCCCGCATCGGCATCGGAGTCGCGGCCGAGGTGGCATTCCTGGCGTACGTCTACGTCCTCGGCGGCCGGGCGGTACGCGCCGGCGAGACGGGCGACCTCGACGCGGCCGAGCGCAGCTCGACCGTCCCGACGGCCGCCTGATGTGCGTCCAGGGCCTGTGAGCTGCTAGTCTCCTCTTCGCCCCACGAAACCCGTTGACACGGGTGGAGGGGGGAGGTAGATTCAATGAGTTGCCTAGAACTGGACAAGTTCAGGGCTGATCGTTTAGAATCTGTCTGCTTCCCCAGGCGTCGCGACTGTGACGCTGAGAAGCACTCCGACTTACTACTCAGAAATGAGCGGCCGGTCAGGCCGGTCAAAAACTTCTGATAAAGTCGGAACCGCCGGAAAGGAAACCGCGAGAGCGGAAACCTGGAAAGCACCGAGGAAATCGGATCGAGAAAAGATCTGATAGAGTCGGAAACGCAAGACCGAAGGGAAGCGCCCGGAGGAAAGCCCGAGAGGGTGAGTACAAAGGAAGCGACCGTTCCTTGAGAACTCAACAGCGTGCCAAAAATCAACGCCAGATATGTTGATACCCCGTCTCCGGCCATCACGGCTGGGACGAGGTTCCTTTGAAATAACACAGCGAGGACGCTGTGTCCGAGAGGATCATTCCTCCTCTTGGACCGCTCTCGTGATGTGTGCACCGGATTACCGGTAAACATTCACGGAGAGTTTGATCCTGGCTCAGGACGAACGCTGGCGGCGTGCTTAACACATGCAAGTCGAACGATGAAGCCCTTCGGGGTGGATTAGTGGCGAACGGGTGAGTAACACGTGGGCAATCTGCCCTTCACTCTGGGACAAGCCCTGGAAACGGGGTCTAATACCGGATACGAGCCTCCAAGGCATCTTGGGGGTTGGAAAGCTCCGGCGGTGAAGGATGAGCCCGCGGCCTATCAGCTTGTTGGTGAGGTAATGGCTCACCAAGGCGACGACGGGTAGCCGGCCTGAGAGGGCGACCGGCCACACTGGGACTGAGACACGGCCCAGACTCCTACGGGAGGCAGCAGTGGGGAATATTGCACAATGGGCGAAAGCCTGATGCAGCGACGCCGCGTGAGGGATGACGGCCTTCGGGTTGTAAACCTCTTTCAGCAGGGAAGAAGCGAAAGTGACGGTACCTGCAGAAGAAGCGCCGGCTAACTACGTGCCAGCAGCCGCGGTAATACGTAGGGCGCAAGCGTTGTCCGGAATTATTGGGCGTAAAGAGCTCGTAGGCGGCTTGTCACGTCGATTGTGAAAGCCCGAGGCTTAACCTCGGGTCTGCAGTCGATACGGGCTAGCTAGAGTGTGGTAGGGGAGATCGGAATTCCTGGTGTAGCGGTGAAATGCGCAGATATCAGGAGGAACACCGGTGGCGAAGGCGGATCTCTGGGCCATTACTGACGCTGAGGAGCGAAAGCGTGGGGAGCGAACAGGATTAGATACCCTGGTAGTCCACGCCGTAAACGGTGGGAACTAGGTGTTGGCGACATTCCACGTCGTCGGTGCCGCAGCTAACGCATTAAGTTCCCCGCCTGGGGAGTACGGCCGCAAGGCTAAAACTCAAAGGAATTGACGGGGGCCCGCACAAGCGGCGGAGCATGTGGCTTAATTCGACGCAACGCGAAGAACCTTACCAAGGCTTGACATACACCGGAAAGCATTAGAGATAGTGCCCCCCTTGTGGTCGGTGTACAGGTGGTGCATGGCTGTCGTCAGCTCGTGTCGTGAGATGTTGGGTTAAGTCCCGCAACGAGCGCAACCCTTGTTCTGTGTTGCCAGCATGCCCTTCGGGGTGATGGGGACTCACAGGAGACCGCCGGGGTCAACTCGGAGGAAGGTGGGGACGACGTCAAGTCATCATGCCCCTTATGTCTTGGGCTGCACACGTGCTACAATGGCCGGTACAAAGAGCTGCGATACCGTGAGGTGGAGCGAATCTCAAAAAGCCGGTCTCAGTTCGGATTGGGGTCTGCAACTCGACCCCATGAAGTCGGAGTCGCTAGTAATCGCAGATCAGCATTGCTGCGGTGAATACGTTCCCGGGCCTTGTACACACCGCCCGTCACGTCACGAAAGTTGGTAACACCCGAAGCCGGTGGCCCAACCCCTTGTGGGAGGGAGCTGTCGAAGGTGGGACTAGCGATTGGGACGAAGTCGTAACAAGGTAGCCGTACCGGAAGGTGCGGCTGGATCACCTCCTTTCTAAGGAGCACTTCTAGGCCGCCTAGCGGTCCAGAGGCCAGTACATCGGCGAATGTCTGATGCTGGTTGCTCATGGGTGGAACGTTGATTATTCGGCACGGTCCAGGATGGACCAGGCGCTAGTACTGCTCTTCGGGGCGTGGAACGCTGATCTGGTCGGCTGATCGTGTCGGGCACGCTGTTGGGTGTCTGAGGGAATGGATTTCCTCAGTCGCCGGCCCCGGTGAAGCATCGTGTAAGCGGTGTGTGACGGGTGGCTGGTCGTTGTTTGAGAACTGCACAGTGGACGCGAGCATCTGTGGCCAAGTTTTTAAGGGCGCACGGTGGATGCCTTGGCACCAGGAACCGATGAAGGACGTGGGAGGCCGCGATAGTCCCCGGGGAGTCGTCAACCAGGCTTTGATCCGGGGGTTTCCGAATGGGGAAACCCGGCAGTCGTCATGGGCTGTCACCCGCTGCTGAACACATAGGCAGTGTGGAGGGAACGAGGGGAAGTGAAACATCTCAGTACCCTCAGGAAGAGAAAACAACCGTGATTCCGGGAGTAGTGGCGAGCGAAACCGGATGAGGCCAAACCGTATGCGTGTGAGACCCGGCAGGGGTTGCGCATGCGGGGTTGTGGGATCTCTCTTCTGTCGTCTGCCGGCGACAGGACGAGTCAGAAACCGTTGATGTAGGCGAAGGACATGCGAAAGGTCCGGCGTAGAGGGTAAGACCCCCGTAGTCGAAACGTCAGCGGCTCGTTTGAGAGACACCCAAGTAGCACGGGGCCCGAGAAATCCCGTGTGAATCTGGCGGGACCACCCGCTAAGCCTAAATATTCCCTGGTGACCGATAGCGGATAGTACCGTGAGGGAATGGTGAAAAGTACCGCGGGAGCGGAGTGAAATAGTACCTGAAACCGTGTGCCTACAAGCCGTGGGAGCGTCGGAAGCACTTCGGTGCTTCTCGTGACTGCGTGCCTTTTGAAGAATGAGCCTGCGAGTTTGCGGTGTGTTGCGAGGTTAACCCGGGTGGGGAAGCCGTAGCGAAAGCGAGTCCGAACAGGGCGCTTCAGTAGCACGCTCAAGACCCGAAGCGGAGTGATCTAGCCATGGGCAGGTTGAAGCGGAGGTAAGACTTCGTGGAGGACCGAACCCACCAGGGTTGAAAACCTGGGGGATGACCTGTGGTTAGGGGTGAAAGGCCAATCAAACTCCGTGATAGCTGGTTCTCCCCGAAATGCATTTAGGTGCAGCGTCGTGTGTTTCTTGCCGGAGGTAGAGCACTGGATAGGCGATGGGCCCTACCGGGTTACTGACCTTAGCCAAACTCCGAATGCCGGTAAGTGAGAGCGCGGCAGTGAGACTGTGGGGGATAAGCTCCATGGTCGAGAGGGAAACAGCCCAGAGCATCGACTAAGGCCCCTAAGCGTACGCTAAGTGGGAAAGGATGTGGAGTCGCACAGACAACCAGGAGGTTGGCTTAGAAGCAGCCACCCTTGAAAGAGTGCGTAATAGCTCACTGGTCTAGTGATTCCGCGCCGACAATGTAGCGGGGCTCAAGCGTACCGCCGAAGTCGTGTCATTGCAGCATATAGCCCCAACGGGTGCTGTGATGGGTAGGGGAGCGTCGTCTGCCGGGTGAAGCAGCACCGGAAGGTAGTTGTGGACGGTTGACGAGTGAGAATGCAGGCATGAGTAGCGATACAAACGTGAGAAACGTTTGCGCCGATTGACTAAGGGTTCCTGGGTCAAGCTGATCTGCCCAGGGTAAGTCGGGACCTAAGGCGAGGCCGACAGGCGTAGTCGATGGATAACCGGTTGATATTCCGGTACCCGCTGTGAAGCGTCAAACATCGAACCTATTGATGCTAAGGCCGTGAAGCCGTTCCGGACCCTTCGGGGAAAGGAAAGTGGTGGAGCCGCTGACCCAAGATGGTAGTAGGTGAGTGATGGGGTGACGCAGGAAGGTAGTCCATCCCGGGCGGTGGTTGTCCCGGGGTAAGGGTGTAGGACGTGAGGTAGGCAAATCCGCCTTGCATGTAGTCTGAGACCTGATGCCGAGCCGATTGTGGCGAAGTGGATGATCCTATGCTGTCGAGAAAAGCCTCTAGCGAGTTTCATGGCGGCCCGTACCCTAAACCGACTCAGGTGGTCAGGTAGAGAATACCGAGGCGTTCGGGTGAACTATGGTTAAGGAACTCGGCAAAATGCCCCCGTAACTTCGGGAGAAGGGGGGCCATTCCTGGTGAGAACACTTGCTGTTCGAGCTGGGGGTGGCCGCAGAGACCAGCGAGAAGCGACTGTTTACTAAAAACACAGGTCCGTGCGAAGCCGTAAGGCGATGTATACGGACTGACGCCTGCCCGGTGCTGGAACGTTAAGGGGACCGGTTAGCTCCATTTCGGTGGGGCGAAGCTGAGAACTTAAGCGCCAGTAAACGGCGGTGGTAACTATAACCATCCTAAGGTAGCGAAATTCCTTGTCGGGTAAGTTCCGACCTGCACGAATGGCGTAACGACTTCTCGACTGTCTCAACCATAGGCCCGGTGAAATTGCACTACGAGTAAAGATGCTCGTTTCGCGCAGCAGGACGGAAAGACCCCGGGACCTTTACTACAGTTTGATATTGGTGTTCGGTTCGGCTTGTGTAGGATAGCTGGGAGACTGTGAAAGCCATACGCCAGTATGGTGGGAGTCGTCGTTGAAATACCAGTCTGGTCGTGCTGGATGTCTAACCTGGGTCCGTGATCCGGATCAGGGACAGTGTCTGATGGGTAGTTTAACTGGGGCGGTTGCCTCCTAAAGAGTAACGGAGGCGCCCAAAGGTTCCCTCAGCCTGGTTGGCAATCAGGTGTTGAGTGTAAGTGCACAAGGGAGCTTGACTGTGAGACCGACGGGTCGAGCAGGGACGAAAGTCGGGACTAGTGATCCGGCGGTGGCTTGTGGAAGCGCCGTCGCTCAACGGATAAAAGGTACCCCGGGGATAACAGGCTGATCTTCCCCAAGAGTCCATATCGACGGGATGGTTTGGCACCTCGATGTCGGCTCGTCGCATCCTGGGGCTGGAGTCGGTCCCAAGGGTTGGGCTGTTCGCCCATTAAAGCGGTACGCGAGCTGGGTTTAGAACGTCGTGAGACAGTTCGGTCCCTATCCGCTGTGCGCGTAGGAGTCTTGAGAAGGGCTGTCCCTAGTACGAGAGGACCGGGACGGACGAACCTCTGGTGTGCCAGTTGTTCTGCCAAGGGCATGGCTGGTTGGCTACGTTCGGGAGGGATAACCGCTGAAAGCATCTAAGCGGGAAGCCTGCTTCGAGATGAGGACTCCCACCCACTTGATGGGGTAAGGCTCCCAGTAGACGACTGGGTTGATAGGCCAGATATGGAAGCCCGGTAACGGGTGGAGTTGACTGGTACTAATAGGCCGAGGGCTTGTCCTCAGTTGCTCGCGTCCACTGTGTTGGTTCTGAAACCACGAACAGCCCCATGTGGCCACGCATGGTCTGGTTGTCAGTTTCATAGTGTTTCGGTGGTCATAGCGTGAGGGAAACGCCCGGTTACATTCCGAACCCGGAAGCTAAGCCTCACAGCGCCGATGGTACTGCAGGGGGGACCCTGTGGGAGAGTAGGACGCCGCCGAACAAATTTTGGGAAAACCCCCGCATCTTCGATGCGGGGGTTTTCTGCGTTCAGGAGTCATTTCCCCGAAGGGGGCTGGCAGCGGCGGATTAGAGCCGGCCTGCCGCCTTCAGGGCGAGATAGGCATCAGCCAGTGCCGGGGCCAGATCGTCCGGCGTCGCGTCCACGACCGTCACTCCATGACGACGGAGTTGTTCCGCCGTGCGCTGACGTTCGCTCTGGGCCTGCGCGGCCGCGGCAGCTTCGTACACCGCCTCGGCGTTTCCCCGAGCCTGAGCCATCCGGGCGATGTTCGGATCGGCCACCGAGGCGACGAGGACCGTGTGGCGCTGGGTGAGCTGCGGGAGCACAGGCAGCAGACCCTGCTCCACCGGCGCCGCGTCGAGCGTCGTGAGCAGCACGATCAGGGAGCGGCGAGGGGCCGTACGAAGAGCTGCCGCGGTGAGGCCACGGGCGTCGGTTTCGACGAGTTCCGGCTCCAGCGTTGCCATCGCGTTGACCAGCGACGGCAGGACATCGCCGGCGGAGCGGCCCTGGACCAGGGCTCGGATCCGGCGGTCGTAGGCGAGCAGGTCAACGCGGTCGCCGGCGCGGGAGGCGAGCGCCGCGAGGAGCAGGGCCGCGTCCAGGGAGGCGTCCAGGCGTGGGATGTCGCCCACGCGGCCGGCCGAGGTACGTCCGGTGTCGAGGACCAGGAGGATGTGGCGATCGCGTTCGGGCCGCCAGGTGCGGACGGCCACGGTGGACTGGCGGGCGGTGGCGCGCCAGTCGATCGAGCGGGTGTCGTCGCCGGGGACGTACTCGCGCAGACTGTCGAACTCGGTGCCCTCGCCGCGGGTCAGCACGCTGGTGCGGCCGTCGAGTTCACGCAATCGGGCGAGTTTCGACGGCAGGTGCTTGCGGCTGGTGAACGGGGGCAGGACTCGTACCGTCCACGGCACCTTGTGGGTGCCCTGGCGGGAAAAGAGCCCGAGGGGGCCGTAGGAGCGGATCGTCACGCGGTCGGCCTGGCGATCGCCGCGACGGGTGGGGCGCAGCCGGGTCGTCACCCGTCGGCGTTCGCCGGCCGGGATGGTGACACGGTGGCGCGAGCTTTCGACCTCGGTGCCGGGCCGCCAGCTGCTGGGGGGCCATGCGTCTCGCAGGCGTGCCCGCAGAAGGCGGCCGGTCGGGTTGGTGATCGTCAGGGTGACGTCGGCGGTTTCGCCGAGACGTGCGGAGGTGTCGCCGGAGCGGGACAGGACGAGCCGTCGTACGGGTGCCGCGAGTGCGAAGTCGCAGGCGCAGGCCAGAGCCAGGGGACCGTTGACCGCGAGGATGCCCGTCCAGCCGGGTTCCAGGATGCCGACGGGGATCGAGCCGAGGGCCGCGAGAAGGGCGGCGCGTCCGGTGAGTGCCATCAGCGGGGGACCGGGACGTGGGCGAGGATGGCGTTGATGACGGAGTCCGCGGTCACGCCCTCCATCTCGGCCTCTGGGCGAAGCTGGACGCGGTGGCGCAGGGTGGGCAGGGCGAGGGCCTTCACGTCGTCGGGGATGACGTAGTCGCGACCGGTCAGCCAGGCCCAGGCCCGCGAGGTGGCGAGTAGTGCGGTGGCGCCGCGCGGGGAGACGCCGAGGGTGAGGGACGGCGATTCGCGGGTGGCGCGGCAGATGTCCACCACGTAGGCCGTGATCTCGGGGGAGACGGTTGTCTTGGCGACCGCGGCGCGGGCCGCGTCCAGGTCGGCCGGACCGGCGACCGGGCGGACGCCGGCGGCGTGCAGGTCGCGCGGGTTGAAGCCCGAGGCGTGGCGGGTGAGGACGTCGATCTCGTCCTGGCGGGAGGGTAGAGGGATCGTCAGTTTGAGGAGAAAGCGGTCCAGTTGGGCTTCGGGGAGGGGGTAGGTGCCCTCGTACTCGACCGGGTTCTGGGTCGCGGCCACGAGGAACGGCTCGGGCAGCAGGCGCGGGGTGCCGTCGACCGTGACCTGGCGTTCCTCCATGGCTTCCAACAGGGAGGACTGGGTCTTCGGCGGGGTGCGGTTGATCTCGTCCGCCAGAAGGAGGTTGGTGAAGACCGGGCCCGGCTGGAAGGAGAACTCGGCGGTGCGCGTGTCGTAGACGAGGGAGCCGGTGACGTCGCTCGGCATCAGGTCGGGGGTGAACTGGACGCGCTTGGTGTCGAGTTCGAGCGCGGATGCGAGGGTACGGACGAGCAACGTTTTGGCGACTCCGGGGACTCCTTCTAGGAGAACGTGTCCACGGCAGAGGAGAGCGACGACGAGGCCGGTCACGGCGGAGTCCTGGCCGACCACGGCTTTGGCGATCTCGGTGCGCAGGGCTTCCAGGGCGGCCCGGGCGGCGGCCGGGTCCCCGGTGTTCCCAGCGTTGTCAGTGGTCGGGTCCATCATGGACGGCGTACCTCTCTTTCGAGGGCGTCGAGTTGGTCGGTGAGTGCGATGAGGGCCGCGTCGTCGCCGGGCGGCGGTCCGAAGAGGAGGGAGTGCAGGGCCTGTCCGTCTCCGTTGAGGTGGGCGGACAGGGCGGGGAGCAGGGCTTCGGGCGCGTGCGCCTGGGCGACGGGGACGCCTACGAGGGGGGCCAGGCGCGTGCGGGTGGTGGAGCGAAGAGCGGCAGCCGCACGGTCGCGGGCGTTGGCCTTGCGGTAGAGGCGAGCGCGGCCTTCGACGGTTTCGGAGGCGCGGATCGCGACGGGGAGTTTCTCGGGCACCAAGGGGCCGAACCGGCGTGCCCGCCAGAAGGCGGCGAGGGCCGCGGCGATGAACAGCTGCAGGGTGCCCCAGAGCCAGCCCGAGGGGAGCAGGTCGAGGAAGCTCTTTCGTTCGCCGGTGTCGGCGGCGGAAGCGTCGGAGAGCGAGGGGAGGTACCAGACCAGATGGGGGCGGGAGCCGAGGAGTTGGAGGGCGAGCGAGGCGTTGCCCTGTTCGTCGAGGCGCTTGTTGAAGAGGATGTCGGGCGCGCCGAGCACGACGGTGTCGCCGTCTCCGGAGGCCGCCGGAAGGCGGAGCAGGGTGGCGAGGCGTTCGCTGGGGTAGCAGGAGTCGGCGTCGAGGTGCGTGGTGGTGTAGCGGATGCCGCCGGTGTCGGCGCTGCCGGCGCGCCGGGCTTCGGGCAGGGTGCAGTCGGGGGCGAGCGTCGAGTCGTAGCTGGTGGCGGGGTCCGCGGTGACCCCGGGTGCGAGTCGTTCGACGGACGAGCTGCCGGCGGCGACGAGGATGGTGCGGCCACCGGAGTCCGCCACGGCCGAGTGCAATCGGGTCTGTTGACGGGGCGTCAGAAGGTCGGGTACGGCGACGAGAAGTGTGGTGTCCGGGCCGGCGGCGGCGCGTGCCGCGCCGAGCGAGGTGACCACGCGCGTGGAGACGCCCCGGTCGGCGAGGAGTTCGGCGACGGCGCGGCTGCCGTAGGGATCGGGGGAGCGCGGGTCGAGTTCGCCGTGCCGGGTCTGGGAGCGGACGGCGGCGATCGCGACGGCCGCGATCAGGATCAGCACGACGGCCGCGGCGATGCCTCGCCCGCGAGTCCACATCTGGCGGGCGGTGGGCGACGCCGAGGTGGTCGGCAACGTGGCCTCGGCGGTCATTCGGCGGCCCCCTTGCTGGTGTTGTGGGCCGTGCTGTTGGTGCTGTTGGCGAGGACCGGCCGGCTGCGCTCCAGGTCGCGGTCGAGTTCGGCGATGCGCCGGTACGACTGCTCGCTCGCCCTGCGTCCGCCGTATGTGACGTCGTCGAACTCCCGGGCGGCGGAGCGCAGTCGGTCGGTGTGCGCCGGGAGGGTGCGGCCGGCTTCGGCGGCGGCTTCGTCGGCGGTGCGGCCGGGCCGGACGTCGAGCAGGGTTCGTTCCTCCAGGGAGCGGACGATGGCTCGCATGCGTTCCTGGACGGCCTGGTTCCAGTGGCCCTGGGCGGCGTGTGCCTCGCTGGCCGCGCGGTGTTCGGCGGCGCTGCGGGGGCGCTCGTCGAACAGGGCTGTGGCGGAGACCGGTTGGCGGCGCGGAGTGCCCAGGCGCCACCACAGGGCGGCCAGCACGGCGAGGACGAACAGGACGACGACGAGCAGGCCGAGCGTGCCGCCCGGTGTCGCCGAGGCGGCCGTGTTGAACAGCTTGTCCAGCCAGTCCCAGAAGGCGTTCAGGGCGCGCTGGAGCAGGCTGGGGTCGTTCTCGTGGTACATCCGCTTGGACAGCTCACGGCGCGCCGCCTCCCGCGCGGGATCGCGCGGAATGGTCACCGGCGGCTCGTCGCCCGAGCCGCCGGCCGCCAGGACCGTGCCGTGTGCCGCGCCCAGCAGGCTTCGTACGGCCGATCCGGCGGCGCCCGGCAGGGCCGGTGCCGCCGTGAGAACTCCCCCCGTCAGGCTCACCGCATCAGCTCCCGGGGACGGGGCCGGGGGCGCCGGCGCCGTAGTCCTGGACGCCGGCGGCGCGGGCCAGTTCGAGGTCGAGGGCCTCGCGGCGGATCCGCTGGTCGATGTACAGGAGCACGGTGACGCCCGCGTTGATCGGGAGCGTGATCATGGAGCCGATCACCGAACCGATGCCGCTGATGATCAGGAAACTCCAGCCGGGGCTCTGTGCGTCGGGGGCGAAGAGGCCCGCCATCCCGTCGCCGCTGACGGCGCCCGCGATGAGGGCGAAGGGGATCACGACGAGCGACGAGACGATGTTGGCGATGAGCCCGGCGAGCAGCTGGATGCCGAGGACGCGCCACCAGGAGCCGCGGACCAGCTTCGCGGAGCGGCTCATCGACTTCACGATGCTCTGCCGCTCCAGCATCAGCGCGGGCGAGGCCAGGGAGAAGCGGACCGTCAGCCACACCGCCACGATGCCGGCGGCGAGGACGCCCAGGACGATCAGCGCGATGCCGGCTCCCTTGTTTCCACCGGCGACGACGACGAGGATGCCGGGCAGCGCGCCGCAGAGCAGCACACCGACGGCGATGAGGCCCAGCAGGAGGAGCAGACCGAACAGCTTCGGTACCTGCGGGCGGGCGTCCCGCCAGGCCTCGCCCGTGCTGACCGGCTTGCCGAGGACGGCGCGGCTGGTGACCGTCGTGAGCAGGGCGGTCGCGATGATGGTGCCGACGACGGAGATCACGGCCACGAGACCGGTGCCGGCCATGACCGCTCCCACGGCCTGGAGTATCTCGCTCGCCGAGGCGCTGCGGTCGTTGAGGGTGCTGGTGGTCTCGTCGTTCAGCAGGAGGCCCTGCAGGAGGATGACGCTCAGCTGGGTGAGGACCGCGACGGTGAGCGAGATGCCGAGGACCGTGCGCCAGTAGGTGCGCATGGTGGAGACGGCACCGTCGAGGATCTCGCCGACGCCGAGCGGGCGCAGCGGGATCACGCCGGGCTTGGCAGCGGGCGGGGGGCCGCCCCAGCCGCCGCCCCAGGCTCCGTAGCCGCCGGGGGTGCCGTAGCCACCGTGGCCGCCAGGAGGACCGCCGTAGGAGCCGCCTCCGTACCCGCCGGGCTGTCCGCCGCCGTACCCGCCGCCCCAGCCCGGGCCGGGCGGTGGGGGTGGCGGGGCCTGGCCAGGGCTCGGGGGACCCGTGGGCGCGGACCACTGGCCGGCCGGCGGCTGGTCCTTGGACCACTTCGGGCCTTGGCCCTGCGGGTCTGCGCCAGGCTGCGCGGCCGGTTCGGCGGGGCCGGGACGGTCGGTGGGCTCGGCGGGGCCGGACGCGCCGGGTTCCCGCCCGTCGGGCGACGAGGCGGATCCGGGCGAGGCCCAGCCCGGAGTGTCTGTCATCGATGCTCCTTCACGGTGCCCGTCCGCGGTCGCGACGGCAGGTTGGCAGACATCGTGCCATGGGGTGGTCACCACGTGACCGGCCGCGGTAGGGCCTGCACACCTTCAATTGTCCGCCGGATCCGGGGCAGACTGACCGCATGGCTGATCAGTACGCGCAATCCAGCGAGGACAAGAGGCCGACCGAGATCCCTGTGCTCCGATGGGAGGAACCACCTGAAGGTCCCGTACTGGTCCTTCTCGACCAGACGAGGCTGCCCGGCGAAGAGGTCGAGCTGGTGTGCACGGACGCGCCCGCGCTGGTGGAGGCGATCCGCTCGCTCGCCGTGCGCGGGGCGCCGCTGCTCGGTATCGCCGGGGCGTACGGCGTGGCGCTCGCCGCCGCGCGGGGCTTCGACGTGGAGGAGGCCGCGCGGGCGCTCGAGGGTGCCCGGCCGACCGCCGTGAACCTTTCCGTCGGGGTGCACAGAGCCGAGGCCGCCTACCGCACGGCGCTCGCGAGTACGGGCGATCCGACCGCGGCGGCGACGGCGGCGCTGACCGCCGCGCGGACTCTGCACCGGGAGGATGCCGAGGCCAGCGCCCGGATGGCCGCCCACGGCCTGGCGCTGCTGGACGAGCTGCTGCCGGGTGGCGGGCAGCGGATCCTGACCCACTGCAACAGCGGATCGCTGGTGTCGGGCGGGGAGGGCACGGCGTTCGCGGTGACTCTCGCCGCGCACCGTGCGGGGCGGCTGCGGCGGCTGTGGGTGGACGAAACGCGTCCGTTGCTGCAAGGGGCTCGCCTGACGGCGTACGAGGCGGCCCGCCACGGCATGGCGTACACCTTGCTCACCGACAACGCGGCCGGTTCGCTGTTCGCGGCGGGTGAGGTGGATGCGGTGCTGATCGGGGCGGACCGGATCGCGGCCGACGGTTCGGTGGCGAACAAGGTGGGGAGCTATCCGCTCGCGGTGCTCGCGCGGTACCACCATGTGCCGTTCATCGTGGTGGCCCCGGTGACGACGGTCGACCCGCAGACGCCGGACGGGGCGTCCATCGAGGTCGAGCAGCGCCCCGGTTATGAGGTGACCGAGGTCACAGCACCCCAGGTGCCGGTGACAGGAGCAGGAGGCGGGATTCCGGTGGCACCCCTGGGGACCCAGGCGTACAACCCGGCGTTCGACGTGACGCCGCCCGAGCTGGTGACGGCGATCGTCACTGAGGAGGGGGCCGTTTCTCCTGTGACGACCGAGGCTCTTGCGGAGCTGTGTGACAGGTCACGCCAGGTAACGACCAGCTAATGGGATGAAGTCGCGTCGATCAACGGCAACGGCCCCTCCACCTGTGGTGATCCGCAGACGAAGGGGCTGTTGACATCTGAGGCTGACATCAAGGCAATGCCATATCAGGTGGCGTGCAGGGGGCATCGTTCGTCTGCCGCAAGGTGCGAGGTCTGTAGTGGTGGGCGGCGGCTGCCGGGCCGGGGCCGCGGTTCATCATGTTGGCCTGCGGCTTGCCGTCGTAGCCGAGGTAGGTGGGGACGGCGAGGTTGCACAGGGTGTGGGTGGTGCCGCTGCCGTCGGTCCCCGCCATTTCCACCTGCCTCTGTTGTGCTGGCTCAGCCCGGAAGCGCTCCACCTCCACCGGTTTGCCGGGCGACGGATTGCCGCCCTGCAAGGTGAGGTACTCGTTGTCGGAGCGCCTGATGAAGTACACGCCCGGGGCCGGCCCCGCCGGCTTGGCGGCAGCGGTCGGATTCGCCTTCGCGGCGTCCTTGGCCGCCTGTTCCTCGAGCTTCCGCTCCAGCTCCTTCGTGTCGAGGTTGGCCAACATCGGGTTCTGTTTCTTGGCTTTCGCGACGGCCTGCTTGGCGGTGAGGCCGGGCTGCAGCTTCATGAACCTCAGAGCGGTCTCGAAGAGCATCTTGGGCATGAGGAGTTCAGCGCCGAGAGAGCGGCCATCGAACACTCAGAGAGCGACACACGACCCTGTGGTTCGGCCGGGCTCGCAGCCCATCGTGGTGTCGCTGACTCCGTCGATCTTCGTCGCGGTTCGGGCCAGAAGTGCACGTGTCCCGGAGGCACAGCGGCAGGCGCGTGGGCCGATGGGGGCGGCGGCTGGTGCAATGGCGGTAGCCAGTGCAGACATGATGACGAGGGAACGCATGGGCGATCTCAGAAGTGGTTGCGCTGGGTAGCTGACATCCGTGGCTGACATCAACGTCGGCGGACGAAGGCAGACAGTGACGGGCTCCTACGACTATCGTCACGAGGCCGTGACCTGCCTCACCAGGGCGCCTGTCGCTGTTATGAGAATGGGATGATGTCGTTTATGAAGGGACGAGTCCTTGTCGTCGACGACGACACCGCACTGGCCGAGATGCTCGGTATCGTGCTGCGTGGTGAAGGTTTTGAGCCGTCTTTCGTAGCCGACGGCGACAAGGCGCTGGCCGCTTTCCGTGAGAGCAAGCCCGATCTGGTGCTGCTCGATCTGATGCTGCCCGGCCGTGACGGTATCGAGGTGTGCCGCCTGATCAGGGCGGAGTCCGGGGTGCCGATCGTGATGCTGACGGCCAAGAGCGACACCGTCGACGTGGTCGTGGGCCTGGAGTCGGGCGCCGACGACTACATCGTGAAGCCGTTCAAGCCGAAGGAGCTGGTGGCCCGGATCCGGGCGCGGCTCAGGAGGTCGGAGGAGCCGGCGCCGGAGCAGCTCACCATCGGTGACCTGGTCATCGACGTGGCCGGGCACTCGGTGAAGCGGGACGGGCAGTCGATCGCGCTGACCCCGCTGGAGTTCGACCTGCTGGTCGCGCTGGCCCGCAAGCCGTGGCAGGTGTTCACGCGTGAGGTGCTGCTCGAGCAGGTGTGGGGTTACCGCCACGCTGCGGACACGCGGCTCGTCAACGTGCACGTCCAGCGGCTTCGCTCCAAGGTCGAGAAGGACCCGGAGCGGCCGGAGATCGTGGTGACAGTCCGTGGTGTCGGTTACAAGGCCGGACCGAGCTGACATGTCCGGAGACAGGACCGCTTCGGCTCCCGGCCGGTCCGGGGCCCGTCCGGGGCGGCCTGTCGGCCGGAAGGCGGCGGGTTCGGGCTGGGGACGCTTCTTCGAGGGCGGGCTGCTGCAGGGCGGGGTCCAGGGCAGTCCGGTCGTCCGCCTGTTCATGCGCTGGGTGCGCCGCCCGCTGCTGCCCGTCATGCGGCTGTGGCGGCGCAACATCCAGCTGCGGGTCGTCGCCACGACCCTGCTGATGTCGCTGGGTGTCGTCCTGCTGCTCGGCTTCGTCGTGATCGGGCAGGTGCGCAACGGCCTGCTGGACGCGAAGGTGAAGGCGTCGCAGAGTCAGGCCACCGGCGGGTTCGCGGTGGCCAAGCAGAAGGCCGACGAGGCGGCCGGCGGCACGGGCCCGGGTACCAGCGGCGACGGCACCGCCACGGCCGACGGACGGCAGTCGCAGAACGTCATCCCGTGGATGAGTGACCTCGTGGATTCGCTCTCCAGCGGCGGTGCCGGTGCCTTCGAAATTGTGACGCTCCCTGTGGGCGACGACAGCGGCGGCGGCCGCAGCCCGCGCGGCTCCGGGAAGGTCGACCCCTCCTTCAGCGTGCCCGCCGACCTGCGCGAGCGGATCAACAGCAGTACGACGGCCGCCCAGAGCTACACCCGGATCGTCTACTCCAACGGCAAGGAGTCCCAGCCGGCGCTGGTCATCGGCAAGCAGGTCAACGACCCCAACGGCCGCCCCTACGAGCTGTACTACCTCTTCCCGCTCACCCAGGAGGAGAAGTCGCTCAGCCTGGTCAAGGGCACGCTCGCGACCGCCGGGCTCTTCGTCGTCGTACTCCTGGGAGCCATCGCCTGGCTGGTGGTGCGACAGGTCGTCACTCCGGTGCGGATGGCGGCCGGGATCGCGGAGCGGCTGTCCGCCGGGCGCCTTCAGGAGCGGATGAAGGTCACCGGCGAGGACGACATCGCGCGCCTGGGCGAGGCCTTCAACAAGATGGCGCAGAACCTCCAGGTGAAGATCCAGCAGATGGAGGACCTGTCGCGGATGCAGCGGCGGTTCGTCTCCGACGTCTCGCACGAGCTGCGCACGCCGCTGACGACCGTACGGATGGCCGCCGACGTCATCCACGAGGCCCGTGAGGACTTCGATCCGGTGACCGCGCGGTCGGCCGAGCTGCTCGCCGACCAGCTGGACCGGTTCGAGTCGCTGCTCGCGGACCTGCTGGAGATCAGCCGCTTCGACGCGGGCGCCGCGGCGCTGGAGGCCGAGCCGATAGACCTCAGGGAGGTCGTGCGGCGGGTCGTCGGCGGCGCCGAGCCGCTCGCCGAGCGCAAGGGCACCCACATACGCGTAGTCGGCGACCAGCAGCCCGTCGTCGCCGAGGCCGACGCCCGACGGGTGGAGCGCATACTGCGCAATCTCGTCGTCAACGCCGTTGAGCACGGCGAGGGCAAGGACGTCATCGTCAAGCTCGCCGCCGCGGGCGGCGCGGTCGCCATCGCGGTGCGCGACTACGGCGTCGGACTCAAGCCCGGCGAGGCGACCCGGGTCTTCAGCCGCTTCTGGCGGGCCGACCCGGCACGCGCGCGTACCACCGGCGGTACGGGCCTCGGGCTATCGATCGCCCTGGAGGACGCCCGGCTGCACGGCGGCTGGCTGCAGGCCTGGGGGGAGCCGGGCGGCGGCTCGCAGTTCCGGCTGACGCTGCCGCGGACCGCGGACGAACCACTGCGCGGCTCGCCGATACCGCTGGAACCCAAGGACTCGCGGCGCAACCGCGGACTCGACGACGCCGGCCTGCCCCGCGGGGGCGAGGAGAAGCGGGCGACCGTTCCGGTGCAGCCGGGCGGCGGCCAGGTACCGCCGCTGCCCGCGCGCGCCCCGATCGCCCCGCGTCTGGCCTCCGTCACCCCGGCCGCCGACCCGACCGCGCTGCCCGGCAACGGCAACGGCGCGCGCGTGGTGCCCCGGCCCACCGGGGGCGCCCGGCGCCCCGACGACAGACCCGCGGCGGATCCGGCACCCGAAACACACACGGGCCGTCCGGATCCGGCCGGGCCCAAGGACTCGACCGAGCCAGGGGAGGCATTTCGTGGGCGCTGACCGCGAGGGGGGCGTCCGGCGCAGGCCGGGACGCGCGGTGGCCTACGCGGCCTGCGGGGTCGTTCTGCTGGCCGGGTGCGCCTCGATGCCCGACAGCGGGGACCTGCGGGACGTCGAGTCCACGCCGCGGCAGGACACAGGGGTGCGCGTGTTCGCCATGCCGCCCGCCGAGGACGCCGAGCCCGGCGAGATCATGCAGGGCTTCCTGGAGGCCCTGACCAGCGACGATCCGCAGTACGACACTGCCCGCAAGTACCTCACCGCCGATGCCGCGCGCACCTGGCGACCGGAGCGGTCGGCCACTGTCCTCGCGAACGGACCGAGCGCCGTGCCCGGCCAGCAGCCCCACGGCCGCGAGGCGGCCGACGCCGGCAGCCTCACCTACGTCCTTTCAGGCAGCCTGGTCGCCACGGTCGACGCGCAGGAGGCGTACGCACCTGCCGCCGGGCCCTACAGCAAGAAGGTGCACCTCACCAAGGACGCCAAGAGCGGCCAGTGGCGCATCGACGCGCTGCCCCAGGGCGTCGTCATGGGTAAGTCGGACTTCCAGCGCAACTACACGTCCGTCAACAAGTACTACTTCGCCTCGACCACGACGGTCGGGGCGACCGGGCAGCCGGTGGCGGTCGCCGACCCGGTGTTCGTCCGCAGCAAGGTGGACCCGATGACCCAGATGGTGCGGTCGCTGCTGCGCGGGCCCACCAGTTGGCTCGGGCCGGTCGTCAGGTCCAGCTTCCCGACCGGTACGGCCCTGCAGGAGGGCACGTCGGGGCTGACGCCGGACGACCAGAACAGACTGACGGTGCCGCTGAACTCCAAGGCCTCCCGGGCAGGGGCCGCCAAGTGCAGGGAGATGGCGACCCAGTTGCTGTTCACGCTGCGGAACCTGACGCCGACGCTGGAGTCGGTCGAGTTGCAGGGGCCCGGCGGCCACCAGCTGTGCGACCTCACCGAGGAGCGTGCCGAGTCCGCCGCCTGGCACGCCTCGGCCCAGCGCCCCGAGTACCTGTACTTCCTCGACGGCAAGCACCGGCTGGTGCGGTTGCCCACCGAGAGCGCGGGGACCAGCGCCGTTCCGGTGCCGGGCCCGCTGGGGGAGGGCGAGAAGGAGCTGCAGTCGGTGGCCGTCTCGCGGGACGAGCACACCGTGGCGGGGGTCGGTGCCGACGGCAAGGCACTGTACGTGACCTCGCCGGCGTCCAGCAGTTCGCTCGGGGAAGCGGTGGTCAGCAGCCAGGGGGCGACCGCGACCGACCGGCTGACCACGCCGAGTTGGGACGCCCGCGGTGACCTGTGGGTGGCCGACCGCGACCCGCGCCATCCGAAGCTGTACGTCCTGGAGCACCTGGATCAGGGCGTCGGCAAGCCGGTGGAGGTCACCATCCCGGACCTGCCCGGACGCATCAGTGACGTGCGGGTGGCCGCCGACGGGGTGCGGGTCGCCCTGGTCGTGGAGAAGGATGACGGCAAGCAGTCCCTGCTCATCGGCCGGATCGAGCGCGACGACAAGTCGGGGGCTCGTCCCGCGGTCGTCGAACTGCGCTCCGCCGCCCCCGATCTGGAGCAGGTCACCGCCATGTCCTGGGCCGGGGACAGCCGGCTGGTCGTGGTCGGACTGGAGCAGGGAGGCGTGCATCAGCTGCGGTACGTCCAGGTCGACGGCTCCACTCTGGACGGTCCGGCGCCCGCGGCCCTGTCGGGTGTGAAGGCGATCGCCGCGTCCGAGGACGACCGGGTGCCGCTGGTGGCCTACTCGGAGGACGGGATCGTACGACTGCCGTCCGGGGCTCAGTGGCAGAAGGTGGACAAGGACGGGACCGCGCCGGTCTATCCGGGCTGAGAACGCCGTTCGGCGTGGATGTCTGCCCCGCGTGGACGTCCGTCCCGCGTGGACGTCCATACGGCCGTCACTCGTGTGGGTGATGAGCGGTGGGCGTTGTTCCGGGCTGTCCACAGGGCGTTTTCCACAGGGGTGGCCGGTCGTCCCGGGTGTTGGCACAGTGGTGGACATGCGGGGCTGGTGGCAGGACCTCACCGACCTGGTGCTGCCGGCCGACTGCGCGGGCTGCGGGGCACCTCGTACGGAGCTGTGTCCGCGGTGCCGGACCGCACTGGGCGGTGCCGCGCCGGGCCGGGTGCGGCCGGTGCCGGAGCCGCCCGGGCTGCCGGTGGTGCACGCGGCGGCTCCCTACGCGGCGGAGGTGCGGGCTCTCCTCCTCGCCCACAAGGAGCGCGGTGCGCTGGCGGTCGCGGGGGCCTTGGGCGCGGCCTTGGCGGGGGCCGTGCGGGTGGGTCTCGGGCCGGGCGGGCCCGGTGGTGCGCGCACGGGACGGCGGGGGTCCGGGAGCGTGCTGCTCGTCCCCGTGCCCTCCGCCCGGTGGGCCGTGCGGGCACGCGGGCATGATCCGGTGCGGCGGATGGCGCTCGCGGCGGCCGGTGAGCTGCGGCGCACCGGGACACCGGCCCGGGTGGCCGCCGTCCTGCGGCAGCGGCGGGTCGTGGCGGACCAGGCGGCGCTCGACGCCCGGCAGCGCCTGGAGAACCTCGCCGGCGCGCTGGAGGTGACGGCGGGCGGGGAGCGGCTGCTCACCGGGGGCCGTGTCGTGGTCGTCGACGATCTGATGACGACGGGCGCGAGCCTCGCGGAGGCGGCGCGGGCCCTGCGGGAGGCGGTCGTATCACGCCGCAATGGGGGAACGGCTGTGTACGAGGCCGTAACTCGGGAAGGAAGGGGGGAACAACGGATCGGAGCATGGTTGGAGAGGGAGAACTGGGTGCACGGTGCACCTGAAATAGTGGCGCCCCACGACGTCGGAGAGACGCTGCGCGCAGCCGTGGTCGCCGCTCCGAGGGATTCTTTTGAAATAAACAGGAACTGGGCATGAACCTGCATCGTTGCAGGTAGTGAGAGGGTCAATTCACCTGAACGGAGGTACGCCGCAGTAGAGGGTGACGACATCCGTCCGGGCGAGATATGTTCGGTTGTGAGGAAAGGCGCAGGCCACACCTCTCATATCCGAATGCCGTGCTGCGGGTTTTCCGCAATCACCCGCAGCGCTGGGGTGGAGATCTTGCCCATGGGGGAGGAGGAGGTGAAGTCACCGAGTCCGAGGTTCCGGGGCTCACCGGAACCGGGTGCAAAAGGGAGATGCTCCGCCGATGGAGCGGAGCGATCCGGGAACGGAGTTCTGCGTGGACATCGTCGTCAAGGGCCGCAAGACCGAGGTGCCCGAGCGGTTCCGCAAGCACGTGGCCGAGAAGCTGAATCTGGAGAAGATCCAGAAGCTCGATGGCAAGGTGATCAGCCTCGACGTCGAGGTGTCCAAGGAGCCCAACCCCCGTCAGGCCGACCGGTGTGACCGAGTGGAGATCACGCTCCGCTCCCGCGGTCCGGTGATCCGGGCGGAGGCAGCGGCCAGCGATCCGTACGCGGCACTCGACCTGGCGGCGGAGAAGCTGGACGCCCGGCTGCGCAAGCAGCACGACAAGCGTTTCTCGCGGCGCGGGGCACGCCGGATCTCGGCGGCGGAGGTCCCCGACCACGTCCCGGGCGTGGCGACGCTCAACGGCAACGGCCTCCCCGTCCACGAAGACGAGACGGACGGCGTGCCGACCAAGAAGATCGGCTCGCTGGAGGTCAAGGGCGAAGGTCCCCTGATCGTCCGCGAGAAGACGCACGTCGCCGCCCCGATGAGCCTCGACCAGGCCCTCTACGAGATGGAACTGGTCGGCCACGACTTCTACTTGTTCGTCGACTCCGAGACCAAGGAGCCGAGCGTCGTCTACCGGCGACACGCCTACGACTACGGCGTCATCCACCTCAGCACGGACCCGATGGTCGCTGAGGCGCAGCCCCCGGCGGCAGGGGGCACGCTGGGTGGCTGACCCACCTGGCAGAAGCTGAGCCGGTGCCCCTGGATGCGTGTGTGCGCCCCCAGGGGCATCCGTGTGCGACCACTTCGCGCCCCGCTCGTCACCTCGGCGTCGTCCAGGCATGAAATCATGGCCGCACCGGCCCAACCGGTGGGCCGCTGCCTTGGGTTGGCATGGCACAGGACCACAGGCCACAGCCTCAGGGGGAGGAACGATGGCGGACACCTTCGGACCGATGCGAGACGCTGACGCAGGCGACGGTGTCAGCGGCATGGGCCCGGACACGGGCTCTTCGCGCCAGGAGCCGATCAGAGTCCTGGTCGTGGACGACCATGCCCTCTTCCGCCGTGGCCTGGAGATCGTGCTCGCGGCCGAGGAGGACATCCAGGTCGTCGGCGAGGCGGGCGACGGCGCCGAGGCCGTCGACAAGGCCGCGGATCTGCTGCCCGACATCGTGCTGATGGACGTGCGTATGCCCAAGCGCGGCGGGATCGAGGCCTGCACCTCCATCAAGGAGGTCGCCCCCAGCGCGAAGATCATCATGCTGACGATCAGCGACGAGGAGGCCGACCTCTACGACGCGATCAAGGCGGGTGCGACCGGATATCTCCTCAAGGAGATCTCCACGGACGAGGTGGCCACCGCCATTCGCGCGGTGGCCGACGGGCAGTCGCAGATCAGCCCGTCCATGGCGTCCAAACTCCTCACCGAGTTCAAGTCGATGATCCAGCGCACCGACGAACGCCGGCTGGTGCCCGCGCCGCGGCTGACCGACCGCGAGCTGGAGGTTCTCAAGCTCGTCGCCACCGGCATGAACAACCGGGACATCGCCAAGGAGCTGTTCATCTCCGAGAACACCGTGAAGAACCACGTCCGCAACATCCTGGAGAAGCTGCAACTGCACTCCAGGATGGAAGCGGTGGTCTACGCGATGCGGGAGAAGATCCTCGAGATCCGCTAGCTCCTAGCCGAGAAGGGCCGCGAGTTCCCTGGTGAGGGGCTCGTGGAGTTCCGGTGCGTCGACGCGTTCCACGCGGACGTCCGTGCAGTTCACCCAGGTCGCCGCCTCGACGAGGGCCTGTGCGACCGCCGGGACCGCCTTCGGGCCGTCCAGGGTCACCTGCCTGGCCACCAGCGTGCGGCCCTCGCGGGCCGGGTCGACCCGCCCGACCAGCAGGCCGCCGGCCAGCACCGGCATCGCGAAGTAGCCGTAGACCCGCTTCGGCTTGGGGACGTAGGCCTCCAGGCGGTGGGTGAAGCCGAAAATCCGCTCCGTGCGCGCCCGCTCCCAGATCAGGGAGTCGAACGGGGACAGCAGCGTGGTGCGGTGACGGCCGCGCGGCGGTGTGGCGAGGGCCGCCGGGTCCGCCCAGGCAGGCTTCCCCCAGCCCTCCACCTCGACCGGCACCAGACCCGAGTCGGCGATCACCGCGTCGACCTGCTCGCCCTTGAGGCGGTGGTAGTCCGCGATGTCCGCGCGCGTGCCGACACCCAGGGACTCACCGGCCAGCCGGACCAGACGGCGCACGCACTCGGTGTCGTCCAGCTCGTCGTGCAGCAGCGCGTCCGGGATCGCGCGCTCGGCGAGGTCGTACACCCGCTTCCAGCCGCGGCGCTCGACGCACACCACCTCGCCGTACATCAGCGCCCGCTCCACGGCGACCTTGGTGCCGGACCAGTCCCACCAGTCGTTGGTCTTCTTCGCACCGCCCAACTCCGTGGCCGTCAGCGGTCCTTCCGTGCGCAGCTGCTTGATGACCTGGTCGTAGACGCCGTCGGGAAGCTGGTGGTTCCAGTGCGGGCGGTTGCGGTAGGCGCGGCGGCGGAAGGCGAAGTGCGGCCACTCCTCGACCGGGAGGATGCATGCCGCGTGCGACCAGTACTCGAAGGCATGGCGTTGTGCCGGAGGCGCGCCAGTCGGTGCAGGGTTCCAGTACGCGGACTCGACGGTCTTGCGGCCGACCGCGCCGAGGCGGGCGTACGGGATCAGCTCGTGGGAGCGGGCGAGGACCGAGATCGTGTCGAGCTGGACCGCGCCGAGGTGGCGGAGCACCCCGCGGACCCCGGCCCGCCGGTCGGGCGCGCCGAGGAAGCCCTGGGCCCGAAGGGCGATTCGGCGGGCGTCGTCCGCGGTGAGGGTGGTGGTGGGGCGCGGCAGGGTCGTCATGGGTCGGACGATAGGGGGTGGCACTGACAGTGCGGGATGACCTGCGGTTTCGCCCGGCTGGGTCAGATCCGGGCGGGCAGGTACGGCGCCGTCGACGGCAGGCCCAGGTCCGAGGGGAGCAGGGAGCCCAGCCAGCAGTCCCGGCGTACCCCCTTGTTGTTGATCGCCGAGCGCAGGGTGCCCTCGATGGTGAAGCCGGCGCGCTCCGCCACCGCGCGCGAGGGACCGTTTCCGACCTCCGCGCGCCACTCCAGGCGGTCGACGGACAGCGCGAGGAAGGCCCAGCGGGCGGCGGCGAGCGTGGCCTCGGTGATGTAGCCGCGGCCGCGGTGCTCCTTCACGGCCCAGAACCCGACCTCGCCGACACCCAGCGCACGCATCGTGATCCCGAGCATCCCTGCCAGTTCCCCTTCGGGGAGGAACACGCCGAACGTGTACATCGAGTCGTTCGCCCAGCCGTCGGGCACCATCTGCCCGGTGAAGCTCTCGGCGTGCTCACGGAGATACGGCGACGGGAACTGGGAGATCCAGCGCTGCAGGTCGGGGTCCTGGGCGGCCGCGTACACCGCCTCGGTGTCGTCCGGGCCGACGGTGCGCAGCACGAGACGGTCGGTGGGGAGGATTACGGGTTCCATCGGCCGATTCTGCGCGGGCGGACCGCGCCACGCCAGCGTTTTTCGCCGTGCGTGAGCGGGTGATCACATTTCGCGCAATTCCTTCTCGCAGGGCGGCACTATCCGCGCGGCCCGCCCGTTGTCCTGGGTGAAGCAGCCGTCGGGCCGCCAGGCCTCCCGGCGCAGCCAGGTCCTCGCATACGATGGCCGTTGCTCAGTACGTGAAAAGGAAAACCGACCGTCCCAGGCCCGATCGGCAAGGAGACCAGCTCCCGTGTCCGTCCTCTCGAAGATCATGCGTGCAGGCGAAGGCAAGATCCTGCGCAAGCTGCACCGCATCGCGGACCAGGTCAACTCCATCGAAGAGGACTTCGTCGACCTCTCCGACGCCGAGCTGCGGGCTCTCACCGAGGAGTACAAGCAGCGGTACGCAGATGGTGAGAGCCTGGACGACCTGCTCCCCGAGGCGTTCGCCACCGTCCGCGAGGCCGCCAAGCGCGTCCTCGGCCAGCGGCACTACGACGTGCAGATGATGGGTGGCGCCGCCCTCCACCTCGGCTACGTGGCCGAGATGAAGACCGGTGAGGGCAAGACCCTCGTCGGCACACTGCCCGCGTATCTGAACGCCCTCTCCGGCGACGGCGTCCACCTGATCACGGTCAACGACTACCTGGCCGAGCGCGACTCCGAGATGATGGGCCGCGTCCACCGGTTCCTGGGCCTGACCGTCGGCTGCATCCTGGCCAACATGACGCCGGCCCAGCGCCGCGAGCAGTACGAGTGCGACATCACGTACGGCACGAACAACGAGTTCGGCTTCGACTACCTTCGCGACAACATGGCGTGGTCCAAGGACGAGCTCGTCCAGCGCGGCCACAACTTCGCCATCGTCGACGAGGTCGACTCCATCCTGGTCGACGAGGCCCGTACGCCGCTGATCATCTCCGGCCCGGCCGACCAGGCCACCAAGTGGTACGGCGACTTCGCCAAGCTGGTCACCCGCCTGAAGAAGGGCGAGGCGGGCAACCCGCTCAAGGGCATGGAGGAGACCGGCGACTACGACGTCGACGAGAAGAAGCGCACGGTCGCCATCCACGAGAACGGCGTCTCCAAGGTCGAGGACTGGCTGGGCATCGACAACCTCTACGAGTCGGTGAACACGCCGCTGGTGGGTTACCTGAACAACGCCATCAAGGCCAAGGAGCTCTTCAAGAAGGACAAGGACTACGTCGTCATCGACGGCGAGGTCATGATCGTCGACGAGCACACCGGCCGTATCCTCGCCGGCCGCCGCTACAACGAGGGCATGCACCAGGCGATCGAGGCGAAGGAAGGGGTGGACATCAAGGACGAGAACCAGACGCTCGCCACGATCACCCTGCAGAACTTCTTCCGCCTCTACAGCAAGCTCTCCGGCATGACCGGTACGGCGATGACCGAGGCCGCCGAGTTCCACCAGATCTACAAGCTCGGCGTGGTCCCCATCCCGACCAACAAGCCGATGATCCGCAAGGACCAGTCGGACCTGATCTACCGCACCGAGGTCGCCAAGTTCGAGGCGGTCGTCGACGACATCGCCGAGAAGCACGAGAAGGGCCAGCCGATCCTCGTCGGCACGACGTCCGTCGAGAAGTCGGAGTACCTCTCCCAGCAGCTCAGCAAGCGCGGCATCCAGCACGAGGTGCTGAACGCCAAGCACCACGAGCGCGAGGCGACGATCGTTGCCCAGGCCGGCCGCAAGGGCGCCGTGACGGTGGCCACCAACATGGCCGGCCGTGGTACGGACATCAAGCTCGGCGGCAACCCCGAGGACCTCGCCGAGGCGGAGCTGCGTCAGCGCGGCCTCGACCCCGAGGAGCACATCGAGGAGTGGGCGCACGCCCTGCCCGCCGCCCTGGAGAAGGCCGAGCATGCGGTCAAGGCCGAGAAGGACGAGGTCGAGGAGCTCGGCGGCCTGTACGTGCTGGGTACCGAGCGGCACGAGTCGCGGCGTATCGACAACCAGCTGCGCGGTCGTTCCGGCCGTCAGGGCGACCCGGGTGAGTCCCGCTTCTACCTCTCCCTCGGTGACGACCTGATGCGGCTCTTCAAGGCCCAGATGGTCGAGCGCGTGATGTCGATGGCGAACGTGCCGGACGACGTGCCGATCGAGAACAAGATGGTCACGCGCGCGATCGCGTCCGCGCAGTCGCAGGTCGAGCAGCAGAACTTCGAGACGCGTAAGAACGTTCTGAAGTACGACGAGGTGCTCAACCGGCAGCGCGAGGTCATCTACGGCGAGCGCCGCCGCGTCCTGGAGGGCGAGGACCTGCACGAGCAGGTGCAGCACTTCATGAACGACACGATCGACGAGTACGTCGGCGCGGAGACCGCCGAGGGCTTCCCCGAGGACTGGGACCTGGACCGGCTGTGGGGTGCCTTCAAGCAGCTCTACCCGGTGAAGGTCACCGTCGAGGAGCTGGAGGAGGCGGCCGGTGACCGGGCCGGTCTGACCGCCGAGTTCATCTCCGAGTCCATCAAGGACGACATCCGCGAGCAGTACGAGGCCCGGGAGGCGCAGCTCGGCTCCGAGATCATGCGAGAGCTGGAGCGGCGGGTCGTGCTGTCGGTCCTCGACCGCAAGTGGCGTGAGCACCTCTACGAGATGGACTACCTCCAGGAGGGCATCGGTCTGCGCGCGATGGCGCAGAAGGACCCGCTGATCGAGTACCAGCGCGAGGGCTTCGACATGTTCACCGCGATGATGGAGGGCATCAAGGAGGAGTCCGTCGGCTACCTGTTCAACCTGGAGGTCCAGGTCGAGCAGCAGGTCGAGGAGGTCCCGGTCGAGGAGGCCCAGCCGGTGGCGGAGGGTGTCCAGGACACGGAGCCGGCGCAGGCCGGTGCGCGTCCGGAGATCCGGGCCAAGGGGCTGGATGTTCCGCAGCGGCGGGATCTGCACTTCTCCGCGCCCACCGTGGACGGTGAGGGCGGCGTCGTGGAGCGCGACCTCGAGGACGATGAGCCTGTGCGGTCCGAGTCGGACGGGCTGACGCGGGCGGAGCGGCGTCGGCAGGCGAAGGGTGGGCGGCGCCGCAAGAAGTAGCCTGCGGTGCTTCAGCCGTTGACTTAGGGCCGGGTCTCCTTCGGGGGCTCGGCCCTTTGGCTTGTGGTGCGGGTGGTTGCTTCGGTGCGCTGTGCTGTGGCTGGGCGGGGGTGGGTTTCGCTTGCCCGCGCTTGCGGGGTGCCGCTGCGCCCACCCGTGCCGCCCCAGCGGCACGACTGCCCGCAGCTACGCAGGCTCTGGGTTACGTGGGGGCCTGGGGCCTTCCAGTTCTACTGCTGTGCAGCGCCAGCGGTGGTCGTTGCCTCGTTCCAGGCGGAAGGCCATGGCGCGTAGTTGGTTGCCGGCGGCGATGCGGGCGAAGACCTCCAGGGCGCCGGCGCGGGGGACGTAGTAGCCGATGTCGTGGACGACCGGGCGGGTGCCGTGGGTGCGGAGGGGGCCGCGTTCGGCGAGGTGGGCGAGGTCGTCGTAGGCGCGGCCCGCGGTGTGCCGGAGCATCCAGTGGACGGGGCGCTGACCGCTCAGGACGGCCAGCAGGCGGTCGGCGAAGAGGTCGGTGGGGCGCGGCTGCGCCACGGCCGCTTCCGGCGCCGTACGGGCCCTGCTGCGGGCGGGGTTGCGGGGTGGGGCGCTGCCGGGGCGGCGGGAGTCGTGGCGGGTCGGCGGGCGGTGGTGCGGGCGGGGCTGGGGCTTGCGGCTCATGACCTTGTTCATCGGGGTCCCCGTTCGGTCGGCCCGGGGGATACCGGGCGGTAACTCGCTGGTGGGGATCTTGTACGGGGGTGGGGGTGGCCGCCGCAAGGAACGTGGGGTGGGTGGTGAGGGGGTGGATACGTTCACTTATCCGGGTGGTGAGAGGGCCTGGAAATCCCGTGGTTGAGCGGGGGGACCGGGTGAAGTGTGGGGCGGTGGGTGGACGCGGCCGGGGGTGTGGGTGGGGACTCGAAAGGGGACGGGCGCACGTATCCTGAAAGCCCGTCGGTGACCAGGAAAGAGCGGCCAGCCATGCGCGTCTACGTCCCCCTGACCCTCCCCGGTCTCGCCGAGGCGCACAAGACGGGTGAGCTGGGGACCGGCCCCTTCGTCGCGTACGCCGTCACGCCCGCCCTGCGTGAGTGGTACCTCTCCGAGGACATCGAGGAGCTGGAGTACGCGGCGCTCAGCCGGGCCGCGCTGGCTTCGCTGCGACTGCTGGCGGCCGATCCGGGTGCGGTACGGCGCCGGGTCGTGGTCGCCGTCGACGTGTCCGACGGCGCCGCCACGGCGGACCCGGACCGCGGGCTCGATCCGACCGCGCTCGGCGAGGTGACGGTGGCCGGTACGGTGGCGCTCGCCAAGGCTGCGGCGGTGCATGTCGACGCCGATGACGCGGAGCAGGACGTGGCCGCGGCCGCGGAGGCGCTGGAGGCGGCCGACGGCGGGGACGACGACGCGCAGTTCGTCGTGGACGGCGCCGACGACCATGAGCTGCTGTGGTACGCCACGCAGGAGATTCCCAACCTGGTGGGCGGGGTCTGAGCGGGTCCCGGGCTGTCGGCCCGCGCTGACTGTCAGTGCGGGCGGGTACGGTTTTCGGCATGGGGATGCACGGAAGCGCGCACATTGTCTGGGACTGGAACGGGACCCTGTTCCATGACAATGACGCGATCATCGGGGCGACGAACGCGGCCTTCGCCGAGCTGGGGCTGGCGCCGATCACGCTGGAGCAGTACCGGGCGCTGTACTGCGTGCCGGTGCCGAGGTTCTACGAGCGGTTGCTCGGGCGGCTGCCCACGGATGCCGAGTGGGAGCAGATGGACGAGGTCTTCCATCGGTACTACGCGGAGCATCGGGTCCGCTGCGGGCTGGCCGACGGGGCGGCCGAGCTGCTCGCGGGGTGGCGGTCGGCGGGGCACAGTCAGTCGCTGCTGAGCATGTACGGGCATGAGGAGCTTGTGCCGCTGGTGCGGGGGTTCGGGATCGAGCCGCACTTCATACGGGTCGACGGGCGTACGGGGCCGTCCGGTGGCAGCAAGGCCGAGCACATGGTGCGGCATCTGGAGGCGCTGTCCGGGGCGGTGGAGGTTGCTCGGACCGTGGTGATCGGTGATGCGGCGGATGATGCGGTTGCTGCGCGGCATGTGGGGGCGGGGGCTGTGCTGTACACCGGGGGTTCGCACAGCCGGGCCAGCCTGGAGGAGGTCGGGGTGCCGGTGGTGGACACGTTGGCCGAGGCGGTGGAGGAGGCGCAGCGACTGGTGGCGTGAGCGGGGCTTGATGCGGTGCCCGGTGTTGGTGTCGGCCGGGGGCGGGGTCGCTTCCCGGCGCCGGCAGGGTGCCTCCCCCACTCTCGGCTTCGCTCGAGCGGGGGGGACCCCACCCCCCACCCGTGCCGCCCCAGCGGCACGACTGCCCGCACCCATGCGGGCGTGACGGCCGCAGCAGGGTGGGCGCCGAGCGAACGGTGCTCAGCTCGCCGGTGCCTTTGCCCTCAGTACCTTCAGGAACTCCCGCATCCAAGCCGGATGGTCCGGCCACGCGCGGGCCGAGATCAGTGTGCCGTCCACCACCGCTTCGCTGTCCTCGAAGTGGGCTCCGGCGGTCTGCATGTCCGGTTCCAGGGCCGGGTACGCCGTGACGCGGCGGCCGCGGAGGCTGTCGATCGCGGCGGTGAGCAGGGGGCCGTGGCAGATCTGGGCGACGGGCTTGTCCGCGTCGAAGAAGGCCTTGAGGATCTTGCGCAGCTCGGGGTCGTTGCGCAGGTACTCGGGGGCGCGGCCGCCGGGGATGACGATGGCCGCGTACTGGCCGGGGTCGACCTCGGAGAAGGCGAGGTCGGCGGGCCACGTGTAGCCGGGCTTCTCGGTGTAGGTGTCGTAGCCGGGCTCGAAGTCGTGGACGACGAAGCGGAGCGTCTTGCGGGTGGGGGCCGCGATGTCGACGTCGTAGCCTTCCTCGCGCAGACGCTGGTAGGGGTAGAGGACTTCCAGGGACTCCGCTGCGTCGCCGGTGATGATGAGGATCTTCGCGGGCATGTCGGCTCCTCCCGGGCGGCACTGTCCCCTCCACGGGGGACGGGCACTGTTGCAGGCAACGTGCCTTCCCAGGGCGCGCTTGCCAAGAGGGCCCGTCGCTTTCAGGGTGCGTCCCGCAGACTCCGGGCGCGACCGGATACGGCACCCGGATACGCCACCCACCCCCGCCCCGCCCCTGTGCAGAACGTCAAACTTCCGACCCCTGTTTTGTACACATACGGCTCATGACGGGCCCCGGGTAAGGAGCGATAGCCTTGTGGCGTGATCAGCGCGATATCTCGCGGGGGCGATCCTGCTCCTGCCCTGCGCCCGGGTTGCACGGAACACCTCCGTGACCGGGCGGCGGTCGCTGGTCTTCGCGGGCGGGAGGGGAGCACAGATGCCCCCAGGACGCCGACGACGGCCCGGAAAGCGACGGTGCCGAGAGCAGCGTCACATCTGACGGGCGTGCCAACAATGGCCGAATACCCCCCGCTCATCTCACCTCGCGGCATAGCGTCGGATCGGACCGGACACCCCGGGCCGTGGCGTCGAGCCGGAGGGGAAGAGGCCGTTTTTCCTTCTACGTCACGCAATGGCGCGCGACAGGAGCCAGAGGACAATGCAGACCAAGCTGGACGAAGCCAAGGCCGAGCTGCTCGAACGGGCCGCCCGGGTAGCTGAGAACAGCCCGGTCGGGGGGCACCTACCGACCGGGACGACGGGCGAGGGCTCGGCCGGTACTCCCGACACCGAGTCCGTGCTCGCGTTCCTCCAGCGCTACTACCTGCACACCGCCCCGGAAGACCTCACCGACCGCGACCCGGTCGATGTCTTCGGCGCCGCGGTCTCGCACTACCGGCTCGCCGAGAACCGCCCCCAGGGCACCGCGAACGTCCGGGTGCACACCCCGACCGTCGAGGAGAACGGGTGGACCTGCAGCCACACCGTCGTGGAGGTCGTCACCGACGACATGCCCTTCCTCGTCGACTCGGTCACCAATGAGCTGACCCGGCAGGGACGCGGCATCCACGTCGTCATCCACCCGCAGATCGTCGTCCGGCGCGACCTCACCGGCAAGCTCATCGAGGTGCTGCCCACCGCACCCGGCGGCGACCTCCCGCACGACGCGCACATCGAGTCCTGGATCCACGTCGAGACCGACCGGGAGACCGACCGCGCCGATCTGAAGCAGATCACCGCCGACCTGCTGCGCGTCCTGTCCGACGTCCGCGAGGCCGTCGAGGACTGGGAGAAGATGCGGGACGCGGCGACCCGGATCGCCGACGAGCTGGGGAGCGAGCCCCGGCCGGGCGACCTCCCCACGCCCGAGGTCGAGGAGGCCCGCGAGCTGCTGCGCTGGCTGTCCGCCGATCACTTCACCTTCCTCGGCTTCCGCGAGTACCAGCTGCGCGACGACGACACCCTCGCCGCCGTGCCCGGCACCGGCCTGGGCATCCTGCGCTCCGACCCGCACCACGCCGAGGACGACCAGCACCCGGTCAGCCCGTCCTTCGAGCGGCTGCCGGCCGACGCCCGCGCCAAGGCGCGCGAGCACAAGCAGCTGGTGCTGACCAAGGCCAACAGCCGGGCCACCGTGCACCGGCCGTCGTACCTGGACTACGTCGGCGTCAAGAAGTTCGCCGCGGACGGCAGCGTCGTCGGCGAGCGCCGTTTCCTCGGTCTGTTCTCCTCCGCCGCCTACACCGAGTCCGTCCGCCGGGTCCCGGTCATCCGGCGCAAGGTCGACGAGGTCCTGCAACGCGCCGGCTTCTCGCCCGAGAGCCACGACGGCCGCGACCTGCTCCAGATCCTGGAGACCTACCCGCGCGACGAGCTGTTCCAGACCCCGGCCGCCGAGCTGCAGGCCATCGCGACGAGCGTTCTGTACCTGCAGGAGCGCCGCCGGCTGCGGCTGTACCTGCGCCAGGACGAGTACGGCCGCTACTACTCGGCCCTCGTCTACCTCCCGCGCGACCGCTACACCACCGGCGTCCGGCTGCGGATCATCGACATCCTGAAGGAGGAGCTCGGCGGCATCAGCGTCGACTTCACCGCCTGGAACACCGAGTCGATCCTGTCCCGGCTGCACTTCGTCGTCCGCGTCCCGCCGGGCACCGAGCTGCCCCAGCTGTCGGACGCCGACAAGGACCGTATCGAGGCCCGCCTGGTCGAGGCCGCCCGGTCCTGGGCGGACGGGTTCGCGGAGGCGCTGAACGCCGAGTGCGGCGAGGAGCGCGCGGCCGAGCTGCTGCGCCGCTACTACGGCGGCAACTCCTTCCCCGAGGGCTACAAGGCCGACCACACCCCGCGCGCGGCGGTCGCCGACCTGGTCCACCTGGAGCGGCTCACCGCGGAGAAGGGCAACGACTTCTCGCTCAGCCTGTACGAGCCGGTGGGCGCCGCTCCCGACGAGCGCCGCTTCAAGATCTACCGCAAGGGCGACGCGGTCTCCCTGTCCGCCGTGCTGCCGGTCCTCAACCGGCTCGGCGTCGAGGTCGTGGACGAGCGGCCGTACGAGCTGCGCTGCGCGGACCGCACCGTCGCCTGGATCTACGACTTCGGTCTGCGCCTGCCCAAGGCGCTGGGCGGCGGCAACGGCGACTACCTCGGCGACGACGGCCGTGAGCGGTTCCAGGAGGCGTTCGCCGCGACCTGGACCGGTCTGGCGGAGAACGACGGCTTCAACGCCCTCGTGCTGAGCGCCGGGCTGAACTGGCGGCAGGCTACGGTGCTGCGCGCGTACGCCAAGTACCTGCGGCAGGCCGGCTCCACCTTCAGCCAGGACTACATGGAGGACACCCTCCGCAACAACGTCCACACCACCCGGCTCCTCGTCTCCCTGTTCGAGGCGCGGATGTCCCCGGACCGGCAGAAGGCCGGCCTGGAGATCGTGGACGCTCTGCTGGAGGAGCTGGACGCGGCCCTGGACCAGGTGGCGAGCCTGGACGAGGACCGCATCCTGCGCTCCTTCCTGACCGTCATCAAGGCGACCCTGCGCACGAACTTCTTCCAGGAGGCGCTCGGCGGCAAGCCGCACGAGTACGTGTCCATGAAGTTCGACCCGCAGGCCATCCCGGACCTGCCCGCGCCGCGCCCGGCGTACGAGATCTGGGTGTACTCGCCGCGGGTCGAGGGCGTGCACCTGCGCTTCGGCAAGGTCGCCCGAGGCGGCCTGCGCTGGTCGGACCGCCGTGAGGACTTCCGTACCGAGATCCTCGGCCTGGTCAAGGCGCAGATGGTGAAGAACACCGTCATCGTGCCGGTCGGCGCCAAGGGCGGCTTCGTCGCCAAGCAGCTGCCGGACCCGAGCGTGGACCGGGACGCGTGGCTGGCCGAGGGCATCGCCAGCTACAAGACGTTCATCTCGGCGCTGCTCGACATCACCGACAACATGGTGGCCGGCGAGGTCGTGCCGCCGCAGGACGTGGTGCGGCACGACGGGGACGACACCTACCTGGTGGTCGCGGCCGACAAGGGCACCGCGACGTTCTCCGACATCGCCAACGGAGTTGCCGAGAAGTACAACTTCTGGCTCGGCGACGCCTTCGCCTCCGGCGGCAGCGCGGGCTACGACCACAAGGGCATGGGCATCACCGCGCGCGGCGCCTGGGAGTCCGTGAAGCGGCACTTCCGTGAGCTGGGCGTGGACACGCAGACCGAGGACTTCACGGTCGTCGGCATCGGTGACATGTCCGGTGACGTGTTCGGCAACGGCATGCTGCTCTCCGAGCACATCCGCCTGGTCGCCGCCTTCGACCACCGGCACATCTTCATCGACCCGAACCCGGACGCGGCCACCTCCTACGCCGAGCGCCGCCGCCTGTTCGAGCTGCCCCGCTCCAGCTGGGCGGACTACAACACCGAGCTGCTGTCGGCGGGCGGCGGGATCTTCCCGCGCACGGCCAAGGCGATCCCGCTCAACGCGCACATCCGCGAGGCGCTGGGCATCGAGGAGAAGATCTCCAAGATGACCCCGGCCGACCTGATGAAGACGATCTTCCAGGCGCCGGTGGACCTGCTGTGGAACGGCGGCATCGGCACGTACGTGAAGTCGTCGGCGGAGTCCAACGCCGACGTCGGCGACAAGGCCAACGACGCCATCCGCGTCGACGGCCGCGACCTGCGCGTCAAGGTCGTCGGCGAGGGCGGCAACCTGGGCCTGACCCAGCTGGGCCGCATCGAGTTCGCGCTGCACGGCGGCCGGATCAACACCGACGCGATCGACAACAGCGCCGGTGTGGACACCTCCGACCACGAGGTGAACATCAAGATCCTGCTGAACGGCCTGGTCGCGGACGGCGACATGACCGTCAAGCAGCGCAACAAGCTGCTCGCCGAGATGACCGACGAGGTCGGCGCGCTGGTCCTGCGCAACAACTACGCGCAGAACACGGCGCTCGCCAACGCCCTCTTCCAGTCCAAGGACATGCTGCACGCGCAGCAGCGGTTCATCCGCCACATGGTCCGCGAGGGCCACCTGGACCGGGCGCTGGAGTTCCTGCCCACCGACCGCCAGATCCGCGAGCGGCTCGGCCAGGGCCAGGGCCTGACCGGTCCGGAGACGGCCGTCCTGCTGGCGTACACGAAGATCACGGTCGCCGAGGAGCTGCTGCACACCTCGCTGCCGGACGACCCGTATCTGCGCACCCTGCTGCACGCCTACTTCCCGACGGCGCTGCGCGAGCGGTTCGCGGACGCGGTCGACAGCCACCCGCTGCGCCGCGAGATCACCACGACCGTGCTGGTCAACGACACGGTCAACACGGGCGGTACGACGTATCTGCACCGTCTGCGCGAGGAGACGGGTGCCTCGCTGGAGGAGATCGTCCGCGCCCAGACCGCGGCCCGCGCGATCTTCCGCTCGGCGCCGGTGTGGGACGCGGTCGAGGAGCTGGACAACAAGGTCGACGCGGCCGTCCAGACCCGGATCCGGCTGCACTCGCGCCGCCTGGTCGAGCGCGGCACGCGCTGGCTGCTGAACAACCGGCCGCAGCCGCTGCAGCTCGCCGAGACCGTCGAGTTCTTCGGCGAGCGGGTGGAGCGGGTCTGGCAGGAGCTGCCCAAGCTGCTGCGCGGCGCGGACCTGGAGTGGTACCAGCACGTGTACGACGAGCTGTCCGCGGCCGGTGTCCCGGACGAACTGGCCACCCGCGTGGCCGGGTTCTCCTCCGCCTTCCCGGCGCTGGACATCGTCTCGGTGGCCGACCGCATGGGCAAGGAGCCGCTGGACGTCGCCGAGGTCTACTACGACCTCGCCGACCGGCTCAACATCACGCAGCTGATGGACCGCATCATCGAGCTGCCGCGCGCCGACCGTTGGCAGTCGATGGCCCGCGCCTCCATCCGCGAGGACCTGTACGCGGCCCACTCGGCCCTCACGGCGGACATCCTCGCGGCCGGCAACGGCTCCGCCAGCCCGGAGCAGCGCTACCAGGCCTGGGAGCAGAAGAACTCGGCGATCCTGGGCCGGGCGCGCTCCACCCTGGAGGAGATCCGCGGTTCGGAATCCTTCGACCTCGCCAACCTGTCGGTGGCGATGCGGACGATGCGGACGCTGCTGCGCACGCATTCGTAGCCGTACGGCGATGAGGGCGCCCCGGGCCGGTCAGGCCCGGGGCGCCTTCTTTCTTGCCGAGCCTTAGCCAAAAAAGATCAGCGAATTTACCGTTTCCTGCTAATCGGTACGTTTCGGATAGGGTCGGGGCTGTGACAGTGAACCTCACCGAGACCCGCCCGGCGGCAACCGCGCCGGCTCCGGCCCGGCCCGTCACGCGCGTCGTGCTGGAAGTCGTGAAATTCGGGGTTGTCGGCGGCAGCGGTGTCCTCGTCAATTTCCTGGTCTTCAACCTGCTGCTGCACGGCCTGCGTTGGCAGGCGATGACCGCGACGGTCCTGGCCAGCTGTATCGCGATGGCGACCAATTACCTGGGCTTCCGCTATTACGCGTATCGCGACCGGGCCTCGCGCACCCGCCGCCAGCTCGTCCTGTTCTTCGTCTTCAGCGGACTCGGCGTGGTCATGGAAAGCGGCCTGTTCTGGGTCGGTTATCACGGGCTCGGACTGCACAGTGCGTTCGAATCGAATGCGGTGAAGGCGCTGTCGATCGTGCTCGCCTCCGCCTTCCGTTTCCTTGTCTACCGCACCTGGGTGTTCCAGCAGGATGCGCGCCGCGCCGCCTAGCCCCGCGGGCGCGGTGCGGGCGCTGCCGCAGGCCGCCGCCGCGCTCGTGCTGGTTCTGATGCTCCTGGTGATCGTCCGTCTGCCCTGGGCGGGCGATCTCGGTATGCACGCGGCGACCGTGCAACGGCTGCGGCACAGCCTGTCGAACCCCGGGAACCCGTTGGTCGACGCCGACACGCCGAGCCCGTACTACTCGCCCTGGATGCTGCTGCTGGGCTGCCTCGCCAGGATCACCAGCCTGTCGGTGTTCGACGTGCTGCGGATCGGCGCGGTCGTCGGGCTCGGGCTGCTGGTCACCGGGGTGTGGCGGTACGTCCGCACGCTCAGCGCGCACCGCGCGGCGCCCGCCCTCGCGATCCTGAGCCTGGTCTTCCTCTGGGGCCCCCTCCTGTTCAACTGGAGCGGCTTCCTCGGTCTCAACTCGCTCGCGCTGACGGTGTCGTACCCGAGCGTGCTCGCCCTCGGCCTGTCGTTCCACTTCTGGGCCTGGCTGACCCGGGCGTTGCGCGACGAGACCCGCTGGGGGGTGTGGCTGGGGCTCGGCCTGCTGTGGGGGCTGATCCTGCTGTGCCACCAGTTCACGGGGGTGGTGGCGTCACTGGGCGCGCTGGCGCTGGTGATCGCGGCACGGCCGGGCAGGACGGTACTGCTGCGGCTCGGCGCCGCTCTGGCGCTCGGCGTGGTGCTGCTGGGGCTCTGGCCGTACTACGACTTCTTCTCGCTCTTCTCCGCCGGCGCGGACCTGGAGGCGATCCACCGGCCGCTGTACGACCACCTGGCCGGGCGGTTCGGGCTGGTGCTGCTGGGGGTCGTGGCACTGGGCCTGCGCTGGCGGCGGGACCGCTGGGATCCGCTGGTCCTCTTCTTCCTCCTCGGTGTGCTGGTGTTCGCCGCGGGCGGGCTGACCGGGCACTACTCGTGGGGCCGCGCCCTGCCGGCCGTACTGATCCCGGCCCAGCTGGCGGCCGCGCTGGAGGCCGTGTCGGCGGGGAAGCGGGCGGTCCAGGTCGGGTGGGCGTGTGTGCTCGGCGCTGCGCTGGCCGTGGGGGCGTGGGCGCAGGCGGGGACGCTCGGGTATGTGGTCGGGCGGGATGCGCTGCCCGGGGCGGTCGCGGCGAAGTACCGGACGCCGTGGGTGGGGTATCAGTGGATCACGCCCTGGGTGAAGTACGGGGACGTGGTCATGGCCCGTACGTTTCCGTCCCGGCAGATTCCCGCGTACGGGCCGTACACCGTGGCTCCTGGGTATCCCGATGTGTTTCTGCCGGATGCGGGTCGGCGGGATGCGGCGGTGACGCGGTACTTCGCTGCGGGTACGTCGGCCGAGGGGCGGCGGACCATATTGCGGGAGTACGGGGTGCGGTGGGTCGTGGGCGGCAGGTCGTCCGCGGAGCCGTGGCTGCGGCAGGTGGCCACCGGGCCGGGTGAGCAGGTCCTGTACGAAGTGGACCGCTGACCGGCGCTGCGGCTGGGCGGGGGTGGGTTTCGCTTGCCCGCGCCCCAAAGGGGCGCGGGGAACTGCGCGACCAGCCCCCACGCACCCGCAGACGAAGATCGGCCCTGTTACCTCAGCACACTCGCCACCAGCCGCGCAGCGTTCCGTACCTTCGGGCGGGCCACCTTCTGGACCACCGGTCTGATCACCGTGGCCGTAACTCCCACCGGCTGCCAACGGATCTGGAGGCGGCCGGGGTTGCGGCCCTCCGGTTCGATGGTGACCTGGTGGGGGGTGGCGCCGGAGCGGTAGTCGATGCGGGCTGTGACGACGGGGAAGTCCAGGGGGGCCAGGAGCAGGCCCGAGTGGGCCAGACCCTGTTGTTCCAGGCGGAGCAGCGGGTGGCGTACTCCGTCGAAGCCCTGCACAGGCAGCGGTGCCGTCGACAGGTCCAGGCGGACGCGGCCCTCGAAGAGGCCCGGGCGGACCGGGTCCAGGCGGAACGGGACCGTCAGGCGGCGCCGGCCGGGGGCCAGCACCAGACTCGCGCGCTGCGGTCCCACCGGGAGCCGCAGGCCGGGGTCGTAGGTGCGGATCGCGAGGGTGACGCAGGCTCCAGGGCCCGGCGTCAGTTCGGTGATCTCGTGGCGGAAGTGAGCGCTGGGGAAGGGGCGCGTGTCCAGCTCCAGGTCGGAGACGTCCAGTTCGCGGCGGGCCCGGTCGGCGGAGGGGACGGTGTCACCCCAGTAGGTGGTGCCGGAGTCGTCGGCGGTGACCTGCCGAGGTGCTACGCCGTTGCCCAGGCCGCGCGCCGCCAGCCGGACGTCGGACAGGCGGCCGTCGCGCAGGAGTTGGAGGATGATCCGTTCCGGGCGGGGCAGGCGGGCGAAGGCGCCCTCGGCCAGCGTGTCCAGGTACGGGTTCATGATCTCGGCGAAGGACTCCAGCCACTCGGCGTCCCGGTAGGGCAGGTCGCCCGCGTACATCCGGAAGTCGTGCTTGAGGAACTTGAAGTCCTTGTCCTCCCGCAGCGCCGCGTGCCCGCTCTCCACCAGGAAGTCGTCGATCAGACGCTGGACGTGGACCCGGTCGCGGACGTTCGTGACCTTGTGCCGCTGGTTGGAGATGGACGCCGAGGCCGCCGCCGCGAACGGGTCGATGTACCAGACGTACACCGGGTCCGGGATGATCGTGAACGCCTTCGCCAGGCAGTACGCCTGCGCCGAGAACAGCTGGTCCTCGTAGTGGATGCCCTCCGGGAAGCGGAGCTGGTGGCGGTCGAGGAACGCGCGGGCGTACATCTTGCTGGTGGAGAGGTGCTCGAAGAGCAGCCGGGGGTCGTCCTCGATGCCTTCCACCGTGCGGTGCTCGGCGACCAGGTGGGGCATCCAGGTCGAGCGGTGACCGTTGTCCACCCGGACCCGGCGGACCGCACCCATCGTGAAGTCCACCTCCCGCTCCCGGTGCGCCGCCAGCAGCAGCTCGACCGCGCGCGGCGGGAGTTCGTCGTCGCTGTCGAGGAACATCAGGTACGGCGCCCGGGCGATCTCGATGGCCCGGTTGCGCGGGGCGCTGCAGCCGCCGCTGTTCTCCGGCAGGCGGAGGTAGCGGACGCGGTGGTCCTCGGCGGCCAGCCGCCGTGCCACCGCGGGCGTGTCGTCGGTCGAGTGGTCGTCGCTGATGACGATCTCGATGTTGGCGTGGGTCTGGGCGCGCAGCGACGCGACCGCCCGGGGGAGGCGGGCCGCGTCGTTGTAGACGATGACCGTCACCGTGACGTCGGGGGTCGTCATGCCGTGGCCTCCTCGGGGGTCGGGGCGGGGGTGCGTTCGTCGAGCGGGAGTACCGGGGGCAGCGCCTCCTCGGGTTCACCGAGGAAGACCCGTCGTACGACCCGTTCGGCGGCGCGTCCGTCGTCGTACTCGCAGAACCGGCGCCGGAACGCGGCCCGCGCCTTCGCCGCGCCCTCGTCACGCCAGGCGCCGGAGAGGAAGATCTCCGCGAGTTCCTCCTGGGTGCGGGCGACCCGGCCCGGCGCCTCGGCCATCAGGTCGAAGTAGACGCCCCGGGTGGTCCGGTACGTCTCCCAGTCGTCGGCGTAGACGACGATCGGGCGGTCCAGGTTGGCGTAGTCGAACATGATCGACGAGTAGTCCGTGACCAGCGCGTCGGCGGCCAGGCACAGCTCCTCTACGGGGTCGTAGGAGGAGACGTCGATGATCCGGCCGGAGCGGCGCAGGCCGGTCAGCGGGGAGGCCGCGCCGCCGTAGAAGTAGTGGGCGCGGACCAGCAGGACCGTGTCCTCGCCGAGCTGGTCGGCGAGGGCGGCGAGGTCGAGGCGGGGCGTGAAGCCGGCCTCGTAGTCGCGGTGGGTGGGGGCGTAGAGGACGGCTGTCCTGCCGGGGGCGATGCCCAGGCGCGCGCGGGCGGCGCGGACGTCGGCGGCCGTGGCCGTGTAGAAGACGTCGTTGCGCGGATAGCCGTGGTCCAGGGAGGTGTAGCGGGCCGGGTAGGCGCGCTCCCACATGCGGGTGGAGTGGCTGTTGGCGCTGACGCTGTAGTCCCACTTGTCGATACGGGCCAGCAGTGCGGCGAAGTCCAGGCCCTTGGCGGCGGCCGGGTGTTCCATCTGGTCCAGGCCCATGCGCTTGAGCGGGGTGCCGTGGTGGGTCTGGAGGTGGATCGCCTCGGGGCGTTTGACCACCGCGTTGGGGAAGTTGACGTTGTTGACGAGGTACTTGGCGGTGGCCAGGGTCTCCCAGTAGCGGCGGGTGCCGGGGATCACATGGTCCGTGCCGGGCGGCAGGAGGGCCGCGTTCTCCTTGTTCACCACCCACACCCGGTGGATGTGCGGGGCGAGTTCGGCGAGCTTGGCGGCGATGGCGGCCGGGTTGCAGGAGACCCCGCGCTCCCAGTAGGCCGCGAACACGGCCAGGTTCGGGTCGACCGGACGGCTGAGCGCCCTGCGGTACTGCTGGTCGCGGAGCTTCGCGCCGACCTGGCGCTTACGGGTCCGTACGGCCTTCTTGGCGGCGCGGCGGCTGCGGTTGGCGGCCTGGAAGGCGCGGTACTTGGTGTACGCGCCCTCTTCGAGCAGGGCGTGCCGGACGCCCTCGATGCCGGCCGGGCGCTGGTGGCCCTCCGGGCGCCAGCGGACCGCCGCGAGGGAGGCCCGGCGGAAGAACTCACGGGCCACCGCGTCGGGCAGGTTCTCGCCGGCGAAGGTGCGCACCAGGTCGCGGACCATCAGGTCGTACAGAACCGTACGGGCGGCACGGCGGTCCCTGGCGAGCGGGAGCAGGGACTCGTAGCGGTCGATGAGCGCGAAGCGGTCCTCGGGGGTGAGGGGCGGCTGGCTCTCGGGGCGCAGCACGCGGTTCTCGTACGCCGCCTGGTTCAGGCAGGCGACACGGCCGGCGTGCAGCAGGGCCGCGTGGGCGGCGTACGGCTCGTCGTCGGTGGTGAGCTGCTCCTCGTGCGCCCGCCAGAACGCGGTGCGCAGGGCGCGGGTGCCGAGCAGCGGGGTGAGGCGCAGCAGGTCGGCCGCGTCGTCCAGGGCGAGGTCGGCGCGGCCGGCGCCGGCGAGGAGGCGGCCGTCGCGGGAGGGGGCGGCGGCGGTCTGCCAGGTGGTGGTGACGTGGTCGAGGAGGAGTACGTCAACGGGGGTGCCAGTGGTGCCGGTGTCGTCCAGTTCGGCGGTCCGCTCGGCGATCAGCCGGGGCGCGCCGGCGGGCAGACCGTCCTTGGAGTGCACGAAGTGCAGCCAGCGGCCGGAGGCCCGCGCGGCGCCCGCCGCCCGGGCCGCCGCGTCACCGGTGTCCTCCGGCAGGGGCACCACGACCGTCTCAGGAGCGTGGCGCTCGGCCGTCTCCCGCGCCCAGTCGCCGACCGCGGCGACGATCACCTCGGCGTCCGGGAGCGGGCGGGCCTCCAGCGAGTCCAGCAGCTCGGTCAGATGTCCTTGGGCGTTCGGCCCGTAGACGATGACGCTGAGTTGGGGCATCGCAGGGGACTCCTTGGGCTCGTCATCTCAGGGGGCACCCTTCATAACATACTGTCACTAGAGGGATGAAAGGTATAACCACGCCTGAGGTAAGAGCAGGGCTCACGAAGGAAGAGGGACTTTGGGAGCCTCGGGTTTCGGCGCCGCCTTCTTGGGTGCCGGCTTCTGCTGTGCCTTGCCGGTCTTGTCGCCGGTGAAGGCCTCGTACTCCTGCATGACGTCCTCCGTCGGCCCGTCCATGCGCAGCTCGCCGCGCTCCAGCCACAGCACCCGCTCGCAGGTGTCACGGATCGACTTGTTGTTGTGGCTGACCAGGAAGACCGTTCCCGCGTGCTCGCGCAGCTCGCGGATCCGCTCCTCGGAGCGCTTCTGGAAGGAGCGGTCGCCGGTGGCCAGCGCCTCGTCGATCAGCAGGACGTCGTGATCCTTGGCGGCGGCGATGGAGAAGCGCAGGCGGGCGGCCATGCCGGAGGAGTACGTCCGCATGGGCAGCGTGATGAAGTCGCCCTTCTCGTTGATCCCGGAGAAGTCGACGATGTCCTGGTAGCGGTCCTTGACCTGCTCACGGGACATGCCCATGGCGAGACCGCCGAGGTGGACGTTGCGTTCGCCGGTGAGGTCGTTCATCAGGGCCGCGTTGACGCCCAGCAGGGAGGGCTGGCCGTGGGTGTAGATGTGTCCGTTCTCCACCGGGAGGAGCCCGGCGACGGCCTTGAGCAGCGTGGACTTGCCGGAGCCGTTCGTGCCGATCAGTCCGATCGCCTCGCCCTTGTAGGCGACGAACGACACCTTCTTCACCGCGTGCACCCGGCGCACGCCGGCCGCCTTCTCGGCCTGCTTGCGGCGCAGGATGCGGTTGAGGGCGGCGGTGGCGGTGCCGCGGCCCGCGCCGGTGCCGTTGACCCGGTAGACGATGTCGACGCCGTCGGCGACGACGGTGGGGATGTTCTCTGCGGTCTGCTCAGCCACGGCCGTACGTCTCCTCAGCCTTCCAGAAATAGATGAAGCCGCCGATGCCGGCCAGCAGCGCCCAGCCGGTGGCCGCCGCCCACACGTGCGGGGGCAGCTGCTTGCCGTGGAAGCTGTGGATCAGCGCGTACCGCATGAGGTCGATGTAGACGGCGGCCGGGTTGGTCTCCAGCATGACCGTGACGATGTGCGGCAGGTTGTCCTTCTTGGTGAGCTTGCTGATGCTCCACATCACGCCGGACACGTACATCCAGGTGCGCAGCACGAACGGCATCAGCTGGGCGATGTCCGGGGTCTTGGCACCCCACCGGGCCACGATCATCGACACGCCCGCGTTGAAGACGGACTGCAGGATCAGCGCGGGGATCGCGAGCAGCCAGCGGGGCGTGATCGGGATGCCGAAGGACAGGATGATCACGACCAGCGCGGTCATCGAGAACAGCAACTGCTGGAGCTGCTGGAGGCAGAAGGAGATCGGCAGCGAGGCGCGTGGGAAGTGCAGGGCGCGGACCAGACCGAGGTTGCCCGAGATCGCGCGGGTCCCCGCCATGATCGAGCTCTGCGTGAACGTCCAGATGAACACGCCCGTGACCAGGAAGGGGATGTAGTCCGGCACGCCCTTGCTGGTGCCCAGGAGCACGCCGAAGATGAAGTAGTAGACCGCCGCGTTCAGCAGCGGGTTCATGACCTGCCAGATCTGGCCGAGCTTCGCCTGGCTGTACTGGGCGGTGAGTTTGGCGGTGGCGAAGGCGGTGATGAAGTGGCGTCGGGCCCACAGCTGGCGGACGTACTCCGGCAGGGTCGGGCGGGCGCCGCTGACCGTGAGGCCGTGCCGGGCGGCCAGCGCCGTGAGGTCGTCGTCGGCCGGGACCTGGGTGGGGGGCGGTGTGTGGAGGACCTGGCTCACATCCGCTGCTTTCGCTCGGGGGAGGGGGGTGCGTCCGGCTGCCGCCGGGCCTGCGCGGTCCTCGTCCGCCATCCGGCGTTTCCTTACGCTTCTCTTCACGTTCTCTTACGTCGGGACGGGACCGTATCGTCGCAACGTGAGCGTAGAACCATCGACCGTCGGAACGCAACCGTTTCGTCGTAACGCCCTATGCTGTTCGGTATGACGACGAACGCCGACGAGGCCCCGAAGCGCGTGCGCCGCCGGGCCCCCGCCGGGGCTGCCGTGCTCCGGGAGGACGTGACCGAGGCCATCCGCGCGGCCGTCTTCGAGGAACTGGCGGCCGTCGGCTATGCCCGTATGTCCATCGAGGGCATCGCACGGCGGGCGGGCGTCGGCAAGACGGCTGTCTACCGCCGCTGGCGCTCCAAGCTCCACCTGGTGCTGGACGTGGTGTCGGCGATGGCGGTACTGGGCCTGCCGGTCCCGGACACGGGCTCCCTGGAGGGGGACCTGCGGCTGTTGTACGAGGTGACGTCCCGCGCCCTGCGCCACCCCGTGGCCTCCCAGATCATCCCCGACCTCCAGGCGGAGGCGGCCCGCAATCCCGACATCGCGGAGGCCATGCAGAAGGCGCTGCGGGACGGTCAGGAGGGGGTCGCCAGCAAGATCGTGGCGGCGGCGGAGGCGCGGGGCGAGGTCCGGGCCGGGATCGATCCCGACCTGGCCCTGGACCTGATCTCCGGCCCGCTGTACTGGCGCTCGGTGGTGATCCGCTCCCCGAAGCTGCCGAAGGGGTACCTGGAGAATCTGGCCCGGGCTACGGCGGGGGCGCTCAAGGCGCTGTGACCTTGCCCGGCACTGTGGCCGGCCGGGGGTGGGTCCCGCTTGCCCGCGCAGGCGGCTTGCCGCTAGAGCAACCGCTGGGCGAGGTCGACCAGTTCCGGTGCCCGTAGTACCCGCCCGTCGAACCCTGGCAGCGGTACGTGAATTAGCGCGGTCCAGCGTTCCGGTACCGCGCCGATCCCGTACACCGCTCCCGCCAACGCCCCGGTGACCGCCGCCACCGTGTCCGTGTCGCCGCCCAGGTCGATCGCCGTACGTACCGCCTCCTCGTAGGACGTCGTCGTGCGCAGGGCCCAGACCGCCGAGCCCAGGCAGGGCCAGACCGCGCCGTTGAACTCGGTGGCCTGGTCCGGGTGCCAGCCGGGGGAGAGGATGGTCGCGTAGCGGGCCCGGTGGTCGGGGTGGAGCGCCGCCAGGGTGTCCGGTACGGCGGTGAGCGGATCCTCTCCGGTCAGGGCGGCGCGGATCAGCTCGTGCAGGACGGCCGTGCCCTCCCAGGCCGCGGGGTCGCCGTGAGTGAGGGCGCAGAGGCGGCGGGCAGCGTCCATGGTGGCCGCACGGCCGTAGCGTGCGAAGTGGAGCGCCGAGGGGGCCGCCCGCATCAACGCCCCGTTCCCGGCCGCCCGTTGGTTCGTCCGGAAGTGCAGGGTCGCGGCTGTGTCCCAGGGGGCGCCGCCGGTCAGGACCGCCTCCGTCTGGAGACCGATGTCCTTCGGGTCGGCGGCAGCCCAGCGCTGGAAGCGGCGGAACACGTCCGGGAGGTCCAGGCCCCCGCGCTCCAGCAGCGACTCGGCGGTCAGTACGGCCATCTGCGTGTCGTCGGTCGCCTCGCCGGGGTCCCAGCCGCCGCCCCCGCACATCTCCCCGCCGTGCCCGGGGTGCGGGAAACGGGCCGAGAAGGCGCCTTCGGGGCCGAACTCGAAGGGTGCCCCGAGGGCGTCGCCCACGGCGGAGCCGAGCAGGGCTCCGACGGCGCGTTCGATGCACGAGGGATCGGTCATCACCGGAGCCTACGAGCGCGCCGCCTCCGGGTGGAGGCGTACCCAGCCTTCCCAGGCTGAGGTGATCATGTCCTGGACGTCGTACTTGGCCTGCCAGCCCAGTTCGGTGGCGATGCGGTCGGCGGAGGCGACGACGCGGGCGGGGTCGCCGGGGCGGCGCGGGGTGATGATCGGGGGGCGGTCGTAGCCGGTGACCGCGTTGATGTGGTCGATCATCTCGCGGACCGAGACACCCTCTCCGCGGCCGATGTTGAGGGTCAGGTCGCGGCCGGGGGTGGAGCGCAGGGCGCGGGCGACCGTCACATGGGCCTCGGCCAGGTCGACCACGTGGATGTAGTCGCGGACGCAGGTGCCGTCGGGGGTCGGGTAGTCGTCGCCGAAGATGCGCGGCGCCGCGCCCTCGGTGAGCTTCTCGAAGACCATGGGGACAAGGTTGAAGACGCCCGTGTCGGCCAGGGCGGGGGTGGCCGCGCCGGCCACGTTGAAGTAGCGCAGGGACGCGGTCGCCAGGCCCGTCGCCCGGCCCGTCGCGCGCACCAGCCACTCGCCGGCCAGCTTGGTCTCGCCGTAGGGGGAGAGCGGGAGACAGGGGGTCTCCTCCGTGACCAGGTCCACGTCCGGCATGCCGTAGACGGCGGCCGAGGAGGAGAAGACGAAGGACGGGATCTCCGCCTGCGTCACCGCCTCCAGCAGGACGCGCAGGCCCTCCACGTTCTCCCGGTAGTAGTGCAGCGGGAGGTCCACGGACTCGCCCACCTGCTTCTTCGCGGCCAGGTGGACGACCCCGGTCACCTCGTACTCGGCGAGGGTGCGGGCCACCTTCTCGCCGTCCAGGATCGAGCCCCGCACCAGCGGGACCTCGTCGGGCACGCGCCCGGCGACACCGGTGGACAGGTCGTCGTAGACCACGGTCCGCTCGCCCGCCTCGGTCATCGCGCGTACGACGTGCGCCCCGATGTATCCGGCGCCGCCGGTGATCAGCCAGGTCATGTACGGCCTCCCCTCGTCAGCCGGCCGGCCTGTGGTGGCCGGTGGCTCTTGGTCGTGATGGCTTTCGGTCGTGATGGTTCTTCGGTCGTGATGGTTCTTCGGGCGTGATGGTTCTTTGGGCGTGTTGACTCCTGGGCCCGTGGCTCTCGGTCCCTGGGGCGTCTCAGTCCCGTGGGTCTCAGTGAAGCAGGCGGCGGAGTCGGCCGCGGGCCACGCCCATGACGCCCCGTACCCCGGTCGCCACGCGCAGGGCCAGGGCGCCGGAGTGGGTGGCGTACGGCTGGACCAGCAGTACGCCGTGCCGGGCGCTCGGGACGGCGCGTCGGCGCAGCCGGCCGGCGCCCGCGAGGGCGTGCGCCGTCACCTCCCGGGACGCGCCGTCCGCGAAGTGCACGGTCAGGCGCAGATCCCAGGTGCCCGCGCCGAGCGCGCCCAGATCGACGGGCACCTCGGCCGACCAGTCGTCGGCGCTGGAGGGTGTGAAGGTGGTCGTCGCGCGCCGGTCCGTGCGCCCGTCCTCCCTGGACTGCCACTCCACCTCCACCTCCCGCGGCCCGGCCTCGGCCATCCGTCCGTACAGCTCGTGCAGCCGTAGGCACAGTCGGGCGTCACGCGCGCGGGGGCGCAGTTCCGCGTCCACCGTGAGCGGCAGGACGCGGGTGGGGCGGGTCAGGAAGGGGGTGAGGGCGACCTGGGGGAGGTCTGCGGACCATACGGGCGTGCCGTCGGGCGTGCGGGCGTAGGGCGGGAGCAGCCGGGCCGGGCGCGAGGCCAGCTCCTTCAGCCGGGGCAGGTCGCACGGCTCGGCGGACTCCAGGACGACCCGCGCGAGCAGCCGGCCGGGCGCCGTCGGGTTCAGCTCCCAGTCGGCGGCGTCGTAGCGCGCGAGGTACTCCCGGGTGTGCGCCCACCACGCGCGCTGGTAGTGCGCGTCGCGCAACCCCAGCTCGCGGGCGTACATACGCACCTCGTGGTCGAGGAACTTCGCCCGCGCGGCCCGCGCCAGCTCCTTCTGCCCGGCGCTCAGCAGAATGTCGTACGCCAGCGCGCACGCCTCGGTACGCGCCTTCCAGTTGTCGATGCGCCCCCGGTCCAGGGAGAGTGACAACTGCTCGGCGGACCGGCGCACGTGCCACACGTAGACGCGGTCCGGTACGAGTGCGATGCGCGGCGCCGCGGCGAGCACGCGCGCGGTGAAGACGAAGTCCTCGTAGAGGAAGCGCCCCTCGGGGAAGCGGATGCCGTGCTCGCGCAGGAAGGCGGTCCGGTACAGCTTGTTGACGCACAGCGTGTCGTGCACCAGGCGAGGGCGCTGGGAGGGGCGTGCGAGGACGGTGTGCGCCGCATAGAGGGGCGCCTGCCAGGGCTGATCGCGCCCCGAGGGCAGCTCCCGGCGCACGCACAGCCCGCTCGCGACCTCGGCACGCGCCCCCGAGGCCGCCGCCAGCAGCGCGTCCACCGCGCCGGGCGGCAGCACGTCGTCGCTGTCCAGGAACATCACGTACGGCATCGTCACCGCGTCGATCCCGGTGTTGCGCGGGCTGCCGCAGCCGCCGCTGTTGACCCCGCGGCGCACGACCCGCAGTCTGGGTTCGCCGGCGGCCAGGCGGGCCAGCAGTTCGCCGCTGCCGTCCGTCGAGCAGTCGTCGACGGCGACGACCTCACCGACGGCGGCGCCCTGGTCGAGCGCCGAGCGTACGGCGTCGACGACGTGGTCGGCGTCGTTGTAGCCGATGACGACGACACCGACCTGAGGCGTAGGGTTCGGGTCTCGCGGGTCTGGATGCATGGGGTCCACAGGCCGGGAGCGTAGAAATATTCGGTAATACCCCGTTAAGAGATGCTTAGCGCTCGGTCGGGAAGACGGTCTGAATCCGGTCGGGGTTGCGTCGAGGGCGCGGGCTTTCCGGACGGCGGCCGCGCGGAGCGCCACAGCCGGACGAAGGACAGCACCGCGGCGGCGGCCAGCAGCCCGTTGCGGGCCAGCATCAGCAGACAGCCGGTCCAGCTGCCGGCGACCACCTCGCGGTAGAACATCGGGAAGGCCACGGAGGTGAGCGCGCTCGCCGCGAGGATCAGCACGGCCACCGGGCGCTGACTGGTGTGCCGCGAGGTCAGGCACACGGCGGCGAGACCGATCAGCCAGATCATGTACTGGGGGCTGATCACCCGGCTGGTGACGGTGAACAGCAGCACCGCGGCGAGCGCGGCGTCGTACGGCGTGGCCGGGCTCCAGAGTCGCGCCCGCACCCGCCACAGCACCAGCAGCCCGAAGGCCGCCGCGGTGAGCGCGAGGGACGCGGTGGCGACGGCGGGCACGTGCGGGCCGACCAGCTCGATCGCGCCGTACTGGTAGCGGGCCCGGCCGGACCAGCCGGCGTGCCGCGCCAGATTCAGCGCCGTACCGCCGAACGACTCGATCTGCACACCCCGGCCGCCCTGCTCCCGCAGGAAGGCCAGCGGATTGTGGAACGAAAGGGCGAGGAGTGCGAGGAAGGCGCTCCCGGCGGCCACCGTCCACCCCCACGCCCTGCGCGTCACGGGCCCCCGGGGCGCGCCCAGCAGCACCAGGCCCGGCCACACCTTCACCAGCGCGCCCAGCGCGCTGAAAACGCCGCCCGCGCGGGGGGAGCGGCCCAACGTCAACAGGGAGATGACGGCGAGCGCGGTCACCTGCACGTCGTACCGGGCGAGCGGCACATGCAGCAGCAGCGGCAGCCCGCAGGTCCACAGGGTCGCGCCGAACAGGCTCCGCCCGGGGCGCGTTCCCGCGCGGACCAGGGCCGCCGCGATCAGCGCGTCCGCGGCCAGCGTCAGCACCACGAACGCCTGAAAGTACGTCAACCACGGGAGCAGGCCGGGCGCCAGCAGCACCGCGCCCGCGCCCGGTGGGTACTGCCAGGTGCTGTCGTGCGCCGGGAACGCGCCGTGCGACAGGACGCCGTACCAGTGGAAGTACAGCCGCCACACCTCGCGCGGCACCGAACCTCCGCCCAGCAGGGGCGAGCTGTCGTGCGTGAGCAGCCACGACATCAGGGCACGGGTGGCGAGCCATACGGCGGTGAGGGCGAGGACCGGGCCGGGGGTGACACGGAGACGGTTCATCACGTGGGAGCCTAATCCGCGCGGATGGTGTATCCATGCCGATACGCCGTCAATGACCGGCAAAGGTTGGCTAATCGCAAAAGATCGGGCCATGGTGAGCATCGGGCCTCTTGTGAAACCGCAGTCGCGCAGGGCGGCTGCCGCAGCGGATGTCGTACCGGCTGACGCACCGGACGCAGCGGATGCACCGGATGTATCGGTTGCACCGGATGCGCGGGACGCACCTGGTGCAACGACTCGCGCGGCCAGAGGTGCGCGGTGTGTGGCCGGGTTGGTCATGTTGGTGCTCGGGCTCTGGGGGCTGGACCGCGGCGGTATGTGGCGGGACGAGGCCGTCACCTTCCAGGTCGCGCGCCGCACGGTGCCGCAGATCTGGCAGTTGCTGCACGGTGTGGACGCGGTGCACGGCCTGTACTACCTCCTCATGCACGCCGTCCTCGGCGTCCACCCCGGCGAAGTCGTCCTCCGGCTGCCCTCCGTGTGCGCGGCGGCGCTGACGGCGGGACTGGTGGCCGCGCTCGGCGCCCGGCTGGTGCGGCCGCGGGTCGGGTTGTGGGCGGGGCTGCTGTACGCGGTCACGCCGATGGCCGGGCACTACGCGCAGGAGGGCCGCTCGTACGCCTTGGTCGCGGCCGGTGCCACCGGGGCGACGCTGCTGCTCGTGCGGGCCGTGCAGGGGGGTTCCTCCTGGCGGGCGTACGGCGTCGTCCTCGGCCTCACCTGCTGGCTGCACGAGTTCGCGGTCCTGCTGCTGCTCGCCCACGCGGTGTCGCTGGCGCTGGGGCGGGTGGGGGTGCGGGTGTGGCGGGGCTGGGGGTGTGCGGCGGGGACCGTGGGAGTTGCGCTGGTGCCGATGGTTCTTGTGTCGCGGGCGCAGTCGGCTCAGGTGGCGTGGTTGCGGGAGCCGACGTGGCAGACGGCGGGGGGTTTGCTGCGGGGGTTTCTCGGGCCGACGGACGGGGTGTACTGGGCGTGTCTGGGGTTGGCTGTGCTGGGGCTGGTGGGGGTGCTGGGGCGGCGGGGGGCGTTGACGTGTGCGGGGGTTGCCCTGCCGTTGGTTGTGGTGCCGCCGGCGGCGTTGATGCTGGTGTCGCAGGTTTCGCCGCTGTACGTCGACCGGTACGTGCTGTACGCCCTGTCGGGGGCGCCGTTGCTGGTGGCTGCGGGGGCTGATCGGGTGGCGGGGGCGGTGGGTCGCCTGCGGCTCGGTGGTCGCATGCCGGAAGGGCACCCTCGGCTGCCGTCGCTCTCGAAAACCAGCCCCCTCCTCACCCTCACCGGCGTCCTCGCCCTCACCCTCGCTCTCATCCACCAGCTCCCCCTCCTCCGGGACGACCGCGACCCTGCCCGCCGCCCCGATGACCTCGGTGCCGTCTCCCGGGTCGCCGCGCGAGAGGTGCGCGCCGGAGATCCCGTGCTGTTCCTGCCGGTGCAGACGCGGAACGTGGCTCTTGCCTATCCGGGGGCGTTTCGCGGGGCGCGGGATGTGGGGCTGGCGGAGTCGGGGGCCGTGTCGGGGAGTCTGTACGGGAGGGAAGTCGGGGCGGAGACCCTGCGTCGCCGGGTGGCAGGGCTGGAGCGGGTGTGGGTCGTCGCCGACCGGGATCTGCTCGCCGGGCGCTGGAGGTCGGGCAGTCCCGTTGAGCGGGCGAAGCTCGCCGTGCTGGCGGAGCGGTTCGTGCCCGGTGAGGAGTCCGTGCAGGGCGATGTGACCGTGCGGCTCTACGTCCGCCGGCCTGCTGTCAGCGGTAGCCGCTCCGCTCTCAACGGCAGCCACCCCGCTCTCGGCGCCCCCCACCCCGCGCTCAGCGGCAGCCCTCCGCCTCTTCCAGTGCCGCCGCGTCCAGCGTTGAGGTGAGCTGGTCGAGGCGTTCGCGCAGTTCGCCGATCTCCGCCAGTTCGAAGCCCGTCGCCGCCACGATGCGGCGCGGCACCTCCAGGGCCCGCTCGCGCAGCGCCACGCCCTCCTCGGTGAGCCGTACCCGCACCGACCGCTCGTCCTGCACGCTGCGCTCGCGCCGGACCAGGCCGGCCCCCTCCAGCCGCTTGACCAGCGGGGACAGCGTGCCGGAGTCCAGGCGCAGATGCTCGCCGAGCTTCTTGACCGGCAGGTCGCCCTGCTCCCACAGCACCAGCATCACCAGGTACTGCGGGTAGGTGAGCCCGAGGTCCTTGAGGATCACGCGGTAGACGCTGTTGAAGGCGCGGGATGCCGCGTGCAGCGAGAAGCAGATCTGGCGGTCCAGGCGGAGCCAGTCCGCTTCGGGGGCAGGGGTCTGGGTGGCGGTCATGCCTCCAGGGTAGCTCTAGCGAGCCATTTAGTTGTGCACAACTTAATTGTGTGCTCTACTTGTGGTCGTGAAGGCGGCAGGACAGGAGCCGCCGGACCGCACATGACTTTGAGAGGGATGGTCTTCATGGACGCGCTCTACACCGCTGTCGCCACCGCCACCCACGGCCGCGACGGTCGTGCCGTCTCCTCCGACGGCAAGATCGACCTCAAGCTGGCCCCGCCGGTGGAGCTGGGCGGCAACGGCGAGGGCACCAACCCCGAGCAGCTCTTCGCCGCCGGCTACGCCGCCTGTTTCGGCAGCGCCCTCGGTCTCGTCGGCCGGCAGGCGAAGGTGGACGTCAGCGACGCCGCCGTGACCGCCGAGGTCGGCATCGGCAAGCAGGGCGAGGGCTTCGGCCTGAAGGTGACGCTGCGCGTCGAGCTGCCCGAGACCGTGGACGAGGCGACCGGCCGCAAGCTGGTCGAGACCGCCCACCAGGTCTGCCCCTACTCCAACGCCACCCGCGGCAACATCGAGGTCGACCTCGTCATCGAGTAGGACCCCGGGTTGTACGAAGGAACCGGTGACCTGCCGGCCTCACGTGGAGGCCAGCAGGTCACTTCCCGCGTTCTGCCCCGGGATCCGTACGGCAGCGCCCTCGGGCATCGACTCGCCCAGCAGCAGCGTCCGTACGACCCGCTCGGCGGCCCGGCCGTCGTCGAACTCGCAGAACCGCTCCCGGAAGTCCGCCCGCAGCCGCGCCGCCTCCTCGTCCTGCCACGACCCGGAGGCGAACAGCCAGGCCAGCTCCCGGTAGGAGTGGGACACATGGCCCGGCGCCTCCGCGGTGATGTCGAGATAGGCGCCCCGGCTCGCGGTGTACGCGGCCCAGTCGTCGGCGTGGACCACGATCGGCCGGTCCAGGTTGGCGTAGTCGAACATCAGGGCCGAGTAGTCGGTGACCAGCACGTCGGAGGCGAGCATCACCTCCTCGACGTGCGGCTCGTCCGTCGCGTCGACCACGATCCCGCGCCGGGCCAGCTCGGTCAGGCCCATCCCGCGCGCGGGACCGGTCGCCAGCGTCGGGTGCAGCCGGACCACGAGGGTGCAGCCCTTGCCCAGGTCGGCCGCGAACCGGGCCAGGTCGATCCGGTCCACGTGCCCGCCCCGCCGGTAGTCCCGGCGCGTCGGCGCGTACAGCACCACCAGGTGGTCCTCGGGGATGCCGTGCCGCGCCCGGAAAGCGGCGCCGTCCCCGTCGGCCGCGCCGACCAGCACGTCGTTGCGCGGGCTGCCGGTGCGCACCGAGGTGAAGTGGCAGGGGTAGGCACGCTCCCACACCAGCTCGGAGTGCCGGTTGGCGACCAGGCTGTGGTCCCAGCGGTCGGCCCGGCGCAGCATCTGCGGCACGTCGAAGCCGAGCCGGGCGCCCGGCTTGTCCAGCAGGTCGGCGCCCATGTACTTCAGCGGGGTGCCCTGGTGGGTGTGGATGTGCACGCTGCCGGGCCGTTTGGCCAGCGAGCCGGGCCAGTTGACGTCGTTGACGAAGAACTTGGCCCGCGCGGTGACCTCCAGGTAGCGCCGGGAGCCCACCAGCACGTGCTCCACGTCGGGCGGCAGCTGCGCGGCGGCCTCCTCGTCGCGGACCACCCACACCCCACGCAACTGCGGGGCGATCTCGCGCGCCTTGCGGTACACGGCGGCCGGATCGCCCAGCACGCCCCGGTGCGAGGACGCCGAGTACACCACCAGGTGCGGGTCCAGCGGCCGGCGCGCGTGCAGCCCGGTCCAGCCGCTGCGGGCCCGTAGCGCGGCCTCCCGGCGCAGCTGAGCCGTCCACCGTCCGGCTTCCTGCCCGGCCCGCGCGGCCTGCCGCTTCAGCCGGTACGCCGGGTAGTCGCCCTCCAGCAGGGCGACCTCACCGTCCACCAGGGCGCCCTCTGGCCGGTGGCGGCGGAACATCTCGGCCGTACGCCGGAAGAACTCGGCCTTGTCCGCGGGTGGCAGCCGGTCCGGCTTGGCGAGGATGTCCAGGCAGTGCTCGCCCATCTTGCGGTGCAGATACGGCCGCCAGCCCGCCAGTTCCTCGTGCTCGGCCACGAAGGCGAAGACCCGCTCGTACTGGTCGTGGATGTCGAAGTGCTTGCGGCTGGTGGTGGACAGGATGTTGCCCTGCCGGCGCTGCCGGTAGTTCAGGCAGATCCGGTCCAGGGCGGCGATCCGGCGGGCGCTGAGCATGACCGGGAAGGTCCAGGGGGTGTCCTCGTAGTACCCGGGCGGGAACTCGAAGCCGTGCTCCTCGACGAAGTCGCGCCGGTAGACCTTGTTCCACACCACCATCAGCAGATCCAGGATCTCCGGCCGGTCGGTGGCCGTGAAGGTGTCCGCGCCGGCCTCGGCGAGCACCTGCGCGAGCACGTTGCGCCGGGTGCCGCCCCACCAGTAGGTGCGCGCGTAGTCGAAGACCAGCACGTCCGGGTCCTCGGCCTCCGCCAGCCGGTCGGCCACGGCGCGCAGCGCGCCCGAGGTGAGGGTGTCGTCGCTGTCCAGGAAGAACAGGTAGTCGCCGGTGGCGTGCGGCAGACCGGCGTTACGGGCCCGGCCGAGGCCGACGTTCTCCGGCAGGTGCAGCACCTTCACGCGCGGGTCGCGCTCGGCGTACTCGTCCAGGATCGCGCCGCAGCCGTCCGGGGAGCAGTCGTCCACGGCGATCAGTTCGAGGTCGTTGAAGGACTGCAGCAGCACCGAGTCCAGGCACTCGCGCAGGAAGCCCTGCACCTTGAAGCAGGGGACGATGACACTGAAGCGGGGCACTGCGGGTCAGCTCCTCACGAGGGTCGCGGCGGCGGGGGCGGGGATGCGCTCCGCGAGCGGGATCACCGGCGGGATCGCCTCCGGCGGCTCGCCGAGCAGCACCCGCCGTACGACGCGTTCGGCGGCCAGCCCGTCGTCGAACTGGCAGAACCGCTCGCGGAACGCGGCCCGCCGGGCCTTGGCCTCCGGGCCCGCGTAGGAGCCGTCGCGGAAGACGCGGGCCAGCTCCTCGGGGGTGCGGGCGACCGGTCCCGGCGGCTCGGTCATCAGGTCGAAGTAGACGCCCCGCGTCTCCTGGTAGACGTCCCAGTCGTCGGCGTACACGACGATCGGCCGGTCCAGGTTGGCGTAGTCGAACATGATCGAGGAGTAGTCGGTGACCAGCGCGTCCGCCGCCAGGCACACGTCTTCGGAGGAGCGGTGCGTGGTGACGTCGATGATCCGGGCGGAACCCTGGGCGCGCCCCCGGTCGTAGAAGTAGTGGGCGCGCAGCAGGACGACCACGTCCTCGCCGGCCGCCGCGCAGAACGCCTCCAGATCCAGGCCGGCCTCGAAGCCGGTGTGGTGGTCGCGGTGGGTCGGCGCGTACAGCACGGCCGTGCTGCCCTCGGGCACGCCCAGCTCGCGCCGGACGCGGGCGACGTCGTCGGCGGTCGCCGTGTAGTAGATGTCGTTGCGCGGATAGCCGTACTCCAGATGCTCGTACGTGCCGGGGAAGGCGCGCTCCCACATCTGGGTGGAGTGGCGGTTGGACGAGAGGTTGAAGTCCCAGCGGTCCACCCGGCCCAGCATTCTGGTGAAACTGCCGGACTGCGCGGCCACCACCGGGTACGTCGACTGGTCCACGCCCATCGTCTTCAGCGGGGTGCCGTGCTGGGTCTGCAGATGGACACTGCCCCGCCGCTTGACGACGCCCTCGGCGAAGTTGGCGTTGTTCACCAGGTACTTGGCGCGGGCCAGCACCTCCCAGTAGCGGCGGGAGCCGATCACCGCGTGGTCGACGTCCTTCGGCATCGCATGCGCCTGGTCGGCCTCGACCAGGAACACCGAGCGGATGTGCGGGGCGAGTTCGCGGGCCTTGGCGTGGATCGCGGCCGGGTTGCAGGCGTAGCCGCGGCCCCAGTAGGCGCAGTACACGGCCAGGTTCGGGTCGAGGGAGCGGCGCAGGTCGCGGGCGTAGCGCAACCGGGTGCGCAGCAGCTGCGGGCGCGGTACGGCCTCGGCGGCCGTGGCCGCCGCCTGGTTGGCGCCGCGCAGCGCGCGGAACGCGGTGTACGCGCCGGCCGTCAGCAGCCGGTGCTGCACGCCGACGCTGCCGCCCGGGGCGTGGTAGCCGGCGGGCCGGTGCTGCCGGTAGAGCCGGCCGGCCCGGCGGAAGAACGCCCGGTGCCCGGCGGGCAGCCGCTGCGGCCGGGACGCCGTCTTCAGCACATACCCGAAGAGCTGCTCGAAGAGGGCGTGGGTCCGCTCGGCGGACAGCCCGCTCTCGGCCGCCCGGGTCAGCACCAGCTCCACCTGGTCCAGCAGGGCGTGCTGGTGCGGTCCGGGCAGGTTGAGCCTGCTGCCCTGCCGGCGCAGCCGGTGCCGTACGACGACCCTGCGCAGCACCGCGATCCGCCCGGCGGCGATCGTGGTCAGCCCGCCCCAGCCCAGATCCGTGAAGTGGCTCTCGGGAAAGGCGAGTCGGTGCTCGGTGAGAAAGGTACGGCGGTAGACCGCGCTCCACGCCGGCAGCTGCACGCCCGTCAGCTCGGGGAACGCGTCCGGAGCGAAGGCCCCCTTCGGCGCCCTGGCCAGCAGTGGGGCCGCCGGGTTGCTCGCCTCGCCCTCCCACCAGGGGGTCCGCTCGTGCTCGACATGGAGCACGTCGACCCCGGCGGTCTCGGTCAGCCGCGCGTCCAGCGCCGCCAGCGCGCCCGGCAGCAGCAGGTCGTCACCGTCGAGGAACAGCACATACGCGCCGGTCGCCGCCCGCACCCCGGCGTTGCGTGCCCCGCTCAGACCGGCGGCCGGCGGCGAGTTGACCGGTGTCACCCGGGAGTCCCGCTCGGCGTAGGCGGCGGCCACCGCGGCGGCCGGGGCGTCGGGGGCGTCGCAGACCGGGATCAGCTGCAGGTCGCCGAAGGACTGGCCGAGGACCGAGTCCAGCGCCTGGGACAGCCGACCAGCGACCCCGTGGGACGGGACGATGATGGTGAAGCGGGGCATTCTGCTCTTTCTGTCGTCTTGCGGAAGCGGCTGGGTCGTCCGGTGGGGCGCCAGGTGGACGGCCGGACCGGAGTGGGCCGCGTCGTGCTGAGGGGCATGGGAACTCCCGTAAGGACCAACGCTGTTCAGCGGCTCTCGGTGACGGGGAGGGAGCCGGAAGGTTGCGGCACGGTGGCGAGCGGGGAGCGGTCCAGCGCCGCGGCGGCCGAGGGCACGGGCTTGCGCTCGGCGAGCGGCACGAACCCCGGCCGCCCGGCCGGCTCGCCCAGCACGACATGCCGTACGACGCGCTCGGCGGCGCGTCCGTCGTCGCACGGGCAGAACCGCTCCCGGAAGGCCGCCCGCAGCTGGGCGGAGCGCGAGCCGCGCCAGTGGCCGGTGGCGAAGATGTCGATCAGCTCGTCCTCGCTGCGGGCGACCGCGCCCGGCGGGAAGGCACGCAGGTCGAAGTAGGTGCCCCGGGCCGCCGTGTACGCGTCCCAGTCCTCGGTGTGGACGACGATCGGCCGGTCCAGGTTGGCGTAGTCGAACATCAGCGACGAGTAGTCGGTGATCAACGCGTCCGAGGCGAGGCAGAGGGAGGCGATGTCCGGGTGGTCGCCGACGTCGATGACCCGGGCGGCGCCCTCGGCGAGCGGGCCGGGGTGCCAGTAGTGGGCGCGGGCCAGGATCACGAAGCGCGGGCCCAGCCGGCGCAGGATCCGGTCCAGATCGAGGGCGGGGCGCTGGGTGCGGTGGTAGTCGCGGTGGGTGGGGGCGTACAGCAGCGCGACCGTGCCCTCGGGGATGCCCAGCGACTCGCGGATCCGGGTCACGTCGGCGGACGTCGCCCGCTGGAAGACGTCGTTGCGCGGATAGCCGTACTCCAGCGTGGTGTAGCCGCCGGGGTAGACACGCTCCCAGGTCAGGGTGGTGTGACGGTTGGCGGACAGCACGTAGTCCCACTTGTCGACGCCCCGCAGAAGCTCCTCGAAGTCCATGTCACCGGCGGCCGCCGGGCGTTCCTGGAGGTCGAGGCCCATGTGCTTGAGGGGGGTGCCGTGCTGGGTCTGGACGAAGACCTGACCGGGGCGCTTCCTCAGCCGGCGGTCGAAGTTGACGTTGTTGACCAGGTACTTGGAGCGGGCCAGCGCCGTCCAGTAGGCGAAGCTGCCCGGGCGCACCCGGCGCGGGCCCGGCGGGATGGTGTGCTGGTGCTCGGGGCGGGCGATCCAGGCGGTGCGGATGTGCGGGGCGTGGGTGCGGAACGCCTCCTCCAGGGCGCCCGGATTACAGCCGTGGCCACGGTTCCAGTACGCGGCGAAGACGGCCCGGTCGGCGCGGAGCGGGAGGCGCAGCTGGATGCGGTAGTGCAGCTGGAGGATGGCCGCCCGGACGGCCCGGGCGAGCTTGACGGTGGCCTTGAGGGTGCGGCGGCGGGCGGACATCGCCAGCTGGAGGGCGCGATAGGTGCGGTGCAGGCCGTAACGGACGAGGCTGTGGCGCACCCGGGTGCGCAGCGGCACCGAGGCGCCCCGGGCGTGGTAACGGCGGTAGTGGGCGCGGGCCTTGCGCAGGAACTCGCCCCGGGTGCCGCGCGGGAGCCGGTCCCGCTTGGTGAACACGGTGGAGAAGTGGTCGACCATGCGGCGGAACAACACCGGCCGCCAGCGGGCGAGTTCGGGCCGTCCGTCGATGAACGCGAACACCCGGTCGTACTGGTCGAAGATGTCGAAGTGCTTGCGGCTGGTGGTGCGCAGGATGTTGCCCTGCCGACGCTGCCGGTAGCGCACGCACACCCGGTCCAGGGTGGCGATCGACTCCGCCGCCATGAGGGCCGGGAAGGTCCAGGGCGTGTCCTCGTAGTAGCCGGTCGGGAACCCGAGTCCCTGCTCCGTGACGAACTCCCGCCGGTACGCCTTGTTCCAGGCGACCATCAGCACCCGCAGTAGCCCGGGGCGGTCCTCGAGGCGGAAGGGTGCCGGGCCCTGCTGGGTGAGCTGGGCGGCGACCTTGTTGCGCTCCGCCTCGCCGTTCCAGTAGGTGCGCGCGTAGTCGAAGACCAGGACGTCCGGCTCGCCGGTCTCCTTGATCCGGTCGGCGATCGCGCGCAGCGCGTCCGGGGTGAGCGTGTCGTCGCTGTCCAGGAAGACCAGGTAGTCGCCCGTCGCCCGGGCCATGCCCGCGTTGCGGGCGCGGCCCAGGCCCTGGTTCTCGGCCAGGTGGACGGCCTTCACGCGCGCGTCGCGGGCGGCGTACTCGTCGATCAGGGCGCCGCAGGCGTCCGGCGAGCAGTCGTCCACCGCGATCAGTTCGAGATCGGGATACGACTGGGAGAGCACCGAGTCCAGGCACTCCGAGAGGTACGCCTGGACCTTGTACGCGGGGACAATGACACTGAACCTGGGCAAGGGACATCCATGGGTCGGTCGGCGCGGGCGTTCTGCCCGGGAACGGCCAATGGAGTGATTTGGTTACGGTTCGTACGGCATGTGGGGGACGTCGGGTGCTGTGTTTTCTGGGGGACACCCCCAGACCCCCGGGGAAGGGGCGGGTCCCTGAAGGCCCGCCCCCCGACAAGTGTCCTTTTTGTTGCTACTTGACCGCGCCCGCCATGACCCCGGACACGAACTGCCGCTGGAACGCGAAGAACACGACCAGCGGGATCACCATCGAGATGAACGCACCCGGCGCCAGCACGTCGATGTTGTTGCCGAACTGCCGTACCTGCGTCTGCAGGGCGACCGTGATCGGCTGCGAACCGGACTTGGTGAACACCAGCGCGACCAGCATGTCGTTCCACACCCACAGGAACTGGAAGATGCCGAGGCTCGCGATCGCCGGGCCGCCGAGCGGCATCACCACCCGGGCGAACAGGCGCAGTTCACCGGCGCCGTCGAGGCGGGCCGCCTCGAGCAGCTCCCTCGGGATCTCCGCGAAGAAGTTCCGCAGCAGGAACACCGCGAACGGCAGCCCGAAGCCCACATGGAACAGGATCACCCCGAGGATCGTCCCGAACAGGCCGATCCTGCCGAACAGTTCGGCGATCGGGATCAGCGCCACCTGCACCGGCACCACCAGCAGGCTGACCACGCCGAGGAACCACCAGTCCCGGCCCGGGAACTCCATCCACGCGAACGCGTAGCCCGCGAGCGAGCCGATCACCACGACCAGGATCGTCGCCGGGACCGTGATCAGCACGGTGTTCATCAGGGAGTTGGTGATGTCGCTGTTCTCCAGCAGCTTCTGGTAGCTCTCGAAGGTCAGCTGCGACGGCTGGGTGAACACCTTCCACCAGCCGCTCGCGCTCATGTCCTCCGGTGTGCGCAGGGAGGAGATGAGCAGACCGATGGTCGGCACCAGCCAGAACAGGCCCACCAGGATGAGGAAGACGCGGACCAGACCGCCGCTGAGCTTCTCGGCGATCCTCGAACCGAGCGACTGCCGTGCCTTCACCGTCATGTCGGCGGGTGCCACCTTTCCGATGCTTCCGGCAGCGGTCGTCATCGCCGCACCTCCCGCCGCAACCTGCGGATGTTGAACAACATCACCGGGATGACGAGCAGTAGCAGGAACACCGCGATCGCGCTCGCGATGCCCGGCTGGCTCTCCGCGAAGCCCTTGCGGTACAGCTCCAGGGCCAGCACGTTCGCGTCGTCCTGGGAGGAGCCCGGCGCGATGATGTAGACGAGGTCGAACACCTTGAGCACGTTGATCATCAGCGTGACGGTGACGACCGCCAGGACCGGGGCGAGCAGCGGCACGGTGACCCGGCGGAACACCTGCCACTCGTTCGCGCCGTCCACCCGCGCGGCCTCCAGCAGCTCCCGGGGCACGCCCGCGAGCCCGGCCGCGATCAGCACCATCGCGAAGCCCGCCCACATCCACACGTACGACCCGATGATGGCCGGGGTGACCAGCGACGGGCCGAGCCAGTCGACACCGTTGTACGGCTCCCTGAAGTTGCTCGCGGGAAGCCTCAGCTGGGCCCCGTCGGCCGTCGCGGGCAGCGTGAAGGTGCCGTCGCCGGCCGCCTTGGTGGACGCCACCACCTTTCCGTCCTTCACCGCCTCGATCCGCATCCCGGCGTAGCCCAGCTCGGACGGGTCGGGCACGCCCAGCTTCCCGACGCCCTTGCCGCGCGTGAAGTCCTGCCAGGTGGTGCCGGTGATCCTCCCCGGCTCCGGCTTGGCCGCCACGGCCTTCCTCGCGCTGTCGGGCATCTGGTCGGGGGCGACGCCGACCAGCGGGAGCGCGACCGTCTGCCCGGTGTGCACGGTGGCCGTGGTGAGGAAGCCGCCCTGGTCCGGCTTGAGCGGCGACTCGCGGCCCAGGTGTGCCTTCGGGAACGCCGACGACTGGGCGAAGGTGTCGTGCACGCCCACCCACACCGCGTTGGCGACGCCCTTGTCCGGGTCCTGGTCGTACACCAGGCGGAAGATGATCCCGGCCGCCAGCATCGAGATCGCCATCGGCATGAAGACGACCAGCTTGAACGCCGTGCCCCAGCGCACCCGTTCGGTCAGCACCGCGAAGACCAGACCGAGGGCCGTGGAGACGGTCGGCGCGAACACCACCCAGATGATGTTGTTCTTCAGGGCGGTGCGGATGCCGTCGTCGGTGAACAGCGCCTTGTAGTTGTCGAAGCCGGCGAAGCCGTCGCCCGAGGCGTTGTAGAAGCTGCGGATGATCGAGTACCCGATCGGGTAGACCACGAGCGCGCCCAGCAGCACCAGGGCGGGCAGCAGGAACAGGGCTGCCACCGTCCTGCGGGTGCCGGTCACGCTCCTGCGGCTCTTCGGTGCGGCGGGGCCCGGTGGGGTCCCGGCCGCCGCTGCCGACGCCATCGCCGGATCAGCTCCCGTTCCCGTAGGCCGCCGCCGCGTCCTTCTCCAGCTTCGCCTGGGCGCCCGCCACGTCCTTCGGGTTCTTCAGGAAGTCCTGCAGATCCTTCCACTCGCCCTTGCCCGGGGTGCCGCCGAAGGCCTGCGGGGCCTGGTCGGACATGTCGAAGCGGAAGTCGTCGCCGGACGCGATCAGCGCCTTGGCGATCTTCTGCTGCACCGGGTTCGGGTAGGCCGAGTCCGGCACGTTCTTGTTCGGCGAGAGGTAGCCGCCCAGCTTGGCCTGGATGGTCGCCGCGTCCGGGGAGGCCAGGAAGGTGGCCAGCGCCTGCGCCGCCTTGGAGTCCTTCAGGATGACGGCCGCGTCACCGCCGGAGACCACCGGCGCGGACGAGCCGACGGCCGGGAACGGGAACACCTTCGCGTCCGTGCCCACCTTCGCCTTGGTGTCACCGATGTTGACCTGCACGAAGTCGCCCTCGTAGACCATCGCCGCCTTCGGCTGGTCCCCGCCGGTGAAGGTCTGCGTGACGGAGTTCGGGAACTCGGTCTGCAGGGCACCGTCCGCTCCGCCCGCCACATAGTCCTTCTTGCCCCAGATCTGGGCGAGCGTGGTCAGGGCCTGCTTCACCGAGGGATCGGTCCACTTGATCTTGTGCTGGGCGAGCTGGTCGTACTTCTCGGGCCCGGCCTGGGACAGATAGACGTTCTCGAACCAGTCCGTCAGCGTCCAGCCGTCGGCGCCGCCCACCGAGAACGGCGTGACACCGGAGTCGTACACCGCCTGCGCGGCGGTCAGCAGCTCCTGCCAGGTCTTCGGCTCCTTGGCGCCCGCGTTCTCGAAGGCCTTGGCGTTGTACCAGATCAGCGACTTGTTGGCGGCCTTGTAGTAGACGCCGTACTGCTTGCCGTCGACCTTGCCGATGTCCTGCCAGCCCTGCGAGTAGTTCTTCTGCAGCTCCTTGAGCGCGTCCGCGCCGAGGGGCTTGGCCCACTTCTTGTCCACGGCCTGCTTGATCGCACCCGGCTGCGGCAGCAGGGCCACGTCCGGCGGCTGACCGCCCGCGATCTTCGAACCGAGGAAGTTGATGATCGGGTCCTGGGCGGGCACGAACGTCACCTTCGCGCCCGTGCGCTTCTCGAACTCGGCCAGAACCTTCTTGAAGTTCTTCTGCTCGGTGCCGGTCCAGACGGCGGCGACCTCCAGGCTCGCGCCGTTCAGTTTCGGCAGGGTGAGGCCGGAGCCGCTCGCGGTGGCCCCGCCGCTCGTGTCGCCGCTGCCTTTCTTGCCGTCGCCGCTGGAGCAGGCGGTGAGCACGAGGGCTCCCGCGAGCAGTGCGGCGACTGTGGTGACGGCCGTGTTTGTCCGGATGGTGCTGCTGTTGCCACGCATCACTTCCCCGTTCGTCGTTCTCCGTTGAACGTCAGAACACTGTCCCGTGCGCTCCGGTCTACGCCGGGCCGCACAAGGGGGGCAAGAGCGCCTGCGCCGTCCGGCGGTTCATCGTGACCGGCTCGTGATCAGGGGAGTATGCGTACCAATGCCGACAGGGCCTAGAGGAGCGAGGGCACCTCCGCCGCGGCGACCTCCCGGGCCGCCCGCTCCACCGCGCTCGCCAGCAGGGCCAGGTCGGTGGGGCCGTTGCCCAGTTCCCGCACGGGACGGCGGGCCGGCGGATCGCCCATGCGGTGCCACTCCAGCGGGACGACCGTCGGCCGCTGGGTCGCGGTGCGCGGGATGCGGCCCGTCACCCGGCCGCCCTGGAAGCCGACGGTCCGCCCGTCCGCGTACGTCAGCCTGCCGCGCCCCGGTGCCGGCTCCTCCGGCCCGGCCGTCGGCGCGTCCAGCACGACCCGCAGGGTGGCCTGCCGGGCCGGTTCCGTCTCCGCCGTACGACCGCCCGTCGCGGCCGCGGCCACCAGGTGCACGCCGAGCCGCTCGCCCTCCCTGGCCACCGCCTCCAGGGCCCGCATCACCGACCCGGCGGCGGGCCGGCCCGGCGAGCCGAGCGCGGGGGAGACCAGCGCGTCCAGGTCGTCGACGACCACGACGAGCCGGGGCAGCGGGGATGCGGCCTCGGTGCGCTGCCGTGCGGCGCCGGGCCGCAGCCGCAGCGTGGAGCTGGGCGGCGCCTCTATGTCCCCGGCCCCGGAAGGCGCCGGGCGCCCGCCCGGGGTGCGCTGCGCGACGATCCGGCCGGACACCTCACGCCCCGCGTGCCACCCGGCGAAGTCCGTCCGCCCCAGCAACTCCGCGCGCCGTTTCAGCTCGGCGCTCAGCGACTGCGCGAACTCCCGCATGCGGACCGGGTCGTTGGCGATGAGGTGGGTCGTCACGTGGGGTATGTCCGTGCAGACCCGCAGTCCCTCGCCGCGCCCCGCGCCCGTGCCGACGCCGTCCCGGCCGTCGATCAGCACCATGCCGAGCCGGTCGGGCCGCTCGGCGGCGGCCAGCGACGCGACCACGGCCCGCAGCAGCTCGGTACGGCCACTGCCGGCCGGCCCCTCGATCAGCAGATGCGGCCCGTCGGCCACCAGGTCGGCGGCGAGCGGGCCGCGCGGCCCGGCGCCGAGCACCGCCCGGGCCCGGCCGCCCAGCGACTCCGTGTCGTCGGCCGCGTCCGCCCAGCGCGCCATCAGCGAGGCGGGGGTGGCCCGGGCCAGGCCCAGCTCGTCCAGCAGCCGCGCCGACTGCGGCAGCGGTACGGCCACGCGCGCGTGCCGCTCGCCGACGGGGCCGTCGGGCCTGAGCGGCGCCAGCGCCCGCGCGAACCGCTCCGCCCAGGCGGGGGAGACGGCGTCCACGGTGCCGACGGCACCCGGGCCGACGGGTCCGGTCGGTGCGACGCGCATCAGGTGCAGCGCGCCGGCGACATCACCGCTGAGCAGGGCCACGGCCCCGCAGTGCCGGAAGGTGGGCGTGACCGCGCAGGCCTCCTCGTACGTCTGCGCCACGGGCGAGGCGGGGGTGGCGGCCGCGGTCTCGGCGAGGCAGACCACATGGATCCCGGCCCGCGGACCGGCCACGGCCAGCCGCGCCAGGGCTTCCTGCAGCGAGGCACCGCCGGGGTCCCCGTCCACGACGACGACGGTGAACGGGCCCGGGAAGCCACCGAATCCGTCCAGCTCGGTGCCTTCCCTGGCCCAGGAGGGGCGGCGGGCGGGGGTGGTCCGGGGAGGGGAGGCGGGGGGTGCGTCCGTGGGGTGGGTGCCGGGAGCGGCGTGGTGGGCCGTCTCGGGTACGGCGGGCGAGGCCTGTCCGGCGAGGCGGTTCGGATCCGGCGCGGCGGCTTGGGACGCCGAGGCCGGCTGGGCCGCGCCTCGGCCCGTCGCCGCGAACTCCTCCACCCGGCGCAGGAGTTCCTCCGTGCGGGCCGCCGCCTGTTCGCGGTCGTAGGCCAGCAGCAGACGGCAGTCCTGGCCGTGGCCCGGGCGCACGTGCGGCAGCCAGCCCAGCCAGGACCACTCGGCCGTCCGCTCCTCCACCGGGCGGCTGCGGTCGGCGCTGATCAGGACGACTTCCAGCAGGTCGGGGGAGTGCAGCGCGGCCAGCTGGGCCAGCACCGCGCGGGCCAGCCCGGACAGCCGGGGGCGCGGACCTGCCAGGCCCAGCGCGCCCGCCTCACGCAGAGCGGCGGTCACCGGTACGGCGGGCAGCACGCCCGAGCCGTCCGGTGCGCTCCGGTCGCCCGTGCCGAGCCGCACGGTCAGTGCCTCCGGGTGTCCCGGCCCCCGCTCCCACAGCCGGGGCCCGGGACCCAGGGCCGTCAGCAGCAGTGCGGCGGGGTCCGGCCAGGTCTCCGGCACCTGCGGGACATCGGCCTCCGGCACACCGCCCGCACCGGTCTCAGCGGCGCCGTACGCCTCCGGCCGGGCCATCTGCTGTTCCCCGCGTCCACCGGCCAGTCGCCGCGCCCAGGCACCGATCCCGCCCCGGCGGCGGCCGCCCTGCGGGGCGTCGGTGCCCCGGAGGGGAGTGTCCTTGCGGCCGCGGCCGTCTCCCGCGTCGGTGCCGGAAGAGGCACTGTCCGACGCCGGGCCGGGGGTCGTCGTATCGGCGTATGCGGCCCCGGTCAGGCCCCCCGGGCCGCCGACGCCGTACTGCCCCGCGTGTGTGTCCCCACCACGGGACGTCGAACCGGGCATGCCGGGTGCGGCGACTTCGGCGCCCGGCCCGCCGGCCCCGGAGCGGCCCGCGGCCGTGCCCCCGCCGCCGGTGGCCGAGCCGGGCATCCCGGGTGCCGGGCGTTCGCCGCCCGGTCCGCCGGCCCCGAAGCCACCCCCGTCGGCGGCCTTACCGGAAGCCGAACCCGGCCCCCCTGCGCCTCCGCCCTGCGTCTCGATCCTCGGCGCCCCGGCCTGACCCGGTACCGCCGTCTGTTCGCCGCGCCGGTGCTCCTGAGCCCCCGCGCCTCCGCCCGGGGCACCCCAGCTCGCCGTGCCGTACGCGTGATGGGTCGGTCCAGAAGGGCCGCCGCCGGCAACCGGGCCCGAGGCGGGCTCCACGCGCGCGTGCCCGGCAGCGCCCGCAGTCCCCGGACCACCGCCCTCGCCGACCGCCCCCAGCGCGAACCGCACGCACCCTTCCCCGTCAGGCACCGTCCGTACCCGCGCCCCGGGGCCCGCGGACGGGGTGACCCGCAGGGCGGACTCGCCGATCCTCAGCAGGGCCCCCGGAGGGAACCGCACCGGGCGGTCGCTCACGCGGGTGCCGTCCAGGGCCGTGCCGTTGGTGGAGCCGAGGTCGGCCACCGAGACGCGGCCGTCGGCGGCGACCGTGACCGCGCAGTGCAGACGGGAGACGTCCGGGTCGTCCAGCGGGACGTCGGCGTCGGCGGAGCGGCCGACCGTGATCCGGCCGCCGTGCAGGAGATGGACCCCGCCCGCGTCCGGGCCCGCGACCACGTGCAGCTGGGTCGGCGCGTCGTCCAGCTCGGGATGCGGCTCGGGGGCCGCCGGGGCGCCCAGGGACAGCACGGCGCCGTCGACCAGGGGCGGCTCGCCGAGGGTGCAGCGGCGCGGGTCCAGCCGCTCCGCGCCCGCGTACAGGACCACCGAGGCGCTGCCCGTGTCCCGGCCCGTGCCGCCGTCTCCGGTGACCGCCGTGGCCAGGGCCGACGCCACCGCGGCCAGGTCCGTGCCCGCGGGCGCCGTCACCAGCACGTCGCGGCTCGCGGCGCGGCCCCGCTGCGGGGACGGGCCCAGCGGGTCTACGACGGTCAGCCGGATCTGCATCGGCGCAGGGGTCCCTTCTGCCCGGGCGCGGACATCCCCCACCCCCGCACGAGCACGTCGGCCAGTACTGCACGCATCCTCGCACCTGTCACTGACAACGCGCCCGCGGCCCGGTGCCAAGTGATCTTGATTGGTCAGCTCTGCCCCCAAAAGTGCCTGACCGGTAATGCATGGGTGATCAGTTGAGATCGGTCACGTCCGACGCTGGGCAACCAGGAGACCGAGGCGAGCGTCTTTCCTTCGAACATCGACGGGAACGCTTACGTAGTGCCCAGGGGGGCGGCACTACAGTGGGCCGGAACAGAAACCGGAACACAGGCGAACAGACAGCAGGGAGCGCGGAACGTGCGGCCAGTCGGCAGCAAGTACCTGCTCGAGGAGCCGCTCGGACGCGGCGCCACGGGCACCGTCTGGCGTGCCCGCCAGCGCGAGACCGCGGGTGCCGAGGCGGCCGTGGCAGGCCAGCCCGGCGAGACGGTCGCGATCAAGGTCCTCAAGGAGGAGCTGGCGAGCGATCCGGACATCGTGATGCGGTTCCTGCGGGAACGCTCCGTCCTGCTCCGGCTCACCCACCCCAACATCGTCCGGGTCCGCGACCTGGTCGTCGAGGGCGATCTGCTGGCCCTGGTCATGGACCTCGTCGACGGCCCCGACCTGCACCGCTACCTGCGCGAGAACGGCCCTCTCACGCCGGTCGCCGCCGCCCTGATGACCGCGCAGATCGCCGACGCCCTCGCCGCGAGCCACGCCGACGGCGTCGTCCACCGCGACCTCAAGCCCGCCAACGTGCTGCTCCAGCAGTACGACGGCCAGATGCACCCGATGCTGACCGACTTCGGCATCGCCCGCCTGGCCGACTCCCCGGGCCTGACCCGTACCCACGAGTTCGTCGGCACGCCCGCGTACATCGCGCCGGAGTCCGCCGAGGGCCGCCCGCAGACCTCCGCCGTCGACATCTACGGCGCCGGCATCCTGCTGTACGAACTGGTCACCGGCCGCCCGCCGTTCTCCGGTGCCACCGCCCTCGAAGTGCTCCACCAGCACCTGAGCGCCGAGCCGCGCCGCCCCTCCACCGTCCCGGACCCGCTGTGGACGGTGATAGAGCGCTGTCTGCGCAAGAACCCCGAGCAGCGGCCCAGCGCCGAGAACCTCGCGCGCGGGCTGCGGGTCGTGGCCGAGGGCGTCGGTGTGCACGCGAACGCCGCCCAGATCGCCGCAGCCGAGGGCGTCGCCGCCCTGCTGGCCCCCGACCCGGCCCCGGCCGCCGTCCCGGGCGTACCCGGCGCCGCCGACCCCACCCAGGTGCTGCCCACGAACGCGCCGCAGGGGGCGTACGGCCAGCACGATCCCAATGCGGCGACCAGCTTCCTGCCGCACACGGGTGGCCCCGTCGGCGCGGCCGACCCCACCGCCGTGCTGCCGAACACCGGCGCGGCCGACCCGACGGCCGTCATGCCGTCGATGCCCCCGGGCCAGCCGGGCCAGCAGCCCGAGCAGCCGCACCCCTGGCAGACCCAGCTGCGCGCCGCCCGGGACCGCAACGAGCAGACGCAGATCCAGTACCTCGACCCCGACGAGGATCCGCTGCGCCGCCGCCCCCAGCGGCAGGCCGCCCGGCCGCAGCAGCAGCCGCGCCAGGCCCCGCAGGCGCGCCCGCAGCAGCCGCAGCCGCGCGGCCGGCAGCAGCAGCCGCACGCCGGGTACGGCTATCCGCAGCAGCAGCCCCAGCAGTACGCCCCGCCGCAGCAGCCTCAGCAGCGGTACGCGCCCCCCGCCCCGGAGCCGCAGCGGCCCGCGCGCGAGCCCCGGCCGGCGCGGCAGCGCAGCGCCAACCCGATGAAGATCCCCGGACTCGGCTGCCTGAAGGGCTGCCTGTTCACGATCGTCATCCTGGTCGTCGCCAGCTGGCTGATCTGGGAGCTGACCCCGCTGCACACCTGGGTCGGCCAGGGCAGGGGCTACTGGCACGAGGTGCGCCACTTCGCCGGGCAGGTGGGCCACTGGGTGAAGGAGCTGGGCTCGTCCACCGGCAGCGGCAACTGATCGCTGGTTTGGGGACTTGTCGACATCTGGCGGGTGATTTCCGTCTCCGCGGTGAAGGTTGGCTCGTTCGACGCGTAGTTTTGTCGGCTGGGAGTCGTCTGTCGGCTGGGGGTCCGGGGGTTAGCCCCCGGAATGACGCAGCGTCGGCAACACGCGTCAGTAGGAGCAGTCTTGGCACGGAAGATCGGCAGCCGGTACACCGCCAACCAGATCCTGGGGCGGGGCAGCGCCGGCACGGTGTGGCTGGGCGAGGGTCCCGAGGGTCCCGTCGCCATCAAGCTGCTGCGTGAGGACCTCGCGTCCGACCAGGAGCTGGTCTCGCGCTTCGTCCAGGAGCGCACCGCACTGCTCGGCCTGGAGCACCCGCACATCGTCACCGTGCGCGACCTCGTGGTCGACGGCAACGACCTGGCACTCGTCATGGACCTGGTGCGCGGCACCGATCTGCGCACCCGCCTGGAGCGGGAGCGGCGGCTCGCCCCCGAGGCGGCCGTGGCGATCGTCGCGGACATCGCCGACGGGCTCGCGGCGGCCCACGCGTCCGGGGTCGTGCACCGGGACGTCAAGCCCGAGAACGTCCTGCTGGACATGCAGGGCCCGCTCGGCCCGGGCGGCGCGCACCCCGCCCTGCTGACGGACTTCGGTGTGGCGAAGCTGATCGACTCGCCGAAGCGGACCCGGGCCACGAAGATCATCGGCACGCCGGACTACCTGGCCCCGGAGATCGTCGAAGGGCTGCCGCCGCGCGCCTCGGTCGACATCTACGCCCTGGCGACGGTGCTGTACGAACTGCTGGCCGGCTTCACCCCCTTCGGGGGCGGGCACCCGGGGGCGGTGCTGCGCCGCCACGTGACGGAGACGGTCGTACCGCTGCCGGGGATCCCCGACGAGCTGTGGCAGCTGATCGTGCAGTGCCTCGCGAAGGCGCCGGCGTCGCGGCTGCGGGCGTCCGAGCTGGCGTCGCGGCTGCGGGAGCAGCTGCCGATGCTGGCCGGGATGCCGCCGCTGGACGTGGACGAGCCGGACGGCCTCTCCGAGGAGGAGGCGGAGGAAGCTCCTCCGGCACCGGCCGGCCACGGTGAGCCCGTACGGCGGCGGGGAGCGGTCTCCCTCGTCCCCGGGGCCAAGCCGGACTCCAACCGGGACACGCATACGTCGATGAGGGTGCCGGGTGCTGATGAGCTGGCAGGGGGAGCGCGGGGTACGGCGCGTGCCCCCAGGGCCTCGGGCGCGCCCCGGCCCGGCTCGGCCCGGCACCGTGCCGCGGCCCGGCGCCGCAGGATCACCCTGAGCGTTGCGGGGGTGGTCCTGGCCGCGGCCATCGGTGTCGGTGCGTGGGCGGCGACCTCGGGGGACGAGGAGCCGGCGCAGGAGACCCACAGCACGTCGACGCCGTAGGCGCGCCGGCCGTCCGGGGCTCTGCCCTGGCCCCCGCCAGGGGCTCCGCCCCTGGACCCCGTTTCCCACCCTCCCCCACGCTCGGCTGCGCTCGCGCGGGGGGACCCCCATCCCGTCTCGGTAGATCGAGAAGCGGTCCTCACCCACGCACCCTGCCCTGGCCGCTCGGCGGAGCCGTTACGCTGGAGGCGTGGCAGTCGTCGATGTATCCGAAGAGCTGAAGTCCCTCTCCTCGACCATGGAGTCGATCGAGGCCGTCCTGGACCTCGACAAGCTGAGGGCAGACATCGCCGTGCTCGAGGAGCAGGCGGCCGCGCCGTCCCTGTGGGACAACCCGGACGAGGCGCAGAAGATCACCAGCAAGCTCTCCCACCTCCAGGCCGAGGTCAGGAAGGCGGAAGCGCTGCGCGGCCGGATCGACGATCTCGCCGTCCTCTTCGAGATGGCCGAGGAGGAGGACGACCCGGACACCCGTGCCGAGGCCGAGTCCGAGCTGGCCGCGGTGAAGAAGTCGCTGGACGAGATGGAGGTCCGCACCCTTCTGTCCGGCGAGTACGACTCCCGTGAGGCGCTCGTCAACATCCGCGCCGAGGCCGGTGGCGTCGACGCCGCCGACTTCGCCGAGAAGCTGCAGCGCATGTACCTGCGCTGGGCCGAGCAGCGCGGCTACAAGACCGAGCTGATCGAGACGTCGTACGCGGAAGAGGCCGGCATCAAGTCGACCACCTTCTCCGTGCAGGCGCCGTACGCCTACGGCACCCTCTCCGTGGAGCAGGGCACCCACCGGCTCGTCCGGATCTCGCCCTACGACAACCAGGGGCGGCGCCAGACCTCCTTCGCCGGTGTCGAGGTGCTCCCCGTCGTCGAGCAGACCGACCACATCGAGATCGACGAGTCCGAGCTGCGCGTCGACGTGTACCGGTCCTCCGGCCCCGGCGGCCAGGGCGTGAACACCACCGACTCCGCGGTGCGCCTCACCCACCTCCCCACCGGCATCGTGGTCTCCTGCCAGAACGAGCGGTCGCAGATCCAGAACAAGGCCACCGCGATGAACGTCCTCCAGGCCAAGCTGCTGGAGCGGCGCCGCCAGGAGGAGCAGGCCAAGATGGACGCCCTCAAGGGCGACGGCGGCAACTCCTGGGGCAACCAGATGCGTTCGTACGTCCTGCACCCGTACCAGATGGTCAAGGACCTGCGGACCGAGTTCGAAGTGGGCAACCCGGAGGCCGTGTTCAACGGCGAGATCGACGGATTCCTGGAGGCCGGCATTCGCTGGCGCAAGCAGCAGGAGAAGTAACTTTGTCGACATGACAACTGCCGCCCCAGAGGCGGCAGTTGTCTTTTGTCTGGGTTTTACATCACACTCACAGGCTCCAAGTACCCGCAAACGCCACCCCAGCGGACATTGCGCGCGCAACGGCCTTGACGTTGCTTTGAAAAATGGGAAGGGTGAAGCGTGGCATGCGTATCTCTGGGGCGCATGTGAACCGGGGGAATTGACGCGAATCTCGTCACAGCTACCTCCGTCGATCACGGCAAGCCCCGCACGCCGCCTCATTGACGAACAGCTACTGGGGGTAGCAACCATATGACGAAGAAGACGCGGATCCGGGTCGCGCGGATAGCCGCCGGCGCCGTGATCGCGGCCGGTGCCTCGCTGACCGCCGCGGGTGCCGCATCGGCTCTGGACCTCGGTGTCCAGGCCGGTCCGATCACCCTGGGCGTGAGCGCGGACGGCAACGACGACGGCGGGACCAGCGGTGGCTGCGACCCCATCGGTGTCTGCGACACCACGGGCGGCAGCTCGACCGGCGGTGACTCCACCGGCGGCACCACCACGGGTGGCGACGACTCCACCGGCGGCACCACCACGGGCGGCGACGACTCCACCGGCGGTACCGCCAGCATCGGCGGTGTCATCGGCGGCGGCGACAGCAGCGGCACCACCACCGGCGGCGACGACTCCACGGGCGGCACCACCACGGGCGGTGACGACTCCACCGGCGGTTCCACCACGGGTGGTGACGACTCCACCGGTGGCACCACCACCGGCGGCGACGACTCCACCGGCGGCAGCAGCACGTCCGGTGGCAGCACGTCCGGCGGCAGCACCTCCGGTGGCGACACCGGCGGCAACGGCAACTCCGGTGGCAACGGCAACTCGGGCGGCAACGGCAACTCGGGCGGCAACGGTTCCTCCGGCGGCAGCAGCACCGGTGGTGGCAGCAGCACCGGTGGCAACGGCAGCACCGGCGGCAACGGCAACACCACCCCCGACGGTGGCAACAACAACGCGTCCCAGGAGGAGGGCTCCTCGGCCCTCACCGACACGGGCTCGGACACCTCGGCCCAGGGCGGTGACAAGCAGCTCGCCGAGACCGGTGCCGGGCAGACCGCGTTCCTGATCGTCGGCGCTGCGACCATGATCGCCGGCGGTGTCGGCTTCCGCATCCTGCCGCGTCTGGTGAACGGCCGGGGCGGCGCGGCCGCCTGAGCGTAGCCTCACGGTCACGCACGGTACGCAGTACGCAAGCGGAAGGGCCCGGAGCATGGCGCTCCGGGCCCTTCCGGTGTTCCTACGGTCTTCTTACGCGGTCTGGTGCGCCAGCAGCGCCACCGCGGCGATCAGCACCGCGAGCAGCGCGATCAGCGCCATCGGGTTCAGCCCCGCGAAGAAGCCCTCCTGCTGCTGCAGTCGCTCGCGGTTGGCACGGCACACCGGGCACCGGCCCTCACTCACAGGCGACGCGCAGTTCGCGCACACCAACCGGTCGTACGTCATGCGCTCGCCCTCCTTGCACCGGCCATCACACATACAACGCACACGGGAACGAGAACGTTCCCCTTCCACTCTGCCAGGTTCCCCCGGAAAGAGCGCGGGCGTCCGGAGAAGGGCCACCGCGGGCCCGTACAAATACGCACAACTCTCGCCCAACCGCAACCGGGCCCTGCGCTTGTGCACTCGGTTCGCGTATGGTCACGCTCATCTACCCCCGGCGACCCGTGGTGCATCCGTGATCCGATTCGACAACGTCTCCAAGGTCTACCCCAAGCAGACCCGCCCAGCCCTCCGGGATGTGTCCCTGGAAGTGGAGAAGGGCGAGTTCGTCTTCCTCGTGGGGTCCTCCGGCTCCGGAAAGTCCACCTTCCTGCGGCTCGTCCTCCGCGAGGAGCGGTGCAGCCACGGCCAGGTGCACGTCCTGGGCAAGGACCTCGCACGCCTCTCCAACTGGAAGGTGCCGCAGATGCGCCGCCAGCTGGGGACGGTCTTCCAGGACTTCCGGCTCCTGCCGAACAAGACGGTCGCGGAGAACGTGGCCTTCGCGCAGGAGGTGATCGGCAAGTCGCGCGGCGAGATCCGCAAGTCCGTGCCGCAGGTGCTCGACCTCGTCGGGCTCGGCGGCAAGGAGGACCGGATGCCGGGCGAGCTGTCCGGTGGTGAGCAGCAGCGCGTGGCCATCGCGCGGGCCTTCGTGAACCGGCCCAAGCTGCTGATCGCCGACGAGCCCACCGGCAACCTCGACCCGCAGACCTCCGTCGGCATCATGAAGCTGCTCGACCGCATCAACCGGACGGGCACCACCGTGATCATGGCGACGCACGACCAGAACATCGTGGACCAGATGCGCAAGCGCGTCATCGAGCTGGAGAAGGGCCGCCTCGTCCGCGACCAGGCCCGAGGCGTCTACGGCTACCAGCACTGACCGCACGAGATCCACGGAAAGGCTTAACCAGACGCCATGCGCGCCCAGTTCGTCCTGTCGGAGATCGGTGTCGGTCTCCGCCGCAATCTGACGATGACCTTCGCCGTCATCGTCTCCGTCGCCCTGTCCCTGGCCCTGTTCGGCGGTTCGCTGCTGATGAGCGACCAGGTGAGCACCATGAAGGGCTACTGGTACGACAAGGTCAACGTCTCGATCTTCCTGTGCAACAAGAGCGATGCGCAGTCGGACGTCAACTGCGCCAAGGGCGCGGTGACCGAGGACCAGAAGAAGCAGATCCTCGCCGACCTGCACAAGATGTCGATCGTCGAGAAAGTCGCGTACGAGTCGCAGGACCAGGCGTACAAGCACTACAAGGAGCAGTTCGGCAACTCCCCGCTGGCCAGCTCGCTGACGCCGGACCAGATGCAGGAGTCGTACCGCATCAAGCTCAAGGACCCGCAGAAGTACCAGGTGATCGCGACCGCGTTCAACGGGCGCGACGGTGTGCAGTCGGTGCAGGACCAGAAGGGCATCCTGGACAACCTCTTCCAGCTGCTGAACCTGATGAACCGGGCGGCGCTCGGTGTGATGGCGCTGATGCTGCTCGTCGCGCTGCTGCTGATCGTCAACACCGTGCGCGTATCGGCGTTCAGCCGTAGGCGCGAGACCGGCATCATGCGCCTGGTCGGTGCCTCGGGCTTCTACATCCAGGCGCCGTTCATCATGGAGGCCGCGGTCGCCGGCCTCATCGGCGGTGGCCTCGCCTGCGTCTTCCTGGTGGTGGGGCGGTACTTCACCATCGACCACGGCATGGCCCTGTCCGCCAAGCTCACGCTGATCAACTTCGTAGGCTGGGACGCGGTGTTGACCAAGCTCCCGCTGATCCTCGCCACCAGCGTGCTGATGCCGGCGTTGGCGGCGTTCTTCGCGCTGCGCAAGTACCTGAAGGTGTGACGCATGCCAAGAGGGCCGTACGGACATCCGGCCGTACGGCCCTTCGCGTTCCCCTAGACTCACGGCCATGTCAGGCCGCGACCTGTTCTGTCAGCCCCGCCGCATCCGCCGCGGGGCCGCCCTGACATTGGTGTTCGCCGGCGTCCTCGTCGCGGGCGCCGCCACCGGCTCCTTCCCGGACACCGGCCAGGCCGGCACTGCCGGCCGCAAGACCGCCGCAGGTGCCGCGCACCCGGATCCCGGGCACGAGGACGTGCGGCAGGCCGCCGCCGAGGCCATGGCCGACGGCAAGTCGCCGATGGAGGCCGCCGAGCGGGCCGTCAGCCGCAGCGGTGACCGCTGGGGCGCCGTCTACTCCGAGGGCGAGTACCAGGAGTTCCAGGAGGCCCTCGACGGCCAGTACACCGGCGTCGGCCTGTGGGCGCGGCGCGAGGGGGACGGCCGTATCGCGGTGACCCGGGTGCAGCCCGGCTCGCCCGCCGCCGACGCCGGGATCCGCAAGGGCGACCGGCTGCGCAGCGTCGACGGCGACTCGGTCGACGGCCGGCCGGTCACCGAGGTGGTCTCCTTACTGCGCGGCGACGCGGACGACGCGCCCGCCGGTACGACGGTCACGCTCGGCCTGCAGCGCGGCACGCGCGCGTGGACCGAGACCCTGCACCGGGCCCGCCTGTCCACGGACTCGGTGACCGTCCGCAAGCTGCCCGGCGGGGTCGCCGTCATCCAGATCGCCGCCTTCACCAAGGGCTCCGGCGCAGCCGTCCGCGCCGCCGTACGGCAGGCCCCGGCCGGCGCCGGCATCGTGCTCGACCTGCGCGGGAACTCCGGCGGCCTGGTCACCGAGGCGGTGGACACCGCCTCCGCCTTCCTCGACGGCGGCCTGGTCGCCACCTACGACGTCGACGGCGCCCAGCGCGCCCTGCACGCCAAACCCGGCGGCGACACCAGCCGGCCCCTGGTCGCCCTGGTCGACGGCGGCACCATGAGCGCGGCCGAGATGCTCACCGGCGCCCTCCAGGACCGGGGCCGCGCGGTCGTGATCGGTTCCCGCACCTTCGGCAAGGGCTCCATCCAGATGCCGACGGAGCTGCCCGACGGCTCGGTGGCCGAGCTGACCGTGGGCCACTACCGCACCCCCTCCGGCCACACCGTGGACGGCCGGGGCATCACCCCGGACCTGGAAGCCGGGCCGGAGGCCCTCCAGCGGGCGGAAACGGTCCTCACCGGCCTCGGCGACGCCGATTAAGGGCTGGCCACGGGACCCCTCCGTAGTGCGAAAATGGACGGCACTATGAGCAAGGGAATGTACGTACCCAAGGAGTCCCAGCCCAAGCAGGGCGGCGGGGCCGCCAAGGCCAGGGACGGCGAGAAGGGCGGCAAGCGCAAGATCGTCGCCCAGAACAAGAAGGCCCGGCACGACTACGCGATCGTCGACACCTACGAGGCCGGGCTCGTGCTCACCGGCACCGAGGTCAAGTCGCTGCGCGAGGGACGGACCTCGCTGACCGACGGCTTCGTCCAGATCGACCGGGGTGAGGCGTGGCTGCACAACGCCCACATCCCCGAGTACCACCAGGGCAGCTGGACCAACCACTCCGCGCGCCGCAAGCGCAAGCTGCTGCTGCACCGCGAGGAGATCGACAAGCTGGAGTCCAAGGCCCAGGAGACGGGTCACACCATCGTGCCGCTCGCCCTGTACTTCAGGGACGGCCGCGCGAAGGCCGAGATCGCGCTCGCGCGAGGCAAGAAGGAGTACGACAAGCGCCAGACCCTGCGGGAGAAGCAGGACCGGCGTGAGTCGGACCGCGCGATCGCGGCGGCGAAGCGGAAGCAGCGGGGCGCGTAGCCTGGAATACGGTGGCATCGGCGCTGGTTGGTCACGTACGATGGCACCAACACCGGTTGAACCCGGTGTGTGCATTGAAAACACAACATGGGGATGATCGGTTTCGACAGCGGCTGTCGAAGCAGGGGAAGCGTGTCGAGGAAGCGGCAATGATCTCGTAAACCATATGTCGCAAAAAATAATCGCCAACACCAAGCGCGATTCCTTCGCCCTCGCTGCCTAAGTAGCGACTTGCGAAGTGTCAGCCCGGGGCTGTTCCCGACCCGGATCCTGGCATCAGCTAGGGAACTAAACCTTGATCCCGGTCACGGGGTGAAGAGGGAAATCTAACAGTGACTGGGCCCGTCGGCGACTTGTTCGCGTGATCGCCGGGGCCGAGAAAATCACAGCGGACTGCACACGGAGAAGCCCTGATTCCGCACCGTTGGACGCGGGTTCGATTCCCGCCATCTCCACGAACCCCTCCGGGGGTACCCCATGTGGGCGAAGGCCCCGCTGCACGCGCAGCGGGGCCTTCGCTGTTGTCCGGGACGCCGCAGCCTGCCAGGGCTTCAGGGCGCGTCGCGGGGTGCGGTGCTCGCGCGGTTCGTCAGGTGGGGAGTCAGCAGGGTCGCCTCGGGTACCTCGGTTCCGGTCAGTTTGCGCAGCAGCAGGTCCACGGCCCGCTCGCCCAGCTCGGCGGACGGCAGGGCCACCGAGGTCACGGGCACGCGGAGGGCCGCCGCGGTCTCGTCGGGGCAGATCGCGGTGATCGACAGATCGCCGGGGACGCGCAGCCCGAGCTGCTCGAAGGCGTCGATCAGCGGCTCCAGGACCGCCTCGTTGTGCACGACGACCCCCGTCAGCGCGGGCTGCTCGCGCAGCAGTCGCTCGGCGAGCCGGCGGGCGGCGGCGGGCGTGGCCTCGCACGGGTGGACGCGGGAGGCGAGCGCATTGCGGTCGGCGGCGGCGGTGAAGCCCTGGACCACCCGCTGCGCGAACGCCGTGCCCCGCACGTACACCTCCGGCGGCGACCCGACCAGCGCCACGACCCGGTGCCCGAGCCCCGCCAGCCGCTCCACGCACAGCACAGCGGCCGCCCTGAAGTCGAGGTCGACACAGGTCAGCCCCGCCGGCTCGCGCGGGAACCCGATCAGCACCGACGGCCGGTCCAGCGCGCGCAGCAACGGCAGCCGCGGGTCGTGCAGTTGGACGTCCATCACGATCAACGCGTCCACCAGCGCCGCGTCCGCGACCCGGCGCAGCCCGTCCTCGCCCTCCTCCTGGGTGAGCAGCAGGACGTCATGGTCGTACCGGCGGGCGGCCGTCACCACCGACACCGCGAACTGCGTGACCACGGGTAGGTGGATGCCGGTCCGCAGGGGGATCACCAGGGCCAGGACGTTCGAGCGACTGCCGGCGAGGGCCCGGGCGCTCGCGTGCGGCCGATAGCCCAGCTCGCGGACGGCCGCCTCCACCCGTCGTCTCGTCTCCTCGGAGATCGGGCGCTTGCCGCTGAGGGCGTAGGAGACGGTGCTGGGGGAGACCCCGGCGTGCCGCGCCACATCGGTGATCTTGACCATCAGCCCAGCTCCAGAGAGAGCGTCACGCACCGCTCGTCGAACCCGTTCGACGTGGGACGTCGAAGCGCTTCGATGGAGGAAGGTAGGTGGAGGCTGTGGAGGGGGTCAACAGGTGTGACGGGAATGGCGGGAAGGGGATCGGCGACCTGAACGCGCGGCCGTCGCCGTCCAGTTGATCAACAGGGCCACGGTCGCCGCCGCGGCCGGGACCGCGAAGGCGAGGGCGGGGGAGAGGTGGTCCGCCGCCCAGCCGCCGGCCGCCGAGCCGGCCGCGATGCCGGTGAGCAGGCCGGTGACGACGAGGCTCATGCCCTCGTTGAGGCGGTCCGCCGGGGTGCGCTTCTGCACCAGGGTCATCGCGGTCACCATCGTCGGCGCGGTCGCCATGCCCGCCAGGAGCAGCGCGCCCGCCAGGACCGTGAGCGAACCGGCGGTGGTGGCCGCCAGCCAGGGCAGGGTCATCAGCCCGGCCATCGCGAGCAGGCACCGGGAGAGGCGGAGGCCGGCCGGCTTCAGCGCCCCGTACAGCAGGCCGGCCGCGCAGGAACCCGCCGCCTGCAGCGCGAGGACCACACCGGCCGCCGCGCGGTGCCCCTGGGCGTCGGCGTAGGCGATCGTGACGACCTCCATCGAGCCGAACACCGCGCCGGTCGCCACGAAACAGGCCAGCAGCGGCGGCATCCCCGGGCTCCGCAGCGGCGACGGCGCCTTCGAACGGGCCTGCGGCGGCGGCTCGGTCGCCCGCTGTGCGGTGAACAGCAGCATGCCGGCCAGCAGCAGGACGGCTCCGGCGAGTGTGCCCGCCTCCGGGAAGAACGTGCCGGTCAGGAAGGACGCCAGCACCGGGCCGAGCATGAAGCACAGCTCGTCGGCCGCCTGCTCGAAGGAGTTCGCGGTGTGCAGCGCGCCGGGGTCGTCGCGCAGCAGATGGGCCCAGCGGGCGCGGGACAGGCCGCCGATGTTGGGGGTGGCCGCGGTGGCGGCGTACGCGGCGAACAGGGTCCAGTCCGGGGCGTCGTAGCGCACGCACAGCAGTAGCGCGAGGCTGCCGAGCACGGCTGTCAGCGTGGCCGGTACGGCGACCCGGGCCTGCCCGTGGCGGTCGACGAGGCGAGCGATCCAGGGCCCGGCCAGCCCGGTCGCCGCGAGCCCGGTGGCCGTGACGGCGCCTGCGAGGGCGTACGAGCCCCGGGATCCGGCGATCATCACGACCGCGCTCACCCCGAACATGCCTATGGGGAGGCGGGCGATCAGGTTGCCGGCGGTGAAGGCGCGGGTGCCGGGGAGGGAGAAGAGGCGGCGGTATCCGGTGGGTTGTGCTGGTGTGGTCGGTATCGGTGCTGATGTGGTCGGTGTCGGTGTCGGTGGTCGAGTGTCTTCGGTGGTCCGGTGCGGCATGGCTCAACGGTCGCCCGGAGTGGATCACCGGGTCCAACACCTTCTCGGTGTCGATTCACGCACCCGCGTTGTAAATTCCCGTCATGCCCGCCGCCATAGAACCCCGCCTCCTGCGTGCCTTCCTCGCCGTCGCCGAGGAGCTGCACTTCACCCGCGCCGCGGCCCGGCTGTACGTCGCCCAGCAGGCGCTCAGCCGGGATGTGCGGCGGCTGGAGCGGGAGTTGGGTGCCGAGCTGTTCGTGCGGACCACCCGGCAGGTGACGCTGACCGCGGACGGCGAGCGCCTGCTGCCGCACGCCCGGCGGGTCCTCGCCGCCCAGGACGACCTGCTCGCCGCCTTCGGCCAGGCCCGGCCGCTGCTGGTCGACCTCAACAGCGCGGGCCTGGTCACCGGCCGCCGGGTGCTGCACCGGGCCCGGGAACTCGCCCCCGACTGCGAGCTGATGGCCCGCTACGAGAGCGGCCTCACCGGAGCGGCGGCCGAGCTGCTCGCCGGCCGTCTCGACGCCTCCTTCGGGCGCTTCGCCGGCCTGGACCCGGCCCTGCGCTCCGGTCTGGAGCAACAGCCCGTGCGCTACGAGCCGATGGCCGTGTTGCTGCCCGAGGACCACCCGCTGGCCGCCCGGCCGGCTGTGCCGCTGGCAGCGCTGGCCGGGGAGACCGTGTACGCCGGTGCCGGGAACCCGCGCACCCGGGAGTGGACCGATCTGGCTCTTCGCCTCTTCGACGGACGCGGCATCGGGCTCGCGCCGCCTCTTCCGCTGGCGGTCGGGGACGAGGAGTTCGAGCGGATCATGGCCAAGACCGGCAACCCGATCCTGGCCGTCGTGGACTTTCCGACCCTGCCCGGCATGGTGCTGCGACCGCTCGTCGACCCCGTTCCGCTGTCGCCCGTCTCGCTCGTCTGGCGGAAGGGGCTGGTCCATCCCGGTCTTGACGCGCTCCGGAGGGCCGCGGCCGAGATCGCGAAGGTCGCGGGTTGGCTACGACAGCCCGCCGACCGATGGATTCCGGCCATCGATGATGATGTGATGAACCTCCACGACTGACGCGTGGCGAACACGGATCCTCCGCGTGCGCTACATTCAGGGCCTGAGCACGGTGTGGTACAGGGGGCGCTCGGGGCGGGTGGGGGCCTGGTCCGGTCGACGGTGCTCGGAGTCGTACGCGCACCCCGAGATGTCCCGTGGGGGGATGTACGCGCGTGAAAACATGGCGAGAAGACGCCCAACCGGAAGGTGCCCGAATCGCATCCGCGAGCCGGGATCTGCCGGTGCCGGAGGACGAGGGACAGGCGACCCCTGAGGCGGAGATACCCCAGGGCGGTCGCACCGCCCTGACCGCGGCCGCCGAGACGGCCCTGCTCCCTGGGACGCCGGCTTACGCCACCGCGCCGGCCGATCCCACCGCGCCGACCTACGGCACCGTGCCGGGCGGCCCCAATGCGACGGCCGTTCTCCCCGGGACGTCGGCCTACGCCACCGTGCCGGGCGGCCCCATCGCGCCGGCCGATCCCACCGCGACATCGGCGTACGCCACCGCGCCCGCCGATCCCACCGCGACGACGGCCTACGCCATCGCGCCCGCCGATCCCACCGCGACGACGGCCTACGCCATCGCGCCGGCCGATCCCACCGCGCCGACGGCGTACGCCATCGCGCCCGCCGATCCCACCGCGCCGACCTTCGCCACCGTGCCGACCTACGGCACCGTGCCGGGCGGCCCCACCGCGACGGCCGTCCTCCCCGGGACGTCGGCCTACGCCACCGTGCCGGCCTACGCCACCGTGCCGGCCGACCCCGCCGTGCCGGCCGACCCCGCCGTGCCGGCCGACCCCGCCGTGCCGGCCGACCCCGCCGTGCCGGCCGACCCCACCGCGCCGGCCGACCCCGCCGCGCCAGGCGACCCCGCCGCGCCAGCCGCCCCCACCGCACCGACCACACCCACCCACGACCCCCACGAGGTCACCATCCAGCTCGACGCCGTCCAGCTAGGCGACGCACGGATGAGCCCGGTCGCCGGCGGCGGCCCGCGCGACAGTGGTCGTGACGGCTCCGACGGGCCGGTCTTCGTGGACGCGTCGGGTCGGCGCAGTCGGCGCTTCCGCCGGCTCGGGCTGCTCGTCGCCGTCGCCTGTGCCGGTTACGCCGTCGTCATCGTCGCCACCCTGCTGTCGGGCAGCTCCGACGCGCCGTGGCTGCCCGTGCCCGGGCAGGACGACGACCAGCCGGCCCGCCAGGTGGACAGCTCGCCGCTGCCCAGCGCCTCCAAGGCCGCGACCCCCTCGGCGACCGGGCAGGCCCTGCCTCCCACGGCGGGCGCCACCTCCGTCCCGGGCGCCGGCGCGCTCACCAGCCCCAGGGCCACCGCCACCAAGCCGACGGCCGGCACCTCCTCCGCCCCCGGCACCGTCGGCGGCAGCAAGAACTCCCCGTCCGCGCCGGCCTCTTCCGCCGCGCCTTCCCCGGACCCGTCCCCCACCAGCGGCAGCACCACGTCCGCCCCCTCGCCGTCCCCCTCGGGCAGCACCCACACCCCCGGCGGCAGGCACCGGCACCCGCGTCCCACGTTCACACTCTGACCAGGGGAAACACCCTCTGATGGCTTCACGCTTCCGTCGCCGTACCATCCCGTCGGCCCGGCGCCCCCGGCTGCCGCTGCGCCATCTGCTGGCGATCCTGGTCCTCTGCGCGACCCTGGCGATGCTCATGCTGCGCGGATACGTGCACAACGAGATCCTCGCGGACCACCGGGTGCGGCCCGAGGCGGCGAGCGACAAGGTGCCGGAGAAGATCCTCGACGGCGGTCCGGTCATCGACACCCGGGGCGGCCGCGCCGACAGCCTGCGGGTGCCCGACCACCGCATCGTCCTCACCTTCGACGACGGCCCCGACCCGACCTGGACGCCGAAGGTCCTCGACATCCTGAAGAAGCACCGCGCGCACGCCGTCTTCTTCGTCACCGGCAGCATGACCTCGCGCTACCCGGACCTCGTCCGGCGCATGGTGGCCGAGGGCCACGAGGTCGGCCTGCACACCTTCGACCACCCCGACCTCTCGTACCACTCCACGCAGCGCATCGACTGGGAGCTGTCCCAGAACCAGCTGGCGCTCGCCGGAGCGGCCGGCATCCGCAGCTCGCTGTTCCGGCCGCCGTACTCCTCCTCCGCGGACGCCATGGACGACAGGTCCTGGCCGGTGACCGAGTACGTCGGCAGCCGCGGCTACCTCACGGTCGTCAACGACACCGACAGCGAGGACTGGCGCAGGCCGGGCGTCGAGGAGATCATCCGCAGGGCCACGCCCCACGGCGGCAAGGGCGCGGTCGTCCTCATGCACGACTCGGGCGGCGACCGCCACCAGACCGTCCAGGCACTCGACAGGTTCCTGCCCCGACTGCAGCAGCAGGGCTACGCGTTCCAGACCCTCACCGAGGCACTGAAGGCACCGAGCGCGGACACCCCGGTCACCGGCCTGGAGCTGTGGAAGGGCAAGGCATGGGTCCTCCTGGTGAAGGCGTCGGACCACATCACCGGGTTCCTCGTCGTCGGCCTCGCCGTCATCGGCTTCCTGGTGTTCGCGCGCTTCGGCCTGATGCTGCTCCTGTCCGCCGTGCACGCGCGCCGCACCCGTCGCCGAGGCTTCCGCTGGGGCGAACGACCGGTCACCGAGCCGGTGTCGGTGCTGGTCCCGGCCTACAACGAGGCCAAGTGCATCGAGGACACCGTCCGTTCACTGATGCGCAGCGAGCATCCGATCGAGGTCCTCGTCATCGACGACGGCTCCACGGACGGCACCGCCCGCATCGTGGAGGGGCTGGGGCTGCCCGACGTCCGCGTGATCCGGCAGCTCAACGCGGGCAAGCCGGCCGCCCTCAACCGCGGCCTGGCGAACGCCCGGTACGACCTGGTCGTGATGATGGACGGCGACACCGTCTTCGAGCCGGCCACGGTACGCGAACTGGTGCAGCCCTTCGCCGACCCGCGGGTCGGCGCCGTCGCCGGCAACGCCAAGGTCGGCAACAAGGACACGCTCATCGGCGCCTGGCAGCACATCGAGTACGTGATGGGCTTCAACCTCGACCGCCGCATGTACGACGTCCTGCGGTGCATGCCGACCATCCCCGGCGCCGTGGGTGCCTTCCGGCGCTCGGCCCTGGAACGGGTCGGCGGCATGAGCGACGACACGCTCGCCGAGGACACCGACATCACCATGGCCCTCCACCGTGACGGCTGGCGCGTGGTGTACGCGGAGAAGGCCCGCGCCTGGACCGAGGCGCCGGAGTCCGTCCAGCAGCTGTGGTCCCAGCGCTACCGCTGGTCGTACGGCACCATGCAGGCGATCTGGAAGCACCGGCGCGCCCTCTTCGAGCGCGGCCCCTCCGGCCGGTTCGGCCGCGTGGGTCTGCCCCTGGTGTCCCTCTTCATGGTCGTCGCCCCGCTGCTGGCCCCGCTGATCGACATCTTCCTCGTCTACGGCCTGGTGTTCGGCCCCACCGAGAAGACGATCGCGGCCTGGTTCGGCGTCCTCGCGGTCCAGGCGGCCTGCGCGGCCTACGCCTTCCTGCTGGACCGTGAGCCGCTGACCCCGCTGATCTCGCTGCCCCTGCAGCAGATCCTCTACCGCCAGCTCATGTACGTCGTACTGCTCCAGTCCTGGATCACGGCCCTCACCGGCGGCCGGCTGCGCTGGCAGAAGCTGCGCCGCACGGGCGGCATCGCGGCTCCCCCGAACCAGCCCGCCCGGCCCGTCGTGAACGGGAGGCCGGCCGGATGACCACCCCGCCCGCACACACGAACACCCAGGAAGCCCAGCACGTGACCGTTCCCACCCTGCCCTCCGGCACGGACGAGTCCACCCTGCCGCCGCGGCCGGAGCAACAGGGCCGCGCACCCGGGCGCGACCGGTACTTCGACCTCCTGAGGGCGGTGGCTCTCTTCCGTGTCGTCTTCTACCACCTGATGGGCTGGGCCTGGCTGCCCGTCGTCTTCCCCTCCATGGGGGTGATGTTCGCCCTGGCGGGCAACCTCATGGCCCGCTCGCTCAAGCGCCCTCCGCTGCAGGTCGTACGCGGCCGACTGCGCCGTCTGCTGCCCCCGCTGTGGCTGCTCGGCGCCCTCGGGGTGACCGGCATGGTGCTCCAGGGCTGGAGCCCGGGCGACGACGGACACCCCGGCTGGTGGTGGCTCCACCTCGGCTTCTGGATCCTGCCGCTGAGCGACCCGCCGTACGCCGAGGGCCTGCGCGGCATCCACGGCATCCTCGGCGCGGACTGGGGAGCGGAGCTGGCCGGACCGCTCTGGTACATCCGTGCCTACCTCTGGTACGTCCTGCTGTCCCCGTTCCTGCTCAAGGCGCTGCGGGCGCTGCCCTGGGCGACCATCCTGTCGCCGATCGCGCTCTCGGCCGCCTTCGAGTTCGGCTACCTCACCCTGCCCGGGGACCGCATCCCCTCAGCCCTCACCGACTACAGCACCTTCGGTGCCTGCTGGATCCTCGGCATGGCGCACCAGGAAGGCGTCCTGAAGCGCGTCCCCCGCTATGTCGTGCCCTCGGTGGCTCCGGCCATCGCCGCCGTGGGCCTGTGGTACGCGCTGACCCACGGCTTCCGGCCGGGACATGACCTGGACGACATCCCGTTCGCCCAGTCCCTCTGGTCCTTCGCGACCGTGCTGCTGCTCCTCCACGTCAGCCCTTCCTGGACGGAGTGGCCCCGCTGGCTGCGCCCCTTCGACCGGATCGTCACCCTGCTCAACTCCCGGGCGGTGACGATCTACCTCTGGCACAACCTCTGCATCCTGGTCGCCGCCACGCTGTGGGACCAGCTGTGGCAGGTCGACGTGATGTACCTGCACTTCTCCTGGCTGCTGGAGAGCTCCTGGCCGGTCCTCGCGATCACCTGGGTGTTCATCGGCAGCTGCATCGTCTGGTTCGGCTGGGTCGAGGACATCGCCGCGAAGCGCAGCCCACGCCTGTGGCCGGACGGTGTGAAGCGCGGGGGAGGCCGGCGCAGGCCCGCCTGAGCCCGATTTTTTCCCTCACCGACGCCTTGCTCCGCGAGTGAGAGCAACGTTCCCTTCCGGTCACCCACAGGCACAGGCAGGAAACGCGCCCTCCCTACCTTCGGGACTCATCACCGCTCATCACCCCGAACCACCTGAGCCCCGGAGCACCGTGGAGGCGTCATGACAGCCCCTAGTACAGCCCCCGCCCCGAGCAGTAGGGGAGGCCGCTGGATCGAGCACTGGGATCCGGAGGACGAGACCTTCTGGAACGCGACCGGCGAGAAGGTCGCCCGCCGGAACCTGATCTTCTCCGTCCTCTCCGAGCACATCGGATTCTCGATCTGGACCATGTGGTCCGTGCTGGTGCTCTTCATGGGCCCGGAGTACGGGCTGACCCCGGCGGACAAGTTCCTGCTGACCTCGATGGTCACGCTGGTCGGCGCCGTCGTCCGCGTCCCCTACACCTTCGCCGTCGCGATCTTCGGCGGGCGGAACTGGACGATCGTCTCGGCCGGTCTGCTGCTGGTGCCGACCGTCGCCGCGTTCACGGTGATGAAGCCGGGGACCTCCTTCGACACCTTCCTCCTGGTCGGCCTGCTCGCGGGCATCGGCGGCGGCAACTTCGCCTCCTCCATGACCAACATCAACGCCTTCTTCCCGCTGCGGAAGAAGGGGTGGGCGCTCGGGCTGAACGCCGGCGGCGGCAACATCGGCGTGCCGGTCATCCAGCTGGTGTCCCTCGCCATCATCGGGGCCAGCGGTGGCCCGCGTCTGCTGCTGGGCATCTACATCCCGCTGATCGTCGTCGCCGCCGTCCTCGCCGCGGTGTTCATGGACAACCTCGCCTCCGTGAAGAACGACACCGGCGCCGCCAAGGACGCCGCGAAGGACGCCCACACCTGGATCATGTCCTTCCTCTACATCGGCACGTTCGGGTCGTTCATCGGCTACAGCTTCGCCTTCGGGCAGGTGCTGACGAACCAGTTCGGGCGCACCCCGCTGCAGGCCGCCTACCTCACCTTCATCGGCCCGCTGCTCGGCTCCCTCATCCGGCCCGTCGGCGGCTGGCTCGCCGACCGCTACGGCGGGGCCCGCATCACCCTCTGGAACTACGTCGGCATGGCCGCCGCCACCGCCGTGCTCGTCTTCGCCAGCATGCAGAAGTCGCTGCCGCTGTTCGTGTCGGTCTTCGTCGTGCTGTTCGTGCTGAGCGGGCTCGGCAACGGGTCGACGTACAAGATGATCCCCGGCATCTTCCAGGCGAAGGCCGTCGCGAAGGGGCTCCAGGGCGAGGAGGCGGCCGCCTACGGCCGGCGTCTGTCCGGTGCCGCCATGGGGCTCATCGGAGCCGTCGGCGCGCTCGGTGGTGTCGGCATCAACATGGCCTTCCGCCAGTCCTTCCTCTCCTACGGCTCCGGCACGGGCGCCTTCGTCGCCTTCCTCGCCTTCTACGCCGTCTGCTTCGCGGTGACGTGGGCCGTATACCTTCGCCGCCCGGCCACGCAGGCCCAGGCCACGGCTGCCGCCGAGGCCAAGCCGCAGCTCAGCTACGCCGAGGTGTGACGCTGTGCCCATCCGGGGGGCAACCCCCGGATCCCCGGCCGAAGATCACATCGGCCGGTCCAGGTGGAACCCGGCATCGGTAACACCGTGGACATCAAGCCGAACCGAGCCTGTCACGAGCCGTTGACAGGCTCGTTCGGCATGCGGGCCAGGTAGGAGAGCCATGTACGACCAGAAGCACCAACCCGAACAGGGACCCCTCGCCGGGTTCACCGTAGGTGTGACCGCCGCGCGCCGTGCCGACGAGCTGGGCGCGCTGCTGCAGCGGCGTGGGGCCACGGTCCTGCACGCGCCCGCTCTGCGCATCGTGCCCCTCGCCGACGACGGTGAACTGCTCGCCGCCACCAAGGAGATCATCGATCACGTGCCGGACGTCGTGGTGGCCACCACCGCGATCGGGTTCCGGGGCTGGGTCGAGGCCGCCGACGGGTGGGGGCTCGGGGAGCAGCTGCTCGACCGGCTGCGGGGCGTGGAGCTGCTGGCCCGCGGGCCCAAGGTGAAGGGGGCCATCCGGGCCGCCGGGCTCACCGAGGAGTGGTCGCCGTCCAGCGAGTCCATGGCCGAGGTGCTCGACCGGCTGCTGGAGGAGGGCGTCGACGGGCGCCGGATCGCCGTACAGCTGCACGGCGAGCCGCTGCCCGGGTTCGTCGAGGCGCTGCGGGTCGGGGGCGCGGAGGTCCTTCCGGTGCCGGTGTACCGCTGGATGCCACCGGAGGACATAGGCCCCGTCGACCGGCTGCTGGACGCCGTCGTCTCGCGCGGGGTGGACGCGCTCACCTTCACCAGCGCGCCGGCCGCCGCGTCCCTGCTGTCGCGGGCCGAGGCGCGGGGGCTGCTCGGCGAGGTCCTGGTCGCGCTGGGCCATGACGTACTGCCCGCCTGCGTGGGCCCCGTCACCGCGCTGCCGCTTCAGGCGGCGGGCGTGGACACCGTACAGCCCGAGCGGTTCCGGCTCGGACCGCTCGTACAGCTGCTGTGCCAGGAACTGCCCGGGCGGGCACGGTCCCTGCCGATCGCCGGGCATCGGGTGGAGATCCGGGGCCACGCGGTGCTGGTGGACGGCGACCTGAAGCCGGTGCCACCGGCGGGCATGTCCCTGCTGCGGGCGCTGTCGCGGCGCCCGGGCTGGGTGGTGGCCCGGGCCGAGCTGCTGCGCGCGCTGCCGGGCGCCGGCCGCGACGAGCACGCGGTGGAGACGGCGATGGCCCGGCTGCGTACGGCGCTAGGGGCGCCGAAGCTGATCCAGACGGTGGTGAAGCGGGGGTACCGGCTGGCGCTGGACCCGGCGGCGGACGCGAAGTACGCGGACGCGTAAGAGGCGTTCCGCTCGGCGGAGCGGGGGCTTCTCTACGCGCCCCCTCGGCTCCCCCAGCTCCCCCCGCCTCGCCCTCCCTCGACCGCCACGGCTGCCCGAGAATGTGAACTCGCCTCTGAGCGAGGGGAGTTGTGGCTGCATGCGACTGCGTCACTCCCGCCGGAAGGAACTACGGACACTGCCGGAGCACGCCTCCACACCGGAGATCGCGTCGCTGCCCTACCTGTCCGCCGTGTGCCTGGAGGCCCTGCGGGTCCCGACGATCACAGTACGTGGCGGACTCAAGGTGCAACCTCCTGGTTGCATAAAGGCGTCCTCGTGTGCAACCTAGAGGTAGCGCATCCGGACGAGATGAGGTTGCAATGATCCCCGACACGATCGAACGCACCATCGCGATCAACGCCCCCGTGGAGCGGGTCTGGTCCGTGCTGACGGAACCGGCTTTCCTCGGCCGCTGGTTCGGCACCGGGGAGCCGGTCGAGATCGACCTGCGCCCCGGTGGTCTGCTCGTCTTCGATCACGGTGTCCATGGCGTCATTCCGGCCCGCATCGAGACCGTCGAGCCACCACGCCTCTTCTCCTGGCGGTGGTCGCAGGGTGCTGCCGGAGAAGAGCCGGCCCACGGCAACGCCACGCTGGTCGAGTTCACGCTGACCGAAGACGATGCCGGAGGCACCCGACTCACCCTGGTCGAGAGCGGCTTCGCGCGGCTGGGGCTGCCGGCCGACGAGGTCGCCGAGCGTCACCGCGCCAACAGTCGCAACTGGCCCGGCAAGCTCGACCTGCTGCGCGCGGACTGCGAACAGATCAAGGCATGACCAGCACCGCCGACGGCCAACGGGCCCCCGAGGACGTCCTGGTGGCTTTGGCCGACCCGATCCGCCGGGAAGTACTCGCCGTCCTCGCCCGCGAAGGCGGCGCAACGTCGACGTCCCTGGCAGCGGGCCTCCCCGTCACCCGCCAGGCGGTGGCCAAACACCTGGCCGTCCTCGATCGCGCGGGACTGGTACGTGCTCACCGGGCCGGGCGCGAGGTCCGCTACGAAGTCGACCTGCAACCGCTGAGACAGGCGATGCGCTGGATGGACACCCTCGCCACCCAGTGGGAGCACCGCCTGGACGCGATCAAGGATCTGGCGGAAGGGGCCACAGGAGAAGCGTGAGCGAGAACCTTCAGCGGGCCGCCGAGGCTCGCACGGCGTCCGTGGTCGAGCTGGCCCAAGAGCTGATCCGGCGCCCGAGCCGGGCGGGGATCGACGACTACGGGCCCGTCCTGGGCGTGCTGGAGGACTGGCTGACCGCCCGCTCGCTGCCACACCGCCGTCTGAACGACGACGCCGGGAAGCCGGTGGGGCTACTGGTGGAGATCCCCGGCGGCCGGCCGGGCCCCTGGTGGACGCTGGACGCGTGCGTGGACACCGCTCCGTACGGCGACGAGGCAGCCTGGTCGTTCGCGCCGGCCGGCGGTGACATCGCCGACGGCTGGCTGCTGGGCCGGGGTGCGGCCGACTCCAAGCTCGCCGCGGCGATGTTCTGCCACATCGCCGCCGACCTCGCGCCCCGCGCCGAGACCCTGCACGGCGGGCTCGCCGTGCTCCTGGACGTCGACGAGCACACCGGCGGCTTCGGCGGCGCCCGCGCCTACCTCGCCGACGAGGCCGCGGCCCGCCCGGCCGGGGTGATGATCGGCTACCCGGGCCTGGACGAGGTGGTGGTCGGCGGCCGGGGCCTGTGGCGGGCCACCATCGTCGTGCACGCCCCCTCGGGACACTCCGGGTCGAGCCGGACCGTGGTGGGCGCGATCTCCCGCGCCGCCCGCCTCGTACGCCTTCTCGACGCGGCCGAACTGCCGGGCGTGAAAGCAGCCCCGGCCTTCCCGCTGCCACCCAAGCTGTCGGTGACTTCCTTCCACGGCGGTCAGGGCTTCTCGGTGACTCCCGACCGCTGCGAGCTGAACGTCGACGTCCGCACCGTGCCGGCCTTCGACGCCCACGACGCCGAGACACTGGTCCGCGAGGCCGTCGCGAAGCTCGATGCGGAGCTGCCCGCCCCGAGGCCGACGGAGGTCGCCCCCGTCGCGACATGGCCGCCGTTCCGGCTGACCGAGGACGAGCAGCCCGCCGCCGCTCTGCTGGGCGCCGCCGCCGGGGCCGGGCTGACCGTGCGGGCGAAGACGGCGGGGCCGTCGAACATCGGCAACCTGTTGGCCGGGGAGGGCATCGCGGCCACGGCCGGCTTCGGGGTGCCGTACGAGGGGCTGCACGGCATCGACGAGCGAGCCCACCTCGCCGCGCTTCCCACGGTGTACGCCGTCTACCAACGGGCCGTCCTCGACCTCCTCCGGGCGGGCTGACGTCCCCGAACCCGCCTGCCCGGTCACGAAGACCGGCCGAAGCGCCCGTGCACCAGCAGCGCCCGGGTCAGCAATCCCAGTGCCACCGTCGACCCCACCGCCCGGACCACGTTCCACGCCACCCACGGTCCTTCGAAGTGCCTCCGCAGGGCGGCCGGGTCTCCCTTTGCCGCAAGGGCGTTGTTCAGCGGGATGTTGAACGCCATCGTGACGAGGAAGACCAGGGCGTACGCCGCCAGTGCCGCCCACACCCACCGCCCGCACGCGGCACCCCGAAGCTGCCACGCCGACACCGCCGTCAGTGCCAGCGCCCCCATGAAGCTGAGGAAGAACACCGGGTTCTGGATCACAACGTTGATGTTGCGCATGACCTCGACGTACGTGCGGTCGTCGCTGCGGGCCAGGGCCGGCATCACCGCGCAGGCGAAGATGTAGAACACCCCGGCGATCAGGCCCATGGCGATCGTGGCCGCGCCCAGGACGGCCTTGCTGGTCCGTGTTTCCCTCGTATTCGTCATGCCTTCCAGCCAACCGGAGCGGCCCCGGCCCGGGACATGGCCGAAGCGCGCACCCGCATACGCGGGCCTCCAGCTACGCCGACGCCCGAAGGGCCGTACGACGTTCTGGGTACAGGGTCACGGCAACGGGCCCGGCGGCACCGGCGGAGTCCTGCGGCGGAGGGCGCTCGGCTCACCGGATGCGACCACGCGTGCTCCGGGTCGGCAGGCGTGCGCTCTGCCGGATCTTTTCGGCCGGGCGTCAGGCTGACGCCGAACTGTGGCGGGGAGAGGCCGCACCCGGGGACGGGGGTGGCGAGCACTCGGGGGGACGAGGATGACACGCTGGCAGCCTCTGCCGGATGCACTGCCGAGAGAGGCACGGCACCTGGTCGAGCAGATGCGCGTCCTGAAGGGCCGTACCGGACTCAGCCTGGCCGAACTGGCCCGGCGCACCGCGTACAGCAAGTCGTCCTGGCAGCGGTATCTCAGCGGGGCCAAACTCCCGCCGAGGGGAGCCGCGCAGGTGCTCGGCCGGCTGGCCGGAGCGGACCAGCCGCGGCTGCTGGCGCTGTGGGAACTGGCCGAACAGGCGTGGCCGCAGGGCGTGTCGGAGCCCGCCGGGACACCGGAGGCCCCAGCCGAGGCCGGGCCGGAGCCAAGCGGTGGCAGTACGCACGGGCGGTGGCGGACGGCCGCGCTGGCCGCGTTCGCCGTCATCGTGCTGCTGGCCGCGGGGCTGCTGTGGGCGCTGCCCCGCAGGGCGGGCGACCGTACGACCGCCCGTCCCCGGGGTGTGTTCAGCCGAGCTGGTCGTAGTAGGCGAGCTTCCAGGGGCCGGCGCCCTTGATCCGCACCCGGTACTTGCCGCTGACGCGCTTGAGGGTGACGTTCCGTGCGTCACCCACGTACGTCACGGTGCCGCCCGAGGTCGGGCCGGTGAGCCAGCGCTGAGCGAACTCCCAGCTCGGGTCGGTGACGACGCCGTCGTTCTCCGAGATGTTGTAGTGCTCCTGCCACCACTGGGTGGCCGACTCGGTCTCGGGGCCGAAGGTGCCGTCGATCTGGTTCTTCTTGAAGGGCTGCAAGTCGCCGTCCTCGTCCTGCCACTGGGCGCCGTCCGCGTACAGGACGGTCTGCCAGAGGGCCGTGGCGTTGCTCTCGGCGTAGTTGTCGACGCCGAGGTCCTCCTCGTCCTGCAGGTCGTCGGCGACGGCTCCGTTGCCGTCGATGCCGTGGTACGAGGCGGCACTCGCGCCGGGTGCCAGGGCGATGCCGGTCGCTCCGGCGCCCAGCAGCGCGGCCGTCGCCATCGCGACGGCCCGGGTGCGCATGCTCATGAACGTGTCCTTTCTGAACCGCCGTCCCCCGTGGTTCCCCCCTGGGGCGGCTCGCTGTCCGTTCGCAGGAGACAGCGTCATGGCCGTGGGCAGGCGGGACGAGGGCCGGCCGGGTTTCTGGACCGGAAGGGGCCGACCCGGGGGCCGGGCTCCGGCATCCCCGCCGGAGACGGGTCGGGCGGGGAACGTCGTGGGCCGGGTGGGACGGCGCGACGAAAGGCGGTGTGCCACCGGCGGTACGAGGGGTTCCGCAGGCGTCTCCGGGCAGGCACTGTGAGGAGGAGCGACGGAACGGTTCCCCTGTCCTAGGCGGTGACAGGCACATGGCACTGGGTACGGCACTGGGTACGGCCACGGTCCCGTACGAGCTGCGGTTCGACGCCGGGCGGATCTGCCTGGATCTCCTCGCGACCACCCACCCGGGCGAACGGCTGGACGCCGTCGGGCCGTTGTGCGCCTGGATCAGCGGGTCCGGGCTGGTGCCGCCCGGCACCCCGCTGGGCCACGCCGACGCCTCCTGGCTGGTGGGGTTCCGGGAACTGCGCGGGTGCATCGGGCAGTTGGTGCGCACGACGAAGACGGCGGACGAGCGGCCGTACGAGCGCGCTCTCGTCCGGCTCAACGAGGTCGCCGCCCGGGCCGCGCCCCCGGTCCCGTGTGCGGTGCGCGGCGAGGACGGCACGCTGGTGCGGGAGTTGGCGGGGGCGCCCGAGTGCGCGGGGCTGCTCGCCATCGTCGCGTGGGACGCCGTCGAGCTGCTCACCGATCCGGTGGCGCGGGCGGCCGTCCGGGAGTGCGAGGGGGACAACTGCCCCCTCGTGTACCTGGACACGTCCCGGGGGCGCCGGCGGCGCTGGTGCTCCAGCGAGGTCTGCGGCAACCGCGAGCGGGTGGCCCGGCACCGGCGGCGGGCGGCCCTTGCGAGGGCCTGAGTCGCGAGCCTGAGTCGCGGGGCCCGAATATCCGGTACGAGCCTTCTGTCGCATTGCGCCCTTGTGTCGACCGACGTGATTTCCGCAACATCACTCAGCCCCGGGTTTGCCCGTCGCCCGGCGCGGGCAGCTCGGCCACCCCCCGACGATGTGTCGGAAATGTAAAGATCACGCGGTGGGAATGTGTGCGCATGTCCCGCTCGTCACGTCACTCCCAAGAAAACTGCCACTCCACTTTGAACATCACGCCGCCCCGGTCCGTACGGGTGGGCGAGCGACCGACTGGGGGAACCCCCGGACACCGGAGGTGGGCGTGCGCAAGGATGCGGCCGTGGCCAATGAACGTGGGTCGAGGGCCCGACATCGCATGTCCTCACAGCCCTCGGAACCAGATGAGGAGCTGATGCGTGCCCTGTACCGCGAGCACGCCGGACCTCTGCTTGCGTATGTCCTCAGGCTGGTCGCCGGAGACCGGCAGCGCGCCGAGGACGTCGTACAGGAAACGCTCATCCGTGCCTGGAAGAACGCCGGTCAGCTCAATCGGGCGACCGGTTCGGTACGCCCCTGGCTGGTGACGGTCGCGCGCCGCATCGTCATCGACGGCCACCGCAGCCGGCAGGCCCGGCCGCAGGAGGTCGATCCGTCGCCGCTGGAGGTCATCCCCGCGGAGGACGAGATCGACAAGGCGCTGTGGCTGATGACGCTGTCTGACGCGCTCGACGACCTGACCCCGGCCCACCGGGAGGTCCTCGTCGAGACGTACTTCAAGGGGCGTACCGTCAACGAGGCGGCCGAAACCCTGGGCATTCCCAGCGGAACCGTCCGTTCCCGGGTGTTCTACGCCCTGCGGTCGATGAAGCTGGCACTGGAGGAGCGGGGGGTGACGGCGTGATGAGCATGTACGGGGGGTTCGGAACGGGTGGTTCGGGTATTTCTGGGTCCATGCAGGGATCACAGGCCCCGAACGAGCACGAAACCGTCGGCGCCTACGCCCTCGGGATCCTCGACGACGCCGAGGCAACCGCTTTCGAGGCCCACCTCGCGGGCTGCGAGTGGTGCGCCCAGCAGCTGGACGAGCTGGCCGGGATGGAGCCGATGCTGGCCGCCCTCGCGGACCTGCCGGGCTCCGGCAGTACGCCCGCGATCGGCGAGTCGCTGTCCGCCAAGCCGAGCCCACGCCTGGTCGAGAAGCTGGTCGACGAGGTCTCCGAGCGCCGTGCGCAGAAGCGGCGCAAGGGCTTCTACCTGGTCGCGGCCGCTGCCGCGCTGATCATCGCCGGCCCGGTGGCCGTCATGGCGACGAGCGGCGGAGGCGACTCGGGGAAGACCGCCACACCGCTGGCGGCCACCGCTCAGACGACCTTCAACCAGCTGCCCGACAAGGTCTCGGGCACGGACAGCGCGACGGGCGCCAGCGCGACCGTCGCCATGGGTGAGAAGAACTGGGGCACCTCGACGGTGCTCGAGCTCAAGGGCGTCAAGGGTCCGCTCAAGTGCTCCCTGGTCGCCGTCGCCAAGAACGGCGACCGCCAGACGCTGGGCTCCTGGTCCGTCCCGAAGTGGGGCTACGGCCTTCCGGACGCGAAGTCCCCGGAGGCCAAGAACCCGCTCTACATCGGCGGCGGCACGGCCCTCAAGCCGAACGAGATCGACCACTTCGAGGTCGTGACGTTCGACGGGAAGAAGCTCGTCCAAGTGGACGCGTAGCCTCTGCGGGCCCCCTTCGCGTACGGTTGACGGCTGCCCAGCACGTCAGAAGGGGGCCCGGTGGCCGCTCAGGCTCAACAGGAAACCGCGGTCGACTCGGTCCGGGACCGGGAGATCAGCGTCGAACAGGAACACCTCGACCGGGTGTACCGACGCCTCGAGGAGAAGATCCACGAGGCGGAGTTCCTCATGAACGACGCGGCCAAGCGCGGCCAGGTCGGTACGCCCGGCGCGCTCGCCGAGCGGGACGCCCAGGTCTTCCGGGCCGGCATCCACCTGAACCGGCTCAACAACGAGTTCGAGGACTTCCTCTTCGGCCGGATCGACCTGCTGCTCGGCAAGGACGGGAAGAAGGGCCCCGACGGCGCGTACACGGCGGTCGAGCCCGCCGAGGGCGCGGTCCGGCCCGACAACACCGCCGACATCGCCGAGACCCTGCACATCGGCCGGATCGGCGTGCTCGACGAGGACTACTCCCCGCTGGTCATCGACTGGCGGGCGCCGGCCGCAGCGCCCTTCTACCGGTCCACCCCGAAGGACCCCGGCCGGGTCGTACGGCGCCGGGTCATCCGCTCCAAGGGCCGCCAGGTCCTCGGGGTCGAGGACGACCTGATGCGCCCGGAGCTGACGGCGTTCCTCGGCGAGCGCGAGCTGCCCGTCATCGGTGACGGCGCGCTGATGGCCGCCCTCGGCCAGGCCCGCAGTCACACCATGCGGGACATCGTCTCCTCCATCCAGGCCGAGCAGGACCTGGTCATCCGCGCCCCCGCCGCCTCCGTCACCTACGTCGAGGGCGGCCCGGGCACCGGCAAGACCGCGGTCGCCCTGCACCGCGCGGCCTACCTGCTCTACCAGGACCGCAGACGCTACGCGGGCGGCATCCTGATCGTCTCGCCGACCCCGCTGCTGGTGGCCTACACCGAGGGCGTGCTGCCCTCGCTGGGTGAGGAGGGCCAGGTCGCCATCCGCGCGATCGGCTCCCTCGTCGACGGCGTGGAGGCCACGCTGTACGACTCCCCGTCCGTGGCCCGGGCCAAGGGCTCGTACCGGATGCTGAAGGTGCTGCGGAAGGCCGCCCGGGGCGCGCTGGAGCTGGGGAAGACCGCTCCGGTGGGGCAGCTCGCCCTGGACGACGACACCGACACCGACACCGCTGCGCAGGCCACCCCCGCCCGCCTCCGCGTCGTCGCCTTCGGGCGCCGCCTCGAACTGGAGGCCGACGAGCTGGAACGTATCCGCCGCACCGCCCTGGGCGGCACCGCGCCGGTCAACCTGCTTCGCCCGCGCGCCCGCAAGCTGCTCCTGGACGCCCTGTGGGCGAAGTCCGGCGCGGCCGGCCGGCACAGCGACCCGGAGCTGGCCGCCGAGCTGCGCTCCTCCTTCGACGAGGACATCACCAGCGAGGACCCCTTCATCGCCTTCGTCGACGCCTGGTGGCCCGAGCTGACCCCGAAGGGGGTTCTCGCCGCCATGGCGGACGAGCGGCGGCTCGGCCGCTGGGCCCGCCGGATCCTCAACCCCGGCGAGGTCCGCAGGGTCGCCCGTTCGCTGAAGCGGGACGGGTACTCCGTCCACGACATCGCCATGCTGGACGAGCTGCAGGCGATCCTCGGCGCCCCGGCCCGGCCGCGGAAGAAGCGCGACCTCGATCCGCTGGACCAGCTCACCGGCCTGGAGGAGCTGATGCCGATGCGCGAGGAGACCCAGCGTGAGCGGGCCGAGCGCCTCGCACAGGAGCGCACCGAGTACGCGCACGTGATCGTGGACGAGGCGCAGGACCTCACGCCGATGCAGTGGCGCATGGTCGGACGCCGCGGCCGGCACGCCACCTGGACGGTCGTCGGCGACCCGGCGCAGTCCTCCTGGTCCGACCCGGACGAGGCGGGCGAGGCGCGTGACGAGGCCCTCGGCACCCGCCCCCGGCGCCGCTTCCAGCTCACCGTGAACTACCGCAACCCGGCCGAGATCGCCGAGCTGGCCGCCAGGGTCCTCGCCCTAGCCATGCCCGGCTCCGTGGCACCGTCAGCCGTACGGTCCACCGGGGTCGAGCCGCGCTTCTCGGTTGTACGGGACTCCCTGGAGAAGACCGTGCGCGCGGCGGCCGAGCAGCTGCTCGGCATGGTGGACGGCACGGTCGGCGTGGTCGTCGCGATGAACCGGCGCGAGGAGGCCAGGCGCTGGCTGGCCGGGCTCGGCGACCGGGTGGTGGCGCTCGGCAGCCTGGAGGCCAAGGGCCTGGAGTACGACGCGACGATCGTCGTGTCCCCGGCGGAGATCGCCGACGAGTCCCCGGCCGGCCTGCGGGTGCTGTACGTGGCGCTGACCAGGGCCACCCAGCAGCTGACGGTGGTCTCGGGCGAGCGGGACGAGCCGGACGCGGCGGGGGTGCCGGACCTGCTGCGGGACTGAAACCTGTGAAGTCCGCCGACGGGAATGGCCTTACGGGATCCGTTTGTTAGCCTTGGTGTGGCACCGGCCCGATCCAAGCCCCCGGGCCCAACCTTCGTCCCTTAGAGGGACCCCTTGCCGCGAGGCGAGCATGGCGGGTCGGTGTCATGAACGTGTGGGAGGCCCACGTCACCATGTGACGTGGGCCTCTTTCTTCGCCTGATCACTTCTCGTATGGTGGAAGTGGTTTTCCGAAACCGCGCGCCTGCCGTGAACAAAACGTCCGCAATTCAGGGCGGCTATCACGTACTCGCGGGTAGGTGCGACGATCGGACGGCACAACTCGCGACACGGTGAAAGCAGAGGAAGTCGGCCATGGCAACGGCGCCCAGCGTCTCCTACTCGATGACCATCCGGCTGGAGGTGCCCGCGAGCGGAAGCGCCGTCTCGCAGATCACCACCGCTGTGGAGTCCTCCGGAGGCTCGGTCACGGGCCTCGACGTCACCGCCTCCGGCCACGAGAAGCTCCGCATCGACGTCACCATCGCGGCCACCTCGACCACGCACGCCGACGAGGTCGTCGAGAAGCTGCGCGGTATCGAGGGCGTCACGCTCGGCAAGGTCTCGGACCGTACGTTCCTGATGCACCTCGGCGGCAAGATCGAGATGGCGTCGAAGCACCCGATCCGCAACCGTGACGACCTCTCGATGATCTACACGCCGGGTGTGGCCCGCGTCTGCATGGCGATCGCCGAGAACCCCGAGGACGCCCGCCGTCTCACCATCAAGCGCAACTCCGTTGCGGTCGTGACGGACGGCTCCGCCGTGCTGGGCCTCGGCAACATCGGCCCCATGGCCGCTCTGCCGGTCATGGAGGGCAAGGCGGCCCTCTTCAAGCGGTTCGCCGGCATCGACGCCTGGCCGCTGTGCCTGGACACCCAGGACACCGACGCCATCGTCGAGATCGTCAAGGCGATCGCCCCCGGCTTCGCCGGCATCAACCTCGAGGACATCTCCGCGCCCCGCTGCTTCGAGATCGAGGCCCGCCTGCGCGAGGCCCTCGACATCCCCGTCTTCCACGACGACCAGCACGGCACCGCGATCGTCGTCCTCGCCGCCCTGACGAACGCACTTCGCGTCACCGGCAAGGCGATCGAGAACATCCGGGTCGTCATGTCCGGCGCCGGCGCGGCCGGTACGGCCATCCTCAAGCTGTTGATCGCGGCGGGCGTCAAGAACGCCGTCGTCGCCGACATCCAGGGCGTCGTGCACGCCGACCGCGGGGACCTGGTGGACGCCCCGGCCGACTCCCCGCTGCGCTGGATCGCCGACAACACCAACCCCGAGGGCCTCACCGGCACCCTGAAGGAGGCCGTGCGCGGCGCGGACGTCTTCATCGGCGTCTCGGCCCCCAACGTGCTGGACGGCGACGACGTGGCCGCCATGGCCGACGGCGCCATCGTGTTCGCGCTCGCGAACCCGGACCCCGAGGTCGAGCCCGCAATCGCCCGTCAGACGGCCGCTGTTGTGGCCACCGGCCGCTCCGACTTCCCGAACCAGATCAACAACGTGCTGGTCTTTCCGGGTGTCTTCCGCGGCCTGCTGGACGCGCAGTCCCGTACGGTCAACACCGAGATGATGCTCGCCGCCGCGAAGGCCCTCGCCGACGTGGTGACCGAGGACGAGCTGAACCCGAACTACATCATCCCGAGCGTCTTCAACGACAAGGTCGCGGGCGCGGTCGCCGGAGCGGTGCGCGAGGCGGCCAAGGCGGTCGGCGCTGCGTCGTAGGCGTCCGTACCGTAGGGTTCAGATGCTGTGAGACCGACTGTGCTGGGGCTGTGAGGATCGACACGGCAGCCCCCGCATCGGCGCGTCGTGGAACCCCCCACCGGCGGGTGCCCTCTAGGGTGACGGCCGAGCAGGCGCTTTTCGTGTGACTCCCTAGGGTGTTCTCACGACTCCTACGGGTGCCGGATTGGCTTTCCCGCCGCAGGTAGGGGCAGGATGCGTCTCTGGGCGCGAGCGCATCGGCATCGATCTCACCTCACGCCTCAACGGCAAGAAGAACACGGGAGTAACAACATGAACCGCAGTGAGCTGGTGGCCGCGCTGGCCGACCGCGCCGAGGTGACCCGCAAGGACGCCGACGCCGTGCTGGCCGCGTTCGCCGAGGTCGTCGGCGACATCGTCTCCAAGGGCGACGAGAAGGTCACCATCCCCGGCTTCCTGACCTTCGAGCGCACCCACCGTGCCGCTCGTACCGCGCGCAACCCGCAGACCGGTGAGCCCATCAACATCCCGGCCGGCTTCAGCGTGAAGGTCTCCGCGGGCTCCAAGCTCAAGGAAGCGGCCAAGGGTAAGTGACCTTGCCTGCTCTGTGCCAACGGGACGGCGTAGGGCTGTAAGACGCTGATGGGGCGGCACCCGGTCTTCCGGGTGCCGCCCCATCGTGGTTGTGCTCGAGGACCGGCGTCAGCCGAGTGCCTTCCCGGGCAGCTCCACCTTCGCGCCCAGCTCCATGAGCTTCTCCATGAAGTTCTCGTAGCCGCGGTTGATCAGTTCGATGCCGTGGACCCGGGAGGTGCCCTCGGCCGCGAGGGCCGCGATGAGGTACGAGAAGCCGCCGCGCAGGTCGGGGATGACCAGGTCGGCACCCTGCAGCTTGGTCGGGCCGGAGACGACCGCGGAGTGCAGGAAGTTGCGCTGGCCGAAGCGGCAGTCGGAGCCGCCCAGGCACTCGCGGTAGAGCTGGATGTGCGCGCCCATCTGGTTGAGCGCGGAGGTGAAGCCGAGCCGGGACTCGTACACCGTCTCGTGGATGATGGACAGGCCCGTGGCCTGCGTCAGGGCCACCACCAGCGGCTGCTGCCAGTCGGTCTGGAAACCGGGGTGCACGTCCGTCTCGAGGGCGATGGACTTCAGCTGGCCGCCGGGGTGCCAGAAGCGGATGCCCTCGTCGTCGATCTCGAAGGCACCGCCCACCTTCCGGTAGGTGTTCAGGAACGTCATCATCGAGCGCTGCTGGGCGCCGCGGACGTAGATGTTGCCGTTGGTCGCCAGCGCCGCGGAGGCCCAGGACGCGGCTTCCAGGCGGTCCGGGAGGGCCGCGTGGGTGTAGCCGCCGAGCTGGTCCACACCGGTGATGCGGATCGTCCGGTCGGTGTCCATCGCGATGATCGCGCCCATCTTCTGCAGAACGCAGATCAGGTCCTCGATCTCCGGCTCGACGGCCGCGTTGGACAACTCCGTGACGCCCTCGGCCAGTACGGCCGTCAGCAGCACCTGCTCGGTCGCGCCGACGGACGGGTACGGCAGCCGGATCTTCGTACCGCGCAGCCGCTGCGGCGCCTCCAGGTACTGGCCGTCCGCGCGCTTCTCGATGGTCGCGCCGAACTGCCGCAGCACGTCGAAGTGGAAGTCGATGGGCCGGCCGCCGATGTCGCAGCCGCCGAGGCCCGGGATGAAGGCGTGGCCGAGACGGTGCAGCAGCGGACCGCAGAAGAGGATCGGGATGCGGCTGGAACCCGCGTGGGCATCGATGTCAGCGACGTTCGCGCTCTCCACATGGGTCGGGTCGAGCACCAGCTCACCGGGCTCCTCACCCGGACGGACCGTCACCCCGTGCAGCTGGAGCAGGCCGCGTACGACGCGCACGTCACGGATGTCCGGAACGTTGCGCAGTCGACTCGGCGCGCTGCCCAGCAGGGCGGCGACCATGGCCTTCGGTACGAGGTTCTTCGCACCGCGGACACGGATCTCGCCCTCCAGCGGGGTTCCGCCGTGGACAAGCAGGACATCGTCGTTGACGGTCATGTATCTCGCGTTCCGATGAGTCGGGCAGGGGTCGGCCGATCACTTAGCGCGGGGGCCGGAAAGACAGGGTAATCGCCGATCACCCCCCTCCCGTAAGCCCAGGGACAACCCAGCCACGTCATAGCTGTGTCACAACACGAACCGTTCCCTATCGGGCACATGGGGTCACCGCCGAGGCGGCGTGCGCCGGGGCAGCCCCCATACGCCCGCCCGTCTCCCGCCACCACCCTCAAACGAGGCCCTACCGGGCCCCACCACCCCATTCAAGCTGCGTTCACTCCCACACCCCGATTGCCTCCCCACACCAGGGGAAGATGCGGGATCATGTCTGGCATGACCGAGGTGTCCTCGCTCACAGGGCGGCTGCTCGTGGCCACGCCCGCCCTGGCGGACCCGAACTTCGACCGTGCGGTGGTGCTCCTTCTCGACCACGACGAGGAGGGCTCCCTCGGTGTCGTCCTCAACCGCCCCACCCCGGTGGACGTGGGCGACATCCTGGAGGGCTGGGCCGATCTCGCGGGCGAGCCCGGTGTGGTCTTCCAGGGCGGACCCGTCTCGCTGGACTCGGCCCTCGGCGTTGCGGTCATCCCGGGCGGTGCGAACGGCGACCGCGCCCCGCTCGGCTGGCGGCGGGTGCACGGCGCGATCGGCCTGGTCGACCTGGAGGCCCCGCCGGAGCTGCTCGCCTCGGTCCTCGGCTCGCTGAGAATCTTCGCCGGGTACGCCGGCTGGGGCCCCGGTCAGCTGGAGGACGAGCTGGTGGAGGGCGCCTGGTACGTCGTCGAGTCGGAGCCGGGCGACGTGTCCTCGCCGGCCCCGGAGCGACTGTGGCGCGAAGTGCTGCGCCGCCAGCGCAACGAGCTGGCGATGGTGGCCACGTACCCGGACGACCCGTCGCTCAACTGATGCGTGTGAGCTTCAGTACCCTTGCTGATATGAGCACTCTTGAGCCCGAGCGCGGGACTGGTACGGGGACCCTCGTAGAGCCGACGCCACAGGTGTCCCACGGCGACGGCGACCACGAGCGCTTCGCCCACTACGTCCAGAAGGACAAGATCATGGCGAGCGCCCTCGACGGTACCCCCGTCGTGGCGCTGTGCGGCAAGGTGTGGGTGCCGGGCCGCGACCCGAAGAAGTACCCCGTGTGTCCCATGTGCAAGGAGATCTACGAGTCCATGGGCAGCGGCGGCGACGACAAGGGCGGCGACAAGGGCGGCGGCAAGTAAGGGTCCCCCTGCCGGTCTGAACACCGCGAGGCCCCCGGGACGCGTCGAGACGCGTCCCGGGGGCCTTTGTGCTTTCTGGTCACAGAGTGGTTGAGACCTCTTGTCGGCATGTTCATGTTGTCCATAGCCTCCATGGTGTTGTGCAGAGCGAAACAGTCATTGCACATGTTGCAACGTGCTACTCCCGGAGGAACGCTCCATGAAGCTGTCCGCCCCACTCGCCGCACTGCTCACCCTCGTCGTCGCCACCGCCTGCGCCCCGCAGTCCTCCTCCAACTCCGCCTCCGACCGGGACGAGAAGACCGGCACCCTGCGGGTCTGGCTCTTCCAGGAGGTCGGCAACGAGCCGAAGAAGAAGGTCGTCGACACGGTCGTCGCCGCCTTCCGGACGGCCCACAAGGACACCAAGGTCGACGTCGAGTACATCCCGGTCGAGACCCGCGCCCAGCGCGTCAAGGCCGCCTTCAACGACCCGGCGTCCGCGCCCGACGTCATCGAGTACGGCAACACCGACACCGCCGGCTACGTCCACGACGGCGGACTCCTCGACGTCACCCGGGAGTTCTCCGCCTGGAGCGAGGCGAAGAACACCGACTCGACCGCCCGGCAGTCGGTCACGGTGGCCGGAAAGGTCTACGGCGCACCCTTCTACGTCGGCGTCCGCGCCCTGTACTACCGCACCGACGTCTTCCGGGAACTCGGCCTGAAACCGCCGAAGTCCATGACCGAGCTGGCCACCACGGCCCGTACGATCCGCGCCGCGAAGCCCGACCTGTACGGCCTGGTCGTCGGCGGTGCCTACACCTACGGCGCCATGCCCTTCATCTGGGCCAACGGTGGCGACCTGGCCACCGGCAAGGGCGGCTCGTACGCCTCCGCGCTCGACAGCGCCGCGGCCCGCACGGGCATCAAGGCCTACACCGCGCTGTTCTCCGACGCCAACTGTCCCGCCGCCAAGTGCGCGGGCATGGGCGGCAACGACACGGTGACCGCGTTCGCCGCGGGCAAGGCGGGGATGGCGATCGGCGGCGACTTCAGCCACGCGGCCGTGGAGGCCGGGAAGGTGAAGGGCAGGTACGCGGTCGTACCGCTGCCGGGTGTCGCCTCCGGCTCGATCGCCCCGGCGTTCGCGGGCGGCAACAACATCGGCGTCCTGAAGAGCACCACCCACCGCACGCTCGCCGTGGACCTCATGGAGCGGCTGGCGTCCAAGAAGACGCAGTCCGCCCTGTTCGACGCGATGGGCTTCCTGCCGACCTTCACGGACGTCCGTGACCGGGCGGCGGCCCGGCAGCCCTTCGTGAAGCCGTTCGTGACCACGCTGGCGTCCGGCACGAAGTTCGTCCCCGTATCGCCCGCCTGGTCGCAGATCGACTCCTCGCTGGTGCTGCCGACGATGTTCCAGGAAGTCATCAGCGGCAAGAAGAGCGTGGATGCGGCCGCGAAGGAGGCCGCCGCGAAGATGAACGACGTGTTCGGCTCCGCCGGATGAGCAGCATGCGCCACCGAGCCCCCTGGACTCCCTGGCTCTATCTGACACCCGCCCTTGTCGTCCTCGGCGGGCTGCTCCTCTACCCCGTCTACCAGCTCGGCCTGATCTCCCTCTTCCGGTACACCCAGGCTCAGGTCAGCGGGGGCGAACCGAGCGTCTTCCGGGGGTTCGGGAACTATGCCGACCTGTTCTCCGACGGGCAGTTCTGGCAGGTGCTGCTGGCCACCGTGGTGTTCGCCGCGGCCTGTGTCGGCTCCACCCTCGCCGTCGGCTGTGCGCTCGCCGTGCTGCTCACGCGGGTGCGTGCCGTACCGCGGCTGGCGTTGATGCTGGCCGCGCTGGGGGCGTGGGCGACGCCGGCCGTCACCGGCTCCACGGTGTGGCTGTTCCTCTTCGACCCCGACTTCGGCCCGGTGAACCGCATCCTCGGCCTCGGCGACCACTCCTGGACGTACGGGCGCTACAGCGCCTTCCTGCTCGTCCTGCTCGAAGTGGTCTGGTGCTCCTTCCCGTTCGTGATGGTGACGGTCTACGCCGGGATCCGCGCCGTACCGTCCGAGGTGCTGGAGGCCGCGGCCCTGGACGGCGCCTCGCAGTGGCGGATCTGGCGGTCGGTGCTCGCGCCGATGCTCCGGCCGATCCTCACGGTCGTCACCATCCAGTCGGTCATCTGGGACTTCAAGGTCTTCACGCAGATCTATGTCATGACGGGCGGCGGTGGTATCGCGGGGCAGAACCTGGTGCTGAACGTGTACGCCTATCAGAAGGCGTTCGCGTCCTCCCAGTACGGCCTCGGCTCGGCGATCGGCGTGATGACGCTGCTGATCCTGCTCGTCGTGACGCTGGTGTACCTGCGGCTGCTGCGCCGGGAGGGGGAGGAGCTGTGAATCTTCTTCGGGTGCGTGTGCAGCGGCCGTGGCGGTTGGCGGCAGAGGCCGCGGCCCTGCTGATCGCGGCCGCTGTCGCCTTCCCGCTGTACTGGATGGTGCTGAGCGCCTTCAAACCGGCCGGCGAGATCGCGTCCGACCGGCCCCGGCCGTGGACGCTCTCGCCGTCCCTGGACTCCTTCCGACGGGTCTTCGGACAACAGGAATTCGGCCGTTACTTCGCCAACAGCGTGGTGGTGGCGGGCAGTGTGGTGATCGTCTCCGCGGTGATCGCGTTTCTCGCCGCGACCGCCGTCGCGCGGTTCCGTTTCCGCTTCCGGACCACCTTGCTGATCATGTTTCTGGTGGCCCAGATGGTGCCCGTGGAAGCCCTCACCATCCCCCTGTTCTTCCTCATGCGGGACTTCGGCCAGCTGAACACGCTCGGTGCGCTGATCCTGCCTCACATCGCCTTCTCGCTGCCCTTCGCGATCTGGATGCTGAGGGGGTTCGTGAAAGCCGTGCCGGAAGCGCTGGAGGAGGCCGCGTACCTGGACGGGGCGAGCCGCGGGAGATTCCTGTGGCAGATCCTTTTCCCGCTCGTCCTCCCCGGCCTGGTGGCCACGAGCGTGTTTTCCTTCATCTCGGCCTGGAACGACTTCCTGTTCGCCAAGTCCTTCATCATCAGCGACACCTCCCGGTCGACCCTGCCGATGGCCCTGCTGGTGTTCTTCAAGCCGGACGAGCCGGACTGGGGCGGGGTCATGGCCGCGTCCACGGTGATGACGATTCCGGTGCTGGTCTTCTTCGTACTCGTACAGCGACGCCTGGTCTCGGGACTGGGCGGAGCGGTAAAGGACTGATGTGACTGACATGGTGGATCTGATTCCGGCTCCGGTGCGCTGTTCCTGGAACGCCGCCGGCTACACGAGCCTCGACAGCGATACGGCCCTGGAGGCGCGGCCCGGCACGGAGGGCGTCGCGCGCTGGCTGCGCGCCACGGTCGGTGCCGCGACGGGCCTGCCGTTTCCGGAGGCGGGCGACGGTGCCAACCGCCTCGTGCTGAGCATCGAACCCGACCTGCCCCCGGAGGGCTACCGCCTGGTCAACGACGACGGCCCCTACCGCATCCAGGGCGGCAGCGCGGCCGGTGTCTTCTGGGGGCCCAGACCTTCCGGCAGCTGCTCGGCCCCGACGCGTTCCGCCGGGCGCCGGTGCGGCCGGGGCAGGACTGGGACCTGCCGCAGATCACCGTCGAGGATTCCCCCCGTTTCCGCTGGCGCGGCCTCATGCTCGATGTCGCCCGGCACTTCATGCCCAAGGAAGGCGTCCTGCGCTACCTGGACCTGATGGCCGCGCACAAACTCAACGTCTTCCACTTCCACCTGACGGACGACCAGGGCTGGCGGATCGAGATCCGGCGCCACCCCAGGCTGACCGAGGTCGCCTCCTGGCGGGCGCGGACGAAATTCGGACACCGGGCCTCGCCGCTGTGGGAGGAGAAGCCGCACGGGGGTTACTACACCCAGGACGACATCCGGGAGATCGTCGCCTACGCCGCCGAGCGGCATATCACCGTCGTCCCGGAAATCGACGTACCGGGCCACTCGCAGGCCGCCATCGCCGCGTATCCGGAACTGGGCAACACCGACGTCACCACTGCATCCATTGAGGGGGGCACCGCCCTGACCGTGTGGGACACCTGGGGGATCTCGTCCAACGTACTCGCCCCCACTGACACCACCCTGCGCTTCTACGAGGGGGTGTTCGAGGAAGTCCTGGAGCTGTTCCCCTCGGAGTTCATTCACGTCGGCGGCGACGAATGCCTCAAGGAGCAGTGGAGCGACTCGGTGACGGCCAAGACCCGCATCACGGAACTCGGGCTCGCCGACGAGGACGAGTTGCAGTCCTGGTTCATCGGGCACTTCGACAAGTGGCTTACCGCGCGCGGGCGTCGGCTCATCGGCTGGGACGAGATCCTGGAGGGCGGACTCGCGCCGGGAGCGGCGGTGTCCTCCTGGCGCGGCTACGGGGGCGGCGTCGCGGCCGCGCGCGCGGGGCACGACGTCGTCATGTGCCCGGAGCAGTACGTCTACCTGGACCACCGGCAGGCCCCGGGCGAGGACGAGCCCGTGCCGATCGGCTTCGTGCGCACCCTGGAGGACGTCTACCGGTTCGAGCCCGTTCCGTCCCAGCTCAGCGAGGAGGAAGCCGGGCACGTGCTGGGCACCCAGGCCAACGTCTGGACCGAGGTGATGGAGGACACCGCGCGCGTGGACTACCAGACCTTCCCCAGGCTGGCCGCCTTCGCCGAGGTCGCCTGGAGCCGGCTGCCCGCCCCGCAGGAACGGGACTTCGCGGACTTCGAGCGCCGTATGGCCGCCCACTACGGGCGACTTGACGCCCTCGGTGTCGCCTACCGGCCGCCCACCGGGCCACGGCCGTGGCAGCGGCGCCCCGGTGTGCTCGGGCGGCCGCTGGAGGGACCGCCTCCGAACAGATAACGGAAAAACATCGACAGGATCGCCGAAGAGTGGCAATAAGTACGCACCGGCGATGCCGTGCAAAACGGACCATCTCGCTGGTGAGGTGGGCGAATGCCTCCTAGCGGACCCCCGCGTTCGGGCCTTGCGAAGATGTGCCAGAGTTGCCACGTCCGCCCTGTGAGCACGTACCGTACGGCCACACAGGTGGGACCAGGTGGGGCAGCGGGAAGGGGCAGCCGGTTTGACCACGCACGCACCGCAGGCGGAGCAGGCCGTCACGCTGCCCACGACACTGGACGAGGCTGTGGCGGCCCTCGCGGCCATGCCCACGGCCGTCCCCGTGGCGGGCGGCACCGACCTGATGGCCGCCGTCAACTCCGGTCAGCTCAGGCCCGCCGCCCTGGTGGGCCTCGGCCGGATCAGCGAGATCCGCGGCTGGCAGTACCAGGACGGCCACGCGCTGCTCGGCGCGGGCCTCACACACGCGCGGATGGGCCGCCCCGACTTCGCGGCCCTGATCCCGGCGCTCGCCGCCGCCGCGCGCGCGGCGGGCCCGCCGCACATCCGCAACGCGGGCACCCTGGGCGGCAACATCGCCTCGGCCGCCCCCACCGGGGACGCGCTGCCGGTGCTGGCCGCCCTGGAGGCGACGCTGATCATCGCGGGCCCGGGCGGAGCCCGCCGGGAGATCCCGGTGTCGCACCTGCTGGCCGGCGTGGAGATGCTGCGCGGCGGCGAACTCATCGGCTACGTGCGCGTGCCGCTGCTGCACGCCCCGCAGGTCTTCCTGAAGGCGACCGGACGCACCGGCCCGGGCCGCGCGGCGGCCTCCGTGGCCCTGGTGCTCGACCCGGCCCGGCGCGGGGTGCGGTGTGCCGTCGGTGCCATAGCGCCGATGCCGCTCAGGCCCCTGGAGGCCGAGCAGTGGGTCGCCGGGCTCATCGACTGGGACAACGACCGCGCACTCGTCCCGGAGGCCCTGAGCGCCTTCGGGGAGTACGTCGCCGCGGCCTGCATCCCCGACCCCGCCCCGGAGCCGGACGGTTCCGTGGCCCCGCTTCCGCCCGCCGTACTGCACCTGCGGCGCACCGTCGCCGCGCTGGCCCGACGAGCACTGGGGAGGGCGCTGTCGTGACCGACGACCAGCACGGAGAGGGCACGCCCCAGGGTGGCGGCCGCTGGAATCCGCTGCCCCAGGGCGACTACGACGACGGCGCCACCGCCTTCGTCAAGCTCCCCGAGGGCGGCATCGACGCCCTGCTGTCCGGTGACAGCCCCCTGGCCGCGCCCGGCCACGGCTATGTGCCGCCGCAGATAACGGCGACCCACGAGGCGAGCGACCCGACCGCCACCGGCACCTGGGCCGTGCCCGCCGACGGTCACCAGTGGCCCGACCCGAACGCCGTGCCCCAGGAGCAGGCGGCGGACGACCGGTTCACGTACCACCCGGCCGCCACCCAGCAGTGGACCTTCGAGGAGCCCGCGGCCCCGGCGGCGCCCGGGCGCGACGTCACCGGGCAGTGGTCCATCCCGGTCGCCGGCGGGGATATCCCGGATGAATCGGGCGAGTTCACCACGTCCTCGCTGGTCGAGCAGTGGGGCGGCACTCCTCCGGCCACCCTGCCCGGCGGCGCGCCCGCGCCCTGGGCGACGGAGTCCGCGGGCCGGCCCTGGGGACAGCCGGAACCCGGCGCCGAGCCCCACGCGGCCGACGCGTCCCCGGCGCCGGAGTACGCCCCCACTGCGCCGTACGCCCCCACAGCACCCGCACAGGCCCCTGAGGGCCCCGCTGACGGCCCGGCACAGCACAGTGAGCCCACGGCCCGGGCGGCCGCACAGGAGGCCGCGGAAACGCCGGACACGGCCGACACCGCGCCGGACGCCGTCGGCACGCCGGAGGACAGTGAGGCCGTAGAGGCTGTCGAGCCCGCGGCGCAGGCCCCGGACCCCGAGGACCCGGCGGCCGCCGGGCAGGACGCCCCCGAGGACCCCGCCCAGGCCGCCCAAGGCCCGAACGACGACCACCCCCTCGCCTCCTACGTCCTGCGCGTCAACGGCGCCGACCGGCCCGTCACCGACGCCTGGATCGGCGAGTCCCTGCTGTACGTCCTCAGGGAGCGGCTCGGCCTCGCCGGGGCCAAGGACGGCTGCTCGCAGGGCGAGTGCGGCGCCTGCAACGTGCAGGTGGACGGGCGCCTGGTGGCCTCCTGCCTGGTCCCGGCGGTCACCGCGGCCGGTGCCGAGGTCCGTACCGTCGAGGGCCTGGCCGTCGACGGGCAGCCCTCCGACGTGCAGCGGGCGCTCGCCCGGTGCGGTGCCGTGCAGTGCGGTTTCTGCGTGCCGGGCATGGCGATGACCGTGCACGACCTGCTGGAGGGCAACCCGGCGCCGACCGAGCTGGAGACCCGGCAGGCCCTGTGCGGCAACCTGTGCCGCTGCTCCGGCTACCGGGGCGTCCTGGACGCCGTCAAGGAGGTCGTCGCCGAACGCGAGGCGCACACCGCCGGCGACGTTGAGACGGACGGGGACGAGGCACGTATTCCGCGCCAGGCGGGCCCGGGCTCCGGCGGCGTCAACCCGTCGGCGTTCGAGGCGCATGGTGTCTTCGACAGCCCCGGCACCTTCGGTACACCGGGAGCGCACGATCAGCAGTACGGCCAGGACGGAGGCCAGGCGTGACCAACGAAGCCGCCATCGCGACCACCGCGGCGGAAGCGGCCCCGGCCGCCGAGTCGCTGCCGCACGGCCTCGGCGCCTCCCTGCCGCACGCCGACGCCCGGGCCAAGACCGAGGGCACCTTCCCGTACGCCGCCGACCTGTGGGCCGAGGGCCTGCTGTGGGCGGCCGTCCTGCGCTCCCCGCACGCACACGCGCGCATCGTGTCCATCGACACCACCCACGCGCGCGAGATGCCCGGCGTCCGGGCCGTCATCACCCACGAGGACGTGCCGGGGACCCCGCGCCACGGCCGGGGCACCCCCGACCGCCCGGTGTTCGCCGCCGAGGTCGTACGCCACCACGGCGAGCCCATCGCGGCCGTCGCCGCCGACCACCCGGACACCGCCCGGATGGCCGCCGCCGCCGTCATCGTCGAGTACGAGGTACTCGACCCGGTCACCGACCCGGAGCAGGCCTTCGAGGCCGAACCCCTGCACCCCGACGGCAACCTGATCCGGCACATCCCGCTGCGCCACGGCGACCCGGACGCGGTCGGCGAGGTCGTCGTCGAGGGCCTGTACCGCATCGGCCGCCAGGACCCGGCCCCCATCGGCGCCGAGGCCGGTCTCGCGGTGCCGCGCCCCGACGGCGGCGTGGAGCTGTACCTGGCCTCCACCGACCCGCACTCCGACCGCAACACCGCCGCGGCCTGCTACGGCCTGTCCCCCGATCGGGTGAAGATCGTCGTCACCGGGGTGCCCGGCGCCACCGCCGACCGCGAGGACCAGGGCTTCCAGCTCCCGCTCGGCCTGCTCGCCCTCAAGACCGGCTGCCCGGTGAAGCTCACGGCCACCCGCGAGGAGTCCTTCCTCGGCCACGCCCACCGCCACCCGACCCTGCTGCGCTACCGCCACCACGCCGACGCCGACGGCAGGCTGGTGAAGGTCGAGGCCCAGATCCTCCTCGACGCGGGCCCCTACGCCGACACCTCCGCAGAGTCCCTCGCCGCCGCCGTCTCCTTCGCCTGCGGCCCCTACGTCGTCCCGAACGCCTTCATCGAGGGCTGGGCCGTACGCACCAACAACCCGCCCTCCGGCCATGTGCGTGGCGAGGGCGCCATGCAGGTGTGCGCCGCCTACGAGGCGCAGATGGACAAGCTCGCGAAGAAACTCGGCCAGGACCCGGCCGAACTGCGCCTGCGCAACGCGCTCGCGACCGGCGACGTGCTGCCGATCGGCCAGACGGTCACCTGCCCGGCGCCGGTGGCCGAACTCCTCCAGGCGGTCCGCGACTTCCCCCTCCCCGCCCTGCCCAAGGACACGCCCGAGGAGGAGTGGCTGCTGCCCGGCGGCCCCGAGGGCGCGGGCGAACCGGGCGCGGTGCGCCGGGGCGTCGGCTACGGCCTGGGCATGGTGCACATGCTCGGCGCGGAGGGCGCCGACGAGGTCTCCACGGCGACCGTGAAGGTCCACGACGGCGTCGCGACCGTGCTGTGCGCGGCCGTGGAGACGGGCCAGGGCTTCACCACCCTCGCCCGGCAGATCGTCCAGGACACGCTCGGTATCGACGAGGTGCACGTGGCACCGGTCGACACCGACCAGCCCCCGGCGGGCGCGGGCTGCCGCGGCCGCCACACCTGGGTCTCCGGCGGCGCGGTGGAACGCGCGGCCAAGATGGTCCGCACACAACTGCTGCAGCCCCTGGCGCACAAGTTCGGCATGTCGACGGAGCTGCTCCAGATCACCGACGGCAAGATCACCTCGTACGACGGCGTTCTCTCGACGACCGTCACCGAGGCCCTGGACGGCAAGGAGCTGTGGGCCACCGCCCAGTGCCGCCCGCACCCCACCGAGCCGCTGAACGCCGAGGGCCAGGGCGACGCCTTCGTCGGCCTCGCCTTCTGCGCGATCCGCGCGGTGGTGGACGTGGACATCGAACTCGGCTCGGTCCGGGTGGTCGAGCTGGCGGTCGCCCAGGACGTGGGCCGGGTGCTGAACCCGGCGCAGCTGGTCTCGCGCATCGAGGCGGGCGTCACCCAGGGCGTGGGCATCGCGCTGACGGAGAACCTCCGCACACCGCGCGGCCTGATCCGCCACCCCGACCTCACCGGATACGCGCTCCCTACCGCCCTGGACGCACCGGAAGTCCAGATCGTGAAGCTGGTCGAGGAACGGGACGTGGTCGCCCCCTTCGGCGCCAAGTCGGTCAGCGCGGTCCCGGTGGTGACGTCACCGGCGGCCATCGCCTCGGCCGTACGCGCGGCCACCGGCCGCCCGGTCAACCGCCTCCCCATCCGCCCGCAGGCCGCGGTGGTGACACCGCAGTGACCACGCCTCCTGAAGAACATCGCTACGAACCCCCGCCCAGCGTGGGCAAGTTGTTCCTGTGGATCCTGCTGTTCGCCGTGGCGGCACTGGCGGTCGTCCTGGGCGGCATCTACTTCACATGAGGGACGGGGTCGTCGTCATCACCGGGGTGATGGCGTCCGGTAAGTCGACGGTCGCGCAACTCCTCGCCGAGCGGCTCCCGCGCGCGGCACACGTCCGGGGCGACGCGTTCCGCCGCATGATCGTCTCGGGCAGGCGCGAGTACGCCCCCGGAGCCGGCCCCGACGACGAGGCGACGGCCCAACTCCATCTGCGCCACCGGCTGTCGGCGGCCGCGGCGGACACGTACGCGGAGGCGGGCTTCACGGCCGTCGTCCAGGACGTCCTGCTGGGCGAGCGGTTGACGACGTACACCGGCCTGATCCGCACCCGCCCGCTGTACGTGGTCGTCCTGGCGCCCCGCCCCGAGGCGGTGACGGTACGCGAAGCCGGGCGCCCGAAGACCGGCTACGGCGCATGGACGCCGGTGGCCCTGGACGAGGAACTGCGCCTGCGCACCCCGCGCATCGGCCTGTGGCTGGACAGCTCGGACTGGACCCCGGCGAAAACCGTGGACGCGATCCTGGCCGGCACGGAACGCGCGAGGGTCGCCTGACGTCCTTAATCCAAGGGCGTTGTCAGTGGTGCGGCGTAGTGTTCTGGGCAGTGGGGGACGGCCGCTTCCGGAGGGAAGCCGGAGGACGGCCGGGCATGCCCAGCCCAGGGACCGACGCACCGAGGAAGATCGCGGGGGAGCGATGAGCACGACCGATGCCGGGGTGCCGGCGATCACGCTGACCGAGGCGGAGCTGGACCGGTACGTCACGCACGTGCCGACGCGCGGCCTGCTCGCGGGCCCCGGACTGCCCACGGACACCGACCTGTTGACGTTCTCCCCGCTCCGCACGCACGGCCTGCGCACCCTCGGCGACGCCACGGACGGCCCCTTCCGCCTGGCGGAGGAGCTGCGCAACCGCCTGGTGATAGGCGAACTCCTCAACCCCGCGGGCATGGAGCGCGAGTCGATCCTGCTCGACGGCGACACGGGCGAGATCACGACGGCCTACCTCTTCGACCCGTCCGACTCCCGCCCCTTCGCCCCGTCCCTGGACACCCTCCTGCGCTTCGCCGCCGTCACCGAGGAACTGGCAGGTCTGCGCGGCCGTTTCGCCGCCCTGTCGGGCCAGTACGGCCCCAAGACGGTGACCGAGGCCTCCCGCCGCCTCCTCGCGCTCTTCGAGGAGGGCACGAACGGCGAGGTCCCGCCGTACTGGAAGACGGCGGCCCTGATCCGCCCGCTCGCCCTCATCGCCGGCCCCGGCACGGCGTCCGGCCTCACCCTGGACGTCCCGGCCCGGGTCCTGGACCAGGAGTTCGGCCACGGCCGGGTGGCCCGCTTCGAGGAGGTCGACTTCCCCACCACGCTCACCCACGAGCTGACCCGCCGTTTCCTGCGCGAGACGGGTCTGCCGGAGGAGGCGGTCCTCTTCCACGCCGACACGGACGTCCCGCTGCCCACCCTCACCGAGTACTACACCGGAGAACGCGCCGACGAGTACCCCCTGGAGGACCTCCCCGCCCACTGCGACCACCTGATCCGCCTCGGCTACCTGGTCGAGGACAACAGCCTGGTGATCGACGGCAGAACGGGCGCGATCCTCACCTTCAGCGAGCCGGAGGCAACGCTCTACCCCCTGAACACCGACGTCTCCACCCTGGCCTTCACCCTCTGGCTCCTGCACCACGAGCGCACCATCGACGAACACCTGGGCAACGAACTGACGACGGACGCGTACGACCAGCTGGCCGCGGCGATGATCCAGACCCTGACGTCGATGGACCCGACGGCCCTGTCCCCGGCCACCGAATGGCACTACTGGACGGAACTGTTCCAGGACGAGGCGGGCGGGGTGCTCTGAGTCACTCCAGGCAGATCTCCACGCAGACCTTGTGCGGAGCCTCTCCGACCCACTTGCAGCAGGCCGAGTGATGCGAGCGCACGGACTCGTCGTCGCGATTGCGGAACTCGGTGATGATCTGACCGTCCTCGACGCGGGACACCCCGACCTGCTTCTCGAAGTCGATCTGCATGATGTCGTGCTCGAGCCTCATGCAGGACACCGCGTATCTACGGGCGGCGTCAGGGTATTTGCCGAACACCTCGTCGATCGCGGCAAAGAACTCAGGATCTCGCTCAGGTCCGCAAGCAGGCTTCGTGGCCATGGTCACCCTCGGGATCGGAGTCAGCGGGACGTAACTCGCTTGACGGTGTGTGCTCAGACAGCGTGCAGGAAGAGTTGCGGCGACCACGCCGTGCAGGTGCCGGGTCCCGGACTGTCGAACGTGTTGGCACAGGCCCGTACCTTGAAGTTCCAGTCGCCGCGAGTAATGGGCGGGCGGACCGACCAGACCCTGCGCCCCATTCCGCGGTCCACCCATCTGTACCAGCCGAGCTGTGACGGATAGGTGTAAGCGATCTCGTAGTAGGCATAGCGCGGGTTGGAAAAGTCGCCGTAGTAGATCTGGAGCGTGTCGGCGCAGCCGTCGAAGCGGGCGCCGGCGTACGGGCTGTTCGAGTACTGGTACCGGTTCGGGATACCGCCGGTGTTGGTGCCGCCGCCGGGCGGGAACGCGTCACGGGACGTGCACTGGGTCGCCGGAACGGAAGCCGGGACCCGTACCTCGGCCGCGTCCGCTGTGCCTACCGTAGAGGCGACAGAGACCAGCAGGAATGCAGCGGCGGTCACAGTAGTGAGGGGACGCCTCAACGTCATCACCTCCAGCGGAAGATGCTTCCAGTACCAGCATGCGCTCCTGTCCCACCCGTCGCATCCGGCACACGGAAACCGGCACGGACGACCAAAAGGGCGGCACCCCGCACGGGGTGCCGCCCTTTCGTTTTGCCTGGTCAAGGCATTGGAGGCCGTGGCGGGAATCGAACCCACGTAACTCGCTTTGCAGGCGAGCCCCTAAACCACTCGGGCACACGGCCGTGATCATCTTCTGTTGTTCGGCCGTGGCGGGAATCGGACCCACGTAACTCCCCGCGAGCGGAGCTCGCTGATGGATGCAGCGCAGGCGAGCCCCTGAACCACTCGGGCACACGGCCGTGTTCGTGGAATGAACGTACGGGCCGGTGAGAGAGGGGTTCAAGGGGACGGCGCGGGCTGCAATGGGACTGCCACACCGCGTTCATGAAACGGCCGGTGTACGACCAAGGTCGCAGGTCGGGTGGGACTACCGACAGGGGTCAAACCTTGTTGTGGGCCTTACGCTGACGAGCATGAGTGCCCTGAAGTCTCCTGACGCCGCTGTTGTGGATGAGGCCGCCGACAGAGACGGCGGTGTGCTGAGCCGGGCCTATCGGGCGCTCAGTGTCGGGATCGTCTCCGTCGTGCTGCTCATCGCCTTCGAGGCGACCGCCGTCGGGACGGCGATGCCTGTCGCGGCGCGGGAGCTGGACGGCGTGGCGCTGTACGCGTTCGCCTTCTCGGGGTACTTCACGACCAGCCTGTTCGGCATGGTGCTCGCCGGGCAGTGGTCGGACCGCAAGGGACCGCTCGGGGCGCTGACCACGGGGATCGCGGCCTTCGCCGCGGGGCTCGTCGTCGCCGGGACCGCCCAGGGCATGTGGGTGTTCATCCTCGGCCGGGCCGTACAGGGCTTCGGCGGCGGGCTGGTCATCGTCGCGCTGTACGTCGTCGTCGGCCGGGCCTACCCCGAGCGGCTGCGGCCCGCGATCATGGCGGCCTTCGCCGCCGGGTGGGTCGTACCGTCCATCGTCGGGCCCCTCGCCTCGGGCGCCGTGACCGAGCACCTCGGCTGGCGGTGGGTCTTCCTCGGCATACCCGTGCTCGTGGTGTTCCCGCTCGCTCTCGCGCTGCCGCAGATACGACGGAGGGCGGCAGGCCCCGTGGCCGGCACCGAGGGCTCCGGCTCCTTCGACCGGCGGCGTATCCGGCTCGCCCTCGCCATCTCCCTCGGCGCGGGACTCCTCCAGTACGCCGCCCAGGACCTGCGCTGGCTCTCGCTCCTCCCCGGCCTCGCGGGAGCCGCCCTGCTGGTGCCCGCCGTCCTCGGTCTGCTGCCGCGCGGCACCTACCGCGCCGCCCGCGGGCTGCCCTCCGTCGTGCTGCTGCGCGGGGTCGCCGCCGGGTCCTTCATCGCGGCCGAGTCCTTCGTCCCGCTGATGCTCGTCACCCAGCGGGGGCTGTCGCCGACGCTGGCCGGGTTCTCGCTGGCCGCGGGCGGGGTCACATGGGCGCTGGGCTCATGGGTGCAGTCCCGGCCGCGCGTGGAACCGTACCGGGAGCGGTTGATGACCGTCGGGATGGTGCTGGTGGCCGCCGCGATCGTCACCGCGCCGAGTGTGCTCGTACAGGCCGTGCCGGTCTGGATCGTCGCCGTCGCCTGGGGCTTCGGCTGCTTCGGTATGGGGCTGGTGATCGCCTCCGCCAGCGTGCTCCTGCTCCAGCTGTCCGCCCCGGAGGAGGCCGGCGCCAACTCCGCCGCCCTGCAGATCTCCGACGCCCTCTCCAACGTGGTCCTCCTGGCCGCGACCGGCGCGGCCTTCGCCGCCCTGGGCGGCGGCAGCACCACGGTCACGACAGCCGAGGTCACCCGTCCCGCCGCCTTCGCCGCCGTGTTCCTGCCGATGGCGGGGGTGGCGCTGGCGGGGGCGTGGGTCACGACGCGGCTGCGGGAGCGGTGAGCCTGGGGGAGCGGTGAGTCTGCGGGAGCGGTGAGTCTGCGGGGGCGGTGAGTCTGCGGGAGCGGTGAGTCTGCGGTGTATCGGGCGCCCCGGTATATCGGTCGCCGGGTCGTGCCGCCGCGTCCTAGCCTCCCCGCATGCATGAGCTGACTCTCTCCCTCGACCCCGCCACCCGGCAGGCGCTGGACGATCTCGCTGACGCGTCCGGCCGCGGTACCGAGGAGGTGGTGCTGGACGCCGTACGCCGGTATCTGGACGAGGAAGGGGCGGCCGTCCGTGCCCACGCCGAGCGCCTCGCGCTGAGCCACGCCGACCTGTTGAGGAGGCTCGGCGAATGAACCGCTGTCTCACCGTCGCCGACGTCACCGCCATCGCCGAGATCGCCTTCGGCGGCCGTCCGCCCGAGGCGCGGGAGCCCGGGCTGCTGGCCTCGGCCGTACACCGGCCCCGTGCACGGATGTTCGGTACGGCCGCCTACGAGGACCTGCACGAGCAGGCCGCCGCCCTGCTGCACGCCCTCGCCGCCAACCACCCCCTGGTCGACGGCAACAAGCGCACCGCCTGGCTGGCCACGGCCACCTTCCTCGCCCTCAACGGGGTCGATCTCGCCGACGTCGATCAGGACACCGCATACGGCCTGGTCATCGACGTGGCCTCCGGGAGTATCAGCGACGTCTCGCGGATCGCGGAGCGGCTGCGGCGGTTGTGACGTGGATCCCACCCACGGGGGACCCGGCCTCGTCCGGGCGTTGACGGGGGTGGGGCGCCGGTAGGGTGGCCCGGTTGTCATACGTAGCCGAGCCGCCCTACCCCCTTAACTACGGAGACCGTGACTACCACCGCCGCTTCCTCCTCCCACCACCTTTCCCCCGCCTTCCCCGGGCGCGCGCCCTGGGGTACCGCCAGCAGGCTGCGTGCCTGGCAGCAGGGGGCGATGGAGAAGTACATCCAGGAGCAGCCGCGTGACTTCCTCGCCGTCGCCACGCCCGGCGCCGGCAAGACGACCTTCGCGCTGACCCTCGCCTCCTGGCTGCTGCACCACCATGTCGTGCAGCAGGTGACCGTGGTCGCGCCGACCGAGCATCTGAAGAAGCAGTGGGCCGAGGCTGCGGCAAGGATAGGGATCAAGCTCGATCCCGAGTACAGCGCGGGGCCGCTCGGCAAGGACTACGACGGGGTCGCCGTCACGTACGCCGGTGTCGGCGTGCGTCCGATGCTGCACCGCAACCGGGTCGAGCAGCGCAAGACCCTTGTGATTCTTGACGAGATCCACCACGCCGGTGACTCCAAGTCCTGGGGCGAGGCGTGTCTGGAGGCGTTCGAGCCCGCGACCCGGCGGCTCGCGCTGACCGGTACGCCGTTCCGGTCCGACACCAACCCCATCCCCTTCGTGACGTACGAGGAGGGGACGGACGGGATCCGGCGGTCCTCCGCCGATTACACGTACGGGTACGGCAACGCCCTGGCCGACCATGTCGTCCGGCCCGTCATCTTCCTCAGCTACAGCGGCAACATGCGCTGGCGCACCAAGGCCGGTGACGAGATCGCCGCCCGGCTCGGCGAGCCGATGACCAAGGACGCGATCAGCCAGGCCTGGCGCACCGCCCTCGATCCGCGCGGCGACTGGATGCCGAGCGTGCTGCGCGCCGCCGACCAGCGGCTGACCGAGGTCAGGAAGGCCATCCCGGACGCGGGTGCGCTGGTCATCGCCTCCGACCAGGACTCGGCGCGTGCGTACGCCAAGCTGATCCGGGAGATCACCGGGTCCAAGGCGACTCTGGTGCTGTCCGACGACGCCGGTGCCTCGAAGAGGATCGACGATTTCAGCGAGAGCAACGACCGCTGGATGGTCGCTGTGCGGATGGTGTCCGAGGGCGTCGACGTGCCGCGGCTCGCGGTGGGGGTGTACGCCACCACCATTTCGACTCCGCTGTTCTTCGCTCAGGCCGTCGGGCGTTTCGTACGGTCCCGGCGGCGCGGCGAGACCGCGTCCGTGTTCCTGCCCACCGTCCCCGACCTGCTGACCTTCGCCAACGAGATGGAGAAGGAGCGGGACCACGCCCTCGACAAGCCGAAGAAGGAGGGCGAGGAGGACCCGTACGCCGAATCCGAGAAGGAGATGGAGGAGGCGAACCGGGAGCAGGACGAGGACACCGGTGAGCAGGACATGCTGCCCTTCGAGGCGCTGGAGTCCGACGCCGTCTTCGACCGGGTGCTGTACGACGGTGCCGAGTTCGGTATGCAGGCCCACCCCGGGAGCGAGGAGGAGCAGGACTACCTCGGGATTCCTGGGCTGCTGGAGCCCGAGCAGGTGCAGTTGCTGCTGCAGAAGCGGCAGGCCCGGCAGATCGCGCACAGCCGTAAGAAGCCGGACTCCGAGGCCGACCTGCTCGAACTGCCCGCCGAGCGGCGGCCGGTGGTCAGCCACAAGGAGATGATGGAGCTGCGCAAGCAGCTCAACACGATGGTCAGCGCCTACGTCCACCAGAGCGGCAAGCCGCATGGTGTCATTCACACCGAGCTGCGGCGGGTGTGCGGGGGGCCGCCGAGTGCGGAGGCGACGGCGGGGCAGCTGCGGCAGCGGATCGCCAAGGTGCAGGAGTGGGCTACGCGGATGCGGTGACGCTCCGCTGGTTTGGCGGTTTCTTTCCCACCCGCCCGCCCGTCTCGGTTGGTCGAGAAGGCGTCGTCGCGGGGCTCCGCCCCGGACCCTGTCCCGGACCCCGTCCTGTTTTCTGTTCCGCCCGAGGCCCCCATGATCCTGGGGCTGCCATGTTCATGGGGCCGTGCGTATCCGGACGAATGCAGGCAGGCCGGATCTGCCCTTGCCCGGATTCTGGACGGAGACTTCCGCTCAGCGAACCGGCTTCGCTACTGTCCCGCTACGCACACGCCCCGTGGCAGCGCCGCCGCGGAGCGCAGCCGTGAAGCGACATGGCCCGGAGCCGACGGGTCGTTCTGCCGATCGGTCGCCTCTGAGGCGCGTCGCCGTCGGGACCCGGCGACGCATCCGTCCGCCCAGGGGTTGCCGACCTCACCACCAAAGGAGTGGGCGTCGTGACCGCGGAGACCTCCCAGACGCTCGACCGGGGACTGCGTGTCCTCAAGCTGCTGGCCGACACGGACCATGGCCTGACCGTCACCGAGCTTTCCAACAAACTGGGCGTGAACCGGACCGTGGTGTACCGGTTGCTCGCCACGCTGGAGCAGCATGCGCTCGTACGCCGTGATCTGGGCGGGCGAGCCCGGGTCGGGCTGGGGGTGCTGCGGCTGGGCCGGCAGGTGCATCCGCTGGTACGGGAGGCCGCGCTGCCCGCGCTGCGCTCGCTCGCCGAGGACATCGGGGCCACGGCGCATCTGACGCTGGTGGACGGGACGGAGGCGCTCGCCGTCGCCGTGGTCGAGCCGACCTGGACGGACTACCACGTGGCCTACCGCGCCGGTTTCCGGCATCCGCTGGACCGGGGGGCCGCGGGCAAGGCGATTCTCTCCGCGCGGCAGTCGCCCTCGGGCGACCCCGGGTACACGCTGACGCACGGCGAGCTGGAGGCGGGGGCCAGTGGGGCCGCGGCGCCGCTCATCGGTGTGACGGGTGTCGAGGGCAGTGTGGGTGTGGTGATGCTCGCGGATTCCGTTCCGGAAAGGGTGGGGCCCAGGGTGGTCGATGCGGCGCGGGAAGTCGCCGAAGCGTTGCGCTGAGCGCTGCTTTTGGCGGGGGTGCGGTTGTTTTTGGGTGCGGGTGGGTGGGGGCTGGTCGCGCAGTTCCCCGCGCCCCTGAGTGCACAGACCGTCCGCCAGCAAGCCGCCGTCGGACCAGTGCTTTGGCCATCCCGCTAATCCGAATCCCCAACCTTTGGCCGTTCCCCTCACCTCCCGCTGACCACCCCTCCGCATCATCAAGGGCCATACAGCCCCGATGGCGGAGGGAACGGCACGGTGGAGAGAGTCGAGAGCCGGCCACAGGCCGGACAGCAGACAGCGCGCGGAGGCCGGCTCACCCGGCGGCAAGCCGTAGGCACGCTCATAGGCGAGGCCGCCTCCAGTCCGCTCAAGCGGACCATGGGGGTCGCCCAGCTCACGTTGCTCAGTGTGGGGGCCACCCTCGGTACCGGAATCTTCGTCGTGCTCGGGCAAGCCGTCCCGGAGGCCGGGCCCGCGATCGTGGTGTCCTTCGTGCTCGCCGGGGTCACCGCGCTGTTCTCGGCGCTCTCCTATGCCGAGCTGGCCGGCATGATCCCCGGGTCGGGATCGTCGTACAGCTACGCCTACGCCACCCTCGGCGAGCTGGTCGCCTGGGTGTGCGGGTGGTGTCTGATCCTGGAGTACGGGGTGTCCGTGGCCGCCGTGGCCGTGGGCTGGGGGCAGTACGTCAACGAACTGCTCGACCTGGCCTTCGGGGTCACCCTGCCCGAGTCGCTCAGTGCCCCGCCCGGACTCGGCGGCACCCTCAACATCCCGGCCGCTCTCATCGTCGTACTCGCCATGGTCGTGCTGCTGCGCGGGGCCAAGGAGAGCGCCGTCGCCAACACGATCATGGTCGGGGTCAAGATCGCCGCGCTCGTGATGTTCTGCGCCGTCGCCTTCACCGCCTTCCGTGCCGGGAACTTCCACCCCCTCTTCCCGCTCGGCGCCGCCGGCATGAGTGCCGGGGCGGCCTCCCTCTTCTTCTCCTACATCGGCTTCGACGCCGCCTCCACCGCGGGGGAGGAAGCCCGGAATCCGCAGCGGGACCTGCCTCGCGCGATCATCCTGTCCCTCGTCCTGGTCACCGCCCTCTACGTCCTCGTCGCCGTCGCCGCGCTCGGTGCCATGCCGTGGAAGCAGTTCGCGGGGACCGAGGCGACCCTGAGCGAGGTGCTGGTGCGGTCGGTGGGCGGGGGCAGCCTCTGGCCGATCCTGCTGTCCATCGGTGCCGTCGTCGCCACCACCAGCGTCGTGCTCACCGTGCAGTACGGGCAGATCCGCATCCTCTTCGCGATGGCCCGGGACGGGCTGGTGCCGCCGCTGTTCGCCAAGGTCAACCCGAGGACCGGTGTCCCGCGCGCCAACACCGTCATCGTCTCCGCCTTCATCGCCGTCCTCGCCGCCCTCGTCCCGCTCGGCAGCCTCGCCGACGCCACCAGCATCGGCACCCTCTTCGCGTTCATGCTGGTCAACCTGGCCGTCGTCATCCTGCGCAGGCGCAGCCCGGGCGCCCCGCGCTCCTTCCGGGTCCCGCTCTCGCCGGTCACGCCCCTGCTCGGCGTCGGCTTCTGCGTCTACATGCTGTTCAGCCTGGGCACCGACACCTGGATCGCGTTCGGGGTGTGGATGGCGGCCGGGCTTGTGATCTACGGCCTCTACGGCATCCGGCACTCCAGGCTCAACGCACCCCACGAGGACCCCGCATGACCGCCCTCGACCTCACCGCCGACGTCGTCACCCTCACCCGGGCCCTCGTCGACCTCCCTTCCGAGAGCGGACAGGAGGAGAGGATCGCGGACGCCGTGGAGGCCGGCCTGCGTGCCCTGCCCCACCTCACCGTCGACCGGGTCGGCAACTCCGTCGTCGCCCGCACCACCCTCGGCCGGTCCGAACGCGCCCTGCTCGCCGGTCACCTGGACACCGTCCCGGCCGCCGGGAACCTGCCCTCCCGGCTCGACGGCGGGAGCGTCCACGGGCTCGGTGCCTGCGACATGAAGGGCGGGGTGGCGGTGGCGCTGCGGATCGCCGCCACCGTCACCGCGCCCGCCCGCGACCTCACCTACGTCTTCTACGAGTGCGAGGAGGTCGAGGGGGAGCGCAACGGGCTGGCCCGGATCGGCGCCGCGCGGCCGGGGCTGCTCGAAGAGGCCGACCTGGCGATCCTCATGGAGCCCTCCCAGGCCGGTGTCGAGGCCGGCTGCCAGGGCATCCTCACCGCCGACATCGTCGTCAAGGGCGCCCGCGCCCACACCGCCCGCGCCTGGCAGGGCGTCAACGCCGCCCACAAGGCCGCCCGGGTGCTCCAGCGGCTCGACGAGCACACGCCCGAGCGGGTCGTCGTGGACGGGCTGGAGTACCGGGAGGGGCTGAGCGCGGTCGCGGTGCGGGCCGGGGTCGCCGGGAACGTCGTACCCGACGAGTGTGTCGTGACCGTCAACTGCCGCTTCGCGCCCAGTCGTTCGGCCGAGGAGGCGGAGGCGTACGTGCGCGGGATCTTCCCGGAGTACGAGGTTCATGTCACCGAAGTCGTCGCGGGGGCCCTGCCTCATCTGAACCGGGTCGGCGGGCTGGTCTCCGCGCTCGGCGCCGAGCCGCGGCCCAAGCTCGGCTGGACGGACGTGGCCCGGTTCGCCGCGCTCGGCGTGCCCGCGCTCAACTACGGTCCCGGGGATCCGTCGCTGGCCCACACGGCGGGGGAGTACGTGCCCGTCGACCACCTGGAGCGGTGCGAGGAGCGGCTCAGGCGGTGGCTGGGCTGAGCCCGGCCAGCGCCCTCAACTGAAGCCACAGCACCAGCCGTTCGTCGGGGTCGTCCAGGTCGACCCCGGCGTGCTGCTGGAGCTGCTTGAGCCGGTAGCGGCAGGTGTTGGGGTGCACGGCGAGCAGCTTGGCCGCGCCCGCCATGTCGCAGCCCGCGTCGAACCAGCAGACCAGCGTGCGCGCGTACTCCGTACCGTTCTCCGCGTCGTACGCCAGCACCCGCCGCCAGGCGCCCGCGCTCAACTCCCGCCGCTCGCCCATCACTTCGGCCAGCCGCAGCAGCGTCACGCGCGGGCGCACCTCGTCCACCGTGGCGACCGGCAGGTCCGGGTCCAGCACCCGCAGCACCAGGTCCGCGTCCGCCCGGGAGTCCGCGAGGCCGGCCGCGTCCGGCACCACCTCGCCCAGTGCCGCCCGCACCGGCACCCGCAGCGCCTGCCCGGCCCGCCCGACGATGTCCTCGGCCAGTGACTTGTGCCGCTCACCGGGCGCCGGGAGTACGGCGTACACCACCCCGTCCACCAGCACGCACGCGTGCCGCCCGTAGCGCGCCTCGCACTGCAGGCGTACGACGTCCAGCAGGCGCAGCGCGGTCCGCTCGGCGTCCGGGACGCTCGCGGTCGAGTCCAGGACGAACGCGGCCACCCGGGCCGGGCCCGTGACCCCGAGCCGCTGGGCGGCCGTCGGCGCGTCCGTCGTGCCCTCCAGCAGGCGGCGCAGCAGGTCGCTGCCCCGGTGCCGGGCCAGTTCGCGGGCCGCGCGGGCCCGGAGCAGAAGCAGGGCGGCCGTGGCGGCGCCCTGGACCAGGGTGTCCTCGGCGTCGGGGGCGAGCGAGCCGCCGTCGATCACCCAGACGGAGCCGAGCGTCTCCCCGCCGGCCCGCACCGGCATCGCCAGGCGGGGCAGGTCCGACCCGGTCAGCGCGGGCAGCCGCACCGGCCGGTCGGCCGCGAACAGCCGCCGGTACTGCTCGGTGTTCTCCGCGCTGGCCGGCACCTGCAGGCCGAGGATGCCCTGCCGCCGGTCCTCGTCCACCGCCTGCCCGGGGACGGTCGAGTAGGCCAGGATCCGCTGCCGGGGATCCTCGATGGCGGTGGCCCCGCCGACCCCGGCCGCGATCGCGTCGGCCAGCGCGAACAGGTCGCCGAGGCCGGTGTCGGAGGCGGTGGCGGGCCGCGCGCCGATGGCCGAGGCCAGCAGCAGGTGCACCTGGTGCCAGGCCGCGTCCTCGGCGACCGACAGCAGCGCCACCCCGTGCGCCTCCGCCTCCCCGACCGGCCCGTCCGGGCCCCGCACCACCACCCCGGTCAGTCCGGCCTCCGCCGCCGCCCGCACCAGGGGTCCCGCCTGCGCCGCCCGCACCCCGACCGCCAGCAGCAGCGCGCCGGGCAGCCGGGGGAGCGGGGTCCGGCCGTCGTAGAGCACCGCCTCGGTGACGGGTACGGCCTGCCCGGCGGGGGCGGTGTGCAGGCGCAGGGCGGGGCCGCCGACGACGTCCAGGAGGTCGCCGAGAGTGCACGCGTCCATGGGAGTCCTCGCGGGGTCGGCTTGGCTGATGCTGAAACGAACGTACGCATCCCTTGGCCGCTCGCACAACACGCGGCCCTCCATGGCCTCCGAGACTCGTCCCATGACAGCAGGAGTCATGACCACAGGGGTCACCATCCGCACCGTCCACGACGTCGCCGGGCTCGCGGCCGTGGCCGACCACTTCAGCGACGTCTGGCACACCCCCCGGACCGCCCCGCCCTACCCGGCCGAGGTGCTGCACAGCCTGGTGCACGCCGGCGGCGCCGTGCACGCCGTGTACGACGGGCAGCGGCTGGCCGGGGCCGCCGTGGCCGTGCTCGGCGCGGAGCACAGCACGTACTCGCTGGTGGCGGCCGCCGACCGGGGCCTCGGGTACGCCGTGAAGCAGGCCCAGCGCGACTGGGCCCTCGGGCTCGGTGCCCGCACCATGCGCTGGACCTTCGACCCGCTGGTCGGCCGCAACGCCCGCTTCAACCTGGTCAAGCTGGGCGCCGTCGGCACGGAGTACCTGGTCGACTTCTACGGCCCCATGACCGACGGCGTGAACGACGGCGACGAGAGCGACCGGCTGACGGTGACCTGGGATCTGGCGGCGCCGAGGCCGTCGTACGACACGGACGCGGACGCGGGCGCCCACGGTCCGGTCACCCGGACCGCGCCGGACGGCGGCGCGCTCGCCCGCCGTGACCTCGGCGACCGGTACGTCTGGTGCCGGGTCCCCGACGACATCGTCGGGCTCCGTGCCGCCGACCCCGCGCTCGCCCTGCGCTGGCGGCACGCCGTGCGCGCGGTGTTCCTGGAGGCCTTCGCGGAGGGCTTCCGGGCGACGGGCATGTCCCGCGACGGCTGGTACACGCTCACCCGGACGGAGGAGGCCGCATGAAACTGGAGCGCGTGGAGATCGTGCACGTGGCGATCCCGCTGGTCACGCCCTTCCGTACGTCCTTCGGCACGATGACGACCAAGGACACCTTCCTCCTGCACGTCGTCACGGACGAGGCCGAGGGCTGGTCGGAGTTCGCCGCCGACCCCGAGCCGCTGTACTGCTCGGAGTTCGTGGCCGGCGCCGAGATCGTGTTGCGCGACTTCCTGCTGCCCCGGGTGGCCGCCCTCCCGCACCTCACCACGGCCGCGCTGGCCCCCGCGATGGCGAAGATCAAGGGGCACGAGCTGGCGAAGGCGGCCCTGGAGACGGCGGTGCTCGACGCCGAGCTGCGGGCGTACGGCATGCCGCTCGCGACCTACCTCGGCGCCGTACGGGACCGGGTGCCCGCCGGGGTCTCCGTCGGCATCAAGAACTCCGTGCCCGAGCTGCTGGACGACGTCGAGCGTTACCTCGCCGAGGGGTACGTCCGCATCAAGCTGAAGATCGAGCCAGGCTGGGACGTCGAGCCGGTCCGGGCGGTCCGCGAGCGCTTCGGCGCCGGGCTGCCCCTCCAGGTCGACGCCAACACCGCCTACACCCTCGCGGACGCCGAACACCTGCGGCGGCTGGACGAGTTCGGGCTGCTGCTGATCGAGGAGCCGCTGGAGGAGAACATCCTCCATGCCCATGCACAGCTCCAGCAGCGCCTGGCGACCCCGGTCTGCCTGGACGAGTCCCTGCACCACGCCCGGGACACCGCGTCCGCGATCGCCATGGACGCCTGCCGGGTAGTGAACGTCAAGCCCGCCCGGGTCGGCGGCTACCTGGAGGCCCGCCGCGTCCACGACGTGGCCCACGCGCACGGGGTCCCGGTGTGGTGCGGCGGAATGCTGGAGACGGGCATCGGCCGCGCCCCCAACCTGGCCCTGGCCGCCCTGCCCGGCTTCACCCTGCCCGGCGACACCTCGGCCTCCTCGCGCTACTTCGCCGAGGACATCACCGAGCCGTTCGTGCTGGCGGACGGCCACCTCCCGGTGCCGACCACGCCCGGGATCGGCGTCGAGCCGCTGCCGGACGCGCTGCGGCGGTTCACCCGGGAGCGGCGGGATCTGTACGCCGCTTGAGGAGGCGGTGGGAGGCAGGAGCAGGCAGGCGGCGGTCACGTAGATTGATTCCGTGCTCTCACGTCTCTCGCGCCCCCAGGCCGTCGCCGTCTGCGCCCTGCCCGTCGTGGCCCTGCTCGCCACGGCGGTCTTCGCGCCGCTGCCGTTCTCGGTGGCGCAGCCCGGGATGACGGCGAACGTGCTCGGGAAGAACCAGGGCACCGAGGTGATCACCGTCTCCGGCGCGCCCACCCGGAACACCAGCGGGCAGCTGCGGATGACGACCATCGTGGCGACCGGCCCGGACGCCCGGGTGTCGCTCCGGGACGTGATCGGCAACTGGTTCCGCACGGACCGGGCCGTGATGCCCCGCGACGCGGTCTACCCGAGCGGCGACACCGTCAAGGAGATCGAGAAGCACAACCAGGAGCAGATGCGGCAGTCCCAGGACGCGGCGACCCAGGCGGCGCTGAAGTACCTGGACCTGAGCGCCGACAAGGTCAGGGTCCAGCTGAAGCTCGCCGATGTGGGCGGGCCCAGCGCGGGGCTGCTGTTCACCCTGGGGATCATCGACAAGCTGAACGGCGACGGCAGCGGCGGCGACCTCACGGGTGGCCGCACCATCGCCGGTACGGGGACGATCGACGCCGCCGGGAAGGTCGGCGCGGTCGGCGGGGTGGCCCTGAAGACACAGGCCGCCCGGCGGGACGGGGCCACCGTCTTCCTGGTGCCGAAGGCCGAGTGCAGTGATGCGAAGGCCGAGCTGCCCAAGGGGCTGCGGCTGGTGCCGGTGACCACGCTCAAGGGCGCGGTGAACTCCCTGGTGGCGCTGGAGAAGGGGAAGGACTCGGTCCCGAGCTGCTAGGCGAGCACTGGCTGTCGGGCGACCACTGGCTGCTTCAGGCGACCGCCGGCTTCGGCGCGGCCGCGAGGCGCAGGCCGACCTCCACGAGGGTCCAGCCGACGCGGGTGCGCAGTTCGACCGGGGGCTTCGCCTCGGTGGCGAGGCGGTGGGCTGCGGCCTCGGCGGTCAGGTCGGCGACGTGGTGCTGGGCGAGCTGGGTGGTGAGCTGCATGGCGGGGCCTCTCAGTTCGTCTCAGTCGGTGTCGATGGGGAACAGGTGCGTGTGGATGCGTACTTGCTCGGAACCGGGTGTGTCCGCGTCGGGGACACGGCCCCGGTAGTCCTCGATCAGGGCGTGCATCTTCGTGACGAATTCGGCGGCCAGCTCGGGCGTGAGCCGTAGCGTCGCGTCGCTCATGTCGGAGCCGCGGGACCAGTCCGTGGACCACTGGTCCCGGGTGCTGAGCCAGGTGGCCAGCTCGCGTGCGTGGGTTCCGGCGACCTCGTGCAGGAAGACCTCGGCCATCCCGCGCACTTCAGGTCCCGCACCCTCGAAGTCGGCGCTGTCGAAGACCAGTCCCTGGTCCACGGCCCGCCACCAGCGCTCCCGGCCCTTGCCGTGCTCGGGTGCGTCCTCGACGAAGCCGTGGGCGGCGAGCTGGCGCAGGTGGTAGCTGGTCGCACCGCTGGACTCGCCGAGCCGCTCCGCCAGTTGGGAGGCGGTGGCGGGTCCGCGCTGGCGCAGCGTGTCCAGCAGCTGCATCCGCAGCGGGTGGGCGAGCCCCCGCAGTGCGCGCGGGTCCAGCCGGCGCTGTTTCCGCCCCTCGGGCTCCGTCTTCTCGTGCTCCGTCATGCGTACAAAGATAGCTATGCAAAGAGTCCGTTGCAAGGACTTCTTTGCAACGGACTCTTTGTACCGGTCTACAGCCCGCGTGGCCGCAGCAACGACGCCTCCGCCGGCGAGGCCAGCCAGTCGACCAGCAGGGCGAGGGCGACGGTGAGGACCGAGCCGAGCACCAGTACCGGCGTCTGCCGGTGGGTGAGGCCCGTGGTGATCAGCACGTTCAGCCCGCCGCCTCCGCCGAAGGCCGCCAGGGTGGCCGTACCGACGTCGAGGACCAGGGCCGTGCGTACACCGGCGAGGATCAGCGGGGCGGCGAGGGGGAGTTCGATGCGGGTGAGGACGGCGAGCGGGGACATGCCGATGCCGCGTGCCGCGTCCACCAGGGCCGGGTCGACCGCGCGCAGGCCCAGGACGGAGTTGCGATACGTGACGATCCCGACGGGCACGCCGACGACGGTCGCCACGACCATGCACAGGAGGACCGCGCCCGCGTGCTGCCAGGCGTCATCTGCTAGGTCCCTTCCCGACTGTCCTCGGCGGCCTGCTCCACCAACGGGATGATCCGCAGCGGAACGGGGTTCTCCATGACGATCGCCGTGGAGGCCCGGACGATGCCATCAAAACCGACGACCCGGTCGATCACCCGCTGGAGATCGGCGTTCGAGCGGGCCACCAGGCGGCACAGCATGTCCCCGCTGCCGGTGGTGGTGAGCAGCTCCAGCACCTCCGGCACGGTCGCCAAGTGCGCCCGGACATCGGGCCCTTGGCCCTGCCGGATCTGCAGCGTGGCGAACGCGGTGACCGGGTAGCCGAGGGCCGCCGGGTCCACCTGGGGCCCGAATCCGCGGATCACTCCATTCGACTGAAGCCGGTCCAGCCGCGCCTGCACCGTCCCCCGGGCGACCCCCAGCCGCCGGGACATCTCCAGCACACCGATGCGCGGCTCCCGGGCCAGCAGCACGATGATCCGGCCGTCCAGATGATCGATCGCCACCGCGCCTCCCGGGATGGTCATCCTGTACAGAAGGACCGCAGAAACGGTCACACCACTGAGCAGATTGCCCAGTGAACAAACAAACTATTGCGCACCTTGCAGGCCGGGGCCACCCTTCCGGCATGACGCAGACCACACACCACACTCCCGACACCGCCCGGCAGGCCGACCCCTTCCCGGTCAAGGGAATGGACGCGGTCGTCTTCGCCGTGGGCAACGCCAAGCAGGCGGCGCACTACTACTCCACCGCCTTCGGCATGAAGCTGGTCGCCTACTCCGGACCGGAGAACGGCAGCCGCGAGACCGCGAGCTACGTGCTGGAGAACGGCTCCGCCCGCTTCGTGTTCACCTCGGTGATCAAGGCGAGCACCGCCTGGGGCGACTTCCTCGCCCGGCACGTGGCCGAGCACGGCGACGGCGTCATCGACCTGGCCATCGAGGTCCCGGACGCCCGCCGTGCCTACGCCTACGCGATCGAGCACGGCGCCCGCTCGGTCGCCGAGCCGTACGAGCTGAAGGACGAGCACGGCACCGTCGTCCTCGCCGCCATCGCCACCTACGGCGAGACCCGCCACACCCTTGTCGACCGCTCCGGCTACGACGGCCCGTACCTGCCCGGGTTCGTGGCGGCCGCGCCGATGGTCGAACCGCCCGCCCAGCGCACCTTCCAGGCCATCGACCACTGCGTGGGCAACGTCGAACTCGGCCGGATGAACGAGTGGGTCGGCTTCTACAACAAGGTCATGGGCTTCACGAACATGAAGGAGTTCGTGGGCGACGACATCGCCACCGAGTACAGCGCGCTGATGTCGAAGGTCGTCGCGGACGGCACCCTCAAGGTCAAGTTCCCGATCAACGAGCCCGCGATCGCCAAGAAGAAGTCCCAGATCGACGAGTACCTGGAGTTCTACGGCGGCGCCGGCGTCCAGCACATCGCGCTGAACACCAACGACATCGTCGCGACCGTCCGCACCATGCGCGCGGCCGGGGTCCAGTTCCTCGACACCCCGGACTCGTACTACGACACGCTCGGCGAGTGGGTGGGCGACACCCGGGTGCCGATAGAGACCCTGCGCGAACTGAAGATCCTCGCCGACCGCGACGAGGACGGCTACCTGCTGCAGATCTTCACCAAGCCGGTCCAGGACAAGCCGACCGTGTTCTTCGAGATCATCGAACGGCACGGCTCGATGGGCTTCGGCAAGGGCAACTTCAAGGCCCTGTTCGAGGCGATCGAACGCGAGCAGGAGAAGCGCGGCAACCTGTAACGCGGCAGCCTGTAGCGCGGCAACCTGAAGCCCGCCGGCCTGAAACCCGTCGGCCTGTCCCTAGGACAGGTCGGCGGGCAGGGGCTCCTCGGGTTCCTCGGCCAACTCCTGCAACGCCGACTGCGCCGCAGAGACCCGCAGCGGCGAGAAGTACGGGTTGATCCGCAGCGCCTCGTCAAGATGCCGCTGGGCCGGCCCGTTCAGCTCCAGCTCGCGCTCGATCATCCCCCGGTGGAACACGTACAGCGCGCTGCGCACCCCGCCGCCCTTCGTCTTGTCCGTCGCGATCGTGGCGTAGTCCAGCGCCTCCTCGTCGTCGCCGTCCCGGTGCAGCGCCCAGGCGAGGGCGTCGGCCACCTCGATCCCCGGCTGGCGCTCCCACTCCTCCTCCAGCCGCGCCACCGCGTCCTGCGGGTCCCCGTGGTCCGCCTCGAACTGCCCGATCAGCAGCTCCTCGTCGACCCCGCCCGCCACCGCCTGCCGTACCCGCTCCCGCAGCAGCCCGTACTGCTCCCGGGCCGCCGCGAACTGCCCCTGCGACTCGTACAACTCGCCGAGTTCCAGCGTGACCTGGGGGTCGGCGTGCTTGGTCAGGGCCGTCCGGTACGCGGCGACCGCCTCGTCGGTGCGGCCCAGCGCGGCCAGCGCCCGCCCCTGCCCGGCGAGCGCCGCCCGCTGGTCCGGGTCGAGGCGTACGGCCGCCCGGAAGTGCCGCAGCGCGTCCTCCCGGTCGCCCCGCTCCCAGGCCAGCTGCCCGACCCCGGTCAGATAGGCGGCCTGCTCGGCGGGGGTGCGGGCGGCCGCCGCCGCGTCCGTCAGCTGGGCCACGGCGTCCTCGCGCCAGCCCCGGTCCCGGTAGACCGCCGAGGCCCGCGCCATCACCGCGGGCCGTTCGGCCGCGCCGGTGCGCAGCGCCGTCAGTTTGTCCAGGGCGCCCCGGGCCGCCTTGTAGTCGCCGAGCCCGGTGTAGGCGTCGATCAGCGCCGGATACGACGTCCACCGCTTCGGCGCCAGCTTCAGCGCCTGCTCGCCGTACCGCTTGGCCGACGGGAAGTCCCGGCGCGCGTTCGCCAGCGCGGCCAGCCCGCCCAGCGCCTCCGCGTTGCCGGTGCCCCGCACCTCCAGCGAGGTCCGCAGCGCCCGCTCGGCCTTCGGAAAGTTCGCCGCGTCGGCACTGTGCCGCCCCTGCTCCAGGTACGCGCTCCCCAGCACCGCCCACGCCCGCGCGTCCCGCGGCTGCGCCCGCACCCGGCTCTCCTGCTGCCCGATCAGCGCCGCCAGCTCCGGCAGCCCGGCCGGCAACCCGGAGGTGACCGCGGCCAGCGTCCGTGCCTGCAGCCGGGCCTGGGCCTGGGGGCCCGGGGCGGGCGGTGCGGCCGGGCGGTGCGGCTCGGCCTGCGGCAGCATCAGGGCCGCGCCCGCAGCGACCCCGCAGACACACGCGGTGACCAGCACGCGCCGCAGCCACCGCCGGGGGCGGCGCGGCGGAGGCGGCTCGGCCACCAGGGACGTACCGGGGACGGAGCGGCCGTACTGTCGGATCTCCATGCCGCTCACTGTGCGGCAGTACGACCGGCACGTCCGGGTGGCCCAAGGGCGGCACGGACGGGGTTCACACCGATGGCCCCGAGTGCGACGCTGTGATCATGAGCCGTATCGAAGCCCCCCGCGACGAACACACCGGTAACCTCACCGACCGGCTCCTGGCCGGCCTGCCCGCCGAGGCCGTCCTGACCGACCCCGACATCACCGCCTCCTACGCCAACGACATGGCGAGCTTCTGCCCGGCCGGCGCCCCGGCCGTGGTCGTGCTGCCGCGCACCGTCGAACAGGTCCAGCACGTCATGCGCACCGCCACCGAGCTGCGCGTCCCGGTCGTCCCGCAGGGCGCCCGCTCCGGCCTGTCCGGCGGCGCCAACGCCACCGACGGCTGCATCGTGCTGTCCCTGACCAAGATGGACCGCATCCTGGAGATCAGCCCCGTCGACCGGATCGCCGTCGTCGAACCGGGCGTCATCAACGCCACCCTCTCCCGCGCGGTCGAGGAACACGGCCTGTACTACCCGCCCGACCCGTCCAGCTGGGAGATGTGCACCATCGGCGGCAACATCGGCACGGGGTCGGGCGGCCTGTGCTGTGTGAAGTACGGCGTGACCGCCGAGTACGTCCTCGGTCTGGAGGTCGTCCTCGCCGACGGCCGCCTGATGTCCACCGGGCGCCGTACCGCGAAAGGGGTGGCCGGCTACGACCTCACCCGGCTCTTCGTCGGCTCCGAGGGCTCGCTCGGCATCGTCGTCCGCGCGGTCCTGGGCCTGCGGCCCAAGCCGCCCCAGCAGCTCGTCCTGGCCGCCGAGTTCGGCTCCGCGGCCGCCGCCTGCGACGCGGTGTGCCGGATCATGGAGGGCGGTCACGTGCCCTCCCTCCTCGAACTGATGGACCGTACGACCGTCAAGGCGGTCAACGACCTCGCCCACATGGGTCTCCCGGAGACCACCGAGGCGCTGCTGCTGGCCGCCTTCGACACCCCGGACCCGACCCCCGACCTCGCCGCCGTCGGCGCGCTGTGCGAGGCCGCCGGCGCCACCCAGGTCGTCCCGGCCGAGGACGCCGCCGAGTCCGAACTCCTCCTCCAGGCCCGGCGGCTCTCGCTGACCGCGCTGGAGGCGGTGAAGGGCACGACGATGATCGACGACGTGTGCGTGCCCCGCTCGAAGCTCGGCGCGATGCTGGAGGGCGTCGAGCAGATCGCCGCCAAGTTCGGACTCACCATCGGGGTCTGCGCACACGCCGGCGACGGCAACACGCACCCCACCGTCTGCTTCGACGCCCAGGACCCCGACGAGTCCCGGCGGGCCCGCGAGTCCTTCGACGAGATCATGGCCCTCGGTCTGGAACTCGGCGGCACCATCACCGGCGAACACGGGGTGGGCGTCCTGAAGAAGGAGTGGCTGGCGCGGGAGATCGGCCCGGTCGGCGTGGAGATGCAGCGGGCGGTGAAGCAGGTCTTCGACCCGCTCGGCATCCTCAACCCCGGCAAGCTCTTCTGAACCCGCGCTCACCGGGCGAGCAGCTGCCTTCTCTGGGCGAGCAGCTGCCCTCACTGAGCGAGCAGTTGGTCGAGCGCGTCGTCGATGCCCAGCTGCCCGCCCTCGCTCCCCGGGGGCACCACGCGCAGCGTCCGCTCCAGCCAGGCCGACACCTGCGCGGACGGCGCCTCCAGCAGGGCGTCCCCGTCCGGCGAACTCAGCGCCATCAGGACGACGCTGCGCCCCTCGACCTTGGTCGGCCACACCCGCACATCCCCCTGCCCGCACGGCCGGAACACCCCCTCCACCAGCAGCTCCCGGGCGAACGTCCAGTTGACGGGGTGCTCGGAGTTGATGTGGAAGCAGATGTGGATCGCGTACGGGTCGTCGGAGCGGTAGCTCAGCCGGGCCGGGACCGGGATGCTCCGCTCGGGCGACAGGATGAGCCTCAACTCCAGCTCCCGCTCCACCACGGTGTCATGCATGACCTGCGTCTCCTCTCTGCCGGGGCCGCTCGGACCGGGCCCGTACCAGGGGAGAGGGGGCAGGGGCACGGGCATTACGCGGGTTCGGGAAACTTTTCCGCCCAGGTGTGGGACCCGTGTACGGCGTTGCCCGGAAAGGGGTGGGTCCGGCGGGACTGGCGGTATGGCATGCCCGGGTCTGATAGATGTGGGGGACCCCATTTCACCCCCGAGCAGATACGGGACGACGGACATGAGCGCCCCAACCCCGGCCCCCGGTGACGACAGGCCCCGCGAGGGCTACTACCCGGACCCGTCCATCCCCGGCTACGTCCGGTACTGGAACGGCGCCTCCTGGGTGCCGGGCACCAGCCGGCCGGCGCCGCAGGACGGCGAACCGCTCACCCCGCCGCCCGGCGCCCGCCCGGCGGCCCCGTCCGTCGAGGAGACGGGCCCGCACTTCTTCGACGAGGACCCGCAGCCGGCACCCTCCGGGCAGGACCAGCCGTCCGCCTGGGGCACCGACCCCCGCGTCCCCGCGGACAACCCGTCCCAGCCGTCCGGCCACGCCGCCCGCACCGACGGCACGGCGTCGATCCCGCCCGCGGACGACACCGCCCAGGACCCCGGCGGCACCTTCATCTTCCGCCGCCCGGTCCCGGGCCCGGCGGCGGTCACGGACGACGGCACGATGACGTTCCGGCCGGGACAGGGCAGGCAGCCCGGCGCTGCCGGGGCAACGGGCCCGGCAGGCTCGGGAGCCTCCGGCACGCCGGGCTTCGGCGCGCAGGCCTCCGGCTCGGGGGCGGCGTCCGGTGGGCCCGGGACGGCGGGCCCCGGCGGGCAGGCACCCGGCTCGGCGGCTGCGGGCGGTCCCGGCGCGGGCGGCTTCGGCTCGGGGGCGGCGTCCGGTGGGCCCGGGACGGCGGGCCCCGGCGGGCAGGCACCCGGCTCGGCGGCTGCGGGCGGTCCCGGCGCGGGCGGCTTCGGCTCGGGGACCGCGTCCGGTGGCCCCGGTACGGCGAGCCCCGGTGCGCAGGCGTCCGGCGCAGCAGGTGCCGGTGGCTTCGGCTCAGGGGCTGCGTCCGGCGCGGCGGGTGCCGGCGGCTTCGGGGCCCAGGGCCCGGTCGGCGCGCCCCACGCGGGGCCAGGTGGCCCAAGTGCCGCTGCCGCAGGCGGACTTGGCGGTCCCGGTGTGCAGGGTCCGATCGGGGCGCCCGGCGCACAGTCCGCGCCGCCCGCCCGCCCCGGGTTCGGTGCCGGGAAGGCGGCGGCCGCGCGGGCCGCTGCCGCGCAGAGCCCGCAGGCGCCCCAGGCCTCCGCCGCCGTGGCCCCCGGGGTGCCGCAGCAGGCCGGTGCCGGCACCCCGATGACCTCGGGTCCGGGCGGTGGGCAGTCCTCCTGGGCTCAGCAGGTGCACCAGCTGGCCGGGGGCGCGGACGAGCCGGTGGCACCGTGGAAGCCGCCGGTGGAGGACATCTTCCAGGCGGCCGCCCGCCGGCAGGCCGCGGCCCGCCCGGCCGGCCTCGGCAAGCGGTTCGCCGCCCGTCTGATCGACAGCCTGGTCATCGGCGCCGTCACCGCCGCCGCGGCGGTCCCGCTCGGCGCTCCGGCGGTCGACCACGTCCAGCAGAAGATCGACGAGGCCAAGCTGTCCGGCCGTACCGTCACCGTCTGGCTGGTCGACGGCACCACCGGCACCGCCCTCGGCATCGTCCTCGCCGTCCTCCTCCTCTTCGGCGTCCTGTACGAGGTGCTGCCCACCGCCAAGTGGGGCCGCACCCTCGGCAAGAAGCTGTGCGGCCTGGAGGTCCGGGACATCGAGGCGCACGCGCCTCCGACGTTCGGCGCGGCCCTGCGCCGCTGGCTGGTCTACAGCATCCCCGGTCTGCTCGGCATCGGGATCGTCGGCGTGCTGTGGTGCCTGTTCGACCGGCCCTGGCACCAGTGCTGGCACGACAAGGCGGCCCACACCTTCGTCGCGTCCTGACCCGGCGGGCGGTCCCGTACTCCGTACGGCCGCTCGCCGGGTGCGGAGCCGGGGCGTTCGCGGTCCACTCGGGCCATGAGCAGCGAACCGCCCCCCGGCTCCGGAGAGCAGCCCCCCGAGGACGACCCGTTCAGGAAGCGGCCCCCCTCGGACCAGGGATCGGGCTCGCCGTACGACACCCCTTCCGGAGCCCAGCAGCCCCCACCGCCCGGCGGCCCGTCCCCGGGCGGTGAGCAACCGCCGCCCGGAGGTCAGCAACCCCCGCCCTGGGGAGGGCAGCAGCCACCCCCGTACGGCGGCGGCCAGCAACCACCCCCCTACGGCGGCGGGCCCTACGGTGGCGGCGGCCCGTACGGCGGTCCCGGTGGTCCCGGCGGCCCGGGCTACCCCGCCGACCCGCTCGCCGGGATGCCCCCGCTCGCCGACAGCGCCAAGCGGACCATCGCGCGCATCATCGACATGATCCTCGTGGGCATCGTCGTCTGGCTGGTCACCTGGCCCCTCGGGGTCCACGAGTACACGATGAACGGGGAGCGGATCGAGGTCGCTCGGTCCCTGTGGCAGTCCGTCGCCGCTGCCATCCTCTACGTCGCCTACGACACCCTCATGATCGCCAGGACGGGACAGACCCTGGGCAAGAAGTGGTTCAAGATGCGGGTGGCCAACCTGAACGACGGCGCCACGCCCTCGATGCAGACCTCGCTCATCCGCGCCCTGGTGCTGTGGCTGCCGTTCGCCTTCTGCTGCGCCTGCATCTGGACGGTGATCTGCGGCGGCTGGAGCTACTTCGACAAGCCGTACAAGCAGGGCCTGCACGACAAGGCCGCCAAGACCGTGGAGGTCAGCACCGACTGAGAGGCGCGGCGCTGAGAAGCGCGGCGCACCGCCCACACGAGAGTGGCGGGTCCATGGCTCCCTGGGACCCGCCGCTCTCGCGTGCGTCGTGCGTGCGCGTCGTTCACAACGTGGTCGGGACCCGCTCGCTCTCCGGCGCGGTCTCGGCCGGCGGCGCGACGGTGCGCGGCCTCGGTGGTAGGGGCACCGTCATCGCGACGAGCAGCCCCAGCGCGAGCGCGGCCAGGGCGATGACGGTGACCCCGATGCCCGAACTCGTCTGGGACAGCAGCAGCATGGCGAGCGTCGAGAAGATCACGGTGCACGAACCGTAGGCGAGCTGTGCGGCGGTCGGACGAGGCATGGCAATCGTGTCCTCGGAAGAAAGGTGGGGGCGCCATTCGACTCTCTTCGCGTGCATGCCCGAGCCGGACGCGTGGTAAGCGTGACCTAACCCACGGTACCGGTGCACGGGGGGCGCACAGAGTCATGGGGTCCGGCAAGTGGGCAGGCTCACGCGCCCGTTGTCCGACATACGGACGTGTTCGTAAAGCGAACGTCTGCTCCGCATAGTGCACTTGTCCTGCTCAAGTCAAGATCTGTCTTTTCTTCTAAACCTCTAGTCAAATGTCGTCACTTGATTACACGCGTTGATCATGCGTGCACGGACCCTTCCATGACCGAGGATCCCCCTGTCCGTGTGCGCGGCGCGGGGGAGGAACTCAAGTGACCAGCAGACCCTGGACGTTCAGAGCTGCCGCCATCGGTGTGGCCCTCGCCGCGGCCTCCGCCGGCTTCGCGACGTTCGCCGTCGCCGAGGCGAGCACCACGGCCCGCCCGGCTGCCGTGAACCGGCATGACCCGGCCCCGGTGAAGCAGCAGAAGCACGACCTCGACGGCCCGCTGAGCAAGACGCAGAAGGCCCAGCGTCAGGAGGCCCTGAACCAGCTCATATCGGGCAAGGCCAAGGCCCAGGAGCGCAACGGCTCGAAGGTCGTCCAGCTCAAGAGCAAGAAGGGCCACGGCAAGTACGTCGAGCTGAGCCGCGAGAAGACCGACAAGATCTTCACCATCCTGGTGGAGTTCGGGGACCAGACCGACCCCAAGTTCGGCGGCACTCCCGGCCCGCTGCACAACACGATCGCCGCGCCGGACCGCAAGAAGGACAACTCGACAGCCTGGCAGAAGGACTACAACCAGAAGCACTACCAGGACCTCTACTTCGGCACCGGCAAGAAGACCGAGTCGCTGAAGAAGTACTACGAGAAGCAGTCCTCGGGCCGCTACTCCGTCGACGGTGAGGTCTCGGACTGGGTCAAGGTCCCCTACAACGAGGCCCGTTACGGCAACAACGCCTGCGGCTCCACCAACTGCCCGAGCGTGTGGAACGTCGTCAGCGACGGCCTGAACGCCTGGGTCGCCCAGCAGAAGGCGGCCGGCAAGTCCGACGCCGCCATCAAGGCGGACCTGGCCAAGTACGACCAGTGGGACCGCTACGACTACGACGGCGACGGCAACTTCAACGAGCCCGACGGCTACGTCGACCACTTCCAGATCGTGCACGCCGGTGAGGACGAGTCCGCGGGCGGCGGCGCCCAGGGCAAGGACGCGATCTGGGCCCACCGCTGGTACGCCTTCGGCACCGACGCCGGCGCCACCGGCCCCGCGGGCAACAAGCTCGGCGGTGCGCAGGTCGGCGACACCGGTGTCTGGGTCGGCGACTACACCATCCAGCCGGAGAACGGCGGCCTCGGCGTCTTCGCCCACGAGTACGGCCACGACCTCGGCCTGCCGGACGAGTACGACACCGACGGCGGCGACAACTCCACCGGCTTCTGGACCCTGATGTCCTCCGGTTCCTGGCTCGGCACCGGCAAGAAGTCCATCGGCGACCTGCCCGGCGACATGAACGCCTGGGACAAGCTGCAGCTGGGCTGGCTGAACTACGACTCCGCCAAGGCCGGCAAGCAGTCCACGCACAAGCTGGGTCTCGCCGAGTACAACACCTGGGACAAGCAGGCCCTCGTGGTGACGCTGCCGGACAAGGCCGTCAAGACCACGATCACCCAGCCCGCCGAGGGTTCGACCCAGTGGTGGAGCGGCAGCGGCAACGACCTGAAGAACACGCTGACCCGTTCCGTGGACCTCAGCGGCAAGTCGTCGGCGAAGCTGGACCTGGACGGCTGGTGGGCCATCGAGGACGGCTACGACTACCTGTACGCCGAGGTGTCCACCGACGGCGGCGCCAACTGGACCGCCCTGGACGGTACGGCGGACGGCCAGGCCGTTCCGCGCGACGGCAGCGGCAAGCCGGCCCTCACCGGCTTCTCGCAGACGCACAAGAAGCTGTCGTACTCCCTCGACGCCTACGCGGGCAAGAAGATCGACCTGCGCTTCCGCTACGCCACCGACGGCGGTGTCGCGGAACTGGGCTTCGCGGCCGACCAGATCACCGTGACCGCCGACGGCACGCCGGTCTTCTCGGACAACGCCGAGGCGGAGGACGCCGCTTGGACCGCGGCCGGCTTCTCCCGCGCCGGCGCGTCCTTCACCAAGGACTACAAGCAGTACTACATCGCCGAGAACCGCCAGTACGTGTCGTACGACAAGACCCTCAAGGTCGGCCCGTACAACTTCGGCTTCGCGTCGCGTCCGGACTGGGTGGAGCACTACCCGTACCAGAACGGCCTGCTGATCTGGAAGTGGGACACCTCCCAGGCGGACAACAACACGAACGACGACGGCGGCCACCCGGGCACCGGTCTGATCCTGCCGATCGACGCGCACCCGAAGGCGCTGAAGTGGACCGACGGCACGCTGGTGCGCAACCGCATCCAGGCCTACGACTCCCCGTTCAGCCTGTACGGCACCGACGGCATCACGCTGCACAAGGCCGACGTCGCGCTGAAGATCAAGGGCTCGAAGGGTGTCTCGGTCTTCAACGACCACACCAGCACCTACTACGACCCGTCGAACCCGACGGGCGGCGTGAAGGTCACTGACACCAACACCAAGATCACGATCGTCAAGGAGGCCAAGGACGGCTCGACGATCTCGCTCAAGGTCGGTCCCGCGGTGAAGTAGTTCTTAAAACCGCAGGTCAGACGCGCATCGGCGGCAACCCCTTGGCGGGTTGCCGCCGATCGTGTTTAGGTGCGTCCTGTGGACCGCTTATTGACACCGACCGAAACGGGGATGTGACCGCATGGCCGCAGGAGGCTTCTGCAAGCTGCCGAACGGCACGGTGGTGGTGGCGCTGAACCTGCCCAGTCCGGCCGGTGGCCAGGCCGGGGTGCGGGTGCTCGTGCACGCCCAGAACCGGGCCCGTGCCCTGACCCGACTGCGCAACCTGGGGTTGCGTGCGGTGTACCTGCGGGGCAACGCGGAGCCTCCCACGCCGGACGAGGTCACGGCGGTGCTGCACCATCCCGACGGCCTGATATGGCGCACGGCCCCGGACAACGGTGTCACCGTGACCGAGCTGTGGCATCCGATCAGGGCCCTGCTGCGCCGGCCGGCCGCGCAGGCCTGACTCCTCGCCCCCGCCGCCCCTCCCGCCGGGTACAGGGCGGTTCAAGCACAGCCCAAGAAAGTCCCAACAGGTACCGAACGTTTCGGGTCCCCCCACCGTCTCAGTAGCGATGGTGTCGTCGAGGAGAACGCATGGGGGGACCGTGCCGGCGGAGGACGAAGACCTGCTCAGCCCTGCACAGGTGCGCCGCGTGACGGCGGTCCTGGCGCTGGGCGGCGTACCGCGCGAGGACCGCGCCGACGGGGTTCAGCAGGTGCGGCTCCGGCTGATCGAGCGGCTGGCCCGCGGTGCGGAGGCACCCCGGGACCTGGGCGCCTGGGCGGTCGTCGTCGCCTCGAACCACGCGGTCGACTGGCACCGCAGCCGCAACCGGCAGGAGCTGGTCAGCGAGCGGCTGCGGACCATGGGCGAGTGGCGCCGGACCGTGCCGGGACCGGAGACGGAGCTGCTCACCCTGGCCGTCGCCGAGGGCCTGGACGCGCTGCCGACGCTCCAGCGGCAGGCGCTGGTGCTGCGGTACTACGCCGACCTGACCGTGCCCCAGATGGCCGAGGTCCTGGCGGTACCGGTCGGCACGGTCAAGAGCCGCCTGCACGCGGCCGGCCGGGCGATGAAGGCACGTCTGGAGACCGATGCGGCGGTGGAGGCGCGATGAACGACGGCTCGTGGGGCGACAGGGACACCGAGGACCTCGTGGCGGAGCGCCTGAAGTTCATCGGGGCACTCCTGGAAGAGGACACGGAGGTCGTGGGGGACACGGAGGGCGCGGCGGAGGCGGCGAAGTCCGAGGCCCCTGCGGCGGCGGTCGACGGCCCGTCCCCGGGGCCGGGCGGGAGGCCCGTAGCGGCGCGTGTCCGCCGGTCCCGGACGGCGCTCGTGGCGGTCCTCGGCCTCGCGGCGGTTGTGGCCGGGGTGGTCCTCACCGCCGTCTGGGCGCCCTGGTCCGCGGACTCGGACGCGGAGGCGAAGCCCGACCAGTCGGGCATCGTTTCCTGCGCGAAGCTCATCGTCGAGGGCACGGTGGCCGGTACCGACGCCGCCGGGGGCGGCAAGGTCGGCGTCCGGCTGGACGTCCAGCGGTACGTGAAGCCCGGCAAGGGGCCCGACGAGGTCCGGTTCGAGGTGCCGCGCGAGGACGCCGCCGCCTACCGCACCGGCGCCCGGGTTCTGGTGAGCGTCTCGCGGTTCGGCGACGAGGTGCCGCTGCTTTTCACCGGCAGCGAGATCGCTCCCGCCGAGGAATGGATGGCGGCGGAAGTGGACAAGCCGGATGCACCCGCCTGCCCGGGACGTGTCTGACGTTTTTCATCGATATCGCTCCCCTCGCTCCGCTCGCCCTCCTTTTCCCTTCAATTACTTCTTCCTTACCGATCACTTACCTGTTAGCCTTCCCGTGATCACTGGGGAACGGATGTTCTCCCCTGAGTCTGTGGGGGGCTTGGCAAGTGAAAATGGGCTATTTCGTGCGCGCGGCCGCCGTCGCGGCTGCGGCCGGTGCCATGGCGGGAATAATCGCCACTTCATCGGGGTCCGCGCAGGGCGCGCCGACGCACCGGGACGCGAGCCCGGAACGCATTGTGCACGGTCGTGAGAATTTCGATTTCACCACCGTCAATGCCCTGGTGGGCACCTCTCCGGTGATCATCCGGGGCACGGTGCAGAACACCGCCCCGGGCCGGACGGTCGGCTCCGCCGAGGAGGGCGGCACCGACCAGGCGCGCAACGTGACGCTCCGCGTCGACGCGGTCATGAAGAAGGGCGGGGCCACCATCGGCTCCACGCTCACGCTGGAGGAGTGGGGCTGGGACGGCTCCGGCAACGGCTACCAGATGGAGAACCTGACCTGGAGCCAGGTGGGCGACACCGGCTACTACTTCCTGACCAGGGACGCCGTCACCCTGAACTGGCGCTATGTGAGCACCCAGGGCCGGGTGCTGAACAAGGACGGCATCGTCAGGTCCTCGGCCGACCCCGAGGGTCCGCTGTTCCCGCTCATCGACGGACGGACCAACACCGACTTCTACGCCGAGCTGAAGCGCCTGCTCGACCCGGCGAACGCGGGCCAGCTGACGGTCCTGCCGCAGCCCGTGCCGGCGACCGGCGAGCAGCAGAACGACGTTCCGGACAGCGGGCCCACGGAGCCGGTGCCCGACGGCTCGACGAACGACGGCTCCGAGCCGACCCCGTACCCGTCGTCCACCTGAGCCCGGCCGGCTCCCCGAAGGAAGAAGAGAACATCGTGCACACCTCTCGCAGGTCCATGGCCGTGCTCGCGGCGTCCGCGGCCCTGGTGCTCAGCGCGCCGTTCACCGCGTTCGCCAGCCACGACGACGACGGCACCGACCCCGACAACCGCAACCAGGCGATCAAGGGTTTCAACCTGACGGCCAACGGCACGAAGGCGATGAACCACGGCAAGAGCCAGCTGGAACGCAGCGTCATCACCACGTCCTGGGGCGGCGGTGACATCGAGGTCTACGACGGCGACTACGGCGACAGCGGCTGGCACGGACGCACCGACTGCACCGACTGGAACGTGCTGTGGACGTCCTGCGACATCATCCGCGTGCGTCTCAACACCTACCAGTACAAGACCGCCAACCAGTGGCGCAGCCTGGGCTGCCACGAATTCGGGCACACCGCCGACCTCGGCCACCGCAGCAAGAGCAATGACACGGACAACAATTCCTGCATGCGGGTGGAGATCTGGCCCCAGTACTACGACCAGCACGACCTGAACGCCATCAAGGCGGGCACGTGATGGCGAAATTCTGGACCATTGTCGGCGTTGCCGTGGCCGCGGTCGCCGCTTTTCTCGCCGTGTTCGCGCTGCGGTCGGGCGAAAGCGGCCCCGATGTCGAAGCATTCCGGAATTCCAAGGCGCGCCCGGAGTTCTGCAAGGAGGCCGAGCCGCTCGATTTCTCCAGGTCCGCGGAATTGTCGGCGCACCGCCGGGCCCATGTCGTCGAGGACCTGCGTGAGCTGGCCCCGGACGACATCGCGGGGGAGTTCGACCGGCTGATCGAGTGGTACGAGCATCCGAACAAGGAGGAGCGGGACAGGTCCCGGCAGGCCAGCGTCCGGGTCGGTGAGTTCATCGAGCGGAGCTGCGACGAGATCAACCTCGGCGGCATCAGGGGCTGACCGGGTACCGGGCCGGCGCTTTCCCGGGAGGCCCGTTCAGACGACGGGCTTCCCGGTCAGCTCCACGCCCGCCTCACGCAGTTCCTGGAGCGCCGCGGTGGTGGTCTCCTCGCCGACCCCGGCGGTCAGGTCGAGCAGGACATGGGTGCGGAAGCCCTCCTTCACGGCGTCCAGCGCGGTGGCCCGCACGCAGTGGTCCGTGGCGATCCCGACGACGTCCACCTCCACGATCTCCCGGGCACGCAGCCAGTCGGCCAGCGCGACCCCGTTCTCGTCCGCGCCCTCGAAGCCGCTGTACGCCGCCGAGTACGCGCCCTTGTCGAACACCGCGTCCACCGCCCCGGAGGCGACGGCCGGGGCGAAGTTCGGGTGGAAGCCCACCCCCTCCGTGCCCGCGACACAGTGCGCGGGCCAGGAGCGGGCGAAGTCGGGGTTGTCCGCGAAGTGGCCGCCGGGCGCGATGTGGTGGTCCCGGGTGGCGACCACATGGCGGTAGCCGGTACCGCCCGCCTGGCCGATCAGCTCGGTGATCGCGGCGGCCACGTCGGCGCCCCCGGCCACCGCGAGGCTGCCCCCTTCGCAGAAGTCGTTCTGCACATCTACGACGATCAACGCGCGGCGCATGATGGGTGTCCTTCGCCTGAGGGTTAAGTAACTGAGCCTAGAGACTTCGCGGCCGGTTCGGGAGAGGGCATCAAAGGGGGCGGACGACGGTCGCGCTTTAGCTACCCGAGCGCCCCTGGACATACTCCGTCGGAATGACGGGTTCCCCGCGGGAGAGCTGTGTAGCGGACAGCGGCAGGTTGGCCCGTGCCGCGATGTGCCGCTCACGGGGCACGTCGAGCGGCTCCCGGGCGACGACCTCGCCGCCCTTGACCAGCTGCACCAGCAGCTGCCGGTCGGCCAGCTCGGACGGCACCGGCCCGGTCCCGACCACCTCGGCCTCGGCCACCCCCTCCTCGTCCAGCCGGCGCGCCGCCCACTTGCGTCCGCCGACGGAGGTCTTGCCCCCGCTGGCCTTCTTCGCGACCGGTACCAGCGGCGCCGCCGGGTCGGCGGACTCGGCGCGGGCGACCAGCTTGTAGACCATCGAGCAGGTCGGATGCCCGGAGCCGGTCACCAGCTGGGTGCCGACGCCGTACGCGTCCACGGGCGCCGCGGCCAGCGAGGCGATGGCGTACTCGTCCAGGTCGGAGGTCACGACGATCTTCGTGGCGGTCGCGCCCAGCTCGTCCAGCTGCTGCCGCACCCGGTGTGCCACGAGGAGCAGGTCGCCGGAGTCGATGCGGACCGCGCCCAGCTCTGGTCCGGCCACCTCCACCGCCGTACGGACCGCCTCGGCGACGTCGTAGGTGTCGACCAGCAGCGTGGTGCCCCGGCCGAGGGTGGCCACCTGGGCCTGGAAGGCGTCCCGCTCGCGATCGTGCAGCAGGGTGAAGGCGTGCGCGGAGGTGCCGACGGTCGGGATGCCGTACCGGAAGCCGGCCGCGAGGTCGGAGGTGGTCGCGAAGCCGCCGACGTAGGCGGCGCGCGAGGCGGCCACGGCGGCCAGTTCGTGGGTGCGGCGGGCACCCATCTCGATCAGCGGCCGGTCGCCGGCGGCGGAGGCCATCCGGGAGGCGGCGGCCGCGATGGCCGAGTCGTGGTTGAGGATGGAGAGGATCACGGTCTCCAGCAGCACGCACTCGGCGAAGGTGCCCTCGACCCGGATGATCGGCGAGCCGGGGAAGTACACCTCGCCCTCGGGGTAGCCCCAGATGTCGCCGCTGAAGCGGTAGTCGGCGAGCCACTTCGAGGTCTGCTCGTCCACGATCTTCCGCTCCCGCAGGAAGCCGAGGACACCCTCGTCGAAGCGGAAGTTCTCGACCGCGTCCAGGACGCGCCCGGTGCCCGCCACCACGCCGTAGCGTCGCCCGTTCGGCAGCCGCCGGGTGAAGACCTCGAACACACTGCGCCGCTCGGCCGTACCGGCCCGCAGCGCGGCCTGCAGCATCGTCAGCTCGTACTGGTCCGTGAAGAGCGCCGTCGAGGGAACGTCCACCGGCAGCCCAAGGTCCGCTGTGTTCATGGCAACGCATCGTACCCCCATTTCGTCAGTGTGACGATTTATCAGGGGCGTGGCAGCATGGGCTGTGTGACGTCACCCGCGCCCGTAGAGATCGAACGCACCGAGTCGGCGGAGGAGGTCTTCGCCGTACCCGAGCCCGACGTCCCCTGGGTCACGATCGTCCACAACGACCCGGTCAACCTCATGAGCTATGTGACGTACGTCTTCCAGGCGTACTTCGGATATCCGAAGGACAAGGCCACCAAGCTCATGCTTGACGTCCACCACAAGGGCCGGGCGGTCGTCTCCAGCGGCACTCGCGAGGAGATGGAACGCGACGTGCAGGCGATGCACGGCTACGGCCTGTGGGCCACCCTCCAGCAGGACCGGAAGTAGCGAACCTTCTCCATGCCCGGACACTTCGAACCGATCCCCGGCGGCGGCGCGGCTGTCGCCCTCGACGACGTCGAGATCTCCATCATCCGCTCGCTGGCCGTCCAGCTCCTGGAACTCATCGGCCCGGGCCCCGCCGCGGACGCCCCCGCCGACCCGCTGGCCGAGCTGTTCGCCGAGGGACCGAGCGAGCCGCCCGCCGACCCCGTCCTGCGCAGACTCTTCCCGGACGCCTACAGCGACCCGGAGAAGGCACCCGACTCCCCGGCCGACGCCGAGGAGCAGCGGGAGCACTCCGCCGAGTTCCGCCGCTACACCGAGAACGACCTCAGGGCCGGCAAGCGGGACAACGCCCTCGCGGTGATCCGCACCCTGGACGCGCTCTCCCCGGTGGGCGAGGGCGGGGCGGTGCTCAAGCTGTCCCCGGAGGAGTCGCGGCGCTGGCTCGGCGCCCTCAACGACCTGCGCCTGGCGATCGGCGCCCGGCTGGAGATCCTCGACGAGGACGACACCGATCTGCTCTACCGGCTCCCGGACGAGGACCCGCGCAAGCCGATGGTGATGGCGTATCTGTGGCTGGGCGGCCTCCAGGAGACGCTCGTGACAACCCTTTTGCCGTAACCTGTCTAGATTTCGTGTTCGCTCAGAGGACGCTCAAATCCGGATAACGATCGCATCACCGTTGCGGCCTGGTTTGCCGCTTTAGGGCGCTCTTTGTCCGCTTCTCCCTGTGCGATGCGTCACATCGTGCTCCTGTGCTCCATATTGCGGCCGTGATAAATCTTCACGACCGCCCGACCGACACCACCCATGTTCGGCCGGGTGCGCCACCGAGCCGGCGACCGTCGGCCAGGCACGAGCGGGCTCGCGAAACCCGCTCAGCTCCATCAATCCGGGGGGATCGAAACCCGATCCGAGGCCGACGAAAGGCCCGGTTCGGCATGGAGAAAGGCGCACCACGACATGACCTCCGAGAGGGTCAACGACGCCCCGGAAGAGGGGTACGAGCGCGGGCTCGGCAGCCGTCAGGTCCAGATGATCGCGATCGGCGGTGCCATCGGCGTCGGCCTGTTCCTGGGAGCCGGGGCGAACATCGCCAAGGCCGGTCCCAGCCTCATCCTGATGTACGCCCTCGCGGGCGCGATCGTCTTCTTCATCATGCGGGCGCTCGGCGAGCTGCTGCTCTACCGCCCGGTCTCGGGCTCCTTCGCGGAGTACTCCCGCGAGTTCCTCGGCCCGTTCTTCGGCTACTTCACCGGCTGGACGTACTGGCTGATGTGGGTGGTGACCGGCATGGCCGAGCTGACGGCCGCCGCCATCTACGTCAACTACTGGTTCCCGCACATCCCCCAGTGGGTGACGGCCCTCGTCTTCCTGGTGATCCTCTTCGGGGTCAACCTGATCTCCGTGAAGGTCTTCGGAGAGCTGGAGTTCTGGTTCTCCATGGTCAAGGTCACCGCCCTGATCGGCATGATCGTGATCGGCCTCGGCGTCCTCACCTTCGGCTTCAGCTCCGCCGGTGACACGGCGTCGGTCGCGAACCTCTACCAGTTCGACGGCTTCTTCCCCAAGGGCATCGGCTCGTCCCTGATGACCCTGCAGGGCGTCATGTTCGCCTACCTCGCGGTGGAGCTGGTCGGTGTCACGGCCGGCGAGTCGGAGAACCCGGAGAAGACCCTCCCCAAGGCCATCAACACGCTCCCGTGGCGTATCGCCCTCTTCTACGTCGGCGCGCTCACCGTCATCCTGTGCGTGGTGAAGTGGACCGAGTTCGCGCCGGGCGTCTCGCCCTTCGTCGAGGCGTTCGCGAAGATCGGCATCCCGGCGGGCGCGGGCATCGTCAACTTCGTGGTCCTCACCGCCGCCCTCTCCTCCTGCAACTCCGGCATGTACTCGACCGGCCGCATGCTGCGCACCCTGGCCGAGAGCGGAGAGGCCCCGAGGGGCTTCCAGAAGCTGTCCGCCTCCAAGACCCCGGCGCTCGGCATCACCGTCTCCGTCGCCTTCATGGCCATCGGCGTGGTCCTCAACTACATCGTCCCGGAGAAGGCGTTCGGCTACGTCACCTCCGTCGCCACCGCGGCCGGCATCTGGACCTGGCTGATGATCCTGATCAGCCACGTCCTCTACCGCCGCGCGGTCGTCGCGGGCCGGCTGCCCGCCTCCTCCTTCCCGGCGCCGGGCGGCGCGGTGTGCAGCTGGATCGCCATCGTGTTCCTGCTCTTCGTCACCGGTCTGATCGCGTACGACGCCGACTCCCGCGTCTGCCTCTACGTGATGGCCGGCTGGGCCGCCGCCCTCGGCATCGGCTGGGCGGTCCTCAAGGCCCGCAACCCGCAGGTCGCCGAGCGCCGCGAGCCGGAGCTGGAGAAGGTGGGCTGACCTCACCGAAGGACGTCCGGCCTCCGGGAGTACTCGTGGCACCCCCGGCGGCCGCCGCTCAGGACGTCCGGCATATGGGCCACCCCGTACCATCCCTCGGTACGGGGTGGCCCTTCTGCTTATCCTGGCGAGCATGCTGACCATCACCCAGGCCCTCGTCGACCAGATCGTCGCGCACGCGCGCAAGGACCACCCCGACGAGGCGTGCGGCGTCGTTGCGGGCCCGGCCGGTTCGGACCGCCCCGAGCGCTTCATCCCGATGCTGAACGCGGCCATGTCGCCCACGTTCTACGAGTTCGACTCCGGGGACCTCCTCAAGCTCTACCGCGAGATGGACGACCGCGACGAGGAGCCCGTGGTCATCTACCACTCGCACACGGCGACCGAGGCGTACCCGTCCCGCACCGACATCTCGTACGCGAACGAGCCCGGCGCCCACTACGTCCTGGTGTCCACCGCCGACACCGACGGCCTCGGCGACTTCCAGTTCCGCTCGTACCGCATCGTGGAGGGCGAGGTCACGGAGGAGGAGGTCAAGGTCGTGGAGGCCTACTGATCCCGCGATTCGGTCAGAATTCATCCAGCATGCGAGATCACACTCTGGGAGCGGGACCGGGAATCGATACGATGAGCCCATGGTTCTGAACGACGTGAGCGAGAAGGCGCCGGGCACTCTGCTCGTGGCGCGGCTGCACGTCGACCTGTGCCGGCTGAACAGCGCCATCTGTTGACGTTCCCCGCCGCCGTACGGCCGTGAGCCGCGGCGCGCCGCCGCGTGCCCACCCCCACTTCGACGAACCCTTTCCGACAGGAGCCGCAACCATGGCCATCGAGGTCCGCATCCCCACCATCCTCCGCCAGTACACCGACGGTCAGAAGGCGGTGGAGGGCAGCGGTGACACCCTCGCCGACCTGTTCACCGACCTCGAGACCCGGCACGCGGGCATCCACGCCCGCATCGTGGACGAGGGCAAGCTGCGCCGCTTCGTCAACGTCTACCTGAACGACGAGGACGTCCGCTTCCTCGACAACATCAACACCAAGCTGACCGACGGCGACACCGTGACGATCCTGCCGGCCGTCGCCGGCGGCATGGCCTGATCGGCCGCTGATCACCCATGCGCTACGACTCCCCGCTGGCCGCGGTGGGCAACACCCCCTTGGTGCGCCTGCCGCGGTTGTCGCCGTCCCCGGACGTCCGTATCTGGGCCAAGCTGGAGGACCGCAACCCCACCGGCTCGGTCAAGGACCGCCCGGCCCTGCACATGATCGAGCAGGCGGAGAAGGACGGCCGGCTCACCCCGGGCTGCACGATCCTGGAGCCGACCTCCGGCAACACGGGCATCTCGCTGGCCATGGCGGCGAAGCTCAAGGGCTACCGCATGGTGTGCGTGATGCCCGAGAACACCTCGCAGGAGCGCCGGGACCTGCTCGGCATGTGGGGCGCCGAGATCATCTCCTCCCCGGCGGCGGGCGGCTCCAACACCGCCGTGCGCGTGGCCAAGGAGCTGGCCGCCGAGCACCCCGACTGGGTGATGCTCTACCAGTACGGCAACCCGGACAACGCGGGCGCCCACTACGCGACGACCGGCCCGGAGATCCTGGCGGACCTCCCCTCCATCACCCACTTCGTCGCGGGCCTCGGCACCACCGGCACCCTCATGGGCGTCGGCCGCTACCTGCGCGAGCACAAGCCGGACGTGAAGATCGTCGCCGCCGAACCGCGCTACGACGACCTGGTCTACGGCCTGCGCAACCTCGACGAGGGCTTCGTACCGGAGCTGTACGACGCCTCCGTGCTCACCACCCGCTTCTCGGTCGGCTCCGCCGACGCGGTCACCCGCACCCGTGAACTCCTGCAGCAGGAGGGCATCTTCGCGGGCGTCTCCACCGGCGCCGCCCTGCACGCGGCGATCGGAGTCGGCAAGAAGGCGGTGCAGGCCGGCGAGAGCGCCGACATCGTCTTCATCGTGGCCGACGGCGGCTGGAAGTACCTCTCCACCGGCGTCTACACGGCGGCCACCACCGAGGAGGCCATCGCGACGCTGCAGGGCCAGCTCTGGGCATAGCGCCCCGCTCTACGGGCCAACTACGCGCCATCCCCCTCCTATGAGGGGGCTAAGCCCATCCTATGGAGGGGCAAAGAATTCCCTCCGGTACTGCCGGTGACTCTCGGGCCAGGGCTACGTTCCTCCCGCACCCTGTCATGTCACGCTCACCCGACATACAGGGCGTCTGTGAGTGTCATGCTCATGACTGCGCGGTTCTGCCGCCGCTACGCGCGTCACGGGCCTGCCCAACCAGTGCGAGAAACCCCACTTCCCCATGGAGGCAGTACCCCATGCGTGAGTCACGCCCGAGCGGGCGGCGACGGAGTCTGCGAAGACTCTTCTCCATCGCCCTCCCCGCCCTCGCCCTGACCGTCGCCGGACTCGCCGCGGCACCCGCTGCCGGGGCCCAGGCCGCCGCCGCTCCCGCGCCCCACATCTCCCGGGCCGCGCAGAACGCCAAGGCCCTGACCGCCCCGGAGCGCCAGACCTTCCACTCGACCGGCAAGGCCGGCCAGAAGGTCCCCACGACCCATCTGTGCGCCACCGCCAAGCCGGGCCACGCGTCCTGCTTCGCCCAGCGCCGCACCGACATCAAGCAGCGGCTCGCCTCGGCGGTCGCCGCGGCCGCGCCCTCCGGCCTCTCCCCGGCCAACCTGCACAGCGCCTACAACCTGCCCTCGACGGGCGGCAGCGGTCTGACGGTCGCCATCGTCGACGCGTACAACGACCCCAACGCCGAGGCGGACCTGGGCACTTACCGCTCCACCTACGGCCTGTCCGCCTGCACCAAGGCCAACGGCTGCTTCAAGCAGGTCAGCCAGACCGGCTCCACCACCTCGCTGCCCACCAACGACACCGGCTGGGCGGGCGAGGAGGCGCTGGACCTCGACATGGTCAGCGCGGTCTGCCCGAACTGCAGCATCATCCTGGTCGAGGCCAACTCCGCGAACGACACCGACCTCGGCATCGCCGAGAACGAGGCCGTCTCGCTCGGTGCCAAGGTCGTCTCCAACAGCTGGGGCGGCTCCGAGTCCTCCTCCCAGACCAGCGAGGACACCCAGTACTTCAAGCACCCGGGCGTCGCCATCACCGTCTCCTCCGGTGACTCCGCCTACGGCGCCGAGTACCCGGCGACCTCCCAGTACGTGACCGCCGTCGGCGGCACCGCGCTCACCACCTCCTCCAACTCCCGTGGCTGGAGCGAGTCGGTGTGGCACACCAGCTCCACCGAGGGCACCGGCTCCGGCTGCTCGGCGTACGACGCGAAGCCGAGCTGGCAGACCGACACCGGCTGCACCAAGCGCATGGAGGCCGACGTCTCCGCGGTCGCCGACCCGGCCACCGGCGTGGCGGTCTACGACACCTACGGCGGCTCCGGCTGGGCGGTCTACGGCGGCACCAGCGCCTCCGCCCCGATCGTCGCCGGCGTCTACGCCCTCGCGGGCACCCCGGGCTCCAGCGACTACCCGGCGAAGTACCCGTACCAGCACACGAGCAACCTGTACGACGTGACCAGCGGCAGCAACGGCTCCTGCTCCACCTCGTACTTCTGCACCGCGGGCACCGGCTACGACGGCCCGACCGGCTGGGGCACCCCGAACGGCACCACCGCCTTCACCGCCGGCACCAGCACCGGCAACACGGTGACCGTCACCAACCCCGGCAGCCAGTCGACCACCACCGGCGGCTCGGCCAGCCTGCAGATCCACGCCACCGACAGCGCGGGCGCGACCCTGACCTACAGCGCCTCCGGCCTGCCCACCGGCCTGTCCATCAACAGCTCCTCCGGCCTGATCTCCGGTACGGCGTCCACCGCGGGCACCTACCAGGTCACGGTCACCGCGAAGGACTCCACCGGCGCCTCCGGCTCGACCTCCTTCACCTGGACGGTCGGCTCCTCCGGCGGCACCTGCACCTCGGCCCAGCTGCTCGGCAACCCGGGCTTCGAGTCGGGCAACACCACCTGGACCGCCTCCAGCGGCGTCATCACCAACGACTCCGGTGAGGCCGCGCACGGCGGCTCCTACAAGGCCTGGCTCGACGGGTACGGCTCCTCCCACACCGACACGCTGTCCCAGTCGGTGACCATCCCGTCCGGCTGCAAGGCCAGCTACACCTTCTACCTGCACATCGACACCGCCGAGACCGGCAGCACCGCGTACGACAAGCTGACCGTGACCGCCGGTTCGACCACCCTGGCGACGTACTCGAACGTCAACGCCGCCTCCGGGTACGCGCAGAAGACCTTCGACCTGTCCTCGTTCGCGGGTCAGACGGTCACCCTGAAGTTCAGCGGGGTGGAGGACTCCTCCCTCCAGACCAGCTTCGTCGTGGACGACACCGCCCTGACGACCAGCTGAGCCGTACGGCAACCGGATCCCGCACCCGGAAGATTTCCTTCCGGGTGCGGGATCCGTCCGTGCCGGTGGTACGTCTCATCTGCACCAGGAGGCCGGCAGACGGCCACGGCAGAAAGGCGGACACCCATGCGCCGTACGACGCCCATCGCTTTCGCGGCGGCAGCGCTGCTCCTCGCGGGCTGCGGCTCCCAGAGCGGCGGGGACAACGGCAGCGGAACCGGCTCCGGCTCCGGGGACAACGGCAAGGTGTCACCGTCGGCATCCGCCCCGTCGTCCGGCAGCGGCTGTGTCACCCACGTGGAGCTGACCGCCGCCGACAACGGCCGTACCGTCTGCCTGGCCAAGGGCGGCGAGCTGCGGCTCACCCTCGACGGGACCAAGAGCCGTCCCTGGAAGCCGGTCACCGCGAGCGGCTCGGCCCTGAAGGCGATCAACGCGGGCTTCGTCCTGCAGCCGGGCGACGCGAGCGCCGCCTACCAGGCGGTGGCGGCCGGCAAGACCGAGCTGACGTCCTCCCGTCCCCTGTGCGCCGAGCCCACGGCCCCCGGCCAGGTCTCCTGCAAGGGCATCGAGGAGTGGAAGGTCACCGTGACCGTGCCCTAGGGGGCGAGGTGTCTGACCTGGTCCCACAGGACCGGGTCCACCACGCCCACCCGGCGCCGGAAATCGCCGAACGGCACCTCGCGCAGCTCGTCGGTCTGCAGGAAGCTGGGCCGGCCGTGGGCGTTGCCGACCGCGCCGGGCGGCAGCGGGATCACCCCGGCGCGCTCGTCGTGGTACTTGCTGGTGATCTTCGCGACCGTGGCCCGGTCGCCGCGCACGGCCAGCACCAGACAGGGCCGGTCCTTTACTTCGGCGCGGTCCTCGTACGACACGTTCGCCCACCAGATGTCCCCCGGGTGCGGACGCGTCGTCACCCTGGCCCGGCCGCCGGGGCGCCCGGGCGGCCGCAGCCGGCGCCCGCCGGGCCGGCGGCCCCGGCCCCAGCCGTCGACGAGCGTGGCGACCAGCGCGAGCAGTACCACCGCCGCGAGCGCCAGCCACCATGACGTGTCCATACGGACGACGTTACCGGCGTGCGAGCAGCGGCGCGCGCCCTCCTGTGAGCTGCATGCGCCCCCGGTCCAGCCGAACCGGTGACACCACAGGTGAGTTCGCCCACAACGGCCCCTGGCGGAGGAGCGACCCGCCCTTTTGCGCCTTACGCTCGACAAACCGCACGACCCCCGTCTGCCCCCTTCCCGACCCCTCTCCCGCTTCCCGTCCATCGGTTTTCCGCCAACGGAGGTTTCTGCTTCATGAAGCTCACCGTCGTCGGCTGTTCGGGGTCGTTCCCGTCCGCGGAATCGGCCTGTTCGAGCTACCTCGTAGAGGCCGACGGCTTCCGGCTGCTTCTCGACATGGGCAATGGCGCCCTGGGCGAGCTGCAGCGCCACTGCGGTCTTTACGACCTCGACGCGATCTTCCTCAGTCATCTGCACGCCGATCACTGCATCGACATGCTCGGGTACTTCGTCGCGCGCTACTACCGCCACGACGGCGGCCGCTGCGACCCGATCCCGGTCTACGGCCCCGAGGGCACCGAACACCGTTTGACCACGGCGTACGCCGACACCCCCTCCGCGTCCTCCATGAGCGAGGTCTTCGACTTCCACACGGTGAAGCCGTCCACGTTCGAGATCGGCCCGTTCACCGTGCACACCGAGCGGGTCCGCCACCCCGTGGAGGCGTACGCCATCCGCGTCGAGCACGGCGGAAAGTCCCTGACGTACTCCGGCGACACGGGCGTCAGCGAGGCGCTGGACGAGCTGGCCCGGGACACCGACCTGTTCCTGTGCGAGGCCGCGTTCACGCACGGCAAGGAGAACATCCCCGACCTGCACCTCAACGGCCGTGAGGCGGGTGAGACGGCGGCCCGCGCGGGCGTGCGGCGCCTGGTCCTCACCCACATCCCGCCGTGGACCGACCCGCAGGTCAACCTCGCGGACGCGCGCGAGGTCTTCGCGGGGCCGGTGGAGCTGGCCGCGCCGCGGGTCACGTACGAGATCTGACCCCGCCCGCAGACACGAGAAGGCCCCCGGAGCCGCACTGGCTCCGGGGGCCTTGGGTCTGCCCGGGGGGAGGGGCTCACGCCTTGGTGAGGTCCTCGATCTCCTCCTCGGGCTCGCGGCCCGGGGTGGGGAGGTTGAACTTGACGATGGCGAAGCGGAAGACGACGTAGTAGATCGCGCCGAAGACCAGGCCGACGGGGATCAGCAGCCAGGGCTTGGTGGAGATGCCCCAGTTGATGAACACGTCGGTGAGGCCGGCCGAGAAGCTGAAGCCCATGTGCATGCCCAGCGCCCAGGTGACGGCCATGGACAGCGCGGTCAGCACGGCGTGGATGGCGTACAGGATCGGCGCGATGAACATGAACGAGAACTCGATCGGCTCGGTCACACCGGTGACGAACGAGGTCAGCGCCAGCGACATCATCATGCCCATCACGGCCTGGCGGCGCTCGGGCCGGGCGGTGTGCGCGATGGCCAGGGCGGCGGCCGGCAGACCGAACATCATGATCGGGAAGAAGCCGGTCATGAACATACCGGCGTGCGGGTCACCGGCGAAGAAGCGCGGCAGGTCGCCGTGGAAGACGGTGCCGGCGGAGTTGGTGTAGTCGCCGATCTGGAACCAGGCCACGGAGTTGACGAACTGGTGCATGCCGATCGGGATCAGCGCACGGTTGATCAGACCGAAGAGCGCCGCGCCGAAGGAGCCGAGGCCGGTCATCCACTCACCGAAGTTGGTGATCACGTCACCGATGGGCTGCCAGCCGAGGACCACCAGGACACCGAGGGCCGCGCCGACGACGGACATGATGATCGGCACCAGACGACGGCCGTTGAAGAAGCCGAGCCAGTCCACGAGCTTCTTGCGGTGGTAGCGCTGCCACAGCACGGCGGTCAGCAGACCGAGGATGATGCCGCCGAGCACACCCGGGTTCTGGAAGGTCGCGGCCGTGGCGGCCTCGTGGCCCTTCTGCCAGAAGCCGCCGAAGGGGGCGACGGGCGTGTAGGTGGCGCCCTCGTGGCCGTCCTTGATCGGGAACTGGTGGATCACCGCGTAGTAGGTGAGGAAGCTGACCACGGCGGCGAGCGCCGTCGAGCCGTCGGCCTTCTTCGCGAAGCCGATGGCCACGCCTATGCAGAACAGCAGGGGCAGTCCGAAGGAGCTGTCGAACAGGACACCGCCGGCCCCGGCGAAGACCTTCGCGACATCGGCCGGCAGGTGCAGCTTGTCCCGCACATCGGGCTGGCCGAGGCGCATCAGGAGCCCCGCCGCCGGCAGCACGGCGATCGGGAGCTGCAGGCTGCGTCCTACCTTCTGCAGGCCCTGGAACAGACCTGATCCCCACTTCTTCGTGGGGGCCGCCGTGGGCGCGGTGGCGGTGCTCATAGACTTCCTCCATCGGGTGGTGGTCTACACCACTCAGTGGTGTAGACCTGTTGTAGCACGATGAAGGCGGGATAAGGAACCCACGAATCCGCTCACAGTTTGGTGACGTCCTCGACCTCCTCCTCGGGCTCGCGCCCGGGCGTCCTGAGGTCGAACTTCGTGATGGCGAACCGGAAGATCACGTAGTAGACCGCCGCGAAACACAGGCCGATCGGGATGATCAGCCAGGGCTTGGTGGCCAGGTTCCAGTTGATGACGTAGTCGATGAGGCCGGCCGAGAAACTGAAGCCGTCGTGCACCCCGAGCGCCCAGGTCACCGCCATCGACACCCCGGTGAGCACCGCGTGGACCGCGTACAGCAGGGGGGCGATGAACATGAACGAGTACTCGATCGGTTCGGTGATGCCGGTGACGAACGAGGTCAGCGCGACCGAGAGCATCAGACCGCCCACCTCCTTGCGGCGGTTCGGCCGCGCGCAGTGGGTCATCGCCAGCGCGGCCGCGGGCAGCGCGAACATCATGATCGGGAAGAAGCCCGAGGTGAACTGGCCCGCGTTCGGGTCCCCCGCCAGGAACATGTTGATGTCGCCGTGCACCACCTTGCCCTCGGGCGTCGTGTAGCTGCCGAACTGGAACCAGATGGGCACGTTCAGGAACTGGTGCAGGCCGATGACGAGCAGCGCCCGGTTGGCGACGCCGAAGATGCCCGCGCCCCAGGACCCCGCGTCCCGCAGCCAGTGGCTGAAACTCTCCAGGGCGTCACCGACCGGCGGCCAGATCCACAGGCACACCGCCGCGAAGACGATGGCGACGAACGACATGATGATCGGGACCAGGCGGCGCCCGTTGAAGAAGCCCAGCCAGTCCACCAGCTTGGTGCGGTGGAAGCGGGCCCAGAAGAACGCGGCCAGCAGACCCATGACGATGCCGCCGAAGACACCCGGGTTCTGGAACGTGAACGAGGTGACCGACCCCGCCTGGACCTGGCAGCCGATGTCCGGGATCGTCTTCGAGCCGGGTGGGCACTGCTGCGGGAACTGGTGCAGCACGCCGTAGTAGACGAGGAAGCCCGCCACCGCCGCGAGGGCCGTCGAGCCGTCCGACTTGCGGGCCATGCCGATCGCGACGCCCACGCAGAACAGCAGCGGAAGGCCGATCGAGCCGTCGAGCAGCGCCCCGCCCGCCCCCTTCATCACCTTCGAGACGTCCGTCCAGCCCAGGCCGTCGGCCCCGAACACGTCCGGCTGGCCAAGCCGGTTCAGGATGCCCGCCGCCGGCAGCACCGCGATCGGCAGCTGCAGGCTGCGGCCCATCTTCTGCAAGCCCTGGAAGAGGGTGTTCCAGCGGGCGCGCGCGGGGCTGACCGTGCTGTCGGCGCTCATGGACGTCCTCCCGGGCAGCTCGGCCGGTACGCGGTTTGGCGACCGTACCCCCGGTGGTGTAGACCAGTTGGCGGACGGTTCCGCTGTCGTGATCGCCATCATTCGGCACGCACGGCATGACCGCTCGCAAAGATGGGCCAACTGTGGGTTACTGCGACAAAGCGGTTCGGATCAGGGAGAAGGAACATGGCCAGCAAGGCTGAGAAGATCGTCGCCGGCCTCGGCGGCATCGACAACATCGAGGAGATCGAGGGCTGCATCACCCGGCTGCGCACCGAGGTCTCCGACCCCTCGCTGGTCGACGAGGCCGCCCTGAAGGCCGCGGGCGCCCACGGCGTCGTCAAGATGGGCACCGCCATCCAGGTCGTCATCGGCACCGACGCCGACCCGATCGCCGCGGAGATCGAAGACATGATGTGAACCCTCGGGTTCACCGGTAAGGGGCTCTTCCCACCTAGGGGGGAGCCCCTTCCGTCGCTCCGGATAGGCTCGTGGTCATGTCTCGAATCGACGGCCGCACTCCTGAACAGCTCCGCCCGGTCACCATCGAACGTGGCTGGAGCAAGCACGCCGAGGGCTCCGTCCTCGTCTCCTTCGGCGACACCAAGGTCTTCTGCACCGCCTCGGTCACCGAAGGCGTCCCGCGCTGGCGCAAGGGCAGCGGCGAGGGCTGGGTCACCGCGGAGTACGCCATGCTGCCCCGCGCCACCAACACCCGCGGCGACCGCGAGTCCGTCAAGGGCAAGATCGGCGGCCGTACCCACGAGATCTCCCGGCTCATCGGCCGCTCCCTGCGCGCCGTCATCGACTACAAGGCGCTCGGCGAGAACACCATCGTCCTCGACTGCGACGTCCTCCAGGCCGACGGCGGCACGCGTACGGCGGCCATCACCGGCGCCTACGTCGCCCTCGCCGACGCCATCTCCTGGGCCCAGGGCAAGAAGCTGATCAGGGGCGGCCGCCAGCCGCTGACCGGCACGGTGTCGGCGGTCTCGGTCGGCATCGTCGGCGGCGTGCCCCTCCTCGACCTCTGCTACGAGGAGGACGTCCGCGCCGAGACCGACATGAACGTCGTCTGCACCGGCGACGGCCGCTTCGTCGAGGTCCAGGGCACCGCCGAGGCCGAGCCCTTCGCCCGCGAGGAACTGAACGCCCTGCTCGACCTCGCCGTCACCGGCTGCACCGAGCTGACCGCGATCCAGAAGGCCGCGCTGGCCGCCACGCTCGAAAAGTAAAGGGCGCGCCAAACCCGGGGGCACGGAAGGGCAACCCCCGCCCGTTCCTCAGCGTCCGTATGGGTACGGGCGCACGGCCCACCTCCGTGCGCCCCGCCAGTTGTATTCAGGGGAGGGAACACCACCATGGCCGCCAGCCGACGCCGAGGCCGTCTCACCGCCGTCGCCGCCGTCATAGCGACCGCCGCGCTCACCGCCGGCCTGACCACCGGCTGCGACGCCGTGAACAAGGCCCTGGACTGCGTCCAGACCGCCGACTCCATCGCCGACAGCGTCACCGACCTCCAGCAGGCCGTGGAGAACGCCTCGAACGACCCGACGCAGCTCGACCAGTCCCTCGCCCGCATCGACAACAACCTCGACAAGATCGGCGACAAGACCGACAACGCCGACGTCAACAAGGCGGTCGACAACCTCAACAAGGCCGTGCAGAACGTCCGCACGGCCATCAAGAACGGCGACAACACACCGGACGTCAGCCCGGTCACGGACGCGGCGGGCGAACTGACGAAGGTGTGCACGTCGTAGCTTCTCAGCCGACCGAGTCGGGATGGGGGTCCCCCGCGCGAGCGCAGCCGAGCGTGGGGGAGGGTGGGCACAGGACGGGGTCTGGGGCGGAGCCCCGGGGACGTCAGCGCCCACCCGGGGGTCTCAGGACCCCTTGAGCCTGCGCCGCTCCTTGTGCTCCAGCCGCTCCTGACGCCGCTGTTCCTTCAGTCGCTTCTGCTCGGCCCGGGTCACCTTGCGCTCCACGCCGACCCCGCCCCAGAAGGCGAAGCCGCCGATGACCACCCGCGGCGCGCCCAGCTCGGTCAGCCCGTCGTCCCTGGGGTGCTCGAAGCCGCCCATGACGCCGATCCCGCGGACGACGACGTCGACGCCCGGCGGCACGATCACCTGCATGCCGCCCATGATCGCCACACAGTTGATGTGGACCTCGTTGCTCGCGAAGTCCGCCTCCCGCAGATCGATCTCGCCGCCGCCCCAGAAGGCGAAGGCGGTGAACTTCTTCGGCACCGTCCAGCGCCCCTTGCGCTGAAAGCCCGACATGACGGCGACCGCTCCCGTGGACGACCCCTCGCCCCCGACGATCCGGCCCGCCCAACTCCCGCTCTCCACCGGTTCCTTGGTGAAGGAGACCGGAGCCGGCGCCACGGCCCCGCCCGCCGGCAGATCACGGGTGATCGGCGTCAGCTCGGCGTACGTACGCGCCTTGTACGTCGCCTCCAGCCGCTCCTCGAACTCCTCCATGTCCAGGCGCCCCTCGGCGAGGGCGTCCCGCAGGACCTCGGCGACCCGCTCACGGTCGGCGTCGGATGCACGGAGTTCCGGGACTGCGTCGTCGGTCATGGCAGAAGCCTACGAGAAGATGCCCACGAAGAGATGCCCACGACAAGACGCCTACGAGACGGCCTTCTCGGCGTACATCTTCGCGATGACGGCCTCGATGTCAGGCTCCCGCACCGACAGATCCACCAGCGGATACGCGGCCGCGATGGCCGCCACCAGCGGCGCCGCCGACTGCCCCGCCGGGAAGGCCAGCCACTGCCGCGGCCCCTCCACCCGCACCACCCGGCACGGCGGCACCTCGATCGGCGGCAGCTCCCGCTCCAGGTCCACCACCAGCGTCCGCTCGCCCTCCCCGGCCTCGTGCAGCCCGGCGAGCGGACCGTCGTACATCAGCCGCCCGTGGTCGATCACCATCACCCGCGAGCACAACTGCTCGATGTCCTGCAGGTCGTGCGTCGTCAGCAGCACGGTCGTCCCGCGCTCGGTGTTCAACTCCTTCAGGAAACCCCGCACCTTGGCCTTGGACACGACATCCAGACCGATCGTCGGCTCGTCCAGGTACAGCACCTCCGGATCGTGCAGCAGGGCCGCCGCGATGTCCCCGCGCATCCGCTGCCCCAGCGAGAGCTGCCGTACCGGCACGTCCAACAGGGCGCCCAGCTCCAGCAGTTCCACACACCGATCCAGGTTCTCCCGGTAACGGGCGTCCGGGATGCGGTACATGCGGTGCGCCAGCCGGTAGGAGTCGATCAGCGGCAGGTCCCACCACAGCGTCGTCCGCTGCCCGAACACCACCCCTATCCGGTGCGCCAGCCGCGTCCGCTCCCGCGAGGGATCGATCCCCGCAACCCGCAGCCGGCCCGCGCTCGGCATCAGAATGCCGGTCAGCATCTTGATCGTGGTCGACTTCCCGGCGCCGTTCGGCCCGATGTACCCGACCATCTCCCCGCGCGCCACGGTGAACGAGATCGAGTCCACCGCCCGCACCTGCCGCCGCTCCCGCTTCAGAAACCCGGCCTTCTTGCGCACCTCGAAGACCTTCTCGACCCGGTCCACCTCGATGAACGCGTCCACCGCTAACTCCCTGTACTCCGATACGACCGAAGGCCCGCCCGCCACGCCAGCCCCGCCGCCGCGCAGCACACCACCGCCACCAGCGGCGGCGCGAAGGCCGCCCACTCCGGCATGCCGCCCAGCGGATACGGCTGCCCCAGCACATAGGCCGCCGGCACCCAGTTGACGAAGGCCAGCGGGAGCATGAACGTCACCCCGCGCACCAACTCCTTGCCGAACACGGTCGGCGGGTACTGCAACAGCGTCTGACCGCCGTACGTGAACGCGCTCTGCACCTCGGCCGCGTCCTGCGCCACGAACTGGAAGGCCGCCCCCGCCACGAACAGCGCGGAGAAGATCACCCCGCCGCAGACCAGCATCCCCGGCACCATCAGCACCTTGACCGGCGTCCAGTCGATGTCCGACGCGACCAGCGCATAGCCCAGCACCAGCGTCCCCTGCGTGATCCGGCCGATCCGGCGCAGCGCGAACCGGTCCGCGGCGACCTGCGCCAGCACGGGTGCGGGCCGCACCAGCAGGGTGTCCAGCGTGCCGTCGCGCACCCGGGAGCCCAGCCGGCCCGCCGAGCCGATCGCCAGGTCCGCGATCCCGAAAGAGGTCGCCGACAGCCCGTACAGGAACGCGACCTCGGGCAGCGAGTAGCCCCCGAGCACGTCGACCCGCGAGAACATCAACAGGATCGAGACGAAGTCGAGCCCGGTCACCAGCACACCGCCGAACGCGGTCATCGCGAAGGACAACCGGTAGGTCAGCGTGGAGCGGATCCACATCCCCGAGATCAGCCGGTAGGCGCGCAGCCCCTCGGTCACGGCGTTGTACCGACCCTCACCCACCCTGAACCACCACCCGTCGCGCCGCCGCCGTCTGCAGCAGCCGCCCGGCCGCCAGCAGCACCACCGCCCACGCCGCCTGGAAGAGGAAGGCGGGCAGCGGGTCGGCCTTGCCCATCAGCACGTCCGCGGGCACCTGGACCTGCGCCGCCCACGGCAGCGCCCGTACGACCTCGCCGAGCGTCCCCGGGAACGCGTTCAGCGGCAGGGTCATCCCCGAGCAGAAGATGCCGGTGACCATCAGCGCCTGCAGCGCCCCCGTGCCGTCCATCAGCCAGAACCCGGTCAGAGCCACCAGGTAGCGGATCCCGAAGCTGACGATCATCGCGAGCGCCACGGCGACCAGGAAGGCCAGCCAGGTGCCCGGATCGTCCGGGATCGCCGTCGGGAAGACGAGCGCCCCGAAAGTGAACGGGATCACCCCACGCCCGAGCAGCTGGAACAGCGCCCGCCCCAAATCGTTCGAGAGCCACCACACTTGGAGGTCCGCCGGCCGGTACAGATCGATCGCGACCTCACCCGTACGGATGCGTTCCATGAACTCGGTCTCGAAGCCGCCCCCCTGAATCGCCAGCGTCGCGTACAGCGCCTGACCCAGCCATACGAAGGTGACCGCCTGCGCCTGGTCATAGCCTCCGAGGTGCGGTTTCTCGTCCCACAGTGCCAGGTAGGTGTACACGAGGATCAGCCCGAAGACCGTGTTGGTGAACACCCCTGCCGCAGTGGCCGCCCGATACGTCGCGTACCGTCTGAATCCCCCCGCCGCGACGGCCGCGTACAACCGTCCCGCGCCCACAACAGTCGACCTCCCTGGACCGCTCGACACCGAAGCGCAGGAGCCTAGTCCGGAGGCCCGGCGACCGGCCACGCATTTTCCGCCCCGGAAGCGTGCCGGAATCCGGGAACGGAACGCCAGGTGCGAGAGTCTTCAAACTGGGGGCGCAGAAGGCGTACGAGGCGTACGGGAAACGTACGACGCGAAACAGGAGTCCGTGCACGAGATGAGCGACGAGCCGCAGCCGCAGCAGCACACCGAGGGCGGGGCACCAGAAGAACCGCTGCCGGCTGAAGTGCCCGGAGACCCGGGGGCCACCACCCGGAGCCGCCAGGAGCGGACTCCGAGAACACCCGACAGCACCGCCACATCCGAGAGCGCCAGGTCCGGGGGCCGAGAGGCCCAGGACCGAGCCCGGGCCGGCCAGGACGAGGGCCGGGACCAGCGCGGCCCGGGACAGGACCAGGGCCGCCCGGGTTCGGCTGCGGGGTCGGCTCGGGGTGCTTCGGGTCGGGATCAGGTCGGTGCGGGTCAGGAGCGGTCGGGGCGGGACCAGGACGGTTCGGCTGTCCGGGCGGCTCAGGGTGCCCACGGCCGGGATCGGGTCCAGCAGGATCAGGGCCGGGCGGACCAGGACCGGTTCCGTGGTGGTCAGGACCGGCCGGGTCAGGGGGCGGCTGCTCGGGGTGCCCAGGGCCCGGATCGGGGCCGGGACGGTTCGGCGGGTTCGGGTGCCCAGGGGCCGGCGGGCGCGGCGGACCAGGGAGATCGGACGTCCGGGGGCCAGTCGCTTCCGGGTGCCGGTGCTGACCAGGCCGCGCGGGCGCGTCGGGCGGCTCTGGCTGCCCAGGCGAGCCGTGCGGGGAGGACCGGCACGGAGGGCCGGGGGATCGAAGGGGGTCCGGGGGCCGAGGGGTCCCAGAGGCCTCAGGGGTTCCAGCAGCCCCAGCAGCCCCAGCAGTCCCAGTCGTCTGCGGGGGCTCAGGGGTCTGCCGAGTCTCGTCAGCCCGAGAAGCCCCAGGCATCCGACAGGTCCCAGGCATCCGGGAACGTTCAGGGAGCCGAGAAGCCCCAGGCAGCCAGGAACGTCCAGGGACCGGAGAAGCCCCAGGGCTCTGCCGGGCCCCGTCCGTTCGACAAGCCCCAGGCGGGGCAGGCGTCCGTGGGGTCCCGTCTCCCCGGGCAGTCCCAGGCCTCCTCTTCACAGTCCGGCGAGTCCCAGAAACGGGCCGACTCGGCCATGACGTCCCAGCGGGCCGGAGTGCCCCAGCAGTCCGGCCGGGCCCAGGCGGCCGACAAGGCTCACGACTCCGGGCAGCCCGCAGCCGAGAGCACCCAGGTCCTCCGGCGTATCAAGGCACCCCGGGCACCCCAGGAAGGGAACCCGGCGGCCGACACCGGTAAGGCGGCCGCCGCCTCCCAGGCCTCCGGCGAGCCCCCGGCACCCGCCGAGACCACCCAGGTCCTCCGCCGGGTCAAGGCCCCTCGACAGGCCGAGCCGACCCAGCCGAGCCAATCGAACCGCCCCGGCAAGGCGAGCCCCGCTGCTCAGGCTGCCGCCGCGAGCGGTGCCGCCATGGCCGGGGCCTCCGCCGCTGCCGCCCCGAAGTCTCCGGCCGGCGCCGGCGCAGTGGCCGCCGCCAGCGGCTCCGCGGCCACGGCCGGTGCTGCCACCACCCGCACCACCCGCACCACTTCCACGCCCTCCACCCCCCAGACCCCCGACGAGCCCCCCACCCCCCTCGCAGACAGCGGCGGCCCTGGCGGCCCCGGCGGCGGCAAGGGCAAGAAGCCCAAGCGCCCCAAGCGCACCGGCTGGCGTCGGCTCATCCCCACCTGGCGCATGGTGCTCGGCACCTTCGTGATCGGTGTCCTGCTGATCATCGGGCTGTTCTTCCTCGGGTACTCCCTCGTGAAGATCCCGCCCGCCAACGCCCTCGCCACCAAGCAGAACAACGTCTACCTCTACGCCGACGGCTCCCAGCTCGCCCGCGACGGCCAGATCAACCGCGAGAACGTCACCCTCGCCCAGATCTCCAAGGACGCCCAGCACGCCGTCCTGGCCGCCGAGGACCGCGACTTCTACACCGAGTCCGCCGTCGACCCCAAGGCCATGCTCCGCGCCGGCTGGAACACGGCCACCGGCAAGGGCAAGCAGTCCGGCTCGACGATCACCCAGCAGTACGTGAAGAACTACTACCTGGCCCAGGAACAGACGGTCACCCGTAAGGCCAAGGAGTTCTTCATCTCGATCAAGCTGGACCGCACCAAGTCCAAGGACCAGATCCTCGAGGGCTACCTCAACACCAGCTACTTCGGCCGCAACGCCTACGGCATCCAGGCCGCCGCCCAGGCCTACTACGGCCGGGACGCCGCCGCCCTCGACCCGGCCCGCGCCGCCTACCTCGCCGCCCTCGTCAACGCACCGAGCGAGTACGACGTCGTAGCCCACCCCGAGAACAAGTCCGCCGCCCTCGCCCGCTGGAACTACGTCCTGGACGGCATGGTCAAGAAGGGCTGGCTCAGCGAGTCCGAGCGCGCCGGCATGAAGTTCCCCATGCCGAAGGAGCAGACCATCTCCACCGGCCTCTCCGGCCAGCGCGGCTACCTCGTCAACGCCGTCAAGGACTACCTCTCCGAGAACAACATCCTCACCAAGGACCAGCTGGAGATCGGTGGCTACCGCATCACCACCACCATCCAGAAGGACAAGCAGGACGCCTTCGTCAAGGCCGTCGACGACCAGCTGATGTCCAAGCTGGACAAGAAGAACAACAAGGTCGACAAGTCCGTCCGGGCCGGCGGCGCCTCCGTCGACCCCAAGACCGGCAAGGTCGTCGCCATGTACGGCGGCATCGACTACGTGAAGCAGTACACCAACGGCGCCACCCGCGGTGACTTCCAGGTCGGCTCCACCTTCAAGCCGTTCGTGTTCACCTCCGCGGTCCAGAACGGCTCGACCACCCAGGACGGCCAGACCATCAGCCCGAACACCTACTACGACGGCACCAACAAGCGGCCCGTCCAGGGCTGGAGCGGCGGCGCCTACGCCCCGGAGAACGAGGACTCCAAGTCCTACGGCGACATCACCGTCCGCAAGGCCACCGACCTGTCGGTGAACTCCGTGTACGCGCAGATGGCCGTCGACGTCGGCCCCTCCAAGGTCAAGCAGACCGCCGTGGACCTCGGCATCCCCGCCGAGACCAAGGACCTCCAGCCCTACCCGTCCATCGCCCTCGGCACCGCCACCGCCAGCGTCCTGGACATGGCGGAGGCGTACGCGACCCTCGCCAACCACGGCAAGCACGGCACGTACACGATGATCGAGAAGATCACCAAGGACAGCACCCAGGAGATCAAGCTGCCCGACGCGCCCGTCAAGCAGGCCGTCAGCCGCGAGGCCGCCGACACCACCACCTCCATCCTGCAGAGCGTGGTCCAGACCGGCACCGCCACCGCCGCCCAGGCCGCCGGCCGCCCCGCCGCCGGCAAGACCGGCACCGCCGAGGAGGACACCGCCGCCTGGTTCGCTGGCTACACCCCCGACCTCGCCACCGTCGTCTCCGTCATGGGCCAGGACCCGGTCACCGCCGCCCACAAGCCGCTGTACGGCGCGCTGGGCCTCCCGCGCATCAACGGCGGCGGCGCGCCCACCCAGATCTGGGCCCAGTTCACCAAGGACGCCCTCAAGGGCAAGCCGGCCAGCGACTTCGACCTCCAGCTGCAGCAGGGCGCCGACGTCCAGGCACCCGGCACCCAGGCCCCGACCGACGGCGCCACGACCCCCGGCGGCCAGGACACCGGCGGCACCACCACCGACGGCGGCCAGGACAACGGCGGCCCGACCGGCACCCCGACCGACGGCACCACCACCGGAACCCCCACCGACGGCGGCACCACCGGCGGCGGCACGACGACGGACGGCGGTACGACCACCACCGACGGCGGCGGCACCACCGACGGCGGCGGCACGACCGGAGGGACAACAGGAGGCGGTACGACAACCGGAGGCGGCACCCCCGGCGGAACCACCGGGGGAGGCACCACCACAGGCGGCGGCACCGACGTCGGCACCACGGACGGCGGCGCCACAGCAGGCCAACCGTAGTGACCGGCTTCGACCGTCAGTGACCGCTGGTCGCCTTCAGCCCCACCACGGCGACCAGCAGCAGACAGACGAAGAAGATCCGGGCGGCGGTGACCGGCTCACCCAGCACCACCATGCCGAGCACCGCCGCCCCGGCCGCCCCGATCCCCACCCACACGCCGTAGGCGGTACCGATGGGCAGCGACTTGGCGGCATACGACAGCAGCACCATGCTGGCCACGATCCCGGCACCGGTGAACACACTGGGCACGACCCGCGTGAACCCGTCGGTGTACTTCATCCCGATCGACCAGCCGATCTCCAGCAGACCGGCCACGACAAGCAGCACCCAAGCCACGACAAACACCTCCGAGACAAACAGAACGACTCTTCTCAGGTGCGTCGTCTTTGCCTGCATCCCGGTACGGCGCGTCTCGTCGGGCTCCTTCGAACATAGCAAAGGAACGACAAAAGGGGCTGGTGACAACAGTCACCAGCCCCTTACAGCTTGTGAATCAGAGGTACAGGGCCGGCCTCAGAGATACAGGCCGGTGGAATCCTCGCCGCCCTCGAACCGGTCGGCGGCCACCGCGTGCAGATCCCGCTCCCGCATGAGCACGTACGCCACGCCCCGCACCTCGACCTCGGCCCGGTCCTCCGGGTCGTACAGGACCCGGTCACCCGGCTCCACGGTCCGTACGTTCTGCCCCACCGCGACGACCTCGGCCCAGGCCAGCCGCCGCCCGACCGCCGCGGTCGCGGGAATCAGGATGCCGCCGCCCGACCGTCGCTCGCCCTCACCGGCGTCCTGCCGCACGAGAACCCGGTCGTGCAGCATCCGGATGGGCAGCTTGTCGTGCTGAGGGTTGCTGTTTCTGTTGGCGCTCACGCCTCGAACCTACCTGCCTCGGACCGGCCCGTACGACCCCGGGCCACCACTCGTCTCCGCCCCGATCAGCGCTTACGCCGCCGCGACCCCAGGGCGAACAGCCCCACGACCCCCACCACAACCAGCGCGACAGGCACGACCCGCTCCAGCCGCGGCGCGCCCTCCTCATCCACGAACCGCGCCCGCACCTCACTCACCACCCGGTTGACCTGGACGTAAGCCCGCCCCACCGTGTGATCGATATTGGCGACGACCTTGGCCTTGGCATCCGCGACGATCGTCTGCGGATGCACCCGCACCCCGATCTCGTCGAGCGTCTCGGCCAGCACTTCGCGACGGCGCTTGATGTCCGCCTCGATCTGCGCCGGGGTTCTGGTGTCCGACGTGTCCGCCACCGTACGGCCTCCGAAGTCTCCTGATGCTGTTCCGGACAGTCTGTCAGCTCCAGCCGCCACCGTGCCGCAACGCCCCCCGTTACGCTGGACCGATGAGCGAGCGACTCCAGCCCGGGGACGTGGCCCCCGCCTTCACCCTCCCCGACGCCGACGGCAACGAGGTGTCCTTGTCGGACCACAAGGGCCGCAAGGTCATCGTCTACTTCTACCCCGCGGCCCTCACCCCCGGCTGCACCAAGCAGGCCTGCGACTTCACGGACAACCTCTCCCTCCTGGCCGGCGCCGGCTACGACGTCATCGGCATCTCCCCCGACAAGCCGGAGAAGCTGGCCAAGTTCCGCGAGAAGGAGTCCCTGAAGATCACCCTCCTCGCCGACCCCGACAAGAAGGTCCTCGACGCCTACGGCGCCTTCGGCGAGAAGATGAACTACGGCAAGACGTACATGGGCGTCATCCGCTCCACGGTGATCGTCGACGAACAGGGCAAGGTCGAACGCGCCCTGTACAACGTCCGCGCAACGGGCCACGTGGCCAAGATCATCAAGGATCTGGGGATCTGAGTCCCAGACGTCACGTTTCTGCTGCTCAACGGCCCGAACCGGGGTGACCCGGCGCGGGCCGTTTTCCATTCCGTGCGTGACTGTCCGATAACCGGTTCGTTACTCCGTACGGGCTGCGAACGCGCGGCCGGGACGGAGGGGGCTCGATGGGGGCCAGTGCGTACACCAAGGAGCGGCTGGAGGAGGCGGCTCGGGGGGCGCGGAATTTGTCGGAGGCGCTGGAGAGGCTGGGGGTGGATCCGACGAGCTCGACGCGGCACTACATCCGGGGGCGAATGAAGAAGCTTGGCGTGGACACCTCGCACTTCGAGCGGGAGGGGGTGAAGTGGACGAGGGCAATCCTTGAGCAGGCGGTGGCGGCTTCGACGAACATGTGTGAGGTGCTGCGCCGACTCGAGGTCGACGTCGTCGGCGGGCAGCACACGCACATCAGCCGCCGGATCAAGGCGTACGGCATCGACACTTCGCACTTTCAAGTGCCACGGCGAGGTGGCGACGCCAGGCCTCGTCGGACGGCAGAAGCCGTGCTCGTCGAGCTGCGGGACACACAGGCCCGGCGAGTCCCGAGCGACCGCCTCAAGCAGGCGCTTCTCGCGCAGGGCCTGGAAGAGTGCTGTGCCCTGTGCGGAATCGAGGCGGTGTGGCGGGGGAAGCCGCTGCCCCTGTAGGTCGATCACATCGACGGCAACTGGCGCGACAACCGTATCGACAACCTGCGCTTCCTCTGCCCCAACTGCCATTCCGCAACAGACACTTACCGGGGCCGTGGCAGGGATGCCCGGTGAGCAGCGGTGTGCAGTACCCCCGTGAGCGGCTGGAAGAAGCTGCCGCACAGTGCTCCGATATCGACGAGGTCATCGCCTTTTTGGGTGCGCGGTCGTACGCCAACCTCCGGCGATATCTCATGAAGCGATTCGCTGACTTCGGCATTGACGTGTCTCATTTCGCCCACCATGGCAGGCGTCCAAGTCCCACCCACGGTGAACTGCGTGGGGCGGTCGCCGAGTCGGCATCCCTCAAAGAGGTGCTGCGACGTTTGGATCGCCCGGACAACCACTGGCAACGTGCGCTGCTGCGTCAGTGGATCGCCGAAGAGGACATCTCGACCGCCCACTTCCTCGGGCAGGGTCACCGGCGCGGTAAGCGGAGCCACAACGCCAAAGGCCCCGAGGATATCCTGGTTCGCCATGACGGCACGCGTCGGACAGGGACTGTGCTGCTGCGTCGTGCACTCCGGGCCGTGGGAGTACCGGAACGGTGCGCAGATTGCGGGGTCGAGCCGGAGTGGCTCGGCAAGCCCATGACACTGGAGGTCGACCACGTCAACGGGGATTGGAGTGACGACCGGCGCGAGAACCTGCGGTTGCTGTGCCCCAACTGCCACGCGATTACCAGCACCTGGTGCAGGGGAGGCAGAAGGCGGCCAGCGACTCCCGGTACGATGGCAGGCGGCTAGCGGCGGTGGCGCAATGGCGACGCAGCAGACTTAGGATCTGTGGCCCTTGATCGGGCTTGAGGGTTCGAATCCCTTCCGCCGCACATGAACGGCCTGTGAATCGAAGGTGCGACTCGCAGGCCGTTTTTGCGCCCTCAGTCCAACAACTCCCGCACAACCGGCACCAGCGCCCGAAACGCCTCCCCCCGATGACTGATGGCGTTCTTCTCCTCGGGGCTCAGCTCGGCGCAAGTCCGCGTCTCGCCCTCCGGCTGCAGGATCGGGTCGTAGCCGAAGCCGTTGGTCCCCGAGGGGGCGTGCCGCAGGACACCCCGCAGCCGGCCCTCGACCACCCGTTCCCTCCCGTCCGGCAACGCCAGCGCCGCCGCACACGCGAAGTGGGCGCCCCGGTGTTCCTCCGCGATGTCGGAGAGCTGGGCCAGCAGCAGCTCCAGGTTGGCCTTGTCGTCGCCGTGGCGGCCTGCCCAGCGGGCGGAGAAGATGCCGGGGGCGCCGTTCAGGACGTCGACGCAGAGGCCGGAGTCGTCGGCGACGGCGGGCAGGCCGGTGGCCTGGGCCAGGGCGTGGGCCTTCAACAGGGCGTTCTCCGCGAACGTCACCCCGGTTTCCTTGACGTCGGGGATGTCGGGGTAGGCGTCCGCGCCGACGAGTTCGTGGGGGAGTCCGGACTCGGCGAGGATCGCCCTCAGCTCGGTGATCTTTCCGGCGTTGCGGGTGGCGAGGATCAGGCGGGTCATGGGGGTCAGTATTCCTGGGAGGTCGGGGGTCAGGCTCCGACCCCCCGTGAGATGACGTAGATGAGCAGGCCTGCCAGTGAGCCCACCACCGTGCCGTTGATGCGGATGAACTGCAGGTCGCGGCCGATGTGGGCCTCGATCTTGCGGGTGGTGTGCTCGGCGTCCCAGCCGGCCACGGTGTCGGTGATCAGGGAGGTGATCTCCTTGCGGTAGGTGGTGACGATGTGCACGGCCACGCCCTCGACCCAGCTGTCGACCTTCTCCTGCACCTTGGGTTCGGCGGCCATCCGGGAGCCCAGGGACAGCAGGGCGGCCCGTACCCGCAGCCGCAGCTCGCTGCGTTCGTCCTCGGCCGCGGCGACGATCATGGAGCGTACGGCCGTCCAGGCGGAGGCGATCAGGTCCTGCACCTCGCCGCGGCCCAGTACCTCGCCCTTGAGCCGCTCGACCCGCGCGCGGGTGTCCGTGTCGGACTGGAGGTCGGAGGCGAAGTCGGTGAGGAAGCGGTCGAGGGCGCCGCGTGCGGGGTGGGAGGGCATGTCGCGCATCTCGGTGGCGAAGCGCAGCAGCTCCTTGTAGACGCGTTCGCCTACCTTGCGGTCCACGAATCGCGGGGTCCAGCCGGGGGCGCCGCCCTCCACGGCGACCATCACGTCGTCGCGGTGCATGACCAGCCAGTCGTGGGCGCGGGTGACGACGAGGTCGACGACCCGTTTGTGGCCGCCGTCGGCCACGATCTTCTCCAGCATCTTGCCGATGCCGGGTGCGATCTCCTGGGCGTCGGCGCGCCGGGTGATGGCCTCTCCGACGACGGCCTGCACATCGGAGTCGCGCAGCACGGTCAGGGCGCCTCTGAGTGCGGTGGCCAGTTCCGCGGTGACTCGGTCGGCGTGCTCGGGTTCGGCGAGCCAGGCGCCGAGCCGGCTGCCGATGCCGACGGCGCGCAGTCGTTGTCGTACGACGTCCTCGGAGAGGAAGTTCTCGCCGACGAATTCGCCGAGCGAGACGCCGAGCTGGTCTTTCTTGGTCGGGATGATCGCGGTGTGCGGGATGGGCAGGCCGAGTGGGTGCCGGAAGAGGGCGGTGACGGCGAACCAGTCGGCCAGGGCGCCGACCATGCCGGCTTCGGCGGCGGCGGCCACATAGCCCGCCCAGGGTCCGGCGCCCTGGTGCGAGGCCCAGGTGGCGAGCACGTAGACGACCGCCACGAACAGCAGTAGTCCGGTCGCCGTCAGCTTCATGCGCCGTACCCCGCGCCGGCGCTCCTCGTCGGCCGGGGTGAAGGCGGTCATGGTCCGGTACGACGTGGTCCGGCTCGGTGTTTCCGTGTCCGTACGTTCCATCTGCTCCACCCGTTCGGTGATCCCGCACACAATTGTCCCTTCCTGACCGACTCCCGGAACGGAACAGGAGTTCCCGGCGTCTGTGTGGACGGGGGTTTTGGGCAGGGTCCTGTCAGATCTCCCGAGCCCGTGAGAGATCATGGGCTCTTCGGATCGGAGCCTTGGGCTCCCATTTCCCGGGGAGAACAACACCAGCGTGACCAAGCGTCGTAACGGGGGTGCGGGGGTGTCCCCCGCAAAGCACCGTGCCGTCCTGAGTGCGCTCGTAGCGCTGGTCGTGGCCGTGTGCGCCGCCATCTACGTCACCGTGGGGGCCGACGACGGCACCTCCCACAGCGCCTTCGCCGGCGGCCGCCCGCACCACGACTCCTCCGTCGCTCCCGCCTCGACCGGCACCTGGGTCGGTGCCTGGTCCACGGCGCCCATGGGCGGCGAGCCGGGCACGGAGACGGAGGGTCTGGCCGGCCGCTCGGTGCGGAACGTGGTGCACGCGAGCACGGGCGGGACGAGTGCCCGGATCACGCTGTCCAATCTGTACGGCCAGTCCCCGCTGACCGTCACGCACGCCTCCCTCGCCCTCTCGGCGGGTGACGGCACCGCCGCGGCCGACGCGGAAACGATGCGGCACCTCACCTTCAACGGCGGCACCAGTGTCGTCATACCGCCGGGCGGCCAGGTGCTGAGCGACGCCGTGCGCCTGACCATTCCGCACGGCACGGACGTCCTGGTCACCACGTACTCGCCCACCCCGTCCGGCCCGGTGACGTACCACCCGCACGCGCGGCAGGTGTCGTACGTCGCCCAGGGCGACCGCACGGAGGACGCGACCGGCACCCCGTACACCGAACAGACCCCGTACTGGCGCTATCTGACGGCCCTGGACGTCCTGAGCAACGAGGCCACCGGCACGGTCGTCGTGTTCGGTGACTCCATAACCGACGGCATAACCTCCACCGTCGGTGCCAACCACCGCTGGACCGACGTCCTGGCGGGCCGCCTGCGCACGGCCGTCGAGAGCGGCGAGGCGCTGCCCCGCTACGGCGTCGTCAACGAGGGCATCAGCGGCAACCAGGTTCTCGCCGACGGCCTGGGCCGCCCGGCGGAGAACCAGAGTGGCCTGGGCCGCTTCGGCCGGGACGTGCTCTCCCGGACCAACGTCAAGGTCGTCGTCATCGACCTCGGTATCAACGACATCCTGCGCAACCCGCACCTCGCCGACCCGGACCGGATCGCCGACGGCCTGCGCACCCTGGTCCGTCAGGCCCACGCCCGCGGCCTGAAGGTGGTCGGCGCCACCCTCATGCCCTTCGAGGGCCACCGCGGCTGGACCCCGGCCCGGGAGGAGGTGCGCCAACAGGTGAACGCCGAGATCCGGGCGGGCCGGGTGTACGACGCCGTCGTCGACTTCGACAAGTCGCTCCGGGACCCCTACGACCCCCGCCGCCTGCGCCCCGAGTACGACTCCGGCGACCATCTGCACCCCAGCGACCTGGGCTTCGACAAGATGGGTGAGGCCTTCGACCTGAACGCGCTCAAGGGGGCGGGGCAGGCGGAGCTGTAGGTGCCTGCGTCAGTGTGCCGAGTTCCGGGCGGCCTTGTCCCGCCGCCGGAGCAGCAGCAGTCCGCCGGCCATGGCGGTGACGCTCGCCGCCCCCAGCCAGCCGAGGATGTCGGCGGTGCCGGTCGCGGCGAGGTCGTGGTCGGGCTTGCCGGTGGACTGGGTCTGCGGGCGGGGGGCGGAGCCCGCGGCGGTCGGGCTGGAGCCTGCGGCGGTCGCGCTGGGGGAGGGCGGGGTCTGGGGGCGAGGGCTGCGGTCGCGGGTGAAGGTGAGTGTCCCGAAGCCGAGTTGGTCGAAGCCGCCGCTGTTGGGGCCGTAGTCCCCGCCGCCGCCCTCGGGTGCGGCCTTGGCGGCGATCCGGGTGAGGTAGGTGGCGGACAGGCCGCGGCGCTTGGTGTAGTGGTTGGCGATCATCGCCCAGATCGGCCGGGTCATGGCCGGGTCGACGGCAGCGGCGGCGGTGGCCGTCTCACTCCCGGACCAGCCGTTGACCGCACCCTTCTTCCGTGTGTTGGGCGTGTACGGCACGGACTCCCCGAGGCTCCATTTGGCCACGTACTGGGCGCCCTTGAGGAAGCGGCTGTCGTCGTGGCCGTAGAGGTCGATGCCCTGGTTCCAGGCCATCTCGCAGATGGTGCCCATGAGGCTCACGCCGAGCAGGGCGTGGCCCTGGTCGCGGCCGGCCTCCAGCCATTCGGCGAGTCCGTCGGGGTGGACGACCGGGATGGCGTGCTGGACGGAGCCGAGGCCGGCGCCGTGCTTGAAGTACTCGACGGCCTTCTCGACGCGGCCGCGGTCGTCGCAGAAGATGCCGGTGGCCAGGACGCAGGCGAGGGCGCACAGGTCCCAGTTGGGCCAGTAGTTGGTGATGACGGCGTCGTTGTGCCGGGTGAGGAAGGACTCGCTGAGCGGGGAGAAGACGTTCAGGAGGACCTTTCTGGCGGCGGGGAGGTCGAAGTCGGGGTGGTCGCGGACGAGTTCGGCGGCGTTGGCGAACTGGTAGCCGTACAGGCCGGCCGCGAGGAAGCGGTCGGCGGACCCGGCGAGGGAGGTGAGCGTGCGCGACCAGGCGTTGAGGATCGCCACGGCCGTGTCGGCGTACTGCTGCTCCCCGCTGACGTGGTGGCGCAGGGCGTTCTGGTAGGCGGCGTGGATGTCGTTGTAGAGGATCCCGTAGTTCTGCGGGCTGCCGTCGCCCCGGTACACGGTCGTCTGCGGGTTGGCCTTCCAGCTGCTCTGCGCGTGCCGGTTGGCGGTGAGCTTCGCGTACCCGGCGGTCCAGGGCGCGGCGCCCGCCTTCACCTTGGCCGCCATGCGGGCGAGGTCGGCACGGGTGTGCAGCAGACCGGGGTGCGCGAAGGCGGTGTCGGCGGCGGCCGGTGTCGTGGCGGCCGGCGCCGTCACGAGGGCCGTTGCCGCGGTCGCGACGCCCGCGGCCTTGACGAGACTCCGGCGGCTGAGGGTCTGAGGTGTCACGTGCATGCCCTGGAGACGCACGGAAACGGCCGCCGATAACAGAAAGTTCAAGCTCCGGTCGTCGACCCCGGCCGGATGATCATCAGGATCGTCACGGCCGCCCACAACAGGTTGAACACCCCGGTGAACATGGCCAGTCGTACGGTCTTCTCGCGGGTGCCCTCGCCCTCCACGAGCGCGGTCTGGGCGGGCAGCACCAGCGCGGCGAGCACGAGGGCGGCCAGCGCCGTGAGCGCGATGGACACGATCAGCCAGGCGCTGCCGAGCACGCCCATGTTGCTCGCGGTGGCGAACCCGAAGACCGGGACGACGACGCCGACGACGGCGTAGACCTTGCAGATCCGGTGCAGCAGGTGCACCGTCTCGGCGGCCCGGGTGTCGTCCGGGGCGGCCAGGGCCCGGCGGGCGGCGGGCGGGAACATGCTGGCGGCGACGGTGACGGGCCCGATGGCGACGATCGCGGCGAGGACGTGGACGGCGAGGAGGAACTTGGTCACGAGGGGACGCTAGGGGAGTGGGGGATCTCGGAGAAGTGGCGGGATTGCCAGGGGGCGACGGATTCTCGCCAACTCGTTTTTACGGGTATCAGGGGAGGCTTGGCCGCCTGGCCGGGTTGGCGATAATCCGTCGTAGGGCTACATTCCCGCCATGCACACCGTGGCCGTCCTGGCGCTGGACCAGGTGATCCCGTTCGACCTGTCCGTCCCGATCGACACCTTCGGCTGGGCCCGGCTGCCGGACGGCAGGCCCGCCTACCGGGTGCGGGTCTGCTCCCCGGAGGGGGAGGTGAGCGCGGGTGCCGGCGTCTTCTCGGTACGGGCGCCGTACGGCCTGGAGGCGCTGGCCGAGGCGGACACGATCATGCTGCCGGGGGTCGCCGACCCGACCGTGCCGCTGCCGCCGGGCGTCGCGGAGGCGGTGTGCGCGGCGGCGGCGAACGGGACGCGCATCGCGTCGATCTGCGTGGGCGCGTTCGTGTTCGCGGCGACGGGCCTGCTGGACGGCCGGCGGGCGACGACGCACTGGAGGGCGGCGGGGGATCTGGCCTCGATGTATCCAAAGATCACCGTCGACCCGAACGTGCTCTACGTCGACAACGGCCAGTTCCTCACCTCGGCGGGCGCGGCCGCGGCCATGGACATGTGCCTGCACATGATCCGCAAGGACCACGGCTCGGCGGTCGCCGCGCATGCGGCCCGGATGTCCGTGATGCCGCTGGAACGGGAGGGCGGGCAGGCCCAGTTCATCGTCCACGACCTGCCTCCGGCGCCCGCCGGTGCCACGCTGGAGCCTGTGCTGGCCTGGCTGCAGGACAACTGCGACCGCGATCTCACCCTGGACGAGATCGCGGCACAGGCCCGCATGAGCAGCCGTACCCTCAACCGCCGCTTCCGCGAGCAGACCGGTACAACACCGCTGCAGTGGCTGCACCGGGCGCGGGTACGGCGGGCGCAGTACCTGCTGGAGACGACGCCGTACCCGGTGGAGCGGATCGCGGCCCAGGCGGGCTTCGGCTCCCCGACGGCTTTCCGGGAACGGTTCCGCCGGGTGGTGGGGACGAGTCCGCAGGCCTATCGGCGGTCGTTCCGGTCGGCGGAAGAGGGCGTCGTAGGGGTGTCGTAGGGCTCTGTCGGCTCAGGCTCGCTGGTCGGCGACGAGCCGGGGAGGGCTCTGCCGGTCAGCCCCGGCGGTCGGCGACGGCCCAGGATGCCAGGGCCACGGCGCCCGCGACGCCGAAGACCGACGGCCAGGCGCCGACCTTCTTCGCCAGCGGGTGGGATCCGGCGAACGCGGCGACGTACGCGGCGGTCAGCGCACCGGCGGCCGCCCCGCCCGCCTGCTTGCGCCACTGCTGCGCGGCGGCGGCACCGGCGACGGCCAGCACGGCCCCGCCGAGCTGCCGCTTCTTGGTCCAGCGGGCGACGCCGTAACCACCGACGAGCCCGGTCGCGGCGATCACCGAGCTGGGAACCTTCGCCATGCCTGCCTCCTTTTGTCTGTGCCCTGAGGCTAGCGCCGGGGTCGGCAGGCGAACCGAACCTGAGTCGAGGCCTGTCAAGTTTCCGTCTGCTACTCGACGGGCGAGTCCGGCGGCGGCAGACGGTACGTACGCTCGCGGTCGACGGACTCGACGCCGTCGACGCGCGACAGTTCCGGGATCCGGTCCTCGGCGATCGTGCCCGCGAGCGTCCCGAGGACCGGCTGCTCCCCGGTGACGGTCAGCCCGGTCCGCCGCAGGGCCTCCACCACGTGCGCGAACCGGTCGGGGTCGACGGAGAGGATGACCCCGACCGGTTCCGAACCGGGCGACGGGTTGTTCACGGGGCCTGCAGCAGACCCGCGCCGATCTCATCGGCGCCCTGCGACAGCGGAGACGCCCCGGACCGCAGCCGGTTGCTCAGGTCGGTCGCCGAGGCCTCGGGATGCGCCTGGGCGATGAGGGCGGCGGTGCCGGCGACATGGGGTGTGGCCATGCTGGTGCCGGACTTCAGCGCCAGCCCGCCGTTCGGGACGGCCGAGAGCACGTCCACGCCGGGCGCGGCGATGTCGATCTCGCCGCCCTGGCCGTTGATGGCGCCGCAGGAGAACCAGGCGGTCGCCATTGCCCTGTCGACCGCGGCCACGGCGAGGATGGACGGGCAGTTGGCGGGGCGGTCGACAGCCGCGACGAAACCGGGCCGACGGCTCTCGTTGCCGGCCGCGGCGACCATCAGGGTGCCCTTCTGGAGCGCGCGTTGCGCCACCTGCTCGTACGTCTGCGGGAAGAGTTCGCCTGGGTCGACCGGGGCACCGAACGACATGGAGATCACGCGTGCCCCGTGCGAGACCGCCCAGGCGATGCCCGCCAGGACCTGACCGTCGGTGCCCTGACCGCTGTTGTCGAGCACCTTGCCCGCGAGCACCCGGGCCTCAGTGGCGACGCCGTAGCGGGGACCCTGCGCGGGCCTGGCCGGACCGGCCACGGTCCCGATGCAGTGCGTGCCGTGCCCCTTGCCGTCCTCCACGGTCTGACCGAGCACGAAGGAGGCGGTCTCCTCCAGGCACCGGGTCAGATCCGGATGGTCGGTGTCCACACCGGTGTCCAGAACGGCGACCTTCACACCCCGCCCGGTCTGCCCGGACAGGTTCGCGCGGATGGCCTGGAGGCCCCAGGTCGTGGTCGTCTCGTCCCAGGACGGGCCCATCTGCGCGGCGACCTGGGTCTGCGTGAACCGCTGCAGCTCCCGCTCGTCGCTGCGGTAGGCCGGGAAGAACCCGGTCACCGCCTGCCGGGCCTCGGTGATCACCGTGGCGTATACGACGCGCTCCGGCTCGGCCGCGATGATCGTGGGCTCCGCCTCGGCCGTGGTCACCAGCGCGTGCCGCTGATCCGGCTGCGCGTCGACCACCGCGACGGCCAGCTCGTCGAACAGCACCGAGGTGCCCGGCCGTGCGAGCATCTCGGCCGCGCTCTCGGGCTCGGCTCCTCTGACCCGTTCCACGGCCGCGACACCGGCGGTGGAACGCAGCGCGTTCATCCCGCGCTCCGGGTCCGCCTGGTCCAGCAGGACGACGTACCGTCCGGTGTACTCCGCGCCCCGCTCTGCCGAGGCACCCATCCGCTCGGGCGGCTCACCGCCGAAGCGCCTGCCGATGTCGTTCGCCATTGCCTTCTCCGCTCCTGCGCCATGCGCTGTCGCTGTGCACGTGGCGCTGTCGCTGTGCATGTTCAGAACGCGGGCATGCGCCGACCCCCGGTCAGGCTCAACTCAACGATTCAACAATCGCGCGGGTCTGCCGAGTACGAACACGATGCCCCTCGCCCCCAGTGCCATCGGCACCGTCAACACCCCTCATCCACCGTCACCCCGCCGGTGGGGCCGCGCAACTCGGGACACCACTGGCGGCGGGCGACCCCGCACGAACTGTCGCTAGAGGAGGGCAAGTTGCCCGCCACGGTCGCCCGTATCATCACCTCGGACGGCACGAGCATCGCCTACCGAGACCAGGTCCCACCAAGTGCCGGGCGCCGCCCGTTCCTCCTCCACGGCCTGGCGGGCCAGATGTACGAATGGGACGACCTGACGTCCCGCCTCCTGAGGGCCGGCCGTCGAGTGGTGCGGTACGACGCGAGGGGCCACGGAGACAGCACGCGCAGGCCGGCGGACATGACGAGAGCGGCGGCGGTGCGGGACGCCGCAGCCCTGCTGGACCACCTGAACATCCCGTCGGCGCATCTGGTGGGCCAGTCCCTCGGCGGCCTGACGGCACTGCTGACCGCGGCATGATGAGCGAGGGGGAGCCGAGGGAGATGACATCCCGCCGCCCCTCGACCCAACTCAATGTCATCCCGAACGCGGGCCACGACGTCCACTTGGACAGTCCGAAGGAGCTGTACGAGGCGATAGCCGCGTTCGTGCCCGCCAGCACCTGAAGCCTGCCTGAACGCTCGTCAGACCCGCTCAAGCGGCCGGTGGGGCCCGTCAGGCAGCTCTACGGCGATGGAATCTGCGGGCCGCACAACGCCCCCCACCTTCACCACACCCATGACACCGGCCTTGTAGAAGACGCGCCCGTCGTCCCCTCGCCCCACGACCTCCTTCAGCAGCCCGCGCTGAAAGTTGTCGATCTGAGCACAGGGATTACGCAGCCCGGTCACCTCGACGACGGCGTGGTCCCCGATCCGCAGGAGGCTCCCGGTGGGCAGCCCCAGCAGATCGATCCCCCGGGTGGTGATGTTCTCGCCCAGCTCCCCGGCTCCGACCCGAAACCCACGCCCCGCGACCCCCTCGAACAGCTCCTCGTGAATGAGGTGCACCTGGCGCAGGTTGGGCTGAGTCGGATCCTGGGCAACCCGGGACCGATGCTTGACGGTCACCCCGGCATGCACGTCCCCCTCGACCCCGAGCCCGGCGAGCAGGGTGATGCTCTCCCGGTTCGGCTTGGTGAAGGAGTACTCCCCGTTACTGCTCACGGCAGCGACAGTGCCACCCATGTCGTAACCCCCGCTTCTGCTGTCTGTTGTCCGTTGTCCGCTTCCGCTGTCCGCTCAGCGCTCCAAGATCAGCCGTGAGCCTAACCCGCCCCCGGGCGAGCACCCGGGGGCGGGCGAGGCGACGTACTACTCGTACTACTCCTCGGCCTACTCCCCGCTCTACTTCTCGGCGCGCAGGGTGCCGAGGAGTCCGTTGTTCTCGCCGTTGATTCCCGCCGCGAACCAGACGCTGTTCCGGCCGCCCGACTTGTTGGTGCCGCGCTGGAGCCCCCACAGCCCCGGGATCACGATCGGGTGCCCGTTGCGGTCCCGAAGGGTTCCCTCGAAGTGGCCGGTCTTCAGGTCGAAGACGTTGATCCTGCCGTCTCCGAAGTTGCCGACGAGCAGGTCACCGGAGAACTTCCCGAACTTCTCGGGCGCCGTCTCGAGCCCCCAGGGCGAGTTGAGCACGCCGTGGCTCGCGAAGCGCTTGAGCAGCTTGCCCTCGGTGCTGAACACGTCGATGAAGCCGTTGCCCGGACCGGGCACGTCGTCTTCCTTGTCGGCGTCCTGCTTGGCGTAGGTCACGAAGACCCTGTTGCCGATCAGCTTGACGTCGAACGGCGCGAAGCCGCTCTCGATGTTGGGGTCCTCGAATCGGTCGTCCGGCGGCAGAAGGTGGAACTTCTTGTCGAAGCTGTCGATGCGGGCGTCACGGAAGTTCGCGACCAGCACGCGCGGCTCGTGGCACTTACCGCCCTTCTTGCAGTCCCCTCCGTGCTTCTTGTCGTCCCCGTGCTCCTTCTTGCCGGGCACGATCGTCAGGCCCTTGAAGACGGCGTTCTCGCCGTCACTGTTCTCGTGCGCGACCCGGACAGCGCTCAACGGGTTCACGTTCGAGCTGAAGGCGAAGAGGTCACCGTTCTCACCCGCGAAGAGGAAGCGGGCGACCCCGGACTTCCCTGACCCGGGATCGGTGAAGCGGAAGTCGTCGGTGTCGTTGCGTACGACCCCGGTCGGGGCGCCGCCCTCGGGGATCGACACGACCGGGGAGAGGATGTTGACCGGCTGGTTGTCCCGGGCGCCCGAGTACTTCGTGGCCGAGTCCGAGCCATTGTCCGCGGCGAAGATGCTGCCGGCGGGCGTGCTGGCCAGACCCCAGGGGTTGACCAGGTTCGGGTCGGTCTTCTCCGCCCTGCCCGGGATGTCGGACACCAGATCGCGCTCCCGGAACCCGTGATCGGCCCCGCGTGGCACGTCCCCGGGCGGCGCCGCGGCGACGAGCGCGCCGAGCGTGCCGAGAGCGAGCGAGACCGTGGTCAGCCGCCGCAGACCGGGACGGGGTTTGCGGGCGGGTGCCTGTGATGCCATGCGGATTACTCCTGTTCCAGTACGTGACAAACCGATAGAAGTAATCTCATGCAATAGCAAATGCATACATAAGCGACACGCAGGGTGCGGCATCGTTGGACGGAATTTGACGCCGCTGTCCGCCGGCGACTGCGAAGCCGACGCAGCTGGACCAGCCGGAGCGCCAGCGCGGGGACATGACATCCTTCCCAGGACCGTCCCTGACCCGACCGCCGGCGGTGAACCCCTGTGAGCGACCACGACCTGGAACTCGACCGGGCCCTGGCAGTGGCGACCGACCTGGCCGCCTGGGCATCAGAGGAGATCCGCCGCCCGCGTGGCGGCGGGGTACGAGAGAAGGCAAGCCCGGCCGACATCGTCACGCAGACAGACGAAACCATCGAGGCGCACGTCCGCTCGGTCCTGCGGGCGGCCTTCCCGACCCACGGCATCGAGGGCGAGGAATACGGCACCCACGAGCCGGCGACCCCGAACGCCCCGTACTGGGTGGTCGACCCGGTGGACGGCACGACGAACTACGCCCACGGCATCGGCTGGTGCTCCTTCTCCCTGGGCCTGGCGGCGCCCGATGGCACCCCGCTGCTGGGCTTGGTGGCCGACCCTTGGCGAGGAGAAACCTTCACGGCGATCCGGGGACGAGGCGCCCACCTGAACGGCGTCCCCATCCGGGCGGCCGCCCACACCACCCTCACAGGCCACCTGTTCTTGACGGAATGGGCAGCCCACGCCCACTGGCCGGGCCTGGACGCCCTTCTGGCGGCCCTGTCCCACCGCCACTGCACGGCAAGGGTGATGGGCTCGACGGCGCTCTCCCTGGCCCAGGTGGCTGCAGGTCGAGCCACCGTCGCAGCCGTCGGCGAATTCCATGCGGTGGACGGGCTTCCGGCCTACCTGATCGCGGTGGAGGCGGGGGCGGTGGCACTTCCGGGGGTGCCGGCGTATGACGAGCCTTTGCTGCTGGCGGCGCCTGGGGTGGCGGAGGAGGTAGGGGAGCTGTGGCGCAGTATCCAGAACGGAGAGCCGCAGAAGCCGTAGAAAACCGCCACCCACAGCATTCTGGTCGTTACCCCTTGCTCCAGAAAGCCAGGGCCTTGCTGATCAGACTGCCAGCGGCATCTCCATAGCTGGCCGCGCTGCTCAGGGCGTCGAATGCCTTGTTGTGGAGGCCGAGTTCGTCTATGTCAGTGATGTCCACACCGGACGACACGAGTTCGTAGTGGACTCGCCCGCCGTCGAACATGTTGAAGCCGGGCACAGGTACCACCCCCACCTCGGCGGTGGCGGGCAGGACGCCGAGGGTCAGCGAGGGCAGATCGATGTCGCGGAGCAGGCGTTCCATCTGCCCGCGCATGACCTCCGGCCCACCGACATTCGTGTACAGGGCTTGCTCGCCGAGGATCACGTCGTAGTGATGCTTCCCGTCGTGCAGGACCTGCTGACGCTCCATGCGCTTGGCTACACCAGCCGCCACGTCATCCGGTACGCCAAGAAACTCGACGACCTTACGGAGGATCACGCTCGCGTAGGCCTCGGTCTGGAGCGTGCCCCAAATCATCTCGGGAACGTACGCCTTCCCGCGCCGCGTCTGCTGGTACCAGTGGATGACTTCATCCTGGATGTCTTCCGTGCCGGTGGACAGCCGCTGTTGCCAGGGAATCAAGCTGGTCACACTGTCTCTCCTTGCTCAACGGGACAGGTCAGTTCAGGCTTCGTACGGTTCGGAGAACACGTCACCACCGCAAGCGACAGGTACGAGGGTCGATCGAGATAGAACCCGAGCGATACATCGCCCCCCGAACTCAGCTTCTCAGCAGTGGAGTTGGCCAACAAGGCAAGATCGATGAAGTGACGCTCCCCTTCGGAGGCAAACCGGGGCGCGTACTCGGCCACGCGCGCCCCGATCCAGGCGGCAGCGTCCTTCGCCTCACCCCATGTGCCGCGAACCAAGGAACGGGGTTTGACGAGCCAGTAAGCCGTCTCCAGCGGAGGCAGATCCACGGACGCGAACTCCGCCGCCACCTCGCGATAGCGCTGGATCAGCTCCGGCTTGCTTCCGGCCGGCGGCGGCTCGGGATGCGGAGGCCGCCGGAGGGCCTCCTGGTCGAAGCGCTCTTTCGCTCCGACCCATAGATAGCCGTGGTGATGCACCGTCGTTCCTGCCGAGCGTCGAAGGCCGAAGGCCGAAGGGGGGACCGGTCCCGGCCCCATGCGGGAGCCGAGACCGGTAGTGAGGGAGACGGACCGTCAGACAGACAGCCCGAACCTCGCCGGATCGATGCCGGCCACCGTCAGCTCCTCCGTCGTGAACCGAAGCGGCTCGACATCCGGCCGCTTGCTGTCACCCAGCGCCCAGGCGTCGTCGCCGATCCGGGCCAGGGTCACGCACCCCTCCGTGCAGGGACCTCCGCATGCCTTCACGAAGGAGGCCCCGCTGATGTCGAGCCCGTACAGCTTGGTTCCGTCCAGCATCACTGCACCTTCCTGCTCAGCTGATCGCGGCCACGACTGACCGCCGCCGCCCGTGGTGGGCGGGAGTTCATGGGGAGGGGGCGGATGCCTAAGTGATCGGCGCCCTTGCTGCGCCCAGCGGAGCGCAGGCATCAACGCGACGACGGCCATGCGGTCAGGCCTCGGCGCGGGAGGCCAGTCGGGACCGGCCCAACTCGATCAGAGGGATGATCGTTCGCGGTGCGCACAGGTCACCCTCGTAGCGCGGCGGAATCACCCAGTACGTGCCGGGCGGCTGTTGCTGGTCGAGCCGCGGCACTCCGAGGTAGGTGCCGTGCCCGAGGCACGTGGCGATGTCGTCGTATGCCCAGACCAGACCCGCATGGCCCTGAATCAGGGCGTAGTACGTCCCACCCGCGACGCGGCTGTCGTAGATGATGGAACCGCCCAGTTTCTCGCCAAGAGCAGCCGCGACCTGGTCCCGGTCACTCGAAGCCACGGCGGCATGAACCACGTCGGCTGGCACACGCACCGCTGCGAATCGATCGCCGAGAGGCAGGAGCGCGACGCCCTGGATCGCCCACTCGGACCGCGCCCGCTCCGGTGCCGGATGAGCTCGGGCGAGCCACGTGGCAATGGCTCTGTCCAAGGCCGCCTGTGTATCCATCCTGTCTCCTGTCCTGGGTCCGATCAGGTATGGGACACAGCGTTCTGTAAGTGCCCGACATATTCGAGGGCTTGGAAAGGCCTCTGAGAGGACTCAAGAAGGGCGCCGTCTACCCCTTATGGGGTAAACGGCGCCCAACAAGGGACTTAGTATGGGACTGTTGGAGCAGCCAGCAGTAGGAGGTGTCCAAGTGCCCAGGCCCACCGGCAACGTCCGACTCAAGGCTGCTCGCGTAGCCGCCGGGTTCAACTCGCAGCAGGACCTGGCCGATGCCCTTACTCGGCACGCCAAGGGCATGGGCATTCGCGGGCTGTCGATCGGGGTGCGGCAGGTCCGGCGATGGGAGTCGGACAGTCCTCCGTGGCCGCAGCCGGACTGCCAGCGGGTGCTCGTCCATCTGCTGGGCCAGAGCATGGAGGCGCTTGGCTTCACACCGCCGTGGGGTTCCGACGGCTCGCATCAGGCCGGCCACTCGCGACGCACCCTGGTCGCCGGTGGCGCGGCGACCCTGGGCCTGGCGGTCCTGCCCGGCAGAGCCAGCGCGGCACCACAGCCCGACACGGCCGGAGCCGACTTTCAGGCAGTAACGCGTTCTCACCGTCGGCTCTACTGGTCCGTCACGCCAACGCAGCTGCACCCCGCAGTTGTCGCCCACGCCGCTCTGGGCTGTGCCCTGCTGCCAGAGACGAGGGACACGACTCGTCGCACGGTGGCCACCGCTCTGGCCGAGACGTACCTTCTGGCGGGCCGAATCGAGTTCTTCGACCTTCGCGAACCGAGCAGGGCAACCGACACCCTCCTACTGGCCCTGCAAGCCGCTGGGGAAGCCGACGACCCGTTGCTCGGCTCGGCGATCATCGCGCACATGGCTTTCGTCCCGGGCTGGGTGGCGGACCGTGACGGAGCCCTGGAGCGCATGACGGCAGCCCGCACATACGCCCGCCGTGCTCCCACCTCCGCAGAGTTCCTGGCCTGGCTTGACGCGGTGGAGGCCGAATGCGAGACCAGGTGTGGGAACACCCGCACTGCACTGAACCTGATCGGTCACGCCGAGGACGTGTTGGCGGTCGGCAATGACCACTCGTCGCCGGAGTGGATGGACTGGTTCTCCCCGGCCCGTCTGGCAGCCTTCAAGGGCAACACTCAGATGATCGCGGGGCACCTCCCACAGGCCCGTGAGAGCTTGCTCCATGCCTTGTCCTCGATGACGGCCGCAGAGGACAAACAGCGCTCAGTGATCTACGGCGATTTGGCAGCCGTGGAGGTGGCGTCAGGAAACCCGGAACAGGCGTGCGGGTACGCAGGCCAGGCCCTCGACCAGTTGGCGATCACTTGGTACGCCACCGGCATGGACCGAGTACGCGAGGTTCGCCGCGCACTCACGCCCCACCAGCATGAGCGCTGTGTCCGTGACCTCGACGACCGCCTGTACGACTGGGCGACGACGCTCAGCGCCTTGGGGCGTTGAACTGACTGATTCGCTGGGGTAGTTCCTGCAGACTTTCGACCTGGAAGGTCGGCAGCTCCCTGGCCTCATGGGTGCTCCACTGAATCGTGGCCCAGGGCCCGCGATGCACTAGCGCGGTCTGCATGCCGGCCTGACGAGCCGGTCGGATGTCGTTGTCGCACCGATCCCCGACGTACAGGATCTCCTCTACCTCGAACGGCACGGACTCGGCGACCCTCTTGAAGAACTCAAGATCGGGCTTGCTAGCCCCCCAGTCGTCCGACGTACCGATCAGATCGACGTCGTGTGAAAACAACCGGCGCAGGATTCGTCCAGCACGAACGGTCTGATTCCCGGCGATACCGAGCCACAGTCCGTCCGCTCGCAGCTTGGCCAGGGCCGGTCGCACGTCCGAGTACAGGTCCTCCTCGCCGAAGGTCTCCGGCTGGCCAGCAGCGGCACGCTTCTCCCGCTCCTCATAGAGGTCGAATCCGGGCCGGAACTCCTGGAAGACGTCCCGGTAGTCCCGTCCCTGCGCGATGACAGCCCCGAACATCGCATGGAACGTGTGACGCGGCACCCCCAGCCAGTCGGCCCAGGTCCCGTACTCCCGGGTCTCGTCCACGAGGCACTCGCCTACGTCGAAGACCACTGCGCGAATCATGGGGGAAGGGTAGCGGGGAGCAGACCGGCCACCCTCGCCGTCTCCATGAGCCGCACTGGCTCCGAGTTCATGGCTGCGACGCGGATGAGGCTTTGGACCGCGCTCAGATGCACTTCGAGGCCGAGTTCGATGCCGTGAGCGAATCGCCGTGACACGTCACCCGGCTGCGATCGCCGAGTACGTCCAGACGTCCGCCGGGATCTGGTGCTTCAGCTTCCAAGTGATCGCCATCGGCTTGCTCCCGGTGTGCTCCACGTACTCAGCCGGACCCAGCAGCATCCACGGCTGTGCACCGCCGATGTCTGTGCTCTTGTAACGACGGACAAAGAGCAGTACATGGCTGCCCTCGGCAGCATGCTGCTGATAGCGCAGGCCGGTGGGGGAGGTATCTGAAGTCTGGTTCTGCGACTCCCAGTGGAAGAGGGTCTCGCTCAGCGCGTAGTCGTGGTAGCGGGTCTGTGGCGAGAAGTCCTTCTCGTCCTTGTCCAGGGTGATCAGCAGGGCGTCGGTCTTGATCGATTCGCACCACTTCACCCCCTCGCGGAAGTCCCCTGGCATGAAGCCACCTATGGCGGATTGGCCGAGGGCGGGCAGGATTTCCTCGCGCGTGTAGGACGCGTGCACGGTCAACGGGATGCCGGAGTGGCTGCCCATTCCGAGGAGCGGGATCGGAACGTGTTCGGTCTGGGCGAGGTTGTGCGCAAGTACCTGGCGCAACTCACTCCGCACCGCGTGCTGCTTGCGTAGCGTCGCGAACCCCGCGTCGTAGTGGGCAAATCCCTTCCGCGTTACGCCGCCGAGCGGCCAGAGCTGGAAAAAGAGCATGCGGGCGTACGCCTGCCCCTGCTCGTCGAGATCGCTGTAGGCAGGAGCGTTGTCTTCCAACATCTGGGTGTAGGCGGCCACGCGCAAAGGGTCGTCCACATGGAGGAAGGACGAGACGCGCTTGAGGAGCGCTGCTTCACCTTCGGGCCCGTCACCCTTGAGGAGCCCTGAGCGGCGGAGGAGCCCAGTCCAGGAGTTGCCGGTGCCGCGGTAGAGCTCCTTGAGCTCGCGGCCGCTCTCGTTCAGGTAGCGGCTGAGCGTTGGCTCTGCATAATCAGCGACCTCGCGGGCCAGTGCTGTGACGTTGACGCCGATCTGCTCTTTGATGTTGGCGATGATGGTTTTCTTCGCCTTCTCCTCAAGGAGGATCTGGCAGCCAGACGGTAGCTGAGGGAAGTCGTGCTCAATGTTGTCCAGCAGGCGCTTGCGGGTCAGGTTGGTGAGCGCCCGGAACTGGTTCTCGAAGCGGAATTCCTTGCGGTGCTGCCCGATGAAATCGAGCACGGTGAGTACGGCCTTGTCCTCCGAGCGACGTAGCCCCCGGCCGAGCTGTTGCAGGAACACCGTGGCGCTGGAGGTCGGGCGGAGGAGGAGCAGTGTGTCTACGTCAGGGATGTCGAGCCCCTCATTGAAGAGGTCGACCGAGAAGATCACCTGCAGGGTCCCTGACCTCAGGTCTGCCAGCGCCTGCTTGCGCTGCTCTGCGGGAGTCTCTCCGGACAGGGCCATGGCACTGAGGCCGGCCATACGGAAGGCGTCTGCCATGAACTCCGCGTGCAGCACCGATACGCAGAATCCCAGTGCTCGCATGGCACCCGGCTCGGCGATCTTCTCCTGTACAGCCTTGACGACCAGCCCTGCGCGCCTCACATCACTCGACAGCATGTTGCTCAACGCGCTGGGGTCGTACGCCCCTCGCTTCCACTCCACCGTACTGAGATCGGTGTTGTCGCTGATGCCGAAGTAGTGGAAGGGGCTGAGTAGATCATTCTCCAGCGCCTCCCACAGCCGCATCTCGGCAGAGATCCGCCCACCGAAGAACTCGTCCTGGACGTTCTTGCCGTCCATGCGCTCAGGCGTCGCAGTGAGCCCCAGCAGCTCCAACGGCTCGAAGTGGTCGAGGATCTTCCGGTACGTCGGTGAGGTCCCATGGTGGAACTCGTCGATCACGATCACATCGAAGTGATCAGGCGCGAGCCGATTGAGGGCCCGAGCATTCAAGGACTGCACGCTGGCGAACACATGCGTCCAGCGCTCTGGGATCTCGCCGCTGTGGAGGGATTCACCGAAGTTCGGGTCCACCAAGACATCTTGGTAGGTCCGAAGGGACTGGTGCAGAATCTCCTTGCGGTGAGCGACGAACAGGAGACGCAGGTCACGGCCATGCTTCTTTCGCAGCTGCTTGTAGTCGAGCGCAGCCATGACTGTCTTGCCGGTGCCGGTAGCGGCGACGAGTAGATTCCGGTGCCTGTCGTGCACCTCCCGCTCGACCTCCAACCGCTCCAGCATGTCGCGCTGGTGTGGATACGGCCGTACTTCCAGACCGGACAGTGTGATCCCTCGTTCAGCGGCGGTAGTCGACGACGTACCGCCCGCGATCGCCAACGCCTCTTGGAGGCGGCCTCCGTCGGCCTTGGGGTCGTATGTCTCGAAGGATGGATCACTCCAGTAGGCCTCGAAGGTGGCATCGAACTTGCGCAGTACGTCCGGTGTGGCGACGGAGGACAGTCGTACGTTCCACTCCAAGCCGTCGAGCAGCGCAGCCTTGGACAGGTTGGAGCTGCCGACATAGGCGGTGTCGTAGCCGCTCTTGCGGCGGAACAGCCAAGCTTTGGCGTGCAGCCGCGTGGATCGGGTCTCGTAGTTGACCTTGACCTGGGCGTTGAACTCCTCCACCAAGCGGTCCAGCGCACGCCGTTCGGTTGCCCCGATGTAGGTCGTTGTGATGACCCGTATCGGCACATCTCGATCACGGGCCGCCCTCAGCGACTGCTCGATGATCCGCAAGCCGTGCCACTTCACGAATGCGCAGAGCAGGTCGACACGGTCAGCAGTGGCGAGTTCGGCGCGCAGCTCGAAGCCGAGGCTCGGGTCTTCGGGCGCATTGGTGATGAGTGCCGCTTCGGAGAGTGGGATGCCGGGCCGTACGGCAAAGACGCCCGGGGCCTCTTGCCGTGTAAGCGCAAGGAGTTGGCGGGGGCCGTCGGCGACGAGGTCTACCCACTCCTGTGCACCTTCCAGAGTGCTGATGGACTCAAGGATGTGGTTGGCCGCGTAGACCTGTTCCTCGGCCGGGAGATTTTGCAGTACGCGCCGAACGGTGCCTGCGACATGTCGAGCCAGAACGTGCGGCACCGACTCCGGCCCCACCGTGTCGCTCACGGGGCGCCAGCCGAGGCCGGCAAGCTCCTTCAGCTGCTGTTCGAAGCGCAACGTGATGAGCTGTTCGTACAGTCCATCGGTTGGGGCAGATGCGTCGTGGCGGCTCTGAGACATCGGCTTGTACCCCCGGCTGAGCATGTCGATGGACGATGCAGACGTTCTACCAGGGAGCACTGACAGGGTCTGAGGTCGGTCAGATTCGGTCACCAGCTGTGCGGTTGTCGATCTATTGAGGGGAATAACTGATCGATACGGGTTACGTTTTGGGTGTGCCCCTACGTGACCTGCTCATACGCATAGCGAAGACCTACGACGCCAAGCACGGGACGTCCAAAGGTGTTAAGGCTCAGGACCTCCTTAGGGAGGTGAAGGACATGACCGACCTCCCGTTGCCGTACGACTTCGTCGCCTCAGGGCATGGTGGACAAGGGGGCGCAGCCACCACTCCGTGGATCGGAGTGTTTGACCCGGAGATCAACAAGGAGCCCCAGGAGGGGCTGTACCTCGCCTACATCTTTGACGCAGACCTCACTGCCGTGACGCTCACCTTGCAGCAGGGCGTGACGAAGCTGTCCAAGGAGTACAAGCCGGCTGAGCTGCGGCGTGAGCTGAAGCGCCGGGCGAAGCATCTCCGGGCCGGAATTCAGCCCGAGTTGGCAGTGCAGTGGACGTACACACCAGCCTTCGGTACGCGGCAGGACCTGCCTCGCGCATACGAGGCAGGGAGCGTGGCCGCCCGACGCTACGAAATTGCCAACCTGCCCTCGGAGGAGGTCCTCGCCAAGGACCTTCGCACGGCATCCCTATTGCTTCGTGATGCTGCTGCCAGCCAGCGCATCTGGCTCCAGACGCCGACGCGGGATGAGCCCTTCGTGTTCGTGAACGAGGGGCATGTTCCTGCTGACGATCCCCTGGACGGCTTCCACCCCAACGACAGCAGTGAGTACTACGTCCGCATCGAGGGCGGTCAGCACCGCAGGGAGCGTTGGCACGAAGAACTCATTAAGGACTTCGGACTCCACGTCGTCACGCGTGGATACACACCGATCACGCAAGGCATGTACCCCAGGGACCTGGTCTTGCGCCGGCGTGTTGCTGATGAGCCGCGGACCTGGCTGGTTGAAGGTAAGGCGGTGAAGAAGGGGAACGCCACCAAGGCCGTCCGTGAAGCAGTGGCCCAGCTGCTGGAGTACAGCTACTACTGGCACGAGAAGCGCGACGAACCGAAGCCCCACCTCATCGCGCTCTTCACGGAAGATATCGGGCAGTACGCCGAATACCTTGAGGACCACGACATTGCCTCGATATGGCGCACTACAGATGGAGGCTGGGCGGGTTCATCCATGGCTGTTACCTGGGATCTAGCGGGGGCGGCCTAAGCGAACTCGCTACGTACCCAGGACCGCGCTCCAGCACCGGGAAGAAGCGATCCGGCGGCCCGGGGAAAGCCAGGGGCTCAGGTGGGTGGCGCCTTGCGACGCGTGGCTATGGGGCCGAGTGGTGGGCCTCTGTTCCTATGCCCCGTGGCACGTCCCAGAGGACTGGGTGGAGCCACACCAGCATTCCGCTCCGTGAACCCAGCCTGCCCCCGCCTCGAAGCAGCAGTGCGTCGCCCCCCGTCAGACCCCCTGACCTCCGCGAGCTTCCCTTCCAGGATGTCCGAGCGGTCGACGTAGAAGATGGGCTCTGCCATGCCGTCGGAGCCTATTGCCGGGGGTCCAACTCGTCCGATCGGCGCGCGGTCCTGCCGTTCGACCACCGCCGATGCGGGATGGATTTGAATGCCTTCGGGTAGGTCGGCCGCCCCGACCTGCCCGATGAACCGCCCGCCTTACGCCCCCAGTCCGTGGCACCCCTCATAGATCCCACCCGACCCACACCAACAAGCCGCCCCCCGCTGCGGCGGCCAAACCACAGCCCGCCCCCGCGCCGCCAACGTCGTCGCATACTGCGGCAGCAACGTCACGTCCTCCGGTGACGCCCCCTCCGACGCCGCGAACGCCTCGTACGACGGCACAGTCCCCGTCACGATGCCAAGGTTCGGCGTCCCCGACGAGGACAGTTCGCGGAGCGAGGACTCTATGGTCGACAGGTGCTCCCCGTGAGAGGGGTACTCCGCAGACAGGTCCGGGTACGCCGACGTCAGTTCCGTCAGTTCGGAGGCCGGCCAGTGGAGGACCGCCACCGGGAACGGGCGGGACAACGCCTCCCGATACGCGCCCAGTTCGGCGCGCAGGCGTGAGATCTCCGCCTCCAGTTCCGCGGGGTTGTCGGAGCCCAGGGACCACACCCGCTTGGGGTCGTGCAACTCGTCCAACGAGACCGACGACGAGTGGAGGGTGTCCGCCAGAGTGTCCCAGCTGTCGTGGGCCAGGCCCAGCATGCGGCGGACGCGGTGGCGGCCGAACAGCAGGGGATGGGTCGAGTACGGCGGCTCTGTCCCGTCCGTCAGCAGCAACCTCGCCGCCTCCGTGAACGTCTCCTCCGCCGCCCCCAGCTCGTCGTGTGCCTCCAGGGCCTCGGCCACGATCACCCAGGGGGCCGGGTCGCGCGGGGCCGCTGCGCGGATTCCGTCGATGATCGCCCTTGCCTCCGCCTCATGGCCGTACTCCCAGAGGTTCGACGCCTTCAGGGCCCGTACCAAAGCAGGGCTCTCCAGGCCGTCGAGGGACGACAGCAGGCGGTCGTAGAGCGTCGTCGCGGCGGGGCGGTCGCCGGCCAGTTCCAGGTGGGCCGCGGCGCGCAGGAGCAGGGCCTCGGTGTCCTCGGGATACAGGCCGGCGGTCCGCTCCAGGCGTGCCGCTTCGGCGGTGTGGTCGACGTTCTCGGCAGGCGTGTCGGGGCGCATGGGTGACACCGTACTGCCGGGCGGTGACAAACGTGAGGCGCATGTGAGGCGCAAAAGGGAGGGAAAGAGGTGAGAAAGGGGAGGTGAGGAACGGGGTGTCGGCCCGCCGGTGATGGGGGACGGGCGGCGTGGGCCGTTATCTTCGACACGGACATCGACAGTCGGAGTCGGCATGGAGAAGACGGGTGCCCTGGTCGTCGAGGACCAGGCGGCGGCCGGCGCCCTGACGGGTGCGGAAAAAGGGCCTGACTCGCGGTCCGCGCCGCCCCGGTTCTGGCCGCTGCTCCTCGTGGGCGCCGCCGTTGTGCCCGGTACCGTCGTGATTCTCCTCGGGCGCTGGGGAGACACCCCGGCCGTGCAGGCCTGGCGGACCGTGTGTCTGGCCGTCACGGTGCAGGCCCTGCCTTTCCTGTTGCTCGGTACGGCCCTGTCCGGCGCGATCAACGCGTTCGTGCCGGAGAGCGTGTTCAGCCGGGTGCTGCCGCGGCGGCCCGCGCTCGCCGTACCGGTCGCCGGTGTCGCCGGGGTCGTCCTGCCCGGGTGTGAGTGCGCTTCCGTGCCGGTCGCCTCCAGTCTGATCGGGCGCGGGGTCGCCCCGGCTGCCGCTTTTGCCTTCCTGCTGTCCGCTCCGGCCGTCAATCCCGTCGTGCTCACCGCCACCGCTGTCGCGTTCCCCGGGAACCCGGCCATGGTGCTGGCCCGGTTGCTCGCCTCGCTCGTCACCGCCGTGGTGATGGGGTGGCTGTGGTTGCGGTTCGGGCGGACCGAGTGGTTGCGGCCGACCGCGCGGCATACCGGGCATCGGGCGGGGCACAGCCGGTGGAACGAGTTCCGGCTCGGGTTTCAGCACGACTTCCTGCACGCCGGTGGGTTTCTCGTCCTCGGGGCCATGGCGGCCGCCACCTTCAACGTGGCGGTGCCAAGGTCCGTGCTCGACACCTTCACCGGGACGCCCTGGCTGTCCGTGCTCTTTCTGGCCGCGCTCGCCGTGCTGCTCGCCGTGTGTTCCGAGGCCGACGCGTTCCTGGCGGCCTCGCTGACCGGGTTCCCGCCGGTCGCGCGGCTCGCGTTCATGGTGGTGGGGCCCATGGTCGACCTGAAGCTCATCGCCCTTCAGGCGGGCACCTTCGGGCGGGCCTTCGCCGTACGGTTCTCCGCCGCCACCGTCGTCGTCGCCGTCGCGTGCAGCTCGTTGATCGGTGGGGTGCTGTTGTGAAGCGATTCCTCCAGCCGGTGCTGCTCGTGCTCTGCGGGCTCGGGCTGCTGCACGTCTCCCTTTTCACCGACCTGTACCTGAGGTACGTCAAGGAGGGGATGCGGCCCCTGCTGATCGCCTCCGGGGCGGTGCTGCTCCTGCTGGGCCTCGCGAGCGCCATGCTCGACAAAGGCCAACACGAGGGGCCCCACGACGAGGAGGAGCACGGCGGTCACGGTCACGACCACTCCGCCATGCCCCGCGTCGCCTGGCTGCTCCTTCTCCCGGCGCTCAGCCTGCTCTGCTACGCGCCTCCCGCCCTCGGCGCCTACACCGCCTCCCGGCAGCCGCCCAAGGCCGTTGCCGAACAGAGCGACTTCGATCCGCTCCCCGCCACCTCGCCCGTCCCCATGACCCTCTCCGACTTCACCAGCCGGGTACGGCAGGACCGGGACCAGGCCATCAAGGGGCGGAGCATCCGGATGACCGGGTTCGTCACACCCGGTGGGCCGGGCGGGAGCTGGGACCTGACGCGGGTCATCCTCAACTGCTGTGCGGCGGACGCCCAGTCCGTGAAGGTGCGGATCCACGGCGGTCCCGCGCTGCCCGCCAACACCTGGGTGACGGTCACCGGGACCTGGCACCCGGGTGGGAAGCTGGGTACCAGGTCCGCGCCGGTCGCGCTCGACGCCCGTACGGTCGAGGAGGTCGCCCGTCCGTGGAACGCGTACCAGGACTCACTCCCTCCCGAGGCCCTGAGTCACCGCGCTACACAGTGACCCCGTCCACCTGCAGCGTCTGCACCGACTTCGCCGCGAAGGGGACCGCCAGCGTCTTGCCGGACAGGTGTGTGTCCGAGTGCGAGGTGTAGAGGTCCCCGCCGCCTGTCGTGACCGTGTTCCAGCGGGGGACCAGGCCGCCCGAGCCGCCGGTCACGGTGGTGAAGCGGGACAGGTCGAAGGTCAGCGTCTGGGCCGAGGACGACGTGTTCAGCGCCACGATCACCAACCGCTTCGCCGACGCGTCGTACCCCGCCGCCGCATAGCTCACGCCCGTGTCCAGGATCTTCATCCCGGGGCGGAGGTGGCGGCTGAACTGCGCCATCACGTAGTACTTCGTCTGGATCGTCGTCGGCTGCAGGGTGTTCTGGTCGTACGCGATCATCGCCCAGCCCGTCGACGGGTCCATCACCTGCCAGTAGACCCAGGCGGTCGGGTGCAGCCAGCGGAAGTCGTAGAGGAGGTTGAAGGCCATCGTGTAGCCGGTGCCGTCGCTGTCGCCCGTCTCCGAGTTCCACAGGGCCTTGCCGGCCGTCGTCACCACGTCCGTGTAGAGGAGGTCGCGGCGGCCGCCCGAGCCCTGGTAGCCGTGGACGTTGACCCGGTTGACGTAGCCCTTCGCCGTCGAGGAGAAGGAGTTCCAGGTGGTGCGGGCCAGGTCGTAGCTGGTCTCGTCCGATGCCGAGATCTTCGTGGCCGTCAGGCCTCGTTTGTCCAACTCGCTGCGGAGGTAAGGGAGTACGGCGGACTGGACCGTCGCGTCCATGTGGCAGCCCTCCTGCGTGCCGGTCGCCGTCCACCAGGACGACGAGGGCTCGTTGAAGGCATCCACCGTCGCGAAGTTCACGCCCCAGTTCTGCTTCGCGTAGAGGGCCACCGCCGCCAGGTGCGAGGCGTGCTGGCGGTAGTTCCAGGACTGGAGGTTGTTGCCGCCGTCGGAGGCGCCGGACGGGTTGTGGTTGAGGCACATCCACCACATGGGTGAGTTGGCGAACAGCTCCGTCGTAGCGCCTCGCGCCGTCGCCTTCAGCAGCATCGCTCGCTGCGTCGCGTCCGCCGTCCACTTCCAGGCCGAGGACGTGGGGTCCTCGTTGTTCCAGTCCTGCCAGTAGCCCTCGATCTGCTTGAAGGGCGGGATGTTGGGGGAGGCCACCATCGACTCGCCGCCGACGCTGTTCGAGCTGCAGGCGCCCAGGTTGTAGCGGGCGATGTTCAGGCCGAGGCCGGGCAGGGCCGTGCCGTTGTACGTCGTCGTCTTCGTGGTGAAGAAGAGGTCCGCGAAGTCGTCCCGGGCGCCGAAGACGTTCGCCCACCAGGCCAGGGAGGTGCCCCAGCCCTCCCAGGTGCCGTAGGTCGTCGACGGGTTGACGGCGATCGTGGCGTCGGCGCGGGCCGTGCCCGTGGCCAGGGCGCTGCCCAGGATGCCGCCGCCTGCGGCGGCCAGCAGCGTTCTGCGTCGGATCATGGCTTCTTCTCTGCCTCTCCGTGCGGCTCAAACGCCGGTGTTCCGTACCGGCGTTGACTCGTCCCCCCGCATGCCAACAGGAAGCATCGGGTGTGGCGTGTGGGGTTGTCGAGGGTTGTGACAGCCCTTTCTAAAACCCGTTGAGGAAGCCGACGTCAGTGGCGGGAGGCCTTACGGCTCTGGTGAGTTCACCCGACTCGCCCTATCGTGCGGGCGGCTCTGGAGAGGTGGGTGTGCGAATGCGTGTCGTGCGGCACCGTGATCGGCGGAGGCGGGCCAGGTGGCGGCGCGGGCTGTGGGGCGGCGGCGAGGTGCTCATCACCGTCGGGGCCGTGCTCATGCTGCTGGTCGTACATCAGTTGTGGTGGACCAACAGGGAGGCGCGGCAGGGGGCCGAGCGGAAGGTGGCGGCCCTGGAGAAGGAGTGGGGGAGCGGTAGTTCCGCTTCGGGTGGCGCCACGCCCTCTGCGTCGGCGTCGTCAGGGGCCACAAAAACTCCCGGACGTGCGCGGCAGCCCTCGTACACCCCCGTCCTCGTCTCCGGCACGCCCCGCCGCTCCCAGGCGTACGCCGTCCTCACCATCCCCCGGCTGCATCTCCGCGTCCCCGTCGCCGAAGGCGTGAGCAAGCCGGACGTCCTCAACAAGGGGTACGTCGGTCACTACCCCGGCACCCAACAGCCCGGCCAGGCGGGCAACTTCGCGCTCGCCGGGCACCGGAACACCCACGGTGAGCCCTTTCGGTACCTGCCGAGGCTCCGGCCCGAGGACACCCTCCAGGTCGAGACGAGGACGGCCACGTACACGTACGCCGTCGACAAGATCCTTCCGCAGACGTCCTCCCGGGACTCCGGGGTCGTACGGCCCGTGCCGCGGTCGCTCGTCCGGCCCGCGTACGGGTACGACGAGCCGGGTTACTACATCACCCTGACCACCTGCACTCCCGAGTTCACCTCGCGCTACCGGATGGTGGTGTGGGGGAAGCTGGTGTCGATGCGGCCCAGGGGGTAGGCCGGGATCGGGCCGGCTCACGCCCGCTCGCGCAGCACCCCCACAGCCACGGCCCCGAGCACGGCCAGGCCTGCCGACACCACCATCGCCACATCCGCGCCCCGCGCCAGGCCGCCGCCGGACGACGTGACGAGGGCGATCGTCAGGGCCACGCCCGCGCAGGAGCCGATGTAGCGGAACGTCTGCTGAGCGCCCGAGCCCATCGCCGCGCGGGCGAGCGGTACCGACTCCACCGCCATGAGGGGCAGCGCGGCGTTCAGGAGGCCGCTGCCCACGCCGCCGAGCACCAGGCCGGGCAGGAGCCGTACCCAGGAGCCCGCGCCGATCGCGCCCAGCATCGTCAGCGCGCCCGCCGCGTGGAGCAGGAAGCCGGCGGCCAGCTGCAGGCGCGGACCCACCCGGCCCGCCAGCCGCTTCGCCTGCAGGGCCACCACGAAGGACAGGCCGGACCACAGCAGGAGCAGCCAGGCCGTGGTCATCGCGGACATGTGCAGGGTCTGCTGCAGCAGGGCGGGGACGTAGCTGAACAGGCCGATCACCGTCAGGCCGGTGAACAGACCGCCGGCCGAGGACGCCAGGAAGCGGGGGTGGCGGAGGAGAGAGAGGTCGATCATGGGGGTCTTCGTCCGGCGCTCCACCAGCGTGAACAGGGCGACCAGCAGTACGGCCGCCGCCAGCAGCAGGCCCACCGGCGTCCGTAGCCAGCCGTCCCGGCCGAGGGTGAGGGCCGCCACCAGGGCCACCAGTGCCGAGCCGAAGGTCAGGGCGCCGAGGAGGTCGGGGCGGCCGCCGCGGGGTGCCTTCGACTCCGGCAGGGGCCGGAGGGCCAGCGCCGCCACCAGCAGCGCCGCCGCGCCCAGGACGCCGTACGCCACCCGCCAGGTCGGCATCGCGCCGGCGACCAGCGGGCCCGCCGCGATGCCGCCGCTCACGAACGCGCCCCACACGCCGGTCGCGTGCAGCCGGCCGCGCGGGGTCGGGAACGCCGTCACCAGCAGGCCCAGGCTGCTCGCCAGGATCGCCGCGCTCGCCGCGCCCTGCGCGATGCGGGCCAGGGTGAAGAGGAACGTGGAGGTGGTCAGGCCGCCCAGGGCTGTCGTCAGGCCGAGGGCCAGGGTGCCGGCCAGGAAGATACGGCGGCGGCCGTAGTCGTCGGCCAGGCTGCCGGCCACCAGGAGGAGGGCGGCCAGGCCCAGCGGGGTGCCGTTCAGCAGCCAGGCCTGCGCGGAGACGGGGGTGTGCAGCGCCGCCACCGTGTCGGGGAGCGTGACCATCGGGGCCGTGTACGTCATCAGGGCCACCGCCGTTGCGGCGCTGGTCAGGGCGAGGGTGGCCCTTGGGTGCGGGGGTGCTTCCGCTGTGGGTGGTGTGCGCGGTGCGCTGTGCGTGTCGGCCGCTCCGGCCCGGCGGAGGGTTCGTTCACTGAACCTTGTCATGGGTGTACCGTAACAGCCTCGGTTCGGTCATTGAACCAACAGGTCGGAAAGTGGCTAGGGTGGACGCCATGGCACTGGGCAAGGACTACGCGACGCAGCAATGCTCGATCGCCCGCGCGCTGGAGGTCGTCGGCGAGCGGTGGACGCTCCTCGTCGTCCGCGACGCCATCTACGGCGTCCGGCGCTACAACGACTTCCTCGTCCACCTCGGCATCCCGCGCGCGGTGCTCTCGGCCAGGCTGAAGACGCTCACCGAGGAGGGGATCCTCGACAAGCGCCGCTACCAGGAGGCGCCACCGCGTGACGAGTACGTCGTCACCGCGCGCGGTATCGCGCTGTGGCCGGCGCTGCGGGCCCTCGCGCTGTGGGGCCGCGAGAACTTCCAGGAGACCCAGCTGCGGTCCTTCCGGCACGCGGACTGCGGGACCGAACTCGGGCCGAACGGCGAATGTCCCGCCTGCGGAACCGTCGTGCCCGTCGCGGACGTTGTACTGGTGCCGGGCCCGGGACTCGATCCCGATCCGGCGGATCCGGTCAGCAGGGCGCTGCTCAAGCCGAAGAGGCTCTTGGAGCCCCTGGAGATCGATCCCGTATAGCCGGCAGCTATAAATGAGAGCAGCAGGTCAGCGAAGGGGGAGGAAGTGGATCGCAGTCGTGTCGTCGGCGCGCGTCCCGTCGCCCTGCTGCTCGTCCTGGTGAACCTGCTGCTGCTCCAGGCCGCGCTCCTCGACACCGGCAGCCTCTCCACCACCGTCGCGCTCGCCGCGACCGCCGCGGCCGGTTCTGCGCTCGCCGCCAGCTCGCTGATCACCGCCCGCTGCGCACCCGCCGTCCCGCCCACCCGGGTCCGTACGGCGATACGCGACCGGGACAGACGCACGGCCTTCCTGCCCCAGCGCGACCCCGACGCCTCGGGGCGCCGCCGGCCCCGGGCACCCGGACACGCCCTCGCGACGACCTGCGCGTAAGGGCACCGGTTCACTGATTCATCCGTGACCCCCGCGCGGGTCGTCATGCCGCCATGCCATCTCCGGTCACCCCGGCACGACGACGTACCCCAGCACGGAGGGTCCCGCCTTGTCCGCTTTCATGTCCGTTTTCGCCCGCTTGGTCGAGCAGCTCGCCGACCTGCTCCAGCCGCTGTTCCACGCCTCCGCGGCCGCCGCCGCGATCGTCCTGTTCACCGCGCTCGTACGACTGCTCGTGCATCCCCTGTCCCGGGCCGCCGCCCGCGGCCAGCGCGCCCGGGCCGAGCTGCAGCCGAGAATCGCCGAGCTGCGCAAGAAGCACGCCAAGGAGCCCGAGCGGCTGCAGAAGGCGGTGCTGGAACTGCACGCCGAGGAAAAGGTCTCGCCGCTCTCCGGGTGCCTGCCCAGCCTGCTCCAGCTGCCCGCCTTCTTCCTCCTCTACCACCTCTTCTCCAACACCTCGATCGGCGGCGAGACCAATGGGCTGCTGGCCCACGAGCTGTTCGCGGCACCGCTCGGCGGCCGCTGGGCCGACGCCCTCTCCGGCGGCGGGGTCTTCGGGGCGGCCGGACTCGTCTACCTCGCGCTCTTCGCCCTCGTCGCGGCCGTCGCCGCCTTCAACTACCGGCGCACCAAGCTGATGATGGCCAAGAACCCGGTCACGGTCACCGCGGGTCAGGGCGAGCAGGTGCCCGGGCTCGGCGCGGTCAACAAGGTCATGCCGTTCATGTCCTTCTTCACGCTCGTCACCGTGGCCGTGGTGCCGCTCGCGGCCGCGCTGTACGTCGTCACCAGTACGACGTGGAGCGCGGTGGAGCGGGCCGCGCTGTACCGCTGAGCCGTGGATCACGGGGGCATGGTTACGGTCCAGTCCGTGAACAAGGTCTTGCGGACTGGACGGGGGAATTGGACGATCGACCAGTCCTCCGATGGCTGCACACATCGGCGGGCGCCCGCGATCGAGGGAGATTGTGACCATGAAGCTGCTGCGAGTCGGTACGGCCGGTGCGGAGCGACCCGCGCTGCTCGACGCCGAGGGGACCCTGCGGGACCTGTCGGGGATCGTGGACGACATCGACGGGGCGCTGCTCGCCGACGACGGCGCGCTCGGCCGGGTACGGGCGGCGGCCGAGGCGGGTGAGCTGCCCGTGCTGGACGCGGCGGGCCTGCGGATCGGGCCCCCGCTCGGCCGGATCGGCAAGGTCGTGTGCATCGGGCTCAACTACTACGACCACGCCCGCGAGACGGGGGCCGAGCCGCCCGCCGAGCCCGTGATCTTCTTCAAGGCCGCGGACACGGTCATCGGGCCGAACGACACCGTGCTCGTGCCGCGCGGGTCCAGCAAGACCGACTGGGAGGTGGAGCTGGCCGTCGTCATCGGACGTACGGCCCGCTACCTGGAGTCGGCCGAGGAGGCGCTCGCGCATGTCGCCGGGTACGCGGTGGCGCACGACGTGTCCGAGCGGGAGTTCCAGATCGAGCGCGGCGGGACCTGGGACAAGGGGAAGAACTGCGAGACGTTCAACCCGCTGGGGCCGTGGCTGGTGACCGCCGACGAGATCGCCGACCCGCAGGATCTGTCGCTCAAGCTGTGGGTGAACGGGGAGCTGAAGCAGGACGGGACCACCGCCGAGCAGATCTTCCCGGTGGCTGAAGTGGTCCGTTACGTCAGCCAGTTCATGACCCTGTACCCCGGTGATGTCATCAACACCGGGACGCCGGCGGGCGTGGCGCTCGGGCAGCCCGAGCCGAAGCCGTTCCTGCGGGCCGGGGACGTGGTGGAGCTGGAGATCGCGGGGCTCGGGCGGCAGCGACAGGAACTCAAGGACGCCTGAGGCGCGGAGGTCCCGCCGCTACCATGGCGCCGATGTCGGCTTGACCGAAGGTGCCGAAGGGTGGGGGATGGCCGCTACGGGAGCTGATCGGACCTCGACGACCGGTCGCAGAGGAGTCGGGCCGCTCCAGTGGGCGGCCGCTTCACTGGTGACCCTCGCCGCGTGCGCGGCCGTGGTCGTGTTCTTCACCACCGAGGTGTGCGACCAGCAGATGGCTTCGAACGGGAACGTCGTCAGGGTGTGTCGGCACCCGCAGATGACGGACCCTCCGATGGTCGTCCTCGGCCTCGTGATCCTGGTGCTCCTGGGTGTCTTCTTCTCCGAGATCTCCGGATTCGGCATCACGCTGAAGCGCCAGGTGGAGGAGGCCCGGAGTGCCGCGCAGGAGGCCATCCGCGAGACGCGGGAGGTCGAGGCAAGGCATCAGGAGACGACGGACGATCTGGCCGACGGGGTGAGGGAGGCGCTCAGCAGGGCGCAGCCCGGCCAGGCCGCCGTGTCGGCGCCGACCGATCCCGTCGGCCGGCTGGCGGCACGGTACAACGAGATCCGGTGGACCATGTCCAGCGGGCGGGCGAGGACACAGGCGATGTCCGACGTGGTGGACGAGATGATCGGTCTGCTCCGTGGCGCCCGGGACTTCGACGTCGAGAGCCATCTCCACAGCGACGACCGCGGGTTGCGACTGGCCGCTGCCGCGTACTTGTACGCCAATCCGGATCCGGCGTGGGGGCGCGCACTCGCCGAGGCGGCGGTGGCCGAGGACAAACCGTTCAACGAGTACTGGGCGCTCAAGGCGCTGCGCGAGGTGTTCCGGGGGCACTGCGAGTACCTGGACGAGGAGACGAGGGCCCTGCTGCAACGCCGCATGAACCAGATGCTTCCGGGTACCGACCGTGCCGGGCAGATCAGGAAGCTGCTGCACGACTGCCCGGCGCGGAGCGGCGGTCAGGCCGCGGTCTGAGTCACGGCCGCTCAGCCCAGAGAGCGGCCAGGCGGCGCCATACCTCCCTGGGAAGGGCGTCGCGGGAGCCGCCGTCCACCACCTGGATCGCCACATGGTCCGCGCCCGCCTCGTGGAAGGCGTTGACGCGGTCCCTGATCCGGTCCTCGTCGCCCCACGCGTACAGCGCGTCGACCAGGCGGTCGCTGCCGCCGGCGGCCAGGTCGTCCTCGGTGAAGCCGAGGCGCAGGAAGCTGTTGGTGTAGTTGGGGAGCGAGAGGTAGAGCGCCAGGTGGTCGCGGGCCAGGGCGCGGGCGCGGGACGGTGCGGTCTCCCAGACCACCGCGAACTCCGGGGCGAGCAGCGGCTCTTCACCCAGGATCTCGCGGGCCTGGGCGGTGTGCTCGGGCGTGACGAGGTAGGGGATCGCGCCCGCCGCCCGGTCCCGGGACAGCTTCAGGGTCTTCGGGCCGAGGGCCGCCAGGACCCGGCGCCCGGCCGGGACGCCGGCCGCGTCCAGCGCGTCCAGGTAGGCGACCAGCGCCGAGTACGGGCGGCGGTACTGGTCCGCGAGCTTGGCGTGGCTCACGCCGAGGCCGAGCAGGAAGCGGCCGGGGTGGGCCGACTCCACCTCCGCGAAGCCGGCCGCGCTCGCCTCGGCGTCGTACTGCCAGATGCTCTGGATGCTCGTGCCGACGGTCAGCCGGGACGTCGCTTCGAGGAGCGGGACGGCATGCCGGGCGGCGCTGCTGCCGCCCAGCCAGGCGGCTCCGTACCCGAGTTGTTCCAGCTCCGCGGCCGCCTCGGCGATGTCGCCGCGCCGGGCCGGGTCCTCCGAGCGGAGCCCCACGCTCCAGACGCCGTACCGGCCGATCGTCTCCTTGAGGGGGTGCGCGCTGCTCGTCGACTCGGTCATCGGGTCCGTTACCTCCGGGTGGGTGGCGTGCCGTGATCCTCGTGTACGCCGGTGCCAACCGGAGGGAGCCGCGCGGTAATCCCACGGACGGGCTACTCGCCCAGGAACTGCTCCAGCGCCTCCACCACCATGCGGTGGTCCTGCAGCTGGGGCAGGCCGGACACGGTCACCGTGCCGATGACGCCCGCGTTCTCGACATGGATCGGGAACGAGCCGCCGTGGGCCGCGTACGTGTCCGGATCGAGGCGAGCGGAGTCCTCGAACGTCGTGCCCTTGGCGCGGAAGCGGGCACCGACCAGGTAGGAGGAGGCGCCGTAGCGCTCCACCACCCGGCGCTTGCGGTCGATCCAGGCGTCGTTGTCCGGCGTGGAGCCGGGCAGGGCCGCGTGGAAGAGCTGCTGGCCGGCGCGGTGGATATCGATGGCCACCGGCGCCTGGCGCTCCCTGGCCAGCTCGACCAGGAGCGTGCCCAGGGCCCAGGCGTCGTCGTAGGTGAAGTGGCGGAAGACCAGGCGGCGTTCCTGCGCCTCCAGCTCCTCCACGCTCGGGGTGATCTCGGGGGCGAACTTCGGGGTGATCTGCGGGTGGTGCATCAGAGGGTCACCGTCACCTTGTCGCGGGCGGAGCGTCGGGCAGCTTCCAGTACGTCGAGGGTCGCGGCCGCCTCCAGCGCGGTCACGGGGTTGGGGCCGGCGCCGGTCAGGGCCGCCGCCACGGCCGCATAGTAGGCCGGGTAGTCGCCGGGGACGGTCGGCACGGGGCGGCCGCCGCCGGTCAGCGGGGACTCGCCGGAGCCGAGCCGGCCCCACAGGGACTCGGGCTCGGCACCCCACTGCGGCCCGGGGCGCAGGCCTTCCCTGAGGGCCGCCTCCTGCGGGTCCAGGCCGTACTTCACATAGCCCGCCTGCGAACCGAGGACCCGGAAGCGCGGGCCGAGCTGGGCCGTGGTGGCGGAGACGTAGAGGTGGGAGCGGACGCCGTTCGCGTGGGTGAGCGCGATGAAGGTGTCGTCGTCCGTCTCGGCGCCGGGGCGGCGGATGTCCCGCTCGGCGTACACCTCGGTGACCGGGCCGAAGAGAACCAGGGCCTGGTCGACGACATGGCTGCCGAGGTCGTAGAGCAGACCTCCGATCTCTGCCGGGTCGCCGGACTCGCGCCAGCCGCCCTTGGGCTGCGGGCGCCAGCGCTCGAAGCGGGACTCGAAGCGCCAGACGTCGCCCAGTTCGCCCTTCTCCAGCAGCTCGCGCAGGGTCAGGAAGTCGCTGTCCCAGCGCCGGTTCTGGAAGACCGAGAGCAGCAGGCCGCGCTCCTCGGCGAGGGCGGCCAACTCCCGCGCCTCGGCCGCCGTACCCGCCACCGGCTTGTCCACGACCGCCGGCAGGCCCGCCTCCAGGGCGGTGGTGGCGAGCGGGACGTGCGTCTTGTTCGGGGAGGCGATGACGATCAGGTCCAGCTCGTCGGCGTGGTCGAACAGCTCGTCGGGCGTGGCGGCGATGCGGACGCCCGGGAACTCGGCGTGGGCCTGTTCCTGCCGCTCGGGGTACGAGGTGACCACGGTGTCCAGGGCGAGGCCCTCGGTGGCGGCGATCAGCGGGGCGTGGAAGACGGAGCCTGCGAGGCCGTAGCCGATCAGGCCGACGCGGAGGGGGGTACCAGTCATGCGTCCTACTTTCGCAACGCTGTTGCCAAAGTGCAAGCGGTGGGGAGAATGGGTGGCGTGAACAGGACGAAGAGCGGCGGCGGGCGGTCGGTGGGGGCGAATCTCCTCGCGGTGCGCAGTCACAACACCGCGCTGGTGCTGGATCTGCTGCGGGCGGCCGGGGCGGAGGGCATCAGCCGGCTCGAACTGGCCGAGCGGACCGGGCTGACCCCGCAGGCCGTCAGCAAGATCACCGCGCGGCTGCGGGAGGAGGGGCTCGCGGCGGAGGCCGGGCGCCGGGCGTCCACCGGGGGCAAGCCGCGCACCGTGCTGCGGCTGGTGCCGGAGGCCGGGCATGCGGTGGGGGTGCATCTGGACCGGGACGAGGTGCGGGCCGTGCTGGTGGATCTCGACGGGGCTGTGGTCGGGGAGCGGCGCGAGGCGGTTGACCTGGGGGCCGGGGCGGAGGCTGTTCTGGGGGTCGTGGCCGGGGTGGTCGAGGGGCTGGTGGGGGAGGTCCTCGGAGGTCACGGGAGTCTGGGAAGTCGCGGGCTCTCCGATGCCGGTTCGCTGCTCGGTGTGGGAGTCGCCCTGCCCGGCCCGCTCGATCACGCGCGCGGGGTGCTGCACCGGGTCACCGGGTTTCCGGAGTGGGACGGGTTCCCGCTGCGGGACGCGCTGGCCGAGCGGCTGGGGGTGCCGGTCGTGGTGGACAAGGACACCAACGCGGCGGCGCTCGGGCTCTCGGTGGGGGGTGAGGGCAGGTCCTTCGCGTATCTGCACCTCGGTACGGGACTGGGCGCCGGGTTGGTGATCGGCGGCAGCGTCCATCGGGGGGCGCGGACCGGGGCGGGGGAGTTCGGGCACCAGGTGCTTCAGCTGGACGGGCCGGTGTGCGGGTGCGGGAACCGGGGGTGTGTGGAGGTGCTGTGCCTCGGGGCCGTGGGGCGGGGGGACGTGGAGGAGGCGGCGCGGGTGCTGGGGGTCGGGGCCGGGAACCTGGTGGGCCTGCTGGATATCGACCTGGTGCTGCTCGGAGGGCGGACGATCTCCGCAGTGCCGGAGCCGTTCGTGCGGGGGGTCGCCGAGATGCTCGACGCACGGGCCCGGCGGGAGGGTGTGCCCGGCGGGACGGTCCCCGTGCGGGTCGCTCCGCGAGGGGAGCGGGTCGTCGCGGAGGGCGCCGCGCAGCTGCTGCTGGCGCCGATGTTCGGGCGGGCGGACGGCTGATTCGGGCGGGCGGACTGAGAGGCGCGGGCGGACGGCTGAGAGGCGCGGCACAGGCCACCGTCCGGACCACTCGCCGGCTCCTTCAGGTGATTGCCGGACGACTCGCGAGCGGAGCGTGCGTCGCACGGGTACGGCGTCTGCGCACCAGATGACCGGAACTTGACCGGAACTCGTGAGGAGAACAGCCGTGTACGCAGCCGTCAGACGGTACGAAGGGGTGACCGACCCGGCCGAGGCGGGACGTCGGGTGAGCGAGGGATTCGTGCCGCTCATCCGTGAGATTCCCGGCCTCCTGGCCTACTACTGGGTCGACGCCGGCAACGGGGTCATGGTCTCGACCAGCGTCTTCGAGAACGAGGCGGGAGCCGACGAATCGATCAAGAGGGCGGCGGTCTTCGTGCGGGACAACCTCGCGTCGCTGCTCCCCAACCCTCCCCAGGTGATGTCCGGCCAGGTCGTGGCCTCCCTTTAGCCTGTCGGCCGATCGAGCGGACTTCCGCCCGCCTCCGGAGTGGCACCCCGAGCCCTCGCCGCCACCCGGCATGGTCATGTGTTTATGCGACCGGTCACGTCCCTGCCCCTCTTCCTCGCCGCAGCCGCCGCTCTCGTGCCCGTGTCGTCGGCTGCCGCCCACGCGGCCGCGACCCCCTCCTGCGCGGCACCCGGCGGCCGTGCCTTCCCGCTGGCCACCCGGATCCACGGCGGTCCCACCTCCTACGAGGTGGGCGGCGACTACGGCACCTGGTACATCGACCTCACCAACACCACCAACCGCACCTGCGCCGACGTCCACCCCGTCGTCGTCCTCGTCGACGACAAGCGCACCCTGAAGCCGTCCCAGCCCAGGCTGGACTTCTACGACGGCTCCCGCGCCCGGCCCGTCACCTTCGAGAGCACCGACGAGCAGGAACTGGTCGGCGTGCTGGACGGCGCCGGGTTCGGCGGGTTCACCGTGGCGCCCGGCGCGACCGTCACCGTCAAGCTCAGGCTCTCGCTCACCTCCGACGCCGTACCCGATCACATCACCGCCAACGCGGCCGTGGTGCAGCGCCGGGGCCAGGACGGCGACTGGGTCGGGGAGTCCAACGACTACCGCTTCGGGGTCGGCGAGGACGGGAACGTGCCGGAAGACACCGCGGAGCCGCAAGGCACGGGGGCCCCGGAGGATCCGGAGGCGACGGCGACCGCCCCGGCCGGTACACCTCAGGCCTCCCCGAGCAGCGCCAGCCCGGAGGACCCCGACGACCCCTCCCTCTTCCTCGCCGAGGATGCCGAGGAAGCCGGAGAGCGGGCCCGGGAGCTCGCCCGTACCGGGCTCGGGCTCGCGCACGGGCTGCTCGCGGCGGGCGCTGTCCTCCTCGCGGTCGGCGCGGGCGCGTCCCTCCTGGCCCGCCGACGCCGCTGAGGCGCGGGCGGACGCCGCTGAGCTCCGGCCGCCGTACAGGCCGGGCGCGGGCCGTCGTACAGCTCGGGCGCGGGTCTCCGTACAGCTCGGGCGCGGGCCGTCGTACAGCTCGGGCGCGGGTCTCCGTACAGCTCGGGCGCGGGCTGCCGTACAGGCCGGGCGCGGGTCTCCGTACACCTCGGGCACGGGCCGCCGTACGAAACCCCCGCCCCCGTCTGCGACGATCCATCCGTGGACTACCCGAACGACCAGGCCCCCGGCGCCCCCGTTCGCTCCGGCATCCCCGAGCACGGGCGCATCCCGAAGTACTACGCGGTCAAGGCGCGCATCGCCGGACTGCTGGAGGAACTCGGGGAGGGCAGCCTCATCCCCACCGAGCGTGATCTCGCCGAGCGGTACGACGTCGCCCGCGAGACCGTACGGCAGGCCGTGCGGGAGCTGGTGCTGGAGGGGCGGCTCCAGCGGCGGGGCCGGGGGACCGTCGTCGCCGGGCCCAAGCTGGCCCAGCCGCTGTCCCTCGCCAGCTACACCGAGGGCGTGCGCCGGCAGGGCCGTACGCCCGGACGTACGCTCGTCACCCTCGATAGCTTCCCGTGCCCGGAGCCGCTCGCCGCCGAGACCGGGCTCACCCGGGGCGAACCCGTCTGGCACCTGGAGCGCGTGCTGCTCGCCGACGACGAGCGGGTCGGCCTGGAGAGCACCTACGTCGCCGTCGACCGGGTCCCCGACCTCGACTCCCGCTTCGACCCCGACTCCTCCTTCTACGCCTACCTCAAAGCCCAGGGCATCGAGTTCGGTGACGCCGACGAGCGCATCGAGACCGTGCTGGCCACCCCCCGCGAGGCCCTGCTCATCGGCACCCCGCCCGCCCTGCCCATGCTGCTGATCCACCGCGTGTCCCGGGACACGGAAGGGCGCCCGCTGGAGCGCGTGCGCACCCTGTACCGCGGTGACCGGTTCTCCTTCACCGCGCATCTGAACGGCTGAAAACCACCCAAAGTCACCCATGCCTACCCCTTCTATTATCACGAGAAGATAACGGGTCTAGCCCAAACGTGATGGGTCGTTCACGCTCTCGTTGTCAGCCGGACCCTTCCGGTTACCCGTTCGCGAGGAGCGTTGCCGCCGTGAGAGTGACAGTCGTCGGAGCAGGCGTGGTGGGCACCATGCACGCCTGGCAAGCAGTGGAGCGCGGCCATCAGGTCGTCCAGATCGAGCGTGAGGCGGAGGCGCGCGGCGCCTCGCTGCGCAACTTCGGGCAGATCTGGGTCAGCGGGCGCGCCGGTGGAGAAGAGCTGGAGACCGCGCTGCGGGCGAGGGAGCTGTGGGAGGGGATCGGCGGGCGGGTGCCCGGGCTCGGCTTCCGGGCCAACGGGTCGCTCACCCCGGTGCGCGGCCCCCTCGAACTCGCCGTCGCCGAGGCCGCCGTGGCCCGCCCGGACGCCGCCGCCCGCGGCTACAAGCTGCTGACCCCCGGCGAGGCGCGGGCCCTCAACCCCGCCCTGCGCGGCGAGTTCACCGCCGCCCTCCACTGCGAGCGCGACGCCGCCGTCGAACCGCGCACCGCCCAACTCGCCCTGCGCGCGGAGCTGCTGAAGTCCCCGAACTACACCTTCCTGCCGGGGCGCGAGGTCCGTGAGGTGGTCGGTGCCGGGGCCGTCCGCGACGACCACGGCGACGTGCACCAGGCGGACGCCGTCGTGCTGTGCACCGGCGCCTGGCTCGGCGGACTGGTACGGGAACTCGCCGGGCCCGACCTGCCCGTGCGCCGCGTCCGCCTCCAGATGATGCAGACCGACCCGCTCGGCGAACCGCTCACCACCTCGGTCGCGGACGCCGACAGCTTCCGGTACTACCCGGCGTACGCCTCCCCGGCACTGGACGAGCTGAACACCCGCCAACCGCAGCCGGAGACCGCCGCCGCGCACAAGATGCAGCTGCTCATGGTGCAGCGCGCCGACGGCGGCCTGACCATCGGCGACACCCACGAGTACGAGCACCCCTTCGCCTTCGACACCGTCGAGGACCCCTACGACCACCTCACCGGCGTGGTCGAGTCCCTGCTCGGCCGCCCGCTGCCGAAGGTCCGGCGCCGCTGGGCCGGCGTGTACGCGCAGTGCACCGACACCAGCCGGGTCGTCCACCGGCAGCAGGTGGGCGACGGGGTGTGGCTGGTCACCGGGCCCGGCGGGCGCGGCATGACCTGCTCGCCGGCGATAGCCGAAACGACCGCGAACGAACTGGGCTGGTGAGTACCCCCATGACCGACATCCGACTCGTCGTCCTCGACATGGCCGGCACCACCGTCGCCGACGGCGGCCTCGTCGAGCGCGCCTTCGCCGCCGCCGCTGCCGAACTGGGCGTCGAGCCCGGCTCCGCCGACCACGCCGAGAAGCTCGCCTACGTCCGCGCCACCATGGGCGAGTCCAAGATCTCCGTCTTCCGGCACCTGTTCGGGGACGAGGATCTCGCCCAGCGCGCCAACACCGTCTTCGAGAAGGCGTACGGCGACCTCGTCGACGCAGGGCTCATCGCCCCGGTCCCCGGCGCCCGCGAGGCCATCGAGGAACTCGTCGGCAGCGGTCGTACCGTCGTCCTGACCACCGGCTTCGCCCGCGTCACCCAGGACGCCATCCTGGCCGCCCTCGGCTGGCGGGACCTCGTACCGCTCACCCTCTGCCCGGCCGACGCGGGCGGGCGCGGGCGGCCCTTCCCGGACATGGCCCTGGAGGCCTTCGTGCGGACCAAGGCCGCCGAGGACGTCCGGCAGGTCGCCGTCGTCGGCGACACGTCGTACGACGTGCTCAGCGGCGTACGGGCGGGTGCGGGACTGGTCGCCGGCGTCCGCACCGGCGCCCATGGCGACGCCGAGTTCCGGGCCGCCGGCGCCACCCACGTCCTCGACTCCGTCGCCGCCCTGCCCGCCCTGCTCACGGGAGCCCGGTGAGATGGGCATCCGCTTCGACTCCGTCACGGTCGCCTACGACGGCAACGTCGTCCTCGACTCCCTCGACCTGACCGTCGAGCCCGGCGAGGTCATGGCGCTGCTCGGGCCGTCCGGCTCCGGCAAGACCACCGCGCTGCGGGCGGTCGCCGGGTTCGTACGGCCCGCCTCCGGGCGGGTCTTCCTCGGCGACCGGGACGTGACGGACCTGCCGCCGTACCGGCGCGGCATCGGCATGGTGGTCCAGCAGTACGCCCTCTTCCCGCACCTGCGGGTGGACGAGAACGTGGCGTTCGGACTCCGGGCACGGAAGACACCCAAGGGCGAGATACGGGGGCGGGTCGCCGAGGCGCTGGAGATGACCGGCATGGCCGCCTACGCCCGCCGCTTCCCACGGGAGTTGTCCGGCGGACAGCAGCAGCGCGTCGCCATCGCCCGCGCGCTCGCCATCCGGCCGGACGTACTGCTCCTGGACGAGCCGCTGTCCGCGCTGGACGCCCAGCTGCGGTCCGGCATGCTGGCCGAACTGGCCCGGCTGCACCGGGAGTTGCCGGACGTGTCGATGCTGTACGTCACTCACGACCAGGTCGAGGCGCTGACGCTGGCGGACCGGATCGCGGTGATGGACGCTTCGCGGCTTCAGCAGTGCGGGACGCCTCGCGAGCTGTATCGGGCGCCGAAGAGCGAGTTCACGGCTTCCTTTGTGGGCGGCGCGAATCTGTTGCCGGTGACGGTGGGGGCCTGGGGAGTCGACTTCGCGGGCGCCCAGCTGAAGGTCGACACGGCGGATGTGGTCACGGGGGCGCGGGCCACGCTGTGCGTACGGCCGCATCTGGTCGGGCTCGGCGAGGGTCCCAACCGGCTCCTCGGCACCGTCACCGAGATCCAGTGGCGGGGGGCCACACACCGGCTGTACGTCGAGGTCGACGGGCACACGGTCGTGGCGGACCTTCGCGAGCTGAAGAACCCGCCGGCCCATGGGGACTCGGTGAGCCTGTACTTCGCACCCGAGGACGCGGTGCTGCTGCCCGCCGGAGTCACCCATGAATAGGCGCCTGTGGTGGGCCCTGCCCCCGACGGCCCTCCTGACCCTCTTCTTCCTCTACCCCCTTGCCCTGGTCGTCCAGCAGTCCTTCCACCCCGACACCGGCGGCACCTCCCTCCGGCCCTACGCCGACGTCTTCGTCTCCGAAGCCTTCCGGCACGCGCTGTGGACCACCGTCTGGCTGGCGCTGGCCTCCACGGCCGGCTGCCTGGTCCTCGGGTTCCTGCTGGCGCTGGTCATCGCGTTCGTACCGTTCCCCGGGGCGAAGGCGGTGGCGCGGTTCATCGATGTGTACCTGTCCTTCCCGTCCTTCCTCATCACGTTGGCGCTGCTGTTCATCTACGGCACCACGGGCATCGTCGGTTCCTTCCAGTTCCTCACCACGCCCTGGGGCGTGCTGCTGGCGGAGGTCACCTACTTCACGCCGTTCGTGATGCGGCCGCTGCTCGCCGCCTTCTCCCAACTCGACACCGCGCAGCTGGAGGCGGCCAGTTCGCTCGGTGCCCGCGCGCCGCGGATCGTACGGCGGCTGATCCTGCCGGAGGCGCTGCCCGCGCTCGCGGCCGGCGGAAGCCTCGTCCTGGTGCTGTGCCTCAACGAGTTCGGGATCGTGCTGTTCACCGGCGCGAAAGGGGTCACGACCCTCCCGATGCTCGTCTACAGCAAGGCGATCCTGGAGTCCGACTATCCGGGCGCGTGCGTGGTCGCCGTCGTCAACGTCCTGATCTCCGTGGGGCTGTACGGCCTCTACCGGGTGGTGAGCCGTCGTGCTGGTGCATAGCCGCAAGGCCAAGTGGGCCGTATGGGCGGTGTTCCTGCTGCTCTTCCTGCCCCTCTTCGCCCTGCCCCTCCTCGTCGTCCTCGGCGCCTCCTTCGCCACCCACTGGTCCGGCGTCCTGCCCTCGGGGCTGACGACGGCTCACTACCGCTCCGCGACCCGCGGCGAGGCCCTCCAGGCCCTGACCACCAGCCTGGTCACCGCCGTCACCGCGAGCCTGCTCGCCCTGGCCACCGGCACTTGGGCCGCGCTCGCCGGTGCGGCCCTGAAGAAGCGCCACCGCCGCGTGCTCGACGCGCTGTTCGTGCTGCCGGTCGCCGTGCCCTCGGTCGTGGTCGGCCTGTCGGTCCTGGTGGCCTTCTCCCAGCCGCCGCTGCTGCTCAATGGCACCCGGTGGATCGTGATCATCGCCCACACCGTCCTGGTGACCGCCTTCGCCCACCAGTCCGTGTCGGCCGCGATCACCCGCCTCGACCCGGCCTACGAACAGGCCGCCGCCTCCCTCGGCGCCCGGCCCGCGTATGTCCTGTGGCGGGTCCGGCTCCCGCTCCTGCTGCCCTCCCTCACCGCCGCCGCCGGCCTCTGCTTCGCCCTGTCCATGGGCGAGCTGAGCGCCACGATGATGCTCTACCCGCCCGACTGGACCCCGCTTCCGGTCCTGATCTACGCGGCCACCGACCGCGGCGCCCTGTTCACGGGCTCCGCCGTCGCGGTGGTGCTGATGGCCGCGACCCTGCTCGTCCTGTTCGCCGTCTCCCGGGTCCGCACCCGGGCGTCGTACCGCTGATCCGCCCTCCCAACCCGCTTATCTCTGCAAGGAGTTCGCCTCGCCATGCCCAGAAACAGCGTCACGCTCGCCGTAGCCCTCACCCTGCTCGCCACCCCGCTGCTGTCCGCCTGCGGCGGCTCCTCCGCCGCCTCCGACGAGAAGGTCGTCACCGTCTACAGCGCCGACGGCCTCAAGGGCCAGAACGGCGACGGCTGGTACGACAAGGTCTTCGCGGACTTCGAGAAGCGGACCGGGATCAAGGTCAAGTACGTCGAGGGCGGCTCCGGCGAGATGGTGCAGCGCGCCGTCCGCGAGAAGAGCAACCCGCAGGCCGACGTGCTGGTCACCCTCCCGCCGTTCATCCAGCAGGCCGACGGCAAGGGCCTGCTGCAGAAGTACGAGCCGAAGGACTCCGAGCTGGTCAGCGGCGCCGACAAGGCCGTCGACGGCACCTGGACCTCGGTCGTCAACAACTACTTCGGCTTCGTCTACAACAAGAAGGAGCTGAAGCAGGCGCCCAGGACCTGGGACGAGCTGCTCGACGGCAAGTACAAGAACAAGCTCCAGTACTCCACCCCCGGCGTCGCCGGTGACGGCACCGCCGTCCTCATCAAGGCCATCCACGACTTCGGCGGCAAGGACGCGGCCCTCGCCTACCTGAAGAAGCTCCAGGCCAACAACGTCGGCCCGTCCGCCTCCACCGGCAAGCTCGCCCCCAAGGTCGACAAGGGCGAACTCCTCGTCGCCAACGGGGACGTGCAGATGAACTACGCCCAGTCCAAGGACATGACCGACCTCGGCATCTGGTTCCCGGCCGGCAAGGACGGCAAGCCCACCACCTTCGCCCTGCCCTACGCGGCCGGCCTGGTCACCAAGGCCCCGCACAGCGAGAACGGCCGGAAGCTGCTCGACTTCATGCTCGGGCAGCAGGCCCAGCAGCAGGTCAGCGAGATCGGCGGCGGCTTCAGCGCCCGCCAGGACATCAAGGCCACCGACGCCAACGCCGTCGCGCTCACCAAGCTGATGGACGGCGTGGACATCTTCCAGCCGGACTGGAACGACATCGACAAGAACCTCACGGCCTACGTCGAGGACTGGAAGTCGGCCACCGGCAGCTGACCCGTCGCTGATCAGTCACTCCTGACCAGGGTCAGGATCAGGCCTTCCTGATTAGGCTGGGGGCGTCGGTACGCCGTGGTTCCGGCGCCCCCGCTTCTTGACCGTACGCACGCAGGAGACGCAAGCACATGGCAGACCGCAAGCCCATCGAGTCGTGGCTCACCGACATGGACGGCGTCCTGATCCACGAGGGAGTGCCGATCCCCGGCGCCGACGCCTTCCTGAAGAAGCTGCGCGAATCCGGGCGGCCCTTCCTGGTCCTGACCAACAACTCCATCTACACCGCCCGTGACCTGCACGCCCGGCTGCGCCGGATGGGCCTGGACGTGCCGGTGGAGAACATCTGGACCTCCGCCCTGGCCACCGCCCAGTTCCTGGACGACCAGCGGCCCGGCGGAAGCGCCTACGTCATCGGCGAGGCGGGCCTGACCACGGCACTGCACGACATCGGCTACATCCTCACCGACCACGAGCCCGACTTCGTGATCCTCGGCGAGACCCGCACCTACTCCTTCGAGGCCCTGACGAAGGCCGTGCGTCTCATCAACGGCGGGGCCCGGTTCATCGCGACCAACCCCGACAACGTCGGCCCCTCCACCGAGGGCGACCTGCCCGCCACCGGCTCGGTCGCCGCCCTGATCACCGCCGCGACCGGCAAGAAGCCGTACTTCGTCGGCAAGCCCAACCCGCTGATGATGCGGGCCGGGCTCAACGCGATCGGCGCCCACTCCGAGACCTCCGCGATGATCGGCGACCGGATGGACACCGACGTCCTCGCGGGCCTGGAGGCCGGGATGCGCACCTTCCTGGTGCTGACCGGCGTCACCCAGCCGGACGACGTCGACCGCTACCCCTTCCGCCCCTCCCAGGTCGTCGACTCCATCGCGGACCTCGTAGACCTCGTCTGATCAGGGACTTTCAAACCCGGCACACACCCCGTCCCACCCGTATGGAGCAATCGCGCGCCTCCCCAGGATGCGGAGGCGCGCCGTACGGGGGAGCCTCCCACTGTCTGGAGGTTCACGATGGGTTCAGTTCGCCTCACTCTCTGTACAGGACTCCTGGCCGTCGCCGCCCTGACCCCGGTGGCGTACGCGGCCGACGACGGCCCAGGAGTCACGGTGACCCCGGCCTCCCCGGCCCCGGGCGGCGACGTGTCCCTACGGGTACGCGGCTGTACCGGGGCGCAGGGCACCGCCGCCTCCGCCGCGTTCGTCTCCGACGCCCGGCTGACCGGCAGCCAGGGCACGCTGGCCGGGGAGACCCGCATCCGCACCTCGCTGGAGCCGGGCGGCTACGAGGTGCGGATCAGCTGTTCCGGCACGGTCATCACCGGCCGGATCACCGTCGTGGAGACCTCCTCGGGCCATGACGGGCTGCCGTCCGGCACCCTCGCCTCGCCGGTCGCCCCGGTCCACGCGGGCGGCGGCGGCACCGCACACTTCGCCACGGTGGCCACCAGCGGGTCCGCTCCCGGCACCGGCCAGGCGGTGACCGGCCTGGCCCTCGCCGGGGTCGCGGCGGCCTCCGTCGGGCTGCTCAGGGCCCGCCGGAGCCGCGGCACGGACTGAGGGCGTACGGCCACCATGTCCGACGACCCCGGGCGCACCACCGGCACCGCGCGCCTGCTCACCGCCCTGGCCTGGACACTCCTGCTGCTCGGGCTGTGGCTGTGGGGGCGGGGCGTGACCGACGTACCCGAGAGCCCGTCCGGCCCGGGTGACGTGGCCGGACTCGGCACCGAGCAGGTCCGGCTGCCGCCCGCGGCCAAGCCGCTCGGCCCCGCGACCCCGCAGCGCATCGACATCCCCGAACTGGGCGTGCAGGCCCCCGTGACGGCCCGCGGCCTGGACAGCAGGGGCGCCGTCGACCCGCCGCCGTTCAACCAGCCGGGAGTGGTCGGCTGGTACGGCTCCGGGACCGCGCCCGGCGCGGCAGGGGCCGCGCTCATGGTGGGCCACGTCGACACCGAGACCCGGCCCGCCGTCTTCTACAAGCTCAGCACCCTGAAGCCGGGCGAGACGATCCGCGTGGTCCGCTCGGACGGCAAGGTCGCCCACTTCACCATCGACGGCATCCGCGTCCTGGCCCGCGACGACTTCGACGCCCGGCAGGCCTACGGCCCCCATCAGCCGGGCCGCGCCGAACTCCGCCTGATCACCTGCGGCGGCACCTTCGACCGCATCAGCCGCAGCTACACGGCCAACGTGGTGGTCTCCGCGTACCTCACGGGCACCGGCCCCTGACCCCCTGCACGACCTCGTGACCGGCACGGCCGGTATGCCACGATTGGTACTCGGTCGACCAGGCCGGAACGATGCGCCCAGGGGGGAAACGCATGTACGACACCAGGGGGGCCCGCACTTCGGCACGGGCACGGGCGTCCGCGGCGGTGCTGGGGGCGGCACTGCTGCTCGCCGGGTGCTCCTCGTCGGACGGGGACCAGGCCGCCGATCCGGGCGCCGGGATCACTCAACAGCCCAAGTCCGCCGACCCGTTCTGGGTGAACCCGGACGGCACCGCGGCCCGCCAGCTCGCCGCCTACGAGAAGGCCGGCAAGAAGACCGACGCCGCACAGATCCGCAAGATCGCCGAGCAGCCGGTGGGGGAGTGGATCGGCCCGGAGAACCCCGAGCGGGAGGCCCGCGGCTTCACCGAGGCCGCCGAGAAGTCCGACCGCACGGCCCTGCTCGTCCTCTACGACATCCCGCACCGCGACTGCGGCCAGTACTCCCAGGGCGGCGCGGCCGACGGCAACGCCTACCGCGCCTGGGTCGACGGCGTCGCCCGGGGCATCGGGGACCGCCCCGCCACCGTCATCCTCGAACCCGACGCCGTACTCCACCTCGTCGACGGCTGCACCCCGGACGAGTTCCACGAGGAGCGCTACGACCTCCTGCGGGGCGCCATCGACAAGCTCAAGTCCCTGAAGAACACCAAGGTCTACCTGGACGCCGGCAACGCCGGCTGGGGCCACCCCGACCAGATCTTCCAGCCCCTCCAGCAGGCCGGCATCGACCGCGCCGACGGCTTCGCCGTCAACGTCTCCAACTTCTACTCCACCCAGGATTCCATCGCCTACGGCAAACAGCTCTCCGCCAAGGTGGGCGGCAAGCACTTCGTCATCGACACCAGCCGCAACGGCAACGGCCCGTACACCGAGGGCGACCCGGCCCAGAAGTGGTGCAACCCGCCCGGCCGGGCCCTGGGCGAGACCCCGACGACGAAGACGGCGGACCCCCTCGTGGACGCCTACCTGTGGGTCAAGCGCCCGGGAGAGTCGGACGGCACCTGCAAGGGGGGCCCGAAGGCTGGGCAGTGGTGGGCGAGTTACGCACTCGCCCTTGCCGAGAACAGCAAATAGCTACGGCACCTTCACCCACTGAGCCTTGGACGGCGTCCCCTGGTCGTCGTCCACGAACAGCATGTACCACCCCGACTGCACCAGATTGCGGCTCTTCGGCACCGTGACCGTGATCTTGTCACCGGACGTCGTGAAGTCCAGGGCGATCGACCGCTGATCCACGTCCGTCACATGGGTCGACGCGCTCGGCCGGATCAGCCGCACCTTCTTGATGCTCGAGGCGTGCTTCGAGGTGAACGTCCCCGAAGCACCCCGGGCGATCGTCTGCGGCCCCCCGCTCAACGACGGCCGGGAGTCCCGGTACAGATAGGGAGGCGTGTAGATCTCGATCCGCTGCTCGAACTTCCCCGGCTTCGTGTTCGCCTTGTCCGCGTACAGCGAGTCGGACCCGAAGAACATCACCCGCCCGTCCGGCAGCAGGATCGACCCGGAGTGGTAGTTCCGCCCGACCAGTGGATCGGCGACCTGGGTGAAGCTGTTGCTGTCCGGGTGGTACATCCGGGCCTGCAGGATGTTGGAGGCGCCGCGCCCCCGGTAGTCCTCGGACCCCCCCGACACCAGCACGGTGTCGTCGGGAAGGATCGAGGACTGCGGATACCGGGTCCCCTTCTCCAGTTGGGGCCCGTCGACGAAGTGCGGGTTCTGCGCCTTCAGGTCGATGAGCCGCGTCTTCTTGCTGGACAGCTTGGACTCGCCGACCCCGCCGCCACCGATCACCATGAACTTCTCGTCCTGCGCCGGAGGCAGGAGCACCGTCCCTGACGTCTCCATCATGTTCGGGTCGCTGAGCCCGGGCAGCTTGGTGAACTTGTTGGTGCCGACGTCCCAGATCCCGGGAACACGGCCCACGTTGTCCGGTCCGTACCCCGCGTTGGAACCCGAGTAGAAGATCTTCCCGTTCTGCATCAGGAACAGCGCCGGATACGTCGGGAACTGCCGGATCTTCTGCGTGTACGTCCACTTCTTGGTCTTGGGGTCGAAGATCTCGTTCTTCCCCGGGACCAGCTGACCGATGTCGTCGAGACCGGAGACGCTGAGGATCTTCCCGTCCGACAGGGTCGTGAGCGTCGGGTACCAGCGGGCCTCGTTCATCGGGTCGACCTTGATGTACCGCTCGGCGACCGGGTCGAACTCGTAGGCGTCGCGGATGCCCTGGAAGTCCTTCTTGTCGAGAGCGAGCTTCTGCGCGATGCCGTACGTGTTGCGCGCGTCGGCGCCGGTCAGGCCCTGGATCCGGTAGTTGTCCTGGGTGCCGGTCTCGTACTGGGTGCCGCTGCGCTGCGCCTCGACGTAGATACGGCCGAGCCCGGGGTCGTTGCGCAGGAACGCGCCGGTCTTCGGGTCGAAGACCTTCTTCGCGCGCGGTACGAGCACCGGGTCCTTCGACACGAAGGTCTTGCCGTTCTCCTTGCCGGTGAACTTGGTGCCCGCGGGCAGCGTCATCGGCTTGTCCGGGTTCTCGTTGTGCACGACCATCAGGCCGCCGGCCTTGGTGACGTCGCCCTTGAGCTTCTCGTAGCGCTTCGTCCCGCCCGCGATCAGCAGGTTGCCGTTGGCCAGCTGGGTGTGGCCGGTGCAGAACAGGTCGGCGGGCGTCGGCACCTTCTTGATCGTGCCCTTGACCGGGTCCCAGATACGGGTGTCGAACTTCTTCTTGTCGAAGTTGTCCTGGTTGTTGCCCGAGCCGGCCACCAGCAGCACCTTGCCGGTGTGCAGGAGCGCCGCGTGGATGGTGTCCTGGCGGTACTCCTCGGGGAAGTCGACGATGTCCCAGTGGCCGTTCGCGGCCTTGTACTCGGGCTTGTTGATCTTGTACTGGTGGTACTGCTCGGTTCCGAAGCGGTAGAGCCACGGCCCGTTCATCCCGGCCAGCGCGAGTACCACCGCCGTGCCTATCGCGAGTCGACGAGCACGACGGCGGCCGGCCTGGTCCTTCATTCCTTACGTCCCCCAAGTCCGCCGAGCGCGATCTGCATGGTCTGTTCGTTGTCCCCCGCGGGGTCACCGCCCGGCCCCCGGGGCGAGGCGGCCCAACTGGGCCGCTGCTGCGGGGCGTGGGCGTGCGGCGCGTGGGCCGCGTACCCCGCGGGCACCGCGTCCTGCGGCTCCGCCACCGCCGGCCCGGGTGCCGCCACCTCGGCAGCCGTACCCGCACCGGAAGCCGCCGCCTGCCGGGGCTTCTTCTTCTCCTGCCGCAGCGCGTGCCGCCAGGCGAAGATCGGCGAGGCGGTGATCAGCATGGCGAAGACCGCCCACGTGATCATCGCCGGGTGGGAGTGCCCGAACACGAAGCCCGCGGCGAGCGAACCACCGAAGACCAGGATGAAGAACCAGTGGATCCGGAAGGTCCCGAACAGCGTGTCCGGGCTGGCCGAGTCGCCCTTCGGAGTCACCACGAACTTGCTCTTGCGGCGCAGCACCGCGTCCATCAGCGAGCGGGCGTAGATCGGCGCGGACAGCGCCGACATCACCATGCCCGCGACACCGCCGGAGCCCTCCGGCTCGTGCGGGGAGACATTGTGCCGCCGGTTCCAGATGTACAGGCCGATCTGGAGCGCGGAGGCGTTGCCGTACAGCATCAGCCACACGGTCGGGTCGATGTTCACGCCCGAGGCGCCCAGGCCCAGGAACAGCGCACAACTCAGCGCCGCCAGGATCCAGTTGAGGGCGGACATCGGGTAGAAGATGATCATCATCGTGTAGTTGAAGAGCTTGCCGGGCGGCAGCGACCAGAAGCCCTTCCAGTACTGCTTGAGGATCGTCTCGTACGTTCCCCGGGACCAGCGCATCTGCTGGGTGAAGAAGTCCGTCCAGGCGTTCGGGCCCTCGCCGACGGCGAGGACGTCCGGGGTGTAGACCGACTTCCACTTCCGGCCCGTGGCCGGGTTCTTGGCGCGGTGCATCTCGAACCCGGTGGCCATGTCCTCGGTGATCGAGTCGTACAGCCCGCCGATCTGCTTGATCGCGCTGATCCGCACGGCGTTCGACGTGCCCACGAACATCGGGGCGCCGTAGCGGTTGCCGGCGCGCTGGATGAGGGCGTGGAAGAGGAACTGCTGCGACTCGGCGGCCTTGGTGACGAACGTGTCGTAGTTGCCGTAGACCTGCGGGCCGATGACGAAGCCGACGTCCGGGTCGCGGAAGTAACCGAGCATCCGCTCCAGGTAGTTGGGCAGCGGCACGTGGTCGGTGTCGACGGAGGCGAAGAAGTCGTACTCGCCGCCGTGCGCCTCAAGCCAGGCGTTGTAGTTGCCGTGCTTGGTCTTGGCGCGGTGCGGGCCCTTGGGCTGGTTCCACCGGGCGACGCCCTTGCGGGAGAAGTGGTGGACGCCGAGCCGGGCGCAGACCTCCTTGACGGCGGGGTCGTCGCCCTCGTCCAGCAGCCACACGTGCATGAGGCCCCGGTGGCGCAGCTTGACCGCGGCCTCCAGGGTCTTGGTCACCATCTCCAGCGGCTCCTTGCCGGGCACGAAGGAGGTGAGGAAGGCGACGCGGGTTCCGGTCTCCGGCACGACCGGGACCGGGTCCCGGGCGACCAGCGTGGCGTGCGCGTTCGACAGCACGTTCATGCAGCGGAAGAACTCGATCAGACCGATCGAGACGAGCATGACGATGTCGAGCGCCGGCAGGAAGTCGTAGGCCGGGTAGTCCCGTTCGGTCCAGTGCTCGGGCTGCATGAGCCAGAACAGCAGGACCAGGGAGAGTACCGGGGCCGCGCCCAGCATGAGCGCGGCGCGTATCCGGTGCGGCTCCTGCGAGAGCAGCGAGCGGTACTGCACCTTGTAGGGCTTGCCCGGGTCGGGCTGGGTGAGGGGACCCGCCAGCCGGCTGTAGTGCTCGTAGTCGTATCTCGGCAGGCTCTTCCTGATGCGGCGGAACTGGCCCGTCCGGTGCCCGATCGCACGGAGCTGGGTGGTCTGTGACGGGTCGTTGTTCTGTTCGTGGCTCTGCCGGGCGCCCGTCGGCGTCGACGTCATGAGTCATTCCCCCCACACGCAGGTCACCGCGTGTTCGTCGGTCCTTCCGCCGGATCGGGGTCCCCTCGGCCGTCACAGGCGGTTGCATGGTGAGTCACCGTCACCACGTCTTGCTCACCCTATAGACACGGGACCGCGACCTTCCGGTTGCATGATGCCCCCCTCGGCACCGATTCATGAGCGGGGCCCCCTCCCCGCCGGTACGCAACCGCTTTCCCCCCCAAGTGCCGCGAATCCGCGGCGTCATGAACAACCAGGGTTCTACGGCGCTCAGCATGATCGCAAGACGCGAAACGCGGTGTTTACCGGTCAAACCCGTTCATTGTGGCGCGCGTGTGGCTCGGGAGGCTCCGGTGCGCCCGTGGGGGAGAGGCGGGCACGGATGTTGCCGAAGTGATCTCTTATGGCCTCCTCCGCCCGTATGGAATCGCCGGACCGGACCGCGTCGAGGATCTCCCGGTGCTGACGGCAAGTGACCCGTGGGTCCTGCGGTACGTCCACCAGATCGCGCTGGACCCGGTGGAACGCGTCCCAGAACGCCTCCAGCACCTCGCTCAGCAGCACGTTGTCCAGCCCCCGGTAGAGGGTGGCGTGAAACGCGCGGTCGGTTTCGGCGAGGCCGCGGCCTTCGGCGGCCTCCCGTTCCATACGGTTCACGAGGCCGTCCAGTTCAACGAGGTCGGTCTCCGGCAGCCGCCCGGCCAGCCGCGAGACCAGTCCGGTCTCGACGGCCTCGCGCAGCTCAAGCAGCTGCAGCAGGGAGTCCTCGCCCCGGTAGTGCCCGGCGACCGTACGGAAGGCGAGCCCCTCGATCATCGGGGCGAGCGACATCGGGCCGACGTACGTCCCGAACCCGTGCCGGATCTCCACGATCCCCATCGCCTGGAGCGCCTTCAGCGCCTCCCGCACCGAGTTCCGGCTCGCCCCGAGGAACTCCATCAGCTCGGGCTCGGTCGGCAGCGGGGCGCCCGAGGGCAGCCGCCGGTCGATGATGAGCTTCTTGATCCGCTCCTGGAGGTCACGCGCTGCCATGGCCAGAGGGTATCCGGCCAAACAGCAGCAGGCCCCCCGTTCGCACGGGGGGCCTGCTGTCGTCGGGGGGTGTGGGTGGCGGAGCCCCCACCGCGCGCGGCGCAGCCGCGCAATAACAGAGATGGCGAGCCAGGTCCGCGCTTTTTGCGGACATGGCTCGCCATCGTCATCGTGCGCCGCCAGGGACTCGAACCCCGGACCCGCTGATTAAGAGTCAGCTGCTCTAACCAACTGAGCTAGCGGCGCCTGCTGACGAGAGAACTCTACCTGACCTGGAGGGGTGCTCCCGACCACGTTCCGGTGTCCGGGGGAGTTGGTCGTACGAGCTGTACATCATTCGGACCGTCAACATGCGCACCCCGCCGACAGTTGTGAAACTGATCAACGTGCACATCCGCGGACAAATCCACCCCGAATGTGAGGCAGATCGCATGGCCGCTCCGGTGTTCGAGGAAGTCGACCCCGTGAGCGACTGCGGCTGCCCCGGCTGCCTCCGTCACCGGGCGAGTCCCCGCCCGCCCGGCGGCTTCGGCCGTCACCCGGCCGCCCGAGGAGTCGTGGTCGTGGCCGCCGCCGCGTCCGCCCTCGGCGCGGTCCCGCCGGCCGCCGCCCTCACCGCCCCCCACTCCCCGCCCCGCCCCGGCACCCCCGCGGCGGATGATGGGCCTGACACCCCCCAGGGCCCCAGGGCCCCGCTGCACGGCCCGGCCGGCGAACCGGCCAAGCCGGGACTCGCCCCGATCCCCGCCACCACCCGGACCAAGATCATCAACCGGGCCAAGATCTGGGTCACCGCGCAGGTGCCGTACAGCATGGACGACTACTGGTCCGACGGTTACCGGCAGGACTGCTCGGGCTATGTCTCCATGGCCTGGGGCCTGACCACCAACGAGTGGACCGGCAGCCTCGACCAGTTCGGGGTGAAGATCACCAAGGAGGAGCTGCAGCCCGGCGACATCCTCCTCTTCCACAACCCGGACAACCCCGAGAAGGGCTCCCACGTCGTGATCTTCGGCGGCTGGTCGGACTACACGCACACCAACTACATGGTCTACGAGCAGACGCCCCCGCACACCCGCCGCCAGCCCACCCCGTACCCCTACTGGACCCACGCCGACAAGTACGTCCCCTACCGCTACAAGGGCGTGACCGCCGGCGCCGCGGGCGCCGGCAGCAAAACACCGTCGCCCTTCCCGGGCGCCGGGTTCTTCGGCCCCGGCACGAACAACAAGTACGTCACCCAGCTCGGCCGGCTGCTGGCGGCCCGCGGTGCCGGCTCCTACTACCGAGAGGGCCCGGGCCCGGTCTGGGGCGAGGCGGACCGGCAGGCGACCCGGGCGTTCCAGCTGGCCCAGGGCTGGACGGGCGCGGACGCCGACGGGCTCCCCGGCCCCCGTACCTGGAGGCTGCTCGTCTCCGGGCAGGGCAGGAACGTCACCCCCAAAGCGGCCGGATCCACCCGGCCCGCCTCGCACGGGGTGGCCGGCTATCCCGGCCGGAACCTCTTCCGCCCGGGCGCGGAGAACGAGTACGTCACCCAGCTGGGGAAGCAACTGGTGAAGAAAGGGTTCGGCAGCTTCTACGCCGACGGGCCCGGTCCGAGCTGGAGCGAGGCGGACCGGCGGGCCGTGGAGGCGTTCCAGCGCAGCCAGGGCTGGCGGGGCGGCGCGGCGGACGGCTACCCGGGCCCGGAGACCTGGCGCCGCCTGTTCGCGTAGGCGGGCACCCCCGATCCCACCCCCATTTCTCATCTCTCACTCTCATTTCTCACTGTCATGACGCATCTGGCGCGGAGGCTGGAGGCACGCATGAGTACGACCACGTCACACACGTCCGAGTCCGAAGAGCAGCCGGAGAGCCCGGTGGGCGCGGGGGGCATGGCCACCCGTCCGGCCCGGCTGATCCAGAACGAGGCGACCACCGAGATCCCCGTCCACCTGCTCTTCCGCGACGAGCCCGACCCCGAGTCGGTGCCGGTGCCGCTGAAGCCCGCCGTCGTGGGCCGCCGGCAGGGCACCGGCGAGCAGCCCCGCCTCCGGCGGCCGGTCCCGGCCCGCAGCCGGACGCTGCCGCAGGTCGACCCGGAGCTGGTGGAGCGTCCGGCGCGGGTGCTGCCCGGCCTGGCCGGGGTGCTGGCCGGGGCGGGCGGCGTCGCGGGGTGCCTGGCCACCTCGTGGTGGGCGGGTGTGCTGCCGCCGCTCGCGGTGGCGGCGCTGCGCCTGCCGGCCTGCACGGGTGCGAGTCTCGGGCCGGCGCAGTGGGCGGCATACACCGGGGCCGGGGCGCTCGGTGTGCTCGGCTTCGGCGGGCTCGCCCGCGGCCGGACCGGGCAGGCCCGGCTGCTCGGGCTGTTCGGCCGCTACCGCGGGACGGTCCGGCGCACCGGCCTGCTCTGGGTGAACCCGCTGCTGGTGCGCCGCCGGGTGGACGTACGGCTGCGGCACTGGCGCAGCGAGGCGATGCCGGCGGCGGACGCCAACGGGGTGGCGCTGCGGGTCGTCGTCCAGGTGGTGTGGCGGGTGCGGGACACCGCGCGGGCCGTGCTCGGCATCGAGGACCACGAGACCTATCTGCAGGAGTGCGTGGAGGCGGCGCTGGCCCGGGTGCCGGTGGACCTGCCGGGTTCGGCGCGGGGCGGGGTGGCCGCGGCGGGGGAGGCGCTGACCCGGCTGGTGGCGGCGGAGGCGGGGCCGATCGGCCTGGAGGTGTTCTCGGTGCAGCCGCTGCGGGTGGAGTACGCGCCGGAGATCGCCGCGGCGATGCACCGGCGCACCATCGCCGCGCTGGACGCCCGGCAGCGGGCCAGCATGCTCAACTCGGTCGTGGACTCGGTGGAGGACACGGTGACCCGGCTGACCATGCGCGGTCTCGTCGAACTGGACGACTACGAGCGCAAGGTGCTCGTCCGGGATCTGACGGTGGCGTTCTGCTCGGGCCGTCGGGAGCCGATGTGATTGGTATGGACACGTCTTGATATAGACACGGCCAACTAACGGCAATAATCTGAGACTTGGTCTAGACCTACTGCACGGCTCAGCTCACTGAACCTCCCCCACGTTCTCCAGGAGCGGCAGCATGCGCACGAAGACCAGATTCTCAGCGTTATCCGCAGTCGTGCTGGGTGTGGTGACCGCCGGAGCCTTCGCGCTCTCCACCGGCGGCGCCAGCGGGCACGGCTACACCGACCTCCCCATCAGCAGGCAGAAGCTCTGCCAGAACGGCACCGTGACGAACTGCGGCGACATCCAGTGGGAGCCGCAGAGCGTCGAGGGCCCCAAGGGCTTCCCGGCCGCCGGACCCGCCGACGGCCAGATCTGCAACGGCGGCCTGAGCCGCTTCGCCCAGCTCAGCTCGCCGACGACACCGTCCGGCGCGGCCTGGCCCACCACGAAGGTGACCGGCGGTCAGTCGTACACCTTCCGCTGGCAGTTCACCGCCATGCACGCCACGACGGACTTCAAGTACTACGTCACCAAGCAGGGCTGGAACCAGAACCACGCTCTCGCCCGCTCGGACCTCAACACCACCCCGTTCCTCACCGTCCCCTACAACGGCCAGCGTCCGCCGGCCACTCTCAGCCACAGCGGCACCCTGCCGACCGGGCTGAGCGGCCACCACGTCATCCTCGCGGTGTGGACGATCGCCGACACGGGCAACGCGTTCTACGCCTGCTCCGACGTCACCTTCTGACCGCCGTTCCGTCACGGCACCGAAACTGAGGTTCCCTTGAGGTCAGCGGCCCGTCCCGCCGGATAGGTTCCCGCCACGCCGATCGATCGGAGCGGCACATCGACCTCGGGGGAACCTCATGTTCGAACTGTTCTTCTACGCCGTCCCCACCCTCATCATCGCGGGCTGTGCGTCCGCCGCGTACCTGCTGGTCCGCCGCGCCCGGAGGCTCGGCAGGACGTGGGCGCAGGGTCTGACGGCCGAGGCGCGCTGCCTGCGGATGTACACCACGACCAGCGGGGGCGGTGGGGACACCTCCGTGCGGACGACCGTGCACCACGTCTACGAGTTCACGACCCGCGAAGGCCGCACGGTCCGGTTCGAGGAGGAGGACGGTCCCGCGACCGTGCTCGAGGGCGACTTCGTCACCGTGCGATACCTCCCGGAGCAGCCGCAGCAGGCCACCGCCCTCCCGCCGTCCCGCGGCAAGCTGGCCTTCAGCACCGGCTTCGGGCTGACCTTCCTCGGCGTGGTCACCACCTTCTGCATCGGCTTCATGGTCGTGGCCCACACGATGTTCGCGGAGTCGGCGGGCCTGCTGCCGTAGCGGCCTCCACATCTGACGCTACGTCAATTACCCTGCGCCCCCATGGAGTCCAGGATGCGCACGGTAGCCGAGCTGGTCGCGGCCCGCTGGGGAGATCACCGGCCGGGACTGTGGTGCGAGGAGCGGGTGCTGACCCACCACGAGGTGGCCGCGGGGGCGGCGGCCCGGGCCGCGCTGCTCGCCGACCTCCTGACACCAGGTGCCGTCCCGCACATCGGCGTGCTGCTCGACAACACCGAGGAGTTCCCGCTGTGGCTCGGGGCCGCCGCGCTCGCCGGTGCGGCCGTCGCCGGGATCAACCCCACCCGTCGGGGTGCCGAGCTGGCCCGGGACATCCGGCACGTCGAGTGCCCGGTGCTGGTCACCGAGCGGGCTCATCTGCCGTTGCTGGCGGGGCTGGAGCTGCCGGGTGTGCGGGTCCTCGTCACTGACGACGACGCGTACGCCGCCCTCCTCGCCCCCTACGCCGACGCCGTACCCGACCCCGCCCCGGCCACCCCGAACGACCGGATCCTGCTCTACTTCACCTCCGGCTCCACCGGCGCCCCCAAGGCCGCCCTCTGTTCCCAGGGGCGGCTGGCCGCTGCGGGATATGCGCTGACCGCACGGTTCGGGGTTCGCGCGGACGACGTGCACTACGTCTGTATGCCGATGTTCCACGGCAACGCGGTGATCGCGGACTGGGCGCCCGCGCTGGCCGCCGGGGCGGGGGTGGCGCTGCGGCGGCGGTTCTCGGCGTCCGGGTTTCTGGCGGACGTGCGGCGGTACGAGGCGACGTACTTCACCTATGTCGGGCGGGCGATCCAGTACATCCTCGCCACCGAGGCGCGGCCCGACGACCGGGACAACCCGCTGCGGACGGGGTTCGGGACGGAGGCCGGGGCGGTGGACGCGGCCGCGTTCGAGCGGCGGTTCGGGGTGCGGCTGGTGGAGGGGTACGGGTCGTCCGAGGGCGGGGCGGCGATCCAGTGGGCGCCGGGCACTCCGGTGGGGGCGGTGGGGCCGGCGGGGACCGGTCTGGTGGTGCTCGATCCGGGTACGGGGCTGGAGTGTCCGGTGGCCGTCTTCGACGGCGCCGGGCGGCTCCTCAACGGTGACGAGGCCATCGGGGAGCTGGTGAACCAGGGGCCCAGTCCCTTCGAGGGGTACTGGCGGAATCCCGCCGCCGAGGCCGAGCGGCGGCGGGGTGGGGCGTACTGGACCGGGGATCTCTTCTATCGGGATGCCGAGGGGTACCTGTACTTCGCCGGCCGTACCGATGATCGGATCCGGGTCGACGGGGAGAATCTGGCCGCCGCGATGATCGAGAACATCCTCGCCCGGTACGAGGGCGCGGTGGCCGTCGCCGTGTACGGGGTGCCTGATCCGGTCACCGGGGACCAGGTCATGGCGACCGTCGCCGGGCGGTTCGATCCGGTCGCCTTCGCCGCGTTCCTGCGAGCCCAGCCCGACCTCGGGACGAAGATGGCGCCCCGGTTCGTGCGGGTGGTGGAGCGGATGCCCGTAACGGCCACCAACAAGATCGAGCGGGCGCGGCTGCGGCGCGAGGGGTTCCGGTGTGCCGACCCGGTGTGGTGGCGGCCGCCGGGGGAGGGGACGTACCGGCGACTGACCAGGGAAGACGTCGAAGGGCCCCTCGCTTCCGCGAAGGGCCCCTCATCTGTGCGCCGCCAGGGACTCGAACCCCGGACCCGCTGATTAAGAGTCAGCTGCTCTAACCAACTGAGCTAGCGGCGCATGACTCTCGCCTTCCGCGGTTTCTGTTCCGCGGCTGGCGACGAAGAAAATACTACCTGGTCCGCAGGGGTGGTCGTGACCACCCCGAGGGGCCGCCTAGATCGTCAGGGACAGCAGGACAGGCGCCGCGTTCCGGTTGAGGGCGTCCGCGGCCTGGCGCAGGCGGTGGGCGTGCTCCACCGGGAGGGACAGGGCCAGGCAGCCGACCGACGAGCCCGCGGTGATCGGGACGGCCGCGCAGACCGTGCCGATCGCGTACTCCTGGAGGTCCAGGATCGGCACCGTCGGCGGCTGGGACTCCAGGCGGGAGAGCAGCAGCTTGTCGCTGGTGATGGTGCGCGAGGTGAGGCGGGCCATCTTGTGCCGGGAGAGGTGGTCGCGGCGGCCGTTGTGGTCCAGCTGGGTCAGCAGGCTCTTGCCGACGGCGGTGGCGTGGGCGGAGTAGCGGAAGTCGACCCACTCGTTGACCGCCGGGGTGCTCGGCCCGGCGGCGTACTGGGTGACCTTGACCTCGCCGTCCACGTACCGGCTCATGTACACGGCCGCGCCGACGGAGTCCCGCAGCCGGTTCAGGGTGTGCTGGAGCTTCTCGCGCAGGGCCCGCTCGCGGTCGTGCGCCGAGGTGAGGCGGCGCAGGGTGTCGCCGGTGACGTACGCCCCGTCGGTGATCTGCTCGACGTAGCCCTCGCGGCGCAGCATGCGCAGCAGGGTGGTCAGCCGCTCGGGGCCCAGGCCGGTGCGGCGGGCCAGCTCGGTGTCGGTGACGCCGGCGGGGTGACGGGCCACGGTCTCCAGCACGCGCAGTGCGTCCTGGGCGGAGTGGTATGGGGCGGTCGGCTCGTGCATCAGCGCCACGGTGTTTCCCCCTGCGCTCGCCTGTCTGTGGCCGCTCAGTCCGGTCGGCGGATCGCTACCACGATAACGGGCAAAGGCCCGTTGGGGAGAGGGTGTTGGCGAGATTGTGGTGCTCGCCCCCCTCTCCCAACTGCGGTGCAGACCCTCTGGCATATGCCAGGGTCATCACCCACTCCCCGGACCTCGACTCTTCCCGTTTTCACGCGTCGTAGTCACAACACCGCGCTGAGGAATTCCCGGGTCCGGTCCCGCTCCGGATCGCTGAAGATCTTCTCCGGCGGGCCCGACTCGATCACGCGCCCGGCGTCGAACATCAGTACCTGGTCGGAGATGTCCCGGGCGAAACCCATCTCGTGGGTCACGCAGAGCATGGTGATGTCGGTGGTGCGGGCGATGTCCCTGAGCAGATCCAGGACGCCCGCGACCAGCTCGGGGTCGAGCGCCGAGGTCACCTCGTCCAGCAGCAGCACCCGCGGCCGCATCGCCAGCGCCCGGGCGATCGCCACCCGCTGCTGCTGGCCGCCGGAGAGCCGGGTGGGCCGTGCGTCGCACTTGTCGGCCAGCCCCACCAGGTCCAGCAGCTCCCGCGCCCGCGCCTCGGCCTCGTCCCGGGACATGCCGAGCACCTGCACCGGCGCCTCGGTGATGTTCCGCAGCACGGACATGTTCGGGAACAGATTGAACTGCTGGAACACCATCCCGATCTTCTTGCGGACCTCCCGGACCTGCTTCTCCGGGGCCGGGAACAGCCGTTCCCCGTCGACGGTGATCGTGCCCTCGTCCGGCTTGGTGAGGGTCATCAGCAGGCGCAGGATCGTCGTCTTGCCGGAGCCGGACGGGCCGATCAGGGTCACATGCCGGCCCGCCTCCACGGAGAGGTCGAGCCCGTCGAGGACCGTGTTGTCCCCGAACCGCTTGGTCACCCCCTCCAGGCGGACCAGCTCGGTCGGACGCGTGTCGGTGACGGTGGGCTGTTTGCTGGTCTCAACGGACAAGGCGTCGCTCCAGGGCTCGCAGAAGAAGGGAGGCCAGGTAGGAGATGAGGACGAAGGCCACACCGATCACGGTGAGCGGCTCGGTGAACTGGAAGTGCTGCTGGGAGAAGAGCCGGGCCCGCCCGAGCATCTCCAGCACGGTGATCACCATCAGCATCGGCGTGTCCTTGAGCATGGCGATCACGTAGTTGCCGAGGGCCGGGACCACCCGGCGGATCGCCTGCGGAAGGATCACCGCGGTCCAGGTCCGGCGCAGGGGCAGGTTCAGCGCCGTCGCCGCCTCCCACTGGCCGGCCGGCACCGCCTCGATACCGGCCCGGTAGACCTGCATCGTGTAGGTCGAGTAGTGCAGGCCGATCGCGAAGACGCCGGTGGCCAGCGCCGAGAAGGTCAGGCCCCACTCGGGCAGCACATAGAACAGGAAGAACAGCTGCACCAGCAGCGGGGTGTTGCGCACGAACTCCGTCACCACCCCGACCGGCCAGCGCACCCACCGGCTCGGCGTCCGCATCAGCAGCGCCCACACCAGGCCGAGCGTGAAGGACAGCAGCGAGCCGAGGGCCAGCGCCTGCAGGGTGACCAGCAGCCCGTCCCAGAAGCGCGGCATGAACTCGCTGACGGCGTTCCAGTCCCACTTCATGCGACTCGACCCCCCACTCCGGTCGTCTGCGCCCGCTTCAGCTCACGCGCCGCCGACTCCGTGCCGGCGTCCTTGCCGACCCCGGCCTTGAGCCGCTTCTCCAGACCGCGCATCAGGCGGGTGAGCACGAAGGCGATCGCGAAGTAGATCAGCAGCACGTACGTGTAGATCTCCGCGCTCTGCTGCAGCGCCAGCCGCACCAGGTTGGCGCTGAAGGTCAGATCGCCCATGCCCATGACCGACACCAGCGCGGTGCCCTTGAGCAGCTCGATCAGCAGGTTGCAGAAGGAGGGGATCATCTCCGGCACCGCCTGCGGCAGCAGGACCAGCCGCAGCCGCTGCCAGGGCGTGAAACTGAGCGCGATCCCTCCTTCCCGCTGCGCCGGGTCGACCGCGTTCAGCGCGCCGCGCACGATCTCCGAGCCGTACGCGCCGTACGTCAGCCCGAGCGCCAGCGTGCCCGCCCACATCGGCACCAGCTGCCAGCCGAACGCGACCGGCAGCACGAAGAACACCCAGAAGATCATCACCAGCGCCGAGGTGCCGCGGAACACCTCGGTGTAGAAGCCGGCGAGGAAGCGCACGATCCACAGCCGGTGGGTGCGCGCGACACCGACGACGAAGGACACCGCGGTGGCCAGCAGCGCGCTGAACACCAGCAGCTGGACGGTGGTCCAGACGCCTTTCAGTACGAGTTCCCAGAGCCCCGAGGTCATCCGCCGCACAGCTCCTTCGCGGTGAGGTCCGTCAGCTCGGCCTTGGTGAAGCCGAAGGGCCGCAGGATGCGGAACAGCTCCCCACTCCGCTTCAGCTTGCGCAGTTCGACGTTGAAGGCGTCGCGCAGCCTCGTCTCGGTGGGCCGGAACGCGAACGCCCCGCCGTCGACGTGCGGTTTGCCCTTGACCAGCGGGGCGAAGGGCTTCGTGGCCTCCGCCTTGGCGGACTTCTTCACCACCTCGCGGGCGGTGAGCGCCGTACCGGCGAAGACGTCGACGCGCCCGGCCTCGACGGCGTTGAGCCCGGCGACCTGGTCCGGGACGATCAGGATGTCGCTCTCCTTGTACCCGGCCTCGACCGCGTACTGGATCTCGGCGTACCCGGTCCCGGTCGCGAACCTCGCCTTCTTCGCCACCACGTCCCGGTAGGAGTGCAGCCCCTTCGGATTCCCCTTCCGGACGATGAACGAGTCCAGCATCTGGTAGTCCGGATCCGCGAAGATCACCTGCTGGCAGCGCTCGGGATTGACGTACATCCCGGCGGCCACGACATCGAACTGCTGGGAGTTCAGCCCGGGGATGAGCGAACCGAACTCGGTCGGCACCGGCTGCACCCGGTCCACGCCGAGCCGCTTGAAGATCACCTTCGCCAGCTCGGGCGCCTCCCCGGTGAGATGCCCGTTCCGGTCGATGTACCCGAAGGGGATCTCACCGGCGATCCCGAGCCGTACGACCCCCTGCGCGCGCAGCCGGTCGAGCAGGTCGCCGCCCCTGGTGCCGGACGCCGAGGCCACCCGCGTACAGCCCGCGGCACCCAGCACACCGGCTGCCGTGAGGCCCGCGAGCACCGAGCGCCTGCTGTGTCTGTGTTCCGACCGGATCGTGTGTACGTCGTTCCCAAGTGGTGGAGCCATGGCGGCGCGGCTACCCAAGCGCATCTGTCCTATGCACTCTGGATCCCATGGCCGATCGATTCGTCACCGTCTCGCTCGACAAGCGGGACGCGCACTGCACGGCACGACTGCTGGACGACCGCGCGCCCCTGACCTGCGCCGCAGTGTGGGAGGCGCTGCCGCTCGCGGGGGACGTCTTCCACGCCAAGTACGCGCGCAACGAGATCTACGCCCTCTTCCCGCCCTTCGCCTCCACGGAACCCCCACTGGAGAACCCGACGGTCACTCCGATCCCCGGCGACCTCTGCTACTTCTCCTTCGCCGGCACCGAACTGGGCACGAAGGCCTACGGCTACGACCGCGAGGTCCGCCCCGATGCCACCGTGGTCGACCTGGCCCTGTTCTACGAGCGCAACAACCTGCTGCTCAACGGCGACGTGGGCTGGGTGCCCGGGATCGTCTGGGGCCAGGTCGTGGCCGGACTGGAGGAGATGGCCGAGGCCTGCAACGACCTGTGGCGCAGCGGGGCGGCGGGGGAGACGCTCAGCTTCCGGAGAGGGTGAGGTCCGCCTCGTACAGGGCGTGGGAGGCCCGGAGCACCAGGTCGTCGCGGTGCCGGGCGGCCACGATCTGCAGCCCGACCGGCAGCCCGTCGCCGTCAGTGCCCACGGGCACCGTCGCCGCGGGCTGTTGGGTGAGGTTGAAGGGGTACGTGAACGGCGTCCAGCCGGTCCAGCGCCGCAGGCCGGACCCCTGGGGCACCTCCTCGCCCGCCTCGAACGCCGTGACGGGCAGGGTGGGCGTGACCAGCAGGTCGTACCGCTCGTGGAAGCGGCCCATCCGGCGGCCGAGGTCCATGCGGACGTCCACCGCGGCCAGGTAGTCCAGTGCGCTCGCCCGCGCACCCTGGGCGCAGATCTCGCGCAGGCCGGGGTCGAGCAGTTGCCGCCGGTGCGGCGAGAAGCTCTGGGTGAGCCGGGCCGCGCCGCTGAACCACAGGGTGTGGAAGGCGTGCACCGGGTCGCTGAAGTCCGGGTCGGTCTCCTCGACGTAGGCGCCGAGGTCCGCGAGGTGGGCCACCGCCCGCCGTACGGCCGCCGCGACCGCAGGGCGGACGGCCACCTGCCCGCCCAGGGTGGGCGAGTACGCCACCCGCAGCCCGCGCACGCCCCGGTCCAGGCCCGCGGTGAACGACTCCGGCGGCGGGGGCAGCGCCGACCAGTCGCGCGGGTCGGGGGTGCCGATGACGTCCAGCATCAGCGCCGCGTCCGCCGCGTCCCGGGTCATCGGGCCGACGTGCGACAGCGTGCCGAACGCGCTCGCCGGATACAGCGGCACCCTGCCGTACGTCGGCTTCAGCCCGAAGATCCCGCAGAACGCGGCCGGGATGCGGATGCTGCCGCCGCCGTCCGTGCCCAGCGACAGCGGGCCCGCGCCGAGCGCGACGGCCGCCGCGCTGCCGCCGCTGGAGCCGCCCGCGGTGCGCGAGGGGTCGTACGGGTTGCGGGTCACGCCGGTCAGCGGGGAGTCGGTGACGCCCTTCCAGCCGTACTCGGGTGTCGTGGTCTTGCCGAGGAAGACCGCGCCGTGCTCGCGCAGCCGGGCGACCGAGGGCGCGTCCTCGTCCCAACGGCCCTGCTCGGACACGGTCTTCGAGCCACGCAGGGTGGGGTGGCCGCGCAGCAGCAGGATGTCCTTCACCGTCACCGGCACCCCGTCCAGCAGCCCGGCGGGCTCGCCGTGCCGCCAGCGCTCCGCCGACTCCCGCGCCCGCGCCAGCGCGTCCTCCTCGGTGAGGCGCACGAACGCGTTCACCTCCGGCTGGATCCGCCGCGCCCGCTCCAGGGCCTGTTCGGTCGCCTCCACGGGACTGAACTCGCCCTTGCGGTAGCCGTCGAGGAGTTGTACGGCGGTCAGGTCGGTGAGCTGCATGCACCCTCCTGGTGGTTCAGTGACCGGGGACGTAGCCGCGTTTCTTGTCGACCACGTTCACCAGTGATCTGCCCGCCGCCCACCGCTCGTACAACTCCACGAACTGAAGGCCGAGTTCATCCCGCCACCCGACGGTGTCGCCGCTCATGTGCGGGGAGACGATCAGCCCCGGCAGCCCCCACAACGGGCTGTCCTCGGGCAGGGGTTCGGCGGCGAACACGTCCAGGGCCGCGCCGGCGATCCAGCGTCTGCGCAGGGCCTCGGCGAGCGCGTCCTCGTCGACCAGCTGGCCGCGGCCGACGTTCACGAAGACCGCCGAGGGCTGCATCACGCCGAACCGGCGGGTGTCGAACATGCCGTACGTCTGCTCGGTCAGCGGTGCGGCGGCGATCACCCAGTCCGCGCGGGCGATCAGCCGGTCGAGATCGCCCGGGCCGTGGATCCCGGTCCGCGGGACCCGCCCGACCAGCGCCGTCGTCACGTCCAGGGCCTTCAGGGTGCGGGCTATGGCCCGGCCGATCGGCCCGGAGCCGACCACGCACGCGCGCGTGCCCGCCACCCGCCGGGCCTCCCGGTGCCGCCAGGTCCGCTCCCGCTGCAGCTCCAGCGTGCGCGGCAGATCCTTGGCGACCGCCAGCACCAGGGCGGCCACGTACTCGGCGATCGGCTGGTCGAAGATCCCGCGCGCGTTGGTCACCACCGTCTCGGAGGCGGCGAGTTCCGGGCACATCAGATGGTCCACGCCCGCGCTCGCCGTGTGCACCCAGCGCGGCCGCGGCCCCGCCCCGGGCCAGGCCTCCCGTACGGCGTGCGAGGTGAAGTCCCACACCAGCAGCACGTCCGCCTCCGGCAGCCGCTCGGCCAGACCGGCCGCGTCGGTGTGCACGATCCGGGCACGGCCGGTGAGGCGGCCGAGCCGGGGTGGCGGGTCGGCGTCCAGGACGAGAAGGGTGGGCTGGGTCAGCGTCATTCGGGGCCGCTCCGGGCGTCTGACATGCGCGGATTGACCACGCTCGCACCGGAACCTACCTTCGTCAACACGGGCGTACCCACCGACCGTTCCTCCGTCGTCTCTCAGCATGAGGACGGTGCCCCTGCCATGGACATCTCCTTTCTCGGCGGCCCCCGCCCCCAGCGCGGTGTCGGAGTGGTCGCCCCCTTCGACTTCGCCCTCGACCGCGAGCTGTGGCGCTGGGTGCCCGACGAGGTGTCGCTGCACCTGACCCGGACCCCGTTCGTGCCGGTCGAGGTGAGCCTGGACCTGGCCCGGCTGGTCAGCGAGCACGAGACCCTCGGCGAGGCGGTGCGCGCGCTGACCGCCGTCGCCCCCGAGGTCGTCGCCTACGCCTGCACCTCGGGCAGCTTCGTCGACGGGATCGCGGGCGAACGGGCGATGTGCGCGGCGATGACCAGAGCCGGCGCCCTGCCCTCGGTGACCACCTCGGGCGCCCTGCTGGAGGCCCTGGCGGAGTTGCGGGTACGCCGGGTCGCCCTCGTCACCCCGTACACCGTCTCCGTCACCCGGGCCCTCCAGGAGTTCGTCGCCGAGGCCGGCGTACGGGTCACCGGCTGCGCCTTCATGGGGCTGACCCGGCACATCTGGCAGGTGCCGTACCGGGACGTGGTCGCGATGGCCCGCACCGCGGTCCGCCCCGGCGGCGCCGACGCGCTCTTCATCTCCTGCACCAACCTTCCGACCTACGACGTCATCCCCCAGCTGGAGGCCGAGCTGCGCATCCCCGTGCTGTCGGCCAACCAGGTCACGATGTGGGCGGCGCTGCGCCGGCTGGGTACCCGAGCCGTGGGGCCCTATCAGGCGCTGCTGGACGAGGCCGCGCGGGAATGGCCCGTACTGCCGGAAGAAACGCAGGAACACCAAGAAGGGCCGTCATGACTGCACTCGGACTCCTCTACCCCGGCCACTCCGGCGAGGACGACTACCCACGCATCGAGCAGCTCCTGGGCAGCGACATCCGGGTGGACCTGGTCCACACCGACATCGGCGTGGACGCACACCGGGTGGACGCGCTGCGCGAGATGGGCTCGGCCGAGCGGCTCGCCGCCGGCGTGGCCGAGCTGCGGCTCACCGGCGCCGAGACGGTGGTGTGGGCGTGCACCAGCGGCAGCTTCGTGTACGGCTGGGAGGGCGCCCAGGAGCAGGTGCGGGCGCTGGCCCGGCTGGCCGGGATGCCGGCCTCCTCGACGTCCTTCGCCTTCGTGCACGCGGCCCGGGAGCTGGGGGTAGGACGGGTCGCCGTGGGCGCGACCTACCCGGAGGAGGTGACGGCGCTGTTCGCGGACTTCCTGCGGGCCGGGGGGCTCGACGTGGTCGCGGTGCGGTCGTCCGGGATCGTCACGGCGGCGGAGGTCGGGACGTGGGGTGAGGAGGAGGTGCTGACGCTGGCGCGGGCGGCGGACACCTCCGGTGCGCAGGCCGTGTTGCTGCCGGACACGGCGTTGCACACGGCCGCGCACATCGGCCTGCTGGAGAAGGCGTTGTCCAAGCCGGTGCTCACGGCGAACCAGGTGTCGGTGTGGGAGGGGCTGAGGCTGGCGGACCGCCGGGTGAACGCGCCGAGGCTGGGGAAGTTGTTCACCCGCGAGCCGATCGTGCAGGTCTGACTCGGTCGGTCGAGAAGGAATAAGCGGAGACAGCCTCCTGTTATCGCCGAGAACGACAGCTCACGGCCACAACAGGAGGCTCACACCGTGTCGGCAGACGAGATCCGGGGCGCGACGCACGGGACCGCCCCCGTCCCCCTCTCCGTACTGGACCTGGTGACCGTCGGCGCGGGCAGTACCGCCACCGACGCGCTGCGCACCAGCGTGGAGCTGTCCCGGTTCGCCGAGTCGCGCGGCTTCCACCGGTACTGGGTGGCCGAGCACCACTCCATGCCCGGCGTCGCCTCCTCCTCGCCCGCCGTGATCCTCGCCCACCTCGCCGCCCACACCGACCGCATCCGGCTCGGCTCGGGCGGCGTCATGCTGCCCAACCACGCACCCCTGGTGATCGCCGAGCAGTTCGGCACGCTGGAGGCGATGGCGCCGGGGCGGATCGACCTGGGCCTCGGGCGGGCGCCCGGCACGGACGGCGCCACCGCCGCCGCGCTGCGCCGCGCCGACACCCTCAACGAGGGCGCCGACGACTTCCCGGAGCAGCTGGCCGAACTCATCCGCTTCCTGGACGACGACTTCCCGGACGGGCACCCCTACCGGCGCATCCACGCCATCCCCGGCCCCATCCAGGGGACCAGCCCCGGTGGCGTCCAGTCCGCGCACCGCCCGCCTGTCTGGCTGCTCGGCTCCTCGGGCTTCAGCGCCCGCCTGGCCGGTCTCCTCGGCCTGCCCTTCGCCTTCGCGCACCACTTCTCCGCGCAGAACACCATCCCGGCCCTCGACCTGTACCGGCAGACCTTCCGGCCCTCCGCGGTGCTGGCCGAGCCGTACGCCCTCATCGGCGTCTCCGCCCTCGCCACGGACGACGAGCGGGAGGCCGGCCGGCAGGTGCGGGCGGCCGCGCTGAACATGCTCCGGCTGCGCACCGGCCGCCCGGGCCTGTTCCCCGACCCGGCCGACGCCGAGAAGCACGAGTTCAGCCCGATGGAGGAGGACTTCGTCGCCTCCTGGACCGGCAACATCGTGCACGGCACGGCGGACGAGGTCCGCTCCGGCCTGGACGATCTCCAGAAGCGCACCGGCGCCGACGAGTTGATGCTCACCTCGCACGCCCACCGCGGCGAGCTGCGGCTGCGCTCCTACGAACTGATCGCCGACGCCTACGGCTTGCCCACCGCGTAGGCCTGCTCGCCCAGCAGCTCGGAGATACGATCCGGCGGCACCGGACGGGAGTACAGCCAGCCCTGCCCGGTGTCGCAGCCGATCCGGCGCAGCCGCGTGGCCTGCGCCGAGGTCTCCACGCACTCCGCGGTGACGGTCAGGCCGAGGCGGTGGGCCAGCTGGATCATCGCCTCCACGATCACCTCGTCGGCCGGGTTGGGCGGCACGGCCACCGTGCTCTTGTCGCCCTCGTACTGGAAGCCGCGCACGAAGGAGCCGTCCAGCTTCAGCACCGACACCGGCAGCCGGCTCAGATAGGCCAGGTTCGAGTAGCCGGTGCCGAAGTCGTCGATGGCGATGCGGACGCCCATGTCGCTGAGGGCCTGGAGGGCCTGCAGCGGGCGGCCCGCCGAACCCATCACGGCCGACTCGGTCAGCTCCAGCTGGAGCAGGTGCGGGGCGAGCCCGGTCTCGGCGAGCGTCTCCGCCACGTCCGCCACCAGGTCGGAGTCCCACACCTGGCGTACGGCCACGTTCACGCTGACGAAGATGGGCGGCTCGCCGGGGTGGTCCAGCTGCCATCGGCGGGCCTGCCGGCAGGCGGTCGCCAGGGCCCAGCGGCCGAGCTGAACGATCGAACCGTCCTCCTCGGCCAATCCGATGAACCGATTCGGCGCCAGTGTGCCGAACTGAGGATGATTCCAGCGGATCAACGCCTCGACCCCGCTCAGCCGTCCGTCCTCCATGCCCACCAACGGCTGGTACTCCAGGGCGAACTCGCCCCGCTCGATGGCCGGGCGGAGGGTGGAGGAGAGGGCCTGACGGGTCACCAGGTGCGCGTTGCGCTCGGGGTCGAACAGGGTCCAGCGGGCCTTGCCGTCTGCCTTCGCCCAGTACAGCGTCGTGTCGGCCGCCTGCATCAGACCCGTGGCGGTCGTACCGGCCGCGTGCCGTTCCACGACCCCGACGGACGCGGTCAGCGACAGCCGCTGTCCGGCCAGGTCGAAGGGTGCCTCCAGGGCCTTCAGCACGGACTCGGCGAGGTCGGCGAGCTGCTCGGTGCCGGTGGAGTCCTCGACCAGCAAGGCGAATTCGTCGCCGCCGAGCCGGGCCACCAGGGGGGTGCCTGTGCGGGCGTACCCGGTCTCGTCGGCGACCCGGGTCAGCCGCTCGGCGACGGCCGCGAGCAGCCGGTCGCCGACGCGGTGGCCGAGGGTGTCGTTGACGGCCTTGAAGCCGTCCAGGTCCAGGTAGCACAGGCCGATGCGGCCGGTGCCGCTCTGCTCGTACGACTCCGCCTCCAGCGCGGCCGTCAGGCGCTCGAAGAACAGGGTGCGGTTGGGCAGCCGGGTCACCGGGTCGTGCATCTGCAAGTGCCGCAGCCGGGCCTGGAGTTCGCGGCGGGCGCCGATGTCGGCGACCGACACGAGGACGCCGGGCCCGCCGTCGGCCAGCGGGGCGACGGTGACCTGCACCCACACCGAGTGCCCCTCGGGGTGCTTCAGCCGGCGGGTGCAGCGCAGCCTGGCCTGCCGGCCGCGCAGGACCTCGCGGTAGGCGTGCCAGGTACGGGCGTCCGAGGCCAGGTCCACCAGATCGGCGGCGACCCGTCCGGTCAGCCCGTCCGGGTCGGCGCCGAGCAGGTCGCCGAAGGCCGCGTTGGCGCTGACGACGAGCCCCTCGCGATCGACGACGGCCATGGAGAGCGGGGCCGCCGCGAAGACACGATGGTAGATGCCGTGGTCACTGTCTGTGACGGCTGACCGGTCGAGGTCTGCCGCGGGCGTCGGCCCTTCGGAGGTTCCGCTCACCGCTCGCTCCCGCAGTGCACTCGATCTGTGTCCGTGCCGGAAAGTGTGCCGATCATAGAGGCTGGCCCTGGGGCCTTCCAGCCACTCTCCAGTCTCCCGGACAGACCACAGGTTCTGACAGATCGTTTCTGCCCGCACCTGGACGGGTTCTTCAGGCCCTCGACCAGTTGTGACGTTCCGTGAGTGTTTCGGGGTGTCGGCTCTGGGTGCACGCCGGAGCCCAAACGGGCGCACTCACCCTTCTGGTTCAGGCAAACAGGACGAACGTCAATGAACTACCACAGTCTGGATTCGGTGTCCCGCGAACCGAATCCGGAGGTCCTTTCGTGCCCAAGCTGCGCAGCACCGCCGCCGTGTTCACCACGATGTCGGCGCTCGCCGCGACCTCGATCCTCACCGGCCCGTCGGTCGCCGAACCCTTCTCGACGGCGCCCTGCGCCCTGCACCGCAGCGAGGCCCACCACTCGGAGGGCGTGGACACCTGGAACCCCGACTACACCCGCCCGACCGGCACGCTCGACGCCGTCATGATCTTCCTGTCCTTCCCGGACGCCACCCCGCGCACCACCCCCGCCGAGCTGGCCGCCGACCACTTCCCGGCCACCAGCCGCTTCTTCGAACAGGCCTCGTACGGCCGGTTCACGCTGCGCCCGCACCCGCTCGGCCACTGGCTGAGGATGCCGCGGCCGTCCGCCTCGTACGCCATGAAGCGCGACTGGAGCCCCGAGAACCGCGCCGCCTATCTGCGCGACGCGTTCGCCGCGGCCGACCAGGAGGTCGACTTCTCCCGTTACGACGTCGTCTACTTCGTCGCCGACCCGGACGCGCCCGGCGTCGACTCGGACGCGACGAAGGTCGTCAACCTCGACACCCCCATGCACGTGGACGGCACGGACGTTCGCCGGGTCGTCACGGTCTTCGAGAAGCACCCGCCCGACCGGCTGGTTCTCGCCCACGAGACCGGCCATGTCTTCGACCTCCCCGACCTCTACCACCGCCCGGTCGACGGCAAGGGCGACTGGGACACCTACGTCGGCGACTGGGACCTGATGGGCAGCCAGTTCGGGCTGTCCCCGGACCTGTTCGCCTGGCACAAGTGGAAGCTGGGCTGGCTGGATCCGCGCCAGGTGGTGTGCGTGCGGGGTGCGGGGCCGACCCGGCTGACCCTGGAGCCGCTGGCCGCGGGCCCCGGCGTCCCGGTACAGGGTGCGGCCGGTGCCCCCGCCTTCGGCCTCGGCCATGGCGCGAAGCTGGCGGTCGTGCGCACCGGCGCCGACAGCGTCCTGGCCTTCGAGGCGCGCGGTCCGGTGGGCAACGACCGCGCGGGCTGCCGGCAGGGGGTCCTGGTCTACCGGGTGCGCGGCGGCGCGGAGTCCGGCGGGGGTCCGATCGAGGTGGTGGACGCCCACCCGCACACCGAGGCGTGCTGGGAGAACTCGGTCTACCCGCCCCTGGCCGACGCCCCGGTCTCCCTCGGGGAGAGCTTCACGGTGCCCGGGGAGGGCGTGAAGGTGGAGGTGGAGGGGCGGACGGCGTCCGGCGCGTGGACGGTGAAGATCACGCCGGGGGTGACGGGCTGAGAGCGCGCCTTGCGGGAGCTTTGGTGCGCGTGTCTCGCGGGAGCTTTGGTATACGAAAACGGCGGGCCGGATTCTTTCGAATCCGACCCGCCGTCGTCACGTGCGCCGCCAGGGACTCGAACCCCGGACCCGCTGATTAAGAGTCAGCTGCTCTAACCAACTGAGCTAGCGGCGCCTGCTGACGTCGTAGACCTTAGCATCCTGGTCGGCGGGAGGAAAAATCGATATCCGTACGGCCGCACGGGCCGCTCGTACGGCCGCCCAGAGCAGGACCTCGGGGCCCGGCAGCCAGGGATGACGGGTGTCCGGGGCGACCAGCCAGCGGGAGCCGCCGGGGGTGGGGGACTCGTCGCCGGACAGGGCGGGGACGGTCACGGCGTCTCCCGTGCCGTGGCAGAGCAGCGGCGGAACGGCTTCCGTGCGGTGGGACCCCCACTCCTCCCAGCTCAGCAGCGAGGGCAGCCGATGGGCCGTGCCCGGGGCGGCGAACAGCAGCATGCGGCCCCGGAAGACCGCGACCGGCCCGGACCCCGGTCCCTCGTCCCATAAGCGGTCCAGCATGCGGCGCCCGAAGATCGCCGGGGCGCTCACCACGTCGAAGACGGAGCCGCAGGGGAGGACCAGCGGGGCGTCGGGCCGCTCCCGCCACAGGGCGAGCGTGCTTCGCGGATACGTTCCTGCCGAGGCGAGCCACGCGGCTCCGTCGGTGGTGGCACAGGTGACATGCGGTGTGCAGCTCATGACGACTACATGTACCGGCCGTGAGCACACGGTTCTTCTGGGTTGCGGAAAACCGGGACAGGGGCGGGCGGGGAGGAGTATCTTGCCCGCCCGGCATATGCCAGGCGGGTGACGTGTGGGCTAGACGGGGTCGACGGGGCTCCGGCCCTCGGTGTCGACTCCGCGCAGCAGATCCCGGCCGAACTCCACCATCTTCTTGGCGTAGTCCTCGGTCCACTCGGCCCGCTCGGCGATGTCCGCCGGGGTCAGCCGGTCGAACCGGCGCGGGTCGGCGAGCTGGGCCGCCGCGATGGCCTGGAACTCCACGGCCCGGTCGGCCGCCGCCTGGAAGGCCAGGGCCAGCTCCGTCGCCCGCGCCAGCAGCGCCTGCGGATCCTCCATCGACTCCAGGTCGAAGAAGTGCTCGGGATCGGAGGCCGCCTCCGCGGGCTCGAAGATCAGGGGCGCGGGGCGTAGCCGCGGTTCATGCCGACGCGGCGTGGGCTCCGCCATGTCTCGTCTCCTCCTCGTACGGTCCGGTGGGCGCCGCCTTCCGGTGGTCCACCCTCCATTGTCTCGCGCGGGCGCAAGGGGACCTCGGGTCTGCCCGAAGTCCCGCGTACACACCAAGAAACTCAAGGCCGCCAGCTCACGCGATGTTCCGCCAGATGAGCCAACACCGCGTGATTCGCCTCCCAACCATCAGGAAACTTCACCAGCGTCCCCAGCTGGACCGGTTCTGTGGAGGGGTAGTCGTCCAGGAGGTCGCCTACGCCCGCGCGGCAGACCACGATGCAGGCGTGGCGGTGGCGGGAGGCCAGGACACACAGGCGGCCGGTCTCCAGGTGGAAGGCGGTGGCGTCGGGGCGGCCGGAGAGCGGGTGGAGGACGACCGTGACGTCGTACTCGCGGCCCTGGAGGCGGTTGGCCGTGTCGACGGTGACGTCCGTGACGCCCAGTTCCGCGAGCGCCGAGCGGACCGCCGCCGCCTGGTCGCGGTGGGCCGTGCCGACGGCGATGCGGTCGGGGGTGAGCGGGGAAGGGGCCGGGGAGCGTTCCGAGACGGCGGCGCCTTCGCGGTCCAGCAGGCGTCGTACGACCGAGGCCACCGCCCGGACCGCCTCCGGGTCCGTGCGCGGGGTGTGCCGGCCGGGCAGCTCCAGCAGGCCCCAGCCGGATTCCGCCGCCTCGTCGATCACCCGGTCCGGGCCCGAGCCGTCGGAGGGGACGGCGAAGGCGAGGCGGCGGTCGCCGGGGCCGGTGCCGCTGCGGAACGGCGTGTAGGGATAGAAGGCGTCCGAGACCAGCTGGGCCGCGGAGGCCGGGAGGCGCCAGGAGACGGGCAGGCGGTGCTGGGGCAGGCCCGGGTTGTGGGCCAGGAGGGTGGTGACCGCCGAGGCCGAGGGGTCGTACGACAGGCCCGCCCACTGCTCACTGCCCACGATCGCGAACGGGTCCAGCTGGCCCGGGTCGCCCACGAACAGCGCCCGCTCGAACAGGCCGGCCACGGCCAGCAGGGAGTCCGAGCGCATCTGGTACGCCTCGTCGACGATCGCGTGCCGCCACGGCTCGTCCACCTTGACGTGCGCCCACTTCGCGGCCGTGGACAGGACGACCGGGAGGCCGGCCAGGTCCGCCGCCTTCGCCGACGTGCGGATCTGCGGGAGGTCGTCCAGCGCCTTGTCGTAGGGGTCCGTGTCGCTGCTGTGCAGGCGGCCGACGGGCAGGTCCGGGTTCTTCTCGGCGAGGCGGAGGACGAGGTCGTCCACCTGGGCGTTCGTCTGCGCGACCACCATCAACGGGCGGCCCGCCTCGGCCAGTTCGAGGGCCGCGCGGACCACCAGGGTGGACTTGCCGGCGCCGGGCGGGGAGTCGACGACCACACCCCGATCGGCGCCCTGCAGGGTGTCGTGGAGGATCGCGGCCGTGGCGCGGGCGGCAGCGGCTCCGGGGTCGAAGTCGACCGTCGTCACAGCACGTCCTCCTCGGTCGTCGTGTCGGGCGCTTCCGGTACGGCTTCGCCCGGCGGGCCGCCGTGCGTCCACGGGGTCTCCTCCGGGTCGGGCAGCTTCGCGCCGCCGCGCTGCTCGTGCTCGAAGAGGGTGAAGCAGACCGCGTCGCCCTTCTCCGGCACCGAACCGGGCTCGGGCTCCTTGCCCCGGCCCATCTTGTCCACGATCCGGAGGACGAGGACTCCCTCGTCCGGAGCGGCGTCGTATCCGACGAACTCCGCCGCCTGCGGCTTGCCGCCCAGCGAGCGGTAGACCTTCGCGCGCTCCGCCAGATGCGGCCGGTCGTCCGTGCGCACCGTCACCAGCGGGCGCGGGCTGGGCCGCTTGCCCTCGCTGTACGCCAGGACGACATCGGTCACCTCGCCCGCGAAGGCCTCCCCGGCCAGCCGCCGCCCCGCCAGCACCAGCGGGTCGTCCAGTGCCTCCTGCGCCTCCAGCCGGGCCTGCTCGCGCTCGCGCGTGGCCAGCTTGTTCGCCGCCGTCACCGCGTCGTCGCGGCGCGGCTGCGGGGGTTCACCGGCAAGGACCCGGTCGCGGTGGCCGGTGAACGACCAGCGGTCCCGGGTCCACCGCTCCTCGACACGGGCCCCGTCCGGCAGCGCCCGCAGCAGGTCCAGGCCCCGCCAGACCGCGTCCCAGGTGGGCCGGGTGCGGCTTTCGACCAGGTCGCGGATCTCCCGCTCGGCCGCAGTGAGCGCGGCCAGCCGGTCGTCCGCCTGCAGGGCGTCCTCGGCGGCGGCCAGCGCGCCACGCGCGCGGTCGTAGCGCTCGATGGCCGGGGCCAGGAGCTTGTTGTCGAACGCCGGGTCGGTGGCCGGGCCGGCCGGCGGGCACAGCAGCTGGCCGTCGGCGTCGCGCGCGAGTTCGGCCCGGCGGGCGGCCTCGGCGCCGGTGCTGTCCGCGGGAGGGTCGATCCAGGCGAGCAGCGCGCCCAGGTGCTGGTCCTCCAGGCTGGACTGGCCGGTCGCCCAGTGCCGGGACAGCACGTCGGTCAGGGCCAGGAGCAGCGAGGAGCCGGGTACGCGGGCCCGCTCGCCGTAGTGGGTGAGCCAGCGGCCCAGCAGGGGGATGCGGGGCGGCGCGGGGTGGGGCGTCTCCGGGTCCTGTTCGGCGGTGCGGCGGAAGCGCATGGAGCGGCCGAGGAGTCGTACGAAGTCCAGGCCCGCGCGGCTCGGCACGATCAGCTGGGGCGCGTCCGTGCACAGCTCGACCTCGACCTTGACCCGCTTGCCGGACTCCGGGTCGGTCTCCGTGCGCTCGGCCGCCTCGACGGCCTCCGCGTAGGAGTCGAGGTACGGCAGGACGACGTCGGCCAGCTCGGCGAGGAACGCGAACCGCAGGTCACGGTCGCGGGGCTGGGGTACGACCAGCAGTCGTGGCGCGTCCCGGTCGGTGCCCACCAGCGCACCGAGCGGCGCGCCGGCCTCACCGGCGGTGGTGAGCGGCACGAACACCAGGGGGTGCTCGGACAGGTGCCGGTGGCGGACGGTCGCGGCCGGCTGGGCACGTCCGGTGCTGACGGCCTCGAGCCGGGCCAGGGTGGCGATCAGGGACACGGGGCCACCGCCCGGCCGGCCATGGCGAGTGCCTCCGCGCGCAGGGCCGCCGCCCGGCGCAGCGCGGCCACCGCCGGGTCGTCGGGGTCGCCGCTGTCGCCGCGGGCGGCCGCGAGGACGTCCTCGACCGTGTTCAGGCCGCCCAGCTCGGCCCGCAGGGGGCGGCCGAGGCGGGTCACGGCGTCCGCCGCGCCGGCGCGTTCCCGACAGTGGAAGGCCAGTTCGCAGGCCGACAGGCACTCGGGCGCGTACGTCGCCGGGACCGTCTCCACGGCCGCCGTCAGCTCCTCGGCCGGGCGGTCCGGTGCGAAGCACACACCCTCGGGCAGGGCATCGGCGATCTCCTCGATGCGGGTGAGCCGGGCCAGCTGGCGGGCGGTGACCGCGCGCTGCTTGCGCACGTCCACGGCGGAGGCGGTGGCCAGGTTGGAGAAGTCCTTCGGGCACACCAGCAGCACCCGGTGCCGTACCCGGGGAGCGGGGTGGTCGAGACGGGCCGCGACCTCCTCCAGGGCCAGCACGTACACCGCCGCCTGCCGGGCGGCCGCGCCCACCTTCGCCGGGTCGGCCGAACCGTCCAGCATCGGGAAGGACTTGATCTCCACGACCGTCCAGCTGCCGTCCGGGTGCACCACCACCGCGTCCGGCTCCAGGAAGGCGAGCGAGCCCGCCACGTCCAGCGCCAGCATCGGGTGGTCGAGCAGCGTCCAGCCGCCCGCGGCCACGGCCTCGCGCAGCGCCAGCGCCGTACGGGCCGTCCGGCCCTCGGGGCCGAGCGCGGACAGGTCGGGGACGGCTGCTCCGGCGGGCGGTTCCGCGCCCGGGTCGAGCCGTGTGTGGACCAGCCGCAGCAGCTCGGCGCCGCCGTCCGCCTTCACCCGTGCCTCGAACGCGTTGCCCCGGGTCAGCGCGAACTGCGACTGCCCGAAGCCGGAGGGCGCGCCCAGCGCGCCGGCCAGCGCCGCCTTGTCCACTCCGGCGCCGTCCAGGATCGCCCGCCTGCGGCACCCGGGGTTCGCGGCGAGCGCCGCGAGGGCGCGCGCGTCCAGGGCCTTGGCCGGTACGTCGGGACCGCGCAGCTCAGCGAGCCGCTGCCGGAGCCTCTTCCCCTGCGTCGCTGGGGGAGCCGTCCGGTTCGGCTGCGGATGCGAGCTGCGACTCGCGCTGCCGTGGAATTCGCTCACCCGCGGAAGTCTGGCATCCGCCACTGACAATCGGGGAACCCGTGCCCGAAGGGACCGCTGGGGTACGGCGCTCGAAGCGGGCCCGCAGCAGATCCGCACCGCGCAGCACGCGCGGCGCGAGCAGCAGGCCCACGCCCATCACCGCGACCCCGGCGACCGCGTCCAGGGAGTAGTGGTTGGCGGTGCCCATGACGACGATCGCGGTCACCAGCGGGTAGGCGACGCCGAGGGCCTTCGTGAGGCGGTTGCCGCCGTACCGCCACAGCATGACCCCGCACCACAGCGCCCAGCCCACGTGCAGGCTCGGCATCGCCGCGTACTGGTTGGTCATGCCGCCCATGCCGCGCGGCGCGCTGGCCTCGCCGCCCCACCAGCCGTACGAGCTGTACTGGGCCATCGTGTCGACGAAGCCGTGGCCGTCGGCGAGCAGGCGGGGCGGGCAGGTGGGCAGCAGGGTGAAGCCGATCAATCCGATGAACGTGGACGTCATCAGCCAGGTGCGGGCCGCCCGGTAGTGCTCGGCGCGGGCCCGGAACAGCCAGACGAGGATGACGGGCGTGACCAGGTAGTGCAGGGAGGCGTACCAGAAGTCGGCCGGTACGCCGAGCCACGCCTCGCGCGTGAACAGCCGGTTGAGCGGGTGCTCGGCGTTGAGGTACAGGGCCTTCTCGATGCGCAGGATGGCCAGGCCGTGGTCGACGGCGGTGGAGACGTCACCCCGCGCGAGGAGGCGGCCGGCCGAGTAGCAGCCGTAGACCAGCAGGATCAGGGGCAGCTCGGTCCACCACCGCAGCCGGGTTCGCGGGGCCACCTCGGTGCCCGGTGTCTCGGTCTGCGACATCCGATCGCCCTCCCCCTTCTGCTTGGTGCGCCCCGACGGGCGACCGTGCCACTTTACGGTGTCCATATCCCGGCCATGCGGGCGCTCAGCCCTCAAAGACGCCGAGATCGCGCGGTGGGTTGCCCCTGCGATGATGGAGGGACCCCTCCCTGCTTCTGGAAAGGTCCCCCATGGCACCGCGCATCCTGCTGGCCCGGCACGGACAGACGGCATGGTCGCTGTCCGGCAAGCACACCGGCAGGACCGATGTGCCGCTCCTGGAGGAGGGCCGGCGCGGGGCCAAGCTGCTCGGCGAGCGGCTGCATCGCGCTCCGCTGGACGGGCTGCCGGGTGTCGAGGTGCGGACCAGTCCGCTGGCACGCGCGCGTGAGACGTGCGAGCTGGCCGGGTTCGGTGAGCGAGCCGAGTCCTGGGACACGCTCATGGAATGGGACTACGGCGCGTACGAGGGCATGACGCCCGCCGAGATCCAGGCCGTGCGGCCGGGATGGCTGATCTGGCGGGACGGCGTTCCCGAGGGCGAGTCCATCGCCGAGGTCACCGCGCGCGCGGACGAGGTCGTGGCCTGGGCCCGCTCGGCCGACCGCGACGTACTCGTCTTCGCCCACGGGCACATCCTGCGGTCCATCGGCGCACGGTGGCTCGGCCTGCCCCTGGACTTCGCGGCCCGCATACGCCTGAACCCGACCTCACTTTCGATACTCGGCTGGGCCTACGGCGAGCCGGCGATCGAGAGCTGGAACGACTTGGGGCACTTGGCGGGGTAACTGGGTGCCCGGTGTTGGTGCTGGCCGGGGGGCGCTTCCCGGCGCTGGCAGGGTGCCGCTGCGCCCACCCGTGCCGCCCCAGCGGCACGACTGCCCGCAGCTACGTGGGGCAACTAGAGGGCCGACGGGGCTGCAACTCCCCAGGGGCGCGGGGCTGTATCGATGTGCGGCTCCGCCGCGTGGGCGCGACAAGCCCCCACGCACCCGCAGCCGACGACGGACCCTACCCCCGCCCAGCCCGCGGCAGCGAAGCGTGGCGGTCCAAGAAGTCCGACACACCCGAAGCCCGCCGATGCGGCAGCAACACCCGTGCCGTCCCCGCCAGCATCGTCTGGATGCGGGACGACTGGACCTGGTCCAGCAGGGACAGGACGTGCAGCGCGGCGGCCGCCGCCTCGTCGGGGCGGCCCTCGCGGGCCAGGTCGTCGGCGAGTTCGGCGGTGTAGAGGGCGATGTTGCGGGTGAAGTGCGGGTCCTGGAGGCCCGCCGCACGGCGCGCGTGGCGGGACGCGCGCCGCCAGTCGCCCAGCGTCGACCAGCACTGCGCCTCAAGACCCTCCAGCTCGGCCTCTCCGTAGAAGCTCATCCACTCGGGGTCGGCGTCCGAGTGGCCCCGCTCGAAGAGGGCCTGGGCCCGGGCCAGTGCCTGTTCGCAGCCGGTGCGGTCGGCGAGCCCCGCCCAGCCGCCCGCCTCGCGCAGGGCGAGCAGGGACATCAGACGGGGGGAGCCCAGCGGGCGGGCGACGCGCTGGGCGGCCTGCGCGGCGCGCACCGCCTCGCGGGGGCGCCCGGCGTCGCGGGCCAGGAACGCCGTGTTGCAGAACGCGTGGGCCTCCAGACCGTCGTCGCCGGTCATCCGGGCGGTCGCGAGCGCCTCCGCGTAGTGCGAGCGGGCATCGTCGAAGCGCCCGGAGTCGTGGGCCAGCCAGCCCACGGAGATGGCGAGTTCACCGGCGCCCGAGTGCAGTCGCTCGGCGGTCGTCTGCCGGGTCGCTCCGGCGTCCAGGAGCGCGTAGGCGGCGCGCAGCGGCGCTGCCGCGCGCCGGTACAGGCCGTCAGCGCCGTGCCGGTCGTCGAGCAGCCGAATGCGGCGGACGGCCTCCTCCAGGGCGGCCGCCTCGGGGGTTCCGGCGCGGCGCAGCGGCCGGGCCGCCGCCACGGCGTCGGTGGTGAGCCCCAACGGGCTCAGCGTGGCGGCGGCAACCGTGGCGCCTCCGCCGGTCATGAATGCGCGACGCAGCACGTCGCTCTCCTCGTGGTCCAAGTGGTCGTTCTCGTGCGGGTCGTGCGGGTCCTGCGGGTCGTACCGGTCCGGAGTGTCATACGGCTCGCACGCCCCCCGCGTCTCAGCGGTGCCGAACGCCGGGGGCGCCTCCCCGGGCGGACGCGCCGCGCGTCCGCGGACGGCGGAGCGCGGCGCGAAGCCGAGGTCGGTGAGCGTGCGGCCGGGGAACATGTGCAGGAACACCCGTTCGTACGCGTAGTTGGGGCAGCGGATCTCACCCGCCTCGACCCTGCCGATGTAACGCGCGTCACAGCTCACCCGCTCACCGATCTCGCGGGCGGCCCGCCGCACCAGTGCCGCGAACTCGGCCGGTGAGCGCCGGCCGCGCAGCTGCCGGAAGGCGAGGTTCGGCCGGGGTGGCCGTTCGGGCTGTGACGAGGTCTCGGTTGACGACGCCATGGCCGGGTCCTCTCGTGCGAACCGTCGAACCATGCCGGATCCGGAGTGGATTCGGGCTGAGTTGTCCTGTGACACCCTGGTTCCGGCGAGCAAGAACGTACCTGCTGTGTCGGACCCGCCACGCTGTGTTTAGCTACAAACCGGATATCTCATCCACGATCTGCCATGAACTGCCATCCTTTGCGGCGCACTTGTGCCGTAGCCGTTGACGCGCTCGTGCGTTGGACTCCGTGGACTGCAACAGGGCGGCGTGGTGGAGGCCGGCATGGAGACCAGCCAGAGCAACGATCCTTGTATGTCGGACACGCCGGTTGCGACGCCGTCGATGACGGCGGGCGACGCGGCCTGCGACCTCGTCACGGTGCCGACCCGGCAGGGGCTGGAGGCGGTCGACATCCTGCGGCGGGGGGCCGGGGAGGCCGTGGGGCCCGTTCTGCACGACGACGGATGCGACACCCTCGGCTTCCTGGTGCCGGCGGGCACCGCCGCCTGCTGGGACGTACCGGGCAGCACCTGCACCGAGACCGACGGGCGGGGACTGCGGCTGGCCCCGGAGCCGCCGGTGGAGGGCTCGGACTGGCTGGTGCCGCCCGGCGAGGCCGACCTCGCGACCGACCCGGTGGTGCTGCGCCGGGCCCTCGGGGAGGCGGCCCGGCTGATCGAGGCGGCCGACAGCTGCCGGTGAAGCGAGCACCCGCGGCAGCTGCGAAAATGGACCGATGGGCAGGTCCAGGAACAACCGGCGCAGGTCGGCCGCCGTCGAGGCCGTGGTGGAGACGGTCGACGGCGGACTCGCGCAGCTCATACCCGACCCGGACCGCGGCCGGGCCTGGACGCTGCTGATCGACGGGGCGCCCCAGTCGCACGTCGACCTGGACGACCCGGAGTACCTCTCCTTCGAGTACCAGCGCCGCCTCGGCCATGTCATCGATCTCGTCGCCCCGCCCGGTAAGCCGGTGCAGGCGGTGCACCTCGGCGGCGGCGCCCTCACCCTCGCCCGGTACGTCGCCGCCACCCGTCCCCGCTCCACCCAGCAGGTCGTCGAGCGGGACGCTGCCCTGGTCCAACTGGTCCGCCGCGAGCTGCCGCTGGACCCGAACGCCCGAATACGGGTCAGGTCGGCCGACGCCCGCGAAGGTCTTGCCAAGGTGCCGGACGGCTGGGCCGACCTGGTCATCGCCGATGTCTTCAGCGGCGCCCGGACCCCCGCCCACCTCACCTCCACCGAGTTCCTGGACGAGGTCCGCCGGGCCCTGAAGCCCTCCGGTGTCTACGCCGCCAACCTCGCCGACGGCCCGCCGCTCGCCCATCTGCGCGGCCAGATCGCCACCGCCGCCGCCCGCTTCCCGGAACTCGCGCTGATCGCGGACCCGGCCGTGCTGCGCGGCAAGCGCTTCGGCAACGCCATCCTGGCCGCCTGCGACCTCCCGCTCCCGCTCGCCGAACTCACCCGCCGCGCCGCCTCCGACCCGCACCCCGCCCGCGTCGAACACGGCAAGCAGCTCCTCGACTTCACCGGTGGCGCCGCACCCGTGACGGACGCGGCGGCGGTGGCCTCCCCGGCCCCGCCGCCCTCGGTGTTCCGTTAGCGCCGGCGGCTCAGTAGGTGCCGACCTCCACATGGGGCGGCCCGTCGTGCCAGGTGCAGAACACCGACACCCGGTCCGCGCCGCTGCCGAACTCCACCCGGATCCACGTCTCCGTCTTCCACACCTGCATCGACCAGCCGGTCCCCGGCGTCGCCGAGACGAGCGTGGCGCTCGCCGGTCCCAGGTCGAAGACCGCCCGGCCCCCGTCCGTGTCGTAGGCCTTGACCCGGCCGGAGGCCGTGGCGGAGGGGCTGGTGCTGGGGGTCCGTGTCCGGGACGGTGTGGGCGACGGCGGCTCGGACGACGGGCTCCTCGACGGAGCCGGCCGCGCGGTCGGCGTGTCCAGCGGCTTCGAGCGCTGCGTGGTCGTGTCCGCCGCCGTGATCGGCAGGGCGCGCGGCGGGTCGTACGCCGTCCCGGCCATCACCGTGTGCACGCCCCACCACGACAGCGTGACCGCCGCGCCCGTAGCGAGCAGCCACGCCAGTACGTGTACGAGTCCTCTGCGCATCGCGAGCCATACTGCCTCAGGGTTACCGCCGTGCGCACTCGCCCCGAGTTATCCACAGGCGCCGGACCGGTGTCCACCGCATGGCGTACGGTGCGGCGCATGGCAAGTGTGCTCGTGGTCGAGGACGACCAGTTCGTACGCTCGGCGCTCATCCGGCATCTGACCGACGCCTCGCACACCGTGCGCAGCGTCGGTACGGCACTGGAGGCGCTGCGCGAGGTCGCCCATCTCCGTTTCGACGTCGTCATCCTGGACCTCGGACTGCCCGACCTGGACGGCTCCGAGGCCCTGAAGATGCTGCGCGGCATCACCGACGTGCCCGTCATCATCGCCACCGCGCGGGACGACGAGACGGAGATCGTGCGGCTGCTGAACGCGGGGGCGGACGACTATCTGACCAAGCCGTTCTCGGTCGAGCATCTGTCCGCGCGGATCGCGGCCGTGCTGCGCCGGGCCCGCTCCGCCGTCGGGGAGGCCCCGCCCTCGCCCGTCATCCGGGTCGGCGGGCTGACCGTGGATCCGCTGCGCCGCCAAGCCGAACTGGACGGCGTCCGGCTCGACCTGACCCGCCGCGAGTTCGACCTGCTCGCCTTCCTCGCCGGCCGCCCCGGTGTCGTCGTGGCCCGCAAGGAACTCCTCGCCGAGGTCTGGCAGCAGTCCTACGGCGACGACCAGACCATCGACGTGCATCTGTCCTGGTTGCGCCGGAAGTTGGGGGAGACGGCCGCCCGGCCGCGCTATCTGCACACCCTCCGGGGTGTCGGCGTGAAGCTGGAGCCGCCCGTGCTCGCCGACGGGGAAGGGGAGCCGCCGCGATGAGATGGGCCCTGGTCAAGGTGTGTCTGGCGGTCACCACGATGGTCGTGGTCGCCTTCGCCGTCCCCCTCGGTCTCGTGGTCAAGGAGATGGCCCGCGACCACGCGTTCTCCAACGCCGAGCGGGAGGCCGCCGCGGTCGCCCCCGCGCTGTCCATCACCACCGACCGGGACAAGCTGGAGCGGGTGGTGGCCTCGGCCGGCGCGGACTCCGGGATGGCCGTCCACCTGCCCGCCGCCGACGGCCGGGCCGCGCTCGACCTCGGCCGCAAGCGCGCCGCCGACCGGGACATAGAGGCCGTACGGAAGCTGGGCCGTGCCTCCACCACCTCGGTCACCGGCGGCTCCACCCTGCTGCAGCCGGTCGCGCTCAGCTCCGGCGTCGCGGTCGTCGAGGTGTACGTCCCCCAGTCCGAGGTGAGCAACGGCGTCGGCACGGCCTGGGCGGTGCTCGCCGGTGTCGGACTCGCGCTGATCGTCGGCTCGGTCGCGGTCGCCGACCGGCTCGGGGTGCGCATGGTGCGGCCCGCGCAGCGGCTGGTCGAGGGTGCGCACGAGCTGGGCGAGGGCCAGCTGGGCGCCCGGGTGCCGGAGGACGGCCCGACCGAACTGAGGCTGGCGGCGGTCGCGTTCAACTCCATGGCCGACCAGGTCGTACAGCTCCTCGCGAACGAGAGAGAACTGGCGGCGGATCTCTCCCATCGCCTGCGCACCCCCCTGACCGTGCTCCGGCTCAACGCGGCCTCCCTCGGTGGCGGTCCGGCCGCCGAGCAGACCCGGGCCGCCGTCGCCCAGCTGGAGCGGGAGGTCGACACCATCATCCGGACGGCCCGGGAGGCCAAGCCGCAGACCGCGGCGGCCGGGCCCGGCGCCGGGTGCGACGCGGCCGAAGTGGTCCGCGAGCGCATGGAGTTCTGGTCCGCGCTCGCCGAGGACGAGGGCCGCAAATGGCGGGTGGCCGGAGTGGAGCGGCCGGTGCGCATACCCGTGGCCCGGGCCGACCTGGCCGCCGCGCTCGACGCGCTGCTCGGCAACGTCTTCCGGCACACCGCCGAGGGCACCGCCTTCGCGGTCGACGTGCACAACGGCGAGGACGCGGTGATCGTGCTGGTCTCCGACGCGGGGGCGGGCATACCGGACCCCGAGGCGGCGATGGCCCGCGGCCGCGGCTCCGGCAGCGCGGGCTCGACCGGGCTCGGCCTCGACATCGTGCGCCGGCTCGCGGAGGCCACCGGCGGCGACGTCCGCATCGGATCCTCGGTGCTGGGCGGCACCGAGGTGCGGATCTGGTTCCAGCTGGACGGGCGGGGGCCGGGGGGCGGAGGGCGCCGGGGAGCGGCGCGGAGGCGCCGGCCGCGCAAATTGGTCTCGACCTTTAACCGTCCCCGATCCCTTCCTTAAGCGCACCATAAGATCCCCAACAGCCGCCCGTATCAAGCCGTTTGTCCGATTCTCGCTCGCTAGCGTGCTGCCGCACCTCACCTCCCCGTGAACAGCGAAAGCAGGCACGCGCATGAGCACGCACCGGCGCAGGATCAGTGGCAGGAACAAGGCGATCGGCGGCCTGGTCGCCGCGGCCGTGGTCGGCGGCGGCGCGGTCCTGCTGACCGGCACCGCGAACGCGGCCGGCGTGAACGCCGCGTACACCAAGACCAGCGACTGGTCGACGGGCTACACCGCGCAGTACGTCGTCACCAACAACAGCGGCCAGGCGGAGAAGACCTGGACGCTGGAGTTCGACCTCCCCGCGGGCGCGAAGCTCAGTTCGCTGTGGAACGGCGAGTCGAGCGTGAGCGGTCAGCACGTCACCGTGAAGCAGGCCAAGTGGGACACCGAGGGCCTCGCGCCCGGCAAGTCGGTCACCGTCGGCTTCGTCGTCAACGGTGCCGGGGATCCCACCGGTTGTCGTATCGACAACGCGAGCTGTTCCGCGGACGGCGGCGCGACCCCCGAGCCGAGCGGCCGCCCGACGCAGACCCAGTCGCCGACCCCGACCCCCACCAAGACCGCGACCCCGACCCAGAGCGCCACCCCCACCCAGAGCGCGACGCCCACGCCGACCGGCAGCACCGGCAGCGGCACCACCGCTTCCGCCGGCTTCGCGCCCTACGTCGACACCTCCCTCTACCCGGCCTTCGACCTCCTCGCCGCGGCCGACGCGACCGGCGTGAAGAACTTCAACCTCGCCTTCATCACCGACGGCGGCGGCTGCACCCCCAAGTGGGGCGGCGTCACGGACGTCACCAGCGACGGCGTGGCCGCGCAGATCGGCTCCCTGCGCGCCAAGGGCGGTGACGTCCGGGTCTCCTTCGGCGGCGCCTCCGGCTCCGAGCTGGCCACCACCTGCTCCTCCGCGGACGCGCTGGCCGCCGCCTACGGCAAGGTCGTCGACGCCTTCAAGCTGACCAAGGTCGACTTCGACGTCGAGGGCGGCGCGCTGCCGAACACGACCGCCAACACCCGCCGCGCCCAGGCCATAGCCAAGCTCCAGGCCCAGCACCCGGGCCTGGACGTCTCCTACACCCTCCCGGTGATGCCCGAGGGCCTGACCCAGGACGGCGTGAACCTGCTCTCCAACGCCAAGTCCAACGGCGTGAAGATCGACACCGTCAACATCATGGCGATGGACTACGGCCCCTCCTACAGCGGCGACATGGGCACCTACGCCGAGCAGGCGGCGACCGCCACCCAGGCCCAGGTCAAGAGCGTCCTGGGGCTCTCCGACTCCGCCGCCTGGAAGACGGTCGCGGTCACCCCGATGATCGGCGTCAACGACGTCTCCTCCGAGGTCTTCAAGGTCGACGACGCCACCCAGCTGGTGAACTTCGCCAAGTCCAAGGGCCTCGGCTGGCTCTCCATGTGGTCCGCGACCCGCGACAAGCAGTGCGACGGGGGCACCAAGCCCACCGCCGACGCCACGTGCAGCTCGATCACCCAGGACAAGTTCGCGTTCTCGAAGGCGTTCGGCGCCTTCAAGTGACCGAGCCGTACGGCTCCTGACCGGCGAGGCGCGGCACCCCTCCCCCGAGGGGTGCCGCGCCCCTTCCCGCTAGGCGGCCGACACCGCCGGCAGCGCCCCCGTCCGTGCCGCCTCCGCGTACCACCGCGCGCTCGACTTCGGAGTCCGCTCCAGGGTCGCGTAGTCCACGTACACCGCACCGAAGCGCTTGCCGTAGCCGTACGCCCACTCGAAGTTGTCCAGCAGGGACCAGAGGTAGTAGCCGCGTACGTCCGCGCCGTCGGTGAGGGCGCGGCGGACCGCCGAGAGGTGGGAGTGGAGGTAGGCGATGCGCTCGGGGTCGTGGACGTTGCCGTCCGGGTCGGGCTTGTCGTCGTAGGCCGCGCCGTTCTCGGTGATGTACAGCGGCAGGCCGGGGGCCTCCCGTGAGTAGCGCATGATCAGCTCGTGCAGGCCCGTCGGGTCGATCGTCCAGCCCATCTCCGTGCGTTCGCCCGGGGTCTGGTGGAACAGCACACCGTCGGCGGCCGGCCAGGGGGAGTGGTCGCTTGCGCCGTGGCCGTCCGCCCGCGGGCCCCGGACCGTTTCGGGGGCTGCCGAGACGAGGGTCGGCGTGTAGTAGTTCAGGCCGAGCGCGTCCAGCGGCGCGTTGATCGTGCGGACGTCGCCGTCGAGGACGTACGACCAGTCGGTGACCGACGCCGTCGCCGGGAAGAGGGTCTCGGGGTACGCCCCGTGCAGCATCGGCCCGTGGAAGATCCCGTTGGCCAGGTCGTCGATGCGGCGGGCCGCCGCCAGGTCGGCCGGGTCCTGTGAAAGGGGCCGCACCACCGAGGAGTTGAGGCTGATGGCGATCTGGTTGCGGGCCGGCATCACCGAGCGCAGGGCCGCCGTACCCAGGCCGTGGGCCAGGTTGAGGTGGTGGGCCGCGCGCAGGGAGGCGGCCGGGTCGGTGCGGCCGGGGGCGTGGACGCCGGAGCCGTAGCCCAGGAAGGCGCTGCACCAGGGCTCGTTGAGGGTGATCCAGTGCTCCACCCGGTCGCCCAGCGCCTCGCCGACCAGCTGCGCGTACTCGGCGAACCGGAGCGCGGTGTCCCGCTCCGGCCAGCCGCCCGCGTCCTCCAGCTCCTGCGGCAGGTCCCAGTGGTAGAGGGTGACCGCCGGCTTGATGCCGCGCGCGAGCAGCTCGTCCACCAGGCGGCGGTAGAAGTCCAGGCCCACCTGGACCGCCGGGCCCCGCCCGGTCGGCTGCACCCGGGACCAGGAGACCGAGAAGCGGTAGGCGTTCAGGCCCAGGTCCGCCATGAGCGCCACGTCGTCGCGGTAGCGGTGGTAGTGGTCGACGGCGATGTCACCGGTCTCACCGCCGGCCGTCCTGCCCGGCGTATGGCTGAAGGTGTCCCAGATCGAGGGGGTGCGGCCGTCCTCCCGCACCGCCCCCTCGATCTGGTACGCGGAGGTCGCGGCGCCCCAGAGGAAGGCGGGAGGAAAGGTCACGGAGGTAACGGGTTCAGGCATGGAAGCGCTCCCATTGAGGTCGTAGGAGACCGACGAAGTGGGTGGGGAGGTGGGGGAGGAAGGGGCCGGGGCGGCGGTGGCCCGGCCCCTGGCGGAAGGCGGTCAGCCCTTGATCGCGCCCTGCATGATCCCGCCCACGATCTGCTTGCCGAACAGCAGGAAGGCGATCAGCAGCGGCAGCGTGCCGAGCAGCGCACCCGCCATGATCACCGCCTGGTCCGGGACATAACCGGTGCCGAGCGAGTTCAGGGCCACCTGCACGGTCGGGTTCTGCTGGTTCAGGGCGATGATCGGCCACAGGAAGTCGTTCCAGGCGAACACGAAGGTCAGCAGGCCGAGCACGGCCATCGCGGGCCGGGCGGCCGGAAACACCACGTGCCACACGATCCGGATGCTGCTCGCCCCGTCCACCCGGGCCGCCTCGATCAGCTCCGACGGCAGCGCCTGCACCAGGTACTGCCGCATGAAGAACGTGCCGAACGCCGTCACCAGGCTCGGCAGGATCACCGTCTGCAGCTGGTTGGACCAGCCGAAGTCCGACATCCACAGGTACAGCGGTACGACGGCCAGCTGCGGCGGGATCATCATCGTGCCGATGGTCAGCAGCAACAGCAGGCCGGAGAACCGGAACCGCAGCTTGGCGAAGGCGAAGCCGGCCAGCGTGGCGAACAGCACCGTGCTCACCGTGATCGTGCCCGCCACGATCACCGAGTTGAACATCGCCGTGCCGAGCCCCGCCTGGTCCCAGGCGGCCTGCATGTTCTTGAACAGGTTGCCGCCGAACCACAGCGGCGGCGGAGTCTGGGCGAGCCGCCGGTCGGTGCGCGAGGCCGCGATGGCCGTCCACACCAGCGGGGCCAGCGAGACGAGGGCGAAGACGGTCAGGACGACGTACGTCACCGGGCCCGCGTGCAGCTGCTTGCCCGCGCCCATCACCCGGCGACGCTTCACCTTCGTCGCCTTCGCCGCGGGCAGCGTCAGTTCACTGGTCGTCATTGGGACTTCCTCAGCCGTCGGGTGAGCAGCAGATTGACCGCGGCGACGATCAACAGGATCAGGAACATCGACCAGGCGATCGCGGACGCCTTGCCGAGGTTGCCGATGATCCAGCCCTGGTCGTACATGTACAGACCGAGCGTCTGGTACTGGTGCTCGGAGCCGCCCTTGGACCCGCTGACCCCGCCGAACAGCAGCGGCTCACCGAAGAGCTGGGTCGCGCCGATGGTGGAGACGACGATCGTGAACAGGATCGTGGGCCTGAGCTGCGGGATCGTCACATGCCGGAACTGCTGCCAGCGGTTCGCGCCGTCGATCGCCGCCGACTCGTACAGATCCGTCGGGATCGCCTGCATCGCCGCCAGGTAGATCAGCGCGTTGTACCCGGTCCAGCGCCAGATCACGATCGACGACACCGCGAACTGCGAACCCCAGTCCGACTCACGCCAGTTGACGGGATCGACGCCGACGAAGTGGAGGATCCAGTTGATCATGCCGCCGTCCCACGAGTACAGCAGCGTGAACACCAAGGTCGCGGCGGCCACCGAGGTGGCGTACGGGGTCAGCATCACGACCCGCCACACGGTCGAGCCGCGCAGCCTGTAGTTCAGCAGATGGGCGAGGCCGAGCGCGGCCAGCAGCTGCGGAACCGTGGAGATCAGACCGATGGTGAACGTGTTCTTCAGGGCGTTCCAGAAGAAGTCCGAGGACAACAGGTTCCGGTAGTTGTCCAGGCCCGCCCAGGTCTGGTGGTCCAGCGCCGACAGCTGGACGTCGTGCAGCGAGTACCAGGCCGTGTAGAGCAGCGGGACCAGCGTGAACGCCCCGAACAGGACGAAGAAGGGGGCCACGAACGCGTACGGCGACGCCTTCATGTCCCAGCGGTACAGCCGGCTGCGCCAGGAGTCGGTGCCCGCCGGCGTACCGCGACCGTGAGCGCCCCGGGCCGCGCCCGGCGGGGTGCCGGGCGCGGCCTCGGCGCTCGACGCGGGGTGCGCGAGAGCCTGCTTGGAGCTGGTCACTGGCCGAGCACGTCCTTGATCTCCTTGGACGCGGCGTCCCAGCCCTGCGCCGGGGACTTGCCCTTCTGCTCGACCTGGAGGATGCCGACGTCGGTGATCGCGGTGTTGATCGGCTGGTCCTTCGTGCCGAAGTACTGCGTCGGGATGGTCTTCGCCGAGTCGGAGAAGATCTGCGTGATCGGCGCGTTCGAGAAGTACGCCGTGGTGTCGGCGGCCGGCTTCAGGCTCGCGTACGCCGACGGGGTCGACGGGAAGCTGGCCTGCTTGGCGAAGACCTTGGCCTGCTGCTCGGGCGCGGTCAGCCACTTGGCCAGCTCGACGGCCTCCTTCTGGTGCTTGCCCGCCGTCGGCACACCGAGGAAGGAGCCGCCCCAGTTGGCCGCGGTCGGGGCCGCCGCCACGTCCCACTTGCCCTTGCCGGAGTCACCGGACTTCTGCTCGATGTAGCCGATCATCCAGGCCGGGCAGGCCACCGTGGCGAAGGTGCCGTTGGCGTACCCCTGGTCCCAGGTCGGGTCGAACTGCTTCAGCTTCGCCGACATGTTGCTGGTCGCGACGGACATCGCCACGTCCCAGGCCGTCTTCACACCGCTGGACTTGTCCCAGACGACGTTGCCGTCCTTGTCGTAGTACCGCTGGTCGCCGCCGCCCAGGGCCGCGTTGTAGACGGAGGACGCGGAGTCCACGAACTTGGTGCCCTTGGGCGCCTTCTTCATGTACTGCTTGCCGACGTCGACGTACTTGGCCCAGTCGCCCTTCCACTGCGCGGCGAGCTTGGTCCGGTCGGTCTCCAGGCCGGCCTGCTTGAACAGGTCCTTGCGGTAGCAGATGGCCATCGGCCCGATGTCGGTCCCGAGCCCGATGAGCTTGCCGTCCTTGGTGGTGGCCTGGGCGTTCTTCCAGTCCAGCCACTGCGACTTGTCGACGTCCTTGCCGAGGTCGACGAACTTGTTCCCCTGCGTCTGGACGGCCTCGGTGATGTTGCCGACTTCGATGGCCTGGATGTCGTCGGTGCCGGAGCCGGCCTGGAGGCGGGTGAGCACCTTCGGCCAGTAGACGTCGGTACGAGTGGTGACGTTCTCCTTGATGTTGATGTTCGGATGGAGCTTCATGTACTCGTCGTAGAGGCCGGCCTGCTTGTAGCCGAAGACGCCGAAGGTCCCGATGGTCAGCGTGATCTTGCCCTTGCCACTGCCGTTGCTGCCGCCGTCCGCGTTCGACGAGCCGTCGTCCGAGTCGTTGGCGCAGCCGGCCAGCAGCCCTGTGGTCAGCGCGGCGACGGCCACGAAGGCCCCCAGCCTGCGGGACCGGCGGATGCTCGTGCGCATTGCGTCCTCCTGTTGCCTGACGTGCCGACCCCCCGGCCAACTGCATGGTTGGGCCCGTTCGTACTCGCTGCGGCTCGGGCGGGGAACGTGCGGGATGTGTATGTGTCAGGTACTGTGGGAGCGCTCCCACCAGTGATGTGTTGAAGAGTCGTCGGTTCGCGGCGGGGTGTCAAGGGAGCGGACGCGGAGGGATGCGTTCAGTTATCCGAGCGTTAACTGGCCTTCCCCGGACCTCCGGAGTCGCTCGCCGCTCTGGCCAGGACTGTTAGATTCCAGCCAGCCAGGATGTTGGTGTGAGGGAGGCGGATCCCATGGCAAGCCACGGAGCGCGGGGCCGGAGCGGTGGGCGGCCCACGCTCGAGGAGGTTGCCGCCCGGGCCGGGGTCGGCCGGGGCACGGTCTCGCGGGTGATCAACGGCTCGCCCCGGGTCAGCGACGCGACCCGCGCGGCGGTCGAGGCGGCGGTCGCCGAACTCGGCTACGTCCCGAACACGGCGGCTCGCGCCCTCGCGGCCAACCGCACCGACGCCATCGCGCTGGTCGTCCCCGAGCCCGAGACCCGCTTCTTCGCGGAGCCGTACTTCTCGGACATGCTGCGCGGCGTGGGCGCCGAACTCTCCGACACGGAGATGCAGCTACTGCTGATCTTCGCGGGCAGCGACCGCGAACGGCAGCGCCTCGCCCAGTACCTGGCGGCCCACCGAGTGGACGGCGTCCTCCTGGTCTCGGTCCACGCCGACGACCCCCTCCCCGACCTGCTGGCCCAGCTGGAGATCCCGGCGGTGATCAGCGGCCCGCGCTCGGCCACGGAGACGCTCACCTCGGTGGACTCGGACAACTACGGCGGCGGCCGCTCGGCCGTGGAACACCTGCTCTCCCGGGGCCGCCGCAAGATCGCCCACATCACCGGCCGCCTCGACGTCTACGGCGCCCAGCGCCGCGTCGACGGCTACCGCGACGCCCTGCGGGACGCGGGCCGCCAGGTGGACGAACTCCTCATCGAGCCCGGGGACTTCACCGAGGAGGGCGGCCGCCGCGCGATGACCACGCTGCTCGAACGCCACCCCGACCTGGACGCGGTCTTCGCCGGCTCCGACGTCATGGCGGCGGGCGCCCGCCAGGTCCTGCGCGAGGCGGGCCGCCGGATCCCGGACGACGTGGCGCTGGTCGGTTACGACGACTCGGCCATCGCCCGCCACATGGACCCACCACTGACCAGCGTCCGCCAGCCCATCGAGGAGATGGGCCGCGCGATGATCGACCTCCTGCTCACGGAGATAGCCGACCGCCGCCCGGCCATGTCCCGGGGGCTGGAGCGGCGGCATGCGGTGCTGTCCACGGAGCTGGAGGTGCGGGCTTCGTCTTGAGCGGGGCGGGTGACCGCGAAAACGAATCAGCCGGTGACCCGTCTCTCGACGGAGTCACCGGCTGATCACTCAGGGTGAGTGACGGGACTCGAACCCGCGGCATCCTGGACCACAACCAGGTGCTCTACCAGCTGAGCTACACCCACCATGACCGGCGGTGGAACTTGTCGTTTCCCCGACCGGCCGAGAAGAAGTCTACAGGGTCCGAAGGGGTGCTCGCGCACAGGTTTTCGCGGGGGCTTCCGGCGGGGTCCTACTGGGCCGGCAGGACGTGCTTGGCGGCGATCGACTTGGCGGTGTCGGAGTCCGGGCCGGGCTGCGGGACGAAGACGGCCTCGCGGTAGTAGCGCAGCTCGGCGATCGACTCGCGGATGTCGGCGAGGGCGCGGTGGTTGCCGTTCTTCTCCGGGCTGTTGAAGTAGGCCCGGGGGTACCAGCGGCGGGCCAGCTCCTTGATCGACGAGACGTCGACGATCCGGTAGTGGAGGTAGTCCTCCAGGGTCGGCATGTCCCGCAGCAGGAAGCCGCGGTCGGTGCCGACGGAGTTGCCGCACAGCGGGGCCTTGCCGGGCTCCTTCACCCACTCCCGTACATACGCCAGCACCTGCTCCTCGGCGTCGGCCAGCGTCGTGCCCCCGGCCAGCTCGTCGAGGAGCCCGGACGCGGTGTGCATCTGACGCACCACCTCCGGCATCGTCTCCAGCGCCGAGTCCGGCGGACGGATGACGATGTCCACCCCCTCGCCGAGTACGTTCAGCTCGGAGTCGGTGACGAGGGCGGCCACCTCGATGAGAGCGTCGTCGGACAGCGAGAGGCCGGTCATCTCGCAGTCGATCCACACCATGCGATCGTTCATGTGTCTCACCTTACGGCGCGGGGTCGCTCCGCGGGTCTGCCGTGCACGGGGTGATCTCGCCGCCGGAGGCATAGAGAGAGGGGGCGGGTGTGTGTCCGCCCCCTCTCTCTCTGTACGCCTCGCTCAGCTGCCGCTGCGCGGTCCCGGCAGCAGGCTCACCGGCTGGCGGCGGCTCTGCATCGGGACCCCGCTCTCCCGGTCCGGGTGCAGGACCGGGGGCGTGTGGCCCAGCGGTCCGGGACCGGGCAGGCCGGGCGCGCCCGACAGCCCTGGCTGTGCCACCGGCGCCTCCGTGTCACCGTGCCGCTCGCCCTGCGGCCGACGGGCCCGGTAGGCGGCCCGGTAGGCGGCGGGGGACGAGCCGAGCTGGCGGCGGAAGTGCCCGCGCAGCGCGACCGGTGAGCGGAAGCCGCAGCGGCCCGCCACCTCGTCCACGGAGTAGTCCGACGTCTCCAGCAGCCGCTGCGCCTGCAGCACCCGCTGGGTGATCAGCCACTGCAGCGGGGCGCTGCCGGTGAGCGAACGGAACCGGCGGTCGAACGTACGGCGGCTCATGTAGGCGCGTGCCGCCAGCGTCTCCACGTCGAACTGCTCGTGGAGGTGTTCCAGCGCCCAGGCGACGACCTCGGCGAGCGGGTCGGCGCCGATCTCCTCTGGTAAAGACCTGTCGAGATAGCGCTCCTGGCCGCCGCTGCGGCGCGGCGGGACCACCAGCCGGCGGGCCAGCGCGCCGGCCGCCTCGTTGCCGTGGTCCGTCCGCACGATGTGCAGACACAGGTCGATCCCCGCGGCCGTACCGGCGGAGGTCAGTACGTCTCCGTCGTCGACGAACAGTTCGCGCGGATCCACGTGCACCGACGGATAGCGCTTGGCCAGCGTCGGTGCGTACATCCAGTGTGTGGTCGCCGGGCGGCCGTCCAGCAGTCCGGCCGCGGCCAGGACGAAGGCCCCGGTGCACAGCCCGACGATACGGGCGCCCTCCTCGTGCGCACGGCGCAGTGCGTCGAGCGCCTCCTCCGGCGGCGGTGAGGTGATCGAGCGCCAGGCCGGTACGACGACCGTACCCGCGCGCGAGATCGCCTCCAGCCCATGCGGTGCGGTGAGTTCCAGGCCCCCTGTGGTCCGCAGTGGGCCTTCCTCGCCGGCGCACACCAGCAGTCGGTAGCGCGGCACGCCGGCGTCCTGGCGGTCGATCCCGAACACCGACAGCGGAATGGAACTCTCGAAGATGGGGCCGCCGCTGAACAGCAGCACCGCGACGATTTCCTTGCGGCGTCGCCCGGAGAGTTTCCGGGCCGCGGCTTCCGGCGCGGCAGTGGAGTCGTGGCTCATCCTGCTAAGCCCCCCTCGGTGGTCGCGGCTCCTCGGTTGTGTCGCTCCTGCACGTTTCCCCTCGGTCCTGCACGAGTCCCCCGCCGTAATCAAGATCGAATCTACTGGCTACCGCGGTCTCACGGTGGCCGGTTAGACACGCCGGACATTGTCGACATGACAACTTGGCGTGAAGCATTCGATCACGAAGGGTTGCACTCGTGGGCCGTGCAGGGAAGTGCGCCTTGTCGCAGTGGCCAAACCGCGTAGGGTGCGCGGGTCCGCTCAGACCCTTTCCGTGCAGGTGGAACGGGGGTTGGGGGGTGGGTGCGACCCCTCCGGAACGGCATCCAGAAGTTGGCCGAAAAGAAGCGTTCGGAGGCGCAAAAACCGGTCAGTCGACCGGTGTCTTCTGCTTGGTGTGACGTCCGCCTCTTTGCGCGGCGCAACGCTCGGACCGCCGCAGCAGGACGCGGCAGGCGGCCGTGACGGCGGCGAGGCCGAGGGCGGTGCCGGCGGCACCGGCGAGCGAGGTGCCGTACCAGACGAGGACCACGGGTACGAGGACGCAGCTGAAGGCCGCCCAGCGGATCACGTCGCTCGTGGTGTCCGGGGCGGGGTGCGGGTCGGAGGTGGAGCGGGGTCCGGACATCTCGTACTCCCTGCGGCGATGGCTCACCCGGGTTCAACGCCTGTTCGATCGGTCGGTCACCGGCCGTCGCCCCGGGATCCTGTGCAAACCGCCTGTACGGGGCAGCAACCATTGCGTTACGGGCGCTGCTCGTGCATGCTCCGGGGAACCCCTACGGACACCGGGGGGCCGCTTACGGAGCGTGTGCGCGATCTGGGCAGAGGAGGCGTGCCGCCGTACCCTTGGGGGTATGGGGCTGGGAAGACGAATCCCGGACACAGCACCGCCACCCGATGTCACCCCCCACCCACAAAGGATCACAACGCCGAGACAGCCATGGCCGGTCACGAATTCTTCGAACCCGCGGACCGCAAGCGGCCCGTCGCCGATCCCACGGCGGCCGAGCCCCTGGCGGCGGAAGAGTCAAGCCCTTCCTGCGACCCCGCCTTCAAGCACGGTGTGGTCGTCGGCTTCGACGGCTCGACGTCCAGCGAGCGCGCCCTCGCCTACGCCATCGGCATGGCCCACCGCTCCGGCTCGGGCCTGATCATCGTCCACGTGGCCAACCGGCTGCCCACCACGGTGTGGGCCGGCTGCGAGCCGCCCGTCTTCGTCGACGTGCCGGACCACCGCACCGAGGTGCTCGGTCTGGAGCTGGCGTGCGCGGACTATCTGGCCGAGGTGCCCTGGATCCTGGTCGAGCGCGGCGGTGACATCTGCCACGAACTCGAAGAGGTGGGGCGGGAGTACGAGGCCGACGCGATCGTGGTCGGCTCGACGCACGGCATCGTGGGCCGGATCTTCGGCTCCGTGGCCGGGCGGCTCGCCAAGCGTGCGCAGCGGCCCGTGATCGTCATTCCCTGAGCTTCCGACGCTCTGTCAACTCCCTTTGTGCAGCGCGAAACTACTCGTGCGTAGAGGTGTTTGTGCCCTTGTGAAGGGCATATATCGGTCACCGCGCAACTGCACTGCATGAAGGGAGCCCGCTGTGGACAACGACGTCTCCGCGGGAAGCGGAAACACCACCGTGGTCGGCCGACTCGCCCTGGGTGTCACCCTGTTGGCGTTCGGGCTCGGCACAACCGGCGTGATCGACGGCGTAGGGGCATCCGACGCCGTGACACTCGCTCACTACGTGGGCGGCATCGCCCTGTTCCTCGTCGGCCTGCTGGCCTTCCGCGCCGGTGACAGCGGCTCCGGCACCGGCTTCGTGGCCCTCGGCGCTCTCTGGTTCACCTGGGCCGTCGCGGGTCAGATGTCGGCCAACGCGGCCGGCCTGTTCCTGCTGCTGTTCGCCCTCGTGGCGCTCACGCTGACCCTGGCGGGCGGGGACAGCCTCGGCCAGCTCGTCCACGGGCTGCTGTTCCTGGCGATGCTGCTGCTCGCCGTCGCGGCCTTCGCCGACAGCTCCTCTCTCGCGAAGGTCGGCGGCTGGGTGGCCGCGGTCTCCGGTGCGGTTGCCTGGTACGCGGCGACGGCGGCGCTCGCGCACTGGCCGACGGCGCTTCCCGGGCGTGCCGCCCGCCGGGGGGTGACGGCCACCGGCTGATGCAGCGGCACGGAAGGGACCCCCACGTGATCGGTGGCACACGTGGGGGTCCGTTCTGTTCGTCGCGCCTGTGCGGGTGCGTGGGCGCTGGTCGCGCAGTTCCCCGCGCCCCTAGGGAGTTACTCCACTGTCACTGACTTCGCGAGGTTCCTGGGCTTGTCGATGTCGCGCCCGAGGACCTTCGCCGTGTGGTACGACAGCAGCTGGAGCGGGATGCCCATGAGGATCGGGTCCAGCTCGTCCTCGTTCTTCGGGACGACGATCGTCTCGTCGGCCTTCTCCTGGACCTGGTGGGCCACCGCGAGGATCTTGCCGCTGCGGGCCTTGATCTCCTCCAGGGCCGCGCGGTTCTTCTCCAGGAGGTCGTCGTCGGGGACGATCGCCACCGTCGGCAGGGCCGGCTCGATGAGGGCCAGCGGGCCGTGCTTCAGCTCGGAGGCGGGGTAGGCCTCGGCGTGGATGTAGGAGACCTCCTTGAGCTTCAGGGAGGCCTCGCGGGCCACCGGGTAGCCCCGCACACGGCCGATGAAGAGCATCGAGCGGGCCTCGGCGTACTGCTCCGCCAGCTTCTTGATCTCCTCCTCCTGGTCGAGGATCTCGGAGATCTGCGCGGGCAGCTTGCGCAGGCCCTCGATGATGCGCTTGCCGTCGCGGACCGAGAGGTCACGGGTGCGGCCGAGGTGCAGGGCCAGCAGCGCGAAGGCGACCGTGGTGTTGGTGAAGCACTTGGTGGAGACCACGCAGACCTCGGGGCCGGCGTGCACATAGATGCCGCCGTCGGCCTCGCGGGCGATCGCCGAGCCGACGACGTTCACCACGCCGAGGACGCGGGCGCCCTTGCGCTTCAGCTCCTGGACGGCGGCGAGGACGTCGTACGTCTCACCGGACTGGGAGACCGCGACATACAGGGTGTCGGGGTCCACGACCGCGTTGCGGTAGCGGAACTCGGAGGCCGGCTCGGCGTCGGCGGGGATACGGGCCAGCTCCTCGATCATCTGGGCGCCGATCATGCCCGCGTGGTACGAGGTGCCGCAGCCGAGGATCTTCACCCGGCGGATCTTGCGCGCCTCGCGGGCGTCCAGGTTCAGACCGCCGAGGTGCACGGTGGAGAAGCGGTCGTCGATGCGGCCGCGCAGCACGCGGTCCACGGCGTCGGCCTGCTCGTGGATCTCCTTGTGCATGTACGTGTCGTGGCCGCCCATGTCGTACGACGCCGCCTCCCACTCCACGGTGGTCGGCTCGGCCGTCGTACGGGTGCCCTCGGTGGTGTAGGTGCGGAAGTCGTCGGCCTTGAGGGTGGCCATCTCGCCGTCGTCCAGCGTCACTATCTGCCGGGTGTGGGCGACCAGGGCGGCGATGTCGGAGGCGACGAACATCTCCTTCTCGCCGATGCCGAGGACCACCGGGGAGCCGTTGCGGGCCACCACGATGCGGTCGGAGAAGTCGGCGTGCATCACCGCGATGCCGTAGGTGCCCTCGACCACGCGCAGGGCCTGGCGGACCTTCTCCTCCAGGGTCTCGGCCTGGGAGCGGGCGATCAGGTGGACGAGGACCTCGGTGTCGGTCTCGGAGAGGAACTCGACACCGTCCGCCTCCAGCTTGCGGCGCAGGTCGGAGGCGTTGTCGATGATGCCGTTGTGCACGACGGCGACCCTCTGGTCGGCCGACATGTGCGGGTGGGCGTTCACGTCGGAGGGGGCGCCGTGGGTGGCCCAGCGGGTGTGGGCGATACCGGTGGTGCCCTTGAAGCGCGCGGGGACCTTGGCCTCCAGGTCGCGCACCCGGCCCTTGGCCTTGACCATCTTCAGGCCGGCCGTCTTCGGGGAGGTGACGACGATGCCCGCCGAGTCGTAGCCGCGGTACTCCAGGCGCTGCAGGCCCTCCAGGAGCAGGGGCGCCACGTCACGCTTCCCGATGTATCCGACAATTCCGCACATATATAGGTATTCCTCAGTCCGTGGTTCCGACTGGTTCTCAGCCGTAGACCATGCGGCGCAGCTGCCTGAGCGTCAGCTCCGGCGGCGCCACCGCCCGGTATTTCAGGTCCGCCTCGATCCGATCGAAGATCGCCGAGTTCTGCAGGCCCTGGGCCTGCAGTTCGCGGTGGCGGCGACGGACGTAGTCCTGCGTCGTCTCGTCGAAGTAGGCGAGCACGTCCTGGATCACCCGCAGCGCCTCGCCCCGGTTCAGGGGCGTGGACCGCGTCAGATGATCGACAAGTTCCTCGTGCACCCGGTAGATCCTGGGGTACGAGCGCCGGTTTCGCAAGAATCCTGCCCGATTCCGGGCAGCTGCCTGTTGAAGCTCTTATGGGGCGCTGTTTGCAAGCTGTCCATCCTGCGTCTTGTGCCGCGTCGTCCGGACCCACGAGTTTCAGACGCCATGGACATTCCTCGTATGGGAGTACCCGAGAAGCTGGCCGAGCGCATGAGCATGGCCGAGCAGCATGAGTACCTGCGCGCCAGATTCTCGCGGCGCACCATGATCAGAGGCGGCGCAGTCACCCTGGGCGCCGTCACGGGCGGCGCGTTCATACCGGGCGGCACCGCCCAGGCCGCCGTACCGACCCAGCGCACCGCCCCCGCCACCGAGCAGGTCGACGGCGCCTACGTCGCCCCGTTCGGCCGCCACCTCGCCTGGGGCAACGACCCGCGCACCGAGATCACTGTCTCCTGGCAGGTCCCGGTCGCGGTGAAGGACCCGTTCATCCGCATCGGCGGCCACCCGTGCGACCTCTCCCGCAAGATCCCCGCCGAGGTCCGCACCCTCTACACCCCGGCCGGCGTCGGCGCGAGCGGCGACCGCACCCAGTACTACATCCACGCCAAGCTCACCCACCTGCGCCCGGGCAGGACCTACTACTACGGCGTGGGCCACCAGGGCTTCGACCCGGCCGAGCCGCACCTGCTGGGCACCCTGGGCACCTTCACCACCGCCCCCGCCCACAAGGCGCCGTTCACCTTCACGGCCTTCGGCGACCAGGGCGTCAGCTACCACGCCCTGGCCAACGACAGCCTGATCCTCGGCCAGAACCCGGCCTTCCACCTGCACGCCGGCGACATCGCCTACGGCGACCCGTCCGGCGCGGGCAAGACCACCGACACCGGCTTCGACTCGCGCACCTGGGACCAGTTCCTGTACCAGACCGAGTCGGTCGCCAAGCAGGTCCCGTGGATGGTCTCGTACGGCAACCACGACATGGAGGCCTGGTACTCGCCGAACGGCTACGGCGGCGAGGAGGCCCGCTGGAGCCTCCCCGACAACGGCCCGGACGCGAAGAACCTCCCGGGTGTCTACTCCTTCGTCTACGGCAACACGGCGATCATCTCGCTGGACCCCAACGACGTCTCCTTCGAGATCCCGGCGAACCTGGGCATCTCCGGTGGAACCCAGACGAAGTGGTTCGAGGACCAGCTGAAGAAGTTCCGCGCCTCGGACGACATCGACTTCGTCATCGTGTTCTTCCACCACTGCGCGTACTGCACCTCCACCGCGCACGCCTCGGAGGGGGGCGTGCGCCAGGAGTGGGTGCCGCTGTTCGACAAGTACCAGGTGGACCTGGTCATCAACGGCCACAACCACCAGTACGAGCGCACCGACGTCATCAAGGGCAACCAGGTCGTCAAGAAGCTGCCGATCGGCGAGACGGCGTACTCCGACACCGAGGGCGTGGTGTACGTCACGGCCGGTGCGGCGGGCCGCAGCCTCTACGCCTTCACCGCCCCGGACTCGTACGAGGGCCACGAGCACGAGGTCGACTCCGTCGCCTCCTTCGTCAACCTCAAGGACGGCAAGCAGAACGAGACCGTCACCTGGTCGCGCGTCCGCTACCTGAACTACTCCTTCCTGCGCGTGGACGTCACCCCCGCGCCGAAGGGCCGCTACACCACCTTGAAGGTCCAGGGCATCGCCGAGACCGGCGACCGGATCGACCACTTCACGGTGGCACGCAAGGCCAAGTAGGCCTGCTGAGAGCAGGCGGTCCTCTGTGTGCGTCTACATGCGCCTCAGGACCGCCTGTTTCGCCAGGGCGAACTCCTCGTCCGTCAGCACCCCGGAGCGGTGCAGCTCGCCCAGCTCGCGCAGCCGTCGCAGCAGTGCGTCGTGGTCGTCCTCGGCGGGGGGCGCCTTCGTGAGCTGCGCCGGCCCGGGTCGTAGGGCCGTCTCGGCGGGCGGGGCCGACGGGTGCGGCAGCCGGGCCTGTACGGCGGCCGCGATCAGGGCCATCAGCGGGTCCTTCTTGAAACCCCACAGCTCGACGGCGTTGGGGTCGTACTTCGGCGGTGCGGTGGCGGGCGCGCCGCGCACGGTGAAGCGCAGATGGCCGTTCTCCAGGCCCGCCGCCGGCTGCCACTCCACGGCCGTGATCTCGGTGAGCGGGATGGTCCGGGGGCCGGTGGCGGCCTTCGCGTCCTCCGTCTTCCAGTTCCACTCCAGGCGCACCTGCTCGCCGTCGAAGCCCGCCGTGCCGTCCCCGGCCGAGGCGGACAGCGGCACGGACGGCCCCGGCAGCAGGTACCCGGCGACCGGGTCCGGGGAAACCCCGTCCAGCAGCAGGGCGTTGCGGACCTCGTCCGCGAAGTACTCGGCGACGCCGTACCGGTCGGACTCCACGGTCAGCTGGTACGGGTCGTGCGGCTCGGTGAGCCGGCCGCCGGTGGCGTGCAGCAGCGGGTCGGCGCCGTCGCGCAGCCGCAGCCTCAGCCGCCCCGACTTCTTCCCCTGCTCGAACGAGACGCCCGCCAACGCGCCCAGCGGTACGACGAGTTCACCCAGCGTGCCGCGCAGCAGACCGACGTTCTTGTCCCGCCCGGGGGTCAGCCTGAGGGCGTCGCCGTCGAACGCCCAGGTGCCGTCCTTCTGGATGATTTCCGCCATGCGGGGATTGTTTCACCGGATCTGCGGGAGAGTGGTCTTTACCACTCGTGAAGGGAGCGCATGTGAGACCGAACCACAGCACGACTCCCCGACTGACCCGGATCCTCGGGTCACTGCTGCTTCTGGCGGCGGCAGGCGCGTTCACCGTCGGCGCGGCGCCCGTCCCGAGCGCGGCCGCGACGACCCCGCTCGACCGGGTGGTCCCCGCGCCCGCCTCGGTCAGGCCCGCCGGATACCCGTACCGCATCGCCCGTGCCACCCGCCTCGTCGTCGACGACTCGGCCGAGGTCCGCCGGATCGGCGCGTACCTCGCCGGCATTCTGCGCCCGTCCACCGGCTACCCGCTGCCGCTCACCCAGCAGGGCGGCGGCGGTATCCGACTCCACCTGGCCGACGGGCCGTTCGGCGCCGAGGGCTACCGCCTCGGCAGCGGACCCCACGGCGTCTCCCTCACCGCGAGCACCCCCGCAGGTCTCTTCCACGGCGTCCAGACCCTGCGTCAGCTGCTCCCGGCCTCGATCGAGAAGAAGACCGTCCAGCCCGGCCCCTGGCGGATCGCCGGCGGCACCATCGAGGACCGACCGCGCTACGGCTACCGCGGCGCCATGCTGGACGTCTCCCGGCACTTCTTCACGGTCGCCCAGGTCAAGCGCTACATCGACCAGATGGCCCTGTACAAGATCAACACCCTGCATCTGCACCTCAGCGACGACCAGGGCTGGCGCATCGCCGTCGACTCCTGGCCGCGCCTGGCCACCTACGGCGGCTCCACCCAGGTCGGCGGCGGCCACGGCGGCTACTTCACCAAGGCCGACTACCAGGAGATCGTCCGCTACGCCGGTTCCCGCTTTCTGGAGGTCGTCCCCGAGATCGACCTGCCCGGCCACACCAACGCGGCCCTCGCCTCCTACGCCGACCTCAACTGCGACGGCGTCGCACCCCCGCTGTACACCGGCACCAAGGTCGGCTTCAGCTCGCTGTGCGTGCCCAAGGAGGTGACGTACACCTTCGTGGACGACGTCATCCGCGAGCTGGCCGCGCTCACCCCCGGCCGCTACCTGCACATCGGCGGCGACGAGGCGCACTCCACCAGCCACGCCGACTACGTGAAGTTCATGGACCGGGTGCAGCCGATCGTCGCCAAGTACGGCAAGACGGTCATCGGCTGGCACCAGCTGACCGGCGCCACCCCCGCCCAGGGCGCCCTCGCCCAGTACTGGGGCGTGGACGGCACCAGCGCGGCGGAGAAGGCCCAGGTGGCCAAGGCGGCCCAGAACGGCACCGGGCTGATCCTGTCCCCGGCCGACCGGCTCTACCTCGACATGAAGTACACCCGGAACACCAGGCTCGGCACGAAGTGGGCGGGCTACGTGGAGGTGAAGCGCTCCTACGACTGGAACCCGGGCGCCTACCTCCCCGGAGCACCCGCCTCGGCCGTCAAGGGCGTCGAGGCGCCGCTGTGGTCCGAGACCCTCACCAAGTCCGCCGACATCGAGTACATGGCCTTCCCGCGCCTCGCGGGAGCGGCCGAGCTGGGCTGGTCCCCGGCGGCCACCCATGACTGGGCCCGCTATCGGGTGCGCCTCGCGGCCCAGGGCCCGCGCTGGAAGGCCCTCGGGATCACGTACTACCGGTCGCCGCAGGTGCCCTGGCCGGCGAGCTGAGCCCACGCTGACGGACGGGCACCCCGGAGGACCGTACTCCGGGGTGCCCGTCCGTTCGTGTGAGCCGTCAGAAGCCGGCGATCGGGTTCTTCAGGTTGCCGACCAGCTGGAGCGCACCCGACGGATCGGCGAGGTCCACCATCTGGCGGTTGTCGCGCAGCTGGAGCCGGTTCAGGCAGGACAGCGCGAACTCCGGCGCGAACATGTCGTACTGCGCGAACCTGTCGGCGAGTTCCGGCGCCGACTCCTGGTACGCGCGGGTGACCTCCGCGACCGTACGCCAGAAGCCGTCCTCCTCCAGGATCCCCTCGGCGGCGAGGTTCGCCGCGAGGAACCGGAAGAAGCAGTCGAAGACGTCCGTGAAGATCGACAGCAGCTTCTTGTCCTCGGGCACCTCGACCCGGATCCGCCGCACCTCCGGCGGCAGGATCGCGTCCGGGTCCATGACGGCGATCTCCTCGGCGATGTCCTTGTAGATCGCGCGCTGCACGACCCCGTCCCTCAGCACCAGGATCACGTTCTCCCCGTGCGGCATGAAGACCAGGTCGTAGGCGTAGAAGCTGTGCAGCAGCGGGGTGAAGTAGGCCCGCAGGTACTGCCGCAGCCACTCGGCGGGGGAGAGGCCCGAGCGCTCGATCAGCGCGCCCGCGAACGAGGCCCCCTCGTGGTCCACGTGCAGCAGGGACGCCATGGTCGCGAGGGACTCGCCCTCGCGCAGCGACGGCACCGGGCTCTCCCGCCACAGCGCGGCCAGCATCTTGCGGTACGGCGAGTAGCGGTCGGTGGCCTGCTCGTACTCCAGATGCCGGTAGCCGACGGCCGCCCGCTCCCGGATGATCGACAGTCCGGTCGACTTCAGCACGCTGTCGTTCTCGACGAGCTGGGCGAGCCAGTCGTTGATCGCCGGCGTCGCCTCCATGTAGGCGGCCGAAAGCCCGCGCATGAAGCCCATGTTGATGACGGACAGGGCCGTCTTCACATAGTGCTTGTGCGGGTCGGAGGTGTTGAAGAAGGTCCGTATGGACTGCTGGGCCAGGTACTCGTCGTCGCCCTCGCCCAGGCACACCAGGTGCCGGCGGGCCACCTCGGCGGCGAAGGTGACGCTGAGCTTGTTCCACCACTGCCAGGGGTGGACCGGGATGAGCAGGTAGTCGGCCGGGTCGAGTCCCTGGTCGGTGAGCGTGGCGCGGAAACGGTCCAGCGTCCGCTCACCGAGTTCCTCCCGCAGGAAGGACTCGTACTCGATCCCGATCCCCGCCGTGAACGCGGCCCGCGACCGGTGCGCGGCCAGCCACACCAACCGTACGGGGCTCGCGGTCTCCGGCGCGTACGACAGGTACTCGTGGATGCCGAAGCCGAGCCGCCCGTTGTTGGCGACGAAGCAGGGGTGGCCCTCGGTCATCCCGGTCTCGATCGCCTGGAAGCCGCTGCGCGCCAGCTCGGCGGAGGTGACCTTCGGCTTGGTGAGCTTGTAGCAGGTGCCGGAGAGGGTGGAGGAGATCTCCTCCAGGTAGACGGGCAGGATCTCGTCGCTGAGCCCCAGCGCCTGCCGCAGCTCGATGAAGAAGTCCAGGGCGGTCAGGGGGAGTTCGGTCCCGGCCCGATGACAGGTGATCGAGCCGGCGTCGACCGCCCAGTGGTCGAGGCCGCGCAGGGTGGCCGCGAACCGGTAGGCGGTGAGCCCGTCGTCGCTGCGGACGACGTACCCGTCGCCCTCCGGCTCGGGCGTGATCAGCCGCTCATGGGCGAACTCGGCGAGCGCCTTGCGGATGAGGAGGCGGTTGGCCGTGTCCCAGCGCTCCGGGGACAGGTGGGCCACGGCGTCGGCGAGACTCATGCGGCCACCCCCGTCGCGGCGACGAACCGCTCCCGCGTGCAGAAACTCAGCAACGCCCGCTTCTCCGGCTTCCGTATCTCCCGCTCGGGCACGAACCCGACGGCTTCGTTGAGGGCGTGCACGGCCTTGTTGCGGACGTCCGGCTCGACGACGACCCTGCGCGTGGCCGGGTCCTCGAAGAGGTGAGCCATGACGGCGGTGATGACGGCCTTGGTGAACCCGTGCACGGGGGTGTCGGTGGGCGGGGTCAGGAAGTGCATCCCGACGTCACCGGGCTCGGGCTCGTACAGCCCGACCAGCTCCCGGTGGGCCGGGTCGTACTTCTCCATCAGGAAGGCGGGCACGCCGTCCCGCAGGCCGAGCAGCGCGTGGTGGTACTCGTCGGCCGCGATCTCCATGTAGGCGCGCTCGACGTCCTCCAGCTTCGCGTCCTGCATCATCCAGAAGGCGGCCTTGGGGTGGGTGACCCAGCCGTGCAGCAGCTCGGCGTCCTTCAGGGGGTCGAGGGGGCGGAAGGTGAAGGTCATGCGGCGAACTCCTGGAAGGCGACGGTCTTCTCGACCGGGTAGTACTCGGTCCCCAGCAGCTCGCGGATGATGTACGAGTTCCGGTACGCGCCCATGCCCAGGTCGGGGCTGGTGATGCTGTGGGTGTGGACGCCGGCGTTCTGGAGGAAGACGCCCCGGCCCGTCACGTCGATCGCGTAGTTGCGGGCGACGTCGAAGCGGCCGTGGCCGTCGAAGCGGAGGCGGTCGCGGATCGGGTCGAGGAAGGCCGGGGGCTCGTAGTGGTAGCCGGTGGCCAGCACCAGGCCCTCGGTGTGGATCTCGAAGTCCTTGTCCTGCTCGTCCTGGTGGAAGCCGAGGGTGTACGAGCTGTCCTCGTAACGGGCGCTCGTCAGCGACGAGTTGGTGAGCAGGCGGGTGGGGACCGGGCGGTCGCCGCTTTCGACGTTCTTCTGGTAGAGCAGGTCGAAGATCGAGTCGATCAGGTCCGAGTTGATGCCCTTGAACAGGCCCTTCTGCTGCTTCTCCAGCCGGTAGCGGGTTTCCTCGGGGAGCGCCCGGAAGTAGTCGATGTAGTCCGGGGAGGTCATCTCCAGGGTCAGCTTGGTGTATTCGAGGGGGAAGAAACGCGGGGAGCGGGTCACCCAGTTGAGGTCGTAGCCGTGGACGTCGATCTCGGAGAGCAGCTCGTAGTAGATCTCCGCCGCGCTCTGGCCGCTGCCGACGATCGTGATGGACTTCTTGGTCTGCAGCTCCGCCTTGCGGTGCATGTACTGCGCGTTGTGCAGGAAGTCGCCGCCAAGGCCCTGGCACGGCTGCGGAACATAGGGGACCGTTCCCGTGCCGAGGACGAGGTGACGGGCGCGAAACGTTTCCCCGGTCTGGGTGCGCACGACGTACCGGTCGTCCTCGTACGTCACCTCGGTGACCGTGGTGCCGAAGCGGACGTTGGTGAGTTTGTTCGCCGCCCAGCGGCAGTAGTCGTCGTACTCGACGCGCAGGGGATAGAAGTTCTCGCGGATGTAGAACGAGTAGAGTCTGCCCTTCTCCTTCAGGTAGGTGAGGAAGGAGTACGGCGAGGTCGGGTCGGCCAGGGTGACCAGGTCCGACATGAACGGGGTCTGCAGATGGGCGCCGTCCAGGAACATGCCGGCGTGCCACTCGAAGTCGGGCTTGGAGTCCAGGAAGACTCCGTCGAGTTCTGCGATGGGCTCGGTGAGGCAGGCGAGGCCGAGGTTGAAGGGGCCGAGCCCGATCCCCACGAAGTCGTAGGTCTTGGTCGGGGCTTCAGGACGCGCGGTCAAGGGACTCTCCCAGGTACTGCTCGGCGTGGCCGGCGATCAGATCGAGGACGGCGGCGATGTCGGCCGCCGTCGTCTCGGGGTTGAGCAGGGTGAACTTCAGGTAGTGGCGGCCGCCGACCTTGGTGCCCGCGACCACGGCGTCGCCGGAGGCGAACAGGGCCCCCGGGCGTACAGGTTGGCGCGGTCGATCTCGGCCGGGTCGGTGACGGCCGCCGGGATGTAGCGGAAGACGAGGGTGGAGAGCGAAGGCTCCACGACGACGTCGTAACGGGGGTCGGCGGCGAGCAGCCGCCAGCCCTCCTGGGCCAGCTCGCAGACCTGGTCGAAGAGTTCGCCGATGCCGTCGGCGCCCATCACCCGCAACGTCATCCACAGCTTGAGGGCGTCGAAGCGGCGAGTGGTCTGCAGGGACTTGTCGACCTGGTTGGGGATGCGCTCCTGCACCATGCGGCGCGGGTTCAGGTACTCCGCGTGGTAGGTGGCGTGGCGCAGGGTGGCCGCGTCCCGGACCAGCACGGCGGAGGAACTCACCGGCTGGAAGAAGGACTTGTGGTAGTCGACGGTGACCGAGTCGGCGTGCTCGATGCCGTCGATACGGTCCCGGTGCTTCAGGGAGGCGAGCAGCCCGCAGCCGTAGGCCGCGTCCACGTGCATCCAGGCGCCGAACTGGGCGCACAGCTCGGCGATCTCCGGCAGCGGGTCGATGGAGCCGAAGTCGGTGGTGCCGGCGGTGGCGACGACGGCCATGGGGACGAGGCCGTCCCTCTTGCAGCGCTCCAGCTCGTGGGCGAGGGCGACGGTCTGCATCCGCTTGTCGTGGTCGACCGGGATGGAGACCACGGAGTCCGGGCTCAGCCCGAGGAGCTTCGCGGACTTCTTCACGCTGAAGTGGCTGACCTCGGAGGCGAAGATGCGCAGGTCGGCGAGGCTGGCCCTTTCTTCCCACCCTGCCGGCCCTGGCTTGGTCTCCTCCCGGGCCAGCAGCAGTGCCTGGAGGTTGGACTGGGTGCCGCCGGAGGTGAACACGCCGTCGGCGGCCGGGCCGAGGCCGATCCGCTCGGCCGTCCAGTCGATCAGTTTCCGCTCGATGAGGGTGCCGCCGGCCGACTGGTCCCAGGTGTCGAGGGAGGAGTTGACCGCGGAGAGCACGGCCTCGCCGAGCACCGCCGGGATGACCACGGGGCAGTTGAGGTGGGCGAGGTAGCGGGGATGGTGGAAGTAGATCGCGTCGCGGAGGTAGAGGTCCTCCAGCTCGTCCAGGACCGCGGCGGAGTCACCGAGTGGCCGGTCGAGGTCGATCGCGTCGATGCGGGGGGCGAGGGCGTCCACGGTGACGCCGGTGAACGGACGGTCGGTGGTGGCGAGTTTGGCCGCCACCCGCTCGACTCCTTGGGTCACGGAGCGGCGGTAGTGCTCCGCTGTGAGGCCATTGAGCAGGTGCGAGCGCATGTGGGGGTCCTCCGAGGGGACTGTCCGTGCGGGGAGATGCGGGGAGAGGCCGGGAGAGGCCGGGGAGGTGAACTTAGGTTAGCCTAACCTAAGTTTTTTGGATCGAGGCGTGCCTCTCCCGTGACTGGGGTCACTTCAGGGGGAGTTACTCGGCCACGCGGAGCTGTTCCTCCGTCATGCCCTTCCGCCAGTACCCGACGAAGGTGACGCGCCGCCGGTCGATCCCGCGCTCACCGACGAAGTGCCTGCGCAGCTCCTTCACCCGGCCGGACTCACCGGCGATCCACACGTACGGCGCTTCCGCGGTGGGGAGTTGAGCGGCCCGTACGGCGTCGACGGCCATGGGGGACCCGTCGAGCCGTACGAGCCACGTGATCTCCGCGTCCGCCTCGGTCGCCACGTCCTGGATGTCACCGGCGTGCGGTACTTCGAGCCAGGCGCGCACGCGGGTGCCGGCCGGCAGGGACTCCAGGATGGCGGTGGCGGCGGGCACGGCGCTCTCGTCACCCCAGAGGACGACGAGGTCGGTGTCGACCGGCGGCCGGAACCGGATGGCCCGGTTGTCGGCGATCGCCGGCCCGAGCAGCAGGACACGGTCACCGGCGGCGGCCCGGGAGGCCCAGCGCGAGGCGGGCCCGGCGGGGGTGTGCAGGGCGAAGTCGATGTCGATCTCGTCGGGGGCCCGGCGCAGCGCCCTCAGGGTGTACGAGCGCATCACCGCCCGTATGTCGTCGGGCAGTTCACGCCAGCCCTGCCACCACCCGTCCCCCAGGTCCAGCGGGACGACGGGCTCGCTCTGCCCCGGATGCGGCAGGAACAGCGACAGGGACTGGTCACGCCCGTCGGAGTGGAAGGCGTACAGGTCGTCACCGCCGAAGGTGACCCGGACCAGGGACGGCCCGAGCCGCCTCGTCCGTACGACCTGAAGGGAGAAGAAACGGAACGGGGCGGCTACGGCCGTGGTCATGTGGGCTCCTGAGGCTGTGGTTCAGGAAGGGATGTGAGGGGGGTTCAGCTGACCTTCTTGGCCTTTTCCAGGGCCTCCGCCAGGTTCGTCAGCAGCGGGACGCACTTGTCGTACGACAGGATCGGCTCGGGCGACCGCGCGATGACCTGCCCCGCCTTGACCGCGGGCAGCTTCTTCCACGTCGCCTTGGTGATGTCGGCGGGCTGGATCGCCGAGGACCGGTCGTCCATCATGATGATGTCGGCCTTGTACTTGTCGACGTTCTCCCAGCTCAGCGACTCGTACCAGCCGCCGCCCTGCTTCTTCGCGCTCTCCGGCGGCTCCACGAAGTTCACGCCGAGGGCCTTGAAGTACTCCAGGTCGATGGAGAGGTTGGTGCCGGAGACGTAGAAGAGCTGGTCGCTCGCGGAACCGGCCATCACCTTGATGCCGGGCTTGGCCTTGGCCGCGGCGCGCAGCCGGGCGGCGGCGTCCTCGAACCGCTTCTTCGCGTCGGTGACGGCGGCCGCCTTCATGTCGGCGCCGAGCGACTCGGCCAGCTCCCACATGCGCTGCAACGGCTGGGTGAGCTGGCGGTCGTAGACGGAGATGCCGACGCTGGGGGCCAGCTGGGCGATCTTCTTCTTCGACTCGTCGGGGACGTACCAGAGGGTGCCGGCGGCGTCGAACATCGTCGTGATGAGCACGTCGGGCGCGAGAGCCGCGTACTTCTCGATGTTGAACTGGCCCCAGGTGTTGCCGAGGACCGTCACCTTGCTGATGTCCATGTCGCCGGCCTGGACGTCGGCCTTGCCCGCGGTGGTCTTCGTCGGGCCGAAGACGCCCTTGACCTGGATGCCGTAGTCGAACAGCGCGGCACCGACACCGGTGAACGCCACGATGTTCGCGGGGACCTTGTCCAGCTTCACGGTCGTACCGCGGTCGTCCTTGAAGCTCCAGGGGCCGGACTTGCCGCTCTTGGCCGCCTTCCCGGAGTCCGCGTCTTTCCCCTTGTCGTCCCCGCAGGCGGCGAGCGCCGCACCTAGTCCGAGGGCGCCGCCCGCGGCGAGCAGGCCGCGGCGAGTGAAGTGGGTGGCACGGGCATGGGACATGGGTATGACTGCTTTCGAACGGGGCGAGGCGCCCGCCGGACAAGTTCGAAGGTAGGTTAGCCTAACCTCAGTCGATGTCCAGGGGGTGGGGCGCCTCGCGCCCGAACCTGTGTACGACCTGTGGGCCGCCGGAGCTACCTCAGCCCACCAGCCCCAACTCCCGTGCGATCAGCATCCGCTGGACCTCGCTGGTGCCCTCGCCGATCTCCAGGATCTTGGAGTCGCGCCACATGCGGGCCACCGGATACTCGTTCATGAAGCCGTAGCCGCCGTGGATCTGGGTGGCCTCGCGGGCGTTGTCCACGGCGACCGTGGAGGAGTACAGCTTGGCCAGGGCCGCCTCCTTCTTGAAGGGCTCGCCCGAGACCAGGCGGCTGGCCGCGTCGCGCCAGGCGAGGCGGGCCGTGTGGGCCTTCATCTCCATGTCCGCGATCTTGAACTGGATGGCCTGGTTGGCGCCGATGGGCCGGCCGAAGGCGTGGCGCTCCTTGGCGTACTTGACCGACTCGTCGACGCAGCCCTGGGCCAGGCCCGTCGCCAGGGCCGCGATGGCGATGCGGCCCTCGTCGAGGATGCGCAGGAACTGGGCGTAGCCCCGGCCCTCCTCGCCGAGCAGGTTGGCGGCTGGTACGCGGACGTCCTGGAAGGACAGTTCGCGGGTGTCGGAGGCGTTCCAGCCGACCTTCGAGTAGGGGGCGGCGACCGTGAAACCGGGCGTGCCCGAGGGGACGATGATCGACGAGATCTGCGGCTTGCCGTCCGGCTTGCGGCCGGTCACGGCGGTGACCGTCACCAAACCCGTGATGTCCGTGCCCGAGTTGGTGATGAAGCACTTGGTGCCGTTGATGACCCATTCGTTGGTGTCCGGGTCCAGGCGGGCCGTGGTGCGGGTGGCCCCGGCATCCGAGCCGCCGTCCGGTTCGGTGAGCCCGAACGCGCCCAGGATCTCGCCCGCGCACAGGCGGGGGAGCCACTCGCGCTTCTGCTCCTCCGTGCCGAACAGGTGCAGGGGCATGGCGCCCAGCGAGACGCCGGCCTCCAGGGTGATGGCCACGGAGGAGTCGACCCGGGCCAGCTCTTCCAGGGCGATGCCGAGGGCCAGGTAGTCGCCGCCCATGCCGCCGTACTCCTCCGGGAACGGCAGCCCGAACAGGCCCATGCGGCCCATCTCGCGGACGATCTCGTACGGGAACTCGTGCCGCTCGTAGAAGTCGCCGATCTTCGGCGCCACGACATCGTGCGCGAACTCCTCCACCGTACGGCGGAGTTCCTCCAGTTCGGGGGAGAGGCGGTGGTCCATCGTGATCACTGCTCCTTGTGGGACAGGGCTCGGACGGTGCGGGACGGGCTGGGTCGGCCCAGGTGAGCGGCCATCCACACGCTGGTGGCGACGAGACGGCCGAGGTCGACTCCGGTGTCGATGCCGAGGCCCTGCAGCATCCACACGAGGTCTTCGGTGGCGAGGTTGCCGGTCGCGGACTTGGCGTAGGGGCAGCCGCCGAGACCTCCGGCGGAGGCGTCGATCGTCGTGACCCCGTGTTCCAGTGCCGCGTAGGTGTTGGCCAGTGCCTGGCCGTAGGTGTCGTGGAAGTGCACGCCGATGACGTTGGTCGGCACGCCCTCCTCGTTGAGCAGGGAGAGGAGTTCGAGGACGTGGCCCGGGGTCGCGACCCCGATGGTGTCCCCAAGGCTCAGTTCGTCGCAGCCCATGTCCAGCAGCGCCCTGCAGACGCGGGCCACCTGGTGGAGGGGGACCGCCCCCTCCCAGGGGTCGCCGAAGCACATGGAGACATAGCCGCGCACATGCCCGCCGGCGTCCTTCGCCTGCCGCACCACCGGGTCGAACACGGCCAGCGACTCGTCGACCGTCCTGTTGAGGTTGGCCTTCGCGAAGGACTCGGTGGCGCTGGCGAACACCGCGATCCGGCGGGCGCCGAGCGCCAGCGCCCGGTCCAGGCCGCGCTGGTTGGGCACCAGCACGGGGAGTTCGACGTCGAGGTCGCCGAGGAGCGGGAACAGCTGCTCGGCGTCGGCCAGTTGGGGCACCCACTTGGGGTGCACGAAGCTGGTCGCCTCGATGGTCGTCAGGCCCGCGCCGGCCAGCCGGCGGATGAACTCCGCCTTGACCTCCGTCGGCACGGTCATCTTCTCGTTCTGCAGCCCGTCCCGCGCGCCGACCTCGTGGATCCGCACCCGCGCGGGCAGGTCCTGGGCCGGTACGACCATGGGCAGTCCGTCGGCGCTCATTCCGCCACCGCGCCTTCCTTGTCGTGTGGTGCGATCACGGCGAGTACCTGGTCCATGGCGACCGTCGTGCCCGGGGTCACGTCGATCTCGGCGACCGTGCCGGCGTGCGGGGCGGAGATGACGTGCTCCATCTTCATCGCCTCGACCACCAACAGGCTCTGGCCCGCTGCCACTTCGTCGCCGACGGCGACCTTCACCACGGTCACCGTGCCGGGCATGGGCGCGGTCAGCGAGTCGGCGCCCGCGTGCCCGGCACCCGTGAGGGAGGCGGCCACCGGGTCGTGGTCGCGCACCTGCCAGGCGTCGCCGTCCCGGCCGATCCAGTCACCGGCCCGGTGGAAGGAGTGCCGGACACCGTCGAGGGTGACGGACACCCGGTCGTCGGTGACGGTGTGGGCGCCTCGGGGGGCGTACGTGACCGGATCGGCCACGCGCAGGTCGAAGGCGGGCTGCTTCGGAGTCCCGCCCAGCCGCCAGCCGCTCGGCACCGAGAAGGGGTCGGTCCAGCCTTCGGAGCGCGGCCGCAGTGCCTCCAGCCGTACGGCCGCCGCCGCCTCGTACACCTCCTCCGGTACGTCGGTGGAGACCAGCTCGTCCACCACCCGCTCGACCAGGCCGGTGTCCAACTCGCCCGACACCACGGCCGGATGGGCCAGCAGCCGCCGCAGGAACCCCGCGTTGGTCTGCACGCCCAGCGTGACCGTCTCCGCGAGGGCCGACCGGAGCTTGCGCAGCGCCGTCGCGCGGTCGGGGCCGTACGCGATGACCTTGGACAGCATCGGGTCGTACAGGCTGCCCACCTCGGTGCCCTCGCTGAGCCCGGAGTCGGTGCGGACGCCGTCGCCCTGGGGCTCGTTCAGCAGCAGCACCGTGCCGCCGGACGGCAGGAAGCCGCGCGCGGGGTCCTCGGCGCAGATCCGGGCCTCGACCGCGTGCCCGGTCAGCGTCACGTCCTCCTGCGCGAAGCCCAGCCGTTCGCCGGCCGCCACCCGCAGCTGCCACTCCACCAGGTCCAAGCCGGTGATCAGCTCGGTGACGGGGTGCTCCACCTGGAGACGGGTGTTCATCTCCATGAAGTAGTACGACGACGGGTCGCCACCCGGCACGATGAACTCCACCGTGCCCGCGCCCCGGTACCCGCACGAGCGCGCCGCCTGTACGGCCGCCTCGCCCATCGCGGCCCGGGTCTCCTCGTCGAGGAGCACGCTCGGTGCCTCCTCGATGATCTTCTGGTGCCGCCGCTGCAGCGAGCACTCGCGCTCGCCGAGGTGGACCACGTTCCCGTGGCCGTCCGCCAGCACCTGGATCTCGATGTGCCGGGGCCGGTCCACCCACCGCTCCACCAGGAGCGTGTCGTCACCGAAGGAGGCGCGGGCCTCGCGGCGGGCGGCCGCGATCTCCTCCTCCAGCCGGGTCACGTCCCGGACCAGGCGCATGCCCTTGCCGCCGCCGCCGGCGCTCGGCTTCAGCAGCACGGGGGTCCCGATCTCGCGGGCGGCTTCGGCCAGTCGGACGTCGGAGAGCCCGCTGCCACTGGAACCCGGCACGACCGGCACCCCGGCGGCCTTCACCGTCTCCTTGGCGCGGATCTTGTCGCCCATCAACGCGATGGCGTCGGCCGGCGGGCCGATGAAGACCAGCCCCGCCTCCTCGCACGCGCGCGCGAAGCCCGCGTTCTCGGCGAGGAAGCCGTACCCGGGATGCACCGCCTGGGCGCCGGTGCGGGCGGCGGCCTCAAGGAGCCGCTCCACGGACAGATAGCTCTCGGCGGCCGGCGCCGGACCGATCCGTACCGCCGTGTCGGCCTCCCGGACGTGCCGCGCGTCGGCGTCGGCGTCGGAGAAGACCGCCACCGAGCGCACGCCCAGCGAGCGGAGCGTACGGATGACGCGTACGGCGATCTCGCCCCGGTTGGCCACCAGCACTGTGTCGAACACGGTTCCCCTCCTCACATCCGGAAGACGCCGAACTGGGGGTCTCCCAGGGGCGCGTTGGCACAGGCGGTCAGGGCGAGGCCCAGCACCTGACGGGTCTCCAGCGGGTCGATCACACCGTCGTCCCAGAGCCGGGCGGTGGCGTAGTAGGCGTTGCCCTGGCGCTCGTACTGCGCGCGGATCGGCGCCTTGAAGGACTCCTCGTCCTCGGCCGGCCAGTCCTCGCCGCGCGCCTCCAGCTGGTCGCGCTTGACCGTGGCGAGGACGGAGGCGGCCTGCTCGCCGCCCATGACCGAGATCTTGGCGTTGGGCCACATCCACAGGAAGCGCGGGGAGTAGGCCCGGCCGCACATCGAGTAGTTGCCGGCGCCGTACGAGCCGCCGACGACCACGGTCAGCTTGGGGACCCTGGTGCACGCCACGGCCGTCACCATCTTGGCGCCGTGCTTGGCGATGCCGCCCGCCTCGTAGTCCCGGCCGACCATGAAGCCGGAGATGTTCTGCAGGAACACCAGCGGGATGCCGCGCTGGTCGCACAGCTCGATGAAGTGGGCGCCCTTCTGGGCGGACTCGGAGAACAGGATGCCGTTGTTGGCGACGATCCCGACCGGGTGGCCGTGGATCCGGGCGAAGCCGGTGATCAGGGTCTGCCCGAACTCGGACTTGAACTCGGCGAAGCGGGAGCCGTCCACCACGCGCGCGATGATCTCGCGTACGTCGTAGGGGGTACGGGAGTCCACGGGAACGGCGCCGTAGAGCCCGTACGGGTCCACCTTCGGCTCCGCGACCGGCGTGACCTCCCAGGGGAGGGACTGCCGGGCGGGCAGGGTGGCGACGATGTTCCGCACGATGCGCAGGGCGTGCGGGTCGTCCTCGGCGAGGTGGTCGGTGACGCCGGAGATCCGGGAGTGGACCTCGCCGCCGCCCAGCTCCTCCGCGGTGACGACCTCACCGGTGGCGGCCTTCACCAGCGGCGGGCCGCCGAGGAAGATCGTGCCCTGGTTACGGACGATCACGGCCTCGTCGCTCATGGCGGGCACGTACGCCCCACCCGCCGTGCACGAGCCGAGGACCGCCGCGATCTGCGGGATCCCGGCGCCGGACATCCGCGCCTGGTTGTAGAAGATCCGCCCGAAGTGCTCCCGGTCGGGGAAGACCTCGTCCTGCATGGGCAGGAAGGCGCCCCCGGAGTCGACCAGGTAGACGCAGGGCAGCCGGTTCTCCAGGGCGACCTCCTGCGCCCGCAGGTGCTTCTTCACCGTCATCGGGTAGTACGTGCCGCCCTTGACGGTGGCGTCGTTGGCGACGATCACGCACTCGCGCCCGCTGACCCGCCCGATCCCGGCGATCACACCGGCGGCCGGTGCCTGCCCGTCGTACATCCCGTCGGCCGCGAGCGGGGCCAGCTCCAGGAAGGGCGACCCGGGGTCGAGCAGTGTGTCCACCCGGTCCCTCGGCAGCAGCTTGCCGCGCGCGGTGTGCCGGGCGCGGGCCTTCTCGCCGCCGCCGAGGGCCGCGGCGGCCAGCTTGCCGCGCAGCTCCTCGACGAGTGCGAGATGGGCCTGTTCATTGGCCCGCCAGGCCTCCGACGCGGGATCTGCCGCGCTCGTCAGCTCCGGTGCCTCCTGCATCCTGCGGTCCCCTCACCCAGTGGTCGTACTGTTAATGAGCGTTAACCATTTCCTCCAGGTTAACGACCGCTAACCTCGCTGTCTAGAATTGCTGGCATGGTCACCAGAACCGACGCCCCCACCCGTCGCGAGCAGATCCTCAAGGAGGCCGCCCGGCTCTTCGCCGAGCGCGGCTTCCATGGCGTCGGTGTCGACGAGATAGGCGCCGCGGTCGGCATCAGCGGCCCCGGTCTGTACCGGCACTTCCCGGGCAAGGACGCGATGCTCGCGGAGCTGCTGGTGGGCATCAGCGGCCAGCTGCTGACCGGGGCGAAGCGGCGCCTGGCGGAGTCCGACGGCCACACCGGCCCCTCCGACGTCCTCGACTCCCTCATCGAGGGTCACATCGACTTCGCCCTGGACGACCGCCCCCTGATCACCCTCCACGACCGCGAGCTGGACCGCCTCCGCGACAGCGACCGCAAGCTGGTGCGCCAGCTGCAGCGGCAGTACGTGGAGCTGTGGGTGGAGGTGGTCCGCGAGGTGTACCCGGCCCTGTCGGAGCCGTCGGCCCGCTCCGCCGTCCACTCGGTCTTCGGCCTGCTGAACTCCACCCCGCACCTCGGCCGCGCCGGCACCCTGCCCGGCCGCGGGGCCATGGCGGAGTTGCTGCACCGGATGGCGCGGGGGGCGTTCGCGGCGGCGGGGAGCGACTGAGCCGCAGGCCTCGCCCCCCGGCGGCCCCCACAAGTGACGAGCATTACCCCCGTTCAACCCTGGACCACTCCGCGTACTCACCGGTACGGTTGGTTCTGAGCAAGCGCTTAGACATGCCGAAGTCCGTGGAGGTGGCGGAGTGCGCCGCACGCTGTTCAACGAGGATCACGAGGCGTTCCGGGAGACCATCCGCGCCTTCATCGAGGCCGAGGTCGTGCCCGTGTACGACGAGTGGTTCGCCGCCGGGCAGGCCCCGCGCGAGTTCTACTACAAGCTCGCCGAGCTGGGCGTCTTCGGTATCCGGGTCGACGAGGAGTACGGCGGCGCGGGCATCGACTCGTACAAGTTCGAGGCCGTCCTCTACGAGGAGACCGCCCGCGCGGGTGTGTCCTTCGGCGGCTCCGGCGTGCACGTGCTGCTCGGCCTGCCGTACATCAAGCTGCTCGCCTCCGACGAGCAGAAGAAGCGGTACCTGCCGAAGTTCGTCTCCGGCGAGGAGATGTGGGCGATCGCGATGACCGAGCCGGGCACCGGCTCCGACCTCGCGGGCATGAAGACCACCGCCAAGCTCTCCGAGGACGGCACGCACTACGTCCTCAACGGCGCCAAGACCTTCATCACCGGCGGCGTGCACGCCGACCGCATGATCGTCTGCGCCCGCACCGCCGCGCCCACCGCCGAGGACCGCCGCCACGGCATCTCCCTCTTCGTCGTGGACACCAAGGCCGAGGGCTACTCCGTCGGCCGCAAGCTCGACAAGCTCGGCCTGAAGACCTCCGACACCGCCGAGCTGGCGTTCGTCGACGTCAAGGTCCCCGTCGAGGACCTCCTCGGCGAGGAGAACAAGGGCTTCTACTACCTCGGCCACAACCTGGCCTCCGAGCGCTGGGGCATCGCCTTCGGTGCCTACGCGCAGGCCAAGGCCGCCGTCCGGTTCGCCAAGCAGTACGTCCAGGACCGCGTCGTCTTCGGCCAGCCCGTCGCCGCCTTCCAGAACACCAAGTTCGAGCTGGCCTCCTGCCAGGCCGAGGTCGACGCTGCCGAGGCCGTCGCCGACCGCGCCACGGAGGCCCTGGACGCCGGCGAGCTGACCCCGGCCGAGGCCGCCTCCGCGAAGCTCTTCTGCACCGAGGTCGCCCACCGCGTCATCGACCGCTGCCTCCAGCTGCACGGCGGCTACGGCTTCATGAACGAGTACCCGATCGCCCGCCTGTACGCGGACAACCGCGTCAACCGCATCTACGGCGGCACCAGCGAGATCATGAAGACGATCATCGCCAAGGACATGGGTCTGTAAGGTCCCCGCAATCACTGGCCGGTACAACTAACGCCATGAGCCAGGCACTCCAGGACCTCCTCGAGCTGCTCGATCTCGAGCAGCTCGAGGAGGACATCTTCCGCGGCCAGTCCCGCTCCGCCGTCGTCCCGCGCGTCTTCGGCGGGCAGGTCGCGGCGCAGGCGCTGGTCGCCGCCGGGCGGACGGTCCCCGCGGACCGGCTCGCCCACTCCCTGCACGCGTACTTCCTGCGCCCGGGCGACCCCGGCGCACCGATCGTCTACAGCGTCGACCGCATCCGCGACGGACGCTCCTTCACCACCCGCCGCGTGGTCGCCGTCCAGCACGGCAAGCCGATCTTCCATCTCTCGGCGTCCTTCCAGACGTACGAGGAAGGCCTCGACCACCAGGCCCCCATGCCGCTCGCCCCCGACCCGGAGACCCTGCCCACCTCCCAGGAGCGGCTGCGCGGCTACGACCACCTGGCCCCGGAGGTCGTGGAGAGGTTCCTGGAGGCCCGCGAGGCGATCGACCTGCGGTACGTGGACGAGCCGCCGTACGGGAAGTTCGGCGAACCGCGCGAGCCGCACAGCCAGGTGTGGTTCCGCACCAACGGCAAGCTCGACGACGACCCGCTGCTCCATGTCGTCCTCGCCACCTACGTCTCCGACATGACCCTCCTCGACTCCGTGCTGCTCGCGCACGGGCGCGGCGGCTGGGCCGTCGGGGACGTCGTCGGCGCGTCCCTGGACCACGCGATGTGGTTCCACCGGCCCTTCCGCGCCGACGAATGGCTGCTGTACGACCAGGAGTCGCCGTCCGCGCACGGAGGCCGGGGCCTCGGCCAGGCCCGTATCTACACCCAGGACGGGCAGCTCGCGATCTCCGTCATCCAGGAGGGCGTGGTCCGCGTCCCGCGCTGACTTCCGCGCAGCTGTTGAACGGGCGAACACATGCGGAGCGTAACGGAGTTGACGATCGGGATGCGGGCCGTGTGCCCGGCTGTGGGGCGGTCTTTCCAGGGTCCGGTCCGAGACCCGGGCGGCGAATCGTCGCTCGAAGTGACGAGTGACGCATGAGGTACTAGGCTCTTTGAGTGAAAGCCGCAGCGCACGGTTTGCCCGGCTGGCGAGGTTCCGTACCCCTCGGACCTCAGCCGCAGCACTCGATGGCGTGACCACGCCCCGGTGGCTGCAGGTGCCGACATCGTTGGCATGCACCGTGCCGCTCAACACACTGCGGTGGCATCTGAAGACCGCGCCGCATCTTCCCCTTTGTCGCGGCGTCGGCCATCACCTCGCGCCCCTGTCCGGGAGCCGCGAGCGACGATGGAGATGGAAGGTATATCCCATGCGATCACAGCGCACGAGGCGTCTTGTCGCGATGTCCGCGGCCGGGGTGCTGCTGGCAGGCGGAGCCGCCATCGGCACGGCGGGCACCGCCTTCGCGGGCTCGTCCCACGACGACCACAGCTCCTACAGCAGAGGCTGTGACGACGACAACGGCGACCACGGCGGCTACGGCGGCGACCACGACAACGGTGACCACGGCGACCATGGCGGCTACGGCGGCGACCACGACAACGGTGACCACGGCGGCTACGGCGGTGACCACGACAACGGTGACCACGGCGGTGGAGACCACGGCGGTGGAGGTAACGGCGGCGGAGGTCACGGCGGAGGAGGTCACTGACCCGACCACGAACTGAGCACGATGTGCGGCTCTGCCGACAGAGCCGCACATCGTGGCGCCCGTCGGCGCGTTGTGCCGGGGCCGTGACGCGTTATGCCAAGGCCGTCATGCCAGGCCCGCCTCCGCCAGCAGATACGCCGTCATCGGGTCGTAGTAGCGGGGGCTCACGACATGGTCGTCGAGGGGTACCGCCACCTGGAGGGTGCCCTCGGACTCGGCGACGAACAGCGCGGGGTCGTTGCAGTCGGCGTATCCGACGGAGTCGACGCCGTGCTGTCCGGCGTACCCGGCCCAGCCGTGGTCCGCGACCACCAGGTCCGGTAGCGGACGCCCCTCGCGCTCAAGTCCGGTCAGGATGGCCCGCATCGGCTCGCCGGAGTGCGTGTGCCACAGCGTCGCGCCGTGCTCCAGGACGGCCACGTCCGCGAACTGCATGACGTACCCCTCCTCCGTCTGCAGCCCGTCCGGGATGACGGCGATCTCGCAGCCGGCGGCGCGCAGCGCGGCGGCCGTGGCCCGGTGCACGTCCAGCAGGCCGCCCGGGTGGCCGGTGGCGAACAGCACCCGCTGCTGCCCGTCGGCCGCCTTGCGCAGCCGGAGCGCGAGGCGCTGCAGCGCGTCCACGGTCAGCTCGGGGTCGATGGTGTCCTGCCCGTACCGGTACTCGGGATCGTCGTTGACGCCCACCCGTTCGGCCATCACCGCGAGCACGTCCTGCTCGTCCGACCAGCGGTCACCCAGCTCCAGACCGAACCAGTAGTGGCGGTCGCCGTTGGCCAGCTTGCGGTAGTGGGAGAGGTTGTTCTCGCGGGGTGTGGCGACGTCCCCCGCGATACGGGTCCTCACCAGGTGGTCGACGAGCTGGGCGCGGCTGGGTGTCCCGGATATCGGCATGCCTCCCATTGTGAGGCAGCGGACCTGCCGAGTCGTCGGCATATCGCACCCTGGGACGTGGCTCACTCAGCCCTGGCGCAGCGCGAACCACAGCTCCATCCGTACGTCCGGGTCGTCCAGGTCCGCCCCGAGCAGCGCCGCGCACCGGGCGATCCGCTGCCGCACGGTGTTGCGGTGCACGTCCAGTGCCACCGCCGTACGGTCCCAACTGCCGTGCAGGGACAGCCAGGTACGCAGGGTCTCGGCGAGCGCGGGCTGCGCGGCGAGCGGGGCGAGCAGCGCCCGGGCGTGCGCCTGGGCGTCCGCGCGGGGCACCAGGTCCTCCAGGCCGGGCCGGGCGCCGTGCCGGACCAGCGGGGTGCGGGTGGCACGGGCGCGGGCCAGGGCGCGGGCCGCCTGGGTGTCGGCGGCCGGCCACTCACGCGGGCCGGCGGCCGCACTGACCCCGAGCGTCCAGCCCGGCTGCGGGACCGGCTCCCGCTCGGCGGGCACCAGCACCCGTACGACGTCCCGGCCGAGGTCGACCAGCGGCGACCCCAGCGCCGCCCCCAGCGCGGAGGCGGCCACGGCGTCCGGCGCCTGCCCCTCCGGCCGCGCGTGCACGACGACCCACCGCCCCTCGCCCACGAGCGGCGCCACCTCCTCCGGCGCCGAACCGAGCAACAGCCGCACGAGCGCCGAGGACCGCGCCGCACCGGCCCCGCTGTGATGCTCACCGGTGAGCAGGGACAGCAGCACGGAGGCGACGGAGGCGATGGTGTGGTCGCCCGGTTCGCGGCGCGGGGTGGCCACACCGAGGACGAACCCTTCTCCGGCCCCGAGGGCGTAGGCGGCGAGGTGGGTGTCGGCGTGGGTGTCGGTGGCGGAGGTGGGGGCGGGTCGGGTGGTGGCGGTTACGGCAGCTTTCGGGGTGGCGGGAGCTTTCGGGGTGGTGGCGGTGGAGGACGAGGAGGGGGTGACTGTGGGACGGGAGCCGGGGGTGGTGAGGGTGGCGTCGGTGCGGGTCGGGTGCGTGGTCGCGAGGGTGCCGTCCGGCTCGTGCTCCGGCCCGGGAGTTCCCCGGCCCGTCGGCCGTACCACCCCCGCCAGTCCCGCCAGGGCCTCCTGGACCCCCTCCGCAGGCTCCCGGCCCGCCCCCGCGATCTCCGTGCCGTCGGGGCCGTAGAGGATCGCGTGGCCGCCAAGGCGTTGGGCGAGTTGGCGCAGGACCGAGGGGATCGGGTCGGGGCGGGAGGCTGCGGCGGCGAGGCTCTGCTGGGCCTCCGTGACGCGGCGGAGTTCGGCCAGGCGGGCCTGGGCCATCAGTTGCCAGACCGCGCGGGCCACGCCCGAGAAGGTCGTCTGCGGCGGGACCTCCAGGAGGGGGAGGCCGTAGGCGTCGCAGGCGGCGACCAGGGCGCGCGGGACCGTGTCGTGCACGGGTGCCAGGCCGAAGCCGAGGGCAGCCCCGCCCGCGGCCACGATCCGGGACACGTAGTCGTCGAAGTAGGTTCCCGAGCCCGCCGCCTCCGGGATGTGCACCCCGGCCGTGAGCAGCAGCTCGCCGCCCAGCAGGTACGGGTACGGGTCGGCCATCTCCGAGGTGTGCGCCCAGTGGATCACGATGTCCGGATCCGAGGGGCCCGCGATCTGCCGCAGGGCCAGGTCTTCACGGGCCAGTAGGGACGAAAGCGGGACCGGTGGGGTCGGTGGGACGGCTGGGGTGATCGTCTCCGGCATGGTGTGCGTTTCCTCCATCCCACCCCGTTCGTATGGATGAAACGTACACTTCGCAGTCGCTTTCCGGCCACCTAGTGTCAAGTCAGCACGGCAGCCGCGGGTACGGGCGGATGTCCCCGCGATCAGCTGTCGGCGCTCCTGTCTCAGGAACCCCCATACGTCTCTGCACGACACGCCACCGACCGTGCGCGAAGGAGGGCCCCACATGGCCGTCGACTACACAGTGATCGTCGTCTACCTGGCCGGGATGCTGGCCATGGGTTGGTGGGGCATGCGCCGCGCCAAGTCGAAGAGCGAGTTCCTGGTGGCCGGCCGCCGCCTCGGCCCCGCGATGTACTCCGGCACCATGGCCGCGATCGTCCTCGGCGGCGCGTCCACCATCGGCGGCGTCGGCCTCGGCTACCAGTACGGCCTCTCCGGCGCCTGGATGGTCTTCACCATCGGCCTCGGCCTGCTGGCCCTGTCGGTCTTCTTCTCCGCGCGCATCGCCCGCCTGAAGGTCTACACCGTCTCCGAGATGCTGGACCTGCGCTACGGCGGCCGGGCCGGTGTCATCTCCGGTGTGGTCATGTGGGCGTACACCCTGATGCTCGCCGTCACCTCGACCATCGCCTACGCCACCATCTTCGACGTGCTCTTCGACATGAACCGCACGGTCGCGATCATCCTCGGCGGCTCGATCGTCGTCGCGTACTCGACGCTCGGCGGCATGTGGTCCATCACGCTCACCGACATGGTGCAGTTCGTCGTCAAGACGATCGGCGTGCTGCTCCTGCTCCTGCCCATCGCGGTGGTCAAGGCCGGCGGCTTCTCCGAGATGAAGGCCAAGCTGCCGACCTCGTACTTCGACCCGCTGGGCATCGGCGGCGAGACGATCTTCACCTACGTGCTGATCTACACCTTCGGCATGCTGATCGGCCAGGACATCTGGCAGCGCGTGTTCACCGCGCGCAGCGACAAGACCGCCAAGTGGGGCGGCACGGTGGCCGGCACCTACTGTCTGGCCTACGCCCTCGCCGGTGCCGTCATCGGCACGGCCGCCAAGGTCCTCTACCCCAAGCTCGGCAGCCCCGACGACGCCTTCGCGACCATCGTCAAGGACGAGCTGCCCATCGGTGTGCGCGGCCTGGTGCTGGCCGCCGCCCTCGCCGCCGTGATGTCGACGTCCTCCGGCGCCCTGATCGCCTGCGCCACGGTCGCCAACAACGACATCTGGTCCCGGCTGCGGGGCGCGGTGCGCCGGGACGGCGACGCGCACGACGAGGTCAAGGGCAACCGCGTCTTCATCCTGGTCATGGGCGTCGCGGTGATCGGTACGGCGATCGCGCTGAACAACGTCGTCGAGGCCCTGACCGTCGCCTACAACCTGCTGGTCGGCGGCCTGCTCGTCCCGATCCTCGGCGGCCTGCTGTGGAAGCGCGGCACCGTGCAGGGTGCGCTGGCCTCCGTGATCGTCGGCGGCCTCGCCGTGATCGGCCTGATGGCGGGCTACGGCATCCTCGCCAACGAGCCCGTCTACTACGGCCTGCTCGCCTCCCTCGCCGCCTACGTCGCCGTCTCCCTGGCGACCAGGCCCACCGACGAGGCCGTCCTCACCACCTGGCGCGAGCGCCTGGCGGGACGGTCCCCCGAACTCGCGTCCGAACCGGTCCCGGCTCACCAGTAGAGTCATAGGGAAAGCAGTACATGCGCGACGAAGCGCAAGAAAGAAGGCATTTCACTATGAGCAGCAACGAGACGCCCCGCGGCCCCGTCGACTCCTCCCGCATCCCGCGGTACGCCGGACCCGCGACCTTCGCCCGGCTGCCCCGCCTGGACGAGGTCGGCACCGCCGACGTCGCCGTCGTGGGCGTGCCGTTCGACTCCGGCGTCTCGTACCGGCCGGGCGCCCGCTTCGGCGGCAACGCCATCCGTGAGGCGTCCCGGCTGCTGCGCCCGTACAACCCGGCGCAGGACGCGTCGCCGTTCGCGCTCGCCCAGGTCGCGGACGGTGGCGACATCGCCGTCAACCCGTTCAACATCAACGAGGCCGTGGAGACCATCGAGGCCGCCGCCGACGACCTCCTCGGCACCGGCGCCCGCCTGATGACCCTGGGCGGCGACCACACCATCGCGCTGCCCCTCCTGCGCTCGGTCGCGAAGAAGCACGGCCCGGTGGCCCTGCTCCACTTCGACGCGCACCTCGACACCTGGGACACCTACTTCGGCGCCGAGTACACGCACGGCACCCCGTTCCGCCGCGCGGTCGAGGAGGGCATCCTCGACACCTCCGCCCTCTCCCACGTCGGCACCCGCGGCCCGCTGTACGGCAAGCAGGACCTCACCGACGACGAGAAGATGGGCTTCGGCATCGTCACCTCCGCGGACATCTACCGCCGCGGCGCCGACGAGGTCGCCGACCAGCTGCGCCAGCGCATCGGCGACCGCCCGCTGTACATCTCCATCGACATCGACTGCCTCGACCCGGCCCACGCGCCCGGCACCGGCACCCCCGAGGCCGGCGGCATGACCTCCCGCGAACTCCTGGAGATCCTGCGGGGGCTGGCATCGTGCAACCTGGTGTCGGCGGACGTCGTCGAGGTGGCCCCCGCGTACGACCACGCGGAGATCACGTCGGTGGCGGCCTCCCACACGGCGTACGAACTGACCACCATCATGAGCCGCCAGATCGCGGCGGCCCGGAAGGACGCGTAAGCGCAGTGACTCACGACCACGACCTGGTACTCCGCCCGACGGCGGCGCAGATCTCGACCGCGCTGAACCCGCCCCCCGGGCGCAACGGCGGAGACCTGGTCGTGGAAACCCTGGCCGGGCTCGGCGCGACCACCGTCTTCGGCCTGCCCGGCCAGCACGCCCTCGGCATGTTCGACGCCCTGCGCCGCTCGGCGCTCCGCTACATCGGCCTGCGGGTGGAGAACAACGCGGGCTTCGCGGCGGACGCGTACGGCAGGATCACCGGCGAGGCGGCACCGCTGCTGCTGTCGACGGGCCCGGGCGCGCTGACCTCGCTGGCCGCGCTGCAGGAGGCCGCCGCCGCTTCCGCCCCCGTCCTGGCGATCAGCAGCCAGATCCCGACGGCGGGCCTGGGCGGCGGCCGCCACGGCTACCTGCACGAACTCCCCGACCAGTCCGCCTCCTTCCGGGGCGTCGTCAAGTCGGTCCACACGGTCCGCACCCAGTCCCAGATCCCCTCGGCCATCGCGGCGGCCTGGCAGTCGGCACTGACGGCCCCGCACGGCCCGGTGTGGGTGGAGATCCCGCAGGACGTGCTGCTGTCGGAGACGTCGTTGCCGGTGGTGACGGCGATGGACGCGACCCCCGATGACCTGGTCCCGCGCCCCGAACTCACGGCGGTGGCAGCCGACTTGCTGTCCCGCGCCGCCCGCCCGGCGATCATCGCGGGCGGCGGAGTCGTACGCTCGGACGCCTCGGGGAAGCTTCTGCAGCTGGCCGAGAAGCTCGACGCCCCCGTGGTCACCACGTTCGGCGGCAAGGGCGCCTTCCCCTGGACGCACCCCCTCTCCCTCCAGTCCTGGCTGGAGGACCGCCACACCACGGACTTCCTGGAGGACGCGGACGTCCTCCTGGTGGTCGGCTCTGGCCTGGGTGAACTCTCCTCCAACTACCACACGTTCAAGCCCCGGGGCCGCGTCATCCAGGTCGAGGCCGACCTCGGCAAGCTGGAGTCCAACCACCCGGCCCTCGGCATCCACGCGGACGCCCGCCTGGCCCTCCAGGCCCTGCTGGAGACGGTGGAGGAGCGCACGGACGAGTCGGCACCGGAGCGGGTACGGGAGCTGCTGGCGAAGGTCGCCGACCGCATAGCCTCCCAGGAACTCACCCTGGAACAGGATGTGTTGGCCTCGGTCCGCCGCGCACTCCCCGCCGGCTCCCCCTCCTGCTGGGACATGACGATCCTGGCGTACTGGGCCTGGTCGGCCTTCGACCCCCACGGCGCGAACACCATGCACTCCGCCCAGGGCGCCGGCGGCCTCGGCTACGGCTTCCCGGCGGCCCTCGGCGCGGCCGCCGCGGACCCCACCCGCCCGGTCCTGGCGGTCTCGGGCGACGGCGGAGCCCTGTACTCGATCGCCGAGCTGGCGACGGCACGCCAGTACGACCTCCCGGTCACCTGGCTGATCGTCGACGACGGCGGCTACGGCATCCTCCGCGAGTACATGACGGACGCCTTCGGCCAGGCAACGGCCACGGAACTCACGCGGCCGGACTACGTGGCCCTCGCCGAGTCCTTCGGCGTCCCCGGGGTTCGTACGACTCCGGAGACTCTGGAGGAGGATCTGGCGAAGGCCCTGGCGACCCCCGGCCCGTCGGTGGTCGTACTCCCGGCGGTGCTGCGGATGTTCGCGCCTACGCATCTGGGCTAGGACGCCTGTGGCCCAGGGCGCCTCATCAGCCGTAGATCTCTCCGGTGCCGGCGTCCAGGACCGTGTCGTAGGGCTCGCAGCCGTTGGCCTCGCCGGATCCGTGGGGTGTGCACCGGTGGTCGGTGACGCGGACGGACCACACCACGCGCCAGGGGCCCTGCCAGCCCTTGGCGCGTTCGGTTTTCAGGGTGTCGGCGTGGATCCTCAGTCGGCTGAGATCGGCACCGCTCTTCTTCTGCTCCTTGCGGACGATCTCCTCGGCCTGCTGCGCCGAGATCAGCCGGGCGGGAAGCTTGACCCGCTCGGGGCCGAAGTCGACCAGCAGCTGGGAGACGCGGCCGGAGCGGTTGATCCGCACGTCGAGACTGCGCGGCATCGCCACCCCGCGCTCCTTGAAGCGCCATGACGTGAGCCACCCGGACTTGGCTTTGCTGCCGGCGGGGTGAGTGTCGTGCCAGGAGGCCGACTCGGCCCACGGGTAGTGGGATGTCATGTAAGAGTGGGCGATGCGGTACGCGTCCTGGGTGTCGTGGGGTGCGGTGGCGCCGGGGACGGGGAAGCCGGCCTTCGTCGGGTGCGGGGAGTCCTCGAAGTCCACGGTCAGGCGGCGTCCGCCGGGCCACATCAGCTCAGCGGGGAATCCGTCCGCGATCTGTATCGACATCCAGCCGTTGTAGCCGTCGATGCCGGGGCTGATGTGCACGGCTCCGACGGGGTACCGGTCGCCGAAGGCCTGACGGATGACGCGCTCGGCGGCCGCCCGCTCGTCGCCGTGTGCGTCACGCACGCTGGAACCGTCCACGTGGTACGCGGTGATCGCGGTCTGGAAGACGGCCGGCCCGGCCACGGCGAGCGCCCCGGCCACGATCAGCGTGGGCCTGGCCCACGAACGCCACGCGACGCGGCCGCGCACCAGCACCAGCCCGGCGGCCACGCCCAGGACGCCCCCACCGGCGTTCATCTCCACATCCGCGCTGTCGCAGATGCCGCTCACGAACGGGGCCAGGGCCTGGGCGAGTTCGATGAGGCAGGGCAGTGCGAGGGCACCGACGAGCACCGGAAGCGGACGCCGCAGTGCCAGGACACCGAACAGGCCCAGCGGGACGAACATCGCCAGATTCCACAGACCCTGCGTGGTGTGCAGCGGCTCGGTGATCTCATGGTTGATCACACACTCGGCCCGTCCCGCCTCGCCGCCCCGCAGCGCGAGGGTGACACCGAGGACACCGGTCAGGCAGAACGTCAGCGGCAGCCACCAGACGGCGTGATCCACCTCGCGGCGACGGGCCGCAGCCCACGCGGTCAGCCCTGCGACGAGGGCGACGACAGTGAGCCCGGCCAGGAACCACATGTCGTCGCCGAAGACAGCTTCGAACACAGCTTTGCAGCACTCCCCCCGTGAAGCGCCCCCGCTCTCGTCGACGGCGCGCGCTCCGACGACCTGGTCAGGGTCGCGGGCGTCGCGCCGACCCTACCTCGGGCTGAGGGGATGGGGACGAACGGCGGGGGTCGGCTAGGGCCGTTGCGGTCCTCGGGCGACGACCGGGCGGCCACCGTCGTGCGGCAGGACGACGGTGAACCGCCAGGGGCCGTCGTCGACCTGGGCCAGACCGACCGACTCGGCCGCGCCGAGCGCCTGGGCGACGGCCTCCGCGCCGTCGCGCAGCTCGTCGAGCTTCACGTAGTACTGCGCCAGGCTCTCGGACGGACCGTTGATCCACCGAACGACCTTCGCGCCGGTGCGCAGCGCGGAGAGCAGGTCGTCACGGGTGCTTCCCGGGGCGGCGGCCACAACCCTGTCGTGCAGGCGTTCCTGCGCGGACGGCTGTGACGGGGCCGCCGCCACCTGCCGACGGCACTCGGGGCAGGCGTGGCGGCCGTGGGCGACGAACAGGTGCCGGTAACGGACGATCCGCTGCTCCGGAATGCCGCACAGGGACCCGTCGGCGTCCACGGCGTGTTCCGTGCCGGGAACGCCGTCGACCTCACCGGCCCCGAACCGGGCAGGCTCGCGCGCCGCTTCGAAGGACCAACGGCCGTACGGGTCTTGAGCCATGCGGATCAGCATGCCACGCCGGTCCGCAACGGCCCGGGGTCAGCAGGCGCCCGCGCCCACCCCGTCGATCCGCCCGCCGAAGTCGCCGGAGTACTGGGAGCGCCAGTCGCCGTTGAAGACGTCCCGCTTCTCCACCGGGTCCCAGTTGATGAAGCAGGCGCGGGTGGAGGCGACGAAGGAGCCCACGTTGTCGTGGAGGTTGGGCGGCATGTCGCGGTAGCCGCTGCGGGCCGTCCACTCCCAGTAGTCCCCGCCGAAGCCGTCCCCGCTCCAGAAGCACACCGAGCCGTCGGGACAGGAGGGCGCGGCGGCCTGGGCCGAGGCGGCCTGGGCGGGCAGGAGGAGGGCGGTCAGGGCGAGAGCGGCGGCCAGGGACCAGGAGCGAATCTTCACGGGCCTCTCCAGAAAGGGGAGTTGGGATACCCCGGCCGTGGTGCCGAGGCATCGCCATGCTCCTGTTCCGGATCGGGGACACGCCCGGGCCCAAGATCGACATCACCGGTGTGGGCGAAGAAGTAGAACTAGTGGGAGAAGTGGAACTAGTGGAACTAGTACAACAGCCGTCCACTCCGCGCCGACAACCGCCGGCCGCCCGCCCCGCCTACCAGATCTTGTCGACCCACTCCGGGTGATCGACGAACGGGTTGCGGTTGTGCTGGTAGGAGTCGTAGATGACCTGGTTGCGGCGCTCCTCGAAGGCGTCCGGCGGGTCCTCGTCGTTCCACTTCTTCAGGATCGACAGCTTGCCTATGTAGGGGTTGCTGCCGTTGCCGACCTTGTCGTCGGGTTCGAGGTCGGCGAAACCGTCGTCGCCCTCGTAGCGGACCGCCATGTAGAGGATCATGCGGGCGACGTCACCCTTGACCGCGTCGCGCGGCTCGAAGGAGTCGGAGTCGGCCCTGCTGCCGCCGCTGTTGGTGAACGTGCTGCCCCCCTCGTCGAAGTCGAGGTTGCCGCGCTTGGCGTTGACCGCGACGTCCTCCGGGCGGATGTGGTGCAGGTCGGTGCCGGGGCCGGTCGAGGTGGTGAGGTCGCCGTGCGAGATCGCCCAGACGTGCTCACGGTTCCAGTCGCCGCTGTCACCGCCGTTGAGCGACTTGCTGCGCGAGATGCCCGAGTACAGCAGGATCACGTTGCCGCTGTTGTTCGGGTCCTGGTCCGTGTTCTTCAGGGCGTCCCAGAGTGCCGAGTACGACAGCTTCGTCACACCCGAGCTGATGATCGTGTGCAGGGACGACTTCAGGCTCGTGCCGGTCTTGCCGACGGCGTTCTTGTAGTACGTCGAGTCGTACGCGGTCGTCGTCGCCTGGGCCGGGGTCGCGGTCAGGGTGGGGGCGGTGAGGCCGACCAGCACGGCTGCCGTGGTCAGCGCCACCGACTTCCAGCGGCGCGGGGGTGTCGCCAGCATCATGTGGGGTCCGTTCTACGCGGGTTGAATGGAGGCGGCAACCGGGAGCGTGGCATGGACATGCAGGCCGTGCAATGAGTGGGACGTTTCCATCAGGTGAAGGAACACGACAAACGGCCCCCGATCCGGCGATCGGGGGCCGTTCTCAAGCGAGTTGTGTCAGCTGACGTCCGACGGGTCCAGACGGTAGAGCGACGAGCTGTTGCTCTGCGACGAAGAACTCTTGCTGTACGCGCTCTCCTTCACCGCCGTACCGTGCTTCTTCACCCAGTTCGACACCTCGGTGCTGAGGCTGTTGCCGCCGCCGGGCCCGCCGCCCATGCCGCCGCCGCTGCCGATCTGGATGTAGTGCAGCTCGCCCTTCTTCACCAGCTCCTTGAGCTTGGCGACGGTCATCGCGTTGTCGGTGCCGGTGAAGCCCCACATGGAGATGACGGGCACGTTGCTGCTCAGCTCGATCTGGGCGGCGCTCTGTGAGTTGGACACCGCCAGCAGCCACTTGGCGCCGTCCTGGTGCTTCTTCAGGTACGAGATCAGCTCGCTGTCGGCCCCGCCCATGCCACCGCCGGGCCCGCCGCCCATGCCGCCACCGCCGAAGCCGCCGTTCCCGCCGGGCAGTCCGCCCTGCCCGGTGCCGCCCTCGGCCGTACCACCGTTGGTGCCGGTGCCGCCCGGGGGCGTACCGCCCATCTGGCCGTTGCCCCCAGGAGCCTCGCCGGTCTGGCCGCTACGGCTGTTCTGCCCGCTCGGGGCACCCGGCAACTCACCGTTCCCGCCGCCGGGGAAGCCGCCGCCCGCCTGGCCGCCCTGCTGGGTGCCGCCCGGCAGCTCGCCGTTGCCGGGACCGCCGCCCGCGACCTCGAAGCCGCCCCGGTTGCCGCCGCCCGGGCCGCCACCGAAGCCGCTCCCCGTCGACGGCCCCGCCGTCGGGTTCGTACCGCCCATACGGCCACCGCCCGACCCCGCCGGCACCGACCAGGCGTAAGCCGCCGGACCGGCCAGCGCAGCGACGACCGCCGCGGCGACGGAAGCCGCCAGCAGCCGCACCCGGTTGCCGCCCCGGAAGACGAACAGGCCCACGATCGCCGCCGCCATGACCACACCGATCACCGGCCACAGCCAGGTGTTCCAGTCGGAGGCCCGGCGCAGCAGCACGATCGCCCAGATACCGGTCACGGCCAGGGCGACCGGGAGCACCCACACCCACCGCTTGTCGTCCCGGAACGCACGCAGCAGCATCACGCCGCCGCCCCCGCACAGCACCGCGATGCCGGGTGCGAGCGCGGTCGTGTAGTACGGGTGCATGGTGCCCTCGGCCATGCTGAAGGTCAGGAAGTGCAGCACGGTCCAGCCGCCCCACAGCACCAGCGCGGCGCGGGTGAGGTCGGTGCGCGGGGCGCGGCCGCACAGGATCAGGCCGGCGACGAGCGCGAGCGCCGAGAAGGGCAGCAGCCAGGAGATCTGCCCGCCGAGGATGTCGTTGAACATCCGGCCCAGGCCCGCGGATCCGGAGAAGCCGCCGCCTCCGCCGCCCCCGCCTCCGCCGTTGCCCTCGCCGCCGAGGACCCGGCCGAGCCCGTTGTAGCCCATGATCAGGTTCCAGGCGGTGCCGTCCGTCGAACCGCCGATGTACGGCCGCTCCGAGGCAGGGACGAGGGAGACCGCCGCCGCCCACCAGAAGCTGGAGACCGCCAACGCCACGGCCGCGATCGCCAGGTTGACGATCCGCTTCACCAGCGGGAGCCGGGCCGCGTACAGGTACACCGCGAAGACCGCGGGCAGCGCGATGTAGCCCTGCAGCATCTTGGTGTTGAAGGCGAGCCCGAAGCAGACCGCCGAACCGAGCAGCGGCAGCAGGCGGCCGCCCGTCACCGCGCGCAGGGCGAGCGCCGCGCCGCCGACCATCAGCAGGACCAGCAGCGTGTCGGGGTTGTTGTCCCGGTTGATGGCCACGGTGATGGGCGTCAACGCCAGGACCAGCGCGGCCAGGGCGGCCGCCGCGTGTCCCCACACCCGCTTCACGGACGTGTGCAGGATCCAGATCGTCGCCAGCGCGGCCACGATCATCGGCGCCATCATCTGCCACGTCCCGAAGCCGAAGACGCGGCAGGACAGCCCCATGACCATCAGCGCGAGGGGCGGTTTGTCGACGGTGAGGAAGTTGCCCGCGTCCAGCGAGCCGAAGAACCACGCCTTCCAGCTCTGCGTACCGCTGAGCACGGCCGCGCTGTAGAAGCTGTTGAGGCTGGAGCCGGACAGGTTCCAGGAGTAGAGCACCGACGCCAGGATCATGATCGCGATCAGGGCGGGCAGCGACCAGCGCGGCGCGGCGGCCGGGACCGCGGCCGCGGGCGGCGGCCCGGCGGTCACGGTCGTCGTGTGGGGGAGGGGATCGGTGGCAGATGTCACGGGAGCAGCGTGCAGAGGCGGTGTGAGCGCGCGCTGTGGTGTACCTGGCGGTTGGCTGTGAAATCACAGAGGGCGAAAGGTTCCGTCTAGTCCAGTACGCCCTCGTGGTCCTCCCGGTACTTGGCCAGTTGGGCTTCATAGCCGGCCGTGAAGTCCGCGAGCAGGCGCTCGCCTATGGTGTCGCTTGGTATGGGGTCGCGCTCCAGGAAGTCAGGTATAGAGCGGAATACAGCAGTTGCCGCCTTCGTGTGCTCTTCACCCCGTTTGCGCGCCTTCAGTAGCGCGTGGTACGGGTTCGACTTCAGGTCATTGATCCGCCGAGCAGGGCTGTCCTTCCCCGTGAACGCCTCCGGGCCGGGCAGGGAGCTGCGCGGATCGGCGAGGAGGCGCAACACCGCCACCGCCGCGAACAACCGCCCCGACCGCTTGAATTCGCTGTCCTTCTCGTCCGGCATGACCGGATCTCTGCCCCCGCCCGTCCCCCCGAACTCCCGCCCTGGGAACATGCGTACAACTTTCGGCCACCCCGACGAGTCACCTCAGTAGGCGCCGGGGTGCGCCCGACGTCGTTCAAGGGGGAGAAACTTCCATGACCCACCGGATATCCCGACACGCCCGAGTGCTTGCGGCAGCCCTCGGCGCCGGGGTGCTCATACCCACCGTGGCCGCCGCCACCCCGGCCGCGGCCGCGCCCCCCGCCGTCAGCTGTACGTCCGACAAGGCGGGCCTCGCCACCAAGCTGCAGAAGGACATCACGGCGGCGCTGGCGAACCGCAAGGGCACCGTCGCGATCGGTGTCTACGACCGCACCACCAACACCACCTGCACGCTGCGGGCCACCTCCGCCTACGACTCCGCGAGCGTCGTCAAGGTCACCGTTCTCGCCACGCTGCTGTGGGACGCGAAGAAGCACAACCGGTATCTGACCGACCGTGAGACCACGCTCGCCAAGGCCATGATCACCAAGTCGGACAACAGCGCGACCAGCACGCTCTGGAAGCAGCTGGGGCTGACGAAGATCAAGGGCTTCCTGAGCGCCGCCGGAATGACGAAGACCGTCCCGGGCGCGAACGGCTACTGGGGCCTGACCCAGATCAACGTCACCGACGAGCAGAAGCTGCTCAAGCTCATCACCGCCAAGAACACGGTCCTGAGCGACAACTCGCGCGCGTACATCCTGAAGCTGATGAGCCAGGTCATCTCCTCGCAGCGCTGGGGGACGCCGGCCGGGGCGCCGTCCACGGTCACCGTGCACGTCAAGAACGGCTGGCTGCAGCGCTCCACGCACGGCTGGCGGGTGCACAGCGTCGGCACCTTCAACGGCGGCGGCCACGACTACATGATGACGGTGCTCACCTGGGACAACAGCACCATGGACTACGGCGTCACCACCATCCAGAACGTGGCGAAGGCCATCCACAAGAACCTCGTCCCGGCGACGTCCTCCGCCACCTCGCTGCGCTACACGCCGACGTCCACGCCGAGCGAGGCGTTCCCCGCGGTGCCCCCGCAGGGCTGACGCGGGGATGACGCGGGGCTGACGACGCTTCACGAGACGGTCTCCCTTCGGTCACCGGACCGACCTACGGTGGCGCCCATGCGCCTGGGAACCGTACTCGCCACCCTCACCGCCGGCCTGGCGGCGGCCACCTGCCTGGCCGCCGCCGGGCCCGCCGGTGCCGCCGACCCGGCGGACGGCAACGCCTGTTCGCCGACCGTCTCCCTCGACCGCTTCTCCGACGCGCTCGACAAGACGACGTACCAGGGCACCTTCGTCGGCAACTTCTCCGCACTCGCGGTGGACCTCCCCCACTCTCGGCTTCGCTCGAGCGGGGGGACCCCCATCGGCTCGCTGGCCGCGCTGGAGGACCGGTCCTCCCTCTTCGGCCTGGACCCGAAGACCCTCCAGCCGGCCTCGGCCGTCCACCTCGCCGACGAGAAGGGCGCCGACCTCGACTCCGAGGGTCTCGTCATCGACCGTGACGGCACCCGGCTGATCTCCTCCGAGACCGAGCCGTCCGTCCGGCGCTACTCCCGTGACGGGAAGATCCTCGACCGCCTCCCGGTCCCGTCCTCCCTTCTGGTCGCCCCGGCCGGCCGCGCCACCGCGAACCAGACCTTCGAGGGCCTGACCCTGCTGCCCGGCGGCCGCACCCTGCTGGCCTCCATGGAGTACGCGATCTCCGGGGACTCCGCCGGCATCGTCCGCTTCCAGACCTGGACCCGCCACCACGGCCGCTTCCGGCTCGCCGCCCAGTACGCCTACCGCACCGACGCCGGCCTCGGCGTCCCGGAGGTCCAGGCCACCCCCGACGGCCGCCTCCTCGTCCTGGAGCGCGGCTTCACCGCAGGCGTCGGCAACACCGTCCGCCTCTACGAGGCCGACCTCCGCCATGCCACCGACACCAGCACCGTCGAGAACCTGACCGGCCAGCCGGACGTCCGCCTGATCAGGAAGACCCTGCTCACGGACATCGCCGCCTGCCCCTCCCTCGGCGCCACGGCCAAGCAGCCCCAGCCGAACCCCCTCCTCGACAACATCGAGGGCATGACGATCACCGGACGCGACCACACCGGCCGCCTGAAGGTCCTGCTGGTGAGCGACGACAACCAGAACCCGGCCCAGACGACCCGGTTCTATTACTTGCGGGTACGTGCCTGACGTTCCGACGTCCGCTTTCGTTTTATTGCGGAGGGATGAAATCCGCTCCTGTTGACGTTGGTGTCTTCCGGAAGAGCAGGTCTGACGGAAGGCACCGGCGTGGCAGCGCAACGGGGATGGGCACGACGGCTGGCGGGCTACGCCTGGCGGTATCCGAAGGACGTCGTCCTCGCTCTCGGGGCCTCCCTGGGCGGCATGGCCGTGATGGCCGTGGTCCCGCTGATCACCAAGGTGATCATCGACGACGTCATCGGCGACCACAGCCGCTCCATGGCCCCGTGGGCCGGCGCCCTGCTCGGCGCCGCCGTCCTCGTCTACGCCCTCACCTACATCCGCCGCTACTACGGCGGCCGGCTCGCCCTCGACGTCCAGTACGACCTGCGGACCGAGATATACGGCACGATCACCCGTCTCGACGGCCGCCGCCAGGACGAGCTGTCCACCGGCCAGGTGGTCGGCCGGGCCACCAGCGACCTCCAGCTGATCCAGGGCCTGCTCTTCATGCTCCCGATGACCATCGGGAACGTCCTGCTCTTCCTGATCTCCCTGGGGATCATGGCGTGGCTGTCGCTGCCGCTGACCCTGGTCGCCCTGGCCGTGGCCCCGGCCCTCGGCTGGATCGCCAAGCACAGCCGCAGCAAGCTCCACCCCGCCACCTGGTACGCCCAGGCCCAGGCCGCCGCCGTCGCGGGCGTGGTCGACGGCGCCGTGAGCGGCGTACGCGTGGTGAAGGGCTTCGGGCAGGAGGAGCAGGAGACCGGGAAGCTGCGTGAGGTCGGGCGCCGCCTGTTCGCCGGGCGCCTGCGGACCATACGCCTGAACAGCAGGTTCACCCCGGCCCTGCAGGCCGTCCCGGCCCTCGGCCAGGTCGCCATGCTGGCCCTCGGCGGCTGGCTCGCGGTCCGCGGGCACATCACCCTCGGCACCTTCGTCGCCTTCTCCACCTACCTCGCCCAGCTGGTCGGCCCGGTCCGTATGCTCGCCATGGTCCTCACCGTCGGCCAGCAGGCCCGCGCCGGCACCGAGCGCGTCCTGGAGCTGATCGACACCGAGCCGACCCTGAAGGAGGGCACGAAGACCCTCCCGGCCGACGCGCCGGCGACCGTCGAGTTCGACGACGTCTCGTTCGGGTACGAACATGAGCGCCCCGTCCTCGAAGGGCTCAGCTTCGAGATCCGGCCGGGGGAGACCCTGGCCGTCGTCGGCTCCTCCGGCTCCGGCAAGTCCACCGTCTCCCTGCTCCTGCCGCGCTTCTACGACGTCACCCACGGCGCCGTCCTGATCGGCGGCCACGACGTGCGCGAGCTGACCCTGGACTCGCTCAGGGCGGCGATCGGACTGGTGCCCGAAGATTCGTTCCTCTTCTCCGACACCGTCCGCAGCAACATCGCCTACGGCCGCCCGGACGCCACCCAGGAGGAGATCGAGGCCGCCGCCCGCGCCGCCCAGGCGGACCGTTTCATCGCCGAGCTGCCCGAGGGCTACGGCACCAAGGTCGGCGAGCACGGCCTGACCCTCTCCGGCGGCCAGCGCCAGCGCATCGCGCTCGCCCGCGCCCTGCTCACCGACCCGCGCCTGCTGGTCCTGGACGACGCGACCTCGGCCGTGGACGCCCGCGTGGAACACGAGATCCACGAGGCGCTGAAGCACGTCATGGAGGGCCGTACGACCCTTCTCATCGCGCACCGCCGCTCCACCCTCAACCTCGCCGACCGCATCGCCGTCCTGGACGGCGGCCGGCTCGCCGACCTCGGCACGCACGAGGAACTCCAGGAGCGCTCCGCCCTCTACCGCCGGCTGCTCACCGACCCGGACGAACTGGGCGGGGTCTCCCCGGGCCACGCCCGCCCCGCCCTGCCGCAGGAGGACATGTCCGTCCGCGAGGAGCTGGACGCCGAGTTCGACGCCGAGCGCGGGGTCACCCCACGGCTGTGGACCGGCGACCGCGAGCCCAAGGATCAGGCGCTGTCCGGCACCCCGGCCACCCCCGAGCTCCTCGCCCAGGTCGAGGCGCTGCCGCCGGCCACCGACACCCCCGACATCGACGAGGCCCACGCGGTACGCGCCGAGGAGTCGTACGGCCTCCGGCGCCTGCTCCGCGGCTTCGGCGCGCCCCTGCTCGTCAGCCTGCTGCTGGTCGCCGTGGATGCGGGCGCGGGCCTGCTGCTGCCGGTGCTGATCCGGCACGGCATCGACCAGGGCGTCACCAAGATGGCCCTCGGCGCGGTGTGGGCGGCCTCCCTGCTGGGTCTGTGCACCGTGCTGGTGCAGTGGGCCGCGCAGATCGGCGAGACCCGGATGACCGGACGTACCGGCGAGCGCGTCCTGTACTCCCTGCGCCTGAAGATCTTCGCCCAGCTCCAGCGCCTCGGCCTGGACTACTACGAGCGCGAGCTGACCGGCCGGATCATGACGCGGATGACGACGGACGTCGACGCCCTGTCGACCTTCCTGCAGACCGGCCTGGTCACGGCGTTCGTCTCGGTCGTCACCTTCTTCGGCATCATGGGCGTCCTGCTCGTGCTCGACGTCCAGCTCGCCCTGGTCGTCTTCGCCACCCTGCCCCCGCTGATCGTCGCCACCTTCTTCTTCCGCCGGGCGAGCGTGAAGGCGTACGAACTCGCTCGTGAGCGGGTGTCGGTGGTCAACGCCGATCTCCAGGAGTCGGTGGCCGGGCTCAGGATCGTGCAGGCGTTCCGGCGCGAGCGGGACGGCGGGCGGCGGTTCGCCGAGCGCAGCGACAGCTACCGTCAGGCCCGTATCCGGGGCCAGTGGCTGATATCCGTCTACTTCCCGTTCGTCCAGCTGCTGTCGTCGGTGGCCGCGGCCGGCGTCCTGATCGCGGGCGCGGGCCGCATCGAGGCGGCCACCCTGACCACCGGCGCCCTGGTCGCCTACCTCCTCTACATCGACCTGTTCTTCGCCCCGGTCCAGCAGCTCTCCCAGGTCTTCGACGGCTACCAGCAGGCCACGGTCTCGCTGGGCCGCATCCAGGAACTGCTGCGCGAGCCGACCTCCACCGAGTCCGCCGACGAACCCCTCGAAGTCCTCGCCCTGCGCGGCGACATCGCCTTCGAGGACGTGCACTTCGCGTACGGCGCCGAGGAGGAGGCCCTGACCGGCATCGACCTGACGATCCCGGCCGGGCAGACGGTCGCCTTCGTCGGCGAGACGGGCGCCGGCAAGTCGACGCTGGTCAAGCTGGTGGCCCGGTTCTACGACCCCACCGCCGGCCGGGTCACGGCCGACGGTACGGATCTGCGCACCCTGGACCTGACCTCGTACCGCCACCGCCTCGGCGTGGTCCCGCAGGAGGCGTACCTCTTCCAGGGCACCATCCGCGACGCCATCGCCTACGGCCGCCCCGACGCCACCGACGCCGAAGTGGAGGCCGCGGCGCGGTCGGTCGGCGCGCACGACATGATCGCCACCCTGGACGGCGGCTACCTCCACGAGGTCGCCGAGCGCGGCCGCAACCTCTCGGCCGGCCAGCGCCAGCTGATCGCACTCGCCCGTGCCGAACTGGTCGACCCCGACGTCCTCCTCCTCGACGAGGCCACGGCCGCCCTGGACCTGGCCACCGAGGCCCAGGTCAACCAGGCGACCGACCGCCTGGCGGGCCGCCGTACGACGCTGGTGGTCGCCCACCGGCTGACCACGGCCGCCCGCGCGGACCGGGTGGTGCTCATGGACCACGGCCGGGTGGCGGAGGACGGCACCCACGAGGAACTCCTCGCCCGCGGCGGCCGGTACGCCGCACTGTGGCGGACCTTCGTAGGCCAGTCCGAGCCGGAGGAGCCGGTGGGCGTCTCCCACTGAGGCACTGAGACACTGAGGCATCGAGGCCGCTCGACCCGTCCTGCTTCCTGTCGTGCAACCACGGACCCACCTCATGCGTCCGTACATCAGTACGGTCACCGGGCACGCATGACGGCGGTACGGGGAGGACGACAGTGGACAGTGGTGCGATACGCAGGCGCCTGGCGATGGGCGCGGCCGTCCTGGCCGGGTCCCTCGGGCTCGCCCTCGCGGTACCCGGCACCGCCCTCGCCTCGGCAGACGGCTCCTGCGCCGGGCGCGAGGTGCGGACCCTGCCCTTCAGCACCGGCACCGTGCACGTCTTCAAGCACGACGGCTACGTCTGCGCCGTCACCGTCGCCCGGAACCCGGGCGTCAAGCGCGTGATGTCGGTGAGCGTGCAGGCCCGTGGCAACCGGCCGGTCGTGGACAAGGGCAGCTACAAGCACCACGCGGGCCCGGTGACCGTCCATGCCGGGCAGCGGTGCGTGTGGGTGAAGGGCGTGGTGGGCCGGGGTTCGGTCAGCTCTGGCTGGATCCTGTGCTGAAATCTCCGCTGATCGCGAAGAGCGCCCAATCCACCCTGGTGTGACGGCAGTTGATCCGCTAGCTTCCGGCGGACATCTGTCTCACAGGGGAGAGTGCGCATGCGCAAGGCGCTCAGATGGCTGCTGGCGCTCACGGTGTTCATAGGCACGTTGAGCACAGCGGGCGCGGCCACCGCCGCACAGTCCGAGCCCACCGACATCAAGGACCGGCTCCTGTCCATACCCGGCATGAGCCTGATCCAGGAGAAGCCGTACCCCGGCTACCGCTACTTCGTCCTGAACTACACCCAGCCGGTGGACCACCGCCACCCGGACCGAGGCACCTTCCAGCAGCGCATCACCGTGCTGCACAAGGACGTCTCGCGCCCCACGGTCTTCTACACCAGCGGCTACAACGTCTCCACCAACCCGTCCCGCCGCGAGCCCACCCAGATCGTGGACGGCAACCAGGTCTCCCTGGAGTACCGCTTCTTCACGCCGTCCCGCCCCGACCCGGCCGACTGGTCCAAGCTGGACATCTGGCAGGCGGCGAGCGACCAGCACCGCGTCTACGAGGCGCTGAAGCCGATCTACTCCGCCAACTGGCTGGCCACCGGCGGCTCCAAGGGCGGCATGACGGCCACCTACTACGAGCGCTTCTACCCCCACGACATGGACGGCGTGGTCGCCTACGTCGCCCCCAACGACGTCGTGAACAACGAGGACTCGGCCTACGACCGCTTCTTCACCACCGTCGGCACCAAGGAGTGCCGGGACCGCTTGAACGCCGTCCAGCGTGAGGCCCTGGTCCGCCGCGAGCCGCTGGAGAAGAAGTACGCGGCGTACGCCGCCGACAACCACTACACCTTCGACACCATCGGCGGCCTGGACAAGGCCTACGAGGCGGTCGTCCTCGACTACGTCTGGGGCTTCTGGCAGTACAGCCTACTGTCCGACTGCTCCTCCATCCCGGCGACCGCGGCGACCGCGACGGACGAGGCGATCTGGGACTCGGTGGACACGATCTCGGGCTTCTCGGCGTACACCGACCAGGGCCTGGAGACGTACACGCCGTACTACTACCAGGCGGGGACGCAGTTGGGCGCCCCCACCATCCACTTCCCGTACATCGAGCGGAAGTTGATCCGCTACGGCTACCAGCCGCCGCGCAACTTCGTACCGCGCTCCATCCCGATGCGCTTCCAGCCGTTCGCGATGCGGGACGTCGACACGTGGGTCCGCCACCACGCGCAGCACATGCTGTTCGTCTACGGCCAGAACGACCCGTGGGGCTCGGAACGCTTCCGCCTCGGCGCGGGCGCCCGTGACTCGTACGTCTTCACGGCGCCCGGGTTGAACCACGGGGCGAACGTGGCGGGTCTGGTGGCGGACGAGAAGTCGCTGGCGACGGCGCGGATTCTGGAGTGGGCGGGCGTTGCGTCGTCCGCGGTCCAGAAGAACCCGTCTGCGGCGAAGCCGCTGGCTCGGTATGACTCGAAGCTGGATGTGCGGGGGGTGGAGAGGGAGCCCGCGTTGCGTCCGTGATGCGTCAGTTCGACAGCTGATGACGGCGGGGTCGGCGTGGCCGACTCCGCTGTCTTGACTATCGGTGGGTTGGGCATACGGGACCTGATGACTGGCCTGGTAGGTAGGCCGTCCGTTCTTCTGAGGTCAGGTCCCGGTTGACGGCACGACAGATCTTCTGGACTGCTTCGGAAGGATCGGGGAGGTCGACATGCCACAGTCGCGCGGTGAAGTCCGTGCTGCCGGTGGCGAGCGTGTGGCCGCGCGGGCTGAACGCCACGGCGATCACCGGGTCGGTCTGTCTGGTGAGCGTGATGCGCTCTTTACCGGAGGAGCTGTCCCACAGTCGTGTCGTGTTGTCGCTGCTGCCGGTGGCGAGGGTCTTGCCGTCGGGACTGAACGCCACCGAAAACACTTCTCTGGTGTGTCCGGTCAGGGTGGTCCGGGTCTTGCCCGTCGCCACGTTCCACAGCCGTGCTGTTTGATCATTGCTGGTGGTGGCGAGGGTCTTGCCGTCGGGGCTGAATGCCACTGACTTGATCACGGAGCTGTGCCCCCGCAGGATGTGGCGGGTAGTTCCCGCGGACACGTCCCAGAGCCGGGCGGTGTAGTCGAAACTGCCGGTGGCGAGGGTCTTGCCGTCCGGGCTGTAGGCGACCGAGGTCACCTCGTCCGTGTGTCCCTTCAGGATGTGGCGTGTTGTTCCGGTGGCCACGTCCCAGAGCCGCACGGTCTGGTCCGAGCCGACGGTGGCGAGGGTCTTGCCGTCGGGGCTGAACGCCACCGAATTCACGCCGTCGATGTGCCCCTTCAGGATGCGGCGTGTTGTGCCGGTCGCTACGTCCCACAGGCGGGCCGTGGCGTCGGAACTGCCGGTGGCGAGGGTTTTCCCGTCCGGGGTGAACGCCACCGAGATGATCACGCCGGTGTGTCCCCGCAGGGGGGCGCGGGCCCTGCCAGTGGGCACGTTCCACAGCCGGGCAGTCCGGTCGACGCTGCCAGTGGCGAGGATGTTGCCGTCGGGGCTGAACGCCACCGATGTCACCGAATCGGTGTGCCCTGCCAGAGTGACGCCCATCACGGCAGTGCTCACCTTCCACAGGCGCACGGTGTGGTCGAGACCGACGCTGGCGAGCGTCTTGCCGTCGGGGCTGAACGCTGTCTGAAGGACCTGGTCGCTATGTCCGGTCAGGGACGAGATCGTTGCACCGGTGGTCACATTCCACAGCTGCACGGTGTGGTCGGGGCTTGCGGTGGCCAGGGATTTGCCGTCAGGACTGAACGCCACCGAATCCGTAGCGGTGGTCAGGGATGTACGAGACTTGCCGGTGGCCACATCCCACAGCAGTACGGTGACATCGTTTCCGGCGGTGGCCAGGGTTTTGCCGTCGGGACTGTACGCGACCGAGACCACCTCGCTGGTGTGCCCCTCCAGGATGTGGCGTGTTGTTCCGGTGGCCACGTCCCACAGGCGCGTGGTGCGGTCCCAGCTTGCGGTGGCGAGGGTCCTGCTGTCCGGGCTGAACGCGACCGAGCTCACCAGACCCGTGTGTCCGCTCAGAACTCTGCCCGCCTTGCGGGTGGTCGCATCCCACAGTTGCACGGTGTCGGCGGTGGCGGTGGCGAGGGTTTTGCCGTCGGGACTGAACGCCACCGCATTTGCCGATTGGCTGTATGTCAGGGAGTAAAGGGGATCACCGGTGGCAACATCCCACAACAGAACCCTCCCGTCGATGCCGGCGGTGGCCAGGGTTCTGCCGTCGGGGCTGAACGCCACGGAGTACACCTGGTCGGTGTGTCTCTTCAGGATGTGGCGTGTTGTTCCGGTGGCCACGTCCCACAGGCGCACGGTCCGGTCGTAGCTTCCGGTGGCGAGGGTCCTGCTGTCCGGGCTGAACGCAACCGAGGTCACCGTCATGGCATGGCCGGACAAGCGTCGCTGCAGGGGAAGGTCCGCGGCGGTGCGGAGACTGTCGAGCGCCTCCGAAGTCGGGTTGGTGCGGTATGCCTGGATGGCCAGGAGCGAAGCGAGTTCGGGGTTCGTTCTGATGAGTGTGTCGGACTGGGCCGCCAGCTGCCGTGACAGCGCCGCCTGCCGTTCACCGACCGCCGTCCGCCACTGCCACACCGCGACCCCGCCGGCGATCAGCGCGAGCACCAGCAACGTGGCCAGCACCGTGACAAGCCGCCTGCGCCGCTGAGCGATCGCCTCCTGGCGTTGCCGGCTCGCGGAGAGAAAGGCCGCGATGTCGTCGGGCAGACCACGTTCCCGTGACCAGTCGACGCCTTCCCCGAGCGCCGTCCCCGCGAGCAGGTCGCCCGGGTCTTTCTTCCCGGCCCAGCGGAGCTGCCGTTCACGGGTGCGGTTGAGCCACTCCTGGAACCGGCGGTCCTCGTGCACCCACTCCCGCAGTTTGCCCCAGTCACGGATGAGCGCATCATGGATCAGTTCCGCCACCGGCTCCCCGGGAGGCGCATCGGGGCGATGGGGATCGCGGAGCGACTGCGTGGTGATGATGCGATGGTGCGTGAGCGTGGCGATGACGACGTTGACGTCGCCGACGGGCGAACCGTCCGGGCCCGCCGCCAGATCGCGCAGCTCGTCAAGAGGCACCTGCGCGCGGACCGCGGGGATACGGCGGCCGGGGTCCGCCGGGTGCACCAGCGAGGTGAGGATGCGCCGCGCGATCTGCTGCTGACCGGTGGACAGCTCATCCAGGGCGCTGCCGCACCACGTCGTCAGGCTTCCGGTGACCGCCCCGATGCGCCGGTACGCCTCATGGGTGAGGTAACCGTCCTCCCGGCGCGACCACAGCTGCTTGAGCGTCAACTCCAGCAGCGGCAGCACGGTGACCGGAGCCAGCCGAGCCGCCATCGCTTCGGGGCTGCTCTCCAGGACGTCACTGATGATCTGCTCGGGCAGCCCCGGCTGGAAGCGGAGTCCCGCCTTCTCGGCGGGCAGCACAATGATGTCGTGCAGATCGCGCTGGCTCAGCGCGCCCGGCACGTTGAGCAGCCCGGGTGTCGCAGCCTCCAGCAACTTGGGTGCAAGCGCGGCCAGTTGGGGATAGAAGTCGTCGCGCATGACCAGGATCACGCTGAGCCTGGTAGGCGCGTCGGCGGCCGCGGTGACGTCGTCGACAACGGCCAGGAAGTCCTGTAGCCGACCGTCGGCACCCTGGACCAGAAGCTCTTCGAACTGGTCGATGACCAGCAGGACACGCTCGTGGTCGGGCTCGCTCGCCAGCTTGTGGTCGACCGCCGCCGTGATCCCGTCGCCCGCCGCTCCGGGCAGCCCGGCCCGCTCGATCTCCGTCCGCAGATCCTGCCGAGGCCGCGCCAGCACCGGCAGCCACCGATCGCTCCCCGGCACCGCCCCCTCCGCCAGCGCCCGCAACACCCCCGCCTGAATCAACGACGACTTGCCCGACCCGGACGGCCCCAGCAGCAGCGTCAGCCGCCGCCCCAGGGCCAGGTTCGCCACGACCTGCCGTACCGCGTCCCCGCGCCCCTCGAACCAGCGGGCGTGCTCCGCGGTGAACGGCTCCAGGCCTCGATAAGGGCAGACCTCCTGTGCCGCCAGTTCCGGCCGGACCTCCCGCAGGACCTCGGTCGGGGTGACGTACGCGATGTCCTGTCCCCGCGCCAACGGGTCGGGCGCCGTGATCTCGGTGACCATGCCGACGACCAGGCCGGTCACCTGGTCGAGGACGGGCCCGCCGCTGAACCCGGTGGTGAGGTCGTTGGCGTCGGTCAGCTGAAGGAGCGCGCTCCCGTCCTGCGAGGCCGGCAGCAGATCGCCCACCGTGCCGAAGCCCAGGTGCCCGTCCCGCGGCGCCTGGGCCGGAAAGCCGTACGACCGGACCTCGTGGCCGCCGCACCCCGCCCCGGAGCCCAGTGGCAACACCCGTGTACCCGGCGGCACTTCACTCAGCCGGACGAAGGCGACGTCCTCGCCCTCGGGCGCACGCCACCCCTCGACGTGCCCCTCCAGCCCGTCGGCACCCGCCGCACGAGGGAAGGCCAGCCGCACCCGCTCCCCGGGCCCGGACCCGGCCGCCCGGACCACGTGCGCACAGGTGACCAGGACGTCCTCGGCCACCAGGAAACCCGCCCCCGCCACGCTCCCGTCCGGCCCGAGGATCTGCGCGACCGCCGTGGGCAGGTCCGACGGCATGCCATCGTCAGCCCTTCTTCCGGGGCTAGCCACCGTCGCTCTTCCACGACACCGTCACCTGCAGATGACAGTTCGCCCTGCTCTTGGTGATCACCGCCCCGGCCTCGACCGCGAGGTCCACTCCGAACTCGACCGTGATCTGGTCGGGCCGCGCCTTGCGCAGTTGGTCCAGGGCGGCCTGCGCGGCCTGGGTGATCGGTACCAGAGCCTGCTGCAGCGTCTCCGGCACCTCACGAATGGCGTCCCCGACGCGCCCGGCCTTCACCGGCCCCTCGAAGCCGGCCGCGCCCTCGACCAGAAGGCAGCCCCCACCCTCCAGCGGAATTCGGGTCAGAGGTGTGGTCAAGACGCCTCCTTCGTTGCTCGCGGGCGCTCATCAGGGATCCCGGCCAGCATCGATCACGTCCGACAGGTGCCGCAGCTCGGAGGGGGCCGTACGGAGGAGCCCTCACACCGGCCGGGCGCAGCCCACCGGCCGCTGCCCGCTCAGCTGGACGTAGAGGACGGTCGACGCAGGGCAGTCGGATCGGTCGGGGACCGCCTCAGTGATCCTGTACTGCGGCTTCCGGCGCCCCGACCCGTCGCACGCCGTCTCCCGCACCTGGCCGTCGCCCGAGTCGTACACGCAGTCGCCGGGGATCGTGCGGGGGCCGCCGCCGGCGCCCGGGTCGCCGGGGTGCGGGGGTTCCAGGTTGCGCATGCAGGCGTAGCCCTGGGGGATCGCCCCGTCGCCGTCCTCGTCGTCCTGCGGCCGCTGTTCGCTGATGTGCAGGACGAAGTCGGTGGTGGGCGGGCACAGCGGGCCGTCGGTGACCGTGCCGTCGTAGCGGGCGGCGACCTGGGCGGCGGCCCGTTCGCTGGTGCAGGGCACCTCGGTGAAGCTGGTGGTGCCGAAGGAGCTGCATTCGCCGACCCCGAGGAACTGGGCGCCGTAGCCGGTGGGGCGGAGGGTGGCGGGACGGGCGTTGCCCACCGGGGCGTCAGCTTGGCCCTGGCAGCCGGTGAGCAGCATGGCCATGGTGAGGGCAGGGGCGAGCGGCAGTAGTCGGTACGCCACCCCCATGGCACCTTTCCCGTGCATTGCGAACCCCCCAGACACCCCCGTCCAGCGTGGCCCCGGCGAGGGGGCCACGCCAGGCGAACGGTGGGGTTTCCGCCGTTTGGGAGTGGTGTGTCCGGTGTGTGACGTACGTCTAGTACGTCAGGCCGTGACCGAGGGGGTACAGCACCTGCGTCGGATCATCCGCCCGCTGCACCGGCACCGGGAGCCTGCCCCGTGGGTCCACCCGTCCGGCGATCACCCGTGCGGCGGCGCGCAGTTCGACGTCGGTCCAGGAGTAGGCCGCCAGGTAGGCCTTCACGGAGGGGAGCTGCGCCACGTCGTAGGGGTTGCGGATGGCGACGCCCGCGACCGGTCTGCCGGTGGCGAGCAACTGCTCGACCAGGGTTCGCTGGGCGCTGCCCGCCGTGACGTTGTACGTCCCGACGACCACCGCGTCCGCGTCCTGCGCCGCCGCCACCGCCTTGGCGACGGTCGTCGCGGAGGGGGCGGTGCCGGTGGACAGGGCGGTGGCGGTGAAGCCCAGTTCGGTGAGGGCGCCGGCCAGGACCGAGGTGGGCGGGCCGGTGGTGCCGGACGGGGAGGCCGGGTCGGCGCCGACGACCAGGATCCTGGGCGCGGTGCGGGGGTCCAGCGGGAGGGTGTCGTCCTCGTTGACCAGCAGGGTCGTGGTCCGCTCGGCGATCCGGTCCGCGGTGGCCAGGTGGGACTCGGCGCCCACCGTGCGATCGACGCCGGCCCGGGTGACGTACGCCTGGTCGAGGAGTCCGAGCCGGCCCTTCAGCCGAAGGATCCGCAGGATCGATTCGTCCAGCCGGGCCTCGGTCAGCTCGCCGTTCTGGACGGCGTTCAGGACCGCGTGCCAGGCCACGTCGATCGAGGGCGGGTTGAGCAGCTGGTCGACTCCGGCCTTCAGGGCCAGCACCGGCACCCGGTCGTCGCCGTACTTGGTGCGTACGCCCTCCATGCCGAGGGAGTCGGTGACCACGACCCCGTCGTAGCCGAGTTCGCCGCGCAGGATGCCGGTGAGGATCGGGTGGGAGAGGGTGGCCGGGTCGCCGGAGTCGTCGAGGGCCGGGAACTGGATGTGGGCGGTCATGACCGAGTCGATGCCCGCCTCGATCGCGGCCCGGAAGGGGACCGCGTCCAGCTTCTCCCACAGGTCCCGGCTGTGCGTGATGACCGGGAAGCCGGTGTGGCTGTCGACGGCGGTGTCGCCGTGGCCCGGGAAGTGCTTGGCGGTCGCCGCGACCCGGGACGCCTGATAGCCCCTCACCTCGGCCGCCACCAGGGCCGCCACCGCGTCCGGGTCGGCCCCGAAGGACCGTACGCCGATGACCGGGTTGGCCGGGTTGACGTTCACGTCGGCGTCGGGGGAGTAGTCCTGGTTGATGCCCATGGCCCGGAGTTCCGCGCCGGAGACGCGGCCGAGGGTGCGGGCGTCGGAACGGGAGCGGCCCGCCCCGATCGCCATCGCGCCCGGGAACAGCGTGGCCGGCTTGCCCACCCTGCACACTATTCCGTGCTCCTGGTCGGTGGCGATGAGCAGCGGCAGGCCACGGGGCTGCTCCAGGGAGGCCCGCTGGATGCCGTTGGACAGGTCGGCGATCTGGTGGGGGTCGCGGGTGTTGTGGGCCCAGGTGAAGTAGATGATCCCGCCGACCCGGTACTTCTCGATCAGCTCGGCGGCCGTGCGGACCCCGATCTCCTTGAGGTTGGCGTCGATGTCGGCCTGGTCGGGGGTGGTGGCGGAGTGGCCGTAGACCCGCATCACGAAGAGCTGGCCGACCTTCTCCTCCAGCGTCATGCGGGAGACGAGGGCGCGGAGCTTGCGGTCGTTCGGGGTGGCGGCGTGGGCGGCGGTGGCCGGTGCGGTCAGCGCGGCGGTGAGGCCCGCGGTCGCGGCGAGGACGGTCCGTCTGGACGGCCGTGCGGTGTTTCCCGTGCTGCTGTCGTGCACGTGCGCTCCTTCCAGAGGAGAACCGCTGAAGGAAACTTCCGAGGAGTCACCAATATCCGGGAAGTTTCTTTCCGTCAAGTGACTGCACAGTAAGCCAGCATGGGGCCGCCATCGGCGCTTGGGAGGGGGGCGCGCCGATGGCGGTGGGCTGTCGGGCGTGGTGCGGCGGAGAGGGTACGTCGGCGTTCGCGGCCTGCGGCGAGGGCCGACACCGCACCACGGACTCGTCCGGCAGCTTGTGCGTTGGACGGGCGGGGAGGGCGGCGGGTTCCCGTGGGTGTGCGAGGTGGCGTGGTCCAGCCCCTGGACATTCCGCCCATCCGCCCGGGCGACGCACCATCATGGCGGCCATGCCCGCAGTCGACATCCCCGGTTCCAAGTCCATCACCGCCCGCGCGCTCTTTCTCGCGGCCGCCGCCGACGGCGTCAGCACCCTCGTACGGCCCCTGCGCTCCGACGACACCGAGGGCTTCGCGGAGGGCCTGGTCCGGCTCGGCTACCGGGTGGGCCGTACCCCGGACGCCTGGCAGGTGGACGGCCGCCCGCAGGGCCCGGCGCTCGCCGAGGCCGACGTGTACTGCCGCGACGGCGCCACCACCGCCCGCTTCCTGCCCACCCTGGCGGCCGCGGGCCACGGCACCTACCGTTTCGACGCCTCCCCGCAGATGCGCCGGCGCCCCCTCGGCCCGCTCACCCGGGCCCTGCGCGACCTCGGCGTCGACCTGCGGCACGAGGAGGCCGAGGGCCACCACCCGCTGACCGTCCGGGCGGCCGGGGTCGAGGGCGGCGAGGTCGTGCTGGACGCGGGCCAGTCCTCGCAGTACCTGACCGCGCTGCTCCTGCTGGGCCCGCTGACCCGCAACGGCCTGCGGATCCGGGTGACCGACCTGGTCTCGGTGCCGTACGTGGAGATCACGCTGGCGATGATGCGGGCGTTCGGCGTCGAGGTGGTCCGGGACGGCGAGGTCTTCGAGGTCCCGCCGGGCGGCTACCGGGCCACCACCTACGCGATTGAGCCGGACGCCTCGACCGCCAGCTACTTCTTCGCCGCGGCGGCCGTCACCCCGGGCCGCGAGGTGACCGTGCCGGGCCTGGGATCGGGAGCCCTCCAGGGTGACCTGCGGTTCGTCGAGGTGCTGGGGCGGATGGGCGCGGAGGTGGACGTCGCCGCGGACCGGACGACCGTACGCGGCACGGGAGTTCTGCGCGGCCTGACCGTCAACATGCGGGACATCTCCGACACCATGCCGACCCTCGCCGCGATCGCGCCCTTCGCCTCCGGTCCGGTCCGCATCGAGGACGTGGCCAACACCCGGGTGAAGGAGTGCGACCGGCTGGAGGCCTGCGCGGAGAACCTGCGCCGGCTCGGCGTGGACGTGGCGACCGGCCCCGACTGGATCGAGATCCGGCCCGGCACGCCCCTGCCGGACGTCGGGATCAAGTCCTACGGCGACCACCGCATCGTGATGTCCTTCGCGGTGACCGGACTGCGCACGCCCGGGCTGTCGTACGACGATCCCGGCTGCGTACGGAAGACGTTCCCGGACTTCCACGAGGCGTTCGCGGCACTGAGCGCGACCAGCTGATGGGACGGTGACTGTCCCTGCTGGACCGGAAGGAACGGGGTCGGAAATCATCGCCCGCATGACCACGCGCTCGTACCTCATCCTGCACGGCTGGCAGAACCACCGGCCCGAGGGCCACTGGCAGCACTGGCTCGCCGGCCGGCTCACCGCCCTGGGCCACCGGGTCACCTACCCGCAGCTGCCCGACCCGGACGACCCGGACCTCGAGGTGTGGCTCGGCGAACTGGCCCGGCACCTGGAGGAGTTGGACGACTCCGGGGAGCGGGTCGTCGTGGCGCACAGCCTCTCCGCCGTGCTGTGGCTGCACGCCGCGGCCAGGGGCATCAAGCAGCAGAGGTACGCGGACCGGGTGCTGCTCGTCGCGCCGCCGTCCGGATCCGTCCTCGTCCGGTACCCGGAGGTGGCGGCCTTCGCACCGCCCGCCCCCGACTTCGTACCGCCCGGCGACACCCGGCTCGTCGCGGGCGACGACGACCCGTACTGCCCCGAGGGCGCCGACCGTCTCTTCGGTGCGCCGCTCGGCATTCCCACCGACATCGTCCCGGGCGCCGCGCACCTCGACCTGGACGCCGGTTACGGCTCCTGGCCGGGCGTCCTCGACTGGTGCCTGGACGGCGCGGTACCGCTCACGGCGCGTCCGGCAGCTCGGTAGCCCGGTCCCTCAGCTCGGGAGTCGTCGCCGCGACCGCCGCCACCGCCAGGACGCACATCACGCCGCCGGTGACCAGGGCGGTCGCGCCGGAGCTCCAGCCGGCGACCAGGCCGCCCCGGACGTTGCCGAGGCTGGGGCCCGCCTGGCCGACGATCGCCTCGGCCGCCGTGACCCGGCCGAGCAGCGCGTCCGGGGTACGGGTCTGCACGATCGTGGACCGGGAGACGACCGACGTGGCGTCCGCCGCCCCGGCCACGACGAGCAGCGCGAGGCCGATCCACGGGTCGGTCGACAGACCGAAGGCGACCAGGGCCGCGCCCCAGGTGGCGGAGGCGCACAGCATCACCGCGCCCGGCCGGCCGAGCCGGGTCACGGAGCCGGACAGTGCCGTCGCCGCGACGCCGCCCACCGCGAGGGCCGACAGGAGCAGGCCGAGGGTGCGCGGGCTGTTCCCGAACCGCTCTGCGTTGACCAGCGGGAAGAGGCTGACCGGGAACGACAGCACGGTGGCGGCGAGGTCGGTGATCAGCGCGCCCCGCACCACCCGGTGCCCGGCCAGGAACCGCAGCCCGTCCAGCACCCCGTGCATCCCCGCCCGCGACGGCTCGCCCTCCGGCGGCAGCGCGGGCAGCCCGAAGGCGCCGTAGAAGGCGAGACCGAAGCTGAGTGCGTCCAGCAGATAGCAGGCGCCGATGCCCAGCCAGCCCAGCAGCACACCGGCCAGGGCCGGGCCGAGCAGGAACATCGCCTGGCCGGTGATCTGGTTCAGGGCGAGACCGGCGGGCACCTGGTCCTTGGGCAGCAGCCGCGGCACGAAGACACCGGCCGCCGGGGCGCCGAGCGCGCCGAAGCCCGACTGGACGGCGACCAGCCCGAGCACCGTCACCACCGGGACATGCCCGGTGAAGCCCTGCACGGCCAGCAGCAGCGAGCAGGCGGCCTGGCCCACGGTGGCCGTCAGGAAGATCCGCCGCCGGTCCGCCCGGTCCACCCGGGCCCCCGCGAACAGCCCGAACACCACCAGCGGCAACGCCTGCGCCAGCCCGACCGCACCGGTCCACGCCGTACTGCGGGTCATGTCCCACACCTGGTACATGACCGTCACCAGCGTCATGGACCCACCGAGCAGAGACACGGTCCGCCCGACCAGCAGCCGCCGGAAGACGGGCGAGGTACGCAGCGGCCGTACGTCGATGAGCGAGCGGGCGAGGCTCATGAGAGCGAACGGGGGCAGGGGAGGGCACAGCGTGCGGGCGGCGGAATCACCGGGGGAGGCTATCGGGGGGCCTGGGGCCCGGCCAGCGAATTATCCGGGGGGCGGGCGCTCATCGGGCCCCAGGCACCGGTGCTCATCTCGCACCGGTGCCCGGAGTCGGCCTGATCCGCCGGACAGGTACTAGGCAGCCTCGCCCAGCAGGCGTACGAGGTGGTCGCGGCCCGCGCCCAGCAGGTCCGGGAGCGGGGCCGCCGCCTCGTACCAGCGCTTCTCGTACTCCCAGCACAGCCAGCCGTCCCAGCCGTGGCGGGAGAGGACGTCCACGCACTCGGTGAGCGGGAGGATGCCCGCGCCGAGCGGGAGCGGGGTGGTGTCGTCGGCCGAGGCGATGTCCTTGACCTGGACGTAGCCGAGGTGCGGGGCGAGTGCCGCATAGCTGTCCGAGGGCTGCTCGCCGCCCAGCCAGGTGTGCATCACGTCCCACAGCGCGCCCACCTGCCGGTGGCCCACCGGGCCGAGGACGCGGATCACGTCGGCGGCGGTGCGGTGCGAGTCGTGGGTCTCCAGCAGGATCCGGACACCGAGCGCCGAGGCGTCCTCGGCGGCGGTGCCCAGCCGCCGGGCGGCGATGGCGTCCGACTCCTCGCGGGGCCGGTCCGGGTCGGCGCCGGGGAAGACCCGGATGAACGGGGCGCCCAGGTCGTGGGCCAGCTGGAGGAGTTGACGGATCTCGTCGAGGACGGGGGTGTCGTCGCCGGGCGCGGCGACGCGCGCGTACCCGGCGAGGCCCAGCACTTCGACCCCGGCCGCCTTGAACAGCGCGGCCGTCTCGGCCCGCTCGGCGGCGGGGAGGCCCGGGTGCACCGGCTCCTCGGGATGGGTGCGCAGTTCGACGCCGTGGTAGCCGTGCGCGGTCGCGAGCGCCAGGACCTCAGGGACGGGCAGGCCGGGGACACCGAGAGTGGAGAACGCCAGCTTCATGCTCGGACCCTACTCGTCACACGCCCGATCCGGGCAGATCCAACCGCCAGTCCTGCCCCACCAGATCCTTGCCGAAGGAGCGGTGCGGCCGCTCGGCGACGAGTACGAACCCGTGCCGCCGGTAGAGATGCCGGGCGCTGCTGAGCACGTCGTTGGTCCACAGCACCAGGTCGCGGTAGCCGACTCCGCGCGCGAAGTCGACCACGGCCCGCACCAGCCGGTCACCGATGCCGTGCCCGCGCGCGTCGGGCTCCACGAGCAGCAGCCGCAGCCGCGCGGTGGCGGGAGCGTCGTCCCGCACGCACATCACACACCCCACCGCCCGCCCCTCCAGCTCCGCGATCCACACCCGCTCCAGATGCGGGTCGTGGTCCTCGGCGAAGTCGGCGACGATCCTCGCCACCAGCCCCTCGTAGTCGGCGTTCCAGCCGTACTCGGCCGCGTACAGGGCGGCGTTGCGCTGCACGATCCAGCCGAGGTCACCGGGCAGCGGCTCCCGCAGGACGACGTCACCCGGGATCCCCTGCTCGCCCCCGAGGATGCCCCGGATGGTCCGCATCGCCTCCGCCAGCCGCGGCCGGTCCTCCGGCGCCACGGTGTCCAGCAACGCCCCCACCGTCTCCCGCGCCCGCTCGTCCAGCAGCGCGGCGGCCTCGCGCCCGGCCGCGGTGAGCGTGACGCTCCTGCGGCGCGTATCCGCCGCGGACGTCCCGCGCTCGATCAGCCCCGCCTCCTCGAACTTGTTGAGGATGCGGCTCAGATAGCCGGCGTCCAGCGCGAGCCGGGTGCGCAGGTCGGCCGCGTCCAGATGCCGGGCGTGCGCGAGTTCGTACAGGACCCGGGACTCGGTGAGGGTGTACGGCGCGTAGAGGTGACGGCCGTAGTCGAGGGCGCCGATGACGCCGGTGTAGAAGCGGTTGAAGGCACGGACGTCCTGGACGGTCATGATCGCCCCCGGATACTTGACTCAGTCAGAGATACCGTTCCTCCGAGGCTAGGCCGAAGCGCCCGCGCCGTCCACCGTCTACGACTCCACGGCGGGCTGCCCCATGCCAGGGAAGCCCGCCCACGCCCGCCGTGGGACGGATGCACCACTAGACGCCGGCTATTAGCCGACGCGCCGAGGCACCCCCGTAGACCCCCGCACCATCAACTCCCCCCGCACCGAGGCAATCCCCCCGGGCGGCGGCTCCTCACGCCCCATCGCGATCCGCCCGGCCCGGGCCCCCGCCTCCGACAGCGGCAACCGCACCGTCGTGAGAGAAGGCACCGCGTCGATGCTGAACGGCAGGTCGTCGAACCCGGCCACCGACACGTCCTCGGGAATCCGCAGTCCCGATTCCCGCAGCGCGGCGCACGCGCCCACCGCGACGGAGTCGTTCGCGGCCACTATCGCGGTCAGGGACGGGTCCCGGCGCAGCAGTTCCAGCGTGGCCTCGTAGCCGGACCGGCGGTCGTAGCGGCCGTAGACCGTCCAGCGAGGGTCCTCCTCGATGCCCGCCGCCGCCAGCGCACTGCGGTGGCCCTCCAGGCGGTGCCGGGTGGTGGTCCGCTCCTCGGGGCCGCCGATGTAGCCGAGCCGGCGGTGGCCGAGGCCGATGAGGTGGTCCGTGAGGGCGCGGGCGCCGCCGCGGTTGTCGAAGGTCAGCGCGATGGCCTCGGTGTCCGGCGTCGGCGGCCGCCCGCACAGCACGACCCGGGTCCCGGCCTCCGCCAGCTTGCGCAGCTTCGCCGCCACCGCCGCCGCGTGCGGCGCGTTCTCCACGGCGCCGCCGGTCAGCACCACGGCCGCGGCCCGCTGCCGCTGCAGGAGGGTGAGGTACGTCAGTTCGCGCTCGGGCGAGCCGCCGGTGTTGCAGACGACCGCCAGGCGTTCGCCGCCCGCCCGGCCGCCCGGCCCGCCGATCTCGCCCTGGATCGCGGAGGCCATGATCCCGAAGAAGGGGTCCGCGATGTCGTTCACGAGGATGCCGACGAGGTCGGAGGTGGCCGCGGCGAGCGCGCTGGCCGGGCCGTTGAGGACGTAGTCCAGCTCGTCCACGGCCCGCAGCACCCGCTCGCGAGTGGAGGCGGCCACCGGGTAGTTCCCGTTCAGCACGCGCGACACCGTCGCGGGGGAGACCTGCGCGCGGGCCGCCACATCCGCCAGGGTCACCGTCATCTCGTCGTCCTCCGGTCGCGCATCTGATCGCGCATTGGTGCTCGTACTTCCACGTAGACAGGCCGGGCACGGTCACGGTTCCCGTGCGGTGTCGAGCAGACCTTAAGGCCAACGACCCCGGTTGTTCGCCCCCTCGAACAACTCGAAGAGGACACGGTCTTGTACAGACCCAGTTCAGAGGCTAGCTTCTCCAGATAGAAAGCGCTTGCTGCGCTTGCCGCTGACGGCGACGATGCTGATGCTGATCGGGGCGCCCGGCGCCCACGAAGGGGACTGACGTGACACGCAAGACGGTGCGTATCGCCATGAACGGCGTGACCGGGCGCATGGGCTACCGCCAGCACCTCGTCCGGTCGATCCTCGCCCTGCGCGAACAGGGCGGCCTCGACCTCGGCGACGGCACCGTGCTGTGGCCCGAGCCGATCCTGCTCGGCCGCCGCGAGCACGCCCTCAGGGAGATGGCCGACCGGCACGGCCTGGAGCATGTCTCCACCGACGTGGACGCCGTCCTCGCCGACCCGACCGTCGACATCTACTTCGACTCCCAGGTCACCTCGGCCCGCGAGGAGTCGATCAAGAAGGCCATCGCGGCCGGCAAGCACATCTACACCGAGAAGCCCACGGCCACGGGGCTGGAGGGCGCCCTGGAGCTGGCCCGCCTGGCCCAGGAGAAGGGCATCAGGCACGGCGTCGTCCAGGACAAGATCTTCCTCCCCGGCCTCCTGAAGCTGAAGCGCCTGATCGACGGCGGCTTCTTCGGGCGGATCCTGTCCATCCGGGGCGAGTTCGGCTACTGGGTCTTCGAGGGCGACTGGCAGCCCGCCCAGCGCCCCTCCTGGAACTACCGCGCCGAGGACGGCGGTGGCATCGTTGTCGACATGTTCCCGCACTGGGAATACGTGCTCCACGAGCTGTTCGGCCGGGTGACCTCCGTCCAGGCCCTGGCCACCACCCACATCGCGCAGCGCTGGGACGAGCACGGCAAGCCCTACGACGCGACGGCCGACGACGCCGCCTACGGCATCTTCGAGCTGGAGGGCGGCGCGATCGCCCAGATCAACTCCTCGTGGGCGGTCCGCGTCAACCGCGACGAGCTGGTGGAGTTCCAGGTGGACGGCACCGAGGGCTCGGCGGTCGCCGGCCTGCGCAACTGCCGTGCCCAGCACCGCAGCGCGACCCCCAAGCCGGTCTGGAACCCGGACATCCCCGCCACCGAGGTCTTCCGCGACCAGTGGCAGGAGGTGCCGGACAACGCCGAGTTCGACAACGGCTTCAAGGCCCAGTGGGAGCTGTTCCTGAAGCACGTCTACGCCGACGCGCCGTACCACTGGGACCTCCTGGCCGGCGCCCGCGGCGTCCAGCTCGCCGAGCTGGGCCTGAAGTCCTCGGCCGAGGGCCGCCGTCTCGACGTGCCGGAGATCGCGCTGTGACCATCCAACTTCCTCTTGTGAACGGCGCCCTGAGGACGTACGAGCCCCGGACCGAACCGCTCGCGCTGACGCCCGGCACCCCCTTCACCTCCCGTACGGTCTTCTCGGCGGCGCACGTCGTGGCCGACCCGTTCGCGGACACGACCCCCGACTCGCCGGCCGCCGTCGACTGGGACGCCACCCTCGCCTTCCGCCGCCACCTGTGGTCCCACGGGCTCGGTGTCGCCGAGGCGATGGACACCGCCCAGCGCGGGATGGGCCTGGACTGGGCGGGCGCGGCCGAGCTGATCCGCCGGTCGGCGGCGGAGGCGCACAGCGTGGGTGGCCGGATCGCCTGTGGTGTCGGCACCGATCAGATCACCGGCGGCACCCTGGCCGAGATCCGCGCGGCCTACGAGGAGCAGCTCGCGGTCGTGGAGGAGGCGGGCGCGCAGGCCATCCTGATGGCGTCCAGGGCGCTCGCGGCCACCGCTCGCGGCCCCGAGGACTACCTGGAGATCTACGGCCACCTCCTCCGCCAGGCCGCCGATCCGGTGGTCCTGCACTGGCTGGGCCCGATGTTCGACCCGGCACTGGAGGGCTACTGGGGGTCGTCCGACCTGGACGCGGCGACGGACACCTTCCTGGAGGTGATCTCGGCGCACCCGGACAAGGTGGACGGCATCAAGGTCTCCCTCCTGGACGCCCAGCGCGAGATCGACCTGCGCCGCCGCCTCCCGCAGGGCGTGCGCTGCTACACCGGGGACGACTTCAACTACCCCGAGCTGATCGCGGGCGACGAGCAGGGCTTCAGTCACGCCCTGCTCGGCATCTTCGACCCGCTGGGGCCCCTGGCGGCCGAAGCCGTCCGCGTCCTGGACACGGGCGACACGCCGGGCTTCCGCGCCCTGCTCGACCCCACCGTGGAGTTGTCCCGCCACCTCTTCCAGGCCCCGACCCGCTTCTACAAGACCGGAGTGGTGTTCCTGGCCTGGCTCGCGGGCCACCAGTCCCACTTCACGATGGTCGGCGGCCTCCAGTCGGCCCGCTCGCTGCCCCACTTCGCCCGCGCCTACGAACTCGCCGACGGCCTCGGCCTGTTCCCGGACCCGAAACTGGCCGAGGAACGCATGAAGAACCTGCTGTCGCTGTACGGGGTGAACCAGTGAGCACCGGACTCGAACGCTTCTCCATCAACCAGATGACGGTCAAGCAGCTGTCCCTCCCCGAACTGGTGGACAGCTGCGTGCAGTTGGGCGTACCGGGAGTGGGCCTGTGGCGCGAGCCGGTCCAGTCGTACGGCGTGGAGGCGACCGCCAAGCTGGTCCGTGACGCGGGCCTGACGGTGACGACCCTGTGCCGTGGCGGCTTCTTCACGGCGATCGACCCGGCCGAGCGGGAGCAGGCCCTGGCCGACAACCGCCGGGCGATCGACGAGGCGGCCGCGCTCGGCACGGACACCCTGGTCCTGGTCTCGGGCGGCCTGCCCGCGGGCTCGCGCGACCTGCACGGCGCCCGCGAGCGCATCGCCGACGCGCTCGCGGAACTGGGCCCGTACGCCGAGGAACACGGCGTACGCCTCGCCATCGAACCCCTGCACCCCATGTACGCGTCCGACCGCTGCGTGGTCTCCACCCTCGCCCAGGCCCTGGACCTCGCCGAGCGTTTCCCGGCGCACCAGGTGGGCGTGACCGTGGACACGTACCACATCTGGTGGGACGACCGGGCCCCCGCCCAGATCGCCCGGGCAGGCGCGGGCGGCCGCATCCACACCTTCCAGCTGGCCGACTGGACCACCCCCCTGCCCGAGGGCGTCCTCACCGGCCGCGGCCAGATCGGCGACGGCGCGATCGACATGCGGGAGTGGAAGGGGTACGTGGAGGCGGCCGGTTACACGGGCCCGATCGAGGTCGAGCTGTTCAACGAGGAGCTGTGGGCCAGGGACGGGCGGGAGGTGCTGGCGGAGACGGCGGAACGGTTCGTGACGCACGTCGCCGGTTGACCGCCGAGGGGCCCCCGCCCGGGTGGCAGGGGCCCGACACGTCACTCCGTGCCGAACCACGCCTCCGCGAGCGAGGGCAGCGTCTCCTCGGCGGGCGCGCGCAGTTCGCTCAGGTACCAGGGAAGGTCGCTGTACACGTGCAGCAGGGTGTACGCGAGCAGTTGGGGCGGCTCGAAGGTGTGGCCGTAGGCCCCGGCGAGCCGGGCCAGCAGGTGCGGGTCGCCGCGGGTGACGAACAGGCCGACGGCCACGAAGTCGTAGGCGCGGTCGCCGATCATGGCCGGTTCGAAGTCGAAGAGCCCGGTCAGACGCCAGCCGTCGGGATCGACGAGGAAGTGCTGCAGCATGACCTCGGTGTGCAGCAGGGAACGGTGTGGGGCGCGCGGCAGCGGGACCGAGGCGAGGAAGTCCGGGATCTGCTCCAGCCAGGCGGCCGGCAGTCCCTCGGCGCGCTGCTGTGCCACGGCTCCGACGGCCCGGCGGTCCAGGAAGGCGCCCCAGTCGCCGGGGCCGAGGACGTCCGCGAGGGGGTCGGGGTCGAGGGAGTGCAGCACCGCCAGGGTCTCGCCGATCTCGGTGACGAGCCGGTCGCGGTGGCCGCGCGGCACCCGGTCCCAGACGTGGGCCAGGTTCTCGCCGCGCAGGCGGGACATCAGGACGTAGTGCCAGCCGTTCTCGTAGGGGCCGAATTCACGTACCCGCGGGGTCGGTACCGGCAGCCGTCCCTGGAGGTGGGCGAGGACGCGGCCTTCGGCGACGCCGGCCTCTGCGGCGGCTCCGGGGAACAGCTTGAGCACGTGCTCGTCACCCACCGCGTAGACCGGCTGCGAGCCGTCCGCGAACCGGGTCAGCGGTGCGCCGGCGAGGCCGAGGCGGGCACAGAGGTCCTTCAGCATGACCGGGACCGTAGGCCACCGGTTTGCGGTGAGCAACGGAATTCGGCGGCCGTCGCAGGTACCCGCGAAAATCACGAGTGGGCGTGCAACCCTCCCCCCACCTCGCGTGTCGTACTTCGCATCAGGACCTCCAGGGGAGGGACCCGGGGGGGATCGCGAGGTTCTGATACGGAGGGGAAAGCCGAGGGGGCGTACCCGGTCGACGGACCGGGTACGCCCCCTCGAAACGTCAGGGCGTCGCCGACTTCAGGACCTCAGTCGGTGACTTCAGGGCCTCAGAAGAACACCCCGCACCGCAACAGCACGTTCGCGTACGGCCGTGCCTCCCCGGTGCGCACCACCAGCCGCGCCCCCGCCGACAGCTCCTTCAGCCGCTCGTGCGGGACCAGCGCCAGGCCGGGGAAGTGCCCGTCCAGCAGCGCGGCCGCCGCCGGATTCGCGCCCCGTACCTGCTCCGCCGCCGTGGCCCCCTCCACCACCAGCTCGGCCAGCAGCCCGTCCAGCACCTCGGCGAAGGACGGGACACCGGCGCGGAAGGCGAGGTCCACCACCCGGGGACCGTCCGGGATCGGCATGCCCGCGTCGCACACCAGCACCTCGTCGCCGTGTCCCAACTCGGCGAGCGCACCGGACAGATGACGGTTGAGAATGCCCGCCTTCTTCACCGCGCGTCGACCTCCGAGGCCGTCGGGTACGACTCCTGCGCGCCCCGTTTCGTCACCGCGGCCGCCCCGACCCGGGCCGCGTAGGCGGCGGCCTCGGCCAGTGCGGAACCCGCGCCCAGCTTCCAGGCCAGGGCCGCCGTGAACGCGTCGCCCGCCCCCGTCGTGTCCACCGCGTCCACCTTCACCGACGGCACCCGGGTCACCCCGGAGGAGTCGCACACCAGCGCCCCCTCCGCGCCCAGCGTCACGACCACCGAGCGCGGGCCCTTGGCCAGCAGCAGCCGCGCCCAGTCCTCGGGCTCCTCGCCGACGGCGGAGTCGCCGAGGAGCACCCGGGCCTCGTGCTCGTTGACGATCAGCGGGTCGCAGGCGGCCAGCACCTCTGTGGGCAGCGGGCGCGGCGGGGACGGGTTCAGCACGAACCGGCTGCCCTCGGCGAGGTTCCGTACGACCTCCACGACCGTCTCCAGCGGGATCTCCAGCTGCGCCGACACCACCCGCGAGGCGAGGAAGAGGCTGACGGCGGCCCGGACGTCGGCCGGTGCCAGACGGGCGTTGGCGCCGGGGGAGACCACGATGCTGTTGTCCCCGGAGGGGTCGACGGTGATGAGCGCGACGCCCGTCGGCGCCCCGCCCACCAGCACGCCCACCGTGTCCACCCCGGACGCCCGCTGCGAGTCGAGCAGCAGCCGGCCGTGGGCGTCGTCGCCGACCCGGGCCAGCAGTGCCGTACGCGCCCCGAGCCGGGCGGCCGCGACCGCCTGGTTGGCGCCCTTGCCGCCCGGGTGGACGGCGAGGTCGCCGCCGAGCACCGTCTCGCCGGCGGCCGGCCGCCGCTCGACGCCTATCACCAGGTCGGCGTTGGCCGAACCCACGACCAGGAGGTCGTAGTCGTACATGAAAAGACTCCCTAGGGAAACGAGTTGAGGCGGCCGGGGCTCGCTCTGAGCCACCGGCCGCCTCCGAGGTACCTCAGCCGGTGAACCCGGCGACGTTCTCCTTCGTGACCACCTTCACCGGCACCTTCACCGTCGACTCCACCTTCTTGCCCTGGATCGCCCGCAGCGCGTTGTCCACGGCGATCCTGCCCAGCTGCGACGGCTGCTGCGCCACTGACGCGTACAGCGTGCCGTCCTTGACCGCCGTCAGACCGTCCGGAGTTCCGTCGAAGCCGACGATCTGGACCGACGTGCCGGCCTTGGAGCCCAGCGCCTTGATCGCGCCGAGGGCCATCTCGTCGTTGGCGGCGATGACACCCTGGACGTCCGGGTGGGCCTGGAGCAGGTTCGACATCACGTCGAGGCCCTTGGTGCGGTCGAAGTCAGCGGGCTGCTGGGCCAGGACCTGGATGCCCGGGTAGGCCTTCAGACCCTTGGCGAAACCTTCCGCCCGCTCGCGGGCCGCGGAGGTGCCCGCCTGGCCCTGCAGGATCACGATCCTGCCCTTGCCGCCCAGCTTCTCGGCGACCGTCTTCGCGGCCAGCTCACCGCCGGCGACGTTGTCGGAGGCCACCAGGGCGTCCACCGTGGCCTTGTTGACGCCCCGGTCGACCGCGACGACCGGGATCCGGGCCTGGTCGGCGGCCTTCACCGAGTTGCTCGCCGCGTCCGAGTCCACCGGGTTGACGATGATCGCGCCGAGGTTCGAACTGGTGAAGTTCTGCAGCTGGTTGGCCTGCTGGGAGGCGTCGTTCTGGGCGTCCGTGACGGTCAGGTCCACGCCCAGCTTCTTCGCCTCGGCCTGGGCACCGGACCGGATCTGCACGAAGAAGGGGTTGTTGAGGGTGGAGAGGGAGAGGCCCATCTTCGGGGTCGTCGTGGCGGAGGAGCCGCTGTGCAGGAAGGAGGTGGCACCCACGATCGCGACCGTGACCACCGCCGCGAGCGCGTACGTCCCCGCCTGCTTGCCCTTGCCGCCACCCGCGCCGGCGGCCACCGGGGCCGCACCCGCCTTGCGCCGCAGGGTGTCGAGCAGCACCGCCAGCGCGATGACCACACCGATGACCACCTGCTGCCAGAAGGCGGAGACGTTCAGCAGGTTCAGGCCGTTCCTCAGCACAGCCAGGATCAGCGCACCGATCAGGGTGCCGGACGCCTTGCCCGCGCCGCCCGCCAGCGACGCCCCGCCGATGACGACCGCGGCGATCGCGTCCAGCTCGTAGCCGTCGGCGGCCTGCGGCTGGGCGGAGGAGAGGCGGGCGGCCAGCACGATGCCGGCGACCGCGGCGAACAGGCCGGAGAACGCGTAGATGGCGAGCTTCTGCTTCTTCACCCGGAGGCCGGACAGACGCGCAGCCTCCTCGTTGCCGCCGATCGCGTACATGGAGCGCCCGATGTACGTCCGGCCGAGCACGAACGCGGCCACCAGCCCCATGACGACCATGACCAGCACCGGCACCGGCAGCCAGCCGCCGAGCGTGTCACCGAGGTGCGAGACCGAGCCGGGGAAGGCGATCGGGGAGCCCCCGCTGATGACCAGCGACAGACCGCGCGCCACCGACAGCATGGCGAGCGTCGCGATGAACGGCGGCAGCTTGCCGTACGCGATCAGGAAGCCGTTGACCAGACCGGCCACGATGCCGGTGGCGACCGCCAGGACCACGGCCAGGAAGACCGGCACGCCGTGCGAAGTCGCGCTCCAGGCGAGCACGGTGGCCGACAGGGCCGCCACCGAGCCGACCGACAGGTCGATGCCCGCCGACACGATCACGAAGGTCACACCGAACGCCAGGATCGCCGTCACGGCCGCCTGGACACCGACGTTGAGCAGGTTGTCCGTCGTCAGGAAGTCACCGGACAGCGCCGACAGGGCGATGACCAGGACGATCAGCGCGGTGAGCGCGCCGTTGTCGAGCAGGAGGCGGCGCAGGCCGGCCGGGGCGCCACCCGCGCCCGTCGTGCTCTTGAGCGTGTCAGTGGCCACCGGTGGCCTCCAGTTCGGTAGTAGGGGTGCTCACGGCGAGGGACATCACCGCGTCCTGCGTGGCCTCGTCGGCGGAGAGTTCACCCGCGATCCGGCCCTGGGCCATCACCAGCACCCGGTCGCTCATGCCGAGCACCTCGGGCAGGTCGCTGGAGATCATCAGGACGGCGGCTCCCGCGGCCGTCAGCTCGTTGATCAGCTGGTAGATCTCGACCTTGGCGCCGACGTCGATACCGCGCGTCGGCTCGTCGAGGATCAGCACCTTGGTGTCGGCGAGGAGCCACTTGCCGATGACGACCTTCTGCTGGTTGCCGCCGGAGAGGGTCCGCACGTGCTGGGCCAGCCCGGCCATCCGCACGCCCAGCTGCCCGGCGATCCGCCCGGCCGCCTCGCGCTGCCCCTTGATGTCGACGAGCCCGGCCCGGGTCGCCTTCCGCATGGTCACCAGGCCGAGGTTCTCCTCGACGGAGGCGTCCAGCACCAGCCCCTGGCCCTTGCGGTCCTCGGGTACGAGGCCGATCCCGGCCGCCATGGCCGCGTTCACGTCGTGCCGCCTCAACTCGCTGCCGGAGACCTTCACGGCCCCCTTGTCGTACGGATCCGCGCCGAACACGGCCCGTACGACCTCGGTCCGCCCCGCGCCGACCAGACCTGCGATGCCGACGACCTCACCGGCCCGCACCTCGAAGCTCACGTCGTGGAACACACCGTCCCGGGTCAGCCCCTCGACGGTGAGCAACGCGGCTCCCTGCTCGGCCCGTTCGCGCGGGTACTGCTGCTCGATGGAGCGGCCCACCATGAGCCGTACGAGTTCGTCCTCGGGAGTGGACGCGGGGACCTGCCCGACGCTCTTGCCGTCCCGGATGACCGTGACCCGGTCGCCGAGGGCGGCGATCTCCTCCAGGTGGTGGGTGATGAAGACGATCCCGACACCGTCCGCCCGCAGCGAGCGCACGATCGCGAAGAGCTTCTCGACCTCCTCCGAGGTGAGCACGGCGGTCGGCTCGTCCATGATGAGCACGCGCGCGTCGAGGCTCAGCGCCTTGGCGATCTCGACCATCTGGAGGCGGGCGATACCGAGTTCGCGCACACGCGCGCGGGGGGACACGTTCACGCCCACGCGCGCGAGGAGCACCTCGGCGTCGGCCTCCATCCGCCCCCGGTCGATCATCCCGAACCGGCGCGGCTGGCGGCCCAGGAAGATGTTCTCGGCGACCGTCAGATCGGGAACGAGGTTGAACTCCTGGTAGATGGTGGCGATCCCGAGGCGCTCGGAGTCCTGCGCACCGTGGATGCGCACCTCCTCGCCGCCGGCCAGGATCCGCCCGGCGTCGGGCGTGTAGGCACCGGAGAGCATCTTGATGAGCGTACTCTTGCCCGCGCCGTTCTCACCGAGCAGCACGTGCACCTCGCCCCGGCGCAGGTCGAAGTCGACGCCGTCCAGCGCCACCACACCCGGGAAGGTCTTGCGTATGCCCTCGATGCGCAGCAACTCGTCCGGGTTGCTCACGACGTGCTCCTTTGCACTGGGGAGGGGGACGGCTCCTGGGGAGCCGGCTCGCCGCACGAGCGGCGTACGACGAGACGGGCGGCGAAGGTGACGGACGCGGGGACGTCCCGCCCCTCGATGCGGTCCACCAGGGCCCGTACGGCGGCCCGGCCCAGCTCGCCCGTGGGCTGGGCGATCGCGGTGATCGGCGGATCGGTGTGCACGAACCACGGGATGTCGTCGAACGCGGCCAGCGCGATGTCGTCCGGGACGCGCAGCCCGCGCGCGCGGATCGCGTCCAGGGCACCGAGTGCCATCAGGTTGTCCGCGGCGAAGACGACTTCGGGCGGCTCGGGCAGGTCGAGGAAGCCCTCGGTGACCCGCCGGCCGCTCTCTGCCTGGAAGTCGCCCTGGCCGATGTAGGCGTCCGGGAGCGGAAGACCGTACTCGGCCATGGCCGCCCGGAAGGCCTCGACGCGCTCGCTGCCGGTCGTGGTCGCCGCCGGCCCCGCGATGATCGCGAGCCGCCGGTGCCCGAGCCCGTGCAGATGCGCGACGAGATCCCGTACGGCCGCGCGTCCGTCGGCCCGTACGACCGGTACCTCGACGCCCGGGATCCACCGGTCCACGAAGACCATCGGCGTCCCCGCGCGCGCGGCGTCCAGCATCAGCGGGGAGCCGCCGTCGGTGGGGGAGACGAGCAGGCCGTCGATCCGGCGGTCCAGCAGGGTCCGTACGTGGTGGTCCTGCAGGTCCGGCCGCTCGTCGGCGTTGCCGATGATCACGCTGTAGCCGAGGGCGCGGGCCTCCTCCTCGACGGAGCGGGCCAGCTCGGTGAAGTACGGGTTGAGTACGTCGCTGATGACCAGGCCGAGGGTGTGTGTCTGGTCGGTGCGCAGGGAACGGGCGACGGCGTTCGGGCGGTAGCCCAGCGCCTCGACGGCGGCCAGTACGCGCGTGCGTGCGTCCGCGCTGACCGACGGGTGCTCGTTCAGGACGCGCGACACCGTGGCGACGGACACGCCTGCCGCGGCGGCCACGTCCTTGATGCTCGCCATCGCCGGCTCCACCTCCTCGTGGAATCGTTTACATCAATACGTACGGAGGATTGGAATCGATTACACGGTCATCCACAAGAGCCCGAGACCGGATCGTGATGTCAGAGCCCGGCTGTAGCGTCGGATCATGTCCAATCTGGCGGTGGTCGAAGGGGTCCTGGAGCGGATCACGTACACCAACGAGGAGAACGGCTACACGGTCGCCCGGGTCGACACCGGCCGCGGCGGCGGCGATCTCCTCACGGTGGTGGGTGCCCTGCTCGGAGCCCAGGTCGGCGAGTCCCTCCGCATGGAAGGCCGCTGGGGCTCCCACCCCCAGTACGGCAAGCAGTTCACGGTGGAGAACTACACGACCGTCCTGCCGGCCACCGTCCAGGGCATCCGCCGCTATCTCGGATCCGGGCTGGTCAAGGGCATCGGCCCGGTCTTCGCCGACCGCATCACCCAGCACTTCGGCCTGGACACCCTCCAGATCATCGAGGAGGAGCCGAAGCGGCTGATCGAGGTGCCCGGCCTCGGCCCCAAGCGGACGAAGAAGATCGCCGACGCCTGGGAGGAGCAGAAGGCGATCAAGGAGGTCATGCTCTTCCTCCAGACCGTCGAGGTCTCCACGTCCATCGCGGTACGGATCTACAAGAAGTACGGCGACGCGTCCATCTCGGTCGTGAGGAACGAGCCGTACCGGCTGGCCGCCGACGTCTGGGGCATCGGCTTCCTCACCGCCGACAAGATCGCCCAGTCGGTCGGCATCCCGCACGACAGCCCGGAGCGCGTGAAGGCGGGCCTCCAGTACGCGCTGTCCCAGTCCACCGACCAGGGCCACTGCTTCCTGCCCGAGGAGCGGCTGATCGCGGACGCGGTCAAGCTGCTCCAGGTCGACACGGGGCTGGTCATCGAGTGCCTCGCCGAGCTGGCCGAACCGGCGGAGGACGGCGTGGAACCCGGGGTCGTACGCGAGAAGGTGCCCGGCCCCGAAGGGGACGCGGAGCCCGTCACCGCCGTCTACCTGGTGCCCTTCCACCGTGCCGAACTCTCCCTCTCCGCCCAGCTGCTGCGCCTGCTGCGGACGCCGGAGGACCGGATGCCGGCCTTCCGGGACGTGGACTGGGGCAAGGCGCTCGGCTGGCTGAAGTCCCGTACCGGAGCCGACCTCGCCCCGAGCAGGAGGCCGCCGTCCGGCTCGCGCTGACCGAGAAGGTCGCCGTGCTCACCGGCGGGCCCGGCTGCGGCAAGTCCTTCACGGTCCGCTCGATCGTGGAGCTGGCCCGCGCCAAGCAGGCCAAGGTGCTGCTCGCCGCCCCCACCGGGCGGGCCGCCAAGCGGCTCGCCGAACTGACGGGCGCCGAGGCCTCCACGGTCCACCGGCTGCTGGAGCTGAAGCCCGGCGGCGACGCGGCCTACGACCGGGACCGCCCGCTGGACGCCGACCTGGTCGTCGTGGACGAGGCCTCCATGCTGGACCTGCTGCTCGCCAACAAGCTGGTGAAGGCGGTGCCTCCGGGTGCCCATCTGCTGTTCGTCGGTGACGTCGACCAGCTGCCCAGCGTCGGCGCGGGCGAGGTGCTGCGCGACCTGCTGGCCGAGGGCGGCCCGGTCCCGGCCGTGCGGCTCACCCGGGTCTTCCGGCAGGCCCAGCAGTCCGGCGTGGTCACCAACGCGCACCGCATCAACGCCGGGCAGCATCCGCTCACCGACGGCCTGAAGGACTTCTTCCTCTTCGTGGAGGACGACACCGAGGAGGCCGGCCGGCTCACCGTGGACGTGGCCGCCCGTCGTGTTCCGGCCAAGTTCGGGCTCGACCCGCGCCGGGACGTCCAGGTGCTCGCGCCCATGCACCGCGGCCCGGCCGGTGCCGGCACCCTCAACGGCCTGCTCCAGCAGGCCATCACGCCCGGCCGGCCCGATCTGCCGGAGAAGCGGTTCGGCGGCCGGGTCTTCCGCGTCGGCGACAAGGTCACCCAGATCCGCAACAATTACGAGAAGGGGAAGAACGGCGTCTTCAACGGCACCGTGGGCGTGGTCACCTCGCTCGATCCGGTCGACCAGCGGCTGACGGTGCTGACGGACGAGGACGAGGAGGTTCCGTACGAGTTCGATGAACTGGACGAACTGGCGCACGCGTACGCGGTGACGATCCACCGTTCACAGGGGAGTGAATATCCCGCAGTGGTGATCCCCGTCACCACCGGGGCCTGGATGATGCTCCAGCGGAACCTCCTGTACACGGCGGTGACACGGGCGAAACGGCTCGTCGTGCTCGTCGGTTCACGCAAGGCGATCGGACAGGCGGTGCGCACGGTCTCGGCCGGACGGCGCTGCACGGCACTGGACTTCAGGCTGCACGGCTCCTGACCGGCTCCTGAGCAGGGGCGGCGACAGGGGTGGCGAACCGCATCACAAAAAATGATCGATCAAACGAGTCGCAAAGGTCACAGAGCACTTCCAGATGCCGGTCGGAGGGGGCAGGATGAGCAGGTTGGCGGCACTGAGTGCCGCCAATAGGCCCAATGGTCGACCCCGAGTGCACTCTCCTGAGCCAAATGGGGGATGGTAGAGACAGTCAGGGCACCTCGAAGATGAGGCACTACGTCGGGTGAGGGAAGACGTGAGCGACAACTCTGTAGTACTGCGGTACGGCGACGGCGAGTACACCTACCCGGTGGTCGACAGCACCGTCGGTGACACGGGCTTCGACATCGGGAAGCTCCGCGCCCAGACCGGTCTGGTGACTCTGGACAGCGGTTACGGCAACACCGCCGCCTATAAATCCGCCATCACCTACCTGGACGGCGAGGCGGGCATCCTCCGCTACCGCGGCTACCCCATCGAGCAGCTCGCCGAGCGCTCCACCTTCCTCGAGGTGGCGTACCTGCTCATCAACGGTGAGCTGCCGACCGTCGACGAGCTCTCCACGTTCAAGAACGACATCACGCGGCACACCCTGCTGCACGAGGACGTCAAGAACTTCTACAAGGGCTTCCCGCGCGACGCCCACCCGATGGCCATGCTGTCGTCGGTCGTCTCGGCGCTGTCCACCTTCTACCAGGACAGCCACAACCCGTTCGACGAGAAGCAGCGCAACCTCTCCACCATCCGCCTGCTCGCCAAGCTTCCGACGATCGCGGCGTACGCGTACAAGAAGTCGATCGGTCACCCGTTCGTCTACCCGCGCAACGACCTGGGCTACGTCGAGAACTTCCTCCGCATGACCTTCTCGGTCCCGGCGGACGAGTACGAGCTGGACCCGGTCGTCGTCTCCGCGCTCGACAAGCTGCTGATCCTGCACGCGGACCACGAGCAGAACTGTTCGACCTCGACGGTCCGCCTGGTCGGCTCGTCCCAGGCCAACATGTTCGCGTCGATCTCGGCCGGCATCTCCGCCCTGTGGGGCCCCCTGCACGGCGGCGCCAACCAGTCCGTCCTGGAGATGCTGGAGGGCATCCAGGAGAACGGCGGCGACGTCGACGCCTTCATCCGCAAGGTGAAGAACAAGGAAGACGGCGTCCGCCTGATGGGCTTCGGCCACCGGGTCTACAAGAGCTTCGACCCCCGCGCCAAGATCATCAAGGCCGCCGCGCACGACGTCCTCTCCGCCCTCGGCAAGTCCGACGATCTGCTGGACATCGCGCTCAAGCTGGAGGAGCACGCGCTCTCCGACGACTACTTCGTCTCGCGCAACCTCTACCCGAACGTCGACTTCTACACCGGCCTGATCTACCGCGCCATGGGCTTCCCGACCGAGATGTTCACGGTCCTGTTCGCCCTCGGCCGTCTGCCGGGCTGGATCGCCCAGTGGACCGAGATGATCAAGGAGCCCGGCTCCCGCATCGGCCGCCCGCGCCAGATCTACACGGGCGTCGTCGAGCGCGACTTCGTTCCGGTCGAGGAGCGCTGAACGTACTGAGTGCGAGGGCCTGCCCGCAGGGCGGGCCCTGAACCAGTGCTGAGTGGTCGCGACGTGAGCCGCCGCCGAGCAGGAAAAAAGAAGGCGCCCTGAGCCGTCAGTCCCCCCACGGGCCGACGACCAGGGCGCCTTCCCATGTCCCGGTGCGGATTCCCCCCACGGGATCCGGCCGGGCGCTCGGAGAGGACAGCGCCTGAAATCGCTGTCTGAGCACAACGAGCAAAACCCGTCGTACTCCAGTGATGCGGTGCGATCTGCCGGGACAACGCACGCTGGGAGGGCCGCTCAAAGCTTCCCGGTGTGCGTGCCCCGGCAACGCATCTCTGAGGAAGTCCCCCAAGACATCCCCAGATGCCAGTCAGCGCCCCCCAAGACGCTGTTCTGACATCGCCAACTTAGACCTTCGAACCCCTTCGATGGTTACGTTCGCATCACTGTGATCTGCGTCTCTTGCATATGTCCCTTAGGTGCGCAAGAGCCCCGATACGACGATCGAGGCCCAAGCGTAAGGAAGATGCGCGAGCCTTGTGAAGAGCTTATGTGAGGCTCGCGCCCGACTCTAGAGGGACTCTTACTTCAGCCGCGCATAACCCCCGGTAACCCCTGGGAACTTCAGCGGAAGCGGCGCAGTCGCAGGCTGTTGGTCACCACGAACACCGAGGAGAAGGCCATCGCCGCCCCCGCGATCATCGGGTTCAGCAGCCCCGCGGCGGCCAGCGGCAGCGCGGCCACGTTGTAGCCGAAGGCCCACACGAGGTTGCCCTTGATGGTGGCGAGGGTGCGCCGGGAGAGCCGGATGGCGTCCGCGGCCACCCGGAGGTCCCCGCGCACGAGCGTCAGATCGCCGGCCTCGATCGCCGCGTCGGTGCCGGTGCCCATGGCGAGCCCCAGGTCGGCCGTGGCCAGCGCGGCCGCGTCGTTGACGCCGTCACCCACCATCGCCACGGCGCGTCCCTCGCGCTGCAGCCGCCGTACGACGTCCACCTTCTCCTCGGGGAGCACCTCGGAGATCACCTCGTCGATGCCGACGGTGTGCGCGACCGCCTCGGCGACCGTCCGGTTGTCCCCGGTGAGCAGGACCGGGGTGAGCCCGAGGGCGCGCAGCTCGCGCACCGCCTCGGCGCTGGTCTCCTTGACCGCGTCGGCGACGGCGAGGACACCGCGGGCCCGTCCGTCCCAGCCGGCCGTGACGGCCGTACGGCCCTCCTGCTCGGCCTGTCGCCCGGCCCGGGCCAACTCCTCCGGGAGTGCGTCGTACAGGCGCCCCACGGCCACCTCACGGCCTTCCACGCGCCCGCGTACGCCCCGCCCGGGGACGTTCTCGAAGTGCTCGACCGCGGGGAGCCGCCCGGCCCGCTTCTCGGCGCCCCCGGCTATCGCCCGCGCGACGGGGTGCTCGGAGGCGTGTTCCAGGGCTCCGGCGAGCCGCAGCAGCTCCTTCTCGTCCTCGCCGTCGGCGACGTACACCGCCTGGAGGGTCATCCGGCCGGTGGTGACCGTGCCGGTCTTGTCCAGGACGACGGTGTCGACGCGGCGCGTGGACTCCAGCACCTCGGGCCCCTTGATCAGGATGCCGAGCTGGGCGCCCCGGCCGGTGCCGACCATCAGCGCGGTCGGCGTGGCGAGGCCGAGCGCGCAGGGGCAGGCGATGATCAGCACGGCGACGGCGGCCGTGAACGCGGCGGAGGTGTCGCCGGTGGCCGCCAGCCAGACGCCGAAGGTGGCGAGCGCGATGAGGATGACGACGGGGACGAAGACGGCGGAGATCCGGTCGGCGAGCCGCTGCACCTCGGCCTTGCCGTTCTGCGCGTCCTCCACCAGCCGGGCCATCCGGGCGAGCTGGGTGTCCGTGCCGACCCGGGTCGCCTCCACCACCAGCCGGCCGCCCGCGTTGACCGTGGCGCCGGTGACCCGGTCGCCGGGGCCGACGTCCACCGGCACCGACTCGCCGGTCAGCATGGACGCGTCCACCGCGGAGACGCCCTGGACGACCGTGCCGTCGGTGGCGACCTTCTCGCCGGGCCGTACGACGAACCGGTCGCCGACGGCCAGCGAGGCCACCGGCACGCGCACCTCGTGCCCGTCCCGCAGTACGGCGACGTCCCTGGCGCCCAGCTTCATCAGGGCCTTCAGGGCCGCACCCGCGCGCCGCTTGGAGCGGGCCTCCAGATAGCGGCCGAGGAGGATCAGCGCGACGACTCCGGCGGCGACCTCCAGGTAGATGGTGGAGGCGCCGTCCATCCGCGAGACGGTGAACCGGAACTCGTCGTGCATGCCGGGCATGCCCGCGTCGCCGAAGAACAGGGCCCACAGCGACCAGCCGAACGCGGCCAGCGTGCCGACCGAGACGAGGGTGTCCATGGTGGCGGCGCCGTGCCGGGCGTTGGTCCAGGCGGCCCGGTGGAAGGGCAGGCCGCCCCAGACGACGACCGGGGCGGCGAGCGTGAGCGAGAGCCACTGCCAGTTGTCGAACTGCAGCGCGGGGATCATGGCGAGCAGGACGACGGGGGCGGCGAGCAGCACGGAGACGAGCAGGCGGTGCTGCAGGGCGGCGAGTTCGGGGTCGTGCTCGGCGCTCTCGCCGGCCTCGGCCTCGGGTTCGGGCTCCGGTGGCGCGGGCTCCTCGGCGGTGTAGCCGGTCTTCACGACGGTCGCGATCAGGTCGGCTATCTGGACGCCCTCGGCGTAGCTGACCTTCGCCTTCTCCGTCGCGTAGTTCACGGTGGCGCTCACGCCGTCCATGCGGTTGAGCTTCTTCTCCACCCGCGCGGCGCAGGAGGCGCAGGTCATCCCGCCGATGAGCAGCTCGACCTCGGACGTGCTGCCTATCGCGCCCGCTGTCTCTGTGGTGGTGCTGGTCATGTCCGGACTCCAGACATCGGACCGGACCGTGCGGAGCCAGTATCAGCTGGTCGGCACGGCCCGGTCGGTGAAAGGTTTCGGGGCTCGCACCCGCAGCTCGGGGCGGGCCCGGTCGCTCGGGCCGTGCTCTCAGGCCTTGCCGGCCAGCTCGAAGCCCGCCTCGTCCACGGCGGCGCGGACGGCCTCGTCGTCGAGCGGGGCCTCGGAGACGACGGTCACCTCGCCGGTCGACGCGACGGCCTTGACCGAGCTGACGCCGGGAATCTGGGAGATCTCGCCGGAGACGGAGCCCTCGCAGTGGCCACAGCTCATGCCGGTCACCTGGTAGACGGTGGTGACGGAGCCCGAAGTGTCGGTCTGGGCGGTCATGTCGTTACTCCTCGTCGTGGCGTGTGGGGCCGTTGGGGCCCACGGGGGAGCCCCAACGTTTCTCAGAGTATACCCCTAGGGGGTATTTCACCAAGAGGTGTCCCGGTGTGCCAGCGACCGCATCCAGGCGATGCCGAGTACGGCGACGAGCATCAGACCGCCGACCGAGAACAGCGTGAACAGGTGCTCCTGTGCGGCGCTGGGCCGCGGGATGTACCCCTGTGCGAACAGCTCCGGTGCCGGGCCGGTGCTCAAGAGGCGGGTCACCAGCCAGATCGCGATGCCGTGCGTGGCGTCCCACAGAGCGTGCAGCACCGAGACGCCCAGCCAGGTGCCGACGACCGGCGCGGCGAGCCGGAAGTGCCCGTTCGGACGGCGGTGGGCGAGCAGTACGCCGCCCGCGATCGCCGTCCACAGGCCGTGCCCGAAGGGGGCGAGCACCCCACGCAGGATCTCCGTCTCCAGCAGCGTCCTGAGGTCGATGCCGTCGGCGGAGACGGCCGCGGCGAAGGCGTATCCGCAGCTCTCCAGGGCCGCGAAGCCGAAGCCGACGGCCGCGCCGAGCACCAGCCCGGCCCTGATCCCGCGGATGCCCGGCTGCCGGCGCAGCGCGAACACCAGTGCGCCGAGTGTGGCGGCCTCCTCGATCAGGGCGACGCCGGTGAACATCCCCGGGGAGGGGCAGAGCAGGTACGACTCCATCGCCGAGGCGCCGACCACGCCGAGCGCGCCGCCGGCCAGGAAGCAGCCGAGAACCGCACTGACGCCCAGGTCCCGGCCGTGCCGCTCGTACGCCCACAGCACGAAGACGACGGGGACCAGGAATCCGCCGAGCAGGACGAGGGTCGGCAGCAGCGTGGTGTTCCGCGTCGTGTACGTCACCAGCGCGGCCAGCGCCCACAGGGTGAGACCGCCGCCCAGGCAGCGCCTCCACAGGCCCGCGCCGATGCGCGGGTACGGCGGCGGGGGCTGCTGGGGGCCGGGAATGCGGGCCCGGGGCATACCGGGCGGCGGCGAGTGGGTCACGTGGGTCCCCTAGGGCTCCTGCTGGGCGATTTATCCGCACTTTAGGCAGATGTGCCCACGGGCGCAGTCCGGGGATCGCCCTGGGGTCACCCGTGGCCGAGCTGGTCGCCCACCAGTGGTTCCAGGTAGCGGATCAGGACGTCCTTGATCTCCTGGACGTAGGCCGCCCGCTCGGCGCCCTCGTGGGCGAGGACCAGCTCCAGGCCCGCCTTGTAGACGCCGAGGCAGACGTGGGCCGTGCGCGTGACGTCGGCCGGGCCGGCCCCGGGCATGAGGGAGCCGAGCAGGCCCTCGATACGGCCGACCAGGGTGGCGTGCAGCTGGTCGTGCGCCTCGGCGATCCTGCCGGGTACGTCGGGGCCGTGCATCAGCGCGAAGAAGACCGGGTGCTCGGTGTTGAAGGCGATGAACCGGTCGACGGCCGTGCCGATCGCCTCCTCCAGCGGGGTGGCCGGTTCGACCGGGGTCAGCGCCTCGCCGTACGTCTCCTGCATCTCGTGGACGAGCCGGTCGCCCAGCTCGATAGCGAGCGCCTCCTTGTTCGGGAAGAACTGGTAGAGCGTGCCCGGCGAGACGCCCGCCTCGCGGGCGATGGCGTTGGTGCTGGCGGCGGTGTAGCCGGTGGTGCAGAAGACCTGGGCGGCGGCCTGGAGGAGCTGCGCGATGCGGCGTTCACCGCGCGCCTGGCGGCGGCGCGGCTGCTCCTTATCCGAGGTTTCGGACACGCGTGATCCCCAGCCCTTCGAAGGCGATTGACAAACACGAGCGGTCGCTCGCATTCTTGAGAAACGCGAGCGATCTCTCGTGTTTGCCAGTTTATGGCAATGACCGACCCATGCTGCCTGCCTGCACAGACCTGGGTCAGGGTGAAGGGGACACCGCACGATGACCGAAGTCAACAAGGCGCCGCACCCGGGGGACGGACCGCCCCCCGTCGGCGGCTGGACACGTTTCGTGACCGCCCGCCCGCGCCTGTCGCTGCTGGCGGCCCTCGTGCTCACCGCGCTCGCCGTGCTCGCCGGCAGCGGGGTCGCGGACCGTCTGGGCAGCGGCGGCTGGGAGGACCCGGCCGCCGAGTCCACGTACGCGACCAAGGCCCTGGAGCGCGAGTTCCCCGACTCCCAGCCCAACCTGCTGCTCCTGGTGGACTCCGGCCGCGCCTCCGTCGACGACCCGGCGGTCGCCGCCCGGGCCCGTGACCTGACCGAGCGGCTGGCCACCGAGCAGGGCGTGACCGGCGTCGGCTCCTACTGGCAGTCGAAATCGCCCGCCCTGCGCGCCAAGGACGGCCACGAGGCGCTGATCGCCGCCCGCATCACCGGCGACGAGAACGCGATGGGCAAGACCCTGGACCGCATAGCGCCCCACTACCGGGGCACACACGGCCCGGTCCAGGTGAAGGTCGGCGGCATCGTCGCGGTACGGCACGAGATGCAGACGATCATCAAGGAGGACCTCACCCGCGCCGAGATGATCGCCCTGCCCATCACCCTCGTCCTGCTGGTAATGGTCTTCGGCAGCGCGATCGCGGCCCTGCTGCCGCTGGGCATCGGCATCGTCGCCATCCTCGGCACGAACGCGGTGCTGCGCGGCCTGACGTCCTTCACCGACGTCTCCGTCTTCGCGCTGAACCTCACCACGGCCCTGGGCCTCGGCCTCGCCATCGACTACGCCCTGTTCATCGTCCGCCGCTACCGAGAAGAACTCTCCACCGGGGCCGACCCGTTGACCGCCGTCGGCACGACCCTGCGCACGGCCGGGCGCACGGTCCTGTTCTCCGCCCTCACCGTCGCGGTCTCCCTGGCCGCCATGATGGTCTTCCCGCAGTACTTCCTGCGGTCCTTCGCCTACGCCGGCATCGCCGTGGTCCTGCTCGCCGCCGCGGCCGCCCTGATCCTGCTCCCGGCCGCCCTGCTCCTGCTCGGCCACCGGGTCAACTCCCTCGACCTGCGCCGCCTCTTCCGCCGCACCGCGAAGCCCTCCGGCGCCGAGGGCACCGCCTGGGCGCGGGCCGCCACGCTGGTAATGCGCCGCGCTCCGCTCTTCGCGCTCGGTACGACCGCCCTGCTGGTGCTCCTCGGACTGCCCTTCCTGGGCGTGAAGTTCGGCACCGCCGACGACCGCCAGCTGCCCTCGGGCGCCGAGTCGCACGTGGTGCAGCAGCACATCCGGGACGACTTCCCGGGCAGCCCCGGCGGCGGCCTGGAGATCCTCGCCGAGGGCAGGGCCACTCAGACCCAGTACGCCGACTACAAGCAGCGGGTGGCCGCCCTGCCCGAGGTCGTCCGCGTCGACGGCCCGCTGGTCAAGGGCGACACGGCCTACTTCACGGTGCAGCCGAAGGGCGAGGCCGTCGACAGTGCCGCCCAGCGCCTGGTCGGCGACCTGCGCTCGCTCAAGGCTCCCTTCGACACCAAGGTGACCGGCACGGCCGCCGTCCTGGTCGACTCCAAGCACGCGATCGGCGAACGCCTGCCCTGGGCGGGGGCGTTCATCGCGATCGTCACCCTGCTGCTGGTCTTCCTGCTCACCGGCAGCGTGCTGATACCGCTGCAGGCGGTGGTGCTCAACGCGCTCAGCCTGACGGCGATGTTCGGCGCGGTGGTCTGGGTGTTCCAGGACGGCCACCTCTCCGGTGCGCTCGGCTTCACCAGCACCGGCTCGATCGAGACCACCCTGCCCGTCCTGATGTTCTGCGTGGCCTTCGGCCTCTCCATGGACTACGGCGTGTTCCTGCTCTCCCGCATCAAGGAGGAGTACGACCGCACCGGCGACCACAACGAGGCGGTCCGCCACGGGCTGCAGCGCACCGGAGGGCTGATCACCGCGGCGGCGGTCATCCTCGCGGTGGTGATGGTCGCCATCGGCACCTCCCGGGTGACCAACACCAAGATGCTGGGCCTCGGCATCGCCCTCGCGGTGCTGATGGATGCGATGGTCGTACGCAGCCTCCTGGTCCCGGCGATCATGCGGCTCACGGGCCGCGCCACGTGGTGGGCCCCGGCCCCCTTGCGGCGCTTCCACCAGCGGTTCGGACTCAGCGAGGGCGAACCGGCCGCGCCGGCGAAGAAGAAGGAGAAGGAACCGGCGGGAGTGTGAGACGGGTGGCTTCCGTGACAAGGTGAGGCGCATGAGAGCCGTGGTGTTCGAGCAGTACGGGGAGCCGGCCGAGGTGCGGGAGGTGCCGGATCCGGAGCCCGCCGAGCACGGGGTGGTGGTGCGGGTCGAGGCGACCGGCCTGTGCCGTAGTGACTGGCACGGCTGGATGGGCCACGACCCGGACATCACGCTCCCGCACGTGCCGGGGCACGAACTCGCCGGAGTCGTCGAGACGGTGGGCGCCCGGGTGACCGGCTGGCGCCCCGGCGACCGGGTCACCGTGCCGTTCGTCTGCGCCTGCGGCAGCTGCCCGTCCTGCGCGGCCGGAGACCAGCAGGTGTGCGAGCGCCAGACCCAGCCCGGCTTCCACCACTGGGGCTCCTTCGCCCAGTACGTGGCCCTCGACCACGCCGATGTGAACCTGGTCGCGATCCCGGACGGGATGACGTACGCCACGGCCGCCGCCCTCGGCTGCCGCTTCGCCACCGCCTTCCGCGCGGTGGTGCAGCAGGGCCGGGTGGCGGCGGGCGAGTGGGTCGCCGTGCACGGCTGCGGCGGGGTCGGGCTGTCGGCGGTGATGATCGCGGCGGCCTCGGGAGCGCGGGTGGTCGCCGTCGACGTGTCGCCCCGGGCCCTGGACCTGGCGCGGAAGTTCGGGGCGGCCGAGTGCCTGGACGCGACCGGCGTGCCCGACACGGCGGCCGCCGTCCGGGAGCTGACCGGCGGTGGCGCCCACCTCTCCCTCGACGCCCTCGGCTCGCCCGCCACCTGCGCGGCCTCCGTGGACTCCCTGCGCCGCCGCGGCCGGCACGTCCAGGTGGGCCTGCTGCCCTCGGCGGACGGCACCACCCCCGTGCCGCTGGCCCGCGCCATCGCCCTGGAGCTCGAACTCCTCGGCAGCCACGGCATGGCCGCGCACGCCTACCCGGGGATGCTGGAGCTGGTCGGGTCCGGGGTGCTGCGCCCGGACCTGCTCATCACACGCACGATCCCGCTCGACGCGGTCCCGGAGGCCCTGGCGGCGATGGGTACGGCACCGGGCGCGGGCGTGACGGTCATCGAACCGTGGAGCTGAGCGCGGCCCACTCACGGTCGAGGATCGACATGATCACCTCGTCGGCCCACTCACCGTCCCGCCGCTGCACCTCCCGCCGGACCCCCTCGACCACGAACCCGATCTTCTCGTAGACGTGCAGGGCCCGGCGGTTGTGGGCGTAGGCACCCAACTCGATGCGGTGCAGACCGAGTTCCTCGAAGCCGTGGGCGACGATCAGTCCGGCCGCCTCGGTGCCGATCCCGCGGCCGCGGCCCCGGGGCCCGATGAGCGTGCGGAAGGTGCAGCTGCGGGCGTCCGGGTCGTACTCGTACAGGACGACCTCTCCCAGTACTTCACCGGTCGCGGGGTCGGTGACGGCCAGGTCGAGCCGGTCGGGGGCGGCGGCCCGGGAGCCGTACCAGGACCGCAGCCGCTCCGGGGTCAGCTCGGTGGACGGCTCGTAGGTGAAGTGGACGACCTCGGGGTCTTCGATGATCTCCCACATCACGTCGGCGTCGGCCTCGGTGAAGGGCCGCAGGACGGTCTTCCGGCCGGTCAGGACGGGTTTGACGGAGAAGCTGGAGAAGCTCATGAGGCGACTGTGCCCCACGCGACGGGTGGGGCACAGTCGCTTTTTCCGGAAGGCCTGGTCAGTCCACTCTTCGGCCCCGGTTGCCCGGTCGGGAGGCAACCCAGGCGCGGACGGTTTCGGCGAACCAGTAGGGCTTGCCGCCCTCCACGTGGTCGGGCGGAGGCAGCAGGCCGTGCTTGCGGTAGGACCGTACGGTGTCCGGCTGCACCCGGATGTGCGCCGCGATCTCCTTGTAGGACCAGAGCCTTCGGTCGGTCATGAGTTGCACCTCCCTGCGCGCGCCGCGGCGGCGGCCGGGGGCGGCCGTCGGGGGAGCCGGGCGCTGCGCTGGCGATCACCAAGCCTGTGCCCGGTGAACGACGCAGAGTGACCACGGGAAAGTGGCTGTTGACCGGTGTGACCGAGAACTCGCGTAGGTGCGACATGTGTGACAGGAAGGGGGTGTTTGTGACACACCCGCAGCAAAGGCGCACGCCGGCGCGCCGGCGGGGCACCCATGACACGAGATACGCACAGGCTGCTCGAACCCGAGCGGCAGCGTGGGCGCGACAAGCCACAAACGACCCGCACTCGCCCCATCACACAACCCGGCAGACGAGAAGGCGCCCTTACGCCCCGCACGACCTCAAGAAGGCCCGAGTCCGCCGCGCAATCGGCAGCGGCTTGTCCGGATCGCAGGGATACATGTCCTGCTCCACAATCGCGAACAGATCCACATCCAGCTTCTGCGCGGCATCCAGCACCGGCCCCAACTCGGGCACCCCGGAGGGAGGTTCACACATCACCCCCTGCGCCACCGCGGGCCCGAACGGCGTCCCCTTGGCCCGCACGTCGGCCAGGATCTCCGGGTCCACCTGCTTCAGGTGCAGATAGCCGATCCGCTCGCCGTAGGTCTCGATCAGCTTGACGCTGTCCCCGCCGCAGTAGGCGTAGTGCCCGGTGTCCAGGCACAGCGACACCAGGTCGGAGTCGGTGCCGTCGAGGAAGCGGGTGACGTTCTCCTCGCTGTCGATGTGGGTGTCGGCATGCGGGTGGACGACGATCGTGAGGCCGTACCGCTCCCGCACCTCGTGCCCGAGGCGCTCGGTCAGGGAGGTCAGATCGCGCCACTGCGCAGCCGTCAGCTCGGACGGCTCCAGCACCTCACCCGTCTTGTCGTCCCGCCAGAAGGACGGGATGACGACCAGGTGGCGGGCGCCCATCGCCTGGGTGAGGGCGGCGATGTCGGAGACGTGCGCCCAGGTCTTGTCCCAGACCGCCTCGCCGTGGTGCAGGCCGGTGAAGACCGTGCCGGCCGACACCTTCAGGCCACGCCGGGCGGTCTCCTCGGCGAGCACCGCCGGGTCGGTCGGCAGATAGCCGTAGGGGCCCAGCTCGATCCACTCGTAGCCCGAGTCGGCGACCTCGTCGAGGAAGCGCTGCCAGGGGACCTGTTGCGGGTCGTCCGGGAACCAGACGCCCCAGGAGTCGGGCGCCGATCCGATCCGGATACGGGAAAGTGAGGAGGGTGACAACGACGTCATGGCCGTCAGCCTGCGGGGCGGTGGAAAGCGGTGTCAAGGTCTCGTCCGAATGTCTGGACAAAACATTGACAGGGCTCGGCGGACAGGACTAGAAAGCCGGGGAGAGCCGTGACGAAGGGAAGCCGATGGCGTACGACCTGATCACCATGGGGCGGATCGGTGTGGACCTCTACCCGCTGCAAACCGGTGTCCCGCTCGCCCAGGTGTCGTCCTTCGGCAAGTTCCTCGGCGGGTCGGCGACGAACGTGGCGGTGGCCGCGGCCCGGCTGGGCCGGCGGACCGCCGTGATCACCCGCACGGGCGACGACCCGTTCGGCGCCTATCTGCACGAGGCCCTGCGCGGCTTCGGTGTCGACGACCGCTGGGTCACCCCGGTGCCCGGACTGCCCACGCCGGTCACCTTCTGCGAGGTCTTCCCGCCGGACGACTTCCCGCTGTACTTCTACCGGCAGCCCAAGGCGCCGGACCTGGAGATCGACGCCCACGACCTGGACCTGGACGCCATCCGGGACACCCGGATCTTCTGGATCACCGGCACCGGCCTGAGCGAGGAGCCCAGCCGTACGGCGACCCTCGCGGCCCTGGCCCACCGGGCGAAGTCGGGTACGACGGTCTTCGACCTGGACTGGCGCCCCATGTTCTGGAAGGACCCAGCGTCCGCCCGCCCCTTCTACGCCGAGGCCCTGCGCCACACCACCGTGGCTGTCGGCAACCTGGACGAGGTCGAGGTCGCCACCGGGGTGCGTGAGCCGCACGCAGCAGCTCGCGCGCTGCTGGACGCCGGGGTCGAGGTCGCCGTGGTCAAGCAGGGACCCAAGGGAGTTCTCGCCGTGAACAACAAGGGCGAGTCCGCCGAGGTCCCGCCGCTCCCGGTGAACGTCCTCAACGGACTCGGTGCCGGTGACGCCTTCGGTGGCTCCCTCTGCCACGGACTGCTGGAGGGCTGGGACCTGGAGACGATCATGCGACACGCCAACGCGGCCGGCGCCATCGTCGCCTCCCGCCTGGAGTGCTCCTCCGCGATGCCCACCCCCGACGAGGTGGCCGCCGCGCTCGAGGCCGGAGCGGTCCTGTGAGGGCGGGCAGGGTGGCAGGCACCCACCACGAGGGCGGGGACAGCACTCGGCAGCCGCGCGTGGACGTGGCCGAGCTGGTCCGCACCCGCACCCACCACCCCGAGGCGATCGCCGAGGCCGCGCTGCGCCGGGGCCGCCGCCCGCTGCTGAACGAGAACGGCCGGCTGATGATCGTCGCCGCCGACCATCCGGCCCGTGGCGCACTCGGTGTCGGCGACCGCAGGCTCGCCATGGCCAACCGCGCCGACCTGCTGGAACGCCTGTGCCTCGCGCTGTCCCGGCCCGGCGTCGACGGCGTCCTCGCCACCGCCGACATCCTGGACGATCTGCTCCTGCTCGGCGCCCTCGACCACAAGGTCGTCATGGGCTCCATGAACCGCGGCGGCCTGCAGGGCGCCAGCTTCGAACTGGACGACCGCTTCACCGGCCACCGCCCCGAGGACATCCAGCGCCTCGGCTTCGACGCCGGCAAGCTGCTGCTGCGCATCGACTACGACGACCCGGGCTCCCTGACCACCCTGGAGTCCACCGCCCGCGCCATCGACGCGATGGCCGCGCACCGGCTCCCGGTCTTCGTGGAGCCGTTCATCAGCCGGCGCGGCCCCGACGGACGGGTGCGCAACGACCTGAGCGCGGAGGCGGTCACCAAGTCCATCGCCATCGCCTCGGGCCTCGGCGGCTCCTCGGCCTACACCTGGCTGAAGGTGCCGGTCACCGAGAACCCCGACGACATGGCCCGGGTCATGGAGACCTCGACCCTGCCGGCCGTGCTGCTCGGCGGTGACATCGGCGACTCGCCCGAGGAGCAGGTGGCCGCCTACGAGAAGTGGCGCGGCGCGCTGCAACTGCCCACCGTGCGTGGCCTGGTGGTCGGCCGCTCGCTGCTGTACCCGGCGGACGGCGATGTGGTCGCCGCCGTGGACACCGCCGTAGGACTGCTGTGAGGGCCGCATGACCAGCACCGACCTGCACCTGCCCCGGGGTGCCACCGCGAACGCCCAGTACGCCGTCGACATCGACCCCAAGCGGGCCGGCTGGACGCACAGCAGCCTGCGCATCGTGGAGTTGTCACCGGGCGGTACACATACGTTCACCACTGGGGACAGTGAATGGATCGTGCTTCCGCTGCAAGGCGGATGTACCGTGCGCATCGCGGGGGAAGAATTCCAACTCCTGGGCCGGGAAAGCGTTTTCGCGGAGGTCTCCGACTTCGCGTACGTGCCCCGGGACGCCCAGGTCCTGATCGCCTCCGGCGCGGGAGGCCGCTTCGCCCTGGCAGGAGCGAAGTGCGAGCGACGACTCCCCGCCCGCTACGGCCCCGCGCCGGAGGTCCCCGTCGAGGAGCGCGGCAGCGGCACCTGCGCCCGCCGGGTGCGCAACTTCGCCTCTGCCGACTCCTTCGACTGCGACAAGCTGATCGCCGTCGAGGTGATCACCCCCGGCGGCAACTGGTCGTCGTACCCGCCGCACAAGCACGACGAGCACCGGCCGGGCGAGGAGTCCGAGCTGGAGGAGATCTACTACTTCGAGATCGACGGCCCGAACGGTTTCGGCTATCAGCGCGTATTCCCCTCGCGCGAGGGCGGGACCGACGTCCTCGCCGAGGTCCGCTCCGGTGACGCCGTCCTCGTCCCCGACGGCTGGCACGGCCCGTCGATCGCCCAGCCCGGGCACGACATGTACTACCTGAACGTCATGTCCGGTCCGGGTGAGACGCGGGAGTGGCGGATCTGCTTCCACCCGGATCACACGGAGGCTTACCGATGACGACCTCGACGACGAGGCTCACGGTCGCGCAGGCACTCGTCCGCTTCCTCGCCGCCCAGTACACGGAACGCGACGGCGAGCGGCAGCGGCTGATCGGCGCCACCTGGGGCATCTTCGGGCACGGCAACGTGGCCGGGCTCGGCCAGGCGCTGATCGAGTACACCGATGTCATGCCGTACCACCAGGGCCGCAACGAGCAGTCCATGGTGCACGCGGCGGTCGGCTACGCCCGCCAGTCGAACCGCCTGTCCACCCACGCGGTGACCACCTCCATCGGCCCGGGCGCGACCAACCTGGTCACCGGCGCCGCGCTGGCCACCATCAACCACCTCCCGGTGCTGCTGCTGCCCGGCGACGTGTTCGCGACCCGCCCCGCCGACCCGGTCCTGCAGCAGCTGGAGGTGCCGTACGCGGGCGATGTGTCGGTCAACGACACCCTGCGCCCGGTGTCGAGGTACTTCGACCGGATCACCCGGCCCGAGGCCCTGATCCCGAGCGCCCTGCAGGCCATGCGGGTCCTCACCGACCCCGTGGAGACCGGCGCGGTCACCCTGGCCCTGCCGCAGGACGTGCAGGCGGAGGCGTACGACTGGCCGGAGGAGTTCTTCGCCGAGCGGGTGTGGGTCGTACGACGTCCCGGCGCGGACCCCACCGAGCTGGCCGAGGCGGTCCGGGTGATCCGGGAGGCCCGCCGGCCCCTCGTCATCGCGGGCGGCGGAGTCCACCACAGCCGCGCCGAGGAGACCCTCGCGGAGTTCGCGGAGGCCACCCGGATACCGGTCGCCTCCACCCAGGCCGGCAAGGGCTCGCTGCGCCACGACCACCCGCAGGACGTCGGCGGCGTCGGCCACACCGGCACCGCGACCGCCGACGAGCTGGCCCGCACCGCGGACCTGGTGATCGGCGTGGGCACCCGCTACACCGACTTCACCACCGCCTCCGGCACGCTCTTCGAGAACCCGGACGTGCGTTTCCTGAACCTCAACATCGCGCCCTTCGACGGCCACAAGCTGGCCGGGCTGCCGCTGGTCGCGGACGCCCGCAGCGGCCTGGGCGAGCTGACCGAGGCGCTGGTGATGCACGAGCACCGGGCCGCCGACTCCTACGTCACCGAGTACACCGAGGACAAGGAGCGCTGGGAGCAGCGCGTCGACGCCTGCTACGAGGCGGACGAGCCGGACATCAGGCCGACCCAGCCGCAGGTCCTCGGCGCCCTGGACGCCCTGGTGGACGAGTCCGACATCATCATCAACGCGGCCGGCTCGCTCCCCGGCGACCTGCACAAGCTGTGGCGCACCCGGTCCCGGGACCAGTACCACCTGGAGTACGGCTACTCCTGCATGGGCTACGAGATACCGGCCGCGATCGGCGTGAAGCTCGCCGCACCCGAGCGGAACGTGTGGGCGCTGGTCGGCGACGGGACGTACCTGATGATGCCGACGGAGATCGTGACCGCCGTACAGGAGGGCATCGCGATCAAGATGCTGCTCGTGCAGAACCACGGGTACGCCTCGATCGGGGGTCTGTCGGAGTCCGTGGGCGGCGAGCGGTTCGGCACCGCCTACCGCTTCACCTCGGACGACGGCACCTTCACCGGCGCTCCGCTGCCCGTCGACCTCGCCGCCAACGCGGCCAGCCTCGGCATGCGCGTGCTGCGCGCGAAGACCGTACGGGACCTGCGCGCGGCGCTCGCCGAGGCGCGGGCCGCCGACACTGCCACATGTGTCTACGTGGAGACCGAAACGTCCGACACTGTGTCGGGCGCGCCTCCGGCGCAGGCCTGGTGGGATGTTCCTGTGGCCGAGACCGCGACCCGATCGTCCGCGGTCAAGGCACGTGAGCTGTACGAACGGCACGTCTCGACCCGACGCCGCCATCTGTAAAAGGAGTTTCTGGGCATGACGAAGATCGTCAACCACTGGATCGGCGGCAAGACCGTCGAAGGCGCGTCGGGTACGTACGGGCCGGTCACGGACCCGGCGACCGGCGCGGTCACCACCAAGGTCGCGTTCGCGTCGGTCGAGGAGGTGGACGCGGCCGTCGCGGCGGCCAAGGACGCCTTCGTGACCTGGGGCCAGTCCTCGCTGGCCCAGCGCACGTCGATCCTGTTCAAGTTCCGGGCGCTGCTGGACGCGAACCGGGACGCGATCGCGGAGCTGATCACCGCCGAGCACGGCAAGGTGCACTCCGACGCGCTCGGCGAGGTCGCCCGCGGCCTGGAGATCGTCGACCTGGCGTGTGGCATCAACGTGCAGCTGAAGGGCGAGCTGTCCACGCAGGTCGCCAGCCGGGTCGACGTGGCCTCGATCCGCCAGCCGCTGGGTGTCGTCGCGGGCATCACGCCGTTCAACTTCCCGGCGATGGTCCCGATGTGGATGTTCCCGATCGCCATCGCGACCGGCAACACCTTCGTCCTCAAGCCGTCCGAGAAGGACCCCTCGGCCGCCGTCAAGATCGCCGAGCTGCTCGCCGAGGCCGGCCTGCCCGACGGCGTCTTCAATGTCGTGCACGGCGACAAGGTGGCCGTCGACCGCCTCCTGGAGCACCCGGACGTCAAGGCGGTCTCGTTCGTGGGCTCGACCCCGATCGCCCGCTACATCCACACCACCGCCTCCGCCAACCACAAGCGCGTCCAGGCCCTGGGCGGCGCCAAGAACCACATGCTGGTCCTGCCCGACGCCGACCTGGACGCGGCCGCCGACGCCGCCGTCTCCGCCGCCTACGGCTCCGCCGGCGAGCGCTGCATGGCCATCTCCGCCGTCGTCGCGGTCGGCGCCATCGGCGACGAGCTGGTCGACAAGATCCGCGAGCGCGCCGAGAAGATCAAGATCGGTCCCGGCAACGACCCGACCTCCGAGATGGGCCCGCTCATCACGAAGGTCCACCGCGACAAGGTCGCCTCCTACGTCGAGGGCGCCGCCGCCGAGGGCGCCGAGGTCGTCCTGGACGGCACCGGCTACACCGTCGAGGGCTACGAGGACGGCCACTGGATCGGCATCTCCCTGCTCGACAAGGTGCCCACGTCCGCGAAGGCCTACCAGGACGAGATCTTCGGCCCGGTGCTGTGCGTGCTGCGCGTGGACACCTACGAGGAGGGCGTCGCCCTCATCAACGCCTCCCCGTTCGGCAACGGCACCGCGATCTTCACCCGGGACGGCGGCGCCGCCCGCCGCTTCCAGCTGGAGATCGAGGCCGGCATGGTCGGCGTGAACGTCCCGATCCCGGTCCCCGTCGGCTACCACTCCTTCGGCGGCTGGAAGGACTCCCTCTTCGGCGACCACCACATCTACGGCAACGACGGCACGCACTTCTACACCCGCGGCAAGGTCGTCACCACCCGCTGGCCGGACCCCTCCGAGGCCCCCGCCGGCGTCGACCTCGGCTTCCCCCGCAACCACTGAGTGCTGCACCACCCCCTGTCAGGCCGTCCGGATACCGGACGGCCTGACATTTTTTTGACGCCTTGGCTGCGATTCTCGTTCTTGCGGGATTAAACGGATGGCGAAGGGGTTACGGGCAGATGACCTTCGAAAGCAAGGTCACATTCCGCTGAGGCTTGCTGGATGCGCCTATAGGGCGGCGCAGCCTGTGAAAGTGATGCTTCTTAAGTCTTGTCGGAGGTGCGGATTCCGAAGGTAAACGGCCATTGACGCAATGGTTTTCGTCGGGGTTCTCTATGCAGCGCCGGGAGCGGACGAGACGAACGTACGACGAGCCGCCGGAGGCGATAGCGCTCCCGACCCCACCCTCAGTCGAACGAGTCGATCGGAACCCGCCGCATGACCGACACGCTCCGCCCTGTCGAGACAGCCGTCATAGATGCTTCCGGGGCCCCTGACAGCCCCCAGAAGCTCAAGCGTTCCATCGGCATCGTCGGCGGCACCCTGCTGACGCTCTCCTGTGTCACGCCCGCCTCCACGCTCTTCGTGGTCGTCCCCGACCTCTTCGGCTCCCTCGGTACCGCCACCGCCCTGACGATCGCCATCGGCTCCCTCCTCTGTATCGCCGTGGCGTTCTGCTACTCCGAGCTGGGCACCCTCATCCCCAGCGCGGGCGGCGAGTACGCCATGGTGTCGACGATGGCCGGGCGGCTCGCGGGCTGGCTCGTCTTCGTCCTGTCCCTGCTGGTCGTGATGATCGTCCCGCCGGTGATCGCGATGGGCACGGCCGACTACCTCGCGCCGATCGTGCACCTCGACCCGTCGATGACCGGCGCCGGCGTGATGCTGCTCGCCACCCTCGCGGGCCTGCTCGACCTGCGCGCCAACGCCTGGATCACCGGCATCTTCCTGGTCCTGGAGGTCGTCGCCGCCGGTGTCGTCGCCCTCCTGGGCTTCACCCACAGCCACCGCGGGGTCGGCAGCCTCGTCTCCATGCAGGTGGCCGGCGAGCACGGCCACACGGACACCGTGACGGCCATGCTGGTCGTCTCCGGGCTCGCCATCGCCCTCTTCGTCACCCAGGGCTTCTCGACCGCCGTCTACCTCTCCGAGGAGCTGGAGAACCCGCGCCGCAACGTCGCCCGCACGGTGCTGGCCACCCTGGCGATCTCCACCGTGGTCATCCTGGTCCCGGTCGCCGCCATCACCATGGGCGCCGGCGACCTCAAGGAGCTGACCGGCGGCGACATCAGCTCCATGGTCACCGCCTGGTCCAACTCGGCGGTCGGCACCTTCGTCAGCCTGTGCGTGGCCCTCGCGATCATCAACGCGGGCATCGTCATGGTCATCCAGAACTCCCGCGTCCTGTTCGCCTCCGCCCGTGACAAGGCCTGGCCCGGCCCGGTCAACAACGTCTTCTCCAAGCTCGGCCGCTTCGGCTCCCCCTGGGTCGCCACGCTCGCGGTCGGCGTCCCCGGCGCCCTGCTCTGCTTCGTCAACCTGGACACCCTGTACGGCGTGACGGGCGTCTCGGTGACCGGCATGTACCTGCTGGTCGCGGTCGCCGCCCTGCTGGCCCGCCGCGGCTCCCACAAGCACACGCCCGCCTGGCGGATGCCGCTGTGGCCCGCGATGCCGGTCCTGCTGATCGCGGTCCTCGGCTACATCCTCACCCAGCAGGAGGCGACCTACCTGCTGTGGACCGGCGGCATCACCGCGGTCGCCACCCTCTACTGGGCCTTCTACCTCCGCCCGCGCCGCGAGACCCGCTGGCTGGTCTCGATCCCGGAGGACGAGCAGGCCTAGCGAACCCCTCACCCGTCCCCGCGTCCTCGCCGCCCGCACCGTGCCGGGCGGCGAGGACGTCTGCGTACCACGCCTGAAGTACGCCGGGGCAGACCCGTACGCCCCAAGGAGGGCCTGGGGTTCAGCCTGGCGGCCGCCTCCGCTGTCGGTGGCGGCCCGTACCGTTGAGGCATGGATCTTCACCTGCCCCCGGAGGGGCGCGCATGAGGCAGAGCGGGCCCGCACTCCGCGGGCTGCTCAAGGGGCCGCGGCGGCTGATGGCCGCCGCGGCCGCCGTCGTGGTGCTCGCCGGCGCCGGCACGTGGTCGGCCGTCGCCTCCGACGGCGCGCCGCCGGTGCACCGCAGCGACCGGGTCATGACCATGGCCGACGGGACGCGCATCGACACCTCGTACTTCACCGGAGGCTCGGCCGGCCGCCGCCCCGCCGTCCTGCTCGGACACGGCTTCGGCGGCAGCAAGGACGACGTCCGGCAGCAGGCCGAGGACCTCGCCCGCGACGGATACGCGGTGCTGACCTGGTCCGCGCGCGGCTTCGGCCACTCGACCGGAAAGGTCGGGCTGAACGACCCGAAGCACGAGGTCGCCGACGTCTCCCGGCTCATCGACTGGCTGGCCGAGCAGCCCCAGGTCCGCCTCGACAAGCCGGGCGACCCGCGCGTGGGCCTGGCCGGCGGCTCCTACGGCGGGGCCGTCTCCCTGCTCGCCGCCGGATACGACCACCGCGTCGACGCCATCGCCCCGGCCATCACCTACTGGAACCTCGCCGACGCCCTGTTCCCGAACGGCGTGTTCAAGAAGCTGTGGGCCGGCATCTTCTTCAACACCGCGGGCGGCTGCGCGAAGTTCGAGCCGGAGCTGTGCCGGATGTACGACCGGGTCGCCGAGTCCGGCACCCCGGACGCGGCCGCCCGCAGACTGCTGGAGGAGCGCTCGCCGTCCGCGGTCGCCGACCGCATCAAGGTGCCCACCCTGCTGGTGCAGGGCCAGACCGACTCCCTGTTCACCCTCGCCCAGTCCGACGCCGCCGCCAAGGCCATCCGTGCGGGCGGCGCCCCGGTCGACGTCGACTGGATCGCGGGCGGACACGACGGCGGCGACCTGGAGAGCGGCCGGGTGCAGGGGCGGGTGGCGAGCTGGTTCGACCGCTACCTCAAGGGCGACACGTCCGCCGACACCGGCCCGGCCTTCCGGATCACCCGCACGGGAGGCGTCGACTCCACCGACGGCGCCGCCCAGCTGCGCGGCGCGAGCGCCGACAGCTACCCCGGCCTGCGCGACCACCAGCGGGCCATCGCCCTGACCGGCCGCGAGCAGCGCTTCGCGAACCCCGCGGGCGCCAGCCCGCCCGGCGTCTCCGCCCTGCCCGGCCTCGGCGGCAGCGGCGGCCTCGCCCAGCTGTCCGCGCTCGGCGTCGGTGTCTCCCTCGACTTCCCCGGCCAGTACGCGAAGTTCGACTCGGCGCCCGTGACCGGCGACCTCAGGATCACCGGCTCGCCGACCGTGACGGCCCACGTCACCTCCACCAGCGAGGACGCCGTCCTGTTCGGCAAGGTCTACGACGTCGGCCCCGACGGCACCCAGCAGGTGCTGCCCTCGCAGCTCGTCGCGCCCCTGCGCGTCACCGGCGCCAAGTCCGGCAAGGACGTCACGATCACCCTCCCGGCGATCGACCACGAGGTCCAGAAGGGCCACCGGCTCCGCCTGGTCCTAGCCTCCACCGACCTGGGCTACGCCTCACCGGCCGCCCCGGCCACGTACACCGTCTCCCTCGAGGGAGACCTGAGCGTGCCGACGGCCCCCGCCGTCACCACCGCGGCCGCCCCCCTGCCCGCCTGGGTGTGGTGGCTGCCCCTGGCCGGAGCCGCGGGCGCGCTCGCCCTGCTGTTCACCGGCCGCCGCCGTACGACCGCCCCCGCACCCGACCCGGCACTCGCCGACGTACCGCTGCAGATAACGAACCTGAGCAAGCGGTACGCCAAGTCCGCCGACCGGTACGCGGTGCGTGAGCTGTCCTTCCGCGTGGAGAAGGGCCAGGTGCTCGGTCTGCTCGGGCCCAACGGCGCCGGCAAGACCACCACCCTGCGCATGCTGATGGGCCTGATCAAGCCGGACGGCGGCGAGATCCGCGTCTTCGGCCACGCCATCCGGCCCGGCGCGCCCGTGCTGTCGCGGGTCGGCGCCTTCGTGGAGGGCGCGGGCTTCCTGCCGCACCTGTCCGGCCGGGAGAACCTGGAGCTGTACTGGCGGGCCACCGGCCGCCCGCCCGAGGACGCGCACCTGGACGAGGCCCTGGAGATCGCCGGCCTCGGCGACGCCCTCGCCCGCGCGGTGCGCACCTACTCCCAGGGCATGCGCCAGCGCCTCGCCATCGCCCAGGCCATGCTCGGCCTGCCCGACCTGCTCATCCTGGACGAGCCCACCAACGGCCTCGACCCGCCCCAGATCCGCGAGATGCGCGAGGTGATGATCCGCTACGCGGCCGCCGGCCGTACCGTGATCGTCTCCAGCCACCTCCTCGCCGAGGTCGAGCAGTCCTGCACCCACCTGGTCGTGATGGACCGCGGCCGCCTCGTCCAGGCCGGCCCGGTGGGCGAGATCGTGGGCTCCGGCGACACCCTGCTCGTCGGCCTGGCGGCCGACATCGCGGACCCGTTGGTCGAGAAGGTCGCCACGCTGCCCGGGGTCGAGTCGGCGGTACGGACGGACGGGGGTCTGCTCGTGCGGCTGGCACCCGGCGAGGCCTCCCGCTCCGAGACGGAGCCGGTCGCGGTCCCGGTGGCCGCCGGTCGCGCGGACCGGGGCACGGCGTCCGACGACGCGGGCGCGCCCGGAGCCGGTGAGGCCGAGCAGATCACCGTCCCGCCCCCCGTCTCCGAGACCGCCGGGGGAGTGCCCGGGCTCTCCGTCACCGGCTCCGCGGCCGCCGCCCGTCTCCTCGTCGAGCTGGTGCGCCTCGAAGTCCCGGTCGCCTCGCTCGGCCCCCACCGCCGTCTCGAGGACGCCTTCCTCACCCTGATCGGAGGTTCCGCATGAGCACGCTGGTCGAGCGCACCGAGACGGCCTCCGGCTACCGTGCCGGCCGCACGCTGCCCCTGCGCGTGGAGCTGGTACGCCAGCTCAAGCGGCGGCGCACGCTGATCATGGGCGGGATCCTGGCCGTCCTGCCGTTCGTGCTGCTCATCGCCTTCGCGATCGGCGGCGACCCGGGCAGCCGCAACGGCCAGGTCACCCTGATGGACACGGCCACCGCGTCCGGCGCCAACTTCGCCGCGGTCAACCTGTTCGTCTCGGCGGGCTTCCTGCTGGTGATCCCGGTCGCCCTGTTCTGCGGGGACACGGTCGCCTCCGAGGCGAGCTGGTCCTCGCTGCGCTATCTGCTGGCCGCGCCCGTGCCCCGGGCCCGGCTGCTGTGGTCCAAGCTCGCCGTGGGCCTCGGGATGAGCCTCGCCGCGATGGTGCTGCTGCCGGTCGTGGCCCTCGCGGTCGGCACGGCTGCCTACGGCTGGGGCCCGCTGCAGATACCCACCGGCGGCGCACTGGACTCCGGCACGGCGGCACAGCGGCTCCTGGTGGTCGTGGCGTACGTCTTCGTGTCCCAACTGGTCACCGCGGGACTGGCGTTCTGGCTGTCGACCAAGACGGACGCACCGCTCGGCGCGGTCGGCGGCGCGGTCGGCCTGACCATCGTCGGCAACGTCCTGGACGCGGTCACCGCCCTCGGCCACTGGCGCGACTTCCTGCCCGCGCACTGGCAGTTCGCCTGGGCCGACGCCGTCCAGCCGCACCCCGAGTGGTCCGGCATGATCCAGGGCGCCGCGATCTCCATAACGTACGCCCTGGTGCTGTTCGCCCTGGCCTTCCGGGGGTTCGCCCGCAAGGACGTGGTGTCCTAGGTCACCGGAGGGTCACCCACCGGTCTCGACAGGGCCCCGCCGTGGCCGGTTCGAGACGCATCCGCAACACCCCGGATCGCACGTTCCGGCCCCCTGCGCCGTCACAGTCGGCAGAGGTCGCACAAGCCGACGTCAACCGACGCAGGGGGAACGCGAGATGGAGCGGAACCGGACACAGCGATCACGACGGATACGCGGCACACTGCTCGCCCTCACGGCGGCGGGAAGCCTGCTGCTGACGGCCTGCGGGGCGGGCGGCACCGAGAACCACACCAACAGCTCCGACAAGCGCGGCCTGCCCGCCCCCGCCCCCGCCCCCGGCCGGGACGAGCGGGGCTTCGAGTCGCCCCCGTCCGACGGCGACCTCTCCACCTTCGCCCTCGACGTCGACACCGCCTCCTACACCTACGCCCGCCGCACCCTCGCCGACGGCCGCACCCCCGACCCGTCGACCGTCCGCCCCGAGGAGTTCGTCAACAGCTTCCGCCAGGACTACCGCCGCCCCGACGGCAACGGCTTCTCCGTCACCGTCGACGGCGCCCGCACCGCGAGGCCCAACTGGTCCCTGGTCCGCGTCGGCCTCGCCACCCGGACCGCGGAACCCACCGAGAAGCGCCCACCGGCCGCGCTCACCTTCGTCATCGACGTCTCCGGCTCCATGGACGAACCCGGCCGCCTCGACCTCGCCAAGCAGTCCCTGAACACCATGACGGACCGGCTGCGCGACGACGACTCGGTGGCCGTCGTCACCTTCAGCGAACACGCCGAGACCGTCCTGCCGATGACCCGCCTCGGCGGCCACCGCGGCGAGATCCACGACGCCGTCGACGGCCTCGAGGCCCAGTCCTCCACCAACCTCGGCGCGGGCGTCGAGACCGGCTACGCCACCGCCGTCGAGGGCCTGCGCAAGGGCGCCACCAACCGGGTCGTCCTCGTCTCCGACGCCCTCGCCAACGAGGGCGAGACCAGCCCCGACGCGATCCTGCGCCGCATCGACTCCGCCCGCCGCGAGCACGGCATCACCCTCTTCGGCGTCGGCGTCGGCAGCAACTACGGCGACGCCCTCATGGAACGCCTCGCCGACAAGGGCGACGGCCACACCGCCTACGTCTCCGACACCGACGGGGCCCGCAAGGTCTTCTGCGAGCAACTCCCGCAGAACATCGAGCTGACCGCCCGCGACGCCAAGGCGCAGGTCGCCTTCGACCCGCACACCGTCGCCGAGTTCCGCCTCGTCGGCTACGACGACCGCAAGGTCGCCGACGACGACTTCCGCAACGACCACGTGGATGGTGGCGAGGTCGGCCCCGGCCACACCGTCACCGCCCTGTACGCGGTGCGCACCAGGCCGGGCGCCGACGGCCACCTCGCCACCGCCACCGTCCGCTGGCTCGACCCCATCACCCGGGCCCCGCACGAGGAGTCCGGCGCCGTGGAGACCGGCGCCCTCAAGGGCTCCGTCTGGGAGGCGAGCCCCCGCTTCCAGGTCACGGCGGTGGCCGCCTACTTCGCCGACGCCCTGCGCGCCGGCACCGACGACGGCCCCGCCCTCCCCGGCGCCCCGAGCCTCACCCGCCTCGCCGGCCGCGCGGCCACGCTGGCCGACGTCACCGAGGACCAGGACGTACAGGACCTCGCCGACGCGATCCGGGAGGCGAGCCACACGGACACCGGGGACTGAGCCACCGCACGTCCCATTGACCCTCCCTTACTTCGGAGTAAGTTGACGTCCCGGCAGGTACGTTCGAGCCGCCACCGGGAGCCGTCATGGGCGTACGCAGGGATCTGAAGCGGGCACGGCAGCGCACCGACCTGGCGGCCCGTGCCTCGGTGGAGATCGTCAGGGACGCGACGGGCGCCGTGCGCGAGGTGCGTGCGGCGCCCCTGGCACCGCCGCTCACCGACGGCTCCCTGGCCGACCTCCCGTTCACGCACGCGGCCGAGACCCCGGACGCGGTGCTGCTGCGCCGCCGTACCGAAGGCGCCTGGCGCCCGGTCACGGCGGCCGCCTTCGCCGCCGAGGTCACCGCCGTCGCCAAGGGGCTGATCGCCGCCGGACTCGAACCGGGCGGCCGGGTCGCCGTGATGTGCCGCACCCGCTACGAGTGGACCGTCCTGGACTTCGCCATCTGGGCGGCCGGCGGCCAGTCCGTGCCCGTCTACCCGACCTCCTCCGCCGAGCAGGTGGAGTGGATCGTCCGCGACTCCGGCGCCCGGTACGTCGTCACCGAGACCGCCGAGAACACCGCCACGGTCACCACCGGCACCGCGCACCACCCCCAGCCACCGCACCTGTGGGAACTCGACGCGGATGCCCTCGCCCACCTCACCGCCCTCGGCCGCGACCTGGCCGACGACGAGGTCGCCAAGCGGCGCGCCGCCGTGGCCCCCGACGCCATCGCCACCCTCTGCTACACCTCCGGCACCACCGGACAGCCCAAGGGCTGCGTCCTCACCCACGCCAACCTGCACGCCGAGGCCGCCAACACCGTCGAGCTGCTGCACCCGGTCTTCCAGGCCGTCACCGGCCGGACGGCCTCCATCCTGCTGTTCCTGCCGCTCGCCCACATCCTCGGCCGCACCCTGCAACTCGCCTGTCTGATGGGCCGTATCGAGGTCGGCCACTTCCCGAGCGTCAAGCCCGACGAACTCCGGCCCGCGCTCAAGGAGTTCCGGCCCACCGTCCTGGTCGGGGTGCCGTACCTCTTCGAGAAGATCCACGACACCGGCCGGGCCACCGCCGAGAAGATCGGCCGCGGCGCCTCCTTCGACCGCGCCGAACGTGTCGCCGTGCGCTTCGGCGAGGCGTACCTGAGGAAGTTCCTCGGCACCGGCAAGGGTCCGGGACCCGGCCTGTACGCCGCCTGGGCCCTGTACGACCTGCTGGTCTACCGGCGCATCCGCAAGGAGCTGGGCGGCCGTCTGCGGTACGCCATGAGCGGCGGCTCCCCGCTGGACCGCAACCTCAACCTGTTCTTCCACGCGGCCGGGATCGTCGTCTACGAGGGCTACGGCCTGACCGAGACCAGCGCGGCCGCCACCATCGTGCCCCCGCTCGGCCCCCGCCCCGGCACGGTCGGCCTGCCGATCCCCGGCGTGTCCGTGCGCATCGCCGACGACGGGGAGGTGCTGATCAAGGGCGGGGTGGTCTTCGGGTCGTACTGGAACAACCCGGCGGCCACCGACGCCGTCCTCGCCGACGACTGGTTCGCCACCGGCGACCTCGGCTCCCTGGACGAGGACGGCTACCTCACCATCACCGGCCGCAAGAAGGACATCATCATCACCTCCGGCGGCAAGAACGTCTCCCCGGCCGTCCTGGAGGACCGGCTGCGCAGCCGCTCGCCGGTCGGCCAGTGCGTGGTCGTCGGGGACAACCGGCCCTTCGTGGCGGCCCTGATCACCCTCGACCCCGAGGCCGTCGCCCACTGGCTGGCGGTCCGCAAGCTGCCCGCGGACACCCCGCTGTCCGAGCTGGTCCGGGACGAGCGGCTGCGGGCCGAGGTGCGGAAGGCGGTCGACTACGCCAACGAGGCCGTCTCGCGCGCCGAGTCGATCCGCGCCTTCGCACTCGTCGAGGGGGAGTTCACCGAGGAGAACGGGCTGCTGACGCCGTCCCTGAAGATGAAGCGGCACGCCGTGACGGCGGCCTACGCCGAACAGATCGACGCGCTGTACCGGAAGTAGCACCAGCGGCACACGACGGCGGCGGGCCACCGGAGGAACCGGTGACCCGCCGCGCGGAGGACCTTGCTCAGCCGTTGCTGGACAGGGCGGAGATGTCGTCCAGGATGTGCGAGAGCGGCTCGTCGCCCTTGGCCTGGGTGGAGTTCTCGGCGCACTGCTGGTTCTGCGGCGCGGACAGGACCGGGATGTCCTGGACGCCGACGTTCGCGATGAGCGCGGCCACCGACTGGACGTTGACCTTCGCGGGCAGGCCGACGCAGGCCTTGTTCAGCGAGCCCTCGACCAGCGACAGCTGCGGGCTCTGGTCGCCGAGCGTGCCCGAGTTGCCGAACGACGACGAGGCGTTGTTACCGCTGAACGACGTGGTGCCGTTGTCGTTGTCGACGGCGAGGGCCTGGGGGGCGGCCGCACCAGCGAGACCGGCGATCGAGGCGGCGACAGCCGCGGTCGCCCACAGCTTCTTCATGTTGGTTCCCTTTCGAAAGGCGGACTCCGGGGAGGAGCTGCGTGATCGTCAACGGCCCGGACCACGCCGCAGTTGCGGGCTTTGCCCCGATTGGGCTAATGCAGTCCGATAAGTCCATAGATACCCCCCTTTGCCGTCAGGGGGCGGCCGAACACGCCGACGGGCCGCCGGGAAGTCGGCGGCCCGTCGGGGAGGGCCCGTGCAGGGCCGGGAGATCTCCGGATCAGCCGTTGCTGGACAGGGCGGAGATGTCGTCGAGGATGTGCGAGAGCGGCTCGTCGCCCTTGGCCTGGGTGGAGTTCTCGGTGCACTGCTGGTTCTGCGGCGCGGACAGGATCGGGATGTCCTGCACGCCGACGTTGACCAGCGCCAGGATGGACTGGGCGTTGAGCTTCGCCGGCAGGCCGATGCAGGGCTTGTTGAACGAGCCCTGGATGAGCGCCAGCTGGGGGCTCAGGTCCCCGCTCGTGCTGGAGTTGCCGAACGACTGAACGGCGTCGTTGCCGCTGAACGACGTGGTGCCGTTGTCGTTGTCGACGGCCAGGGCCGGGGACGCGGCGGCGGCGGAGAAACCGACGATGGAAGCGGCGACCGCGGCGGAGGCCAGAACCTTCTTGATCACTTGTAATTCCCTTCTGGAGAAACCCCGACCACCGGAGCTTCCTGGTCAACTGCCCATCAGGCGATGGGTTGCTCTGCTTCACTCCGATGGCCTAAACGGGGCTGTGGCGTATGCCCGGGGAGACGGACAGGGGAATTCCACCGATTCCCCGAGGCCGAACGAGCCGAACGGGTGATGACCCGCAACCAATCGATCCGGCCGCGGTTGATGCGGGGCAGAACGTGCGTCTTGGCGAGCAGTCAGGAAAGGAAAGCAAGATGCTGAAGAAGGCAATGGCCGTGGCGGCGGTCGCCGCGTCCCTCGTCGGTGTGTCGGCGGCGATGGCCCCGCAGGCGCTTGCCATCGACAACGACAACGGCACCACGTCGTTCAGTGGCGACGGCGCCAGCGAGTCGTTCGGCAACAGCACGACCACGGGCGACATGAGCCCGCAGGCCACGCTGGTCCAGAGCTCGCTGAACAAGCTCTGTGTCGGCCTGCCGGCGAAGGTCAACGCCCAGTCCATCCTCGCCGCCGTCAACGTCGGCGTGCAGGACATCCCGGTGCTGTCCGCGCCGCAGTACCAGGAGTGCGCCGAGAACTCCACCCAGGCCAAGGGCGACGAGCCGGTGTCGCACGTGCTGGACGACCTCAAGGTCCTGTCCACCAACGGCTGACCGCCGGCCCGGGCCGGTCCGAGGGCCGCCCGGGTGGCGTGCGGATTTCCGCACCGCTGCCCGGGCGGCCTTCGCCGTCTCTCGTCGCCTTTTTCGAAGAAGCGTTTCTCCTCGTATACGCCAACCTGTCAATTCCCTGATGGCGTTCGAGTGAATTCCAAGGCGACGCGCGTTCCGCAGTTTCTTCGGCTGTCTATCCCTCGTTTTACAACCTGCCGGTCATGGTGCGAGCCGTTCAAGCTGTGCTCGCTCGGTTTCGGCCGTCAAAGGGGCATGACCGCTGAGAAGGGAAAGTTCATGAAGAAGAGCGCTGCTGTCGTCGCCGGCGCCATCCTGGCCCTGGGCGGGGCGGCCCCCGCCTTCGCCGACTCCGGGGCCACCGGTGGGGCGGCCCAGTCCCCCGGCGTCATCTCCGGCAACGTGATCCAGGTCCCGGTCCACGTGCCGGTCAACGTCTGCGGCAACACGGTGGACGTCATCGGTCTGCTGAACCCGGCGTTCGGCAACCCCTGCGTCAACGACTGACGCACGCAACGCACCAGCCCACCGGCTGTGTCCTGGCCGGCCTCGGACCGTCGATCCTTCGATTCTTCGTCCCGAGGCCGGCCTTCCCACTTCTTCGAGCAGGAAGACAACGAGATTGCGACAGACCCTCAGCAAGGGCATGGTCGTGGCCGCCGCGGCGACAGGCATGCTGTCCATGTACGGCAGTCATGCGCTCGCCGACACGGGCGCGCACGGCGTCGCACAGGGTTCGCCCGGCGTGCTGTCCGGCAACACCGTCCAGGCCCCGGTGGAAGTCCCGGTCAACGTCTGCGGCAACTCCGTGGACGCGGCTGCCGCGCTGAACCCGGCGTTCGGCAACTCCTGTACCACCACGCACAGTTCGAAGAAAGACGGCGGCGACCGGCACGGGGGCTCGAACCGCGACTCCGGCCACGACTCGGGCCACGGCGACCAGACCCCGTCTTCTCGCAGCGGCGGTGACCACACGACGCCGTCCCCGTACGGCAGCGGCAGCCACACCACCCCGCCTCCCTATGGCGGCGAGGACCACAAGACCCCGCCACCGTACGGCAGCGAGGACCACAAGACTCCGTCTCCGTACGGCAGCGAGGACCACAAGACCCCGTCTCCGCACGGCAGTGATCACACGACTCCGCCTCCGTATGGCGGGGGTGGCCACACCACCCCGCCCCCCTATGGCGGTGGGGACCACACGACCCCGCCCCCCTATGGCGATGGAGACCACACCACTCCGCCTCCCTACGGCGGTGGCGGTCACACGACCCCGCCTCCGTACGGCGGTGGCGGTCACACCACTCCGCCTCCGTACGGCGGCGGTGACCACACCACTCCGCCCCCTTATGGCGGCGGTGACCACACGCCCCCGCCCTACGGCGGCGGCCACCACGGGGGGCAGCCGCCGAGCCTTCCGCACACCGGTGGTGACGCGCGGGCCATGCTGGCGACCTCGGCCGCCAGTGCCGCGCTGATCGCGGCCGGGACGGTCCTGTACCGGCGAGGCCGCGCGGCCTCCGGTCGGTAGCGCGCGGGGTGCCGGACCCCAGTGCCCGGCACCCCGCGTCCCGTGCCACACGCAGGCGCCTTCCGCAGTGGCGCCGTACCGCATCCTTCAGCGCCCCACCGCCTCCGGCACCTCGCCACGCCGTCCGGCCGGGATCCGCCAGCCCGCCGGCCCCGAGCGCAGCCGGCGCCGTACCCCGCGCACCAGCGTGCCCGCCGTGAAGGTCGCGCCGTGCACGAAGCGCATCGCCGGGCCGAAGCCCGAGGCCGTGACCAGACCGGCCAGGAACAGGCCGGGGTACGTCGACTCGAAGTCCGGCCCCACCTCCGGGGCACCGTCGGCCGTCGTCGCCAGCAGCGCGCGCAGCTCGGGGGAGAGCGGCCGCAGCCGTTCGAGGCCGACCCGGAACCCGGTCGCCGCGATGACGTGCCCGGTCTCCAGTGTCCGCGTCCCGCCCCGCCGGGCCACCGTCTCCAGGCGCAGCCCGCCCGGCACCGCACGGGCCGCCGCCACCTCCTGGCCGAGCAGCACCTCCACCCGGCTCTCCACCCGCTCACGTACCCACCAGGCTCCGGCCGGGCCGAGCGCGCCGGCCGCGATCCCGGTCCGGGTCCCTTCCGGCAGCCGCCGGTACAGGCCGGGCCGCTCGGCGTAGAACCAGTTCCGCCAGCCGGGGCCGAGGCCGCTGTGCGGGGCGCGGGCGGTGCGCCACCAGGGGCGCTCCCAGGGCGGCGGCACGTCGTTCCAGCACAGCCGCTCCGCGCGGGCCAGCACCCGTACCCGGGTGCCCTGTTCGGCGAGCAGCGCGGCCGTCTCCAGGGCCGCCTGCCCGCCGCCGATCACGGTGACGTCCTCGTCGCGGAAGCGGTCGAGGTCGGCGTGGTGGCTGCTGTGGGAGACCAGCTCCGGCGGGAGGCCGCGCAGCGCCGCCGGGATCTTGGTGAACGGCAGCACGCCCACGGCCAGTGCGACGGTCCGCGCGGCGAGCGTCTCGCCGTCCTCGGTGACCGCCTCGAAGCCGCCGTTGAGGGGCGCCAGGCGGGCCACCGTCCGCTCGTCGAGCACGGGAACGGCGTTGCGCGCGAACCACAGGCCGTACTCGGCGAACACGTCCAGCGGGATCGGCTCCGCGTGACGGGCCGTCATGCCCCGGAACGCACAGAACACGTCGAGCCGCCAACGGCCCTCGGGATCCGAGAGGTTGGAGGCCCACGGTTCCGACTTCAGGAACATCCCGCGGGGCATGTGGTCGCGCCAGGACGCCATGGGCCGCCCGAGGACCCGCACGTTCAGCCCGGCCGCCGCGGCGTGCGACGCGATCGACAGACCGTACGGGCCCGCGCCCACCACCAGCAGGTCGTACATCAGCAACTGCTCGCTTTCTCGTCGTCGGAGAAGTCCTCGGACAAGTCCTCGGACAAGTCGTCGGACAAGTCGTCGGTGAGGCCACGGCGGACCGGCCGCTGCCGCAGGCGCCCGGCGAGCCGACCCGCCGCGTGCCGGCCCCACAGCGCCCACAGCGCCCGGCCCGGCGCCCGGTCGTCCGCCGCGTGCCAGGCCAGCTCCCGCTCCCCGAGCGCCGGACGCAGCGCGTTGAGCGGCGCGTAGTTCTCCACCACGAACTCCCGGCCGGGCAGCGGCACCCCGTCCGGCAACGGACGGTGGGTCAGGTCCAGGTGCAGGGCGCGTACGACGTCCAGGCCCGCGCTGTCGGCGAACAGCCGGAACTGGGCGCCGGGGCGCGGGTTGAAGTCGAGCAGGTGGTAGCGGCCGGTGCTGCCGCAGCGGCGGAAGTCCAGGTCGAAGATGCCCCGGTAGCCCAGTTCGCTGGTGAGCCGCTCGGCCAGCGCCTGCACCTGCGGGTTGGGCGTCCACCGGCCGACCGCGGTCAGGCCCGCCCCACGCGGCCAGGCCAGTTGCTTGCGGCCGGGCCCGCCGGCGCGCACGGCGCCCGAGCGGTCGGCGTACCCGTGGAAGAACCAGTCGCGGTCCGGGCCCGGCGGCAGGAAGGTCTGCAGCAGCAGGCTGCTGCCCGCCTCGGCGGAGCGCAGGTACAGCTCCCGGGCCTGCCGCGCGGAGGTCACCACGATCGTGGAGCGCAGCCCGCTGCCGGCCGGGACCAGCCAGGGCCGGCTCCACTTGGCCACCATCGGGAGCCCCAGCCGCCAGGCGGCCGCGGCCGCGTCCTCGGCGCTGTCCGGGACCAGTGTCACCGGATGCGGGACGGCGGCGGCCGCGCACACCCCGGCCAGCTCCGCCTTGTCGGCCACCCGGCCGGGCAGCGCACCCGGCTGCTGCGGCAGCAGGTAGGCGGGCGCCAGCTGCTCCCGCAGCCGGCCGGTCGCGACGGCGCTCGCGTCGTCCAGCGGGATCAGCACCGCGGGCCGTGCGACCCGGGCCGCCACCCGGCGCAGCGCGGCCGCGATCTCGCCGGGGGACGCACCGGGCGCCGGCGGGGGATGGATCCGGCGCATGTAACGCGACCTGCGCACGGGGCTTCCCGCGCAGTCGGCGACGAGATGCACCTCCACGCCCGCCCGGCCCAGCGAACGTACGGCGCCCAGGGTGCCGTGGTGAAAGGGATTCCGGTCGATCCGCAGCAGCACCGCGGGGACCCGGTCGTCGAGCTGCGACACGGGCGTATTCCTTTCTTCTCGTTCGCCCGTGCGGGGGTTCGGGCCACCTGAAAGCCGTAGCCGCACTGGCGGAATTCATATCGATATGACTGGGTGTCAATAACAGGAACTGCGCGGCGGAGACGCGGCCCAGCGGAGACAAAGCAGCAGAAGCGGAGAGGAGAGGAGCAGGCATGGCTCCACAGCGGCGAAGGGCCCGGTCCCGGCGGCTGACCGTGCTCGCGGCGGCCGTCACCGCGTCGGCCGCCCTCGCGGCCGCGCCCGAGCCCGCGAAGGAGCCCCCGCCCTTCGGCGCCTTCCTCGACTCCGGGCCGATCGGGGTGGCCCGCATCGCCGAGTTGAGCCACTGGCTCGGCGGCACCGAGCTGAAGGTCGCGCACACCTATCTGCCCGGCGGCCGCTGGCAGGACATCGAGGGTCCGCCCGGCTTCCTGGACGCCTGGGCGCACTGGCGGCGCCAGAAGACGGACCGGACCCTCGTCCTCAACGTGCCCATGCAGGAGCGCAACGAGGAGCACGTGCCCGACGACCAGGTGCGCTCGCTGCTGCGGCAGGGCGCGGCCGGGCAGTTCGACCGGCACTTCCGCGCCCTCGCCGAGCGGCTGGTGGCGCTGAAGGTGCCGGACACGGTCATCGTGCTCGGCTGGGAGATGAACGGCGTCACCTACACCCATCGCTGCGGACCGGACCCGCAGGCCTGGAAGGCGTACTGGAACAGGATCGTCACGGCGATGCGGGTGGTGCCGGGCCAGAAGTTCCGGTTCGACTTCAGCCCGAGCCGCGGCCGGGACGCCGTTCCGTGGACCGCGTGCTATCCCGGGGACGCCACGGTCGACATCATCGGGACGGACTCCTACGACCAGCCGGCCGGAATGTCCTTCGACGAACAGGTGAAAGAGCCCTACGGTCTTCAGCAGCAGGTGGATTTCGCGAAATCCCACGGCAAGCCCGTCTCGTATCCGGAATGGGGACTCTTCCGCAACGGCGACAACCCCGAGTACATGCGGCGCATGCTCGACTGGATGGACGAGCACCGGCCGCTGTACAACACGCTGACCGACTACTGCCCGCACGGCGTGTGGCAGTGCTCGGCCAACCCCAAGTCGACCGAGGCCTACCGGTCCGCCCTGTACGGCCGCTGACCCTGAGCGCGTCTCCTCCACCGGTGCAGCACCTCCTTGCCCCGCCGCCGGGCGGCCGCCTCGCACAGCGCGGCCGACAGCAGCGGGGCGGTGCGCCGCCGGGCCAGCAGAAGCCGCTGGTTGACGACCGGTTCGGGGCGCCAGTGGTGTTTGTACGGCTCGTTGCCGCGCAGCAGGCTCAGCGTGCCGCGCCCGCCCGCACCGGCGTTCGCTGTGTTCGCGGCGCTTTCGGTGCACGCCTCCAGCAGCATCACCGCCACGTCCGCCCTGCGTTCCCTGAGGCTCGGATGGGCGCCGTACAGATAGCCGCCGGCCAGACTCCGGGACAGCAACGTCAGGTCGACCGCCACCACCTCGGCGCCGATCCGGAACTCGGTCACGACGGCGTCGCCGGAGCGGACCATCGGCCCCACCGCGCGGACCAGATGCTCCCGGAACCGGGGATGCAGATGCTCGGTCGTCACCCTCCGCCCCTGCCACTGCAGCCGGTGCAGCTCCAGCAGCCGGTGCAGCGCCGCGTCCACGTCCTCGGGGCCGACCACCCGCCGCTCCACGCCGAGCGCCGTCAGCTTGCGCAGCTTGGCACGCACCCGCTGGGCCTTGTTCGACGGCAGCCGGGCGACCAGCTCGTCCATGGGTACGGCGGGCAGCTCCAGGCACATCGAGTCGCCGATCGTGCGGCGCGGCCCGCGCCAGCGGTCGTAGACGCGCTCCACCGCGCCGCCCGGCCGCACCTCGCGGAAGTCGATCAGCGCCGTGCGCGCCGCCTCCGACAGGGCCTCGGTGAGGGCGCCGGACGCGCGCCCGTCGTCGGCGTCGTCCAGCAGCACGTCCCCGTAGTCGGAGATCGCACCGCCCAGCGGCACCAGCGCGGGCAGCGGGCGGCGGACCAGCATCATCGGCGCGGCGGCGACCAGTTCGCCGCCGGAACGCACCAGCAGCAGCCTGAGCCGCCCCCGGTCGCCGTACGACCGCCACCACGAGTGCAGCCAGGCGTGGCTCTGGAACGGGGTCGCGGCGGCGCACCGCCCGTACAGCCGCCCCCAGGCCGGGGCCAGTTCGGCGAAGGCGTCCCCGTCGGTGACGAGGCCGGCGGTGTACGTCGGGGGCGCCGTGTACGTCGCCGTCACAGCTGGCCGCGCGCGTCGGCGGCGACCGAGGGTCCGGGCACCGAGGCCGACCGCACCGGCTCCTGCTCCGGCCGGCGCTTCGGCCGCACCAGCAGCACCAGCCCGCCGAGCAGCCCACCCGCGCTCGCCCCCACCAGAGCGGTCACCCCGGCCGACGTGGAGGTCGGCGCGGTCGGCTGCAACGCGCGGGAGAACTGCAGGAGTTCGACGTGCGTGGCGGTTTTGGTGTCGTTGGCGTGCCGGGTGAGGGCCCGGGCGACCGCGTTGGCCATGTCGGCGGCCTGGGCCGGGCGGGCGGAGGTGGCGGAGACGGCGACCATCGGGGCGTCCGGCGAGGTGGCCGTGCGGACGCTGTCGCGCAGGGTGTCCACGGGCACCCCGGCCGCCACCTGCGCGTCGCCGAGCACCGCGAGCTGGGTGGCGACCCGGCCGTAGGCCTGGGCGAAGCCGAGCGCGGAGGCGGTGTCGGAGTGCTCGGTGGGTACGGCGATGACATAGCTGGTGGCCGTGTACGTCGGCGCCTTCAGCACGCCGTACGCACCGCCCAGCAGCCCGCCCGCGAGGACGCCGGCCGCCACCAGCGACCAGGGCGGCAGCCTGCGAGCGCGGGAGAAGCGGTCGGGGCGGGGGTACCGGGTGGGGTTCTCGGTCATGGCGAGGTGACTCCCTCGGAGGATCGGGGCTGGGGGATCGTGCGGGCAGGCCCTGTCGTCAGACTCGCGGCGTCCGCCCGGAGCGCGGCAGGCGGGAGTCTGACGACAGGGCCCAGCGCCGCCGTGTAGACGTCCATGAGGCGGGCGGCGCTGCGGCTGATGCAGTAGTGGCGGGCCGCCTCGGGGGCGGTGCGCGGGCCGGGGCCGGCCGCGCGGACCTCGGCGAGCGCGCGGGCGTAGGCAGCCGCGTCGCCCTGGACGCGCAGGGCGTTCGGGGCGGCTTCGGGCGGCAGGTCGTCGATGGCCGGGCAGCAGGCGTGGCGCACGGGCAGCCCGGCCGCCAGCGCCTCGACGACGGCCAGTCCGAAGGCCTCCTCCGGGGACGGCGAGGCGAGCACGTCCATCGCCGAGGTCAGCGCGGGCAGGTCCGGGCCCCGGGAGCCGTCGCAGTCGTACGGCCGCTCGCCGGTGAACAGCACCCGGTCGGCGACCCGGGCCTCCTCGGCGGTCCGGCGCAGGGCGCTCTCCTCGCCGCCCCCGCCGACCAGCAGCAGCCTGCAGTCGCCGGGGAGTTCGACGAGGGCCCGGATCAGCACCTCGAAGCGTTTGCCGGGGTGGAGGCGGCCGATGCCGCCGATGACGAACGCGTCCTCGGGCAGCCCGAGCCGGGCGCGGGTGCGCTCGCGTTGTACGGGGTCGAAGCGGAACCGCTCCAGGTCGATGCCGTTGGGCACGACCTCGATGCGCGGCCCGGGCACGCCCCAGCGGGTGAGCCGCTCGGCGACCGTGGGGGAGACGGCGACCGTGGACCGGCCCAGCCGCTCACCGGCCAGGTACAGCGCGCGCACGCCCGCCGTGAGCGGCCGGCCCTCCATCTGCGAGTCGCCGAGGGAGTGTTCGGTGGCGACGACCGCGCGGACCCCGGCGAGCCGGGCGGCGATCCGGCCGTACAGACAGGCCCGGTAGAGGTGGGTGTGCACCAGGTCGTAGCGGCCGTCCCGGATGATCCGGGCCAGGCGTGGCAGCGCGCCGAGGTCGCGGTTGCCGGTCATGCCGAGGTGGACCACCCGGACGCCGTCCGCGGCCAGCCCCTCGGCGACCGGCCCGGGGTTGGTCAGCGTCACCACGTCGCACTCCACCGGCAGGTGCCGCAGCAGCAGCCGCAGTTGCTGCTCGGCGCCGCCGACCCCGAGCCCGGTGATGATGTGCAGCGCCCTCACCGCAGCCCCTCGACGGGACGGCGGCGCAGCCGGTGCAGCCGGTGCTTCAGGAACAGGCGTACGGCGGTGTCGTGCTGCCCGATGTGCACCCGGGGCAGGGTGTACGGGCCGCTCAGCGCGCCGGGGTCGATGGCGCAGGCATAGCCGTAACCGGCCTCCCGTACGGCGTCGACGGCCCGCTGGTCGACCGTGCCGTACGGGTAGCAGAAGCCGGTGACCGGGGTGCCGGTCACCTCCTCCAGCCGCGCGCGGCTCTCGGCGGTCTCGGCCCTGAGGGTGGTGTCGTCGGCGCGGGTGAGGTCGATGTGGGTGAGGCCGTGCGAGCCGATCTCCACGCCCGCCCGGGCGGCGTGCCGGATGCCGTGGCCGGTGAGCAGCGGCTTGCGCGGGCCCAGCGGGTCCCACGCGTTGTCCCCGCCGAGCCGGCCGGGCAGCACGAACAGGGTGGCCGTGCACTCCCAACGGGCCAGCGCGGGCAGGGCGTTGTCGAGGAAGTCCGCGTACCCGTCGTCGAAGGTGAGCCCCACCAGGCCGCGTCCCTCGCCCCGGGCGCGGGCGGCGAGCAGTTCGGCCACCGACACGCCCCTGAGGCCATGGCCGCGCAGCCAGCGCAGTTGCCGGTCCAGCCGGCCGGGCGTGACCGTGACGCGGTACGGGTCGTCGGAGCAGTCGCCGACCGAGTGGTACATGGCGATCCACGGGACGGGGCCGGGTCTGGTGGCCCCGGCGCGGAGCGGGGACTCAACGGAGGACGGCATGGGCGAGCCTTCGGGCGAGGGTGCGGACGAAACGGAGTGCGGGCGCGCAGCCCTGGGCGCCCAGGGCCCGGCCGAGCAGGACGAACACCACCGTGACGGTGGCGCCCCCGGCGAGCAGACCGGTGACCGGGGCGGTGAGCCTGCTCGCGACCAGCGCCCCCGCCCCCGCGGCCGCCACGGCGGCCGGCAGCGTCCGGCCCAGCTCGCGCAGCACCCGCCCGGTACGGATCGGCACGCTGCGCGAGCTGTTCTGACGGGTGGTCCGTCTCCGCATGCCGGACAGCAGCAGGCCGGCGGTGACCGTGATGCCGAGCGCGTTGGCGGCGGCGATCCCGGTGACGCCCCAGGAGCCGACCGTCCAGGCGCCGAGCCAGGAGGTCACGGCGATGCCGGCGGCCATGGCGGCGACCGGGTACCAGGTGGCGCGGCCCGCCGAGAAGTAGGAGCGGACCAGCACCCCCGTCAGCGTCTGGCCGAGCAGCCCGAGCGCGTACACGCGCATCACGCTCGCGGTCGCCGCGGTGTCCTCGGCGGTGAACGCGCCCCGCTGGAAGAGGAGCTGGACGAGCTGCGGGGCGCAGGCGACGACGGCCGCGGTGCCGAGCAGCACCAGGCAGCAGGCCACCGCCAGATCGCGCTCCACCCGGGTACGGGCCCGCTCGATGTCGCCGTCGGCGAGCGCCCGCGCCACCAGCGGGAAGGTGACCGTGCACAGCATCATCGACAGCGTCATGGGGATCTGCGCGACCTTCTGCGCGTAGTTCAGGTGCGAGATGGCCCCGGCGGGCAGGTTCGAGGCGAGGAACCGCTCGATGAGCACCTGCGACTGCCGGCACAGCGCGAACAGCAGCACGGTGGCCATCAGCGCGATGTCCAGGGGCCGCGCACCGGCGACCTCCGCGGCCACCGACCCGGCCGTACGGCGGCTGCGCAACTGCCGTCCCAGCGACGGAAGTTGGATGGCCACCATCAGGCAGCCGCCCGCCGCGACCCCGAGCGCGGCCGAGCGCACCCCCCAGTGGCCGCCGAGGGCGAACATCGCGGTGACGATGCCGACGTTGTAGGCGACATAGATCGCCGCCGGGGCCAGGAAGCGGCGGTGGGCCCGCAGGGCCGCGCTGCAGTACCCGGCGAGCCCGAAGCTGAGCACACAGGTCGCGGTGAGCCGGGTGCAGTCCACGGCGAGCGCGGGGTCGCGCAGGCCGGGCGCGAGGGCCTCGACCAGCTGCGGGGCGGCCGCCGCGAGCAGCGCGCCCACCGCGGCGAAGGCCAGCGCCAGCCGGGGCAGGGTGCCGGCCACCAGCGCCCGGACGGGGTCGCCGGGGGCACCCTGGGCACGCCGGGCCAGGGCCCCGCTGAACGCCGGGATCAGCGCGAACGCCAGCCCGTCCTCGATGAGCAGCGTGGCCGCGAACTCCGGCACCGTCCAAGCGACCAGGAAGGCGTCGGTGTCCCGCCCGGCCCCGAACAGCCGCGCCAGCGACTGGTCCCGCACCAGCCCGAGCAGCGCCCCCGCGACCGAGAGGGAGGCGGTGACGAGGGTGGCCTTGGCGAGGAACCCGCGGGTGGGCGGGGCGTGTTCGGGGGCGGTGTCCTCCCGGGGGGTGGTGGCCTGCGTGGTCATCGGAGGGCCCCCTCCCCGACGACCGTTCCCCGCGTGCCCGTGAACGCGGCGGCCTCGCCGCAGGCCACCGCCTCCCCGCCCACCAGCGCCCACCACGCCACCAGCCCGAAGCACACCGCGGTCAGTACGGTCGACGGGCCGCCGATGTCGGCGTAGGCGAAGTCGACGAGCTGCCAGACCAGCAGCCCGCAGGCGGCCAGCGCGCACTCCACGCCGCGGCCCGAACGGCGGGCCCGCCACAAACCCCGCAGCGCGCACACCAGCATGGCCAGCCAGCCGCCCGCCAGGCAGAGCAGCCCGATCAGACCCTGCTCGCTGAGCACCAGCAGATACATGTTGTGCGGGGACAGGAGCGGCTGCCTGCGGTAGGCGGCGCCCGCGCCCTCCGTGTCGCTGCCCGAGGACAGCGCGAGCGAGGCGTGTCCGTCGCGGTACTCGGGGAAGCCCTTCAATCCGACGCCGGTCAGCGGGCGCTGCCGCCACATGTCGGTGGCCGCGGCCCACATGGTGTACCGGTCGGTGACCGACTGGTCGGGCGCGTCGGTGACCTGCGTGATGCTGTCGATCCGCTCCTGCAGCATCGCCGTACCCACCCCGAGACCGCCCACCAGGACCACGCCCGCGGCCACCACGGCCGCCGCGACCTTCAGCGCCCGGCGCAGCCCGGCCAGCACCAGCTGGACGGTGAGCGTCACGGCGGTGGCGATCCAGGCGCCCCTGCTGAAGGACAGCGCCAGGGGCAGCAGGAGGGCGAGCGCGCAGGCGGCCGCGGCCCACCGCTCGCGCACCCGGGTCCGGCCGAGCGCCAGTCCCACCGCGCACACCAGCCCGAAGGACACCACGGTCGCCATGCCCATCACGTCCTGCGCCCCGAAGGTGCCGACCGCGCGGATGTCCTCGCCCTGGTAGGAGGCGCCGGTCCCGGTGGCGTACTGCTGGACGCCGATCGCCCCCTGCCACACCGCGAGCCCCACGAACGCCCAGGCCAGCAGCCGGAAGTCACGCCGGTCGCGGATCAGCAGGAGGACGGCGGCGGGGACGAGGACGAAGATCTGGAGGTAACGGCCGAGGCCGGTGATCCCGGCGCCCGGCGACACCGCGCCCATCGCGGCCAGCGCGAGACCGGGCAGCGGCAGGCCGAGGACCACTGCGGCGGTACGGGACAGCGGGCGCCGCCGCTCGCGCAGGAGTCGTACGACGCAGTAGGCGACGACCAGCGCCGACAGCGCGTCGGCCGGGCCCGCGCCGCCCTCGCCGCCGGGGGAGAGGGGCAGCGCGAGCAGGGCGACCACGGCCACCACCGGCAGCACCGGGGACGCACCGCGCAGACGGCCGAGGGGCAGGGCAAGGCTCATCGGTCAGCTCCCCGTGGAACGCACGAGCGCGGCCGCGGTGCGCAGCAGGATGCAGACGTCCTGCCACAGCGACCAGGTGTCGATGTAGGCGTTGTCGAAGCGGGCCCGGTCCTCGATGGAGGTGTCGCCGCGCAGGCCGTTGATCTGGGCGAGGCCGGTGATGCCGGTCCGCACGCGGTGGCGGGCCGCGTAGCCGGGATGGACCCGGCTGAACTGGGCGACGAAGTACGGCCGTTCGGGGCGCGGACCGACCAGGCTCATGTCGCCCCGGAAGACGTTCCACAGCTGGAGCAGCTCGTCCAGCGAACTCATGCGCAGGAAGCGGCAGAAGCGGCTCATCTCGCGCTCGCCCGCCACGCTCCACCGGGTCGCCGCCTCGTGCTCGTCGACCGGGCGGTGGGTGCGGAACTTCAGCAGAGTGAAGGGGCGGCCGTTCCTGCCGATGCGCTCCTGCCGGAAGACGACCCCGGGCCCGTCGGTGAGCCTGAGCACGGCCGCGCACACCAGCAGCGCCGGGCCGGCCAGCACCAGCGAAGTCCCGGACACCACCACGTCCAGCAGCCGCTTGCCGAGGCTGCCGCGCCGCCGGTTGCCCAGGTCCAGGCGGCGCACGGAGTACCCCGCGAGCTGGTCGCGCATCTCGTACGACGGGCCGTCCGCGTCCACCTCCCACACCGTGCAGCCCGACTCGACCAGCGCCCGCAGCAGCGGACCCTTCTGGGCGGGCACGGCCGGGTCGACGGTGAGCACGACCCGTACCCCGTTCTGGATGAGCGCCCGCTCCACCTCCTCGCCGGTGCTGAGCACGGGCAGCCCGCCCCTGCCGTCGGGGTGCTCGGCGACGACACCCACCGGCCGCACCCCGCAACGCGGGTGCCGCAGCAGCGCGGCGGCCACCCGCTGCGCGGTGGCGGCGGGGCCGATGACCAGGGCCGTACGCGGGTGGCGCAGCAGCACCGCGCGGCGCCGCCAGTACACGCAGCCGCGCGCCGCGCAGTCCGCCGCCGCGTGCACCGCCCAGCCGAGCAGCAGGGTGCGGGCGGTCAGTGCGCGGCCGGGGTCGTAGGCGGCGAGCAGGGCGGCGACCGACAGCCAGGCGACCGCGATCCGGCCGCAGACGACGGGCAGTTCGTCGAGCACGCCGGGGAGCGCCCGGGACGAGCGCGGGCGCAGGACTATCGCTCCCAGCACCAGCGCGACGACCAGCGACAGCCGGCGGCTCGCCTCGTCCAGGGTGACCGCGCCCGCCAGTGCGGCGAGCAGATCGGCGACGAGCAGCGGCAGGGGCGAGGTGGACCGCGCGGGCCGCCGCCGCGCCGGGAACCGGAAGCTGCCCGCGGGGCGGGCCGGCCTCACCGAGACGGGTGAGGATCCGTGGTCCCACGGCTGCGCGCCGGGGGAGGGGACGGTGCTGTCCGCAGTCACGAGTGGATGGACTCCCTGCACTCGGAGGGCACGGGCGGGCGTGTTTCCTTGTTCGCCTCCGGGGCGCCGGAGTCTGTGTCGAGAGGCCATTCGGCGGCCCCTTCGGCGGCCCCTTCGGCGGCGCCGAGGAGCACGCGGTAGAGGTCCGCGACCCGCTCGGCGGTGTGCCGCACGTCGTGTGTGGACCGGACGTGACGGCGCCCCTGGTCGCCGAGCGACGCGCGCAGTGGTGCGTCGGGCAGCAGCGCGGCGACGGCCCCGGCCAGCGCCTCGGGATCCTCCGGCGGGACCAGGCAGCGGGCCGCGAGCGCGGGCGGCAGGCTCTCGCGGGCGCCGTTCACGTCGGTGAGCACGACGGGCCGCCCGCAGGCCAGCGCCTCCAGCGGGGCGAGGGCCATGCCCTCCCAGCGCGAGGGCAGGACCACCAGGTCTGCGGCCCGGTACCAGGGCACGAGGTCGGCCACGGCGCCGGTGAAGTGGACGGAGGGGTGGGCCCGTCCGGCCAGCGTGTCACGGTCGGGTCCGTCGCCGACCAGCACCAGCCGGGCGCGCGGCACCGCGCGCAGCACCTGCTCCCAGGCCCGCAGCAGCACGTCCTGGCCCTTCTGCCGGCACAGCCGTCCGACGCAGACCACGAGCGGCGCCGCCGGGTCGAGGCCGGGCAGCAGGGCGGCGCGGTCGGGTGCGGGCCGGGCCGCCGTGGGGGCGGGGGAGGAGCCGGGTGCGGCGGGGGCGGGGGAAAAGCCGGGCGTGGCAGGGGCGGGGGAGAAGCGGTCGAGGTCGATGCCGTTGGGGATCACCGCGTATGCGGCGCGCACCCCGGCGTTTACGCCGGTCGTGCGCTCCGCCTCGCTGACGCACACCACCCGGTCGGCCCACCGCGCCCCCCACCGCTCCCAGCGCCGGGCGAGGGCGGCGGTGGCCCCGCCGACGGCCTCGAACGACCAGGCGTGCGGCTGGAACACGGTCGGGATGCGCCCGCGCACGGCGAGCCGGGCGGCGAGCCCCGCCTTGGCGCTGTGTGCGTGCACCAGTTCGGGCCGTACCTCGTCGATCAGCCGTGCGAGCCGCCGTACCTCACCGGCCAGCCCCGGACCCGGCGACCGCCCGGCCCGCCACTCGTGGACCCCGGCGCCCAGGTCCCGCAGACCCGCGGCGAGTTCACCGCCGGGGCAGCCGGCCGTGACCTGTAGACCGTCCGCGAGCTGGGCCCGGGCGAGGTCCAGTACGACCTGGGCGACCCCGCCGTCGACGGGTTGCGCTAGGTGCAGGACCCGCGGCCGGAAGACGGGTGCTGACTGGTGCATTCGGGGGTTACCTCGCTCACGGGGGGCGCTCGGGGGCGCGGGTGGTACGCGCGTCATGCCTGCGCGCCCACGGCGACGGAAGAGCGCGCCGGCCCACGACGCGTCCCGGTGGGAAACGAGCCGGAAGCCCCGCTGGTCACACCGCGCGGATCGTGGATCTCCCTACGCCATGCGCCGGATCGCGTCCGTATCCGCCGGAGCGCGCCCTTCGCCGGGCGCGACGGGCGCACGACAGCGGGACATCACCCCATTGGCGGCACAACCCCGGGGAGCGCGGAGCGTTGACACAGCGCCGGGCATCCCGCCCGGATGTTGTGTCGATCCCAAGGAGCACCTCTCCATGTCGCGTATCGCGAAGGGTCTGGTCCTGACCTCCGCCGCCATCGCGGCCGTCGCCGGCGGTGCCGGTGTGGCCTCCGCCGACTCCGGCGCGAACGGCGTCTCCACCGATTCGCCCGGCGTGGCGTCGGGCAACGTCGTCCAGGTCCCGGTCCACGTGCCGGTCAACGTCTGCGGCGACACCGTGGACGTCATCGCTCTGCTGAACCCGGCGTTCGGCAACAAGTGCGGCAACGACTGACGTCGGGACGCTGCCCTTCGGCCGGCCGTCCGCCCGCGCTTCGTCCGCGGGCGGACGGCCGGTTCCGGTCTCCCCCGGATGGTTCACTGCGGGTGTGCGAGCGGTTGCGGAACGTCATGGCGGGTTCAACGGTGGGCACAGGCCCCTGCCCCACCGAAAGGAACCCCCATGCGTGTGCTGCCCCCGCGGCGTCTCGCGTCCACCACCCTCTGCGCCGCCCTCCTGGTCGGCATCGCCGGCCCGGCCGCCGTCGCCGCCGACTCGGCCCGGGAGCGCACCCACGCGAGCTCCCACGCGTCCGTCCCCGGCGCCGACACGTTGCTCGCCCAGGTCAGGTCCCTGCGTAACGTCGACCCGGTTCTCAACCCGGTCCTCGACCTGCTCGACCAGTCCCTCCAGAAGGGCCGCCTGACCCCCGACCAGGCCCGGAAGCTCGGCGACGCGGCGAAGGAAGCCGTCGCCAAGGCCGCAGGGGTGGCGCCTACGACCCCTGCGACGCCGACGACTCCGGCTACGCCCACCACTCCGGCGACGCCGACCACCCCGGCCACGCCGACCACTCCGGCGACTCCTACGACCCCGGCGACGCCCACCGCTCCGGCCACGCCGAGTACGGCGGCTTCTCCGAGTACGTCGAACACACCCAGTACGGCGGCCTCTCCGAGTGCGTCGGCCTCTCAGAGCCAGCCCCCCGCCCCGTCCCTGCCGGCCACCCCGAGCACGCCTGCCGTGCCGAGTGTGCCCGCGGCGCCGAACGTGCCCGCCGCCTCGTCCGCGTCCCTGCTGACCACGTTCGCCAAGAGTGACGTCAAGGTGCCCCAGGCCCGCGACCTCACCGACGACCTGAACAACGCGATCGACGCGCTGCTCAAGGCCGTCACCTCCAACCTCGACGCGCTGCTGGCGACCGCCACCGGAGTCGTGAGCGACCTGGTCGACCTGATCACCTCGACCCTCGACGGCCTGTCCCTGCCGCTGCCCCTGCCCAGCCTGCCGGCGGACCCGTCGCTGCCCACCGGGTGACCCACGCGATTCCCGCTGCCTCAGCCGTCGTGTCCGTCGTACGTATCCGTCGGGCACGGCGGCTGAGGGCTGTTCACCGGCGGAAAGGGGATGTGGCGGGAAGGGGATCTCATATGTCTTCTCGGCGCGGGGTTTCCGGCCCGGAGGGAACTCGTTAGGCACGGCGTCAGAATCCCTGGGGTGACGTGAGTTGCCGAAGAAAGGAACACGATGAAGTCCCTGAAGGCTGCCGCTGTCGTTGCCGGTTCCGTGGCCCTCGCCGGCGTCGCCGCGCCCGCGTTCGCCGCCCACAGCACCGCCGACCTGACGCCCACCAGCCTCAACGGCGCCGTGAACACGCTCACCAAGGGCGGCTTCACCCTGAAGGACGTCATGCCGCTGCAGCACCAGTCGGACGCGCTCGACACCGAGAACAAGGACTCCGTGCTCAACACCGTCAAGGGCGCCACCGCTGCCCTGAACCAGCACAACCCCCTGCTCGGCGGCCTGCCCCTGCAGAGCTGAGGTTCGAGGCGGTTCGAGGCCTCTTCCCTCGATCGTGTGGAGCGGTCCCGGGCGCTGGGCCGGAAGGGTGAGAAGCCGCCGGGCCGCGCCACACCCCGTCGATAAGGTCGCGCGGTGACCTCAACCTCAAGCGAAACCAGCCCCTTCCGTGCCCCCGCACTCGGCACGCTCGTCGTCCTGGCCTGGAGCGGCGAGGCACCCGACGGCAGCGACATGCCCTACCTGCTGGCCTACTCCCTCGGGGACGCCGAGGGCGGTCCGGAGGCCACCGCCGCCGCGGTCGAGCAGCTGCTGGTGGGCAACGGCCTGCCGGTCGGCGGCGCGCTGGTCGACGGCACCACCAAGCCCAGCCTGCCCGTCACCCTGCTCGTCGAGGCCGGCCAGGCCGTCCTCAACATGCCGCAGCTGGTCGCCCAGGCCGACGCGCCGCCGGAGTGGCTCGCCGCCGTCGCCGAACGCGGCTACGCCTACCTCGTCTTCACCACCCGCGCCTGGCCCGAGGGAGAGCCCGGCAAGCCCGTCGAGCCCGCTGCGCTGGCCGCCTTCGCCGGTGCCGAGGAGACCCTGACGTCCGCCGCGCACGTCGTCCTGCCGGCCCGCAGCCTGCGCCGCTGATGCCCCGGACCCTGGCCGGCGGCAGGGGGTTCGGGCTGCTGCTGGTGATCACCGGGGCGGCCGGACTGCTGGCCTCCTGGGTCATCACCCTGGACAAGTTCAAGCTGCTGGAGAACCCGAACTTCGTCCCCGGGTGCAGCCTGAACCCGGTGGTGTCCTGCGGCAGCGTGATGAAGAGCGACCAGGCTTCGGCCTTCGGGTTCCCCAACCCGATGCTGGGCCTGGTGGCCTACGGCATCGTCGTCTGCGTCGGCGTGAGCCTGCTGGCCGACGCCAGGTTCCCCGGCTGGTACTGGCTGCTGTTCGAGGCCGGGTGCCTGTTCGGCGTGGGGTTCTGCTCCTGGCTGCAGTTCGAGTCGCTCTACCGGATCAACGCGCTGTGCCTGTGGTGCTGTCTGGCGTGGGTCGCCACGATCCTCATGTTCTGGTACGCCACCTCACTCGTCGTCAGGAACGGGTTCCTGCCCGCCCCCGGATGGCTCAGGAACTTCTTCGCGGAATTCACCTGGGTGCCTCCGCTCCTGCACATCGGTGTCATCGGAATGCTCGTCCTGACGCGATGGTGGGACTTCTGGACGAGCTGAAGAGTGACCAGCTGATGAGTGGCCGACCTGAAGAGTGACGAGCCGACAATTGCTGCACCCGGGCGAAATGTGCGCTGGTGCCGTTTTCCGGCTCGTTACGCGGTACGGACGTCGAACCCTCCGCATCCTGAAAGGGCCCGTACCTGACATGAAGTCGACCACCCGAGGAACCCTTGCCGCCGTCGTCACGGGCGTCGCGGCCGCCGTGGGGGCCGCCGCCCCCGCCGCCGCGGTCGGCACGGTCCCCGTCCCCGTACCGCTGGACGGCGTCTCCAAGTCCCTGAACATGGAGGTGCCCAAGCTCGGTCTGGAGGTGCCGCTGCTGAAGCCGGGCGCCCCCGAAGGGCCGCGGTACGTCACCGGCCGGCTCCTGCCCGATCGGACGCTGCCCCAGCTGCCGGTGACCGGCAGCCTGCCCGGCGCGGACCTGAGGGCACCGGTGCCGCACGTCCTCGGCGACGACTTCGACCACGTCGGCGTCGGCGCCCCCGCCTCCGACCTGCGCACCCTCGGCCCCGGCCTGGCACTGGACGCCCCCCTGACCGCGCCCAACCCGGACAACTTCGGCCTCCCGGACCTCAAGCTCCCGCAGGCCGGCGTCGTCGCCCCGGTCCTGCAGACCGTCCCCGGCGCCGATCTGGGCCTGGGCCCGGGCCTGTAGCCGACGGTCGATTCTGGGCCTCGGCCCGGGCCTGTAGCCGACGGTACGGAGGCCGTCGTACCCACCGGATGGCCCTGTGGCGGTGACCCCGTCCGCGTTCCGTCGGTTATCCCTACGGATATCCGATCCCGGACGAGGAGTGAGCGATGGTCGTCGGTGCCGGTGGCGTGGCGGTGGGTGCGGAGCAGCAGGTCAGAGCGGGTGCGGGGAGAGTGACGCGGAGGGAGGTGACGCGAGGGCTGCTGGCCTCGGTCGCCGCCCTGGCGCTGGCGCCGGTCGTCGCCGCCTCCCGCCCCGTGCCCTCGGCGGACGGCCCCGAGGGCGCCTCCTTCGACGAGACCTACCGGGGCCGCCGCATCCAGGGCTCCCTGGTGACGTCGCTCACCGGACGCGCCGCGCCCGGAGGCGAAGGCGAATGGCAGGTCACCGTCGACGGCCGCCCGCTGCACCTGATGCGCCGGGCCGACGGCACCTGGCTGAGCATGGTCGACCACTACAGCTCGTACCCGACCCCGCTGGCGGCGACCCGCGCCGCCGTCGACGAGATGGGCCCCGGCCAGCGACTGCGCGACCTCGCCCCGGGCCCGGTCGGCGGGGCACCGGCGGGACATATGCACATGGAGGGCGAGCATGGCGTACGTGCGTAAGGACGTCAGCACGCTCACCCGCACCGAGCGTCGGCGGTTCGTGAACGCCCTGCTGGAGCTCAAACGGCGCGGTGAGTACGACGAGTTCGTGCGCCTGCACATCGACTACTACACCGCCGACGGCGAGGACGGCCTGCGCACCGCCCACATGGCCCCCTCCTTCCTGCCCTGGCACCGCAAGTTCGTGCTGGAGCTGGAGCGGGCGCTGCGCCGTGTGGACTCCTCGGTGACGATGCCGTACTGGAACTGGACCCGGGACCGTACGACGACGTCCGCGCCCTGGACGAACGACCTGCTCGGCGGCAACGGGCGGCGCTCCGACCGGCAGGTGATGACCGGCCCGTTCGCCTACTCGGCGGGGCACTGGACCATCAAGGAGGGGATCACCGACGGCAGGTTCCTCACCCGGGACCTGGGCCGCCCCGCCTCCCCCCTCGAGCTGCCCACCAGGAGCCAGCTGCAGTGGGCCCTCGACGACCCCGTCTACGACGTGCGGCCCTGGGACTCCACGGTCCCCCGGGGCTTCCGCAACAAGCTGGAGGGCTGGGGGAGCGGCAGCGGCAGCGCCTCCTTGCGCAATCACAACCGGGTGCACCGCTGGGTCGGGGGCGCGATGCTCGGCGGCGGCGCCGTCAACGACCCGGTGTTCTTGCTGCACCACACCTTCCTGGACCTGCAGTGGTACCGGTGGCAGCGGGCCCACAGCAGCCACCGCTACCTGCCCGCGGAGCCGCCCGGCCTCGCCGACCCGCAGCACGAACGGATCGTCGCCCGGCACCAGAAGCTGCCGCCCTGGGACGTGACGCCGGACGGGCTGGAGGACATGAGCCGGATCTACCGGTACGCGTGAGCCGCGTGACGGCAGTCGTGTGACGGCAGTTCGCTCACGGCAGTCGTGTCACGGCATGGGAAGAGCCCCGGCGCTCGAGGTGCCGGGGCCCTTCCCTGTGTGCTCGGATCAGCTGCCGTAGTTGTTGCCGTAGCTGCCGGGGCCGGGGGTGCCGGGGGTGGCCGTGCCGTTGCCCGGGTTGGCGCAGCCGTTGCCGAAGGCGGGGTTCAGCAGGCCGATGACGTCGACCGTGTTCCCGCACACGTTCAGGGGAATGTGGACGGGAACCTGGACCAGGTTGCCGGACAGGACGCCGGGCGACTCGGCGGTTCCGCCCTGGGCGCCCGCGTCAGCAAGGGCCAGACCGGCCCCGCTGATCACCACGGCACCGGCGCCGAGAGCGATGGCGGCTGCCTTCGCAATGCGAGACATTACGTTCTCCTTTTGTTGCTCGACGAGCGTGCGGCGGCAGGACCAGCCACCGCACTTCCCGTTCAACGGCGTGGCTCGGGGCTGGTCACGGCGATCAGCGGCGGATCACCCTTTCAACAAGGGCAGCAGCGCAGGCCGGCGTTAATGAGAGGCGCCGCGCGCGACCGCCCCCCTACCCTCCGGCCATGACCACCGAATCCGCACCCGACACCGACACCGACACAGAACCCGACACCGTTACCGACACCGACACGACCGAGCGGGCCCGGCAGCTGATCGGGCTGCTGGCCGAGGAGAGCCGGCTGCGCACCTTCGCGGCGGTCGCGCTGGGCGCGGACAGCCCCGAGCGGATCGCCGAGACGGCCGGACTGCCGGCGAAGGACACGGCACTGGCGCTGCTGCGGCTGCGCGAACAGGGCGTGGTGACGGCGGACGGTGCGCGGGGCGGACTGGCCGTCTCCTACGGCCTGTTCCGCGGGCTGGCCCGACGGGAGCGGCCGGCGGCACGGTCCGGGGACGGACCGGACGCCGTCCTGGACACCTTCGTGCGGGACCGGCGGCTGGTACGGCTGCCCGCTCAGTGGACCCGTAAGAAGCTGGTGCTACGGCACATCGCCGAGCAGACCTTCGAGCCGGGCGTCGAGTACCCGGAACGGGTCGTCAACGAGCGCCTGCGGGCCTGGTGCGAGGACTCCGACGAGATCGACCATGTGACGCTCCGGCGCTATCTGGTGGACCTCCACCATCTGCACCGGAGCGAGGGGATCTATCGGCGCCCGGACGTCGGCTGACGGGGGATCGGGCGGCCGTCCGTAGGCGGGGAGGCCGTGTGACGGAACCTCAGGGCAGCCGTCGTACCGGAGCACCCGCGAGGTAGGCCTGGATGTCCTCCACCGCCTGGCCGTAGTACGTCGCGTAGTTGGCCCGCGAGACATAGCCGAGGTGGGGCGTGGCCAGGAGGCGGGGTGCGGTGCGCATCGGGTGGTCCGCGGGGAGCGGCTCGACGTCGAAGACATCGACACAGGCGCCCGCGATCCGGCCCTCGTGGAGCGCGGCCAGCAGGGCGTCCTGGTCCACGATCGCCGCGCGAGAGGTGTTGACCAGGTAAGCGGTCGGCTTCATCAGGGCCAGTTCGGCGGCGCCGACCAGGCCCCGGGTGCGGTCGCCGAGGGCCAGGTGGACGGAGACGAAGTCGCTGGTGGCCAGCAGCTCCTCCTTGGAGGCGGCGAGTTCCACGCCCACCTCCGCGGCCCGCTCCTTGGTCAGGTTCTGGCTCCAGGCGCCGACCCGCATGCCGAAGGCGAGCCCGACCCGCGCCACCAGGCTGCCGATCTTCCCGAGCCCGAGCAGACCGAGCCGGCGGCCGTGCAGGTCGGCGCCGACGGTGGACTGCCAGGGCCCGCCGGAGCGCAGCGCGTCGCTCTCCTCGACGATCCCGCGGGCCAGACCCAGCAGCAGCGCCCAGGTCAGCTCCACGGGAGGGGTCGACGAACTCGCCGTACCGCACACGGTGACGCCGTGCGCCTCGGCTGCGGCGTAGTCGATGACGCTGTTGCGCATCCCGGAGGCGACGAGCAGTTTCAGCCGCGGGAGACGGGCGATCAGCGAGCCCGGGAACGGGACGCGTTCGCGCAGGGTGACGACGATGTCGTAATCGGCGAGGGCCGCGGCGAGGGCGTCCTCGCCGTCGAGGTGCTCGCGCAGTGCGACGACCTCCACCTGCTCCTCGATCACCGACCAGTCGGCCGACTCGGTGGCCGCACCCTGAAAGTCGTCCAGCACCGCACAGCGAAGTCGCACGTCGTCACTCCCCTCTCTCCCGTCCCGGCGGCGACTGTACCGGCCGGCCGGGAGCATGAGCCGGGCACCGTACCCCAGCCAAACGGAACGTGAACCCTTTCTTTCTGTCTGGTGTACAACTCTTCACCCTCTTCTTACGTCGAACCGGTGAACAGCGGCGTTTGCCCCGGCGCGCGCACACGATCCCGGAAGAGGAATCCTGCCCATGACGATCCGTCGGTTGTGTGGTGTCCTGCGCGTGCGCGGGGCCGCCGACCTGCTCCTCGTACTCCTGCTCGGTGCCGGCTTCGCCGCGCTGCCCGTCTTCGCGCTGCTGCCGTCCCTGTGGGGCTTCGCCGCGGCGTCGGCGGTGACGTATCTCGTGGACGAGGTGCTGCACTCCAGGGCTCCGGGCTTCGTGCGCAGGCTGGCGACGCTGCAGCTCACCCGCCCGCTGCGGTTCGCCGTCCGCACGGTGATGGTGCTCGCCCTGGCCAGCCGGATGAACGCGCCGGACGAGGTGCTGGTCGCCGCGCTCGCCGTCTTCAGCGCCCACTTCGCGCTGATGATGCTGTACACGGCGGTGCATCACGCCGTCCGCCGGCGCCGGGTGCTGCCGCTGGTCGTCCGCAACCTCGACATGAGCGGGCTGCCCGTCCCGAAGCAGCCGCCCGCCGTCCTCTACCGGCGCTTCCTGCGCAAACTCCTCCACCTGGACCTGCCGGCCCACGCCGGCCTCCTCGCCGCGCTGGCCGCCGGGACCTGGGGCCCGGCGTACGCCGGCTTCGCGCTCACGGTCGGCGTGACCGTGACGGGCGTCCTCGCGCTGCTGGGCCAGTACCGCAGGGTCCGCCGTATGCCCGCCCGAGACGAGGTGTTCGCCGAGGTCAACCGCCAACTCGCCGGATACCGCCCCGAGGTGGCGCTGTACTTCAGCTTCGCCTCCGTCTCCCGCGACTTCATGTACCAGGTCAACATGTGGATCGAGACGCTGGAGCAGCTCGACCTGCGCCCGGTGATCATCCTTCGGGAGCGGGCCTCGTTCCGCTATCTCAGCCGCACCTGGATCCCGGTGGTCTGCGTCCCCAAGGCCGACGACCTGGCCGAACTCGAGCTGTCCGACGTCCGGGTCGTCCTCTACCCGGGCAACGCGGGCAAGAACGTGCACATGCTGCGGGTGGCCGAGGCCAAGCACGTCTTCATCGGCCACGGCGACAGCGACAAGCTCGCCAGCAGCAACCGGGTCAGCAAGGTGTACGACGAGATCTGGGTGGCCGGCCGCGCCGGCCGCGACCGCTACCAGCGCGTACGGCACGCCATCAGCGACAGCGCCATCGTCGAGGTGGGCCGCCCGCAGCTGTCCCCGATCTGTCTGCACGCCGAGCACACGCCCGGTCCGCTCCCCGTCGTCCTCTACGCGCCGACCTGGGAGGGCTGGAGCGACGACGACTGCCATACCTCGCTGATCCCGATGGGCGTGCCCCTGATCGAGAGGCTCCTCGCGGAGAACGTCCGGGTCATCTACAAGCCGCACCCGCTCACCGGCAAGCGCTCCGCCGAGGCGGCCGCGGCCGACAAGGCGATCCGCGAGCTGCTGCGGGCCGACAACGAACAGCGCGGCGCGGCGGAGGCACAGGCCGCGGTCGCCGAGGCCAAGCCCCGGCTGCAGGAGATACAGGCCCGCCTCGACGAACTGGCCGGCCGGCTCGGCGGCGACGACGCCGAGCAGCTGCGCGAGTCCCGGGTGCCCGACCGCGCGGGGGCGGCCGAGTGGCAGGAACTGCGCGCCGAGTGGCACCGGATCTTCTGGGAGACCCGGGGCCCGGTCCGCCACAACGTGATCCTCAAGCAGTTGCCGTCGTTGTACGAGTGCTTCAACCAGGCGGACATCCTCATCAGTGACGTCTCCTCGGTCGTCGCCGACTTCGTGGCCAGCCTCAAGCCGTACGTCCTCACCAACGCCCAAGACCTCCCGGACGACGACTTCCGGGCCGCCTACACCACCGCCGGCGGCGCCTACCTCCTCGACCGCGACTGCACCCGCCTCCCCGAGATCCTGAACGCGGTCCGCCCCCCGCACACCGACCCGATGACCCTCGACCGCCGCACCCTCAAGGAGTACGTCCTGGGCCCGGACCACCCGACCTCCATGGAGCGCTTCAACGCGGCGGCGAACGCATTGGCGGCGAGGGCGGCGGCGGAGCGGGCGGAGGGGGAATCGGTGGGGGATTCGGAGGGGGGTGCGTCGGGAGGTGCCTCGAGAGGTGCGTCGGGGGGTGCGGAACTGGCGGCCTGAGCGGAGTTCGAGCCGTATCCGAGGCTGCGTCAATCCTGGTCGGTGGGCAGTAGGCGGTCCAGGTGGGTGTCGTCCAGTGCGGTCTCCAGGTCGGCCCGATCGAAGGCCACCGGGGCGCTGTCAATCCTGGTCGCTGGGCAGTAGGCGGTCCAGGTAGGTCTCCAGTGCGGTCTCCAGATCGGCCCGCGCGAGGCTCCCCGGCGCGCTCACCGCGTCGAACGCCAGTCCGTCGGTGACGGCCGACAGCAGCCGCGCCCCGATCTCCGGGTCGGGGCGCGGCCCCGGGCGCGGGGCGGGCAACGCGCCCAGCGTCTGCCGCAGTCCGGCCTGGATCGCGGCCGGCGTCTCCCGCTGCACGGCCGCGAGCACGGGCGAGGTGGCGGCGAAGGCGACGTACACCCGGCATCCGCTGCGGGCGGCCAATGCGGTGGTGGTGCGGGTGATGGGGACGGAACTGGTGACGGTGCGGGTGGATCTCGGATGAGGACGGTCGCGGACCGCTGAAGCCGTCGAGAAGCTCGCATCGGGAACTCTGCCGGGACCGGGCAATTCGGCGCGGGATAGCCTGGCGATCATGGCGGACTGGGAGATACGGCCGGCTTCGGCGGCGGACCTCGAGGCGGCGGTCGAGCTGCGGGCCGTGGTGATGCGGCCGGATCTGGAGCGGCTCGGGCGGTACGACGAGCACCGGGTGCGGCAGCGGCTGCGGGACGGGTTCGCGCCGGCGCATACCTGGGTGATCGAGGTGGGCGGCACGTTCGCCGGCTGCGTCGCGCTGCGACCGGCGCAGGACGCCCACTGGCTGGAGCACTTCTTCCTGGCCCCGCACCTGCAGGGCAGCGGCATCGGCGGGGCCGTGCTGCGCGAGCTGCTGAAGCGGTGCGACCGCGAGGGCACCCTGGTCCGACTGAACGTGCTGCAGGGGAGTCCGGCGCGGCGGTTGTATGAGCGGCACGGGTTCGTTCTTGAGTCCGAGGATCCGGTGGACGTGTTCATGACGCGCGAGCCGGCCTCGGTTGCGTCGGCCGCGTCCTGAGTGTTCTGACCTTGCTGGGCAGCACAAAGCCCTCCCGATCGGGAGGGCGAGGGGTGGCGCCCCCGGCAGGACTCGAACCTGCGGCCATGCGCTTAGAAGGCGCTTGGTGGGACGGGTAACGCACCCCTGCTGACCTGCTTCTCTTCTCAAGCTGGGTGCCTCATCGACCGACCTTCGACACGCATTCGACTGGCGGCAGATGCTGGGCTAGTGACGGTTGATCGGAATCTCGTAGACGATCTCGCAGTGAGCGGCCGGCACCACAATGTCCGCTGTCTCCACGGGCCGCCCTTGGTCGCTGTAGTACGTCCGCCGGATGTGCGTGACGAGCCCGGCCTTCTGAATGCCCAGGAGTGACGCCTCCTCGGCGGTCGCCTGCCTGGGCTCCGGCTGCTCCACGGCGTGGCTGACGGTGACGCCGATCGCGGCCATGCGGTTGACGACACCCGCCCCGGCGTGCGGCCCTCCCTCGGGGAGGACGACAAGCGTGCCGGCGGTGAGGTCGTACGGCTCCCAACTCGTGGACAGCTGTACCGGCCTGCCGTCGGCCAGGAACTCGTACATCGTCCGGACGCATAGGTCGCCCTCGGCGATGCCGAGCCGCGTTGCGATGTCCGCCGGAGCCGGCACCTTGGCCTCAGTCCGGCTCTCCCAATCCCCTTGCCGGCCCACGGCCTTCATGTCTGCCCGGAACGGCGATCCGTCGGGCTGCTCACGCGCGGACGACCGGACCACCCGCACCCGCTGCCGGGGCTCGGCGACGTACGTGCCCGAGCCGGCGCGGCCCTCCAGCACACCCTGGGAAATCAGCAGCTCCTGAGCCCGGCGGACCACGTTCTCGCCCACCCCGCACTCCTGGCCGATCTGAGCGCGGGAGGGTAGGCGATCCCCCGGCTCCCATACGTGCTCCGCGATCCGCCGCCGGAGTTCGTCGGCGATGCGTAGATAGGGCGGCTGCTCAGGCATATGGAAAATCTAGTCCACTAGCTCTAATCTAGTTAACTAGCTTCACTTAAAGTGATCGCCGGTGACGGAGGCTGCCCTGTGCCCGCTTCGGGAGTTAGCGCGGCGACCCTCGCCGCCCGGCTGTCCGCCGTCGGGCTCCCCGCGCGCGTGGAGGAGCACGACCGGTACACGTCGGTCGAAGCGGAGATACCGGAATCGCTCTCCGCCGACTTATGGCGGGAGGTCCTGGAAGTGGTGGCCGAGGCCGATCGGTTCGGGCTCCTCGCCACCAGCTTGAACGGCCGCACCCTCTGGGCGGTCGTACGCAAAGAGGTCCCCACGACGGGCGATGTCGGGGGACCAGCCATCAGCGATAGGAGCTGAGTAGCGTGCTCAACCGTATCCGCCGTGCCGCCTCACTCACCAGAGCGCGGTGCTTCCCCAAGGGCAGGCACCGCCGCCCGTTAACGCCCTCCCGGCCGACAGCCACCCCGGCCTTCTCGGCGGCGTCTGTTGACGCGTCGACGGTCATTCTGGGCCGGGCTTCCGAAACCGCGAACCACCGACACTCGCTCGCGGGGGAGGACAACGCACTCGTCCGCCCGTACGTGCTGGCTTGGGAGGAACGAGTACGGCCGCGCCCGGTGGTCGTCGCTTCCCATCTGCCGGCTGAAGCCTGGTCGGCCCTGGCGGGGGTCTGCTGATGCCTTCTCGCCGACAGCTTCACGTCACCGACGCCACGGCCGTCCCGTACCGGTCGACCGCCTGTCGCATCGGCACGCACCTTTCTTGCGCGGAGTCGTCGCCAGTCTCCGCACCGATTGACCTACCCGTTGTCTACGAGACGTGCGCCTGCCTCTGCCACTCGGGGTCCGACCGTTCTACGCTCGTGGAGGTGGAGCGGTGAGCGGCTGGGCACCCGGCGGTGCGCTGGTATCCACCATCGAGGTCACCGCGACCACCGTGCAGCGTGGCGACGTCATCCAACTCGGCGGCCGAGCCTGCCGGGTGACAGACCTCTTCCAACTCCCACAAGGTGCCAAGCAACTTCTCTTCGAGTCGGGTGAGCTGCTGACCATACACACGCGATCCCGGCTCACCGCCGTTCGCGTGCTGAGAAGGCGGTGACCCGCTCCGTGCCTTCACGCCATCACGACATCGCCGACGATCTCCGGCAGCAGATCACGACCGGTCGCATGAAGTCAGGCGAACGTCTCCCGTCCGAGGCCGACCTCGCCGACTGGTACAAGGTCAGCACGGTGACACTGCGGAGCGCCCTCGCGGTCCTCCAGGGCGAAGGCCTGGTCGAGAAGATCCACGGCAAGGGCAACTTCGTCCGTCGCCCACCCCGCAAGATCGTGTACGTCGGCGGATGGGGGACGCTGGACCCGTGGACCGCTGCTGAAGCGGCGCTGCGTGTCACCGTGCGCACCACCACGGTTCCGGCAGACAGCCACCTGACGACGTTGCTCAAGGTGCCGACGGGCAGTCCGCTCGCTGAGTTCTTCTGCGTAAGCCACGAGGAAGAGGAAGGGGCGGGCGCGTTTGGCGGCTATGACCTGCTCAGTGCGGCCCAACTTGCCGGTCTGGTGATCACCGGTCCCGCCGACCAGCGGGACTGACGAAGCCCACGGCCCTGAGCTGCTCAGATGCCGTGGGCTTCTGTCGTTGTTGGTTGACGTTGTGCGACCCCGGACGGCCCAGAGACGGCCCGGCTGAACTCGATCTCGCGATCGTCCGCCAGAAACCGGTACTACTGCTGGGTTCTTCTCTATTCTGTGGCCACCGCGCGGGGTTGGGGAACCACCGCAGATGCAGGGGGGCAATGTGCTGATCGTTCTCATTGGGTTGGCTGTGGGCGCCGCATACGTGTGTCACGGAACACCGCTCTTTGCCCCGGCCGTCATCGTTGCGATCTGCTCCTTCTGGTCCAACGGCGTCATCTCCAACTTCCGTCGCACGTACGAGATCCCGCGCCTTGCAACGGCGGTGAGCCTGATCTGCTTCGTCCTCACGCTCGTCTTCGGCATCACGGGCCTGGTCATCGGCTGAGCATGGGGCGGCCGGCGCCGAGGGCTCGCGCCCTCAGCTTGGGAAGCTGCGAGCATTTGGGGGTGGTTTGGCGGTGACCTGGATGAACGGTTCGCTCTGGGCCTCGACGGGGTGCTGCCCCAGTCACCGTGGTTCCCCGCTGTTCCCCGCTCGATCTGGTGCGGTTGTGGTGCGGTCCGTCGGCGTTCGGAATCAGACCAGGGGCCTGTGCAAGTACCTCAGAGGTGCTGCTTCGCTGAGCCGACGAGTCGGCTGATGTTGTCACGGGTCCGTGCTCTCATCTCGTCCAGCTCAGCCCTGGCGTCCGCCTTGGGCAGCTCCGTGATGTCCGCAAGTACGTCTTCCGCGGTCCGACTCAGCTGGTCGTCATCCGTCAGCATCTGCACCCGGAAGAGCGCCTCCTGGGCGCTGGAGCGCAAGTCGTAGGCGCGGATACGAACCGCGTCGGGGTCCTCCGGTGGCGGCTGCTCATGCTCACAGAACCACAGATGGACCAGACAGCGGCGATAGTTAACCAGCGCGCCGGCATAGGCGGAGTAGGCATCGAGTCGCTCCTGCCGAAGCTTCTCGCGGCGGGTGAACTGATGGCTCCTGTTGGTGGTGCGCTGCTGAACCGCCAGAGTGATCCCCGACCCAAGCAGGGTTCCGAGAACGGCTATGGCGCTGGCGATGACGGACTCCACGCCTCAAGCTGATCACGTCTCGCCGCCATGGGTGGGCCGCTGGCCCAACTTCGGGCCAAGTCGGCGATGTCCTCGACGTTACTGGCACCGAGGGCCTTCTGATCCGTAGCTCTATACAGATCGGTCAACGAAGGTCATAGGGGCCACCGTTCGGCTGTTAGGAGGCGTCATTGACCATGGTCGGTTTCTGAGGTTGCTGTACCTCTCTGCTGTACAGCTCTGGCGGCTCGGTAGGCACCGGCGAGGTTGTTGCGGCTGGTCAGGGTCTGGGGGTGGGTGTCGCCCAGAACCTGCTCACGCTGGGCAAGGGTGGCCTCGTACAGCGGGATGGCCCGTCCCAGGTCCCCCGCCGCCTGGTAGGCACCGGCGAGGTTGTTGCGGCTGGTCAGGGTGTCGGGGTGGGTGTCGCCCAGGACCTGCTCGCGCTGGGCAAGGGTGGCCTCGTACAGGAGGATGGCTCGCTCCAAGTCCCCCGCCGCCTGGTAGGCGTAGGCGAGGTAATTGCGGCTTTGCAGGGTGAAGGGGTGGGTGTCGCCCAGAACCTGCTCACGCTGGACGAGGGTGGACTCGTGCAAGGGGATGGCGCGCCCCAGATCCCCTGCCGCCTCGTAGACGCGCGCGAGGTTGCTGCGGCTTTGCAGGGTGAGGGGGTGGGTGTTGCCGAGAACCTGCTCACGCTGAGCGAGGGTGGATTCGAACAGGGGGATGGCCCGGTCCAGATCTCCCGCCGCCTGGTAGACGTAGGCGAGGTTGTTTCGGCTGGTCAGGGTGTCGGGGTGGGTGTCGCCCAGGACCTGCTCACGCTGGACGAGGGTGGACTCGTGCAAGGGGATGGCCCGGTCCAGATCTCCCGCCGCCTGGTAGACGTAGGCGAGGTTGCTGCGGGTCGTCAGGGTGTCGGGGTGGGTGTCGCCCAGAACCTGCTCACGCTGGACGAGGGTGGATTCGAACAGGGGGATGGCCCGCCTCAGATCCCCCGCCGCCTCGTAGGCGAGGGCGAGGTTGTTGCGGATGGAGAGAGTGTCGGGGTGGGTGTCGCCCAGAACCTGCTTCCGCTGGGCGAGGGTGACTGTACGCAAGGGGATGGTGTGGGCGTCGCGTCCCTGTCGGTACAGGTACTGCGCCGCGTCCTCGTATGCGTCAGCCGTCTGGGTTGATGCTGGGCGATGTGGGGTGATCGTGGTGGCGAGTGTGAACAGGTGGGGCAGGAGGCGTTCCCACTCCGTGGTTGCGCTGTCTTGGTTGGGTATGGCCTCACGGGCGAGGTGCTCCGCCTCTTGTCGGCCTAACGGGTAGGCGTCGGGCTCGTTGGTGGTGTTGTGGCGCAGGACGGTTTGCACCAGGCGGTGGACGCTGACGCTCTGCCGGTCGGCGGTGAACGAGATCATGTTGTAGGCGTGCAGCACGCCCAGTGCCTCGCCCAGTGTGACCGGGTCCGGGGCCAAAGGGGTGAGGAGAGTGCGGGGGATGTCGTCCGGGGCCAGCCAGGCGATCGCGTTCAGTACGGTGATGGCCAGGGGGTTTCGGGTTTCGATGGCGGCAAGGGTGTGCTGCCAGATGCGGGCGATCGTGCGTTGCGGGTCGATGCCTTCCGTGGCGGTGTCCAGGACACGTCCGAGCCGGGCGGAGTAGTCGTCCAGGTCGGTTCCTGTCTGGTACAGGTATGCACCTGCTTGTTCCAACGCCAGGGGCAGGTAGCCGAGTTCGGCGGTCAGCGCCTGTGCCTGTCGGCGTTGTCGCGGGGTTGGGACGTGTTCCGCTCCGAAGGCGAGGGTGCACAGCAGGTCCACGGCCGCCTCGGCATCGAGCAGGCCCAGGGGCATGGTGGGGGCGATGGTGTGCCAGCCGGTCGCGGTGCGGCTGGTGGCCAGATGGTGCCCCTCCGGGAGTGTGCCGAGGTAGTGGCGCAGGTCGGCGGGGTCTTCGACGTTGTCGAAGACGAGCAGCCAGCCGGGATGCCACTGCAGCCACAGGATCGCCCACGCCGCCCGCTCCTGCACACCCACCGTGGCCGCCCACTGCGGGCACAGCCGCGTGGCGAGAGCGGCCAGACTGGTGACGATCTGCTCGGTGCTCGCGGCGTTGATCCACCACACCAGCGTGTACCTACGCCGGTAGGTGTGGGCGTAGCGCAGGGCGAGCGCGCTCTTGCCGACCCCGCCCAACCCGTGGACCCCCCGCACCCCGGAGATCTGGGTGACCGCGGCCTCCCCCTGATCGGCCAGCAGCCGGCGCAGCTCAGCGAGCTCACCCTTACGTCCGACGAACACCCCGGACGCGGACCCGGGCAGATTCCCGGCCCCCGGCGGCGCCTCCACCTCCTTGGCCCAGCGCACCGCCTCGGCCAGCAGCATCACCACCCGGGCCCCGTCCCCAGTAATCGCCACGCTGACATCGCCGCCCACCGCCATGGACCGGGCACCCGTCGCCTGCACACCGCCGCCCCCGGCTACCGCACCGTCTGTCATGGCCTGATCGTCGTGTTGTCTCCGGTGACGGCCGTGCCGATGGTCTTCGCGGCGATCGACCGCTCACCCGAGGCCGTCACGTTCACCGTCTCTTCGGCCGCCGGCAGTATCCGGGCCAGCTCGGCCACCAACTCGGCGTCCTCGCGCAGCGCACGCTTGATCTGCTGGCGCACAGCGGCCGCTGCGTCCGCATCCTCCGGCGCCTCGACCGCATCCTGGACCGCAGCCTCCAGCTCCGCCCGGCCCTGCGCATCACGGCGGTGCCACACCGCCTGCAGGATGCGCCGCCCCAGATTCGCCGTGGCATCCACCGCTGCACTCTCTGCCCGGGTGAACACCGCCGCCCCGTACGCGCTCACCGCAGTCGTCAGATACGGCCCCGCCTGCTCCACCAACTGCACGATCTCGGTACTCACTTGCAACCCCCCGATCCTCACGACTGCAGGTGACCCAGCCTAGGAACAGAGCCCCCGCTCACACAGTCCAAACGCCCAAACTTCAAGCGGTTCCGCCGCCGCCCAGCTGAGAGAACTGGGACCGGGACGACCGATGCCGTAGGCAGGGCGCGCGCCCTCAGCTTGGGAGGCTGATGTGATCTAGGGCTCGCTACGGGGCTGGCCTGCGGCGGAACGTGGCGACGCCTGGTGGGCGGGTGCGTTTGTGCCCCGGTGTTCCCCGTGGTTCCCCGCACGATCTGGCACGCATCTGGCATGACCTCTTCGTCCCGAAGCAAATCGGATAAGGCCTCCGCCTTGGGCTAAAGCATCTCTCACCTGCGGTGACGGTCCGCTGGAGTCCGTGCTCGTCCACCGTTGTCCGTGGGCGTTGTCACGCAGTGAGACACTCAGCCGGGCCAGCGGATGGCCGCCTCGGAGCCGGTGGTCAACCCGACTCGGTGGGCGAAGACATCCAAGCGAAGGCGTCTGCTGTTCGGATAGCCAACGATCCGATCCGCCATGAATCGGTGATGTCGGTCCAGCCGTGGAGGTAGGCACTTCGCGCGCCGTGCTCCGCTGCTTGGTCATAGAAGAGGGTGAACCTGTAGACCCTGCCGTCTTCGGAGATGACTTGGCCGTCCTCGTGGTCGGGGCCCTCCTGCAAGAGGTCGACGACGATCGTCCTGTGCGGATCGAGTCCCTGCCCCTTCAGGAGTTCCCGCAACCGGCTCCACAGGTCGTAGTCGCTGGTCCTCAGGAGATCGGTGTACTGAACGACGATGCTTGACACCATGAACCTATGATCGGTCCGGCACCTGGTGCAGGGAAGCCGTCCGATGAGGTCAAGGCCGGCGGTAAGCCATCAGCTTGGGAAGTTAGGGGCGTTTAGGGGCAGCTGCCGGGCTGACCTGCGACGAGGCCATGTCGGAGCTAGGGCGTCCGTCGCGCTGATCTCCGGCGTTCCCCGTGGTTCCCCGCACGACCTGGCACGGGTTTGGCACGGCCCCTTCGTCGAGCAGCACGGCAAGTTCCCTCAGGTCGTTCGCGACCATGACCTGAGCGAGGCGTCCGGCGATGGCCACGACCTCTGGCCAGATGGAGGCTTGGAGAAACTCCGCGTCGGTGTCGTTGGGCGCCTCGGCCGCCGCGGCGTTGAGCGCGACACCGAGCTCTCTCATTAGGACGACCTCTTCGTCACTTCGGAGGCTGACGCCGAGGTATCGCTCTGGCTCGTCGGCGTCACAGAAGTCGTCGAAAAGTGTGTGGAAGACATGGTCCAGGTCTTCGAACGCCGACGGGTCGAGCCACACGTCTCGCTGCCATGGTGGATTGGCCAGGGCCAACACAACTGGTACGACGTGGACTCGGTGGTTCGCTATGAGTCGGGCGGCTTCGCTCACGAGTCCGAGCGTAGCGACCGCGGCTGGTGAGGCGCCGGGGGCTCCTGGAACACCGCTTTAGGAGTTCGATCCGAGCCCGCTCCGGCTGCGGTAGGCAATTGGTGCGGCAGCCGCTCGGAGATGCTGGCGTAGGCCCCCGTTCGTAGCCGTTGATGTCAGGTATGGATGTCAGCAGCCGGCTGAGCCGCAGCTCCCGCGGCTCGGTCACTGACAGTCATACTGGTTGCTCTATCGCCCTGTAGGGATGCTGCCGGACGGGGGCGTCGGCTGTACTGCAGCCAATGACGCTTCAGGTCGGCTCTCTTGCAGTAGTGCGAGTAGCCTGCCCTGTTCGACCTTCAGTGACTCGAAGGACTTCTGTAGGTACTTGGACAACTCCTTGTGCTGAAAGTTGCCGGCGATCGATACATGATCGTCGTACTGGACGGAGTCGAACCCGTCTTCCTGCCAGCGGGCGACGATGGGCTCGTAGCAGGCCACATGCGCGCACAGCTCCTTCAGGGAGTCGTGGATCGTGTCCTCAATTAGCAGGTCGGCATGCGTGACAATCGTCTCGACCATGCGTCGGTTGGTCGGCATGAATACCGTTGACATCCACAAGCGCCAGGTGGCGGCCCACTCCGCGGTGGCGGGGACCGACAGAACCCACTTCGTCCTATAGCGGGCGTCGAACTTCTTCCAGGCTTGGTTCAGGGCCTCAGACTGCGCATAGAGCGGACCGTAGAGCTCGCTGAGTTGGCGGTTGACCCGGTCCAGATGATCCTTGCGGCGCGTCAGACGCAGATTTGTCAGGTAGGTCGCAACATAACCCGTGGCCGCCACGACGACGGTGACCACCAATGGGACCACAACATTCAAGGGCATAAGCCAGGAAGCTACCCAAAGCTGAATGGATGTGCACGAAACCCAACCCTGGCGCGGTCACCTCAAATCAGCGCAGCCCTGTCTTCTTGCCCTGGGTCTTGCCCGGGATCTTGGTGAGCTTGGTTTTCGCTGCTCAGAGGCGGCGGGCACGTGCGCCTGGTGGTTGTCGTTGGTCATCATTTGCCACTGCCGAGCGGCCTCGGACGGCCCAGAGACGGCCCAGCTTCGGTCCGCCCGACTGACGGCCAGGACCTTCGACACGCCCCGCCTGAACCTCAGCCGACGACAGTCAGACTACGGCGGGCACGCCGACCGATGACGCAGACGTGCGCCTCGCTGCACCTCCATCAGCCTCAGCCACGCTGCCGGTGAGCGTTCTAGCATTCATCGACGCGTCATGGTTGGCGTCCGATTGACTGCCAACTCATCGCCCGGTGTTCCCCGTGGTTCGCCGCAGGATCTGGCACGCACCTGGCACGTTCGGTCCAGTAACCCCCATTTTTGGACAAGTGCACGCCCCCGAAGGACGTTTCAGGTTCATCAAGCCCCACGGCGGCGACCCAAACGGTCCACTACGGTTGATCACCCGCAAGTAAGGCAAGTGCCGAGGGGAACCCGATGCCTACACTGCTCTACTACCCACTGGTTGAACCACCCCAGGCGGTCATCCACCAGGCCCTTCTGTATTGGGACGATTTTGCTTCCGTGGTTCCTAGAGATTCAGACGTCTACGAGGGCGCGGTTTCGCGCGAGCTGAAGGACCTCAAGGAGCGAGGGCTCTACCACCCCATATCTCTCGGCACCCAGTACCGACGACCACTCGACGACATGCCCCACCTTGAAGTGTTGGTCGGAGCGCTGCGTGAGCTAGCTGCTCGCTCGCCGAGCCCTCAATATTCCGTCTTGGATGCATTTCTTCTCCGCTCAAAGCTTGGCTACTGTTTGGAAGAAGAGATCATCCGTCTCGGCCTGGGGCGACGACTTCAAAGCTCGCATGGGCAGTACCGCGCAGGTCTTGCTGTGTCCCGCGAGGTCCAGCTCCTCTTGATTGGTGCGTTGGCCCAGCAAGTGGCTTGCACATCCGATGCTCGTGCCTACACCCCGTACACCGATCAGCGTTCTGCCTACGAGACATCATTACGTCCAATGGCTCCTGGCTTTGGCGTGGCAGCCTGGCGAGTCGAGCTCGGCCGTCTGCTGCCCATGCCTGCACCAGGCACGCCCACCTCAGAGATTCTCGCCTTTCGTGACAGGTATGCCACCGAGCGTGAACGCTTGATGGGCGCGACGCAGACCATGCTTAGCAATTTAAGCCGCGAATGGGAGCATCCGGCCGACGTGTTGCAACGAATGCAAGTGGAGCTAAGACAGGCACGCGATGACTACCAGTCGGCTGCCCGAGCTAGCCGCACCGCTTGGGTATACAGATCGATCTCAGTCACGGTGGGAGTGGCAACCGCTGCTGCAAGTGCGTTGGTCGTTCCGGACCTCGGCTGGGTTGCTGGCATTGCAGGCAGCATTGCATTCAACATTGCTACCAGGGAAGTCCGCCCGCTGCGCTATGCGAGGAAAGAACACCCATTCACCTACCTGTCCCAAGTGGATCGCGAGCTAGCGTGACACCGACTCTCGCGGCCCTGACCACCGCTTTAGGAGTTCGACCTCGCCCCGGTCTGGCGGGGCCCGCCTCGTGTACCAGTGCCGCGCGCGACTCCTGGTTGTCGCCACCGTCCGCTGCCGTTGGTGTCACTCGTGGATGTCAGCAACCTGTGACCACATGCAAGCATGTCGCCGTGATCACCATTGAGGTCAGCGCGGTGACCGACGAGCGCGCCCTGCACCTGCTTCTGAAGCGGGAGCTGGGCTTCCCGAACTTCTATGGCATGAACTGGGATGCCTTCTGGGACGCAATCACCGGACTGGTCAGCGTCCCTGCCCATGTTCGCTTCCTGGGCTGGGCTCAGCTCGCGGCCAGCGTTCCCCGCGGGGCCGCCATGCTTCGGCGGGCGCTCGATGACTATCAAGCCACGTACCGCCCGGAGTTCGTTGCCGAGTATGCCTAGCGATGATCAATCTCCGGGCTTAGGCATGGCGTTACCAGTGTCGCAGATCATCTCCGGGGCCCCAGGCCAGAGCGGGGTGGGGGTGGTCACCCGCGGGTGCCGGCTGTCAGCGTTGGTCGGCCTCGGACGGCCCAGGGACGGCCCCGCGCGGCCAGCTCTCTCAGGGCCTGACCAGCCGGATCCCCCGCCTCCGGTTGTCTCGTACGTTCGGCCCAGGGACTGACCTACAGCTACCAACGGAAATTCTCTACGGCGTACCGATTCTGGCTTTACCATCGAACCTTGGGTCCTCGATGCCGTTCGAGGCCTGGGGCTGGAACTGGAAGTCAAGGGGGAGGAATTCATGAATCCAGATGGTTCCATTCGGATCAGATGGTGGCTTCCTGACGGCTTGAGCAAAGAGGTCTTGAAATCCCTCAAGCTGACCCTGAAGAAATTTGAGGGCGTCGATCTAACATGCGCTGGTTGCGAAAATGACATCGAGATCCATCACGATGTCCTTCTGGCGGTGCAATTGGTCAAGCAAGATGACGGATTGGGAATATTCCTCACACACCCAACATGCGCCGCCCCGCGCGTAAGATTCGACCCGGCCGACGTACCCTTCGCGCAAGGTTCGAATACGGGCCAGATTCACCACCTGACAGGGCTAAGACCCTCCGGCGAACCAATAATGCTGATTGATATTGCTGCCTTCGTGCACAGCCTCCCCCCACGGCACAGGAACGTCAAATCAGCCACCAAATTGTATGCAGAGGCCCACGGGTTCGAACTCTCAGAGAACTCCACTCCGTCGCATCTTCTGATTTCTCATCGCCAGGACGCGAGAGTGACAGTTATTGGCGATCGAGCATTCATCTCTCGCAGTGGGCTCGGAATTGTCGACGAGATGGATTTGTCGTCAGCTAACTCGCACTGGAAAAAGGCAGTCGCCAGAACGGGCATGGTTGAATTCATTGCAGGAGTCGGCTTGCTGAGACTCGACCCTCCGGACCTTGCTGGAAAGTACCCGGCGCTCGCACACGGGCGAGTTCGCGCCACGACACTTAATGAGACCAGTGCAATCGCACCGCTTGAGAACCCGGACGAAGCGGTTTACAAGGTGTTGCAGATCGCTCCGGGAATGGATCCAACAGTCTTCATGCTTGACTCAGACGTGATCGTCGGTATCGAACGTTGGTTCTACGGTGCAGGTAGACCGCACACCCCCACGATGCGGCGACAGCTAGAAGGACTGCTAACCCTTCGCGCCCTAATCGGACCGATGCACGTCGACTTCACCCTTGGGGTCGCAGAAAATTGCTGGGGACGATTCACCGCTCCGGTGAACCACCACAGGGCTAGGAAGATAATCCGAGCGGTCAATACCGTGCTTAGCTTGGATTCAGAAGCACTGATGGATCTAATGAACCACGACGGAGTGCCGGCACAGGCGGTTCGAGCCACGGACGCCTTCTCTGTCGGCATGCCCAGGAAGGAGTCTCAACTTCAGACGCTATCGTACGTGCTCGCGCTAAACCTTCAACTGCTGTACCGCCAGTCCCGTGGAGCTAACACCCAACGAAAGCTCAGGCTTCTGTCTGACTATGTACACGGACTGGACAGAGATCTCGGCTTTGTAGGCCTGTACGAATTTCAAATCGCCTGTGATTTTCTATTCTCCGGAGGCAACACGACCGGATATGCGGAACTACTCCTAAAGCCAGGAAAAGAGAAAAGAGTTCTAGAGAACAGCTGGGGCGCCGCATGGGACCTCACGCATATGAGGCGAGCCGACCTCGCACTCCAAGGAATTCACTGGGATATCCCTGAAGTCGCAGCACTGGTCTCGGGAGATCGAGCCCTTCGGATGCTACGAGACAGGATGACGGTGCAGCGGCCGGTAATGATTGATGGGGTTTCAACCCTTCAGATGAAATTGACGCCTCCAAAATTCAAGAGCGATGCCGACGGCGCAAGGTTCGGAGAAATACTCGACCACGTTTACGATATAGTTGACCGTAATTTGCAAGTAACGCGAGAACAGAATCTAGAAAAGGCAAATAGTGTAATTTCTAGACTGGAGTCTCGATTGCTTTCGACGCCCAGCTGAACCTTCCGATGGCAAGGGGAGGGCGCGCATTAACACGCACAGGTCCCCTGCTCCCATCCCGTCCGCCGTCGACCCACACGTCTGTGGAGCGGGCGTGGTTCATGGCGTCCAGGTGGAGCGCGCCACTGTACGAACGACCTGGACGCCATGAGCCGCGTCTGCTCGGCTCTGCCTGGGTCGACGGTGGACGGGATGGGAGCCCACCACGCTCACCACAGTGAGTCGGCGGCCGGGAACGGCGCCCCCTTCCCACCCGGTGCCGGCCGATCCCCCGCCGGAGGCATCATCTTGTGCCTGCGGAAAAGGACCGCCCTTGCCCGCATGCACGCAGCGCGCCGCCGGGCGCGGCCAGCCGGGGCGAAGACAGGAGGCAGGCCGCGCCGCAGAGGCGGCGCGCGCCCGCGCCGTGCGCGGGCCTTGATGAAGTAGGGAAAGTTCTATCCCGATCGCGCTCTTGTGGCCGGACGCTCTCGCTGTTGGCATGGCGGCATCGATGCTGACGAGTCTCTGGGGGGACCATGGGCGAGCTGACAGTCACACGCTGGAAGAGGCACGGTCACGACCGTCTGTACGCCAATCTTCCCGATGGCACAGCCGCTGGCTGGGCTGACTGCAAGACAGGCCGGATCACTGTTCTGCTCAGGCAGTACGAGGATGCCGTGATCGCCACGCTGCAGCGGCACTTACTCAGCCTGGAGCAAGCGCCGGCATGCGGGCCGATGTCTCCTGGCCAGGCCTCTGGGCTGCCGCCGCTGCGTACCGACGACGACCTCGCAGAGAACCCTCCCGGGAAGGCGTTGCAGGAGCGGCTCGCGACAGAGAGCGCAGGACTTCCCACGCGGCTCTGGGCCCGCCTTCTCCGGCGTCCCGCTGCAGGGGACTCGTGGCGTAAGGGCTTGGCTGGGGAGCGACGTGTGGGAGCCGAACTCGATCGACTTCGGCCTCAAGGGTGGCGGGTACTGCACTCTGTCCCGCTGCCCCGGGAAGTGGACCTCGACCACCTACTCATCGGGCCGGGCGGGGTGTTCAGCATCAACACCAAGCATCATCCGAAGAAGGCGGTCTGGGTTGGTGATGATGCCGTCAAGGTCAATCACGGCCCGGCCGAGCCGTATGCCCGCAAGAGCCGGGCAGAGGCTCAGCGCGTACAGCGGGTGCTTGAGCGCTACTGCGGCTTTGCCGTGCCAGTCGAACCGGTCCTGGTCTTTGTCGGCGTCATCGATCTGAAGGTCGTGGCCACACAGCTGAGGGTGAGGGTGTACCGCGAGCGCGAAGTCTCGGCACTGGCTCCGCTCGCCGGCGTGCTGTCCGTCGCGCAGGTTGAGGAGATCTACAGCATCGCCCGACATCGACAGGCCTGGCTGGGAGCATGAGCATTGTCAGGCGCTGAGGAGCCTTCGGCCGCGTGACTTCGTACGTGCGGCCCGTTGCCGTCCAGAGCATCGAAGAGACGGACCGCGAAGACCTCGGACATGCGCTCGCTGACCTCTTCGAGTGCGAGCCGGTCGACGGCCGTCGACTCACTGGATGTGTGCTCGGTCCCGCCGGAGGGCTTGCACCTGAAGACCAGAGCCACGATGCCCGCGTCGTGTTCGTATGGACCCTGGTGAGTTCGTCCCCCTCGATGTGGATGCCGATCTCCGCCACCAGGGAGTTCCCATAGCTGCCGGACGTCGGCTGACTCTCCCCGGCCGAGCCCCGCCGAGAACTTCGACACGTATTCGACACGGCCACCCGCGAAAACCCGGTGACAGCCGTACAGCCCCGGAGCCTTCCCTTGATCGTCGGGGGAGCGCCCGGGGCTTTGTCGTGTCTCGCGAAACGTGCCCTGACCAGCAAAAAGCCCTCCCGATCGGGAGGGCGAGGGATGGCGCCCCCGGCAGGACTCGAACCTGCGGCCAAGCGCTTAGAAGGCGCCTGCTCTATCCACTGAGCTACGGGGGCCTGGTGCGGGACAAGGATAAAGCTCCCCGTTCCTTGACCCGGTTGCTTCGCCTCCGTGGCTCGATGTGGAGGTTCGGTGAAGCGGTCCTGATAATCGCAGGCAGGTACGAATCGTGCACCGCTTTTGGCCCCTGGCGCACAGGGTGTTGTGCACTCGTTATGCCTGGACTGTGCCCGTGTCCCAGTCATCCCTTACATCCGATGTGTTCCATCGGCGCGCTGAGATGTCCATATGCTTCAGAATTCCCCTAAAATTGGGCATTCTTCGCATGTGGTGACCTTGGACGTACGGCCTCAGCTGCTCGACACACTCTCCGCGCTGCGCGACCGTGTCGCCGCCGCACGCTTTCCGCTGCCCCTGGCCGGGGCCCCACGCGCGCGTGCGAACCGCGACGAACTACTGGCGCAGCTCGACGACTACCTGCTGCCCCGGCTGCGGGAGCCCGAGGCGCCCCTGCTGGCCGTCGTCGGCGGTTCCACCGGGGCCGGCAAGTCGACCCTCGTGAACTCCCTTGTGGGGCGCCGGGTCAGCGAGGCGGGCGTGCTGCGGCCGACGACCCGCACACCGGTGCTGGTATGCCATCCGGAGGACCATCACTGGTTCAGCGCCATGCGCGTCCTCCCCGACCTCACCCGCGTGTGGGTGCCTGACCAGGAGCCGGGTGACGACCTCCTGCTCTCCGGCAGGGACCACGCGCGCGTGCTGCGCGTTGAGACCGCCGACACCCTCCCGCGTGGGTTCGCTCTGCTCGACGCGCCCGACATCGACTCCCTGGTCGCCGACAACCGTGTCCTGGCCGCCCAGCTGATCTGCGCCGCCGACGTCTGGGTCATGGTCACCACCGCCGCCCGCTACGCCGACGCCGTCCCCTGGCATCTGCTGCGCACCGCCAAGGAGTACGGCGCCACCCTGGTGACCGTCCTCGACCGCGTGCCCCACCAGGTCGTCTCCGAGGTTTCTCGCCAGTACGGCGCCCTGCTCACCAAGGCCGGTCTCGGCGACGTACCCCGCTTCACCGTGCCCGAGCTGCCCGAATCGGCCTGGGGCGGTGGCCTGCTCCCCGCCAGCGCCGTGGCAGCCCTGCGGACCTGGCTCGTCCACCACGCCCAGGACTCCACGGCCCGCCAGCACGTCATGGCCCGCACGGCGCACGGCCTCCTGGACTCGCTGACGTCACGCCTGCCCGAGCTGGCCAGCGCCACCGCCGCCCAGTACGCGGCCGCCCTCCGGCTCACCTCCGCCGTCGACAGCGCGTACGACAGCGAGCACGCGCGCGTGCGCGGGCGACTGCAGTCCGGGGCCGTGCTCGCCGGGGACGCCCTCAAGCGCTGGCGCGCCTTCCCCCTCGACTGCACCCCCGGCGAGCTGCTGGACTCCCTCGTGGAGAGCCTGGCCGCGCTGCTGCTGTGCTCCGTCACCGCCGCCGACGAGCGTGTCGACGAGGCCTGGCGGCGCGAGCCCGCCGCGGGTGCCCCCGAGCTCGCCGACCGGCAACCCACCCTGGAGAGCTCCGAGCACCGCATCGGGCTCGCCGTACGGCGCTGGCGGCGCGAGCTGGAGGAGTACGCCGAGGACGAGGTACGGGAACTCGAGCGCAGCATCGCCCCCGACGCCGAGGTCGTCGCCGCCCTGGTCGCCACCGCGCTGCTGGGCGGGCGCCGGGCGCGCAACGCGGGCGAGGGGCTCGCCGAGCGGATCAGCGCCCACGGCGCGCTGCGGCTGCGCGACCGGGCCGGACGCCTGCTGACCGAACACGTCGACCGCGTCATGCACACCGAACGCGAGCGGCGCCTCGCCCCGCTCGACGCCCTGGACGTCCAGGCCGAGCCCCAGGCCGAACTCATCGCCGCGCTGTCCGTACTGCAGAAGGAGAGGTGACCGGTGACCGCCGTCACTGACCACGACCACACGGACCACACGGACCACATGGATCACATGGATCGCATGGAACACATGGAGTACGCGGAGCACTCGGAGCACGCGGAGGGGTCCGGGGGAGTGGAGCCCGGCCTCGGGGGCAAGGGCGAGTTGGGCGACGGCCATCCCTTGGGTGACAGCCTTCCGCTCGGCGGCAGCCTTCCGCACGGTGACAGACTTCCGCTCCGCGACAGCCTCCCGCTGGTGGACGGTGGCTCCGGGGACGGTCTTCCGGGACAGGGCCCGGGCCCGGAGGGGCGCGGTGCCGAGGCAACCGACACAGACGCCGAAGCCGTAGCAGAGGCCGGCGCCGCGGAACGGGACGCCGATACGGACGGCGAGCTGCACGCGCGCGTACCTGAGAAGCGCGGGGAGAGCGAGTGGCACGCGTGGGTTCCCCAGGAGCGCAAGGAGAGTGAGCCCCACGCGCGCGTACCCGAGCCGAACAGGGACGGGGACGGGGACGGGGACGGGGAGCCGCACGCGCGCGTGAAGACCTCCGAAGCCGGTGCCGATGCCGACAGTGGACCGCGCACCGGCCACAAGGACGCCGAAACCCCCGACCCCGGCCCCGGCCCTGCCTCCGACGCGGACCCCGACTCCGACGACGACCCCGACCCCGCCGACGCCTGGGACGACGGGCTCATCGCACGCCGCGTGACCGAGAGCACCGCCGCCGCCCTCGCCGCCGAGCGCGCCTCCGTACTGGAGACCCCCTCGCGCGGCGCGGGCAGCCACACCCCCGCGCCCCTGGCGTACGACGGCCCCCTGCGCTCCCGTCTCGACGCCCTGCGTGAACTCGTCGGCCTCTCCCGCACCCGCCTGGACACCCGCACCCTCGCCGAGGCGGGCCGGGTCCTGGACGAGGCGACCGCCCGCCGCAAGCTCTCCGGGCGGCACACCGTCGTCGCCATCGCGGGCGCCACCGGCAGCGGAAAGTCGCAGCTGTTCAACGCGCTCGCCGGAGTGGCCATTTCGGAGACCGGCGTACGGCGCCCGACCACCGCGGCGCCGATCGCGTGCAGTTGGAGCGACGGCGCGGCGAGTCTCATCGACCGGCTCGGCATCCCGGGGCGACTGCGCCGGCGCCCGGTGCAGAGCGCGGAGGCCGAGGGGCAGCTGCGCGGGCTGGTTCTGATCGACCTGCCCGACCACGACTCGGCGGCCGTGGAGCACCGTACGCAGGTCGACCGGATCCTGAAACTGGTCGACGCGGTCATCTGGGTGGTCGACCCCGAGAAGTACGCGGACGCCGTACTGCACGAGCGCTATCTGCGGCCCATGGCCGGCCACGCGGAGGTCATGTTCGTCGTCCTCAACCAGATCGACCGGCTGCCCGGGGAGGCCGCCGACCAGGTCCTGGACGATCTGCGCCGGCTGCTCGACGAGGACGGCGTCGCGCTTGGCGAGTACGGCGAACCGGGCGCCACGGTGCTCGCGCTGTCCGCACTCACCGGCGACGGCGTCGCCGATCTGCGTGAGTCGCTCGGCGAGTTCGTGACGGAGCGCGGTGCGGCGGCCCGCCGGGTCGCGGCCGACGTGGACGCCGCGGCGGAGCAGCTGCGGCCCGTCTACGCCACCGGCCGGCGCGTCGGCCTCAGCGAGGAGGCGCGGGAGGAGTTCGCCGCCCGGCTCGCGGCCGCCGTGGGCGCCACCGCGGCCGGCGAGGCCGCCGAACGCGCCTGGATGCGCAATGCCAACCGCGCCTGCGGCACGCCCTGGCTGCGGCTGTGGCGCTGGTACCAGGACCGTGGCGGACCGACGACGGGGCGGGTCCGGGTGCGCGCCCAGACGGACGAGGAGGCCACGGCCCGCCAGCGGGTCGAACAGGCGGTCCGTACGGTCGCCGACCGGGCCTCGGCGGGCCTGCCGACGCCGTGGGCGGCGGCGGTGCGCGAGGCGGCCGTACGCGGCTCCCAGGGGCTGTCCGAGACGTTGGACGAGCTGGCGGCGCAGGCCGGGATGCCGCCGGGCCGACCGCCCCGCCCGGGGTGGTGGCCGGTGGCCGTGCTGGTCCAGGCTGCGATGACCCTGCTGCAGATCGTGGGCGGCCTGTGGCTGGTGGGCCAGATCGCCGGGGCCATGGCGCCCAACCTGGGCGTGCCGGTGCTGCTGATGGTGTGCGGGATCGTCGGCGGGCCGCTCGTGGAGTGGGGCTGCCGAATGGCGGCGCGGGGGCCGTCCCGCCGGTACGGCATGGAGGCGGAACGGCGGCTGCGGGAGGCGGCCTCGAGCTGCGGCCGGGCCCGGGTGCTCGATCCGGTGGCGGCGGAGCTGCTGCGGTACCGGGAGGTACGGGAGCAGTACGGGCAGGTGATCCGGAGCGGGGCCGGGGTGGGGTGAGGTTGGCCGGGGCTGAGCCGTCGTGGGTCGGGTGAGGCTGGCGGGGGAGGTGAGCCCGGCGGCGGTGGCTGAGGGGTCGGGGTGGGGTGAGGTCGGCCGGGGCCGGGCCGTCGGGGTCGGGTGAGGCCAGCGGGCGGAGGTGAGCCCGGCGAAGGTGGTTGAGGGGCCAGGGTGGGGATGAGGCCGACCGGCGCCGGGCTGGCGGGGGAGGTGAGCCCGGCGGCGGTGGTTGAGAGGCCAGGGTGGGATGAGGCCAGCCGTCGCCGAGCCGTCGGGGTCGGGTGAGGCCGGCGAGGGTGGGTGAGGCGCCGAGGAGCACGTTGGCCACTCGTTCGGGTGATGGGATTTTCCACAGGCGGCTGGCCGTCCACAGCGCTCAGCGGGCTCGGCCCGGCGGAGGCAGTCTGGTGCCACGGCGATCGCGCCGCACGTCCGACGAGTGGAGGGCGGGCGGTGCCGGCGATCGGCGTGTCGGGTGCCGACGTACGCGGATCGGGTGCGCCGGCGCGGCAGACGCAGCCGTACGGGAGGGGCCCGTACGCGTGTCCGCCCGGTCGAAGGGCCGGGTGAGGGAGGGGTTCGCGATGAACGAGACCGTGGTGTGTGTGGTGGGCAACGTGGCGACGCGGCCGGTGTACCGGGAGCTGTCGGCGGGTCCGTCGGCGCGGTTCCGGCTGGCGGTGACCTCGCGGTACTGGGACCGGGAGAAGAGCGCCTGGACGGACGGGCACACCAATTTCTTCACGGTGTGGGCCAACCGTCAGCTCGCCGTCAACGTGGCGGCGTCGGTGGAGGTGGGGCAGCCCGTCGTCGTCCAAGGGCGGCTGAAGGTGCGCTCGGAGGTGCGCGAGGGGCAGCAGAACTGGGCGTCGGCCGACATCGACGCGGTGGCCATCGGCCACGACCTGGCGCGGGGCACCGCGCTCTTCCGCCGCGCGGCCAGGCCGGAGGCGCCCGCAGCCGTACGCCCGGAGCCGAACTGGGAGACACCGTCCGCGGCGGTAAGCCCGGAGCCCAGCTGGGAGACACCACCGGCTGACGCCCCGGCCGGAGATCTGGCCCAACAGCACCCCGAACCAGCGGTGGTGACGTGACGTAAGGCGAGCCGCCGCCGGTTCCATCGGCGCTGGCCGCCCGGGTCCTGGCCGAGCTGCGGCTTGTCGGCGCATGTGTTCCGAACACCCCCACCGAATCGGTGGATTTGTCGATAAGCCCAGCTCACATCCCGTCCAGGCGATAACGATTCCGGATCGGATCGGCTATCAGACGATCTGACCGGCCGGGCGAGGTCCGCGTGATCCATAGGATGCCCGGCATGCCCCTCGGGGCTTGCCGATTCTGCTGGTGGGACCGTCCCCCACGTCCAACGGGTCCTGCTCGAAGGGGAATTCTGTGCTTGCTGCGTTCTCTGGGTTTCCTCGGTCCGCCCAAGTGGCCCGCCTCGGCGCCGTGACGCTGGTGTCCGGCCTGGTGGCCGCGGGTGTGCTGGCCGGCTCCGGCATGGCCGTGGCCGAGGGGACTCCGCAGACCCAGGGCGGTGCGACGGCCACGATCAACGGTCTGAAGACCTATGGCGAGGCCGTGATCCACGAGGACGGCGGCGACCAGCGGGTGGCCGCGGGCCTGTTCGAGATGTCCGTGGACGGCGGCGGCACCCTGCAGACGTACTGCGTCGACCTCCACAACCCCACCCAGCGCGACGCCCGCTACCAGGAGACGCCCTGGAGTGGCACCTCGCTGGGCACCAACAAGGACGCCGGCCGGATCCGCTGGATCCTGCAGAACTCCTACCCCCAGGTGAACGACCTCGCCGCGCTCGCCCGGAAGGCGGGCGCGAGTGGACTGACCGAGCAGGACGCGGCGGCCGGCACCCAGGTGGCCATCTGGCGCTACTCGGACGGGGCGAAGGTCGACGCCGTCGACCCGCAGGCCGAGAAGCTGGCCGACTACCTGGAGAAGAGTGCCCGCGGCACCGCCGAGCCGCAGGCCTCGCTGACCCTGGACCCGCCCGCGGTCTCCGGCCGCCCCGGTGATCTGCTCGGCCCGGTGACCGTGCACACCAACGCGGACAGCGTGACGGTGAGCCCTCCCGCGGACGCAGCCGGCAGCGGGGTGCGGATCATCGACAGGACCGGCAAGGTGATCACGTCGGCGAAGGACGGCAGCCAGCTGTTCTTCGACATCCCCGAGGACGCGGCGGACGGATCGGCCCAGCTGACCGTGCAGGCGTCGACCACCGTGCCGGTGGGCCGGGCCTTCGCCTCCGAGAGCCGCAGCCAGACCCAGATCCTGGCCGGCTCCAGCGAGTCCACGGTCTCCGCCACCGTGAGTGCCACCTGGGCGGACAAGGGCGCCATACCGGCGGTGTCGACCAGGACCAACTGCGCCAAGGGCGGCGTGGACATCACCGCGGTCAACAAGGGCGACCAGCCCTTCACCTTCGAGCTGATGGGAGCCGAGCACACCATCCCCGCGGGCGCCACCCGTACGGTGACGGTCCCGCTCCAGGAGGACCAGCCCTACGACTTCACGATCACCGGTCCGAACGGCTTCAGCCACCGCTTCACCGGCCTCCTCGACTGCAGAACCCAGGGCACGCTGACCACCAAGACCACCCAGACCCTCAGCGAGCCCAGCCCGGCCACGGTCGGCGGCATCACCACCCCGCCCGACACCGACCTCGCCGCCACGGGCGGTTCCGCGATCACCCCGATGATCGCCGGAGTGGCCATCGGCCTGGTGGTGATCGGTGGCGCGGTCCTGGTCTTCCTGCGCCGCAAGGAGACGCCCACGGGGGAGTAGCCCACAGGGGAGTAAGGGAGACGCCCACGGGCGAGTGACGGACACCGCGGCGAACCACGCCCGCCCGGCGACCTGCGGCAGGATTGAGCGGTGCCTACCAAGTCGGACAAGATCGAGCTGAGCGAACACGAACTTCGTGAGATCACGGGCTACGCGGCCGACTGTGCGCGCCGGGCGCTGTCGATCTTCGAAGAGAGCTTTCCCGCTGACACGCGCCCTCGCGAGGCCATCGACGCGGCGGACGCCTTCGCCGGGGGCGGCCGGCGCACGGGGGTGCTGCGGCAGCGGGCGTGGGCCGCGTTCAAGGCGGCTCAGGAAGCTGCTTCACCCGCTGCGGAAGACGCGGCCCGAGCGGCCTGCCATGCGGCCGCCGCCGCGTACCTGCATCCCCTGGCGGACGCTCATCAGGTGAAGCACATTCTCGGTGCGGCTGCGCATGCGGCACGAGCGGAGGAGCTGGCATCCGGAGAAGCCCCGGGTGTCACCGCGGGGACTCTTGAATGGGCGCGTCAGCACGCACCGGCGGCGGTCACCGAGGTGCTCGGCCGCCTGCCCGCCGCGCCTCCCGGCGGCGGGCGCGTGGGGGAGTTCATCCGCGACCTGGACGCCGCGCTCCGCGTCTGAGAACCCCCCCACAGCCGGCTTCGGAGAGGCCGGCAACCGCTTGTGCCTCCATTCACGCCCACCCCAGGAGCCAAACAAGCTGACACACAGGTAAAGTCCGACCACCTATTAGGAGAACATCCGTACGCACCGGCTTCCGAACCGCGGCCATCTGAGCGCGCCGGTCGGCGAGTCCGTGCCCAAGGATGTTGAGTTGCCTGGAGCCCGCGAAGTGTCAGCATCGCCCCTGCCCGCTCGGTTGCGCACCGCAGCGGCACGCCTCCTCCTACCGACGGTGCTCGCCCTGTCGTTCGCCGTTCAGGCGGTAGGCGCCCTCCTTCCCAGCGTTCCGCTGCTCGTGGCCGCCGCCGCGGTCGGGCTGGCGGCGGACATCGCCCTGCACCGGTGGCAGCGGGGCATGGCCAGCGCCCTCGGGAAGCTGAACGCGACCGTGACCGTGCGCCAGGCCGTCCGGGACCTTCTGCTGGTGACCGGCCTGCTCCGCATCGAAGAGCAGGACTACGAGACGAAGTACCTGGCTCTCGTCTGCGGTCTGCTGGTCTTCTACGCCCTGCACTTCGCCTGCCAGGCGCTGGCGATCTCCGTACGCCGCACTCGCACCCTGCCCGTGGTGACGCGGAACATCGACGCCTCGGCGCTGCGGCTGAGGCCCGCTCCCCCCGCTCTGCTGATGCAGCGCGCCGGGCAGCGGCTCCTCATGTTCGGTCTGCCCTCTTCGGCCGGCCTGCTGGCCGCCGCGGTGACCGGCTCGGCCCGGTTGGCCGCCGCGGGCATCGCCCTGTCCGCCGCCTTCGCGGTGGTGGCCGTCGGCGTCCTGCTCCTGCGGCTGCGGCCGGGACGCAGGCCGGTGACGAGCGAGGAGGCGCTGGAGTGGTTCGAGGCCTGGCTCGCGGAGTACCAGCCGACGGTGGGCATGTACTTCTCCGGCGGCACCAGCTCGGCCTACCAGGCGAACATGTGGCTGGAGCCGCTGGCCCGGCTGGAGGGCCGTCCGCTGATCGTGCTGCGTGAGCGCTTCATGGTGCGGAAGATCGCGTCCACCGACATCCCGATCGTGTGCCTGCCGAAGGTCGCCGACCTGATGAGGCTGGAGCAGTCCACGCTGAAGATGCTGATCCACCCGTCGAACTCGGGTAAGACCTCGCAGGTGCTGCGGATCCCCACGATCAAGCACGCGTTCGTCAACCACGGCGAGAGCGACAAGCTGTCCAGCTGCAACCCGTACGCGAAGGCGTACGACGAGGTGTGGGTGGCCGGTCCCGCGGCGCGCGAGCGGTACGCCCTGGCGGCCGTGGGTGTCGACGACAAGGACGTCGTGGAGATCGGACGCCCGCAGCTGGACGTGATCCAGCCGTACGCCGGTGCGCCCACGGGCCCGTACACCACGGTTCTCTACGCCCCCACGTGGGAGGGCTGGGACGGCAACCCGGGCAACACCTCGGTCATCGAGGCCGGCGAGAACATCGTCCGCGCCCTGCTGGCCGACCCGGGGGTCCGGCTCCTGTACAAGCCGCACCCGCTGACCGGCTCGGTCGAGCCCCGGGCGGGAGCCGCGAACGCCCGGATCCAGGAGATGATCCGCGCCGCGAGCGCCGTCCGTGCCGCGGAACACGCCGATGAGCGGCCCGCGTCCTCCGCGGCGGCGGAACTGGCCCAGCGGACCGCCGAACTCGACCGACTGACTACGTCCTCGTCCCGGCCGGGCGCGGACGACGCGGAGCGGATGCTGCTCCAGACGGCACCGGAACCCGGTCGGGCCGCAGCCGTGGCCGCCGCGACGGCCGCCTGGGAGGCCGCGTACTGGGCCTCGTTCCCCGCGTGGGAGCACCAGATCGTCACTGGGGCGCGGCCGACCGTGTACGCCTGCTTCAACGTGGCCGACGTGCTGATCAGCGATGTCTCCAGCGTCATCTCCGACTACCTGGAGAGCGAGAAGCCGTACGCCGTCGCCAACACCAGCGGCCTTCCCGAGCAGGACTTCCGCGACACCTTCCCCACGGTCCGGGCAGGCGCCGTCCTCACTCCGGACGCCTCCGGCATACCGGCCCTGCTGGAGTCGGTGCGCCACCCCGAGAAGGACACCTTCGCCGAGGCCCGCACGGAGCTGAAGCTGCATCTGCTGGGCCCCTCCGACCCGCCGTCCGTCGTCCGCTTCAACGAGGCGGCCCGTGCGCTGTGCGCCGAGGCCGACGAACACCGGGCGGCCATGGCGGTGCGCGCGCTCCCGGTGATCCCGACACAGCGGGACGCCGAGGCGACGCTGGACAGCGAGCACGTCAGGGGCTGAGTCCGCAGGTTCCAGGAAGCGCAGAAGGGGCTGCCACACGCCGGGTCTCCGGGTGTGGCGGCCCCTTTGGTCGTTCGTTCCGTGATCAGCCATGGCCGAGATCTGTGAAATCCCAGGTCACAGGCGTCCGGCCGTACTGGTTTCCATCCAGGGGTGGCGGTCAGGCAAGATGGGGTGTATCTGCCCACTGCCAGATTTCAAGCTGCCGGACGGTTTCTCTTGGCTGAGTACATTTACACCATGCGCAAGACGCGCAAGGCGCACGGCGACAAGGTCATCCTTGACGACGTAACGCTGAGCTTCCTGCCCGGCGCGAAGATCGGTGTGGTCGGCCCGAACGGTGCCGGTAAGTCGACGGTCCTGCAGATCATGGCCGGACTGCAGCAGCCTTCGAACGGTGACGCGTTCCTGTCCCCGGGCTACAGCGTCGGCATCCTGCTGCAGGAGCCCCCGCTCAACGAGGAGAAGACCGTCCTGGAGAACGTCCAGGAGGGTGTCGGCGAGATCAAGGGCAAGCTCGACCGGTTCAACGAGATCGCCGAGCTGATGGCGACCGACTACTCCGACGCGCTGCTCGACGAGATGGGCAAGCTGCAGGAGGAGCTGGACCACGCCAACGCGTGGGACCTCGACGCCCAGCTGGAGCAGGCCATGGACGCGCTGGGCTGCCCGCCCGGCGACTGGCCCGTCACCAACCTCTCCGGTGGTGAGAAGCGCCGCGTCGCGCTCTGCAAGCTGCTCCTCGAGGCGCCCGACCTGCTGCTCCTCGACGAGCCCACCAACCACCTCGACGCCGAGTCCGTGAACTGGCTGGAGCAGCACCTCGCCAAGTACGCGGGCACCGTGGTGGCCATCACTCACGACCGGTACTTCCTCGACAACGTCGCCCAGTGGATCCTCGAGCTCGACCGCGGGCGCGCCTACCCGTACGAGGGCAACTACTCCACGTACCTGGAGACCAAGGCGACCCGCCTCAAGGTCGAGGGCCAGAAGGACGCCAAGCGGCAGAAGCGGCTCAAGGAAGAGCTGGAGTGGGTGCGGTCGAACGCCAAGGGGCGTCAGGCCAAGTCCAAGGCCCGTCTCGCGCGGTACGAGGAGATGGCCGCCGAAGCGGAGAAGATGCGGAAGCTGGACTTCGAGGAGATCCAGATCCCGCCGGGCCCGCGCCTGGGCAGCATCGTCGTCGAGGTCGACCAGCTCAACAAGGCCTTCGGCGAGAAGATCCTCGTCGACGGGCTGAGCTTCACGCTGCCGCGCAACGGCATCGTCGGCGTCATCGGCCCGAACGGCGCCGGCAAGACCACGCTGTTCAAGATGATCCAGGGCCTGGAGACCCCGGACTCCGGCGACATCAAGGTCGGCGAGACCGTCAAGATCTCCTACGTCGACCAGAGTCGCGAGAACCTCGACCCGAAGAAGACGCTGTGGGAGGTCGTGTCCGACGGGCTCGACTACATCAACGTCGGACAGGTCGAGATGCCGAGCCGGGCGTATGTGTCGGCCTTCGGCTTCAAGGGTCCGGACCAGCAGAAGCCGACCGGCGTCCTGTCCGGTGGTGAGCGCAACCGCCTCAACCTGGCGCTGACCCTGAAGCAGGGCGGCAACCTGCTGCTCCTCGACGAGCCCACCAACGACCTCGACGTGGAGACCCTGTCCAGCCTGGAGAACGCCCTGCTGGACTTCCCCGGCTGCGCCGTCGTCGTCTCCCACGACCGGTGGTTCCTGGACCGGGTCGCCACGCACATCCTCGCCTACGAGGGTGAGTCGAAGTGGTTCTGGTTCGAGGGCAACTTCGAGTCGTACGAGAAGAACAAGATCGAGCGGCTCGGGCCGGACGCCGCGCGTCCGCACCGCGCCACCTACAAGAAGCTGACCCGGGGCTGATCGATCTTGCGTCACATCTACCGCTGCCCCCTGCGCTGGTCCGACATGGACGCGTACGGCCATGTCAACAACGCGGTCTTCATCCGCTACCTGGAGGAAGCCCGTATCAACTTCCTGTTCCGCCCGGACAAGGAGTTCAAGCAGGGGTCCGTGGTGGCGCGGCACGAGATCGACTACAAGCGGCAGCTCGTCCACCGGCACCACCCGGTGGACATCGAGCTGTGGGTCACCGCGATCAAGGCCGCGTCCTTCACCATCACCTACGAGGTGAAGGACGAGGACGTGGTCTACGTACGGGCCTCGACGGTGGTCGTGCCGTTCGACTTCGAGACCCAGCGGCCGCGCCGGATCACCCAGGAGGAGCGGGAGTTCCTCGAGGAGTACACGGACGCGGCCGACGAGGAGGCCGTCGCCGCATGACGGTGCTCCACCTCGCCGACGAGACGGAGGCGGCCGACCTCGCCGCCTTCCTCTCCCGGCTGCTCCACTACGACCGTGGGGCCGCGGTGCGCCTGCAGGCGACCGGGACCGCACTCGCCGTGTTCGGGCGGCCGCCGTCCTTCGAGGTGCTGGCGGTCCGCGCGGTGCGGCTGGCGAAGCCGTACGAGAACGGTCTCGACCTCACGCTGGACGTGACCGTCTCCGCCGGTGAGCTGCTGGAGTCCATCGACGAGGCGGCGGCCACGGCCGTCGTCCCGTCCGCGGTGACCGGTCCGCCGTGGGCCGGTCTGCTGCCGCCCCGCGGCGGCTGGCGGACCGAGCCGGGACTGCCGGCACCGGACGCGCTGCGCGCCATGGTCGCCGCCGCCGTGGCGGAATTCCGCTCCCGTACGCAGGAGTTGGCGCCGGAGCGGCGTACCCGCGCCGAACTCGACCGGATCGGGCGGGAGATCTGGTCCCGGACGGTCGGGGACACGAACCTTCCGGTGCGGGCCGTGCACGCGGCCCAGTCGCTGGGCTTCCTGCGCCCCACGCAGACCGCGGGGAACCCGGCCCTGTTCTCGTCGGGCGCGTGGCTGCGGCTGCGCACGCCGTACGGGTCGATCGCCGTACGGCGTGCGGGACTCGGCGCGCTGGACGTCACCGTCCGCTAGGCCCGAGCAGCATCAGACCCAGGTCGGCACCGATGGCCTGGGCGACGGCGACCGCGCCGGGGTGCGGGGGCAGGAAGGCGTGCACCGTGAGCATGGCCGCGCCCATCGGGAGGGCGTAGACCAGGAGCGGCTTGCGGGAGGCGCGGGCGACGCCGTACGCGATCGGCATCAGGATGATCAGGCCGACCTCGAAGAAGACCGGGATGCCGAGGACGAAACCGGCGACGGTGAGGGCGAGCGGGGTGCGCTTGGAGCCGAAGCGGTCGATGAGGGAGTGGGCGAACGCGGCGGCGCCGCCGGAGAGTTCGATGATCCGGCCGATCATGGCGCCCAGGGCGATGATCGTGGCGATGTGGCCGAGGGTGGAGCCCATGCCCTCCTCGATGGTCTTCACCAGGTCGGCGGCGGGGACGCCCGCGGCGAGCGCGACGCCGATGGAGACGAGGTTTACTCGGCCGACTTCAGTACGTGGGTGCGGTAGTCGTGCGCCGTCTGGTTCATGTGGGCGTTCATGGCCTCGCGGGCCTTGTCCGGGTCGCCGCTTTCGAGGGCCGCGAGGACCACTTCGTGGTGGGCGATGGCGTTGATCCGGATCTGGGGGACCGCGGAGGTCTCGCGGCGGCCCTCGGCGAGCAGCGGGCCGAAGGGCTCGAAGAGCAGGGGGACGAAGAGGTTGCCCGTCGCGCGCATCACCGTGGCGTGGAAGTCGATGTCGGCCTGGACGAACTTCTCCGTGTCGGCCTCGTCCGCGGCCTCCCGCATCGTGGCGAGGTGCTCGCGCAGCTCGGCGAGGTGGGTCTCGTCGCGGCGCAGCGCGGCCAGTTCCGTGGCGCCGTTCTCGATGAGGCGGCGGGCCTCGATGAGCTGCTGGGAGAGCGAGGTGTGGGCGGAGCGGGACGCGGCGCGGACCACCGGTTCCAGCGCGGTCCAGCGATCCGGCGGGTTCACGTAGGTGCCACGGCCGCGGACCACGCGTACGACGTTCTGCGCGCGCAGCTGCTTCACCGCCTCGCGCACGGTCAGGCGGCTCACGGCGGACTGCTCGGCCAGCTCGGCCTCCGGGGGGAGGGCGGCGTCCGGCGGGTACGTGCCGTCGATGATCGCGCTGAGCAGACGCTCGGCGAGGTCTTCGGAGAGCGACATCGTTGGGCCTCCGGCGGGCGTGGATCGGTGCGGGTCGGTTGCCACCGTACGGGGTGGGTGCGGTGGCGGCAGTGGGAGCCTCAGATGTCTGACGTCAGATATCTGATGTCTCTGGGTCGGTAACCATGGCACCGGGGTGGGGGCGCGTCAATACCGGGCGCGCATGTCCGTTTGGTTACGGAAGGTGATCAGCGGGGCTCGCTGTCGTCCGGCCAGACGCCGATGTGGTCCGGTTCCAGTTCCAGGGCCACCCGGTCGCGCATGTTCAGGGCCTTCGTGTACTCGGCGGGCAGTTGGAGGCGGCCCGCACGGTCGAGCATGGCGTACTCGCGGGCGACCACGGTCTCGTGGCCCGTCGTGGCGTCCACCTCGCTGCGGCGCAGCACCTCGGTGGAGGTGCGGCCGTCACGGATGGCGACCGTGCGGCGGACCTCGCCGGCCACCGCCTGGTCGTGGGTGACGATGACGATGGTGGTGCCGAGGGTCTCGTTCGCGGTGCGGAACGCGTCGAAGATCTGCGCGCCGGTCTGGGAGTCGAGTTCGCCGGTGGGTTCGTCGGCGAGGAGGACCGCGGGGGCGTTCGCGAGGGCCACGGCGATCGCGGTGCGCTGCTGCTGGCCGCCGGACATCTCGTGCGGGTGGCGGTCGCGGCAGTCGGCCACCTGGAGCAACTCCAGGAGTTCCAGGGCGCGTTCGGTGCGGGCGCGGCGGCGGGTGCGGGTGCCGGACAGCTGGAGCGGGAGGGCGACGTTCTGGGCCGCGGTGAGGTACGGGAGCAGGTTGCGGGAGGTCTGCTGCCAGACGAAGCCGACGACCTCGCGGCGGTAGGCGAGGCGGTCCTTCGCGGTCATGGTGAGCAGGTCGCGGCCGGCGACGCGGGCCGCTCCCGCGGTGGGGGTGTCCAGGCCGGCGAGGATGTTCATGAGGGTGGACTTGCCGCTGCCCGAGGCGCCGACCAGGGCCATCAGCTCGCCCTCGCGGACGAGGAGGTCGAGGCCCTGGAGTGCCTGTACCTCCACGCCGTCCGCGGAGAAGATGCGGACGAGGCGGTCGCAGGTGATGAGGGCGTCGTGGCCGTAGGCGGGGCGGTTGCGGGTCTCGGTGACGCGGTCGGCGAGGTCGGTGAGGCTCGGGTTCGTTGTCATGGGGTCTCCTGTGTGGTTGCCCCTTGCTGCTGCTGGGCGGGTGTGGGGTCGCTTACCGGCGCCGGCAGGGTGCCGCTCTCTTTGGGAGCGGGCGCCGCCCCAGCGGCACGACTGCCCGCAGCTACGGCGGAATCCAGAGCGACTGCTCATCGCCCCTCCCCCGCCCGCAGCTCCCGCACCGACCCCCGTCTCCCCGTCCACCACGCCTGCACCCCCGCCACCCCCACCGCGAGCACCACGACCGTGATCGCCGGGGCCGTCAGGGACCAGGAGTCGGGGTGGAGGGTGGCCTTGCCTGCCGGGGTCTGGGAGGTGGTCAGGGCGATGGTGGTCAGGTCGATGCCGGGGGAGAGGAGGTGGATGGCGGTCCAGCCGGTCAGCGTGCCGCCGGCCGCGGCGAGGAGGGCCTGGGGGAGGGACTCCAGGACGAGGAGGCGGCGGCCCTGGGCGCGGGTGAGGCCCATCGTGCGCAGGCGGGCCAGGAGCGCGGCGCGTTCGGGAGCCGCCCGCAGCAGCGCGAGGAGCAGGGCGAGGACGGCGAAGCCGGCGCCCGCGGCCACCGCCGCCGTGTAGACGTGCCCGGCACCGGTCTGCAGGGGCGAGTCGGCGTACCGGGACCGCACCTCGGCCAGGGTCTGCACCGTGACCGAGGCGGGGGCCGCGCGGCGCAGCGCTTCCGCGTCCAGGTGGGCGCCGGTCAGCAGCAGCGTCGTCGGGCGGGCGGCCGCCGCCGGGAGCCCGGCGCGGTTCACGATCAGGAAGTCGGCGCCGGGCACGGCCGGGGTGCGGTCGAGGACGGTGGTGATCCGGACGGTGACCGCGCTGCCGTCGTTCAGCCGTACCAGGAAGGGACGTCGGGTGCCGTACGCGCGGGCGACGGAGGGGGAGGCCAGGGCGGGAAGTGTCCTCGAGTTCTTCAGCCCACTCGCCGGGAAGGTCCCCAGACCGGTGTCGGCCGCCAACCGGCCGTACGCGGCCGGGTCCACCCCGACCAGCGTCACCGTGTCCTCCTCGTCCAGCGGCTTCGCGTCGTACGTGATGCTCGCCGCCGCCACCCCGTGCACCCCGGGCAGCGCGCGCACCCGGGCGGCCAGGTCCGCCGGGAGCGGGACGGCCGCGTCCATGCGGGCGTCGGCCCCGACGGTGAGCAGGGCCGCGCGGTCCCGGGCCTCGGCCACGCCGGCCAGGACCGAGCCGCCGAAGGCCGCCGTGGTCAGCGCGGTCAGCAGGGCCAGCAGGGGCAGTACCGCGGAGGCCTGGGTGCGTCCCGCGCGGGCCAGGGACAGATGGCCCACCGCCCCGCGCAAGCGCCCGGCCGGGCGGGCGAGGCGGCGCAGCAGCAGGGGGTAGAGGCGGAGCAGCAGCAGGGCCGCGATGATGCCGGTCAGCACCGGGGCCAGGGACACCAGCTGGCCGGCCGACGTGCCGCTTCTGCGCAGGGTCGCCACCGCCCCGGCCGCCAGCGCCAGCAGGGTCAGCTCGGCGACGGTACGGCGCCGGGAGGGTCGTACGGCCGTCACGTCCGCACGCGGGGCCGTCAGCTGTACCGACCGGTGGGCGAGCACGGCGCGCAGCGGGAGGGCGGCGCAGGCGGTGAGCGTGACGGCCAGCGCGGCGGCCACGGCGTGACCGGTCCGGGCGTCAGGGAAGAGGAGGAGCGCGGCGCCCAGGCCGACCGCGCCCGCGGGTACGGCGACCACGGCGGTCTCGGCCAGCAGCCGGCCGGTGAGGCCGGGCAGGGAGGCGCCCCGGGCGCGGAGCAGGGCGAGTTCGGTGCGGCGGCGGTCGGCGGCCAGGCCGCCCGCCATGAGCAGCACGACGACGGCGACCGTGGCGGTGCCGGCGGCGGCCACCGCGACCAGCGGGGAGATGTTCGAGCGCAGCCGGGAGAAGGCGGCGAGGACGTCGTCCAGGCCGGTGTCGACGTCGCTCTCCTCGCCCGTGGCGGTACGGGCGCGCTGCAGGCCGGGGCCGGACTCCAGGGAGGCGACTGCGGACTTCAGGCGGTCCAGTTCGTGGGCGCGCAGGCCGCCGAGGTCCGGGGCGAAGTACCAGTAGCGGAAGGGCTCTCCGCGCGTGCCCACCAGGGCGGGGGCCGCCTCCTGGGGCAGCAGGAGCGCGCCGAGCCAGTAGGTCAGCGGCGGGCCGGGCTGGGGCAGCCGCATCAGACTGGGCGTGCGCAGCAGCGGGACGGTCGACCAGTAGGCGCCGGCGGGCTCGCGCGGGGCGAGGATGCCGGTGACCCGGACGGCGAGCGGGCCGCGGCCGACGCCGGGCACGTGGATGACCGAACCCACCTTGATGTGCAGGCTCTTGGCGGTGGCGGCGGTGACGGCGGCCTCCACCTCGGGCGACATGGTGTCCACCGGGCCCGTGGCGCGCGGCAGCCGTCCCGCGCGGACGTCGGCGTGTCCGGCCAGGCCGCTCTGCGCGACCAGCGAGACATGGGCGAGCAGACCGCTCGGGCGCGGGATCCAGGGATCGGCCACCGCCGGGCTGGTCCCGGTCGCGATGCCGTACGCCGACTGGTCGCGGTCGACGGACAGCGAACCGCCGACCGCGCCCAGCAGCTTCTCGTACTGCCGTTTCAGCACGCCGGGGCGGAACAGCGTGTCCGGGTCGTCGCTGGACATGCCGTACAGGGGCAGCGGCGCGCTCACCCGCACGGTGGTGCGCTCGGGGCGGGCCTGGTGGAGCGTGTGCACCAGCCCCGCGTCCTCGTACCGCTCGACCGCCCGCGGAAAGGCTCCCGCCAGACAGGCGGTCACCACGACCAGCAGCGCGAGCGCGAGCGCGGCACCGGGCGCGGCCCGCAGCCGGGTACGCACCCAGGGGGCGACCACGGCAGGCGAGGAACTCACGTCAGCCGGCGAGGAACTCACCTCACTCACCCCTCTGTTCGCGCAGTGCCTGTGCCGGGTCCGTCCGCCGTACGGTCGCCGTCGCCGCGACCGCCAGCGGAGCCGCGGCGACGGCCACCAGAAGCAACGCCACGCGCGCGGGCGGGAGTTGGACCAGCAGGTCCGGTACGGGGCGGGTGGCATCGCCGGTCAGGACGATCAACGGGAGGACTCCACGGGCCAGTACGGTGCCGAGGGCGACGCCCACCGCCAGGGCCAGGCCCACCAGGACGGCCTGTTCGGCGGCGACCGTGCGGGCCAGCCGGCGGCGTGGGGCGCCGAGGGCGCGCAGCACGGCGAAGTCCGCCTCGCGCGCCCGCAGCGACCCGACGGCGCCCACGGCGAAGCCGACCGCGGCCAGGGCCGCCGCCACCACGGCCGCCGCGGCGAACGCGGCCGTGGGACCGGCACCGAACGGGTCGTCGCGCAGCTCGGCGGCGATCTCGTCCCGGACCACCACCTGCCCCGGGTCGATGACATCCGGCAACGCCCGTACGGCGGCGGCGACCTGGGCCGCCTCGCCCGGCGCGGTGCGCAGCCACCACTCGGTGGGCGTGACGCTCTCCCCGTACCGCGCCTGCAACGCCCGGTTCGCGGCCCGCAGATCGACCAGCACGGCACCGCCGTCATGGCTGCCCGAGCTGCCGGTCGTGGGCAGCGCGCGCACCGCCCGGACGATCCGCACCGGGATGCTCTGGTCGCCGATCTGCACGTCCACGCGCTGCCCGGTGCGGGCGCCCGCCGAGTCCAGGAACCGGTCGGTCACGACGGCCCGCACCTCGGGCGGCGCGGGACGCGCCACCTGGAGCTGCACGGACACGGTGGCGACCGTCCAGCCCGGGTCCGGCAGGTACCCGGTGCCGTAGGAGACGGTGAGCGGCCGGGTGGAGACGATCCGCGGCCGGGTGGGGCTGCTGGCGGGGGTCGAGACGGCCGCGCCGCCGGTGTGCACGGCCGTGGTCCAGGAAGCGGGCAGGGCGAGCGGGCGCCGGGTCCCGTCGGTTCCCTCGGCGGTCAGGTCCCCGACCGTGAGCCGGTGTCGCTCCGCCCGCTCGGCGGGCTGGAGCATGTCCAGCTGGAGTGCGGTGAGGATCGCCGGGCCGGGGGCGGAGCCGAGGTCGAGGGTGAGGGTGTGCGCGCGGCCGTCGGCGGGGAGCCGGCCGAACGGCACCTGGTACGGCACCCCGTACCGGTCCTCGAGTCCGACCGTGACGTCGGCGGTCGTCCCGGGGCCGGCGGAGCTGCGCAGAGTCGCCGTCAGCCGCAGCCGCGCGGTGTGCGCCGGCACCCGGGCCCCGGCCGGGGAGTCCTTCGGCGTCAGAGCGGCCAGCAGCGGCTTCACCGGTACGGCCGCCAGGTCCGGGCGCATCAGCATCGCGTCCCCCGCGCGCGCGGTGTCCACGGCCAGCACGGTCGCCGTACGGTCGCCGGACAGCGGCTCCTCGGCGCGTGCGGCGGGCACGGCCTCGCGTACGTGGGGAAGCGCGGCGTACGCGTCCGTACGGCCCAGCTCCCCGTCCCCCGCGGACAGCACCCGCACCGGCACTCCGGCGCGGAAGTCGGCCTGGTCGTCCTGCGAGCGGTCCCAGGAGGACGCCTGCCCGATGGCCAGCATGCCGAGCGCCACGGCGAGGACGAGCAGCAGCACCGGGCCCGCGGCGCGTGCGGTGCGGCGGCTGAACTGCCAGCCGGCCAGCGCCATCGGCAGCCCCCGCCCGGCCGCCGCCCACCGCTCGGCGAGCCGCGCCACGGGCGGCAGCAGCCGTAGCGTCAGCACGGTCCCGGCGAGCAGCGCCAGCGCCGGCGCGGCGACCAGCAGGGGGTCCACCCCGAGCGCCCCCGACCGGTCGGCGGCGACACTCCCCGAGTCCTGCTGCGCCAACTGCCAGTAGGCCACCGCGGCCACGGCGAGCAGGCCCAGGTCGCCTCCGGCGCGCAGCGGGGTGGGGAGCAGACCGGCACCGGCGCGGCGGGCGCGCGGACGGGAGCCGGGCGAGCCGGCCGAACGGCCCCTTCCGAAGCGGGAGAGCGGCCGTCGCGCCCGGCGGCCCGGTTCCGCACGCCGCCCGCGCCGCTCCGCGTCCGCCCCCGTCAGCGCCGGTGGCGTCACCGTCAGCGCGCAGCCCAGGGCCACCGCGGCCGCCACCAGCCACACACCGGGGCTGGCACCGGGCGGGAGGTCCAGACGCAGGTCGAGGCGGGCCAGGGGCCCGTGCGCGGTCAGCAGAGTGGTGAGCGGTCCGGCGAGCAGGGGCGCGCAGACGGCCGCCGGGAGGGCGAGCAGCAGCGACTCGGCCGCGGCGAGCGCCGCGATCCGGGCCCGGGAGGCGCCGCGGGCCCTGAGCAGCCCGGTCTCGGCCGCCCGTTCGGCGCCGAGCAGCCGGGCCACCAGCAGCAGCGCGTACCCGGCGAGCAGCACCAGCTGGAGCGCGACGATCAGCAGGGTCGAGCGGGCGACCAGCAGCGAGCGGTCGGCCCGGTCCAGGACGTCCGGCAGCGAGGTGGTCGACGCGGTCACCCCGCTCAGGGCGTGGGACGTGCGCAGCGCCGCGCTCCCGGTCCGCGCCGCGTCCCGCAGCGCCCCGATCCGTCCGGTCGTCACGGAGCCGAAGTCGGCCGACGCCAGCCAGGCCGTCGGCCCGGCGCTCACCCGTCCGCCGGCGAGCACCGAGGGGTCGGCGAGCAGCGGCCCGTACGTCGTGAAGCCGGACTCCTTCACCCCGCGCCCGAGCAGGTCGTCCAGCTGCCAGTACGGCGCGTTCGCGGAGGCGGGCCGGTACAGCCCGGTGACGCGTACCCGCACCTTCCCCTCGCCCAGCCGGTCGGCCAGGGTGAGGCGGTCGCCCGGCTTCAGGCCGAGCGGCCGGGCCGCCGCCTGGGGGAGCGCCACCTCGATCTCGCCGCCCGTCCGGCCCGGAAGCCGGCCGGCGACCGGCCGCACCTGCGTGCGGTCCAGCGCGGCGAAGAAGGTCAGATCCGGGTCGCCCGACCGCTCGGCGGGCGGCTGCAGCGAGCGGGGCAGCGCGTACGGGCCCGAGCGGCGCAGCGTCCGTAAGGTCACCGGCAGCCCGTCGAAGGTCCGGCGCGCGCCCTGGCGTACGGCGGTGTCGGCGGCGGCGCGCCCGTCGGCCGGTACCTCGGCCTTCACGATCAGCGAGGTGGCGGCCGCGTTGCCCGGGTCGCTCAGCACATGGCGCAGCGCCGCGTCCCCGATCGCGCCCGAGTACGCAGTGAGCGTCGCCAGCACCGCGGTGGTCAGCAGCACCGTGAGCAGGGTGGAGCCGAGCAGCAGGCGGTGTGCCCGCGCGCGTGCCAAGACGAACCCCGTCACCCTGCCCCCGTGTTGTCCGGACTTCCTGAACTCCCAGACCTTTGGGCGATGTTGGCAGAGGCGACGGGCCGAAGGTAAGCGTTTGTCGATCGGTCTATACCGGATCGTGACCGGATTCCGGCGCCGGACGACCGGAATCCGGCGTTCAGCGGGTCACTCGGCGGTGTTCACCATCGACTGGGCCGCGTACGTCAGGTAGTTCCACAGCGTCCGCTCGTGCTCCTCGGACAGCCCCAGCTCGTCGACGGCCACCCGCATGTGCTTCAGCCAGGCGTCGTGCGCGGCCCGGTCCACGGTGAACGGGGCGTGCCGCATCCGCAGCCGGGGGTGGCCACGGTTCTCGCTGTACGTCGTCGGGCCGCCCCAGTACTGCATCAGGAACAGGGTCAGCCGCTCCTCGGCCGGGCCCAGGTCCTCCTCCGGGTACATCGGCTTGAGGAGCGGGTCCCCGGCGACTCCCTCGTAGAAACGGTGGACGAGCCGGCGGAAGGTCTCCTCCCCGCCGACCTGCTCGTAGAAGGTCTGCTCCTGAAGCGTGCCGCGCCGAATCTCTTTCACGCGTCCATGGTCTCAGACGGGGTGACCCAGGACTCAAGGCTTAGGACCCCGTCCTGCGGAGGCGGGCCTGCTGCGGCACGAGGCAGCCCTACTGTGGACATATGGGCGCCTACGACACCGAGATCGACGTGCTCGCCGCCGTGGCGCGGGCCGCGCTGGTGCGGGAGATCGACGCCGAGGGGGTCTGGGACGAGGACCAGGTGTGGCGGGAGGCGTTCGCGGAGGTCCCCCGGCACCTGTTCGTGCCCTACTACTACGTCGGCGTCAGGGGCGGCTACGAGCGCCGCTGGCGCGAGAGCCCGGACCCCGAGGAGCGCAAGCGCTGGGTGTCCGGCGCCTACGCCGACACCCCGCTGGCCACCCGGCTGCGCGACGGCGAGCTGATCTCCTCCGCCAGCCAGCCCTCGCTGATGGCGAAGATGCTGGTCGCCCTGCGGGTCGAGGACGGCAACCGGGTCCTGGAGGTGGGCGCCGGCACCGGCTACAACGCGGCGCTGCTCGCCCAGCGGCTCGGCGACGACGACCTCGTCACCACCATCGACCTGGAACCGGAGATCACCGAGTCGGCCCGGCAGCACCTGGCCCTGGCCGGGTACCGCCCGGTGGTCGTCACCGGCGACGGCGCGCGCGGGGTGCCCGAACGAGCCCCCTTCGACCGGATCATCGCCACCTGCACGCTGCCCACGGTGCCGCGCGCCTGGCTCGACCAGTGCAGCCCCGGCGCCCGCATCCTGACCCCGTTCGCGACCGGACTGCTCGCCCTCGCCGTCACCGACCCCGGGCACGCCGAGGGCCGTTTCCTGTCCACGCCCGCCTACTTCGTGCCCCTGCGGGGCACGGGCCGGGCGGAACCCGGGGCGGTGTCCCTGCACGGGCTGCCGCGCCCGGCCCGCGAGCACGAGCTGTTCCGCTTCCTGCTCGCCCTGACCCACGGCGCCTTCGACCCCCAGGACGCCTACGCCCTGTGGGAGCGCGAGGGCAGACCGCACCGCGCCCGGTACGGCGTCACGGTCAGCGGCGAGCGCGCCTGGGCATGGCTGGACGCCCCGGAGGGGCCGCACACCTGGCCCCTCCCCTAACCGTCGTCCGTGTTCAGCCCCTGCGGACGGTGATCGTCGTCCAGGCGCCCACGTGCACCCGGTCGCCGTCCTGCAGCGGCACCGGCACGAACGGCTGGATCGGTTCGTCCGAGCCGTTGACCGTGGTGCCGTTCGTCGAGTTCTGGTCGACGATCGCCCAGCTGCCGTCCGGCTGCTGGACCAGCACCGCGTGCTGGTGCGAGACGCCCGGGTCCTCCGGCGGCACCGACAGGTCGATGTCGGGGGTGTCGCCGGTGGAGTGCCGGCGGCGGCCGATGGTGACCTGGTTGCCGGTGAGCGTGCGCTGCTGCTCGGGCGAGTACGCGGGCAGGTTGAGACCCGCGGCCTCGGGCCCCGAGCGGTGCATCATCGCCATGAAGTACTCGCGGTCCGGGCCGATGGTCGCCGTCCACGTCGTCGGACCCTGCGGCGCCGGCGGGAAGCCCAGACCGGGCGGGGCCTGGGTGGCGCCGGGCGGCGGGTAGCCGTAGCCGCCCTGTCCACCGCCGGGAACACCGGGACCACCGGGGCCACCAGGGCTTCCGGCCGACGGCGGGGAGATCACCCAGTCGTCCTCACCGCCGCCGAAGGCCGGACCGCCGGTCGGGGGCCGGCCGGTCTCCCGCGGGAACGCGGGCGGCGCGGGCGGGCCGGACTGCTGGAAGGCCTGCGGCGCACCGCCGGCCGTACCGCCGGGACCGGCGGGCGGGGTCGGCCCGGGCGGCGGCGGAACCGGACGGGAGGGGTCGCCACCGAAGCCGGAGGGGCCGGGCGCACCGGGGCCGCCGGGACCGGAGGGCTCACGGCCGAAGGGCGGAGGGCCGGAGGGGCCGCCGGGCCCACCGGGGTTCTGGCCGGGGCCACCGCCGAAGCCGGACGGGCCGCCGGGGCCACCAGGACCGCCAGGCCCCTGCCCACCGCCGAAGCCGGACGGGCCGCCGGGACCGCCCTGGCCCTGAGTACCGCCGAAGCCCGAAGGACCGCCGGGTCCACCCTGGCCCTGCCCCGGACCGCCGCCGAAGCCGGACGGACCGCCGGGCCCGCCGGGACCGCCCTGGCCCTGAGTACCGCCGAAGCCCGAAGGACCGCCGGGTCCACCCTGGCCCTGCCCCGGACCGCCGCCGAAGCTCGGCGGAGGGCCGGACGGACGCTGGTTGCCGCCGAAGCCGCCCGGGCCGCCCGAGGTGGGCGGCGGGCCGGGCGGGGTGCGCTCGCCGGCGAACGGCGTCGGGCCCGAGGGCTCGCTGCCGAAGGACGGGATCGGCTCGGCGGGCCGGTTCACCTGCGAGGGCCGCGAGCCCTGGTACTCGTACGAGTCACCGCCGCCGTACGTCGAGCTGGGCGGCTGGAAGCGCGGCTGGGCCGGGCGCGGGGCGGCCGGGGTGTAGGAGGTGGCCGTGTTGGTCAGGAAGTTCCACCGGCACTCCTCGCAGAAGGGCGCGCCGCCCTCGCGGGGCGTACGGCACTGCGGGCACAGCTCCGGCTCGGGCGCGCCCTGCGGGCGGCCGCCGGCCTGGGTGCCCTGCGGGGGCGGGAAGCCGTAGCCGCCGGCGGCCGGGGGCGGTGGTGGGGGCGGAGGTACGGCACCGGCCATGCGGTGACCGCAGACCTCGCACCAGTCGTCGGAACCCGACTGGTGTCCGTTCGGGCAGGTCGGCATGTCGGCGCTTCCCCCTCTCCTTCAGGGTCCTACTCAGTACTGCTGAGTCACTACTTCTTTACACGAACAGTCTTTGTGGACCGGGTCTCGAGAGTCATCTCGTCGGCCTCCGCGACCTTCGCCTTCAGTCGCACAGTACCTGTCGCTGCATCGACCACGTCCACCACCTTCGCAAGCAGTTTCGCAGTATCGGCGTTCCCGGAGGCACTGGCGAGCTGAACAGCGCGCCCCAGTTTGGCCGTTGCTCCATCGAAATCGCCCGCTTTGCGAAGATCCAGCCCTTGCTGGATGGCTTGTGCCAGTTCGGCCTGCCCGGTGTAGTGGGCGACTTGGGGGTTGATCGAGGTCGAGGCCGTCATGTCGTCGGTCCACACGGCCCGTACGAGCCCCTGCGCGCCGAGGTTCTGCACCGATCCGTCCGCCTGCGGGATGACCAGCGACACCCGGGCGGCCAGCATCTCCCGGCCGAGACCGGCCGCCGCGACCTCGACGCACAGGTGGTAGTCGCGGGACTCGTCGCCCCAGGACCCGGTGGGATAGTCCCCGGCCCGCGGCCCGGCCTCCGTGCGCCGGCCGGTCAACTCCTCCACCGTGGGCGCGACTTGCTTGACGAACCTGATGGTCGTACCGACCGGCGTCCACACCCGGAGGGTGACGTCGGCGACCTCCTTGCCCATCGCCGTCTCCATCATCCGCGTGAAGTCGGCGGCCAGGCCCGCCGGGTCGGCGACGATGTCGGCGGTGCCGAGCAGCGCGGAGGCGATACCTGTGACTTCTTTCACTTCCCAGTCGGTGCCCACGCCGCGCGCGTCACAGGTGAACCGCCCGGCGCATTCGGTCAGCGCGGCCCGGAGGTCCTCCGGCGACTCGTGCTCGTTGCGTCCGTCGGTGAGCAGGATGCCGTGCCGGATGGCCACGTCCGCCGAGGACAGCAGCCGGTCGGCCAGTCGCAGCCAGGTGCCGATGGCGGTGCCGCCGCCCGCGCTGAGCCGGCGCAGCGCCTGCTTGGCCTGCTCGCGCGTGGTGGCGTCGGCGACCGCGAGCCGTCCGCCGCCGGGGTACACCTCCTTGGCGACGTGCGTGCCGCCGATCACCGCGAAGTGGGTGCCGTCGCGCAGGGTGTCGATCGCGGCGGCCGTGGCGTCCCGGGCGTTGCGCATCTTGGTCGGCGGGTAGTCCATGGAGCCCGAGCAGTCGACCATGATCGCCACCGCGGCGGAGGGCCCGTGGCCCGGTGTGTACAGCGGCGCGGCGACCGCGCTCCCGATCGTGCCGCCCCCCGTCGCCGTCACCGTGACGATGGCGTTGACCTCACGGCCGCCCTCGGGCAGGTACTCGTTCTGGTAGACGTCGACCGAGAACTGCGGCACGTGCGACTTCGCGAAATTGGCCATGTTTGTCTAGATCCCCCTCGGACACCCCGCCGAAGCGAGGCACATGCGTGTGGACGGACCGGTCCCCTCCGGTCCGTCGAGGCTTCCCCGTTTTCTACGGCCTCAGGCCGATCCTGCCCCCTGCGGCGGCGCGGGGAACGGCACGACGGCCACTGTTACGTTGTCGTGGCCCCCGCCGTCCAGGGCGTGGCCGACCAGAACCCGGGCGCTGTGCAGCGGCCGCTCGGCCGCGTCGGCCGGGACCACCTCGGACATCTCCTCGGCCGTCTCCGCGTAGTTCCACAGGCCGTCGGTGCACACCACCACGACACCGGGCCGGTCCGGCTTGAAGGAGGCGGTGTGCGGCTCAAGTTCGTAGGCGTCCGCGCCGAGCCAGCCGGTGATCGCGTGGGCGCGCTCGTCGGCGTACGCCTCCGCCTCGTTCATCAGGCCGGCCGCGACCATCTGCGCCGCCCAGGAGTCGTCCTCGGTCAGCCGGGCCGCGGGCGCGCCGCGGTCGGCCGGCACCCAGTAGGCGCGGCTGTCGCCGACCCAGCCGACCACCAGCAGCCCGGAGGTGACGACCGCGCCGACGATGGTGCAGGCCGGGGCGTTCTGGTGCGGGGCGTGCTCGCGGGCCGAAGCGGGCTCCTCGGCGAGCGCGTTGACGGCCTGGGCGGCGGCCACGATCGCCTCGTGCATCGCCTGCTGCGGGTGGGTGCCGCGCGGCAGGGCGGCCAGCAGGGTGTCACCGGCAGCCTGCGCGGCGGCCGCGGAGGCCTCGTCGGGGCGGGTCGCCGAGGACACGCCGTCGCAGACGATCGCCAGGGTGGCGGGCGAGCCGTCGGGCAGCGCGGTGTGGTCGACGGTGAAGGCGTCCTCGTTGCGGTGGTGGCGCAGGCCGCGGTCGCTGACCGCGGCGACCGGGCCCGACTCCCGCTCCATGTGGTCGCGTTCGCGGGGCTGGGCGTGCCCGCAGTTCTCGCAGTAGCCGTCGCTGTCCACCCGGCCCGCCCGGCAGGCCACACAGACCGGCTGGGGCTCCTCCGGCACGGCGGGGGCCGCCGCGCGCGGGTCCGGGGCCTGCAGCGGGTACTCGTCGGGCTCCGGGGGCCGGTCGAAGCGGACGCCGGGCGCGGCCGGCTCCTGGGCGTGCAGGGACTTGCCGCCCGAGTCGGTGCCGGGCAGATCGGCCGGCAGATGCACCTCGCCCGGGGTGCTGCCGGAGCCGGCCGGCTCGGGGGCGGGCCAGTCCACGCCGTCCCCGGGCGCGGGGGAGCCGGTCATGGTGAGCGTCGGATGGTCCTGCGGCGGCACGGGCACGACGGAGAGGTCGTATCCGCACGCGCCGCAGAAAAGGTCACCCGACTCGAGCGGCTCCGTGCAGCTCGGGCACTTCGACAGTGCGGCCTGCTGGGGCATCTGCGACATCAACTACACCCACGTCCGGGGGCGGTAACGGTTGGCCCGTTCCACCAGTTCGATCCTCTCCTGGCCGCCGGTCGCCAGCCGGGCCAGCGTGCGGTACGCGCGCTCCAGTCCGAAGCGGAGGCCCCGCTCGTCCAGACCGCTGCCGAGCAGCACCCGTCCGCCGACGGCGGGTTGGGCGGTGCCCTCGCCTGTGGAGAGTATCCAGTCCAGCGCGCTGCCGAGGACTTCGGCCGACAACTGCTCGCGCCGGGCCGGATCCAGACCGTACGCGTCCAGCGCCTCGACCTGCCCGGCGGCGGCCGTCAGGTCGTCCAGGAACGGTACGTCGGCGGCGGTCGCCGTGCGTTGTCTGAGCCGGGCCCGGACCGCGGCGACCCGGGCTGCCGTGTAGTGGATGGAGGACTCCGGCACCGACTCCAGGGTCCGTACGGCACCGCGCCGGTCCCCGGCCGCGAGCTGCACCCGGGCCAGCCCGAAGGCCGCGCTGACGAAGCTCGGGTCGGTCGCCCACACCAGGCCGTAGTACTCGGCCGCGTTGTCCAGCTGGCCGAGCACCTCCGCGCACAGGCCGAGCGCCAGCTTGGGCGCGGCCTCGCCGGGGAAGGCGTCGTAGATCGCGTCGAAGGAGAGTGCCGCGCCCTCGAAGTCACCGGTGACCAGGGCGGCCACGCCCCGGTACCACACCACCCGCCAGTCGTCGGGCCGTTCCTCGTCCAGCTTGGCCAGCGCCATCAGCGCGGCCTGGTGGTCGCCGCTTTCCAGCCGGGCCCGGACCTGCCGCAGCCGGGTCTCGACGGTCGCCACCGGTGCCGCGTCCAGCGCGCTGATCAGTTCGGCCGGCGCGGACGCCATCAGGCCCGCCAGGAAACCGGCGTTGGGGTCGCCCGGGTCGACCAGCGGGACGGGCAGGGCGAGGGCGGCGGCGGGGGTGTCGACCGGCTTGACGATCGCTGCCGGGGGCAGCGCGGGGACGGGATGGGCGCTGCGCACCTGCCGCGCCCCGAGCCGTGACACGTCCCCGTCCAGCTTGGGGAACAACTCCGCGTCCGTGACCTTCACTTCGGGCCCCAGCAGCGTCGACAGCGCGGGCCGGGCCTGCCCCGTCTGCAGCGAGACGACCTCGCGCAGGACCCCGGTCAGCTGCTCGGCCATCTCCTGCGCGGAGGCGAACCGGCGGGCCGGGTCGGGGTCGGTGGCGCGGACCAGGAGCCGGTAGAAGGACTCGTAGCGGCGGAAGACCTCGATGTGGTCCGGGTCGGGCAGGGAGTCCACGAAGACGTTCGTGTAGCCCTGGAAGTCGAAGGTGAGCACCGCGAGGGTACGGCCCACCGTGTACAGGTCGCTCGCCACCGACGGGCCGACCTCGGCGACCTCGGGCGCCTGGTAGCCCACCGTGCCGTAGATCGCCGACTCGTCGTCGTCCATCCGGCGCACCGCGCCCATGTCGATCAGCTTGAGCTGGTCCTCGGTCTGGATGGCGTTGTCGACCTTGAAGTCGCAGTACAGCAGATTGCGGCTGTGCAGATGGCCGAGCGCCTCAAGCGCCTCGATGCCGTACGCGCAGGCCTGCTCCACCGGCAGCGGATCGCGCCGGCCGTCCGGTGTGCGGCGGGCGTTGGCGATCTCCTTCAGCGACTTGCCGCCGACGTACTCCATGACGATGTAGCCGTCGAGGGAGCCGGTGCGCTGGTCGAGGTGCTCGACGAAGTTGTAGATCCGCACGATGTTGGCGTGCTCGATCTCCGCGAGGAACCGCCGCTCGGAGATCGCGGCCTCCATCGCGTCCTGGTCGCCGGTGTCCAGCAGGCCCTTGAGCACCACCCACCGGTCGGACACGGCCCGGTCCACGGCGAGGTAGATCCAGCCCAGGCCGCCGTGCGCGAGGCAGCCCGCGACCTCGTACTGGCCGTGCACGACGTCCCCGGCCTTCAGCTTCGGCACGAACGAGTACGGGTGCCCGCACTTGGTGCAGAACCCCTCCGTGCGCCCCGGCCGGTCACCGCGCGCCCGGCCGACGGGAGCCCCGCAGTCGGACCGCGAGCAGAACCGCTTCCGCTCGGGCACCTCCGGGTTCTCCAGCACCATCGCGCGCGGGTCGGGACGCGGCACCTGCGGCACCGAGACAAGCCCTGCGCCCAGCCGCCCCCGCGTGGAGGTGCCCGAGGCGGAGCCGGAGCTGCGCACGGACACCGAGCGGCCGGTGGACTTGCCCGACAGGGAGCGCGAGAGCCGCCCGGACACCGAGCGCCGCGACCGGGACGACTGCGACGACGTACGCGCGCTGCGGGAACTGCCGCTGCTCGCCGAGCCCTTGCCGCCGCTGGTGATCCCGGTGGGCGGCGAGCCGACCATGCCGCTCGACGAGACGACGGGGGCGAGGCCACAGGTGTCGCAGTACAGCTCACCGCCGCCGACGTCCTCGTACGTCCCCTCGCAGCCCGGCCGCTGACAGCTCTGCTGTGCCTGGCTCACGCGTGCTCCCCCTTCCGGTCCTCGGGCCCGTGCTGCTCGGGCACGCGCGGTGCGCCGAACTGTTCGGCCGCCGCCTGCTGGTAGCGCAGCACGGCCTGTTCGGCCACCCGCAGGTCGCAGGGCGCGCTCCACAGCATGCGCCGGGCGGCGTCGTACCGCTCCATCAGCAGCGGGTCCTCGGCCAGCCCGTGCCGGGCGACCTTCGCCTTGTACGCGTCCAGGCGGCCGCGCAGCTCGGCGCGGACCGCGAGCGGCGCGGTGACCGCCGTCAACGACTCACGGGCCCGCAGCAGTTCGTCCTCGGCCTTCTGTTCCAGGGACTCCAGGAGCGGGGAGAGCCGGTGCCACTGCGCCTGCCGCCGGTACTCGGCCGCGGTCGCCAGCTGTTCCTGCAGCGCGGTCGGCGGCCCGCTGACGACGGGCACCTCGGTCGCGGCGATCTTGGCGAGCACCTCACCGCGCGCGGTGCGCGCCTCGGCGAGGGTGCGGTCCGCGCGGGAGAGCACGTCCCGCAGCCGGATCAGCCGCGCCTCGGCATCCTGGCGGACCGTCAGCACGGCGTCGATCTCGCGCCGTACGTCCTCCAGGGCGCGCGCCTCACGGTCGTACACCGTGGTGTCCGGGCGGCCGCCGCCGGGCGCCGAACTGCCCTCCGCCGGCACCCAGAAGGCGAGCGGGTCCGAGACCACGTCCTCGCGCAGCTTGGTCAGCGTGCGGGTGATGCGCTCCAGGTCGTCGCCGGCCGGGTGCTCGCCGGGGCGTACGCCGACGGAGTGCGCGAGTTTGCGGGTGCGCTGGAGTTCCGCGGCGAGTAAATCGATCCGGGCGGGCAGCGCCGACCAGACCGCGTCGGCGGTGACCACCAGGTCCAGCGAGGACGCGTACAGCTCGTTCATCCGGTCGACCAGGGTGCCCAGCGAGAAGCTCTCGCTGAGCTTGCCGGTGCCGCCCGGGACCGTGACGCCCTCGCCGCGCAGCAGTTCTGTCAGCTCCACCAGGTCCTCGCGGCTGGACCAGCGGCGCCGGGAGCGGATCTCCCGGGCGGAGCGCAGCGCGGCCGTGTAGGCGTCGAAGTACGCCCACAGCAGGGTGATCGACGCCTCCGTGGCCGCCCAGCGTTCCCTGGTGACGCCGGTCAGTTCGGCGCCTTCGAGGAGTCTGCGGCCCGCGTGGTCCTGGAGGGCGAGCAGCGAGGTCTCGATCGCCTCGTGCTCCGCGCCGAGCCGCGCCAGCGCACGGTCCACCTCGTCCCGGTCCATCACCGGCCCGGCGGGGTCCGTGACGCCCATCGATCACCTCTCGCTGCTGTGTGGTTGGCCTGGGTCGTTGGTGGGTGGAAGTCAGCTCGTGCGCAGATACTCCGGGGCCGGCGGCTTGGACGGTCCCGAGTCCTTGCCCAGTGTGGCCGACAGCCATCTGTCGTACGACGCCTGCCAGCCGTTCGCTCGGTAGCCGACCAGGATGCGATTGACCCGGCGTACCAGATCGGTGGCGTCCTTCTTCATCGCCACGCCGTAGTACTCGGTGGTGAACGCCTTGCCCTTCAGTTCGACCGTCGGGTCCTGGGCGGCCTGGCTCGCGGCGAGCGCGCCGTCGGTGACGACGGCGTCGACCTCACCGAGCTGCAAACGGACCAGGCAGTCGAGCTGGTTGGGGACGGTGGTGGAGATGTCGGTGGAGGCGGGCAGGGTGCCCTTGTCCCGGTCCGCCTTCAGCTTGAGGTAGGCGGTGGAACCGGACGCCGTGCAGATCTTCTTGTGCGCGAGCGTGTCGTCGTACCCGGTGATGGCCGACGACTTGGGCGCGAGCACCTGCTGTCCGGTCTTGAAGTAGGGCGCGGAGAAGGCGACTTCGCCGAGCCGCTGGCAGTTGATGGTCATCGTGCGCACGACCATGTCGACCCGGCCGTCCTGGATGGCGGGGATGCGCTGGCTGGTCGGTATCGCCTTGAACTGCACCGCGTCCGGGTCGCCGAGGATGTCCGCGGCGATCCGGTGCACCAGGTCGATGTCGAAGCCCTCCAGCTCCGCGCCCTCGGTGTTCGGGTTGCGGTAGCCCCAGTGGTAGCTGTTCTGGTCGACGCCGACGACCAGCTTGCGCTTGGCGCCCGCACGGGACTTGATGGCGTCGATCGTCGGCCCGTCGGCGCCGGACGGCGACAGCGTCTGCTTCTGCGCCTCGGAGTCCTTGCAGTCCGCGGCCCGGGCCTGGGTGGCCTCCGCCACTCCCGGGCCGGCGGTGTGCCCGACCGGGGGGGACTCCTGGGTCCGCGGCAGCAGCAGGACGAACGCCAGCGCCAGGGCGCACAGCACCGCCATCGCGCCGACTCCGCCCCAGCCCCGCAGGGAGGCCCGTGCACGTGCTGCGTACATCGTCCTGCCCCCTGTCACCGGTACTCCGAAAGCCTGCGCCCGATGCCGGCGACCGCGCCCGCGGCGCCGAGGACCGCCAGTACGGCGGCACCCACGGACAGCCCGGTCATCGCGTCCAGTCCGTCACCCGCGGCCTGCTGGAACTCGGTCTGCTCGTGGTCGATGGCCCGGGCGAGGTTGCTGTCGACACTGTCGAAGCACTCGCCGGTCGCGCCCTTGCCGCCGATCACCATGTCCAGCGCCTGCTGGTAGTTGCCGTTCTCGTCCTCGGTACGGGCGGAGGTGTGACGCTTCTTCCACACCGCCATGTTGCCCTCGGCCGCCTTGACCGGCTTGGTGCCCGCCTGGTCGTCGGCGAGCCGGTCGGCCTCGGTGAGGCCCTTGCCGAGCACGGTCATGTCCTTGTCGAAGTCGTAGTAGTACGCGTCGTACGTCTGTTCGCCGACCGTCACCGTCTCGGCGCCGCGCGCCACCAGGCTCAGGTTCTCGTTGCCGCGCGCCTTCAGGGAGGCGATCCGCGCGTCGTGCAGGACCTTCAGCGAGCGGATGCCGTGGTCGTAGGAGCCGTCGAGGCCCGAGCGTGCGACGGTGTGCCCGACGACCAGCCACAGCAGCACCACACCGGTGGCGGCGGTGGCGGCAACGAGTCCGTGGTTGAGGACCCGGTTGGTGCGCCGGTACGTACGGTGCTGGGCCCAGCCGAGCGCGGTCAGGGCGAGCACGCCGAGCGCTATCGCCGCCCAGGGGTACGGCGTCGCGTCCCCGTAGTCGGCGTCGAGCCGCTGGTTCTCCTTCGTGTAGAGATCCTCCGCCGCCGGGAGCATCTCCTTCTGCATCTTCTCGTTGGCGTACCGCAGATACGCGCCGCCGACCGGGTATCCCTGGCGGTTGTAGGTCCGGGCGCGCTCGATGAGCCCCTTGTACTCGGGCAGCAGCTGGTTCAGCTTGGCGACGGTCGCCTCGGAGGGGGAGCCCGGCTCGGCGTTGGCGGCGGCCGTGACGAGCCCTTCGGCGGCCGCACGGATGTCCTTCTCGTACCGGTCTCGCGAGTCCGCGGTCTCCTGCCCGCCGGCCAGGAACCCGCTGGATGCGGCCGTGTTGGCGTCGGCCAGCGAGCGGTAGATGCCGGCCGCGCCGGCACTGAGCGGCTGGCTGCGGTGCAGCACGTCGTCGGCGGCGGCCGCGCGCTCGGAGGTCTGCCAGGCGGTGACCGCACCGAATGCGACGACGAGCAGCGCGAGGACGGCGCCGATGATCCGCAGCCGCCCGGGCTCGGTGGTCGCGGCGGCCCGCACCCGCTCGACACCCTCGGCGAAGGCGGTACGGCGGGGGGCCGGAGGCGGGCCCGGCCGTGCGGGTGCGCCGGGCTGAGGGGGGACGGTGGGCAGGGCGGAGCCCACCTGTGGTGGCGCCGCGCTGCTCTTCGGCGGGTGTGTCACTTGACCTCCCCCATGGTCATCCGTTCGCCGCCAAGTATCACCGCCCGGACTGACATCCGCACCAGCCTTCACTCGATCTTGATCGGATCGCAGCGCAACCTACGGAATGACGGCGCGGGGAGCCTTCCGCACCACCCCCTGCCGATGAACACGCCGGGTGCGTCGGATCGGTTCCCTTGTACCCTTCGCCGACATGCACGGACGACCCCGTCACGACCCCGGCACTCCCCGCATGGCACGCCACGACTGGTGGGGCGTGGTCCTCGAAGCCCCCGACCCGCACGCGCTCGCCCGCTTCTACTCGGAACTCCTCGGCTGGGAGATCGCCAAGGAGGACGCCGACGAAGCGGCCCTCACCCCACCGGAGGGCGTGGCCTACCTCGCCATCCAGCGCGCGGACGACTACGTCCCCCCGGTCTGGCCCGCCCGTGAGGGCGCGCAACGCATCACCATGCACCTCGACTTCGAGGTGACGGACCTGGGAGCCGCGGTGGCACACGCCCTGCACCTCGGCGCCCGCGAGGCCGACCACCAGCCCCAGGACAACGTCAGGGTCCTGCTCGACCCGGCCGGGCATCCCTTCTGCCTCTATGCGGACAGCGGTGACGGCGGTGACGGCGGTGACGGCGAGGACGAGTAGACGCGCTTGCGATCCGGGGCAGTTGATGCCCAGTGGCGGCCCGGCGAGCTGGACGAGAGCCACTTCCGCCGGATCCTGGCCAGTGGCGAGGTCTGGCTCGCCGAGGCCGACGGCCGCCTGGCCGGGGCCTGGGAGCTGTGGTGGGAGGACGAGGACGCCTGGGGGCCGCAGCCGCCGGTGGCCGGTTACGTCTACCGGCTGATGGTGGACCGCGGCAGTGCCCCGCCCGGGACGGGGCGACCGCTTCTGCAGGCCGCGGAGCGTCGTGTGGCCGCGGCGGGGCGGGCGTTGGTGCGCCTGGACTGCCTGGCCGGCAACGAGCGCCTGAACAGGTACTACCTGAACGCCGGCTACCAGGCCGTCGGCCACAAGGCGGGCAAGGCGCAGCCGGGCGGTGCGCCCAAGTCGTTCACGCTCCTCGAAAAGACCGTCGGGTCCGCCGTCGCCGAGCAACGGGAACGCGCGCCCGGCGCTCAGTCCTCCCTCTTCTCCCAGTAGGCCCGGGCCCGCTCCCGCGCCTCCGCCTGCGCCCCCAGCCGGTCCAGGCCCAGCAACACCGCGCCCAGGACCGGGCTGGCCGTCACCACCCGGGCGTCGGCCTTGGGGGCCCGGGAGGACAGCAGGTCGCGCAGGGTGTCGTCGAGTTGGGCGTGGCCGGCGGTCAGGACGCTGCCGCCCAGGAGGACCGGGGTCTCCTCGGCGAGGAGGTCGAGGCGGGTCAGGGCGACCGTGGCCATCGTCGCGACCTCCTCCGCGAGGCGGTGCACGATCGAGCGGGCGACCGGGTCGCCCTGTGCGGCCGTCTCGAAGAGGACCGGGGTCAGTTCGTGGCGGCGGCCGTGCTCGACGTGCTCCAGGTGCAAGGCCTCGATCAGCGCGTACATGGAGCGGAGACCGAAGTGGGCCGGGAGCGTGCGGACCAGCTCCGTCGGCTCGCCGCGGCCGTCCTCCGCGCGGGCCGCGTACCAGAGGGCCTCCTCGGCAAGGCCCCAACCGCCGCCCCAGTCGCCGGAGATGCGGCCGATCGCCGGGAAGCGGGCGGTGCGGCCGTCAAGGCGCATGCCGACGCAGTTGATGCCCGCGCCGCACACCACGGCCACGCCCCGGGGCTCGGCCACGCCCGCCCGCAGGATCGCGAAGGTGTCGTTGCGGACCTCCACCGACGCGCCCCACGCGCGCGCGTGCAGCGCGCCGGCCAACTGCTCCTCCTCGACCGGCAGATCGGCGTTGGCCAGGCAGGCGGAGACGTGCGAGGCGGCGGACAGGCCCGCGTCCGACAGGGCCCGCCCGACCGGGTCGGCCAGGGCGTCCATCGCCGCCTCCACGCCCACCGCCGGCGGGCGGAAGCCGCCGCCGCGGGCCGTGGCCAGGACCTCCCCCTCGCCGGTCACCACGGCCACGTCGGTCTTGCTGTTGCCCGCGTCGATAGCGAGGACGGTCGAGGTCAGGCCCACGCCAGGTGCTCCCGGTTGTGCGCGATCAGTCGGTCGGTGAGGGTGTCGGCGTACTCGTACTGGCCGATCAGGGGGTGGGCCAGCAGCGCCCGGAAGACGCGGTCCCGGCCGCCGCGCAGCGCCGCCTCCAGGGCCAGGTCCTCGTACGTCGTCACGTTCGCCACCAGGCCCGCGTACAGCGGGTCCAGGTCCGGGACGGGGAGGGGGGTGGGGCCGGTCGGGCCGACCGCCGCCTGCACCTCGATCACCGCGTCGTCCGGCAGGAAGGGCAGCGTGCCCTTGTTGAGCGTGTTCACCACCTGGTACGGGCTGCCCGTGCCGCCCAGCAGGGCCGCCGCCAGGTCCACCGCCGCCTCCGAGTAGAAGGCGCCGCCCCGCTTGGCCAGCAGCACCGGCTTCTCGTCCAGGGACGGGTCGCCGTACATCGTCAGCAACTCGCGTTCCATCGCGGCGACTTCGGCCGCCCGGGAGGGCTTGGTGCGCAGTTCTCGTACGACCTCGTCGTGGGCGTAGTAGTAGCGCAGGTAGTACGAGGGGACCACGCTCAGGCGGTCCAGGAGGGGGCGGGGCAGGCGCAGGTGGTCGGCGATGGTGTCGCCGTGTTCGGCCAGGAGCTTGGGCAGGACGTTGGCGCCCTCGGGGCCGCCGAGGCGCACCCCCGTCTCCCAGGTGAGGTGGTTCAGGCCCACGTGGTCCAGGTGGACGTCCTTCGGGTCGGTGCCCAGCAGCGCCGCGAACTTGCGCTGGAGACCGATCGCCACGTTGCACAGGCCCACCGCACGGTGGCCCGCCTGGAGCAGGGCGCGGGTGACGATGCCGACCGGGTTGGTGAAGTCGATGATCCACGCGAGCGGGTTCGTACGGCGGACCCGTTCGGCGATGTCGAGGACGACCGGGACCGTGCGCAGCGCCTTGGCGAGGCCGCCCGCGCCGGTCGTCTCCTGGCCGATGCAGCCGCACTCCAGCGGCCAGGTCTCGTCCTGCTCGCGGGCTGCCTGGCCGCCGACACGGAGCTGGAGCAGTACGGCGTCGGCGCCGTCGACTCCCGCGTCCAGGTCGGACGTGGTGACGATCCGGCCGGGGTGCGCCTGCCTGGCGAAGATCCGGCGGGCCAGGCCGCCCACCAGTTCCAGGCGTTCGGCGGCCGGGTCCACGAGCACCAGTTCCTCGATGGGCAGGGTGTCCCTGAGGCGCGCGAAGCCGTCGATGAGTTCGGGGGTGTAGGTCGAGCCTCCGCCGACCACGGTGAGTTTCATGCTTGGTTAACCCTTCACTCCGGTGAGCGTGACGCCTTCCACGAACGCCTTCTGGGCGAAGAAGAACACGAGGATCACGGGGGCCATGACCAGCACGGTCGCGGCCATGGTCAGGTTCCAGTCGGTGTGGTGCGCGCCCTTGAAGGACTCCAGGCCGTAGGAGAGGGTCCAGGCGCCGGGGTTCTCCGAGGCGTAGATCTGGGGGCCGAAGTAGTCGTTCCAGGCGTTGAAGAACTGGAAGAGGGCGACGGCGGCGATGCCCGGCTTCGCCATCGGCAGGACCACCCGCAGCAGGGTGCGCAGGTCGCCGCAGCCGTCCACCTTCGCCGCGTCGACGTACTCGTTCGGGATCGTCATCAGGAACTGGCGCAGCAGGAAGATGGAGAACGCGTCCCCGAACGCCAGCGGGATGACCAGCGGCCACAGCGTGCCCGACAGGTCCAGCTGCTTCGCCCAGAACAGGTACATCGGGATGATGATCACCTGCGGAGGCAGCATCATCATCGAGATCACCAGCATGAGTGACAGGTTGCGGCCCCGGAAGCGGAACTTGGCGAGCGCGTACGCCACCGGGATGGACGACACCACGGTCAGGACGGTGCCGAGGCCGGCGTAGATCAGCGTGTTCTTCCACCAGGTCAGGAAGCCGGGTGTGTCGAAGACCTTCTTGTAGTTGCCCCACTCCCAGGTGTGCGGGATCAGGTCGCGGCTCAGGGCCTGGGTGTCGCTCATCAGCGAGGTCAGGAACACGAACACGAAGGGGAGCGTGAAGAACAGCGCGGCGGCGACGCCGAGGGAGTGGATCGCGATCCACTCCAGCAGGGCCCTGCGGCGGGCGGTGCGCTCCGCCCCGGACACCTGCGCCGTCGGCTTCACCGGCTGGTCCAGTACTTGGGTCATGGTCAGTCACCTGCCTGGATGAGACCGCCCCGGCGCCGCATCAGGAACGCGGTGAACGCCATCGACAGGACGAAGAGGACCAGGGCGACGACACACGCGGAGCCGTAGTCGAAGCGCTGGAAACCGAGGTTGTAGACGAGCTGCGGGAGGGTGAGCGTGGACTTGTCCGGGTAGCCGGGCTCGAACTGGGTGCCCGCGCCCTGGATCACACCCGAGGCGACCTTCCCCGCGATCAGGGGCTGGGTGTAGCACTGCATGGTCTGGATCACGCCGGTGACCACGGCGAACATCACGATCGGGGAGATGTTCGGCAGCGTGACGTACCGGAAGCGCTGCCACGCGGACGCGCCGTCCAGCTCGGCGGCCTCGTACTGCTCCGCCGGCACGTCGAGCAGCGCGGCCATGAAGATGACCATCAGGTCGCCGACGCCCCACAGGAAGAGCAGGGTCAGGGCCGGCTTGGACCAGGCCGGGTCGTTGAACCAGCCCGGCGCCGGGATGCCGGTCTTCTCCAGGAGCGAGTTGACCGGGCCCGTACCGGGGTTGAGCAGGAAGGCGAAGGCCATGGTCGCGGCGACCGGCGGGGCCAGGTACGGCAGATAGAACAGGGTGCGGAAGACACCCGTCCCCGTCTTGATCTTGGTGATGAGCAGGCCGACGCCGAGCCCGAAGAGGACCCGGAGGGTCACCACCACGACGACCAGCCACAGCGTGTTGCGCAGGGCGGGCCAGAAGAGCGGGTAGTGCTCGAAGACGTACGTCCAGTTCTTCGTCCCGCTCCACGTCGGCGGCTCGAAGCCGTCGTAGTGCATGAACGAGAAGTAGACCGTCGAGATCAGCGGGTACGCGAAGAAGACCGCGAAGCCGATCAGCCAGGGCGACATGAAGGCGGCCGTACGCAGTGCTTGTTTCCGCTGCTTCGACGCCAGGGTGATGGTGCTCATGGCTACTTCGCCTGCGCGATGTCGGTGTCGATCTGGGCGGCCGTCTTCTTCAGGCCGGCCTTCAGATCGGTGACCTTGCCGCTCTCGTAGTCGTAGCCGAACTGCTGGATCGTCACCAGGTACACACCGCCGTTGATCGAGGCGGGAGTGGTGGTGGAGTTCCGGTTCGCGGCGATGTCCAGGAAGGTCTTGAACCGGGGGTCGTACTTCAGCTTCGGGGACTTCAGCGCGGCGAGCGTGGAGGGCACGTTGTGGATGCCGTTGGCGAAGCCGACCACCGCGTCCGTGTTCGTGGTCATGTACTTCACCAGTTCCCAGGCCGCGTTCTGCTTGTGGCTGGTGGCCGCGATGCCCGCGATGGTGCCGGTGATGTAGCCCTTGCCGTACTGGTCGGCCTGGTCGTCCGGGACGGGCAGCGGGGCCACGCCGATGTCGAACTTCGGCTTGGTGTCGAGCGCCATCCCGAGCCGCCACTCGCCGTCCAGCTGCATGGCGACCTGACCGGTGTGGAAGGGGTGCTTGGGGCCCCACTCGTCACCCAGCGTGGCCCGGAACTTCTCCAGCTTCTGGAAGCCGCCGAGTTCGTCGACCAGCCGCTTCTGGAGGGTGAAGCCCTTCTCGAACGCCGGGTCCTTGGCCACGTTGGACTTGCCGGCCTTGTCGAAGTACGTCGGCGAGAACTGCCCGAAGTAGTGCTCGGTCGTGGACTCCCAGCCGTGGTAGTCCGGCATGAAGCCCAGCTGCCGGTAACCGTCGCCCTGCGGGATCGTCAGCTTCTTGGCGTCGGCCTCGAATTCGGACCACGTCTTCGGCGGGGCCGTGATGCCCGCCTTCTTGAACGCCGTCCTGTTGTAGTAGAGGCCGTACGCGTCGCCCAGCAGCGGCACCGCGCAGCGGTTGCCGTCGAACTGGGTGTACTCGTTCATCGGCTTCGGGAAGGTCGTCTCCGGGTCGATCCCCGACTTCTTGAAGAAGGGGTTGAGGTCCACCAGCGCGCCCGAGGAGCAGAACTTGCCCACGTTGTTGGTGGTGAAGGAGGAGATCACGTCCGGGGCCCGGTCGCCGCCGGAGCGCAGCGCCTGGTTGATCTTGTCGTCGGTCATGTTGCCGACGATGTTCACGTGGATGTTGGGGTGCGCCTTCTCGAAGCCGGCGACCAGGTCCTTGACCGCCTTCACCTCGTTCGGCGCGCTCCACGCGTGCCAGAAGTTGATCGTCGTGTCCTTGGAGGCGTCGTCGGTGGCGCCGGAGTTGGACTGGCCCGTACAGGCGGTGGCGAGCAGGGCGAGGGAGGCGGTTACCGCGAAAGCCGCTTTTCGGGCAACGGAGGGTATGGCTGAGGGCATGACTTCGGGCATGGCGAGGTCTCCCGGGGCAGGGGTGGGTGAGGAGAGGGGGACTGCGGAGGGGGGCGGGCTCAGTGCGAGGTGTCGAAGACCTCGTCGCGGGTGGTCGCGAGCGCGGACTCCAACGCGCCGCGCAGCACGGGGTGTTCACGGACGTCGCCGACGACGAGCCGGGGGCGGGCCGCCGCCAGCTCCTCCAGCTCGGCCTGGACGAGGGCGCGCAGCACCTCGCCGCCGGCCGTCAGGGCGGAGCCGCTGAGGACGACGAGTTCGGGGTCGAGGACGGAGACGAGCGAGGCGAGACCGGTGGCCAGCCGGGTCGCGTAGGTGGCGAGCAGCTCCCGGTGGGGTCCGCTCACATGGTCGGCGGCGCGCGCCAGGAGTTCCGCGGCGGCCTCGGTGTACGGCCCCGACGGCACGTCCTCGATGCCGAGTTCGCGGGCCAGCTTCGGTACGGCCTGGGAGCCGGCCAGCTCCTGGTAGCCACCGCTGTTGGCCTTGGTCACCTGGCGCACCAGGGGGGTGCCCGGCACGGGGAGGAAGCCGACCTCGCCGGCGCCGCCGGTCCAGCCGCGGTGCAGCCGGCCGCCGAGGACCAGGGCGGCGCCCATGCCCTCCTGGTTCCACAGCAGCACGAAGTCCGCGTGCCCCTGGGCCGCGCCGAGCCGCTGTTCGGCGATGGCGACGAGGTTGACGTCGTTCTCGTACTCGACCGGCATCGGGAGCGCCGCCGCGAGTTCGTCGAGCAGCGTGGGGGAGTGCCAGCCGGGCAGGTGGGAGGCGTAGCGCAGCCGGCCGGTGCCCGGGTCGAAGGCGCCGGGGGTGCCGATGACCAGCCGGTGGACGTCGTCCCGGGCCAGCCCGGCGGCCTTCACGGCGCCGTCGAGGGCGTCGGTGACCTGCTGGACGACCGGGTGGGCGGGGCGGCGGCCGGGGGTGGGCAGTTCGTACTCGCCGACCGTGCGGCCGGTGATGTCGGCGACGGCGGCGCGGATGCGGTGCGGGGTGACGTCGAGCCCGGCGGCGTACGCGGCCGTCGGGTTGACCGCGTAGAGCTGGGCGTTGGGGCCCGGCCGGCCCTCGCTGGTACCGGTGACCCGGACCAGGCCGGCCGCTTCCAGGCGGGCCAGCAACTGGGAGGCGGTCGGCTTGGACAGGCCGGTGAGCTTGCCGATCCGGGTGCGGGACAGCGGCCCGTGCTCCAGCAGGAGATCCAGGGCGGCGCGGTCGTTCATGGCGCGCAGGACGCGCGGGGTGCCCGGCGTACCGGCGGTTCCTGCCATGGGGGTCGACACCTGCCTTTCCAACTGCCCAGCTTCCCAGTGACCTGGTCATGACGTCCAGTCTTGATCACCGGGGCGCCGGAAGATCACTGTTAGGAAACTTTCCTATTCGGGTGGGAGGAACGTAAGCCCAGGACGAAGAGGGCGTCAATAGACAACGCCCCCGAGGCAACAGAGTCGTTACCTCGGGGGCGTGCCGTAAGGGGGTGCGGGCCTGCTCTGCGGGCCCGCTTCAAGCGGGGTGCCCGACTACCTGACCGTCACGTGGTCACCGGCGGAGGCCTTGGCCGCGGTGGTGGCCGTACCCGTGAAGACGAAGCGGTACGTTCCGCTCTTGGTCGCCGTCACCGTGGTGGACAGGGCGCCCCCGGTGCCGGAGGTGATCGCCTTGACGTTCTTGTACGAACCGCCGTCCGCCTTGAACTGGAGCAGGACCGTCCGGCCCTGGTAGCCCGTGTACTTCAGGCTCTCCCAGTTCGCCCGGGTCAGCTTGCCCTTGACGGTGAGCGTCTTGCCCTTGGCCGCGGGCTCCGGGGAGGCGTTCACGGTCACCTTGGCGGCGCGCTGCACGTTCACCGAGGCGAGGTTGCCCCAGATGGACACGTCGGTCTCGTTGTGCAGGTAGTCGTCCGAGACGGTGCCGTCGGCGTGGGCGTACAGACCCGCGGCCTTCCAGGTGGTGGCGTCCGCGGCCTCGAACAGGGAGTCCCCCGGGTCCACGACGATCGTCTCGGTGCAGCTCTCGGTGACCGTGGTGTCCGTCGTGGCGGTGGGCGTGCAGTCCGGCGCCGCCTCCGGGTCCACCTCGTTGGGCATGGTCCGCAGGGTGCCGCGGTAGAGGATCACCGCCTGGAACGTCTTCTTCTGGTCGATGACCAGGTCCTTGGGGCGGGTCAGGGTGTAGGACACCGGCACGGTCACGGCCTTGCTGATGCCGACGACGATCGGCTTGCCGTTGTTCACGGTCACGCCGGCGAAGGTCAGGTCGGGCGTGCCGGCCGCGGAGGCCGCGGGTGCGGCGAGGCCGGCGAGGGCCAAGGCGCCGGACAGGGCCGTGCCTATGGCGAGCTTTCTCATGTTTCCCCACATTCGGAGCGGGCCCCCGGGCGGCGTCGCGCTCCAGAACAAGGGCCCGTTGTGGAGGTGACCCTAGACGATCACCCGATGCGGAGGGAACGGGGGGTTCCTGTGAAGACGATCTGAATCCCCGGGTGCGTCACGAGTCCATCACGGATCTGGTTTGCGCTGGTCAGAGGGCTTAGATTCACGATTCGTGCCCGATGGAAGACTGGTGCTGAGGCTCTGGCTGAGCACGTTCGCGAGCTTTGTGCCGTTGATGGTGATCATGGCCCTGGTCGAGGCCTCCAACGACGGCTTCGCCTGGCCGACGCTCGGCGATCTCCTCCCCGTACCGCTCGTGTGGGCGGTGCCGGCTCTCCTCGGCGCCCTCCATGTGCACGGGGCCCTGATACGACGTGCCCGGGGCACCGGGATCCCGGTCACCGTGGCGGCCCTCGCGGAGACACAGGAACGCACCTTCCCCGCCGGACCGCCAGCGCGACTGAGGGCCCTGCTGGACACGTCCGAGCGGGCGTTCGCCGTGATGGGCGGGGAGGAGCGACTGGAGTTCCGCTGGCGTCCGTTCCGCGGCCGGCAGTCCGTCGCCGGTTCGGTGACGTTCGAGCCCTCGGGCGAGGCCCGGGTGCGGATCCGGGCGGGGGAGGGGCTGACGAGCATGCAGGGGGTGCGCAGGGCGAGTGCGTTCGTGGCGCTGTGTCAGATGGTGAGGATGGTGGGGGCGGAATGAAACAGCGTCACATCGCGGCGGCGGTGCTGCTGCTGGGCGCGGTGGCGTGTACGGCGCAGGAGAAGCCGGTCGCCCGTGCGACCCCCTCCGCGTCCGCCCCTTCCTGCCGCTCCGGGGCCATCCACTGGCGTACGACCGCGACGGAATGGCGGCTCACCGAGGTCTCCCCGGTGGTGACGGTCGGCAAGAGCGACGTCAGGGCCAGGAAATACGCGCACTTCGAGTTCCCGGCCGTCCACGTGCGCACGGTGACGGCGAGCGTGGAGACCAGCGCGCCGAGCGTCTCGGACCGGCGCGTGCTGGCCTCGCTCGCCGACCGCCTCAGCGTGGACGTGTCCATGCTGGGCAAGCCCGGCCGGACGACCGTGAACCGGAAGCAGGACCTGGTCACGGTCGACCTCCGCGGAGTCCAGGGCCGTTTCGTCGAGGCCGACGGGGTCCACGTCGTACAGGCGAACTTCACCGTCACCTGTCCCGGCCGTGACACCGACCTGTACGGCAGCGTGACCACCTGGGACGGCGACGGCAGTGCGCTCCTGCGATGCGGGAAGCGCCCCGGCAAGGACGCCTGGGTCCGCGAGGGCTACCGCCTGGCCTGCGGAGCTACTTCGGCGCCGACCGCTGCTGCGGAGTGATCGGCGTCGCCGCCTCCGACTGCGGGGACGCGGTGTTGGAGTAGACCGAGGGTGCCGCCACCGAGGCCGTCGGGTCGGGGGTGTCCTCGGTGTCCTCCGTGGCCGTCGCCCCGCCCACGATGCGGATGCTGGCCGCGTCGAACGCCCGCTTGATGCGCCAGCGCAGCTCGCGTTCCACGGCCACCGCCTTGCCCGGCATGGTCTTGGCCGAGACCCGGACCACCATGGAGTCGATCAGCACGCTGTCCAGGCCTAGCACCTCGATCGGCCCCCACAGCAGCTCGTTCCAGGGCTCTTCCTTGGTCATCTGCTCGGCGACCTCGTCCAGCGTGGCCTTCACCCGGTCCAGGTCCTCGCTCGCCCGTACGGTCACGTCGACCCCGGCGGTCGCCCAGCCCTGGGAGAGGTTGCCGATCCGCTTGACCTCGCCGTTGCGGACGTACCAGATCTCGCCGTTGTCGCCGCGCAGCTTGGTCACCCGCAGCCCGACCTCGATCACCTCGCCGGAGGCCACGCCCGCGTCGACCACGTCACCGACGCCGTACTGGTCCTCCAGGATCATGAACACGCCGGAGAGGAAGTCCGTGACCAGGTTCCGGGCACCGAAACCGATCGCCACACCGGCCACACCGGCCGAGGCCAGCAGCGGGGCCAGGTTGATCTTGAAGGTGGACAGCACCATCAGCGCGGCCGTGCCGAGGATCAGGAAGCTCGCCACCGAGCGCAGCACCGAGCCGATCGCCTGCGAGCGCTGCCGGCGCCGCTCGGCGTTGACCAGCAGTCCGCCCAGCGCGGTGCCGTCCACCGACTCCACGGTCCGGTTCATCCGGTCTATCAGTTTGGTGATCGCCCGCCGCACCGCCGCTCTGAGCACGAACGCCACGACCAGGATCAGCAGGATCTGCAGGCCCATCGCGAGCCAGGTCGACCAGTTCTGCTCCACCCAGCTCGCCGCGTTCGTCGCGCTCTCCTGGGCGTCCTGAAGCGTCGGTACGGCCGGGGCCGTCGACCCCGACGGAGACGGGGACGGCGTCGCACCGGCGGCCTGTAGGACGACGGGCAAGGACACGGCAGGTACCTCCATGGTGCTGCGCGGTCCGCTCCGGTGGGGCGGTCAAGGTCACGAAAAGGTCACCGGACGGACAGGACCACCACACTAACGGGGCATTGTGTGTGCGCCATGCCGTTCCGCGGTGGAGAGGCTCAGGAGAGACCGGTCTCACCCGGGCTTGAACAGGCCATGATCCTGGGGATGAATCCGGTGTGGTCGAAAACACTCCCAGCCCGTTACCGGGACATGGTGGCGCTTCCACCAGGCAAGAGGGGAGACTGACTGCAGATCGTCCCGGCGCAAGCCACGCGCCGCCGACGCCCAAGGAGGCCCCCGTGCCGCATGTCCTGGTCCTCAACGCGTCGTACGAGCCGCTCGGCGTCGTACCGCTTCGTCGCGCGCTCGTCCTCGTCCTGGAGAACAAGGCGGTCTCCCTCGAGGAATCCGGCGCCTATATGCACAGCGCAACCGTCACAGTCCCCGCACCCAGCGTGGTCCGGCTCAAGCGATTCGTCCGGGTTCCCTATCGGGGGCCCGTTCCTCTTACCCGCAGGGCGCTGTTCGCCCGCGACGGGGGCCGGTGCATGTACTGCGGTGGCGTCGCAACCAGCGTCGACCACGTCATCCCGCGCAGCCGCGGGGGCAAGCACGTCTGGGACAACGTGGTGGCCTCCTGCCGCCGCTGCAACCACGTGAAGGCCGACAAGCACCTCGTCGAGATCGGCTGGCGGCTGCGCCACAAACCGGCCCCGCCTTCCGGTCTGGCCTGGCGCATCATCGGGACCGGCCATAGGGACCCGCGCTGGCTGCCCTACTTGCAGCCGTTCGGCGCGGACGACGCCATGGCCCGGATCGACGGCATCTCCGCCTGACGATCCGGGCCTTTGTGTACCCCGTGGCCGAGCGGCTCCGTTCAGCCGCGGGGTCCTTCCGCGCGCGCCCCGCGTACGGCGTACAGGGCGGCGCCCATGGCGAAAGCCACCAGCGCAGCTGCCCAGGCGCCCGGTTGCGCACCCGGCTGCATCGGCCACGCCCACACCGTCGCCGCGCGCCCGCGCGCCCCCGAGGAGCCCAGATACACGGCGGTGACGTACCCGAAGACGGGCAGCCAGCTCAGCCGTGCGCCGAGCAGTACGGCTGCCGCCACCGTGAGCCCCGTACACCCGAGTACGTTGCGGATCACCGTCGCGGGCCCGAAGACCTCCGGATGCCCGAGCACCGCGAGCGGCAGCAGCGCCGCCGCCAGCGCGGTCAGCGCCGCCAGCTGCAGCAGCCGGCGCGGCCACCAGGGGCGTACGGCGGTCCGGTCCAGTTCGTCCGACGCCGTGTACAGGGTCGTGCCGATCACGGCGGCGGCCAGCAGGGGGGCCAGGGCGACGATGGGCACCCGGCGGTCGGGGTCCACATAGGTGTCCAGGCGGCCGGCGGCCCAGAGCGCGAAGGCGGCGGTGCCGGCGAGGGCGGCCAGGGCGGTCGGCAGCGCGCGGGAGCGCGCGTACAGGAGGAGTCCGGTCACAGGGACGGCACCCCCTTCGGGTCGCAGTCGCCCCGGGCGGCGAAGTACGCGGACAGCCACGCGCGGCGCTCGTCCCCGGTCATCGCCGCGAAACGGGCCTTGGCGGCGCGGCGCTTGCGCAGCTCCGCGCGGTGGGACGCGTCTCCCTGGGCGTCCAGGTCGTCGAAGTACTTCTGCTGGGGGCTCGGCGCCAGGTAGGCCGCCACGACGTCGTCCGCCCGCTGCACACGGGCGTTCGGCTTCTCCACGGGGCAGTCGGGGTTCTGCAGCGACCCCACGGCCTGCCACGCGAACTCCGTCGGACTGGTCAGCCGGCCCCGTACCACCGACCAGCCGAACGGCGCCAGGGTCGGCAGCTCGGCCTCGTGGGCACGGGGGGCGCCGTTCCGGTCCGCCCACCGCACCGGCAGGTTCCGTACGCCCTTCAGCTTGCCGGTGACCCCCGACAGGGCCCCGCTGACCTGCGGGAGCATGCCCGCGTACCGGGCGTTGACACAGACGGCCGGGGTGGTGGAGGTGTCGCAGACCTGACGGTGGACGAGCGGGTCCCGGTGCCACAGGCCGTTCCCGGTGTGGGCGAGCAGTGCCCCCGCGGTCACGGCGACGGCCAGGGGCACCAGGGCCTTCACCCGGCGTCGGGCGGCGTACGCCAGTGTGGCCGCGACCGCCAGCCCGCCCGTCCACAGCGCCATCGCCATCGGCTGCCACCACACCGGCAGCGAGGCGAACGGGACGGGAAAGGCGGGATTGAGGTGGATGCCGGAGCCCGACCGGGCGGTCGACGCCATGCCGAGCCCCACGTACCCGGCCATCGCCAGCAGCGGCGCCGCCAGCCGGGTGGGGACGACGCGACCCACCACATGCCCCAGCAGCGCGGCGGCGGCCGTGGCCACCGCGTCCCCCGGCAGCAGGGCCAGGTGCGGCCGGTCGCCCCGGGCGAAGGGCCAGGTGGCGAGCATCGCGAAGGCCGCTGCGGCCAGGTAGCCGGCGACCACCCAGGCGACGACCGGCAGGGCGGACGCCAGGAACCGCACGAGCGGTGTGCGTACGACCGTCCCCCACAGTTCCTCGGTGTGCCGCCGCCGCTCCCGGCCGCCCTGCCAGCAGCCCGCGGCGGCGGCGAACGGGGCGGTGATCAGCACCGCTTGGTGCAGTTGGGCGGCGGTCTCCGCCCAGCCGCCCTGCCAGCGGGCCGAGGACCCGGCCAGCATCGCGCCGAGCGTCAGCAGGATCCCCGCCCCGGCGAAGGGAGCGAAGCCGCGGACCGACTCGGCGCGCAGCGGGTGCGAGGTCCGGACGGCCGCCGTCGGTTCCGTCACGAGGGTCATCGCACCGCCTCCGTGCCCCAGGGGGTGCGGTGGGCCCGCAGCGCGGCGGTGTACCCGCGCTCGATCGGGTGGTCGCCCGGGCCGTGCGAGGCCGCGCCGAGCGCGGTGAGCGCCTCGGGGGTGCCCCGGTAGGCGATCCGGCCCCGGTCAAGGAGGGTGACCTCCGTGCAGGCGGCGGCCACGTCCTCCACCAGGTGGGTGGAGACCACCACGGTGGCCGACGCCCCCAGCTCCCTCAGCAGCTCGCGGAACTCCACGCGCTGCTCGGGGTCGAGCCCCGCGGTCGGCTCGTCCAGCAGCAGCACGCTCGGGTCGTTGACGATGGCCTGGGCGATGCCGACGCGGCGGACCATGCCCCCGGACAGCGTCTTGATCTTCGCGTCGATGCGGTCGGCGAGCCCGACCCGGGCCACGGCCCGCTCCACGGCGGCCGGGACCTGGGTGCCGGGCAGCTCCTTCAGCCAGGCCACGTACGCCACGAACTCCCGCACCGTGAAGCCGGGGTAGTAGCCGAACTCCTGGGGAAGGTAGCCGAGCCGGCGCCGGATCCTGGCGCGCCCGCGCTGGTCGGTACTGTCCTGCCCGAGGATCTCCATCCTCCCGCCGGACGGCTGCGCCACCGTGGCCAGCACCCGGATCAGAGAGGTCTTGCCGGCGCCGTTCGGCCCGAGCAGCCCGTGCACGCCGGTGCCGAGGGCCAGATCGACCGAGTCGAGCGCAAGGGTCTTGCGGTGCCGGACCCGTAGGCCGGTCACGCGTATGGAACTCACGATGTCTCCAGGGATGGGGCCGGGACGGACCGCGGGGCGGTCGCGCGGCTGCCGTTCGAGTGGTTGGGGGGGCGGCGAGGCCGCCGTGGGTGGGCCGCAAGGTGGTCGCGAAAGCCGGTGCGGCCCATGAGGCAAGAGGAAGCAGGCGCTGGGCGGGGCGGTCGAGGACCGGACCGGGTCGTACGGCGCCCCTCGTCGTCAGCTGTGCATCAGGCTGTCGTAGGCCGGGCGGCGGACGACCAGCAGTGCGGTGCTCAGGACGGCCGCCGCGGCCCACGCGCCCTGCGTCCCGGTGCCGTCGAGGCAACGGGAGAGCTGCTCGGCCAGCCGTGCGCCGGCTCCGTCGGCCGGCGCCGCGGACACCGGTGCGAGGACGGCGCACAGCCAGCCCCCCGCCGTGACGCCGGACGCCGTGCGGCAGCCGACGAAGGAGGCCAGGGCCAGCGAGCCCAGCGTCAGCGCCAGCCCCGGCAGCAGCCAGGCCGCGGCCGCCGGAGCGCCGGAGGCGGGCAGCAGCAGGCCGGCGACGGTCAGCAGCGGCAGGCTCACCCCGAGGACGGCGGCCGTCCGGGTCAGCGCCAGCCGCAGCCCGCCGGCCGGGGTGGCCGCGACGACCTCGTACAGCGGGTCGGCGTGCGGCCCGTAGGACAGGGCGACCCCGGCAACGGGCACGACGGGGGCGACCGCGAGCAGCAGCGCCCGGGCGTCGGGGAACCCGCCCCCGTACCCCAGGGCCATCGCCCCCACGGCGACCAGCAGCACCGCGGGCAGCCAGGCCCCGCGCACGGCGGGCCCGACGGCCCACAGGAGCCGGGCGAGCCGGGGCGGTGCCGGGGCCGGGGGTGCCTCCGGGGTGACCTGCCGTACCGGCGCCGGCTTCAGGACCGGCGCCGCCGCCAGCACCGACTCCCGCACCTGGGCCAGCACCGCCCCCGCCGCCGTACCGTGCACCGCCCGCGACACCCGCGCCGCGCATCCGGCGCAGCCCTCCACGTGTTTCTCCAGGGACCACGCGTCCGGCTCCGGAAGGGAGCCGTCGGCGTAGCGGGCGACGAGACCGTCGGAGGCGTGCCAGTTGCGCGCGTTGCCGTTGCTCATGCCATGCCTCCCAGCGGGGACGGGTTCAAGTGGCCCAGGGCCGTGCGTAGTTCGGCGCGGGCGCGCCGGGCTCGGGACTTGACCGTGCCCTCGGGTATGCCGAGCAGCCGGGCCGCCTCACGGGTGCTCAACCCGTCGACGACGGTCGCGCGCAGCACCTCGCGCAGCTCGGGGGAGATCCGGTCGAGGGCGGTGCCGACATCGCCGTACTCCAGCCCGGCCAGCACCCTGTCCTCGGCGGAGGCCGCGGGCTCGTACCCCCCGTGGGGCTCGGGTTCCAGCGGCGGCCCCGCCACCCGCGCGGCCCGCTCCTGTGCCCGACGCGCGTCGACCAGCCGCCGCGCCGCGATCGTCCACAGCCAGCCGCCGGCCTCCTCCCCGCGATGCCCGGCCGCCGACCGCCACACCGTGACGAAGGTGTCCTGCAGTACTTCCCGTACGACCTCCGGATCGGCGCAGCGCCGCGTCAGCCGGGCGTGCAGCCATCCCGCGTGCCGGTCGTACAGGTCGGCCATCGCCGCCGGATCCCCCGCCGCGACGGCCCGCAGCAGTGCCGCGTCCCCCGCGCCGTCCTTCTCCCGCTGGCCCCCCATGGGGCGGAACAGTCTCACACCCCGTCTATCGACCGGCCGGGGGCCCACGGATCACGAGGCGCGCGCATCCGTGCTCCACCGGTCCTGGAGAGTGTCGTCGCGGTCTCGGGGTAGGCCTGCCTTTGACCCTCGCAAGCCGCGGCATCCGGCCCGGCGAAAAGACCCGGAGAATCCGGGCAATCCGGCTAAAAGACTCAGAGGTAAGGAGGCCCCCGTGGCCGCACCCGCGCATCCCCCGATTCCGGCCCAGTGGAAACCCGTGGCGGAGCAGTCCGCCGAGACCCAGGAGGTGCCCGCCTGCGTCTTCAGCGCGGAGAGCGCGTGCGCCGAGGCGCCGCTGACCAGCGAGCCGCCGCTGCCTGATGCCGAGCCCCTGACCAGCGAGCCGCCGCTCGCCGACGCCGCCCCGCTGACCAGCGAGTCCGACCCCGTCCCGGCCTCCTTCGGCGCGGGGCTGTAGATGGCCGCGGCGCTCGAGGACGAGCAGCTGTCCCGGCTCGCCGGGCTGCACGGGGTCGCCACCTCCTACAGCCCCGCCCCGGAGCGTACGGTCGCGGTCTCCGCCTCCGCCGTGGTCGCCGCCCTGGCCGCCCTCGGCGTCGACGCGAGCACCCCGGACGCCGTCCGCACCGCGCTCGCCGCACGGGAGCGCGAGCTGCGCGCCCGGCTGCTGCCGACGACGGTGGTCCAGTGGGCCGGCACCGCGGGGCCGCCGCCCGCCTTCGCCGCGCTGCCGCCCGGCACCCGCCTGCGCGTCGAGACCGAGCAGGGGGAGGAGCGGGACGGGATCGAGGGGCTGCCCGCCGGTGTGCACCGGGTGAGCGCCACCGCACCCGACGGACGCACCGGGTACACCCACCTCATCGTCGCCCCCGACCGGCTGCCCGCCCCCGCCGCCCGCTCCCACGGCCTGCTCGTCCAGCTGTACTCGCTGCTCTCCCGGCGCTCCTGGGGCATGGGCGACCTCGGTGACCTCGCCGAGCTGGCCGGCTGGGCCGCGCGGACCGCCGGAGCCGGGTTCGTGCAGGTCAACCCGCTGCACGCGGCCGTACCCGGGACCCCGACCGACCCGTCCCCGTACCGGCCCTCCTCGCGCCGCTACCCCGACCCCGTCCACCTGCGGATCGAGGAGATCCCCGAGTTCGCGTACGTCGAGGACCAGGGCCGGGTCCGCGCCCTGCTGGAGCGCGCCGAGCGGCTGCGCGCCGACGTCCTCGACAAGGGCGCCCTCATCGACCGGGACGCGGTGTGGGAGCTGAAGCGGCAGGCCCTTGAGCTGGTCGTCCGGGTCCCGCTCGGACCGGGACGGCAGGCCGCGTACGACGCCTTCCGCGCCGAGGAGGGGCAGGCGCTGGAGGACCACGCCACCTGGTGCGCCCTCGCCGAGACCCACGGCCCCGACTGGCACGGCTGGCCCGAAAGACTGCGCGACCCGCGCTCCACCGAGACCGCCCGCGCCCGCGCCGAGCTGGCCGACCGGGTCGACTTCCACGCCCGGCTCGCCTGGCTCACCGACAGCGGGCTCCGCGCCGCCCAGCGCGCCGCCCGGGAGGCCGGCATGCCCGTCGGGATCGTCCACGACCTCGCCGTCGGCGTGCACCCCGGGGGCGCGGACGCCTGGGCCCAGCAGGACCACTTCGCCGCCGGCATGTCGGTCGGCGCCCCGCCCGACGCCTTCAACGCCCGCGGCCAGGACTGGGGGCTGCCCCCCTGGCGCCCCGACCGCCTCGCAGCCTCCGGTCACGCCCCCTACCGCCACCTCCTGCGCGCCCTCTTCCGCTACGCCGGCGCCCTGCGCATCGACCACGTGATGGGCCTGTTCCGGCTGTGGTGGGTGCCCGTCGGCAGCCCGCCCACCGAGGGCACCTACGTCCGCTACGACGCCGACGCCATGCTCGCCCTGCTCCTCCTGGAGGCCTCCCGCGCCGGATCGGTGGTGATCGGCGAGGACCTGGGCACCGTGGAGCCGGGGGTGCGCGAGACGCTGCAGCGGCGCGGGGTGCTCGGCACCTCCGTGCTGTGGTTCGAGCGGGACTGGGAGGGCGACGGCCACCCGCTGCCGCCGGAGCGCTGGCGCGCCGACTGCCTGGCCACCGCCACCACCCACGACCTGCCGCCCACCGCCGCCCGGCTCACCGGCGACCACGTCGACCTGCGCGACCGCCTCGGCCTGCTGACCCGCCCGGTCACCGAGGAGCGCGCGGAGGCGACCGCGGACACCGCGGAGTGGCTCGCCCTGCTGGGCAGCCTGGGCCTGCTCGACAGCCCGGCCGCCGGGCCCCCGGGATCCGACGAGGAGGCGGAGATCCAGGGCGTGTACCGCTACCTGCTGCGCACCCCGGCCCGCCTGATCGGCGTCTGGCTCCCGGACGGCGTCGGCGACCGCCGCCCGCAGAACCTGCCGGGTACCTGGGACCAGTACCCGAACTGGCGCCTGCCGATCGCCGACGCGGACGGCAGGCCGGTGCCCCTGGAGGAACTGACGGCCTCACCTCGGCTCAGGGCGCTGCTGGCGGCTCTCCGGGAGGGCGGGCCCGCATAGGGCACCCCGGGCGCGCGGCCTTCCTGGGCGTTCGCTAACTTGAGAACGTGGACAAGAAGAACGCCCTGCGCGCCGGCGCCCTGGCCGCCGGTACGACGCTGATGATGCTGCTCATGTCGTCCCCCGCGCTCGCGCTGACCCGCGACGACGGTGACGACCCCGGCACGGGCCTGAGCGTCGGCGCGACGCTGGGCCTGTACGTGCTGCTTCCGGTGGCGCTGTTCGCGATCATCACCGGGCTGGTGATGGTCCTGGACAAGTCCAAGATCCGCGTGGTCAAGCCCGGTGCGGCGAAGGCCAAGGCGAAGGCCTGAGCGCGAACCTGATCTCTGCCTGGGGCGCCGATCTGCCGCATGTGTGCGGTGGGGTCGGCGCCCTCGGTGTTTTCCCGGGCGGGTCTCAGGGGCTCGGCGCGGTCAGGTACCGCTGCACGGTCGGTCCCAGCCACGCCACGAGCTCCTCGCGGTGCAGGGCCACCGCCGGCGGCAGCCGCAGCACATAACGGGTGAGCGCGAGCCCGAGCAGCTGCGAGGCGCAGAGCGCGGCCCGAGCAGGCACCTGCTCCGGATCGGGGCACACCTGCCGGGCCACCGGCAGTAGTTGGTCCCGGAAGATGCCCTGCATGCGCTCGGCCCCGGCCTGGTTGGTGGCGCCCACCCGCAGTACGGCCGTGAGTTCCTCGTTCTCCTCCCACAGGCTGAGGAAGTGGGTCACCAGCGTCAGGCCGGCCTCGTCCCGGGGTACCCGCGTCAGGTCCGGCAGCCGCAGGTCGAGCGCGACGGCCGCTGCGAACAGGCCCTCTTTGCTGCCGAAGTACCGCATCACCATCGACGGGTCGATGCGCGCGTCCTTGGCGATGGCGCGGATGGTGGCCCGCTCGTAGCCGTCAGCCGCGAAGCGCTCGCGGGCGGCGGCGAGGATCGCGGTACGGGTGGCGTCGGAGCGGCGGGTCGCCTTGCCGGTACCGGAATCTGTGCTTGTGCTGGGGCTGCCGGTCATGCCAACAAGCGTAGGCCAACATGCGTGGGCCAACAAGCGTTGACATTACTCGTAGACCGTCCTACGTTTGCCAACAAGCGTTGGTCAACGCCTGTTGGCAAACGGCCGTTGGCACCCCAGGAGGCCTCCGATGAACGGCACCACTGGAACCACCAGCACCACTGACACCACCGGTCCCGGTACCACCCCTCGCGTCCTCGTCGTCGGCTCCGGCCCCACCGGCCTCCTCCTCGCCGGTGACCTCGCCACCGCCGGCGTCCCGGTCACCGTCCTCGAAAAGCGCCCGCGCAAGATCAGCAACCTCTCCCGGGCCTTCGTCCTGCACGCCCGCACGCTCGAACAGCTCGACGCCCGGGGCCTCGCCGACGACCTGGAGGCCGTCGGTCAACCCCTGGACCGGCTCCGCCTCTTCGGCCGCCTCACCATCGACCTCGACACCCTCCCCTCCCGCTTCAACCACCTCCTCGTCCTCCCGCAGTACGAGGTGGAGAAGGTGCTGGAGCGGCGTGCGGCCGAGGCGGGCGTCGACTTCCGGTACGAGACCGAGCTGACCGGCCTCACCCAGGACGCGGACGGCGTGACGGTGGAGGCCCGCGGACCCGGAGGCCGGACGGAGAGCCTGCGGGCCGCGTACGTCGTCGGCGCCGACGGCATGCGCAGCGTCGTGCGGGACGTGATCGGCCTGCCCTTCCCCGGCAGGTCGGTGATCCGCTCCGTCGTCCTCGCCGACGTGCGGCTCGCGGAGAAGCCCCCGACCCTGCTCACCGTCAACGCCGTCGGCGACGCCTTCGCCTTCCTCGCACCGTTCGGCGACGGCTACTACCGGGTGATCGGCTGGCACCGCGGCCGCAACGTCCCCGACCGGGAGCCGCTGGACCTGGCCGAGGTCAAGGAGATCACCCGCCTCGCGCTCGGCCGGGACTTCGGGATGCACGACGCCCGCTGGATGTCCCGGTTCCACAGTGACGAGCGCCAGGCGCCCGCCTACCGGGTCGGCCGGATCTTCCTCGCCGGGGACGCCGCCCACGTGCACACCCCGGCCGGCGGCCAGGGCATGAACACCGGGCTGCAGGACGCGGCCAACCTGAGCTGGAAGCTCGCCGCCGTCGTCACCGGCCACGCGGCCCCGGAGCTGCTCGACAGCTACCAGGCCGAGCGCCACCCGGTCGGCAGGGCGGTGCTGCGCAGCAGCGGCGGCATCGTCCGCCTCGCCATGGCCAAGCGCCCCTGGACGCTGGCGGCCCGCGCCGCACTCACCACTTTCCTCGACGCCGTGGGCCCGGCTCGCCGCAAGGTCGCCGGCCAGATCACCGGCATCGGTTACCGCTACCCCGTGCCCCGCGGCGCCCACCGCCTCACCGGAACCCGCGTCCCGGACGTCGCCCTGGCCGACGGCGGCCGCCTCTACGAGGCCCTGCGCGGCGGCCGGTTCGTCCTGATCACCCCGGAGCCGTACGAGGGCGGCCGCGAGGAGCGGCTCGCCGTGGTGCGGTGGGCGAGCGACCGTCGTACGACGGTGCTGGTGCGCCCCGACGGATACGTGGCCTGGGCGGCGGACTCCACGGACGCGGTTCGGATCGAGGCGGCCGTGAACGAACACGCGCAGAAGTGAGAGGGGCCCTGAAGATCTCGAATCCGTCAACTGCGCCTCCAGGAAGGGCATACACGCGCTTGGCTGGTGCGAGCGGCACGGGCGGACAGGGGGCAGGGGATGACGGGGTTACGCCGAGCGTTCCGCATCCTGGCGGGGGCCGGGCTGTTGGTCACGGTGGGCGTGGCGACGAACCAGGTGCTCAACGACGGCAGACTCAGCTGGACCTGGCTGTACGCCTCGCTCTGCGTGTCGGCACTGAGCCTCGTCTACTCGGAGCTGGGAACCACCTCCGCCCCCGCCGGGGGTGAGAACACCGGTACCGCACGCGGCGGCCGCCGCGTGTACCTGCGGCAGCTGCGGGCGAGCGTCCAGGACATGGAGACCGTCGGCATCGCCACGCAGAGCGAGTTCGTCTTCCGGATGCGTCAGGTGTACGTCGACGTCAGTGTCGTACCGCAGGTACTGCATGCGGCGGCCAGGGAGCCGTACCTCGGTTCGGTGGGCGGCGGAGAACGCAGAAGCCTGGCATCGGTGCTCCGGGATGCCGAACGCGACGAGGCGTCCCGGGTCCTGGCGGTCATCGGCGGCCCGGGCTCCGGCAAGACGACGCTGGCCCGCAACACGGCCCTGGAGCTGTGCGCACACCGCTGGCGCCCGTGGAAGAGACGCCTGCCCGTACTGCTTTACCTCCGTGACCACGCCACGGCCCTCCTGGCCGACGAACCCCCGACGCTGGAGACGGTGGCGGTCTCGGCAGGTTGGCTGGACGGCAAGGTCGCGGCACGCTGGCTCGCCCGCCGCCTCGACCGCGGAGGCTGCGTGGTCCTGCTGGACGGCCTGGACGAGGTCGCCGACCCGACGGAACGAGGCCGGGTGGTGGCCTGGGTCGCTCGTCAGATCCAGCGGCACCCGCACAACACGTATGTGGTGACGTCCCGGCCCCACGGCTACGAGTCGAATCCGCTGCCGGGCGCGGAGGTCCTCCAGGTACGCCGCTTCACCTGGCAGCAGATCGAGCGCTTCCTGCGCCAGTGGTCGTACGCGACGGAGAGCCGCGCCCGGGGTGCCACCGGTCACGAGGTACGAGCCGCTGCTGCCAGGACCGCCGCGGACCTGCTGGCCCGCCTGCGCAGACAAGCAGCCCTGTACGACCTGGCGGCGAACCCTCTGCTGCTGACGATGACGGCGAACGTGCACCGCTATCGAGGACAACTGCCAGGTAGTCGAGCCGAGTTGTACGGCGAGATGTGCGACGTACTGCTCCACCGCCGCTCCGAAGCCCGAGGTCTGACCGACGCCACGGGCCTTGCCGGTCCGCACAAGCAGCACGTCGCCCAGCACCTGGCCCTGGCCATGATGAGGGCCAGGGTCCGCGACTGGCCGGTGCGTGACGCCGCGAGGGCGATCCGACTGGCCCTTCGGCAGGTTCCGGGCCACGTGAGCGCCGAGGTGTTCCTGGAGGAGGCCCGCAAGAGCGGCCTGCTGGTCGAGCGTGACCATGATGTGTACGGCTTCGCCCACCTCACGCTGCAGGAGTACCTGGCCGCCGCCCAGCTCGGCATCCCGCACGCCGACACCACCGTCCTGACGGCGAACGTCAACGACCCGTGGTGGCGGGAGACGATCCTGCTCTGGTCCGCCGGCAACGACGCCACGCCCGTCATCATTGCCTGCCTCGACAGCGGCACGGTCCCCGCCCTGGCCCTGGCCTTCGACTGCGCCGAGGAGGCAAGAACACTCGACCCCGACGCTCGGGTCCGGCTGGAAGCCTTGCTGGCCCCGCCCGCGCCCGGCCAGCCTCGCGATCCCGCCCGTGCGCGCCTCGTGGCCGGGATCCTGGCCACGCGGGCCCTGCGCGAGACCATCCGGATCGATGACACGACCGCGTTGTGCGCGCGGCCTGTTCCCCATGCCCTGTACATGGCGTTCGTCAACGAGGAGGAAGCGGCGGGCCGTCACCATCCCGTCCTCCCGGACCCGTCAGGGAGCGACAGCGGCGTGGCGGTAGGCATGCAGGCCGGTGACGCCGAACGCTTCGTCGACTGGATCAACGCCCTCACCGGAGACGGCGAGACCGCCTACCGGCTGCCGACCCCGGCGGAGCTGGGTGACCCCGCCGCCCTGGCCGCTGACCTCACCCGCCACACCGTCTGGGCTCTTGACGGCAACGAGACGGTCCTTCATCAGCCGCAGGGCGTCGACTGGCCTTACGCCTACCCAGCCGAGCAGCTCCGCCCTCTCGTCGCCGCCGATCGGGAACGGATCACCCTCTATCTGCGGCTCATGGCTACGCCGGAGCCACAGCGCACGCAGGTGGAGACCTGGATCAAGGTCCTCACCACCGCGCTTACACACGCTTCGGCGCTCCGCGGTGCCCCTGCCGTGTCCGCCCTGAAACTCCCCCTCATCCTGGCCATGGCAATCGCCATCGACGACGTCCGCCTGTGTGCCGAGGCCTTCACCGACAACCGCGTGCTCGCCCCCGCTTTCCTGCGAGCATTCGACCTCGCCCACGCCTTTACTCGCGCCGTCGAGACCGTTCCCGTCCAAGAGCTCTCGCTCAACCTGGACCCCGTTCTCGCTCGCGCCCTCGCACACGCCCACTCGGTCGTCGGCGCCCATGCCGCCGAGATCCTCGACCCCGACACCAGCCTCGACCGCGTTCACGAGCTCGCCTGGGATCTCGCCATCGACCCCACCCTCGGCCGCGCGCTCCCACACGCCCACCGTCTCGACCTCGACCGTGCCCTCGAACACGCCCAGGGCCTCGACGAGGGCCTGATCCGTACCCTCGACCTCGCCCTCGAATCCGCCGATGTCCGCGGCCCCGCCCCTGACCTCGTCCGCGCCCTCGACCGAGCCCTCTCGTTCTCCCCGCCCCACCCCTTCTTGCGCGACCTCAATCTCGATCTCGCCCTCAACCTCGCTCTCAGCCTCACCCGCGACTCCCACACGCAGGTGCTGACGCTCTCCCTGAACGCCTTCCGTTCCCTGTGCAACCGGCAGGTGCCCGGCTGGCCATTCATCGCCACCCATGACGCGGAGCCCCCCGGACTCACCGCCCTGGACGACTTCTTGGTGGCCCGAGCAACTGAAGGAAGGCGGGCCACAGGACCTTCCGATCCACGGGCACCAGAGGATCCGACCCGTCACATACGCCCTCAGCGCGACATCCTCCGGTCAACAGCCCACAATTACCCGGCTGATCAAGCGCAGGTGCTGGTGGAAGGCGTCACGGAACTGCTCACGGCGATACGCGACCGCACCATCCCCTGCGATGCGCGAGTGCTGTCTTCCGCCCGCACGGCTCTCATCGCCGCGATGGTCGACCTGGACGATTCAGGTTGGCGCCATCAACGCAGAAGCGGCCACATGTACATCGTCTGGCAGAGCCTGGCCGCTCTCGACGCCTCATCAAGCGGCCCCCGCCCCAATCAGATCCTCCTCCTCACCCGCACCCAGTCTGCCTAGTGCTCCGCCCCCTGAGTCCCCGCGAGCAACTCCCGTAGCAGGCTGGCCAGTTGGTCGGCCTGTTCCGTGTCGAGGGAGGTCAGGGCCGCCGTCTGGACGTCGAGGCCCGCGCCGACCGCCCGGTCGATGACGTCCAGCCCCTTCTCGGTCAGCGTGACCTGGAGGCCGCGGCGGTCGTGGGGGTCGGGGGAGCGGCGCAGCAGGCCGGCCCGTTCCAGTTTGTCGAGGCGGCCGGTCATGCCGCCGGTGGTGAGCATCAGCGTCGCCGAGAGCTGGCGCGGGGAGAGGGTGTACGGCTCACCGGAGCGGCGCAGGGTAGCGAGGACGTCGAACTCGCCGCGTGAGATGCCGTAGGGGGCGTAGGCCTTCTCCATGCGGTCGCCCATGGCGCGGGAGAGGCGGTAGATCCGCCCGAAGACCTCCATCGCCTTCGTGTCCAGGTCGGGCCGCACCGCCGCCCACTGGTCGATGATCGCGTCGACGGGGTCCCTGGGGGGCTGGCTCGGGTTCATGGGGTGAGTATCCGGCTTCGTTCGGTCGCCCGCAAGAAAGTAGCTTGACGAAAAGTTGCTTAGCGTTAAGCTACTTTCCATCAAGTCATTTCGGAGGGGGAGGCACGATGAAGAGGAAGAGCGGGGAGAGCGAGCGCGTCCCGGGGGAGTGGGCCCTGCCCGTCGCCGCCGCGGTCAACGGCGTCGGCACCGGCATGTACATCCCGTTCACGCTGGTGTTCTTCCACTACGTCACCGGGCTGTCCTTCGCGGTCGTGGGCGCCGTGCTCACGGCCACCGGTCTCGTGGGCATCGGCGCACTTCCGCTCGCCGGAGCGGCGGTTGACCGGTACGGCGCCAAGCGCGTGCAGTACCTGCTCTACGGCGTCCGGGTCGCCGGCTTCGCCCTCTACCCCCTCGCCCACTCCCTCGCCGCCTTCGCGGCCGTGGCCCTGGTCACCGCGGCCGCCGACCGCGCGTTCCCCGCCGCACAGCAGTCCCTGATCGGTGAGGTGGCACGCGGGGCCGGCCGGGACCGGCTGCAGGCGTCGACGCGCGCGCTGCAGAACGCCGGCAACGGCGCGGGCTCGCTGCTGGCCACGCTGGTCATCGCCTTCGCGGGCAGCGCCGGGTACACGTACGCGGCCTGGGGCAACGCCCTCTCCTTCGCTCTGGCGGCGCTGCTGCTGCGCCCGCTGAAGCCGGTGCGCGCGGCCGGCGGAGCCCCGGCCCCGCGGCGGGCGGGCGCCGGTTACCGGCTCGTCCTCGCCGACCGGCCCTTCCTGGCCGTCACCGGCGCCAACTTCCTGAACGCGCTGAGCTATTCGGCCCTCTCGATCCTCTTCCCGCTGTTCGTCGTGGAGTGGCTGCACGGGCCCGCCGCGTTCACGGGTGCCGCGTTCACCATCAACACGGTGCTGTGCGCGGTGGCCGGCGTCTTCGTCGGCTCGCGGGTCCGGCGGGCCGGCGCCCGGCGCACCCGGGCGGCGGCGCTGGGCGGGGCCCTGTTCGCGACCGCCTTCGCCGCGCAGATCGTGCTCGGCACCCTGCGGCCCGGCTCGGGCGCGGTCCTGGGCGTCGCCCTGGTCGCCGTGGTCGTCGTCTACACGATCGGCGAGCTGATCCACAGCCCCGCCGCCGAGGTCCTCGCCGTCTCGGCGGCGCCCGAGGCGGTGCGCGGCCGGTACATGGCGGCCTACCAGATGTCCTGGTCGCTGGCGAAGGCGGTGGCGCCGTCCCTGTTCACGGCCCTGCTCGCGCTGGACGGCCGGGCGCCGTGGGCCGTCCTCGTCCTCACCTCGGCGGTCGCCGCCGCCCTGCTGATCCGGGTGGAGCGCCGGCTGCCGGCGGAGGCGGTACGGCCCCAGCCGGTGACCGTGACCCACGGTGGCGCCGCCACCCCCGCTCCCGTCACGGCCTGACCCCACATCTTCGGAATCCGAAAGGACCTGCGATGAAACGGCCCATGACCGTCCTGCTCACCGCCCTCGCCCCCGTCTCCTGGGGCACCACCTACGCCGTCACCACCGAGTTCCTCCCGGCCGACCGCCCCCTGTTCACCGCCCTGATGCGGGCCCTGCCCGCCGGGCTCGTCCTGCTGGCGCTGACCCGGGTGCTGCCGCGCGGCGCCTGGTGGGCGAAGGCGTTCGTGCTGGGCGCGCTGAACATCGGCGCCTTCTTCCCGCTGCTGTTCGTGTCGGCGTACCGGCTGCCCGGCGGGATGGCCGCCGTCGTCGGCTCCGTCGGGCCGCTGTTCGTCGTGGGCCTCTCGGCGCTCCTCCTCGGGCAGCGGCCGGCCGCGCGCACGCTGGTCGCCGGGGTCGTCGCCGCGTTCGGGGTGAGTCTCGTCGTCCTCAAGGGGGCCGGTGCCCTGGACGTGGTCGGGGTGCTCGCGGCCGTCGCCTCCACCGCCTCGATGGCCGCCGGGACGGTGCTGACCAAGCGATGGGGCCGCCCCGACGGCGTCGGCCCGCTGGCGCTCACCGGCTGGCAGCTCACCGCGGGCGGCCTGCTCATCGCGCCGGTCGCCTTCCTGGCCGAGGGCGCCCCGCCCGCGCTCGACGGCCGTGCCGCCGGCGGCTACCTCTACTTGGCGCTGGCGAACACCGCGCTCGCCTACTGGCTCTGGTTCCGCGGCATCGGCCGGCTCAGCGCCACCCAGGTCGGCTTCCTCGGCCCGCTCTCCCCGCTGACCGCCGCCGTGGTCGGCTGGGCGGCCCTCGGGCAGGCGCTCACGCCGCTGCAGGTGGCCGGCATGGCGCTGGCGTTCGGGGCGACGGTGGCCGGGCAGTTGGGCGCGGGGCGCCGCCAATCATTCAGCTCTGCTGAAAAAACCGCTCGAAAAGATTCGATGGACCTGACGGTTCCGGCGCTGCGACGGTAGGTGCACATCCACCCACCCCACAGCGAAAGGACCCCAGTGGCAGCCGTCCTGCACCGGACCACCGCCTCCCCTGCCTCCACCACCCGCCCCCGCAAGACCGCCGCCCCCGTGCTCGGCCTGGCCCTGGCCGCCCTCGCCACCGTCGTCTGGTCCGGCAGCTTCGTCACCTCCCGCGCGCTGCACGACAGCGTCCCGCCGATCCAGCACGCCTTCTGGCGCTGGGTGATCGCCCTGGTGGCCGTGGCCCCCTTCGGCGCCCGCCGGGCCTGGCGGCAACGGGCCCTGATCCGACGCCACGCCCGCTACGTCCTCCTCGCCTCCCTCCTCGGCGTCGCCGTCTACAACACCCTCGTCAACCAGGCGGGCCTGACCACCCCGGCCCCCACCATGGGCATGATCATGGCCGCCTCGCCGGTCCTGATGGCGGTGTTCGAGCGGCTGGGCGGCGTACGGCTCGGAGCGCGGCGGACCCTCGGACTGCTGACGGCCTGCGCGGGCGTGCTGCTGCTCATGGGCGGCGGCGCGAGCTTCGGCGCCGGCGACCTGTGGATGATCGCCGCGTCCTGCTGCTTCGCCGCCTACAGCGCGCTGCTCCGCCGCCGCCCCGCCGAACTGGACGGCACCGCCTTCCTGTTCACCACGTTCCTCGTCGGCACGGTCCTGCTGCTGCCCGTACAGGCGGCAAGCCTCGCCACCCAAGGCGCCTTCCACCCGACACCCGGCACGCTCCTCCCCCTCCTCTACGTCGGCGTGGCCTCCTCCGCGGTCGCCTTCTTCGCCTGGAGCAAGGCCATCGCCCTGATCGGCGCCGCCCGCGCGGGCATCGTCTACTACCTCCAGCCCATCTGCGTGGCCGTACTCTCCTGGGCCCTGCTCGGCGAGAACACCAGCCGGCCCCAACTCCTCTGCATGGCGCTGATCCTGGGCGGGGTGACGCTGGGTGCGGGATCCCGCAGGTGACGGCCGATCCCGCCCGTACTCCGGTCGCGCGTGTAACGTGCCGGCATGACCGAGTGGGACCTGAGGAAGCTGCAGATCCTGCGCACCCTCCGGGAACGGGGCACCGTCACCGCGACGGCCGAGGCCCTGCACATGACCCCCTCCGCGGTCTCCCAGCAGCTCACCAACCTCGCCCGGCAGCTCGGCGTGCCGCTGCTGGAGGCCCAGGGCCGCCGGGTCCGGCTGACGGACGCCGCCCGGCTGGTGCTGCGGCACACCGAGCCGGTCTTCGAACAACTGGAGCGCGCCGACGCGGCGTTGGAGTCCTACGCGCAGGGCGAGGCGGGCGAGGTGCGGGTCGGCGCCTTCTCCACGGCGGTGCCCGCCCTGGTCGTACCGGCCGTACGGTCCCTGCGGGCGACGCACCCGGGTGTGACCGTACGGGTCCGCGAGGCCGAAGCCGCCGAGGCCTACGACCTCCTCTCCGCCGGTGAGGTCGACCTGGCCCTCTCCCTCGCCGCCGAGGCCCCGAGCGCGGCCGACCCCCGCTTCGCCCGCCTCCCCCTCCTCGCCGACCCCTTGGACATCGCCCTCCCCCCGTCCCACCCCCTGGCCACCACCCCCTCCCTGACCCTCACCGACCTCGCCGCCGAACCCTGGATCTTCGGCGGCAGCGGCCCCTGGTCCGACATCACCCGCCGCGCCTGCGAGTCCGCCGGTTTCAGCCCCCACCAGGGCCACTCGGCCTCCGGCTGGACCGCGATCCTGGCCATGGTCGAGGCGGGGATGGGCGTCGCCCTGGTCCCCCGGATGGCCGCGGCCCGCCGCGAGGGCGTGGTGATGCGCGAACTGGGTGAGGACCGTCCGGTACGGCATGTGGTGGCGGCGGTGCGGAAGGGGGCGGAGGCGGGAGCGGCGGTGGGCAGGGTGCTGGAGGCCCTGCAGGACGCGGCGGGTCCCAGCGGCATCGCTCGGGCGTGAACTCGTAGTGCAGTTCGTAGAGGTGGCCTGCCTTGATCATGACGGTGGCTTCGATGGGGCGGGCGGGCGCTGTAAGACGTGTGACGAAGTGACCTGACAGGATCCGGCCGACGTCTTGCGTGTTGAGGCGAGGCGGAGGAGGCCGGAGAGGCCGTGAACGGCGCGGACGCGGTGCGGCTGGCCGAACGCCTGCAACCGGACGTCGTGCTGATGGACCTGCACATGCCCCAATCGGGTACGCCTCGCCATTCTCGCCCTCCGCCAGGGCCTGGCAGAGGGCTGAGGCATTATTGCTCATCACTCGCCGACAGCTCGGCTCGTTGTGTCAGCCGCTGTAAGGCCGCCGCACCTCATACAAGAAGCACCCGTACTCCACCGCCCGCACGTGCACGACCCCCACCTCGGGATCGGCGAACGCCTCCGCGAACGCACCCTCGAAACCGGACGGGTCGTCGACCAGGCGGCCGCCCAGGATGCGGCCGTCGGTGGAGTAACGGCGCACCGTGCGGTGGGCGTTGGTGAAGGGCAGGGTGGTGTCGGCCGGGCCGGGGCAGTCGTCGGCGTGGATGAAGACGGGGCCCTGTTCGTCGTAGGCCCCCGGGTCGGTGCCCGTCTCGGCCGCCCAGCGGCGCAGGGGTGCGTACGAGACCAGGGCGATGCGCTCGCCGGGTGCGCTGCGGCGCAGGCAGCAGCGCAGGGGGGCGCCGCCTTCGGCGTCGGTGAAGGGGAGCAGGGGGCGGCCCGCGTCGTCGCAGGTGCGCAGCTCCTTGAGAACCGGAGGGGTCAGCGGTCGTGCGTGGTAGGTAGTCATGGAAGCAGCGTGGCGCGGGGCCCGGCCGATGACCGGCGGGATCCGGACATCGCGTCGGCCCCCGTAGGATCGCCGCCGTCCGGACCATGACGGGAGGCGCCCGTGACCGTGGAGACCTGTGCGAGTTGTGGCGGCCCCCTTTCCACACGGGGCGGCCGCAGGGGCCGTAGCTCGGTGTACTGCTCCGCCGCCTGTCGGCAGAAGGCGTACCGGGAGCGGCAGGGCGGCGGCAGCGGGCTGGAGGAGTTGATCGACGCTGTCGGACGGCAGGCGCGGGAACTGGTGCCGCGGCCCGCCGCCGCGCTGTACGCCGGTGTGAGCGAGCTGTCCTCCTCCGTCGCCCGGCTGCGGCGCATCGCCCGGGTCGCGCAGGAGGCCGCCGGACAATCCGTCACGCCGACCGCCGTTACGGAAATCCCCGCCCGAAGCGCCGACGGCACCGAGAGCACCGAAAGCACCTTCACCGAAACCGACTTCGCCGCCCTCACCGAGTCCCACCGCCGTGAGATCCGTGCCCACTGCTACCGGATGACGGGTTCGTACGACGACGCCGAGGATCTCGTGCAGGAGACGTTTCTGCGTGCCTGGCGGGCCAGGGACGGCTATCAGGGGCGGGCGAGTGTCCGTACCTGGCTGTACCGCATCGCCACCCACGCCTGCCTCGACTTCCAGCGCCGTACCGCCCGCCGCCCCCAGCGCTATGAACCCCTGCCCGGCATGCGGCACGGCAGCGACGAGCCGCCCGCCCGCGTCACCTGGCTGCAGCCCTACCCGGACGACCAGCTGCCCGGAGCGGAGGGGGAGCGGCCCGACGCCGCCGCCGTCTCCCGGGAGACCGTCGAACTGGTGCTGCTGGCCGCGCTCCAGCATCTGCCCGCCCGGCAGCGGGCCGCGCTCGTCCTGCGGGACCTGCTCGGACTCACCGCCGCCGAGACCGCCGAGGCGCTGGACACCTCCGTGGCCTCGGTCAACAGCGCGCTGCAGCGCGCCCGGCCGGCCCTGCGCACGCACCTGCCCGACCAGCGCGAGGAATGGACGGCTGCCCCGCCCACCGAGCGCGAACGCGCCCTTCTGCGGCGGTACATGGCCGCCGCCGAGCGGCTCGACTTCGACGCGATGGCAGAGCTGCTCGCCGAGGACGTCGTCCTCACCATGCCGCCCAACCCGTACTGGTTCACCGGCCGCGACGCCCTCCTCGGCTTCCTGCGCCCCAGCCTCGACCCCGCCTCCCCGATGTTCCTCGGGCACTGGCGCCACCTGCCCGCCCGTGCCAACGGGCAGCTCGCCGCCGGGGGTTACGTCCGTCGGCCCGGTACGACCGTTTACCGCGCCCAGGTGCTGGACGTGCTCCGCTTCGACGGCGGGCGGATCGTGGAGATCACCTCCTTCGAGCCACATCTCTTCCCGGCGTTCGGGCTGCCGCTGCGGCTGTGACCGATGAGTCACAGGGACGCCGTACGTCTGCATGACCGACTCGTACGACATGACCCGCAGGGAGATCATCATGCAGCTCACCGACAAGACCGCGATCGTCTACGGCGCCGGCGGCTCCATCGGCGGTGCGGTCGCCCGCGCCTTCGCCGCGGAGGGCGCCCGCGTCCACCTCGTGGGGCGCACCCAGGAGACGCTGGAGGTGGTGGCCGAGGACATCGAGGCGGCCGGCGGGCACGCGGAGACGGCGGTCCTCGACGCGCTCGACGAGGCGGCCGTGGAGGCGCACGCCGGGCGCGTCGACACCATCGACATCTCGTTCAACCTCGTCACCCGCGGGGACGTGCAGGGCATGCCGCTGACCGAGATGGCCGCCGACGACTTCCTGCGGCCCGTCACCACCGGCATCCGCGCCAACTTCCTCACCGCCCGCGCCGCCGGCCGCCGCATGGCCGAGCGGGGCTCGGGGGTGATCCTCACCCTCAACAGCGGCTCCGCGCAGGGCAGTCCGATGATGGGCGGCACCGGGCCGGCCGACGCGGCGATCGACACGCTCGTGCGGAACCTCGCCATCGAGCTGGGGCCGCGCGGGGTGCGTGCGGTGGGGCTCTGGGCGGCCGGGGTGCCGGAGACGTTCAGCGAGGAGAAGCTGAAGGCCGTCGACCCGAACGTGAACGTCGACGGGATCCTGCAGCACCTCGCCGGAATGCGCATGACCCGCCGCAACCCCACCCTCGCCGAGATCGCCGCCACCGCCGTCTTCCTCGCCTGCGACCACGCGGCCGGCATCACCGGCACCTTCGTCAACGTCACCGGCGGCATGTTCCCAGGGTGACCTGACATCGCGGGTCACTCTTGACGGCCCCCACTCCCGACGCTCCCATGGAACCGCTCAACATCCAGTAGCGGAAGTGGAGTTGCCATGGTGGGCTATCCGGGCGTCGACGAACTGGAGCGGCGTGCCCGTGCGCTGGTCGCCGCCGCGCCGGGGGTGCTGCGGCTGCGGGCCGTCGGGGAGAGCCGGGGCGGGCGGCCGCTGTGGGTGCTGTCCGCCGGGCACGGGGAGCGGCAGATTCTCACCGTCGCCGGTGCGCACGCCAACGAGCCGGTGGGTGGGGCCTCCGCCCTGCGGCTCGCCCGGCTCCTCGCCCACCGGCCGGAGATTCCGGAGGCACTCGGCTGCACCTGGCACTTCCTGCTCTGCCTCGACCCGGACGGCGCCCGCCTCGCGCACGGCTGGCAGCCCGAGGAGCCGGCCCCGTCACTGACGGAGTGCCACCGGCACTTCTACCGGCCCGAGTTCGCCTGCCAGCCCGAGTCGCTGCCCGTCCCGGGCACCGGCCGGGAGCCGCTGCCCGAGTCGGCGGCCCTCGTGCGGCTGCTCGACGAACTGCGGCCCGTGGCCCAGTTCACCCTGCACGGCATCGAGGTCGGCGGTGCCTTCACCCTGCAGACCAGGAGGGTGCCCGGTGCCGCGCGCGCCTTCCGCGAGACGGCCGCACTCCTGCGCATCCCGCTCGACCACCGTCCGTACGACGCTCCCGACTGGCAGCCGGACCCGCCCGGCGTCCTGCGGCTCCCGGAGGGGAACACCGGAAGCGAACGCGACCCCAGCGGCTACGTCGCCGAGAGCACCTGGCTCTACCCGTGGCGCTACGGCACCCTGACCGCCGTCGTCGAGGCACCGGCCTGGTCCGCCCCCGCCGTGAGCGACCCCCGGCCCGAACCCGACCCGCGGGGGAGGCCGCCCGGGCGGCCGAGCTGCTGCTGGGCCGTACCCGGGAGATCACCGAGCTGCTGGGAGACGGCGTACCCGACGAGGACCTGCTGCCCCTGCACACCGCCGCCCGGGAACTGCTGGACGTTGCGCCGTCGATCGCCGCCACCTGCGCGGACGAGCGCGGCGGCTCCCGGGGCCACTTCGCGACCCTCGGCGTCGCCGCCCGCCGTATCCCGCTGCGCGCGGCGGCCATGCTGCGCCGGGCCCTGGCCGGCACCGCCCCCGGGACCGCCTGCGCCCTCACGGACCTGGTGCACGAGTGGTGCCGGGAACTCGACAAGACCTACGAGCTGCGGTGGATACCGGTGTCCGCGCAGACCGCACTGCACGTACGGACCATGCTGGACGTCGCCCGCAGGGTGTGCGACTGAGACCGAACAGACGGAAAGGCGCCCGGTGCACTGCGCACACCGGGCGCCTTCATTGCCGTACGGCGACGACTACTCGCCGGCCGCCGCGTCCGCCGCCTGGGCCCTCAGCGCCCGCTCGACGCCCGAGCGGGACTCCGAGACCAGCCGGCGCAGGGCCGCGTTGGGCTCGGCCGCGGACAGCCAGGTGTCCGTCTTGGTCAGGGTCTCCTCCGAGACCTGGATCGTCGGGTACAGGCCGATCGCGATCTGCTGGGCGATCTCGTGCGAACGGGAGTCCCAGACGTCCTTGACGACCTCGAAGTACCGGTCCGTGTACGGCGCGAGCAGCTCGCGCTGGTCGGTCTGGACGAAGCCGCTGATCACGGCCTCCTGCACGGCGTTCGGCAGCTTGTCGGAGTCGATGACCGACGCCCACGCCTCCGCCTTGGCCTCCGGGGTCGGGCGGGCCGCCCGGGCGGTGGCCGCGTGGCGCTCACCGGCCGCGGTCTTGTCCCGCTCGTACTCGGCCGCGACCTCCGCCTCGTCGAAGCGGCCGACCGCCGCGAGCCGCTCCACGAACGCCCAGCGCAGCTCCGTGTCGACGGCCAGGCCCTCGACCGTGTGGGTGCCGTCCAGCAGGGCCTCCAGGAGGTCCAGCTGCTCCGGCGTCCGGGCGGTCGCCGCGAAGGCGCGCGCCCAGGCCAGCTGGTGGTCGCCGGCCGGCTCGGCGGCCCGCAGGTGGGCCAGCGTGGCGTCGGTCCAGCGGGTCAGCAGGGCCTCGCGGGTGGACGGGTCGGCGTACAGGTCGATGGCCAGCTTCACCTGGCGCTGCAGCGACTGCACCACGCCGATGTCGGACTCCTTGCCGACGCCGGACAGCACCAGCGAGAGGTAGTCGCGGGTCGCCAGCTCGGCGTCCCTCGTCATGTCCCAGGCCGACGCCCAGCACAGCGCGCGCGGCAGGGACGCCTCGAAGTCGCCGAGGTGCTCGGTGACGGTCTTCAGCGACTCCTCGTCCAGGCGGACCTTGGCGTAGGAGAGGTCGTCGTCGTTGAGCAGGATCACCGCGGGGCGGCGCTTGCCCGTCAGCTGCGCTACGGCCGTCAGCTCGCCGTCGACGTCCAGCTCGATCCGGTCGGTGCGCACCAGCTTGCCGGAGTCGGCGGAGAGGTCGTACAGGCCGATCGCGATGCGGTGCGGGCGCAGCACCGGCTCGCCCTTGGCGCCGGCGGGCAGGGCCGGGGCCTCCTGGCGGACGGAGAAGGAGGTGATGACGCCGTCGGCGTCGGTGGCGATCTCCGGGCGCAGGATGTTGATGCCGGCCGTCTCCAGCCACTTCTTCGACCAGGTCTTCAGATCACGCCCGGAGGTCTCCTCCAGCGCGCCCAGCAGGTCCGACAGGCGCGTGTTGCCGAAGGCGTGCGCCTTGAAGTAGGCCTGCACGCCCTTGAAGAACTCGTCCTCGCCGACGTACGCGACGAGCTGCTTCAGCACGCTCGCGCCCTTGGCGTACGTGATGCCGTCGAAGTTGACCAGGACGTCGTCCAGGTCGCGGATGTCCGCCATGATCGGGTGCGTGGACGGCAGCTGGTCCTGCCGGTACGCCCAGGTCTTCATCGAGTTGGCGAACGTGGTCCACGAGTGCGGCCACCTGGAGCCGGGCGCGGAGGCCTGGCAGGCGATGGAGGTGAAGGTGGCGAACGACTCGTTCAGCCACAGGTCGTTCCACCACTCCATGGTGACCAGGTCGCCGAACCACATGTGGGCCAGCTCGTGCAGGATGGTCTCCGCGCGGACCTCGTACGCCGCGTCCGTCACCTTGGATCGGAAGACGTACTGGTCGCGGATGGTCACCGCGCCCGCGTTCTCCATCGCGCCCGCGTTGAACTCGGGCACGAACAGCTGGTCGTACTTCTTGAACGGGTACTGGTAGTCGAACTTCTCCTGGAACCAGTCGAAGCCCTGCCGGGTGACCTCGAAGATCGCGTCCGAGTCGAGGAACTCGGCGAGCGAGGGACGGCAGTAGATGCCGAGCGGCACGCTCTGCCCGTCCTTCTCGTACACGCTGTGCACCGAGTGGTACGGCCCGACGATCAGCGCGGTGATGTACGACGAGATGCGCGGCGTCGGCTCGAACACCCAGACGTCGTCCTTGGGCTCGGGCGTCGGGGAGTTGGAGATGACGGTCCAGCCCGCCGGCGCCTTCACGGTGAACTGGAAGGTCGCCTTCAGGTCCGGCTGCTCGAACGAGGCGAAGACGCGGCGGGCGTCCGGCACCTCGAACTGGGTGTACAGGTAGGCCTGCTCGTCGACCGGGTCGACGAAGCGGTGCAGGCCCTCGCCGGTGTTGGTGTAGGCGCAGTCGGCGACCACCCGGAGGACGTTGCGGCCCTCCAGCAGCCCCGGCAGCGCGATCCGCGAGTCCTCGAAGACCGCGGCGGGGTCGAGCGCGTCGCCGTTCAGGGTCACCTCATGGACCGCCGGCGCGACAAGGTCGATGAAGGACGCGGCACCGCTTTCGGCTACGTCGAAGCGCACCGTGGTCACGGACCGGTAGGTGCCGCCCTCCTGCGCGCCGGAGAGGTCGAGATCGATCTCGTACGAGTCAACGGTGAGCAGCGTCGCCCGCTGCTGCGCCTCTTCGCGAGTCAGGTTTGTGCCAGGCACGCGGTCATCTCCTCGTTATGTGTGCGTTCGGCCATCCTTCCACGGGACCTGTACAGAGGGCGACGTCCTAGGGCTGCGCGGCGCAGCCCTAGGGAAAGCCCTATGGGCCGGAAACTGGAGGGGCGGCCACCCGGAGGTGACCGCCCCATTTCAGAGTGTTCGCGTTACTTCGCCGACAGCTCCGCCGCGACCAGCTCCGCGATCTGCACCGCGTTCAGCGCGGCGCCCTTGCGGAGGTTGTCGTTGGAGATGAACAGGGCCAGGCCGTGCTCCACCGTCTCGTCGCGGCGGATGCGGCCGACGAACGACGGGTCCTTGCCGGCCGCCTGCAGCGGGTTCGGGATCTCGGAGAGGACGACGCCCGGGGCACCCGCCAGCAGCTCGGTGGCGCGCTCCGGGGAGATCGGGCGGGCGAAGCGGGCGTTGACCTGGAGGGAGTGGCCGGAGAAGACCGGGACGCGCACACAGGTGCCGGAGACCTTCAGACCCGGGATCTCCAGGATCTTGCGGGACTCGTTGCGCAGCTTCTGCTCCTCGTCGGTCTCGTTCAGACCGTCGTCGACGATCGAGCCCGCCAGCGGGAGCACGTTGAAGGCGATGGGCCGCTTGTAGACACCCGGCTCGGGGAAGTCGACCGCCTCGCCGTCGTGGGTGAGCTTGTCGGCGTCGGCGACCACCTTCTGGGCCTGGCCGTGCAGCTCCGCCACGCCCGCGAGACCCGAACCGGACACCGCCTGGTAGGTGGCGACGACCAGCGCCTCCAGGCCGGCCTCCTCGTGCAGCGGCTTCAGGACCGGCATCGCGGCCATCGTGGTGCAGTTCGGGTTGGCGATGATGCCCTTGGGGCGGTCGGCGATCGCGTGCGCGTTCACCTCGGAGACCACCAGGGGGACCTCGGGGTCCTTGCGCCAGGCCGAGGAGTTGTCGATCACGACGGCACCCTGGGAGGCGACCTTCTCGGCCAGCGCCTTGGAGGTCGCGCCGCCCGCGGAGAAGATCACGATGTCGAGGCCGGTGTAGTCGGCGGTCGCCGCGTCCTCCACCGTCACGCCGTCCAGCACGGTGCCGGCCGAGCGGGCCGAGGCGAACAGGCGCAGCTCGGTGACCGGGAAGTTCCGCTCCACGAGGATCCTGCGCATGACCGTGCCGACCTGACCGGTGGCTCCGACGATTCCGACCCTCACGGCGACTCCCTCTAGATGTTTCTGTGTGTCTGCGGCGTTTCCATCATGCGGCCGACCACGGTCCGCCTGTCCAATTCTTTGCGGGTCATGCCCGAGGACTGGGACGCTCCGTCCCGGCCAGCGGTTGCGGAACTCCCGCCCACACCCCCGCTGAGCTGGAGAAATTCGCTTCAAGGCCGCCCCGTGCCGGAAGCTGTGCTGCCCCGCGCGGCGGTGTGACGTACGCCTCTGAACGATGTACCGGGGTTCCGCCGAACGTTTCCGTGCGCTGCGGCGTCGTAGAGGAAACGCGGTGAGGGGGGTGGCTTGTGCTGCGCAGAACGGCCCGCCGTGTCCACGAGGAAGATCCTCTGGACGCGGCCCAGGAACGCCGGGTGCGGGCGGTGCTCGCGCTCGGTGGCGTGCCGCAGGCGGACCTGCCGGACGGGGTGCAGCAGGTCCGCCTGCGGCTGCTGGAGCGGGCCGCGAGCGGGCGCGAGGCACCGCGGAACGTGTCCGCCTGGGTGGCGGTGGTCGCCTCCAACCTGGCCATGGACTGGCACCGGGCCAAGCGGCGCCAGGAGCGGCTGGGGGAGCGGCTGGCGTCGCTGCGCGAGCCGGTGCACCCCTCAGGCGAGGAGACCAGCCTGCTCTCCCTCGCCGTCGCCCGGGGTCTGGACGAACTGCCCGACGCCCAGCGGCAGGTCGTGATCCTGCGCTTCTTCGCCGACCTGCCGGTGCGCGGGATAGCCGAGGAGCTGGGCGTTCCCGAGGGCACGGTGAAGAGCAGGTTGCACACGGCGGTCCGCGCGCTGCGCGAGAGGCTGCACGAGGACGAGGTGGTGTGACGTGACCGCCGAACACGAGGGCGCGGGGGAGTACGCCGGCATGGACGCGCTCATGGCCGCGATCACGGGCGAGCCCCTGCCGGAGGAAGCCCACCGGGACGCCGCCTACCTGAGCGAACACCGCTCGGCCGAGGCCGACGTGGCGCTGCTGAAGGACCAGCTGACCTGGCTCGCGGAGGCACTGACCGGGGAGGAGCAGGGGGAGGAGCAGGCGGCCGCACCGGCAGCCGCGGAGGCCGGGTCCACGGCGGGCCCCGCCCGGAGCGCCCCGTCCGGGAAACGCCCCCGGAGCACCACACGCCCCACCGCTCCCGTACGCCCGACCCGCCCGGGGCGCCCGTCCGGCCCGCGACGGGCCCTGCGCCTCGCGCTCGGCTCGCTCGCCTTCGCGGCGGCCTTCAGCATGGTCGCCGGGCTCGGCTGGCTCGTGACGCACACCGGGGCGGACGACTCGATGGGCGGGAGCAGCGCCGACGCGAAGACCGACGCCCGGAGCCCGGAGTACTCCAGCGACAGCGGGCGGCCCTCCGACCCGGAGCAGGCCCTGGCCTGCTCCAAGCTGGTCGTCGAGGGCACGGTGGCCGCGGTGGATCCGCAGCCGCAGACGCCCTGGACCCGGATCGTGCTGACCGTGACCCGCTCCTACAAGCCCGCCCGGGGCCCGGCCGAGGTCGCCTTCCTCCTCGACGACGACGCGAAGCCGGCCCCGCACAAGGGGCAGCACGTGCTCGTCGGCGTCGACCAGGGGCGGAAGACCGCGAGCCGGTGGTCCGTCGGCGACACCCGCGTGGCCGCCGACCGCGCCTGGATCACCGAGGCGCTGCCCGACTCCCGGCACACCACATGCCCGTCCGAGGACCAGGAGCCGACCGGCAAACCGTGAGGGGCGGGTGTCCCTCCGGACACCCGCCCCTCACCTCAGGTCAGCCCGTTACGGCGTGACCTTCTCGATCTTCACGCTGCCGACGCCCGCGACGGTGCCGCGCGCGTTCACCAGCTGCAGCCGGCCGAAGAACTCGCGGCCCGCGGGGGCCTCGGCGGCGGCCGTGACCTGGCCGGTCACCGTGGCCGAGTCGCCCGTGCCGAGCTTGACCGGGGTCGAGTCGTCGACCGTGACGGTGCCGAGCGTGGAGGAGAAGAACACGTCCCGGTAGTCGTAGTCGGTCGAACCGGACGGGACCGAGTAGCCCACGACCTTGATGGTGTACGTGCCGGCGGCCGGGGACGGGACGGAGACCGCCTCCTCCGAGTCGCCGTCCGCGGACTGCGCGACCTGCTTGCCGCTCGCGTCGTACACGGTCAGGTCCAGGTCGGCGGCCGCGTCGGAGACGTTGCCGATGGCCACGTCCAGGGACTTGGCACCGGCCGGGACGTCCACCGTGGTGGTCTGGGTCTCGCCCTCCTTGATGGAGGGGCGGGCCGTCTTGGAGGAGCCGAGGGGGCCGCCGACCAGCTTGCCGTCGAGGGCCGCGTACTTGTTGGTCACCTTCCAGGAGGCGGTGGCCGGGGTGCCGACCTTGACCTCGGGCACGGTCACGGTCTCCGGGTCGAAGGCCGCGCCGAGGACGGAGACGTCCAGCGTGTACGGGTTGTCGAGCAGCGGCGAGGTACGGCGCGACTCGACCTCGATCTCCCAGACACCGGCCTGCGGGTCGGCGTAGGAGCGGACGTCCGGCTTGCAGCCGTTGCCGTCGAGGTAGTTGTTGTAGCAGTACGGGGTGCCGGTGTTGTCGACCGGAGTGCCGTACGGGTGGATCGCGATGAACCGGGTCTGGCTCTTGTCCTTGAGCCCGCCGATCGCGACCTCCAGGGACTTGGCGCCCGCGGGCACGTTCAGGAAGTACGACTGCGTGCTGTTGCGCTGCACCGAACTCGACGCGGAGTAGGTGTAGTTCACCGGGGCGGAGACCACGACGGTGGTGAGGATCTGCTTGTCGACCCCCTCCGTCCTCGGGTCGTCGACCTCCAGGATCGCGCTCTTGATGCCCGCCGACCGCGGCGCCGCCTGGACCTTGACGGTCACCGGCTGGTTCAGCGGCAGCCGCACGACGTCGTCGCCGAGGATCCGGAAGGTGTCACCGGCGTTGTTCTCGAAGTGCAGCTCGTGCCACACGGCCTTGTCCGGGCCGGAGGTACGGGTGATGGTGACGTCGTACGTCTTCTTCTGGCCGGCCTTCAGGCCGCCCTCGCGGTCGTACAGGCCCGTGCCGTAGCCCGGGGTCTTGAGCGCCTGGTCGAGCGCGGTGTCGACCGGGGCCTTGACGGTGTAGTCGTGCGCGGTCGCGTCGTCGCGGATCGCGTCCCACGCGTCCACGATGTTGATGCGGCCCGCGCCCTCCTCGTACGCCTGCACACCCTTGATGTGGTCGGCGGTCGAGGTCAGCGCCGTGCGCAGCGTGGCGGGCGTCAGGTCGATGCCCTTCCGCTTGGCGGCCGACAGCAGCAGCGCCGAGGCGCCCGCGGCCTGCGGGGACGCCATCGAGGTGCCCTGGAGCATCGAGTAGCCGGCCGGCAGCGAGTAGCCCGCCTCGGCGACCGGGGAGCCCGGCAGCCAGGTCTGGGTGGTGTTGATCGCGGCACCGGGCGCGACCAGGGTCGGCGTGAAGCCGCCGTCCTCACGCGGGCCGCGCGAGGAGAAGGGCAGCAGCGCGTACTTCTTCTCCACCTGCGAGCCGTAGTTGGCGGCCCAGGTCTGCCGGGAGATGGCCGCGCCGACCGAGATCACCTTGTCGGCCAGACCGGGGTCGCCGATGGTGTTGGCACCGGGACCGGAGTTGCCCGCGGAGATGACCAGCTGGACGCCGTAGGTGTCGATGAGCCGGGTGTACAGCTCGGCGCGCGCGTTGTTGCCGTCGTTCAGCGCCGGGAGGCCGCCGATCGACATGTTGACGATGTCGACGCCCCGGTTGGCGACCAGGTCGATCATGCCCTCGGTGAGGGCGACGTTGGTGCAGCCGCCGGTCCAGGTGCAGGCACGGGACGAGACGATCTTCGCACCGGGGGCCGCGCCGTTCATCTCGCCGCCGAACAGGCCGTTGGCGGCGGTGATGCCGGCCACGTGGGTGCCGTGCTCGGACTCGATGACGCCGATGTTGACGAAGTCGGCCTTCTTGCCGACCCAGGACCCGCCGAAGGGGTCCATCGGGACGTCCTTGCGGATCTGCACGACGAACGGCACGCGCTCGACGACGTCGGTCTTCGGGTCGTCGGTGCCGAAGTAGCCGATCTGGTAGCCGTCCTTGTACGGCTTCATCGGCGTGTCGTCGGTGAAGTCGTGGTTGTTGTTCAGGTCGAGCGTGACCGTGCCGGCCGCCGCGTCGTACAGGACGCCCCAGCTGTCGGTGGTGTCGCCGTCCCGGTTCAGGTCGCCCTTCTCGTCGCCGCCGGTGGTCGCGGACTCCTTGAAGGTGCTGATCTGGTACGAGCCCGCCGGCGCCGCCCAGGTCTGGCCGCCGTAGCTGAAGCTCGGGCCGGAGACCGCGGTGACCATGGGCCGCCAGGTGGCGTCGCTGTCCAGGATCGGGTCGGTCGCGGTGACCCAGTCGACGATCTTGCGCTCGCCGGTGGTGGTCTTCTGCAGCGCCGGGTGTCCGAGGTCGACGCCGGAGTCGAGGATGCCGATGGTGACGCCCCGGCCGTCCGCCTTCGGGTGCTCGTCGACGAAGTCGACGGCGCCGGTCTCGAAGGACGGGTTGTACGGGTTCTCGGCGGGGGTGTCCTTGCCGGGGCCGGGGTAAGTCTTCGTGGCCGTCGCCGACTTGGCGGTGTCCGCGTTCGGCGTCGGGTCGTCGAGCGCGATCTCCTGGCGCAGGTCGATGGCGTGCACCGAGGAGAGCTTCGCGGCGGCCGCGATCGCCGAGTCCGCCTTGGCGGTCGGGACCGTGGCGCGGACGTAGCCGAGCTTGTCGTAGGTACGGCCCACCGAGCCGCCCTTGACCGCGTGCAGCTCCTCGGTGACCTGCTCGGTCTTCCCGGGCGCGGTCGCGATCATCATCGTGACGTTCTTGTCGCCGTCCGCCTTGGCCTCGGCGAGCAGGTCGGCGTCGTCCGAACCGAGCTTGTCGTGGGCGGACTTGACGCCGGGGTCGGTGGCCGCGGCGGGCGGAGCGTCCGCGGCGAGGGCCAGGGGTATCGGCCCGGTCGCGCAGAGAGCGGCCACCACGCCCACGGCCAGGCCTATGCGGGCCAGGCGTCTGTGGCCGGGTATCGGGTCGCGCTCGGGGGTGTGGGTCATCGGCATCCCTTGTAGGTAAAGAATCCAGTGCCGGACGAGGGCACAGCTTTACCCAAAGGGCAGAAATTTGGGGACCGTTGACCGAATCGATATGGATGTATGGGGAAAACCCGCGATGGGTTCTGAGCGGATTGGACCTGTCTGGTCCGGAATTCGCTCAGTTCTCCTTCGAGCGGGCGTAATGACGGGACGCCTTCGCCCGGTTGCCGCACGCGGCCATCGAACACCAGCGGCGGGTGCCGTTCCTGGACGTGTCGAAGAAGTGCAGGATGCACGTCTCATGGGCGCAGCTGCGGATCCGGTCCGGGGCCTGCGCCAGCAGCTCCAGGTAGTTCCGGGCGGCCAGCCAGGCCGGGCCCCAGGCGGGGTCGCCGAACTCGGGCTCCTCGGCCGCCCCCCGCTCGGTCAGCCGAGGCCGGATGCGCCCGTGCGCGAGGACGGCGTCGACGAGCGGTGCCCCCTCGGCCAGTGACCCGTCCACCGCGGCCTGCAGCGCCTCCCGTGCCTGGCGCAGATGGTCCAGTACGGCCGCGTCGGCCGCGTGGGCGCCGTCGAGCCCGTTGCTCGCGAGCCACACCGCGAGCCCCTCGGCGTCGGCGAGCAGGTCCTGGGTGACGCCCTCCCGGTTCCACCGGGTGTTGATCAGGTCGAGGGCGAGGGGCTCACCGGTGAGCGGGCGGGGATCGCGGGCGGCGGACATCGGGCACTCCTTCTCGGCTAACCCCTCAAGAGTACGTGACCGGTTGCGCTTCCGTATCTAACCCTCTAACGTGATGTCGAAGGTTATAAGCCTGAAAGGGAAGCCATGACTCTGCGCACCGGCCACACCGGCCTCAACGTCACCGACCTCGACCGCTCGCTCGCCTTCTACCGGGACGTCCTCGGCTTCACCCTGCTCGCCGAGGGCAAGGAGGACGACCGGCGCTACGCGTTCCTGGGCGACGGCGGCGAAGGCCCCGTCCTCACCCTCTGGCAGCAGGCGCAGGGGGCGTACGACGGTGGCCGGGCCGGACTGCACCACCTCGCCTTCACTGCCGACTCGATCGAGCGGGTCCGGGAGTACGAGACGGCGCTGCGCGGCGCCGGGGTCGAGTTCGCCCACGAGGGCGTGGTGGCCCACCGGGAGGGGGCGGCCTCCGGCGGGATCTTCTTCCACGACCCGGACGGCACCCGGCTGGAGATCTCCGGACCGCTCGGCGCCGAGAGCGCCCCCGCTCCGCACGCCTCCGCCCCGACCTGCGGCTTCTTCTAGCCGTGAGCGGCTATCACGCGGGCTCGCGCGCCCTGCAGGACCTGGTCGGCGTCCGGGACCGCGCCGATCACGTCGGCCGCTCCCTCGGCCAGGACATCAAGCCGGTCGCGGCGGCCTTCCTGGAACTCCAGCCCCTGCTGATCGTCGGCGCGGCGGCTCCGGAGACGGGCCGGGTATGGGCGTCCGCCCTCGCGGGCGCACCGGGCTTCGTACGGGCCACGGGCCCGAGGCAGATGTCGGTCATCACGAACACAAACGACGGCCTGACGGATCCCCTCGCGTCGGCCCTGAAAGCCCCGGGCACTCACATAGGCACCATCGCCCTGGACCCCCGCACCCGCCGCCGGATGCGCCTCAATGGTCGGCTGAGGCCGACAAACCGCGGCTTTGCCGTCACCGCGGACCAGGTCTTCTCCAACTGCCCCAAGTACATCCAACGCAGGGAGTCGTACGAGACCCTCACCGACCGCACACCAGGCACCCCCTGCCCACTGAGCGAACTCACCCACCAGGCAGTGGAGTTCATACAATCGGCCGACACCTTCTTCCTGGCCACCGTGCACCCCGGCGGAGCCGACGTCAGCCACCGTGGCGGCAACCGCGGCTTCGTCCAGGTCGTGTCACCGCGCGAACTGACCTGGCCGGACTACGCCGGCAACGCCATGTTCCTCACCCTCGGCAACCTGCGCACCGACCCGCGCGCCGGGCTGCTCTTCCTGGACTGGACGACCGGCACGGTGCTGCAACTCACCGGCGAGGCCCACACCGAGTTCACGGCCGACGGCGAGCGGACGGTCCGCTTCACCGTCGAGGAGGCCGTGGAGACCCCCGCCGCCCTGCCCCTGCGCTGGTCCGCGCCGGAATATTCGCCCGCCAACCCGGACACCGCGCGCTAACGTCCGTCCATGCGACGGAAGCTGAGGGTGGCGGCCTACGCCGTGTGCGTCCGCGGCGGACAGATCCTGCTCGCCCGCTCGCCGGGCCCCGACGGCACGCCCGAGTGGGTGCTGCCGGGCGGCGGCATGGAGCACGGCGAGGACCCGTACGATACCGTCCGCCGCGAGGTGACCGAGGAGACCGGCTACCGCATCGAGGTGACCGGCCTCCTCGGCGTGGACTCCCTCCGGCTCACCGGCGCCCGCCGGTTCAGCCGCCGTACGGACTACCACGGCGTGCGGATCGTCTACGCCGGCGAGGTGACCGACGGTGAACTCCGGCACGAGGTCGGCGGCTCCACCGACTTCGCCGCCTGGCAGGACCTGGCCGCCGTGCCCGGCCTGAACCGGGTGCCGCTCATCGACACGGCGTTGCGGCTGTGGCGCGAGCGGCCGGCGGCGGGGCGGGTGGAATAGCTGCACTACCCCGGAAAATGAACACGGAGTGACCGTTGCCCGGCCGCCCGAGGAGCGGTCGTGGGCGCGAAAGGTGGCCAGAGATCCACGTACGGTGATCGGCGCTGCGCGTTGCTGTCGTGTTCACGTACAGGTCATTCCCGGTGCCAAGCATCCAGAGCGAGCGGGATGTTCGCGAGAGCGATCGCCCGCGACCACTGCCGACGCGTTCGCACTCGGGGAGATCGCGCCATGTCGCGCATACGCTCTGTCGCCACCTCCGCACTGGGGGTCCACCGCCGTACCGTCCTCGCCGCCGCCGGAGCGGTCTCGCTCTCCGCGGGCGTCGGCTACGCCCTGCGCACCACCGACAGCCAGGCCGCCACCAGAACCGCCGAGGCGCCCGTCGCCCACTCCCGGCAGGCCTCCGCTGCGAGCCCGCTCGCCCCCTACACCAAGGGCACCACTCTCTCCTCCGTCGCCGCCCCCCGGAACAGCTCCGGCTACCGGCGCCTGGGCGACGGCCCCGGCTGGAAGCGGGTCGTGCGCAGCGAGCTGGCCACGCCCAAGTCCGGCCGCGCGAGCCGCCGTACCACCCTCGCCGCCTTCGTGCAGTTCACCGACCTGCACCTGCAGGACGTCCAGCACCCCCTGCGGCTGGAGTACCTGCGCTCCACCGACCCGCACGCCTGGCGCCCGCAGGAGGCGCTGACCGTGCCCGGCGCCGTCTCGCTCGTCGAGCGGGTCAACGCGCTGCGCGGCGCCCCCGTCACCGGTGCCCCGCTGCACTTCGTGATGACCACCGGCGACAACACCGACAACAACGCCCACTCCGAACTGGAGTGGTTCATGAAGGTGATGAGCGGCGGCCGCATCACCCCGAACTCCGGGGACCCGCGGCACTACGAGGGCGTGCAGAACAGCGGCCTCAAGCTGTACTGGCAGCCCGACTCCACCACCCGCGACGGCGACAAGGCGCTCGGCTTCCCGTACCTGAAGGGCTTCCTGGCCGCCGCCGTCCGCGAGGTGAGGAGCCCCGGCCTCAACCTGCCCTGGTACTCCACCGTCGGCAACCACGACTCCCTCCCGCTCGGCTGCTACGGCTCCCACGGCGATCCCTACCTCGCCGAGGCGGCCATCGGCGGGAAGAAGCTGATGAACGTCTCCGCCGCCGAGGCCAAGAAGCTCCAGGACGCCATCAAGAACGCCACCGACCCCAAGGGCGTCGGCTACCGCGACTTCCTCAAGGCCCACGCCCGCTCGATGCGCTCGGTCACCCCGGACGAGAAGCGGGCGCCGTACACCTCCGCGGACTATCTGAAGGCCCACCTGGACCCCGCCTACCAGGGCCACGGCCCGGTCGGCCACGGCTACTCCTCGGCGAACCTGGACGCGGGCACCCAGTACTACGCCTTCCGCATCTCCGACGACGTCATCGGCATCAGCCTCGACACCACCGACGCCGGCGGCCACTACGAGGGCTCCGTCGGCACCGCCCAGCTGAAGTGGCTGGACAAGACGCTCAAGGACAACAAGGACTCCTACGCCGTCGTCTTCAGCCACCACACCAGCAAGACGATGACCAACACCCGCCGCGACCCGGCCCACCCGGGGGAGCGGCGCCACAACGGCGCCGAGGTGGTCTCGCTCCTCGCCTCCCACGCCAACGTGCTGGCCTGGGTGAACGGCCACATCCACAAGAACGTCATCACCCCGCACCAGGCCTCCGGCGGCCGCTCCTTCTGGGAGATCTCCACCGCCTCGCACATCGACTACCCCCACCTCGCCCGCGTCGTCGAGCTGGTGGACAACAAGGACGGCACGATCTCCCTGTTCACCACCCTGATCGAGTCCGCCGCCCCGCACCGCACGGACTTCGCCGACCTCTCCCAGACCGGCCTCGCCGCCCTCTACCGCGAGCTGGCCTACAACGCCCCCGGTGCCAGGACGACCCTCGCGGGCAGCGCGGCCGACCGGAACACCGAGCTGGTGCTCAAGAAGGGCTGAAACTCACTCAACCGGCCTACAGGCACGCAACCTTCGCACACCACCACCAGGTCCCTCCCCCGACCGAACCGAACGGCACAGTTGGGGGAAGACATGCGTGCACGTACGACCCTGGTGGGCGCCACCGCCCTGCTCCTGTCGGCGGCCCTGGCGGGCCCGGCCTTCGCGGCCGGCCCCGCCACGGGCGGCCACTCCGCCACGCGCAAGGCGATCGAGGCGGCCGTCCAGGCCGGGGTACCCGGGGTGACCGCCACCGCGAAGGACGCCCACGGCACCTGGTCCACGACGGCCGGCGTGGGCGACACCCGCACGGGCGCACCGCGTTCGACGGCCGACCGCTACCGCGTCGGCAGCATCACCAAGACGTTCGTCTCCACCGTCCTGCTCCAGCTGGAGGCGGAGGGCCGGCTGTCGCTGGACGACACGGTGGAGAAGTGGCTGCCCGGGGTGGTGCACGGCCACGGCCACGACGGGAGCCGCATCACCGTCCGGGAGCTCCTCAACCACACCAGCGGCATCTACAACTACACCGCCGACGACGACTTCGGCCGCGCCTACTTCACCAAGGACGGCTTCTTCGCACACCGCTACGACACGCTCACCCCGCGCCACCTGGTCGCGATCGCGATGAAGCACGAGCCGGACTTCAGGCCGGGCAAGTCCTGGGGGTACTCGAACACGAACTACGTCCTGGCCGGCATGGTGATCGAGAAGGTGACGGGCCACTCGTACGCCACGGAAATCACCCGCCGCATCATCGGCCCCCTGCACCTCACGGCCACCTCCGTCCCCGGCACCCGGGTCACCGTCCCGCACCCCAGCAGCCGCGCCTACTCGAAACTCGCTCAGACGGCGACGGGTCCGTCGTACGACGTCACGAAGCTCAACCCGTCCATCGCGTCCTCGGCCGGTGAAATGATCTCGAATTCCGCGGATCTGGACCGCTTCTACAGCGCTCTGCTGCGCGGAAAACTCCTTCCGCCGCAGCAGCTGAAGGAAATGAAGACCACGGTACGGGCGGACGGCATCCCGAACACCCGCTACGGCCTCGGCCTCATGGACACCGAGCTGACCTGCGGTGTTCATGTCTGGGGCCATGGCGGCGGCATCCACGGCTCCGCGTCCGATGCGGTGACGACGGAGGACGGCCGCCATGCGCTGGCGCTGAATTTCAACGGGGACTGGGCCGGGGACATGGACGCGGTGATCGACGGGGAATTCTGTTAGCCAACGTTTCATTCCCGTCGTTCCGTGTTAACGCGCCCGCAATGTCCGTACCGCCTCATATCGGCTATCCCGCTATGGACGGGGATGGCTCGATCTTCTCGATCATTTATGCAAGGCGGGTGGTCGTGTGCGCGCGAGGCACGGACTGCGTGTGCTGTCGGTCTATGAGGGCTTCTTCTCCGGAGGGGCCAGGATCGTGCACAGCGACGTCGTACTGGGACTGGCCGAGGGCGGCCAGTCCCACCAGGTACTCAGCATCCATGGCGAGGTCCACCGCGAGGCCACCCGGCAACGCATGGAGGACGACCACTGCTACCGCGCGCTGACGGCCGGCGAGGTCGGCGTCACCTCGCTGGGCCGCACCGCGGGCCTGGTGGACGGCTCGGTCGCGGCGTCCGTTTTCAGCGGTCCGGAGCTGGCCGAAACGGCTCGGGCCATGGCCGGGGCGGATGTGATCCTCTCCCTCAAGGAACAGCCGCTCGCCCTCCTGAACCAGGGCGGCCTGCCCCGCCGCCCGGTCGTGGTCTGCCTGCACCGCTCCGACCCCGAGAACCAGGGCCCCGCCCTGGACGAGCTGAAGGCCGCGATCGCCGACGGCACGGTGGCGGCGTGCGTGTGCTGCGCCGAGTCGACGCGGGCCGCCTACGAGGCCGCCGGCGTCCCGGCCGACCTGCTGCACGTGATCCCCAACGGCGTCGACCTGCTCCGCTTCCGCCCGGACCCGGCGGCCCGGCTGGCGTTCCGCGCGTCCCTGGGCATTCCGGCCGCCGCCCCGGTGGTGGTCTTCGCGGCCCGGTACGCGCAGATGAAGAACGTGCCCCTCTTCCTCCGGGCGGCCCGCGCCTGGCTGGCGCGCGAGCCCGAGGGACACGTCCTGATGTGCGGCGCGGGCATGACCGACGGGAACCCGTCCCTGTGGGCCGACATCGAGGTCGCGTTCGGCGAGGACCGCCGGCTCGCGGAACGGATCCACCTCCTGGGCGTACGGCACGACATGGAGGCCGTCTACGCGGGCTCCGACGTCGTCGCCCTGACCTCCGTCTCCGGGGAGGCGGCGCCGCTGTGCCTGATCGAGGGCATGATGTGCGGTGCCGTCCCGGTGACGACGGACGTCGGCGACAGCGCGGCGATCGTCACCGGCCACGGCTTCGTCACCCCGCCCGACCCCGGCGCCATCGCCCTCGCCTGGACGGCCGCGATCACGGGCCGCGCCGAGCTGGCTCCCGCCCTGGAACGCAGCCGTGAGCGCTTCAGCCGCACCCGCATGATCGCCGCGTACGCCGCACTGCTCGACGAGGTGTACGCCTCACACGTGGGCGGGCAGCGGGTCGCCGCGCAGCACGCTGTAGGCGACGCCGTCCCGCCACTTCCCGTCCCGGAAGACGATGCCGCGCAGTACGCCCTCGCGAGTGAAGCCGGCCTTCTCCAGGGCCCGCTGTTCGGCGATGTTCTCGGCCTCGGTGTCCGCCTCGATCCGCATCACGGGGGTGTGGGCGAAGAGGTGGCGGACGAGCTGTAGCTGGGCCCGGCTGCCGACCCCGCGTCCGCGGGCCTCGGGCAGCAGCTGGGCGCCGATGTTCCAGCAGTGGGTGGAGGGCGAGACGACGACCTTCCGCCAGGCGACGAACCCGAGCGGCTCGGCGGCCGACTCCACCACCAACAGCCCACCGTCCTCGCCCAGCATCCCGTTCTCGGCAAAGCGCCGCCTGAACCGCCCCGGGTCCGACCATCCGTACCACTGGAACGGCCCGGCGCTCTCCGGATCCAGCAGGAACCGTTCGAGCACGGGCAGATCGTCCTCGCGTGCGGGGCGCAGTACGACGGCTTCATCGCTCATCGGGCCACCGTAACGCTTGAGGGTGACGGGAGTTGGACATGAGGAGGGGCCACCGGCATCGCCCCGGTGGCCCCTCCTCTCCCCTCCTGGTGTCGCCTCGGTCCGTCACTACCGGGGCAGCACCACGACATAGGCGGCCGGGTCGCGGTCGCCGGAGGCCATCAGGGCCGTGCGGACCACCGTCGCCTGTTGTTCCAGGGACTCACGGAGCTTCCTGGGGGTGATGTAGACGACCGTGATGCCCAGACGTTCCAAGTGCTCGCGCTTGCGGGCGTATTCCGACCAGAGGGCGTCCTCGTCCTGGCGGGGGGCCCGGGTGTCCAGTTCGACCGCGACCGCCTGCTCGGGCCAGTAGGCGTCCAGGCCGCCGAGGTGGGGGCCGCCGGGCAGGCGCAGGTCCACGTTCCAGACGGGGTCGGGCAGGCCGTACTCGCTGACCATCCGGTAGAGGCGGTCCTCCGCGATGGCCCGGCCCTCGGCCAGCAGCGAGTCCACCGCGTCCACCACGTGCGGGCGGGTCAGCAGCTTCGCGTTGGTCAACTCCCGTACCACCGCGGCCGGTTCGCAGTGGCCGGCGCGTACCGCCTCGGTCAGCAGGCGGCGTACCGCGGCCGCGTCCGTCAGTTCCGCCACCGCGTCGGCCAGCGCGCGCGGCACCGGTGCCACCGGCAGGCCCGTCACCGCGCAGGGGGTGGGGAGGGAGGGGGTGCGCAGGACGCGGACGTAGCCCGCGGAGCGCAGGCGTCGCAGGCGGGGGATCAGTACGTCGACGCGGTCCAGGGACAGGAGCGGCGGGGTGGAGGAGAAGCCGTGCAGGGTGAGGGCCGCCAGGCCGGTGATGACGGCGTCCGCGTACACCGGGCGGTGCGGCTCGTCGGCGGAGGGCTGGGCCGGGACGCCCGGGGCCGACTCCCGTGCCGCGTACAGCAGCGCCCCGTGCAGCCGCTCCTCGCTCGTCGCCGGGCCGGGGTGGAGCAGGATCACGTTCGGCAGCAGCGGCTGCCAGGGGCCGCCGGGGCGGCACTGCTCGTTCAGCTCGGCCGTGGAGACGCCGTGGGAGCGGAGCTGGGCCGCCGTCAGAACACGGCGGTGGACCTCGGAGAGGTGACGGAGGGGGCGGGGGGAGAGCGGGGTGTTGTGCGTCATGGCCCCGAGATTCCCGCGCTCTGTCCCACCCTTAACCGCTGTTACACGGTCGTCGAGGAATGCGGACAAGACGGTACTAAAGGGCAAGTGTTCGGGTGTCGAGTAGGGGTGGAAAACCCCTGGTCCAATCGGGTGTGGACCAGGGGTTACGGGCGCTATTGACTGAATTCCGTAACGGTCACCGACCGGGGAAGCTCAGGCCAAGGGTCAGGCGTCGGCGGCCGCCTTGTCGCACGCCTGTGCGCGCAGCGAGCGCGCCAGGTCGTCCCGCGCCTCCAGCACCAGTCGGCGCAGCGCGGGCGCCGCGTCCGCGTGGGCCCCGAGCCACGCGTCCGTCGCGTCCAGCGTCTCCTGACGGTCCTGGAAACCCGGGAACAGGCCCCGTACGACGTCCATGCCGATCTGGATCGACCGCTCCTGCCACACCCGCTCGATCGCCGCGAAGTACTTCTCGGCGTACGGCGCCGTCAGCTCCCGCTGCGAGGGCTGGTCGAAGCCCGCGATGGTCGCCTCCACCAGCGCGTTCGACAGGGCGTCGGACTCCACGACCTGCGCCCAGGCCTGTGCCTTGACCGCCGCCGACGGGCGCGCGGCCAGACAGCGGACCTGGTGGCGCTTGCCGGACGCCGTGTCGTCACGGGCCAGTTCGGCCGCGAGGACGGACTCGTCGGCCACCCCGTGGGCCGCCAGCGGTCCCAGGAACGCCCAGCGCAGCTCCTGGTCCACGTCCAGGCCCTCGACCGTCTCCGTGCCGTCCAGCAGACCCTTCAGCAGCGCGAGGTCCGTCCCGCCGGAGGCGACCGTCGCGAAGAAGCGCGCCCAGGCCAGCTGGTGCTCGCTGCCGGGCTCGGCCGCCTGCAGCTCCCGCAGCGCGCCCTCGGCGAGCAGCTCCTCGCCGGTCGCCCGCCACTCGGGCGCCGCGTAGTGCGCCAGTGCCGAGTTCGCCCAGGCGTGCAGCATCTGCAGCACGCCGATGTCGGACTCCCGGCCCGCGAACCGCAGCACCAGGTCCACGAAGTCCCGCGCCGGCAGCAGGGCGTCCCGGGTCAGGTTCCACAGCGCGGACCAGCACAGGGCGCGGGCCAGTGGGTCGGTGAGCGCGCCCAGGTGCTCGCGCAGGGTGGCCAGCGAGGTCTCGTCGAAGCGGATCTTGCAGTAGGTCAGGTCGTCGTCGTTGACCAGCACCAGCTCCGGGGCCTCGGCGCCGGCCAGCTCCGCCACCACCGTGCGCGGACCCTCGACGTCCGTCTCCACGCGCGCGTACCGCTCCAGCACGCCCTCGGCCGTACGGCGGTACAGGCCCACCGCGACCCGGTGCGGGCGCTCCTCGGGGTGCGACTCCGGCGCCTCCTGCACCACCGCAAGCTCGGCCACCCGGCCCCCCGCGTCCAGCAGCACCTGCGGAGTCAGCGAGTTCACCCCGGCCGTCTGCAGCCAGGAGCGGGCCCACGCGGACATGTCCCGGCCGCTGGTCTCCGCCAGCACCGACAACAGGTCGCCCAGGCGCGTGTTGCCGTACGCGTTCCGCTTGAAGTAGCGGCGGGCGCCCTCCAGGAAGGCGTCCTCGCCGACGTACGCCACCAACTGCTTCAGCACGGAGGCGCCCTTGGCGTACGTGATGCCGTCGAAGTTGAGCTTGGCGTCCTGCAGATCGCGGATGTCCGCGGTGATCGGGTGCGTGGAGGGCAGCTGGTCCGCGCGGTAGGCCCAGGCCTTGCGGCGGTTGGCGAAGGTGATCCAGGCGTCGGTGAAGCGGGTCGCGCCGACGTTCGCGAACGTGCCCATGAAGTCCGCGAAGGACTCCTTCAGCCACAGGTCGTCCCACCACACCATGGTGACCAGGTCGCCGAACCACATGTGCGCCATCTCGTGCAGGATGACGTTGGCCCGCGCCTCGTAGGACGCCTGCGTCACCTTCCCGCGGAAGATGTACTCCTCGCGGAAGGTCACCATCCCCGGGTTCTCCATCGCGCCCAGGTTGTACTCGGGCACGAACGCCTGGTCGTACTTCCCGAAGGGGTACGGGTAGTCGAAGTGCTCGTGGAAGAAGTCCAGGCCCTGCTTGGTGACCAGGAAGACGTCGTCGGCATCGAAGTGGGGCGCGAGTCCCTTGCGGCACAGGGCGCCGAGCGGGATCTCCAGCTTCGTCCCGTCCTCCAGGGTGCGCTCGTAGGAGTCCGTCACATAGTGGTACGGCCCCGCCACCACGCAGGTGATGTACGTCGAGATCGGCTTCGTCTCCGCGAACCGCCAGACGCCGTCGGCGCGTTCCCCGGCGCCGTTGCTCCACACCGTCCAGCCCTCGGGCGCCCGCACCTCGAAGCGGTACGGCGCCTTCAGGTCCGGCTGCTCGAAGTTCGTGAAGACCCGGCGGGCGTCGGCCGGCTCGTACTGGGTGTAGAGGTAGACCTCGCCGTCCTCGGGGTCCACGAAGCGGTGCATGCCCTCGCCGGTGCGGGAGTAGGCGCACTGCGCGTCGACCGTCAGCTCGTTCTCGGCGGCCAGGTCCTCCAGCGCGATCCGGGAGCCGTCGAAGACCTCACCCGGGTCCAGGTCCTTGCCGTTGAGTGTGACTGAGGTCACACTCGGCGCGACCAGGTCGGCGAACGTGGACGCGCCCGGCTCGTTGCAGCGGAACCTGATCGTGGTCACCGAGCGGAAGGTGCGCGGCCCGCCGTCCCCGTCGCCCACGGCGGAGCGCAGGTCCAGCGCCACCTCGTACCCGTCGACGGACAGCAGGGCGGCCCGCTCACGGGCCTCGTCGCGGGTCAGATTCTCACCGGGCACGGGCGGCACTCCCTCGTGGTCGCTTGGATGGCGCGGAACAGCACCGATCCTGCCACGCGCCCCTGACACGGGGCACCAGGGAATGAGGGTGACCAGGGGAATGTTGCTCCTTCAAAAGCCCATTTCGCTGAGGAGACGCATGTCCGAGACCGTGACCACGAGCGGCAAGACCCCCGTGGACTTCTGGTTCGACCCGCTGTGCCCCTGGGCCTGGATGACCTCCCGCTGGGTGCTGGAGGTGGAGAAGGTCCGCGAGATCGAGGTCCGCTGGCACATCATGAGCCTCGCCGTCCTCAACGAGAACAAGCTGGACGAGCTGCCCGAGGAGTACCGGGAGATGCTCGCCGTCAAGGCGTGGCAGCCGGTGCGCGTGGTCACCGCGGCCTGGCAGAAGCACGGCGCGGACGTCCTCGGCCCCCTTTACACCGCGCTCGGCACCCGGTTCCACAACAACGGCGAGGGCGCGACCCTGGAGGCCATCGCCGGTGCGCTCGCGGACGTCGGCCTGCCCGCCGAGCTGATCGAGTACGCCGAGCAGAAGGACTTCGAGTTCGACGCCGAGCTGCGCGCCTCCCACAAGGAGGGCATCGAGAAGGTCGGCCAGGACGTCGGCACCCCGGTCATCGCGGTCCCGGGCCCCGACGGCGAGCAGATCGCCTTCTTCGGCCCGGTCGTCACCCCCGCCCCCAAGGGCGAGGAGGCGGCCCGCCTGTGGGACGGCACCCTCGCCGTGGCCTCCGTCCCCGGCTTCTACGAGATCAAGCGGACCCGCACCAAGGGCCCCGACTTCAGCAACCTGTAAGTCCAGACCCTGTAAGCCCTGACCCTGTACGTCACGACCCTGTAAGTCCTGCCGAACGGGCCCGGTCAGCTCCGGGCCCGTTCGCGTGCCTGAGCCAGGCGCGCCAGGTGCTCCTCGTACCCCTTCGCGTAGTACGCGGCCCGGTCCGCGTCCGGCTCCACGACGCGGGTCGGCTCGGTCCAGGCCGCCGCGTCCAGGGCCGTGCCGAACCGCTCGGCCGCCGCCAGCACCGCGCCCCGCGCGCCCACCTCGCCCTCCACCACCCGCAGCGGGCGGCCCAGCACGTCCGCCAGCAGCCGCATCCAGGCGGGGCTGCGGGTGCCGCCGCCGCACACCGCCAGCGTCCCGGTCAGGCCCGCCGCCGCCAGGCAGTGCCGGGCCGCGTAGCCGATGCCCTCGCAGGTGGCGCGGATCAGGTCGGCGGGCGTCGACTCCAGGGAGACACCGGTGAGTTCGGCCCGCAGCCGGGGCTCCACGAAGGGGGCGCGCTCGCCGGAGGGCGCGAAGTACGGCAGCACGCGCACCCCGTGGGCGCCCGGCGGGGTGGCGGCCAGCAGGGCGTCCACCTCCTCGTGCCGCACGCCCGTGGTGCTCAGCACCCAGTCCAGGGCCGCCGTGCCGACCATCGCGGGCATCGCGCGCAGCCAGTGACCGGGCCGGTCGGTGGAGATGTACAGCCCGGCCGGTTCGCCGCCCAGGTCCAGGTCCGTGGTGGCGACCAGGGCGGCCAGGCAGGTGCCGACGATCAGCAGCCCGTCACCGGGCGCGGTGACGCCCGCGCCGAGCGCACAGGCCGGCAGGTCGTACGGGCCGTTCGCCAGCCGGGTGCCGGGCGGCAGCCCCGCGCCGCGCGCCTCGCCGGTCGCGACCGGATCGCTGACCGGTGCGAGCAGGCCCCGGCGGTGGGTCAGACCGAGCAGCTCCACGACCCGGTTGTCGTAGGACCGGGTGCGCGGGTCCAGGAACGGCATCGACGCGTCCGACACGTCCGTCACCGCCCGCGCCGCGCCGGTCAGCCGCTGGAAGACCATGTCCTTGCAGTACACGGCCGCCGCGGCCGCCTCCAGGGACGTCGGCTCGTACCGGTCGAGCCACGCCAGCAGCGGGCCCGGGCAGCCCGGGAACATCGCGCTGCCGGTGCGCCGGAAGACGCTCTCGAAGGTGCCGTCCGCCAGCCACTGGTCGACCAGTGCGTGGGCCCGGCCGTCCATCCAGGAGGCCGCAGGCCGCACCGGCCGGCCCGCCCCGTCCACCAGCCACACCCCGTCGCCCTGCCCGGTCAGCCCGGCCAGCTCCACGGGCTCCGGCACCCGAGCGGTCAGCGCCCGCAGTACGGCGACGACGGCCCCGTACACCTCCTCCATGTCCTGCTCCACGGCTCCGCCGCGCAGGTTGAGCCCCACCGGCCGTGCCTCGACGGCCAGTTCACGGCCGCCGCGGTCGAAGGCGGCGGCCTTCACCATGGACGTGCCCACATCGATCCCGACGTACATAAGACCTCCTGGGTCAGGTCAGACAGTGCGCGAGCGGCTCCCCGCGCACCCAGCGGCCCACCTCGGCGGCGGCGATCCGGGCCGCCTTCTCCGCGACCGCCCGGCTGGCCCCGCCCAGGTGCGGGGTGAGGACGACGCGGTCGGCCAGAGCGGGCAGCCGGGAGTCCGGCGGGAGCGGTTCACGGGCGTAGGTGTCCAGGGCCGCCGCCGCGAGCCGCCCGCCCTCCAGCGCGTCGCACAGCGCGTCCTCGTCCAGCAGCGGCCCCCGGGCCGCGTTCACCACCACCGCTCCGGGCGGCAGCAGCGCCAGTTCACGGGCGCCGATCAGACCGCGGGTCTCGGCGGTGAGCCGGGCGTGCAGGGTGATGACGGCCGAGCGGCGCAACAGGTCGTCCAGCGAGGGCACCCGCAGTCCGTGCACCTCCCCGCGCACATAGGGGTCGTACACCATCACCCGCGCCCCGAAGGCGCACAGCACCCGCGCCACCCGGCTGCCCACCGCGCCGTAGCCGACCAGCCCGACCGGCAGGTCCTCCAGCTCCAGTCCGCTGCGCTCGTAGGTGTAGTACGCCGATCCGGCCCAACTCCCCTGGCGGGCCAGGAGTTCATGGGCCTGTGGGATGCGGCGCAGGGCGGCGAGGAGCAGGCCGACGGTGAACTCGGCGGTGGCGGCGGCGTTGCGGCCGGGCGCGAAGCACACCCGGACGTCGTGCCGCTTCGCCGCGTCCAGGTTGACGTTGACCGGCCCGCCCCGGCAGACCACCACCAGCCGCAGCTGGGGGCAGGCACCGAGGACGCGTTCGGTGACCGGGCCCATCTGCGTGACCAGGACCTGCGCGCCGGCGAGAGCGGAGATCAGCTCGTCCTCGGCGTCGCTGGCCTCGCTCACCTCGGCGACCGGCCCGAAGGGTTCGAGGGGCCAGCCCAGGGTCAACTCCCGTACATCACAGGCGCCTTCCTGCCCGAGGGCGGCCGTGATGAGGGACGGCAGGACGAAGTGGTCGCCGGCGGCCACCACACGCACACTGGAGGTCATCGCAGGGTGTCTCCCGTCTCGGCGTCGAAGACATGGGTGAGTCCGGCCGCCACCCGGACCCGCTCGTCGTGCGCGAGGCGCACCTCGGGCCCGCTGAGCACCACCAGGTGCCGCTCCACCCCGTCGAGGGCGAGGGTGGCGATGCCCGACTCCAGCAGGGGTTCATGGGCCACGACCCGGGCGGGGATGCCGCCGTCGCCGGTGAGGCTCAGGTCCTCGGGGCGGATGCCGACCACCACGGCCCGCCCCTCGGCCACCGGCACCGGCAGCGCGATCCGCACCCCGGCGGACAGGCGTACGTGGCCGTCGGCGGTGGCGGCGCCGGGCAGCAGGTTGATCGCGGGCTCGCCGACGAAGTCCGCCACGAAGGCGGTGGCGGGGCTGTCGTAGATCTCGTAGGGCGTGCCGAGCTGCTGGATCACACCGTCCCGCATGACGGCGATCCGGTCGGCGAGGGACAGGGCCTCCTCCTGGTCGTGCGTGACCAGGATCGTGGTGTGGCCCAGGTCGCGCTGGATGCGCTTCAGCTCACGGCGGGTGGTGTCGCGCTGGGCCGCGTCGAGATGGGACAGCGGCTCGTCCAGGAGGAGGACGTCCGGTTCCCGGATCAGCGCCCGGGCCAGCGAAACGCGCTGCTTCTGCCCGCTGGACAGTCCGGCCGGGCGGGCGTCGAGGACGTCGGTGAGGCCGACCCGCTCGGCGATCTCGGCGACCTTGCGCCGCACATCCCCCCGAAGGCTTCTCCGGCGCGCCCTCAGCCCGAACGCCAGGTTCTCCGCGACCGTCAGCGGCGGATACAGCGCGTAGTTCTCGAACGCGACCCCGATGTTCCGCTCCTGCGCCGGACGGCCGGTCACCGACGCGCCCCCGACCAGGATGTCCCCGCCGGTCACCGCCTCCAGACCCGCGATCATCCGCAGCGTGGTGGACTTTCCGCAGCCCGACGGGCCCAGCAGCCCGAGGAGTTCACCGGACCGCAGACTCAGGTCCAGGCCCCGGACCGCCTCCACCGCCGGGCGGCCCCGCGACCGGTACGTCTTGCGCAGCTCACGTAACTCCAGCGCGGTCATCGCCCTCCCTCGGATCCGTGGCGCACACCTCGTACCGCACCTTGTGCTCGTCCAGGTCGCGCAGCGCCTCCGCCGACGCGCCGTCGTCCACCAGCAGCAGGTCGAAGCGGGAGAGCGGGGCCACCCGGTGCAGGGCGACCCGGCCCAGCTTGGTGTGGTCGACCAGCAGCACGTTGCGCGCGGCCGCGGCGAGCATCGCCCGCTTCACGGAGACGATGTGCTGCTCCTGGTGGTAGGCGTAGCCGCCGTGCACGCCCGACGTCGACACGAAGCCCACGTCCACCCGCAGCTGCTCCACCGCCTCCACACAGGACACCCCGAGGAAGGAGGAGTGCAGCCCGTCGTAGTCGCCACCGAGGGCCATCAGATGGATGCCCCGCCGGCCGGCCAGGAGGTTGATCGCCTCCAGGAAGTTGGTGACGACCGTGAGCGGGGTGATCTCGCCGAGCCGCAGCCGGCGGGCTATCTCCAGCGTGGAGGTGGAGTCGTCGAGGAGGATCGCCATGCCGGGCTCGATCTGCCCCAGGGCGTGTGAGGCGAGCGCGGCCTTCTGCGGGCGCATGGTCTTCAGCCGGTACTGCACGTTCGACTCGAACACCCCGGACGGCTGCGCGGTCACCCCGCCCCGGAACTTCCTGACGATCCCCTGCCGTTCGAGTTCGTCCAGGTCCCGGTGGATGGTCATCAGACTCACCCCGAACCGCTCGGCCAGCTCGGCCGCGGTGGCCGAGCCCTCGGCCAGCACGCGCTCGGCCATGGCGGCCTGCCGGGCCGCGGGTCCCTGCTGTGCACCACTGCTCATCACGTGCTCTTCCCGATCCGTCGTCCCGGACGCCCTGGCCGGTCGGCCTCGAACACCAGCAGGTTCTCAGCCCGGACGGCCGGTCGGACCGGTTCGTCGGGACGCAGCCCGGCCGCCTCGCTCCGGGGTACGACGAGCGACAGCTGCTGCGCGCCGATCCGCACGGTGACCTCGACCGACCAGCCCAGCACCTCGGTGACGTAGACGGACCCGTAGAGCCGGTGGCCGTCCCCGGCCAGGGAGACGTCCCGGGGCCGTACCCCGACCAGCACCTCGCTGCCGGCGGGCGCCCGCACGGGCAGCGGCAGTTCGACCGCGCCGTCCACCGACCGGAAGCCCCCGGCTTCCGTCACCGTCCCCGGCAACAGATTGATCCGCGGCCGCCCGAAGGCCCGCGCGACCTCCGTGTCGTAAGGCCGGTACCAGATCTCCTCCCGGGTGCCGGTCTGCACGATCCGCCCGTCCCGGATGACCCCGATCCGGTCGCCGAGCGCCAGTGCCTCGACGGAGTCGTGGGTGACGTACAGCGTGGTGGTGCGCCGGACGGCTCCGATCGCCTTCAGCTCGGCCCGCATCTGCTGGCGCAGCTTGGCGTCCAGGTGGGAGAGGGGCTCGTCGAGGAGGAAGGCGCGGGCCGGACGCACCAGCACCCGGCCGAGGGCGACCCGCTGCCGCTGCCCGTTGGACAACTGCCCCACAGAACGGTCCAACAGTGCGCTGATACTTAGCAGTTCGGCAATCGCCCCGACCCGCTCCCGGGCCTCGGCGGCGGGCAGCCGGTGCCTCGGTGAGCGCAACGGCGAGACGAGGTTGTCGTACACCGAGCGGTGCGGATAGAGGGCGTAGCTCTCGAAGCACATGGCCACACCCCGGTCGTACGGCTCCACGTCCCGCACGTCCCGGCCGTCGATCTCGACGGTCCCGGAGTCGGGCCGCTCAAGCCCGGCGACGGTCTTCAGCGTGGTGGTCTTGCCCGCGCCGGACGGCCCGAGCAGACAGAAGAACTCGCCCTCTCCCACCCGGAGTTCGATCCCGTCGAGGGCGGTCGTCCGGCCGTACGCCTTGTGTACGTCCCGCAGTGCGACGCTCATGACTTCACCGCCCCGAACGACAGCCCGCGCACCAGATACCGCTGGATGGTCAGCGCCAGCAGTAGCGGCGGTACGACGGAGACCAGCGCGGCCGCGGCCGTGAGGTTGTACTTGGGCCGGTCGCCGCCCAGGAAGGACAGCGCGCCCACGGTCACGGTCTGCGCGGAGCTGGAGGTGAGGATCAGCGGGAAGACGAAGTTGTTCCAGGCGAAGATGAACGCCAGCAGCGACACCGCCGCGATGCCCGGCTTCACCAGCGGCAGGGCCACCTTGAAGAAGGCCTGCTTGCGGGAGTAGCCGTCGAGCAGCGCCGCCTGCTCCAGCTCAGGGGTGAGATCCGCGAAGTACGACCGCATGATCCACACCACCAGCGGAAGCGTGACCAGCTGCAGCACCCACACCATGCCGACGTACGTGTCGAACAGCCCCAGCTTCTGGTAGAGCACGAACAGCGGGATTATCACGGTGAGTTCGGGCGCGAAGCGGAACGACAGCAGCGTGAACATCAGGTTCTCCGAGCCCCGGAACCGCCAGCGCGCCGAGGCGTACGCCGCCGGCAGCCCGACCACCAGCGAGAGCGCGACCGCGCCCACCGACACCACCAGGCTGTTGACGAAGAACCGCACGAAGGGGATGCCCTCGCTGTCACCCAGCACGGTCCGGTAGGAGTCCAGCGTCGGGGTGAACGAGAAGTAGGTGCTGAAGAGCTGGTCGGCGGGCTTGAGGGAGAGGATCACCATCCAGGCGATCGGGAACAGCGCGAAGAGGAAGTAGAGGATGAGCGCGGCATCGGCCAGCCGGCCCACCAGGCGTCGCTTCACCGGGACACCTCCGCCGCCTTCCGCTGGATCCGCCCCAGATGCCGGACGAGGACCATCGCGGCCAGGTACACCACGGCCCACAGCACGATCGTGTAGCTGATCCCGAAGGAGTACCGCTGGAAGCGGATCGCCTCCAGATACGCCCGGATCTGCAGGACGACCGTGGAGTCGCCCGGGCCGCCCTCCGTCAGGGCGTAGATGATGTCGAAGACCTTCAGCGAGTCCATGAACCGGAAGATCACCGCGACCAGGACGTACGGCCACAGCATCGGCAGGGTCAGCCGCCGGAAGGTGTACCACCAGCCGGCGCCGTCCACGGCCGCCGCCTCGAAGGGGGAGGTGGGCAGCGACCGCAGACCGGCCAGCGCCAGAATCGCCACGAACGGGGTGTAGACCCAGACGTCCACGGCGATCGACGACAACAGGGCGCCCGTCGGGGTGTCCGTCCACTGCACCCCGCCGAGCCCGAAGGGCTTCAGCAGGTGGTTGACCACACCCACCGACGGCTGGAGCATCAGCTTCCACATGATCGCCGCGATCACCGGGGCGATCATCAGGGGCAGGATCAGGATCTTCTCCAGCACCCGGCCGACCAGGGACGAGCGGTGCAGCAGCAGGGCGACGGCGACCCCGAGCACGGTCTCCACGGCGGCCGCGCCGACCGCGTACAGCACGGTCACCCAGGCCGAGTTCCAGAAGGCGTCCTGCGTGAACACGGTCTCGTAGTTCTGGAAGCGCACCATGTCCGGCTGCGGTTTGCTCGCCGAGAAGTCGAACAGCGTGTAGTACAGGCCGAGCGCGAAGGGGTACAGGATCCCGCAGGTGAGGAGCAGTGCCGGTACGACGAGGAGGTACGGGCGCAGGGTGACTCGCAGGCCCATCAGTCGACCTTGGACCTGAGGTCGCTCGCCAGTCCGTTCAGCACGGACCGGGCGTCCTTCCCGCCGTAGATCTCCTGGAGGCCGGCGGCCCAGCTGGTGGTGGCGTCGAAGAACTGGGCCTGCGGGGTGAACTGGATCTTCGTCTGGTCGACGACCGTCTCGAAGGTCTCGATGAACCCGGGCAGGTGCCGCATCTTGTCCTTGTAGGCGCCGTCCTGGCTGACCGACTTCCGTACGGGGTCGATGTGGTTGTTCGTGAGGGCGGCCCTGCGCAGGTGCTCCTTCCCGGTCGCCCACTGCAGGAAGAGCCAACTGGCGCTCTTCCGCCTGCTCCTGGCGTTCATGCCGAGCGACCAGATCCACATGTTGGTGGCGAGCGACCCGTCCGGCCCCTTGGGCCCGGGGTGGAAGGCGATCTTCCCCGAGGCGGGAGAGGCTCCCTTCACGGCCTGGAAGTAGGCCGCCGTGTCCGCGTCGAACAGCATCCCGGCCTTCTTCGCACCGAGGTCGCTGGAGCACTGGTACCAGGTGTACGACGTCCAGGACGGCGGCCCGCCCTGCCTGACCATGCCGGCCCAGTCCTCGGTGAAGGCGACGGCCTTCGGGGTGTTCATGGCGGGGGTGAGCTTCCCGCCCTCGACGGTGAAGTCGTGCAGCCCGTTGCGGGCGTACATGGTCATGAACCCGGGGTGGATGGTCGCCCAGCTCCTGGACCCGCGCACGGCGATCCCGTACATCCCGTCGAACCCGGCGCCAGGGGCTCTCTTCTTGATGGCGCCGGCCAGCTCGCGCAGCTCGTCGAAGGACTCGGCGGGCTTCAGTCCCAGCTTGTCGAACACCTCGGTGTTGTAGGCGACCACGTTGGTCTCCCAGCCCCACGGCAGCGCGTACTGCCCGCCCTGGCCGAGCGGCGCGCCCGCCTTCAGCGACCACTGGTCGGCCTGCAGGAGGTTCGGGAAGAAGTCGGCCTGGTCCCATTCGGCGCCGGTGGCTGAGGAGTTGCGCATCCAGGGCCCGAGGTCTTCCAGCCACCCCGGTGGCCCGTACTGCCACACCATGTAGGCGCCGAGCATGAAGACGTCGTACGAGGCCCGCCCGCTCGACAGATCCACGGTGAGCTTGTCGAAGTAGTTGTCCTCGGGGAAGACGTCGTACTTCACCTCGATGCCGGTCTTCTCGGTGAAGGACTTCAGGTCGGCGATCAGGGCGTCCGCGTACGGGTGCTTGTTGAGCAGCGCCCTGACCGTCGTGCCCTTCTCCCGCTTCCAGTCGAAGGAGCCGGTGACGTCGTCCGCGGCCGAACCGTCGCTCTTCTTGCCGTCACCGCCGAAGCCGGCACCGCAGGCCGCGAGGAACGGGGTCGCGGCGGCCCCCGCGGTCAGGGCGAGGAAGCGCCGGCGGTCGTGCACGTACCTGTTCATCGGTGACCTCCGTCGGTGGGGCGGTGGGGTCGGGCCGGGTTAACAGTGCGAGTCGACTCGATAACAGAGGGTGTAACGGCGAAGGAAGGCCGTCAATCCCTTGTGCACGGGGAAATCAGGGGGAAATCTCAGAGGGGTATGGGAAGTTCACAAGCCCATTCGCTATCTGCGGGAGGTCCGGATGGGGTTGGCGTGGCTCGGGATCGATCTCGGCACGCAGGGGGTGCGTGCCCTGCTCGTGACGGCCGACGGTGGCGTCCTCGGCAGCGGTGCGGCGCCCCTGCGGCGCGGGCGGCGGGAGGGGGTGCGGCACGAGCAGGATCCGGGGGAGTGGTGGGAGGCGGTGTGCGCGGCCTGCCGGGCCGCGCTCGACGGGGTGCGGGTGCGGGTGGCGGGACTCGCGGTGTGCGGGACCTCCGGGACCGTACTGCTCACCGATGACACCGGCCGCCCGGTGAGTCCGGCGCTGATGTACGACGACGGGCGGGCGGCGGCCGAGGCGGGCCGGCTGCGGTCGGCGGGGCTCGTGGTGCAGGACACCTGGGCGCTGCCGAAGGCGCGGTGGCTGGTCGGCCGGTACGGTCCCGGCCGGGTGGCGCACCAGCCCGACCTGATCAACGCGCGGCTCGTCGGCGGCCCTGTCCCCACCGACTCCAGTCATGCCCTGAAGACGGCGTACGACGTGGAGCGCGACCGCTGGCCCGACCTCACCGGGCTGCCCTCCGGTGTCCTGCCCGACGTCGTACGCCCCGGCACCAGGCTGGGCGAGGTCTGCCCGGCGGCCGCCGAGGCCGCCGGCATCCCGGCCGGCACCCCGGTCGTCGCGGGCATGACGGACGGCTGCGCGGCACAGATCGCCTCGGGCGCGCTGCGGGAGGGCGCGTGGAACTCGGTGCTGGGGACGACCCTGGTGCTGAAGGGGGCCGCCGCGGATCCGGTGCATGACCCGACCGGGGTGGTCTACAACCACCGTGCTCCCGACGGCACTTGGCTGCCCGGTGGCGCCTCCAGCGTGGGCGCCGGTGTCCTGACGGCCCGCTTCGGGAGCGCCGACCCGGCCGCGCTGGACGCCGCGGCCGCCGCCTTCGAGCCCTCGAACGCGGTCGCCTACCCCCTCGTCTCCCCGGGCGAACGCTTCCCCTTCCACGCCCCGCAGGCCACCGCCCTCCTCCTCGGCGCCCCGGAGTCCGACGCCGACCTGTGGGCCGCCCTCCTCCAGGGCGTCGCCTTCACGGAACGCCTCTGCCTGGACTACCTCCACCACCTCGGCGCCCCTCTGGACGGCCCTCTCGCCTTCACCGGCGGCGCGGCCCGCAGCCCCTACTGGACCCAGCTCCGCACCGACATCCTGGGCCGCCCGGCCAGGGTCCCGGAGCAGACCGAACCCGCCCTGGGCATGGCCGCACTGGCGGCCTACGGCACCGGCGCCGCTCCCACGCTCGCGGACGCGGCCGACGGCATGGTCCGCATCGGCACGACGGCCGAGCCCCGCCCGGACCGCACCGCACGCTTCGCCGAGCCGTACGCCCGGCTGGTGGGGGAACTGGAGTCCCGGGGGTGGCTGCCGGGGGCGGTGGCGGCGCATGCCCGGGCGCGGCTACGGCCGTGAGGGAGCCGTCGGTGATCAAGGCACAAAACATTCTGACGGGCTTTTAGCTCGATCGGATGGACAGACCGGGACAAGTCTTGCAGGGGTCGTGCGCGCCACAAGATCCTTCCTGGAGAAGGGACTTCACGAAAGGCGCATACGTGACGTATCAGGGTGTGGTGTTCACTGCCCCGTGGCCGCTTCGGTTCAACCCGCATGTGGACGCGGCTCGCGAGAGCGCGATCGACTGGATGAGAAGGTTCGATCTGCTGCACGGCGAGCAGGCCGTCGAGGACTTCACGAACTGGCGCCTGGCGGAGGTGGCCGGGTTCTTCTACCCCCAGGCCGACCTCGACGCGTGCTGTACCGCCGCGCAGATGATGGGCTGGTACTTCCTGCCGTTCGACGACCAGTTGGACGGGGAGGCCGGGCGCGATCCACGGCGGGTGGCCCGCATCTGCGGTGCGCTGATCGACATCGTGCACGGCGCACCGGGCACGGAGCGGCATCAGGCGCCGACGGTACGGGCGTTCGCCGACCTGTGGGAGCGCATGGTCCGGGGGATGTCCGCCCCGCTGCGGTCACGTGTGGCCCACCACTGGTCGTCGTACTTCGCGTCGCAGCTCACCGAGGCGATCGACCGTACCGACGGCCGCGTCCACACCGACCTGGAGGAGTACTTCCAGCTCCGGGCCGCCACGACGTGCGCCTTCGGGCAGAACGACCTGGCAGAGCACTGGGGTGGCGTCGAGGTCGCGCCGGTGGTGTGGCACCACCCGCTGTTGCGGCGCATGCGGCAACTCGCCGCGGACCTGGTCGGGTTACGCAACGACTCGATGTCCCTCAACCACGAGGACGTCACCGGCGGGCACAACGTGATCCACCTCGTCGAACGCACCCACGGCTGCACCCGGGACGAGGCACTGGTCATCGCGTCCGGGATCGCACAGGGCAAGGCCGACGAACTGGTGGAGCTCGAACGGCAGGAGCTGCCCCGCCTTGCCCGGGCCCTGGACGACTCCCAGCGGGTCGCGGTCGCCGGGTACGCGGACATCCTCCATGACTGGGTCTGCGGTGACTACGAGTGGGAGCGGATCACCACCCGCCATCACGCACACCGCACGCTGCCCGAATGGGCGACCTCCCTGCTCGTCGGCGCCGAGGGCTGAGGAACTGTGACAGCGATCCATACCGCCCGGCCGACGGCCCGCCCGGCACCGCTCGCGCCCGGCGCCCTGCCGGTCGTGGAGTGGGCCGACTCGTTCTCCCTTGACGGGTTGGACAAGTTCCCCGGCCTCTATACGGAGGACGCGGTGGCGGAGGACCGCTCCTTCAAGAGAACCCATCGCGGGCGGGCTCAGATCCGCGCCTGGGTGGCGGAGTACCTGGACGCGGTGCCGGAAGGATCCACCGCCCCGACACAAGCTCCGACGGAAGGAGTCCGGCGATGAGCGGCGCCGCACGGATCGCCCTGGTCACCGGTGCGTGCGGCGGGATCGGCACCGCTGTCACCCAGGCGCTGCTCGACGACGGCACCACCGTCATCGCCGCCGACCTGTCACTGCGGGACGGCCGGCCCGTAGGCCCCGGATGCGCCGACCGGTTCCTGCTGCGCGAGCTCGACGTCGCCGACGAGACCTCGTGGAGCGACCTGATCGACGAGGTCGAGGAGCGCTTCGGACGGCTGGACGTCCTGGTGAACAACGCCGGTGTCATGCGCCCCGGTCCGCTCCACACCACGTCGCTCGAGGACTACACCCGCATGGTGGCGGTCAACCAGACCGGCGTCTTCCTCGGCATGCGCGCCGCTCTGCCGCTGATGATCCGAGGAGGCGGCGGACAGATCATCAACGTGGCGTCGTTCGCGGGCCTTGAAGGCATCCCCGGGCTCGCGGCCTACTGTGCCTCGAAGCACGCCGTACTCGGCCTCACCCGCGCGGCCGCCATGGAGGTCGTCGCCCAGGGCGTCCGGGTGAACGTGATCTGCCCCGGTGCCGTCGCCACGCCCCTGCTCCAGAACACCGACTTCACCCGTCTCGGTTACGCTCCCGAGGAACTTCTCGCTCATGTCCCCCTCCAGCGCCCCGCCGCGCCGGAGGAGATCGCCAAGGCCGTCATGTTCCTGGCCGGTGACGCCTCCTCCTACATGACGGGGTCGACGCTGGTGGTGGACGGCGGCTGGACCGCCGGCCACTACGCCCGCACGTTCTCAGCCGGTTGACGACCGCGGCCGACCGGAGGGACCGGCACCGGCAATACTGCTCACCATGACCTCGGCCACCACCCTCCTCCTCGCCCGCCACGGCCAGACCGTCTGGCACGCCGAGAACCGGTACGCCGGCGTCAGCGACGTCGGCCTCACCGACACCGGGCGCGCCCAGGCCGAGGCGCTGGGCCGCTGGGCCGCCGCTCATCCGGTGGACGCGGTCTGGACCTCGCCCCTGTCCCGGGCGATCGCCACCGCCGAGCCCGCCTGCCGCGCCCTCGGCCTCACCCCGGGGCGCGAAGGCGACCTGAGGGAGTGCGACTTCGGGGTGGTGGAGGGCCGGACGCTCGCCGAGTTCGAGAAGGAGAACCCCGAGGCGGCGCGGGCCTTCCGCACCGACCCGGTGGCGCACCCGTTCCCCGGCGCCGAGGACCCTCGCACCGCCGCCGCCCGGGGCACGGCCGCCCTGCGCCGGATCGCCGCCGCACACCCCGACGAACGGGTCCTCGTCGTCGCCCACAACACCCTGCTCCGACTGGTGCTGTGCTCGCTCCTGCACATCCCGGTCGCGGAGTACCGCCGTGTCTTCCCGAGGTTGCACAACGCGGCGGTGAGCGAGATCCGCGTCACTGGGGAGCACACCGCGCTGCTGTCGCTCAATGTGCCCTGTGAGCCGTAGTCACCGCCGCAGCAGCCCCCGCTCCATGGCCACCACCGCCCGCGTCCGGTCGTTGACGTCCAGCTTGGCGAAGAGACGCAGCAGATGCGTCTTGACGGTGGCCTCGGAGATGACCAGACGGCGGCCGATCTCGGCGTTCGTGAGCCCGTCCGCCACCGTGTCGAGGACGTCGGTCTCGCGGGCGGTCAGCGGATCCTGGACCGGGCGCCGCATACGGGCCACCAGCTTCTCCGCCACCCGGGGGGCGAGGACGGTCTCACCGCGCGCGGCCGAGCGGATCGCGTCGACCAGCTGTTCCCTGGTGGTGTCCTTGAGCAGATAGCCGATGGCCCGAGCGGGTGGAGATCAGTACCTGTTCGGTGGACAGGCGCTCCAGGTGCCCTTCGGCGGCCATGGCCTCGGCCCGCCCGGCCTCGCCGACCCTGTAGTCCGCCGTCTTCGCGCTGTTGGTGCCGACGGCACTGCCGGCGCCCAGGCACAACGCCACGAACAGCAGCCAGCCGAGGAGGGCCCGCCAAGGGTGCCGGGCGCTCCAGCGCGCCGCGCGCACAGTGAGTGTGTTCATGCCCAAAAGCCTTGCTGAGCAGGGTACTTCGTGGAGACGGGTGCTTGGTTGAACTCGGCGTCAGCCGATCGGTGGACGCGGTGCACAAGGAGGGCCCTCGCGAGTCACGTCCTCGCGAGGGCCCTCCTCTTCATCCGCCCGCTACGTGAAAGGTGAGAAGACGATCACGAGCAGGACGTTTCACGCCTGCCTCAGGGCGCCAGCAGCAGTACGTCCGCGCGGGCCCTGGCGGCCTCGTAACGGCGGGCCACGTCCTGCCAGTTGACGACCTGCCACATGGCCTCGATGAAGTCGACCTTCTGGTTCCGGTACTGGAGGTAGAAGGCGTGCTCCCAGGCGTCGAAGACGAGGATCGGCACGGAGCCCTGCCCCACGTTGCCCTGGTGGTCGTAGACCTGTTCCACCACGAGTCGGCCGCTCAGCGGCTCGTACGCGAGGACGCCCCACCCGGAGCCCTGGGTGGTCGCGGACGCCTTGGTCAGCTGGGCCTTGAACCCGGCGAAGGAGCCGAACGACTCGGTGATGGCGTCCGCGAGGTCGCCCACACCGTCCTGCGCCAGAGGCTCGCCGCCGCCGTCCTTCGGGCCGGTCATGTTCTGCCAGTAGATGCTGTGCAGGATGTGCCCGGAGAGGTGGAACGCCAGGTTCTTCTCCAGGCCGTTGATCGAGCCCCACGACTCCTTGTCCCGCGCCTCGGCGAGCTGCTCCAGCGTGTCGTTGGCGCCCTTCACATAGGCGGCGTGGTGCTTGTCGTGGTGCAGCTCGATGATCTCGGGGCTGATCACGGGGGCGAGCGCGGAGTAGTCGTAGGGCAGGTCGGGCAGCGTGTAGACGGGCATGGGTCGTTCCCCTCCGAACCTCTTATTGCAAATGGCTTGCAACTACACGCTAGCAACAAAAAGACCCCCGCGGGTGCACCGCGGGGGTCTTTCGGGAGGGGCTCGAAGAGGAGGGGCGAGGTCAGGACCTGGCCCGCACCCGCTGCCGGACGTACCCCACGACCGCGAGGAACAACGTCATCCCACCCGTCGAGTACAGCTGAATGCGGGTGCCTTCCTCCCGCGCCATCAGCACGAAGATCGCCGCCATCCCCGCCAACGCGACCCACGTCAGCCAGGGGAACCCCCACATCCGTACGACCAGCTTCTCCGGCGCCTCCCGCTCCACGCGCCGCCGCAACAACAGCTGGGAGACCGCGATGAAGATCCAGACGACCAGGATCACCGCGCCGATCATGTTCAGCAGCCAGGGGAAGACGTCGTCCGGCCGCCAGTAGCTGAGCAGCACGCACACGAAGCCGAAGACGGAGGAGGTGAGGACGGCGATGCGCGGGACCCCGCCGGAGACCTTCGCCAGGACCTTGGGGCCCTGACCCCGCTCGACCAGCGAGTAGGCGATGCGCGAGGAGCCGTAGATGTTGGCGTTCATCGCGGAGAGCAGGGCGACGAGGACGACGACCTTCATCACCTGGCCGGCGCCGGGGATGCCGAGATGGTCGAGCGTGGCGACGTACGGGCCCTTGTCCGGGTTCGCGATGTCCTTCGAGTCCCACGGGACGAGCGTGACCACGACCGCCATCGACCCGATGTAGAACAGCGCGATGCGCCACATCGCCGTGCGGACCGCGCTCGCCACGCCCTTGACCGGGTTCTCGGACTCGGCGGCCGCGATCGTGACCGTCTCCAGGCCGCCGTAGGCGAAGACGGAGGCGAGCAGACCGACGATCAGCCCCTCGCCGCCGTGCGGGAAGAAGTGGGTGAGGTTCGCGGTGCCCGGGGCGTCCGTGCCGGGGAGTACGCCGGTGATGGCGAGCCCGCCGAGGACGAGGAAGAGCGAGATCGCGCCGACCTTCAGGGCGGCGAACCAGAACTCGAACTCGCCGAAGTTCTTCACCGCGGCCAGGTTCGCCCCGCAGAACACCAGCATGAACAGGGCGACCCAGGCCCACTGCGGGGTGCCCGGCAGCCAGCCGGTGACGATGTTCGCGGCGGCGATGCCCTCCAGGCCGACGGCCGTGCACAGCAGCACCCAGAAGGACCAGCCCGCGGTGAAGCCCGCCCAGGGGCCCATGGCCCGCTCGGCGTGCGCGGAGAAGGAACCCGAGGACGGGTGGGCGGCCGACATCTCGCCGAGCATCCGCATCACCAGCATCACCAGGAGGCCGGAGAGGGCGAAGGCGAGCACGATGGACGGTCCGGCCGCGGCGATACCCGCGCCGGAGCCGACGAACAGGCCCGCGCCGATCACACCGCCGAGGGCGATCATCGACAGGTGGCGCTGCTTGAGACCGTGGGAGAGGGAGACACCGTCCCGCTGCTGCGGTGGCGTCTCGGTGGTGGTGCTGTTGGGCATCGGCGCGGCTCGTCCAGTGCTGAAGAGTGGGCAAAAACGCCCACAGTCTGGGCGGCCCGTCCGCTCACGCGAACGAGTCGCCCAGTATGCGGACACCCCCTGTACGCAGGGTGAGTGTGACGTTACGCGGCCACGGGTGTGTAGTGCGAGGCGTCACCCTCGATCGAGTAGCTCTCCTTGCCCTCGATGCCGACCGGGACGTCACCGGCGACGGTCACCCGGTGCAGCCGGCGCGGCTGCCCGTCGTAGTTGTCGATGGCGTAGTGCTGGGTGATGCGGTTGTCGAAGAGGACCAGCTGGTTCTCCGACCAGCGCCAGCGCAGGATGTTCTCCGGGCGGGTGACGTACGCCTGGAGCAGGTCGAGGATCCTGCGGGACTCGCCCACCGACAGGCCGGTGATCCGCTGCGCGAACCCGCCGATGAACAGCCCGCGTTCGCCGGTCAGCGGGTGGACGCGGACCACCGGGTGCGCGGTGCGGTACTTGATGGACGTGAACTGGGCGCGCTGGGCCGCCTTCTCCTCGTCGATCTCCTCGTCCGGCACCGCGTAGTCGTAGTCGTTGGTGTGCTCGGCCCACAGGGTGTCGGCCAGCCGGCGCAGCGGCTCGGGCAGGTCGCGGTAGGCGGCCGCCGCGTTGGCGATCAGGGTCTCGCCGCCGTACGGCGGGACGGTGATCGAGCGCAGGGTGCTGGCCTGCGGCGGGTTGAGGACGAAGGTGACGTCCGTGTGCCAGTGGTTGGCGCGGCCGCGCTCGCTGTCCACGGGCAGCACGTTCGGGGCACCCTCGACGGCGCCGACCGTCGGGTGGGCGGTGGTCAGGTCGCCGAAGTGGCGGGCGAAGGCCTGCTGGCCCGCGTCGTCCAGGCCTTGGGCGTCGAAGACGAGCGCCTTGTGGACGTTCAGGGCCTCGCGGATCGCGGCGACCTGCTCCGGGGCGAGGGGCCGGGTGATGTCGACGCCGGAGACCCGGGCGCCGATGCGTGCGGTGACCTTGGTGATCTCGATGGACATGGTCGCTGGTCCTTTCAGACGAGTCAGACGAGGGCTGCGGTGTGCTGGTTGGCGGGGCGGGGAAGGCCGTAGCGCTCCCGCAGGGTCTGGCGGGGGCCGTAGGCGGTGCGGAGCAGGCCGCGGGTGCGCAGGATCGGTACGACGTGCTCGACGAACGCCTCCAGGCCGGAGGGCAGCACGGCCGGCATGATGTTGAAGCCGTCGGCGGCGCCCTGGGTGAACCAGGTCTCGATCTGGTCGGCGACCTGCTCGGGCGTCCCGGCGAAGGTGAGGTGCCCGCGCCCGCCGCCGAGCCGTCCGATCAGCTGCCGTACGGTCAGCCGCTCGCGCCGGGCCAGCTCCACGATCAGCGTGTAGCGGCTCTTGGCACCCTCGATGGCGGACTCGGGCGGCAGGTCGGCGGGGAGCTGGGCGTCCAACTCCAGTGTTCCGGAGGGCAGTTGGAGCAGGCTTTCCAGGCGGCTCACCCCGTGGTCGTACACGATGTGGTCCTCCAGCAGCTGCTCGGCGGCCCGTGCCTCGGCCTCCGTGGCGCCGATCACCGGGACGATGCCGGGCAGCACCTTGATGTGCTCGGGGTCCCTTCCGGCCTGTGCGGTACGGGACTTGAGGTCGCCGTAGAAGGCCTGCGCGTCCCGCAGCGTCTGCTGGGCGGTGAACACCGCCTCCGCGTACCGGGCCGCGAACGCCTTGCCGTCCTCGGAGGAGCCCGCCTGCACCAGCAGCGGATAGCCCTGCGGGGAGCGCGGCACGTTGAGCGCGCCCTCGACGCTGAAGTACGTCCCCTGGTGCCGGGGCGGATGGATCTTGGCGTCGTCGCCCCAGACCCCGGCCGCCTTGTCGGCGACGATCGCGTCGTCCTCCCAGCTGTCCCAGAGCTTGAGGGCCACGTCGAGGAACTCGGCGGCCCGGGCGTACCGCTCGGCGTGCGCGGGTTCCGCGTCCAGGCCGAAGTTGCGCGCGGCCTCGGCACCCGCCGTGGTGACGATGTTCCAGCCCGCCCGGCCGCCGCTGATGATGTCCAGCGAGGCGAACTTGCGGGCCAGGTTGTAGGGGGAGTTGTAGGAGGTGGAGGCGGTGGCGATCAGGCCGATGTGCTCGGTGGCCGTGGCCAGGGCGGTGAGCAGGGTGAGCGGTTCCAGGGCGCCGGCCGGGCGCTGGGCGACGCTGCCCCACAGGTGCGGGCCGTCGGCCAGGAAGAGCGAGTCGAAGGTGCCGCGCTCGGCGATCCGGGCGAGCCGCACGTAGTGGTCCAGATCGACGTGCGCGTACGGATCGCTCTCCGGCAGCCGCCACGATGCCTCGTGATGGCCGGTGCTCATCAGGAACGCGTTGAGGTGGAGCTTTCTCTGTGTCACTGATGATCCTCCGTGACGCCCAGTGCGGCCAGCAGCCGCTCGCGGTATTCACCCAGCACCGGCTCGCGGTAGGAGCGCGGGTGGGGACGGTCGATGGTCAGGTCGAGGCCGATCCGGCCCTGGTCCAGGACGAGGACGCGGTCGGCGAGCACGATCGCCTCGTCCACGTCGTGGGTGACGAGCAGCACCGAGGGCCGGTGGCGCTCCCACAGCTCGCGCAGCAGGTGGTGCATCCGGATCCGGGTGAGCGCGTCCAGCGCGCCGAACGGCTCGTCGGCCAGCAGGAGTTCGGGTTCGCGGACCAGGGACCGGGCGAGCGCGGCCCGCTGTGCCTCGCCGCCGGACAGCTCGCCGGGCCAGGCCCGCTCCCGCCCTTCGAGGCCGACCTCCGCCAGTGCCGAACGGCCGCGTTCGACGGCGTCCTTGCCGTCCAGGCCGAGCAGTACGTTGTCCAGCACCCGGCGCCAGGGCAGCAGCCGGGAGTCCTGGAAGACGACCGACACCCGCTCGGGCGCGGTGAGCTGCCCGCTGCCCGTGACCCCGTGGTCGAGGCCCGCGACGGCTCGCAGCAGGGTGGACTTGCCCGAGCCGCTGTGCCCCAGCAGGGCCGTGAACTGGCCGGCGGGCAGGTCGAGGTCGATGCTGTCGAGGACCGTACGTTCCTCGAACGACCGGGTCAGTCCCCGCAGTTGGACGGCGGGCCGGGTCAGCTGTTCAGTGTGCGGCGCCATGACAGCACCCTTCGTTCGATCAGACGGACCACGCTGTCGGAGACCAGGCCGAAGATGCCGTAGATCAGCAGGCCGACCAGGATGACGTCGGTCTGGCCGTAGTTCTGCGCCTGGAACATCAGGTAGCCGAGGCCGCTGGTGGCGTTGATCTGCTCCAGGACCACCAGGCCCAGCCAGGAGCCGGTGACGGCGAGCCGGAGTCCCACGAAGAATCCGGGCAGCGCCCCCGGGATCACGATCTGCCGGATGAAGGCGAACCTCGACAGGCCCTGCACCTCGGCGAGTTCGACGTACCGGCTGTCGATGCCGGACAGCGCGGCGTGCGTGTTCAGGTAGAGCGGGATGTAGACGACGATCGCGATGATGGCGATCTTGAAGGTCTCCCCGATGCCCAGCCAGAGGATGAACAGCGGGATCAGACCGAGGGTCGGGATCGCCCGGTTGAGCTGCACGGTCCCGTCGATCAGCGCCTCCCCGGCCCGGCTGAGCCCGGAGGCGAGCGCGAGGGCGACCCCGGCGGTCAGGCCGATCACGAAGCCGTACCCGGCCCGCTCCAGCGAGGTCAGGATGTCGGTGGGCAGCGTGCCGTCGGTCCACAGGTGGACGCCCGTTCGCAGCACGGTCCAGGGCGCCGGGATGGCACCCGGGTCCAGCCGTCCGGCGGCCGAGGCGGCGGCCCACAGGGCGAGCAGCAGCAGCGGCCCGGCCAGCCGGGCCGCGGGCAGGCGGCGGCCGGGGGAGAGGCGGCGGCGCCGGCGGACCTGGGGGAGTTCCCCGGCGGCCGTGGCCGCCACGGCGGTCGTCGTCGTGGTCACGGCGCTCACCTCCGATACTCCGCCGGTACGGCCTTGGCGGCGATGGACTCGAAGCGGTGGTCGAAGAGCGAGGAGACGTCGAACTTCTTCACGAAGCCGCCCTCGGCGAGCAGGTCGGCGGTCTCCTGCTCCCACTTGATCGCCTCGTCCCAACTGGGCGGGAAGAGAGGCTTGTTGGCGAGCTTGCTGATACCCCGGGCCTGGTCGAGGGTCAGGTTCTGCGTCTTGACGTAGAACTCCTCGTTCCACACGTCCGCGTGCTCGTACTGCCACACCTGGCCCTTGGCCCACTCGGGGATGTAGGCGGCGATCGCCGCGGCCTTCGCCGGGTCGTTCAGCACGGACTGCGGCGCCCACAGCAGGTTGAGCAGGTCGACGACGTCGGTGGGGATGGTGTGGGCGCCCTTGCCCTCGTACTGCTTGAGGTAGGCGGGTGCCTGGCTGTTGGCGAGCGGGGCGATGTCCACCTGCCCGGACTGCAGGGCGGTCAGGAACTGGTTGCTGGTCAGCGGGACCAGCTTCACCTCGTCGTACTTCAGCCCCGCCTGCTTCAGCGCGCGCAGCAGTACGACACCCTGCGCCTGCCCCTGGGAGAAGGCGAGCTTCTTGCCCTTGAAGTCCGCGACCGTGCGGATGTCGCTGCCGGGCTTGGTGGCGAAGAGGTAGTTGGGCTTGCGGGTGATGTTGATCGCGACGATCTTCGCGTCGAAACCCTGGTAGTGCGCCTGGATCGGCGGGATGCCCGCGTTGTTGGCGAGGTCCAGGGACTTGGCGCGGAACGCGTTGATGACGTCCGGACCGGCCCCGATGTTGACCCAGCTCGACACGGTGAACGGCAGCGGGGGCAGCTTCGCCAGTCTGAACTGCAGCTGTTGCGTGCCCTGGTAGGAGGCGATCTTCAGGCTGGTGCCGGACGGGACCTTGTCGGCGAGCGGCTTGGTGGCGGCGCCCCTGGTGTCGGCGGCGGCGCTGCCGTCTGCGCAGCCGCTGAGGCCGGCGACGGCGGCGGACGCGCCGAGCAGGGACGTGAGAAAGACACGACGGTGCATGGGAGGACTCCCGGGGAAAAAGGGCGAGCGGAAAGGCAGGAGGAATTCCGGGAAGGCAAGCCGGAGCAGGAAAAACTCACGCAGCGAGAAACACGCGCTTCATGCGCGGCAATGTGTCAGCAACAGAGGGTGCGACAGCTCGTGAGAGGGCTCATGACCAGGATGTTCCCGGCCATGAGCGACTCCTGTCAACATTCCGAGTTTCTGAATTAAATAGCCTCAGGTGACGCACCCAACGGGTCCCGGAACAGCGCGTCCAGCACCACGGAGCCACCCGCGACCGCCAGCACGGAATCCGGGAAACTCGTCGGCAGCACGGCCGCGGACCGGTGATTTCCGGCCGCTTCCCGCAGCGCGGCCAGGCAGTCCTCGCGGTGCATGACGCCCACTTCGGTCACGACCACCGTCTCCGGATTGAGCACGTCCAGCAGCAGCCCCGCCGCCCGCCCGGTCATCCGCGCCCGCTCCACCAGCAGCCGTACCGCCGCCGCGTCCCCGGCCTGCGCCGCCGCGAGCACGTGCATCGGGTTCACCCCGTCGATCACTCCGGCCTCCCGGGCCCGCCGGCACAACGTCCGCTCGCTCAGCTCCACCTGGAGGCAGCCGGTCCGCCCGCAGTCGCACGGCTCGGTGCCGCCCGGCACCGGAAGATGGGCGATCGCACCGGCCTGGGAACGCGGCCCGTAGTGCACCTCGTCGTTGGTGGCGAAGGCCGCGTCGACCACGTTGCCGACGAACAGATGCAGCACGCTGCGGCTGCCCCGGGCCCGCCCGAACAGCCGCTCGCCGTTGACCAACGCCCGCGCGTGCCCGTCCACCTGGACCGGCAGCCCGGTGCGGGCGCCGAGCAGCTCCCGCACCGGCACCTCGCGCCAGCCCAGCAGCTCGTGCTCGACGACGGTACCCGTCTCCCGGTCCACCCAGCCGCCGACCGCGACCCCGACCCCCAGCGGCCGGCGGCCCGGCGCCCGCGCGAGCAGCGCCGTCAGGCCCTCGGCGGCCCGGGCCAGCACCCAGCCCGGATCGGTCCGTTCGTGCTTCAGCCGTCGCTCGGCCACCACACGGCCCCGCAGGTCCAGCAGCGCGACGGTGGTGTACGGCACGGCCACGTGCACCCCGCCGACCACGAACCGGTCACGGTCGAGGTCGACCGGCACATGCGGCCGGCCGACCCCGTTCGAACGGCGGGGCGCCGCCTCCTCGTGGATCAGTCCGAGCCCGGCCAGCCGGGCACAGTGCTCGGTCACCGACGCGGGCGACAGCCCGGTCAGCCGGGCGATGGTGCTGCGTGCGACCGGCCCGTGCTCCAGCACGGACCGCAGCACGACGCTGGCGCTGGTCCGCCGCCGGTCGCTGTCGGCGGCACGGGGAACGGGGGAGACAAGGGTGGATGCCGCGGTACGGGGCATGGAGAACCGTCCTCGGAAGCGGGGCCGACACGTCTCGGAAAGGAGAGGCGCCCCGCAGAGCGCCGCTACCCCGGGCGGCGACAGGTGGCAGCGCCCTGGCGTCGCAGGTCGACATAGCGACGCGACGTGAAGTACCGGGCCTGGGCAACCATGCGTTCGAAGCTAGCAAAGCGCCCCCGCGCTGCCCAGACGGCGACCGACGGGCGAGACGGCCACCGGGCCTTTGGTGGAACCCTACAGACGTGGTGTCAGCTCCCCAGGTACCATGCACCACTTCACCTCAGTGACCGGTATCACGCCGTACCCGGTGTAACCCGCATCCTTTGTCCGGAGCCCACCAAGGGCCGGTGACCGCCTTTGTCGAGCACTGACGGTGATCGGCGCGCGGCGGCCGGTATAGCGTCACGGTGTTCCCACGTGCCCACACCACTCGCGGAGTCCCCATGAGCACCGCCACCGTCGCCGCCCGCCCCGGCGCCGTCCTCGCCGACCTCCTTCCCGCGTCCCGCGTGCGCGACGCCGCCCTCGTGCTCGGCGGCGCCGTGCTCACCGGTCTCGCGGCCCAGCTGTCGGTTCCGGTGCCCGGCTCCCCGGTGCCGGTGACCGGCCAGACCTTCGCCGCGCTGCTCGTCGGCACCGCGCTCGGCGCCCGCCGCGGCTTCCTCTCCCTCGCCCTGTACGCCGTCGCGGGCGTCGTCGGCGTGCCGTGGTTCGCGGGCGGCACCTCCGGCTCGGGCGCCGTCTCCTTCGGCTACATCATCGGCATGCTGCTCGCCTCCGCGGCCGTGGGCGCGCTGGCCCGCCGCGGCGCCGACCGTTCCCCGCTGCGCATGGCCGGCACGATGATCCTCGGCGAGGCGATCATCTACGCCGTCGGCGTCCCCTACCTGGCCCTGGCCGCCGACCTGTCCGCCTCCCAGGCGATCTCCCTCGGCCTCACCCCGTTCCTGATCGGCGACGCCCTGAAGGCCGCCCTGGCGATGGGCGTGCTGCCCACCGCCTGGAAGTTCGTCGGCAAGCGCTGAATCCGCAGTTCCTGCAAAAGAGGTTCGCCGGGTCGTACTGCGCCTTCAGCCCGGCGAGCCTCTTTTGCGTCTCCGGGTCGTACAGACCCGCACTCCGGTCCCCGGCGCCCCTGGCCACGTGACGCACACGATGGCCGCACAACCTGACTGCTTCCGTCAGGTTGTGCGGCCGATGTTCCGCGGTTGTCGTGGTGCGGCTCAGGCCTCCTGCCGCCGGCGCTGCGACCACCACACTCCGGCCGCGCCGGCCGCGATCAGCGCGGCGCCCGCGGCGCCCAGGGGCAGCACGGCACGCCCCACACCGGTCTTGGGCAGCTCGTCGCCGTCCGGGGCGACCGGCTTGTTGTCGGTGCCGAGGAGCAGCGGGGTGGCCGGGGCGTTCGGCGACGGATTGGTCGTGCCGAAGGGCACCGGGCCCTGCTGCCAGAACGTCTTCTTCCCGTCCGTGGTCTGCGCGGGCAGACAGATCTTCCCGGCCTTGCTCAGGTCGTACGTGGCCTGCACCGCGTACGACTTGGACTGCCCGGCCGCAAGCGAACCGACCGGGCAACTGAAACCACTGTTCGAACCTTCCGGCAGGTCCTTTTCCGCGATCGCCGAGCAGCCCTGAACACCCGCGATCCTCAACCCGTCGAATCCGACCACCAAAAGCCGGATGTCGCCGCTGTCCTTGGTCCCCTCGTTCTTCACCGTGGCGGTAATCGCCGTCTTTTTCGAACTGTTGTCGACCGAGATCTTCTCCGGCAGCAGCGTGCGCAGCTTCACGCCCGCCGGTGCCTCGTCGACCGCCTTTCCTCCCTTGTCGCTGCCCGGTCCCTGGTCATCGGCCACGGCCGTGCAGGCGAGGACCAGCACGGCCGAGAAAGATGCCGTGACCAGCGATCCCGCGATGCCCGCCCTGCGACGAGAACTCATGTTCGCCCCCCTTGCAACCCCCTGGACTGCACCTGAATTCGCAGTACTTGAAGAGGTACCACAAGATTTCCCCGCACTATGCTGGTACGGCGCGAAGTGTGACCGTTGTGTTTCAGCAGAGGCGGTCGTTGAGGGGGGTGCGACGCATTGCCGGGAAATATGGGGGAAGCGGGAGAACCGGGGGCCGGCGGGATTCCGGGGCTACTGGTGAACGCGCGCTATCGGCTGGTCGAAAGCATCGGGCAGGGGGGAATGGGGCGGGTGTGGCGGGCCGTCGACGAAATGCTCGACCGGCTGGTCGCGGTGAAGGAGATACGCGTCGACGGGCACGCCGCGGAGGACAGTCGCACCCACCGCGAACGCACCCTGCGCGAGGCCCGGGCGACGGCCCGGATCGACCACCCCAACGTCGTGCGCGTCTACGACGTGGTGGACGAGGGGCAACGCCTGTGGATCGTCATGGAGTTGATCCCCGGCCGCTCACTCGAGCGGATCATGACCGAGCAGGGCCCGCTGAGCCCGCGCGAGGCCGCGGGCATCGGGCTGGGCCTGGTGGCGGCGCTCCGCCAGGTGCACGCCGGGGGCGTCCTGCACCGGGACATCAAACCGGGGAACGTCCTTGTCGAGTCCGGAGCGGGCCGCGTGGTCCTCACCGACTTCGGCATCGCCGCGATCCAGGACGCCAAGGCCCTCACGATGGTCGGCATGCTCGTCGGTTCCCCCGACTACATGGCCCCCGAACGCATCTCCGGCCGCCGTCAGGGCCCGCCGTCCGACCTGTGGTCCCTCGGCGCGACCCTCTCCGCGGCCCTGGCGGGCAACTCCCCGTTCTCCCGCGACACCACGCTGGCCACCCTGCACGCGGTCCTGTACGAGGAGCCCCGACTCCCGCCGTCAGCAGGCCCGTTGCGTGACCTCCTCGCCGCTCTGCTGGCCAAGGACCCGTCGGCCCGGCCCGGGCTCGCGGAGGTGGAGCAGGCCCTGCGAGCGGTGGTGTATCCGCCGGTACCGACCGTCCCCTTCAGGAGCGAGCCGGTTCAGCCGACCGAGATGGTTGGGCGGGTGGGAAACGGGGGTCTGGGGGCGGAGCCCCCAGGAGCCGCCGAGGGCGCCCCCGCAGGGGAGGGGCCTGGAGGTGGGTCATCCGAAGAGTTCGGGGGCGCGCCGCCCGAACCCGCCGCGGAACCCGAACCCGCCGCGGAACCCGAGACCGCCGTCGGCCAGCACCCCCGCCGGACCGCGCTGCTCGCCGTGCTCGGGGTCGTCGCCGTGGGTGTCGTGGTCGCCGTGCTGGCCGCCACGTCCGGCGGCGGCGGGCGGCGGGAGGGGGCAGGTGGCGCAACCGCAGTGGCCTCGTCGCCCAAGGCGTCTTCTGCTGCTTCTGCGGCCGTCTCCCCGACGGTCTCTCCGACCGTCGACGGGACCTCGCGGCCGCACAGTCCGCCGCCCGGTGCCAGGACGGAGGCGGGCGGGTTCGCATGGGTGCCGCCCAAGGGGTGGCGGCGGGATGTGAAGACGGGGGCCGAGGTGCACTACACCTCGCCGGACGGGCGGCAGGAACTCGTCGGCAAGTCGTCGCTGGCCCGGGGCGACCTCCTGGACACCTGGAAGCGCTCGGAGAAGGACGCCCAGCAGGGACGCGACTACGTCAAGATCCGGCTGGCGGAGACCAGATTCCAGGGGTACCCGGCGGTCGTCTGGGAGTACACCTTCACCCTCAAGGGCACCCCCTGGCACGCCCGCCTGCTCGGCTTCGACGCGGACGGGAAGTCGTACCAGATCAACACCTGGTACCAGCCGGAGATCGAGGGGCAGGCCATCAGCCTCTACGACCGCGTCAAGGACACGTTCACGGTCCTGTGAAACGCGAGGGAGGGAGCCCCGAAGGACTCCCTCCCCGAAACGCGGCGGTGGGCCGGATCAGCCGACGCTCACCTTGTCGACCGGCTCCGCCTCCGCGGCGGGAACCGCCCGGCGGCCGACGACCTTCTCCTTGATCACGGCGATGCCGACCACGAGCGCCGCGACCAGCACGGACAGCAGCACCGTCGTACGACCACTGCTCTCGCCCTTCGTGTCCGTCAGCATGTAGCCGAGGACGAACACGATCAGTGCGGCCGTCGCCCAGGTCAGGTAGGGGTAGAGCCACATCCTGACGACCAGCTTCTCGGGCGCCTCCCGCTGGATGATCTTCCGCATGCGCAGCTGCGAGAAGCAGATGACCAGCCACACGAACAGGGCCACCGCACCACTGGAGTTGACCAGGAAGAGGAAGACCGAGTCCGGGAACTTGTAGTTGAAGAAGACGGCGACGAAGCCGAAGAGCACGGACGCGGTGATCGCCGCCACCGGGACACCGCGCGAGGTGGTCTTCGCGAACATCTTCGGCGCGTCACCACGCTGACCGAGCGAGAACGCCATCCGGGAGGCGGTGTACAGGCCCGAGTTCAGGCAGGACAGCACCGAGGTGAGCACGATGAAGTTCATGAGCTCACCGGCGTGCGCGATACCGAGGGAGTTCAGGGCGGCGACGTAGGAGCCGTCCTTCGCGATCGACGGGTCGTTCCACGGCAGCAGGGAGACGACGACCAGGATCGAGCCCAGGTAGAAGACGCCGATACGCCAGATGATGCTGTTGGTCGACTTGGTGACCGCGCGCTGCGGGTCCTCCGACTCGCCGGCCGCCAGCGTCGCGATCTCGCTGCCCATGAAGGAGAAGACGACCAGCAGCACACCGGTGAGGATGGCCCCGGGTCCGTGCGGCAGGAAGCCGCCGTGGGAGGTCAGGTTGCCGAAGCTCGCCTTGTCGGCGTGCACGCCCGGCAGGACACCGAAGATGGCCAGCAGGCCGACGACGATGAACGCGCCGATCGCCACGACCTTGATGCCGGCGAACCAGAACTCGAACTCGCCGTAGGAACTGACCGAGACCAGGTTGGTCGCGGTCAGGACGGTCATCACGATGAGCGCCCAGCCCCACTGCGGGACGGCCGGGATCCAGCCCTCGAGGATCTTCGCGCCGGCGGTGGCCTCCACGGCCAGCACGACGACCCAGAAGAACCAGTAGAGCCAGCCGATGGAGAAGCCGGCCCAGCGTCCCAGCGCACGGTCGGCGTGCGCGGAGAAGGAACCGGAGGTCGGATTGGCGGCGGACATCTCGCCGAGCATGCGCATCACCAGCACCACGAGCGTGCCGACGAGGGCGTACGACAGAAGGATGCCCGGTCCCGCGGTAGCGATACCGGAACTGGAACCGACGAAGAGGCCGGCTCCGATGACGCCACCGATCGCGATCATCGACAGATGGCGGTTTTTCAGTCCTGCTTGAAGGCCCGAACCAGGGGTCATGGACGGATTTCCTTTACGCCAGGTGGAGCTGCCCGCACGAGCGGTGTACGAGCCGGTCCAGTGAAACCGAGGTGAACGAATCCGGGAACCTCTGAATCCGGATTGTTACTTGAGGTTTCCTTGAGGTTCTATGGCTCGGCTCACATTTTTCCGGGCCGACACCCGAGGCTGCTGCCCGGAAACAGGCGTGTCACACTCGTCCCATGCGCGTGTATCTCGGCTCCGACCATGCGGGCTACGAACTCAAGAACCACCTCGTCGAATGGCTCAAGGCGGCGGGGCACGAGCCCGTCGACTGCGGGCCCCACATCTACGACGCCCAGGACGACTACCCGCCCTTCTGCCTGCGTGCAGCGGAGAAGGCGGCGGCGGACCCCGAGGCTCTCGGTGTCGTGATCGGCGGCTCCGGCAACGGGGAGCAGATCGCCGCGAACAAGGTCAAGGGTGTGCGGGCGGCGCTGGCCTGGAGCGAGGAGACGGCTTCGCTGGGGCGGCAGCACAACAACGCGAACGTCGTGGCGGTGGGTGCGCGGATGCACAGCACGGAGGAGGCGACCAAGTTCGTCGAGGTCTTCCTCAACACGCCGTTCTCCGGTGACGAGCGTCACATCCGCCGCATCGACATGCTGTCGGCCTACGAGACCACCGGCGACCTCCCCCCGATCCCGGCCCACCACCCCCAGCAGTAACGGCGCCCCCTGGGGGCTCCGCCCCCAGACCCCCGTTTCCCACGCACCCACCCGACTCGGTCGGCTGACAAGGGTGGGCGGGGCTTGGTGGGGGCCCGCCCCTTCCACCCCTTGTCCCGCCCTTCTGTCGACCGAGACGGGTGGGTGGGAAAAATCGGTTGGAAAGGACACCTCCGCCTTGCCAGAAGGGCACACCATCCACCGGCTGGCCCAGGACTACGCCGAGCGGTTTCAGGGCACCGACCCACGGGTGACCAGTCCCCAGGGCAAGTTTTCGGACGCGGCCGACCTCCTGAACGGCGCCCACCTCACCGGCACAGAGGCCCACGGCAAGCACCTCTTCCTCCGGTTCCGCGACACCGACTGGGTCCACATCCACCTCGGCCTCTTCGGCAAGGTCGACTTCGGCCCCACCCCCGCACCCCCGCCCACGGACACCGTCCGGCTCCGCCTCGCGAACGACACGTCGTACGTGGACCTCCGCGGCCCGACCACCTGCGCGCTCATCACGGACGACGAGAAGCAGGCGATACACGACCGCCTCGGCCCCGACCCCCTCCGCGAGGACGCCGACCCGAGCGCGGCACACCGGAGGATCTCCCGCAGCCGTACGACCATCGCCGCACTGCTGATGGACCAGAAGATCATCGCCGGCGTCGGCAACGTCTACCGCGCCGAGGTCCTCTTCCGGCACCGCGTCGACCCGTACCGTGCGGGCCGGGACATCACCCCCGCCCAGTGGGACGCCATCTGGGCCGACCTCGTCGCGCTCATGCGCGAGGGCGTGCGCAACAACCGCATCGACACCGTCCGCCCCGAGCACACCCCGGAGGCGATGGGCCGCCCGCCCCGCGTGGACGACCACGGCGGCGAGGTATACGTCTACCGCCGGGCCACCCTGCCCTGTCACATCTGCGGCACCGAGATCCGCACCGCCGACCTCGCCGCCCGCAACCTCTTCTGGTGCCCGACCTGCCAGAAACCCTGAACCGGGGCCGTCAGAAGCCGTGCGGCAGCCACGGGGCCACCGGTGAACCGAACGCCACCGACGCCTCCGCCAGCGCCCCCTGCCGCAGCTCCCGTACCCGCCCGGCCGCCGCCAGCGACAGCAGGGTCACCCCGCCGAGGTAGGCCGCGCCCAACTCCCGTACGGACAGGCTGAGATCGGCCGCGTCGGTCGTACGCTCGCAGGACGCGCCCTTGCTGTCGCCGGTCAGCCGCCAACGCCCCGCGTTCCAGGGGCAGAAGGCGTCCTCCACCTCGAACACGACGTCCACCGGCGCCTGATACGTACGCGCCGTCAGCGCCGTACCGACGTCGACGAGCCGGACGTGGCACGAGTCCCGGAACCGTGGCCTGCACCGCCGGATGTCGGAGACCATGTGCTGCCAGGCGTCGTCGAGCGGCCGCCCCCGCACGGTCAGGGTCGTCATCAGGTCGATGTCGAACAGGAAGCGCCACAGCGCCGCGTCGGTCGCCGGGTCCAGCGCGGCGAGGTCCTCCAGCGACACCGTGCCGTCGTGCCCGCTCGGCCCCCAGCCCAGCTTGGTGCGGAAGCGGGCGTACCCGGTGACCCCGCCGTCCCGCTCGGCCACCACGCACTGCAGCGCGGACGCACCGCCCCGATCGCTCTCCGGGTCGAGCAGCCCCACCCGCTCCCAGCCGGGCTGCCGGGCCAGCATCCCGGGCCGGCGCGGCACCAGCGCCGCGTACACCGCCTCGCACTCGGCGAGGACGTCGGCGGGCGGCGCGTACCGCAGTCGTACGTCCTCGGTGCCGGCGGGCAGTGCCAGCGTCACCCGGCCCGTGTCGATCTCGGCGTGCAGTTGGAACGTTCCGGCGCCGTACCCGAACCGGCCGTAGATCGCCGGCTCGGAGGCGGTCAGCACCGCCAGCGGCTCGCCCCACGCGCGCACGTCGTCCAGCTGGCGCCGCATCATCGAGGTCAGCACCCCGCGCCGCCGGTGCGTGGCGGCCACGCTCACCATGGTGACGCCTGCGGCGGGCACCAGGGCCCCGCCCGGCACGGTCATCCGGAAGCTGAACGCTCCCGCCGTCCCCACCAGCTGGTCACCGTCCCAGGCGGCCAGCGAACGGTCGAACTCGGTGAGTGATTTGTCCAGTTCGCGTTCTTCGGTCGACGCCGCGCCCGCGCCGAAGGCACGGACCAGGTTGTCCCACCACCCGTCCCACTCCTCGGGGCGCAGCACCTTCAACTCGGTCGCACGGTCAGTCGCCATGAGCCATGCCTATCAGGGCATTGCGGGACGAGCCAGCGATTTTCTCCCGGGCGGCGGCGCGATGGCCCTCCGTGCCGTTCACTGTGAAGTTGAACCGCGAAGTTGAGCCTCTCACGGGGGACAAGTGGGACCTCCCGTGCCAAGCGGCTGGTCCGATCGATAGGGTCCCGAACTAATGGCAGCAGGACGAGAGCGGCGCGCGAAGGCCGAGACGTTCACGGCCCGGTGGAAGATGCAGTGGCACCGGGCCCGCGTCGGCCTGCGCAGAAGCGCCGTGGACTACTTCCGCGGCGACGGTTCGGACTGGATCGCGCTCGCCGGTCTGCTGCTCACCATCCCCGTCCTCGCGGCCATGACCCTCGCCAACTCGGTGTGGTGCTCCCCGGCCACCCTGGTGCTGCCGATCGTCGCGGGCGGCCTGCTGCTGCGCCCGGCGAGCCTGCTCGGCCTGTACGCGGCGGGGGCCACCGCGCTGATCGTGGAGTCGGTGCGGCTCGGCCCGTACACCGAGGGGCCCTCGCGGGTCACCCCCGGTGTGGTCCTGGTGGTCGCCGCGTGCGGCTTCTTCGGGCTGCTGACCGCGCAGTTCCGCAGCCGGGTCGGCGTGCCCTGGCGGCGCGGCGGCACCATGCTCTTCGACCTGCGCGAGCGGATCCGGGTACAGAGCAAGCTGCCGAAGCTGCCGCAGGGCTGGCACCACGAGATGGCGCTGCGCCCGGCGGGCGGCCAGTCCTTCTCGGGTGACTTCGTCGTAGCGTCCCGTACGAACGGCGGCCGCACCCTGGAGGTCGTGCTCACGGACGTGTCCGGCAAGGGAATGGACGCCGGGTCGCGCGCCCTGCTGCTGTCGGGCGCATTCGGTGGCCTGCTCGGCTCCCTGTCCCCCCACGCCTTCCTCCCGGCAGCCAACGGCTACCTCCTCCGCCAGGACTGGGACGAGGGCTTCGCCACCTCCATCCACCTGGTCCTGGACCTGGACTCCGGGGACTACGAGCTGTACTCGGCCGGCCATCCGCCGGGGCTGCAGCTGAGCGCGGGCAGCGGCCGCTGGGAGGAGAAGGCGGCCGAGGGCCCGCTGCTGGGTGTGTACGACGGCGCCCAGTTCGACCCCGTGAAGGGCTCGCTGCGGCCCGGGGACGTGTTGATGCTGTTCACGGACGGACTGGTGGAAACCTCCGACCGCGACATCGTGGAGGGCATCGACCGCCTCACCGGAGAGGCCGACCGCTATGTCGCCGGCGGCTTCCACGGCGCCGCCTGGCACCTCATCGAGGCGGTCGCGAAGGACGTCAACGACGACCGGGCCCTGCTCCTGATCTGCCGCCAGCCAGCACCGGCGACGGCCCGCTGAGCCATCCCCTGCGCAATGCCTGGGTGGGGTTTTCCCCCGCCCGGATCCGCCAGCCGTCCGCATGGTCAGGCCACCCTCCGTATCCGTACGTTCGAGACACGTCACCGCACACGTCACCGAACACCCACGGACCGGAAGGACCCCCATGCCAAGCGACTGGGCCGTAGAACTGCACGGAGTCACGCGCCGCTACGGCCGCGGAGGCTCCGCCGTGCACGCCCTGCGCGGCATCGACCTCGCCCTCCCCCCAGGCACCTTCACCGCCGTGATGGGGCCCTCCGGCTCCGGCAAGTCCACGTTCCTGCAGTGCGCGGCGGGCCTGGACCGCCCCACCGCGGGCCGGGTCGTGCTCGGCGGCACGGACCTCACCGGCCTGAGCGAGAACAAGCTGACCGCCCTGCGCCGCACCCGCCTCGGCTTCGTCTTCCAGGCCTTCAACCTCCTCCCCTCCCTCACCGTCGAACAGAACATCGTCCTGCCCATGCGGCTGGCCGGCCACCGTCCCGACCGCCGCCGCTCGGCCGAGGTGCTCGCCCAGGTCGGCCTCGCCGACAAGGCCCGCCGCCGCCCGAGCGAACTCTCCGGCGGTCAGCAGCAGCGCGTGGCCATCGCCCGGGCCCTGGTCACCCACCCCGACGTCGTCTTCGCGGACGAGCCCACCGGCGCCCTGGACACCACCACCGCCGCCGAGATCCTCGCCCTGCTCCGCGACGCCGTGGACACCCAGCGCGCCACGATCGTCATGGTCACCCACGACCCGTCGGCCGCCGCCTGGGCGGACCGCGTCCTGTTCCTGGCCGACGGCACGATCGTCGACCACCTGGACCGCGCCCCCGCAGCCCACATCGCCTCCCGCATGACAACCCTCACCACCCACGCCCGCCCCGCCGCCTGACCCACACCGCCGCCGGGCACGGTCGACCTCGCGGGGCGGAACCGGCGTCGATGGGTTGCGGACGTCCTTGTCAGCCGCCGGCCGACGACGGCGATCCCGCCCCACAGCGACCACCCGCACCCGACTACGAAACCCGCACGTCCCGCCCTCGCCAACGGCGAATCCGCCCCCACAAGGGCCACCCGCACCCGACGACGAAAGCTGTACGGGTGGTGCGGGTGGGAACACGACGGACGCCGACGGCGAAGCCGAGGCGGACCGACCCAGAACGGCTCCCGGATGTACCCCAACGGCCTGGCCCGCGCAGCCCTCCGCTTCAAGCCCTCCACCTTCGTCGGCACCTTCATCGCCCTCGCCCTCGCCGCGGTGATCGTGGCGGCCTGCGGGATCCTCCTGGAGACCGGCGTCCGCGCCAAGGTCCCACCCCAGCGCTACGCCCACGCCCCGATCATCGCCGCCGCCGACCAACGCGCCCGCCTCGCCCATGCCGACGACGGCGACAACCAGCCCGTCCCGGACCGCGCCCGCCTCGACGCCTCCCTGATCGCCAAGGCGGCCGCCGCCCCCGGCGCCCGTACCGCCGTGGCCGACGTCACCTTCCCGGTACGCGGCCCGCACGGCACCCCGTACACCGCCCACAACTGGGCCTCCACCACCTTCACCGGCGAGCGACTCACCACCGGCCACCCACCCGCCCCCGGCGAAGTCGTGCTCTCCCACGAATCCGCCGAAACCGCAGGCACCGCAGACACCACCGGCACCGTCGGCGACCGCATCACCCTCACCACCCCCGACGGCACCCGCACCACCTACCGCATCTCAGGCCTCACCCAAGCCCCCACCCCCACCGCCTGGTTCGCCGACTCCGACGCCGTACGCCGCTCCGGTCACCCCGGCCGAATCGACGCCATCGCCGTACTCCCGGAAGAAGGAGTAGGCACCGACACCCTCAAGTCCCAGGTGTCCGGCGCCCTCGGCAGCCACGCCCTGGTGCACACCGGCGACGACCGCGGTGCCGTGGAGGACCCCTCCCTCGCCCAGGCCCGCGAACTGCTCACCGGACTCGGCGGCTCCTTCGGCGGCATCGCCACGCTGGTCGCCGTGTTCACCGCCGCCGGCACCGTCGCCCTCGGCGTCGGCCAACGCGCCCGCGAGTTCGCCCTGTTGCGGGCCATCGGCACCACCCCGCGCCAGATCCGCCGCACCATCGCCACCGAGGCCCTCCTCGTCGCCCCCCTGGCCGGCGCGGCCGGCTGCCTGCCCGGCATCGCGCTGGCCCACTGGTGGTTCGGCCAGCTCCAGGACAAGGGGGCGATCCCGCACGCCGTACGGCTCTCCGTCTCCTGGATCCCGCTGCTCACCGCCGCCGGCACCGTCCTGGTCACCGCCCTGTGCGCCGGCTACCTGGCCGCCCGCCGCAGCTCCCGCATCAAGCCGGGCCAGGCGCTCGGCGAGGCGTCCGTGGAGCGGCTGCGCATCGGCTGGATCCGCACCCCCCTCGGCCTGGCCGCCGTCGTGGGCGGCTGCGTCTGCGCGGGCCTCTCCTCCTCCCTGCAAGGCGAGGACGCGGCCAACGCGGCCCTCGGCATCGTGTTCCTGTTCATGCTCGCGGTCGCCCTGCTCGGCCCGCTCGTCGCCCACGCCTGCGCCGCCCTGTTCGGGCTGCCGCTGCGCGGTGCCGGCGCCCCGGCCGCGCTCGCCGCCGCCAACTCCCGTACCCACGCCCGCCGGCTCGCCTCCGCGATCACTCCGATCGTGCTCGCCATGGCCTTCGCCTCGGTCCTGGTGTTCCTGCAGACCAGTCAGGACAAGGTCACCGCCGACCAGCAGCGCGCCGGCGTGAGGGCCGACCACATCGTCACCGCCCGGCCGGGGCTCGCCCCCGACGCCGTACGACAGGCCCGGCGCACTCCCCATGTCACCGCGGCCGTCGGCCTGTTGCGCACCTCGGTCCTCGTACCGGTCGTCGGCTCGCTGGAGTCCGCCTCCGCGCAGGGCGTCACCGGCTCCGTACGCGACCTGGCCGCCGTCCAGGACCTGGACGTCCGGGACGGGCGCCTGACCCTGCGGCCCGGCGAGATCGCCGTGGACGCCGGCCTCGCCCGCAACGCCCATGTGAGCGTCGGCCAACGCCTGCACCTGTACCTGCCCGACGGCACGAAGGCCGCCCCGCTGGTCGTGGCGACGTACGGCCGCGGCATGGGCCTGTCCGAGCTGACGATGAGCCGCGCCGACCTCGCCACCCACGTCACCTCCGCCTTCGACACGGAGCTGTGGACGAAGGGCGGTACGACGGCCGGTCTCGCCGCCCTCGGCACGGTGCTGGACCGCGACGGCTACTCCGCCGCCCAGTCCCTGGACCGGGAGCTGAACGCCTGGGCCAACGCCGTGATGGCTGCCGTACTCGGCGGGTTCGCGGCCGTCGCCGCCGGCAACACGCTGGTGATGACCGTCCTCGCCCGGCGCCGCGAACTCGGCACCCTGCGGCTGATCGGCTCCACCCGGCAGCAGATCCTGCGGATGATCCGCTGGGAGGCCCTGCTGGTCGCCCTCGCCGGCATCGCGCTCGGCACCGCCATCGCCGTGGCCACGCTGGTGCCGATGACGAACGGGCTGACCGGGCAGGGCCCGTACATCCCGCCCGTGGTCTACGGCGCCTTCGCCGGCGGCATCCTGCTGCTCGGGCTCACCGCGGTCACCGTCCCGGCCCGGGCGGCGCTGCGCCGGGAGACACTGGACGAATGACCGGGACACCACTCACCCTGGCCGAGGTCGAGAGCCTCGCCCGAACCGCCCACGCGGGGCAGACCGACAAGGCGGGACGGCCGTACGCGGAACACCTCGCGGCCGTCGCCGACGGGGTGCGCGCCCGTGGCGGGGACGCCGACCAGATCGCGGCGGCCTGGCTGCACGACTCCGTCGAGGATGACGCGCTGAGCGAACAGTGGCTGACGGCGGCCGCCCTGACCCCGCGCACCAAGGCCATCGTGCGCGCCGTCACCAAGCGGACGGGGGAGGAGCAGGAGACGTACGCGCGCCGGATCCTCGCCACCCCGGGCGCACTGCTGGTGAAGCAGGCCGACCTGGCGCACAACGCCGACCCGCAGCGGCTCGCGGTCCTGGACGAGCCGACCCGGAAACGACTGACCGAGAAGTACGCACGGATGCGCGCACTTCTCGGTCTTGAACAGGGGAGCTAGACCAGGGGAGCTGGACCAGGGGAGTCAGGCCAGGGGAGCTGGACCAGGGAGTCAGACGCCGACCTTCTCGCGCTCCTTCTTCTGCCGCTCGCGGGCCAGTTCGGCCGCGTCCTGCTTGAACGCCCACTCCATCTTCGGCTCCATCGCGAAGCGGAACACCCGCTGCACCGGCCGGGTGCACAGCACCGTGACGACGGCGGCCGCGACGACGGTCACCGCGATCTCGCCGAGCGGATGGTGCAGCCAGGCGTGGTCGAACCAGCCGCGGTAGTCGGCGAACTTCACCAGGAAGCCGTGCAGCAGATAGCCGTACAGCGTGCCCGCGCCGAGCGCCGTGAACCACATGTTCCGGCGCGGCACCCAGGCGAAGAAGCAGGCCGTCAGCAGCAGCGAGCAGCCCAGCATCGCGAGCACCATCACCGGGCCGCACCACCACGGCGCGCCCAGCTCCTGCGCGGAGTCACGGTGGTAGAACCACGCGGTGTTCATCCGCGGCACCGCCCACCAGCCGACCGCGAGGGCGGCGGCGAACACCGGCACCGAGGCGATCCGCACCGAGCGGCGGCGCACCAGCTGGAAGTGCTCGGGCTTCATGCACAGGCCGAGCACGAAGTACGGCAGGAACTGCAGGACGCGCTGGAGGTCGAGGTCGTCACCGATGTTCGGGGTGACGCTGGCCAGCATGGCGATGCCGACGGCCAGCGGCAGCGGCCAGCGCACCAGCTTCCAGATCGGTGTCGTCAACCGCCAGACGAACAGCGCGACCAGGAACCAGGTCAGGTACCAGGGATCGAGGAGGCTGATCTCCTCGTGGGAGCCGTCGACGGCGTTCTTGAAGAGCGGGTACGCGGTCTCGAACAGGACGTACGGCACCGCGACACCGGTGATCAGCCGCTTCAGCCGGTCCGGGCGCATGTCGAAACTGCGCGAGAAGAAGCCGGAGATGATGATGAACGCCGGCATGTGGAAGGTGTACACGACGGTGTACACGCCCTCCAGGATCCGGCTGTCGCCCTTCAGCGGTTCCCAGGCGTGCCCGATCGCGACGAGCACGATGGCCAGGTACTTGGCGTTGTCGAAGAACGAATCGCGCTGTTTGCCCGGTCTGTCCGCGGGCGGCCGCCGCTTCTGCGCACTCATCGGGGTACGCGGACTGGGCACTCCGTCCACCGGCGACTGTGCCGGGGGGAGCGGCCTGCGGCTGTGGCCGGGGGACGAGGCGGCGTCAAACATCTCAGGCACCCTAGCGTCGACTGTGCGATTTCGTAAAACCCCCGTGGTCATTCCTGGTTATTGCCTTCGAGTACCCGCTGATTTACATGACTTGTCTCCCGTGTCCACGTGACGGTGGGCACATCGATCCCCTCCATTCAACCCTGATGTCCCGATTCATCCCGACTAATTGGGGCATATCTCGCCCCTGTGTCATGAATTCGAATTCCCTGCGCACGTGATGTGTGGACACCGAAACGAAGCTGCGCAATTCCTAGTGGTGTCAGGCGCGGCCGGCCGGTCGAATTACCGTGCGGGGCATCGCCCGCCGCGGGTGCTTGTCCAACGTTGCGTCACGAGCCGCATACGGCGGCCGGGTTGGTGGCACGATGGTTCTGGCGGGGGTGCGGGGTCGTACCCCCGGGCCGGGAGAGCGGACCGACCGAGGGTGTGATCAGTTGTGGCCATTTCACTGTCTGTGGTGCTGCTGTTGGCGATCATCCTGGTGGTGCTGATCCGAGGGGGGAACATCAAGCCGGGTCCGGCGATCGTCGCCGTCCTCTTCGGTTTCTTCCTCGCCTCGACCGGCATGGCGCCGTCCATCAACCGCTTCCTGAACTCGATAGCGGAGACCATCAACTCGATCAGGTTCTGACTCCGGCGGGGCGGGCCGGCAGAGCTGGACAACTGAAACAACGGGGGGACGTACGGGGATGGCGCTGCGCGACTCGGATCCGCCGGAAGTGGGCGGTTACCGGATCGAGGACCGTCTCGGCAGCGGCGGCATGGGCGTGGTCTACCTGGCCCGCTCCGCCTCCGGCCGCCGGCTCGCCGTGAAGGTCGTCCACGGCCAGTACGCCGACGACGACGAGTTCCGCATCCGCTTCCGCCGTGAGGTGGCCTCCGCCCGTCAGGTCAGCGGCGCCTTCACGGCACCCGTGGTGGACGCGGACGCCGACGCGCCGCGCCCCTGGATGGCCACGCTCTACATCCCCGGCGAGGACCTGGGCACCCACGTCCGCCGCCACGGGCCCCTGCCGCCCGAGCGCCTGCGCGCTCTGGCCGGCGGCCTCACCGAGGCCCTGCGGGACATCCACCGCGCCGGAGTCGTCCACCGGGACCTGAAACCGGCCAACGTGATGCTCGCCGACGACGGCCCCCGGGTCATCGACTTCGGCATATCCCGGGCCACCGAGTCCACCGCCGCCGACGCCCTCACCCAGACCGGCCGGGTGATGGGCACCCCGCCCTTCATGTCCCCCGAGCAGTTCTCCTCCCCGCACGAGGTCGGCTCGGCCAGCGACATCTTCTCCCTCGGCGCGATCCTGGTGTACGCCGCCACCGGGCACGGCCCCTTCGACAGCGCGAGCCCCTGGGAGACGGCCACGAAGGTCGTCGAGAGCGAGCCCGAACTCGACGGCCTCCCCGACGATCTGCTCCCCTTCGTCAGCCTCTGCCTGGAAAAGCACCCCAAGTCCCGGCCGACCCCCGACGAACTCCTGACCCTGCTGCGCGAGGGCCGCCTGCCGGACCCGCGCCCGGAGCCCGAGGAGCCGGACACCGAGCCCGTACGACCGCGCGCGCGGCGCCGGAAACTCTGGCTGGCCGCGACCGCGGGCGCCCTGGTGCTCGCGGCGGCGGCCTCCGCGACCGCACTGCGCCTGACCGGGGGCGAGCACGGCCCGCCCGGCGACCTGCCCAAGGGGTGGTACGCCTGGCAGACCCAGGAGTCCGACAAGGCGACCACCGCCGGCGGGTCGTTCACCTCCTGCGCCGCGCTCGACGGCGGGCTGGTCTGCGCAGGCGACGGCCTCAAGGCGGTCCGTTTCTCGCTGGCCACCGGCAAGATCGCGTGGAGTCTCCCGGAGGCCGACCACCCCGACCCGAGCACCAGCGGCAGTGGCTACCCCGACAGCGGAGTGATCGGCACGCACGGACACGACGTCTACACCGTCGCCGACAGCAAGGCCCGCTCGGCCCAGGACAGCCACTACGTCTTCCAGGCCCTCGACGCCCGCACCGGAAAGGTCCGCTGGGACAAGCCGCTCGGCCAGGAGAAGCCCACCGCGGTGGAGGGCACCGTGGCGGTCACGGACGACGGGCCGATCGTCACCTACGGCACGGACGGCAGGACCTACTCCCTGCTGGACCCCGCCCACGGCACCCCCCGCTGGAAGCGCACCATGCCCGCGAACGACACCTGCGGAATCCGCACCGCGGCCGGGACCGGCTACCTCGTGTGCGTCGACGGCAACAGCGCGCACACCACGATCGTCCGGATCGACCCCGCCCACGGCGCGGCCCGCTGGACCGCCACCGTGGACGGCGCCCTCACCCTGGCCGGCCGGACCGGCGGCCGCCTGGTCCTCGTCACCTCCCCGGACTCCCCCGTGGGGCCGCAGGAGACCACGATTCCCCCCTACCGCCGCATCACCCTGCTGGACCTCGCCGACCGCTCCCCGCACGTCGTACCGCTGGACTGGCCCGTGCCCTGGGCCGCCACGCCCACCCTGGTCGGCGGCACCCTCTACTTCGTCCAGGACAGCGGCGCGGTCCGCGCGGTCGCCCCGGCCACCGGCCACACCCTGTGGGACACTGCCTCCTCCGTCGAACGCCCCGGCACGCCCGTCGTCTCCGACGCCTACGTCCTCCTCGCCTCCCCGGGCGGCCGCCTCGCCGCCCTGGACCGCAGCAACGGCAAGGAGGTCCACAGCGTCCCCGGCCGCGGCACCGGCCTCGAACCCTTCACCGGCTACGCCGGCGCACCCCCGGTCGTCCACGGAGACGCCGTCTACGTCCCCTACGGCACCCGTTCGGTCTACTCGGTGAACCTCCGGGCCCTGTGACCCCGGACGCCCCCGGAAACACGCCAGGGGCCCGGCTCCGCCGAAACGGAAACCGGGCCCCTGGACCGTAGAGAGCGGGCGACGGGAATCGAACCCGCGTAGCTAGTTTGGAAGACTAGGGCTCTACCATTGAGCTACGCCCGCAACAACGCGCCGCAGGTCGGTGACCGCAGCACTGCAGAGCATCGTAGCGGGTCGTCCGGCGCGGAGGCCAACCTGTTTGGACTGCGGCGATGCCACGCGCGCGGGCAGTGGATAAAGCGGCCGACGGATCCGGCCGGGGCATGTACCCTACGTGTCGCACCAGACGGGGTGTGGCGCAGCTTGGTAGCGCGTCCGCTTTGGGAGCGGAAGGCCGTGGGTTCAAATCCCGCCACCCCGACCACCGGCACACGTGACCGTGTGATCGCCTTTTGGGGCGCTGACCCGCTGCGGTTACTATGCAAGCTGCGCGCCCGTGTGTCCCGGCCCACTCGGCCTACGAACTCCTCCGGGCGGCGAAATCCGCCGGACCAGTCTGGCTCCGGCAGAAACCAAGCAGTCAGCCACAAGGAGACCGAACCGTGAAGAGCGCCGTGGAGACCCTGAACCCGACCCGGGTTCGGCTCACTGTCGAGGTGCCCTTCGAGGAGCTCAAGGACAGCCTCGACGCGGCGTACAAGAAGATCAACCAGCAGGTCACGGTGAAGGGCTTCCGCAAGGGCAAGATCCCGGCCCGCGTCATCGACCAGCGCTTCGGCCGCGGTGCGGTGCTGGAGGAGGCCGTCAACGACGCGCTGCCGAAGTTCTACACCGAGGCGGTCAACGAGGCCGAGCTGAGCCCGCTGGGCCAGCCCGACGTCGACATCACCGAGCTGAAGGACGGCGAGACGCTGAACTTCACCGCCGAGGTCGACATCCGCCCGACCCTGGAGATCCCGGACTACTCCGGCATCGAGGTCGAGGTCGACGCCGTCGAGGTGACCGACGAGGACATCGAGAAGTCGGTCGAGCAGCTCCGTGAGCGCTTCGCCTCCACCTCCCCGGTCGAGCGCGCCGCCGAGGACGGCGACGTGGTCACCATCGACCTGGAGGCCAAGGTCGACGGCGAGGTCCTCGAGGACGGCATCGCCAACGGCGTCTCCTACACCATCGGCTCCGGCGAGCTGCTCGACGGCATCGACGACGCCGTGAAGGGCCTGGAGGCCGGTGGCGAGGCCACCTTCACCTCCGAGCTGAAGGGCGGCTCGGCCGCGGGCAAGGAGGCCGAGGTCACCGTCAAGGTCACCCAGGTCGCCGCCCGCGAACTGCCCGAGCTGGACGACGAGTTCGCGCAGCTCGCCTCCGAGTTCGACACCCTGGACGAGCTGAAGGCCGACAGCCGCAAGCGCCTGGCCAACATGAAGCAGTACGACCAGGCCACCCAGGCCCAGGAGCGCGTCCTGGAGAAGCTCCTCGAGCTGGTCGAGGTCCCGGTCCCCGAGAAGCTGCTCGAGGACGAGATCAACACCCGCAAGCACAACCTGGAGCACCACCAGCTCGGCCAGATGGGTCTCACCCTCGAGAAGTACCTGGAGATCCAGGGCAAGACCGTCGAGGAGTTCGAGACCGAGACCCGCGAGGCCGCGGTCAAGGGCATCAAGACCCAGTTCGTCCTCGACGAGCTGGTCAAGAAGGAGAACCTCAACGTCAACCAGGAGGAGCTCACCGAGCACCTCATGCGGCGTGCGGCCTCCTCCGGCATGTCCCCCGACCAGTTCGCCCAGGCCGTCGTCGAGGGCGGCCAGGTGCCGCTCCTGGTCGGCGAGGTCGCCCGCGGCAAGGCCCTGGCCGTCGTGGTCGAGTCCGCCACGGTGAAGGACACCAACGGCGAGGTCATCGACCTGGACGACGAGGACGAGACCGAGGCCGCCATCGAGACCGTGGAGGCCGCCGAGGCCGCCTCCGAGGCCACCGAGGAGACCACCGAGGGCTGAGCGGCCCTACGGCGCCTTTGAGGCACGTACAGCGGGCCCTGGGGACTTTCCCCAGGGCCCGTTTGTAGTACGGGGAGCGATTGCCGGCCCAAGGGGCGCGGGGCTGTATCGATGTGCGGCTCCGCCGCGGGGCGCGACAAGCCACCACGCACCCGCAACCGACCATGACGGGTTGGCACCACGGCGCTACGCCCCCGGCGAACACTGGCTTCTCCGGGATTCCCCGAAGGGACCATCGCGTTAGGGTCCATGAAAGGCAGAACAATGAGACGGCCCGGCGCCGTCGCCAGACGAGCAGGTGGATACGTGACGAATCTGATGCCCTCCGCCGCCGGCGAGCCTTCCATCGGTGGTGGCCTCGGCGACCAGGTCTACAACCGGCTGCTCGGCGAGCGGATCATCTTCCTCGGCCAGCAGGTCGACGATGACATCGCCAACAAGATCACCGCGCAGCTGCTGCTCCTTGCGGCCGACCCCGACAAGGACATCTACCTCTACATCAACAGCCCCGGCGGCTCGGTGACGGCCGGCATGGCGATCTACGACACCATGCAGTACATCCCGAACGATGTGGTCACGATCGGCATGGGCATGGCGGCCTCGATGGGCCAGTTCCTGCTCACCGGCGGCACCGCCGGCAAGCGCTTCGCCCTGCCGCACACGGACATCATGATGCACCAGGGCTCCGCGGGCCTGGGCGGTACGGTCTCGGACATCAAGATCCAGGCCCAGTACCTGCTGCGCACCAAGAAGACCATGTCCGAGCTGACCGCGCTGCACTCCGGCCAGACCGTCGAGACGATCGTCCGCGACGGCGACCGCGACCGCTGGTTCACCCCGGAAGAGGCCAAGGAGTACGGTCTCATTGACGAGATCATCACGCACGCCTCGGGTGTTCCGGGAGGCGGCGGCACCGGTGCCTGACCGGCCCGGCCACGCCACGCACCGCCGAGACCCCAGCCCCCCGAACGCCACCAGGACGGTGAACCCCATGAGCAACTTCCCCGGCGCCGCCAGCGGCATGTACGAAGGGCCCCGCCCCGACAGCCGCTACGTCATCCCGCGCTTCGTCGAGCGCACCTCCCAGGGCATCCGCGAGTACGACCCGTACGCGAAGCTCTTCGAGGAGCGCGTGATCTTCCTGGGCGTCCAGATCGACGACGCCTCCGCCAACGACGTCATGGCGCAGCTGCTGTGCCTGGAGTCGATGGACCCGGACCGGGACATCTCGATCTACATCAACAGCCCCGGTGGTGACATGACGGCCCTCACGGCCATCTACGACACCATGCAGTTCGTGAAGCCCGACATCCAGACGGTGTGCATGGGCCAGGCGGCCTCCGCCGCGGCCATCCTGCTCGCCGCCGGTACGCCGGGCAAGCGCATGGCGCTGCCGAACTCGCGCGTGCTGATCCACCAGCCGGCCGGCTCCACCGGCCGCGGTCAGCTCTCCGACCTGGAGATCATCGCCAACGAGTTCACCCGGATGCGTGACCAGCTGGAGTCCATGCTGGCCAAGCACTCCAACCGGCCGATCGAGCAGGTTCGCGAGGACATCGAGCGCGACAAGATCCTCACGGCCGAGGAGGCGCTCGAGTACGGCATCGTCGACCAGATCATCTCCACCCGGAAGATGAACAACGCCGACGTTCGCTGACGCGGATCGACGCATCCGTCGACGTAGTCTCTCCCCCTCTTGGCACGGTGCACGTCAAAGTGAACCCTGCCAAGGGGGGCCCGAACACGGGGCCCGGCAAGGTACCGTCGGACATAAGGCAGCACCAGGAGCCGCTGGATTCGAAAGCGTCCAGGCGTCTCCCAGGCGAAGGGGAAGCACACCGTGGCACGCATCGGTGACGGCGGCGATCTGCTCAAGTGCTCGTTCTGCGGCAAGAGCCAGAAGCAGGTCAAGAAGCTCATCGCAGGGCCCGGTGTGTACATCTGCGACGAGTGCATCGATCTCTGCAACGAGATCATCGAGGAGGAGCTCGCCGAGACGAGCGAGGTGCGCTGGGAGGAACTCCCCAAGCCCCGCGAGATCTACGAGTTCCTGGAGGGCTATGTAGTCGGCCAGGAGGCCGCGAAGAAGGCGCTCTCCGTCGCGGTGTACAACCACTACAAGCGGGTCCAGGCCGGCGAGAACGGCGGTGCCCAAGGCCGTGACGACGCCATCGAGTTGGCGAAGTCCAACATCCTTCTGCTGGGCCCCACGGGTTCGGGCAAGACCCTCCTCGCGCAGACCCTGGCCCGCATGCTGAACGTCCCGTTCGCCATCGCCGACGCGACGGCGCTGACGGAGGCGGGCTACGTGGGCGAGGACGTCGAGAACATCCTGCTGAAGCTCATCCAGGCGGCGGACTACGACGTCAAGAAGGCCGAGACGGGGATCATCTACATCGACGAGATCGACAAGGTCGCGAGGAAGAGTGAAAACCCTTCCATCACCCGCGACGTGTCGGGCGAGGGCGTCCAGCAGGCCCTGCTGAAGATCCTCGAGGGCACCACGGCCTCCGTCCCGCCCCAGGGCGGCCGTAAGCACCCCCACCAGGAGTTCATCCAGATCGACACGACGAACGTCCTGTTCATCGTGGGCGGTGCCTTCGCGGGCCTGGAGAAGATCATCGAGTCCCGGGCCGGCGCCAAGGGCATCGGCTTCGGCGCGACGATCCGCTCCAAGCGCGAGCTGGAGGCCAAGGACCAGTTCGAGGACGTCATGCCCGAGGACCTGGTCAAGTTCGGCATGATCCCGGAGTTCATCGGCCGTCTGCCCGTCATCACGAGCGTCCACAACCTGGACCGTGAGGCCCTGCTCCAGATCCTGGTCGAGCCCCGCAACGCGCTCGTCAAGCAGTACCAGCGCCTCTTCGAACTCGACGGCGTGGAGCTGGACTTCGAGCGCGAGGCCCTGGAGGCCATCGCCGACCAGGCCATCCTCCGCCAGACCGGCGCCCGAGGCCTGCGCGCCATCATGGAGGAGGTCCTCATGTCGGTGATGTACGAGGTCCCGTCCCGCAAGGACGTGGCCCGCGTGGTCATCACCGCGGACGTGGTGCACTCCAACGTCAACCCGACCCTGATCCCGCGGGACGCCCGCGGGCGGGGCGCGGGGGAGCAGAAGACGGCGTAATCGCACCCGGCGACGCATACGAAGAAGGGGCCCCGGTCAGCCGACCGGGGCCCCTTCGCCGTCGTGCTCTACCTCATCAGGACTTGACGCGCACGTCGTTGCGGAGCTTGGCGGCCAGCTCCGCGGTGTCGGCGATCGTGCCACCCTCACCGGAGGTGAGGCCGGCGAGGCTGAACGCCGTGACCCGGGCGGTCGTGCTGTGGTCGGCCCAGATGCAGACCGGTACCTTGACCGTCTTCACCCCGGTGGACGAGGCCGAGCTGCTGTTGTCGAACTCGGCCACCTGGCACTTCATGACGCCGTTGGAGAAGCCCGACGGGTTGACCGTCTCGGGGCTGCCGATCAGCTTGCCCTTGTCGTCCTTCTCGGACTCCGTCTTGGCCTTCGCGAAGGCGGCGTCGATGAGCCCCTCGGGGTCGTCGATCGTGCCGTACACGCCGCTGAAGGAGAGGCTCTTCATGGTGAGCCCCTTGCCGTTCTGGTAGGTGCCGCTGACGCCCTTGGGGTCCTTCACGCCGGCCTTCTCGAAGTCCTGGAGGTCGGAGTCGCTGACGCTGTCCGCGTCGCTCGAGTCCGTCGACTTCGCGTACGTCCCGTTGATCACCGACGACGGGGCCGTCAGCTTGTGCGGGCCGTCGTCCGCGACGTCGCCGCCGCCCCCGCCACCGTTGAGCATGAAGGCCGCGCCCACGGCGACCGCCGCGACGACCGCCACCGCGCCGATGATCAGGCCCGTCTTCTTCTTGCCGCCGCCCGGGGCGGGCGGCTGCGGGACGCCGTAGGGCTGCTGGCCGTAGGGCGGCTGCTGACCGTACGGGTTCGGCTGCTGCGGCATGCCCTGCTGCGGCGCGCCCTGCTGCGGGTAGCCGTACCCGGGCTGCGGCGGGGCCGGAGGGGCCTGCTGCGGATAGCCGTAGCCGGGCTGGGGCGCCTGCGGCGGCTGGCCGTAGGGGCCCGGCTGGCCGTAGGGACCAGGCTGCCCCGGCTGGCCGTAGGGCGGCTGCTGGCCGTACGGGCCCGGCTGGTTGTTGCTCATTTCTGGGTTCCCCTCCAGATGCTTATGTGTTCCTGACATCCTGGACCAGGCGCAGGAAGCTCACGGCACCGGGGGCCGCACCGTTACACAACAAACGCGTTTCGGGACCACCCCGTGACACCTCTAAACTGACCCCCGTGACCGAGAACGCTCAGCAGCAGCCACCCGCGCCCGACACCGAACTGCCGACCCAGTACGCGCCGGCCGATGTAGAGGGGCCGCTGTACGAGCGCTGGGTAGAGCGGGGTTACTTCGAGGCGGACGCGAAGAGCGACAAGCCGCCGTACACGATCGTCATCCCGCCGCCGAACGTCACCGGCAGCCTCCACCTGGGCCACGCCTTCGAGCACACCCTCATCGACGCCCTGACCCGTCGTAAGCGCATGCAGGGCTACGAGACCCTGTGGCAGCCGGGCATGGACCACGCCGGCATCGCGACGCAGAACGTCGTCGAGCGCGAGCTGGGCAAGGAGGGCAAGTCCCGCCACGACCTCGGCCGTGAGGCCTTCGTCGAGCGTGTCTGGCAGTGGAAGGCCGAGTCCGGCGGCCAGATCAGCGGCCAGATGCGCCGCCTCGGCGACGGCGTCGCCTGGTCCCGTGAGCGCTTCACGATGGACGAGGGCCTGTCCCAGGCCGTCCAGACCATCTTCAAGCGGCTCTACGACGACGAGCTGATCTACCGCGCCGAGCGCATCATCAACTGGTGCCCCCGCTGTCTGACGGCGATCTCCGACATCGAGGTCGAGTACCAGGACGACGACGGCGAGCTGGTCTCCATGAAGTACGGCGAGGGGGACGACACCATCGTCGTCGCCACCACCCGTGCCGAGACCATGCTCGGTGACACCGCCGTCGCCGTTCACCCCGACGACGAGCGGTACAAGCACCTCGTCGGCAAGCTCATCAGGCTCCCGCTGACCGACCGCTCCATCCCGGTCGTCGCGGACACGCACGTCGACCCCGCGTTCGGCACCGGCGCCGTCAAGGTCACCCCGGCCCACGACCCGAACGACTTCGAGATCGGCCAGCGGCACGACCTGCCGTCCATCACGATCATGGACGAGCACGCCGTCATCACCGCCCACGGCCCCTTCCAGGGCCTGGACCGCCTGGAGGCCCGGTCCGCCATCGTCGCCGCGCTGCGCGCCGAGGGCCGGATCGTCGCCGAGAAGCGGCCGTACGTCCACAGCGTCGGCCACTGCTCGCGCTGCAAGACCACCATCGAGCCCCGCCTGTCCATGCAGTGGTGGGTCAAGGTCGGGCCGCTGGCGAAGGCCGCCGGTGACGCGGTCCGCGACGGCAAGGTCAAGATCCACCCCCAGGAGATGGAGAAGCGCTACTTCGACTGGGTCGACAACCTCCACGACTGGTGCATCTCGCGGCAGTTGTGGTGGGGTCACCGGATTCCCGTCTGGTACGGGCCGAACGGTGAAGTCGTCTGCGTCGGCCCGGACGAGGAGCCGCCCACCGGCGAGGGCTGGCACCAGGACACCGACGTCCTCGACACCTGGTTCTCCTCCGGCCTGTGGCCCTTCTCCACCCTGGGCTGGCCCGAGCAGACCGAGTCGCTCGCGAAGTTCTACCCGAACTCCGTCCTGGTCACCGGCTACGACATCCTCTTCTTCTGGGTCGCCCGGATGATGATGTTCGGCCTGTACGCGATGGACGGCACCCCGCCGTTCCACACCATCGCCCTGCACGGCATGGTCCGCGACCAGTTCGGCAAGAAGATGTCGAAGTCCTTCGGCAACGCGGTCAACCCGCTGGACTGGATGGACAAGTACGGCAGTGACGCCCTGCGCTTCACCCTCGCCCGCGGCGCCAACCCGGGTGTCGACGTCCCGATCGGCGAGGACTGGGTCCAGGGCTCCCGCAACTTCGCCAACAAGATCTGGAACGCGACGCGCTTCGCGCTGATGAACGGCGCGACGGTGGACGGCCCGCTGCCGGACGCCTCCGCGATGTCGGCGACGGACCGCTGGATCCTCTCCCGCCTCAACTCCGTCATCGCCGAAGTCGACGCGCTCTACGACGACTTCCAGTTCGCCAAGCTGTCCGACGCCCTCTTCCACTTCGCGTGGGACGAGGTCTTCGACTGGTACGTCGAGCTGTCCAAGACGACGTTCCAGGCGGGCGGCGCGGCGGCCGAGGTGTCGAAGCGGGTCCTCGGCGAGGTCCTCGACGTCACCCTCAAGCTGCTGCACCCGATCGTCCCGTTCGTGACGGAGACCCTCTGGACGACGCTGACCGGCGGCGAGTCGGTCGTCATCGCGGAGTGGCCGACCGACAGCGGCTTCCGTGACGCGGCCGCCGAGGGCGAGATCGAGTCGCTCCAGTCGGTCATCACCGAGGTCCGCCGCTTCCGCGCCGACCAGGGTCTGCAGCCGGGCCAGCGGGTTCCGGCCCGCCTGACGCTGGACGGTACGGCGCTGGCCCCGCACGAGGCCGCCATCCGTCAGCTCCTGCGCCTCCAGCCGGAGGGTGAGTCCTTCACGGCCACGGCCACGCTGCCGGTCGCGGGTGCCGAGGTCGCCCTCGACCTCTCCGGCACGATCGACGTGGCCGCCGAGCGCAAGCGGCTCGCGAAGGATCTGGCCGCCGCAGAGAAGGAGAAGGCCCAGGCCAACGCCAAGCTCGGCAACGAGGCGTTCCTGGCGAAGGCCCCGGACCACGTGGTCGACAAGATCCGCACGCGGCTTTCCAAGGCGGACGAGGACATCGCCCGGATCCAGGCCCAGCTGGAGCGGTTGCCGCAGGCGTAAGCCTTCGTACGGCACTGAAGGCCCCCGGAGCTGCGAGGTTCCGGGGGCCTTCGCGTACCCGGGGGCAGGTTCCGCTCACCCGCGCTTGCGGGGTGCCGCTGCGCCCACCCGTGCCGCCCCAAGCGGCACGACTGCCCGCAGCTGAGCGCGCCCCAAAGGGGCGCGGGGAACTGCGCGACCAGCCCCCACGCACCCGCAGCCGGTCGACAAGACAAGCCACCCCATACCGGCGCCGCGAAGCCACCGCCCGCTCCGTAGACTGGCCCTGTGAGCGACCTCCCGCACGAAAACGACCAGCCCGACCCCCTCGATGCCTTCGAAGAACTCATCGCCGAAGAGACCGACCGCGACCCCGACCTCGCGGTGATCGAGGCCGGCAGCCGCACCCTGCGCACCCAGGGCGGCGCGCCGCAGGGCGACGTACCCGCGCGGCCCGAGGACCCCGAGGTCGACAAGGCCCTGCGTGAGGTCGAGACGGAGCTGGCCTCCCGCTGGGGCGAGACCAAGCTGGAGCCCTCCGTCAGCCGTATCGCCGCGCTGATGGACGTGCTGGGCGAGCCGCAGCGGTCGTACCCCTCGATCCACATCACGGGCACGAACGGCAAGACCTCCACCGCCCGCATGATCGAGGCCCTGCTCGGCGCCTTCGAGCTGCGCACCGGCCGGTACACCAGCCCGCACGTGCAGTCGGTCACCGAGCGGATCAGCCTGGACGGGGCCCCGATCTCCGCCGAGCGGTTCATCGAGACGTACCAGGACATCAAGCCGTACATCGAGATGGTGGACGGCCGGCAGGAGTACCGGCTGTCGTTCTTCGAGGTCCTCACCGGCATGGCGTACGCCGCCTTCGCGGACGCCCCCGTCGACGTCGCCGTCGTCGAGGTCGGCATGGGCGGCAGCTGGGACGCGACGAACGTGATCGACGGCGATGTCGCGGTGATCACCCCGATCTCGCTCGATCACACCGACCGGCTCGGCGCGACGCCGGGCGAGATCGCCGGTGAGAAGGGCGGCATCATCAAGCAGGACGCGACCGTGATCCTGGCGCAGCAGCCGGTGGACGCGGCGCAGGTGCTGCTGAAGAAGGCCGTCGAGGTGGACGCGACGGTGGCCCGGGAGGGGCTGGAGTTCGGCGTCGTGGCCCGGCAGGTCGCGGTCGGCGGGCAGCTGGTCACCCTGCGCGGTCTGGGCGGTGAGTACCCCGAGGTGTACCTGCCGCTGCACGGCGCCCATCAGGCGCACAACGCGGCCGTGGCGCTCGCGGCCGTGGAGGCGTTCTTCGGCGTCGGCGCGCTGCGCGCGGATCCGCTGGACATCGACACCGTGCGCAAGGCCTTCGCGGCCGTGTCCTCGCCGGGCCGGCTGGAGGTCGTACGGCGGTCTCCGACCATCGTCCTGGACGCCGCCCACAACCCGGCGGGCGCCGAGGTCACCGCCGAGGCCGTGCGCGAGGCGTTCGACTTCAGCCGGCTGATCGGTGTGGTCGGGGCGAGCGCGGACAAGAACGTACGGGGGCTGCTGGAGGCCTTCGAGCCGATCTTCGCCGAGGTCGTCGTCACGCAGAACTCCACGCACCGCGCCATGGACGCGGACGAGCTGGCCGCGATCGCCGTCGAGGTGTTCGGCGAGGACCGGGTCCAGGTCGAGCCGCGGCTGCCCGAGGCGCTGGAGGCCGCGATCACGCTGGCCGAGGAGGAGGGCGAGTTCGCCGGCGGCGGGGTGCTGGTCACCGGCTCGGTCATCACGGTGGGCGAGGCCCGCCTGCTGCTGGGGAAGGGCTGAGGTTCCGTAGTGCGTACGCTCTGTTCGTCGACGCTGATCGGCGAGTTCTTCATCATCGGGTTCGCCGGTCTCGTGGCCATGAAGGACCCGGACCTGTCCACGACGACGGTGTGGCTGGTCAGCGGTATCGCCATGGTCCTGTGCGTGCTGCTGTGCGGCATGGTGACCCGGCCGGGCGGCGTCGCCCTCGGCTGGGCCCTGCAGCTCGCCCTGGTCGCCTCCGGTGTCTTCGTCCCGACGATGTACTTCATGGGCGCGGTCTTCGCGGCGCTGTGGTGGGCGTCGGTGCACTACGGCAGAAAGGTCGACGAGGCCAAGGCCCGTTTCGCGGCGCGGACCGAGTCCACGTCGTCCCCCACTACACCTGACGCTGCGTGACAGCAACACGGACACGCCCTGTAACCTCGTCCCACCGCACACGTCAGTCGTAAGGAGCCCCCCGTGACCCAGCGCACCCTCGTCCTGCTCAAGCCCGACGCCGTCCGTCGCGGCCTGACCGGCGAGATCATCAGCCGTATCGAGCGCAAGGCCGGCTGGCGGATCACGGCGCTGGAGCTGCGCACCCTGGACCAGGACACGCTGGAGCAGCACTACGGCGAGCACAAGGGCAAGCCCTTCTACGAGCCGCTGGTGGAGTTCATGGCCTCCGGCCCGGTCGTCGCGCTGATCGTCGAGGGCGAGCGGGTCATCGAGGGCCTGCGCGCGCTGGCCGGCCCGACCGACCCGATCGCCGCCGCGCCCGGCTCCATCCGGGGCGACTACGGCGTGATCGTCCGGGAGAACCTGATCCACGCCTCCGACTCGGAGGAGTCCGCCGAGCGCGAGGTGAAGATCTTCTTCCCGGCGCACGCCTGAGCGCCATCCGGCGGATTTTCCGCGAATTTTTCTGAGGGAGCGTCAGCTCCACTTGGAGGCCTGACCAGGGCGGCCGTACGTTTTCGGCCGTCCTTTGGCATATGCGTTGCCGATCGGGGGAACGTGTGCCCCCGATGGCCCGTCTCCACAAGCGAGGCGACACGCCATCTGCTGACAATGGCGAAGACCCTCGCGCAGTGTTCGTGCAGGCGCGTTTACGATGGAAGCCTTCACGTCACAGCACCCGCCTCGCCGACCTGATATGCCCTCAAAAGCCCGGGAAGGCCAGATGAATCCGGATGGGGAACTCAATGTCGTTCATCGGCCGTGACATGGCTGTCGACCTCGGGACCGCCAACACGCTGGTGTACGTCAGGGGTCGCGGAATCGTGCTCAACGAGCCGTCCGTCGTCGCGATCAACACCAACACCGGTGGCATCCTCGCGGTCGGTGCCGAGGCGAAGAAGATGATCGGCCGGACGCCGGGCAACATCGTCGCGGTGCGTCCGCTCAAGGACGGCGTCATCGCCGACTTCGAGATCACCGAGCGGATGCTCCGCTACTTCATCCTGAAGATCCACAAGCGGCGGTATCTCGCCCGGCCGCGGGTCGTCGTCTGTGTGCCCTCGGGCATCACGGGCGTCGAGCGCCGCGCGGTCATCGAGGCGTCCTCCCAGGCCGGCGCCCGCCAGGTGCACATCATCGAGGAGCCCATGGCCGCCGCCATCGGCTCCGGCCTGCCGGTCCACGAGGCCACCGGCAACATGGTGGTGGACATCGGCGGCGGCACCACGGAGGTCGCCGTCATCTCGCTCGGCGGCATCGTCACCGCCCAGTCCATCCGCGTCGCGGGCGACGAGCTGGACAACGCGATCATCCAGTACATCAAGAAGGAGTACAGCCTTCTGCTGGGGGAGCGGACGGCCGAGCAGATCAAGATCACGATCGGCTCGGCGTACGACCTCGACGCCGACGAGCACACCGAGGTCCGCGGCCGGGACCTGGTCTCCGGGCTGCCGAAGACCGTCGTCATCTCGGCCGCCGAGGTGCGCAAGGCGATCGAGGAGCCGGTCAACGCGATCGTCGACGCGGTCAAGACGACTCTCGACAAGTGCCCGCCGGAGCTGTCCGGCGACATCATGGACAGGGGAATCGTTCTGACCGGCGGCGGAGCGCTGCTGCGCGGTCTGGACGAGCGGCTGCGCCGGGAGACCGGCATGCCGATCCACATCGCCGAGGACCCGCTGGACAGCGTGGCGCTCGGCTCCGGCAAGTGCGTCGAGGAGTTCGAGGCGCTCCAGCAGGTCCTGGACGCCCAGCCGCGCAGATGACGTAACTCTTCGATTCCGCCGTACGAGATGATCTCCTCTCGTACGGCGGATCGTTGATATCGAGGCATAAGCTCCCACAAATGGACCCCTTGGGTTTGCGCTTCGCCAGTGGCGCCTTGAGGGGTTCCCGAATTCCGACTGAGGAAGGGCACGGCCGCCGCACGTGAGGGACACGAAAGAGAGCCGGCTGCTCCTGGTCCTGCTGATCGCCATCGCGTTCGCGTTGATCACGGTGGACATCCGCGGAGGCCGGAACTCGCCGGTCGACGGTGCCCGGCAGGCCGCGGCCGCGGTGTTCGGCCCGATCGAGAACGGGCTGTCCTCGGCGGTCGACCCCGTCGGCGACGCCGTCTCCGCCGTCCGTGACTCCGGCAGCCGCCACGACCGGCTCGCCGCGCTGGAGAAGGAGAACGCGGCGCTCAAGGCGAAGCTCGGCAGCGACGACCGCAACCGCAGCCGCCTCAAGCAGCTCGACAAGATGCTGAAGATCGCCGGCGAGGGCCAGTACGGCATCAAGGGCGCCCAGGTCATCGCCATAGGGTCCGCGCAGGGCTTCTCCTGGACCATCACCGTCGACGTCGGCGCGAACGACGGCATCAAACGGGACATGACCGTCCTCAACGGGGACGGCCTGGTCGGCCGGGTCACCACCGTCGGCCCGGACACCTCCACCGTGCTCCTCGCCAACGACCCCGACTTCACCGTCGGCACCCGCATGGAGGGCAGCGACGAACTCGGCTTCGCCTCCGGGCAGGGTGACCGCCCGCTGCGCGTGGAACTCCTCAACGGCAAGGCCGAGGTGAAGAAGGGCGACCGGCTCGTCACCTTCGGCTCCCAGGCCGACAAGCCCTTCGTGCCGGGCGTGCCGGTCGGCGTGGTCTCCCGCGTCGACCCCTCCGGCGGCGGCCTCACCCGCACGCTCTACGTCACGCCGTACGTCAGCTTCACCCAGCTCGACGTCGTCGGCGTGGTCGTCGAGGCGCCGAAGAAGGACCCGCGCGACGAGGTCCTGCCGGCCAAGCCCAAGCCGACCCCGACGCCGACGGTGACCGTCACGGTCACCCCCTCGGCGGACGCACCCGCAGACGGCCAGCAGCAGTAGGAGCTGAGTTTTACCCATGCGTGTCAACCGGATCCTGCTCTCCAGCGCACTGGTCGTCGTCGCCCTGGTGATCCAGGTCAGCGTCCTCGCCCGCCTGCACCTGCCGGGCGCCGTCCCGGACCTGCTGCTGCTCACCGTCCTGGGCCTCGCCATGGTGTACGGCCATGTGGGCGGCGCCCTCGTCGGCTTCGGCGCCGGCCTGCTCGCCGACCTCGCCCCGCCCGCCGACCACGCGGCCGGCCGCTACGCCCTGGTGCTGTGCGTCATCGGCTACGGCGCCGGACTGATCAAGCCGGAGAACGGCCGCCTGAAGTCGGCGACCGGCCCGATGGCGGTCGTGGTCGCCGCCGCCGTCGGCTCCACCCTGCTGTACGCGGGCGTCGGCGCCCTGGTCGGCGACACCGCCGCCCGCCATGTCGGCCTGACCGGCCTGCTGTTCTCGGCCGCCCTGTACGACCTGCTGCTCGCGCCCTTCGTGGTCCCCGGGGTCATGTGGCTGGCCCGCCGCTCCGACAACGACCCGCTCGCCGAGACCGGCCCCGCCGCCAAGGCCGGCGACATCTCCTCCGGCTGGCTCTCCTCCGGCACCGGCCTGCGCATCGGCAGCCAGCGCGGCGGCCTCGGCTCCCTGAAGGCCAAGGCCCGCACCCGCTCGACCCGGGTCGGCCGGATCAAGGGGGTCAAGCGGTTGTGAGCACACGGGAGTTGCGCAGGGGCGCGCACAGCTTCGTCGTATATGACACATACACGCACTGAGAGGGGGAGGCAGCCGCAGTGACCAATATTCCCGAGACCGGACGGACCCCACGGGTCCAGACCCGGCTGGTCGTGATCCAGATCCTCGTCCTCTCCCTGCTCGGCACGCTCGGCGGCCGTCTGTGGTACCTCCAGATCCGGGAGGGCGCCGAGTACCAGAAGGAGGCCTCCGGCAACCACGTCCAGCAGGTCGTCGACCCCGCCGTGCGCGGCGACATCCTCGACGCCCGGGGCGTGCCGCTCGCCGACAACGAGACCCGCCTGGTCGTCTCCGCCTCCCGCACCGACCTGCTCAAGCAGAAGGACGACGGGAAGGCCGTCCTCGCCAAGCTGGCCGGCGTCCTCGGCATGAAGCCCGAGGAGGTCAGCCAGAAGGTCCGGCTGTGCGACAGCAAGACCCCGCAGCCCTGCTGGAACGGCTCGCCGTACCAGCCGATCCCGATCACCGACGAGGCAACGCCCAAGCAGGCCCTGCAGATCCGTGAGCGCGCCGAGGACTTCCCCGGCATCACCGCCGAGCCGGAGGCCGTGCGCCGTTACGCGGGCCCGGGCAAGTCCAACACCGCCCAGGTTCTCGGCTATCTCTCGCCGGTCACCGACGACGAGATCCAGAAGGCCAAGGACACCGACTCGCCCTACCTGCGCTCCGACATGGTCGGCCGCTCCGGCCTCGAGCGCCAGTACGACAAGGTGCTGCGCGGCAAGGCCGGCGTGACGCGGTACGAGGTGGACAACCTCGGCCGGGTCATCGGCAAGGCCAAGTCGGACGCCGCCGAGTCCGGTGCCAACCTGGTCACCAGCATCGACTCCCGGGTGCAGCGGGTCGCCGAGTACGAGCTGGACAAGGCCATGAAGAAGGCCCGTCAGCAGTTCGACAAGATCACCGGCGAGAACTACAAGGCCGACTCCGGCGCCGTCGTGGTGATGGAGGCCAGGACCGGCCGGATCGTCGCCATGGCCTCCGCCCCGACCTACGACCCGAACGTGTGGGTCGGCGGCATCTCCGGCAAGGACTACAAGGCTCTCACCGGCAAGGACAGCGACTACCCGCTGCTCAACAGGGCCATACAGGGTCAGGCGGCGCCCGGCTCGACCTTCAAGGTGGTCTCCACGGCCGCCGCGGTTCAGGCGGGCTACGAGTGGGACGGCGGTTACCCGTGCACCAGTTCCTACTCGGTGGGTGGCCAGGTCTTCAAGAACTTCGAGGGGGAGAGCTTCGGACCCATCTCCCTCGGCCGCGCCCTGGAGGTCTCCTGCGACACGGTCTTCTACGGCCTCGCCGACCGGGAGTGGAAGAAGGACGGCGGCATCAACCCCAAGAAGGGCCAGCCCAAGGACTACTTCTTCAAGACCGCCCACCAGTTCGGCCTCGGCAAGGAGACCGGCGTCGACCTGCCCAACGAGGTCACCGGCCGCGTCCCCGACCGCCAGTGGAAGCTCGACTACTGGAAGGCCAACAAGGACGCCTGGTGCAAGTCCGGCAAGAAGGACGGCTCCTACGTCGAGAAGATCGCGTACGAGAACTGTCTCGAAGGCAACAAGATGCGCGAGGGTGACGAGATCAACTACTCCATCGGCCAGGGCGACACCCTCGTCACGCCGATCCAGGAGGCCGTGATCTACGGCGCCGTCGCCAACGGCGGCACCATGTACCACCCGACCATCGGCAAGGCGGTCATCAGCGCGGACGGCAAGACCGTCACGCCGATCAAGCCGCGGAAGTCCGGGAAGCTGCCCGTCAGCCAGGCCACCCTCAAGGGCATGAACGACGCCTTCGCGGGCGTCATCACCCGCGGTACCGCCGCCTGGAAGTTCGGCGGCTGGCCGCAGGACAAGATCCCGCTGCACGCCAAGACCGGTACCGCGGAGGTATACGGCAAGCAGACCACTGGCTGGCTGGCCACGTACACCAAGGACTACTCGGTGATCATGACGATCGCCCAGGCGGGTACGGGTTCCGGTTCCTCCGGTGAGGCCGTGCGCAACATCTACAGCGCGCTCTACGGCGTCCAGGGCGACGGCTCGATCGACAACAAGAAGGCCCTGCTGCCCGAGCCCCAGAAGGGCCTGCCGAAGGTCCGCACGGACGGCACCATCACCGCCCCCAAGGTCACCGGCGACCCGGCGAAGGACGTCGAGGCCTCCCAGCAGGACAACCCCACCAACGACGACACCCAGCAGCCCGCCACCAGCCCCTCGCCCAGCACGGGCAACAGCAACACCCGCAGGCGGCCGCGCCGGAGGGGGAGCCGGAGGATGCTCACATGACCGGCAACAGCTTCTCCGTCTCGGGGTACGGCCCCGCGCGGGCCGGCTGGACCAGGATCCTCGCCCGCGACTCGCTGGCCCGCCGGCTCGACTGGCCGATACTGTTCGCGGCCACCGCGCTGTCGCTGATCGGCTCCCTGCTGGTGTACTCGGCGACCCGCAACCGCACCGAGATCAACCAGGGCGACCCGTACTACTTCCTGATCCGGCACCTGATGAACCTCGGCATCGGCCTCGCCCTGATGGTCGGCACGCTCTGGCTCGGCCACCGGGCCCTGCGCAACGCCGTGCCGATCCTCTACGGCACCTCGCTGCTCGGGGTGCTGCTGGTGCTCACCCCGCTCGGCGCCACCATCAACGGCAGCCGCAACTGGATCGTCTTCGGCGGCGGCTTCTCGCTCCAGCCCGCCGAGTTCGTGAAGATCACGATCATCCTGGGCATGGCGATGATACTGGCGGCCCGGGTCGACGCCGGTGACAAGCCGTACCCCGACCATCGCACGGTCCTGCAGTCGCTGGGCCTGGCCACCGTGCCGATCCTGATCGTGCTGCTCATGCCCGACCTCGGGACGGTCCTGGCCATGGTGGCGATCATCCTGGGTGTGCTCCTCGCCTCCGGCGCCTCCAACCGCTGGATCTTCGGCCTGCTCACCGCCGGCGTGGTCGGCTGCGTCGCCATCTGGCAGCTGCACATCCTGGACGAGTACCAGATCAACCGCTTCGCCGCCTTCGCCAACCCCGACCTCGACCCGGCCGGCGTCGGCTACAACACCAACCAGGCCCGCATCGCCATCGGCTCCGGCGGGCTGACCGGCGCGGGCCTGTTCCACGGCTCGCAGACCACCGGCCAGTTCGTCCCCGAGCAGCAGACGGACTTCGTCTTCACGGTCGCGGGGGAGGAACTGGGCTTCGTCGGAGCGGGCCTGATCATCCTCCTGCTCGGCGTGATCCTGTGGCGCGCCTGCCGCATCGCCCGCGACTCGACCGAGCTGTACGGCACGATCGTCGCCGCCGGCATCGTCGCCTGGTTCGCCTTCCAGGCCTTCGAGAACATCGGCATGACCCTCGGCATCATGCCGGTCACCGGCCTGCCCCTGCCGTTCGTGTCGTACGGCGGATCGTCGATGTTCGCGGTGTGGGTGGCGATCGGACTGCTGCAGTCGATCAAGGTGCAGCGGCCGATGTCGGCGTAGGGGTGTTCACCGGGGCGTAGGGGTGTGTTCGCCGGGCGGATGCAGGGCTGTTCACCGGGTGGACGACGGGAGTTTTCCCGCCATTCACCCTGGATGGCCTCTGCCCTCCCGGCCGTTCTGCCACTAGATTCAATTCATGGCGGATGCGAAACGCGAGATCGAGCGCAAGTACGAATCCGACGACAGTGGGCTGCCCGACCTGACCGGCGTCGGCGGGGTGGCGGACGTCCTCGACAAAGGCCTGGTCGAACTGGACGCCACCTACTACGACACCGCGGACGAGCGCCTGGCCGCCGCCGCCCTCACCCTGCGCCGCCGCACCGGAGGCTCGGACGCGGGCTGGCACCTGAAGTTCCCGGTCGCCCCCGGCGTCCGCGACGAGATCAGAGCGCCCCTCTCCGACACCGTCCCCGACGAGATCGCCGCACTGGTCCGCTCCCGGGTCCGCTGCGCCGAACTGATCCCCCTCGTCCGGCTCCGCTCCGCCCGCGACGTACGCCACCTCGTGGACGCCCACGGCGCGCTGCTGGCCGAGGCGAGCGTGGACTCCGTGACCGCCGAGCGGCTCACCGGCAAGGGCGGGAGCGCCCAGTGGACCGAGATCGAGGTGGAGCTGGCGGACGACGGCGACCCGGCCTTCCTCGACCGGGTGGAGAAACGTCTGCGCAAGGCGGGCGTACGGCCCTCGAAGGCGCCGTCGAAGCTGGCCCGGGCACTGGAGCAGACCGGAGGCCGGCGGCCCGGCTCCGGACGGCGCGCCAAGCCCGTGACCGCCGGCGACCACGTCCTCGCCTACGTACGCGAACAGCGCGAGGCGATCCTCGGCTACGACCCGGGCGTCCGCCGGGACGTACCCGACTCCGTCCACCAGATGCGGGTGGCCACCCGCCGGATGCGCAGCACCTTCCGCAGCTTCGGCACGGTCCTCGACCGCGCCGTCACCGACCCGGTCGCCGCCGAGCTGAAGTGGCTGGCCGGCGAGCTGGGCGTGGGCCGCGACCAGGAGGTGCTGGCCGAGCGCCTGCTCACCGTCCTCGATGGCATCCCGCCCGCCCTGGTCTCCGGTCCCGTGCACCAACGGCTCACCACCTGGGCGAGCGCCAAGCACGGCAGCGCCCGCAGCCATCTCATCGGGATCCTGGACTCCGCCCGCTATCTGGCCCTGCTCGACACCCTGGACTCCCTGCTCGCCGACCCGCCGCTGAAGAAGAAGGCGGCGGGGAATCCGGAGAAGGTCATCGCCGAGGCCGTACGCAAGGACCTCGCGAAGGTGACCCGCCTGGTCACCGACGCCCTGGACCAGCCGCCCGGCGAGCAGCGCGACCTCGCCATCCACGAGGCCCGCAAGAAGGCCAAGCGCACCCGGTACGCGGCCGAGGCGGCCACCCCCGCCCTGGGCGGCCCCGCCGGCTCCCTGGCCAAGTCCATGAAGTCCCTGACCAGCCTGCTCGGCGAACACCAGGACAGCGTCATGGCCCGCCAGACCCTGCGCGAGCTGTCCGCGGTGGCCCACGCGGCCGGGGAGAGCGCGTTCACGTACGGCCTGCTGTACGGCAGGGAGGAGACGGCCGCGGCGACGGTGGAGGCCGAGCTGCCGGGGCTGTGGAAGGAGATCACGGCGGGGGCGGCCGTCTGAGCGTACGGGGGAGGCCCGCGGTCGGGTTAGGCTTGATGGTCACCCCTGCCAGCTCACGAAGGTAATCCCCGCGATGTCTGTCGAGTCGGTCTTCCCACAGCTCGAAGCTCTGCTCCCGCATGTGCAGAAGCCGATCCAGTACGTGGGCGGCGAGCTGAACTCCACCGTCAAGGAGTGGGACAGCTGCGACGTCCGCTGGGCGCTCATGTACCCGGACGCGTACGAGGTCGGTCTGCCCAACCAGGGCGTCATGATCCTCTACGAGGTGCTCAACGAGCAGGAGGGCGTCCTCGCCGAGCGCACCTACAGCGTGTGGCCGGACCTGGAAGCCCTGATGCGGGAGCACGCCGTCCCGCAGTTCACGGTGGACAGCCACCGCCCGGTGAAGGCCTTCGACGTGTTCGGCCTGTCCTTCTCCACGGAGCTGGGCTACACGAACATGCTGACGGCCCTGGACCTGGCGGGCATCCCCCTGGAGTCGAAGGACCGCGGGCTGGACGACCCGATCGTCCTGGCCGGCGGCCACGCGGCCTTCAACCCCGAGCCGATCGCGGACTTCATCGACGCGGCGATCATCGGCGACGGCGAGCAGGCCGTGCTGGACATGACGAAGATCATCCGCGAGTGGAAGGCGGAGGGCCGCCCCGGCGGCCGCGAGGAAGTCCTCTTCCGCCTGGCGAAGACGGGCTCGGTGTACATCCCGGCGTTCTACGACGTCGAGTACCTCGCCGACGGCCGCATCGGCCGCGTCGTCCCCAACAAGTCCGGCGTCCCGTGGCGCGTCTCCAAGCACACGGTGATGGACCTGGACGAGTGGCCGTACCCCAAGCAGCCCCTCGTGCCGCTCGCCGAGACGGTCCACGAGCGCATGTCGGTCGAGATCTTCCGCGGCTGCACCCGCGGCTGCCGCTTCTGCCAGGCGGGCATGATCACGCGCCCGGTGCGTGAGCGTTCGATCACGGGCATCGGCGAGATGGTCGACAAGGGCCTGAAGGCGACCGGCTTCGAGGAGGTCGGCCTGCTCTCCCTCTCCTCCGCGGACCACTCGGAGATCGGCGACATCGCCAAGGGCCTGGCGGACCGCTACGAGGAAGACAAGATCGGCCTCTCGCTCCCCTCCACCCGCGTGGACGCCTTCAACGTCGACCTGGCGAACGAGCTGACCCGCAACGGCCGCCGCTCCGGTCTGACCTTCGCCCCCGAGGGCGGCTCCGAGCGCATGCGCAAGGTCATCAACAAGATGGTCTCGGAAGAGGACCTGATCCGGACGGTCGCGACGGCCTACGGCAACGGCTGGCGCCAGGTGAAGCTGTACTTCATGTGCGGCCTGCCGACGGAGACGGACGAGGACGTCCTCCAGATCGCCGACATGGCGATGCACGTGATCCAGAAGGGCCGCGAGGTCTCCCGGTCGAACGACATCCGCTGCACGGTCTCGATCGGCGGCTTCGTCCCCAAGCCCCACACCCCCTTCCAGTGGGCGCCCCAGCTCTCCGCCGAGGAGACGGACGCCCGCCTGGAGAAGCTCCGCGACAAGATCCGCGGCGACAAGAAGTACGGCCGCTCGATCGGCTTCCGCTACCACGACGGCAAGCCCGGCATCGTCGAGGGCCTGCTCTCCCGCGGTGACCGCCGTATCGGCGCGGTCATCCGCGCGGTCTACGAGGACGGCGGCCGCTTCGACGGCTGGCGCGAGCACTTCTCCTACGACCGCTGGATGGCCTGCGCGGACAAGGCGCTGGCCCCCTTCGGCGTCGACGTCGACTGGTACACCACCCGCGAGCGCACGTACGAGGAGGTCCTCCCCTGGGACCACCTCGACTCCGGCCTGGACAAGGACTGGCTCTGGGAGGACTGGCAGGACGCCCTCGACGAGACGGAGGTCGAGGACTGCCGCTGGACTCCGTGCTTCGACTGCGGTGTCTGCCCGCAGATGGACACGCACATCCAAATCGGCCCGACCGGCAAGAAGTTGCTTCCTCTGACGGTCAAGAACGCTGGGCCGACGCCCGCTGCGAGTGGCCACTCGCACTGAGGTGAGTGGGGCACTCGATCGGGTGGTTGAGGCGCTGGCCGGGGTGAGCGAGGACGAGGTGGTCGCTTCGTTGGCCGCGGTCGGCGCTTCGCGTCCTCGCTCGTCGGCGCCGTCGGCGCCCTGCTGGACGCCGCTGCCGGGCCCTAGCCGCTCACACGGTTCGGTGCCCCCATCTCTGTCTGCTCCCTGGCTATCTGTCTAGGCACCACACGCGTTCGCGTCAGACACCAGCCGTCCTGAGACCCTTTTCAGTCAACAGATCAGGACCCGGCACGTAACGTCGCGCGTCCCGCCAACATGACGGACATGGCGACATCGGGGGCAAGATCAAGAAATGGTCGGCTCGGGGGCTTGGGACAGTGGTGGGGCGTGATCGCCGCCGCGTTGCTGATTGCCGCGTGGATCAACAAGGCCGCAGGACCGGCGATCGTTGCAACACTCTCAGCACTGGTCCTCGTCTGGTGCTTCTTCCAAGCACCCGTGACTTGCGGGGCTGCGGTGAGAGGCCGGGAGGACGGCTGCCGGAACAACGCAACCGGCCTCCTCATGGGCTGCCACATTCGCCAACACCGCTGGCAGAAGCTGAAGATGTTGATCCTTCGGCGACAAGTACGTGAGTTCTGCTCCGGCCTTTTCTCGGACGGCAAGGCCACCCTCGTCACGCTGGCTGCGATTGGGAGTTTCCTGTCAGGGCTTGTGGCCTTCATTCCTGGCGTTGCCCTCGGCTGACTCCACATGGACAGACGTCCAGTGCCACCCACGGGTGGCCTGTGTCAGGGCGCTGCCGGAGACGTGCGTCAATCCTGCACGGCATCGAATCGTCGCCTTCTGCGAGACCTCATCGGCCTCTCTGCGGCATCTCTCATCCCCCCCACTCTGCCCGTAGGACTCCGTCCTCCGTCTCCGAGTTACGCCGTATGGCGCTCACCTGGTGCATCGGGCAGGCGATTGCCATGCTCGTTGTGGTGTCTGCTTGCCCGCAGCTGGACACGCACATCCAAATCGACCCGACGGGCGAGAAGTTGCTGCCGCTGACGGTCAAGAACGCTGCGGTCGCTCCCGGCGGGCACTGAGGCGGGCGGGGCGTTCGGTATCGGTGGTCAGGCGACTCGGCCCCCGGTGCCGGACCGCCCTTCAGGGACGGCCAGCAGGCCGACCGTCACCTGCTCGCGGGCCTGTTCGCCGAGCACGTCGACCACTGCGTCGGTGATCGAGGTGATCAGACGCGCGGGTGCGTTCGGTACGTCGGGGTGCCGGTAGGCCGCCTCGCGCAGGCTCAGTGTGATGTTCGGGGCAATGTGGTCGGTCGGTTTCCCGCCGATGCCGCGCCGACGCTGGGGGATGCCAATGAGATCGACTGCCACCAGGTGGCTGAACTGCTTGCCGTAGACGGATCCGACCGCGTCTGCGAGTCCGCGGATCAGGCCTTCTTCGGCCGTCTCATCCAGGGCGGCCTCGCTGATGTGCACGGTGAAGTGAGGCATGGTGGAATCTCCGTTCGTGCCCGCGTGCGGCGGGCGGAGCGACTGCTGATGCCTTTGTGAGCAAAGCATCTTTGCCTTCAAAGGTAAATGCTGGGGGTGTGTAATGGCCGGATCCATGCGGCGCGAGGCCGGGGCGGGTGACGTGGACGCCGCAGTGCGTGAGCTGCTGTTGCTCATGCCGCGGATGGCCGGCCGGGTGAAGCGCATTCCCGTGCCTTCGGTGCTGCAGTCGCAGTCGCTGGCGCCCCGTCACCTCTCGTTGCTGTCCTGCCTGTTGTTCGACGGCCCTATGACGGTCAACGAACTGGCCGCGCGTCTGGAGGTGGCGCCCACCACGGTCAGCCTGATGGTCGGGGACCTGAGCGGGAAGGGCATTCTGGACCGGCGCGAGGACCCGTCGGACCGGCGGCGCCGGATCGTGGCCATCGCCCCCGACCAGCACGACGCGATCGCCGCATGGCTCGCCCCCGGCGCCAAGGCCTGGCGCCGCGTACTCACCCCGCTGGCCCCGGCGGAGCGGCGCCTTTTCGTCGACACCCTGCGCGCCTATGAGGCGGCCGTGGAAGAAGAACGTGATCGCTGAGATTCACCCCTCCTCTCGGACGCCGCTACTGAGCCCTGGAAGCGCCCCTGAGATCCGCTCCGAGGTGGAGTGGGTTGAGGGCCCCGTTTCAAGCCTGTGAGTGACGGCGTGGCCTTGAGCCCCTTCCCGGATCGGGAGGGGGCTCTTCGGCCTCTGGGTGGCCTTCCTACCAAGCCACCGGCAGCTCCAGCGGGAACCGCCTGATCGTTTCCGTGTCCCAGCGCAGCTCCTCCGGCGGCACTGCGAGCCGGAGGCCGGGGAATCTCTGCACCAGGCGGCCGATGGCCACTTCGAGCTCCGCCATGGCCAACGGCATGGCGATGCACCGGTGTCCGCCCCAGCCGAAGGTCATGTGCGGAGCGATGGGGCGGTCGAGGTCGATGTCGTGGGGGGCCGGGTAGCGCTCCGGGTCACGGTTGGCCGTCAGGTACGACACGTGCACGAAGTCGCCCGCCTTGATCCGCGCACCGTCCAGTTCCACGTCCTCGAGAGCCACGCGGGGGATCCCGACCCCTTTGCGGAACGGGATGCAGCGGAGCATCTCGTGCACGACGTCGGTCACGGTCTCGGGCCGGCGCCTGAGGTGCTGCATCAGCTCGGGACGTGTCAGGAGCAGGTAGGTGATGTCGCTGATCTGGCAGGTCGCCGTGTCCTGGCCGCTGAGCGCCAGCGTCAGTGCCATGACCGCCAGTTCCCTGTCGTCGAGCTGTTCCTCGCCCTCCCGCGCCGCGGCCATCGCGCTGATGAGGTCGGGGCCGGGTGAGTTCCGGCGCTGTCCGACGAGTTTGGCGAAGTAGGCCGTCAGATCGGCCTTGGCTGTCGCGGCGGCCTCCTTGTTGCCCGCGCCGACGACGAGCAGTTGCTGCAGGGACTCCTCGACCCGGGGCCATTCCTCCCGCTCGATACCGAGGAGGTCCAGGACGGTCTGCTGGGGGAGCTTGTTGGAGAGGTGCTGGACCACGTCCGCCGGCGGTCCCTGTTCCTCCATGATGTCCAGCAGGCGGTCCGTGAGCCAGATGATCCGCTGCCGCATGCCCTCGACCCGCTGCTGTGTGAAGGCCTGCGAGGCCAGGTGGCGGACGCGGCTGCTCTGCGGTGGGTCCATCACGTTGATCGATTCCGGCGAGACGATGGGCTCCGGCGTCATCCGGGGGTAGTCGTGACCGATGATGCCCGCCCTGCTGAACCGTGGGTCGGTGGTCACCTGCTTGACGGAGTCGAAGCCGGTGATCAGCCAGGCGTCCGCATCGCCGTAGGGAAGCCGGATGCGCGCGGGGGAACGACGCTGCATCAGGTCCGCGAGCGCGGGGTCGAAGTCGAGTGCTTCGCTGAAGTCGAACGGGCAGGTGACTGTCTCGTGGTCCGCGGCCATCAACCGGCTCCTCCAGGCATGGGTACGACGTTGGTGACGTCCACGGCCCGGCGAATGGCCTTGGCGAGCCTGACGGCATCGCCGACAGCCCAGTAGTGGACGAAGAACAGGCGCGGTTCGTCGGTGAGGTTGTGGTGGTGCACCTCGACGAGTTCGACCCCACCGCGTCGCAGGGCCGTGAGGGCGGGCTGTACCTCGTTGGCGATCATGACCAGGTCGCCGCTGACGGCGGCCCTTCCGCCGCCGAGCGGCTGGAAGTTGACGGAGGTGGTGGAGCCCAGTCCCGGAGGCAGGGCCATGTGGCCGTCGGCGACGGTCTCGCGGCGGACATAGACGGACTTGTAGATCTTGCCGTCAGCGCTTCCCTTGACGCCCATCGCGGCGTCGATGGCGGTGGTGTCCAGGCCGACCGGCCGCGAAGGGGTGGCGGGTTGGGCGGGTGGGGTACCGGTGCAGTCGAACGCGGCGCGCAGACCGCGAGCGACGGCGACCGGATCGTGGCCGTGGGCGTGCAGATGGACCCACCAGACATCCGGTTCGTGGGCGAGCAGGTGCTTGTGGATGGCGGTCTGCATGATCCCGTGCTCCTGCAGGACGTCGCAGAAGTGCTGCAGTTCGCGTTCGGTGACCACGGCGTCACCCATCAGGAGCGTGCTGTGGTCCGCGTATCGGACGAAGGACACGTGCGTGCCGAGGGCGAGCGCGGGGTCGATCAGAATGCCGCGCGAGTAGACCCTGAGGTCCCGGCGTGGCAAGCCCGTGTGGTACATGAATCGCTTCATGTCACCGGGGCGGCCGAGAGACTTGCCCACGTCCGCCCAGTCCGTCAGCTTGGTCATCACCGGTTCGACCAGGGCGCGGCTCGTCGGTCCGGCGGACAGGGCGTGGGCCCGGGCCGGCACACCGGCAGCTATGGGCGCCAGGGCGGTCGCCGCCAGCAAACGACGCCGGGACGAGGTGAGTCGGGAGCGGGTGTCTTGCTGTCTCTCGTCAGTCATGTCATCGGCCTCCACGCAGGATGCAAGCATGAGAGACCGCGTCAACGGCTGATCGGCACAGTTCACCCGTCCAGGTGGGCTAATGCCGGGGGTGGTCCCGCACTGGTCGAAACAGACGGGGACTCAACCGTCGCCCTGCTCGATGTGCAGATGGATCGGACCGCGGAGAACGGGGCTGCGCCGGTACGGCGGCGGGTCGGCGACCAGCCGGGGTCGGTCGAGGTGGCGTACCAGCTCGTTCAGCGCGATCTGGGTTTCCCGCCGGGCCATGGGGCCGCCGAAGCACAGGTGGATGCCGCTGCCGAAGCCGAGGTGCTGGTTGTCACGCCGGTCGGGGTCGAAGCGGTCGGGCTCGTGGAAGCGGTTCGGATCGCGGCTGCCCGAGGCCAGCATGAGCAGGATCCGCGCGCCCTTGGGGATGACCGTGTCCGCGACGGTGATGTCGCTGTAGGCCGCCCGCCACGGAATGATGTGCACGGGAGGCTCGTAGCGCAGCAGTTCTTCGACCAGCGGGACGACCAGGCCCGGTTCGTCGCGCAGTCGCCGCAGCACCTGCGGGTGGCGCAGCAGGGTCAGCATGCCGTTGGTGATGAGGTTGACCGTGGTCTCGTGGCCGGCGATCAGCAGCAGGTTGGCGGTGGCGACGATCTCGTCGTCGGTCATCCGCCCGTCCGGCCCGTCATCGTTGGCCAGCCGTGACAGCAGGTCGTCACCCGGCCGGCCGTGGCGTTGCTCCACCAGCGCGCCGAGGTACTCGCGCAAGTCCTTGGAGGCCTGCTGGCCGTTCGTCAGTTTCTCCTTCGGGTCGGTCTTGGGGTTGTAGTCGATCGACTCGATGAAGTCGTTCACCCACAGGTGGAACCTCGGTTCGTCCTCGCGTGGCACGCCGAGCAGGTGGCAGATCACGGTGACGGGGAACGGGTAGGCGAAGTCGTCGACGATGTCGATCTGCTCCTTGCCCGCGAAGTCGTCGATGAGGCTGCCGACGGTGGCGATCAGGTCGGGTTCCAGGCCGGCCACCAGCCCCGGGGTGTGCGGGGGGCCGAAGTGGCGCATCGCCATGCGCCGCAGGCGGTCGTGCTCGGGCGGGTCGAGGTTGATGAACGCCGGCGTGCCGGGTCTCTCGAACGCCTCCATCGGATGCGACAGATTGCGGACGTCGGAGCTCAGGTGCGGGTTGTGCAGGATGTCCGCGAGCTCGCGGTAGGTGCTGATGACGTAGCTGCCGTCCTCCTGCAGAGCCACCGGCGTCTCGCGCAGCTCCGCGTACAGCGGGTACGGGTCGGCCCGGGAGGAGTAGTCGAGGATCCGGAGCAGCGTGTCGGGCGTCTCGGTCGTGGTCATCTCGCTCTCCCTCCTACCGGTGCTGCTGCACCGACGTCACGCGCCGCTCGCTCGGGTCGTGGCCGGTGACGACCACGGTGGCGCCCTGGGCGAGCAGGGTGGGGCCGGGGAAGTCGACGGGCACCGGCTTCATGTCGGCGGGCTGGTCGGGCGTGGGGCAGGGCGGCGGGAAGGGCGCGGCCGTCTCGATCAGCTGTCGGTAGTGGTCCAGCCACTTGGCGTTGTTGAAGCTCACGGCCGCGGTGACGCGGCCCCGGTAGCCGTACGCGGCGACGAAGCGGTGGTCGGACACCGACCCCTGGGCGACGACCACCTCGTCGGCGAAGGTCGGCACGCCGACGGACTTGATGTTGACGCCGAACTGGATCGACCAGAACACCGGGATGGACAGGTGGGGCCAGCGGTCCGCCTGTCCACTGACCATGTTGTGCGCCGCGACCTCGGCCTGCTCCACGGCGTTGGCCCAGTGCTCCAGCGAGATGAGCCGGTACTCGTAGACCGGGTTCGGGCAGCGTGCCACGTCTCCCGCGACGAAGACGTCGTCGGTGATCAGGCCGTTGAGGTCGAGGGCGCGGCAGCCCGTGTCGCAGGCGATTCCCCAGACACCCGCCGCCAGGCCCGAGTCCCGCAGCCACTCGGTGTTGCGGATGCCCCCGAGTGCCACCACCGCCACGTCGGCGTCGAGCGTGGTGCCGTCGTCGAAGTGAGCACGGCGGAAGTGCCCCTGCGCGTCGCCTTCCAGCCGGGTGACCTTGACGCCGCAGCGCAGGTCGACGCCGTGTGCGCGCTGCATGTCCGACGCGATCTCACCGATCATGGCACCGAGCGCCCCGACCAGTGGAGCCGGCGCGAGTTCGGCGACGGTCACGGGGATGTCCCGCTCTCGGCAGATGGAGGCGATCTCGGAGCCGGTGAATCCCGCTCCGATGACCAGTACGCGGGAGGGCCCGGCGGCAAGGGCTCGCTGCAGGCCCTCGGCGTGCTCGCGCGTTCGTACGACGAACACTCCGTCCAGGGCCGCCTCGCTCTCGACGAACCAGGGCCGGGCCCGCACCCCGGTGGCGATCAGCACCCGGTCGAAGGGAATTTCGCGTCCGTCGGCGAGCCGCACGTGGTCGGTCGCCAGGTCGAGCCCGCTGGCGGGCACGCCCAGCAGCCACTCCGCATTGATGTCACGACGCCGCGGCAGCTTGGTGCCGTCGGCCGGCACCCACCCGGTCAGTACCTGCTTGGACAGGGGAGGCCGGTCGTAGGGCTCGCCCAACTCGTCACCGATCATGGTCAACGATCCGCTGAAACCCTCGCCGCGCAGCGCCTCCGCGGCCCGCAGTCCCGCCAGTGACGCCCCGACGATCACGATGTGGCCGTCGCGCTTGAACGCACGCAGGTTGTCGGCGCTGGTCATGACTTCGACGCCTCCGCCGGTACGTCCCGTCCCTCCAGCTGGTCGACCAGAATCGCCTGGACCGGGCAGGCCGCCGCGGCCCGCAGCACCTGGTCGCGCCGGGCGTCGTCGGGGTTCGGGTCGTACATCAGTGCTTCCTCGCCGTGCATCCGGAATGCGTCCGGAGCCAGGAACGCGCACTGCGCATACCCCTCGCATCGGGAAAGGTCCACGACAATTCTCATCCCGACCTCCACAGGGACTGCAAGCTGCGGACCCAACAGGCTTCGAGAGAAGGGATTCGGCCGTTGCCCACCCTCGGAAAACGCGAGGGGATACACCGTGCTCGTCGGGTCTCGACAGAAAGAACTGAACATCGCGGATAAGGCGATGGGCGCCCGTAAAACCGCCAAGAGAACCTGACCTTGTTGCCAAAAAAGCCTATACCGCACGCACATCACCCGCACCCGAGGAACCAGAGCACCCCTGAGCGCCGTTCACTCGCGCGCCGCGTCCCCATGCGGCAAGGACCGTGTGCTGTCGATGATTCTTTGGACGTGGCTGGAGTTCTTCGATATGCCGGAGGCACGCATGGGCGAAGTGCTGGGTGATGTGCTGGGCTTGGCGGCCGGTGTCGCCGTCAGCCCTCTTCCGATCATCGCCATCATCATCGTGCTGGCAACGCCTCGGGGGCGTGTGAACGGATTGGTGTTCGCCACGGGCTGGGTGGTGGGTCTGTCGGCGTTGGGCGCGGTGATGCTGGTCATCGGCGGCCAGGGGAGCGGCTCCCACGGGCAGCCGGCCGACTGGGTGGGGGCTCTCAAGATCGTGTTGGGGGTGGCACTGGTTCTCCTCGCTGTGCGGCTGTGGCGTCATCGACCCGCCGATGCCACGCAGGCGCAGTTGCCGCAATGGATGGCCGCGATCGACCGCTTCACGCCGGTGAAGATCTTCCTTCTTGCCCTCCTGCTGTCGGCCGGGAACCTGAAGAACGCCCCGCTGACCATTGCGGCGGCAGCGTCCATCAGCTCGTCGGGACTGCCCGTGGGGGAGCAGATCGCCGCGCTGGCCATCTTCGTCGTCGTCGCTTCCGTCGGGCTGCTCACTCCGCTCGGGGTCTTCCTGGTCATGGGTGAGCGGGCGAAGAACATGCTGGGCAACTGGAAGGAATGGGCGGCACGGCACAACATCGCCGTCATGGCGGTTCTGTTCTTCGTGTTCGGGCTGAAGCTGCTGGGAGACGGCATCGACGTGGTGAGTTCCTGACCGTGTCGGCCGTGATCGGTTCAGCAGCCGCCGGAGCCCGGGCCATAGAGCGCGGCGATGTCCTCGGACCTCGCCCACCGGCTGTAGGTGGGTGACTGAGGCCAGCCCTCGGGCGAGTCCTGCCATTCCTCCTGCCGCCCGTACGGGAGGACATCGATCAGAGCGAAGGAGTGACTGAGCTGCTCGGTACCCCGGCCGTTCGTGTGCCAGGTGCGGTAGACGGTGTCGCCGTCGCGCAGGAACACGTTGACCGCGAATCCTCCGCCGGGCGGTGCGCCGACGTCGGCCCCGAACGAGCTGTTGGCCGTCGAGTACCACGCCATCCGGTTGCCGACCCGCTGCCGGTAGGCGAGTGCCTCTTCGATCGGGCCCTGGGTGACGACGACGAATCGCGCATCGTAGTTGTCCAGGAACTCCAGGCGGGTGTACTGCGAGGTGAACCCCGTGCAGCCCGGGCACTGCCATTCCTGGCCGGCGAACCACATGTGGTTGTAGACGATCAGTTGCCTCTTGCCCTCGAAGATGTCCGCCAGCCGAACGGGGCCGTCCTCGCCCTCGAGGATGTAGTCGGGCATCTCGACCATCGGCAGACGACGACGCTCGGCGGCGATGGCGTCAAGCTCCCGCGTCGCGGCCTTTTCCCGGGCGCGCAGTGCCTCGAGCCGGCGCTCCCAGGTTGCGGTGTCGACGACGGGCGGTAGTGCGTGGGTGGTCATGGTCCCTCACCTGGCTCGTGCGCAGTTTTCGCTTCTGCAGAGGCAGACCCCACCGAGCTCCAGAACTCATCGGTCGCGGTGCCCATGGCTGCCTGAACGGCCGGACGTCACCGGACAGGCACGCGGCCCGCTGTTGCGGAGGGCAGTGGCCCCGCGTTGCAATCAAGTGTGAGGCACTTTGGCGGCGCCGAGTCCGCCGGCCCCGCTCCCGGGACGGGGGTCGGCCGGAAGGGGCTCAAGAAGAACGCGCTGGGCTTGTTCTCCTCGGTGGCCGTGGGCCTGGCCTCCACCGGCCCGGCCTACAGCCTCGCCGCCACGCTGGGCATCATCGTGGCCGGGGTCGGACTGCAGGCCCCGATCGTCACCATGCTGGCCTTCATCCCGATGCTGCTGGTCGCGTACGCCTTCCGGGAGCTGAACGCGAGCAACGCCGACTGCGGGACCACCTTCACCTGGGCCACCCGCGCCTTCGGACCGCGCACCGGCTGGATGGGCGGCTGGGGCCTGATCGTCGCCAACATCGTCGTCATGGTGAACCTCGCCGAGATCGCCGGTGTCTACAGCTTCCGCCTGGTGGGCCTGGACGAACTGGGGAACAACCGGCTGTGGACCACCGTGGCCGGCATCGTCTGGCTCGCCGTGATGACCGCGATCTGCTACGTCGGCATCGAGGTCTCGGTGGCCGTCCAGCGCTGGCTGCTGTGCCTGGAAGTGCTGATGCTGATCCTGTTCGCCGTGGCCGCGCTGGTCAGGGTCTACACCAGCCCGCCCGCGACGGCGATCCACGTGTCCGCCTCCTGGTTCAACCCCTTCGAGGTGTCCTCGGCAAAGGCCCTGACCTCGGGCGTCCTCGCGGGCGTCTTCATCTACTGGGGATGGGACACCGCCTTCTCGGTCAACGAGGAGACCGTCGACAGCACGCGCATCCCCGGGCGCGCCGCGGTCATGTCCGTCGTGCTGCTTCTGATCACGTACGGGCTGGTGTCCACGTCGGCGCAGGCGTTCGCGGGAGTCGGCACCTCGGGCATCGGGCTCGGCAACCCGGCCAACTCGGCCGATGTGTTCTCCCACCTCGGCCACGCGGTGTTCGGGAGCAACGACACGGGGCTGTTCCTGTCGAGACTGCTCATCCTGATGGTGCTGACCTCGGCGCTGGCCTCCGCCCAGACCACCATCCTGCCCCTGGCCAGGACCGTCTTCTCCATGGCGGTCCACAAGGCCGTCCCCGCCCGGTTCGCCCGGATCCACCGCAGGTTTCTCACCCCGACCTGGGGGACCATCGGGATGGGAGCGGCCTCGATCGCCCTGTTGGTCCTGCTGACGTCGTTCAGCCAGAACATCGTGGCCGACTCGATCGACTCGGTCGGGCTCGCGATCGCGTTCCAGTACGGACTGACCGGCTTCGCCTGCCTCTGGTACCACCGCAAGAACCTCACCCGCAGCGCCAGGGACCTGGTCTTCAAAGGCGTGTTCCCAGGGCTCGGCGGGCTGATCATGCTCCTGCTGTTCGTCTACGCCACCTTCGTCGTCTACGCGAGCCCCGAGTACGGCACGACCAGCGTCGACCTGCCGCTGATCGGACCGACCGGCGGGGTCACCGTCCTGGGCCTTGGCGCCCTGCTGATCGGTTTCCTGCTGATGCCGGTGGTCACCCGTGGCCACGCGGTGGCCCTCAGACTCCAGCGGAACCTGCTCCCGCGCCGTCTGCCGTCGCACGCCGCGGTCGACTCGGCGAGCCGCTATCTGCCCGCCGACAACGGGTCCGGGGTGGGCGGCGACTGGTACGACGTCATCCCCCTGTCGGGCACCCGGGTCGGCCTGGTCGTCGGGGACGTGCGCGGGCACGGCCTGCGCGCCGCGGCGACCATGGGGCAGCTGCGCACGGGGGTACGCGTCCTGGCCCGGCTGGACCTGGCCCCGGACGAGCTGCTGTCGCGCCTGGACGACCTGGTCGAGCAGAGCGCGCACGAGGGCGGGACCGGACCCGGTCCGGGCGACCCGAGGCCGGGGCTGGGCGTGTCCTGCCTGTACGCGGTGTACGACCCCGTCTCCGGGAGGTGCAGACTGGCGCGGGCCGGGGAGTCCGTGCTGACGGTCGTCGTACCGCACAAGGGCGTCGTCGAGCGTCCCGAGCTGCCGCCCGGGCCGCCGCTGGGAATCGGCGGCCCTCCCTACCAGAGCGCGGATCTGGAGCTTCCGCCGGGCAGTCTCGTCGCCCTCTTCACGGGCGGCCTCCTCCAGACGGCCGACAGCCGTGAGGCGGGGCTCGCGCAGCTGTCCCAGGTACTCGCCGGCGACCGCACGTCCCTGGAAGAGCTGTGCGACAGCGTGGTGGCCACCCTGCTCCCGGGGGCGGTGGACGTGGACGCCACCCTGCTCGTGGCGCGCACCCGCCTGCTCGACCGGAACCAGTTCGCCCAGTGGGCACTGGCCCCGGACCCGGCGGCGGTGGCCACGATCCGCTCCGCCGTCGGCAAGCAGCTCGGCGACTGGGGACTGGACGACCTGGCGTTCACCACCGAGCTGATCGTCAGCGAACTGGCCACCAACGCCATCCGCTACGCCGGCGGCGGCCCGATCCAGGTACGTCTGATCCGCGACCGGACCCTGATCTGCGAGGTCTCCGACACCGGCCACACCACGCCCAACCTCCGGCACGCGGCGAGCGACGACGAGGGCGGCCGGGGCCTGTTCATCATCGCCCAGATGACCCACCACTGGGGCACGCGTTACACCCCGACCGGCAAGACGATCTGGACCGAGCAGGACCTGCAGCCGGGGAACGGCCCGTAGCGCCTCCCGCGCACCCTCATTGATCCGGGCCGCCTCCCTTGGTCAGCATGGACCACAGAGCGGTCGCGACCTGCTTGAGCAGGCTGTCGCTCGCCGGCTGCTTCTCCACCCTCAGTTCCACGTCCGTCCTGCCGTTCTTGCGGCGCACCTGGAGATCGAACTTCGTCTGCAACCAGGTCAGGGCGGCGGCGACCACCGCCACCGACACGTACAGGGAGTCCGTCACCAGCCGGTTGTCCTCCGGCGGGGTCTCCAGGATGGCGCCGACGGCGTCCGCGGTGGCCGGGTCCCGGGCGAGACCGTCGAGCAGGTTCCGGCCGGTCGCCAGGGCCTGCTCCTGGGTCCGCAGGAGTTCCTCCACGCCCTGGTCCGAGACGTGCGCGAGCAGGGCGTCGAGGGCGGCCACAGCGGTCTCGTAGTCGTCGACGTCCCGCGGTCCGTCGCCCGCGAGGTCCTCGGTGAACTCCTGCAGGCTCCGTACGACGCTCTGGTCGGTCAGGTCCCTCGGCGGCTTCGGCATGTCATCTCCAGTCGCCGGACAGGGTGAGTCCGGCCCAGTGGTAGGGGTGGGCCCAGTGCGGGTGCGCGGGGTCCGAGAGGAGCAGACGCTGAGCGTCCCGGAAGGCCTTCCAGGCCGGTGCGGGCGGGTTCTCGGCGAGGCGGCGGTAGAACGCGACGAGCAGGGCCCGGCTGCTGTCCTTGTCCACGTCCCACAGCGTGGCCACGACGGCGTTGGCGCCGGAGAGCATCAGGGCCGTGGCGAAACCGTCGCGTTCGTCGGGGTCGGCGCTCTCGGTGACGCGGGCCGTGGAACAGGCCCGCAGGGTCAGCAGGTCCAGTTCGGTGGGGGCGGCGAGGATCTGCCGTACCGAGAGAACGTGGCCGAGCCTTCTGCGCAGTGCCTCTTCACGGAACCCGGCGGGCGGGAGGTCACGTCCGTCGGAGAGCAACAGGCCCGAGTCCAGAGGGTTGTCGGGATCGTAGTAGCCGTGGCACGTCAGGTGCATGACCCGCTCGCGGCCGAGCCGGTCGAGGACCTCCGCGGGGGTCAGCTCGACGGCCGGCAGTCCGCGCACCTCCCAGCCCGCGTCCGCGAGCAGGTGTGCGTCGTCGAACTCGGCCGGCTCCTCGTCGCACGTGCCGTCGCCGTCGCTTCGGGTCGGCACACCCGCCACGAACGCGCTCGGCACCCGGCCGGGCGCCGACCGTGCCGCGCGCGTGGTGATGTAGAGCAGTGAGCTGATGCTCGGGGTGTAGGTCACGGCCGTACGCGCGACGACGTAGCCCCCGCTGTCGGGGCAGGTGAGCGCATGGAAGGGGAGGCCGCGCAGCGGGCCGTCCGGGGACACGCACACCAGACCGTCGTCGGGGCACCGGTCGGCGAAACCGGCCAGCGGCGCCAGCGTGTCGAGGAAGTCGAGGGAGCGGCGCCACGGCCGGGCGCCGTTCAACGGCGGCAGCTGCGGGAAGGAGCGCCGGTCGCCGTCGAAGGTGCGTTGCAGCCGTGCCACGGTCGAGGAGAGCTGCTCGCGTCCCAGCGGGACGGCGCTCGCGGCGAGCGTGCCGTCCGGGGCGACCTCGAACACCCAGGTGGTCTCCCAGCCGCAGTAGTACGAGACGAGCGAGGGGGCGTCCGCGCCGCGCTGCCGGAGCACGCGCCGCGTCTGGGCCAAGGTCGCCGGGGCCGACTCCCGCAGGCTGACGTACGACGGGGCGAAGGGGCGTATCTGTTCGTGCAGCTCGGCCAGTTCCCGCTGGATCCGGTGGACGCGCCTTCCCCGGTTCGGTGTCCGCCCCAGCAGGTCGTCGGGCCGGTGCACGAGCGTGCGGAGTTCGGCCAGCAAGGTCTCCTCGCGGTCCGCGAGTTCGCGCGGGACCTCGGGCGGCATGCCGAGCCTGGCTCGGGCGTACCGGGCCAGGACATGCAGCGACTTGGCCTCCTCGTGCAGATCGAAGGCGAGTTCCATGGCGTCGCGGTCGTCGGGGAGGGCGATCTCCGCGGCATGGTCGAAGAGCAGGACGAGGAGCCGGGAGCACAACGCCCTCAGATCCCGTGTGTCGGCCGCCTCGACCGTGCCCCGGCCGGTGTGGCGCACGCTGTCGACCAGATGCGTCCGGGCCGACCAGAGCAGGGAGAACGCCCGGGCCCTGTCGTCGGCGGTGCCGTACCGCCGGAGTGTGTCCGCGTAGTCCATGGTCAGCCGCAGGACCGTCCGGTTCCTGGAGTCCGTTTCGACCGCGAACTCGTAGAGGAAACGGGCGGTGTCGATGAGGACGCCGTGGTCCTCCACCACGCGCGCCACCGCCACGCGGGGCAGGAGGGCGGACTCCAGCATCGTCAGGTCGCCCTGGACGGCGGCCTGTTGCGCGGAGTCCTCGGCGGCCTCCAGCAGTCCGCGGAACAGGGCCTGGGGGAGGGCGGCCATCCTGCGGTACAGGAACATCCTCGCCCGGTAGGCCTGGCCCGCCGACTCGCCCGCCTGGTAGGCCTCCCCGTAGCGTTGCAGCGCCTCCTCGATGTCCCCGCGGCGCTCGGCCTCGTCACCGAGTGCGAACAGGCTGTGCATCTCCTGTGGGCTTCGCGCACCCAGGCCGCGGTGCACGGCGAGCGCTTCCCGGTACAGCGCCGTCGCCTCGTCGTCCCGCCCGGCCATCCTCAGAACATGGCCCACGTTGTTGAGCACGGCGGGCAGGTAGCCCGGCAGCAGAGCCTCCCTGGCCCAGTCCAGCAAGCGGTAGCCCTCGTGGGCGGCGCTGCGGTGGCGTCCGGCCTTGGACAGCGACGCCATGGCATAGGTGAGGGCGGTGACCAGCTCCTGGGTGTCTCCCGCCGCCTCCGCGTCCTCGGCGGCTTCCAGGTAGCACCTGCGGCCCTCCGGATAGCGGCCCAGCTCCTCGTGGAGCAGGCCGAGCGACGTCCGGATCTCGGCCCTGAGCCCATGGGCAGACGCGGTGTCGGAGGCCAGGGCCTCATCCCAGGCGAGAGCGAGGGCCGGTTCGAGTTCGGCCAGTGCTTCGGCCGCCAGAGCGAGACGGTGCAGGCCCCGGGCCGTCTTCAGCTTCGTACGCGCGTACCAGAGGACCCCGTCGGCCGCCGACCCGGGATCCGTGACCGCACTGGTCGCGGCGCGGAAGGCCGAGACGGCCAGCTCCACCAGATCGATCTCCAGGCACCGCTGGCCGATCCGTTCCATGAACTCGTGCGGCGGTTCCGTGGGCTGGGCCCTTTCCAGGTCCTGGGTCAGCCGGTCGAGATGGTGTGCGACGCGGGCGCTCCGCCCGTGGGCGTGCAGGTGGGCCATCCATTCCAGCCGGCCGAAGACGCGGCTCTCCGGCAGCCCGTCGGCGAAGGACAGGGCGACATGCCCGGCGAGCTTCACGGGATCCATGGCACCCCTGTGCTCCCTGCCCATGACGAAGAGCTTCTGCACGAGGGTGACCACGGCACGGTCGCCGGCCGTGATCATCGATCGCAGACGGAGGAACTTCTCCACCAGACCGCACTCTTCGTTCGTGACGGCCAGCACGGCGCTGAGGTCGGCCGTCGGTCCCTCGCCGCTCGGGGGTTCCGGGTCCTCGGGCCTGAGCCGGTCGTCGTGCGTGCCTCTCGCCTCCCAGGCGATGTCCAGGGCCAGCCGGGCGAGCCGCGCCTGTGCGGGACGGCCGGCGGCGACGCAGGCCAGCGCGCGTCGGTGCAGGCCCAGCAGCACCCACTCGACGAAGGGGAGCCGGGCACTCGCGATCAGCGTCCTGAGCCGGGCCGGCGACTCGGCGGCCAGCAGACGGTCGACGAAGTCCTCCGCCGTCAGACCGGAGACACTGGCGACGTACCGCTCCTGCATCGCCACCGTCGTCCGGAAGACACCCTCGGGATCGAGGTCCAGTCGCTCCCCGAACGTCTCGGGGCTGATGGACAACAACCGCTCGAACAGCCGCCGTTCCACATCATCCAGCACGGTCCTGACCCTCCAGGAGGCGTCGTAAGGCGGCGGCGTCGGCTCGGTCCTCGTCGTTCTCGGCGGTCTGCTCCGCACCCCGCAGATGCCGCTCCGCCCGCTCCGGCTGCCCTGCGGCCCGGTAGACCTGCGCCACGTTGAAGTGCACGGTGTGCGAGACCTCTTCGGCGGCGGTCAGCTCGTCGGCCAGCCGCAGCGCCTCCGTCAGGTCGCCCTGGGTCATCAGCGCGAACATCAGCATCGCCTTGTAGTCGGGCTGATCCGGCAGCTTCTTCACGAGCTGCCGCAGTTCCGCGACCGCGCCGGCGGAAGCTCCGCCCTCCCGGGCCACCTCGTCGAGCAGCGTGAGCCTGCGGCCCAGCACCGCGCGTCGCATCTCCGCCGCGTCGCCGGCCTCCCGGGCCCGGGCCAGTTCCGGCGAGTGGGGAGCGGCCACCTCCAGCGCCCGCATCGCGGCCAACGCCTCAGGTTCGCGGCCCGCGATGGTGCAGGCCCTGGTCAGCATCTCCAGCACCTGCGGGTCCTCGGGGGCGGCGGCACGGGCCCGTTCCAGTACCGCGAGCGCCTCGTCGAGGGTGACATCGCTGTCCGCGTCGCCGGCGAGGGCGAACGACAGGCCGCCCCAGGCCCGCAGGTCCGCCGGGCCGATCTCGCCGTACACGTCCTGCTCCCGGTAGGCGGCCAGCCGGGCCTGCTGGAACGCGATCCGTTCCGACTCGGCCGCCTGCCACGCCCGCAGGTGCCCCAGCCGCCGGTCGGTGAGGGTCTGCAGGGGCCCTCCCACGGCGTCCGCCGCTGCCTCCTCCAGCTCCTCCAGCGCGAGCGCGGGCAGGTCGACCAGCAGGAGGAGGGAGGCCAGGTTCAGCCGGTCCGCGACGTGTCCGGGATCCTCGGCGAGCAGCTCGCGCAGGACGGACATGGCCGGCTCGTAGGCGCCCAGCTGCCAGAAGGCGAGCGCGAGCATCCGGGCTTCGTGGGAGTCACCGTCGGCCGCCGCGGTCAGCCACTGCGCCACGCGTGCCTTCTGCTCGGCCGCCGTCATCGACGCCAGCGCGTCCAGCTCGGCCAGTTCCTCGGCGTCGCCGTCCACGACCGGGCGGGTGTCCGCACCGGCCGGCCCCCCGTCCATCGTCGTCACCTTGCTCCCCCCGGGCAGGCTGCGTCGAGGGCCCCAACTATGACAGAAGGGGTATTGAGGGGCTAGAGGACGGTTGTACGGACGTTCTGTACGTCGTATGGCAGAGCTGTACGTCGTGCAGCAGAGCAACCACCCGCGGAGGGTGAGGCCCGCCGCACCGATCGGGTCGACTCTGTCGGGAGGGCCAGGCTGGAAGGCGGGCGGACGATGGCCGACGACACAGCCGAACGCATAGCGAAGTTCATCAGGCCGCTGCGGGTCGAGCCCGGCGCGAAGGTGCGTCTGGTGGAGGACTTCGATCCCGGCTACAAGGCGGGCATCCACAAGAAGAAGGAGGGTGTCGAGCTGCTCCGCACCGGTGTCGAGCTGCTCGCCGACTACCAGCGGCGGCTGGCGGCGCAGGACACCTACGGAGTGCTCGTGTGCCTGCAGGCGCTGGACGCCGGCGGCAAGGACGGGACGATCCGCCACGTGATGAGCGGGATCAATCCGCAGGGTGTGCGGGTGCACAGCTTCAAGGTGCCCTCGGCCGAGGAACTCGGGCACGACTATCTGTGGCGCTACGCCTGCCGGCTGCCGGGGCGCGGCGAGATCGGCATCTTCAACCGGTCCCACTACGAAGAGGTCCTGGTCGTACGGGTGCACCCGGAGAACCTCGACCGGCAGCGGCTGCCGGACTCGACGCGCGGCCCGGACGTGTGGGACCGGCGCTACCGGGAGATCAACGACTGGGAGCGCTACCTGAACGACAACGGGTTCAGGATCGTGAAGCTGTTCCTGAACCTGTCGAAGGAGGAGCAGCGCATCCGCTTCCTCAAGCGCATCGACGTTCCCGAGCGCAACTGGAAGTTCTCGCCCGCCGACGTCCGGGAGCGGGCCCGCTGGGACGACTACCAGCGCGCGTTCTCGCAGATGCTCTCCGCCACCAGCACGGAATGGGCGCCCTGGTACGTCGTACCGGCCGACCACAAGTGGTTCGCGCGTGTCTGCGCGGCCGCGGTGCTGGCGCACACCCTGATCGACATCGATCCCCAGTACCCGCAGGTCAGCGACGCGACCCGGCGCGGGCTGGCCGAGGTCAGGCGGGAGCTGGAGCGTGAGGCACCCAAGGGCGCGGAGGCCGACCCGTACGCCGCCTCGATCGCCGAAGAGAAGTCCGGCAACGGTGCCGAAGGGAAGTCCGGCAACGAGAAGTCCGGCAAGAAGCGCAAGCACTCCGGCGGGAACGGCTGACGGGAAGGGCTGAGAGGAGGCGCGCGCCATGACCGCGCAGACGGATGCCCCGCACGAGGGGGCGACGGACGACCGGGCCTGGTACGCGCGTCCCGCGGCGGAGGTCGCCGCCGCGTTCGAGGTGGATCCGGCCGTGGGGCTGTCCCCGGCAAGGGCGGCGGAGCTGCTGCGGGCGAACGGTCCGAACGCGCTGCCGGAGGAGAAGCCCCTGCCGGGCTGGCGCCGCTACCTGGCCCAGTACCGCAGCTACATGCAGCTGGTCCTGGTCGCCGCCGCCGTGGTGTCGTTCCTGATCGCGGAGTGGAGCACGGGCATCCTCCTGGTCGTGCTGACGGTCCTCAACGCGGTTGTCGGGATGCGGCAGGAGGGCAAGGCCGAGAGCGCGATGAACGCGCTCAAGTCGATGCTGAAGGCGACCGCCCGGGTGCGCAGGGGCGGGGCGGAGACCGAGATTCCGGCCGAGGAGGTCGTCGTCGGTGACGTCGTGCTCCTCGCCGCCGGGGACGAGGTCCCGGCCGACGGCCGGATCATCGCGGCCAGCGCCCTGCAGATCGACGAGTCGGCGCTGACCGGCGAGAGCGTGCCCGCGGTCAAGGACACGGTGACCCTGGCCGACGGCGACCTGGGCCCCGGGGACCGGACGAACATGGCGTTCATGAACACGCCGGTCACGCACGGCAGCGCGACGGTGATCGTCACGGCCACGGGCGCCGGCACCGAACTCGGCCGCATCTCCGGGATGCTGTCGGCGACGCCCCGCGAGGCCTCCCCGCTGGACCAGGAGCTGAACCGGCTCACCCTGTGGATCACGGGGGCGGCCGGACTGACCATGATCGTGATGTTCGTCCTGGGGCGCGGCCGCGGCGAGGCGTGGGACGCGCTGTTCGTGAGCGCCGTCTCGCTCGCCATCGCCGCCATTCCGGAGGCCCTGCCCACGGTCACCCAGACCATCCTGTCGATCGGCGGGGTCGACCTGGCCCGGCGCGAGGCGATCGTGAAGGACCTGCCGTCGGTGGAGTCGCTGGGGTTCACCTCAGCGATCAACTCCGACAAGACCGGCACGCTCACCATGAACCAGATGACCGTCGTGGAGGTGATCGATCCCGGCGACCGCTACACCGTCTCCGGCACCGGTTACCACCTGGAGGGCCAGGTCCAGCACGCCGTCGGCAGCACGCCCGGCATCGAGGACGCGATCCTGCCCTACCTGGTCGCCAGCGACGCCGGGCTCGTGGACGGCAACGTGGTCGGCGACCCCACCGAGGGCGCCCTGCTGGTGCTCGGCCACAAGGCCGGGCTGGACATCGACGCCACCAGGGAGCGGCTGCCCCGGCTGGCCACGCTGCCGTTCGACCCCTCGTACAAGCTGATGGCCACCTTCCACTCGGCCACGGACGCGGCCGGCCACCCGGTCGTGCGGTGCTTCGTGAAGGGGGCGGCACCCGCGGTCATGGCCCGGGCGGCCACCGCGCTGCGCGACGGTACGACCGTCCCCTGGGACGCGGAGCTGCGCGAGCGGGCCCAGACCCATGTCGAGCGTATGGGCGGCGAGGGGCTGCGGGTGATGGCCGCCGCGCGCCGCGACCTCGACCCCGCCGCCTTCGATCCGGACGGGGACCTGCTCGCCCACGTCACCGACCTGCAGATGACGAGCCTGGTCGGCATGGTCGATCCGCCGCGCGCCGAGTCGCGGGCCGCCGTGGCCGACGCGCAGGCCGCGCACATCCGGGTGCGGATGGTGACCGGGGACGACGTCGTCACAGGTGCCGCCATCGCCCGGCAGCTGGGCATCGAAGGCGAGGCGCTCCTCGGCGCCGACTTCGCCGCGCTGCCGGAGAGCGAGCGGCTCGCCCGGATCGACGACATCGGGGTGGTCGGCCGCGTCTCCCCCGAACACAAGGTGCTGCTCGCCGACACGCTCAAGAAGAAGGGCCACGTGGTGGCCATGACCGGGGACGGCGTCAACGACGCCCCGGCCATCAAGGCGGCCGACATCGGCATCGCCATGGGCTCCGGCACGGAGGTCGCCAAGAACGCCGGGCGCATGGTGCTGGCCGACGACAACTTCGCGACGATCGTCTTCGCCGTCGAGCAGGGCCGCAAGATCTACGACAACCTCACCAAGTACATCCGCTTCGTCCTCGTCCTCCTCGTGGTGTTCGTCCTGACCTTCCTCGGCGCGACCCTGTTCAACATCGCGGCGGGCGAACCCTTCACCCCGGCCCAGGTGCTGTGGATCCACTTCTTCGTCAACGCGGCCTTCGGCTTCGCGCTCGGCTTCGACCGGCAGAGCCCCGGACTCATGGAGCGCCGGCCGCGTCCGCGCGGTGAACCGGTGCTGACCAGGGGCGTGATGATCACGGTCGGGCTCTCCGGGCTGGTGATCACCATCGGCCTGCTCACCCTGATCAAGCTCGGCGAGTCGCACTACGGCAGCACCGCCGTCGGCCGGTCCATCGCGTTCACGTCCTTCGCGCTCTGCCTGATCGTGGCCGCGCTCGAATGCCGCAGCGAGACGGCGACCGTCCTGACCACCGACAGCTTCGACAGCAAGCAGATGAACTGGGCGATGCTCGTGGAGTTCGTCCTCGCGGTGCTGGTCACGCAGTTGGACGGGTTCCGGCGGCTGCTGGGCACGACACGGATCGATGTGCGGCAGTTCGGCTGGGCGCTGGTGCCGGCGCTGGTTCTGCTCGGCCTGTGGGAGCTGGGCAAACTCGTCGCCAGGCGGGCCGCGAGGAACTGAAAGGCCGTGGACGGCGACGGGACGTGGAAGGCCGTAGATGGCGACAGGACGTGAAAGGCCGTAGATGGCGACCCGGCACGCCACCCCGCGGGTACTGTCCCGGCTGCGGGCCGTTCCCGGCGTCCGCGCCGTGTCCTCGTACCGCCGCGAGTGGCTGGCCAGGGACCTGGTCGCCGGAGTCGTCCTGACCACGCTGCTGGTGCCGCAGGGCATGGCGTACGCCGAACTCGCGGGCCTGCCGCCGATCACCGGCCTGTACACGTCGACCCTGTGCCTGCTGGGCTACGCGGTGTGCGGACCGTCCCGGATCCTGGTGCTGGGCCCGGACTCCTCGCTCGGGCCGATGATCGCCGCCACCGTGCTCCCGCTGGCCGGGGCGGGCGGGAACCCCGACCGGGCCGTCGCCCTGGCCTCGATGCTTGCCCTGATGGTCGCGCTGGTGATGATCCTGGCCCGGGTGGCGCGGCTCGGCTTCGTCGCCGACCTGATCTCCAGGCCCACGATGATCGGCTACATGAACGGGCTGGCCCTGACCATCCTGATCGGCCAGCTGCCCAAACTGCTCGGATTCAAGGTCGAGGCGGACACCCTGATCGGGGAGTGCGTCGGCCTGGTCGAGAAGCTGGCCGCCGGGGCGGTCGTGCCGGCGGCGGCCGCGGTGGGGATCGGCGGGGTCGTGCTGCTGCTGGTGCTGCAGCGCCGGCTGCCGAAGGTGCCCGCGGTGCTGGTGATGGTGGTGCTGGCGATCGGCGCCGCCGCCGTGTTCGAGCTGGACGAGCACGGGGTCGGCCTGGTCGGGGTGCTGCCGAAGGGCTTCCCGCCGTTCACCGTCCCCGACGTCCGGCTCGACGACCTCGGGCCGCTGTCCGCGGGCGCCCTGGGCATCGCCGTGGTCTCCCTGGCCGACACCATCTCCAACGCGTCGGCCTTCGCGGCCCGCACCGGGCAGGAGGTCCGGGGCAACCAGGAGATGGCCGGGATCGGGGCGGCCAACCTGGCGGCGGGCTTCTTCCAGGGCTTCCCGGTGAGCACGAGCGGCTCGCGCACGGCGGTGGCGGAGCGGGCCGGCGCGAGGACCCAGCTGACCGGGGTCGTCGGCGCGGCCCTGATCGTCCTCATGCTCGTGCTGGTCCCGGGGCTGTTCCGGAACCTGCCCCAGCCCGCCCTGGCCGCCGTGGTCATCGTCGCGTCCCTGTCCCTCGCCGACGTCCTGGGGACCGTACGGCTGTGGCGGCAGCGCCGCGTCGAGTTCCTGCTGTCGATCGCGGCCTTCCTCGGCGTCGCGTTCCTCGGCGTGCTGCCCGGCATCGCGATCGCGGTCGCGCTGTCCGTCCTCAACGTCTTCCGCCGCGCCTGGTGGCCGTACGACACCGTGCTGGGCCGGGTGCCGGGACTGGAGGGCTACCACGACATCCGCTCCTACCCCGGCGCGCAGCGGCTGCCCGGCCTGGTGATCTACCGATTCGACGCCCCGCTCTTCTTCGCCAACGCCAGGACCTTCCGCGACCAGATCCGCCGGCTCGCCAAAGGAGACCCGCCGCCGAGCTGGATCGTGGTCGCGGCCGAGCCGATGACCGACGTGGACACCACCGCCGCCGACGTCCTGGAGGACCTCGACGAGACCCTCAACGCCGCCCACGTCCATCTGGTGTTCGCCGAGCTGAAGGACCCCGTGCGGCGGAAGATCGAACGGTACGGGCTCACCCGCACCCTCGACCCGGACCACTTCTTCCCCACGGTCGAGGCCGCCGTCGCCGCCTACCGCCTGCGCACCGGCGTGCAGTGGACCACCGGCGCCGGGTGACGTCACCTCCCCAGCGCGAGCCGTGCCACCCTCGGCCAGTCGGCCGCCGGTCTGGCGACGGGCGAACCGGGACGGTGGCGCGGCACGCGGACCCGCAGGGTGCCGGGGACGATGCGGCACACGACGGGGACGGGCAGCATGACGTGCTCCCCGTCGATCCCGGCCGGGACGGTCGCCGCGTCCGTCTCCACGACCACCTCCCGCGCCGTCAGCCGTCGCAGCCCCGGCGCGCCCGGACCACGTACCAGCTGGGCCGCCTGCGCGGTGCCGCCGACGCGCACGCACAGCACGCCGAGCCGCCCGGAGTCCAGGCAGACCCTGCGCCCCGGACGGTCGACGTCGAGGGCACGCCGGTAGGGGTTGTTGCTGACGAGCAGCGCCTGCAGGCCCTCGGCCCGCGTCCGGCCGGCCCGCATCCGCAGGCTGGGGGCCTTGTCGCCGGTGAGGAGATCGGGCAGCTCCCGCAGGGTGGTGCGGACCTTCTGGTCCCGGTAGGCGGGATCGGCCACCACGGCCGCGTACGTGCCGAAGGAGACGTTGTTGACGAACACCCGGTCGGCGGCGAACCCGAGGTCGACCCGGAACTCGTCACCGTCGGTCAGCGCCTCCAGGGCGGCCGCCGGATCGTCCCGGTCCAGGCCGAGGTCCAGGGCGAAGTGATTGCGCGTGCCGGCCGGAATCACCACGAAGGGCAGGCCGTGCCGGGCCGCGACCTCGGCGACCAGGGCCTGCGTGCCGTCCCCGCCGGCCACCCCCAGCAGGTCGGCGCCGTCCGCCACCGCGCGCCGGGCCAGCTCCGCCACGTCCTGGTGCCGTGCCGGGTCCAGCAGGACGACCCCGGCGCCCGCCGCCCGTGCCCGCTCCGCCAGGTGGAAGCGGGCCACCTTGCCGCCGCCGGAGTTCGGGTTCATCAGGATCCACGGCCGGCGCGGCGGCTGGACGGGGCCCCGGGCACGGCGGCGCCCGGAATCCGCGCCCGCCGGGGTCAGGGCGATCCGAGCGGCCACGACCGCGAGCACCCACAGGCCCAGCGAGAGGCAAGCAGGCCACAACAGGTCGTGCCCGGCATACAGCGCGAGGACCGCCAGCGGCGCGGCCACCGACACCAGCGTCCCCACGGCCCGGACGGCTCCGGTGTGCGCGAGGGCCCACCACACCCCGACCGCGGTGAGCACCAGCCCCGCCACCCCGACCAGCACCCACAGCACGCTCTGCAGCCCGGCGACGACAAGCGGAACCGCCACGCTGCCCAGCAGGGCGAGCAGCGCCGAACGGGCCCACAGGACGGGAGCCCGGCTGGAAGCCGATCTCGCTGTGCGCGTGGCACACCTCGGGAGGAGTCGCAGAGCCGTCGTCACCTACAGCATGGGCACGGCAGGCGCCGGACGGCTTCACCCGACGCGGGTGAACGGAATCGCCGAGGTTGATCAGTGTCAGCTTCGGTGAGCCGGTGGGTCTGTCGGGGACATCGGCGCCCGCCTGTTTCATCAGCCCCCGCACGGTCGGCTACCACCTCTCCAACGCCACCGGGGCACGCGGTCGGCTAGGCCGATTTATTGATCTACCAGCGTGTTTCCTCCTTATTGCGTCGGTGCTCCGGCGTGCCCAGGTCAAGCTCGCACTCGGACTCGGGGAACACCCGAAACTCTGAGAACAAGGAGCACCAGATGAGTCCTGAGCACACGACGACCTCGCAACCGGGGCCAGCGGCTCAAGGCGGGTTCGCCAGGACCCGCAGGCTCGCCGCGATCGCTGCGGCGGTGACGGTCGCGGTGGCGACCCCGGCGGTGGCGGTGGCCGCCGGCATGACCTCTCAGAAGGGCGCGACGTACACCTATGCCAGCGATCCCCATGACCAGTGCGACCACCAGAAGCCGCGTGGCGGCGGCGGCGACGAGTGCGAGACCAACCATCCCAAGCCCACGGTTACGGTGACGAAGACGGCGACTGCGACGGCGACCGTGACTACGACGGCGACCGCGACCGTGACCGCGACGGCGACCGTGACCGCGACTGCAACGGCGTGCGGCCCCGGCGTCGATTCGACGAATCCGAACGGCGACGAGCAGTTCCTCGCCGCACTCGTCAAGGGGGTGCCGTTCGCCGGCAGGCGCCCCAGCATCGCCCCGTCCCCGGACAACCCGAACATCGTGTCAGGCCCCTCCAACGATCCCGGCTGGACCGACCTCAGCAAGATCAACGGCTTCCCCAAGGATCCGGTCTGCGGCGTCTCGGTTGATGCCCACGGCAGCGACGCGTTCTACAAGATCATCACCCAGGGTGGCGATGTCTTCACCCTGCACTGCGCGGCCTCCCAGAAGGCCACCCTCGTGTGTCCCGCTCCGCGGCAGGGGAACAACGCGCAGTCCCAGTGGATCGCGGTGGACCCACAGCCCACACAGACCCCCTGACCGGCGCAGGTCGCCACGCAACGAAGCGGCCCCTGACCAGCCGAGCAGGGCAGGGGTCGCCAGGCCGTTCCGGAGGCCATGTGGAGCGACCGGCATCCGGCGGCAGACGGACGGTGGGCATCTCGTTCGCCATGGACTCTCCCGGTCTTGTGTCCGGCGAAGGGTGATGGTGTCACGTGACGGCCGGCGGAGGCATTTCATATCCGGCATGTGCGGGGCGGCACATGCCGGATAAAGTCGTCCGGTTACGACCGGTTGTGGGGGCGACCGGAGTTCGGTCGGCGATGCCGACGTCCTGGGGAGGGCATACAGCGGATGAGTCGTCGCTCTGCTGGTTTGGTGGGGGTCTGGGCCGAGGTGCAGCGGCAGCAGCAGCGTCAGAGAGAGGCCGAGGCCCGGCAGCGCAGGGAGCAGGAACGGCAGGTGAGGGCCCACCAGCGGCAACTCGCCCAGAATCACCGTGAGTACCGGCAGGCGGAGGCGGGGCGGCGCACTGCGGAGCTGGACGCCCAGGTGGCGTCCTTGCAGGGGCTGCTGGCCGCCGGGTGCCGCGCCCCGGCCTTCCGGGCGGCGGCGCTGCTGCGCACCGAGGAGGTCCAGGCGTTCGACCCGGGGCACCTCGCCTGGCCGGTGCGCATGCCGGATCCGGCGCAGTACCAGCCGCAGGGCGGCTGGACCGCCAACCGGCGCGCGCAGGCCGAGGCCGAGGCCCGGGCCCGGTTCGAGCACGACTGGTATGCCGCCCAGGCCGCCGAAGCGCAGCGGCAGCAGCAACTCGCCGCCCACCGGCACGAGTACGAGCAGCGGACCGGCGCCCACCTGTCGGAGGTACGCCGGCACAACGCCGGGGTGGCCGAGCTGACCGAGGGCGTCAGGAGCGGCGACCCCGAGGCGGTGGTCGAGTACTTCTCGGCCGTCCTGTACGCCGCCACGACCTGGCCGGAGGGGTTTCCGCGGCAGGTCTCCGCGGCCTACGACCCGGCGGCCCGGCAACTGGTGCTGGACTGGGAGCTGCCCGGCTACGGCGTCGTCCCCGAGGCGAAGTCGGTGCGGTACATGCCCACGCTGGACCAGGACAAGGAGACCCCGCGTCCCGTGGGGCAGCGCCGTGCGCTGTACCGGGAGGTGCTGGCGCAGAGCGTGCTGCTGGCCGTCCACCAGCTGTTCGCGGCGGACGAGTCCGGGGCGCTGGAGTCCGTCGCGCTGAACGGCGTCGTGGACGACCACGATCCGGCGACGGGACGGCAGGCGCTCATCTGCCTGGCCACGGTCATGGCTCCGCGGGGCACCTTCACCGGCTTGCACCTGGAGCAGGTGGACCCGGTCAGCTGCCTGACCGAGGCGCTGCGGGGGCAGCTCTCGGCCCGGCCGGACCAGCTCGCCGCGGTCCGGCCGAGCCGCCGGCCCGAGGACGTCCGGGACCGTCCGGTCACCCGTGGGGGTGACGAGGAACCGGATCTGTACGACATGGATCCGATCGCCTTCGAGTCCCTGGTCGCCGACCTGTTCCGGGCCATGGGCATGGAGGCGGTGACGACCGAGCGCTCGAACGACGGCGGGGTGGACGTCGACGCGGTGGATCCGACTCCGATCCGCGGCGGCAAGATCGTCGTACAGGTGAAGCGCTACCGCAACACGGTGCCGCCCACGGCGGTGCGCGATCTGTACGGGACGGTGCAGGACGTCGGAGCGAACAAGGGGGTGCTGGTCACGACGTCGGGCTTCGGACCCGGCTCGCGCACCTTCGCCCAGGGCAAGCCCCTTGAGCTGATCTCCGGCACCGAACTCGTCGACCTGCTGCACCGGCACGGGCTCCGCGGCCGCCTGGGGGAGCGGGGCCGGCCCGCCGCGAGGCCCGAGCCGGCGGCACGCGAGGACTACAACGTGCTGGGGATGTCCTGGTCCGGTGACGTGGCGCTGGACGTCTGCGCGCTGGTCTGCGCGGGCACCCGGGTGCTGAGCGACGAGCACTTCGTCTTCTTCAACAACCCGGCCACGCCCGACGGTTCGGTGCGCACGGTGGCGGCCGTGCCGCCCGACCGGGCCGCCCTGAGGGTGGCCTTCGACGCGCTGCCGGATCGCGCGGACCGTCTGGTGCTGGTGGCCGCGATCGATCCGGAGGCCGCCCCGCACGCCGATCTGTCCGGGTTCACCGGTGCCGGCATCCGGTTGCTGGACTCCGCGATGACGGAGCTGGGCCGGCTCGACGTCTCGGACGGCAGGCCTCACGAGACCGCCCTGGTGCTCGGCTCCTTCCGGCGCCGGGCCGGCGGCGACTGGGACTTCGTCGTCGGCGGCCGGGGATACCCGGGCGGTCTGGCACAGCTCGTGCGCGATCACGGCATCGACGTCGAGTAGGCCGCAACGGGAAAGGCCCGCCGGAGAACTCCGGCGGGCCTCTTCGCTGACGTCGGCTCAGTGGGCCGGGGCGTACTTCGGGTTGGGGCCGTACTGGTTCGGCTCCGCCTTGCCCTCGGTGGCGAGGAAGACGATCAGGATGATCGAGCCCACCAGCGGGATGAGGGCGATGAGGATCCACCAGCCGGACCGGCCCGTGTCGTGCAGGCGGCGGACCGCGACACCGAGGCCCGGGAGCAGGACGGCCAGGGTGTAGATCAGGCTGATGACGTTCGAGCCGATGGCGCGGTCGACGACCGTCAGCACGATGCTGATGATCAGGTTGAACAGGAAGAACATCCAGTATTCCTGCCGCCGCGCACGGCCGCTGAACACCGCGTACTTCTTGAGTACGTCCACATACCAGTGCATTTGTCTCGTCCCCCCTGGGAATCGCGTGCTTGGTCCCCCATGGAATCAGTCAGGCTGACCGGAAACCATGTTTTTGGCGTGCGCGGGTCAATGTGTTACCCGGCCGCTGCCGTTCGGTGATCCGGCCCCGTCGGCAGCGGCGAGGCGGTCGTCCAGCCGGTCGAAGACACGCTGTTCGAACAGGGCGCGGCCCATCGGCTCGCAGTGGAGGTGCGCCCCCTCCGCCTCGGTGAAGCGGACCAGGTGCTTCGGGCCGGTCAGGGCGTCGTACAACTCCCTTGAAGTGCCTGGCCAGAAGGGCTCGCCGTCCGGGTCGGTGATCAGCAGCGGGGTGGTGATCCGGCCGACGACCGACGTGACGTCGTACCGGGAGACCTCGGTGAGGAGGTCGAACGGTGAGTCGATGCCGTACGCCTTGGCCCGCCGGCGCCAGGTCGCGGCGAGTGCCCCGTCCTGGGCGAGGGCGTCCCCGATGACGCGGTCGAAGACGGCACGGTCACCGGAGAGGAGGAAATCCACCACCGGAGTGATGACGTCCTCCCAGTCGGGCCGGAAGGTTACGCCCCGTTCGCCGAGCAGCGTCCAGGCCGCGCTGAGCGGGCCGTCGCTGCCGTTGTTGGCGATCAGCGCAGGCAGGCGCGGTGCTCCGGGAACACCTCGGCCAGCCGTCTGTCGGGATCGGTGACCGCGTCGACGCCGAAGTGACCGGCGGCGCGCAGCAGGGCGTCCCGGGCGCTCACCGTCCGCTCTGCGGCCGCGCTGCGGTCGACCTGTTTCCGGACCCTGCCCGGACCGGGCGTGTGTCACGTCGGAACTCGCCGGTCTATCCGTGGATTGGACTAAGAGACGACTGCATCCGTAGGGGCTGCTCAGGCGTCTAAGTCGGTATGGATCTACAGAAGCCCCCGCCCGAGCCGCAGTACCCCGAAGGGTGCCTCGCCGTCGCCATCCGCATCCCGGTGCGGATCGTCGTGCTCGTGCTGGTGCTGCCCGTGCGCATGGCGTGGGACGCGCTGGTCGTCTGCGGCCGGTTCCTCACCGACACCGTGCTGCGGCCGGTGGGGCGCGCGCTGCTGTGGATCGGCCGGGCGGTCTTCGTGTGGCCGTGGGTGGCGCTGTGGCGCTGGGTCCTCGTGCCCGTCGGGAAGGCGCTCGGATGGCTCGGGCACGTCCTCGTCGTCGTGCCGCTGCGATGGCTGTACACCTACGTGCTGACCCCGGTCGGGCACGCCGTCGCCTGGGTCGCGCGGGGGATCGGGGCCTGCCTGGAGTGGCTGTACGCGCGCGTGCTCGCACCGGTGGGCCGGGGGATCCTCTGGCTGCTGAAGGGTGTCGGCATCCTGCTCGCCGCCGTCGGGGCGGGCGTGTACGCCGCCGTGGCCTGGCTGGTGCGGTACCTGCTCGTCGTCCCCGCCCGGTGGCTGTACGCGTGGGTCCTCGCCCCGGTCGGGCGGGCGCTGGCCTGGGTCGCGGGCGCCGTTGTCACCGGGATCGGCGCGGTCCTGTACTGGACGACCCGCATCCTGATCGTCCTGCCCGCCCTCGCCCTGTGGCGCTGGGTCCTCGCACCCGTCGGCCGGTTCCTCGCCGTCGTCGCGCGAGAGGTGGGCGAGGCCCTCGGGCACGCCTGGCGGGTCGCGGGGCGGATCTCCCGCGCGGTCGGACGGGCGCTCAAGACCCTCTTCCGGTGGATCTTCGTGGAGCCGCTGCGCTGGGTGTACCGCACGGTCCTCACCCCCGTCGGACACGTCGTACGGGACCTCGTCCTGCGGCCCGTCGCCGAGGCCGCGCGCGTGGTGGGGCGGACCGCGCGGCAGGCGCTGACCACCGCCCGCGACACCGTACGGCAGGCCCGCGCGGACCTGAGGCGGATGCTCTTCGGCGAGCCCCGGCCGCCGGTCGCCGTGGACCGGCGGGAACCCGCGGGGCGCGACACACGTACTCTTGGTAGCAGTACGACCGCTCTCACGAAGGACTAGGACACTGGGCAAGCGACAGCCCGAAGGCCCGCCGCCCGCACCCGCGGTGCAGCGCATCCGACTGCGCTACACCAAGCGCGGCCGCCTCCGGTTCACCAGCCACCGTGACTTCCAGCGCGCCTTCGAGCGTGCGCTGCGCCGCGCCGAGGTACCCATGGCGTACTCGGCGGGGTTCACACCGCACCCGAAGGTGTCGTACGCCAATGCCGCACCCACCGGCACGGGCAGCGAGGCGGAGTACCTGGAGATCGCGCTGACCGCGCCGCGCGACCCCGAGACCCTGCGCGGCCTCCTCGACGAGTCGCTGCCCGCCGGGCTCGACATCGTCGACGCGGTCGAGGCACGGACCTCGGGCCTCGCCGACCGGCTCACGGCCTCCGTCTGGGAGCTGCGGCTGGACGGAGTCGACCCGGTCGACGCGCAGCGTGCGGTCGAGGCCTTCACCAAGGCCGACACCGTCGAGGTGCAGCGCATGACCAAGAACGGTGTTCGCACCTTCGACGCCCGCCCGGCGGTCGCCGAGCTGACAACGCGCAGTTCGCCTGCCGATAGGCCGACCGACCAGCCCTGTGCGATACTGCGGCTGGTTGTTCGGCACGTGACGCCTGCCGTACGACCCGACGACGTCCTGTCCGGTCTCCGCGCCGTGGCCGACCTGGCGCCGCCGGTCCCCGCAGCGGTGACCAGGCTGGCGCAGGGGCTGTTCGATGAAGAGACCGGCACGGTGACCGACCCGCTCGCGCCCGACCGCGAGGCAGCCGAGGCCCTGACGGCCCAACCGGCTGCCGCCGCGACGGCGCCGACGCCGGAAGGTTCCGCGTAGGGACGGACGTCGTAGCGCAGCCCTCGTACTCGGGAGCCACCTGGGTCGGGCAGCGCACCGACCAGAAGACTTTCGCCAGGCCGTACCGACAAGGCGTACGGAACCGGCGAGACAGGACACAGAGTGCTCCCGTGCGGCGCCCGCGCCCCGGACGGCGGCCATCGCGCATCGCGCGGGCCGCGGACGTCAACGGCGGACGGTCCTTGGAGACCGGCGCCGGACCAGGCGCGGCGCCCGGGAGCCTGACGGGAGAACCGCCCGCATGCTCGAGCCGACCGAACCCCTCGAGGGTTCTGAACTGAACACTCCGAGCGACACCCTGCCGCCGCGCAGGCGTCGCCGTGCCGCCTCCCGCCCGGCGGGCCCGCCCGCAGCGGGCGAGGCCACCATCGAGGTCGCCCTGCCGGCCATACCGGCAGTGGAGGCCGACGAACTCGCCGATCCGCAGGAGCCGGCCGAGGTCGAGGCCGAGGAGGCCCCTGCGGCCGCCGCCGTCGAGGAGCCCGCGCCCGCCGCTCGTACGCGTCGTCGTGCCACGCGCCGTGCGTCCGCGCCCGCCGGGGCACCCGCGGCTGCCGAGGCCGTCGAGACGGTCGTACCGGCTGCTACGACCGCTGCTGCCGAGGCCGTTGAGCCGGCTGAGGCCGCCGAGGCCGTTGAGGAGGCCGCGCCCGCTCCTCGTACCCGCCGTCGGGCCACCCGCCGCGCGTCCGCGCCGACCGGAGCCCCGGCCGAGGCCGGGGAAAAGGCCGAGGTGAAGGTGGAAGAGAAGACCGAGGTGAAGGCAGAGGCCGAGGTGGAGCAGCCGGAGGCCGAGGCCGCGCCCGCGGCCCGTCCGCGTCGCCGTGCCACCCGCCGCGCCTCCGCCCCCGCCGGTGCGCCGCAGGTCACCGAGGCGCCCGAGTCCGCGCCTGTCGCGGAAGCGCCGGTCGCCGCCGAAACCGCCCCCGCCGTGGAGACGCCCGCCGCCGAAGCCGCGCCGGCCGTCGAGGCGGAGGCCGTGCCGGCCGCTCGTACGCGTCGCCGTGCCACCCGCCGGGCGTCCGCGCCCTCCGGATCCCCCGAGGCCGCCGAGGCCGCCGAGGCCGTCGTAGCGGCCGCCGCCGCGCCCGCCGCCGTCGAGGCCGCGGAGGAGCCCACGGCTGCCGAGGCCGCCGAGGTCGCCGAAGAGGCCGCGCCGCGCCGTACCCGCCGCCGTGCCACCCGCCAGGTCGCCGCGCCCGCCGGCGCTCCCGCGGTCGAAGAGGCCCCTGCGGCCGCCGCCGAGCCCACCGAGGAGACCGAGATCGCCGAGCCCGTCACCGTCCAGGCCGCCGCCGAGGTGCCGGCCCCCGCTGCCGAGGCCCCCGCCGAGGGTGCGCCGCGCCGTCGCCGCCGGGTCGTGCGCCAGGCCGCGACCGGGTTCTCCGCGCCCGCGCATAAGGGGGCCGCCGAGGCCGAGGCGCCGCGTCGCCCGGCCCGGCCCGCCGTGGCCGTGTTCCAGGCGCCGGTGTTCGCCGAGCCGAGGTTCCAGACCCCGGAGCGGGCCGCCGCCCAGGCCGCCGCCGAGGCCGCCGCCGAGGTGGAGGAGCCCGAGGAGACCGAGGAGACCACGGCGTACGCCGAGGAGCGGGCCGAGGCCGGCTCCCGCCGTCGCCGTCGCCGCCGGGGCGCCGCCGAGGAGACGCCGGCCGTCGAGGCCGCCGCCGAGGACGAGGAGCCGGAGGAGGCCGAGGAGGCCGCCGCCGAGGACCTCGCCGAGGGCGACGAGGCCGAGGAGACCGAGGAGGCCGGCTCGCGCCGCCGTCGTCGCCGGGGCGGCCGTCGCCGTCGCCGGGGTGACGCCGTCGAGGGCGAGGCCGGTGAGGGCGCGGACGCCGAGGCCGACGAGCTGGCCGCCGAGCAGGCCGCCCAGGACACCGAGGACACCGCCGAGCAGGAGGAAGAGGACGCCGAGGAGGCGCGCGACGAGGCCGGCGGCTCCGCCGGCAGCCGCCGTCGTCGTCGCCGTCGTCGTCGCGCCGGTGACACCTCCGTCGACACCGAGCCCGACGAGGGCGACCCGGAGCGCACGGTCGTCAAGGTCCGCGAGCCCCGCAAGCCCGCCGAGCCGTCCGACGAGGTGCAGTCCATCAAGGGCTCGACCCGTCTGGAGGCGAAGAAGCAGCGCCGCCGCGAAGGCCGTGAGCAGGGCCGCCGTCGCGTCCCGATCATCACCGAGGCCGAGTTCCTGGCCCGCCGCGAGGCCGTCGAGCGCGTGATGGTCGTGCGCCAGCACGGCGAGCGCACGCAGATCGGCGTGCTCGAGGACGGCGTGCTCGTCGAGCACTACGTCAACAAGGAGCAGGCCACCTCGTACGTCGGTAACGTCTACCTGGGCAAGGTCCAGAACGTGCTGCCGTCGATGGAGGCCGCGTTCATCGACATCGGCAAGGGACGCAACGCCGTCCTGTACGCCGGTGAGGTCAACTTCGAGGCGCTCGGCATGGCCAACGGGCCGCGCCGTATCGAGGCCGCCCTGAAGTCCGGCCAGTCCGTCCTCGTCCAGGTGACGAAGGACCCGATCGGGCACAAGGGCGCCCGTCTGACCAGCCAGGTCTCCCTGCCGGGCCGTTACCTCGTGTACGTCCCCGAGGGCTCGATGACCGGCATCAGCCGCAAGCTGCCCGACACCGAGCGCGCGCGGCTGAAGACCATCCTCAAGAAGATCGTCCCCGAGGACGCGGGCGTCATCGTGCGCACCGCCGCCGAGGGCGCGAGCGAGGAGGAGCTGCGCCGGGACGTCGAGCGGCTGCAGGCGCAGTGGGAGGACATCCAGAAGAAGGCCAAGAGCGGCAACGCTCCCACGCTGCTGTACGGCGAGCCGGACATGACCGTCCGGGTCGTGCGCGACATCTTCAACGAGGACTTCTCCAAGGTCGTCGTCAGCGGTGACGAGGCCTGGGAGACGATCCACGGGTACGTCTCCCACGTGGCCCCGGACCTGGCCGAGCGGCTGTCGAAGTGGACCTCCGAGGTCGACGCCTTCGCCACCTACCGGATCGACGAGCAGCTCGCCAAGGCGCTGGACCGCAAGGTCTGGCTGCCCAGCGGCGGTTCGCTGGTGATCGACCGGACCGAGGCGATGGTCGTAGTCGACGTCAACACCGGCAAGTTCACCGGTCAGGGCGGCAACCTGGAAGAGACGGTCACCAGGAACAACCTGGAGGCGGCCGAGGAGATCGTGCGCCAGCTGCGGCTGCGCGACCTCGGCGGCATCATCGTCATCGACTTCATCGACATGGTCCTGGAGTCGAACCGGGACCTGGTGCTGCGGCGCCTGCTGGAGTGCCTGGGCCGCGACCGTACCAAGCACCAGGTGGCCGAGGTGACCTCGCTGGGCCTGGTCCAGATGACCCGCAAGCGGGTCGGCCAGGGCCTGCTGGAGTCCTTCTCCGAGACCTGCGTCCACTGCAACGGCCGTGGCGTCATCGTCCACATGGAGCAGCCGACCGCGGTCGGCGGCGGTGGCGGCGGCAAGCGCAAGAAGCGCGGGCGTGGCGGTGACGGGCAGCTGCCCGAGCACGAGATCGCCGCCGAGGCCGTGGAGACGGGCGAGGCCGTCGAGCCGGAGATCGAGACCGTGGTCGAGGTCGCGGCCGAGATCGCCGAGCCGGTCGCCCTGCCCGCGCCCGACTTCGCGCCGGACGAGGAGCTGTACAGCAGCGTCGCCGAGGCGGAGGCGGCGGCCGGCCGTGGCCGTTCGCGGCGCCGCGTCAGCCGTCGGGCCTCGGCTCCGGCCGGCGCGCCGAAGGCCGAGAGCCGCAGGGCCGAGCGCCGGAAGGCCGCGGAGGTCACCGAGACCGCGGAGACCGCAAAGGCCGCCGAGGTCGTCCCGGTCGCCGAGGAGGCCGTGCTTCCCGCGCAGCCGGAGCCGGTGGTCCAGGTGGTCGAGGCGCAGGCCGAGCCGGTCGCCGTGGAGGCCCCGGAGCCCGCTGTCGAGGAGGCCGCGCCCAAGGGCCGTACGCGCCGTCGGGCGACCCGGAAGGTGTCGGCTCCGGCCGGTTCCCCGGCGGGAGCGGAGGCGGCCGTGGTGACGGTCGCCGAGACCGCACCCGAGGTGCCGGTGGAGCAGCCCGAGGCCCCGGCTCCGGTCGCCGCTCCGGTCGAGGAGGCGCCCGCCGAGAGCGCCGCCCCGGCCCGCCCGCGGCGCCGTGCCGTGCGCAAGGCCACCGCGCCGACCGCGTCCGAGGAGACGGCCGTCGTGGTCGTCCCGGCCGCCGCGCCGGAGGCCGCCGTCGCCGAGGCGCCCGCTGCCGAGGAGGAGGCGGTCGAGGAGGCCGTGCCGGCCAAGAAGACCGCCCGTAAGGCGGCCAAGAAGGCCACGGCGAAGAAGGCCGCCACCAAGAAGACCGCGGCCAAGAAGACGGCCGCCAAGAAGACGACGGCCAAGAAGGCGGCCACGACCGCCAAGACGGCCGCCGCCAAGTCGACGGCGAAGAAGACCACCACGGTCTCCGCGGCCACCGACGAGAGCTGAACCCGCTGAGCGGTGTGCGGCCGGTCCGTGTGACCGGCCGCATACCGCGGGGGCCCGGCCCGGTTTGACCCCTTCGGCCGTGGCCCCGTAACCTTGACCGTCGGCGTGTCCACTGAACACGCCACATCCCCGTAAACCTCTTCCTCCCGGGCACACGGTTGGCCGGGAGAGGTCGTTCCTGCTGTTCCTGGGCGGCTGGCCTTCGGGGGTGCCGTTTCTTCGAGCGAAAGAGAGATCCGCGTGTACGCCATCGTGCGCAGCGGTGGTCGCCAGCACAAGGTTGCTGTCGGCGACATCGTTGAGGTTGACAAGATTTCCACCGCCAAGGTTGGCGACACGGTCGAGCTCTCGACCCTGCTCGTTGTCGACGGCGACGCTGTGACCAGCGACCCGTGGGTGCTGGCCGGCATCAAGGTCCAGGCCGAGGTCGTGGACCACCACAAGGGCCAGAAGATCGACATTCTGCGCTACAAGAACAAGACCGGCTACCGCCGTCGTCAGGGCCACCGCCAGCAGTACACGGCGATCAAGGTCACGTCGATCCCCGCGGCTGCGAAGTAAGGGACTGAGGAGACATGGCACACAAGAAGGGCGCATCGTCCACCCGGAACGGTCGCGACTCCAATGCCCAGCGGCTCGGCGTGAAGCGCTTCGGCGGTCAGGTCGTCAACGCTGGTGAGATCCTGGTCCGCCAGCGCGGCACCCACTTCCACCCGGGCGCCGGCGTCGGCCGTGGCGGCGACGACACGCTGTTCGCGCTGCAGGCCGGTGCGGTGGAGTTCGGCACCCACCGTGGCCGCAAGGTCGTGAACATCGTTCCGGTCGGCTGACCCGAACGTTCACTTCGCGAGGCGGACCTCACTTCCCGGTCGGGAAGGCGGGTCCGCCTTTCGCGTGTTACGTAGTAGACATTCCCGTACGTATCTGGAGGCACTGAACCATGACCACCTTCGTGGACCGCGTCGAACTGCATGTCGCCGCGGGTAACGGGGGCCACGGCTGTGCCTCCGTCCACCGCGAGAAGTTCAAGCCGCTCGGCGGCCCGGACGGCGGCAACGGCGGCCGCGGCGGTGACGTCATCCTGACCGTGGACCAATCGGTCACCACGCTCCTCGACTACCACCACTCCCCGCACCGCAAGGCCACCAACGGCAAGCCCGGCGAGGGCGGCAACCGCTCCGGCAAGGACGGCGAGGACCTGGTCCTGCCGGTGCCGGACGGCACGGTCGTCCTGGACAAGGCGGGCAACGTGCTCGCCGACCTGGTCGGCCACGGCACCTCGTACATCGCCGCGCAGGGCGGCCGGGGCGGCCTCGGCAACGCGGCGCTGGCGAGCGCCCGCCGCAAGGCGCCCGGCTTCGCGCTGCTGGGTGTGCCCGGGGACCTGCAGGACATCGTCCTGGAGCTGAAGACGGTCGCCGACGTGGCCCTGGTGGGCTACCCGAGCGCGGGCAAGTCCTCGCTGATCTCCGTGCTCAGCGCGGCCAAGCCGAAGATCGCGGACTACCCGTTCACCACCCTCGTCCCGAACCTGGGCGTGGTGACCGCCGGCTCGACCGTCTACACCATCGCCGACGTGCCCGGTCTGATCCCGGGCGCCAGCCAGGGCAAGGGCCTCGGCCTGGAGTTCCTGCGGCACGTGGAGCGGTGCAGTGTGCTCGTGCACGTGCTGGACACCGCGACCCTGGAGTCCGACCGCGACCCGGTCTCCGACCTCGACATCATCGAGGAGGAGCTGCGGCAGTACGGCGGGCTCGGCAACCGTCCCCGGATCGTCGTCCTGAACAAGGTCGACGTTCCCGACGGCAAGGACCTCGCCGAGATGGTCCGCCCCGACCTGGAGGCGCGCGGCTACCGCGTCTTCGAGGTGTCCGCGGTGGCCCACATCGGGCTGCGCGAGCTGTCGTTCGCCCTCGGTGACCTGGTCGCCGGGGCGCGCGCGGCGAAGCCGAAGGAGGAGGCGACGCGGATCGTCATCCGGCCCAAGGCCGTGGACGACGCGGGCTTCACGGTCACCCGCGAGGAGGTCGGCGGGGAGCCGCTGTTCCGGGTGCGCGGCGAGAAGCCGGAGCGCTGGATCCGCCAGACCGACTTCAACAACGACGAGGCCGTCGGCTACCTCGCCGACCGACTCAACCGCCTCGGTGTCGAGGGGGAGCTGATGAAGGCGGGCGCCCGGGCCGGCGACGGCGTCGCCATCGGGCCCGAGGAGAACGCGGTCGTCTTCGACTGGGAGCCGACGGTGATGGCGGGCGCGGAGATGCTCGGCCGCCGTGGCGAGGACCACCGCTTCGACGCACCGCGGCCCGCGGCGCAGCGCCGCCGCGACCAGCAGGCCGAGCGGGACGAGACGCTGCGTGAGTTCGACGAGTTCGACCCGTTCGAGTAGTCGGTCGTACCCCCCGAGCCGTTTCTCGCCTCACCTGCGGTGAATGGCCGGATCGGCTCGGGATTCGCCTACTAACACCCATTACAGTAGCTAACTCCTGACACTCAGTAAGACCCGTTGCGGCAAGGCACGTTCCATCCGTGGTTCCCGTGTCGCGGCGGGTCTTCTGTTGTCTGCCTATTTGTCATGCACGCGAATGCTCTCGTTCGGCGGACGGGCCGTCCGGCCGTGGGAGCTTCCGAAGGTCGAAGCCCAAGAGGCCTCTGTGGCAAGGGAGTCAGCGTATGACCGGAGCATTACCGCCCGACCGCCGCCGCTTTCTGACCGCCGGTGCCGCTGTCCTCGGCGCCGCGGCCTCCGCCCAGCTCTGGCTGCCGGCCACCGTCGCCCGGGCGGCCGAAACCCCGCTTCCCGACGGTGTGTTCACCCTCGGTGTGGCCTCCGGCGACCCGCTGCCCGACGGCATCGTGCTGTGGACCCGGCTCGCCCCCGACCCCCTCCACGGCGGCGGCATGCCCGACGCGGTCGTCCCCGTGGAGTGGGAGATCGCCGAGGACGAGCGGTTCGGAAGAACCGCCCGCAGAGGCACCGCCGAGGCCCGGCCCGAGTACGGGCACAGCCTGCACGTGGACGTACGGGGGCTTCGCCCGGACCGCCCGTACTGGTACCGGTTCCGCGCCGACGGCCAGCTCTCGCCGACCGGCCGCACCCGCACCGCCCCGCACCCGCACCGCAGGGGCGGCTCGCTGCGCGTCGCGCTCGCCTCCTGCCAGAACTGGCAGCACGGCTACTTCACCCCGTACGCCGACATGCTCGCCCAGGACCCCGACGTCGTCCTCTTCGTCGGCGACTACATCTACGAGTCCAAGCCCTCCGCCACCGCCGTACGCCGGCACGAGGGCAGCGACGAGCCGTACACCCTGGTCCAGTACCGCAACCGCTACGCCCAGTACCGCACCGACCCCGATCTCGCCGCGATGCACGCGAACGCCCCCTGGGTGGTCACCTTCGACGACCACGAGGTCGACAACGACTTCGCCGGCGAGATCCCGCAGGACCCCGACAAGCAGTCGCACGACGCCTTCGTGGCCCGGCTGACCGCGGCCTACCAGGCGTACTACGAGCACATGCCGGTCCGCGCCACCGCGATCCCCGACGGCCCGCACATCCAGATGTACCGCCGGCTGGAGTTCGGCCGCCTGGCCCGCCTGAACGTCCTCGACACCCGGCAGTTCCGCACCGACCAGGCGACCACGCAGGACGGCGCCGAGAGCCCGTCGATGACCATGCTCGGCGCCGAGCAGAAGCAGTGGCTGCTGGACGGGCTGTGCGACTCCCCGGCCCGCTGGAACCTGATCGCCTCGCAGATCATGATGGCCGAGACCGATCTGCTGCTCGGCGAGGGCAAGCTCTGGTACTACGACGCCTGGGACGGCTACCAGGCCGAACGCAACGCCCTGCTGGGGGAGTTCGCCGACATCCGCAACCCGGTCGTGCTCAGCGGCGACCGGCACCTGACGATGATCAGCGACCTCAAGGAGGACTTCGCCGACCCGGACTCCGACGTCGTCGGCGCGGAGTTCGTCGGCACCTCCATCTCCAGCAACGGCGACCAGGACCAGGCCGCCTTCCACGCCCAGTGGGACCCGCTGAAGGCGGACAACCCGCACTGGAAGGTGATCGACGCCCACCGCGGCTACCACCTCTTCGACATCCGCCGCGACGGCATCGACGCCCAGGTCCGGGTCGTCGACACGGTCGTCAAGCCGCAGGCCACGGCGAGCACGCTGGTGCGGCTGCGGGTGGAGTCGGACGAGCCGGGCGTCCAGGTCGTGTGACACGACGGCGGGTGAAGTCCGTGTGACCGGAGCCTGGGACTCATCTGTGTCCCAGGCTCCTCTCAGCTCTACCCAAGGAAGAACTCTTACCGTCCGTTGACCATGGAGACGGACTGTACGAGAGACACCCCCGCGCCCCTGCCCGCCGGCACCCGGCTGCTGCACATCGGCCCGCACAAGACGGGGACCACCGCCATCCAGGGCGCGCTGTTCGCCGCGAAGGACCGGCTGCCCGAGTACGGCGTGGCGTTCCCGGCGCACAGCAGGCACCCCATGGAGGCCGCCCTCGCCGCCTGCGCCCGGCCCGCGATGATGGGGGACACCCGGCCGACCGACCGGCACTGGACCGGGCTGCTGGAGCAGGTGCGGGCCACCAGGACGAAGACGTCGGTGATCAGCAGCGAGTTCTTCGCCGACGCCCCCGACGACGGGACGATCACCCGGATCGTCGAGCAGCTCGGCGGCGACCGTGCGCACGTCCTGGTCACGCTGCGTCCGCTGGCGAAGATCATGCCCTCGCAGTGGCAGCAGTACGTGCAGAACGGGCTGCGCATGGGCTACGAGGACTGGCTGGAGCACATGCTCCGCAAGCCGCCGTACGAGAAGCCGAACCCCAGCTTCTGGCAGCGGCACCGGCACGACCGGCTGGTCGAACGCTGGGCCCGGATCGTCGGGCCCGGGAAGGTCACCGTGGTCGTGGTGGACGACCGGGACCGAGGCGGGCTGATGCGCACCTTCGAGGCGCTGCTCGGACTGCCGGGGAATCTCCTGCAACCGGTTCCGGACACCGCGAATCGGTCACTCACTCTGGCCGAGACCGAAATGCTGCGGAACCTCAATGTGGAATTCCGCGGCAATGGACTCCCCGACGAGCTGTATTCCCGGCTCGTGCGCAACGGTGCGGTGCTGCATATGAAGAACTCGTGCAGCCCCACGCCCCGGGACGTGAAGATCTCTACCCCCCGCTGGGCCGTCGAGGCGGCCGGTGAGATCGGCGCGGAGACGGCCGAACGGATCGGTGCGCTCGGCGTGCGGATCATCGGCGATCCGGCGCTCCTGTCGGCGGTGCCCGAGCAGGCGTCACCGGCCTCGCCGGAGCCCCGGATCTCCCCGGAAGCGGCGGCCCAGGCCCTGTACGGCGCGCTCGCCGCGGCCGCCTCGGCGCCCCCCGGCGCGGCCCCCGCCCGGACCGTGCACCAGACGTCGTCGAAGGAGCTGGTCCGGGTGCTCGGGCACCGCTGTCTGAAACGGCTCGGGCGGCGCTGAAGGGAACCTGAACGGAACCTGAACACCACCTGTGGACTTACTCACAACAAATTCATGGGGGTTCAAGGCAACCCCACCCAATCACCAGGAGTGCAAGGTGAATGAGAGGTAGCGCGCACATATGCGGGGGACGTCACTCACCTTGCACTGCGGTTACCCGAAGTGGGACCCTTTCACGGTTCCCTGTCGCCACAAGGTAGGTCAGCCTGTGTCCCAGCACATAGCCAAGCCCCGAACCACCGCAGTGATCCTGGCCGGTGGCACCGGTCAGCGGGTGGGTCTGTCGATCCCCAAGCAGCTGCTGAAGATCGCCGGCAAGGCAGTCATCGAGCACACTCTGACCACCTTCGAGAACGCCGAGTCGATCGACGACGTCATCGTGCTGATGGCACCGGGCTATGTGCCGGACATCGAGAAGATCGTCGCCAAGGCCGGCTTCACCAAGGTCAAGAGGATCATCGAGGGCGGCTCGACGCGGAACGAGACCACCGAGCGCGCCATCTCCGCCCTCGGCGAGGGCCTGGCCGAGGGCGAGGACCGCAACGTCCTCTTCCACGACGCCGTACGTCCGCTGCTGTCGCAGCGCGTCATCGACGACTGCGTGACCGCGCTGGAGCGCTACCAGGCCGTCGACGTCGCCATCCCGTCCGCCGACACCATCATCGTCACGCGCACGCACGGCGAGGACGGCGAGTTCATCACCGAGATCCCGGACCGCTCCCGGCTGCGCCGCGGCCAGACCCCGCAGGCCTTCAAGCTGTCCACGATCCGCCGCGCCTACGAGGTCGCCGCCGGCGACCCCAACTTCCAGGCCACGGACGACTGTTCCGTCGTGCTCAAGTACCTGCCGGACGTGCCGATCCACGTCGTCGCGGGCGACGAGTACAACATGAAGGTGACGCAGCCGGTCGACGTCTTCATCGCCGACAAGCTGTTCCAGCTCGCCTCCACCGCCGCCCCCGAGCAGGTGAGCGAGGACGCCTACCGCGAACTCCTCACCGACAAGACCGTCGTGATCTTCGGCGGTTCCTACGGCATCGGCAAGGACATCGCCGAACTCGCCGAGTCCTACGGCGCGAACGTCTACGCGCTGGGCCGTTCCACCACCGGTACCCACGTGGAGAACCCGGAGGAGGTCGACGACGCGCTGTCCAAGGCGTACGCGGAGACCGGCCGGATCGACTACGTCGTCAACACCGCGGGTGTGCTGCGCATCGGCAAGCTCGCCGAGACCGACAACGCCACCATCGAGGAGGCGCTGAAGGTCAACTACCTGGCCCCGGTGCAGATCGCCCGTTCGTCGTACAAGTACCTGGCCGAGACCAAGGGTCAGCTGCTGCTCTACACCTCCAGCAGCTACACCCGCGGCCGCGCCGAGTACAGCCTCTACTCCTCGACCAAGGCCGCGATGGTGAACCTCACCCAGGCGCTGTCCGACGAGTGGGCCGGCGACGGCATCCGCGTCAACTGCATCAACCCGGAGCGCACCGCCACCCCGATGCGCACCAAGGCCTTCGGCCAGGAGCCGTCGGGCTCGCTGCTCTCCTCCGAGGCCGTGGCCCGCACGTCCCTGGACGTGCTGCTCTCGGAGCTGACCGGGCACGTCATCGACGTCCGCCAGCAGGACCCGACGGCGGGCGCCGCCAAGGCCTCCGGATTCGAGCAGGCGCTGGCCTCGGTTCTGGACCGTCAGGACGGCATGTAATAATTGCGGTTAATTAGCTTTTAGGAATTCAGGCCTCTGCGGCCGCCCATTCGACGGGCCTTCGCAGAGGCCTGACTCCTTACCTCTCGCGAATTACCGGCACCCCCGGCATTACCGAACAAAACCGGCACTCCCCCTCCCAGAGCAGGTTTCTCCGTGATATCCACCGCTATTCGCGTCGCCCGGGTGGGCAGCGCGGCCGAGCTGGCCGCGGCGGCCCTCGTGATGCTGGGCTTCCCGGCGCTGATGCTGGCTGCGCTGGTCCCGAGCGTGTACGCCTTCGCGGCCGCCGCTGCCGTGACGTACCTGGCGGACCACTATCTGCACCGCAAGGGCAGCTACCTGATCAATCGCCTCAGCAAGGTCCGGGCCGGCCTGTCGATCCGGTTCCTGATCCGGCAGCTGCTGCTGATCCTGCTGCTGGCCCGGCTGTCCCACGCGAACGACCTGATCTTCTACGGCGCGGTCGCCTGCTTCATCGCCTTCTACGGCCTCCAGGCCCCGCACGGCGCTCTGGTCACCCTCATCCGCAATCGCCGCAAGATGCCGGTCGCGACCCGCAACGTCGACCTGAAGTCCCGCATCCGTATCCCGGACGCCCCGCCGCGCGGCCTGCTGCACCGCTCCGCGGAGAAGATGCTCCATCTCGACCTGTTCGCCATGGTCGGCATCCTGGTCTCCGCCGTCGTGGGCCCGGCCGTCGCCGGCTTCGTGGGCATCGGCCTCACCGTGGGCCTCGGCTGCCTCTACGTCCTGGTGCTGGTGCCGTATGTGCGCGGCCGGAAGATTCCGCCGAAGGCCGACGACGTGCTCGCCGCCGTCGACGACTGGCTGGCCGGCTACAAGCCGGAGACGGTGCTGTACTTCTCCGGCTCCAAGGACTCCGCGTACCAGGTCAACATGTGGCTGGAGACGATGGAGCAGCTGGAGACCCGGCCGCTGATCATCCTGCGCGAGCGGGCCATCCTGAACAACCTCGCGCCCACCACGGTCCCCGTCATCTGCGTGCCCGGAGGGGTGCACCTGATGAACCTGGACCTGTCGACCGTGCGGGTCGCCCTGTACGCGGCCAACGTCGGCAAGAACATCCACCTGCTGCGCGTGCCCACCATGAAGCACGTCTTCATCGGCCACGGCGACAGCGACAAGCTGGCCAGCGTCAACCCGTACAGCAAGGTGTACGACGAGGTCTGGACCGCCGGCCGGGCCGGGCGTGACCGCTACGCCATCGCCGACGTCGGCGTCCGCGACGACGACATCGTCGAGGTCGGCCGCCCGCAGCTGGCGCCCATCCAGAGCTGGCAGGGCGTGCCCGAGGGGCGTATCGCGACCGTCCTCTACGCCCCCACCTGGGAGGGCTGGGACGGCAACCCCGGCAACACCTCGATCGTGCTCGCCGGCGAGAACATCCTGAGCAAGCTGGTGCAGGCCGACCCGCCGGTCCGAGTCCTCTACAAGCCGCACCCCTTCACCGGCACCGTCAGCAAGGAGGCGGGCGCCGCGCACCGGCGCATCACCGCCCTGGTCGAGCAGGCCGCCGCCGAGCGCGCCACCGACTCCCGCTTCACCGCCGACGCCACCGCCCAGGCCGAGGCCCAGGCCGAGCTGGCCCGCATCGAGGCCCGCCTCGCCGAGCTGGCCGCCGTCGGCGGCGACAAGGGGGACGAGGCCGAGGCCACCCGCGACGGGGTGGTCGACGTGGCGAAGCACGAGGAGATCGCCCGGCTGCGCGCCGAGTGGAACGACGCCTACTGGCGCTCCTTCCCCTCCTACGAGCACCGCGTCATCACGGGCGCCGAGCCGCGCCTGTACGACTGCTTCAACGTCTCGGACGCGATGGTCTCCGACATCTCCTCCGTGGTCTCCGACTTCATCGCGAGCGGCAAGCCGTACGCCGTCACCGACTCCGCCGATCTTGGCGTGGAGGAGTTCAAGCGGCAGAACACCGCCGTGCGCGCCGCGACGATCCTGTCCAACAGCGCGGCCGAGCTGGGCGGCCTGCTGGACGCCGTACGCGACCCCGCCAGCGACCCGCTGGCCGAGGACCGGGGCGAGTTGAAGCGGTACCTGCTGGGCCCGGACGAGCCGAAGTCCATCGACCAGTTCAATGCCGCGGTCGCTGACCTGGGCCTCAAGGCCGAGGCCCGCAATGTCGGCCAGGAGTCCCGGCTGGGCGCCGGGGACGCCGACACGGCCGAGCTGACCAACGCGGTACCGGGTCAGCGCGGGGTGTCCGCCGGTGAGACGGACGGCGTGACCGCGGGCTGACCCGCCACCCTGCCCACGGCCCCCGAGGAGCACTCCTCGGGGGCCGTTGCCGTGTCCGGCGCGTCTTGCCCGGCTCTTAACCGCCTTTGAACGGCTCTTACTCCGGCTGCGTACCGTTTCGTACCGCCCGCCGTGCTCCGAATCTGTCCGCTTCCTGTGAGGGTGACGGTGTGTGACGTGCGCCACTGATTGCCCGCAGTGAGGCAACCGCTTCCCACGGGTGCCCGTCTATCAAGTTGCTAATGATGCGATACGCGGGAAATGTCCGTTGACCAGCGGGAAAGCAGCAAGGGGGAACCGTGACCGTCGTGACGCAGCCTGATGTGAGCGTGATCATCGGGGCGTACGAGGCGATGCCGTACCTGGTCGAGTGCCTGGCATCCGTAGAGGCACAGACCATCGACCCGGCACGCATGGAGGTCATCGCGGTCGACGACGGCTCCACGGACGGCACCGGGGAGTACCTGGAGGAGTTCGCGGCCCGCGCCCCCATGCCGGTCACCGTCATCCGCCAGGAGAACTCCGGCGGCCCCAGCGGACCGCGCAACGTCGGCCTCGGCAAGGCGGCCGGACGCTATGTCTTCTTCCTGGACGCCGACGACCGGCTCGGGGCCGAGGCCCTGGAGCGCATGGTCGCCATGGCCGACAAGAACGGCACCGACGTGGTGCTCGGCAAGGTCGAGGGCATCAACCGCATCCCGCCGAAGTCCATGTGGGGCAAGACCCTCGACCGGACCGACGTCTTCTCGTCCAACATCAAGTTCACCCTCAGCGCGCAGAAGCTGTTCCGCCGCGCGCTGCTGGAGAAGCACGGCATGCGCTTCGACGAGTCCCTGTGGACCGGCGAGGACGCGCTGTTCACGATGGAGGCCTATCTGCGGGCCGACGGCGTCTCGGTGGTCGCCGACTACCCCTGCTACTACCTGGTCGGCCGCGAGGACGGCAAGCACGTCACGAAGACCGGCAGCTACACGCTCCGCTTCGACTCCGCGCGCGCCCTGATGAAGCTGATCGCCGACATGGTCCCGGCGGACGCAAAGCGCGACACCCTCATGATCCGGCCCTTCCTCATCACCCTGCTGCCCCAGTTCGGACCCAAGTTCCTCACGGACAGCGAGGAGGTCCGCAGGCACAAGTTCGAGCTGGCCAAGCCGCTGATGGACGCCTACTGGACCCCAGGGGTGGCCCGCCGCCTGAAGGTCCACGAGCGGCTGCGGCTGCACCTGGTGGCCATCCAGCGGCCCGAACTGCTGCTGGACGTCGTGAAGTTCGTCAAGGCGAAGAAGCAGGCCGCCGCCGTCCTGGAGAAGCGCGGCACCCGCCTCTACCTCGTCTACCCGCACTTCCGCTCCAAGGCGGCCGGCATCCCCGACCAGGTCTACCTCGCCGAACCCCGCGAGGCCCGCGCCTTCGAGGGTTACCGCGAGGCCGCCGCCAACTCCTTCCTGCGCCGGGCGCTCCGCAAGGTGCGGCGGATGCTGCCGAGCGGCGGGTTCGGGGCGGCGGCGGCCTGAAAGGCCCTCTTGTGTGCGTGTCCTTTTGTGCACACGTCCTTGAAGCGTCAGTTTGCCCGCTTTGTCGTGCTCGCTCCGTGAGCGAACGATGACACCCCGCCTGTCCGGGGGCTGGACCGGTGCGCACCGCACGGCCCCCTTCGCGTAGATTGCCGCACAGGCAGCCGGAACCGGGCGAGGGGACAGCAGGCAAGGTGGCAAGGGCTAGGCAGGCCGTGGGTGAGGCCCGCAGGATCGTCGTCAAGGTGGGCTCCTCGTCGCTGACCACCGCCGCGGGCGGCCTGGACGCCGACCGCGTCGACGCGCTGGTCGACGTCCTCGCCAAGATTCGCAGCGGGGGAGAGAGGGAGATCGTGCTGGTCTCCTCGGGTGCCATCGCCGCGGGCCTCGCTCCGCTGGGCCTGCGCCGCCGCCCCAAGGACCTGGCCCGCCAGCAGGCCGCCGCCAGCGTCGGCCAGGGTCTGCTCGTCGCCCGCTACACCGCCTCCTTCGCCCGCTACGGCGTGCGCGTCGGCCAGGTGCTGCTCACCAGCGACGACATGAGCCGCCGCGCCCACCACCGCAACGCCTCCCGCACCCTCGACAAGCTGCTGGCCATGGGCGCCTTCCCCATCGTCAACGAGAACGACACCGTTGCCACGGACGAGATCCGCTTCGGCGACAACGACCGCCTCGCCGCCCTCGTCGCCCACCTCGTCCACGCCGACCTGCTGGTGCTCCTCTCCGACATCGACGGCGTCTACGACGGCGACCCCAGCAAGCCGGGCACCTCGCGGATAGCGGAGGTACGGGGGCCCGAGGATCTCGCCGGGGTCGACATCGGCAGCGCGGGCAAGGCCGGCGTAGGCACCGGCGGCATGGTCACCAAGGTCGAGGCCGCCCGGATCGCCGCCGCCGCGGGCATCCCGGTGGTGCTCACCAGCGCCGTCCACGCCGCGGAGGCGCTGAGCGGCGGCGACACCGGAACCTACTTCCACCCCAGCGGCAAGCGCTCCGCCGACCGGCTGCTGTGGCTCCAGCACGCCTCCACCCCGCAGGGCTCCCTCACGCTGGACGACGGCGCCGTCCGCGCGGTCGTGGAGCGGCGCAAGTCGCTGCTGCCCGCCGGAATCGCCGCCGTGGAGGGCGAGTTCAGCGCCGGCGATCCCGTCGAGCTGCGGGACGGCACCGGCCGCGCGGTGGCCCGCGGGCTCGTCAACTTCGACGCCAAGGAGATCCCTCAGCTGATCGGACGTTCGACCCGGGAGCTGGCGCGCGAGCTGGGCCCGGCGTACGAACGCGAGGTCGTACACAGGGACGACCTGGTGCTCCTGCACCCGTAAAACGGGGCGTAACGACCGCCCCCGGTGGGGGACGTTCCGTAAAACCGCCCCGCGGAGCCTTGGGGCCTGCTCAACTTTGTCTCAGGAACACGTTCCCGAGCGCTGGGTGAAGGAGGTCGTCGTGAGACGAGTGCGCCCTGGGGCGGCGGCGTCCCGCGGTGCTCTGACGAGCGTCGTGGCCGGGGACGCCTACGAGGAGCCCAGGGACCTGCCCCGCCTGTGGCACGTCACCCTCAGCGTCTCCGGGCAGGAGGTCCCCCTCAAGGATCTGCGACGCGCCCTGGAACAGCTGGCCCATGACCACCCCTTCCTGCTGACCAGCAGATACGCGAACGACCACGCGGAGATCCGCTACTGGGAAGAGGCCCGCGACCTGCACGACGCCGCCGCCGTTGCCCTGCGCCTGTGGGGCGAGCACCGCCAGACGGCCGGACTCCCCGCCTGGGAGATCGTCGGCCTGGAGGTCATCGACCGGGAGACCTACCACCAGCGCATCGCCGAGGGCTACGGCCCACCGCCCGCGACCCCGGTAGGGGTTCATCCCTTCTGATCCTGTACAGGTGTTTCCACCCCTTTGATCCCGTCTCGGGGTGTGGAACGAGCGGTGGACGGCCCCGTCCGGCGCACTACCCTTCCCTCATGACCACGCTCTCGCCGTACGACTCCATGTCCCCGGTCACCCAGGCCGCCTACCGGGCCAGGGCCGCCGCCGCCGACCTCGCGCCGCTCCCGCGCGCCGTGAAGGACGACGCGCTGCTCGCCATCGCCGACGCCCTGGAGGTCCGGACCAGCGAGATCGTGGAGGCCAACGCCAAGGACGTGGCCAAGGCCCGGGAGAACGGCACCAGCGAGTCCGTCGTCGACCGGCTCACCCTCACCCCCGAGCGGGTCCGCGCCATCGCCTCCGACGTCCGCGACGTCGCGAAGCTGCCCGACCCGGTCGGCGAGGTCGTCCGCGGCTCCACGCTCCCCAACGGCATCGACCTGCGCCAGGTCCGCGTCCCGCTCGGCGTGGTCGGCATCATCTACGAGGCCCGCCCGAACGTCACCGTCGACGCCGCCGCCCTCTGCCTGAAGTCCGGCAACGCCGTCCTGCTGCGCGGCTCGGCCTCCGCCTACGAGTCCAACAGCGCCCTCGTCCGGGTGCTCCGGGACGCCGTCGGCGGCGCCGGGCTGCCCGCCGACGCCGTCCAGCTGGTGCCCGGCGAGAGCCGCGAGTCCGTGCACGAGCTGATGCGCGCCCGCGGCCTCGTCGACGTCCTCATCCCGCGCGGCGGCGCCTCCCTGATCCAGACCGTCGTCATGGAGTCCAAGGTCCCCGTCATCGAGACCGGCACCGGCAACTGCCACGTCTACGTCGACGCCCAGGCCGACATCGACATGGCGATCGAGATCCTCATCAACTCCAAGGCCCAGCGGGTCAGCGTCTGCAACGCCGCCGAGACCCTCCTGGTCCACCAGGACATCGCCCCCGAGTTCCTGCCGCGCGCCCTCGACGCCCTCGCCGAGGCCGGCGTGAACGTGCACGCCGACGAGCGCGTGCTGGCCTACGCCAAGGACTCCAAGGCCACCGTGGTCGAGGCCACCCCGGAGGACTGGGAGACCGAGTACCTGTCCTACGACATCGCCGCCGCCGTCGTCGACTCGCTGGACAAGGCCGTCGAGCACATCCGGCTGTGGACCTCCGGCCACACCGAGGCGATCGTCACCACCTCCCAGCAGGCCGCCCGCCGCTTCACCCAGTTGGTCGACTCCACCACCGTCGCCGTGAACGCCTCCACCCGCTTCACCGACGGCGGCCAGTTCGGCTTCGGCGCCGAGATCGGCATCTCCACCCAGAAGCTGCACGCCCGCGGCCCGATGGGCCTGCCGGAGCTGACCAGCACGAAGTACATCGTCACCGGCGACGGACACGTGCGCCGCTGACGGCCCTGGCCAAAAGGCGTCTCAGCAGGCGGATGAATTTCCATACCGTCTGCCCAAATTGACCCCCCAGGTCTACTCTGGATCCGTGCCGGAGGACGTGGGGGGCACGCCGTTCCCTGACGGCTGGGAGCCCGACGACGACCACGACCGCGGGGTGTCGGACGAAGAGTTCGCCTCCGTGGTCTTCGACGAGGCCTTCGTACAGGCGGCCGTGGTGCATGAGCCGACCGCCGTGGAACGCCTCCTGGCCGCCGCGCAGGCCAGAGCCGAGGCCTCCGAGGCAGAAGCCCGCCGAGCCCACGCCAGAGGCGAGCGCTACGACGACGGGTACGGCCCCGAAGGTGCCGATTTCGGTCATGATCGGGACGACGACGAACTGGACGACGCCTACGTCCTCGGCGACCGTGGCGGCATCTTCGGAAACCACGGCAAGCAGGTCCGCTGGCACCGGCCCGTCGCCTGGGTGCTCGCCCTCGTGATGGGCATCGGCATGGTCGCGCTGGCCTTCGCCGCGGTCTACCGGGGCGCCTCGTCGAACACCCGCGACCGGGTGCCGTCCCCCGCCTCGACCGGCCTGGAACAGGGCGCGGCCTCGCCCCCCTCGGCCTCCGCCGACTCCTACCCGCCGGCCGTCTCGGCTTTCCCGCGAACCCCCTGAACGTCCACGCGCGCACCTGTTGAGAACCTGTCAGAAGTTGTCGCGTAGCGGGGCGTTTACCCGAGGCCCACGAGACCTACTCTGAAAGTATGGGCGGGCCTGGAGACCCACCGGAGGGGACACCCGAGGGCGGCCCCGGAGGTGGAGAGGACGAGTACCGATCCGTCGTGTTCGACGAGTCGTTCGTCCGCGCTGCCCGCCTCCAGGAGTACTCCGCGCAGGAGCGCATGGGCGACCACGCGCCCGCCGTGCGCCGCCGCCCGGCCCTGCGCCGGGGACTGACCCGGCAGCTACTGATCCTCTCCCTGCTGCTCGCTGTCGCCTTCGGCACCGCGATCTACATGGGCCTCCGCCACCCCTACAGCTCTCCGCAGGCCCGGCGCTCCGTCGAGGCCCTGCGGATGACCGTCATCCCGCTCGCCCCCCAGGGCAAGGTGCCCGGCGGCGCCGACGCCGAGCTGCTGTACGCGCACAGCCCCGCCGCCCAGTTCGAGGTCGGCGCTGCCGGGATCCCGCTGCCGGCCACCCGCAACACCCCGCACTTCTCCGACAGCCAGGTCACGGCCGCCCTGAGCATCGCCAGGACCTACCTCGTCCGCTCCTCCCTCGACCCCGACGTGCTCACCGGCCGCCAGGTCCGCCCGGCCCGGGCCCTCCTCGACGGCGACCAGCTCGACCAGTTCGACCAGAGCTTCGACCACCCGGCGGCGGACGGCCGCCACGCCCCCACCGGCTGGCTGGTCCGCCTCGACCCCTCCCGCGCGCAGCTGGCCGACGACCGGATCCGCGTCCAGGGCACCCTGCAGGCCGGCGAGACCGACTCGGCCACGCTGGAGGTCACCGCCGACACGATCTTCGTCTACGCGCTGCGCCCGACCGGAGCCGCCGCCGACGCGCCCGTGTCCCTGTTCACGGTCCGCCGTGAGATGACCTTCCGCTTCGACCGTGACGACCTGCGCGTGGGCCAGCTCCAGCTGGTCACCTCCTACGCCCAGGCCGGCCCCATGTCCTGCGCGGAGGACGCCACCTCCTACCTCCACCCCCTCCTGTCCGGCCAGACCGCCAGGACAGGCGGCCCGGCAGGCACCGACCCGTATGCGACGGACAGCGCCACCGCCCTGTGCGGGACGCTGGCCGCTGGGGCTCAGCCGAAGGGGTGAGTGGGCTGACGGGGTGCGTTGGCGGGTGCGGGTGGGTGGGGGGTTCTCGCGCCCACGCGGCGGAGCCGCATATCGATACAGCCCCGCGCCCCTGGGGAAGGAAGGGCGGCCCCTGCTCGGTCGTTCCCGTGGGACTGGTTACTCCTCGTCCTGCGGCGGGGTGTCGCTGGGCCCGTCCTTCGGGGGAGCCGGGCTTTTGAAGCCGTCGAAGCCTCGGCGGACCCGGCCGCCCAGGCCGCCGGCGCCGCCCGCGAGGTCCGTGACCAGCTTCATCAGCGGGTCCTTGGAGGTCTTCACGTCGTCCGCGTAGCTCGCGGCGGACTCGCGGAAGGAGTCGCTGACCGAGGTGTCCTTGTCCTCGGTGCGCCGCGGGTAGTGCCCGTCCATGATCCGCTGGAAGTCCCGGGACTCGGCCCACTTCTTCAGCTCGGCCGCCCGTATGGTGGCGAAGGGATGCGAGCGGGGCAGCACGTTGAGGATCTTCAGCACGGAGTCGCGTAGATCGCCCCCGGCCTCGTACTCCTCGGCCTGCTCCAGGAACGCGTCCACGTTCATCTCGTGCAGGTGGTTGCCGCCCGCGATCTTCATCAGGCCGCGCATGGAGGCCTTCACGTCCTGCCCCACGAGCAGCCCGGCCCGGTCCGCGGACAGCTCCGACTTGCGGAACCACTCTCGCAGCGCCGTCACGATCGCCATGATCGCGAGGTTGCCCAGCGGGATCCAGGCGACCTTCAGCGCCAGGGTCGTCAGGAACAGCAGGATCGTGCGGTACACCGAGTGCCCGGACAGGGCGTGGCCCACCTCGTGCCCGACGACCGCCCGCATCTCCTCCTCGTCGAGCAGCTCGACCAGCCCCGTGGTGACCACGATGATCGGCTCGTCCAGCCCGATGCACATCGCGTTCGGCTGCGGGTCCTGGTTGACGTACATCGGCGGGACCTTCTCCAGGTCCAGGATGTAACAGGCGTCCAGCAGCATGTCGTGCAGATGCTTGAACTGCCGCTCGGAGACGCGCACCGAGTCGGACAGGAACAGCAGCCTCAGGCTCCGCTCCGGAAGCAGCCCGCTGAGCGCCTTGAACACGGTGTCGAAACCGCTCAGCTTGCGCAGCGCCACCAGGGCCGACCGGTCGGCCGGGTGCTCGTACGCACGCGAGGAGATCCCCGGGAAGCGCCTGCGCTGCCTGCTCGGCACGCGCTCGTGCCCTGTCTGCTCGCGGCCGTCGTCGGACATGTCTTCCCCCATGTGCGTGTGAATGCCTCACTGTGCCCCCGAGGCAGGAGCCAGCCTAGGCGGAGATACCGTGGACGGGCAGTACAGCCGAAGGAGTCCACGTCATGGAGCACCACCCCGCAGCCGCCTGGCTAACCGAGGCCGCCACGAGCGCCGTCCAGCAGCACGGGGCGGGGAATCTGCTCCGGGTCGTCCTCATCGTGATGATCCTTGGCTGCGCACTGACCGCATGGTTCCTGCTGCGCGGCTACAAGAGGAAGGACGACTGACCGACGGCGAAAGTTCCCCGCCGACGGCCGACCCGCGCCCCGCGCCCGCACCAACGGCGGAGTCGGCGTGATCGCCGCCGGGCCGCCCGCTTACGATGAGCCGACGTCTTTATCCCGCCCACACGCGATAGGTCCTGCCGAAGATGAGCTTCCACAGCGCCGCTGCCCAGTTGGTCACTCTCGCCGCCGAGGGCGAGGAGCACGGCGGCAACCACAACAGCCTGAACCCGGCCGTCACCGGCGGCAGCGCCCTGATCATCCTGCTGCTGCTCCTGTGGATCACCACCCGCTTCAACCGCGACCGCTGACCCGGGACCCCGTCCGCCGCCGGGGCCCTCAGCCGGGGCCGGTAGGGTCTGCACGCATGGGAGAGCAGGACATGCCTACCGGCCCGGCGAACGACACGGCCGCACACGCGGCCGGCAAAGCCGCCGGGCACGCCGGAACGGCGGCAGGCACGGTGAAGACCCCGGCATACGCGCCGGGCAACGGCCCCGCCCACTCGGGCAAGCGCCGCCTCGGCGTCATGGGCGGAACCTTCGACCCGATCCACCACGGACACCTGGTGGCGGCCAGCGAGGTCGCCGCGCAGTTCCAGCTGGACGAGGTGGTGTTCGTGCCCACCGGCGAGCCGTGGCAGAAGTCCCACCGCAAGGTCTCCCCGGCCGAGGACCGCTACCTGATGACGGTCATCGCGACCGCCGAGAACCCGCAGTTCTCCGTCAGCCGCATCGACATCGACCGCGGCGGCCCCACCTACACCGTGGACACCCTGCGCGACCTGCGGGCCCTCAACCCCGACGCCGACCTGTTCTTCATCACCGGCGCCGACGCCCTCGCCCAGCTGCTGACCTGGCGTGACTCGGAGGAGCTGTTCTCCCTCGCGCACTTCATCGGCGTCACCCGGCCCGGCCACCACCTGACCGACCCCGGCCTGCCGGAAGGCGGAGTCACGCTCGTCGAGGTGCCCGCGCTCGCCATCTCCTCCACGGACTGCCGCGCGAGAGTCGCCAAGGGCGAGCCCATCTGGTACATGGTGCCGGACGGAGTCGTGCGCTACATCGACAAGCGCGAGCTGTACCGCGGCGAGTGAGCCGAGAGGGGCACCGGTGAACGACCGATACGACGCGGGGTACGGAGACGGCCCGTACGAACTCGTCGGCTACGACGAGTACGGCCGGCCGGTGTACCAGCAGGTCCCGGCACAGCAGGTTCCACAGCAGCAGGTTCCGCAGCAGCCCTATGACCCGTACGCCCAGCAGGGCTACGGCTACGACCCGTACGCCACCGGGCAGCAGCAGGCCCAGCCCTACGACACCGGCAACCAGGCCCCCGCCCCCTCCTACGACCCCTACGACACCGGCCACCAGGCGCCCGCCCCCTCCTACGACTCCTACGGCGGCAGGGGCGCGGCGAACGCGTACGACCCCTACGGCCAGACCGCGACCAGTGGGCAGCAGCCGCGCGTCGCCGAGCAGACCGCGTACATCCCGCAGCAGGCCGGACCGGTCCCGCAGCAGCCCGGTCAGGCCGAGGAGCCGGAACCCGCGGCCGACCCCGAACGCGAGTACCACACCGAGCAGTTCGCCTTCGTGGAGGAGCCGACCGACGACTCCGAAGACGTCATCGACTGGCTGAACTTCACCGAGAACCGCACCGAGCGCCGCGAGGAGGCCCGCCGCCGCGCCCGCAGCCGGACCATCGCCCTGCTCGTCGTCCTCGCCCTCGTCGCCGTCGGCGGTGTCGGCTACCTCTGGTACGCCGGAAAGCTGCCCGGCCTGTCCTCCTCCGGCTCCAAGTCGGGCACGGCGACGTCGGCGGCCGCCCAGAAACGCGACGTGATCGTCGTCCACCTGCACAACACCGGCAAGGGCGGCACCTCCACGGCGCTGCTGGTCGACAACACCACCACCAAGCAGGGCACGACCGTCCTGCTGCCCAACTCCCTCGCGCTCACCGGCGACGACGGCACCACCACGACCCTGGCCAAGTCGGTCGACGACGACGGCGCCTCCGGCACCCGCGACCAGCTCGACACCGTCCTCGGCACGAACATCCAGGGCACCTGGCGCCTGGACACCCCGTATCTGCAGAACCTCGTCGACCTGGTCGGCAACATCGACATCGACACCAACGCCGACGTACCCGACCCGGACGCCAAGAAGAAGGGCACCTCGCCGCTGGTCCATCAGGGCAAGGACCAGACTCTCAGCGGCAAGATGGCCGTCGCCTACGCCACCTACCGTGCCTCCGGCGAGGCCCAGAACGCCCAGCTGGAGCGGTTCGGGCAGGTCATGCAGGGGGTGCTGCGCAAGATGTCCTCCGACCCGACGGGCGCCACGACCACCGTGCAGACCCTCGCGCAGATCCTCGACCCGCCGCTGACCGACAAGGATCTCGGCGCCTTCCTGGCCAGGCTCGCCGACCTCGCCAAGGGCGGCGACTACAAGACGGCCCTGCTGCCCGTGCAGTCCGACGGCACGCTGAGCGCCAGGACGAGCGACAGCGTGGTGAAGGACATCCTCGGCGGCACCGCCAAGAGCCCCGACGCGGGCTCCGCGGTCCGGGTCTCCGTCCAGAACGCCACCGGTGTGAAGGACGACACAGAGAAGGCCCGCGTGGTGCTCCTCAACGGCGGCTTCACCTTCCTCGAGGGCGGAACCGCGTCCGGCACCCAGGCCACCTCCAAGGTGCTCTACGCCGACGCCGCCGACAAGGCGAACGCCACCGAGGTCGCCAAGACCCTGGGCCTGCCCGCCGGCTCCGTGACCAAGGGCACGGTCTCCTCCGGCGCCGACGTCTCGGTCGTCCTCGGCAGCGACTACAAGCCCGCTTCCTCCTGACAGCGGCCGGGGCACCCCATGTGATCCGTTAATCACGTGGGGTGCGCCCAGCGGTCCGTGAGACCCTTGATGTCAAGTGACCCCTTGACGGAAAGCCATGTAGTGACCGCCACTGATCGTTCCCTTGAGCTCATCAACACCGCCGCCCAGGCAGCGGCCGACAAGCTCGCCCACGACGTCATCGCCTACGACGTCAGCGACGTGCTGTCGATCACGGACGCATTCCTGCTGGCCTCCGCGCCGAACGACCGCCAGGTCAGGGCGATCGTCGACGAGATCGAGGAGCGCCTGCTGAAGGACCTCGGCGCCAAGCCGGTACGCCGCGAGGGCGACCGCGAGTCCCGCTGGATCCTGCTCGACTACGTCGACATCGTCGTCCACGTCCAGCACAGCGAGGAGCGGGTCTTCTACGCCCTGGAGCGGCTGTGGAAGGACTGCCCCGAGCTTGAGCTGCCCGCCGACGCCAAGGCCACCCGCGGCAAGGCCAAGGAGCACGCCGAGCTGCAGGCAGCCGAGGCCGCCGACGAGCCGGCCGGGGAGTGGTGATGAGCGCCACCGGCGAGGTGAGCGACCGCACCGGCCGGGGCCGCCGCATCATCCTGTGGCGGCACGGCCAGACCTCCTGGAACGTGGAGCGCCGCTTCCAGGGCACCACGGACGTCGAGCTGACCGAGACCGGCCTCGGCCAGGCCCGCCGCGCCGCCCGGCTGCTCGCCTCCCTGGGCCCGGACGCGATCGTCTCCTCGGACCTGCAGCGGGCCGCGAACACGGCCGCCGAGCTGGCCACCCTCACCGGCCTCGACATCGTCCGCGAGGAGGGCCTCCGGGAGACCTACGCGGGCGTCTGGCAGGGGCTGACGCACGACGAGATCATCGCCCGGTACGGCGAGCAGTACGCCGCCTGGAAGCGCGGCGAGGCGGTCCGCCGCGGCGGCGGCGAACTGGAGACCGAGGTCGCCGACCGCGCCGCCCCCGTCGTGCTGCGGCACGCCGAGAAGCTGCCCGAGGACGGCACCCTCGTGGTGGTCAGCCACGGCGGCACCATCCGCACCACCATCGGCCGGCTCCTCGGCCTGGAGGCCCGGAACTGGGAGAGCCTCGGCGGCCTCTCCAACTGCTGTTGGTCCGTGCTCGGCGAGGGCGCCCGCGGCTGGCGCCTGCTGGAGCACAACGCCGGCACCCTCCCGGAGCCCGTCCTCGGCGACGACGACTGACCCCTGACCCCGGATTTCACTTTCCGGCAGGTCACAGGCTAGAGTTCTTCTTGTTCGCCCCCGCCGAGCGGGAAGAACACAAGGGGCTATAGCTCAGTTGGTAGAGCGCCTGCATGGCATGCAGGAGGTCAGGAGTTCAATTCTCCTTAGCTCCACAGATCGACACTCTGTTGAGTTGTCAAAGATCGGTGAAGAGGATCCCGTCCCCTCAGGGGGCGGGATTTTCTGTGTTCCATCGACGAATGATCTCGGCGGCCTCCCCGTCCGTCGGCGGCCACAGCCGCTGCCTCTGTTCTCTGAGCAACGCGACCTTCGCGCGCGCGTCTTCGTCCTCCGGTGTGTAGACGACGATCCGGCACTCGGGCATCCCGTCGATGGACAGCGACTGCGAGGTCATCCGCATCTCGCCCACCGCCCGGTGACGGAACGTCTTGACCCGCGGCCCCGGCGGCGTCACCTCACCACTCGCCCACAGCGACGCGAAGTAGGGGCTCGCCGCCGACAGACCGCGTATGTAGTCCTCCCAGGCCGGCTCGCCCACATGTCTGCCGTACGCCGACCGCAGCGTCGCCACCATCACCGGCAGCTCGCGGTCCCGGTGCACCACCGGACACGTCTCCTCCGGCAGCGTGAACAACGTCCACAGCACGTTCGGCACACCGATGGGGAGGGTCTGCGGCACCACGAACAGGTCGCGGTAGGCCGGGTTGGTGGCCAGGATGTCGTACCGCGAGTTGTAGACCACCGCGAGCAGCGGGTCGAGGGCGTCGATGATGCCCCGGACCTCCGGACCGGCCCGCCGGGTCAGGCCTTCCGGTGCCGGCTCGAAGGGCACCTCCGCCAGCCGGTACAGGTGCTCCCGCTCCGGCGGGTCCAGCCGCAGCGTCCGTGCGACCGCGTCCAGTACCTGCGACGAGGCGTTGATCGGCCGGCCCTGCTCCAGCCACGTGTACCAGGTCACCCCCACGCCCGAGAGCTGGGCGACCTCCTCCCGGCGCAGCCCGAGTGTGCGTCGCCGCAGCCCCGGCGGCATGCCCACGTCGGCCGGTGTCACCCTGGCCCGCCTGCTGCGCAGAAAGGCGGCCAGCTCCGGCCTGCGGCGCTGTGTCGTCGTCCCCATCGTCAGTCCCCCGTCCCCCGTCGTCCCGTCCCCATCGTCGGCACCCGCCCCGGGCGCTGCCAGGTGCTGCCAGTACCAGCATCAAAGGGCACTCGGCACCCTCGCCGGTCCGTCGTCAGTCTCGACGTCATGACGACGACACCTCGAACCGGGCCGAGTCCCGCACCCGTTCCAAGCCCTGCGACCAGTGAAGCACTCGCCACTGACAGTGAGGTCCCTACCGCCGACGGTGCGGAAGCTGCCGCCGACGGTGGTTCCCCAGTCACTCACAGTGAAGCATCCGCCACTGACAATCAGCCCCGGCTGCTGCTCGCGGTCCTGCTCACCGCCCTGTTCATGGCGGCCCTGGACGTCTTCATCGTGAACGTCGCGGCGCCCACCATCGGTTCCGATCTCCACGCCTCGGGCGCCGACCTGCAGCTGGTGGTCGCCGGCTACGCCATCACCTACTCCGTGCTGCTGATCACCGGCGCCCGGCTCGGCGACCGGGTCGGCCACGGTCGGGTCCACCTCGCCGGACTCACCCTGTTCACCGCGGCCTCGCTCGCCTGCGGCCTGGCGCAGGGTTCGACCGAGCTGATCGTGTTCCGGCTGGTGCAGGGCGCCGGCGCGGCGCTGATGATCCCGCAGGTGCTCAGCCTGATCCAGCGCACCTTCACCGGCGAGGCCCGGGCCCGGGCGCTCGGCGCCTACTCGGCCGTCCTCGCGGTCGGTGCGGCGGCCGGGCAGGTGGTGGGCGGCCTGCTGGTCAGCGCCAACCTGTTCGGCACCGGCTGGCGTCCGGTGTTCCTGGTCAACGTGCCGGTGGGCGTGTTCCTGCTGGTGCTGGGCAGGCGGGTGCTGCCGCCGGGACGCGGAGCGGAGGCCGAGCGGGTGCGCGACCTCGACCTGCCCGGACTCGTCCTGCTGGGCGCGGCCGTGTCACTGCTGACCGTGCCGCTGGTGCTCGGGCAGGAGGAGGACTGGCCGCTGTGGTCCTGGGTGTCGCTGGCCACCGCCGCGGTTCTGTTCGCCGTGTTCTGCGGCTATGAATCCCGGCTGGCCAGGCGCGGCGGCGCCCCGCTCATCGCACTGCGCGTCCTGCGTCACCCCGGCATCGGCCTGGCCGTGTTGCGCATCCTGGCCGTCATGTCGGTCAACGCCGGCTTCCTCTTCGCACTGACCCTGCACGTCCAGGGCGGTCTCGGCTACAGCGCGCTGCGTGCCGGTCTGAGCTTCGCGCCGACCGCGGTCGTCTTCGGCGCTGTCAGCCTGACCTGGCGGAAGTGGCCCGCCGCCTGGCAGCGGGCGCTCACTCCCGCCGGGTTCGCGCTGACGGCCGTGTCCACGGCCGTGGTGGGCCTGGCCTTCCACGACGGTGGCGACGGGGGAGCGCTGCTGTACGTCGGGTACGCCGGGGTGGGGGTCGGTCTCGCGCTGGCCTTCAGCCCGACCCTCACCGGCGCGCTGGCCACTGTGCGGCCCGAGGACGCCGCGGACGCCAGCGGGCTGCTGGCGACTGTCGTCCAGCTCGGTCAGCTGATCGGGGTGGCGGCTTTCGGCACACTGTTCCTGAACCGGCTTGAGTCACTCGGGGCTCTGCGGGCGTATACCTCTGCGGAGGCGTTCTCGGTGTGTGCTTGGGCGCTGGCCGGAACGGCCGCAGTGGGGGCCGTGTCCGGACTGGTACTGAGGCGTCGCTGACCGTATTGGTCCGGCCGTGGCAGAATCAAACGGCCGGAAGGGGGCGCGGCCCGACGGGAGGGAGTAGCGATGCCTGCGAGCATCCTTGAGGAGGGCGGCCACCTCCTCGGTGCGGCGTTGATACGGGATACGACCACCCGGCTCAGCTGCCCTTCCTGCGGTTCCGCGCGTGTGGCCCAGGTTCTTGGCGACAACGGCGGAATCTCCTACGTGTGCACGGCCTGCGGCCACAGCTGGAGCTGATCGATGGGTGCACACAGGCGAAAGTGCGACTGGTGCGGGAGCGGTACACCGATCGTTCGTGACATGGAACCGATCAATCCCGACTACCAGTACTGGTGCGAGGAATGCGCGCGGGCGCTGATCATAAAAGGCGACCCGATCGAGACCTACCGCGAGCTGGAGGGCGAGCCGATCTACGGCCGGCTGCTCGAGGAGCACTGCACGCTCAAGAGGTTCTACTCCTTCGTGACCGCTTGACGCGCTGCCGACCGCTGCCGGGGCCTCGGCAACGATGTCCGGGCCAGCGCGAGGAACAGCGCACCGGCTCCTCCATAGAGGGCCGACAGTGTCAACTGGACGCCTGTCTGGTGCAGTTCGGGCCGTCCGGGGCCGTGCGGTACCCACCACGGGGCGTACGAGCAGAAGACCAGCGCCGTGCCCAGGGCGGCCGCCCGGCGTCCGCGCGTCCACAGCAGCAGCACCAGGGGCACGCACCACACCCAGTGGTGCGTCCACGACACCGGACTGATCAGCAGCGCCGTGACCGCGCAGGCGCACACCGCCCAGGGCCGCATCCCCCTTAGCTCCGCCGTCACCGCCACCGCGAGCCCCAGGACGGCCACCAGGGCCGCGGAGGCGACCCAGAGGGCTCCCGGGTCGGGTGTGTGCAGCAGGCGGGCCAGAATGCCGCGCAGGGCCTGGTTGGCGCTGCTCTCGGGATGCCCGGCCCGGTCCGCGTGGAACACCGTGTCCGTCCAGAACCGCCACGAGTCGTACGGCAGGGCGGCGGCCGCGAGCAGTGTCGCCCCGGCGAACGCGGCGGCCGCCCCGCGGGCGTGCCGCAGCCACGGCCCCCCGTCCCCGCCCCTGAGCCGGGCCACGACACCCGCGGCGAGCAGGAACACCGGGAAGAGTGCGGGGGTCAGCTTGACCGCGGCGGCGAGCCCGAGCCCCGCCCCGGCCAGGCGGTCGTACCCGCCGGCGGGGCGGCGGGTGAGGTCCCACAGCACCAGGGCGGCCAGCAGCAGGTTGACCTGGCCGTACCGCAGCGTCGTCCACACCGGCTCGCACCACACGGCCACCGCCGCGACCCACCAGACGCTCTCCACGCGCGCGTGGCCGACGAGTTTCAGCGACAGCCGTGCGAACACCACGAGGAGAGCGAGATTTCCCGCCGTCGCCAACACCCGCAGCGTCAGCGTGTCCGGCAGGGTCAGCGCGGTGAACAGCAGGGCCGCGAACGGCGGGTAGGTGGTGGGCAGGTGCGCGGCGGTCGCCCGCAGCGCGTACAGGTCGCCCCCCGCGCGGACGGTGGCCCCCTCGGACCGGTACACCATCAGGTCGATCATCGTCACGTGCGCAGCCCTCTGGGCCAGCCAGAACGCCGTGAACGACACCAGGCACGCACCTACGGCCACCGGCACCCGGCGCCGGGCTCCGGAGAACGCGATCAGGGTCACGAAAGCAGACATTAGCCCCCGTATGAGGGCAGAGTGGAAACCGATTTGGTACTGCGCCCCGGTGACCGTGTAATGTTGGCGTCGCCGCCGGGGAAACCGGGCGGACCAAAGCAAGGGGCTATAGCTCAGTTGGTAGAGCGCCTGCATGGCATGCAGGAGGTCAGGAGTTCAATTCTCCTTAGCTCCACAGAAGTCGAAGGCGGACCTTCCGAACGGAAGGTCCGCCTTCGGCGTGTTCCGGAGCATGTGAAAGGCGCGACACGAACGGCGGGTCACTCGAGCCGGGTGACCCGCCGTTCGTGTGCTCAGCGTCCGAGGGCGCGGCGGCCGCGGCCCTGGGAGAGGACGGGAAGGTTGCGCGAGGGTGCCTGCCCGCGCGTGTCCTCCTCGAGGCGCAGCGCCAGCGCCGGGCAGCGGCGCACCGCGCGCAGGGCCTTCGCCTCCGCGTAGCGCGGCACCTGCGCCTGCGCCACGGTCGGGAATCCGTCCGCGCCCAGTTCGAAGACCTCCGGGAGGATGTCGGCGCACAGTCCGTGGCCCCGGCACAGCGTCCAGTCGACGTAGATCTTCTGGCGGCTGGAGCCGGTCTCCTCGGGCTCTCCGCCGCCCGGGATGCCCGTAGGGGCCCTGCCCCCCTCGAAGAGCGGCAGAACGCCCTCCACGGGCCGTCCGCAGCCGTTTCCGAGGACATGCGCGGCCAGGTCGTCGGTGAACGCCTTGATGGTCGACTCCAGGAACATCGCCGAGCCGTCGGGGTGTGAACACGCCCCGCGCCGCTTCACGTTCTTCGCGACCTGCTTCAGCGCCTCCAGCGCGGCGGGCCCGCCGCCGTTGAGGATGTCCTCCATACCGCGCGCGGCGGCGGGCAGTCCGAGGTAGCAGGGGCCGCACTGGCCGGCGCTCTCCTCGGCCAGCCACTGCGCCACCCGCAGCGACTCGCCCAGCGGGCAGGTGTCCTGGCTGATCGGCAGGATCGCCCCCGCGCCCAGCGAACCGCCCACCGCGTCCAGGGAGTTGCGGGAGACGATCGCCTCGTTGACGGTGGCCGCGTCGATCCACTTGCCGTGGTAGCCGCCGGTCAGCACGCCCTGCGGCACCGGCGGGGCGCCGGCCAGCTGCAGGACGTAGCGCAGTGGGACGCCTGTGGGGACCTCCAGCACCATCGGGCGGGCGACCGCGCCGGAGACCGTGAGCATGACGGTGCCCGGTTCGTCGTACAGGCCGGTGTTGCCGTAGCGCTCGGGGCCGATGCGGGCGGCGATGGCCAGCTGCGCGAACGTCTCCGCGTTCGACAGCAGCGTGGGTGCCCCGCCGACGCCGGTCTGCGAGGCGCTGATCTTGCGGCCGGGCGGGATCGCCGGGCCGCCATCGATCGAGCGGATCAGCGACGCGGCGGCGCCGGTGACCATGCGCACGGGGTTGCGCTGCACCCACGCGCGCAGTGCCGATCTACGGCTGTTGCTCAGGCCGCGTTCGGCGAGCGCGGCCTCCATGGAGCGCTGGGTGGACTCCCGGGTGACCCCGATCACCAGCGTGCGGGCACCGAGGGCCTCGGCGCACAGCAGGGCGCCGTCCAGGATCAGGTGCGGGGCGCGGTTGATGAGCACCGTGTCCTTGCGGCAGGCCGGTTCGTCCTCACTGCCGTTGACGACGACGACCGGCCGCACGCCCCGCTTGATCGCCGACTCGGCGACCGAGCGCAGCTTCTTGTGGAAGGGGAAGCCCGCGCCGCCGCGGCCCTTGAGGTTGATGGCCTCGGCGAGTTGGGCGAGCTGTTCGCCGCCCAGCGGGTCGAGCGGCCCGTGCACCTTCAGATGCATGGGCAGGTCGAGCCGTTCCACAAGGTCGAAGCCCGACGTCAGCTGGGGAAGACCGACCACGCGGACTTCGGGTACGTCGGGCAGGGCCTCGTTCACCTATAGCCTCCGGAAGGCGTGTTCCAAGGTTCGCCCGAACCCGGCGTCTCGTACGAGGTGCCGGGGGTTGGTTCAGTGGCGGGACCGCTGTTGTACGTGTCACCCGAGTTGTACGTGCCGTACAGGTTGTTCGTCTCACCGGTGTCGTACATGTCACTTCCGCCGTATCCGCCGGTGCCCGAATTGCCGTAGACCGGGATGTTGTATCCGGTGTCCTGGAGCGGGTCGTACGCCGACGGCGGAGCCTCGCCGACCGGCGGCGGGGACGGGATCGGCCAGCTGCCCGAGGTGCTGGAGGGGCCGTCCACGCGCGGGATCGCCTCCGTGGCCTGCAGATCCAGCGGCAGGTCCATGCGCGTGGTCTGGCCGGCCGCGAACGGCTGCTGCGGGCGGCCCGGAGTGGACACGGCGCGGTAGGCCGCCGCGAAGCCGGAGGCGGGCTCGGGGGCCGGGGCCGCGGGCGTCTGGTACAGCGGTGAGGCGGCGGGGGCGGGCGAGTCGGCAGGTGAGGCCTTCGGCTCGCGCCGGCCCTCGAAGCCTGCCAGGCCGGACTCGGCGACCCGGGAGCGGCTCGCGTCCAGGTCGTCGAGTGCCGACCGCTCCGAGCTGCCCAGCAGGGTCACGAGCCGGTCGGCGACCTTGCGCTTGACGGGGCGCGGGGCCGCGCGCAGCGCGAGGGCGCCCATGACGCCCAGCAGGGACAGGCTGTAGAGGATCACGAAGATCGGCTTGGCCGCGCGACCCGCGTAGAGACCGTGGATCAGCGCCGCGCACCAGGCCGGGTAGGCCAGCATGTGCATGGCGCGCCAGCGGGCGGCGACGGGGGCCGGGGTGGCGAAGTTGCTGCGCAGGGCGCCGGTGATGCCCACGAAGATCATCAGCAGGCCCGCCAGTGAGCCCAGCCCGATCAGGCCGCCGATTCCGGTGACGCCGAGCGAGAACGGGATGATCGCCGCGATCAGCTGCGTGTGGCCGAGCGCGACCTTGGTGGTGATGTGCAGCAGCAGGAACGCGATCGAGGCGACCGCGGTCGTCCGGTGCACTGCCTGGCCGACGATCCGCTGGCGCGTGTTCAGGAAGATCCGGTCCTGGGCGAACAGGCCCCAGATCACGGAACAGCTGAGCGAGACGAGAGACAGTACGCCCGCACCGAAGTTCAGGAAGTCGCGGAACTGACTGCCTCCCACCAGCACGACCACGGGTATGAGCAGCAGGACGACGGCGGACGCCACCCCATAGGCCGACCGGCCCGGTTTGGGGAGCGAGCTGTTACTACGACGAGGGTTCATGGGGGCAACTCCGAGCAGTTTCGGGAAGGCGGTCCCGCTGCCGAACTCTAAGTGGCGCCATACCGATCAGTACGAGGTTTGAGTTATTGCGTTGTTATCAAAGGACAATGCGACCGTGTCGATGTCCCTTAGTGGGTGTTACGCGAAGTAATCTTTGACCTTCGTTCAGCTCTGGTCGGGTTCGTGGCATGTCCACAAGGCATACGGAAGTCCGTCGCCGCTTGCTCAAGGGCTGCGGTACCCTAGCGCCATGCGTGCCGTACGCCTTCTGCTTAGCGGGCCGCGCTGATCAGTACCGACCCCCGGTCGAACCGGGCGGGTCGGCATCGGCGCGGCGTCCCCTCCTGTGCGAGGGGATTTTTCATTTCTGCAGGCAGAGACGATCGATGGAGCTTTGAGGATCATGAGCGAGACGAACCCCGCTGCCACCGCCGAGGTGGCCGCGCCGCACCGCTACACGGCCGCCCTGGCTGCCGAGATCGAGGCACGCTGGCAGGACTTCTGGGACGCCGACGGCACCTACGCGGCGCCGAACCCGAAGGGTGACCTGGCCGGCGACCCGGAGCTGGCCGCGAAGCCCAAGAAGTTCATCATGGACATGTTCCCGTACCCCTCGGGTGCGGGCCTGCACGTCGGCCACCCCCTGGGCTACATCGCCACCGACGTCTACGCCCGGTTCCAGCGCATGACCGGCCACAACGTCCTGCACACCCTGGGCTTCGACGCCTTCGGCCTGCCCGCCGAGCAGTACGCCGTGCAGACCGGCACGCACCCGCGCGTGTCCACCGAGGCCAACATCGAGAACATGAAGGCCCAGCTGCGCCGGTTGGGTCTGGGCCATGACAAGCGCCGCTCGTTCGCCACGATCGACCCGGACTACTACAAGTGGACCCAGTGGATCTTCCTGCAGATCTTCAACTCCTGGTACGACGACGAGGCCGGCAAGGCCCGCCCGATCTCCGAGCTGATCGCCCAGTTCGAGTCCGGTGAGCGCGCCGTACCGGGTGACCACGGGCGCGCGTGGAACCAGCTGACCGCCACCGAGCGCGCCGACGTCCTGGGCGAGTACCGCCTGGCCTACGCCTCCGACGCGCCCGTCAACTGGTGCCCCGGCCTGGGCACCGTGCTGGCCAACGAGGAGGTCACCGCAGACGGCCGTTCCGAGCGCGGCAACTACCCGGTCTTCAAAGCCAAGCTGCGCCAGTGGAACATGCGCATCACCGCCTACGCGGACCGGCTGCTGGAGGACCTGGAGGAGCTGGACTGGCCCGAGGCCATCAAGCTGCAGCAGCGCAACTGGATCGGCCGCTCCGAGGGCGCCCGCGTCGACTTCCCGATCGACGGCGAGCGGATCACGGTCTTCACCACCCGCCCCGACACCCTGTTCGGCGCGACCTACATGGTGCTGGCCCCCGAGCACCCGCTGGTCGAGAAGTTCACCCCGGCCGCCTGGCCGGAGGGTACGCACGAGGTGTGGACGGGCGGTCACGCCACGCCGGCCGAGGCCGTCGCCGCCTACCGCGCGCAGGCCGCCTCGAAGTCCGACGTCGAGCGCCAGGCCGAGGCCAAGGACAAGACCGGCGTCTTCATCGGCGCGTACGCGACCAACCCGGTCAACGGCGACCGGATCCCGGTCTTCATCGCCGACTACGTCCTGATGGGCTACGGCACCGGCGCGATCATGGCCGTCCCGGCGGGCGACCAGCGCGACTTCGAGTTCGCGCGCGCCTTCGAGCTGCCGATCCACTGCATCGTCGAGCCGACCGACGGCCGTGGCACCGACACCTCGACGTGGGAGAACGCCTTCGGGTCGTACGACGCGAAGATCATCAACTCGTCGAACGACGAGATCAGCCTGGACGGCATGGCCGTGGCCGAGGCCAAGGCGCGCATCACCGAGTGGCTGGCGCGCAAGGGCATCGGTGAGGGCACCGTCAACTTCCGCCTGCGCGACTGGCTGTTCAGCCGCCAGCGCTACTGGGGCGAGCCCTTCCCGATCGTCTACGACGAGGACGGCATCGCCCACGCGCTGCCCGAGTCGATGCTGCCGCTGGAGCTGCCGGAGGTCGAGGACTACTCCCCGCGCACCTTCGACCCGGACGACGCCGACACCCAGCCCGAGACGCCGCTGTCGCGCAACGAGGAGTGGGTCGACGTCACCCTGGACCTGGGCGACGGGCCGAAGAAGTACCGGCGCGAGACCAACACCATGCCCAACTGGGCCGGTTCCTGCTGGTACGAGCTGCGCTACCTGGACCCGCACAACAGCGAGAAGCTGGTCGACCCCGAGATCGAGCAGTACTGGATGGGCCCGCGCGAGGGCCAGCCGCACGGCGGTGTCGACCTGTACGTCGGCGGCGCCGAGCACGCCGTGCTGCACCTGCTGTACGCCCGCTTCTGGTCCAAGGTCCTGTACGACCTGGGGCACGTCTCCTCCGCGGAGCCGTTCCACAAGCTGTTCAACCAGGGCATGATCCAGGCCTACGTCTACCGTGACAGCCGCGGCATCGCGGTGCCGGCCGCCGAGGTGGAGGAGCGCGACGGCGCCTACTACTACGAGGGCGAGCAGGTCACCCGGCTGCTGGGCAAGATGGGCAAGTCCCTGAAGAACGCGGTGACTCCGGACGAGATCGCCGCCGAGTACGGCGCGGACACGCTGCGCCTGTACGAGATGGCGATGGGCCCGCTGGACGTCTCCCGGCCCTGGGACACGCGCGCGGTGGTCGGCCAGTTCCGGCTGCTGCAGCGGCTGTGGCGCAACGTCGTCGACGAGAACACCGGCGAGGTCACCGTCACCGACGCCGAGCCCGACGAGGAGACGCTGCGTGCCCTGCACAAGGCGATCGACGGCGTGCGCCAGGACCTGGAGGGCCTGCGCTTCAACACCGCCATCGCCAAGGTCACCGAGCTGAACAACCACCTGACCAAGGCCGGTGGCTCGGTGTCTCGGTCGGTCGCCGAGCCGCTGGTCCTGATGGTCGCCCCGCTGTCCCCGCACATCGCGGAGGAGCTGTGGCGCAAGCTGGGCCACACCGACTCGATCGTCCACCAGGACTTCCCGGTCGCCGACCCGCGGTACGTGGTGGACGAGACCGTGACCTGTGTCGTCCAGATCAAGGGCAAGGTCAAGGCCCGTCTGGAGGTGCCGCCGGCCATCTCCGAGGAGGAGCTGGAGAAGGTGGCGCTGTCCGACGAGAAGGTCGTCGCGGCGCTGGACGGCGCGGGCATCCGCAAGGTGATCGTGCGGGCGCCGAAGCTGGTCAACATCGTTCCGGCGTAAGCGTCGTTTCGGTAAGGATCGTTCCCGCGTAGGCGCCGTTCCGGCGTAAGCACGGGTCCGGCGCAAGCATCGGGGTAGTCCCCTACGGGCAGGTTCGGGGTTTTTCTGGAACTCCGGGCCTGCCCGCTGCGTTTACCGTGGAGAACACAGCGGCTCGTGCCGCATCGTGCGGAGGAGGAGCGTCATGGAAACAGTGATCACCGTGTTCGCCCTGCTCTTCCTGCTCTTCATCGGCCTCGGCGCCTACGCCACGGTCAAGGCGGTCGGCGCCGCCAAGCGCGGAGTGGACCGTACGATCGCGCAGGCCAGACGCACGGTCGAGGACCACACCCTGCGCGCCAAGTCCTTCGCCCAGCTCGGCCCGGCCGGGGAGATCGCCCAGCTGCGGCTCCGGCTGCGCACCTCGATGCGCGCCACCCAGGACGCGCTGCACGCGGGCGTGACCGAGGACGAGTCGCTGAAGGAGTCCCTCGGCCTCTTCGAGCGGCTCAGCGCGCACGGCCATGAGCTGGACGCCGACCTCAAGCGTCTGGAGTCCGAGCCGGACCGGGCCACGCTCACCGCGCGACTGCCCGAGCTGCGCAGCCGCACCGAGCGCATCACCGAGTCCGCCGACTCCCTGCGCTGGGCCGCCCGCGACCGGGCCCGCCGCTTCTCCGACGACGACCTGGACTCGCTCAGCGCCCAGATCGACGTCGAGGCAGGGGCCCTTCGCCACTGGACGCGGGCCGAACCCACACCGGCACCCCCGCCGTGGCCCGAGGCCCCGGCCGCCGCCGGCGGTCCGGAGGCACAGCGGCAGACCTGGCAGGAAACGCCCGGATCCCGCACCGCCGGGGAGCCGAAGGCCCCCGCGATCACCCCGCCGGTACAGCGCCCCGCCTACCCGTGGGAGAAGAAGCCGCGCCCGGAGAGCACCACATGACCGGTCCGCTCCCGGACCTGCAGACAGGGGCCGGGCTGCCGCACGAGCGCTACGGCAGGTAACCTCCAGCTCATGTCCCGCCATGTCGCGATCGTCACCGATTCAACGGCCTACCTGCCGCCGCGGACGATGGAGCGCCACGGCATCACAGCGGTGCCCCTGACCGTCGTCCTCGGCGACCAGGCGCTCGAAGAGGGCACCGAGATCTCGACCCGTTCCCTGGCCCAGGCGCTGCAGAAGCGGCGCCCGGTCACCACCTCCCGCCCCAGCCCTCAGGTGTTCGCGGAGACCTACCGCAGAGTCGCCGAGTCCGGCGCGAGCGGCATCGTCTCCCTGCATCTGTCCGCCGAGTTGTCCGGCACCTACGACGCGGCGGTCGTCGCGGCGCGTGAGGCACCGGTGCCGGTGCGGGTGGTGGACACCGGGATGGTCGCGATGGCCCTGGGCTTCTGCGCGCTTGCCGCGGCCGAAGCGGCGGAGGCCGGCGGCACGGTGGACGAGGCCGTGACGGCAGCCGAGAAGCGGGCCGCGGGCACCTCCGCCTACTTCTACGTCGACACGCTCGACTATCTGCGCCGCGGCGGTCGCATCGGCGCCGCACAGGCCCTGCTCGGGTCCGCACTGGCCGTCAAGCCGCTGCTCCAGCTGGACGGTGGCCGCATCGAGCTTCTCGAAAAGGTCCGTACGGCGTCCAAGGCGATCGCCCGCCTCGAGGAGATCGTGGCCGACCGAGCGGGCGGCGCCGAAGTCGATATCGCCGTCCATCATCTCGCGGCCCCCGAGCGGGCCGCCGCCCTCGCCGACCGGCTGCGGGTGCGGGTGCCCGGACTGGCAGATCTGCATGTCAGCGAAGTCGGGGCGGTGATCGGGGCACACACCGGGCCCGGGTTGCTGGGAGCGGTCGTCTCGCCGCGCTGACGCCCTCGTCGCACGGGCTGCCGTCACTCGTGCGAGTGGTGGAGTTTTCCACAACTGGGCAGTAATCCCCGGGAATTGACCAAGATCATCGCGAAGCGGCGAGATGCCCCATCCTCGTCGCATGGCACTTCGATCACGTTCACGCACCGCCACCCCGACCAGCGGACCGGGCCGCGGCCCCAGCTCCGACGGGCGCATCCGCCGCCGCCCCACCGACCGGCGCCACGCCCGACACCGCATGCCCGCACCCGCGGAGGAGTTGCGCCGCCGCGCGGAAATTCTCTTCGGCGAACGGGCCGTGGAATGGCGGGAGTCGGGCAACGCTCCGCCGGACGGGCAGTCGCCCGCGCGTACGACGATGGCGGTGGGGGCGGCGCCCGGGTTGAGGACCGCGACGGGGGCGGCGCCAGGGTTGAGGACCGCGACGGGGGCGGCGCCAGGGGTGAGTACGGCGTTGCCCGGACTCGGCGGGGCACGCACGCTGTCCACTCGGTCAGGTCCGGCCAGGGTGTCCGAGGGGCAACTGCCCGGCCCAGCAGGCCACTCGGAGACGGCCGAACCTGTCGTGCCGGGCCTGCGGGAGCGGGCCGGGCTCGCTCTCCGGGAGCGGTTGCCGGTGTGGTTGCAGGTGCGGTGCGGGGTGGAGCGGCGGGGAGTGGTCGCGCTCGCCGTGGTGCTGCTGGTGGCCGCCGTGTTCGCCGTCCAGCACTTCTGGGCCGGCCGGACGCAGACCGTGAGCGCTCCCCAAGTGGTGCGCGCCGAGGAACCGTTCGCCAGGAGGGACGAGGACACCAAGTCCGGTGGCGCCATGAGCGCATCGGCGACGCCGGGTGGGGAGATCGTCGTGGACGTCAGCGGCAAGGTCCGCAGGCCCGGGATCCGGCGGTTGCCGGCGGGCTCGCGGGTGGCCGACGCGCTGCGGGCCGCGGGCGGGGTGCGGCCGGGTGCGAGTACCGAGGGGCTCAACCGGGCGCGCTTCCTGGTGGACGGCGAGCAGGTCCTGGTCGGTGCGCCCGCGGGAGCGGCGGCCGCCCCGCCCGGGCCCGGCAGCGGTGTGGGCTCCGGAGTGGCGGGGACGGGACCCGCGGCCCCGGTCTCCCTCAACACGGCGACCGCGGACCAGCTCGACACCCTGCCCGGAGTCGGCCCCGTGCTGGCCCAGCACATCATCGACTACCGCACCCGACACGGCGGCTTCCGCTCGGTGGACGAGCTGCGCCAGGTCAACGGCATCGGCGACCGCCGCTTCGCCGACCTGCGGACCATGGTGCGGCCATGAGCGGCCCCGCCGAGCAGCCGCCGCCGGCTCCGACCGACCTTCGCCTGGTGCCGCCGGCACTCGCGGCCTGGGCGACGGCTGCCCTGGTCCTCGATGCTCCGCCGGGCTGGAGTGCCGGCATCGCGCTCGCCTGTCTGCTCGCCGGAGTCGTCCTGCTGTCGGCCCGGCGGTGGGGGAGGGCTGGGCGGCCGCCCGTCCGGTTCGCCTGCGCCCGTGTCCCGGTCGCCGCCGTGCTCCTCTGCGTAGCCGCGGCTGCCGCCTCCGCGGGGCTGCACGGGGCGGATGTGCGGCGCGGGCCGGTGCCCGAGCTGGCGCGGCGGTTCGCGACCGTGACCGCCGAGGTCGAGCTGACCGGCGACCCCTGGCAGAGCAGGCCCCGGGTACGGGGTGATCACGCGGCGCCCGTAGCGGTGCTGGCCAGGGCGGAGGTGCGGCGCGTGACGGAGGGCGACGGTGCCGGTGCACGGACGCGAACTCCCGTGCTGCTGGTCGTCGACGCGGCCACTCCGGCGCCGCGCGCACCTCCCACGGGGGACGTGACCGGCGCGCGGGGCATGCGCGGCGCGAGTCCGGGCTGGCTAGGGCTGCTGCCGTCCACCCGGCTACGGGTGAACGCCCGGCTGGCGCCCGCCCTGACGGGCGGCGACCGAACGGCGGCCGTGCTGCGGGTGCGGAGCGAGCCCGTGCCGGAAGTCGTCGCGGGGCCGAGCGGGCCGCAGCGGCTGGCGGGTCGGCTCAGGGCCGGATTGCGGGAGGCGACCGAGGGGCTGCCGGCCGACGCCCGGGCGCTGCTTCCCGGGCTGGTCGTCGGCGACACCTCGCGGATCACACCCGAACTGGACGACGCCTTCAAGGAGACGGACCTGGCGCACACGCTCGCCGTCTCGGGCAGCAACCTTACGATCCTGCTCGCCCTGCTCATCGGACCGCCCGGTCTTGCCCAGCGTGTCGAGCGCCGCGGACTCGCCCCGCGCCTGGGGCTCTCGCTGCGGGCCACCGCCCTGTTCGCGGGAGCGCTCACGCTCGGCTTCGTGATCGTGTGCCGGCCCGACCCCAGCGTGCTGCGGGCCGCGGCCTGCGGCTCGGTCGCCCTGCTCGCCCTGGCCACAGGGCGCCGCAGATCCCTGGTCCCGGCGCTGGCCACGGCCGTCCTCCTGCTCGTGCTGTACGACCCCTGGCTGGCCCGCAGTTTCGGCTTCCTGCTCTCCGTGCTGGCCACCGGCGCGCTGCTCGTCCTGGCGCCCGGTTGGAGCGAGGCGCTGCAGCGGCGCCGGGTGCCGGCCCGGCTCGCCGAGGGGCTGGCCGCGGCCGCGGCCGCGCAGGCCGTGTGCGCGCCGGTCGTGGCGGTGCTGTCGGCCAGGGTGAGCCTGGTGGCGGTGCCCTGCAACCTGCTGGCCGAGGTGGCGGTCGCTCCGGCCACGGTGCTGGGGTTCGCCGCTCTCGCCATGGCACCGGTGGCGATGCCGCCGGCCAAAGCGCTGGCGTGGTGCGCCGGTTGGCCCGCCGGATGGATCGCGGGGGTCGCCCGGACCGGGGCGGCGTTGCCCGGTGCGGGAGTGGACTGGCCGGGGAGCTGGCGCGGGGCGTTGCTGCTCACGGCGGTCACCGTGGCTGTCGTCCTGGCCGGCCGGCGGCTGCTGCGGCACCCCTGGTGGTGCGGTGCCCTCGGTGTGCTGCTCCTGCTGGTGGTGGTGCGGCCGGCACCGCTGACCCGGGTGGTCACGGGCTGGCCGCCGCCGGACTGGCGGTACGCGATGTGCGATGTCGGGCAGGGCGACGCGACCGTGCTGGCGGCCGGCGAGGGAGCCGGGGTGGTCGTGGACACCGGACCCGACCCCGCACTGGTCGACCACTGCCTGCGGGAACTGGGCATCACCCGCATCCCCCTGGTCGTCCTGACCCACTTCCACGCGGACCACGTCGCGGGGCTGCCCGGTGTCCTGCGGGGTCGCTCGGTGGCCGCGATCGAGACAACGGACTTCGAAGAACCGGCGGACCAGGCCGAGTTCGTGAGAAAGGAGGCGGCGGAACGGCACATCCCGGTCACTCGGGCCGTGGCCGGGGAGGAGCGGCGCAGCGGACCGCTGGCCTGGCGGGTGCTGTGGCCACCCGCCGCCCCGGCCCCGGGCCAGGCCGCGGTACCGGAGCCGGACGGACCCAACGACGCCAGTGTCGCCCTGCTCGTCCGGTCCGGCGGACTACGACTGCTGCTGCTCGGGGACCTCGAACCCCCCGCCCAGCAGGCCCTGTTGCACTCCCCGGCCGCGGCCCAGCTGGCGGGAGTGGACGTACTGAAGGTGGCCCACCACGGCTCGGCCTACCAGGACCCGGACCTGATACGGCTCGCGGCCCCGCGGGTGGCACTCATCTCCTGCGGCGTCGACAACCCGTACGGCCACCCGGCACCGGCGACCGTCGCCGCGCTCAGGGCCGGAGGGGCGACGGTACTGCGCACGGACCGGGACGGAGCGCTCGCGGTCGGCGGAGGCGACGGGACGGACGGGGAGGTGCGGGTCACGAGGGACTGAGGAACACAGATGATCAGAGACCGGAGTACAGGTGATCAGAGACCGAGGAGCGGCTGTTCGCCCAGACTGGGTGCATGAACCCAGCACAGGCAGACGCCTATCTCCACCGCCTCGGGGCCACCCGTCCGCAGCACCCCACCACCGAGGCCCTGCGCGAGCTGCACCTGCGCCATCTGCGGACCGTGCCCTTCGAGAACCTGTCCATCCACCTCGGCGAGGAGATCGTGCTGGAGGAGAAGCGGCTGCTGGACAAGGTGGTCGAGGCTCGGCGGGGCGGCTTCTGCTACGAACTCAACGGCGGGTTCGGGGCGTTGCTCGCCGCCCTCGGCTACGAGGTCCGGCTGCTGGCGGCGCGGGTGTACGGCGACGAAGGGCGACTCGGCATCCCGTACGACCATCTCGCGCTGCGGGTGCGGACGGCGGACGGCGGGGACTGGCTCGTCGACGTGGGGTTCGGGGCGCACAACCACTATCCGCTGGCGTTCGCGGAACGCGGGGAGCAGCCGGACCCCGGCGGGACGTTCCGGGTGGCGGAGGCCGGTCCGGACCCCGCCGGAGTGCTCGGCGGCGGGGCGGGCTCGGCCGGGGCCCCGGATCTGGACGTCGTACGCAACGGCAGGCCGCAGTACCGGCTGGAGACGCGACCCCGCGCGCTCGGGGACTTCGTGGCCGGGGCCTGGTGGCACAGCACCTCGCCGCAGTCGCACTTCACCCGGTCCCTGGTGTGCTCACGGGTCACGGAGGACGGCGGGCGGATCACCCTCAGCGGCCGGGCGTTGACGACGACGGCCCCCGACGGACGGTAGGAGACGAGGGAACTGGGGACGGACGAGGAGGTGCTGGCGGTGTACCGGGAGCGGTTCGGGATCGGGTTGAGCCGTGTGCCCACGGTGCGCAGCCAGAACCGGAACGACTAGCTCGGATCGGTTCCGGCGCTTGTGCTGGATTCCCGCGATGCGGGGGTGCCGGAGAATGGGGCCGTGAGCGATGTGAGACACGTGTTGGTGCTGCCCGACCGCGATGCCGCCGAGGAGGCGGCAGAGGCGCTCGGGGAGCGCTTCGGCATCGACGAGGAGCCCCAGCTCGTCCGGGACGCCCTGGCCGGCGAGGACGACGCGGAGGACGCCCAGTGGCTGCTGGTCCTGCACGACGAGACCGGACGCCTGGACCCCGCCGAACTGGACGCCTTCGCGGAGGAGTGGGACGGCTGGCGCGAGGAGCCGTGACCCCGAGACGGACTCCGGGTTCGCTCAGGGACCGGTCGGGGTGCGCGGCCGGTTCGTTGTCAGTGCCGCGTGGGATGCTGTAGGCGATGGCCAGGAAGACTGCGAATGACGACCCTCTCGCCCCGGTGACCCTTGCCGTGGGCCAGGAGGACCTCCTGCTCGACCGTGCCGTGCAGGAGGTGGTGGCCGCTGCCAGGGCCGCCGACGCCGACACGGACGTACGGGACCTGACCCCGGACCAGTTGCAGCCCGGCACGCTCGCCGAGCTGACGAGTCCCTCGCTCTTCGCCGAGCGCAAGGTCGTGGTCGTACGCAATGCGCAGGATCTCTCGGCCGACACGATCAAGGACGTGAAGGCGTACCTGGGGGCGCCCGCGGAGGAGATCACCCTCGTGCTGCTGCATGCGGGCGGTGCGAAGGGCAAGGGGCTGCTGGACGCCGCGCGCAAGGCCGGGGCGCGGGAGGTGGCCTGTCCGAAGATGACCAAGCCGGCGGACCGGCTGGCGTTCGTGAGAGGGGAGTTCCGGGGGTTCGGGCGGTCGGCCACGCCCGAGGCGTGCCAGGCGCTGGTCGACGCGATCGGCAGCGACCTGCGCGAGCTGGCCTCGGCGGTGGCGCAGCTCGTCGCCGACGTCGAGGGGACGATCGACGAGGCCGTCGTCGGGCGGTACTACACCGGGCGGGCCGAGGCGTCCAGCTTCACGGTCGCCGACCGGGCGGTGGAGGGCCGTACGGCGGAGGCGCTGGAGGCGCTGCGGTGGTCGCTGGCCACCGGGGTGGCTCCGGTGATGATCACCAGCGCGCTGGCCCAGGGGGTGCGGGCGATCGGGAAGCTGTCGTCGGCGCGCGGCGGCCGGCCCGCCGATCTGGCCCGTGAGCTGGGCATGCCACCGTGGAAGATCGACCGGGTGCGCCAGCAGATGCGGGGCTGGACGCCGGACGGGGTGGCCGTGGCGCTGCGGGCGGTGGCCGAGGCCGACGCGGGCGTGAAGGGCGGCGGCGACGACCCCGAGTACGCGCTGGAGAAGGCGGTCGTGACGATCGCCCGGGCCGCGCGGTCCAGGGGCCGGGGCTGATCCAGTCGCTCAAGGGCCCTTGGCGAGGAGAATCTCAGGTATCAGCCGTACATGGCCGACGCACTGAAAGGTGGCGATCACCATGGCTGAACACCCGCACGCAACCCTCGTCCGCAAGGGCTACGACGCCTTCCTCCGTGTCGACATGGACACTCTGCGCGGATTGATGGCGGCGGACGTCACCCATCACGTGCCCGGCAGTCATCCGCTGTCCGGTGACTTCAAGGGACAGGACGCGGTCATCGGCATGTACGGCCGGCTCTTCCAGGAGACCGGCGGCAGCCTGCGCGTGGACCTGCGCAGCGTGTTCGTCGACGGTCGGGGCCACGCCGTGGCCCTGCACCACGTCACCGCGGAACGCGAGGGCAGGCGCTACCACGAGGACGGATGCCTGATCCTCCGGATCGTCGGGGACAAGATCACCGACATCGACGAGTGTGTACCGGACATCGACAAGGACAACGCCTTCTGGTCGTGACGCGAAGGTGGTCGTGACGCGAAGGCCCGGGGCGGCCATGCCGAAGGCCCCGCCGCCCACCCTGGGGAAGGGAGGGCACCGGGGCCTCGGGTTCAAGCTCTCGGAATCACACCCGCGTGGCGAACGCAGGCCGCGTGTGACTCCTGGGGTGCCGGTCGGGAGCGGATGAGAGAGGGCCCGCTCTGGGTCCTTCCGGCGGTCAGATCAGAAGGGAGTTTCAGCCCTTGAGGGACGTGACCTTGGAAGCAAGCGCCGACTTCTTGTTGGCGGCCTGGTTCTTGTGGATGACGCCCTTGGAGACGGCCTTGTCGAGCGCACGCGCGGCAGCGCGCTGCAGCTCGGTGGCCTTCTCGACGTCACCCGCGGCAGCGGCCTCACGGGCCTTGCGGATCGCGGTCTTCAGGGAGGACTTGACGGCCTTGTTGCGCAGCCGAGCCTTCTCGTTGGTCTTGATCCGCTTGATCTGGGACTTGATGTTCGCCACGAAGGAGCCTTTTCAGGTTCTTGGTGCGGGGCCGCTCGGGTCCCGTACCGGTGATCCAAAAATTTTCTGTCGTGCCTCGCGCTGAGAGGGCATGAGGCACAGCCATCTACAGTACCAGTGGCCCTGCGAGCGGCCCAAAACGGTCCTCGGTCCCTTCGCGTGGGACCATGGAGACTACGTATCGATCCGACCCGAGGCATAAGGCGCCTCAAGAGACAGGACCCTGCGTGCCCGCGACCCCTAACCATGTGCCCGAGCCGAGCCGTACCGCCCCGGCGCTGATCCGCAATTTCTGCATCATCGCGCACATCGACCACGGCAAGTCCACGCTCGCCGACCGGATGCTCCAGCTGACCGGTGTGGTCGAGCAGCGGCAGATGCGTGCTCAGTACCTCGACCGGATGGACATCGAGCGCGAGCGCGGCATCACGATCAAGTCCCAGGCGGTGCGTCTGCCCTGGGCCCCGACCGAGGGCCCCGACCAGGGCACGACGCACATCCTCAACATGATCGACACCCCGGGGCACGTCGACTTCACCTACGAGGTCTCGCGGTCGCTGGCCGCCTGCGAGGGGACCATCCTCCTCGTCGACGCCGCCCAGGGCATCGAGGCGCAGACCCTCGCCAACCTCTACCTGGCGATGGAGAACGACCTCACGATCATCCCCGTGCTGAACAAGATCGACCTGCCGGCGGCGCAGCCGGAGAAGTTCGCCGAGGAGCTGGCGAACCTGGTCGGCTGCGACCCGTCGGACGTGCTCAAGGTCTCCGCCAAGACCGGCCTCGGCGTCGACGCGCTGCTCAACAAGGTCGTCAAGGAGATCCCGGCACCGGTCGGGGTCGCCGACGCGCCGGCCCGCGCGATGATCTTCGACTCGGTCTACGACTCCTACCGCGGTGTCGTGACCTACGTCCGTGTCATCGACGGCCAGCTCAACAAGCGCGAGCGCATCAAGATGATGTCGACCGGCGCCACCCACGAGCTGCTGGAGATCGGGACCAACTCGCCTGAGATGCTCCCGGCCGACGGTCTCGGCGTGGGCGAGGTGGGCTACCTGATCACCGGCGTGAAGGACGTCCGCCAGTCCAAGGTCGGTGACACCGTCACCAGCCAGGTCAAGGGCGCCACCGAGGCGCTCGGCGGCTACAAGGACCCGAAGCCGATGGTCTTCTCGGGTCTGTATCCGCTCGACGGCTCCGACTACCCCGAGCTGCGCGAGGCCCTCGACAAGCTGCAGCTCAACGACGCCGCGCTGGTCTACGAGCCGGAGACCTCCGCCGCCCTCGGCTTCGGCTTCCGCGTCGGTTTCCTCGGCCTGCTGCACCTGGACGTGATCCGGGAGCGGCTGGAGCGCGAGTTCGGCCTCGACCTGATCGCCACCGCGCCCAACGTGGTCTACCGCGTGGTCATGGAGGACCGTAGCGAGCACATCGTCACCAACCCGAGCGAGTTCCCCGAGGGGAAGATCGGCGAGGTGTACGAGCCGGTCGTGCGCGCCACCATCCTGGCGCCCACCGAGTTCATCGGCTCGATCATGGAGCTGTGCCAGACCCGGCGCGGCACCCTGCTCGGCATGGACTACCTCTCCGAGGACCGGGTCGAGATCCGTTACACCCTCCCGCTCGCGGAGATCGTCTTCGACTTCTTCGACCAGCTGAAGTCCAAGACCCGCGGCTACGCGTCCCTCGACTACGAGCCCACCGGCGAGCAGACCTCCAGCCTGGTCAAGGTCGACATCCTGCTGCACGGCGACAAGGTGGACGCCTTCTCGGCGATCACCCACAAGGACGCCGCGTACGCGTACGGGGTGCGGCTCGTCGCCAAGCTGCGTGAGCTCATCCCGCGGCAGGCCTTCGAGGTGCCGATCCAGGCCGCCATCGGCTCCCGGGTCATCGCCCGCGAGACCATCCGTGCCATCCGCAAGGACGTCCTCGCCAAGTGCTACGGCGGTGACATCTCCCGTAAGCGGAAGCTGCTGGAGAAGCAGAAGGAAGGCAAGAAGCGGATGAAGATGGTGGGTTCCGTGGAGGTTCCGCAGGAGGCCTTCATCGCGGTCCTGTCCAGCGATGACAGCGCGGGGTCGGCCAAGGGCAAGAAGTAACCAACGGTAACAGCGGGCTGTGTCCGCAAACCGGGCACAACAGGGGCTCGTCGTGCGAAAGCGCGGCGGGCCCCTACGCGTGCGTAGCGTCGCTCTGCGTGGAAAGTGACAGGCCGATGCCCCTTACGCAGCGGCCGGTCGCCCCTTACTCTGATCCCTGCTCGATAGTTACTCGCGAGTTAAACAACAAGCCCTGACCACACCCGTGAGTTAACCCAGCCGCACTTGAGCCAGCCGCACTGTCGCGGGCCCCGGAGGATGTCGTGAGCGACACACAGACCCTGATCGAGAACCGTCCGCCGTCCGTGGCGGCCCTCTTCCTGGAGCGCGTGGCGGCCACACCGGACGCCGAGGCCTACCGCTACCCGGTCCCGCCCGCCTCCGGCCAGGGCCCCGACGACTGGAAGTCGCTGAGCTGGGGCGAGGCGGCCGAGCGGGTGTACGCGATCGCGGCCGGGCTCATCGAACTGGGTCTGCAGCCGGAGCAGCGGGTGGCGCTCGCCTCCTCGACCCGCGTCGAGTGGATCCTCGCCGACCTCGGCATCATGTGCGCGGGCGGCGCCACCACCACCGTCTACCCGCAGACCAACGCCGACGAGTCCGCGTTCATCCTCTCCGACTCCGAGAGCCGGGTGCTGATCGCCGAGGACGCGGCCCAGGTCGCCAAGGCGGTGGAGAAGCGCGGCGAGCTGCCCGCGCTGACCAAGGTCGTGGTCATCGACCCGGCCGGCGTCGAGACGAACGACTGGGTGACCACCCTCACCGAGCTGGAGCAGCGCGGCGCCGCCTACCTGGAGAAGCACCCCGAGCTGATCAAGGAGCGGGTCGGCGCGCTCACCAGCGACCAGCTCGCCACCCTCATCTACACCTCCGGCACCACCGGCCGCCCCAAGGGCGTGCGCCTGCCGCACGACAACTGGGCGTACATGGCGAAGGCCATCGCGGCGACCGGCCTGATCAGCGGCGAGGACGTGCAGTACCTGTGGCTGCCGCTCGCCCACGTCTTCGGCAAGGTCCTGACCTCCGGCCAGATCGAGGTCGGCCACGTCACCGCCGTCGACGGCCGCGTCGACAAGATCATCGAGAACCTTCCGGTGGTGCAGCCGACGTACATGGCGGCCGTGCCGCGCATCTTCGAGAAGGTCTACAACGGCGTCGCGGCCAAGGCCCGCGAGGGCGGCGGGGCCAAGTACAAGATCTTCCAGTGGGCCGCCGAGGTCGCCCGCGAGTACGCCAAGGTCTCGCAGGACAACTTCCGCCGCACCGGCACCCACGCCGTGCCGTTCGGCCTCGGCGCCAAGCACAAGGTCGCCGACGCCCTCGTCTACTCCAAGCTGCGGGACGCCTTCGGCGGCCGGCTGCGCGCCTGTGTCTCGGGCGCCTCCGCCCTCGCCCCCGAGATCGGCTACTTCTTCGCCGGCGCCGGCATTCACATCCTGGAGGGCTACGGCCTCACCGAGACCTCCGCGGCCTCCTTCGTCAACCCCGGCGAGGCCTACCGCACGGGCACCGTCGGCAAGCCGCTGCCCGGCTGCGAGGTGCGCATCGCGGACGACGGCGAGATCCTGCTGCGCGGCCCCGGCATCATGGACGGCTACCACCAGCAGCCCGAGAAGACCGCCGAGGTGCTGGAGAGCGACGGCTGGTTCCACACCGGCGACATCGGTGAGCTGTCGCCCGACGGCTACCTGCGCATCACCGACCGCAAGAAGGACCTCATCAAGACCTCCGGCGGCAAGTACGTCGCCCCGGCCGAGGTCGAGGGCCAGTTCAAGGCGGTGTGCCCGTACGTCTCCAACATCCTGGTGCACGGCGCCGACCGGAACTACTGCACCGCCCTCATCGCGCTCGACGAGATCGCCATCCTGCAGTGGGCCAAGGAGAACGGCCTGGCGGGCAAGTCGTACGCCGAGATCGTCGCGGCCCCGCAGACGGTCGAGATGGTCGACGGCTACGTCAAGCAGCTCAACGAGGGCCTGCAGCGCTGGCAGACCATCAAGAAGTTCCGCCTGCTGCCGCGTGACCTCGATGTCGAGCACGGCGAGATCACGCCGAGCCTGAAACTGAAGCGTCCGGTGGTCGAGCGGACGTACAAGGCCCTGATCGACGAGATGTACGCGGGCACGCGCGAAGGCTGAGACAACCCTCCGGCCCCGGAAGGCACTTCGCCCTCCGGGGCCGTCCCATGCCCGGAACAGGCGGAAACGACACGAGTGTCAGACCCGCCCCCTAGGATGCACACAATCCCTCCACATGTGGGTTCCGCCAGTTCAGCGAGGTGAGCGTGCCCGTGTCCGCCGCGACGCCCGACGATGTCGTCCGTCACGTCTTCCGTTATCTCGCGGAGGTCGGCGAAAGCCGCACCAGGCCGGTACGCACACACGACGACGCCCGGCACCCGATGTGGTTCGCCGATCTGCCCGAGCAGTTCGCCTGCTTCCTCACCGAAGCCGTCCCCGGTGACACCCCGTTGTGGCTGCGGGCCGACCGGCCCGTACGGCACGACCCGCCGGCCCCGCCCCTGCCGCTCGCCCACTGGCTGGACGGCCGGGAGATCCGCGACTCCGAGCGGGAGGAGCCGCCCGCGCCGCGCACCGAGGCGGACATCCCGGCCGACGAGGTGTCGGCGGGCGGCAGTTCACGCGCCGGGCACCGCACGGTCGCCCTCGCCGACGACCCCCACCGCGACGTCGTGCACGAGCAGTACGCCTCCTGGTCGCGCCAGTGGGAGAAGTGGGCGGCGCGCGACCGCGCCACGAAACCGGTCGTCCGCGCCTACGACCGCCTCTACCGCCTGTGCGTGGACGCCTCCGAACTCGGCGAGAGCTTCGAACTCGTCGTCGGCTTCGGCCATCTGACCTGGTCCGCCCAGAGCGAGCCGATCCGCCGGCACCTCGTCACCTGCCGGGCCGTCATCGCCATCGACCCCGACACCGGGGCCATCACCGTCGGACCCGACCCGGAGCACGGCAGCCCGGTCCTCGAGGAGTCCATGCTCGACGCCGGGCAGAAGGCCCGCGCCGAGATCCGCGCCCTGGTCCGCCAGGAGCTGGAAGCCGCCGGCGACACCACGGACGCGATGCTCGCCGACCCGCTGCATCGCGCGCTCACCACCTGGACCTTCGCCGCCCACGAAGCGGGCCGCTACGACCCCTCACCCGTCCGGCACCGCGCGACGGGAGACCCCGCCGTGCCGGTCGTCAGCTTCGCGCCCGTGCTGCTGCTCAGGGAGCGCACCCGGCGCAGCATGCTCGAAGCCCTGCGCGGTGTCGCCCTGCACATCGAACAGGGCGCCGAACCCACCGCGCTGCTCCGCGCCGTCGCCGGGGCCGGCGGCGACCGGCCGCTGGGCGAGCCCGGCACCCCGGAGGCCCGCGGCGCCCAGCCCGAGCTGTACTTCGCCCTGCCCTCCAACGACGAGCAGCGCACCATCGCCGAGCGGCTGCGCGACCGCGACCTGGTCGTGGTGCAGGGCCCGCCCGGCACCGGCAAGACCCACACCATCGCCAACCTGGTCACCGACCTGCTCGCCCACGGCAACCGGGTCCTGATCACCAGCCACACGGCCCGTGCCCTGAAGGTCCTGCGGGACAAACTCCCCGCCAGCATCCGCGAACTGTGCGTCAGCCGTACCGACGACGGAGCCGGACAGCAGGAACTGGAACAGTCGGTCAAGGCCATCCTGGACCGGCAGGGTGACTTCTCCGCGCGCGCCTACCGCCGGCGCATCCAGGATCACGAGGAGCGCCTCAGGTCCGCGCGCTCCGCGCAGGCGCTCGCCCTCAAGTCCCTGCGGGCCCTGCGGGAACAGGAGACCTACCGCCATCCGGCCGAGATCGGCGACTACGAGGGCACCCTGACCCGCATCGCCGAACGCCTCGCCGCCGAGCGCCCGCGGTACGCGTGGCTCGGCGCCGTCCCCGCGGAGGCACCCACGCTCGACCCCGCGGCCCTGACGGTCCTGCGGCGCGCGGCCCTCGCCTTCACCGACCGGCACCGCGCCCTCGCGGCCACGGTGACCGCCGCGTTGCCCGATCCGGGGCGCCTGCCCACCGGGCCCGCGTTCGCCGAGGCGGTCGAGACCGTCCGGGAGGCCGAGGCCGACCTCGCCGCACTCCGTCAGGACGGCTCCGCCTCGCGTCTGGACGACGCCGTGTCCACCCTGACCGTCGCGCAGCAGGACCAGCTGGCCGCGGCCCTGGACCAGTTCACGGCGGCCTCCGCCGCGGCGGCCACCCTGCCCGCCGACTGGGCCGCCGCACTGCGCCGCGAGATCATCGCCGGGCAGGACCTCGTAACCCGCGACCGGCACGCACGTACCGCGGCGGCCCTGACCGCGGTCGAGCAGGCGGCAGGGGCCCTAGGCTCCACCCTGGTCAGCGGCCTGGAGTCGTACGACGTGCCGACGGCGCTGGGGCTGGCCACCTCTCTGCGCGACGGCCTCGCCGCCGGCGAGAAGCTGCGCGGCCCGCTCGGCCTGAAGACCCGGCTGCGCAAGGCGGTCGGCGACTTCCCCGAGACCGTGCGGGTCGACGGCCGCACCGTCGACACGGAGGCCGCCGCGTCCGCCGTGGCACACCGCGTCACCCTGGAACGGCACCTGCAGGACGTCGAGCAGGAGTGGGGCGAGGGCGCCGAGGCCTGGCAGAGCGTCAACCGGCGTATGACCCGGCTGCGTCAGGACATCGCCACCCTCACCGCCCTCACCACCCTCGCCGACCTGCGCCAGGACGTGGCGCGCGCGGCGGCGCCCGCGCCGGGGCTCGCGGGCGTCGACTGGGGAGACGAGGAGCGGGTGCGCACCGTCCGCGCGGCGCTGCGCGCGCGAGCGGGCCGCCGCGCCGCCGACCCCGCCCGCGCGCTGCTCGACGTCGCGATCGACGTGCTCCGGGCCGCCGCCCACCGGCGCGGTGCGACGGCGGCGGTGGAGCGGGCGCGCGCTGCCGCCGAGGCCCGCGACGCGGAGGCCTACGGCGCCGCGGTCGGCGAGCTGGACGACCTGCGCGAGGCACTGAACCGCAAGAAGACGTGCGACGACGCCTACCGGGTGGTCGCGGCCGAACTCCCCTACATCGCGGACGCGTTGGAGTCGGCACCGGACGACCCCGCCTGGGACACGCGCCTGACGGAGTTCGAGGCGGCCTGGGCCTGGTCGGCCTGGCACGCCCGCATGACGGACCTGACCGACCCCGAGGCCGAGACGCGGCAACTGCGCCTGCTCGCCAAGGCGGACGCCGACATCCGCATCGGCCTGGAGCGGCTGGCGGCCGACAAGGCCTGGTTCAGCTGCCTGTCCCGGCTCACCGACGACCAGGCCGTGGCCCTCACCTCGTACCAGCAGAACGTCCGCAGGCTCGGCAAGGGCACCGGCAAGTACGCGGCCACCTACCGCAGGCAGGCGCGGGAGAGCCTCCAGGCCAGCCAGGAGGCCGTACCCGCCTGGATCATGCCGCTGCACCAGGTGACCGAGACGGTCCCCATGGACCGGGCCGGCCGCTTCGACGTGGTGATCATCGACGAGGCGAGCCAGTCCGGGCCGGAGGCGCTGCTGCTCGCCTGGCTCGGCGCGAAGGTCGTGGTCGTCGGTGACGACCAGCAGGTCAGCCCGGCCCAGGTCGGCGTCGACCACGACGAGCAGTTCGCCCTCCAGCGGCGGCTGCTCGCCGAACTGCCCGCCGCCCGCCGCAACCTGTTCACGCCGACCGCCAGCCTCTTCGACATCGCCTCCGGACTCGCCGGCGGCCGCGGCCGGCTGATGCTCCAGGAGCACTTCCGCTGCATGCCGGAGATCATCGCCTTCTCCAACGACCTCTGCTACGGCGGCCGGCTCCAGCCCCTGCGGCAGTACGGCGCCGACCGGCTGCCGCCGCTGCGCGCGGTCCACGTGGCCGACGGCTGGGTGGAGGGCAGCGGGCAGAAGCAGGTCAACCGGCCCGAGGCCGAGCGGCTGGTGGACACCGTCGCCCGCTGCATCGCGGACCCCGCCTACGCCGGCCGCAGCATGGGCGTGATCACCCTGCTCGGAGCCGGGCAGAAGTTCCTCATCGAGGATCTGCTGGCCGACCGGATCCCGCTCGACGAGCGGCAGCGGCGGCGGCTGCGCGTGGGCAACGCCGAGGAGTTCCAGGGGGACGAGCGCGACGTCGTCTTCATCGGCACGGTCGCCTCGCTCACCGGCCCGGACGGACCGCGCCGCATCGGCCCCTACAGCAGCGCCCTCAACCGGCAGCACCTCAATGTGGCCGCCTCCCGGGCCCGCGACCAGGTGTGGCTCTTCCACAGCGTGACGCTCACGGAGTGGGGCGAGACCGACCTGCGGCGCGCCTACCTGGACTGGTTCTCCCGGCCGGCCGAGGACCAGGACGGCGCGGGGCTCGGCGAGGTCCGTCCGGACGTGCCGCACGAGGCGTTCGACAGCCTCTTCGAGCAGCGCGTGTACCTGGCCCTGCGGGCCCGGGGATACCGGGTACGGCCGCAGTATCCGGCCGGCCGCTACCGCATCGACCTCGTCGTCGAGGGCGGAACCAGGCGCCTGGCCGTGGAGTGCGACGGCGACGCCTTCCACAACGAGGAGAACGCGGACGCGGACGCGGCACGCCAGCGTGAACTGGAGCGGGTCGGCTGGACGTTCGTGCGCATCCGCGGCAGCCGCTTCTTCCTCGACCCGGAACGGGCCCTCGAACCCCTGTGGGCAGAGCTGGACCGGCTGGGCATCGAAGGGGCGACGGCCGGTGCGGGCCGGGAGCCGCGACTGGCTGACGCCGACCGGGACGTCCGGCTGGCTGACGCCGACAAGGAGACCCGACCGGCCGACCCGGCCGACCCGGCCGCGCCGGCTACCGCTCCGGCCGAACCCCCGACCCGCGACGCCGTACGGCAGACCCGAGCGTCCGTGCCGCAGCCCCGACCGTCCCTTCCACAGCCCCGACCCTCCGTCCCGCGTCCCCGCCCGGCACAAGCGGCAACACCACCAACCCGGCCAACCGCCCCAGCCGTACCGCAAACCGGTCCCGCCGCCCCCGCCCTGGTCTCCGTGGCCCGTCTCCACCGGGACGAAGTCAACGCGGCCCAGCACGCGTTCAGTCTGCGCTCGGCCGTGGCCGGTTCCGCTCGCTTTCTCAGTGCGGCGGGAGTGCCCGGTTTCCCGGGGGTCGATGCCGTGGAGGTCCTGCGCGGTGGACGGCCCGTCGCACGGCTGGCCCATGCCGAGGTACAGGCGATGATCCGGGCCGCGATCGCGCGCGTGGACGTACCCGTCCTCGGGGACGACGGCCAGGTCGGCGTGGCCCGCTACCACGCGCCCGGCTCACCCGAAGCCGCCCAGGGCCGTACGACGGAGCTGCTCCGCGTGGACCGGCGGCCGACGGGAGCCGGAGCGGCGGACCGGCAGCAGCCCGTGGCCCGGAACGCGACCGGCCGGACGGCCGCCCAGCCCACGCTGCCTGCCCTGCCGCGGCAGCCCGTGCGGACCAGCGAGACGGCCGCCCCCGCTCCCGAGCGACCGTTGCCGCGCCTGCGCGTCGACCGGATCAGTCTGGGCGCCCACCGGCGGGTGCAGCGGGAACTCGAGCGGGTGCAGGACGTGCTCGACCTGCCGTTGCCCGAGGTGGTGGCCGTCGACTCCTCCTCCCGGAAGGCCCAGCTGGCCGACCACGAGAAGCGGCGCGAGGCGCTGAAGGAACGGCGGAGCTTCCTGCGGGCCCTGCTCGACCAGGTCGTCCCCGACCCGTCCTACACCGGCGGAGCCGTCGTCGTACCGGGCTGCCTGGTCGGCGTCGAGGACCCGGACGAACCGGGGATCACGGCGTACGAAATAGCGTTGCTCGCCGGTGACGAGGCGGAGCGGCTGAGCCCCGACTCGGCCCTGGGCAAGGCACTGCTGTGGCGGGAGGTGGGGGACGAGGTGACCTGGCGGACCGAACGCGGCACGACGCTGCGCGTGCTCATCCGGTACATCGAGGACTGACGGACCGGGACGACCGAGAGGACTGAGACGGGCGGATGCTCGAATTCCGCACACTTTCCGACCGTGTTCGAGCACACCCGTAGCACAGTTCTCACGCGCGCCTGTCCACTTCGGTAACTCAGCGCACAGGTCTGGGGCCCCTCTGTCACCCTGGCCGCATGGACATGGCGGCCATACCGGCGCAGCGGGAGAGCGAGACCTACGACTGTGGGGCACAGGGACACGCCACCCTGCCCGGCAGTCCCCTCGCGCCCGGCTCCGCCCGTGCGCTGGTGCGCGCCGCGTTCGCCGAGTGGTGCGACCGGGGGCTCACCGATCCGGAGGAGTCCGCACGGCAGGCCGACGACGCCATGGCCGTCGTCAGCGAACTCGTCACCAACGCCGTCGTACACGCGGGCACGGAGCTGGAGGTCGACTGGCGCCTGGAGGAGGGGGGCGCGTTCATGGTGGAGGTGCGCGACCAGCACCCGGCGCGCGCGCCGCGCGACCCCGCGGGCGGCGAGGCGCCGTGCGACGCCCCCGACCATGGGCGCGGCCTGCGCCTGGTGGCCACCCTCGCCGAGTCCTGGGGCGTCACCTACCGCACCGGCACCAAGACGGTGTGGGCGCGGCTGCCCGCCGGCGGGAAGGAGGAGCCGGAGGGGCCCGCCCCGGACCACACCCTGGCGGCCGCCGAGGCCCTCGCTCCGCAGCCGCAGCGTCCCGGAGCCGACCGGGAATGGCTCGGCCGCGGTGCGCTGTCCTTCCTCGCCGAGGCCTCCGACCTGCTCGCGGGGCAGCTGGACGAGACCCTGGTCACGGCCCTCACCGGCCAGCTGATCGTGCCCCGGCTCGCCGACTGGTGCGCGGTGTGGCTGGAGGACGAGGCCACCTTGCGCGGCGGCGACGGCGGCGCGCCCGCGCGCGTCTGGCACGCCAGCGAGAACCGCATCGAGGAGCTGACCCGCGCCCTGGAGAAGGACCCGCCGTGCCCGCGGGACGGGCTGCGGTCCGGCCCGGAGCCGTACCCCTGGCCGGGCGACGCGCTCGGTCCGCAGGGTGCCCACGGCACGGCGCTGGCGTACCGGCTGATCGCGGGCGGCCGCCCGCTGGGCACGCTGGTCATCGGCCGCTGCGGGCTGCAACGCTTCCCCGACGAGGTCACCGGGCTCGTCGAGGACCTCGGCCGCCGGGTCGCGCTGGCCATCGGCGCGGCCCGCCAGTACGCCCGGCAGGTCACCATCAGCGCCGTCCTGCAGCGTGGCCTGCTGCCCGGCGCGGTCGCCGAGATCCCCGGGGTGAGCAGCGCGCTCGTCTACGAGCCCTGCGACAAGGGCGGCCCCAGCGGCGACTTCTACGACCTTTTCCCGGCGGGCGACGGCCGCTGGTGCTTCGCCGTCGGCGACGTCCAGGGCAAGGGCCCCGAGGCGGCGGTCGTGATCGGACTCGCCCGCCCGTGGCTGCGCCTGCTCGCGCGCGAGGGCTACCGGGTCGCCGACGTCCTCGACCGCCTCAACCAGCTCCTCCTGGACGACGCCACCGAGGCCGCCGACGCGGCCGCCCGCGCGCTGGTCGCCGTCGGCGGCCGGCCCCTGGTCCCCGGGGACGGCCCGCAGACCCGGTTCCTGTCCCTCCTGTACGGCGAGCTGACCCCGCACGACGGCGGCGTCCGCTGCACCCTCGCCTCCGCCGGACACCCCCTGCCGCTGCTGCTGCGCCCCGACGGCGAGGTGCGCACCGCCGCCCGCCCGCAGACCCTGCTCGGCGTCGTGGAGGACGAGACCTACACCAGCGAGACCATCGAGCTGCGGCCCGGCGACAGCCTGCTGTGCGTCACCGACGGGGTGACCGAGCGCCGCTCCGGCTCCCGCCAGTTCGACGACGGTGACGGGCTCGCGCGGGCCCTGTCCGGCTGTGCGGGCCTGAGCGCCGACCTGATCGCGGAAAGGATCCGCCGCCTGGTGCACGACTTCGGCGGCGGCCTGCCGGAGGACGACCTGGCCCTGCTGGTGCTCCAGGCGGAGTAACCGGCGCCGTACGGGACAATGGGGGACATGCCTTCCGCACTCCCCGACGGCGAGCCGGTCCCCGACGACGGCGCGCTGCCCGCCTCCGCGCTCGCCGGTGCCGCCGACCGACCCCTCGGGTTCTATCTGCACGTCCCGTACTGCGCGACCCGCTGCGGCTACTGCGACTTCAACACGTACACCGCGACCGAGCTGCGCGGCACCGGCGGAGTGCTCGCCTCCCGGGACAACTACGCGGACACCCTGACCGACGAGATCCGCCTGGCCCGCAAGGTGCTCGGCGACGACCCGCGCGAGGTCCGTACGGTCTTCGTCGGCGGCGGCACGCCCACGCTGCTGGCCGCCGACGACCTGGTGCGGATGCTGGGCGCGATCCGCGACGAGTTCGGTCTCGCGCCGGACGCGGAGATCACGACGGAGGCGAACCCGGAGTCGGTCGACCCGGCCTACCTCGCCACCCTCCGGCAGGGTGGCTTCAACAGGATCTCCTTCGGCATGCAGAGCGCGAAGCAGCATGTGCTGCGCGTGCTGGACCGGACGCACACCCCGGGCCGCCCCGAGGCGTGCGTGGCGGAGGCGAAGGCCGCGGGCTTCGAGCACGTCAACCTCGACCTGATCTACGGCACCCCCGGCGAGTCCGACGACGACTGGCGGGCCTCGCTGGACGCGGCGCTGGGCGCCGGGCCGGACCACATCAGCGCGTACGCCCTGATCGTCGAGGAGGGCACCCAGCTCGCCCGCCGCATCCGCCGGGGCGAGGTCCCGATGACGGACGACGACGTCCACGCCGACCGCTACCTGATCGCGGAGGAGCGGATGTCGGCGGCGGGCTTCGACTGGTACGAGGTCTCCAACTGGGCCACCTCGGAAGCGGCCCGCTGCCTGCACAACGAGCTGTACTGGCGGGGCGCGGACTGGTGGGGCGCGGGCCCCGGGGCGCACTCGCACGTCGGCGGGGTGCGCTGGTGGAACGTCAAGCACCCGGGCGCGTACGCGGCGGCGCTGGCGTCGGGGCGGTCGCCGGGTGCCGGGCGCGAGCTGCTGTCGGACGAGGACCGGCGGGTGGAGCGGATCCTGCTGGAGCTGCGGCTGCGGGAGGGCGTACCGCTGTCCCTGCTGAAGGAAGAGGGCCTTGCGGCTTCCCGGCGGGCGCTGGCGGACGGACTCCTGCAGGAAGGCCCGTACGAGGAGGGGCGTGCGGTGCTGACCCTGCGCGGGCGGCTGCTTGCGGACGCGGTGGTGCGGGACCTGGTGGACTGAGCGGGGTCAGGCGGGCGGTGCCGTGACGAAGTCGATCAACTCCTCCACCCGCCCCAGCAACTCCGGCTCAAGGTCCTTGTAGGACCGCACCCGCCCCAGGATCCCCTGCCAAGCCGCCCCCGTGTTCTCCGGCCACCCCAGCGCCCGGCACACCCCCGTCTTCCAGTCCTGTCCGCGCGGCACCCGCGGCCAGCCGGGGATCCCCAGGGACGACGGCTTCACCGCCTCCCAGATGTCGATGTACGGGTGGCCGACGACCAGCGCGTGTTCGCTCGTCACCGACTCCGCGACGCGCCACTCCTTCGTGCCGGGGACGAGGTGGTCCACGAGCACGCCCAGCCGCGCGTCCGGGCCCGGACCGAACTCCGCCACGATCGCCGGCAGGTCGTCCACGCCCTCCAGGTACTCCACGACCACGCCCTCGATGCGCAGGTCGTCGCCCCAGACCTTCTCGACCAGTTCGGCGTCGTGCCGGCCCTCGACGTAGATGCGGCCGGCGCGGGCCACGCGCGCGCGTGCGCCGGGGACGGCGACCGAGCCGGATGCCGTACGGGTGGGGCGGACAGGGCCCGAGGACGGGCGCACCAGCGTCACCACCCTGCCCTCCAGCAGGAAGCCCCGTGGCTCCAGCGGGAACACCCGGTGCTTGCCGAAGCGGTCCTCCAGGGTCACCGTGCCCGCCTCGCAGCGGATCACCGCGCCGCAGAAGCCGGTGCCGGGCTCCTCGACCACCAGGCCGGGCTCCGCCGGGACCTCCGGAACGGGCTTGGGCTTCTTCCAGGGCGGGGTCAGGTCCGGCGAGTACTGGCGCATTCGGATGACGATAGGAGAAGCCGCCGACCGGCACTCATGACACGCCGAAACGCGCTGCCAGCGCGTCGCGTTGGCGTCGTACGAACGCCGCGTCCACCACCGCTCCGTGACCGGGCACGTACAGCGCGTCCTCGCCGCCGAGGGCGAGCAGCCGGTCGAGGGCGTCGGGCCAGCGGGACGGTACGGCGTCCGGGCCCGCCTGGGGTTCGCCGGATTCCTCGACCAGGTCGCCGCAGAAGACGATCTCCGGGGTGCCGGGGACGAGCACCGCGAGATCGTGGGCCGTGTGGCCGGGGCCCACGTTGGCCAGCAGCGCCTGGCGGCCGTCGCCGAGGTCCAGCGTCCACTCGCCGGAGACCAGGTGGCGGGGAGAGGGGAGGGCGGCGACGGCCTCGTCCGCGTCCGGGGCCGGCAGGCCGTTCCTGACCGCGTCCTGGCGCAGCTCCTCGCGTTCGTACGCGAGCACCGCGTCGATGCCCACCGCCCCGTACGTCTCCGCCCCGGCGAAGGCGGCCGCGCCGAAGACGTGGTCGAAGTGGGGATGGGTGAGCGCGAGATGGGTCACACCGTGCCCCGCCAGCCGCTGCGCCGCCGTCCGCAGCCGCTCGCCCTCGGCCGGGCTCGACCCGGCGTCCACCATCAGCGCCGTACCCGCGCCGAGAACCAGGCCCGCGGTGCAGTCCCAGCCGGGCAGCCGGCACCGGCCCACCCCGGGCGCCAGCCGCTCCCACCCCAGCTCTTCCCAAGTCACCGTCATACCGCGACGCTAGCGGTACAACCCGGTACGGCAGGACCGACCTTGCCCAGTGAGTACCCCACGCCCGTACACTGGGCTGGGGAAGGCTGGCACTCGGACACGCAGAGTGCCAGGCGGGCGATCGGAAGGGCCGAGGGACGACATGCTGGAGGTGCGCGCGAATGCTGAGTGAACGCAGGCTTCAGGTGCTGCGCGCCATCGTCCAGGACTATGTGGGCACCGAGGAGCCGGTGGGCTCGAAGGCGCTCACCGAGCGGCACAACCTCGGTGTCTCCCCGGCGACCGTGCGCAACGACATGGCGGCCCTGGAGGACGAGGGGTTCATCGCCCAGCCGCACACCAGTGCCGGGCGCATCCCGACCGACAAGGGCTACCGGCTGTTCGTGGACAAGCTCGCGGGCGTCAAGCCGATGAGCGCGCCCGAGCGCCGGGCGATCCAGAACTTCCTGGAGGGCGCCGTCGACCTCGACGACGTCGTGGCCCGCACGGTCCGGCTGCTCGCGCAGCTGACCCGGCAGGTCGCCGTCGTGCAGTACCCGTCCCTGACCCGGTCCACCGTGCGGCACGTGGAGCTGCTCTCGCTCGCCCCCGCGCGCGTGATGCTCGTGCTGATCACGGACACCGGCCGGGTCGAGCAGCGGATGGTCGACTGCCCGGCTCCCTTCGGCGAGGCGTCCCTGGCGGACCTCAGGGCCCGGCTGAACAGCCGGGTCGCGGGCCGCAGGTTCACCGACGTGCCGCGACTGGTCGAGGACCTGCCCGAGGCCTTCGACGTCGAGGACCGCGGTACGGTCTCCGCAGTGCTCTCCACTCTGCTGGAGACACTGGTCGAGGAGAACGAGGAGCGGCTGATGATCGGCGGCACCGCCAATCTCACCCGCTTCGGACATGACTTCCCCCTGGTGATCCGGCCCGTCCTGGAGGCCCTCGAGGAGCAGGTCGTGCTCCTCAAGCTCCTCGGCGAGGCGAAGGATCCGGGCATGACCGTGCGCATCGGGCACGAGAACGCCCATGAAGGACTCAACTCCACCTCCGTCGTGTCGGTCGGCTACGGTTCGGGCGGCGAGGCGGTTGCCAAGCTCGGCGTGGTCGGACCGACCCGCATGGACTACCCGGGAACGATGGGAGCGGTACGCGCAGTGGCACGGTACGTCGGACAGATCCTGGCGGAGTCGTAAGTGGCCACGGACTACTACGCCGTTCTCGGCGTGCGCCGCGACGCGTCGCAGGATGAGATCAAGAAGGCGTTCCGTCGGCTCGCGCGCGAGCTGCACCCGGACGTCAACCCCGATCCGAAGACCCAGGAGCGGTTCAAGGAGATCAACGCCGCTTACGAGGTGTTGTCGGACCCGCAGAAGAAGCAGGTCTACGACCTCGGCGGCGACCCGCTCTCCCAGTCGGGCGGCGCCGGTGCGGGCGGCTTCGGGGCCGGTGGCTTCGGCAACTTCTCCGACATCATGGACGCGTTCTTCGGTACGGCGTCGCAGCGCGGCCCGCGCTCGCGCACCCGGCGCGGCCAGGACGCGATGATCCGCATCGAGGTCGAGCTGGACGAGGCGGCCTTCGGGACGACCAAGGACATCCAGGTCGACACCGCGGTCGTCTGCAACACCTGTAACGGTGAAGGCGCGGCTCCCGGCACGTCCGCCCAGACGTGTGACATGTGCCGCGGCCGCGGTGAGGTCTCGCAGGTGACCCGGTCCTTCCTGGGCCAGGTCATGACCTCCCGCCCCTGCCCCCAGTGCCAGGGCTTCGGCACGGTCGTGCCGACCCCGTGCCCGGAGTGCGCGGGCGACGGGCGCGTACGGTCGCGTCGCACGCTCACGGTCAAGATCCCGGCCGGTGTCGACAACGGCACGCGGATCCAGCTGGCCGGCGAGGGCGAGGTCGGCCCCGGTGGCGGTCCGGCCGGTGACCTGTACGTCGAGATCCACGAGCTGCCGCACCAGACCTTCCAGCGGCGCGGTGACGACCTGCACTGCACGGTCACGATCCCGATGACGGCGGCGGCCCTCGGCACCAAGGTGCCGCTGGAGACCCTGGACGGCATGGAGGAGGTCGACATCCGGCCCGGCACCCAGTCCGGCCAGTCGATCCCGCTGCACAGCCGGGGCGTCACGCATCTGCGCGGCGGCGGCCGGGGTGACCTGATCGTCCACGTCGAGGTCACGACCCCGACCAAGCTCGACCCGGAGCAGGAGCGGCTGCTGCGCGAGCTGGCGAAGCTGCGGGGCGAGGAGCGGCCGCAGGGGCAGTTCCAGCCGGGTCAGCAGGGGTTGTTCTCGCGACTGAAGGATGCTTTCAACGGTCGCTGACGCGAGCTGCGGGGTCGGCCGGGGGTCCGGGGGTTGGCCCCCGGGCAGGCACAGTCAGCCGGGTCAGCAGGGGTTGTTCTCGCGACTGAAGGATGCTTTCAACGGGCGCTGAGCCATCGTCTACGGGGTGCTTCGGCACCCCGTATGCCGGTGGCCTATGCCGTGGGAAGCCCGGATTCGGACTTGTTCGGAGGACGTGACAACATGCCGTCATGTCCTCCGCACTGACCGATCTCTTCCCCCACCCGATCGTGCAGGCCCCCATGGCGGGCGGTGTCTCCGTCCCGCAGCTCGCCGCCGCCGTGTCCGAGGCGGGCGGTCTCGGGTTCCTCGCCGCCGGATACAAGACCGCCGACGGCATGTACCAGGAGATCAAGCAGCTGCGGGGGCTCACGAGCCGGCCCTTCGGTGTGAACCTCTTCATGCCCCAGCCCGAGTATGCCGAGTCGGGCGCCGTCGAGGTCTACGCCCACCAGCTGGCCGGTGAGGCCGCCTGGTACGAGACCGAGCTGGGCGACCCCGACAGCGGCCGGGACGACGGCTACGACGCCAAGCTCGCCGTCCTGCTCGACAACCCGGTGGCGGTCGTCTCCTTCCACTTCGGCGTCCCGAGCCGGGACGTCCTCGACTCCCTCCGCCGTGCCGGAACCTTCACCCTGGTCACCGCCACCACCGCCGAGGAGGCCCTCGCGGTCGAGCGGGCCGGGGCGGACGCGGTGATCGCGCAGGGCGTGGAGGCCGGCGGCCACCAGGGCACCCACCGGGACATCCCGGAGAACGACGGCTCCGGCATCGGCCTGCTCTCGCTGATCGCCCAGATCCGGGAGGCCGTGAGCATCCCGGTCGTCGCGGCCGGCGGCGTCATGCGCGGCAGCCAGATCGCCGCCGTCCTCGCGGCGGGCGCGAGCGCGGCCCAGCTGGGCACCGCGTTCCTCGCCACCCCCGAGTCCGGCGCCAACGCCCGGCACAAGCAGGCGCTGACCAACCCCCTGTTCGCCCGCACCGAGCTGACCCGCGCCTTCTCCGGCCGCCCGGCGCGCGGACTGGTCAACCGCTTCCTGCGCGAGCACGGCCCGTACGCTCCCGCCGCCTACCCCGAGATCCACCACCTGACCTCGCCGCTGCGCAAGGCCGCCGCCAAGGCCGGGGACGCGCAGGGCATGGCGCTGTGGGCGGGCCAGGGGCACCGGATGGCCCGCGAGCTGCCGGCCGGGGAGCTGGTGGAGGTCCTCGTCGGCGAACTCGACGCGGCCAGGACAGCGTTGTCGGCCAAGGGTGACCTCCGATGACCGCGCCGGTGTTCGTCGTCGACTCCCTGGAGGGCGTGGGCCCCGGATCGATCATCGACGTGACGGGCCCCGAGGGGCGGCACGCGGTCTCCGTACGACGGTTGCAGCCCGGCGAGGACGTGGTGGTCACCGACGGGAAGGGCCGGGGCGCGGCCGGGGTCGTCCTCAGCGCGTCGGGGAAGGACCACCTGGTCGTCGAGCCCTTCGCGTTCCCGGTGGAACCCGAGCCCAGCCCCCGTATCACCGTCGTCCAGGCCCTTCCCAAGGGCGACCGCGGCGAACTGGCCGTGGAGACGATGACCGAGACCGGGGTCGACGCGATCGTGCCCTGGTCGGCCGCCCGTTGCATCACCCAGTGGAAGGGCGACCGGGGCCTCAAGGCGCTCGCCAAGTGGCGGGCCACCGCGCGCGAGGCCGGCAAGCAGTCCCGCCGCCTGCGCTTCCCGGAGGTGGCGGACGCGGCGACGAGCAAGCAGGTTGCCGCACTTCTCGCCAAAGCCGACTTCGCCGCCGTCCTGCACGAGGACCGTGACTACGGCAGTGAGCCCCTGGCGACCGCCGAACTCCCCGCCACCGGCGAGATCGTGCTGGTCGTCGGCCCCGAAGGCGGCGTCTCCCCCGAGGAGTTGTCGCTCTTCGAGGAGGCGGGCGCGAAGGCCTACCGGCTCGGGCGCAGCGTGCTGCGCACGTCGACCGCGGGCACCGCGGCCACGGCCCTCCTCCTCGGCCGCACCGGCCGCTGGTCCTGACACCCGGGGGAACGGATGGAACTCGCCCAGATACGGCTCCTCGTCACCGACTTCGCCGCCTGTTACCGCTTCTACGCCGAAGTCCTCGGCCTCAAGCCGCAGTCCGGCGCGACCGAGGGCCCGTACGAGAAGTTCAGCCCGCACGCCGGCTCCGCCGGGATCGCCCTGCAGGACCGCGCCATGATGGCCGAGCTCCTGGACGAGCTGGGCGAGACGGCCACCGGCCACCGCTCCCTGGTCGTCCTGCGCGTCGACGACCTCGACGCCTACTGCGAGCAGATCACCGCCCGCGGCGCCACCCTGCTCCACGGCCCGGCCCCCATGACCGACCGCATGCGCGTGGCCCACCTCAAGGACCCCGAGGGAAACCTGGTGGAACTCCAGGAGTGGCTCCTGCTGCGGGGCTGAGGTCGGCCGGCTGGTCCACGCCCAGTTGTGACGGCTCCGGATCATCCGATGGTGGTGGCTCCGAACTGACGAGTGGCCGTATGCGACCTTCCGCCGCGCGCAGGCCGGTGGCACGCTGCCCTTCATGGGGGCATTGAGGCGGATTCGGCGCGGGTCGGGACCCGCGCGTGTGCTGGCCGGGGCCGGGCTCGCCGTGGTGGCCGTGGGTGCGGTGGTCGCGTGCCAGCCGGCGGATCTCGGCTCGGCCGCGGTGGCGTACACCACCGACAAGACCGCGACCGACGAGCTGAGACGGCAGCACGTGAACGTAAGTTGGCTGACCTGCACCGGGAACTACGGCAACAGCCGGACGCCCGCGAAGACTCCCTCGCCGACGCGGACCACCGTCGTCAACGTCGACTGCCAGGGGCAGACCGGGGACGGGCGGAAGATCACCGTCGTCGGGATCGTGACCAGCGCCGTCGACGGCGCCTGTGTGCGCGGGGACCTGACGGCCAGGGTCGAGCGGAAACAGGTGTTCCACGTCGGCGGGCTCGGCAACTGCAAGGCCACGCCGGGGCCGACGTTCGCCCCGCCCGTCACCTACCGGCCCAGCGGCGGGCAGCCGACCGTCACCGTCACCGTCACGCGGACGATCTGGTGCAAGGGCGACCCGACCTGCTGGCCCGCGCAGGGCAAGTGATCGAAACCGGGGGCGCGGTCGCCGGTCGCTGCGTAAAGTGACGGGGTGACTCAGGGCGCTTCGACGGGATCTTCCGGCTACCTCCGATTCCCCCATGTCCACGGCGACTTGGTGACCTTCACCGCCGAGGACGACGTATGGCTGGCACCCCTGGACGGCGGGCGGGCCTGGCGGGTCAGTGCCGACAACGTGCCGGTGACCCACCCCCGCATCTCGCCCGACGGTACGACCGTCGCCTGGACCTCCACCCGCAACGGTGCCCCCGAGGTGCACATCGCCCCGGTCGCCGGCGGCCCCGCCAAGCGGCTGACGTACTGGGGGAGTTCGAAGACCCAGGTGCGTGGCTGGACCCCCGACGGCGAGGTCCTCGCGGTCAGCACCCAGGGCCAGGCGAGCCTGCGCCGCAGCTGGGCGCGGGCGATCCCGCTGGACGGCGGACCCGCCGCCACGCTGCCGTACGGGCCGGTCGGCGACGTCGTGCACGGCCCGCACACCGTGCTGCTGTCCGCCCCCATGGGCCGCGAGGCCGCCTGGTGGAAGCGCTACCGGGGCGGTACGGCGGGCAAGTTGTGGATCGACCGTGCCGCCGAAGGTGAAGAAGGTGCCGGCGAGTTCGTGCGGCTGCACGAGGAGCTGGACGGCAACCTCGAGTACCCGCTGTGGGCGGGGGACCGGATCGCGTTCCTGTCCGACCACGAGGGCACCGGGGCCCTGTACTCCTCCCTCGCCGACGGGACGGACCTGCGGCGCCACACCCCCCTCGACGGCTTCTACGCCCGGCACGCCGCCTCCGACGGCCGCCGGGTCGTCTACTCCAGCGCGGGCGAACTCTGGCTGCTCGACGACCTCGACGGCGCCGAACCGCGCCGCCTGGACATCCGGCTCGGCGGCCCGCGCGTCGACCTGCAGCCCCGGCCGGTGAACGCCGCCCGCTGGTTCGGGCACGCCGCCCCCGACCACACCGCGCGCGGCAGCGCGGTCGCCGTACGCGGCGCCGTCCACTGGGTCACCCACCGCTCCGGCCCGGCCCGCGCGCTGGCCGCGCAGCCCGGCGTACGGGCCCGGCTGCCGCGCACCTTCCGCGCGGAGAGCGAGGAATGGGTGGTGTGGGTGACGGACGCCGAGGGCGAGGACGCCCTGGAGTTCGCGCCCGCCACCGGCGTCGCACCCGGCGCCGTCCCGCGCCGGATCGCCGCCGGACAGCTCGGCCGCGTCCTGGAGCTGGCCATGGCCCCCGACGGCAGCCGGGCCGCCGTCGCCGCGCACGACGGGCGGCTGCTGCTGGTGGAGCGCGAGAGCGGCGAGGTCCGTGAGGTGGACCGCAGCGAGAACGGGGACGTCAGCGGCCTCGCCTTCTCACCCGACTCCGGCTGGCTCGCCTGGTCCCACCCCGGCCCGCGGCCGCTCAGCCAGATCCGCATCGCCCACACCACCGACCTGTCGGTCACCGAGGCGACCCCGCTGCGCTTCCAGGACCACGCACCCGCCTTCACCCTGGACGGCAAGCACCTCGCCTTCCTCTCCAGCCGCTCCTTCGACCCGGTCTACGACGAGCACGTCTTCGACCTCGCCTTCGTCGAGGGCGTCCGCCCGTACCTGATCACCCTCGCCGCGACCACGCCGTCCCCGTTCGGGCCGCAGCGGCACGGCCGGCCCTTCGGGACCCCCGACAAGGAGGAGACGCCCGACAGCGAGGGCGCCCCGGCGACCCGGATCGACCTCGACGGCCTCGCCGACCGCATCGTGCCCTTCCCGGTCGAGGCCGGCCGCTACGCCAACCTGCGCACCGCCAAGGACGGCGTGCTCTGGCTCCGCTACCCGGTGCGCGGCGTCCTCGGCTCCTCCCGGGCCACTCCCGACGACCCGGACCCCAAGACCGAGCTGGAGCGCTACGACCTCGCCCAGCAGCGCCTGGAGCACCTCGCCGCCGACGCCGACTACTTCGAGGTCAGCGGCGACGGCAAGCGGGTCCTGCTGTGGACCGACAGCCGGCTCAAGGTCGTACCCGCCGACCGCCGCGCCTCCGACGACGAGGACAGCGACTCGAACATCACCGTCGACCTGACCCGGATCCGGCAGACCGTCGACCCCGCCGCCGAATGGCGGCAGATGTACGACGAGACCGGCCGCGTCATGCGGGACAACTTCTGGCGGCCGGACATGAGCGGCGTCGACTGGGACGGCGTCCTCGACCGCTACCGCCCCCTCCTGGACCGCCTCGCCACCCACGACGACCTGGTGGACCTCCTGTGGGAGGTGCAGGGCGAACTCGGCACCTCGCACGCCTACGTCATGCCGCGCGGCGGCTACGGCAACGGCGCCCGGCAGGGCCTGCTCGGTGCCGACATCTCCCGTCACGAGGACGGCAGTTGGCGCATCGACCGCATCCTGCCCGCGGAGACCTCCGACCCGGAGGCCCGGTCCCCGCTCGCCGCGCCCGGTGTCGCCGTGCGCCCCGGGGACGCGATCGTCGCGGTCGCCGGACAGCCGGTCGACCCGGTCACCGGCCCCGGCCCGCTGCTGATCGGTACGGCCGGGAAGCCGGTCGAGCTGACCATCTCGCCGGCCGGCGGGGGGGACCCCCGGCACGCGGTCGTGGTCCCCCTCGCGGACGAGGAGCCCCTGCGCTACCACGCCTGGGTCGCCGACCGCCGCGCCTACGTCCACGAGACGTCCGGCGGCCGCCTCGGCTACCTCCACGTGCCGGACATGCAGGCGCCCGGCTGGGCCCAGATCCACCGCGACCTGAGCGTCGAGGTGGCCCGCGAGGGCCTGGTCGTGGACGTCCGCGAGAACCGCGGCGGCCACACCTCCCAGCTCGTCGTGGAGAAGCTGGCCCGGCGGATCGTCGGCTGGGCGCTGCCCCGCGGCATGCGGCCGTACAGCTACCCGCAGGACGCGCCCCGCGGTCCCGTCGTCGCCGTCGCCAACGAGTTCTCCGGCTCCGACGGCGACATCGTCAACGCGGCGATCAAGGCCCTCGGCATCGGCCCGGTCGTCGGCACCCGCACCTGGGGCGGAGTCATCGGCATCGACAGCCGCTACCACCTGGTCGACGACACCCTGATCACCCAGCCGAAGTACGCGTTCTGGCTGGAGGGCTACGAGTGGGGCGTCGAGAACCACGGCGTGGACCCCGACGTGGAGATCGTCCAGCGCCCCCAGGACTACGCGGCGGGCAGGGACACCCAGCTGGACAAGGCAATCAGCCTGGCGCTGGAGGCACTGGAGGAACGGCCGGCCAAAACTCCACCAGGCCTGCCCACCTAAGGGGCGCGGGGCTGTGTCGATATGCGGCTCCGCCGCGTGGGCGCGACCAGCCCCCACCAAGCCGCACCCAACCGACTACGATGCCCCCGTAACTGATCACAGGCGAAAGCGAGCGCAGCGCTATGGCAGGAGAGCCGCAGGACGACTGCCTGTTCTGCAAGATCGTCGGGGGTCACATCCCGGCGACGATCGTCCGTGAGACGGAGACGACCGTCGCCTTCCGGGACATCAACCCCCAGGCGCCCACGCACGTCCTGGTGATCCCCAGGGTGCACTACAAGAACGCGGCCGAACTCGCCGCCGCGGAACCGGGCATCGCCGCCGACATACTGCGCGAGGCCCAGGTCGTCGCCGACGAGGACAAGCTGGAGAGCTACCGCATCGTCTTCAACACCGGCGGCGGCGCCGGCCAGACCGTGTGGCACGCCCACGCGCATGTGCTCGGCGGCCGTGGCATGGAATGGCCCCCCGGATAAGTCGCCATGTCCGTACGTGAATTGGTGGTCCTCGGCACCGCCAGCCAGGTCCCGACCCGGCACCGCAACCACAACGGCTACCTGCTGCGCTGGGACGGCGAGGGCATCCTGTTCGACCCCGGCGAGGGCACACAGCGGCAGATGCTGCGCGCCGGGGTCGCCGCCCACGACCTGAACCGGATCTGCGTCACGCACTTCCACGGGGACCACTCCCTGGGCCTGGCGGGAGTCATCCAGCGGATCAACCTCGACAAGGTGCCGCACCCGATCACCGCCCACTACCCGCGCTCCGGCCAGCGCTTCTTCAACCGGCTGCGGTACGCGACCGCGTACCGGGAGACCGTCCAGCTCACCGAGGCACCGGTCGACGCCGACGGCGACCTCGCCGCGACCGGGTCGTACACCCTGCAGGCCAGGAAGCTGTCCCATCCCGTCGAGTCGTACGGCTACCGGATCGTCGAGCCCGACGGGCGCCGCATGCTGCCCGAGCGGCTCGCCGCGCACGGGATCAAGGGGCCGGACGTCGGGCGGATCCAGCGCGAGGGCGTCCTCGGGGGCGTGCGGCTCGACGACGTCAGCGAGGTGCGGCGCGGGCAGCGGTTCGCGTTCGTCATGGACACGCGCCTGTGCGACGCGGTGCACGCGCTCGCCGAGGGCTGCGACATGCTCGTCATCGAGTCCACCTTCCTGGACGAGGACGAGGAACTAGCCGTCGATTTCGGGCACTTGACGGCCGGTCAGGCGGCTCGGGTCGCGCGGGACGCCGGCGTACGGCACCTCGTGCTCACCCACTTCAGCCAGCGCTACTCCGACCCCGAGGAGTTCGAGCGGCAGGCGCGGGACGCCGGGTTCGAGGGGGAGCTGACCGTGGCGCACGATCTGCTGCGAGTGCCGGTCCCGAAGCGCAGCTGAAGCACGATTACGATGCTTTGATGCCCCTCCCCAAAGCAGAACTGCACCTCCACATCGAAGGCACCCTGGAGCCCGAGCTGGCCTTCGAGCTGGCCGCCCGCAACGGCGTCGAGCTGCCCTACGCCGACACCGACGAGCTGCGCAAGGCGTACCAGTTCGAGGATCTCCAGTCCTTCCTGAACCTGTACTACGAGCTGATGGCCGTCCTGCGTACCGAGCAGGACTTCGCGGACCTCGCCGACGCCTACCTCGCCCGCGCCGCCGCGCAGGGCGTGCGGCACGCGGAGATCTTCTTCGACCCGCAGGCGCACATCGCCCGGGGCCTGACCATGGGCACGGTCGTGGAGGGGCTGTGGCGGGCGCTCGGCAGCAGCGAGCAGAACCACGGCGTCTCCACGAAGCTCATCCTGTGCTTCCTGCGCGACGAGTCCGCCGACTCGGCGCTGGAGACCCTGGAGGCGGTCAGGCCCTACCTGGACCGGATCACCGGCATCGGCCTCGACTCGGCCGAGGTCGGGCACCCGCCGGTGAAGTTCCGGGAGGTGTACGAGGCCGCCGCCGCGCTCGGGCTGCGCCGCGTGGCGCACGCCGGCGAGGAGGGGCCGCCCGCGTACATCACCGAGGCCCTGGACGTCCTCGGCGTCGAGCGCATCGACCACGGCCTGCGCTGCATGGAGGACCCGGAGCTGGTCGAGCGGCTGGTCCGGGAGCGCGTCCCGTTGACCCTGTGCCCGCTGTCCAACGTCCGGCTGCGGGCGGTGGACGTCCTCGCGGACCATCCCCTTCCGGCCATGCTCGACGCCGGTCTGCTGTGCACGGTCAACTCCGACGACCCGGCCTACTTCGGCGGGTACGTCGCCGACAACTACCACGCCGTGCGCGACGCCCTCGGTCTGACCAGGGAGCAGATGCGCGAGCTCGCCCGCAACTCCTTCCGCGCCTCCTTCCTGGAGGACGACGAGGAGCGGCGGGCCCGTTACCTGGCCGAGGTCGAGGCGTACGAGTTCGGGTAGGCGGTGTCGTACGCGGGCTGGGCAGGCACGGCCGGGGTGTCCACCCGGATCTCCACCACGGAGACCGTTTGCCTGCCCGCCCGCAGCGCCACCACCGTCAGCGGCACCGCCACCCCCAGCAGTCCCACCGCCAGCATCTCGCCCATGACCGGGAAGCCCGCCCACGCCGCCAGCGCGCTGCCGGTCAGCGGTCCCGCCGCCGTGCCCAGGGACGACGCCGAGCCGACGAACACCGCCCAGCGGCCGCGCGGGTCGAGGGAGGCGGCGAGGCCGATGACGTACGACAGCACGACCGGATAGAGCAGGTTCCAGGCGATCTCGCCCCCGGCGAAGGACGGCAGGTCCGTCGCCGACGCGCTGAGCGCGATACAGCCCGCGATGAGCGCCGTACCCAGGCCGATCGGCACCGCCCGGCCCAGCCGCGGCCCGAGCGCGCCCGCGCCCACGACCCCGACCAGCCCGGCGCCGAGCGCGACCGCGAACACCGCGCCGACGGTGACCTCGGTGAGGTGCGCCTGGTCGAGGCCGATGCGGCCGCTGACGCCCCACAGGGAGTTCTGCACCAGGGACCAGCAGGGCATGGCGGCGGCCAGCAGCAGACCGGCGCGGAGGTGGGGGAGCCGGCCGCGCTGGATGGGGGTCCCCCCGCGCGAGCGTGTTCGAGCGTGGGGGAGGGTGCGGGCCGGGGCCGTACGGCCGGACAGGCGGCCGGTGAGCGGCCAGACCGCGAGGGCGGTCAGGGCGATGGCGGCGAGCGGCTGCCCGTGGCCGGGGCCGAGGTGCGGGATCGTCAGGTAGAGGGCGCCCGCGAGGGCGGAGACGCCGAGCAGCCCGAAGGTGGTGACCCGGTGGGGATCGCGCTGCGCGGCGATGCCGCCGACGGCGACCGCCGTGACCGTACCGGACCCGAACCCGCCGACCAGCGCGCCCGCGACGACGGCCGGTACGACCCCGGTGAGCGCGGCCCCGCCGTAGCCGAGGAAGGCGAGCGCGAGCCCGAGCCGGGCGAGGGTGCGGGCGCCGATCCGCTCGACCCGGGAGGCCAGCAGGAACCCCGCCGCCGCCGAACTCAGCAGCAGCGCACTGCCGATGGCCCCGGCCTGGGTGGCGGAGAGCGGTAGCCCGGTGTCGAGCCGGCCGACCGTGGTCGGCAGCAGGTAGGGGGCGAGATACCCGGCCGTGAAAAGGGCGACGAGGGGCCAGGGCATGGTGCGGGGGGCGGACACGGGCGTTCCCAGGGCGTGCGAAAGGAGCGGCTCAGCGAGCAAGTTGTATCAAGCACGTGGTGGGAGAAGAAGGTCGGTGGGGGTGATCCGGGTCACTGTTGCGTTTGGGGTCGGTGGGCGCGGGTAGGAGCGGGCCGCTAAGCTGTGTTCGCATATATGGACGGCATTCAGAAGGGGAGATGGTCAGGTGGGCGGCGACACAACTCCGCAGAACGTGACGCGGCGACTGCGGGAGGGCATGGCGCACGGCGTGCTGTCCTTCCCGCTCACCGCCTTCCACGACGACGGCTCCCTCGACCCCGACGGCCTGCGCGCCCATGTCGCCGCGCGGCTCGCCGCCGGGCCCGGGGCCGTCTTCCCGGCCTGCGGCACCGGCGAGTTCTTCTCGCTGGACGAGGAGGAGTACCGGCAGGTCGTCACCGTCGCCGTCGAGGAGGCGGCCGGCCGGGTGCCGGTGGTGGCCGGGACCGGGTACGGCTGGGCGCAGGCCGCCCGGTTCGCGCGGATCGCCGAGGAGGCCGGCGCCGACGCCCTGCTCGTGCTGCCGCACTACCTCGTCGCCGCCCCGCAGGAGGGCCTCGCCGCCCAGCTGGAGCAGCTCGCCGCCCGCACCCGGCTGCCGATCGTCGCCTACCAGCGCGGCCAGGTCGCCTATACGGTGGCCTCGTTGCGGCGCATCGCGCGCATCCCGAACGTCATCGGCCTCAAGGACGGCCACAGTGACCTCGACCGCCTCCAGCGCCTCACCCTCGCCGCCCCCGAGGACTTCCTGTTCTTCAACGGCGCCGCCACCGCCGAGATCCAGGCCCGCGCCTACGCCACCGTCGGCGTCCCCGCCTACTCCTCCGCCGTGCACGCCTTCGCCCCCGAGATCGCGGACGCCTTCTTCGCCGCGCTGCAGAGCGGCGACCACGGCACGACCGAGAAGCTGCTGCGCGACTTCTACGTCCCCTTCGTCGAACTCCGCGACCGCGCACCCGGATACGCGGTGTCCCTGGTGAAGGCGGCGGCCCGGCTGCGCGGTGAACGCGTCGGCCCCGTCCGCGCCCCGCTCACCGACCCCTCGCCCGCCGACCTCGCCGACCTGAAGGCCCTCCTCACCGCCGGACTCGACCTCGTAGGAGCCTCCCTGTGACCCGTGACCTGACCATCGCCGAGGTGCGGCTGACGCCGATCCTGGTCGCCGACGCGCCGCTGCTCAACACCCAGGGCGTGCACCAGCCGTACACGCCCCGGCTGATCGTGGAGGTCGTCACGGCCGACGGGATCACCGGGCTCGGCGAGACCTACGGCGACACCAAGTACCTGGAGCTGGCCCGCCCCCTCGCCGAGCGCCTCCCCGGACGCTCGGTCATGGATGTGAACGGGCTGTTCTCCCTGGACCTCGCCGTGGACGAGGACCGGATCAGGGGCGCCGTGGACGCCGGCGGTCTGCGGGGCGTGCAGAGCGCCGACAAGCTGCGGCTGTCCGTGCTCTCCGCCTTCGAGGTGGCCTGCCTGGACGCCCAGGGCCGGGCGCTCGGGCTGCCCGTGCACGCACTGCTCGGCGGCAGGGTGCGGGACACGGTCGAGTACAGCGCCTATCTCTTCTACAAGTGGGCCGGCCACCCCGAGGGCGTCCCCGCCGAGCCGGACGACTGGGGCGCCGCCCTGGACCCGGCCGGAGTCGTCGCCCAGGCACGGGAGTTCAAGGAGCGGTACGGGTTCACCTCCTTCAAGCTCAAGGGCGGCGTCTTCCCGCCCGAGGAGGAGATCGCGGCCGTACGGGCCCTCGCCGAGGCCTTCCCCGGACACCCGCTGCGGCTCGACCCCAACGGCGCCTGGTCCGTCGAGACCTCGCTGAAGGTGGCCAAGGAACTCGGGGACGTCCTGGAGTACCTGGAGGACCCGACGCTGGGCACCCCGGCGATGGCCGAGGTGTCCGCGGGGACGGACGTCCCGCTCGCCACCAACATGTGCGTGACCACCTTCGGCGAGATCAAGGAGGCGTTCACCGAGGACGCCGTCCAAGTGGTGCTCTCCGACCACCACTACTGGGGCGGACTGCGCAACACCCAGCGCCTCGCCGCGATCTGCGCCGCCTTCGGCGTCGGGGTCTCCATGCACTCGAACACTCACCTCGGCGTCAGCCTCGCCGCCATGACCCAGGTGGCGTCCACGGTCCCCAACCTCCACCACGCCTGTGACTCCCACTACCCGTGGCAGTCCGAGGACGTCCTCACCGAACGGCTCGCCTTCACCGACGGCAGGGTCGCCGTATCCGACGCTCCAGGCCTCGGCGTCGAACTGGACCGGGACGAGCTGGCCCGGCTGCACCGGCGGTGGGCCGAGGACGACGGCACGATGCGCGAGCGGGACGACGCGGCGGCGATGCGGGTGGCCGAGCCGGAATGGCGGACACCGGTGATGCCCCGCTGGTAGCCGCGCCCCAGGTGAGATCTGGTGCACACTGGCCAGATCCGTATCACCTCAGGGAGCGCACCGTGACCCCGTCCCACACGATCGCCGGAGAGGAACCGGAACACCTCACGCGGGCAGCGCCCTGCCGGGCCCAGATCGACCCGCTGGCCGCCCTGCGCGCACCCGACGATCCGCCCTGGGACGTCTACCTCACGGGCACGGTCTTCCTCGACATCATCTTCACCGGCCTGGACTCGGCGCCCGTGCGCGGCACCGAGTCCTGGGCCCGGGGGATGGGCTCCAGCCCGGGCGGGGTCGCCAACATGGCCGCCGCGCTCGCCCGCCTCGGTCTGAAGACGTCCCTCGCCGCGGCCTTCGGGGACGACCACTACGGGGAGTACTGCTGGGACGCGCTGGCACAGGGCGAGGGCATCGACCTCACCCTCTCGCGGACGGTGCCCGGCTGGCACTCGCCGGTGACCGTCTCCATGGCCTACGAGGGCGAGCGGACCATGGTGTCCCACGGCCATGAGCCGCCGCCGGACGAGCCGGCGCCGGATGTCCCGCCCCGCGCGCGTGCGGCCGTCGCCTCGCTAACCCCCGGCACGCGGGCACCCTGGATCGCCCAGGCCGCCCGTGCGGGCACCCGGATCTTCGCGGACGTCGGCTGGGACGACACCGGGGCCTGGGACCTGGCGGGCCTCGCCGACCTCGCCCACTGCGAGGCGTTCCTGCCCAACGCGCAGGAGGCGATGCGGTACACCGGCTCGGACTGCCCGCGGGCGGCTGCGCACGCGCTGACCGAGCATGTGCCGGTGGCGGTGGTGACGCTCGGGGCGGAGGGGGCGTACGCGGTGGACCGGCGTACGGGGGAGACGGCCGAGGTGCCCGCGATCGCGGTGGAGGCGCTGGATCCGACCGGGGCGGGGGATGTGTTCGTGGCCGGGTTCGTGACCGGGACGCTGGCCGGGTGGTCGCTTGCCGACCGGCTTGCCTTCGCGGGGCTTACGGCGGCTCTGTCCGTGCAGGAGTTCGGGGGGTCGCTCTCGGCTCCTGGGTGGTCGGAGATCGGGGCCTGGTGGCGGAGGGTGCAGTCCCTTCCGGGGCAGGAGCCGATGGCCTTGCGGAGGTTCGCGTTTCTTGAGGGGCTGGTGCCGGAGGAACTGGACCGGCCGTGGCCCCTGCGGCGGGCGGTGCCGACCATTGGGTTCCGTCGGTTCAGCTGACGTACCAGGGGGCTCCGCCCCTGGACCCCCGTTTCCCACCCACGTGAAGCTGTCGGCTGAATAGTCGCCCCCTGAAAAGCCCTACGGTCTTGTCAGTCCACCGTCGTACCCTGGAATCGCGAGGCCGCCCTCAGCTATGCGGCCGTGACGAGGAGGAACCGCAGGCCTACAGCGCCGGCCCATGACTCAGACACCCACAGCTCACACCCCCGCGCGGGAGCAGGCACGAGCGCAGCTCACCGTCCCCGCCCAGCACCCCATGGTGACCGTGCTGGGTTCCGGTGACTCCCTTCTGCGCGTGATCGAGAAGGCCTTCCCGGCAGCCGACATACATGTCCGGGGCAATGAGATCAGCGCGGTCGGCGACCCTGCGGACGTCGCCCTCATTTCGCGCGTGTTCGACGAGATGATGCTGGTGCTCCGCACCGGGCAGCCGATGACGGAGGACGCAGTGGAACGCTCGATCGCCATGCTCAAGGCGAGCGAGAACGGGACGAGCGACGGACCGGAGACCCCGGCCCAGGTACTGACGCAGAACATCCTGTCCTCGCGTGGACGCACCATCCGCCCCAAGACCCTCAACCAGAAGCGGTACGTCGACGCGATCGACAAGCACACGATCGTCTTCGGCATCGGCCCCGCCGGTACCGGCAAGACCTATCTGGCCATGGCCAAGGCCGTGCAGGCCCTGCAGTCCAAGCAGGTCAACCGGATCATCCTGACCCGTCCCGCGGTCGAGGCCGGCGAGCGCCTCGGCTTCCTGCCGGGCACGCTCTACGAGAAGATCGACCCCTACCTGCGCCCGCTGTACGACGCGCTGCACGACATGCTCGACCCGGACTCGATCCCGCGGCTGATGGCAGCGGGCACGATCGAGGTCGCGCCGCTCGCGTACATGCGCGGTCGCACGCTCAACGACGCCTTCATCATTCTCGACGAGGCCCAGAACACGAGCCCTGAACAGATGAAGATGTTCCTCACCCGCCTCGGCTTCGACTCGAAGATCGTGATCACCGGTGACGTGACGCAGGTCGACCTGCCGAACGGCACCAAGAGCGGTCTGCGGCAGGTGCAGGAGATCCTGGAGGGCGTCGAGGACGTCCACTTCTCCCGGTTGTCGTCCCACGATGTCGTACGGCACAAGCTGGTGGGCCGTATCGTCGACGCGTACGAGATGTACGACAGCAAGCACGGCACCGAGAACGGCGCCCACAAGGGCGGCCATGGCAGGCCCGGTGCCAAGGGCTCCAAGGGGAAGTAGACCAGCACGACCATGTCGATCGACGTCAACAACGAGTCCGGCACCGAGGTAGACGAGCAGGCGATCCTCGACATCGCCCGCTACGCGCTCGCGCGGATGCGCATCCACCCGCTCTCCGAGCTCTCGGTGATCGTCGTGGACGCCGACGCCATGGAGCAGTTGCACATCCAGTGGATGGACCTGCCGGGTCCGACCGATGTCATGTCGTTCCCGATGGACGAGCTGCGGCCGCCGTCGAAGGACGACGAGGAGCCGCCGCAGGGCCTGCTCGGTGACATCGTGCTGTGCCCGGAGGTCGCGACCAAGCAGGGTGCGGAAGCGCCGACGCAGCACTCCATGGACGAGGAGCTGCAGTTGCTCACCGTCCATGGAGTGCTGCACCTGCTCGGGTACGACCACGAGGAGCCCGACGAGAAGGCGGAGATGTTCGGGCTCCAGGCCGCCATCGTGGACGGGTGGCGGGCCGAGCGGGGGCTGACCGGCCCGTCGCCGGCGCCGACGGTGTCGTAAGCGCACCCCATGAGTCTTCAGATCGTCATCGGCGCCATCGCCCTCGTCGTCGTCGCCTGGCTCGCCGCCTGCGCGGAGGCGGGCATCGCGCGCGTCTCCAGCTTCCGCGCCGAGGAGGCCGTCCGCACCGGGCGGCGCGGCAGCGCCAAGCTGGCCCAGGTCGCCGCCGATCCCACCCGCTATCTGAACGTGGCCCTGCTGGTCCGCGTCGCCTGCGAGATGGCGGCCGCGGCCCTGGTGACGTACGCCTGCCTGCAGGAGTTCGCGGCCACCTGGCAGGCCCTGCTGGTCGCCATCGGCGTGATGGTCCTGGTGTCGTACGTCGCCGTCGGCGTCTCCCCGCGCACCATCGGCCGCCAGCACCCGCTGAACACGGCGACGGCGGCGGCGTACGTGCTGCTGCCCCTCGCCCGGATCATGGGCCCGATCCCGTCGCTCCTGATCCTCATCGGCAACGCGCTCACCCCCGGAAAGGGCTTCCGCCGCGGCCCGTTCGCCTCCGAGGCGGAGCTGCGCGCGCTGGTCGACCTCGCCGAGAAGGAGTCGCTGATCGAGGACGAGGAGCGCCGCATGGTGCACTCGGTCTTCGAGCTGGGCGACACCCTCGTGCGGGAGGTCATGGTCCCGCGCACCGACCTGGTGGTGATCGAGCGCTACAAGACCATCCGCCAGGCCCTCACCCTCGCCCTGCGCTCCGGCTTCTCGCGGATCCCGGTCACCGGTGAGAGCGAGGACGACATCGTCGGGATCGTGTACCTGAAGGACCTGGTCCGCAAGACGCACATCAGCCGCGACGCCGAGAACGACCTGGTGTCCACGGCCATGCGCCCGGCGGTCTTCGTCCCGGACACCAAGAACGCCGGCGACCTGCTGCGTGAGATGCAGAAGGACCGCAACCACGTCGCCGTCGTCATCGACGAGTACGGCGGCACCGCCGGGATCGTCACCATCGAGGACATCCTCGAGGAGATCGTCGGCGAGATCACCGACGAGTACGACCGCGAACTCCCGCCCGTCGAGGACCTCGGCGACGACCGCTACCGGGTCACCGCGCGCCTCGACATCACCGACCTCGGCGAGCTGTACGGCCTGGAGGAGTACGACGACGAGGACGTGGAGACGGTCGGCGGACTGCTCGCCAAGGCGCTCGGCCGCGTGCCCATCGCCGGCGCCTCGGCCGAGGTCGAACTGCCCGACGAGCGCAGGCTGCGGCTGACGGCGGAGGCGGCGGCCGGCCGCCGGAACAAGATCGTCACGGTCCTGGTGGAGCCGGCCGGCGGGCCGGCCCGGGAGGAGAAGCCCGAGTGACCCCCAAGGAGCTGCGCGCCTTCTGCCTGTCCTTCAACGCGGCGGTGGAGGACTTCCCGTTCAGCCCGGAGATCTCGGTCTTCAAGGTGCTGGGCAAGGTGTTCGCGCTGACCTGGCTGGACGCACGGCCCCTGACGGTCAACCTCAAGTGCGACCCGGAGGACGCGGTCCGGCTGCGGAGTGAGCACGAGGGGCTGGTCATCCCCGGTTACCACATGAACAAGCGGCACTGGAACACGGTGACGGTGGACGGCGGCCTCCCGGACCGCCTGGTCCGCGAGCTGATCGAGGACTCGTACGACCTCGTCGTCGCGGGCCTGCCGAGGGCGGAGCGACTCCGGCTGGACCGGGCGTAAAACCCTTTGCCGGGGCCGGTTGACCCCGTGTCAGAATCCGGCGCATGGCTTCTGTGCGATATCCGCGCCCACTGCGCCCCGGTGACCGTATCGGTGTGACCTCCCCGTCCAGCGGGGTGGCCGAGAAGATGCTCGGGCGCCTCGACGTGGCGATACGCGACCTGGAGGCGCGCGGGTACGAGGTGGTCGTCGGCCGGTGCATGGACGGCACCGGACACATCAGCGCCCCGGCCGCCGAGCGCGCCGCCGAACTGACCGAGATGCTGACCGATCCGGAGATCCGGGCCGTGGTGCCGCCGTGGGGCGGAGAGACCGCGATCGACCTGCTGCCGCTGCTCGACTTCGAGAAGATCGGGCGGGCCGAGCCGACGTGGGTGGCCGGCTGGTCCGACATGTCGACCCTGATCACGCCCCTCACCCTGCTCACCGGCGTCGCGACCGTGCACGGCAACAACCTGATGGACACGCCCTACCGGACGCCCGAGGGCCTGCTGTCCTGGCTCGACATCGTGGCGGCGCCGCAGGGCGGGCCGCTCTCCCAGACCCCGCCCGGCCGCCACCGGTCCGGCGGCTGGGACGACTACGTCCAGTACCCCGGGATCCGCGACCTCACCCTGGACGCCGAGGGCACCTGGACCCGGCTCGACGGCACCGGTGACGTGGACGTCGAGGGCCGGCTCATCGGCGGCTGCATCGAGACCCTCACCAACCTCGCCGGGACGCCGTACCTGAACACCTCGTCCTTCGCGGGCGACGAGGGGCTGCTGGTCTACGTCGAGGCCGCCGAGGACAACGCGTTCACCATCTGCCGCAATCTGCACGGCATGCGCCTCAACGGGTTCTTCGACCGGGCGACCGCCGTCCTCGTGGGCCGCACCCACGCCCCCGACGGCCGCACGCTCACCCAGCACGAGGCCGTCCTCGACGCCCTCGGCTCCCTGGGCGTACCGATCGTCGCGGACGTCGAGTGCGGCCACGTGGCGCCCTACCTTCCCCTGGTGAACGGCGCCCGTGCCCGCGTGCTGCACACGGCCGCGCGGAGCGGGATCGTTCAGACCCTGGACTGACCTCGGCGCCGGTCCGGCCCGGTCCGTATGCTCGGGGCATGACCGACAGCAACGCGCTCGACCCCGAGGACCGCAAGATCGTCACCCTGGCCCGTTCCGCCCGGGCCCGCAACGGTGTGCCCGAGGGGGCGGCCGTACGGGACGAGACCGGGCGTACGTATGTCGCCGGGTCGGTGCAGCTCGCGTCGCTGAAGCTGAGTGCCCTGCAGACCGCCGTCGCCATGGCCGTGGCTTCCGGGGCGAAGTCGCTGGAGGCGGCGGCGGTGGTGAGCGAGGCGGAGGGGGTCGCCGCCGAGGACCGGGCCGCCGTGGCCGACCTGGGCGGTGCCGAGACGCCGGTGCTGCTCGCCGGGCCGGACGGGGCCGTGAAGCTGACGGTCCCGGCGGGCGCCGCGGAGTAGTCCGGATTTCATCCTTGCCGTCGCCTGCCTCTCGCGCATCAATGGAGCCGTAAGTTCCGACGATCCGTCAGATCCGCACCGCCGCCGCAGCGTGCCCGCATCCACCTGCTCAGGCCTGCCGTTCGTCGGCGCACCTTCCGACCATCCCCACATGGCATCCCCACAGGGAAGGGAAGCGGATCCCCATGAGAGGCAAGCGCACAGCAACAGGTGCGGCGCTGGTTGCCGGGGCCCTCGCGGTCACCGGACTCGCCTTCGCGCCCACCGCGGCCGCCGTCACTCCCCAGACGGCGACCATCAACGCGAGCTGCGGCATCTTCGGCGGTGGCGCGGCCACGCTCACCGCCACCCAGAGCGGCACCTCGGCCACCATCACGCTCACCTCCTCCGCGGTCAAGGCGCCGGTCGCGGTGGCGAAGGACTCCATCACCTCCAAGCTCACCCTGGTCAAGGCGAGCGGCGGCACCACCGTCTTCACCGGCACGAAGAACCCGGCCATGGCCGCCGGCGACCCGGTCACGGCCGGCCCGCTCACCGGCACCGTGGCCTCCGGCGACAGCCTGGAGGCGTACGGCGGCTCGCTGAAGATGACGATCTTCGGGGTCAACGTCACCTGTACGGCGACGGCCAAGCAGTCGCCCGGACCGTTCGTCTTCGACTGACTGAACTGAGCGATCTGTTCCGGTTCTTGCCGGATCTCCCGGGGATGCCGCAGAAACTGATGATCCGTCAGTTTTCTGCGGCATCTCCATTGACTTCTCACGCGGGCTCCACATCAATGCCCCCTGTCGGCGCAGATGAGCCGCTGCGCCCGCAACCCTCAGGAGGGGCCCCCATGGGTTCGACACCCCTAAGATCCCGACGGTGGCGCTGGGCGTCACTGTTCGGGGCGACCGCTCTCGCGGTCACCGCGGGCGGCGCGCTGGCCGGTCCGGCCGGTGCCGCCGGTACGAACGTGGACTTCGCCACGCACTGCATCCCGCCCGCCGTCGCGGGCATTCCGCCGATCGACGGCACCACCACCGCGAGTGTCTCGGTGGACAACGCCAGCCCGAAGGTCGGCGACACGGTCACCGTGACCTACACCGTGGTCACGGCCGCCGCCAGCAACCCCACCGACCTGGCCCTGCCGGCCGACATCATGACCCCGACCGGCAAGGTCACCCTCGGCGGTGCCCAGACCGGTGCCGTCACCGTCGCCGGACCGAAGAAGAACCCGCCGGTGCCGGGGAAGGCCGCGTTCCCGTCCTTCTCCATGACCGGGACGTTCACCGTGACCAAGGCCGGCCAGATCACCCTCTCGCCGGGCGACTACAACATCCACACCAGCTACATCCTCGAGCTGGACACCCCGTGCACGGTCACCAACCCGCCCGCCCCGGTGTCGCAGACCGTCACCGCGACCGACGGGACCCCGGCCAACACCCGTGCCATCTCGCTGGGTTCGGCCTCCGGTGACCCGGGTGCCGGCGTCACGGTCAGCGGCAGCAACTTCACGCCGGGCGCCACCGTCACCCTGGCCGGGCGGGCCGGGGCCACCCAGACCGCGGACACCGCCACCGTGACCGCCAACGCCCAGGGCTCCTTCAGTGGTTCCCTCGTCGTCAACGACAAGACGACGACCGGGATCGTGGCCTACGAGGGCGGCTCCTGGAACGCGGACAAGGGCGCGGGCCCCGCGGCCTACGTCGTCAACGACAACACGCCCGTCCCGGCCGGCAGCCAGAAGCTGACCACCACGGTCAAGGCGGGCACCCTGTCCATGTCCCAGGCCGGGGACGCCGTCGCGCTGTCGTCGGTCGACTTCGGCAAGGGCGGGGCCTCCACCGGAGCGCTGCAGACGGTGACCGTCAAGGACTTCCGCGGCGGGCCCGCGGGCTGGTCCCTGACCGGCAAGGTCACCGACTTCACCGGTCCCGGCGCCAAGATCGACGCGAGCAGGCTGAGCTGGACCCCCGCCTGTGTGACCAAGGCGGGCAGCCCCAGCACCTGCAAGGCCGGTTCCACGGGCGCGGTGGGCACCTCGGGAGCGACCCTCGCGTCGACCCCGGCCGCCACGCTCACCGGCGGTGAGTTCACCGTCGACGCCGGACTCTCCCTGGACGTACCGGCGTTCACGCCTCCGGGCTCCTACTCCGGCGTCCTGACCCTCACCCTGACCTGACCCGCACTCCGACACCGGTGGCCGGGCGCCCTGCCGCACCACGGGGCCGCACCCGCCCGACCGCCACGACCCGAGCCCATGGGGGGTCCGCACCCATGCGCAAGCCGTACGTCCTCCTCCTGAGCCTGATCGGCCTGTTCCTCGGGCTGACGGCCGTCCCCGCGCGGGCCGCCGACAACGGCAGCTGGTCCGTCTACCCGGTCGCTTCCAAGGTCGCCGCGCGCCCCTACTTCTACCTCTCGGCCGACCCCGGGCAGACCCTCACCGACAAGGTCGCCGTCGCCAACAAGACCGGCAAGCCGCTCACCTTCCGGCTCTACGCGGCCGACGCCTACAACACCGCCCGCGACGGCGGGTTCGCCGTACGGACCCTGAAGGAACGGATGCGCGGGGTGGGCGCGTGGGCCAGGCCCGCCAGGTCACGGATCACCGTCCCCGGACACAAGACCGTCACCGTGCCCTTCACCCTGCGCGTCCCCCAGGGCGCCGAACCGGGCGACCACCCGGGCGCGATCGTCGCGCTCGACGAGCGGGTCGACCCCGGCAGCGGCAAGCTGGCGCTCGGTGTGCAGCGGGCCGTCGGCGCCCGTGTCTACCTCCGGGTCGGCGGGCCCACGCTGACCGGGATCTCCGTCGAGCAGGTGCATCTCAGCCATCACCAGCCGCTCGTCCCCGGCTTCGGCGACAGCACGGCGACCATCGGCTACACCCTGCGCAACACCGGGAACGTCACCCTCGACCCCAAGGTGGAGCTGAAGGCGCGCGGGCTGTTCGGCCGTACGCTGCTCGACCGCGCCCTGAAGGGGATCCCGTCCGAGCTGCTGCCGGGACAGAGCGTGCGGCTCACCGAGACCTGGCACGGCGCACCCCAGCTCGACTGGGGCGACATCACCCTGACCGCGAGCGCGCAGGACACCCGCCAGTCGGCGAGTGCCTCCTTCTTCGCGCTGCCGTGGCTGCTTGTCGGGCTGGTGTTCGTCGCGGGCGTGGTGACGGGTGTGCTGCTGGTCAGAGCGCGTCGGGGCCGCGCTCGCCGGTCCGCACCCGTACGACGGTCTCCACGGGCAGCGCCCACACCTTCCCGTCCCCGATCTTCCCCGTCTGCGCGGCGCTGACGATCGCGTCGATCACGTCCTCGGAGATCGCGTCCTCGACGACGACCTCGATCCGGACCTTCGGCACCAGGTCGACCTGGTACTCGGCCCCCCGGTACACCTCGGTGTGGCCGCGCTGGCGGCCGTAGCCGCTCGCCTCGGTCACGGTCAGACCGTGCACACCCAGCTCCTGCAGGGCGGTCTTGACCGCGTCCAGGCGGTACGGCTTGACGATCGCGGTGATGAGCTTCATGCCTGGCTCTTGACCTTCTGGGCGGTGGGGACGACGGAGGAGGAGACCGGGGCACCGTGCCCCAGGACCCCGTGATCGTAAGCCGTCTCGGCGTGCACCGTAAGGTCCAGGCCGGTGTGCTCCTGCTCCTCGCTCGCCCGCAGGCCCATCGCCCGGTCGATCAGCTTGCCGAGGCCGTACGTCACCGTGAAGGCGTACCCCGCGACGACCACGACGGCCAGCAGCTGCTTGCCGAGCGGGGCGAGCCCGCCGCCGTAGAACAGGCCCTCGACGCCGCCGGTCATCGCCTTCTCGGCGAACAGGCCGATGAGGAGGGTGCCGATGACGCCGCCGACCAGGTGGACGCCGACGACGTCCAGCGAGTCGTCGAAGTTCAGCCTGAACTTCCAGCTCACCGCGTAGGAGCAGACGACGCCGGCGGCCAGGCCCACGACCAGCGCGCCGAGCAGGGAGACCGTGCCGCAGGAGGGCGTGATCGCGACCAGGCCGGCCACCGCGCCGGAGGCGGCGCCCAGCGTGGTCGGGTGGCCGTCGCGCCGCTGCTCGACGAAGAGCCAGCCGAGCAGGCCGGTGCAGCCGGCGGCCAGGGTGTTGAGGAAGGCGGCCGCGGCGAGGCCGTTCGCGCCGAGCGCGGAGCCCGCGTTGAAGCCGAACCAGCCGAACCAGAGCAGGCCGGCGCCGAGGACCACCATGGGCAGGTTGTGCGGACGCATGGCGTCCTTCTTGAAGCCGAGGCGCGGCCCGATGACCAGGCACAGGGCCAGCCCGGACGCACCCGAGGTGATCTCGACGGGCAGACCGCCCGCGAAGTCGAGGGCGCCGAGTCCGTCGAGGATCCAGCCGCCCGGGCCCCACACCCAGTGGGTGACCGGAACGTATACGAGGAGGGTCCACACCGGGACGAGGACCAGCCACGCCGAGAACTTCGTCCGGTCCGCGACCGCGCCGCTGATCAGGGCGGCCGTGATGATCGCGAAGGTGAGCTGGAAGGTGGCGAAGAGGAGGGTGGGGACGGTGCCGTGGACGCTGTCCGGGCCGAGGCCGCTCATGCCCGCGTGCTCCAGCCCCCCGATCAGCCCGCCGCCGACGTCGTCGCCGAAGGCCAGCGAGTAACCGACCGCCAGCCACACCACCGTCACCAGGGCGATCGACACGAAGCTCATCATCAGCATGTTGAGGACGCTCTTCGTGCGGACCATGCCGCCGTAGAACAGGGCCAGACCCGGGGTCATCAGCAGGACGAGGGCGGTGGCCGCGAGCAGCCAGGCGGTGTCGCCGGTGTTCACGTGCGTGGCGGCGAGGGTCACGGGCGTCTCCAACGGTGTGCGGGCTCGTCAGAGGGTCACCGGTGTGAGTTTCCGGTTGCGTACGGGTGTGTTTCCGTGACGTTTCGTTGCGTGGGGGTTTCCGAAAGCTCACGTGTGGACGGGGTGTGCCCCACCGGTACGGGACGGCTTTGTGGATCAGGGACAATGGTCGCCATGAGCGTTCGTACCCCGTCATCCGAAGAGCCGGCCGAGACCGCCCACCGCGCCGGCTTCGCCTGCTTCGTGGGCCGTCCCAACGCGGGCAAGTCCACCCTCACGAACGCTCTGGTCGGGCAGAAGGTGGCGATCACCGCCAACCAGCCGCAGACGACGCGGCACACGGTGCGCGGCATCGTGCACCGGCCCGACGCCCAGCTGATCCTGGTCGACACCCCGGGGCTCCACAAACCGCGCACCCTGCTCGGTGAGCGGCTCAACGACGTCGTACGGACGACGTGGGCCGAGGTCGACGTGATCGGCTTCTGCCTTCCGGCGAACGAGAAGCTCGGCCCGGGCGACCGGTTCATCGCCAAGGAACTGGCCGGGATCCGGAAGACCCCGAAGGTCGCCATCGTCACCAAGACCGACCTGGTCGACTCCAAGACCCTCGCCGAGCAGCTGATCGCGATCGACCAGCTGGGCAAGGAGCTGGGCTTCGAGTGGGCGGAGATCGTGCCGGTGTCGGCGGTCGGCGACAAGCAGGTGGGCCTGCTGGCCGACCTGATCGTCCCGCTGCTGCCCGAGGGCCCGGCCCTCTACCCCGAGGGTGACCTCACGGACGAGCCCGAGCAGGTCATGATCGCGGAGCTGATCCGCGAGGCGGCCCTGGAAGGCGTCCGCGACGAACTGCCGCACTCCATCGCGGTGGTCGTGGAGGAGATGCTCCCGCGCGAGGACCGCCCCGCGGACCGTCCCCTCCTGGACATCCACGCCAACGTCTACATCGAACGCCCCAGCCAGAAGGGCATCATCATCGGCCCCAAGGGCAAGCGCTTGAAGGAGGTCGGCATCAAGTCCCGCAAGCACATCGAGGCACTGCTCGGTACGCCGGTCTTCCTCGACCTCCACGTGAAGGTGGCGAAGGACTGGCAGCGGGACCCGAAGCAACTTCGCAGGCTGGGCTTCTGATTTCTCCGCCCACCAGCAGGCTTGGGTTCGGACCGGTCAGACCGGGCGGGGCGACGGTCCCGTCAGCTGGCCGGTGGCTGTGAGGGCCAGGCGGGAGAACAGGGTGCCCGAGAAGCCGAACAACAGGGCCATGGCCAGGGCCAGGGGGCGGGCCGGTGCGGCCCAGGAGTTCTCCAGGAAGACCTGACCCAGGAGGTTCAGGTCCGGGTCGGCGAGCATACGCACGAGCAGCAGCCCGCCTACCGCGGCGAGGGCTCCGCCGACCGGGGCGAGCACCAGGACGCCCCAGGAGGACGGGCGTTGGGAGCGCAGGACGCCGATGACGGGGGAGAGGAAGCCGCCCAGCGCTCCGAGAAGCATCGTGGCCCGGTGGTCCAGCACCGAGCCGATCAACAGGATCGACCCCAGGCCGGTCATCGCCAGCCACAGTGCGATGCGCTGCTGTTCGTAGTCCCGTTCCGACGCGGTGTCCTCCAGGTCGTGGACGCGCTGCGCGGCGGTGAGCAGCAGCGCGCGGGCCTCGGGTGCCTGCGGGTCGGCGGCGGAGTCGGTGGCGAGTCTCGCGGCCAGTTCGCCGTCGGCGGGGTCGGAGGAAGCGGCCAGACGGAGCAGGAACCACTGGCGTTGCGCGTGGAACTCCGCGGCACTCTCGACGGACAGCAGCCGGCGTTCCGCGCTGTGCAGGACCCGCCAGGCGGCGGCGAGCTTCGACAGGGGTATCGCCAGCACGCCGAAGCGGGGGCTGAGCCGCCACACCACGGTGCCCGCCAGGTCCAGGTCCTGAAGGCGGGTCAGCACGGCGCTGACGGTGGCCCCTTCCGCTGACCCCTCGGGACAGCCGGCGGCGAGTACCCCGGCTCTGGCCCGGCAGTCGCGCAGCCGGGCCTGCAGCAGACGGTAGCGCGGGGCGGCGATCAGGCCCCGGTTGGTGATGTGGACGACGAGCAGGTAGCAGGCGCACACCAGCACGAGTCCCGTACGACCGTCACGCACCTGACGTTCCCTCCCGTTCGCCGCTGCTCGTCCGGTCCTGGTCCGCGCCGTCCCGTGCCCGGTCCGGCTCCGTGCCCTGCCCGGGCTCCGGGGTCAGCACCGCTTGGAGCAGTGCGCCGAGTGCCACGGCCTCGTCCGGGTGGGCGGTGAGGAGTGCGGCCACTTCGGTGGCGGCCCGGTGGCGGTCGGCCGGGGTGGGGGCCTGCTGCTCGGGGATGCGGGACAGGACGTCCAGTGGGGCCGGGGCGCCGGAGAGGACCTGCGCCGTGAGCCAGTGCACCGTGCCGGACCAGCCGGCGAAGAAGATGTTGGCCTCCAGGGTCGCCAGCCACTCCAGTGCCCTCGCGTCAGCGGTGTCCAGGGCCTTGGAGATGCGGTCCTGGAGGGCATGTGGCCTGCGCAGGAGGTCGTAGGCGGGTTCGATGCCGTCCAGGGCGGCCAGTCCCAGGATCGCGCGGTGGTACCCGGCCACGTGGGCCGTCACCGAGGCCAGGGCCGCCATCTCGGCCAGGATCTGATCGGCCTCCGGGGTGAGGAGTTCCGCGGCATGGGCGGTCAGGTATGCGGCGGAGGCGGCCCAGTAGTCGGTCGAGCCGGTCGTCGCGTCGCCGCCGGTGAACCACCCGGCGACGGTCGTCCACAGCAACAGGGGCCGGTAGACGGTGTCCACCGGGGTGCCGGCCACGATGCGCTCCAGACGTTCCGCGCGTTCGTCGGCCGCCGGGTTCATCAGGGTCCATTCCCGTACGGCCCGTACGCACTCCTCCGTGAGCAGTTCGGGGTGGGCGAGCAGGAAGGCGCGGGACTCGGCGGGTGTCGGCGTAGTCAGCCACGACTCCGTCAACCGCAGTGCCGCCTCGCTCACGTTCAGCCAGTCCGGTGCCGCGTTGTTCTCCCCGCAGCGACGGGCCACGGCCTCCCGCAGCGGGGGATCGGCCTCCGCGGCGCGGCGCAGCAGGCGGCGGGCCTCGAAGGTGATCTCCGGGTCGAGGTCGTCGTCGGCGCCGGACAGCAGGGGGCACAGCACGTCGACGACAGCCGCGAGGTCGCCGATCCTCAGGCAGTGCGTGGCGAGGCCGCAGGTGAGCACCGAGGCGACATGAGCCTGTCCCCGGAAGGCCTCGATGATCTCCCGGTAGCGCGTGATGGCTTCCTCGGGCCGTCCGGCCGCCTTCAGATGGAGGGCGAGTTTGTTGAGCGCCGAGAGCAGGTCCAGGTGGGTGGCGGGGTCGGCCAAGGCGAGGTCGAGGCGGATCCGGACGACCTCGTCGGCGTGCGCCATGGCCTCTTCCGGTCGACCGGCCTCCGTCAGATCAACAGCCAGGTTGTTGAGTGCGGTGACCAGGTCGGGGAGATGAGCGGCAGGATTGGCCCGGCAGAGGGGGCGGAGGATCCCGAGGCACTCTGCCAGGCACTGCACGGCCGCGTCCGAGCGTCCGGTGCCCGACAGATGCCTGCCGAGGTTGCCCAGCGCCGTGGCGAGGGCCGGGAGATACACGACAGGGCTGGACCGGACCAGCTCGCGGTAGATGCTGACGGCATCCTCCGCCACCGTCACGGCCTCGTCGTACCGTGCGGCTTCCGCCAGTTGGCCGGAGAGTTTGTGCAGGGAGTCCGCCAGACCGGCCCGGTGGACGGCGGGGTTGGTGCGGGCGAGGTCACGGTGGATGGCGACGGCTTCCTCGGCGAGTCGCAGAGCGAGGTCGGGGGAGTCGGGCGGCAGGACGGCGGTGAGGGTGGTGAGAGAGGTCGCCAGTTCAGGGAGATGCGCGCCGGGGTTGGCCGCGACGAGCTGACGACGGATGTGTACGGACTCGGCGGCCGGCGCCACGGCTTCGGCTTCCCGTCCGGCCTCCGCCAGGCGCACGGCGAGCGTACGGAGTGACGAGGCCAGGTCGGGGCCGTGGGCGGAGAGGGATGTCCGGGCCTGCGCGGAGCGGATCCGGACGGACTGCCGGGCCAAAGCCACGGCCTCTTCGTGTCGCCCGACGTCCGCGAGGCGGTCGGCGAACTGGCCGAGCGAGTCCGCGAGGTCGCCCCGGTGGGCGGTGGGGTCGGCCACGGCCAGCTCGTGATGCAGCCTCACCCCCTCTTCGGCGACGGCGAGGGCCTCGTCGTGCCGCCCGTCGGCAGCCAGGTACCTGGCCAGGCGGTCCAGGGCGCTCGCCAAGGCGGGGCGGTGGGCGGCGGGGCTGGTCTCGGAGAGGTCGCGATAGAGGGCCACCGCCTCCTGAGACAGCACCAGCGCCTCCCGGTGCCGCTCGAACCCCGCCAGGTGGGCGGCCAGGTTGCCCAGTGACAGGGCCAGGGCGGGGCGGTGGGCGGCCGGGCTGGTCGCGGCGAGCTCGCGGTAGCAGGCGGTGGCCTCTTCGGCCAGCACCAGGGCCTCCTCGTGTCGCCCGGCGTCCACGAACTGGGTGGCGAGGTTGGACAGGGCCGCGGCCAGCTCGGGGCGGTGCGCCGTCAGATTCTTCCGGGCGAGTTCCCGGTAGAGGTCGGTGCCCTCCTGCAACGCGTCGAGGGCCGCATCGTGCTTGCCCATCCGCGCGCGCCGCAGACCCAGGTTGACGAGGGTCCCGGCCAGCCCCGGACGGTGGACGTCGGGCCCGGTCCGGGACAGCTCGTGGTAGAGGCCGAGGGCCTCTTCGGCCAGGTCCAGTGCCTCGTCGTGGCGTTCGGCCTCCGCCAGCAGGTTGGCCAGGCTGTTCAGGGAGTTCGCCAGATTGGCGCGGTGGGCGGCGGGGCTGTCCGCGGAGAGCTCCCGGCAGATACGCACGGATTCCTGCGCCGCGGCCGTGGCCGCTTCCCGCTGCCCGTTCTCTGCCAGCAGCAGGGAGAGGATGTTCAGCGACGTGGCGAGTCGAGGCCGGAGAGCCGGATTGCCGAGGACGAGTTCGCGGTGGAGGGTGACGGCCTCCACGCCCATGTGCAGGGCCTTCTCTCCCTGCCCCTCCCGGTGGCCCAGGCGCAGCGCGAGCGCCGTCAACGCCACCGCGAGCGGCGGGAGATAGGCCGCCGAGTTCGCCCCGGCCAGCCCCCGCAACGCCTCCACCCCCTCCTCCCCCGCGACCACCGCGTGCTCCGCCAGATGCCCCCGCAGATAGGCGTTCGCGTCCTCGGGTCGCTGCGCGCCCCCGGTCTGACGCAGCGTGAGCGCCACGAGCGCCCGTACGATCGCCAGCTCGCTGGGCGGTCTCTCCCGGTTCCGCCGGGCATCCGCGTCCCGCAGATACGCCACCAGCTCACGGTGGTACAGCCGGTACACCGCCTGCTCCCCGTCGCTGTCCTCGACGATGTACCGGCCGTAGTGCGCCAGCACCCAGTCGATGTCCTCGGGCCCGTACGACGTGCCCTCCCGGCTGACGGCCTCCGCCGCCGCCTGCCACACACCGTGCGCGGGCATGCCGGTGCCGGCGGCCCAGGCGAGGGCGGTCAGCAGGTCGCCCGCCGCGTGGGGCAGGAGGCTACCGTCGCGGTGGCGTACGGCGCCGGCCGCGAGGTCCTGGGCGAGCGCGTCCCCGATGCCGTCCGGGATCCGGTCGCGCCAGGGGCGGTCCGGGTCCGCGGACAGGCCGCGGGCGAGGGCCGAGGCGACGATGCGGGCGAAGAGGAAGCCGCCCCGGCCGCGGGCGGCGCGGCCGGCCAGTTCTGCGGCGATCTCGGCGGCGGTGCCGACGGGCACACCGTCGGCGTCGAGCCGTTTGCGCACGTAGGCCGCGATGTCGTCGGTGGTGTCGGGCTCCTCGTCCAGGTCGACGACCCGGACCGTGGCCCCGGCGGCGCGGGTCAGGGCCGCACCGAGCGTCTCGCCGGACTCGGTGTGCGGCTGGAAGGGCCGGTCCCGGGAGGCCAGCAGGACGGTGCACAGCCGGCTCAGCGGGACCAGGAGCTGCTCGGCGATCGGGCCGGCCTGGTCCGGCGCGGCCTCGTCCAGCCCGTCCAGGACCAGGACGTGTCGGCGGGCCCCCGCATGTTCCAGGCCCTCCAGCTCGGCAATCAGGCCGGCCGGTGTCTCGGGCGCGGGCAGGCCCAGTTTCTGCGCGAGTGCCTCGGCCAGGCCCTGCACGCTCATGCCCCGCAGATGCAGTGCCGCGTCGACGCTGTTCTTCCCGGGGTCGGGTTCGCCGGGGGCGGGGCGCGCGTGGAGGAAGATCTCCCGGCGTTCCTCCGGGTGCGAGAGGGCGGCGATGCGGCCCGCGACGGCGGACTTCCCGCAGCCCGCGCTCCCCATCAGCAGCAGCATGCCTGCCCGGCCCTCGGCGAGCCACTCGGTGATCTCCCCGAGAAGGCGTCTGCGGCCGGTGAAGAACCAGCCCTCCTCCGTCGGGTCGATGCCCCTCGCCGCGAGGACCAGGTGTTCCACCAGCGCCTCACCGGCATGCGGGCGCCACAGCGGGTTGCGGAAGACCGGCTCGGGACGGCCCGCCGAGGCCAGCACGGGCACCTGCCCGTCCTCCGACCAGTCCGCCATGACGGCCAGAGCCAGGGTGTGGCCGCTGACGCCCTTGTTGCGCACGCTCCACTCGTGCCGGTACCGGCCCTCCTGGGTGGGGCCGTGCCGGAGCGTGCGCAGCACGGTCTCCAGCAGCACCCCTCTGCCGCCCTCGGCCTCTTCATCCTCCTGGCAGGCTGCGAGCGCACCCAGCCACGCCCGGCGCGGTGCGGGCAGGGTCTGCTCGGCCATGGTGTTCAGCGCCTCCTGCACGGCGGCGCGCGCGCCGGCCCCGGCATGGCAGGTGTCCAGGAGGACGAGGATCTGGTCGGCACCGCTCTCCAGGGCTCTTCTGGCGAATTCTGCCGCGGTGAGGTACTCGTCCGTGCCCGGCTGGTGCCCTGCCTTGCGGCTGATCAGCCGAAGCTCCCCCCGGCGCATGAGAGCGTGTCCGGACCAGGCGACCACGGCCGGACGGTGTTCCCCCGCCGCGGCCCAGCCGTCGGACCAGGCGCGCAGGCGGGTGCGCAGACCGGCCTGGTCCGGGTTGGCCAGCAGGGTCGGGCGGTAGCCGAACGCCCGCAGCACATCGGCCAGTTCGGTCACCTGCTCCATCGCGCCGTCGAGCGGTGTGAGGCGTGGATCGTCGTAGGCGTCGTACACGACGGCCAGGAACGACCCGTCGCCGCACGTGCTGTTCACCTGTCGCATACGTCGTCCTCGTCGTCGCCGATCAGCGCGAGAGCCGTCACAGTGCCCGACGCCGTGTCCCCCGCCGCGTGCACCGACACGCGGTACGCCCCCGGTTCCAGGCCGGCGAACTGCCCGGCATAGCGGCCGCCGCCGAGATTGCGCAGGGTGCGGCGGTGTGCGATGCCGTCCGGTCCGGTCAGCTCGGCGCGGACGGCGAGTGCGTCCGCCCCGGACCGGTCCTCCACGGCCTGAACCGCCACGGGCAGGGGTTCACCGGCGGGCAACTGCTCCGGGATCCGCACGCTCAGCGGATACGCGGGATCCGCACCGCGGTAGACGCGCGGTGCCGGCGCCAGCAGACCGAACAGGCCCTCCCGTACGCCGGTGTGGGTTTTGAGCGCGCCGTGGGTCGCGAAGGCCTGCCGGGCGGTCTCGCTGTCCAGGGCGACCTCGGCGGGGAACGCGGCGAACTGGGGCACCCGCCCGTCACCGCCCTCGTCCGTGCCCTTGATGGTGTCCCGCAGCCGCAGCCGTTCCCCCTCCAGTGCCGCGGTGGTCGGCGTGGGCTGCCGTACCCCCACCACGGGCAGGCACAGGCGGTCGCTGCCGCCCCGCCGGACCCGTGCCAGGGCGGCGTCGCGGATGTCCTCGTGGAACTTCGCGGCGTCTTCGAGGAGTTCGGGGTCCACTCCGGGCAGACCGCCGGCGACCTCCGGCGGCTTCAGCAGTCCGCGGGGGCCGTCCAGGCAGGCGTAGTCGGGGACGAGCTGGTGCAGGGACGGGAGACTGCGGGCGAAGCCCGTCAGCAGGCCCACCCGTGGCCCTCTCCGGCCGAGGCGGTGGCCGCTCACCAGCGAGTCCAGCGCGCCGATCGACCCCCGGTGCGGGGTGCCCAGGGTGATCAGCCGGCGGGTGACCTCGGCGCCGCCCAGGCACTCGACGTAGTAGCGGCCCACCAGGCCGCCCATGGAGTGGCAGATCAGCCGCACCCTCGCATCGGCTCGCCCGGGGGCCGACGCCTGCCAGCGGCCCAGCGCCTCGTCGATACGGCGGGCCAGGAGCCGGGCGTTGTGGCGGCACGACAGACGCCAGTCGTAGGCGAACTCCACCAGGTTCGCGGCCGGCCGGGGCGTGAAGCCGCCCCGCAGCCAGTCGAGCAGGGTGTCGTAGCCGTCGGTGAGGGGCCAGACCCCGGGTAACGCGTGCAGGGACCGGACCAGGCCCAGCGGTACGACACCGTCTCCGGGGTGGTCGTCGCCGATGTCCTTCGGAAGGGCGAGCTCCCTCACCGAACCGGCGAACGTCCTGACGGCCTGCCAGACCGCACCCGGCGACGGCCCCCACACCTCACGTCCCCCGAGCCCCAGACGGCTGCCCATGATGCCTGGGACGACCACCACCAAGTCCTCGACCGACTCGCGCCGCATCGCGTGATACCCCCCGGATTCCACCGTGCGCACTGTTTAGCAGCGGGGTGATGTCCGAGGGAGCCATATGGACAAACAGAGACAAGGGAGTGATGTGCGGGCAGCTCGCTCAGTCCTCCAGCATGTCCACCCCGCCCGGCGTCATGTCCTGCAACCCCACCACCCTCAGCAGCTGAAGCCGTTCGTAGGACTCCGTGCCCGGGCGGGCCGTGTGGAGGACGAGGTGGTGGCGGTGGTCGTCGGTGAGGAGGACCTCGCAGTCCAGTTCCAGGAGGCCCACGACCGGGTGCCGGAAGCGTTTGGTCGAGGTGCGCCGTACCGCCACCTCGTGGGTGTCCCAGAGGTGGGCGAACTCCTCGCTGGTGGCGCGGAGTTCGGCCACCAGCGCGGCGGGCTCGGGGTCGTCCGGGCGGGCGGCGGCCACCGCGCGCAGGTTCGCCACATGGACGCGCGCGTGTTCCGGTACGTCCTCCGGCGGGAACAGTTCACGTCCCACCGGGTCCAGGAAGAAGCGGCGGATCAGGTTGCGTTCGCGCGGCGGCCTGGTCGGCACGTCTCCCGACAGCGCCCGCGACAGCGCGTTCTGCGCCAACACCTCGCCGCAGTCCGTCACCACCAGCGCCGGCGCGTCGTGCAGCCGGTCCAGGACCAGCAGCAGACCGGGGCGGACATGAGCCGAGGCCGTGTCGCGGCGCGGTGGCTCCTCACCCGCCAGATGGAAGAGGTGGTCGCGTTCGTCGTCCGTGAGCCGCAGCGCACGGGCCAGTGCCGTCAGCATCTGGCGGGACGGGCGCGGGCCCCGGGACTGTTCCAGGCGGGTGTAGTAGTCCGCCGACATGCCCGCGAGCGAGGCGACCTCCTCCCGCCGCAGGCCGGGGGTACGGCGTCGGGCGCCGGCCGGGAGGCCCACGTCGGCGGGGTCCAGGCGGGCACGGCTGCGGCGCAGGAAGTCGGCGAGTTCGCTCCGGTTCACCTCACAAGCGTGGGGCACCGCGCCCGGCTTATCCAGGGACTGCCGATCCCCTGATCGACGGGTCTCTCCCGCCCGTCCCGGCTCCGCCCGAAGGTGGTGGCACCGGACAGCGAGGAGAAGATGATGTCGACACTGGTGACGGGTACGACGGGGCAGGTCGGGCGGCGCTTCGTGCCGAGGCTGCTGGCGCAGGCCCGGGCGGGGGACGGGGTGCGGATTCTGGTGCGCGACGCGGCCCGTGCGGAGCGGTTCGCCGAGCTGGGCGCCGAGGTCGTGCTCGGGGATCTCAGGGACACGGATGCGCTCGGCAAGGCGGTGGCCGGGGTGGACGCGGTCGTGAACGTCGCGGCGTCCTTCCGCGGGGTGCCGGACGAGGAGGCATGGGCCGTCAACCGGGACGCGGCCGTGGAACTGGGCCGCGCCGCGCTGGCCTCCGGTGTACGGCGCTTCGTGCAGGTCAGCACGGGGCTCGTGTACGGCCTGGGGCGGGGTCGCCCGCTGGTCGAGGAGGACGAGGTCCGGCCGGGCGGGGAGATGTGGGGTGCCTACACCGAATCGAAGGCCGAGGCCGAGCGGGAGCTGCTCGCGCTGGACGGCATGGAGGTGCGGATCGGCCGGCTGCCCTTCGTCTACGGCGAGGGCGACCCGCACCTCGCCCAGTCCCTGCGGTGGGCCGCGAACTGGGCGTCGGCCCAGCGGCTGCAGCTGGCGCACCACGCGGACGTCGCCCAGGGGCTGCTGCGCCTCCTGCACGCGCCGGCGGTGAGCGGACCGGTCCACAACATTGCCGACGACGCCCCTGTGACGGCGGTCGAGCTGCACCAGCTCAACGGCGTCGAGGTGCCCGCCGAGTTGTACACCCGGACCGATCCCGACCCGTGGTTCGGGATCATGTCCACCGAGCGGATCCGCAGGGACCTCGGCTTTCGCCCCCACTTCCCGACCGTCTGGTCCGCCCGGGACGCCGGAGCCCTGTGACCGGTCAGTCCACCCCGCGTATCCGCCCCACCAGCACCGCCCCCGCCAGCCCGATCACCGCCGCCACCAGGTACAGCACCCGGTAGCCGCCGAGGTACGTCACGATCGGTGCGGCCAGGGCGGGGGCCGCCACCTGGGGCAGGGCGTTGGCCACGTTGATCACGCCCAGGTCCTTGCCCCGGTTCAGCGCCTTCGGCAGGACGTCGGTCATCAGGGCGAAGTCGACCGAGGTGAACACGCCGAAGCCGATCCCCAGGACCGCCGACGCGACGATCGCGCCCGGCCAGGTCTGCCAGCCGGACAGGGCCGCCGTGGCCACCGCCATCAGCACGCCCGACCAGACGACGAACGGTTTGCGCCGGCCCACCCGGTCCGACCAGACCCCGCCCCACACGACCGTCGCCATCAGCGTCAGGCTGTTGACCGCCGTGAGGACGAGCACGCCCTGGTCGGGGTCGGAGTAGTGCAGGCGGTCGCGCAGGTAGTAGAGGAGATACAGCAGCACCAGCGAGTTGCTGAGGTTCATCAGGAAGCGGGTCAGCCAGGCCCAGCCCAGGTCGGGATGGCGGCGCGGGCTGAGCCAGAAGGACGCCAGGAAGCCGCGCCAGGACCAGGGCGGCCGCTCCTCCGGTGCCAGGCGCAGGTCCTCGTAGCGCAGTATGTACGGCAGGACGCCCACCAGCGTGAACACCGCGCAGGCCGTGTACCCGGCGCCGATCCCGCCGGCCGCCGTCGCCAGGCCCGTCCCGCCCACCACGCCCAGGATCTGTGCCGCCCCCAACCAGCCGCCCACCGAGCCCCGTTGGAGCCGTGGCACCCGGTCCGGCACGGCCGCGGTCACCGCCGCGAAGGCCGCGTTCAGCGTGAGCTGCACCAGGCACCAGCCCAGCGTCATCGTCCACAGCCCGCCCGCGCCAGCGAGCAGCAGCAGGGAGAGCGCACCGCCCGCCGTGCCCGCCACGATCCACGGGGTACGGCGGCCCCGGCGGGCGGTCGTGCGGTCGGACAGGGCGCCGAAGAAGGGGTTCGCGAGCAGCGAGACCACCGCGCCCGCCCCCGTCACCCACGCCAGCATCGTCTCCTTCGACATCCCGGAGCCGGGCGCGAAGTCCTTCGCCTGGGAGGCGAGCAGGATCTGCAGCGGGCCGAACCAGCCGACCCAGATCGCCCCGTTGGCCAGCGAGAGCGCCGCCGTCCAGCCGCGGCCGACCCGCTCCACGGGTTCGGCGAGGGCGGCCGAGGCACGGGCGGTGGTCATCTCTGCGCCCGCAGCACGTCCCGGAACCAGCGGTACGACGCCTTCGGGGTCCGCTGCTGGGTGTCGAAGTCCACGTGGACCAGGCCGAAGCGGCGCGCGTACCCCTCCGCCCACTCGAAGTTGTCCATCAGGGACCAGACGAAGTAGCCGCGTACGTCCACTCCGGACTCCAGCGCCGTGTGCAGGGCGCGGACATGGCCGTCCAGGTAGGCGATCCGGTCCTGGTCGTCGACGCCCTCGTAGGAGCAGCCGTTCTCGGTGATGACGATCGGCGGAAGCCGGTCGCCGTAGCGGTCGCGGAAGCCCGTGAGCAGCTCCGTCAGCCCCTCCGGGACGACGGGCCAGCCGAAGTCCGTCACCGGGCGGCCCTCGATCTCCCGGACGGAGAAGGGCAGTTCGGCCGGCATGGTCAGGCCGCCGAACTCGATCTCGGTGCCCTGCGGGGCGCCCACCCTGGTCGGCGCGTAGTAGTTGATGCCGTACCAGTCGACGGGCTCGGAGATGACCTTCAGGTCGGCGGACACGTCGCCGGGCATCAGGTCGCCGATGCCCTCCGGGTAGGCGCCCAGGATGACGGGCTCGGCGAACAGCCGGTTGAGCAGGGTGTCGTAGAAGCCCGCCGCCTCCAGGTCGGCCGGTTCGTCGGAGGCCGGCCAGGTGGGGCCGTGGGAGTTGGCGATGCCGATGTCCGTCGCGCCGGCCGCGCGCAGGGCCCGTATCGCGAGACCGTGGGCGAGGAGCTGGTGGTGGGCGACCGGCAGCGCGTCGAAGAGGAGCTGCCTGCCGGGGGCGTGGGCGCCGAGGGCGTGGCCCAGCAGGGTGTGCTCGGCGGGCTCGTTGAGGGTGATCCACTTGCTGACGCGGTCGCCGAGGCGTTCGGCGACCACGGACACGTACTCGGCGAACCGGTCCGCCGTGTCCCGCTCCAGCCAGTCGAGCGAGGCGGGCAGATCCCAGTGGAAGAGGGTGGGCACGGGCCGTACGCCCGCCGCGCACAGCTCGTCCACCAGGCGGTCGTAGAAGTCCAGGCCGCCGGGGGAGTTCACGCGGGGCCAGGAGATCGAGAAGCGGTACGCGTCCACGCCGAGGCCGGCGAGAAGGGCCACGTCCTCCCGGTAGCGGTGGTAGTGGTCGCAGGCCACCGCCGCCGTCGTGCCGTCCTTCACCCGCCCCGGCTCGGCCGTGAACACGTCCCACACGGACGCCTCGCGCTCGTCGGCCGCACCCTCGATCTGGTGGGCGGAGGTCGAGACACCCCACAGGAAGCCGGCCGGGAAGCGGGGGATCGGATTGAGTGCGTCAGTCGCCATGGCCGGGATCATCCTTACCCCCGGTAACTGAAGTCAACGCTCCAGTGAAGAGTGGCCGGTTACCGCTGGTAGACCTTCACAAATTCTCCATGAGTCATCACGTCATGATCGCAACTTGTTAATGATCTCCCCATATTGGCGGGGGCGGATCGCGCCTAAACCGGTTTATTTCGCCGACCGTTGAGCACCCATATCGGGAAAATCGCCCAAGATGCCACGTGTCTGACGTTTGATCGAATGGTGAAGTCGGAAGTAGTTTCCCGGTCAAAGTTTCCCCGCGGACTTCTTCAACGGGGCTCCCTGATCTGCCGGGTGGGCTGCGCGACCCGCAGCGCTGGTGCAGTACGACGCCGCGTCTGTGTGCCCTCACCGCACGAAGAAACGGTTCTTCAGGGGGAGTCGTGCATCTGTCCTGATCTTGACCACGGAGAGTCATGGAACTTCTCTCGCCCGCACGGCCGGCCTCCGCGACCGCTGCGCCGGCCCCCGCCGAGCACGCCGCCGCGCCCGTAGCCGTCGTGGGCCTGGGGTACGTCGGTCTGCCCACCGCCCTCGCCCTGCTCGCCGCGGGCAACGAAGTGGTCGGCATCGACGTCAGCGAGGCCCGGCTGGACGCCATCCGCAGCAGCGAGGTCGATCTGCTGCCGAGCGACCACGGCCGGCTCACCACTCACCTGGGAGACCCGCGCTTCACCCTGACCTCCGACCCCGCGGCCCTCCAGCGGGCGCGCACGGTGGTCATCTGCGTGCCGACTCCGGTCGACCGCCACCTGGTGCCCGACCTGAACGCGCTGGCCGCCGCCTGCGCCTCCGTCGTGGCGCACGCCGTGCCCGGCCAGCTGATCATGCTGACCTCGACCACCTACGTCGGCACCACGCGCGAACTGCTGGTGGAGCCGCTGACCGCGCGCGGATTCCGGGTGGGCACGGACGTGTACGTGGCCTTCTCGCCCGAGCGCATCGACCCGGGCAACGCCCATCACGCCCAGGACCGCACGCCCCGGGTGGTGGGCGGCACCAACGAACTCACCAACCGTCTGGCCGAGGCGGTCCTGCAGCGCACGGCGCCCGCCGTGCATCTGCTGCCCTCGGCCGAGCAGGCCGAGATGACCAAGCTGTGGGAGAACACCTTCCGCGCGGTCAACATCGCGCTGGCCAACGAGTTCGCCGAGGACTGCCGGGTGCTGGGCCTGGAGCCGCTGTCGATCATCGAGGCGGCGGCCACCAAGCCGTACGGCTTCATGCCGTTCTACCCCGGCCCGGGCGTCGGCGGGCACTGCATCCCCTGCGATCCGCACTACCTGCTCTGGCAGTTGCGCGCCCACCGGGTCTCCTCGCCCCTCATCGACGCCGCCATGACCGCCATCGCGGGCCGCCCGCGCCGCGTCGTCCAGCGGGTGCGGGACCTCCTCGCCGAGAGCGGCAGGTCCGTCTCGGGCGCCCGCGTCCTGGTCGTCGGCGTCGCCTACAAGCCCGGCGTGGCCGATCTGCGGGAGTCCCCGGCGCTGGAGATCATCGAGGAACTCACGGCCGAGGGCGCGAAGGTGGACTTCCACGACCCGCTGGTGTCCTCCTTGCGCCTGGGCGCCGCGGTGCGCGAGAGCCTGGCGGACCCGGCCGCCGAGGCCTGGGACCTGGTGCTGGTGCACACCGTGCACCCCGGGGTCGACCTCGGCTGGCTCGCCGGGCAGCCGCTGGTGCTGGACGCCACCTACCGGCTCGACTCCGTGCCCGGCAAGGCGGTCGTGTGAGCAACGGATCTCACCTCTCGCCGGGCGGCGAGCGGTGGTACGAGGAAGCGCCCCCCGAACAGCAGCGCTGGGGCGGCGAGGACGCCCTGGCCTACGTCGACCAGGCATTCGGGGGCTGGGACCACGGTTCCGCGCAGGAACAGCCGTACCGGCCCGGTGCCGGGACGCCGTACGACTCCGGCGCCGTCCCGGGAGGGCCGTACAACTCCGGTGTCGCGACGGCGTACGGCAACCCCGGTGTCGCGACGCCGTACGGCAACCCCGGTGTCCACGAGCCGAGTTCCTTCGAGGGGTCGACCGGTCCGGCCGCCGTGCCCGCCCCGTCGCGGCCCCACGCGGCACCCGTTCCGCTGCCCCGGCTGCGGTCGGCCCGCCCGCACAAGCCCGGCTTCATACGCCGAGGGCTGGACCGTCAGGATCCGGCGATCCGGCACGCCGCCCGGCGGGTCCTGACGCTGGTGTGCCTGCTGCCCATGCTGCTGATCCTCGGCCGTGAGGCACCGCGGCTGGCACAGAGCCCGCTGGTGCTGGGCTACGGCTTCACCGTCCTGATCGGCACCATCGCCATGCTCTACATCGCCTACAGCCGCTACGACGACCCGTCGGAGCGGCCGCTCAGGCGCCGCCCCCGCGCCAAGGACCTCGCCGCCTTCCCCCCGCTGCCCACCGTGCCCCGGGTCTCCTTCCTGCTGGCGGTCAAGGACGAGGAGGAGTGCATCGAGGACTGCGTGCGCTCCATGGCCGGAAGCGACTACCCCGACCTGCAGGTCGTTGTCGTCGACGACCTCTCCGAGGACGGCACCCGGGACGTACTGCGCCGCCTGGAGGCCGAACTCGGCATCACGGTCATCTACCTGGAGAAGAACGTCGGCAAGAAGCACGCCCTGGTGCGGGCCTGCGAGGTGGCCGACGGTGACGTCATCGCCTTCACCGACTCCGACTGCATCCTCGCCCCCGACGCGCTGGCCCGCTGTGTGCGCGCCCTGACCACCCACCCGGAACTGGGCGCGGTCAGCGGTCACGCCCGGGCGCTGAACGCGGCGGACACCTTCTTCACCAAGGCCCAGGACGTCTGGTACGAGGGACAGTTCCGGGTGGCGAAGGCGGCCGAGTCCACCTTCGGCTCGGTGACCTGCGTCTCCGGACCGCTCGCCGTGTTCCGGCGCGACGCCATCTACAACTACCTGCCCGCCTGGGCCGGGGACCGTTTCCTCGGCGCGCCCTTCCGCTTCGCCACCGACCGCCAGCTCACCGGCTACGTGCTGGGCCAGCGCTGGCGCGGCAAGGCCCTCAAGCGGCGCTATGCCGACTCCCCGTTCGTCACCGCACAGGACTATCCGGAGCGCGCCTGGCGGATCGGTTACGTGCAGTCCGCGAAGGTGTGGACGAACGTGCCGGCCCGTTTCAAGCCCTTCATGAAGCAGCAGATCCGCTGGAAGAAGAGCTTCATCCGCAACCTGTTCTTCACCGGTTCCTTCATGTGGCGCCGCGGCCCCGGCCCGGCCGCCCTCTACTACGGCCACGCCCTGTGGGTCGTCGCCGCGCCCGTGATGGCGTTCCGGCACCTGCTGTGGGCGCCGCTGCACGGTGCCGCCTTCCTGACCCTGCTGTACCTGTGCGGGGTGATCCTCAAGGGCTGCGTCTGGGGGCTCGCCTTCAAGATCGACAACCCCGGTGACGGACGCTGGCGGTACCGGCCGCTGATGAGCCTGCTCTCCGCGCTCGTCCTGGCCTGGCTCCTGCCGTACTCCTTCGCCACCATCCGGCGCGGGGTGTGGGCGCGGGGGGCGAACTGATGACAGGGCTCCGTCTCGTGCTGCGGCTGCTCGCCGCGCTGCTGTCCCTCGCCGTGGTTTCCGGCGTCTATCTGATCGTGCTGACGAGAGGAAGCATCCTGCCGTGACCCGCCACGAGTCCTTCGCGGCGCCGGCCACCGCACGCCGCCGGCAGCGCCGGGGGCCGGGACACTACGCCGCCCGGGCGGGCCTGGTGCTGCTCGCCCTGGCCGTGCTCGCCCTGCCGTTCTACGCCGCGACCGAGTACTACCTGTACCAGAAGTACATGAGCACCCAGGTGGCCACCGCCCCGGTGGAGCTGACGTCCGCCGACACCGATTCCTGGGCCGCGAAGATCAAGAGCCTGCCCGCCACGTCGGCGCCGGTCGTGCTCGCCTATCACGACATCGGGCACAACAAGAGCTCCTACGTCGTCACGCCGAAGGCCTTCGAGGCCCAGATGGCCGCGCTCGAACAGGCCGGTTACCGGAGCCTGACCACGGACGAGTTCGTCGACTACCTCAAGGGCGGCCCGGCGCCCCCGCGTTCGGTGTACATCACCTTCGACGACGGGCCCAACGGCCTGTGGGTGTACGGCGACCGGATCCTGGCCCGGCACCACATGCACGGCACCGTCTTCCTGATCACCGGACGCGTCGACCGGCGCCCGTACTACCTGTCCTGGAACGAGATCAAGCGCATGGCCGGGTCCGGCCGCTGGGACTTCCAGGACCACACCCACGACCTGCACCTGCGGGGCGCGGTGGACGCCGCCGGGCACACGGCCTCCATGCTGGCCAACCGGCTGTGGCTGAAGGACGAGAACCGGCTGGAGACCCGTGAGGAGTACGAGGGCCGGGTCACCGCCGACATCAAGCGGTCGTTCGCCGACTTCGCCGACCATGGCCTGCCCAAACCGCAGGTCTTCGCCTACCCCTTCTCGGAGGCGACGGAGAAGGTCAACGTGCCCAGTCCCGGACCGACGCTCCAGGACCTGATGAACCGCTACTTCGCCGCGACGATGACCAACGACTCGTCCCGGCCGCTGACGGCGGGTCGGCGAGCGGCCTCGGCTCGGGTGGTGCAGCGCCTGGAGGTCGTCCGCACCACGAAACTGGACCACCTCATGTCCGACATCGCCGAGTGGACCCAGGTGGCACCCTCCGACCCGGCCCCGCTGTCGCACCCGGCGCGCTGGACGCGCGACGACGGAACCGGCCAGCACGGCATCGGCGCGCTGACCGGCACCGGACCCGCTCCGTCGGGATCCGCGCACTACGTGGCGGCCGACTACCGGGACATGAGCAGCGTCGACTGGACCGGATACCGGGTGGACGCCACCATCGGCGGCCTCGGGGACGGCACCAACCAGGGGGCCGTCCAGGTCCGCGGCGGCAGCCTGGAACCGGTCGACGTGAGCGTGAGCCAGGGCACGCTGCTGCTGTCCGTCAAGGGCAAGCATGTCGGTCAGGCCAAGCTCGTCCCGGCCACCACGCACCGGCTGCGCGTCACCGTCCAGGGGCAGACCACCACCGTGCAGGTCGACGGCACCGTCACCCTGCGCCGGACGTCCCGCCGGGCCGCGGCCGACATCACCGGCGGCATCGGCATCCGGGTCGGCATCAACCGGTCCGGCGCGGCCTGGCCCAGGTTCACGGCCCTCGCCATCAAGCAGCTGACCGGCGCGTTCCCCAGCTCCGGCGGTGCCCGGCAGAGCGTCACCGACGCCCACCTCATGGACCCCGCCGCGCAGTGGCTCAGCGCGCCCGGCGTCAAGGCGCCCTTCCGTATCTCGCACACCGCCATCGAGCCCACGGGGCGCACGCTCTCCGCGTACGGCGCCTACCAGCCCGGGCGGACCCAGGGCTGGACCGGCTACACCGTCACCGGAACGGTGCAGCGGCTGTCCGGGCCGGGCGTCAGCGGGGCCATCTGGGTCCGGGTGGGCAGCGCCCTGGCCATCAGCGTGCAGGTCGGTCAGGGCCAGTTGAACGTCCTCTCCGGGGACGCCGACAACCAGCAGCTCGTCGGCACCCGTCGGCTCACCCCGGCGGACAGCCACCGGGTGTCCGTCACCGTGACCGGCGGCTCCACGGAGATCGCTGTCGACGGCTCGGTCCGGATGACGCTCATGGCCAGGTCGGAGACCGGAGGCGTGGCCTACTCCGCGTACCGGGACATGACACGGCACTCGTGGCCCACCGTCGGGGATCTCAAGGTGACTCCCCAGGTGGGCTCGTGAGCGGTCGAGAGGACCGCCCGGACCCGCCGGCCGCCCCGGACCGCCTCCCCCCGTGGGCGGCCGGCGGCCGGCGGGTCTCCAGACGTGCCCTGCTCGGTGGCGGCCTCGCCGTCGGCGCGTCCGCCACGGCGACCGGAGCGGTCCTGCTCGACCGGGCCCTCCGCAAGGAGACCGCACCCTTCGCGCCGGTCCTCGGCGCCGACGGGCTGGTGACGAACGAGTACGCGTTCCGGCATCCGCACGCCACCGACGCACGGCGCTCACCGGACTGGGTGGTCACCAGCGGTTCGCTGTTCGCCTCGAAGGGCGAGGGCCGGACCGGAGCGCCGGACGCCGGCCCCACCGGGCCGGACTCCGCCCGGGCCACCGACTCCGCCGTCTTCCGGCTGGTCAGCCGGCGCCGGGACTTCGGGTCGGTGTCGGTCAGTACCTGGGTGCGCCTGCGACCGCCCGTCACCACGCCCCGGACGCCGGCCCGGGACTGGGACGGCGGCCACCTCTGGCTGCGCTACCACAGCCCCGAGGAGCTGTACGCGTTCAGCTTCCGGCGCCGTGACGGGGCCGTGGTGATCAAGAGAAAAGTGCCCGCGCACGATGCGCGGGCTGTCGACGGCGGCGACTACGCGACCCTGGCCGAGAGCCGCCACGCCTTCGCCTACGACAGCTGGCACCAGGTCACCGCGAGCGCCGTCAACCTCTTCGGCGGCGTCCGGCTCCAGCTGCGCATCGACGAGCGGACCGTGCTGAGCCACGACGACCGTACGCCCGGCCCGCTCGTGCTGCCCGGTGGCGTCGGCATCCGCGCGGACAACACGGAACTGTCCTTCCGCGACTTCCGCGCCACCCCGCAGGCCTAGACCCCACCGTCCACGACAGGCCCTAGGCGCCTTCCTTCAGCACCCGCGAGATCAACTCCCGCTGTTCCTCGGTCAGTCGGGGGTCGGCCGCGTACACCGTCCGGCCGTCCACGGTGATCTCGTAGCTGAAGCCGTCCGGGACCCCGGCCGGGCGCGTGCCGTGGCCGGACGCGAGGGCGCGTTCGGCCAGGGTGTGCCACTCATGGGCGTCGGGCCGGCCCGAGGTGTCCACCTCGGCCCGGCGCTCGATGCCCGCGAAGCCGCCCGTGCGCCGCACTTGGATACGCATGGGTCACTTCTAGTACGGATCTACAGCGTCCGCACCCCCACCTGTTCCCACGCCTTCTGCACGGCCTGCAGCTCGTCGCCGGAGCCGTAGCGCTCGCGGGCGACCTTGACGGTCAGCGTGGCGAAGTCGGTGAACTCGGCGTCCTGCTTCAGCTCGCCGCCGGTCAGGACGTCGTACCAGATCTGTCCGGCCCGCTCCCAGGCGTTGCCGCCGATGGCCGTGGCGAGCAGGTAGAAGGCGTGGTTCGGGATGCCCGAGTTGATGTGCACGCCGCCGTTGTCGCGGCCGGTGTGGACGTAGTCCTCCATGGTCGCCGGCTGCGGGTCCTTGCCGAGGACGTCGTCGTCGTACGCCGTGCCCGGCGCCTTCATCGAGCGCAGGGCGGTGCCGGTGACGCGCGGGGCGAGCAGGCCCGCGCCGATCAGCCAGTCGGCCTCGGCGGCGCTCTGGCCGAGCGCGTACTGCTTGATCAGCGAGCCGAAGACGTCGGAGACCGACTCGTTGAGCGCGCCGGACTGGCCGAAGTAGGCCAGGTTCGCGGTGTGCTGGGTGACGCCGTGGGTCAGCTCGTGGCCGATGACGTCCACCGGGATGGTGAAGTCCAGGAAGATCTCGTTGTCGCCGTCGCCGAACACCATCTGCTCGCCGTTCCAGAAGGCGTTGTCGTAGCCCTCGCCGAAGTGCACGGTCGCGTCCAGCGGCAGCCCCTCGCCGTCGATGGAGTTGCGGCCGTACGCCTTCAGGTACAGCTCGAAGGTGGCGCCGAGGCCCGTGTAGGCGCGGTTGACCGTGGCGTCCGCACCGGGCTCGGCGCCCTCCTCGCGGACCTTCGTGCCGGGCAGGTCCTGCTGGTGGCCGGCGTCGTAGATGGTGCGGTGCGGCTGGTCGGCCACGGCCCCGGCGGGCGCGGCGACGGCGGGCGCGCCGATCACCGTGGTCAGGCGGCGGTGGGTGCGCTGGTAGGCGTCGTGCTCCAGGGACCGGCGGGCGGGCCGGGAGAGCGCGGGGTCCTCGTTGCGGGCGAGCTTGTCGAGGACGTGCGGCGGGACGATCGTGCAGAAGACGGGCTGGAAGCCCCCGTTGGTCGTCATGCCCGGCACCCTTGCACTGTGTGATGCGACTGTCACCACTCGCAACCATGATTGGTGAAATACGGTGACATCGGGCTCACTCCCCGTAGTCGAAGTGGTATGGCGCACTTTTTGTCCGATTTGCACCCGCGGTCCCGCATACTGATACGAACCCTCGCGGCGAGGCACGGCTCGGCTAGCATGCGGAGCATCATGCGTTTCGGGCTGCTCCTTCTTAGCTGCCGCGGCGAGGGCCTGTAGTCGAGGCCGACTCCCTCCCCGCGGAGCTTGGCGTTGCGTCGTCGGCCGTCCTTCCGGACACCTCCAAGGAGCCCCCGCATCATGGCCAACCGCCAGCAGCCCAGTTCCATGCCGATCCACAAGTACGGCCGCTACGAGCAGGTCGACATCCCGGACCGCACCTGGCCGGAGCAGCGCATCACCGTCGCCCCCCGCTGGCTCTCCACCGACCTGCGCGATGGCAACCAGGCCCTGATCGACCCCATGTCGCCCGAGCGCAAGCGCCGGATGTTCGACCAGCTGGTCAAGATGGGCTACAAGGAGATCGAGGTCGGCTTCCCGGCCTCCGGCCAGACCGACTTCGACTTCGTGCGCTCGATCATCGAGGAAGAGGGCGCGATCCCCGAGGACGTCACCATCTCCGTGCTGACCCAGGCCCGTGAGGACCTGATCGAGCGGACCGTGGAGTCCCTGAAGGGCGCCCGCCGGGCGACCGTCCACCTGTACAACGCGACCGCGCCGGTCTTCCGCCGGGTCGTCTTCCGCGGCTCCAAGGACCAGATCAAGCAGATCGCCGTCAACGGCACCCGTCTGGTGATGGAGTACGCCGAGAAGCTGCTGGGCCCGGAGACCGAGTTCGGCTACCAGTACAGCCCGGAGATCTTCACCGACACCGAGCTGGACTTCGCGCTGGAGGTCTGCGAGGCGGTGATGGACGTCTACCAGCCGGGTCCGGGCCGCGAGATCATCCTCAACCTGCCCGCCACGGTGGAGCGTTCGACCCCGTCGACGCACGCGGACCGCTTCGAGTGGATGAGCCGCAACATCTCCCGCCGCGAGCACGTCTGCATCTCCGTCCACCCTCACAACGACCGCGGTACGGCCGTCGCCGCCGCCGAGCTGGCGCTGATGGCCGGCGCCGACCGCGTCGAGGGCTGTCTGTTCGGGCAGGGCGAGCGCACCGGCAACGTCGACCTGGTCACCCTGGGCATGAACCTGTTCTCCCAGGGCGTCGACCCGCAGATCGACTTCTCCGACATCGACGAGATCCGTCGTACGTGGGAGTACTGCAACCAGATGGAGGTCCACCCGCGCCACCCGTACGTGGGCGACCTGGTCTACACGTCCTTCTCCGGCTCCCACCAGGACGCCATCAAGAAGGGCTTCGACGCGATGGAGGCCGACGCGGCGGCTCGCGGTGTCACGGTCGACGACATCGAGTGGGCGGTGCCGTACCTGCCCATCGACCCGAAGGACGTCGGCCGCTCCTACGAGGCGGTCATCCGGGTCAACTCGCAGTCCGGCAAGGGCGGTATCGCGTACGTCCTGAAGAACGACCACAAGCTGGACCTGCCGCGCCGGATGCAGATCGAGTTCTCGAAGATCATCCAGGCGAAGACGGACGCCGAGGGCGGCGAGGTCACCGGCTCCGACATCTGGTCGGTCTTCCAGGACGAGTACCTGCCGAACCCGGACAACCCGTGGGGCCGCATCCAGGTCCGCACCGGCCAGTCGACGACCGACACGGACGGCGTGGACACCCTCACCGTCGAGGCCACGGTCGACGGCGAGGACACCGTCCTGACCGGCTCCGGCAATGGTCCGATCTCGGCCTTCTTCGACGCCCTGCAGTCCATCGGCATCGACGTACGCCTGCTGGACTACCAGGAGCACACGATGAGCGAGGGCGCCTCCGCGCAGGCCGCCTCCTACATCGAATGCGCGATCGACGACAAGGTTCTGTGGGGTATCGGCATCGACGCGAACACGACGCGTGCCTCGCTGAAGGCCGTCGTCTCCGCGGTGAACCGCGCGGCCCGCTGACCCGGGTTCAACCCGCGCTGACCGGCGCTTTTCGGGGCCCCGACCGCTGTATACGGCGGCCGGGGCTCCGTCGCTTATCGGCCATCGCACCCCTCAGGTCACGGACGGGTCTCGTACGAGGTACTGACTCAGCCTCCTGGATGTGGCTAACATCACGCCAGCGCGGCGATGTTGCCGCGTCGTTACGGAGGTGCGACGTGCTGCCAGTACGGGGACGAGACGACCGTGCCGCCAAGGCCGTGCGCATTCTGGGCACCCGCACCGCGTGGACACCCGTGGGGGACGGCGAGTTCTACTGCCCCGGCTGCGGAGGCGACCGCAACTACCAGCGGCTCACCGGCCGCCGCCGCTTCACCCTCCTCGGGGTGCCCGTGCTGCCGCGCGGGGCGACCGGACCGGTCGTGGAGTGCGCGGCCTGCCGCCACCACTTCGGCACCGACGTCCTCGACCACCCCACCACCCGCCGCTTCTCCGCGATGCTCCGCGACGCCGTGCACACCGTCGCCCTCGCCGTCCTGGCCGCCGGCGGCACCGGTTCCCGTACGGCCCTGGAGACGGCCGCCGGCGCGGTCCGCGCCGCCGGCTTCGAGGACTGCACCGAGGACCAGCTGGCCGCCCTGGTCGAGGCCCTCGCCGCCGACACCGGCCGGGTCCTCGGCGGGCCGTGCGGCGCGAGCCTCGCCATAGAGCTGCACGAGGCCCTCGACCCCCTCGCCCCGCACCTCGCCCCGACCGGCCGCGAGTCCCTGCTCCTCCAGGCCGCCCGCATCGCCCTGGCCGACGGCCCCTACACACCCGCGGAACGCGACGCACTGGCCACGATCGGCGCGGCGCTGACCATCTGCACCGACGACGTGACCCGACTGCTGGCAGCAGCCCGAACCCCGTCCTGACCGGCCCCGGCCTCCGGCCGACCCACCCCCGCTCCGGCCACGCCCCCGCGATACTCCCCAGGGAGTAATCCCCCCGCCCGGTCACCCCGCGCAGTACCGCCGAACTCGCCCTCGCGCCCGACGAACGCACCCCTTTCCGGCGGAAGTCTGGAAGTCGTATTCAGGCATCCGCTCCGGAGGGAGGGCCCGTTTCCATGGGGGCCGCGAGAACACGTGCGACAGGTGGGCGACGGGGTCTGCCCTGGCTGGTGCTGGGGCTGTGGGTGGCCCTGCTGGCCGTGGCGGGGCCGTTCGCCGCCAAGCTCGCCGACGTCCAGCACGACCGGGCGACCGACTACCTGCCCGCGTCCGCCGACTCCACCCAGGTGGCCAAGCTCCAGGACCGGCTGCCGGGCGGCGAGACCACCGAGCTGGTCCTCGTCTACCACCGCGCGGGCGGCCTCACCGCCGCCGACCGGACGACGGCCGCACGGCAGGTGGCGACGATCGCCCACCGCCACACCCTGACCGCCGCCCCGCGGGGCGTCCCGTCCGCCGACGGCACCACCCTGATGTACCCGGTCACCAGCAACGAGCCCGGCACCGACGAGAACAAGCGCGACACCTTCGTCGACGACGTCCGCCAAGTCGCCCATGACCGGGGTGGGTTGGCGGTCGAGGTGGGTGGCCCGGCGGCCCTCGCCACCGACGCGTCCGGCGTGTACGCCTCCCTCGGCGGACCCCTGCTCTACACCACGGTCGCCGTCGTCGCGATCCTGCTGATCCTCATCTACCGCAGCCCCCTGCTGTGGCTGGTCCCGCTCGTCGTCGCCGGGCTCGCCGACTTCCTGGCCCGGGCCGCGGCCTACGCCCTCAACCAGGCCTTCGGCACCGCCGTCTCCGGCCAGAGCGCGGGCATCATGACGATCCTCGTCTTCGGCGCCGGCACCGACTACGCCCTGCTCCTCGTCTCCCGCTACCGCGAAGAGCTACGGCGCCACGAGCGGCCGTACGACGCCATGCGCGCCGCACTGCGCGGCTGCGGGCCCGCCGTGCTGGCCTCCTCCGGCACGGTCGCCGCCGGGCTGCTGTGCCTGCTCGCCGCCGACCTCAACTCCAGCCGGGGCATGGGCCCGCTCGGCACGGTCGGGGTGCTGTGCGCGCTGGCCGCGATGCTGACCCTGCTGCCCGCCGTCCTGGTGCTGCTGGGCCGCCGCGTGTTCTGGCCGCTCGTGCCCGCCTACGGCAGCACGCCCAAGGCCGCCCGCCGCTCGCTGTTCGCCGCGATGGGCTCCTCCGCCGGGCGCCGCCCGCTGACCGTCCTCGCCTCCGGCGCCGCCCTGCTCGGCGCGCTCGCGCTGGGCGCGCTCAACCTGCCCGGACCGCTGAAGCAGCTGGACACCTTCGTCGACCGGCCCGAATCCGTCACCGCCATGGAGACCCTGGCCAGGGCCTACCCACAGCGGTCCGCGCAGCCCATCGAGATCCTCACCCCGGCCGACCGCGCCGACGCCACCCTCGCGACGGCCAAGGGCACCCGGGGAGTGGCGGGCGCGAAGGAGGGTCGTACCGGCGGCGGCTGGACCGAGATCACGGTGACCGCGTCCGCGCCGCCACAGTCCGCCGCCGAGACCGCCACCATTCAGGCGCTGCGGCACCGGCTCACCGGCTCCTACGTCGGCGGGCCCAGCGCCCAGCAGCTGGACCTGGCGGACACCAACGCCCGGGACCGGACGGTCGTCGTACCGATCGTGCTGCTCTCCGTGCTGCTGATCCTGATCGCCCTGCTGCGCTCCCTGGTCGCGCCGCTGATCCTGGTGGCCGCCGTGGTCGCCGTGTGGGGTGCGGCGCTCGGCCTCGGCGGGCTGGTCTTCGAGCCGCTGTTCGGCTTCCACGGCACCGATCCCGGCCTCGGCCTGCTCTCCTTCGTGTTCCTGGTCGCCCTAGGCGTCGACTACGGCATCTTCCTGATGCACCGCATGCGGGAGGAGTCCCTCAAGGGGGCCGAGCCGGCACAGGCCGCGCTGACGGCGCTGCGCACCACCGGCGGGGTCATCGCCTCCGCCGGGCTCGTGCTCGCCGCCACCTTCGCCGTGCTGACCAACATGGGCCTGGTCCCGCTGGTCGAGCTGGGCTTCGTCATAGCGGTCGGTGTGCTGCTGGACACCTTCCTCGTCCGTACCTACCTGGTGACCAGCGCGAGCGTGGCCCTGGGGCGGTGGGTGTGGTGGCCGGGCCGGCTGTCCGGGACACCCGAGGCGCCGAGGAAGCGCACACCGGAGCCCGTGGGCTGACCCCCGTACCGGAAGATGAACCCCGTGCAGGCAACCATCAGCGCTCCCCGGCCCCGGCTCGCGGCGCTCTCTCCCGACCCCCTGCGGCAGGACGCGTACCTCGCCGCCGGCCTCGCCGCCCTGGCCTCCGCGGTCGCCGTGACCGTCGGCAGCGGACGGCACCCGGACGGGCTCGGCTGGGCCCTGCTGCTCGGCCTGCACGTGCCGCTCGTCTGGCGTCGGCGGGCACCGCTGGCCGTGTTGGCGATCATGATCCCGCTGATCGCGGTCTACCACCAGCAGGACTACAACCACTCCGCGCCGACCGCCGCCTCCATGGTCGTCCTCTACACGGTGGCGGTCACCAGCGGCCCCCGGCGCACGGCGGTCATCGGCTGCGCCGTCGTCGCGCTCATGGTGATCCTGAAGATCGGCGACGGCATGGCCGGACTCACGGTGTCCTTCCAGATCACCGGCTGGATCGTCTCCATGCTCGTCCTGGGCGGCTACATCCGCGTCCACCGGGAGAACGCGGCCGCCGCCCTGGAACGCGCAGAGCGGGCCGAGCGCACCCGCGAGGAGGAGGCCCGTCGCCGGGTCGCCGAGGAACGCCTGCGCATCGCCCGCGACCTGCACGACCTGCTCGCCCACAGCATCACCCTGATCGGCGTGCAGACCTCGGTCGCCGCCCACGTCCTGGCCGCCGATCCCGGCCGCCTGGACCGGGCCGCCGTCGCCCAGGCCCTCGACGACATCGCCGAGACCTGCCGCACGTCCCGGGGGGAACTCCGTACGACCCTGGACGTGCTGCGCGACCCCGGTTCCCCGGACGCCCGCTGCCCGCTGCCCGGCCTGCACGGCCTGGCCGACCTCGCCCGCTCGACCGCGGGGGCCCAGGTGAAGCTCACGGTCACCGCGGACGAGGTGCCGCCCGCCGTGGGGGCCGCCGCCTACCGGATCGTGCAGGAGGCGCTCACCAACGCCGTACGGCACGGCGGCCGGGACGACCTGACCGTGCGGGTCCAGGTGTACGAGGACGAGGGGACCCTCCGCGTCCACGTCACCGACGACGGCGCGGGCGCCGCGGACGGCACGCCCGGCTACGGGCTGGTCGGCATGCGGGAGCGGGCGCGCAGCGTCGGCGGCACGCTGGCCGCCGGCCCGCGCGAGGACACCGACGGCTTCGAGGTGACGGCCGTACTGCCGCTGGGAGGAACCAGATGAACCCCGTCCGGGTGCTGCTCGCCGACGACCAGACCCTGGTGCGGGCCGCGTTCGCGATGCTCGTGGAGTCCGCGCCGGACATGGTGGTCGTCGGACAGGCCGCCACCGGCCGCGAGGCCGTCGACCTCGCCCGCAGCGAACGCGCCGACCTGGTGCTGATGGACGTCCGCATGCCCGACCTCGACGGCATCGAGGCGACCCGGCTGATCGCCGCCGACGAGGATCTCGCCGGGGTGAAGGTGCTGGTCCTCACCACCTACGACACCGACGAGAACATCGTGGACGCGCTGCGCGCCGGCGCCTCCGGGTTCCTGGTGAAGGACACCCGTCCGGGTGATCTGCTCGACGCGATCCGGACGGTCGCCGCGGGCGAGGCGCTGCTCTCCCCGGGGCCGACGGCACGGCTGATCGAGCGGTTCCTGCGCAGCCCGTCGGCGCCCGTGACGGGCGGCCCCGAGTGCCTGTCGGACCGGGAGCGGGAGGTGTTGACGCTGGTCACCCGGGGTCTCAACAACACCGAGATCGCCGAGGCGTTGGGGCTGAGCCCGCTCACCGCGAAGACGCACGTGAGCCGGATCATGGGCAAGCTCGGGGCGCGCGACCGGGCCCAGCTGGTCATCGTGGGCTACGAGTCGGGGCTGGTGATTCCGGGGAGCATGTGAGGCGTGATCCCGCTGAGCCGCGCGCTTCTCGTCGCCACCGCGTTCCTCACCCCGCTCACCGCCCTCCACCCGGCCCACTCCACGCCCGGGTGCGTCTCCTCCGTGCCGTACGTGGGCGGGAAGGGCGGCTACGCCGCGTACCGCATCCCCGCGACCGTCGTCACCCGGCACGGCACGGTCCTGGCCTTCGCCGAGGGCCGGCGCACGAGCGCCGCCGACACCGGTGACATCGATGTCGTCCTGCGTCGCTCCACCGACGGCGGCTGCGCCTGGGGCCCGCTGACGGTGGTGGCCGCGGGGGAGGGCGACACCCGGGGCAACCCGGCACCCGTGGTCGACCCGCGCACCGGCGACGTCGTGCTGGTGACCTCGTACAACAGCGGGGCCGTGACGGAGGACCAGATCATGCGCGGCGAGGTCACGCCCGAGCAGAGCCGCCGGGTGTTCGTCCAGCGCAGCCGGGACGACGGCCGCCACTTCACGCCTCCGCGCGACATCACGGCCGAGGTGAAGCCACCGGACTGGCGCTGGTACGCGACCGGCCCCGGCCACGCCCTGGCCCTGACCCGCGGCCCGCACACCGGCCGCCTCCTCGTCCCCGCCAACCACTCCACGGCCCCGCTCCCGGGCTCCCCGGACACCGGCCAGGGGCCCGGATACGACGGCGGCCACGCGCTCTACAGCGACGACGGCGGCCGCACCTGGCACCTCGGCTTCGTGGACGACACCTACGACGGCGTGACCAACACCAACGAGACCAGCGCCGCCCAACTCCCGGACGGCCGCGTGTACTTCAGCGCCCGCGACCAGTACGGCAGCGCCCCCGGCAACCGCCTCGACACGTACTCCGGCGACGGCGGCACGACCCTCGACCGTCCCTACCGCGTACAGCACACCCTCGACGCCGTGCCGGTGGTAGAGGGCAGCGTCCTCCAACTCCAGGGATCTGACGCCCCGTTGCTGTTCTCGGCCCCCTCCGTGCCCACGGCCCGCCGAGCCATGGCCCTGTGGTCCAGCACGAACGCCGGCCACACCTTCACCGAGCTGCTCACGCTCTCCGGCCGCCGCCCGGCCGCCTACTCCGACCTGGTCCAGCTCGGCCACGACACGGTCGGCCTCCTGTACGAGACAGGGGTGAAGGGGGCGTACGAGACCATCGAGTTCCGGCGGGTAGGGGTGCCCTAGGGCGTGTCCTGAGTTCTGATCAAGGTCACTACTACGTACTACGGAGTATCGTATAACGTAGTAGTCGGGAGGAGCGAAGGAGGTGCCCGATGCCACGTGAACGGGACCGCGTCGGATGGGCCGAACCCGCGCTGCTGATCCTGGCCAGCCTGGCCGACGGCCCCAAGCACGGCTACGCGATCACCAAGGACGTCGAGGAACAGACATCCATCAGGCTGGGACCGGGCACGCTGTATGCCGCCATCGCGCGGCTGGAGGAACGCGGCCTGGTCGCGCCGCTGGACGAGGACGAGCGTCGGCGGCCCTACCGCATCACCGCGGAAGGCCAGACCGTGCTCGACGACAAACTCCGGGCGATGGCCCGCTTCGCACGCACCGGGTTGACCCGACTGGGGGTAGCAAACGCGTGATCGACATGGCAGCTCGGCTGGCCTTGCGGGCATACCCTCCCTCGTTCCGGGAGCGCTACGGTTGCGAACTTGAAGCGCTGGTCGAGGACACCGGCGCCCGCCCGAGTGTCGTCGCAGACCTCCTTGTCGGCGCGCTGCGGGCATGGCTTCACCCGGTGATGCCCGATGAGTCCGCCGAACGGCGCCGCCGCCGCATGCAGGCAAGCGTCGCCACCACCTGGGTCACCTGGTGCGCCGCACTGTATGTCCTGCCGATAGTGAACTTCATCCTGTCCGAGGAACCTTGGCCGACTCCGCACCTGGTGCGCCGACTGCTCGACGTTGCGCAGTACGCCATGTACGGCGCTGGGCTCATCCTGCTGGTTGGCGCCCTCGCGCTCCTTGCGGAAACCTCCAGAACCGGCGACTGGACCGCGTGGCGCCCGCTGGTGGTTCTTATCCCGACGCTGCCCACGTGGCTGATCGCGCCGTTGCTCCTGGCGTTCGCCTCCATCGAACCGTTCTCCTATTGGATCGGGGCCTTGGGAGTGCTCGGGCCGGCAGCGTCCCTCATTACCGTGGCGGTGACGCCTGCTGTCGTCGTCACCCGGTGCCGGCCATCTGCCAAGGTCTTGCGGTTGCTCGCCCTGTCCGGGGTTGCGGTGGCGCTCGCCGTGACGACGACAGGCATCGCCTGCGTTGCGGCGTTGATCACGAATACCGCTGACGCAGCCCAGCTGGTCACGATGCCCATACTCGCCGTCACCGTTGCCGCTTCTACAGCAGCCCTGGTCAGCTCCGGTCGCGGAGCCAAGGCTGGGCTCCATAGGGAGCATCCGGTGGATCTTGAGGGTGACGTGTGAGCGACGCTGCGATGCTCCCGCTCCAGGGTGCGCTTCGCAGGGCGTCCGCATCACGACGCACTCGGGCCGCGTGACGGCCTACCACCTGGCGGCGACCGGCCAGGAGCTGAAACGCTTCGGCTACACGGACGGCAACCTCACAGAGGTCATTAACTCCTCGGGGCTGCCCCTCCGCTTCACCTACGACGACTCGGGCCGGGTCACGTCCTGGACGGACACGAACGACCGCAGCTACACGTACGAGTACGACGACCAGGACCGCTGCACAGCCCAGACCGGCTCCGCGGGCCACATGGCTACGCGCTTTTCCTACGCAGAACCGGACCCGGAGACGGGCCTGCGTGTGACCACGGCGACCACCGGCGAAGGCCACAGCAGTCGCTACCTGGTCAACGACGTCCGGCAGGTCGTGGCCGTGATCGACCCGCTCGGCGCCGAGACCAGTTACCGGCGTGACCGCTACAACCGCCTGCTGTCCCAGACGGACCCGCTGGGGCACACGACGACGTTCCGCTACGACGACGAGGGCAACCTGACCTCGGTGGTCCGCCCGGACGGCCGCGAGGCGCGGGCGGAGTACAACGAACTCGGTCTACCGGTGAAGGTGGTCAACCCGGACGGCACGGTGATCCGGCAGGGCTTCGACGAGCAGGGCAACCGCACGTCGGTGACGGACCCGGCGGGCCACACGAGCCACTTCACCTACACACAGGCCGGCCATCTGGTATCCGTGACGGATCCGTTGGGCAACACCACAAGCGTGGTGTGCGATCGCGCCGGTCTCCCCGCGGAGATCAGGGACCCGCTGGGCGCGACCACCCATTACGAGCGGGACGCTCTCGGCCGTACGACTGCGATCACGGACCCCACCGGCGCGGTGACGCGTCTGGCATGGTCTATCGAGGGCCGCCTGATCCGTCGTACGGCCCCCGACGGCACGGCCGAGACATGGACGTACGACGGTGAGGGGAACTGCACAAGTCATACCGACCCGATCGGCGGTGTCTCCCGCTTCGAGTACACCCACTTCGACCTGCTGACGGCACGCACCGGCCCGGACGGGGTCCGCTACGAGTTCGCCCACGACAGCGAGCTGCGGCTGACGAAGGTCACCAACCCGCAGGGACTGACGTGGACGTACGGATACGACTCGGCAGGCCGCCTGGTGGCGGAGACGGACTTCGACGACCACACGTTGACCTACACGCACGACGCGGCAGGCCGCCTCACGTCGCGCAGAAATGTCGTCGGCGAGGTGATGTCCTTCGAGCGCAATGAGCTGGGCCAGGTGACCCGCAAGAACGCGGCCGACCGGATCACGACCTATGCATACGATCTGACGGATCAGCTCGCCCAGGCCACGGGTCCGGACGGGGCGACACTCACCCTCCTGCGCGACCGCCACGGCCGCCTGCGCTCGGAGACGGTCAATGGGCGCACGCTGAGCTACACGTACGACGCACTGGGCCGCCGTACAGGGCGCACGACCCCCACCGGGGCGACGACAACGTGGTCGTACGATGCCGCAGGCCGCCGGACCGGCATGGTGGCCTCGGGCCGCGCCATCGACTTCACGTACGACGAGGCCGGCCGCGAACTGTCCCGTCAGATCGGCGGAACGATCGCTCTGGAGCACACCTTCGACGCCCTGGGCCGCCTGACGACCCAGTCGGTGACCGGAGCGGGCGGCCGAGCGGTTCAATATCGGGCGTACTCCTATCGAGCCGACGGCAACTTGGTCGGCATGGAAGACAGCCTCAACGGCTCCCGCCGCTTCGACCTGGACGCGACAGGCAGGGTGACGGCGGTCCACGCGGCGAACTGGACGGAGCGCTACGCCTACGACGAGACAGGTAACCAGACCCAGGCGAGCTGGCCGGCGGACCACCCCGGGCCAGGAGGCGGTGGGCACCCGCACCTACACAGGCACTCGCATCACCCGCGCGGGCAACGTCCGCTACGAACACGACGCCTTGGGCCGCATTACCCTCCGCCAGAAGACACGCCTGTCCCGCAAGCCGGACACCTGGCGCTACGAGTGGGACGCCGAGGACCGTCTGACCTCGGTGACGACTCCGGACGGCACGCGCTGGAGCTATGCCTACGACCCCCTGGGCCGCCGCACGGCGAAATGCCGCCTCGCTGAGGACGGCGAAACGATCGTAGAGCGAGTCGACTTCGTCTGGGACGGCACCACCCTCTGCGAACAGACCACGACATGCACCGGCCTCCCCAACCCGGTCACCCTCACCTGGGACTACCAGGGTCTACGGCCCCTGACCCAGACGGAACGCATCACCGAGGCCCACGCGCCCCAGGACGAGATCGACTCCCGCTTCTTCGCCATCGTCACCGACCTGGTCGGTACCCCCAGCGAACTCATCGACGAGCACGGCGAGATCGCCTGGCGCACCCGCAGCACCCTGTGGGGAACGACGGCGTGGGCAGCCAACAGCACCGCCTACACACCCCTGCGTTTCCCGGGTCAGTACTACGACCCCGAAACCGGCCTCCACTACAATTATTTCCGTCATTACGACCCCGAGACCGCTCGGTACCTCACATCAGACCCGCTCGGACTGGGACCAGCCCCGAATCCAATTTCCTACGTCGACAACCCTCACGTCTGGAGTGATTCTCTTGGACTCGCACCCGATGAGTGTCCCCGGCGGTTGGGATTCTCCGACGCCGCACAACGAGCTGTCGAAAAGTTCGAGAACATTAAAAAAGATCCGCTCGGTGATGTGAACTCGCAACCGAATCACAATCACTACGATGCGGCCAGGCGAGAGGCGAACGGAGAAGTTGTTGCCCGGAAAGCCGATGGAACGCCATTCGATCATATCGCCGAGCTGAAGCAGGCGCGTGACGGGTTGGACAGGGTCAGGAGAGTTCTTGAGCGCGAGATTGCGAGTCCCCCTGACACGCTGACCGAGCGGGGAATGGACGTCTTGATGGCGAAACGCAAGAGTGTTATTGGCGAACTCGATCGCCTCAATGGATTTCTGCATTCGATCGGGCATCGCACATGACTTCGAGGAGGGGTGGCTTGGTGCTCTCGGATTTCGTTGACAAAGATAGATCGATTGAAGAGCTGGAAGGACGTCGCTGGCCCGCACCGCCAGAAGACGGCACGCCTCTGGTTCGTGGCGTTCACGAGTTGAGGCGCCGGGCAGTTAAGGACCTGTCGGTAGAGGACATGCGTCGACTGATTGGCCAGGATGTCGGTCTCCAATGGCTTCTGCCTGTGGCGCTTGATTTCTTGCGAGAAACGGCGCCACAGGAGGCCGCCACCGGCTGGTATGACGACGACTTGCTCTCTGCGGTATTGACACGGAAGACGACTGTATGGAGGGATGCGCCGCAACTTGCGCGCCACTTGGACGAAACCGTGGGTATGCTTACTGATATCTCGCCCTATATTCGGCGAGAAGTGGAAGACTTTCGGGCGGCTCTATCCGACGTGCTGTGAGGAACATGGAGCATTGTGGAGTCTTTCGGAGGATGACTTGCTCCGCTTTGGAGGACCTCAGGGGAACTATGTCCCATAAGCATCTTCCCCACCTTTGCTATCTCGTCGCCCGGCGATGGAGCTGCGGCTCGATCGCCCAATCGAGCTCTAGACGAATCCAGACGTGGGGGACTGGGGGCACATCGGCAACGTCATTCGTGTCAGATACCGTGACGGGATGACTGAGAGCCTGCCTGCCGACGTAGCCTACGTGCTGGCGGAAGTCCTGAACACGGGCAATCCGGTTCATGTCGCGCTCCAAAAGCAAGTACCGCATCTGGGCGTGCGATCGCGCTGCACATGCAGGTGCGGTACCGCCTACTTCGAACTCGACACCAGCGAGGTGGAGCCCGCGCCCACCCGCCCCGGCACTGTCGTGGCGGCCGAAGCGCAGCTCGTCACCGAGGCCGGCGAGTGCCCCGGTGAGGTCTTGGTCTTCCGACATGCACGACACCACGATCCGACCGACATCACGAGGTCAAGCTCAGTAGCAGTGAACATCCGCCATCTTGAATTCGCTGGTCACGGGGCTGGTGTGGGTGGTGGGTTGTGTACTCGCGCTGGTCGTGGGCGATTGTCTGGCGTCAAGATCGTCTGTCAGCGCGCGATCTCGATGTTGGTCAGTACGAGCAGGGTGCGCAGGAGCGTGGTGGCGTGACGGACGTGCAGGCGGAGCTTGGTGAGGATGCGCCAGTTCTTCAGGTGCGCGAAGGCGTGCTCGCAGACCGCGCGGACAGACGCGATCAGCTTATTGACCTGCTTCTTCGCAGGGATGAGTGGCTTGGTGCGGGCGGCTCTGTAGCCGGTGATGACCACGGGGTTGTCCGGGTCGTCGTCCAGGCCGACGAAGCCGAGGTCACCGATGGCACCCGGCTCGACGGCCCGCAGGCGCTCGACGAGCTTGTTGTAACGGGCGGTGGTGATCTCCGAGGAGCGTCCCGGGCGGGCCGCGGACAGCCACAGCAGCCGGCCCTTGTCGTCGGTGAGGGCGAGGAAGAGCAGGCCGTCCGGGCCGGCCCGGGGCATCTGCTCTGGGCCGACCCGCCCTACGCAATATCAGCTTGCCGCGGGGACCGGGTCGCGGGTTGGTTCGGGCATCGCCTCGGGTGCAGGCGTCTGCTTCGGATCGAGCTCGGCTGTCACCTCGGAGGGAGCGAGGGTGGGGGCGTAGGGGATCTCTCCGCGCAGGACGGCCTTGGCGCGGTCCTCGTCCAGCTCGCCCTCCCACCGGGCGACGGCCAGAGTGGCGACGCCGTTGCCGACCAGGCTGGTCAGGGCGCGGGCTTCGGACATGAACCGGTCGACGCCGAAGATCAGCGCGAGGGCGGCGACCGGGACGTGCGGGACAGCGCTGAGGGTGGCGGCCAGGGCGATGAAGCCGGAGCCGGTGACGCCTGCGGCGCCCTTGGAGGTGAGCAGCATGACGGCGAGCGTGGCCAGCTGCTGGGTGAGGCTGAGGTCGATGCCGAGAGCCTGGGCGAGGAAGACCGAGCCCATGGTCAGGTAGATGGCGGTGCCGTCGAGGTTGAAGGAGTACCCCGCGGGCAGCGTGATGCCGACGACTGGTTTCGAGGCGCCCGCGTGCTGGAGCTTGGCCATCATGCGCGGCAGGACGGGCTCGGTGGAGGAGGTGCCCAGGACGATCAGCAGTTCTTCCTTGATGTAGCGCAGGAAGGGCAGCAGCCGCAGTCCGTTCAGGCGCATCACGGTCCCGAGGACGACCAGGACGAAGAAGAGGGCGGTCAGCCAGAACGAGCCGACCAGCAGGGCCAGGTGGCGCAGGGTGCCCAGGCCGTAGTTGCCGATGGTGAAGGCCATTGAGCCGAACGCGCCGATGGGGGCGAGCCGCATGATCCACCGGATGAGCGTGAACAGGACCGTGGAGAACTTCTCGATGCCCCGGGCGATGCTCAGGCCGGCCTCTCCGCTGGCGTGCAGGCCGAAGCCGAACAGCACCGACACCAGCAGCACCGGCAGGATCTCGTTGCCGGTCAGGGCGCTGACCAGGGTGGCCGGGATGATGGCGAGGACGAACTCGGCGAAGCCCTCATGGGCCGTGGTCGCCTCCGGCGGCAGGCCCTTGGCGGACAGGGTCGAGAGGTCGACGTGCAGACCGCTGCCCGGCTTGACGACGTTGACGACGACCAGGCCGATCACCATGGCCACGGTGGTCAGCACCTCGAAGTAGACCAGAGCCTTCAGGCTCACGCGGCCGACCGCGCGGGCGTTGCCCATGGAGGCGATGCCGTGGACGACCGTGCAGAAGATGATCGGCGCGATGAACATCTTCACCAGCGCGATGAAGCCGTCGCCGAGCGGCTTCAGGTCAGCGCCGACGGACGGCCACAGCCAGCCCACGGCGGCGCCGAGGAGGACGGCGATCAGGCACTGGATGTAGAGGTGGGACAGCATCCGGCCGATGCGGCCCGGTGGTGCGGTGACGGTACCCGGGGCGGCGTCGTTGCGGCTCATGCGGGGCGTCCTTCCAGGACGGGAACGAGGAGTTCGGCTCGGGCGATACGCCGGGCGGCGCGGTGCAGCAGCACCGTGGGGGACGCGCCGTCCGGTGCGGGGACGGCTTGGGTGGTGATCACGCCGGCGGGGGTGCCCAGGCGCAACGTGCCGTCGGCGGTCTGCCGGGCGACGCGGTGGGCGAGGGTGCCGGGGGTGGCGGCGGCCGCGGCCAGGGCCACGGCGGAGGTCAGGCCGATCGCCGGGTGTGGGGCGTGCATGGAGACCATGCGCACGGCCAGGTCGTACTCGTCCTGGTTGACGAGTATGCGCTGTGTGGTGCGATAGGGGGCAGGCCGGGCGACGATGCCCACCTTCGGCACCGCGTGGCTGACCGGATCGCCCTCGCGGGCCAGGCCCATGGCCAGCGCTGCCTGGCGGCGCAGCAGTGTCAGCGCGGGCACTGCGGTGGCGAACGCGGTGAGGGATTCCGTGCCATCGAGGCCGAACGCCTTGGCCTCGAACAGCGCGGCCGGAGCGCCGGCGTCCACCAGGGATGCCTCGACGGGACCGTCCGGGCCGGTCAGCTCGTCCAGTGCCCGGCCGGTCGGCAGTGCGCGACCGGTCGTCGAGCCTGCCGGGTCCTGAAACCCGACCAGGACCGGCACGCCCCGTGCCGAGGTACCAGGGACCACGGCCGTGCCCTCCTCCGGGGCCACGCCCGCGGGGGTGGGGATCGTGCCGGTGAGGCGGGCCCCGGTGTTGACGTTGAGCATGCGGACGGTGGTGGTGTCCGATGTGATCGGCACGAGATCGTGGTGGACGGCGTACAGGGCCACGGCGGTGGCGCAGTTGCCGCAGTTGCTGGCCCACTCCACGCGCTCGTCGCCGATTCCGACCTGTGCGAAGGCGTACTCGACATCCACACCGGGTTGGGTCGACGCCTGTACGACGGCGGCCTTGGAGGTGGTGGAGGAGGCGCCGCCCACGCCGTCGATCTGGCGGGGGTCGGCGGCGTTGAAGGCGGCGAGCAGGAGGGCATCGATGTCCACGCCCGTGGCGGCCACGTCGCGGTGGTCGAAGATCCAGCACTTGCTGGTTCCTCCGCGGATCATCTCGCCCTGCAGACGCAGCACAACTGACTCCTCACAGACATGGAAGGGGAAGCCCACCCACGGTCTCGCCGTGCGTGGTGTCCTCCACGGTGGGTTACGGCAGCGTGAAGTACAATCTCGGAAATCTGCATGGCTATTAAGCTCAAGTGAATGCTGGAGGTGGCGGCATGCTCGACGTCCGGCGCATCCTGCTGTTCACGGAGGTCGCCCGGCGCGGCTCGGTGACCGCGACAGCCCGCGCCCTCAACTACACCCCGTCAGCGGTATCGCAGCAGATCAGCCGCCTGGAAACGGAGGCAGGCCAGCCCCTGCTGGAACGCCACGCCCGGGGCGTCACCCTCACCGAAGCCGGACGGGCGCTGGCCGAACGAGGGCAACGGATCGCACGCGAACTGCAGGCCGCGGAAAACGAACTCGCCGACTACGCCGGCCTGCGCGCGGGCACCCTGCGCATCGGCACCTTCCCCACCGTCGGCGCCTCGCTCCTCCCGCAGGCCGTGATCGCCTTCCGGGACGCCCACCCCGACGTACGGCTGACCGTCCGCAGCGCCCGCATCGCCGGACTCTGGACGATGCTGGAGAACCGGGAGATCGAAATGTCGCTGATGTGGGACTACGACTGGCACCGAATCGACCGGGAGGACATCGTCATCACCCCACTCCTCGATGACCCGCCGGCCCTTCTCGTCAGCGACCACCATCCACTCGCCGGCCGCGACGCCGCCTCACTCGCCGACTTCGCACACGACCCCTGGATCACCCGCGCCGACCATCACCCGGTGGCCGAAGCCCTCGTCCGCGGCTGCCGCGCCGTCGGCTTCGAGCCCCACATCGCCTACGAGGCCCACGACTACCAGGAAGCCCAGGCCATGGTCGCCGCCGGCATCGGCGTCGCCCTCGCCCCCACCCTGGCCCTGGAGGGCATCCGACCCGGCGTCAACGTCCTGCCCCTCCAGCCGCCGGCCCCCATCCGCCGCATCCTCCTGGTTCGCATGGCCGACCACTCGCTCACCCCCGCCGCCCTGACCTTCGCCGGACTCCTCCGCGACACCGCCGCGGCCCGAACACCCTGACGCTGACACCGAACCACGCCCACCGGTCATGGCACCGTCGCGCTCGCCGCCGCCAATTCAGGCCCCGCACTTCGGTGTTGGACGTGGGCAACCGGCGGCGGCAAGCCACCCTGGCCATACGTTGGATTCGTGATGCGGAAGGAGTACGGGGTCCGAGGTGGGTGTGGCGAGCATCGGCTCCGGCAGTGACAGGCCGAGGGCATGGTCGATGTCTTCCACTGCGGGGTGATGGCAGTGGGCGGTTCGCCTGGTCAGCGGATCCGGGGCAGCGCCCTGTCCGGGGGCGCGGCTTTCACGTACTTGACTGCGATCTCGAGGTGGCCACCTGAAGAACTGGCGCATCCTCACCAAGCTCCGCCTGCACGTCTGTCACGCCACCACGCTCCCTGCGCCCTGCTATTTCTGACCAACATCGAGATCGCGCGCCGACAGACGATCTTGATGTCGGACCCCGGCAGCAGCCCCTGGCTCAACATTGCCTTCCGGTGACCGCCCCGGCGGGTGGAGAGTCCGGCCCACTTTCTCCTCTCGCTCCCCTCACTTCTCGGCGAACAGCTCCGCCGCATCCGTCGCCTGCACCGCCCGCTGGGCCCAGACCTCGAGTTGGTCCAGATCCGTGCAGGCGCTCACCCGGTCGCGGACAGCGTCGGGCACCGGGATGCCGCGCCACTCCAGGATGTGAAGGATCATCTCCACCTTGGCCTCGGCCCGGCCCTGCTCTCGCCCCTCCTCGCGTACCTGCTCGGCCAGCGGGTGTCGCCAGAAGTACTGGATCGCCGTCATGAGGTCCCTCCACATCTGCTTCGCCTGGGGGTCGGCCAGGCACGAGTCGACGAACTGCACGAAGACCGCGGCGCTGTCGGGGTCGATGGTCCGCAGGGCGGATGCCAGGGACTCCAGTATGGCCGGAGCCTGCGGGCCCCGCCCGTGTGTCATGGCCGAGAGCACCGCAAGGGGGACGTCCCGTTCCGCCTGCCGCTCACTCGTGATCACCGGCACGTTGTCCGGGCCCAGCACCAGCGGCCGTACCGTCAGCGAGTGCCAGTCGCGAAAGCCGAGCCGGATCGGGCGCGACGCCCAGCGTGCCGTGGCGCTGCTCTGGGTGATGACGATGAGCACGGGCTCGCAGCGGTACTTCTCGTACAGGTAGGAGAGGTAGTACGGCCAGCTGCCCCGCTTGCGGTCGTCCACCTTCCCCTGTGATTCGACCACGAGCAGATACGTGCCCTCGTCCGTCTCCGCCCGCAGCAGTGTGTCCACTCGGCGTTCGACCGGTTCGATCTCGGTGAGGTCCACGTTCAGCGCGGCGATCTCCCGCGGCTCAGGGAAGGGGACGTGCAGCACGCTCTGTAACGCCCGGGTCAGCAGGGCCGGGTCTTTCTGGAAGATCCGGTGCAGCGCCTCATGCGACGAGCCGACCATCGGCTCTCCTTTCCGTCTGACGTGATCAACGAGCTAGGCCGCCGCGAGTTCGCACCACACGAACTTCCCCCGGTTCCCGAACCTCGCCGACGGCTGCCAGCCCCAGTAGTCCGCGCACGCCCGGACCAGCGCCAGGCCCCGCCCCTCCTCCACCAGCTCGGCGACCTGCTCCAGCGGCCGCGGAGGCTTCGGCGGCCCCGGGTCCGTGTCCCACGCCCCGATCCAGACCACCCCCTCCGGGGAACGGCGAACCCTGAGCGCGGCCGGCCCTTTCGTGTGCCGTACGGCGTTGGAGACCAACTCCGTCGCGAGCAGCTCCGCGGTGTCCGCCAGCCCGGTCAGCCCGTGCATCGTCAGGATCAGGCGCAGGGTGCGACGACAGACGGTCACGGCTCTGAGGTCGTTCGGGATGTACAGGGTGTAGTCCCAGGTTTCAGGCATGGCTCAACTCCAGTCAGAGGGAGGGGATTTCACGCGCGGTGGCATTGCCGCAGCCGTCATGGCAGGACGGCGCGGTGCACTTCCGCTGCGTGTGCATCGCGTCACTGACGGTAGAGCAAAAATTTTTCCTCGCGCAAGCGGACCGCGTAGTCTGGTCCCCGAACGAGGCACGTCAGCACAGCGGTTGAAGGCCGGGAGGGCACGTGGCGCCGAGGAGCCAACCCACGGCACGGCAGGTGCGTCTGGGCACCGAGCTACGCAGGCTGCGGGAAGCGGCCGGTTTGAAGGCACGCGAGGTGGCGGGGTTGCTCAGTTCCACCTCGGCTCAGATGAGCCAGGTTGAAGCAGGGCTCGCGGGCGTCAGCGAGGAGCGGGTACGACGTCTCGCCGCCCACTATGCCTGCGCCGACGAGACGTTGATCGACGCCCTGGTCGCGATGGTCAGCGACCGCACGGAGGGCTGGTGGGAGGGGTACCGAGGAGTGCTTCCCCCGGTGTTCCTGGATGTCGCCGAGACGGAACACCACGGCACGTTCCTGCGTGAGGTGGTCACCAGCCACGTACCCGGACTGCTCCAGACCCCGGACTATGCACGCGCCGTCTTCGGCTACATGGTCCCGGAGCTGCCGGACAGCGAACTGAAGCCCCGGGTCGAGCATCGGATGAGGCGCAGGACCGTACTGCAGCGTGATGTTCCCGTCCCCTACGAGACGATCATCCATGAAGCGGCGCTACGCATCCTGGTGTCGGATCGCCGAACCGCTCGCGCACAACTCCAGGAAGTTCTGGGCGCGATCGAGTACGGACAGGCCACGGTGCGCGTCATCCCGCTGGCCAGGGAGGGATTCGCGGGGGCGGGGATCGAGATGATGTACGTGGGCGGCCCGCTTCCCCAGCTGGACACAGTGCTGCGCGACGCTCCGCACGGCACCGCCTTCATCGATGCCGATTCTCAGCTGGCGCGCTTCCGGGCCCTGCTCAATAAGGTGGTGAAGGCAGCGCTACAGCCCGTGGAATCACGGGACTTCATCCACCGTCTGGCGAAGGAACTGTGAGGCACCCGCATGACCCGAACCGTCCGCTGGCAGAAGTCGTCGTACTCCGGCGGCGGCGATGGCAACACGTGTGTCGAGATCGCGGACCTGGACACCCACATAGCCATACGCGACTCCAAGGCCCCAGCCAGAGCAACCCTCACCTTCCCGCCCGCAGCCTTCACCCCCTTCATAGAAGCCCTGAAGGAGACCACCCGGCCCTAAAGAAGCCCCGCCCCCGCCAAAAACTTCCCCACCTTCGTCACCTCGTCCCCCGACAACGGCACCTGCGGCTCCGCCGTCACCGGGCAGTCGATGATCCCCCGCAGATGCAGCGCAGCCTTGAACGCGCCGATCGCCGACGAGCTGCCGCCCATCCGGGCCGGGTCCCCGACCCCGACCATCCCGAACAGGGCGCACAGCCGCTCCTGCTCGGCCCGGGCGGCCTCCCCGTCGCCCGACCGGCACAGGCGGTACAGGCGGACGTACCCATGCGGGTCCACGTTGGCCAGACCCGGCACCGCCCCGTCCGCGCCCAGCGCCAGTGCCGCGTCGACGATCAGCTCGGAGCCGGTCAGGACGCTGAAGCCGGGGTGCGCGCGGGCGCCGGTGACGATCTCCCGGAAGGCGGCCAGGTCTCCGCTGGAGTCCTTCAGGCCCGCCAGCACGCCGTCGCCGGCGAGACCGAGCACCACGTCCGCCGGGAGCTTGGTGTGCACGGCGGACGGGATGTCGTAGGCGATCACCGGGACCGGGCTCGCGGCCGCGATCCGGCGGTAGTGGTGGACGATCTCGGCGGGGTGGGTGCGGGCGTAGAAGGGGGCGGTGACGACGACGGCCCGGGCGCCGGCTGCGGTGACGGCCGAGACGTGGTCGAGGACGCGTGGGGTGGTCATGTCGATGGCCCCGGCGAGGACGGGCAGTTGTCCGCCGAGGTGGCCCACGACCGTCTCCACGACCAGTCGGCGCTGCCGGTCCGTCAGGAAGGCCGCCTCCGAGGTCGAGCCGAGCAGGAACAGGCCGTGCACCCCGCCCTCCACCAGGTGCTCGACCAGCCTGAGCAGCGAGGGGACGTCCACCTCGCGGTCCGGTGTCAGGGGGGTGCAGACGGGCGGGACGACACCGGTCAGCGGGGTGGGAAAAGTCATTCAGGGCTCCTGGCGCGCTAGGTCACGGGTCGACTCGGCCTCCTCTACAGGATGGTGGCAGCGGAAGCGGTGCTCGGGCCGCGACGCGGCCGAGAAGTCCGGCATCGCACCCGCGCAGACCTCGTCCGCCTTCCAGCAGCGGGTGCGGAAGGGGCAGCCGCTCGGCGGGCGGGTCGCCGAGGGCACCGGGCCGGTCAGCGGGATCGGGTCGATGGGGTCGAGCAGACCGGGCGTGGCGGAGAACAGGGCGCGGGTGTACGGGTGCCGGGCCTGGTCGGTGACCCGCTCGGCCGGGGTCTCCTCCACGATCCGGCCCAGGTACATGGTGATCACCCGATCGCTCATCCGCCGTACGGTCTGGATGTCGTGCGAGACGAACACCAGGGCGAGACCGAGGCGTTCCTTCAGATCCAGGAGCAGGTTGAGGATCTGCGCGCGAACCGAGACGTCCAGGGCGCTGGTCGGCTCGTCCGCCACCACCAGACCGGGGTCCAGGGCGAGCGCGCGGGCGATGGCGACCCGCTGGCGCTGCCCGCCGGACAGCTGCCCGGGCAGTGCGTCGGCGAGCGCCCGGGGCAGACCCACCAGGGCCATCAGCTCCCGCACCCGGTCCTCACGCTCGGCCCGCGTCCCGCGCCCGTGGACGTCCAGCGGGTCGCGCAGCACCCTGCGCACTGTCAGCCGACGGTTCAGGGCCGTCGACGGGTCCTGGAAGATCATGCCGGTGCCCGCGCCGACCGTGGCCCGGCGTTCGGCGGGCGGCATCGACCACAGGTCGCGGCCCTGGTACGACACCGTCCCCGAGGTCGGCCGCTCGATGCCCACCAGCACCTTCGCCAGTGTCGACTTCCCGCACCCCGACTCGCCGACCACGCCGACCGTCTCACCGGGCGCCACGCTGAGATCGGCGCCGGTCAGGGCGTACACCCGGTCGCGGGTGAACAGGCCGCCGCTGCGGGCCTTGTGGACGACGTGGGCGTCCCGGACTTCCACGACAGCGGTCACTGCAGGGCCCCCTCGCTCTCCGCCGACGTGAGGTCCACCGCCGGGTGGTGGCAGGCGGCCGTGTGTGTGGGCGTGCCCGTGAGGACGGGCGCGGTCGCGTGGCACACCTCGGTCGCCAGCGGGCAGCGGTCGGCGAAGCGGCAGCCCGCCGGGAAGTCGGCGGGGGACGGTACGACCCCCTTGATCTGCGTCATCCGCTCCTCGGCCGACTCCAGCGAGAGCACGCTGCCGAGCAGGCCGCGCGTGTAGTGGTGGGCCGGTGCCTCCACCAGGTCGGCGGTCACGCCCGTCTCCACGATCTGTCCGCCGTACATCACCACCACCCGGTCGGTGACGTCGGCGACCAGCGCCAGGTCGTGCGAGACGAGGATCAGCGCGAAGCCCAGTTCCGCGCGCAGCCGCAGCAGCAGCTCCATCACCTGGGCCTGCACGGTGACGTCCAGGGCGGTGGTGGGCTCGTCGGCGACGATCAGGGCGGGGTCGCGGGAGAGGGCCATGGCGATCAGGACGCGCTGGCGCTGCCCGCCGGAGAGTTCGTGCGGGTAGCTGCGCAGGGTGCGCTCGGGGTCGAGGCCGACCAGCGAGAGGAGTTCCTGCGGGCTGCGGTGGCCACCGCGCCGGACGAGCTGCTTCAGCTGGGCGCGGATGGTCATCGCCGGGTTCAGCGAGGACAGGGCGTCCTGGTAGACCATCGCCATCTCGTGGCCGAGCAGCCGGCGCCGCACCCGCATCGGCTCGGCGAGCAGGTCCCGCTGGTGGAAGCGCACCTGGCCGCGCACCCGGGCCTCCTTCGGCTGCAGGCCCATGACGGTGAGCGCGGTCAGCGACTTGCCGCAGCCCGACTCGCCCACCAGGCCCAGAACTTCGCCGGGGTACACCTCGAAGCTGACCCCGTCCACGATGTCCACGCCCCGGTGCCGGTCCGGGAAGCCGATGGCGAGGTTCTCCACGGCGAGCACCGCTGGGCCCGCGCGGTCGGGCCGGGGGCGGGCCCGGGAGCGCAGGCGGCGGGCGGCCTCCGTCAGGCCGGGGAGCGGGAGCACCTCACCGGAGCCGGGTTCCGGTGTCTCCAGGTGGTCCTCGGGCGCTCGCACCTCCCGGGCCGCAGGGGCCGCCCAGGCGTCCGAGACGCCCTCGGAGAGGATGTTCAGGGACAGCACGGTGAGCAGGATCAGCAGCCCGGGGAAGACGGTCGCCCACCAGCCGCCGGTCAGCACCATGTTCTTGCCGTCGGCGATGACACTGCCCCAGGAGGGGTCAGGAGGACGCACACCCGCGCCGATGAAGGACAGCGACGCCTCGAAGACGATGGCCTCGGCGACCTGGACCGTACAGAACACCAGCACCGGGGCGGCACAGTTGACGGCCACGTGCCGCAGCACGATGTGCGGGGTGCGCGCGCCGATCACGCGCTCCGCGGTGACGTAGTCCTCCCCGTACTGGTCGAGCACGTTGGCCCGCACCACCCGGGCGACCGGTGGGGTGAACAGGAAGGCGATCGCGCAGATCAGCACGCCGATCCCGCCGCCGAAGACGGCGACCAGGACGGCCGCGAGCGCGATGCCCGGGAACGCCATCACCACGTCCAGGCAGCGCATCAGCGTCTCGTCCACGGCCTTGCGGGAGGTGGCCGCGAGAGCACCGAGCAGCGCGCCCACGACCAGCGCCAGCGCGGTCGCGCCCAGACCGATGGCCAGGGACCAGCGGGCGCCGTACATCAGCCGGCTCAGGACGTCCCGGCCGAGGCTGTCCTGGCCCATCCAGTGCGCGGCCGACGGGTGCCCGGTGCCGCCGACCGGGTCCTGCTGGTCGAGCGGGTCGTCCGGGGCGAGCACCGGGGCGAGTACGGCGACCAGGACGACCAGGGCCAGGAAGCAGACGGCGGCCTTCGACAGCGGCGGCAGCCGGCGCAGGCCGCGGAGCCGGACGCCGGGCCGGGAGAGCCGCTCGGTGAGGCTCGCGCGCGTGACCATCAGGCCGCCCTCAGACGTGGGTTGACGAGCAGATAGAGGATGTCGATGACGAGGTTGACGACGACGAACCCGGTGGCCGTGGTGAGGACCACCCCCTGCACCACCGCCGGGTCGCCGTTCTGCACGGCGTCGATCATCAGCTTGCCCATGCCGGGCAGCGAGAAGATCGTCTCGATGACGACGGCACCGCCGAGCAGATAGCCGACGCGCAGGCCGAGCACGGTCAGCGGATTGACCAGGGCGTTGCGCAGCACGTTCCGGCCGACCACCACCCGGGGCGGCAGCCCGCCGCCGATCGCGGTGCGCACGTAGTCCTTGTCCAGCTCCTCCACCACCGACGTCCGCACGATCCGGGTCAGCTGGGCGGCCACCGGCAGGGACAGCGCGAACGCGGGCAGGGCCATCGTCTTCAGCCAGCCGGTGAAGGAGTCGGCCGGGTTGATGTATCCGCCGGTCGGGAACCAGCCCCGGTCCACCGCCAGGTACTGGATCATCAGCAGCGCCAGCCAGAAGCCGGGCGCGGCGACTCCGACGAGGGAGACGACCCGGATGACCTGGTCCGGCAGCCGGTCGCGGTAGACGGCGGCGGTGACCCCGCCCGCCAGCGCCAGGACGACCGCGATGCCGAGGCCGAGGAAGGTCAGCTGGAGGGTGAGCGGCAGCGCGGTGGTGACCTGGTCGACGACCGGGGCCCGGGTCAGGGCGCTGGTGCCCAGGTCGCCGTGGAGCAGGTCGCCGACGAAGTGGACGTAGCGCACCGGCAGCGGGTCCAGCAGGCCGTTGCGCTCCCGGAAGTCGTGCAGCTGCTGCGGGGTCGGGTTCGCGCCCTGGAAGAACGCGGACGCCGGGTCGACGTCCGAGAACCGCATCACCAGGAACACGAACAGCACGATCCCGAGCAGCAGCGGCACGAGCAGGGCGACACGGCGCAGCAGGATCCGTACGACGGCCGTCATGCCGTCAGGTCCACGTGGCCTGGAGGAGGTTGACGCCCGGGTAGGGCTGTGCCCTTATGCCGGTGAGCTTGCGCGGGTCCCAGGCGGTCATCAGCTCGTTGTGGACGACCGGATAGAGCACGGCCTGCTCGGCGACGACGTCGACGTAGTCCTGGATCATCGCCTTCTTCTTCGCCGCGTCCGGCTCCCGGGTCGCCCGGTCCATGTCCTTGAAGAGCTGCTTGGCGACGGGGTCGTCGGCCCACCGCGTGTACTGCATCCACAGGTTCTGGGGGCCGTAGTTGTAGTGCATGATCAGGTCGGCGTCGAGCCCGAACTGGTTGGGGTTCGAGGCCGCGGCCACCACCTGGTAGTCCTGCTTCTGGTCCATCTTGGTGAACACGGCCGTGGTCTCCTGCGGCGCCAGGGTCGTCTCCACGCCGATCGCGTCCCAGGAGGACTTGATGGTCGGCAGACAGTCCACGATCCAGCTGACGTTGACCGCGAGGATCTCGATCTTCAGGCCCTTGACCCCGACGGCCTTCAGCAGGGCCTTCGCCTTCTTGGGGTCGTAGTCGTAGACCGTCTTGGCCCGCCGGTAGCTGGGGTTGCCCTCGTTGAGGAACGAGGACGCTGGCTTCCCGTGCCCCTTCAGCGCGACCTGCACCATCTTCTCGGTGTCGATCGCGTAGTGCAGGGCCTGCCGCACCCGTACGTCGTCGAAGGGCTTGTGCCGGGTGTTGAACATCAGGAACAGGTTGTTCATCCCGGCGCCGCCGGCGACCTTCAGGCCGCCCTGCTCCAGTCTCGCGATGTTGGCGTAGGGAATGTTGTCGGCGATCTGCGCGCCGGCACCCGTGCCGGAGATCTTGGCCACGCGCGGGGCCGCGTCCACGATCGTCAGCCAGTTCATCCGCTTGAAGGCGGGCTTGCGCGGGCCGTTGTAGGCGGCGAACGCCTCGAAGGTGGTGTTCGACTTCGGGTGGTGCGCGGTCTGCCGGTACGGCCCCGAGCCCACCGCGAGCCCCTTGATCGCGTCGTCCCAGGCGCCGGGCCGGGAGAACACGTGCTTCGGCATGACCTTGGCCAGGGTGAGCCGGGCGAGCCCGTCCGGGAACGGGAACCTCAGCACCAGCTCGACGGTCTTCGCGTCGACCTTCCGCGCCTCCTTCAGCCAGCTCACGAAGAAGCCCTTGGCGAGGGTCTGGGTCTTCGGGTCGAGGATCCGGTCGAAGACGAAGACGACGTCGTCGGCCGTGACCGGCTTGCCGTCGTGGAAGGTCGCACCGGACCGCAGCGTGAACCGCCAGGTGGTGGCGTTCGGGTCCTTCGGCACCTCGGTGGCGAGCGCCGGATACGGCACCCGGGAGATCGGGTCGGTGTCGAGCAGCCCCTCGTAGATGTGGTTGTTGGCGGCCATGGCGAACGCGGACGCCGTCTGCGTCGGATCCCAGCTGCCGTCGTTGCCGTAGCCGATCACCGCGGTCAGCGTGCGGTCCTTGCCGCTGCCTCCGCTCCCGGTGTCGTTCGTGGACTCCGGGCCGGCGGAGCAGCCCGCCAGTACCGGCGGAAGGGCGGCGGCCGCGCCCAGTGCCCCCGTGTACTTCAGGAACGACCGGCGGCGCGGTGCCGGCCCGTCGTGGGTCACGTCGTCGCGCACGGTTCCTCCAGCGAGGTCGGGGGGAGGGGGAGGTACGACGTCCTACGTCCGATCGGTCAGCGTGACCATAAGAGCGGCTGTGGGGGCGGTCAAGAGATCGCACACGAATGGCGTAGTCGCCACAGGTCGTACCAATGACGGCATGAAGTGCGCGGCGGGGAGGGCGAGTTGACGCAGGTGGGGCCGGGCTTCCTGCCGCCGCCGCTGATGACGACGTCCTAGACGCGGCCCTCGACCACCAGGTTGCCCTCGGCGGTGAGCCGGGCGAGGGCGCCGGTGCGGTGGAAGCCGCCGGGCGTGAACGCCCGGGCGTTGTGCTCGGGGGACCGGTAGTAGCCGCGCGGGGTGTACGGGCCGCGGACGAGGAGTTCGCCGACCTCGCCTTCGGGAGCGTCGATGCGGATCTCGTCGGCCGGCGAGACCGGGCGTCCCTGGGTCGTCAGGACCACGTCGTCCGGGTCGTCCAGCCGGGTGACGGTGACCAGTCCCTCGGCCCTGCCGAACACCTGCTGCAGCCGGCAGCCGAAGCCGGGCTCGACGCGTGCGGCCAGGTCGGGGTGGAGGGGGGCGCCACCGATCTGCGTCACCCGCAGGCTGTCCAGGCCGGCTCGCACGTCGTCGAGGGCGTCAAGCCACCGGGCGGCGACGGTGGGCACGACCGAGGTGACGGTCACCTTCTCCCGTTCGATCGCCCGGAAGGCGGTGTCCGGCGCGGGGTCGTCGAGCAGGACCACGGTGCCGCCCACGGCGAGCGTGCCGAGGATGCCGGGACAGCCGAGGGCGAGGTTCGACTCCGTGGGCAGGGCCGCCAGATAGACGTCCTCGGAGCCGAGGCCGAGCGGCTCGGCGGTGGCGCGGAGCTGGTAGGCGTAGTCGTCGTGGGTGCGGCCGATGAGCTGGGGCGGCTCCGTCGTGCCGCCGGACAGCAGGAAGAACGCCACGTCGGAGGCGTCGGCGTGCCGGTCCGGTACGGGTGCCTCGTCGACGGTGTGCAGCGGGAAGGCCAGGCAGCCGCCCGGCAGCACGGAGAAGCCGCCGGTCTCCTCCCCGGGCGCGAGGAGCGTGAAGATCCGCCGCAGCGACGTCGACCCGGCGGCGATCCGGGCGGCCATGGCGGTGTGGTCGAAGCCGCGGTGCACGGCCGGGCCGACGTAGCCGACGGCCTCGGTCGTGGCGACCAGGTGGGCGATCTCCGGGTCGCGACGGGCGGTCGGGGAGAGCACGGGGATCGCGCCGGCCCGCATCAGCGCGAACACCGCGATCACGAACTCGGGGGTGTGGGGCAGCTGGACCACCACCCGCCTGCCGGGCTCGATGCCCCGCAGCCGCAGGCCCGCGGCCGTGCGGCTGACCCGGCGGTTCAGCAGGGCGTACGTCAGCCGGGTGTCGCCGTGCACGAGCGCCGTGCGCGGGCCGTACGCGGCGGCCCAGTCGTGCAGCAGGTCGGGCAGCGTACGGCCCTGCCAGTAGCCGGCGCGGCGGTAGGCGGCGGCGGTGTCCTCGGGCCAGGGGGTGAAGCCGTCAAGCAGCACGGGCCGTACCTTCGGGGTCGTGTTCGTTGCCGGCCTTCAACATATTGTTGAAGCGCTGGTCTCGTAAAGAGAATGACGGCGAGGCTGCTGGGAACAGCGAGCCCGTCGGGAACACAGACTCCGGCCGAGTCTAGGCACGCTGGGCCACCAGTGGCATGCGAAGAGTGAAATTGCCGGGGGCAGGGGAGCCACCGGAGGTGGACGCGATGAAACTCCCGGTCGGCTCCTGTGCCGTCGACACCCGTTCCGGACGCCTCGGCATCGTCATGGGGCACGAAGGGCCGTATGTGCAGCTGCGGCCGTACGGCGGTGGACGGGAGTGGGACGCGAGACCGGAGGCCGTCCGCCAGGCCACCCCGGCCGAGCGACTGAGCGCCGCGACGGCCCACGCGAATGCGCGCAGCCGGGGCGAGGTGCCTTGAAGGGAGCGGGCAGAATGGAGCCATGAGCCTGTTCCGCGACGACGGCATCGTGCTGCGCACCCAGAAGCTGGGGGAAGCGGACCGCATCATGCTGTGCTGCCCCGGGGGGCAACCCCCGGACCCCCGGCCGGGGGGATGCGGGGGTCGGCCATGAGTCTCTTCCGGGATGACGGCATTGTCCTGCGCACCCAGAAGCTGGGGGAAGCGGACCGCATCATGCTGTGCTGCCCCGGGGGGCAACCCCCGGACCCCCGGCCGGGGGGATGCGGGGGTCGGCCATGAGTCTCTTCCGGGATGACGGCATTGTCCTGCGCACCCAGAAGCTGGGGGAAGCGGACCGCATCATCACGCTGCTCACGCGCGGGCACGGGCGGGTGCGGGCCGTGGCTCGTGGGGTACGGCGGACCAAGTCGAAGTTCGGGGCCCGGCTGGAGCCGTTCTCCCACGTCGACGTGCAGTTCTTCGCGCGGGGCAGTGAACTGATCGGGCGCGGTCTGCCGCTGTGCACGCAGAGCGAGACCATCGCTCCGTACGGCGGCGGGATCGTGACCGACTACGCGCGCTACACCGCCGGCACGGCCATGCTGGAGACCGCCGAGCGGTTCACGGACCACGAGGGCGAGCCGGCCGTGCAGCAGTACCTGCTGCTGGTGGGCGCCCTGCGCACCCTCGCCCGGGGCGAGCACGCCCCGCACCTCGTCCTCGACGCCTTCCTGCTGCGCTCGCTGGCCGTCAACGGCTACGCGCCCAGCTTCGGCGACTGTGCCAAGTGCGGGATGCCCGGTCCCAACCGCTTCTTCTCGGTGGCCTCCGGCGGCTCCGTCTGCGTCGACTGCCGGGTGCCCGGCAGCGTCGTACCCTCGCCCCAGACCCTGGTACTCCTCGGCGCGCTGCTTACGGGAGACTGGGAGACGGCGGACGCGTGCGAGGCGCGCTACGTCCGGGAGGGCAGCGGGCTGGTGTCCGCCTACCTGCACTGGCATCTGGAGCGGGGGCTGCGCTCGCTCAGGTATGTGGAAAAGACGTAGAGGGAGACGAGAAGCACATGGTCGTACGCGGGATCCTGGGACGCCAGCGGCGCGAGTACAAGGCGCCGGAGCCGCACCCGTCCGGTGCCCGCGCGCCGAAGCTCCCGGGCGAGCTGGTCCCGAACCACGTGGCGATCGTCATGGACGGCAACGGCCGCTGGGCCAAGGAGCGCGGCCTGCCCCGCACCGAGGGCCACAAGGTCGGCGCCGAGCGGGTGCTCGACGTCCTCCAGGGCTCCATCGAGGTCGGCGTCCGCAACATCTCCCTGTACGCCTTCTCCACCGAGAACTGGAAGCGCTCGCCCGACGAGGTCCGCTTCCTGATGAACTTCAACCGCGACTTCATCCGCAAGACCCGCGACCAGCTCGACGAGCTGGGCATCCGGGTGCGCTGGGTGGGCCGTATGCCCAAGCTGTGGAAGTCGGTCGCCAAGGAGCTGCAGGTCGCCCAGGAGCAGACCAAGGGCAACGACCGGCTGACCCTGTACTTCTGCATGAACTACGGCGGCCGCGCCGAGATCGCCGACGCCGCACAGGCTCTCGCCGAGGACGTGAAGGCGGGCCGCCTCGACCCGTCCAAGGTCAACGAGAAGACCCTCGCGAAGTACCTGTACTACCCGGACATGCCGGACGTCGACCTGTTCCTGCGCCCCAGCGGTGAGCAGCGCACCTCCAACTACCTGCTCTGGCAGAGCGCGTACGCCGAGATGGTCTTCCAGGACGTGCTGTGGCCCGACTTCGACCGGCGTGACCTGTGGCGGGCCTGCGTCGAGTTCGCCTCCCGCGACCGGCGCTTCGGCGGTGCCGTCCCGAACGAGGAACTCCTCGCCATGGAGGCCGCCATGAAGGGCGAGTCCACCTCCTAGCCATCGGTGGTTCACGCGGGCCGCCGAGGATGTGGGTCTCATGAGACGTCTCACGCCTGTACTCGCCCTCGGCGCCCTGCTGCTCACCGCGCTGCCGGCGCACGCCGCCGACGGTCCCGCCCACCGGGACTCCTACGGCACCAAGGCGCCCTACACGCCCGAGCAGAACCCGGGCACCTATCAGCGGCCCCCGGCCGGCTACACCCCCGTCTTCACCGAGAACGTCTCCCGGCACGGCTCGCGCACAGCCACCGACAGCGAGGACGGGGACCTGATCCTCGCCCTGTGGGACAAGGCCGAGGCGGAGGGCCAACTGACCCGCAAGGGCGAGGAGTTCGGGCCGAAGGTCCGCGCCCTGCAGGCCGCCATGGCGAAGGTCGGCTACGGCAACCTCAGCGGACGCGGCAAGCAGGAGCTGAAGGACACGGCCGCGCGCCTGCAGCAGCGGCTGCCCTCCCTGTTCGGGACCATCGCCGCGAACGGCGAGAAGATCGACGTGGTCAGCTCCGGTCAGGGGCGGGCCGTCGACAGCGGCAACGTGTTCGGGGGCGCCCTCGCCGACACCGACCCGGCGCTGAAGCCGCTGATCGGGCCCACCCGCACCGACAAGGACCTGCTGTACTTCCACAAGGCGGCGGGCGGTGCGGCCTACCGCGACTACCTCGCGCACGACCAGCGCCTCGCGGACACCCTGAACTCGATCACCGACCAGCCCCGGACGCACGAGGCCGCCCACAGCGTCCTGCGCAGGATCTTCAAGGACGCCTTCGTCGAGCAGATCGCCGACCAGGTCCCGGCCGCCCAGGCCGTCTACAACCTGTACGCCATCGCGCCCGCGATGAGCGAGGAGAGCCCCGACGGGCAGGGCTGGGGCATGGAGCGGTACATCTCCCGCTCCGACGCGGCCTGGTTCGGGTACCTGAGCGACGCCGAGGACTTCTACGAGAAGGGTCCCGGCTTCGCCGACAGCGACATCACCTACAAGATGGCCGGCGTCCTCCTGGACGACTTCTTCAAGCAGGTGGAGGCCAAGCGGGACGGCACCAGCGACCTCGGCGCCGAACTCCGCTTCACCCACGCCGAGGAGATCATCCCGCTGGCCGCGCTGATGGACCTGCCCGGCAGCACGAAGCCGGCGACGCCGGGGGAGCCGTACACGTACGCCGGCAATCCCTGGCGGGGAGCCTCGGTGTCCCCCCTGGGCGCCAACATCCAGTGGGACGTCTTCCAGAACGGCAACCGCTACCTGGTCCGCATGCTCTACAACGAGCAGGAGACGGCGTTCAAGGCGGGCTGCCGTCCGATCGCGAAGGGCAGCGCGTTCTACGACCTGAACGAGTTGGAGCACTGCTTCGGACGAGCCTGAGCTGCAACACCCCAGGGGCGCGGGGCTGTGTCAATATGCGGCTCCGCCGCGTGGGCGCGACCAGCCACAACGGACCCGCAGCCGACCACCGACCGTACTCCCCGCGGCGCTCATCGCTTCGCGGCACACTCCGCGCACGTGCCGAAGATCTCCACGGTGTGCGCCACGTTGACGTAGCCATGCTCCGCGGCGATCGCTTCTGCCCACTTCTCCACCGCCGGGCCCTCCACCTCCACCGCCTTGCCGCAGCCGCGGCAGACGAGGTGGTGGTGGTGTTCGCCGCTGGAGCAGCGGCGGTAGACGGACTCGCCGTCGGAGGTGCGCAGGACGTCGACCTCGCCGGCGTCGGCGAGGGTCTGGAGGGTGCGGTAGACCGTGGTCAGGCCGACCGAGTCGCCCTTGTGCTTGAGCATGTCGTGCAGTTCCTGCGCGCTGCGGAACTCGTCGACCTCGTCGAGGGCCGCCGCCACGGCTGCGCGCTGCCGGGTGGAGCGGCCCTTCACAGGCGGTCCAGCGGTCGTCACCGTCGTCTCCTCACGTCTCGCGTCTGCCCGGGCCATTGTGCCAGCCCGGGCTGTGCGCGGTCAGACGCCGACCTCGTCGCCCGCCCCTCGCGTGACCGGAATCGAGCACTCGGCGGGGTCGCCCGCGGGCTGTGCCGCGGCGGCCGCGCGGGCGCGTCGGCGGGCCAGTGGGGTGGCCAGGGCGGTGAGGACGACGAACGCTCCGATGGTCAGCAGGACGATCGTCGCACCGGGCGGAACGTCCTGGTAGAACGAGGTGACCGTGCCGCCGATGGACACGGTGACGCCGATCGCGACGGCGATCGCGAAGGTCGCGGCGAAGCTGCGGGTGAGCTGCTGCGCGGCGGCGACCGGTACGACCATGAGCGCGGAGACCAGGATCAGGCCGACCACCCGCATGGCGACGGTCACCGTGACCGCCGCCGTGACGGCGGTGAGCAGGTTCAGGGCGCGCACCGGCAGCCCGGTGACCCGCGCGAACTCCTCGTCCTGGCTGACCGCGAAGAGCTGGCGGCGCAGTCCCAGGGTCACGGCGACCACGAACGCGGCGAGGATCATGATCGCGGTCACGTCCGAGGGGGCGACCGTCGACAGCGAGCCGAACAGGTATGACATCAGGTTGGCGTTGGAGCCGCCCGGCGCGATGTTGACGAACATGACGCCGCCGGCCATGCCGCCGTAGAAGAGCATCGCGAGGGCGATGTCGCCGCGTGTCTTGCCGTACCAGCGGATCAGTTCCATCAGGACCGAGCCGAGGGCGGAGACGGCCGTGGCCATCCACACCGGCGAGGCGTTCAACAGGAAGCCGAGGCCGACGCCGGTCATCGCCACGTGCCCGATGCCGTCGCCCATCAGGGGCTGGCGGCGCTGGACGAGGTAGATGCCGATCGCGGGCGCGGTGATGCCGACCAGGACGGCCGCGATGAGCGCCCGCTGCATGAAGGCGTAGTTCAGGAGGTCCATCAGCTCAGCAGTCCCGTGCGGATCGGTTCGGCGCCCGCGGGTGCGTGCGGGTGTACGTGGTCGTGGCCGGGCAGGGCGTGCTGGCCGAGGGCCTGCGGGGGCGGGCCGTCGTGCAGGACGCAGCCGTCGCGCAGGACGACCGCCCGGTCGATCAGGGGCTCCAGCGGGCCCAGTTCGTGCAGGACCAGCAGGACCGTCGTACCGGCCGCGACCTGGTCGCGGAGCGTGCGGGCGAGCACCTCCTGGCTGGCCAGGTCGACGCCCGCCATCGGCTCGTCCATGATCAGCAGCTGGGGCTCGGCGACCAGGGCGCGGGCGATCAGCACCCGCTGGTGCTGGCCGCCGGAGAGCGCGGTCACCGAGTCCCTGGCGCGGTCCGCCATGCCGACCAGCTCCAGCGCGCGCTGTACGGCCGCTCGGTCCGCCTTGCGGAAGACGCCGAAGCGGGTGCGGGCCAGGCGGCCCGAGGAGACGATCTCCGTGACCGTGGCCGGGACGCCGCCCGCGGCCGTGGTGCGCTGCGGTACGTACCCCACGCGCGCCCAGTCCCGGAAGCTGCGGCGCGGGGTGCCGAACAGCTCGATCGTGCCGCCACTGACCGGCACCTGGCCGATGATGCTGCGCACCGCCGTCGACTTGCCGGAACCGTTCGCGCCGAGCAGCGCGACGACCTCACCGCTGCGCACGGTGAGGTCGATGCCGCGCAGGACGGGGCGCGAGCCGAGTTCCGCGGTCACACCGCGCATGGCTATGACGGGCTCGCCCACGGTGTCGTCCTCCGTCTCCATGTCGGTCACTTGGTGCCCAGGGCCTGCTGGAGCGCCTTGAGGTTGGCCTCCTGGACCGAGAAGTAGTCCTTGCCCCGGGACTTCTTGGTGATGCCCTCGAGCGGGTCGAGGACGTCCGTCTTCAGGCCCGCGTCGCCGGCGATGGTCTTCGCGGTCTTGTCGCTGACGAGCGTCTCGTAGAAGACGGTGGTGACGCCGTCGGCCTTGGCCATCGTCTCCAGGTCCTTCACGCGCGCGGCGCTGGGCTCGGACTCGGGGTCGAGGCCGTTGATGGCCTCCTCGGTGAGGCCGTAGCGCTCGGCGAGGTAGCCGAAGGCGGCGTGCGTGGTGATGAAGACCTTGGTCTTCGTGTTCGCGAGGCCGTCCCTGAACTGTGTGTTCAGGTCGTCCAGCTTCTTGACCAGGGCGGCGGTGTTCTTCTTGTAGTCGGCCGCGTGATCCGGGTCGGCCTTCTCGAAGGCCTTGCCGACGCCCTCGGCGACCTGGGCGTAACGCACCGGGTCGAGCCAGATGTGCGGGTCCTTGCCGCCGGCCTCCTCGCCCTTGTGGGTGTCGTGCGCGGCCGCGTGTCCGCCGACCTCGTTGCCGTGCTCCTCCAGCGTGGTCAGGGAGGCCGCGTCGATCTTCGTCTTCACGGGGGACTGGGCCACCGCGTCGTCGACGGAGGGCTGGAGGTTCTTCAGGTACAGGACCGCGTCGGACTCCTGGAGCTTCGCGATCTGCTGCGGGCTGATCTCCAGGTCGTGCGGTTCCTGGCCGGGGGAGGTCAGCGTGGTGACGTGGACGTGGCTGCCGCCGATCTGCTCGGCGAGGAATTCCAGGGGATAGAACGACGCGACGACGTCGAACCTGCCCGTGTTGCCCGCGGCGCTCGCGCCGGAGCACGCGGTGAGGGTGGCGAGGCCGAGGACGGTGACCGCGGTCGTCGCCACCGCGGGTATGAGCTGTCGTCGTACGTTCATGACAGTCATTTTCAACAAACATGGAAACCGTTGTCAACAACGCTGGTGAGGGCCCCAAGACAGGGGGGCCGATTTGGCCGAGGGGGAGCCTGCGCCGGTAACCTGAATCATTCGCTGGAAGCATCTCGCTTCAACGCCCGTCGTCGTTAATGAAGAGAGCACCGTGGCCGCCGACAAGATCGACACCATCGTCAGCCTGAGCAAGCGCCGTGGCTTCGTTTTCCCCTGCAGTGAGATCTACGGCGGACAGCGTGCCGCCTGGGACTACGGACCGCTGGGTGTCGAGCTCAAGGAGAACATCAAGCGCCAGTGGTGGCGCTACATGGTGACGTCGCGCGAGGACGTGGTCGGTATCGACTCGTCCGTCATCCTGGCCTCCGAGGTCTGGGTCGCCTCCGGCCACGTCGCCACCTTCACGGACCCGCTGACCGAGTGCACCTCGTGTCACAAGCGGTTCCGTGCCGACCACCTGGAAGAGGCGTACGAGGAGAAGAAGGGCCACGCCCCGGCGAACGGCCTGGCCGACATCAACTGCCCGAACTGCGGCAACAAGGGCCAGTTCACCGAGCCCAAGCAGTTCTCGGGTCTGCTCTCCACCCACCTCGGCCCGACCCAGGACTCCGGTTCCGTCGCCTACCTGCGCCCCGAGACCGCCCAGGGCATCTTCACCAACTTCGCCCAGGTGCAGACCACCTCGCGCCGCAAGCCGCCGTTCGGCATCGCGCAGATGGGCAAGTCGTTCCGCAACGAGATCACGCCGGGCAACTTCATCTTCCGCACCCGTGAGTTCGAGCAGATGGAGATGGAGTTCTTCGTCAAGCCGGGCGAGGACGAGACGTGGCACGAGTACTGGATGGAGCAGCGCTGGAACTGGTACACCGGCCTGGGTCTCCGGACTGAGAACATGCGCTGGTACGACCACCCGAAGGAGAAGCTCTCCCACTACTCCAAGCGCACCGCCGACATCGAGTACCGCTTCCAGTTCGGCGGCAGCGAGTGGGGCGAGCTGGAGGGTGTCGCCAACCGCACCGACTACGACCTGGGTGCGCACTCGAAGGCGTCGGGCCAGGACCTCTCCTACTTCGACCAGGAGGCCCAGGAGCGCTGGACTCCGTACGTCATCGAGCCCGCGGCCGGTGTCGGCCGCACCATGCTGGCCTTCCTGCTCGACGCCTACGTCGAGGACGAGGCGCCGAACGCCAAGGGCAAGATGGAGAAGCGGACGGTGCTGCGCCTCGACCACCGTCTGGCCCCGGTGAAGGTGGCGGTCCTGCCGCTGTCCCGTAACCCCGAGCTGTCCCCGAAGGCCAAGGGCCTCGCCCAGGCGCTGCGCCAGCACTGGAACATCGAGTTCGACGACGCGGGCGCCATCGGCCGCCGCTACCGTCGCCAGGACGAGATCGGTACGCCGTTCTGTGTGACCGTCGACTTCGACACGCTCGACGACAACGCGGTGACCGTGCGTGAGCGGGACTCGATGAAGCAGGAGCGGGTGTCTCTCGACCAGATCGAGGGGTACCTGGCCAGCCGTCTGCTGGGCTGCTGAGGTCTGCTGCGGCTGCCGTCCGGGGGCTCCGCCCCCGGGCCCCCGTCCTTCGCCCACCCACCACCCGACTCGGTCGGCTGGAGGGTGGGCGTTTTGCTTCACCGGTCCAGGTCGTCTACAGGTCCAGGTCCACGTACAGCGCCGCGTGGTCGGAGGCCGCGTTGCCCTTTGACGTCACGGTGTCGAAGGACTTGATGCCGTCGGCGAAGATTCCGCGGGTCTCCACACCGACGTGCTGCACCTCGGGCCACAACGACGGCGGGAGCAGCAAGTAGTCGAGCTTGTCCCGCTCGCTCTTGCACTCCCCGTGGGTGCCGGGCACGCCGCGATAGGCGTGGTGACTCATCACGTCACGCAGACCGGTTTCCCCCAGTTCCACGGCCGGTGCGCTGTTCGGGTCGTCGTTGAGGTCTCCGGCGACCATGACGTGCGGGGTGCGCTCCAGCGCGGCCTGGTAGATCTCCGCGACCCGCCTCGCCTGGGCCAGCCGCAGCTCCGGGTTGTCCTGGAACTTGCTCTTGAGATGGTTGCCGAGGATCACGAGGGGGGACCCGTCGAGCTGGATCTCGAACTCGGGGCAGTCGCGGCTGAAGAGACGGTCCTCGGGGTGTTCCGGGTCGGTGTCGAAGATGTGGGTCCGGACAGAGGTGATCGGGTGCCGGCTGAGGATCCCGATGTCGATGCCCCGGGGGTCGTTGCCGTCGATCAGCAGGTTGTAGGGGTACGGCCGCCTGCCGAGCGCCCCCTCCAGGATCTGCTTGTTGAAGCGCTCCAGGGTGAGCCGGTCCTCGACCTCCACCGTCAGCAGGATGTCGGCGTCGACCTCGGAGACCACCCGGCCGGTGTTGCGCACCACGTCCAGATCGAGGTCGTCCTGCCCCAGTTCGACCCAACCGGCCCACCCGGAGCGGCCCTTGGCGAGGAACTCGATGGTGGTGTCCTTCCCCGACCCGTGCGTCCTGAACAGCCCGGAGCCCTCGCCCGGGCGGGACTGGTTCACGAAGATCGACGGCGGGTCCTTCGGGTCGACGGCGTACGCCCGGTACTTCAGGATGAGCCGGGTGATCTCCGTCTTGTCCGTTTCCTGATACACCGGCAGGTCGAGGAGAGCGACCAACTTGTTGAAGTCGCTGAGGACTTCCTCGCTCTTGGCCGGGTTCGAGAGGCGGAAGGCCGTGGGCCGGCGGAAGAGGTTCTCCATGTTGAAGGTGGCGATACGGATGCTCATCGCGGGCCTCCTCGGCGGCGCGCAAGAGCACCGCACGGCCGACGGCAGGCGCCGCCTGAGAGACTGCTCGCCGACAACTCCCATTCTCCGAGCACCGCTGAACGGTGTCCAACGGAGCCGGTTTCCCGGAATTGGTCCCCCATGAAGGCCCTGGATTGGCCCTGTCCGGGGATCGGCCGGGTCAGCAGGGTGGCGGCATGAGTCTCGCCTTTCTGCTGACCACCCTTGTCGTCGTCGCCACTCCGGGTACCGGCGTCGTCTACACCCTTGCCGCCGCCCTGTCCCACGGCCGCCGCGCGAGCGTGGTCGCCGCGTTCGCCTGCGCGCTCGGGATCGTGCCGCACGTCCTCGCCACCGTCACGGGGCTCGCCGCGCTGCTGAACGCGAGCGCCGCCGCCTTTCAGATCGTCAAGTACGCCGGCGTGGCCTATCTGCTCTACATGGCGTGGGCGACGCTGCGGGACAAGGAGGCGATCGTCGTCGAGCAGGACAGCGGGCCCCGGTCGGCGGGGCGGGTGATTGTCCGGGGCGTGCTGATCAATCTGCTCAACCCCAAGCTGACGATCTTCTTCTTCGCCTTCCTGCCCCAGTTCGTCAGCCCCGACGAGCCGCACGCGCTCCCGCGCATGCTGGGCCTGAGCGGTGTCTTCATGCTGCTGACCTTCGTCGTCTTCGCCCTGTACGGAGTGCTGGCCGCCTCCGTGCGCAGCCACGTCACGTCCCGACCGAGGGTCATGACCTGGCTGCGACGGAGCTTCGCGGGGTCCTTCCTCGCGCTCGGCACCAAGCTCGCGCTGACGGCTCGGTAGCGGCGGCTCGACCTTGACGACAGCCCTGGTCCCTTCAGAGGCTGCGGGCGGTGATGTCGCCGGCGGAGGTGGTGGCGCGGATGTCGAGTTCGGCGGTGCCGTCGTTCTTGAGGGCGTTGCTGACGCGGCCGTAGGTGGTGCCCGCGTCCAGGGTGGCCGAGACACCGGCTGCGGCGCCGACCGTGATGTCGCCTGACTGGGTGCGGAGCACGACCGTGCCGCGCACGGCCTCGGCGATCCGGATGTCGCCCCGTGCGGTGCTGATCTCCGCGGGGCCGCCCAGCCGGCCGACCTCGACGTCGCCGTCGGTCGCGGTGAGGCGGACGCTCGCGGCCTCGTCGATCTTGATCTGGCGGTACGCGCCTTCGAAGACGACGTCGCCGAGGCGTCCGACGCCGCGCAGCTCGCAGCTGGCGGTCTTGGCCTCGATGCGGGAGCCGGCGGGCAGTTGGACGGTGACCTCCACGGATCCGGAGGGACCGAAGAGCTGGTTGCCGGGGGTCGGGGCCGCGATGCGCAGGACGCCGTCGGCGTAGGAGACGGTGATCTCCTCGGCGGCCTTGGTGTCGCGGCTCTTGGCGGGGTTGGCGGGCCGGACCTCGACGGTGGTGTCGCCGCGGTCGGCGGCGATGAACTGCACGCGTCCGGCGGGGATGTCCAGGACGGCGGAGATCGCGGCGGGGGTGTCGAACTTCTGCATCGTGCTCTCCTGTGTTCGCGCTTCGTTTCTGACAACGGAAACGCTACGTTGCTTTCCGTGTTTCGACAACGCGCTTGTTGCATCAAAGTGACATCTATGCAGGTGAAAGCAGAAAAAGTGTTGCAACGACCTTGGTCGGTAATGCAACGACCACTTCCTGATCGTTGCAATGGATGAGAAGTGAACGCTATAGTGAGGGGATCAGGGACCGCCGCGAAGAATCACCGAGGAGACCGCGATGCCGGGAGGCAGGCTCACCCAGCAGGACCGCCAGCAGATCGCGCTGGGGCTGGCCGACGGCCTCCCCTACGCCGAGATCGCCCGACGCCTCGACCGTCCGACCTCGACGATCACGCGTGAGGTGATGCGCAACGGCGGCCCCACCGCCTACCGCGCCGACCTCGCCCACCGCGCCACCGAACGCCGCGCCCACCGTCGCGGGCCCGCCGCCTCCCGAGGGCCGGAGTCGGTTGCCCAGCCGCACGGACGCGACGCCGAGGCCGTGCGCGAGTACGAGGAGACGCTCACCACCGTCTTCATGCAGTCGGGAACGCCCAAGATGATGGCCCGGGTGCTGGCCTGTCTCTGCATCAGCGACGCGGCCAGCCTCACCGCGTCCGAGCTCGTCCAGCGTCTCCAGGTCAGCCCGGCGTCCGTCTCCAAGGCGGTCGCGTTCCTCGAAGAGCAGGGTCTCGTCCGCCGGGAGCGCGACGAACGCCGCCGCGAGCGCTACTTCGTCGACGACGACGTCTGGTACCAGTCGATGATGGCCAGCGCCCGCGGCACCGCCCAGGTCGCCGAAACCGCGCGCCAAGGCGTCGCCATCCTCGGCCCGCACACCCCCGCCGCCACCCGCCTGGAGAACATCGGCCGCTTCCTGGACTTCGTCAGCGAAAGCATCACCCGCGCCGCCGAACAGGCCCGCGAAGTCCTCCACACCAAGCCCGGGGAAACGCGGGGTTCCAGCTGAGCGGGCTCAACGGCCCTGCAGCGCCTTCACGTTGTCGCCGAAGGTCCAGTTCTTCGAGCCGTCCCAGTTGATCGACCAGGTCATCAGGCCCTTGAGCGAGGTGCCGTAGTGCTTCCAGGCCTGGGAGACCAGGGACGGGGTCATATAGCCACCGCCCGCGCCCGACTGTGCCGGCAGCCCCGGCACCTGCTTGTCGTACGGCACCCTGATCGTCGTACCCTGCACGACCAGGCCCTTGTTGAGGCAGTCGGTCTGGGCGGTGAAGCCCGCGACGGTGCCCGCCGAGTAGGAGTCGCCGGAGCAGCCGTACATGCTGCCGTTGTAGTACTGCATGTTCAGCCACCACAGGCGGCCGTTGTCCGCGTATTTCTTGATGATCGGCAGGTACGCGCCCCAGATCGAGCCGTAGGTGATGCTGCCGCCGGTGACGTAGGCGGTCTCCGGAGCCATGGTGAGGCCGAAGTTCGACGGCATCCGTGCCAGCACCCCGTCGATGATGCGGACCAGGTTGGCCTGTGACGTGGACAGCTGGGCGATGTTCCCGCTGCCGACCAGGCCCGTCTCGATGTCGATGTCGATGCCGTCGAAGTTGTACTTCTTCAGGATCGGGACGATGGTCGCCACGAACCGGTCGGCGACCGCGCTGGAGGAGAGGTCGATGCCGGCCGCCGCGCCGCCGATCGACAGCAGGATCGTCTGGCCGGACGCCTTGGCCGCGCACATCTCGGCGGGCGTGGCCACCTTCACGCCGCTGTCCATGCCGTCCTCCCACAGGGCCGTGCCGTCCGACCGGATGACGGGGAAGGCCGCGTTGACGACGTTGTAGCCGTGCGCGGGGATGCGGGAGTCGGTGATGGGGGTCCAGCCGAAGGGTGGGTGGACGCCGTTGGCCGAGCCGTCCCAGTTCTCCCAGTAGCCCTGGAGCACCTTGCCGGCCGGGCGGGACTTCACGGCGCAGGTGTCGGCGGCCGAGGCGGTGGGGGCGGCGGCGATCGCGAGCGGGGCGAGGACGGCCGTGGTGAGCGCTGCGGTGAGCAGCCTGAGCGTGTGGCGGAGCATGCGGAGCCTCCCGGTGGGGGTCGGGGTGGGTGCATACAGGTGTCGTAGGCATGACAGTGCATGTGGTCCAGACCTCTCGTCAATAGGTCTGGACCAAGCCGTGACGTGGGGAGGTGTGCTGACAGGTATGGAATGACAGATATTGAAATCTGTCAGCTGTCATGGCAGGCTGGAGGTCATGACGATGCGAACCCGAACCCTCGGAACCACCGGCCCCCAGGTCTCCGCCCTCGGCCTCGGCTGCATGGGCATGTCCGCGCTGTACGGCGACGCCGACCGCGCGGAGTCCGTCGCGACCATCCACGCCGCCCTGGAAGCGGGCGTGACCCTGCTGGACACCGGCGACTTCTACGGCATGGGCCACAACGAACTGCTGATCGGCGAGGCCCTGCGCACCGCGCCCGCCGCCCGGCGCGAGCAGGCGCTGGTCAGCGTGAAGTTCGGCGCCCTGCGCGGCCCCGACGGCGGCTGGACCGGCTACGACGGCCGCCCCGCCGCGGTGAAGAACTTCGCCGCCTACTCCCTGCAGCGCCTCGGCGTCGACCACATCGACGTCTACCGGATCGCCCGCCTCGACCCCGACGTGCCGATCGAGGAGACCGTCGGCGCGATCGCCGAACTGATCGAGCAGGGGTACGTCCGGCACGTCGGCCTGAGCGAGGTCGGCGCCGAGACCATCCGGCGGGCCGCCGCCGTCGCCCCCATCGCGGACCTGCAGATCGAGTACTCGCTCATCTCCCGCGGTATCGAGGAGTCGATCCTGCCGACCACCCGTGAGCTGGGCATCTCCGTCACCGCGTACGGAGTCCTCTCCCGCGGCCTGATCTCCGGCCACTTCTCCCGCGACCGGCAGCTGGCCGCGAACGACTTCCGCGTCTACTCGCCCCGCTTCCAGGGCGACAACCTCCAGCACAACCTGAACCTCGTCGACGCGCTCCGCAAGATCGCCGAGCAGAAGGGCGTGACGGTCGCGCAGATCGCCATCGCCTGGGTGCTCTCCCGCGGCGAGGACATCGTGCCGCTCATCGGCGCCCGCACCCGCGAGCGGCTGGACGAGTCGCTGGGCGCGCTGGACGTGACCCTGGACGCGGCCGACCTGACGGCGATCGAGCAGGCCGTACCGGCGGACGCGGCGGCCGGCGACCGCTACCCGACCGCCGCCATGGCCCACCTCGACAGCGAGCGCTGACCAGGGCGCCGGGTACCGTCTAGCCATGGCACCGCCCACCGAGACCCTGACCGCCGAGCGCATCCTCGAAGCGACCGAGGAGGTGCTGCGCCGCCACGGCCCGGCCAAGGCCACCGTGGTCGACGTGGCCCGCGCGCTCGGCGTCAGCCACGGCAGCGTCTACCGGCACTTCCGCACCAAGGCGGCGCTGCGCGAGGCGGTGACCAAGCGGTGGCTGGACCGGACCTCGGAGAAACTCGCCGTCATCACCACCGGGGACGGCACTCCCGAGGACCGGCTGCGGGCCTGGCTGGCGGCGCTGTTCGAGGCCAAGCGGCACAAGGCGGGCGACGACCCCGAGCTGTTCGCCACCTACACGGTGCTGACCGACGAGAGCGGCACGGCGGTCGGCGAGCACCTCGCCGACCTGACCTCCCAGCTGACCCGGATCATCCAGGACGGCGTCACCGCCGGCGTCTTCACCGCGCCCGACCCGGCCGCCACCGCCCGCGCGGTCTTCCAGGCCACGGGCCGCTTCCACGACCCGGGCTACGCACGCGAGTGGCAGCAGCCCGGAGTCGAGGAGGAGTTCACCGCGGTGGTGGACCTATTGCTGCGGGGTCTGGTCACCTGACGGTGACTTTGAGGATCTTGTCGAGCTGGTAGCCGTTCCGGGCGGTGGCGAGCCAGAGTTCGTTCGCGCCGGGGACCTTGACGAGGGCGCGGAGCTTTCCGTAGGCGCCGCTGTAGAACGAGGTCAGCTTGCCGACGCTCTTCCCGTCGGCGTTGATCGGCAGCCGCCACAGCCGCGCTCCGCGGATCGTCGACGCGTAGACCGCGTTGTCGACGACGGCCAACTGGGCGGGCACGCCTCCCTCGCCCGGCTTCCACACCGCCTTGGGGTCGGTCATCCCCGCGGTGGAGCAGGCCCCCTCGCAGGCGGGCCAGCCGTAGTTGGCGCCCGGCTGGACGAGATTGAGTTCATCCCAGGTGTCCGCGCCGATCTCGGACTCCCACAGCCTTCCCCGCGCGTCCCAGGCGAGACCCTGGGGGTTGCGGTGGCCGAGGCTGTAGACACGGTTGCCGAACGGATTGCCCGGCGCCGCGGCGCCGGTCCTGGTGATGCGCAGGATCTTCCCGTTGAGCGAGTTCCTGTCCTGCGCCAGGGCACCTTCGCGGGCTTCGCCGGTGGTGACGTACAGGTATCCGTCGGGGCCGAAGGCGATGCGGCCGCCGTTGTGGTCGCCGCCCCGCTTGATTCCGCCGAGGACGACGGTGTAGCCGCTGAGCGAGGTGCCGTCGAAGCGCATCTTCGCGACCCGCGTGTCGGTGGCGGCCGTGTGGACGAAGAACACGTCCTGATCCGTCGTCCCGTTCCAGGTCGGGGAGGGGGCGACGCCCAGCAGTCCGCCGTTGCCCACGCCGGCGCTTGCGGTGCCGTTGACCGTGTTCGGCACCGTGCCCACCTTCTTCCGGGAGCCGTCACGCCCCTGCAGCCACACCGTGTGGGTGTGACGCTCCGTCACCAGCGCCCTCTTCCCGTCGGGCAGGAAGGAGATACCCCAGGGCTCCGACCACCCGGCGGACAGGGTGGAGACGGCCGACGGCGCGGTCCCGCCGGCCGGGGCCTGAGCCGCCCCGGCCGACGGCGCCCACTGCACGGCGCAGACGGCGAGGAGGGCGGTGGCGGTGGTGAGGGCGGCTACGCCCGGGCGGACACGATGCGCCGAATGCGCGAAGCGTGACATCCTGCTCTCTTTTCTGACGAGATGCGGGGCAATGGCCATTGGAGTATCGAAGGCCCGTGGAGACGCGGGCCACTTGAACTCCCCCAACCGGCGGCCCCGGTTTCCCCGCACGGACGACAGACCTAGCCGCCCGCCGTGCACCGCCAGAAGTCCCGCATCAGCGGTGTCGGTGTCGGGTCGGCCATGCCCACCTGGGTGAGGAGCAGCGTGATCGTGCCGGTGGCCGGGACGAGGTGGGCCGTGGTGCCGGTGCCGCCGACCCAGCCGTAGCGGCCGGGTACGTTCCAGGGGTCGCACGGAGTGACGTCGACCTGGCCGCCGTAGCCCCAGCCCTGGCCCTCCAGGAAGAGGCGGCCGATCTCCCGCTGGCGGGCGGTGAGGTGATTGCTCGTCATCCGGCTCACCGAGGTGGGCGACAGCAGCCGCCGGCCGTTCGCCTCACCGGCACCCAGCAGCATGCGGGCGAAGGCCAGGTAGTCGTCGGCCGTCGAGACGAGACCCCCGCCACCGGACGGGAAGGCGGGGACCCGGCTCCACTCGCCGCCCGGGGTGTCCGCGACCTCCAGGGTGCGGCCTGCGCCCCGCCGGTAGTACGTGGTGAACCGGTCCCGCTTGGCCGCCGGCACCTCGAACGCGGTGTCCGTCATGCCGAGCGGCTCGAAGATCCGCTCGGCCAGGAACTCCGGGAGGCCACGGCCCGACACCCGCGAGATCAGCACACCCTGCAGATCGGAGCAGGTGCCGTAGAGCCAGGCCTCGCCCGGCTGGTGGAGCAGCGGCACCCGGGCGAGGTCGGCCAGCCAGACGTCCGGGGCCGGGTAGGCCTGCGGGGCGCGGCCGTCCTTCTGCACCTCGAACAGCGCCCGCACCGCCGGCAGGGCGAAGTCGGAGGGGAAGCCCCAGCCGGCCCGGGAGGAGAGCAGATCCTCGACCGTGATCGGACGGGCCGCCGGCACCAGATCGTCCAGCGGACTCGCGGGCGTCCGTACGGCCACCGGCTTCGCCAGCTCCGGCAGCCACGCGTCCACCGGATCGTCGAGACCGATCCGGCCCTCCTCCACCAGCATCAGCACCGCCGCCGCGGTCACCGGCTTGGTGATCGAGGCGATCCGGAAGAGCGAGTCCCGGGCCATGGACGACTCGCCCCCGACGTCCGCATGGCCGACGGCCACCACCTCGACCTCGTCCCCGCGGGCGACCAGGGCCACCGCGCCGGGCACGCTCCCGTCGTCCACGTACCGGCGCAGGGTGTCGTGCAGTGCGGTCATGGTCCTGGGCCCTCCGGTCAGCCGTCGTCGTCGTACGTACGACTCCTGCCGCCGCCGGAAGTCATCGCCCGTACCCGGACGTCAGCGGGACGGCTGCCGGGTGGCCGCCGGGTCCACCGTCGCCTGATGGGCCTCGGCCAGATGCTCCTCCGCCTTCAGCCAGGGCAGGAACTGGGCGCTCTTGCGCCAGCCGCAGGTGTCGCACTTGATCGTGCGCTGCACACCCGTGCGCTGCACCCGGACCACATGCTCCCGGCCGTGCTGGTCCCACCGGCTGACCTTGCTCGTGCTGTTGTCCTGCGGCATGACGCCTCCCTGCGTCGGGCACACCTCGACCACACCTCGACGGCAGGAGTGTGCAGCAGGACCAACATCGACAGGGGGTCATTCACGGCGAGTTGGCCAAGCCGTGTCCCGGCTCAGCCGACCGTGCGGGGCAGCCGCAGGCTGAGCAGGCCGGTCAGGACGATCCCGGCCAGCTGCACCAGCAGGGTGATGACCAGCGCGTCCCGCATGCCCAGGTGCGGGACGAGGGTGAGGAAGAGGGTGCCGAGGGTGGCCACGCCCAGGGCGAGCGCGGACTGCTGCGTGGTCACCATCACACCGCTGCCGACGCCCGCCCGGGCCGGCGGCATCTCGGACATCACGATCCGCATCACGTTGGGGAGTTGGAGCGCCTGCCCGGCCCCGGCGACGGCCACGCCCGGCAGCAGCGAGCCGAGGTCCAGGTGCGGCCAGTCCCGCCAGGCGGCGAGGACGATCAGCAGCACGCCCACGCCCTGCAGGACGGAGCCGGCGGTGACCACCCGGGTGCCGTACCGGGCGATGAGGCGCGGCCCGGCCAGCGAGACGAACAGGAACACCACGGCCATCGGCGCGAGCGCGAGCCCCGCCCGCACCGGCCCGAGCCCGGCCCCCTGCTGCAACGCCAGCGCGATGACGAACATGAACCCGCTGAAGCCGATCGAGAACGGCAGCATCAGCACCAGCCCCCGCCGCAGCGACGCCAGCGCGAACAGGCTCGGCGGCACCAGCGGGGTCCGCCCCTGCCGGTCCGCCCGCCGCTCCACCGCGTAGAACGCGGCCGCGGCGAGCGGGAACGCGGCCAGCGACAGCCACGTCCACAGCGGCCAGCCCGCCGCCCGGCCCTCAGTGAGCGGGGCGAGCAGCGTCAGCAGGGACACCGCGAGCAGGACGGTGCCGGGCCCGTCGACGGGCTCCGGGTGCTGTGACCGGGTCTCCGGTACGAAGCGCACGGCCAGCACCAGCCCCAGCAGCACGACCGGCACGTTGACGAGGAAGATCGCCCGCCACCCGCTCCCGGCGAGGTCCGCGGCGACCAGCACGCCGCCCAGGATCTGCCCCGCCACCATCGACAGCCCGGCCGTGGCGCCGTACAGACTCATGGCCTTGGCCCGCCGGCCGCCGCTCGTGGCGGCCTGGATGGTGGCGAGCACCTGCGGCAGCATGGCCGCCGCCGACGCGCCCTGCGCGACCCGCGCCGCGACCAGGCTCCAGGCACCCGGTGCCAGCCCGCACGCCAGCGAGGTCAGCCCGAAGGCGGCCATGCCCCCGAGGAACAGCCGGCGTCGCCCGAACAGGTCCCCGAGCCGCCCGCCGAGCACGAGCAGCACGGCGTAGGCGACCCCGTACCCGGCCACGACCAGTTCGAGCACGGCCTCACCCGCGGCGAGATCGGCACCGATGGTGGGCAGGGCGACATTGACGATGAAGAAGTCGACCAACGGCAGCGCCGCGGCCAGCAGCACGGTGAACAGCCCCGGCCCGCTCAGCTCGGGGGATACCGCCCGGGCACGGACGGCGGAACTCGTGACGGTCTCTGTCATGCCTCCGAGCCTGCGCGCGCCCTCAGACTGGTACCAGAGTCTTCCTGTCCTGGTACAAGAACCACCTGGAAACAGCTTCAGCACGGAGGCACCCTGTAGGTATGACCACCATGGCCCAGGAGACCGCCGCCCCGGTGACGCGGGGTTCGGAGATCCGCCGGCACGAGCTGGCCGCCTTCCTGCGCAGCCGGCGTGAGCGCATCGCCCCCGAGCAGGTGGGGCTGCCCCGCGGCACCCGGCGCCGCACCCCCGGCCTGCGCCGGGAGGAGGTCGCCCAGCTCTCCGCGGTCGGCGTGACCTGGTACACCTGGCTCGAGCAGTCCCGCGACATCCAGGTCTCCGTGCAGGTCCTGGACGCCCTGGCCCGCACCCTGATGCTGGACGCCAGCGAGCGCGCCCATCTCTTCCAGCTGGCCGGTGCCACCGACCCGACCCCCGCCGCGAGCTGCCCCAGCGTGACCCCGGCCCTGCGCGAGGTGCTCCGCGCACTGGAGCCGATCCCGGCCTGCGTCCAGAACAGCCGCTACGACATCGTCGCCTACAACCGCACCTACGCCCTCCTCCTGGGCGACCTGGACGAGGTCCCGCCGGAGGACCGCAACTGCATGCTGCTCGCGTACACGAACAGCGACTGGCGTGCGGCGATCGTGCACCGCGAGGAGACCCTGCGGCTGATGGCCGCCCGCCTGCGCGCCTCCATGGCCGGCCACCTCGGCGAGCCCGCCTGGAAGATGCTCCTCAAGCGCCTGGAAGCGGAGTCCCCCGAGTTCCGCGAGAACTGGGAGCGCTACGAGGTGGTGGGCACCCGCACCAAGACCAAGGAGTTCCTCAACCCGTACGTGGGCCTCCTGGTCCTGGAGCACACGGATCTGTGGCTGGGGCCGGAGGCGGGGGCCAGGATGGTCACCTACTCCCCGAAGAACGAGGAGACGCGAGAGCGCCTGGAGAAGCTGCACGAAATAGCAAAGGGGAGCTGACCCACCCAAGGGGCGCGGGGAACGGCGCGAGCAACCACAACGAACCCGCAACTAGGCACGCTCAGAAGCCCCCACAACCTGTCGCACCTCAGCCGACTCCAGCTTCTCAGCCGTACGCTCAGCAGTCCCCCGAGCCCAACGCCCACTCGTAACGAAGCCCAGCACCAGCACGGCCAGCCCGCACCCGGTAAGCACCCACCACCCGGGCCGGGCGGCCGAAACGAACACGTCCTCGTACGACGACGAGCCGATCCCGGCAGCAAGCACCGCTCCCACTATCGCCACCCCCAACGTCTGCCCCAACTGCCTGCTGGTGGAGGCAACCGCAGCCGCAACCCCCGCCTGAGCCCGCGGCATCCCCGACACCGCCGTGTTCGTGATCGGCGCGTTGACGAACCCGAACCCGATCCCGAACAGCACGTACCCGGCGAACAGCGTGGCGTTGGACGTCTCCGCCTCGAACGCGGCGAACAGCACCCCACTCGCGGTCATCGCGGCGCCTGCCACCAGCAACGGCAACCGCGGCCCCCGGCTGCCCACCAGCCGGCCGGACAGCGGCGCGCACAGGAAGCACGGCGCGGCCATCGGCAGCATCCACAGGCCCGCGTGCAGGGCGTCGAGGCCGCGCACGTTCTGCAGGTACAGCGTGGACAGGAACAGGAAGCCGCCCAGCGCGGCGAAGGCGCTGATCGCGATCACGGTGGCCCCGCTGAACGGAGCGGAGCGGAAGAAGCGCAGGTCGATGAGGGGTTCGGCGCGCCGGGGTTCGTACCGGAGCAGCGCCAGCAGAGCGGCGCAGGCCACCACGGCGAAGGGGACGACCGTGCCGGGGCCCGAGTCCGGGGCCTCGATGATCGCGTAGGTCAGCGAGCCGAACAGGGCGATCACCAGCACCTGGCCGACCGGGTCGGGGCGGCGGGCCCTGGGTGCGCGGGACTCGGGGACGAAGCGCAGGGTGAGCAGCAGGGCCGCGAGGCCGACCGGGATGTTGACCCAGAAGATGGAGCGCCAGCCGACCGACTCCACGAGCAGGCCGCCGGCCAGCGGTCCGGCCGCCATGGAGATGCCGACCACACCACCCCAGGCGCCGATCGCGCGGGCGCGCTCACGTGGGTCGGTGAAGGTGTTGGTGATGATCGACATGGCGACCGGGTTGAGCATCGAGCCGCCGACCGCCTGGACCATGCGGAAGACGATCAGCAGTTCCAGGTTCGGCGCGAGCGAGCACAGCAGGGAGCCGATCGAGAAGACGACCAGGCCCGCCATGAAGACCTTCTTGCGGCCTATCCGGTCGGCCGTGGAGCCCGCGAGCATCAGCAGCGAGGCCAGCACCAGCGTGTAGGCGTCGATCGTCCACTGCAGGCCGGAGGTGGGGGCGTCCAGGTCGCGCTGCACCGAGGGCAGCGCCACGTTCAGCACGGTGTTGTCGAGGCTCACGATCAGCAGGCTCATGCAGCAGATCGCGAGCACGAGCAGACGTCGGCGGTGGCTCAGCTCGGGCATGGGCCTCATCGTACGCCGATTTCAATAGTGTTTCTAACTAATGAGTGGTACATGATCATTGCCGATACGCGACAATGGGGCAATGCCCATGCCCGAGTCCCCCTTGCAGATCGGCCCGCACACCGTGCAGCCGCCCGTCGTGCTCGCACCCATGGCGGGGATCACCAACGCGCCCTTCCGCACGCTGTGCAGGGAGTTCAGCGGCGGCAAGGGGCTGTTCGTCAGCGAGATGATCACGACCCGGGCGCTGGTCGAGCGCAACGAGAAGACCATGCAGCTGATCCACTTCGACGCGACCGAGAAGCCGCGCTCGATCCAGCTGTACGGCGTCGACCCGGCGACCGTCGGCAAGGCCGTCCGCATGATCGCGGAGGAGGACCTCGCCGACCACATCGACCTGAACTTCGGCTGCCCGGTCCCGAAGGTGACGAGGAAGGGCGGCGGGTCCGCCCTGCCCTACAAGCGGAACCTGCTGCGCGCGATCCTGCGCGAGGCGGTCTCCGGCGCCGGTGACATCCCGGTCACGATGAAGATGCGCAAGGGCATCGACGACGACCACATCACCTACCTGGACGCCGGCCGCATCGCCGTCGAGGAGGGCGTCACGGCGATCGCGCTGCACGGCCGCACGGCCGCCCAGCACTACGGCGGCACGGCCGACTGGGACGCCATCGCCCGCCTGAAGGAGCACGTCCCGGAGGTCCCGGTGCTCGGCAACGGCGACATCTGGTCCGCCGAGGACGCGCTGCGGATGGTGCGGGAGACCGGCTGCGACGGGGTGGTCGTCGGACGCGGGTGCCTGGGCCGGCCGTGGCTGTTCTCGGACCTGGTGGCGGCGTTCGAAGGGCGGACGGAGGACATCGCGCGTCCCGCTCTGCGTGAGGTGGCCGACGTCATGGTCCGCCACGCCACCCTCCTGGGCGAGTGGATCGGCGACGAGTCCCGGGGTGTCATCGACTTCCGCAAGCACGTGGCCTGGTACCTGAAGGGCTTCGCGGTCGGCTCCGAGATGCGCAAGCGGCTCGCGATCACGTCCTCGCTGGAGGAGTTGCGGGCGGGACTGGACGAGCTGGACCTCGACCAGCCCTGGCCGACCGGCGCGGACGGGCCCCGCGGCCGTACGTCCGGCAACAACCGGGTGGTGCTGCCGGACGGCTGGCTGAAGGACCCGTACGACTGCGCGGGCGTCAGCGAGGACGCGGAGCTGGACACGTCCGGAGGCTGACTCCGCCGAGGACCGGTCTCACCCCTTCTTCGGGTGCGGAGTCGAGCCGTACGCGGTCAGGAACTTGTCGCGGAACGCGCTCATCTTCCAGACCGGCGCTTCGTGCGCGGGGCGCAGGCCGTCCGTCCAGCCCCAGTCGGTGATCTTGTCCAGGACCTTCGGGTCCTTGGCGACGATCGAGATCGGTACGTCACGGCTGGCGTGGTTGCCGCTGACGCGGGCGATGGGCTGGTGGTCGCCGAGGAAGACGAGCACGGTGTCGTCGGTGCCGTAGCGCTCCAGCCACTCGGTCAGCGCGGTCACCGAGTACTGGATCGACTTGCCGTACTCCTGGCGGGACTTGGTGGTGTCGGCGATGACGTCGGCCGGCTTGTTGCCCGCCGCCTGGATGCCCTTGAAGATCGAGCCGTCGCCCAGCTGGTCCCAGCCGACCATCTTCGGGATCGGCGCCCAGGGCTGGTGGCTGGAGGTCAGGATGAGCTCCGACATCATCGGCTTGTCGTGCTTCCTGCCGTGCACCCGCTGCTGGAACTGCTCCAGCGCGTACTGGTCCGGCATGGTCGACCAGCTGAACTTCGGTCCCTTGTAGCCGAGTTCGAAGGCGTTGTAGACCTTGTCGAGGCCGTAGAAGCTCTGCTCCGGCCAGGCCTTCTGCACGCCCGGCATGACGCCGACCGTGTCCCACGCACCGGTCTTCTTGAAGGCCTTGGTGAGGCTGAGGTGGTCGCTCGCCATGACCGTGCGGTAGCGCTGCTGGTTGTTGATCCACAGCCCCGACAGGGTGGTGGAGTGGCCGAGCCAGCTGCTGCCGCCGTAGGTCGCCGAGGTCAGCCAGCCGCTCTTGGCGTGGTAGCCGGCCTTGGCGAGCGCCTTGGTGCGCGCGTCCAGGGTGCTGTCGACGCCGGGCGCCATGATCGGGTCCTCGATGGCGCTGCGGCCGTAGCTCTCGATGAACGTGAAGATCATGTCCTTGCCGCGCAGGTCGGGCACGAGCTGGGCGGCGGGGGTGTTGCCGAAGGCGTCCACCTTGGCCACCTTCTGGAACTCCGCCTCGTCCCTGAGGGTGTCCGCCACCCGGCGGGCCTGGATCTTCACGGCGGTGGCGGTGCGGTCCGAGGCGAGCGGCACGCCGGAGATCTGCAGGCCGAGGGAGGAGCAGGTGATCCAGACGACGCCCGCGATCAGCGTGCCGCGGGTCGCGGTGCCGGTGTGCCGGGCGAGGAGGTTGCTCAGCCGGACCGTGGACAGCGCCAGCAGCACGAACAGCAGCAGGACGACGGCGATGACGCCGCCGGCGGCGGCGAGGGTGGCCGTACGGCCCAGCGAGTCCTCCAGGTACGACTCCGCGTCGCCGAGCAGGCTCCAGTCGAGGACGAGGTTGAAGCTGCGGCCGAGGTACTGGTTGAACCCCATGTCGAGCAGGTTCAGCACGGTCATCGCGCCCAGTGCGACCCCGGACACGGCGGCCAGCACGATCCGGGGCCGACGCGGCAGGGCGAGCATCACCGCGGCGCCGATGACCGCCTCGCCGGGTATCCGCAGAAACTTCTCGGGCCCGAGCCGGACCACGCTGTTGGGCATCACGAGCGCGGCGACGACGAGGACGGCGGCGAGCACGTTGACACTCACGGAGAGGGCCTGGGCGGCGGTCGGGTGCGCTTCCCGCCAGCGCCGCGTCCGCGCGGACCAGGCGGACCAGGTGCGGCGGGTGGGGCGGGGGGTGGCTGCTTCAGCGGCTTGTTCAGCGGCTTGTTCAGCGGCTTTTTCGGCGGGTTCCTCGGGGGCCTCGTCGGCGGTTCCCGCGGCGGGTTCCTCGGGCGCCTTCTCGGGGGTTTCCGCGGTGGGTTCCTCGGCAGGTTCCTCGAGGCTTTCCGCAGCGGGCTTCTCGACGGTTTCCGCGGGCGCTTCCTCGGCTATGGAGTCCGCGACCCCGGCCGCCGGCGCGGCCTCTTCAGAGCTGACTTCCGTGGCCTCCGTGGAGCCGGCGGCCTCCGCCGCCGGTGTTCGTTCCTCGTCCCGTTCGTCGAGGACAGCCTCGGCTCCCCCGGCCGTACCCGATGACTGGCGCGTGCTCGTGTGCTGAGGCAACCCGGAGGTCCTTCCGTGCGAGACCCGTGACGGAGTCGGCGGGCCACGCTGGGGAGGCTGGGCAGGGCCGGAGAAACCCCGGCCCGCCTGGCCCGCCGTCATTTCGTACGGCCGCTCTCTGGCCCCTGTTCACAGCACCGGGCAAACACCCGGCAAACTACCGCGCCCGTCAGGGGCGCGGGGCTGTGTCGATGTGCGGCTCCGCCGCGCGGGCGCGATCAGCCCAGGACGGCCCGCAGCACCGAGACGGCAGAGCCCTCTACGGTGCACACGGCCCTCCCAACGGAGTACTACGCGCCCCCGACCGCGGTCAGCAGTGCGAGCGGAGCCGCTGCCGAGCGGGACTCGCGGATGCAGGCGTGCGGGTACGGGACCGGCTCGGGGTGGGTGTCGCGGCCGTAGCCCGCCAGCACCTCGGGCAGCCGGTGCCCGGCGGCCGTCGCCGCGTCGACCAGGGCGTGCGCCACCGTACGGGCCTCGTCGTGCAGGCCGTAGCGGGCCAGGCCCAGCGTGATCAGCGCGTTGTCGTGCGGCCAGACCGAGCCCCGGTGGTAGGAGAGCGGGTGGTACGCCGACTGGCCGGAGGCGAGGGTGCGCACGCCCCAGCCGGAGAAGAAGTCCGCCTCCAGCAGCCGCCGGCCGACGACCTCGCCGTACTCCTTGTCCAGCAGCCCCGACCACAGCAGATGCCCCGCGTCCGACGCCAGCGCGTCGACCTGGCGGCCCTCGCCGTCCAGCGCGAGCGCCGGGAAGGACTGCTCCCGCATCCAGAAGTCCCGCTGGAAGCGGTCCCGCAGGTCGGCCGCCGCCTGTTCCAGCAGCGAGGCGTACGTGTCGTCGGCCCACACCGTGCGCGCCACCCACGCCGTGCGGCGCAGCGCGTCGTACGCGTAGCCCTGGGCGCCCGCCGCCATCACCGCGCCGGTGGGCCGGGTGCCGTCGGACCAGCAGATCGCGCCGGGGGAGTCCTTCCAGTTCTGGTTGGCGAGGCCGCCCTCGTCGGCGCGGTAGACGAGATAGCCGCGCGAGGTCAGCCCGCCGTGGTCCAGCATCCAGCCGATGGCCGCGCGGGCGTGCGGTTCGAGGCGGCGGGCGAGGACGGCGTCCCCGGTCTGTTCGACGTACGCCCCGAGCAGGATCAGGAAGAGCGGGGTCGCGTCGACCGAGCCGTAGTACCGCCCGAACGGCACCTGCCCGAAGTGCGCCAGCTCGCCGTGCCGCACCTCGTGCACGATCTTGCCGGGCTGGGCGACCCTGGACGCCCCGGTCCCGGTCGCCTGGGTGGCGGCCAGCGCGGGGAGCGTGGCCGCGGCCAGCTGCGGGCGGTACGGCAGCGTGAACAGGGCGGTGAGCAGGGCGTCCCGGCCGAGCAGGGTGAGGAACCAGGGGGCGCCCGCCGCCGGGACGCGCAGCTCCTCGCCGTCCGGTCCGGTCGCCGGGACCTGCAGCGCGGCCAGGTCGGACAGACCGCGGGCGCAGGCCGCCGCCAGCTCCGGCCAGCCGGTCGGGAAGGCCACGCCCTCCACGAACCTCTCCTCCAGGGCGAGGACGTGGTCGTTGACCGAGGCGGGGGAGCGCGGCACGCGCAGGGCGCGCTTGTCGCCGTGCGGACGGGCGATCACGCGCAGTGTCAGCTCGGCCGTGCCGTGGGGTTCCAGGTCCAGGGTCCACACCAGGCGGCGGGCGCCCGTGCCGGTCTCCTCGACCGCGTCGGGGGCGGGGTCGGCCGTGATGGTCGTACAGGACCGCCATTCGGCCCGCCGGTAGGTGAACTCGATGCCGTCGTCCAGGACCTGGCGGGAGCGTACGGCGCCGGCCTTGACGTAGGTGCGGTGGTCGGAGCGCAGCTCGAACTGGTCGGTGAAGTCGGCGTCGGCCGTGATGGCGAGCCGGACGGTGGTGGGCGTGGGGCGGTTGCTGGTCACCCGCAGGGACTCGACGAACGAGCTGTCGCCGACGGCCTGTTCACGGAAGAGGGTGTGCGCGGGCGGCTCCTGCCGGCCGCCGCGCGGCACCAGAACACAGCGGGTCGCGTCGCCGTCCGCGACCGGGGTGAGCACCTCGGGCACCGCGCCGTCGACGGTGAGCTGCCACCGGCTGAGGTGCCGGGCGTCCCGTACGAATAACCCGTCCGGGGAGCCGCCGCCCCGCACCCCGCTGATGTCGCCCCGGTCGCTCACGGCGGCGAACGTCGCCCCGTGCACGAGCAGATGATGCCGGTCCGTCATGCCCGGTCCCCTCCCTTGTCACTCCTGTCGAACGTGCTGGGGCCCGTGGGGGACACGCTGGGTCCCACGGGCTGGTGGAGCAGATCCAGCGCGAGTGCGGCGGTCCAGCCGAAGCCGGTCGCGCCGCATGCCTCGCCGGTGTACGGGTCGACGTACTCGGCGAAGTCGGTGGCCCCGGCGAGGCTCAGCACCGCTTCCCGCAGCGCGTCGGCCCGCTCCCGCTCGCCGTGGGTGCGCAGCCCCCGCTCCAGCAGCCAGCTCGTGTTGAACCAGGCCGGGCCCCGCCAGTAGCGGTGCGGGTCGAAGGCCTCGCCGAGGAGGTCGTAGCTCGGCACCAGCCGGGTGCTGTCGCCGAGCCCGAAGTGCGGGCCGCCGAGGGTGCGGACGAGGGCCGCGACCAGGTCGCGCGGCAGGCCGGGGACCAGGAGGGGGACCAGGCCGGAGACGCTGCGCTCCAAAACGAGCCCCCCGCCCCGCAGGTCCCGGCACAGGAACATCCGGCTCGACGGGTCCCACAGCCGCTCGACCAGGGCCGCCGTCAGCCGTTCGGCACGGGCGTGACGGGCGGTGCCGGGCGCGCCCAGCTCCCCGGCGATCCGCGCCAGCGCGTGCTCGGAGGCGATCAGCAGCGCGTTGAACGCCGGGTCCTCGACGGCGAACCCCCTGCCCCCGTCGGCATATCCGGCGTCCCGGTAGTCCGTGGCCAGCCGCACGTACCGCCCGTAGTCCAGATCGGTCGGCCGGTCCTCGGCGGCGCCGTGGTCGAGGTCGGCGCGGCGGAAGGAGCGGGCCGGGGCCGGGGTGATGCGCGAGAGCGGGGCGTCCCAGCAGGGGCTGTTGTCCATACCCTGTTCCCAGGGGTGCACGACGGACACCAGCCCGCCCCCGCCCAGGTCCCGCCGGTGCAGCAGATACCGGTGCCAGGCGGCCAGCCGCGGATACACCCCCGCGAGGAAGCCGCGGGCCCGCGACAGACCGGGGTCGGCGCAGTGCACCAGCCAGGCCGCCAGCGCGTGCACCGGTGGCTGCACGATGCCCGACGTCTGTACGGTGCGCGGGGCGCCCGCAGCGCGCCCCGCGGTCGAGGAGCGCCAGAAGTCGGGGCTCGGGAAGTACGCGTCGAGCGGTACGGAGGGGTTGAAGACGATGTGCGGGACGCGCCCGTCGCCCCACTGGGCCGCCAGCAGCGTCTCCAGCTCGGTCTGCGCGCGCAGCGGCGAGAGGTGCCTGAGGCCGATCGCGATGAACGCCGAGTCCCACGACCACTGGTGCGGATACAGGCTCCGGGAGGGCACGGTCGAGGCCCCCGTCCAGTTCGCCTCCAGCACCCGGGCCGCCCTGACGTGCAGGGATGTGTCGGCGGGCGGCGGATCGTATGCGATCTCGCGCTCCGTGACACGGGCAGTGAGCTGGGCAGTGCGATCCACTCGGGGCTCCCCGAAGACGTCCGGCCGACCGGGTTTGGTTGTGGCTACCGTAGGGTTACGTCTATTTAACACGCAAAACTCAATATGTAATGCAAACTTGAGAAACACAAGGGGGTGCGCATGACCGGACGGCCCGGCAGGACCGGCAAGGGCAGCAGTCAGGCCAGCGCCGGAGATCTGCTCGAACTCGTGCGCAGCGGGCGAGCCGTGACCCGCGGCGCGCTCCAGCAGGCCACCGGGCTCTCCCGCGCCACCGTCGGCCAGCGCCTCGACCGGCTGTTCCGGGCCGGCTGGCTGCGCGAGGGCGCCGGCGGCCCGGTCGACTCGCCGCTCGGCGGACGCCCCTCCATCACCCTGGAGTTCGACGACTCCCACGCGATCGTGCTCGCCGCCGACCTCGACACCCGGCACGCCCGGGCGGCCGTCCTCACCCTGACCGGCGAGATCCTCGCCGAACACTCCGGCACCCTGGTCGTCGAGGACGGGCCCGAGGTCGTCCTCGGCGAACTCGGCCGCTGGTTCGCCGAGTTGCTGACCAAGGCGGGGCACCTTGCGGAGGAGGTGTGCGGCATCGGGCTCGCGGTGCCCGGACCGGTGGACAGCGAGACCGGCCGGGTGGTGCAGCCGCCGATCATGCCGGGCTGGGACGGCTACGACATACGGGGCCGCCTCTCCCGCGCCTTCACCGAGCACACCGGCGCCCCCGCGGTGCCGGTCCTGGTGGACAACGACGCCAACCTCATGGCCTACGGCGAACAGCGCACCGGACACCCCGACTGCTCGGCGTTCGTGCTGGTCAAGGTGTCCACGGGTATTGGCGCCGGAGTGGTGGTCGACGGCTCGATCTTCCGGGGCGTCGACGGCGGCGCGGGCGACATCGGGCACATCCGGGTGGGCGCCGAGGCGCTGTGCCGGTGCGGGTCGTACGGCTGTCTCGCCGCCGTCGCCAGCGGTGGCGCCGTGGCCCGGCGGCTGGCGGAGTCCGGGGTGCCGGCCGCGTCCGGCTCGGACGTACGGGACCTGCTGGCCTCCGGGCACCCGGAGGCGGCCGCGCTGGCCCGGGAGGCCGGGCGCAGGGTCGGGGACGTGCTGGCGACGGTGGTGACCCTGCTCAATCCGGGCGTCCTGATGATCGCCGGGGATCTGGCCGGAACCCCCTTCCTCACCGGCGTCCGCGAGCTGCTCTACCAGCGGGCACTGCCCCGCTCCACCGCCCACCTGGACGTCGTGACGTCCCGGCTGGGCGAGCGGGCCGGGCTGCTGGGGGCCGGGGCGCTGGTCGTGGAGCATCTGTACGCGCCGGAGCGGGTGGAGGAGCGGCTCGGCGCGCTGGGCGTGTGACGTGTGCGTTTCCATCTGCTTTCGGTCCCAGGAACCCGTCCGCATGGTGAAATCCGGCCGCCTGTGGCAGCGTGATTATCGCCACCCTTGATAAGGGTTGCGCTCAGATGAGCGGATCATGGGCGACTGCACTTCTCCAAGGGGTGGCACTCGGTGCCACCCCTTGATCGTTCATCGATCGAAATCAGATGTGCTGGGGATCCGCTCATCTGAGCGAAAAATCGCGCCTGTGGGCACTGTTGCCTTCAAGAAGTGAAAACATCTACGCCGCTCTGCTTGTCAAGCTTTGACTTTCGATCCGCTGGCGGACGACTGGTTACAGGCCCATGACGCACAAGTGGACGTACCCAGACGCCTTCGATCTGGGTATGTTCCTCGCCGTCAGGGCAGCCACCGCGGCCTCAAGGAGTCGAGACCCGTGTCGGAAAACAAAGAACCCCACGTAGCGAAGTTCGTTTACGACTTCACCGAGGGCAACAAGGACCTCAAGGATCTCCTCGGCGGCAAGGGTGCCAACCTCGCCGAGATGACCAACCTGGGCCTCCCGGTCCCTCCCGGGTTCACCATCACCACCGAGGCCTGCAAGGTCTACCTGGAGAGCGGTACGGAGCCCGCGGCACTGCGTGACGAGGTGAGTGCGCACCTCGACGCCCTCGAGCAGCGGATGGGCAAGAAGCTCGGGCAGGCCGACAACCCCCTCCTCGTGTCGGTCCGCTCCGGTGCCAAGTTCTCCATGCCCGGCATGATGGACACCGTCCTGAACATCGGCCTCTCCGACAAGTCGGTGCAGGGCCTGGCCAAGCAGGCCGGCGACGACCGGTTCGCGTGGGACTCCTACCGCCGCCTCATCCAGATGTTCGGCAAGACCGTCCTCGGCGTCGACGGCGAGCTGTTCGAGGAGGCCCTCGACGCGGCCAAGGAGGCCAAGAAGGTCACGGTCGACACGGACCTCGAGGCCGCCGACCTGAAGAAGCTGGTCACCAAGTTCAAGAAGATCGTCAAGACCGAGGCCGGCCGGGACTTCCCGCAGGACCCGCGCGAGCAGATGGACCTCGCCATCAAGGCGGTCTTCGACTCCTGGAACGGCGACCGCGCCAAGCTGTACCGCCGCCAGGAGCGCATCCCCGGCGACCTGGGCACGGCCGTCAACGTCTGCTCGATGGTCTTCGGCAACCTCGGCCCCGACTCCGGCACGGGCGTCGCGTTCACGCGTGACCCCGCCTCGGGCCACCAGGGCGTCTACGGCGACTACCTGCAGAACGCCCAGGGCGAGGACGTGGTCGCGGGCATCCGCAACACCGTCCCGCTCGCGGAGCTGGAGTCGATCGACAAGAAGTCGTACGACCAGCTCATGCAGATCATGGAGACCCTGGAGAACCACTACAAGGATCTCTGCGACATCGAGTTCACCATCGAGCGCGGCCAGCTCTGGATGCTCCAGACCCGGGTCGGCAAGCGCACGGCGGGCGCGGCCTTCCGCATCGCCACCCAGCTCGTCGACCAGGGCCTGATCGACGAGACGGAAGCCCTCCAGCGCGTCACCGGCGCCCAGCTGGCGCAGCTGATGTTCCCGCGCTTCGACGAGCACGCCAAGGCCGAGCAGGTCGGCCGGGGCATCGCGGCCTCGCCGGGCGCCGCGGTCGGCAAGGCGGTCTTCGACTCGTACACCGCCGTGAAGTGGTCCCGCTCGGGCGAGAAGGTCATCCTGGTCCGCCGGGAGACCAACCCCGACGACCTCGACGGCATGATCGCGGCCGAGGGCATCCTGACCTCCCGCGGCGGCAAGACCTCTCACGCGGCCGTCGTCGCGCGCGGCATGGGCAAGACCTGTGTCTGTGGCGCCGAGGAGCTCGAGGTCGACACCAAGCGCCGCCGCATGACGGTCCCCGGCGGCCACGTGGTGGAGGAAGGCGACCTGATCTCCATCGACGGGTCGAGCGGCAAGGTGTACCTCGGCGAGGTCCCGGTGGTCCCGTCCCCCGTGGTGGAGTACTTCGAGGGCCGGATGCACCCGGGTGCCGACGAGGCCGACGAGCTGGTCGAGGCCGTGCACCGCATGATGGCCTTCGCCGACCGCAAGCGCCGCCTGCGGGTGCGCGCCAACGCGGACAACGCCGAGGACGCGCTGCGCGCCCGTCGCTTCGGCGCGCAGGGCATCGGCCTGTGCCGCACGGAGCACATGTTCCTCGGTGAGCGCCGTGAGATGGTCGAGAAGCTGATCCTCGCGGACACCGAGGAGGTGCGCGAGGCCGCCCTGCGGGAGCTGCTGCCCCTGCAGAAGAAGGACTTCGTCGAGCTGTTCGAGGCGATGGACGGCCTCCCGGTGACGGTCCGTCTCCTGGACCCGCCGCTGCACGAGTTCCTGCCCGACATCACGGAGCTGTCGGTCCGTGTGGCCCTGGCCGAGTCCCGCCAGGAGCCGCACGAGAACGACCTGCGCCTGCTCCAGGCGGTCCACCGCCTGCACGAGCAGAACCCGATGCTGGGCCTGCGCGGCGTCCGCCTCGGCCTGGTCATCCCCGGCCTGTTCACCATGCAGGTCCGGGCGATCGCCGAGGCCGCGGCCGAGCGCAAGAACGGCAAGGCCGACCCGCGCGCCGAGATCATGATCCCGCTCGTCGGCACGGTCCAGGAGCTGGAGATCGTCCGCGAGGAGGCCGACCAGGTCATCGCGGAGGTCGAGGCGGCGACGGGTACGAAGCTGAAGCTCGCGATCGGCACGATGATCGAGCTGCCGCGAGCGGCCCTCACGGCCGGCCAGATCGCGGAGGCGGCGGAGTTCTTCTCCTTCGGCACGAACGACCTGACCCAGACGGTGTGGGGCTTCAGCCGCGACGACGTCGAGGCCTCCTTCTTCACGGCCTACCTGGAGAAGGGCATCTTCGGAGTCTCCCCCTTCGAGACGATCGACAAGGACGGCGTGGGCTCCCTGGTGAAGGCGGCCGCCCAGGCCGGCCGGGCCACCCGCCCCGACCTCAAGCTCGGCGTCTGCGGTGAGCACGGCGGCGACCCCGAGTCGGTCCACTTCTTCCACGAGGTCGGCCTGGACTACGTCTCCTGCTCCCCGTTCCGCATCCCGGTCGCCCGCCTGGAGGCAGGCCGCGCGGCCACCCAGTCGGAGGGCAGCGACCACCGCTGATCTCCGCCGGAGGCCTGGCCTCCCCCGACCCCGGAGCCGTCGTCGGTCCCCGACCCTCAGACCGATCGACGACGGCTCCGGCGCACGAAAGAGGAGGGGCGCCACCCTGTGCGGGGGTGGCGCCCCTTCGCGCATCATCTGCGCCAGTCCAGGACGTCTCTGCACGCCGCGGCTGCGGGGCCCTTGGCACCGAGCGTTGGAGCGACGTGAGAGGAGCCGAAGTGCCGGAGGCCAGCCCACGCGGGACCTACCTGGTCATGGCGGGCACCGCTGCGGCAGTTGCATTTTTCGACCTCCCGGACCCTGCAGTCACCGCCTTGCTTGGAACAGCTGGCATATTGAGAGGCGGCCGTCCCCGCGCCCCCACCCACCCCTACTGGACGTCGACGAAGTCGCTGGCCGACGTCGCGGCGTCGGTGGCCGTGGTACCCGCGTAGGAGAAGCGGTAGTACCCGTCGCTCGTCGCGGTCGTGGTGGCCTTCACCGCTCCGCCGGAGCCGCTGGTGACGGTCTTGAGGGTCGTGTACGTGCTGGTGCCCGACTTGCGGTACTGGAGTTTCACCGACACGTTGCTCAGGCCCGCGTACGCATGGGTCTCCCAGTTGGCCCGGGTGAGCGTGCCCTTGACCGTGATGGTCCGGCCATGGACCACCGGCTCGGGCGAGGCATTCGCGGTCAGCGTGGTGTTGCGCTTGATGTGCACGGAGCCGGCGTATCCGTCGCTGGTGGAACCGCTCGGCATGCCGTACGCGGTGGCGTACGCGTGCCAGGTGCCGGCATAGGCGTTCGTGGTCAGGTCGGCCTTCGGGTCCACGGTGAAGTGGACCGTGCACGTCGCGGTCTGGCCACTGGTCGCCACGCAGGAGCCCGATCCCTGTTCGGCGGGGAACAGTGCGCCGTCCCTGCCCTGGTCGTCGAAGGAGGTGCCGTGCCACAGGGCGACCCAGCCGCCGGTGACGCCGTCCGGGTCGGCCGCGTCCACCGTGGCGGTGAACGACTGCTTGGCGGAGGTACCGAGGACGATGTCCTTGCCGCCGTTGACGACGACCTTCGTGATCGTCGTGTCGTCACTGTCCATCGGTCTCGCGTGCGCCTGCGCGGCGGCGGGAAACACCAGAGCCGAAGCGAGAACCAGGGCGCCGGACAGAGCGGCGACCGAAGCGCGTATGCGCATGTGCATCCCCACGGTGAGAAGAAGGGCCCCCGCGGGACGTTTCCCGACAAGAGCCCATGGGCGCACGCATCGTACAGATCCTTTCGAGCCACGACGAGATGAGGGGATTCCTCGATCCCTCCCCGGAGACTCGCGCGCGCGTTCCCCTCCCCAACTCCACGCCCGCCTCTGCCACCGCCGTTGGTACGCCTACGCCGACATCACACCGTGATCAGAAAGCTCAGCAGCAGCTATCTACAGCTGCCGTATCAAAGCGAGGCCCCGCCCGTCTCAGTTCCTGCCGGTCAGGAAGGCAGGAACCCGGGCGTCTCCCTGCCTAGCTCTTGCTGGTGGTTCAGGTAGTCCTGTGCTGCCGGTTCGGTGCTGTAGCGCTGCGGTGACCCCCAGGGTTACTCGCGCTTCGGCGTTCCGCATGGGGGACCGCTCCGTGCCGTCGAAGTCAGTTCCCGTACGCAGAACCTCTTCCGCGAGCGTCCGCGCAAGTCGGTCTTCCCCAACCAGCCGGTAGCAGTGAAGTCGAACTTGGCAGGGTCGACGACAAAGTGATTGTCCAAGTTCTCGGGATACGGCATCCCTTCTAGCAGTCGGCGCCCCTTGTCGAGAGCCACCTCAACCTGTCGCCGGTCGTGAGGGCGAACCACGCCCGCATCTCGTGTGCCCACCCCGCCACCTCGGGGTGGTCGGACTCGGTCGCGAGCGAGAGAGCGGCACGCCGCGTTGACTCGGCCGCGTTCGGTGACCTGGATGATCAGCGCCGCGCCGGCCGCGCGGACGCGTTCGGTGAACGGGCTCGGATCCCCGAAGGACAGCATCACCGTCCTGGGGTTGTGCTCCAGCGCCTGGTCCACCGCACCGACATCGATCGCCCAGCTCAGGAACCCCACACCCCACGGCTGCCCGGAATCCGCCACGATCGGCAGCTCGCCCGCCAGCCAGTCCCGGTCCCCGTACGCGCCACCCAGCAGTCCGAGCCCGCCCCCACGGGAGACGGCCGCCGCCAGCGCACCCCCGGCCGATCCGCCCATCGGTGCCGACGCGATCGGATGCCGCACACCGAACAACTTCGTGAACGCCGTCGACAATGCCATGACCGCCATCATTCCCTGGGCGGTCCGTGCAGGGAGCTGCTTGCTAGGGTTCGCGGCCCGGAAGGACTGCACGTCGGCGGCCCTTGGACTCCGGGGAGGGCCGGATGACGGTGAAGTTCGCGTACGAGAACGTGGGGGCGCCGGACCTGGAGCGGCGCGGCCTGCGTCCCGAGACAGCGCCCACGGCCGTGCTGCTCGTGGACATCGAAGCCGACCTGACCATCCGGGACGGGGACCATGTGGTGATGGCGGAGGGGCTGTTCCCGGTGGCCGAGCTGGCGCGAGCGCTGGTGGGTTGGCTGGGGCGGCAGGCCGGTGAGCGTGGTGATTTCGAGTTCGACTCGATGTCGTACGCGGATGTGGGTGAGGTGCGGATCTCGCGGATCTCGGGGATCTCGGGATCTTCCGAGGGATGGCGGGTCGGCTCCGTCTCCGAGCCGGACTCGTGGACGGCACCGGTCGGCTGGGAGGTGCTGGTCGCGGAGATCGAACGGTTCGTGAGCGCCGTGCGCGAAGACGTGGTGGCGCTGGGCGCCGACCCCGGCCTGATCCCCGATCTGCCGGTCTGATCCCCGATCTGTCGGACAGGGCTCGTCGAGGCGGCGGCACCTGCGCGGGGGTACCGCCGCCCCGACTGCCACGGCGGCACCGTCAGAGCGTGCCCTCGTTGTTGACCGGGCCGACCTGGAAGACGCCGGAGCAGATGGTCCAGCGAGCCGGGACGAGGGCCGCGCTGTGCGAGGCCGGTGGATAGATCCTCAGGTAGGCGCCGGTGCGGAGGCAGGGGCCGCCGATGGGGCCGTTGGTGGTGCGGATGACCGCGAAGGTGGAGTGGGCGGGGGCGAGAGTCACTGTCGAGTAGGACTCACTTGTGCGGGTGGCGGCCGGTCCGATCTGGTGATGGGCGGTGTCCAGGACGCTGACGCCCGGGTAGCCGCGCAGGGCGCATTTGGTGGTGCTGGTGTTGGTGAATCGGATGGTCCAGTAGAGCGATCCGGCCGCGCCTTCCTTACGCCCCATGGAGAGGTAGAGATCACTCACGGCGCAGGTACGGGCCCCGGCCGACGCCTGTGCCGCCGTCGAGGTCACGCCCCAGGCGGCTCCGCCGGCCGTGAGCCCGGCGAGCGCGGCGGTCAGCAGGGCGACCGTGCCGCGGCGGGAGAAGTGGTGAGAGTGCAGAGACATGGCGCATCCGCCTCCATCGGGCGAATGGGTGGATGTAGGTCATTGTGTTGGATGCGCCCTCGCCGGAAAAAGTTGTGCGGTTCGCCGGGAAAAGTCCCGCCCGGCCACAGGCGCCTCCCGGCCGGGGCTCACCACCCCTCCACACCCTTCGCGAGCCGCCGGTGCCACCAAGGCGCGGCCGGCCCGGCCAGCGGGTCGGGAAGCGTGAGGCGCAGGTAGCGGCGGTCCAGCGGCGTCACCGCGCGCCGCAGCTCGGCCCGTGCCCGGGGAGGGAGCAGGGGCAGGATGTCGGCCAGGGCGTCCCGGGCCTGCCGTACGTCGTCGAGGGCGCAGCCCGGGCAGCTGGGGCAGTAGGACTCGCGGGGGTAGCGGGGGCGGCGTCCCGGAGGGTGGAGGAACGCGCGGTAGCGCCGCAGGGCGGTCTCGGTCGCGCCGCGCGAGAACCAGAAGCCGGGGGAGAGGCGCTCCGCGCGGTGGATGGCGAGGCTGGTACGGGCGGACAGGCCGGGTATGCGGGCCGGAGGGGGCTCTTCCCAGAAGCGGGGGTCGGGGGCGGGTCGTGCGCCGCGCAGGGCGCCGGGCCGGTTACGCGGCATCGGCCTTTCGGAGTGTGGTCATGAACTCCATGGTGCCTTACGGGACTTCGTGACGTCTCTGCGGGCTGCCCCGAGCCCGGACAATGATCCGCGCCAAGGGATCGGGCACGGCGTCGCGGGAAACAGGACCCCCACGCCTACCCTGGACCCGTCAGCCCAGGGCCGGGCCCCGGTCCGCCCTTCCCGTCGAGCACCGCGAGGAGGAGCCCGCATGGGCTGGACCGCGCAGGACATCCCCGACCAGACCGGCCGCGTGGCCGTCGTCACCGGTGCCAACAGCGGGCTCGGGTACGTCACCGCGCGGGAGCTGGCACGTAAGGGGGCGCGGGTCGTGCTCGCGTGTCGGAGTGAGGCGCGGGGGCGTGCTGCCGCGGAGCGACTCGTGGTGGAGGCGCCGGGGGCCGAGGTCGAGGTGGAGCGGCTGGACCTCGGGGATCTGGCGTCCGTGCGGGACTTCGCGGACCGGGTGCCGTACGCGCGGATCGATCTGCTGGTCAACAACGCGGGTGTGATGGCGCCGCCGTACGGGACGACTGCCGACGGGTTCGAGACGCAGTTCGGGGTCAATCATCTCGGCCACTTCGCGCTCACCGGGCTGCTGCTGCCCGCCCTGCTCGCGACCCCGGGCGCGCGCATCGTGACCGTGTCCAGCATGATGCACGCCCTCGCCAACATCGACCTCCATGACCTCAACAGCGAGCGAAAGTACCGGCGTTGGATCGCCTACGCCCGGTCCAAGACCGCCAATCTGCTCTTCACCCATGAGCTGGCGCGGAGGCTGGCCGCGCACGACACCGACCTCGTCGCGGCCGCCGCCCACCCGGGCTATGCCGCCACCAACCTCCAGACCGCCGGGCCGCGGGCCGAGGGGCGCAGGGGTGCCGAGCGGGCCATGGAGATCGGCAACCGGGTCTTCGCCCAGCCGGCGGAGGCGGGCGCGCTGCCCACGCTGTACGCGGCGACCGCGGACGAGGTCCGGCCGGACTCCTTCTTCGGGCCCTCGTTCGCGATGTGGCGGGGTGCGCCGGCGCCCTCCTGGCGGGCGCCGTGGACGCTCAATGACCAGGCGGCCGACAGGCTTTGGGATGCCTCGGTGCAGCTCACGGGCGTGGACTTCGGCGCCCTCAAGGTGTGACACACCGCCGCAACACCCCCTTCGTAATCCCGGCGCATGGTTGATCGTTGGGCCGTGCATCGATGACGAACGTCAGGGGGCACATGATGAGGGGCATCAGCCGCAGGGCGCTGCTGGCGGCGGGCGTGGGTGGCGGACTGGTCACGGCGTGCGGGTCCAACACCGGACGCGGGGGCGGCTCGGGGCCGGCGCTGTCGCAGTGGTACCACCAGTACGGCGAGGCCGGCACCCAGCAGGCCGTGCAGCGGTACGCCGCCGCTTACAAGAAGGCCGACGTCGGGGTGCAGTGGCGGCCGGGCGACTACGACCAGCAGACCGCCGCCGCCCTGCTCACCGACTCCGGGCCGGACGTCTTCGAGGGCAGTCCCACGCTCGACCAGATCCAGGGCGGTCAGGTCGTCGACCTCACCGATCTCCTCGACGGGGTCAGGGACGACTTCAACCCGGCCGTCCTCACGCCGAAGACGTACGAGGGGAAGATCTGGGGCATCCCCCAGGTCATCGACATGCAGCTGCTCTACTACCGCAAGAGCCTCCTCGCGGACGCGGGAGTCGAGCCGCCCACCACCCTGGACGCCCTCGTCGACGCCGCCGGGAAGCTCACCAGCAGCAAGGTCAAGGGGCTCTTCCTCGGCAACGACGGGGGAGCGGGGGTGCTCGGTGGAACTCCCTTGTACGCGGCCGGACTTCGACTGGTGACCGATGACGGCAAGGTCGGCTTCGACGACCCCACCGCCGCCCGCACCCTCGGCAAACTGCACCGGCTCCACGCCGACAAGTCCCTCCTCCTCGGCGCACCCGCCGACTGGTCCGATCCGTCCGCCTTCCTCCAAGGGCTGACCGCCATGCAGTGGTCCGGACTGTGGGCGCTTCCCCAGGTCCAGAAGGAACTGGGCGACGACTTCGGGGTGCTTCCCTTCCCGAAGGACGGCGCCCATGGCCGACCCTCCGTTCCCGTCGGTGCGTACGGGGCCGCCGTCAGTGCGCGCAGCAGGCACAAGGAGGCCGCCAAGGCGTACGTGAAGTGGCTGTGGGTCGAACGCGCCGACTACCAGGAGGACTTCGCCCTCTCCTACGGCTTCCACATCCCCACCCGGATCTCCCTCGCCAAGAAGGCCACCAAGCTGAGGTCGGGCGCGGCCGCCGACGCCGTCCGGTTCACCACCGAGTACGGCTACGCGCAGCCCCTGCTGTGGACCCCGGCAAGCCAGACCGCCTACCAGGACGCGCTCAGCCGGATCATCAGGAGCGGTGCGAGTCCGGAGAGCGAACTGCGAGCGGTCGTACGGAAGGTGTCGGCCGAGCTGGACCGGGTGAAGAAGAAGTCGTCGTGAGGCGCAACCGAGCCCTCTGGTTCTGGGTCTTCGTCGGGCCCTTCGCCCTCGGTCTCGCCCTGTTCACATACGTCCCGCTGCTGTGGAGCATGGCGCTCAGCTTCTTCGACGCGCACAACACCGTCACGCCCACGCGCTTCGTCGGGCTGGACAACTACACGGCGATGCTGCGGGACGACGCGTTCGTCGACAGCCTGCGGACCTTCCTGGTCTTCACCGCGTTCATCGTGCCCGTCACGTACGTGTTCTCGCTGTCTCTAGCCCTTATGGTCAACCGCGTCGGGCGCGCCCGGGCCTTCTTCCGGTCCGTGTTCTTCCTGCCGGCCGCGTGCAGTTACGTCGTCGCGGCCCTCGTCTGGAAGATGTCCCTCTTCAGCGGGGTGCGGTTCGGGCTGGTGAACACGGTGCTGGGGTGGTTCGGCGGTGATCCGGTCGCCTGGCTGTCCACCACGGAGCCGCCCTGGTACTGGCTGGTCATCGTCACCGTACGGCTGTGGTTGCAGGCCGGGTTCTACATGATTCTCTTCCTCGCCGGGCTGCAGCGGATCGACCCGGCGCTGTACGAGGCGGCCGCCGTCGACGGGGCCCGGCCCGGCTGGAGCGTGCTGCGGCACATCACCCTGCCCCAGCTGCGGGCCACCTCGGTCGCGGTGGTGCTGCTGCTCGTCGTCAACGCCTTCCAGGCCTTCGACGAGTTCTACAACCTGCTGTCCGATGCCCGGGGGTACCCGCCGTACGCCCGGCCGCCGCTCGTCTACCTCTACTACACCGCCCTCGGGCAGGGGCAGAACCTGGGGCTCGGCAGTGCGGGGGCGGTGATCCTGGCGCTGGTCGTCGCCGTCGTCACGGTGGGACAGGCGCGGTGGCTGAGGCTGGGGAGGACGGACGCCGATGGATGACGCCCTGGTGCGGGCCGGGCGGGCGCTGCGGCTGGTGCTGCTGATCGCGCTCGCCCTGCTCTTCCTGATCCCCTTCTATCTGCTGGTCCGCAACGGCCTGTCGAGCGAGCAGGACATCACCTCGCCCGAATGGACCTTCGTGCCGGGGGAGTTGAGGTGGGGGAACGTCCGGGAGCTGTTCGACGATCCCTCCGTCCCCTTCGCCCGCTCCCTCCTCAACAGCGCGCTGATCGCCGTCGCGACCACGCTCGGCACCCTCCTCCTCGCCTCCCTCGCGGGCTACGGCCTCGCCCGCATCCCCTACCGGCACGCGAACAAGGTCTTCTACGGCATCCTCGGCACCCTCCTGGTCCCGGCCGCCGTGACGTTCGTACCGAGTTTCGTGCTGGTGTCGTCGCTGGGCTGGATCTCCACGCTCCGGGGCCTGATCGTCCCGACCCTGTTCTCGGCCTTCGCCTGCTTCGTCTTCCGGCAGTACTTCCTGGGATTTCCCCGGGAGTTGGAGGACGCGGCACAGGTCGACGGGCTCGGGTACTGGCGCACCTACTGGCTGGTCGTCGTGCCGAACGCCCGGCCCGTGTTCGCCGCCGTCGGGACCATCGTGTTCCTCGGCGCGTGGAACTCCTTCCTGTGGCCGCTGGTCATCGGGCAGGACCAGAGCGCCTGGACCGTGCAGGTGGCGCTGTCGTCCTTCACGACGTCCCAGGTGATCCGGCTGCACGAGCTGTTCGTGGCCGCCGCCGTGTCGATCCTGCCGCTGCTGCTGGTGTTCCTGTGCTTCCAGCGGTGGATCGTGGCGGGGGTGGAGCGGTCGGGGATCGACTAGGGCCCGTATGGTTCCCGGCGTGCGGTGCTGGATATGCGGTTCGGACCGGCTGAGTCCGGTCGGGGAGCTGACCTCGGGTGAGCGATGGGGCCCAGCCGCACCACTACGGGGTGTCCGACAGCTCCGGCCCGTGAACCCGCGTGGTCACAGCGAGCCGCCGCTGTCCACCACCAGGTCGGTGCCGACGAGTGAGGCCGCGTCGTCGGAGGCCAGGTAGAGGACGGCGGCGGCGACCTCCTCGGTGGTGGAGATCCGGCCGAGCGGGAGGGTGGCCTTCGCGCGTTCGGTGCGGCCGGCCTCCGTCTCGCCGGGGCGGAGCGACATCGAGGTTGCGGTGGCGCCCGGGCTGACCACGTTGATCCGGACGCCTTCGCCGATGTGGTCCAGGGCGGCGCCCCGGCTGAGGGCGGTCACGGCGGCCTTGGTCGCGGAGTAGGCGGCGGCGCCGGGGGAGGTGGCGTGCAGGCCGAACGTGGAGGACACGTTCACGATCGCGCCGCCCGACGGCTGGGTGCGCATCCGGCGGATCTGGGCCTGGAGGGCCAGGTGGACGCCGGTGACGTTGACGGCGAGCTGGGTGTGCCAGTCCTCCTCCGGCAGGTCGGCGAGAGGCTGCCCGCCCCGGAAGACGCCGGCGTTGTTGACGGCCATGTCCAGTGAGCCGAAGTACTCGACGGCGGCCCGGACCAGCGCCTCCGCGTCGCCGGCACGGGAGACGTCGGCGGTCACCGCGAGGGCCTTGCCGCCCCGCTCCTCGATCAGCCGGACGGTCTCGTCCAGGGGCTCCCGCCGGCGCCCGGCGACGACGACCTGAGCGCCCTCCGCGGCGAACGCGAGGGCGACGGCCCGTCCGATGCCGGAGCCTGCGCCGGTGACGAGGGCGGTCCTGCCGGTGAAACGAGTGGTGGTCATGATCTCCCCTTATTCTTGACCGATCGATTCAGTATGAGGCAAGCGAAGAGGCCCTCCGGTGGAGGGCGGTGTGTCAGTCGAGCAGGGTCAGTGCCTGCTCCGCCGCTTCCCGTACGCGGGCCGGGTCCGAGGACGCCTTGCCGACGACCCGCAGTCCCTGCATCAGCACCAGCAGCGTGCGGGCCAGGGCGAGCGGGTCGCGGTCGGACGGCAGCTCGCCCTGGGCCTGGGCGCGCACCAGCGTGGTGTGCAGGACCGTCTCCAGGTGGTCCCAGTTGCGCTCGACGCGCCGGGCGGCGGCCGGATCGTGCGGGGCCAGCTCGGCCGCCGTGTTGGTCACCAGGCAGCCGTTGAGGCGCAGTTCCCCGTGGGCGGCCTCGTCCGCGTAGCGGCGTACGACCGCTCGTACGGCCGGCAGCGCGGGGCCCGGCTGGGACAGCTCGCGCACGATCCGCGCGAGTCCGGTCTGCTCGTACCGGTCGAACGCCTTCAGATACAGCTCGTGCTTGTTCCCGAACGTCGCGTACAGGCTCGCCCTGCCGACGCCCAGGTGCTCGACCAGGTCGGTCATCGACGTCGCCTCGTAGCCGCGCCGCCAGAACAGCTCCAGGGCTGACTGCAGTGCGGCGTCCGGGTCGAATTCCTTGGTCCTGGCCACGTGGCCCAGCCTAGGTATTTCTGGAACGATCGGTCAAGCAATCGACTCCTGGTCGGGCGTGGCCTGGACGCGGCCGATGGCGTTGCCGATCAGTTCCGTGAACCACAGGTGCCGGTCGGGGCCGGCCGTGATCTGGAAGGGAACGTCGTCCGCGCCGCCCGGCACCGGGAACTCGGTGATCACGCCGGCCGGCGTCACCCGGCCGATGCGGCCGGACTGCTCGGCGAACCAGAGGCTGCCGTCGGGGCCGGGGGTGATGCCGTCCGGTCCGGCGTCGGCGGACGGCAGCGGGAACTTCGTGATCTTCCCTGCGTCGGTGATCCGCCCCACCGCGTTCGCGCCGGGCGCGGTGAACCACATCCCGCCGGGGCCCGCGGTGATGTCGAAGGGGAAGTCGGAGTCCCCTAGCCGGAATTCGGTGATCCGGCCGTCCTTGCCGACGCGGCCGATCCTGCCGCCGGCCGTCTCGGTGAACCACACGGTGCCGTCCGGCCCGGCGGCGATCCGGTAGGGGCCGCTCTTCGGTGTCGGGATCGGATGCTGCGTCACGGTGCCGTCGGGCGCCCTCCGCCCGATGCTGTTGACCCCGTCCTCGGTGAACCACAGGGCGCCGTCCGGGGTGCCGGTGATCCCGGTCGGGCCGGTACCGTTCGGCAACGGGAACTCCGTGATCTGGCCCTTCGTGGTGATCCGGCCGATCTTGTCGGCGGCGACCTCGGTGAACCACAGGGCGCCATCGTGTCCCCGGGTGATGTCGAGGGGAGAGCTGTCCGCGGTCGGGACGTCGTAGTCGGTGACGGTGCCGTCGGTCGTGATGCGCCCGATCATGGACACCCCGGACTCCGCGAACCACAGCGCCCCGTCCGGACCGGCGGTGATGCCGGCGGGGAAGCTGCCGGCCGTGGTCGTGATCGGGTACTTCGTCACGTCCCCCACGTGTCCCGCGTCCCCCGCATGCCCCACGTCCCCCGCATCGGCCCGGGCGGGGGCGGCCATCGAGGTGGCGCCGACCAGAGCGCCGACGAGCGCCGTGATCAGTCGGGGCGCACGTCGTCGAGGCCTCGGACGTCCGGGCATGGGGCAACCCTTCTGCGGAAACACCGAATCCGAACATACGGGCAGATATCTGACGGTATGTTCGGATTCAGGCTAGGGTTCGCCTCCGGCCCGCACGAGCCGGCTGATCCAAGTGGCTGACCGGGTCCGGGTCAGGCGGTCCGTACCTCATACGTGGCCACCCGCACCGACTCGTCGTCCAGGCACTGCCCGGTCTCCAGGTCGAAGCGCTGCTTGAGCAGCGGGGACGCCACGAACGGGCGGCCCTGATGGGTGCCGGTCAGACCCCGGGAGAGGACCGCCGCGCCGCCGAACGGGTCGCGGTTGTCGATGCCGTACAGCCGGCCGTCGCGGTCGCGGAACAGGGCGACCTGGCGGCCGTCCGGCAGCAGGGCGGCCACGCCCCGGCCGGGCAGCAGCCGGCTCAGGTCGCAGACCGTGAACCACGCGCCCTCTGGGGAGTCCAGCCGGATCTGAACCTTCAGGTCGGTCGTCTCGGGTGCCAGGGTCATCGCTGGGCGCTTCCTTCCAGGGGACGGTGGCCGATGGTCAGCAGCGGCAGGTCGGGCTTGATCTGGTCGCGCTCGGGCACGAAGCCGACGACCGGGTCGGGGGTGTCCGGCGCGTTGACGAAGGACACGAACCGGGCGAGCTTCTCGGGGTCGTTGATGGTGGTCGCCCACTCGTCGGCGTAGTGCGCCACGTGGTCCGCCATCAGGGACTCCAGCTCCTCGCAGATGCCGAGGGAGTCCTCCACGACCACGTCGCGCACGTGGTCCAGGCCGCCGGGGATCCGCTCCAGCCAGGTGGAGGTGCGCTCCAGCCGGTCGGCGGTACGGATGTAGAACATCAGGAACCGGTCGATCAGGCGGACCAGTTCGGCGTCGGTGAGGTCCTGCGCCAGCAGGTCCGCGTGACGCGGGGTGGCGCCGCCGTTGCCGCCGACGTACAGGTTCCAGCCGTTGGAGGTGGCGATCACGCCGAAGTCCTTCGACTGGGCCTCCGCGCACTCGCGGGCGCAGCCGGAGACCGCCGACTTGAGCTTGTGCGGGGACCGCAGGCCCCGGTAGCGCAGCTCCAGGTCGATCGCCATGCGGACCGAGTCCTGGACGCCGTAGCGGCACCAGGTCTGCCCGACACAGGACTTCACCGTGCGCAGCGCCTTGCCGTAGGCGTGGCCCGACTCGAAGCCGGCGTCCACCAGGCGGGTCCAGATCAGCGGGAGCTGCTCGACCCGCGCGCCGAACATGTCGATCCGCTGACCGCCGGTGATCTTCGTGTAGAGGCCGAAGTCGCGGGCGATCTCACCGATCACGATCAGGCCCTCGGGGGTGATCTCACCGCCGGGGATACGCGGGACGACCGAGTACGAGCCGTTCTTCTGGAGGTTGGCCAGGAAGTGGTCGTTGCTGTCCTGCAGGGCCGCCTGCTCGCCGTCCAGGACATAGCCGCTCGCGCCGATCGTCGGGGCCAGGGAGGCGATGATCGAGGCCACCGCCGGCTTGCAGACCTCGCAGCCGCCGCCGCCCCGGGCCTCCTCGCGGCCGTAGCGGTCGAGCAGGTCCTGGTAGGTGTTGATGCGCAGGGCGAGGACGATCTCGTACAGCTCCTCGCGGGTCTGCCCGAAGCAGCCGCACAGGCCCTTGTCGACCTCGACGCCGGAGGCCTCCAGCTCGGCGGTGACCAGCTGGCCGAGCACCTTGACGCAACTTCCGCAGCCCGTACCGGCCTTGGTGCACTTCTTCACCTCGGGCACGGTCGTGCACCGGTGGTCGGTGACCGCGCCGCGGATCGTGCCCTTGGACACGTTGTGGCAGGAGCAGATGATCGCCTCGTCCGGCAGCGCGGACGGGCCGAGCTGGGCCCCCGAGCCCGCTCCGGCGGGCAGGACGAGCGACTCGGGGGAGATGGGCGGGACCGAACCGGTCAGGGCGCGCAGGGTGCCGTACGCGTCCGCGTCGCCGACCAGGATGCCGCCGAGCAGCGTGCCGTCCCGGCCGATGACCAGCTTCTTGTACAGGCCGGCGCGGGAGTCGGAGTAGACGACGTCCAGGCAGTCCTCGGTGGCGCCGTGCGCGTCACCGAAGGAGGCCACGTCGACACCGAGCAGCTTCAGCTTGGTGGACAGGTCGGCACCGGTGAAGGAGGCCTCGTCGGCGGCGATGGTCGCGGCGGCCGTCGCGGCCTGCTCGTAACCGGGGGCCACCAGGCCGTAGACCCGGCCGTCGGCGGCCAGCGCGCACTCGCCGATCGCGAACACGTGCGGGTCGGAGACGGTACGGCACTGCTCGTCGACGGCGATGCCGCCGCGCTCGCCGACGGTCAGGCCGCAGTCGCGGGCCAGCTGGTCGCGGGGGCGGACACCGGCGCTGAACACCACCATGTCGGTGGCGAGTTCGGAGCCGTCGGACAGCTTCATGCCGGTGACGGCACCGTCCGGGCCGACCACGATCTCCTGCGTGCCGACGCCCGTGTGGACGCTCAGGCCCATCTCCTCGATGGTGCGCAGGAGCGCGGCGCCGCCGCCCTCGTCGACCTGGACGGGCATCAGCCGGGGCGCGAACTCCACGATGTGGGAGGTGAGTCCGAGACCCTTCAGCGCGCCGGCCGCCTCGAGCCCCAGCAGACCGCCGCCGACCACCGCACCGACCGTGGCCTTCGACTTCGCGTACGCCTCGATCGCGAGCAGGTCCTCGATCGTGCGGTAGACGAAGCAGCCCTCGGCGTCCTTGTTGGGGACGGGGGGTACGAAGGGGTACGAGCCGGTGGCGAGGACGAGGGCGTCGTACTCGAAGACCTGGCCGGACCTGGCGGTCACCTTCTTCGCCTCGCGGTCGATGGTCTCCGCGGGGTCGCCGACGTACAGCTCGATGCCGTGCGTGTCGATGAACTCCATGTCGGTCATGGAGAGGTCCTCGGGCGTCTTGCCCGAGAAGTACGAGGTGAGGGCGACGCGGTCGTACGCGGGACGCGGCTCCTCGCACAGCACGACCACGCGGTGCGTGGCGGTCAGGCCGCGCTCGGCGAGCGCTTCGAGGAAGCGCTGGCCGACCATGCCGTGGCCGACGAGCACGATCGTGGGGGTGGCCCCCAGGTTGGCGGTCATCAGGAGCCTCCATCGTTGGTGAGCAGGTGGAGCAGGGGGCCGTCGTCGGGGAGCGGCTCTGCTCCCTCCCAGGCGCGGGCGAGCGCGCCGACGGTGCCGAGTTCGCCGACGAGGACCCCGCCTACCAGGCGGTCGTCGCGGACGACGACCTTGCGGTAGGTGCCCCGGGTGGCGTCGGTGAGCTGCACGACGTCGTCGCCGGGGCGGGGCTCGGTCTCGCCGAACGCGGCGAGGTCGAAGGGGGAGTCGGGACCCGTCAGGGTCAGCCGGGTCAGGGCGCGGGTGCCCGTGTAGCGGGCGTTCGCGTCGCCGGCGAGCAACTCGGCGAGCAGGTCGGCCTGTTCGAGGGCCGGGGCGGCGAGGCCGTAGACGTTGCCGTCGTGCTGGGCGCAGTCGCCGATGGCGTGGATGTGCGGGTCGGAGGTGCGCAGCTCGTCGTCGACGAGGACGCCCTTGTGGACGGCGAGGCCCGCCTGCTCCGCCAGACCCGCGCGCGGCCGTACCCCGCAGGCGAGGACGACGAGGTCGGCGTCGAGGGCGTACCCGTCGGCCATCTCCACCGAGCGGACCGCGCCGCCGACGCAGCGCACGTCCCGCACCCGGCACTCGGTGTGCACCTCGACTCCCAGGTCCTTCAGGTGCCGCAGCACCAGCCGGGAGGCGTTCGGGTCGAGCTGGCGCTCCATGAGCCGCTCGGCCTGCTGGGCGAGGACCACCTGGGCGCCGCGCACGGCCAGCGCGCGGGCCGCGGAGACCCCGAGCAGCCCGCCGCCGATGACGACCGCCCGGACCCCCGGGCGTACCGCCTTGGACAGGCCCAGGCAGTCGTCCATCGTGCGGAACGCGTGCACGCCCTCCGGGAGCTGGTGGTCAGGGGTGAACAGGCCGCGCAGCGGCGGCAGCACGGGGTTGGAGCCGGTGGCCAGCACCAGCGTGTCGTATGCGATCGACGTGCCGTCGGCGCACCGCAGCTGCCGCGCCGTGCGGTCGATGCCGGTGACCCGGGCGCGCACCAGGCCGCCGGGCGCGGGGAGGGCGATCACCTCCGGGGCGTACCGGCCGGCCAGCACCTCGGCGAGCAGCACCCGGTTGTACGGCCGGTGCTCCTCGTCGCCGACGAGCAGCGCGGGCGTGCCCAGCTCACCGAGCCGCCGGGCGAGCCGTACGCCCGCGAGGCCGGCGCCGATCACCACCACACGCGTATTCGAGGTCATGCAAAGGAGCGTGCGGCCCCGACGTTACCCGGCCGCATCACTCCTGTTTCCCACGAGGAACGCTGCCCTCAGCGGGGGCGGACGGGGGGTGTGAGGGTCCCGCGCGGGCGGCTGGGGGCGCTGTGAGGTTCAGCGGCTGCCCGTCAGATGGGCGAAGACCACCACGTTGCCCTGGTAGCCGGTGGCCTTCGAGTAGGTACCGCCGCAGGTGATGACCCGCAGCTCGGGGCGCGCCGCCGCGCCGTACACCTTCTCGTCGGGGAAGTTCCGGGCCGCGTACACCTCCACCGCGTCCACGGTGAACACGGCGGTGCTGCCGTCCTTGCGGTCCACCTCGATGACGGCGCCCCGCTTCAGGGCACCGAGGTTGTAGAAGACGGCGGGTCCCTCGGTGTTGTCGACGTGGCCCGCGACGATCGCGGTGCCCGTCTCGCCGGGCGTGGTGCCGGCCTCGTACCAGCCGGCCAGGTTCTTCTCCGCGGCGGGCGGCACGTCCAGGCTTCCGGCGCTGGTCAGCGTGAGGCCCATGAGCGGGGCGTTCACCTTGATCGCGGGGATGCGGATCCGGGTCGGCGGGGACGGGTCGAGCGCGGGGGCCGCGAGCCGCTCCTCGCCCGGGTCGGGGCGGCCCTCGGCGGCCGTCGGCTGCGGCGGCGCGTGTGTCGCGGCCCCCGCGCCGAGCAGCCACACCGCCGAGCCGAGGGCTACGACGGTGACCGCGGCTATGGCGGTGTCCCCGATCCTGCGCATACGAAACCCCTCTCCCGGAGGCGAGCCTCCCGCGAGGCGGGACTTGGGTGGATCCCTGATGCGGACCCCCGTCCCCCTCCGAGCCGCGAGGGGCATCGGACCCGGAGGGGGCGGGACTTGCGGTACCGGCGGACGGACAGCGGAGGGTGTCCGTCAGATCCCGTCGCCTCTCGCCCGGCGATGCAGGAGCCAGGTACCGCCCGCGGCGGCGACGGCCAGAGCCGCCACACCCGCCGTGGTCTGCACGGGGTCGGTGCCGAGTGCGCCGCCGACCCCCGTCTTCACGCTTCCTCGCGGCTGCACCTGCTCGTGCGCCGCGCCCAACGCCACGACCAGGTCGCCCGTGACCTGCTTGGTGCCCTCGGCGCACTTCGCGACGATCTCGTACGTCCCCGGCTGCGCGCTCGACGGCACCCGGAACTGTCCGATCGCCTCGCCCTCGTGCGTGCTGGGCGCCAGTGGGAACGTCCCGGCGCCGACCGCGCCCGCGTCCCCGACCGCCATGCCCCGGTCCCCGCAGGCCGCCGTGTTCACGGTGACCTGGCTGCCCGGCAGGGTGGTGGACGGGTACACCTGCAGACTGCTGCCGGTCTCGCCGTAGGCCGGCGCCGTGGCGAGTCCCGCCGCGGCCACGGCGAGCGAGGTACCGGTCAGCAGACGGGCGGTGCGTCGCATGGTGCTCCCCAGGGCTTGTCCGACTCGTTGATCCGACTCGTACAGGGGGCGCGCCCCTGCCCTTCCGAGGTAAGTCGCACTCGAGCCCGTCCGCTTCCTGAAACTCCGTCAGGAATGCGGTGAACGGGTGGCGCCCGCGACCCCCGCACGGCCTAGTGGGGGCCGAGTTCCGGCAGGTCACGGGCGTGCGCGAGGGGTCGTATGAAAAAAGCACAAATGGCACCCCGGTCGGAGGTGAACGGGTGACCGGGGGTGATCGCGGGCCGCTGCCCCGCTGAAGTCCGGGGCTAACGCGGCAGTCGCAGGGCCAGTCCGTCCAGGACGACGTCCAGTCCGTAGGCGAACTTGGCGTCCCGGTCCCGGGCCGGGTCCCGGGGGGCGGACTCGGCGTAGGAGGCGGCGAGGTTGGCGTGGCCGGCGGCGGCCTCCTGGGCGGCGGGCATCAGCCGGTCGATGAACTCGGCCTCCGTCTGCCCGGACCGGGCGACCGTGGTGAGCCAGGCGGCTTCGGTGGTGCTCATGCCGAGCGTGTACGCCAGCAGGGTGCTGATCGCCTGATCGGGCTCGGGAAAGCCGGCCGAGGTGAACAGCGCGGCGAGCCGCTCGGAGAACGACATCAGGTTGGGGCCCAGGTAGACGAGTCCGGCCTGGCCCATCACCGAGGACACCCACGGGTGCCTGAGGGCGGTCGCGCGGAAGGACTGCGCGGCCTCGGCCACGGCGGCCCGCCAGTCGGGGTCCGCGGTGGCCGGCACCCGGATCTCGGCCGCGACCTCGTCCACGGCCAGCTCCATCAGCTCGTCCTTGGTGGCCACGTGCCGGTACAGGGAGGTCGCGCCGGCGTTCAGGCGGGCGCCGAGCTTGCGCATGCTGAGCGCCTCGACGCCGTCCGCGTCCAGCATCGCCACCGCCTCGCGCACGATCGACTCCCGGCTGAGCGAGGGCTGTTCGGGTTCGCGCCGCTCCCGGGCCCACACGGAGGGGATCGGGTTCGGCTTGGTCCTGGCGGCCATCGGCGGACTCCTCTGGGTGCGTACCTCGTGCGCATTCAGCGTACAGCGTTCAAGGGTTGCGCACACTGTTCCGGGCTGCGTACAGTGTTCGCAACGCAGCCCGGAACGCTGTACGCATCACCGGAACGGTGTGCGCAAGAGGAGAGGGAACCCCATGGAAAGCCGCAATCCCCGACGCTGGTGGATCCTCGTCGTGCTCTGCCTGAGCACGCTGGTCCTGGTGATCGACAGCATGGCGCTCACCGTGGCGGTGCCCGCGATGACCGAGGACCTCGGCGCGAGCGCCCAGGACGTCCAGTGGATCCTCGACTCCTACGTCCTGGTCTTCGCCGGCCTGCTGCTCACCTCCGGCAGCCTCGGTGACCGCTTCGGCCGCCGGAAGGTGATGCTGATCGGCCTGCTGCTGTTCGGCGCGGCCTCACTCGCCGGCACGTTCGCCGCCGATCCGGCTCAAGTGATCGCCGTACGCGTGGCGATGGGCGTCGGCGGGGCGCTGATCATGCCGTCCACCCTCTCCATCCTCATCACCGTCTTCGACGAGGAGGAGCGCGGCAGGGCGATGGCGGCGTGGGGCTCGGTGTCGATGCTCGGCCTGGTCGGCAGCCCGGTGCTGGGCGGTGTGCTGGTCGACCACTTCTCCTGGCACTCGATCTTCTTCCTCAACGTCCCCGTGGTCGCGCTGGCCGTCCTCGCCGGTGTGACCCTGATGCCGGAGTCCAAGGCGCCGTGGCAGAAGGCCGACCCGCTGGGCGCGGTGCTGTCGGCGGCCGGGATGACCGCGCTGGTCTGGTGGATCATCGAGATCCCGCAGCACGGTGCCTTCGGCGGCCGTTCCCTGGTCAGCCTGTCGGTCGCGGTCGTCGCGCTCGCCGCCTTCGTGGTCTGGGAGAACGTCAGCGCGTCCCCGATGGTCCCGCTGGTCCTCTTCAAGCACCGCAACTTCAGCGGCGGTTCGCTCTCCCTGGCCCTGGTCCAGATCGGCAACGGCGGCCTGCTGCTGGTCCTCACCCAGTACCTGCAGTTCGTCCTCGGCTACTCGCCGATCAAGGCGGGCCTGGCCTTCCTGCCGCTGGCCGTGACCGCGATCATCGGCAACACCGCGGGGGTGAAGCTGGCCGCGAAGATCGGCAACCGCTTCGTGATCCTGACCGGCATGCTGATCATGGTGGCCTGCTTCGCCCTGCTCACCACGGTCGACGCGGGCTCCGGCTTCACCGTCCCGGCGATCGCCCTCGGCCTGCTCGGCCTGGGTGCCGGTGCGGCCATGCCGGCGGCGGTCGGCGCCCTGATGAGCACCATCCCGGCGGACAAGGCGGGCGTCGGCTCGGCCCTGAACGACACCGTCCAGCAGGCGGGCACCGCCCTCGGCATCGCGATCCTCGGCTCGCTGCTCTCCAGCGGCTACACCGACCGGATGCCCGCCAACGCCCCCGCCCAGGCCCGCCAGTCCATCGCCGGCGCCGTCGCCGCGGCCCACCCGGACCTCCTGCGCACCGCCCGCGAGGCCTTCACCTCCTCGATGTCCACCACCTTCGCGCTCAGCGCGGTGGGGGTTCTGGCGGCGGCGGTGCTGGCCACGGTGGTGATGCGGGACGGCAAGCCGGAGGAGGCGGAGGAATCCCCGGCCCAGGAGGCGGAGTTGGCTGTCTGACCGGAGCGCACAGCGGAAAGGCCGGTGCCCGAGCGGGCACCGGCCTTCCGGCGTCGTCGTGGGGCTCAGTTCACGTTGACCGCGCTCCACGCCGCCGCCACCGCGTTGTACTCCGTGCTCCCCGCGCCGTAGAGGTCCTTCGCCGCGTTCAGGGTCGCCGTCCGGGCCCCCGCGTAGTTCGTGGAGGACGTCATGTAGACCGTCAGCGCCCGGTACCAGATCTTGCCGACCTTGTCCCGGCCGATGCCGGTGACCGTCGAGCCGTTGGAGGTCGGCGAGTCGTAGCTGACGCCGTTGATGGTCTTCGCGCCGCTGCCCTCCGCGAGCAGGTACGCGAAGTGGTTGGCGACGCCCGAGGAGTAGTGGACGTCGAGGTTCCCGACCGACGAACTCCAGTAGTCGGCGGAGTTCCCGTCCTTGGACGGCTTGTCCATGAAGCGCAGGGCGGGCTTGCCGAAGCCGGACTTCACGATCTTCTCGCCGATGAGGTAGTCACCGGGGTCGGAGGGGTTGTTCGCGTACCACTCGACCATCGTGCCGAGGATGTCGGAGGTGGCCTCGTTGAGCCCGCCGGACTCGCCCGAGTAGGTCAGCGCCGCCGTCTTGGAGGTGACGCCGTGGGTCATCTCGTGGCCGGCCACGTCCAGCGCGACCAGCGGCCCGAAGGTGGAGCCGTCACCGTCGCCGTACGTCATGCAGAAGCAACTGTCGTCCCAGAAGGCGTTGTTGTAGTTGCTGCCGTAGTGGACGCGGTTGTACGAGCCCTTGCCGTCGCCCGCGATGCCGTTGCGGCCCTGGACGTTCTTGTAGTAGTCCCAGGTCTCGTTGGTGCCGTACTGGGCGTCGACGGCGGCCGAGGAGCGGTCGGAGGTGGTGCCCGTGCCCCAGTGGTTGTCGGCGTCCGTGAACAGGGTCGCGGGGGCCCGGCTGAAGCAGATGCCGAAGAAGCACAGGTCGGTCTTGTTCTCGGCGTCACCGGTGTAGGTGTTGCCGCGCGTCGGGTCCTTCAGCTGGTACGACGACCCCGACTGGGTGGTCTCCAGCGGAACCGTCCCGCTGTACAGCGACTTGCCGTCGCCGGTGGCCGTCTCGATGCTGTCCCAGGCGTCGATCTGGGCGCCGGTGCGGGCGTCGGTCAGCACGGTCCGGGCGACCGGGTTGCCGAGCGAGTCCTGGGCGACGGCGTTGGTGCGCCAGGCGAGCTTCGGTGCGCCGTGCAGGGCGTCGACGACGAGTTCCGGCTTCGCCTTGATCTGCTTCAGCGCGTCACCGAGGTTGGCGGCGCGCAGCGCGTTCACCGCGAGGTCGGCGGCCTTGGGGCCCGACACCTTGGGGACGATCGAGGACAGGGCGATACGGCTCCTGGTCGCCCGGTCGGCGCTGCGGAAGGCGCCGCTCGGAGCGAGGTGGACCACGAAGTCGCCGCCGAGCACCGGGAGTTGGTGGTAGGTGCGGTCGTAGCGGACGTGCTGGGTGCCGTTCCGGTCGACGATCACGTCCCGGACGCTGGTGTCCTGGGCGGAGGTCAGACCCAGGCTCGCGGCGTGCGCGAGGAGGGCCGAGGCCGCGTTCTCGACGGCGCCGGCCCGGGTCGGCCGGCCGTCGGCGTGGGCGGCGGGGGAGAGGGCGGCGGCCAGCAGGGTCGCGGTGGTGACGGCGACACCGGCGGTGGCGAGACGACGGGTTCCTCGGACGTGCTGACGTATCCGACTCATCTGTCTCCTTGGGGAGGCGCCTTCGAGGCGTGGGGGTTAGGCGTGCTGGTGAGACGTGCTGGTGAGACGTACGGGTGTGACGTGGGGGCGAGGCGTGTGGGTCAGACTTGGGGTGAGGCGTACGGATGGCGCTGATGTCGACTGAGATTTAAGAGGGCATGACATGTCATGTCCATAGCGCCGCCATGGAGATGTGTGCGGAGTCGAAGGGGGTACAGAATCGTTTCCGTGATCACTCCGGACCACCGAGACCCGCTGCCCTTCTTCGTCTACGGCACCCTTCGCCCCGGCGAGGCCAACCACGACCTGTTCCTGCGCGGCCGCACGCACACGGAGGAACCGGCCCGCCTCCCGGACGCGGTGCTCTACGACGGGCCCGGCTACCCCTACGCCGTCGAGGCACCCGGGGAAGCGGTCAGCGGGGACCTGATCACCGCGCTCCCGCAGGCGTACGGCCGGCTGCTCGCGGAACTGGACCGGCTGGAGGAGTACACCCCGGGCGACCCGCGCAACCTGTACGAGCGCGTCGCCCGGGACGTCGTACGCGCCGACGGCACGGCCGTCCGGGCCTGGGTGTACGTGGCCGCGCCGCGCATCGCCGCCCGGCTGCGGGCCGGCGGGCGGCTGATAGCGGGCGGGGACTGGCCGGCCCGCCGCTGACTCAGCGCAGCAGCGTGAGCCCCTCGGGCACGGCGATCCCGAACTCCTCCTCCACCACGCGCCGCGCCTCCGCCTCGTCGGTGAGCTTGCGCTCGGTCACCGTGCCGTCGGCCCGGGTCTCGACCAGCCGGGCGCCGTCGAGCGCGAGGTGCCGCTCGGGGGTGGTCCGCTGGAGGTAGGGGCGCTGGGTGAAGGGGGAGCGGGGGTTGGTGCCGATGTGCCAGTTGATCACCTCGTAGTCGGGCGCGAAGAACGGCTCCAGCGTGAACGCGTACTGGTTCACCCAGTCCCGCGCGTCCCGGTCGTACGCCTGCAGCGCCCACAGCTCCAGCGGCCCGCCGTGCGGCAGGTGCACGAGCCGGTGCCGGCGCCCCGCGCCCTCGAACTCCTCCCCGGCGGTCAGCGGCACGGGCTGCAGCAGCGCCCCGGCCGCCCCGAACCCGACGTCCGCGAGATACGGCCGCGGATCGCCCGGCACCTCCACGCGCAGCATCATGTGCGTACGCGGACGGCTCTCCACGGTCTCGGCACCCAGCACCACCCGCCCCGCCAGCCCGGTCACCCCGAAGCCGAGCGCCTCAAGGGCCAGCCTGAGCAGGGTGTTGTGCTCGTAGCAGTAGCCGCCGCGACGGCCCCGGACCATCTTGGCCATCAGATCGGCCGGGGCGAGCGACGGCGCCCTGCCGGACCAGGCGTCCAGGTTCTCGAAGGGGAAGGACAGCGCATGGGCCAGATGCACACCCCGCAGGGTCGCGAGATCGGCCCGCCTGCCGCCCGCCCACCCGATGCGCTCCAGATAGGCGTCGAGGTCGAACTGCTCGGTGTCGGACATGACAGCGAACCTACGCCAGACCGGCCCACCGACGCCGCGTCCCGCGGACGGAACCTGGCTACTCCCGCGGACCCAGGGCCTCCACCCGTACCGCACACGTCTTGAACTCCGGCATCCGCGAAGTCGGGTCCAGGGCCGGGTTGGTGAGCGTGTTGGCGCGGCCCTCGCCCGGCCAGTGGAACGGCATGAAGACGGTGTCGGGGCGGATGGCGGTGGTGATGCGGGCGGGGGCCACGGCCCGGCCGCGCCGGGAGACCACCGCCACCGGGTCGCCCTCGCCCGCCCCGAGCCGGGCCGCGAGGCGCGGGTGCAGCTCCACGAACGGGCCGGGCGCGGCCGCGTTCAGCTCCGCGACCCGCCGCGTCTGCGCCCCCGACTGGTACTGCGACACCACCCGGCCGGTGGTCAGCAGCAGCGGGTACTCGGCGTCCGGTTCCTCGGCACTGGCCCGGTGCGCCACGGCGACGAACCGCGCCCGCCCGTCCTCGGTGGCGAACCGGTCGAGGAAGAGCCGGGGGGTTCCGGGGTGTACGGCGGGCAGGGCGGGGGCGGAGAGCGTGGCGGTCTCGGCGTCCTGGGCGGGGTCGTCGGGCAGGGCGGAGGCGGGGAGCATGCCGGCCTCGGTGTCCCGGGCGGGGGCGTCGGGCAGGGCGGAGGCGGGGAGCATGCCGGCCTCGGTGTCCCGGGCAGGGGCGTCGGGCAGGGCGGAGGCGGGGAGCATGCCGGCCTCGGTGTCCCGGGCAGGGGCGTCGGGCAGGGCGGAGGCGGGGAGCATGCCGGCCTCGGCGTCCCGGGCAGGGGCGTCGGCCAGGGCGGAGGCGGGGAGCATGCCGGCCTCGGTGTCCCGGGCGGGGTCGTCGGGAAGGGCGTCGAGCGCGGCGTCTTCGCCGTCATCGGTGCGGGCTGCCTCTTGGCCGGCGGCGGTCCCGGAGACCGCCGGGCCGGCTTCCGTGTGACCGCCCGTATCCACCCGGGCCTCGCCGTCACCGCGCGCACTCGGGCCGGCTTCGCCGTCCGCGCCCTGCGTCGAGACCTGCGGGCACGGCCAGAACACCCCGTTCTCCTCCGCAAGCCGCCGGTACGTGATCCCGGAGTAGTCCGCCGGGCCGCCCGCGCTGGCCCTGCGCAGTTCCTCGAAGACCTCCTCCGGGTCGGTCGGGAAGCCCTTCTCCACGCCCAGCCGGGCGGCCAGCTCGTGCAGGACGTGCAGGTCGCTGCGGACGTCCGGCGGCGGGGCGATCGCCTGCCGGCGCAGCAGGACCCTGCCCTCCAGGCTGGTCGTCGTGCCCGTCTCCTCGGCCCACTGGGTGACCGGCAGGACGACGTCCGCCAGCTCCGCCGTCTCCGACAGGACGACGTCCGCCACCGCGAGGAAGTCCAGCGAGCGCAGCCGCTCCTCGATGTGGGCCGCGCGCGGGGCCGACACCACCGGGTTGGACCCCATCAGCAGCAGCGTCCGGATGTCCGTGCCGAGCGCGTCCAGCAGCTCGTACGCGCTGCGCCCCGGCCCGGGCAACGAGTCGGGGTCCACGCCCCACACCTCGGCCACGTGCCGCCGCGCCGCCGGGTCGTCCAGCTTGCGGTAGCCGGGCAACTGGTCGGCCTTCTGGCCGTGTTCCCGCCCGCCCTGCCCGTTGCCCTGCCCGGTCAGACAGCCGTACCCGGACAGCGGACGGCCCGCGCGGCCGGTCGCCAGGCACAGGTTGATCCACGCGCCCACCGTGTCCGTGCCCTTGGCCTGCTGCTCCGGCCCGCGCGCGGTCAGCACCATCGCCGACTCCGGCTCGCAGAACAGCCGCACCGCCTCCCGCAGCTGTGGCACGGACACCCCCGTGATCCGCTCCACGTACTCCGGCCAGTGGGCCATCGCGGCCGCCCGGGCCTCCTCCCAGCCGGTCGTGCGCTCCTGGATGTACGCCTCGTCCGTACGGCCCTCCGCCACCACCAGGTGCAACAGACCGAGCGCGAGCGCCAGATCGGTGCCCGGGCGGGGCGCCAGGTGCAGGTCCGCCTGCTCGGCGGTCTTCGTACGGCGCGGGTCGACGACGATCAGCGTGCCGCCGTTCTCCCGCAGCTCGCTGAAGAAGCGCAGCGACGGCGGCATGGTCTCGGCGAGGTTGGAGCCGACGAGGATCACACACCCGGTCCTCGGGATGTCCTCCAGCGGGAACGGCAGCCCCCGGTCCAGACCGAACGCCTTCATGCCGGCGGCCGCCGCAGACGACATGCAGAAGCGGCCGTTGTAGTCGATCTGCGAGGTGCCCAGCACCACCCGCGCGAACTTGCCGAGCGTGTACGCCTTCTCGTTCGTCAGCCCGCCCCCGCCGAACACCCCCAGCGCGTCGGGGCCGTACCGCTCCCGCGCCGCCCCGAGCCGCTCGGCGATCAGATCCAGCGCGTCGCCCCAGGAGGCGGGCACCAGCCGGCCACCCGACCGCACCAGCGGCGAGGTCAGCCGCACCGCCGACGACAGCACCGCGGGCGCTGTACGACCCTTGCCGCACAGCGCGCCCCGGTTCACCGGGAAGTCGGCGCGTTCGGTCACCTCGACGCCCCCCTGCGGCAGGGGCGTGATGTTCATCCCGCACTGCAAGGCGCAGTACGGGCAGTGGGTGGGCGTCGAGGTGGTCTCCATGCCGACCAGCGTGCTTCGGGCGTGTTACGTCCCGTGACGGCTCCCTGTTACACGGCCGGGAAGCCGACCTCCCCGCGCCCACGCGAGCGCCGTGAGGCAGCCGTCAGCGCCCCGCGGCCAGCGCCCGCGCCACCCCGGGCTCCCGCGGCCCGAGGAACGTCGGATCCGGATGGAACACCGCGTCCAGCGCCGCCTTGCCCGCCGCGAACACCTCGCGCGTGCCGCCGTAGTACCAGGTCGCATCGTGTTTCGCGTCCACCCCGACCCCGTACGACGCCACCCCCGCGGCCTCGCACAGCGCCACCGCCCGCCGGATGTGGAACCCCTGGCTGATCAGCACGGCCCGGTGCACCCCGAAGATCTTCCTGGCCCGCACACAGGAGTCCCAGGTGTCGAAGCCCGCGTAGTCGCTGACGATCCGGTCGTCCGGCACCCCGTGCTTCCTGAGGTACGCGCGCATGGCGTCCGGCTCGTCGTAGTCCTTGCGGCTGTTGTCCCCGGTGACCAGCACGACCTTGATCCGGCCCGCCCGGTACAGCTTCGCCGCCGCGTCCAGCCGGTGCGCGAGATACGGCGACGGCTCCCCGTCCCACAGCCCGGCCCCGAACACCACCGCGACATCGGTGCGCGGCACGTCCGCCGTCGTCCGCAGCCGGTCCGCCGTCGACACGTACAGCCAGGTGGCCGGCAGCAGCGCCAGCACACACACAGCCATCACGGCCTGCACCAGCCGCCGCTGCCCCTTACGGGTGCGCGGCAGCCGCGGTCGACGGATCTTCATACGGCCCCCAGTGATCGGTCCCCCGGTGATCGGTCCCCAGTGATCGGTTCCGACCTTGGAGGACGCGAGGAACACCGATCCGGTTCGCCTCACATCGTCCATACGTACGACGTGAACGCACGGAAAATACCCGTGACGGCCCGGCAACGGCGGCGCAACCTCCCCGCGCCAGGATCCTTCCATGACGGCGTCGAACCCTCCTCGCGACGAGTCCCGCATCCACCTCGACAGCACGGCGCACCTCATGAACAGCATCAGCAGCCAGCTCGCCGGCCAGCTCCGGCTGGTCTCCCCGATCGGCCGCCGCCGCCCGGCCCCGCCCGCCCTGGTCCTGGTCGCCCACGGCAGCCGCGACCCGCGCGCGCTCGACACGGTACGGGCCCTGATGGCCCGGGTACGCGAGCTGCGCCCCGCCCTCCCCGTGCACCTGGGTCACATCGAGCTGAACGAGCCCCTGCTCCCCGACACCCTCGCCGCCCTGGGCGACATCCCCGCCGTCCTCGTCCCCCTGCTCCTGGGCCGCGGCTACCACGTCAAGCAGGACATCCCGGAGATGGCCGCGGCCGCCCCGACACGCGCCCGCGTGGCCGCCCCGCTCGGCCCGCACCCCCTCCTGGCGGACGCCCTGCACACCCGCCTGATCGAGTCCGGCTGGCCCACCACCATGGACCACACCACCCGCCGCTCGACCGCCGTCGTCCTCGCGGCAGCAGGCTCCCGCGACCCCGACTCGGCCACCGACACCCGCCGCACGGCCCGCCTCCTCGCCGACCGCCTGGGCGTCCCGGTGGTCCCGGCATACGCCTCGGCGGCGACCCCGACGGTGGAGACGGCGCTGCGTGCACTGGCGGCAAGGGGCCGCCACAAGGTTGCTGTGGCCTCCTACTTCACGGCACCGGGACGATTCGCGACGCAGTGTGCGGAGCAGGCCCCCTGGATCGCCTCCGCTCCCCTGGGAGCGCAGGCAGCAATGGCCCACCTGATCCTCCACCGCTACGACCAGGCACAGGCGATGACAGAGGCGGAACTCGCCTCAGCCTGAAACAAGGGCCGGCGGAAACCCCCCAGGGGCGCGGGGCTGTATCGATTTGCGGCTCCGCCGTGTGGGCGCGACAAGCCACACACAACCCGCACCCGCCCGAAAACAGGACTTGGCAGACGACTAGGCGCACCGCCACCACCCAATTGTCACTGCCGACCCGTACTGTCGAATCATGGAAGGCACCGCACCCTCTTCGGCCTACGACCCGACGTCAGTCGACCGCTGGGCCCCCGAGCCCGACAAACGCCCAGGCCGCACAGCCTTCCAACGCGACCGCGCCCGCATCCTCCACTCCGCGGCCCTACGACGCCTCGCCGGAAAAACCCAAGTGGTCACGCCCGGCACCCGCAGCCAGGCCTGGGACGCCAGCCCGAGAACACGACTGACCCACTCGCTGGAGTGCGCCCAGGTCGGCCGAGAGCTGGGCGCAGCCCTCGGCTGCGACCCCGACCTGGTGGAGGCGGCCTGCCTCTCCCACGACCTCGGCCACCCCCCGTTCGGCCACAACGGCGAACAGGCGCTGAACGAGTTCGCCGACGACTGCGGAGGCTTCGAGGGCAACGCCCAGTCCCTCAGACTCCTCACCCGCATCGAGCCCAAGCGCTTCACCCCGGAGGGCTCCGTCGGCCTCAACCTCACCCGCGCCGCCCTGGACGCCGCCACCAAGTACCCCTGGCCGCGCGGCGCCCATCCCACCGACCCGGCGTCCCCGAAGTTCGGCGTGTACGAGGACGACCGCCCGGTGTTCGACTGGGTCCGCAAGACCGCCCCCGGCACCAACACCTGCTTCGAGGCCCAGGTCATGGACTGGTCGGACGACGTGGCCTACTCGGTGCACGACGTCGAGGACGGCCTGCACGCAGGCCACATCGACCCCAACTGCCTGCACGCCGAACCCGAGCGGCAGGCGGTGTTCGAGGTGGCCATCGGCCGCTACGTCCCCGCGGACACCGACCCGGCGGAGCTGGCCGCCGCCCTCGACCGCCTCCAGGACGAGGAGTGGTGGCCGCACGGCTACGACGGCACGGCCGTCGCCCAGGCCCGCCTCAAGGACGCCACCAGCCAGCTCATCGGCCGGTTCTGCCTGGCCGCCGAGACCGCCACCCGCGCCGCGTACGGCACCGGCCGCCTCACCCGCTACGGCGCCGAACTCGTCGTACCCCGCGAGACCCGCATGGAGTGCGCGGTGCTCAAGGCGGTCGCCGACCGGTACGTCATGCAGCGCGCCGAGCAGGAGCGGCTCCGTGCCGACCAGCGGGTGGTCGTCGCCGAGCTGGCCGAGGCGATCACCGCCCGAGCCCCGGACGGTCTGGAGCCGCAGTTCCGGGCACTGTTCGAGGAGGCACCCGACGACCATGCGCGCAAGCGGGTGATCGTCGACCAGATCGCCTCCCTCACCGACGCCTCCGCACGCTCGCTGCACGCGAGACTGACGGGGCATATGTGAAGGGAACGTGACCCTGGGTGGCCTGATCGGGGCACTCCCTCTTCCCGCATCACGCTGCGTGCGGGACGCTCGCATGTGGCGGCACCCTTACGAGGAGGCATCAAGTGGTCGACGCGGATCAGACATTCGTCATCGTCGGAGGCGGTCTCGCCGGCGCGAAGGCGGCCGAGACGCTCCGTGCGGAGGGCTTCAGCGGCCGGGTGATACTGATCTGCGACGAGCGCGACCACCCGTACGAGCGCCCGCCCCTGTCCAAGGGGTTTCTGCTCGGCAAGGAGGAGCGCGACAGCGTCTTCGTGCACGAACCGGGCTGGTACGCGCAGAACGACGTCGAGCTGCACCTCGGCCAGACCGTCGACCGGATCGACCGCACCGCGAAGACCGTCCGCTTCGGCGACGACGGCACCCTCGTCCACTACGACAAGCTCCTGCTCGCCACCGGCGCGGAGCCCCGCCGCCTCGACATCCCCGGCACCGACCTCGTGGGCGTCCACCACCTGCGCCGCCTCGCCCACGCCGAGCGCCTCAAGGGCGTCCTCCAGCACCTGGGCCGGGACAACGGGCACCTCGTGATCGCGGGCGCCGGCTGGATCGGCCTGGAGGTCGCGGCGGCGGCCCGCGAGTACGGCGCCGAGGTCACCGTCATCCAACCGTCGGCGACCCCGCTGTACAGCGTGCTCGGCCCGGAGCTGGGCAACGTCTTCGCCGAGCTGCACCGCGAGCACGGCGTCCGGTTCCGCTTCGGCGCCCGGCTCACCGAGATCGTCGGCCAGGACGGCATGGTCCTCGCGGTGCGTACGGACGACGGCGAGGAGCACCCGGCGCATGCCGTCCTCGCGGCGATCGGCGCGGCGCCCCGCACCGGCCTGGCCGAGGCGGCGGGGCTGGAGCTGGCCGACCGGGCGCACGGCGGCGGTGTCGTGGTGGACGAGCACCTGCGCACCGCCGACCCCGACATCTACGCGGCCGGCGATGTCGCCGCCTTCCCGCTCGCCCTCTTCGACACGCGCATCCGGGTGGAGCACTGGGCGAACGCCCTGAACGGCGGCCCGGCCGCGGCCCGCGCGATGCTCGGCAGGGACGTCACCTACGACCGCGTGCCCTACTTCTTCACCGACCAGTACGACCTCGGGATGGAGTACAGCGGCTGGGCGCCGCCGGGGTCCTACGACGAGGTGGTCATCCGGGGCGACGCGGGCAAGCGGGAGTTCATCGCGTTCTGGATCAAGGAGGGGCGCGTCCTGGCCGGGATGAACGTGAACGTGTGGGATGTCACAGAGCAGATCCAGAACCTGGTCCGCTCCCAGGCCCAGGTGAACACGGAGTCCCTGGCGGACCCGCACGTTCCGCTCGAAAGCCTCGTCCCTTGAGTGTCCGTCCGCCCCCGTAGAATTCACGCGTGGCAGGACGGATCAACGACGAGGACGTGAAGGCGGTACGGGACGCGGTCCCGATCGACGCCGTGGTCTCCGAGTACCTCCAGCTGCGCAACGCCGGTGGCGGCAACCTCAAGGGGCTGTGCCCCTTCCACGACGAGAAGTCGCCGTCCTTCCAGGTCAGCCCGAGCAAGGGACTCTTCCACTGCTTCGGCTGCCAGGAGGGCGGCGACACCATCACCTTCGTCATGAAGGTGGACCACCTCTCCTTCTCGGAGGCGGTCGAGCGCCTGGCCGCCCAGGCCGGCATCACCCTGCGCTACGAGGAGGGCGGGTACAACCCTGCCCACCAGCGCGGCGAGCGTATCCGCCTGGTCGAGGCGCACAAGATCGCCGCCCAGTGGTACGCGGAGCAGCTCGCCACCAGCCCCGAGGCCGAGACCGGCCGGATCTTCCTCGCCGAGCGCGGCTTCGACCAGGCCGCCGCCGTGCACTTCGGCGTCGGCTACAGCCCCCAGGGCTGGGACCACCTCACCCGCTTCCTGCGCGGCAAGGGCTTCACGGACAAGGAGCTGGTCCTCTCCGGCCTCTCCCAGGAGGGCCGCCGGGGCCCCATCGACCGCTTCCGTGGCCGCCTCATGTGGCCCATCCGGGACATCGGCGGCGAGGTCGTCGGCTTCGGCGCCCGCAAGCTGTACGAGGCGGACAACGGCCCGAAGTACCTGAACACGCCCGACACGGCGATCTACAAGAAGTCCCAGGTCCTGTACGGCATCGACCTGGCGAAGCAGCACATCGCCAAGTCCAGCCGGGCCGTCGTCGTCGAGGGCTACACGGACGTCATGGCCTGCCACCTGGCGGGTGTGACCACGGCCATCGCGACCTGCGGCACCGCCTTCGGCGGCGACCACATCAAGATCCTCCGCCGGCTCCTCATGGACAACGGCTCGGCCCGGGTGATCTTCACCTTCGACGGCGACGCGGCCGGCCAGAAGGCCGCCCTGCGCGCCTTCGAGGACGACCAGAAGTTCGCCGCCGAGACGTACATCGCCATCGCGCCGGACGGCATGGACCCCTGCGAGCTGCGCCTGGCCAAGGGCGACGAGGCGGTCGCCGACCTGACCGAACCCCGCACCCCGCTCTTCGAGTTCGCGCTGCGCCAGATCGTGAGCCGCTACGACCTCGACACCCCGGCCGGCCGCGCGGCCGCCCTGGACGAGGCCGCGCCGATCGTCGCCCGCATCAAGAACAGCGCCTCCCAGCACGAGGTGGCCGTCGAACTCGCCGGCATGCTCGGCATCCTCGACACCCAGTTCGTGGTCAAGCGCGTGGGCCAGCTGGCCCGCTGGGCCCGCGAGGGCGGTGGCAAGGGCGGGCCGCAGCAGCCCCGCACGCCCCAGCAACAGTGGGAGACCGGCCCCCGCCCTGGCCCCTCGGGCCCGGCCCTCACCCTGCGCAACCCCGTCTTCGCCGCCGAGCGGGAACTCCTCAAACTCGCCCTGCAGCGGCCCGAACTGGTCTCCCCGGCCTTCGACGCGTACGGCATCGACGAGTTCACCGCCCCGCCCTACGCCGCCGTACGCCAGGCGATCGCGGAGGCGGGCGGCGCCGAGTACGGCATCCCGGACTCGCAGGAGTACCTGGTCCGCGTCCGCGAGGCCGCGCCCGACGACGCCGTCCGCGCGATGGTCACCGAACTGGCCGTCGAGCCGATCCTGCGCCGCACCGTGGACGAGACGTACTCCGGCACGGTCCTGGTGCAGATCCGCCGCCGCGCCGTGGAGCGCCGCATCCGCGACATCCAGTCCCAGCTCACCCGCCTCTCCACCGGCGGCGACCCCGCCCAGCTGGCCGCCGTGCAGAACGAGATGTGGGTCCTCCAGCAGTACGACCAGACACTCCGCGAACGGGGCGCACAGGCGCTGTAGCGCACCGCGCGGGATCAGTCCTGCCTGCCTCAACTCGGCGCGCCCCAGGGCTCGCATATGCCAGTCGGATGGTCCGACGACCTGAGTAACGGGCCGGTCACGGACCGGATGCAAAAAGTCACCGCAAGCCCCTCGTGGCGGGGATGTGTCTTACCCCACACTGGGGGCGGTGCCCGAGTCCGCGGAGCGCAGGCCGTCGACTCTCCGCTCCCGAAGTACCGCTGCCGCACACCTTGAGCAGCGATCATCCTGGAGGTCGCCCCCGTGCAGACCCAGACCCTCACCCAGACCGACAGCAGCACCAGCACCACCGCCGACGAGCCGGACGCCGAGTCCGAGGTCCTCGTGGCCGTGCCCCCGCAGAGCCGCGCCCACGGCCACCCGGAAGGGGTCCCCCCGGAGGAACCCGACGCGCCGGAGGAGGCCCCCGAACCCGTCGAGGCCCCGGTCGCCGCCCGTGCCGAGAGCGGCGGGCCCTCCTCGGACCTGTTCCGGCAGTACCTGCGCGAGATCGGCCGCATCCCCCTGCTCACCGCGGCCGAGGAGGTCGAACTCGCCCGCCGGGTCGAGGCCGGACTGTTCGCCGAGGAGAAGCTGAGCAACACCCCCGACCTGGACAGCGAGCTGGCGCTCGACCTGGACCGGCTGGTGGTGATGGGGCGGATGGCCAAGCGCCGTCTCATCGAGGCGAACCTGCGGCTCGTGGTCTCCGTGGCGAAGAGGTACGTCGGCCGCGGACTGACCATGCTCGACCTCGTGCAGGAGGGCAACCTCGGGCTCATCCGGGCCGTGGAGAAGTTCGACTACGCCCGTGGCTACAAGTTCTCCACCTACGCCACCTGGTGGATCCGGCAGGCCATGTCCCGCGCCCTGGCCGACCAGGCCCGCACCATCCGCGTCCCCGTGCACGTCGTGGAGCTGATCAACCGGGTCGTGCGCGTGCAGCGCCGCATGCTCCAGGAACGCGGGTACGAGCCGACGCCCGAGGAGGTCGCCGCCCACCTCGAACTGCCCCCCGAGCGGGTCTCCGAGGTGCTGCGCCTGGCCCAGGAGCCGGTGTCCCTGCACGCCCCGGTCGGCGAGGAGGACGACGTCGCCCTCGGCGACCTCATCGAGGACGGCGACGCCACGAGCCCCGTCGAGTCGGCCGCGTTCCTGCTGCTCCGCGAGCACCTGGAGGCCGTGCTCTCCACCCTCGGCGAACGGGAACGCAAGGTCGTCCAGCTCCGCTACGGCCTGGCCGACGGCCGCCCCCGCACCCTGGAGGAGATAGGGCGCCTGTTCGGCGTGACCCGGGAGCGGATACGGCAGATCGAGTCCAAGACCCTGAACAAGCTCAGGGACCACGCCTTCGCCGATCAGCTGCGGGGGTACCTGGAATGAAGGGGTCGCTCACCTGACGTGAGCGACCCCCCCCGAGCATCACCCTGGGATCAGTCGACCTCGGCCACAGCCTGCGCGAACTGCGCCTTGTACAGCCGCGCGTACGCCCCGTCCGCCTCCAGCAGCTCCGCGTGGGCGCCCTGTTCGACGATCGAGCCGTTCTCCATCACCAGGATCGTGTCAGCGTCCCGGATGGTGGAGAGCCGGTGCGCGATGACGAACGAGGTCCGCCCGTCGGCGAGTTTGGCCATCGCCTTCTGGATCAGCACCTCGGTGCGGGTGTCCACAGAGCTGGTCGCCTCGTCCAGCACCAGGATCGTCGGGTCGGACAGGAACGCCCGCGCGATGGTGATGAGCTGCTTCTCACCGGCGCTGACCCCCGTGCCCTCGTCGTCGATCACGGTGTCGTACCCCTCGGGCAGCGTACGGATGAACCGGTCCGCGTGGGCCGCCCGCGCCGCCTCCTCGATCTCGCCCCGGGTGACCTCGCGCGCGGCGCCGTACGCGATGTTGTCCGCGATGGACCCGCCGAACAGCCAGGTGTCCTGCAGCACCATGCCGATCCCGGCCCGCAGTTCGTCCCGGGACATCTTCCGGATGTCCACGCCGTCCAGGGTGATCCGCCCGCCCGAGACGTCGTAGAACCGCATCAGCAGGTTGACCAGCGTGGTCTTGCCGGCACCGGTCGGGCCGACGATCGCCACCGTCTGTCCGGGCTCCACCTTCAGCGACAGGTCCTCGATCAGCGGCTTCTCGGGGTCGTACCGGAAGGACACGTCCTCCAGCGCCACCCGCCCGCGCAGCTGCTCCGGCCGCTCGCCCGGCACCGGATCCGCCTCCTGCTCCTCCGCGTCCAGGAGTTCGAAGATCCGCTCGGCCGAGGCGACACCCGACTGCACCAGGTTCGCCATCGACGCGACCTGCGTCAGCGGCATCGAGAACTGCCGCGAGTACTGGATGAAGGCCTGCACATCACCGATGGACAGCGCGCCCGACGCGACCCGGAGGCCACCGACGACCGCCACCAGCACGTAGTTCAGGTTCGACACGAACATCATCAGCGGCTGCATCACCCCGCTGTTGAACTGCGCCTTGAACCCGGCCTCGTACAGCGCGTCGTTCTGCTCGGCGAACTGCTTCGCCGACTCCTCCTGACGCCCGAACACCTTCACCAGGGTGTGCCCGGTGTACATCTCCTCGACGTGCGCGTTCAGCTTGCCGGTGGTGCGCCACTGCTGCACGAAGTGCGGCTGCGACCGCTTGCCGACCCGGGTGGCGACCACGAACGACAGCGGTACGGTCACCAGCGCGACCAGCGCGAGGATCCAGGAGACGTAGAACATCATCGCGAGCACGCCGATGATGGTCAGCAGCGAGTTGATCAGCTGGCCCATCGACTGCTGCAGCGTCTGCCCGATGTTGTCGATGTCGTTGGTGGCCCGGGAGAGCACCTCGCCGCGCTGGCGCTTGTCGAAGTACGACAGCGGCAGCCGCGACAGCTTCGTCTGTACGTCCTCGCGCATCCGGTACATCGTCCGGTTCACGGCCCGGTTGACCAGCCGGGTGGCGACCGCCATCAGCAGACCGGCGACCAGGAAGGTGCACAGCGCGAGCAGCAGTACGTTCCCGACGGCATCGAAGTCGATGCCCTTGCCGGGGGTGAAGTCGGTGCTCTTCAGCATGTCCGCGACGGTGCCCTGGCCCCGGTCGCGCATCGACTGGAGCACCTGCTCCTTGGTGGCCCCGGCCGGCATCTGCCGGCCGATGATGCCGGCGAAGACCAGGTCGGTGGCCTTGCCGAGGATCTTCGGGCCGATCACGTTCAGGGCCACGCTGACGACCACGCACAGCAGCAGGGCGTAGATGGTGACCCGTTCGGGCTTGAACTGGGCGACGAGCCGTTTGCCCGACCCCTTGAAGTCCATCGAGCGCTGGTCGGGGCCGCCCCCGGCCATCATGCGTCCCATGGGCCCGGCCATCAGGCAGCCTCCGCTTCCGTGAGCTGGGAGAGCACGATCTCCCGGTACGTCTCGTTGGTCGCCATCAACTCGTGGTGCCGGCCGGTGCCGACCACCAGGCCCTCGTCCAGCACGACGATCCGGTCCGCGTCCCGGATGGTCGCCACCCGCTGGGCGACGATGACGACGGTCGCCTCGGCGGTCTCGCGGCCCAGTGCGCTGCGCAGAGCGGCGTCCGTCGCGTAGTCGAGGGCGGAGAAGGAGTCGTCGAAGAGGTAGATCTCCGGGCGCTGTACGAGCGTGCGGGCGATGGCGAGGCGCTGGCGCTGACCGCCCGACACGTTCGTGCCGCCCTGCGCGATCGGCGCGCCCAGGCCGCCCTCCAGCTTCTGCACGAAGTCCTTGGCCTGCGCCACTTCCAGCGCGTGCCACAGTTCCTCGTCGGTGGCGTCCGGGTTGCCGTAGCGCAGGTTGGTCGCGACCGTCCCGGCGAACAGGTACGGCTTCTGCGGCACGAGACCGACGGTCTTCGCGAGCAGGTTCGGCTCGACCTCCTGGACGTCGACACCGTCCACGAGGACCTCGCCCTCGGTGGCGTCGAACAGCCGCGGGACAAGACCGAGCAGTGTCGACTTGCCGCTGCCGGTCGAGCCGATGACGGCGGTCGTCTCACCGGGCCTGGCCACCAGGTCGATGGACTTCAGCACCGGCTCCTCGGCACCCGGATAGCGGAAGCCCGCGCCCCGGATCTCCAGATGCCCGTGCCGGCGCAGCTCGGTGACCGGCGCGCGTGGCGGCACCACGCTGGAGTCGGTGTCCAGGACCTCCTGGATACGCTCGGCGCACACCTCCGCGCGCGGCACCATCATGAACATGAAGGTGGCCATCATCACGGACATGACGATCTGCATCAGATAGGCGAGGAACGCGGTCAGGTCGCCGATCTGCATCCCGCCGCTGTCGATGCGGTGCGCGCCGAACCACACCACCGCGATCGACGACAGGTTCACCACCGTCATGACGATCGGGAACATCAGCGCGAGCATCCGGCCGGTGGCCAGCTGCATCTCGGTCAGCTCGCCGTTCGCCTTCCCGAACCGGCCCTGCTCGTACTCGTCCCGGACGAAGGCGCGGATCACCCGGTTGCCGGTGATCTGCTCGCGCAGCACCCGGTTCACCGTGTCCAGGCGGACCTGCATGGACCGGAACAGCGGCCGCAGCCGGCGCACGATCAGCGTCACCGAGATGCCGAGCACGGGAACGACGGCGACGAGCACCGCGGACAGCGGCACGTCCAGGCCGAGCGCCAGCACGATCCCGCCGACACACATGATGGGCGCCGACACCATCAGGGTGAACGTCATCAGGGCCAGCATCTGGACCTGCTGTACGTCATTGGTCGTACGGGTGATGAGCGAGGGCGCCCCGAAGTGACCCACCTCACGGGCGGAGAAGGACTGCACCCGGTCGAAGACGGCGCCGCGCACGTCCCGGCCGAGCGCCGAGGCGGTGCGGGCGCCGTAGTACACGGCGCCGATGTTGCAGACGACCTGGGCCAGCGAGATGCCGATCATCAGGGCGCCGAAGGTCAGGATGTAACCCGTGTCACCCTTCACGACACCGTTGTCGATGATGTGGGCGTTGAGGGTGGGCAGGTAGAGGGTGGCGCAGGTCTGCAGGAACTGCAGCAGCACCAGCAGAGCTATGGGTTTCTTGTAGGGCCTGAGATAGGTCCGCAGAAGTCGTATGAGCACGCTACGTCTCTCGGAGTCGGCGGTAGGGGCTGGTCGGTTGCCCCTGGCCCCTATCGTCGAACACTCCACCCGCGTTACCTCAACTGATTAACCCAACGGCGGTGCTCGCGCGTTCTGTCGGGTTTATGGCATTACGGGCGAAACGCCCCCGGGTGGGTCTGCTCCCGCACCGACACGAACTGCTGCCGTACGGCCTGACCCACGGCCAGCTCGTCGCCCGGCTCCAGGACCTGCGCGGCCGGCCCCGGCCAGGCCGGCGGGGTGCGCGGGTCGAGGGTGCCCTGCGACACACCGAGCGCCCAGGCGGCCTGCCGGGCCGCGCCGATCGCCGCGTAGTCGGCGGGCTGCGGTACGACGACCTGCGCGCCGAACAGCGAGGGCGCCGCGGCCTGCACGGCGGGCAGCTCGGCGGCCTGGCCCAGCAGGAAGACCCGCCGCACCTCCACGCCCCGCCCGCGCAGCACGTCCAGCGCGTCGGCCAGCCCGCACAGCATGCCCTCGAACGCGGCCCGCGCCAGATGCTCGGGCTTCATCGACTCGCGCCGCAGCCCGGCGAGGGTCCCGGCGGTGTGCGGCAGACTCGGCGTCCGCTCACCCTCCAGGTAGGGCAGGAGCACCAGCCCGTGCGCCCCCGGCGTCGACTTCATCGCCAGGTCGGACAGGCTCTCCAGGTCCGGCAGGCCGAGGAGTTCGGCGGTGCCGCGCAGGGTGCGCACGGCGTTCAGGGTGGTGACGACCGGCAGGTGCATGCCGGTGGCGTCGGCGAGGGACGTGATCATCCCGGTCTGGTCGGCAAGTGCCTCCGGGTGCACGGCCATCACGGACCCCGAGGCCCCGAGCGACACGACCGCGTCCCCGAGCCCGATCCCCAGCCCGAACGCGGCGGCCATGGTCTCCCCGGTCCCGGCCGAGATCAGCAGCCCTTCCGGGGTCGTACCGGCCGCGTCCGCCGGGCCGATCACCTCGGGCAGCATCGCCTGGTGGCCGAGCGCCAGCTCGACCAGGTCGGGCCGGTAGCCGCCGGTGGCGGCGGACCAGTACCCGGTGCCGGAGGCTCCGCCGCGGTCGGTGGTCCGGCGCACGGGCCGCCCGAGCAACTGCCACACCAGCCAGTCATGAGCCTGCAGGAGCACAGCGATTCGGCGGGCGCTCTCCGGTTCGTTCTTCGCGAGCCAGCGCAGCTTGGTGACCGGCTGCGCGGCCTGCGGCACACAGCCGACCGCCTGCGCCCAGGCCTCCCGGCCGCCGAGCGCGTCGACCAGGTCGGCCGCCGCGACCTGCGCCCGCTTGTCGCCGCCGACCAGCGCGGGGCGCACGGTGTTGCCCTGTGCGTCCAGCGGGACCAGCGCGTTCTGCTGCGAGGAGACCCCGATGGCCTGCACGCCCTCCAGCAGGCCGCCCCCCGCGGCCTCGCCCAGGGACAGCAGCCAGGCCTGCGGGTCGACGTCGCTCGGGCGACCCTCCTCCATCGGGTGCGGGGCGTACCCCTGGCGGAGCACGGCACCCGTGTCCGCGTCACAGACCACGATGCGCGTGAAGTCCGGTGAGCTGTCCAAGCCGGCAACTATCCCCATACCGAGAATTTTGCCGTACCGCGGCGCTTGCTTCGGCCGAGGGCGCCTACTTGTTGTGGGGTGCTGTCGTCCCCCTGGGTGGGGACAGCCACCCATGCTGGAACGTGCACCTACGTGTTGCTGGTGCCCCAGTCGTCCTCTGGGGTGCCGTTCAGGTTTCGCTCTCGTAGGGAGCGGACCCGCTGGGCCACCGACTCCGGGACTCGGTCGCCGACCCTGTGGCTCACCGAGTGGAAGGCCTTGCCGGCGTACTCGCGGCCCTGCTGGGCGGCGGTCTCGGCGGTGTTGCGGACGGCGGGGTTCTGCGCGATCTGGCGAGCGGACTTCTTCAGCTGCTCGTAGCGTTCGCGACCAGCCCTCGTGCCGAGTACGTAACCGAGGGCCAGTCCGGCGACGAATGTGAGCCGGTAGCGCATGGCTGCCACCCTTCCCTGGGGGTAGGTCTCTGGTGCGACGTCGGGACCGGGGGATACCGATTGGCGGAGCACCCCCCTGCTTGCGCTAATGTATGTGTCGCAGCGAGCGAGCGCCCCCTGGCGAATACCCAGGTAGGTACGTTCGATGCAACGAGGCGATCCTCCGTAGCTCAATTGGCAGAGCAGCCGGCTGTTAACCGGCAGGTTACTGGTTCGAGTCCAGTCGGGGGAGCTTCGGTCCTCCGTAGCTCAATTGGCAGAGCAGCCGGCTGTTAACCGGCAGGTTACTGGTTCGAGTCCAGTCGGGGGAGCACGCTGAACGAGGACCCTTCGGGGTCCTTTTTCATGTCCGCGGGAACCACGGCGCGCGCGCCGAAGTCCTCAAGGTCAGGAAGCAGCCCAGAAGCCGACCATCCGAAGCAGGAGATCGTATGAGCGGCTATGCTGCGGCAGACGGCGCGCACACATGTACGCGACACGCCGCTATGGGGCGGTAGCTCAGCCGGTTAGAGCAGCGGACTCATAATCCGTCGGCCGTGGGTTCGAGTCCCACCCGCCCCACCAGGCGCCACAGGCGCAGAAACGATGTGACGGGTTGTAGTCGCATGGCTTCATGACGTGACCGTTCGGAAGGTCACCACTTCGCGGCGGTGGTGGCCAGCGCCTTTCGCAGAGCGGTCCACGACAGGTCCGAAATAGGTGTCGAAGACGCCTGGCTCCTTCGTCTTCTCGTTGATGTAGTGGAAACCTTGTGGACGGCGTTGGTCTGCTTCGTCAGCCAGGCGCACTGGCCGGGGGTGAGGGTCACCAGCGCGCGTTTTTCGGCTTTCCACTCGAGCTTGCTGTAGGACATCACGTCCAGCTGGCCGGCCAGGCAGTAGATGATGCCGGTCGTCTCGCCGTGGGAGTGGATGGGGGAGTAGTGCTGGGCGGGCCAGATCTCCAGCACCACCGGGGAGCCGGTCATCTGGCCGCCGTCGGGCTCGTAGCCGTAGTCGCGGGCCAAGTCGTCGTACACGCCGCGGCCGGTGCACGCGACGCGGATGTAGGGCGGGTGACTGTCGTCGTCGGCGGCCTTCTCGATGAGGATCTGGCGCAGCAGGCGGGGGAGGGGTCCAGTAGTTCGCGGATGGCCTGGATCTCCCAGGGGGCCAGCCGGATGCCGGACGCCTTGCGGGCCAGGTCCATCACCGCCGGCGGCACCATCGGCTGCCGGTGATCGCCACGGAACGGTTCCGCTCACCTGTTCGGAGGGGCCGCCGCCACCCGTATGCCGCAACCGCTCAGCTTGGGGTTGGACGGGCTGTAGGCCAGGTGGTACTGGATCGAGTCGCCCGGCAGCTCGAAGGCGGGGGCCACGGGGCCGGCGTCCACCCTGAACGCCTTGGTGACCTTGTAGCAGTGGTAGTGGTCCTTCGGGCCGTTGAGCGCGTCCGGGGGGAGCGAGCGCGACGTGTAGTCCTTGACCAGCTTGGCGACCGGTTCCTCGTCGGGTCGGTAGCGCGGGCCGAGGTGTTCGTTGTCGCACAGGTACCGCCCGCCCGGCAGGACCGGTCCGGCGCACTTGTAGCTCCAGTCCTCCCCGGCGGCGGACGCCGCGGTCGGCGCGGAGTGCGGAGCCGGGGTGGCCGTGGCTGCGGCCGGGGTGAGCGCGGCGAGGGCTGCGAGTGCGGTGGTGAGCGCGGTGGCGGTGAGCATGCGCAGTCGCATAAGCACCCTTTCTCGGGCGATCGGATGAGGGATTCGGTGGCGTTCTGCCGCTGAGGAGTTGCTCCCTTTCCGGGGCGCTCATGCGTGGTGTCTTCGGCACGTACGGATGAATGTGGATGCGCGCGCGTTCGGCATTAACCCACATTGATGAATATGCCAGGGGGATGGGCGTCCATGGGGCGGTCAGGAAAAGCGTTTCCCCCGGAGGGCGGTCTATGCCGGGACGTTTCGCCGAATTGATCACGCGTTATCCACACCCATTGCCGGGTGATTGCCGGACGCGCAGAATCCTTCGGCACAGTGATTGCGGCTCTGTCGTAAGGAGGTACGCCCGTGCCAGGTTCCGATTCCGACCCGCCACCGGTGATCGCGGAAGGGACGACCCTGCTCGATGTCGGCGACGCACCGCGCGCGGTGGTCCCACCCGTGCCGGCCGACCGGGACCCGGTCGCCACGTACTACTGTAAGACGCTGAAGCAGGTCAGCGCTGTCCAGTACGACATCGTGATCGTCGGGGGCGGTGCGGTCGGCGCGGCCGTCCTCGACCGGCTGATGAGGCAGAAGAAGAACACGGCGCTGCGGGTGCTCGTGTTCGAAAAGGGAAGTTTTCTCCTTCCCGAACATGTGCAGAACCTTCATCCCCGCTATCAGCGCCTGATGAAGGACGCCGTCGCCCGGCCCTGGCGTCGCGCCACTGGTACGACATTCGATCTGGCGCCGCAGATCCCTTATCTCGGCGGCCGTGCCCAATTCTGGAGCACCTGGATCCCCCGGCCGAGCGATGAGCAAATGCCCGAATGGCCCGCATTGGTGAAGGTTTCGCTCGAGCGTTACTGGGATTCCGCCGACGCGTTCCTGGGTGCCGTCAAGCCCAGTCATATGGGCGAACAATTCAAGGTGTTCCAGTCCAAACTGCTGGAACAGCTCAAGGCGAAGCTGAGCAGTATCGGGCATTTCCCGAACAAAATCCAGGCCCCCGGCCTCGAGGTACCGCTCGCCTCGCGGGCGACCACCTCCAGCCTCGGCTATCGCAAGTTCAGCCCCGTTCCGGTGCTGATCGAGCTGGCCGAGTCGTACCCCGGCCAGGTGGACATCGTCACCGGATGCGAGGTGCTGGAGATCCGGCACAGCACACCGGCCGCCGGCGGGGCCGGGCCCGTGTGCCGGGCCACCGAGATCTCCACCACCCAGGGTGTGTTCAGGCTGGGCCCCCACACGGACCTGGTGCTGGCCAACGGCATCGTCGAGCCCACCGGGCTGCTGCTGGACTCCTTCGCCGACGTGTTGCCGCCGTTCGCCGGCACCAACCTCGGCGGACACGTGGCCTCCTGGTTCTCGGCCCGGGTACCGCGTGCTGCCTGGCAGGGCCTGGAGGACAAGGGGTTGCAGGTCGCGTGCATGTACCTGCGCGGCCGGGTCGAGAACGGAGGAACCCAGGGGGCGCGGGACTTCCACATCCATCTGATGGGCGCCTCCAACCCGTCACCCGCCACCGCGGTCCCGGACCTCTACCGCCTGATCCCCGACTCCTTCGACCAGGAGTTCCTGCAACAGCTCAGCGACCGCGAGCACATCGGCTTCCTCGTCCACTGCCTCGGCGAATGGCGCAGCCGTCCCAAGGACGTCAAAGGCAGCCGGGTCTACGTCGAGAAGGGCGACACCGTGCTCGACCTCAGGCCGGGCGAGACGGACCTCAAGCTCCGCACGACCATGGACCAGCAGGCCCAGCAGGTCGTCCAACGGATCCTCGCCAACGGGCTGGACGCCTCGGAGATCGAGTACTGGCACCCCGGCGAGAACGGAAAGCCCGGCGCCTGGAAGGCGCAGATTCCCCCCGGCCGGCTCAAGGACGCCCTGGTCCACGAGTCCGGAACGCTGTGGCTGGGAGAGAGCCCCGCCGAGTCGGTGACCACCCCCGACTGCCGCCTGCACCAGGTCGCCAACGTGTACGTCGGCGGCGCGGCGACCTTCCCCACCTCGGGTTCCTGGAACCCGACCCTGGCCGCGGTCGCCATGGCCCAGCGGCTGGCCGATCACCTCCTCGACCGCCGGAAGAAGGGGTGACCATGCACACCTCCGACACCACCTCGCCCGACCCCGAACTCCGGCGGTTCGTCGAACTGTCGATGCCGCTCACCGGCTTCGCCACGTACGACCTGTACGCCACCGGCATGGCACAGCTGTACCTCGACACCGTGCGCGGCCAGCTGGGCGCAAGCCGTCTGACCGACTTCCTCGACACCTGGCAGCCGGCCCTCGCGACCATCGAGGGAGCGCGGCAGCTCTCGCCCCTCGACCGGGAGATCGCCCGCGCGGTGACCTACCTCTGGTACACCGGCGGCTGGCCCCGGCTCGCCCCGGCCGCCCACGCCGCACTGCGCCGCGAGGTGCCGAACACCGAGTTCGTGGCCTCGCCCAGCAGTTACCCCGAAGGACTCGTCTGGCGCACCTTCGCCGGGCACCCGGCCGGGGCCAAACCGCCGGGCTTCGGCACCTGGGCGAACGAGCCACCGGCGCTGCCGACCCTGGAGGAGATCGTCGAGGAACTGCGTGCCGCCGCCGAGGACCCCGCGGTACAGGCCGCGTGCGCCCCGGCCGCGTACCGAGCAGAGGTGCCGTCCGGCAGCGTCCCCGCCCATCTGATGCCCGGGCCGCGCCCCTCCCGCGCCGTCGCCCCGTCCGCCGTTCCGGCCGCCGCCGCGCCGCCGGACACGGAACCCGAGGAAGCGAGTGAGTGAAGCGATGACCGTGACCACAACGGGTCCCGCTGTCAGCGGCCGCCGCTACGACGTCATCATCGTCGGCAGCGGCTGGGCCGGCAGTCTGGTCGCCCGGCACCTCGGCAAGCAGGGCTGGCAGGTCCTGGTGCTGGAGGCCGGCAACGGCGGCACCGACACCTGGGCCGGCTACCAGGACACCGTCGACACCTTCTCCGGCGCGGTGATCAAGGTCCCCAACGCCGCCTACCGGCGCAACGCGGCCGCCCCCTTCCCGGACGTCCTCGACCTGCGCCCCACCGCCGACCCGCCCGGCTACACCGCCACCGGACACTTCGTCCAGACCGGCCCACTGCCCTACGGCACCGACTACATCCGCGCGCTCGGCGGAGCGGCGATGCACTGGCTGGGCGCGGTACCGCGGATGCACCCCGAGGACTACGCGACCCGCGACCGCTACCGCTACGGACGCAACTGGCCGGTCTCCGCAGCCGAGTTGGAGCGCCATGTCCGCGACGCGGAGCTGCTCATCGGCTCCGCGGGCGACGCGACCGCACAGTGGGGGCTCGGGGTCGTACCGGACGCCGACTACGAGTACCCGATGCAGGAGATCCCCTGGAGCCACCAGGACTGGATCTTCCAGGACCGACTCGACGGCAAGACGGTACGGGACGCCCTGGCGGGCGTCGACTACGCGCTGAAGGTGTACGGGCTGCCGCAGGGCCGCAACAGCACCCCCAACCCGCTCTTCGACGGCGGCTACCGCCCGCGCGGTGCCGTCGGACTGCCCAACTTCGGCGAGCGGTGCGTGGGCAACTCCAGCTGCACCCCGATCTGCCCGGTGCAGGCCAAGTCCTCACCGCTCAGGCTCCAGCAGGACTTCACCGACTCCGTCCATCTCGCCACGCGCTGCGTGGTCAGCCGGGTCCTGCCGGGCCGCGGCAACACCGTGCGCGGGGTGGAGTTCCGGGAGTACGGCGATCCGGCCACCCCGGTGAGCACCCCGTACACCGCCGAGGCGGACATCGTCGTCCTGGCGGCACACGCCATCGAGAACGCCGTACTGCTGCTCGCCTCCGAGATGGCCAACAGCAGCGGCTACGTCGGCTGCCACCTCATGGACCACCCCACCATGCTGGCCTGGGCCAGGATGCCGCAGGGCGTGCCCGTCGGACCGTTCCGCGGCCCCGGACACACCACGGGCCTGGAGTGCTTCCGGTTCGGTGACGGACGCGGCAGGCGCGCCCCGTTCCGCATCGAGATCGGCAACTGGGGCTGGGGCTGGGCGACCGGCGCCCCCCTGAGCAACGTCGGCGCCATGCTGGGGCTCGGCGGCGACGCCAAGGGCGAGATCAAGGCGGAGGGGCTCTTCGGCCCGGAGCTGCGCAACCGGCTGGGCGACGAGATCAACCGCCAGGTACAGCTCCAGATCGCCGTCGAGCAGCACGCCGACCCCGCCAACCGGGTCACCATCGACCCGCGCAGGCACCGCGACGGCGTGGGCAACCCCAAGCCCATCCTCCACTACGACCTCGACAAGCGGGTCCGGGACGGGGTCTTCGCCGCCCGCAAGGTCTCCCAGAAGATCTTCGCCGCGCTCGGCGTGGAGAAGGACTTCACCCACCACGGCCCGGGCCCGGACGGCGTCGCCCCCGTGGGCCACTTCAAGCACCAGGCCGAACCGGGCGGCGAGGTACTGGACCTGGCGTACCACGGGGCCGGGCACGGCGCAGGCACGCACATCATGGGATCCAGCGCGGGCTCGTCGGTGGTCGACTCCTACCAGCGCACCCACGACCACCCCAACCTCTTCGCCGTGGGCTGCGGCAGCATGCCCTCGATCGGCACCAGCAACCCGACGCTCACCATGGCCGCGCTCGCTCTGCGCAGCGCCGAGAAGATCCACCGCGACCTGGCCGAGCTGCACCAGCCGGTCACCCTGGCGACGGAGGGCACCCGATGATCACCGCCTACGCGCTCACCCGGAGCGGCCCCAGACCGCCGGCGAACGTCGAGGAGCTGCGGACCTACCTCCAGGCGGCCCTGGAGGTCGAGCACCTGACGATCCCCGTCTACATGACGGGGATGTACACCATCAAGCCCGGCACCAACCGCTACGCCCACGACGCCATCCGCAGCGTGGTTCTGGAGGAGATGCTGCACCTGACGCTCGCCGCGAACCTGCTCAACGCGGTCGGCGGGACGCCGAACGTCGACAACCCCCGGTTCGTCGCCGGATACCCGGCACAGCTGCCGTTCAGCGACCCGAGCCTGCCGAAGATCCCGCTCCAGCACTTCTCGCCGCAGGCGCTCGACACCTTCATGCTCATCGA